>NZ_CP102609.1:4800000-9364413 GCF_028870195.1 Streptomyces sp. G7(2002)
GCCCGTGCGGACCGTCGCGCTTGAGGTCCAGGAAGAACGGTCCGTCCAGGGAGACGCCGACGGCCGCCCGGGTCGAGCGGCCCCCGGCCGTCCAGCGCGCCCGGACGCCGGCGGCCTGCGGCGGGTCGAGGGCGAGGACGTCGAGCAGCCGCGCGGAACCGGGGAGCACCGCGGCCTCCTCGTCGTCCCCGCCCGGGTCCCGCAGCGGACCCATCGCCCGGGCCAGCGAACGGCACCAGTCCAGGGACACCGTGTCGGGCCGGATGCCCCCGACGGTGCCCCTCCCGGAGCGTCCCACCCGCACGGTTCCGCCGGGCTCCTCGGTGACGACGGCGTGGCACTCCTCGGGCAGCAGCCGCTCCTCGGAATCCAGGCAGACCGCGCGGACGCCGACGGACGGTCCGTCGCGCAGGATCTGCGCCACGCCGGGCAGCGAACGCAGCCTGCGGGCCCCGTCGAGGACGACCAGCACATCGGGTCCGGCGGTCCGGCTCCGCCGGTCCTCCTGCCCGGCACGCTCGGCGATCAGCGCGGTCAGTTCGGCGACCCGCCGGGCGCAGGTCTCCGTGCCGTAGCCGATGCTCGCCGGGGTGTCGCCGGACTTCTTCCGCACATGCGGCAGCCAGCGCAGCCAGGACCAGCCGTCCCGGCCCGGGCCGCCGGTGGTCAGCAGGTGGATCTGGAAGTCACGGGGGCTGTGCAGCACGGCGGCCTGGGCGACCGCCCACCGTGCCACGGCGCGCGCGGTCGGGCCCTCACCGGCGATTCCCAGCACGTCGTGCTCCCGCAGCGGAACGGTCACCGGGACGTCGTACGCGGTCCACGGCTCCTGGCGGCGGTGTTCGTCCTTGGTCGGGTCCTGGAGCACCACGTCGGAGGGCAGATCGGCGGTCCCGATGCGCAGTTCCAGGAAGTCGGCGTCCGAGGTGCGGCGTTCCCACAGGCGGCGCCGGGGGCCGACGGCGGTCAGCACGACCTCGGCCGGGTCCGGGAAGCCACGGCGCCGGGCGGTGCGCTCGGCCGCCAGGGCCTGCTCCGCGTCGCCCTCGATGCGCGCCTTCTTCTCCTCGTACGCGGCGACATCGCCGGAGTGGGACTGCCGTCCGCTGCGCCGGCTCATCAGGTAGTTGCCGACGATCACGACCGGCGAGAGCAGCCCGAACAGCAGCATCGTCGGGCGGCCGAGCATCGTCGCCCCGGCCACCGCCATCACCAGCGGGGCGGCCGCGGCGAGCCACGGGAGCGGCCGGGCGGCGGGCGCCGCGGGCGGGGAGGGCAGGGTGAAGCGGGTGCGGTTCTCGGCCGGCCGCAGCCGCGGCGGCCGGTTGTAGTCCCAGCCGGTGCCGTCCTCCGACGGCTGCACGGCCGCGTCCGGCCGCTGCGGGAGGGCGAGTTCGAGCAGGCAGCCGCCGACGAGGAGCTGTGCGCCGGCCGGCCAGGCGGTGGCCCCGGCGAGGTCCTCGCGGTCCAGTTGCAGGGTGCCGCCGTCCGGCGCGGACGCGTCGGGCGCCACCCGGCAGCGTCCTTGGGGGCCCACCGTCAGGACGGCGAACGGACGGGCCGGTACGGCGCGCAGCACCTGGGCGGTCCCGTCGTGTGCCAGTCCGATCCGGTACTCGCCGATGTCGAGCCGGTGCACCGCGCCCGCCCCGCTCCCGCCGACCGCACGGACCTCCACCAGTCCGTCCGGCTCGGCCGACGAGGTGCCCGCCGGGCGGCCCAGGCCCACGATGGCCGCGTGGCGCAGCTGCGCGTCCCGCAGCCGCAGGTCCGCGGGCAGCAGCCGGTCGCCGGCGTACAGGCCGAGGCCCTCCGGGGGCCGGTGGACCCCACCCGCCCCGGCCAGCGCCTCCGCGACGGCGCCCACGGGCGTGTCGGGGTCGGCGTCGAGGTGGACGTCGAACGCGTCACCGTCCCCCTCGACCACGGTCAACATCAACGACACGAAACGTCCTCCAGCCGGCGTGAATGCGGGGCCCGCGGCAGCCGTGCTCGTCGGCTCCCGCGCCACTGACGGGACCTACGGAGCGTGCCTGCGAACGGTTCACGAACGGTGCACGGGCCGATGGCGGGCGGGGCTCACGGACGGCTCACGGCCACACCGGTGAACCGTCCGCGGCCGCGCCCCGTAGTGGCCTTCGGGTGCACGGCGCCGCGACTCCGCCGCGGCGCCGCCCCCGCTTCCGCCCGTCCCGGCTCCGCCGCCGGGGCGCCCCGACAAGGAGTCAGAAGATGATCTGGTACGTCCTGGCCGTGGTGCTGGGGCTGGCGCTGATCGGAGCGGTGGCCGCGCTGGTCGTCACCGAGCGGCGGCCCCGCCCGCCGAAGCCCGTCGCCGCCTCGGCCGCCGTCGTGGGGCGCCAGGCGCTGGACGTGGTCGACGCGGGCCTGCGCCGGCTGACGGGCGAATGCCTGCGCTCCGGCCGGTCGCTGCCCGACCTGTACGCCGTCGTCTACTCCGAGGAGCGGCTCGGACTGCTGCTGGCCGGTGCGGAGGAGGCCGCCCCCGCGCCCTGGACCGCCGAGGCGGACGGCGAGCGCTGGACGGTCTCGCCCGACGACCTGCACCGCCCCGGTCCGGAGGGCGAACCCGCCCTGCCGTACGCGCTGACGGTGACGGTGGGGCTGGACGGCGCCGACCGGGTGCTGGTCGACCTCTCCCGGGCGGCGGGTCCCGTCTCCGTGGCGGGCCCGGACGAGGAGGTGCGCAGCCTGGCGCGGGCCGTCATCACCGAGGCGCTCGCCGGCCCGGTGGGGGCGCTCGCCGAGGTCACCCTGGTGGGATCCCTGGCCGGCGACGGGCTCGTCGGCGACGACATGCCGCGGACCTCGCGTCTGCACACCGCGGCCAGCCTGGAGGAGGCGTTCGCCAGGGCGGCTTCGGCGGACCCGGGAGAGCCGGAGCCGGGATCGTCCGACGTCACCCAGATCTTCCGGCTGATCGAGGGCAGCAGCCGGATAGCCGTCCAGGGTGAGGCGCCGCATCTGTTCGTCGTGGACGCCTCACAACTCCCTCGGCGCGAGGGCGCGTTGGACGGCCTGCGGCGCGGCGACGCACTGCTGGTGCTCGGCGACGCGCCCACGGGGTGGCGCTGGCGGGCCGGTGCGGGCGGATCGCTCGACACCGGACCGCTCGGCCTGGAGATCACCCGGCACGCGGGGCGCTTCGCATGAGTCTCATCCGGCGTCGCGGTCACGGCGGACCGAGTGCAGCCCGCGGCTGCGCAGCGCCTCCCGCAGGGCGCGGGCGGCGTAGTACGTCCGCGACTTGACCGTGCCCGGCGGCACCCCGAGGACCTTGGCCGTCTGGTTGACGCTGCGCCCCAGGTAATGCACGTGCAGCAGGACCTCGCGCTGCGGCGGCCGCAGGTCCCGCAATGCCTCGAAGAGCACCTGGGAGGTGAGCAGATGGTCCACGTCGTCGGACACCGGCACGTGGGCGAGCTCCGGGTCGCCGGTCTCCGGTGGTCTGGCCTGGCGGGCCCGGTGGCCGTCGATGACGAGGTTGCGCAGCACGGTGAACAGCCACGGCCGCGCCGAATCCGCGGTCGGGTCGAGCTCCCCGGCGTGATGCCAGGCGCGGATCGCGACCTCCTGGAGGGCGTCCTCGGCGCGGTGCCAGTCACCCTCCAGCCGCCGTGCGGCGAACTGCAGCAACGCACTGCCGTGGAACCGGTAGAGGGCTCTGAGGAACTCGTCGGGGCCGGCTTCCGCGGTGTGGGGGCAGGGTATGCGGTCTTCGGTCGAAGCGCTGGCCGACAAAGGCCTGTTTCCTCTCCGGTCGTCTGTGGGGAGACGGGTTCAGCCGCTGCGGGAGAGCCGGCGGGCGCCACCGCGAGCGGACGTTACGCCCGTGCGGCGTGCCCGGCGGCATGCGGCGGCACACAGCGGCATGCAGCGGGCACGCGACGGCACGCGACGGCGGTGAACACACACCGGTACCGCCGTCGTACCGCCGTCGTACCGCCTCGTTCCGTCGGTCGATGCCCCGTGGCGGACACCGACGCCCGCCGTCAGTCCGGTTCGCGGGAGGAAAGCGACTTCACCTCACCGGGCGTCAGTTCCCGGTCGTAGACGTGCACGTCGGCGATGTCGCCCTTCCAGTGGTCGGCCGCCTTCCCGCCGAACTTGCCGCGTCCGACCACCACGGCGCCGGTGGGCTTCACCTTGCTGGAAGCCCCCCTGCTTCCCGCGAGCCGGCCGTCCACGTAGATCCGCATCCGGTGGTCCTTCTGGCTGTACGTACCGGTGAGGTGGTACCAGCGGCCGGTCTGCGGCTGCCCGGTCTTCTCCGCGACGGTACGGGCACCGGGGAAACTGAACGCGAAGTTCTCATCCTGGCCGGAGTACTGGAGGAAGAACGTACTGACCGCGTCGCCGTCCTGGGACAGGGCGGTGTGGACGCCGTTCAGGTCCTCGGGGGTGAGCCGCACCCGTGCGGCGACCGAGTAGTCCTTGCCCTCGGTGTCGATCCGGGAGCCGGTGTCCGCGAATCCGCTGGTGCCGTCCAGCCGCAGGGCGCCGCCCTCGGGACCGTCGGTCCACTGCGTGCCGCCGCTGACGACGGCGTCGTGCTCACCCTCCTTCGCGGTGCCGGACCGGTGCAGGGGCCACCACCCGACGCCGCGCAGCGACTCGGCACCCGCGCCCGGCGAGGCCGGTTCCGCCCCGGCCTGCCCCTTCCCGGACTCCCCGGACCCCTGGCCGCGCACCAGTTGGGTGACGACAAAGGCCAGCGCGACGGTCAGTACGGCGATCGCGGTGATGAGCGACCATCTGCGCGTCATGAATCTCCCCGGACGTTGCGGCATACATGTGTCACTGGAGACCACGTGTCCGATCCGGAAGTGGTTCAACGGGCACCCAAACTCTGACAGCCCGTGAGACGCCGGGCCCGGGCGCCCCTGAATGTGCCGCCGTGCACCGGAACATGCGGCAACACGACGGTATGGACAGGCGAACGCGGGCGGTCGCGGGGATGCTCCGGCGGAGCGATCAGCTGGCTCCCTGGTCTCCTACCCCTGGCCGGTGTCGTGGTCGCCGGCGAGTGAGGCGAGTACGAGTTCACGCTTTTCGCGGAGCAGCCGCAGGCCTTCGTCAGCGGTTGCGCGGACGTCGTCCGGGGTGGCTTCTCCGGGGCCGAGCAAGGCGGTCACCGAGGCGGCGATGACCTTGTCGGGCGCGTCGACGGTCACCTCACGCAGGGTGTGTGCACGGGTGGTGGTCTCCAGGAAGCCCGCCATGAGTGCTTGCAGCGCGTACGCCTGTTCCTCCAGCGGCCAGTCGGTCCGGGCCAGCCGGTGCTGACGCCACACCGGCAGGACCGTGTACATGAGTGCGGCCGGGCCCAGCGTGCCGAGCAGTTCGGTGCTGCGCGGGTGCTGGGTCAGGACGCCCAACAGGTCGGAGTCGCCGGTCTGCAGTGCGCGGACGAACGGGCGCTCCAGGCCGTTGTGAATGAGCTGCGGACACAGCCGGTGCGGCCGGGCGGCGTCCGGGTCCGTGGTCAGCGCGTCGATGGAGCCCTCCACGACGGCCAGGAACTCCCTGGCGAACAGCCCGACCAGCAGGTCTTCCTTGGTGCCCCAGTACAGGTACACGGTGCCTTTGCCGACGTGTGCCTTTTCCGCGATCTCCGCCACGGTCACGCCCTTGACCCCCCGCTTGAGCACCAGCTCCTGTGCGACGGTGAGAATCCGGGCGGCCTTGGCGGAGTCCTGTTCGACGAGTGCTGCCATGGTCACTTCCTAGCCTGAGCGGAGGGGACCCGCGGACGCGGGTCCCGCCATCATGCTCGGGCGATGTCCATTTCCTTGAAGCGGGCGGTCTTGCTCTTCGCCTGAAGCCCGCGGATCACGCGCGAGGTCACCGGGGACCGCATCCCCTTCGTCATCAGCCTGCGGACGGTGAGCTGGAGACGGTTCGTCGGGACGAAGAACTTGCGCTGCTGGGACCCGTTCTGCTGGTAGTGCTCCACATAGGGCCGCAGCGCCTTCTCCCATTCGGCGAGGGCTCGGCCCACGTTGTCGGGATGGCCGTCCAGCATGGTGCCGAGCAGGTCCGCTCCGGCCAGTCCGGCCGAGGCGCCCATTCCGGCGTACAGCGTCACGCACCACGCCGAGTCGCCGACGAGCACCACCCGGCCGCGGTGCCAGCGGTCCATGTGCACTTGTTCCACCGAGTCGAAGAGCAGGTCGTCGGCGGACTCCAGCGCGTCGAGCGCCTCACCCAGCGCGCGCCCGGTCGGCCCGCGGCCGAACGCCGCGCGCACCCGCTCGACGGGCGACCCGCTGAACTCGGCGTCCACGTCGTCGGCCCGGTAGCTCAGCAGCACCGTCGGAGGATGGTCGGCAAAGGGAAAGATCCACATCGACCGGTCGGGTTCCAGCAGGATGGCCCCGTCATCCGAGGCGACATCGCTGACCGGACCGCGAAGCTGGTAGGCGGCCACGATGTAGTTCAACCGGCGGAGAAACTTCTCGTGCGGCCCGAACGCCAGCTTCCGCACGGTGGAGCGGAGCCCGTCCGCGCCCACGACCAGGTCGAACCGTTCGGTCACCGAGGTGCCGTCCACCGTGTTGGCCAGCGTGACGTCCACGCCCTCGGCGTCCTGCTTGAGGTGGGTCGGCACGGTCGCGTAGCGGATGTCGACGTCCGCGGGCAGCTTGTCGAAGCCCGCCTCTTCGATGTCGCCGCGCAGCATCATCCACGGCTTTCCCGGCAGGTCCGCGTAGCCGAGGCCCAGCCGCCGGTTTCCGATGCGGTCGATGCTGAAGTTCGCGCCGTCGCGGGGGGTGCGGTCGCTCAGGCCGTCCATGATGCCCAGGCGCTGTGCGGCGGCGCGGCCCGCCCCGAACAGCGCGATGAAGTATCCGCCGGACCGCCGCGAGGCCGCCTTCTCGACGATGACCGGGGTCCAGCCGATCTGCCGTAGCCGCAGGGCCGTCGCGATTCCACTGATGCCGAGTCCGACCACCAGAGCCCGGCGGCCACTGTCGTTCGTGATGTCCATGGCTCCAGAGAACCACGAACTGACCAGATTCGTCATTTGGTCAGTTCGTGAGCTGCGTCACTAGGGAATGCCGGGAGTGCGGGTTCGACTCCGTCACCCGTTCCATGCGAAAGCCCCAGGCCGGTGACCTGGGGCTGCTTCGTCGTCTGGAGGCTGGAGATCTCAGCGTGCGCCGCCGCCCCCTCCTGCGAGCCTTGGCGACGGGGTCAGATTGAGCCGGCCGATGGCGTCTTTCACGTCCTGCGGCCAGAGAAACAGCCGGTAGACCGGCGGGACCCGGAAGTAGTCCTCCGGACCGTGCAGTTCGCGATCGCGCATGTCCACGCAGTACCTCGTCCGCCAGGAGAACGCCTCGCCGGGCTTCCACTCCTGCCCCTCGGCCTTCTTCTTCGTGACGTCGTGAAGCTTCTCGAGGGCCCGGTACTCGTAGGCGAGCAGGGTTTTGGGGTCCTTCCAGATTCCCTTCTTGCCCTTGACCGCCTTGTCGGCGGCCTTGAGGAGGAGGGGAAGGTCGAGCTCGCCGGGGATGGAGGGGTAGATGACGAAGGGTGCCGCCCATCCTTCGGTGATGAGATCGAGGTTGAAGGTCGGTCTCTTCTCCCTCGGCAGAGTAGCCAGTTCCTTCTTCGAGTAGTTCGGCGCGATGTAGGCGAGCAGGCGGTTGTTGTCGTCGAAGTGGTCGTCGGCGGTGCGGATGAAGATGCTGCGTTCCTTGCCGGGTTTCCTGCCCTCGGCCAGCCTCTTCTTGATGTTCTCCGTGTTGAACGCAGCCGCCGCCGTGCCCTGGCCGAACTGCAGACTGCCCGCTTTCCCCGTCTCGATCTTCGGCAACAGGAACGCGGCGAGGTCATCGGAGATGGGCGCGATGCCCTCCCGTATCCAGGCGGCCAGTTGCTTGAACTCCTTGTCGACGTTCTCGGCCTGCTCGGCCGTATCCGCCGTCGTTTCCGGAGTGTCGACGGACAGCATGCGGACCGGCATCTTGACGTACGGAGTGTCCCCGTCGTGTACCTCGACCAGGGCACGCGAGCCCAGCGACGGCATGGCGGTCCCGGCAGGTGTCCACAGGATCTGTACAGGGTCGGTCACGGCTTCCGTCCTTCCCGGCGTACGCCTCCGGCGCCTCCACCCTCCGGCTCCACCCAGCGTCACGCCGTGCCCCAGGCGCCGCAACTCCGCACGGCCGGACACGAGCCGGCCGTGATTCAGGCGGAGCGCAGCCCCGCGGCCCCCGCCTCCTTCATTCGGGCCGGGGCGAGCGGACGCGACCGGAGCGGCGCAGGCGGCGCGTGTGGCGGTATTCGCGCAGGAGGATCTTCAGCATCGCGGAGACGGCGGGGCGTGCGGGGGCGGTCAGCAGGCCCGGTCCCTTGGCCTCGGCCGCGTCGGTGGTGGCCTCTTCCAGGGCTATCAGCGCCCGGACGAAAGGACGGTTGGCGGGAGGCAGGAACCCGGTCACACAGTGACTGGCGGCCAGGGCAGCACGGGCCTGTTGGAGGAGGTGCCGCAGCAGCGCGCGGGCTCCGGGGGTGTCCTGGGCCTGTACGAGGCCGGCACGGGTCACGCCGTGGCTCAGCAAGGCGTCCTCAGGGATGGTCAGCCTGCCGTCGGACAGATCTTCGGCGAGATCATTGACGAAGTCGAGGCGCTGGCTGCCGTCTATGTAGGTGCGGCAGGCCGCGCGGTAGCCGGCAGGTTCGTCACCGGGCACGAGCAGACCGGCAACCAGCAGGAAAGCGGGCAGTGAGTACTCGTCGAGATAGCGCTGGTAATCCGACTCCGTGCCGAAGCCGGTGAATTCGAGTTCGGTGGTCGCGGTGCGGAGAAAGTCCTTGGCATGGACGAGAAGGCGGGGGTGACAGGCCCCGGTGTGCAGGAGCGGCCGGATCACGGGGTGGTCGCTGGTGCCGGTGGCCAGCGCCTGGTTCACCTCCTTCTCCCATGCCGCATAGGCGGCGGCGCGCTGGGGCAGCGGCCCCTGGTCGAGGAGGTTGTCGGTGTGGTGCATGAAGGCGACGGCGGCGATCACATGGGGAGCCAGGGGGCGCGGCAGAAGGAGAAGGACCGCGGCGTAGGCCGCGCGCTTGTAACGGGCCACCACCGCGCGCTGCCGGGTGAAGTCGTCGCGCATCCGCGGGTCGTGAATACCCGCGGCATCCAGCCTGCTGGTCCATATGCTCATCCGGCGTTCCTTTGGTGGTACGGGGGCGGCGAGGGCCCGAGGGGACTCGTCACGGCGTGATCGCGAATAAGCATTCTCCGGTACCGAGTTGGGAGCGAGTCGCCCGGACCGGATGCGCGGCTCGGGTATCCGTCCTTGGACCGGCCCGAGCGGCCCCGCCCCTCCCCTCCCCGCCATTCCTCCGCGCTGCGTCCACACCGCAGGGCCGGTACTCACAACGGCTGTTAGTGAGGCGTTACCGGTGCACTAGCGATCTCCGTGAGAGTCATGTGCGTCCAAGGGCATGGGATGAGGGCTGCTGAGGCCTTCAGCCTTCTGCCCCGCCCATCGAACGGGGGAGCACGACATGCAGAAAATGACGCCGGACCACGACGCGGCTGCGGGGCGCCGGACACAGGAATCGCGGCCTTCGCCTTTTCGAAGTTGACCCGCATCCGCCTCCCCACCTTCCTTATGGGCGTCCCACTTCTCCGGTCGTCCTCCCCACACCAGAACTTCGAACGAATGCGATGGGCACCGTAATGCGTGAATTCAGCCGTCGGGGCATATGTGGACTCGGGATAGGAGCGGCCGCCGCGCTCTCCGTCGCCGGCTGCTCCCTCCCCGGGTCGTCGGACTCCGGCAAGGTCGGGACCGAGCCGGGAAAGACGGCGAAGGGAAAGCCGATCGGCGACGGCTCGACCGCGTACACCGGAAAGCAGCCCAACCAGCCGCCCGCGCCGGAGAAGCTGAAGCCGGGCCAGAAGCCACCGCAGTTCGTGGTCTTCTCCTGGGACGGGGCGGCCGAGGTGGGTAATGGCCTCTTCCCGCGGTTCCGCAAACTCGCCCGTGACCACAACGCCTCGATGACCTTCTTCCTCTCCGGGCTGTATCTGCTGCCGGAGTCGAAGAAGCGCCTGTACCGGCCGCCGAACAACCCCGTCGGCGCCGCCGACATCGACTACCTCACCGATGACCACATCAAGGAGACGCTGAAGAACCTGCGCGCGGCCTGGCTGGAAGGCCACGAGATAGGCACCCACTTCAACGGCCACTTCTGCGGCGGCACCGGCTCGGTCGCCAACTGGACCCCCGCCCAGTGGGACTCCGAGATCGAGCAGGCCATGGACTTCGTCACCAAGTGGCGCACGAACACCGGCTTCACCGACCTCGAACCGCTGCCCTTCGATTACAGCAAGGAGCTGGTCGGCGCCCGTACGCCGTGCCTGCTCGGCCAGGAGAACCTGCTGCCGACGGCGCGCAAGCGCGGCTGGCGCTATGACGCCAGCTCGCCCGGCGGCCTCCAGGTCTGGCCCACCAAGAAGCAGGGCATCTGGGACTTCCCGCTCCAGTCGATCCCGTTCGGCAACCTCCCCTCCGGGGTCCTCTCGATGGACTACAACATGCTGTACAACCAGTCGAGGAACTCCACCAAGGGTCCGCCGGCCAACTACCCGCGATGGCGCAAGCAGGCCGCCGACGCGTACATCGCCGGCTTCCAGCGGGCGTACGAGACGAACCGGGCCCCGTTGTTCGTCGGCAACCACTTCGAGCAGTGGAACGGCGGCATCTACATGGACGCCGTCGAGGAGGCGATCAAGCACATCGCCGACGAGAAGCACAAGGACGTCCGGATGGTCTCCTTCCGGCAGCTGTGCGACTGGCTGGACGCCCAGGACCCCCAGGTCCTCGCCAGCCTGCGCGGGCTCGGCGTCGGGCAGCAGTTCACCGGACGCGGCTGACGGCACCGCAAGGGGGCAAAGACCCCCACCCGCGGGTTCGACTCCCGCCATACGCTCCACAGTTGAGGCCCAGGTCCGAGACCTGGGCCTTCTTCGTGGCCTTGTTCTTCGCCCCGCCCCTCCGGGCCCCGCGGCGGGGTGTCGGGCCACGTCCCGGTGGCGCGCTCGATCCACCTCCCGCCGACCGCGCCGGCGTCTGCGCCCGTGGTAGGCGCTGCGCCGTCGTACTGCGATTGCGGCAGGTCAAGTGTCTGCGGGCGCACGACGACGGGCGCGGGGGGGCAACGGCATCGTGAACCAGGTCGCAAGCGACGAGACGCCCACCGTCTGTCGAGGAGCCTGGAGCAGTCGTGGACCCAACAGCACACCATATGGCCGACGGCGAGGAGGCGGCCCAGGCCGTCCTTCGCAGCCGGCTGCGCGCGGCAGTGATCGATATCGCGCCCATCTTCGGATTCACCGTGAGCTTCGCCTTCACTCATCAGCTCACCATCGCGCTGGCGCTCGCCCTGGCGGCAGCCGCCGGCGTCTGCGTCTACCGGGTGGTGCGCGGGGAATCGGTGTGGCGCGCGCTCGCCGTCCTCGGTCTCGTGTGCGTCCAGGGGACGCTGGCCGCGAAGACCGGAGACGCCAGCAACTTCTTCCTGCCCAACCTGGTGATGCACAGCGTGGTCGTCGTGGCCAACGCCGTGATGTTGCTGATCCGACGACCGCTGATGGGCGTGGCGGTGGCGCTGATCACGAAGGAGGGGCCCGGCTGGCACCGGTGCCCCGTACGGCGACGGGCGTACATCAAGGGCAACCTGCTGATCCTCGCCTCAAGTGCGGTGATGCTGACGATCCAGCTGTCGCTGTACCTGTCCGGCCAGGTGGTCGCCCTCGGCACGGCCGACGCCTTCGGGCCCCCCGTCCTCGCGCTCAGCACGCTGCTGGGCTGGCGCATCTACCGCCGCGCCCTCGGCGGCCACTCCTGCGCCACCAACTACCGCACGACCCCCGAGACATCCCTCCCTCTGGAAAGGACCCTTCCGTGACGAACACCCCGCCCCTCAAAACCCAGCCCACTGTGCGGAGCTGCCCCTTCGACCCGCCGGAGGAGTACCGGACGCTGCGTGAGCAGGAGCCGGTCGCGCCGGTGACCTTCCCGGACGGTGCCGTCGGCTGGCTGGTCACCCGGTACGACGACGTGCGGACGGTCCTCAGCGACCCGCGGTTCAGCGCGAAGCGCATCGTCCTGCGGCCCGGCGGCGGCGGTATGGAGGACGCACCGCCCCCGCCGCCCGGGCTGTTCATCATGATGGACGCCCCGGAGCACACCCGGTTCCGGCGGCTGCTCACCGGTCAGTTCACCGTGCGACGGATGCGGCAGCTGGCGCCGGCGGTGGAGAAGATCGTCGCCGAGCAGCTGGACGCGATGGCCGCGGCGGAGGGCCCGGTCGACCTCGTCCAGGCCTTCGCGCTGCCGGTTCCCTCGCTGGTGATTTGCGAGCTGCTCGGGGTGCCCTACGCCGACCGTGAGGAGTTCCAGCGGAACTCGGCCACGATCGTCCGGCTGAATTCCAGCCCCGAGGAATTCCAGCAGGCGCAGGCCGCGATGCGCGGGTTCATCCACCAACTGGTCCTCTCCAAGCGGGACAACCCCACCGACGACATCCTCAGCGAGCTGGTGCAGTCCGGGGAGCTGACCGACGAAGAACTGGCCGGCGTGGGGGTGTTGCTGCTGATAGCCGGGCACGAGACGACCGCGAACATGATCGCGCTGGGCACCATGTGCCTGCTGCAGAACCCCGAGCAGCTGGCAGCGCTGCGCGCCGACCCCTCCCTGATGGACGGCGCGGTCGAGGAGCTGCTGCGCTACCTGACGGTCGTTCAGTTCGGGGTGCGCCGTACGGCGCTGGAGGACGTGGAACTGCACGGGCAGCAGATCAAGGAAGGCAGCATGGTGGTCGCCTCCCTGGCCTCCGGGAACCGGGATGCGGAACACCTCGCCGACGACCTGGAGGCGCTGGACGTGGGCCGGTCGCACAGCGCGCACCTGGCGTTCGGCCACGGCATCCACCAGTGCCTCGGCCAGCAGCTGGCCCGGGCGGAGATGAAGGCAGCGCTGTCCGCGCTCCTGGACCGGTTCCCGACGCTGCGGCTGGCGGTTCCGGTGGAAGAGGTGCCGATGCGCGACGACATGCTCGTCTACGGCGTCCACGAACTGCCCGTGACCTGGTGAGACCTGCACACCCCCCGCGCATCGTCACACCCCACACCACACACCACACACCACACACCGCACACCGCACACCGCACGGAGAACCCCATGAAGATCCTCATCGATGAGGGCAAATGCGTCGGCGCGGGCACCTGCGTGCTGGCCGCCGCTGACGTCTTCGACCAGCGGGACGAGGACGGCATCGTCGTCCTCCTCGACGCCGACCCGCCGCACGCGTTGCTGCCCCAGGTCATGGACGCCGCCGCCCGCTGCCCGGCACTGGCGATCGAGGTGGTGGAGTAGTGCCCGCCATGGACCACATCGTCCTGGTGGGCGCGTCGGCCGCGGGCCTCACCGCGGCCGACACCCTCCGGCGCGAGGGCTTCACCGGGACGCTGTCCCTGGTCGGCGACGAACTGCGGATCCCGTACGACCGGCCACCGCTGTCCAAGCAGGTGCTGGCCGGCGACTGGGAACCGCACCGGTCCGCCCTGCGCCGGGAAGTCGACCTCCAGCAGCTGCGCATGGACCTGAGACTGGGCTGCCGGGCAACCGGCCTGGACACGGCGGAACGTGTCGTCACCCTGGCCGACGGGGACCGGCTGGGCTACGACGGCCTGATCATCGCCACCGGACTGCGCCCCCGTCACCTGCCCTTCGGCCATGACCTGGCCGGCGTCCATGTGCTCCGCACCCTCGACGAAACCCTCACGCTGCGCGCCCAGTTGCAGGCCGGACCCCGCGTCGTGGTGATCGGTGCCGGATTCCTCGGCAGCGAGATCGCCGCCACCACACGCGGCCTCGGCCTGGACGTCACCCTCGTCGATGTCGAAGCCACTCCGCTGGCCCGGCAGGTCGGCACCTTCGTGGGCGGTTTGGTGGCCGACATGCACCGCGACCACGGTGTCCGTCTGTGCATGGGCCGCCATGTCACCGGCATGAGCGGCGAGGACGGGCGGGTCACCGCGGTGACACTCGACGACGGCACCCGGCTGCCCGCCGATGTCGTCGTGGTCGCGATCGGCTCGGTGCCGGCCACCGAATGGCTGGCCGGCTCCGGGATCCCGCTGGGTGACGGAGTGCTCTGCGACCGCACCTGCCAGGCCGCGCCGCGGGTGTACGCGGCAGGAGACGTCGCCAACTGGCCCCATCCCGCCGCCGGTGGCCGGGTCCGCCTCGAACAGCGCACCAACGCCACCCAACAGGCCATCACCGCCGCCCGGAACCTGCTGTCCGGCCCGGAACAGGCAGTCCCCTACACACCGGTCCCGTTCGGCTGGACCGACCTCTACTACACCAAGATCCAAACCTGCGGCTGGTGCCCTTCCGACGCGACCGTCGACGTCGTCGACGGGGATCCGGAGGCACACCGGTTCGTCGCGCTCTACAAGGTGGACGGCCGTGTGGTGGGCGCGCTCGGCTGGAACAACGCACGGGCCCTGCGCGCCTACCGCAGTCAGCTCGCCGTGAGCGTCGCCGCCTGACGTACGTCCTGGCGGGGCACCACTCCCCCCCCGGTCAGCCCCTCCCCGACCGGCACCGCCGGCCGGTGACGGCCCCCAAAAGGCCGCACCGGCCGGCCCGTACCTCCCCGTAGCCCCATAGCCCGTCGCCCCCTAACCCGTAGCCCGTAGCAAGGAGCCATCCGTGATCCGCCCCGCACACCCGCCCGTCCGCCTGGCCGCGGGCACGACCCCGCCGTCCGCGAGGTGAGCCGCCCGCCGCACGAAGAGCCGGGCCGCACGGTCCACCTCGTTCGATGAAGCCGTGTGCACCGCAGGGCCGGGCCGACGCCGCTGTCGGCCCGGCCGGGGCTGCGTACCGTGGGAGAGTGCAGATGATTGACCGGTTCAGCGCGTGGCAGCGGGCGACCCGGCCACTCGTGGTCGACCTGACCGTCGCGCTGGCCTGCTTCCTCCTGGCCTCCCCGCTGGCCGTCGCCTTCGCCTACATCGACCGGGCTCCGGTCGGCTGGTCCGTCGTTGCCCTCGCGGTCTCCTGTGTGCCCCTGATCGCCCGGAACCGCTGGCCGGTCACCGTGGTCGCGGTGACCGTGTCCATGCTTCTGGTGCAGTCCGCCCTGCTCCCGCTCGCCAGGCCGACGCCCGCCGCCACGGCCGTCGCTCTCTATACGGTGGCGATCCGCACCGGCCGGCGCCGGGCCTGGCGCGTGGGCACCCTCGCGGCCGTCGTGCTCATCACCGCGTCGCTGGTCTTCCCCCCGGGTGCGCTACAGCTGCCGCAGTCCCTTGCCCGCCCGGAGTCCCTCGCCCTGGCGGACAAGCTCCCGTCGTCCCTTGCCCTGATTGCCTGGACGCTCATGGCGGTGGCCATCGGCGACGCCGTCCGCAGCCGCCGCGAGGTGCTCGCCGCCGCCGTGGAGCGGGCCGAGCGGGCCGAGCGCACCAAGGAGGAAGAAGCCCGCCGCCGGGTCATCGCGGAGCGCCTCCGGATCGCCCGGGAGCTGCACGATGTCGTGGCCCACCACATCACCCTGGTCAACGCCCAGGCGGGCGTGGCCCACCACCTCATGGGCACCGACCCCGAGCACGCCTACCAGGCGCTCGAACGGATCCGGGACACCAGCCGGGGAGCGCTGGACGAACTGCGGGCCACCGTAGGACTGCTCCGGTACGGCGAGGATCCGGACGAGCCCCGCGAACCGGCACCCGGACTCGCCGGTCTCGACGCTCTGCTGGACTCCTTCCGCCACTCCGGCCTCGACGTCACGCTGGAGCGCACCGGGCCACCGGGCGAGCTGTCACCGATCGCCGATCTGACGGCCTACCGGATCATCCAGGAGGCCCTGACCAATACGCACAAGCACGCCGGCCCGGCCTCGGCGGGGGTCCGCCTGGACTTCCGCACCGACGTCCTGCGGCTCACCGTCGAGGACGACGGCCGCGGTACCGGGGGCAGCGGCCGCGGTACCGGCCCTGGCGCCACGGGTCTCGAAGGAACCCAGGAGGCCGGCACCGGCCACGGCATGATCGGTATGCGGGAGCGCGCCAGGTCCGCCGGAGGTACCCTCGCTGCCGGACCACGCCCCGAAGGGGGCTTCCGTATCGAGGCCGAACTGCCGCTGCACGCCGGTCGAAAGGGCCGGCCATGACCATCCGTGTGCTGCTCGCCGACGATCAGGCACTCCTGCGCGGCACCTTCCGGATGCTCGTCGACTCCGCCCCTGACATGGAGGTCGTCGCGGAGGCCGCCACGGGCCGCGAAGCCGTCGCACTGACCCGCAGCCACCGCGCCGACCTGGTGCTGATGGACATCCGGATGCCCGACCTCGACGGCCTCGCCGCGACCAGGATGATCAGCGAGGACGAGGACCTCGCCGGCGTACGGGTGCTGGTGCTGACCACCTTCGAGAACGACGAGTACGTCGCGGAGGCGCTCCGCGCCGGGGCGAGCGGTTTCCTCGGCAAGGGCATCAACCCGGACGAACTGCTCGATGCGATCCGGGTGGTCGCCGCCGGCGACTCCCTGCTCTCGCCGACCGCGACCAAGTCGCTGATCGCGCGCTTCCTGGCCCAGCCCGCACCACCCGGCCGGACGCCGTCACCGCAACTGGCCGCGCTCACCCCGCGGGAGCGCGAGGTGGTCGCCCTGGTCGCCGCCGGCCTGTCCAACGACGAGATCGCCGAGCGCCTCTTCGTCACCCCGCTCACCGCCAAGACCCATGCGAACCGCGCGATGACCAAGCTGGGCGCCCGGGACCGCGCCCAACTCGTGGTCATCGCCTACCGGACCGGACTGGCCCGGCCCGACGCGCTCTGACCTCCGGCACTGCGCCACGGAGCGGCTCGGGCGGGGACGGGCTCGGGCTCGGGCTCGGGCTCGGGCGGCGACGCAACGAGGCCGGCCGCCGCTTCCGCGATGCTCTGCACCCCCCTGTCCGGCTCTCCGCCGGCTCCGGACGCCTACCCCGTTCGACGTGGATTGCCTCCGCGCCAAAGACACGAAAATCTACTCTCGTCAGAGTAGACATTGGACTCTCACGTGGTTACGGTTTTTCTCGTAGCCAAGGTTGAACGCCCGGCGGAGGTATGGCCGGGAAGCGGTTCAGCCAGGCCGGTGCGGCGGTGGAGTTCCGAAGCCAGGGTGGTCGCAGGACGGCGACGGGACTGACGGCCGCACCGGGTGGCCCGCGGTGTTCAGGGGCCGCCACCGGCAGCACCCGCAGCACACACGGCTGCGGCCCGGCAAGTGACCGATACAGACGAAGAACGGAGGAAGCAGACGCCATCAGGATCGCCCGGGCGAGGAGTACTCCCCCCGGGTATCGCACGACCCCGGATTGGCAGGTGGTCCACGGTCAGGCAGCAGCGATCCCCGCACCCACGCCCCTCGCCGGGGCGAGGCCGCGGAAACAGAAGGTCGGCGCAGCACTAGGGCCGACAGATGGTGTTGAATTTCCTTCGGGGCCTTGGTGCCGTACGGCACCAAGGCCCCTCGACGCGCTCCCAAGAAGAGGTGCAGATGACAGCGGATGATTCGCTCGGCAGCCGACTGGACGACGATGACTACCCCGCCTACACCATGGGCCGGGCCGCCGAATTGCTCGGCACGACCCCCGGCTTCCTCCGTGCCATCGGAGAGGCCCGCCTGATCACCCCGCTCCGCTCCGAGGGCGGGCACCGCCGCTACTCCCGGTACCAGCTGCGCATCGCCGCCCGTGCCCGGGAACTCGTCGACCAGGGCACCCCGATCGAGGCGGCTTGCCGCATCGTCATCCTTGAGGACCAGCTCGAAGAAGCCCAGCGCATCAACGCCGAATTCCGCCGCGCCGCAGCCACCTCGGACGACAGCCCGCGCTGAGCCCCGGCCGTCGCTCAGGGCATCGGCAGCGCGGCAGGCAACGGTGAGCATCAGCCCGTGGCGCCCACGACTCCCGCTCCGGCGGTGCCGTATCGACTGCGGAGCTACAGGTTGTCGCCCCAGCCGCCCTGGATCATGGTCTGGAACGCCCATGTGCCGTCCCGCCTGACCAGGATGTCGGCGTAACGCAGCTGCCTGCTCTGACCGTCCATCGTCATGGTCGAGTCCGAGAAGACCACGGCCAGGGCGGGCGAGAGAAAGACCGGCGTCCGCGTGGACTCGAAAGTGATGCCCTCGCCGCCGTCCCCCATCACCTGCGTCATCGTCGCGATGTACCGCTCGCGGTCCCACTGCGCCGCACGACCGTTGCCGGCCGCGTCGTCGCTCACGAGGTTGAGGGGGAACATCGCCAGGTCGGCCATGCTCTGGACATCGCGCTTCGCGCTCTGTGCGTCGTACTCCGCGAACCAGGCGTCCAGGCTCGCGCGGTCCTCAGCGGTCGGGATGTAACCGGTATCCGGCAGGAAGGTCACACAGGCTCCTCACGGGTCTCTTCGACGCATCAGCCGTCACATGACCCACGGACACGTAGGCACTCATCGGCCATCAGGCGCCAGTCATCAGTCGTCAAATTTGTCTACTCGGGAAAGGTATGCCCTCGGGCGGGATTAGTCAAACTTGATTAGACCTTGATTCGATTCTCCGCCCGGTGCGCGTCGTGACATGTCCGGAGTGCGGGAGGGGCCGTCGGGAAATCTGCACGGAAGCGTCACACGTCGTACGCGTCGCCCTCGACGGGTGTCGTTAGCGTTACTGCCCGCTCGATCCCGCGTGCGAACTGGATCAGCTTGATCAGGTCGCCGGCGTCCCTGGCGGCGCAGCCAGCACAGAAAGATCGAAGATGGACTACTGCTCGTCGTGCCGCCGGAGTCTCAACGGGGCACTCGTATGTCCAGGATGCGGCGATTACGCCCCGGACATAGCCCCGCCCTCCCACCGCCGGCGGAGCGCGATGGCCGCCGCCGCGACCTGGGAGTCCTGGCAGCCGGAGGAAGCCCCCGCCCCGGAGCCCGGCCCGGGCCGGTACGCCGATGCCGGTCCGTTCGGCGGCGGTGCCTCCGAGACCACGCCGTTCGGCAGTGCCTCCGAGACTGCGCCGTTCGGCGGCGCCTTCGACGCCGCGCCGGCGGATGGGGCCGGCACCGCCGGCACCGCAGCCGCCCCGGAGGACGGTGCGCCCGGCGATGCCGAGGTCCCCGCGTCCACCGGGCAGGGCCGGGCGGCCCGGCGCCGCCAGCTGGCCCGGTGGAAGAAGCACCGGCGCCGGGCCGCGGCCGCCACGGCCTTTGCCCTCGTCGGCGGCGGTCTGACCGTCAGCATGCTGCAGAACAAGCCCGGCACCAACGGCACCCACGCGGCCTCGATGCCGGAGCCGGAGCGCGTGTCCACGCCCCGGACCGAGCCCGCCGCCTCGTCGACGGACCGGGCGGACAGCGAAGCTTCCCGGCACCCCGGCGCCCGCCCGTCCCTCCCGGCCGGCCGGCATGCGCGCCCCACCGCGTCCACGCCGCCGCCCGCCACGACGGCCCGGCAGCCGCAGTCCGACACCCCGTCCCACACCGCCGCGCCGCCCCGCGCGAGCGAGCCCACCGCGTCCACACCGGACCGGGCGGCACACCCCGCGCACACCGATGCCGCGACCAGCGCCCCCGCTGCCCCCGGAGGCTCCGGAAGCTCCGGCTCGGACACCTCGCCGGCACACACCTCACCGACCACACCGGACACACCGACCGCACCGGAGGCGGGGCAGTCCTCGCCGACGCATGTGTGTCTGCTGGGTGTGGTGTGCGTCGGCTGATACCGGCGTTGTTGGTGTCTTGGGTGGGGCCCGGCTACCCAGCCGGCTACCGCCCGCGCCCGCCGGAGGGCCGTGCGGCGGCGGCCGGGGGTACGGCGCCCCCGGCCCTCTCCGCCGCGGAGGGCCCGGCAGTGCCGCCGGACGGCGACGTCCGGGTGCGGGACTTGAGGACCTGGGTGCCGATGGCGAGCGTGACGGCCAGCAGGAGGACGTAGAAGACGCCGATCTTGCGGAGGTCGTCGAGGAAGAACCAGACGGATGCCAGGGACGTGAACCAGAAGGCGACGAGCGCGAAGCCGCCCGTGCGCTCGTCCTTGTATCCGGCGGCGAGGCACAGCGCGGAGACGACCCCCAGGACCAGGGCGATGATGACGTAGCTGGTTTCCCAGCCGATGTTGGCGCGCGCCAGCTCGGACCACACGGCCACGGCCTCCGCCACCGGGCCCCAGGCCACCGCGCAGGCGAGCCGGGCCGACCACAGCAGCAGCACCGCTCCCGCGACGCCGGCGAGCAGCGCGACCCGGGTGAACTGACCGACCTCGATCATGTCGGTCCGGGATATCACCAGGGACAGGAAGCAGCCGAGCAGTGCGACCGCGCCTTCGGCCGTCGGCCGGAACGCCACCCGGGCCGGCTTCCGGCGGGCGGACCGCGGCGCCGGTGCGCTCGCGGCGGGCGCGGGCGGGGCCGCCGCCGGGGCGGGGCCCGCGGCCGCGGGATCGAGCGCGGTGGGGGTGGGGAGTTGGGGAGCCGGTGCGGAGTGGGGTGCCGCGGCGAGCGCCGCCTGCATCGCGGCGGCATCCGCGAAGCGGTCCTCCCGGCGCTTGTGCAGGGCTCTGGCGATCACGGCGTCCACGGCGGGCGGGAGTTCCGGGCGGAGCTGCGAGGGCGGCACCGGCTCCGCGGCCAGATGCTGATGCATGACGGAGAACGGTGAGTCCCCGGTGTACGGGGGACGCCCCGTCAGCAGCTCGTACAGCAGACAGCCCACGGCGTACAGATCGGTGCGGTGGTCGGTCTCGCCGCCGTTGATCTGCTCGGGGGCGAGATAGGCGGGGGTGCCGACCGCCACGCCGGTCCCGGTCAGCCGGGTGGCCACCTCGCTCAGCGCCTTGGCGATACCGAAGTCGACGACCTTGACCGCGCCGGACGCCGTGAGCATGACGTTCGCGGGCTTGATGTCCCGGTGCACGATGGCGTGCCGGTGGCTGTGGTCCAGCGCCGCCAGCACCTGTCCCGTGACGTCGACGGCCTGCGCCACCGACAGCGGGCCGTCCCTCAGCACCTGGCTGAGGGTCCGGCCCGCCACATATTCCATGACCAGATAGGGCTCGGCCGCACCGCCGCCGGCGTCCTCACCGACGTCATGGACGGTGGCCACACCGGGGTGGTTGAGCGCGGCCGCGGCATGCGCCTCCCGCTGGAAGCGGGTGAGGAATTCGGGCTGCATCGCCAGCTCGGCGGAGAGGGTCTTGACGGCGACGGTACGGCGCAGCCGGTGGTCGACGGCCCGGTACACCGTCCCCATGCCGCCGTGCCCGAGCTGCTCCACCAGCTCGTACCGCTGCCCCAACATCCTGTGTTCCACCGGGTTCCTCCAGGGACCGATCACGCCAACACGCCGGAAGACGTGCGGGAGGGCGGTCGGGTTCCCCGCCCGGCAGGGAGCGGCGGCACGGGGGGCGGTGCCGGGCTAGGGCGTGTCCGGGGGCGAACTGCCCGCTCCGCCCTGCTCGATGACGGTGAGGGCGGCGGCCGGGCAGAGTCCGGCGGCCAGCCGGGCCGTGGCGTGCAGCCCGGGCGGGGGCGCGGCGGTGCGGAGCAGGACCAGCCCGTCCTCGTCGTCCTGGTCGAACACCTCGGGGGCGGTCAGGGCACACATCCCGGCGCCGATACAGCGGTCGCGGTCGATGCTCAGCTGCATCGGGCTACTCCTTGTCCCAGGTGACGGGGAGCCGGTGCACCCCGTAGATGTTCATGGCGTCGCGCAGCGGTACGTCCTCGGGCGGGACGGCCAGCCGCAGCGTCGGGAAGCGGCGGAACAGCGCCGGGAAGGCGACCCGCATCTCGACCCGGGCCAGCTGCTGGCCCAGGCACTGGTGGGCGCCGTGGCCGAAGGCCAGATGGCCGGTCGCCTTCCGCCGCAGATCGAGGGTGTCGGGGTCGGGGAACTTCAGCGGGTCGCGGTTGGCGGCCTGCACCGAGACGGCGACGGTATCGCCGGCCTTGATCAGCTGCCCGTCCAGCTCGACGTCCTCCAGGGCCGCCCGCAGCCCGGTGTGGGTGATGGTCAGATAGCGCAGCAGCTCCTCGACCGCCTGGTCGGCGAGGCCGGGGTCGCCGCGCAGGGCGGCGGCCTGCGCGGGGTGGCTCAGCAGGGCGAAGGTGCCGAGCGCGAGCATGTTCGCGGTGGTGTCGAGACCGGCGGCCAGCAGGAAGCCGCCGATGCCGGCGAGTTCGTCATCGGTCAGGTCACTGGTGGTCAGATCGCTGAGCAGGTCGTCGGTGGGGTGGGCGCGCTTGGCCACCACCAGTTCGCGGACGCATTCCGCGAGCGCGGTCATGGCAGCCATCTGCTCCTCGGGAGCGGCGTCCGGGCTGCTCAGCATCGCGGTGTGCTCCTGGAAGCGCGCGCGGTCGGACGGCGACACCCCGAGCAGTTCGCAGATCATCAGGGCCGGGACGGGGTGCGCGAACGCCTGGACCAGATCGGCCACCGGTCCCTGGCGCTCCATGGCGTCGAGGTGGTCGGCGGTGATCTGCTCGACGCGGGCGGTGAGTTGGCGCATCCGGCGGACGGTGAACTTCCCGGCGAGCAGCCGCCGGTAGCGGGTGTGCTCCGGTGCGTCGATCCCGGTGAGGTCGCCGAGCGGTGCCGGCGGCAGGGAGCCGGAGGGCCCGCCCGGGAGGGGGTAGCGCAGCAGCTCGTACCGGGAGCTGAAGCGGGGATCGGCGGCTATCGCCCGGACCACGGAGTGGCCGGTGGCCAGCCAGCCCACGTGGCCGTCGGGGTAGCGCATCGGGCGCAGCGGCTGCTGTTCGCGCAGCTCCGCCAGCTCGGCGGGCGGGTCGAAGGGGCAGCCCGGGGTGCGGGTCACCGGCAGGGTCACCGGCTCGGGGTGCACCGCTGTTCCGTGAGCGGTCTGCTCGGTCGTGGGTGCGGGTGTGGGTGTGGGTGTGGGTGCGGGTGCGGGTGCGGACTGTTCGTGCTGCATGGTGTCCTCCGGTGCAGGTTGACGGCACTGCGAAGCGCCGGGCGGAGTGCGAGGTGACGTGCAGGCGGTGTGCAAGGCGGAGCGCGCGGTGAAGTGGCTTGTGCAGCGGCCGGCCGGTGAAGTCGCTTGCGCAGGGGCCGGTGGAGCGGCCAGTGGAGCGGCCGTTCAGCGGGTGGCGCTGCGGCGGAAGGCCGAGCGCGCCCACAGGTAGCCGACCAGGGTGAGGCCGACGCACCAGGCCACGGCGGCGATCCACTCGGCGCCGGCCCCGGTGCCCATCAGCAGGCCCCGCAGCGTCTCGATGACGGGGGTGAAGGGCTGGTACTCGGCGAACCAGCGCAGCCCGGTGGGCATGGACTCCGGGGGGACGATGGCGCTGCCGAGGAACGGGAGGAACTGGAACGGCAAGGGTATGTTGCTGGCCGTCTCGGGATTCTTGGCCACCAGGCCGATGGCGGCCGCCAGCCAGGTCAGCGCCAGGGTGAGCAGGGTGAGCAGACCGGCGGCGGCGAGCCATCCCAGGGGCGTGGCATGGGTACGGAAGCCCATGAGGAGCGCGACGCCGATGACGAAGGCGATGCTGACCAGTGTCTGCAGGACACTGCCGACGACATGCCCGGTCAGGAAGGACGCACGGGAGATCGCCATCGTGCGGAACCGGTTGACGATGCCTTCGGTCATGTCGACACAGACGCCGACCGCGGTGGCCAGGGCGCCCGAGGTCGCGGCCATGAGGATGATGCCGGGGGCGACATAGTCGATGTACTCGGTGCTGCCGCCGGCCGCCCCGCCGATGCCGGTCCCCAGGGCGCCGCCGAAAACATAGGTGAAGAGCAGCAGCATCAGGACGGGCATCGCGATGACCGAGACCGTCATGGAGGGGTAGCGCAGCGCATGCTTCAGATTGCGCCGCAGCATCGTCCGGGCATCGCGGGCCGCGTAGGACAGGGTGGTCATCAGGCGTTCTCCTTCAGGGAGTTGGCCTCGCTGGCGGACCTGTCGCGGCCGGTGAGGGTGAGGAAGACATCGTCGAGATCGGGGGTGTGCACCGTCAGTTCCTCGGCGCGGATCGACGCACGGTCCAGGGTGTCGAGGACGGCGCGCAGGGCGGGGACGCTGCCGTCCCCGGGGACGTGCAGAGTGAGCGCTTCGCTGTCGTGTGCGGTGGAGTCGAAGAGGGCGGCGGCCGAGGTGAGTGCGGACGCGTCCTGGAACCGGAGGCGGATATGACCGCCGGGGATCCGTCGCTTCAGCTCGTCCGCGGTGCCTTCGGCGACCAGCTTTCCCTGGTCCAGGACGGCGATGCGGTCGGCGAGTTGGTCGGCCTCCTCCAGATACTGCGTGGTCAGGAAGATGGTGACGCCGTCGTCGGCGACCAGGCTGCGGATGATCTCCCACATGGTGCGCCGGCTGCGGGGATCGAGTCCGGTCGTCGGCTCGTCGAGGAAGATGATGCGCGGGTCCCCGACCAGGGTCATCGCGAGGTCGAGCTTGCGGCGCATCCCGCCCGAGAAGGTGACGACGGGCTTGGTGGCGGCCTCGGTGAGTTCGAAGCGGCGCAGCAGCTCGGTGGCCCGCCTGCGGCCTTCGCGGCGGTCGAGATGGTGCAGGTCCGCCATCAGGAGCAGGTTCTCCCGGGCGGTGAGCAGATTGTCGACCGCCGAGAACTGGCCGGTGACGCCGATTGCGGAGCGTACGGCATCGGCCTCGCGGACCAGGTCGTGACCGGCGACCCGCGCCTGGCCGGCGGTGGCGGGGATGAGGGTGGAGAGGATCTGCACGGTGGTGGTCTTGCCCGCGCCGTTGGGCCCGAGC
This sequence comes from Streptomyces sp. G7(2002), assembly GCF_028870195.1. NCBI lineage: Bacteria > Bacillati > Actinomycetota > Actinomycetes > Kitasatosporales > Streptomycetaceae > Streptomyces > Streptomyces sp. G7(2002). The sequence goes on from NZ_CP102609.1 coordinate 4,824,825, forward strand.
AGGGCGAAGACCGTGCCTTCGGGGATGCGCAGGTCGATGCCGTCGAGCACCACCTTGTCGCCGTAGGACTTGGATAACCCGGTGGTACTGATCGCCGACGCGACGGCGGTCGTGGAAGTCATGATCATGACACTCCCGTTCTTGGGTGTGGTGGTAGTGGCCGCCCAGAAGCGGCCGAGGTCTGGTCAGGGGCGGTCGAGGCCTGGTCAGCAACGTCCGAGGCCTGGTCAGGAACGGCGGATCAGGATGTTGCCGACGCTGGTGTGGGCGCGTACTTCGACGGTCTCGGCACTGTCGCCGGGGCCTTCGGCGGCACCGAGGTCATTGCGCACGCTGCCCGCACCGGTGGTCACCTCCAGCCAGGCGGCGGTGGACTCACGGATACCGACCTCCAGGTCACCGGCGGCGGCCTGGAGCGCGACCTGGCCGCGGGCCACTTCGCCGATCCGGATGGCACCGTTGGCGGACTTGGCGTCGACTCCGGCGTGCGCGACACCGACGGAGATGAGGCCGTTGGACGCACGCGCCCGCAGCGCGCCGGTGACCTCGCCGATCATGGTCCCGCCATTGCCGTTCTTGACCAGCGCCTCGCCCCCGATCTCACCGACCTCGATCTGGCCCGCGCCGACGAGCTCGGCATCCCCCGACACCCGGTCCAGCCGGATGGCGCCGTAGTCGGTCCGCAGGTTGACGGCCTCCGCCTCGTCGACCTGGAGATCGCCGAACGAGGTCTTGAGCCGGCACTCGCCGAGCCGGCCTTCCACCGTGAAGTCCGCCATGGGCGCGGTGCCCAGGAGGTCCGAGCCGGCCGGCAGCTCGATGGTCACATCGAGGGAGCCGGACTTTCCGAAGAGCGAGCGCTTCCTGGGGCCCTTGACGAGCAGCTTGCCGCCGGAGCAGGTGACCTTGGTCTGCTGCGCGGCCCGCACATCGGCCTCCGCGGTGGCGTCGCGCGGCAGCACCTCGACGACCGTGTCGATGCGCTTGCTCGCGGCGATCCGGACGGAGCCGAGGTCGAGCTCAATGGTGACGGAGAGCGGTTCGGGAGTGTCGAAAGCAGGCATGGCTGTGCCGTCCTCATGACTGGTGTGAGTTCCCGCCGGGAGGGCGGGTGAATGAATGAATGAGTGAGTAAGCGAGTGAGTGAGAAGTGGTGCGGTGCGTTGGCGCTGTGCGTTGGTGCTGTGCCTTGGCGCTGTGCGTCGGTGCAGGGGCGGGGTGGTTCTCGCGGCCTCCGGTTGGCGGTCGGTTCCCGATCCCCGGGCGTGGCCCGCCCTAGCGGACCCAGCCCGTGTAGCCCTGCTGGCCCCGGTGGTGGGAGCTGCGGCCGGTGGTGGGGCGGCTGGGGGCGCCCGGCTCCAGGGCGGTGGCGACGGCCCGCACCAGCCAGGCGTTGACCGAGAGGCCTTCCTGTCCTGCGGCGTCCTCGACCCTGGCCTTGAGATGGGCGGGAAGGCGGAAGTTGATCCGCGCGGTGCCGCCCTCGTCGGCGTCCGAAGGAGCCGGGGGCGCGGATGCCCGCGGCTCACCGGCCGCCGCCTCGGGCAACTCCGCCTGTCCGTACGGCTCCTGGACCGGTGGTGCGGTCACCACGAACTCGGGGTCGAGCCCGCGCAGCCGCAGATCGACCGACCCCGGTGCCAGGTCACGGGTGATCTCGGTCATGGCGGAGGAGAGTGCGTTCAGCAGCGTGAGCCGGACGGCCGACTCCAGGGGGGTGGTGAGCCGCTCGGCCAGGGCACGGGCTTCGTCTCCGCCCGCGTCCGCGGCGACCGCGAGCTCGTGCCGGAGATTGTCGACGTAGGGCGTGAGGTCCATGACGCCATAGTGGCACCATCATGGCGCCACCGCAAGTCACCATGGCGCATGAATGGCACCAATGGCGCCACGGCGGCACCACCTGAGGTGCCATACGTGCACCACACCACCTCTCGCGCGCAGCTCGGGGCGCCACGGTCGCGGCCGGGGGAGGGAGAAACCGGGGCGGCCGGGGACGAACGGGGGCGGCCACCGCGGCAGTTACCGCCGCGCACAGCGGCCCCGCTGCTGCGGCCCGCCCACGGCACCGGCCACCGCGGAATGCCACCCTCCGGGCCGCTCGGATGCGCGGGCTATGGTGCTCTCGCAGACTGTGCAACGCGTGCGGCGGAGGAGAACTCACGGTGTCCGATCTGGGGCGGCTCGTGGCCGACCGGTACCGGCTGGTGGAGCGGGTCGGCCGCGGCGGCATGGGCACGGTGTGGCGGGCCGAGGACGAGCTGCTCGGGCGGCCGGTCGCCGTGAAGAAACTGCTCGTACCTCCGCACCTGAACGACGACGAGATCGAGACGCTCTACGAGCGCACCCGCCGCGAGGCCCGCAGCGCCGCCCGGATCACCCACCCCCATGTGATCGTGGTGCATGACGTCGTCGACGACGAGGGCCTGCCGTGCATCGTCATGGAGTACATCCCCTCGGTCACCCTGGGCGACCTGCTGAAGCGCAAGGGCGCGCTGCCGCCCGATGAAGCGGCCCGGATCGGCCGCGGCATGGCCGCCGCACTGCGCGCCGCCCACGACGCCGGGGTGCTGCACCGGGACGTCAAGCCCGCCAATGTGCTGCTCGGGAACGACGGGCGGATCGTCCTCACCGACTTCGGCATCGCCGTGCAGGCCGGGACGCCCTCGCTGACCCGGACCGGCGAACTGGTCGGGTCGATCCAGTACCTCGCGCCGGAACGCCTCCGGACCAACATCGCCGAGCCCGGCCCGGCCTGCGACCTGTGGTCCCTCGGGGCAACGCTGTACCAGGCGGTCGAAGGGCGCCCCCCGTTCGGCCGGGACACCGCGATCGAGACGGCGTACGCCATCGCCACCGAGGAGTACCCGCCCCCGCGCAACGCCGGTGACCTGGGCCCGGTCATCGAGGGGCTGCTCGTGAAGGAACCCGGCGGGCGCATGGACGCCCACGAGGCCGAACGCCTCCTGGGCGGCCACACGGCCGGCACGGTGACCGCTCTCGGCGATCAGCCCACCCGGCCGCACCGCGCCGAAGTCCCCGCGGTTCCCTCCCGGGAGGGCAGGCGCGGCCGCCGCACGGTGCTGTGGGGTGCCGCGGCGACGGCCCTCGCCGCCGCCGTGACCGGTGGTGTGCTGCTGTGGCCCTGGGGCGGTACCGGTGCAACGAGCGCCCGCCCGGCCGGGGCGAACGCCTCCAGCCCTCCCCCGAGCACCAGCCCTTCCGCGCCGCCGCCGGTTCCCGCCGGGTACCACCTCAAGAAGGAGGGTTCGGACTTCTCCCTCCCCATACGGGACGGCTGGAAACGCCAGGACCCGCCGGGCGCCGAGATCGCCTATGTCTCCGGGCTGGCGGGCCTGCGGATCAACATCGTCCCGTTCGCCGGGGAGTCCGATCCGCTCCGGCACTGGCGGGAGACCGAAGAGGACCAGACGCGCCGGGACAACCCGAACTATGAGCGGGTCAGGATGGACCCCACGACGTTCCGGGGACGGCCCGCGGGGTACTGGGAGTTCACCTTCGACGGCTCGAAACGGAAGTACCGCGCGGTGGAGCTGGCGTTCAGCAGCACCGACGGCACGCAGTACGTGGTCTACCTCGTCGCGCCGAACGCCCAGTGGAACGAGTACCGGCCGGTCTTCGACACCGCCGTCAAGGGAATCCGGCTCGGCGGTTAGCCTCCGTGCTCAGTGGTCGGCGTAGTAAATCCTTCGGGGGTTGTTCACGCTGCCGGTGCGGTGCTGCCAGGGCTTGAGCGCGTCCTGGGCCGGCCGCGACGCACGGTCGACGCCGACATGAACGGGGCGATGCCCCGCCGGGCGGCCTCACGGGCCAGTCCCGGGCAGGCCCGCCTGGGCGAACCGGCCACGCCAGCGGCGCGATGGCGGGCGAACCGACCGGCCGAAGTGGATCACTGGTACCCCGCAGCCCGCCCCGCCCGTCACCGCCCCGGTCCCCGAAATGACCGGTGCAAGAGGCCACTTGGACAGGGAAAACGCAACTTCGACATGGCCCGCGGAGGCCGCTACCTTCACCTGGTCTTCGGCGATCGCCCACGGTCGCACAGGAGTTCCTTCGGACTGAGCCACCCGCGACGGGATGAGTTGGTCACGCCCCACGACTCCTCGCCCCCGTGCGTAAGCAACTGAACCGGGTGCACACCGGGTCCACACCAGGCACCCCAACCAGGAAGAGACGCATGCCCCATCTTGCGCTGTACACATTCGGCGTCCTGAAGTCACCTCTCGCCGATCCCTCACCTCTCACGCACGAGTTCTACGACATCGGTGAGGCCGTCTACCGGAAGATCAGTCAGCACCCCGGGTACCTCGCGCGTGCTGAAGCGGCGGACGGTGACCGGGGCATGCTCTTCGAGGCGGACTGGGGTGCATGGGGAGAGTTCGCCGTACCGACCTGGTACGGCAAGGGCCGCACGGTGGAAACCACCGCCCTGGCCGCGACACTCTCCCTCTGGACCGACCTGCGCCCCGCCTTCGACGCCGTCTACACCGGTCTGCACCGTGAGGCGCTGAACCGGCGTTACGACTGGTTCGAGAGGGCAGAGCACCCGAATTACGTGTGCTGGTGGGTCGCCGACGGCGCGATACCCACCTGGCAGGACGGGGTTTCCAAGCTGGAGCACCTCCACGACCACGGCTCCGTGCCGCACGCCTTCACCTTCCACCACTCATTCGCCCCGGACGGAACTCCGACCAGGGTCAAAGGCATCGGGCCGAAGAGCGACCAGGTTCGCTGACAAGGGAGGCTTCGCCCTCTGCCTCGCGAGCACCGATGAGTACCAAGACGCAGCCGACCACTCAGCCTCGGCGGTCGGCCTCCGCGCACCGCAGCCGCTGCCCCCTCAGCCGCCGCAGTGGCTGTCCGTCTGCGGCCGCCGCCCCGTCGTCAGGAAGGCGGTGACGGTGCGGTCGCCGCAGGCGGGGCCGTTGTTCAAGTAGGCGCCGTGGCCCCCGTGTTCGAGCGTGAGCAGCCGGGCCCGCTCGCCCAGGGACCGGCGCATCCTCAGCGCGCCGAAGTACGGGGAGTAGGGGTCCCGGCGGTTCTGGACCATCAGGATGTTGGACGGGCCGTCGGCGGTGATCCGGGTGGGCGGCTCCGCCGGTGCCTGCCAGAAGCCGCAGGGCGTGATGTTGACCGGCAACCCGGCCGTGAGCGGGTGCCGGGCGCGGTCGGCGGCCACCGCGCGCCGGTGGGCGGGGACCGACGCCGGCCAGCGCACATCGTTGCAGACGGTGGCCGTCATGGCCGCCGCGTCCTGGTCCGACAGCGGCCCCGCGAGGGTGTCCGGCAGCACCGGCTCGGCGGCCGGATCCTGGGCCTGCTGGATGAGCCGGGCGGTCCCGGCGAACAGTGCGTCGCTTTGCAGGGCGTTCTGCAGCGCCTGCCGCAGCCGGTTGCCGGTCAGCGGGACGCCCGGTGTGGTGGACTTCTTCGGTTCGCGGTCGAGCTTCGCCGCCAGCGCGAGGAACAGCGGCCGGACGTCCCGCGGCCGCCGCGCCAGCCGCAGCCCCTCGCTCTCCCGTGCCGGGTCGGCGGCCCAGGCCGCGAAGTCGGGGAAGCGGTCGTCCGTGCCCGCCGACGTGTTCGCCAGCCATCCGCGCCCCACCCGGGCCGGGTCGGGGTCGCTGCTGCTGTCCAGCACCCAACGGTCGGTGTGCCGCGGGTACTTCTGCGCATACACCGCTCCGACGTACGTCCCGTACGAGTACGCCCAGGCCGACAGCTTCTCCTCGCCCAGGGCCCGGCGGAGGCGGTCGATGTCGCGCGCCTCGTTCACGGTGGTGAAGCTGCGCAGCACGGCACCGCCGTGGCGGCGGCACGCCTCGGCGATCCGCCGGGAGCGGGCGGCGTTCCCGTCGATCTCGCCGTCCGGCCCCGGCCAGGACCGCAGGGTCACCAAGTGCCGGTCGGCCGCGTCGAGTTCACAGCTCGCCCGGGTGCTTCCGCCCGTTCCCCGCGGGTCGAGGCCGACCAGGTCGTACGCCCCCGCCATCGCCTTCCGCAGCGCCGGACCCTTCGCCGCCAGCCGCTGCACCCCGGACCCGCCCGGCCCGCCGGGGATCACCAGCAGCGTCCCCCGCCGGGCCGCGGGCCGCTCACTGCGCACCCGGGTCACGGCGAGGCTCAGCTGCGGGCCGTCCGGGTCGCGGTAGTCGAGCGGTACGGGCAGCCGGGCGCACTCCTGGCCGGCCGGGCCGCCGGGCTCGGCGCAGGGCCGCCAGGCGAGGGCGGGCACGGTGGCGCCGGGAGCGTCAGGAGCGTCGGCGCGGACCGCCGGGGCGGCCGCGGTCAGGGTGGTGGCGACGGTGGCGACGGAGAGCGTGAGGAGGAGGGCGCGATGGGGGTAAGTCGTCATGGGGCAAGGGTGGTTGAGCGGTCCTCCACCGCCCATCCGGCAGACCTGAGACCGGGGGTGGGGTTAGCCCGAGGATGCGGCGTCGCGCGCCGTGGGCCGTTCCGGACCGGCCGGTCCGCGCTACTCGCCGATGCCGATCAGCGCCAACGTGATGTTGTCGGGGCCGCCCGCCTCGATGGCGGACTTCCACAGTTCGAAGGCGGCCCGGCCGCCGCTGTGGAGTTGCAGCACGTCGTTGAGGGCGTCCTCCGGGACGGGGTCGGTCAGACCGTCGGTGCACACCAGGTAGCGGTCGCCCGCGGACAGCGGCACTTCGGTGACATGGGCGGTGATGGCGCTGAACTCCGGTGTGCCGCCGAGCGCCTGGGTGACGAGCGAGGTGGTGCGCCGCCCCGGCGACAGCGGCGGGCTGTCGTCCACGCTCACCTGGCGCAGACCGTCCGCCGTCGTGTCGAGCACCCGGCTGTCGCCGACGTTGAACACCAGCAGCGACTCCGCCAGGACGACCGCTCCGGCGACCGTGGTGCCCATGGTGGACAGCTCCGGGTCCCGGCCGGCGGCCGCGTACACCGCGCCATTGCAGAGGTTCAGGGCGTCACGGACGGCTTCCTCGGTGCCCAGGGTAGGACCCAGCGCCGCCAGTTGCCGTACGGCCAGGGCGCTGGCCACCTCTCCGGCCGGCTGCCCGCCGATACCGTCGGCGACCGCGACGACGAGCGGGGTCCCGAGCGGGAACACCAGGGTCTGCGGGTTCTCGGTCATGGTGCCGCAGAGCGTCCAGGGGCCGGCCACCAGGCTGTCCTCGTTGTGCTCGCGGAGCAGGCCGGGGTGGCTCAGCGCGGTCACGGTGACGTACTCCATACCCCTGTCCCGTTCCGGGCCTCCGCTCCGGCAGGCCCCGTGTCCCCCGGGGCGTTCCGTACCACCATTGTGGGCGCCGACCGGCGGCGGCGCGCGTCCGCAGCGGTCCCCCGGTCAGGCCGGTCCCCCGGTCAGGCGCTCTCCTTTCCGCCCAGGGTGCCCCGCTGCATCAGCCGGGAGATGTCCTTCCCGGTGATGATCCCCACGAGATGCCCCGCGTCCACGACGAGGATGCGGGCGCCGGTCCGCAGACTGAGCTTGTCCAGCGCCTCGGTCAGCAGATCGTCCGGGGCGGCGACCGCGCACTGGGACAGCGGGGTCGCGACCTCGCGTACCCGCAGCGTCTCCCGGCTCGGGGCCGGTACCGTCGCGAGCCGGCGCACCTGCACGATGCCGCTGGGGCGGCCCTCGAAGTCGAGCAGCGGCAGCGCGGAGTGCCGGGAGCGCACGGCCACCTCGTCGATGAAGCGCTGGACGGTCAGCCAGTCGGCGCCGCCGGCCACCGGAGACGACATCGCCTCGTCGACCCGGAGCCCCCGCAGCGCCCGGTGCAGGGCCGCGCGACGCCGCTCCGCGCCGGCGACGATCATGATGAAGAGGCCGATGAAGATGATCCACAGCCCGCCCGGCGCCCCGCGCAGCACCGAGATCCAGCCGGCGGCCACCAGCAGCAGCCCCATGATCTGCCCGCCCCTGGCAGCCGCCAGGTCCGCCCGCTCCCGGTCCCCGGTGCGCCACCACAGCACCGCCTGCACCACCCGGCCACCGTCCAGCGGCACGGCGGGCAGCAGATTGAACACGCCCAGGAACAGATTCGCCCAGCCCAGCCAGGCCAGGACGACGGAGGGCACGGCCCAGCCGGACAGCCCGTGCAGCCCGACCCCGGCCCCCAGCGCGATACCGCCGATGACCAGGCTGATGAGCGGCCCGCTGACCGCCACCGCGAAGGCCGCCCCCGCGCTCTGCGGCCGCCCCATCCGGGTCGTTCCGCCCAGCGCCCACAGCGTCACGTCCTGCACCGAGATCTTCTTGCGCAGAGCGGTCGCGGCATGTGCCGTCTCGTGCAGCAGCAGGCTCCCCATGAGCAGCGCGGCCCCGACGACCCCGCCGACGGCGTACACGGCGTCCGAGCGCCCCGGCGTCCAGACGGGCAGGCCCTGCCGGCCGAGTCCGTACGCGAACAGGCCGACCAGCAGCGGCACACTCCAGTGCATACGCAGCGGTACCCCGACCACCTGTCCGACGCGGACCGAGCCGTTCATCGTCGTCTCCTGCCGGCCCGGCGCCCGGTCCCTCCGGGCAGGTCTCGCCGACCCGCGCTCCGTGAACCGGCCGCCCGGCACCCACCACAATTGTCGCTCGCGGAACCTACGCTGGAAGGACGGGCCGGCACGCTGTCCGTCCGGACGGCGCCGCCGGTCGTCACCGACGAACCGCCGGAGGTGCGCCATGGGGCACAGCCACCACTTCCATCTCGATCAGGGTGACCACTCGATCACCGTGAACGTCGGGCCCGGCCGGTCCGGGGAGATCGAGCTCCTGGTCGACGGCAAGGTGGTCGCGTACCAGAAGGAACACAGCGCCGGCATGAATGTGCTGACCGGCGAACTCCCCGAAGAGCCCGCCCACCCCTTCCGGGTCCTGCTGCGCCAGCCGCACCTCGTCCCCTCCATGCCCCGGTGCACGCTGGAGCTGGACGGTGTGGAGCAGCCCATGCCGGAGCGGCTCGTGCTCTGAGCGCCGGATGCCGGATGCCCGGCCGCTCCCGGTGGCCCGCCGGCCGCGGACCGAGCGCCCCTGCCCGCCGCCGGTCCTCTTCGCCTGCCCGCGCACGGCCGGCCGTCCCGCGAAAGCCCCACGAAGTGTTGGGCCACCCGGCTGATTGTGGCCGCCGGGGGTTTTGCTCCCCGCGGGTTGAACGCCGGTGCGGGCCGACCGCGGCAGCACGATACGTCTGGCATCCGAAGGACGAAGAGGCGAGGAGCGACGTGAGAAGAATTGCGCAGGCAAGCACTGTTGTCGGGGCGTGCGGGCTGGTGCTGCTCGGCAGCGGGGTGGCCCGGGCCCAGGTGATTCCCAGCGACTCCCTGCTCGCCGCCGTCGTGGGCGCCGACGTCGGCACCGTGGCCGGCATGGTCTCCGGAGTGGTCTGCAACAACCGGCTCGCCGACTTCAACTACAACTCGCCGGTCTTCCGGTCGCCGCACCCCTGCATCAACGGTCCGGTACGCAGCGGCAACAGCCTGAACAGCGGCAACTTCATCAACCACGGCAACCCGAACAACAGCGGCAACATCGCCAACACCAACGGGTCGACCAACAGCGCCAACGCCGTCACCGGCGCTTCGCAGGGCAGCGGCAACAGCGTGCAGCACATCGTGAAAGGCCTCCTCCACTGACAGGGACCGGCCCCTGACACGGCTACGGCCCACGGTCCTCTTCGACAGCCGTTCCCCGAGCGCCCGGCGGATTCCGCCGGGCGCTCGCCGTTTCCCCCGCGGTCGTGCGGCGCCCCGGCCATCCGGCGCCCCGTCCGGACATGCCTCCGGCCCCGGACGCGCCGGGGCCGGAGGGCCTGATCAGCGTCGGGTCACAGCTTCTGCTTGCCGCCGCGGCCGATGTGCTGCTGGTTGTTGCTGGTCTTGTTCTCGGCTCCGGTCGTGCCGCCGGCGTCGTCGTTGGTGTTGCCGTTGACGTTGGTCGGGCTACCGCTGTTGCTGTTGTTGCCGGACAGGTGGACGTTCTGCGAGTTCCGGACGTTTCCGCTGTTCAGCGGCCCGTTGATGCAGATTCTGGCCCGGTTGCGGCAGCTGAATCCGGCATGGAAGTTGGCGAAGGTGTCGCTGTTCCACACGCCGTCCCCGTCGAACGGCCCGTCCCAGGCCTGCGCGGGCGACGCCCCGCCGACGGCCAGGAGCAGACCGCAAGCCCCTGCAATCACAACATTGATGCGTGCCATGTTCTTCACTGTGTGCTCCTGCACCTCGCGGTTGGTACCCCGCGCCTTGCTACCGGCCGTGCCCCCATCCACCAAGCCTGAGCAACGGCCCGTCCCGCGCATTCACCCGCACCGATCAGCGGATTCACCGTGACGGCCCCCAGGCGCACCGCGCCCGGCGGAGCGCGGCGCCGGACTCACGCCCGCAGCTGCAGCCGCTGCCCCGGGTAGATGTGGTCCGGCCCCTTGTCGAGGGTGTCCTTGTTCAGGTCGTACAGGGCCTTGGTGCCGCCCGGGGTACGGGTGCGCTCCGCGATGACGGAGAGGCAGTCGCCGGGCTGCACCACATAGGTGCGGGCGGTGGGGTGGCCGGAGGAGGTGCGGCTGCGGGTGCGGGGGGCCGCCTGCGGGGCCGGGTCGTCCGACGCGTTCCGCTCCGTGGCGCGGGAGGTGCTGTCGCCGTCGTCGGTGGTCCGGGCGCAGTTGGGCCAGGCCGACAGGCCTCGGTCCCGGACGATGCGCTCAGCGATGGCGATCTGCTCGTCGCGGGTGGCGAGGTCGGCGCGCGGGGCGTAGCGGCGGCCTCCGTAGGCGCGCCAGGTGGCGGGGTCGATCTGCAGACCGCCGTGGTAGCCGTTGCCGGTGTTGATGTGCCAGCGGCCGTTGCTCTCGCAGGCGGCGATGCGCTCCCAGTCCGGTCCCGGGCGGGCGGGCGAGCCGGCCGCCGCGGCACTCGGGGCGGCCAGGCCCAGGACGCTCAGCAGAACCAGCAGCACGGACAGGAGCGTTTCGACGGACCGTTTGGCGAGGGGCGACGGCATGACGGCAATCCTCCGCTGTGCTCCGACAACGCCGTGGCGCAGTACTCGCCACGACCGGTGGGCACCCACCAACCAACCCGGCAATATGGTTTTTGCCGTGTCCGGGCGCCGCGACATGCGGGGGTTTCACCCGGGTGGGCGCGCCTGCCGGTGCGTGCGCCGACGCCCCTGCGGAAACCGGGGAATCAGCCGACGGGGTAGGAGAAGGCTGGGGTGAGCGCGAGGGGTTCCGGGACGGCGACGGCGAACTCGTACGCGGAGGAGAACGCGATGTTCCGCACCGAGACCGGGACATCGAGGCCGTGGGGGCCGGGGACGGTGACCGTTCCGCGATCGCCGGGGAACCCCGCCTCGATGCGCTCCGGTGCAAGAGACAGCCCTCGGCCGACGGCCTGCAGGGCGGCGTCCTTGCGGACCCAGAAACGGGTGACGAGACGGTCGCGCTCGGGGGCGGGGCGGGTGGCCGCGATGCGTGACTCATGGCCGGTCAGCACCTCGTAGGGGGTGTCCGGCGGGGAGGCTTCGGGACGGACGGACTCCACCGAGAAGCCCATCCGGCGGGCGTCGTCCCCGCAGGCCACGACCAGCAGACCGCGGGTTCCGTACAGTTCCCAGTGCCCGGCGGCGGCCATCGCGGCGCTCACCCGCTCGGGGAGCCGGGACAGCAGCCGGCGGCGGTCCGCGCCGTCGAGGGTGGCCCGGGAACGGCCGTTGAGGGCCGGGCAGTCGTCGGGGGAGAGGCCCGTGCCGGATCCGTGGGGAGAGGCGGATCCTACGGGGACGACGAAGACCGGGACGGTGGTGGCGGAGTCCGGGGCGGTGGTGGCGGAGTCCGGGTGACCGGGTGCGGGAGCGAGCGGTGCCGGACAGGCGGGGCCGGGGTGGGGCCCGGGGTCCACCACGTGGTCAAAGGGGGCTTGGGGAGACAGATCGAGAAGAGCGGCGTTCGATTTCACGTACTTTCCGTCCTCCGCAGTTGAGCGGTGCCGAGGCCATACCGGGTGAGTGACTACCCGTCATAGGGATGGCCCCTCCCCCTTTTTCGCCTCCAACGATCGATACGGACAGCCCAAGTTTGCAGACCCTCCGCAGCGTTCGAGTCATCCCTCCTGCTGATGTACGGCTACATACTTCGATGTACAGGAGAGCGCCCCGAATTCCGGCGCCAGGGCCAGGAGAACGGGTAACCCGCCGAATACTGTCCTGGTGTGTGGTTACGTCCATTCCCCAGTACGCACGCGCGCCGGCACCCCTTACCGCTCCGTGACCTCAGATTGGCAGTGGGCTTCTTCGCCGGCTGCCTGATCCTGTATGTCGTGGGCGGGCCGCGGGTCATGGGGGGCGATATTCCCGCCTGGCAGGCCGTTCTGCCGGTGCTCGTGCTGTGTACCGCGACCGTCTTCCGCAGTGCCCTGCCGCTGGCCGCGCTCGCCGTCGGCACGCTCACCGTCACCGTGGAGTTGATCGCCGGCGGCGGGATGGGCCCCGTGCTCGTCTATACGGATCTGCTCTATGCGGCCGCCCTGTACGGAGCCCCGTGGCTGTGCCGGGTCCTGCAGATCGGGACCGTGGCGGCCACTCTGGCGGCCACCGTCGCGCTGGTCCTCATCGGCGACCGCTCCGAGGGGGTGACGACCGGCATCATCATCGCGGTGCTGCTCATCTCCCCCGTATGGACCGCGGTGGTGATCCGCAACCACAAGGAGCGGGCGGATGCCGAGCGGGAACGCGCCGCACAGATCGACCGGCTGGCGGAGCTGGACCGCAAGACCGTGCTGCAGACCGAACGCACCCGTATGGCCCGTGAGCTGCACGATCTGGTGGCCAACCACCTCAGTGCCATCGCCATTCACTCCAGCGCCGTGCTCTCCCTGACCGAGGCACAGCGGGAGAAGGACGGTGCGGCCGAGGAGGATCCGGTGCTGCGGGCGCTCTCGGTGATCCGGGAGAACAGTGTGCAGGGACTGGCCGAAATGCGCCGGATGGTGGTGCTGCTGCGGTCCGAGCGGGGGGTGTCCGACGACTGGGACCGGCCGCAGCTCAACGCGCTCGGCGCGCTGGTCGACCAGGCCCGGCCGGCCGCCGACGCTGCGGGGCTGACCCTGCACACCGAATTGCCGGAGAAATTCCCCGAGGTGTCGTCGGTGATCGAGGTGACGGCGTACCGGATCGTGCAGGAGGCGCTGACCAATGTCCTCAAGCATGCCGCGGCGGGGCGGGTGCGGATCCACTGTGAGGCCGGCGCAGAGCAGCTGACCCTCTCGGTCGACAGCCCGCTGGCCCGCCCCGACGGCCGGCCCCGGCAGCGTCCCATGGAGCAGCTGACGGCCGGTGCGGGCGCCGGGCTCACCGGGATGTCCGAGCGGGCCGCCCTGGTCGGCGGCAGCTTCGACGCGGGGCCCGACCGCACCGCACCGGGGCGTTGGCGGGTGCGGGCGGTGCTCCCGCTGACCCAGAACCCCTAGGAGACGAGAAAGGTGGCACAGCCAGTGAAGGAGTCAGCGGCGGACGAGCTGAGGGGCGGGGCGGCGACGGCGCCGGGGGAGCACCCGGCGGACGGGCCCCCGGGCATCCGGGTGCTGGTGGCCGACGACCAGGCGGCCGTACGGTCCGGGCTGGTCCTGGTGCTGCAGACCGACCCTGCCATCACGGTGGTCGGTGAGGCCGGGGACGGTGTGACGGCGGTCCGTATGGCCGCCGAACTACGGCCCGATGTCGTGCTGATGGACGTCCAGATGCCGCAGCTCAACGGGGTCGCCGCCACCCGCAGCATCGTGGCGCGCGGCCTCGCCCAGGTGCTGGTGCTGACCACCTTCGACCTCGACGAGTACCTCTTCGGGGCGCTGCGGGCCGGGGCCGGCGGCTTCATCCTCAAGAACGCGGAACCGGCCGTACTGGTGGGCGCGGTACGGGAGGTGGCGTACGGGGAGGGGTACCTCGCCCCGGCCCTCGCCCGGCGGCTGATCTGCGAGTTCGCCGGGCGGCAGCCGTCGGCGGGCGCCACCCTGCCGGACGGCGCCGCACAGGCCCTCGACGGGCTCACCAAAAGGGAGTTGGAGGTGCTGGCCTGTATCGCGGGCGGGCTGGGCAACAGCGCCATCGCGGAGCGGCTCCATCTCGCGGAGGGCACCGTGAAGACCCACACCAGCCGCATCCTGTCGAAGCTGAAGCTGCGCAGCCGGGTGCAGGCGGCGATTCTGGCGCAGCAGCACGGGATAGCCCTGCGGGGGTAAAAGAGAGCGCTCCCAGTGCGCGCCCCCGACCGGCCCCTGATTTTCTCCCGGCCGCCCCCCTAACCGTCCCCTAGCCGCCCCTGACAGGGCCGGGGGAGTACATAGAAAGTGACAGCCGGCGAGCGGAAAGTGCCTACCTGCGGATGATCCGAATGTGCCGGTCCGGGCGGAACACTGGTCCGCACAAGGAGTCCGCCACCATTCACACGGAGCGAGGGAAACCCATGAAGGGTGTTGCCTTAGGCATTGTTCTGACGATCGCAGGTCTGGCCCTTTGGCTGACCACGGAGGAAGTGGAGAATGCAGTCATCTCGCTTCACAAGGCCGGGCTGATATTAGCGATCGTCGGTGCCGCGGAGGCATTGTTCGCACTACTGGGTCTCGCAAAGAAGACCAAGAAATAACGCTCCCCGCACGGGGCGAAAGAATATGCGGCGCTACGCAGCCTTCATCCCGGCGGTCGTCAGTCCCGCTTTTCGATGAGCTCCGTCAGCCGTTCCCGGGCCCGCTCGGCGTGCCGGTAGGCCTGGGCCCGCCGGAACAGTTCCGCGGAATACCGGAAGTGCCCGGCGGCCCTTTCCCGGTCGCCCGCCCGCGCACATGCCGCCGCGACCTCCCCCAGCGCGGCGGCCTTCTCATGACTGCGGCCGGTGTCCGGGAGCGCGGCCAGCTCCGCGCCGAGGGCGAAGAGCCGGGCGCGGTCACCGGCCACCTCCGCACCGGCCGCGTCCGCGGTCGTCAGCCACAGCGGGAAGCCCGGCTCCTGGGCCACCGAGGCGACCACCAGACCGCGCTCGACGATGCTGCGGGCCGCCGCCGTCTCGCCGCGCCGCAGCAACAGCAGCGCGTAATGGCCGTTGATCTTCTCCCACAGCGGGAACCCGGCGGCGGGGGTGACCCGGCGCGCACACTCGCCCAGCAGCTCGGTGGCGCGCTCCGGCTCACCCCGGTCCCGCAGGTCGAGCGCCCGGTGCAGATCGACGGAGGCGCGCGGCCCGGGGAGCACACCGTCCGCCGGGGGCCGGCCGTGGTCGGTATCGGGCGCCCAGTCCGGGCAGCCGCTCCAATAGGCGCAGCGGGTCAGCACCTCAAGGACGAGCAGCGAGTGAAAGCCGGTGCCGGGGCGCTGGCCGGCGCATTCGAGGTGGCCGGTCAGCGCGTAGCGCAGTCCGTCCTGGACGCGGCCGGCCGACTCCAGCAGATCGGCGAGCGCGATCAGGGCGCGCAGCCGGGGCTCGGCGTACGGCTCGGGGGCGAGCACCTCCAGCATCCGCCGCAGGACCTCGGCGCCCTCATCGGCGCGGCCGAGCGTGCCCAGGATTTCCGCGATGGCGAGCTGGGCCTCGGTGAAAACATCGTCCTGCCGGTGGGCCGGCTCGATCTCGGCCAGCTCCCGGAATTCCGACAAGGCCCCTTCGACGTCACCGCCGTCCCATTGCCTGCGGGCCGCCACCAATCGTCCGACCAGATCGAGCCGGCGGGCCCGGCCGGTATCTTCCGCGGGCGCGACCGCTCCGGATATTTCCGCCACACCGACCCCGAGGCGTTCCGCCAGGATCTTGAGTGCCCAATCGCTGGGAATGCGCTTCCCGTGCTCCACCAGCGAAATGTAACTGGAGGACATTTCGGGTCCGGCAAGGTCGTGCTGTGTCATTCCCGCACTGACCCGGAGCTCTTTGATTCTCCTCCCGGTGTCCGCCAGCTCAGGCATTCCACAAACCCTCCGGATTTCGAACGGTGGATGACCCCGGGCGGCCGCGTCAAATCGCCGAGTCACAATGAGTGCTCGGGACTTTACCAAGGGGTCAAGAAGAAGTCGACCAATATGCGGATACTTTCACCGGCCTTCGCCGGGCGCACAGAGATCATTTCGAGGGGATGCGCGCAATGCGGACATCGCCCGCAAGGAGCCGGCACACCGCACCGGAAAACCGGTCGCCCGGTACACGTCATCGCACGGTCGCCGGGGCCCTCGGGGGCACGCATCGGCGCGCTGCGCCGCCGCCCGGAAAACATCACGGGCGCGCGGAGATACATCGGGACGTCGGGCGGCACTCGCCCGGCCCGCGGTCCACGCCGTCGACCACCTGCCGCTCACGGCCCACGGAAGTCCCGACTCGCATGCACTGCGTGCCGAGCTCGGGCTGGAGCTGGGAGAAGGCCCGGCGACCGGCGCCCCGGTCGGGGCGAAGCGGCAGAACTCCGGGGGTACGTCGGGTAGTTCAGGTCTGTGGTCGTGCGGTGGCTGAGGCTGTGACTGTCACTGCTGCTCTTGCTGCTGCTCTTGCTGCTGCTCTTGGTGTGGCTGTCGCTGCTGCTTTTGGTTCGGCTGCGCTGTGCCGGGTCTCCCGTTGATGCGGGTCTACGTCCGTCCCGGCGCCTTCAGGTGGTTCACGTCTGCGTACGTTTCACGTGGAACATGCCGGCTTCTGCACCCTCGTCCGCGCCTGCACCCAGACCTACGTCCGAACCTGCGTCTGCCTCTGTCTCCGGTGCAACACCGCTGCGTGCTGCCGCGATGGCTCATGTCACCGTGCTGCTGACTCCGTGCTGCTGACTCCGTGCCGCCGCGCGGTCTGTGTGCGCTGCCGCCTGGGTCATGCGTGTGGTCATGCCTGTATGCGCTGCCGCCGGTTCAGACAACGCGGGCGGTGTGCGCACGGTTGCGGGCCGCCGGGATGACGGCGGAGCCTGCGTCCGCGTCGGTCCGGCCGGCGTCCGGCGTGGCACCGGCCGGGTCGGTGAAGTCGTCGGCCGTCAGCGGCTCGGCGCCAGAGGTGATGCGGCTGCGCATCCCCGGCGAGGTGCCATGGGCCTCGGCACTGATGCGCTGCTTGATCGTGGGCGGCAGCTCCGGGCGGGGGAACATCCGGCGGGCGGGCCCGGCTTGGCCGTACAGCGGCACGGTGCGGGGAGCGGGTACGGCACGACTCCCCCTTTCCGGCTGGTGATCCGGCTCGGTGCAGCGCCCCACATCCGGGGCGTCACCACCCGGGGCCTCGCTGCCCGCGTTCCCCTTGTCCGCGTTCCCCTTGCCCAGGGTCCGCTCGTACAGTGCGGCGTCCCGGCGCGCGGCCGACGCCGCCGCGGAGACCCCCAGTGATGCCAGCAGCTTGCCGAGCATGACAAGGCACACCGCCCAGAACTTCATGACCTTGGTCGCAGCCATGGCCCCTCGCTTTCGGTCGGGATCTCCCCGAGAGATCCGTTGCGTCTACTTCGTTGCGTTCCTCTGTTGCTTCGCTTCAGTTGCGCCGCTACCGGTGCACCACTTGGATGGCGTCGCTTCTGTTGCGTTTTCTTATGATGAGTACGTAATGGGCGGATTCACGGACCGACGCCCCCGGATCGGCGTTCTTCCGATGAACACCACCCGTACGCAGTAGCCAAGGGCCGTGGGGGCAGGCGGCAGGCAGGTCGTAGCCCCAGGTCAGCCGATCCTCGCGTCCCGGACGGCGGGACGGTCCGGGTGGGCGGGCCGGACCCGGTGGCCGAGCGGCTGGTGATCCACGGGACGGACGCCACCGCCCCGGTGAAGACCCGGTCCGCCTCGCGGGCCGTCCTGATGACGGTCCCTGCGCCGCGCCCCGCGCTCAGGCCGGTGTCGGCTCCCCCGTGCGGGCCATCTCCGCCATCATGCGGACGGCCTCGGGCTCGGGGGTGGTGGGCGGGATGAGCAGGAGGTCCCAGCGGCCGTTGCCGGAGGAGACCAGGCAGATGGTGTCCGGGCCGGGGCGGCCGGTGGTTCTGCGGAGGCGGACGACATGGCCGGCGACGAGGGTGTGGGAGGGGAGAGCGGACCAGGCCGCGCCGTTCACCGTGGCGTGGGTGATCCGGGGCCAGTCGAAGGGCAACGCGGTCAGCAGCTCCGGGAGTTCGGCCAGCAGGTCGGTCGAGTGCGGCCACCAGAGACCGTCCAGGTGCCGGGCCGTACCGGTGTGCGGGGCGATGGCCAGGCGGGCGACGGGGGGCGGCGCGTGGTGCGGGGCGTGGGCTGGGTGGGGAGGGTCCCCGGCGGTGGTCATGCGGTGCTCCTGAGCCGGCGGGCCGCCACCCGGTCGGGGTCGGGCCAGCGCACGTCCCGGACCCAGCCGAGGCGTTCGAAGAGCCGGATGACGGCGGCGGACACATCGAGCTGGCCACGGTCCACACCGTGCCGGGCGCAGGTCGGGTCGGCGTGGTGCAGGTTGTGCCAGCTCTCGCCGAACGACAGCAGGGCCAGCGGCCACAGGTTGGTCGCCCGGTCGT
The DNA here is from genome assembly GCF_028870195.1 of Streptomyces sp. G7(2002). NCBI lineage: Bacteria > Bacillati > Actinomycetota > Actinomycetes > Kitasatosporales > Streptomycetaceae > Streptomyces > Streptomyces sp. G7(2002). The sequence continues at coordinate 4,843,299 of NZ_CP102609.1, forward strand.
GGCGCCGGGTGCGGAAGGGGCGGTCGCCGATGAGATGGCAGAGCGAATTGACGCTCCAGGTGACGTGGTGCAGCAGCGCGATCCGGATGAACCCCGCCCACAGCAGGGCGGTCAGCGCGGTGACCCAGGAGCCGCCGAGCGCCCAGCCCAGCGCGAACGGCAGGCCGAGCGTGAGCAGACAGAGCACGGGGAACGCACGGTCCACCGCGCGGATCCCCGGGTCGGCGAGCAGATCGGGGGCGAAGCGGCGGTGCGAGGTGGGGTCGTCGCCGAACAGCCAGCCGATGTGCGAGTGGACCAGTCCGCGCAGCTGACCGCGGAGGCTGGTGCCGTAGCGGTAGGGCGAGTGCGGATCGCCGGGGCGGTCGGTGTAGGCGTGGTGGCGGCGATGGGTGGCGACCCAGTCGATGACATCGCCCTGGAAGCTGAGCGAGCCGGCGAGGGCGAGCGCGACGCGCAGCGCGGGGGCCGCCGTATAACTGCCGTGGGTCAGGCCGCGGTGGAAGCCGACGGTGACGCCCAGGCCGCTGATGACATAGAAGACGGCCAGGAGGACGAGGTCGGTGAGGTGGACGACGCTGCCCCAGAGGAGGGGGATCGCGACGGCCAGGCCGACGAACGGGGCGACGACGATGATGCCGGTCACCGTGACATACATCCGCCGTCCGCTGGTCGGCGGGGACTCGGTGCCGCTGTCAGGGAAGGGGGAGGTCCCGTCGTAGTCCTGGGCCGACGGGGTGGTGCGGGCGGTGGACGTCACAGGTCGTTTCCCGCCTTGCCGGAGGGCGGCGGTGGGCCGGCCGCGGGCGTCTCGGGGCGGGCCTCGTCGTGCGGCCGCTTGTGCCTCCGCTGCCGTACGGACTGCTTCCAGTCCGCGTACCGATGGGTGGGCATCCGCCCGGTCCCCTGGGCATTGACCCGGGCGATGAACAGGGCCCCCAGCGCCACCAGCGCCAGCAGCACGACCACGGTCCACAGAGTCTGCATGGTGTTCACCTCACTCGGGCGGGCCGCGGAAAGCCGGCGCGCCCGGTGTTGTGGTCCCCGAGTCCCTTGGTGTCTTCACGGTACCCCGCACCGGCCCGGCAAATCCCCTTATAAGAGGTGATAGCCGGGCACTCTCCGTTGGGTGGCCGCGGCCAGGCAATTTCTACACAGGTGTAGACGCCTCCTCGCCACGGCCGTGCGCCTCGCCGCCCCGGAGAGGAGGCCGGAGAGGGGCGGCGCCGACGGCGGCCGCCCTCCCCGCCCGGAGGTGCTGGCCTCAGACGTTGACGCCGAAGTCCGCCGCGATGCCCGCCAGACCGGACGCATAGCCCTGGCCCACCGCGCGGAACTTCCACTCGGCGCCGTGCCGGTAGAGCTCGCCGAAGACCATCGCGGTCTCGGCCGAGGCGTCCTCGCTCAGGTCGTAGCGGGCCAGCTCCACCCCGTCCGCCTGGTTGACGACGCGGATGAACGCATTGCGGACCTGGCCGAAACTCTGCCCCCGGCCCTCCGCCTCATGGATCGAGACCGGGAAGACGATCTTTGCGATCTCGGCGGGCACTTCCGACAGCGTGACGTCGATGGACTCGTCGTCCCCCTCGCCCTCGCCGGTCAGGTTGTCGCCGGTGTGCCGCACCGAGCCGTCGGGGCTGGTGAGGTTGTTGTAGAAGACGAAGTGCGCGTCCGAGGCGACCTTGCCCGCCTCGGTGCACAGCAGCGCGCTGGCGTCCAGGTCATAGTCCGCGCCCGTGGTCGTACGGACGTCCCAGCCGAGGCCGACCGTGACCGCGGTCAGTCCGGGTGCTTCCTTCGACAAGGAGACATTGCCGCCCTTGCCCAGCGAGACTCCCATGGCTTCCCTCCAGGTGTTGCCTGCATTCCGGGTGAAGCCTCGAAAACTACAGGAGTGTAGAAGTACAGCGACGGGGATCGACGGGGCCGGCTACAGGCCGGACGAACCACCGTCCGGATCCGGCCACTCAGTAAGATGCCCGGACGTCCCGGGCGGCGGGACACCCGGCGCGACGGGAGGCGACGACACAGTGGGCGGGAAGTCCTTCGGGAAGGCGCCGGGCGGTGGGGAAACCCCTGGGCGGGGGGAGTTCGGCGGCTCCGGACGGGAGCGCGCCCGCCGGCGCGGACAGGGCCAGCTGGAGGCCCAGGTGCTGGCCGCGCTGCACGAGGCATCGGGCCCGGCCACCGCCGCCTGGGTGCAGGAGCGGCTCGGCGGCGACCTGGCGTACACGACCGTGATGACGATCCTGTCCCGGCTGCATGCAAAGCAGGCCGTCACCCGTGAGCGGTCCGGCCGCGCCTACGTCTGGACCCCGGCCGCCGACGAGGCCGGTCTCGCGGCGCTGCGGATGCGCCGTGTACTGGACGGCGAACCGGACCGGGACGCCGTACTGACCAGCTTTGTCTCCACGCTCTCCGCACACGACGGGCAGTTGCTGCGCGCCCTCCTCGACCGCGCCACGGCCGACGCCCCGGCCACGGCCGACGGGCCCGTCACGGCGGACGGCCCGGCGCCCGCCGGCGACCCGGCCGCTGAGTCCGGCACGGACCGCCGGCGCTGACCCCGGCGGCCCTGGCGGCTCCGGTCGCCGCGGCGGACACGACCGCCTCCGGGCTCTCCGCGCTCTCCGCGCTCAACCCAGCGGTTGCGCTGTTCGTCGTTCTCAAGGCGGCAATGCCGCTCTGAGTGCACACTGATCCTTGACCTCGCCGGGCCGGATACGGCGCACCGCACGGCGAACGCTCCACACCAGGCAACTTCTACAACGCTGTAGAACTTCCCGGTAGAGTGCGCGCAAATGCGCAACAGGCGCGGTCGGAGGGGGAGATGGCGACGAGGTGCGGACTCCTGACCTGGGACTGCCCGCCTCCAGAGGCGGAGGTCCGATGGGTGTATCAGCCGGTGGAGGTCCAATACCCGGACGGCAGATGGCGGTTGGGCCGGATCAACGCCTGGTGGACGGACGGCGCGGGCGAGTTGTGGTGCCGGCTGCGCACCCTGCCCGGCGGCGCATGTCCGCAGTGGCTGCGTTACGACCCCGAGTCCATCCTGCTGCTGCCCAGCGCCGGTATCTGATCCGCCGCCCCCTGCCGACGCCGCCGGTCCCCCCGGCTGCCGGGGGCGTCCCCTCACTCGTACCGCACCACCCGCATCACCAGCATCAGAAGGACCAGAAGGGCCATCGGCGTGCATGACAGGCAGACGCACCAGCAGACGGCCCGACGGGGCGCCGACGGCGCACCCGGCTCGTCCTCTCCCGCCGGCGACGACTCCCGCGCGCCCGGCGGCTCCCGCGCGCCCGGCACCGGATCGCGCCGTAAATCCTCCGGCTCCGGCCGCCGCTCCGGAGGCGGCTCCCGTAAGGCAGGCGGAGCGGGCACACTGCGGATGACCCGCCGGGGCCGCATCCTCGCCTGGACCGGCGGTGTGCTCGGCGTCCTGCTGCTCGCCACGGCCGGCGTCGGTGCCTGGGTCTACCAGGAGTTGGACGGCAACATCCGCGGCGTGGACATCGGCGTCGACGGCGACCGGCCGGCCAACCTCAGCCCCGGTTCCAAGAACATCCTGGTCGTCGGCTCCGACAGCCGCGCGGGCGCCAACGCCAAGTACGGCAGGAACCTGAGCACCATGCAGTCGGACACGCTGATGGTGCTGCACATCGCCGCCAACCGTAAGTGGGCCACCGCGGTCTCCTTCCCCCGTGACTCCTGGGTGGAGATCCCCGCGTGCACCCGCGGCAACGGCTCGAAGTCGTCCCCGCACCACTTCAAGATCAACGAGGCGTTCTCGATCGGCGGGGACTCCGGGAGCATCACCAAGGCCGCGGCCTGCACCATCAAGACCGTCGAGAAGAACACCGGCCTGCGCATCGACCACTTCACCTCGGTCGACTTCCAGGGCTTCAAGGGAATGGTCAACGCCCTGGGCGGCATAGAGGTCTGCCCCAAGTACGCCATCCACGACAAGAAGGCCCACCTCGACATGGACGCGGGCTGCCAGAACGTCCGGGACGAGAAGGCGCTCGGCTACGTCCGCACCCGCTACAGCGTGGGCGACGGCTCCGACCTCGGCCGCATCGGCCGTCAGCAGGAATTCATGAAGGCGCTGGCCGCGAAGGCGCAGTCGAAGCTCACCAGCCCCGGCGAGCTCTACGACTTCCTCAAGTCGGCCACCAAGTCCATCACCACCGACAACGCCCTGGCCGGCCTCAAGCCGCTGTACGACCTGGCCGCGACGGTCCAGGAGGTCCCCAGCGACCGCCTCACCTTCCTGACCGTCCCCAACTACTCGCGCGAGGCCGATGTCCCCACCGACAAGGCCAATGTCGTCTGGCAATACCCGCAGGCCGGCGGGCTCTTCAGCGACCTCGCGCACGACCGGGAGGTCGGCGCCGCCGAGAAGAAGAAGCTCACCGAGGCCGCCAAGCACCCGGTGACCGCCCGTTCCGTGCAGGTCCGGGTGCTCAACGGAACCGGCACCCCCGGCCAGGCGGCGGCCGCCGCCGAGCAGCTGCGCAAGCTCGGCTTCACGGTCATCGCCACCGGCAACGCCCCGGCGGCGGACAAGACCACGCTCACCTACCCGGCCGCGCTCAAGGCCCAGAGCGCCGTCCTCGCCGGCCGCCTCCCCGGCACCAAGGCGACGCAGTCGGCCGACGCGGCACCGGGCGCGCTGACACTGACGATCGGGCCGGACTTCGCGGCGGGCAAGGGCTAGGGCAAGCGCCAGGGCCAGGGCAAGCGCCAGGAGCGTCTCCCCCTAGGGGAACGGCCGCTGACGCTTGCCGCCCGGCTGCCGGGAACGATGGCGCATCACCGCTTCGGTGTTCCCGCAGCGTGCCGTGCAGTACCGCCGTCGCCCGTTCCTGGACGTGTCCACATAGGCGCGGGAGCACTCGGGACGCAGACAGCGCCCGAGCCGTGCTCCCCCTTCCCAGCACAGGACGAAGGCAAGGCCACCGGCGGTGACCGCCTTGACCCTGGAGATCACGTCGGCCGAGTCGGGGACGAAGTGAAGATGGGGCTGGAGGCCGTCATGGGTGGTCACCCAGGGACGGATGGTCGCCGCCACCAGCAGGTCGTTCACGGCTGAGCACTGCTCGGCGGCATCGGTGGAACCGAAGACGCGGGCCAGTTGATCCCGCCAGTCTCGAAAGCCGTCCACATCGGCGTCGACGACTGCCGGGCGACGGATCTCGTGCGCCTCCAGCAGGCTTTGCACGCTCGCCGCGCTCATCTCGGGCAGATTGATCAAATCGGCCGACAGCACGGCCCCGAGACGGCCGTAGTGATTCTGCTTCACGTGACCTTCCCGGGCGTTACGGAACCCCACCGTCCGCGGTGTGGCGCTTTCCATCCGGGCTCACGTGGATGAGCTGGACGTCGGAGCAAACGATGAGCCATCCAGCGGTGTGGCACCACAGGTACCGCACCATTCCCTCGGACGTGGGGTGTTCCGATACCGGTCGGCAGGAGTCGAAGGACAGGCCGCATGCGGGACACCACCACGGTTCACACTGCACATCTGGGATTCGTGCCATGTCCGCCAGCGTGCGGTCATGGGTCAAATACATTCAACCATTACAGGAGCGGCGGGCGCCGGGCTCAGGCCCAGGCGGCAAAACGGGCGCATCGCGGCATCGCGGCATCGCCGGATCGCGGCATGCCGACCGGACGCCGGGCCGGGGGCTGCCGGACGGCGTCCCGTGTGCTGAGGCCCTCAGGCGCGCAGGCGCTCCACCGGGCGGGCCGTGTGCACCTCGATGTCGTGCGCGGCCCGCTGGAGCAGCTGGTGGCTGAGGTCCGACATCGCGCGGGCCACCGCCAGCTCGTCGCCGATGGCCGGGACGTTCTCATCGGCAGGATTGCAGCGGGCCGCTCCCTGGCCGACCATCTGCCCGCCTTCCTTGCCGCGCAGCCTGGCCTCGGCCCTGACCTCGCTGTCGGTCTCGGTGATGCTGATCTCGGCGTTCCATGTCTTCGTGGCAGTCACCGGAAGCCTCCTCGTCCGCCCCATGAGCAGCGCATGTACCGCCCCCACAAAAATCGTCGCACCGGCGCCCGCGGGTCGCACCTGGGGCTCACCACACCCTGATCCGGGGGATTTCCCCATGGTCCGGCCGCAACGGCGGCCATAGCCTCGTCATAGCGGGGGAGCAGGCGGGGCACGGGCCCTCACCTCGCCAACTACCGACCATTCACGGGGGAATTCATGCGTCAGCGGGTCCGCTTCATCGGGATCGTCGCGATGGCCGGCATCGGGGCGTGCGCCCTCAGCGCCTGTGGCTTACTGCCCGGGAAGACCTTCCAGGACGACGCCAAGGTGTCGAAGAAGATCACGTCCATCCGGCTGGACAGCGGCTCGGGGGGCCTCACGGTGCGCGGCGGCAAGGGCGGCGGCACGGCATCGGTCCACCGCGCGGTGTCGTACCACGGCGACCGTCCCGAGGGCGCCACCCACCGCGTCGAGGACGGTGTGCTGGTGCTCGCCGGCTGTGGCACGAACTGCACCGTGGACTACACGGTCGAGGTCCCGGCGGGCCTCCCGGTGAGCGGGGAGACCTCGTCCGGGGCGGTGGAACTGACCAAGGTGGGCCCGGTGAAGATGACCACCAGCTCAGGGGACATCCAGCTGGACGGCGTGGCCGGCGCGGTCGACGCCCGGACCAGCAACGGCCGGATCACCGGCCGCGGTCTGTCGGGCGCGCGCACCTCGGCCGAGACCTCCAACGGGGCGATCGACCTCACCCCCGCCACCGCGCAGAACGTCCGGGCGAGGACGTCCAACGGCGAGATCACGGTGCAGCTGCCGAAGGGCCCCTACCGGCTGTCCGCCGAGAGCGACAACGGCGAGAAGCACATAGGCATAGCCCAGGACCCGGCGGCCCGCTTCCATCTGGACCTGACCACCAGCAACGGGGACATCACCGCGAAGCCCGCCTGACGGACCGCGGCCTTCCGGGCGGGTGGTCGACCACCACGTCGGATAGCTGCCAGACCCGGGGCGCCGGGAGCGCTGGACTGGAGGGCACCGCTTTCGCTCGCCCACCAGGACGGAATCCATGTCACCCGCCACTCGTACGTCCGGCGCGGCCCTCTCCGGCTGCACCACCCCCGGGCCCTCCGCAGTCGCCGATGCCACGACCGAACCGGCCCGGTCGCCGTGGGACGGCCGGCTCGCCGTGCTCGCGGTGATGCTGGGGATCTTCTCGATCGTCACCACCGAAATCCTGCCGATCGGCCTGCTGACCGCCATCGGGGCCGACTTCGGCATCTCGGACGGCACCGCGGGGCTGATGATGACCACCCCCGGAGTCCTGGCCGCCCTCGCCGCTCCCACCGTCACCGTGGCCACCGCCCGGATCGACCGACGACTGATGCTGTGTGCCTTCGTTCTCCTGCTGGCGCTGGCGAATTTCCTCGCCGCGGCCGCCCCCGCCTATTGGCTGGTGTTGCTCTCCCGCATCATGGTGGGCATCACCATCGGCGGCTTCTGGTCGATCGGAGCGGGTCTGGCCGAGCGGCTGGTACGTCCGGAGGCGGTCGGCCGGGCCACCGCGGTGATCTTCTCCGCGGTGCCGCTGGGCTCCGTACTCGGGGTACCCGCCGGCACCTTCATCGGGGATCTCGCCGGCTGGCGGACCGCGTTCGTCGTCATGGGCGCCGTGGCCGTCGGGGTGTTCGTCCTGACGGCAGTGGTGACCCCCGCGCTGCCTGCCCGGCAGCCGACCCGGCCCCGGGTGCTGCGCGAGGTGTTGCGCCGTACCCCCACCCGCTTCGCGCTGTTGATGACTTTCCTCATCGTGCTGGCGCACTTCGGTGCCTACACCTATGTGACTCCGTTCCTGGAGCAGGTCACCCACCTGGCGTCCCCCGGCCTGGTCACCGTGTTCCTGCTGACGTACGGAGCCGCCGGGATCGCCGGCAACTTCCTGGGCGGCGCCACGGTGGCCCGCCTCCCCCGGGCCACCTTCGGGACCGCGGCGGCGCTGCTGGCCGCCGCCACCCTGCTGCTGCCCCTCCTGGGCCGGGGGGCGTGGGGTGCGCTGGCACTGCTGGTCGTCTGGGGGATCGCCTACGGCGCGGTACCGGTCTCGTCGCAGACCTGGTTCGTCAAGGCGGCCCCCGACGCCCCGGAGGCGGCCTCGGTGCTCTTCACCGCGTCGTTCCAGGCGACCATTTCGCTCGGCGCGTTGGCCGGCGGGGTCGCCCTGGACCACACCTCCCCCTCGACGGTCATGACGCTCGGCGGCGCGACCGCGGTCCTGGTGGCGCTGACCGCATGGCTGCACTTCGCCGGACGCCATGACTGGCAGAGAGGAAACGACTGAGCGGACGCGCAGGAGGGGGTGAGGCGGAGGTGGGCTGTGGGCCGCCGCAGCCGGTCGACCGGAGTCGAGAAGCTGCGGCCGGCCATCATGCCCGGCCGGCCGAGACCCCGGCCCGGCCCGCCCCGCCGCAGGTCAGTCCTCCCCCTCCAGCTCCCCTTCGGTCTCCAGGAATGCCTGGCGCAGGGCTGCCAGTGTCTCGGCGTCCGGCTTCTCCCACATTCCGCGGGATTCCGCCTCCAGGAGGCGTTCGGCGATTCCGTGCAGGGCCCAGGGGTTGGCCTCCTCCAGGAAGGCGCGGTTCTCGGGGTCGAGGACGTAGGTCTGGGCGAGCTTGTCGTACATCCAGTCGGCGACCACGCCCGTGGTGGCGTCGTAGCCGAACAAGTAGTCCACGGTGGCGGCGAGTTCGAAGGCGCCCTTGTAGCCGTGGCGGCGCATCGCCTCGATCCAGCGGGGGTTGACCACCCGGGCGCGGAAGACCCGGGAGGTCTCCTCGACCAGGGTGCGGGTGCGGACCGTCTCCGGGCGGGTGGAGTCACCGATGTACGCCTCGGGGGCCTTGCCCTTGAGCGCCTTGACGGTGGCGACCATGCCGCCGTGGTACTGGAAGTAGTCGTCGGAGTCCGCGATGTCGTGCTCGCGGGTGTCGGTGTTCTTGGCGGCGACCGCGATGCGCTTGTAGGCGGTCTCCATCTCGGAGCGGGCCGGCCTGCCCTCCAGTCCGCGGCCGTAGGCGTAGCCGCCCCAGACCGTGTAGACCTCGGCGAGGTCGGCGTCGGTGCGCCAGTCGCGGGAGTCGATCAGCTGGAGCAGGCCCGCACCGTACGTCCCCGGGCGGGAGCCGAAGATGCGCGTGGTGGCGCGGCGTTCGTCGCCGTGCTCGGCGAGGTCGGCCTGCGCGTGGGCGCGGACGTAGTTGTCCCCGGCCGGCTCGTCCAGGCCGGCGGCGAGCCGTACGGCGTCGTCGAGCAGGCCGATGACGTGCGGGAAGGCGTCCCGGAAGAAGCCGGAGATGCGCAGGGTGACGTCGATGCGGGGGCGGCCGAGTTCGGCGAGGGAGATGGGCTCCAGCCCGTTGACCCGGCGCGAGGCGTCGTCCCATACGGGGCGGACACCCAGCAGCGCCAGCGCCTCGGCCACATCGTCACCGGACGTCCGCATGGCGCTGGTGCCCCACAGCGACAGGCCGACGGACTGCGGCCAGTCGCCGTTGTCGTCGCGGTAGCGCGCCAGGAGGGAGTCGGCGAGGGCCTGGCCGGTCTCCCAGGCGAGGCGGGAGGGCACGGCCTTGGGGTCGACGGAGTAGAAGTTCCGGCCCGTCGGCAGGACGTTGACCAGGCCACGGAGTGGGGAACCGGACGGGCCCGCCGGGACGAAGCCGCCGTTGAGGGCGTGCACGGCGTGGTCGATCTCGTCGGTGGTGGCGGCGAGGCGCGGGACGACCTGACGGGCGGCGAAGTCGAGGATGTCGGCGACCGCGGCCGGGTGGCCGTCGGCGACACCGGCCACCGCCGCCGGGTCCCAGCCGGCGTCCTCCATCGCCTGCACCAGGGCGCGGGCGGTGGCCTCGGCCTCGTCGGCGGTCGTACGGGTGGCCGCGGACTCGTCCAGTCCGAGCGCCTCACGCAGACCGGGCAGGGCGGACGTACCGCCCCAGATCTGGCGGGCGCGGAGGATGGAGAGGACGAGGTTGACGCGGGCCTCACCGTCCGGGGCACCGCCCAGGACGTGCAGTCCGTCGCGGATCTGGGCGTCCTTGACCTCGCACAGCCAGCCGTCGACGTGCAGCAGGAAGTCGTCGAAGCCGTCGTCGTCGGGGCGTTCGTCCATCCCCAGGTCGTGGTCGAGCTTGGCGGCCTGGATCAGCGTCCAGATCTGGGCGCGGATCGCGGGCAGCTTGGCCGGGTCCATCGAGGAGATGGCCGCGTACTCGTCGAGGAGCTGCTCCAGGCGCGCGATGTCGCCGTAGGACTCGGCGCGGGCCATCGGCGGAACGAGGTGGTCGACGAGGGTGGCGTGCACCCGGCGCTTGGCCTGGGTGCCCTCGCCGGGGTCGTTGACCAGGAAGGGGTAGATCAGCGGCAGATCACCGAGGGCGGCGTCGGGGCCGCAGGCCGCGGACAGGCCCGCGTTCTTGCCGGGCAGCCACTCCAGGTTGCCGTGCTTGCCCAGGTGGACCATGGCGTCCGCGCCGAAGCCGCCGTCGTCGGCGGAGGCCGCGATCCAGCGGTACGCCGCCAAGTAGTGGTGCGAGGGCGGCAGATCGGGGTCGTGGTAGATCGCGATCGGGTTCTCGCCGAAGCCGCGCGGCGGCTGGATGAGGATCAGGAGATTGCCGCGGCGCAGGGCGGCCAGCACGATGTCGCCGTCGGGGTTCCGGCTGCGGTCGACGAACATCTCGCCGGGCGGCGGCCCCCAGTGCTCCTCGACGGAGTCCCGGAGTTGCTGCGGCAGCGTGGCGTACCAGCGCTTGTAGTCGGCGGCCGGGATACGGACCGGGTTGCGGGCGAGCTGCTCCTCGGTGAGCCACTCCTGGTCGTGGCCGCCGGCGTCGATGAGGGCGTAGATCAGCTCGTCGCCGTCGCCGGACTCCAGGCCCGGGACCGGCTCGGCACTCTCGTCGCCGAAGTCGTAGCCGTCCGCCCGGAGACGGCGCAGCAGCGCCACGGCGCTGGCCGGGGTGTCCAGGCCGACCGCGTTGCCGATACGGGAGTGCTTGGTGGGGTAGGCGGACAGCACCAGCGCGAGGCGCTTCTGCGCGGCCGGGATGTGGCGCAGCCGGGCGTGGCGGACGGCGATCCCGGCGACCCGGGCGGCGCGCTCGGGGTCGGCGACGTAGACCGGCAGACCGTCCTCGTCGACCTCCTTGAAGGAGAACGGGACGGTGATCAGCCGGCCGTCGAACTCGGGGACCGCGATCTGCGAGGCGGCGTCCAGCGGCGACAGCCCCTCGTCGTTCTCCTCCCAGGCGCTGCGCGGCCCTGTCAGGCACAGGGCCTGCAGGATCGGCACGTCCAGGGCGGCCAGTGCGCCCGCGTCCCAGGATTCGTCGTCGCCGCCGGCGGAGGCCTCGGCGGGCTTGCTGCCGCCCGCCGCGAGGACCGTGGTGACCAGGGCGTCGGCGGACCCCAGCGCCTCGATCAACTCCGGTTCGGGGGCGCGGAGGGAGGCCACGAACAGCGGCCGGGCGCGCCCGCCCGCCGCCTCGATCTGCTCGCACAGGGTCCGGACGAAAGCGGTGTTACCGCTCATGTGGTGCGCGCGGTAGTAGAGCACGGCGACCAGCGGGCCGCTCGCGTTGCGCCCTTCCCAGTCCAGCGGGCCCCAGGACGGGGCGGGCTCCGGCGGCTCGAAGCCGTGGCCGGTCAGCAGCACCGTGTCGGAGAGGAAGCGGGCGAGCTGGTCGAGGTTGGCGGGACCGCCGTGCGCGAGGTAGGCGTGCGCCTCGGCCGCGATACCGACCGGGACCGTGGACTGCTCCATGAGCTGGGCGTCGGGGGCCTGTTCACCGGTGAGCACGACGACCGGCCGGTGCTGGTCCTCGGCGAGCAGCACCTCCAGGCCCTCCTCCCAGGCCCGGATGCCGCCGAGGAGGCGTACGACGACGAGGTCGGTGCCCTCCAGCAGCGCGGGGAGTTCGGCGACGTCGAGGCGGGCGGGGTTGGCGAGCCGGTACGGCACGGGACCCGTGGCCGCGCGGGCGCTGAGCAGGTCGGTGTCGGAGGTCGACAGCAGCAGAAGCATGCGAGCGCAGGCCTTCCTCGGGGTATCCGCGCCCCGGGTGGTCGTATGGACGGCGGGAGTTCCTGGCTCACCCGGCAGTTGCCGGGTTCACAGTGGCGGGACCGCGCCGGATTCTCACCGGGCTTCCTCCCTTGGGCCGTAAGACCCTGCGCCGTCGCTGGCGTCGATGGGCCAGCCGACCCACCGACCTGCATAGTAAGGGCTGTGGACGGGGGAGGTAAGCGGGCCTCCGGACCGGCCGCGGCGGGACGGGGGGCGCGCGCCTCCGTACCCGGATCCGGACCGGGAGCTTGGCCGGATCCGGCCCCGATGAGCCACCCGCCTCCGTGGGTATGCTCGCGGCCATGCCGCCCTCCCCCTCGATACGGCCCCAAGGTGCCGAACCGCCCATACGGGACCGCGGTGACGCCTGCCCGGGAGCGCTGCGGCTGCACTCCGCCGCCGATGGCCACCTCGCCCGAGTGCGGCTGCCCGCCGGAGACTTGACGGTGCGTCAGGCCGAGGCGCTGGCCGACGCAGCGGACCGGCTCGGCGACGGCCACCTCTCGCTCACCTCCCGCGGCAACGCGGAACTCCGCGGCCTGGCGGACGGCTGCGGCGGCCGGCTCGCCGCCCTGCTGCGCGACGCCGGCCTGCTGCCCTCCGAGCGCCACGAACGCGTCCGCAACATCCTCGCCTCGCCGCTGGCCGGACTCGACCGGCACACCCCTTCTGACGTGCGGTTGTGGGCCCGTGAGCTGGACGGACTGCTCTGCGCGAGCGAGTCCGCGACCGCGCTGTCGGGCCGATTCCTCTTCGTCCTGGACGACGGACGGGGCGATGTGGCGGCACTCGGCGGGGATGTGAGCTTGGTCGCAGAACGGGGCGGGGCCGGGTCCGGGGATCTGTCCGGGGCCGGGTGCCCGGCCGAGGCCGGGGGTACCGCGCTGCTGCGGGTCGGCGACGATCCGGCGGCGCTGCGGATCGCCGGTCCGGACGCCCCGCGGGCCGCCCTCACCGCCGCCGAGGCCTTCCTGACCGCCGCCGCGGCGAGCGGCAGCGGCGCCTGGCGGGTACGTGAACTCCCGGACGGACACGGCCTGACGGCCCGGGCCGTCGCGGAGCGACTGCGCGCGGCGGGCATCGGGTGCGCGGAGGTGGCCGGGGAGGTGGCTGCGGCGGTGGCCGGGGCCGGGGACGTGACCGGTACCCCCGACGCGACCGGGGCGCCCGCACCCGCCTCCGCGCCGTGCGCCGAGTCCGTCCCGTTCACCGGGTCCGTCCCGTACGCCGGATCCGCCCCGCCCCCCGCCTCCGTCCCGTACGCCGACTCCTCCGCCCCCGGCGTCATCGAGGGCACCGACGGCGCCCGTGCGCTCTCCGTCCTCGCGCCGCTGGGGCGGCTGTCGGTCGCCCAGTGGCGTCTGCTGACCGCCGTCGCCGCCGAGGACGGTGCCGGCGCGCTCCGCCTCACCCCCTGGCGCGGCGTCGTCATCCCCGGGCTGTCCGCCGACACGGCGGCTCCCCGCCTGCGCGAACTGTCCGCCGCCGGACTGATCACCGACCCGGACTCCCCCTGGCACCGCGTCGGCGCCTGCACCGGCCGCCCCGGCTGCGCCAAGTCCCGTACCGATGTACGGGCCGACGCGACGGCCGCCGTCACCGCGGGCACCCCTGTCCCCGGCGAGCCAGGACCGCAGCCCGCCGCCCTGCGCCGGCTCCCCGTGTACTGGTCCGGCTGCGAACGCCGCTGCGGCCACCCGCACGGCGCCTGGGTCGATGTGCTGGCGACGGCGGAGGGCTACCGCGTCTCCGTAGTACAGCCGCAGAGCGCACCCGTCCCGCACCCCGCACCGGCGGCACCCTCCGCAGCTCCCTGCCCCGCCACCTCATGAACCGCCCCGACCCGCAGCTCCCTGCCCCACCACCTCATGAACCACCCCCGACCCACAGCGCCATGCCCCACCTCCAGAACCGCCCCGTACCCGACAACCCCGAGGCCACAGTGACCGCGTTCGACTACGAGAAGGACGGGGCGACGATCTACCGCCAGTCCTTCGCCACCATCCGCGCCGAGGCGGACCTCGACGGCTTGCCCGCCGACGTCAGCCGGGTCGCGGTCCGGATGATCCACGCCTGCGGCATGGTCGACCTGGTACGCGATCTGGCCTTCACCCCCGAGGTGGTGGCCCGCGCCCGCGAGGCGCTGCGCGCCGGTGCGCCGATCCTCTGCGACGCCAACATGGTCGCCAGCGGCGTCACCAGGAAGCGGCTGCCGGCCGGCAACGACGTCCTGTGCACCCTCACCGACCCCTCGGTCCCGGACCTCGCCGCCAAGATGGGGACGACCCGCAGCGCCGCCGCCCTGGAGCTGTGGCGGGACCGGATGGAAGGCGCCGTGGTCGCGTTCGGCAACGCCCCCACAGCCCTCTTCCGGTTCCTCGAAATGATCGAGGAAGGCGCGCCCCGCCCCGCCGCCGTCATCGGCATACCCGTCGGCTTCATCGGCGCCGCGGAGTCCAAGGACGCGCTGATCGCCCACCCGTCGGAGCTGGACCACATCGTGGTGCGCGGGCGCCGGGGCGGCAGCGCCATGGCCGCGGCCGCGATCAACGCCATGGCAAGCGAGGAAGAGTAAGCGTGAGCGAGCAGCAGCTGACCGGTCGCCTCTACGGTGTGGGCCTCGGCCCCGGCGACCCGTCCCTCATGACGGTCCGGGCGGTCCAGGTCATCGCCGGGGCGGACGTCATCGCCTACCACAGCGCCCGGCACGGACGCTCCATCGCGCGCTCCATCGCCGCCGAGCACCTCCGCGCCGACCACATCGAGGAAGCGCTGATCTACCCGGTCACCACCGAGTCGACCGACCACCCCGGCGGCTACCGGGGCGCGCTGGACGAGTTCTACGAGTCCGCGGCGGCCCGCCTCGCCGTCCATCTCGACGCCGGCCGCACCGTCGCCGTCATCTCCGAGGGCGACCCGCTCTTCTACGGCTCCTACCAGCACATGCACAAGCGGCTGGCCCACCGCTATCCGACCGAGGTCATCCCCGGCGTCACCTCCGTCAGCGCCGCCGCGGCCCGCCTCGGCAAGCCGCTGGCCGAGGCCGACGAGGTCCTGACGATCCTCCCCGGCACGCTCCCGGAGGAGGAGCTGACCGCCCGTCTGGCCTCGACCGACACGGCCGTCGTCATGAAGCTGGGCCGCACCTTCCCCACCGTCCGCCGCGCCATGGAACGCTCCGGCCGCCTCCCGGAGGCCCACTACGTCGAGCGCGCCACGATGACCGGCGAACGTACGGAGAAGCTGGCGGACATCGACGCGGAGACGGTCCCCTACTTCTCCGTCAGCGTCGTACCGAGCCGCATCGCGGACCTGCCGCCCGGTACGGCTACGTCCACGGAAACGGCCACGGAGACGGCCACGACTACGGAGACGGCCACGGCCACGGCCACGGCCACGGCCACGGCAGGCGAACCGTCCGGCCCCGGCGAGGTCGTGGTCGTCGGCACCGGCCCGGCCGGGCCGCTCTGGCTGACGCCCGAATCCCGCGGCGCCCTGGCCGCCGCCGAGGACCTCGTCGGCTACACCACCTACCTGGACCGCGTCCCGCTGCGCCCCGGCCAGCGCCGCCACGCCTCCGACAACAAGGTCGAGTCCGAACGCGCCGAACTCGCCCTCGACCTGGCCCGGCGCGGCCGCAAGGTGGCCGTGGTCTCCGGCGGCGACCCGGGCATCTTCGCGATGGCCACCGCCGTCCTGGAGGTCGCCTGCCAGGCCCCCTACCGCGCCATCCCCGTACGGGTCCTCCCGGGCGTCACCGCCGCCAACGCGGCCGCCGCCCGCGCCGGCGCGCCCCTCGGCCACGACTACGCGGTCATCTCCCTCTCCGACCGCCTCAAGCCCTGGGAGGTCATCGCCGAACGCCTGCACGCGGCGGCCGGCGCCGACCTGGCCCTCGCCCTCTACAACCCCGGCTCCCGAAGCCGCACCTGGCAGGTCGGCAAGGCCCGCGAACTCCTCCTGGAACACCGGGCCCCCGACACCCCCGTCATCCTCGCCCGCGACATCGGCGGCCCCGAGGAGTCGGTCCGCACCGTCCACCTCGCCGACCTCGACCCGCACCAGGTCGACATGCGGACGCTCCTGGTCGTCGGCTCGTCCCAGACCCAGGCGGCACGGCGCGAGGACGGAACCGAGGTCGTGTGGACGCCGCGGAGGTATCCGGAGGGGTAGCGGCTACGACGATGGCTTGTGATGCTGACTGTTCAGCAAAGCCACAAGCCATCGTCATACGCGGGGGACGTCGACTCGGCGTTATTTGGACCAGTAGGAATCATGGACGTCCGGCGAAACATCCCGCCCACCACCAGACCCCTTGGGGAATTCATCCCCTTCTTCTCCCGTTACTGCACCGCCACTGTATCCCGGATATTTGGCGGATGGACTGGAGGCGTCAAAATATACATTCCCTGGCGCACCCACAGAAAATCTGATGGAAAAACCGTCGGGTGTCACACCGGTGAAGGAAGGCTCCTTGGCGTTCACATCGCCGATTTTGTATCCTGCCGCCTCCCAATGCTTTTCTACTGCACCATAGAGAATTTTGACCATACCCTTCGATACTTCATTCCGTACGTATCGGGTTCTGGATACAGTCACCGCTCCATTCGATCTGCCCAGGATGTCGTCTTGCCCGGATGTCTCCGCGGGCCCGTCACGCCACTTGAGCCGAGGGTGCACTCCAGCGAAAGTCTCATCAAGCAGCGCATTGATTCGCTTGCTGGCTTGATATACGTCCATGGCTGGTTCGGGATCACTCCCCGGAACAGAACAGCCACTCAGGCTACACGCAGCAAGAGAGAACACAGCGACAGTCGCAAGAATACATACCGGCCGCTTCTTGCCGATCACCGCTTCTCCTCCGCAGCAACGCTATCTGTTCGCCCCGCCACGATTTTACCGATGTTGGACAATGACGGACCACCCTCCTCCTTAAAGTAATTCGAATGAGAGCTTACGAGGTTGCCGTCTGCAACGCTGAATCGACGCCCGCCGAATTCCTCACTTGCCGGATCCTGGCCGAAATGCAGTTCGTGCGGATCGACGAGATGTCCGGCGATACCAAAGTTACGTTCCCACTCGGATGGAGTGTGAGTGACCGGGTCGTTCTCGGCCGACCCCACCCATACATGATCTGCCCCAACCCCAAGTTGCTCAGCTCTCTGCGCCCCGGTCCCTGGACTCCCCACGAGGACGATGTCGTCCGCAGGGATTCCGCCCTCGCGCTGGGCCGCCTGCCCCACCGTAAACGACCCATAACTGTGCCCAATGGCCGTTACATGCGGCCGGTCACCCTGATGAGTCGCCTGGATTCCTTCCAGGAATTGGCCGTAGGCCACGCCACCTTGCTTGCCCCGCTCTTCGCCCGTAATTGAAAGATCGCTTTCGCTGTATCTGTCCGGGCCGGCCTGCGGAGCGTCATATCCTAGCCAGACAATGGAGGCCGTTTCCTTACTTCCATCTGCACCCTTGGCGGAATCCCAGACATTCCGGGCGCGGTCCCCGTCTTCTCCCCCGACGTCCTTGAGCTGAGTATTGAGCCCAGGCACATAGGCGGCGACATTGTCTGCCGTATCGGGATTTCCGTAGGACAGGATCGCCCGCCCCTGGCCTTCTGGCCCGATGCCGAGCAGTAGCGGTTCCGGCTCCTTCCCGGCGTCCCTCTCCAGGCGGGTTCTGATCAACGCGAAGCCCGCATGCTGACGTGCCACGCCCGCCGGCATCTGCGTGCCCGGTGGATACATGTCGATCAGCCGGTCGAGGTTGACCCGATTCGCCTTGTCGCGAGTCTTTGCGGGGATTCCGTCGAGATTTCCGATGACGCTCGGGTTCAGCGCCATCTGCTCCTCCCGCTCCTCCTTGCTCAGACCGTTCCACCAGTCCCGGACCTTTTTCGGGTCCGTGCCTTTCGTGGGAGTTGATTCGAGCCCGACGGCCACTCCCGCAATCTTGGAAATGTCCGAGGCATCCCGCTGTGACTCCAGGCCGCTCACGGCAAGCCCTCGGCCGACCCGAAGCCTCGTGAGGGCGATTCGATAGCGGGCGTCTATCTCCTGGGCACTCCGCAGGGCAGCGAATATGTCTTCCTCAAGGGTGCGCCGCTCATGCTCCTTCTCCGGTATCCCCGCGTCCGGGTCTCCGGTGGGGATGTCCCCCTCATCGGCGTACAGGACCTCACCCGTCGGCGCCACCCGGTACCCCTTCCGGGTGGCTGCGTCCAATGCCTGATGGAGAACCTTCTGCTGTGCCCGGAGTTCGGTGATGGCACCGTCCAGGGTCGTCTGGATCAGTGCACATTCCTCGCCGCCGAACTGAAAATTATCGCTCAGCCTACGGAGGCGCTTGTGTGCGGCAGTTGCCGCTTCCCCCGACCAGCCATGAGCCAGTGGCCGGCGCATATGGGCATCCACTCGGTCGTTGTAGCCACCGAGCCGACGCGCTGTCTGCGCCCATTCATCTTTGGCGCTTTCCAACGCGGAAAAACGGAGGTTCTGAAGGTCTCGCAAGGTCAGAGTCATCGGGCCTCATCCAAAGGGGCTGACATGACGGGCAGCACTCTGCGCTGCAGGACGGACAGAGACAGAACTCCCGGCAGGCCGAGTGAACGACCGGGCGGTTCCCTCTTCGTTCTTCTCATAGTTGTCCGCTGAGGCTTTGAGAGAGCGCGCGACCTCGCCGCACTCCTTCCCCACATCACTGAGGCGCTCACGCCAGGATTCCTGGGTCCTCAGCAACTGGTCAGCGAATTCAAGACCCTCCGTCTGCCCTGGCACGCCCTGATGCTGTGCGTTCAAATTTCCCACGGCAGTCCCCATACCGGCCTGCATCTCCTCGCCATGAATGGCAGCCGCACGCAGTAACTTTGGGTCGACTTCAGTACCAGACAAAACAATCCCCCGATCTCCCGCTATTCTTTTCTCACACCAAAGGCCAACCCTTCAGGTAAGCCGAGAGCAGCCTGCCATCGAAATTCCCTCAGGATTTGACAACCTGTCACCATACGAGACGGCTCCAGAGGTTTGTCTCACGAGCACGAGATTCGGCCAATATTCGTCCCGAACGCACTGGGGTCCGAAGGGGTGCAGCAGCAGTATTCGCCGCGGCACAGACGACGGGCCCGCTATGGGCTCCTCTTGAGCCGAGGCCACCGCTCCATACCCGTTCGTCCTCGCCCGCGGCTTGTCCGGACCCGGACCACACCCTCGTGCAACCCCTCCCGTCACAGCCGCGTCTTTCGCACCATGCACGCGAACCTGGCCCGCGTACAGCAACTACTGATCTTCACCCGGCTCCAGACGAGCAGCTGCGCGTTCGCCGTCGCGCTGCTCGCGGGGGTCGCGCTGTCCACCGTGCTGCCGCAGTTGCCCGTGGCCAGGTATGACCTGTTGCTCGTCTACGGACTGCTGCTCACGCTGGTGTTCCGTCTGCGCGGGTGGGAGAGCGGCAGGGATGTCCTGGTCATCGCCGTGTGTCACGCGATCGGGCTGGCCTTCGAGATGGTGAAGGTCTCGCTCGGCTCCTGGAGCTATCCGGAGCCCGCGGTGTTCAAGTTCGCGGGCGTGCCCCTGTACGGGGGCTTCCTCTACGCCGCGGTGGGCAGCTACGTCTGCCGCGCATGGCAGCTGATGGACCTGGAACTCGTCCGCTACCGCCCGCGCGCCACCACGGCCCTGGCCGTGGCCGTCTACGTGAACTTCTTCAGCCACCACTGGCTGCCCGACCTGCGCTGGCTCCTCGCCGCCCTGCTCGTCGCGGTCACGGGAGGCACGTCGGTGCGGTTCAGTGTGGGGCAGGCGCGCTACCGCATGCCGCTGGCGCTGTCCTTCGCGCTGATCGGATTCTTCTTGTGGCTGGCGGAGAACATCGCCACCTACCTGGGCGCATGGCGCTACCCGCACCAGCTCCACGGGTGGCAACCGGTCGCCCTGGAGAAGTTCGGCTCCTGGGCACTGCTGATCAGCGTCACGTTCGTGATCGTGGCGGCCACCCGGCGGGAGCGCAGCCCCGGGTGACCTCGGAGGGGTGTGCCACCCATGACGGCATGACCGGAATTCCTTTCGACCATTCTCCGGCCCCCTGTTTGCCCGTGCCGGCGACATCGCCAACCCCCTTTCGAGAGTCGGCCGGAGTGACAACTCCAGGACGGGGCAAGGGCATTGACAGGCCAGTCAGGACTCGAACGGAGAAGAGAAATGGGATGGGCGGAGCGCACTCCGGCGGCCGGGAGGATCAGGGATGCCGAGCGGGCGCGGGACGAGCCGCGGGCGGCGCTGAAGGGGGCGGGCCTCACCTTGCCGTCCCTGGCTCCGGACGGGGTGTCGCTGGTGGGGGACCTTCCGCGCCCGCTGGTGCATCCGGTGCGCTGCACGCCGGAGCTCGCGCGGCGGCTCGCGCGGGCGGTGGGGAAGGGCGCCCCGTGAGCGAGGAGACGGCCGGCTCCGCCGCTGAACGCGACACCGGTGACGAGGCGGAGCAAGAGGAATCCGCGAGGCGGCGGGAGGAATTAGCGGAAAGGGTCCGGGAAGCGAATCGGCTCAGTGTGAATCGGCCGCGCTGAAAAGCCCCCGCAGCCATTCCGCCGCCGCCTCCGGCTCCTCCACCACCGGCACCCCGTCGGGTCCCGGCGGGCGCCGTACGACGACCACCGGGACCCCGGCCTCCCGCGCCGCCGTCAGCTTGGCGGCGGTCGCGGAGGCGCCGCTGTCCTTCGTCACGAGCACATCGATGCGGTGGGCGCGGAGCAGCGCGCGCTCGCCCTCCAGGGTGAAGGGGCCGCGGTCGAGCAGCACCTCCATACGGGGTGGGTGCGGGGGCTCGGGGGCGTCGACGGAGCGGACGAGGAACCAGAGTTCGGTGAGGTGGGCGAAGTGGGCGAGGCCCATCCGGCCGGTGGTGAGGAAGACGCGGGCGCCGAGGGCCGGGAGGGCGGCGGCGGCCTCGTCCAGGGAGGTGACCTGGTGCCATGTGTCGCCGGGTCCCGGCACCCAGCCGGGCCGGCGGACGGCGAGCAGGGGAACATGGGCGGTGGCGGCGGCCAGGGCCGCATTGTGACTGATCGTGTCGGCGAAAGGATGGGTGGCGTCGATGAGCGCGTCCACCGCGTGCTCACGCAGCCAGCGGGCGAGGCCCTCGGGGCCGCCGAACCCGCCGATGCGTACCTCCCCCGCGGGCAGCCGTGGTGCGGCGACCCGGCCGGCGAGCGAGGTCGTCACACGCAGGGCGCACTCCGGCGCCGGCGCGGGCTCCGGTGCCCCGGCGGCCTCCGGCGCCAGGGCGGCGGCCAGGCGGCGGGCCTCCGTCGTACCGCCGAGGATCAGTACATGGCGTGGCGGGCGGGCTGCGTCGGGCATGGGATGTGGGTTCCTCCGTGGCTGAAGCGCAACCGCAGGGTACGGGGAAGGCCGCGGGCGGGCGTAGCGCGCAGCTCGCGCACACCGGGCTGCGGCCCGGCTGGACGACCGGTGCCTGTGCGACGGCGGCGAGCACGGCCGCGTACACGGCGCTGCTGAGCGGCGAGTTCCCCGATCCGGTGACGATCACGCTGCCGAAGGGGCAGACGCCGTCCTTCGCGCTGGCGGTGGAGGAGCTGGCGCCGGGGCGGACGGCCGCCACGGCGGGTGTCGTCAAGGACGCGGGCGACGATCCGGATGTCACACACGGGGCGCTCGTCCGGGCCACCGTACGGGTGCTGCCCGCGGGGTCGGGCGTCGTCTTCAGGGCCGGGCCGGGCGTCGGGACCGTCACCCGGCCCGGCCTGCCGCTGGACGTGGGCGAGCCGGCCATCAACCCCGTGCCGCGGCAGATGATGCGGGAGCATCTGGCGGAGGTCGCCGGGCGCCACGGCGGCCCGGGGGCGACGGCCGATGTCGAGGTGGAGATCTCGGTCGATCACGGGGAGGAGATCGCCCGGAGCACCTGGAATCCGCGGCTGGGGATCCTGGGCGGGCTGTCCATCCTGGGGACCACCGGGATCGTGGTGCCGTACTCCTGCTCGGCGTGGATCGACTCCATCCGGCGGGGGGTGGACGTCGCCCGCGCGGCGGGGCGGCGGCATGTGGCCGGGTGTACGGGGTCGACGTCGGAGAAGGTGGCCGTCGCACTGCACCACCTGCCCGAGGACGCGCTGCTGGACATGGGCGACTTCGCGGGGGCGGTGCTGAAGTACATCCGGCGGCATCCCGTGGAGCGGCTCACCATCTGCGGCGGGTTCGCCAAGCTGTCCAAGCTGGCGGCCGGGCACCTGGATCTGCACTCGGCGCGGTCCCAGGTGGACAAGGGGTTCCTGGCCGAGCTCGCCCGGCGGGGCGGGGCGGACGAGGCGCTGGCGGGGGCGGTCGCGGAGGCCAACACGGGCCTGGCGGCGCTGCAGTTGTGCACCGCGGCGGGTGTCCCGCTGGGGGATCTGGTGGCGGCGACGGCGCGGGACGAGTCGCTGGCCGTGCTGCGGGGCGCGCCCGTCGCGGTCGACGTCATCTGCATCGACCGGGCGGGGATGGTGGTGGGGCGGGCGGAGCCGCGGGGGCCGGGGGACGCCCGGCAGGGAAGCCCTCAGCGGTGACGGGCTTCCCCCACGTCAGCGGTCAGTTCCGGTACCCGCGGCCGAACCGGTCGGCGATGCAGTCCTCCCCGCTGCCGGTGAGCGACCCCAGCGCCGTACCGAGGGCGCAGGTGGTCAGCCGCAGCGGGTTGTCACGGAGTCCGGAGCGGTCGTAGCCGCCCTCCCGGCGGTCGTAGCGCCCTTCGCGGCGGTCGTGCACCCGGCCCGGCCGGTCGTGCATCCGGCCCGGACTGTCGTGCATCCACGGCGAGCTGTCGCCCCTCTGGCCCGGGGTGTCCTTCGCCTGTGCGACATGGCCCTTGCCGTCGGCCGCGGCGACGTTGCCGCCGAAGAGCGTCAGCAGGGCTGCGGCGCCGACGACGCCGGCGGCCAGTCTGGTACGCATCGTGGCGTACTCCTTTGCTTCGGCCCCCCTTGGGTGTCGCAGCTTCCTTACCGGCCCCCGGCAGGGGGCTAACGGGTATTCACCCTGATGCGGTCGGAGAGCCATCCGGACGGGCCCGGAGGGGCCGCGACCGGTCCGGGCCCGTGTCCTCGGTTGCGTCCTCGGTGTGCAATTGCCCGAAAACAGCCTCGGCGGACGCATGCCCTTTCCCGCGCCACAGCACCCTGTTTCCGGATCAGGGGGAAGTGACACCCCCGATGGAGAGGAAAGCAGGGAAGGCAGACATCTCGCCCCTTCACACTCACCGCGGGCTCGGCGGACGGTACCCGCAAAATATACGCGGAGGGCGTGCATGAAGGGTTTTCCCCGGACACTTTTCCGATAGCCGCCGCATGGTCGGTTCACCACCAAGAAGCGGGCAAAAGTGCAGGTCAGGGCGATCATTGCGCTCGATTGCATACCGGTTAAAAACTGAACGGTAAGTTGCCTGGGAAAGCTTTGGCGTGATTGCATTCTGCGAGCACACGGACCGTGATTATGGACGCCACATTTCCGGCACCCAACGGCCCCGTTACGGCCGCATTCGCTTTATCGGCAAATTCGGCTTTATCGGCAATTCGGTCTGCGTGAGTTCAGAACCCATAGCTTTGAAGGGAAGGGCACGCCATGAACGGCTTCACCCCCGCGATCGACACCTGCGAGATCGCCGACAACGAGCTGGACAACATTGCCGGTGGGCTCGCCAGCGCCGGTGCCGAGGTTGCCGGGCACGGTGCCGCCGTGAGCGTCGGCGGTGTCGTCGAGACCGCCGGGTCCCTCGCGTCGAGCCTGCCCGTCGGCCAGGTCACCGGTGTGGCCACGGTGGAGACCACCGGCTTCTGAGAGCGGCTGACCGCGGCTGACATCAACGTCAGCGGCGAGGCTTGACGGCCAGGAGTATTCCTCGTGCCCCACCGGTGCTTCGGCATCCCGGCAGGGCCGGCCGGAACCCCGGAACCTCCAGTTCCGGGGTTCACGCATGTCCGGGCCGGGATCCGGGAGGAATTCCGGTCGGTAGAGGTCCGCGGCCGCGGGCCGCGGCCCGTACCCGTCGGCTACGGGGTCTCCGTGGCCGACGGCGCGGCGCACGGCAGGTGCGGCCGCTCGCGGTCCGCCGAGTAGAGATGGCTGTCGCGGAACTGCTCGGCGCCCAGGGTGCGGCCGACCATGATGACGGCCGTACGGACCACGCCCGCGGCCTTCACCTGGCCGGCGATATCGGCGAGGGTGCCCCGCAGCACGAGTTCGTCGGGGCGGGAGGCCATGGCGACGACCGCGGCGGGGCAGTCGGCGCCGTAGTGCGGCAGGAGTTCGCCGACGACCCGGTCGACGTACATGGCGGCCAGATGGAGCACCAGCAGCGCACCGCTGCGCCCGAGCGTGGCGAGGTCCTCGCCCTCGGGCATGGGGGTGGCCCGCTGCGCGACCCGGGTGAGGATGACGGTCTGGCCCACGGTGGGGACGGTCAGCTCGCGCTTGAGCGCGGCCGCCGCCGCGGCGAACGCGGGGACGCCCGGCACCACGTCGTAGGGCACCCCGGCCGCGTCCAGCCGGCGCATCTGCTCGGCGACCGCGCTGAAGACGGACGGGTCGCCGGAGTGCAGCCGGGCCACGTCGTGGCCCTCCTCGTGCGCGCGGACCATTTCGGCGGTGATGGTGTCGAGGTCCAGCTGCGCGGTGTCGACGAGCCGGGCGCCGGGCGGGCACTCGGCGAGCAGCTCGCGCGGCACCAGGCTGCCGGCGTACAGACAGACCCCGCAGGAGGCGAGCGTACGGGCGCCGCGCACGGTGATCAGGTCGGCGGCGCCGGGACCCGCGCCGATGAAGTGGACGGTCATGATTGCTCGGTCTCCTGGGGGAGGGCGGTCGGGGACGGGGAGGCGGACGGCGGTTTCACGGCCGCCCACTGGGTCACCGGCATCGCCTGCCGCCAGCCGGTGAAACCGCCGACGGGCACGGCGTGGGCGACCGCGAGCCGGACCAGCTCGCCGCCGTGCCGCCGGTACCAGTCGGCGAGCAGCGCCTCGGACTCCAGCGTCACGGTGTTCGCCACGATCCGGCCGCCCGGCGGCAGCGCCGTCCAGCACGCGGCCAGCAGACCGGGGGCGGTCAGCCCGCCGCCGATGAAGACCGCGTCCGGCGTCGGCAGCCCGTCCAGCGCGGCGGGCGCGGACCCGGGGACGACCCGCAGTCCCGGGACGCCGAGCGCCTGCGCGTTCCGGCCGATCCGCTCGGCCCGTACGGGGTCGCGCTCGACGCTGACGGCGCGGCAGCTGCGGTGCGCCCGCAGCCACTCGACGGCGATGGAGCCGGAGCCGCCGCCGATGTCCCAGAGGAGTTCGCCGGGGGCGGGGGCCAGCGCGGCGAGGGTGGCGGCGCGGACATGGCGCTTGGTGAGCTGGCCGTCGTGCTCGTAGGCGGCGTCGGGGAGACCGGGGACGGTGGAGAGCGGCGGGGTGCCGGGCGCGCGGCGGCAGTCGAGGGCGAGGACGTTGAGGGGGTCGCCGGGCGGTGCGTCCCAGTCGTCGGCGGTGCCCTCGGCGGTCCGTTCGCGGGGGCCGCCGAGCTGCTCCAGTACGCGCATCCGGGTCGGGCCGAAGCCGCGGGCGCGCAGCAGCGCCGCGACCTCGGCGGGGGTGCCGGCGCCGGCGGACAGCACCAGCACCCGGCGGCCGTCGTACAGCGCGCGGACCAGGTTCGCGGCGGGCCGTCCGACGAGCGTGACGACCTCGGTGTCCTCCAGCGGCCAGCCGAGGCGGGCGCAGGCGTGGGAGACGGAGGAGGGGTGCGGGAGGATGCGCAGCCGGGGGCCGGCGCCGGGGGCCGGTGGCCCGCCCGCCGCCTCTCCCGCACCGGCGGCCGCCCGCTCCCCGAGCACCTCGGTCAGCGTCCGCCCGATGCCGTAGAACATCGGGTCGCCGCTGGCCAGCACGCACACCCGGCGTCCGGCGTACGCGGCGAGCAGACCGGGGACCGCGGGGCGCAGCGGCGACGGCCACGGGACGCGCTCACCGGCGCACTCCTCGGGCAGCAGCGCGAGCTGGCGGGCGCCGCCGATCAGCACCTCGGCGGTGGACAGGGCCTGCCGGGAGGCGGCGGGCAGTCCGTCCCAGCCGTCGGCCCCGATGCCGACGACAGACAGGGGTTCAGGAGCGGCCGGGGCGGGTGGTGCGGGGCTCACTGCCGGATACCTCAGAGGTCGGGAGGGGACGGGGACCGGTCCGGGGGACGGGAGCCGAACTTTACTGACCGGTCGTTCCGCACCGCCCCGCGGGGAGGCCCGCCCCCTCCCTCATGTCAGCAGGGCGATCAGGAACTGGCCCGCGAACAGGAACGCCGCGCAGAAGCCCACGACCGCCGGCAGCCACTGCCAGATGCCGCGCGGGGAGTCGAAGCAGGCCAGGTAGCCGAGGACGGCGACAGTGCCGAGCAGGGCACCCAGCCAGAAGGTGAGGCCGTCGCGGTGGGTGGACAGGATGGCGACGGCGGCCAGCAGGCCGAGGGGCGCCAGCAGCGCTCCCGTGCCGGGTGCGGGCCGCCGGGTCTCCCCCGTAGCGTTGCTCATGGCGCCGGATGCTACCCGGCAGGAGGAGCTTCGGCGGCTCACCGCGCCAGCCGGGAGCGGATGGCAAAGCTCCGTTTCCGCCCCCGGGCCCGACCGCCTCCGCACCGCCCTGACCAGGCACGATCGTCCGTTCGACGGTAATGACAACGGTCACCGGTGCAGCCTTTGGATCTTTCGCGGAAGTGCGGTTTGCTTCGCAGCAAGGAGCCAGGAAGGAGCGCGCCGATGACCGAGCACGCCCATAGCCACGGGCACAGCCACAGCCATGCGCACGGTGTCTCACCCGACGCGGACCGGCGCTGGCTGCGGGCCGCGCTGATCCTGCTCACCGCGTACATGGCGGTCGAGGTCGTCATCGGTGTGATCGCGCAGTCCCTGGCGCTGATCTCGGACGCCGCCCATATGCTCACCGACGCGGTCTCGATCGTGCTGGCCCTGATCGCGATGCGGCTGGCCGCGCGGCCGGCCCGCGGCGGGTACACCTACGGCCTCAAGCGCGCCGAGATCCTCTCCGCACAGGCCAACGGCATCACCTTGCTGCTGCTGTCGGTCTGGCTGGCGTACGAGGCGGTCGAGCGGCTGATCTCGCCGCCGAAGGTGACCGGCGGGCTGGTGCTGGTCACCGCGCTGTCGGGGATCGTGGTCAATCTGATCTGCACGTGGCTGCTGTCCAAGGCCAACCGCTCCAGCCTGAACGTCGAGGGCGCCTATCAGCACATCCTCACCGACCTGTTCGGGTTCGTCGCCACCGCCGTCGCCGGTCTGGTCGTGCTGACGACGGGCTTCGAGCGGGCGGACGCGATCGCCACGCTCGTGGTCGTCGCGCTGATGCTGCGGGCCGGAACGGGGCTGGTGCGGGAGTCCGGCCGGATCTTCATGGAGGCCGCGCCGGCCGGCATCGACCCGGACGCGCTGGGCGACCATCTGGTCGCCGCGGACGAGGTCGTCGAGGTGCACGATCTGCACATCTGGCAGATCACCTCCGGGCATCCGGCGCTGTCCGCGCACATCCTGGTGGCGCCGGGCGGCGACTGCCACAAGGTCCGCCGCAGTCTGCAGGAGCTGCTGAGCGGGGAGTACGGCATCACCCACGCCACCCTCCAGGTCGATCACGTCGGCGAACAGGGCGCCGCCGATGAGCTGCTGACGCTGAGCCCGCGGCCCGGTCCCGGCCCGGAGCTGCAGGCCGGTCACTGCGAGGACGCGCACGGTCCGGTGCACCGGCCGGGGCCGCACCGGCACTGAGCGGCCGGGGCGGCGAGCCCCGGGGTGCACTCCGGCTGCCGGAGCGGCGCGCCGTTCCGCGTCCCCTCACTCGGGTGAACCCGGCCCGGGACAGCGCCGCCTGCCGCCGGTGACGGGGCCCGCGATGCTCGGATGACGACATGAGAACCGCCGTTGTCTGCGCGCTGCTGTGCGCCGCCACGCTCCCTGGACCGTCCGCCGCCGCGTACGCCCCGAAGGCACCGCCCGCCGTCTCCGTGACGGTGGCGGTGACCGACGGCGCCGACGACGCCGAGTCCGGCAAACGGCTCGACTACCGCATCACCGTGCACAACCTGGGCGCCACCGAGGTCCACGGCGCCCGGATCGAACAGCGGATGCCGGCCACCACGACCTCGGCGACCGCGCCCGGAGGCACCGTCGAAGGGCACGGTGTGGGCGAGCAGAAGGCGATCTGGCGCTCCGATCTGCCCGCGCACGACATCCAGGTCTTCACCGCCAGGGCCGTGCTCGGCGGCCGCAGCGACCTCGCCGCCGCCTCCGCCGGCCCCGCCGCCCCCGGCACGCTCCGCGCCGCCGCCACGGTCTGTGTCTACGTCGGCGAATCCTTCGCGCCCACGGCCTGCTCGGGCGATCTGGACGACCTGCCGGAGACCTCCCCGGAGGGCGAGGGCGGCGGCTGGATGGGGTGGGCGGCGGCCGCCGTGGCGATGGCGCTGCTCGGGCCGGGAGTGGTGCGGGCGGTCCGGCGGCGGCGCGCCGCGCGGGCGGGCTGAGCCGGGCCGCGCACCCGGTCACCCATTGGCACCGCCCCGGCTCGCGGGCGGCGCGGGTTCCCACTTGCCTGGGAGGTGGCCGTAGGGCGCGTCCTGCGGAGCTCCTCCGGCCCGGCCGGTCCGTGGGACGCGCCCCAGTCCGCCGTGCAGGAAGGACCGGACGCGATGTCAGCGAGCGCACCCGTACGCCCGGGCGGGCGGGTGACGGAGGGCAAGCGGCCGCCGCACGGGCCGCGGCGCGTACGGGGGCTGGCCGGTGGGGTGTTGCTGCTGGTGGGGGCGTTGCTGCTGCCGCTGAGCCTGGTCGCGCTGTGGGCGCGGGCCGAGCTGACCGAGACCGACAGCTATGTGGCGGCGGTGGCGCCGCTGGCCGGGAACGCCGCCGTCCAGGAGGCGGTCGTCGACGATGTGACGGCCGGCGTGATGGCGCATGTCCGGCTCGACGGGCTGCTGAAGGCCGTACCGCGCGCCGAGCGTCCCGCGGTGCGGCGGCACTTCACCCGCGGGATTCGCCAGTTCGTGGCCCAGCAGGTGCGGCAGGTCGTCACCGGGAGCGGCTTCCCCGCGGTGTGGAACGGGGTGCACCGGACCGCCCACCGGACGCTGGACGGCCGGCTGGCCGCGTCCGGGCGGTCCGCGGTCACGCTGGATCTCACCCCGGTCGTGGAACGCGTCAAGCGCCAGCTGTCCCACAACGGCATGGGGCTCGACATTCTCCGGCGGGTGCCGCGGGCCGGGGTGGAGATCGTGCTGCTGAAGGGCCCGGACGTGCCACGGATCCGGGCCGTCTACGAGGTCGTCCGCACCGGGGCGCTGCTGTTGCCGCCGGTCGCGGCGCTGTGTCTGACCGGCGGGCTGCTGCTGGCGCGGCGCCGGCGGCGGGCGCTGATCGGTGCGGGGCTGGGCTGCGCGGCGGCCGCCGGTCTGCTGGCTGCGGCGCTCGCGCTGGCCCGCAGCCGCACCCTGGACGCGCTGCCCGCGATGGTCT
The DNA here is from genome assembly GCF_028870195.1 of Streptomyces sp. G7(2002). NCBI lineage: Bacteria > Bacillati > Actinomycetota > Actinomycetes > Kitasatosporales > Streptomycetaceae > Streptomyces > Streptomyces sp. G7(2002). The sequence continues at coordinate 4,872,953 of NZ_CP102609.1, forward strand.
CCCGGCCGGCCGCGGGCGCCTACGCGGACGCCCTCACCGGACCGCTGCGCACCGGGGTCTGGCTCGTCATCGGCGCGGGAACACTGACCGCGGCGCTGGCCGCGGCGGGACCGCCGGCTCTCCGTGCCCTGAGGGCCCGCCGGCTCGCCGCCCGCACCGGCGACGGCCCCTGACCGCCGCTCAGATCGCCAGCACCGTCTTCCCCTGCGCCCGGCCGGTGCGGCTGGTCGCCAAGGCGTCCGGTGCCTCTTCCAGGGAGACCTCGCGTCCCACGAGGACCGTCAGCCGGCCCGCGTCGACATGGCCCGCGAGGATCTCCAGCAGCTGCGGGGAGGGGCGGTTGACGAAGTTGAAGCCGCGGAGATTGTGCTCGGTGAGCTCGTCCGCGTCGGCCGAGCCGATCAGCGAGACGGCGGTCCCCCCGTCGCGCACGGTCCGGGTCAGTTCGGCGAACTCGGCGGCGCCGCTGGTCATGTCGATCAGCACATCGACACCGCCCGGATGGTGCGCGAGGACCTGGTCGGCGATCGGGCCCGCGGTGTGGTCGACGGTCTCGGCGGCGCCCAGCGTGCGCATCAGTTCCGCCTTGGCCGGGCGGGCGGTGGCGATCACCTCGGCGCCGCGGCCGGCCGCGAGCTGGGTGATGAAGGTGCCGACGCCGCCGGTGGCGCCGACGATCAGCACCGTTCTGCCCTCGGCGATCCGGGTCTCCTCGACCAGGTTGTACGCGGTCATGCCGGCCGTCGGCAGTGCCGCGGAGGTGGCGTAGGTGACGCTGCGGGCGGCGTGCGCGATGCGGTCCTCGTCGGCGACGGCGAGTTCGCAGTACGAACCGCCGCCCTGCTCGGGCCGCTGGAACTGGCCGAACACCGCGTCGCCGATGGTGAACCGCCGCACCCCGCTCCCGATGGCGAGCACCTCGCCCGCCCCGTCCGATCCCAGGACGAGGGGGAACACGGCCGGCACGGCATCGCCGAACATCCCGTCGGCGAGCTTCCAGTCGACGGGGTTGAGTCCGGCGGCGGACAGCCGCACCAGGACCTCACCGGGCCCTGGTTCGGGCTGCGGCAGATCCATGAGCTGCGGCTGTTCACCGAATGCGCTGACTGCTACGGCTCTCATCGTGGCGCTCCCTTCCACCCTTCCGACCGGTGGCCGAAGTGGATCGTAAGCACGCCGGCCGGGCCGGAGGCGGCAGGAGGAGAGGCGGTGCGGCGGAAGCAACTCGTACGGCCCCGCACGCCGGGGCTGTCCGGCCCCCGTTCGGCATGGCGCGGCCGCACGGGCCGTTCGCGGCCCGGCCGGCGGTCCGCGTCACCGGCGCTGCGCACCCCGGGTGGCCCGTACCGGGCGCCGCTCGGCTCCAGCCTGGTGAATTCCCCGGCCCCGGGGTCGCGGCGCAGGGCGTTCGGCTCTCCGGAAGGTCCGCCTCGGGTAGATATGACGCCATGCGCGTTCTGGTGGTGGAGGACGAGGAGTGCCTCGCGGACATGATCGCCGCGGAGCTGCGCCGCGCCGCGATCGTGGTGGATATCGCCCACGACGGCCGCGCGGCGCTGGCCGGACTGCGGCTCGGTGCGTACGACGTGCTCGTCCTGGACGGTGAGCTGCCCGCACCGCACGGCGACGCCCTGCGCCGGTATGTGGTGGAGCACGGGCTGGCGACCCGGGTGTTGCTGCTCACCGCGTCCGCCCCGGACGACCGGGCGGCGGGCCCGGAGCCGGCCGCCGACGACTGTCTGGCCAAGCCCTTCGCCCACGAGGAGTTGCTCACCCGGGTCCTGACGCTGGGCCGGCCCGCCCGCCGCATGGAGCCGCAGGTCATCGAGCGGGCCGGCGTCACCGTCGACACCGCGCACCGGCTGGCCGCCCGCGACGGCCGGCCGCTGGCGCTGTCGCGTACGGAGTTCGGGGTGCTCGAAGTGCTGCTGCGCGCGCAGGGCGCGGTGGTCAGCGGTGACGAGCTGATCGAGGAGGTGTGGGAGGAGCACACCAGCTATGGCGGCAACGCCGTACGCGTCACCCTCGGCGCGCTGCGCGCCAAGCTCGGCGATCCGCCGGTGATCGAGGCCGTGCCGGGCGCCGGGTACCGGATGACCGACGGGCCGGGGACGGGCGGCGAGCCGGAGCCGGGCGCCCGGCGGGAAGCGGTCTGAGGGGGCGTATCTCCGCCCCCACCCGATTGCCCGCATGACGGGTCCGGCCGCGGGCCGCGGGATTCAATGACGCAATGATCCGGTTCGAGTCCGTCACCAAGCGCTACCCCGACGGGACCACCGCCGTCGACGGCCTCTCCTTCGAGGTCGGCGAGGGGGAACTGGTGACGCTGGTCGGGCCGTCCGGCTGCGGCAAGACGACGACCATGATGATGGTCAACCGGCTCATCGACCCGACGCACGGGCGGATCTATGTCGACGGTGCGGACATCGCCGGTGTCGACCCGGTCAGCCTGCGCCGCGGGATCGGCTATGTCATCCAGCAGACCGGTCTCTTCCCGCACCGCACCGTCCTCGACAACACCGCGACCGTGCCCTTTCTGACCGGCTGGAAGAAGGCCAAGGCCCGCGAGCGGGCCGCCGAACTCCTGGATCTGGTCGGCCTGGACCCGGCCGTCTACGGCCCGCGCTACCCCGACCAGCTCTCCGGCGGCCAGCGCCAGCGGGTCGGGGTGGCCCGTGCGCTCGCCGCCGATCCGCCCGTGCTGCTGATGGACGAGCCGTTCGGCGCGGTCGACCCGGTCGTCCGCGACCGGCTGCAGAAGGAATTCCTGCGGCTGCAGGCCACTCTGCACAAAACGGTGCTGCTGGTCACCCATGACATCGAGGAGGCCATCCGGCTCGGCGACCGGATCGCGGTCTACGGCGCCGGCCGGATCGAGCAGTACGACACCCCCGCGAGCGTCCTCGGCGCCCCCGCCACCCCCTACGTCGCCGAATTCATCGGTACCGACCGTGCGTTGAAGCAGCTCTCGGTCACCGGTATCGACCGCGGCGACCTCGAACGCCCTCCGTTCGCCCGGCTCGGCGAACCCGCCGCGGACGCCCTGGCCCGGCTGCGGACCGAGGGCGCCCGCTGGGCGGTGGTGCTCGACGAGGAGGGCGCACTGCACGGCTGGGTGGGCACCGAGGAGCTGGCGGACGGGGAGGGCACGGTCGCCTCTCACGCCCGCCGGATGGAGGCCTGGGTACCGGTGACCGGCACCCTCAAAGCAGCCTTCAGCGAGATGCTCAAACACGACGCCGGCTGGATCGCGGTCCTGGACGGCCACCGGTTCCTGGGCGTCCTCACCCCGACCACGCTCCATGAGGCGCTGCGCCGCACCATCGGATCGGACGAGCGGGGAGTACCGCGGGAGCGGGCCGAGGTGGACTCGGTCCCTACGGAGTGAGGGCGCCGGGAGGAGTGGGGGTTTCACGTGAAACGCCCGCCCTGCCTCCCCACGCGGCGTTTCACGTGAAACACAGGCCATGTCACCGCTCGCGCCATCGGCACGGTCACGGACCGCCCCACGGACCACGCCTTCCGCACGGTGTCAGTCCTTGGGCAACAGCCCTTCGGCTTCCAGGTAGTTGCGCGCCACATCCGCCGGCAGCCGCCGCCAGCTGTCCACCTGCTCGTTGAGGTACGCCAGGTCGGCGGTGGTCAGCACCTTGTTCAGGCGGTTGAGTGCGGCGGCCGGGCGCTCGCCGCCCGCACGGGCGCGGTTGACGACGGGGACGACATAGTCGGCGTTCTGCAGCTTCTTGTCGTCGGTGAGCAGCACCAGACCGAACTGGTCGAGAGTGGCATCGGTGCTGGTGGTCAGCACCATCTGGTCGTGCCCGTTCTGCACGGCCTGCTTGGCGGGAGTGGTGCCGACACCCTTCGGGTCGATGGCCGTGATGTGGATCCCGTAGCGCTTCTTGAGCCCCGGCGCGCAGAACGGCCGCTGGACGCATTCATCGCCCGCGGCCAGACGGACCGGAAGCTTGGCGCGGCCCAGATCGCTGAGGGTCTTGAGGTGGTGCTTGCGGGCATAGGAGGCGCTCACCGCGAAGGCGTTCTGGTCGACGGCCCGGCCGGCCGGGAGCACGGTCAGCCCGCGCGGGCCGGCCAGCCGGCGCAGCGCGGCCATGGTGGCGCCGATGTCGGGCGAGGCCACAGGCGCCGCCTTGGAGCCCTTGTTCTTGGCATGGAGCCAGTCCGCGAAGGTGGCGGCGTACTCGGGGACGACATCGATCTGCCCCACCTCCAGGGCGGGTTCGTACAGCTCCCGGTTGCCGACGGTCACGACCCGGGTCCGGTACCCGGCGTGGTCGAGCAGCGCCGCGTACATCTGGGCGAGCAGCTCGCTCTCGGTGAAGCCGGCCGAGCCGATGACCAGTTCACGGCTGCCATCGGGGGAGGCGGTGATCGCGGAGCGGGTCTCCAGCGAGGGGCCACTGGCGCAGGCCGAGATCCCGATGACGGCGACGCCCGCAACGGCCGCCACAGCGGCCCTCATCGGACCCGTCCGCCCGCCCGGCCCGGTGCCCACCGCTGCGCCAGCTCGAAGGCGGCCTCCATCAACAGCGCGAACACCGCGACCAGCACCGCTCCGGCGACCACCTGCGGGGTGCTGGCCAGGTTGAAGCCCGCGGTGATGATCCGGCCGAGCCCGCCGCCGCCCACCAGCGCGGCGAGCGTGGCGGTGGCCACCAGCTGGACCGCGGCGATCCGGATGCCGGTCAGGACGAGCGGAGAGGCGAGCGGCACCTCGACCCGCCACACCAGCTGAGCGCCGGTCATCCCCATGCCCCGCGCGGCCCGCACCACGTTCTGGTCCACCTCACGCATCCCGACATACGCGTTGGTCAGCAGCGGCGGGATGGCGAACAGCACGAGCGCGATGATCGTCGGCCACTGTCCGTGCCGTCCAATCGGGGTGAGCAGCAGCAGGACGAGTACCGCGAAGGTCGGCACCGCGCGGCCGATGTTGGCGAGGTTGACCGCCAGCGCGCCGCCGCGGCCGAGGTGGCCGAGCGTCAGGGCGACCGGCAGCGCGATCAGGGCGCTGATGACCAGGCAGGCGAAGGTGAGCACGAGGTGCTGTTCGAGGCGGTGCCAGACACCGTTCTCCCCGGACCAGTTGGCGGCGGTGGTCAGCCACCCCCAGACCGCGGAGACGGTGTTCATACCCGCTGCCCGGGGGCCGCGGCGGCCGGCCGCTTCGGTCCGGCGACGGCCCGGGAACGCACCCTCGCCCGCCGGCCCGCCCGGCGCCAGGGCGTGAGCAGCCGTTCCACACCGAGCAGCAGCAGGTCCAGGACGACCGCGATCAGCACACAGAGCACGGACGCGGTGAGCACCTGCGCCTTGAAGAACGCATTCATCCCGGCGTAGATGAGGTTGCCCAGTCCGCCGTATCCGACGATGGCACCGACGGTGGTGAGCGCGACCGCCGAGACCGTGGCGATCCTCAGCCCGGCCATCGCCGCCGGTACGGCCAGCGGCAGCTCGACGGTCAGCAGTTGGCGCATCGGCCCGTACCCCATGCCCCGGGCAGCCTCCCTGGCCTCGGCGGGGACCCCGTCCAGCCCCGCCAGGATGTTCCGTACGAGCAGGGTCAGGGAGTACAGCGCGAGGCCGACCACCACGAGGGTGGCGGACAGCCCGTAGAGGGGCAGCAGCAGCGAGAACATCGCCAGCGACGGGATCGTGTAGAGCACGGTGGTGATGCCGAGCACCGGCCCGACCGTCCAGCGTCTGCGGCGGGCCAGCAGCGCCAGCGGGACCGCGATCACCAGCCCGAGCGCCACCGAGATCAGTGTGAGCTGGAGGTGCTGGGCGAGCGCGTCGAGCAGGATCTGCCGACGGGTGCTCAGGTAGTCGCCGCAGATCCAGTCGTTGTGCGCCAGGCAGTCGTCCGGCGGCGGTGCGGTCACGGTACGAGTCCACCGCGACGGGGGCGGGGTGTCGCGGCGGACGCGTCCGATCGGGGTGGGCGCGGACGGCCTCCATCACCGTGCCTCCCACCCGCCCCTTTCGCCTCTCCAGCCCCGTACACACCTTACGTATACACACGGTGTGTACTACCTATGTATAGTTCCCTGGAGTCCCTTCGACCGCTGTCACCGATGGTCGGCGCGACGCGGCCCCGCCCCGTACGCGTCGGCTTTGCCATGCGCAAAAACGCAGGTCACGGGCTCGTTGTCGACCACCCGAGCCCGAAGAGAGAGCCGTATGCCGAAGCCGATATCCGCGGCCCGCCGCACGTCCATGGCCGGGCTGCTGACGGCCGCCTCCCTGGCCCTGGCCCTCAGCGGCTGCGCCACCTACGACGTCACCGCCCCGGCCGACGCCCGCGCCGAGGCACCGGCGGCCGAGGTCACCAAGAAGGACGCCGCACTCGCCGCGGGCAAGGACGCCAAGGCCCCCCGGGGCGCGGCCGGTGACGGCGTCGACTGCCGCAAGGCCAAGTGCGTCGCGCTCACCTTCGACGCGGGCCCCAGCGAGAACACCGACCGCCTGCTGGACATCCTCAAGAAGGAGAAGGTCCGGGCGTCCTTCTTCATGCTCGGCAAGAACCACGTCGAAAAGCGCCCCGCCGAGGTGAAGCGGATCGACGCCGAGGGCCATGAGCTGGCCAACCACACCTGGTCGCACCAGATCCTGACCGAGATCTCGCCCGATGCGGCCAAGCGCGAGATGTCCCGCCTCCAGGAGGCGGTCCGCAAGATCACCGGCAAGGCGCCCCGGCTGATGCGCCCGCCGCAGGGCAGGACCGACGGAAGCGTCTCCGAGATCAGCAAGGACCTCGGCCTCGCGCAGGTCCTGTGGAGCGTGACCGCCAAGGACTACCAGACCAACGACTCGGCCCTGATCACCAAGCGGGTGCTCGAACAGACCGAGCGCGACGGCATCATCCTGCTGCACGACATCTACCGGGGGACCGTGCCGGCCGTGCCCGGCATCCTCAAGGAGCTGAAGAAGCGCGGCTACACGGTCGTCACCGTCTCCCAGCTGCTCTCCCCGGCGAAGCCGGAGCCGGGGATGGTCTACCGGCCGTAGCGCGCCACGGGCCGCGCGCCACGGCCGGTGCCGCAGCCGCCGTCCGTCATCCCGGCCCGGTCCCGGAGGCCTTGGCCGGCCCGGCCGTCCCCTTGCCGCTGAGCCGGTGCCACCAGTGCCGGCGCCGCGGGTGCACGGCCCGGCCCAGCCACCGTCCCAGCAGCAGATAGCCGATCAGCGCGCCGGCGCAGTTGAGGATCACATCGTCGATGTCGAAGGCCCGGCCCGTGATCAGCGCCCCCTGCACCAGCTCCACCAGCAGCATCACCAGCGTGGTGGCCGCGCCCACCCGCAGCAGCCCCCGGGCCCGCGGCTCCAGCACCGGCAGCAGCACCCCGAACGGCACGCCCAGCACCACGTTGCCGCCGAGCTGTTTGACGGTGTCGGCCAGGTGCGGCTGCCCGAGGTAGCCCCGGATCGAGTCGCCGGGGCGGAGGTTGGGGTGGGTCAGCGGCACCGACGCCGCCGACGGGGTCAGCGTGACCCGCGCCAGCGCCGCCGCGAACGCCACCATCGCGGCGAACGCCAGCACCAGCAGCAGGATCCGGACGGCCAGCGGGGCCCGCGCGGACACCGGTGACCAGGCCGCCTCGTCGCCCCCTCGCGTACGCGCCATGAGAACTCCCCGGTGTGCGTGACGGGCGGTGCGCCCGAGGAACTTCCGGTTACCCGGGGCACCCCGGATCATGCGGAACGAGCCGGTCCGCGGCCCGCCGCCGGGCGTCACGGCACACAACAGGGGCGCCGGACAGCTCCGGCGCCCCTGCTCGGTCCACTCGCGGCTCACCCCCGGGGGCGCTCCGCCTCCACCCGTCGGTGCCCCTTGTCGTCGGACGTCGACGACGGTGCCGGGGACGGCGTGTTCCGCTGTCCCGGGGCGCCGCCCTTCGCCACACCCGGCTTGCGCTGCGGCACGGCCTCGGTGTCCTGCGGGAACGTCAGCTGCTGGCTCTGCCACTCCAGGGCCGGCACGACCTCACGCCGCCAGGTCGTGAACTGGTGGCTGCCCTGCGGCAGGATGATCGAGTCGACCGTCATCGGCGACTTGGCCGCACGGAGGAACTTCATGGTGTCGCCGTAATCCGCCTCGCCCTTACGGCTGCTGGCCACCAGTGCGGAGATCTGCGGCGCGGGCAGGTTCTTCAGCCGCCACAGCAGATCGTGCTCCCGCTCGCGCCGGGCGCCCTCCGGACCGGGGCCGAAGAGGCTGCCGGTGGTCAGGTCGTCCTTGATCGCGTAGTCACCGGAGAGCGAGACCGCCGAGGTGTAGACCTTCGGGTTGCGCATCGCCAGCTGCAGCGAGCAGGTACCGCCGGACGAGTAGCCGAACGCACCCCAGGCACTGGGGTCACGGCCCACCCGGTAGGCCGACTTCATGGCGTCCGGCAGGTCCTTGGTGAAGAACGTCTCGGCCTGCGGCCCGTTCGGCACGTCCACGCACTCGGTGTCGCGCGGCGGGGCGATCGTCGGCCGGACCATCACGATCACCGTCGGCTGCATCTTGCCCTGCGCGATCAGCCGGCCGGCGTTCTGCGGCACCTGGAGGTGCTGCGCAAGGTTCATGATCCCGCCGGGGTAGCCGCTGATGACGACCATGACGGGGAACCGCTGCCGGCGGAACTGCTGCTGGAAATACTGCGGCGGCAGATAGACGAAACCCGGGTTGATGGCCCGGCTGCGACGGCCGACGATCTTCACGGACTCGACCTTGCCCACCCGGTCCGCGGGCCCCTTGGGCAGTCCGGTCACCCGGTCGAGCCCCTGCGGACCGGCCGGCTGGACCAGCCCGCCCTTCAGGTTGCCGACCGAGGCGTACTGCCCGCCGCCCTGGCTCACGGAGGCCGGCGCCTCCTCGGTGTTGCCCAGCAGTTCGTCCCAGTTGCCGTAGAACTCGAAGTTGGTGTTCACGGCGAGGGCGAGCGCACACACGATCGACACCTGGGTGACCACGATCGCGCCCAGCCTGCCGAGGACGGCCCCCACCCCGCGCCGCGCCAGGCGGGGCCAGAGCCAGACCGTGGCGGCCACACAGAGCACCGCCAGCACGATCACCGTGTATTCGAGCGACTGACTGGTCAGCCCCATGCGCCCACATCTCCCGTCACCCTCGGAAGGGTTCTTGCCTTCTTAACCGGCCGCCTTAGGCACAACGGACGGCTCAGGACAATGGTCACCGGAGAAGACGGGCACACCTGCGCATCGGATACCTGAACGACCTACTTCTTACCCTGCTCTTGCCACATCGTTTCCGCGGCGTGATGTGGGGGCCGGGGAGAGAGCCGCCGGGCGCGTCGCGGGACCGGCCCAGGGCCCGCGGGAGGGGCAGCGGCCTGTGGGACGGGGAGCCGGTACCCGCCCCACGGGGCCGCCGTCCGCTCTCACATCCCGATGTCCCGTCCGTCCTTCCGCCACACGCTCACCACGGACGGCCGGACCAACTCCCCTTCCCCGTCGGGCCATTGCGAGGCGGGCCGCTCCACGCTCGCCCCGTCCACCTCACCCGGATGCTGCACGGCGACCAGCACCCGCCGCTCCTGCACGACCGGCCCGCAGGTCTCGGCCCCCGTGGGCACCGTCAGGAACTGCCTGACCTCGCCCCGCCGTTCCCCCGCGGTCGCCACGCCGAACAGCCCGTCATGGCTGCCCAGCGCATTTCCGTCGGTCGATATCCACAGATTTCCGTGCACATCAAAGGTGATGTTGTCCGGGCAGGAAATCGGGCTGACCTGGTCCTTGGGGAATCCGCCGAAATAGGTCGCCGGGTCCTCCGGGTCACCGCAGACCAGGAACAGCCGCCAGTCGAAACGGTCCGCCGCCGGGTCGTCGCACCGCTCGCTCAGTTCCAGGACCTGGCCGTGCTTGTTCTCCTTGCGCGGATTGACCTCGTCCGCCGGAGCCTTGCCGGTCTTCCCCCGGTCGCTGTTGTTGGTCAGCGCGATATAGACCCGTCCGGTCCGCGGGCTGGGCTCGACGTCCTCCGGCCGGTCCATCTTCGTGGCACCCACCTTGTCGGCGGCGATCCGCGTGAAGACGTACACCTCTTCCGCCGTCATTCCCGGCACATACGAGGTGTCACCGCTCGCCAGCGGAATCCACTCCCCCGACCCGTCGAACGCGCCGTCCTTCGGCAGCTTGCCCGACCCGTCGATCTCCCCCGCGCTGTCACCGGTGAACTTGGCCGCATAGAGCGTCCCCTCGTCCAGCAGCGTCCGGTTGTGCTCCCGCGCGGCCCGCGAAGTCCCGCGCTTCATCCGCCGGGCGGAGACGAACTTGTAGAAGTAATCGAACTTCTCGTCATCGCCCATGTAGAGAACGGGCCGGCCGTCCGCCGTCAGGCGCGGTTCGGCCGCCTCGTGCTTGAACCGCCCCAGCGCCGTCAGCTTCCGCGGCGTCGACTCGGGATCGTAGGGATCGATCTCCACGACCCATCCGAACCGGTGCGCCTCATTCGGCTCCCGCACCACATCGAAGCGCTTGTCGAACCGCTCCCACTTGCGCTGGCTCGCCCCGCCGGTGATGCCGTACCGCTTGAGCCGGGCCGCCGCCGTCGGGTCGGTGACACTGCCCCCATTGGCGAAATACTGGTTGAAATTCTCCTCGCCGGACAGCACCGTTCCCCACGGCGTGATGCCACCGCCGCAGTTGTTGAGCGTCCCGAGAATCCGCTTCCCCTCGGGATCGGCGGAGGTCTTCAGCAGATCGCTGCCCGCCGCGGGGCCGGTGACGTCGAACGGCGTGGTGCCGGTGATCCGCCGGTTGAGCCGGTGCCGGGGCACCGCCGTCAGCCGCCCGCTGTGCCCCTCCTCCTGAACGACCAGCACGGACAGCCCGTGCGCCGCCCAGCCGATCTCGGCCTGCTCCCGCGTCGGCGCCTCCGCGTCGTACCCGGCGAACATCAGCTGCTCGTCGGTGTACTCGTGGTTGATCACCATCAGCTGCCGGTGCCGCTCGCCCGGCACGTCCAGCACGGCCATGTAGTCGTTGTTGTAACCGAACTGCCCCGCCTGCGCCTTCGCCGACTGCCGGTCCGGGTCGAACGCCGGCGCCCCACGCAGAATCGGGTCGCCCCACCGGACGACGATGTTCTGGGCATGCCCCTCCGGGACGACCACCGCATCGGCCGTATTCGGCGCCACCGTGGCGAACCGCAGCCCGCGCGCCGCCTTGTGGCCCTTCCCGCCCCGTGACGCCTGGCCAGGACCCGGCGCCGCCACGGCCGCCGGCGCCCCCACGCCGCCCGCCACGCCCCCGGCTGCCGCCGCCACCGTCACGACCGCGGCGGCCCGCACCATCGAACGCCGGGACAGCGCACCGGCGATGACCTCACCGACATAGGCGTTGTCGCTCGTATTGGGCGTCTCGTGAAAACAGGCGTCACCACAGCGGTACCGGCACGTCAGGGCCGAACGCCCACCAGGATGCGAGCCGATCAACGGCAGGAACTTGCGCACATTTCCCCCTCTTTAGCGGTGTCGAACGATGTCGAACGGTTTTGAGCGCAGTCGAACGGATTCGAGCGCAAGCGTTCGGTTCGCGGTCATGGTTCGCCGCGACGCTAAGGGGGCCGTTCCGCCACACGACGACGCAAACATGAACAGACGGTGAATCCGGGGGTACGGCAGGCCCGCGCGGCACCGTACGAGGGGTCAATCCCGGATCCAGGGAAGGTCAAAACGGCAGGTACGACGGCGGCGCAGATCGCGGGAAGGATTCAGTCCGGTATCGAAAATCCCGCACGGGACCCTGCGCCGCGGTGGTGTTCACACTGATGATCAACCTCGTACGCAGGACCGATGTCTTCTCGGCGGGACTCCGGCACCCCGGCCGAAACCCTTTACCCCGCCACAGCCCCCGGATGGCCCACCACACAAGGCGCGGGGTCCCACGATGAGGCCGGTCCCGGCCGCTACGCTTACGTATCCGTCCTGGTCAGGGACATGTCTGTGCTTCACGGACATACGCCGCACCCAGCACACGCAAGAGAGGTTCGCCGATGGGCATTCGGAGTCTGCTGCGCAACGCTTTCGGTCGCTCCAAGGCGACCCGTGAAGAAACCGGCGCGGCCCCGAGCGGCGCCGACAAGCCGGAGTCCGCGACGATCCCGGAGGCCCGCGAGGAGTCCACACCGGCCCCCGCCACCCCGGAAGCCGAGGTTCCGGCCGCCCGGACGGCCCCCTCGGAGGCCCCCGTCGCGGACCCGGCTCCGACCACCGCAACGCTGCCCGCGCAGGGCAGCCGCGCGGACCGTGCGGACCGGGCCGCGGCCGAGACCGCGTCGGACGCCGCCACGACGGCCACGCCGTCGGCCCCGGCCGAGGCCGTCGAAGCGGTCGAGGAGGCCAAGGAGCCCGAGGCGGGCCCGGCCAAGGAGGCGGCTGCGGCCCAGGACGACGCCGTCGCCGATCTCGTGAGCCAGGCCTTCGACAACCCGAACCCGGCACCGACGGCCACCGCCGAGCCCGCCGCCGACTCCGCCGGACCGGAGCCCGAGGTGGCGGCCGAGGCGAGGGCGGAGCCGGCGGCCGAGCCCGAGATCAAGGCCGTCGCGGAGCCCGAGGTGGAGGCGGTCGCTGAGCCTGAGGCCGAGGCGGTCGCGAAGGCCGTCGCGGAGCCCGAGGCCAAGGCCGTCGCGGAGCCCGAGGCGGACGCAGAGCCCGAGGCGGTCGCGGAGCCCGCGTCCGACCCGGCGGCGGAGTCGGCGGCGGGCAAGAAGGCGGCGGCCGAGCCGGAGCCCGTACAGCAGCCGGAGCCCGAGGCCGAGGCGAAGCCGGAACCCGTGGCGGCGGAGGCGCAGCCCACCACCGAGCCCGAGGCCACGCCGGAACCGGCACCGGCACCGGAGGCTGAGGCGAAGCCCGCGGCCGAGCAGCCCAAGGACGAGCCGAAGGCCGCGGAGCCCAAGACGGCCGAGCCGAAGGCCGCAGCGCCGGAGGCCGACCAGCCGGCAGCGGACCAGCCCGAGGCCGAGCCCCAGGCCGAGCCCGAGGCCGGCACCGCTTCCGTCACCGCCCCCGCCGCCGCGGCCTCGCTGCCCTCCGTCGCCCCCGCCCTGGTCAGCCTCTACAAGTCCGCGGGCAGCACCCTGGACAAGCACGGCCTCGCCACCCAGCGCGCCGCCGTCTACCTGGTCCTGGACCGCTCCGGCTCGATGCGCAACTACTACAAGGACGGCACCGTCCAGAACCTCGCCGAGCAGGCCCTCGGCCTCTCCGCCCACCTCGACGACGACGCCACCGTCCCGGTCATCTTCTTCTCCACCGACATCGACGGCACCGCCGAGATCGACCTCACCAACTACGAGGGCCGCATCGAGGAACTGCACTCCGGCCTGGGCCACATGGGCCGTACGAACTACCACTGGGCCATCAACGCGGTCGTCGAGCACTACAAGAAGTCCGGCGCCACCGCCCCGGCCTTCGTCATCTTCCAGACCGACGGCGCCCCGACCTCCAAGCCGGCCGCCGAGAAGGCCCTCTGCGAGGCGGCCGGACTCCCCATCTTCTGGCAGTTCATCGGCTTCGGTGACCCGGACGCCAAGGGCTTCGACTTCCTCCGCAAGCTGGACGACCTGGCCGTCCCGGAGAAGCGCGCCGTCGACAACGCCGGCTTCTTCCACGCCGGCCGCGACCCGCGCAGCCTCTCCCACGACGCGCTCTACCAGCAGCTGATGGTCGAGTTCCCCGAGTGGCTCGCCGAGGCCCGCACGGCCGGCGTCCTCAAGGACAGCTGACCACCCGCACCTCCACCACACCCGACACCTCACCGGCCGCGGGGGGGGCCCCCCCGGGCCCGCCCGCGGCCGCCGTCGTGCGTGCCCCCTGACCACCGCGCCGACGCACACCACAAGAGGCGAGGCCCCGCGCCCCTACCTACGCTGAATGGGTGAAGCGCTCCGTTTGATCCGGTTGCTCCGGGGTGGGGCGGCGGGTGGCCGGGGTGGCCGTACCAGCCGAGCGAGGCGGGCCGTGATGAGTGACGCGAGCCAAGAGGGAGGCCCAGCTCGCCCTCCCAGGACCGGCACTCCCCGTTGGGCCACGCCCGCGAAGCCGGATCCCCGGCGCTGGTGGGGCCTTGTGGTGATTGCGATTGCGCAGCTGATGGTGGTGCTGGACGCGACCATCGTGAACATCGCGCTGCCGTCGGCCCAGCGGGATCTGGGGATGTCGGACGCCAACCGGCAGTGGGTGATCACCGCGTACACGCTGGCGTTCGGCGGGCTGCTGCTCCTCGGCGGGCGGATCGCCGACCTGGTGGGGCGGAAGCGGACGTTCATGATCGGGCTGGTCGGGTTCGCGGTCGCGTCGGGGCTGGGCGGTGCGGCCACCGGGTCCGGGCTGCTGTTCGGGGCGCGGGCGCTGCAGGGTGCCTTCGGGGCGCTGCTGGCCCCGTCCGCGCTGTCGCTGCTCACCACGACGTTCACCATCGGGAAGGAGCGGAGCAAGGCCTTCGGGATCTACGGGGCCATCGCGGGCGGCGGCGCGGCCATCGGACTGATCGCCGGCGGGCTGCTGACCGAGTACCTGGACTGGCGCTGGTGTCTGTATGTGAATGTGCCGATCGCGGTGATCGCCTTCGTGGGGGCCGCGGTGTTTCTGCACGACAAGACGGAGCGGGGCCGCGTTCACCTGGACATTCCGGGTGCGGTGCTGGGCTGCGGCGGTCTGGTCGCGATCGTTTACGGGTGCAGTGAGGCGCAGCCACGGGGGTGGGGTGACGGGCTGGTCATCGGCCTGCTGGTGGGCGGTGCGATGCTGCTGGCCGTCTTTGCGTGGTGGCAGACGCGGGCGCCGCACCCCCTGCTGCCGCTGCACATCGTGCGGGACCGGAATCGCGGGGGCGCCTTCCTGACCATGGGGCTGGCGGTCATCGCGATGTTCGGGATGTTCCTGTTCATGACCTACTACCTGCAGACCGTGCTCGGCTATTCACCGGTCAGGACCGGGATGGCCTTCCTCCCGATGGTGGCGGCGATCGTGGTCGGCTCGACCCAGATCTCGGCGCGGCTGCTGCACCGGATCCCGCCGCGGTTCCTGATGGTCCCGGGCGCGCTGCTCGCCGCCGCGGGGCTCTTCACCCTGACGCATCTGACCGCCCTGCCCGCATATGTGTCGCATGTACTGCCGGCCATGCTGCTCGTCGGGCTCGGGATGGGCCTGATCTTCATGCCGGTGATGGCGACGGCCACGTCCGGCGTGGCCCCGCACGACTCCGGTGTCACGTCCGCGACGGTCAACACGGCGCAGCAGGTGGGTGGTTCGATCGGTACGGCGCTGCTGAACACGATCGCCACCTCGACGAGTGCGGTGTTCATCACGGATCACCTGGCGGACGCGGCCCGGAAGGGCGGCGGGCTCGGGCTCACCCCGGCGGTGCGGGACCAGATCGTGAAGGACGGGGTGGTGCACGGCTTCACCGTCGCCATCGGGGTGGCGTCGGTGATCATGCTGCTCGCCGCGCTCGTCGCCGGACTCATGGTCAACGGCCGGGCGCCGAAGCACGGCCGGACCCCGGCGGGGGACAGCGCCGAGTCGGCGGACGCGGCCGTGTGAGAGCGGGCGGCGGGCGGGGTGAGCAGGGCCTCGTCCACCGCCGGAAAACCCGCGCGGTCACCCCTGGCCCGTCCAGTACGATATTGACGTTCCGTAAAGCAAATCCTCACTCACCGTAGCGACTTGGGAGCAGCCGGCAATGGCTCGACACCTCATCACCAGCGCCCTTCCGTATATCAACGGGATCAAGCACCTGGGCAACATGGTGGGGTCCATGCTCCCGGCCGATGTCTATGCCCGGTATATGCGGCAGCGCGGGCACGATGTGCTCTACATCTGCGCGACGGACGAGCACGGGACCCCCGCCGAGCTGGCGGCGAAGGACGCGGGGCAGTCGGTCGACGCGTTCTGTGCCGAGCAGCACGACAAGCAGAAGGCGATCTACGAGGGCTTCGGCCTCGAATTCGACTACTTCGGGCGGAGCTCGTCGCGGGAGAACGTGGAGCTGACGCAGCACTTCGCGCGCAAGCTGCACGAGAACGGCTTCATCGAGGAGCGGGCGATCCGCCAGGTCTTCTCGGTCGCCGACGACCGCTTCCTGCCGGACCGCTACATCGTCGGCACGTGTCCGCACTGCGGCTACGACAAGGCGCGCGGCGACCAGTGCGAGAACTGCACGCGGGTGCTCGACCCGACCGATCTGATCGACGCCCGCTCGGCGATCAGCGGCAGCGGCGAGCTGGAGGTGCGGGAGACCAAGCACCTCTTCCTGCTCCAGTCGAAGCTGCAGCACGAGGTCGAGGGCTGGCTGGAAGGCAACGGCAGCAAGGACTGGCCGACGCTGGCCTCGTCCATCGCGCACAAGTGGCTGACGGAGGGGCTCCAGGACCGGGCGATCACCCGTGACCTGGACTGGGGCGTTCCGGTGCCGGCCGATGTGTGGCCGGAGCTGGCGGCCGAGGGCAAGGTCTTCTACGTGTGGTTCGACGCGCCGATCGAGTACATCGGCTCGACGAAGGAGTGGGCGGACGTCGACCCGGAGAACCGCGACTGGAAGTCGTGGTGGTACGAGGCCGATGACGTCCGGTACACGGAGTTCATGGCCAAGGACAATGTGCCGTTCCACTCCGTGATGTTCCCGGCGACGCAGCTGGGGACCCGCGAGCCGTGGAAGAAGGTCGACTTCCTCAAGGCCTTCAACTGGCTCAACTACTACGGCGGGAAGTTCTCCACCTCCCAGCGGCGCGGCATCTTCACGGACGCGGCATTGGAGCTGCTGCCGGCCGACTACTGGCGCTACTTCCTGATCGCCAACGCCCCGGAGTCGGACGACACCTCCTTCACCTGGGAGCTGTTCTCGGCCTCGGTCAACAAGGACCTGGCGGACACGCTCGGCAACTTCGTCAACCGGGTGCTGTCGTTCTCCCGGAAGCGGTTCGGTGACGAGGTTCCCGCGGGCGCCGAGGCCGGTGCCGCGGAGCAGAAGCTGGGCGAGGAGATCGCCGGGCTGCTGGCGGAGTACGAGGGCCACATGGAGGCCCTGCAGTTCCGCAAGGCCGCGGCGTCGCTGCGCGCCCTGTGGAGCGCGGGCAACTCCTACCTGGAGGAGAAGGCCCCATGGCTGGAGATCAAGACCGACAAGGACGCCGCCGCCCTGACGCTGCGTACGGCGATGAACCTGATCCATCTGTACGCGATCGTCTCCGAGCCGTTCATTCCGTCGTCGGCCAAGGCGATGCGGGGCGCCTTCGCGCTGGAGAACGACACGGCGGTGTGGGTCTCCCAGGAGGAGGCGAAGGCGCTGGCCTCGGTGCCGGCCGGCACGCCCTTCACGGTCCCGCCGGTGCTCTTCGCGAAGATCACCGAGGACGACCTGGAGGCCTACCGCGAGCGCTTCGGCGGCACGGAGCAGTAGCAATCCCCTCCTGACCGCGGACTTTCTCCGCGGCCGGGAGACAGCAAGCCCGGCGCGCGCCCGTCCGGCCTTCGAGGCCGGGCGGGCGCGCGCCTGTGCGGGCCCCGGCCGCGGCGGGCTCAGGGCTGGATCGGGCTCAGGGCCGGATCGGGCTCAGGGCCGGGTCGGCGGGGACACAAAGGCGTGCAGGGTCTCCATGCCCGGCATCGGCGGCAGCGGGACCGGGCGCCAGCCACGGGCGTAGGCCGGTGGCTTACGGCCCATGACCAGGACGGCGGCGGGCCGGGTCCTGGCCAGCCGGGCCAGGCCCGCGGGGGTGATACCGGCGTCATGGCCCTCGGGCTGCCGGGACGCACAGCCCGCCTGGTACGCCACCCGTACCGCCTCCTCGCCGCTCACCACACAGGGCGGCCGCAGACCGGCCCGGCGCAGCGTCCCGGAGATCCGGCCGAGGCCGTTCTGGGCGCGTACCGTGCTCTGCTCCATCTTGTGCAGGATCGCCAGCTGGATGACCTCATGGCCCATCAGGATGAGGACGAGGGCGGCCACCGCCCAGGCGTGCCGGCGGCGCGGCAGCCGGGTCAGCCAGTACAGGAACCACGCGGCCGGCATCAGCAGCAGGGCGTATGCGGGCAGCAGGAAGCGTGGGGCCGCGTAATCCACCGTCAGCAGGTAGGGGGCGGCGAGACAGAGACCGGCCAGGGCCGGGACGACGAGCGGAGCAGGTCCGTTGCGGTGCAGCGGACCGACGGGGTCGCGCAGCCGCACCGCGGGCCACACCGGACCGTGGCCGCCCGGCTCACCGGACGGTTCGCGGCTGCCCGGCCGGACGGGCGCCAGCCCGAGCGGCTGCGGACCGCCGCCGCGCTCCGCGGACGCCCACGCCGGGCCGTACCGGTGCAGCGCGCCGCCGGACTCACGGGACCGCAGTGCCACCCACACCGCCCCGATGACCGCCAGCGGCAGCAGGAACCACCACACCGCCGTCACCGGGTGGTCCCAGGCGAGCTGGCAGGGGCGGCACAGCGTCTTGCCCTGGAGGGACCGGGCATGGTCGTCGAAGGACAGATGCCAGCCGAGGCCGCCCTGGATGCGCGCCGCCTCCCGCAGCCGCGCCACCAGCCCGCCGTACGACAGATACGCCTCAGCGACCCACTCCGCGCACCCCAGGGCCAGCCCGGCCGGCAGCGCCAGCAGCACGGCGGGGCGCCGCCATGACGGGACGCACAGCGCTGCGGCGAAGAGCGGCACGGTCAGCCAGACGGCGTCGGTGGGACGCATCAGCGCGGCCACCGCCACCGCGACAGCGAGTCCGGCCGCCGCGCCCCGGCCGGCGCGGGGGGCCAGTTGCCGGGACGGCTGCCGTACGGCGCGCAGGAAGCAGCCGGTGGCGACGAGCGCGGCGTAGGCGACCCACAGGTTGGGCATCGCCTGCGGGCCGTAGAAGAGCGTGATCCACAGACCGGCGAACAGCGCGCCGCCCAGGGCCGGTACGGGGGCCGGCAGCAGCCGCCGCCAGACGCACAGGCTGAGCAGGAGCCCGGCGCCGGAGAGCACCGCCAGGTAGCAGTGCAGCGCGGTGGCCGAGGTCGTCAGCACGGCGGCCGGGGCGAGGAGGAAGCTGACGCCGCGGGCGCGCGGGGCGCTGAAGAACGCGGCCGGCGTATGGCGGTCGACCTGGCTGACGTACACCGTCTCGTCCCAGCCCAGACCGGGGGTGGTCAGGGCGGAGTGGACCAGGAGGGCGGTGAAGGCGGCGGCCACGGCGAGGAGCCACCACAGGTCAGGGGCCGCAACGGAACGCGTGACGCGGGCCCTCGGCCCCGGGCCGGGCGGAGCGGAGAGGAGGCTGGCTTGCTGCATGGGCACCACAGTGCGGGCGCCGCCGGGGCACGGCCACATGAGTGGAGCGGTCGGGGCACGCGGGCCGGTGCGCGGTGCCCGTTCCGGGGACCGTCTGGCCACCGCTGACCGTCCGACAGCGCAGGGGCCCCGAACGGGCCGGGGCGGCGTTTCACGTGAAACGCCGCCCCTCAGCCTGTCCGAGGCCCTTTGTCCCTCAGCGGTGGCTACTTCGCCTGCGGCTTGCGCAGGGAGAGGTGCAGCTCCTTGAGGCGTGCCTCCTCGACCTCGCTCGGGGCGCCCATCAGCAGGTCCTGGGCGTTGCCGTTGAGCGGGAAGGCGATGGTCTCGCGGATGTTGGGCTCGTCGGCCAGCAGCATGACGATGCGGTCGACGCCGGGGGCGATACCGCCGTGCGGCGGGGCGCCGAACTTGAAGGCGCGGAGCATGCCGCCGAACTCGGCCTCGACCGTGTCCTTGTCGTAGCCGGCGATCGCGAAGGCCTTGTACATGACCTCGGGCTCGTGGTTACGGATCGCGCCGGAGGACAGCTCGGTGCCGTTGCAGACGATGTCGTACTGCCAGGCGAGGATGTCCAGCGGGTCCTTGGTCTCCAGCGCCTCCAGACCGCCCTGCGGCATGGAGAACGGGTTGTGCGAGAACTCGATCTTGCCGGTGTCCTCGTCCTTCTCGAACATCGGGAAGTCGACGATCCAGCAGAAGCGGAACTCGTCCTCGACGAAGTGGCCGGCGCGCTTGGCGACCTCGACGCGGACCGCGCCCATGATCTTGGAGACCTCGTCGAACTCACCGGCGCCGAAGAAGACGGCGTGGCCGGGCTTGAGGTCCAGGGCGACGACCAGCGACTTGATGTCGTCCTCGGTGAGGAACTTGGCGATCGGGCCGGTCAGCGCGTTGTCCTCGCCGACCCGGACCCAGGCCAGGCCCTTGGCGCCCTGCTGGACGGCGAAGTCGCCCAGCAGGTCGAAGAACTTGCGCGGCTGGTCGGCGGTGTCCGGCACGGCCAGGGCGCGGACGTGCTTGTCGGCGAAGGCCTTGAAGCCGGAGCCCGCGAAGACGTCGGAGACATCCACCAGCTCCAGCTCGGCGCGCAGGTCCGGCTTGTCGGAGCCGTACTTGAGCATCGCCTCGCGGAACGGGATGCGCGGGAACGGGGAGGTGACCGTGCGGCCGTTGCCGAACTCGGTGAACAGCTCGGTCATCAGCTTCTCGACGGGCTGGAAGACGTCTTCCTGCTCGACGAAGCTCATCTCGACGTCGAGCTGGTAGAACTCGCCCGGCGAACGGTCCGCACGGGCGTCCTCGTCGCGGAAGCAGGGCGCGATCTGGAAGTAGCGGTCGAACCCGGCGATCATCAGCAGCTGCTTGAACTGCTGCGGGGCCTGCGGCAGCGCGTAGAACTTGCCGGCGTGCAGACGGGAGGGGACCAGGAAGTCGCGGGCGCCCTCGGGCGAGGTCGCGGACAGGATCGGGGTCGCCATCTCGTTGAAGCCCAGGGCCACCATCTTGTGGCGGATGGCGGAGATCACGGCGGTGCGCAGCATGATGTTGCGGTGCATCCGCTCGCGGCGCAGGTCGAGGAAGCGGTACTCGAGGCGCTTCTCCTCGTTGACGCCGTCGTCCGCGTTGATCGTGAAGGGGATCTGGTCGGCGGCGCCGAGCACCTCGACCTCGGAGACCTCGATCTCGATCTCGCCGGTCGGCAGGTCGGGGTTGACGTTGTCGGCACCGCGCGCGCTGACCTTGCCGTCGATGCGGACGACGGTCTCCTTGGTCAGCGAGCCGAGGGCCTCGTTGGCCGGGGTGCCGGGGCGGGCGACGAGCTGGACCAGACCGTAGTGGTCGCGCAGATCGATGAAGAGGATGCCGCCCAGGTCACGTCGATTGTGCAGCCAGCCGCTGAGGCGGACGTCGGTGTCGACGTCCGTGGCTCGGAGCTCGCCGCAGTTATGGGACCGGTACCGATGCATCGCTCATCCAAGTCGTCGCGAGTGTCGAGGTGAGGAGTTGTCGGGAGAGGGAGAGGAAAAGGAGTACGGGCTCACACGCCCGGTCGCTCTCCCCGTGGATCACCCGAAAGGCCACCCCAGGATTGACATAACCGCTCCAGGTTACCGTCCCGGCCCGCACGCCTTCATTGACATATACGCATCAACACCGTGAGGACCGGATCGGGGCGCCCCGACTGGGACGATGGTCACGTCCGGCTCACTGGTCGGGCCTCGCCAAACACACCTAAAGTGAGGCAATGCGCACCGAGGATCTCCTGGCCGCCATCGCGACCGGACTGTGGCGCTGGGACCACGCATCGGATCGGGTGACCCTCGACGCCGAAGCGGCCCGGCTGCTCGGGCTGCCCGCAGAACCGGTGGAACTGACCCAGGCAGCGGTGCGCTCCCGTTTTCATCCCGTCGACTTCGCCGAGATCAACGGAATCATCCAGCTCGCGGTCGCCGAGAAGACGCTCGCCGAGGCCCGGCTGCGCATCGTGGACGAGCACGGGCGGGTGCAGCGCATCGTCCGCTCCCGCTCCCGCCCACGGATCGTCGACGGCGACTTCGAGCTGGTCGGCACCCTCCAGGAGGTGCCCGAACCACAGCCCGGGACCTCCGCCGCCCACACCCCGATAACCGGCGACTGGCGCCGCTCCCGCGAGGCGTTCCTGCTGGACGCGGGCCGGGCGCTGGCCGAGGCCCGGTCCACCGCCGAGGTGCTGCGGGTCGCGGCCGGACTGTCCATGCCGGGGTTCATGCCCGACGGGCTGGCGGTCTTCGGCATCGAGGGCGACCGGCTGTCGGTCATCGGCCACCACGGACACCATTCCGGTGATGAGCGGCCGTTCGCCGACATGGCGCTGGCGACCGACTATCCGGCCGCCGAGGTCGTCCGTACCGGCCGGGCCCTCTACCTGCCCACCCCGGAGGAGTACCGCCGCCGCTACCCCGCCACCTGGCCGCTGGCCGCCCGCTTCCGCCGGACGTCCTGGGCGTTCCTGCCGCTGGTGAACGCGGGCCGGACGATCGGCGCCTGGATGGCGGCGTTCGCCCAGCCGGTGGCGTTCACACCCGATGAGCGCTCGGTGCTGACCACCGTCGCCCGGATGCTGGCCCAGGCGCTGGCCAGGGCCGGTATGCAGGAGGAGCAGCAGGAGCTGGCGCTGGGGCTGCAGCGCAGCATGATGCCGACGGTGCAGCCGGACATCCCGGGGATGACGGTCGCGGCCCGCTATGTCCCGACCGGCGGCGGACTGGAGGTGGGCGGCGACTGGTACGACATGATCCCGCTTCCGTCCGGACGGATCGCCCTGGTCATCGGGGATGTCCAGGGGCACGACGTACGGGCCGCGGGCCTGATGGGACAGCTGCGGATCGCGCTGCGGGCCTACGCGTCCGAGGGCCATCACCCCGATGCGGTGCTCTCCCGCGCCTCCCGCTTCCTGGCCGGGATCAACGAGACCGAGCTTCGCGGGCACGGCGAGGACCAGCGCTTCGCGACCTGCCTCTACATCGAGGTGGATCCGGCGACGGGACTGCTGGACATCGCGCGGGCCGGCCACCCCGATCCGGCGATCCGGATGAGCGACGGCACGATGCTGGTCCGGCCCACCGCGGGCGGGCTGCCGCTGGGCATCGTCCCGGACACCGACTACCCCACCACGCGGCTCGTCCTGGAACCCGGCGAGACCATGATGGTGTGCACCGACGGGCTGATCGAGACCGGCGGCCACGATCTGGAGACCGGCTGGGCGCGACTGCGCGACGTCCTGGAGTCATGCGAGGCCGGTGAGGACGGCGAGAGCCTGGAGCGGCTCGCCGACGCGCTGGTCCAGGCCGTGCACGGGCCGCCGTCGCACCACACCACCGGGCCGCTGGTGGACCGCCGCGAGGACGACATCGCCGTACTGCTGCTGCGCCGCGACGGCGCCGGCTGCGGGGTCGGCACCGGCGGACTGCCGGCGCAGCCCGTCCGGCGCACCGTGCTCTCCGTCGCGCAGGCCGAGCCGGAGCGGATAGCCGAGGCGCGCCGGCAGGTCCGGGACGTGCTGCACGACTGGGCCGACCCGGACCAGGTGGACTCGGCGGTGCTGATGGTCTCCGAGATGGTCACCAATGTCCTGCTGCACACCGACGGGGACGCGCTGCTGGTCGCCGAGATCACCGGTGAGCGGGGCGCCCGGCGTATCCGCGTCGATGTCGCCGACAGCAGCGATGAGCTGCCGCACCGCCGCTGCCCCGGTGAACTGGCGTCCTCGGGCCGCGGTCTGATGCTGCTGGAGCTGCTGGCCGGGGCGTGGGGCGTGGATCCGCGCGGCGACGGCAAGTCGACATGGTTCGAGCTCTACGAGGAGGCGGGGGAGGCGGCGGGTCCGCTGTCGTCGGAGTCCGAGCCCGCGGCGTAGTGCAGCCGCAGCTCCTGGAGCACGCCGGTGACGGCGGCGGTCAGCGGTACGGACAGCAGCATCCCGAGGATGCCGGCGACGCCGGCGCCCGCGGTGATCGCCAGCAGCACGGTCGCCGGATGCATCTTGACCGTACGGCTCTGGATCATCGGCTGGAGCACATGCCCCTCCAGCACCTGCACGGCCAGGACGACGCCGAGCGCCCAGAGCGCGATCACCAAGCCCCGGTCGGCCAGCGCCACCAGGATCGCCACCGCGCCGGAGATGAAGGCACCGAGGTAGGGGATGTAGGCGCCGACGAAGACCAGTGCGCCCAGCCCGATGGCGCCCGGCACCTGGAGGATCAGCAGTCCGACGGTGATGCAGATGGCGTCGATCAGCGCGATGAAGGTGGTGCCGCGCATGAAGCCCTCGATGCTGTGAAAGCCACGGCGGGCCATCCGCTCCAGCTGCGGTGCGGAGCTGCCGGGCGCCCAGTCCCGCAGGGCGCGTACGGCCTTGTCGGAGTCGCGCAGGAAGAAGAAGGTCAGCAGCAGGGCCAGGATCGAGGCGGCGAGGACCTGGCCGACGACGCTGACCCCGGCCAGCAGCCCGGAGGCCGCGGTGCCCCCGAACTTGGTGACCAGCTCCTTGGACCTGGCGGCGAGGTCGTCGAGCGACGTCCCGGCCGCACCGAAGTGCCGGGAGAGGTCCTTGGCGGCTTCCCTGAGCGAGGTGATGATCTGGTCACCGGTGTCGATCAGGGCGTTGACGACGATGTATCCGGCGCCGCCGACCACCACCACGAGGACCGCACAGGTCAGTCCGGCCGCCAGTGAACGGTTGAGCTTCATCGCCACCAGCCGCCGGTAGAGCGGCCCGAGCAGCCCGCTGCCGAGCAGCGCCAGCAGGACGGGCGTCACGGCCGCGCTCAGCTCGACGCACAGCCAGACCCCGAGGGCCACCACGGCCGCGATCAGCAGGACCACCAGACACCAGGCTCCGGCACGGCGGGCCTGGACCGGCAGCAACGGGCTGGGGGGCTGCGGCCGTTCGCCCTCGGCGCCGCGCCCGTTCTCTTCCGAGTCGTTTCGCACCCGGACAGTCCACCACGCCGCACCCCGGGTACGGCCCCGGGAACAGCAGGGGGCGGCGTTTCACGTGAAACGCCGCCCCGTTGCCGATGTGGTGTCAGCGTGCGTCGGCGGGGATCGTCCCGAGCCGGCCGGCCTGGAAGTCCTCGAAGGCCTGGGCCAGTTCGGCGTGGGTGTTCATCACGAACGGGCCGTAATGCCTCATCGGCTCGCGGATCGGCAGCCCACCCAGCAACACGACCTCGAAGTTCGGGCTCCGCGACTCCTGGGACTCGTCCGCCCGGATCGTGATCGAGTCTCCGGTACCGAACACCACCGCCTGCCCCATACGGAACGGGCGCCCCTCCGCACCGGCCGCACCGCGTCCGGCCAGGGCGTAGGCGAGGGCGTTGAAATCCTTGCGCCAGGGCAGGGTCAGCTCGGCGCCCGGGTTCACCGTCACATGCATCATCGTGATCGGCGTGTGCGTGATGCCCGGCCCCTGATGGCCGTCGATGTCACCGGCGATCAGCCGCAGCAGCGCACCACCGTCGCCCGAGGCCAGCAGCTTGACCTGGCCGCCACCGATGTCCTGGTAGCGGGGGGCCATCATCTTGTCGCTCTTCGGCAGGTTCACCCACAGCTGGAGGCCGTGGAAGAGGCCACCGGACATCACGAGCGACTCCGGCGGCGCCTCGATGTGCAGCAGCCCCGAACCAGCCGTCATCCACTGGGTGTCACCGTCGTTGATGACGCCACCGCCGCCGTGCGAGTCACGGTGCACAAAGGTGCCGTCGATCAGATACGTGACGGTCTCGAAGCCGCGGTGCGGGTGCCAGGGCGTGCCCTTGGGCTCTCCGGGTGCGTACTCCACCTCACCCATCTGGTCCATCATGATGAACGGGTCGAGGTGCTGGTAGTCGATCCCGGCGAACGCACGGCGCACCGGGAAACCCTCGCCCTCGAATCCGCTCGGAGCGGTGGCAACGGCCAGCACGGGACGGGTGTGCGCCGCGACGGGCGCCGCCACACGCGGCAGGGTCAGCGGATTCTCTACGGTCACAGCGGGCATGACGGCCTCCTCGGTCGTTCGGCCAACTTAGTTGAATGGTGAACAACCCGCAAGGCCCACCGCATTCCCGCCCGCGTTTTCCCAGGTCGAAGGGGTGCCCCGGAGCCCCCGAGGGCGCACCCCGACACAACTCGGGCCGGCCCCCTTTGGGGGACCGGCCCTCGATTCAGCAGTGGCGGCGGCCATCGGCCCGCCGCGCGCCCGGGCGGCTAGCCATACATCCGCCGCATCGCGAAATCGACCATCTCCTCCACGGCCTTCGCGTCGAAGACCATGCGGTGGTCGCCCTCCATGTCGAGGACGAACCCGTAGCCGGTCGGCAGCAGGTCGAGCACCTCGGCGCCGGTGATCACGAAGTACTTGGACTCCTTGCCCGCGTACCGCCGCAGTTCCTTGAGCGAGGTGAACATCGGGATCACCGGCTGCTGGGTGTTGTGCAGCGCCAGGAAGCCGGGGTTGTCACCGCGCGGGCAGTAGATCTTGGACGTGGAGAAGATGCCCTGGAAGTCCTCGGCCGACATCGAGCCCGTGGTGAAGGCGCGCACCGCATCGGCGAGGGAGGGCGGGGACGGCTCGGGATACAGCGGCTGCTCGCCGTAGCCTCCGGGGGCCGCTTGCTGCGGCGGGGGCGGCGCTCCGTACTGCTGCTGCCCTGCACCCGCGTTCTGGTCGTAGCCGTACATGCGCCACAGCGTACTGAGTCGGCGATTCGCCGGGGGACGCTCGTCACAGATGGGCGGTAGGGGTTGATTCTTATTACCGGTGGGTAGCATCATCATAGGCACTTGCTACTTGCTGGTATTTGCGTTTGAGGTCCTCCCTCCCGAACCCTTACGGAGCCGTATCCATGGGGCACTACAAGTCGAATCTCCGCGACATCGAGTTCAACCTCTTCGAGGTGCTCGGCCGTGACAGCGTGTACGGCACCGGACCGTTCGCGGAGATGGACGTCGACACCGCCAAGAGCGTGCTGTCCGAGATCGCCCGGCTGTCCGAGAACGAACTGGCCGAGTCGTTCGCCGACACGGACCGCAACCCGCCGGTCTTCGACCCGGAGACCAACACCGCGCCGGTTCCGGACACCTTCAAGAAGAGCTACCAGGCCTTCATGGACGCCGAGTGGTGGCGTCTGGGCATCCCGGAGGAGCTCGGCGGCACCACCGCGCCGCGCTCCCTCCTCTGGGGCTTCGCCGAGACGATCCTGGGCGCCAACCCGGCCGTGTGGATGTACGCGTCCGGCCCCGCCTTCGCCGGCGTCCTCCACGAGGAGGGCACCGAGGAGCAGCACCGCATAGCCCAGCTGATGGTGGACAAGCAGTGGGGCTCCACGATGGTGCTCACCGAGCCGGACGCCGGTTCGGACGTCGGCGCCGGCCGCACCAAGGCCGTGCAGCAGGCGGACGGCACCTGGCACATCGAGGGCGTGAAGCGCTTCATCACCTCCGGTGAGCACGACATGTCCGAGAACATCGTGCACTTCGTCCTCGCCCGCCCCGAGGGTGCCGGTCCGGGCACCAAGGGCCTGTCGCTCTTCATCGTGCCGAAGTACGACTTCGACTGGGAGACCGGCGAGCTGGGCGAGCGCAACGGCGCCTACGCCACCAACGTCGAGCACAAGATGGGCCTGAAGGCCTCCAACACCTGCGAGATGACCTTCGGCGCCAACCACCCGGCCAAGGGCTGGCTGCTCGGCGAGAAGCACGACGGCATCCGCCAGATGTTCAAGATCATCGAGTTCGCGCGGATGATGGTCGGCACGAAGGCCATCGCCACCCTCTCCACCGGCTACCTCAACGCGCTGGAGTACGCCAAGGAGCGCGTGCAGGGCCCGGACCTGGCGGCCTTCACCGACAAGACCGCCCCGCGCGTCACGATCACCCACCACCCCGACGTGCGCCGCTCGCTGATGACGCAGAAGGCGTACGCCGAGGGCATGCGCGCCCTGGTGCTCTACACCGCCACGGTCCAGGACGAGATCCTCGTCAAGGAGGCCGCGGGCGAGGACGCGAGCGCCGCGATCCGCCTCAACGACCTGCTGCTGCCGATCGTGAAGGGCTACGGCTCGGAGAAGTCCTACGAGCAGCTGGCGCAGTCGCTCCAGACCTTCGGTGGCTCCGGGTACCTCCAGGAGTACCCGATCGAGCAGTACATCCGGGACGCCAAGATCGACACCCTCTACGAGGGCACCACCGCGATCCAGGGCCAGGACTTCTTCTTCCGGAAGATCGTCCGCGACCAGGGCCAGGCGCTCACCGCCCTCTCCGACGAGATCAAGAAGTTCCTCGCCGACAACACCGGCGGCGAGGAGCTGGAGCAGGCCCGCGGCGAGCTGGCCAAGGCCGCGGCCGACCTCGAGGCGATCGTCGGCGCCATGCTGACCGACCTCGCGGCGACCGAGAAGGACGTCAAGTCCATCTACAAGGTCGGCCTCAACACCACCCGCGTGCTGCTGGCCTCCGGCGATGTCGTCATCGGCTACCTCCTGCTCAAGGGTGCGTCGGTGGCCGCCGAGAAGCTGGCCGGCGCCTCGGCGAAGGACAAGCCCTTCTACACCGGCAAGATCGCCGCGGCGAAGTTCTTCGCGCACAACGTCCTGCCGGGCGTCTCCGTCGAGCGCGGCCTGGCCGAGTCCGTGGACCAGTCGCTGATGGAGCTCGACGAGGCCGCGTTCTGAGCGCGGATTCCGCGGCCCCGCTGCGGCGTTTCTCTTAGAGGTCTCTCAGATTGACCGTCCAGACTGACGGGGCCCGCCTCTCTTCCCCCGGAGAGGCGGGCTCCGTCATGTCCGGGGAAGGTGCGGCGGATGGCAGGACAGCGCAGCGGGCATGCCCCCCGTATGCCGGTACCTCGGCCGGAAAACCCGGAATCCACCGCTCCGCAACGTTTACCGGTCCGGAGGGCAGAAATCCTGGCCGGAAGGGTGCGCAGTCGCGACGCATGCGCACGGGGAATGCGGGGTCCGGCTCCTTATGCTGAATCCATGACCAACTCCGCCCGCTTCGATCGCGGCCACACCGACGACCTGATGTCCTATCTCGCCGCCAGTCCGTCGCCCTACCACGCGGTGGCGAATGCGGCGGAGCGGCTGGAAAAGGCCGGTTTCCGGCAGGTCGCCGAGGTCGACGCATGGGACGGCGAGAGCGGCGGGAAGTATGTGCTGCGCGGCGGAGCGATAGTCGCCTGGTACGTGCCGGAGGGCGCACACGCGGCCACTCCGTACCGAATTGTCGGGGCTCACACCGACTCTCCCAATCTGCGAGTCAAGCCGATTCCGGACACCGGCGCCCGCGGCTGGCGGCAGATCGCCGTCGAGATCTACGGCGGCACCCTGCTCAACACCTGGCTCGACCGTGATCTGGGGCTGAGCGGCCGGGTGACGCTGGGGGACGGCAGCCACCGGCTCGTCCATGTCGACCGGGCGCTGCTGCGGGTGCCACAGCTGGCCGTCCACCTCGACCGGTCGGTGAACTCCGACGGCCTGAAGCTGGACAAGCAGCGCCATATGACGCCGATCTGGGGCCTGGGCGGGGCGGCCGAAGGCGATCTGATCTCCTTCGTCGCCGAGGAGACCGGCGTCCCGGCCGACGACATCAAGGGCTGGGACCTGATGGTGCACAGCATCGAACCACCCGCCTATCTGGGCCGCGACCGCGAGCTGGTCGCCGGTCCACGGATGGACAACCTGCTCTCCGTACACGCCGGTACGGCCGCGCTCACCGCCGCAGCGGCCACCGGCAGCGCCCTGACCAGCATTCCGGTGCTGGCCGCCTTCGACCACGAGGAGAACGGCAGCCAGTCCGACACCGGTGCGGACGGCCCGCTGCTCGGCACGGTGCTGGAGCGCTCGGTCTTCGCCCGCGGCGGCTCGTACGAGGACCGGGCACGGGCCTTCGCCGGCACCCTGTGCCTGTCGTCCGACACCGGGCACGCCGTCCACCCCAACTACAGCGAGCGGCACGATCCGGGCCACCACCCGATGCCCAACGGAGGACCGATCCTCAAGGTCAACGTCAATCAGCGCTATGCCACGGACGGCAGCGGACGGGCCGTCTTCGCGGCGGCCTGCGAGCGGGCCGGGGTGCCGTGGCAGAGCTTTGTGTCCAACAACTCGATGCCGTGCGGGACCACCATCGGGCCGATCACCGCGGCCCGGCACGGCATCTCGACGGTCGACATCGGCGTAGCCATCCTGTCCATGCACTCGGCGCGTGAGCTGTGCGGTGCCGAGGACCCGTATCTGCTGGCGAACGCCCTGACGGCCTTCCTGGAGGGCTGAGTTGGAATTCTCACTGCTCGGCCCGATCGCCGTGACGACCGGCTCCATGGAGCTGTCGCTCGGGCCCGCCAAACGGCGCAGTGTGCTGGCGCTGCTGTTGCTGCAGCCCAACACCACCGTCCCACTGGAGCAGTTGATCGACTCCCTGTGGGAGGACGAGCCGCCCGAACACGCCCGTACGGTCGTCCAGGGGCATGTCTCGCGGCTGCGCGCCACGCTCGCCGAAGGCGGTGCGGAGGCGTACGGCATCGAGCTGACCACGCATGGCTCCGCCTATCTCCTGCGGATGCCGGAGGAACTGATCGACGCTCACCGGTTCGGTGAGCTGGTGGCGCTGGCGCGCCCCGAGGCGGCGCCGGCCGATGCCGTACCACTGCTGCGCGAGGCGCTCGGCCTGTGGCGCGGGCCCGCGCTGACCGGCACGGTCACCAGCCCGCCGTTCGCGGCCGCCGCCCATGCGCTGGAGGAGCGGCGGCTGACGGCCGTGGAGGCGCTGGGTCGGGCGCACGGCACGCTCGGCGAGCACGAACAGGCCGCGGCCATCCTCTACTCCGCGGCCGTCAACCACCCCCTGCGGGAAGGCCTGATCGCCGGGCTGATGCGGGCGCTGTTCCGTACGGGGCGGCAGTCCGATGCGCTGGAGTGGTTCCACCGCACCCGCCGGCTGCTCAACGAGGAACTGGGCGTCGATCCCGGCGAGCGGCTGCGCGGCGCCTACGAGGAGATTCTGCGGGCGGAGGCGGCCGGCGGGGGACGGACGAAGCCGACGGGTGGGGCCCGTGCGACGGGTGCCGCTTCCGGTGGGACCGCCGGTGACGGTCGCGCCGGGGCTTCCGGGGAGAGCCGTTCCGCGACAGGTGGTGGGCCACGGCCCGTACCGGGCGGCACCGGTGCGGCGGGCGCCCGTGGTGGCGAGGCCGCGCCAGGGGCCGACGGGACGCGGACGGGCACGCCGGACGGCGCCCGTGCCGGGTCCGGCTCGGGGCGGGCCGGTGCGGCACCGCGGTTGCTGCCCCGGCCGCCGGCCCGCTTCCTGGGGCGGGAGGACCAGCTCACCGCGCTGACGGCCGTGTTGACGGACCGTGCGACCGGGGAGAGCCCGCTCGCGGTGGTGGCGGGACCGGCCGGTGTCGGCAAGACCGCCTGTGCGGTGCAGTGGGCGCATCTGTACGCCGGGTCCTTCCCCGACGGGCAGCTCTTCGCCGATCTGCGTGGCTTCGGCGAGGGCGACGAGGCTTCGCCGGCCGAGATCCTGCGCGACTTCCTGCTGGCGCTCGGCACGCCGCCGGAGCGGGTGCCCGGTTCGGCCCAGGCCGCGTCCGCGCTGTTCCGCTCGCTGGTCGCGGAGCGCCGGCTGCTGGTCGTCCTCGACAATGCGCGCAGCTCGGCGCAGGTACGGCCGCTGCTGCCCGGCGGCCCGCGCTGCGCCACGGTCGTCACCAGCCGCAGCCGCCTCGACGGGCTGGTCGCCACCGACTGCGCCCGGCCGGTCGGCCTCCAGACGCTCGGCCACGAGGAAGGCGCTGCGCTGCTCGGCGCCATGCTCGGCCCGGACCGGGTCGCCGAGGACCCGGCAGCCGCACGCGAGCTGGTCGATCTGTGCGACGGTCTGCCGCTGGCGCTGCGGGCCGCGGCCGCTCAGCTGACCGCCCGGCCGCGCTGGCGGCTGGCCCGGCTGGCCGCGGCGCTGCGCGACGAACGGCGGCGGCTGGCGCTGCTGTCCGCGGAGGACACCGGGATCGCGGCGGCCCTGCGGATGTCCGTCGCCCGGCTGTCGGCC
Source organism: Streptomyces sp. G7(2002) (assembly GCF_028870195.1). NCBI lineage: Bacteria > Bacillati > Actinomycetota > Actinomycetes > Kitasatosporales > Streptomycetaceae > Streptomyces > Streptomyces sp. G7(2002). The sequence goes on from NZ_CP102609.1 coordinate 4,904,828, forward strand.
GACGACGCACAGCTGCTGTCCGCGCTGGCGACCAGCGCGGACGGACACCTCAACGCGTCGCTGGCGGCGGCGCTCGCCGGATACGACCCGGAGCGCACCCAGGACGGTCTGGACCGGCTCGCGGAGATGCATCTGGTGGACGAAGAGGCCACCGATGTCTACACGATCAGCACGCTGACGCAGCTGTTCGCGCGGGACGAGCGCGGGGAGAGCGGCGACGGGGGCAAGCGCGGTACGGGTGACGGGAGCAAGGGGAGTGACGGGCGCGGCTGAGCCCGTGGCCGTCCCCGGGCGGGGACGTTAGGCGCACGTTAGTGGCACGCCAGCGGCGAGCGGCAGTCTTGTGGTCAGAACGCAGGACAGGCCACAGGCCAGACCGCAGGACGTACCGCCGGCGCGGTACGGGCCACCGACCGGGGGAGACCGGAATGCCGCGCAGCCACCACCGCTCCGAGTCCGTCATCGAGACCGGCGCCCCGCGCCCGTCCCGTGCGGCCCGCCGCCGTACGCTGCGGATCGCCGCGGCCGGGCTGACGGCCGTCGCCGCGCTCACCCTCACCGCCTGCGGCGGCCAGGACAATCCGCTCCAGACCGGCGCCGCCAAGCCGTTCAACCCGGCGCCCCAGGTCTCCGAGGACCCGGCGGCGAAGGGTGACGGCGGCCCCCAGGGCGGCACCCTGCCCGAACGCGGCCGGGCGGAGCAGGCCTCCGCCGAGCACGGTGGCACGGGTACGGGTGCCCGCACGAGCGGCACCGGGGCGGGCACGAGCAGTGCGGGCAAGCGCGGCGGCGCCACCGGCAACCGGCACACCGCCTGCGACGCCGCGAAGATCCGGATCGTCGCCCAGCCGTTGAAGCGGCCGGTCAACCATCTGCTGCTGGAAGCCACCAACACCTCCGGCGCCGCCTGCGACCTCCACCTCTCCCCCTACCTGCGGTTCGGCGACGCACAGTCCCCCCTCGCCGAACTGCCGGACAGCAGGCCGCAGTCCGTGGTCACCCTCGCCCCCGGCGAGTCCGGCTACGCCGGTGTGCTGACCTCGTCCGCCGACGGTTCCGGCCGGAACGGCCACACGGCGACCTCGCTGTCCGTCAGCCTCCCCGGCCGCGACGGCAAGGGCAGCATCGGCGGCTCAACGACGGTGGCGCTTCCCGGAGGCTCGGTGTACATCGATGACAGCGCGTGGGTGACGTACTGGCAGTCGGACGCGAGTGCCGCGACGGCGTGGTGAGCCCCGGCCGGTGGTTCGCCGTCCGCGGTCCCGGACCGTGGTCCGGTGAGCCGTGGGCCGGTGAGCCGATGGCCGGCAGGCCGTCAGGTGCCTGACGCAGGCTGAAGAGGCCGACGGCACAAGCCCCTTGAACCAGGGCGCCCGCATCCCCCAGCGGGCGCCCTTTCTTCTGCCCTCTGTCACTCCCCGCTTTCCGCTGTCCGCTGCCCGCTGTCCCGTCATGTCTCACACCGCGGCCCGTCTCGTCCCGGTTTCCGGGTGTCTTTGCAGGTCACAGCTGTGCGCACGACCGGGACATCCCATGGGACGGGGAACCGCCGGGCGGCCCGGCGCCCCGCTCCACGATGGTCTCCGTCGCCGTGAGCAGACCGTCCGGCGGCTCACCGATCGGGCCAACCGGCCCTGTACGGAGGGGAATCGGCATGTACGAGCACAGCAGCACGCACCCGGCGGACACCACAAGCCCCGCGGACCGGACCGCCCCCATGACGCGTCACCCGCAGTCCCCGTTCCGCAGGACCGTGTGGCGCACGGCGCTGCCCGCGGTGGCCGCGGCCGGGATCAGCGTCGCGGGGTTCACGGGATTCGCCCACGGCAGTGACGTGGGCGGCGCGACCACCGGCGGGCACTCCGCGACCGCCACCGAGCTCTCCCACGACAGCTCCGCCCGCACCGTCCGCGCCGCGGGAACCGGCTCCGTACGGCAGGCCGCCGCTGCCGACTTCCCCACGTGGGGTACCCGTTGGGTGGTGCACGCCACCGCCGACGCCGGCTCCCCCGCCGTCGGGGTGATCAATAAGACGGCGCCGGGACAGGACCGGATCACCGCCGACTACCAGGTCGACACCGGCCGCAAGGTGTGCGAGGGCAGCTCCTGCTCGACGTTCATGGCGCATCTCACCGGGCCGGTCAGCGGCTTCCTCAGCGTGGTGGCGGTGGACATCCCGCAGGACCGGCTGCCGGGCGTACCGGTCCAGGGCGGCGGTGGGCAGCCGCAGCCGCAGCCCGGCGGTTCGCGCGAGGAGATGCTGAACCGCGCCGCCACCTGGCTGACCGCGAACAACGGCGCCCAGGTCCCGTACAGCCAGGCCAAGGTCTGGAAGGACGGCTACCGCCAGGACTGCTCGGGCTATGTGTCGATGGCGCTCGGTCTGCCGACGCCCGGCACCAACACCGTGGGGCTGGCCACCAATCGCGACATCACCCGGCCCCTCTCGGTGGGCGAGCTCAAGCCCGGTGACCTGCTCATCGACGCCTCCGGTGACAACAACACCCGGCATGTGGTGATCTTCGAGAAGTGGAACAACGACGCCCACTCCTCGTACACCGCCTATGAGCAGCGCGGCGATCACGGCACGGACCACCGGACGCTGACCTACGGCCTGCCCGGCGGCGACGCCGAGTTCAAGCCCTACCGTCCGGTGAAGTTCGGCGACTGACCCCGCTCGGGGAGCGCGAGGTCCGACGGAAGATCTCACGCTGTTTCACGTGAAACGTCACCATCTGGTCCGGGTGCGATCCGGATCGTGTCACGAGGGGCACTTCCGCCACAGGGGAGCGGAAGTGCCCCTCGCGCGCGTATGCCCGCTGTGCTGGAATGCGAGACGTGCCTGGCCATCAGAACCACGCTCATGTCCGCCGTAAGCCGTTGGCTCCGCTGCCCGACGAACTCTCCGGCCCGGTACGGGACTTCGTCGCCTCCTTACGCCGTATGCATGGCGAACTCGGCTACAGCCTGAAGCAGTTGGAGAGCCGGCTGCCCGTCAGCCGCTCCTCCCTTTCCCGCTATCTGCGGGGGCAGAGCCTGCCCGACGAACGGCTGCTGGTGCAGTGGTGCACGCTCTCCTTCACCGGCGAGGACCGGCTGCCCGCTCTCGTCGAACTGCTGCACCGCGCCCAAGAGGCGGCGGACGCGGGCGAGCCGGCAGAGCGGGACGGTGCGCCCGACGGGGAGCCCCGGGCGGACGCCGAGGGCCGGGCCGGCGGCGACGGGACGGAAACCGGAGCCGCCGCGACAGCCGGCCGGCGCCGGCGGGGGCTGGTGCTCGCCGGGCTCGGAACCGCCGCGGCAGTCCTCGCCGCGGCGTTGGCCGTACCAGCGCTGACCAGCTCGAACGGGGCGCCGGACAACGGCGGCGACGGCCGGGCACCGGGTGCGAAGAGCGCGGCGTCGGCCACCGGGTCCGCCCGGATCACCGTCCACAATGTCGAACGGGACTGTCAGCACCGGCGCACCGAGAACTGCGCACTCGGGCTGGCCCGCGATCCGTACCGGCTCTATCGCCGCTCCAATGTCGTGGGCCATGTCTGGCACGGCGAGATGCTGCGCGCGGTCTGCCGGATCGCCAATGGGATCACGGTCACCGATGAGGTGGGCGGGCACAGCAGCATGTGGTTCCGGGTCGGTCACGACCGCGATCAGGTGTGGGTGCCGGCCATCCGCATCCGCCCGGAACAGGTCGAAAACACCGCGCTGCCCGGCTGCCCGGGCTGACTCTTCAGCCCCCGCTCCGGACCGGTTCCGCGTCACCCGCAGATTGATCTTCACCCCCGTCACGGACCGCCCCTGTCCCCCACATACCGCCTATGACCTGCGATGACGCCATATCGACGGGCGCTCGATGCACCCACCCTGGTGCATCGACCGGCAATGGATATCGTGGCCGTGCCATGACAGACACACCACGCTGATACCGCAGCAACTCACGGGGGGAACCACCCATGACCGCACGCCGCTCCCGCCACCGCTCCGCCGCGTACGCCGCGCTGGCTCTCGGGCTGGCCGGTTCGCTCGCGCTGACCGGCTGCAACAGCCACTCCTCGAAGAAGTCGAAGAAGTCGTCCTCCTCGTCCTCCAAGAGCAAGAAGCGCAAGATCATCGGTGGCGGTGCGGCAGCGGCGGGCGCGGGAGCGGCCTCGCGGCGGGTGCCCGACTGCTACCCCAGCACGTACAAGCTCACGTTCTCCCAGCAGACCGGCCCGAAGAGCCATGTGGCCGTGAAGTTCAAGAACTCCACCAGCCGCGACTGCAAGCTCTACAACGCGCCGCTGCTGCGCTTCAACAACGCCAAGGACCCGCTGCCCCTGTCACAGGGCACGCCCGGCCACCTCGACGGCACCCGGATCACCGTGCCCGCCCACGGTTACGCCTACGCGGTCATCCCCACCAACACCGCGGCCACCAAGGGCACCGAGCAGAAGTCAGTGGCCGTCGATTTCATGGGCATCTCGGCGAGCTCCGTCACGCACGGTCCGGCGACCGTCAACTTCGCGGAGAAGCGGTTCCACATCTCCGTCGGCAAGAGCAAGGTCACCAACTGGAGCTCGAGCATTCACGGGGCGCAGCTGGCGGGCGGCGTCGGGAAGTAACCCCGACGCCCGGGCCGACCCGACCGGCCGGCCTCGGCCCGGGCCCGGTCAACGGGCCCGGGGTCCGCGCTCCTACTCGGCGTCCAGCCCGGCCAGGACGAGCCCCAGTCGGGCCACCCCGCCCTCGGCGATCTCGACCGGTACGCCCCAGTCCTGCTGGTGCACATGGCAGGCGGGGTACTCGATGTCCGGGGCGTCATCGCAGGACGCGGCCATCGCCGAGACATGCAGCACGCCCTCGGTTACCCCATCCGCGAGGACCAGATCCCGGGTGAGGTCGGTGCCGGCGCCCGCTCCGTCGGCGAGCAGCTCCGGCGGCGTCGCACTGACCAGCAACCGGGTCGAGGGTCCGTAGCGGGTGTCGAGCTTCTGGCCGGCCGGGGCCTGGAAGACCACCTCCAGCCGCAGCGCACCCGGAGCGACCTCGGTGGCCGCGCGCTGGGTGCGATGCGCCACCGACTCGACGCGGATCGCCTCCTCCGGCAGCCGCAGCCGCGTCAGCCGGTGCCGCGCCGACTCCACCACCACGATGTCGCCGTCGACGAGCACCGCGTCGGAGGGCTCGCGCAGATCCTTCGCCAGTGTCGTCACCTCGCCGCTCGCGGGGTCGAAGCGGCGCAGTGCGTGGTTGTAGGTGTCCGCGACGGCGACCGAGCCGTCGGGCAGCGCGGTCACTCCCAGCGGATGCTGCAGCAGCGCCTGGTCGGCGGCGCCGTCGCGGTGTCCGAAGTCGAACAGGCCGGTGCCGACGGCCGTACGGACGACATAGCCGTCGCCCGCGCCGGCGGGCTCCACCCAGCGGACCGCGCTGGTCTCCGAATCCGCGACCCACAGCCGGTCGCCGGCCGCCGCGAGCCCGGACGGCTGCGCGAACCACGCCTCGGCGGCCGGGCCGTCCACCAGGCCCTCGTTGGTCGTACCGGCCGCGACCTGGACCGTGCCGGCAGCCGGGTCGTACGTCCACAGCTGATGCACTCCGGCCATCGCGATCCACAGCCGGTCCTGCCACCAGGCGAGGTCCCACGGCGAGGAGAGGTCCACCTCGCGGGCCGGGCCCGAGGCCGGTGAGCCCTGCCACCACTGCTTGCCGGTGCCGGCCACCGTCTCCAGCGTGCCGCTGTCGGGGTCGAAGACGCGGATGGCGTGGTTGACCGTGTCCGCGACGGCCACCCTGCCGTCGGGCAGCAGTGCCAGGCCCTGCGGTTCGTTGAAGGAGTCCGCGGTCAGCCCGCGCTCACCGGTGCCGATCCGGCGCAGCACCTGCTCGCCGTCCGCCGCCAGCTCCACCAGCTGATGCCGGGTGGTGTCCGAGACGAGGAAGCTGCCGCCCGGCAGCCGCACCGCCTTGCCGGGGAAGCGCAGATCGGTGGCGACCGGCTCCGGCGGTACGTAGGGACCGTCACCGCGGCGCAGGGTGCCCTTCGCCGTGTGCTCGGCCTCCAGCTCCTCGACGAGCTTCTCGATGGCGTGCGCATGGCCCTCGCCGGCGTGCTGCGCGACGACATACCCCTCGGGGTCGATCACCACGAGCGTCGGCCAGGCCCGTACCGCGTACTGCTTCCAGGTGGCGAGCTCGGGGTCGTCGAGGACCGGGTGCTCGACGCCGTACCGCTCCACGGCGTCCACGACGGCCTGGTGCTCGGCCTCGTGCACGAACTTCGGGGAGTGCACACCGATGATCACGACCGTGTCGCGGTGCCGCTCCTCCAGCTCCCGCAGCTCATCGAGGACATGCAGACAGTTCACACAGCAAAAGGTCCAGAAATCCAGGACGACAATGCGTCCTCGCAGGTCGGAGAGGGTCAGATCCTTGTTGCCGGTGTTCAGCCAGCCGCCCTTGCCGGTCAGCTCGGGGGCGCGGACGCGTGCACGTGAAGCCATGTGGACATTCAACGTCACTCCGGTGCGTGCGCATTCCGCAGGGCCCCGGGGGAACACGTCAGCCATGGAGCAATCTCCCGGGGGAGCCTCCCCGCGCCCTGGCAAGTACGTGGTACGCGACCGCATCTTCGGCATCGGTGACGACTACTGGATCGAGGACGAGCACGGACGGCACGCCTTCCTCGTGGACGGGAAGGCGCTGCGGCTGCGGGAAACCTTTGAGCTGAAGGACCCCGAGCGGCGGGTGCTGATCACCATCCGCAAGAAGATGCTCAGCCTGCGCGACACGATGACCATCGAGCGGGACGACCAGCCGCTGGCCACGATCAAGCGGAAGCGGCTCTCGCTGCTGCGCAACCACTACCGCGTCGAGCTGGTGGACGGCACCGAGCTGGACGTCAGCGGAAAGATCCTGGACCGGGAGTTCGCGATCGAGTACGAGGGCGAACTGCTCGCGGAGATCTCGCGGCGCTGGCTGACGGTGCGTGACACCTATGCGGTCAACGTCGTACGGGACGACGCGGATCCGCCGCTGCTCATCGCCATCGCCGTGTGTGTGATCCGGCTGGCGGAGCGGGAGCGCGGGGAGGACTGAGAAGCACGCGTTCCGGGCGTACGGCGCACCCCTCTGCGGCCGGGAAGCATCGGCCTACGATGGTCGTCCGAAAGCACTGCCGGGGTGCCCGTGCGCAGCGTAACTTAACTGCACAGACAGCAGCCCGCGTACGAACCGTCCGAGGGGTCCCGTGACCGTCCATCCCAGCCTTCAGTCCTCCATCGATGCCTGGACTCACTCCATAGAAGCGATAACCGAGCTGGTTACTCCGCTCGTCGAAGGCGAGTGGAACAGGGCGACGGACCTCCCAGGATGGTCCGTGCGCGATGTGGTCTCCCATGTCATCGGCCTGGAATGCGAAATGCTGGGCGACCCGCGGCCGATCCACACCCTGCCGCGCGATCTCTACCACGTCCGCAGCGAGTCGGCGCGACGGATGGAGGTGCAGGTCGACGTCCGCCGGCACCACACCGCGCCGGAGATGCTCGGCGAGCTCGAATACACCGTCATCCGCCGCTCCCGGCAGCTGCGCAACGAGTCCCGCCAGCCGGACGCCGTGGTGCGCAGCCCGCTCGGCGAGGACCGCTCGCTGGAATTCGTGCTGCAGCAGCGGGCGTTCGATGTCTGGGCGCATGAGCAGGACCTGCGCCGGGCGCTCGGCAAGCCCGGCAATCTCGACTCCCCCGGCGCGCAGGTGACGCGCGATCTGCTGGTGACGGTGCTGCCCGGCATCGTCGCCAAGCGGGCCCAGGCGCCCGCCGATTCAGCGGTGGTCTTCGACGTCAGCGGACCGCTGGAGTTCCTGCGTACGGTCCGCATTGACGCCGAGGGCAACGCCACGATCGACGGCAGTGTCTCGCTCGGCCCGACCGTGACCCTCGCCCTGGACTGGGACACCTTCCACCGGCTGGCCTGCGGCCGGGTGCGCCCGGCGGCCGTCACCGAGCAGATCAAGATCGACGGGGACGCCGGACTGGCCGCGGCGATCCTGGACCACTTCGCGGTCACGCCGTAGCACCAAGGGTGGGCGGACGGCGTCCCGGCGGGCATCCGCCTCGTCCACGCCCCTGCCCGTCGGCCGGCCGGAGATCCAGAGCCGGCACCGGAGTATGAGCCGTTTCACGTGAAACAGCCCTGTCCGTTCCACGTGAAACGGGCCCGGCCGCCGCGTGCTCGGCCGCCTTACGCCGGAACGTGAACCGCCTCGACCCGGCTGACGACCAGCCGTTCGCGCTCGCGTCGCGCCGCACGCCGCCGCAGCCGCAGAATCTGCGAGACGCCGAGCGCTTCCAGGACGAAGATCGAGGCGAAGGCGATCCGGTAGTTGTCCCCGGTCGCGTCCAGCAGAACACCGACGGCGAGCAAGGTCGTCATCGACGCGGTGAAGCCGCCCATGTTGACGATGCCGGAGGCGGTGCCCTGACGCTCGGGCGGGTTGGCGGGCCGCGCGAAGTCGAAGCCGATCATCGAGGCGGGGCCGCAGGCGCCCAGCACCGTACACAGCACGATCAGCAGCCCCATGGGCGCATGATCGGCCGGCCAGGCCAGCACGATCGCCCACATCAGCCCCGTGGCGCCCACCGTGCCCAGTGCCAGCGGGGTGCGGGCCGCATGGTGACGGGCGATGATCTGGCCGTAGACCAGCCCCACCGCCATGTTGGAGAGCACCACGAGGGTGAGCAGTTCACCGGCGGTGCCGCGGGACAGCCCCTGCGCCTCGACGAGGAACGGCAGGCCCCAGAGCAGCAGGAACACCATCGCGGGGAACTGGGTGGTGAAGTGCACCCACATGCCCAGCCGGGTGCCGGGCTCCCGCCAGGCCTCCGCGATCTGCCGGCGCACGAACCCGGGGCCGGTGTGCCCGGCGGACGCGGGCGGCGGCTCGAAGCCCTCGGGGTGGTCCTTGAGGAAGAGCAGCAGCACGATCAGCACGACGATCCCGCCGGCCGCGCTGGCGGCGAAGGTCGGGGTCCAGCCGAAGGAGTGCAGGAACCGGGCGAGGACGAGCGTGGAGATCAGGTTGCCCGCCATCCCGACCAGCGCGGCGATCTGGGCGATCATCGGCCCACGGCGGGCCGGGAACCACCGCGAGCCCAGCCGCAGCACGCTGATGAAGGTCATCGCGTCCCCGCAGCCGAGCAGCGCACGCGAGCCGAGCGCCATGGCGTACGACGAGGAGAGCGCAAAGCCGAACTGGCCGAGGGTGTAGAGCACCACGCCGAGCGTCAGCACCTTCTTGGGGCCGAGCCGGTCGACCAGCAGACCGACCGGGATCTGCATCCCGGCGTACACCAGCAGCTGGAGGATGGAGAACGTCGACAGCGCCGAGGCGTTGATGTGGAAGCGCTCGGCGGCGTCCAGCCCGGCCACGCCGAGGCTGGTGCGGTAGGTGATCGCGACGAAGTAGACCGCGACGCCGATGCCCCAGACGGCCATCGCCCTACGGCCACCGGGCGGGTCCGCGGGCATCAGCCGGGCCGAGCCGCCGCCTATACCGGAGCCGTCCGGGCCGGGGGAGTCACCGGCACGTCCGCTGCCGGCGCTCATCGCACCTCGCCCTGCGCGAGGTTGCGGACCCAGCTCACGTGCCGCTGCACGACCTCGGTCGCGGCGTCCGCGTCTCCGGCGCGCAGCGCCTCCAGGATCTCGGCGTGTTCGGTGATGTTCTTGGCGATCCGGTCCGGGTGGGCATGCATCACCGCGACACCCATCCGCAGCTGACGGTCGCGCAGCTGCTCATAGAGCCGGTCCAGGATCTGATTGCCGGCGCTGCGCACGATGGCGGCGTGGAAGGCGCGGTCGGTGACGGACACGGCGGCGAGGTCGCCTGACGCTGCCTGCTCCCGCATCGTCTCCAGCAGCTCGGTCAGCTCGCCGACCAGCGCCTCGCTCGCGGGCACCGCCTTGGCCGCGGCGTGCTTCTCCACCAGCAGCCGGGTCTCGACGACGTCGGCGATCTCCTGCGCGGAGACCGGCAGGACCAGCGCGCCCTTCTTGGGGTAAAGCTTGATCAGCCCCTCGACCTCCAGCCGCAGCAGCGCCTCGCGCACCGGTGTCCGGGACACCCCCACGGCGTCGGCCAGCTCACCCTCGGTGAGCAGCATGCCGCCCTCGTAGCGGCGTTCCAGGACGGCGTCCTTGATGTGCGCGTACACCCGCTCCGCGGCGGGCGGCTGCTTGGCGGCGGTCTCTCTGGCGGGAGCGGTGGGCGTGGACGCTGAGGGCATGCGCACAGGATAGATACAACAGGTATGCGTTCGACACTTCATTCCGCGATGCGGACAGTTGATGTCACGTTTGTCCTGGTAGAGGCGCTATGGGCCGTGGCGCGGAACGGCCGCCGGGGCGCCCGCGTGCGCCCCGGCCCGTCCGCCGCCCGGCAGCGCCCTCAGCCCGGCGGTGCGTCAGCCCCGCATCCGCCCCTGCGCGACCAACCTGTCCACGACCTGCGCATGGGCGGGCGCACAGCGCTCCCGCGCTTCCTGACGGTCGAACCAGGCGTATTCGGCGATCTCCCGGCCGGGGACCGGTGCGATGTCCTGGGGCCCACCGGTGAAGCAGGCCATATGCAGCCGGCGCCCGTTCTTCCCGTGGGCGACGTCATGGATGACACATGCCTCCGACAGCTCCTCGGCGGGCACCACCAGGCCGAGTTCCTCACCGAGCTCGCGCGACAGCGCCTCCCGTGCGGTCTCCCCGGGCTCGTACTTGCCGCCCGGGAGATAGAAGGTGTCGTTCCCCCGCGTCCGTACGCTCAGCAGCCGCCCCTCCCGCAGATGCAGCCAGCCCACCGACTTCAGCGGCGCGGCGCGCTCCAGAGTGATCAGCAGATGGCCGGTCTCCTCGTCCGTCCGGCGCCCCCGCTCCGTGAAGCCCAGGTACGCGCAGAAGCGTCGGCCCCGGGCGTTGCCCTCGAAGACCTCCAGGGTCAGCGCGCCGTGCAGCGCCGCCGCATGCTCCAGCAACTCCCGCCCGGCTCCGCCACCTTGGGCGTCCGGTGCCACGAACAGCCCGCCGACCTCGGCCCCGGGCCCGTTGCCGCCCTCGGGCCCGTCGCCGTCCCCGGGCCCGTCGACCCGCAGTCCGAGCAGACCGATGACACTGCCCTTCCGTTCGGCCACCCAGTTCTCTGCCCGGACGAGGTCCACCTCGCGGAGGAGCCGGGCCCGTTCGCCCGCGCCCTCCCCGTCGAGGAACGGATGCGCCTGCCGCGCGGCCCGGGACCACAGATCGGTGACAACGTCCTGGTCGGACGGCCGATAGCGCCTGATGATCATTTCGCTGCTCATTTCGCCGACCGTAAACAGCGCGGCCGACCGCGGCAAACCCTTTCCCGGCCACTGCGGGAAGGGGGACCCCAGAGTGATGTCGGGTCCACCTCAGGTCGGACAGGAGTCCGTACCTGCCGCGTACGGACCGCGGCCAATCTCATGGGTGAATAGAGACAGGGAGCCGGGGAGGCTCCGACACCAAGGGGAGTTGACCATGCAGTCCAGGACGAACGCCGGCCGCCGTACGCGGAACACCGTCGTGCTGGCATTGATCGTCGCCGGCCTGTGGGCGGGCATCGCCCTGACCCGCGGCGCCGCACGCACCGACGAGTCCGGCCCGACCGGGCCGGTGGGCCACTTCAGCCGCGCGGTGGAGCTCATCCGCGGCTGACCGGCCACCGGCCCCGTCGCCGGCCCGCTACGCCTTGCGCGGCTCGCCGCGATACGTACCGAACGACCAGAGGTTGCCCTCGGGATCGCGGACACCGAATTCCCGCGATCCGTAGTCGGTGTCGGCCGGCTCGGCGATGATCTCCGCCCCGGCAGCTCTGGCGCGGGCACACAGCTCGTCGGGACGGTCGGTGACGACATAGCCCCCGAACGTCCCGGGCCGCAGCGGCCAGCGGTCGTCCTCCGCTTCCTTGACGGAGCCGAGCATGATGCCGCCGCCTTCGGGCCAGGAGAGCTGGGCGTGCTCGACACGCTCGCCCTCCCCGTGGACCACGGTCTCCTCGAAGCCGAACGCATCGACCAGGAAGCGGATCAGCGCACGGGCATCGCGGGCCCGCAGCGTCGGCCATACCTGGGGTGCGGGGGTGGTGTCGGACAGGTTCTCGGGCATGATCGCCGGACCTCCTGGATCGGAACGCGGTCCCCGGTGGGCCGCCGTCTTCAGCGTTCCTCGATGGCGCCCCCGGCGGCTTGGACGTTTCGGAACTCCTCGGCGAGCCACTGGCTGGGCGGGCAGCCGGCCAGCGAGCGGAACTCCCGGGCGAGATGCGCCTGGTCGAAGTAGCCACAGCGCACCGCCAGATCGGCCAGCAGCGGTGGGCGGCTCGTACGGGCCCGGTCGCCGAGCAGCCGGCATGCCCGGTCGAAGCGGATGACCCGGGCGGCGGTCTTGGGCGCCAGACCGGTCTCCTGCCGGAAGCGGGCGGTCAGATGGCGCGCGCTCCAGCCGACGTCATCGGCGAGCAGGGCCACCGGTGCGGCGCCCCGGGTCCGCGCCAGCAGCTGCCAGGCGCGGACCACTTCGGGCGACGGTCCGGAGCCGCCCGGCTCCCGCGACAGGCAGCGCAGCAAGTAGGCATCCAGCAGCGCGAACCGCTCCGGCCAGCCCTGTGCCGCTCGCAGCCGCTCACCGAGCTCCGCGCCCTGCCGTCCGAGGACGGCATCCGCGGGGAGGTCGATGCTCGCCAGCTCGCCGGCCGGCAGCCCCAGCAGGGCGCGGGCGCCCAGCGGATGCAGACCGACCTGGATGCCGGACTGACGGCCGGGGTGGGCGATCAGCGCGGGGCGGGTGTGCAGACCGCCGATGAGGGTGTCGTAGGTGCCGGGGGCCTGCCCGGGATCGGGGTGGCCGGTCAGCGTGAGCGGCTCGTCGAGGGTGAAGATCAGGGTCAGCCGGGGCGAGGGGAGCCCACGGTGCCGGCCCGGTGGCAGCCCGGCCTGCCGGTATCCGGTGTAGGAGCTGACGTATGGCCGGAGCGGCGGCGCGGGGCAGGCGACCGGCCGCTCGTCCACAGGGCCGGGGCGGACCCGAGGCGGCGTTTCACGTGAAACGCCGCTCCGAACCGCCCGGCCCCGCATTCCGGCTCATCCCCAGGTGATGAGCCGCTTGGGCCGCTCCAGCACCGCCGCGACATCCGCGAGCAGCTTGGAGCCCAGCTCGCCGTCGATCAGCCGGTGGTCGAAGGACAGCGCGAGGGTGGTGACCTGACGCGCCTTCACCTTGCCCTTGTGGACCCACGGCTGGAGCTTGACCGCACCGAAGGCGAGGATCGCCGACTCCCCCGGGTTGAGGATCGGCGTACCGGTGTCGACGCCGAAGACGCCGACGTTGGTGATGGTGACCGTGCCACCGGTCATCGCCGCCGGCGAGGTCTTGCCCTCGCGGGCGGTGGCGACCAGATCGCCCAGATCCTCGGCGAGCTGGGGCAGCGTCTTGGCTCCGGCGTCCTTGATGTTCGGGACGATCAGCCCGCGCGGGGTGGCCGCCGCGATCCCGAGGTTCACATAGTCCTTGTAGACGATCTCCTGACGCGCCTCGTCCCAGGCCGCATTGACCTCCGGGTGGCGCCTGATGGCCACCAGGAAGGCCTTGGCGACGAGCAGCAGCGGGTTGACGCGCAGCCCCGCCATGTCCGGGTCCTGCTTGAGCTCCTGGACCAGCTTCATCGTGCGGGTCACATCGACGGTGATGAACTCCGTGACATGCGGCGCGGTGAAGGCGCTGGAGACCATCGCCTGCGCGGTGGCCTTGCGTACGCCCTTGACCGGCACCCGCCGCTCACGGGCGGCGGCGTCGACGACACCGGCCGGGGCGACCGCCTCGGCGACGGGGGCCGGACCGGGAACCTCGGCCGGGGCGGGCGCCGCCGCCGGAGCGGCGGCCGCATGGACGTCCTCGCGGGTGATGATGCCGTCCGGCCCGGTGGGGGCGATCGTCGCCAGATCGATCCCGAGATCCTTGGCGAGCTTGCGCACCGGCGGCTTGGCCAGCGGCCGGCCGACGGCCCCGGCAGCTGCACCGTTCGCGACCGGAGCCACAGGAGCCGCCGGTGCAGACGGTGCGGCCGGGGCGGGCGCCGTCCGCCCGTTCAGCTCCGCCTGGAGCGCGGCGCTCACCGGCTCCTGCTGGGCCGGAACCCCGGCCTGGGGCTTGCGTGCGCGGCGCTTGGTCGAGGACGGCGCGGCACCGTAGCCGACCAGCACCGCCTGCCGGCCCTGCGGCTCGGCCTCCTCCTCGTCCTTGGCGGCGTCCTGCGGCGCCTGCTCCGGCGCCGGTGCCGGAGCCGTGGCGGGCCCGGCACCGGGGTCGGTGTCCACGGAGATGATGACGGTGCCGACATCGACGGTGACGCCCTCGCCGAAGTTCAGCTCGTGCACCACCCCGTCATAGGGAATGGGCAGTTCGACGGCGGCCTTGGCGGTCTCGACCTCACAGACGACCTGGCCGTCGGTGACGGTGTCGCCCGGCTGGACGTACCACTTGAGGATCTCGGCCTCGGTCAGTCCCTCGCCGACGTCGGGCATCTTGAACTCGCGGAAGCGCTGGGCCTTGGCGGTACTTGCAGTCATGGTCACGAACTCTCCTCAAACCCTCAGTACGCCAACGCACGATCAACGGCGTCGAGCACCCGGTCCAGTCCCGGAAGGTACTCGTCCTCCAGACGGGAGGGCGGATACGGGGAGTGGAAACCGCCGACCCGCAGGACCGGGGCCTCCAGGTGGTAGAAGCACCGCTCGGTGATCCGGGCGGCGATCTCGGCACCCGCGCCGAAGAAGACCGGGGCCTCGTGGACGACCACCAGCCGGCCGGTCTTCTGCACCGACGACTGCACGGTGTCGAAGTCGATCGGGGAGAGCGAGCGCAGGTCGACGACCTCGAGCGACTTGCCCTCCTCGGCCGCGACATTGGCGACGTCCTGGCAGACCTTGACCATCGGACCGTAGGCGGCCAGCGTGAGGTCGGAGCCGGTCCTGGCGACCCGGGCCTTGTGCAGCGGGTCCGGGATCGACTCGGTGTCCAGCCGCGACTTGTCGTGGTAGCGGCGCTTGGGCTCGAAGTAGATGACCGGGTCGTCGCCCGCGATGGCCTGCTGGAGCATCCAGTAGGCGTCGGAGGAGTTCGAGGGAGAGACGATCTTCAGGCCCGCGACATGCGCGAAGAGCGCCTCGGGGGACTCGGAGTGGTGCTCGACCGCGCCGATGCCGCCCGCGTACGGGATGCGGATGACGACCGGCACCTTGACCTTGCCCAGCGCGCGGGCGTGCATCTTCGCGAGCTGGGTGACGATCTGGTCGTAGGCGGGGAAGACGAAGCCGTCGAACTGGATCTCGACGACCGGACGGTAGCCGCGCAGCGCCATACCGATCGCGGTGCCGACGATGCCGGACTCGGCGAGCGGGGTGTCGATCACCCGCTCCTCGCCGAAGTCCTTCTGCAGACCGTCGGTGACGCGGAAGACGCCACCGAGCTTGCCGACGTCCTCGCCCATGACGAGGACCTTGGGGTCGGCCTCCATGGAGGCGCGCAGCGACTCATTGATCGCCTTGGCGATGGTGATCTTCTCGAAGACGGCCATGGTCAGTTCCCCTCCGCGACAAGATCGGCGTCGGCGAACGACGCCTGGTACGCGGCGAACTGCGCGCGCTCCTCATCGACGAGCGCATGCCCGTCGGCATAGACATTCTCGAAGATCGCCATGGTGTCCGGGTCGGGCATGGCGCGTACGGCATCGCGGACCCGCTTGCCCAGGGCCTCGCTCTCCTCGTCGATCGAGGCGAGATAGGCCTCGTCGACGATGCCCTCGGCCTCCAGATACGTCCGCAGCCGCAGGATCGGGTCCTTGGCCTCCCAGGCCGCCCGCTCCTCGTCCGCCCGGTACTTCGTCGGGTCGTCGGAGGTGGTGTGCGCGCCCATGCGGTAGGTGAACGCCTCGATGAGCATCGGGCCCTGGCCGGTGCGTGCCCGCTCCAGCGCCGCCTTGGTCACCGCCAGACAGGCCAGTACGTCATTGCCGTCGACCCGTACGCCGGGGAATCCGAAGCCACGGGCGCGCTGGTAGAGCGGCACCCGGGTCTGCTTCTCGGTGGGTTCGGAAATCGCCCATTGGTTGTTCTGGCAGAAGAACACGACCGGGGCGTTGTAGACCGCGGAGAAGGTGAAGGATTCCGCGACATCGCCCTGGCTGGAAGCGCCGTCACCGAAATAGGCGATGACCGCGGAATCCGCGCCGTCCTTCTGCACACCCATCGCATAGCCGGTCGCATGCAGAGTCTGCGAGCCGATGACGATGGTGTAGAGGTGGAAGTTGTTGGTGTTGGGATCCCAGCCGCCGTGATTGACACCGCGGAACATGCCCAGCAGGTTCGTCGGGTCGACTCCGCGGCACCATGCCACACCGTGCTCGCGGTAGGTCGGGAAGACGTAGTCGTCGTCGCGCAGCGCGCGGCCGGAGCCGATCTGGGCGGCTTCCTGGCCCAGCAGCGAGGCCCACAGGCCCAGTTCGCCCTGGCGCTGGAGGGTGGTCGCCTCGGCATCGAACTTCCGCGTCAGGACCATGTCGCGGTAGAGCCCGCGCAGTTCTTCTGCGGAAAGATCGATCGAGTAATCCGGGTGCTCGACCCGCTTACCTTCGGGCGTCAGCAGTTGTACGAGCTGATCCTGCTCCGCCTGGTCGGGCCGGCCGGAGTTCCGGGCCTTGGCCGGGGACGCCTTCTTCGCCGACGTCGCCTTTTTGGCGGTGGTGCGCTTGCTGCTGCCGCGGGCGTTTTTCCGCTGCGCAGTGCCTTCCACGGTCACGTGCTGCTCCTCCGTCTGTCCGGCCCCCGGGGTCCGCCGGTGGCCGTATTGCGGCTCACCCGGTATCCGATACGGCGCACGGGGTGTGTGCGATCGCGGCCGGATCCGGGTGGAACAAAGCTCCCGGACAGTGGCCTGCTCATTGCACGTTACCCATTGTCAAAGCCGAAGTGGAAACGGCGCTGACCTGCGATTTTGCTTGGATTTCCAAGTAAATCGCGAAGGCTTGGAACAACTCCTGGTCACAGCGTTGCAGGCCGCCGGGACAACGGCACGTTATATCGGTGACCTGGAGCACGGGAAGGGTTGATGTGTGAGACTGGTGGGGTGCGCGAAGACGGAAAAATCACGGTATTCCTACTCGATGACCACGAAGTTGTCCGGCGTGGCGTCCACGAAATGCTGTCGGTCGAGGACGACATCGAGGTGGTCGGGGAGGCGGGTACTGCCGCAGATGCCCTGGTCAGGATCCCGGCGACCCGTCCGGACGTCGCGGTGCTCGATGTCCGGCTGCCCGACGGGAGCGGTGTCGAGGTCTGCCGCGAGATCCGTTCACAGGATGAGGACATCAACTGCCTGATGCTCACCTCGTTCGCGGATGACGAGGCCCTCTTCGACGCGATCATGGCCGGTGCGGCCGGTTATGTCCTCAAGGCCATTCGGGGGAACGAACTGCTCTCGGCGGTACGCGAGGTGGCCGCCGGGAAGTCACTGCTCGACCCCGTGGCCACCGCCCGGGTGCTGGAGCGGCTGCGCGACGGCAACTCCGCGAAGGGCGACGACCGGCTGGCGAGCCTCACCGACCAGGAGCGCAGGATCCTCGATCTGATCGGCGAGGGAATGACCAATCGCGCCATCGGTGAGCGGCTCCATCTCGCGGAGAAAACGATCAAGAATTACGTCTCCAGTCTGCTTTCCAAACTCGGAATGGAGCGCCGCTCCCAGGCCGCCGCCTATGTCGCCCGCATGCAGGCGGAACGGCACTGAACAGTCCAGGGGGTGCCCCGCATTCCCGCGTTCGGCTGCGCGGCCGCCACGGCCGCCGGCAGACCGCCGAGCGGGAGCCGATGCGCCGCCTTCCCCCTGTGCGCACTCTGCGTAAGGCCTTCCGGCACGCCCACTCCGACGGGCGTAGTTGATCTAACATCTGGCGCGTGCTGCGCTCATCTGTAGTCCGGACGGCGGCGACGCCCGACAAAGACACCCTCGGATCCCTGCTCCGCCACTACGCGGGCGCCGGTGCGCCGCTGTCCTGTGAACCCGTCGCCGAGGGCCTGCTCAACCACGGCTATTTCCTCGCCACCACCCGCGGCCGCTACTTCCTCAAGCACCACCTCGACGGCGACCGTGCCGCCCTCACCCGCCAGCACCGCGCCACCTACCGGCTCGCCGCGCTCGGCCTGCCGGTCGCCCCGCCCGTCGCCCATACGGACGGCAGCACCGTCACGGTCCTCGACGGCCGCTGCTACGCCCTGCACCCCTGGGTCGAAGGCCGCCATCTCGGCGGCGCCGCGCTGACCCGCGGCCAGTCCTGGCGGCTCGGCGCCCTGCTCGGGCTGGTGCACAACGCGCTGGAGGAGGTCATGGTGGACGAACCACATCCGCCCCGGCCGCCCTGCGCGGACGCCGGCGCCGACCCCGAGCGGACCTTCGAGACGATCGACGAGCTGCTGGCCCTGGCCCGCGGCGCCCGGCCGCGCACCAGCTTCGACGAACTCGCCGAACACCGTCTGCTGGAGCGCCGGGCCTTACTGGCGGAGCAGGCGCACCGCCGCCCGGCCCCCGGCGCCGAGCCCCCGGCGGGCTGGGTGCACGGCGACTTCCACCCGCTGAATGTGCTCTACCGGGGCACGGAACCGACCGCGATCGTCGACTGGGACCGGCTGGGCGTCCAGCCGCGCGCCGAGGAGGCGGTACGCGCCGCCGCGATCTTCTTCGTACGCCCCTGCGGCACCCTGGACCTGGCCAAGGTGGCGGCGTACGCGGGCGCCTACCGCAGCGCCTGCGGAGCCGGTGCCGAGGAACTCGCGGCGGCCGTCCACCGGGTGTGGTGGGAGCGGCTGAACGACTTCTGGATGCTCACCTGGCGCTACCAGCTGGGCGACCGCCGCACCGATCCTCAGTTCCCGGCGGCGGCCGCCCTGGCCGTGTGGTGGACCCGCGAGTACCGGGCCGTACGGAACGCGTTCACCCGCTGAACGGGGAGCGGGGCACCCGTCAGCCGGTCGCGCCCGACGTCAAGCCGCTGTCCGGGCCACCGGTGCCCGCGCCACCGTCGTCGGTCCCGCCCGTGGGGTCCGTGGGCTCGGTGGGATCGGTGGGCTCGTCCGACGGCTCTTCGGGCGTGCTCGGCTCCTCCGTCGGCGGCTGAGAGGTCGGCGGCTGAGAGGTCGGCGGCTCGGACGTCTCCGGAGTGCTGGGCTCCTCCGTCGGCGGCTCGGAGTACGTGCCGCCGTCACCGCCCGTGTCCTCGGGCTCGGTCTCCGGAGTGCTCGGCTCCTCCGTCGGCGGCTCGCTCGTCTTGTCGTCCTGCGACGGCGAAGGCGACTGCGTGGTGGGAGTCTCGTGCTTCTGGTCCTGGCCGCCGGTGTTCTGCAGCGCGAAGGCGACACCCACCGCAATGGCGATCACCGCCAGCGCCGCGATCAGCCAGATCTTGCCGCGGCCGCCCTTGGACGGCCGGGGCCCGCCGTCGAAACCGCCGTCGTCGTCGCGCCTACCGGGCGTCAGGATCGGCTGCGCCGTGGTCTGGCCGGCGTCGGGGTGCGGCAGCGCCGTGGTGGCCGCGGTGCCCATCGACGGGGTGAGCCCGCCCTCGTGCATGGCGACCGGGCCGGTGCTCCAGGTGCCGGTGTGGCCGCCCTGCTCGTGCAGCATCTGCAGCGAGTACTGGACCAGGCCGCGCATCTCCTCGGCGGACTGGAAGCGGTCGTCGGGGTCCTTCGCCAGCGACCGCATGACCAGGCCGTCCAGCTCCGGCGGCACCGCGTCGGCGACCTGGGACGGCGCCACCGGCATGTCCTGGACATGCTGGTAGACGACCGAGAGCGGGGTCTCGCCGGTGAACGGCGGCCGCAGCGTGAGGAGTTCGTAGAGCAGACAGCCGGTGGCGTAGAGGTCGGAGCGGGTGTCGACGGTCTTGCCGAGCGCCTGCTCCGGGGAGAGGTACTGGGGCGTGCCCATGACCATGCCGGTCTGGGTCATGGTGGACGCGGCGCCGTGCAGGGCGCGCGCGATGCCGAAGTCCATGACCTTGACGGCGCCGCTGTTCGTGATGATCACGTTCGCGGGCTTGATGTCCCGGTGCACGATGCCGTGCTGGTGGCTGTAGGCCAGCGCCTCCAGCACACCGGAGACGATGATCAGCGCCTGGTCCGGCGGTGGGGCGTCGGCGTTGAGCAGCAGATCGCGGATGGTGTGGCCCTCGACCAGCTCCATCACGATGTACGGCACGGTGTTGCCGCCGACCAGGTCCTCGCCGGAGTCGTAGACGGCCACCACCGCGTGGTGGTTCAGCCCGGCCACGGACTGTGCCTCCCGCGTGAAGCGGGCCTTGGAAACCGGGTCCTCGGCGAGGTCGGCACGCAGCAGCTTCACGGCGACGGTACGGCCAAGACGTACGTCCTCGGCCGCGAACACCTCCGCCATACCGCCGCGGCCGAGCCGTCGCGTGAGCCGGTAGCGGCCATCGCCGACCAGCCCGCCGTTGCCCCACATCTCCGGTGCGTCGGGGATATTGGAGCCGGTGGCGTCAGGATCGGACGGGCCCTGGGGGCTCTGCGTCGGTGCCATCGGTCCTCGCCGTCGAATCAATCCGCATGAGAGCGGTAAGGTCATCGGTCTTCGCTAGAGCACGCTACAGGTTCCGCGGCACCCACCGGTCCGTCGTGGACCGGCCATCAAACCCGCCGGACGCCAAACGTCGCAAGTTCACCGGGGGTAATCAGGCGCCAAAACGTCTCATGGCCGTGACGGGATCTTGCACATCTGGTCACGGAACGGGCACACAGCTTGACGTGTCCGGGGGCTGGGGCAGACTTGGCTGCGAAATTCCAGAATTTGATCGCTATACGTACGGGTAGTGCGCCTAGGGGGAAGCGGAACGATGAGCCAGGACGGCGCTCAGGGCCAATACGAGGGCCGTTCGGTCGGCGGAGGACGTTACCAGCTTCGTGATCTTCTCGGCGCTGGCGGAATGGCTTCCGTACACCTCGCCTACGACAGCGTGCTGGACCGCGAGGTCGCGATCAAGACACTGCACACCGAGCTCGGGCGCGAGCAGGCCTTCCGTGAGCGCTTCCGCCGTGAGGCGCAGTCCGTGGCGAAGCTCACGCACACCAATATCGTCTCCGTCTTCGACTCCGGTGAGGACGAGCTCGACGGCGGCATGGTGCCGTACATCGTCATGGAGTACGTCGCGGGCCAGCCGCTGCGCTCCGATCTGGACACCGACATCGCTCAGCATGGCGCGATGCCGACGGAAAAAGCCCTGAAGATCACTTCGGATGTGCTGGCGGCGCTCGAGGTCAGCCATGAAATGGGCCTGGTCCACCGGGACATCAAGCCCGGCAACGTGATGCTGAACAAGCGCGGCGTCGTCAAGGTCATGGACTTCGGCATCGCCCGCGCCATGCAGTCCGGTGTGACGTCCATGACGCAGACCGGCATGGTCGTCGGCACCCCGCAGTACCTGTCGCCCGAGCAGGCGCTGGGCCGCGGTGTGGACGCCCGCTCCGACCTCTACTCCGTCGGCATCATGCTCTTCGAGCTGCTGACGGGGCAGCTGCCGTTCGACGCGGACTCCCCGCTCGCCATCGCCTACGCCCATGTCCAGGAAGAGCCCCCGGTCCCGTCGAGCATCAACAGCTCGCTGCCGCCGGCCGTGGACGCGCTGGTGGCCCGTGCGCTGAAGAAGAACCCCAACGAACGCTTCCCCACCGCCGAGGCGATGCGGGACGAGTGTCTGCGGATCGTCGGGTCCGGGCAGTCCGGTGCGACGCCGCTGATCATCGGCGAGGGCCCGCGGGCGCGTACCAGCGGTGCCTCGGTCTCCTCCGCGGTCTTCCCCACGGCCTCCGGCAACCCGCACACCCCGGCCCCGCCGAGCGTGCAGCAGCCGTACCAGCCGACCCAGGCCGCCTTCGGTCCCTCGACGCCCCCGCCGCCGCCGCCGAACAACACCTACCCGACGCCCGCGCCGGGCCCCGTTCCGGCTCCGGCGCCGTTCAACACGGGTGGCTACCAGCCCCCGGCCTACACCCCGCCGCCGGTGACGGCGTCGATGCCGTCGAGCGGCGGCCCCGCCCCGCGGAAGAACAACTCCGCGGTGATCGTCGTCTCGGCGATCGTCGGCGTCATCGTGGTGACCGCGATCGCGATCGGCATCGGTCTGAGCGCCGGCTCCAGCGACGACCCCGGCGGGGACAGTCCGACGTCCGCGTACTCCGACACCGCCTCGCCCACCGAGAGCGTCCGGCCCGAGGACAAGACGGCGACGATCCTGACGTCCGAGTGCACCAGCCCGTCCAAGGTCTACGGCGATGAAGGCAAGATCTACGCGCCTTCGTTCCGCTTCAAGAATCTGGACTCGGTGAAGAAGTGCCTCGATGCGGCCGGCTGGAAGTACAAGGTCGACGAGGAGGACAGCGCGCTCTGGGGTAAGAACACCGTCACGGACCAGTCCCCGGACCCGTTCGAGCGGTGGGACCCGAAGAGCGGCGAGACCATCGAGCTGACCGTCTCGACCGGCCGGAGCGGCTGACGGCATACAGCCCACGGCCACCCGGACAGATGGAAGGGCCGGCACGCATTCCGCGTGCCGGCCCTTCCATCTGTCCGGGTGCTGTGGCTCCTCGGTGCGCTCCGGCCTGCCGCGCAGATGCCGGGCGAATGCTCAGAGGTACGGGCCCGAGCGGGCGCCGCCGTGACCGGGCGTGCCCTCCTCGCCGTCCATCGGAACGGCACCGGGCGGCAGCGCACGGCGCATCGACTCCAGCTGGGCACGGGCCGCCATCTGCTGGGCGAACAGTGCGGTCTGGATGCCGTGGAAGAGGCCCTCCAGCCAGCCGACCAGCTGGGCCTGGGCGATCCGCAGCTCCGCCTCCGTCGGCACCGATTCATCGGTGAACGGCAGCGACAGCCGCTCCAGCTCCTCGACCAGCTCGGGCGCCAGGCCGTCCTCCAGCTCCTTGACCGAGCTGGAGTGGATCTCCTTGAGGCGGACCCGGCTCGCCTCGTCCAGAGGAGCGGCCTTCACCTCCTCCAGCAGCTGCTTGATCATGCTGCCGATGCGCATGACCTTCGCAGGCTGTTCGACCATGTCCGTCAAGGGGGTCTCCCGGGATTCTTCGCCGTCATCCCCGCCACCGGAGCCGGCGCCGCCGAGCGCCATGCCGTCCGGGCCGACCACCAGGACGTGCGGATTCTCCTGCGACCGTTCATTCATCGGCATATCCATGCCGCCATTCTCTCGTACGCGGGCTCCTGACAGGTGGTGCCCCCGGGAGAACGTGATCCACCATTCCGAGCGGATCCGTCCGGCGCTGTTTCACGTGAAACAGCGGATTCTCGCCGTTTCACGTGAAACCACCGCAATCTTCAGTTCCGGCGCAGCCGCAGGGCGAAGAAGGCCAGCCCCAGACCGGTGAGAGCAAGGCCGGCACCCATCGGGAGAACCCTCTCGACCGGGGCCCCGGGGGTCTCCATGGCGTACGGGGTCGCCGTGGACTCCGATGCGTCATCCGTCATCTCCGGTGCGGAGCGGTCCTCCCCCGGGGCGGGCGTCGGGAGCGGCGGCAATGCCTCGTACGGGCGCCGGGTGAACCGGTCCGCGACGTCGAAGCGGCGCGAAGGGGAGGGCCGTGACGGGGTGGCCGCCGCGGCAGGGGATTCGGACACCGCAGGCTTGCGGTGCTTGGGCTTGGGGGCATGCCGACCGGGCGGCGGGTGCGCACGGTCGGTGTCGGGCGAACCCGCCGGGGCGGGCGGCCCGTGCCTGCCGTGCCGCGGGTGGTCGGCACTGCCGCCGTCGGCTCCCGGGACGGAGTACGGCGGGCCCGGCACGGAGTAGCCCGGGCCGAAGGGGTGATGCGGGTGGTGGTGCCACCGTCCGTGCCCGTGGAGCCCCCCGAAGTGGTGATGCGGCGACCGGTGAGGGAAGCCCGGACGGGCGTACGGCAGGCCGGGGAAGCGGTCCGGCAGCTCCGGGAGCTGCGCCGGGGCCCCTGGATGACCGGGATGTCCGGCGCGCGCCCGGCCCGCTCCGGCCCCGGGCCCCTCGGCCGGCGGCAGGCTGGGCGCGAAGTCGTCGGCGCCGTACCCGTCGAAACCGAAACCGTCGTCGCCGGCCGCACCCGGGACGTCGTCGGGCTGATCGCCCGGCCGGGCGAGATGCGGGGGACGGTCGACCGGTGTGGCACGCCGGTCCGCGGCCACCGCGGAGGTGGCTCCTATCGGAACGGGCAGCACGACGGCAGCCGCCAACAGACCGGTGGCGATGCGCGAACGGAATCCTGGAGCGACCACAGTGCCCCTCCCGTGCCGAGCCGTCGAGTGACCTGTTCAGCGTCACATGTGATGACATTCACGGCATCTTGGACATGTCGGCCGGGTTACCGGGCGCATGCGCGGGAGGGGCGGGCGCGGACGGCCCGGCTTGCGGAGGGGGCGGCCGTCGGCTCAGACCGTCAGCACGACCTTGCCGACGTGCGCACTCGCGTCCACGACCCGGTGCGCCTCGGCGGCATCCGCCATCGGGAGCGCGCGGTCCACGATCGGCCGGACCTGACCGTTGGCGATCAGCGGCCAGACGTGCTCCCGTACCGCGGCGACGATGGCCGCTTTTTCGTTCAGCGGGCGGGCGCGCAGCCCGGCGCCGGTGATCGCGGCGCGCTTGGCCATGAGGGCGGCGAGATTCAGCTCCGCCTTCACCCCGCCCTGCAGCCCGATGATCGCCAGCCGTCCGCTGACCGCCAGCGCCTTGACGTTCCGCTGCAGATACTTGGCGCCGATGATGTCGAGGATGACGTCCGCGCCCGTGCCGTCGGTGGCCTTGCGGATCTCCTGGACGAAGTCCTGTTCGCGGTAGTCGATGAGGATGTCCGCGCCCAGCTCGGCGCAGCGGGCCAGCTTCTCGGGACCGCCCGCGGTCACCGCGACCCGTGCGCCGACGGCCTTGGCGAGCTGGATCGCCATCGTGCCGATGCCGCTGGCACCGCCGTGGACCAGCAGCGTCTCACCGGGCCGCAGGTGCGCGATCATGAAGACGTTCGACCAGACCGTGCAGGTCACCTCGGGCAGCGCGGCGGCCGTGACCAGGTCCACGCCGGCCGGCACCGGCAGCACCTGTCCGGCCGGGACGGCGACCTTCTCCGCGTATCCGCCGCCGGCCAGCAGCGCACACACCTCGTCACCGACGGCCCAGCCGTGCACACCGGGGCCGAGCGCGCTGATCCGCCCCGAGCACTCCAGACCCGGATAGGGGGAGGAGCCGGGCGGCGGATCGTAGAAGCCCTGGCGCTGGAGCAGGTCGGCGCGGTTCACGGCGCTGGCCGCGACCTCGATCAGGACCTCGCCCTCGGCGGGCTGCGGATCGGGCACGTCCGCCCAGACAAGTGCTTCGGGGCCACCGGGCTCCGGGATAGTGATCGCTCGCATGGGCGCGAGGCTACTCGCCGTCCGCCCACGGGGCGAAGGTGCGGGGGCCGACGACTACCGCCGGATCGGCCATCAGCCCCCGCACGACGTGCGGTTATTCATCCGCTCGGCGCATCGGGGCGACGCCGGTGCCGGGGAGGTTCGGCTTGGCGGACTGCTTGCCGGAGAGGTCCGCCGCCTCCGTCGGGGCCGCGCGCACGATGGTGATCAGACGGTCCGTGCTCTGCAGCGGACTGGCCTCCGGATCGTCGTAGCCGAGGAGCCGGTGGCCGCGCAGCACGGACACGACCAAGTCGTCGGTCTCCCGTACGGACTTGCCGACCTCCGCCTTCACCACCGTGCGTTCCACCAGGTCGAGGCCGCTGCCCTGCTGGATCAGATCCTCCATGACGGTGCCCGCGCTGGGGCTGTGGACGGAGAGACCCAGCAGCCGGCCGGCCGCGCTGGCCGAGGTGATCACGGCATCGGCCCCGGACTGCCGGAGCAGCGGGGCGTTCTCCTCCTCCCGCACCGCCGCGACGATGTTCGCCTTCTTGTTGAGCTGACGGGCGGTCAACGAGACCAGCACGGCGGTGTCATCGCGCTGGGTGGCAATCACGACCTGGTGGGCGCGCTGGACCTCGGCCCGGAGGAGCACATCGCTGCGGGTCGCATCGCCGACCACCCCCGCGAACCCGTCGGCCACCGCCGCGTCGATCACCTTGCTGCTGGGGTCGACGATGACGATGCGGTCGCGGTTGAGCCCCGTCGCACACAGGGTCTGGGCGGCGGAACGGCCCTTCGTCCCGAAGCCGACGATGACGGTGTGGTCGCGCAAGGTGTTTCTCCAGCGTTTCAGTTGCCACTGCTCGCGGGTGCGCTCGGTCAGCACTTCCAGTGTGGTGCCGACCAGGATGATCAGGAACAGCACGCGGAGCGGCGTGATGAGCAGGATGTTCAGCAGCCGCGCGCTGTCGCCGTACGGGACGATGTCGCCGTATCCCGTGGTCGAGAGCGTGACGGTCGCGTAGTAGAAGCAGTCGAGCAGGTCGACCCTGCCGTCGGCGTTGTCGTGGTACTCGTTGCGGTCGATCCAGACGATGAAGACCGTCGCGAGCAGGACGAGCAGCGCCATCAGCAGCCGGCGGGCGACCTGCCGCAGCGGCGGCATGGGGGTGCGGCGCGGCAGCAGCACCCGGTGCGACCGGTCCTCGGGCACCTCACGCGCCGCGGCGTCCTGGGACGGGAGCTTCACGCGCGGCCTCCGGTGGCCTCAGGGGGTTCGTACGGGCCACCGGGGGCGGCCCAGCCGGGCGTCCATCCCGCCGACCAGCTCGCCGACCAGGGGAATTCCAGGAGTTCGAGCTCGGTGCCGCGCTCCGCGCCACCGGGCGGGACGACGGCCAGCGCATCGGCGGAGGCGATCCCGCGCAGCATGGCCGGGCCGTGGAAGCGCAACGGTACCGCCGTCAGGCCGTGCCGCTCGTCGTCGCGGTAGGCCACCGGAACGAGCCGGGTGTCGCGCGGATGCCCGGCGACCGCGGCGGCCAGCGGCGTGCGGTAGGGCGCGGCGGGACGGCGGGCGGCGAGCGTACGGAGCAGCGGTTCGGCGAGGGTGAGCAGGCCGGAGACGGCGGCCAGGGGATTGCCCGGCAGGCCGACGAGATGCCGGCGCGGGGCCAGGCGGGCCAGCAGCATGGGGTGCCCGGGGCGGACCGCCACCCCGTCCACCAGCACCTCCGCGCCGAGCCTGCGCAGGGTGGGGTGCACATGGTCGACGGGGCCCGACGCGGTACCGCCCGTAGTGATCACCACGTCGGCGGTGGACCCCGCGAGGGCGGCGTACAAGGTGTCGGCCTCGTCGGCGAGATGGCGCGGCGGCGCCGCCTCGATGCCCAGTGCGTGCAGCCAGGGGGCGAGCATCGGGCCGAGGGCGTCGCGGATCCGGCCCTCGTGCGGCAGCCCGTGGTCCAGCAACTCGTCGCCCAGGACGAAGACTTCGGCACGCGGGCGGCGGTAGGCGGTCAGTTCGTCGTAACCGGCCGTCGCGGCCAGGCCGAGGACGACGGGGGTCACCAGTGCGCCCGCGGGCAGCAGTTGGTCGCCGCGGCGGCACTCCTGGCCGCGCGGGCGGATGTCCTGGCCCGGCGGCGCGGGCCGTGGTGCGTACAGCCGCCGTCCGCCGTCGCTCAGCTCACGGACCTCGCCGTGCTCGCTGCGCAGTACGGCGGTGGCGCCGGACGGAACGCGCGCGCCGGTGGCGATCGGGATCGCATGGCCGTCGAGGAGCGCCTCGGCGGGGGCGTGACCGGCGAGGATGCCGGACGGGAGGCCCGTCTCGGGTGCGTCGGCGGGCCGGTCCAGACGCCAGGGGCCGGGGCCGGAGACCGCCCAGCCGTCCATCGCCGAGGTGTCGAACGACGGCAGATCGGTGAGCGCGGTGAGGGGTGCGGCGAGCGTACGGCCGAGCGCCTCGCCCAGGACCGAGGTCTCGGGCGCGGGCGGCCCGGGTACGGAGCGCTCGGCGAGTGCGCGGGCGGTGTGCCAGGGGACGGCGGCCGGGGCGGTGCGCGGGCCGGGGCCGGTGGGAGGCGCGGGGTCCACGGGGCGGGAGGGGCCGGAAGGGCTGGAGGGGCTGGAGGGGCCGCTCCGGGCAGCGGCGGGGTCGTCGGGGGAGAAGGGGTCGTCCGGTGTGTAGGGGGCGTCGCCGCCGCTGCCGGTCGCGGAGGAGGTGGCTGCCGCGGCCCCTCCGGCGGCGTACGGCGTCGTCACGGTCGTGGCCTCGGGCCCGGCCCCGGGCCGTACCCACCTCGGCGCCGTGCCGTTGGCCAGCGCGAGCGCATCGTCGAAGGGGTCGCCGCGCCCCTCGGCCGAGGTGCCGCCCCTCGGCCGGCCCACCGCGCCGCCGGGCTCCCCGCTGAACTCCCCGTCGGTCATTCCGCGGGCTTCGCTTCGGCACCCTGGGCGCCGCCGGCCTCGGACGCACCCTCGGCCTCGGCCGCCCAGCGGTGGGCCAGCGCGGCGGCCCGGTCGGCCAGTTCCTTCACATCCCGGTCCTGGCGGCCCGCCGCATAGCCGATCAGGAAGGTCGTCAGCGGCGCGGCGGGGCGGGTCACACCATGGGCCGCGTCCCGCGCGAGATCGAGAAGCGCCGCCGTGTCGACATCGAGCTCGATGCCCAGTTCGGCCTTGACTGCGGTGATCCATTCATCCAACACGTTCCCATGCTCCCTGATACGGGCGCGTGCCGCGCTGATGTCTTCCCAGGTGTCGCAGTCGAAGGACGCCGTGGAGGGGGCGTCCGGAACCCGTTCGAGCACCAACTCGGCCAGCAGCGCTCGCAGCGGCAGTCCGGCCAGGCTGCCGTGTGCGGCCCGCAGCCGCGCCAGCTCACGGCGCAGCGGCTCGGCCCTGTAGGCGGCCACGAGAGGCTGGTCCCGCCCCGAGGCGTCTTGGAGCATCGCCCCGTCGCGGGACGCGGAACTCCCGCCCGGTCCGGCAGCGCCTGCCGTTCGTGTCGCCGCCAGGAGGCTCCGTACGGTCGCCGCCTTCAGGAACGGGAGGTCGGCGGAGAGGACGAGCACCGTCGGGGCGGTGGTGTGCCGCAGGCCGGCGTCCAGTGCGGCGAGCGGGCCGCCACCGGGCGGGTCCTCCAGGGCGTGGACGACGGCGCGGGCGGCCGGGCGGACGGGGCCGACGACGACGGTGGTCGCCGCATCGGGGCAGGCGGCGAGCACCCGGTCCAGCAGCGGGCGGCCGCCGACGGACAGGGCGGGTTTGTCCGCCCCGCCGAGCCGCCGGGCCGCGCCGCCGGCCAGCACGACGGCGTCGTGGTCGGTGAGGTCGTTCACCTCTTGAGTATCGCCGGGCGCACCGGAATCACACCGCTGCCGGAGCGACTGCAGATGTCAGCTCCGCCACAGCGGGCGCAGCCGGGACGGCCGGGGCGGCTGCCCCGGCCTCGCCGCTGCCACCCGCCGCACCCCCCTCACAGCGTCCGGAGCAACAGCGCGGGCTGCTCCACGCAGTCGGCCACGAACCGGAGGAAGCCGCCGGCGGTGCCGCCGTCGCACACCCGGTGATCGAAGGTGAGCGAGAGCTGGACGACCTGCCGGACGGCCAACTCTCCTTCGTGCACCCAGGGTTTGGCGGCTATCCGGCCGATGCCGAGCATCGCCGCCTCCGGGTGGTTGATGATCGGCGTGGAGCCGTCGACGCCGAAAACGCCGTAGTTGTTGAGGGTGAAGGTGCCGTGCGTCAGCTCGGCCAGGGAGAGCCCGCCGGCCCTGGCGGTTTCCGTGAGCCGGGCGATCTCGGCGGACAGCTCCTCGACCGTACGGGCATGGGCGTCCCGTACGACCGGCACCACCAGGCCGCGGTCGGTCTGCGCCGCAAAGCCCAGATGGACGGCGGGCAGCCGGACGATCTCCTGGGCCTTGGTGTCGACGGTGGAGTTGAGCGCGGGGAACCGTGCGAGCGCGGCCGTACAGATCCGGGCCAGCAGTGCGAGCAGCGACACCTTGGGGGCGCCCGGCACATTCATCGCCTTACGGGCGGCGAGGAGTTCGGTGGCATCGGCCTCCACCCAGCAGGTCGCCTCCGGGATCTCCCGGCGGCTGCGGCTGAATTTCTCGGCGGCCGCACCGAGCATCCCCTTCAGCGGGATCCGCTCCTCACCCGCCGTGGCACCGGCCCCGGCCGCGGATCCGACGGCCGTCACGGCACCGGCCCCCGCCACACCCGTCACGCCGGGCCCAGCCAGTTCACTGGTACCGACCGTGGGGGCTGCTCCGGCACCGGCCGTCTCCCGCTCCCGCCGTGCCCGGATCGCGCACTCGACGTCCGTACGGAGGATCAGCCCATCCCGTCCTGACCCGGTCAACTCCCGCAGATCCAGGCCGTTCTCCCGCGCCATCCGACGCACCAGCGGAGAAATGACGGCCACCGCACGGTTGCCGTCCTCCACCGCCCCGGCCCCCGCCGAACCGTCCGCACCGGACGAACCGGAGGTCCCGGCTGTCCCGGCTGTCCCGGTGACGCCGACCGCCCCTATGGCCGTCGCCCCGGAAGCAACCGCCCTGGAACCAGCAGGCGTCCCCTCGGCCGCTCCGGCCCCGGCCGAGCCGTCCGCCACCTGGCCGGGCGGCCGTGGCACTCCCGCCATGGGGCCCGCTCCGGGCCCCGGCCGGATGCGGCGCCGGCGGGCCGCCGCCGCACTCGTGCCGTACCCGACGAGCACATTCCCGGACCCGGCGTCCGCCGCGCCGTCCGCGGGCGCCCCTGAGGCCCGGCCGGTGGCCGCCGCACCACCCTCGGGCGCACCGCCTTCCGCGCCCGCCCCGGAGCCCGGTCCCGTCCCAGGACCGGCGCCCGCCAGATCATCCGGCACGGCCCCCACGGCGACCGTCACCAGCGGTGCCCCCACCGGGACTTCGGCCCCCTCCTCACCGAAGCGGGCGGTCACCACGCCCCCGTACGGGCACGGCACCTCCACCATCGCCTTGGCGGTCTCGACCTCCACCACCGGCTGGTCGATGGCCACCACCTCGCCGACCTCGACCATCCAGTGCACGATCGTCGCCTCGGTGAGGCCCTCCCCCAGGTCGGGCAGGGTGAATTCGCGGACCACGGCCATCACTCACCACGTCCCTCGGTCCAGTCCGACTCCCACTGGAGGCGGGCGACGGTGTCCAGAATCCGGTCCACGCCCGGAAGGTGGTGCCGCTCCAGCATCGGCGGCGGATACGGGA
Organism: Streptomyces sp. G7(2002); assembly: GCF_028870195.1. Lineage (NCBI taxonomy): Bacteria > Bacillati > Actinomycetota > Actinomycetes > Kitasatosporales > Streptomycetaceae > Streptomyces > Streptomyces sp. G7(2002). The sequence goes on from NZ_CP102609.1 coordinate 4,936,048, forward strand.
TGTCGAAGCCGGCGACGCGCAGCACCGGCGCTTCCAGGTGGTGGAAGCAGCGTTCGGTGATCCGGGCGGCGATCTCGCCACCGGGGCCGCCGAACCCATTGGACTCATGGACGACCACGGCCCGCCCGGTCCGCCGCACCGAGGCGCAGACCGTCTCGTCGTCGAAGGGCATCAGGGACCGCAGATCGACCACTTCCAGGTCCCAGCCCTCGGCGCGGGCGGCCTCGGCGGCCTCCATGCAGACCGGGAGCGACGGGCCGTAGGTGATCAGCGTGGCGCTGCTGCCGCGGCGCCGGATCGCGGCGCGGCCCAGGGGCGCGACCTCGGTGGGTGCGTCGGGCGACCAGTCGGCCTTGGACCAGTACAGCCGCTTGGGTTCGAGGAAGACGACCGGGTCGTCGGAGGCGATCGCGGCGCGCAGCAGTCCGTAGGCGTCCTCGACGGTCGCCGGGGTGACGACCTGGAGCCCCGGGGTGGCGAGGTAGTACGCCTCGGAGGAGTCGCTGTGGTGCTCGACCCCGCCGATCCCCCCGCCATAGGGAACCCGGATGGTCAGCGGCATCGTCAGCGCGCCGCGGGTGCGGTTGCGCATCCGGGCGACATGGCTGATCAGCTGCTCGAACGCCGGGTAGGCGAACGCGTCGAACTGCATCTCGACGACCGGCCGCAGCCCGTACATCGCCATGCCGACGGCGGTGCCCAGGATACCGGCCTCGGCGAGCGCGGTGTCCGTGCAGCGGTCCTCGCCGAATTCCTTGGCGAGGCCGTCCGTGACCCGGAAGACGCCGCCCAGGGTGCCGACGTCCTCGCCCATGACATGCACGGACGGGTCGTCGGCCATGGCGTCGCGCAGCGCGCGGGTCAGCGCCTGCGCCATGGTGGCGGGCTTGCGCGCGGTCGCCGGAACGGTGGTCGTCATGGCCTGGCCTCCTCGGCGGACCCGTCGGTGCCCGCTGCGTCCTCGGTGTGTCCGGCGGCCTCGGCGTCCAGCTCGGCGCGCAATTGTGCGGCCTGGGCACGCAGTTGGCTGGTCTGCTCGGCGAATACGTGGGTGAACAGGTCCATCGGGTCCACCTCCGGGTCGGCGTTCATCCGCTCACGGAGGTCGGCCGCCAGTTGCTCGGCACCGTCCCGGGTGGCGCCGACGAAGTCGTCGGTCAGCAGATCGCGGGCGGCCAGCTCACGCTCCAGCAGGGCTATCGGGTCGTGTGCCTTCCAGGTCTCGACCTCGGCATCGCTGCGGTAGCGGGTGGCGTCGTCGGCGTTGGTGTGCGCCTCGATGCGGTAGGTGACGGCCTCGATGAGGGTGGGTCCACCGCCCCTGCGGGCCCGCTCCACTGCCTCGGTGAGCACCTCGTGCATCGCGGGGGCGTCATTGCCGTCGACCAGGCGGCCCGGCATGCCGTATCCGACCGCCTTGTGGGCGAGGGACGGCGCGGCGGTCTGCTTGGCGAGCGGCACGGAGATCGCGAAGCCGTTGTTCTGGACGAGGAAGACGACCGGTGCCTGCCAGATCGCCGCGAAATTCAGCGCCTCGTGGAAGTCGCCCTCGCTCGTGCCGCCGTCGCCGACCATGGCCAGCGCGACCACCTCGTCTCCCTTGAGCCGGGCGGCGTGCGCCAGGCCCACGGCATGCGGGAGCTGGGTGGCGAGCGGGGTGCACAGGGGGGCGATGCGGTGTTCGTGGGGGTCGTAGCCGTTGTGCCAGTCGCCGCGCAGCAGGGTCAGGGCCTGTACGGGGTCGAGTCCGCGGGCCACGGCGGCGAGGGTGTCGCGGTAGCTGGGGAAGAGCCAGTCCCGGTCTTCGAGAGCAAGCGCCGCGGCGACCTCACAGGCCTCCTGGCCGGTGGAGGACGGGTAGACCGCCAGGCGCCCTTGCCGGGTCAGGGCCGTGGCCTGGGCGTTGTACCGACGGCCGCGGACCAGCTGGGTGTACAGCCGGGTCAGCAGTCCGGAGTCGAGCCGGGCAGCGGCGTCCGTACCCAGAAGGCGGTACGGCTCCGCGTCGGGCAGGAGGGGCGCGGGGTCGACGCGCGGCTGCCAGGTGGGCGGCGGACCGGCCAGGCTGCTCTTGTTCCTGCTGCTGCCGGGCTGCTCAAGGACCGTCATGTCGAGCACCTCCTCGGATCGAAGGGGGTGGCGCGATGCGCCTCATGGGGGTGGTGGGCGGACGGCGGGTGGGCAGGATGGAATCGGCCAGGGCGGGTACGCCCTGCCCTACCGATTGTTCGGTCGCTGATGCATTTTGGCTACAGGCGGGCTCAGCCTGTGGACAAACGGTTCTCCACAGCTTGAGATGAAGCCAGGGCGTCCACAAAGGGGAGGCGGGACCATATGCCGGACGAACAGATGGCCAATTCCGGTGGGCAATCGGCGACACCGGCCGGCCCGCCACCGACGGCATCCGCCCCGCCCTCACCGGCCGCACGCCCGCTGGACACCATCGACCGCTCGATCCTGCGCATGCTGCAGACCGACGGCAGGGCATCGATACGCTCCGTGGCCGAGCGCGTGCATGTCTCGCGCGCCAATGCCTACGCCCGGATCAACCGGCTGATCGACGACGGTGTGATCCGTGGCTTCAGTGCCCTGATCGACCAGGAACGGGCAGGTCAGGGCGCCTCTGCCTACATCACGCTGAAGATCGTGCAGAACTCCTGGCGGACCGTGCGCAAGCAGCTCACGGCGCTGCCGGGGGCCACGCACATCGCCCTGGTCAGCGGTGATTTCGATGTGCTGCTACTGGTGCACACCAAGGACAACCGCGAGCTGCGCGAGCTGGTCCTCACCCGTATCCAGTCGATACCGGAAGTACTGAGCACCCGCACCCTGCTGGTCTTCGAGGAGACCGACCTCGGCCCCGAAGAGGAATGACCGGCCCGGCCGCCTCTGGAGTGAGCCCCCGCCGGGCACAGACGCCCCAGGGAATGCCGGGATCCCGCCCCCGGATCATGGTTCCGGGGGCCGGCGGCGGAGCGGATCAGGGCTTGCGCAGCCCCGCGAACGCCGTACGCACCACGGCCTCGGCGACCTCGTCACGGCTCACCGCGCCACCCCGCCCCGGCCGGTACCACTCCACAATCGAGTTGATCATGCCGAAGAGCAGGCGGGTGGCCAGCCGGATGTCCACGTCGTCCCGCAGGTCGCCGTCGGCGGCGGCCTGCTTGAGCAGGTCGGACACCTCGTGGTCGAACTCCCGGCGGCGCTCCATCGCCCACCGCTCGGTGTCCGTGTTTCCGCGCACCCGCAACAGCAGCGTCACATAGGGGAGTTCGTCCATCAGCACCTCGGCCACGCGCCGGGTGACATGCTCCAGCCGCTCGATCGCCCGCCCCTGGAGGGCGCCCGGCTCCTCCAGCACGCCGAACAGCCCGTCCAGCGCACGGCTTATGGCGCGGTGCAGCAGCTCTTCCTTGCTGCGCACATGGTGGTAGATCGAGGACTTCGAGATACCGGCCGCCTTGGAGAGGTGCTCCATGGACGTGCCGTCGTAGCCGCGCTCGATGAACACCTCGACGGCGACCGCGAGCAGCGAATCAGGCGTATAGGTGTCGCGCTTGGCCATGGTCATGATTAGAGCACCAATTCCTCGAGGTCTGCACGGCGCCTCAGCGCCCAGGACGGTGCGTAGCGGCCACCGGCATCCTGGTGGTGCATCGAATCCAGCAGATCCCATACCCAGTGGGCGCCCAGCTGCTCGACCCATTCCATGGGGCCACCGGGATAGTTCACTCCCAGCCGCATGGCCGTGTCGATGTCCTCGGGGGTCGCGACCCCACGGGCCGCGGCGTCCACGGCGAAGTCGATGATCATCGCGATCGTCCGGGCGACGATCATTCCCGGCACGTCCTCGATCACGCTGACCTGCTTACCCAGCGCCTGGAACAGCCCGACAGCCTCCGCGAGGTCCTCCTCGGAGACCGCCGACGAGGCCGCCAGGGCGATCCGGGTCGCGGCACGGTAGTCCAGGGACAGGTCGAAGCGGATGTAGTTCTCGTAGACGCGGGTCGTGGCCGGATATCCGTTGGTCAGCGCCAGACAGGCCCCGCCGGGAAGACGGAGGAAACCCTCCGACACCCCCGCCGTGCGGTCGCGGGTGACCTTGATGCCCGCCTCCTCGATGAGCTCGCGCAGCACCACCGCGGGGCCGGGCAGCTTCGCGTGCAGGCCGACGGCCTCGGGCGCCGGGCAGGGCTCCGCGGTCCGCGGTTCCGGCCGGCGGGCGCCCTCGGAGTAGTCGAACCATCCACGCCCCGCCTTACGGCCGTGCAGCCCGGACTCGACCAGCCGGCGCTGCGCCAGGGAGGGGGTGAACCTCGGGTCCTGGAAGAAGGCCTGCCACACGGAGTGGGTGACCGCCTCGTTCACGTCCTGCCCGATGAGGTCGGTCAGCTCGAAGGGCCCCATCTTGAATCCGGCGCCCTCCCGCAGCACCGCATCGATGGTGGCGGGGTCGGCGACCCGCTCCTCGTAGGCCCGCAGGGCTTCGGCGTAGAAGGGGCGGGCGATGCGGTTGACGATGAAGCCGGGGGTGTCGGCGCAGCGCACCGGCCGTTTCCCCCAGGCCTCGGCGGTGTCGTACGCCGTGGTGGCGGCCGCCTCGTCGGTGGCGAAGCCGCTGATCACCTCGACCAGGGGGAGCAGCGGCGCGGGGTTGAAGAAGTGCAGTCCCACGCAGCGGCCGGGGTGGCGCAGCCGGCCCGCTACCGCGGTCACGGACAGCGAGGAGGTGTTGGTGGCCAGCAGGCAGTCCGCCGCCACGATGTCCTCCAGGGCGGTGAACAGCTCCTGCTTGGCGGGAAGTTGCTCCAGGATCGCCTCGATGACCAGCGCGGCGTCGGCCAGCTCCGCGAGGTCGGTGGCGGGGGAGAGGCGCGCGCGGGCGGCGTCCCGCTCGTCCGCCGGGATCCGGCCTTTCTCGACGAGCCGGTCCAGCCGCCGTTCGATCTCCTCGGCGGCCTGCCCGGCGCGCCCGGGGGCGGTGTCATAGAGGAGTACGCGATGGCCGGCGACCAGCGCCACCTGCGCGATGCCCTGTCCCATGGTGCCGGTGCCCACCACTGCCACGGTGCTGCTGGTCCCGAGTGCCGTCATGCCAGCTGATCCTCCCCGACCGACTTTTCCACAGGCTGGCCGGGCCCTCTTGCCCCGACCGATCGTTCGGTTACTCTAACTCCGTTGCCTTGTCCGCTCCCAGCCCTTATCCACTCTCCGCCCGGCTCGACGAGGAGTTGGTCATCGATGGCCGCCGAAATGACCGCAGCGCAGTTGATCGAGAAGCACCGCCCGACCCTCGACCAGACGCTGGAGGCGATCCGCACCCGCGCGTACTGGTCCCCGCACCCCGAGCACCCGAAGGCGTACGGCGAGACCGCCGCGCCCGACGGGCTGGCCGCCTTCGAGGCGCTGCGCGGCAAGCGGTTCGAGCTCGACCAGCCCGGCACGGACGACTGGACGGGCGAGGAAGTCTCGCCGTACGGCCCGGAGTTGGGCATCAGCTATCCGCATCCGGATGTGGACGAGCTGCTGCCGGCCATGCGCGCCGCGCTCCCCGTCTGGCGGGACGCCGGTCCCGAGACGCGGGCGGCGGTGTGCCTGGAGATCCTGGCCCGGATCAGTGCGCGCACCCATGAGTTCGCGCAGGCCGTGATGCACACCAGCGGCCAGGCCTTCATGATGGCGTTCCAGGCGGGCGGGCCGCATGCCCAGGACCGCGGCCTGGAGGCGGTGGCGTATGCGTACGCCGAGCAGGTCCGCACCCCGCAGCAGGCGCCGTGGTCCAAGCCGCAGGGCAAGCGTGACCCACTCGAGCTGTCCAAGAGCTTCACGGCCGTACCGCGCGGTGTCGCCCTGGTGATCGGCTGCAACACCTTCCCGACGTGGAACGGCTATCCCGGCCTGTTCGCCTCTCTGGCGACCGGCAACCCGGTGCTCGTCAAGCCGCATCCGCGCGCCGTGCTGCCGCTGGCGCTGACCGTCAAGGTGGCCCGCGAGGTGCTCACCGAGGCCGGTTTCCCCGCCGACCTGGTGTGCCTGGCCGTGGACAAGCCGGGTGAGGGCCTGGCCAAGACGCTGGCCGTCCGCCCCGAGGTCCGCATCATCGATTACACCGGCTCGACCGCCTTCGGCGACTGGCTGGAGACGCATGCCCGGCAGGCGCAGGTCTTCACGGAGAAGGCCGGCGTCAACACCGTCGTCATCGACTCGACCGGCGACTACAAGGGCATGCTCAGCAACCTCGCGTTCTCGCTGTCGCTCTACAGCGGCCAGATGTGCACCACCCCGCAGAATCTGCTGATCCCGCGCGACGGCATCAGCACGGACGCCGGCCCGAAGTCGTACGACGAGGTGGTCAGCGACCTCGCGGGCGCGGTGAGCAGCCTGCTGGGCGATGACGCACGGGCCAACGCCCTGCTGGGCGCCATCGTCAATCCGCAGGTCAAGGAGCGGATCGACGCGGCGGTCGGGCTCGGCGAGGTGGCGCTGCCCTCCCGTGAGGTGGCGAACCCCGAGTTCCCCGGGGCCACGGTCCGTACGCCGGTGATCGTCAAGCTGGACGGCGCCAAGCCGGACGACGAGGCGGCCTATCTGTCGGAGTGCTTCGGCCCGGTGTCCTTCGCGGTGGCGGTCGATTCCGCGGCCGACGCGGTGGATCTGCTGCGGCGCACCGTCCGCGACAAGGGCGCCATGACGGTCGGCGCGTACACCACCTCGCCCGAGGTCGAGCAGCTGGTGGAGGAGGCCTGCCTGGAGGAGTGCGCCCAGCTGTCGCTGAACCTGACCGGCGGGGTCTATGTGAACCAGACCGCGGCGTTCTCGGACTTCCATGGTTCGGGCGGCAACCCGGCGGCCAATGCGGCGCTGTGCGACGGCGCCTTTGTGGCGAACCGCTTCCGGACGGTGGAGGTGCGCCGGCCGGCGTGACCGGCGCGGGCCGGGCCCGGGACCTGTTCCGGGCCCCACCGGGCCGCCGGCGGGGCCCAGGGGCCGTCAGAGGCCGCCCGGCCCCTCGATCCGCGCATGGCGGCCGATCCAGGCGTGCATCGCGATGGCGGCCGCGGCCCCCGCGTTGATCGAGCGGGTCGAGCCGAACTGCGCGATCGAGCAGACCAGCGAGGCGTGCCGGCGCGCTTCATCGGTCAGCCCCGGCCCCTCCTGGCCGAACAGCAGCACACAGCGGCGCGGCAGCTCGGTCGTCTCCAGCGGTACGGCGCCGGGGAGATTGTCGATCCCGATGATCGGCAGCTCCTCGGCCGCCGCCCAGGCGGTGAGGTCGGCGGTGTCCGGGTGGTGGCGGACGTGCTGGTAGCGGTCGGTCACCATCGCGCCGCGGCGGTTCCAGCGGCGCTGCCCGACGATATGGATCTCCTTGGCCAGGAACGCATTCGCGGTCCGGACGACCGAGCCGATGTTGAAGTCGTGGCCCCAGTTCTCGACGGCCACATGGAAGTCATGGCGGCGGGTGTCGAGGTCGGCGACGATCGCCTCGCGCGTCCAGTAGCGGTATTGGTCGACGACATTGCGGCGGTCGCCGTGCGCGAGCAGCTCGGGGTCGAACCGCTCGTCCTGCGGCCAGGGCTGCGGATGCGGTCCGACGCCGATCTGGGGCCCGTACCCCTCGTCGTACTGGAGGGGCTCGGCGGGGGCGGTTTTCTCGCTGCTCACCCCACGAGCGTATGGCCACCGCCGCTGTGCTCCGTACGGGCGTCCGGCTCACCGCCGCCGGAACCGCCCACCGGACGGGCCGGTCCGCCGCGTGAGAACAGCCGTGCGCGCAGGCGGGAGATCCTCCCGGAGATCCAGGTCAGGAATGTGGTCGGCAGGAAGACCGCGTCCGCGGTGATCATGGCGAGCGAGAAGAACGGCAGCCCCAGCAGGAACGCGATCGAGAGGTGCTCACAGATCATCGCGACCAGCAGCACATTCTTCAGCCGCCGGTTGAAGAGCGTGAACGGGAAGGCGACCTGCACGATCACCGTGCCGTAGGTGATCAGCATGATCATCACGCCGTTGCCGCCCATCAGCTCGGACAGCGCCGGCCAGGGGGAGAAGTAGTCCAGGTGCATCGGGAAGTAGACCGCGGTGCCGTCCTGCCAGCGGCTGCCCTGGATCTTGTACCAGCCGGCGGTGGCGTAGATCAGGCAGACCTCGACCATGATCACCAGCAGTGCGCCGTTGTGGGCGAGCTTGGCGAGGGTGTCCAGTACGACGCGGGGCTCGCCGGGCGCGTACCGCTGCACCGCCCACCACAGACCGTGCGTCGCCCACAGCCCCCACAGCACCAGGCTCCAGCCGATGTGCGGGAAGGGGCCGTGCTCGAACCAGCTGAGGCCGTAGTTGCCGCCCAGCTGGGCGACGGCCAGGGCGAGGCCGAGCACGGCCCACAGGATGACGCCGGGAAGATCGCGGGAGCCGTGGGGAGCACCACCGGGTTCGTCCGCGGCGGCCGCCGCCCGCTTCGCCCGGCGCGCGTCCAGCGACCAGACCTGCCCGCAGCGGGTCAGCACGAGATACATCGACATCAGGTGGATGACGTTGTCGCCGCCGTCCCCTATGAAGATGCTGCGGTTCTGCAGCGAGATGACGCCGACCATGAAGAGCACCGACATGGTCCGGGTGCGCCAGCCGAGCATCAGCAGGGCGCCGGCCGCGATGGCCATCAGGTAGACGCACTCGAACCAGCCGCGGCCGTCGGACCAGGGCAGCACGGAGAAGGCGTGGTTGCCGCTCAGCAGCCGGCGCGCCATGTCCAGGCTCCAGGGGCTGTCGGGCCCGTAGAGGACCGCGCGGTGCGGCCATTCCCGCAGCAGGAAAAACAGCCAGGCCGCCGAGAAGCCGATCCGGATCACGGCGGTCTGGTACGGAGCCAGCGCCCGGCCGGTGACATACCGGAAGCCGCGGCCGATGGCCCGCTCGATACGGGTCTCTTCGTAGGGAGTGGGCTCCTGGGGAGCCTGTGGTGCCTGCGCTTGCGAAGGCACGTCGGTCGGCTCCGTGGGGAGCTCGGGCTGCTGTGCGCCGGGCGTTGGCTGAGGCTGCTGGGGCTTCGGTGACGTCACTGGTTGTTCGCCCCCTCGGGCAGGTCGTCTGCGGTGACCTGCCACCAGGGCAGTACGCGGAACACGGGCTTGTCGCTGATCTTCTCGGAGCTCCACGGCGGCGGGCGGACCGCCGTCGTCTGCGAGCGGACCTGAATCCGCTCGATCCGGCCGCCGCTCCTGGTCCACTCGCCCTCCATCCGGAGCAGCACGATCCGCCGGATGTAGCGCTCGGACAGCTCACCGCGCAGGCCGACCGGGCGGTTCTGCGCGTTGTGGGTGTTGAGGAAGAGTTCCCATCCGCGGCGCAGCTGGTTCTGCTGGGTGTGGCTGGGCAGCGGGTTGTGGAGGATGGCCCGGCCGTCGCGGGCGGTCAGATCGGTCCAGCCGGTGGTCCGCGCGGCGCCGCCCTCGGTGCGCAGCTGTGCGCGAACCTGAACGTGTGTGTTCTGCTGGAGCGGATTGGGTGCGAACAGCTTCCAGTTCTGCTCGTACTCGGGATAGACATAGTCGCTGATCAGGGCGCCCTGCTGTTTGCTGAGCGTGTTCGACGGCGCGACGTGCAAGAACATCATGGCGACATGCACCGCGACGGCGACCGCGACGGCACAGGCCGCTGTTCCGATGATGATCCGCGAGGGCAGCGAGAGCGCGGCCAGTGGCCGCGGTTCGTCCCCGTATGGCTGCATTCCCGCCCCGTTCCCAGAATCCAAGCGGCTGACTCCGCTTCGGAACCGTACCTAGGCGGCCCGGCCGGGCACACCTCCCCCGAGTTATCCACAGGCTTGACACCCGGGGTCCGCCCACTCACCATTGAACCGAACGATCGGTCGGTCGGGAGCAGCGAGGGGGCACCACATGACGACGATCGCGCCGGAAGAGACGGCCCGAGAGGCCGTATTCGACGCCACCGTGGCCGCGGAAGAGCGCATCGAACCGCGGGACTGGATGCCGGACGCCTACCGCTCGACACTCGTGCGGCAGATAGCGCAGCACGCCCACTCCGAGATCATCGGCATGCAGCCCGAGGCCAACTGGATCACCCGGGCGCCGTCCCTGCGCCGCAAGGCGATCCTGATGGCGAAGGTGCAGGACGAGGCCGGCCACGGCCTGTATCTCTACAGCGCCGCCGAAACCCTGGGCACCGGCCGCGACGAGCTGCTCGACAAGCTGCACTCCGGCCGCCAGAAGTACTCCTCGATCTTCAACTACCCGACCCTGACCTGGGCCGACGTCGGAGCCATCGGCTGGCTGGTGGACGGCGCGGCGATCACCAACCAGGTCCCGCTGTGCCGGTGTTCCTACGGCCCCTACGCCCGCGCCATGGTCCGCATCTGCAAGGAGGAGTCCTTCCATCAGCGCCAGGGCTACGAACTCCTGCTGACCCTCAGCCGCGGCACCGAGGCACAGCACGCCATGGCGCAGGACGCGGTGGACCGCTGGTGGTGGCCGTCCCTGATGATGTTCGGCCCGCCGGACGACGAGTCGTCACACTCCGCGCAGTCCATGGCCTGGAAGATCAAGCGGCACTCCAACGACGAGCTGCGCCAGCGCTTCGTGGACATCTGCGTCCCCCAGGCCGAGGCCCTCGGGCTGACGCTCCCCGACCCGGATCTGACGTGGAACGAGGAGCGCGGTCACTGGGACTTCGGCCCGATCGACTGGGCCGAATTCCGCGAGGTCCTCAAGGGCAACGGCCCCTGCAATGAACAACGGATCAGCCGCCGGCGGCAGGCCCATGAGGAAGGCGCCTGGGTGCGCGAAGCAGCCGCCGCCCACGCGGCCAAGCACGGGAAGGCCACCCGATGACCACACCACGCCCCGCCGAACCCAGCGCCGCCGCCGCGCCCACCGACTGGCCCCTGTGGGAGGTCTTCGTCCGCAGCCGCCGCGGCCTCTCGCACACCCACGCCGGCAGCCTGCACGCACCGGACGCCGAGATGGCGCTGCGCAACGCCCGCGACCTCTACACCCGCCGCTCGGAAGGCATCTCCATCTGGGTGGTGCCCTCGGCGCAGGTCACCGCCTCTTCGCCGGACGAGAAGGACGCCTTCTTCGAGCCGGCCGGCGACAAGCCCTACCGCCACCCGACCTTCTACGAGATCCCGGACGGGGTGCATCACCTTTGATGAACATCACCGCCACCCCGGCCCTGCCCCTCGGGGACGACGCCCTGATCCTCTCCCACCGCCTGGGCGAGTGGGCCGGCCACGCCCCGGTCCTGGAGGAAGAGGTCGCCCTGGCCAATATCGCGCTGGACCTGCTCGGCCAGGCCCGCGTGCTGCTCTCCCTGACCGGCGACGAGGACGAGCTGGCCTATCTGCGCGAGGAGCGGCAGTTCCACAACCTCCAGCTCGTGGAACAGCCCAACGGCGACTTCGCCCACACCATCGCCCGCCAGCTCTACTTCTCCACCTACCAGGAGCTGCTGTTCGACCATCTCGCCGCAACGGAAAGCGAGTTGGCACCACTGGCCGGGAAGGCCGTCAAGGAGGTCGCCTACCACCGCGACCACGCCCACCAGTGGACGCTGCGCCTGGGCGACGGCACGGACGAGAGCCACGCCCGGATGCAACGCGCCCTGGATTCCCTGTGGCAGTTCACCGGCGAACTCTTCGAGCCGGTGGACGGACTGGAAACGGTGCCCTGGTCGGCCCTGGACGACAGCTGGACCACCCGCATCACCGCCACCCTGGAACAAGCCACCCTCACCATCCCCGAAGGGCCCCGGCACGGCGCCTGGCGGGCCGGGGCGGGCCGCCAGGGACTGCACACCGAATCGTTCGGACGGCTGCTGGCCGAGATGCAGCACCTCCACCGCAGCCACCCGGGGGCGACATGGTGACCACCACCGCCCTCGAAGAGGAACTGCTGGCGCTGGCCGGCTCCGTTCCCGACCCCGAGCTGCCGGTCCTCACCCTCGCCGAGCTGGGCGTGCTGCGCGGCGTGCAGCTCACGGCCCCCGGCCGGGTCGAGGTGCAGCTCACCCCGACGTACACCGGCTGCCCCGCCATCGAGGCGATGTCGGCCGACATAGAGCGGGTGCTGCACGACCACGGCATACCCGACGTCGAGGTGCGTACGGTCCTCAGCCCGCCGTGGACCACGGACGCGATCACCGCCGAGGGCCGCCGCAAGCTCGCCGAATTCGGTATCGCGCCGCCACGCCCCACCGGACCGGCCGGCGGACCGGTCGCCGTCGACCTCACCATCCGCTGCCCCCACTGCGGATCGACCGACACCACCCTGCTGAGCCGGTTCTCCTCCACAGCGTGCAAGGCACTGCGCCGCTGTGAGTCCTGCCGCGAACCCTTCGACCACTTCAAGGAGTTGTGATGTTCCACCCGCTCCAGGTCCGGGAGATCGAGCGGCTCACGGACGACGCGGTGGCCGTCACCTTCGCGGTCCCGCCCGAGCTGCGCACGGCCTTCCGGCACACCCCCGGGCAGCACATCGCGCTGCGCAGATCGGTCGACGGCCAGGAGATCCGCCGTACGTACTCCATCTGCACCCCCGCCACCGACCAGCCCGTACTGCGCGTGGGCATCCGGCTGGTCGAGGACGGTGCGTTCTCGACGTACGCCCTCAAGGAACTGGCGGTCGGCGACACGGTGGACGTCATGGCCCCGGCAGGCCGGTTCACCCTCGAACCGCGCCCCGGCCACTTCGTCGGAATCGTCGGCGGCAGCGGCATCACCCCCGTGCTGTCCATCGCCGCCACCCTGCTCGCCCAGCAGCCGGACGCCCGCTTCTGCCTCATCCGCAGCGACCGTACGGCGGCGTCGACGATGTTTCTGGAGGAGGTGGCCGACCTCAAGGACCGTTATCCGCAGCGCTTCCAGCTCATCCACACCCTCTCCCGCGAGGAACAGCAGGCCGGCCTGCCCTCCGGCCGCCTGGACGAGGCCCGGCTCCGCTCCCTCCTGCCCGCGCTCCTGAAGATCGACTCCGTCGACGGCTGGTACCTCTGCGGCCCTTACGGCCTGGTCCAGGGCGCCGAACGCGCCCTGCGCGCCCTCGATGTGCCTCGCACCCACATCCATGAAGAGATCTTCCACGTCGACAACGGCACACCGGCCGCCCCCGCAGCCGCCACTCCCGCGCACAGCACCGTGACCGCCACCCTCGACGGCCGCTCCGGAAGCTGGCCCGTCCACGACAGCGAATCGCTGCTCGAAGCAGTCCTGCGCAACCGCGCGGACGCCCCGTACGCCTGCAAGGGCGGCGTCTGCGGCACCTGCCGCGCCTTCCTGGTCTCGGGCGAGGTCCGTATGGACCGCAACTTCGCCCTGGAATCCGACGAGGTCGACGCCGGTTACGTGCTGGCCTGCCAGTCCCACCCGGTCACGGAGAAGGTCGAGCTGGACTTCGACCGATAAGACCGCCCCGATCGGGTCAGCCCCACGAGCCGGGCGCGGACGCCACACCGGTCGCCGCCCCGGCCGCCACCCCAGGGCGGCGTCTCAGCCCTGGGCGCCTCTCGCTGCCGGGGACCCGTGCCCAGCCGCATCCGGGAGGCCGCCTGAGCCGCTTCGCCACGGCGAGGTCCCGGCTTCACCGCCGAGGACCGGCCGCTGGTCCGCGTGCTCCGAAGCCCGGCGTCGGCAACCGGATCCGGCATCGGCGTCGGCCTGCGCGTCGGCTTCGGCTTCGAACTTCGGCTTCGGCCTCGGCCTCGTTCCGGAGGTACCAACATCGAGGCGGTCACCGAAGCCGGCGCTGGCCGGAGCCCGTAAGCACGGCCCACTCGCTCCCCACCCGCCCCCTTGCCCGCCCTCAACTCCCTCGCCCTTCCGCCGCCTCCGCCATTCCCAATTCCTGCAACCTGTTCTACCTTGACGCTTCGTCAGATCGAGGCGCCGCGTGGGAGGACAGAGCAGTGGACTTCACCTTCACCGAGGAGCAGCAGGCCGCCGTCGAAGCGGCGAGGGCCGTCTTCTCGGGGGTCGCTCCGGACCGTGTGCCCAGCCCGGCCCTCACCCCCGGTGCGATCGCCGACGACTTCGACCGCACGCTCTGGCACAAGCTCGCCGAGGCCGATCTGCTGAGCCTGCCGATCGCGCCCGAGCACGGCGGCGCGGGCCTGGACCCGATCGCGCTCTGCCTCGTACTCCGCGAGTCGGCCAAGGTGCTGGCACGGGTACCACTGCTGGAGGCCGGAGCCGCCGCGCTCACCCTCCAGCGTTATGCGGCCGACGAACTCTGTGCGGAGGTGCTCCCCCGGATCGGTGCCGGGGACCTCGTCGTGACCGTCGCCGCCCACGGCCGCACCGGCCACGAACCGGCCGACCTTGCCGTGGAAGCCCATCAGGAAGGCGCCGAGTGGGTCCTCGACGGCGTCCAGACCGCTGTCCCCTGGGCCCGGACCACGGACCGGGTCCTGCTCCCCGCCCACACCCCCGAAGGCCACACCGTCCTCGCCCTCGTCCCCCGCACCCACCCCGGCGTCACGCTCGACGACCAGGTGTCCACCAGCGGAGAGCCGCTCGCCGAGGTCCGGCTGGATTCCGTACGCATCAGCGCCCGGGAAGTGGTCACCGACCCCGCCGCCTGGGACTCGCTGCGCCACGTTCTGACCACCGGCATCTGCGCACTCGCCCTGGGGCTCGGGGAACGCGTACTGGCCATGACCAGCGACTACACCAGCAAGCGCGAACAGTTCGGGTTTCCGGTGGCCACCTTCCAGGCCGTCGCCTGCCAGGCCGCCGATCGCTTCATCGACCTGCGCGCCATGGAGGCCACGCTCTGGCAGGCCGCCTGGCGCATCACCACCGAAGCGACCGGCCCGCTACCGATCGCCGGTGATGTCGCGGTCGCCAAGATCTGGGCCTCCGAGGGCGTACGCCGCGTCGTCCAGACCGCCCAGCATCTGCACGGTGGCTTCGGCGCCGACACCGATTACCCGCTGCACCGCTACCACGCCTGGGCCAAGCAACTCGAGCTCTCCCTCGGCCCCGCCGCCGCCCACGAGGAGTCCCTCGGCGAGCTGCTCGCGGCACACCCGCTGGGCTGAGCAGAGTACGAGGCGGAGCGTGTGCTGGGGCGGCGGGCGCCGGGTCGCCGTAACGGCGCCGGGTTTCAGGCTTCTGGCCACGGGCCGCCACGGGCCACGGATGGCGACCGCCGACCGCCGCATGCTCCGTCAACAGTCCGGACGACCATCCAGCGCGGCCTCCGTCGACCACCACGGAGCAGGCGACTGACGACTGTTCGGGGGCTGATGACTGTCCCGGGGGGGGACGGCCGCCCGACAGCCCAGCTCCCCAGCTCTCCGGCTAGATGACCGAGCCCGAGCCGCCCTTGCCGTCCGAGACGGGACGGCCGGCGGCCTCCCATGCCTGCATGCCGCCCGCGACGTTCACCGCGTCGACGCCCTGCTGGATCAGATACTGCGCCACCTGTGCCGAGCGCCCGCCGACCCGGCACAGCACGTACACCTTGCCGTCCTGGGGAGCCGCCTCGGTCAACTCCCCGTAGCGGGCGACGAATTCACTCATCGGGATGTGCAGCGCGCCCTCGGCGTGCCCCGCCTCCCACTCGTCGTCCTCGCGCACATCCAGGAGGAAGTTCTCCGACGTGAGAGCGTCGACACCGACCGTGGGCACAGAACCAAATTGCATGGTCCCGACGCTACCCGACCAGCTGCGCGAGGTACGTCTCGCGTTCCGCGACATCGGCGAGCAGCTTCTCGGCGATCTCGTCCAGCAGCGCGTCCGGGTCCTCCGGCGCCATCTTGATCATCGCGCCGATCGCGCTCTCCTCCAGCTCGGCGGCCATCGCGGCCAGCAGCTCCTTGCGCTCGGCCAGCCACTCCAGCCGCGCGTAGAGCTCCTCGCTCTCGCTGAGCCGCTCCTCGACCGGCGCGGGGCCGGCTTCCCACTCCCGCGCCAGCTCGCGCAGCACCGTCTCATCGCCCTGGGCGTACGCCATGTTGACCCGTGCGATGAAGGCGTCCCGCCGCGCACGCTCCGCGTCGTCCCGCGCCAGGTCCGGGTGGGCCTTGCGCACCAGGTCGCGGTAGACCTTGCGGGCCTCTTCACTGGGCCGCACCTTCTGCGGCGGCTGCACCGACTGCTCGGTGAGCATCGCCTGGGCCTCGGGAAACAGCCCGTCCGCCCCCATCCAGCCGTGGAACAGCTCCTCGACCTCCGGCATCGGCAGCACCGACGCCCGCGCCTCCCGCGCCTTACGGAGGTCCGCGGGGTCGCCCGTACGCGCCGCCACCGCCTCGGCGATCTGCGCGTCCAGCTCGTCCAGCCGTGCGTACATGGGGCCGAGCCGCTGGTGGTGCAGGCGGGAGAAGTTCTCCACCTCCACCCGGAAGGTCTCCACCGCGATCTCGAACTCGATCAGCGCCTGCTCCGCGGCCAGCACCGCCTTCGCCAGCCGCCGGGTCGCCTCGTCCTGAGCCGCGGTCGCCTGCTCGTCTGGCACACCACCCGGCTCGGGCGCTGCCTCGGCCTGGCCAACCCCCGGCTCGGATCCCGCTCCGGCCTGGCCGACGCCCGCATCGGACCCCACCTCGGCCCGATCGACGCCCTGATCAGGCCCTGCCGCGGCCTGGCCCACGGGTGGATCGGTGTGGGCCCCGCGGCCGAGGTCCGACCCTTCCGAGCCCGCGACTTGATCCTCCGGACCGTCGTCGTGCCCGAGCTGGTCGCTCTGCCCGCCGTCGCGGGCGTCCGGTGCCTGCGGGTCGGCCTGGGCGTCCGGGGTGCCCGGTACGTCCGGTCGGTGCTGGCCGTCCTGCGCGTTCTCCGCGTGCGAGTTCGTCACCCGGCCAGCGTACGGCCCCGCCGGGCGAGGCCCTCCACGGCCATTCAATCGCTTCCAGCTAGCCCTGGGGCCCCCTCCCCCCCCCAGCCCGCCCCACCTACCTCCCACCGCCAACGAACCCCAAGCCCCCACACCCCGACCAGACCGCCCCAAACCCCCAACAGCCCCGGGCCCACCAAGCCCACGCCCCCAACAGGCCCCCAAGCCCCCGAGTCCCCGGGGCCCCAGGCCCCCGGGCCCCAACCAAGCCCAAGCCCCGCCAAGCCCCCAACCGACCACCGAGCCCGAGCCCGAACCGACCACCCATCCCCAGCCCGCCAACACCCCAAGCCCACCGGCACCCCACCCAAGCCCCGGCCCCGGCCCCGGCCCCAGCCCCGAGCCCGCGCGCGCCCGCCTCCCTTCCCCTCACACCCCCATCTCTGCCTCAACCCGCCCGTTCTTCACCGCCGCTGTCAGTGCCGCGTGGTCCGCTTCCGTGCGGTCCGCGTAGGAGACCGCGAAGGTGGCTATGGCCTCGTCCAGTTCGTCGTTCTTGCCGCAGTAGCCGGCCAGCAGGCGCGGGTCGGCGCTGTGGGAGTGCGCACGGGCCAGGAGGGCACCGGTCATCCGGGCGTAGTCGTCCATCTGGTCGCCGGACAGCTGCGTCGGGTCCACGCTGCCCTTGCGGTTTCTGAACTGGCGGACCTGGACCGGCAGCCCCTCCTGTGGGCCGCGGCCCGAGGCCGCACCACCCGTGCCCGTCGACGCCATGCCCTGCACCGTCGTCCAGCCCAGCAGGATGTCGCTGACCACCTGCATCCGGCGCTGCCCGAGCACCACCCGGCGGCCCTCGTGCACCACCGACGGCACCGGGAAGCCGGCCTTCTCCGCGAAAGGCGCCAGCGCCGAACTGCGTGCCTCCTTCACCTGCAGGACCAGCGGCTCGCCCCGGTGGTCCAGCAGCAGCACCACATAGGACCGCAGGCCCACACTGCCCGTGCCGACCACGCGGAAGGCCACGTCGTGCACCGCGTACCGGGCCAGCAGGGGCAGCCGGTGCTCGGCGACCGTGTCCAGATAGCCGGTGAGGGACGCGGCCACGGCTGCTGCCTCCGCATCCGGCACCCGCCGCAGCACCGGCTGGGCATCCACGAACCGGCGGCCGCCGTCCGCCGTCGGCTCCGTCGCCTTGGCCGCGAACCGCGCGCTGGTGTTCTTGCGGGCCTTCTCCGCGACCCGCTCCAGCGTTCCCAGCAGATCCCGGGCGTCGGCGTGCGAGACCAGCTCCTCGTCGGCGATCGCGTTCCACGCCCCGATGACCGGCAGCTTGGCCAGCAGCCGCATCGTGTGCCGGTAGGAGCCCGCCACGTCCAGCGCCGCCTTGCGGCAGTCGTCCTCGTCGGCACCGGCCTCCCGGCCGGCCAGCACGATCGACGTCGCGAGCCGCTTCAGATCCCACTCCCACGGCCCGTGCAGGGTCTCGTCGAAGTCGTTGAGGTCGATGACGAGGCCGTCGCGGGCGTCGCCGTAGAGGCCGAAGTTGGCGGCGTGCGCATCTCCGCATATCTGCGTGCCGATGCCGGTCACCGGGCCGGCGGCCAGGTCGTACGCCATCAGGCCCGCGGAGCCACGGAGGAAGGCGAAGGGGCTCACGGCCATCCGCCCGACCCGTATCGGCGTCAGCTCGGGCAGCCGGCCGGCGTTGGACTCCTCGACCGCCGCGACCGCGTCCGGCCGCCCGTCCGCGATCGACAGCACGGCCTGCCCGGAACGCGGGAGCCGCTCCCGCAGCGCCCGCCCGACGGCCTTGGGCGACGGCCCCTGTGCATCCGGATGGGCAAACCCCGGTACGTACGGCACACGCGGCATAGCGGCCACCTCCCCCTTCACGACCTGTGTCCGGTCTTCACGATCTGTGTCCGGTGTTCTTGATGTCCCTGTGCTTCAGCTTCAGTTTCTCTGTGTACTGCGTTCGTCCGCGCGCCGGGCGCGTCCGGCCTGCCGACGTGCATGACGTTACCGAGGTCCTGGCGCGGCCCGCAGAGCCTGTGGATAACTCTCCGGACGGCTAGACGCCCACCGCCTCCTCCATCTCCTGCTCCCTCTCGCCCACCAGCTCCGCGGCCGCCTCCGCGGGCCCGTGACCCGCCCCCGCTGCTCCCCCTGCGGTCCGCACCGGCCGGCCGCTCCGTTCCGGAGCCGGGTCCGGCACCGTCGCCGCCACCGCGGCCGCCGCCACCGCCGCGGCATGGGCCGCCGCCTCCGCCTCCGCGGTACGCCGCCGCTTCTCGGCCAGGGCCGCCGCCCCGACCGTCACCAGGCCGACGACCAGCCACCACACCAGCGTCCAGACGTGTCCCGACAGTCCGTAGCCGTCGAAGTAGACATGGCTGCGGGTGCCCTCCACGAAGCCCGCACCGTTCCAGAACGAGTGCAGCGCCGCGAAGAACCCGTTCTGCATCTCGGGGCGGAAGATCCCGCCGGAAGACGTGAAGTTGAGCATCACGAAGAGGGTCATCACACCGAGCGTCGTCCAGCGCCTGAGGAAGGTGTGCAGGCCGGTGCCGATCAGCAGAATGCCCGCGGAGTAGAGCCAGGCCATGCCCCACAGGCCGCCGAGACCGTGGTCGACGAGGTGGAAGACCGGGCCGGCGAACGCCGTCCCGATGAGGCCGACGACGAAGGAAGTGCCGAGGGCCAGCGCCGCCCGCAGCCGGAGCGGCAGCACGGCTCCGGCGCCGCCGATCACCGCGACCGAGGCGTACGAGCCGATGCTGATCGCGACCAGCAGGAAGAAGATGCCCTGACCGGTCGGGTCGTCCTCGGCGGTCGGCGCCACGTCCGTGACCTTCAGCGGGGCGCCCTGTTGCGCCGCGATCGGGGTGAAGACCTTCTGGACGACGGTCGCGCTGGTGTCGGAGGCAGCCGTCGCCACCAGCAGCTCGGGCGCCGGCTTCCCCGGTCCTGCCGCCCCGCCGGCACCGGACGTACCCGCTGACGCACGCAACGCACCCGCCTCACCCGCCTCACCGGCCCTGTCCGCCCCGTGCGAGGCCCTGTCCGCCCCGTGCGAAGCCCCCTTCGCCACAGACGCATCCGCCGTGCCCCCCGTGTCCGCCGCACCCTTCGCACCATGCGCACCATGCGCAGAGATCACATACGCGCCGAAGATGTCCTGGTGCTTGAGCCGTTCGACCGCCGCCGACCGGTCACCGACGGTCCGTACGTCCAGGTCACCGCCCGCCTTGTCGTTGATCGACTGGGCGAGCAGCTGGGCGCTCCGACCCTGTCCGACGACCGCGACGGGCAGATGGTGCGGCGCGGGGTGCGCGAAGGCACCCAGATACGCCAGTCCCATCCCGACGCACATCAGCAGCGGGGTGATCAGGTGCGTCAGGACGTGACGCAGCCCGGTGGCGTGGCCGCCGCGCGCGGCACGGTGCTCGTTTCGGTGATCGGGACGTCGGACCGTACTCATGGGCCAGGCCTTCTCAAGCTCGTCGGATCAGCTGTCGCCATCAGGTGGCCGGAACCAGTAGTTGGCTATTACAACTCTTGAACCACGTTGTACTATACAACTACCTCTACGAAAGGCAACCCGTGGCTCACCGCGAGGACTCCGTCGAGACCATCCAGCAGGAGATGACCGCGTTCGCCCGCCGGGCCCGCGCGACCGCCGCCCGGATGCATCCCGAGCTGTCGCTGGTCTCCTACACCCTGCTTGCGCACCTCGATGACCAGCAGGGATGCCGCGCCACGGACCTCGCGGCGCACTACTTCCTGGACAAGTCCACGGTCAGCCGGCAGATCGCCGCACTGGAGAAACTCGGCTTCGTCGAGCGCCGCGTCGACCCGGAGGACCACCGCGTCCAGGTGCTGCACCCCACCGAGAAGGGCGCCCAGGTGCTCGCCAATGTCACCGCCAGCCGCCGCCAGGCGTTCCACGAGCGGCTGGCCGACTGGGACGAGGAAGACCTCGACCGCTTCGCGACCTACCTGCGCCGCTACAACGCCGCACAGGAACGGCTGGGGTAAGACAGCCACCCGAGCACCACCCGAGCGCGCCCCACACGAGTACGCACCCAAAGACGGAAGCCGCCGCCACCGCCCGCCGACACCCCACCCCGCGGCGCCTACTTCCGGAACTGCTCCGGACACTGCCCGCCGTCGGCGAGGTAGGTCTCCGCCCAGCGCCCCAGCTCCTTGAGCGCGGGCTCCATCGCCAGACCGGCCTCCGTCAGCCGGTACGAGACCCGCAGCGGCGGCCCCGCGTCCACCTCGCGGACGACCAGACCGGTCGCCGCGAGCTCCATGAGGCGGTCGGAGAGCATCCGCTCACTGATCCCGGGGATGGCCCGCCGCAGATCGGCGAAGTGCACCGGACCCGGCATCAGGGTCGCGACGATCAGCCCCGTCCAGCGCTTCCCGAACAGCTCGAAGACGCGCGTCATCCCGCCGTCGACCTGCCTGCACATCGCCTCGCCGTGGTCCGCCATATACCCAGAGTACCGCCTTCCCGTTGGCTACTGCGGAAAAGTAAGTTCCTGTGCTATCAATAGGGACGTACGGAATTCAATCAGTGGCCGCGCACCGCCCGGCCGCCTACCGAAGGACCGATTCCCATGGCCACGCTTCTGCTCATCGACTCCTCCGTCTTTCCCGAGGGCGGCTCCGCCTCCCGTTCGGTCACCGCGGCCTTCCGCAAGGCCTGGGAGGAGCAGCACCCCGACGGCACCGTGATCCACCGCGACCTGGCCGCCGAGCCGCTGCCGCACCTCGACGGCGTCGGCACCTCCGCCGGCTTCTCCGACCCGGCCACCCACACCCCCGAGCAGCAGGAGGCCTTCGCACTGCGCGTGAAGCTCGCCGAGGAGCTGGAGCAGGCCGACGCGATCGTCATCGGCGCCCCGATGTACAACTTCACAATCCCCTCCACGCTCAAGGCGTGGCTCGACCAGGTGATCATCATGGGCCGTACGGCGGGGGAGCAGCCGTCGGCCAAGGGCACCCCGGTCACCGTCGTCGCCAGCCGCGGCGGTTCCTACGCGCCCGGCACGCCCCGTGAGTCCTTCGAGTACGTCCAGAACTACCTGGAGGCCGTGCTGAACGGCGGTCTGGGCCTCGAGGTCGACTTCATCGTCCCCGAGCTGACCATGGCCCCGAACAACCCGGCGATGGCCGAGCTGATCCCGCTGTACGAGACCTCCCGCGACAAGGCCCACGAGGACGCGGCGGCCAAGGCCAAGGCTCTCGTCGAGCGCCTCGCCGCCTGAGCCCGGCCGAGACCCGAGCCCGGGGAGTGGGCTGCCGGCACGGCTTCCCACGGACTGACGCAGCCACCTCCCGGCGGGCGGCCGCCCGTATGGCATCGCCACCCACGCGCCCGCCCCGGGGGCACCGGGCCACGCGGCTCCTCCGCCCCGTGCCCACGTCCCCGGGGCCCCCGCCTCACTCCGGGCGCGAGGACACCTCCCGTACCGGCGCCCTCCCCACGCCCACCGCCACCAGTGCCCCCACGGCGAGCGTCCCGCCCAGCCACATCACACCGACCGCGCCCCAGCCGTCCGCGGCCCGCCCGCCGGCCAGCGCCCCCAGTGCGATAGCCCCGTTGAACACCGCCACGAACAGTGCGGAGGCCGCCTCGCGGGCACCCGGTGCGGCCGCCATCAGCCAGGTCTGCGTGCTGACCGAGACACCCCCGTAGGCCAGCCCCCATACGGCCACCACGACAGCCGCACCCGGCACCCCTGCCCCGCGCCCCACCAGCGGCATCAGCAACACCGCCCCCGCGAGCACTCCGCAGATCACCAGCAACGCCGCCCTCGGTGACCGCGCCGCCCCGGCCCCGGCCAGGAAATTCCCGGCCAGACCCGCGAGGCCGAACGCCAGCAGCAGCGTGCTGATCTGCCCGGCCTCCGCACCGGCCACCTCCTCCAGCACCGGCCGCACATAGGTGTACGCCGCGAAGTGCCCGGTCACCAGGAGCGCCACCAGGACGAGCCCGGTCCGTACGGGGGCGCCGCGCAGCACGGCCAGCACCCCGTTCAGCCGCACCGCGGCGGCCTCCGGCAGCGGCGGCAGCAGCACGGCCAGTGCGACCGCGACCGCCCCGCAGACCACGGCCATCGCCCCGAACGCCGTTCGCCGGCCGCCCAGTTCGCCCAGGAAGGTGCCGGCCGGCACACCCAGTACGGACGCCGCCGCGACCCCGCTGAAGATCAGGGACGTCGCCGCCGCCACGCTCCGCGCGGGCACCAGCCGCACCGCGAGCCCCGCCGCGATCGCCCACACCCCGCCCATTCCCAGCCCCACCAGCACCCGTGCCACCAGCAGCACCACGACATTCGGCGCATACGCCGCCAGCAGATTGGCCGCCGCCAGCGTGCCCATCAGGGCGACCAGCACCGCCCGCCGGTCCCGCCGCCCCACCAGCATCGTCAGCAAGGGCGCCGACACCGCCGCGACCAGGCCCGTAACCGTCAGCGTCAGCCCCGCCGTACCGGCCGAGATCCGCAACTCCCGGCCGATCGGGGTCAACAGCCCCACCGGCAGCATCTCCGACGTCACCACCGTGAACGTCGCCGCGGCCAGCGCCCCGACCGCCGGCAGGCCACCGCCCCGCTTCCGCCCCGACTCCGCTGCTCGCGCGGCCACTTCGGCGCCACGGGCCGCCGCCCCGCCCTCGATGTTCGTCATGCCCCCAGCCAACGCCCGCACCGCCGGGGGAACAACGGCCCACTTCTCACCCTTCTATGAGCAGGACTCATCGATCCACCGCGCAGACCACCGCCCGATCCCCGGAGGAGCCCCATGAGCGGCCCGCCCGCCGCGACCGCCGGCCTGCCCGCCCCCGGCCTCGAACTCCGCGAGCTGGAATGCTTCCTCGTCCTCTCCGAGGAGCTGCATTTCGGCCGCACCGGTGAGCGGCTGTATGTCTCGCAGAGCCGCGTCAGCCAGCTGCTGCGCGCCCTGGAGTCGCGGATCGGCGCCCGCCTAGTGGACCGCACCAGCCGGCGGGTCCGCCTCACCCCGCTCGGCGAGGAGTTCCGTACGTCGCTGCGCCCCGCCTACGACGCGCTGCGCACCACCGTCGAGAGCGCCCGCAGCGCCGCCCGCGGGATCGAGGGCCGCCTGACGATCGGATTCCAGGGCACCGCGGACGACCGCATCATGCGGGCCATCGACGTCTTCCACCGCCGTCACCCGGGCTGCGCCACCGAGATCGTCGAGATCCCGCTGTGCGATCCCTTCGGCGCGCTGCGCGGCGGCGCGGTCGACGCCGCCGTGACGCTCCTGCCCGTCGCCGAGCCCGATCTCACCCTCGGCCCCGTCTTCCCGGCCCAGCAGCAGACCCTCGCCGTCTCCGTACGGCATCCGCTGGCGTCCCGCGCCTCGATCGGCGCCGAGGATCTCGCCACCGTCCCGCTGGTCTCCCCGGCCGGCCCGGCGCCGGCCTACTGGCGCACGGCCCACGCCCCGGCCGCCACGCCGCAGGGCCGTCCGATCTCCGCGGGGCCCGGCGTCAGCACGCTGCAGGAGGGCCTCACCCTCGCCGCGGCCGGCCGCGGCGGCATGCTGCTGTGCCGCCCCACCGCCGACTACCACGGCCGCCGCGACCTCGTCTTCGTCCCCGTCACCGGCCTGCCGGGTTCGGTCCTGGGGCTGGTCCACCACACCGCCCGGGAAACCGCCCGGGTCCGCGCGTTCCGTACGGTCGTCACGGAGATCGCCGGGTGACGGAGGCCACGGCGGGGCGGAAGCGGCCACGGCGAGGGCGGCGGCGGGCGCGGATGTGAGGTAGGCCTCAACGGGCCGGCCGAGACCTGCCCGTGAGGGCGTCCCTCACCGCGTCCGTGACGTACCCAACAACGTGATGAAGACAACGAAAGACCCCCGGTCTCCGGATTTCTCCGGAGACCGGGGGTCTCATCTGTGCGCGAGGGGGGAGTTGAACCCCCACGCCCTTTCGGGCACTGGAACCTGAATCCAGCGCGTCTGCCTATTCCGCCACCCGCGCATGGGTGCTGCCGGTTGATTCTCTCACGTGATCCGGGCTGTTCCGTCCGGGTCTTGTGCGAGCGCCTGCCGACATCCAGAACACTAGCACGCTGTCGGGGGTGCCTTCACACGCCTTTCCCCCGGTCCCCGCCCTGCGGCAACCCGGGCGGCACCCCGCCTCACCCCGGGCATTCGCGGAGCGCTGCCCAGAGGGTTCACACTCGCGGTAGCTGCAAACAGAGTGAGGGCCACCCGGGCCGGCCGGGGCGCCCGACCCCGCGCCATGTCCGACTCCGGCACCCGCCCGCCCGGAGTGGTCGGCGGTTGCGGGACACTGTTTGCGGGGCACATCTACGATCGCAGTGCACGAGCAGTGGGCAAGGAGCAAGCAAGCACCGGGCAACCCTGTGAGGGGCGACACTCGTCCTCAAGGCGGGAAAGGGGAACCAGCCGATTTCCCGACGCGTGGATACGATCAGTAAGCAGTATCAGGACGACTCGATCAGGACGACCCCGACGAAGACTGAGGAAGGAGGTGCCCCGTGGGAGTACTGAAGCGTTTCGAGCAGCGGCTCGAAGGTCTCGTCAACGGCACCTTCGCCAAGGTGTTCAAGTCCGAGGTGCAGCCCGTTGAGATCGCCGGCGCGCTGCAGCGCGAGTGCGACAACAACGCCACCATCTGGAACCGCGACCGCACGGTCGTCCCCAACGACTTCATCGTCGAGCTGAGCACCCCCGACTACGAGCGGCTGAGCCCCTACAGCGGGCAGCTCGGCGACGAGCTCTCCAGCATGGTCCGCGACTACGCCAAGCAGCAGCGGTACACCTTCATGGGCTCGATCAAGGTCCATCTGGAGAAGGCCGACGATCTCGACACCGGCCTGTACCGCGTGCGCAGCCGCACGCTCGCCTCCAGCTCGTCCCAGGACCAGCCGGGCCCCGCTGCCGACCGCCGCTCCGCCGCGATGCCTCGCGGCGGCCAGCCCGGCGGCGGCCATGTGAGCCCGCCCCCCATGCCTTCGTCCCCGCCTCCCGGCGGCGCACAGTCCGTACCCCGTACGGCACCGCCCGGTGCAGGACCGCAGCCCCAGGCACAAACCAGGCGCTGGATCGAGATCAACGGCACCCGCCATCAGATCTCCCGCCCCACGCTCGTGCTGGGCCGCAGCACCGACGCTGACGTACGGATCGACGACCCGGGTGTCTCCCGGCGTCATTGTGAGATCCGGGTCGGAACGCCCCCCATGATCCAGGATCTGGGTTCCACGAACGGCATCGTGGTAGACGGGCAGCACACCACTCGCGCTAATCTCCGCGACGGCTCGCGGATTGTCGTGGGCAGTACCACCATCGTTTACCGGCAAGCCGAAGGGTGAAGCGGGGGCAATGTCAGAGCTGACCCTCACGGTCATGCGGTTGGGTTTCCTCGCCGTACTGTGGCTGTTCGTCATCGTGGCCGTTCAGGTCATCCGCAGCGATCTGTTCGGCACGCGCGTCACACAGCGCGGTGCCGCCCGTCGCGGCGGACAGGAACCGCGTGCGCAGCGGCAGGCTGCCGCGCCACCGCAACAACAGCGCCGCCAGGAAGGCGGACGCGGCAACAACAACCGGCAGCGCCGAGGAGCCCCCACGAAGCTCGTGGTCTCCGAGGGCTCGCTGACCGGCACCACCGTCGCCCTCCAAGGCCAGACCATCTCCCTGGGCCGTGCGCACGACTCCACGATCGTGCTGGACGACGACTACGCGTCCAGCAGGCATGCCAGGATCTACCCGGACCGTGACGGCCAGTGGATCGTCGAGGACCTCGGTTCCACCAACGGCACGTACCTGGACCGGACCCGACTGACGACCCCGACACCGATTCCGCTGGGAGCCCCGATCCGCATCGGCAAGACCGTCATCGAGCTGCGGAAGTAGTACGACAATGAGCGAGCGGAGCGAGCGAGCCGCGGCGGTCCACTCGGCGGACCCGGGCGTGCTCCCGACCGGAGGGTGGGCAGTGTGGCTCGAAGAGACCGGCTGTACCCCGAGCCGACGGGTGAGGTGCGCATGAGTCTGTCACTGCGCTTCGCCGCCGGATCGCACAAGGGCATGATCCGCGAGGGCAACGAGGACTCCGGCTACGCCGGGCCACGGCTGCTCGCCATCGCCGACGGCATGGGCGGCCAGGCCGCCGGTGAGGTCGCCTCCTCCGAGGTGATCTCCACACTCGTCCAGCTCGACGACGACGTCCCGGGCTCCGACCTCCTCACCTCCCTGGGCACGGCCGTCACGCGCGCCAATGACCAGCTGCGGGTGATGGTCGAAGAGGACCCCCAGCTGGAGGGCATGGGCACGACCCTGACCGCCCTGCTGTGGACCGGGCAGCGACTCGGGCTCGTCCACGTCGGCGACTCGCGTGCGTACCTGCTGCGCGACGGCGCCCTGACCCAGATCACCCAGGACCACACCTGGGTGCAGCGGCTGGTCGACGAGGGCCGGATCACCGAAGAGGAAGCCACCACCCATCCGCAGCGGTCGCTGCTGATGCGGGCGCTGGGCAGCGGCGATCATGTCGAGCCCGATCTGTCGATCCGCGAGGTGCGCGCCGGCGACCGGTATCTGATCTGCTCGGACGGGCTGTCCGGGGTGGTCAGCCACCAGACGCTGGAGGAGACCCTCGCCAGCTACCACGGGCCGCACGAGACGGTGCAGGAGCTGATCCAGCTCGCTCTGCGCGGCGGCGGACCCGACAACATCACCTGCATCGTCGCCGACGTCCTGGACGTGGACGGCAACGAAACGATGGCCGGGCAGCTCAACGACACCCCGGTCATCGTCGGCGCCGTCGCGGAGAACCAGCACCAGCTCAGCGACCCGAGCACGCTGCAGACCCCCGCCGCCCGGGCCGCCGAACTCGGCCGGCCCGGCGGACCGAACCCGGGCGCCCCCGGTGCCTTCGGACCGCCCGGCAGCGGTGACCCGGAGGTCGGCGGACCGCCGCAGGGCTCGTTCGGCGCGTTCATGGACGAGGACTTCGTCAAGCCGCGGCGGCGCGGGCGGTGGCTCAAGCGGTCACTGCTCATCGCGCTGGCGCTGGCCGTCGTGGGCGGCGGCTGCTACGCGGGCTACAACTGGACGCAGACCCAGTACTTCGTCGGTGCCAAGGACGACCACGTCGCGCTCTACCGGGGCATCAGCCAGGACCTCGCGTGGATCAGGCTCAATGGCGTGGACGAGGACCACCCCGAGATCGAACTCAAGTACCTGCCGCAGTACCAGCGGAATCAGGTCAAGGAGACGATCGCGGTCGACAGCCGCACTCAGGCGGGAGAAAAGGTCACCGAATTGAGTAAGCAGGCCAATGCCTGCCGTACCAAGGAGCAGCGGGAGGCCGCCGAGCGTGACGCGGCGCGTCACCCGGGCCACGGCCAGACGGGCACACCGAGCAAGCCCGGCTCTCCGTCAGCTTCACCGTCCGGTACGCCGAGCGCCAAGCCCGGCAGCACCGGCAAGAACAGCGGCACCGGCACCGCCGGCGCACTGGCGGCGACCACGTCTCCGTCTCCCAAGGCCACTCCCAGCCAGGCCCCTTCCCAGGAGCAGCAGAAGCTGGAAAAGAATTGCAGCACCCAGCAGTGAGGGCGTAGGGGGCCGTAGATCTCATGAGCAGCACCACCAACACCACCACCATCGGCACCATCGGAGCCCCGAGCCGCCGCAACACCGAGCTGGCGATGCTCATCTTCGCGGTGCTGATTCCGGTGTTCGCGTACGTCAACGTCGGTCTGGCGAAGGACGGTTCGGTGCCGGCCGGCGTGCTGGGCTACAGCCTCGGGCTCGGCCTGCTGGCGGGCGTCGCGCATCTCGTCGTCCGCAAGTGGGCGCCGTACGCGGATCCGCTGATGCTGCCCATCGGCACCCTGCTCAACGGCCTGGGTCTGATCTTCATCTGGCGGCTGGACCAGGAGCCCTCGCTGGGCAAGGCGATGGCTCCCAACCAGCTGATGTGGTCGACCTTCGGCGTCGCCCTCTTCCTCGGCATCCTGATCTTCCTCAAGGACCACCGCGTCCTGCAGCGCTACACCTACATCTCGATGGTGGTCGCGCTGGTGCTGCTGGTCGCCCCGGTGTTCTTCCCCGGTGTGAACGGCGCAAAGATCTGGATCACGATTCCGGGTCTCGGCTCGCTGCAGCCCGGTGAGTTCGCGAAGATCATCATCGCGATCTTCTTCGCCGGCTATCTGATGGTGAAGCGGGACGCGCTGGCCCTGGCCAGCCGCCGCTTCATGGGCCTGTACCTCCCCCGCGGCCGCGACCTCGGCCCGATCCTCGTCATCTGGGCGCTGAGCCTGATGATCCTGGTCTTCGAGACCGACCTGGGTACCTCGCTGCTGTTCTTCGGCCTGTTCGTCGTGATGCTGTACGTGGCGACCGAGCGGACCAGCTGGATCGTGTTCGGTCTGCTGCTCAGCGCGGGCGGCGCGGTCGCGGTGGCGACGTTCGAGTCCCACGTCCAGACGCGTGTGCACAACTGGCTCAACCCGCTGGAGCTGGTCAACGGCGGTGTCACCGAGACCGCCCAGGCCATGTACTCCTTCGGGTCCGGCGGCATCCTCGGCTCCGGTCTGGGACAGGGCTACTCCCGCCTCATCCTGGGCATCGCGCCGAAGAGTGACTACATTCTCGCCACGGTCGGTGAGGAGATCGGGCTGGCCGGCCTGATGGCCATCCTGATGCTGTACGGCCTGCTGATCGAGCGCGGTATCCGTACGGCGCTGGCGGCCCGCGACCCGTTCGGCAAGCTGCTGGCGATCGGCCTGTCCGGCGCCTTCGCCCTGCAGGTCTTCGTCGTCGCCGGTGGTGTGACGGGCCTGATCCCGCTGACGGGTATGACGATGCCGTTCCTCGCCCAGGGTGGCTCGTCCGTGATCGCCAACTGGGCGCTGATCGCGATCCTGCTCCGGATCAGCGACACCGCGCGCCGCCCGGCGCCGGCCCCCGCTCCCTCCACCGACGCCGAGATGACCCAGGTGGTCCGTCCGTGAACAAGCCCCTGCGCCGGGTCGCGATCTTCTGCGGCCTGCTCGTCCTCGCCCTGCTGGTCCGCGTCAACTGGGTGCAGTTCGTCCAGGGTGACGAGCTCAAGAACGACCCGCACAACCGCCGGGTCGCCATCGAGCGCTACAGCACCCCGCGCGGCAACATCATCGTGGACGGCAAGGCCATCACCGGCTCCTCGACCACGGACAGCGGCGACTTCAAGTACAAGCGGACGTACAAGAACGGCAAGATGTGGGCGCCGGTCACCGGCTACGCCTCGCAGGCCTTCGACGCCAACCAGCTCGAGAAGCTCAACGACGGCATTCTCACCGGCACCGACGACAGGCTCTTCTTCAGCCGCACGGTCGACATGTTCACCGGCAGCAAGCAGAAGGGCGGCAACGTGGTGACCACCCTCGACGCCAAGGCCCAGAAGGCGGCCTTCGACGGGCTCGGCAAGCAGAAGGGCGCGGTCGCCGCGATCAACCCGGAGACCGGCGCGATCCTGGCCCTGGCCAGCACCCCGTCCTACGACCCGTCCACCTTCGCCGGGATGAGCAACAAGGACGCCGAGGCGTACAACGCGCTGCAGAAGAAGAACAACCCCGACGAGCCGATGCTCAACCGGGCGCTGCGCCAGACCTACCCGCCCGGCTCGACCTTCAAGGTCGTCACGGCCGCGGCGGCCCTGGAGAACGGCCTCTACAACGACGTCGACTCCAGCACCCGGTCCCCGCTGCCCTACACGCTCCCCGACACCTCGGGCATCGAGCTGAAGAACGAGGGCAACATCCCCTGCAAGAACGCCACCCTGCGCGAGGCGCTGCGGGTGTCCTGCAACACCGTGTTCGGCAAGATCAGCGCCGACCTCGGCAACAAGAAGATGAAGGCCGAGGCGGAGAAGTTCGGCTTCAACGACCCGGGAATCAACACCCCGGTCCGCGCCTCGGAGAGCATCTTCCCCGAGGACAACCGGCCGCAGAACGCGATGGCCGGCATCGGCCAGGCCTCCAACCGCGCCACGCCGCTGCAGATGGCCATGGTCGCCTCGGCGGTCGCCAACCACGGCAAGCTGATGAAGCCGTACATGGTCGACCGGCTGGTCGCGACGAACCTCAACGTGGTCCAGCAGCACACTCCGCAGGAGATGAGCCAGCCGCTCAGCCCGGAGAACGCGCAGAAGATCCAGAGCATGATGGAGACCGTGGTCAAGTCGGGTACGGGAACCAACGCCCAGATCCCGAACGTCACAGTCGGCGGTAAGACCGGTACCGCACAGCACGGCGAGAACAACAAGGACAATCCGTACGCCTGGTTCATCTCCTACGCGAAGACCGACAAGGGCACCCCCGTCGCGGTCGCTGTCGTCATTGAGGGATCCGACACGCTCCGCGATGACATCGCCGGTGGCAAGCTCGCAGCTCCGGTCGCGAAGCACGTCATGCAGGCGGTACTCGAAGGCGAAAAGTGACTCAGATCATGCCAATACCGGTCACGTATCAGGTTGCGGCTCCGGCCCGGTCCGGTACGGCGTGGCGGGTACGGTATGCCCGGACAGCACACCGCCGGACCACACACCGGTGCGGTCGGGACTGACGGAGAGGGCTGGAGAAGCTTATGGAAGAGCCGCGTCGCCTCGGCGGCCGGTACGAGCTGGGCTCGGTGCTCGGCCGCGGTGGCATGGCCGAGGTGTACCTCGCGCATGACACCCGCCTGGGCCGCACCGTAGCTGTGAAGACGCTGCGGGTGGACCTCGCCCGTGACCCGTCCTTCCAGGCCCGGTTCCGCCGTGAGGCCCAGTCGGCCGCCTCGCTGAACCATCCGTCGATCGTCGCGGTCTACGACACCGGCGAGGACTACGTCGACGGTGTCTCGATCCCGTACATCGTCATGGAGTACGTCGACGGCTCCACGCTCCGTGAGCTGCTGCACTCCGGAAGAAAGCTGCTGCCCGAGCGCTCGCTGGAGATGACCACCGGTGTCCTCCAGGCGCTGGAGTACTCCCACCGGGCCGGCATCGTCCACCGCGACATCAAACCGGCCAACGTCATGCTGACGCGCACCGGCCAGGTCAAGGTCATGGACTTCGGCATCGCCCGCGCCATGGGCGATGCCGGGATGACGATGACGCAGACCGCGGCGGTCATCGGCACGGCCCAGTACCTCTCGCCCGAGCAGGCCAAGGGCGAGCAGGTCGACGCCCGCTCCGACCTGTACTCCACCGGCTGTCTGCTCTACGAGCTGCTCACGGTACGGCCGCCGTTCGTCGGTGACTCACCGGTCGCGGTGGCCTATCAGCATGTCCGCGAGGAGCCGCAGAAGCCGAGCAACTTCGACCCCGAGATCACGCCGGAGATGGACGCCATCGTCCTGAAGGCGCTGGTCAAGGACCCGGACTACCGCTATCAGTCGGCCGACGAGATGCGTGCCGACATCGAGGCGGCGCTGGACGGCCAGCCGGTCGCGGCGGCCTCCGCCATGGGCGCGGCCGGCTACGACCAGGACCAGCCGACCACCATGCTGCGTCCGCAGGATCCGGCCGGCCAGACCTCCATGCTTCCGCCGATGAACGCGGACGACGGGGGCTACGGCTACGACGACCGCGGCGACCGCCGCCGCGGCGGCGGCCAGAAGAAGAGCAACACCTCGACGATCCTGCTGGTGCTTGCGGCCGTCCTCGTCCTGGTCGGTGCGATCTTCATCGGCAAGGCGATGTTCACCAGCAGCAATACTGACGGCAAGGTGTCGGTGCCCGACCTCGTCGGCAAGACCCGCGCCGAAGCGAAGGACTCCGGACGGAACGGCGGCTTCAAGGTCTCCGAGGCCGGTCGCAAGGCCTGCGACAACGTCAAGAAGGGCCAGGTCACCGAGCAGTCCCCGGAGGCCGGCAAGACGATCGACAAGAATGACACGGTCGACGTGACCATGTGCACGGGCGCCGTCAAGGTCACCGTTCCGGACGTGGAGGACCTCGCGTTCGAAAGTGCTCGTGACCGCCTCGAACGCAAGGGCTTCAAGAACGTCAAGAAGGTCCCTGAGGAGTCCGACCGGACGCCGGGCATCGTGCTCAAGCAGAACCCCGCAGGCCAGAGCGAGGCGCCCAAGAGCACAGTGATCGTCCTCACCGTCGCCCAGGAGTCGCCCAAGCGGAACGTCCCGCCCGTCACGGGACAGGACTTCGAGACGGCCAAGAAGCAGCTGGACGACCTGGGCTTCGAGGTCAGCAAGACCGAACAGGAAGTCACCGACCCGAACCAGGTCGGCAAGGTGCTCAGCCAGAGCCCCGATGGCAACACCCCGGCCAAGGAGGGTTCCACTGTGACCCTCACGGTCGGTAAGGCGGGGGCCCAGACACCGGTTCCGAGTGTCGTCGGCCAGACGGTGAAGGAGGCGAAGAAGGCGCTGCAGCAGGCCGGCTTCACCAACATCCAGTTCGCCGGCGGCTCGCAGGACGACAACGCCCGCGTGGCCGCCCAGGACCCGCAGCCGCAGACACCGTCCGACCCCAAGACCACCACCGTGACGCTGACCACCATCGGTGGCGGCGGCAACGGCAATGGCGGCAACGGGGGCGACGACGGCGGCGGCTTCATCGGCGGACCGTTCGGCTAGCAGAGCAGCGGTCGCTTCGGCGAGGCAAGCAGGAAGCCCCGGCAGCCCTCCAAGGGCGCCGGGGCTTCCTGCTGTCCGCTAGCGGAGTTCCTTCGGGGGTGTGCGGTCCGCGTCGACCTTTTCGGTGCGCTCCAGCTCGCCCCAGACGACGTAGCGGTAGTTCGAGGTGTAGACCGGGGTGCAGGTCGTGAGGGTGATGTAGCGGCCCGCCTTGCGCTTGCCGGATTCCTTGGGGATGTCGTCGAGGACGTCCACGTTGTACTTCGAGGTCTCGGGCAGGGTCGCGAAGACCTTGTAGACGTACCAGGTGTCCTTGGTCTCGAAGACGATCGGGTCGCCGTCCTTGAGCTTGTCGATGTTGTGGAACTTCGCGCCGTGGCCGTCGCGGTGGGCGGCGAGCGTGAAGTTGCCCTTCTTGTCCTTGGGCAGCCCCGACTTGACCGGCTTGGTGTAGTAGCCGGCCACGCCCTCGTTGAGGATGTCGGCGTCGGTGCCCTTCTCGACCAGCACTTCGCCGTTGTTCATCGCCGGGACGTGCAGAAAGCCGATGCCGTCCTTGGTGTCCAGCTCCCCCGGCCCCTTGGGCCCGCTGCTCGCCCAGTGCTGACGCACCTGGTCACCCTGCTTGTGCGCTTCGCGGTCGGCGAGGACGTTGGTCCACCACAGCGAGTAGGCGACGAAGAGGCCCAGGATCAGCCCGACCGTGATCAGCAGCTCCCCGATGACGCTGACGGTGGAGGCGATGGCCCGGCGCACACGGCGCGGCTTGAGTGGCGGCGCGGACCGGTCGCATGCCTCGTCGTTTCCGGTGGCAGTCACCGCGTAGCACCCCTCTTATGTTTGCTCAGCCGGCGAGCGCATCCGGTTTGCCCTTGCTCCGCGGCCGCTCGTCGACCATCTTGCCCCAGACGATCATCCGAAAGGTACTGGTGAACTCCGGGGTGCAGGTCGTCAGGGTGATGTAGCGGCCGGGGCCGGTGAATCCCGAGCCGGGCGGCACCGGACCGATCACGCTGGTGTTGCTCGGAGACGTCTGCGGGAGGATGCTCTCCATCTCGTACGTGTAGTACGAGCTCTTCGTCTCAACGATGATCTTGTCGCCCTTGGTGAGACGGTTGACGTAGCGGAACGGCTCACCATGAGTGTTGCGATGGGCCGCCACCGCGAAGTTGCCCTTCTTGTCCCAGGGCATCGCCGTCTTGATCCCGCTGTTCTTGTCGTAGTGACCGATCATGCCGTGGTCCAGCACTTTGTGCTTGTCGATCCCCTCGGCTATCGGCGCCTTCACATCCAGCTTGGGGATATACATGATCCCGAAGCGCTCGCCGTCCGCGAGATTCTTCTTCTCGCCGCCGCCCTTGTCCCATTCGCTCTGCAGATTGTTGGCGGCACCGCCCGCCTCCTGTTCCGCCATCACGTTCGTCCACCAGAGCTGATAGGTGACGAACAGCAGCATCAGCACGCCGAGGGTGATGAAGGCCTCGCCCAGCGCGCGGCTGGCGATCAGGCTGGGGCTGTCCTTGGCGGCTCGTGCGGCCTGCCGGGCCTCCAGCCGGGACATGGGGGCGGGCGCCGGTTCGGAGACGGTGGCAGCGGCGGCCGTCGCGGCGGCGCCACTGTGGCGTCCACGCCTGCCGCCCCGCTTGGCGGCCTCCTGAGCAGCCTTGCGCCGGGCCGCTCGGCCTCCGGGCGCCGGGTCCACTGCCGCGGTTTCACGTGAAACCGTCGCCTCGGTTTCACGTGAAACGCTGTCCCCGTCGCGCTTCTCGGCCTGCCGCAGCGCCATGGTCTCGTCGTCCCGCCACGACGCGGGGCCCGTGGCCGCTGCCGGAGCGGGGCTCACGGCCGGAGTCGGGCTCACCCGCGGAGCGGGGGTGGGGGCGGGCGACGCCGGTGTCTCCGGGGCGGTACCGCGCTGAGATATCGGATCGGCGGTGGCGGGGTGGGGAGCGGGGCCGGAGCCGTGTGCCTGGCCGTAGGCGGCCGTCTGAGAGCCGTAGGACTGCCGGCCCGGCCGGGACTGCTCTTCGGGCTCCAGATGCGGGCGGAACCACGGTGAGCCCTGTCTCCCGCCCTCCTGAGCCGGTTTGCCCCGCCGGCGACCGCGGCCCGGCTGCCCGTAGGGATCCGGCGCGGGCGCGGGTGCCGGTGGCACCTGGCCCGGCAGCGGATCGGTCAGCGGGTCGGCCAGCTGCTCCACCGCCGCCTCGAACGCATCGGGCTGCACGTACGGGTCCTGCGGAGCGTAGGACCGCTCCGGCTCGTCCGGCTCGTAGGCTCTCCCTTCACGTTCGGGGCGCAGAGCGGTCACCCGCCGGCCTTGCCGACCACCGGGGCCAGCCCCGTGGAGCGCTCCACTGCCCCCTTGTCGCCGCATTCGACGAGCCAGTTGGCCAGCATCCGGTGGCCCCACTCCGTCAGGACCGACTCGGGGTGGAACTGGACGCCCTCGACGAGGAGTTCGCGGTGCCGCAGGCCCATGACGATCCGTCCGCCGGGGACGTCCTCGGCCTCCGTCCAGGACGTGACGATCAGTTCGTCGGGGACGGTGTCCGGCTCGACCGCCAGGGAGTGATAGCGGGTGGCGGTGAAGGGGGACGGCAGCCCGGAGAAGACGCCGACGTCCTCGTGGTGGACCGGCGAGGTCTTGCCGTGCAGCAGCTCGGGGGCGCGGTCCACCACGCCGCCGTACGCGACCGCCATCGACTGCATGCCCAGGCAGACGCCGAAGACCGGGACGCCGGTGTCCGCGCAGTGCCGGACCATGTCGACGCAGACGCCGGCCTGCTCGGGTGTGCCGGGTCCGGGCGACAGCAGCACCCCGTCGAAGCCGTCCTGGGCATGCCGCGGCTCGACCTCGTCGTTGCGCAGCACCTCACATTCGGCGCCGAGTTGGTAGAGGTACTGGACGAGGTTGAAGACGAAGCTGTCGTAGTTGTCGACGACGAGAATCCGTGCGGTCATCGGGCGGCCATCCCTTCATCGACAGTGACGTCATTGAAGGGGAGCAGCGGCTCCGCCCACGGAAAGACGTACTGGAAGAGTACGAAGACGACCGCCAGGACGAGCACCAGGGAAATCAGCGCTTTCACCCATGTGTTGCCCGGCAGATGCCGCCAGATCCAGCCGTACATGCTGTCGCTGTCCCCTTGCCGATGCCGATGACGATGTCGATTGCGACACCAGAGTAAGGGGCGAGGGCGGGCCCAGGTGGGTCAGCCGGTCAAAGCCGATGGCCTTCCCTGTGCCACGGGTTGGGTGGAATCGAGGTGTGCCCAGGCGATCAGCCGGTGGCTGTGGCCCCATTCCGGCTCGCAGGTGGTCAGCGTGAGATAGCGCCCGGGGCCGTTGAATCCGGACTTCCGCGGTACGGGGTCGATCACCCCGATGTCACCGGGCAGCGTCGTATAGGGCCGGTTGTCGATGCGGTAGGTGAACCAGGTCGTGCCGTCGGTCAGCACCACGGCGTCGCCGGGGCGCAGCCGCGGGAAGTCCTTGAAGGGGTCGCCATAGGTGCGGCGGTGACCGGCGACGGAGAAGTTGCCGGTCTCGCCGAGGCGGGCGGTGCGGGCGTAATGGCCGAGGCCGCGCTTGAGGACATCGGTCGCGGTGCCTTCCAGGACGGGCTTGGTCCAGTCGCTGCCCAGGCGCGGGATGTACATGACGGCGAAGGAAGCGCCCGGGGTGTAGCGGCGGGGCCGCTCGGCCGGGGCGGAGTCGCCGTCGGGGGCCGGTGTGCTGTCGGGGGCGGTGACCGGGCCCGTGGCCCACTGGTGTTGGAGCCTGCCGATCTCGCCATCCATGGCGCTGTCGGCCCGTACGCCGGTCCAGAAGAGGACGTAGGCCACGAAGAGCACGATCAGTGCGCCGACGGTGACGCAGATCTCGCTGAGCGTCCGTACGATCCACCGCACCGTCGTCCGGCCCCGCAGCGTCATCCGGCCCCGTCCCTCCCCGGCGCCCGCGGCGTGCGGGCTACGGCTTCACAGGATGTGCGTAGTGGAGTTCCACTGTGCCGGAGTAGCCGGGAAGAGTCACCGCCTCGTGCTGGTCGACCTTCCAGCCCAGGCCGTAGGCGTTCACGTACTGGAGATAGTTCTGGATGGCCGGGGCAGCGGTCAGCGCGTTGGTGAGGGCCTCGCGGTTGCCGACGGCGGTGACCTTGTACGGCGGGGAGTAGACCCGGCCCTGGAGGATCAGGGTGTTGCCGACACAGCGCACCGCGCTGGTGGAGATCAGCCGCTGGTCCATGACCTTGATGCCCTTGGCGCCGCCGTGCCACAGGGCGTTCACCACGGCCTGCAGGTCCTGCTGGTGGATGACCAGGTCGTTGGGCTGGGGCTCGGGCACCCCGGGGATCTTGGCGGTGGCGTTCGGCGGGGCGTCGGTGAGCGTGACCGTCACGCCCTGGCCCTTCAGCGGCTTGGTGCCGGCGTTCTTCTCCAGCGCCTTGAGCTTGGCGTCCTCGGCCCGGGAGCTGCCGTTGTCGCGCTGCGCGAGAGCGTCGACCTCTTCCCGGAGAGTGGCGTTACGGTCGTCTTGGGCACCGTTTTTGTGGCTGCGTTCCTGGATGAGGTCGGACAGCCGCAGCATCGAGTCGTCCGAGCGCAGATTCGTGCCACGCGCGGTGTCGAAGCTCAGCCAGAAGAGCAGCCCGGCGAGCGCGAACACGACCAGAGTGAGGAGCCGTACGGGCCGCAGGCGGGATCGGGTGGGGCGGTCGGGGGAGTCAGCGGAATTGCTCAACGTACCCTTACTCCTTACGGCGCCACGGAAGCACTACGCTAACGGACGCCCGGGAAAGGAATCCGCTCCCCACCGCATCCGCGCCCAGGCGCACATCTCGTACCTCCCCCGCGGATGGGGCACCGCCCGCTCGAGCGAAGCCGAGAGCGGGGGAGCAGCGCATCGACAGGAGAGTTCCTCGTGCCGAAGTCACGGATCCGCAAGAAGGACGACTTCACGCCGCCGCCGGCGAAGACCACCAACCTGAAGATGAGCTCAGGCCGCGGTTGGGTGGCGCCACTGATGTTGGCGATGTTCCTGATCGGGCTGGTGTGGATCGTGATGTTCTACGTGTCCGAGGGCGATCTGCCGATCGCGGCCATGGGCAACTGGAACATCGTGTGCGGCTTCGGCTTCATCGCGGTGGGCTTCGGCGTATCCACCCAGTGGAAGTAGCGCAAGCCCTGCCCAAGGCCATCCACACGGTTATCCACAGCCGGGGAAAACTTCAGAAGATCTGTGGATAACCCTCCGGAGGTTGACGCCGGTGTGATCGGCGGCACCCTCTTCCGGCCTCCTGCTCCCCCTTTCCTTACTGGGGAAACGCAGGTCGGAGCGGACCGGAACGAGAGTTCCGCACAGCATGCACAAGATCGGCCACGCACTGTGGACAACGTGACGGTACGGACCCTCAGCCCACCAGCTGAAGGGTCCGTACCCACACCACCGCGATGATCGCCAGCAGCGCCACCACACAGGTCGCGCTGTGCACCAGCGTCCGCCGGTCACGCGGCGCATGCACCATCCCGAACGCCACCGCGGCGCCCACCACCAGGCCGCCGACATGGGCCTGCCAGGCGATGTGCGGCCACAGGAACGTGAAGGCCAGGTTGAGGCCGAGCAGGATCAGCACCGGCTTCATGTCGTAATTCAGCCGCCGCAGGAGCACCGCCGTCGCGCCGAGCAGCCCGAAGATCGCGCCGGACGCACCCAGCGAGGGCTGGTTCTGCGCGGCGAGGAGATACGACAGGGCGCTGCCGCCCAGACCGGCGAGCAGGTAGAGCGCGATGAACCGCAGCCGGCCGAGCGCCGCCTCCAGCGGCGGTCCCAGCCACCACAGCGAGAGCATGTTGAACGCGAAGTGCGCGATCGCCTGGTGCAGGAACATCGAGGTCAGCAGGCGGTACCACTCGCCCTCGGCGACACCGACGAGCTGAAACCGGCTCGGGTCGGCGGCGAGCCCGAGTAGTTCGAGCCGGCTGGCCAGTGGGCTCATGTCGCCGCCGGTCGCCAGCACGGCGACGAACACGGCGGCGTTGATGCCCAGCAGGATCTTGGTGATCAGCCGCGGATCGGCGGCAATCGTGCCGCCCGCGATCGTGCGCGGCGCGGCGGCCTGCGGCGCATGACCGGTGCCGCCACCGCTGCGTACGCAGTCCGGGCACTGGAAGCCGACCGAGGCGCTGACCATGCACTCCGGGCATATGGGCCGGTCACAGCGGGTGCAGCGAATTCCGGTGGAGCGATCCGGGTGGCGGTGGCAGCCCGGCAGGCCATCGTCACCCCGCGCGTCCTGCGGCTCCTTCGGGCTGCCTGGCACCTGGTCCATCCGTCCCCTCGTCCCCTTCTCCGTCCGGCGCGTCAGCACTTCGCCGTTTCCGCCCGCCTTCGCCCCGTGGACGAGCGTCGCGCCCCGCCTGATGTACGACCGGGCGGGGCGCAATGGTTCCCCGGACCCGGCCGGGGCGCACGACGCGGGTCAGCGGGTCTCGATGGCCACCGACTCGATCACGACGTCCTGGAGCGGACGGTCGGTGCGCGGGTTGGTCTGGGTGGTGGCGATGGCGTCGACGACCTTCTTGCTCGCCTCGTTGCTGACCTCACCGAAGATGGTGTGCTTGCCGGTCAGCCACGCGGTGGCCCCGACGGTGATGAAGAACTGCGAGCCGTTGGTGCCCGGGCCGGCGTTGGCCATGGCCAGCAGGTACGGCTTGTTGAAGGCCAGGTCGGGGTGGAACTCGTCCCCGAACTCGTAGCCGGGGCCGCCGGTGCCGTTGCCCAGCGGGTCGCCACCCTGGATCATGAAACCGCTGATCACCCGGTGGAAGACCGTGCCGTCGTACAGCCGGTCCGTGGACTTCTTGCCGGTCGCCGGGTGGGTCCACTCCCGCTCGCCGTTGGCGAGCTCGACGAAGTTCTTGACCGTCTTCGGTGCATGGTTCGGCAGGAGCCGAATCTCGATGTCGCCCTGGTTCGTCTTCAGGGTGGCGTAGAGCTGCTCAGCCACGATCTACCTTCCATAAGTCTTCACTGACGGTTCCTGATCCTCGCATGGACCGGCCCTCCGAAGGCCTCCTCGCCGCATGTGCGCGCCGTCCCGACCGCACCTCTTGACGGTTTTCGTGCGCATTTCCTGCGCCCGGAGCGGCAAATCGTGGCATTGTCGTCAACAAGACTCCGGAAGGTCCGCAATGACCCGGATGCCCGCTCGCACATGCCGTGCGACGCATGAGCGGGCATGATCTCCAAACGGGTGGACAGGCGACAGAGAAGACACGGGGGACCAACCCCCAAGCCCCGGACACGCCACCGAGGAGGAGGATCCCGTGACCCGCAAGAAGAGCGTGCGCGCCGCGACCGATACGGCCAAGGACAGCGTGCGGCACGCCGCGGAGGTGGTGGCTCCGTATGCCGGTACGGCCAAGGAAGCCGCCGCGCACTTCGCTCACGAGGCCCGCACGCGAGCGGCTCCCAAGGTGGCCGAGGCCGCTCATCAGGCACGTGTGCAGTACGACGCGCATCTGCACCCACGTATCGAGCACGCCCGTGGCACGCTGCCGCCCAAGGTGGACGCCGCGGCGACCCGCGCTGCCTGCCGGACCCGTAAGGCGGCCCGCCAGGCGGCCGACTACACGGCACCGCGGCTGGAGCACGCGGTGACCCACGCCCGCGCCGCGGCCGAGCCGGTGCGCGACGAGGCCCTCGCCCGCGGTACCGCCGCGCTCGCCGCCCTCCGCGGCCAGGTGACGGCCGCCGAGATCGCCAAGCTCCAGAAGAAGCACAGCCGGCGGGCCAAGTGCGGCAAGCTCGCCAAGCGCCTCACCGTGCTGGGCATCCTGGCCGGCGGTGCGATCGCCGCCTGGAAGTGGTGGGACAAGCAGGCCAACCCGGACTGGCTGGTCGAGCCGCCGGCTCCTACCGAGGTCAGCGAGCGCGGCCGGCTGAGCGCGGTCGACGGCAGCGAGGGCGCCTCGCTGGACCCCGACGTCCAGGCCAAGCAGGCCGAGGCCGATGAACGCGGCGGCAACACGGCCTGACAGCGGAGCAGCGGAAACCTCACCGGGCCGGGCCCGTCATCCCAGCGAGGGGCGGCGGGCCCGGCCCGGTCGCGTACGGCCGACGGCGCCGAGCACATGCCCCAACACTCCGTCAGAAACTCAAAAGCCCTTCTGACCAGCGGTTACGCCGATCGGAAGGGCTTTCGGGAGTGGAGCCTAGGGGAGTCGAACCCCTGACATCTGCCATGCAAAGACAGCGCTCTACCAACTGAGCTAAGGCCCCTTCGCCGACCAGGGTACCCGGTGTCCGGCCGCTTTCCCGACCGGGTATCGCCGCACACCGTTGCTCTCCGTAGGATGCTTCGCGAGATTCGCGGCAGCGAAGCGATCGGGGAGACAGGGGAGACGGTATGGACTCAGCACAGCAGGAAGCCACCGCGCGGGCCCGGGAGCTGCAGCGCAGTTGGTACGGGGAGCCTCTGGGTGCGCTGTTCCGCCGTCTCATCGACGATCTCGGCCTGAACCAGGCCCGGCTGGCCGGCGTGCTCGGTCTGTCCGCCCCCATGCTGTCCCAGCTGATGAGCGGGCAGCGCGCGAAGATAGGCAACCCGGCCGTGGTGCAGCGGGTGCAGGCGCTGCAGGACCTGGCCGGCCAGGTCGCCGACGGCAGCGTCAGCGCAGCCGAGGCCACCGACCGCATGGAGGAGATCAAGAAGACGGCGGGCGGCTCGGTGCTGAACAACACCGCGCAGCAGACGTCGTCGACGGGGGCGACCACGGTCCGGCGCGTGGTGCGGGAGATCCAGTCGCTGCTGCGGTCGGTCGCCGACGCCGGAGACATCATCGATGCGGCGAACACCCTCGCCCCGGCTCACCCCGAACTGGCAGAGTTCCTCCGGGTCTACGGTGCCGGTCGCACCGCGGACGCGGTCGCCCATTACGAGGCGCACCAGAGTTAGCCACAGGGGACCTTGCGAGTTCAGAAGGCGGACGGGGCGCAATGGGTGAGATCTTCGCCGGTCGGTATGAGCTGATCGACCCGATCGGACGGGGCGGGGTGGGCGCGGTCTGGCGCGCCTGGGACGCCCGGCGCCGCCGCTACGTTGCCGCCAAGGTGCTGCAACAGAGCGACGCGCACACACTGCTGCGCTTCGTCCGCGAACAGGCACTGCGGATCGACCATCCGCATGTGCTGGCCCCGGCGAGCTGGGCCGCGGACGACGACAAGGTGCTGTTCACCATGGATCTGGTGAACGGCGGCTCGCTGGCGCATCTGATTGGGGATTACGGCCCGCTGCCGCCGCGGTTCGTGTGCACGCTGCTGGACCAGCTGCTGGCCGGGCTGACCGCGGTGCACGCGGAGGGGGTGGTGCACCGCGACATCAAGCCCGCGAACATCCTGCTGGAGGCCACCGGCAC
Source organism: Streptomyces sp. G7(2002) (assembly GCF_028870195.1). NCBI lineage: Bacteria > Bacillati > Actinomycetota > Actinomycetes > Kitasatosporales > Streptomycetaceae > Streptomyces > Streptomyces sp. G7(2002). The sequence goes on from NZ_CP102609.1 coordinate 4,978,898, forward strand.
CGGACGGCCGCATCTGCGGCTGTCCGACTTCGGCATCGCGATGCGCAAGGGCGAGCCACGGCTCACCGAGACCAACTACGTGGTGGGCACGCCCGGTTACTTCGCTCCGGAGCAGCTGCTGGGCGCCGAACCGGACTTCCCCGCCGATCTGTTCGCGGTCGGTCTGGTCGCGCTCTATCTGATCACCGGCACCAAGCCGGACGGCGAGGCGATGAGCCGGCACTTCTCCGAGCACGGCATCCCGAACGCGCCCGAGGGCGTCCCGGAGCCGCTGTGGCAGGTGCTGGCGTCCCTGGTCCACCCGGATCCGGAGGCGCGGTTCAAGACGGCCACCGGGGCGCGTAAGGCGATGCTGTCGGCGGTCGAGCTGCTGCCGGACGCGACGATCGAGGAAGAGATCGTCGAGGTCTTCGACCATATAGGGCCGCTGCCGGCCGACTTCGGGCCGGACGGGCCGCTGCGTCCCAGGAATACCGCGGGACCCGCGACGGCCGGCGCCACCGCAGGCACCGGGGCCACCGGGGCCACCGGGCAGGTCTCCATGTCGGACACCGGCAGCTTCCAGCTCGCCCCGCCGGAGCCGAGCACCCCGGCGACACCGGCCCCGACGCCCACGCCCACCCCGATGCCGGGGGCGGTGCCGGGCAGCACCTCGACGGGCCACGGCAGCACGCCCACGGGCCACGGCGCCCCCTCCACCGGCCACGGCGCAAGCCTCACAGGCCACGGCGGCGCCTTCCCCCACCACGGCGGTACGCCCACCGGCCATGGCACCCCGGCCGGGCCGCCCGCCTCGTCCGGCATACCGACGACGCCGCCCCCGCCGCCGGCGCCCGCGTACGAGCCGACCGCCGCCGCCCACCCGGAACGGTCCGCGACCCGCCCGTACACGGCGGGCCCGCTCCCGGTCCCCGGACAGCCCCCGGCGGGCATCTCCGTCACCGTTCCGGCCATGGCGTACCCCGCCCCGCGCAGAAAGCCGGGACCGCCCCCGAAGGTCGCGGTCCCGGTGCTGATCGTGGCGTTGCTGTGCATCGCGGTCGGTGTCTGGGCGCTGATCGCCGCCTGACGCCCCACCACGGGGCCGGTGGCCGGCAGTGGGGCCGGGACGGCACTCGGACCCACACAGGCCCTCTACCAGCCCTGTGGCGGCCCGAACTGGCGATTCTGCAGCGCCTGTTGGGTCGAGTCCGTCGACTGTTCCGGCAGCGAAGGCTGACCCCCCGGTCCGCCCGCCGTACCCGGTCCGGCCGGTGTGGCCGCCGCACCGGCCGCCGACCGCCGCGCCACCAGCGTCCACGCTCCCAGTCCCACCAGCAGCACCACACCCGTGCCGATCCCGGCGTAGGCCACCGTCATCAAGGTGCCGCTCTTCGACGCCTCCTGTGCGGACTGGCCCTTCTCCGCCGTCTCCCGGTCCTCGGGCGTGACGGAGAAGACGCGGGTCGGCTCGGCGTAGCCGGGCCCGGGCTTGGCGGTGCCGCGGACATCCACCCGCAGGGTGAGCTCCGCGGCCTCGGGGAAGTACTGCGCGGCATCGGGGTGCAGGCTCACCTCGAGGTAGTACCAGCCCGCGAACCGCATCGCGTTGACCGAACCGGTCGAGTCAAAGCGGTTGCCGTAGTCGACGGGCGCGGTGAACTCCTTGGCGGCGGCCGGCTTCCCCGTGTACGAGACAAAGCTGGGGTTGCCGACCACACCGCGCGCCGGGTTGTGGACGCTCAGGCCGAGCACCCTGGGGAGGAAGCCGGTGGCCTTGGCCGACGTCGCGTTCGGCAGCTCGGCGCTCAGGTTGAGCCGCTGTCCCCAGTCCACCGGCACACGGTAGAAGCGGGTCTCGCCCGGCCTGATCCGGTCCTTCCAGACGCCCGTGGCGACCGAGCCCGCGTCGTTGAAGCCGGTGCCGCCCTTGGCGCTGCGCTTGGTGGTGTCCGTACGCGGCGCCGGTGTCGCGGTGCTCCAGAGGCCCTTGCCCGGCTTGGCGGGGGTGTTGCCCTCAAGCGGGGGCTCGTTGAGGTAGTTGAGTTCCAGCGGCCAGGTGTCGGGGCCGGAGGTTGCCGATCCCTCGCGGGTGATCACGAGGTAGTACGGGCCGGCCTTCTGGCACTCCGTACGGTCGGCGCCGATGCGACGGGTGGCGTAGTCGGCGATCGGGTAGGCCATGCCGCCGCCGTTGAAGGACGGCCGGGCTTCCGAACCGCAGGTCGTGCCGTCGCTGTCCTGGACGGTGAGGGTCAGCTTGTCGCCGTAGTCCTCGACCTTGGTGCCGGGCGGGGGCGCCGCGACGGCCGAGAAGTATGCGCTGGTCCTGGCGTCCAGGTTGACGGCGTACCACTTCTGCTCGCCGCGCTTGATGGAGTCGGTGTGGAGTCCTGGCTTGAGCTGCGGTGCGTGCGCGGCACTGGAGGAGCCATCGGTCTTCGTGGCGCCCTCCGCCATGCGGTAGTGGGGGATGGCATCGGCGGAGGCCACGCCCACCGCCCCCGGCAGGATCGGCACCGCGGCGAGCGCCGCCAGCACGGCTATGCCCCTGTACGTCGTGCGCCCCGTCACCACGAGCCACCCCTCATCGGATCCGAATTCCCGCCGTCGGCACGCGGCTTTCTGCGCGCCCGCCCGTAGGCGACCGCGAGACCGGCCAGCAGCAGTACGCCCACGCCGCCGACGGCTACCGCCGCCACACGTCCTGTGGACCATCCTCCACCGCCGCCCGGCGTCCCGTCCTCCGAGGGACCGGAATCGCCCCGGGAGGTATCGGCCGCGACCGTGGCGGCCCCGGCCTGGGGGCCGCTCTTCTCCTTGCCCAGCACCGCGATCCGCAGCACCACGCCGATCTGCGGGTTCTCCGCGATCTGGGAGGCCTTGGCGCCCAGGGTCACCGCGAGGTAGAAGTCGCCCTTGCGGTGCACGGGGATGACGTTCGAGTGGTTCTCGTAGCGGTTGGTCCAGGCGACCGGGACCGTGCCCATGCTGAGCGAGGCCGGGCGCCCGTTGTAGGACACCTGCCGGCCGAATTCCGTGGTGCCGCTGCCGACCGGCGCACGGAACGGTGTGTAGACCTGGGTGCCACCGGAGGACGTATGGGCGCTGTAGCCCCTGACCGTCGGCTCGTTGGCGAACTCCACGTCGTAGCGGAGCTGCTGTCCCCATCCGACCGGCACCTTGTACCAAAGGGTCTGCGCGGGCAGCACCTTGTCCCGCCAGACGCCCCGGCGCAGCGTACGGGCGTCATTGAAGCCGGTGCCGCCGGTGACGTCCTTGGGGGCGGTGGTGGGCAGCGTGGCGTTCTTGCCTCCCGCGCCGTACTCCGGCTCCGACTGCGCGGGCGTGACGCCCTTCTTCAGCGGATGTTCCACGTGAAACGTCAGCTCCATCGGCCACCGTGCGGCGTCCGAGCCCTTGGCGGCCTTGCGCTCGACGACCAGCCAGTACCGCCCGGCCTTGTCACAGCCACCGGTACCGCTCTGCGAAGGGACCCGGCTGACGCCCGAGGTCAGCGGCGTCGCGCCCTCCTGTTGCCCGAAGAACTCGGTGGTGGACTGGCAGGCGCTGTCGGTGCCGTACGCGATCCGGGTGTGCAGCGCGTCGAGGTAGTCGACGGCCGCACCGGGCTGGGGCACCACGGTCGCCGAGAAGTTGGCCGTCGAGGCGGCATCCAGGCCGGTGGCGTAGTAACGCTCCTCGTTGGGCCCGATGGAGTCGAGGTACTGCCCGGGGGCCATGGCGGGCGCGCCGCTCCGGGCCGCCGTGCCGCGGATCTGCTTGCCCTTGAAGCGGTAGCCGTCCGCGGAGAGTTGGCCGGCCCGCTGGAGCTGGCGGGCGAGCGACCGGGCGTCCGGGGCGTCGTAGTACTGCCCGTTGCCGGCCTTGGCGATGCACTCCAGCTGGGCACGGGCCTTGCCCGCCACCTGGAAGCCGATGGCATCGATGTGCAGATCGACGCCGGAGGCGGCGAGTTGGGCGGCGACCTTGCAGGGCGCCGGCGTCCGGCAGTTGTCCTCGCCGTCGGAGACCAGCAGGATCGTGCGCTTGCCGATCGAGCCGCCGGCGGGCCGGGGCAGATCGGCGGCCGCCTTGCGCAGGGAGAGCCCGATGGGGGTGTCGCCCTTGGGCTCGACGCGCGCGACGGCCCGCTTGATGCCCGCCCGGTCGAGGGCGGCGACCGGCTGGGCGAGCCGGGTGTCGTCACAGCCCTTGGGCTTGTCGGCGCCGTAGACCCGCAGACCGGTGGGGTAGCCGTCGGGGAGTGCGTCGACGACCGTGCCGACGGCCTTGCGTGCGGAGTCGATCCGGGTGCCGCCGGAGCCGTCCTTCCCGGCCATCGAGCCGGATGAGTCGAGCACCATCACCATCCCGGTGCCCTCGGCGGCGGGCGCCCTGGTCGGTGTGGCGGCGATGGCCTGAAGTGGTGCGGCGGTCAGGGCCAGCAACAGCCCCCCGAGCAACGCCACCACCCCCCGGCATGGTCGTGCTGCCATGTCCTGCTCCCCCTTGTGTCCTGCTGGTCCACATCACCGACAGAAGCTTTGCTGTTGCAAGCTAATGGTGTGCTAAAGCAAACTCAAGAGGATCACCGTCACGGTCCTGCAACGACAATCAGCCACCCCGGCACAGCCGCCGGCCCCGGGAGCACCGACCGCCCCGCCCGCCCCCGGACGCACGAAACCCCGACCGCCCGGAGGCAATCGGGGTCCGTACGAACCTGCTGTGCGTTTATGGGTCTCAGACACCCGAACCTGCGGGCACGGAGTCGGTCGCCTCCGTCCACAGATCCTGCTCGGCGCGATCCGCCTGGATCTGGCGGTACACGAGGAGCCCGCCGATGGCGGCCAGTGCGACCAGGAGAAGCTTCTTCACCGCGCGACCTCGTCTTTCGTTGACGTAGGGGACCTATGTCGGCCGATGATACACACCGACCGATACCGATCGGTTACCTAGCCCGCGGACAGCAACACCTCTTCCGAGGCGCGCTCCGCGAGCCAACTTCCGCCTCCGTACAACGAATCGGCCCGGCCGGGGAGTTCCCCGGCCGGGCCGATTGTGCAGTGCGGCTACCAGGACTTGAACCTGGGGCCTCTTCCTTATCAGGGAAGCGCTCTAACCGTCTGAGCTATAGCCGCGCGCTCGCTGCACCAGAAGATTAGCGCACTTCAGAGGCGTTCCCAAAATCGGTTCACGGAGCCTGGCGAACGCCCTCCCACGAAGGCCTCACTCGTCCTCGGCGAGGGTGAGCTCCACGCCTCCGACGAACCCGGCCGACAGGTTGTAGATGAAGGCACCGAGCGTGGCCAGGGCCGTCGCCAGCACCACGTCGATCACCGCGATGATCGACGTGAACAGCAGCGCCCGCGGCAGCGACAGGAACGACTGCAGATCGAAGCCGCCGCCTTCACTGGAGCCGGTGGCCTCGCTGATCGTCGCGCCGACCGTGGAGAAGACACCCATCGCGTTCATGACCATCCACAGCACCGCGACGGCCACGACCGTGCAGATGCCCAGCGCGATGGAGAGCAGGAAGCTGACCTTCATCACCGACCACGGATCGGCGCGGGCCACCCGCAGCCGGGCCTTGCGGGTCCGCGGGGCCGTACGGGCGCCCGTACGAGGCCTGCGCACCGCCTGCCCGCCGGTCTCCTCGTCCTCGGTGGGATACGCCTGAGGCGGCTGATACGGCTGCTGTGCGCCGCTCCCGGCCTTCGCCTGGGGTTCCGGCCGGGGCTGTGGCTGCGGCTGTCGGGTTTCGGTCACGGGTCCCCCTTGATGCGAGCCCTCGTCCCGGGGGCCGGTGTCGGAAACGGCGGAGCCACGGGCGCTGTCCTCCGTCACGGTCGCGGGTCCGGACGAGGAGTCCTTCTCGGCTCCCGATCCACCCGCCGCAGCGCCCGTGGCTCCACTCACGATCTACTCCTCGTGTTACTCCGCGGGCTGCTCGCCCTCGGTCTCCGCGGGCTCGGTCCCCTCCGCCGCCTCGGTCTCGTCGGGCTCGTCGCCCCCGTCGACCTCTTCGGCTTCACGGCCGGCCTCGGCGTTCCATGCGATGCCGACGACGGCATCACGCTTGCCCAGGTTGATCAGTTGGACGCCCATGGTGTCACGGCCCGTCTCACGCACCTCGTTGACCCGCGTACGGATCACGCCACCCCCGAGCGTCACCGCGAGGATCTCATCCGTCTCCTCGACGACCAGCGCGCCGACCAGCGAACCCCGGTCCTCGACGATCTTGGCGGCCTTGATGCCCAGACCACCGCGGCCCTGGACGCGGTACTCGTCGACCGCGGTGCGCTTCGCGTACCCGCCGTCCGTCGCGGTGAACACGAAGGTGTTGGCGCGGACCACGTTCATCGAGAGCAGCTCATCGCCCTCGCGGAAGCTCATGCCCTTCACACCGGACGTGGCCCGGCCCATCGGGCGCAGCGCCTCGTCCGTCGCCGTGAACCGGATCGACTGGGCCTTCTTGCTGATCAGCAGCAGATCGTCGTGCTCCGACACCAGCTCGGCGCCGATCAGCTCGTCGTCCGTGCCGTCCTCCTGCTCGCGCAGGTTGATCGCGATGACACCGCCGGAACGCGGCGAGTCATAGTCCTTGAGCGGCGTCTTCTTCACCAGGCCGGCCTTGGTGGCGAGCACCAGATACGGCATGGCCTCGTAGTCGCGGATCGCCAGGATCTGCGCGATCTGCTCGTCCGGCTGGAAGGCGAGGAGATTGGCCACATGCTGACCCCGCGCGTCCCGTCCCGCGTCGGGGAGTTCGTACGCCTTGGCGCGGTAGACCCGGCCCTTGTTCGTGAAGAACAGCAGCCAGTGGTGGGTCGTGGAGACGAAGAAGTGGTCGACGATGTCGTCTTCCTTGAGCTTGGTGCCCCGGACGCCCTTGCCGCCGCGCTTCTGCGAGCGGTAGTCGTCGGTCTTCGTCCGCTTCACATAGCCGCCACGGGTGATCGTGACGACGATGTCCTCCTCGGCGATCAGGTCCTCGATGGACATGTCGCCCTCGAAGGGCACCAGCTTGCTGCGCCGGTCGTCGCCGAACTTCTCGACGATCGCGGCGAGTTCCTCGCTGATGATCTGGCGCTGGCGCTCGGGGGAGGCCAGGATCGCGTTGTACTCGTTGATCTTGCGCTGCAGCTCGTCGTGCTCGGCGGTGATCTTCTGGCGCTCCAGGGCGGCCAGCCGGCGCAGCTGCATCTCCAGGATCGCGTTCGCCTGGATCTCGTCGATCGTCAGCAGGCCCATCAGGCCCTCGCGCGCCACGTCGACCGTCTCACTGCGCCGGATCAGCGCGATGACCTCGTCGATGGCGTCCAGCGCCTTGAGCAGACCGCGCAGGATGTGCGCCCGCTCCTCGGCCTTGCGCAGCCGGAACTTCGTCCGGCGGACGATGACCTCGACCTGGTGCGTCACCCAGTTGCGGATGAAGGCGTCCAGCGAGAGCGTGCGCGGCACCCCGTCGACCAGCGCCAGCATGTTCGCGCCGAAGTTGGTCTGCAGATCGGTGTGCTTGTAGAGGTTGTTGAGGACGACCTTGGCGACCGCGTCCCGCTTGAGCACGATGACCAGACGCTGGCCCGTACGCGAGGAGGTCTCGTCGCGGACGTCCGCGATCCCGCCGATCTTGCCGTCCTTCACCAGGTCGGCGATCTTCTGCGCGAGGTTGTCCGGGTTGACCTGGTAGGGCAGCTCGGTGACCACCAGGCACTGGCGGTTCTGGATCTCCTCGACCGCCACCACCGCACGCATCGTGATCGAGCCACGGCCGGTGCGGTAGGCCTCCTCGATGCCCTTGCGGCCCACCACCAGCGCGCCGGTGGGGAAGTCCGGGCCCTTGATCCGCTCGATGAGCGCGTCCAGCAGCTCCTCGTGGGAGGCCTCCGGGTGCTCCAGCGCCCACTGGGCACCGGCCGCGACCTCGCGGAGGTTGTGCGGCGGGATGTTGGTGGCCATACCGACCGCGATACCGGCCGACCCGTTGATCAGCAGGTTGGGGAAGCGCGCCGGCAGGACCGTCGGCTCCTGGTTACGGCCGTCGTAGTTGTCCTGGAAGTCGACGGTCTCCTCGTCGATGTCCCGGAGCATCTCCATGGACAGCGACTTCATCTTGCACTCGGTGTACCGCATGGCGGCGGCCGGGTCGTTGCCCGGGGAGCCGAAGTTGCCGTTGGAGTCGACCAGCGGCATCCGCATCGACCACGGCTGCGCCAGGCGCACCAGGGCGTCGTAGATGGAGGAGTCGCCGTGCGGGTGGTACGTACCCATGACGTCGCCGACGACGCGGGCGCACTTGTAGAAGCCCTTCTCGGGGCGGTACCCGCCGTCGTACATGGCGTACAGGACGCGGCGGTGGACGGGCTTGAGGCCGTCCCGGACGTCCGGCAGCGCACGCGAGACGATGACGGACATCGCGTAGTCGAGGTAGGAGCGCTGCATCTCCGTCTCGAGCCCGACGGGCTCGACACGCATCCCCACGCCTTCGATGGCGGCGGGCGCGCCCTCGGCGGTCACGCCGTCCGGGGTCACAGGGGGGTTCTCGTCGGCCATGGTGGTTCAAAGTCCTTTCGAGCTGCGGCTGTTGTTCGGGCCGACAGGGCTCAGATGTCGAGGAAGCGGACGTCCTTGGCGTTGCGCTGGATGAACGAGCGGCGCGCCTCGACGTCCTCGCCCATCAGCACGGAGAACAGGTCGTCCGCGCGGGCCGCGTCGTCCAGGGAGACCTGGCCCAGGACACGGTGGTCGGTGTCCATGGTCGTGATGCGCAGCTCCTCGGCGTTCATCTCACCGAGACCCTTGAACCGCTGGATCGAGTCCTCGCGGATCCGCTTGCCGTTCTGCTTGCCGAGCTCGATCAGCGCGTCCCGCTCCGGGTCGGAGTAGGCGTACTCGAAGTCGTCCCGGCCCCACTTGATCTTGTACAGCGGCGGGCGGGAGAGGTAGACGTGCCCGGCCTCGACCAGCGGCCGCATGAAGCGGAAGAGGAAGGTGAGCAGCAGGGTGTTGATGTGCTGACCGTCGACGTCGGCGTCCGCCATCAGGATGATCTTGTGATAGCGGAGCTTCTCGATGTCGAAGTCCTCGTGCACGCCCGTGCCGAAGGCCGAGATCAGCGCCTGGACCTCGTTGTTCTGCAGGATCTTGTCGACCCGGGCCTTCTCGACGTTGAGGATCTTTCCTCGGATCGGCAGGATCGCCTGGTACTCCGGGTTACGGCCGGACTTGGCCGAGCCGCCGGCGGAGTCACCCTCGACGATGAAGATCTCGCACTTCTCGGGGTCGTTGGACTGGCAGTCGCTCAGCTTGCCGGGCAGCGACGCGGTCTCCAACAGGCCCTTGCGGCGGGTCAGATCGCGCGCCTTACGGGCCGCCACGCGCGCGGTGGCCGCCTGGATGCCCTTGCGGATGATGTCCGCGGCCTCGTTGGGGTTGCGGTCCAGCCAGTCGTTGAGGTGCTCGTGGACCACCTTCTGGACGAAGGTCTTCACCTCGGTGTTGCCCAGCTTGGTCTTGGTCTGACCCTCGAACTGCGGCTCGGCGAGCTTGACCGAGATGATCGCCGTCAGACCCTCGCGGATGTCCTCACCCGTGAGGTTGTCGTCCTTCTCACGCAGCAGCTTCTTCTCGCGCGCGTAGCGGTTGATCAGGCCGGTCAGCGCGGCGCGGAAGCCCTCCTCGTGGGTACCGCCCTCATGGGTGTGGATGATGTTCGCGAAGCTGTAGACACCCTCGCTGTACTGGGTGTTCCACTGCATCGCGAGGTCGATGGAGAGCATCCGCTCCTTGTCCTCGGCCTCGACCGAGATCACCGTCGGGTGCACCAGCTCGCCCTTGCGCGAGTTGAGGTACGTCACGAAGTCGACGATGCCGCCCTCGTAGTGGTACCGCACCGAGAGCGGCTTGCCGTCCTCGTCCACGTGGTCCGGGCGCTCGTCGGTCAGCGCGATCGTCAGACCCTTGTTGAGGAACGCCATCTCCTGGAAGCGCCGCGACAGCGTCTCGAAGCTGTACGTGGTGGTCTCGAAGATGTCGGGGTCGGCCCAGAACGTCACGGTCGTGCCGGTCTCGTCCGTCGCCTCGTTCTTGGCGAGCGGCGCGGTCGGCACACCGAGCTTGTACTCCTGCGTCCAGCGGTAGCCGTCCGTGCGGACCTCGACCGCCACCCGCTGCGACAGCGCGTTCACGACGGAGACACCCACGCCGTGCAGACCACCGGAGACCGCGTAGCCACCGCCGCCGAACTTACCGCCGGCGTGCAGCACCGTCATCACGACCTCGACGGCCGGCTTGTTCTCCGACGGCACGATGCCGACCGGGATACCTCGGCCGTTGTCGACGACGCGGACGCCGCCGTCGGCCAGGAGCGTCACCGTGATGGTGTCCGCGTGGCCCGCCAGCGCCTCGTCGACGGAGTTGTCGACGACCTCTTGCACGAGGTGGTGCAGACCACGCTCGCCCGTCGAGCCGATGTACATGCCAGGGCGCTTGCGGACCGCGTCCAGGCCTTCGAGGACGGTGATCGCACTGGCGTCATACGACTTCTCCACCGCGGAGTCGCCCATGGCGCCGGCAGGAACCCCCTCTTCAGTAGAAGCCGTGTTGTTCTCGTTGAGGTCGCCGGAGTCGGCCACGAAGCGCCCTTTCTGGCACAGCACGAGCCCTTCCGCGCCTGTGGGATTCACCCCTGGGAAGACAGGCGGGAGCGGCTGCGTCGTTCGACATGTTCCGCGAGTGGGCGGGATTGCCACCAGTGTACCGGTGGCGCCGACACTCATGGGGGTTTGGAGGCACCTGAGTCGTCATGTGCCGCCCTGAACTGGCGTCCGCCGACTCCCCATATCCGAGACGGGGCCTCAGGACGCTCACGCGGGCACTCAGCGCTTCGGACTGTCAACCGGTGGCTACCGTGAGCGGAGTCTCATCCGCCTCACCCGTATACAAGGGTCCTCCGCAGGTCACCCAGGGGGTCCGGGGCTCAGCCGTAGGTGTCGCCGGGGCCCTTGCTGCCCGGTGCGCGCAGCGATCCGTAGCGCCGGGCGGGACCGCCGGGGCCCAGCACCTTGATCACCTTTACGGTGCCGTGCCCCAGGTCCTCGTTGAGGCGGGCCACCAGCGTCGGGGCCAGCAGCCGCAGCTGCGTCGCCCATGCCGTCGAATCGCACTGCACGGTCAGCACCCGGGCGTCCTCGTCGTACTTCTGCGGCTCGCAGTGCTGTGCCACCTCGGGCCCGACCAGCTGCGGCCAGCGCCCCATCACCCCGCCGACCGCCGCCGGGGTCTCCCAGCCGCGCTCCGTGATCAGCCGGTTGATCGCCGCACCGAGCGGCAGCGGATCGCGGCCGTCCGCCCGCGCCCCCGAGCGCAGTCCCCCGCGCCTGGCCTGCTTCTTCTGCTGCGCGGCCGCGCCCCGCGCCCGCGCCTGCTCCTTTGCGGCCACCAGCGCCTGGCGGGCCAGATCCACCCCGGAGAGCTCCGGCGGCCGGGGCCGTTCGGGCTGCTCCTCGCTCACGGGGTCACCTTCTCCACGGCGCCGCCGGACACCGCGAAGCGCGTCCCGGCCAGGACACCCGGCACATCGTCGTCCACCGCGGCCGTCACCAGCACCTGCTCGCCCGGGGCCACCAGCTCCGCCAGCCGCTCGCGGCGCCGCGCGTCCAGCTCGGCGAAGACGTCGTCCAGGACGAGCACCGGCTCATTGCCCTCGGCGCGCAGCAGGTCGTACGAGGCCAGCCGCAGCGCCAGCGCATACGACCAGGACTCGCCGTGGCTGGCGTAGCCCTTCGCCGGGAGCTGCCCCAGCTTGAGCACCAGATCGTCGCGGTGCGGGCCGACCAGCGTCACCCCGCGCTCGATCTCTCCCTTACGGGCCTCGCCGAGCGCCGCCAGCAGCACGCCGTACAGCTCCTCGCGGGTGGTGGCCTCGGCCATCGCCTCGCCCGCCGAACCGCGGTACTCCAGCGCCAGCGGCCCGCCGCCCGGCGCCAGCTGTTCATAGGCCTTGTCCGCGAGCGGCTGCAGCGCGGCGATCAGATCGAGCCGCTGCGCCAGCAGCTCGGCGCCCGCGCGGGCCAGATGCTGGTCCCAGACGTCGAGAGTGGACAGGTCCATCTGCCGGCCGCCGTGCCGCCGCGCCAACGCGGCGGTTTTCAACAGGGTGTTGCGCTGCTTGAGCACCCGGTCGTAGTCCGAGCGCACCCCGGCCATCCGCGGCGACCGCGCGGTGATCAGCTCGTCCAGGAACCGCCGGCGCTCCCCCGGATCGCCCTTGACCAGCGCCAGATCCTCCGGCGCGAACAGCACCGTCCGGACGATCCCCAGCACGTCCCGCGGCCTGACCTGCGAAGACCTGTTGATCCTGGCGCGGTTGGCCTTGCCCGGGTTGAGCTCCAGCTCGATCAGCTGCTGCCGCTCGCCCTGGACGACCGCGGCCCGGACGACCGCCCGCTCGGCGCCCATCCGCACCAGCGGGGCGTCCGAGGAGACCCGGTGGCTGCCGAGCGTGGCGAGATAGCCGACCGCCTCGACCAGATTGGTCTTGCCCTGGCCGTTGGGGCCCACGAAAGCCGTGACGCCCGGATCGAGCGGAACCTCGACCCGGGCGTACGAGCGGAAGTCGGCGAGGGACAGATGCGTGACGTGCATGGCTGGGTGCCGACCTCCCCCGGCTTGCTGCGTGCTGTTGGTGCCTGTTGCTTCTGGTTACTGCGGTGCTGCGGTGTCCGCTACTTCTTGCCCTCGACCGCGTGGCCACCGAACTGGTTGCGCAGCGCGGCGATCATCTTCATCTGCGGGGAGTCGTCCTGACGGGACCCGAACCGCGCGAAGAGCGAAGCCGTGATCGCGGGCAGCGGCACGGCGTTGTCGATGGCGGCCTCGACCGTCCAGCGGCCCTCGCCGGAGTCGGCGGCGAAGCCGCGCAGCTTCTCCAGGTGCTCGTCGTCGTCGAGCGCGTTGACGGCCAGGTCCAGCAGCCAGGAGCGGATGACCGTGCCCTCCTGCCAGGAACGGAAGATCTCCCGCACGTCGGTGACGGAGTCGACCTTCTCCAGCAGCTCCCAGCCCTCGGCGAAGGCCTGCATCATCGCGTACTCGATGCCGTTGTGGACCATCTTCGCGAAGTGGCCGGCGCCGACCTTGCCGGCGTGCACCGCGCCGAACTCGCCCTCGGGCTTGAGCGCGTCGAAGATCGGCTGCACCTTGGCGACATCGTCCTTGTCGCCGCCGTACATCAGCGCATAGCCGTTCTCCAGGCCCCAGACGCCGCCGGAGACACCGCAGTCGACGAAGCCGATGCCCTTGGCCTTCAGCTCCTCGGCGTGCTTCTCGTCGTCGGTCCAGCGGGAGTTGCCACCGTCCACGACGATGTCGCCCGGCGAGAGCAGTTCGGCCAGCTCGTCGATCGTGGACTGGGTGGCGGCACCGGCCGGCACCATGACCCAGACCACCCGCGGACCCTTGAGCTTCTCCACAAGCCCCTGGAGGCTGTTCACATCCGCCAGGTCCGGGTTGCGGTCGTATCCGACGACGGTGTGGCCGGCGCGGCGAATGCGCTCGCGCATATTGCCGCCCATCTTGCCGAGACCGACGAGACCGAGCTCCATCAGAGACCCTCTTTGCACGTAGTCGTTGCTGGTGTACCCGAGACCGAGCCTACGCCCGCAGGTCCGTGCACACCTGTGGGCTCAGCCGCTCATCAGGGGCCTGTCAGCCGGTCGCCACAAGGCCCGTGGCCAGGGCCGCTGTCCGGCACCCGCCGGACAGCCGCACCGGCATACCGCCGTCTGCGTGGCCCTCGCGCTCCGGCCGTCAGCCCGACAGCCGCACCGGCATGATCAGGTACTTGTACGCGTCGTCCGCCTCGGCGTCCTTGGCCGGCCGGCCGCTCAGCAGCGCCGGCTTCGTCGAGGTCGTGAAGGACAGCTGCGCCACGGGGGAGTCGATGGCCGACAGGCCCTCCAGCAGGAAGCCGGGGTTGAAGGCGATCGAGATGTCGTCGCCGTCCAGATCGGCGTCGACCCTCTCCACAGCCTGTGCATCGTCGCTGGAGCCGGCCTCCAGGATCAGCACGCCCTGCTCGAAGCTCAGCCGGACCGGGGTGTTCCGCTCGGCCACCAGCGCCACACGCTTGACGGCCTCGACGAACGGGGCGGTCTCGATCACGGCGACCGAGTTGAACTCGGTCGGGAAGAGCGTGCGGTACTTCGGCAGGTCGCCTTCCAGCAGACGGGTCGTCGTCCGGCGTCCGGCACCCTCGAAACCGATCAGACCCTCGCCCTGGCCGGAGCCGGACAGCGCCAGCGTGACGGTGTCGCCGCTGCTGAGGGACTTGGCGGTGTCCAGCAGCGTCTTGGCGGGGACCAGCGCGACCGCGGAGGCGTCCGGGCTCTCCGGCTTCCACAGGAACTCGCGCACCGCGAAGCGGTAGCGGTCGGTTGAGGCGAGGGTGACCGTGTCGCCCTCGATCTCGATCCGTACGCCGGTGAGCACCGGAAGGGTGTCGTCACGGCCGGCAGCGATGGCGACCTGGGCGGCGGCCGCGGCGAAGACCTCACCGGGGACGGTGCCGGTGGCGGTGGGCATCGTCGGCAGGGACGGGTACTCCTCCACAGGAAGGGTGTGGAGGGTGAATCGCGAGGAGCCGCAGACGACGGTGACCCGTACACCGTCGGTGGAAATCTCCACCGGGCGGTTGGGGAGCGCACGGCAGATGTCGGCGAGCAGCCGGCCGGAGACGAGGACGGTGCCCTCCTCTTCCACCTCAGCGTCCACCGAGACCCGCGCGGAGACCTCGTAGTCGAAGCCGGAGAGGCTCAGCGTGCCGTCCTCCGTCTTCAGCAGCAGGCCCGCGAGGACGGGCACCGGCGGACGGGCCGGGAGGCTCTTGGCCGCCCAGGCCACTGCCTCCGCGAGTACATCGCGCTCCACCCGGATCTTCACCGGAAACCGCCTCCTGCTGTTGCTGGCTCTTCGCCCTGCTGGCCTTCGTCGTCGGCTGGGTTGCCGGAGACCAGTCTGACGCACGCCACCGACAGTCGGTGCGGCTCGGGGTCAAGTCGACTCGACCGGGGCCGGACGCTCGGCGGCCAACTTGTGCACAGGCCCCGTTTCCGAACGAGTTCCCCGGTAGATATCCGTGGTCGTAGTAGTAGGGGCTGTGGAAACCGTGGACAACCGCTTTTGCGCAGGTCAACGCGGATTTTTTGTCCACCGCCCCTGTGGGTGGCGGCCGTGGATAAGCGGGCGGTTCTGTGGACCGCCGGAAGTTCTGCACACCCGATGCACAGGGGACAGGTACTTCTCCCCAGTGCCATCCCCAGCTTTACCCACGTTCCCCACAGCCCAACCGACCACCTTGGTGTGACCGCTTTCACTCGGCCCGGTGAGGGCGGGTGTCGTGTTGCCGAACAGTGGACAGCGGTGTGGAGAAGCCGGTGATTGCTGGGGACAACGGCGGCTTGCCTGTGGGCGGGCGGTGGACAAGATGGCGGGCCTCCTGTGGACGAATCCACTGTCCACACCCTGTGGAAGAAGGTTGGCCACAAATCCACACGCGGCTGACCTCCCCCGATGCCCCGTCAGTACACCGGCCTGTGGATCCCACAGGGATAACTTTCCCCTCCCCAAGGTGTGGACGGAAGATTCTTGCCCAATCTGTGGAGAGAGGCCGTGTCCCGCCCTGGAATCGAACAGAGCGGACGCGTTCCACAGGTTTGGGACGACGGCGGGACGTCTCGGAGCGGGGGTCAGAGGGGCTCGGGACGGGGTCGGGAGAGGCGCTCAACGAGATCGGACGCCCTCGGCAGGTGCGCGCAGGACGCCGCACAGGGAAGCGGAAGGAAGAGGAAGGAAGAAGGGGAAGCGGGGAGGGGCGGTGCGGCCGGGGCGCCCGCCGAACGGCGGTCCCCGTAAGGCGAAGGGCGCTCCGGGAGCGGTTCCCGGAGCGCCCTGGGCGTCCTGTGGGCCGGCCTCAGCCGTTCTTGATGCGGTTGGTGAGCTCGGTGACCTGGTTGTAGATCGAACGTCGCTCGGCCATCAGCGCGCGGATCTTGCGGTCGGCGTGCATCACGGTCGTATGGTCCCGGCCGCCGAACTGCGCACCGATCTTCGGCAGTGAGAGATCGGTCAGCTCGCGGCACAGATACATGGCGATCTGGCGGGCGGTCACCAGCACCCGGCTGCGCGAGGAGCCGCACAGATCGTCGATGGTCAGCCCGAAGTAGTCCGCGGTCGAGGCCATGATCGCGGTCGCGGTGATCTCCGGTGCGGCATCCTCGCCGCCGGGGATCAGATCCTTCAGCACGATCTCGGTCAGCCCCAGGTCCACCGGCTGCCGGTTGAGCGAGGCGAACGCCGTGACCCGGATCAGCGCGCCCTCCAGCTCACGGATGTTGCGCGAGATCCGGGACGCGATGAACTCCAGTACCTCCGGCGGCGCGTTCAGCTGCTCCTGCACCGCCTTCTTGCGCAGGATCGCGATCCGGGTCTCCAGCTCGGGCGGCTGGACGTCGGTGATCAGGCCCCACTCGAAGCGGTTGCGCAGCCGGTCCTCCAGGGTGACCAGCTGCTTGGGCGGCCGGTCACTGGACAGCACGATCTGCTTGTTCGCGTTGTGCAGCGTATTGAAGGTGTGGAAGAACTCCTCCTGCGTCGACTCCTTGCTCGCCAGGAACTGGATGTCGTCGACCAGCAGGATGTCCATGTCGCGGTAGCGCTTGCGGAACGCGTCCGCCTTGCCGTCGCGGATGGAGTTGATGAACTCGTTGGTGAACTCCTCCGAGCTCACATACCGCACCCGGGTGCCCGGATACAGGCTGCGCGCATAGTGCCCGATCGCATGCAGCAGGTGGGTCTTGCCCAGACCGGACTCCCCGTAGATGAACAGCGGGTTGTACGCCTTGGCCGGTGCCTCGGCGACGGCGACCGCTGCGGCGTGCGCAAAGCGGTTCGAGGCACCGATGACGAAGGTGTCGAAGAGGTATTTCGGGTTCAGCCGCGCGGTCGGCTCACCGGGGCCGGTCGCCGGCGCGGGCTGCGCGGCGAGCGGGCTGGGCGCACCGCTGGGCGCGGGAAGCACGGCGCCGGGGCCGGAGCCGGGAGTGCCCGAGCGGCCGTTGTGCCCGCCGGGCTGGTGCTCGGAGAGGTCGCGGCGCGGCTGGTCGTAAGGGGAGCGCGGACCGTCGGAGTGCTGCGGCGGCCCGTTGCGGTCGGGCGCCTGCGCACGGTAGTCGCTCTGCCGCTGCTGATGCTGTGAGACGTGGGACGACGGGGAGGCGTACGGGTCGCGCTCGGGGAAGCCGCCGAGGTGCTGCTGCTGCCAGCCGTAGTCGTCGCGCGGCCCGGGGCCGCCGCCCATCTGCGGCCAGCCGCCGGGCTCGTGCCGGGGTTGCTGGTAGTCCGGATAGGCGGACCGGACACCGGGCAGGTCGTCGCCCTGGTGTCCGTAGCCCTGCCGGCTGTCGTGCCGGGAATCGTGCCGGACTTCGTAGCCGTCGTACGCATCGTGTTGCTGCTGTGACTGATGCGTCTGCTGGTGGTGCGGGGGGTGCTGCTGAGACGACTGGTGCTGAGGCGCAGGCGGCGCGGACTGCGCCGGGGGCTCCTCGGCGGAGTCGTCAACGGTGATCGCGATCCGGATCGGGCGGCCGCACTCATGGCTGAGGGCCTCCCCGATCAGCGGTGCCAGCCGGCCTTCGAGCACACCCTTGGCGAATTCATTGGGGACAGCGAGCAACGCGGTGTCGGCGACCAGCGCCAGCGGCTGGGTGCGCTTGAGCCAGTCCTGGTCCTTGGGCTTGAGGCCGTCGGCCTCCGCGCGAAGGAGATGGTCGAGCACGCGCGGCCACACTGCGGCAAGATCGGCAGGTACATCAGCCACAGGGCACGCTCTCTCACAGTCCCACGAATGTGTGATTCTCAGGACGGGCGGGAAGGAATCGAAGTTCAGCCACGGTAGTCAGGGCGGGCCTGGGGATTCAAGTTGTTGTCCACAGGCTGTGCATAGTGTGTCCTGACAAGGGGCCGGCGGGCGATGCCGAGGAGCCGGTTTGACCGGATGGCGTAGCCGCGCGTACCGTGACCAGGTCGAGTTGTCGATGGCTGCTGCCGCCTGCCTCCGATGGGCAAAGATCACGCTCGAGTGATCGTGTAGCGGTGCACTTAGGCGTTGCGAGCTACTCGTGGGCGCACGGTGACAGCCAGTCGACGCCCCACATCTGTCTCTCCTGAGACAACAAGCATTCCTGGAGCCCCCGAGTGAGCAAGCGCACCTTCCAGCCGAACAACCGCCGTCGCGCGAAGACCCATGGCTTCCGTCTGCGCATGCGGACCCGTGCCGGCCGCGCGATTCTCGCGTCCCGCCGTGGCAAGGGTCGCGCCCGCCTGTCGGCCTGAGCAGCAACCTAGGTCCATGACGTGCTGCCTACCGAGTATCGGCTGAGGCGGCGCGAGGACTTTGCGACCGCGGTACGCCGGGGACGCAGGGCCGGGCGCCCGCTCCTTGTCGTTCATTTTCGTAGCGGTGCAACGGACCCGCACGGGTCGGGGGAAAGCGTTCCCCCGGCACGTGCGGGTTTCGTCGTGAGCAAGGCAGTTGGCATCGCTGTCGTCCGCAACAAGGTCAAGCGCAGGCTGCGTCATCTCATGCGCGACCGGCTGGACCGGCTGCCCACCGGTAGCCTGGTTGTCGTACGGGCCCTGCCCGGTGCGGGTGATGCGGATCACGGTCAGCTGGCCCGCGACCTGGATGCCGCCCTTGAGCGGCTGCTGGGAGGGGTGCCGAGAGGCTGCAATCCCCCGGGGACCGCGACCGACGGCGGCTGCGCCCCGGGCCCCCGGAACCCCGGACGGGACCCGGGAGGGAGCGCACAGTGAAGTACCCGCTGCTGCTTTTGATCAAGATCTACCAGTGGACCATCAGCCCCCTGCTGGGGCCGGTCTGCAAGTACTACCCGTCGTGCTCGCACTATGGCTACACGGCCATCGACCGGCATGGCGCGGTGAAAGGAACTGCGCTGACAGCCTGGCGCATCCTGCGGTGCAATCCGTGGTCGCTCGGTGGCGTCGACCACGTCCCTCCCCGGAAGCGTCCGGTTTGGCATCAGCGGCTGAGGAGCCGCCTGGGCGGGCCCACCGTCCCTGAGCCTGTCGCCCAGCCCGAGACTCAGCCCAACGCCCAAGGAGCCTGATTCGTGGACACGATCCTCAGTCCCCTCTATATCGCTGTTTCCTGGATCATCGTCCAGTTCCACTCGTTCTACAGCCTCATCTTTGACAAGGACAGTGGCGCGGCGTGGGGTCTGTCCATCGTCTCGCTGGTGGTGCTGATCCGTATCTGCCTGATCCCGCTCTTCGTGAAGCAGATCAAGTCGACGCGGAACATGCAGGCGCTCCAGCCGAAGATGAAGGCGATCCAGGAGCGCTACAAGAGCGACAAGCAGCGCCAGTCCGAAGAGATGATGAAGCTCTACAAGGAGACGGGCACCAACCCGCTCTCGAGCTGTCTCCCGATTCTGGCCCAGTCGCCGTTCTTCATCTCGCTGTACCAGGTCCTGAACCACATCGCCCAGAACAAGGTGGTCGGCGTCATCGACCAGCCGCTTCTGGAGAGTGCGCAGAAGGCCCACATCTTCGGTGCGCCGCTGGCGGCGAAGTTCATGGACAGCGCGGAGAAGATCCAGAGCCTGGGTGCTTCCGTGGTCGACGTCCGCGTGGTCACGGTCATCATGATCGTCCTGATGTCGGCGTCGCAGTTCTACACGCAGCGCCAGCTGATGACCAAGAACGTCGACCTCACGGTGAAGACGCCGTTCATGCAGCAGCAGAAGATGCTGATGTACGTCTTCCCCATCATGTTCGCCGTCTTCGGCATCAACTTCCCCGTCGGTGTTCTCGTCTACTGGCTGACCACCAACGTGTGGACCATGGGCCAGCAGATGTTCATCATCCGTCGTAACCCGACCCCGGGCAGCAAGGCCTTCGAGGAGCGCCAGGAGCGGCTGCGGGCCGCGGGCAAGCTCGTCGAGGACCCGGCCGAGATCGCCGCGAAGCAGGCCGTCGAAGAGGCACGCCAGAACCGCCAGCAGCCCAAGCGCCAGACGAAGAGCAAGCGGCAGACCGGCGGCGCCGCGGCCGGCGGTGCGCAGGCCCGTACGCGTGCCGGATCGGCATCGGGTGGCTCGGGCTCCGGTCAGGGTGCTGCGAAGAAGCCGTCGCTGGAGAAGAAGGACGCGCAGGAGGACAAGGGGAAGGGCGGCGCCTCCGGGTCCCGCACCACCAAGTCCGGACAGCGCAAGGGCCAGCCGCGCCCCAAGCACCCGACCAAGAAGTAAGAAGGAGTCCTTTCGTGACGGACACGACCCCTGCCACCAAGGGCACCGACACCCTGACCCGCCTGGAGCAGGAAGGCGAGATCGCGGCCGACTACCTCGAGGGTCTGCTGGACATCGCCGACCTCGACGGTGACATCGACATGGATGTCGAGGCCGACCGCGCCGCGGTGTCGATCATCAGCGACTCGACCAGCCGTGACCTGCAGAAGCTGGTGGGTCGCGAGGGTGAGGTGCTGGAGGCTCTGCAGGAGCTGACCCGGCTGGCCGTTCACCGTGAAACCGGTGACCGCAGCCGTCTGATGCTGGACATCGCCGGCTTCCGGGCGCGTAAGCGTGAGGAGCTCTCGGAGATCGGTGCGAAGGCGGCGGAGGAGGCCAAGGGCACCGGCGAGCCGGTGAAGCTCGACCCGATGACGCCGTTCGAGCGCAAGGTCGTCCACGACGCGGTGGCGGCGGCCGGGCTCCGGAGCGAGTCCGAGGGCGAGGAGCCGCAGCGTCGAGTGGTTGTCCTCCCGGCCTGACCGCTCAGCGCTCCCGTTTTTTTCTTTGGCCCCGTCTGCTCGCAGGCGGGGCCAAAAGTTGTCAGCGTTCTGTGTTATCCCGGGGGCGTAACCCGGGTCCCCGGCAGAAAAAGCAGTCCAGAAGAAGGGCGGTTCCCGTGACGGAGGAAGCAGCAGAGCTCCCTCCTGCGCCGAAGGCGGCGGAGGAGGTATTCGGTGAGCGCTTTCCGGAAGCCGTGCGGTACGGCGAACTGCTCGCCGACGCCGGGGTGAAGCGTGGGCTCATCGGCCCGCGTGAGGTGCCGCGGCTGTGGGAGCGGCATCTGCTGAACTGCGCCGTGCTCTCCGAGGTGGTGCCCGAGGGCGTCTCGGTCTGCGACGTGGGCTCGGGGGCCGGGCTGCCCGGTATCCCGCTGGCCCTGGTGCGCCCGGATCTGAAGATCACGCTGCTGGAGCCGCTGCTGCGGCGTACGAACTTCCTTCAGGAGGTCGTCGAGCTGCTCGGGCTGGACCATGTCACGGTCGTGCGCGGGCGGGCCGAAGAGGTCATGGGCAAGCTCCCCCAGGTACATGTGGTGACGGCGCGTGCCGTCGCCCCCCTCGACCGGCTGGCCGGCTGGGGTGTGCCGCTGCTGCGTCCCTACGGCGAGATGCTGGCGCTCAAGGGCGATGCCGCGGAGGAGGAGCTCAAGGGGGCCCGGGCGGCGCTGAGCAAGCTCGGTGTGGTGGAGACCTCGGTGGTGCACGTGGGCGAGGGCATTGTGGATCCGCCGTCGACCGTGGTGCGGGTCGAGGTGGGCGAGAGCCCCGGCGGTGTGCGCTTTGCGGCCAAGCGGGCGAAGGCGGCGCGCGTGAGTCGTGCGTCGAGGGGGCGCCGTCGCTGATGCCCGATGCCGGCGCGATGGAGGCCGGCGTTGAGGTGAGGGCATTCCGTTCCGCGAAGATGGGGAACGCGCGAATTCCGTAAATGCCATCAAAACGACACAAGACGGAGTGTCGCGGCTGATTCAGGCGCGACGCTGGCATCGTGTTTCACGTGAAACGTCGTTCTCTGCTGCAAGGGATCATCGACCGTGGTCGTGCGGCCGCCGTGCCGCGCGACCGTAGACCCACAAGGGTCAGCGAAGTATCCACAGAAGTGGATTCGTCCACAGGAGAACGGACCTCACTGGTTCACGACACCGAAAGCATGGCAGGCTCTGAACATTGCGAGCCTGATGTCGAGGAGAGTGAATCCTTGCGGTCCGACGCCAACATCGCGGGACCGATGACCGATCCGGTCCCCGGTCCCCGTAGCGAGTCGTTCGGGGACGACGTTTCACGTGAAACGCCGCCCCCGATGGACGACACCCCGATCGGTCGTGCAGCTCAGCTGGCGGTGGAGGCACTTGGCCGCGCGGGTGAGGGGCTGCCCCGGCCTGAACAGACGCGGGTCATGGTGGTTGCCAACCAGAAGGGCGGGGTCGGCAAGACCACGACCACGGTGAATCTGGCGGCCTCCTTGGCCCTGCACGGTGCCCGGGTTCTGGTGATCGACCTCGATCCCCAGGGCAATGCCTCCACGGCGCTGGGGATCGACCACCACTCCGAAGTGCCCTCCATCTATGACGTGCTGGTGGACAGCAAGCCTCTCTCCGACGTGGTGCAGCCGGTCGTGGATGTGGAGGGCCTGTTCTGTGCGCCCGCCACGATCGATCTGGCCGGTGCGGAGATCGAGCTGGTCTCGCTGGTGGCACGTGAGAGCCGGCTGGACCGCGCCATCAAGGCGTACGAACAGCCGCTGGACTACATCTTCATCGACTGCCCGCCCTCCCTCGGCCTGCTCACGGTCAACGCCCTGGTGGCCGGCGCCGAGGTGCTGATCCCGATTCAGTGCGAGTACTACGCACTGGAGGGACTGGGGCAGCTGCTGCGGAACGTCGATCTGGTGCGGGGGCATCTCAACCCCAAGCTCCATGTCTCGACGATCCTGCTCACCATGTACGACGGGCGCACCCGGCTGGCGTCCCAGGTCGCCGATGAGGTGCGCAGCCACTTCGGCCATGAGGTGCTCCGTACGAGCATCCCCCGCTCGGTGCGCATCTCCGAGGCACCCAGCTATGGGCAGACGGTGCTCACCTATGACCCGGGATCCAGCGGTTCGCTTTCTTACCTCGAAGCGGCCCGGGAGATCGCATTGCGTGGGGTCCCGCAGACCGGGGGCCAGGGCCTCAGCGTCAACTATGAAGCACAGCACAGCATCTCGGAGGGGACTCAGTGAGTGAACGACGTAGAGGCCTGGGCCGTGGGCTCGGTGCGCTGATCCCCGCGGCACCGCAGAGCACGGATCATGCCGGGGCCGCGGGGCAGGGGGCGACGTCACCGTCGTCCGCACCGGTCCTCGCCCCGGAGCGTGGAGTGGCGGCTGCCAAGGTGACCTCGCTGCCGGCGCACGGTGTTTCACGTGAAACGGAAGCACCGGCCGGGGCCGAGGCATCGTCGGCGGGTGTCTCGGAGGTGTCCGGTGCGCACTTCGCCGAGGTGCCGCTGGACGCGATCAAGCCGAACCCACGGCAGCCGCGGGAGGTCTTCGACGAAGACGCTCTTGCCGAGCTGGTCACCTCCATCAAGGAGGTGGGCCTGCTCCAGCCGGTGGTGGTCCGTCAGACGGGACCGGGGCGGTATGAGCTCATCATGGGTGAGCGCCGCTGGCGGGCATGCCGTGAGGCCGGGCTGGAGAAGATCCCCGCGATCGTGCGGGCCACGGACGATGAGAAGCTGCTGCTCGATGCGCTTCTGGAGAACCTCCACCGGGCCCAGCTCAACCCGCTGGAAGAGGCAGCCGCCTATGACCAGTTGCTGAAGGACTTCAAGTGCACGCATGACGAGCTGGCCGACCGGATCGGGCGTTCGCGCCCGCAGGTCTCCAACACGCTGCGGCTGCTGAAGCTCTCGCCGTCGGTGCAGAAGCGGCTTGCCGCGGGTGTGCTCTCCGCGGGGCACGCCCGTGCGCTGCTTTCCGTGGAGGACTCGGAAGAGCAGGACCACCTTGCGCGCCGCATCGTGGCGGAGGGGCTCTCGGTCCGTTCCGTCGAGGAGATCGTGACGCTCATGGGGTCGGCCCCCAAGGGTGCGAGCAAGAGCAACGGGCCCCGCGCGGGTGCCCGGGTGTCTCCCGCGCTCACGGGCCTCGCCTCCCGGCTGTCCGACCGCTTCGAGACCCGGGTGAAGGTCGACCTGGGACAGAAGAAGGGAAAGATCGTCGTTGAGTTCGCCTCGATGGACGATCTGGAGCGCATTCTCGGCACGCTTGCCCCGGGTGAGGGGCGCGTCCTGGGCCAGACGCTGGCCGAGGAGAACAACGAAGAGGAGTGAGCTGACGCTCTCGGCTCCTGGGCGGGCCGTGTTCCGGAGCCCATACCGGAACACGGCCCGCCCTTTGCACTCATGCGGTACCCGTGCCCGTAAAGGGTGGATACGATGCGTTCGGGTATGGCACGCATCCATGTGGACATCTCACACCGAGGAGAGGGCCATGCGATCGGTGAGCCGCACCGGACTGTTGGCAGCGGGGTTCGGTCTCGCAGCCATCGGAGGGTTCGTTGGTGGTCTGCTCAGAGAGCAGGTGGCGCTGACGGCGCTTCGGGGTGTGGCAGGCGAGGAAAGCGAGGACCTGGGTTCATGGGCCGTCGGCTCGTACCGCTCACGCTGGACAACCTTCCGGACCTCCCCAAGCGCTGCCGCTCCTGTGTCTTCTGGGAGCTCGACCCCGTCAGTGGCGAGGCCGCGGTAAAGACGGGTCGCCCTGAGCTGGAGAAGGAAGCCTGGATCTCGGCAGTACTGCTGGAGTGGGGGTCCTGTGGGCGGGTGGTCTATGTCGATGAGGTGCCGGTCGGGTTCGTGATGTACGCCCCGCCGGCCTATGTGCCACGCTCCACGGCCTTTCCCACCAGTCCTGTCTCGCCGGATGCGGTCCAGCTGCTGACGGCCTGGCTGATCCCCGGCTACCAAGGCCAGGGGCTGGGGCGGGTGATGGTCCAGACGGTCGCCAAGGACCTCATCCAGCGTGGCTTCAAAGCCATCGAGGCCTTCGGGGATGCCCGGTGGAGTGAGCCGGCCTGCGTGCTGCCCGCCGATCATCTGCTTGCAGTGGGCTTCAAGACTGTGCGTCCCCACCCCCGCTTTCCTCGGCTGCGCCTTGAGCTGCGCACCACGATCTCGTGGAAGGAAGACGTGGAGCTCGCACTCGACCGCTTGCTGGGAGCCGTCCAGAAGGAGCCCGCACTGCGACCGCTGTAGAGCCGACGGTTTCCCGTGAAACAGAGAACGGGCCCGCTCCCTCATGGGGCGGGCCCGTTTCCCGTGAAACGTGGCGGTGTGACTCAGCCGAGGAAGTCCGCCAGGTCGCGCTCGATCGCGGCCTTCGGCTTGGCGCCGACGATGGTCTTCACGACCTCGCCGCCCTGGTAGACGTTCATGGTCGGGATCGACATGACGCCGTACTTGGCGGTGGTGGCCGGGTTCTCGTCGGTGTTCAGCTTGGCGATGACGATCCCGTCGTTCTCGGCGGCAATCGCTTCCAGGGACGGGGCGACCTGGCGGCACGGGCCGCACCAGGTGGCCCAGAAGTCCACGAGAACGGGCTTGTCGCTCTTGAGGACGACCTCTTCAAAGTTGTCGTCCGTGACGGTCACCGTGGCGCCGGCCATGGGATTCTCCTTACTGGGTGGGTGGTGGGAAAGCTGGGTGCGCGGTTCAGGCGGAGGGAGTCTTCTCCGGCTCGGCCGTCGACTCGCCGTCCGACAGCGACGCGAGGAAACGCTCGGCGTCGAGGGCGGCGGAGCAGCCCGTGCCTGCCGCGGTGATCGCCTGACGGTAGGTGTGGTCGACGACATCACCGGCTGCGAAGACGCCGCTCAGGTTGGTACGCGTGCTGGGCGCGTCGACCTTGAGGTAGCCGTCGTCGTCGAGCTTCAGCTGGCCCTTGAACAGCTCGGTCCGCGGGTCGTGGCCGATCGCGATGAAGAGGCCGGTGACGGGGAGCTCGGAGGTCTCGCCCGTCTTGAGGTTGCGCAGCGTCAGACCCGAGAGCTTGCTCTCACCGTGGATCTCGGCGACCTCGCTGTCCCACACAAACTTGATCTTCGGGTCGGCGAACGCACGCTCCTGCATGGCCTTGCTGGCCCGCAGGGTGTCACGGCGGTGGACGACCGTGACCGACTTGGCGAAGCGGGAGAGGAAAGTGGCCTCCTCCATCGCGGTGTCGCCCCCGCCGATGACGGCGATGTCCTGGTCCTTGAAGAAGAACCCGTCGCAGGTGGCGCACCACGAGACGCCGCGACCGGACAGCTCGTCCTCACGGGGCAGGCCGAGCTTGCGGTGCTGGGAGCCGGTGCTGACGATCACGGTCTTCGCCCGGTGCACATTTCCAGCGGTGTCGGTGACGGTCTTGATCTCTTCGGAGAGATCGACCGCGACAATGTCGTCCGGCACGAGCTCGGCACCAAAGCGCTCCGCCTGGGCACGCATGTTGTCCATGAGGTCCGGCCCCATGATGCCGTCGCGGAAACCGGGGAAGTTCTCCACGTCGGTGGTGTTCATCAGCGCGCCTCCGGCGGTGACGGCACCTTCGAAGACCAGCGGCTTCAGGGACGCGCGGGCGGTGTAGAGCGCTGCGGTGTAGCCCGCGGGCCCGGAGCCGATGATGATCACGTTGCGGACGTCGCTCACGGGTGTCTTCCTTGTCTCTGCCGACTGCTTGCTGGGGCTCTCGGTTCTCTCACCCCACCCAACGGATCCTACGGGGCGAGCATTCCCGGAGTGTCACAGCGCACTTCTCGTCGCTCAGTCTCGCTGGAACGAGTGCGACAGCAGGACCTTCCCGGGAGCCGGTGGTGTGGCGGAGACACAGGAGGAAGCGATGACATACGCAGAGACGCGCTGGGGATCGGCCGGATCCGGCAGCACCACGAGGTAGGCGTCCTGGCCCTGGTAGCGGGTGTGGCGGGTCGCCAGCGGACTCTCCGGACGTGCGATGCCATGGCGGACGCAGGACGGGATGGTGTCGGCGTTGCCGCGCAGCGGGGTGTCGGGAGTGCTCCGGGTGCTGATGTCCGGGGATTTGTGCGAGCCCTTGGACGCCAGCAGATCGTGGACATGGGATTCCAGGCTGGCAGCGGTCAGGGCGCCGGTACCGCCGGTGGTCTTCTCGGGGGTGGCGGTGGCTCGGTCCTGATTGCTCGCCTGGGTGCCGTCGAGGGCGGCGTTCTGGATGAGAAGGCCGCCGAAGCTGAGGACTGCCGCGGCCGCCGCGGTGCCGAGCAGAATCCGCGGCCACCGCCGCGCACGGGACGCCCGGCCCCCCGGCGTCTGGCGTCCCGGTCCGGAGGAGCCCCGGGGGCGTCCGGCGGGCCGGGCGGACGGTGTTCCTCGGCGGGGAGCCTCATCGTCGGTTTCACGTGAAACCACGACGGGGACGGTGGCTGTTTCACGTGAAACAGCCACCGTGGCGACGGGAGTGGTGGCGTCCAGCAGCGCTTCGGCGGCGAGGGCGGCATCGATGCGGCCGGCGACATCGGCCGGCATCCGCAGCGGTCCGGGGAGCGTGCCGAGCAGCGACCGGATTTCCTCCAGGGACGCATAGACGTCGTCGCACAGGGGGCAGGTGGCGAGATGGTCGCGCAGTTCCGCGGTGCGCGAGGGGGAAAGCAGCCCGTCCGTGAGTTCGGAGATCTCGGAGACCTCCGGGTGCTCACCTGTGGGGTGCTCACCCGTGCCGGTCGTCGACGTCACGCTCGCCCACCTCCGCCCTTCACGGCACCTGTGTCCTTCGGCCCTGCCGTCGGTGGGACGGATGTCCCCTGCGCCCGGTTCCTTCCCCCGCTCGCGGGTTTGCTATCCCCGTTGTCGGCGCGCAGATGGGTGACCAAGGGGAGGAGCCGAGCCCGGCCTCGTGCACAGCGGCTTTTCACCGTTCCGGTCGGGATGTCGAGGATGGCTGCGGCCTCCGCGACGGGGTACCCCTGCATATCGACGAGGACGAGCGCGGCACGCTGTTCCTCGGGAAGGGTGCGCAGGGCGCTGAGCAGCTCCCGGTGCAGATCCTGACGCTCGGCGGGTGCGGCGGCGGATTCCTCGGGCTCGAGCAGCTGCTCCAGCCGCTCGGTCTCGGCGACAGGCGAGGTGCGTCGTGAGGCTGTCTTGCGGGCTCGGTCCAGACAGGCATTGACCGTGATGCGGTGCAGCCATGTCGTCACCGCGGACTGACCGCGGAAGGTGTGCGCCGCTCGGTAGGCGGAGACCAAGGCGTCCTGCACGGCATCGGCGGCCTCTTCGCGATCCCCGAGGGTGCGCAGTGCCACCGCCCAGAGACGGTCGCGGTGCCGCCGGACGATCTCCCCGAACGCCTCGGGGTCACCTGCGACATGGCGAGCGATGAGGTCTTGATCACTAGAGTCCTCTAGCAGACCCACCCATACCCCCTCACCTAGCGCCGACTCCTGGGAATCTTGCCCCCTGTGGGACATCGGCGTAAAGATCGCCAAGCTGCTGCTACCTGACGTAAGCGTCTCCTGACGTGCAGCAACAGTGCGTCACTGTTCATCGTAGGCAGGTGTGTGGAGAACCACTAGGGAGCTCATCGACGGGTAGACGAGTGACCTTCTTGCCCGAGAACGCAAAAGGATGCGTTGCTGCTTTCACTTCTCAGGGAAGTGCCGCTCAGGTGTCGCTTTGACCTTGAGAGTGGGCTGCCCGGCGACGGGCGTGATCACTGGGCCGGGCCGAGTTGCGTCGCGAAAAGAGGCACGATGGCCTGCTGATTCGTCAGCAGGCCATCGTGCCTTGTGGGGCTAGCTGCGCCCCTGGGTGTCCTGGGCGACGATGAAGTACTTGCCGCAGTTGCCGCCGAACCTCCACGTTCCGCGGCCGGTCCACGCGCCGTAAATCGTCTTTCCGTTGCTGCAGTCGGTAACGGCACGAGCCTGACCGCTCTTGACGGTGCAGCTCGCGCTCCACGTGGCGACCGTCTGCTTCCAGTTGCGACAGCTGTAGTTGCCGCCGGCAGCGGACGCAGGGGTGGCGGTGGCGATCCCGCCGACGAGGAACAAAGTGGCCACAGATGCCGTTGCGGCTCGGCGCCACCCGGTGTGCTTCAACAAAGTCTCCCCCTGATGCCCTGTCGGGCGAATGCTGGTCGGTGCGGCACTTGAGCGAGTGCGCATGATCATTTTAGTCCACGTGCCAGGGTTTCGGGTGGGGGTGACGCCCTGGTGGGGACAGGATCAGGCCGGTCTGCCGCACGATGAACGCCCCGCCGACCCGAAGGTTGGCGGGGCGTTCTCCACCTCGTATTTCTACGGGGTCCCGGTGCACCGAGTTAATGCTGGTGAGTCAGCTGAAGATTTTGACTTCTGAAATACCGCCGCGGAACCCATCCGATGTTCCATCAGTGGGAAGTTTCGTGATGTGGACCAGGACATAGCGAGACTTCACCGGCTGGTCGAGCTTCACATCCAACTTGTCGCCGGACTTTCCCAGCTTGGAAAGGCGTTGTGAGAAATCACCGAGCGTTGTCGGATCTGCTGCGGAGGGTGCCGCCGCGCGGACTTCTGCGGTCTGGCCCGGCCGATACATGGTGACCTGTATCCCGGAGATGTCCTTGGCGCTTCCGAGGTCAAGGATGATTCCACTGCCATCTGCGCGCGGCGACAGGTTTCCGAAGTTGGGCCAGCCCAGGAACCGTCCTGTCACCCAAGCAGTACTCGGATCGCCGTCCGTGACGTTGTGAGCCTGATCCTCCGAGAAAGGCTCGGCCAGGGGCGAGAACTCCGTGGCGCCCTTGACCGGGAGAGCCTTTCCTGTGGGCTTCTTCGGACCGCCGGCCGGCTGTGAGTTCCCCGGGGCGTCCTGGTCTTTCTCCCGCTTCAGCAGCGTGTCCGCCAGCTGCCAGCTGCCGAGCCCCAGTGCCGCGATGAGCAGCGCCGAGACGGACCACTTCAGGGCCCGGCCGGTGCGGCTCTGCAGCGGCGACGGAGGCGGGGTGACCGGCTGCGTGGCATGCGGTGCCGCCGCGCCGTGGGCGGACGACTGCCGATAGCTGCCCTGTTGGTAGCCGGTGCGCTGGTACGGCGGCGGGGCGTTGAACGCCGTCTCCGGGGGCCGGATGCGCGGCATGGCCGCGACAGCCTTGGCCAGTTCCTCCGGGGTGGTGCACGGCTGCTCCTGGCGGGAGGCCGTGGCGCCATCGTTGATCAGCGCGCGCATGGCCAGCTCGGACAGCCCGCGGTGAACTCCGGCGCGCACCTGGTCGGGCGCGATCAGCCCGACGCCCTTGGGCAGGCCGGTGAGGCCATGGGCGTCGTTCTCGTACGGCCAGCGCTGGGTCAGCGCGGCGTAGAGCAGTGCACCGATCGCCTCGGTGTCCGTGCGCTGCGGGGACTCGCAGGTGATGCCGCGCAGTGCCGCCATGACGGCCAGGCCGCGGATGCGGTACTGCCCGGACTCCGTACGCAGCACCGAGCCGGGGGTGATCCGCAGATGCGAGAGACCCTCGCGGTGCGCGGCGGCCATGGCCTGGGAGACCTGGCTGACGAGCTGGTAGGCGTCGTGCGGCTCCAGCGGGCCGTTGGCGAGCACCGTGGTGAGCTCGGTGGCGTCCGGCAGCCACTCATGGACGACGTAGACGAGGTCGTTCTCCTCCACGGCGTCCAGGACCTGGACGAACCGGGGGTCACCGAGCAGCGCCGACGAGCGGGCGGCGGACAACACCGGCCGGGCTCTGGGATGGTCGGCGGGCAGGATGTGCACGCCGACGGCGCGGCGCAGCATTTCGTCGACCGCACGCCAGCTGCTGAATCCGTCCAGACGGGTGACGCACTCTTCGAGGCGGTAGCGTCTGGCAAGCTTGTGGCCGCTGTGCAGTTCCGGTGGCTGGGCTTCGATCGCCTCGGCACGCTCCTCATCGGTGCCTGCGGCGTCCTGTTCCCTGCCGGATACCTTCTCGGCCTTAGCACCGTCGTCCGTGGCCTTACCCGCCTTGGCGGTCAGCGGTTCCTCACCGCTCGTGTCAGCCACGTCGACGGCAGCCGTGCTCCGTTCCGCCACCGTCGTTCCTGCCTCCCCATCCGTTGCAGGCTCAATGAGCCAAGACAATTGTGCCCACAGTCCGCCACTATGCACGACACACGGTGGCAGTCGATGGTTGTGCTCAACTAACGTCCAAGCTTCGACCGGACCATGCCGACCAGGGCGTTCAGTTCCTCGATGCGCATTTTGCGTGCGGCTACGTAGAACACGGCCAGAAGTGCGGCAATACCGGCGATCAGCGCGGTGATCGACCCCAGGAACCCGGTGCCGAGTGTCTGCATGATCCCGTACACCGCGGCCCCCGAGACGATCGTGGCCGGAATGCTGGCACCGGCCAGCCGTGCGTAGGTCCGGACGACATGAGCGGTGTCGAGGTCGCCGTCCATGCGCTTGCTCAGACGGCGCCAGGCCACGCCGACGCCGATGATGTACGCCAGGCCGTACGAGGCGGCCATGCCGACCACGGCCCAGCGCGCGGGCAGGACCAGGAAGCAGAGACCGGAGGCCACGGCGTTGACGGCGGCGACGATCACCGTGTTGTAGAAGGGGGTGCGGGTGTCCTCGTACGCGTAGAAGGCGCGCAGGACGACGTACTGCACCGAGAACGGGATCAGGCCCACACCGAAAGCCATCAGCATGTAGCCCATCGGGATGCCGGCGCCGGACGAACCGTAGACCAGCGTGCACAGCGGGATGCCGAGGGAGAGGAAGCCGAACGAGATCGGGACGATGGCGACGGCGGAGGTGCGCAGGCCCTGCGAGATGTCGTCGCGGACGGCTCCGGTGTCACCGTCGTGCGCCGACCGGGCCAGCCGCGGCAGCAGCGCCGCCATCACGGAGACGGTGATGATCGCCTGCGGCATGTTCCAGATCAGCTGTGCGCTGGCGTACGAGATGAAGCCGGTGCCCGGGTGTCCCTGGTCGTTGGCGGTGTTTCCGGCCCAGGTGGAGAGCTGGGTGACGACCAGGACGCCGGCCTGGTTCGCGAGCACGAACAGCACCGTCCACTTGGCGAGCTTGGCGGCCTTGCCCAGGCCGTGGCCGCGCCAGTCGAAGCGGAGCCGGAGCTTGAAGTCGGCGTCGCGCAGGTACGGGATCATCGCCAGCGCCTGGACGACGAGCCCGAGGAGGGTGCCGATGCCCAGGAGCCGGATGCCCTCGTCGGGGATGGTGGTGACGCCGATGTGCGAGGTCTCCGCCGTGCCGTAGACCCAGATGAACAGGCCGAAGGTGGCGATCATGACGATGTTGTTGAGGACCGGGGTCCACATCATCGCGCCGAAGCGGCCGCGGGCGTTGAGGATCTGTCCCATCACGACATGCAGACCCATGAAGAAGATCGTGGGTACGCAGTAGCGGGTGAACGCGACGGCCACTTCGTTGGCGGCCGGGTCGCGGGAGATGTCGAAGGAGACCAGCTTCACCAGCAGTGGCGCCGCCACGACCGACAGGACCGTCAGCACGCCGAGGACCACCATGACCAGCGTCAGCAGCCGGTTGGCATAGGCCTCGCCGCCGTCGTCGTCCTCCTTCATCGCGCGGACCAGCTGCGGGACGAAGACGGAGTTCAGACCGCCGCCGATGGTCAGGATGAAGATCATCGTCGGAAGCTGGTAGGCGACCTGCCAGGAGTCACCGAGCACCGCACCGCCGAGCGCCGCGACGATCAGTGCCGAGCGGACGAAGCCCGTGAGACGCGACACCATCGTGCCGGCGGCCATCACCGCGCTGGACTTGAGCAGACCGGAGGCCCGGCCGCCGGAGGGCTTGCCGGCCGCCGCCACAGGGGCGGGCTCCGGCTCCGGCGCGGGCTGCTGGGGCACCGCCTCCGCGCCGGCCGCCGCGGGCCCCGGAGGCACCGGAGCGGGCTGCTGGGGCTCGTAGTGCTGCTGGTCCCGGTAGAGATGCGCGAAGGCGTCGGACTCCGGACGCTCGTTGGAGGCGCGGGTCATCAGGTGGTCGAGGCCCAGGAGCTGTGTCGTCGCCTGGTCCTCGCCGTACGGGAGGTGGGGGGCCGGCGCCTGTGGCCCGGGTGGCGGGGGCGGGGCCCACTGCTGCGGGTCGGGCGTGTGCCGGCCGGCGGCGGGCTGCTGGTAGGGCGGGGGCGCGGGCTGTCCCGGCGGCGGGGGGTGCGCGGCGCGGTCGTAGAGCGCCTCGGTCACCGGATCCTGAGCCGTCGGGTCCTGGGCGCGGAACGGATCGTTGCGGTAGGCGTCCTGGACGTAGGGGTCCTGGTCCGCGGGCAACGGGGGCGTCGGAGGCACCGGGCCCGTGGGGTCGCCATTGGCGCCCCGGCCCCGGTCACCGTCATACGGCGCATTCATCGCTGCCCCACCTCATCCGTCGCCGGCCATCCGGCCCCGCTATCTATCAACGGTCCACTTTCTCACCTGAGCCGGACGGGCCGGAGCTTTCCGATCCGGTGTCCGGCGTGGGGTCACTCGGCTGCTCGGGCTCGTCGCCGTCCGTGCCGCCGTTGTCGCCGTCCGTACCTGTGTCGTCATCGGGACCCTCGCCGTCGGACCCGTCCTCCGCGCGCTGGGCGGCCGCCCGCTTGCGCTGGAGGTAGATCCGCACACCGGCGAGGACGAGGAGCAGCACCCCGCCGGCGATGACGAGCATCACCGTGGCGGTGATCTCCGTGACGTTCACCTGGAACATCATGGGGTCACCGTAGGTCTTTCCGTCGGCCGTGTAGAGCTGGGCGGTCACCCAGGCCCGGCCGTTGGCGTTCGCCGTGGTGGCGAACTTGAACGACTGGCTGTGGCCGCCGTCCACCGTGATCTGCTGTGCCTTGCCCGCGTCCAGACGGTTGGGCTGGGACGAGGTCAGCTTCAGCGTCATGTCCTTGACGCCCTGGACCAGGTTGTTCTGGACCGTCACCGGAATCGTGGCGCTGCGCCCGGAGAGCGTCGCCCCCGACTTCTGGATCAGGTGCACCTTCTTGGTCAGACCGTCGAGGTAGCTGCGGACGGAGTGCCGGTATCCCGCGGCACCGGAGGCATGGCCGCGCCACTCCGTCGACATCTCCCGCATTATGGCGCTGCCGAACGGGGTCACCACACGCTCCGGCTGGGCCAGGATCACCCGGTAGTCGTCCAGCGCGGCCTGGGTGCCCTGGATCTGCCGGAAGGCGCTGGTGGGGAGTTCCTGGCGGCGCAGCGAGGACGGGTAGGCGGCGCCGCTCGGGACCTGGCGGGTGGCCGAGCGGTCGGGCTTGGCCTTGGCCGCCTTGCCGAGGCTCAGCGACTGGGTCCAGCTCTCGGAGTCGTCCAGCGTCCGCAGCGCGGTGGCCATGGCGTGGGCCTGGCTGACGGACGGCATGCGCTGCGGCGCCACGACGATGCTGCGCTGCCGGTCGGGGTCCTCAAGGCTGATCATCTGGGTCTGTGCGACGAAGTCCTGGACCGCGTGGACGGAGTTTCCGGCCTTCGACATATCGCCTTCGAAGGCCCGCGAGAGCTGCGCATCCGCGACGATGGCCGTGTTGCCGCCACCGATGGGGCGGGCCGCCGTCGGGGTGTAGGACAGTCCTCCGGTCTCCCGCAGGCTGTCGCTGCGGGTGATCACGTTGTGCGCACCGGCCGAGGTCGCGACATCCACGACCGAGGAGTCGATCGCACCGTCGACGGGCCAGGCGAAGTCCGTACGCGGCTTCACGCCGAGGATCGTGTCCACGGTCGACTCGGCGAGGTCGGTGGCCGGGCCGAGGTGGCTGAGCGCGCTGGGCACGCTCTTGCCGTGATGGGCGAGCGAGGCGAGGTCGGGGTCGGCGAAGGGCAGCGCGACGACCTCGTGCGACTTGACCGCTTCTTCGAGCTCGTGCAGCCACTGCTTGGCGACGGCCTGGTTCTTGCCCATGGGGCCGTCCGGGCCGTTCACCCGGTACGACTTGGTCATCGCGTCGACGGTCGCGAGCAGGTCGGGATCGATGACGAAGGTCACGGGCAGGTTCTTGCCGAGCGCGACCATCTGCTGCAGCCGGCCTCCCGGCGCGAGCTCGGCAGCGAGGTCGTCGTTGCGGAAGACCGGCGTCTGCTGGGCGTCGGCGTCGGTCTCGGCGGTGAGATGGGTGGAGGAGATCAGCGGCCACAGGTACGTGAGCTGCGTCTTCTTCTGGGCGTCGGCCTCCTGCCAGGGCAGCAGCGTCCGGTCGAAGCCGAGGACCTGGTTGTAGGGCGCGGCCTGCGAGCGTCCTGACACAGAGACACCGAGCTGGTACACACCGTCCTTGTCGAGACGGAGGTCCTTGACCGGCACGCTGACGCTGAAGGGGCGGCTGACGCCGGGCTCCAGCTTGCCGATCTTCTCCGCGCTCCCGTTGATCTCCTTGCCGTCCGCGCCGGGCAGATAGCCGGTGCGACGGGACACATTGTCGATGGAGCTCCGGCCGCCGAGGGCGTCCCCGCGGTTCATGCCGACATGCGCGTCGGTGATCGTGTCGCGTCCGTCATTGGTCAGCGTCCCGGAGACGGTGACCGTGTCGCTCTTGGAAGGAGCGGACGGGGACATCGAGTCGATGGTGACGTCGACCGTGCGGGAGCCCGTCGGGGCCGCCTGGGCGGTGGCAGCGTGCGGAACCTGGATCAGCCCCATCAGCAGGAGCACTCCAGTGAGCAGTGTCACGGTCCTTCGCAGCCATCGACCACGCGGCCGTTCAGTCCCCTGGAACCCTGCCGCCTCGGCCACGCGCTCGTCCGTCCCTCGTCTTCGTCAGTGGTCGTCGGAATGTGCGTCCACGAATGGTAACGAGGCCCGCTGCGCCGTAGTGCCGGGGACTGCTCCACATGATCGCGGTGCGGAGAGCCGGGCGCCCAGCCTGTCCCCTTTATTACGTGACGCCTCGCGCTGCGCGGCCACGTACCCTGTTTTGTTGTGCCGAACGCCAACAATGACCTCCCCGCCCCGATCGCCGAGCGGACCCCGCAGTCGACGAACGCGCTGAACCATGTCCAGCGCCGAGCCGTGAGCGAGCTGCTGCGGGTGTCCCCCGTCGCGGATGACCTGGCCCGTCGATTCCAGGAGGCCGGGTTCACACTTGCCCTGGTCGGCGGCTCGGTCCGGGATGCGCTCCTGGGCCGGCTCGGCAACGACCTGGACTTCACCACCGATGCCCGCCCCGAGGACGTTCTGAAGATCGTCCGGCCGTGGGCGGACGCGGTCTGGGAGGTCGGCATCGCTTTCGGCACGGTCGGCTGCAAGAAGGACTCCTTCGACATCGAGGTCACGACCTACCGGTCCGAGGCGTACGACCGCACCTCCCGCAAGCCCGAGGTGTCGTACGGCGACTCCATCGAGCAGGATCTGGTGCGCCGGGACTTCACGGTGAACGCCATGGCGGTGCTGCTGCCGCAGAAGGAGTTCGTCGACCCGCACGACGGTCTGGAGGACCTGGCGGCGCGTGTGCTGCGGACGCCGGGGACGCCGGAGGAGTCGTTCTCCGATGATCCGCTGCGGATGATGCGCGCCGCCCGCTTCGCGGCCCAGCTGGACTTCGAGGTGGACCCCGAGGTCTTCGCCGCGATGAAGGCGATGTCGGACCGCATCGAGATCGTCTCCGCGGAGCGCGTACGGGACGAGCTGAACAAGCTGGTCCTGGCGCCGCACCCGCGCGAGGGGCTGCGGCTGCTCGTCGAATCCGGCCTGGCGGACCATGTCCTGCCCGAGCTCCCCGCACTGCGGCTGGAGAGTGACGAGCATCACCGTCACAAGGACGTCTACGAGCACTCGCTGACGGTGCTGGAGCAGGCGATCGACCTCGAAGAGAACGGGCCCGATCTCGTGCTGCGGCTGGCCGCACTCCTCCACGACATCGGAAAGCCCCGGACGCGGCGCTTCGAGAAGGACGGCCGGGTCTCCTTCCATCACCACGAGGTGGTGGGCGCGAAGATGACCAAGAAGCGGATGACCGCTCTCAAGTACTCCAATGACCTGGTCAAGGACGTCTCACGGCTGGTGGAGCTGCATCTGCGCTTCCACGGCTACGGGACGGGCGAGTGGACGGACTCGGCGGTGCGCCGGTATGTGCGGGATGCCGGCCCGCAGCTGGAGCGGCTGCACAAGCTCACGCGCTCGGACTGCACCACCCGCAACAAGCGCAAGGCCGGCGCCCTCTCGCGCGCCTATGACGGGCTCGAGCAGCGCATCGCGCGGTTGCAGGAGCAGGAAGAGCTGGAAGCGATCCGCCCGGACCTGGACGGCAACGACATCATGCAGATTCTGGGCATCCGCCCGGGGCCCGAGGTCGGCAAGGCGTACAAGCAGATGCTGGAGCTCCGGCTGGAGCACGGGCCCATGGAGCGGGAGGCGGCGGTCGCTGCGCTGAAGGAGTGGTGGGCCGCTCAGAGCTGAGTGTGAAACGGGCGGTGTTTCACGTGAAACAAGGAGCGGTGTTTCACGTGAAACACCGCTCCTTTGTCTTCCAGCGCGTTCGGCGTGCGCTACTTCACCGAGGTCAGGCAGAGCACCATGCGGGTGTCGCCGCTCCTGCGACGGTGCACGCTCTTGGTGTAGGCCGACTCTCCCTCTGCGCACAGCGTCGGGTCCGTGGTGTTGTTGTGCACCTTGCTCACCTTGTACTGAGCTTCGGAGCTACTGCAGTCCACCACCTTGAGCCCGTCGTCGAGTGAACTGCTGGACTTCTGCACACAGTCACCGGCCTCAGCGTTCTCCGCGTCGTCCTGGCTGACGATCCAGAAGAACGCGAAGACGATCACTGCGATGACGAGCCCGATGCCCCTCAGGATCGCCTTGACGGACCGGCGCTTGGCGGGCTGAGGCGGAGGCACCGGAGCTCCGCCCTGCATGTAGGGCTGCTGCGGCTGAGGAGCCATGGGGTAACCCGCCGGCGGCTGCTGTCCGTACGGAGCCTGCGGCTGCGGGGGGTAGGCGTAGCCCTGGGGCTGGCCGTAGGGGGCCTGCGGTGCTTGCGGCGCCTGCGGATACGGATTCTGGCCGTAGGGCGGCTGTCCGTACGGCGGCTGCCCGTACGGCGCCTGACCGTACGGATTCTGGCCCTGAGGCGGCGTGGTCATGGGACTCCCCCGATATTGATGTGTACAGGCTCGTGTAGGACGCCCGTAAGGTATCGGGTCCGGGTACGCGCCGTTGCAGGGCCCAGGGCGCTGCACCGGGCGAGGGGCGACGCCTAACCGCGCCCCGAGCGAACCATCGCCGCGGCGACCAGCGCATACAGCACGGTCACCATGCCGAGCAGGGCTGCGGACCGTCCGTCCGGAGGCAGCATCAGCGCCGCGACCGCGGCAGCCCCGACGAAGGCGACGTTGAAGAGCACGTCGTAGATGGCGAAGGACCGGCCGCGGAAGGCGTCGTCGACCGTCGACTGGACGATCGTGTCCGTGGAGATCTTGGTTCCTTGGGTGCTCAGGCCGAGCACGAACGCGGCGGCCAGCATCGGACCCGGCGTGAAGAACAGCCCGAGTGACGGCACCAGGACCGCGCCCAGTGCCGCACAGCCTGCGATCCAGCCGAACGCGGTGAGCCTCCCCACCGCCCAGGGCGTGACGACAGCGGCCGCGAAGAAGCCCGCTCCTGACACTCCGACGGTGATCCCGAGCAGCGCCAGTCCTTCGGACTCGGTCTCGGCCCAGGAGTACCGGCACAGCATCAGCACCATGACCGTCAGAGCCCCGTAGCAGAAACGGATCAAGGCCATCGCGATCAGTGCGCGGGCCGGGGTGCGCCGCTCGGCGAGATGGCGCAGCCCTTCCCTCAGCCCGCGCACGGTGCTCAACAGGGCTTCCCGCAGGTGTGGTTGGAGGCGTGCGGGGTCGGGGCCGAGCAGCTCCGGGGCCATGCGCAGCGTGGTCAGGGCCGAACAGAAGTAGAGGGCCGCGGAGAGCAGCACGACGAAGGCGTCCACGTCCGAGCCGGCCAGCCGGACGGCGAAGGCGAGCCCGCCGCCCGCCGTCGCGGCGAGCGTGCCCGCCGTGGGGGTGAGGGAGTTGGCCATGACCAGCTGCTGTTGACCGTCGACCACACGCGGGAGCGCGGCCGAGAGCCCGGCCAGGACGAAGCGGTTCACGGCGGTCACGGAGAGGGCCGAGGCGTAGAAGAGCCAGTCCGGGACCTTCGACACGATCAGCGTCGCGGTGGCCATGGCCAGCAGGGTGCGCAGCAGATTGCCGTACAGCAGGACCTGACGGCGCCGCCAGCGGTCGAGCAGCACACCGGTGAACGGCCCGAGAAGGGAGTACGGGAGCAGCAGGATGGCCATGGCGGAGGCGATGGCCGCTGGCGACGTCTGCTTCTCGGGCGAGAAGACGACGAAGGTGGCGAGCGCGACCTGGAACACCCCGTCGGCCGCCTGGGACAGGAGCCGTGCGGCAAGGAGCGAACGGAAGTCGCGTAGCCGGAGTAATACGCGAAGGGCGCGCACAGCATGCATGAGGCACAGCCTCACACAGCCCGCAGGCCCCCGGGCGGAATACCCGGGGGCCTGCGGAGGGAGGGTGCGTCGGGCGGCTCAGCGCTCGGCGTCACCGCTGATGAACTTCTCGACGTTCTCCCGTGCCTCGTCGTCGAAGTACTGCACCGGCGGCGACTTCATGAAGTACGAGGACGCGGAGAGGATGGGGCCACCGATGCCCCGGTCCTTGGCGATCTTCGCGGCGCGCAGGGCGTCGATGATGACACCCGCGGAGTTCGGGGAGTCCCAGACCTCGAGCTTGTACTCCAGGTTCAGCGGGACATCACCGAAGGCGCGGCCCTCGAGGCGGACGTAGGCCCACTTGCGGTCGTCCAGCCAGGCCACGTAGTCGGAGGGGCCGATGTGGACGTTGTCCTCGCCCAGCTCACGGTCCCGGATCTGGGAGGTGACGGCCTGGGTCTTGGAGATCTTCTTGGACTCCAGGCGATCACGCTCGAGCATGTTCTTGAAGTCCATGTTGCCGCCGACGTTCAGCTGCATCGTGCGGTCCAGGATGACGCCCCGGTCCTCGAAGAGCTTGGCCATCACCCGGTGCGTGATCGTGGCGCCGACCTGCGACTTGATGTCGTCACCGACGATCGGGACGCCGGCCTCGGTGAACTTGTCCGCCCACTCCTTGGTGCCGGCGATGAAGACCGGGAGCGCGTTGACGAACGCGACCTTGGCGTCGATGGCGCACTGGGCGTAGTACTTCGCGGCGTCCTCGGAGCCGACAGGGAGGTAGCAGACCAGCACGTCGGCCTGCGTGTCCTTGAGGACCTGGACGACGTCGACCGGGGCCTCGGGGGACTCCTCGATCGTCTGGCGGTAGTACTTGCCCAGGCCGTCGAGGGTGTGACCGCGCTGGACCTGCACGCCGGCGTTCGGCACGTCGCAGATCTTGATGGTGTTGTTCTCGCTGGCGCCGATGGCATCCGCGAGGTCGAGCCCGACCTTCTTGGCGTCGACGTCGAAGGCAGCCACGAACTCGATGTCACGCACGTGGTAGTCGCCGAACTGCACGTGCATGAGGCCGGGCACGCGGCTCTTCGGGTCGGCGTCCTTGTAGTACTCGACGCCCTGTACCAGCGAGGCGGCGCAGTTGCCCACGCCGACGATGGCTACGCGAACCGAACCCATTCCGGTTGCTCCCTGTGTTCTCGATGAGGATCTGCACAGCAGAGCCTCATGTGGTGGTGTCATCGGACGGATCCGGCCGGGTACCACCCCGGTGCCGGGGCAGGCCGCCCGTATCTCCTGACTGGTTCTTCTTGTCCTGCGCTGCGGAGCCCGTGGGGCGCTGATCGCGCCCGGCGCGCTCGCTCTCGATGAGCTCGTTCAGCCAACGGACTTCGCGCTCCACGGATTCCATGCCGTGCCGCTGCAGTTCGAGGGTGTAGTCGTCCAGCCGCTCGCGGGACCTGGCCAGGGAGGTACGCATCCTCTCCAGGCGCTCCTCCAGCCGGCTGCGGCGGCCTTCCAGCACGCGCATCCGTACGTCCCGCGAGGTCTGGCCGAAGAATGCGAAGCGGACGCCAAAGTGCTCGTCCTCCCACGCATCCGGCCCGGAGTGGGCGAGCAACTCCTCGAAGTGTTCTTTGCCCGCCGGTGTCAATCGGTAGACGATCTTGGCGCGGCGCCCTGTCAGAGCCGCGGGGGGTACGCCCTCCGGGGCGCCGTCCGTCTCCTCGATCAGCCAGCCGCTCGCGACCAGTGCCTTGAGGCAGGGGTAGAGGGTGCCATAGCTGAACGCACGGAAGACCCCGAGCGAGGTGTTGAGCCGTTTTCGCAGCTCATAGCCGTGCATCGGGGACTCGCGGAGCAGGCCGAGGACGGCGAACTCGAGGACGCCGGAACGTCTGCTCATCCTCCGCCTCCTTGGTCCGGTGCGCTCTTTATGTCGTGCTGATGTATCGACTCGATACATCCAGACGATAGAACGGCCACCTGGGCGGAACAAGAGGGGGCACGGTGAACGGCATCACATCACCGAATCGTTCTCATCAAGCTGACTGATTTGGAGTGAATTTCAACACTGGGCAGGTTTTGGCCGTGCGTAGTCTGTGCGGCATGCAGACTGCCGGGAACCGTGGGCCGATATCTGGCGTCCTCATCCTCGGTGTAGTGCGGCTCGCGCCTCAGGAGCGGGCCGTGCATCGGGGGGACCTGAAGACAACTGCCGCCTTCAGGCGACGAGATAGCGCGCCTGCCCGAGGAGTATTCGTTCCATGAGCGAGCACCGTCGCAAACCGCCACAGCCGCAGAGTGGCGGACGTGCCGCGGCCCGACGCGCCGCACAGCAGCCATCGGGGCGCCGTGCCGCCCCTTCCCGTGGCTCCGCTGCCGGTTCTGCCGCCCACTCCGAGCCGTCCGGCCACGAGCCGCGGCAGGGTGGGCGTGCCGACGCCCGTAGAGCCGCCCAGCGTGGTGGCCGCCGGCGGTCGTCCGATGCCGCGATGGCCTCCGGCGATGGCGCCGGAGGCCGTGGTGGCGGTGGCCGTCGCGGCGGTGGCGGCGGTGGTCCCGAGGGAGGCCGTGGCCGCAGTCGCGGCGGCGGGAATCCTGCCAAGAAGCGTTTCATCGACTACCCGCGGGCCAACCGCGTCGGCTGGCGGCGCTTCGTACCGTCGTGGAAACAGGTCACGACCCTGTGCGTCGGATTCATAGGGCTGATCGTGGGTGCCTCCGGCGTCGCGCTGGCCCTGGTGAACGTGCCCAGCGAGAGTGCCGCCGCCAAGTCGCAGAACAACGTCTACCTCTGGGCCGACGGCAAGGTCATGGCGCGTGACGGTGAGACGAACCGGCAGAACGTCACGATCAACGAGATTCCGCTCGAGATGCAGAAAGCGGCGATCGCCGCGGAGAACGCGTCGTTCCGGACGGACTCGGGCGTGGACCCGATGGGCATCGCACGTGCGCTGGTCAACATGGCCAAGGGCGGCGAGACCCAGGGCGGATCGACCATCACTCAGCAGTACGTGAAGAACGCGATGCTGAGCCAGGAGCAGACCCTTGACCGTAAGTTCAAGGAGCTGTTCATCGCGATCAAGGTCGGCTGGTCGAAGAGCAAGGACCAGATCCTTCAGGGGTATCTGAACACCAGCTACTACGGCCGCGGGGCGTACGGGATCCAGGCAGCGGCTCAGGCGTACTACGGAGTGGACGCCGAAAAGCTGGACGCGAACCAGAGCGCCTTCCTGGCCACCGTGCTCAAGGGCGCGGATCTGTACGACCCGGCGGGCGGCACCAGCCCGGGGGCCACGCGGGCGGCGAACACCAAGCGCGCCAAGGCGCGGTGGTCCTGGATTCTCGACCGGGAGGTCGAGAACGGCCTCCTGTCCAAGGCGCAGCGGAACAAGTACCGGGGGCACTTCCCCAAGCCGCATCTGCCGAAGCCGGTGGCCAGCAAGAGCGGTCAGATCGGCTACATGATGGACACCGCGAAGAAGTACGTGCTGAAGCACTCGGGTCTCAGCGAAGCCCAGTTCGACAAGGGCGGCTACACGATCCACACGACCTTCAACTCGAAGAAGACCGCCCAGCTCGAGTCCGCGGTCAAGAACGTCAACAAGCGGTACATCGACCCGAAGAAGCGCGCAAAGGACAAATTCGTCCAGTTCGGCGGTGCCTCAGTGGTGCCGGGCGACGGCAAGATCGTCGCCCTGTACGGCGGCGAGGGCTACGACAAGGGGCACTTCAGCAACAACGCGGACACCTTCGGTGTGCCGGTCGGCTCGACCTGGAAGCCGTTCGTGCTCGCGGCGGCGATGAAGGACGGAACGGCCAAGAGCAACGGGGTGCCGATCAGGCAGGACAGTCGCTACAACGGTGACGACCACCTCAAGGTGAAGGACGCCGAGGGGGGGTACGTCAAGAGGAGGGACGGCTCGTTCTTCTTCCAGGAAAACGAGAGCGACCATCCGTGGGGCTATATCTCGTTGACCAAGGCGATGGAGCAGTCCGTCAACACTCCGTTCGTGCAGCTCGGCATGGATGTCGGGATGGCGAAGGTCCGGAGCATGGCGCAGGCCGCGGGTATCTCGGAGGCCAGCTTCGACAAGAATCTGAACCCCTCCTTCGCGCTGGGCACCTCCACACCGAGCGCGATTCGTATGGCCGATGCCTATGCCACATTCGCCCAGTCCGGGACGAAGGTGGAGCCGTATTCGGTGACGCAGGTGACGTACAAGGGCCGGGACCTCGACGGCTTCGAGAAGCCCCAGAGCGAAACGGCGATGGATGCCAACATCGCCAACAACGTGACCAAGGTGCTGGAGAACGTCATCGACAACGGCACGGCGAAGGAAGCCAAGCGGCTGAACATGCCGGCGGCGGGCAAGACCGGCACCACCGACGAGAACAAGTCGGCCTGGTTCGTCGGCTACACCAAGCAGCTGTCGACGGCCATCACGATGTTCCGTGAGGACGCGGGGAATCCGCGCCAGCTGTCCATGAACGGTGTCGGTGGCTTTGACTCGATCCACGGTGGTGCGCTGCCCACCGAGGTGTGGACCGAGTACATGCTGCAGGCGATGAAGGGCGTCACCCCGGAGTCCTTCCCGCCGGCCACGCCCATCGGGCAGCGGTTTGACCAGGAAGGCATGCCGACGCCGACGCCGACTCCCACGCCGTCGGACACTCCGTCGAGCTCGCCGTCGGAGTCTCCCAGCGAGTCCGTTCCCCCGACGAACTCTCCGAGCCCGACCCCGACCGACACCTGCTCCCCCTGGGATCTGGAATGCCGGAACAGCGGTGGGGCGAGTAACGGCGGAGGTAACGGAAATGGCGCGGGTGGTCCCGGCGGTGGCCCCGGCGGCACGAGTCCGACGCCTGACCCGACGGATGCGACAGACAGTGGAGGCTGGCTCGGCGGCCCGAACGGCTGACCGTTTCACGTGAAACGCTGAAGGTTTCACGTGAAACGTGGAGCAACGAAGCCCTCGCCCGGTTTGCCCGGGCGGGGGCTTCTCCGTCTTCTGCCCGCGGGCGTACGGCAGGATGGGGCCATGACGAGCGTGCGACGGGACGATCCGGTACGGCCGACGAAGCGGGATGAGGTGGCGGCCGCCGGCAGCGAGCTGATCGGTGGGCCTATCGGCCGCCGCGCACTGCTCGGGACGCACTGGCTGACGCCGGTGCGGATCATCGCGCTCGTCGCCATCGGCATGTTCGCGCTCGGCATGGTGCAGAAGCTGCCCTGCTACAACGGCGGCTGGTTCTTCGGCGCCACGACCCAGTACACGCACGCCTGCTACTCCGACATCCCCCACCTCTATGCGGGGCGGGGCTTTGCCGATGGGCTCATCCCGTACTTCGACCGGCTGCCCGGCGATATGGAGTATCTCGAGTACCCCGTGCTCACCGGTGTCTTCATGGAGGTCGCCTCCTGGATGACTCCGCACTCCGGGGGGATCCAGCACCGCGAACAGATCTACTGGCTGGTCAACGCCGGCATGCTGAT
The DNA here is from genome assembly GCF_028870195.1 of Streptomyces sp. G7(2002). NCBI lineage: Bacteria > Bacillati > Actinomycetota > Actinomycetes > Kitasatosporales > Streptomycetaceae > Streptomyces > Streptomyces sp. G7(2002). The sequence goes on from NZ_CP102609.1 coordinate 5,023,664, forward strand.
GATCTGCGCCGCTGTCATTGCGGTGTGTGTGGCCCGCACCCACCGCCGCCGCCCCTGGGACGGCCTCCTTGTCGCCCTGGCGCCCGCCTTCGCCCTCACCGCCACCATCAACTGGGATCTGCTGGCCATCGCCCTGACCGCCGCCGGGATGCTGATGTGGTCACGCAGCCGCCCGCTGGCGGCCGGCGTCCTCATCGGGCTGGCCACCGCGGCGAAGCTGTACCCGGTGCTGCTGCTGGGCCCGCTGCTGGTGCTGTGCTGGCGCGCAGGCGCCTGGCGCGCGTTCCGGAAGGTGCTGACCGGTACCGTCGCGTCCTGGCTCGTGGTGAACCTGCCGGTGATGATCACGCATGATGCCGCGGGCTTCCACATTCGGGAGGGCTGGGCGAAGTTCTACACGTTCAGCCAGGAACGGCCCATCGACTTCGGTTCGATCTGGCTCCTGATCTCGCAGCGCACCGGGAACCCCCTGGAGAACGCCAACACCTACGCCACGCTGCTGATGATCGTGGGCTGTGGCGCCATCGGCCTGCTGACGCTCTACGCACCGCGTCGGCCGCGCTTCGCACAGCTCGCGTTCCTCGTCGTCGCGCTGTTCATCCTCACCAACAAGGTCTACTCGCCGCAGTACGTCCTGTGGCTGACCCCGCTCGCCGCGCTGGCCCGGCCGCGTTGGCGGGACTTCCTGATCTGGCAGGCCTGCGAGGTCATGTACTTCCTGGGGATCTGGACGTACCTCGCGTACACAGGAAGCGGCGACAAGCACCAAGGACTGCCGACGGAGGGCTACCAACTGGCCATCGTGCTGCACCTCTTGGGCACGCTCTACCTGTGCGCCCTGGTCGTACGGGACATCCTGATGCCGGAGCGCGATGTGGTCCGCAGGGACGGGGACGACGATCCCTCGGGCGGAGTCCTGGACCGCAGCCCCGATGTGTTCGTGCTCGGACGGGCCTACCACCGGCCCCGGCATGCGGTGCAGTTCCAGGCGGCGCCCCAGGTGCGCTGGGGCGCCGTACGGGACTGAGCCCGGCCCCAACGCACCGGGCCCGGTGCCGCAGAGGAGGTCTCTGCGGGCACCGGGCCCTTGGTATGTCTGCGCCGTGGCTCGGCCGGCTCAGCGGTCCACGAGGCGGTCGAACTGCGTGGTGGTGTGCCGCAGATGGGCCACCAGCTCCTCGCCGACCTGCGGCTGCGGGGCATCCCCCGGCACGAACAGGATCGACACCTGCATGTGCGGGGGCTCCGCGAACCAGCGCTGCTTCCCGGCCCACACATACGGTGCGAGATTGCGGTTCACGGTTGCCAGCCCGGCCCGGGCCACGCCCTTGGCACGCGGCATCACACCGTGCAGCGCCTTGGGCGACTCCAGGCCGACACCGTGCGAGGTGCCGCCCGCCACCACGACCAAGTAGCCGTCGGAGGCCGCCTTCTGCTGGCGGTAGCCGAAGCGCTCGCCCTTGGCGATCCGGGTGACATCGAGCACCGAACCGCGGTACTCGGTGGCCTCGTGGTCGCCGAGCCACAGCCGGGTACCGATCCGCGCACGGAAGCGCGTCTGGGGGAACTGCTGCTGGAGACGGGCCAGTTCATCGGCCTTGAGGTGGCTGACGAACATGGTGTGCAGCGGGAGGCGGGCGGCGCGGAGCTGGTCCATCCAGCCGATGACCTCTTCGACCGCGTCGGAGCCGTCGGTGCGGTCCAGCGGCAGGTGGATCGCGAAGCCTTCGAGCCGGACGTCCTCGATGGCCGTGGCCAGCTTCGGCAGGTCCTCCGGCTTGACGCCATGGCGCTTCATGCTGCTCATGACCTCGATGACGACCCGGGCGCCGACCAGGCCCCCCACGCCCTCGACCGACGACACCGAGCGGATCGCCCGGTCCGGCAGCGGCACCGGCTCCTCGCCGTGGCGGAACGGCGTCAGGACGAGCAGATCGCCGCTGAAGAAGTCCTTGATGCGGGCCGCCTCGTAGGTCGTCCCGACCGCGAGGATGTCGGCACCGAGGCGGGTCGCCTCGTCGGCGAGGCGCTCATGGCCGAAGCCGTAGCCGTTGCCTTTGCAGACCGGGACCAGCCCGGGGAACTGCTGGAGAACGCTCTGCTGGTGCGCCCGCCAGCGCGCGGTGTCGACGTAGAGGGTGAGCGCCATGGCCGGGCCCGGAACCTTTCTCGTGGCTGGTGTCTCAGGGTGACGAACGGTGCGGTGGAGCGTCAGCGGCGCGCCATGTAGAGGTCGAACGCCTTGTGCAGAAGCTTGTTGAGCGGGAAGTCCCACTCACCGAGGTACTCCGCTGCCTGCCCACCTGTGCCGACCTTGAACTGGATCAGGCCGAAGAGGTGGTCGTTCTCGTCGAGCGAGTCGCTGATGCCGCGGAGGTCGTAGACCGAGGCGCCGAGCGCGTAGGAGTCCTGCAGCATCTTCCACTGCATCGCGTTGGAGGGCCGGACCTCACGGCCGATGTTGTCCGAGGCCCCGTAGGAGTACCAGACGTGCCCGCCGACGACGAGCATCGTCGCGGCCGACAGGTTCACGCCGTTGTGGCGGGCGAAGTACAGCCGCATGCGGTTGGGGTCCTCGGCGTTGAGGGCCGACCACATGCGCTGGAAGTAGCTGAGCGGACGCGGCCGGAAGTGGTCACGCACCGCGGTGATCTCGTAGAGACGCTGCCACTCGGCCAGGTCGTCGTAGCCGCCCTGGACCACCTCGACACCGGCCTTCTCGGCCTTTTTGATGTTGCGGCGCCACAGCTGGTTGAAGCCCTTGTGGACCTCTTCCAGCGAACGGTCGGCCAGCGGCACCTGGAAGACATAGCGCGGCTGTACGTCGGCGAAGCCGGCGCCGCCGTCCTCGCCCTGCTGCCAGCCCATGCGGCGCAGCTTGTCGGCCACCTCGAAGGCGCGCGGCTCGATGTGGGTCGCCTCGACGTCCCGGAGCCGCTTGACGTCCGGGTTCTGGATGCCGGCCTTGATGGCCTGGGAGTCCCAGCGGCGGATGATGACCGGCGGGCCCATCTTCACCGTGAAGGCACCCTCCTGCTTGAGATGCGCGAGCATCGGCTGCAGCCAGTCCTCCAGGTTCGGCGCGTACCAGTTGATGACCGGGCCCTCGGGGAGGTACGCGAGGTAGCGCTTGACCTTGGGCACCTGGCGGTACAGGACCAGTCCGGCGCCGACCATCTCGCCGCTCGGGTCGAACCAGCCCAGGCTCTCCGAACGCCATTCGGCCTTGACGTCCGCCCAGGCGGGGACCTGCATGTGGCTGGCCGCGGGCAGACTCTGGATATATGCCAGATGCTGCTCTCGGCTGATGGTCCTCAGGGTCAGGCTCATGCGGGGCGCTCCTCGGCAGGTGTGTCCCCATGGTCGGGGCTCCGGCTCTCGCGCCGAAGCCTACTGTGACCGTGGAGCGCCCCGTCTGGGCCATACGGGCTGGGGCCCCGTATGCCGCATCGGCTAGCCGATGACACCGCCGAAGAGGCCGCCGTGTGCCAGGCCGAGGTAGAAGCCGACGGCCGCTGCGCCGAGGCCGATGATCAACAGGAAGCGCTCGCCGGTCGTCGACGAGATGAACTGACCCCACAGGCCGGTGCCGATGCCGATCAGGCCGGCCCAGGAGCTGACCAGGTGCAGGCTGGGAGAGAGCGTGGTGAAGATGGCGATCGCGCCGAGTACCACGGTCACGATGGCGAAGGTGTTCTCGACGGGATGGTCCTTGCCGTCGCTGTTGAGAAGCGACAGCCAACTGCGCTGGGTCCGTGCTGCCTGTGCCATGCGGCACCTCCGATGACAGGGCGGCGCACTGTAACGCCGCTCACACCCGTTGTGTTCCAGATTGAGGGGTGGAGCGGACGGATTTCAACCGGAAGGCCTCAGGCAGGTACTCTGTACGGTCTGCGCCCATGTCTGTCCGGAGCACCGGACGGGCGGGGCGCGGAACGCATACGACCCTCCTGCCACGGAACGACCGTGGCCGCTGAGTCCAAAGGAGGTGGGTTCTACATGCGTCACTACGAGGTGATGGTCATCCTCGACCCCGATCTCGAGGAGCGCGCTGTCTCCCCGCTGATCGAGAACTTCCTCTCCGTCGTCCGTGAGGGCAACGGAAAGGTCGAGAAGGTCGACACCTGGGGCCGTCGTCGTCTCTCGTACGAGATCAAGAAGAAGCCCGAGGGCATCTACTCGGTCATCGACCTGCAGGCCGAGCCTGCGGTCGTCAAGGAGCTCGACCGTCAGATGAACCTGAATGAGTCGGTCCTCCGGACCAAGGTCCTCCGTCCCGAGACCCACTGAACGCGACAGCGTCCAGCGGTAACCGGGTTCGAGTAGCAGCAACACCAGCAGCCAGCAGCACACCCGCCGAGAGGTTCCCCTAATGGCAGGCGAGACCGTCATCACGGTTGTCGGCAATCTTGTCGACGACCCCGAGCTGCGCTTCACCCCGTCCGGTGCGGCGGTCGCGAAGTTCCGCGTCGCGTCCACTCCCCGCACTTTCGACCGCCAGACCAATGAGTGGAAGGACGGCGAGAGCCTGTTCCTGACCTGCTCGGTGTGGCGTCAGGCGGCGGAAAACGTCGCCGAGTCCCTGACGCGGGGTACCCGCGTGGTCGTCCAGGGCCGCCTCAAGCAGCGGTCGTACGAGGACCGCGAGGGCGTGAAGCGCACGGTCTACGAGCTCGACGTCGAGGAAGTGGGCGCGAGCCTCAAGAACGCCACCGCCAAGATCACCAAGACCAGCGGTCGTGGTGGCCAGGGTGGCGGCGGCTTCGGCGGCGGTCAGCAGGGCGGCGGCCAGGGTGGCGGCGGCTGGGGCGGCGGCCCCGGCGGCGGTCAGCAGGGCGGCGGTGCTCCTGCCGACGACCCGTGGGCGACCGGCGGCCCGGCCGGCGGTGGCCAGCAGGGTGGCGGCGGCGGTGGCGGTGGCTGGGGCGGTAGCTCCGGCGGTGGCTACTCGGACGAGCCGCCCTTCTAGGTCCGTAGAGCTGGTCGACTCCGCGCGGTTTCACGTGAAACAGCGCCGTGGGACGGCCAGGGGCCTTGAGGGCGTCAGCACAAACTTCTTGAACTCATTGGAGAGAGACAATGGCGAAGCCGCCTGCTCGCAAGCCTAAGAAGAAGGTTTGCGTGTTCTGCAAGGAGAAGATCTCCTACGTCGACTACAAGGACACGAACCTGCTGCGGAAGTTCATCTCCGACCGCGGCAAGATCCGTGCCCGCCGGGTAACCGGCAACTGCACTCAGCACCAGCGTGACGTCGCCACGGCTGTGAAGAACAGCCGTGAGATGGCGCTGCTGCCCTACACGTCCACCGCGCGATAAGGGAAGGGTGACCGAATCATGAAGATCATCCTCACCCACGAGGTCTCCGGCCTCGGCACCGCCGGCGACGTCGTTGACGTCAAGGACGGGTACGCCCGCAACTACCTGGTCCCGCGTGGTTTCGCGATCCGCTGGACCAAGGGTGGCGAGAAGGACGTCGAGCAGATCCGTCGCGGTCGCAAGATCCGCGAGATCGCCACGATCGAGCAGGCCAACGAGGTCAAGGGCCGGCTCGAGGGCGTCAACGTGAAGCTGGCCGTCCGTGCCGGCGACGCGGGCCGCCTGTTCGGCTCCGTCACCCCGGCCGACATCGCCTCGGCGATCAAGGCTGCCGGTGGTCCGGACGTCGACAAGCGTCGTGTCGAGCTCGGTTCGCCGATCAAGACCCTGGGCGCGCACCAGATCTCCGTGCGTCTGCACGCCGAGGTCGTGGCGAAGCTCGGCGTCGAGGTCGTCGCCGCGTAATCGCAGTACCACGCCGAAGGGCCGCATCCCGTCACCGGGGTGCGGCCCTTCGCCGTGTGCGGAGCGCGGACGGACCGCGTCAGTCCTCGTCCTGGGCTCGCTTGTAGAGCGCGGCGATGTCGTCGTCGAAGTACGCGGCGAAGGAGACATCGTCCTCGTCGCCGCCGCCTTTGTGGCCGCCCAGGACGCCGATGACCGTGCCGGTGTGGCTCTTGGGGTCGTAGTCGGCGAGCCAGGGGCTGCCGCTCGTACCGCCCTCGAAGTCGGTGCACCGGATGCGCAGCTGGGTGTCGCTGAACTTCGTGGTGCGGTTCTGGCAGGAGATCGGGGTGTCGCGGCTGGTGGGGTAGCCGGTGATCTTGACCTCGTTGTCGTAGCCACGGTCGATCCCGAGTGTGTTCCCGCCCAGGACGTCCTGGATCTCCTTGCCCTTCTTCTTGTCGAGGACGAGGAAGGCGACATCGAGATCTTCGTCGTTGGACTTGGCCCAGCGGTCGTCGAGGATCACCTTTTTGACCTTCCACAGGCCGGTGGGCTCATCGCCGTCGCGGTAGTCGGGGGCGAAGACCAGGTCGTTCACCGGGGTTTTGCCGTCGCTGTCGAAGGCACAGTGCGCTGCGGTGATGAGCATGTTCCGGCCCGGACTCTGCACCACGCTCGCGGTGCAGAAGTGGTCGCCGGAGTCGTCCTTCTCGAAGACCGCACCGACCCGGGCGTTCTGCTCGGTCCGGCGCGGGGTGTACGCGTTGCCGTCATCGGCCGGGGCCGTCGCGGCGGGATCCTGGTCCTGGGGGTCCTGGCCCGCCTCGCCGGATTTGCCGAAGCTGCTGCGGCCGCCACCGCTGCTGCTGTTCGTGTCGGCTTCCTCCGTGGCGTACCCCACCACAGCAGCAGCCACGATGACGACGAACGTCAGGGGCAGCACGGAATTCCTGGCAAGCGAGCGCACAGGGTCATTATTGACACGCGCTGCGTATTACGGGAGATGCTTCAGCGGGAGGCTCCGGTCACAATCCACCGGCCCGAGCGGGTGCGCAGCCACAGGGTCAGCATTCGCACGGTCATCATCAGGGTCATCGCCCACCACAGGGCGACCAGTCCGCCGCCGAGCAGCGGGACGGCCAGAGCCACCGGCGCGAACAGGGTCAGCGTCGCGACCATGGCCCAGGCGAGATAGGGGCCGTCCCCCGCTCCCATCAGCACGCCGTCGAGGATGAAGACGATGCCGGAGACCGGCTGGGTCACGGCCACGACCAGGAGCGTGGTGAGCAGCGGGCCCTGCACGGCCGGGTCGGCGGTGAACAGGGGGATGAACAGCGGGCGGGCGAGCGCGACCAGCACACCGAGGACCAGGCCCGAGACGATGCCCCACTGGATCATGCGGCGGCAGGCGGCCCTGGCGCCGTCGCGATCCCCGGCGCCGAGGTAGCGGCCTATGATGGCCTGCCCGGCGATGGCTATCGCGTCCAGCGCGAAGGCCAGCAGGGACCACAGCGTGAGCACGATCTGGTGGGCGGCGATCTCGGCGTCGCCGAGCCGGGCGGCGACGGCGGTCGCGATCATCAGCACAGCGCGCAGCGAGAGCGTACGGACCAGCAGCGGCACACCGGCCTGGGCCGAGGCACGGATTCCGGCGGCGTCGGGACGCAGCGAGGCCCCGTGCCGTCGCGCGCCGCGGACGACGACGGCGAGGTAGACCGCGGCCATGCCGCACTGGGCGATGACGGTGCCCCAGGCGGAGCCCGCGATGCCGAGGCCGGCGCCGTAGACCAGGCCGATGTTGAGCGCGGCGTTGGCGGAGAAGCCGCCGAGGGCGACGTAGAGGGGGGTCTTGGTGTCCTGGAGGCCGCGGAGCACGCCGGTGGCGGCGAGCACGACGAGCATCGCGGGGATGCCGAGCGCGCTGATGCGGAGGTAGGTCGTGGCGTACGGGGCGGCGGTGCCGGAGGCGCCGAAGGCCTCGACGAGCCAGGGGGCGGTGGGCAGTACCGTCGCGATGACGGCGGCGCCGAGCAGCAGGGCGAGCCAGATGCCGTCCATGCCCTGGCGGATGGCGGCGGGCAGGTCGCCGGCGCCCACCCGGCGGGCGACCGCGGCGGTGGTGGCGTAGGCGAGGAAGACGAAGACGGAGACGGCGGTGGTCAGCAGGGCGGCCGCCACACCGAGGCCGGCGAGCTGGGTAGTGCCGAGGTGGCCGATGACGGCGCTGTCGACCATGACGAAGAGAGGTTCCGCGACCAGTGAGCCGAAGGCGGGCAGCGCGAGGGCGATGATCTCGCGGTCATGGCGGCGGCCGGTGCGGCGCGGTGTCGCGGGAGCCAGGGTCATGCGCGCAATCTAATCTTCCACAGGTAAGAGATGCAAACCCCGTGCAGTCCTTACTTTCCGCTGTGTGGAGTCGTCTCCCCTGTGCCGTTTGTCGCGATCTTGAACCGCTGGCGGAAGTTTTTCTCCCCCACAGGCTATGGATGAGGAAAGTGCAGGTCAGAGGCTTGAGGGTGGGGTGATTGTGTGCTTGTCCACAGAAGTTTCCCCCGGGCCGTGCACAGGATCCGGGGACTTCTCCACAGCTGTAGGCCAGTCATCCACATGGCCTGTGGATAACCAGATTGGCGGACGGTGCCCGCGGGCCTACCGTGGTCCGGCACCCGCCGCCTGTTCCGGCCTGAGAAATCGTCCGAACTCGACGCGCCGTAACCGGAGTCGGGCGACTCGATTGTCAGAGCTGTGCCGTAAGAAAGAACAGCACAGCAAGGTCCGCGTCGCGGACGGGAGGAGGTGCCGGGGTGAGCATTCCCGAGCCCATGGAAGACCCCTGGGCGGACTCCGGTCCCAGCGACCTGCTGCCGGCCGCCCGTTCCCGACGGGGCGAGGGCAAGGGCCGCGGCCGCGGCGACCGGCAGGACCGCGACGACGACGGCGGCGGCTCCTGGACCGGCGGCTTCGAGCGGGTCCCTCCACAGGATCTCGACGCCGAGCAGTCCGTGCTCGGCGGCATGCTGCTGTCCAAGGACGCCATCGCAGACGTCGTCGAGGTCCTCAAGGGCGAGGATTTCTACCGTCCCGCCCATGAGCTGGTCTTCCAGGCGATCCTCGACCTGTACGCCAAGGGCGAGCCGGCCGACCCGATCACCATCGCCGCGGAGCTCACCAAGCGCGGCGAGATCGCGCGGGTCGGCGGCGCCTCGTATCTGCACACCCTCGTGCAGTCTGTACCGACCGCCGCGAACGCCGAGTATTACGCCGAGATCGTCCATGAGCGTGCCGTGCTGCGCCGCCTGGTCGAGGCCGGCACCCGTATTACGCAGATGGGATACGCGGCGGACGGCGATGTCGACGAGATCGTCAACAGCGCCCAGGCGGAGATCTACGCCGTCACGGAGCAGCGGACCAGCGAGGACTACCTTCCGCTCGGCGACATCATGGAAGGCGCCCTCGACGAGATCGAGGCGATCGGCTCCCGCCAGGGCCAGATGACGGGTGTGCCGACGGGCTTCACCGACCTGGATTCCCTGACGAACGGGCTGCACCCGGGCCAGATGATCGTGATCGCGGCCCGTCCCGCCATGGGTAAGTCGACCCTTGCGCTGGACTTCGCCCGGGCCTGCTCGATCAAGAGCAATCTGCCGAGCGTGATCTTCTCGCTGGAAATGGGGCGCAACGAGATCGCGATGCGTCTGCTGTCCGCCGAGGCGCGGGTCGCGCTGCATCACATGCGCTCCGGCAGCATGACGGACGAGGACTGGACGCGGCTGGCGCGCCGGATGCCGGATGTCTCGGCCGCGCCGCTGTACATCGACGATTCACCGAACCTGTCGATGATGGAGATCCGCGCGAAGTGCCGCCGGCTCAAGCAGCGCAATGAGCTCAAGCTGGTCGTCATCGACTATCTCCAGCTGATGCAGTCCGGCGGCTCGAAGCGCGCCGAGAGCCGTCAGCAGGAGGTCTCGGACATGTCCCGAAACCTCAAGCTGCTGGCGAAGGAGCTGGAACTCCCCGTCATCGCGCTCTCCCAGCTGAACCGTGGCCCCGAGCAGCGCACGGACAAGAAGCCGATGGTCTCCGACCTCCGTGAGTCCGGTTCGATCGAGCAGGACGCGGACATGGTCATCCTGCTGCACCGCGAGGACGCCTACGAGAAGGAGTCCCCGCGCGCCGGCGAGGCCGACCTGATCGTGGCCAAGCACCGTAACGGCCCCACGGCCACGATCACGGTGGCGTTCCAGGGTCACTACTCCCGGTTTGTGGACATGGCACAGACGTAACAGGAGTGAGGGGCCGGATTGCAGGTTCTCGGGCTGCGTGGCCTTTTCTCCGCTGCCGTGTCATGACGAGTGTCGCGTCATGACGAGGGCAGTCCTGACGCCCTGGCTCACTCCACTATGGGCAGGCAGTCGGCGAGCAGGTCGACGATGTCGCGCCAGGCCCGCTGCGCGTGCTGCGGGTGGTAGCCGACGCCGGGGGGCGCGGCGTGGTCGACCGGTGGGTGGTGGAAGGCGTGCAGCGCTCCGCCGTAGACCATGAGGCGCCAGTCGACGCCCGCGGCCTGCATCTCGGCTGCGAAGGCGTCCCGTTGCTCAGCGGGCATGATCGGGTCCTCCGATCCGACCCCGGCCCAGACGGGGCAACGGATGCGCGCCGCCTCGCCCGGCCGGCCCGTGGTCAGTGCGTTGACCGTCCCGATCGCCTGCAAGTTGACGCCGTCGCGCCCGAGTTCCAGCGCGATGGCGCCCCCGGTGCCGTAGCCGATAGCGGCGATCCGGTCGGGGTCGGTGCGCGGTTCGGCGCGCAACACGTCGAGCGCCGCGTGGCCGATGCCCCGCATCCGGTCGGGGTCGGCGAGCAGCGGCATGCAACGGGCCAGCATCTCCTCGGGGTCGCCCACATAGCGCCCACCGTGGAGATCGAAGGCCAGCGCCACGTACCCCAGCTCAGCCAGGGCATCGGCTCGGCGGCGTTCCACGTCGCTGAGCCCCATCCCCTCGGGCCCGATCAGGACCGCGGGCCGGCGGTCGACACCGGCGGGGAGCGCGAGGTGCCCGATCATCGTGAGGCCGTCAGCCGGGTATTCGACCGTGCGTGTGGTGACCGTCGTCATGAGGCTGGACTGTAGTGATCGTCGGGCCCGGTCGGGCCGGTCTTCACTGTCGGCAGAACAAACCTGAGAGCTACACGAATTCAGGGCCAACGGTGAGGCCGAGGCATCCGTTGGCTGCGAAGCTCGGGGCATGTCTTCGTTACCTGCCATGAATTCCTGGCCCGCCCGTATCCGCACGGCCAGGCTCCTGCTGCGTCCCGCGGAATCCGCTGACGTGAAGGAGTTCACCCGGCTCTGCACGGACCCTGAGGTCCGGCGCTTCCTCGGCGGTCCGGTGGAGGAACAGAAGCTCGCGCTGTACCAGGAGCACTTCGCGAGCCGTCCCCACTTGTTCAGCGTGACCACACGCGACGAGGCGCCTGTGATCGGCTCCGTGTCGGTCGATCCGCAATCCCGCTTCGACGGCCGTCGGGAAGTGTCCTACCTCTTCCTGCCTGAGTACTGGGGACGCGGATATGCCCGCGAGGCGGTGGCCGCCGTCGTCGACTGGGCCCTGGAGACCGTCTCCTCGGACAACCCGTCGGTCATCGCGGTCACCCAAGAGGCCAACGTCCGCTCGTGCCGGCTCCTTGAAGCCATCGGCATGCGGCACATCGACAGCTTCACGGAATTCGATGCACCCCAGGTGATGTACTCCGTCGAGCGTCAGGGCCTCCGTCTCGGCCTGTGAGCAGGCGAGTTGTTGCCCGTACAGCTGCGGTGGGGCGCCCGAGGAAAGGGGTCGGCCGGTCTCGGCGAGCGGGAACCCCGGCCTTCTGCGTTCGGTCTCAGCCGTTCTCGCGGTCCTCCTCCGCGTCGGTCGCCGTACGGCCGATCAGTCGTTCGTAGCGCTGCCGGGCGGCCTGTGGAGTGCCGAGCCCCAGGCCGAAGGCGACCTCCTGCCAGGTCATGCCGCGACCCCGTGCCATCTGGAGGAGCCCTGCCTCCAGTTCGTCCATTTCACCGCGGGCCAGCGGGACGAGGCTCAGCGCGGCGGTGATGTCGGCGTGGTCCACCTCCGGCTCGCCGTCTTCGGGCAGCGCGGCTCCGCTGAGCAGGAACGACACGAGCCTGACGGCTTCGTGGGGTCCGATGACCGACGGATGCACCTGCCTGCGGCGTTGCCCGTCGGTGGCCGCGTGCCGCTCGGCGATGCGGAACAGGGACGCGTGGACGCGGCGTGCGCGCGCCTGTTCCGGGTGCGAGGGCGTGAAGACGTCTGCGGACTGATCTGGAGTGGAAGGCATGCGGCCAGGATGGAATGGGGGGTGACTCGTTGTCGACTATGTGTTTTGAACGGTCTGTTTACATGCGGGGCGTGCTGCGTCGGGGTGTGCTGCGCCGGGCTGGGCTTCACCTGCACTGGAGACCGCCGGCGGAGGGCGCCGGCGGAGGCCCCTCCCACAGGTCGGCGGTCAGCCCGCGCGCAACCACGCGTCGAGGGCGGCGAAGTCCGGGTCCGTGAGGCCCTGCCGGGGGTCGATGCGATGAAGCAGTGCGCGTCCCGGGTGGTGTGCCGCCACCCAGGCCCGGTCGGCATCGGTGATCTCGTCGTCGACCCAGACGAACGGCCGTCCGTCCGCGCAGTCGACGAGGGTGCAGGTCTTCCAGTGCAGGCCGCCCGGCTCGTCCTCGTCGGACGGCTCCGGCCAGGCCACCAGTGGCAGCTCCGGCAGGCCGATCCGCGGTGCGATGCACTCGTTCGCTTCGGACATCCATGTCGTGGCCCACACCAACTCGCACGGGAGCGCCAGCAGGCGGGGGCCGTGCGCGGGATTGATCCTGGCCAGCAGCGGATTCCCGTCGGCCACCGGCCCCGTGGGGCCGGTCCGATACGTCGGATGGCCGCCCGGCCTCGACCCGAAGGGGATGAGTGGCCCGTCGACGTCGAGGAAGAGGAGCGGACGCTGGGCAGAACCGGTCACCCCTGCACGGTAGCCGCCCTTCCCGCCCTGCGGTCAGGGTTCTGTCGCACGCGGCCGGCACGGGCGGGAGCACCGTCGCCGCAGGTGGGAAGGGGGCCTTGGAGCAGTGACCGCCGTCAGGGCGCGACCGTGAGGACGATCTTGCCGGTGGTGCGGCCGGTCTCGCCGAGGGCGTGGGCCTTCGCGGCGTCCTCAAGCGGGAAGACCGTGTCGACGTTGACCTGCAGTTTTCCGGTGTTCACCAGCTCGGCGACGGCTTGCAGGCCGGCCCGGTCGGGCTCGACGAGGACGAACGCCGCGCGTATCCCCGCCTCGCGCGCCCGGTCGGCCGGGAAGGTGTCGTCCAGCGGCAGGATCGAGATCAGTGAACCGCCGGGGCGCAGGGTGCGCAGCGAGCGGGCGCCGTAGTCGCCGGCGATGGTGTCGAGCACGAGGTCGACGTCGCGTACCGCCGTCGCGAAGTCCTGCTCCGTGTAGTCGATGACCTCATCGGCGCCCAGACCGCGCAGGAAGTCATGCTTGGACCGCCGGGCGGTGCCGATCACATACGCGCCGCGGGATTTGGCGATCTGCACCGCGAGATGGCCGACGCCGCCCGCCGCGGCGTGGATCAGCACCCGTGCGCCGGGCTGTACCTGCGCGGTGTCGACCAGGGCCTGCCAGGCGGTCAGTGAAGCCAGCGGGAGGGCGGCGCCCTGGATGTGGTCCAGGCCTGTGGGCAGGTGGGCGAAGTGGCGCGCCGGGGCGGTGACGTACTCGGCGTAGGCCCCGGCGGGGTGCGGGAAGCGCGGCATGCCGAAGACCTTGTCGCCCGGCGCGAAGAGGGTGACGCCGAGGCCGACCGCCTCCACCACACCGGAGACATCGAATCCCAGGGTGAACGGCGGCTCGCTGCCGTTGTGGAACCGGCCGGCGGTCCGCGTCTTCCAGTCGGCCGGATTGACGCCCGCGGCATGCACCCGGACCAGGATCTCCGTGGGGCCGGGCACCGGCCGGTCGGTCGTGATCACCTTGAGGACCTCAGGGCCTCCGGCGGTGTCCTGGCTGACGGCCCGCATCTGCGGGGTCCCGGTCTCGGACATGGTGTCTCCTTCGTACGTGCCTATGGCGGGGAGCGGGTCTGCGTGCCGCCCGGCGGCCGCGTTTCCCGAGGTGCTGCCAGCTTTCCGCGGCGGCCGGGCGCCCGGCGGTGTCCAGATGGCCAACGTTTGAAAGAATCGGGTCATGCATCGCGTCGGTGTTCTCGCCCTGGACGGGGTCGTCCCTTTCGAGCTGGGGATTCCCGCACGGATCTTCGGTGCCGCGTGCAGCGCCACCGGCGAGCCGCTCTACTCCGTCGTCACCTGCAGCCTGGACGGGCGCCCGGTGCGCACCGATGCCGACTACGACATCGCGGTCGCCGAGGACGCCTCCGTACTTGCGCACGTCGACACCGTCGTCATCCCGCCCTCCCATGGGCAGGCCACGCTCCGCGAGGGCGGCCGGCTGCCCGATGATCTGCGGGCGGCGCTGGAGCGGGTCCGGCCCGGCACCCGGATGGTGGCCATCTGCACCGGCTCCTTCGTCCTGGCCGCCGCCGGGCTGCTCGATCACCGGCCGGCCACCACGCACTGGCGGGAGGCCACCCAGCTGCAGCGCCTCTTCACGACCGTTCGCGTCGACCCCAATGTGCTGTTCGTCGACGACGGCGATGTCCTCACCTCGGCAGGCGCGGCCGCCGGAGTGGATCTGTGTGTGCACATCGTGCGCCGTGACCACGGCAGCGCCGTCGCCAATGAGGTGGCCCGCTTGTGTGTGGTGCCGCCCTGGCGGGACGGCGGACAGGCCCAGTTCATCCGGCAGCCCGTGCCGGAGCCCTCGGCGGGCGGCACCGCCGCCACCCGCGCCTGGGCCCTGGAGCGTCTCGGCGAGCCCCTCACCCTGACCGATCTCGCCGCGCACGCCCGGGTCAGCGTGCGCACCCTCACCCGGCGTTTCCGCGACGAGGTCGGGATGAGCCCCGGTCAGTGGCTTGCCGGACAGCGCATCGAGCGTGCCCGGCATCTGCTGGAGACCACGGACTGGCCGATCGACCTCGTCGCCCATCACGCGGGCTTCGGCACCGGGACCTCCCTGCGCCAGCATCTGCACAGTGCGGTGGGGGTGGCACCGCTGGCCTACCGGCGGACGTTCCGGAGCGCCGCTGAGCTGACCGCCTGAAGCGGTGCCCCGCGGCGGGCCCGTTTGCGCAGCTCGGGGCCGCCTTCCCGGTGTTGACCTTCAGGCTGGTCGAAGCTCCACAATCGCGTCCATGGACGACACCGAACAGCTGTTGACCATCGGCGTCTTCGCGCGCCGGGTGGGGCTCGCGCCGAGTGCCCTGCGGTTCTACGACGACTGCGGGCTGCTGCGGCCGGCGCGGGTGGATGCCGTGACGGGGTACCGCCGCTACGGGGCGGGGCAGGCGCCGCGGGCGGTGAAGCTGCGGCAGTTGCGTGCGGCGGGGCTGCCGCTGGTGGATGCCGCGGTGGTGCTGGACGGTCCCGAGGACGCGGCGCGTGACGTACTGCGGGCCCATCTGGAGCGCACACGACGGACGGCGGACGAGGCGCGGGCCGTGGTGGAGGGGCTCCTGCGGGAGGCGTCCGGCGCCCGGGAGGACCGCGGGATCCGGGCGCGGGCGCGGGTCGGCGGTGCCGAACTTGCCAGTGCGCTAAGGCAGGTGGCGCCCGCGGCCGCGACCGGGGCGGCCCGGGAGGAGTTTCCGGTGCTGGGCTGTGTGCTGCTCGAACTCGCCGACGGCGAGGTGCGCTGGGTGGCGACGGACCGCTATCGGCTGGCGGTGCGGGTGCTGCGGCCGGACGGGTTCGAGGGCGGTCCGCGGCGGGTGCTGATCGCCGCGGATACGGCGCGGAGCCTGGCGGAGTGGGCCGTACGGCAGGTGACGGTCGACATCGAGTGCGCGGGAGAAGCGGCGGGGGTCCGGCTGCGGAGCGGGGCGGACTGCCGGGAGGTGCCGGAGGGCGCCGGGCAGGGGCGGAGCGGTGGTGAGGGGCCCGGTGGGTTCCCGGACTACCGGCTGATGCTGGAGGGCCTGGAGACGGGGCGGCATCGGGTGATCGTCGACCGGGTGGCGCTGCGGGACGCGGTGACCGGGCGGGCGGGGCCGGTGTCGTTGTCGGTCGGTGCGGGGCAGGGGGACGCGGGGCAGGGGGACGCGGCGGACGCGGGTGGCTCGATGGTTCCGGACGCGGGCGGCTCGACGGTTCCGGACGTGGGTGGCTCGACGGTTCCGGACACGGCGGGAGACGCGGCGGATCTCGCGGCCGGGCCGGTGCTGGAGGTGACGGGCGGGGGCCGGGAACCCGTCCGGATGCGGGTGGTGCGCACCGGGCCGCGGCTGCGGATCGCCTTCGATCCGGCCGTACTGGTGCCCGCGCTGGAGGCCGGGGTGGGGCCGGACGTGTTGCTGGAGATCGCTGCGCCGGACCGGCCCGTCCTGGTCCGCTCCGCCGACCAGGGGAGTTTCACGACGCTGGTGATGCCGGTGCGCGAGGGCGCCGGGGCGGGCGCTTCCGATGCCGGCGTACCGACGGCTGATGTCACCTGACCGACGACTGAGGACGGATGAGGGGAGCGGACCGGTGGATCCGGAACTGCCTGTGGTGCGACTGTGCGTGGCGGGGATGCAGGCCGAGGCGGAGGGACGGGCCGGGGCGGCACGCACGCTCTTCCAGCAGGCCTGGGACAGCGCTGCCGACGACTACGAGGCATGCATCGCCGCGCACTACCTCGCACGGCACCAGAACTCGCCCGAGGAGACGCTCCGTTGGAACCAGGAGTGCCTGGACCGCGCGGACCGGGTGGGGGACGAGCGGGTGGCCGGGTTCTATCCGTCGCTGCATCTGAACATGGGGCACGCCTGCCGGCAGCTCGGCCGGCCGGCCCTGGCGCATACGCATTTCTTGCGCGCCGCGGAGCGGGTGGAGCAGGCCCCCGAGGGCCAGTACGGCGACTGGAACCGCTTCGCGATCGCGGCCGGTCTGCGGGACACGGCCGGTGCTCACGAGGACTCCGCTCACGAGGACTCCGCGCGCGAGGGCTCCGCGGGGGAGGGCGGAGCAGGTGCGGGAGGGGTGGCGCGGAGCCTCGACGAGGCGGTCGACGGGCGGGTGCGGGAGCTGGTGTCTCGGTGGTGTGCGCGGGGCGAGCTCATGGCACTGGGACTGGCGCTCCCCGCCTACCTCGGTTACCTCGGAACGGCCGCGGACCGCGTGCGGCTGCGGTCCGCGCTGCACATGGTGCATGCGGCCCGCCGGCTGCCGGCGGACGAGCAGGCCGAACTGGGTGCGGTGATCGGGTCGGCAGCGCTGCGGTGAGACGGCGAGGATGGGGCCCGGCCGAGTCGGACCCGCTGTTGAGGAGCGCCATGACCATCGCACAGTCCACGGAGTTTCCCCGTCCCGAGCCCGTCGGCCATGGACCGGGCGCGGTCGCTACACCCGACGAGTTCGCGGAGCTGCTGCCGCAGACACGGCGGGCGTTGCTCCACCGGCTGGCGGTCGGGCAGGCCGAAGGGCGCGCGCCGTCGATGACGGGTGCGGTCGTCCGCGACGGACGAGCGGTGTGGACGGGGGCCCGGGGCGCGGTGGCGGGGGAGGCACCGCACGACGATGTGCAGTACCGGATCGGTTCGCTCACCAAGACCTTTGTCGCCGTGCTGGTGCTGCGGCTGCGGGACGAGGGTCTGCTGCGGCTGGAGGACCCCGTCGGCAGGCATCTGGAGGGCACTCCGGTGCCGGACGCGACGATCGCGCAACTGCTCTCCCACAGCGCGGGGTTGGCGGCCGAGCCGCGCGGGCCGTGGTGGGAGCGGACCGCGGGCCAACTGCGGCCCGAGCCGGCCGACCTCTTCGACGAGCGCCCGCAGCGGCTGCCGGCCGGGCGGCGGCACCATTACTCCAACGTCGGCTACGCACTGCTCGGCGCACTGGTCGAACGGCTGCGGGACGGTGTCCCGTGGGGCGAGGTGCTGCGGCGCGAGGTCCTGGAACCGCTGGGCATGGACCGTACGACGCTACGGCCGGAGAAGCCGTACGCGAGTGGCTGGGCGGTGCACCCGTGGGCCGACGCGCTGCTGCCGGAGCCGGCCGAGGACACCGGCCTGATGGGCCCGGCGGGGCAGTTGTGGTCGACGCTCCAGGACCTGTGCCGGTGGGCGGCGTTCCTGCTGAGGGGCGATGCGCGGGTGCTCGGTGCGGCGAGTCTGGCGGAGATGCGGACGCCGGCCGTGCCGCCGGAGAGCGGTACCTGGGATGCGGGGTACGGGATGGGAGTGCAGCTCCTGCGGAGGGATGGGCGGCTGCTGGTCGGGCACCAGGGCTCGATGCCCGGGTTCCTGGCGGCGCTGTGGGCCGATGCCGAGGAGGACGTGGCCGGCGTCGTCCTCACCAACTGCACCTCGGGCCCGGCGGCCGGGGCTCTCGCCGCCGATCTCACCGGGATCGTCCTCGCGCACGAGCCCCGGATCCCCGAGCCCTGGCGTCCGCTGCCCGGGCCGCTGGATCCGGAGCTGCTGGCGCTGACCGGACCCTGGTACTGGGGCGCGAGCCCCCATGCGCTGCGGCTGCGGGCCGAGCGCGGGCTGGAGCTCACCCCGCTGTCCGGGGCGGGGCGTTCCTCGCGGTTCCGGGCCGAAGAGGACGGCACATGGACCGGGCTGGACGGCTACTACGCGGGCGAGACGCTCCGGGTGAGGCGGGACCGGGACGGTGCGGTGAGCCATCTGGATCTCGGCACCTTTGTGTTCACCCGCGGTCCGTACGAGCCGTCGGCGCCGGTGCCCGGCGGGGTGGATCCGGAAGGCTGGCGGGTCTGAGGCCCGTACGGCGGGGGCGCGGCGCGCGGACGTACAGTCGGTCCAGATGTCAGGAGCCGCGCCGAGCCGGCTCGCTACCGCTGGAAGGCCCTGTGACTGCTGTGTCTGACCCGACCGCGAACTCCGCCGCCCCGGACCTGCTCGATCTGCCGCCGCTCACCGCCGCCCGCTTCGCGCGGATCGAGGACAAGGTCGGGGCGCTGATGCGTACCCGTGGCGATGTCGTGGCGATGCAGGGCGAGGCGCTGCTGCCCCTGGAGGCCTGCATCCGCTCGGCCGTGCGGCCCGGCAGCACCGCGCTCAACATCGTCACCGGTCCGTACGGCGAGACCTTCGGCGGCTGGCTGCGCTCCTGCGGGGCCGAGGTGGTCACCCTCGCCGCGCCGTTCACGGGTGCGGTCGCTCCGCAGCAGGTGGCGGAGGCGCTGCGCGAGCGCCCCGAGATCGACTTCGTGAGCCTGGTGCACGCGGAGGCAGCCACCGGCAACACCAACCCCGTGGCCGAGATCGGTGCGGTGGTGCGGGAGCACGGCGCGCTGCTGATGCTGGACGCGGTCGCCTCGGTGGGCGCCGAGCCGCTGCTCACCGACGAGTGGGGCGTGGACCTCTGTGTGATCGGCGGACAGAAGGCGATGGCCGGGCCCGCCGGGGTGTCGGTGGTGTCGGTCAGCGCCCGCGCCTGGGAGCGGATCGCCGCCAATGAGCAGGCTCCGCGGCGCTCGTACCTCTCGCTGCTGGACTGGAAGGAGCGCTGGATCGACGGCGGACGCACCGCGCTTCCGCACGCTCCGGCGCAGCTGGAGATGCTCGCGCTGGAGCAGGCCGCGGACCGTCTGGAGGCCGAGGGGCTGGAGGCGGTCCTCACCCGGCACCGGGCGGCGGCCGCGGCGACCCGGGCCGGTGTGCGGGCGCTGGGCGGGCTCACTCCGTATGTCGTGCGCGAGGAGGACGCGGCGCCGGTCGCCACGACGCTCCGTGCGCCCGAGGGAGTGGACGCCAGGGAGATCGTGACCGCCGCGGTCGCGCTGGACGGTGCGGTGCCGGTGCAGGCCGCGGCGGGCGCGCTGGCCAAGGAGATGATCCGGGTGAACCACTATGGCCGCTCCGCCGACCGGGCGGTGGTCACGGCCTCCCTGGTGGCGCTGGCGGGCGGGCTGCGTGCCCAGGGCGTGTCCGTGGACGCCGAAGGTGCGGCCCAGGCGGCGGGCGCGGCGTGGGACGCGGTGGTCGCCGGCTGAGCCGAGCGGGCGCCTGGCTGTAGACGGTTGTCGATGTGGGGTCGTGTTTCACGTGAAACACGACCCCACGCGTATGCCGGGAAGCGGCGTCGTTTCACGTGAAACACCTTGTACACAGGGGTCGTTGTCCGTGACGCGATGCTGTGGAGTACGCGGAACACAAGCCTGCCGAGCTATCCGAGAGCGTCAGCGGCGCTTGGAGGATGTCGTCAGGCGAGCAGTCGCTTCAGCTGCCGAGCGCCCTCGCGCTCCAGCCATGTGTCGAAGGACATCAGGTCCGGGTGGAGGGCACGCAGTGCGTCGATATCCGCGCCACAGGCCCGGCGGTCGTTCAGCCACTGATGGCCCTCGGCGGCATCCGGACTGAGCTCGCGGAGCGTCGCCATCGGCAGACGGACATAGGGCACCGCACGCCCGGTGGCGCGGCTTAGGGCCTCGGCGATCTGCGGGGGCGTAAGGGCGTCGCCTGCCAGCTCCAGGGCCTGTCCGGCGAGCCGGTCGGGTTCCGTGAGGGCGAGTGCGGTCAGGGCGCCGATGTCGGACAGCGCGATGAGCTGCTGGGGGATGTCGGGTGCCAGGGCGGTGGTGAGGGTGCGGTCCTGCAGGCCCCATACCGGGTGGAGGTAGTTCTCCATGAACGAGGTGGGGCGGAGCACCGTGGCGGATATCCCGAGCTTGCGGATGTGCTCCTCGATGGCCCATTTGTTCTCCAGGATCCGTATGCCGGACCGGAGTTGGGCGCTGTTGGCGGAGGAGTAGACGAGGTGCCGTACGCCCGCGGAGGCGGCCGCGTCGGCGACATTACGGCCCGCTGTGACCTCGTTCTGCCAGGAGTGGTCCGGTGGCGTACCCGGGGCTCCGGAGGCAGGCTGGACGCTGAAGACGCCGTAGGCGCCGTCGAGCGCGGGCTTCAGTGCGGCGGGGTCGGCCATGTCGACAGCGCGTACGTCCGCGCCGGCGTCGGCCAGGGCGCGAGCTCCGGGGCTCGTCGGATCGCGGGTGAGTGCCCGCACGGTCCAGCCGTCCGCCAGTAGCCGGCGGGCCACCGCGCCCCCTGCTGCCCCGTGGATCCGGCCACCGCGACGACTAAGCCATTAACGATCATGCTGGAACCTTCCCATAGAATCGGAATGACCGACCCGGTTAGAATTCCGGCGCGCGGACCCGGTGTCAATCGTTTCTCAGGAGGCCCGGCAGTGACGGACGGTGGTGTGACGCCCTCCCGTGCGGATGCGCGGCGCAACAGGGCGCTGGTGCTCCAGGCGGCCCGATTCGCCTTCGAGGAACAGGGGTTGGGGGTACCGCTCGGCGAGATCGCGCGCCGCGCCGGGGTCGGTGCCGGGACCGTCTATCGCCATTTTCCTTCCAAGGAAGCCCTGTTCAGGGCGACGATCGTGGACCGGATCGAGCTGTTCACCGACACCGCAAGGGACTTGGCGGAGGTCCCGGATCCCGGTGCGGTCTTCTTTCGCTTTCTGTCCTCGGTGGTACGGCTCGCGGTACGGAACAAGGCGCTGTGTGACGCACTGGAGGCGGCCGGCGCGGGCCGCTTCGAGCCGTCGCCAGGAGTCGGACAGGACTTCGACGACGCGCTGGAAGTCCTGCTCAGGAGGGCCCAAGAGGCGGGGGCCGTACGGCAGGACGTCGGGATAGCGGATCTCAGGGCGCTGCTGGTCGGCTGTCTTTCGATGGAGCGGGCCGTGCCGGGAAGCGGTTCCGAGGGCGGGGCTCTGGGCCGGATGACGGCGCTGATGTGTGATGCGCTGCGGCCGGAGCGGGCTGTAACGGAACTCGAAATCGAGCCGGTGAAACGTAACGAATCGCGGTGTGGGGTGTGCGGTGCGGCGATCGCGGCGGCGCACACGGGCCGACCCGCGCGTTACTGCGGTGGTGCCTGCCGGCAGAAGGCACACCGAGCGCGGGAGCGTACGCGCCAGACGTGATCAGGTCCGGCCGGGTTCCGGCCGGACCTGATCAGTAGAGCGGGAGCTTGAAGCCCAGATGCGAGGCCTCGAACCCGAGGCGCTCGTAGAAGCGGTGCGCGTCGATCCGGGTCGCGTCTGAGGTGAGCTGCACCATCTGGCAGCCGAGCGTGCGGGATTCCGCGACCGCCCACTCGATGAGCTGGGTGCCGAGACCCCCGCCGCGCTCGTCGCGGTGGATCCGTACGCCCTCGATGATCGAGCGGGTGGCGCCGCGCCGGGACAGACCGGGGATGACGGTGAGCTGGAGCGTACCGACCGTCCGCCCCGCGCGGACGGCCACGACCAGGTGCTGCTGCGGGTCGGCGGCCAGCGCTTCGAACGCGGCGCGGTACGGAGCCGGATCGTCCGGTGACTCGCGGCTGGCGCCCAGGGGGTCGTCGGCGAGCATCGCGACGATGGCGGGAAGATCGGATTCGGTCGCGCGGCGTATCTCGATATCGCTCATGGGCGCGACCTTATGCCGTGTGATCGCGGGGGCGGCAGGCAGGCGGCCCCGCCGCCCGTACTGGCGTCCGCCCGTTCCTCATCCGTCCGTCAGCGTCACTGCGGCGGCGCGAGCGTCTCGACGGCGGTGACCAGGGGTGCCAGCTCGGGGCGCTGCGCGGCGTCCTTGAGGGCTTCGCGCAGGGCGCCGTCGTGGGTGGGCCGGGCCTCCACCAGGAGCGCGAGGCCATCGGACGTCACGTTGGTGTAGATGCCGCGCCGGTCGTCGGGGCACAGGTAGCGCGAGAGGAGCCCGCGCTCCTCAAGCCGGGTGACCAGGCGGGTCGTGGCGCTCTGGCTGAGCACGACGGAGTCCGCGACCTGGTGCATCCGCAGATGACCGCCCGGTCCGTCGTGCTGCTCGCTGAGCACATTGAGGACCGAGAACTCCCGGACGCTGAGGTCATGAGCGGTCTGGAGCGCGCGCTCGATGTGTGACTCGATGCGGCTGTGCAGTGCGGACAGGGCGCACCAGCCCTGCGCCAGCCCGGGGGGCTCGGCCGTCGGGCAGCCGGGCTCGGCCGCTGCCGGCTGCGGGACCGCCGTCTTCTGCGTCTCCCGCTTGTCCCGTGTCTGCTGCGTCATCGAAGACCTCCTCATGGGCGCATCAACCAGGATAGGCCACCTCCGAAATATACGGCGCTTGCAATTAACCCGCGTCTGCAATTATTGTGGACGCTCGTAAAGGACGGACGCAATGATGTGAAGGGATCCGTCATGCCTCTCGCACTCCTGGCGCTTGCCATCGGTGCCTTTGGGATCGGAACGACCGAGTTCGCGGTCATGGGCCTGCTGCCCGACATGGCGGCCGGCTTCGGTGTCTCCATCCCCCTCGCCGGATACGCGACCACTCTCTACGCCCTCGGTGTGGTCATCGGCGCGCCGCTGATGACCGCGCTCGGCACGCGCTTCACCCGCAAGCAGATGCTGATACTGCTGATGGGCCTGTTCATCGTGGGCAATCTGCTCACGGCCCTGGCGCCCAACTTCGGGATCATGCTGGCCGGGCGGATCGTGGCGGCGTTCACGCATGGCGCGTTCTTCGGCATCGGCGCGCTGGTGGCCGCCGACCTCGTCGCGCCCCAGAAGCGCGCCACCGCCCTGTCGCTCATGTTCAGCGGTCTGACCGTCGCCAACGTCGTGGGCGTACCAGCCGGCACCATGCTCAGCCAGCACTTCGACTGGCGCACCACCTTCTACGCCATCACCGCGCTCGGCGTGATCGGCCTGCTGGGGATCGTCAAGCTGGTCCCCGCGCAGCGGGCGAAGGCGGCCTCTCCCATGGGCAGCGAGCTCGCGGTGTTCCGCAACCCGCAGGTCGGCCTCGCCATGCTGATGACGATCCTGGGCTTCGGCGGCGTCTTCGCGGCCGTCACCTACCTCGCCTCGATGATGACCGAGGTCACCGGCTTCGCACCGTCCTCCGTGATCTGGCTGACGGCCATCTTCGGTCTCGGCATGGTCGGCGGAAACCTGGTCTCCGGCCGCTTCACCGACCGCGCCATGATGCCGATGCTGTTCGTGTCGCTGACCGGTCTGGCGCTCTCGCTGGCCGCGTTCACCTTCACCGCGCACGACAAGACCGCCGCCACCGTCACCATCGCGCTGATCGGCATCTTCGGCTTCGCCACCGTGCCGCCGCTGCAGAAGCGGGTGATGGACCAGGCGGCCTCGGCACCCACCCTCGCCTCGGCCGGCAACATCGCGGCCTTCAACTTCGGCAACGCGCTGGCCGCTTGGCTCGGCGGGATCGTCATCTCCGCCGGCCTGGGCTACACCGCTCCCAACTGGGTCGGTGCGCTGATGACCGTCGCGGCGCTCGGGGTGGCGATATTCGCCTCCGTCCTGGAGCGGCGTCAGACGAGCCGTGGCCAGGTGGTGGCCGCCGGCGGACCGAGCGTGGTCGCCGACGGAAGCGTGGTCGCCGACGAGCCCATACCGGCGGCACACGGCTGACGGCCGCGTCCGTACCGCACCCTCCGCATCACCGGCGCTCCGCGCACCACCCGCCCGGCCGGCGTCACCACACCCAAAGGACCACCTCATGAGCACCACCACCGTCACCCCCACCCCCACCGTCCGTCCCCTCACCACCCGCGAGACCGATGCCCTGATCGAGGCCGCCGTGCGTGCCGCCGATGGCCTCGGGGTGCGGGGCAGCGTCACCGTTCTGGATGCGGGCGGTCAGCTGCTCGGCTTCCGGCGGGACGACTCGGCCGTGCTGATCTCCGGGGAGACCAGCACCCGCAAGGCGTACACCGCACTGCAGTTGGACGCGCCGACCGCCGACCTCGTCGACCTCGTACGCCCCGACGGGCTCTTCCACACACTGCCCACGGCGCTGGACCGGCCGCTGCTCTTCATTGCGGGCGGTGCGCCGCTCCACCGGGACGGCCGGCTGATCGGCGCGCTCGGCTTCGGCGGCGGCGCCCCCGACCAGGACCACCGGATCGTCACCGCAGCGATAGCCGAGGCCGACCTCACCTGACCCCGGCCCCGCCCTCCGCTAGCGGACGCCCGCGCCCTTGATGCCGCTCCTTCGTGCCCGGCCGGCGCGGGCCTCGGCCGACTGTGCCTCGCGCAGTCGGCTGCCGCGTGCGGTCGGCCCCCAGGGCTTGAGGACGGAGATCGCGGTGACGAAGAGATAGGTGACCGTGGCGACCGCCGGCGCGACGACGAGGCTGATGTCGGGGGCCGGGATGCCCGCGGCGGCCTCGGCGGCGAGGTGGTTGATACCGGGCCGGAGTGAGAAGACCGACAGCAGTACGGTGACGAGCGTCAGCCAGAACTTCACGATGACCCAGCGGTGCCGGGCCAGCCCCCAGGCGGTGCCCAGGGACAGCACCAGCCCGCTGACCAGCGAGCCGAAGGCGATGGGGAGGACCAGCCAGTCACCGAAGATCTTCATCGCCCGGTAGGCGACCGTCGTCATCTCGGGGGAGCCGGTGGTGTAGCCGGTGATGCCGAGTGTGAGCAGCCCGAGGGCGAGACCGAGCCAGCTGACGGATACGGCGACATGAACGACGAGGACGGCCCGGCGGGCGGGGCGGCTGAGCTGCTGCATACCGTCACGGTCCCGCCCCACGCCGCGCGGTACATCTGACAGCGGGAGTATCCGCACGTACGCGCCCTTGAGTAGATACCCGAGCCACGGCGCCGAGAGGTGCGCCGCACCTTGTCGGATTTGGGGTCGTAAGAACCCGGTTGCACCTATACCCCCTCCCGCCCGTGCTTCCCGCCGTCGGGCGCCCTAGGCTCCGGGGCCATGAGCAAGCTGCATCTGTTCGACATGGACGGGACCCTGCTCTACGGGTCCGCGGCCGCTATCGAGATCTCCCGGCAGCTCGGGCTGGACCGGGAGATCGGCGAGCTGGAACGCGGATTTGCGGCGGGTGCGCTGACGCCCGTGCAGTTCGCCCAGCGGGCATGCGAGCTGTGGGCCGCCGAGCTGACCGAACTTCAGGTGGCCGCGGCCTTCGACGGTGCGCCCTGGCTGACCGGAATCCGGGAGGTCTGGGCGGATATCCGGGCCCGTGGCGAACGGTGCGCGGTGATTTCCCTGTCCCCGGCCTTCTTTGTGGAACGGCTGCTCACCTGGGGCGCCGATGCGGCGCACGGTTCCCGCTGGCCGGCGGTGCCGATCCGGCAGGCGGTGGATCCGGCCGGCATCCTCACCTCGGCGGCGAAGGTGCGTATCGCGGATGAACTCTGTGTGCGGTACGGGCTGACCCGGGCCGACTGCGTGGCGTACGGCGACTCCCTGTCGGACACCGAACTGTTCGCGGTGGTTCCGCAGTCGGTGGCAGTGAATGCGGATCACCATGTCAGTGACCTGGCCTCATATGCGTATGCGGGAGGTGATCTGCGCGAGGCATACGAGCTGGTGCGTACTGGCCGGTAATTCCGAACTTTCCGCGGAGGATTCGTCCGCTGTGTGCGCTGAAATTGCACTCTGTGGGGAGGATCACTGTTATCGGAAGGGCCGCACGGAGTGTTCCAAGATCAGGACTTGTGGTTTCAACTACTGCCGGTATGGTCGAGTCCGGCTTGGCGGAGTGAGGGCTTCCGGGGCTGCGCGAAGGGCAGGTAAAGCTCGTCAGCCTAGCGGCGAAGCGGCCCGTGACACCCGGACTTCCGACTATTTGTCCATCGTGATGAGGAGGAGTGGCATGCTGCTGACACGGCATCTGTTCCATCTTGTCGCAGGGAAGTGAGATTTGTCCGCTTTGGAGGAAGTTGCCGGAATCTCTTGAGTCGATGAAGAATTCCGGGGCAGGGCGGGGGAATTCCGGGCAGTTCCGATCCACGGAAGTGCGAAGACGACCGAAAGACGTTCGAGGCGAGGCAGACCATGGACGCTCCGACCACTACGTCGGCCGATAACGGCTCTTCCGGCGGGAGCAGTGGCGATTGGGGTTGGTTCACTCCGCCGGCGAAGAAGTCCTCCGCAGAACAACAGGAGCGGCAAAACAGCCAGGAGCGGCAACAAGGCCAGGACGGCCGGGCCGAACCGGACGACCGGAGTGCACACTCCGATCGCGGTGACCACAGAGATCACCCCGAGTGGAACGAGAGAGACGAGCGGAACGACCGGGAACGCATACCCAGTCGGCCGGTCAATCCGATCCGGCCGGTAGGCACCGCCGCCGAGCGTGAGCGAGAGACGGAGCCGTCGCAGGTTCCGCAGTCTCGGCACGAGGCGGGCGGAGCGCCCACCGCCCCCGTTTACACCGAGCAGACCGCGGCCCCCTCCGGGTACGCCGCCCCGGCATACGCACCGCCGCGCCGCGAGGCCGAGCCCTCCTGGGACCGTCAGCCGGTCCGGGACGGTCAGCCGCCCTGGGAGCGCGAGTCCGTCCGCGGCCGGGAGCCCGAGCCCGTACACGAATCGGCGCGCGCCGCGGGAAGTGCCGCCCCGGCACCGCCCGCCCAGAGCGCGGCCCCCGCGCCCTCTGCCTTCACCCCCAAGGCCCGTCCCGCCGCTCCCGCGCCGGAGCCCTCCCTCGACGCTCTGACCGCTTCGGTCTCTTCCGCGAGCCCCGCCTCCCCCGACGCGATTCTCATCCGTCGCACCATGGCGGAGATCGAGCCCGTGGCCGACAAGGTCACCTCGTACTTCTACGCGCTGCTCTTCGTCCAGTACCCCGACCTGCGGGCGCTGTTCCCCGCCTCGATGGACACCCAGCGCGACCGGCTCTTCAAGGCGCTGCTCACCGCGGCCCAGCATGTCGACGACGCCGATGTGCTCACCGCGTACCTCGCGAATCTCGGCCGCGGGCACCGCAAATACGGCACCCAGCCCGACCACTACCCGGCGGTCGGCGAATGCCTGCTCAGCGCGCTTGCGCGTTATGCGACGTCCAGTTGGGGGCCGGAGACCCAGGCCGCCTGGGTACGCGCCTACACGGCGATCTCGCAGATCATGATCGACGCGGCCGCCGAGGACGAGGCCGTGGCTCCCGCCTGGTGGCAGGCCGAGGTCGTCTCGCACGAGCTGCGTACACCCGATATCGCGGTGGTCACGGTCCGCCCCGACCAGCCCTACCCGTTCCTCGCCGGGCAGTACACCAGCGTGGAAACCCCCTGGTGGCCGCGTATTTGGCGGCACTACTCCTTCGCCTCGGCGCCCCGCTCCGACGGTCTGCTCTCGTTCCATGTCAAGGCGGTCCCGGCCGGCTGGGTCTCCAACGCCATGGTCCACCGCGCCCGGCCCGGCGATGTCATCCGGCTCGGTGCCCCCGGCGGCTCGATGACCGTCGACCACACGACGCGCAGCGGTCTGCTGTGCGTCGGCGGCGGCACCGGTATCGCGCCCATCAAGGCGCTGGTCGAGGATGTCGCGGAACACGGTGTCCGGCGTCCCGTCGAGGTCTTCTACGGCGCCCGCAGCGACCATGATCTCTACGACCTCGACACCATGCTGCGGCTGGAACAGACCCACCCCTGGCTGTCCGTCCGCCCGGTCGTCGCCACCGGACCGGCGGCGCGTGGCGGGACGAGCAGCGAAACCGGGCAACTTCCGGACGCAGTACGGCAATACGGACCGTTCCGGGAATACGACGCCTACCTTTCCGGGCCGCCAGGGTTGATCCGCAGCGGTGTGGACGCTTTGGTGGGAGTCGGCATCCCGACCGACCGCATACGGCACGACTCCATAGAAGAGCTGGTCTCGGCAGGAGATTGACGTCTTGGCAGCACAGGGCGAATTCGGTCCGACAGGGGAGGGGTGGGGTATGCCGCGGCAGGAACGCCCCGGGAGCGACGGCGAGCACTTGGTGCAGCAGAGACTCGGTACGACCGAGCGTGCCGACCGCTTCTACGGGGATCAGGTCCTGGACCATCTCAACGTCCGTATGCAGGAGTTCGTGGCCCGGCAGGAGATGTTCTTCCTGGCCACGGCCGACCGGCACGGCGAATGCGACTCGACGTTCCGGGCCGGCCCGCCGGGGTTCGTCCGGGTGCTCGACGACCGGACGCTGGCCTATCCGGAATACCGTGGCAACGGTGTCATGGCGTCCATCGGCAATATCTCGGAGAACCCGCGCCTGGGCATCCTCATGATCGACTTCACCCGGGACCGCATCGGGCTGCACATCAACGGCCGCGCGCGGGTCGTCCTGGACGAGGAGATGCGGGCGCAGCACGCCGGTCTGCCGGTCGACCCGGTCCCTGGGCGGCGGGCCCAGCTGTGGGTCACGGTCGAGGTCGAAGAGGCGTACATCCACTGCGCCAAGCACATTCCGCATCTGCAGAAGGTCCCGGCACAGCAGCGCGGGGCGCGGGCATGGGGCACCGACGACAGCAAGCGCAAGGGCGGCGACTTCTTCGGCGCGGCGGCCGAGGCGAGTGAGCGGCCGCCGTTCCGGCGCGCGGAGCGCGGGAACGAGCACCTTCGGGGCGGACTCCACGAGGACACGGGCGAGGCGGCCTATCAGGGCGCGGCCCCGGTGTACGGCGGCGGTCCCGCGCAGGTCGGCGTGCACCGTGCCGCACGGGCCGAGCCCGCGTACGGCGCCGGGCCCGGTGGCTCCGGCCGGGGGGATTTCGTCGAGGAGCTGAACGCGGAATTTCTCGACCGGGTGGAGCGGGTGCTCGCCCGCGCCCAGCCCCGTCGCCCGTCCGAGGACGAGGCCGGATTCCGTGGATGGTTCGACCGGCGCGACGGCTGACACGGCGCTGCCGCGGCGGCCGGCGCAGTGGCTCGGCGGTCCGCTCAGCCCAGGTCGGGTGCGTGCATGGCCCGCACGCCCTCGATGTTGCCGTCCAGGTAGTGGCGCAGCGACAGCGGTACGACCTCGACGGAGGCGATGCCGACGCGGGTGAAGGGCACCCGCACGATGTCGTAGTCCCCGCAGGGCTCCTCGACCTCGGGGCCGTGCCGGCGTGTGAGGTCCATCGAGTCGAGCCGGCAGACGAAGAAGTGCTGGACCTTCACGCCGTCCACCCCGCCGTCGCTGAAGTGCTCGACGGTGTCCACGAAGACCGGCACCACGTCCTTGATCTTGGCGCCCAGCTCTTCGTCCAGCTCACGGTGGAGGGCGTCGATGACGGTGGCGTCCTCGGGCTCGACGCCGCCGCCGGGAGTGATCCAGTACGGGGCCCGGCCCGGCTTGGTGCGCTTGATCAGAACGAGGTCCGCACCATCGAGCAGAATCGCGCGGGCGGTGCGTTTGACGACTGGCCGTTCGTTCATAGGGGACAGATGCCGCAGTCACGGCCTGGTGAAACCCTCGCCCCTCGGTCACCAGTCGACAGCGGTCCGCAGCAGCCCTTCATGCGCCCGTGCGATGTGCGGCAGGCCGAGCGTCCCGGTCCGTACGGCCAGGAAGTAGGTCCGCAACGGGGGCACCGGCGGGTCGAGCAGGGTGAGGACGTCGCCGTCGGCCAGCGCGTCGGCGCACAGATAGCGGGGCAGTACGGCGAGCCCCGCGCCGGCCGCGACACAGGACAGCACCGCCCGCAGATCGCCGGCGATCACGGCGGCGGAGCCCGTGGGTTTGGCGTCGAAGACCGCGGACCAGTAGCGGGTGATCAGCGGCAGACTTTCGTGGACCTCGACGATCGGTACGGGGTCCAGCAGGCGGACGCCACCGGCCTGCAGCGCCTCGGGGCCGCCCAGACCGGCCGCCCAGTGCGGCGCGGCGATCAGCACATGCTCCTCGTCGCACAGCGGTGTGGCGGTGAGCAGTCCGCCGCGCGGTCGGGTCGTGGTGACGGCCAGATCGTGGTGGCCGGCCGCCAGACCGGTCAGCATCTCCTCCGCGGGCCCGAAGGCGGTGCGGATGGACAGGCCCTGGGCTATCAGCGGGGTCAGCGCCGGGAGCGCGCGCTCGGTGAGGAACTCCGGGGGGCCGGCGAGATGGAGGGTGCGGGTGACGGAGTCCCGGTCCAGGCCTGCCTCGGTGATCTCGGTGAGCGCGTCCAGATGCGGCGCCACTTTGTGAGCCAGTTCGTCGCCGATGGTGGTGGCGGTGACCCCACGGGCGTTCCGGAGGAAGAGCGGGCGGCCCAACTGGCGTTCCAGCGACCGGATCTGGCTGGTCACCGCGGGCTGGGAGAGGCCGAGTAACGCCGCGGCGCGGGTGAAGGAGCCGGCCCGGTGCACCGTGACAAAGGTGCGCAGCAGAGCCAGATCCATCGCATACCTCCTGCGCCCCTCGGAAGCCTGGTCGCGGGCCAACTATAAATTTGTCGATAGGGATGTGTCGCTAGCGTGATTGGACACTGACGCTCGGTCAACTAGCCTTGTTCGAGCGGTTGGTTTCACGTGGAACATCTGGTTTCACGTGAAACGCGTGGACTCGGGGCCATGGGAACCGCAGGCCGGCAGGGTGACGAGGGGGGATACCCTGCCGGCCTTCCTTATGGCTTCAGGTGTGCCGGACCTGGTGGCGCGCCCCGCTTGTTCGACTCATCCCGATGGTGCGGTTGATCCTGGTTGTCCCGGTCAGTTCTGTGCGGCCACGTTCAGCGCCCGGAGGACATCCGCGATCAGATCCTCCGGCTCCTCGACGCCGACCGAGAAGCGGATGAAGCCCTCCGGCACCGCGTCTCCGCCCCAACGGGCCCGCCGCTCCGCGCTGGACCGTACGCCCCCGAAGCTCGTCGCATCGTCGACCAAGGTCAGCGCGGCCAGGAACCGCTCGGCGAAGGACTTGTCGGGCAGCACGAAGGACACCACGGAGCCGAAGCGCCCCGGGCGCATCTGCCGGGCGGCGAGCTCGTGGGACGGGTCGGACGGCAGTCCGGGGTGGCGCAGGCCGGTGACCTCCGGGCGGTCCGCCAGCGCCGCGGCCAGCGCCAGCGCACCGGCCGACTGCTGGCGGACACGCAGCGCGAGGGTGGCGAGGGAGCGATGCGCGAGCCAGCTCTCCATGGGGCCCGGGATGGCGCCCACGGTCTTGCGCCACAGCCGTACGGAATCGGCGAGCGCGGCATCGCGGGTGCTGGCATAGCCCAGCAGGACGTCGCCGTGGCCGGTGAGCGCCTTGGTGCCGCTGGCCACCGAGAAGTCCGCGCCGAGGTCGAGCGGGCGCTGGCCGAGCGGGGTGGCGAGGGTGTTGTCGACGGCGACCAGGGCGCCCCGGCGGTGCGCCGCGTCGGCCAGCCGCCGGATGTCGCAGACATCGAGGCCGGGGTTGGAAGGCGTCTCGATCCACAGCAGCCGGGCGCCGTCCAGCGCATCGAGCTGTGCGTCGTGTGCCGTCGGCGCCGTACGGACCTCGATGCCGTAGCTCTCCAGACGCGTGCGGACGGCCGGCAGCAGCTGATAGCCGTCGCTGGGGAGCACCACAGCGTCGCCGGAGCGCAGCTGGGAGAAGAGGACCGCGGTGATCGCCGCCATCCCGGAAGCGAAGGCGACGGTATGGGCGCTCTCGTCCGGCGATTCGAGCTCGCCGATGGCCTGCTCCAGACGGGTCCACGTCGGGTTGGCGTCGCGGCCGTAGGTGTAGGGGCCGACGGCATCGCCGGGGAGGTGGTAGTGGGCCGCGAACACCGGCCCGGGGAGGGTCGGCTCGTAGGCCTCGGGCTCCGGGAGCCCGGCTCGTACGGCGCGGGTGCCGTCGCCGGTCATGCGCTCTCCTTCTGCTGCGGCTGATGCGGTTCCCGGGCAGCGCGCCGGTTGTCGTGCTCGGGGGCGCGGGCCGTGACGGCGGTACGGGCCGGGAGCGCGGCGCGGACCGCGGTCAGCAGGCCTTCGCTCGCTGTCTCGACCATCTCCAGGCACTCCTCGAAGCCCTCGAAACCGCCGTAGTACGGATCGGGTACGTCGAGATCGCCGGAGAGACCGAGGTCGGAGAGAGCCGGGTCGGAGGCAGGGGCGGACACCGGGCCCGAGCTGCTGTCCGCCGTCGCACCCGTCGCCGGGCCCGGCCCGTACGCACGCAGCAGGCGGACCTTGGCGGCGTCCCCTGCGGTGGGGGCCAGGCGCCGCAGCTCGCGCAGATGGCCGGAGTCGAGCGCGATGACCAGGTCGAGGCGGTCGAACCAGGAGGCATGGAACTGGCGGGCGGTGTGAGCGTGTTCATAGCCGCCCGCGCGCAGTACGGCGACCGTGCGCGGGTCGGCTCCATCGCCCTCGTGCCAGCCGCCGGTCCCCGCGCTGTCGACCTCGACCAGGCCGTCGAGCCCGGCCTCCGCGAGGCGGGCGCGGAAGACGGACTCCGCCATCGGCGACCGGCAGATATTGCCGGTGCAGACGAAGCAGATGCGGAAGGGAGCGGTCAAGGGTCAGTCCTCGTCGGGAAGGACCACATGCATCGCCCAGGCGACGATGGAGATGATCACGCCGCCGAGCAGTGCCGTCCAGAAGCCGCCCACATGGAAGGCGAGATCGGCCTTGCCGGCGAGCCAGGAGGTCAGCAGCAGCATCAGCGCGTTCACGACCAGCGTGATCAGGCCGAGCGTGAGGATGAACAGGGGGAACGAGAGCAGCTTCACCACGGGCTTGACCAGGAAATTGACCAGCCCGAAGATCAGCGCGACGAGGATGAGTGTCAGTATTTGGCGGCCGGTGTTCTCACCGGTGAGCGTGATGTCCTTGAGCAGCCAGATGGCCACGGCAAGCGCCGCGGCATTGGCGATCGTCTTGACCAGAAAATGCTTCATGGTGAGATCGTCGCAGACGAGTCTGAATCATCGAGGGGTGCGATCGGCATGAAGGCTTTCAGACTGGAAGAGCTGGAAGCGGAGCGGGCCGCGAACGACGGTGCGTATCTGCAGTTCCTACGGGAACGCAATATGTCGGTCGGGCTCTATGCGCTGGATGCCGGCAGCATCGATCCACAGCAGCCGCATGCCCAGGACGAGGTGTATCTCGTGGTCAGCGGCCGGGCGGCGATCACCGTCGGGCAGGAGACACAGTCGGTGGCACGGGGCAGCGTGGTCTATGTGCCGGCCGGGGTGCCCCACAAGTTCCACCACATCAGCGAGGACCTCCGGGTGATGGTGGTCTTCTCTCCTCCTGAGAGCTAAGGGCCGGGCCCCGGGACCCGTAGGGGACGGGTCAGGGGAGGACCGGGGCTGAGGAGCCCCCACGGTCGTGATCCGCGTCCTAGCATCGTTGGTGAAGGGAAACCTGAGGCGTGAGGCGGCAGACACGCAGCACGCGGACGGGGCCATCAGCGCGATCACAGCGCGGCAGACGGATAGCGCGGTACGGACAACGGCAGCGCGACAGACAGAAAGCAGGGGAGAGCAGTGGCCGGTAAGGGGATATTCGCAGGGCTTCCGTGGTGGGTCACCTGGGTCGTGGTGCCCGTCATCCTGATCGTCGTCTTCGGCGGACTGATCGCCACCGCGCTCGGCTTCCTGATCGGCGTGCTGTTCAAGGTCCTCATCGCGGCGGCCCTGATCGCCGGAGTCATCTACCTCGTCCGCAGGGCCAGCGGCTCGTCCTCTTCCTCGTCGAAGAGCGACTGGTAAGCCACAGCCGCCGCGACCGACCGCCGGTGCCCGACCACCGGCGGTCGCCGCAGCAGTGATCCCGCTCGGTGACGTTCGCCGAACAGCTCACGCCCCCCAAAGCACCCCAAATGCACCTCATCGCGACGCAGTTGGGTCCGCTGTCGAACCCCGCCCGCACAGCCCCGCTCAGCGGTGCGCGGGCGGGGTAACTCCTCCGGCTTTCGGTCTTGTGCCCCCCTCTGCCGAGTTAGAGTGCCGATCGCCGGCGTCTTCCGGACGGTGGCGTTCCGGAACACCCCGGGTGAGGCGAGCCCGGTCCGGGCGTCATCGCGGGTGCCTGGGAGGCGCGCGCGGGTCGCGGGAGTGGGTCCCGTGGCCGGGGCCCGTGCCCCACTGCGAGCGGACCTGGGGGTTTGCGTTGGCGATCGTGAACGGTGAATCCGCCTCCCATCCCACCTTGATCGGCTCGGTGCAGCGCGCGCTCCGGCTGCTGGAGGCGGTGGGCGCACATGCCGACGGCGCGCCCGCCAAGCAACTGGCCAGGGAAGCCGGGCTGCCGCTGCCGACGACCTACCACCTGCTGCGGACCCTGACGCACGAGGGCTATCTCCGGCGTGAGAACGGTGTGTTCGTCCTCGGGGAGGCGGCCGAGGCCATCGGCGGGGCCGGAGCCAGGCGCCGGCAACGGGCCCATATCTCCGAGGCGCTCGCCGTGGCGGGACGGGAACTGGGTGCCGCCGTCTACTTCGCTGTCTACCGGGAGGGTGAAGTGGAGGTGGTGGCGGTGACCGATGACCCGGCACGGCCGCCGGTCACGGAGTGGGTCGACTTCCGTGCCACCGCACACGCCCATGCGATCGGGCAATGTCTGCTCGCGCAGCTCGACGAGGCAACGAGGAAGGAGCATCTGGCGCGCCATCCCGTCCAGCCGATAACGCCCTTTTCCGTGCGAACTGAGGACGATTTACTGCATCGTTTGGATACGGTGCGTCGCGGCCAAGTCGCTTACGAGCGTCAGGAATATGCCCTGGGCACGGTGTGCTCCGCCCTTCCCGTCCAGGTCGGGGCGGCCGCCGCGACGTTGGCGGTTTCCCTGCCCGTGGACGAACTGCGTCGATTGCGGTCCGTTACAGACCGACTACGGAAAATGGCGGAGGCGACACTAACGACACTCGCCTTCTCTATCAGTATCTGAAAACTCACTCCTTGTGATCTGCTGGCGCGTGGCAGACGATGGCGCCAATAGGGCTACGGGGGTTGTTTCCCGGCCATCTCCGATCAAGTGCGGGGCAGTGGTTGATGACCGACACAGTTCAGGCAGAAGTGATCATGAGCTTCGTCGTCTCGGAGGAGCTTGCGTTCCGGATTCCGGTGGAGCTGGACTTCGCCAGCGCCGATCCGTATGCCGTCCGCCTCACCTTCGATCTGCCCGGCGATGCGCCGGTGACCTGGGCGTTCGGCCGGGAGCTGCTGCTGGACGGGCTGAGCCGGCCGTCCGGTGAGGGCGATGTGCGTATCGAGCCGGCCTCCCCCGAGCACCTCAGCGATGTCCTCATCAGCCTTCAAGTCGGCGCCGAGCGTGCGCTGTTCCGGGTGAGTGCGGCGCCGCTGGTCGCCTTCCTGGACCGTACGGACCGACTGGTCCCGCTGGGCAAGGAAGAGGTCTGCGCCACCCTGGAGGCCGTACTGGACCAGATCCTCACGGAGGCCCCGGCCGGCTGACCCGGTCCCCGTCACCCCTCCCCTGCTCCCACCTGCCCGTCATCACTGCTTACGTCGCTTGCCGCGTCCCCCACGTCGTCCCTGCCTGCCACTCGTGGGGCTCGCCGGCACGCCGCCGGTGACCCCGACAGCCGCCCCGGCTTCGGCCCCGGTCGTCTGTCCGGCTCCCGCCTCGTCGCCGGTCGGCGCGCTCCGCTCCTTCCGGTCCGCCGAGACGACCAGCGCGGCCAGCAGGGTGGTCAGCGGCACCGCGGCGACCAGCCCGATGCTGCCCACGAGCGTGCGGACGATCTCCTCCGCGACCACCTCGCTCGAGGCGACCGTACCGACGCTGCTCTGTGCGATCGAGAACAGCAAAAGCAGCGGCAGTGCGGCACCCGCGTAGGCCAGCACAAGGGTGTTGACGACGGACGCGATGTGGTCCCGGCCGATCCGCATCGCGGCGCCGTACAGCTTGCGCCAGCCGGCCGACGGGTCCGCCTCCTTGAGCTCCCAGACCGCGGCGGTCTGGGTCACCGTCACATCGTCGAGCACACCCAGCGAACCGATGATGATGCCCGCCAGCAGCAGACCGCGGATCTCGATGTCCGGGTACAGACCGTGCACCAGCCCGGTCGTGTCGTCGGTGTTGCCGGTCAGCAGCGCCCAGCCGATGAACACCGATCCGAGCAGCCCGATCAGCAGCAGCGACGCGAGGGTGCCGAGCACCGCCACGGAGGTGCGGGCCGTCAGTCCATGGCACAGGTACAGCGCGATCAGCATGATGGCGCTGCCCCCGACCACCGCCACCACCAGCGGATTGGAGCCCTGCAGGATCGCCGGAAGGATGAACAGCGTCAGGACCACGAAGCTGGCCGCCAGGGCCACCAGTGCGAGCAGTCCGCGCAGTCGGCCGACGATCACCACGGCGAACGCAAAGATCGCGGCCAGCAGCCACATCGGGAGCGACCGGTCGACATCGCTGATCGAGTACTGCAGATCCTTCGGTGCCTTGGGGGAGTACGACACCACCACCTCCTGGCCGGTGGTGTAGTGGCGCAGGGCGTCCGGTGTCACCACCGTCTGGAAGGTGCGCCCCTTGTTCTCTCCGGTGGTGACTTCGATCGTCGCCTGCTGGCAGGGCTTGCCCTTGTCCGCTCCCCCGGTCGGTGGCTGCCCCGTCGGCGACGGGGGCTGGGGCTGCTGTTCGGCATGGACGTCCGCACAGTTCACCTCCGCCACTTTGACCACTCTGGCCGTCTCCGTGGGCTGGTCGAAGCCGACCCCCGACGGTTTGTGGGGCGGTGCACCGCCCGGCCAGAGCACGAACAGACCGACCGCCACCGCGGCCGCGAACGGGATCAGTACCGCCGCGATGACCTTGCGCAGATGCCGGGAGACGGGCGCGGCAGGACCATGGCCGTGCGCATGGGAGTGCGGGGCGGAGTGGTGGTGGGACTCGTGAGCGGACACCGCCCGATCATCGCAAGAACTCAAGGGGCCCACTGTTCACCGCGCCACATCGGCCGCTACCGTGGTGGCACCTTTGCAATCGCGGGAGCTCGGAGCACCGGGCTGAGAGGGCGCTGACCTCCGTCCCAGCGGCGTTTCACGTGAAACGTCGGCGGACGGAAGCCGCTGCGTCGACCGCCGAACCTGTTACCGGGTAATGCCGGCGTAGGGAGTTGGGTCTCATGACTCTGCAGGATGCACGCACGCCCGAAAACGGTGCCAACGGTGACGAAAAGCCGCAGATCGGCTGGCACAAGGGCTATGTCTCCGGATCGCGCCCGGACCTTCGGGTGCCGGTCCGGCGGGTGCACCTCACCAACGGCAAGGACGTGACGCTCTACGACACGTCAGGGCCGTACACCGACCCCAATATCGAAACCGACGTCCGCCGTGGCCTGGCGCCGCTGCGGGAGAACTGGATCATCGGCCGCGGCGACACCGAGGAGTACTCGGGCCGCCCCCTGCGGCCGGAGGACGACGGCCTCAAGCACACCTCGCCGCGCGGCGGGCTCAAGAACCTCGACGCGGTCTTCCCGGGCCGCCCCCGTCAGCCGCGACGCGGCCGTGAGGGCGCCGCGGTCACCCAGCTCGCGTACGCCCAGCGTGGCGAGATCACCACGGAGATGGAGTACGTCGCCCTCCGTGAAAAGGTCACGCCCGAGTTCGTCCGCGACGAGATCGCGGCCGGCCGTGCGGTGCTGCCGGCCAACGTCAACCACCCGGAGATCGAGCCGATGATCATCGGCAAGAACTTCCTGGTGAAGGTGAACGCCAACATCGGCAATTCGGCGGTCACTTCCTCCATCGAGGAGGAGGTGGAGAAGATGACCTGGGCGACCCGTTGGGGCGCCGACACGGTGATGGACCTGTCCACCGGCCGCAATATCCACACCACCCGCGAGTGGGTGCTGCGCAACTCCCCCGTCCCCATCGGCACCGTCCCCCTCTACCAGGCGCTGGAGAAGGTCGACGGCAAGGCCGAGGAGCTGACCTGGGAGATCTACAAGGACACCGTCATCGAGCAGGCCGAACAGGGCGTCGACTACATGACGGTGCACGCCGGTGTGCTGCTCCGCTATGTGCCCCTCACGGCCCGCCGCAAGACCGGCATCGTCTCCCGCGGCGGTTCGATCATGGCCGCGTGGTGCCTGGCGCACCACCAGGAGTCCTTCCTCTACACGCACTTCGAGGAGCTCTGCGAGATCCTCGCCTCCTACGACGTGACCTACTCGCTCGGTGACGGTCTGCGCCCCGGCTCCATCGCGGACGCCAACGACGAGGCGCAGTTCGCGGAGCTGCGGACGCTCGGCGAGCTGAACACCATCGCCAAGCGGCACGGCGTACAGACCATGATCGAGGGCCCGGGACATGTCCCGATGCACAAGATCAAGGAGAACATCGACCTCCAGCAGGAGATCTGCGAAGAGGCGCCGTTCTACACGCTCGGCCCGCTGACCACCGACATCGCGCCCGCCTACGACCACATCACCTCCGGTATCGGCGCGGCGATGATCGCCTGGTGGGGCACCGCGATGCTCTGCTACGTCACACCCAAGGAGCACCTGGGCCTGCCGGACCGCGACGACGTCAAGACCGGCGTCATCACGTACAAGATCGCGGCGCATGCGGCGGACCTGGCCAAGGGCCACCCCGGCGCCCAGGAATGGGACGACGCGCTCTCCGACGCCCGCTTCGAGTTCCGCTGGGAGGACCAGTTCAACCTGGCCCTCGACCCGGACACGGCCCGCGCCTTCCACGACGCGACGCTGCCCGCCGAACCGGCGAAGACGGCCCACTTCTGCTCGA
The DNA here is from genome assembly GCF_028870195.1 of Streptomyces sp. G7(2002). Lineage (NCBI taxonomy): Bacteria > Bacillati > Actinomycetota > Actinomycetes > Kitasatosporales > Streptomycetaceae > Streptomyces > Streptomyces sp. G7(2002). The sequence continues at coordinate 5,062,936 of NZ_CP102609.1, forward strand.
TGTGCGGCCCGAAGTTCTGCTCGATGAAGATCAGCCAGAGCATCACCGAGCGGTTCGGTGGTGACGAGGGCTCCACCCCCGAGGAGATCGAGGCGGGGATGCTGGAGAAGTCCAGGGAATTCGCGGAGAGCGGGAACCGGGTGTACCTGCCACTGGCGAACTGAGCTCCTCCCCACGGTCCCGGTCCGGTCGTCGCACCCCGGACCGGGACTTCGGCTCGGTCAGGCTGCGACGTCCTGCGGGTACCAGCGCAGTTCCACGGTGTTGCCGTCCGGGTCCTGGACGTAGATCGATATGGCGGTGCCCCGCGCGCCGAAGACCTCGATGGGGCCCCGGACGACGGAGAAGGCTCCCGACTCGATGACCTCGTCCCAGTCGAGCGGTTCCACGGTGAGACAGATGTGGTCGACGTTGGCTTCCCCGCGGGCGCCGCTGACCAGGTCGATGATGGTCTCCGGAGTGATTCTCACCGACGGGAACGGGGCCTTGCCGGACCGCCACTCCGCAACGCGTACCGGTTCCAGGCCGAGGAGTCCGATGTAGAAGTCCAGGGACCGCTCGATGTCCTCGACGTTGAGGACCAGGTGGTCGAATCCGGTGACGCGCACAGTGGTCACGTTCCCTCCAGGGCAATGGCGTTGGCGGCCGGGTGGGCGACGGCCCGGGCCGGCTCGGGTTCTCATGGATGACCGGGTGGTCGCTGTCTACGATCCGCCCCCGGGAAGCCGTGATCAAGGCATGATCGAAATAAGACCGTTGAGCCGGATTCAACGCCGGGGGGCATCTTGCTGGAACGGCTGGAGACCCAGATCTTCCTGACGCTCGCCGAGGAGTTGCACTTCGGCCGGACCGCCGAGCGGCTGCGGATCACGACCGGGCGGGTCAGCCAGGTGATCAAGAAGCTGGAACGCCGGATAGGCAGCAGGCTGTTCGACCGAAACAGCCGTACCGTCCGACTCACCGCGATCGGACGGCAGTTGGCCGATGACCTGGCGCCACTGGTCGCCGCCATGGAGGGGGCGCTGCAAAGGGCGGTCGACGCCGGTTGCGGTGTGACGGGAGAACTGCGGGTCGCCTTCCTCGGCGAGTGGACGGCACCTGTGCTGCTCAGGGCGGTCGGCTTGTTCGCGGAACGTCATCCCGACTGCCGGGTCGACGTCCGGGAGGTTCAGCTGTCCAATTCCCGGGCGAGTCTGCTCGACGGCTCGATCGATATTCTCCTCGCCTCCTATCCGTTCGACGAAATGGCCTGCGGGCCGGTGTTGCTGAGGGAGAAACGGGTGCTCGCCGTGGCGGCGGGGCATCCGCTGGCCGGTGAGCGGTCGGTGTCGGTCGAGGTACTCGCGGAACACCCCGTGGTGCAGTACCCGGCGGCGACCTCAGCGGCATTCAAGAGGGACCGCACACCGGACCGCACCCCGTCGGGCAGACCCGTGGAGAAGGGACCGGCCGGCGGGTCGTTCTCCGAGATGCTCACCCTGGTCGCGAGGGGCAGGGGCGTCCTCCCGGTCGGGGAGTCCTCCCGGCAGTACTACCCCCGGCCGGACGTCACCTATGTGCCCCTGCACGACGCGAAGCCGATCGAACGGGGACTGGTCTGGCCGGAGGGGAACACCACGGAGCGAGTGCGCGAGTTCGTGCGGGCTGCGGCCGACCTCACCGAGATGTCCTGAGGCCGCTTCACACCTCTGCCCTGATGGTCGAGGACGGCACGGGCCGGCCGCTGCGGGCCCGGACCTGACCGGCAGCCCGCCCTAATCCGGCCGGTGGTCCGGTCCGCCGTAATCCGGGCTGGTGAAGTCCGGGCTGGAGTAGCGAGGGCGGGATCCCGAGGAGCCGCTGTCGGGGCTGGTGAACTGGGGGCGGGTGTAGCCGAGGGTGGGAATGCGGCTCTCGGGGGACGTGGTGCTGCGGGAGACATAGCGGGTGGGGTCGTCGTCCGGGGTGGCGGTGGGGTCGGCGAGGGCCTCTCGGAGGAAAGGCAGCAGACCGCGCTCCAGGAGGGCGCGGCGCCAGGCCTCGCGGGCCCGGTCCAGCGCCTCGGCCGACTCCTCTGCTCTGGTGACCTGGGCGGACGCGCCGTTGCGCAGCGCCGTGACGAGCAGACCGGCCATCGCGACGAGGATGCCCACCGCGGTCAGCGCAGCGAAGATCCAGCCGACGCTGATCAGCGGCTGGGCCAGGGATTTGTCGGGGCTGATGGCGCGCAGCACATAGCCGAGGAGGAGGAAGAGGACGGCGGCGATGCCGGCGAGCACGGGGGCGAGCACCGCGATCATGGCGGTCAGTCCGGCGCCGGTTGTTTCGGCCTCGTCCATGACCGCGTCGCTGTCCGGTCCCGGTCTCCCGTCGTCGGCCGCGTTCTGCTCCTCGCCGCCCGTAGCGGCGACGGACGCGGTGGGCGCCGGTACGCGCAGCTCGGCGCGGAGCTGCACATAGCGTTGGTATTCGGCCGTGGCACAGGCGGCGATGGCGGTGGTCGCGCCGAGTGCCATCGTGCGCAATTGCTCGGTGTGGAGAGGGTGTCCCGCGGCGGTGGTCAGGTCGTCCGGGCGGTATGGGGCGGTACGCAGCGCCTCATCGAGGATCCGCGCAAATTCCGCGCGATCCTCGTTCAGCAGGTGCGGAGCGCTGTTCATGTGCATCCCCCGATGCTCCGTAGGGCCGTACGGCCGGCGTTGGCCGGGCAGTGGGCGGAAACGGAGGAGAGCCTGCTACGGATAGACCGATGGTAGAGCGACTCCGGTACGGGGTGACAGAGAGTTTGCGGAAATTGAGTAATGCCTCGACCGGTTTCCGCCGGTGCCGCCCCCCGTTTTCGTCCTGACCGCCCGTCGCCCGTTCCGGCGTACGACTACCCGGGCAATCCTCAGCCGGCCAGCGGGAGTTGAACGACCAAGAGCTTTCCGGCCATCGTGATGCCGCCGTCCATGGCGATGGCCAGACCGTCGGCGTAGACATGCGGACCGTCGACCGCGACGCTGTCGCTCTCGCCGTCCTCCGTGCCGACCTCGCCCAGCAGATACGGGATCGGGCTGTGGCCGTGGACGACGCGGTCGCCACCGTAGGCATCGAGGAGTTCCCGGACGGCTTCCGAGCCGGATTCGTCGCGGAAGGCGAAGCGCTTGGTGAACTTCCGGAAGAGATCCCAGACTTCATCCGCGTCGCTGCGGGTGAGCACGTCGTGGACGGTGTCGTTGACGGCCTCGATGGAGTCGCCGTATTCGAGGTAGGCGGTGGTGTCGGAGTGCACGAGCAGATGCCCGTCCTCCTCCATCACGGCGTCCAGCCGGGCCATCCACTGGAGGTGGTGGTCCTCCAGACGGTCCATATCGGTCTTCTGGCCGCCGTTGAGGAGCCAGGCCGCCTGGAAGGACGCGGTGCCGGCGCCGGACTGTACGGGGGTGTCACCGAACCGCTTGGCGCCCAGCAGCAGGAGTTCGTGATTGCCCATCAGGGCTTTGCAGTAGCCGCCGGCCGCCGCGGCCTCGGCGGAGAGCTGCATGACGAGGTCGATGACGCCGATCCCGTCCGGGCCGCGGTCGGTGAAGTCGCCGAGGAACCAGAGCCGGGCGTTGCCCGCCGCCCAGTTGCCGTCGGCGTCGATCAGGCCCTCGGCGGCCAGCGCCTCGCGCAGCTCGTCGTAGTAGCCGTGCACATCGCCGACGACGTACAACGGGCCCATGCCCTCGGGCGCGTCGGGGTCCATGGCGGGTTCGGGCACCGGGACGACCGCCGGGCGGTCGATGAGGGTGTCCGTACGACCGGGGCTGATGACCGGGAGGTCACGCGCGGTCGGGGTGTACTCCTCGGGCAGCTCGGCCGGCGGGGCGGCCGGCGGCGCAACGGGAGGCGCGGCAGGGGCACCGGCGGGCAGATGGAGCGGCGGGCCGACGGGCGGCACGGGGGACCCGGCGGGCGTGCCGGAAGGCACTCCGGGCGGCGGAGCAGGCGCCGGAGTTTCTCCCGCCATGGTCCGCACCATGGGTCCCAGACTGGCCCCCTGAGTCATCGACCCCTCCACCGTCGCGCCGCCGTGCACCTCTCGGACCTTTGCCTGGTCGACGGCGGTCCGCGGTGTCGTGCGCCCATCATAGGAATGCTGGTCGCGGGTTGTGACGCACCCGGGGGTGGTCAATCCGCCGAAGCCCGGCATTCACGGATGATTTCTCCCGTGATCACCCGGTTTTTTCCTCGTAGAAGAGAACGCCCGGTCGTCCGTATGTGGGAGCCCTTCAGTCGCAGGTCGGTCCCCGTGGCGGGCTGACGGTCGTTCTCGGTGAGCGTCGTTGGGACGAGGCACGGACGATGAGGTCGGTAGGTATCACCTGTTCGATGGGCCGGCCGTTGTCCAGTCCTTCGATGGCGTCGATGAGGATCTGGATGACGGCGGTGCCGATACGGCGCGGTTTGAGGGAGAGTGTGGTGACCGGCGGTTCGGTGGCGGCGTAGAGGGTGGACTCGCTGCAGCAGACCAGCAGCAGGTCCTCCGGCACCCGCAGACCGTAGCGCCGGGCGGCGGCCAGCAGGTCCGTGCCATTGGGGTCGAAGAGCCCGTAGACGGCGTCCGGGCGGTCCGGGCGGGCCAAGAGCCGGTCGGCGGCGACGGCCCCCGCGCACGGGTCGTGGGCCGGGTAGGACTCGTACACCGGATCCTGGCCGACCCGCTCGCACCAGTGCAGATAGGCGGTGGTCGACAGGCGGGTGTAGGTGTCGGTGGTGTTGCCCGTGAGGAGCCCGATGCGGCGGGCGCCGGCGTCGGCGAGATGGTCGAGCAGACCGAGGACGGCCGCCTCGTGGTCGTTGTCGACCCAGCCGGTGACGGGCAGTGCGCCGCCGGGGCGGCCGTCGGAGACGACGGGGATGCCGTGCCGGACGAGTTCGGTGACGACGGGGTCGCCGTCGGCGGGGTCGATGACGACGGTGCCGTCGAGAGCGACGTTGGACCACACGTCGTGACGGGAGGTCGCCGGGAGGATGACCAGCGCATAGCCGCGGGCCAGGGCCGCGGAGGTGGCGGCTCTGGCCATCTCCGCGAAGTAGGCGAATTCGGTGAAGGTGAAAGGTTCGTCCCCGTACGTGGTCACGGTCAGGCCGAGGAGCCCTGACTTGCCGGTACGGAGGGTGCGGGCGGCTGCGGACGGGCGGTAGCCCAGCCGGTCGGCCACCTCGCGGACATGGCTACGGGTGGCATCCGGAAGCCGGCCCTTGCCGTTGAGCGCGTCGGAGACAGTCGTGATCGACACACCGGCTGCGGCGGCCACGTCCCGGATGCCCGCCCGCCCCAGCCGGCGACCGGTCGACCGGCTCACCTGGTGCTTCCCTGCTGCTGTCATGGCGAGCCGATAGTAGGGCTCGTTAGGGGCATTCACGGGGGTCCACCAACGGCTGTGGAAAGGCACGTTTCTGCACGGTGATCAATCACCAATTCCCTGGAAAATAAAGGGAGTTGGCATGAATGGTGATCATTCTGCGGGAGATTTTCCGCCTTGACCTGTCGATCTGTTCCGGTCCCGAAGCGGTCCCAAGTCACCTTGACGGGGGATGCGCGCCACGGCGTAAGCCACCGGCGCGCGCCGGTTCGGGGAGCGCTCCCAGGGGGCTTTGCGCGGGCTTTCCGGGAGGGCCGTCCGGGGAGGGGAGAGGCGCCGCCGCCGGGCCGGGGCTGCCGCCGAACGGGTCAATCCTCATAAGGTGTGCAGTATTGGAGATGAGCGGACGGTCGAGGAGGACCTGCGGTGAGCGAGAAGACCCCGAGGCTGCGTGCTGCGCTGGACGGCGTTCCCACCTACAAGCCGGGCCGGCCGGCGGCGGCCGGCGGCCCCGTCACGTACAAGCTGTCCTCCAACGAGAACCCCTATCCGCCGCTGCCGGGCGTCCTGGAGAGTGCGGTGACCGCTGCCGGGTCCTTCAACCGCTACCCGGACATGGCCTGCACGGGCCTGATGGCGGAGCTGTCCGAGCGGTTCTCGGTGCCGGTGGAGCATCTGGCGACGGGCACCGGGTCGGTCGGGGTGGCCCAGCAGCTGGTCCAGGCGACGTCCGGGCCCGGCGATGAAGTGATCTACGCCTGGCGTTCGTTCGAGGCGTACCCGATCATCACCCAGGTTTCCGGTGCCACGTCCGTGCAGGTCCCGCTGACCTCCGGCGAGGTGCACGACCTGGACGCGATGCTGGCCGCGATCACCGACCGGACCCGGTTGATCTTCGTCTGCAACCCCAACAACCCCACGGGCACCGTCGTACGCCGGGCCGAGCTGGAGTCCTTCCTGGACCGGGTGCCGGGCGATGTGCTGGTGGTGCTGGACGAGGCCTACCGCGAGTTCATCCGGGACGCCGAGGTGCCGGACGGTATCGATCTCTACCGCGACCGTCCCAATGTGTGCGTGCTGCGGACCTTCTCCAAGGCGTACGGCCTGGCGGGGCTGCGGGTCGGCTTCGCGGTGGCCCATGAGCCGGTGGCCGCGGCGCTGCGCAAGACGGCGGTGCCGTTCGGTGTCAGCCAGCTTGCGCAGGAGGCGGCGGTGGCGTCGCTGCGCAGCGAGGCGGCGCTGCTGGAGCGGGTCGACGCGCTGGTGGCCGAGCGGGCGCGGGTGGTGGACGGTCTGCTCGGGCAGGGCTGGACGGTCCCGGAATCGCAGGCCAACTTCGTCTGGCTGCGGCTGGGGGACCGGACGGTCGACTTCGCCGCGGCCTGTGAGCGGGCCGGTGTGGTCGTGCGGCCGTTCCCCGGCGAGGGGGTGCGGGTGACGATCGGCGAGAGCTCGGCGATGGATCTGTTCCTGCAGGCCGCGGAGGAGTTCCGCAAGGCGCTGTAAACCGTCGTCAGGACGCCGTACCGAGGCCGTGGGTCTGCCGACCCGCGGCCTCGGGCCGTTTTGGCGCGGACGTGACCGCAGTCACGTACCCCCCGGGGATTGGCCGAAAAGTCATAGGAGATAATTGCTTGTGAATGTGAACGCGTTCACAAGCACATCCGTTATGCGCCTTTTATTGGGTGCATAAGGGGCATTGCCGTGGTGCCACACGGCGACGTAAGGAGCACGACATGGAACTGGCGTTGGCGCCAGAGACTCTGGCGCGATGGCAATTCGGCATCACGACCGTCTACCACTTCCTGTTCGTCCCCCTGACGATCTCCCTCGCCGCTCTGGTGGCCGGACTCGAGACCGCATGGGTACGCACGGGTAAGGAGAAGTACCTCAAGGCCACCAAGTTCTGGGGCAAGCTGTTTCTGATCAATATCGCGATGGGTGTCGTCACCGGCATCGTCCAGGAGTTCCAGTTCGGGATGAACTGGTCCGACTACTCGCGGTTCGTCGGTGACGTCTTCGGTGCTCCGCTGGCCTTCGAGGCGCTCATCGCGTTCTTCTTCGAGTCCACCTTCATCGGCCTGTGGATCTTCGGCTGGGACAAGCTGCCGAAGAAGATCCACTGCTTCTGCATGTGGATGGTCTCGATCGGCACGATTCTCTCGGCGTACTTCATCCTGGCGGCGAACTCCTGGATGCAGCACCCGGTCGGCTACAAGTACAACGCCGCCAACGGCCGTGCCGAGCTGACCGACTTCTGGAAGGTGCTGACCCAGGACACCACCCTGGTCGTCGTCTTCCACACCCTGACCGCGGCCTTCCTGACCGGTGCCGCGTTCATGGTCGGCATAGCCGCCTTCCATCTGATGCGCAAGAAGCACATCAAGGTCATGCGGACGTCGCTGCGGCTCGGGCTGATCACGCTGGTGATCTCCGGCATCCTCACCGCGGTGAGCGGTGACGAGCTCGGCAAGGTGATGTTCAAGCAGCAGCCGATGAAGATGGCCGCCGCCGAGGCGCTCTGGGAGACGGAGAAGCCGGCGCCGTTCTCGGTCTTCGCCTACGGGGATGTCGACGAGGGCCACAACAAGGTCGCCATCGAGGTGCCCGGTGTGCTCTCCTTCCTCGCCCACAACGACTTCACCTCACCGGTCCCCGGCATCAATGACGTCAACCGGGCCGAGCAGCAGAAGTTCGGGCCCGGTGACTACCGGCCCAACATCCCGGTCGCCTACTGGGGCTTCCGCTGGATGATCGGCTTCGGGATGTCGTCGTTCGCCATTGGGCTCGCCGGGCTGTGGCTTACCCGTAAGAAGTTCTGGCTGGCGCCGGGGCTGCGCACGGGCGACGAGGAACCACCCCGGCTCGCGCTCACCAAGAACAAGGAGCTCGGTGCCCGCCTGAGCAAGTGGTACTGGTCGCTCGCCTTCGTCACCCTCGGCTTCCCGCTCCTCGCGAACTCATGGGGCTGGATCTTCACCGAGATGGGCCGCCAGCCCTGGGCCGTCTACGGCGTGCTGCGCACCTCGGACGCGGTCTCCCCGGGCGTCTCGCAGGGCGAGGTCCTCACCTCGATGATCGTCTTCACCACGCTCTACGCGATCCTCGCCGTGGTCGAGGTCAAGCTGCTGGTGAAGTACGTCAAGGCCGGCCCCCCGGAGCTCACCGACTCCGACCTCAACCCGCCCACCAAGATCGGCGGCGACAGCACGGACGCCGACCGGCCGATGGCCTTCTCGTACTAGGAGGCGACTGTGCAACTCCACGACGTCTGGTTCGTCCTTATCGCCGTTCTCTGGACCGGGTACTTCTTCCTCGAAGGATTCGACTTCGGAATCGGCGTCCTCACCAAGCTCCTCGCCCGTGACCGGCAGGAGAAGCGGGTACTGATCAACACCATCGGGCCGGTCTGGGACGGCAACGAGGTCTGGCTGATCAGTGCGGCCGGTGCGACCTTCGCGGCCTTTCCCGAGTGGTACGCCACCCTCTTCTCCGGCTTCTATCTGCCGCTGCTGCTGATCCTCATCTGTCTGATCCTGCGTGGTGTCGCCTTCGAATACCGCGTCAAGCGGACCGGGGAGCGCTGGCAGCGGAACTGGGAGAACACGATCTTCTGGGCCTCGCTGCTGCCCGCGGTGCTGTGGGGCGTGGTCTTCGGCAACCTCGTACACGGAGTCAAGATCGACGCCCACAAGGAATATGTGGGGAGCGTGCTCGATCTGCTGAACCCGTACGCGATCCTCGGTGGCCTGGTCACGCTGGCCCTCTTCACCTTCCACGGTGCGGTGTTCGCCTCGCTCAAGACGGTGGGCGACATCCGGGAGCGGGCGCGCGGGATGGCGGCCGTCCTCGGACCGATCGCCGCGGTGCTGGTGGTCGGCTTCCTCGGCTGGACCCAGGCCGACCAGGGCGACGGCAGCAGCCTGATCGCCCTGATCGTGGCGGTGGTCGCACTGGTCGCGGCGCTGGGGGCCAACCGGCTCGGGCGCGAAGGCTGGGCGTTCACCTTCTCCGGCGTCACCATCGTGGCCGCGGTCGTGATGCTGTTCCTGACGCTCTTCCCGAACGTCATGCCGTCGACGCTGAACGAGAGCTGGAACCTCACGGTCAGCAACGCCTCGTCCAGCCCCTACACCCTGAAGATCATGACGTGGGGTGCCGCTTTCGCCACACCGCTCGTGATGCTCTACCAAGGGTGGACGTACTGGGTGTTCCGTAAGCGCATCGGCACCCAACACCTGGCCAAGGCCCACTAGTTGAGCTGCCGCCCCTCGGGGCGGCCTCAGCAGGATGGAATGTTTCACGTGAAACCCGTCGACCCGCGTCTGCTCCGCTACGCCCAGGCCACCCGCGGCTTCCTGATCGCGGTGGTGGTGCTCGGGCTTGCCGGAGCGGGCCTGGTCGTCGGCCAGGCGATGCTGATCGCGGAGGTCGTGGTCGGTGCGTTCCAGCACGACCTCGCGGTCAGCGCCCTGACCACACCCCTGATGCTGCTCGCCGCGGTCTCCGTGGGACGTGGCCTGGTCTCCTGGCTCACCGAGCTGGCCGCCCATCGCGCCGGCGCGGCGGTCAAGTCCGAGCTGCGGATGCGGCTGATCGAGCGGGCGGCGCGGCTGGGGCCCGGCGCGGTGATCGGCCGTACGGACGCCTCCGCGCCGGTCCCGGATGCGTACGGCGCGGAGGCGGCCGGTGCGGGTGCCGCTGCCGGCACCCTGGAGATGCGCACCGGCGAACTCACCGCCCTCGCCACCCGGGGCATCGACGCCCTGGACGACTACTTCGCCCGCTATCTGCCGCAGTTGGGGCTGGCGGTCGTCGTTCCCCTCGCGGTGCTGGCCCGGATCGTCACCGGCGACTGGATCTCGGCGCTCACGATCGTGATCACCCTGCCGCTGATCCCGCTGTTCATGATCCTGATCGGCTGGGCCACCCAGTCGCGGATGGACCGTCAATGGCGGCTGCTCGCCCGGCTGTCGGGCCACTTCCTCGATGTCGTCGAGGGCCTGCCCACCCTCAAGGTCTTCGGCCGGGCCAAGGCCCAGGCCGCCTCCATCCGGTCCATCACCGGTGAATACCGCCGGGCGACGCTGCGCACGCTGCGGATCGCCTTTCTCTCCTCCTTCGCGCTCGAACTCCTCGCCACCATCTCCGTCGCACTGGTCGCGGTCGGCATCGGCATGCGGCTGGTGCACGGTGAACTCGACCTCTACACCGGGCTGATGGTGCTGGTGCTGGCCCCCGAGGCGTATCTACCGCTGCGGCAGGTCGGGGCGCAGTACCACGCCGCGGCCGAGGGGCTCTCGGCCGCGGAGGAGATCTTCGCGGTCCTGGAGACCCCGCTGCGCACGCCCGGCACCGCACCCGCGCCGCGGGGCACCGCGCTGGCCGTCGAGGAACTGGTGGTCCGCCACCCCGGGCGGAGTGCCGACTCGCTCCCCGCGACCTCGTTCGAGGTCCGGCCCGGCGAGACCGTCGCGCTGGTCGGGCCCTCCGGTGCCGGCAAGACCACCCTGCTGAGCGTGCTGCTCGGCTTCACCGAACCGTCCGAGGGCCGGGCCCTGGTCGACGGCCGCGACATCGCGTCCCTCTCCCCCGAGAGCTGGCGGCAGCGGATCGCCTGGGTGCCGCAGCACCCGCATCTGTTCGCCGGCACCATCGCCGAGAACGTACGGCTGGCGCGGCCGGACGCCGATGACGCCGCGGTGCGCACGGCCCTGGGGGACGCGGGCGCGCTGGACTTCGTCGACGCGCTCCCGGACGGTACGGCGACCCGGCTCGGCGAGTCCGGCGCCGGGCTCTCCGCAGGTCAGCGCCAGCGCCTCGCGCTCGCCCGCGCCTTCCTCGCCGACCGCCCGATCCTGCTCCTGGACGAGCCCACCGCGAATCTGGACGGCGCCACCGAGGAGGCGGTCGTCGCCGCGGTCCGCCGGCTTGCTGCCGGCCGTACGGTCCTGCTCGTCGTCCACCGGCCGGCGCTGCTGGCGGTGGCGGACCGGGTGGTGCGGCTCCCGGACCCGGCGGCCGGGGACGTGCTGACCGGAGCGCCGAGCGCGGTGCGGCGCGCCGCTGCGGACGCGTCGGTGGCGGTGCGCCCGGAGACGGCCGGGGACTCGGCTTCCGGGAAGGGAGGCTCCGCCGGGGCCGCGGCCGTGGACCTCGCGTCCGACGCCGCTCCCGATACGTCCCGTGACTCCGCCCGCGGTGCCGCGCTCACCCGGCTGCGGCGGCTGGCCCGTGCCCATCGGGCGCAGTTCGCGTGGGCGCTGCTGCTCGGGAGCCTTGCGCTGGGCAGCGCGGTGGGCCTGATGGCGACCTCCGGCTGGCTGATCTCGCGCGCGGCGCAGCAGCCACCGGTGCTGTATCTGATGGTGGCGGTGACCGCGACCAGGGCGTTCGGCATCGGGCGGGCGGTGTTCCGGTACGCCGAGCGGCTGGTCGCCCATGACGCGGTGTTCCGGATGCTCGCCGAGGTACGCGTCGCCGTCTTCCGGCGGCTGGAGCGACTGGCGCCGGCCGGGCTCAGGGAGCGCAGCCGTGGCGATCTGCTGTCGCGGCTGGTGGCCGATGTCGATGCGGTGCAGGACTACTTCCTGCGCTGGCTGCTGCCCGTCGGTGCGGCGGTGCTGGTCGGTGCCGGCGCAGTCGGCTTCACCGGCTGGCTGCTGCCGGAGGCCGGTGCGATCCTCGCCGCCGGGCTGCTGCTCACGGGGGTGGGCGTGCCGGCGCTCTCCGGTGCGCTGGCCCGCCGTACGGAGCGCCGGCTGGCACCGGCCCGCGGACGGCTCGCCACCCGGGTCGTCGAGATGCTCACCGGTACCGCCGAGTTGACGGTGGCCGGCGCCCTGGGGGCCCGTACGGAATCGGTGCGGTGCGCGGACCGGGATCTGACCCGGATCGCCTCCCGCTCGGCCGCCGTGGCCGGGACCGGCGCCGGGCTGTCGGCGCTGCTGTGCGGGCTGACGGTCGCGGCGTCGGCGGTGGCCGGTGTCCAGGCCGTGCAGACGGGCCGTTTGACGGGGGTGGCGCTGGCCGTCGTCGTGCTGACTCCGCTGGCCGCGTTCGAGGCGGTGACGGGGCTGCCGCTCGCCGTGCAGTACCGCCGGCGCACCCGGCACGCCGCCGAGCGGGTCTTCGAGGTGCTGGACGCGCCCGCGCCGGTGTCCGAGCCGGTCACCCCGGCCGCCGCTCCCGGGACGCCGTTCCCGCTGGCCGTACGGGAGCTGACCGCGCGCCACCCGGGACAGGACCGGCCGGCGCTGGACGGCGTCGGCTTCACCCTGACGGCCGGGCACCGGCTCGCCGTCGTCGGTGCGTCCGGCTCCGGGAAGACCACGCTGGCGCAGGTGCTGCTGCGCTTCCTGGACGGGGAGTCGGGCACCTACACGCTGGGCGGCACGGAGGCCCGGGAGATGGCCGGTGACGCGGTGCGGCGGCTGGTGGGGCTGTGTGCGCAGGACGCGCACCTCTTCGACAGCTCGCTGCGGGAGAACCTCAGGCTCGCCCGTCCGGACGGGCGGGGTGCCGGGGACGACGCCGACCAGGACCTGTGGGACGCGCTCGCGCGGGCGCGCCTCGCGGACTGGGTGCGGGGGCTGCCCGCCGGCCTGGACACGATGGTCGGGGAGCGCGGCGCCCGGCTGTCCGGTGGCCAGCGGCAGCGGCTGGCTCTTGCCCGTGCGCTGCTCGCGGACTTCCCGGTGCTCGTCCTGGACGAGCCCGCCGAGCATCTCGACCTGGCCACCGCCGATGCGCTGACCGCGGATCTGCTGACCGCGACGGAGGGCCGTACGACGGTGCTGATCACCCACCGGCTCACCGGTCTCGACGCGGTCGACGAGGTGCTGGTCCTGGACCGCGGGCGGGCCGTGCAGCACGGGACGTACGCGGAGCTGGCCGCGGCCGACGGCCCGTTCCGGCGGATGCTGGAGCGCGAGCGGGCGGTGGACGCGGCGTACGGCGAGGCCCAGCCGGTGGCGTAGGGCGGGGGCCGGCCGGTGGCGTGTGGCGGTCCGGCCGGTGGCGTACAGCGGCCTGGCCGGTCGCCGTCCTGGCAAACATGGACTTTCCCCGGAAAACGGCCCTTATTAGGCTCATGGCATGGCAGCCACGGCAGGACCCCCCTCAGACCCCAGGGACCTCGGGAGCGGTGGCCAGGGCGCGGTCCCCGACCCCATGGACGCCGCCACCGAGGCGACCCGCAGTCTGCGGGGTCTGTCGTCCGAGCTGACCGCCCGGGTGCCGCAGCTGCTGGAAGCGATGCGCACGGTCGGTGCGGGGCTCGATCTGCATGTCACCCTCGACCGGATCGTGGAGACCGCCGCCGAGCTCGCCGACGCCCGCTATGCGGCGATCGGGATCATCGACGAGGCGCGCGAGGGGCTGTCGGACTTCGTGACGTACGGCGTGACCGCGCAACAGCACGAGCGGATCGGCGCACTGCCCGACGGCCACAAGGGACTGCTCGGTGCGCTCATCCACGATCCCAAGCCGCTGCGCCTCGACGACCTCACGAAGGACGCCCGCTCGGCCGGTTTCCCGCCGGGGCACCCGCCGATGCGGACGTTCCTCGGGGTGCCGATCCGCGTCCAGGGCGACATCTTCGGCAATCTCTATCTGACGGAGAAGCGCGACGGCGGGGTGTTCAGCGAGGAGGACCTGCACATGGTGCGGGTGCTGGCCACCGAGGCCGGTATCGCTATCGGCAACGCCCGGCTGCATGCGGCGACCCGGCAGCGGGAGCGGTGGATCGACGGATCCGTCGCCGTGACCACCGAACTCCTCGCCGGCAGCGATGTCGACGATGCGCTCGCGGTGGTCGCCGAGCAGGCCCGGAAGCTGGCGGACTCGGCGGCCGGCATCGTGCTGCTGCCCGATGAGGAGGGCGGTCTGGAGATCGTCGCGGTGTCGGCGGACGAGCCCGCCGGGATCATGGGGACGCAGATTCCGACCGACAGCCCGGTGGTCGAACAACTCCTGGCCGGGGAGCCGGTGTTCGTGGACGACTCGGCCACCGATCCGCGCATGGTCACCGATATCGCGCAGCGCTTCGGCCCCAGCATGATGCTGCCGCTCAAGAGTGGCGGCCGGGTGCTGGGCACCCTCGCGACACCGCGGGCCCGGGGCGCCCGCCCGTTCACCGGTGCCGAGCGGACGCTGGCCACCCAGTTCGCGGCGCAGGCCGCGCTGGCGCTGGTGCTGGCCGACGCCCAGCGCGACCGCGAGCGGCTCGCCGTCTATGAGGACCGCGACCGGATCGCCCGTGACCTGCACGATCTCGTCATCCAACGGCTGTTCGCGACGGGCATGATGCTGGAGAGCGCACAGCGCAGGACCGTCGTGCCGGAGGTGGCCCATGGCGTCGGCAAGGCCGTCGACGAGCTGGACGTGACCATCCAGGAGATCCGGACCGCGATCTTCGCCCTCCAACAGGGCCCGGCCGAGGCGCCGTCCGGGCTGCGGACCCGGGTCCTGCGCGAGATCGGCACCGCCGCCGTACCGCTCGGCTTCCAGCCGTCGGCCAGTTTCGTCGGCCCGGTCGACTCCCGGGTCGGCGAGCTGACCGGAAAGAACCTGATCGCCGCGCTGCGTGAGGCGCTGTCGAACGCCTTCCGGCACGCCCAGGCCTCCCGGATCGAGGTCGTCGTCGATGCCACGGTCCGGCTGCCGGACGGCACCGACGGCGTCCGTCTCACCGTCGCCGACGACGGCATCGGCATCCCGGACGGCGGCCGCCGCAGCGGGCTCAGGAACCTCGCCAACCGGGCGGAGGCGCTGGGCGGCTCCAGTACGTACGGCCCGGGGCTCGGCGAGGGCGGCACGGGCACGATGGTGCAGTGGGAGGCGCCGCTGTGAGGCGCTATGGGAGACCACGGCCGACGGCCTCGCGGGCCGGGCAGGACGAGGCGGAGGCGCCCTAGAGGTGGCCGTCCTGCAGGATCCGCTCGATGACGGCGGCGACACCGTCGTCGTTGTTGGACGCGGTACGGCGCGTCGTGGCGGCCAGCACATCCGGATGCGCGTTGGCCATGGCGTACGAGGTGCCGGCCCAGGACAGCATCGCTATGTCGTTCGGCATGTCCCCGAAGGCGACGACCTCGTCCGGCGCGATCCCGCGCTCCGCACAGCAGCGGGCGAGGGTGCCGGCCTTGCTCACGCCGGGCCCGCTGATCTCCAGGAGGGCGGTGGGGCTGGACCGGGTGAAGGTCGCCAGACCGCCGGCGGCCGTACGGGCCAGGGTGAGGAAGGCGTCGGGGTCCAGCTCGGGGTGGTGCGCGAGCAGCTTGATCACGGGCTGGTCGGGGAAGGCGGGGCGGTCGGTGCCGCCGGCCGGGCCGTCCGCCTCGGTCTCCTCCGGGCCCAGCGGCGGGACGAAGTCGTCGGCGAGCAGCTTCTCCGCCGGTGCGACGACCGCGGCCGGGTCGAGGAGAAGAGGCGGGTACTGCGGTTCGTAGTGGATGCCGCCGGTGCGCTCGACCGCGAACGAGGTACCGGGCGCGGCGCTGCGCAGCGCGTCCACGATCTGACGCGCGGTGGTCCGCTCCAGGGGGCTGACCTCGACGATCCGGCCGCCGCGGTGCAGATCGACGACGGCCGCGCCGTTGGCGCAGATCGCCAGGCCGTGACCGTGCACATGGTCGCTGACCACGCCCATCCAGCGGGCCGGGCGTCCGGTGACGAAGAACACCTCGAGGCCGGCCCGCTCCGCGGCGGCGAGCGCGGCGATCGTGCGGTCGGAGACCGTCTTGTCGTCGTGCAGCAGCGTGCCGTCGAGATCGGTGGCGATCAGCCGGGGCGCAACGGCCGTTTCGGGCGCCCGGGACGGTGGGGCGGAGGCATCAGTCACGGGGCCATCTTCCCGTACCGCTGTGCACAGGCGTGCGGTGGGTTGCGCGCATGAGCCCGCGCGCCGCCGGGTCGAAGGCCTATGGGCAGGCGGGCGCAGCCGTCCGGAGCGCTGAGGAGAATCGTCCGGCCCTCGGACGGCCGTACGCTCGGAGTATGCGACTGAGCACCCTGATACTCCCCGTCCGCCGCTGGTCCGAAGGCGGGCGGGAGGTGTGGCAGCGCGCCGAGGAGCTGGGCTTCCACGCCGCGTACACCTATGACCACCTCTCGTGGCGGAGCTTCCGTGACCAGACCTGGTTCGGCGCCCTGCCGACGCTGACCGCGGCCGCGTCCGTGACCTCCCGGATGCGGCTGGGCACCCTCGTGACCTCGCCGAACTTCCGGCACCCGGTCACCCTCGCCAAGGAACTGATCTCGCTCGACGACATCAGCGACGGCCGGATCACGCTGGGCGTCGGCGCCGGCGGCAATGGCTTCGACGCCACCGCGCTCGGCCAGGAGCCCTGGGCGCCGCGGGAACGGGCCGACCACTTCGACGAGTTCGTCGAGCTGCTGGACCGGCTGCTGAGCCAGGACGTCGTCTCCCACGAGGGCGCGCACTACTCCGCGCACGAGGTGCGCAACATTCCCGGATGTGTGCAGCGGCCGCGGCTGCCGTTCGCGGTGGCGGCCACCGGCCCGCGCGGGCTGAAGCTGGCCGCCCGTTACGGGCAGGCCTGGGTGACGACCGGCGATCCCAAGGTGTCGAACGGGGGCGGCACCCCGGCCGAGTCGCGTGAGGCGATCCGCGGGCAGCTCGAACGTCTGGGGAAGGCCTGCGCCGACCAGGGCCGCGACGTCGCCGACCTGCAGAAGATCATGCTGACCGGCTTCACCCCGGACCGTCCGCTGGACTCGGTGGACGCCTTTGTCGACTTCGCCGGCCGCCACGCCGAGCTGGGCATCGACGAACTGGTCCTCCACTGGCCGATCGCCGATTCCCTCTTCGAGGCCGATGTCGCGGTCTTCGAGCGGATCGCCACGGAGGGGGCGGCGCAGCTGGCCGCCCGGTAGGCGGGCACCGGCCCCGCGCTCCACAGGGGGCCGGGGCTCCCCTGCCGGTGCTCCTCCCCGTGCGCCCGACGCGCCGGGCCGTCTCCTGGCCTGGGCTTTACCCCGCATATAGCCCTGAAGGGGGAGAATCGGGACAGCGGCGCAGTGCGCGGCACGCGGCGCGCGGTGCGAAGACGGCGCGCGGGCGGGCCGGCGCACTGCGCGGAGTGCGGCGTGTGTGGAGGAGCCATGGCACAGACCCGATTCGCCCCGGACCGCGGGCTGACCTCACGCATGGTCATGACGATGTTCTTCATCGGACTGCTGTACGTCGTGGTCGTCGGCGTGCTGGTGGTGCTGCTCAAGGGCGCCTGGGTGGTGGTACTGCTGATCGCCGGTGCCCTGTTCGTCGCGCAGTTCTGGTTCAGCGACCGGATCGCGGCATTCAGCATGGGCGCGCGCGAGGTCACCCCGGAGCAGGCGCCCGAACTGCACGGTGCCGTCGACCGGCTGTGCGCGCTGGCCGATATGCCCAAGCCGCGGGTCGCGATCGCCGAGTCGGATGTGCCGAACGCGTTCGCCACCGGCCGCGGTCAGAAGAACTCGCTGGTGTGCGCCACCACGGGGCTGCTCCGGCGGCTGGAGCCGGCGGAGCTGGAGGGGGTGCTGGCCCACGAGCTCTCGCATGTCGCACACCGCGATGTCGCCGTGATGACCATCGCCTCGTTCCTCGGCGTACTGGCCGGGATCATCACCCGGGCCGCCCTGTGGAGCGGTATCGGCCGCAACAACCGGGACCAGAACACGGCCATCGCCGTGCTCATCGTGACCGCGGTGAGCGTGGTCGTCTACGCGATCAGCTTCCTCCTGACCCGGCTGCTGTCCCGTTACCGCGAGCTGTCCGCCGACCGGGCCGCCGCTCTGCTGACCGGCCGGCCGTCGGCACTGGCCGCCGCGCTGACCAAGGTCACCGGTCAGATCGCGAGGATCCCGACCGAAGACCTGCGCAAGGCCCAGCCGTTCAACGCCTTCTACTTCGCCCCCGCGTTCAACAAGGAGAGCTTCAGCAGGCTGCTGTCCTCGCACCCGACGCTGGAACAGCGGCTGGACCAGCTGGGCCGGATCGCGGCCGAGCTGGGGCGGGCGTGAGGCACGGTGCGCGCGGGGTGCGGCCGTTGACCGACCGGCCGTGACGATCAAGGAGCAAGCAGCACATGGGATTTCTGGACGCCATCCTCGGCCGCAGCAAGCCGGTCCGCCCCGACCTCGACCAGCTCTTCGCGCTGCCGTCCGCCGCGGTGACCCTGCAGGCCGCGGCCGGATTCGAACCCACCGGCCTGGGGTCGGTGTGCTTCGCGAGCGTCGAGGGCGGGGCGTTCGCACGTATCCAGGAGGAGGCACGGTCCCTGCTGGACGGCTCCGTGGAGTTCACCCAGGACACCTACGGCTATACCTGGCTGCTCGTGCGGCATCCGCCGGAGGACGTGGCGGGCCTGGTCAACGACCTGCATGCGGTCAACACGTCCCTGGAGGAGGCGGGCTTCGGTCCGCAGCTGCTGTGTTCGCTGGTCGGCTTCCGCGATGACCAGCAGCGGTCGCTGGCGCTGGTCTACCTCTACAAGAGGGGCACGTTCTACCCCTTCGCGCCGCAGCGCGACGGTGGCGAGAAGCGCGACAACCCGCTGGAACTCCAGGTGCGGGCGATGCTCGGGGACGATCTGACGATCGAGAAGGACCTGGCGCGGTGGTTCCCGGTATGGGGTGCTCCGGGGCTCTGAGCCGGGCTCTGCCCTACGGGCGTGGTGGTTTCAGCCCGGGAAACGCAGGAACTGGGCCGGTACGCGGTTGGTGAGCCAGACCCCGTTGGCGCTGACCCGGAAGACATGGCCGGCGCGGTGCATGGCGCCCGCGTCGACCGTCAGGACCACGGGCTTGCCGCGTCGTGCGCCCACCCGGGTCGCGGTCTCGCGGTCGGGGGAGAGATGGACGGCGTGCCGCGACATCGGCCGCAGCCCCTCGTCCCTGATGGCGGCCACACTGTGGGCCACCGTGCCGTGGAAGAGATGGGCGGGGGGCACGGCCGGCGGCAGATCGAGGTCGACCGGTACCGAATGGCCCTGGTTGGCGCGGATCCGGTCGCCGTCGATGGCGTAACGCTGCTTGTCGTTGCCGGCGACCACTGCCGCCAACTCGGCCCGGGTGAAAGGGAACCCGTGCCGCGCGGCCGCTGCCATGAGCTCGGCCACGGGCACCCAGCCCTGGGCGTCGAGGGTGATCCCGATCCGCTCCGGTTCATGGCGCAGATGCTTCGCCAGATACTTCGAGAGGCGCACGGAACGCTGGTCGTTCATGTCTCCAGAGTGCCGCGCAGGGCGTGCGGCGGCATCTGAATTCCCGGCCGGGGGTACTGCGGGACCCCACAGCCCCCGGGCCTGTCACTCCCCTTCGCCCGCGCTGCCTTCCGCGTGCGGCCCCTGCCCCTTGTGCTGCCCCCGCGCGAGCTCGCTCGCCTTCCGCGCCTTGGCGCTGGTCACCTCGTCGGCTGCCCAACGGGCCCATTCCTCCTGCATCGCCGAGATACGCAGGCCGTACTCCAGCGCGATCCGCCCATAGACCGAAATCATTTCCTCGTCCCACTCGGCGGTCTCGTCGAGGTGCTCCAGCTCGGCGCGGGCACGCGCGGCGCGCTCGGCCTGATGCAGGAGATAGGTCTGTGCCTCAAGTGGCGTGACGATGCCGAGGAAGAAGACGCGCAGGAGGCCGTCATGGCGCTGGGGGCCGCTGGGCTCGATATCGGTCAGCCAGTGGCGCAGCTCCGTCAGGCCGTCCTCGGTGATCGCGTATTCCTTGCGGCCGCGCGGGCCGTGCGCGGCGACCTCGACCAGGCCGGCGGTCGTGAGTTTGCCGAGCTCGCCGTAGACCTGGCTCTGCGTGGCCGGCCAGACGCTGGCGAGCGAGGCATTGAACAGCTTCATCAGGTCGTAGCCGCTCGCGGGGGATTCGGCCAGCAGGCCCAGTACGGCATGTCGCAGGCTCATGACCCGCACTTTACCTTCCACTGTTGACATGTCAAAGGTGCAGCTTCTATGTTCGACATGTCGAGGTTGGAATGTCGCCGCAGGCGTACGCGCCTCACCCAGGCGGTGAGGCGTGCGACCGCGAGCGAAAAGGGGGAATCATGAACTATCTACGGGGCTTCATCCCGTGGCTGGTCTTTGCGGGGGTGTCCCCGGCCGGCTGGCAGTGGGGTGCGCTCGCCGGTCTGGCGGCGGCCGTCGCGCTGCTCATCGCCGACCGCGCCGCGGGGCTCGCGCTCGACCTGCGCCTGCTGGAGTACGGCACGATCGTGTTCTTCGCGGCCCTCACCGCGCTGGCCTTCGCCCGCCCCGAGAGCGGTCTCAAGATGTACGGCAGCGCCTTGTCGATGGGGTGGCTGGCGCTCATCGCCTGGGTGTCGATCGCCGTGCGACGGCCCTTCACGAGCGGGATCGCCCGACGGATGGCACCGCCGGAGGTCTGGCACACCCCGCTGTTCCAGCGCATCAATGTCGTGCTGACGGCCGCGTGGGCGCTGTCCTTCACGCTAACCGCGCTCGCCCAGGCAGCCGCCTCCGCCTACGGGTGGAACGTGGCCTTCTCGATCCTCATTCAGCTCGCCGGATTCGTCCTTCCCGCCCGCTTCACCGCCGCCTATCCGGAGCGGGCCCGTGCCCGCTTCATGGGGACTTCCGGCGCGCGGGCCGACATCCAAGGAGGCCTGACCTCATGACCCCCACCTCTCCGACCACCGCATCCGCATCCCACGCCCCCGCACCGCACATGGCCGGCAACTTCGCCCCGGTGGCGGACGAGCTGACCGCCTACGACCTGCCGGTGACGGGCGCCATCCCGCCCGAACTCAGCGGCTGGTTCCTGCGCAACGGCCCCAACCCGCGGGACGCCGCCACTCCGCACTGGTTCTTCGGCGACGGTATGGTCCACGGCCTGCGTCTGGAGGGCGGCCGGGCCGTCTCCTACCGCAACCGCTGGGTCCGCACCACCACCTTCACCGAGGGCGCGCGTCCGGTGGACGCGCAGGGCCGCCGCAATCTGACGGCAGGCGTGGCCAACACCCATATCGTCCGGCACGCCGGGCGCACCCTCGCCCTGGTCGAGTCGTCGTTCCCCTATGAGATCGACTGCCGCCCCGGCCATGAGCTGGAGACGGTCGGCGCCCATGACTTCGGCGGCCGGCTCACCACCGCCATGACCGCCCACCCCAAGACCTGTCCCACCACCGGCGAGCTGCATTTCTTCGGATACGGAGGTCCCACTCCGCCCTATCTGACCTACCACCGTGCCGACGCCGCGGGGGAGTTGGTGATCAGCCGCCCCATCGATGTTCCGGGGCACACGATGATGCATGACTTCCATCTGACCGCTGGCCATGTCATCTTCATGGACCTCCCGGTCGTCTTCGACCGCAGCCGCCCGGGTATGCCGTACCACTGGAATCCGGAGTACGGCGCCCGGCTCGGCGTGCTGCGCCGCGATGATCCCTATGGCGAGGTCCGCTGGCTGCCCATCGACCCCTGCTATGTCTTCCACGCCCTGAACGCCCACGACGAGGGCGACCAGCGGATCGTTCTCCATGTCGCCCGCTACGCCGATTACGGCGGCCAGGCCCCGGCCCACCTCTGGCGCTGGACGATCGATCTGGCGACGGGCACGGTCGCCGAGGAGCAACTCGACGACCAGTTCTGCGAGTTCCCCAGGGTGGATGACCGCCTTGCCGGGCAGCCCGCCCGCTTCGGCCATGCCACCATCGCCGAGCTTCCGGGCACCGGCCCGATACCCGGCGCCCTGATCCGCTACGACCTGCAGACCGGCGAGGCCGTCCGGCACGACTTCGGTCCCGGGCGCACCCCGGGCGAGGCGGTCTTCGCCCCGGCGGACGACCGTCCGGGAGGTCCCGGCTGGCTGCTCACCTATGTCTACGACGCCTCCACCGACACCAGCGATCTCGTCGTACTCGACTCGGAGGACATATCCGCCGACCCGGTCGCCACGGTCCATCTCCCGCAGCGTGTGCCGTACGGATTCCACGGCAACTGGCTGCCGGATCCGGCCCGTTGATCCGGTGGAAGGGCGCGGCAGAGGGGCCGCGCACCGCCTGATCCTTGGTAACTGAAGACTGCGTACTGCCTACTGGGTACTGCCTACTGCGTACTGCGTACTGCGCACCGGGTATTGCGCATGAGGCGGGGGCGGGTTCTGACGGGGCGGTACGGGGCCGGGGCGGGGCTTGTGCGCTGCGGGCCGGGTCAGTGGTGGTCTTCGCGGGCCTGGGTGCTGCTGTCGGTGGTCCGGTGGTCGGCCTGGTCGGCGGCCCGGTCGGCGGCCTGGTCGTCGGTGGCTCGGTTGTCGGCCCGGTCGTTGGTCCAGCTGTCGGTCTGGCCATCGGCTTGGCCTATGGGCGGTCTGGCGGCCTGGTCTGCGGCGCGGGCCGTGGACTCGGGGTGGTAGCCGGGGGCTTCACAGGTACCGGGGGCGTCGGGGGCGACGGCGGTGTCGGGTGTGTCCTCGGGGGCGCCCGCGTTATCTGCCGACGCAGTGTCGATGCCGATGCCTTCGCCGCTGCTGGTCGCCACCAGGGCGTCCATCGTGCGGGCCTGCACCTCCCGGTGTGCGGCGGCGGCGATGAAGGCGGCCGTGTTCTCCGCGCCGACCAGAGCCCGCACGGCCTGCACGGCCTCGGCGGGGAGTAGCACGGTCTCCGGGACGGCCGCCGGGGCGGACGGCGGGGCGGCCGCGGTACGGGGGGCCGCGACTGGCCCGGGGGCGGATGGCGGGGCAGCCGCGGTATGGGAGTCCGCGACGGGTCCAGGGGCGGACGGCGGGACGGGCGGCAGTCCGGGGGCTGCCCGCGGCGCGGGGACGCTGCCGGCCCCTGCCCGGCCGGGCCCGGGCCCGGCGCCGTCCACCGAGGGCGCGACACCGGCTCCAACGCCCCCCTCAATACCGCCCTTTGCGCAGGCCTCAACACTGTCCTCTGCCGTGGCCCCGGCGTCTGCCCCGGTGCTGGCCCCGGCCTCTGCCCCGGTCCCGGCCTCGGTGTCCGCCGCCCTTCCGCTGGGCCTCCGCGCCTCTGCCGGCAGGGCCTCGCTGAGGTGATGGCGCAGATACTGGGTGGCCAGGGTGCGCATGGCGCGGGCGAGTTCGGCGTCGATGGTCTGCTGGGCCAGGGGGCGCAGCCGGCGTACGAGGGTGGCGGCTTCCGCGGTCTCGGCCTCGGTGGGCGGGTGGTCCAGGAACTGCTGGAAGACATGTTCGGTGGTGAAGTCCAGGAAGCGGGCGGCGATGTGCTCGACCTGGCCGCGCACCTCCCGCAGATGACCGGCGATCGCCGTCAGCGGGACCCCGGCGGAGTGCAGTTCGGCGGCGACGGCGAGTTCCTGCGGGCTGGGGACGAGGTACTCGTCGTCCCGGTCCGGGATGCGTTCCAGGACGCCCAGTTCGACGGCCTCGGCGAGCGCTGTCTCATCGGGGCTGCCGCCGAAGGCGGCGTCGAGGTCCGTGCGGCTGATGCGGGACGCCTCCTCGTCGGTCCACGGCCCGTCGATCTCGGCGACCAGGCCCAGGACCCCGCCGAGGTCACGGCCCGCGTCCCAGGCCTCGAGGAGTTCCTTGATGCTGGCGAGGGTGTAGCCGCGGTCGAGCAGGTCGGCGATCTGGCGCAGCCGGGCCAGATGGGCGGCGCCGTAGACATTGGCCCGGCCGCGGCGTTCCGGGCGGGGAAGGAGTCCACGGTCCTGATAGGCGCGGATCGTGCGGACCGTGGCGCCGCTGAGGTGAGCCAGGTCCTCGATGCGGTACTCGGCCGTGCGGTACTCGGCCCTCGGCGGCTGCTCGGTCACTGTGGTGCTCCTTACGAGATGGCCGCGCTATGAGACCGCCGCGTGGCCCGCCGCACCCGCCGCGGCCCGTGCGGCCGGGGAGGATGCCGGGCAGGCGACGGCCGTGCGCAACGACCCTTCCTGCGAGGGATGGTACGACCGCCCTCGGTAGCGAGGGTCCGCCGCACCCAGCTGCCCCCCCCGAGCGCTCCGGGCTCAGGTGGAGGCCAGGCCCCCGGTGGTAGCCGACTCCCGGGTGCTCCTAGGCCGGGGGCGGCCACCCTGGGGTAGCTGAGCCTTTGGGGTGGTCGACTCCCGGGTGTTCCTAGGTCGGGGGCGGCCAACTCGGGGTGGTTGAGCCTTTGGGGTGGTCGAGTCCGGGACGGTCCGGGCTCGGGTGGTGGCCGGGCCCCTGGGCGGCCCGGCCCGGGGTGTGGCCGGGCCCTGGCCCGAGCCCGAGCCCGAGCCCCGGGAGCCCTGGCCCGGAAACCCACTCCCCGCGCGGCCGCACCCCGGAGGGCACAACCCCGCTGTGTCCCAAGCCCCTTCGCCCGTCCCGGAGGTCCCAACCCCGCTGTACCCCGGGCCCCTTCGCCCATCCCGGGAGGTCCCAACCCCGCCGTACCCCGCGCCCCTTCGTCCACCCCGAGGCACCCCATGAGGCGGCGGATGCTCGGGGCGGCGAAGGCCAAGGGGGAACCGTCCAGACCGCCCGGACGGGCTCCTGCGCGAGTCGGCGCATCGGCCCGCGCCCCGCGCTCCCCCTACAGGCGCGGTTCGAAGCGGGCGAGGGCGCGTAGGACGCGGGGGGCGAAGCGGGAGAGGAGATGGGCGCCGTGTGCTTCGGGGGTGACCGGTACCACCGCCTGGTTGCGGACCACGGCCCGCAGGATGGCGTCGGCGACCTTCTCCGGCGGGTAGTTGCGCAGCCCGTACATCCGCGCGGCCTTGGTCTGGCGACGCTTCTCCTCGTCGGCCGAGACGCCGGCGAAGCGTGCGGTGGAGGTGATGCCGGTGTTGATGATCCCGGGGCAGATGGCGGAGACGCCGATGCCCTGCCCCGCCAGCTCGGCGCGCAGACACTCGCTGAGCATCAGGACGGCCGCCTTGGAGGTGCTGTACGCGGGCAGTGTCTTCGACGGCAGGAAGGCCGCCGCCGAGGCGGTGTTGACGATATGGCCGCCCTGTCCGCGCTCCGCCATCCGCTTGCCGAAGATCCGGCAGCCGTGGATGACGCCCCACAGATTGACGTCCAGGACCTTCTTCCAGTCCTCGGTGCCGGTCTGGAGAAAGGAGCCGGACAGGCCGATCCCGGCGTTGTTCACCAGCACGTCGACGGTGCCGTACTCCGTATGGACCTTGTCGGCGAGCTTCTCCATCGCCGTCTCGTCCGAGACATCGACGACCTCCGCCCAGGCCTGTGGCGCACCGATCAGCCGGGACATATCGGCGGTCCGTGCCGCGCCCTCGGCGTCCCGGTCGACGGCGATGATCCGGGCGCCGGCCTCCGCGAAGGCGAACGCGGTTGCCCGGCCGATGCCGCCGGCCGCGCCGGTCACCAGCACCAGCTGCCCGCCGAACCGGTCGGCGTAGGTGCCGGACGCCACGACCTGTCGCGCCGGATCCCCCTCCTCCTTGGCGGTGATGAACTCGCCGATCCAGGAGACGAGCTGGTCGGGGCGGGTGCGTGGCACCCAGTGCTTGGCCGGGAGGGTGCGGCGTACCAGCTGGGGCGCCCACTGCTCCAGGTCGTCGTACAGCCGCGGCGAGAGAAAGGCGTCGCCGGTGGGGGTGATGAGCTGGACCGGGCAGTGCGCATAGGCGTCGGCGCGCGGGCGGCGGAGCCGGGGGAGCACATTGTCGCGGTAGAGCCAGGCGCCATGGGCCGCGTCGGTCGGCAGCGAAGCGGTCGGGTAGTCACCGCCCGGCACCTTCTCCACCCGCTGCAGGATGGTCGGCCAGCGCTTGCCGAGCGGTCCCTTCCACGCCAGCTCGGGCAGCACGGGGGTGTGCAGCATGTAGACGTACCAGGACTTGGCGCTCTGGTTGAGGAGCTGGGCGGCGCGCCGGGGGGTGGGGCGCACCGTCCGCTTCTTGATCCAGTGGCCGAAGTGGTCCAGGGACGGGCCCGACATGGAGGTGAAGGAGGCGATCCGGCCCTCCGTGCGCCGCACCGTGGCGAACTCCCAGCCCTGCACGGAGCCCCAGTCATGGCCGACCAGATGGACCGGGCGGTCGGGGCTGACGGCGTCGGCGACGGCCAGGAAGTCGTCCGTCAGCTTCTCCAGGGTGAAGCCGCCCCGCAGTGGCTGTGGGGCGGTGGACCGGCCGCAGCCCCGGACGTCGTAGAGCACCACATGGAACCGGCCGGCCAGACCGCGGGCGACCTCGGACCAGACCTCCTTGCTGTCCGGATAGCCGTGCACCAGCAGCACCGTGGGCTGCGCCGGGTCGCCCAGCTCGGCGACGCACAGCTCGATGCCACCGGTCCGCACCCAGCGCTCCCGCGCCCCGGCGAGCCCCGCCCCGACGCCGGACACGGCCCCGGCCCCGGCCTCAGCCCCGCCTCCGCCCCCGACGCCCGAATCGGCTCCGGCCCCAGCACCAGCCCCAGCCCCGGACCCGGACCGCTGCCCCCGCCCCGAGCCCCATCCGCTGCCACTTCCCCTTCCCCTTCCCCGTCCCCTTCCGCGTCCGCTCCCCGTTCCCCGTCCGCTTCCCGGTCCACGTCCCGTGTTCATGCGGCCTTCTCCTCCTGCCAGCGCCGCACATGCGGCAGATCGTCGTCCAGCCAAAAGGCGCTTTCCTGTGGGTCCTTGGAGTCCGTGACGACCAGGATCTCCTCGAACTTCGCGCCCGTTCCCCGGAATCCGAGGTGGGGTTCGACCGCCCACAGTCCTGGCTGCGGCGGGTGGTCGGAGAAGCTGTACGGGCTCCACAGCGGGGACCAGCCGTCACGGTGCCCGTGCAGTGCGTCCGAGGCCAGCCCCCTGAGGGACCGGGTGCCGAACCCGAAGAGAGTGGGGGACCAGCGGCGCTGCCGGACCCGGTCGACCTTGTGCGCGATGACGCCGAAGGGGTAGGCGCGGTGGCGGTTGGCATAGCCCTGCCGCACCATCAGCCGGTCGACGTCCTCGTAGATCTCTCGCAGCGGGCGCCGTTCGCGTACTTCGCGCAGGATCAGCTCCCGGTGCGCTTCGAGGTCGGCGAGCAGCCGGTCGTGCACGGGGTTGAGACCCAGGCAGCCGGAGTAGCCGATGTCGGCGGTGTAGCCGTTGTGGATGGGGGCCATGTCGAGGATGAAGGCCATCCCCGGCTCCAGCTCACGATGGGTGGGGAAGAACTGCAGCGGCACGCGGAAATTGGCGAAGGCGGTGCGGTCGCCGAACCAGGCGAACGGCAGGTGGAACCAGTCCCGCACCCCGCGCTCGCGCAGCCACTCGCGCTGCATCCGAGCCGCAGCGCGTTCGGTCACCCCGGGCTTGAGCTGGGCGGCCACCGCTTCCGCGCAGGCGTAGGCGAGGCGTTGGACCTCTCTGAACCCCCTTAGCCCGGCGGTGAGTTCTCCGGCTCCTGGTGAGGTCGCTGAGGTGACTGAAGCCATCGCCAACCGTCCGTCCGTCCGTGAGCAGTTCATTGCAGTACGTGCCCGTAACTTGACACTGATGAATGTGACAATGACCGGCGGCTGCGTCAAGAGGTCCGTAATTCTGCACGAGAGATCCGCATCCATGCACTGGCATCGCACCGGCACCCCTTACGCCGGGGCAGCTCACAGCAGGAGACCCCTACGGGCACGTAATACCGGAGGGGGAGGGACATCCCATCGTTTGGGTTGACGACCGGTGTGGCGGGCACCACTACCGTCGATGACGTGACTGTGATCGTGACCGAAAGCCTGAGCAAGCGGTTCCCGCGGGTGACCGCCTTGGACCGGCTCTCCGTTGACATCGCCCCCGGCGTAACGGGCCTGGTGGGTGCCAATGGTGCCGGAAAGTCCACCCTGATCAAGATCCTTCTCGGGCTGGCCCCGGCGACCGAAGGGACCGCGCATGTCCTCGGCCTGGACGTGACCAAGGACGGCGGCACCATCCGTGAGCGGGTCGGCTACATGCCCGAGCACGACTGCCTGCCGCCGGACGTCTCCGCCACCGAATTCGTGGTGCACATGGCCCGGATGTCCGGGCTGCCGCCGACCGCCGCCCGTGAGCGCACCGCGGACACCCTGCGCCATGTCGGCCTCTACGAGGAGCGCTACCGCCCCATCGGCGGCTACTCGACGGGTATGAAGCAGCGGGTGAAGCTGGCCCAGGCGCTGGTCCACGACCCGCAGCTGGTGTTCCTCGACGAGCCCACCAACGGCCTCGACCCGGCCGGGCGGGACGAGATGCTCGGCCTGATCCGACGGGTCCACACCGATTTCGGGATCTCCGTCCTGGTGACCTCCCACCTCCTCGGTGAGCTGGAGCGCACCTGTGACCATGTCGTCGTCATCGACGGCGGCAAACTGCTGCGGTCCTCCTCGACCGATGAGTTCACGCAGGTCACGGCCTCGCTGGCGATCGAGGTCACGGACACCGACGCCCATCCGGACGGCACCGAGGCACTGCGTGCGGCGCTGGCCGCGGCCGGGGCCGCGGTGACCACCCGCGCGGCCGGTTCCGAGGGCCTCGCCGCCTCCGGTCACCTGCTGTATGTCGAGGCGGCCGGCGAGGAGACGTACGACCTGGTGCGGGACACCGTCGCCGGACTCGGGCTCGGCCTGGTCCGGATGGAACAGCGCCGCCATCAGATCGCCGAGGTCTTCCGCGACGCGGATGCGGCGCAGGCCGCCCCCGCCACCGCAGGCGCCCCGAGCGCCCCGTATGCCACCCAGGACGGAGGCGCCCACGATGTCGCCTGAGCCCATGACGTCCGCGCATCCGACGTCCCCCGACGCCGCGCCGGGCGGCGCCTATATCCACAACATCGGCTACCGGCACTACGACGGCCCCCGCCTGGGCCGCGCCTACGCCCGCCGGTCGCTCTTCTCGCAGAGCCTGCGCGGCGCCTTCGGTCTGGGCCGTTCGGCCAAGAGCAAGGTGCTGCCGATGCTGCTCTTCGCAGTGATGTGCCTGCCCGCCGCGATCATGGTCGCGGTGACGGTGGTCACCAAGGCCGGCGCCCTCCCGGTCGGCTACTCCCGCTACGCCGTCTACCTCCAGGTCGTCATCGGCCTGTTTCTGGCCGCCCAGGCCCCGCAGTCGGTCTCCCGCGATCTGCGGTTCAAGTCCGTACCGCTGTATTTCTCCCGGCCCATCGAGCGGGTCGACTACGTGGCCTCGAAGTTCGCGGCCATGGCGGCTGCCCTGTTCATCCTCACCGGCGTACCGCTGCTGATCCTCTACGTCGGGGCGCTGCTGGCGAAGCTGGACTTCCTCGACCAGACCAAGGGCCTGGGGCAGGGAGTGGTCGCCGTGGTGCTGCTCTCGCTGCTGTTCGCCGGGGTAGGGCTGGTCGTCTCCGCGGTCACCCCGCGCCGCGGCTTCGGTGTCGCCGCCGTGATCGCCGTCCTCACCATTCCGTACGGCGCGGTGAGCGCGGTCCAGGGCATCGCCTTCATCCAGGGCAATGAGTCCGCCGTCGGCTGGCTGGGGCTGTTCTCCCCCATCACGCTGATCGACGGGGTGCAGTCGACGTTCCTCGGCGGCAGCAGCTCCTTCCCCAACGGCCTGGCTCCGACCACCGGCGCCGGATTCGTCTATCTCCTCGTGACGCTGGCCGTCATCGTCGGCTGCTACGGCCTCCTGATGCGCCGCTACCGAAAGGCCGGCCTGTGACCGCCCACCCGTCGCCCGTGACTGCCCGCCCGTCGCCCGCCACCACCCTCCGAAGGACTGGGCCGCGCCCATGACGACTCTCCACATCGACCATGTCTCACGCTGGTTCGGCAATGTCGTTGCCGTCAACGACATCACGATGACCATCGGCCCCGGTGTGACCGGCCTGCTGGGCCCCAACGGCGCCGGCAAGTCCACGCTCATCAACATGATGGGCGGCTTCCTCGC
Source organism: Streptomyces sp. G7(2002) (assembly GCF_028870195.1). Taxonomy (NCBI): domain Bacteria; kingdom Bacillati; phylum Actinomycetota; class Actinomycetes; order Kitasatosporales; family Streptomycetaceae; genus Streptomyces; species Streptomyces sp. G7(2002). The sequence continues at coordinate 5,093,047 of NZ_CP102609.1, forward strand.
GCCCTCCAACGGCTCCGTCACCCTCGACGGGACGACGATCTGGCGCAACGCCGGCATCTACCGCCACATCGGCATCGTCCCGGAGCGCGAGGCGATGTACGACTTCCTCACGGGGCGCGAATTCGTGCTCGCCAACGCCGAGTTGCACGGCCTCGGCCGGGCGGAGGCGGCGAGGGCGCTGGCCACCGTCGAGATGGAGTACGCCCAGGACCGCAAGATCTCGACGTACAGCAAGGGCATGCGGCAGCGCGTGAAGATGGCTTCCGCGCTGGTCCACGACCCGTCGGTGCTGCTGCTGGACGAGCCGTTCAACGGTATGGACCCGCGCCAGCGGATGCAGCTGATGGAGCTGCTGCGGCGGATGGGCGCCGAGGGCCGTACGGTCCTGTTCTCCTCGCACATCCTCGAAGAGGTCGAGCAACTCGCCGCGCACATCGAGGTGGTGGTGGCGGGACGGCATGCCGCGTCCGGTGACTTCCGCAAGATCCGCCGGCTGATGACGGACCGCCCGCACCGCTATCTCGTCCGGTCCGACAACGACCGGGCGCTGGCCGGGGCGCTGATCGCCGACCCCTCGACGGCCGGTATCGAGGTGGACCTCGCCGAAGGCGCGCTGCGCATCCAGGCGGTCGACTTCGGCCGCTTCACCGAACTCCTGCCGCGGGTCGCCCGCGACCACGGCATCCGCCTCCTGACGGTCTCGCCCTCCGACGAGTCGCTGGAATCCGTCTTCTCCTACCTCGTAGCGGCCTGAGGCCTGAAAGGAGCCCTGACGCATGTCCACGACCACTCCGACGGCCCGGACCGCGCCCCCCGGCGCCCCCAAGTTCACGCTGTTCCACCCGACCGTCGCCCGGCTCACCTACCGCGCCCTGCTCGGCCGGCGGCGGGCCCTGATCCTCTTCGCGCTGCCCGCCCTGCTGGTGGTGCTCGCCGTGGCCGTCCGCGTGCTGGCCGGTGCCGACGATGCCACCGCCGGCGGCATCCTGGGCGGCTTCGCGCTGGGCACGATGGTGCCGCTGATCGGCGTCATCGCCGGTACGGGCGCGATCGGCCCGGAGATCGACGACGGCTCGGTGGTCTACCTCCTGGCCAAGCCGGTGTCCCGGCCGTCGATCATCTTCACCAAACTCCTGGTCGCGATAGGCGTCACCGTCGCCTTCTCCGCCCTCCCGGTCCTGCTCGCCGGCTTCCTCCTCAACGGCAACAGCCAGCAGATGGCCGTGGGATACGCGGTCGCCGCGGCCGTCGCTTCGGTCGCCTACAGCGCCCTCTTCCTGCTCTTCGGCACGATCACCCGGCACGCCGTCGTCTTCGGTCTGGTCTACGCCCTGATCTGGGAGGCGTTCGTCGGGACGCTCATCTCGGGCGCGAAGACCCTCAGCATCCAGCAGTGGGCGCTGGCGGTCGGCCAGAAGGTGGCCGCGGAGGGTGCGCTCACCTCCGAGGTTCAACTGCCGCTCGCCGTCTGCCTGTTGGTGGGTCTCACGGGTGCCGCCACCTGGTACGCCGCCCGTCGTCTGAAGGCGCTGACCCTGTCGGGCGAGGAGTAAGGGCGCGGGCGAGGAGTAAGGACGCGGGCGAGGAGTGAGGACGTCCGGGCGGCGGGGCGGCGGGGCGGCGGGGCGGCGGACGGCCGCCAGGCCGCCCTAAGCCCCGCTTCCGGCGCTGCGGTGGCGTGCGTTGAACTCCCGCACGTTGCGCAGATGCTCCTGGTAGTCGGCGGTGAAGCGGGTGTCGCCCGGTTTGACGGTGACGAAGTAGAGCCAGTCGCCGGCGGGCGGCGCGCCGGCCGCCTTCAGCGCGTCCGCACCGGGATTGTCGATCGGCGTCGGCGGCAGTCCCGGGTACCGGTAGGTGTTGTACGGGCTCTTGGTCCTGGTGTCCGCGTGGCTGGTGTGGAGCGTGCTGCGGCCCAGCGCGTAGTTGATCGTCGAGTCCATCTGCAGCGGCATCCGGTGCGCGAGCCGGTTGTCGATGACCCGGGCGACCTTGCCCATATCGGCCGGCCGGTCCGCCTCGGCCTGCACGATGCTGGCGATGAGGACCGTCCGGTAGGAGGCGATCTTGTCGGCGGCGAGGCGCTGCTTGGCGGTTTTGACCATGTAGGAGAGCAGCGACGCCGGGGTGGTGTCCGAGCTGATCGGATAGGTCGCCGGGAAGAGGTAGCCCTCCGGGTTGCCCTTCGCCTCGGCCGGCAGCGGGAGGTGCGCGCGCTTGGCGGCCTTCGCGGTGGACCCGGCGGGCAGGTGCAGGGCCTTGTCGGCGGCGGCGTAGATCTGGGTGGCCCGCTGCCCTTCCGGGACGGTCAGCGTCTGCTCGGGCTGCGGCCCGCGCAGCAGTCGCGGCAGCAGCAGGACGGCAAGGACGACCAGGACCAACAGCACGGCCACAAGAACGAGCCGGCCGGTGCGGGAGAGCCGCGGACCTGGCCGGCGAACGGTGGGCGAAGCATCGCTCATGGGCAGCACGGTAGGCGAGGGCGCGGGCAGGTGGGGTGGCCGACCCCGGATCGTTGCCGACCGCGAAGATCCTTCACCACCTCGCCATGCCCCCGCCACCTGCGACGTTGCCGCTCGGCGGGTCCCGGCGGGACCCGGCGGACCCCGGCGGATCGCTGGACCGCCGCCCGCCGGACCTGCCGGACCCCGCGACCCGCCGGACCTGCCGGTCAGCCGACCACCCGCCGGTACGTCGACCACCCGCCGGTCAGCCGACCACCCACCACTCGGCCGCCCCGCCCTCAGCTGATCCGCCCGTCAGCCGCCCTGCCCGTCGGCCGATCCGCCGGTGAGCCGATCCGACCGTCGGCCGCCCTGCCCGTCAGCTGATCCGCCCGCAGGCCACTCCGCCCGTCAGCCGATCCGCCGGTCCCGTCCCGCGCCCATGCCCAGCAGGGCCAGGCCGGCGCAGACGGTGAGCAGCAGTACGAGGGGGACGGTCCAGCCGCCGGTGGCCTGGTGGACGGCGCCCAGGACCAGGGGGCCGGCCGCGGCCAGGAGGTAGCCGCCGGTCTGCGCCATGCCGGAGAGGCGGGCGGCGGTGTGGGCGTCGCCCGAGCGCAGGACCATCATCGTCAGGGCCAGGCCCAGCGCGCCGCCCTGCCCGATACCGAGGAGCGCGGCCCACAGCCAGGCACCGGCCACCGGAGCCACCAGCAGACCGGTGATGCCGCAGGCCATCAGCCCGGTCACGGCCACCGCCAGCAGCCGCTGCTGCCGCATCCGCCCCGCCAGCATCGGCACCACGAACGAACCGGCCATCTGCACCAGCGTGCTGAAGGCGAAGACCAGGCCCGCCTCGCCCTTGCCCATGCCGTGGTCGGTGAAGATCGTCGGCATCCAGGCGATGGCCACATACGCGATCAGCGACTGTGAGCCCATGAAGAGCGTGACCTGCCAGGCCAGCGGGGAGCGACTCAGCCGCGGCCCGTCCTCGGTGAGGTGGGCCGGGGTGGCCGCGGCCGCGCCATGGCGAGTGCCGCGGCGGGCCATGAGTGTCTGCGGAATCCAGACGACCGCGGCGACGGCGGCCAGCAGCGCCCAGGAGACCAGCGCGCCCTGCCAGCCGCCGAGCGCATGCTCCATCGGCACCGCGGAGGCGGCGGAGACCGTCGCCCCCAGGATCATCGCGGTCGAGTACAGCGCCGTCATGCCCGCGGCCCGCTCCGGGAAGTCCCGCTTGATCAGGCCCGGCATCAGCACATTCAGCAGGGCTATGGAGGACCCCACCACCGCACACCCGGCGAACAGCGCGACCACCGGCGGGGCGATCCGCAGCACGATGCCGCCGCACAGCGCCACGAGCGCCGCACAGAGCGCCGTCTCGGTGCCCCAGCGGCGCGCCAGCTTCGGCGCAACGATCGAGCCGAGGCCCATGAAGATCAGCGGGATCGTCGTCACCAGGCTGCTGGCGGTCGCGGTCAGCCGGAAGTGCGCCCCGATCTCACCGAGCAGCGGGGAGACCCCGGCCAGCGCCGCCCGCATATTGAGCGCGGCAAGCACGATCCCGGTCATGACCAGTGCCGGATGGGCTCGCAGCCGGCGGCGGGCCACGGCGACCGGCGGTGTCGCGACCAGGTCTTCTTCGGCGTCGATCAAGGGTGCTTCGGCTCTGGGCCCTGCCATGCGCGCATACCTCGTCAGGAGTGGGGATCGGGAAGTAAGAGAGCGGGAGTTGCGGGGGGAGAGAGAACGACCCTCAGCGGGCGGCCAGCAGGGCCTCCACGGCCCGTTTCGGCTTGTCCAGCAGTGCGCGGGTGGCCCGCTCCGCCGCTTCCGGGTCGCCCGCCGCGATCGCCTCCATGACCGCACGGTGATCGCCGTGCACGATCCTCGGCATCGCCTGGTCGTCGAGCGCGCTGACCAGCGCCTCCCGCACCGAGCTGCTGAACCAGTCGTAGGTCGCCGTCAGCGCGGTGTTGTGCGCGGCCTCGACGACGGCTTTGTGGAAGGCGATGTCATGATCGGCGTAGAGCTCCAGGCTGCCCGGGTCGGGCAGCCCCTCCGCGTCCGCCAGTTCGGCCTGGGCATCCAGGGCGGCCCGCATCCGTTCCAGATCGTCGGGCCGGTGGCGCGTCGCGGCCAGCCGGGCGGCCTCCGCCTCCAGCGCGATCCGCAGCTCCAGTACGTCGCGGATTCCGGCCCGCTGGATGCCGCGCATGATGTCGCCCGGGTCCGCGGTGGAGACGACGAAGGTGCCCTCGCCCTGCCGCGAGCGCAGCATCCCGGCGTGAACGAGGACCCGCACCGCCTCGCGCACGGTGTTACGGCCGACCTGGAGCTGCTCGGCGAGCGCATGCTCGGTGGGGATCCGGGACCCCACCTTCCACTCCCCGTCCGTCAGCTGGGACCGCAGGGCGTCGACGACGGTGTCCACCAGGGATTGCCGCCCGGCTGCCTGCAGTGCCATATCCATTCCGTCCGCGTCGATGAATCCGTAGACCGGCGGGGCCACAGGGCCCACAGGGACCAGGGCCCGCCGAAGGCCAGTTGCCCAGTCATCCTACAACTGGTCGATTCATCGTACACGGAAACACCGACGGTGAAGGGGGAGGAGGGAGCGAAGGATCCCGTCGCCCCCTCGCCCCGTAACCCCTCACCCGCCCCCTCACCCGCACCCCCTCACAGCCCGATATCCCGCTCCTGGATGTCCGCGAGGGATTCGCGCCGTACGAGAAGGCGGGCATGCCCGTCGGTGACGGCGATGACCGGCGGCCGGCCGACGAGGTTGTAGCCGGAGGCCATCGAGAGGTGGTACGCACCGGCGACGGGCACGGCCAGCAGGTCGCCGGGGCGGATGTCGCCGGGCAGTTGGGCGTCGGCGGCGAGGACATCGCCGGCCTCGCAGTGCCGTCCGACGACGGTGACGGGTTCCGGTGCGGCGGCCGAGGCGCGGCCGACCAGCCGTGGCGCATAGCGCACGCCGTACAGCGCGGGCCGCGGGTTGTCGCTCATCCCGCCGTCCACCGCCACGAAGGTGTGGGCGCCGGTCCGTTTGACGGACAGCACCCGGTAGAGGACGACCCCGGCCGGGCCCGCGATGGCGCGGCCCGGTTCGATGGCGAGCCGGGGCACCGGCAGACCGGCCGCCGCGCAGCCGCCGGCCAGTTCGGCGCGGATCTTGGTGCCGAGGGAGGCGAGGTCGAGCGCGGGCTCCCCGGGGCGGTAGGCGACGCCATGGCCGCCGCCGAGGTCCAGCTCGGGCAGGGTGATGCCGTGGTGCTCCCGGATCCGGGCCAGCAGGCCGATCAGCCGTCGTACCGCCGAAAGATAGGGCTTGACGGTGGTGATCTGCGAGCCCAAGTGGCAGTGCAGACCGACCAGTTCGAGGCGCGGCTGGCTGAGTACCCGGGCGATGGCGTGCTGTGCGGAGCCGTCGGCGATCGACAGGCCGAACTTCTGGTCGTCGGTCCCGGTACGGATCTTGGCGTGGCCGCCGGCGGCGATCCCCGGCACCACCCGGACCAGTACCTTCTGGCGGCTGCCCGCCGGGACCGCGACGGCCAGCCGGGCGATCTCCGAGGTGCTGTCGATGACGATCCGGCCGACGCCCAGCCGCAGCGCGGTCCGCAGGTCGGCGGGGCTCTTGGCGTTGCCGTGCAGCACGATCCGCTCGGGCGGAAAACCGGTGGTGACGGCCAGCTCCAGCTCGCCGGCGGAGCAGACGTCCAGCCCGAGCCCCTCCTCCTGTACCCAGTGCACCATCGCGCGGCACAGGAAGGCCTTCGCCGCGTAGTAGACCTCGGTGTCGGGGAAGGCCCTTAGGAAGGCGCGGCAGCGGTGGCGCACCTCGTCCTCGTCCAGGACGTAGGCGGGGGTGCCGAAACGGTCGGCCAGCTCGGTGAGCGGGACACCGCCGACGGCGAGGTCGTCCTGGCCGACCGGCGCCGCGGACGCGGGCCAGATGGACCGCGGTTCACTGCTGGACCGCGGTTCGCTGCCGGACGGCGGCCGGGCGGCGGTACGCGGCGGGGGTGCCAGGGCGGTGGCCGGCGGCGGGGCAGCGGCCTCGTGGCCGGCCGGGGGCAGCGTGCGGTGACTCATCGCGATCGCCTCCCTCAGACTGCCCGTAGGTGGTGACCACGGGGAATGTCGGGGATGAACCGGGGATCGACGGTCAGGACCGTCGCTCCGACGGGTTCTGCCAGCGCCCGCAGCGCCGGTTCGGAGAGCCGGACCCAGGGCTGGCCGCCGCCGAGGGCCGCGGCCAGCAGTTGGGGCGAGGTGAAGGCGACGGCGGTACGGCCGCCGAGCGGAGTGCGGAACAGGCGGGCCGTGCAGCCCGCGGGGCCCGACCGGACGGGGACGAACAGCGGCCCGGCCGGGACACGATCGGCAGGCTCGGGATCTTCCGCGTACAGATGGTGGGACACGGCGTTGCTCCTCGGACAGAACATCGGCCCCGGACCGGTGGGAAACGCGTACGCCGGGGCTCGGCTCTGACGCTATGCCCGGCGCACGGGCCACCCCGCTGGTCGCTGACGCGTCATTGACGGATTGCGGGCGCTACTTGACGCGATGCTGCCGCCCGGTGGCCGATTGTGCGGCGGTGGTGACGCGAGGTGCGGGCCGCGGGCGGCAGGCCGGATCCCCGGTCCGCCACCCGGTCCATCGTCCGTGGACCGCCGCGCTTGACCTTGACACTGTGGAAAGCACTCCACTGGAAGGCGTCATGTTCAGCATCGGAGATTTCGCCCAGTACGGCCGTGTGTCGGCCCGCATGCTGCGCCATTACGACGCGATCGGGCTGCTGCGCCCGGCCCGTACCGACCCCGTCAGCGGCTACCGCTCCTACGAAGCGGCCCAGCTCGCCCGGCTCAACCGCATCATCGCGCTCAAGGACCTCGGATTCAGCCTCCAGCAGGTGGGGGCGATCCTGGCCGAGGAGGTGAGCGTGCCGGAGCTGCGCGGCATGCTGCGGCTGCGGCAGGCGGAGCTGGAGGCGGCGCTGACGGCGGAGGGTGCGCGGCTGGCGCGGGTCGAGGCGAGGCTCCGGACGATCGAGAGTGAGGGACGCATGTCTGCCGACGATGTGGTGGTCAAGCGCACCGGGACGGTACTGCTCGCGGAGCTGAGCGGGATCGCCGCCAGTTACGGGCCCGAGGACATCGGCCCGGTGATCACGCCGCTCTACGCCGAGCTGTGCCGGCTGCTGGAGGCGGCGGGGGTGGCACCGGCGGGACCGGGGCTGGCGTACTACGAGAACGTGCCCGAGCCGGGCGAGGGCAGCGAACGGCCGGCCGGGGGGAGCGAAGGGAAGGACGCCGTCGTCGTGCACGCGGGGATGGTGATCACCGAGGAGGCCCTGACGAAGGCGGGTGCCAAGACCGCTGCCACTGCCGGTGCCACGGTCGGCGGCACCTCCGGCGGCACCTCCGGCCGCCCCGGGGCCCCCGCCGCCACCGGCCTCGGCTTCGATGTCGTCACCCTCCCCGGCCTGGACAGCGCAGCCACGGTGGTGCACCGCGGCCCGATGAGCCGGATTCTGCCGACCTCCCAGAATCTTGCGCACTGGATCGACGCCAACGGCTATCGCTCCGCCGGGTACGCCCGCGAGCTGTACCTGGAGTGCCCGCCGGACCTGGAGAAGTGGGTCACGGAGATCCAGGAGCCGGTGGTCAGGGCGTAACACCGGGACCCGGAACCAAGGCGGGACACCAGCACGTCACGCCGGGCCGGACCCCAGGACCCCACGCCGGCCCGGACTCAAGGCGCAACACCGGCTCGGACACAAGGCCTCTCGCCAGGCCGGACCCCAGGCCGCCCGGCCGGACCCCAGGCCGTCCGCCTGCCCCCCACCCGCCTCAGCGCACGCCCTCCCCGCCCGTCGCCGCCCCGTCCAGACCGGCGGTGACCGTCTCCGCGAACGCCACCGCCGCCGGGCTCAGAGCCGGCCACCGGCGGACCGCCCAGCCGGTGGCCAGCGGGGGCAGGCCGGCGATCGGGACCAGCCGCAGGGCCGGGTGGGCGGTGGCCGGCAGGCCCGGCAGCTGGGGCACGACCGCAGGGGCGACGCCGAGTTCGGCCAGCAGCAGGGCGGTGTCCCAGTCGGCGACGCTGGTGGTGCTCGGGGGCGGCACGGGCCCGGCGTCCCGGTGGCCGAGATGGCCGTCGAGGCGCATCCGGGAGGTGGAGTTCTCCGGCAGCCGGATGTGCCGGATGCCGGCCAGCTCCCCGGGCTCGATGCACTCCCGGTCGGCGAGCGGGTCATCGGCGCGTACGGCGAGCACCCACGGCAGGCGGATCACCGGATGCTGCTCGATACCGTGCTCCGGTGGGCCGATGGTGATCCAGGCCAGTTCGGAGCTGCCGTCCGCGACCGCCTCGAAGCAGCGGCGGCTGGAACTCTCGGTCCGGAACTCCAGGTTGACCTGCGGATGGCGGGCGCGGAAGGCGACCACCGCGTCGGACATGAAGTGCCGTACGGTCGTGGCGCCGGTGGTCACCCGGACCGTGCCGCCGTCGCCCGCGCGCAGATCGGCCAGCCGGCGCAGCGCCAGATCCAGCCCGCCGATGCCGTCCGCCGCCGCGCGCTGCAGGATCCGGCCCGCCTGGGTCGGTGCCACCCCGCGCGGCCGCCGTTCCAACAGCCCGATGCCCGCCGCCCGTTCGACGCGCTTGATGCGCTGGCTGACGGCGGATTGCGTACAGCCGAGATCACGCGCGACGGCGCTGAGGTTGCCCGCCTCGCACACGGCCACGAAGGCGCGCAGGTCGTCGAGGGTCACCGGCGTACGGTAGCGCGCCAACCCAAGCTATAGCTAAGGGATTTGGAAGGAGATCGGAGGATTGACTTGGGGGTGGGGCGCGGCGAAGATCGTCCCAGGGCCCAGGGCGGCAACCCGGAACCGCGTACGGCCGTACGGTTCCGGGTGCCGACCCGAATGCACTGACATGCTCCGACTCGGCCGCGCCGCACGGCCGTTGCCGCCGGCTACGCGCCGCCCGGCGCACCCGCCCGCGCCGGAGCGGCCGCCGCCCGTGCCGCCGCGCGGTCACCGTCGTCACCGTCGCCGCGCACCCCGCGCCGTACGACGGCCAGGACCAGCACCCCGCCCGCCAGCGCCACCGTCCCGGAGATCAGCAGGATGTCGGTCAGCCCGGAGACATGGGCGGCCGCGACAGCCGTACGGGAGGCACCGGGCCGGACGTCGTGCAGCGCGCCGGCGAAGACGGTGCCGAGGGCGGCGATGCCCACTGCGTAGCCCAGCTGCTGGGAGGTGTTCACGGCACCGCTCGCCATCCCCGCCCGCTGCGGGGGCGCCGCGCCGAGCGCCGCAGAGACCAGGACCGGCATCGCCGCCCCGATACCCAGCCCGCTGATCGCGAGGCCGGGGAGCAGCGCCGCCCATCCTGCTCCGTCGTCCAGCAGCGCGTACTCCAGCAGCACCCCGGCGCCCACCAGCAACAGGCCGATGCCCACCGGAAGTTGGGGTGCCATCCGCTGGAGCAGCCGGCCGCCCAGCGCACCGACCAGCAGGGACACCAGCGCCATCGGCGTCACCGCGAGGCCCGCCTGCACCGGGCTCAGACCGAGGATGTTCTGCACCCACAGCCCCACGAAGGTGAGATACGGGAACGCCGCGGCCTGCAGCAGCAGCGCCGCCGCCAGCAGCGCAGCGAACGACGGGCGGCGCAGCAGCCCCAGATCCAGCAGCGGCCGCTGCACCCGCCGTTCGACGACGACGAACACCAGCAGCGCGAGCGCCGCACCGCCGAGCGCGGTGAGTGTCCCGGCCTCCGTCCAGCCCTGATCACCGCCGCGCATCAGCCCGTAGGTCAGCGCGCCCGCGCAGGCGGTGAAGGACGCGGCACCCGGCCAGTCGATCCGGGTGAGGGGGGCCTTTCCGGCAGAGTCCGATCGAGGACGGGGGAGGGTGCCGTGCGACTCGGGCACCCGGCGGACCGTGATCCACACCGCGACGGCGGCCAGCGGCAGATTGACCAGGAAGATCGCCCGCCAGTCCACATACTCGGTGAGCAGACCGCCCAATACGGGGCCGATCGCGGCCGCGGCGCCGTTGGTGCCGCCCCAGACACCGAACGCCACGCCCCGGTCCCGGCCCTGGTAAGCGGCCATCAGCAGCGGGGCGTTGGTGGCGACCATCGCCGCCGCGCCCGCTCCCTGCGCCGCGCGGGCCGCGACCAGGACGCCCGCGTCCGGGGCCAGACCGCAGACCAGCGAGGCGAGCGCGAACAGGGTCAGTCCGGCCACATACAGCCGGCGCCGGCCGAAGAGGTCCGCGGCCGAGCCCGCCACCATCAGCAGCGCGGCCAGCGCCAGCGCATAGATGTCCAGCACCCACTGGAGCGAGGTGAGGGTGGCGCCCAGGCCGTCGGCTATCCGGGGCAGCGCGGTGTTCACGATCGTCACATCGACCAGCAACAGGAAGTTGCCGAGGGCGATGGCGACCAGCGGCCACCACTTCCCGGCCGGTCCTCCGCCCGGCTTCCCGCCCGCGCCCGGCGTCCGGCCGCCCGCCGCGGTCCCCCTCTCGGGTGTGCTCCGCATGATCCTTTCCTCCCGTGGACAGCGGCCGGTGAAGGCGGGCCCGGCGCCGCCCGCAAGGCCGGCCCGGCCCGCCGATTCCCCGGCCGGCGACGTGTGTTGCCGACGCCACGGTGCGGTGCGCACGGTCCGCGCTCCCAGCCGTCGCGCGCCCGGCGGCGCAATCCGACACGCGTTAGCCTCGAACGGTGAAATCCGACCGGAAGCCCGAGGCGGTGGACCGGGCCAACGGCACCGGTGACCCCGGCGGCCCGACCGGCTTCGACGCCCTCGACCACCGGCTGATCCATGCGCTGCAGCTCGACGGCCGGGCGCCGTTCAGCCGGATCGCCGCCGTGCTCGGGGTCTCCGACCAGACCGTCGCCCGGCGCTACACCCGGCACCGCACCCACGGCACGCTCAAGGTGCTGGGCCTGCCGAATGCCCAGGCGCTGGGCGAGGTGCAATGGCTGGTGCGGGTCCAGTGCACCCCGGACGCCGCGGTCGCCGTCGCCGAGGCGCTGGCCCGCCGCCCGGACACCTCCTGGGTCAGCCTGATGTCCGGCGGCACCGAGATCTCCGCGGTGTGCCGCGCGGTGAGCAGCGACCACAGCGATGTGCTGCTGCTGCAGAAGCTGCCCCGCACCCCGAGCGTCATCGGGGTGACCGCACACTGCCAGCTGCACCAGTTCTACGGCGGCCCCCAGGGCCTGATCAGCAAGTCCGGCGCGCTGACCGACGAGCAGATCGCCCGGCTGAGCCCGTCGCCGCCGGCCCCGGCCGCCGCCCCCGTCGCCCTCACCGACGCCGACCGCCGGCTCTTCGACGTCCTCGCCCGGGACGGCCGCACCCCCCTGGCCGAACTCGCCGCCGCCACCGGCTGGTCTCCCACCACCGTCCGCCGCCGCTTCGCGGAACTGCGGGCGAACGGTGTCCTGTATTACGACGTCGACTACGACCTGCGGCAGTTCGGGTACGGCGTGATGGTGGCCCTCTGGCTGTCCGTCGAGCCCGCCCGGCTCGCCGCCGCCGGCGAGGCGATGGCGGCACACCCGGAAGTCGCCTACGCCTGCGCCACCACCGGTCCGAACAACCTCTTCGCCTCGGTGCTCTGCCGCGACGTCGGCGCGGTCTACACCTATCTGACGACCCGGGTGGCGGCGCTGCCCGGCGTACGGTCCATGGAGAGCGCACCCCGCATCCGGCACATCAAGGGGCCGGGACCGCTGTTCCTGGCCGGTCACGCCGCCCCGGGGCGCCGCCGGTGAGGCCGCCGGCGGAGCCACCGCGCGGCGGCCGCCGGCCGTGCGCCGGCAACCCCCTGGCCCGGGCGAGGGACTGGGTACGCAGCAGCCCGGGCACCCACATCTGGCTGCTGGTCATCGGTGTCACCAGCCTGGTCATCGCCTCCGCCTCCGAGGGGATGGGGCAGTTCCTGGTCCACCGCACCAGCAGCAACATCCACCAGCTGAACGAGCATCCGCTGCCGTCGCTGCTGATCAGCGGCTTCTGGATCGAACGCCCCTCGTCCTTCCTGCTCTACGTGGTGCTGTTCGAGCTGCTGCACGCCAACGTGGAGCGCTGGACGGGGACCGTGCGCTGGCTGCTGACCGTCGGCGGCGCGCATATCGCCGCCACCCTCGCCAGCCAGGAGCTCGTGCTGCTGGCCATCGAGGGCCACCAACTGCCCCGGTCGATGACCCATGTCGTGGACATCGGGGTCTCGTACGGGCTGGCGGCGGCCGCCGGGGTGCTGACGTACCGGCTGCGGCCGCCCTGGCGCCATGTCTATCTCGCCGCGGTGCTGATCTTCTTCGGGATTCCGCTGCTGACCGGTGCGACCTTCACCGACTTCGGCCATGCCATCGCGCTGACCATGGGCTTTGCGGCCTGGCCGCTGACCCCGGCGGCCACCGAGGGGCTGTTGCCGGAGGAGGAGCACGGCCGCGATCGTGCCGGCCCGGCCGAGGAGCCACCGCCGGGCCGGGATCCGGACAGCCGTCAGGAGAGGTAGAGCCGCTCCAGCACCACCGCGACACCGTCGTGCTCGTTGGAGGCGGTGAACTCGTCCGCGACGGCCTTCAGCTCGTCATGGGCGTTGGCCATCGCCACACCGCGTGCGGCCCAGGCGAACATCGGGATGTCGTTGGGCATATCGCCGAAGGCCAGGGTCTCCTTGGCGGTGAGGCCCAGCCGGCGGGCGGCCAGCGACAGCCCGGTGGCCTTCGACAGGCCCAGCGGCAGCAGTTCGACGATGCCCTCGCCGGCCACCGTCACCCCCACCAGATCCCCGGCGACCTGACGCGCGACCTGGGCCAGCGCATCGTCGTCCAGGCTCGGGTGCTGGATGTAGACCTTGTTGATCGGGGCCGCCCACAGCTCGCCGGGGTCGTCCATCAGGACGTTCGGCAGCGGGCCTTCCTGGACGCGGTAGCCGGGGCCGACCAGTACCTCGCCCTCCAGACCGTCCCGGCTCGCCGCCAGATACAGCGGGCCGACCTCCGCCTCGATCTTGGACAGCGCGAGACCGGCGAGCTGGCGGTCGAGCGTCACCGACGTCAGCAGCCGGTGTTCACCGGCGTGGTAGACCTGACCGCCCTGTCCGCACACCGCCAGGCCCCGGTAGTCCAGGGCGTCGAGGATGTGCCGGGTCCAGGGCACGGCCCGGCCGGTGACGACGATATGGGCCGCGCCCGCCGCGGTGGCCGCGGCGAGCGCCTGGCGGGTGCGCTCGGAGACGGTCTCGTCGGAGCGCAGCAGCGTGCCGTCGAGATCCGTGGCGATGAGCTTGTAGGGCAGCGGGGCACCCGCGGCCGGAGCGGGTGAGCTCACTTGGCGACGGGCTCCAGGATCTCCCGGCCGCCCAGGTAGGGGCGGAGCACCTCGGGGACGCGCACGGAGCCGTCCGCCTGCTGGTGGTTCTCGAAGATCGCCACGATGGTGCGCGGTACGGCGCAGAGCGTGCCGTTGAGGGTCGCGAGCGGCGAGACCTTCTGCTTGCCGTCGACGTTCTCCCGCATCCGGACCGAGAGGCGGCGCGCCTGGAACTCGTCGCAGTTCGAGGCCGAGGTCAGCTCGCGGTACTTGCCCTGGGTCGGGATCCACGCCTCGCAGTCGAACTTGCGGGAGGCGGAGGCGCCGAGGTCACCGGTGGCGACATCGATCACCTGGAAGGGCAGCTCCAGACCGGTCAGCCACTGCTTCTCCCAGTCCAGCAGCCGCTGGTGCTCGTTCTGGGCGTCCTCCGGCGCGACGTACGAGAACATCTCGACCTTGTCGAACTGGTGGACCCGGAAGATGCCGCGGGTGTCCTTGCCGTAGGTGCCGGCCTCGCGGCGGAAGCACGGCGAGAAACCGGCATAGCGCAGCGGCAGCTTGGCCGCGTCGACGATCTCGTCCATGTGGTACGCGGCGAGCGGGACCTCGGAGGTGCCGACCAGGTAGTAGTCGTCCTTCTCCAGGTGGTAGACGTTCTCCGCGGCCTGGCCGAGGAAGCCCGTGCCCTCCATGGCGCGCGGGCGCACCAGGGCGGGGGTCAGCATCGGCGTGAAACCGGCCGCGGTGGCCTGCGCGATGGCGGCGTTGACCAGCGCGAGCTCCAGCAGCGCGCCGACGCCCGTGAGGTAGTAGAAGCGGGAGCCGGACACCTTGGCGCCGCGCTCGACGTCGATGGCGCCGAGCAGCTCGCCGATCTCCAGGTGGTCCTTGGGCTCGAAGCCCTCGGCGGTGAAGTCACGGATCGTGCCGTGCGTCTCCAGGACCCGGAAGTCCTCCTCGCCGCCGACCGGGACGTCGGGGTGGACGAGGTTGCCGAGCTTCCGCAGCAGCGCCTGCGTCTCTTCCTTGGCCTCGTCCTGCGCGGCGTCGGCGGCCTTGACGGCGGCGGACAGCTCACCGGCCTTCTTCAGCAGCTCGGCCTTCTCGTCGCCGGCGGCCTTGGGGATGAGTTTGCCGAGCGACTTCTGCTCGGCACGCAGCTCGTCGAAGCGGACGCTGGACGACCTGCGCCGCTCGTCGGCGGAGAGAAGCGCGTCGACGAGGTCGACGTCCTCTCCACGGGCGCGCTGGGACGCGCGCACACGGTCGGGGTCCTCACGGAGCAGGCGAAGGTCAATCACCCCCCCAGGCTACCGGGGCCACGCCCCGCCACTCGACGGCATATTCCCCGGCAAGTCATTTTGCCCGTTTTGGGGCTGTTTATTCCCTTAGGGGTGGGGGGCGAAAGGCGGTGCGGAATTCCCGCGCATTCCCTGGCGCGGGGTGGCCGGTGAGGCCCCTTCGCGGTGTCCGGGACGGGGGTTTCGCGGTGTCCGCGCCGGTGATCCACTGTGGGGGCAACGGGAGTTGGACGGGCGCCGGGGCGGGCCGTGGGCCCCGGGTTATCCCCCGGGATCCCCTGGTTGTCCACAGGGGGCGGGGGTTTCGGGATTCTTATCCACAGGCTGTGTGTGAGATCTGTGGAAGTCGGAGGTGATCATTCCGCTCCCGAAATGCTCGGCTATGGATTCCCTGTCCAAACCCCGTTCACGCACTCTTTCGTGTGGGATTGCCTCGCCCTAAAGGATTGATCACGTGAATTGTGCTGACGGTGCCCGACGTGGGGTGCTGCGGAAGGGTGTGTGGTCAGTAGGGCGATATGTCGACTGTGTCCGACTCGCATGTCGACTTACCCACAGGTCGAGAACTGGCCCTGTGGATAACTTTGTGGATAACCCACTGGCCTTCCAAAGCCGCAGGTCGTGCTGTTCCACGGTGCCCGCCGGCCCGCCCGTGAAGCACCGGACGCCCGCTCAGCCCCGCCCGTCCATGCAGCGCGCCAGCCAGTCCGACGCCTCGGTGAACGCCACGTCGGTCATCTCCGGCCGCACGCTCGCCGTCACCTCGTCCGCCCGCGGATACGAGCCGAGGAAACGCACCTCCTGGCAGACCCGCTTGAGGCCCATCAGCACCTCGCTGACCCGCCGGTCGGTGATGTGCCCCTCGCAGTCCACGGAGAAGCAGTAGCGGCCGATGCCCTCGCCGGTCGGCCGGGACTCGATGCGCATCATGCTCACCCCGCGCACCGCGTACTCCTGGAGCAGTTCGAGCAGCGCACCGGGGTGGTCCTCGCGCAGCCACAGCACGACCGAGGTCTTGTCGGCGCCGGTGGGCGCGGCGGGCCGGGCCGGGCGGCCCACCAGCACGAAGCGGGTGGCCGCGTTCTGTGCGTCATGGATGTCGGTGACCAGCGGTGTGAGGCCGTACGTCGCCGCCGCGAACTCGCCCGCGAACGCGCCGTCGTAGCGGCCCTCCTGCACCAGCCGCGCGCCATCGGCGTTCGAGGCCGCCGACTCCCATACGGCTTCCGGGAGTTGCGCCGCCAGCCACTTGCGCACCTGCGGCTGGGCGACCGGGTGTCCGGTCACCGTCTTCACGTCGGTGAGCGCCGTACCGGGGCGCACGAGCAGCGCGAAGGCGATCGGCAGCAGCACCTCGCGGTAGATCATCAGCGGCTCGCCGGAGGCCAGTTCGTCGAGGGTGGTGGTCACGCCGCCCTCGACGGAGTTCTCGATCGGCACCAGCGCCGCGGCGGCCTCACCGGCACGCACCGCGTCCAGGGCGGCGGGCACCGACACCATCGGCGTCAGCTCGCGGGTCGCCGCCTCGGGCAGGGTGCGCAGCGCGGCCTCCGTGAAGGTGCCCTCGGGGCCCAGATAGGTATAGCGGCTGGCCGACATGGATAAGGACTCCCTCGCGTAACTGCGGGGGCACCCCGCCGATCTTCTCCCTGTCCTGCCACGATACCCAGCCGCTCCGGCGCCCGGCCGGTCCACGGGAATACCGACACCCCCCACCCCGTTGTGGCCCCGAGGGGGCGCTGCCCACCCCTACGGCATCCGTTCGCCCCCTCCCTAGGGCCGCCCCGGTCGCGCGGCCTCCCCAGACCCCAGCCCCCCGGACCACATGGAGCCTCCTCAGCCCTCCAGCAGCGGCCGGCCCACGTAGTCGCCCGGCTCCGCCGCCGGGGGCACCGCGAACAGTCCGCTCGCCTCGTGCCGCAGGAACGGCGACAGCGCGTCGCCGCGGTCCAGCTTCCGCTGCACCTGGGTGAAGGCGCGCAGCGGATCGGCCTGCCAGCAGATGAAGAGCAGCCCGGCGTCCGGGGCACCGTCCTCCCGGAACCCGTCGTGGTAGGAGAACGGCCGGCGCAGCATCGCCGCGCCCTGGTTGGACTCCGGAGCCGCGATCCGCGCGTGCGCGTTGGCCGGGATCACCGGCATCCCGTCCGGGCCGTTCGCATCCAGCCGCATCGGAGTGCCCTCGGAACCGCCGGTCAGCGGCGCCCCGTTGTCCTTGCGGCGCCCGATGACCCGCTCCTGGTCGTGCCGGGAACGCTTCTCCCAGTCGTCCAGCAGCATCCGGATCCGGCGCACGACGGCGTACGAGCCGCCGCGCATCCACGCCTGGTCGGCGTCCCGCCCCACGAAGATCCGCTCGTCGAAGTCCTGGTCCGACGGCTTGGGGTTGTTCGTGCCGTCGATCTGGCCCATCAGATTGCGGGTGGTCATCGGGTGTGCCGTGGCGCCCGGGGTGCGGTTGAAGCCGTTCATCTGCCAGCGCAGCCGGGCCCGGCCGGCCGCGTCCTTCTGGAGTGCGCGCAGCGCGTGGAAGGCGACCAGGGCGTCATCGGCGCCGATCTGGATCCACAGATCGCCGTTGCTGTTCTTGGGGTCCAGGGCGTCGGCGGAGAAGTCGGGCAGCGGGTCGAGTTCCAGGGGGCGCCGCTTCGTCAGGCCCGTACGGCCGAAGAAGCTGTGGCCGAAGCCGAAGGTGACGGTCAGAGAGGACGGGCCCGCGTCGAGGGCGACCCCCGTGTCGGCGTCCGGGGCCCGCCCGGCCATCAGCTCCTCGGCCGTCCGCGACCAGCGGCGCAGCAGCGCGGCCGCGGCCTTGCGGTCGCTGCCCGGTGCCAGGTCGAAGGCGACGAGATGGCCCTTGGCCTGCAACGGGGTGGTGATCCCCGCCTGGTGCCCGGCGCGCGCCGGCCGGAACGGAACCTTGGTGGAGCCGAGGGTGCTCAGGGCCTTGGGGGCGTCGTCCTGCGTCGCCGAGACCCCGGCGGCGCCACCGGCCCCGCCGACGACCAGCCCCGCCGCGCCCGCCGCGCCGACGGTGCCGAGCAGCCGGCGGCGGGAGAACTCCTTTGCGGCTGCCCCGTCCGCTTCGGGGGCCGGGGCGGCCGGGGCGGCGGCCGGGGCGGGTATGCGCCCGCCGCCCGCCCCGGCGGACCCGGTGCCGGGGCGCGTGCCGGGGTTCTTCCCACCGGTGGGCTGCTTCGCAGTGGCCTGCTTCGCCGTGGCTTGCTTCGCGGCGGTCTGCTTACGGGGGTTCTGCTTGCTCATGAGCCGATCTTCACGTTCTTGATCTCGGTCACCTGGTCGATGTCGGAGGTCCGTACGACCAGCGACAGCTGCCACTTTCCGGGGACCGGCAGCTGGACCCCGCTCGCCTGCCACTGACCCTTGCCGGTGTGCCGGGTGGTGACCGACAGCGGCCCGAGCTTCTTGGCCTTCTCCGTGAAGGAGACCTTCGCCTCGGGGACATCCATGGGCTTGCCCGCGGGGTCGGAGATCCGCAGCTGCAGTGTGTTGGCGCTGCCGCTGCGCCCGGGGGCGAGGCGGATGCGGGCGGTGCCCTTGCCGCGCGGGCCGCCGGTGTCGAACGGGATGGTCAGCACCTGCGGCCGGCCGGCCTCTGCGGACTGCCCGCCCGAAGTGGCCTTGACCGCCGCTTCGGTACGGGCCGGCTCGGTGGCGGTCAGCGCCGTGGTCACCACGAGCAGGACGACCGCGACCGACGCCTCGGCCAGCACGGACCGGCGCAGCCCCAGCCGCTCCGGGTCGGCGTCACGCCGCCGCTTGGTCCGGGCGGTACGCAACGCGGCCTGCTGCCGGGCGAGTTGGGCGGCGCGGGCGGGGTCGGGCGCGGGGGTGCCGTCGGCGGGGGAGGCGGCGTCGTCGGCGGTGGGGGTGGTGCCGTTGGTGGCGGGGGTTTCGTCCGGAGCGGGCGAGGCGCCGCTCTCCGGGGCGGGGCCGGTCTTCGAGGCGGGACCGCTCTCCGGGGCGGGGCTCGAGGCCGTGCCCGCCGTGGCAGCGGCGGCCGAGGCACCGACGGTCACCTTCTCCGCCTCCTTCGCCGCTTCCTGCCGGTCTTCCTTCCCGGCCTCCTTCCCGGCTTCCTTCCGGGCTTCCTGCTCCGCGCCCTGCTCCGTCTCCTTCTCCGCTTCCTCCGGCGCCCGGAGTTCCGCAGCCGGTACCTCGGCCAGCCGCCCGGTCCACTGGCGCGACATCCAGGCGATCCCGACGAGCACCACGACCAGCGCCACCTTCACCAGCAGCAGTCGCCCGTATGTGGTGTCGGTCAGCGCCTGCCAGGTGCCGACCTGCCGCCAGGACTGGTAGAGGCCGGTGGCCACCAGCACCACTACGGAGCCGAACGCGAGCCGCGAGAAGCGGCGGACGGCGGTCCGCTCGACGGGCGGGCCCCAGTACAGGGACACGACCAGCGCCGCCAGCCCGCCGAGCCAGGCGGCGACCGCCAGCAGATGCAGCACGTCGACCGGCATCGCCACGGTGGGCTGCAGCCCGGTCGAGGCGTGTTCGGCCATCGCCCAGGTCGCGGCGAGCCCGGTGGCGACGATCACCCCGCCGAAGCCGAGGCCGAAGGTGAGGTCCTTGCGCCGCCTGGCCTGCCCCTCGGAGTCCGCATCCGCCCCCGCCGGTTCGTGCGCCCGTGCATACGCCCCGAAGAGCACCGCCACGAACAGCGCCGCGGCGGCGAGCAGCAGCAGCCGGGAGATCAGGGCCGCGCCCGGCTTGGTGATCAGGACCTGCTGGAGGCCGCCGAGGTCGAAGACATCGGCGAGATTGCCGGACCCGGTGTAGGGGCTGCGCAGCAGCAGCATCGCGACGGTGGTGCCGGCCAGCAGCGCCCAGCCGTAGACGACCAGCCGCTGCACGGACCTCACGAGGGCCGCGGCGGGCCGGCAGGCCACCACGAAGGCGGCGCCGCCAACCAGCAGTACGAACCCGGCGTAGGCGAGATAGCGGGCGATGCCGTAGAGCGCGCCCACCAGTCCGCCGCCGGCTTCCTGTTGGGCTACCGGGGCGGTGGTCTTGGAGGGTGCGCCGACCGAGAAGGTGAAGGCACCGGCCACGGGGTGGCTGTCGGCGGAGACCGCCTGCCAGGCGACGGTGTAGGTACCGTCGCGGAGCCCCGGCGGCAGTCCCGCGCCGTATTTGACGACATGGTCGCTGCTCAGATTGCGCAGCTTCTTGTCGTCCACCCGCTTGCCCTGCGGATCCAGCACCCGGATCGAGTCGTCGCCCATCGCGACGCCCTCGGAGAAGGTGAGCGTCACCTGCTCGGGGGCGCGGTCCACCACCGAACCCTGCGCGGGGGTGCTGCCGGTCAGCGCGGCGTGCGCCGAGGCCGGTGCGGCACCGCCGAGCGCGCCGATCAGCGTCCCGGCCAGCGCGAGCGCGACGACCAGCAGGCGCAGCACGGCGGACCGTCGCGGCCGAAGCCCGGTGGTGACCATAGTGATCGCTCCCCTTACTCCCGATGTGTGTACCGGCCTGTGCGGTGCTCCCGGCCGCTGCTGGCTTTCTTCGGACCTCTGGTGCTTCTCGGCTCTCCGCTAGTGCTTCGGCTGGTAGTCAGCGGCCTTGACCGGGACCGCCACCCTGACCGGGTCGGCGGTGGCGAAGTGCAGCGTGACGGTGACGACGTCGTCCTTGGTCGGCTTGCTCTTCAGCCCCATGAACATCAGGTGGTTGCCGCCGTGGCTGAGCCGGAGCGTGCCGTTGGCCGGGACGGTCAGGGACTTGACCCGCTCCATCTTGCTGCCCACCGTTTTGTGGAGCGAGATGTCCTTGGCCAGGTTGGTGGTGACCGAGGTGAGCTTGTCGGCGGAGTCGCCGTTGTTCTTGACGGTGAAGTACGCGCCGGCCATCTGGTCGGTGACCGGCTGCGGCATGTACGCGCCGGTGACCTCGATCTTCGGGGCGCTGTCCCCACCGCAGCCCGCCAGTGTGAGACCGGCCGTGAGGGTGAGTGCGGCGGCGAGGGAGGTGCGGCGGTTCACGGGTTCTGCCCCTTGAGGATCTTCGGAAGTGCCTTGGTGTAGTCGTCGGAGGTCGCCTTCTGCATGGCCATCCAGTGGACCTTGTCGTCCTTGGGGGAGGTCAGCAGCACCTGCGCGCCATGGGTGGAGACGACATCGCCGTTCTTCTTCTTGACCGGCTTCTCGATGCCGATGTTCACGCTGCGCGCACCGGCCTGGATGGTGTCGAACTTGCCGGTCAGGCCGGTGAAGTCCTTGTTGATGCCGCCGAGCCACTTCTTGAGGGCGGCGGAGGTGTCGCGCTCCGGGTCGGAGGTGACGAAGACGACCCGCAGATCCTTCTGCTCGGCCTTGGGCAGCTGCTTCACCGCGACCGCGATGTTGGCCATCGTCAGCGGGCAGACGTCCGGGCAGTTGGTGTAGCCGAAGTAGATCAGGGTCGGATGGCCCTTGGTCTTCTCCAGCAGGTCGTACTTGGCGCCGTGGGTGTCGGTCAGTACCAGGTCCGGCTTCGCCATCGGGCTGTCGAGCGTGATGATCGACTTGGCGGAGGTACCGCCGGACACCACGGCGGCGGGCTTGCTGTCGTCCCCGCCGCAGGCGGTCAGGCTGAGGGCCGCGGCCGCCGTGAGGGCGGACGCGAGCAGGGTCGTTCTACGCATTGCAGATAAATCCCGTGAGTTGGATCCCGTGTGTCCGGGAAGGGGCGTCGGGCCGGCGCGGGGGGGGCGCCGGCCCGTCCGTGATCAGGCGCTGCGGCGCCGGCCGGCGAAGACACCGAAGCCGACTCCGATGATGCCGACGACGATGCCGATGGCGCCCAGGACGCGTGCCGTGTTGTCGCTGGTGGAGGCGTCCTCGGCGGCCGCGGCGTTCTTGAGGTGGTCCTTGCCGTCGCTCTTGTCACCCGCGGCGGTGGCGCCGTGGCCGTCCTCCTCGGGCGCGGTGAGCTTGAGGACCGGCGCCGGGTTCTCCGGCTCCGGGCCGCCGTCCTTCGTCGGCTCGATCCAGCGCACGACCTCCTTGTCGTCGTACGTCTGGAGAGCCTTGAAGACGACCTGGTCGGCGTCCTCGGGCAGCATCCCGACGGAGACCGGGAACTGCTGGAACTGGCCGGGCTCGACGCCCTTGTCCTCCGCGGTCCAGGTGATCTTCGAGGGAGCCTCGTTGATCTTCTCGCCGTGCATCTCGATCGGCTTGGCCAGCTTGGACTTCTTGACGTCCACCTTCCAGCCGGGCACCGGCTGCGGCATGACGGACGCCAGCGGCTGGTCGGTCGGCAGCGTGACCTCCAGCTTCACCGTCGACGCGTCGTCCCGCTCATTGGGCACCTTGAAGTTGACCGTCGCATAGCCGCCCTTCGGGGCGGCGCCCGCCGGCTGCACGCTGACGTGCGCAAAGGCCGGGGCGGCGAGCAGCACCACACTGCCGACCGCGGCGGCGCCCACGAGCGGCAGCCGTCGCGCGAGCCGCCGCGTCCGCGAGAGGTCCGGCTGCTGCTGCGGCATCTGCGTCATCTTCGAGATCTTCGACATCGGAAAAACACTCCACAGGAAGGAGAAAGGTGCTGGTGACGGTGTAGGTGGCGCGCGTGCGACGACGGCGCGCGAGCCCGTACCCGTCCTGTGGGAGCGTGCTTCGCGCGATGTCAGGCCGCGAGGGCCAGGGTGGGTGGCCCTCGCCTGACGACACTGTGGTGGAGTGCGGCGTCCTTCGGGCCGGGTTTGTCATCCCCGTACGAAACCGGGGCGCGCCGCGGCTCGTCATGCGCCACGCCGAGGCCCATGAGCAGGGCCCGGATCAGCACGAGCGCCCCGCGCACCGCACCGACCAGCGTCTGTACCGCCGGAGCCGACAGCCGGACCAGCCGCCACAGCGCGATCTCGCCCCGCCGCAGGAGCCAGCCGACGGCGAGCGCCGCCAGCAGATGCCCCAGAAACATGGGGAGCGACGGCAGCAGAGTGTGCGCCGTCACGGTGTCGGCGGCGGCCGTGCCACCGGCCGTACCGTGCGCCGCCGGTGCGGCCACCCCGGCGGCGGAGGCCGCGTCGAAGCCACCCGAGCCGAGCACCCGGCGCGCCTGCGCCCCGTCCATCCGGCCGCTGCCGAGCCCGCACATCAGATGCCGGGCCATGCTGATCGCGGCCTGGTCCGAGAGCCCGCCGGCGCCGGACCCACCCCGCGGTGCGGCGGGCACCGGCTGCTGCCCCCAGGTGAACACCGCATGCAGCACGAGCTGTCCCACGGCGAGCCCGACGGCGATGCCCGGCAGTGAGCGCTCCCGCCCGGCCAGCGGCGCCGCGACCGCGAACACCGCGGCGGCGGCGACGCCCAGCGTCCACAGCGGGACGGTGGCGCACGAGGCGAGGATGTGCCCGGCCGCGGACAGCGCGATGCAGGCCGCGGTGAAAACCGCGGCCCTCAACAGCCGGAGATCGGCGGCTGCGCGCGCTGTGGAGGCGGGCGGTGGAGTCATGGCCGCGCCATCATCCCACTGGGCTCAAGGACCCCCGACGGCAGGTCGGTGTCAAGGGGCGCCCAGCGGGGCGTCCGAGGACGCAGACGGGCGCGCGACGGCGCATGGGCAGCGCGGCACCTACACCGATGCGCTCACTCTTCGCATCCGCCGAATGAGCGGTATCACGTCCCGGACATGCTTACGGACCTTGCGGCGCGGCAATAGGTATCGATATGTCGAGCCGCGGCCAGGAGGCTGGAGCGATGAGCATCTGGTGGTCACTCCATTTGCGGCGCGAGGCTGCGAGCGTGCCGCTCGCCCGTCGCCTGCTGCTGGGCACGATGGAGACAGCGGGCGTGGACCCGGACATCTGTTACGACCTGTCGGTGGCCCTCTCCGAAGCCTGCGCGAACGCCGTCGAGCACGGGGGCGACGCCACCGAGGACTACCGCGTCACCGCCTTCATCGACGGCGACACCTGCCGCATCGAAGTCACCGACTCGGGCCCCGGCTTCCACCACTGCCCCGCACCCCCCGCCCCGCCCCATACGGCCACGGACCGCGCCCTCCCGCCGGCCCCCGTGCCCACCCCCGCGCAGGCTCCCGAGTTTGCCGAGGACGGCCGGGGGCTCTTTCTGATCGAGGCCCTCACCGACCACGTCCGCTACCGCAACCGCACCGGCCGCCCCGGCGCAGTGGTCAGCTTCGACAAGATCCTCAAGTGGCGCGAGGGGGCGGCGCTTCCTATGGCGTCATGAGCAAGCAGGAGCCGCGACGGCCGGACGGTCGCGGCGGCCCGGGAGGCGCCGGGAGATGAGGTGTCAAACCGGGCGAACGTCGGCAGTGGGATAATTGGCCGGAAACCGCCTGGCGGGAGGACTGGGCCGCGCGGTCTCGCGGTGGGAGGACCTCCCCCGCGGCGTCCCCTGTCCCTGCGAGACCAGCGCGCACCAGGATTAACGCGAAGTTGCTCGCGTTAACTTGTCTCGGACAATACTTGGCGTGAACCCGCACTGCAATACGGAGCCGTCGTGACGACAGCGCACCATGCCCCGGGCGAGACCCGGCCCGGCGGGCGTACGGCCCGCACCCGACAGGCCGTACTGACCGCTGTCTTCGAGGAGTTGGACGAGGGCGGCTTCGCCGGGCTGACCATGGAGAAGGTCGCGCAGCGCTCCGGAATTCACGTCGCGACGCTCTATCGCCGCTGGCGCTGCATCGAGGGTCTGGTGTGCGAGCTGCTGACCGAACTGAGCTCCGATGTGCCGCTGCCGGACTCCGGCACCCTGCCCGAGGATCTGCGCCAGCTGGCCCGTTCGATAGCGGACTTCTTCGCCGAGGCGCGGATGAGCTGTCTGATCGAGGCGGTGGTCTCCGCCGCGGCGCGTGACCCGCAGGCGGCCGCGGTGCTGCGGTCCTTCTTCGGCGAACGGCTGACGCTGGCCGGCCGGATGGTGCAGCGGGCGGTCGACCGCGGCGAACTGCCCGCGGACACCGACCCGGAGGATGTGATGTCGGCGCTCGGCGCGCCCTTCTACTACCGGATCCTGATCGCCCGCCGGCCCGTGGACCGGCACCTCGCCGAGTCCGCCGCCACCGCCGTCTGGGCGGCGGCCTGCGCGGGCGCCTACAAGAAGCGTCCCGCCAACGACACGGCCCCCGGCGGCGGTTGACGCCACCGGGAGCCGTACGCGATGTCCTGCGGTACTACTTGCCGAGCAGCCCGGCCATCCAGGCCTCGACCTCGTCCGACCGGCGCGGCAGCCCGGCCGACAGATTCCGGTTGCCGTCGTCGGTCACGAGGATGTCGTCCTCGATGCGGACCCCGATGCCCCGGTACTCCTCCGGCACCGTCAGATCGTCCGCCTGGAAGTACAGTCCGGGCTCGACGGTGAGCACCATGCCGGGCTCCAGCGTGCCGTTGACATAGTGCTCGGTGCGGGCCGCGGCGCAGTCGTGGACGTCCAGGCCGAGCATGTGGCCGGTGCCGTGCAGGGTCCAGCGGCGCTGCAGCCCCAGGTCCAGCACCCGCTCGACCGGGCCCTCGACCAGGCCCCACTCGACCAGCTTCTCGGCGAGCACCCGCTGCGCCGCGTCGTGGAAGTCGCGGTAGGCCGCGCCCGGCTTGACCGCCGCGATGCCCGCCTCCTGGGCCTCGTAGACCGCGTCGTAGATCTTGCGCTGGAGGTCGCTGTAGCGGCCGTTGATCGGCAGGGTGCGGGTGATGTCCGCGGTGTAGAGGGTGTGGGTCTCCACACCGGCGTCCAGCAGCAGCAGATCGCCGGAGCGGACCTCGCCGTTGTTGCGGACCCAGTGCAGGGTGGTGGCGTGCGGGCCGGCGGCGCAGATCGAGCCGTAGCCGATGTCGTTGCCCTCGACGCGGGCGCGCAGGAAGAACGTTCCCTCGATGTAGCGCTCGCTGGTCGCCTCGGCCTTGTCCAGGACCTTCACGACGTCCTCGAAGCCGCGCACCGTCGAGTCGACGGCCTTCTGCAGCTCGCCGATCTCGAACTCGTCCTTGACCGCGCGTGCTTCGGAGAGGAAGACCCGCAGCTCTTCATCGCGCTCGGCGGTGACCTTGTCGGTCAGCGCGGCCTCGATACCGGCGTCATGGCCACGCACCACGCGGACCGGGCCGGTGGCCTCCTTGAGCGCGTCGGCCAGCTCACGGACGTCCTTGCAGGGGACGCCGAGCAGCGCCTCGGACTCGCTGAGGCTGTGGCGCCGGCCGACCCACAGCTCGCCCATGCCGTTGAGCCAGAACTCGCCGTTCTCACGGTTGGAGCGGGGCAGCCGGTGGATCGTCGCCTCGTGCGAGTCGCCCTTCGGCTCCAGGACCAGGACGCTGTCGTCGGTCTGGTCGCCGGTGAGGTAGACGTACTCCGTCGAGGCGCGGAACTGGTACTCGGTGTCGTTGGAGCGGGTCTTCAGATTGCCCGCCGGGATCACCAGGCGCTCGCCGGGGAAGCGCGCGGACAGCGCGGCCCGGCGCCGGGCGGCATTCGGGGCCTGCTCGACCGGCTTCAGATCGCGCAGCTCGGTGTCGGCCCAGCCGCTCTTCATGTTCTCCGCGAGCTCGTCCGAGACGCCCGGGTAAAGGCCGTTCTTGCGCTGCTTGATCGGCTGCTCGTCCTCGTCCGGGGTCTCCGGCGTGAGCTCGTCGGTCACAATGCCTCCTTTAAAGACTGAACCGCATTCCATCGTATGTGCGGATCGAAAGCGGTCCAGGGCCCGGAAGGTGTGACCTCTCCGGCAGACCGGCCATAGGAGGCATGGCGCCCGGCGGGTCCGGGCGGGTGGCGCGGGCGGGAGCGCGGGACGGCAGGTCCTCCGCCGTACGGGGCGGGAGCGCGGTGCGCCAGGCCCGCCGCCGTATGGGGCGTGCTCAGGGCCGGCCCCGCGACCAGGGCCGGGGGCCGCCGGACCGGCCCTGAGCCGCCGGACCGGGGGGCTACTCCTCGAAGTACGCCGCGAGCAGCACGACGTCCTCCTCCGACGCCGGATCGTCCAGGCCCTGCGGCAGCATCGTGCGCACGATGTGGTCGACGACCGCCTCCGGATCATGGCGGGCGGCCTGGGGAACGCCCGCGGCGGCCGCGTGCAGCCGGGCGAAGGCGCGGTCCATGGGCTCGCCGGTGCGGTGCAGCAGCCCGTCGCTGTAGAGCAGCAGGGTCTCGCCGCCGGCCGGTTCGATCTCCACGCTCGGCGCCTCCCAGCAGGCCAGCATGCCCAGCGGCGCGGACAGCGAGGTCTCCACGTACTCGGTCCGCAGATCGCCGAGGATCAGCGGCGGGCAGTGGCCGGCCCCGGCCAGGACGATCTTGCGGGCGAAGGGGTCGGTGATACCGCCCGGCATCGGGGGTGCGGGCGGCCCGCCCGGCGAGCCGGGCGGCGGCTCGGTGAAGGCGAACAGCGCGGTGGCGCTGCGGGCCGGCTCGGTCAGCCGCAGCAGCAGTTCGAGGTCGGAGAGGACCGCGACCGGATCCTCGCCCTCCATGACGGCGTAGGCGCGCAGGGACGCCCGCAGCCGCCCCATGGCCGCCACCGCGCTCGGCCCGGAGCCGGTCACCGAACCGATGGCCAGACCCAGTGCGCCGTCGGGCAGCGGCAGCGCGTCGTACCAGTCGCCGCCCCCGCGCGGTCCGCTGTGGTGCCGCACCGCGAGGCGGACGCCGGGGATCCGCGGCAGCCGGTGCGGCAGCAGCTCCTCGCGGAGGGTCCGGACGGCCTGCCGGCTGCGGTGGAGTTCGAGGAGCCGGGCGAGGTGCTCGGCGGCGTGCGCCCGGTAGAGGCCGATGAGATGGCGCTGCCGTTCGGTGGGCTCGGCCGGTTCGTCGTAGAGCCAGACCGCGGCGCCGGTCCGGCCGATGGGGTCGGCGGCGAGCGGGACCGCGTAGCTGGCGGCGTACCCGAGCCGGGCCGCGACCTCGCGCAGGCGCGGGTCGAGGTCCTTCTCGCCGGGGATGTCGGGTTCGGAGATCTCGGTGCACGGTCCGGCCGCGGGCGCGCCGCGCGGGCCGGGGGGACGGCCCGTGTCACGCGCCTCGTGCCGGGGGTCGTGGAGCGGTCCGGTCCGGGGGCCGTCGCCGGTGGCGCCCGGCTCCGGGAGGCCGTCCAGTATCCGCGCGTACGACAGGGCGCGGCGCGGGATGGTCTCGATGGTGCCGATCTCGGCGTGGCCGAGACCGAGCCCGACGGTGGTCTCCGGGCCGAAGCCGTCGGCCGGGGCGAGGACGACCAGACCGCGCCGCGCGCCGACCAGGGAGGCGCCGGCGCGCAGCAGCTCGTGGAGGGCGTCCTCCAGCGTGCGGGTGCGCGCGAGCTGTTCGGTCAGGTCGTGCAGGGTGCTGAGGTCGGAGATCCAGCCGGCCAGCCGGTCCTGGACGGCGGCGAGTTGGTCGACGACGGAGAAGTCGGGGGCGGCGCCGGGGGCGGTGTCTGACGCGGCGTCGGGCGCGGTGTCCCGAGGGGCGTCCGGAGGAGTGCCGGACGGGGTGTCGGAGGGGGGATCCGCGGGGGTTTTCCCCAGGCGCGGGTCGACAGTGTGAGTGGGGGCGGGAAGAGCTGGTTCGATTCCAGCCACTTTCGGTACGTGAGGGGCGGTCATGGCCGGCGACTCTCGTTGCGCCGGGTAATGACCCAGGTCAGGCCGCTTTTTGGTAGGGAGTGCGGCATTTTGTTGAGTGATGTTGCGCGGTACGGTTGGCCGCTCAATTTCCTCAATAGCATCGCAAACCCCCATGTCATGCTGCTCCGCTATCAATGCCTCCAGATGTACACGCACCAGCGATGTGATGTCCAGCACTCTCCCCATGGGGTTTGTGGTGTCAGCGAGGTCTGTAGATTGGCCTGAAAAAAGCCCCCCGAGCGTCAATTTGAGGTCGACTGACGGCGATCAACAGCGCGTCATCACCACAGTGGCGGGTACGTACTCGGAAAGGTGCGGGGTCAGTTGGGGCCGCACCGGAACTCTCCGGCGGACACCGGCGTCTAATACGGCGACGACCGCGACGCACTCCCAAGAGGCGGGGACTGCACCACGGAGGCGCAATCGCCAGGCGCGCGCCACCCCCCGCCATGTTCCACGCTCGGCGTACGGCGTGATGCGCTGCCTTGTACACGCGGTGACCAGTGATCCACGTGGCGTGATCGAGATGCGATCGACCCCGGGAAGCCCGGCCGGGCCGCAGGAAACGCCACACCACGGCATGAAGCGGCACGGCACGAACGACGGCGAACCGGCAAGAAGTGCCATGTAGTGCGATGGACCAAGCCCTCGGCGTTTACGGAAAGGAACGAGCGCTCATGCGCGAGATCCTCGGAAGGCGACGCAAGCTCCTGTTCCGGCGCGGCGGAAGGTCGGCGCTGCTCGGTGCGGCGCTCCACTGCGCCACCGAGTGGCAGTGGCCCGTACTTCCCGGTGTGGGGATCAGGCCCGCCGGCCGCCAGCCGGGCGGCGCCCGGCTCGGCCTCGGCGAGCGGACCGGCCGCCGGTGCAGCTGCCCCGACCCCGACTGTGTGGTGCCCGGCGCGCACCCCTTCGACCCCGGCCTGATGGCGGCCACGACCGACGCCCGGATGGTGCGTTGGTGGTGGGCGAACCGCCCCGATGCCCCGATCGTGCTGGCCACCGGCGGCCGCGCGCCCTGCGCGGTGAGCCTGCCCGCCGTCGCCGGCGCCCGCGCCCTGGCGGCCCTGGACCACTTCGGGGTGCGCCTCGGCCCCGTGGTGGCCACGCCCACCCGCTGGTCGCTGCTCGTATCGCCGTACGACCTCGCGGAGTTGGGCGAGCTGCTGCACTCCCAGGACTGGGTGCCCAGCTCGCTGCGGTTCCACGGCGAGGGCGGCTATCTGGTGCTCCCGCCCTCCCAGATCGGCGCGGGCAGGGTCCGCTGGGAGCGGCCGCCGGCTCCCCCCAAGCGCTCCACTTCGTTCGAGCAGGGGGGACCCCCACCCTCGGCCGCGCCCTGGCTGCCGAAGGTGGGCACGATCGTGGACGCCCTGGTCACGGCGAGCACCAGCACTCCCGACGGCGGCAGCCGGCTCGCGTACTGACGTCCGCGCGGGCGCCTGCCCCGTCTGCTCGGCGGGCGGTCAGAAACGACGCGCGGGCGGATCACCCGTTCGGGTGTGACCGGCCCGGACAACTACGGGAAACCCGCGTCCGGGTGCCTGGGCGCACCCTCGCCGCCCGATAGGTTCGGCCCACCGTCAAGCCGTCGTCAGCGGCATCTCGATCCAGGTGGGGGCCCATGCAGCGTGCGCAGAAAATCCGCATGACCGGGCTCGCCGGCGTGGCGGTGCTCGCCGGCGTCGTGCCGCTGGGCGCCGCAATGGCCGGTCCGGCCGACCTCACGGCTTCCGGGACGGCCGCCACGTCCGAAAACAGCTCTGCGGCCAAAAGGGGCATCAAGTCCAATAGTGGTGCCAAGTCGGGCAAGAGTCCCGTCACTGTCGGCGCCCGGACCTCCACCGGCTCCCCTACCGGCCCCGGCCTGCCGCCTCCCTCCGGCCGTACCTCCCGCTGCGGCCCCCAACTCGCCGCTCCCGGGCGGATCGAGGCCCAGACCTGCGTGCTCGCCGAGAACGGTCTGACCTGGGGGCGGACCTACTACCGCAATCTCACCGGCGCCCCGCTGCGCGCCGCACTGACGCTGCTGCGACCGGACGGTACGACCGTCCAGGTGCACTGCGAGGTGGCGGCGGCCGGTGTGCCGGGCATGTGCGAGACGCCGACCGGGGCGACCGTGCGCGGGGGTGGGCCGTACGGCGCGGTGGCGGAGTTCTCCGACGTGGCGGGGGAGCGGCTGCTGCTGCGCTCCGGCAGCAACTCGCCTGCGGGAGGCAGTGGTTCGGACCACTGACGCACGGAGTCACCGGTGGCCGGGGCCGGCCGAGCGGCGCACCCGGCTCCGGGCATGGAAGCGCCCGGTCGCTGGCGACGGGGGATGCACCAGCGACCGGGCTTCTAGAACCGTAACAAGAGATCGGCAGTTCGCAAATTCGATCGTGGAATTCCGGACGCCTATTTACCGGCAGGTACGGGGAGTTGTGACAGGTGTCACGCCTGAGGTCCCCGGAGGCATCCATTCCGCACGGTCGAGGGCGTTCCGGTCAGCTCAGGGTCACCTGGCGGTTGGTGAGCCCGCCGCGCGCCCGGCGCTCCTCGGGGGTCAGCGGGGCGTCCGTCGCGAGCGCCTCGGCCAGCCGCTCGGCGAACGCCGCGGCCGGCTTGGCGACGTCCTCGGCGCTCATCGACGAGGGCAGGTCCCAGACCGGAACGACCAGACCGTGAGCGCGGAACGAGCCCACCAGACGGGTGCCCTCACCGAGCGAGGAGTCGCCCGCGGCGTGCAGCCGGGCGAGTGCGTCCAGCAGCTGCTCCTCGGGGTGCCCGGTGACCCAGCGCAGATGGTTCTTCTCCGGGGCCTCGCACCAGTACGCGCCCTCCAGCCCGGGAATCCGGGAGGTGGGAATGGCCGCCGCGTTGGCCCGCTCCAGAGAGGCGGCGACCTCGCCGGTGGCGTTCTCGGCGTTCTCCACCCAGAACTCGAAGCCGGTGTGGACGGACGGCTCAAAAGCCGCGTCCGGGTCGAGCAGATCCTGCAGCCGCGGACCGTCGGGGGCCGGGCGCGCGGCGGCGACCGGGGTGCCGGGCTCGGCGGCCAGCGCGCGCTGCAGGGTGTCGGCGAGGTCGCGGCTGAGGTCGCCGGAGGCGGTGTCGTTCTGCAGGCCGAGCATCACCGCGCCGTTGTCGCGGCGCAGTGCGGGCCAGGCCATCGGCAGCACGGTCGCCAGCGTCACGGACGGGACGCCCTCGGGCAGCCCGCCCTTCAGCGTCAACTCGGCGGTGGCGGCGGGCACCAGCTCGCGCAGCGCCACCCAGTCGCACTCACCGGGCAGGCCCTCGAAGGGGCGCTGCACCAGCTCGGTGGCGGCATGCGCCGCCTGTCGCCCGTGACAGGCCTTGTACCGGCGGCCCGAGCCGCACGGGCAGGGTTCACGGGCACCGACGACCGGCACCTCGCCGCCCTTGATCTGTGATGCTGCGGCCTGGGGCTGGGGACGGCGCTTCTTGGCCATGGCGACGGTGTCTCCTGGTCGATCCTGGGCGTACGGACGCGTTTCGGCGCGAGCCTAGAGGATTGCGTACGGCGTCGCGCTCGGCCGCGCGCCCGGCCGTGTCCCGCCGTGCCGCTACGTCAGATCGTCGAATTCCGGGAAGCCCGGGGTCAGCGGCCGCACCGTGCTCACCCCTGCGCCCCTGGCGAGCGAGGGCGGCAGATCGGGTGTCAGATCCACGCGCGTAGCGAAAGCGCCCTGGAGCGAGAGGGCCGCCCAGACCGTGACTTCGCCGACGACGGAGTCGTGTACGCCCCAGTCCTTGGCGAGCGAGCGGATGATGGCCAGCCCGCGGCCGCCGCGTGCCGTGACCGACGGTGTGGCCGGAAGGGGCCGGGTCGGGCCGCCGCCGTCCGTGACCGCGACGGTCAGTCTGCCCTGTGAGTCGATACGCCAGGACGCCCGGATGGATGCCGACGGGGCGTCCGTTGCCTCGGCCGTTGCGGAGCCCGGTGATCCGTTTTCGTATATCGGACGCGCATGGCGACACGAATTGCTCAGCAGCTCCGAAAGAATGAGGACCGCGTCATCGACGACTGTGTCCTGAACTCCACTTGCCAACAGCTCTTCACGCATGCGCCGCCTGGCCATGCCCACACCCACGGGACCATGGGGTACGGCCATGATCGACGACGTCGGCACCTCTTGTGCCACCACCAACGCCACCCCCGAGACCTCCTTTGCCCCACGCCACGGGATGAATGCCCCAATGGACTGGACCGGAAACCGGCCAAGCGGCACATGGTGACGCATTGGACACAATCGAATACGGGTCGAATGCGCCGGTGCACACCCTGTGATGAGCTTTAGCCAAGGCCGAGTTGGATTCGTACCTGCTTGGGGCGGTTCGTAATCACCGCGTCCACGCCCAATTCCTGACAGAGCTCGACATCGGCGGTGTCATTGACGGTCCATACGTGGACGCGGTGGCCCGCGCGATGCGCCTTGGCGACGTAGTCGGGGTGCGAGCGGAGGATGCGTATCCCGGGGCCCGCGATGCCGACACCGGGCGGGAGCCGGCCGTCACGGTGCCGCGGGGTGAGGAATTGCATCAGGTAGACGCCGGGGACCTCGGGTGCCGCGGCCCGTACGCGGTGCAGGGAGCGCGCCGAGAAGCTCATGACCCGTACCGAAGGGGTCCAGTCCGTGCGCATGGCCGGATTCGTGTGCCCGAATCGGGCCAGCAGCTCGACCAGCCGCTCCTCCACCTGTCCGGCCCAGCGCGTCGGGTGTTTGGTCTCGATGGCCAGCTCGACCCGGCGGTCCGCGTCGGCGACCAGCTCCAGCAGCCGCTCCAGCGTCAGTACGGAGGTCCGCTCGGGGTCCTCGTGCTGCCGGTCCGGTGCCTCGTTCGCGAACCCGTCGCCCTTCCAGGAGCCGAAGTCGAGCATGGCGAGATCGGCGAGCTCCAGGGCGGAAACCGAACCGCGCCCGTTGGACGTGCGGTTCACCCGGCGGTCGTGCACGCACACCAGATGCCCGTCCGCGGTCAGCCGGACATCGCACTCCAGGGCGTCCGCCCCGTCCTCGATCGCCTTGCGGTAGGCCGCGAGGGTGTGTTCCGGGGCGTCCTCGGAGGCACCGCGATGGGCGATGACGGAAATGGCGGGACGGCCCGGACGGGCGTCCTGGGCAGGGCGTGCATAGGTCACCGCGTTATCGTGCCATCCACCGCTGAGGGGGCGCCGGGCGCATACCCGGGGCGCGGAACAGGGGATGCGCCGGTTTTGTCCGGCATAAAGGATGAGGGGACAGTCACAGCCTCGGCTTACGGTGCTCTGACGCGCGGTGGGAAAGGGTGGTAGGGAGACTCGCCCGTATCGCCCGGCCCGGACCCCGGACCGGACCTGCGGACGGGGCTCGCGCACGGCCGGGGCGTGCGGGACGGGACCTGCGGATCACGGCCGGCGGCCCCCGGACCGGCGGACCGGGACTCGCCCGTATCGCCGGGATCCTTAATCCTGGAGTACTGGGGCTCCCCGTCCACCGGCACGAGGAGCCGTACGACCCGGAGGGCCCCAGGCCCGCCGGACCGGAAGAACCGCACCACCCGGCGGACCGCGAGGCCCGCCGGCCCACAGAAGAACCGCACCACCCGGACGCACCTCCAGGGTCCGGCCGAACTGCAAGCCCCGGAAGAAACGGCCGCCCCGGATCTCGGGCATGGATGAGATCCGAGGCAGCAGGGAAGCAGCCTGCCGAGGCCGTGGGCGCCGACAGTCATGAAGCTGAGGAGAGACCTGTGAGCACCGAGAACGAGGGAGTCGCCGTCCCGTCGGAGGCCAAGCCGCCGACCGGGCCGCAGCCGGACAGCGCCCCCGCGTCCGCCTCCGGCGCCCAGGCTCCCGACGCCCCGCACACGCCGCCCCCGCCGGGCTTCGCCCCGACCGTCGGCTCGGCCCCGGGCGCCGGACACCCTCCGCAGCCCGGCTTCGGATACCCCGGCGACGACCCGGCCACCGAGCAGACCGCCCAGATCCCGCCGTACCCGGGCGCCGGCCATGGCGCCCCCGGCGCGGGCGGCGGCTGGGGCCAGCAGCCTCCGTACGGCGGCGACCCCTGGGGTGTGACCGGCAGCCCGGCGCCCAAGCGGCGTAACGGCGGCCTGATCGCGGCCGTCCTGGTGGCGGCGCTGGTGGCCGGCGGTGTCGGCGGCGGCATCGGCTTCTGGGCCGCGGGCCAGAACGACAGCGCCTCGACGACGGTCTCCGCGCCCGGCGACCCCGGCGCGCTGAACCGCAAGCCCACCTCCGTCTCCGGGATAGCGCAGAAGGCGCTGCCGAGCGTCGTGACGATCGAGGCGCAGGGTGCCACCGGTGAGGGCGGCACGGGCACCGGCTTCATCTACGACAAGCAGGGCCACATCCTCACCAACAACCACGTCGTCGCCAGCGCGGCCGGCGGCGGCAAGCTCACCGCGACGTTCTCCAACGGCAAGAAGTACGACGCCGAGGTCGTCGGCAACGCCCAGGGCTACGACGTCGCCGTGATCAAGCTGAAGAACGCCTCCGGCGCCCCGCTCAACCCGCTCCCGCTCGGCAAGTCCGGCAGTGTGCAGGTCGGCGACGCCACGATCGCCATCGGCGCCCCCTTCGGCCTGTCCGGCACGGTCACCACCGGCATCATCAGCGCCAAGGACCGCCCGGTGGCCTCCAGCGACGGCGGCGGCACCAGCGCCTCGTACATGAGCGCCCTGCAGACCGACGCTTCGATAAACCCCGGTAACTCCGGCGGCCCGCTGATGGACGCCGCCGGCAATGTCATCGGGATCAACTCCGCGATCCAGTCGGCCGGCAACGGCGGCGGTCTGGGCGGCGAGTCCCAGCAGTCCGGCAGCATCGGCCTGGGCTTCGCGATCCCCATCGACCAGGCCAAGCGGGTCGCCCAGGACCTGATCAGGACCGGCAAGCCGGTCTATCCCCAGATCGGCGTCCAGGTCGGCATGCGGGACACCGGCGACGGCGCGACCATCGCCAAGACGGGCAACAACGGCTCCGAAGCCGTTACCCCGAACGGCCCCGCCGACAAGGCCGGCCTCCGGCCCGGCGACACCATCACCAAGCTCGACGACACGGTGATCGACAGCGGCCCCACCCTCATCAGCGAGATCTGGCAGCACAAGCCCGGCGACGAGGTCACCCTCACCTACAAGCGCGGCGGCAAGGAGCACACGACCCAAGTCACCCTGGGCCAGCGCACGGGCGACAAGTGACGCGCTAGTCTGATCCCGCGACACCCACGCGCCCCGCGCACCGGTGCCGCGGGGAGGCTTGCCCGAGCGGCCTAAGGGAACAGTCTTGAAAACTGTCGTGGCGGCAACGTCACCGTGGGTTCAAATCCCACAGCCTCCGCAGAGGTCAGCGAACTAGCTGGTCAGAAGGGGTGTCCTGCTTCGGCGGGGCACCCCTTCTGCGTTCGTCTTGTCTCACCCCGGTTTGTCTGGATCTCGCCGCAGGCTCCCGGCCCGAAGACGATGCGCCATGACCGGTGTCTTCGGTCTGTCCGGGGCTTCCTGGCCGGTCCGCGCGATGTGGCCGGCCAAGGGCTGGTGAAGCAGTGGCGCTGGGTTCGGCGTCGAGGAGGGTGGCTGAAAAGCAATTGTCCGTGGCCATCCGGCGCTGGGATGCTCGTTACTGACCATGATCCATACGGGGGAACAGGAGTACCACCCTTGAAGACCAAGCTCATTGCGCTCGGCGGCGCTGCGCTCATCGCGACGCTGCCTCTCGCCACCTCCACGACTGCCTCTGCCTCGTCCGTCTGCCGGAAGGGCTCGGTCTGCACGTGGTCGAAGAATGACTTCGGTGGCACGAAGCGCACCAGCGGCGTGAACCCCTCGCCGGGTTGTTACGACTGGAACGGCAAGACCGTTTCCAACCAGACGAAGAGGAAGATCCGGGTCTACAGCGACGTCTCCTGCTACGGCAAGACCGTCGACATCAAGCCCGGCCACTGGGGGCAGACCAAGCCGGGGGCGACGATCAAGTCCATCGCGGTCATCGGCCCGTGACCTGCGGCTAAGAGTTACTCAGATCCGCAGAAGGCGGACACGGCCCCGGCCATCGCATCGCGACCCGGGGCCGTGTCTTTGCCGGAAACCGACGAAGGGGCCGCGTACGCCGGACAGTGGCGGGCGCGGCCCCTTCGGGCTCTGGGGGAGGCTTCAGGCAGGCGGCTGCGGCCTGGTGTCTGATCAGTCGTCGTCGCTGTCGTTGTCGTCCTGGTCGTCGTTGTTGTCGTGGTCGTCGTGGTCGATGTGCTGGTTGAGGACCTTGCCGGTGGCGGCGTCGATGGTGATGTCGTGGTTCTTGTGGTCCTTGCCGAGGACGTCGATTTCCCAGACGGTGGAGCCGTTGCGGTCGTTGTCGTCGAGGCTGTAGGAGACGACGGTGCCGGGGACGG
Source organism: Streptomyces sp. G7(2002) (assembly GCF_028870195.1). Taxonomy (NCBI): domain Bacteria; kingdom Bacillati; phylum Actinomycetota; class Actinomycetes; order Kitasatosporales; family Streptomycetaceae; genus Streptomyces; species Streptomyces sp. G7(2002). Next base: position 5,130,123 of record NZ_CP102609.1, read on the forward strand.
CCTTGAGGGCCTGGTCGGTGGCGTTGTGGTGGCCGGTCTTGTCGGTCTTGAGCAGGGCCTGGGTCTCGGCGGCGTCCTGGGCGGCGTCGTCGTCGCGGTCGGTGTGCTGGCTCAGGACCTTGCCGTTGCCGGCGTCGATGGTGATGTCGTGGCTCTTGTGGTCCTTGCCGAAGACGTCGACCTCCCAGACGAGGGAGCCGTTGCGGTCGGCGTTGTCGAGTTCGGCGGAGGTCGCGGTGCCGGGGACGGTCTGGAGGGCCTTGGCGGTGGCCTGGGACTGGCTGATCTTGTCGGCCTTGACCTGCGCGCGGTCCTTGGCGGTGTCGTCGAGGTGGCGCTCGTTGTGGGGGAGCTGGACCGAGGACTGCGGGGCCGGGCCGCCGTCGTCGTTCGCGAAGGCGGTCGCGGCACCCGTGCCACCGATCAGTGCGACAGCGGCAGCCGTGGCGAGGACGACGGCGCGAGGGGTGAGCGTGCGCTTGGCGGTGGCCTTCATGAGGACGTTCCTCCGGATCGTGTCGCGGTCTTGTTCCGCCGGCGGGCCTGTCGCGCCCTTCCGACATCCACCACAGTGCCGACCCGAACCTGAACACAGCCTGAAGCCCTGAAACCCTTCTTCAGGATCCGGCCCCGGGAGGGGTGAAGTGGCCGCCCCCGCAGGGCAGTTGCGGTGTCCCGCTCCAGCTTCAGTGGTTCCTCCGTCCCATGGCCTCCTTGTGGGCCATGTGCGGGCCGGCGGCGGCAGGTTGGCATCCCAGGACGGTGGCCGCAGGTTGGTTCGCGGCTGCGGCCAAGGAGTGTCGGGAAGTGGACCGGCGACGCCAGGCCCGAGCCCACAGGGTGGATGTCCGGTCTTCGCTGAGGGGTGGGCCGCACGGGTGGAAGTTCGATGCTGCTTGGCGTGCCGGGCGTCAAGTGACGGATGCTGCAAGGGTGTTACTGCCCGCGCGGCCGGGAGTGGCGTCCTCAGGTTCGAATCGCGAACGTCGGCCCGAATGTGGCAAGTCGGCGCTGAAACAGCAGGTCAGGGCCACTGGAGCGGTATGCAAGGGTCGAAGGGACAGGTCGCCGGGATCTCGCATGGCGGGATTTCGGCGTTGCGATTGAGTGAATGTCTCGTTCTTCGGGTGCGGAAGGGCCCGATTCTGGTTACAGTTCTGGTTACAGGTCGGTTCACGCAATACGCCACACGATCTCATGCAGGCTGCTGGTTCCACGGGAACGGGCTAGTGAGGCACAGTCCAGACAGCTAGGCAGGTGAAGGGGTGAGCGGTCTCAATGTATCCGGGACGCGAGGTCTTCCTCCATGCACCACTGGTCTATGTAACGGCTGAGATCACCCTTTCCTATGAGCCACGGGTCAACCAGCCCGCAGTGCGCGATGCATTCGCCGAGGGTGTCCGGCAGACTTTTCCACTGCTTCAGCAGGAGCGCGCACTCGCCGTGAAGCTGGAGGAGGTCGATGAAGACATCCCTCCTCAGGTTTTGCCGGCCCTCCGCGCTTTCACTGCCGACTCCGAGGCATCCGTGCTGCTCAAGGCCAGCGCGCTGACCGTGGATACGACTTCCTACACGCAGTTCGAGAAATTTGATGCGTTTCTCGGAGTGGCTCTGGCGGCGTTGGCGGAAAGCGTTCCGGGGGCCATGGTCCGCCGGGTCGGCGTCCGCTATGTGAATGAGATTCGTGTGCCGGGGGAGACTGCCGCGGATCCTGATTGGCCGACGTGGGTATCCGAGTCTTTGCTGGCCGCCCAAGGGCTGCTGCCGAGCGGTCATGCGGCAGGTTCCATGGGTCATGTTCTCTTCCATCTCGAGGATGACTGCTGGACCGGATTTCGCTATGGCGATGTCATCGGGACCACTATCGTCGACCGGGACGTGGCCGTGCGGCGGAAGAAAAGCGCGGAGCCGGAGAACAGCAGGTTCTTTGCTCTCGATATCGATAGCTTCTGGGATCCGAGTGAGCCCGTGAAGTTCGATCCCGATCAAATCGTGAAGATCTGCGATCGACTTCATCGACCCGCCGGCGAACTCTTCCAGGCATCGATCACGGAGCGCGCGAGGAAACATTTCAGGGGGGATCCGGATGAATGATCCGAGGGCAAGAGGTCGTCTCGACTTAGAGGTATTGCGGGCCGTGGCGGACAGCATCCGCCCACGCGCCGAGTGGGCTGCGGAGCAGCAGAGCTACACCAGCTATCAGGCCCTGGACGCGCAGTGGCGGGAAGACGGCCAGCGGTTGCGCATGCGTCACCGGCGCCATGAGCGGGGGCGCCAGGACCACCGCAGGAAGTGGCTGCGGGAGAGGCGACAGGAACTGGCCCGGTCCCTGTCGGTCGAGGACATGCTCCGCGATCTGTCGACAGAGCAAGGTCTCTCGTGGGTGGCAATGTCCCGGATGCTTGGGGTGAGCGTTCCGGCGTTGCGAAAGTGGCGTAGAGCCGGCGGTGTGACTCCTGATAACAGAGATAATCTCGCCGGGCTGGTCGCATTTCTTCGGATCCTCGGTGAAGCGGGTGTGGCAGATCCCGCTCAGTGGATCTCCCTTCCTGTACTTGACGGGTACACCGTCACTCCGCTCGATCTCTATACGCCTCTCACCGCAGTGGATTTGCTCGAACTGGGCGCAGGAGACGAACAACCGGCTACGCTGTTGGAGCGACTGCTGCCCGAGTGGCGCAGTACCCATAAGAGTGAGTACGAAGTATTCATTGCCGAGGACGGAAGGCCATCGCTCCGGCCTCGAAGTTGACGGAGGCGTGCATGGCGGAACAGCTCGACCAGATTCCGTGCATCGGCGAGCTGTACGCCTACAGGGGCGTCCCCGATGTGGACGAGGACGCCCCTCCTCTAGTTCTTCCGTGGCATCAGGGCGACATCTTCGAAAACGTCAACTTACCTGGCCTGGTAAGCACAATGGGCATGCTTTTTCTGCATCCCTGCACCATGCGGAAGGGTGCGGCCCTGGTGGATCACGTCACAATGATCGCGGTCGAGGAGTTCAGCGGCAAGAAAGTGCTGGACGGTGACGAGGCATGGGACCGTCACTGGAAAAGCAGGTATGCGCTGATGCCGCTCGCTAATTTGCGGGACCGTGAGGTGCGCGGCGGTACGCATGTCGCTGACTTCTCCAAGCTCGCCACCGTCCCTTCTTCGGAATTGAACCGGGGTAAGCGAATAGCCACCCTGACGGACACCGGCCGACTGCATCTCCTGCAGCGCTCTTTTCATCACTTCTCACGCGTCGTCGTCCCGCTGGGCGATCTGCGGGCCGGGATGCGGGGAGTGAACAGGGAGATCGAGCTTCAGCACGACTGGGTCGAGGCGGCGTGCGACTCGTGGAAAGAGTGGACGGACGACAGCCTGGCGCGGGCGGAGCAGGAGTTCGATGCGTACCTGACCGCGGAAGAGCGTCGCCGGCGGCTGTCCGACATCCAGCAGGAGACGGACATCGTGTGCGAAGTGATGAAGGAGATCGAGAGCCGCTACAAGTCCTGATCGGTACGTCTCTGCCGAATGGCAGATGTGGGGGGCCTCGGGCCGGGGTGAGACTGCGGAGGCGCGTCGGGGGAGCGGCTGAAGTCGGCTTGCTGTGGTGGGCGAACGGCGCGCATCTGCTGATGACGTGAAGGTGGGCGGCCCATGGGTTTCTTTCAGTTCGTTCCGGCCCGGCGTGTGGTGCCTCTGGTGGGGATGGCGATGGTGATGGCGCTCGTGGGGGCAGGGGGAGCGGCGGGCGGGGGCGGTGGTGCTGCGGATGCCGCGACTGATGCGGATGCCGTGGCTGATGCGCATGCCGCGGGGCCGCGGGCGGCCCGTTGGACGGAGGTGTGGGGGGCTGCGGTGCAGCAGCCCGTCGAGGGGGACGTGGATGACGTTCCGAACTGGTCGGGGAAGGGCTTTCGGCAGCAGTCGGTTCGTCAGGTCGTCCGGGTCAGTGCGGGTGGGGCCCGGGTGCGGATCAGGCTGTCCAACCGGTTCGGTAAGGCGCCGCTGCGGGTGGACGGTGCGGTGATCGCGCGGTCCGGGGGAGGGGCGCAGGCTTGGCCCGGGACCACGCGGAAGGTGACCTTTCGGCACTCCGGTCGACACTCGGCTTCGACGGTGATCCCGGCCGGCGGTGAGGCGGTCGGCGATGCGGTGAGGCTGTCCACGTCCCCGCTGGAGAATCTGGTCGTCACTCTCTACTTCGCCGGGGCGACCGGGCCGGCCACTTTTCACCGGGTCGGGTTGACGACGTCCTATCGGGCCGCCGGGAATCACCTCAATGATGTGCTGGCCAAGGCTTATCGTCAGTCCTCGGAGTCCTCCTACTTTCTCAGTGGGGTCGATGTGTCGGGGCCGTTCCGGGAGCGGCGGAACACGGTGGTGGCGTTGGGGGATTCGGCCACCGATGGGGTGGGGTCCACGCCGGAGGCTCATGGCGGCTTTACGGACGGCCTTGCCGAGCGGCTGGTTGCCGCCCGCCGGAACGTCGGTGTGGTCAATGCCGGCATTGCCGGAAACATGCTGTTGACCAGCAGTTCCTGCTTCGGCGAGAAGGGCGTCACGCGGTTTCGGCGGGACGTCCTGGACCGGCCGGGGGTGCGTACGGTGATTGTCGAGCTGGGGGCCAATGATGTCGGGGCCAACTGGGCCACGGGTCCCTGCTTCCCGTCGTCGCACAAGCCGGTCTCGGCGCGCCAGATCGCCGAGGGCTATCGGGCGTTGATCCGCGCGGCGCACGGGCGGGGGATCAAGGTCATCGGGGCCACCATGGTGCCGCTGAAGGGGTATCCGGGCTACTCCGCCAAGGTCGAGCGGCTCCGTGCGCAGGTCAACCACTGGATCCGCACCAGCGGGGCCTATGACGCGGTCGTCGACTTCGACAAGGCCTTGGCTGACCCGGCCCATCCGGACCGGCCGCGTCCGGGCTATGTCTACGAGGACGGGCTGCACCCCAACGACGCCGGCTACCAGGCCATTGCCAACGCCTTTGATCTCGGGGAACTTTGACGGAGTGTCCGGGTGTCAGGGTCGGTACCCGGTGCCGGGCATGGAGATGTCCGGCACCCAGCCGCCCGAGTTGGTTTATTGGGCCACTTTTTATTGAGGCACCCTTTCCTTTCCTTTCCTTTCGTTGCGTTGCGGTGGTGTCGTGTGCGCCGAGATTTCGGCATGCCGGTGGTGGGCTCCGGCGGTAAAATGACCCCGGTGAAGTTGGGAGTTGGGGCTTCAGTGGCTGCTGTGGGGAAAACGTGCGGGCGCTTGGAAAGGCTTCTAGCGTGAGTGTCATGGGCACTCAACAGACAACACAGGACAAGTACTACGTCGTGATTGCCGGTGACACGCTTTCCGGGATCGCCTCTCGCTTCCATACCACTGTGAAGCAGCTTCAGATCTGGAACAAAATTTCAGATCCCAACGTCATCAAGGTAGGACAGCGGCTGATTGTCGCCAAGGCTTCGACGGGAGAGCCGCAGCCCGGCGATCCCAGCTTCGTTCCGTTCCCCGGTGGTGAGTGGTTCAAGACGCTGCCGACCAGCCCGATCATCCAGATGATGGGGCTGCGCCTGGTGGAGGAAGGGTGCGGCTCCCCTTACGGGTTCAGCGGGCCCGGGCCCAAGTGGAATGACAAGCACCGTCAGGCCTATGCCTCCTTCCAGCGCGCCCTGGGGTACTCGGGCTCGGACGCGGACGGCTGGCCGGGGCGGAAGTCCTGGGACCAGCTGCGTGTTCCGTTCCCGGAGGAGGACTACGGCGCCGCTGAGTGAGACCGGCCGGTGCGCCGGTGCGCCGGTGCGCCGGTGTGGCGCCCGGTCCGGCTGGTCGGCCGGTCAACTCGCATTGCATTGCGTTGCATTGCATTGCGTGAAAGTGGAATCCCTGTCTTGTGGCTGCCGGGGAATGTGGCGGCTGCGGGGCGGGGATTGCCGGATTGTCGTGGGGGTGGGGTGGGCATGGGGATTGCCGTGGGGCGGGAGTGCTGTGGGGCGGCGCGGTAAAATGGTGGAATCCGGAATTACCTTTCAGGTGTGATGCGGAAAGTGGGCAGTGGTCACGGTGGGTGCGCGGATGGTGGGGGAAATGGGCGGGGCCCGGCGGGGGGTTGTGGTGATCCGGCGCGCCGAGGGGCGGGATGCCAAACGGCTCACTCGGCTGGTGCGGAGTTCTCGCGCCTATGAAGGGCGGTATTCCTCGATGGTCGAGGGGTACCGGGTGGGGCCGGACTACATCGAAGCGCATCGGGTGTTTGTCGCCGTGGAGGAGGGGGGCGACGGTGCGGGCGCGGGTGAGCGGGACTCTGAGCGGGTGTTGGGGTTCTATGCGCTCATGGTGGAGCCGGCCGAGCTGGACCTGATGTTTGTGGCGGACCATGCGCAGGGGTACGGCATCGGGCGTCGGCTGGTTGAGCACATGCGGGAGGAGGCGTGGCGCGCCGGGCTCGACAGCGTGCGGGTGGTGTCGCATCCGCCTGCCGAAGGGTTCTACTGCAGCATGGGTGCCCGGCCGGTCGGAATGGTGCCGGCGAATCCGCCTGCGGTGATGTGGGACCGGCCGGAGCTCGCCTTCCTGGTGGGGCCCGGCGGGGAGAGTTGATCCTGTGATCGCGGGGTCTGGCAGGGCGCGGACCTGGGCGTGAGGGCGTGAGGGCCCGAGGGCGTGAGGGCCCGAGGGGTGGTCGCCGGGTGGCAGGCTTCGGGCAGGGCGACGTAAGGCGTAAATCGTTGGCCAGGCAGGTCTTTTGCGGTGATTGTGTGAGTATGACGCGATCATTTGAGGAGCTGGTGGCCGAGGCCGAGGCCGTATCGGTCGAGGGGTGGGACTTCTCGTGGCTGGCGGGGCGAGCCACGGAGGAGCGGCCCTCGTGGGGATATCAGCGGGCGATGAGTGAGCGGTTGGCGCGTGCGTCGGCGGCGTTGGACATCCAGACGGGCGGCGGTGAGGTGCTCGCCGGGGCGGCGAAGCTGCCGCCGGTGACGGTGGCCACGGAGTCCTGGCCGCCGAATGTCGCCAAGGCCACCGCGTTGTTGCATCCGCTCGGCGCGGTGGTGGTGGCCGATGCGGACGAGCCGCCGCTGCCGTTCGCCGATGAGGCCTTCGACCTGGTGACGAGCCGTCATCCGGTGACCGTGTGGTGGGAGGAGATCGCCCGGGTGCTGCGGCCCGGCGGCACCTACTTCTCCCAGCAGGTCGGTCCGGCCAGTGTGTTCGAGCTGGTGGAGTACTTCCTGGGGCCGCAGCCGGAGCACATTCGGCGGGGCCGTCATCCCGAGGACGCGCGCCGGGCGGCGGAGGCCGCGGGTCTTGAGGTGGTCGACCTGCGTGCGGAGTCACTGCGGACCGAGTTCTTCGACATCGGGGCGGTCATCTACTTCCTGCGGAAGGTGGTGTGGATGGTGCCCGGCTTCACGGTCGCGCAATACCGGGACCGGTTGCGGGAGTTGGATGAGCTGATCCGCAGGGAGGGGCCCTTTGTGGCGCAGACGACCCGGTTTCTGATCGAGGCGCGGAAGGCCTGAGTCTCTTCGGTCCGTTTGTTCCGGCCGTCTCCTCGGTCGGTCTGTTCGGGCTGCCTCTTCGGTCCGTCTGTTCGGGACGTCTCTTCGGTCCATCTGTTCTGGACGTCTCTTCAGGCTGTCTGTTCTGGCCGTGCCGCCGGACGACCACCCCCTACCGGCGGCGGGCTGCCGAGGCGATCGTGGCGCGGGCCTCGTCTGCGGACAGGCCGGTGTGGCGGGCGGCCTCCGTCAGCCTGGCGGCGAGTTCCTGGCCGAGGCCGGACTCCTCGGCGCGGCAGGCGGCCCAGAAGAGGCGGGCATTGCGCTGGCCGGGCGGGGACGCCCGTACGAACCGTATGAGCGCAGCGGCGGGCTGGGGCGGGACGCCGTACGGCGGCTCACGGTGGGTGGTCGGGGGCGGGGCCGTGAGGAGTGTGAGCAGGGTGGCCGGCACGGGGGCGGGGCGGTGCGGTGTATCCGGTGCAAGGACATACCGGCCGTGGGTGGTGAGTGAGCCGGGGCCGACGAGATAGCCGCCCGTGCCGCGGACGTCGATGCCGGGGGCGAGCCGGCCGACCGAATTCGATACGGGCGGGGACGGCGGGCCGGTGAACCAGAGGTGGCGGCCGCCGCTGGGGGTCAGGACCGTGACGGTCGGCGGGACCGGGAAGTCGTGCTGTTCGGCGACGAACCGGAGGGCGGTCAGGCCGTCGGCGCCGTTCTTGGTGTCGAGGTCGATGCCGATGAGTTGGTGCGGGGGCCGTCCGCAGGCGATGCCGTAGCCGGTGGCCCACGGCGCGGCGGCGAACATCCGGCGGACGGCGAGCGGGTCGGTATGCGCGTCGTGGACGCCGTGGCCGAGCCGGCCGCAGGCGCCGCGGCAGGGCGGGACCTCGGGGTGCCCGCGGTGCGGGGACCGGAGGGCGGGGAGCTTGCTGCGGGTCAGCGGGATGACGGGGTAGCCGGCCTCGGCGGCGAGGAGTGCCTGGGCGAGAGCGGTGGCGGGCGCGTCCGCCGTGGGCCGGGCGAAGCGCAGGTCGGCCCACGGGTTGGGCTGCGGATCGGGCTGCGGACCGGCCCCTGGGGCGGGGCGGCCGCCGGCCCAGGGATCGGGCGGGTGGTCGGTCGGTGTTCCGGCATGGCGGCGGTGCATGGCCATGGCTCCATTTTCGTACGAATGTTCGACGAAGGGAAGGGGGGCGTGTGTGCAGTGGCCCGCGCACCGGTTCGTCCGTGCGCCGGGTGGGGCTCGTCGGCCGTGCCGTGGGCGGGCCCCAGGCGGGGGCAGGCGTCGGTGTGGGGGTGTGACCGGGGTGACGGATGCGACGGGGGTTTACCCGGGGTTCCTCATGCTTGCGGGGGAATCGCTGCTTCGCGACGGGTTCACCGGGGATTCGTGGGCAAGGCTGAGTTCGCGACGTCGAGGCAAGCATCGCGGTGGTCGGCCAACTGCCCGATGAGTAAGCGGAGTTCAGCAATTCGTATCCGGATCGAGCAAGGCGGACCGGCCAGGTGGACCGGCTAGGCAGGCCGGCCAGGCAGACCGGCAAGCGGGCCCAGCAAGCCCGCAGGCCAAAACCAGAAGTCGTGTTCCGTAGGAGGAAGAGACATGGCAAGCATCCGTACTGCCCGCGTCATCGCCGTGGCCGGCGCGCTGCCCTTTGCGGCCGCGCTTTTCACCGGCGTGGCGCAGGCCGACAACGGCGGCTTTGCGACCAGCGGGTCGAGCTCGGCGGCGACGAGCCAGACGGGGACCGGTGTCGGCGGCGACAACCTCGGCAACTCGACCACCGGGCAGCAGGTCGCCAACGGCGCCGGCGCCTCCAACCAGAACAACACCGCGAGCGTGAACGGCACGTCCGGCCCCACGGAGATCCACCAGACCAACGCCACCGTCACCTTCAACAACCCCGGGTGATCCGGTTCAACAACCTCGGGTGATCCGGTTGAAAAACCTCGGGTGATCCGGCCCGCCGCGCAGGGGGCGCGGTGGCCGGCCGGCAGGGGAGGTCTGGCAGGGGAGCCGGTAGGGGAGAGTCGACAGGGCAGGGCCGACAGGGGGGAGCTGGCAGGGGAGAGCTGAGAGGGGAGAGCCGACAGGGGAGAGCTGGCAGGGGAGGGCCGGCAGGGGAGACGTCAGGGCCGGCACGGAGAGAATGGGGCTTCTCCGGGGTTCACTGCGCCGACCTTGACAGCGAGCGGGTTTCTGACGGACAGTCAGAAACCCGCTCGCTCGTTCGTATGCCCGGACCCAGCGCACCGGGCGTACGGCCACCAGAAGGGGAGGCCGCCGACGTGCACCTCGCCCCCACCGCGCACCAGGAGCGACTGCGCACCGCACTCCGTTCGTACTTCCGGGAGGTAATGCCGGACGGGCCGGTCGAGGACGCTGCGGCGCAGCGGGCGGTACTGCGCCGGATCGGCGCCGACGGCATGCTGGGCCTGGGCTGGCCGACCGCGTACGGAGGGCAGGGCCGCGGCCCCGACGAGCAGTTCGTCTTCTTCGACGAGGCGTACCGCGCGGGCGCCCCGGTCTCGATGGTCACCCTCAACACCGTCGGCCCGACGCTGATGAAGTACGGCACCCAGCAGCAGAAGGACTACTTCCTGCCGCGCATCCTCAGTGGCGAGCTCGTCTTCGCGATCGGTTATACGGAGCCCGAGGCCGGCACCGATCTCGCCGCCCTCCGCACCCGCGCGGTGAAGCAGCCGGGCGACGGCGCCCCCGAGAGCGCCCGGCCGGACGGCGCCCCCGAGGGTGCCGGGCCAGGTGGTGCCCCTGAGAGCGCCCGGCCAGGTGGTGCCCCCGAGGGTGCCCAGTCAGGCGGTGCCGCCGAGGACGCCTGGCCAGTGGGTGACCCCGAGGGCGCCCACTGGCTGATCAACGGCAGCAAGAGCTTCACCAGCAACGCCCACCAGGCCGACTGGATCTGGCTCGCCTGCCGCACCGACCCCGACGCGCCCAAGCACCGGGGCATCTCGATCATCCTTGTGCCCACCGACGCCCCCGGCTTCTCGTGGACGCCGATCGAGACCGTCGGCGGGCTCACGACCACCGCCACGTACTACGACGGCATCCGCGTCCCGGCCGGGAACCTCGTTGGTGCGGAGAACGCCGGCTGGCAGCTGATCACCAATCAGCTCAACCATGAACGCGTCGCGTTGGCAGCCATCGGCATGCAGGCCGAGGACGCTTTCGAGGCGGCGCTGGCGTACGCCCGTACGCCGGACCGGGAGACCGGTGAGCGGCCCGCCGACCGCCCCTGGGTACGGACCCGGCTCGCCGAGGCGCACGCCCGGCTGGCCGCCACCCGGCTGCTGAACTGGCGGCTGGTCGGCGACGTGGGCGCCGGGACGCTCAGCCCCGGCGACGCCAGCGGCGCCAAGTTCGCGGGAACGGAGAGCACCGTCGAGGTCTACCGGATGTGCCAGGAAGTGGCCGGCGACGCGGCCCTGGTACGGGCCGGTTCGCCGGGCGGCTTCGGGGACGGGGAGCTGGAGCGGATGAACCGTGCGGCGCAGATCAACACCTTCGGGGGCGGAGTGAGCGAGGTCCAGCGGGAGATCGTCGCGACGATGCGGCTGGGGATGCGGAGGGGGCGGCGATGAGCGGGGTGGTCGGGGCGAGTGGGGCGGTCGGGGCGAGTGGGGTGAGCGGGGCGAGAGGGGTGTCTCCTGAGGGGGCGACGGCGGCCGGGCGGCCCGGCGACGGTCCTCCCCCTGACCTCACACACGAGCGGCTCAAGGCCTATGAGGGCAGGCCGACCGCGGCCGCCGGTGTGGGGAAGGACCTGGTCAACGAGCCGATGATCCGGCACTGGTGCGAGGCCGTGGGTGACACCCATCCCGCCTACCGGGGACCGGACGCCATCGCCCCGCCGACCATGCTGCAGGCCTGGACGATGGGCGGCCTCTCGGGCCACGCGGACCGCTCGGGTGCGTACGACGAACTGTCCCGGCTGCTGGACAGCGCCGGGTACACCTCCATCGTGGCCACCGACTGCGAGCAGGAGTATCTGCGGCCGCTGCGGCCCGGTGACCGGATCACCTTCGACTCGGTGATCGAATCGGTGTCGGAGCGCAAGACCACGAAGCTGGGCACCGGGCACTTCATCACGACGCGGATGGACATCCGCGCGGACGGCGAGCCCGCCGGGACGCATCGCTTCCGCGTCCTCAAGTACGCCCCGGCGGCACGGCTCCCCAAGACGGCTGAGCGGCCGAAGGCGACGGAGCCGGCCCAAGCGGTCGAGCGGCCGAAGGCGACGGAGCCGACCCGCGCGGCCGAGCAGCGCACAGCGGCTGAACAGCGCATGTCCACAGCGGCCGAGCAGTCCGCAGCGGCCGAGCACCGCAAGACGCCCGAGCGGCGCCCACCGCGGCGCCCCCGCCCCGTCATCAACCGCGACAACGCCGGCTTCTGGGAGGGCGTCCGCGGGCACCGGCTGCTGATCCAGCGCTGCACGGGCTGCCGGACGCTGCGCTTCCCCTGGCTGCCGGGGTGCAACGCCTGCGGGGCGCCCGACTGGGACACCGTCGAGGCGAGCGGCGCGGGAACGGTCTTCTCCTACGTCGTGATGCACCATCCGCCCTTCCCCGCCTTCACGGTGCCCGACCAGCCGGCCGACGGGGCGGGTCCGGACGCGGCGGCGGTCCCGGGCGCGGCAGGCTCCGACGCGGCAGGCCCCGACGCAGCAGACCCCGGCGCGGCGAGCCCCTACGCGGTCGGGTTGATCGAGCTGGCGGAGGGGGTGCGGATGGTCAGCAATATCGTCGGCATCCCCTACGACAAGGTGCGGATAGGGATGCCCGTACAGCTCGAATTCCTGCGTGCGGACGAGGAGTTGGAGCTGCCGGTCTTCCGGGTGGCCGAGGGTGGTGAGGGGTGAGATGGACTTCACGCCCACGCCGGAGCAGACGGCGGCCCGTGAGCTGGCCGCGGAGATCTTCGGCGATCTGTCCACACCGGAGCGCCTCGCCGCGGGCGGCAGCGGCACCGACGCCGGACTGTGGAAGGCGCTGTGCGCGGCCGGTCTGCCGGGCGCCGCGGAGGAGACCGGCCTGCTCGGCCTCGTCCTGATGCTGGAGGAGCAGGGCCGTACGACGGCGCAGGTGCCGTTCGCCGCGACCTGTGTGTACGGCCTGCTGGCGGTCGGCGCGCACGGCAGCGCGGCGCAGCGGGCGCGGCTGCTGCCGGCGCTGCGGGCCGGTGACGCGGTCGCCACCGGGGCCTTTCCGGCGCGGCGCGGCGGCGTACGGGCCGAGGAGGCGGCGGACGGGACGGGGCGGCTGACCGGCGTCGTCCCCGTGGTGCCGTGGTTGCGCGCGGCCACCCATGTCCTGGTGCCGGACGGGGACACGCGGACGCTGTGGCTCGTACGCCCCGACGACGCCGGGGCGCGGCGGGACCCGGTCGAGACCACCGCTCCGTGGTCGGCGGGCCGCCTCACCCTGGACGGCGCCCCCGCCGAACGCCTGGGCCACGACGCCGAGGCCCCGGCCCACGATGCCGAGGCCCCGGCCCACGACGCCCAGCCCCTCGCCCGCGACGCCCAGGCCTCAGCCAACGACGCCCAGGCCCCGGCCCAGCACGCCCAGGCCCCCGCCCGCACCACCCAGACCCCCGCCCCCGCCAGCCCCACCGCCCCCGCCCACCCCGACCCCTACACCGACACCCTGACCCTCGCCCGCACCGCCTTCGCCGGTCTCCAGGCAGGCGTCTGTGCCGGTTCCCTGGCCCGTGCGGTGTCCCACACCACCACCCGCGAACAGTTCGGCCGCCCGCTCTCCACGAACCAGGGCGTGCTGCTGCGCGCCGCCGACGCCCACATGGACATCGAGGCCATCCGCCTCACCGCCTACGAGGCGGCCTGGCGCCGGGACGCGGGCCTGGACGCCGGGCCGCATGCGCTGACCGCCGCCTGGTGGGCGTCCGAGGCGGGCACCCGTGTGGTGCACACCGGCCAGCATCTGCACGGCGGTATCGGCGCCGACGTCGACCACCCCGTCCACCGGCACTTCCTCTGGGGCAGACAGCTCGCCGGATATCTGGGCTCGGGAGCCGAAGCCCTGGAGGAACTGGGGGAGTTGCTCACCGGGGAGCGCTCGACGCCGGCCGCCCGCCCGGACGAGCCGCCCCGGGCCAGACGCCCCGGGCCAGCCGACCCGGACCACCCGCCCGGACCAGCCGCCCCGGACCAGCCGACCCGGACCCGGACGGAGGCCCCATGAAAGCCGGTGACGAGCTCCCCACCCTCACCATCCCCCTCACCCGCACCCTGATCGTCGCCGGAGCGCTCGCCTCCCGCGACTACCAGGACGTGCACCACGACCCCGAGGCGGCCCGCGCGAAGGGCTCCCCGGAGATCTTCATGAACATCCTCACCACCAACGGGCTGGTCGGCCGCTACATCACCGACCACTTCGGCCCCCGCTGCACCCTGCGCAAGGTTGCCATCCGCCTGGGCGCCCCCAACTACCCGGGAGACACCATGGTGTTGAGCGGAACCATCACCGAGGTGACGGACGGTGCGGCGGTGGTGCGGGTCGTCGGAGCGAACGGCATCGGCCACCACGTCACCGGCACGGTGACCGTGGGCCTCCCGGAGGGCACGGTATGAGCGTCCACCGCCCCGACTCCCTCGGTGGCCGGGCCGCCATCGCCGGCATCGGCGCGACCGAGTTCTCCAAGGACTCCGGCCGCAGCGAACTGCAGCTCGCCGTCGAGGCCGTACGCGCCGCCCTCGACGACGCCGGGCTGACCCCCGCCGACGTCGACGGGCTGGTCACCTTCACCATGGACACCAACCCCGAGATCACCGTCGCCCAGGCGGCCGGCATCGGCGAGCTCTCGTTCTTCTCCCGGGTCCACTACGGAGGCGGCGCGGCCTGCGCCACCGTCCAGCAGGCGGCCCTCGCGGTCGCCACCGGAATCGCCGAAGTCGTCGTCTGCTACCGCGCGTTCAACGAGCGCTCCGGCCGCCGCTTCGGCTCCGGCGTACAGCAGCGGGAGCCTTCCGCCGAGGGCGCGGCGCTCGGCTGGAACCTCCCCTTCGGCCTGCTCACCCCCGCCTCCTGGGTCGCCATGGCCGCCCAGCGCTACCTGCACACCTACGGGCTGGCCCCGGACGCCTTCGGCCCGGTCGCGGTGACCGACCGCCGCCACGCCGCCCGCAATCCGGCGGCGTACTTCTACAACAAGCCCATCACCCTCGCCGACCACGCAGCCTCCCGCTGGATCGTGGAGCCACTACGGCTGCTGGACTGCTGCCAGGAGACGGACGGCGCCCAGGCGATCGTGGTGACCTCGCCCGAGCGGGCCCGTGCGCTGCCCCGCCCGCCGGCGCTGATCACGGCCGCGGCACAGGGCGCGGGCCGCGCCCAGGAGCAGATGACGAGCTTCTACCGCGACGGTCTGACCGGTCTCCCCGAGATGAACGTGGTCGCCCGCCAGCTCTGGCGGACCGCCGGTCTCACCCCCGCCGATATCGACGTCGCGATCCTCTACGACCACTTCACCCCCTTCGTGCTGATGCAGCTGGAGGAGTTCGGCTTCTGTGCGCCCGGCGAGGCCTCGGACTTCGTCGCCGCGGACACCCTCCCCCTGAACACCCACGGCGGCCAGCTCGGCGAGGCCTACCTGCACGGCATGAACGGCATCGCCGAGGCCGTCCGCCAGCTCCGCGGCACCTCCGTCAACCAGGCGGGCACCCCCGCACATGTGCTGGTCACCGCGGGTACGGGGGTGCCGACCTCGGGGCTGGTACTCGGCGCGGACGTTGCGTGACCGTCGTCATCCGTCTTCCGGACGGCCCTGCGTCAGCCCCGGACGGCCGGGAGGCAGCGCCGGGCGGCTCAGCGCCACCGCGGCCGCGATGAGGCCGAGCATGACGATCTCGATGACGGCCTGCACGGGCAGCCCCATGACGTGCATGTCCGGTGTGTCGAAGGGGTGGTCGAAGTACGCCGCCCCGGGGTAGAGGATGGCCGCTGCCTGGCTGACCCAGTAGAGACCGGCGAATCCGGTGGCGGCGTAGAGGTGGGAGCGGGCGTCACCGCGCCGGCGCCACACGAAGAACAGGGTGGCCACGGCGAGCAGGGTGCCCATCGCCATTGTCTGGCCGTTGTGGAACTTGGCGTGCGGGGGCCAGAGCGGATTCAGTACGTGGGTTTCGTTCCAGTCGGCGACATACGGCGAGATCCCGGTGAAGACCGCGACCACAGTGAGCAGCACCTTTCCGGCCGTCGCCCGGGTCTTGGTGCCCTGCCCGCTATGGGAGGCGCGTTCGGTGGAGTTGCTGGACATCGGTAAAGCCTTTCCTTTCAAGGGAGTTGAGGAGGTGCGGCCTGGGTGGGTGAGGACTGGTCCGGCGCCCGCGCCCGCGCCGGTGCCGCCGCTGCCGCTGCCGGTGTCAAACCGCGGCAGTGGCGGCCGGTTCATGACCGGTCGCATAGCGGTAGGAGGCGCCGATGACCTTCTTGGCCACCGCCAGCTCCGCCTCGTCGCGCGGGGCGTAGAGCATGACGACGTTGATGCCGAGGTGGGAGAGCGGGTGCCGCTCGCCCCACCCGGAGGCGAGGAAGGCGGCGTGGTCGGCCGGGTCCAGGGCCAGGTGCAGACTGCCGTCGGCATGCAGATGCGCGAACTCCGCGTCGCCTCGCGGCGGCAGGAGACGGGCCCCCTCGGCCGGTGCGACACCGTCGAGGAACACCGCCCAGCTGCTCGGGGCGGAGATCTCGCTGCGGCCCGTGATGATGTGCGGCAGCCTGGCGGCCATCCACCGCCGCAGTTCTTCCCTGATCCGGGGCGGGCTGGTCTGGGTGAACTGGAGGTGCGGGACCTCGGGCCCCGTCTCGGGCCGGTCGCCTGCCCGCTCGGGGAGTGCCGGGAGAGTCATGGTGCTGCTCCGGAGAGTCATGGTGCTGCTCCTTCGTAGGGCGTCGCGCGCCTAAGCCTCAGGCGGCGGTCGTGCGGCGGTCCGGCCGGTACCGGCTCGCTCTCCCTCCACGCTACTTTCCTCGGTATAGTGGTTACCTTCAGGAAAGTGCCCTGCGCCCATGGCGGGCCGGGCGGATCAGGAGGGATCATGACGGGGCCGAACGAGCAGCCGTGTCCGATCAATCCGGTGGTTGACCTGCTGTTCAGCCGCTGGACCACACCGATCGTGTGGGTGCTCGAACACCACGGACGGCTGCGCTTCAATGAGTTGCAGCGACTGGTGCCGTCCATCACCCCTAAGGTCCTCACCCAGCGACTGCGTCAGCTGGAGCGCGACGGACTGGTGGTCCGCACCTACCACGCGGAGATCCCGCCCAGGGTGGAGTACGAGATCAGCGATCTGGGCCGCACCCTGGTCCCGGTCTTCCAGACCCTCCACGGCTGGTCGCAGTCCCACCTTCCGCAGGTCATCGCCGCACGTCAGGCGTATGACACCGCGCGGGAGGAAGAGGCGGCCTGGGCCGAGGGCTGAGGCGGGGCAGCCCGACGGAAGGTCATCCGCCGCAGGCCGCGTTCGCCTTTGTCCCCTGTCACCCGGAGTCCCCCCTGAGGAGGTGAGGCAGGCCCCACCCGTACAACTTGAGGCGGATAGGGCTTCGGCACCTGGGGGCGATCCCTTTACCCCACCCTCGCTCTTAGCGTGGTGCCCATGACCACGCCTGTGTGCACCAGCGCTTCGACCGCCGCTGTGTTCCCGACGTTCTCGTCCTATGTACGGGCCCGGGGGCCGGTCCTGCTGCGCACCGCGCGGTCGCTGTCACCCAACCCGAACGACGCCGAGGACCTCCTCCAGACGGCG
Organism: Streptomyces sp. G7(2002); assembly: GCF_028870195.1. NCBI lineage: Bacteria > Bacillati > Actinomycetota > Actinomycetes > Kitasatosporales > Streptomycetaceae > Streptomyces > Streptomyces sp. G7(2002). The sequence goes on from NZ_CP102609.1 coordinate 5,147,401, forward strand.
CTGACCAAGACCTATGTGGCCTGGGACCGTATCGAGGACCACCGCGCCCTGGACGGCTATGTCCGACGCGCTCTGATCAACACCCGCACCTCCCAGTGGCGCAAGCGCAAGGTCGAGGAATTCGCCGTCGACGAGATGCCGGAGCCGGACCCGCTGCCGGGTCCCGACCCGGCCGAACTCCAGGGACTGCGCGACGCGATGTGGCGCGCGGTGATGCGACTGCCCGCCCGCCAGCGGGCCATGGTCGTCCTCAGGTATTACGAGGACCTGAGCGAGGCCCAGACCGCCGAGGTCATGGAGGTCTCGATCGGCACGGTCAAGAGCGCCGTCTCCCGCGCCCTGGCCAAACTCCGGGAAGACCCGGAACTGGCGATGCTTTCGTCCTGATCCGGACGCGTAGTACGGCCCGACGGAGTGCGCCCGGCAAAATGCGCCCTCCCCGTACTTCTCCGGCCGGCCCTACGCTCTCCGTAGCTCTGCACTGACAGACGAAGGAGGGCGAAGTGGGCAAGCATCGCAGCCCGATTGGAGATGACGGACAGCAGCCGGGGCGGCCGATCCCACCCGAGCCTGAGCCGACTCCACCGCCGAAGCCCGAGCAGGCTCGTTGACCTCGTCCCCGGTGCCGGACGAAGCCATCGGCGATCTGCTGGACCAGATCGCCGAGCAGCTCGGCTTCCCCGTCCCCGCTCACCTGCGCGCTGCCCTGGACGCCGTACCCCGCCACCTTTTCCTGCCGCCCACGCTGTGGTTGCGCGACGGGAACGGCGGCTACGAGCCGTGTGACCGGGAGAGCGACCCCGACCGCTGGTGGCGCGCCGCATACCGCGACGCCCCTCTCGTCACCCAGTTCACCGAGGGGCCCGACGGCGACCGTGTCCCGTCCTCCTCCGCGTCGATGCCCAGCGTGGTCGTCCGGATGCTGATGGCGCTCGACGCGCGGGCGGAGCACTCGGTGCTGGAGATCGGTACTGGCACCGGGTTCAACGCGGCCTTGCTCGCCTTCCTCTGCGGCGCGGGGAACGTGACCTCTCTCGATGTCGACCCCGGGCTGACGAGCCGCGCACGGCGGGCGCTGCAGGCCAGTGGGCAGCAGCCGGACGTGGTGTGTGCGGACGGCGCGGGCGGCTGGCGGCCGAACGCTCCCTACGACCGGATCATCGCCACCTGCTCCGTCCGCACCGTGCCGCTCCCTTGGCTGGAGCAGACCGTGACCGGCGGTCTCCTCGTCATCCCGTTGGACACCCCCTGGTGCAACTTCGGGACGCTCATCGCCACGAAGCAGGCGGACGGGACCGCCGAGGGTGTGCTCGCTCCCTACGGGGCGTTCATGCTGATGCGGGCCCAGCGGGTCGATGTCGAGCTGCACCGCGACGTACTGCGTGACGGCCAGAATCCCGCTCTGTCGGTCACGGAGCTGTCCCCCTGGTCGGTTGCCGGGACGGACCTCGATGCGCAGCTGCACATCGGCCTCCGGGTGCCGGGGACGTGGCACGCGTGGGACACCGAGGTGGAAGCGGCGCATACGCGGCTGTGGCTGGCCGATGACGAGGCGACGAGTTGGGCCGCAGTGGACTACGACGGCCGGCAGCTGTCGACGTTCGCGGTCGCTCAGTACGGCCCCAGGAGGCTGTGGGACGAGGTGGTCCATGCGTACGAGGGGTACGTGGCCGCCGGCCGCCCGGGAGTGGCACGGCACAGGCTGCGGATTTCCCCTGACGGTGACGGTCCGGGGACCCGCCACCATGTGTCCCTGAGCTGAGGGCCGGGCACCGACCCGTGTGGTGTGAGGCGTCTTCGTCGCGGACGAGGCGCCTCGTCGCCGGTGTCTGCCACCTCGGCCACCCAAGGGTGACGCAGGCCACATGATCCGCCGTCATACGGGAGCGCTCCGGGATTCGTGTGCCGGGTGACAGTCCACACGACAGAAGGAGAAAGCAATGCGCAACCGTCGTCTGCGGACCGGTGCCGTACTGTCCGCCGCGGCCGCCAGCGTGCTGACCCTTGGCCTCGCGACCAGCGCTCAGGCGTCGTCCGGCGACGCGGCCCCGAGCGAGGCACGGGCCAAGGCCGCCTGCCCGGTCGACAATGTGTGCTTCTTCCCCGAGCCCGACTTCCGCGGGACCCCGTCGAACGTCAACCCGGCGAACATGCCGATATGTGGTGCGACCCCGAACATCGCCAAGTCGGTCGTCAACCACACCGGCGAGGTCTACTCGTTCTACGACCACGAGAAGTGCGGTGGCGCGAAGGTGACCCTCAGCCCGGGGCAGGAGAACCCCAACCTCACCGCTGTCAGCTGGCGCTGAGGCGACGCCCCTACGTGGCTGACGGGTCGGCCCGGTTCGAGCGGTCCGACGCCAAGAGCACAAGGGAAGAGTCGGACCCCCGCGACTAGCGCTGGTCGCGGGACTCCGCGGTGTGAACGCCAGGGGCGGGGCCGATTGACGCTGGTCAGGGGCGCCGTCGCGTGGCCGCGTAGCGCGACGGGGTGGTGCCCACGTGCCGGGTGAAGTGGCGGTGCAGATGGGCTTGGTCGTGGAAGCCCACGGTGGCCGCGACCTCCGCCGGACGCCGACCGTCGAGCAGGAGTCCACGGGCCCGCTCGATGCGCTTTCCGGTCAGGTAGGTGTGCGGCGGCAGGCCGTAGGTCTGCTTGAAGCAGCGGATCAGATGTGTGGGGTGGGCGTGCAGGACGGCGGCCGCCTCCTGCAGTGAGATACCGGTCGGCAGACGGGAGTCCAGGAGATCCCGCAGTGCGGCGGCCAGCCGGTTCGCCTCCCGGCCCGGCGTACGCGGCGGCTGGAGCGCGGCCAGGTGGAAGAGCAGCCGCTCCCGGATGAAGGACAGCCGGGATTCGGCTTCGAACGCCTCACCCGTGTGCACAGCGGCTGTGTGCCCCTCGTCCCGGTGGCCCAGGGACGTGTGCAACTGGTGGATGCGATGGCGCAGCAGCTCGTCGCCGAAGACCGGGCCGTCCACCGCCCGCCCGGTCAGTTCCTCGGGAAGCACGGTCGCGTCGAGGTAGAGCACGCGCTTGCGGAACCCGGCCGCGGTGACCGTCCTGCCGTCGTGGGCGACACCGGGCGGCAGCAGTACGACCGTGCCGCTGCCGGCCGCGCCATGACGGTGGCGGTCACAGGCGAAGTCGACCGCCCCGTCATTGAGGATCATCAGGGCCCAGGTGTCATGGGTGTGGGACGGATACGCGTGCTCGGTGAAGTGCGCGTGGAAGACCTCGGCGATTCCCGGCACGGTCGGGCGCCAGGCGCTGATCGTCGTACGGGGCGGGCCGTCTGTCATGCCAGGAACGTACAAGACCGCCGGATGCCGGGCACGGCAGTCTCAAGGCATGAACAATTCTCCCGTTCCCGTCAATATCGCCGACAAGCTCGCGCAGTTCAGTGACCTGTGGTCGCAGAAGAAGATCGCCCAACTCAACGACTACGAGGTCAAACTCGCCAAGCTGAAGGGCGAATTCGTCTGGCACAAGCACGACGACACCGACGAACTGTTCCTGGTCATCAGCGGCCGGCTCACCCTCCAGCTCAGGGACGGCGACGTGACGCTCGGACCCGGCGAGCTGTACGTGGTCCCGCAGGGCGTCGAGCACTGCCCGGTGGCGGACGAGGAGACCGCCATCCTGCTCTTCGAACCGGTCGGTACGCCCAATACGGGCGACGCGGGAGGGTCGAGGACCAAGGCGCCCGAGACCCTCTCCTGACTCAGCCCTCGGCGGCGGCGTACGCGACGAAGTCGGCCCAGGCGGACGGCCGGAGGTGCAGCTGCGGCCCGTCGGGGTTCTTGGAGTCGCGGATGTGGATGGTGGAGGGAGTGGGGGCGACTTCGAGGCAGTCGTCACGTTCGTTGCTGTTGCTGTAGCTGCTCTTCTGCCAGGCGACTTCGAGGCACTCGTTGCTGTCGCTGTCGCCGCTGTAGCTGCTCTTGAACCATGACAGCTCGGTGCCGGTCCCGGCGGAGGGCTTCAGGGTCATGTCTCTCCCAGCAATTTCTCGATGAAGGCCAGTGACTCCCGTGGCGTGAGAGCCTGGGCCCGGATGGTGCTATAACGCAGCTCAAGGACCTGGATCTCCTTCGGGTGGGAGACCGGACGACTGCCGAACTGACCCTCGGAGTGGCCTACCACCGAGCCGTCCCCGAACTTCAGCAACTGGATCCTGCCGCCCATTCCTGCATGGTCTTCGCGGTTCGTCGGCATCACCTGGATCTCGACGTTCCGCAACTGGCCCACCTCCAACAGGCGTTCGAGCTGCCGACGCAGGACCATTGTGCCTCCGAGAGGGCGGCGCAGCGTCACCTCTTCCTGGACGAATGTGAGGGCAGGAGCGGGCGTGCGGTCGAAGATCGACCGCCGGGTTACTCGTGCGGCCACCTCGCGGTCCACTTTGTCCTGCGACCAGGCGGGCCGTCGCATCTCGAACAGCGCCCGCGCGTACTCCTTGGTCTGCAACAACCCATGCAGGTTGTGGCTGCCATACGCGCCTAGTTCGACCGCCTCGGCCTCCCACCGCGTCAGGTCCCGCACCTTCTTCGGGTACCGGGCCTGCTCCACGTCCTTCTTCATTGCGGCGATCTTCCCGCCCGCGCCCAAGACTTCATCGGCCTTGTCGAGGAACTCCGGACGGGGAATACGCACGCCACGCTCGATCTTGTAGATCAGGTTCTCCCCGTACCCGACGGCCGCCCCGAACTCAGCCGGACGCATCCCCGCCGCCTCCCGCCACATTTTGAGCTGGCGCCCGACCGCTTCAACAGCGGCCTGTGCATCGTTTTCCGGATCGAGCTCCCAGCCTGTCTCGTCCGCACCGTCAACATTCATCCAGTTCCACCTCCTGGACAGCGGGGACGCCTCTGGACAACCCGTGGACATCACCATGAGTACTGGCGTCATCACTATTCAGCGTAAGCACGCACGACCACGCTGAGTGACATGAATCAGGAAATCGCCGAGTACAAGCTCCAGTTCAAGGTCCAGCTGTCCGCCACCCGCCGGGGCGCCCGTCTGGCGCGACTGCTGGCGACAGAGGAGCTGCGGTCCTGGGGCCTGCCGTTCGAGTCCCCGGCTCATGTCATCGCCGAGTTGGCCACGAACGCCGCCACGCACGGGCGTGTACCGGGCCGGGACTTCCGTCTCGCCGTGCTGTCTGACGCGGACACGCTCCGTATCGAGGTGACGGATGCACGTGGCGACCGGCTTCCGGCCCGGCACGTCCAGGGCGTACGGGACTCGGGCCACGGCCTGGTGGTGGTCGACGCCCTCGCCGACCGCTGGGGTACCTGTCGGGGCCCGTTCCCCTGCAAGACGGTGTGGGCGGAATTCGACCTGCCGATGTGGGGCTGATGGGGCGGCCGGACGCCCGTCAACCGGCGGCCGGAAAGCCGGACGCCGGTGCACCGCGCGCCGGGGTTTCGGCCCGTAAAAGACCTCATAACCCCAGGTACAGAAACCGACCCCACCCAGCCCAACCGACCCCGACGGGCCGCGTCGTCACTCACGCGGGTGATCCCCGACCGGAAGACTCGCTTCCGCAGCCCCCGCCCGTGCACGCTCGGCAACAACACCCCCGAAAACCCGCACACAAACGACGGCCCCCGGCCGGGACTGGCATCCCGATCGAGGGCCTGACCAACGAGGAAGACGAGACCTTCCTGATGGCTGAAGAGAAGCCTAATGCGCTTGCGCGCGACCGGTACGAGATTCGCCGATCCCCGGGCCAGTCCCCGTCCGGCGTCCGCCAGGTCACCGAATTCCAAGACCCCGGCTACACGATCGTCGGCAACCACCTCACCCAGCATCGTTCGCTGTCGGGCCTGGCGATCGGGCTCGCCGCCCACATCCAGTCGCTGCCCGAGGGCGCGCCGGTCGACATCCGTACGCTCGCCAGGCGGTTCCCCGAGGGGCGGGACCGGATCGCTGCCGCCTTACGGGAGTTGGAGGCGTACGGCTATCTCGAACGGGTCCGGCGGCGTACGGACGACGGGCGGGTGGTCACGCTCACGCTCTCGTACAACAACCCGCAGGCCACCCGCGCCCGCCGCGCCCGCGAGGCCGCCGAGCAGGCCAAACGCCGCACCGCCGTCGCACCGCCCTGCCCTTCGCCGGACCCGGCCCGCACCCCCACCCCGGCCCGCACTCCCACTCCGGCCCGTACACCCACTCCGGCCCGTACACCCACTCCGCCCCCGAACCCTCCCCGCGTACGAACCAGCCCTCGCCCGGTACGAACCGAGGCTCCCCGCGTACGAGCCGAGCCCGCGCCGCCACCGCCCGAGCCCCGCACCCGCGCTCACCACACCCCGGCCGTAGCCCTCCTCGCGAACCTCCGGCGGGACGATCCCCGACTGCTGCTCTCCGTACGGGACATCCAGCGCCTCACCCCGTCCGTCGCCGCCTGGCTGGAACGCGGGGCCGCACCGGACGCCGTACGCAGCGCCCTGACCACCGGCCTGCCACCGACCCTGCGCCACCCGGCGGCCCTGCTCGCCCACCGCCTCACGGAATCCTTGCCCCCACCCCTCCCCACGGCGCCGCCTGCCGCGCCCGGGGCCCCGGTCCCACCGCCGCTCCAGACCTGCGACGGCTGCGACCGCGCCTTCCGCGCCCCGGCCCCGGGCCGCTGCCGCGACTGTCGCCGGTCGGCGGCAGCGGAGAGATCCCTTGCTGGACCTACTGGAGCTACTGGACCCGGATGACCGGCTCGTGCAGGATGGGGAAGTTCACCGAGCGGGCGATGAAGCACACCGCGTGCACGTCGCCGTGCAGGGCGCGAGCCGTGTCCACCATCGACGGCTCGGCGACGGTCACCTCGGGGCGCAGTACGACCTCGGTGATCTGTCCTCCGCCGCCGTGCGCGTCCATGGTCATGACCCCGTGGGCGCGGTCCTCGTAGTCGACGACGGTCACTCCGCCGGCGGCGCAGAGGTGGAGGTACCAGAGCATGTGGCACTGCGCGACCGAGGCCACGAGCAGTTCCTCGGGATTCCAGCGGGAGGCGTCGCCGCGGAAGGCCGGATCGGAGGAAGCGGCGATCGGTGTCTTTCCGGTTCCCGTCGCGAGGATTTCATGGTCGCGGCTGAAGGACCGGTAGGTATCCGTGCCCGTGCCGAGGTTGCCGGTCCATTCGACCGCTACGTCGTAGGTGTGCGTCTCAGTCATGTGGCCAGGGTAGGGAGGGTGGAGCTCACGGTCACGGTCACCCAGGGCCAACTCAACGCAGCGGGTGTGCCGTTGGCGGCGAGGTGCGCGGGGTGTTGATGAAGACTGCGGGCATGGAATTCTTCTGTTACCACCGCGACCGGTCCGACTCCCTGGCGCTCCGTGACGAGCTGCTGGAAGAGCACTGGTCCTACATGGACGGGTACGCGGCGGAGATGATCGCCCGCGGCCCGACCCTCACCGGCGACGGTGAGGTGCCCACCGGCAGTGTGCACATCGTCGACCTTCCGGATGCCGCCGCCGCCCGCGCGTTCGCCTTCGACGAGCCCGGCTATCAGGCGGGTGTGTACCGCGAGGTGATGCTGCGTCGGTGGCGCAACCTGCTGGGGCGCACCATGTGGGATTTCCCCGGCGGCCCGGACGAGGGGAACCGGTATCTGGTGCTCGGCCTGGGTGCCGGGCAGCCCGTTGACCTCGTCGTACCGCCCATGCCCGCCCAGGACGAGTTGATCGCGTACGGGCCGCTGCTGTCGGACGACGGGGCCGCCTGGCTGGGTACGGCGGCGCTGGTGCGGGCGCCGGACGCGGACACGGCACGCGCCGTCCTCACCCCGGACCGGTACGCCGACATCGATGTGCACCGCTGGCAGTTCGGCGGACGGTCGTAGTCGTGAAGCGGGGCGTCGCCGGATGGTGCGCACGGCAGGGAATGACCGTCCCCGGGGGCGGCGCCCCACCCCGCGCTTCGCAACTTTCCCGCGGCCGCAGATATTTGGACATTGAGTATCAGTCCGCCGAAAGGCGAACATCAACTGCCGCATGCGAGTTTCACAAAATCGTCAAGCTCAAGATCCGCTCAACTGGGTTTCCCGAGGCGCATACCGGCAAGTACGTTCTTGGTGGCAAAGAGAGCGCGGTATCTGACCCATACCCGCTCTGAATAAAGAAGTTGAATCGGGGAAATTCAATGAAGAGCCTTGTCTCAGGTGCGATGTCGGCCGTCATGCTGGGAGGCATCGTCCTCGCCAGTGGCACCGGCGTGGCCCACGCCGACTCGAATCCGCGGCCCGCGGTTCGGTCGAGCATGGTGCACCCCATCGAAGAAGCCCGTTCGATGTGCATCATGTCCAAGAGCAAGGACGACTGCGCCTACCTCATGAACCACACCAAGATGCGGAAGATGGTGAAGGACTGCCTGATCAAGGGCGCGATCGGCGGGGCTGGTGCGCTGGTCGTCGGCCGGTACGTCAGCAAGGACGTGGCCTCGGACATCGCGAAGAAGACGGTTGTGGCCGGAGCCACCGGCTGCCTCTCGTCGCTCGCCTAAAGGTTTAGGGAATCCTGATGGCCAAGATCGTATTCACTCTTCTCTGGGCCGGCGTCGTGATCGCGGTGAACAGGGTGCTCGATGACGTCACCTGGGCTCAGTACCTGGCGCTATTCGTCCTCGCAGGGATTTACGCCTTTACTGTCGACAAGGTTCCGGGGAGTCGGAACAAGAGCGCCCAAGAAGGTCCGGAGGCGTAGCGTTCTTGGCGTCATGCGTCGGCGATTCCGAATCCTGAGAACTGTTCGTCCCTTCTTGGCGCGCGGCGAGTAAGAGGCGGGCCGAAAAGGGGAAAAGGCTGTGTCGGCGGTGTCCACCGGGCGCCGTCGGCACAGCTGTGCGGTACGGGGGTTTCAGGTCCCCCGGCTCACCATCAGCCTCCCCACCGACGCCTCCAATTCGGCGATGCGGTCGGCAAGGCGCTCCTTGTCGGAGCCTTTTGCGTCACGCAGGAGGAGTTCCACCTCGGCGAGCTGGCCGGCGATTTCCGCGAGGCGGGACGCGTCGCCCGCGGCGGGAGGCGCCGGCTGTGGGAGCGGCTCGGACGGCGCCGGGGCGCCGGGGCCCTCCGGGGGAATGGGCGGATGCCCGGCCTGCCCTCCCGGCTCCGGGCGGTGCTGCGGATCCGGGAACTCCTGGGGGGCCGTGGGCGAGGCCGGAGCCGAAGCCGACACCACGGGCGGGGCCGGGGGCGCGCCCGTGTCCGTTCCGGTCGTGGCCGTGGTCGCGGCGGTGGTCGCGGCGGGCGGCGGACCCTCGCCGCCAGGGCGTTCGTCCGAGGTCAGCAGGCGTTTCAACTGCTCGGCCTGGGCGGCCAGCTGGCGGTTCTTGCGGTGCAGGTCCAGGAAGACGTTCACCTTGGTGCGCAGCAGCCAGGGGTCGAAGGGCTTGATGAGGAAATCGGCGGCGCCGACCGTGTAGCCGCGGTAGGCGTAGTTGGGGTCGACCGAGGCGCCGGTGAGCAGAATGATCGGGACGTCCTTGGTCTGGTCGAGGCCCTTGATGTTGGCGGCGGTCTCGAAGCCGTTCATGCCCGGCATCAGCACATCGATGAGCACCACCGCGAACTCCTCGCGGAGCATGGCCTTGAGGGCCTCTTCGCCGGAGCGCGCCCGGACCACTTTCTGGGTGAGGGAGCCCAGAACGGCCTCCAGCGCGACCAGGTTCTCCTCCATGTCGTCGACGATGAGGATGCTGGATGAGGTGTCGGGTGTGGTCGTCATGATTCCTGCCCCGTCGTTCCCTGGTCGTCCTGGTCGTCCTGGTCGCCGCTGCCGTCGGCGGCAGGGGAGTTGTCGGGGTTCTCGGGGTCAGGGTGCGGCGAGCAATCGGCGTGCTCCGGGTCGAGGAGGCGGCAGATCACGGTCAGCAGCCGGTCCACATCCACCGGCTTGGGGATGTAGTCATTGGCCCCGCTCTCGATGGCCTTTTCGCGGTCGCCCGGCATGGCCTTCGCGGTGAGCGCGATGACCGGCAGCTCCGCGAATCGAGGTGCGTGACGGATCGCCTTGATCATCTCGTAACCATCCATTTCGGGCATCATGATGTCCATCAGTACCAGCGAGACATCGGGTGTCCGGTCGAGCACTTCCAGGCCCTCGCGGCCGTTCTCGGCGTACTTCACGCTGATGCCGACCCGGCCCAATACGTGTGTGAGCGCGAAGACATTGCGGATGTCGTCGTCGACGATGAGGATGCGGCGCTTGGCGAGCACCTCGCCGGCGCGTCCGCTGAGCCAGTCCTTGAGGCGGGTGGTTTCGGGCCAGGTGACGGCGGTGCCGTCGGCGGAGTGCTCGCCCGCGGCAGGGGTCAGCTCCCGCTCCGCCGGGGCGGGGAAGAGGTCACCGGCCGGTGTGCTCTGCTGGGGTGCGGGCTTGGCCGTGAGCTGTTCGGCCAGGACGGGACCGGACTGTGCGGTGCTGTCCGCGGGGCGGGTGGCGGCGGTCGGGCTCGGTGCGGGGAAGGGGCCGGTGTAGCGCGCGGGCACATACAGGGTGAAGGTCGAGCCGACGCCCGGCTCGCTCTCGGCGATGATCCGGCCGCCGAGCAGTGCGGCCATATCGCGGCTGATGGAGAGGCCGAGGCCGGTGCCGCCGTATTTGCGGTTGGTGGTGCCGTCGGACTGCTGGAACGCCTCGAAGATGCCGTCGAGTTTCTCCGGTGAGATGCCGATGCCGGTGTCCTTGACGGAGAGGGCGATGACATCGTCGGCGGTGCGGAGGGATTCCTCTTCGAAATCCGTGCCCGGTACCCGCTGGACGATGAGTTCCACCCCGCCGGTGGAGGTGAACTTCACCGCGTTGGACAGGAGGTTGCGGAGGATCTGCTGGAGGCGTTGTTCGTCGGAGAAGAGTTCCTTGGGGACGTTTTCGCCGACCGTGACGTCGAAGGTGAGGCCGCGGTCGACGGTGAGGGGCCGGAAGGTGGCGCGGACGTAGTCGAGCAGTTTGATCAGCGGCAGGGTCTTGGGGTGGACGTCCATCCGGCCGGCCTCGATCTTCGACAGGTCCAGGATGTCGTTGATGAGCTGGAGCAGGTCGGAGCCCGCGCGGTGGATGGTGACGGCGAACTCCACCTCCTGCGGGGAGAGCCGGCCGTCGGGGTTGTCGGCGAGCAGCCGGGAGAGCACCAGCAGGGAATTCAGCGGGGTGCGCAGCTCGTGCGACATGTTCGCCAGGAATTCCGACTTGTACTGGGAGGAGGTCGCGAGCAGGGCCGCCTTCTCCTCCAGCTCGGCGTTCGTCAGCTGGAGTTCGTCGGAGCGCTGACGGAGCTCGGCGGTCAGCCGCTGGGATTCCGAAAGCAGGGATTCCGTTCGGGAGTTGGCGATGATGGTGTTGATCGAGACGCCGATGGTGTTCACGAACTGGTCGATGAAGGCGAGGTGGACGTCGCTGAAGCGGCTGAACGAGGCCAGCTCGATGACGCCCAGCACCTGGTCCTCGAAGAGGATCGGCAGGATGACGATGCTGGCCGGGGCCGCGGCGCCGAGTCCGGAGCTGATGGTGATGTAGTCCGGCGGCACGGCCTCGACGACGATGCGCTTCTTCTCCATGGCGGCCTGGGTGATCAGGCCCCAGCCGGGGGTGCCCAGCCGCAGCCGCGGCAGGGAACGGCGGCCTTCGGGCTGGCCGGTGCCGTAACCGGCGATCAGCTCCAGGCCCTCACCCGGCTCGGCGCCCGCTTCGGCCAGGAAGAACGCGCCGAACTGCGCGTTCACCAGCGGGGTCAGCTCGCGCAGGATCAGATCCGCGACCTCGACCAGGTCGCGGTGGCCCTGCATCAGGCTGGCGATACGGGCCAGGTTGGACTCCAGCCAGTCCTTGGCGCGGGTGGTCTCGCGGAGGTTGGCGACCATCAGGTTGACGTTGTTCTTCAGGGCGGCGACCTCGCCCTGGGCGTCCACGGTGATCGAGCCGGACATATCGCCCTGGGTGACCGCGCTGGCCACCTCGGCGATCGCCCGGACCTGCGTTGTCAGGTTCAGCGCCAGCTCGTTGACGCTGGTGGTCAGCCGCTTCCAGGTGCCGTAGACGCCCTCGACCCGGGCCTGACCGCCGAGCTGGCCCTCGCTGCCGACCTCGCGGGCCACCCGGGTCACCTCGGACGAGAACGAGGAGAGGGTGTCGACCATCGTGTTGATCGTCGTCTTCAGCTCCAGGATCTCGCCGCGGGCGTCGACGTCGATCTTCTTGGACAGATCGCCCTTGGCCACGGCGGTGGCGACCTGGGCGATGTTGCGGACCTGGGAGGTCAGGTTGTCCGCCATGAAGTTGACGTTGTCGGTGAGGTTCTTCCAGACGCCGGAGACGCCATGGACCTGCGCCCGGCCGCCCAGCCGGCCCTCGGTGCCGACCTCGCGGGCGACCCTGGTGACCTCGTCCGCGAAGGCCCGCAGCTGCTGGACCATCGTGTTGACGGTCTCCTTCAGCTCCAGGATCTCGCCGCGGGCGTCGACATCGATCTTCTTGGACAGATCGCCGTTGGCCACGGCCGTGGTCACCTGGGCGATGTTGCGGACCTGTGAGGTCAGGTTGAGCGCCATGAAGTTGACGTTGTCGGTGAGGTCCTTCCAGACCCCGGATACGTCCCTGACCTGAGCCTGACCGCCCAGGTTCCCTTCGGTGCCGACCTCGCGGGCGACGCGGGTGACCTCGTCGGCGAAGGCGGAAAGCTGGTCGACCATCGTGTTGATCGTCGACTTCAGCTCCAGGATCTCGCCCTTGGCCTCGACGGTGATCGTCTTGCCGAGGTCGCCCTCCGCGACGGCGGTGGCGACCAGTGCGATGTTGCGGACCTGGGACGTCAGGTTGTCGGCCATGAAGTTGACGCTCTCGGTGAGGTCCTTCCAGACCCCGGAGACGCCTCTGACCTGCGCCCGGCCACCCAGCCGGCCTTCGGTGCCGACCTCGCGGGCGACGCGGGTGACCTCGTCGGCGAAGGCGGAAAGCTGGTCGACCATCGTGTTGATCGTCGACTTCAGTTCGAGGATCTCGCCCCGGGCGTCCACGGTGATCTTCTGGCTCAGGTCGCCGTTGGCCACGGCCGTGGTCACCTGGGCGATGTTGCGGACCTGCCAGGTCAGGTTGGACGCCATGAAGTTGACGTTGTCGGTGAGGTCCTTCCAGACCCCGGAGACGCCTCTGACCTGCGCCCGGCCGCCCAGCTGGCCTTCGGTGCCGACCTCGCGGGCGACGCGGGTGACCTCGTCGGCGAACGCCCGCAGCTGGTCCACCATCTTGTTGACGGTGAGCTTCAGCTCCAGCAGCTCACCGGTCGCCTCGACCGTCACCTGCTGGGTCAGGTCGCCGGTGGCCACCGCGGTGGTGACCACGGCGATGTCCCGCACCTGCGCGGTCAGCCGGGACGCCATGGTGTTGACGGCCTCGGTCACATGGAGCCAGTCCCCGGAGAGCCCCTGGACCTTGGCCCGGCCGCCCAGCCGGCCTTCGGTGCCGACCTCGCGGGCGACGCGGGTGACCTCGCCGGTGAACAGGGACAGCTGGTCGACCATGCGGTTGACGCCGTTGCCCAGGCGGCGGAGATCGCCGCGGAGCTGGCGGTTGCCGTCGTGCAGATCGACCCGCTGGGTCAGATCGCCGTCGGCCACCGCGTCCAGCACCCGGGTGGCCTTGGCGAGCGGTACCACCAGCGCTTCGAGCACGGTGTTGGCCGCGTCGATGTTCGATGTCCAGGTCCCCTGGCCGGGGCTCGCGGAGATCCGCTCGTCCAGTCGGCCCTGCCGGATGATCTCGCTGCGGACGCGTTGCAGCTCGGAGGCGAGATGGGCGTTGCGGGCGGTGATCTGGTTGAAGACGCCGGCCATGTCGGCCAGCACACCGTCGGTGGAGCCGCCGTCCGGCAGGCTCTCCACATGCGCGGTGAAATCCCCGTCGCGCACCGCGTTCATCGCCGCGAGCAGCGGCCGCAGCGCACTCGTCCGTACCCACTGTCCGTCGGGCGGGGGTGCGGCGGGCTGAACGGGCTGGACGGACGCGGTGGGCTCGGACGGCTCGGACGACGGCTCGGACGGAGCGGAGGGCTTGGAGGGCTGAGCGGGCTCGGGAGGCTCCGGGGGTGAAGAAGCAGACTCGGGCCGGGCCGGGTCGAGCGCCATGGCACACCATCCCCCAGTGATCGATGTGGGGAAATCCAGTCGGGCAGAGTGATCCATTTGGGCAGGTATGACATAGTATAAAGCGCTCGTAATTACTTTTTCCCGGCATATCCAGGGGGCGCAGTGGTAGCGCTGTCCTCCCCGCCCACGACGGAAACCGTGTCCCGGAAAGGGCTGCCCGCGAACCAGCTCGCGGCCGCCGGCGCCCGGAAATTCGTGCGCGCGCTGCTCACCGAACGGGCGGCGGCACCACCCGCCACGGCAGGGCCCGGCTCGGCGGCGATCAACGCGGAGCTCATCCACGACGCCGTCCTGCTCACCAGCGAGCTGGTCACCAATGCCGTGATGTACGCCGGTACCGAGATCGATGTGACCTGCCGGCTGGAGCACGACCAGGCGTCCCCCGACGGCGACGGGGAGCGCCGCCCGGCCAGGCTGGGCCTGGTGATGGAGGTCTCCGACCGCCACCCCGCCCGGCGCGTACGCGGTGGGGTGGACGCCCGCACCGGAGAGCCGGGATACGGCCTGCAGCTGGTGAGCGCGCTGGCGGAGTCGTGGGGCGTGACCTACCGCAAGTCGGTGAAGACCGTGTGGTTCCGGCTGGAGTCCACCGAGGGCGAGCCCGGAACGATCGCCTCCACGTTCCGGCCCGAGGCACGGGCCGCGGAGCCTCCGGTGCGTCCGGCCCAGCCCGCTGCCCCGCGCGGCCGCCCGCACGGATACGCCGCCGAGTGGGCGGACCGGGGCGGCCCGTCTTTCCTCGCCGAGACCAGCGAACTGCTGGCCGGGCAGCTCGACCAGGACATGGTCACCGCGCTCGCCGCCCAGCTGCTGGTGCCCCGGCTCGCCGACTGGTGCGCGATCTGGCTGACCACCGAAGGCGGCAGCATGCAGCTGTCCCGGGTCTGGCATGTCGATGAGCGGCGGATCGCCCCGCTCCGCGCCGACCTGGAGCTGGACCCGCCTTCCGACCTCATCCGCACCGCCGGTACCCCCTGGCCCTGGCCGGAGTGCGCCGGCGCGACCTCCTCGGGCGGGTCCGCGCTGGCCTTCCCCCTGGTCGCCCGGGACACCGACCAGGGGATGCTGCTGCTCGGCCGGGCGGGACACCTCCAGATGACCGACACCGTGGTGCGGATGGTCGAGGATGTGGCGCGCCGGGTCGCACAGGCCGTGTACACCGCCCGGCAGTACACCCGGCAGACCACGATCAGCCTGGCGCTCCAGCGACGGCAGCTGCCCGCGACGCTCGCCAGCATCCCCGGCGTCGACACGGCGATCGTCTACGAGCCGCACGGTGAGGGCCAGACCGTCGGCGGCGACTTCTACGACGTCTTCCCGATGGGCGACCGCCGCTGGTGCTTCCTGCTCGGGGACGTACAGGGCAAGGACCCGGAGGCGATGTCCGTCACCGGTCTGGCCCGCCACCTGGTGCGGCTGCTGGCCCGCGAGGGCCATGGCGTCGAGTCGGTGCTCGGCAGGCTGAACCTGGCCATGGCCGAGGAGAGCGCGGAGGCGGTGGAACTGGGCGGCGAACAGGCCAGCTCCCGCTTCCTGAGCCTGCTCTACGGCGAGCTGGAGGTCGATCCGGGCGCACCCGGGGCCCGCTGCACGGTCGCCACCGCCGGCCATCCGCCGCCGCTGCACATGTTCGTCGACGGCACCGTCGAGGCGGCCTCCGAACCCCAGATGCTGCTCGGCATCGACGAGGGCACCGAATTCCAGGCCAGCTCCTTCGCCCTGGCCCCGGGCGAGACGCTGCTGTGCGTGACCGACGGTGTCACCGAACGCCGTTGCGGGAACTGGCAGTTGGACGACAACGACGGTCTGATCGAGGTGGTGCGGGACGGTATGGGGCTGGGAGCCAAGGCCCTTGCCGAGCACGTACGGCGTGCCGCGCACGACTTCGGTACCGGCCCGGTCGAGGACGATCTGTCGGTGCTGGTCCTCCAGGCGGTGACCCCGGTGGCCGATCGGCGCCCGTGAGCAGCCGGCCGGGCCGCCGGTGTCCGGCGGTCAGCGCCGTGGCATCAGATCCCGCCGCCGGCCTGGGTGGCCACCGGCCTTCCGCCACCGGAGATCACGCCGCCGCCCAGCCCGCCGACGGGGTCGAACTGCCCGCCGAACAGCGGGCGGCCGAGGGAGGGGCCGTCGCCGGAGGCCCGGGGGGCCGGTGCGGCGGTGGGCGCCGCCTGAGCGGTGCCGCAGGCGAGGACGCTGACACCGCCCAGGGCGGCAATGACGAGGCAACGACCGAGGTGGGGGCGCATATGACGCTCCTGTCAGGAGAGGAACCGGGAAACCGGATGATCGTCAGCGTGCTGCTCCGTCCGGATACGGCACAAGCAACGTGCCGTAAGGGCCATCCCTCCGGGTGAACGACGGCTGCTCGTGCTTTGACCTGGGAGAACAATTGACCTGGGAGAACGGGGGACGGCTTTCCTGGCGGGGCGGCGGTGCCGGGAATCCGGTGGGGCGGTGGTGCCGGGAATCCGGCGAGGCGGTGGTGCTGGGAATCCGGTGGGGCGGTGGTGCTGGGAATGCGGCGAGGCAGGCGCACTGCCCGAGGTGCGGAGTGCGGGGGTGCGGGGCGCGGGGCGCCCCCAGCCGTTCGCGGCCGTCCGTGTCCCGGGCCGGGGCGGCGGCTCAGCTGGACTTGGCCGTGGCCCGTACCCCGAAGTGCACATACCGGGAGCCGTCCGCCAGGGCGTAGAACACCACCGGTATCCAGCCGTCCTTGTCGTTGCGGCGCCCGGCGAACACCGTCTTCGACGGGGTGTCCGAGACCGGGACGAGGTTCCAGAAGAGCGGCTCGAAGGTGTCCTTCAGGCCGTCGGCGCCCTCGTACTTCATCCGCAGCACCCCCTCCCCGGCGGGCCGGTCGGTGACGGTCATCAGGAAGCCCTCGCGGCGGTAGCTGCCGACGAACAGCGCCGGGTCCATGGCTGGTTCCTCCGTTGCCGGCCCGAACTCCGGCATGCCCACCCCGGCGAGCTCGGCGGTCAGTTCACGGCAGAGCGTCTCGAAGACCTTCGGCGCGGCGGCCCCGCCGTTGGTCAGCAGGGCGACGGCGATCCCTGCCTCCGGGAGGGCGCGCAGATAGGCCAGCTGCCCGAAGGTGCTGCCGTCATGGCCAAATCCGCGCACCCCGTCCCACTCGAACAGGCCCCAGCCCAGGCCCCAATGGGCGCCGAGGTACCACTGGTCGGGCATCTCGACCTCGCGCCGGAGCATCGCCTCGACGGCCTCGGCCGCGAGCACCTGGCTCCCGTCCGGCGTCCTGCCGCCGTCGACGAAGAGCCGGGCGAACCGCGCGACGTCGCCCGCCGTGGCACAGATCCCGCCGTACGGACCCGCCGAGCGGGGCAGCATGTTCCACAACGGGGTGGGGACCGGGTCCTCGCCCGGCTCGCCCATGTGTCCCATCGCCGCACGGAACCGCAGCACCTCCTCGGGCAGCGTCATCGTGTGCGCGAGGCCGAGCGGGACACAGAGCATCTCCTTGAGCGCCTCGTCCCAGGTTTGCCCCGTCACCACCTCGACGATCCGGCCGAGGATGTTGTACGCGGTGCTGGAGTACGACATCGTTGCGCCGGGCGGGTTGGTCAGGCCCACGTCCCTGACGCCCTCCGCATAGCGCGCCAGGCAGTCGTCGCCGCGACCGGTGTCACTCACGAAGTCGCCCTCGATACCGCTGGTGTGGTTGAGCAACTGCCGGGGCGTGACGGTCTTCGTGGCCTCCGCGTCGGCGACGGCGAAGTCCGGCAGGACGTCCGTGACCGGCGCGTCCAGGTCCAGCTTTCCGGCGTGGGCGAGCAGCACCACGAGGGTGGCGGTGTAGCCCTTGCTGATCGAGCCGATCTGGAACACCGAGTCCGGTGTCACCGCCACCCTCGTCCCGGTGTGCAGCACACCGCTCGCGAGTTCGTGAACCGCGCCGTTGGAGACCACGGCCAGGGCGGCGCCCGGCACATGATGCGCCGCCAGGAGCTCGTCGAGCCGCGTCTGCCAGCGGGCGGAGTCGAACGCCGGGACGTCAACTCCCGCACCGCGCAGCGGACTTCCGGCCTTGGCCGCTTCCTGCTTCAGGTACCTGGACATGGGCGTCTCCATGGTTTCGGACGAGGCACGCTCGAACGCTGTGCGTCACTCCGAACACTGTACGGACTTCCGAGCGCTGTGCGCAAGCACGCACGATGTACGACCTGGAGCTAGGGTGTCCGCCGAGGAGAGGAGGCCGGATGCCGGTCGACAAGAAGCAGCCGATCCCGTCGGTGTGGACGCGCCCGCAGCGCCGCAAGCGGGAGCAGCCCGCGCTCAGCCGGAGCCAGATCGTGGCGGAGGCCGTCCGGCTGCTCGACGAGGAGGGCATCGACGCCCTGAGCCTGCGGCGCCTCGGCACCCGTCTGAATGCCGGGGCCACGTCCTTCTACTCCCACGTGACCAACAAGGACGAGCTGATCGAACTGGTCGTGGACGAGGTCTACGGCGAGATCGAGGTGCCGGACGCCGAGGGCCGGGAGGGCTGGCGCGGTGCCGCCGGCGGCTGCGCCGACAGCCTGCGGGCGGCGATGCTGCGGCACCCGTGGATGGCGTCCGTGCTCGGCGGCGTGGGCGCGGCGTACCTCGGGCCGAACATGATGCGGATCTCCGAGGCCATGGTCGGCATGTTCCGCACGGCGGGCTTCCCCGCGGACGAGGCCGATGCCGCCGTGAGCACCCTGACCGCGTACGTCATCGGCATGGCCGTCAGCGAGGCCGCCTGGCTGACGCTGCTCGCCCGCGGCGGCGAGAGCGAACAGGAGTGGATGGAGCGCCTGTTGCCGGCCGCCGAGGAGGCCGCCCAGGGGCACCCCCAATTGCAGGAGCAGTACGCCGCCCTACGGGAAAAGGACCCCCGCGAGACGCGCGACGCCAAATTCGCCTACGGCCTTCAGCGGGTGCTCGACGGGCTGGCCGTCCGTATCGACCGTACGGGCGGATAGCCCGGCGGCAGCCCCCGACCCCGGGACCCGGTCCCGCCCCGGCCCCGCTCAGCCCATATGCGGCCATGAGCGGGCAAGAACACACCTCTGGGGGCGTGACATACCGCGTGGTATGCGTTGACAATCTCAGCACCATTACCCGCCCGTATAAAGCGGAGGCACCCGGTGCTCAGCACGATGCAGGACGTACCGCTCACCGTCTCGCGAATCCTGGCCCACGGGTCGACGGTTCACGGGGAATCGCAGGTCATCACCTGGACCGAGGGGGATCCGCACCGGCGCACCTTCGCCGAGATCGGCCGCCGGGCCGCGCAGCTGGCCCATGCGCTGCGCGACGAGCTGTCCGTGGCCGACGAGGAGCGGGTCGGCACGCTCATGTGGAACAACGCGGAGCACATGGAGGCCTATCTCGCGATCCCCTCCATGGGGGCGGTGCTGCACACGCTCAATCTGCGGCTGCCCGCCGAGCAGCTGGTGTGGATCATCAACCACGCCGAGGACCGGGTCGTGCTCGTCAACGGCACCCTGCTGCCGCTGCTCGCCCCGTTGCTCCCGCAGCTGCCGAAGCTCCGCCACATCGTCGTCGTGGGCCCCGGCGACCTGTCGGTCCTCGGCGGCGCGCAGGCCCGGGTGCACGACTACGAAGCGCTGATCGCCGAACGCCCGGAGAGCTACACCTGGCCGGAGATCGACGAGCGGGAGGCCGCCGCGCTCTGTTACACCTCCGGGACCACCGGCGACCCCAAGGGCGTCCTCTACAGCCACCGCTCGCTCTACCTGCACTCGATGCAGGTCAACACCGCCGAGGCGTTCGCGCTCAGCTCACGCGACCTCACCCTGCCGGTCGTGCCGATGTTCCACGTCAACGCCTGGGGCCTGCCGCACGCCGCCTTCATGGCCGGTGCCTCGCTGCTGATGCCGGACCGCTTCCTGCAGCCCGCGCCGCTCGCCGAGATGATCGAGACCCTGCGCCCCACCATCGGCGCCGCCGTACCCACCATCTGGCAGGGCCTGCTCGCCGAACTGGACGCCAAGCAGCGGGATGTCGCGTGTCTGCACACGGTCGTCATCGGCGGCTCCGCCTGCCCGCCCGCTCTGATGCGCGGCTTCGAGGAGCGGCACGGCATCCGCGTCGTGCACGCCTGGGGCATGACCGAGACCTCCCCGCTCGGCAGCGTCGCCCACCCGCCGGCCGGCGTCAGCGGCGACGAGGAGTGGACCTACCGCGCCACCCAGGGCCGTTTCCCCGCCTCCGTCGAGGCGCGGCTGATCGGCCCCAACGGCGAGCACCTCCCGTGCGACGGCCGGGCCGCGGGCGAGCTGGAGGTCCGCGGCCCGTGGATCGCGGGCGCCTACTACGGCGGCGCACAGGGCGAACCGCTGCGCCCCGAGGACAAGTTCAGCCCCGACGGCTGGCTGCGCACCGGCGACGTCGGCACCATCACCCCGAACGGCTACCTCACGCTGACCGACCGCGCCAAGGACGTCATCAAGTCCGGCGGCGAATGGATCTCCTCGGTCGAGCTGGAGAACCATCTGATGGCGCACCCGCATGTCGCGGAGGCCGCGGTGGTCGCCGTACCGGACGACAAGTGGGGCGAGCGGCCGCTGGCGACGGTGGTGCTCAACCAGGGCGCGACCATCGGCTACGAGGAGCTGAAGGCGTTCCTCGGCGAGCGGATCGCCCGCTGGCAGCTGCCGGAGCGGTGGGCGGTGATCCCGGCGGTGCCCAAGACGAGCGTGGGCAAGTTCGACAAGAAGGTGCTCCGCAAGCAGTACGCGGAGGGCGAGCTGGATGTGACGCTGCTGGCGTAGGACATCCCGTGGTGGGGCCCGGCATCCGGGCTCCACCACGGGTCAGTTGGTGCCGATCTTGGCGAGCAGGTCGACGATCCGGGCCTGCACCTCGGCGCTCGTGGAGCGCTCCGCCAGGAAGAGCACCGTCTCGCCGGCCGCCAGCCGGGGCAGCTGCGCCGGGTCCATGTCGGCGGAGGTGTAGACGACCAGCGGTGTGTGGTCGAGCAGCCCGTTGGCGCGCAGCCAGTCAACGATGCCGGCCCGGCGGCGCCGCACCTGCATCAGATCCATCACGACCAGATTCGGCCGCATCTGCGTCGCGAGGGTGACCGCGTCGGTGTCCCCGCCGGCCCGTGCGACCTGCATCCCCCGCCGCTCCAGCGACATGGTCAGGGCGCCCGCGATGTCGTCGTTCTGCTCGATCAGCAGCACCCGCGCCGGGTGCTGCTCACTGTCGCGCGGGGCCAGCGCCTTGAGGAGCACGGCCGGGTCGGCGCCGTACGCGGCCTCCCGGGTGGCCTGCCCCAGACCGGCGGTGACCAGCACCGGGACCTCGGCCGCGCCCGCCGCCTGGCGCAGCGACTGCAGCGCGGTGCGGGTGATCGGCCCCGTCAGCGGGTCGACGAACAGCGCCGCCGGGTACGCGGCGATCTGGGCGTCCACCTCCTCGCGGGAGTTGACGATCACCGGGCGGTAGCCACGGTCGCTCAGCGCCTGTTGAGTGGCGACATCCGGCGCCGGCCAGACCAGCAGCCGGCGCGGATTGTCCAGCGGCTCCGGCGGCAGCTCGTCGTCCATCGGCATCGGCTGACGGTCCATCACCTCTATGGCGCCGTTCGGGCCGTCCAGCGGCTCGGGGCCCTCGCTGCCCTCGTCGGGCGCGGAGATCGCAAAGGCCCGGCCCTCGCTGGCATCCATCAGATGCGGCTGGGGCTGGGGCGGGGACTGCGGCGGGGCCGGGGCCTGCTGCTTGGGCTGCGGCTGCGGTGCATGGGGGTGCGGACGCGCCTCGCCGGGCGCGGACCCGTCGGCCGTCGCGCGCTGCCCCTCCTGCGGGGGCGCGGCGAGCTTACGGCGGCGGCCCGAACCCGCGGACGTACCGCCGGGCGGGGTGCTGCCGGGCGGCACCGGCGGGCGCTGCTGATCGGCGATCTGCTGGGCGAACGGCACCCCCTGACCGAGCGTCCGCACGCTGAACGCCCGCCCCTGGGAGTGCCCCGCGGCATACCCGTCGTCCTCGGCGGCCGGCGGCAGCGGCTGACGGTGCGCCGCGGCGGCGGGCCGGTCCTGCGGAGGCACGGGCGGCGGGCCCGCGGCCTCTTCGGCGGGGCTGGGGCGGCCCCGCCGACGGCCGGTGGGGGCCTGGGGGCTCTGGGGTTCTTGAGGTGCGACGGGAGCGGGGGACGGCTGCGGCGCGGCGGGCGCCTGGGGTGCACCGGCGTCCGGCGCGGAGACGATCCCGGGCGCCGTGCCGCCGGCCGTGCCCGTCGCCTCGGCCGGTTCGGTGGGCTGCGCCACGAGCCCCTCCGGGCCCGCGACGAAGGTGCCGGACGACTCGGAATCGGCCATCGCGGCCGCCGCGCGCTCCTCGGCCGCGGCCCGTCTGGCCCGCCGTCTGCCGGTCGGCTCGGCGTCCCACTCCCCTTGCGGCGCACCGGAGGTGGCGGCCGCTTCGAGTTCGTACCCCGGCTGCCCGGCGGGCATCGCCGCCGCCTCCGGGCCACCGGCCACCGGCCGACGCGCCCGACGGCGTCCCGTACCGGCGGCCTCCTGCGGACCGGCCGACTGCGCGGGCACCTGGTCGGCGGTCGCGGACAGCGCCGGCACCGACGACTCCGGGGTCCGGTCCGCGGCGGCGGGCGGCAGCGCGAAAGCGGTACGCGGACCGGCGGACTGCTGCGCCCCGGAGGCCGCCGTCGCCCGGTCCCGCTCACCCGGGGCGGTCCGCTCGGGCGCCTCGGCCAGCGCCCGGCGGGCCCGCCGGCCGCCCGTCTGGACGGGGCCGAGACCCTGCGGCCCCGGGGCCGGCGCCTGGCCGGGGGCAGCGGCCTGCCCCGGAACATGCGGCCGGCCCGGAGCCGGAGTCTGCTCCGGAGCCGGGCTCTGACCTGGAATCTGCGGGTTCGCCGGAGCGGGGGCCGACGCGGAGGCCGGCACCGGCCCATTGGCCGACGGCGTCGCGGGCCCCTGCGGACCGGCCGCCGGTCCCCGGCCCTGTGTCCCCGCCGCGGGGACAGGCTGCTGCTCCGGAGCCCCGCTCGCCCCTGAGGGGAGCGCGGGCAGTCCGCCGCCCTCCGAGGCCCCCTGCCGGGCCCGGCGCCGTCCCGTCGGGGGTACGGCCTCGGCCCCCGCCATACCGGGCGGCAGGCCCCTGCCGTCCGTGGCCGGGCCGCCCTGGGTACCGCGTGCGGCGTCACCGTGCTGGGGGTGCGCCCCCTGGGTGCCGCCGTCCACCGCACCCGGGCCCGCCGCACCCTGCGTGCCCTCGCCGGCGGCACCGTGCGGAACACCGGCATCCGGGCCGCCCGGATGCCCGCCCTGCTCCGCGCCCGAGTGCCGCGCCCGCCGCCGGCCGGTCGGCTGGGCCCCGCCCGCCTGATCCGGCACCGCCGCGCCGTGCTCGCCACCACCGCCGCCGAGCGGCTCACCGGACCCGCCGGTACCGCCCCCTCCGCCGTCACCGCCGGAGGGCCCCTCGCCGCCCTCGTGTCCCTCGTCGTCCGGCCCCTGGGCATCGCTGCCCGGGTCCGCCGCGTTGCCCTGGGTGCCGCGCGCACGCGCCGCCGGTACCGGCATCACGGTGGTCTCATTGCCGGTCGGCGCGTCCGCCCCGGCCGTCGCACCGTCCGGGGACGTGCCGTCCGCCGCCACCGGCAGCTCCAGCACATACGAGCTGCCGCCCGCGCCGGGCCCGCCACCGGGCACCTCATGCGTCTGCATCAGCCCGCCGTGCTGCCGCACGATGCCGCGGACGATCGGCTCATGGACCGGGTCGCCGCCACCGAACGGGCCGCGCACCTCGATCCGTACGACATCACCGCGCTTGGCCGCCGCCACCACGATCGTCGAATCGCCGGGGACCGGCCCCGAACGCCCGCCCGCGGCGGCCTCACCGGCCGGCATCCGGCCCGTCGAGTCCACGCCCGCGACATCCGCGATCAGATGCGACAGCGCCTGAGCGATCCGCTCCGCGTCGACCGTCGCCTCTATCGGCGGCGCATGCACCGCGAACTGCGCCCGGCCCGGACCGATCAGCTCGATCGCGCCCTCCACACCCGCCGCGACGACACCGTCCAGCGAAACCTTCGTGCGGTTGAGCTTCTCCTTGCCGGCGTCCAGCCGCTGATAGCTCAGCACGTTGTCCACCAGCGTCGTCATCCGGGCGTGCCCGGCCGCGAGGTGGTGCAGGATCTGGTTCGCCTCGGGCCAGAGCTGGCCCGCCGGGTCGGAAGCGAGCGTGCCCAGCTCGCCCTTCAGCTCCTCCAGCGGCCCGCGCAGCGCCTGGTCGAGGACGGCCAGCAGCTGGGTGTGCCGGGCCGCCAGCGCGTCGAAGGCCCGGCGGTCGGTGAAGGTCATCACCGCGCCGACGAGCTGATCGCCGTCCCGCACCGGCGCCGTCGTCAGATCGACGGACACCGCCCGTCCGTCCTTCGCCCACAGCGCCTGCCCGCGCACCCGGTGCTTGCGCCCCGACTTGAGCGTGTCGGCCAGCGGGGTGTCCTCCCACGGCAGCGGCGAGCCGTCCGCCCGCGAGTGGTGGATCAGCGGATGCAGCTCCTTGCCGCCCAGCTCGCTCGCCCGGAACCCCAGGATCTGCGCCGCGGACGGATTGACGAGCACGACCTTGCCCTCGGCGTCGACCCCGACCACGCCCTCGGCCGCGGCCCGCAGAATCATCTCGGTCTGCCGCTGCTGGCGGGCCAGCTCGGTCTCGGTGTCCAGCGTCCCGGTCAGATCCCGGACGACGAGCATCAGCAGCTCATTGCCCGTATAGCCATTGCGGTGATCGGCATACGCGGCCTCGAAGGCCGACTCGTACGGGGTGCGCCCGTCCTCCAGGTTGGCGCTGGTCACCTCGACCAGCAGCTCGGTCCCGTCCGTACGCCGCGCGACCATCCGCGTCGGCTTCGTCCGGCCCTCTGCCGTCTCCTCGTCCCGGCGCCGCATGGACCCCGGGATGCGCTTGGAGTCGAAGGACGGCAGCAGATCGAGCAGCCCGCGCCCCACCAGGGCCGTGCCCGGCGCCTCGAAGGTCTCCAGCGCGATGGTGTTGGCGTTGACGACCGTGCCGTTGCAGTTGACGAGCAACAGCGCGTCGGGGAGGGCGTCGAGTATGGCTGCGAGGCGAGCAGCGCCTCGGGATGGCCTGCTGCTCACGACGACGCTTCCTCCCTGTTACCGCACCTTGCCGACCCACCGTGGCAGGTCGCTGGAATGGAGTCTACGGGCACTTGCCCGGGACGCGGAGGCGGATGACGAGGAGGTAATGCCACGGCCCTGTGCGACTCACCGCACGCCCGACATGTGCCCCATCGTCCTGACCTGGCCCGCTACTACGGCATGAACCGGGTCATGAACTGGTCGACGGGAGCAGGGGTTCGAAGGTGCTCCAGCGGCTGATCTCACACCCATTGGTGCGTCGGAAATCCGCGTTGACGGGGCGCCCCGCCCAGGTCCCGCTGACATGGGCGGTGGCCGGGCCGCCGTAAATCATCGTGCAGTTCACCCCCTGCGGCACGGGCGCGAAGGGGTCCCGGCCCCACCGCGTCATCCCGTCCAGCTTCTTGCATGCCTTCTTGGCCTGGGGGTGGTTGCCGCGCGCGGGGTGGCAGTACAGCTCGAAGGTGCCATCGGTGGCCGCCGAGCCGGTGCCGCGGACGGTGAGCGTGAGGTGATCGACGGAGGAGAGATCCGGAGCCGGGACGCCCTGGCCGGTCGGTGGGCGGTGGCCGACGGGGACGGGCTGGGTTGCGGGGACGGGCTGCCCGGCGGGGCCGCGCTGGCCGGCCGGGGCGTCGTTGCCTGCGGGGGCGGGCTGTGTGGCGGGGGTGTGGTGGCTTGCCGGGGTGGGCTGTGCGACGGGGGCGTGGCGGCCTGCTGAGCCGGGTTGGGCGGCCGGGGCGTGGTGGCCGACGCCGGTGATGCCGTCCCCGGACCGGACGTGCGGCAGCGGGATCGGGGCGGCCGACGCGGCGGGCGCCGCCAGGGCCAGCGCGGTGGCGGCGGAGAGGACGGACACGGCGGCGAAGGTGGCGGAGGTGGCGGAGAGGCGGGGGACGGCGGTGCTGGCGGAGGTGGCAGCGGTGGCGGAGAGGCGGGCCACGGCCTTGGTGGTGGCGGTGGTGGCGGTGGCGGCCGCGGTGAAGAGGGACGACGTCCGGCGGTACGGCATCACAGGCTCCAGAGGCGAGTGCGGGGCGGTACGCGGTACGTACACGCCGGGGGCGCACGACAACGCAGCCGTCGCGGCCCCGACACCTCTAACGCGCCGCCGCCCCCGACGTTGCGCTGCAGGAACGTCTTTGCCGGGTGGCCCACGCGCCTAGTACCGTAGGGGGCGATTGGTGACAGCCCTTGGGGCTGTGCCATTATCTGGACACGCCACAGCGTGCATGCGCGCGTGGGGTGTGTGGAGGCGTCGCCTAGTCCGGTCTATGGCGCCGCACTGCTAATGCGGTTTGGGGTTTACCCCCCATCGAGGGTTCAAATCCCTCCGCCTCCGCTCCTCTTCGTTCAGGCCCCGGTCTTCACCAGACCGGGGCCTGAACGCTTTTCCGGGCTTCTGCGGGTGTGCGCCATCTGGTCGCTTGCTGGAGGCGGGGCAGCGGTCGGGCGGCTGGGTGGGCGGTGCGGGCGCCCGGTGGTGGCGCGGAGGCCCGGCGGCGGCTGGGTGGTGTGGGCATCCGGTGGCGGGGGCGGCTGGCGGAGCTGCCCGGTGATCCGGCGGCCGGCGCCAGCCCGGTGATCCGGTGGCGGCGCCAGGCCTGGCGTCCTGCCCAAACCTCGGTGTCGGTGCTGCCCGCTCCCACGCCTTCCGCATCCCGTGCCGCCCGGCCCCACGCCCCCCGCATCCCGTGCCGCCCGGCCCGGCCACCCGACCGGCCCCGCCGCGGATCACACCGGTCACACCGCCGGCACCTCCGCCCGGCCACGTCGACGGAGGTGCGCACGCCTGGCGGCCGCCCGAGCGGCGCCGTCCGCCGGCGGACGGCGATGGGCCGGACCGCGCACCGACTGGCCGGGAAGCCCCGAGGGCCATGCCCGCCTCGTCCGGGGGGGGAGGGCATCGCCCTGCACACATCCCAGAGGTCCCCCACCACAAGCCCACGGAAGTGGCGCGCGTCACAGCCGGCGTCGAGCTCGGCATCCTCGAACTCAGCGTCCTCGAAATCGACCGCGACACCCTCCCCACGGAAACCCGCGAGGCCATCGTCGCCACCCACCCGCGCCCCGACTTCAACCGCCGGATCCTCCACGCCGTCCACACCGGCTTGGCCCACCGCCCCCGGATCACGTTCGGCAATGTGAAGGCCGACGCCCTGGACCGCTTCGAAGAGGGCTACACCCGCCCGGACTTCGTCCGGATCATCGAGGACTCCCCCTGGCCCCAGTAGCCCCGAAACCCCCGCCACAAGGGCGTTTCCCCAGGTCAGAGACGCTGCGGGCAATGGATTTCGCCTCACGGCGCAGGTCATGTAATGTTGTTCCCGCAACGCCGACCGGCAAGAAAAACCGCCGGAAAGCCAAGCGCTCGTAGCTTAACGGATAGAGCATCTGACTACGGATCAGAAGGTTGCAGGTTCGAATCCTGCCGAGCGCACAGCAGGTCAAAGCCCCCGCCGGGTAATCCGGACGGGGGCTTTGTCGTGCCGTACAGCAGCGAAGTACAGCAACCGGGTCAGCCGGTACCACCCATCGCCTCAGAGAGCTTGCCCAAGGCCGAGCGGACCTCTTCCTCACTCGCCTCGGCGTAGACCTCCATCGTCATCGCGATCTGCGAGTGCCGCAGGATGCGCTGAGCGACCTTGGGGTGGACGCCGAGGGCGACCAGGAGCGAGCTGCAGGTGTGCCGGGTGTTCCGCAGCGGAATGCCCCGGAGGCCGGCCCGGCGAGCTCGCAGAGCGAACATCCGCGTCAGGTTCCCCGGCTCGATCGGCGTGCCGTACTTCGTCGTGAAGACCAGCCCGTAACTGTCCTGCCAGAGATCACCGGCCGCCTTCCGATCACCGGTCTGCTGAGCGCGCCGCATCCGGAGGGCTTTGAGGCAGAGCGCCGGTAGCGGCAGGAAGTCGTCCGACTCCTCCGTCTTGGTCTCACGGTGGAGGATCTGACGCCCCGCCCGCTGGATCTGGTGGTCCACGTACAGTTCACCTGCCTCGAAGTCGACGGACTTCCAGGTGAGGCCCAGCACCTCCCCGCGTCGGAGCCCGAGGCACAGCACGAGCACCCAAGCAGCCAAGAGGGGATCCTCACGAGTCACCCCGTCCGCGAGGAACTGCCCCAGCTTCGACCGCGGACCACGGCTTGATCCGGCGGCGCCTCGGCTTGGGTACCTTCACCAGGGCGGCGAGGTTCTTCCCGATCTCGAGGTGGCCGAGTCCATGTCCGAGGTCTACGCGGTCCGATTCTTGGATGCCCTGGATGGTGCGGGACCTCACGTGCGGAGCCATGACGGCAAGCGGCTGACGTCGGTGCGATAGAACTTTCTCTACTTCATCAAGGCTCGCTGCGCTCGCTCGGCCGGCGGTCACCGGCGCTCATCGATCACCGCCAACCCGACCGCCGCACACTCCGCCCCAAGCGCATCAACGCCCGCTTACGGCCCACATGCCACCGCCACCACGATCCGGCCTCGGGAGGGGAAAGACCCAACTGCGGTCGGACCTCAACGCCCCGCTTACGGGGCCACGCCGCACCCCTTTCCACCCGGTTGCCTACACCAGTAGGTCGGATCAAACCGAGGGCCGCACAACGCGGCGGCGCCGGCCGGTCGCCGCCGCGCGGCCTCCATGTCTTCGCCACCGGCGCACGTCGCCGCCCATCCGTCGCCACACGCAGCGGCCACATTCCAACACGGGGCACAGGGACTAACGATGGTCCCCAACGGTGCAGGTCAAAGACGCTTTGTGTTACCGAAAGAGGCCGGATCGTGGTGGCGGCGGCACGCGGACCGACGCGACCAGACGCGCGGGCGTTCATGCGGCCCGCTAATCCGCACCGGCCGGACGGCGGACGCTGCCATGGGTGTTGTTTGCTCTCGCCTGAACGAGGCTGCGGTCAGAACGAGCCTCCGGCGGGGGATCGTCCGGCACCGGGATGGAGGGGGCGCCGTTCCCGACTGCGGGCACATTGTGGCGAGCGTGGTGGGTTCCCATCCCGTCCACCATCGACCCAGGCAGAGCCGAGCAGACGCGGCCCATGGCGTCCAGGTCGTTCGTACAGTGGCGCGCTCCACCTGGACGCCATGAACCACGCCCGCTCCACGGTGTGTGGGTCGACGGCGGACGGGATGGGAGCTGGGGAGAGTGGTGGTTAAGGAGAGAGGATGTCTAACGGGTTGTCAGTGGCGACGTCTACCCTTCCGACATGCGCAAAGGTGCGATCAGCCGAGACGGTGTCCTCAAGGCCATAGCCGAGTACGAGGATTGGGGCCGTGACCGGTTCCTGGCCGAGTACGGGTACAAGCCGGCGACGGGGTACCTCCTGATACACGAGGACCAGACGTACGACTCGAAGGCCATTGCCGGGGTGGCCCACAAGTTTGATCAAGGCCGAGCGCTGAGGCCGGATGAGTTGAGCGGCGGAAGGTCGCACGCCGCCAGGTGGCTCGCTCGACTCGGCTTCGTGATCCGTTCGTCGCGAGATCCCGACTGGACGCGCGACGAGATCATCCTTGCCTGCAACGTGGCGATGACCAACGGCTGGAAGCGACTGGAGTACAACGACCCCCGCGTGATCGAGCTGTCCGCACTGCTGCAAACCATGCCGATCCACCCTGAAGAAGTACGTACGGAGCTGTTCCGGAATCCGAACGGCGTGGCTCGCAAGACCGTCGACATCACGTCCCGACACCCGGACTACCGCGGGAAGCCCACGAACGGCAACGCCCTCGACGTCGAAGTCCTGAACGACTTCCTTGCCCGGCCGGCCGACATGGCGAAGGTGGCCCAGCACATCCGGGACGGTCTCACCACAGGTGAATTCCAGGCCCTACCGCCGGAGGCCGAGGAGGAGGACGACTACAGCGCACCTGAGGGCAGGTTGCTGATGCGCCGCCACAAGAGCCGCGAGCGGGACAGAGGGCTGCGCAAGAGAAAGATCGATGCCGTTCTGCGCCAGGGCCGCCACCTCGCCTGTGAGACATGCAGCTTCGACTTCGAGGCGACTTACGGTCCGCGAGGCGCCGGATACATTGAGTGCCATCACGTCGTGCCCTTGCACGAGGCCGGCGAGGGGCGGACCAAGCTCAGCGATCTCTCGTTGATCTGTGCCAACTGCCACCGAATGGTCCACCGCCGTGCACCGTGGCCCACACCCGGAGAGCTTCGAAGCCTCATACAGGAGACAGCGGGCGAGGTTGGGGCGCGACTCCCCTCCCAGGAGTAGTCCCTGTCCAGACCACGGCGCCCAGTGGATCCACGGACCTCGGTCTCACATGCGCCGGGGCGTCCGGTCCACCACGCGATCGCACTGCCCGCGCGGTATCCCACTGCGGCGGACCATTGTCAGTGGGACGTGCGATCATTCCTCTCATGCCTGAACCCACCCCACAAACAACCCCACTGTCCGTAGCCGGCCTTTTCGCAGGGATCGGCGGGGTTGAGCTGGGACTACAGGCAGCAGGGATGCAGACAAAGCTGCTCTGCGAGTGGTGGGAACCAGCACAAGCCGTCCTAGAACACCACTTTCCGGATGTGCCTCTTCACGACGACATTCAGACTCTGCGCGCGCTCCCTGACGTAGATGTCGTGACCGCTGGCTTCCCTTGCACCGATCTCTCGCAGGCCGGGCGAACAGCCGGGATCCACGGGAAAGCCTCCGGAATGATCAAGCATCTATTCGATCTTCTGGAAACTGCGTCGCCTCGCTGGGTGATCATCGAGAATGTTCGAAACATGCTTTCCCTCGATCGGGGAACAGCCATGGAATACCTTGTCACTCAGTTCGAAAGGCTTGGATATGCATGGGCATATCGACTTGTAGACTCTCGTTTCACCGGCGTACCCCAGCGACGCCAGCGGGTAATCCTTGTTGCTTCACAAGTCGCAGATCCTCGAACCGTCCTGTTTGCTGACGATGCCGGCGAGCGCCCCGAAGCCGACTACCGCGAAGATGCCTTTGGCTTCTACTGGACTGAGGGCAACACAGGGCTAGGCTGGGCTCAGGATGCTATCCCAACCCTCAAAGGCGGGTCTGGGCTGGGAATTCCATCAGCACCTGCCATCTGGATTCAGGGTGCCGAAACCGGGCAGGCCATCGTAACGCCATGCATCACAGACGCCGAGGCCCTGCAGGGGTTCCCCCGAGGGTGGACAGAGCCAGCACAGCATCGAGGCCGCGCAAGCCTGCGTTGGAAGCTGGTGGGTAACGCCGTCACCGTTGGTGTGTCTGAATGGCTGGGGCGGCGCCTCGCCCAGCCGGGCCATCCCATCAAAGCGCCCGAGGTGAACTTGCCGGAGGGAGCCAGGTGGCCGACCGCAGCATGGGGTAGCGATGGCGCCCGTAGAGCCGTGGCTGTGAGCTTCTGGCCGGAGAAGCACCCCTATGCCCACCTCCTAGACCTGCTCGACGTACAGTCAGCTGTACCGCTGAGCCTTCGAGCTACCACCGGGTTCCATGACCGGCTCATGCGAAGCCGCCTGCGATACCCAGAGGACTTTGCGTCGGCGCTCAAAGCACACATTGAGCATGCGACGGCGAAGTGTGCATAGGGGCGGGCCAGCGGGCTACTACGGCAAACCACTGCCGGACACCGATCTTGACCGCTAAGGTGTCGCCGTGCCCCATGCCGACCACCTGCATCAGCTCACCAGCATCCTTGAGGCAGTGGATCACTCTGCCCCGAGCGTAAGCAAATATCGCGAGCTTCAGCTTCTTCTGGCCCAGCACACGGATCTCGATCCGCAGCTTATCTACCCAACCTATGCGAGCAAGGCTGGCAATATCAGCGTTCGCAGTGGGCAGTCTAAACGCGCAAAAGACGCCAAGCTCATGGTGTTCGTTGTTAAGCGTGCCGATCAAGACGAAGCGATTCAACGAGCCGCCCGCGAGTTTGCAAATCATGAGCGCAAGCCAGTTCTGATCCTGCAGCAAGATGCTGCTCAACCAGCCTGGCGACCCGCCTACGGGCTAATTCCAGTCGGCGATCAATTCGCGTTCCAGACCATGTCGCATCTTCGAGAGGCATTCGGCCCGTTCAAGGTCGACCGCCATCCGAAGACCGCTGATTCGGAGGGGTCACGCCCGACAAACTCCGAGCGCACAGATCCGCTGCCTTTCGTAGTTCTACCCGACCGAAATTCCCCATTCGAAACGGTCGGGGAATCGCTTGTGTTGATACCCGATTCCTGGGACGACTACGGCTTCAAGACCCTTTACGATCTCTACTATCAAAATAATCTGGGGATCTTTGAGGAGATTGGCCAGGTAAAGATCGCACACGCAAGTCAAGAACACGGTCGCACTCCACTGCCCGAACGATTTACGAAACTAAATCGAGAGTTCTTTTCACTCGGGCAGGATGCCACTTATTACGACCGTCTGAAGGATCGCCGAATTCGAGAAGTCACTCTTTCCTCGCTTCGCGACGTCGCGTATTACGATTCATTGGATTCCGCGGTCATAGAAAACGAAGTGTCCCGCAAGTCACTCTTCCGCCACGTAGATTCCTCAACAGTCGACACGCAGTTTCGTCGGATTGCGCACGGCGGCGTCAAACTTCGAGACTTTGTCTTCCAGTACGCATCTCCGAATTCAGACCCGCAAAGCAACCCACTAGAGCTCAGATTTGAAGTTCTAGCCGAGAGTGAGCCATCTACCAATATTCACGTCGTCATCGGAGGCAATGGCGTAGGCAAAACAACATTGCTCCGGGGAATGTCGCGTGCCCTGGCATCGCCGGCAGGGGTAAGGCGAGAAGATGCGGGAACATTCACCGACCTTGAAGCCGACTGGGAGCCCGGCAGGGACCCGTTCCCGTTCTTCAATGTAATTTTCGTGAGCTTTAGCGCGTTCGATTCATTCTCCGCCATGGTATCGAACGCTGAACCGGAACCTGACACATTGTTTGACACTGGGAGCCCTCGCGTCCCTCTGGCATATATAGGTCTGGGCAGCTCAGAGGAGGAAGGGCACCTAAGAGATACCAGAAACTTGGGAACCACCTTCGTCAACAGCGTTGGCGAGTGCTTGGCGAGAAAGTCCCTGCGAGGCAAGTGGATTCGCGCCGTGCAAGCGCTTGAAGTGGATCCGCTTTTTCGTGATTTGCAGATCTCTACAACCGTTTCCGTTGCTAAGGACGGGGCTGATGAGGATCTCTCCTGGTCTCTTGCGGACGAATTGATGGACCTTTTTAACAATCGCGCAAGCTCAGGGCATAAAATAGTCCTTCTTACCCTTGCACAGCTCATTCGGAACGTTCGTGAACGTTCGCTTGTGCTCTTCGATGAGCCAGAGTCGCATCTCCACCCTCCTTTGCTCGCAGCATATATGCGCGCTCTCTCTGACTTACTGGCCGAAACAAACGGGGCCGCGATTATTGCGACCCACTCTCCTGTGGTACTGCAGGAAGTTCCTCGGAGCTGTGTATGGAAGCTACGTCGCAGCGGCAACGAGTCCGTGGTGGAGCGGCCACAGATCGAAACCTTTGGCGAGAATGTCGGTGTATTGACCCACGAAGTATTCGGTCTTGAGGTTACGCAGTCGGGATACCACGCCGAGCTCCAGCGGGCGGTTGCGGCAGAAGATTCATTCGAAGCGGTGGCAAGCCGGCTCGGGAACCAGCTCGGTAGCGAGGCGCAGGGCATCGTACGGATCCTGATGGCCGTAAAGGCCGCGGGAGGGTCAAAGCAGTGATTCCTCTGCCTCGCCCCTCAGTAACTACGAGAGAGGCCTACTTGGCGTGCCTTGAGATGGTCAGGGACCCCGCCACCAAGGAGGCCTACGAAGCGGCAATCGAGTTCATCGAGCAGGCAGAGTCGCAATTCGAGCAGCACGCTCAAAGACTTGATCTACATCTACTTAACGTTGCCGACTTTAGACCCGAAGGAGTAAATTCTGGAACCCTTCTCAAAATCACATCCAAGGACCTTTCGGAAAAGCTCTACGACGATCGTATGGCCCACCCCAAATCCTCCGGACGTAAGATATACGATCAGATCAAGCTGGCCGCACCGAATGATGCATGCCCTCTTTGCGGGATACGTCGAGTAAGTACACTCGATCACTATCTACCTAAGGCGCATTTTGCGACACTTTCAGTGACCCCGCTGAACTTGATTCCCGCCTGCTCTGAATGCAATAAAGTTAAGCTCGACGTTGCGCCTACAAGAAAAGAAGAACAAACCCTTTTCCCCTATTTTGAGGATGTCTCAGAGGCGCAGTGGATCCAGTGCAGCGTAATCGCCGAAAAACCTGCCATCCTACGATTCACGGTGAGTGAACCCGCGCACTGCTCCAGAGTTCTCATCAATAGGGTGCGGCACCACTTCGAGGTTTTCAAGCTCGGCGAACTGTACTCACACCACGCCAACAACGATTTGGCGAGTATTCGATGGCTCCTTCGTAAACTATTTGATCAGTTAGGTGATCAAGGCGTTAGAACTTACCTCCGGGATCACGCTGAGAGTGCACGCAAAGTTGGTATCAATAGTTGGAAGGTTGCGATGTACGAAGCTCTCGCAGAGAGCGAGTGGTACTGCACTGGTGGATTTGACGCACAGGCCATCTGAGCGTCGTCCATAGTGATTCGCGGGTCTGTGGACCATTCGTGGACAGGTTACGTACGAACGATCCACTACAGCTACGTGACCAGGCGGGACGCCATGACTACACGAGGCCTCCGGAGTCGTGTGCGCACTTCGTACCTTGGTGGCCCGCTGGCTGCTGAGAAATTCAGGATCGAACGGCAGCGGAGCCTCGATTCCTGGGGGCTCCCCTGCCGTTCGATGTGTCGCTGTTAGCCGAAGGCCGCCGCTGGCAGTTGAGGGCCCTCGTCGCCTCCATCGCACGCGTGAGGATCCGCTACCGGCAGACGGTGGCCGCGGCTGATCGCTACACGACGCACGTCACGCAGGGCTTCAGTCATGTCCATCGCCAGGAGCCGGACCTCGTTCGACTCCGCCTCCCCGTCGCCGAGTACTTCGAGCGCGTGCTCCAGGAGTTCGTCTGCCATTTCCAGCTGCACCGCTTCGATGGTGTCAGCCAGGCGGGACAGGTAGCCGCCGCTGTCCTCGGTGCTCAAATAGCAGGGGTTGCCCTCGGGTCCTGACCACGGGAGGAGCCGCAGCTCATTGTGGGGCGTCATCCTTCGCTTGTCCTCTCGTCGGTCATGTGGTGGGTGGTGAAGAATGCGTCGGCACGGCCGCCAGGAAGCACCAGGAGCGCCGCCTCAACCACGCGTCCCGTGCTGTCGGCGGCCACCCGTGTGATCGCGAGCACTGCCAGTGCCGGGCTGATGCGAAGGGTCGCCACTTCTTCTGGTGTTGGAGGGCGGGCGCTGACTCGTTCCCGGACCTCGGCCAGTGGCGGGCGGAGCTCTGCCAGCTTCGCCTCGACGCTCTTGCAGCAGTGCGACTCGACAGGAACGTCGGTCGGCGACAGGTCGCGAGGGACATAGATGCGAGCGAGGCTGTGCGGCGACTTCCCCTCGTGGCTGAGGCAGAGGAATTCGGTGAGTGGGCTGCTTACCGGCACCCCCAGCAGGCCGGCCAGTTGGCCGTGCGCCTGGAGGTTGGTGGTGCGGACGCTGACGCGTAACGCCGACTCGGCCGCGGACGGCATCCAGGGACCACCCCCGACGTACGTGATTCTGCGGAGGGGGTGCCGGACGAAGTTGCCCTTGCCGTGGATCTTCTCGACGACCCCTTCACCTTGGAGGACCGAGAGCGCGCTCCGCAGCGTCGCCGTGCTGACCCCGTAGCGGGAAGCGAGCTGCGCCTCGGAAGGGAGACATGCGCCGGCCTTGATCCGGCCGGTCGAGATCTTGTTCCGAATGTCATCGGCAATGACGTGACGGCGAGAAGTCACGGACGGCATCACCACCTTCTCAGCGTGCGTAGGGCGACAAGCCGAGAGCGGGCGTGCATGGTGAGCAGTTCGCCCGACTCGAAGCACAGACGCTTCGCTCCGCCGGGAAGCTGGAGCAGGTTGGTGACACGACACGAATGGCCACCGATCTGGATGATGTCGCCGCGCTGCACGCTGGCAGAAGTGATCTCGACAGGGGCGGCCGGTGCACTACCCGGCGCCCAGCCCCTCACTGAGATCCGTCCTTTCGGTCACCGCAGGAGGCCACTGTGTGGCAGGCGCAACTGCACGCCTCGTAGACGATGGGAACGCCGATCGGTGCAGCCGCGGGCGAGGAATGCGCGCACTCACTGTGCCTACCGATCCGGCAGGAACTCGATTGATAGGTAACGGCCTTCGGGTTGGTCACGCAGTGCTTCTGACGAGGAGGCATCAAAGGGCCTCCGCCGTCGCGGGCCAGTTGTGGCGGATACGGTTGAACATGCTGATCAGCTCCTATCGCTGACGGCCAGGCCCCCGGACATCGCCCGTCGCGGGGGCCGCTCTGCGTACGGCGGCCCATAAGGTGCGGCCGTTCAAGCTGTTGGCGAGGAGCCCGAATCGGTCGGCCTCCGCCACTACTTCCAAGACCTCCCGCCATGACTCGGCGGAGAGCTCTTCCGGTACCTCCGCTTCGATCGAGGTGACTACGTGGTGGTGCTCCACGCGCGGGGTGAGGCCGGCGGCGGATAGCCGGGCTGCAATGCCTTCGGCTCTTGGGTCCGAAGCAGGCACAGGGCAGCCTCCGTCACTGGCGGTCACTTGGAGTGAAGCTAGTTAACTAGATTAGAGCTAGTGGACTAGATTTTCCATATGCCTGAGCAGCCGCCGTATCTCCGCATCGCTGACGAGCTCCGGCGACGGATCGCGGAGCAGGAGTGGACGCCGGGAGACCGGCTCCCCTCACGTGCCCAGATCGCCGAGGAATGCGGCGTCGGCGAGAACGTGGTTCGTCGCGCTCAAGAGCTACTGATCTCTCAGGGAGCGCTGGAAGGTCGCGCCGGATCCGGCACGTACGTCGCCGCCCCTCGTCAGCGTGTACGCGTGGTCCGCTCCTCGGCGCGCGAGCATCCTGACGGTTCCCCGTTCCGCTCGGACATGAAGGCCGCAGGCAAGTTGGGGGATTGGGAGAGCCGGACCGAGGCGAAGGTGCCGGCGCCGGCCGAGATCTCGTCGCGCCTCGGTATCGCCGAGGGTGATCTGTGCGTCCGTACCGTGTACGAGTTCCTCGCCGACGGCAAGCCTGTGCAGCTGTCGACGAGCTGGGAGCCGTACGACCTCACCGCCGGCACCGTCGTCGTCCTCCCCGAGGGAGGGCCGCACGCAGGTGCGGGCGTGGTGAACCGCATGGCCGAGATCGGCATCAGGGTCAGCCACTCAGTGGAGCAGCCGGAGCCGCGGCAAGCGAACGCAGAGGAGGCATCGCTCCTCGGGATCCAGAAGGGCGGCTTCGTCACTCACATTCGACGGACGTACTACAGCGACCAGGGGCGGCCGGTGGAGACGGCGGACATCGTGGTTCCCGCCGCCCTGTCCGAGATCGTCTACGAGATTCCCATCAATCGGTAGTGAGGCCGGGCCCAGCTCAGGGGCATACCCCCAAGCGACGCCGGGGCAGCATGGCAGTCTCAGTAGAAGCCGAGAGCCATAGCAGCCGTGATCCCGGTATGGAGCCTTAGCAGGCGCCTGATGGCGGCGGGCCCGGTTGCCGGACGCCGGTGCACGCCACCAGCGTGCCGCCGTCCTGGTCGAGGAATAGCGTGAAGATCCACGACCCGTCAGTAGCCCGGATCTGACCCAGCCGGACCGGTCCGCCGTATCGGTTGAGTTGCACGGCCTGCTCAAGGCCGGACGTCTCGATGCTCTTCCGGAGGGTGTGTCTGAGCCGGCGCCCATAAACTCTGGCGAGTGACTCGGCAGGCATCGCGCCATCCCAGACAACGTAAGAAGCGCTGGCGCGGAGAGTGGCCAGAGCGGCCACCGAGGTCTCGTCGTCGCCGCTCAGCAACTGTTCGAGTCGTTCGCGTTGCACGCTCTCACCCCTAGCCCCGATCGTGCTGTACAGCAACGAAGTACACAACCCCAGCAACCACCAGCACCCAGCACCGGTTGCCATGCTCCTCCCCGCAGCCTGTATGACCCCCAATGGCCGATCTCTCCAGAGCTACGGATCAGAAGGTTGCAGGTTCGAATCCTGCCGAGCGCACAGCAGGTCAAAGCCCCCGCCGGGTAATCCGGACGGGGGCTTTGTCGTGCCGTACAGCAGCGAAGTACAGCAACCGGGTCAGCCGGTACCACCCATCGCCTCAGAAAGCTTGCCCAAGGCCGAGCGGACCTCTTCCTCACTCGCCTCGGCGTAGACCTCCATCGTCATCGCGATCTGCGAGTGCCGCAGGATGCGCTGAGCGACCTTGGGGTGGACGCCGAGGGCGACCAGGAGCGAGCTGCAGGTGTGCCGGGTGTTCCGCAGCGGAATGACCCGGAGGCCGGCCCGGCGAGCTCACAGAGCGAACATCCGCGTCAGGTTCCCCGGCTCGATCGGCGTGCCGTACTTCGTCGTGAAGACCAGCCCGTAACTGTCCTGCCAGAGATCACCGGCCGCCTTCCGATCACCGGTCTGCTGAGCGCGCCGCATCCGGAGGGCTTTGAGGCAGAGCGCCGGTAGCCGCAGGAAGTCGTCCGACTCCTCCGTCTTGGGCTCACGGTGGAGGATCTGACGCCCCGCCCGCTGGATCTGGTGGTCCACGTACAGTTCACCTGCCTCGAAGTCGATCGACTTCCAGGTGAGGCCCAGCACCTCCCCGCGTCGGAGCCCGAGGCACAGCACGAGCACCCAAGCAGCCAAGAGGGGATCCTCACGAGTCACCCCGTCCGCGAGGAACTGCCCCGCTTCGACCGCGGACCACGGCTTGATCCGGCGGCGCCTCGGCTTGGGTACCTTCACCAGGGCGGCGAGGTTCTTCCCGATCTCGAGGTGGCCGAGTCCATGTCCGAGGTCTACGCGGTCCGATTCTTGGATGCCCTGGATGGTGCGGGACCTCACGTGCGGAGCCATGACGGCAAGCGGCTGACGTCGGTGCGATAGAACTTTCTCTACTTCATCAAGGCTCGCTGCGCTCGCTACCCGCCGCCGGGGTAGGGGCTGAGATCGCGTCGCGCCTCGGTATCGGCGAGGGCGACCTGTGCGTCCGCACCGTGTACGAGTTCCTCGCCGACGGCAAGCCGATGCAGCTGTCGACGAGCTGGGAGCCGTACGACCTCACGGCCGGCACCGTCGTCGTCCTCCCGGAGGGTGGGCCGCACGCCGGGGTGGGCGTGGTGAATCGCATGGCCGAGATCGGCATCACGGTCAGCCACGCTGTGGAGCAGCCGGAGCCGCGGCAAGCGAACGCCGAGGAGGCGTCGGTCCTCGGCATTCAGAAGGGCAGCCTGGTCACGCACATCCGGCGGACGTACTACAGCGACCAGGGGAGGCCTGTGGAGACAGCGGACATCGTCGTCCCCGCCGCTCTGTGCGAAATCGTCTACGAGATTCCCATCAGTCGTTAGTGGGGCCGGGCACTCGCAGCGGCGATGTTGTCGCACGGCTAGCGCGCCAGAAGGGCACCAGTTGCAGCGGAGAACCGCGCTCAACGGCGGTTCGATCCGAGGGTTCGCGGCAGCGCACCGACGGACCGTTCTGTCTGGTCAGCGCACGTAAGTGAGGCAAACCGGCGGTAATTCCCAGCTCATGTCGTTGCTGCCTGGACTCAAGGTATGTTGCGCATCATGTCCGACGACCCACCCCTCTGTCCTGAGTGCGATCAGCCCTTGAAGGCTGGAGGCTTCGTCCTCTCCGGCCGGGAAGACGGTGGCCCGCGAGCCTGCCGCATGCTGTGGCGGTGCTCTGGCGGGCACGTTTGGTGGAAGTGGGCCGACCGTCCCGGCGACCCTCTGGAGCATTGCCCCCACCCGCAGCTGTTCCAGTCCTGACAACTAAGGCTGACATCAACGACGCCGCACATCCGCATATCCCTGAGTGACCCGGCACAGCACGAAGCCCCAGGTGCACGGTGCGGCAGGGAGCCAGCGGGCGAACTTGTAAAGCGGCGGTCAGCCACGCGTCCCGGTTCCAAGTAGCTGGCTCCGTCCACAGGGACCGGCCCGGTGCCCCGTCGGAAAGCTTGCCAGCATGCCTGATGACATTGTTTTGCGCCTCGACCGCGCCAGCGCCGAGGATCTCCACGAGGTGCTGTGGCTTGTAGGTGAGCACATCGCAGCCGGCGTTCCTATCCCGGAGCTGCCCAGTGAGGCAAACGAACGGCTGGGGCGAGTGATTAGCTCGTTGCGCGACTCGCTGGACAAGTGATGGTCCTGTTGGCGCCCTTGTGAGATGCGCCGTACAGCAGCGAAGTACAGCAACTCCAGCAACCGCCAGCCCCGAGCATCGGTCGCCATGCTCCTCCCCACAGCCTGTATGGCCTTCAATGACCGATCTCTTCAGAGCTACGGATCAGAA
Source organism: Streptomyces sp. G7(2002) (assembly GCF_028870195.1). Classification (NCBI taxonomy): domain Bacteria; kingdom Bacillati; phylum Actinomycetota; class Actinomycetes; order Kitasatosporales; family Streptomycetaceae; genus Streptomyces; species Streptomyces sp. G7(2002). The sequence goes on from NZ_CP102609.1 coordinate 5,188,087, forward strand.
GGTTGCAGGTTTGAATCCTGCCGAGCGAACAGCAGACCAGAGGCCCCGCCGAGGACTCGGCGGGGCCTCTGGTGTTTCTCGTGACGGCGGTGGTTGACGGCAACCGCCTCAGGAACTCTCTTCCAGGATGCCTGTGGGTAGATTCTGGCGATATTCGATACAAACCCACATAAATCGGATCTGGCGTTGCTCGATAGATGGCCATAGTGATTCGTTGTTGGCCGGTTCCTGAAGATGGGTCAGCTCTTCAGCTCAGTGGCTAGTAGGGCCCTGGCCCGGCTGGAGGTTGGTTTCGCCTCTCACTGTTGGGTGGCGGGAACCTGTGATTCGGCGTGAGCGGTACATGTGCGGTGGCAGGTGGCCACGAGGTTTGGTGATACGCCTCCGTGGTTGGTGTGGCGGCGGCGACAATGAAGCTCTTGTTGCTGCGGTTGCCGGGGGGCGACTCATGGTCGAACAGGTGTTAGCGATCTTCACGCAGATGGCGAGCGGAACGGCCGCGGCAGTCGGGGCCGAGGTGGGCCAGGCCGTGTCGACGATCGTGCGCGATCGCCTGGGGACAACCGAGCGGGGCCGTACGGCGATCAGCACCGTCGACACCAGCCCCACCGACCCTGCGGCTGTCGCGGAGCTGAGGAACGTGATCCAGGCGGAGGTGGCCGCCGACCCGCACTTCGCCGAGCGGATTGCCCTGGCCCTGGTTGGTCCGCCGCCCGCGTCCGCACCAAGCGTCAATGCGGGCATCTCCTTCGCCAACAGCCCGGTGCGGGGCCGGCCCATCATCTCCATGGCGGGTGTGAGCATCAGCAATACCCGCAATGTCCGTTTCTCCCTGCTCGCCGCGGCTCTCGTGCTGGTCGCGCTGGTGGCGCTGGGCCTCTATGGCGGGGTGCGGCTCTTCAACGGTGGCGGTTCCCTCGAACAGGGCGGAGGTGGGTCCGGAGATTCCGCGACGGCCATCAAGGACGCGACGCTGGCCAAGAAGATCTTTCCCGGCCTGGACAGCCTGCCGACCGGCTGGAGCGTGCGTGCGGGAAATCCCAAAGAGGTGAAGTGTGGAACGGGGCGTGCGATGTGCAAGGACTCGCTGCTCGACGTCCAGACTTCCTACACCCCGAGCTTCGACTTCGACCAGGCGCAGATCGAGGTGGTGACCTACGGGAGCGTCGGAGCGGCTGCCGCCGGATACGCGGAAATCAAGCGGCAGAACGCGGACTTCGGGTCCACGCCGAAGCCGGTGGCCATGTCGAACGTGGGCGGAGACGAATCCGCCGCCGTCGAATGGGCCAACAGTCCGACGCCCGGGATCACCGAGGCGACCGGCGCGTTCGCGGCGGTCCGGGTGGGGACGGTCGTCATCAATGTCGTCATGCTGGACAAGGGCGCCGGCGGCACGGACCTGCGCATCCTCCAATCCTTCGCAGCGACTACGACAGCCCGTGCCCAGCAGGCACAGAACGGTGAGGCTCCCAGCGCCGTCATGACGCACTAGCCAGTGGTGCCGGCTTGCCTTCGCCAAGCCTCAGACGCGATGCCAACGCAGTCAGTGCAGCGACCTGCAGGATTCTCGCCCCTCCCGGTCATGTACGAGTCAAAGTCACAGGAGCACCTCTGTGGTGCGGCCGGGAGGCAGTGGGAGTTCCGGGGCTGGGGACTGAAGGGGGTTTCAGGGCTTCAGGCTGTGTTCAGGTTCGGGTCGGCACTGTGGTGGATGTCGGAAGGGCGCGACAGGCCCTCCGGCGGAACAAGACCGCGACACGATCCGGAGGAACGTCCTCATGAAGGCCCCCGCCAAGCGCACGCTCACCCCCCGCGCCGTCGTCCTCGCCACGGCTGCCGCTGTCGCACTGATCGGTGGCACGGGTGCCGCGACCGCCTTCGCGGACGACGACGGCGGCCCGGCCCCGCAGTCCTCGGTCCAGCTCTCCCAGAACGAGCGCCACCTGGACGACACTGCAAAGGACCGCGCGCAGGTCAAGGCCGACAAGATCAGCCAGTCCCAGGCCACCGCCAAGGCCCTGAAGGCCGTCCCCGGCACCGCGACCTCCGCCGAACTCGACGACGACGACCGCAACGGCTCCCTCGTCTGGGAGGTCGAGGTCTTCGGCAAGGACCACAAGAGCCACGAGGTCATCATCGACGCCGGCAGCGGCAAGGTCCTGAGCCAGCACACCGACCGCGACGATGACGCCGCCGAGGACGCCGCCGAGACCCAGGCCCTGCTCAGGGCCGACAAGACCGGCCACGACAAGGCCACCGACAAGGCCCTGAAGGCAGTGCCCGGCACCGTCGTCTCCTACAGCCTCGACGACAACGACCACAACGGCTCCACCATCTGGGAGGTCGACGTCCTCGGCAAGGACCACAAGAGCCACGACGTCACGATCGACGCCGCCAGCGGCAAGATCCTCAACCAGCACATCGACCACGACGACAACGACAGCCAGGGCGACAACGACGGCGACGACGGCGATGACGACTGATCAGGTATCAGGAGCCTGGATGAAGGTCGCTGCTTCTTGGGCGACGTGGCAACAACCTGTCACTGAGTCATCCCCTGGGAAGGGAGACCTGTCACGCGGCTCATGCCACGCCCAATTCCGCTCCAGGAGTAGTGGGTTCCTGCTGATGTCGTAATGCACAGAGGCCGAAGCCCCCGCCGGGTCGTCCGGGCGGGGGCTTTGGCGTGCCGTAGGGCAGTGAAGTGCAGCAACCGGGGCGGGGCCGGTGCCGCCGCCCGTGGGCCAGGAGAGTTCGCAGAGAGCCGAGCCGGGCCTCTTGCTCGTTCGGCTCGGCTCGGCTCGGCTCGGCTCGGCCTGGGGCGGGTGGTTGCGGGGGTCTTATAGGCCGCTGCTGCCCGCCATGGGAGGAGAGGGGTGGTAGTGGTTGATCAGGCCTGCGTGTTGGTTGGGCCGGGCGGCTCGGTGGGATTCAGAGTGGTCGAGCCGGGGGCGCCGTCCGTGCAGCAGGAATGAGGCGGTGCGGGAGGCCAGACGGCTGAGGGGGGTCTTCATTGGTCCTCCGTTCGTAGTGCCATGTACTTCGAGGGTACGGAACGCCGGGTGCGTGTGAAGCGATCTGAGCCAGAATTGAGGGTGCATGGCGGGACTTGCCGATCGCTGGTGATGCGTGCAGTGGTTCGCGCGGGTGGTGGGGCCTGACTGTAGGTCAACTTTGCGTGGTGGGTGTGTTCTTGTGCGGTGCGGGCGGGTGTCGCGGGGTGGTGTCGGGTGGGCGTCGCGCGGGTCGGGAATGGGGTATCCGGGCCTGTGGAAAACCCGGTGGCCGGGGAGGTGCGCTTCTATGATGTGGGCCTGGAGCGGCGGCGACGGAAGGGGCCGGGGCGGGTGGAGGTCAACCTGTCGTTCGGAGGGGGCGCGACGGATGCCGAGGAGGCCGGGCTCGCGGAGTCGGCGGCGTCCTTGTACCGCTGGCTGGTGGCGGAGCCCGAGCTGCGTGGTCAGGTGGAGGTGTCCCTCGGGCCGAGGCGGCCGGAGCCGGGACACATGGGCGGGGCGCTCGACATCGTCAATGTCGTGCTCGCCAACAGCATTGCTCTGGGCAGCCTGATCACCGCAGTGGCCACCTGGCGGGGTTCGCGCCCCCGTCCGCCGCAGATCCGGCTCGAACGGGACGGTGTGGTGGTGACCGTGCAGGACGGCTCTCCCGAGACGGTCGAGCGGATTCTGCGGGTCTGGAGCGAGAGCGGTGCGCCCGCTCCGGCGCCGGCGGACGGAGACAGCGAGTAGCCGTGGCCCTCTTGTCGGACCCGGGCCGCTCCGAGGCCGTATTGGTGGGCGTGCATGACTACGTCCACCTGGAGCAGCTGCCCGCGGTCGCCCGGAATCTGGTGGGGCTGCGGGAGGCGCTGACCGATCCCGCGGTGTGGGGGCTGCCCGTCGAGGCGTGCACGGTGCTCTCGCAGCCCGGCAGTGACACGCAGGTGCTCGACACGGTGCTGGAGCGAGCCGGCAAGGCCCGGGACACCCTGCTCGTCTACTACGCCGGGCACGGACTCACGGACCCGCACACCGACGAGCTCTACCTCGCCCTGCCCGGCTCGGAGCGTGAGCGCATCTACACCTCGCTGCGGTACGAGTATTTGCGCCGGGCGGTGCTGGACCCGCAGGCGGGGCCCCGGCGGACCGTGGTGATCCTCGACTGCTGTTACAGCGGACGTGCCCTGCTCGGGAAGATGAGCGCCAGCGAGCACATCGCGGACCGGGCCATCGTCGAGGGGACCTGCCTGCTGACGGCCTCCGCCGAGACCCGGCCGGCGCTGTCCCCGCCCGGGGAGACGTACACGGCGTTCACCGGTGAGCTGATCACGGCGCTGACCGAGGGCGTTCCGGACCGGCCCGATCCGCTGGACATGGACACCCTCTACCGGCATCTTCGCGGGCGGCTGGCGAGCAGGTCCCGGCCGGTGCCCCAGCAGCGCAATCGCAATACCGGGGGCCGTATCGCAATCGCCCGCAACCGGGCCGCGCAGGAGGGGGGCGTACCGGATGGGGCCGTGCCGCCGTTCCTGGTCGATGTGGAGAGGCTTGCCTCCCGGCAGAGTGAAGCCGAGAAGCGGCTCGCGGAGATGGAGCGGCGCGCGGAACTGTTACGCCTGGAGAGCGAGGCGCTGCGTCAGGAGGCGGAGCGCCGCGCCCTGGAGACGGTGGAGACCGCGCAGCGGCTGGCGAACGCCCTCGCCGCCGCCCCCGACCGGGACGTCCAGCCGTTCTGGTTCGCCGTCCCGGTGTCGCGTCCGCTCATGGGCCAGGACGGCTCCCTGGAGCCGACGGGGGAACTGGTGCCGGGGATCTGGTACCTCGCCGTCGAGCAGCGGGGCCAGGCCCTCGTGGTGCAGACCGAGGACGGCCGCAGGGGGCTGTTGCTCGACGCGGACGGGATCGAGCGCGGGTTTTACGTGGACTACGGGGCAGCCGGGGAGCCGGGCTTCGAGCCGTTCTGGTTCGCGGTCCCGGTGGCCCGCGAGATGCTGAGCGAGGACGGTTCCCCGGAGCCGGTGGCGGAACTGGCGCCGGGAATCTGGTACCTCGCCGTCGGGCAGAGCGACGGGGCCTTCGTGGTGCAGACCGAGGACGGTCGCAGAGGGCTGCTGTTCGAGACGGACGGAATCCAGCACGGGGGCAGCGACGTGGCGGAGAGCCATGCCCGGCAGGCCCTGCGCAAGGCCAAACGTCTGGCCGGGGCCGTGGCGGCCGCGCCGGAGCCGGGCTTCCAGCCGTTCTGGTTCGCGGTCCCGGTGGCCCGCGAGATGGTGCGTGAGGACGGCTCCCTGGAGCCGGTGGCGGAGCTGATACCGGGGACCTGGTACCTCGCCGTCGAGCAGCGGGGACCGGCGATCCTCGCGCAGTCCGCGGACGGCCGCCGGGGGTTGCTGCTCGACACCGAGGGAATTCAGCGGGGGTGATTGTTGGTGCTCGGCCGGGGCCCAAGCCTGAGCGCGGTGGACGCCTGGTTGCCGTGACTGTGACTGTGACCGCGACCGCGACGTCTGGCGGGTGGCTGAGGGTGCGGGCGCCGCGGGACGGCGCCGGGGCTGAGGCTGGGGCTGCGGCCGGGGTATGCGTCGTCAGCCTTTGACGTCCACGACGGCGGCCAGGTGGTCGCGGACGTGCTGGGCCGTGCGGAGGGCGTCGAGGTCGGCGACGTTCACGGTGAGGACGTGCCAGGGCGTGGCGGCGAGCAGGCGGTGGGTCAGGGCGGTTTCGTGGCGCAGGTGGGCGGCGGCCGAGGGGAGGTCGTGGACGGAGCGGGTGCCGGGGGAGGCGGCGAGCTTGGTGAGATACCAGTTCTCCCAGTCGGGGCCCTCGCGGTCGACGGCGCGCCGGAGGGCGGTCGCGGGGTCGTCCTCCACGTAGACCACGGTCACCCGGGCCGGTTCGACGGCGGTGGCCACCTCGCGCAGGAAACGGGCGATGGCGGGCTCGTCATGGCCCCAGGCCACCAGGGACGGGACGAACGGGATCAGGGCGTCGGTGACCAGGACGTCGATCCCGGCGGCGCGGGACTCGGTGACGTAGGCGCGGGTGGCGGCGATCAGGGTCTCGGGGCGGACGCTGTGGGCGCCGCCGGCGAACTCCTCGGCCACGGGGCGGAACGCGGGGCGGGTGAGGATGTCGGCCTCCTGGAAGTGGTCGACGGTGGCTCCGGTGCTCCTCATCCAGTCGGCCAGGGAGCGGCAGAGGGTCGACTTGCCGACCCCCGGGCTGTTGCCGGCCACCGCAATCAGATGGGTGGGGCCTTCCGGGCGGGTGGGGGTGGTGGGGGCGGTGGGAGCCATGGAGTCTGTGGAGTCTGCGGGGGCTGTGGAGTCTGTGGAGTGTGTGGAGTGTGTGGAGTGTGTCGACGTCATGCGGTCAGTTTTGCAAGGGCGGGTCAACAGGGGTGCGCAAGGCGGCAGTTGGGGGTTGGCGGGGTGAGGGGCAGAGAAACGATTAGGCATTGGCCGGGGAGTCGCGTAGTGTTCATTTCACCGACGCGGGGTGGAGCAGCTCGGTAGCTCGCTGGGCTCATAACCCAGAGGTCGCAGGTTCAAATCCTGTCCCCGCTACTGACGCCGCAGGCCCAGTGGAATCACTTCCACTGGGCCTGCGGCTTTTTGTGCGTGCTTTTCATCCGTGGACCGGTGGCGGCGGGGCCGTGTAGTGGACGGCCGGGCCGGTGCGGGGCGGGGGCAGCTGGGCCAGGTCGGGGTGGAGGAGCAGCTCGTCGTCGTAGTCGCTGCTGTTCTGGTGACGGAACGGGAGCGGCTCGGTGGTGGGGAGGGTGCGCAGGCGCTCGCGCAGACGGGTGGCGGCGGTCGCGTAGGCGGTGGGGGTCATGCGGTCCGCGCCCGGGACCAGTAGGGGCGGGACGACGGAGATCCCGGTGTACCAGAGGGTGCCGTGCTGGAGAGGGAAGAGGAGATCGTTGAGGTCTCCGTTGACACCGCGCGGGCCGAGGGTGGCGGCGCGGGCGCCGGCGGTGGTGATGACCATGGCGCGCTTGCCGGCGAGTTTGCCGTCGCCGTAGCGCTGGGGGCGGCCGGTGGCGGGGTCGGTGATGCCGAAGGCGAAGCCCTTGACGAAGACCCGGTCGAACCAGCCCTTGAGGATGGCCGGCATTCCGTACCACCAGAGGGGGAACTGGATGATCAAGGTGTCGGCCCAGGCGAGCTTGTGCTGTTCGGCGCGGATGTCGGGGGCCAAGTGGCCGTCCGTGTAGGCGCGTTCCGAGGCCTCGCCGATGAGTAGGCGGTCGGCCGGGTCGTGTGCGTAGTCGGCGGCGTCGACCACCGGGTTCCACTTCATGGCGTACAGGTCGGAGACGCGGTGCCGGTGACCCTGGGCGTCGAGGGCGCGGAGGCCCTCGGTCTTGAGGGCGCCGCTCAGGGAGCGCTGGTCGGGGTGGGCGAACAGCCAGAGGACCTTCATGCAGTCCACTCTCCGCGGGGGTGGGACGCCGGACGAGTGGCCCGATGGTCATAGTGTGCAAGGATCGGGCCATGGGTGTCGTGGAGCGTGGCAGCGGGAGCGGTGGCAGTGGTGGGGCCGGGCGGGTGCGGGCCGTTGCGGGGAGCGGGCGGCGGCACCGGGTGGCGGTGCTGGTGCGGGACGGGATGCTGCCGATCGAGGTGGGCATCGTGCACCGGATCTTCGGGGAGGCCCGGTCGGCGGACGGGGAGCCGCTGTACGAGCTGGTGACCTGCGCGTTGGAGCCCGGTGAGGTGCGGACGGACACGGACTTCACGGTGAATGTCGCGCACGGGCCGGAGGCGCTGGCGGAGGCGGACACCGTGGTCGTACCGGCGTCCGGGGCGGACTACGACCTGGGGGCGGAGCGGAGCGCCGGGCGGTTGAGTCCGGCGATGGCCGGGGCGCTGGGCCGGATCCGGCCCGGGGCCCGGGTCGCGTCGATCTGCACGGGGGCGTTCGTGCTGGCCGCGGCCGGACTGCTGGACGGGCGGCGGGCAACTACGCACTGGCGGTCCGTGGACGACTTCCGCCGGTTGTTCCCGGCCGTCGAGCTGGATGCGGAGGTGCTGTACACGGACGAGGGCGAGGTGCTGACGGCCGCCGGGGTCGCCTCCGGGATCGATCTGTGTCTGCACATGGTCCGGTGCGACCACGGGGCGGCGGTGGCCAACGATGTGGCGCGGCGGACGGTGGTGCCGCCACATCGGGAGGGCGGGCAGGCGCAGTACATCCGGCGGCCGATGCCGGAGCCGCAGATCTCGTCCACGGGGGTGGCGCGGGCCTGGGCCCTGGAGCATCTGGACCGGCCACTGAGTCTGCGGGAGCTGGCGGCGCGGGAGTCGATGAGCGTACGGACCTTCACCCGGCGGTTCCGGGAGGAGGTCGGCATTTCGCCGCTCCAGTGGCTGACGCAGCAACGGATCGAGCGGGCCCGGCAGTTGCTGGAGGAGACGGACCTGACGGTGGACCGGATCGCGGCGGAGGCGGGCTTCGGGACGGCGGCCTCGCTGCGGCAGCATCTGCAGTCGGCGTTGGGGGTGTCGCCGCGGGCGTATCGGAGCACGTTTCGGGGGCCGGGGGGTGGGGGTGGGCTGGTGGCTTGAGGGAGTTGGGGGCTTGAGGGGCGGGGCTTGAGGGGCGGGGCTTGAGGGGGAAGTCGGGGAGGGTGCGGCGGGGCGGTGGTGGCCCGGTCGGTGGTGGACCGCCTCGGTGGGGGCTCGTTGGTGGGGCGGGGGATGGTGCTTGGGGCGCGGGCCCCGGGCGGGTGTGGGGTGCGGGCCGGGGGGCTCGGCCCCGGGGGCGCCGCGGTGCCGGGTGCGGGCGGGTGGCGTTGTCAGTGGGTGGTCGTACGCTGGCGGTGTGTGGCGATGTACGGGACCGCGCTGGTCGGGCGGCGGGCCGGGGTCGGGGCCGGAGGGGCGGTTCGGACAGCGGCTCGGCTGGTATTGCGCCGAGCGGGGCGAGGGGCGGGTGAGCCTGCTCCCCGCGGGCAAGCGGCTGGCCTTCGCCGCGCAGGGCGAGCGGCTGTGTCTGGGGGTGTGGCGCGCCGGCCGCTGGATCGTGTGCCCGTACGGTGCGGTGCTCGACGGTGCGAGTGCCAAGGATCAGTGTGCGCGGTGCGCCCAGTTGGACCGGTCGCGTTCGGTGGCCGCGGACACCATGGCCGACGATCCGCGTCCGTACGGCGTCTATCTCGCGTACTTCGGTCCCGGTCTCCTCAAGGTGGGGATCACGGCCGCCGAGCGCGGTCCGGCCCGGCTCGTGGAGCAGGGGGCGGTGGCGTACGCCTGGCTGGGGCGGGGGCCCCTGATGGCGGCGCGGCGGGCGGAGGCGCTGCTGGGGAGTGCGCTGTCGGTGCCCGACCGGTTTGCGAAGGCGGCCAAGCGGGCGGCGCGCGGGGCGCTGCCCCCGGTGCCGGAGCGGGCCGCCGAGCTGGCTCAACTGCATCGCGCAGCAAGGCAATTGGCGGGCTGGCCGGAGACGCTCGAACCGGTGGAGTTCGCCTGTGCCGACCATACGGAGCTGTTCGGGCTCGACCGGATTCCGGGTGAGGTGGCGGAGCTGGGCGGGATGACGCCCGGGGCGGAGATCGTGGGGGAGGTGCTGACCGGGGTGGGGGCCGATGTGTATCTGCGGTTGGCCGGGGTGGGGGCCGGGGCCGGGGTCGGGGCGGGGGAAGAGATCGGGGCCAAGGCTGGGGCCGGTACCGGGGCCGGGGAGCGGGAGAGGGGTGCTGGCGCTGCTGGTGGGGTTGCCGGGGCGGTGGCGGTGATGGATGCGCGGCTGTTGTCGGGGTGGGTGCTGGGGCCCGCCGTGGGAGAGGCGACGACGGTGCCGGTGCGGGCCGCGGCGCGCGGGGCCGGGGAGCGGGAGCGGGAGGGGATGGGGGGCCAGGAGGGGTTGTTCTGAGGTGGGTGTGCCTGGGGGAGTCGGCCGGGGCGGCCTGGGGGGAGTCGGCCGGCGCGGGATAGTCCGGCTTGCCGGGGCCGTTGCCGGGTCCTTGGCCGGGCCCTTCGGGGCGCCGGTGGTGTGGTTGGCGTTGCGCGGAAGGCGGCTGAGAGGGGTTGTTTCGGGCCGGGCGGGGGCGTTTAGATGCCGGGTGCAGGTGTAGAGGGTGGGCTGGTGGGCTCAGCGGGCCGCTGTGTGGGCTACACGGGGGCGTGGGACATGCGGGTGCGCTGGTCATACGGGCATGTGGGACATGCGGGCGCGCTGGTCATGTGGGCGGGCGGGCCATACGGGTGTGTGGGCCTCACGGGCCGGGCGGTCCTCCGGGGTGCCGGGTTGCCCTGTGCCCGGTTGCCGGTGTTGGGTGCCGGGTGCCGGGGGCGCGTTCGGCAGGTAGGCGCGGGCCCGGGCCCGGATATCTGCGAAGGGGTCGGGCCGTGCCGGTCGGGGCCGTAGGGACGAGGCCGTAGGGACGAGGCCGTAGTGGTCGAACCGTAAGGGAGGGGCCCCGCGTGGCGGACGGTGATGAGCGGGTCGGCGCGTTCTGGCGGGAGTTGGGGCTGCCGGGGCTGATCGATGTGCATACGCACTTCATGCCCGAGCGGGTGATGGCGAAGGTCTGGGCGTACTTCGACTCGGCGGGGCCGCTGGTGGGCCGGGCGTGGCCGATCACGTACCGGTTCGAGGAGGACGAGCGGCTGGCGGTGCTGCGCGGCTTCGGCGTACGCGCCTTCACCTCGATGATCTATCCGCACAAGCCGGGGATGGCGCAGTGGCTGAACGGCTGGGCGGCCGACTTCGCGTCCCGTACGCCCGACTGTCTGCGGACCGCGACATTCTTCCCGGAGGACGGCGCCGCGCAGTATGTGCGTGCCGAACTCGCCGACGGGGCCCGGGTCTTCAAGGCGCATGTGCAGGTGGGCGGGTACGACCCGGCCGATGCGCTGCTCGACCCCGTATGGGGAGCGCTTGCGGAGGCCGGGGTGCCGGTCGTCATCCACTGCGGCTCGGGCCCTGCCCCGGGCAAGCACACCGGGCCCGAGCCGATCGGACGACTGCTGGCCCGCCACCCCCAACTGCGGCTGGTCATCGCGCATATGGGGATGCCGGAGTACGCCGACTTCCTGGACCTCGCACAGCGCTATCCGGGCGTGTACCTCGATACGACCATGTCGTTCACGGACTTCGCCGAGCGGATCGCGCCGTTCCCGCGGGCGGAACGAGGCCGGCTCATGGATCTCGGTGATCGGGTGCTGTTCGGCAGCGATTTCCCCAACATCCCCTACGGGTACGCGCATGCGTTGGAGGTGCTCGCAGAGCTGGAGCTGGGGGAGGACTGGCTGCGCGGGGTCTGTTACGGGAACGCGGCGCGGCTGTTCGGCGTGTGAGCGGCGCGGCGGGCTGTGCGGGCCTCCTTCATGGTGCCGTGAGGGGTGAGGGGTGAGGGCTGTGGCGGGCCGCCTCGTGTTCAAGTTGCCGTGAGCGAAGGCGGAGTTGAGAGCCCTGTTCAGTGGGTGCGGGGCGGGAACTTCAGGGTGTGAGTGGGGCTGCGGCCGCGGCCAGATGAGACAGGGCCACGCCCAGCTCGGCGAGGGTGGCCTCGTCCGTCACGCGTTCCGTAGTGGGGTCGATCTTCGGGCTGATGGCGGGGATTTCGCGGCAGGCCGCCGTCACGACCTCGCCGGTCATCATCCGCAGGACCTCGCGCAGTTGGGCGTTGGCGTGGTCACCGCCGGTGGGGGACGGTGAGGCGGTGATCACCGCAACCGGTTTGCTGACGCATTCGCCGCTGCTGACCAGCCAATCGAGGGCGTTCTTGAGGGCGCCGGGGACACCGTGCGCGTATTCGGGGCTGACCACGAGCAGGGCGTCGGCGCTCGCAACGGCGGTGCGCAGGGCGGCGACCGGGGCGGGGGGTGTGGCGTCCTCGCCGTCCAGGTCGGGATTGAAGTGCGGGAGCGCGCCGATGTCGGCGGTGGCGGCCGGGCCGTCCCAGAAGGTGAGAGCGGAGCGCAGCACCGCACCGTTGGAGGAGCGCGCACGCAGACTGCCGGAGAGGGCGAGGAGTCTCATGGAGCGACAGTACGTGGTCCGGGGCGGGCGGGACGGGCGCACCGGAGGGGGTGGGGAGGGTCTCGCGGAGGGCGTCCGTGGGGGCTGTCGTGAGGTCAGGGGGAATCAACGAACGTGCAGGTCAGGCCGATTGTCAGTGGCAGGTGCGATGCTTAAGAAGTGGTGATCGACCTGGACCGCGCGGGGGGCGGCCCAGGTCGGTCCACGGCCGGGGAACGGGGGAACCGGGGGACGGGGGACTGGCTCGGTCGGGCGGGGCAGGGGGAAGTCCGGCGCGGGGGTGGGCCGCCTCAGGGGGAGGGGCGGCGCTGGATGCTGCTGTTGGCGGCAGGCGGCAGGCGGCAGGCGGCAGGCGGTGGGCCGGGTGGCCGCTGGCCGCTGGCGGCTAGCGGCTGGCGGCGGGTGGTTGGCTTTTGGCTGGTGTGGTGGGCAGGGGTGGGGTGGGGGCCCGGGGAGGGGGAGAGTGGCACACGGGGTTTTCTCAGGAGATTCACAGAAAGGCGCAAGGGAGCTCTCACGGGGGCGGGTCAGGCTCCGGGCATGACCGTGACTTCCTCGTCCTCAGTGTCGTTCCGTATGCCGGCTCCGGCGTCGTCCTCCAGGGGCGCGCCAGGGAAGCAGCCGGAGCTGTTGCGGGCCGACGGCAGCCCCGTGCGGGTGCTGGTCGTGGACGATGAATCCTCGCTCGCCGATCTGCTGTCGCTCGCGCTGCGCTACGAGGGCTGGGACATCCGCGCGGAGGGGGACGGCGCCGGTGCGCTGCGCTGTGCCCGTAGTTGGCGGCCGGATGCGGTGCTGCTCGATGTGATGCTGCCGGACATGGACGGGCTGACGGTGCTCGGCCGGCTGCGGCGTGAACTGCCGGATGTGCCGGTGCTGTTCCTGACCGCCAAGGACGCGGTCGAGGACCGGATCGCCGGACTGACGGCGGGCGGCGACGACTACGTCACCAAGCCGTTCAGCCTGGAAGAGGTGGTGGCCAGGCTCCGGGGGCTGCTGCGCCGGGCCGGGGCGGCCGCCGCGCGGAGCGCATCGCGGCTGACGGTGGGCGATCTGGTGCTCGACGAGGACAGCCACGAGGTGTGGCGGGACGGCCAGGAGATCCATCTGACGGCCACCGAGTTCGAGCTGCTGCGCTATCTGATGCGCAATCCGCGGAGGGTGCTGAGCAAGACGCAGATCCTCGACCGGGTCTGGAGCTACGACTTCGGCGGTCAGGCCAATGTCGTGGAGCTGTATATCTCGTATCTGCGGCGGAAGATCGACGTGGGCCGGGCGCCGATGATTCACACCCGCCGGGGCGCGGGCTATCTGATCAAGCCGGGTGGGTAACGGGCCGTGAGCGGGAACTCCCCCGCGTCGGCCGAGCGGCCCGAGCGGCCGAAGCAGCCCGAGCAGCCCGGGCCGCCGGAGCAGGGCAGGTCCCCGCAGCCTGGGCACGGCCGGTCCCGGAACGCCGACCCCACACCCCCGTCCACGGCCCCCTCCCCGTCCACGGCACCCTCCCCAGGCCCCACGACCTCTCCAGCCCCCACGACCTCCCCAGCCCCTGCGACCTCCCCGCCCCCTGTGACCTCTCCAGCCCCCGTGACCACCCCCACTCCCGCCGTCACCCCCGCCGGCCCCACTCCCACCCCCCGCCGCCGCTGGTCCCTCCGGACCCGGCTCGTGGTGTCCGCGGTGGCGCTGATCGCCGTCGTCGGGGCCGTCATCGGGACGGTGACTGCCATTGCGCTGCACTCCTATATGCAGCGGCAGTTGGACGGGAAGGTGCACGAGTTCGTGGTACGGGCCCAGCTCCCGCGGCCCCATGAACCGAGCCCTGTGCAGGGCGGCCTGGACTTCGTGGCGATGGGTGGTCAGCCCCTTGGCACGGTGGGGGCGCGGATCGGGACCGGAGGAACCGTCGAGGCCGGGGCGAAGCTGGACAACCCGAGCGGCCCGCTGCCCGATCGGCTGGCGGAGCTGACCCGCGCGCAGCTCGCGGCGCTGAACAAGGTGCCGCGGGACGGCCGGTCGCACACCGCCGAGCTGCCCGGACTCGGGTCCTACCGGGTGGAGTCCGCGCAGAACGGCTCCCTGGTGCTCGGTCTGCCGCTCGACTCCGTGCAGAAGACGGTCGGCACGCTCATCCTCATCGAGGCGTGTGTGACGGTCGCCGGTCTGGTCGCCGCCGGGATGGCGGGCTCCGCCATGGTCGGGATCGCGCTACGGCCGCTGCGTCGCGTCGCCGCGACCGCCACCCGGGTCTCCGAACTCCCGCTCCACCAGGGCGAGGTGGCGCTGCATGTCCGCGTCCCGGCGTCCGAGTCGGACGGGCGTACGGAGGTGGGGCAGGTCGGTGCGGCGCTGAACCGGATGCTGGGGCATGTCGGTTCGGCGCTCGCGGCCCGTCAGGAGAGCGAGACGCGGGTACGGCAGTTCGTCGCCGATGCCAGCCATGAGCTGCGTACCCCGCTCGCGTCGATCCGGGGCTACGCCGAGCTGACCCGCCGCGGGCGGGAGCAGCCGGGACCGGAGACCCGGCACGCCCTGGGGCGGATCGAGTCGGAGGCGGAGCGGATGACGGGGCTGGTGGAGGACCTGCTGCTGCTCGCCCGGCTCGACTCCGGGCGCCCGCTCGCGTATGCGCGCACCGATCTGTCGCCGCTGGTGATCGATGCGGTGAGCGATGCGCGGGTGGCCGGGGCCGGGCACCGCTGGCGGCTGGAGCTGCCCGAGGAGCCGGCGGTGGTGTACGGCGATGCGGGACGGCTGCACCAGATCCTGGTGAATCTGCTGGCCAATGCCCGTACGCATACGCCGGAGGGGACCACGGTGACCGCCCGGGTGCGTGCCGCCGCAGACGCTGCCGCCGGCTGCGGCGGGGTCGTCCAGCTGGAGGTGGAGGACGACGGGCCGGGGATTCCGGCGGCTCTGCTCCCGCATGTCTTCGAGCGCTTCGCCCGCGGTGATGCCTCGCGTTCGCGTGCCGCGGGCAGTACGGGGCTCGGCCTCGCCATCGTGCAGGCGGTGGTGGCCGCGCACGGCGGCACGGTCCGGGTCGGCAGTGAGCCGGGGCGGACGGTCTTCACGGTGACGCTGCCGACGGCGGCGGCCAATTCGACGGCGGCGGCCACCTCGGCGGTGTGGGATGTGGCGGGGCGGAAGTCTCCGGTCCCGGGGCGGAAGCCGCCGGTCACGGGCCGGAAGCCGCCGGTCACGGGCCGGAAGTCTCCGGCCACGGGCCGGGAGGCACCGCCCGCCGGCGGGGAGGCACCATCCGTCGCCGGCGAGGCGCTGTCCGTCGGCCGGGAGGCACCATCCGCCGACCAGGCCGCACCGTCCGCCGACTAGCACCCACCGCCCGCCGGCCAGGCCGCAGCGCCCGCCAGCCCGCCAGCCCGCCGGCCCAGCCGCCCCGCCCGCCGACCCAGCCGCACCCCCGCCGGCCCGGCCGGGCCCACGCCCACCCCCAAGAATCCCCAGGTCAACCCACCCTCCCCGCACTCACAGACAGGCTCACAGACAGGCTCACAGGCAGCCTCACAGCCCGGACACAGCCTCAGCACACCGCCGTGACAGCGGGGGTGGCGAGTGTCGTCGCATGACGACGACACAGCCGCCCGGCACACCGCTGGGCTCCCTGCCACCGCGTGAGCATCTGCGGCTCGGCCAGATCGCGACCGTCCTCGATGTGGTGATCCCGGTCTACAACGAGGAGCGCGATCTGGAGCCCTGTGTGCGGCGGCTGCGCGAGCATCTCGCGCGCACCTTCCCGTACGGCTTCCGGATCACCATCGCCGACAACGCGAGCACGGACCGGACGCCGGAGGTCGCCGCCCGGCTCGACGACGCGCTCGAAGAGGTCACCGCGGTACGGCTGGAGCGGAAGGGGCGCGGGCGGGCGCTGCGCACCGTGTGGTCGCTCTCCGAAGCGCCGGTGCTGGCCTATATGGACGTCGATCTGTCCACCGACCTCAACGCGCTGCTGCCGCTGGTGGCGCCGCTGATCTCCGGGCACTCGGATCTGGCGATCGGCTCCCGGCTCAGCCGTGGCGCACGGGTGGTGCGCGGGCCGAAGCGGGAGTTCATCTCGCGGATGTACAACCTCATCCTGCGGGGGTCGCTGGCCGCACGGTTCTCCGATGCGCAGTGCGGGTTCAAGGCCATCCGCGGCGAGGTCGCCGAGCGGCTGCTGCCGATGGTCGAGGACACCGGATGGTTCTTCGACACCGAGCTGCTGGTGCTCGCGGAGCGGGCCGGGCTGCGGATCCATGAGGTGCCGGTGGACTGGGTCGACGACCCCCACAGCACCGTGCAGCTCGTGCGGACGGCCACCGACGACCTCAAGGGCGTCTGGCGGGTGGGGCGGGCGCTGGGGACCGGCGCGCTGCCGCTGGACCGGCTCGCCCGGCCGTTCGGGGACGATCCGCGGGACCGTGAGCTGTCCGGTGTGCCCGGCGGACTGGCCCGTCAGCTGGTCGGCTTCTGTGCCGTCGGCGGGCTGAGCACGCTGCTCTATCTCGGCCTCTACTCCCTCTTCCGCCTCGGAACGGGCGCCCAACTGGCCAATGCAGCGGCGCTGTTGCTGTCGGCGGTCGCCAATACGGCCGCCAACCGGCGGCTGACCTTCGGGGTACGGGGACGGGACCGGGCGGTCCGTCATCAGGCCCAGGGGCTGGTGGTCTTCGCCATCGGACTGGTGCTGACCAGCGGCTCGCTCGCGGCGCTCGACGCCGCCAGCGGTACGCCCTCGCACGGCACCGAACTCGCGGTGCTGGTGTCCGCCAACCTCGCGGCGACGGTGCTGCGGTTTCTGCTCTTCCGCGCCTGGGTCTTCCCGGACCGCGCGAGCCGGGACGACCTCGCCACCCCGCCGCACCCCTCGCACGACCGGAACGATCTGACCAGGAGCACTCGATGACCCCGCAGCACCGGCCCGGCACGCCGGCCCAGTTGCCGTCCGCCTCACCGGAGGGTCCGCCGGCGTCGGGCACCGCGACTCCGGCGCCCGCGACTCCGACGCCCGCGACTCCGGCGCCCGCGACTCCGACGCCCGCGACACCGACGCCCGCGACTCCGGCGCCCGTGGCACCGGCGCCGACAGCACGCTGGGCGCGGCCAGCATTGCTGGCGTTGTTGCTGGTCACGGCGGTGCTCTACCTCTGGAGCCTGTCCGCCTCCGGGTATGCCAACCAGTTCTACTCGGCCGCCGTACAGGCCGGCAGTGAGAGCTGGAAGGCCTTCTTCTTCGGTTCGTCCGACGCGGCGAACTCCATCACCGTCGACAAGCCGCCGGCCGCGCTGTGGCCGATGGCGCTGTCCGTACGGCTCTTCGGGCTCAGCTCCTGGGCGATCCTGGTGCCAGAGGCGCTGATGGGGGTGGCGACGGTCGGGCTGCTCCACGGAGCCGTACGGCGACGGTTCGGTGCGGGCGCCGGGCTGCTGGCGGGCGCGGCGCTGGCGGTGACGCCGGTCGCGGCGCTGATGTTCCGGTTCAACAACCCCGATGCGCTGCTGTGCCTGCTGATGGTGGGTGCGGTCGCCTGTGTCCTGCGGGCCCTGGAGGAGGGCCGGACGAAGTGGCTGGTGCTGGCCGGGGTCTGCTTCGGGCTCGGGTTTCTCACCAAGACGCTGCAGGCGTGGCTGATCCTGCCGCCGCTCGCCGTGGTCTATGCCTGCTGCGCGCCGGTGGCGGTGCGCCGCCGGTTCGGCCAGCTGCTGCTCGCCGGGCTGGCACTCGTGGTGTCCGGCGGCTGGTGGGTGGCGATCGTCGAGCTGTGGCCGGCGGCCTCGCGCCCGTACATCGGCGGCTCGCAGACCAACAGCTTTCTGGAGCTGACCTTCGGCTACAACGGCTTCGGGCGGATCAGCGGCAACGAGACCGGCAGCGTCGGCGGGGGCGGTGGCCGTCCCGGTGGCGGCGGTGGCGGCTGGGGGGAGACCGGGATCACCCGGCTGTTCTCGTCCGACATGGGCGGCCAGATCTCGTGGCTGCTGCCCGCGGCGCTGATCCTGCTGGTCGCGGCGGTGACGGTGCTGTGGCGGGCGCGTCGGGCGGTCGCCGCCGAACAGGCCGGTCAGCGGGCGGAGTTCCTGGTCTGGGGCGGCGCGCTGCTGATGACCTTCACGACCTTCAGCTTCATGTCCGGGATCTTCCATCAGTACTACAACATCGCGCTGGCCCCGTACATCGCGGCGCTGGTCGGGATGGGGGCGGCGCTGCTGTGGCGGCGCGGCGGGCGGCCCGCCGCGCTCGTCCTGGCCGGGACGGTGGCGGTGACCGCCGGATGGTCGTTCGTGCTGCTGAACCGGTCGCCGGACTGGCTGCCGTGGCTGCGCTGGACGGTGGCGGCGCTCGGTCTCCTGGCGGCGCTGGGCCTGCTGCTGCCGGTGTGGGCAGGAGGGGCGGCTCGTAAGGCCCGTAAGGAAGCGGAGACGGCGGAGGGAACGCCTGCAGCGCCTGGAGCGCCTGGAGCGCCTGGAGGGGACGGAGAGGACGGAGCGCCGGCACCCGGCCGGGCGCCGGCAGCGGGCGGAGCGGCGCTACGGGCGAGCAGGCGGGTCGTGGTGCTCGCGGCCGGGCTCGCGGTGGTGACGGCGCTGGCCGGTCCGGTCGCGTACACGCTCAATACGGTCAACACGGCCAAGGGCGGCTCAATCATCACGGCCGGTCCCTCGGTACGGGGCGGCATGGGCGGCCCCGGCGGCTTCCCGGGCGGCCGGATGCCCGGCCGCATGGGCGGCGCACCCGGCGCAGGTCAGGGCGGGGCCCCGGGCCAGGCCCTTCCCCCCGGCCAGGGCGGCCAAGGCGGCAAGGGCGGCCAGGGCCGGGCTCCGGGCGGCAATCAGGGCAATGGGCAGGCCGGGAAGCAGGGGCAGTTCCCCTCGCCGGGCACCCGGCCGGGCGTCCCCGGCGGTCGGGGCGGCTTCGGCGAGGGCGGTGCCGGCCGGATGCGCGGTATGGGCGGGCTGCTCAACGGCAGCAAGGTGAGCGACCGGGCCAAGGCGCTGCTGGAAAAGGACGCGGACGACTACACCTGGGCCGCCGCGGCGATCGGCTCCCAGAACGCGGCGAGCTACCAACTCGCCACCGGGAAGCCGGTGATGGCGATCGGTGGCTTCAACGGGAGCGATCCGTCGCCGACCCTCGCCCGGTTCAAGGAGTACGTCGCGGACGGGAAGATCCACTACTTCCTCGCGGGCGGCCAGGGCGGCCCCGGTGGCGGCCGGGGCGGCTCGTCGAAGATCACGTCCTGGGTGGCGAAGACCTTCCAGAAGGTCACCGTCGGCAGCGCCACGTTCTACGACCTGACCCGGAGGGTGTGATCGGGGAGGCGTGATCGGGGATGCGTGATCGAGGAGGCCTGACCGGGGAGGCGCGATCGGGTGGGGCGCGCCCGGCAGGCCCGCCCCACCAGGTACGCCCAGGACCGCCAGACGCGCCCCGGACGGCGCAGCCGAAGCCGCGCCCCCGACCGCCACGCACACCCCCGCCCGCCCAGCCGAAACCGCCCCCGCCGACCCCCGCCCCACCAGTCAGCCGAAAACAAAATGTACGGCGTATAACGCTCCCTGTACGGTGTATGTCATCCGCTCACACCGTCCAGGGAGCCCGTATGTCCCCTGTGGCCTCCGACGCCACCACCACACTCCAGCCGCCGGGCCGGACCGCCGCCCGCTGGCTGATCCTCGCCGTCATCTGCCTCGCCCAGCTGACGGTCATCCTCGACAACACCGTCCTCAACGTCGCCATCCCCTCCCTCACCGAGGACCTGGGTGCCAGCACCGCCGACGTCCAGTGGATGATCAACGCGTATTCGCTGGTCCAGTCGGGCCTGCTGCTCACCGCCGGCAATTCCGCGGACCGCTACGGGCGCAAGAAAATGCTCGCCGTCGGCCTGGTGCTCTTCGGTGTCGCGTCGCTCGGCGCGGCGCTCGCCCAGTCGCCCGGTCAGCTGATCGCCGCCCGCGCCGGGATGGGCGTCGGCGGCGCGCTGCTGGTGACCACCACCCTCGCCGTCGTCATGCAGATCTTCGACGACGACGAGCGCCCCAAGGCCATCGGTATCTGGAGCTCGGTCAACTCCCTCGGCTTCGCCGCCGGACCGCTGATCGGCGGGGTGCTGCTCGACCACTTCTGGTGGGGTTCGCTGTTCCTGGTCAACCTCCCCGTCGCGGTGGTGGCGCTGACCGCCGTCCTCACCCTCGTCCCGGAGTCCAAGAGCCGCGCGGGCGAGCGGCCGGACCTCGTGGGTGCCCTGCTGTCCATGATCGGCATGGTCGGAGTGGTCTTCGCGATCATCTCCGGGCCGGTCACCGGCTGGCTCTCCGGCCGGGTGCTGGTCTCCGCCGCCATCGGCCTCGTCGGCCTCGCCGTCTTCGCGCTGTGGGAGCTGCGCGTCCCGTATCCGATGCTGGACATGCACTTCTTCCGCAACCGCCGCTTCATCGGGGCCGTCTCCGGCGGCATCCTCGTCGCCTTCGGGATGGGCGGCTCGATGTTCCTGCTCACCCAGCATCTGCAACTGGTCCTCGGTTACGGCCCGTTGGACGCCGGACTGCGGATGGCGCCGCTCGCCGTCACCGTCATCCTGCTCAACTTCACCGGTCTGAGCGCGCGTCTGCTGCCCCGGCTCGGTACCCCCGGAATGATCGTCTCGGGGATGTCGCTGCTCGCGGCGGGCCTCGCCGCGATCTCCCTGCTCGGCGGGGACAGCTATGGCGGCATGCTGACCGGCCTGATCGTGATGGGTGTCGGTGTCGCGCTCGCCATGCCGACGATGGCCAACGCCATCATGTCCGCGATCCCGCCGGCCAAGGCCGGAGTGGGGGCGGGCGTCAACGGCACCCTGATGGAGTTCGGCCAGGGGCTCGGCGTCGCCGTCCTCGGCGCGGTCCTCAACTCCCGCTTCGTCGCGCTGCTTCCGCTGGCCGCCGCGGGCGCCGGCTCACTGCCCGCGGCGCTCGCCAGGACCCGTACGGACGCCGAACGCACGGCCGTCCATGACGCCTTCGCCGCCGGAATCGGCACCAGCCAGCTCGTCGGCGCGGCCGCGGTGTTCCTGGGCGGGCTGGTCGCCGCCGTACTGCTGCGCCGGGCGGAGCGCACCGGCCAGGACACCGAGGCGCCTGCCACGCCCTCCGCCGCGGAACCGGCGGCCGCCTCGGCGGAATAGCATCATCGGCGGGTACGTGATCGTGAACGGCACGTACACACGGCACGTATGAGAACCCGTACGTGCCGTGCACCGGCGAGGACACCGAAGACGACACCGACGACGACACCCAGGACGTCGAAGACGCTCAGGGCAAGGAGGGGCGCCATGGCAGCGACGGACGGCCGCACCGGGAAGCGGCCGAACAGCGTCTGGCTGACCGAACGCCCCCCGCCCAAACGGAAGGCGGACCAGCCGGCCGGACTCGGCCTCGACAAGATCGTCGCGGCGACGGTCCGGCTGCTGGACGCCGAGGGCCTGGCGAAGTTCTCGATGCGCAGGCTCGCGGCCGAGCTCGGCGTCACCGCGATGTCCGTCTACTGGTACGTCGACACCAAGGACGACCTGCTGGAACTCGCCCTGGACAGCGTCATGGGCGAGATGCGGCTGCCGGACGAGGCCGACACCGAGCGGGACTGGCGGGACCATCTGCGCTCCCTGGCCGACGAGTACCGCACCCTGCTGACCGGACACGCCTGGGTGGCCCGGTTGCTGGGCACGTACATCAACATCGGCCCGCACTCGATCGCCTTCTCCAACGCCAGCATGCGGGTGATGAAGGAGAGCGGGCTGTCGCTGCAGCAGATCACCGGCGGGCTGTCCGCCGTCTTCCAGTTCGTCTACGGCTTCGCCACCATCGAGGGCCTGTTCAACGACCGTTGCGCGGAGGCGGGGCTGCCCGTCGACGAGTACTTCCACCAGGTGATGACCGCGGTCGAGAGCCGTCCGGAGTTCGCGGAGACGCTGGAGAACACCACCAAGGTCATGGAGGCCCGCGGCGGCACCACCGTACGGGAGATGCGCGACCGCGACTTCGCCTTCGCCCTCGATCTGCAGATCGCGGGCATCGAGGCGATGCGCGGCCGGCCGGGGGGCTGACGCGGCCGGCCGGGGACCGACCTGCGGGGGCCCGGGGAACCGACCGGCGTGGCCCCGGGGAGGGAAGACCGGAGGGCCTCACCCCACCGGCAGGCTCTCCCCCTGCACCGCCTGGATGTCCAGCTCGACCTTCAAGGTGGTCCCGATGGCCGCGATACCGGCCGCCACGACCTGGTTGTAGTTCATCTTGAAGTCCTCGCGGCGCAGTTCCGCGGTGGCCCGGAACGCGGCGCGCACCCCGCCCCACGGGTCGGGGCCGGTGCCGAGGTAGCTCAGATCGAGGTCCACCGGCCGTACGACGCCGTGCAGCGACAGCTCACCGTGCACCGTCCAGCGGTCCGGGCCGGCCGGTGCCAGGCCCGAGCTGCGGTAGGTGATCTCCGGGTACTCCTCGACGTTCAGGAAGTCCTCGGAGCGCAGATGGCCGTCGCGCATCCCGTTGCCGGTGTCGATGGACGCGGCCTTGATGTCCGCCTCGACCCGCGAGGCGGACAGGTCCTCGGCGATCTCGATCCGGCCGCTGAACTCGGTGAACCGGCCGTGCACGCTGGAGATCCCCAGGTGCTGGGCGACCGCGGCGACCGTCGAGTGCATCGGGTCGATGGTCCAGGCACCGGGCGGCGGCAGTTCGGCCCCGCCCTGCCGTGCCAGCACGACACTGCCCACGTCCATCCGGCCGCTGGCCGTCACGATCGCGCTGGAGGCGACCGGTGCGTAGCCGACGGCCGTCACGATCACCGTGTACGGGCCGGCCGGCAGCGGCTCCGCGCTGCGGATGGTGCCTTCGTCGTCCGCCGAGGCCCGCAGTACCTGCGCGCCGGTCATGTCGGTGACGGTCAGTACGGCGTGCTGGACCGCCCAGCCGTCCCGTGTGCGGACCTGCGCCCGCAGTCCCGCGGCTGCCGCGCCCGTCGAAGTCATTGCCTCTCCCGTTTGTTGCCTGGTGTGTCCCCCGCTCATGGGCTCCCCGCCTGCTCGGACCGAGCCGAGTGCGGAGGGGAGCCGGGAGCGTGGGGAAGTGTTCGGGCTCCGGACGGCGGCGTGCAGGCCGTCCCCTGCCTGTGCGCAGCGCCGCCGCCGGAGCCCTTGGGTCCGGTCCGGGGCGCGTCCGCTCAAAGCGCGCCCCGGACCGGGGTATTGCTCCCGGGTGAGATCCCCGGGCCCGGGGGATTCAGTCCCCCGGGGGGATTCAGTCGCCGGGGAGATTCAGTCGCCGGGGTGTGCGAGCTCGACGTCGTAGCCGTCGACCCCGCGTGCATCGACCGCGAGGCCGGTGGCGACGGGCGGGTAGCCGCTCGCGATGACGGTGTAGTCGCCGGCGTCCAGGTCGGTGAAGGCGTAGGCGCCGTCCTCCCCGGTCGTCGAGGTGGCGACGACATTGCCCGCCGCGTCCACCAGCGTGACCCGTGCGTCGGGCAGCGGCCGGCGGTGCGCACCGGCCCGCACGACGCCCTGCACCCGCGCGCCGGACAGCAGCTCGATCTCGATCCGGGTGGTGCCCTGGCCGCCGATCTCGACCGGCAGTGCGGCCGGGCGGTGGTCCGGGGCGTTCACCGCGACGGTGAAGGTACCGGGCGCCAGCTCGTCGAAGGCGAAGTGGCCCTCGGCGCCGGTCTTTCCGGTGGCCAGCACCTCGCCGCGGACGTCGGTGACGACGACCATCGCCCCGTCGACCGGTGCGCCGGTGGCCGCGCTGCGGACCTGGCCGCCGAGGCCGCTGGTGCCGCTGAGCAGGATGTCGTAGGCGTGCGGCTGGTCGCCGATGACGACCGTGGAGGCCTGCGGCTGGTGGCCGTCGGCCGCGGCGATCAGCACATACGAACCGGCGCCGGGGGCGCTGAGCACGTACGAGCCGTTGGCCTGGGCGACCGCGCGGCCCAACTGCCGCCCGCTGAGCGAGATCAGCGTCACCGCGGAGCGCGGTACGGGGTGGCCCTCCGCGTTGCGGACGAAGCCGTGGACCGCGGAACCGGCCGGGGTGTTGTCCCCGCCGCCGGCCGAGGCGTACGCCGCCAGCGGCTGGGTGGCCGTGGCCACGGCCGGCCGCGCCCAGGAGGGGGTGTGCGCCTCGTCGTCCGGGGCGACCGGCGCGGCGCCCACCAGGGCGGGCTCCCGCTCCTCGGCCTGCGCCGGGACGACGGCCTCCGACGAGGCCTCCGACAGGGTGGCGGACGGGGTGGCGGACGGGGTCGCCGCGACCGCTGCGTCCTGCGAGCTCTGGGCCAGTCCGCCACGCGTCTTCAACGCGACCTCCTTGATGAACAGGGTGAAGAGGAAGGCGAGCAGCGCGCAGGGCGCCGCGTAGAGGAACACATCGCCGACACCGTGGCCGTAGGCGCTCTCCATGACGGTGCGCAGCGGCGCCGGGAGGGAGTCCAGGTCGGGGATGCCGCCGCCGCTGTTGCCGGCGTGCGCGGCGGCCTTGGCGGCCTTGGGGCCGAGGTCGGCCAGACCGTCCTTGACGTAGTGGTCGACACGGTTGGCGAGCACCGCGCCGAGGGCCGAGACGCCCACCGCACCACCGAGGGAGCGGAAGAAGGTCACGACGGACGAAGCGGAGCCGAGGTCCTCGGGGGCCACCTGGTTCTGCGTGGCGAGCACCAGGTTCTGCATCATCATGCCGATGCCGAGACCCATCAGGGCCATGTAGATCGCGATGTGCCAGTACTCGGTGTCGTAGCGGATGGTGCCCAGCAGGCCGAGGCCCGCGGTCACCAGCACACCGCCACTGACCAGCCACGCCTTCCACTTGCCGGTCTTGGTGATGACCTGGCCCGAGACGGTGGACGAGATGAACAGGCCACCGATCATCGGAATCGTCAGGACGCCGGACATCGTCGGCGACTCGCCGCGCGCCAGCTGGAAGTACTGGCTGAAGAAGACGGTGCCGGCGAACATCGCGATACCGACGAACAGCGAGGCCAGCGACGCCAGGGTGATCGTCTTGTTGCGGAACAGCCGCAACGGGATGATCGGCTCCTTGGCCTTGGTCTCGACGAAGACGAAGATCGCGCCGAGCACGACCGCGCCGCCGACCATCGCGGCGGTCTGCCACGACATCCAGTCGTACTTGTCACCGGCCAGCGTCACCCACACCAGCAGCAGCGAGACCGCCGCGCTGATGAAGAACGCGCCCGCCCAGTCGACCTTGACGCCCTCGCGCTTGACGACGGGGAGCTTCAGGGTCTTCTGCAGCACGATCAGCGCGATGACGGCGAACGGGACGCCGACGTAGAAGCACCAGCGCCAGCCGAGCCAGTCGGTGTCGGTGATGACGCCGCCGAGCAGCGGGCCGCCGACGGTGGCGACGGCGAAGGTGGCACCGAGGTAGCCGCTGTAACGCCCGCGCTCCCGCGGCGAGATCATGGCGGCCATGACGATCTGGGCCAGGGCGGACAGACCGCCCACGCCTATGCCCTGCACCACGCGGCAGGCGATCAGCATCCCGGTGTTCTGCGAGAGACCGGCGACGACCGAGCCCGCGACATAGATGACCAGCGCGAACTGCACCAGCAGCTTCTTGCTGAACAGATCGGAGAGCTTGCCCCACAGCGGGGTGGTCGCGGTCATCGCGAGCAGCGAAGCGGTGACGACCCAGGTGTAGGCGCTCTGGCCGCCGTCGAGGTCATGAATGATCTCGGGCAGCGCGTTGGAAACGATCGTCGACGACAGAATGGCGACGAACATGCCGAGCAGCAGCCCGGACAACGCCTCCATGATCTGTCGGTGCGTCATCGGGGCCCCGTCGGAGGCGTGCTGTCCGCCTCCGTGTTTGGCGTGGCCGCCCCGCACACCGGCTGGTGTGGTCGTAGCCATGTAGTTCCTTTTCATCCTGCGGGTGTACGGGTGAGGGAGTCGTGATGCGCCCGGGTGCGGCAGTCGCCGAAGCTCGTGCGGAGCCTGGCGAGGAGCTCGACGAGGTTCCCGACGTCGGCGTCGGACCAGTCGTCCAAGTACCGGGCGAGCGCCGCCGTGTAACGCTCGGCGAGCTCCTCCAGGAGCGCGGTGCCGCTCGGGGTCAGCCGCAGCAGCCGCGACCGCTTGTCCGCCGGATCGGGCTTCCGCTCGATCCAGCCGCGCTCGGCGACATGGGCGACATGCCGGCTGGTCACCGACATGTCGATCGCGAGCAGCTCGGCGAGCTGGCTCATCCGCATCTCACCGTGCCGGTCGAGAAGGGTGAGCACACCGGCCGACGCGGGCGGGCAGTCCTGGGGCAGCATCCGCCCCATCTCCCGCTTGACGGCACCGATGGCACTGAGTTGCCTGGCCAGCTCCTCGAACTGACTGTGAGCGGCCACCGGCTCCTCCAAGCGATCGTTCGCACTCTTCGCATCTTTTGTTGCTTGGGGCAACCATAAGCAATGTTGGTTGCTGAAGGCAAACGATTCGTCCAGCCTTGAAGTAAAGGGAGCCAAAAGTCTGGCCCGGCGATTGGTCAATGGAGCCGACGCGACCCGTAAACCCGCAGGTCGGAGGCGGGATGGCGGCCGCTGGCCGATACCGGCCGGTAGCAGGACACCCTCACACGAGCCGCCCGCCCCCTCGCCCACACCCCGTACGCGGCCCGTACCCGCTCCGTAGGCGCCCCCGCGGCTGCTGCGCACACGCCCCAAGGGTGCCGCTCGGCCCCCGGTTCGCTAGGGTCCTTCCCCATGGCGACCAACCCGCAGAACCAGGCCGGCGGCAACTACGACCCGGCGGGCAGCACGCAGATGTTCCGCGCCTTCGTGGACGAGGGCGGCACCCCGCAGACCGGCGGCCGCCGCGCCCCGGCCCCGCAGCAGTCGGCCGGCCCCCGCGTGGGCGTCATCGTCGGCGTCATCGTCGCCATCCTGGTCATCGCGGGCGCGGCCTGGCTGGCGCTCGCCTGACGCACCTCTTCACAACTGCCTTCATGCGCACGGGGCCCGGCAACGCGATGCCGGGCCCTTGATCTTGCCGTCCGGCGGTCAGGTCACACGCCCACCCCTGCTCTCCGCGATCCGCAGCGCGTCCCGCAGCGCTTCACACAGCCTGTGGACACAGAAGCGGAGTTCTTGGGCGGTCGTCTCCACCGGCCCGTTCATCAGCTCGGCGGCCTATTGGAGCCGGGGGTGACGGCGCGGCCGCCGTGGCTGGTACGTGACGGTGCCATGGTGTGGCGTGCCTACCTTGTTCCCGTGATCGAAATTGCACCCAAGGGCCTTCCGGAAGATTTGGCGGCCGGTGGCTCATCCAACGACGCCTAGCTCTATGGACTACGACCCGACGCGGCCCAAGTGGACGCAGATTGCCGACGTGATCCGTGCGCGGATCGCGGACGGCACGTACCCTCCGCGCCAGCTCATTTCCGAGGTGCGGATGGAGCAGGAATTCGGCGTCGCGCGCGTGACCATCCGCAAGGTCACCGCCGCCCTCAGGGAAGAAGGGCTCATCGTCACCGCACCCGGCATGGGCTCCTTCGTGACGGAGCGGCGACCGGGCGCCTGACGCCATGGTTCGCCCAGGTGCGGCCCCGGCGGGCGCGAATCGCCGGGGCCGTCTCAAGACCGTTCCGTAATCAGGGGCGAGCCCCTCTCAGACGCAGCTGATGGGTCCCCCGGGCGACGGCTGGTACAGGTACCAGACCACGAAGAACTGCAGTGCCACCAGCGGGACATCGACGACGAGGGCGGCGATCGCGAGCTTGCCCGGCCAGCTGTCGCCCACCCATGTGTCGCGTCGCCGGGCGCGCCTGGCGAGCCACCAGAACAGTGCGAGAGCGAGTATCCCGCAGGCCAGCGCGCCGTAGGCGCTGAGGTAGATCTGCCAGGTCAGCGGGAGGTCCCCGCAGTGTGCCCACTCCGCGGCGACATGTGCGTCGTCAGCCTTGCTGTAGGCGGTGAGACCGCCCACGCCGAGCAGCGCGAACAGCGGGACGAGCAGTGGGGAGCGTCGGGTGCTGGTGGAGGTGTCAGTCATCAGTACCAATCCGGGTGTGGGCGCACGATGCGCACCCGCTGCTGTCCCTCGCCCTTCTCCACTGCCGGGAGACGGCCTTGCAAACTCGCGTTCTGATACGGGTCGCTGTGCTGTGTGTACTTGATCTCGCCGTCCGGCATCACCCCGGTGACGATCGCGGCGTGGTGCGCCGCCCCCTTCTGTAGCCCGTCGTTCGGGCCGGCCTGGTCGTAGTAAATGATGTCGCCGGGCCGGGCCTGCGAGCGATCAACCTCTTCGCCACCGTGTTTGAGCATGAAGCTCTTCTGGTTCTCGGCACCGGCCCATGTCTTGGAGTGCCCGAGAGAGCGGTCCACCTGCTCGAAACCGGGCAGGGGAATTCCCGTCGGGTTGCCCTTCATCCAGGTGTCGTCTCCGCGGGTTCCCGCCCAGAAGGAGGTCTTCTCCTGCATCCCGGAATGGGCCAGGGCGTTGGACACGAAATTGGTGCAGTTGTTGCCGAAGTCGACGGGATCCTCTTGGTTCCAGTTCTCCAGCGCGTACTCCACCATCTTCACCCGGTCGAACTTCCCGTCCGTGCCGCGCATTTCACGCTTCGTGCTCTCGGGAATGCCGTCCAGCTGCGCGAGTTTAACGGGCTCGGCGCGCATCATGTCGTACTGCTGCTTCTCGCTCAGGCCGTTCCACCAGGCACGTACCGCGGCCGGGTCGGTGTTCGGCTTCGGGATCTCGGCGGCGAGGATGTCCATCTCGACGTGCGAGGCGCGGTTCTGTTCCTTGAGCGCCTTTTCCGGGTCGCTGATGCCGACCATGCCTGCCAGTCGGTACAGCTCGGCCGCGGTCTTTTCGTCCGCTTCCGTCGCCTGCCGCAGCGCGTGTGCGCGCAGCGCGACGATGTCGTTGTACGCCTGCTGCGTGTCCGTGCCTGCGTTCGGGGCGGGGCATTGCAGCGGCATGCCGTCGTCGCCGAGGGGAAGGTCGTGAGCCCGGGAGAGGTCGGTGATCTGGCATGCGGTGCTCATCGCCGTTTCCAGGCTGCTGTGCATGCCTTCCATGACCATTTTGACGCTGAGCAACAAGTCGTACGCCGACTCCAGTTGATCCGCCAGCTTCACGAAGTCGCCGGCCGCCGCCGTGCCGACCTCGTCGGCCCAGTTGTCGGCGAGCGGCTTGGCTCCCTGCTCGCGTACGTCGTTCGCGGCGTTCAGCGCGTACTTCGCCAGCGCCGCCCAGTCGTCCGCGGCGTCCTTCCACTTCTGGGGGTGGGCGCTGATGAGCTCCGCGTAGGTGACCACGTTCAGTGCCTCCCCAGGTCCTGCATGCCGGCCCGCAGCCGTGCGACCGCTTCCTGGTCCGCGGCGTCGTAGCCGTCGGCGGAGTCCTGCAGCCGCTGCCCCAGTTCGCCCATCTTCTTGGCGAGCTCGATCATGTGGTCCTGCCAGGCGGTGCGGCACGACTCCACGGCGTTTCCGGACTTCCAGAACATGGCGTCGAAGTAGACGTCTTGCGAGCTGTCGAGGCTGTGTGACAGGCGCCGTTGGGTGTCGCTCGACAGCGCCTTCATGTCATCGCCGGTGCTGCGGACCTTCGCCGTGTCCACCCGTATGTCACCCACTGGTGACCCCCGTTGTGTGTGATCCCCCTCCGCACATGGCCATGGGCATGACCAGTGCGCCGTACATCCAACACCGTAGGAGGGGGAAGAAGGAGCTTGCTGGAGGGGGTTCCACCAGGCGTTTCTGCCCGAAAATGGGTCAGATCAGGAAGGGGGTAAGGGTGCGCGAGTCGTCCGGCGAGGCCGAGGGGCGCCGGCCTTGTCGTCCGGCCGGCCATCCCCGTACGGGTGCCCGGCGCTCCGGGCTCCCGTACGGAGTGTCAGGGCCTCAGCCCGCCCCCACCAGCCGCTCCGCGGACCGGTGTGCCGTGTCCAGTACGCCGCCCAGTGCTCCGTAGACCAGCTGGCCCGCGCGCTTGACCGGGCGGCCGTCCACCAGGACCGTGTCGATGTTTCCGGGGTGGGCGGCGGTCACCACGGCTCCGATCGGATCGTGGGCCACCGGGGCGAGGTTGAGTGCGTCGGCGCGCAGGAGGACGAGGTCGGCGCGTTTGCCGATGCCCAGTGAGCCGACCTCGTCGGCGAGGCCGAGGGCCTGGGCGCCCTCCGCGGTGGCCATCCGCAGGACATCGGCCGCCTTGACCGTGGAGTTCCCGGACTCGCCGTCGCCGTTACCGTCGAAGTGGCTGCTCATCAGTGTGGCGCGCATCTGGGAGAACATGTCGCCCGGTGCCGAGGTCACCGCGTCCGCGCCCAGGCCGGTCGGGATGCCTGCCCGGCGCAGCCGTCCCGCCATCGGTGCGCCGAACCGCATCGAGGCCTCGATCGCCGGCGTGATCGCCACCGCACCGCCGGACTCGGCGATCAGCCGCAGCTCGGAGTCGGGCAGGGAATTGCCGTGCACGTAGAGGGTGCCGGCGGTGAGCAGCCCCTGCTCCTGGAGGGCGGCGATCGGCCGCATCGCCACCGGGCCGGCGGTCACATGGACGGCGATGGGCAGTCCCAGCTCACGGGCGAGCAGCCAGTCCTCCCGGACGGTCTCCGGTGGGGCGAAGGAGGGGCCGACGGGGGCCAGGGCCATCGTGAGCAGCGCGTCGCGGGAGGGGAAGTACCGGGTGCGGACCTGCCGCACCCAGTCGGCCTGCCGGGCGGTGTCGTCGAAGACGGGGTAGCCGTAGCCGAAGACGGCGCGGATGCCCGCCTCCTCCAGCGCCTCGACGGCGGCGGCGCTGTGCTCCGGCGTGTACTGGACGTGCGAGAAGTCCTGCACGGTGGTGACGCCCGAGTCCAGGCACTCCAGCGCGCCGAGGAGGTTGCCGGTGTACACATCGGCGGGCGTGAAGCGGCCGGAGAGGTCGCCGAGGATCCGGCCGAGATAGCTGTCGAGGCTCTCGTCGACCGCGGCGGACCGCAGTACGGCCTGCCACAGGTGCCGGTGGGTGTCGACGAAGCCGGGCAGCACGATCAGATTGCGGGCGTCGATCACCTCCAGGCCGGGGTCGGCCTGGTCGAAGGGCAGCGCGCGGCCCACGGCGGCGATCCTGCCCTCCTCGATGAGGACATCGGTGTGCGGGTGGACGACGGGGTGGGGGGCGGTGTCGATGACCAGGCCGCCGCGCAGAAGCAGGCGCGGTGAGTGGTGGCGCTCGATTCCCATGGCAAGTCACCCTCTACACGTTCGGAAGAAAGCTTTATAGAAAGCTATCATGGTGCTGATCTATCCTGCCGACGTGACCGCACCACCCGGACCGCGCCCTGACCCCGTCGACGCGCTGATGGACGCCTGGCACACCGAGCTGCCGGACGTGCTCCGCCCGACGACGGAACTCTCGAAGCGCATAGCCCAGCTCGCCCGCGCCCTGGACCAGGCCACCCGCGGGGTGCTGCCCGAACTCGGGCTGACCGTCGCCGAGTTCGACATCCTGGTCGCTCTGCGCCGGGCGGGTGAGCCGTACCGTATGAAGCCGAACGAACTGGCCCGCTCCCTGCTGCTCTCCTCCGGCGGCATCAGCAACGTCGTCAACCACCTCGCCGGCCGCGGCCTCGTCCGCCGCGAGCCCTCACCGGACGACGGCCGGAGCACCATGATCAGCCTGACCCCGGAGGGGGTGCGGACCGCCGAGCGGGCCGTCCGCGCCAACGCCGACGCACACGAGGCCGTCTTCGCCGAGGCCTCCGCCACATCCGTGGACGCGGCCACCCGGGCCCTGCGCGAGGTGGACATACGGCACAGCCCCGCCCCGCGCCCCCTACGGACCGGACGGAACCCCAGCCGGTCCTGAGGCCGCGGCCCGGGGACGGGGCGGGGCGGGGGGACGAGCCGGGCCCGGGGTGCGGCGCTGAGCCCCGGACCAGGGGTGGGCCCGGGGCCCCGTGACGCGGGCAGTCGCCGGAAAGTGGCCGCCCGGGCCTGGTCGGCAGCGGCCTGGAGCCTAGGCCTGGTCGGCCGCGGCCTGGAGTGCGGCGATATCGATCTTCTTCATGCCGAACATGGCCTTCATGGCGCGGGCCGCGCGCTCCTGGTCCGGGTCGTTGAGCATCTCCGCCATGCCGCCGGGCGCCACCTGCCAGGACAGCCCGTACTTGTCCTTCAGCCAGCCGCAGGGGCCCTCCTCGCCGCCCTCGGAGAGCTTGGCCCAGTAGTAGTCGATCTCGTCCTGGTCGGCGCAGTCGATCATCAACGAGATCGCCTCGCTGAAGGTGAACTCCGGACCGCCGTTGAGGGCGAGGTACTCCTGGCCGTCGAGCTCGAATTCCACCGTCAGCACGGTGCCGGCCGGCCGCGGGCCCGCCTCGTTGTAATAGGTGACGGTCTTGATCTTCGAGTTCGGGAACACCGAGCAGTAGAACTCGGCGGCTTCCTTGCCCTGGGTGTCGAACCAGAGGTTGGGGGTGATCTTGGGCATGGTCTTCTCCCTGAGACGGGGTCGCGGCCGGTGGCTGCGTCTGTGCCTCTATAGACCGTCGCACCGCTCGGAAGTCATCGCTATCCAGGGACGTGGTTTCGCGGGCCGACGGGGGAGAACGGAACGGACCGGCCCGGGGGGCGGCGGCCTCCCCGGCGGCCTCACTTCCAGGTGAAGGTCACGTCCTTGGTGTCGATGTGCATGCCAGCCGGCACCCGCCAGCCGTCCACGCACACCCGCCAGCTGGCCGTCTTCTTCCTCCCCGGGGCGAGCGGCAGCGGAAGCTTGTGGGTGGAGGTGACCGTGGCCCAGTCGATGCCGAGGGCGCCGATGATGTGGGTCCCGAAGGTGACCGTGCCGGCGGTGACGGGCCGGTCGCCGGTGTGCAGCAAGTCGAGGGTGACCCGCTCGCACCAGCGGACGTCGGTGCCGGACCGGCCGGGCATGCCGATCAGCAGGCCGTCGGGGGCGTCCGGGCCGGCCGGAAGGGTGGGGGAGGGCGGTTCGGGGGCGGGGGAGCCGTGCGGCGGGGAGGGATCGCCGGGGCGCGAGGGGGAGTTGGGCGAGCCGGGTGACGACGGGGGTGTGGTGCCGCCGCCGTGGCCGGGGCGCGTGCCCGTGGGAGGAGTGGAGGGGCCAGGTCGGGTACCGGATGCGCCCGGGGGGCGTGCGCCGTCGGCCGCAGCTCCCTTGCCGGAGCCGTCGGACGCCTCCGCACCGGCCCGGCCGGTCCTCCTGCCGCCGTCACTGCTGTCGCTGCCGCCGCTTCCGTGCCGCCCATGGCCCCCGTCGCCGTCCAGCGGCGTCAGCTCGACGCCGTCCTCGGGCGGTACGGCCCGGTTCGGCACCCGGCCGTCGGCGGGGCCTGCCGCGCCCACCGCGGCATGGCCGGTGCCGGCCGCGCTCCCGCAACCGGTCAGCAGGACACCCAGGCACAGCACGGCCGCGGAGGCGGAGGCAACAGTCGTCGTCCGTCGCATCGGGCCAGTGTTGCTGACGGTGCGTCAGGTGTACAGGGTGGCCGGACGCCCGGCTCGGGTATGGCCGGATGGTGACCCCGGTGCGAGCGCCACGGCGACGGGCCCTTGACCTCAACTTCGGTCGAGCTTCTAGCGTCGGCCCGTATGACGACGGATCACACACGCCTCGATGTCACCGCTCTCGCCGCCCAGCCCATCGCCTACTGGACCTGGGCCGCGGCCCAGGCGCTGCTCCGGCACATCCGCGGCGCCATGGCCCGGGAGGACCTCTCCCAGCCGCAGTGGTGGACGCTCAGCCATGTGGACGGCGCCGAGCGGGGTCTCACCCGTGTGGAAGTCTGTGCCCGGCTGGACGCGTACCTCGGCGAGCTGGGGCCGGACGCGATGGGGCACGCGGTCGACAGCCTTCTCCACCGGGGCTGGCTCATCGCCGACGGCGCCGGCCGGCTGACGCTCACGGACGACGGGCGGGCGGCCAAGGTCCGTATCAAGTCCCTGGTCGACGGGCTGCGTTCAGAGATTCACGAGGGCATCACGGACGAGGAGTACGCCGCCGCGCTGACCGTTCTCCAGCGCATGATCCGCAATGTCGGCGGTGCGGCGGCACCCCGCTGATGCCGCGAGGAGGCGGGGCTGCGGAACCGCGGACGGGGCACACGAGCCGCGGACGGCCCGCACAGGCCCGCACAGGCCCTCCGGGCAGCTGGGACGCGCATCTCCTGTGCGACGTCCCCGCTTTCCTCCTGCTCCTCTTGCAACTGTCCGCCGAGCGGCACGAAGCGTCGTACAGCCCCTCGGCGGACCGTTCCTCAGTCGGAGATGAGGCCCTCGCGCAGCTGCGCCAGGGTGCGGGTGAGCAACCGGGAGACATGCATCTGGGAGATGCCGACCTCCTCGCCGATCTGGGACTGCGTCATGTTGGCGAAGAAGCGCAGCATGATGATCTGGCGCTCACGGGCCGGGAGTTTGGCCAGCAGCGGCTTGAGCGACTCGCGGTACTCCACGCCTTCCAGGGCGCTGTCCTCGTAGCCTAGGCGGTCCGCGAGGGAGCCCTCGCCGCCGTCGTCCTCGGGGGAGGGGGAGTCGAGCGAGGAGGCGGTGTAGGCGTTGCCGACGGCCAGCCCGTCGACCACGTCCTCCTCCGACACCCCCAGGCACAGGGCCAGTTCGGGAACGGTCGGGGAGCGGTCCAGCTTCTGGGAGAGCTCGTCACTGGCCTTGGTGAGGGCGAGCCGCAGCTCCTGGAGCCGGCGCGGGACCCGCACCGACCACGAGGTGTCGCGGAAGAAGCGCTTGATCTCGCCGACCACGGTAGGCATCGCGAACGTCGGGAATTCCACGCCGCGTTCGCAATCGAAACGGTCGATCGCCTTGATCAGACCGATGGTGCCGACCTGGACGATGTCCTCCATCGGCTCGTTGCGGCTGCGGAATCGGGCGGCCGCATAGCGGACGAGCGGGAGGTTCAGCTCGATGAGTGTGTCGCGTACGTACGTACGCTCCGCGCAGTCCTTGTCGAGCGAGGCCAGCCGCAGGAACAGGGAGCGGGAGAGCGTGCGGGTATTGATGGCGTCGTCGTCATGCACGTGCGGTGCGGGCGCGGGAATCGCGGGAAGCACCTTCGAGCTGCCCAGTTCTACGGACATGCCACCCCCTTGAGGTCGCGGTCGGGTCGCTGCGGCGTCCTCGGACCGGGGTGGACCGAGGAGTTATGCCTCCACCTGAATACCGGAGGCAGCGCCGCGGCAAACGCGGTTCCTGCAGAATGTCACATGTCGGCAACACGCTGTAGCGCCATGTCGACATATCTGTGCAGGATCGGGTCGCCCGTCCCGGCTATGCGTCGATCCTGTTTGCGGATCGCAGCCGGGCGAAGCTCCGCGACAGTAGCCGCGAGACATGCATCTGCGACACCCCTAGTTCCGCACTGATCTGTGACTGCGTCAGATTGCTGTAGTAACGCAGCAGAAGGATCCGCTGCTCGCGCTCGGGCAGCTGGACGAGGAGGTGCCGTACGAGGTCGCGGTGCTCGACGCCGGCCAGCTCCGGGTCCTCGTATCCGAGGCGGTCGAGCAGGCCGGGCAGACCGTCGCCCTCCTGTGCGGCCTCCAGTGAGGTGGCGTGATACGAGCGGCCCGCCTCCAGGCAGGCCAGCACCTCGTCCTCGCCGATCTTCAGCCGCTCGGCGATCTCGGCGGTGGTGGGGGAGCGGCCGTGCAGCACCGTCAGGTCCTCGGTCGCGCCGTTGACCTGGACCCACAGCTCGTGGAGCCGGCGGGGCACATGGACCGTGCGGACATTGTCTCGAAAGTAGCGTTTGATCTCGCCGACGACAGTGGGCATCGCGAAGGTGGGGAACTGGACGCCCCGGTCCGGATCGAACCGGTCGATCGCATTGATCAGGCCGATGGTGCCGACCTGGATGACGTCCTCCATCGGCTCATTGCGGCTGCGGAAACGCGCCGCGGCGTAGCGGACCAGCGGCAGATTGGCCTCGATCAGTGCGGCGCGGACCCGCGTGTGCTCCGGCGTACCGGGTTCGAGGTCCGTCAGTTCCGCGAACAGCACCTGCGTGAGCGCCCGCGTGTCCGCGCTTCGGCTCTCGCGGGATGGAGCCTTGGGCGCAGTACGGGCCGTCACGGTCACGCCACCCTTCACAGTGCATGTATCCGGCAAAAGCGGTCATAGCATCACAAGACATGTGCACTGTGTGCAAGCACCCCATAACGCCGTGTTGAACAGAGAGTTGAGTGGGTGTGGGGTGCTGTGCGGGCGGTGGGGCGGCGGTGGGCCCCGGGGTACGACAAAGCCCCCCGCCCACGAGGGGCGAGGGGCTCGGCGGGGCGGGCCGGGGGTGCGCCGCGGCTCAGAATGCGTAGTCGGCGATCACCCAGGTGGCGAATTCGCGCCACTGGGCAGCGGCCGCCTGGTGGGCCGGGTGCTCGATATAGCGCTTGAGGGCGTCCTGGTCGGCCACGGCCGAGTTGATCGCGAAGTCGTAGGCGATCGGGCGGTCGGTGATGTTCCAGGCGCACTCCCAGAACGCCAGCTCCGGAATCTCGCCCTCCAGCGCCGCGAACGCGCGGACGCCGGCCTGCACCCGCTCCTCGTCGCGGGAGACACCTTCGTTGAGCTTGAACAGGACCAGGTGGCGGATCACGGGAGCCTCCGTGCGGCGGGCGGGGCGCAGCCGGTCCGGTCGTCGGGCGGCTGGGCCGGGGCTGGGGCGCCGGCCGACCGTGGGCCGGCCCGGTCGCCGGGCGGCCCCCAGGGCCTGCCGGCCGGGGCGGGCGGTCCCTAGTTGATCAGCTGGGTCATGAACTCGCCGACGCCCTGAGCGGCGGACGAGATGCCCTCGAAGCCTATCTGCACCATTTCGGCGGCCCGCTGCGGGGAGGTGATGATCGTGTACAGCACGAAGACAATGATCATGTACAACGCGATCTTCTTCGCCTGCGCCATCAGTCCCGTCTCCCCTACGCAGTCCCCTACGGCAGTGCCTGCAGTTCCCATTTGCAGTCGGGCGAGTGTAACCACACGTGTTCGATCTCGGGAGTCGAGGTCGCGGGCCCAGTTACGGGGCAGGTCCACCGCCGCCCGGCACTGATCCGGACTTTATGGACCAAAGGCCCACCAAAGAGGGCCCTTCGGCTGCCTGTTGAACGGCTCCCGGGAGGCACCCTGAGAGATGGGCCGGTGGATCTGGCAGGAATCCACGGCCCCGGGACCGAAGCCTCACTGCGGGGCCCGCGCCAGGACCGTCCCCGGACGGTGGCGTGGACTTGAGGCGCGGTCCTCCTCGGGGGAAGCGGCCGTCCCTGACGCCGCCTCCCCCGGCCGAGCAGGAGCCCTGCTGCCGAGCCGCCCCTGGGCACCACGGGGGACACCAGGAAACGGTCCGGCAGCGGGGCTCCGTCGTGTGCGGCGACAGGCGCCGGGCGGCGGCACATAATGGCGGGACGTCGTCCCAAGGGGGAACCGAAGGATGCCCATGAACTCCGCCTCACCCGCGCCCGAT
Source organism: Streptomyces sp. G7(2002) (assembly GCF_028870195.1). Lineage (NCBI taxonomy): Bacteria > Bacillati > Actinomycetota > Actinomycetes > Kitasatosporales > Streptomycetaceae > Streptomyces > Streptomyces sp. G7(2002). The sequence goes on from NZ_CP102609.1 coordinate 5,225,540, forward strand.
TCGTCCCACCGAGCCGCCCGGCCGGCCCGGAGCGGCCCCGGCTCGCCCCTGACGCGGCGACGGCCGGCCGTCGTGCTGGCACTGCTGGCCGGTCTGCTGGCCGCGACCGTCGCCCCGGCAGCGGCGGCGGGCCGCAGCACGGGGGACACCGCACGATCGGTGGCCACCGCGAGCGCGCCGGGCCGGGGCGCCGATGCCTCCGTACGGCTCGCCGCCGCTCCCGCGCAGCCCGTCTCGTACCGCCATCACCGTGCGTACCACGCGCCGCACTTCTCGACGGTCGCCAAGTCCAAGGCGTCGAAGTGGAAGAAGAAGGTGAAGAAGAAGGGCAGCTTCTTCAAGAAGCTCGGCATCGTCCTGATCGTGCTGTTCGTCCTCTTCCTGGCGCTGGTGGTCGTGGCGGTCTGGCTGCTCGTGCGTTTCCTCCGCCGCTCGCGCAACAGGCGTAGCGCCCAGTAGACGCCCTGCCGGCCACCCCGGCCCCGCGGCGCGCCCGTCCCGGCGGGCGCGCCGTTTTTTCTGTGCGCGCTCCACGGCTCCCACCGGGCCCGGTGGTTCCGGTACCGCCCGCAGGTCTCCAGCAGTCCGGTGGATCCGTGGACCTCGTCGGTCGAGACCTGCACTTCGCCGTCGGCCGTCGTGCCCCCGGACACGACGAAGGCCCCGATCCTTGTGTGGATCGGGGCCTTCGCCCTCTGAGCGGTAGCGGTGGGATTTGAACCCACGGAGGAGTTGCCCCCTCACGCGCTTTCGAGGCGCGCTCCTTCGGCCGCTCGGACACGCTACCGAGAGAGAGCTTAGCCCAAGGGTGGCCGTGCGCCGAAATCGGATTCCGGAGGGCGGCCGCCGGGGGCGCCGGCGGCCGGTCAGCGCTCGCGGAAGAAGGCGGTGAGCAGGGCCGCGCAGTCGGCTTCGAGGACGCCGGTGATGACTTCGGGGCGGTGGTTGAGACGCCGGTCACGGATGACGTCCCAGAGGGAGCCGGCCGCGCCCGCCTTGGCGTCGCGGGCGCCGTAGACGACCCGGTCGACCCGGGAGAGCACGATCGCACCGGCGCACATCGTGCACGGTTCGAGGGTGACGACGAGCGTGCAGCCGGTCAGCCGCCATTCTCCTACCGCTTGAGCCGCCGCCCGCAGCGCGAGGACCTCGGCGTGGGCGGTCGGGTCGCCGGTGGCCTCGCGTTCGTTGTGGCCGGTGCCGAGGACCGTGCCGTCCGCGGACAGCACGACGGCGCCCACCGGGACATCGCCGGTCCCGGGGGCGCGGGCGGCCTCGCCCAGCGCCTGCCGCATCGGCGCGATCCACGGATCGCGCAGCGGGTCGGGCGCGGGGGAGGGAAGAGAGGCGGATGGGGGGACGGTCATGTCCCCAGTGTCGGGGACGTGACCGGGGCGGGGCCGGCAGGCCCCGGGGCAGGAGCCCGGCCGGGCCGGCTCAGCGCACGGCTTCGAGGACTTCCGTGCAGCCCAGCGAGTCCGCGATGGTGCTCAGCGCATCACCGTCGAGGGCCAGCAGCTCCTTCTCGCTGACCCCCAGGTCGGCCAGCAGGGCGGCATCGCCGAGCGGGCCGTGTGGCGGGCCGTCCGAGCCGTTCACCGCCTCCAGGGGGTCGTCGTCCTCCACGTTGTTGTCCGATTCGGGTTCGCCGTCCTCCGTGCCGTCCAGGTCGAGGCTGTCGAGGTCGTCGGTCGCGTCGTCATCGTCGCGGCCGAGCAGCTCATCGGTCAGCATCGCGCCGTACGAGCTTCTGGCGGCGATGGCGGCGTTGGAGAGGAAGACCCGTGGGTCGTCCTCGCCGTCCACCCGGATGACGCCGAACCAGGCGTCCTCCTGCTCGATGAAGGCCACCACCGTGTCGTCGTCGACCGCCGCCTCTCGGGCCAGATCGGCCAGATCGTTCAGCGTCTCCACATCGTCGAGCTCCGTATCGCTCGCTTCCCACCCGTCTTCGGTGCGCGCGAGCAGTGCGGCGAAGTACACCGTGACTCTCCCACTGGTCATAGGCGTGCCGGGCCGGGCGGGGCGGCGCTGCACGCCGTTGGTCCCGCCCCTTCGGAATCGTGGCAGAAACAACGCGTTCGCGCGGGGTCTTCGGCGCTGCGTCGTGCGGAGGTTGTGAGAGATGTCGCTCACGTGCCGCAGCGCGAGCGGGGGCGCGAAGGTGTTCCGCTACCGGCGCAAAGGGCTCCGCTACCAGCGGAATGTGCGCATCCGCATGGCCTGGCGCATCCGCTCGGCCCGTGCGCGGCGCGGCTGGACGCGGTCCCGCAGCTCCTTGGCCTCGTGCAGTTCCCGCAGAAATTGTGCGCGGCGCCGTCGGCGCGCCGCTTCGTTCCCGGCGTCCGGGGACGGGCCCTGGTTGCCGGAGACGGCGTCGTTCGTGTCATCGGTCCGCTTACGGTCGGGCACACGCACACCACCTCGGGCGAGCTCTTCGCCTGATGACGGAACGGCCAATCGGGCGTACGTGCCCACTTTCCCTCCTTTCGGTGGTTTGATGCCGGCCACCTCGCGCTGCCGCGTCCGTCTGCCGGGCGGTGCACGGCGGGCGCCGGGGCCTTCCGGCTCGGTTACTGTCGATGTCATGCGGATCCACGTCGTCGACCACCCGCTGGTGGCGCACAAACTCACCACTCTGCGCGACAAGCGCACCGACTCCCCCACCTTCCGGCGGCTCGCCGACGAGCTGGTCACCCTGCTCGCCTACGAGGCCACCCGCGATGTGCGCACCGAGCAGGTCGACATCGAGACCCCGGTGACGGCGACCACCGGTGTGCGGCTGTCGCACCCGCGCCCCCTGGTCGTCCCGATCCTGCGGGCCGGTCTGGGCATGCTCGACGGCATGGTCCGGCTGCTGCCCACCGCCGAGGTCGGCTTCATGGGGATGGTCCGCAACGAGGAGACGTACGAGGCGCACACGTACGCCACGCGGATGCCCGACGACCTCTCGGGCCGTCAGGTGTATGTCGTCGACCCGATGCTCGCCACCGGCGGCACGCTGGTCGCGGCGATCCGCGAGCTGATCAAGCGCGGTGCGGACGATGTCACCGCGATCTGTCTGCTGGCCGCGCCGGAAGGCGTCGAGGTCATGGAGAAGGAGCTGGCCGGGACCCCGGTGACGGTGGTCACCGCGGCGGTCGACGAGCGGCTCAACGAGGCCCGCTACATCGTGCCGGGCCTCGGCGACGCGGGCGACCGGATGTACGGCACCGCCGGCTGAGCGGTCCCCGCCCTTTCCACCTGATCATTGTTCGGGCCCTGCACCACGGGTTGGTGCGGGGCCCGTTTGTGTGCGGTCAGCACTTGGCGTCATCGACGGGGGCCGGCGACGGATGGGTCAGCAGGGACAGGGACTTGGTGGCGGCCTGCTGGGTGGCCAGCGCCTTGAAGCCGTCGCCGATGATCAGGTCGAGCTCGGCGCCCTTGCGGGTGTCGGTCTTCTGCTGGGCGCCGGTGAGCTGGGTGGCGAGCACCTTCAGCGGACCGTCGACCGCCGCCTTGGGGCCGAGCAGTATCCCGGCGCCCTTGATCTTCTTGTCGTAGGCGGCGGGGGCGTTGCCCACCTTGCCGATCTTGAAGCCGCGCTTCTGCAGTTCGTCGGCGGTGCGCTTGGCGAGCCCGGAGCGCGGGGTGGCGTTGAAGACATTGACGGTCAGCGTGCCGGGCGCGGGCAGCTTGCGGGCCGCGGTCTTCGCCTGGGCGGCGTCCGCCTCGGCACCGTCCGGGCACTTCTGTTTGTCCTGGGTGGCGTGCGCGGTGTTGCTCCGGCCGCCGAAGACGTCGATGAGCTGCAGGGTCCCCCAGCCGGCCAGACCGAGGGCGCAGGCGGCGGCGACGAGGGAAAGAACGATCCGGCGACGGTGGCGGGGACGGCGCATCCGCGGATACCTGTCGCCCGTGATGCGGTACTTCTTACCGCCCATGCCTGGGGGCGTCAGCATGCTCATGGGCGCAGCGTAGTGCGGGCGGAGGTCCGTGCCTACTAGATGATCAACGCGTGGCGCGAGACCCAACCCAAAAGGGTCAATTCGGGCAGGGTGGGTTGGGCGGTGCCGGGCGGTAAAAGGTGATTTCCGGCCTGTTGGGCAGACAGGCCCGGGGCGTCAGTCCAGTTCGAGCACGCGGGCGTGCAGAACCTGGCGCTGCTGAAGGGCCGCGCGTACCGCGCGGTGCAGCCCGTCCTCCAGATAGAGGTCGCCCTCCCACTTCACGACATGCGCGAAGAGGTCGCCGTAGAACGTCGAGTCCTCGGCGAGCAGCGTCTCCAGGTCGAGCTGCTGCTTGGTCGTCACCAACTGGTCGAGGCGTACCGGGCGCGGGGCGACGTCCGCCCACTGGCGGGTGCTCTCCCGGCCGTGGTCCGGGTACGGCCGGCCGTTTCCGATGCGCTTGAAGATCACACGGAAAGCCTACCGGGCGAGCGGCACCGGGCGCAGCCATGCCGCAGCAGTGCAAAAGGATCATTGGCGGCAAATTTGGATCATTGGGGAGCGGAGGTCCGGCGGATATGGCCGGATGCGACCCGAACGGCCTAGGGAATGGCCTGTCGCGGCGGGCGCCGGGCCGCTCCTCGCGTTCGGGCGTCACCACTTCGAGGTGGCCGCCAGGCTCGGCTGCCAGTAGGTGACGGTGGCCGTGCGCGGGTCGATCCGGACCGGGGCGCGGCCGTCCAGACCGACCTGGGTGGGGGTGGCACGGGGCGTCAGGGCGACGCCGAACTGGGAGATCTTCCGGCCCCGGTGGTGCGTGCCGTCCGGCCCGTCGGCGGCGGAGGTGGTGATCAGGGCGTAGGCGGTCCTGTTGGGCGGCAGGGAGACCACGGCCGGCGGTTCGCTGGCCTCGATCGCCGGGAGGGGGGCCTGCCGGTCGTCGCCGAACCGCAGCAAGGGGTAGGGCTGGGCGGCGAAGGTGCAGGGCCGGTCGGAGAAGTTGGTGACCGTCAGCAGCATGCGGTGGGCCCGCCGCGGCATCGCGCCGGCATGGAACCTGAGCATCTCGGGGGTGCAGGCGATCTGGCCGTCCGGGCCGGGGGGCGGGTCGCCGCCGTCGTCCGCGGAGGGCGGGGTGGGGGCCGGCGAGACGGCCGTGGCGGCGTCTTCGGCTTTGTTGCCGACGCCGTCGTGGCAGCCGGCGGTCAGGGCCAGTGTGCCGGTGGCGAGGAGAGCTGCGACGGCGGCCCGGCGGGTGGTGGCGGTGACAGTGATGGGCATGGTGCTCCCCGGACGGTGGCGTGTAAACGACCTTGGGTGCGGGTGCTGGCGATCGGCTAACGCCTGGCTAACGCGCCCTGTCCCGCGGCCCGCCGCTCCCGGAACTGGACGAAAGTCGGGGGTCGTTCCTGCCGAACGGCAGCGGCGACGGGGGAGCCGCCGCTCCTAGCGTCCCGGTAGGCATCGAGCGATGCGTACGGGGAGGACGAGAGGAGAGCGGCGTGCTCGGGACACGGGAGCGCAGGAGAGAGGGAGAGGGGAAGGGGGAGGCCAGGGGAAGGGGGCCGGAACGGGGGGAGCGGACGGCGCGGGCCCGTCCGGCCGGGCGGTGGCTGTGGGGCGCGGGCACCGTGCTGCTGGTGCTCGCCGTGCACGGCAACTGGCATCTGGCGCCGGCCGCCTGGCTGTTTCCGGTCTTTCTGCTGCGCTACTCCCGGCTGCGGCCGGCCCGCCGCGGACTGCTGCGCGTCGGATATGCGCTGGGCCTCGCCCAGTTGGTGTGGCTGACCTCGACGGGGATGGTATTCGTGCCGTCCGTCCTGGCGGTGTTCGCGGTGCTCGCCGTGGTGCAGACGCTGCCCTTCGCCGCCGACCGGCTGGTCGCGGCGCGCTCCGGCTCGGCGTGGTCGACGCTGGTCTATCCGGTGGTGCTGGTCTGCGGTGAGTACCTCTTCACGCAGCTGGCCGACTTCGGCGACTACGGGGTGCTCGGCTTCACCCAGCACGGCTTTCTGCCGCTGGTCCAACTCGCCTCCGTCACCGGGGTGTACGGAGTCAGCTTCGTGGTGGCGTGGACGGCCTCGGTCGCGCACTGGGCATGGGGGCGCGGTTTCCGGTGGCGGGAGATCCGGCGCGGCGCTCTGGTGTGGGCCGGGGTGCTGGCGCTGGTGCTGGGCGCCGGTGGCGTACGGCTGGTGTGCTGCGCGCCGACGACGGACACCGTACGGGTCGCGGGCATCAGCGCCGGACGCGCCGCGGAACGGGCCACCGAACGGGCGCTGCGTACGGCCGGGCAGGAGCTGTGGCGGCCGCGGAACCTGATGCGGGCCGATCCGCGCCGGGTCCGTGCCGCGCTGGCGCCGGTGGCCGACGATCTGGTGGCGGCCACCGACCGGGAGGCGCGGGCCGGCGCGCGGATCGTGGTGTGGCCCGAGACCCAGGCGGGGGTGTTGGCGGACGGCCAACGGAGGCTGCTCGGCCGGGTCTCCGAGATCGCCCGCAAGCGTCAGGTCTACGTCAACACCGCCTTCGCCCTCTACACGCCGCGGCCGCCCTACGTGCGCAATGTCGCCGCCCTGGTGACACCGGAGGGGAAGGTCGCCTGGACCTACGACAAGACGCACCCCACCCCGATGGAGCCGATGACGCCCGGCAAGGGGGCGGTACCCGTCACCGGCTCGCCGTACGGGCGGCTGGCCACGGTGATCTGTTACGACGCCGACTTCCCCGGGCTGATGCGGCAGGCGGCGGACCGGGACACCGCCCTGATCATGGTGCCCGCCAACGACTGGGCGGGGTTCGAGTCGCTGCACGCGCAGCGGGCCGTCTTCCGGTCCGTCGAGTACGGCTACGCCATGGTCCGGCAGTCCGTGCACGGCGTCGCCACCGCGGTGGACCACCAGGGCCGCATCCGGGGCATGGCCGACTACTTCACCGCGGACCGGCAGACGCTGGTCTCCGAGATGCCGGTGCGGCCGCGGACGGACACCCTCTACAGCCGGACCGGCGATCTGTTCGCGCTGCTGTGCGCGGGCGGGACGCTGCTGGTGGTGGCGCTCGGGGTGCGGGGTCGGCGGGCCCGCGCCGGTGTCCCCGGGGCCGGTGACGACCGTCCGTAACATCCTCAACTCGGCGATGTTGTAGGCGAGTTGCTCTTGTCGCCGCCTTGGGGTGCGGGGGTGGTGGCGGACGGGGCCGCGGAGGACGGCGGGGCGGTGCCGGAGGGACTGCCGTCCGGCCGGCCCGACGGCCGGGCCGTGGAGGGCTCCGTGGGGAGGCTCCGCGGCGGGCGTGCCGAGCCGGTGGCGGGGGGCGGCGAACCGGAGGGTGTGGCGCTGCGCCCGCCGCCCGCCGACGGCTCGCTCCGCGACGGAGTGGGGGCCGGTCCCGTGGGCGTCGAGTCCGGTGACGGGGTGACGGAGTGCGGCGGCCGCGCGGGCTGTGGCCGGTCCGGCGGGCCGTCGGAGGCGGTCGCCAGATAGCCGAGCGCGACGGCGGCGGCCGCGGCGGCCGCGGCCAGCGGCAGCCCGAAACGGCGCAGCCAGGGGTGCCGCGGAGCAAGCAGCAGACGGCCGCGGCGCAGGGCGGGCCCCGGGGGCGCGGCGGGCCGCAGATCCCGGATGCCGATGTTCTCGGCGCGGGCGGTGAAGGCCCGTCGCAGCCGGTCCTCCACGGGGCGTTCGGCCACGCTGCCGGCATCGGGTCCGGGCCCGATGCCGTCCCCACCGCCTCCCGGGCCGTCTCCGGTGCGGCCGATACCCGTGCCGAGGCCGTTCATGACCGCGCCTCCAAGATCTTCTCCAGCGAGTCCAGGGCGCGGCTGGCGAGGGACTTCACCGCGCCGCGGCTGATGCCCAGTGTCGTCGCGATCTGCGCCTCCGTCAGATCGCCCCAGTAGCGCAGCACGAGCACCTCCCGGCGGCGGGCGGTCAGTCCGCTCAGCGCGGCGAACACCTCCCGGTGCTCCTCGTCCAGCACGATCCGCTCCTCGGCGGACGGTGCGTCCGCCTCGTACGGCGGGGTGTACGCACGCGCGGTCCGCCGGCGTCGCAGCACCGAGCGTGCGGCGTTGACCACCGCGGTGCGCAGATAGGCGAGCGCGTTGTCGACCTCGTCGAGCTGTTCGCCGTGCCGTTTGTAGAGCGCGGCGAAGGCGTCCTGGACGACGTCCTCCGCGGTGGCGCGGTCGTCGACGAGCAGGACGGCCAGCCGGACCATGGTCAGCCGGTGCGCGTGGTACAGCTCGCTGATCGTGGGCGGGGGATCGGGCGGCGCGGCGCCCTCGCCGTCCGGCAACCGGGGCCCAGAGCCCGCCGGTTGACCGTAGGCGGCGGGTCGGGGCGGGTGGCCGGTGCGCGGCGTCTCACGGTGGGCGGCTGCCGGGCGGACGGTGCGCAGCAGCCACCGCCACAGGGCAGGCCGGAGCCCCGGCAGGGCGAACCGTACCGGGGCGTGGTGCGGGGCGGCGGAGTACTCCATCGCTTCCTCGGGCGAGCGGTGGGGGAGCGGCTCAGCCGCGGCGGCGGCGGACCGCGTAGACGGTGCCGCCACCCGCGGCGATCAGGGCAGCGGCGACGCCGCCGAGCGCCATGGTGGTCGCGGAGGAGGCCCCGGTGCGGGCGAGTTCCTTGTCGCCGCCCTGTCCGCTGGCGGGGGTGGGGCCGGTCTTGCCGGGGGAGGACGGCTTGGTGCTGGGGCGCGGCGAGGCCTCGCTCGGCTGCGGTCCCGGGTGGGTCGGGCTGGCGGAGGGCAGCGGGCCGCCGGGGGAGCTGGGCGGTGCGGTGGGCTCCGGGGAGGCGCTGCTGGGCGGTGTGGGCTGCGCGCTGCCGTCGGTCGGTGCGGGTGACGGGGCCGACGACCGGGCGGAGGTCGGGTGCTGCGACACGCTCGCGTGGTCGTCGGCGTGCGCGGTGCCGGCCGACAGCGCGGCCAGGGCGAGCGCCGCGGCCACCCCGGCGCCGGCCGCACCGCGCAGACGGGGGCGGGCGGTGTACGGCCGGGCGGCGGTGGGAGTGCGGAAGGTACGGGTGGACTTCACGGTCGGCTGCTCCACGTTCTTCGACGGGGCGGCGCCGGATGGCGCCCTCACCCCTGACGACGTGCGGCGCGGGCGGGGGTTGCCGGGCGGATCGGAATTTCTTCCGCCGGTCCGCGCTCGCCCGCCGAACGGGCCTCAGCCCACGCTCTGCAGCAGCTTCTCCACGGCCTTGACCCGGTCGCCCAGCTCGGCCAACTGGGCGCTCATCGTCTCCTGCTGGGCGGCGACCCGCTCCGCGAGCCGGCGGTACTCGGCGAGCGCCGCGGCATCCGCGCGATGCCGCTGCAGCTTGAAGTACGACGCCACGATCGTGGTGACCGAGGCAAAGATGATCACCAGGACGGCTATCGGGATGATGATGCTGCCGTTCATGTACGCGTCCCCCTAGGGTCGTTCGGTCCCTTCGCGGACGGCGGCTCCACCGCGCCGCCCACGTCCCCGGTCTCTTCGGACGGCGCCGCCCCGGACCGGTCCTCCTGGAGGGCGGCGAGGACGGTGGCCACGTTCAGCTTCAGCTCGAACGGCGCCAGTTCGAAGTACTTCAGCGCCTTGCCGTCCTCGGACAGCTCCAGCCGGCCCACCACCAGACCGGCCTTCTCCAGCCGGTCCAGGTGCATGTAGAGCAGCGGCCGGGACATCCCCAGCCGGCGGGCCAGCTCGCTGACGTACAGCCGGCCGTCGGCCAGTTCGCCGATCACCCGCAGCCGCTGCGCATGGCCCACGGCGGACAACAGGGCCAGCAGCTCCTCGCTGTTCATGGCCCACCTTCTTGCCGTTCCGGTCGTCTGTCAGCGGAGGTTTTCGCATGGCACGACGGACTGTCAAAACAGCCCGGCGCCCTCCGGCCACCACAATCTTACGGTTGACGCCTTGCTCAGACACCTGTAATTCTCGACTTACATGCGTACCAGTGGGGGGCGCGACGTGCAGTCGAAGGAGCCGGTCAAGTGAACGTGGCGGTACGGATGCGGCCGGCGGAGTCCCGGCCGAAGGAAAAACGGCCGGTCACGGTGCGGGTGGCGGTCTGGAGCGCCCGTCATCCCCGGCGCGCGCTGGCCGGATGGCTGGCGTTCGTGGTGCTGTGCCTGGGGGTGGGGCTCGCGATGGGCACCCACAAGGCCACCGGGGAGGACTACCGCGTCGGCGAGGCGGGCCGGGCCGAAACCCTGGCCGCCGAGGCCCGGCTGGACCGTGAGCCGGTCGAACAGGTGCTGATCTCCGCCCGGTCCGGCCCGCTGACGCGGGCCGCCGCCGAACCGGCCGTCCGGGACGTGACCGCCCGGATGCGGAAGCTGCCCGAGGTGGCGCGGGTGGCGCCCCCGGTCCGTTCGGCCGACGGGAGTTCGCTGCGGGTCGCGGTGATCATGAAGGGCGCGGAGGCGGACGCCGACGACCATGTGGCGCCGCTCGCCGCCCAGACCGCGGCCGTCCAGCGCAGCCACCCGGAGCTGCGGGTGGCGGAGACCGGCAGCCCGTCGGTGAGCGTCGGCGTCGACACCCAGCGCGGCGATGACCTGGCGCTCTCCGAAGCGATCACGCTGCCCGTCACCCTGCTGACGCTGCTGGCCGTCTTCGGGTCCGCGCTGATGGTGGCGGTGCCGCTGCTGCTCGCACTGAGCTCGATCGCGGCCGCCATCGGCCTGTCGATGGTGGTCTCCCACCTCCAGCCGGACGCCGGGGTGGGCACCAACATCATCCTGCTGATCGGCATGGCCGTCGGCGTCGACTACACGCTCTTCTACCTCAAGCGCGAACGGGAGGAACGGGCCCGCGCGGGCGGCCGGCTCGGCCCCGAGGCGCTGGTGGAGCTGGCCGCGGCCACCTCCGGACGGGCGATCGTGGTCTCCGGCCTCGCGGTGATCGTCTCCACCGCCACCCTGTACCTGGCCACCGACGTGGTCTTCTCCTCGCTCGCGACCAGCACCGTCATCGTCGTCCTGGCCGCGGTCCTCAGCTCGCTGACGGCGCTGCCCGCACTGCTGGTCAAGATCGCCCAACGTGCCGACCGCCGCGCGGCCCGCCGTGCCCAGCGGACCGGCCGCCGCCCGGAGCCGCGGGAGAGGCCGGACGGCCCGGGCCGTCTCTGGCGCGCCCTGCTGCGCCCGGCGAGCGAGCACCCGGCCGGCACCCTGTGTGTGTCCGTCCTGCTGATGCTGGCGCTCGCCGCACCCGCGCTGGGCATGCAGCTGCGCGTCCTCAACAAGGACAGCCACTCGCGCGAGATCCCCGCCCTGCAGACCTACGACCGGCTCACCACGGCCTTCCCCGAGCTGCGCGTCCAGCACCAGATCGTGGTCCGGGCGCCCGCCGCGGAGGCTGCCGAAGTGGCGTCAGCGCTACGGAAGTTGAGCGAGCGGGCGCAGTCCGATCCGCTCTACGCCAAGGGCGTCACCCCGCTGGTGAAGACCTCGCGGGACCGCCGTACCACCACCATGGAGCTGTCGACGCCGCACAAGGTCAGCTCCCCCGAGGCGGTCGCCTCCCTCGACCGCCTCCGTACGGACCATCTGCCGGACACCGTGGGCGCGGTGCCCGGGGCGGAGTTCGCGGTCAGCGGCGATGTCGCCCACGACACCGACTACCTCGCCCACCAGGACGGGAAGCTGCCGCTGGTCGTCGGCGCGCTGCTGCTGCTGACCTTCCTCATGACGACGCTGGTCTTCCGCTCCGTCGTCATCGGCCTGATCGGTGTCGCGCTCAATCTGCTCTCCGCGGCCGCGGCGTTCGGGCTGGTCGTGATCTTCTTCCAGCACGGCCTGGCGAGCACGCTGTTCGGGTTCGACACCGCGGCGACCAGCGCCATCGGCTCGCGCGTACCGCTGTTCCTGTTCGTGATCCTCTTCGGCCTGTCGATGGACTACCAGATCTTCGTCGTCAGCCGGATACGGGAGGCGGCGCTGCGCGGGGTACCGACCCGGGAGGCGGTGCTCGACGGGGTCGGTGCTTCCGCCAAGGTCGTCACCAGCGCGGCGGTGGTCATGGTGACGGTCTTCGCCAGCTTCATGTTCCTGCACCTCGCGGAGATGAAGCAGATCGGGTTCAGCCTCGCGGTGGCGGTCCTGCTGGACGCCTTCGTCATCCGCGTCGTGATCCTGCCGTCGGCGCTGACCCTCCTGGGACGGGCGAGCTGGTGGCCGTCCCGGACGATGCGGCGGGCACAGAGCGCCGTGCCCGTGCCATAACCCTGCCCGTGCCGTAACCGCGCGCCCGTCCCGCGCCCGTCCCGCGCCCGTCCCGCGCCCGCGTCACCCGGCGAGCGGCACCGCCGGGTGGTCCGCGGGCCGGTCCGTGGGCCGGTCCGCGGCGCTCTCGTGGAGGCACAGGTCCTCGGTGCCGTGGACGCCCCAGGCCGGGAACGGGTCGTCGGCCGCCGTGGGCGCGGGCTCGTCTGGGGAGAGGAGGCAGGAGTTCAGGGCGGTGTGCAGCGGCCCGGCGCGCAGACCGGTCCCGATGAAGACCAGCTCCTGGCCGGCCGGGCCCGGCTCCGCACCGCCTGCCGTGACGGACTCCGTACGCCCGTCGTCCACGCCCGACGGCTCGAAGCGGGCGACCGAACCGGCCTGGGACCACAGCCCGGTGACGCCGGGGCGGGTGGCGAGCCGGAAGAAGCCCTTGGAGCGGAGGATGCCGCCGAAGGCGCCGCTGTCGAGCTGTTCGGTGACGAAGTGCCAGAGGCGGGCCGGGTGGAAGGGCCGGCCGGCGCGGAAGACGGTGCTGGAGATGCCGTACTCCTCGGTCTCCGGGACATGGTCGCCGTTGAGTTCGCGGACCCAGCCCGGCGCCAGCTGGGCGCGCTCCAGGTCGAAGAGGCCGGTGCCCAGCACCTCGGCGGGCGCCACCGTGCCGTGCCGCGCCGGAACGATCCGGGCGGCCGGATTGAGCCGGGCCAGCGTCGCCTGCAGGCGTTCCGCGGCCTCGGCGTCGACCAGATCGGTCTTGTTGAGCACGATGACGTCGGCGAACTCGATCTGGTCGATGAGCAGATCGCTGACCGTGCGCTCGTCGTCCTCGTACTGGCCGAGACCGCGCTCGGCGAGGCCGTCGCCGCCTTCGAGTTCGGGGAGGAAGCCGGCCGCGTCGACGACGGTGACCATGGTGTCCAGTCGCGCGAGATCGCCGAGCGTGGCGCCGTCGTCGCGGGGAAAGGCGAAGGTCGCGGCGACCGGCATCGGCTCGGAGATACCGCTGGACTCGATCAGCAGATAGTCGAAGCGCCCCTCCCGGGCCAGCCGGTCGACCTCCTCCAGCAGATCGTCGCGCAGGGTGCAGCAGATGCACCCGTTGGTCATCTCGACGAGCCGCTCCTCGGTGCGGGACAGCGCCGCTTCGCCCCCGCGCACCAGGGCGGCGTCGATATTGATCTCGCTCATGTCATTGACGATGACGGCGACGCGCAAGCCCTCCCGGTTGCCCAGGATGTGGTGGAGCAGAGTGGTCTTGCCGGCGCCGAGGAAGCCGGAGAGGACGGTGACCGGCAGCCGGGGGTGCACCATGGCCGGTCAGCCCTTCGGGTCGATCAGGCCGAGCCGGTAGGCCTTCGCCAGACGGCGCGGCACCTGGTACACGGAGCCGTCGACGGTGACCGGCACCAGCTGGGGAGGGGTGGCCTTCCACTGGGCCCGGCGATGGCGGGTGTTGCTGCGGGAGAGCTTGCGCTTGGGTACGGCCATGGGGCGGGCCTCCTACGGGACGGGCGGGTGCCGGCATGGTGCACCGGCGGACGTCGTCGGGAGGCTATATGGAAATGGGTTCCATTTTCAATTGCGCGGGGGTGCAGGGAGGGGATCGCGGAGCGGGATCGCGGGGCGGCCCGGTCCGCCGACGCCGGGAACGCAGCCGCCCGGGGCGGCCACCGTGGGCCACCCCGGGCGGTACCGCGCCTGGGCGGGAAGAGGGTCCCTACGGGTCCCTGCCGGATCAGATCGTGGCGGTGTCGATCACGAAGCGGTAGCGCACATCGCTCGCCATGACCCGCTCGTACGCCTCGTTGATCCGGTCCGCGCTGATCACCTCGATGTCCGCGGCCAGCCCGTGCTCACCGCAGAAGTCGAGCATCTCCTGGGTCTCCTCGATGCCGCCGATCATCGAGCCGGCGATCGACTTGCGCTGCGGGATCAGCGCGAACGGCGCGACCGGCAGCGGATTCTCCGGGGCGCCGACCTGGACCAGGGTGCCGTCGGTGCGCAGCAGCCCGAGGTAGGCGTTCAGGTCCAGGTTGGCCGAGACGGTGTTGACGATCAGGTCGAAGGTCCCCGCCAGCTCCTCGAAGGTGGCCGGGTCGGACGTCGCGTAGTAGTGGTCCGCGCCCAGCCGCAGCCCGTCGTCCTTCTTGCGCAGCGACTGGCTCAGCACGGTGACCTCCGCGCCCATCGCATGCGCGATCTTCACGCCCATGTGGCCGAGGCCGCCGAGGCCGACGACCGCGACCTTCTTGCCGGGGCCGGCCTTCCAGTGGGCGAGCGGGGAGTAGAGGGTGATGCCGGCGCACAGCAGCGGGGCCGCGGCGTCCAGCGGGATGCTCTCGGGTATCCGCAGTGCGTAGTTCTCGTCGACGACGATATGGGTGGAGTAGCCGCCGTAGGTGGTCTCGCCGTCCCGGCCCGTGGCGTTGTACGTGCCGACGTTGCCGAGCTCACCGGTGCAGTACTGCTGCAGCCCGGCCAGGCAGTTCGCGCACTCGCGGCAGGAGTCGACGAAGCAGCCGACGCCGACCCGGTCGCCCGCCCGGTACCGGGTGACCTCGGCACCGACCTCGGTGACCACACCGGCGATCTCATGGCCGGGGACGATCGGGAAGGCCCCGCCGTCGCCCCACTCGGCGCGCACGGTGTGGATGTCGGAGTGGCAGATACCGGCGTACTTGATGTCGATCAGGATGTCGTGGGCACCCAGCTCGCGGCGCGGAATCGTGATCCGCTCCAGCGGGGCTTTCGGGGCGGGTGCGGCGTACGCGGAGACAGAGGTGTGCGTCATGCCACCGAGCATGCTTCGTTCCGCTCGCCCTAGCCAGTACACCATTGGACATATGCAGGGCGTGCCTAGTACTGACGGAACCCCCCTCCGGGCCGGGCCGGGGGCCGGCCGCCGACCCCGGCCGGCAGGTGATCACCTACCACGCTGAACCGGGGTCGCGGTCGGGCCAGAAGCGCTCCGGCGGCCGGCGTCGGCTCAGGAGAAGACCACCGAACGCACCTTCAGCCGCTCCGAGCCATGACCGCCGTTCGGCCGGAGGCTGAAGAAGTCGCCCGTGCAGTCGGCGCCCGCGAACACCGTCGCGACCGACGAGGTGTAGTTCTTCGGGGTGTGCGCGGGAGGTACGGCCGGGTCGGCCACTTCGGGGAGGGTGATGCACACCCGGCTCACCGGGTCGGGCAGCAGTCCCACATGCGGAGTGCCGGTCTGGTCGGTGTAGATGTAGGTGAAGGGGCCGGTGGCCGCGCCGGCCGGGGTGGCGGGCAGGGACAGGGTGAGTGCGAGGGCGCTGACGGCGAGGGCGGCGGTGTGACGAAGGCGCATACGGATATTCCTTCCATTCCGGTTCCGTGCGGAATGTGTGCTTCCCGGCCTTTCGCCGGGTGATGTGCGTCGTCACACGAAGGAGTTGCGGCGAAACGATCCCTCGGCCGTTGTTCGGGGCGGCCGGGGTCCGTTGATGAAGGCCGGGGCAGCCGGGGCGGCCGGGGTCCGTCGGTGAAGGCAGGGCCGGCCTAGGACTGTTGGTGACCGTCGTGCCGCGCCCGCAGGATGCCGGCGCTCCGCTCGCACCAGTCGCGGGTCTCCCGTTCGAAGGCGAGACCGCGCAGACAGGTCAGATACGGGCCGAGCCGCGCGCCGTGGGCAAGGAACTCCGCCTCGTCCCGCCCACCGCGCAGCCGTACCGCCAGCTGTTCGAGGATCTCGACCTTGGCGGCGGCGGTCCGGGCCCGCGCGTCCAGCTGCTCGATCACCGGCGCGGCGTCGATCCGGTCCACGGCCTGCACCTTGACCAGCAGATCGTCACGGATGAACGACGGCTTGGCTGTTGTTGCCGCAAACCGCTCCAGCTCGGCCAGGCCCTCCTCGGTGACATGGAAGAGCCGCTTGTTGGGCCGGGTCTCCTGGATCACCTGGCGGCCGGCGACCAGCCCGTCCGCCTCCAGTTTGGTCAGCTCCGCATAGAGCTGCTGCGGCAGTGCGTGCCAGAAGTTGGCGACGCCGGCGTCGAACGCCTTGGCCAGCTGATAACCGCTGTACTCGCCGTCCAGCAGCGCCGCCAGCACCGCGTGCCTGAGGGCCATGACCCGGCCACCCCTTCCCATACTCAAGAATATGACTAATCATAGTCGCGACTATGAGAGGGCGGGGTCCGAACCGCGGCCGAGGTGCGGGCCGGGGCTGCTCGGACGGCTGCCCGGCCGAGGCGAGGAGGAAGAGTCATGGGGACGACCGCGGACCGCTTCAAGGCGGCGGTGGAGGCACAGGAACTCGACGCGGTGGAAGAGCTGTTCACCGAGGACGTCCGCCTCTACAGCCCGGTGAAGTTCACGCCCTTCGAGGGACGGCCGATGGTGCTCGCGCTGTTCGGGGTGCTGCTGCGCACCTTCGAGGACTTCCACTACGTCGGCGAGCTGACGGGCAGCGCCCAGACGGCGGCGGGACCGGACGGCGGCTCCGCCGACTCCACGGTCCTGATCTTCCGGGCCACCGTGAACGGCAAGCAGATCCACGGCATCGATCTGCTGCAGTTCGACGAGGCGGGCCGGATCAAGGAGTTCACGGTGATGGTGCGGCCGCAGTCCGCGGTGCATGCGCTGGGCGAGGCGGTGCTGGCCGGACTGGTCGAGGACGGGCTGGTGCCGCAGGGGTAGCGGTGCCCGGCCGGGCCGGGCCGGTTCTTTCGGGGCTGCCGGGCTGCTGCCCCGTGAATGTCGCCGCCGTCAGGAGGGAGTTGTCCTCCTGACGGCGACAGCAGATTCCGCGGATCATGTGGTGGCGGGCGCGGCTCGGGGCGTGCCGCGGCGCCCTAGTTTCAAAGAGGTCGGCTAGACGCGCTCCGACTGCTCCACCGTGATCGCCGCTGCCGGGCAGATGGCCGCCGCCTCGTGCACCGCTTCGTGCAGCGCGGCCGGTGGTTCGGCGTCGAGCAGCAGGACGATGCCGTCCTCCTCGCGCTGGTCGAACACCTCCGGCGCGGACAGCACACAGCTTCCGGCGCCGCAGCACTTGTCCTGGTCAATGAGTACGCGCATGGTTCTCTCCATGATGGGCCGCCCGGCTTCCGAAGGCCGTGGGCGGACGAGCTGGAACGGGATGACGGGAACTGCCGGGGCGGCGGTGCCGGGAGTGCGGGCTCACCATGCGACCGGCAGGGCGTGCACCCCGTAAATCCCCATGTCGTGACGGAACGGGACGTCCTCGAAGGGGATGTCGAGCCGCAGGCCGGGCAGCCGGCGCAGCAGTGTCTCCAGGGCGATCTGGAGTTCCACGCGGGCCAGCGGCTGGCCCAGGCACTGGTGGACCCCGAAGCCGAAGGCGACATGCCGGCGGGCATCGCGGCCGACGTCGAGCGCGGCGCCCCCGGGGAAGATCTCCTCATCGCGGTTGGCGACGTTCAGCACGCACAGCACGCCCTCGCCGGCGCGGATGGTGTGGCCGCCGATGGTGACGTCCTCGTCGGCGATCCGCGGGAGACCGTTGTGGACGATCGTCAGATAGCGCAGCAGCTCCTCGACGGCCCCCTTGATGAGCGAGGGTTCCGCGCGCAGCCGCGCCAGCTGGTCGGGGTTGCGCAGCAGGGTGAGGGTGGACAGCGCGGTCATGTTGGCGGTGGTCTCATGGCCCGCGACCAGTAACAGCCGTCCCATGGAGGCGATGGCCGCGTCGTCGAGTTCGCCGCGGGCGACCAGCCGGCTGACGATGCCGTCATCGGGCTCGCGCCGCTTGGACTCGGCGAGCCCGCACAGATAGTCCTGCAGCTCCTTCTGCGCGAGGTCCACCTCCTCGACCGTCGACCGGAGGCTGAGCAGGACGCTGCTGTGCTTCTGGAAGAACTCATGGTCGCCGTACGGGACGCCCAGCAGCAGGCAGATCACCAGGGACGGCAGCGGCAGCGCGAATTCCGCGACCAGGTCGGCCGCGTGGCGCCCCTCGGTCATCCGGTCGAGCAGGTCGTCGGCGATGCGCTGCACCTCGGGGCGCATCGCCTCCACCTTCTTCACCATGAAGTCGGCGGTGAGCATCCGGCGCAGCCGTGCGTGCTCGGGGTCGTCCTGGCGGATGAACGACGGGTTGCCGGAGGCGAATTGCCGTGCGCCGGCGGTGAGGAACGGGAATCCCGGGCGGGTCGCATCGGCGCTGAACCGCGGGTCGCCGAGCACCTCCCGTACGTCCTGGTGCCGGGTCACCAGCCAACAGGAGGAGCCGTCCCACAGGGTGGCCCGGGTCATCGGCTCCTCCCGGTGGGCCCGTTCGAGCGCGGGTGCCGGGTCGAAGGGGCAGCCGGTGGCCCGTGCGGCCGGGACGGCGACGGGGGTGCGGCCCACGCCCGGTCCGGTCTCCTGCTCCCTCTCGATACGTTCTGCAGTCGTCATTCGGCTGGTCCTTCCACGATCGGGACACGGCACTGCCGTGGCGAACGGTGCGGGTAGCGCCACTCCTTGACGGGACATGCGAACTCGGTAGCCGGCCCGGCGGCCGCGGTGACCAGCGGCGATCACGGTCGGCGATTACTAGTTACCTAACTTAAGCAACTAAGTTTTTTCCACGCTAACTCACCCGCGGAGGGGGAGGGAAGGGCAGCGCGCGGCGCGCACGAGGTTGGCTCAAACCGAGCGGACGCCCCTACGGAACGGGCAGGTCACGGGGCGGATCGCGGCGTGGCGCGGGCCGCTAAAGTGCCTGCATGCCGGACCCCGGAAGAGACCAGGACCCCACCGTCGCTCTGCAAAGAGTGCTGGCCACGCTGTCCTACCTGCTCACCCGCTCCCGGGCGCACGAACGCCAGGCGGCCGAGGCGGGCGTCACGGCGGCACGCTCCGATCTCTGGCTGCTGATGGCGCTGGAGGACAGCGGAGGCAGTAGCAGGGTCGGTGATCTGGCCGCCCTGCTGATGGTCGAACCGCCTCATGTCACCCGGCAGATCAGCCAGTTGGAGGCCCAGGACCTGGTTGAACGGACCCCGGACTCGCTCGACCGCCGCGCCCGCAAAGTGGCGATCACCCCGCATGGCAAGGCGGTCCTCAACCGGCTTCAGCAAACCAGCCAAGCCGGTCTCCATGAGGCGCTCGCCGGATTCGACGACTCCGATATCGCCGCCACCGTCGCCGTGCTCAACCATCTGGTGTCCTACGCCCGCCAGAAGTTCACGGCCGAAGAGCGGCAGCGGGGGCGGGAGATGTGAGCGAGCGGCGCCCGGCGCGGGGCGGGGTGCCGGGTTGGCCGCTGGGTTGGCCGCCGGGCTGGACGCCGGGGGCCGGGCCTGATCCGTACGTACGTGCCCGGCCTGGCCCCCGCCCCGTCCCTCCGTGACGTGCTACTCGATCTCGACCCGGCCGCTGTGGCCGTTGGTCGTGCCGGAGCCGCCGTTCTTGTCGGCGTTGGCGGTCTGCCCGTCGGGGGTGCCGAGGTTGCGGCGGACCGAATCGAGGATGGTCAGGCCCTGGCCGACCAGGCCGGCGGCGATCTCGCCGAGGCCGTCGGTGCCGTTGAGGACATTGACGTTGGCGTTGGCCAGGCCCGCGGAGGCCTCCTTGACGATCTGCGGGAGCTGGTCGATGAGCATCCGGTCCAGGGCCACCCGGTCGTGCGAGGCGGCGGCCTCGGCCTGGATCTTCATCCGCTCGGCCTCGGCCATGGCCAGCAGCCGGATGCGCTCGGCCTCCGCCTCGGCGGGCTTGACGACCTCGGCCACCAGCTCCTGCTGACGCAACTGGGCGGCGCGCTGGGCGAGTTCGGTCTGGGCGGCGAGGACTTCCTGCTGTGCGTGTGCCTGGGCGAGCGGGCCGGCCTGGGCGGCGTGGGCCTGGGCGCGGTCCACCTCGGCGGAGTACTCGGCCTGCACGATGGCGGTCTGCCGGGTGTATTCGGCCTGGTTACGCGCGGCCTCCTGCTGCGCCTCGACCGAGGCCTGGGTGGCCTGGGCCTGGGCGATCTGCGCCTGCCGCTGGATGGCGGCCTTGTGCGGGGCGGACATCGCCTCGATGTAGCCGGTCTCGCCGTCGTCGATCGACTGGATCTGCAGCGAGTCGACGATCAGACCGATCTTCGCCATCTCGGTCTTGGACGTCTCCAGGACCTCGGTGGCCAGCTTCTGCCGCTCGGTGACGATCTCCTCGACCGTCATCGAACCGATGATGGAGCGCAGATGACCGGCGAAGATCCGGCCGGTCAGCACCGCCATCTGGTCCTGCTCGGACAGGAACCGCTGACCGGCGTTGACCACGCTCTCGGTGTCGTTGCCGACCTTGAACGCGATCACCGCGCGCACCGTCAGCGCAATGCCCTGCCGGGTCACACAGGTCTCGGCGACCTCCGACTCACACATCGCCAGGGTCAGAAAGCGGACCTTGCGGAAGATCGGCAGCACGAACTTGCCGTGCCCGGTCACCACTCGGAATGGCGCGCCCCCTTGTCCACGCCTGCCGCCCGAAATCAGCATGGCTTGATCGGGGGCAGGAACGCGGTAACCGAACATCTTTTATCTCCTCAGCCTGCGTCGCCGGCCCCGCCGGTCAACGCGTCCAACGGGTCGGCCCACTCCATGACGTCGACCTGGCGACTGCCACGGCACTCGATGACGAGCACGGTCGCCCCTACCGGAAGGGGCTCGGCGGACCAGGCGAGAAAGGCCTCGGAGCCGCCCCTGATCCGCACCAGAACCTCACCGGGACCGGCAGCCCCACGAGTGCCGATCAAAAGCACTCCCGTACAGCCGATTACGGCATCGTCCTGCGCCATCGGCGGCTGCCCTCCCCCGTTTACGTTCCTGGAATCCGACCTTAGCGCTCCGCTGCGCGGCGGCCTATGGGGGGATGGTGGCGAGTTGGCACACCGGCTCGGTCCCGATCAATTTCTCGTTAAGAGAAGCCCAAATGTGGTGTGGATTTCCGTGGGGCAGAACTGTCGCGGATTCGGGAGTGGAGGCCGGTGTTCCGGTGTCCCGGTGTTCCGGCCTCGGCGAGTAATTCAGTGCGGCGAAGGCAGGGTGTCGAGGGCGGCGAGGATGTCGGTCGGTTCGGCGCGGGTGGTGTAGTCGGTGTCGAGGAAGGTCCAGCGGATGGTGCCGTCCTGGTCGATGACGTAGGTGGCGGGGAGCGGGAGGGTGCGCGGGTGTCCGCCGTTGACCCGCTGCAGGTCGAAGCCGAAGGACTCGTACACGACGGCCAGATCGTCGGGCAGGTCGAAGCTGATGCCGAACTGCTTGGCGGTGTCCGAGCCGAGGTCGCTGAGGACGTCGAAGGCGAGCGAGTGCTTTTCGGTGAGGGTGAGGGACTCGTCGGGGATCTGCGGCGATATGGCGACCAACTGGGCGCCGCGGGCGGTGATATCGGAGTGGTGCCGCTGGAGGGCGCGCAGTGCGAGGTTGCAGTAGGGGCACCAGGCGCCGCGGTAGAAGGTGAGCACGACCGGGCCCGCGGACAGCAGGGCATCGAGGGTGACGGTGTCGCCGGTCGCCGTCGGGAGGCTGAAACGGGGGGCGGTGTCGCCGGTCTGCAGGGCGCGCCCGGCCAGGCCGGAGGCGGCGAGATCACGGGCGGCCCGCTCCATCACCTCACGGGCGGCGTCGGGGAGGTGGGGGAAGCCGGTGCGGAGGAGGGTGGTGAGTTCTTCCTGAAGGCTCATTGCGGTGGGTGCTCCTGAGGTGAGTGAGGGGCGCGCAGTGGCGCGAGGGCAGCGGTCACCGTGTCGGTCAGTGCCTGGGCTTCGGCACCGGCACGGGAGCGGAGATTGACGCCGTACGCGAGGGTCGCCAGCACCGCGGCGGAGGCGTCGAGATCGCAGGACGGCTGGAGGTGCCCCAGGTCGGCGGCGTTGGCCAGGGCCGCGCGCATGGCTGACTGGAGCATCTGGTGGTGGTCTTCGAGCAGGGTGCGGATGCCGGTGTCGTCGCATTCCGGGCCGGCGTAAGCATTGGTGACCATGCAGCCCCAGCCGGCGACCGGGCCGGAGCAGCGCACCTCGATCAGCCCGGCGAAGAACTCCTCGATCGAGGTCAGCCCCGAGGACGCCTGCGACAGATGGGCGAAGGCCGGTGTCGAGTGCTGCGCTATATAGCGGCCCAGCGCCGCGGCGTAGAGGCCGTCCTTGTTGCCGAAGGTCGCATAGAGGCTGGAGCGGCTCACGCCGGTCGCGGTCACCAGCGCCTGGATGCCGGTCGTCGGCAGGCCGTGGCGCCAGAAGACCTGGATCGCGTCGTCGAGCACGAGGTCGGGGTTGAAGTGCTTGATGTCGGGCATGGCCGGGCTGCTCGTTTCGTTGTCACGAGAAGTCATGCAGGGTCGGTCGGTCCCGCCCCATATCTTGGAACGGTTATTCCAAGATAAGCCGAGAGCCCTTCCCTGACAAGGAGTTGGGGAAATCGACTGTGGACAACATCCGGAACCTGCCCGTCCGGCAAGGGGGTTGGAGAAGGGCAGGGCAGGGCGTACACCTAGAGCTGGCTGAGTGCCTGCATCGCCTCGCGTTCGATGCGCGAGAGCTCGTGGAGGACGGAGCCGGCCTGCATGAGGTGCTTCGCGTCGCCGGATTCGCCTGCGGTCGCGAGGAGTTCGGCCACCTGCGTCCAGAGGGTGGCGGCCTCGGTGTACAGGGTGTGGCCGGTGCGCAGGTGGCTGCTGTCGATCAGCTGGGCGCACTCGGCGAGGAAGTCCCGGTAGAGATTGCGGAACAGGGCGCCGCCGGTGCCGGCCCTCTCCATGAGGACGGCGGTCCGTGGCAGGTCTTCTCGCGGACTGTCGCTGCGCTGCAGCCACTTCGGCACGTGCTTGGCTGCCTTCTCGATGCCCCGGTGGCCCAGGTTCGCGATGGGCGGGTTCAGGAAGGCGTCGGCGCAGGTCTTGATCGCGGGGATGATCCGGTCCTGCGGTGGCGTCGGGCTGCTGGGCGCTGTGATGGTGAAGGAGCGGTGCTTGGCGGTCATGGGACCGCGCTCGGCCCTGGCTCTGGCCAGGCCGGCGAGGCTGGTGGAGACGGCTCCGCCCTGCGGGGCGGTGTCCACCAAGTAGGCGTCCTGGTCGTCGTAGCCGTACATGGCCACGACGTGCCCGCCGAAGTGGACCTTGGTGGTGAAGTAGTCCAGGTGGTAGCTGTCGAGTTGCAGGCCGACCGGCCGGCCGGCGTCGAGGGGTGCCGCCACGTTCTGCCATGCCTTGCGCGGGGAGGTGGTCTCCCCGATCAGCAGCTCCAGCCCGAGGGCGGCGGCCAGGTTCCTGGTGAGCTCGAACGGCTTGACCCGGCCTCCCAGGAAGGGAAAACCCATGGCTTTGCTGTCCCAGTAGACGAAGGACAGCCCGGAGCCGAGCCCGAACAGCATGGGCTCGGACAAGTCGATTCCCTCATGCCGCAGAAGCACGCCCAGCGCCGTCGTCTCGCAGTGCTGCATACCGCGGACATCGATGTCTTTCACCATGGCCATGCCGCTGATTCTCCTCCCCTCACCTGACGGCCACCCTGCGGATGAGGGTGCCCGGCCGCCGCGTCCCAGGAGTGATCCGCCGGAGCGGCCCTAAGCGCGGCGGGCCGCGGCCAGGTCCGGGAGGAGGGGCAGCAGTGCCGAGATCGCGGCGGACAGGGCGACGTTGAGGGCCACCGCGGCCGCCAGCGCCTGCCCGTACGCGCCGATGGCATGGTGCGCGGCGCCGCCCAGCGCGCCGTAGTAGAGGATGCCGACGACGGCCACGCCGACCGCGCCGCCGATCTGCTGGCCGGTGGAGAGCACCCCGGAGGCCATGCCCACCTCCTCCGGACCGACATTGCCGAGCACCGCATTCAGCAGCGGCGTCACCAGCAGACCGTTGCCCGCGCCCACCAGGACCAGGGCCGGTGCCAGCTCCCACGCGGTCAGCGCGGCACCGGCGCGGGCGGCCAGCAGGAGCGTGCCGAGGAAGCCCACTCCGCCGAGCAGGGCGCCGAGCTGCAGCACCCGCCGCCCGAAGCGGGCCAGCCGGCCGGCGATCAGGCTGGCGGCGAAGAAGGCGACGGCGAGCGGTGTGTAGACCAGGCCCGCGCCGAGCGCGTCCAGCCCCAGACCGTCCTGCAGCGTCAACGACAGGATCAGGAAGAAGGAGTTGATGCCCGCGTACGTGAGGACGACCAGGGTCATCCCGACCGCGAACGGCCGCTCGCCGAACAGTCGCAGCCGTACGAGCGGGGCGCCGCCCCTGGCGCCCACCCGCCGCTCCACCAGGCCGAACACGGCGAACGCGGGCACGGACGCGGCCAGTCCGAGCCAGGCCCACAGCGGCCAGCCGTACGCCCGGCCCTCGACCAGCGGCACCACGAGCAGAGAGAGGGCCACCGTCAGCACGACGGCGCCGGGCAGATCCAGCCGCCGGGCCCGGGGCGCCCGCGACTCGGGCACGAACCGGCCCGCGAGCAGCAGCGTCACCACGCCCACGGGCACATTGACCCAGAAGACCGGCCGCCACGAGGAGCCGAAGAGGTCGGCGGCGATCAGCAGACCGCCGACCAGCTGACCGGACATCGTGGCGATGCCGATGACCGCGCCGAGCGCGCCGAAGGCCTTGGGGCGTTCGGCTTCCGGGATCAGCACCTGGATCACCGCGAAGACCTGCGGGAACATCCCGGCCGCACCGAGGCCCTGGACCAGCCGCGCGGCGATCAGAGTGCCGGAGCCGGGCGCGAGCGCACAGCCCACGGAGGCCAGGGTGAACAGCGCCATCCCGGTCAGGAACAGCCGCTTGCGGCCGTAGCGGTCGCCGAGCCGCGCGCCGGTGATCAGGGCGAGGGCGTAGGTGAGCTGATAGCCCGCCAGGATGAGCTGGACATCGGCGGGGGAGGAGTGCAGATCGGCCTGGATGGCGGGGGCGGCGACCAGCACGATGAAGGTGTCGAGCACGGCCATGAACGCCCCGACCAGTACGACGGTCAGGGCCCGCCACGGCGCCGCACCGGCCTGCCGGGCGGACGGCGGGAGCGGCGCGGTATGCCGTCCGGTGGTGCCTGTGGGTGAGGTCTGGGTCATGCCGCCAGCGTCGGACGGCCCCGGCCGGACATACAGAGACCACTTATGCTGGTGTCCCCACAACCCCCCATCCGTCATCCGTGCTGTGCCCGGAGACGACTGGCGGGCCCCTTCCGGCCGCAGACGCGGCGGGCCCCGTCCGGCCGGAACCCGCGACCCGCGGCGAACGGGAGTATTGATGGCTGACCAGCAACGGCGGCGGAACCTCGCGGAGTTCCTGCGTTCGCGCCGGGAGCGGCTCTCGCCCCGGGAAGCGGGCATCCTCGCGGGGCCGCGGCGGCGCACCCCGGGCCTGCGGCGCGAAGAGGTCGCCCAGCTCTCCGGGGTCAGCGTGACCTGGTACACCTGGCTGGAGCAGGCGCGCGACATCACCGTCAGCGGGCAGGTCCTCACGAGCCTGGCGCGCGCCCTGATGCTGAATTCGGTCGAGCGCCGGCATCTGTTCGCGCTGGCCGGGGTGCCGTTGCCGGAGCGGCCGCCGGGCCGAGGCCCCGGGCCCGCCCTGCAGCGGCTGGTGGACGCGCTCGAACCGCACCCCGCCTACCTCCTCGACGCCAACTGGGACCTGGTGGGCTGGAACCGCGCCGAGGCGGGGCTGATCGGTGACCCGGGCGAGCTGGAGCCGGCCGAACGCAATCTGCTGTGGCTGGTGTTCATGGACCCGGCGATGCGCGCGCTGCTGGCCGACTGGGACGGACAGGCGCGGGATCTGGTCGCCCAGTTCCGGGCCGATTCCCGGCAGCGCTCCGGGGACCCGCGGTTCGAGCAGCTCACGGGCGGCCTGCGGGAGGCGAGCGAGGAGTTCCGGGCCTGGTGGGAGGCGCATGACATCGCGGAGTTCGGCAGCAGCCGACGGACCTTTTCCCATCCCCGCGTCGGGGCGCTGACCTTCGACTATGTGAAGCTGGCGGCGCTGGACGCGCCCGGCATCAAGCTGTTCGCCTGTATGCCGGCCGATGCCGCGACGACGGAGAAACTGCCCGCGCTGCAGCGGTGTGCGGCGGGCGGAGAGTCACCGGACGCGGAGGCGGCGGAGGCGGCGGACCCGGGCACGGCGGGCGAGGTGACCGTCTCGCCGGTGTGAGGAACCCGGCCCCCGTCGTAGGCCCTGGCGGGCTCCGGCCCCCTACCCCTGCGGGTTGACGGCCACGGCCTTGAAGAAGGTGTAGTGGAAGGTGCCGCCCTCGGCGGCGGCCAGCCGCAGATCGGCGATCCCCCGGTCCCAGTCGGCGGCGGTGCTCAGCCCGGTGCGCAGCGCCTCGTCGCGGACCGCCTCGACCATGGCGATAAAGGTCTTCCGAGTGAGACCGTCCACCAGCGCGGGCCGGGTGGCGTCGGCATAGGCCGTGCGCGGCCGGACCACCACCTGGTCGAAGCCGGCGCCGCTGAGCAGCGGCTGCAACGCCCGTCCGAGCAGCGCATTTCCGCCGGCCGCGGCCTGCAGCCGTACCTGGTGGCTGATCACCTCATGGGCGTGGACGCTGTCCGGGTGCAGGACCACCGAGCCGTGGTCGCCCTCGATCACGGTGAGGGTGCCGCCGGGCCGCAGCACGCGTCGCAGCCCGGCCAGCGCACGGCCCGGGTCCGGGAGGTGCTCCAGCACGAAACAGGCGAAGACATGGTCGAACTCCGCGTTGCCGAAAGGGAGGTGGTGCAGGTCGGCGGTCCGCCACTCCACCTCGGCGGCGGGCTCCTGCGCCGTCACATACGCGCGGGCCTGCGCCAGCGACTCCGCGGAGCGGTCGATCGCCACGATCCGCGCGCCCGGGCTGCTCCTGGCCAGATGCACGGTCTGCGCGCCCACCCCGCAGCCGACCTCCAGCACCCGGCTGCCCGCGGCGTACGCCGTACCGGCGTGCAGCAACCCGGCCAGGGTGTCCGCCTGGTCGCCGAGACGACGTGACTCCTGGGGTGAATAGCCGTGCACATACGCCGTGTTCGTGTTCATGCCTTCACCGTGCCGCGACAATGGCCCGGTGCACAGGTCCAAAGAGCGCCCTGCCAACCGGTCCATAACGCCCTCGTCCTCAGCCCCTCCAGCCCCCTCGCCCCCAGCCCCCGCGCCCCCCCCGGCCCCGCCCCCCCCCTCCCCGGCCCCGCCGCCCCGCCCCGGGTCCCCCGGCTCCTCCGACTTCCTGCAGTTGAACCTCGACGACGCGCCCGCGGGCGGCCGTTCGGACTGGCTGGCCCAGGAGTTGCGGCGGGCCATCGCGGACGGCCGGCTGCCGGTCGGGAGCAGACTGCCCGCGACCCGGACGCTCGCCGCCGACCTGCGGGTATCGCGGGGTGTGGTGACCGAGGCCTATCAGCGGCTGACCGAGGACGGGCAGCTCGCCGGGCGGGGGAGGGGCGGCACGATCGTCGTCGCCGCGCCCGTGACGGCCGCCGCGACGAGCACGGGAGCGACGCCCCGCCCCGGCCGGGACCCCGCTCCCTTCGCCGCACCACCCGGCCCGGAAATCTTCGACGAGCTGCGCACCGCCCCCGCCCGGATCGACCTCTCGCCCGGTGTGCCGGACCTGGCCGCCTTCCCCCGTGCGGCCTGGCTGCGCGCCGAACGCGCGGTGCTGGCGGACCTCCCGTCGGCCGACTTCGGATACGGGGACCCCCGCGGGACCGTCGCGCTGCGCCGCGCCGTCGCCAACTGGCTGGCCCGCAACCGCGGCATCAGGGCGGACCCGGACGAGGTGGTGATCGTCGTCGGCACCGTGCAGGCGCTCGGCCTGATCGCCCAGGTGCTGCACCGCGACGGGATTTTGGAGATCGCGGTGGAGGACCCCGGATCGCTGGGCGCGCGGCAGCATCTCCAGCACTGGGGGATGGCGACGCCGCCGGTCCCGGTGGACGACGACGGGATACGGGTCGACGCGCTGCGGGCGAGCGGTGCGCGGGCCGTTCTGCTCACCCCGGCGCACCAGTTCCCCACCGGGGTGGTGCTCGGTGGCGGACGGCGCCGGGAGCTGATGCGCTGGGCGGCCGACGGCGGCCTGGTCGTCGAGGACGACTACGACGCCGAGCACCGCTACGACCGCGCGCCGGTCCCCGCCCTGCGCTCGCTCCTCGCCGAGCAGGTCTGCTACGCCGGCAGCGTCTCCAAGCTGCTGGCCCCCGCCCTGCGGGTGGGCTGGCTGCTGCCGCCGCGGAAGTACCGGAAGGCGCTGGTCGACGCCAAGCGGTTCGCGGACCTCGGCAACGCCGCGCTGCCCCAACTCGTGCTGGCCCGGCTGATGGAGTCCGGCGAACTGGAGCGCCGGCTGCGGCTGCTGCGCCGCCGCCATCGCCGTCGCCGGGACGCCATGATCGCGGCGATCCGCGACCGTCTTCCCGGCGCGACCGTGCACGGCGCCGCGGCCGGTCTGCATCTGACGCTCACCTTCGGACGGGACGGCTACCGGGGCTCCGACACGGACCTGGCCGCGGCTGCCCTCGCCCACGGCGTCAAGGTCCACCCCCTGTCCTGGCACAGCCAACTCCCGGCCCCGCCGGGCCTGGTCCTCGGCTACGCCGCCCGCACCCCGGACGAGATCACGCAGGGCGTGGCCGTCGTGGGCGAGGTGCTGAGCGGCGGGTGACGGGGCTGAGCGCCCCTGGGCAGCAGACCATTCCGTGCGCTCCTGTTCGCGGAGCGCACGGAATGGCGGGGTGCCGGCCCGGTGACCCGGCGGCTGCTCGGGCGCGGCGTGGCGGGGTAGTGGGGTGTTGCCCGCCGGTGCCGCCGGGTCGGCCGGTGACCGGGCGGGGGTCAGGGTTCGATGACTCCCGCGTGGTCGCTGGACGGCGACAGGATCGCCGTCGGGGTGGCGGCGCCGGCGAACTCGACGTCATAGCCGCCGTTGGCGAGGATCAGCGTCAGGATGAGCGTCTCGTTGAACCGGGCGACGCCTTGGGCGTCGGTGATGCCGATGCCCACGAGGTTGCTGCCGATCTTGAAGGTGATGGTCTGGCCGGGCACGGGCAGGCCGGTGACCTGATCGGTCAGCGTGGCGGTCAGGAACGGGAAGTACACGTGCGGCGGGAACAGCTTCGCCAGCGCCGGGGTCGCGGTCAGCGTGGTGGCGTGGACGGGGACGAAGTAGGTGAAGCCGCCCACCAGAGTGGTGCTGCCACCAGGGGTGGTGACGGTGACGTCCGCGGGACCGGCTGCCCCGGGCGGAGTGGTCGCGGTGAGCTGCGTACCTGCGGCGTTGACGCTCACCCCGGTGGCGGGGTTACCGCCGATCGTGACGCTCGCCCCGGTCAGGTTGGTGCCGGTGATCGTCACGACCGTGCCGCCCGTGATGGGCCCCGAGTTGGGGGTGATGCTGGTGATCGTCGGGTCGAATTGGATGACGCTGACACTGGCCCCGGAGATGTTGCTGACGTAGACCTTGTTGTTGGGGGCGACCACCAGGGCGATCGGCTGGTTGCCGACCGGGATCGGGGCGCCGATGGTGGTGTTGGTGGTGGTGTCGATCACCGACACGTTGTTCGAGCCGCGGTTGGCCGTGTAGGCGTTGCCGCTGGGGCCGACCGCGATGCCCCAGGGGTTGGTTCCGACGGGGATCGTGGTGGTGATCGTGTCGGTGGTGGTGTTGACCACCGTCACGTTGTTCGACCCGATGTTGGCGACGTAGGCGTCGCCGCTGGGGCCGATCGCCACGAAGTTCGGCTGGTTGAAGCCGGGGATCGTGGTGACGACGGTGTTGGTGGCGGTGTCGATCACCGTCACGCTGTTCCCGTTCCGGTTGGCGACATAGGCCTTGCCGTTGGGGGCGACCGCGATACCGACCGGTCCGCTGCCGGTGGGGATCGCGGCGCCGACGACGGTGTTGGTGGCGGTGTCGATCTCCTGCACGCTGTTCGCCGCGAAGCGGCTGACGTAGACATTGCCGCTGGGGATGACCGCCGCCGCGGCGGGGCCGCCGCTGAGGGCGATCGTGGTGATGACGGTGCTGGTGGCGGTGTCGATCACCGTCACGTTGTTGGAGATGTTGTTGGGGACGTAGGCGTTGCCGTTGGGGGCGACGGTCAGCCAGGCCGGCGTGGTGCCGGTCGGGATCGCGGCGCCGATGACGGTGTCCGTGGCGGTGTCGATGGTTTGCACATTGCTCGACCCGGAGTTGGCGACGTAGAGGTCGCCGTTGGGGATGAACGCCAGCCCGACCGGGTTGGTGCCGACGGGGATCGTCGTGACGGCCAGGAAGGTGCGCGCCGGGGTTACCGCCCGGCTCGCCTGCCCCGTCTGGTCGGGGAGCGCGGCTGTCCGCAGCAGATCCTGCAGCGGCGACTGAACTTGCGTAGTCATGTGGACCCCTTCTGTGGGGGCCGTCCAGAGATCCCGCTCCGGGGCACCACAACCACAGTCCACACGTGGCAACAGCACGGCGGGCTGCACATCCCCGAGGAGGGATGGGCAGCCCAGTGGTTCGGTGGCTTCTTCGTTCCCGCGCTGCGGGCAAGCGAAACGTCCGAGGATGACTGCCGACGCCCGGTGCCTTCACCCGTCGGCATCCGGATCGTTCGGTACGGGCAGTCGCCCGCCCCTGCCGGCCGCGAAGGACGGGGAGTTGCCCGGCGTCGGCTGATCAGCGGAACGGGAGGGGGTGGCCCCGCTCCTCCTCCGGGCGGGGGCCGAAGATGCGGCGTTCGTCGCCGGTGATCGCGACATCGTGGATACCGGCCTCCCGGCGCCGCATCAGGCCGTTCTCGTCGAACTCCCACAGTTCGTTGCCGTAGCTGCGCCACCACTGGCCGGCCGCGTCATGGGACTCGTACTGGAAGCGCACCGCGATGCGGTTGCCGCTGTACGCCCAGAGTTCCTTGCGCAGTGCGTAGTCCAGTTCGCGGGTCCACTTCTGGCGCAGGAAATCGACGATCTCGTCGCGGCCGGTGAGGAAGGTGTCGCGGTTCCGCCAGACCGAGTCCTCGGTGTAGGCGAGGGCGACCCGCTCCGGGTCGCGGGTGTTCCAGGCGTCCTCGGCCGCCTGCACTTTCTGGAGCGCACCCGGCTCGTCGAACGGCGGGAACGGTGGGCGTGATCCCATGGCGGACTCCCTTTCTCAGCGAAGGAGAACGTGCGTTCTCCTCGGTGTCGGCTAGTGTAGAGAACGTTCGTTCTCCTGCAAAGTCACGGGAAGTGTCATGGACCACGACGAAGCCCGCACGCGGATACTCGACGCCGCGGAGAAGCTCTTCTACGAGCGCGGAATCCAGTCCGTCGGGATGGATGAACTCCGCACCGCGGCCGGGGTGTCGCTCAAGCGGCTGTACTCGTGCTTCCCCGCCAAGCACGACCTCGTCGAGGCGTATCTGCGACGCCGTGACAGCCGCTGGCGCGCGGCGCTCGCCGAGTATGTCGACGCGCATGCCGACGAGCCCTCGGTCCGGCCGCTCGCGGTCTTCGACTGGCTGGGCGAGTGGTTCGCGGAGGACGGCTTCCGTGGTTGCGCCTTCCTCAATGCGTACGGGGAGCTGGGGGCGACCTCCGAGCGGGTCGGGTGCGTCGCGCGGGAGCACAAGGAGGCGCTGCTGGGGTATGTGGCCGGGCTGGTGCGAGCGGCGCCGGTCGCTGAACCGGAGTCGCTGGCGCGGCAGTTGGTGCTGCTGATCGACGGCGCGATCGCCGGTGCCGCCCTCATGGGCGAGCCCTCCGCCGCCCGGCAGGCCCGTACCGCCGCCGCCGCGCTCATGGAGGCGGCGGGGAGTGTGACGGGGTGAGGGTGGCGCGCAACGGAACTTAATGGCACGTGAGTTCGAAAACCTACTAAGATCAACTACGTGCACGCGGTGCCCGCCACGCCCCATTCGTGGCGGGATTTTTCGCGTCTTCCGCCCGTACTCCGAGGAGAGGACTCCCCCCCACACATGACCCGTTCGAAGCTGCTTCGCGCGCTGACCGTCGCCGGAACGATCGCGCTGAGCGCCGTCGCCACCACCCCGGCCGCGCACGCCGCAGCGTCCGCCTGCACCCATGACTGGTCGGGCCCGCAGATCTGCATCGAGACCAGTGGCCAGGACGGGCTGCCCAACCCCGGCACCGTCACCGCGACCTGGACCAACCCGCCCAAGAGCCGGACGTCGGCGACCGTCTACATCACCACGCCCGGCGTCTCCTACTCGTTCAAGGCGAAGCGGTCCGGCAGCGAGATCGTCGGTCGCACCGCCCCCGGCCTTCAGGGCACCGGGGATCTCTGTGTCCGCTTCAAGGGCAGCTCGCACAAGGCCTGTGTGGAGCTGATCGACCGGAACGGCTCCTTCTAGGGCTCCCTCCCGTCACGACGCGGCCGCAGCTCACCGGAGCTGCGGCCGCGTCGGCCTTTCGGCGGGGGAGGGGCGGCCCGGTATCCGCTCCGGATTCCCGAGTACCGATCGCCCCCCGGCTGACGACGGGCCCGGGACACCTGTCGTTGGGGCGGTCTTCAGGTTGGCTTCAGGAAGGGTGCGTAAGGGTGGCCTTACGTGCTCAGGCAGCACGCCCGGCACGGGGAACCGTCCCGCGCCGGGGTACGCCGCCGTCTCACCGTCGAGGCAGCGCCGCGCCACCCATGACCCGACCACACCACGCGTCCCACGGGGCGAGTAGGAGGCAGGCCACCATGCAACAACTCACCGCGCACGCCCGTTCCTTCGAGAACCGCTGCGCCGAGCGCGGCGAGGAGTTCCGCAGGCTCGGAGCCGGGCAGTCGCCGCAGGCGCTGTTCGTCACCTGCTCCGACTCGCGGGTCGTTCCCGCGCTGATCACCGGGGCGGCGCCGGGCGACCTGTTCGAACTGCGCACCGCGGGCAACATCGTTCCCGAGTACCGCCCCGAGCGGCCCGCGGGGGAGGCCGCCACCATCGAGTACGCCGTACAGGTCCTGGGCGTGGAGCACATCGTGGTGTGCGGCCACTCACACTGCGGGGCGGTCGGTGCGCTGGTCCGCGGGGAGGACCTGACCGGGGTGCCCGCGGTCCGGGGCTGGCTGGAGAGCTCCGCACCGGAACTCTCGGGCCCCGGGGCGGACGGCGGCACGCCGGAACTCGCCGACGCCGTCCAGCGGCACGCGCTGGCACAGGCGGAGCGGCTGCGGTCCTACCCGTGTGTGGCGGAGGGCCTCGCCGCCGGGCGGCTGTCTTTGGACGTCTGGTTCTACGAGGTGCATACGGGGGCCGTGCGCCGGCACCGGTCGGAGACGGGGCGCTTCGAGTCGCTGTGAGCGGGCGCCGGCCCGACCCGTCGGCTGAACGACCCCCCGGCCCACCGACCGCCGCCCGTCCCGCCCCACGCACCCCATCGGAGAGATCTCCATGCTCACCGCGCTCAAGCGCACCACAGGCAAGTTCCCCACCCTCAGTCCCGGCACACTCCGCCGTGATGTCCTCGCCTCACTCGTCGTCTTCCTCGTCGCCGTCCCGCTCTGCGTCGGTGTCGCCGTCGCCTCCGGAGTGCCGGCCGAACTCGGGCTGATCACCGGCATCGTCGGCGGCCTGGTCGTCGGCTGTCTGCCGGGCAGCTCGTTCCAGGTCAGCGGCCCCGCGGCCGGGCTCACCGTGCTCGTCCACGAGGCCGTGCAGCAATTCGGCCTGGCATCCCTGGGCGCGATCGTGCTCGCCGCCGGACTGCTGCAACTGGCACTCGGCGCGCTGCGCTGCGGCCGGTGGTTCCGCGCGATCTCCGTCGCCGTCGTCCAGGGCATGCTGGCCGGGATCGGGCTGATCCTCATCCTCGGCCAGGTCTACGCCATGGCCGACACCGACCAGCCCAGCAGCGGCCTCGCCAAGATCACCGGGCTGCCCGGCCTCGCCGCCTCGATCGCGACCAGCCCCGAGGCCCTCACCGCGTTCGCGGTCGGCGTGGGCACCCTCGGCCTGCTCGTGCTGTGGCCGCGGCTGCCCGCCAAGGTCCGTCTGGTGCCCGGGCCGCTGGCAGCCATCGCCGTCGCCACCCTGGTCACCGCGGTGTGCGCGCTGCCCATCGCCAAGGTGGAGGTGAAGGGCCTGCTGGCGTCGATCCAGCCGCCCGGCCTCGGTGAACTCGGCGGACTGGCGCAGCTGTCCGTCCTCGGCACCGTGCTCGCCTTCGCCCTCATCGCCTCCGCGGAGAGCCTCTTCAGCGCCGCGGCGGTGGACCGGATGACCGGGGCCCGTACGGACTACGACAAGGAGCTGATGGCGCAGGGCGCGGGCAACACGGTCTGCGGGCTGCTCGGTGCCCTGCCGATGACCGCGGTGATCGTCCGTAGCGCGGCCAATGTGCAGGCCGGGGCACGGACCAAGGCCTCCCGGGTGCTGCACGGCGTCTGGCTGCTGGTGTTCGCCGCGCTGCTCCCGGCGGCCCTCGGGGTCGTCCCGCTCGCCGCGCTCGCCGCCGTCCTGGTGCACGCCGGAGCGAAGCTGGTGCCCGTACGGCAGCTGCCGCAGCTGTGGCGGGAGCACCGGGGCGAGGCGGTGATCCTCGGGGTGACCGCGGGCGCGATCGTCTTCACCAACATGTTCGAGGGCGTGCTGCTCGGCCTGCTGCTGGCCGTCGTGAAGACCGCCTGGGAGACCTCCCATGTCCAGATCGACGTACGGGAGTTGACGGGCGGACGGACCCTCGTCGCGCTCAGCGGCAATGCGACCTTCCTGCGGCTGCCCAAGATCCTGGACGCGCTGGAGACGCTGCCCCGCGACAAGCCCGTCGAGCTGGACCTGACGGAACTGCGGCACCTGGACCACGCCTGCCGCACCGCGCTGGACGGCTGGACCACCCAGCACAACGCCGCGGTGGCCCCGGCCTCCGCGGACCGGCCGGCGACGGTGACGGCCGGGCGGTCCACGGCCTCCTGACGCGAATGCGCGGCGCGGCCCCGGCGGTGAAGGAACCGCCGGGGCCGCGCCGTGTCTTCCGGGACCGAGCCGCCCGCCCCTACCCCAGCGCCCGCTCCAGGCTGCCCAGCGCCGATTCCAGCTCCTCGGCGGTGATGGTCAGCGGCGGGGCCAGCCGGATCGTCGAGCCATGGGTGTCCTTGACCAGGACGCCTTCCTTCAGCAGGCGTTCGCTGATCTCCCGGCCGGTGCCGAGCGCGGGGTCGATGTCGACACCGGCCCACAGGCCGCGGGCGCGGAAGCCGGTCACGCCCTTGCCGGTCAGCGCGGCCAGACCGCTGCGCAGCTGTGCGCCGAGTTCGGCGGCGCGGCGCTGGAACTCCCCGGTGGCGAGCAGCTCGACCACCGCCGAACCGACCGCGGCCGCCAGGGGGTTGCCGCCGAAGGTCGAGCCGTGCTGGCCGGGGCCGAGCACGCCCAGCACCTCGCGGCGGGCGACGACCGCGGAGACCGGGACGATGCCGCCGCCGAGCGCCTTGCCGAGCAGCAGCATGTCCGGCACCACGGATTCGTGCTCGACCGCCAGGGTCGTGCCGGTGCGGCCCAGCCCGGACTGGATCTCGTCGGCGATGAACAGACAGCCGTTGCGCCGGGTCAGTTCGCGTACGCCGGTGAGGTAGCCGTCGTCGGGGATGAGGACGCCCGCCTCGCCCTGGATGGGCTCGATGAGGACGGCGGCCGTCGTCTCGTCCAGGGCCGCTTCGAGCGCGGCGAGATCGTTGTACGGGACGGTGCGGAAGCCGGGGGCGAAGGGGCCGAAGCCGACGCGGGCCGTGTCGTCGTCGGAGAAGCCGACGATGGTGGTCGTCCGGCCGTGGAAGTTGCCGCCCGCCACCACGATCGTCGCCCGGTCCGCCGGGACGCCCTTGACGTCGTACGCCCACTTGCGGGCGACCTTGATGCCGCTCTCCACCGCCTCGGCGCCGGTGTTCATCGGCAGCACCATGTCCAGGCCGGTCAGCTCGGCGAGGCCCTCGGCGAAGCCGGCGAGCCGGTCGTTGTGGAACGCCCGCGAGGTGAGGGTGAGCTGGTCGAGCTGGCGGTGCGCGGCCTCGATCAGGGCCGGGTGGCGGTGGCCGAAGTTGAGGGCCGAATAGCCGGCCAGCATGTCGAGGTAGCGGCGCCCCTCGACGTCCTCGACCCAGACGCCTTCGGCGCGGGCGACCACCACGGGCAGCGGGTGGTAGTTGTGCGCGAGGACCGGGCCCTCGGCCTGGATGAGCTCCGCGGACGAACGGGGAGCCTGGGCCGGGACGGTACGGGTGGGAGCGGTCATCAGCGAATCTCCTGGGTACAGCACTTGATGCCGCCGCCGGCCTTGTGGAACTCCGACAGGTCGACGGGGACGGGGACATAGCCGAGCGCGCCGAGCTGCGCGATCAGGCCGGTCGCCTGCGGGGCGACGAAGACATGGCGGCCGTCGGAGACGGAGTTGAGGCCGAAGGCCATGGCGTCCTCCCGGGTGGCGAGCACCGCGTCGGGGAACAGCCGCCGCAGCACCTCACGGCTGCCGGACGAGAAGGCCTCGGGGTAATAGGCGATATTCGCCTCGCCCGTCTCCGGAGTCTCCTCCAGGACGAAGAGCGCGGTGTCCAGGTGGTAGAAGTACGGGTCCACCAGCTGGAGGCCGATCGTCGGTACGCCGAAGAACTCCTGCACCTCGCGGTGCGCCGCCGGGGTGGTGCGAAAGCCCGTGCCCGCCAGGATGTAGCGGCCGGCCGGTACGAGATCGCCCTCGCCCTCGCACTGCGACTCCGGCCGGTAGACGTCGTATCCGGCCGCCTTGAACCAGGTCTCGTACTCCGTGGACTCCGGCCGCCGCTGCGGCGCGTGGAAGTGCGAGCCGAAGACCCGGCCGCCCACGACGAGCGCGGAGTTCGCCGCGAACACCATGTCCGGCAGGCCGGCCACCGGGGCCACGGTCTCCACGGTGTGCCCGTGCGCGCGGTAGGTGCCCATCAGGGCCTCCCACTGGCGCCCCGCGAGCGCGGTGTCCACCGGCACATCCGCACGCATCCATGGGTTGATCGCGTAATGCACGGCGAAGTGTCTGGGCTCGCAGACCAGATAGCGCCGGGGGCGCGACACACGACTCATCGGCACGGGACGATCCCTTCGCTTCTCAGGAGCATGCGGGTGACCTGGTGTCACAGAGGGTCACCCGAAGTGCTTCCAAGGTAAGGAGCGGGGGATTCGGGACACAAGAAACAAATGCTGCTCAGCGGCGCAGCAATGCTGCGTGTAGGGGGCGCTGAGCGCAGCATTACTGCGCGATCCTGCCGCGCATTCCGCGTCCGGGGCGTGGGTGCCGGGGTCCCGGCGGCTGTGACGGGCCGCGCGCACCGGCCCGCTTCAGTGGGTGGTCCCTCCCGAGGACTGGCGGGCGCCCGCCTCCGGGCTGTCCGGCAGCAGGTGGGACAGCACCATGTAGCTGATCGTCTTGCGGATGAACGGCTCGGCCCGGATGCGTTCGAGCACCTCCTCGAAGTGCTCCACATCGGTCGCCCGGACGTGCAGCAGCGCATCGGCGCCCCCGGTGACGGTCATCGCCGCCGCGATCTCCGGGTGGTTGCGCACCACCTCCGCGAGCCGGCGGGGCGGCGCCGCGCTGTCGCAGTACACCTCGACGTACGCCTCGGTCAGCCAGCCCAGCGCGGCCGGGCGGACGGTGGCGGTGAACCCCGTGATCACGTTGTTCTCCCGCATCCGGTCCACCCGCCGCTTCACCGCGGTCGACGACAGCCCGATCGCCGCACCGATCTCCGCGAAGCTCGCCCGGCCGTTGTCGATCAGCGCCGCAACGATCTTGCGGTCGAGGTCGTCGAAGGGCACGGCCTTGTTGGTCACGGGGGCCTCCCGATTGATCCCGGTCCATCCCGGTGATGCTCCGTCGCGGTCGCCTCACGGTAGCGACACCGGGGGCGGGGGGAGCGGGGGCGGGCTGGTGGCTCGCCAGGAGTTCGGGACCGGGTAGTGGCTCGCCACGGGACAGCCCTCAGGGGTTCTGCGCCGGCTCCACGCGTTGCAGCCCCGCCCGCCGTACGACCTCCGGTCCGAGCCGGGCCGCGCGGGCCACCAGGGCGGGGCCGTCCCAGTCCGGTGGCCAGCCCTGCCACAGGCGGAGCTTGCCGTTGACGACGACCGCGGTGATCTGGTCGCGGCCGGCGAGGCGGACCAGTTCCCACTCCAGGTCGTAGGAGGGCGTCAGTTCGGGGACGTCGAGGTCCACGACGAGGTAGTCGGCGGCCTTGCCGGCCGCGATCTCGCCGGTGACGCGGCCCAGGCCGAGCGCGTCGGCGCTGCGGGCGGTCGCATGCTCCAGCCACAGCCGCCCGGCCCCGCACACCGAGTCGCCCGCGGCCATGCCGTACGCCAGCCGCTGTGCCGTCTCCCCGGCGTCGAGCAGCCGGAAGCCGTCCGCGCGGGTGCCGTCGGTGCCCATGCCGAACCGCACACCCATCGCGGCCAGCATGGTCGCGTGCGCGACACCGTTGCCCTTCCAGGCGCTGGCCACCGGGTTGTAGCTGATCGCCGCGCCGGAGCCGGCCAGCAGCCGCATCTCCGCGGGGGTGAGGAGGGTGGCGTGCGCGCCCAGGGTGTGCGGGCCGAGCGCGCCCAGGTGGTGCAGATGTTCCAGCGGGCGCCGGCCGACGCTCTTCAAGGAGCGCTCCACGGAGGCGAGATGTTCATTGACGTGGACCTGTAGCACCGCGCCCGCCTCGGCGCACAGATCGGCGGTCCTCTTGATGACCTTGCCGGGCGCGTCCTCGGGGACGGCGATCGCGAGCGAGGGGTGGATCAGCGGATGCCCGTCCCACCGCGCCAGGTGTGCCGGGCCGCCCGTGCCCTTGGAGACGATCTTGGACAGTACGCACCGGATACCGGCCTCCTCGGTGCCCCGCGCCACCGCCCGGACGTCCACGGGGGCCCGGGTCCCGGCATCGGCGACCGTGGTGAAGCCGCCGCGGAGGGCTTCCAGCGCGGCCAGTTTCGCCGAGACGTAGGCGCTCTCCTCGTCCAGCGCGTGCTCCAGCGGCTCCCAGATCGTCTTGAAGATCTCCGAGGGCTGTCCGAAGGACTGGGCCTTGCCGAAACTCTGGGTCAGATGGTGGTGCGCGTCCACGAATCCGGGCATCAGCAAGTGGCCGTCCAGGCGCACCGGTTGCAGGTCACGGTGCCGGGCGAGGAGCTGTCGCGCCGGTCCGACCGCGCGGAACCGTCCGCCGTCGACGAGCACGGCCCGGCCCCGCACCGGTCCCTCCGGCAACAGCAGTACCTCGGGCACCAGCAGCTGCCGCGTGCCGTGGAACCGTTCGGGCCGCAGTGCGCCCTTCCCGTGGGGTGCGTCGGCCGCTGCCGTGCCGCCGAGGAACCCGCTCGCGCCGGTCGCCCCCATGCCGACCAGGAACCCCCGCCGCCGGAAGCCGCCGTGCGCCGCGGCCGTGTCCTGCTGTCCGCCCGGGGGAGTGCCGGGGTCCTGCGGTGGTTCCCCGGGCAGGCCCTGCTGCCCCGTCGGACCCTGCTGCTCGTTCGTCAACCCGCTCGCCTGCTTCCCGTACTTGGTTCCCGTACTTCGCTGCGTGTAGTGCCTCTCGTTGAGCCGTCCCCGGGGTGGCCCGACCCTAGAACCACTGCGGAATTGGAACAAGGGTTCCGGCATGCGAGATTCATGGGCGGGGCGGGCGGGTGGTGCCACACCCGCACGGGCCCGGTGAGCCCCTGGTCGTGGCCTACGGGCGGGGTGTTGGGGGTGGCGTGACGTA
Source organism: Streptomyces sp. G7(2002) (assembly GCF_028870195.1). Taxonomy (NCBI): domain Bacteria; kingdom Bacillati; phylum Actinomycetota; class Actinomycetes; order Kitasatosporales; family Streptomycetaceae; genus Streptomyces; species Streptomyces sp. G7(2002). The sequence continues at coordinate 5,265,278 of NZ_CP102609.1, forward strand.
TCCGGCATACGGGGCGGGGCCGGGCGCGTGGGTCCTCCGTCCCCGGCGGGCGCCGCATGGGATCCTGGTGTGTCATGGATCTGCCGGACGGTCGGTGGACGTGCGGCGATGACGAGGGTGCCCGATGAGACTCTGCTTCCTGGTGGAGGAGCAGTACCGCCATGACGGCATGCCCCTGGAGGTGATCCACCAACTCCGCGCCTGGGACCACCAGGTGGACGTGGTGTGGCCCGGCCGCTCGCTGATCCGGATATCCGAGGCGATACAGGCGGGCAGCCACGACGCCTGGGTCCTCAAGACCGTCTCCGGCGGTCCGGGCCTGACCCTCCTGGAAGCGGCCGCCTCCGTCGGGCTGACGACGGTCAACGACGTCCGGGCCATCCGTGGCGTACGGGACAAGGCGCTGGCCGCGGTGATCGCCCGCAGCAAGGGGCTGCCCGTTCCCGTGACGTATGCGGCGGCCCGTCCCGAGGAGTTCGCGGAGATACCGGAGGCGGAGTTCCCCCTCGTGGTCAAGCCCGCCGACGGCAGCTCAGGGCGCGCCGTCCGGCTGGTGGCGACGCCGGACCGGCTGCCGGTCCCGGTGGCGCCGGGCGGCCCGGACGCACCGGACGGCCCGCACGGCGGACTGCTCATCGCCCAGCCCTACGTCCCCAACTCCGGTACGGATCTGAAGGTGTACAGCGTCGCCGGTGAGCTGTACGCGACCGAGCGGTGCTCCCCGCTGCACCCCGCCCACGCCGTCCGCGAACGGCAGGTACCGCTCACCCCCGAAGTCGCCCGGATCACCGCCGAGATAGGCGACGTCTTCGGCCTCGACCTCTACGGGGTCGACATCCTGCTGGGACCGGACGGCCCGGTGATCGTCGACATCAATGACTTCCCCAGCTTCCGCCAGGTGCCGGACGCGGTCGCCCGGGTGTCCGCCGCCGTCCTGGACCTGGCCCGGCATGGGACGAGGGGGCGGGATGCGTCTGTAGGGGAGGCGTCCGTACGGGAGGTGTCCGTAGGGGCGACGTCCGTGCGGGAGGCACGGGAGGCGCGGGAGGCACGGGAGGCATCCGTACGGGAGGCCGCCCCAGCCGCCCCAGCCGCCCCGGCGGCCCCGTTCACCGTGCAGCCCCTTCCCCGCCCCGCCCGGCCCGCGGCGTCGATCGGCGGCGGCCGGTGAGGATCTGTCTGCTCACCGCGGACCCCGGGCATCCGCTGCTCGCCGCGGTCACCGGTCTGCTGACCCCGGAGCACCAGGTGGAAACCCTGGACCCGGGCGCCGAGGGACCGGGCCCGGACCTCTCCTCGCTCGCCGATGTCTATCTCCTCAAGGCGCGGACGCCCCGGGCGCTGGCGCTCGCCGCGCTCCTGGAGGAGCACGGCGCCCCGGTGCTCAACTCGGCCGCGGCGACGGCCCGGTGCCAGGACCGGGTGGAGATGGCCGCGGTGGCCCGCGCGGACGGGCTGCCGTTCGCCGGCACCCGCTTCGCGGCCACCCTCGGGGAACTGGCCGCGGAAGGTGGCCCGGCCGGGCCGCTGGTGATCAAGAGCCGGTTCAGCCGGCGCCGGGACCTGGTGACCCGCGCCGACAGCGCCGTACAGCTGCGGGAACTGGCCGCCGACTGGCCCGAAGAGCCGGTGGTGGTCCAGGAGTTCACCGTGAACAGCGGCTGGGACCACAAACTGTGGGTGGTCGACGGGCAGCTCTTCGCCGCGCTGCGCCGCTCGGAGCTGGCCCCGGACGGCCGCGGCCCGACGCTGCCGCTGCCGGTCGGCGAACTGCCCGCGAGCTGGACGGACGCCGCGCTCCGGGTCGGCGAGGTCTTCGGGCTGGAGGTCTACGGGGTGGATCTTCTCGACGCCGGGGGCGGTGCGCCCCTCATCGTGGACATCAACGCCTTCCCCGGCATCCGCGGCCAGGCCGGTGCCCCGGAGGCGCTGGCGGCACTCGCCCTGCGGACCGCGGTGAGCGGCCGGACCGGTAGCGCGGCCGAAAGAAAAGTGCCACAAGTCAGCGAGAAATGAACCCGGTTCGGAGCACTCCGGACCGAAGGAGAGCGGAGGCGGAAGCTCCTCCTCCATAAGGCCTAAGGCGCTGACCCCTGGGGTAGCGCTGCCCCCGTCAAGGAGGGCGTGGTGCAACGCGCCTTCCTTCCGTACGTATGGGGAGAGGCCGGCACCGGTGACACAGCCATTTGAATTGCCCCACTTCTACACGCCCCATCCGGCGCGGTTGAACCCGCATCTGGAGACGGCGCGGGCCCATTCCAAGAAGTGGGCCCGTGACATGGGGATGCTGGAGGGCTCGGACATCTGGGAGGAGAAGGACCTCGACTCCCACGATTACGCCCTGCTGTGTTCCTACACCCACCCGGACTGCGATGCCGATGCGCTCTCGCTGGTGACCGACTGGTACGTCTGGGTCTTCTTCTTCGACGACCACTTCCTGGAGACGTTCAAGCGGACGCTGGACCGGAAGGGCGGCAAGGAGTACCTCGACCGGCTGCCCGCCTTCATGCCGATGGACCTGACGACGCCCCTCCCGGAGCCGGTCAACCCTGTCGAGGCCGGGCTCGCCGACCTGTGGGCGCGCACGGTGCCGCGGATGTCCATGGACTGGCGGCGGCGGTTCGCCGAGAGCACCGAGCATCTGCTCAACGAGTCGCTGTGGGAACTGTCCAATATCAACATTCACCGCGTGCCCAACCCCGTCGAGTACATCGAGATGCGCCGCAAGGTCGGTGGCGCGCCCTGGTCGGCGGGCCTGGTGGAGTACGCGACCGGCGCCGAGGTGCCCGCGGCCGTCGCCGCCTCCCGGCCGCTGCGGGTACTGCGCGACACCTTTTCCGACGCCGTCCATCTGCGGAACGACCTGTTCTCCTACCAGCGGGAGACGGAGGAGGAGGGCGAGCTGAGCAATGGCGTCCTGGTGCTGGAGACGTTCCTGGACTGCACCACCCAGGAGGCGGCGGACGCCGTCAACGATCTGATCACCTCCCGGCTGCAGCAGTTCGAGAACACCGTCGTCGCCGAACTCCCCGCGCTCTTCCTGGAGAAGGGCCTCGATCCGGCGTCCTGCGCGGATGTGCTGGCGTACGCCAAGGGGCTCCAGGACTGGCAGTCCGGCGGCCACGAATGGCATATGCGCTCCAGCCGCTACATGAACGGCGGCGGGGCCGCGGCCGGCCGCTCGCAGCCCTGGTCGCCGTTCTCCTTCGGCGGACTCGGCACCTCGGCGGCGGACCTGGACACCGCCCTGGCCACGGCCGGTGCGCTCCGCTTCCGCAGCGGCACCCACCTCCCGCACCGGAAGGTCGGACCGTCCCGACTCCCCGACTTCTTCATGCCGTTCACCACCACCCTCAGCCCGCATCTGGAGGGCGCCCGGCAGCGGCTCCTCGACTGGGCGCACCGGATGGGCATCCTCCAGCCGCAGCCCGGGGTGCCGCTCTCCGACGTCTGGGACGAGCCCGCGATGATCCGGCACGATCTGGCGCTGTGCGCGGCCGGCATCCATCCGGACGCCACCCCGGAGCAACTGGACCTGAGCGCCGCCTGGCTGGCCTGGGGCACCTACGCCGACGACTACTACCCGGCGGTCTTCGGCCGCACCCGCGACATCGCCTCGGCCAGGGTGTGCACCGAGCGGCTGTCGGCCTTCATGCCGCTCGACGCCACGACGCCCGCACCGGAGCCGGTCAACGCCCTCGAACGCGGGCTGGCGGACCTGTGGCCCCGTACGACGGGCTCCATGGGTCTTGAGGCGCGCCGGGAGTTCCGTGCAGCCGTCGACACCATGACGGCCAGCTGGCTCTGGGAGATCGACAACCAGATCCAGAACCGCATCCCCGACCCGGTCGACTACATCGAGATGCGCCGGGCGACCTTCGGCGCCGACCTCACCATGAGCCTGAGCCGGATCGGCCGTGGCCGGCAGGTCCCGCCGGAGATCTACCGCACCGGCACCCTGCGCTCACTGGAGAACGCCGCCGCCGACTACGCGGGCCTGATGAACGATGTCTTCTCGTACCAGAAGGAGATCGAGTACGAGGGGGAGGTCCACAACGGCATCCTGGTCGTCCAGACCTTCTTCGGCTGCGACTACCCGACCGCGCTGACCATCGTCCATGACCTCATGACCTCGCGGATGCGCGAGTTCCAGCATGTCGCGGCCCATGAACTCCCGGTCGTCTGCGAGGACTTCCAGCTCTCGGCGGAGGAGCGCGAGGCGCTGGACGGCTATGTCCGCGAGCTGGAGCGCTGGATGGCCGGCATCCTCATCTGGCACCGGGACTGCCGGCGCTACCAGGCCTCCGAGCTGCGCCACCCGACGGGCTCGCCGGGCCGGGTGGGCGCGCCGACCGGTCTGGGCACGTCCGCGGCCCGCCTCTTCCGGTCGGTCGCGCGGGTGGGGTAGACGGGCGGCGGCCCGGCCCGCGGACTCCCTCGCCGGCTGCGGAGCGGGCCGGGCGCCGGCGTCGGGCTGGGCGCTGGTGTCGGCCCCGGGCATCGGCCCGAGGCGGGGCCGGGCCCGCCGGCCGCGGACTCCCCGCGCCATGCGCCCGTGCCCCTCCCGTGCGCACTTTCGCGTCATGTGCCATCGACCTATGGTTCATGACCCATGCCTACGGGGGCGAGCGGTCAGGGGGCGAGCGATGGCGGCAGGGAGTGCACCGGGCGGGTCGGCAGGTGCTTCGGCGGCACGGCGGGCGCAGCAGGCCCGCCGTCAGGAGCGGCTGTTACGCGAACAATGGCAGGCCGCCCGACAGCGGGCCGAGCGCTGGGAGGCGGCGAGCGAGGGGGAACGGCGGGTCGCCGCCCAGCTGCTGATGCTGACCGAGCGGGGCTGGCGGCTGCTCGTGGACCGGCGCTGGCCGGGCACCCGCGCGGCCAATGTCGACATGCTGCTGATCGGCCCCGGCGGGGTCTTCGTCATCGACGTCAAGAACTGGCGGGCCGCACCCGAGGCCTCGGGCGGCCGGCTGCGGGCCGGGGGATTCTCCCGCGATGAGCACCGTCGCAAGCTGCTCGCGGTCACCAAGGCAGCCGAGAGCGCGGTGGCGTCCCTGGGGATGTCCCCGGTGGCGGTGCGTCCGCTGCTGGCCTTCGCGGGGCACCGGGTCGACGCGGAGCTGGGCCGGATACGGCTGCTGGGCGAGCGGGAGATCGGACCGGCGCTGCTGTCGGAGCGCACCCGGCTGTCCGCGGAGTCCGTCCGGGCCCTCGCCGACCATCTGGAGCGGGCCTTCCCCGAGTACGAGGCCCCGCCCGCCGCCCGCACGCCGGACGCCGCCGCCCGCACCCCGGCCGCCGCCGCCCGGCCGCCGGCCGACGGGTCCGACGGCCTCTTCGACCTCGACGGGCTGCGGGAAGCCGCCCTCGACGAGGCGCGCCGGGCCCCCATCGAGCAGTGGATGACCTTCCTCGACCCCGACCAGCTCGCGCTGGTACGGCGCAACTGGGCCGGCCCGGCCAGGATCAGCGGCCCGGCCGGCACCGGCAAGACGGTCATCGCCCTGCACCGCGCCGCCTACCTCGCCCAGCGCACCAACGGCCGCATCCTGTACGTCACCTTCGCCAACAACCTCCCCCGCGTCCAGGCCACCTTCCTGAAGACCATGGCCCCGGCGGTGGCCGACCGGGTCGACTTCCGCAGCCTGCACTCCTGGGCGCAGGAGTATCTGCGCGACCGGGGCGTCCCGGTCCATCTGCACAAGGAGAAGGCGGAGACGGCCTTCAGCTTCGCCTGGAAACACGTCGGCCGGAACAGCTGTCTGACCGAGATCGATCCGCTGCACCCGTACTGGCGGGAAGAGATCGACTACGTCATCAAGGGCCGCGGCCTCACCTCCTTCGAGGAGTACGCCGCCCTCCCGCGCCGTCGCCGCCGCGCCGGTCTGCGCCGCCCGCACCGGCAGGCCGTCTGGTCCCTGTACGAGGCGTACGAGGCACAGCGCACCGAGCGCGCCGTCCACGACTTCAACGATGTGCTCTCCCTGGCGCTCGCCGAGGCGGCCGGCCGTACCGGCCACAGCGCCTACACGGCCGTCGTCGTGGACGAGGTCCAGGACCTGACCCTCGTCGGGGTGCGCCTGCTGCATGCCCTGGTGGGCGACACCCCCAACGGCCTCCTCCTGGTCGGGGACGGCCAACAGGCCGTCTACCCGGGAGGGTTCCGCCTCTCGGACGCGGGCATCGACATCCGCGGCGACCGCGGCCAGGTGCTGCGCGCCAACTACCGCAACAGCAAGGAGATCGTGGACACCGCGCTCTCCGTGGTCGCCGAGGACGCCTTCGAGGACCTCGACGGCACACGCACCCCGGGCCGCCGGGACGTCGACCTGACCTACCACGACGGCGAGGTGCAGCGCGCCGTACTGCCCACCCCCGCCGCGCACGACGAGGCCCTGCTGACCGCCCTGCGCGCCCTGACACCCCAGGAGCTGGCCGGCTCCGCCGTCCTCTGCCCCTCGAAGCGCGCCATCGAGCACTACCAGCGCCTCCTCACCCGCGCGGGCCTGCCCGTCTGCGCGCTCGACCGCTACGACGGACACCCGGTCGAGGCCGTCAAACTCGGCAGCTACCGCCGCGCCAAGGGCCTGGAATTCAAACGCGTCTATCTGCCGCAGCACGACGCCCATCTGCCCAAGGGGACCCCGGAGCCCCCGGACGGCCCGGCCCCCGCCGAAACCGCCCACGAGCGCGCGGAACTGGCACGCAGTCAGCTCTACGTCGCCATGACCCGCGCCCGCGACGTCCTCTGGCTGGGCAGCGTCCGCCCGGTCCGGGCGGTCCGGGCGGACTGACCCACTGGCGCGGCCGATGACGGCGGGGCCGGTGACACGGCCGGTGACACGGCCGGTCGGCGCGCCCAGGCGGCCCGAAATGTGCTGCTGCTCGGTGAATCTCCCCTTCGAGGTGAATATCCCGAGAGGGCGTCGGGAACCCCACATGGCGACATTCCGTAAGGGCCTGACCCAGGACCGGCCCGCCGTCATGGCTGACAGGAGTTCCGACTGTGCGACGCAAGACCGCTTTCCTTGGTGCGCTGGCTCTCACCGGGGGGCTCGTCGCGTTCGCTCCCTCCGGCGCACATGCCGTCACCGGCGTCATCACGTACCACACCCGGCCCGAGAACCGGCCGCACGAGATCCTCGACCCCGGCGACGACCACTGCTACGGAGTGGGGGACGGCTACGGCGAGGTGGACAACGACACCCCCACCGACCTCGTCCTGTACACCGGCCGCGACTGCACCGGCCGCGTGGTGACCGTCGTGCGCGCCCGCTCCTGGCTCAACGCCAAATTCGGCAGCCTCCAACTGAGCGCGAACGGCCCCCGGGAACCGGTCACGTCCGCCGACGAGGACCGTCGGGACGACCAGGATCGTCGCGACGACCAGGATCGCCGCGATGACCAGGATCGTCGGGACGACCAGGATCGCCGCGATGACCAGGACCGCCGGGACGACCAGGATCGCTCGGACAGCCCGGACCGTTCCGACGGTCAGGACTCCTCCGACCGTCCGGACCGCTCGGATGACATGGATGACTCCGACACCCCGGGCCGTTCCGACGTAGCCCGGGACACCACAGGCAGCGCCGACCCCTCCGACAGCCTGGATCACTCCGAGTACCCGGAGGCCCCGCAGGACGCGGACGGCACGGAGCGCCGGGAGCGGCCCGCGAGTTCGGCGAGTGCGAGCCCCGTGGACCCGGTGAACGCGGGGAACCCGGGACGTCCGGGGCGGCAGGTACGTCCGGTCCGCGCGGGCTGAGGCACAGCTGAGGGGGCTGAGGGGGCTGAGGGGGGCTGAGGTGCGAGGGAGCCGGGCGGGGCCGGCTCCCGTCACCGCCTTCCGCCGTCGCGGTGGGAGGAGATCTTCTAGGCTCGGCATATGGGTGAGATCGGAGGGGGAGCGCCGGTCCCGGCGGGCCGGACACTGCGGCACTTCGTCGGCGACGCGGTTTGGCGGGACCTGCTGGGTCAGGTCTACGAGCGCCGGCATCCGGCCGGGAGCATGATGCTCCGTCAGGGAGAACCCGGGACGCATGTGCTGGCCGTGCTGAGCGGAGTGGCCAAGGTGCTCCGTCGGGAGCGGAACGGGGATCTCACCCTGCTGGCGTTCCGCGGTCCGGGGGAGCTGCTCGGCGAGGTCGCGGTGCTGGACGACGACGTACGGTCGGCGAGCGTGGAGACCATCTCCTCATGCACCGTGGGGGTCATCGGCAAGGCGGAGTTCCTGCGGTTCGTCGTGGACCACGACCTGTTTCCGGTGCTGGTGCGGTACGCCTTCACCAGGATGCGGGAGTCGGACGAAGCCCGCGGCGGCGGTGACACCCTGACCCGGCTGGTGGCCACCCTGGTGGGGTTGGCCGATATCTCCGGGCAGACGGGCGGCCGACCCGGCGAGCCGCTGGAACTGGCCCTCACCCGTCATGAACTGGCCCAGTACCTGGGTATTTCCCGTAACACGATCTCGGCGACGCTCGCCGAGCTGGAGTCCTGCGATGTGCAGGCCGGACGGAAGCGCATCGTCCTCGGGGATCTGACCACTCTGCGCCGGATGGTCGCCGCGTCTGGGAGCTGACGCCCCGTCCGGTGTGGCGCGCGTCACGCCGTCAGTGCACTACGGGTGCACACCGAGGAACCGTCGCTCGCGAGACTCGGGACGTGGAGCTGAACGAGGGATTCAGCCCCGGTCCATGGACGGCCCGTCGCCCGTCCGTGAACCCGGTGAAGACCGCACGGGAAAGCCAAGGAGTTCCGATGTCACCGTCCCGCCCGGACCTGCCCGAAGCCAGTGCCCAGCCCTATTCCCGCAGCCGGCTGCTGCCGCCGTACCGGGGGATCGTCGCGGTCGACGCCAAGGACTTCACCGGATATCCGGCCATCGAGCACGGCGCGATCAGCCGGGCCATTCCGCAGCTCCTCCAGACCTCGTTCGAGCGGGCCGGCATCGCCGAGGTCTGGGCGGAGCGGAGGTTCCCCGACTCCACCGGCGACGGATATGTTTTCGGGTTCGACCCGGCGAAGATGCCCTTCGTCATCCACCCCTGGCTGAGCACCCTCCAGGACGTCCTGACCGAGTTCCATCTGCACTCCACGGGCGCGGTGCGCATCCGGCTCAGGGTGAGCCTGCACATCGGGCCGCTGCCCGACGCGGGGCAGGAGTACGACGGCAACGGCACACCGCGGAACGACACCCACCGGCTGCTCGACTCGCGCCCGGTCAAGGCCATGCTGGCGGCCTCCAGCGCCAGCATCACCCAGGTCGCGGCCATCCTCTCCGACCGCTGCTACCAGGACGCGGTGGTGAGCGGCTACACCGGACGGCATCCCGACCACTTCCTCCAGGTGCCGGCCACCGTTGAGGGCAAGCGGTTCGAACAGGCGGCCTGGCTGTATGTCCCGGCCCCGTCGGGCAACCTGTACGACCGTCGCATCCTCGGGGACCGGGTGGTCGAGGACCACGAGTCCGGGCGTAGCGAGCGCGCTGAGGATTCCCGGAGGGCCGCGCGCCGGGCCGCCGCCCCGCAGGTGCGCAACCGGGCCGACCGCGGGAACATCAACAGCGGGACTGTGTACGGCGGTCAGAGCGTTCAGAACGTCGAGACCGGGGGCGACTACATCGGCGGCGACTACGTCGGTGGCGACCGCTTCGGTGGTGACTACGTCGGCGGCAACAAGGCCGGCACGGTGCACGGCAATCAGGGCGACACGGTCCACGGCGACAAGCACGAGGGCCGCCGATGAGCGCCGACGACGCGCGTCCGGACATCCCTCAGCAGAACGACGGGGCGTCCCGCGAGGAACCGGAACCGCAGACAGCGGGCGGAGAGCCGCCCGATGGCGATATCGGCTTCGCGGACCCGGACGAGGGGGACTTCGACGAGGTGGCGGCGGAGTACGCGCTCCACGGCGGGGAGTTCGCCGGTCTGCCGTTCGGCCGTCAGCCGTACCCGGTGATCGTTGCTCCGCACGCCAACATCAACACCGGCTCCGTGCACGGCGGCCAGCGGGTGGAGAACAGCGGGGGCGCCACCGGCACCGGCGGGCGGCGGGTCGAGGCGCACGAGGGGCCCATCTCCGCGGTCGAGATCCTCGCTGCGAAGGCCGGGTTCGCGGAGCCCGACTGGTTTCCCGCGGCCCTGGCCGAACTCGACAGCCGGCTGCTGTTCCTCACCGGCGAGCCCGGTACCGGCCGCCGCACCGCGGCGCTCAACCTGCTGCACCGGCACACCGGCGGCAGCATGAGCCTGCGGGCGGTCGACGGCGATATGAACCTCGCCTCCTGGCGCCCCAAGCACCGCGACACCCGCGGCTATCTGGTGGACGGGCTGCTGCCCGAGTACCCCCTGAAGCCGGGGATGGTCCGCCATCTCCAGAGCCTTCTGAGTACGGCCGACGCCCGCATGGTGGTGGTGCTGCCGGACGCCCCTGAGCTGGTCCGGCGCCTGTCGCGCGAACTCCATGTCACTCCCGTCCGGTGTACGCCACCGGCCGCGCGGGCGGTGTTCGACGCCCGCTTCGCGGACGCGGTGCCGGACCCGTCGGAGCGCGCCCGGCGCCTGGCCCTCCTGGCGCCCGGCCTGCTGGACGAGCTGCTCGCCCCGGAGCTGGTGCCGGCCCAGGTGGCCGAGCTGGTGGCCGCGGTGGCCACCGCGGAGGACGGCGGGCCGGACCTTGCCGACATCCAGAAGAGGCTGAGCTTCCTCGCGGAGGGTGAGGTGCCGGACCTGCTCGCCCAGCTGCGGGACGACGCCGACGGGCTTGCCTTCCTCCTCGCGACCTGTGTGTTCGAGGGCCTGGACCACCGGATCGTGCGGGAGGAGGCGGAGCGGCTCCTGGAACTGGCCGACGGGCGGCTCAGCTCCGTACTGCCGGAGGGTGCCGACGGCTCCGACGAGGACGGGCGGCGTCACCGGGAGCGGAAGCCGCGGCCCAATCCGCAGTTCGTCTTCCGGCGGTCGTTGGACGAACTCCTGTGGAGCGTCCGGGCAGAGCGCCGCCCCAGGGAGATCCGCTCCAACTCGGGCTACACCTATGCCGTGGAGGCCGTGCGCTTCACCCGCCACCGGCAGGCGGAGGCCGTGCTGCGGCATGTCTGGCGGGAGTACGGACACCTCTCCGGTCTGCTGACCGAGTGGATGGCAGACCTCAAGAACGAGCAAGAGCTGACCGAACCGGTAGGCCGGGTGATGGGCCGGGCCGCCGGCTGGGGCGGGGGCCGCCGGGCTCTCGAGCACATCGGCACCCTCGCCAGGTCTTCGCGCCGGAGCAGCCGCACCATCGCCGCGTACGCGCTGGGTATGGCGGCCGGAGATCCCGTCCTGGCCCGCGAGGTCAAATACCGCCTCAGCCGGTGGAGCGCGCAGCAGAGCTGGCAGGTGCGCTCCACCGTCGCCTACACCTGCGGTGCGGACTTCGGTGCCTCCCGTCCCGAGGTGGCCATGCGGCTGTTGCGGAATGTGCCCCGCGGCCTGGACGACGAGCACGAGCACACCGTGGACCGGGCGGTCCGCGACGCGCTGGGCGATCTGTTCGCCTCCGGCAGCCAGGCCACTGTCTTCCGGCATCTGGCCGAATGGGCCGACGGCGAGGGGGCCTTGGCCGACATCGCGCTCTGGACGTTTCCGCAACTGCTCCAGAACACCTCGTGGTGTCAGGAACAGCTGGTCAACGACGGCGAATATGCGGCGCAGATCATCGACCTCGTCCACCGGACACTCAACGACGAGGAGCGCTTCGTGGCGACCTGCAACGCGGTGCTCTGGTGGTGCCGGATGGCCACGTGGGGCGACCTGCCGCGGACGGCCGTGGAGACGCTGCTCAGCGCGCTCGCGGCGGACTTCCGGCACGGGGTGTTCCGCCTCTTCGTCGTGATCGACCGGGCGGATATCCCCGATCTCGCCGGACTCGCCATCGCCCGGGACGCTCTGAACACCTGGCGGAACGGCGAGCAGCCATGGCAGCCGGTGAACGGCAGCACCCACTCGAACGGGAGTACGTCATGACGACCGACAGCAACCAGCCCGTCTACGCCCCCGCCGCACAGGCCCCTTGGCGGGAGATCCTGCGACACCGCTGGTCCGGCCGCCTTGACCGGGCCCTGGTGCTGCGGGAGCACAGCGGCGCATACCGGGTACTGGGCTCCCGGAAGCGGACACCGCTCGGGGCAACCGATGAAGTGGTCGTGCAGGCGTCGTCCGCGCCCAGGCTGCTGGGCGGCTACGACAGCGCCTTCCACGTCCAGCTCCATGAGCAGTCGGGGACCCGGAGCGTCGCACTGCCCACCGCCTACGGCACGGAGTCGGTGGACCTCCGGGTGCTGTGGTGGGTGCACGACCCGGTGGAGGTGGTGCGCTCGCGGACCGCGGACGGCTGGGACGTGGTCCGCAAGGAGCTGGACCGGCGGCTGCGTCACCTGGAGGACGCCCACGCGGCCGATGGGCAGACCCTTGGCGCGCCCGAGATCATGCAGGACCTCGCCGCGCCGCAGGAGCTGGACGGTCTCGGCCTCACCTATCGCGTGACGGACATCAGCGGGCAGGAATCGGAGGGCGAGCTGCGGCTCGGCCAGCCCGGCGCGGCCGGACTGCCGTACTCCTGGACCGCCAACCGGCGGGAGGAGTTCCAGTTCTGCGAGCAGGCCGTGCGCAACGGCCCGGTGTCGCTGGCGGCGCTCTGGCTGGTTCGGCACCCCGACCAGGTCAGCCAGGTGCTGGACTGGTCGGTGAACCACCGGGACCTGCTCAAGGAGGAGACCAACTGGCAGGACGAAATGGCAGGTCTGCTCGGCGAGTTGACGCAGCAGGAGCGGCAGGAACTCTCCGGTCTGCTGCGGGACCGGCTCGCCGGGCTGGGACGCCGGGTGCCCGCACCGTCGGCACCGCAGGAAGCGCCGGCGGACAAGGGGCCCGGGGCCCCGGGGGCGAACGGCCACTGGCGCGGGACGGCGAAGGAGTGGTCGGTGTGAGGCGCGCGGCCGTCCGCCGTCCTTCGGTGCGCCCCGTGCCGCAGCGGGTTGCGCGGGCCGGGGCCGCCGTGGCGCGCCGGCGCCCGGCTCCGCGCCTGCACCGTCAGCCGCACCGGACCCTGCGTGACCGCCGCGAGTCCGGCGCCGCTCCGGGGACGCCGCGCCCGGAGACCCTGGCGGCGATGGAACGCTTCCTGGCCGCCAACGGCGTGGAGATCGCACGAGCGGACACCAAGGCCGCGGTGCTGCTGGGCTTCATGGGCGCGGTGCTCGGCGCCTTCATCACGGTGACCCGCGGTGCCGCGACGCATCAGGCCGCCGCCTCCTGGAAGGCGGATGTGCTGTGGTGGGGCGCGGTCGGCACCGCGCTGCTGGCCATCGTCTGTTTCGTCTCCGCCATCGCCCCCCGACGGCGCGGCGGACGGAAGCCCAACCTGGCGGGCCCCGGCTACTTCGAGCACATCGGACGGGGGGAGGACGGCGACGGCCTCAGCCACGCCTTCGCCCGTATCGCGCACGACCCCACCGGTCCGCTGCTGGACTCCGTCCGGCGCACCAGCGCGATCATCCGCTCCAAGTACCGCTGGATCGAGATGGGGACAGCGTTACTGCTCGTCGCACTTCCGCAGTTCGCCGCCGCGTTACAGCCGACATGACGACGACCACCGGTAAGGAGAGGGGAAGGGCAGGCACTCAGCCTCCCTGCGCCTGGCCGTTGCGCCACCAGTCTTTCGCGTAAATTCTGCAGGAACCAGGAGGGCCGCAGGACCGCCCACTCGTCGAAGAGGTCCTGGAGCGCCGCGTGCACCTGCCCGACTCCCGGGCCGCAGGCAGGGAGGGCGGAGGAGCTGAGGAGGACGGCGCGGCGCACTCCCGCCGTACGGGTCCGTGTCAGGAACGGCAGCATCACGGCGGCCGGGTTCGGGGCCGCGGTGGGCGGGACGAGGTAGAGCCGGGCCGCTCTCGGCAGGGCGGCGTCGTGGGTGGCGGGGTCGTGCCAGTCGAAGAGGACGGGCCGGGTGCCGGGCAGCTCGGAGGCGCGGCGGCCGGCGGCCCGGACGGGGTGTCTCAGAGCGAGGAGTCGGGGCACGAGGCGGCTGCCTGCGGTGCCGGCGGCCCCGGTGACCAGGATGGTGTCGCGACCGGCCACGACGCGCCGCGGACGAGACGCAGGACGGTACCTCTCGGCTCGGTACCCCGAAATCGCTCAGCGCCGTGCGGGGCGGCCGGCCCAGTCGGTCAGGGCGCGGTGTCGCTCGATGCGGCGGGCCGGCAGCGCCGGGGTACGGGTGGCCCAGGCGATATGGCCGTCGGGGCGGATGAGGATCTCGCGTACCCCGTCGAGGTCGGTGCGGTGCTCGTGCCGGGTGACGGTCAGGGCGGTCACCCGCGGCCCCCAGCCCGTGGTGACGGTTCGCCTCAGCTCCTCGTCGCCCGCGAGGTCCAGCAGGACGAACCGGCCGGGCGGCAGGAGCTCATGGGCGCGGCCGGCCGTTGAGTCGGCCGCCGTCAGGGCGACATCGGGCATCCGTCGTCCCACCAGGGGGTCGGCGTCGGCGGCGGTGGGCGGATAGGCCGTGTCGAGCGCGGAAATCCGCCCGGCCAGACGCCGGTTGACCTCCTCGATGCCCAGCAGCTCCGTCAGCAGTTTGCGCAGCGCGGCGGCCGGGCGCTGATACGGCGGGAGCAGGGTCAGCTCCATCAGCAGCGTCTGGACCTCGGTGTTCTCCGTGACCGCCTGTCCGATCGGATGGCGCTCGGCGTGGTAGCTGTCGAGCAGCCCGGGCGGCGCCCAGCCGTTGATCTCGGCGGCGAGCTTCCAGCCCAGGTTCATCGCGTCCTGGAGTCCGGTGTTGAGGCCCTGGCCGGCCGCCGGGAAGTGGATGTGCGCGGCATCGCCCGCCAGTAGGACACGACCGGCGCGGTAACGGGCGGCGAGCCGGGTGGCATTGCCGAAGCGCGACAGCCAACGGGGCTGCGCCACACCGCAGTCGGTGCCGCAGATGTCCGCCAGGGAGGTCCGGAACTCCTCCAGCGTCAGCGGCTCGGCGGCCGGTGTGCGCATCCGCCGCGGATCGACGAGGACGATCCGGGTGAGGCCTCCCGGCCGCCCCTCCGCCGGGCCGCCGTCCGTCCGTTCGTCCTCCGGCTCCGGCTCTGGCTCCGGCTCTGGCTCCAGCGGGGCGATCAGTACGCCATGGGCACGCGCACGGTCGAGGGCCGCCGGATCGACGACCGCGAAATCCCCCAGTGCGCCGGTCAGGGTCTCGTCGGTGCCGGGGAACTCGATACCGGCGGCCCGCCGCACCGCGCTCCGTCCGCCGTCGCACCCGACCACATACCGAGCGCGTACGGTCCTCAGGTCACCGCCGGGCCCGCGGACGTCCACCTCGACACGGCCCGGGTCCGTGCGCCCGCCCCGCCCGTCGTCGCTACCTCGGCCGCTGTCACTGCCGTCGTCCTGGCGCAGGCCGACCACCTCGTATCCGCGCCGGATCGGCACGTCGAGTGCGTGGGCGCGCTCCGCGAGCAGTTGCTCGGTACGGGCCTGGGCGAGGAACAGCGTGTAGCCGTGCCGGGTGTCCAGCGCGCTGAAGTCCAGCCGGGTGTCCAGTCCGGCGAAGTGCCACCCGGGTACGGCTCGCCCGCGTGCCAGGAAGCGCTCCACCAGGCCCCGTTGGTCCATCAGCTCGACACTGCGGGGGTGCAGGGTCAGCGCCCGCGACTGCCGCTGCGCCTCGGTCCGCCGCTCAAGGATCTGCACCCGTACGCCGCCCAACGCCAGCTCGGCGCCGAGCATCAGCCCGGTCGGTCCCGCACCCACCACGATCACATCGACATCGACATCGACATCGACATCGACATCGACATCGACATCGACATCGACGTCGGTGTCGGTGTTGACGTGGACGTGGGCGTTGCCGTCGATAGCCGCATCCATCAGCTGTCTCCCCGTATTGCTGGGCGCGATTTAGTGAACAGTGTTCACGTGAACGCCGTTCACTATAGTGAGAGTCATGAGCGCCGCGTCAACCCCCAGCCCTCCCAGCCCTCCCAGCTCTCCGAGCTCTCCCGGCGCCCGGTCCGCCGCCCCCACGGGTCGTGGCCGGCCCCCGAAGCTCGACCAGGTGCGTACCGTCGAGGCGGCTCTGGCGCTGCTGGACGAGGTCGGGCTCGACGCGCTCACCATGCGGCGGCTGGCCGAGGCGATGGACGTACGGGCCGGTGCCCTGTACCGCTACTTCGCGACCAAGCACGAGCTGCTGACCGCGATGGCCGAGGTGCTGCTGGCCGACTGCCTCGAACGGCCGCTCTCGTCCCCGGACTGGAGCGAGCGGCTGGCCGAACTGGCCCGCCGGATGCGTACGGCGCTCCTCGGCCGCCGCGACGGCGCCCGCGTCTACGCCGGTACGCACGCCACCGGCGCACACACCCTCGGCTTCGCCGACGCCCTCATCGGTGTCCTGCGGGAGGCGGGCTTCGCCGCCGACGCCGCCGCCCGGGCCGCCCTCACGCTCGTCAACTTCACCCTCGGCCACACCCTGGAGGAGCAGGCCGCCCTCCAGGGTGCGGCGGACGAAGGGCCGGCAGACCCGGACCTGCTGTGCGCGGCGGTGACGCCGGGGCAGTACCCCCATCTGGCCGCCGCGTTGCCGGTGCTGACCAGTACGGATTTCACGGCCCACTTCGAGTTCGGGCTGGGGCTGCTCCTCCAGGGCCTGCGCGCCCTCGGGCCCGGCTCCACGCCCCCGGGGACCGGCGGGTGACGCCGTGCCCGAGCTGCCCGACGTCGAGGCGTTCCGGGGGATTCTGGCCTCCTGTGCGCAGGGGAGGCTGATCCGGCGGACCGAGGTGTACGACGCGGGCGTCCTGCACGGGGTGAGTGCCCGGCGGCTGCGCCGCGAGCTGACCGGCCGCCGGTTCGCCGAGCCGGAGCGGCGCGGCAAGTGGCTGCTCGCGCACACCGACGGCCCCACCGTGCTGCTGCACTTCGGGATGACCGGCGAGCTGGTGTGCGCCGGCCCCGCCGACCCGCCGCACGCCCATGACCGGGTGGTGTTCACGGTGGGCAGCGAACGCCAGCTCCGCTACCGCGACCAGCGCAAACTCCAGGGCCTGTGGCTGGTCGACGAGGCCGGTCTCGACCGGATGCTGAGCGATCAGGGGCCGGATGCGGCGACGGTGACCCGCAGGACGTTGGAGGCGGTGCTCGCCGGGCGGCGCGGCAGCCTCAAGTCGGTCCTCATGGACCAGTCGGCACTGGCCGGACTCGGCAATCTGCTCGTCGACGAGATCCTGTGGCGCGCCCGGCTGCACCCCGCCCGCCGGGCCGGTGCGCTCTCCGCCGACGAGTGCGGCCGCCTGTACACGGAGCTGCGCCGCACCCTGCGGTCAGCGGTACGCGCCGGACGCGTACCGCCGCGCAGGTCCTGGCTCACCGGGCGCCGCGACGACTCCGGGGCGACCTGCCCGCGCTGCGGCGCGACCCTGTGCCGGAGACGCCTCGCGGGCCGCGGCACGGTGTGGTGCCCCCGCTGCCAGCCCGACCGAACCGCCAGGGGCGGTGCCTGAACTGCGCCTGCTGCACGCCCCGTTGGCCGTATGCGCCGATGGCCGCACGTCCCGTTGGCCGTACCCGTGACCGGCCTCCCCCGTACCTGATTCCCCGCCGCCCCCCGACAACCCAACCGCGCCCCCACTACCCCCCGTTCAAGTACGCCAGCACCGCCAGCACCCGCCGGTGGCCGGTGTCGCCGGCCGGGAGGCTCAGCTTCGCGAAGACATTGCCGATGTGTTTGCTGACCGCCCGGTCCGACACCACCAGCAGCTGGGCGATCGTGGTGTTGTCCCGGCCCTCCGCCATCAGCTGAAGTACCTCACGCTCGCGCGGCGTCAGGGTGTCGAGCGGATCGTCACGGCGCCGGGTCATCAGCTCCGTGACCACCTCCGGGTCCAGCGCGGTGCCGCCCGCCGCGACGCGTTCCAGTGCGTCCAGGAACTCGTCGACCCGGCCCACCCGGTCCTTCAGCAGATAGCCCACGCCGCTCGCGCCGCCGCCCAGCAGCTCCGCGGCATAGGTCTCCTCCACGTACTGCGACAGCACCAGCACCGGCAGACCGGGTATCTCCCGCCGGGCCGCCAGCGCCGCCCGCAGCCCCTCGTCGCGGAAGCCGGGAGGCATCCGGACGTCCAACACGGCGGCGTCCGGGCGGTGTTCGAGGAGTGCGGGCAGCACCTCGGGCCCGCTGGCCGCGACCGCGGCCACCTCGTGCCCGGCGGAGGTCAGCAACAGGACCAGCCCCTCCCTGAGCAAGGCGTTGTCCTCGGCGATCACCACGCGCACGGCAGCTCCACATCGATCACGGTCGGGCCCCCGGCGGGGCTGGTCACTTCCACGGTCCCGTCGAGCGCCGCGACCCGGCGCCGGATGCCGAGCAGCCCACTGCCGCCCGACGCCCCCGCGGAGCCGGTCTCCGCGCCGCCGCGCCCCTCGTCACGTACCGACAGGGTCAACCGGCCGGGCCCGCGGACGAGTTCCACCCGGGCCCGGTCAGCACCGCTGTGCTTGGCGGCATTGGTCAGCGCCTCCGCGACGACGAAGTACGCGGCCGCCTCGACCGCCGCCGGCGCGCGCGGGCCCTCCGCCAGCCCGTCCTCGCCCACCGCCACCTCCAGGCCGCTGCTCGCCGCGAGCGCCCGCACCGCCCCCACCAGGCCCCGGTCGGTGAGGATCGGCGGATGGATGCCGCGGACGACGTGACGCAGCTCGGTGAGGGCCTCCTCGGCCTGGTTCTGTGCGTCGTCGAGGAGCTTGCGGGCCGCCTCGGGGTCCTTGTCGTAGGCCCGCCGGGCCAGCCCCACCCGCATCGACAGCGCCACCAGCCGGGCCTGGGTGCCGTCGTGCAGATCCCGTTCGATCCGCCGCAGTTCGGCGCCGTGCGCGGCGACGGCACCGGCCCGGGTGACGGTCAGTTCCTCGACCCGCTCGGCGAGCCGGGCCCGGTTCCCGCTGTCCGGCGACGGCCGCAGCAGCGCACGCGACCAGGCCGCGTCGAGGTCGGCGAGGCGTCCGATCAGCGGCAGTACGACGGCCCGTTGCCGCAGCAGCCCGCACCACACCCCGTCGGCCAGCAGCCCGACGGCCCACAGCGGCAGCGCGAGATACGCCAGGAGCCAGCCGTAGCCGAAGTGGGCGGCGAGCCAGCGCAGATCCCGGTACGTGCCCGGATCGGCGAGCGCGGTACGCACCCGCTCGGAGAGCCCCCCGGTCAGCGGCAGATACGCCTCGGGCACCGCCGTACCCGTCCAGGCCGCCACCCGCCGCCGCTTGAACCCGGCCATCCTGCGCAGCAGCAGGACCGTCTCGGGCAGCACACCCGCGCCGATCACGATGACCGTCGCCACGGCGGTGAACAGCAGCACCCCGAGGAAGAGATACGACAGCAGCGCCAGCCCGCCCGCCGTCATCAGCTGGGCCGTGGCCCGCCCCGCCCGCCGCACCGTCTCCCCCATGGGGCTCAGGCTAAGCGACCGGTCGCCGCGGCGCGGGCGGGTGCGCTCCCCGGCCGGGGGTGTAGTGCGCTCCACCCCGTATTCGGGAGGACGCTCCCTCGAACCGCCGGTCCGGAGCGGGCAGTCTCGACCACAGAGACCCGGCGCACCGGCACGGTGCTGCGCCTTAACCCTTACGTCTTAACCCTTACGCCTGGCCCTTACGTCTGACCCTTCGGAAGGAACTCCCATGAAAGCCCTGCTCTGGTTCGTGCTCGTGGTCGCCGTCGCCTTCAATGTCGCCACCAGCTTCGCCTTCGACGGGGTGCAGCAGGTGCTGATCAGTGTCGGCAGCGGCGTCGTGGTGATCGGCTCGGCGGTGGGGCTGTTCCTGATGCGCACCAAGCGGTCCTGAGGCGGGCCGGGCGGTCCTAACGCGGGCCGGGCGGTCCTGAGGCGGGCCGGGCCCGGGTCAGGTGCCGATCAGCCGGAGCGAGAGCCACAGCGCCACCGTCGCCAGGGCCAGCGCGGCGGGCACCGTCAGCAGGCCGAGCAGCGTGAACTCCCGTAGGTCGACGTCGTGTTCGTGGTGGTGGACGATGCGCCGCCACAGCAGTGTGGCCAGCGATCCGGCGTAGGTGAGGTTGGGGCCGATGTTCACCCCGAGGAGCACCGCGAGCACGGCACCGGGGCCGCTCGGTGCGGCCAGCGGCACCAGCACCAGCACGGCCGGCAAGTTGTTGATGACGTTGGCGAGTACGGCGGCCAGCGCGGCGCTGCCGAGCAGGGCGGGGAGCGCGGTGCCGTCGGGCAGCAGGTGGCCGAGCGCGTCGGCGAGCCCGTTGTCGACGACGGCGCGGACGACGATGCCCAGGGCCAGGACGAAGGCGAGGAACGGCAGTCCGGCGGCCCGGACCACGGCGGCCGGGGTGGTGTGGCGCCGGGCGAGCGCGCGGACCGCCATGACGAGCGCACCGGCCGCCGCGGCCCAGGCCGGGTTGATGCCCAGGGCGGAGGTCAGCACGAAGCCGGCGAGCGTGCCGGCCACCGTGAGCAGCGCGAACAGCGGGAGTTCGGGCGGCTCGGCGGGGTGCGGGCCGGGCGCCACGTCCCGCAGCGCGGGGGCGAAGAAGCGGCGGAAGACCAGGTATTCGCCCCCACGCCTTAAGGGCGCGGGAGGTGCCCCCATCGATGGCGACCAGCCACGGCAGGGCCATCAGCGCGCCGAACCGGGTGAAGCTCAGCCCGCTGGCGGTGAAGGCCAGCAGATTCGTCAGGTTGGAGACGGGCAGCAGCGTCGAGGCCGTATTGGACAGATGGCTGCAGGCGTAGACGTGCGGGGTGGGGCGGGCTCCCATGTGGGCGGCGGTGGCGAAGACCACGGGGGTCAGCAGGACCACGGTGGCGTCCAGGCTCAGTACGGCCGTGATGGCCGAGGCGAGGGCGAAGACCGCGCCCAGGAGGCGGCCGGGCCGGCCTGCCGACCAGCGCGCCATCCAGGTGCCGCAGGCGTGGAAGAGTCCCTCGTCGTCGCAGAGTTTGGCGAGGACCAGCACCGCGGCGAGGAAGCCGATCACCGGGCCCAGCCGCTCCGCCTCGTCGCGGACATGGGCGGGCGTGATCGCCCCGGCCGCGATCACCACGGCCGCCGCCGGTACCGCGAAGACCGCCTCCGGCAGCCGGAACGGCCGGACGACGGCACACACCAGCACGACGAGCAGCATGGCCAGGGACAGGGATTCGGCAACCACCATGCGCTGAATGATCCCTTCCGCGCGGCGGTCTCCCGTGCTCGCCTGGTACTCCCTGGTGCTCGCCCCGCCAGACGCTCAGTGCGACAGGAACTGCTGGCACTGGTACGGCCCGGCGCGCTCCTTGCCCGCCACGATGGTCACCTGGACCTTGTCCGGACGGGTGCCGTGGAGGAGGACCTCGGCACGGGCGAAGGTGCAGACCAGCTGGCCGGTGCTCTGGTCCTGGGGGGAGTCGGCGGAGTAGCCGGGAGTGTTGATGGTGACACTGCCATGGCGGGAGGTGACGCTCAGCCACTTGTCGGGGGTGACGAGACTGGCCAGCCCGTCGCCCCGCTCTTCCGGGGTCGGCCCGTCGAGCAACAGCCGGTAGGCGACGTTGAAGTCCTCGACCTTTCTGCCGGGCCGGGGCACCCCCCGCAGCCCGCTGTCGGAGGCGAAGTAGATCCGCATGTTGTTCGAGATCCCGGAGGGCGCGGTGCCGCCGGACGTGACTCCGGTGGGACGGATGCCACAGCCCGTGGTGACGAGGGCGAGCACACAGCAGGTGAGGGCGGTGCGGGGGCGCGTCATGAGGCGGATTCCGTACGGAGGGGGAGGCGAAGGGTGAAGACGGCGCCGACGTCCGGCGCCGGGGGCGCCAGCTCGATGGTGCCGCCGTGGAGACGGGCGTTCTCCAGGGCGATGGCCATGCCGAGGCCGCTGCCTTCCGAGCGGCTGCGGGCGCTGTCCGCCTTGTAGAAACGGTCGAAGACATGGCGGGCGACCTCGGGGGCCAGCCCCGGGCCGTGGTCGGCGACCGAGACGGTCAGCCAGTCGTCGGCCGCCCGTACAGTGACGGTCACCGGCGGCGCACCGTGGCGGAGGGCGTTGCCGACGAGATTGGCGACGATCACGTCGAGCCGGCGGCGGTCGAGCCGGGCCCGTATGCCCGGGGGGAGATCGGCTTCGACCCGGTCGGTCCAGCCGCGGGCCGCGAGCGTGCCGCGTACCGCCTCGGCCATGTCCACCGAGTGCACCGTGAGCGCCACGGCGCGGGCGTCGAAGCGGGATATCTCGATGAGGTCGTCGACGAGCCGGGTCAGCTTGGCCGTTTCGGCGCTGACCGTGCGGGCCGCGTGTGCGGTGTCGGGGGTGAGCTGGTCGGCGTCCTCCTCCAGGACGCTGGAGACGATGGTCATGGCGGCGAGCGGGGTGCGCAGCTCATGGGAGACATCGGCGACGAAACGGCGGGCCAGGGCTTCCTGTTCGCGCAGCTCGCCGACGCTGTGCTCCAGCGCACCGGCCGTCTCGTTGAAAGTGTGGGCGAGTTCCGCGAGTTCGTCGCGGCCCTTCTCCTCGACCCGGATGCTCAGCTCGCCGGTGGCCAGCCTGCGGGTGGCCCGCGCCAGCTTGCGGACCGGCCGCAGCACCGTACGCGCCGCGAGCAGCGCCAGGACGGCGGCCAGCAGCACCACGGGCAGCAGGCCGCTCTGCACACTGCGCACCAGATCGGCGGTGTCGCGCTCCTCGTCCGCCAGGGAGACCACCGCGAATATCTCGACCCCGGACGGCTGCCCGGAGCCGCCGGCACGGCCCGCGGAGTCCAGAAGGACCGGGGCGCCGAGGGCCAGCCAGGGCTTCCCGCCGTGCTCCACCCGCTGGAGCGAGACCTGGGTGCGGGTGCGCACCGTCGCGCGCAGGTCGGCGGTGATCCGGCTGCGGTCCGCGGACGGGTCGGAGGAGGCGGTGTAGTCGCGGTACTGGGCGACGACCAGCGCGCCGCGCAGACCGGACGAGACATCGGTGGCGAACCGGCCCATGGAGCGGGGATCGGTCGGGACATCGAGCTCCGCCGCGAGGTTGTTGACGCGGTTGCGGAAGTCCTCGACGGCGGCGTTCTGCGCCCGCTTGAGCACCGCGTCACGTGATTCCCGGTAGGCCAGTGCCGTGGCCGTGACGGCGCTGATCAGGGCGACCACGACGACGGTGATGATCAGCCGGCCGCGGAGCCCGTCGAGGCGCGGGAGCCGCAGACGGGCCCGCAGCGGGGTGCGCCGGGCGGCCGCCGGAGCGGACGCCGCCGTGGCCTCTTCCGTGGCCTCTTCCGTGCTCTCCTCCGTGGTGCTCATGGCGCGCTCACAGCGGCCCGAAGCGATAGCCGAAGCCGCGCACCGTCTGGATGTAGCGCGGCTTGGCGGGGAGGTCCTCCAGCTTGGCGCGCAGCCGTCCGACCGCCGCGTCCACCAGCCGGGAGTCGCCCAGGAAGTCGTGCTCCCAGACGAGTTCGAGCAGCTGCTCCCGGCTGAAGACCCGGCCGGGGGCGGCCGACAGCTCCAGCAGCAGCCGCAGCTCGGTGGGCGGGAGGGGAATGCGGGTGCCGCGCTTGGTGACGGTCAGACCGGCCCGGTCGATGACGAGTCCGGCGAAGTCGTCGCTGTCCTGACGGGTGGCCGGGCCGGACCGTCGCAGTGCCGCCCGGATACGGGCCTCCAGCACCCGGCCGGTGATCGGCTTGATCACGTAGTCGTCGGCGCCCGCTTCCAGCCCGCTGACCACGTCCAGATCGTCGCCGCGGGAGGTGAGCATGATGATCGGCAGCTGGCCCCGGCCGCGGATCCGGCGGCAGACCTCGAAGCCGTCGATACCGGGCAGCATCAGGTCGACCACCGCGATCTCGATGCCGCCGGCGCGCGGGCGGGACAGCAGCTCCAGGCCCGCCTCGCCGCTGGCGACGGCGTCGACCTCATGGCCGTGCCGGCGCAGCACCAGCTCCATTCCGTCCCGGACGGACGTGTCGTCCTCGATCAACAGCACATGCGGCATGCCGACGATTATGGGCGAGGGTTTGTGCAGCTCAGGAGTTATCCACAGGCTGAAGATGCGGTCCGGCGGCATTGTTACGTTCTCATCATGCGGCCATGGAGCGGCCACCAATTCGGCCCCCGACATTGTCCGCATGACGCAGAAGACACGCTCCCGCTCCCGTGCCGCACGCCTCGCGCTGCTGATCGCCGTACCCGCCCTCGCCCTGACCACGGCCTGCGGCGGCGCCGCCGAGTCGTCCGACGGAGGGGTCGCCTCCGTCAGCAACGCGCCCTCCACCGACCAGACCAAGGACGGCGCCGACGCGTCCAAGGATGGTGCGCCCAAGGGCAAGAGCGCGTTCTACGACGCACAGATGAAGTTCGTCCAGTGCATGCGCAAGAAGATCAACAAGGACTACCCCGACCCCAAGCTGAGCGGCCATCTCGACTGGACGAAGATCGACGCGCTCCAGGAGGCGATGGGCAACGACCGCATCGCCAAGGGCGGCCGGGACGGCGAGTGTACGACCGAGATGCGGAAGGCCATGAGCCTGGAGCCGCCCCGCGACACGCAGAAGGACTACGAGTCGATGCTCGCGCACGCCAAGTGCATGCGCGCCAACGGGGTATCGAAGTTCACCAACCCGAAGCTGCAGGACGGCAACGTCATCCCCGGCGGTGACCCGAACCCCACCTCGCCCGAGGTCTCGTCGGACTCGTCCACCTACAAGCAGGCCCGCCAGGCCTGCAAGGGCAAGCTCCTCGACGGCCTGGACGGCCTGCAGTGAGCCCCGCACCGAAGCGCCGCCGGGGGCTCGTCGCCCTGGCGGCGGCGGTGACCGCGACCGCGGCGACCGCCGGGGTCATGACCCTCACCGGCAGCGGCAAGGACGCCTCGGCCGACGGCCGGGGACCGAAGGGGCCGCCCACCACGACCGAGATCACCCGCACCGATCTGGTCCAGAGCAAGACCGTCGACGGGAAGCTGGACTACGCGCAGCGCCGGGTAGTGAAGTCCCCTGTGGAGGGCACGGTCACCAAGGCCGCCACATCGGGGAGGACCGTGTCGCTCGGCCAGCGCCTGTACGAGCGCGACGCCCGCCCGGTGACCCTCCTCTACGGCTCGACACCGATGTTCCGCACGATGAAGGCCGGCGCCCGCGGCCCGGACGTCCTCCAGCTGGAGCGCAACCTCCGCGACCTGGGCTTCGGGGCGGGACTGTATGTGGACGTCCGCTTCGACGAGGCGACCAAGGCCGCCGTCAAGCAGTGGCAGAAGTCCCTCGACGTGACCGCCAGCGGCGAGGTCGGCCAGGGGGACGTCGTCTTCCAGCGCGGCCCCGTGCGGGTGGTGTCCGCCGACGCCGCGCTCGCCGACAGCATCGGCCCGGACAGCAAGGTCCTGACGGTCGCCTCCACCAAGCCGGTCGTACGGGCCGAGCTCGACGCGGCCGACGGGGCGCTGGCCGCCAAGGGCACCAAGGTGGAGATCGCCATGCCCGGCGGAGGCACCCAGCGCGGCAAGGTCAGCGGCGTGGTGGCCCCGGAGGACTCCGAGTCCGGCGAGGGCGAGGCCGCAGGCGCAGGTGGCTCGCCCGGGGACGCCATCAACGTGGAGATCACACTCGACGACGGCACCGAGGTCCGCGAGAAGGACCGGCAGGGCACCCTCCACGTGAAGTTCGTCAGCGAAAGCCGCAAGGACGTGCTGACGGTTCCGGTGGAGGCGATCGTCGCGCTGCGCGAGGGCGGCTACGGGCTGGAGCTGGTCCAGGGCTCCAAGACCCGCATGGTGGCGGTCGAGACGGGTCTGACGGCCGACGGCCGGATCGAGGTCAGCGGCACCGGCCTGGCCGAGGGCATGAAGGTCGGAGCGGCCGAGCAATGACCCCACCCGTGATCGAACTGCGGGCGGCCACCAAGTCGTACCCGGGCGGGGTGCACGCCCTGCGCGGCGTGAACCTCCGGGTGGAGCGCGGCGAACTGACCGCCATCGTCGGCCCGTCCGGCTCCGGCAAGTCCACCCTGCTCAACCTGCTCGGCACCCTCGACCGGGCCACCTCGGGCGAGGTCCGGGTGGCCGGGTACGACGTCAGCACGCTGTCCGACGCCCAGCTCTCCGTGCTGCGCGCCCGGCACATCGGCTTCGTCTTCCAGCACTTCCACCTCGCCCCCGGCCGCAGCGCCCAGGACAATGTCGCCGACGGTCTGCTGTACGGCGGGACGGGCCTGCGGGAGCGCCGTGCCCGCGCCCGTACGGCCCTGGAAGAGGTGGGGCTCGGGCACCGTATCGGCCACCTCGCCCACCAGCTCTCGGGCGGCGAGAAGCAGCGGGTCGCCATTGCCCGCGCGCTGGTCGGCGACCCCGATCTGCTGCTCGCGGACGAACCGACCGGTGCGCTGGACACCGCCAGCGGCGAGCTGGTCATGAACCTCATCCGCGAGCTGCATGCGGCCGGGACGACCGTCTGTGTCATCACCCACGACAACGAGATCGCCGACTCGCTGCCCCGCCGGATCCGCTTCCGCGACGGCGA
This sequence comes from Streptomyces sp. G7(2002), assembly GCF_028870195.1. Lineage (NCBI taxonomy): Bacteria > Bacillati > Actinomycetota > Actinomycetes > Kitasatosporales > Streptomycetaceae > Streptomyces > Streptomyces sp. G7(2002). The sequence continues at coordinate 5,291,814 of NZ_CP102609.1, forward strand.
GATCGTCGACGACTCCGGTGCCGCTCCCGCCGCACCCGGCTCCTTCGCTGAGCCCACCGAGGAGGTGACCCGATGAGCGGCCCCGCACTCCGGGCGGCCCGGCTCTCCCCGGCCGATGTGCTGCGGGTCGGCGCCGAGGGCCTGCGCAGCCGCCGCACCCGCGTCGTGCTGTCCGCCCTCGGCATCGCGATCGGCATCGCGACGATGGTCGCGGTCATCGGGCTGTCCACCTCCAGCCGCGCCGACCTCATGAACCGGCTGGACCGCCTCGGCACCAATCTGCTCACCGCCGAGGCGGGCCAAGACGCCATGGGCAAGGACGCCAAACTCCCCAAGAACGCGGTGGCGATGGTCGAGCGGATCGGCCCGGTCCAGCACGCCACCTCCGTCGGCGCGGTCGACGCCCGGGTGCGGCGCAGCGATGCCGTACCGGAGGAGATGCCGGCGGGTGTCACGGTGCAGGCCGCCGGCACCGATCTGCTCGACACCCTCAACGCCCATATAGATCAGGGCAGTTGGCTGAACCGCGCCAGTGAACGACTGCCCACCGTCGTGCTGGGCTCGGTGGCCGCCGACCGCCTCGGGATCACCGCGCCCGGCGCCAAGATCCTGCTGGACGACCGCTGGTACGTCGTCACCGGAATCCTGGCGCCCATCGAGCTGGTGCCGACCCTGGACCGTACGGCGCTGGTCGGATACCCGTCCGCCGAGCGCTACTTGGGCTTCGGCGGCCATCCGAGCGTCATCTTCGAGCGTTCGCCGGACGCCTCGGTCGAGGCGGTCCAGGGGGTCCTGGCCCGTACGGTCAACCCGGGCGACGAAACCTCGGTGAAGGTCTCCCGCCCCTCCGACGCCCTCGCGGCCAAGGCCGCCACCGACAAGGGGCTGACCAGCCTGATGCTGGGCCTGGGTGCGGTGGCGCTGCTCGTCGGCGGTGTGGGCGTGGCCAACACCATGGTGATCTCGGTGCTGGAGCGCCGTCAGGAGATCGGGCTGCGCCGCGCCCTGGGGGCGACGAGAGGCTCGATCCGGATTCAATTCCTCACCGAGTCACTGCTGTTGTCGGCACTCGGCGGGCTGGCGGGCGCGGCCCTGGGCGCCGCCGCCACCATCGGCTTCGCCCGTGCCCAGGGGTGGACCGCCGTCGTACCGCCCTGGGCCCTGGCCGGCGGACTGGGCGCCACTCTGGTGATCGGGGTCGTCGCCGGTCTGTACCCGGCCGTACGGGCTTCCCGGCTGCATCCGACGGTGGCGCTCAGCGCGACCTGACCGGGGGCGGCGGTGCCGGAGTGCGGCGCTCGGGCCGGCTGGGGCGGACTCCACTGCGGGGGCGCCCGGCCGGCCCGTCGCGCTCCCCTCCACGGTATCCGGAGAGTGACGATTCGGCACCCTTTGCCATATTTAGGAAGAATCTTGGCTTATATCTGAATTTTCACGCATTTCGCCTTGTTGGAGGCAGGTGAGCGTCGTAGCTTGGGAGTTGTCGTACTGGTAACGGTTCGACAAAAAGGAACAAACTCCTAGGAGGCGAGAATGAGCTTCCGGAATGTCTTCCCCAGAAGGCGCAGGCACGACGACGATTACGACCACGACCACGACGGCCGCCGCAGGCGCCGCAGGAGGCGTGGACGCAGGTATCTGCGCAGGCGCCGTCGTTTCCACTGACTCAAAAACCTGAGTCCGAGGCAGGCTCGCGTACCGCGCGGGTCCGCCTCGTTGGTGTGAGGGGCCCCCTTCGGTCCCGGCCAACCGTCCGAGCAGCGACGATATGACGTAGCGACCATGCACCTTCGCAGCTCACGCCGGCGCCCGCAGCGCCGTGAAACGTCGCCTCAACAAGGCACGGAGCCACCGCCTGTTGGACACGGTTCGTCCGTGTCGAAGCAGGACGACGACGCGTCCGCCCTCCCTGGGGTGGGACCACGGGCAGCGGCGCAGCCGACCCTGGAGACCGGTGCGGACCGGGTTCTCGGGAGCGGCCTGGTGGCGGATGCCCCGATCCGCACCAGGCGGGTGGGGTTCAAGGAGTCGGTGCGGCGCTTCTGGCCGCTGACCCGGGGCGACCGGCGCTGGATCCTCCTCGTCTGCCTCAGCGCCATCCTGGCCGCGTTCGCGGAGACCGTGGCCATCCTGGTCTTCGCCGAACTCACCGACAACGCTCTGCAGAAGGGCTCGGTCAGCGCCTTCTGGGCACCGGCCGGTCTGTGGCTGGGCGTGGCCGTCGCCGGCGGGATCGTGGGATATCTGGGCAACTCGCTCGCCGCATGGACGGCCGAGCGCTTCGTGATGCGGCTACGGGCCCGCGTCTTCGCCCACCTCCAGAAGCTGCCGCCCCACTTCTTCCAGCGCAATCGCCGCGGTGACCTGGTGGAGCGGATGACCGGCGACGTGGACGCCATCGAAGCGCTCGTGGTCAGCGGCCTGGTCCAGGCGGCCACGGCCGTCTTCGGCGTCATCTTCTACGCCGGTGCCGCGTTCTGGCTGCGCTGGGACATGGCCCTGGTCACCTTCGCCCTGGCCCCGCTCTTCTGGATCGCCACCAAACGTTTCACCGGCCGGGTCAAGGAGGTCTCCCGCCGGGAGCGCGCGGCCGACGGCGCCATCACCTCGGTCGTCGAGGAAGGCCTGGTCAACGTCGTCCTGACGCAGGCCTACAACCGGCAGCGCGACGAGCAGGAGCGGCTCGGCCGCGAGGCCCGCAGGTGGCTGCGGGCCTCGGTGACCAGCGCCCGCCTCAACGAGCTGTACGAGCAGATCGTCGAGGTCCTCGAAACGCTCTGCGTCCTGGCGATCATCGGCCTCGGCGCGTGGGAGATCTCCACTGGGCGGATGACGCTCGGGGAACTGCTGGCCTTCGCCGCCTTCGTCGGCTACCTCTACCCGCCGATCCGCGACCTCGGCCAGCTCGGGCTGACGGTCACCGAAGCGACCGCCGGATCCGAGCGGCTGCTGGAGATCCTCGACGCCCGGCCCGCCGTCACCGACCCGGACCCCGCCGTCGTCGTCCCGGCGCCGAGCCGCGCGGTCGGCGCGGTGGAAGCGTGCCGGGTGCACTTCCGCTACCCCGGCGGCAAGAACGAGGTCCTCCAGGACTTCTCGTTCGGCGCCGTACCCGGGGAACTGGTGGTCATCACCGGCCCCAGCGGCGCGGGCAAGTCGACGCTCGCCGCCCTGCTGCTGCGGTTCTACGACCCGGACACCGGCAGCATCCGGCTCGACGGCATCCCCGTGAACCGGATGCCGCTCGACCGGCTCCGCCGCAACATCACGCTGCTGCCCCAGGAGACCCTCGTCCTGCACGACACCGTGGAGGAGAACATCGCCTGCGGGCGCGACCAGGTGACCCATGGCGATGTCGTCCGCGCCGCCCGGGCGGCCGACGCCGAGGTGTTCATCGCCGCCCTCCCCGACGGCTATGACACCGTCATCGCGCCCGGCACCTCGCGGCTGTCCGGCGGCCAGCTGCAGCGCGTCGCGATCGCGCGGGCCATGCTGCGCGACGCCCCCGTGCTCATCCTCGACGAGCCCACCACCGGCCTGGACACCTTGGCCACCCAGCGCATCCTCGCGCCACTACGGCGCCTCGCCGAGGGCCGCACCACCATCGTGATCACCCACGATCTGGACCTCGCCATGGACGCCGACCGCATCCTGGTCCTGGACGAGGGACGTCTGGTGGAGTCGGGCACCCACACCCAACTCCTCGCCGGCAGCGGCCTCTACTCCACGCTGTTCCACACCCACCCCCCGCCCCGCAACGGCTCTCCGCACCCCCTCGCGCACCCCTCAAGCAGTCACTGGCGGTAACCGGAAGTGGGTGCCGCGCCCGCGGATGACACACGGCGTCCGCCCGCGCGCACACCACGCTCCCCGCGCCCGGCGACCACACTCCCCGCTCCCGGCAACCGCGCTCCCCGAACCCGGGTGACGGGCTCCCCCAGGCCTCCCCAGGCCTCCCCAGGCCGATGACCGGCCATCCACCCCGTCACCGTCCGCACGGCCCGACGAGGGAACTCGCGCGCCAAGCCGGAACCTGACCGCGGTCCGCGCGTTGACTCTCCGTATACGAGGCGACGCGGCGCGCCCCAGAAGCGCGAGGTCCGCGTCCCGGGACCAAGATGGCTCGGTGAACCAGGAGCGCGCGTGAGCAAGCCAGCCGTAGTGGGGAGTGACAGCGTCGGCGGTGGCCGTCACCTGCGCCGGGTGGTCGGGTTCTGGGGGCTGATGTTCATCTGCCTGGGATCGATCATCGGCTCCGGCTGGCTGCTGGGCGCGCTCACCACCGCCGTCGTCGCCGGCCCGGCCTCGCTGATCTCCTGGGCGCTCGCCTCGGTGATGCTCGCCGTCCTCGCGCTGGCCCACGCGGAGCTGGGTGCCACCTACCCGATCGCGGGCGGCACCGCCCGCTTCCCGTTCTTCGCCTTCGGCCCGCTGGCCGGCTTCTCCGCGGGCTGGATGTCCTGGCTGCGGTCGGTCCTGATCGCGCCCATCCAGGTCGAGGCCACGCTCTCGTACATGGACCGCATCGGCTGGATCCATGACCGGGCGGACCTGCTGCGTGCGAACGGCACCCTCACCGCCGCGGGCCTGCTGATCGGGAGCGGCCTCATGCTGATCTTCACGATCATCAACATCCTCGGGGTCCAGCTGCTGGCCGGGATCAACTCGGTCACCGCCGTGGTGAAGACCGTCGTCCCCCTGCTGACCGTCGCGGTCCTGATGACGCTGGCCTTCCACCCCTCGAACTTCACCGCGGGCGGCGGCTTCGCCCCGCACGGGGCACATGGTGTCTTCGCGGCACTGCCCGCCGGAGTGGTGTTCGCGCTGCTGGGCTTCGAGCAGGCCATCCAGCTGGCCGGTGAGGCACGCGATCCACAGCGCGATATCTCCCGGGCGGTGATCGTCGCCATGGCGATCGCCACCACGCTCTACCTCCTGCTCCAGGTCGCCTTCATCGCCGCCCTGGATCCCGCTGCCCTGACCCGCGGCTGGGACAACCCCGTGGGGGCGGGCAACTTCGGCCCCTACGCCACTCTGGCGGCCGCCGCCGGGGCCGCATGGCTGGCGACCATCCTCTACGTCGACGCCGTCATCTCCCCGGCGGGCACCGGCCTGGTCTACATGGCGGGTGCCGCGCGGCTCTCCTACGCCATGGGACGCGAGCGGGTCCTGCCCCGGCCCCTCGCCCGGATCGGCCGCAGCCGGGTGCCCGTCGTGTCGACCTTCCTCGCCTTCGTCGTCGGCGAGCTGGCCTTCCTGCCGTTCCCCAGCTGGCAGGCCCTGGTGGGTCTGGTCACCTCGGCAGCGGCCATCATGTACGCGTTCGCGCCGGTGTCCCTGCACGCCCTGCGCGTACGGGACGGCGACCGGAACCGCCCCTACCGGATGCCGTCCGGAATGGTGCTGGCACCGCTGGGCTTCGTCTTCGCCAACTTGATCTTCTACTGGTCCGGGTACGAGGCGGACTGGAAGCTCGGCATCGCCGCCCTGATCGGCTTCGTCTTCCTCGCGCTCACCCGCCGCGGCATCCCCTCGGGTGAACGCAGCGGACTGCGCGGCAAATCGGCCGCCTGGGTGTGGCCCTGGCTGGGCGGCATGATCCTCATCGCCTACTTCGGCCGTTACGGCGGCACCGGGGCGCTCCCCGAATGGTGGGACCTGGTGATCGTGATCGTCTTCAGCCTGGCCGTGCACTACACCGCGGTGCGGCTCGCCGTCCCCGCGGAGTCGGTGGACGCGGCCGTACGGCGCGAGGAGGAGGGCGAATCCGTGCCCCCACCGCCCGCCGCCTCCGCACGATGACGGCCCAGGGGGCGGGGGATGCCCCCTACTGGCCGGCGGCGGCCGCGGCCGCCGCGCGCAGCGCCTCGGCAGTGAACTCGTCGAGGGGATAAAACAGTTCGATCGCCAGCTCCGAGAGCGTCACATCGGCCGGGGCACCGAACGTGGCCATGGTGCTGAACAGCGACAGCTCGCCGCCCGGGACACGCATTCTGAGCGGCACCTGAATCGGCCCCGGCCGCGCCGCCGCGGCATCGGCCCGGACCGTCTCCTGCTCCGCGGGGGCCGGGTAGCGGCACACCTCCTCGTACAGCGCCCGCAGTTGCGCGTCCCCGGTCGCCTGCACCTGGCGCAGCAGCCGCTCCAGGAGCAGGGCACGGACCTCACCGGCATTGGCCAGCCGGGTGGCGAGCCCCTCGGGATGCAGGGTCAGCCGGAACACATTCGGCCGCGGCACCAGCACCTCGGGCGGAATGCCCGCCATGAGAACGGACATCGCCCCGTTGCCGGTCACCACGTTCCACCAGCGGTCGACCACGACGGCCGGGTACGGCTCGTGCGCCGTCAGCATCATGTCGAGCGCGGCCCGGATCTGCGCCATCCCCGCGTCATCGAGGTCGCTCTCCCGGTACGCCGGCGCGTAATCGGCGGCCAGCAACAAGGTGTTGCGCTCGCGCAGGGGGACCTCCAGGGCGTCGGCCAGCCGCAGCACCATCGTCCGGCTCGGACGCGACCGGCCCGTCTCCACACAGGACAGATGGCGGGTGGAGGTGTCCGCCAGCAGCGCGAGATCGAGCTGGCTGAGCCTGCGCCGCCGACGCCACTCCCGTAACAGGACTCCCACCCGCGGCCACTGATCCACATCCATCTCCGGCATCTCCGGAGAATAGCCACCCGGAGATCACCCCGGCCATGACCTCCCAGGTCATTGAGACCAGAACCCACGCGATGCCACGGTCTACCCCCGGCCGGAACCACTGGGCCCGGCCCCACCCCAAGGAGACCCCATGGCCACTCCGACCACCCCTGCCTCGAAGACTCCTGGCCCGAAGCCCCCTGCCCCGACCACTCCTGGCCCGGCCACCGCCGCCCCACACCCCGCCGCCCCGCCCCCCGCAGCCGGCCGCGGGGCACAGGACCTGCTGCGCACCGTCCTGCGCATCGACAGCTGGGGCACCGCCGCCTTCGGTGTCGTCCTGCTGGCCGGCGGCAGCGCGCTCAGCGGCCCGCTCGGCCTGCCGACCACCTGGTCCGTCCCCTTCGGCATCGCCATGCTCGGCGGCGCCGCGGCCCTGGCCCTCATCGCCGGCTATCCCCGCATCCCCGCCCGCCTCACCCTGACCGTCATCGCCGCCAACACCCTCTCCTGCCTCGCCCTCCTCCTGCTCCCCTTCACCAACGCCCTGCCCCTGACCACCCCGGGAACCGCCTTCCTCCTCATCGGCGCCGTGGTGGTCGCCGTATTCGCCGCACTGGAATACCGGGGGTATTGCCGTGGGGGGAGGGCGGGGTAGCCGCTCGGCCCAGGCGACGACCGCGCAGGCCGCGCACGCCGGCTGATGAGCCCGGCGCCCCGGCCCTTCCCGCCGCAGCGCGACGAGCCCATGGCCCCCCGCCCCGGACCGAGAGACCATGGAAGGGAAGGGCACGGAAGGGAATGAGAGGGAGGGCAGGGAACCGAGGGCACCCGCGGGCACCGGGCCCGCGCCCCGCGCCCCGCGTCGCGCGGGAGGTGGAGGTCGATGTTGTGCTGGTACGGCCGTCATGGCGGCGGGTGGGCCTGGCTCGCGATGTCGGTCAGCTTGTTCCTGTTCCTGGCGCTGCTCTTCGTCATCGCGCTGCTGATCGTCCGCGCCCTGGGCCGCTCGGGCCCCGGCCACGACGCGCACCCGGGCACCCGCCGCGCACCCGGCCCCGAACAGATTCTCGCGGAGCGGTACGCACGCGGTGAGATCGACGAAGAGGAGTACCAACGACGGCTGGCCACCCTCCGCGGCGCCCCACCGGGCGGCCCCTCGCCCTGAGGGCGGGCAGCGGGGCCCGGGCAGCGAGGAGGCCTGGTGGGTGAGGAGGCCTGACGGCGGGGTCCACTCCCATCCGGGGCAGCGCCCCGCCGCTGATGCCTGACCGTCGCCCGCCGTCTGCGAAAGACTCGACGGACACTCGACGGACAACGGTCAGGCGGATTACGGACTACCTCCGGCGGTTACGGCCGACGGCCGTATGGACTCGCCCTGCCTTCGGCGCTCAGCCCTTCCCCAGCAGCTTGTTCATCCGCACGATCTCCGCGTTCTGGGCCTTGATGACGGCGTCCGCCAGAGTCTTCGCGGGGCCGTAAGCACCCTTCTTCTTCTCGGTGCCCGCCATTTCCACCGCACCCTGGTGGTGCCCGACCATCATCTCCATGAAGGCCGTGTCGAAGGCCTTGCCCGACTTCTTCTTCAGCGCCGCCATATCCTTCGTGCTCATCATTCCGGGCATGCCGGAGTGGGCGGAGTGGTCCATGCCGGGCATTTCCTCCGGCACCTGCTCGCCCCAGGCCGTCAGCCACCCGGACATGGTCTTGATCTCCGGGTCCTGGGCTTGCTCGATCTTGGTGGCGAGCTCCTTCACCTGGCTCGACGAGGCTCGGGTCGCAGCCAGGCCGGCCATCTCCACGGCCTGCCGGTGGTGCGGGATCATCCCCTTCGCGAACGCCACATCGGCCGCATTGTGCGCGCCGGCCGAGGCCGAGGCGCCGGGCGAAGAGGCGGACTTCGTCGGGGAACGGTGAGCGGAGTGGCTGCCGCTGTCGTTGCCGCCGCAGGCGGCCAGCAGCACCGCGGAGGCGGCGGTGGCGGCCACGAGTGCGAGGCGGCGCGTGGACGTACGGGTGGGCTTCATTCGGTGTACTCCTGGAAAGCAGCGGTATCGGAACATGCCGGACGGCGGCACCGCGCCCTTGAGCGGGGCGCCGTGCCGTCGGGGTGTTCCTAGATCCGCAGGAGTTGGAGTTCGGCCAGAGAGGGCGGCGCTCGTCCGCCGTCCCGGTTCACCGGTTCGCCCGCGCCTGCCGCCTCGGAGGGCTGTACGGGGCTGCCGAGGGAGGGAGCCAGGGCCGGGGGCGCGGGCGGCCCGTGGAGCGCGGCGGACGCACAGGTCGGGTCCGCGTGATGGACATGCCCGGTGCCGCCGCAGTCACCGTCCGGGCAGTGCGCATGGGCCTTGGCCACCACGGACATGCGGTGATCGTGCGCGGTGGAGGGCGCGGCAGCGACGGGAGCGAGTCCGTGCATGCCCAGCAGCCCTGCCAGCAGCCCGAGTACGCACAGCACACGCCACCGCCGGGCGGCGGGCCGTGGTGGTACGTACGGGCGGCTGGGCATCACGCCTTCATGCTAGGCACTGGGGGAAGACCGCCAACGGGCGGCTCCCGTATGGGATCGACCTGCCGGGGCCGGGGCCCAACCTCCGCCGCGAAGTCCGCGACCCATTCGACTTCCACTTCCACTTCCGCTCGGTCCGGTCGCGGACCCCTCAAGCCCCTCAAATCCACCCCGGCAGCGAAATACGGTCAGACGCGACGAACCCGCGCAGCGATCCCATGGCCGAGCAGCAGGTAAAGCCCCGCAGGAAGACCGTAATTGAGGAAAACCCGCACACCTTCACTGTCCATGGTGAAGATGTCCTGCGACCACGCGGCGAGCCAGTCGGCCACTCCGTGCACGAATTCGACGAAGATATTTCCCTGGTTCGCTTCGAGCAGGTACAGCAGGATCCACAGACCCAGGAAGCCGGCGGCCACATCCCCGATTGTGTGGATGATCAGCGCGGCCCGATTTGCGCCGACACCGGACCGGTTGCGGTCATAGGTGCCATAGCCGTCATACGAGTTGTTTGTGGGCATGGGGTCGTGGGCATTATTCATGCCTTCTTGTTTGCCTGGGGCGAGTACGCGAAACCACACTCATGCCTGCGATTCGATAACCACTCGGCATCATTGGCGACCGCCCGGTTTCCCGCGTCCATTGCGCCGTAATTCATCGCCTTCTTTTCTTCCGCGCAGAATGGTCCGGCGTTACCGTGATTTCCGTACCCGAAACGGGAGTTGGCGTGCCGCCGGGTGAGCCGAGCGACCCCGGCGGCCCCACGGGCAGAGTCCCTACTGCCCGTCGATGTAGCCGCCGGTCTGAGCTCGGTCAGCGAACGGCCGCGTCCCCGGTCTCGGCGAGACGCCGGTGGCGATGATCCCCGCAAGGCGCGGGTGACCAAGATCCCTGCAAACGTGGGTGACCGGATCTCGGCAGGGCGCGACCGGCCGTGATCTCCACCGACGCAGCCCCCGGCCCACCGCGGAACGAACCGCTCGCCCGGCGTCCGGCGGCCCGACAGGGCCCGGACCTGTTCCACGGCGGCGGTAGCGACCAGGGCTTCATGACCTGGGACCGGCTGCCGGAGGGAGGCATCCGCGCCTGGACCGCCGGCAAGCCGATCATCGTCGTGATGCCCGACGGCGGACACGCGGGCTGGTACTCCAACCCGGTCAACTCCAATACCGGCCCCCGGAATTGGGAAACCTTCCATATCGACCAGTTGCTCCGGTGGATCGACGCGAACTTCCGGACGTACGCCGAGTACGACGGCCGCGCCGTCGGCGGGTTCTCGATGGGTGGCTTCGGCGCGCTGAAGTACGCAGCCAAGTACTACGGCCACTTCGCCTCGGTGAGCGCCCACTCCGGCCCGCCCAGCCTGCGCCGCGACCTCAGCGCGGTCGCCCATTGGGCCAACGTGTCCTCCGCGGCCCTGGACCTGGGCGGCGGCACGATCTACGGCGAGCCGTTCGACGAGGCCATGGTCAGCGCCGACAACCCCATGGAGCACATCGAGAGCTACCGCAACAAGCGGGTCTTCATGGTCGCCGGCACCAGTCCCACCCTGGTTGACCCGTTCGACCTGCTCAACGAGACCGAGGTGCTCGCCGGCCAGCGGGAGTTCCGAGCCGGCCTCGACCAAGCAGGCATCCCGCACGAGTGGCACGAGGAGCCCGGCGGACACTTCGTCCGCCCCGAGATGGCCCTCCGCGACATCGACGGCATCATCGCCCGACTCCGTCAGGCGTAGAGCCGGCCACGCACAGACGTATGGCCACGCCCTCCGGGGCAGACGGACGAGAGCGGGGGCGCCCCCCGACAGCGCCGGCAGCAGCCCACTCGGCATCGACCGAGACGGAACGCGACGAAGGCCCCGGCCGGTTTCCCGGTCGGGGCCTTCGTTCAGCCCGGTGAGGCCGGGCGGAGGATACGAGTGGCTGTGGAGTTACGTCGCGGCCGGTACTGAGCAGCCTGCGGGCGACCGCGCAGAGGGGCGGAAGCCGTCAGCCGGCGAAGCCCGGGACCACCAGGCCGGACTCGTACGCGATCACCACCGCATGGGTCCGGTTCTGCGCGCCGAGCTTGGTCAGCACGTTTCCGACGTGGGTCTTGACCGTCTCCAGGCTCACCGTGAGGGACTCCGCGATCTCCGGATTGGAGAGCCCGGTGGCCATCAGGCGCAGCACCTCCTCCTCCCGGCCGGTCAGGGCGGCGTGCGGCAGGGCCTGGGCGGAGCCCAGCGGGCGGGCGGCGACCATACGGCCCAGTGCGGCCGGGAAGAGGACCGCTTCGCCCGCCGCCACCACCCGGACCGCCTCGGCGATCTGACGGACCGGGAGGCGCTTGAGGACGAAGCCGCTGGCGCCCGCGCTGAGGGCGGCGGTGACGTAGCCGTCGTTCTCGAAGGTGGTGATCACCACGACCTTCGGCGGGTCGGCCGCTTCGGCCAGCAGTTGGCGGGTGGCCTCGATCCCGTTGCGACGCGGCATCCGTACGTCCATCAGGACCACGTCCGGCCGCAGGCTCTGCGCCCGTTCGACCGCCTCGACGCCGTCGGTGGCCTCGCCGACCACCGTGATGCCCGGCTGTGCGGCGAGCAGCATGCGCAGGCCGCTGCGGGTCACCTCCTCGTCGTCCGCGATCAGGAGGGTGACGGCGGGGCTGGTGACGGGGGGAAGGGGCATGCCTTCGCCCGCGTCGGATCCACTCACGCCGACGCCCGTGCCGGCAGCCGGACGGCCAGCCGCCAGTGCTGCGTCCCGTCCGGGCCGGCCTGGAACTCACCGTGCAGCAGCCGGATGCGCTCGGCCAGTCCGGGCAGACCGTGGCCGGAGGTCGGGAAGGCCCCCGGGCCCGGGCCCGTCCGTGCCCCGGTCCGGTTGACCACCGTGAGATCCAGTCCGTCCGGCCCGGCCGCCACCCGGGCCACGATCGGGCCGCCCGCCCCGTGGCGCAGCGCGTTCGTCAGCCCCTCCTGGAGGATCCGGTACGCCGCCCGGGAGAGCGTCCCCTGCACCTGCGCCAGGTCGCCCGACAGCTCCGGTTCCACCACCGCGCCCGCGTGCCGCAGGCGGTCCAGCAGCTCGGGGAGGTCGGCCAGGGTCCGGGTCGGAGCCGTCCCCGACTGTTCCTCGCGCAGCACTCCGAGCACGTAGTCCAGGTCCTCCAGCGCGGCCCGCGTCGACTCCTCGATGCTGCGCATGGCGGCCCGCGCCGTCGCCGGGTCGGCGGAGAGCGCCTCGCCCGCCACCGCCGCCTGGATGGTGGCCGCCGTCAGCGTGTGCCCGATCGAGTCGTGCAACTCGTGGGCAATCCGGTTGCGTTCGGCCAGCAGCTGTTCCCGCTCGGCGGCCAGCGCGAGCCGTTCGGCCGCCGACGGCCCCAGCAGCCGTGGCGCCGCCCACCGCAGGGTCTTCGTCACCAGTAAGCAGATGGCCACCGCCAGCAGGAGGCACACGGCCGCCACCACCCAGCTCCACCCGCCCGACACCCGGACCGACGTGCCGAACAGACTCGCCCGCGCCTCGGCGCCGAGCCAGTTCCCCGGCAGGGCGAGGCCCATGATGAACAGCACCCCGCTCGCCAGCGCCCCCGTCCAACCGACGGCCACGTGCAGCACCAGCCAGAGCGGGGTCCGCCAGCGGTCGAGGCCGAGTGAACCGGAGGGCCGGCGACCGGCCACCGGATTCGGCAGCGGCACCCGCAGCAGCCGGCGGGCCGACACGACCAGCGCCCGTCGTACGGGGCGCGCCAGGCCGACCACGCCGACCAGTACCGCCCAGACCAGCAGGACCAGGACGATCTGCACGCTCTCGGAAGCGGATCGCCACGACAGCGCCGGCAACAGGGCGAAAGGCAGCAGCGGAAGGCTCGCCAGCGCGCCGCAATAGGCGAACAGCACACCCGCATACGTGGAGCCGCGCAGCAGCGGCCGAATTCCCCTGATCATGCGCGCCAGTATCGCCGGGCGGCCCCCCCGGCAGCCTCCCCCGATCGGGGGAGCGATTTCTCCCGCCTTCCCGCGATGCGGTCAGCGGGCCCTGGAAACCAGGATCGTGCCTCGACCAAACGATTCCCCAGGAGTTGACTCATGCGTGCTCAGACCCGGCAGGGCCTTCGTTCCTCGACCCGGCAGCAGGGCGGCAGACGGCGACGAGCCGTGTCGGCCGCGGCCGCGGTGGCCATCGGCGTCATGACGCTGGGCGCCCTCGCCCCGCCCGCCGCCTCGGATTCTGCCGCCTCCGCTGCTGCCGCCGCCGCCAGGCCGGACGCCGTCCAGCAGGCCCTGAACACGCTGATGCGCGACGACGGAATGCCCGCCGCGCTGGCGAGCGTCCAGGACCGTGACGGCCGCATCCGCACCTACACCGCAGGAGTGGGCGACCTGACCACCGGCTCGAAGGTGCCCAGGGACGGCCAGGTACGGATCGGCAGCAACACCAAGGCGTTCACGGCGGTCGTGGTCCTGCAGCTGGTCGGCGAAGGGAAGATCGGCCTGGACGCCTGCGTCGACACCTACCTGCCCGGCCTCGTCCGCGGAAAGGGGATCGACGGGCGCCGCATCACCGTCCGCCAGCTCCTCCAGCACACCAGCGGACTCCCCGAGTACGGCATCCACGTCGACGACGACGAGATCAGGAACCGGTACTTCGAGCCCCGCGAGCTGCTCGACATCGCCCTCCGGTACAAGGCCGACGCGGCTCCGGGGGCGAAGTGGGGGTACAGCAACACCAACTACGTCCTGGCCGGCCTGATCGTCCAGAAGGTCACCGGCCGCCCCCTCGCCGAGGAGATGGACCGGCGCATCATCAAGCGCATCGGGCTGCGCCACACCTACTTCCCCACCCCCGGCGAGATGAGCATCCGAGAGCCGCACCCCCACGGTTACCACCGCAACCCGGCGAACACACCGCTGCGCGACTTCACGGAGATGGACCCCTCCGTAGGCTGGGCCGCAGGTCAGTTGATCTCCACCAACTCCGACCTCAACCGCTTCTTCACCGCGCTCCTCGCCGGCCGGCTCCTCCCGGCGGCCCAGCTCGCCGAGATGCGCACGACCGTCCCCGCCGGGACCTCCGGCCTCCGTTACGGGCTGGGGCTCACGAGCAGGCCGCTGTCGTGCGGCGGCGTCTACTGGGGCCACGGCGGCGACATCGCGGGGTACGAGACCCGGGGCGGTGTCACCGACGACGGCCGCGCCGCCAACGTCGCGGTCACCAACATTCCGACGGACGAGGCAGCCACGCAGCACGTGAAGGACGCCGTGGACAGGGCCCTGTGCGGCTGAATCACGCACCCGGCAACCCGGCAACCCGGCAACCCGGCAAACCTGAACAACGGTCCAGCGATTCCTCAGGAGTTGACTCATGCGTGGACAGGCACGGCAAGGGCTTCGCTCGCCGGGCCGGCAGCAGGGCACGCGGCGACGGGCCCTGCCCGCCGCGGTCGCGGTGGCCATCGGTGTCATGACACTGGGCGCCCTCGCCCCGCCCGCCGCCTCCGCCACCAGGCCGGACACCGTCCAGCAGAGCCTGAACGCGCTGGTGCGCGACGACGGGATGCCCGCCGCGCTGGCGAGCGTCCAGGACCGTGACGGCCGCATCCGCACCTACACCGCAGGAGTGGGCGACCTGACCACCGGCTCGAAGGTGCCCAGGGACGGCCAGGTACGGATCGGCAGCAACACCAAGACCTTCGTCGCGGTCGTCGTCCTCCAACTCGTCGCGGAGCGGAGGGTGCACCTGGACGCCTCCGTCGATACCTACCTGCCGGGCCTCGTCCGCGGGGAAGGGATCGACGGACGGCACATCACCGTCCGCCAGCTCCTCCAGCAGACCAGCGGACTCCCCAACTACAGCGACCACCTCGGGGACGACGTCCGGTACTACACCCCCCGCGAACTGCTCGCCACAGCCCTCCAGCACCCGGCCGACTTCGCCCCCGGGACGAGTTGGAAGTACAGCAACACCAACTACGTGCTCGCCGGCCTGATCGTCCAGAAGGTCACCGGCCGCCCCCTCGCCGAGGAGATCGACCGGCGCGTCGTCCAACGCGCCGGGCTGCGCCACACCTACTTCCCCGCCCCCGGTGACGCGAGCATTCGGGAACCCCACCCCCACGGCTACTACCGGGAATCGGCGGACGCGCCGCTGCGCGACATCACGGAGACCGACCCCTCCTGGAGCTGGGCGGCAGGCCAGATGGTCTCCACCGGCTCCGACCTCAACCGCTTCTTCACCGCACTCCTGGCCGGCCGCCTCCTGCCCTCGGCCCAGCTCGCCCAGATGCGCTCCACCGTCCCCGCCGAAGCGACCTTCGGCCCCGGCGCCCGCTACGGACTTGGACTCGTCAGCAGGCCGCTGCCGTGCGGCGGCCTCTCCTGGGGCCACGGCGGCAGCTTCCCGGGGTACGAGACCCGGGGCGGCGCCACCGACGACGGCCGCGCCACCAACGTCGCGGTCACCCTGCAGCTCACCGACGAGGCGGCCCGGAGGAATCTCGAACGCGCCGTGGACACCGCCCTGTGCCGCTGAACCCCGCCGAGGGCGTTCCGACCACCTGTTGAAGGAGGTGGCCCGGAAGATCGGCGCGGCGATCTGGGGAACCCCGGAAACAGCTCTTGTGGACAAAGACCAGGACAACGAGGGCTGAGACAACGTCGAAGGGCCCCACCGCGAACGGTGGGGCCCTTCGACATCGTGCCCGGTGAGAGCACTGGCGGAGGATACGAGATTCGAACTCGTGAGGGGTTGCCCCCAACACGCTTTCCAAGCGTGCGCCCTAGGCCACTAGGCGAATCCTCCGCCGCAAACAATACAAGACGTTGGGGAGTGCTCGCGACCATGATCGCGGGGAGGGGTTCGGAGGGGAGTGATGTGGGCCGGGGGTGAGGGTCCGGGTCGTTTCTTGGGTGGGGGATCCGCTACTGTGGTGCGCAGCCCCTCACGTGGCGCTATCTGACTGAACTCCCCCAGGGCCGGAAGGCAGCAAGGGTAGGTCGGCTCTGGCGGGTGCGTGGGGGGCGCTTGCGTTTACGGGGCCCGTCGGTTGTCAGTGCGGGCCGATATCGTCGTATGCGTGTCGTCCCTTGCGCTGTACCGCCGCTACCGGCCCGAGACCTTCGCCGAGGTCATCGGGCAAGAGCACGTGACCGATCCGCTGCAGCAGGCTCTGCGGAACAACCGGGTCAACCACGCCTATTTGTTCAGTGGCCCGCGCGGCTGCGGCAAGACGACGAGTGCGCGGATCCTGGCGCGCTGCCTCAACTGTGAGGAAGGTCCCACTCCCACACCCTGCGGAAAGTGCCAGTCGTGTGTGGACCTGGCCAGGAACGGCCGGGGCTCGATCGATGTGATCGAGATCGACGCGGCGTCGCACGGTGGCGTGGACGACGCCCGTGAGCTGCGGGAGAAGGCGTTCTTCGGGCCGGCCAGCAGCCGCTACAAGATCTACATCATCGACGAGGCGCACATGGTGACCTCCGCGGGCTTCAACGCCCTGCTGAAGGTCGTCGAGGAGCCGCCGGAGCATCTGAAGTTCATCTTCGCGACGACCGAGCCCGAGAAGGTCATCGGGACGATCCGGTCGCGTACCCATCACTACCCGTTCCGGCTGGTCCCGCCGGGGACGCTGCGGGAGTACCTGGGCGAGGTGTGCGGGCGGGAGGAGATCCCGGTCGAGGACGGGGTGCTGCCGCTGGTGGTGCGGGCCGGAGCCGGTTCGGTGCGTGACTCGATGTCCGTGATGGACCAGCTGCTCGCCGGTGCCGGTGCGGACGGTGTGACTTATGCCATGGCGACGGCGCTGCTGGGGTACACCGACGGGTCGCTGCTGGATTCGATCGTGGAGGCGTTCGCCGCGGGGGACGGCGCGGCGGCCTTCGAGGTCGTGGACCGGGTCATCGAGGGCGGCAACGACCCGCGGCGCTTCGTCGCGGATCTGCTGGAGCGGCTGCGGGACCTGGTGATCCTGGCGGCCGTGCCGGACGCCGGGGAGAAGGGGCTGATCGACGCCCCCGCCGATGTCGTGGAGCGGATGACGGCGCAGGCGTCCGTCTTCGGGGCGGCCGAGCTGAGCCGGGCCGCCGACCTGGTCAATACGGGCCTGACGGAGATGCGCGGGGCGACCTCGCCGCGGCTGCAGCTGGAGCTGATCTGTGCTCGGGTGCTGCTGCCCGCGGCGTACGACGACGAACGGTCGGTGCAGGCGCGGCTCGACCGTCTGGAGCGTGGCGCGGGCGCGGCGCTGCTGGGCGGGGCCGGCGGTGCGGGCTCCGGGGGAGAGCCCGGGCCGGGAGCGCCGCCTGTGGTGGCGTCCGGTGGCGGGCCCGCGGCCGGCTATGTACCGGGGCCGGAGGCGCATCCGGCGATGCCTGCGGGACCGTCCGGGCCGGCCGCCGCGCGTGCCGCGGTGCGGGGCGCGGTGGGCGGCGGCCCGTCCGCTGGTGCCGGCACTCCGGCTCCCGCCCCGGCGGCGCCGACGGCCGGTGCGGGCGCGTCCGGGGGCCCGGCGGCCGGGCCCGGTGGTGAGCAGCAGCGGGGTGACGGCGGTGGCGCGGCGGCGCCCCAGGGCGCTCCGGCGGACGCTCCGCAGGGTGTCCAGGGCGGTGGCCGTGAGGCGGCCGCCCCGCGGCCCGGGGCCTGGCCCGGAAGCGCGGGCAAGGGAACCGGCGGCGGAGGCCCTGCGGGGGGCAATGGCGGTGGCGCCGGGCGGCAGCCCGGCGGCTGGCCCACGGCCGTGGCGCCGGGGCAGGGCGGCCAGGCACCGCAGGGCGGAGCCCCCGCCGCGCCGCCCGCCGCACCGCCCGCCGTGTCCGGACCGCCGGCCGGTGCGCCCGCGCCGGTGTCCCCGCAGGCACCGCCCGCCGGTGCGGCCCCGGGGGCGGCGCAGGGTGCCGCCCAGGTGCGGCAGATGTGGCCGGACATCCTGGAAGCGGTGAAGGACCGCCGCCGCTTCACCTGGATCCTGCTGAGCCAGAACGCCCAGGTCTCCGGCTTCGACGGCACCACCCTCCAGATCGGCTTCCCCAATGCCGGGGCCCGCGACAGCTTCGCCAACGGCGGCAGCGAGGACGTCCTCAAGGACGTATTGGCCGAGCGGTTCCAGGTGCAGTGGCGGGTCGAGGCGATCGTCGACCCGTCGGGCGGCGCCAATCCGCCGTCCGGCGGCGCCCCCCGCAGCGGAGGGGGCGGCGGCTTCGGCGGCGGTGCGCCCGCCGCCCCGCAGCAGGGCGCCCCGCAGCCCCCGCCCCAGCAGAGCGGACCGGCGGCGCCCCCGTCGTCCGGCGGCCAGTACGGGCAGGACGGCGGCGGCAGCGCCGGCGGAAGCCAGGGTGCGCGGATGGCGCGGGAGGCCGTGTCCTCCCCGTCGTCCACGGGCGGCGGGCAGACCGCGCCCGCGGCGGAGTCCTCGTACAGCTCGCCGGAGCCCCCGCCGATGTCGATCGAGTACGACATGCCGGCCGAGGACGACCCGGACCTCGTCGACTCCGCGCTCAGCGGACACGACCTGATCGTGCGCGAACTCGGCGCGACGGTGCTGGAAGAGTTCAACAACGAGTAGGCGCCGTACGGCACCGCGTAGGCGGGCCGGGCGGGGCGAAAACGGGTAACCGGGCGTACGCCGGGCGTACACCCGTGCTCCTCCCTACGGCGTAGGGCGCGGGGCCCGTGAAACACGTAGGCTCGGGCTACCGCACCAATCGTTGTCGTATGGCAGGAGTCACGTCGTGATCCCCGGTGGTCAGCCCAATATGCAGCAGCTGCTTCAGCAGGCTCAGAAGATGCAGCAGGACCTCGCGGCAGCCCAGCAGGAACTGGCGGAGACACCCGTCGAGGGTTCCGCGGGCGGCGGTCTGGTCAAGGCGACGGTGACCGGCTCGGGAGAGCTCCAGGGCCTGGTCATCGACCCCAAGGCGGTCGACACCGACTCCGCGGAGGAGACGGCCGAGACGCTCGCCGACCTCGTGCTGGCGGCGGTCCGGGACGCCAACGCCAGCGCCCAGCAGCTGCAGCAGCAGAAGCTCGGTCCGCTCGCCCAGGGTCTGGGCGGTGGCGGAATCCCTGGTCTCCCCTTCTGAGGAGTAGCCAACTAGCGTACGCAGCACGGCAGAAGAGAAAGAAGACGTTCCGTGTATGAAGGCGTGGTCCAGGACCTGATCGACGAGTTGGGCAGGCTGCCCGGCGTCGGTCCCAAGAGCGCGCAGCGGATCGCCTTCCACATTCTTCAGGCCGAGCCGACCGATGTCCGCCGGCTCGCGAACGCGCTGATGGAGGTCAAGGCGAAGGTCCGGTTCTGCGGCACCTGCGGCAATGTGGCGCAGGAGGAGCAGTGCCGGGTCTGCCTGGACCCGAGGCGCGATCCGGCGGTCATCTGCGTCGTGGAGGAGCCCAAGGACGTCGTGGCGATCGAGCGGACCCGCGAGTTCCGCGGTCGCTACCACGTCCTCGGTGGGGCGATCAGCCCGATCGAGGGCGTGGGCCCCGACGACCTGCGGATCAGGGAACTGCTGGCCAGGCTCGCGGACGGCACCGTCACCGAGCTGATTCTGGCCACCGACCCGAATCTGGAGGGCGAGGCCACGGCCACGTATCTGGCCCGCATGATCAAACCCATGGGCCTGAGAGTGACGCGACTGGCGAGCGGACTGCCGGTCGGCGGCGATCTGGAGTACGCGGACGAGGTCACGCTCGGGCGGGCCTTCGAAGGGAGGAGACTTCTCGATGTCTGATGCCACGCTGCACAACGCGACACAGGACCCGGACGACTTTGCCGTCTCGATCTCCGATTCGATCGAGAGCTTCATCGTCGCGGTGACGGAAGTCGCCAAGGGCGACGAGCCGGACAGCGCGGTGCCCTTCCTGCTGCTGGAGGTCTCCCAGCTGCTGCTCACCGGCGGCCGTCTGGGCGCGCACGAGGACTTCGTCCCCGACGAGCGCTACGAGCCGGACACCGGCCCGGAGCCGGACGTCGACGAGCTGCGCGAGCGCTTCGCGACCCTGCTCGACCCGGTGGACGTCTACTCCGAGGTCTTCGACCCGTATGTGCCGCGCAGCGAGCCGGTCGCCAGCCGGATCTCCGACGACCTGGCCGACATCATCACCGATCTGCGGCACGGCCTGGCGCACTACCACGCGGGCCGGATCAGCGAAGCCCTGTGGTGGTGGCAGTTCTCCTACCTCTCCAACTGGGGACCGACCGCCTCGGCCGCCCTGCGCGCGCTGCAGTCGCTGGTCGCCCACGTACGGCTCGACCAGCCGCTGGTCGAGCTGGACGGCCTGGACACCGACAGCGACGTCACCGCCGGCGACGAGGAGCTGCTCGCCGAGGAGGCCGGGAAGGTCATGGCGGCCGAGATCGCCGGGCCGCTGGGGCTGCGGGGGACCTGAGCCCGGGGGACGCGCGCCGGGGCGGAATTTTCCGGCTCCCCGGGCGCTCTCGCCGCGCCCGGACCCTGTGACCTGGGTTACGTTTCCGTGTGTACCGGCCTGGAGCGGGCATGTGCTCGCCGAGCAGGCGCAACGGTGCGCCTTGTGGAGCCGCCGCGGGACGTGGAACTCACGAGTCAGGTGATCACGGTGAGACAGCCGTGATCAATGAGTGAGTCTCATGTCTCACGATGTGGTATTAGCAGGGCGGACTCCGCTTGCTCGTTAGACTGAGCCGACCGCAGTACCCCCATTTCCGGGGGTCCGGGAGGAAACTCCCGAAGAGACAGTTGCGAGGAGCGCACGTGGGCCTTGTCGTGCAGAAGTACGGCGGCTCATCCGTTGCGGATGCCGAGGGCATCAAGCGCGTTGCCAAGCGAGTCGTCGAAGCCAAGAAGAACGGCAACCAGGTTGTCGTGGTGGTTTCGGCGATGGGCGACACGACGGACGAGCTGATCGATCTCGCGCAGGAAGTGTCCCCGATTCCGTCGGGGCGCGAGTTCGACATGCTGCTGACCGCCGGAGAGCGGATCTCCATGGCCCTGCTGGCGATGGCGATCAAAAACCTCGGCCACGAGGCGCAGTCCTTCACGGGCAGCCAGGCCGGTGTGATCACCGATTCCGTGCACAACAAGGCACGGATCATCGACGTCACGCCGGGCCGGATCAAGACCTCCGTCGACGAGGGCAACATCGCCATCGTCGCGGGCTTCCAGGGTGTGTCCCAGGACAAGAAGGACATCACGACGCTGGGGCGCGGTGGGTCGGACACGACCGCCGTCGCGCTGGCGGCCGCCCTGGACGCCGACGTCTGTGAGATCTACACCGATGTGGACGGTGTCTTCACCGCCGACCCCCGGGTCGTGAAGAAGGCCCGGAAGATCGACTGGATCTCCTTCGAGGACATGCTGGAGCTGGCCAGCTCCGGCTCCAAGGTGCTGCTGCACCGTTGCGTCGAGTACGCACGCCGTTACAACATCCCGATCCATGTCCGCTCGTCCTTCTCGGGACTGAGGGGCACGTGGGTCAGCAACGAACCGCAAGGGGACCAGCCGATGGAGCAGGCAATCATCTCGGGCGTCGCACATGACACCTCCGAGGCGAAGGTCACGGTCGTCGGAGTCCCGGACAAGCCGGGCGAGGCCGCGCGCATCTTCCGTGCGATCGCGGACTCCGAGGTCAACATCGACATGGTCGTGCAGAACGTCTCGGCCGCGTCGACCGGTCTGACCGACATCTCCTTCACGCTGCCCAAGGCCGAGGGCCGCAAGGCCGTCGCGGCCCTGGAGAAGACCCGTGCCGCGGTCGGTTTCGACTCGCTGCGCTACGACGACCAGATCGCCAAGATCTCGCTGGTCGGCGCGGGGATGAAGACCAACCCGGGCGTCACCGCGACGTTCTTCGAGGCGCTGTCGAACGCGGGCGTGAACATCGAGCTCATCTCGACCTCCGAGATCCGCATCTCGGTCGTCACCCGTGCCGATGACGTCAACGAGGCCGTGTGCGCCGTGCACACCGCCTTCGGTCTCGACACCGACAGTGACGAGGCCGTGGTCTATGGCGGCACCGGTCGATGATTCCGGCCGAGGCGGGCCGTCCGTCCCTCGCTGACACGCTGAGGGCGGACGCCCGTACGGCCGCCAAGCCCCAGCTCGCCGTCGTCGGTGCCACCGGCGCCGTCGGCTCGGTCCTGCTCGGCATCCTGTCCGAGCGGGCCGACATCTGGGGCGAGATCCGGCTGATCGCCTCGCCCCGCTCGGCCGGCCGCAAGCTGACCGTGCGGGGCGCGGAGGTCGAGGTCGTCGCGCTGAGCGAGGAGGCCTTCGACGGGATCGACGTCGCGATGTTCGACGTCCCCGACGAGGTCTCCGCGCAGTGGGTGCCGGTCGCGGTCTCCAAGGGCGCGGTTGTCATCGACAACGCGGGCACGTTCCGGCTGGACCCGGACGTGCCCCTCGTCGTGCCCGAGGTCAACGCGCACGCCGCGCGGGTGCGTCCGCGCGGCATCATCGCCAACCCGAACTGCACGACGCTCTCGATGATCGTCGCGCTGGGCGCGCTGCATGCCGAGTACGGGCTGAGCGAGCTGATCGTCTCCTCGTACCAGGCCGTTTCCGGGGTGGGCAAAGCAGGCGTCGACACCTTGCGGGCGCAGCTGTCCGCGGTGTCCGGCACGGAGCTGGGGACCACGCCCGGTGATGTCCGGCGGGCCGTCGGGGACACCCTGGGGCCGTTTCCGGCGCCGATCGCCCTCAATGTCGTGCCCTGGGCCGGCTCGCTCCAGGAGGACGGCTGGTCCTCCGAGGAGCTCAAGATCCGTGACGAGTCCCGCAAGATCCTGGGGCTGCCGGAGCTGCCGGTCACCGCGACCTGTGTACGGGTTCCGGTGATCACGACCCACTCGCTGACCGTGCACGCCCGGTTCGAGAACGAGGTCACGGTCGGCGGCGCGCACGAGATCCTGGCCGCGGCCCCCGGCGTCGTCCTCAGCGACGACCCGGCCGAGGGCGAGTACCCCACCCCGGCCGATGTCGTCGGGACGGATCCGACCTGGGTCGGGCGGGTGCGGCGTTCGCTGGACGATCCGCGGGCGCTGGAGCTGTTCGTGTGCGGGGACAACCTGCGCAAGGGAGCGGCTCTGAACACGGCGCAGGTCGGCGAGCTGGTGGCGGCCGAGCTGCAGGGGTAGGTCCGGTCCGGGACCGTTCTCCCCGTGCCTTACTGTCGTGCTGTTCCGGTGCTGTTCCGGTGCTCTGCCGTTCCCGTTTCTCTCCGGCGTCCCCGCGCCCTGCTGCCGTGACAGCCGGGGACGGTATACGACTTGGCGGGATCGGCCGTCGTGCACCGGCCACCTGGGAGATACTTTGTGGAGCGTGTGAAGATTCTGTGAGCGAATTGCCGGTCCAAACCTCTTGATCTGGGCTGACGATCTGTTCGACCATTCGCTCCCCGCCGCACTGCAACCGGCAGTTGGGCGGGGAGCGTCTTTGTCGCCGCCCTCAGGGGTGGCTCCGGGTGTGCCGGGCGGGCCACATGGTGAGCCCTTGGGCATGAGGGTCTTCGCGTCGGGGCAATTAGGGCATTCAGGAAGAGCTGGTACGCATGAGGGCATTTGATGCATCGTCAAAAGCGGTGCCTTGCGCGTACAACCCTTATAGGGGGAAGCGTGTCCAACAGGCGTGGCAGAGGTACTCGGATTCACCATCGCCCCAGCTGGCGCAGCCGGCGCGGCAGTGCGCCCACCGCGGCCCCGTGTGTCCGGGGGCATGCCGGTGATCGCTCCCTGGCCCACCACGCGTCCCGCGCAGATTCCCCCTCAGCGTGGGGACACTGACGACGCGATGGCAGCGGGCACCACAGTCGACCACCTCACCGAGACCTATCGCGCGCACTACCGCTCGCTGCTCGGTCTCGCCGCGCTGCTCCTCGACGACACCGCCTCCTGTGAGGACGTCGTCCAGGAGGCCTTCATCCGCGTGCACTCCGCGCGCGGACGGGTGCGCGACCCAGAGAAGACCCTCGCCTATCTCCGGCAGACCGTCGTCAACCTCTCGCGCTCCGCGCTGCGTCGCCGCATCCTCGGGCTCAAGCTGCTCTCCAAGCCGATGCCCGACATGGCGAGCGCCGAGGAGGGCGCGTACGACCTGCTGGAGCGGGACCAGCTGATCAAGGCGATGCGGGGGCTGCAGCGCCGGCAGCGCGAAGTGCTGGTGCTGCGCTACTTCGCGGATATGACCGAGGCGCAGGTGGCCCAGACCCTGGGCATATCGCTCGGCTCCGTGAAGGCCTACGGCTCGCGGGGCATCGCGGCGCTCCGCGTCGCGATGGAGGCTCCGGCATGAGTGGCACGACGTTTGGCCGGCACCACCCGTACGACGCGTACGGCTCGCTCAGCCCGAGCCGCCCGAGCACCCCGGACTTCCCGGGTCCCCCGAACTTCCCGAGTGCCCCGGACTTCCCGAGCACGTCGATCGACCCCATGAATCACAGCGGCACCCGCACCCACCGGCCCGGCCCGCTCGACCCGGCGCGTCCGGGCACCGCGTACGGCCGGATCCACGAGGCGCCCGGCGCTCGTGGGACTCCCGGCGCGGGGGAGCGGCGTGACCCGGGCGAGCTGACCGGTGCGCGCGGAAAGCCCGCCGATGTGGCGCGTGGGCTGTATGCGGCGCGTGAGGCGCAAGGACGTCCCGACGGCGAGTCGGGTGGCGGCCGTCGGCCCGACGCCGGCAGCGGGCAGGGCACGGAAACCGGCCAAGTATCCGGCCACGGCGATGACATCGGTGTCACGGACGGTGTGCCGGACGGCACGGAGGGTGCGGCGGACGCCGGTGACGAGGCCGACAGCCATGCGTACGGCAACGACGGGCCCACCGGCTCCGGCGGCGGCACCGGCAACGGCGGCGGCGACGGACCCGGCCGAAGCCACCCCACCGGCGGCGACTTCGGCGACGAGGACGACCTGAGGCGGCTGCTGCACTCCCGCGTCGACGACCTCGAACCCTCGCCGGACGCGCTGGAGCAGCTGCGCCGCGCGGTGCCCGCCCGTCGCCAGCGCCGCCGGCACGCCGTCGTGGGCGCCGCGGCCGCACTGCTGCTCGGCGGTACGTCCATCCCCGCCATGGTCCATGTGGCCAACCTCGCCGGCAGCTCCGAGGAGCGGCCCGCCAACGCGGCGAGCAGCCCGCACCCCCAGGGCGGCGCCGAGGGGGCCCATGGCGAAGGCACCGAGCAGGCCGGTCCGCGGCCGGCCGGCAAAGACGGCGAGAAGCGGGGCGAGGACAAGCCCGCGGGCAAGGGCAAGGCCACGGAGAAGGGCGGCGTGGGCCACGGTGCGGGCGCCGGCACCCCCGCCCCGGACGAGACCATGGACGTCACCTCGCCGGTCTGCGGGCGGGAACAGCTCGGCCAGGGCACCAGCACCGTCGGTGCGGCGGACTCCGCGGGCCGCGTCTACGGCGCGTTCCGGGTGGTCAACACCTCCTCCGCCGCCTGCTCCGTCGAGGGCGGCGGCACCATCGGCCTGGTCGCCCAGGGCTCCACGAAGCCCGACCGCATCCACGTCGTCGACCACACCTCAGGCGACGAGGCCACCGGACTGCCCGACCCGGCCACCACCCCTGACCAGCTGGTTCTCAAGCCGGGGGAGGCGTACGAGGTCAAGTTCGCCTGGATTCCGGAGTCCGGCGGCGGCGCCACGGGGTGCGTCAATCCCGGCCCGTCCCCGACGCCCGACGCCTCCAGCGACCCGGGACAGTCACCGGACACCGGGACCACGACCGCCGGCGACAGCGGCGGCCAGGCGGGCGGCGACGAGGGCCCCGGCGACGGCGGTACCGCGTCCGGGAGCATCGTGCTCAGCCACACGCCGGAGGCCGGCGAGCCCGCCGCGGCCGATGCCAAGGTCACGGACGCGTGCGCCGGAACGGTCTACCGCACCGAGGCGCTGGCGGCCCGGTAACAGCCGATGGCCCAGGTCCCGGCCACCGGGACCGGAGCGTGGAGGGGCCGGTGCGGCCCCGCCGCCCGGGCCCCGTACCGTTGAGGGCGTGTACCGGTTCCTGCTGACCCCGCGGTGGTGGGGAATCAACGTCTTCGCCGTACTGGCGATCCCCTTCTGCATCTTCATGGGCAGCTGGCAGCTGAGCCGCTTCGAGGACCGCGTCGACACCCACCAGCAGCAGGAGGACCGCTCCGCCCGGGCAAAGACCGCGGCCGCCCGCCCCCTGGAGCGGCTGCTGCCCGTCGACAAGGTGACCTCCGGCCGCCAGGCCAGCGCCCGCGGGCGCTACGACACCGGGCACCAACTGCTCGTACCGGGCCGGACGTTGAAGGACAAGCACGGCGAGCGGCAGGGCTTCTACGTCCTCAACCTGCTCCGCACGGACGGCGGCAAGGCCCTGCCGGTCGTCCGGGGCTGGCTGCCCGGCGACGCCGGTACGAAGGCCGACACGGCGAAGGTGCCCGCGCCGCCCAAGGGCGAGGTGACCGTCACCGGAGCGCTGCAGGCCTCCGAGAACCAGGGCACCGACGGTGTACAGGCCGGTGGCGGGCTGGCGCCGGGACAGCTCGGCATGATCAGCGCGGCGTCGCTGGTCAACATCGTGCCGTACGAGGTCTACGACGCCTGGATCACGCTCACCGACGCCCAGGCACCGCTGCGCGCCGTCCCCCCGGCCGCCGCCGAGGGCAGCGGACTGGACCTGAAGGCCTTCCAGAACCTCGGCTACACCGGCGAGTGGTTCGTCTTCGCCGGCTTCGTCGTCTTCATGTGGTTCCGCCTCTTCCGCCGCGACACCGAGGCCGCCAAGGACGCGGCATTGGGGATTGTTGTGGAGGTGGAGGGCGAAGGCGGGGGGCTGGGGAGTGGCATTGCTGCCGGCCTGGGGGAGGACGGCCTAGGCCGGGGCGAGGGCAGCGGCGACGGGCAGGGGGAGGCGGCGCGGGCCGGGAAGGTCTGAAGGCGCTGCGGGTTGGGGGTCCTCTTCGATTCGGGACAGCTCCGGTTTGGGGACCGCTCCGGTTCGGTATCCGCTCAGGTTCGGGACCAGCTCCCGTTCAGGGTCCCGCTTCGTTCGGTACCCGTTCAGGCTGCAACCCGCTCCGTTCCGCGACCCGCACGGGCTCTGCTTCTGCAACGACGTTGCACCTGGTCAGAGGGCGTATCACGGTGGTAGCTGCAATCGGATCGGCGTGCCACGGTAGGCCATATGGCAGACAATGGCACTCACCCGCACGGCCATGATCACGTGCACGGCCATGGTCATCCGCATATCCCTGATCACGTACAGCGCGATCCGCACGCGCACGGGCACGAGCCCGAGCAGGCCCCTCACGCCCATCACACGCAGAAGCCCGCCCACGACCACGCGAATGACCGAGCGAACTGTCACGGGCACGGTCACGGGACCGGCCACGGGCATGACCACACGCACGGCCACGGGCATGACCACGCCCACGATCCTCACCGCTCCGGCCGCTGGGCGCGGATGCGGCACCAGCTCGCCCATCTGGTGACCCCGCACAGCCATGCGGCCATGGACAAGGTCGATGCCGCGCTGGAGACCTCCCGCGAGGGCCTGCGCACGCTCTGGATCTCGCTCGGCATTCTGGGCCTGACCAGCCTGATCCAGCTGGTGATCGTCGCGCTGTCGGGGTCGGTGGCACTGCTCGGCGACACGATCCACAACGGTGCCGATGCCCTGACCGCCGTGCCGCTGGGCATCGCCTTCCTGCTCGGCCGCCGGGCCGCGAACCGCCGCTACACCTACGGCTACGGTCGCGCCGAGGACCTCGCAGGCATCGCCATCGTGCTGACGATCGCCGCCTCGTCGGTCTGGGCCGCCTACGAGTCCGTGGACCGGCTGCTGCACCCCCGCGAGGTCACGCACCTGTGGGCCGTGGCCGCGGCCGCCGTGATCGGGTTCCTCGGCAACGAGTGGGTCGCCCGCTACCGCATCCGTACCGGCCGCAAGATCGGCTCGGCCGCGCTCGTCGCCGACGGTCTGCACGCCCGTACCGACGGCTTCACCTCCCTCGCCGTCCTCCTCGGCGCGGGCGGTGCGGCGCTCGGCTGGCAGCAGGCCGACCCGCTCATCGGCCTGCTGATCACCGCCGCCATCCTCATGGTGCTGCGGGACGCCGCCCGGGAGGTCTACCGGCGGCTGATGGACTCCGTCGACCCCGAACTCATCGACACCGCCGAGACCGCACTACGCGCGGTGGGCGGCGTCCACGGCGTCGGGCAGGTCCGTATGCGCTGGATCGGCCACACCCTGCGGGCCGAGGCGGACATCGTCGTCGACTCCCGCCTGACCGTGGTGCAGGCCCATGCCCTCGCCGTCGCCGCCGAACACGCCCTTATCCACGCCGTCCCCCGCCTCACCGCCGCGACCGTCCACACGGACCACACCCCCGACGACACCCCCGAGGGGCGGGACCCACATGCGGCCCTGGCCCACCACATCGCAGCCTGACCACCCCCCGGGGGCCCCTCCCCCCCGCCCCCGACCCTGCCCCGCCGAGCCCCTCCCCCCCCGGCCGAGCCTCTAGCTCCTCTCGATCACATGTCGCTGGGCGAAATCGAGTTCCAGGCGGACCTGCTTGATGCGCTCTTCCACCACGAGGGAGCCGTGCCCGGCGTCGTAGCGGTAGACCTCGTGCGGATGGGCGCGGCTCTCCAGGCGCTGGACGTAGTTCTCCACCTGCTGGATCGGGCAGCGTGGGTCGTTGACGCCGGCCGAGATGTAGACAGGGGCCCGCACCGCGTCCACATACGTCAGCGGTGACGACGCCTCGAAGCGGTCCGGGACCTCCTCAGGGGTGCCGCCCAGCAGGGTCCGGTCCATCGCCTTGAGGGCTTCCATCTCGTCGTTGTACGCCGTGACGTAGTCCGCGACCGGAACCGCCGCCAGGCCCACGGCCCAGGCGTCCGGCTGGGTACCGAGCCCCAGCAGTGTCAGATAGCCGCCCCAAGAGCCGCCCGCCAGCACCAGCCGCTCCGGATCGGCCAGCCCGGACGAGACCGCCCACTCACGCACCGCGGCGATGTCCTCCAGCTCGATCAGCCCGACGCGGTGCTTGAGCGCATCCGTCCAGGCGCGGCCGTAGCCGGTCGAGCCGCGGTAGTTGACGCGTACGACCGCGAAGCCGTGGTCCACCCAGGCCGCGGGCGACGAGGCGAACGCGTCGCTGTCGTGCCAGGTCGGACCGCCGTGTATGTCGAACACCGTCGGGAAGGGGCCTTCGCCCGCCGGCTGCTGCACCAGCGCATGGATGCGGCCACCGGGGCCCTCCACCCAGACATCCCGCACCGGCACCGACCCGGGCGCCTTCATACCGGGCGGGTCCAGCACGACCTCGCCGCTCGTCGACCGCACCTCCGGGGGCTGGGCCGCCGACGACCACAGGAACTCCACCGTGCCGTCCGGCCGCGCCGTGGCGCCCGAGACCGAGCCGGCCGGGGTCTCGACCCGGGTCAGCCGACCACCGGCCGCAGCGGCCGCAGCTCCGGCACCGGCCGGGGCGCCGTTGCCGTCCGGCGTGCCCAGCTCATAGCGCCACAGCTCGCTCCGTGCCTGGTACTCGTGCTCCACCAGCAGCGCCGACCCGTCGGGATACCAGTCGGCACCCACATCTCCGGGAAGGTTGATGTCCAGGGCCGTCTCCACCCCGGTCAGCGGGTCCCAGATCATCGGCTCCCAGCGGCCCCGCCGCTGATGCCCGACCAGCAGCCGGGAATCCCCGTCGACCGGTGCGAAGCCCATCACCGACAGGCCCAGTTCCTCGGTCCCGCCCTTGGTGTCGTCCAGCTCCGCGACCGTGGAGCCGTCGGGCCGTACGACGCGGATCGCGGAGTGCATCGCATCGCCGTGCTCGGTGTGCTCAAGGGCGATCAGCGAGCCGTCGTGCGCGAGATCGCCGACGCCCGCTGACTCGCGGTGCCGGTAGATCTCGACCGGAGGCTCCCCCGGCCGGACGACATGGACCGTCGAGCCTTCCTCGTCCGTCGAGCACCCGACGACCGACGTCCCATCGCGGCCGATCGCCAGCCCGCCGGGATACGAGGGGGTGAGACCAGGGGTCGCCGGTTCATCCGGGCCGCCCTCGAACGGCTGCCGCATCCAGACGCCGAACTCATCGCCGTCGGTGTCCGAGAACCACCAGATCCACCGGCCGTCCGGCGACAGCGTCCCGTCCGTCGTGCCGTTCGGCCGGTCCGTGGCCTGCCGCTGCTCGCCGGTGGCCCGGTCCCAGGCATAGAGCTCGAAGGTGCCGGTGGCGTTCGAGACGAACAGGGAACGGTCCGGGGCGTCCTCGGCCCAGTCCGGCAGCCCGATCCGCGGCGCGCGGAAGCGCTTCTCCCAGTCCGGCATCGCGGCGTCCACACCACCGGGGGTCGCCGAGCCTGTCGCGCCCGTCGCCGACCCCTCCGCCCCCGCTATGGGGCCGGCCGCGCCCGTCCTCGTCCCGGCCGCCTGCCGGGTGTCGGTCGTCGAAGGGTGCGGAGTGGTGGTGTCGGGGCCTGGGGCTGGGGTCGTCTCGTCAGTCATGGGCCCATTCTGCGCCCGGTGCAAAAAATCCGTTGGCGAGGGCCACAAGCCTGTGGATAACTTCGCCGAATGCGAAAAATTACGGGCCCCGAGGACTGGCAGGAGGCCAATCGTGCGAGGTGGGACGAACGTGTCCCCATCCACACCGCGAGTGATTATTACGACCAGGACCGATTTCGCCGGACCCGGGACGTGCTCCGTGACTTCGAGATCGCCGAGGTCGGCGACGTCACCGGGCGGTCCCTCCTCCACCTCCAGTGCCACTTCGGCCAGGACACCCTCTCCTGGGCCCACCGCGGCGCGGCCCGCGTCGTCGGCCTGGACTTCTCCGAGCCGGCCATCGAAACCGCCCGCGGGCTCGCCGCCGAGCTCGGCTACGGCCCCGACCGCGCGGCGTTCGTCGCCGCCGACGTCTATGACGCCGCCGAAGCCGTCCCCGACGCCGCGTACGACATCGTCTACACCGGCATCGGCGCCCTGAACTGGCTCCCGGACGTGGCGCGTTGGGCCGACACCGCCGCCTCCCTCGTCGCCCCCGGCGGCTTCCTCTACCTCGCCGAATTCCATCCGCTCTGCGACGTCCTGGACGACGAGACCGGATCGCGTATCGTTCACGACTACTTCAGCCGCGACGCATGGGTGGACGAACTCCCCGGCACCTACGCGGACTTCGGCGCACCGACGGTCAAGAACCGCAGCGTCGAATGGCAGCACCCGCTCGGCGATGTCGTCTCCGCCCTGGCCGCCACCGGTCTGCGCATCGACTTCCTGCACGAACACGACAAGACGATGTTCCAGCGGTTCACCGCGCTGCGCCGCGACGACGACGGCTACCACTGCTTCCCCGGCGACCGCCCCCGCATCCCCCTCATGTACTCGCTGAGGGCCAGCCGCCCGCGCTGATGACGGCGGGGCGCCGGGCGCCGGCCACCCGCCCACGCTCCGGTCGTACGCCCCGACCCGGACCCGCCCCGGACCCGACCCGGACCCGGACCCGACCCCGCCGCCCCGACAGGGCCAGGGGCCGCCGCCGACCGCCCACCCCCCGGGCGGCTAATCTTCGGACCGGCCCGGACCGGCCCGGACCGGCCCGGCCGGCCCGACGGCGCCCCGGCCGGGCCCTGCCCACCGGCACCACCCCGGCCCACCGGCCCCGCCGGTCCGCGCGTCGAGTGACGTGACAACGGTCGTGTGGTGCGTGCGGCGCCACGCGGCACACAACAACGGGGGTTTCACCGTGCGCATGCCCATACGTATTGCGAGCGCTGCCAGCGTCAGCGCGCTCATGCTGCTGACCGTGGGGTGCGCCGGTCCGGGCGCCGGCAAGGCGAAGCCGGGGGCGTCGGAAGCCGTCACGCCCACCAAGCCGCTGCCGATGAAGGCCGTACCCCGCCCGGCCACCTGGACCGACTCCGACGACAAGGCGCACCAGCTGCGGATCACACCCACCCGGCTGGCCCGCGGCTCGGACTCCGACCTGGCACACATCCAACTCGACGACGACCTCAAGGGGATGGTGCCGTACTACCTCACCTTCTCCTACACCAACACCGGCAAGAAGACGGTGAGCGAAGTGGACCCGGCGCGGAACTTCTCCGTGAACGGGGCGGACGGCCAGGCCGCCGAGCAGGTCTCCCTGTTCCAGAGCAACCCGATGGCCACCGGCTCGGGCCTGCCGCCCGAGTGCCGCGAGAGCGGCGCGTCCGAACTGGCGGCCGGTGCCACGGCGGCGATCTGCCGGATCTTCATGCTGCCGAAGGGCCAGCGGCCGGCGACCGTCTCGTACAAGGACGACGGCGGTGACACCCTCATCTGGCAGGTCGGCGGCGGCAAGGGCGGCGCGTCCGCCGGAGTGCTGCCCGCGGGCAGGCCCGCCGACGGCATCACCGAGGACAGCCGCAGCCGTCCCGTCCCGCTGCTCATCACACCGAAGGGCGTGCGCGCCGGCTCCCTCGCCGATCTGAGCCGCTTCGACCTGGATGCGGACGAGAAGAAGCTGATCCCGTACTACGTGACGATGCAGTACCGGAACAGCGGCAAGTACGACCTGCTGCCCAGCATGAGCGACGGGGTGACGCTGCGTACCAGGGGCGGTCAGACGGTGCAGAAGCTGACGCTGATCGACATCGGCGGCCCCGGGGTCGGCCAGTGCCCCGACGCCGTCCCGCACGAGATGGTCAAGCCGGGCGGCACGGTCACCGAGTGCTCCATCCACCTGCTGCCGAAGGGCGATGCCCCGGCCGCCGTCGTCTTCACCGGCGAGGGGGAGGGCGCGAAGCAGGTCACCTGGCGGGCGTCGGTGGACGACGACAAGTAGCGGCGGCAGACGGGGGCCCCGTGCGGAGAACCGCTCCACACGGGGCCCTTGTCCGCGTCGGCGCCTGCACGGGGCCCTTGTCCGCATCGGCCGTGCGCTGTCCGTACGGGCGTACGGGGCGTTACCGCAACCGCAGCGGCAGGGAATCGAGCCGCCAGCTGCCGGGCAGTGGTGTCCTTTCCAGTTGTTCCGGTGCGACGCCCAGCGACACCTCCGGGTAGTGCGCGAAGAGCTTCTCGAACGCGACTTCGCCCTCCTGTTTGGCGAGGGTGGCGCCCAGGCAGTAGTGCATCCCGTGGCCGAAGCCCACATGGTTCTCGGCGTGGCCGGCGGGGTGACGGGTCAGGTCGAGACGTTCGGGGTCGGTGTAGTGGCGGGGGTCGAAGTTGGCCGATACCAGGATCAGTTGTACGGCGTCGCCCTTACGGATCTTCGTCCCGGCGATGTCGACATCCTCGGACGCAAACCGCATCTGGGTCATGTGGACCGGCCCGCACCAGCGCAACAGCTCGTGGACGGCACGGGGAAACAGAGCCGGGTCGTCCCTGAGCAGCCGCAGCTGGTCGGGGTGGGTGAGCAGCGCCGCCGTGCCGTTGCCTATGAGGTGCGCGGTGGTCTCGTGGCCGGCGAGCACCACCGTGAGGATCATGGTGACCATCTCGACGTCGCTGAGCCGGCCGCCGTCGTCGTCATGGGCACGGATCAGCTCGCTGAGCAGATCGTCCGTGAGCGCCCCGCGCCGCTCGCGGATCAGCTCATGGATGTGCTCGATCATCGCCGGGAACGAGGTGCTGAGCCGGTCCGGCTGCAGCGAGACGAGGTCGGCACCCCACTTCCGCCACTGCGGACGATCCGCTTCGGCTATGCCGACCAGTTCGCAGATGACGGCGATCGGCAGGGGGTAGGCGAAGTGCTTGATGAGGTCGACCACGCCGTCCTCGGCGTACTCGGGAAGCCGGGTCAGCAGCTCGTCGGCGATCTGCTCGACCCGCGGCCGCAGGTCGGTGATCTTGCGTGCCGTGAAGGCGCGCGACACCAGACGGCGCAGCCGGGTGTGGTCGGGAGCGTCGTTGTTCAGAATCGAACCGAGCAGATACGGCCGGAAATGCTCGGGCAGCCCCATCATCTCCAGCAGCCTGGCCGTGGGGCTGTCGTCGAATGAGCGCCCCAGGGAGGGGGCCGTCGGATCGTTCAGGAACCGCTGGTCGCGCAGGACTTGGCGGACTTCCTCGAAGCGCGTCACGAGCCAGACGGGTGAGTCGTCCATGAACCGGCCCCGTACGACCGGCCCTTGCTCACGCAGTGCGCCATAACCACCGAACGGATCGGCGATCAGCGCCGGGTCCATCACATTCGGCTCGCCCGGGTGTTTCCCGACATGCGCGGCGAACGGTGAGCTGGATAATGCCGACATCTCTTGATCTCCTCCGGGTTTGGGAGTTGGCCCGCGGGTCCGGGTGGGACCCGGCCGGGCCGGGGCGTGGACGTGGCTCTTTTCTTTCGCGGAACGCGCGGGAGCAGTCGTGGCCGGATGTCCGTCAGGCGGAGTCAGTTGGGTGGAGCCGGATGGGAGGGATTCCGCCCCGTGGAGCCGGCGTCATGAAGCCGCTCGCAGGGAGCCCATTGCGCGTATCCGAAGCGGTAGGCATACACCGCATGGATCCGCCGCCCAGGAATGCACTGAGCAGCTTCAGTCGCGTATCTGCCGGCGCATCTCCTGTGCGCAGAATTCGGTGAATTGCTCGTAGACGGCGAGGATTTCGGGAGCGGCCGCGGCCGCGGCGGCGCGGAGCCGGGCGGAAGCGGCGTCCGGTCCGGAGCCTGAGCCCGGACCGGTGCCGGAGCCCAGGTCAGAGCCGGGATCCGAGCCGGCGCCGGCCGGCACCTCCAGCGCGCTGCGGAGGGTGTGGGCGAGGATTTCGGCGCGCGCCTCCAGGCTGTCCGGGGCGCGATCGGCGAGCAGTGCCTCGGACAGGAAGAAGCCGGTGGCCGTCGCCAGCAAGCTGTAGTGCTGGTGTTGTACGTCGGTGTCGTCGCGGACCAGACCGTGGGCACGGAGCACTTCCAGATGACGACGCAGATTCCGGTCGGCCTGGACCATCAGCTCCGCGAAGTCCTTCTTCGCGGTCTCGGTCAGCCGGCCGAGGATATCGGCGTCATCGGTGTAGAGCGCGCGCAATACCGGTTCAGCCTGGCATTCGAGGAAGTTCCGGCACATCATCCGGCTGGGCAGCAGCTCCAGCGGATCTTCCCGCATACGCGCCAACTGCCGTTGGTGCATTCGGAATTGAGCCCTCAGCACGACGGCGAGGAGCAGTGAGTCCTTGGTCTTCCAGTGCAGATAAACCGTGCCCTTGCCGACCTTGGCGCGGCGGGCGATCTCATCGATCGTCACTCGCCCGTAGCCCCAGGCGAGCAGCAACTCACCTGCCGCGTCCAGGATGCGGTCAGCGCGTTGCTCTCGTTCCACGCCATGCCCCCCATCGACTCCATGACCAGATTTCGAATCCGGTCACACAGTCAAAGCTAGGTCGGACGGAGCCAGGGGATAAGGGTGTTTTCAGTCACCGGCCGGGACGGCGATCCCGGACGCCCAGGCGGGGCCAGGTGTTAGAACACTCTCAGGCCGAGGCGGTTGAACGCCGCGTTGCAGAGGTCGCAATACCGGGCAAAGTTCACCAGTGTTAACCGTCTGACCTGCACAAACGCGCCCTGGGTGCAGGGGGTCGGCCGCCGGTCCGGAGGCTTGTCACTCAGGCAAGGGATCTTGGGAGCAGGCCGCTACCCGAGATCGGTGATGAGTACACTCGCCGACCATGTGTGAGGCCAGCCGGAACGCAAAACGGCAGAAAATACGTGTTTCCCAGTCATGTGCCGATCCTTCCGTCCGGCACGAAAAGGTGCTGCGGAACTCGGTCGCCGCGCTCGGAGTCGCCCCCCGCCGGGCGTCCGCCGCGGCTGCCGACGGCGTCCCGACGCTCCTCACGCGCGCCGCGGCGGCTTCGGTGGCCGCCGCCGGCGCGGCCGGCCGCAGACACCCCACCCTGACCATGGCCGAGGTCACCCCGGCCGCAACGTGAGGCGCCGTTCGAACCGCGCCCGGCACGCGCAGTCCCGTGACCCGCGCGGTCACTGGCTGCTGCTGATGCTCATCCTGCCCCTCGCCTTCGGCGCCCTGCTCTTCGAGGGCTGGACCACACACGAGGTCGACGCCGCGAAGACCCGGCGCGACTGCACCACCCCGGTGCCGAGCGCGGTGGACAAGGGCGGCCCGGTGGTGCGCCTCAACGGTGACAAGGTGAAATCCGCCGGGATGCCCGTCCGTAACGTGGCGCTCACCTATGACGGGGGCCCCGACCCCGTATGGACGCCACGTCTGCTCGATCTGCTGCGCAAGCATCATGCGAAGGCCACCTTCTTCCTGCGCGGCGCCGAGGTCGCCCAGCACCCGGACCTGGTGCGGCGGATCCAGGCCGAGGGCCATGAGATCGGCTCGAACACCTACACCGGCGCGGTCATGGGCTCGGCATCGGACTTCCGGGCGGGGCTGGAGCTGGAGCTGACGCAGAAGGCGCTGGCCGGCACGGCGGGCATCCGCACCAACCTGCTGAGGCTGCCGCAGACCACCGCGGTGGACACGATGTGCGGCGGCGAGTGGAAGGCGGCCCAGCGGGCCGGCGCGGAGGGCTACACGCTGGTGGCCGCCGACCGGTGGTTCCGTAAGCCGTCACAGGGTGTGATCCGGCAGTTCAGCCAGAACGATGTCGCCTACAGCGACACCAAAAAGCTGCTCAATAACCCCAGAATCGACAAATTCACCACGGTGACCTGGGGGGCCGGGCTGCCCGCGGCCGATGCGCCGGCGCCCGTCTATGAGCGCTGGCTGGGCAAGGCGCTGGTGTGGACCAAGGCCCTCGGGCATGGGTTCGTGAACGGGATGACCTGGGTGCTGGGCATCGCGGGCGGTCTGGGAGTGCTGCGGCTGGCCTCGCTCGTCTTCTTCGCCCGCGCCCATGTGCGGCGACTGGTGCGCTTCCGCCCGGGCTCTCCCTGGCTGCGCGAGATCACCGACCCGGTGACGGTCCTGGTGCCCGCCTACAACGAAGCGGCCGGCATCGCGTCCACCGTCCGTTCGCTGCTCGCCTCCACCCACCCGCAACTACAGATCATCGTGATCGACGACGGGTCGACGGACGAAACCGCGGACATCGCCGCCGCCATCGACGACCCCCGCGTGGAGGTGATCCGCCAGCCCAACTCGGGCAAGGCGGCCGCCCTCAACACCGGTCTGGCCCACGCGCGGTGCGACATCGTGGTCATGGTCGACGCCGACACCGTCTTCGAGCCGGACGCTATCTACCGGCTCGTCCAGCCGCTCGCCCACCCGGCCGTGGGCGCCGTCAGCGGAAACACCAAGGTCGGCAACCGCCGCCGCCTGCTGGGCAGATGGCAGCACCTGGAGTACGTCTTCGGCTTCAACCTCGACCGGCGGATGTTCGAAGTGCTGGAGTGCATGCCGACGGTCCCCGGCGCCATCGGCGCCTTCCGCCGGGACGCGCTGATGGGTGTCGGCGGGGTCAGCGAAGAGACCCTCGCCGAGGACACCGACCTCACCATGGCCCTGTGGCAGGCGGGCTGGCGGGTGGTCTACGAGGAGTCCGCGATCGCCTGGACCGAAGTGCCCACCTCGCTGAGCCAGTTGTGGCGGCAGCGGTACCGCTGGTGCTATGGCACGCTCCAGGCCATGTGGAAACACCGCCGTGCCGTGTTCGAGGTGGGCCCGGCCGGCCGCTTCGGACGCCGCGGGCTGAGCTACCTCACGCTCTTCCAGGTCGCGCTGCCCCTGCTCGCACCGATCGTCGACGTCTTCGCCCTGTACGGGGCGCTCTTCCGCGGTCCGGTGCTCTCGGCCGGGGTGTGGGTCGGCTTCCTCGCCCTCCAACTGGCCTGCGCCGGATACGCCCTCAAGCTCGACGGCGAGCCGGTGCGGGAGCTGTGGGCGATGCCGTTCCAGCTCTTCGTCTACCGGCAGTTGATGTACCTGGTGGTCATCCAGTCCGTGGTGGCCTTCCTGCTCGGCACCAGGCTGAAGTGGCAGCGCATGCACCGCTCCGGCACCGCCGCGCAGCACATCGGCCAGCCGGTCGCGTACGAGAGTCTGCCGTCGAGATGACCGTCGTCCGTACGCCCTCAGGGGGCCCGCCCGGTTCAGTGCCGGACGGACCCCCTGAGGGGCACGGCCGGGCGCTCCCCACCCGCCGCCGGACCGCGCATTTCCCGCATTCACCCCATTCGCTTGTGCAGATCCGCGCACCATTTGGTGAAGAGCGGATGAGCATGCAGACTGCCGCGCATGACTGATTGGCTGGAGGGGCCGCTCGACGGGAACTGGCGCGGCGGCGAAGCGCAGGCGGAGCACATCAGCGGGCAGATATGGAGCCCGGCCGACCACCCGCCTCAGGTACACCAGGCGCCGCCACCGAACCTCGGCCCGCCCGGCGCCGCCCCACAGGCGCCGGTACCGGTACCCCCACCCCGCTTAAACGGTCACCCCGGCAACGGTCACCCCGGCAACGGTCACCCCGGCAACGGTCACCCCGGCAACGGTCACCCCGGCAACGGTCACCCCGGCAACGGTCACCCCGGCAACGGTCACCCCGGCAACGGGCGCCCCGCGGCCCGCACCGGCCCTACGGGCCCCGGCGGCGGCACCCCCGGCCGCGGCAGGCGCGCCCCGAGCCCTCCCAGCCGGCGCCGGCGGATCACGCGGGCGCTGATCGTCCTGGCCACCGTGCTGGGCCTCGGCTCCGCGGGCACCTACGTCTGGGCCGACACCGAGCTCAACCGCGAGGTCGACCTGGGCAAGATCGCGGACCGCCCGTCGTCCGGCGGGGGGACCAACTATCTGATCGTGGGCTCCGACAGCCGGGTGGGTCTCTCCGACCGCGCCAGGAAGAATCTGCACACCGGCGGCTCGGCCGACGCCGGTCGCCGCACCGACTCGATGATCCTTCTGCACACAGGTGAACACGGAACGACGATGGTGAGTCTGCCGCGTGACTCGTGGGTGACCATCCCGTCGCACATCCGCCCCGAGACCGGCAAGCACTACCGCGCGTCGAAGAACAAGCTCAACGCGGCGTTCTCGTTCGGCGGCCCCGACCTGCTCGTCCGGACCATCGAGCACAACACCGGCGTGCACATCGACCACTACACGGAGATCGGCTTCGCCGGCTTCGTCGGCATCGTGAACGCGGTCGGCGGTGTGCCGATGTGCCTGGACCGGGACATCAAGGACGAGAAGTCGGGCGCGGACCTGAAGAAGGGCTGCCACACGCTCGACGGCCGTACGGCGCTCGCCTTCGTCCGCCAGCGCCACCAGGAGGCCAAGGGCGATCTGGGCCGCGGCGAGAACCAGCAGAAGTTCCTGGCCGCACTCGCAAAGAAGGCCGCCACCCCCGGCGTCCTGCTCGACCCGTCCACCGTCTACCCGACCATGAGCGCGGGCCTCGGCACCCTCATCGTGGACAAGGACACCGGCCTGCCGAACCTCACCGCCCTCTTCAAGGCGATGAAGGCCGTCACGACAGGCGACGGCAAGCGCCTCACCGTCCCCGTATCGAACCTAGCCTTCCAAACCCCCAAGGGCAGCGCCGTGAAGTGGAACACGCGCCTCGCAAACCAACTCTTCACCGAACTGAACAATGACCGTCCGGTGACGGTGGGGGCGAAGAAGTGACCGCGTCCGGCAGGGGGCGGCCGGATGAGGGTGGGCGAGGGGACCCGGCGGCCACACGGGCCAGGAGCCCTCTGTCACCCATGCCCTCGGCCCCGCGGCCGCCGCGTTCGCTTCATGCGCTTTGGTCCTCATGCAGCGCCAGCAGCCCCTTGGAGAGGGCGACGGCGACGGCGGAGGCGCGGTCGTTCACCTCTAGTTTGTGGAACATCCGGCGCATGTGAGTTTTGACGGTCGCCTCCGAGACATGCAGGGACGCGGCGATCCTGGAGTTGGACTGGCCGCGGGCGACAAGTTCGAGGACCTCACGCTCGCGCTGCGAAAGCGCGGGTGGCGTCGTAGGAGACACGACCTCGGAGACGAGGTGGGGCAGGGTGCGTGGCGAGACGGGGACCGCACCGTGCACCACCTGGCCGACACCGGTCACGATCTCGTCCGTCGAGCAATCCCTGAGCAGGAAGCCGCGGGCACCCGCCTTGAGCGCGGTGACGACCTGCCCCGGGTCCTCGGCGAGGGCGATGACGGCTGCCTTGCCGCCCTGCCGCCGGAGGGCATCGACCAGGTCGGGGATGTGCGAACCGCCGCAGCCGGGCGTCAGTTCGGCGATCACGGCGTCGGGCTCGGCGCGCAGGATGTCCGTCAGGCCCTCCGCCACAGTGGGCGCGGTGGCCACCACCGTCATGTCGGGGCGTATGTCGACGACCGAGGCCAGACCGGCGACGGTGATGGGGTGCGAGGCGATGATGGCCACCCTGATCCCCGCGGCCTGCGAAACGTTCATCGCTCGCCCCCGCCGTTCCGGCGAAGCACGAGATGGGCGACGGTGTTCATCTGCGCGCCGGAGCCGGGACGGGCGCCCGCGGAGGCGAGCAGGCCGCCGATACGCGGAGCCCGCGCCCATATCCGCCGGGCTTGCGGGGTGCCGGGGCCGTGCCCGCCGAGCCCGCCCTGGTACACCTCGGACCGGACGTCAAGCACCTGGCGTTCGACCTCGGCCGCCACAGCGCGGAGTTCCGGCAGGGACATGGACGCGGCGAGCTGGTCGCGCAGATAGGCCTGTTCGGAGGCGTCTCGAGCACCGAGCGCAGCGGGGACCGTCCGGCCGTCCCAGTCCTCGGGGCGCAGGAGATCGACGACGTAGCAGTGGCCTCCCGGTGTCAGCATCCCGGCCAGGGCGTGTACGACGGTGAAGGGATCGCGCATCAGTGCCAGGCTCAGGTGGACCAGGATCAGGTCGAAACGGCCGAAGCGGTGGTCCGCCGGGTCCGCCAGGTCTTCGGCGGCAACAGCGTGGACATGAATTCTTCGGCCGGGACCCAGAAGGCGGCGGGCGGACCGTACCGCGGTCTCGCTGGGGTCAATGCCGACCAGCTCGGCGTCGGGTAGGTGCTGACGGATCCGTGCGAGGCTCCCCCCGGTGCCGCAGCCCACATCGAGAACACGGGAGGGCGGGTGTTCTCCCAGGACCAGTCCCACCTCCACACAGAGGGCGCGGGACAGCTCCGTCTCCCGGTCGTCGTAGCACGTGCTCACGGCTGCCATCGAAGGGTGCTCGAACCATTTCCGTGCCTGGTCCCGCTTCCCTTCCCCGGCGCGTAACGTCCGATGGACTAAGTTCCGCTCGTTGATGTCGGACTCCTCGATATCGAGACAAGGGCACGGGAAACCGGAGGGCTCCTTGCCCGAGTTCTGAAGGCGGTGGTCGTCGGTCCAACAGAGGACGGGTGGGCACGGGGAAAGACGGAAGCCACTGTCCGTGCGTTGCATCGTGGTGGGCGCGACGGACAGAACGCCCGGGGCGCGGAAGCCGTACGCAGACGGGTGGGACCTCCGACGACACCGCGGCCGGCCTCGTGGGCGGCGGGGGACACCTGCCGGCCCCGCGGCGCCGTCACCGGCACGAAGATCTGTCGCGTTCACGCGTACGACCGCCCTCCCCCGTTACAGCAGTCCCGTCGCAGCGCCGTAGCCGGCGCCGGGCTCACGAGGATTCGTGACCGGGCGCTTGGGCACAGGACGCAGTCCCCAGGTCCCCACACAAGCTCGTCGCCCCGTCTGTGCCCCCCGACACCCGAACCGTCGTCACTTCCCGCCGCTGCCAGGCGGATTGACGTCTTCTGCTCTTCGCCCGTGTCCTGGATTCCATGGAGTCAGGCATGGAATCGCTCACCCGGGCCACGAGAACGGCGCGGGAACACAGGTGGCCAGGCAGAAACACACCCCGGTCAT
The DNA here is from genome assembly GCF_028870195.1 of Streptomyces sp. G7(2002). Classification (NCBI taxonomy): domain Bacteria; kingdom Bacillati; phylum Actinomycetota; class Actinomycetes; order Kitasatosporales; family Streptomycetaceae; genus Streptomyces; species Streptomyces sp. G7(2002). Next base: position 5,333,705 of record NZ_CP102609.1, read on the forward strand.
GACTTGTCCCTATGCTAGATCGGTCCTTTCGAGGTTGCGGGTCCTTCCGGCCAGAGATTCGCTCACCAGCTCGAGGCCGGTGTCCTGTAACGCCGTTCAGTCCCAGCCGCCCGGAGCGGGCAGGCGCGGGATCTCCTCCACGGGCCCGGAGGTTCCCCGCCTCCGGACGTCGCGCCGTACCGGAGCCGCGACGGCCAGGACACCGTTGTGCGCGATATGCGCGAGGGCCGCCGCCGGCAGACCGCCGGTCGCCGCGGCGACCGTGAAGAGCATCGCGGTGACAGCCACGTACGGCAGGGAACGCCAGCCGGAGTTCGGCAGGTGGAGAAGGCAGAAGGCGACCAGGCACAGCGCGATCGCCGGCCGGAGCGGGATCCCCAGCGCGGTCAGCGCCACCGGTCCGGCCATGCGCCACAGGATCTCCTCCCCCAGGGCGCAGCCCGCCAGGTGCGCGCCCTCCACCGCGCGCTCACGACGGCCTGCCCGGGGCCTGCCGTGACGGCGCCTCAGGGGCCGCCCGGTGCACCGCGCGGCCGCCCACGGGAGCGCAACTCCCGCCGCGACGGCCGCCACCAGGATGGCCGGTTCCCATGGTGGCCAGGCCATGAGGGAGACCGGCCACGCCGCGTCCGCGGGGGACTCCGCTGCTCCCCATGGAACGGTGAAGGCCGCCGGGCCGGCACCGATGGCGAGCACCGCGCAGAGCGCGAGCAGCATCGTCGCCCTGTCGTAGCGACGCAGCCGATTGCGGGAGCGCAGGTGCCGAAGCAGCCGCGGAACGGCGGTGTGCGCGGCGAGGGCGCCGAGGGCCAGGACGCTCCCCGCCGTGGCGGGGAGCAGGGCGGCGGTCATGCCGTCGGCGGCCCGGGACGGTCTGCGGTGCCCTCGTCGGCAGACGGGCCGAGCAGTACGACGTAGAGCGGGGACTCGTTCACCCCGTCGTAGTCCATGTCGGCCGTGAAGTCGTCGTCCAGGAAGCCGCCGATCGGGCGGGAGGCGAGCCCGTAGGCGGTACCCAGGAGCAGCAGGTTCTGCCCCAGATGACCGGCCTCCAGCAGGCAGAACCGCAGGGAGCGCTGGCCGTACTTGAACCGGGAGCGCCAGAAGGAGGCACCGATGACGAGCATGGCCGCCGCGTCGCCTGCCATCTCGGGCTGGAGCGTTGCCAGGTGGAGTGCCTCATGGTCGACCTCCCGCAGCCAGGTGAGGCCGTGGCGGAACGGGTCGTAGTGGTGCAGCCCGGGTCGCAGGCCCTCCACACGCTGGGCGATCACGTAGAGGTCGAGGGGATAGAGAGCACCCCCCGAGGGGACGGGCCGGCGGGGCCACCCCTGGACCAGGCGGACCCGGTACGAGCGCTCCAGCATCCCGGAGAGTACGGGCAGCGGCAGTTCGCCGGGGCCGAAGGTCTCGGAGCTGCGCCGGGCGTCGATGACGCCGGCGAGATCTGCCTGCAGCGGCGCCGGGTCCGGCAGGGGTATGAGCGAGCGGCTGGGGTTGAGGCGGGCCGCGCGCTGCGTCAACAGCCGCAGTTCCTCCGATTTGTCGAGGGCGACGCCACCAGGGACGTCCCAGCTCAGGGCTCGGAGATGGAGCTTGGAGGCTTCGAAGTAGCACTCCATGGGGTCGTCGAGCGGGGGAGGCGACTCACCGTAGACGGCGTCGATGAGGTTCGCCCCGTGCAGGTTCTCTGTTTCGGGCATGGTCGCCTCCGGCTCAGGGATAGGGGTGCGGGAAGGGGTTCAGCTCGGCGTCGGTCAACGGTCCGTCGAGCAGGCCCAGTTCGACCGGCCGGGAGCGCAGACGCGGTGGTCCGATGAACCGCGCCCGGAAGGAGGAGTCGAGCGGGACCAGCGCGGGAGCGAAGACCCGAGCCACGATGAGGCCGGCGTCATAGACGTCGGGGCTGGTGGCGTCGGCGAGGTACACGTCGATGCCCTGACGGTGGAGCCGTTCCAGGACGGCGCGAGCCAGGGCGCGCGGACGGTGGTCGGGCAGTACGGGCAGGTCCGCGACGGCCACCCGCTCCGTGCTCGCGTCCAGGAACTCCGTCTCGTGCTCCAGTCCTGGCCCGGCATAGAGGCGCACATGGTCGTCGAAGCGATGCACCTCGGCCGCGAAGTCGGTGTCCGGGGGCAGGAGGTTGCCCTCGCGCTGCTCGGCCCGCATCCACACCCGTGTCTGGAACGCCTCGATGACCGATTTGACGATCGCCCGCTGCGGAGTACCGGCCGCGGCACCGCCGACCGCGATCGGGCTGATGTCAGTGACACGGTTCCGCACGACGGTCAGCACGGCGGGAACGTCGCAGAAGCGACTCAGGTCGACCAGGGAGACATCCAGTCCGGCCGGCCGGACATGACGGTCGAAGAACGCCTTGACCTCGGGGTCACTGTCGGGGTCGATGAGCGGCATGCTCAGCCGGTTGTGCCATACGGTGCTGAACCCGTCACGTTCGACGAGTTCCAGCAGTCCCGAGCAGAGAGCTTCGTCCCAGGTACAGCCGGCGGCCAGTCCGTTGCTCGTGCTGTTGGAGATGCGTTCGGCCGTCTCGCGGTGCGGCCCGGACAGGAACACGAGAACGGCCGGGAGCCAGGTGGCGCTCCCGTCCCGCAGATCGGTGCCCCGTATCCAGCTGATGCGGGTGTCCTCGGTGAACCGGGTGAACGGAAACTCCGGGTCGGCGTACTGAGCGTCGGTGAACAGCCTCAGTTGCTCAGGAGAGACGGCCGGTTCGCCCCTGGCGGTCAGCTCCGACCAGGTCGCCTGGACCATGGCCTGCTCCCACCAGTAAACGGCGCTGTACCGCTCCACGGTCTCCGCGATGGCCGAAAGGGTGGCGGAGCGTTCGTCGAGGGAGCCTCCGCCGGCCGCCTGGGCGCAGGGCTCGCCCACGAGGTGCTCGGACTGGCAGGCGCGGGCGCCCACGGCGAAAGCGAAGGCGTCGTCGACGTCGTGCATCTGGCGGTACAACCGGGTTGCCACGCCCACGACTTCGGACAGCAGGGGCCTGAGCAGGCGCTCGGACTCCGCTGCGGGGGTCCACTCCGGCCCTTCTCCCTCAGGGAGCCCGTCCCGTGCGCGGGAGGTGGCGAGGTGATCTGCAGTGGTCGTCAACTCCGCCGCCCTCCGTCTGTGTCGTCGTGGCGGTGCAGGGGCACGCCGGCGTCGGGATGGAACCAGATCATGGGGTAGCCCCGGTCACGGGCCGGTGAGCACTCGGGGCAGCGCGGCACCCGGAACAGGCGGTGGGTGTCCAGCCGGAGCCCGCTGGAGGTCATCTCCAGGGTGTGCATCCCGCCGGGAGTGGCAAGACCGGCGTTGGTGTCGGTGAGTCCGAACCACTCCACGACCCGCTCGACGACCAGCCCTACCTGCATGGTGGTCAGCCCGGGCCACAGGGCCGCGCGCTCTCCGCCGTCGCGTACGGGACGGGCGGCCAGGATGTCGTCGATCAGGGCCCGGTCGGGGAAGGACGCCGCGCGGCGCAGCCGGTAGCACGCGAAACATGCCGACTCGGAGGGCAGCGTCCACGGTCCCACCAGGGCGCGCCGTCCGTCGAACGGAATGACCGGAAGCCAGGTGCGTCCGCTCTTGAGCGCCTGGGTGTTCCACTCGCCCAGGACGGGGTCGCTCTCGCTCTCTCCGGCGACGATCACCACGTCGCGGACGTGGTCGGTCGTCTCCGGTACGGCGTCCGGTACGGCGGCGGTCTCGGTCCGCACACCGGCGTCGCGCAGCGATGTCACCAGGCGTTCGGCGAGCAGTCCCCGGCCCAGGACGGTGGCCGTTCCCTGTTCGAGTCGGGTCTGCACCGTGCGCAGCGGGACATTGCGCAGTACCCGCAGCCACATGCCGACGGCCGCGGGCGGGACGTCATGAAGGTCGTCGGCGGCCTCGTCGCGGTGGAGCAGGCCGGCTTCGGTCATCTGCGTCAGCACGGATTCGAGTGCCAGCCTGCGGGTGTCGTCGATGTCGGAGCCGACATCCAGGGTGCGCCTCCCGTCGGAGAGCACGGTCAGCAGGGCCTCGGTGAAGGCCGGTAGCCGTCCGCCGACGAGGCGGGCGACGTGGTCTCCCTGCCTGATCAGGACCGCGTCCTCGGTCACTTCGACCTTCACGCCGGGATTGACGGCGACGGCGATGCCGTCCTGGGGGCTCATGAGCGTGTTCCTTTCGTCGGGGCGGCGAGCTTGTCGGCGGTGCCGGGGCCTGGCTCCGGCGCGGGTCCGGCGACGGACGCTGCTGCGTGTGCGATGCATGCCTCAAGGAGGCGCGGCGGGCGGCCGAGGGCCTGTTCGACGAGCGGGCTCGTCGGGTGCTCGATACCGATCCACTGCTGGTGGTGGGGCACCCGCAGGGCCACGTCCAGGCTCCATCCGACGCTCACGCACAGGGCGTCGACGAGCTGGGCGGGCTCGAGCACGTGGTAGTCGGCCCGGGATCCCAGGGCCGAGGCCAGCCGATCGACGGCCGTCGCCACCGTCACGGACTCGTGGCCGGTGATCTCGTAGACCCGGCCGGCGCGTCGTGCCGGCTCGGTGGCCAGCACCGCGGCGAGGTCGAGGACGTCCTCGACGGCCAGCCAGGGCACCCGGCCACCGGAGAAGCAGCCGTAGACGGTGGAAAAGTCCTCGATCTGCCGTGCGACCTGGGCGAGGTCCACGTCCATCGGAGCGCAGCGCAGGACGCAGTGGTCCGCGTGGGCCTGGGCCGCCGTGCTCTCGGCTCGGGCAACTTCGGCCAGGTAGGGATTGCTCTCCGCGGCGGTGTCGGCCCCGAGGGCCGAGATGATGATCAGCGGAAGGGACGGGGCGAGCGGATAGCGGCACGCCTCGGCGTGTGCGGTCGGGGTCAGGGACGCCACGTCCACCAGTGCACAGTTGGCTTCGGCAGGATCGCTGACCAAGACCGCCCGGGATGTGGCCTCCAAGGCCCTGTGCAACGCGGGTCGGCCACCGATGAACAACAACCGCAAAGGTGCGGGAGTTCCGGATGTTTCTGTACGCATGACAAGAGTTTTGCTCTGTTTTTGTCCGGGCGAGGACATCCGATCAACTGAATTCCCCTGTCCGTCGATCAGATGACGCCGCAATTCATTCCGTGAACCGGCAACCGGGTCCCGGGCCAGGCCCTGCGGCCTGCGAAGGCGCCCTGAGCCAGGCCGCGAAGAGAACGGCTATCGCCGGGGGAGAGGGCGGAGGTAAACCGATGGGTGGACGCCCATAATCATCCGGGGGTCCCCCTTGAGCCGGGCCGAGGAAACATCCGATGCTCTTTCCACGGCAGTCCCAGCCGTACTCTCCGACAACACAGTTCAGGGGGAATACATGATCAAGGTTCTTGAGATGGCCGGTGATGTGGAAGAGATCGAACTCTCTTTCCACGGTGAGGAGTCGAGCTACTTCGAGCCGACCGCAGCTCGTTGCAGTTCGTCCAGCACCTGTACCTGCTGCTGCACCGGCTGACGCAGCCGACGTGCGGGCCCGGGCCGGCCGGTCCGGACCCGCACATCCTGTGGTCCGGGGCCCGGGGGCGACCCCGGGCACCGGACCGTACCGTTCCGACAGCAGGTGAGGATGCGCCCGTGACCGAGACACCAGCATTGCGACCGTACTCCGCCGCCCGCACCGGGCAGCGCTCCGGGCTCCTGGACCTGGAGATCACCCGGACAGATCCGGGCTACCTGGCCCGTCTCCATCCGGACCTGCGGCAGTTCGTGATGCGTCGTTTCCTCGACGATGCCATCGACGACTTCGAGGAACTCCACGCGGTGTCCGAGCGAGGGGTGGCAGGTGACCGGCGTCCGGGCATCGCCGCGAACCTGGCCGGTGCGGTGGCCCACCGGGACGAAGAACAGCTGGTGATCGCCGGGCAACAGGTCATGCAGAGCTGGGAGCGCCCCCTCATGGCCGAACTCAGCAGGCTCGCTGCCGGCTCGCACGGCCATGTTCTCGAAGTGGGCTTCGGCATGGGAATCTCGGCATCCCTGCTCCAGGAGGAAGGGGTCGCCTCGCACACCGTCATCGAGGCCAACCCCGAGGTGGCAGAGACGGCGCGGAAGTGGGCGGGCGAAAGGAGCGCAACGACGCGTGTCGTCCAGGGCCGCTGGCAGGACGTCATCGACTCACTCGGCACCTTCGACGGAATCCTGTTCGACACCTACCCCACGGATGAGCACGAATACGACCAGTATGTCGTCCGCGACGCCGCCTACATCGAACACTTCCTGCCCGCCGCCGCCGGACATCTGCGGCCGGGCGGCACCCTGAGCTACTACACGATGGAGATCGACTCGCTCAGCCGCCGCCACCAGCGTGCGCTGCTGCGCCACTTCAGCAGCTTCCGGGTCGGTGTGGTCTCCGGCCTGGAACCGCCCGTCGACTGCACGTACTGGTGGGCCGACTCCATGGCTACGGTGGCCGCCATCCGGTAGCTGCCGTGGGCGCACGGACCCGCGTCGCCCACGGCCCGGCTCATCACTCCGGCAAGCTGATGAGCCCCGCCGACAGCGCCGCCATGACGGCTTCCGTGCGGTCCGATACGCCGAGTTTTCGGAAGGCGCTGAGCAGGTGGGTCTTGACGGTGGCTTCGCCGATGCCCAGTTGTTCGGCGATGCGGGCGTTGGTCCGTCCCTGGGCGACGAGGGCGAGGATCTCGATTTCGCGCGGGGTCGGGGAGGAGGCGGCCGTACCGCTGCGCCGCCGTGCCATCTGCAGGGTGACCGCGGGGGTGATCACGGAGCGTCCCACGGCGGCGGAGCGTACGCCTGCCACGAGTTCGGGTGTGGAGGTCGACTTCAGCAGATAGCCGATGGCGCCCGCCTCGATGGCACCGACGATCGACGCGTCGTTGTCATAGGTCGTCAGCACCAGGACGCGGCAGTCCGGCACCAGCGAGCTGATCTTTCTGGTGGCGGCGATGCCCCCACCGCCGGGCATGCGCAGATCCATCAGCACGACATCGGGACGCAGCGCTGTCGTCGCGCTGACCACGGACGTACCGTCCTGGGCCTCGCCCACGATCTCGATGTCGGACTCCAGGGACAGCAGCGCCACGATGCCCTGGCGTACCACGGTGTGGTCGTCCGCCACGATCACGCGGATCGGTCGGGGACGCTCACCGTCACCGTCGTTCCCTTTCCCGGTCCGCTCCACAGCTTTACCTCTCCCCCTGTCCCGGCGATCCGTTCCCGCATGCCCACGATTCCCAGTCCCGTTCCGGGACTTGCCGACTGGTCGAACCCGACCCCGTCGTCGGCCACGGTCAGCACCACACGGTCCGGGAGGTACTCCAGTGTGAGCTCGACCGATGTCGCCCGCGCGTGCTTGTGCACATTGGCGACGGATTCCTGCGCTGCCCGCAGGAGTGTGACCTCCCGTGTGACCGGGACCGCGCGTGGTCTGCCGCGTATCCGGAGCCGGGCCTCGCACCCCCAGGTTCCGTCCAGGAGACGTTCGAGCGCCTTGGGCAGCGTCGACTCCAGGCCTTCCGAGACGCCCTCCATGACCAAGGCCCTGGCCTGGCGGTGGTTGTCCTCGGCCGTGCGGCGGGCCAGCCGGATGTGCGCGACGGCCTTCTCGGGGTCGGTGGCGAGTTCGGCCTCGACAGCCTCCAACAGCATCCGGATACTGCCGAAGCCCTGGGTGAGGGTGTCGTGGATCTCCCGCGCAAGCCGCTGCCGCTCGGTCAGCACCCCGTTCCTGTGGCCCGCCTCCACGAGTTCGGACTGTGTTTTCTCCAGTCGGGTCAGCAGGCCCTTGCGGTCGTGCGATTCCGCCACGATACGGGCGATCCACCAGCCCAGGGCATGGCTGTATCCCGCGGCCGTGGCGGCGAGAACCAGCCGTGAGCCGACCGGGAGGCCGGGTGCGGACAGCAGGATGGCCAGGCCGCCGGAGAGCGCGAAGAGCGCCGACCCCACATGGGCGACCGCGGTCCGTGCCGTCGAATACAGCAGCAGTGAGACCGGCGCCGTGCCCAGCCAGACCACCGGCGCCGTGGCGAGCGCGGCACACCACAGAACGATGAGCAGTACGGCGGCGCGCTCTGTTCCCCGCCTACCACCCTCCCGGTGACGCCTCACCAGGCGTCGCGCCAGCAGCGCATGCCATATGAGCGCCGCGCAGAGCACACCTGCCGCAGCCCAGGTCCGGAGCACCCCGCTCGGTGGAAAGGCAGCCAGGGCCCCGGCGGACAGGGAAGCCGTACAGACCCAGAGCACGGACCACACGGCGGGGCGGAACTGCCAGACATCGGACGCGGCCGTGGAGGGCGGGCTGTTGGACTCCGGCACGGCGCGGCTGCCCCCCTCGGGTCGCTGGGCGTAAAGCCCCATTATCCGCGCGGAAGGTACGGACACCCCTCCACCGATAGGTGGAGGCGTGCTCAGCCGAACGATGGTGTCCGCCTCTTCGTGCCGGGGCCAGGCTGAACTGCATGAGACAGGAACGGACTTCCCGGGAGGCGGTGCTCAGTGCGGAAGGCATCGGCCTGTCCCGTGCGGGTGTTACGGTGCTGGCCGATGCAGGGCTGACGGTGGCCGAGGGCGAGGTGGTGGCGCTGCTGGGCCCGAACGGCGCCGGCAAGACCTCCCTCGTCGAGTGCCTCGAGGGATTTCAACGGCCGCAGAGCGGGCGCATCGAGGTCCTGGGGCGCGATCCGTGGCGGGCTCCAGGTCACTGGCGGGCCCGCATCGGAGCCGTGCTGCAGGACTGCCGGATCGAGAGCGAACTGACCGTGGGTGAGTTCACCGCCATGACCCGGGGGTACTACCCCGATCCTCTGCCGGTACAGGACGTGCTGGCCGCGGTGGGTCTGGAGGGCCTGCACCGCCGCAGGGTCGCCAAGTTGTCGGGCGGCGAGCGCCGCCGGCTGGACATCGCCATGGCCCTGATCGGCCGGCCCGAACTCGTCTTCCTGGACGAGCCGACGACCGGGCTGGACGCCCAGGCCCGCCGTGACCTGTGGGAGATGCTGCGCTCCTTACGCACCGACGGCGTCGCGATGCTCCTCACCACCCACCTGCTCGAAGAGGTGGAGGCCCTGGCCGACCGGGTGGTGATCCTGGTGCGGGGGCGCGTGCGGCGGGAGGGGACCGTCGCCGGACTGCGCGAGCGGAGCGGGCTGCCCGCCCGGGTCGGGTTCCTCGCGCCGGAACTCACCGGCGGCACACGGCCACCCGCGCTGAGTGAGGCGGAGTACGACGCTCCGACGGGGCGCTGGACCCTCACCACGGACGATCCCGCGGAGGCTGTGCGGCGGCTCTCCGCGGCGGCGTCCCGCGAAGGCTTCAGCCTGCTGGACCTCGCAGTGCGGACGCCCACCTTCGAGGACGTCTACCTCGACCTGCTGCGCAGCCTGGAGGTGGCGCCCCGATGAGCCGGCACGCCCCTGCCCGCAACCGGAGGGAGCAGAGCGCCGACGCCGTGCCCGGTGCGGTGCGCACCTTCGGCCGGCAGCTCCGCTACGACCTTCTGGCGCAGGCGCGCAATCCTGCGGCGGCCTTCTTCTCGCTCGGCCTTCCGCTGATCTTCCTGATCACCTTCACCTTGATCGGGGCGAGGGGAGACGACACGGCGGTCTACTACGCCCCGGCCACCATGGCGATCGCCGTCGTCAGCGGCACCCTCTCCAACATCGCGATCACGCTGGTCTACCTGCGGGAGTACGGCCTGCTCAAACGCCTCCAGCTGCTGCCGGTGCGCCGTGCGGCACTGCTCGGCAGCCGGGTCGGCGCCTCGGGACTGCTCTCGTTGGGAGGCGTGCTCCTGCTCGCCGCGTACGCCGCCGCGGTGCACGGAGTGGTGCCCGAGCAGCCGATGTCCGTGGTGGCGGCCGTGCTGATGCTCGCCATGGCGGGCAGCGCCCTGGGACTCGCGCTCACCGTCCTGATCCCCGGGGAGAACGCGGCCGGCCCGATCGCCAACGCCCTGGCACTGCCGCTGCTGATGGTCTCCGGCGGCTTCTTCCCTCTGGACGCTTCCCCCGAGTGGGTCCGGCAGCTGGCTTCCTTCCTGCCCTTCGGCTCCGGAATCGACGCGGCGGTCGCCGGCTACGAGGGTGCGGCGACCGTAGCCGATCTCGGTGAGACGGCCCTGGCCACCGGCGTCTGGACGGCCGCGGCGCTCACGCTGGTCGCCACCCGCTTTCGCTGGGTGCCGCGGCGCCGCCGATGACCCCGTGGGAGGGCACGGCGGGCCCTGCGCCCCGATCCCATTCATCAGGAACGGAAGAGGAGTTCGAGCGCCCATGAAGAACAAGAAGAAGCAGCCCTCGTCAGCCAGGGAGGCCGCGATAGGGGCATCGGTCGCCCTCGTCATGAGCCTTCTGGGAGGCTGGGCGGCCTACGGATTCTCGGGCAGCTATTCCGTTGCCGCGGCCGCGACAGGGATGGGCCTGGCCATAGGTCTGGTGATCTACCTGGTCGTCGCCCGCTCCGGCCGCTGACGAGGAACTGCCGGAGCCCACACCGAACACCCGGCTCACGGACCACCGCCGCCGTCGCGCTGCGCCGGCGGCAGCAGGAGATCGCGCTCGGGGTGCTTCTCGCCCGTGACGCCACCGTCGACACCCAGGTCTGAGCGGGCCGCCTCATGGAAGTCGTTGATTCCCCGGAACACGGCGCGATTGCGTTCACGCCAATCGGCCAAGGTGCCGTCGATCTTCCCGTTTGCCTGCCAATCGACTTTCAGGGCCAGGGCGTTGAGTTCGTGCGCCGCCTCTACGACGTCGTCGCCGCCGAGCAGCATGATCCGCTCGAAGGCGCGCCCCCGTAACCGGCCCGCCGCCGACATCTCCGCCAGCATGTCCTGCTCGCTCGTCTCGCCGGCGCGTATGCCGTTCCGGTGCTCATAGAGCTGCACCGCGAGGAAGATGCACGACCGCATGCTGTCGACGTAACCCTCGTACGCATCGAGCTTCTTGCTGTCCCAGCGCGTCACCAATTCGTGCTTCTTGCGCTGCCGTTCCATCGCGTAAGTGGTCAGGTGTGTGGAAATCGATCCCAGCAACACCGCGGCGATCGTGGCCCATTGCTCGCCGGCATCCATGCGTCCCCCCGGTACACGCACTCTTCGCTACGACCGGGCGATCATATAAGTGCGGGCCCGCCGCCGGCCCGGCTACAGAAACAGCCCCCAGGCCCCGTCGAGTGACCAGGTCTGCCAGCTCATGGCGAACAGTGCGGTGACGGAGATCAGCGTCATCATCAGGTTCTGGCCCTGCTCCGCCCAGTCGTGGATCATCAGCGCGAGGTAGATCAGGTTGAGCACCGCCCCGGCGGCCAGGGCTATCGGGGTCAGGAGGCCCACGATCAGGCCGAGGCCGAGGGCCAGTTCCGCATAGGCGACGAGGTATGCCATCAGGCGGGGGTGGGGCTTCACGAAGCGGTCGAAGCTCTTGCGGACGGCGGGCCATCGGTGTTCGGCCGCGATGCCGGCCGCCCAGGTGATGCCGCCGCCGGTGAACCAGGTCTTCTTGTCCTTGTGGCGCCAGCTCTCCAGCCACCACAGCCCGAGGCCGATACGGAGGACGGCGCACCATTCGGCGCCGCTGAGCCAGATCGTCTGCATGCTGCCCCCTCGACTTCCAAGCTGAACTGACGATGCGTCAGTTCAGCGGAAGGCGCGCGATCCCGCAAGGGGGTGGAGTTCCCGGCCCCGCCTTGTCGTCGCAAGGGTGAGCCCATAACCTCCGAACTGATGGGTCGTCAGGTATCGGTCCGGCGGCGTGGCCATCCGGCAGGCAGTTGGGGGTACAGCGTGATCAGCAACGAGAACGGCACGGCGGAGCTTCCCAGGGTCATCAGCGTGGATGATCACGTGATCGAGCCCGCGCACCTCTTCCAGACCTGGCTTCCGAAGAAGTACCAGGACCGGGGGCCGAAGCCCTTCACCGCAGGCATCGGCGAGCTGGAGTACGTCGGCGGGAAGTACCGGTTCACGACGGACCCCGAGGGGCAGATCACGGACTGGTGGGAGTACGAGGGGCTGATCTTCCCGTACAAGCGCATCATCGCCGCCGTGGGCTTCTCCCGCGACGAGATGACGCTGGACGGGATCACCCGGGAGCAGATGCGGCGCGGCTGCTGGGACCCCAAGGCCCGGCTGGCGGACATGGACCTCAACCACGTGGAGGCGTCGCTCTGCTTCCCGACGTTCCCGCGCTTCTGCGGGCAGACCTTCGCCGAGGCCGAGGACAAGGAGGTCGGGCTCGCCTGCGTGCGGGCGTACAACGACTGGATGGTGGAGGAGTGGTGCGGGGACAGCGGGGGCCGGCTGATCCCGCTGTGCCTCATCCCGTTGTGGGACATCGACCTGGCGGTCGCCGAGATCCGGCGCAATGCCGCGCGTGGGGTGCGTGCGGTGACCTTCAGCGAGATTCCGACGTACCTGGGGCTGCCGTCCATCCACTCCGGCTACTGGGACCCGTTCTTCGCCGCGTGCGAGGAGACGGGCACGGTCGTGAACATGCACATCGGCTCGTCCTCGCAGATGCCGGCGGCGTCACCGGACGCACCGCCCGCCGTGCAGGCCTCCCTGAGCTTCAACAACGCGATGGCCTCGATGATGGACTTCCTGTTCAGCGGCGTCCTGGTGAAGTTCCCCCGGCTGAAGCTCGCCTACAGCGAGGGCCAGATGGGGTGGATCCCGTACGCACTGGAGCGCGCCGACGACGTCTGGGAGGAGCACCGGGCGTGGGGCGGGGTGAAGGACCTGATCCCCGAGCCGCCGTCGTCGTACTACTACCGGCAGATCTTCTGCTGCTTCTTCCGCGACAAGCACGGCGTCGCCTCGATCGAGACCGTGGGCGTCGACAACGCCACCTTCGAGACCGACTACCCGCACGTCGACTCGACCTGGCCGCACACGAAGCAGGTGGCGGCCGAGCATGTGGCGGGCCTCCCCGACGACGTGACGTACAAGATCCTGCGCGGCAATGCCATCCGGATGCTGGATCTCCCCTTCGACCAGGAGTGACCGGCCGCCCCACGCCCGCCGGCCCTGTCCGGCACCGTCCACGTCGTGGTCATGCGGTGCCGGACGGGTCCCGGGTCGCCCTACACCCAGCCCGCGACCCTGGCAGCGGCGACGGCGGCCGCCTCGGCCGCCTCCGCCTCGGCGTTCAGCGCCTCGTTGCGGCCCAGGCCCTCCCTCCCCGCGGCCGTGCCGGCGGCCTGCGAGGCCTTCAGGGCGGCCTGGTACGCGGCCTCGGAGAGCGCGTCGGCGCCACGGTCCCGGGCCGTCCGGGCGGCGAGTACGGAGGCAGCGGCGGCGTTCCGGGCCTGACGGGCGTCGGCCGCCGGGTCGGGGGCCCCCTCCGCCATCGCCACCAGCCCGTCGGCGGACAGACGAAGGGCGTTGGCGGCCTTCGCGGCGGCCTCGGTCGGTACGGCTATGACGGCGCCCGGGTCCGTCTCGACTCCGGCACAGCGGCACGCGGCCCTGGTGCGGTCGGCGGCGCTCCGCGCGCGTGCGGTGTGCCTCTTCCTCAGGGCTTCCTCGGTGCTCGGCACCCCCGTTCCCTGGATCAGGGTGGCGTGGGCCTGCGGGGCGCTGGGTTGCTCATCTCCGTGGGACTCGCTCATTGCCGTCTCCTTGTCCGTCAGAGCGACGTGTCTGTCAGAGCGACAGCGCTGCGTCATGGATATCCCTCGCCGGCCCTGGGCACGGTGACGGTCAGGGCCGAGCGACGGGTGTCGCGCAGAGTGGCACGCCGGGCCTCAACAGACCAGAGCGTCGCCCGGTCTCCTCGCCCGCCCGGCAGACGCCGGGGACGCGGAGGCAAGGGCCGTACGGGGGGGGGACCGGGCGCTACGGTTCCGGGAGGACCCGGCGGCGGAGGGCGATCGGATGAGCAGCACCATAAGTGAGACGCTGGCCACTCTCGGACGCGGATATATGAGGGACGCTCCCGGCTCGCTGGGCAAGGCGGCACTCGCCACGCGGTACCTGAACCCATGGCTACGGGATCACCCACGCCAGAGGCTCGTCCGTACCCGGTTCGGCGCCGCCATGGCCGTGGACACGCAGGATCTGATCCAGCGCTTCGTCTACCTGTTCGGCCTGTGGGAACCGCACATGACGCACTGGCTCCAGCGCCGGCTCCGACCGGGGGACACCTACATCGACGTCGGCGCCAACGTCGGCTACTTCAGCCTGCTCGCCTCACAGCTCGTGGGGGAGGAGGGCCGGGTGGTGGCCATCGAGGCCTCACCGACGTTTCACGCCAGGGTCCTCCAACACGCCGAGATCAACGGCTGCAGCAACCTCCGCACCGTCAATGCCGCCGTTGCCGACGAGCGGAAGACGGTGACGCTCATCCTCGCGAGCTCAAGCAACATGGGGGCGGCCAGCATCGTTCCGTACGGCGGCCCGGCCGAGTCCACGCTCGATGTCGAGGCGTACCCGCTTCCCCAGGTGCTGGACGCGGACGAAATCGCCGGCGCGCGCGTGATCAAGATTGATGTGGAAGGCGCGGAGGGCGCCGTGATCCGTGGCTTGGCTCCGGTGCTCGACAAGCTCCGGCCGGATGCGGAGATCACTGTGGAGGTGACCCCTGAGCGGATGGAAGCGCTGGGGGAGTCGCCCGGTGAGCTGCTCACGACGATGCGGGAGCACGGGTTCCACGTCTATCGACTCCCCAACAGCTATGCCCCGGGCAGCTATCCGGCGGCGCTGCGCGGCCCAGCGGCGGTGCCGGTGCGGTGGCGGCATCCGGTGGTCGAGGAGAGCGATCTGGTCTTCTCGCGCATCGATGGGGAAACGCTGCCTTGAGAGGCTGGGCCGGCCGGCGGCTGAGCTGCCCCCAGGTCAATCCGTAGCCGGGTAACGCCACTTGAACCGTGTGAGCTGCCGTGCCCTGGCCTCCACGACCGCCATGCGGGCATCGCGTTCGGCGGTGTCGGTGTGGGATGCCTGGCCGGTCGCCTGGCCGGGCCACTTGCGGTAGTGGAGGCCTACTTCGGAGGAGAACCAGCCGCGGCTCGTGGCATTCAGGGCGAGCAGCAGGCCGGTGTCCTCCGAGGCGGGCAGGGCCATCCACCCGCCGAGGGCGAGGAGCAGGTCGCGCCGGACGCAGAGGGTCGCGGGGTGGACCTGGGCGCGGAAACCGTTCGCCTTCCAGAAGTCGAGCACGGCTCCCCGCTCGACCGGCCCCGGCTCGGGGTCCCCTGGAAAGCCGGCGGTGGAGCCGTCGGGCAGCAGATCGAGGACGCGTGACGTCGTCCAGCTGATGCCGTTGCCGCCTTCGAGCGCGGCCAGGTCACGGGCCAGCACACCGGGCGTCAACTGGTCGTCGGCGTCCAGGACCTTGATGTACTCGCCCTCCGCGTGCGCGAGGGCGATGGTGCGGGCGACGCCGGGACCGCCGGGCCGCCCCTGCCGGAACGTCACCCGCTCGTCATCGGGGACATGGGGAGCGACGTCGTTGCTCTTTCCGTCCTCCTGGATGACCCAGTGCCATTCCCATCCGTCGGGGAGGTCCTGTTGGCAGAGCGACTTATAGGCCTCCGGCAGGAAGTGCGCCGAGGGCGCATGCACGGCAGTGACGATGATGATGCGCCGGCGCACGGCACTCACCACCTTTCCAGGGGAGTGGTGAACAGCATTTCCGTGCGGTCGCCAGGAAGGATGACGTCGGAGACGTCAACTACCCGGTCGTTGATGTCGATCGAGGTCTTCCGGAGGGCGAGTACGGACGTGCCGGGCCACAGCTCCAGCTCCGCTGCTTCCTCCGGCGTCGGAGGGCGGGCGGTGACGCGCTCCTCGACGCGGTCCAGCTCGATACCGACGGTGTAGAGCTGGCTCTGCGAGCCCCCGGGCCACGGCTCGTTCGACTCGTCCAGGAGAGCGGGGTTCCTCGCGACCAGGTCGTGGACGAGGTACGAGGTCACCAGGCTGAAGGGCGCGCTCTCGGCCGCGTACCTGGTGCGGTAGGTGCGTTCGAGGAGGGCGGTGCCCTCGGGGAGACCGAAGGCTTCCGCGAGGCCCTTGTCCGCCTCGACCTTGCGGTACGAGGCGTGGAAGACCAGATCGTCGACCGTCAGGCCGGTGTCGTGCTCGGTGGCGCCGGTCTGGGCCCGCTCCGCCAGCGGCTCGCGTGCCCGGTTCTTCTCCCACTGGTGGCGGCGGTTCGTGCGGAGCGCGGAGGTGCGTTGCCGGCGGACGAAATTGCCGCGCCCGTGCTGCTTCTCGATCAGGCCCTCGTCCCGGAGGGCGCGGAGCGCCTCGCGGATGGTCGGCACGCTGCGCCGGAACCGTTCGGCGAGCTTCGACTCCGCCGGCAGTTTGTCCCCGGGCTTCAGCTCACCTGCGCGGATGGCCTCGCGGAGCTCGTCCGCGATCCGCTCGTACGCCACTGCCATGGGTGCTCACCGTTCCGTTTCCTGGCGCCCCGGCCGGCTCACCGGCCGGACAGCTCCAGCTTACGACTCCTAAAGAGGTGTTGACGAGTGGAGACGTCTGCGCCGTAGCGGGGGCCGCTCATGAAGAGGAGTTAAGGGGCTGAACGGCGTGCCATTCCTGCAGCGGGGTGGCGGTATTTGAAGCCGCGACCATTTCGCCCCGAAAGGGCCCGGACGAGATGCGGGCGAGATGCCGACGAGATCCGGGTGGGATCCGGACGAGAGGGGGGACGGCCAATTCCGGCCCCGCACCGTAGCGAATGCGCCGCGCAATATGTGCGGCGCAGGGCGCGAAAACGCCCGATCGCTGGCGACGGGGGATGCACCAGCGATCGGGCTGTGGCCAAGACTAGCAAGGCTGTCCGCGTAGTGGGGGCCAACTGCCGAATTGCCATACAGAGTTGTGGTTGGAGTCACGTAAAGCGGTGCGTGAGGGGTGGAAACGCCGGACCGAGGCTGCTGCGGAGTCGGCCGGGAGCGTCCCGCCCGATGCTTGGGCCGAGGGCGTTCGGCCGGGCGGCTTCGTTACGTGCCGCACGGCGGCTCATACGAGAGAAGCGGCAGATACTCGTGCCATTTCTCCGGGGTCAGAACGCCCCGCGTGGTTGAGCAAATACGGCGAATGGCCTTGTCGGGATCCAGGTCCCACAGCCGGACGGTACCGGCGCCGCTCGACACCCCGAGCATGTGGCTCTTGGGACTGAACGACAGGAAATTGCCTGTCTTGGCGTTGGGACTCGTCGACTGACCGATGGGAGCGGCCTTGGACGGATGCGCGACGCGCCAGAACCGGACCGTGTTGTCATTGCCGCCGCTCGCCAGGGTGTGGCCGTCCTCGCTGAACGTCAGCGACACGACCGCTTCGGTGTGCCCGGAGAGGGGGGAGCCCAGCCGGGTCGCCCTGCGGGGGTCATCCGTGTTCCAGAGCCGGACGGTGTCGTCGTCGCTGCCGCTGGCGAGGGTGCGGCCGTCCGGACTGTAGGCGAGCGCGTTGACGGGGCCCAGATGCCCCGTGAGGGGCGCGCCGAGTTGGGCGGCATGACGGGGGTCGTCCGTGTTCCAGAGCCGGACGGTGTCGTCCGCGCTGCCGCTGGCGAGGGTGTGTCCGTCGGGGCTGAAGACGAGGGAGTTGACGTAGCCCTTGTGGCCCGTGAGCGGTGTGCCGAGCCGGCGCACGTGGGACGGGGCGCTGACGTCCCACAGCTGAATGGTGTGGTCCTCGTAGGCGGTTGCCAACGTGCGCCCGTCCGGGCTTATGGCCAGCGCATCGGGGCCCACGAACCGGGTCCGCAGCTCGACGGGCTTTCCGTACGAGACCGGATGAGTCGGGTCGGCGACGTTCCACAGCTCCACCGTCTGGCTTCCCATCAGCACCGCGAGGGTGCGGCCGTCGGGGAAGAACGCCAGCGAACGCACATCGCCCTTACCGGGCGTGAACGGTTTGCCCAGCACCGCGGGCCGGTGGGGATTCTGCACATTCCACAGCCGCACCCTCCGGTCGCGGGCGCCCGTGGCGAGCACCCGCCCGTCCGGGCGGAACGTGCCGATGCGGCCGACCATGTTCGAGGTCGGAATCGACCAGAGACGGACCTTGCTGTCGCCGCTTCCCGTGGCCAGCGTCCGGCCGTCAGGGCTGAAGCCGACTGCGTACATCTCGCCGCTGCTGCCCGCGAGGGGCTCGCCGACCTGCGACGGGTACGCCGGATCGCTGACGTTCCACAGGCTCGCCGTGCTGTCCGCGCTGCCGGCGGCGAGCATGTTGCCGTCGGGGCTGAAGGCCACGGACCACAGGGGGCCGGTGTGGCCGGTGAGGGGCGCGCCGAGCGGTGCCGCGTGACGTGGCGAGGCCACGTTCCAGAGCCGGATGGTGTTGTCCGAGCTGCCGCTGGCGAGGGTGTGGCCGTCCGGGCTGAAGGCCACGGAGTGGACGGTGTCCGTGTGGCCGGTCAGGGCCCTGTCGAGCCGCGCCGGACGACGCCGGTCGGCCACGTCCCACAGCCGGATCCTGTTGTCGTCGCCACCGGCCGCCAGGGTCCGGCCGTCGGGGCTGAACGCCACGGAGCGTACGGCGGCGGTGGGGCCGGTCAGGACAGCGCGCGCCTTCGGCCGCCGCGGGTCGCGGAGGTCCCACAGACGAACGGTGTGATCTTCGTTGGCGGTGGCCAGCGTGTGCCCGTCGGGGCTGAAGGCGAGCAGGAAGACCGTGCCGTTACGGCCGGCCAGGGGCGCCCCGACCGGGCGCGGGTGGCGGGGGTCGCGCACGTCCCACAGCCGGACCGTGCCGTCGTCCGAGGCAGTGGCGAGGGTGTGTCCGTCCGGACTGAAGACAGCGGTGCTCACCCAGCTCGCATGGCCGGTGAGGGGCTTGCCCAGGGGTTCGGGACGCGTCGGGTCCGCCACGTCCCACAGCCGGACGGTCCGGTCATAACTGGCGGTGGCCAGGATCCGCCCGTTCGGGCTGAACGAGGTGAGGTAGACGGCGCCGGTGTGGCCCAGCAGCGGCGTGGCCAGCGGCGCGTTCACCATCGAGATCAAGCGGTTGTTGGTGCCCTCGTCGTCGGGCCGCAAGCCGTGTGCCACCAGGTCCAGTTGCGCCGACAAGGAGGGATCCGTGTACTGGGCGCGGTCGGCCTGGGCGAGCACCTGCGCGAAAACGGTGTCGTCGCGCTGCTGCCGGGCGACCACCGCGGAACCGACCGCCAGCATCGCCATGACGATCAGAGCCGCCACCGCACCACGGCTGAGCAGGACGAAGCGCTTGCGCAGCCGGACCGAGGCGGCCAGGAACTCCACCGCGCTGCGGGTCAGAAAGGTGTCACCGGCAGAATCGGCCCAGTTGCGGGCCTGCTCCAGACGGGAACCCCGGTAGAGGAGTGAGGTGTCGCGGTTCGAGCCCTCCCAGGCCCTGCCGTCCTCCTCCAGCCGCTGGCGCAGCAGATTGCCGTTCCGGTCCTCGTCGATCCAGTCGCGCAGGCGCGGCCAGGCGTGCAGCAGCGCTTCATGGGTGATCTCCACCGCATCCGCGTCGAGCGTCACCAGACGGGCGTGCACCAGCGCTTCGAGCGACTCCTTCGTCTTGTGCGGGTCCGCCGACTCGTCCGCCAGCTGGTGCCGCGTCCCCCGCCGGCGGGTGGCCTGGGTGTCTTCGCCCAGCCGGACCAGCCGGAGGAGGAGCAGTCGCGCGGCCAGGCGCGCGGTCGGGTCGAGGCCGGACCAGGCCTGCTCGGCGGTCGCCGCCACCGCGCCCTGGATCCCGCCCGCCGCGCGGTAGCCGGACAGCGTCAGCCGTCCCGCCTTCCGCCGCTGCCAGGTGGCGAGCAGGGCGTGGGAGAGCAGCGGCAGCACCCCCGCGTCGTGCGCCCCGTTGAAGCCGTCGGCGCTCACTTCCCGGACGATCAGTTCCGCGAGCCCCGGTTCGAGCTCCAGACCCACGGCCTTGGCCGGGCCGGTCACCGCTTCGCGCAGCTCCGTGGTGGTCAGCGGTCCGAGCACCATGTGCCGGTGCTGCAGCGCGTCGGCCAGTTCGGGATACCCGAGGCACTGTTCGTAGAAGTCGGCGCGTATGCCGAGGATGACGAGGACGGGAGCCGGGCCGCCCGGGCCGGAGGGCGTGCACGCGGCGTGCAGCAGCTGGACGAAGGTGCGCCGGGCCGCCTCGTCGGAGCAGAGGGTGAACGCCTCCTCGAACTGGTCCACGATCACGACCGGACGGGCGGCGGAGGACGTCCCGCGCTCCGCCCATGCCGTGACGGCCTCCCGCACCGCGCGCGCGAAGTGCGGTGTACCGGGCTCCCGCGCCGCCGACTCCTGCGCGCCGGAGAGGACGTGGGCGAGCTCAGGGACACGGCGGGTCAGCTCCGCGAGCGGATCGCCGCCCGGCACGAGCTGCAGGACCTCCCGCTCCGGGCGGTCCTCGTCGCCCGGTGCGCCGCTCTGCAACGCGGGCACCAGGCCGGCGTTCAGCAGGGAGGACTTTCCGGCCCCCGAGGCGCCCACGAGCATGACGAGGCCGCCCGTCTTCTCCGCAGCGCGGAGCTGGGCGACGAGGGCCTCCGTGCTCCGCTCCCGTCCGAAGAACCACCGGGCATCCTGCTGACGGTACGAAGCCAGCCCCCGGTACGGACACACACCCTGGACGGTCGCGGCCTCGTCCGGGGGGCTCTCGTCCTCTTGCGCGGATGCCGCGGACGCCGCGGCACGGTCGTCGACCGCCCGCTCCCACAACCGCTGCCACTGGGCCAGGTCGTACAGGCCCGTGGACACCGGCGCGGGCCGCAGGCGCCGGGCCTGGGGGATCAGGATGTGCAGCACCGCCGCGAGGGCGGCGAACTGCGCGGGTACGTTCTTGGCCCGCCGCCAGTCGCTGATCCGCTGGACGGACACCCGCACGGGCCGCCCTCGTTCGTCGACCCGCTGAAGCCGGACGACCGCCTCGGCCACCTTCTTGAGAGGAGGGTTGCCGGCCTCCTTGTACAGCAGCGCGAGACGTTCCGCGAAGGCTCTGCGTGCCCCTGAGTCGGCACTCAAGGTCTCCACCCCCTACGTCCCCCGCACTTGGACATCCGGACCGGAAAACTCACCTTAGCGGGCTGACCTGTGGTTAAACCGTCGGCCCGATGCCGGAACCTCCTCGGCGGGAGCCACAGCTGGCAGGATCACCTCGCAGCGGCGCAGCAAGTGGGCGTTGCCCGGACAGGCCACCAGTTCAGTGCTCGGAGACAACTCCTGATGCATGCGGTCTCCTTCCGTCGGAGTCACAAGACGGTCGTGACGGACTCGGCGCGATGAGCGTGAGGGAACTGTGGAACCGTCCCATCCGGACTGCCGCCGCGTCGACCACGGGTCCGGCCCTTTCTGGATCCGCGCCGGTACGGGGGGCGCGGATCGACGCCGCCCGCGCCGTTCGGCACCGGTCCCCACGAGGGGAGGGACCGGTGGCGAACGGCGCGGCGTTGGTTCTGCCGTACGACCCGGGCCGGGTGTGCGGACCGTGCGGCTCAGCCCGGCCCGACCGTGGGCCTCGCCGGCCGGACCGGGGGTGAGTTGGGCCCGCGCCCTGTCCCGCCGGGCGAACCCGACCTCGTGCGGCGCTGCCGATTGTGGCCCGGATCACTTCTGGTGCGGTGCCCGGTAACCAAGGGGAAGTCCCTGAAGGGGCGTCAGCAGGCGGCGGCCGGGAGGCGGGCACGAATTCAAGATCCACTCTCCGCTGCTCCCGGGGCGGCCCGGAGTACGCATCAGGCCCGGCTTCCGTTTCCGGAAGCCGGGCCTGACCTGCTACTTCTCAGTCGGGGTGGCGGGATTTGAACCCACGACCTCTTCGTCCCGAACGAAGCGCGCTGCCAAGCTGCGCTACACCCCGAAGCAACGAGCTCTACTTTAGCGGACCGATCCCCTGAGGCGAAATCCGGTTGTTGTGGAGCCGGGGAGCGGGCCTGACCTGGTCGATCCCGATGGTGATCAAGGGGAGCAGACAGATCGCCAGGGCGAGGGTGAGAGCGGTGGCGACGGTGGGGGGCGGGGCGCCGGCCGCGGCGGGGAAGGCGAGGGCGAACGCGAGGTGGAGGAGGGGGTAGGCCGGCCACTGCCAGGCACAGGACAGGCGGAAGCCGCGGGGGCCGGTGAGCAGCAGCCAGTCGGCGAGGGTGGCGAGCGGGGTGAGGACGTAGAGGAGCTGAGGGGCGATGACTCGGGCGGCGGCGGTGGGGGTGCCGGCTTCCGGCAGCGTGAAGGCGGTGGTGTCGGCGGGGAGGGCGTAGTGGGCGAGGGCGGGCAGGGCGAGGAAGGGGAGGAGGGCGCCGGTGATGCGGGGGCTCACGGGGCGGCGGCCGGTCCATGCGCGGTGGGCGGAGCAGGCGGAGACCAGCGCCACGGCGAGGTTGGCCTGCACGGTGAAGCGGGTGAGCAGGTGGGCCGGGGAGGGGGAGCCGAGGGCGGCGAGGAGCAGGCCGGTCAGGGCGGCCGCGGCGAGCAGAGCGCGGAAGGCGGCTGCCCGGGGGCGGCGGATCGTGGGGGCGACGGCGGCGGCCGGGGTGCGGGCGGCGGCAGCGGCAGGGTCGGTGGCGTGGCGCGTGGACTGCGAGGTCCGGGTGGGGTCGGACATTCCTCCACGTTAGGGGGATGATCAGCGGGCGGGGGAGACCCGATCCGGCCGCTGCCGCCGCCCGCACCCCGGCCTCGGCACGCGAGGCCCCGGGCCCGAGCCCACGATCCTCGGCCCGAGCCCTCACACTCTTGGGTTTCAGCCCCCGGACCCGCCCCGGGCCCCTCTCAGTCCCGCGCCGTTCTCAGTCCCGCGCCGTCAGCGTCAGCAGTGTCGCCTCCGGGGGGCAGGCGAAGCGGACGGGGGTGTAGCGGTTGGTGCCGCAGCCGGCCGAGACATGGAGGTAGGAGGTGCGGCCTGCGGCGGTGTGGGTGGACAGGCCCTTCACCCGGTCGGTGTCGATGTCGCAGTTGGTGACGAGGGCACCGTAGAAGGGGATGCAGAGCTGGCCGCCGTGGGTGTGGCCGGCCAGGACCAGCGGATAGCCGTCGGCGGTGAAGGCGTCCAGCGAGCGCAGGTAGGGGGCGTGCACGACGGCCAGGGAGAGATCGGCGCCGGATTCCGGGCCGCCGGCCACCTCGGCGTAGCGGTCCCGCTTGATGTGCGGGTCGTCCAGGCCGGTCAGGGCGATCTCGATGCCCTCCAGCTTCAGCCGGCCGCGGGAATTGGACAGGCCGACCCAGCCGGCCGCGTCGAACGCGTCCCGCAGCTCTTCCCACGGGTTGTGGACGACGCCCACGGCGGGTGCGTTGCCGTTGAGGCCGTGCCGGCCCTGGACCCGCTCGATCAGGTAGCGGGCAGGGTTGCGGAGCTTGGGGCCGTAGTAGTCGTTGGAGCCGAAGACGTACGCGCCGGGGAACTCCATCAGCGGGCCGAGCGCGTCCAGCGTCTCGGGGACGCCCTCGGGGTCGGAGAGGTTGTCGCCCGTGTTGATGACGAAGTCGGGGCGCAGCCCGGCGAGCGACTGCAGCCAGCGCTGCTTCTTGCGCTGCCCGCCGACCATGTGGATGTCGGAGACCTGCAGGACGCGCAACGGCCGCATACCGCGGGGCAGTACGGGCACGGTGACGCGCCGGAGGCGGAACGAGCGGACTTCGAAGCCGGCGGCGTAGGCCAGGCCGGCCGCGCCGACTGCGGTCAGGGTCAGGGGTACTCCGTATCGCGCGCGCATCGTCCCATCGTCGCAGAGTGAGCGGGGTGGATGCAGCGGAGGAGCGGCCCCGTGGGGTGATGGGTGTGGCGGGCCGGGAGGAAAAGGCGCGGCAGGTGTCGGTGGGGGGAGGCATACTCGACGTCATGACCACGCTCAAGTCCAAGCTGCAGGACGACCTCACCGTCGCGATCAAGGCGCGCGACGAGCTGCGCTCCTCCACCCTCCGTCTCACGCTGACCGCGATCCAGAAGGAGGAGGTCGCGGGCACCGAGGCACGTGAGCTGTCCGACGGCGAGGTCGAGAAGATCATCGCGCGGGAGGCGAAGAAGCGGCGCGAGGCCGCGGAGGCCTTCGAGAAGGGCGGCCGTGCCGAGCAGGCCGAGCGGGAGCGCGCCGAGGGCGAGGTGCTCGCCGACTACCTGCCCAAGCAGCTGTCCGACGACGAGCTGGAGCAGCTGGTCGCGGCGGCGGTGGCGGAGGCCAAGGGTGCCGGGGCCGAGGGGCCGCGGGCCATGGGCGCCGTCATGAAGATCGTCAACCCGCAGGTGGCGGGCCGCGCCGAGGGCGGCCGGGTGGCCGCGGTGGTCAAGAAGCTGCTGGCCGGCTGAGCGGCCGGACGGAGTCTTTGAAGGACGGCTGAGGGGCGCCCCCGTGGTGGGGGCGCCCCTCAGCCGTTGTCGTACGGGCCAACCGGCCGCTTACCAGCCGCCGTTGCCGCCACCCAGAATGTCGGGGAAGCCCGGAATGCTCCAGCCGCCGCCCGGCTTGTTGTCGCCGCCGTGGCCCCGGCCCGGCTTGTGCTTGCCGCGGCCCTTGCCGCCCTCGTCGCCGTGGCCCCTGTCCTTGGCCGGATCGGCGATCGGGACGGTGGGCAGCTCGGGCGCGGGCCGGTCGGCGAGCGCACCGGCCATCGCGTCGCGCCAGATGGGGCCGGGGGTGTCGGCGCCGTAGACCTTGTCGTGCGGGACCCCGCCGATGCTGATGTCGTACATCTTGCGCTTGTGCAGCGGGTCGCCGACCCAGACCGCGCCGGCCGCGTTCGGGGTGTAGCCGACGAACCAGGCGGCGTAGCGGCTGTCGCTGGTACCGGTCTTGCCGGCGCTGTCACGTCCCTGGAGACCGGCTTCCTTGCCGGTGCCGTCCTCGACGACACCCTTGAGGAGGGTGTTGATCGTGTCGGCGGTCCTCTTGGACATCGCGCTGCGGCAGCTGGTCTGCGGGACCTTCAGCGCCCGGCCCCGTGCGTCGGTGATCGACTCGATGGCGACGGGGGAGCAGTACTCACCGCCGTTGGCGAAGGCGGCGTAGCCGGCGGCCATGGTCAGCGGCGACATCTCCTGCACGCCGAGCGTCATCGACGGGACCTGCTGCAACGGCTTGCCGTCCGCCCGCTCGATGCCCATCTTCTGGGCCATCTTCACCGCGGGGCAGATGCCGATGTCGCTGATCAGCTGCACGAAGTAGGTGTTGACCGATTTCGCGGTCGCCTCCTTCATGGCGTACGGGCCGACCTCTTCCTTGTTCTCGTTCTGCGTCATGTCGGTGCCCTGCCACTCGCCGTCGCAGGTCTGGACCGGGCTCGGATACGGCATCCGGTACGGCGAGGGGTACTCCTGCTCCGGATTCGTCCCCTGCTCCAGCGCGGCCGCCGCGATCACCGGCTTGAAGGTCGACCCGGGCTGGTAGCCGGCGCCGCCGCCCATGTCGTGATCGACCGAGAGGTTGATCACGGTCTGGTTCTCGCGGAAGCCGTACGGGCGTGACTGGCCCATGCCGAGGATCTTGCCGGTGCCCGGCTCGACGATGGTGGCGGCACCGGCGACCGGGTCGTCCTCGTAGACATGGTCCTTCAGCGAGGCCTGGACCGACTTCTGGGACTGCGGATCGAGGGTGGTGCGGATGGTCATACCGCCCTCGTCCCAGCGTTGCAGGCGGACCTTCCGGCTCTTGCCGAAGTTCTTGTCGTTGAGGAAGACCTTGCGGATGTAGTCGCAGAAGAAGCCGGCGCCGTCGGTGGCGGTGATGCAGCCGTTCTTGGGACGGCTGACCGCCAGCTTTATGGGCTTCTTGGCAGCCGCGTCGGCCTGCGCCTGGGTGACGTCCTTCAGATCGGCCATCCGCTGGAGGACGGTGTTGCGCCGCTTGGTGGCCTCCTGCGGGGCGTTGACCGGGTCGTAGCGGGTGGGCGACTGGACGATTCCGGCCAGCAGCGCCGACTCCTCCAGGTTCAGGTCCTTGGCGTGCTTGCTGAAGTAGCGCTGGGCGGCCGCCTCGACGCCGTAGGCCTGCTGCCCGAAGAACGTGATGTTGAGGTAGTTCTGCAGGATCTTCCGCTTGCCGAGTTCCTTCTCGACCTGGATCGCGTACTTGAGCTCCTTGACCTTGCGGCCGAGGGTCTGCTGGGTGGCCTGCGCCACCTTGTCCGCGTTGTCCCCTGCCTCTTCGACGAAGACGTTCTTCACATACTGCTGGGTCAGCGTCGAGGCACCCTCGGAGACGCCGCCCGACTGGGCGTTCTTGTTGACCGCCCGCAGGATGCCCTTCAGGTCGATGGCGCCGTGCTCGTAGAAGCGCGCGTCCTCGATCGCGACGATCGCCTGCCGGATGTACGGCGACATGTCCTTGAGGCCGACGACCGTGCGGTCACGGGAGTAGACCTTGGCGATCTCGCCGCCCTTCGCGTCCAGAATCCTGGTCCGCTGACTGAGCGGCGGCGTCTTGAGGTTCGCCGGGATGTCGTCGAAGCCCTCGACCGACCCCTTGGCGGTCAGGCCGAGCGCCCCGGCCGCCGGGAGCGCAAGACCGGCGAGTACCGCTCCGGCCAGGACGCTGACTCCGAGGAACTTGGCGGCCTGCTGCGTCTTGGACAGACCTCCGCCATCGCGCTTCTTAGGCATGAGGGCAGCCTACGTTCTCAATCCGCCGGACAGGGGCGCACGTGTTCGTTTAGCCTGTCCTCAGCTACCACAGTCGAACGGTTACGCCTCGGTTCGTCAACCCCTACTTCCCGCGGGACGCGCCCCCACGTGCCCGCAGGTGTCGAGCAAAACCCCGTGTCAGGACGGTGAACTGTCCTGCCTTGTGCGCAAAGTGACGTATGCCGCACGGTCACTCCGTTGGGTGATCTGCCGCATACGCATAGTCCGTTCGGGCCATCCAAGATTGGGCCCGAAGGGGGTGTTGCGCCCTGCCTGCCTTCCGTAACGTCCTCAACTGGCAACGGTGAATATGCCGCTTGCCGCCGTGGGGGAGCCTCGATTCGGGAGAGGACGGCGCCAGCATGGGCTGGGTAACCGACTGGAGTACGCAGGCAGCGTGCCGCACCACCGATCCGGATGAGCTGTTCGTTCAAGGGGCGGCGCAGAACCGCGCCAAGGCGGTGTGCACCGGATGTCCGGTGCGCACGGAGTGCCTGGCCGACGCCCTGGACAACCGGGTGGAGTTCGGCGTGTGGGGCGGAATGACCGAACGCGAGCGGAGGGCGCTGCTGCGTCGCCGCCCGACCGTGACGTCATGGCGCCGGCTGCTGGAGACAGCGCGTACGGAATATGAGCGCAGCACGGGCATTCTGCCGGTGGACTGTGACGACGACGCCTTCGACGAGTTGGCCGCGGTGGGATAGCGGCGGGCAGCGGCCGGGAGAAGTCGGCCGAGAAGGTTCGGTTGATGGCGCGGTCTGATCGGTCAGCAGACGCAACGTGCCGTCGGTGACGGTGATTTCCACCGGAGTTGGAGGCATGGATGGGGGGCGGGCGCGCTGATCAGCGCGCCCCGTGAAGACATGGTGAGACGCCTGGCGGGTGCGTGGTGAACCGCGCCGTGCCGCTGGGCGGATGGCTGAACCGGCCGTGCGTACGGCTCAGTCGTCGGTGTTCGTGAGGTCCTCGGTGTCCGTGGGGTTCAGCGCCAGGCGGTCGCCGATGGCACGCAGCCCTGCGAGGTCATGGACATCGCCGGGCAGCGCGGCGACCTCCGTCACCGGAACCTCGGGGTGCAGCGTGGTGAAGCGGTCCCGCGTGCGCCGTTCGCGAGCGAGGACCTGCATACGCTCTGCGTGCAGTCGTAGCAGCCCGGCGGCCAGTTGCGCCGCTGAGGCCGATGTGGGTGTCACTTGCTCCGCCGCGGCAGCGGGGGAGAGGCCGCCGGCGGTACGTGATCCAGCCTTCCCGCCGTCGAGATCCACAATGCCGGTGGCTTCAAGATTATTTTCTGTGCGGTCGGGGGCGGGACCGGCCGCGGATTCCGGGGCCGACTCCGCCTCCGCTTCGGTGTCCGCGGGGGCGTCCGCATGCGTGTCCTCCGCCATGCGGTCCGTGAGGGCCTCGGCGGCGGCCAGTGCGCGCTCGGCGCTCAGTTGGGCGGCGCCGCTGCCGTGCACACGGTTCAGCACCAGGCCGGCCAGCGGCATCTGCTCGGCGGCCAGCCGCTCGACGAAGTACGCCGCCTCGCGCAGGGCGTCCCGCTCCGGCGCGGCCACCACGAGAAATGCCGTACCGGGCGCCTGCAGCAGGCGGTAGGTGGCGTCCGCGCGGGTGCGGAAGCCGCCGAACATGGTGTCCATCGCGGCCACGAACGTCTGCACATCGCGCAGCAGTTGGCCGCCCATGAGCTTGCTGAGGGTGCCGGTCATCATCGACATGCCGACATTGAGGAACTTCATGCCGGCCCGGCCGCCGACCTTCGCCGGTGCCATCAGCACCCGGATGAACTTGCCGTCCAGGAAGGAGCCCAGGCGCTTGGGCGCGTCCAGGAAGTCCAGTGCGGAGCGGCTCGGAGGGGTGTCGACGATGATCAGGTCCCACTCGTCGTTCGCGCGGAGCTGGCCCAGCTTCTCCATGGCCATGTACTCCTGTGTGCCCGCGAAACCGGCCGACAGGGACTGGTAGAAGGGGTTCTCCAGGATCGCGCGGGCCCGGTCGGCGTCCGCATGGCCCTCGACGATCTCGTCGAAGGTGCGCTTCATGTCCAGCATCATCGCGTGCAGTTCGCCGCCCGCGCTCTCGTCGACGTCCTTGACCTGACGCGGGACGTTGTCGAGCTCGGAGATGCCCATGGACTGCGCCAGCCGCCGGGCCGGGTCGATGGTGAGC
The DNA here is from genome assembly GCF_028870195.1 of Streptomyces sp. G7(2002). Lineage (NCBI taxonomy): Bacteria > Bacillati > Actinomycetota > Actinomycetes > Kitasatosporales > Streptomycetaceae > Streptomyces > Streptomyces sp. G7(2002). The sequence goes on from NZ_CP102609.1 coordinate 5,362,396, forward strand.
ACGACGACCTTGCGGCCGCGCTCGGCGGCACGCACACCCAGCGCCGCGGCGGTCGTGGTCTTGCCGACGCCGCCCGAACCGCAGCACACCACGATGCGGGTGTGCGGGTCGTCGATCAGCGCATCGACCTCGAGCCGCGGGGCCGAGGCGTCCAGCGTCGTGGTGTCCGAGGTCATATGGGCCCCTGTTTCCGCAGGTCTCTCGCCAGGTGGTAGAGCCCGGCGAGGTCCACTCCCTCGGGGAGCAGCTCCAACTCGTAGGTGGGCAGGCCGATGGCGGTCAGCTCGGCGTGCTCGGCGCGCTCCAGCTCGACCCGCTCGGCGTGTTCGCGTGCCTGCTCCAGCAGGGGGTCGATCAGCCGGTCGGCCAGGCCGCCGCGGCGGGCGCCGCCCAGACCGGCCTGGGAGAGCGCCTTGGCGACGCCCGCACGGGCGCCACGGGCGGCGATGTCGAGATCGCCGTTGTCCAGCAGCGCCGGGCGGGTCATGTTGATGACGATGCCGCCCACGGGGATGCCGGCGGCGCGCAGCTCCTCGACCCCGTCGGCGGTCTCCTGGACGGGCATCTCCTCCAGGAGCGTCACCAGATGCACCGCGGTCTCGGGCGACTTGAGGACCCGCATCACGGCCTGTGCCTGATTGTGGATCGGGCCGATCTTCGCCAGACCGGCCACCTCGTCATTGACGTTCAGGAAGCGGGTGATGCGGCCGGTCGGCGGGGCGTCCATCACGACCGCGTCGTAGACGAACTTGCCGTTCTTGTCCTTGCGGCGCACCGCCTCGCACGCCTTGCCGGTCAGCAGGACGTCCCGCAGGCCCGGCGCGATGGTCGTGGCGAAGTCGATGGCGCCGAGCTTCTTCAGCGCCCGGCCCGCGCTGCCCAGCTTGTAGAACATCTGGAGGTAGTCCAGGAGGGCGCGTTCGGCATCGATGGCGAGGGCGTGGACCTCGCCGCCCGCCCGTCTCCCGCCACTGCCGCGCGCGGAGTCCCCACCGGATTCCGCGCGGGGCGAACCCCACGGTGAGGCCCCTTCCGATGCGGGACCCACCGCGATCTTGCGTTCCTCGTAAGGAAGCGCTTCGGTCTCGAACAACTGGGCAATGCCCTGTCGGCCCTCGACCTCGACCAGGAGGGTACGGCGCCCCTCGGTGGCCAGGGCGAGGGCGAGGGCAGCGGCGACCGTGGTCTTGCCGGTGCCGCCCTTGCCGCTGACGACATGGAGCCTGCTCACGCCAAGGAGCCTAACCAGTCCGCGTCCCGGCTACGCACGGGATACGCCTGGGAAGCCCCGGATATCTGCCCCTGATCCCTCCGGGGCGGGTCGGGGATGCTCCCTAGGGGCCCGGCGGCCGGGCCGTTGAACGCCGTCCGGGACGGGTACGGGCGGGCTGTGGCGGACGGGGTCCGCGGCGGCCGTGGACAGGCATTACGCTCGGCCCATGACCAAGTGGGAATACGCGACCGTGCCGCTGCTCGTGCACGCGACGAAGCAGATTCTGGACACCTGGGGCGAGGACGGCTGGGAGCTGGTCCAGGTCGTTCCGGGCCCGAACAACCCCGAGCAGTTGGTGGCCTACCTGAAGCGGGAGAAGCAGGCGTGAGCGCGGCGGAGGAAAAGATCGCGGCGCTCGGCCTCAAGCTGCCGCAGGTCGTGCCGCCGCTGGCCACCTACCAGCCCGCGGTGCGCTCCGGCGCCTATGTGTACACCTCCGGCCAGCTGCCGATGGTGGACGGCGCGCTGCCGGCCACCGGCAAGGTCGGCGCCGAGGTCAGCCCGGAGCGGGCCCAGGAACTCGCCGCGACCTGCGCGCTCAACGCGCTGGCCGCCGTGAAGTCCGTCATCGGCGACCTCGACAGGATCCAGCGGGTCGTGAAGGTCGTCGGCTTCGTGGCCTCCGCGCCGGACTTCACCGGCCAGCCGGGTGTCCTCAACGGCGCCAGCGAGCTGCTGGGCGAGATCCTCGGCGACAAGGGCGTGCACGCCCGGTCCGCGGTGGGCGTGGCGGTGCTGCCGCTCGACGCGCCGGTCGAGGTCGAGATCCAGGTCGAGATCGCCGAATAGGCACCCGTAGGAACGCCGGCACCCGTAGTGCGTGCCGTGTGCCGGAGGGCCCCTCGTCAGCAGGGGCCCTCCGGCGCGAAAGAGGCCCTCGAACATCCGCGCGCGAGCGCATAGCATCCGGCCATGTCGTCCACGACCAATGGCCAGTGGTACCCGCCGGAGTGGCCGGACCGTATCCGGGCGCTCGCGAACGGCGAGCTGACCCCCGCCGAGCCCCGGCGGGCCGCGACCGTCCTGCTGCTGCGGGACTCCGACTCCGGCGGCCCCGCCGTCCACATGCTGCGCAGACGCGCCTCCATGGCCTTCGCCGGAGGCGCGTACGCCTATCCGGGCGGGTCCGTCGATCCCCGTGACGAGCGGCCGGTGGCCTGGGCCGGCCCGTCCCGCGCCCAGTGGGCGGTCCGTATGGGTGTCGACCCGGCCACCGCGCAGACCATCGTCTGTGCGGCGGTCCGCGAGACGTTCGAGGAGGCGGGGGTGCTGCTCGCCGGTGCCTCGGCCGACACGGTCGTCGCGGACACCACGGGCGAGGACTGGGAGGCGGACCGCGCCGCCCTGGTCGCCCATGAGCTGTCCTTCGCCGACTTCCTGGGCCGGCGCGGTCTGGTGCTGCGCTCCGATCTGCTGGGCGCCTGGGCCCGCTGGATCACCCCGGAGTTCGAACCGCGGCGCTACGACACCTGGTTCTTCGTCGCCGCGCTGCCCGAGGGCCAGCGCACCCGGAACGCTTCCACGGAGGCGGACCGTACGGTGTGGATCCGGCCGGCGGCGGCCGCGGCCGGCTATGACCGTGGTGAGCTGCTGATGATGCCGCCGACCATCGCGACCCTGCGCGGGCTCCAGCCGTACGCCACCGCCGCCGACGCGCTGGCCGCCGCGGAGGCCCAGGACCTGACGCCGGTGCTGGCCCGGGCCCGCCTCGTGGGCGGCGAGATCGAGCTGAGCTGGCCGGGGCACGATGAGTTCACCAAGCACATCACACAGACGGACGCCGGTACCGGTGCCCCTGGGGGCGGCGAGCCCGACGGGTCCACGGACGGCGCCGGCCCCTCGGGAGGGACCCCCACATGACCGATGCAGCCGCCCTCCCCGGTCAGCCCCGCGGCGGAGTGATCTCGGGGCCCGCGACCGCGCGCGCCCAGTGCGTACTGGCCCCGAACCCCTCGCCGATGACGCTGGACGGCACCAACACCTGGATCGTCGCCGAGCCGGACTCCGACCTCGCCGTCGTCATCGACCCCGGGCCGCTCGACGAGACCCATCTCCGCGCCGTCATCGAGACCGCCGAGCGGGCCGGCAAGCGCATCGCGCTGACCTTGCTGACCCACGGTCACCCGGACCACTCCGACGGCGCCGCCCGCTTCGCCGAGCTGACCGGCTCGTCCGTACGGGCGCTGGATCCGGCGCTGCGCCTGGGCGACGAGGGGCTCGACGCGGGCGATGTCATCACCACCGGAGGCCTGGAACTGCGGGTGGTGCCCACCCCGGGCCACACCGCGGACTCGCTCTCCTTCCATCTCCCGGCCGACCGCGCGGTGCTCACCGGCGACACGATCCTGGGGCGCGGCACCACCGTGGTCGCGCACCCCGACGGCCGGCTGGGCGACTATCTGGACTCGCTGCGCCGGCTGCGCTCCCTCACGGTCGACGACGGGGTCGCGACGGTCCTGCCGGGCCACGGGCCGGTGCTGAACGACGCCCAGGGGGCGGTGGAGTTCTATCTGGCGCACCGGGCGCACCGGCTCGCCCAGGTGGAGACCGCGGTCGAGGCCGGCCATCGCACGCCCGCCGAGGTCGTCGCGAGCGTGTACGCCGATGTGGACCGCTCCCTGTGGCCGGCCGCCGAGCTGTCGGTACGGGCGCAGCTGGACTATCTGGGCGAGCACGGGCTGATCGAGGACTGACGGCGGCGCGGACCGGCCGGCGGGCCGCCCCGGGGCGATTCCTCGGGGCCGGCCCTCGCAGTCGCCGAGAGGCCCCGTCAGCGCGCCTACGGGCGGGGAGCCTTCGCCCCGTGGACGGCCAGATATTCGTCGGCCAGCCAGGGGGCGAGGCCGGAAAGCAGCTCGTCCAGCAGCTGCGGGTACGCGGCGGGCGTCCGGGCGGCGCGGGCCGCGGCGCGCATCTGGCCGGCGTGCGCCGGGTAATAGCGGCCGAACACCTCGGCGGACTCGGTGAGATCGCTCGTCCAGCCGCCCCAGCGCGGCATGACCAGGGTGAATCCGGTACGGACGAGCCGGCGCGCCACACCCCGGGTCAGCCGGGTGCGCTCGGCTTCCGTGGTGGCCGCCGCGGCCTTCGCGCGCAGACCGGGCAGGCCGCGGAAGAGGTCGCCGTTGGTCTCGCGGGCGAGGAGCGAGGTGGGGCGGTAGCGGGGCAGCCGAGCGGCGAGATCGGGACCGCTGAGCGGGGTGCACAGACAGGCGACGAACCACGCCAGGTCGTACCGCTCCGGCTCGCTCATCACCTGGTCCACACCGACCAGCAGGATTCCGACGCCGTTGACCTGGGGGAAGGCCGCATCGAGGCCGTCCTCGACGGCGCGGGCGGCGGCCCGGTCCGCCTCGGTGGGCTCCTGACGCAGGGCGAGCAGCGCATCGAGGTCGGAGGTGCCGGGGACGGCGGTGCCGCGCGGGATGCTGCCGTAGAGATAGCTGCTGTGCAGCCGGCCGGGGCCGAAGTGGTCGCCGAGCCGCGCGCCCAGCTCCGCCACGACGGGCGCGAACTGCGCGGACACCCGGTCCAGGGACCCCTCCCGCAGGAAGCAGCCGTCGCGGTCCAGTCCGGTGCCGTGGGTCATGGCGTCACCATGGCGAGGCCGCCGGCGGTCCGGCGAGCCATTTACGGGCCCGCGGGGCCATGGGGCCTCCGCCGGGCCCGCGCGGCCATGACGAAGGGCCCCGCCGGAGCGGGGCCCTTCCAGGCTGTCTGCGAGCCGGTCAGCGCGAGCGCTTGGCCAGCCGCTCGACGTCCAGCAGGATCACAGCGCGCGCCTCCAGGCGCAGCCAGCCGCGGCCCGCGAAGTCCGCCAGCGCCTTGTTGACCGTCTCGCGGGAGGCGCCGACCAGCTGGGCCAGCTCTTCCTGCGTCAGGTCGTGGACGACGTGGATGCCTTCCTCGGACTGCACGCCGAAGCGGCGCGACAGGTCGAGCAGGGCGCGTGCCACGCGGCCCGGTACGTCCGAGAAGACCAGGTCGGACATCTGGTCGTTGGTCTTGCGCAGTCGGCGGGCGACCGCACGCAGCAGGGCCGTGGCCACCTCGGGGCGGGCGTTCAGCCAGGGCTGGAGGTCGCCGTGGCCCAGGCCGAGGAGCTTTACCTCGGTGAGGGCGGAAGCCGTGGCCGTACGGGGGCCGGGGTCGAAGAGCGAGAGCTCACCGATCAGCTCTCCCGGGCCGAGGACGGCGAGCATGTTCTCCCGCCCGTCGGGGGAAGTGCGGTGCAGCTTCACCTTGCCCTCGGTGACCACGTACAGGCGGTCGCCGGGGTCCCCTTCGTGGAACAGGGCGTCGCCGCGGGCGAGCGTGACCTCTCCCATAGAGGCGCGCAGCTCGGCCGCCTGCTCGTCATCGAGCGCCGCGAAGAGCGGTGCGCGCCGCAGAACGTCGTCCACGAGATCTCTCCTTGTCGACATGCTCCGGGGGACTGTGGTCCCCATCATGCCGGAATGCAAAACAGTGCGATCAATCACAAGTTTGCCGGACCGGTGCCCCGAGCCATAAGGCAGGGGGCCGATTGGGGTCAGGATTCACAGCGATCAAGCCGGATGTCAGTGGCTGGCCTTAGTCTGGCCGAGTGTCCAATACGCCGGTGAGAGCAGAGGACTGGGGGGCCGGACGAGTGAGCGCAGGGCGTGATTCCGCTGTGGGCGAACAGCCGTCCGGCCGCACACCGGATTCGGATAAAAGTAACAAATCGCTCTCCGGGGTGACGCCCCACCGGAAGCCGCCCGTCCGGAAATCCGGCGCGTCGCGCCCGTCGGCGCAGGACACGACCGTGCAGACCGCCGCGAGGAAGACTCCGGCAGGCAAGACCTCGGCAGGGAAGAAGGCCGCTCCGTGAACGCAACCCCCGAGAAGCCGGCGGCGGCCAAGAAGGCCGTCACGAAGACGGCTGCCGCGAAGAAGGCCGTCACCAAGAAGTCCACCGCGGCCACCGAGCAGGCCCCCGCCAAGAAGACGGCCGCCAGGAAGACCGCCCCGGCCAAGCAGGCGACGGCGAAGAAGGCCACGGCGAAGAAGACCGCAAAGACGGCCGCCGGGCAGGCCCCCGCCAAGAAGGCCGCCGCGCGCAAGCCCGAGTCCCGGGTCGCCATGGTGCGGCGGGCCCGCCGGATCAACCGTGAGCTGGCCGAGCTGTATCCGTACGCCCACCCCGAGCTGGACTTCACCAACCCCTTCGAGCTCCTGGTCGCGACGGTCCTGTCCGCGCAGACCACCGACCTGAGGGTCAACCAGACCACTCCGCGCCTCTTCGCGGTCTGCCCGACGCCCGAGGACATGGCGGCGATGCCCCCGGAGAAGCTGGAGGAGCTGATCCGGCCGACCGGTTTCTTCCGGGCCAAGACGAAGTCGCTGATCGGCCTGTCGGCGGCGCTCCGCGACCGTTTCGGCGGCGAGGTGCCGGGCCGCCTGGAGGACCTCGTCACCCTCCCCGGGGTCGGCCGCAAGACCGCGAATGTGGTGCTGGGCAACGCCTTCGGTGTCCCGGGCATCACCGTCGACACCCACTTCGGCCGTCTGGCGCGCCGCTTCGGCTGGACCACCGCGGAGGATGCCGAGAAGGTCGAGGCGGATGTCGCCGAGATCTTCCCCAAGAGCGAGTGGACGATGCTCTCGCACCGGGTCGTCTTCCACGGCCGCCGCGTCTGCCACTCCCGCAAGCCCGCCTGCGGAGCCTGCGCCATCGCCCCGCTGTGCCCCGCGTACGGCGAGGGCGAGACGGACCCGGAGAAGGCCAAGAAGCTGCTGAAGTACGAGCTGGGCGGCCAGCCGGGGCAGCGGCTGAAGCCCCCGGCCGACTATCCGGGACAGCCCGCGCCGCCGATGGCGCCCCCGGTGGCCGCTTCCTGACGACCGCCCGCCCAGAGGTGACCGACGATCGACGCCAGGCCTGAGGGGGCGCGTATGAGGAGTGCACGGGAGCAGCAGTACGGCAAGGAGGCGGACGCCGGAGAGCCGGCGTCCGGCCGGGAGGCGACGGTCACGGCCGAGGGCCTGCCCGAGTGGCTGGACCCGGTGGCCCAGGTGGCCGCCACCATCGAGCCGCCCCAGCTCAGCCGCTTTCTGCCGCCCGAGAGCGGTGGCCGGCAGTCCGCGGTGCTGATCCTCTTCGGCCACGGCCCCCGCGGCCCCGAGCTGCTCCTGATGGAGCGCGCCGGCACCCTTCGCTCACACGCCGGCCAGCCCTCCTTCCCCGGTGGCGCCCTCGACCCGGAGGACGGCGACCCGGAGGGTTCCGGTCCGGTACGGGCGGCGCTGCGCGAGGCCCAGGAGGAGACCGGCCTCGACCCCTCCGGTGTGCAGGTTTTCGCCGTCCTGCCGCGGCTCTACATCCCCGTCAGCGGCTTCGTGGTGACGCCCGTCCTGGGGTGGTGGCGCCGGCCGAGCCCGGTCGGCGCGGTCGACCAGGCGGAGACCGCCCGGGTGTTCACGGTTCCCGTGGCGGATCTCACGAACCCGGCCCATCGCGTGACAACCCGCCATCCCAGCGGCCACATCGGTCCTGCGTTCCTTGTCGAGAACGCCCTGGTCTGGGGGTTTACGGCCGGAGTCATCGACCGGATCCTGCACTACGCGGGCTGGGAGATTCCGTGGGACCGTGACAAGGCGGTCCCGCTCGACTGGCGCTCGTGAGACGGTGTCCGGCGTGAACGTCCTGGACATCCTGTTGCTGGTCGCGGCCGTGTGGTTCGCGATCATCGGCTATCGGCAAGGCTTTGTCGTCGGCATCCTGTCCGTGATCGGCTTCCTCGGAGGCGGTCTGATCGCGGTCTATCTGCTGCCCGTGATCTGGAACGAGATCACCGGCGATGCCACCCCCGGCACCTTCGCGGCCATCGCGGCCGTCGCCATCGTGATCGTGTGCGCATCCGTGGGCCAGGCGTTCACCACCCACCTGGGCAACAAACTGCGCCGCCACATCACGTGGTCACCGGCGAGAGCGCTGGACGCGACCGGCGGCGCGCTGGTCAACGTCCTGGCGATGCTGCTGGTCGCCTGGCTGATCGGCTCGGCGTTGGCCGGTACCTCCCTGCCGACCCTCGGCAAGGAGGTCCGTAACTCCAAGGTGCTGCTCGGGGTGTCCCGGGTGATGCCCCAGCAGGCCGGCACGTGGTTCGCGGACTTCTCCTCGGTCCTCGCGCAGAACGGCTTCCCGCAGGTCTTCACGCCGTTCTCCAACGAACCGATCACCAATGTGCCGGCGCCCGATCCCCGGCTGGCCACCAGCCCGGTCGCGGCGCAGGCCAAGCGCAGCATCGTCAAGGTCGTCGGCACGGCTCCCAGCTGCGGCAAGGTCCTCGAAGGCAGCGGCTTCGTCTTCGGCCGGCACCGCGTGATGACCAACGCCCATGTCGTCGGCGGGGTGCGCGAGCCGACCGTCCAGGTGGGCGGCGAGGGCCGTACGTACGATGCCAAGGTCGTGCTCTACGACTGGCGGCGCGATATCGCGGTCCTGGACGTGCCCTCGCTGGACGCCCCGGCGCTGCAGTTCACCGGCGCGGACGCGGACAGCGGCAACGGCGCCATCGTCGCCGGCTTCCCGGAGAACGGCGGCTATGACGTCCGCGCCGCCCGTGTCCGCGGCCGTATCCAGGCGAAGGGCCCGGACATCTACCACCGCGGCACGGTCGGCCGCGATGTCTACTCCCTCTACGCCACGGTCCGGCAGGGCAACTCCGGCGGCCCGCTGCTCACCCCGCAGGGCAAGGTCTACGGTGTCGTCTTCGCGAAGTCGCTGGACGACTCGCGCACCGGCTATGCACTGACCGCCGACGAGGTCCGCGAGGACGTCACCAGGGGGCGCGCGGCCCAGCAGCAGGTCGACAGCCAGGGCTGCGCGATCTAGGGGGTGCCACCCCGGTCTGCCGGCGGGTCACTGCCGGGTCCGCCGGCGGGACGCGGGGGAAGGATCCCGCGCCCCGTCAGCGGGCCGGGAATTCAGGTACGGGGATGGCGTAGCCGCGCGCTCATCCAGCGCGCTCTGCGGCGCAGGATGCGCGGGATCCCCATCGGGTGCGTCGGGTCGGGGGATTCGCCGGACCTGAGGTCCGGGGTTCCCCTTTCCTGAGTACCCACTGCAGCGGCACTGCTGCGGCGGTTGCGTGCCACGTCACGGTAGTCGTGCGTCCAGCCCATACCCTCGACTCTGCCCGTGCCCCAAGGTCCGTAACCGCCCCGGGGACCGCCAATTGGCCTATGCGCCGGGCAAGTGGCTGTTCGTCATACGCGCGTTCGAGCGCGGTGCGGAGGGGCTCCGCTGAGCGGTTCGGGGAGCCCGCTCAGCGGTCCGCGGGCCTACGGGCGAACCGGTTCGCGCGGCGGGTTCAACGGTCCGTTCCGGGGGCGTCATTGCCCCTCCCGGGCCGAGCCTCGTCACCGGTCCGGTTCCGGGTCCTTCAGCCAGTTGATCAGCTCGGTGGAGAACGCCACCGGGTCCTCCTCGTGCGGGAAGTGCCCCAGGCCGTCGAACAGCCGCCAGCGGTACGGCGCCTCCACGTACTCGCCGGAGCCGGCCGCACTGCGCGTGCGCATCACCGGGTCGAGCGAGCCGTGCAGATGCAGCGTCGGGACCCGTACGGGCATCTTCATCCGGCGGTTGAACTGGAGACCGTCGGGGCGGGCCATCGACCGGACCATCCAGCGGTACGGCTCGATCGAGCAGTGCGCCGTCGAGGGGATGCTCATCGCCCGCCGGTAGACCGCCAGCGCCTCGTCCTCCGGCGGCCGGGGGCCGGACCAGTCGCGGATCATCCGGCCCACCAGCGCCGCGTCGTCCGCGGTCAGCGCGCGCTCCGGCAGCCAGGGCCGCTGGAAGTTCCAGATGTGCGAACTCCGGGCGCTCTGCCGGACGTCGGCCAGCATCGCCGAGCGCCAGCGGCGCGGGTGCGGCATCGAGGACACGGCCAGCCGGCGCACCAGCTTGGGCCGCATCACCGCCGCCGTCCAGGCGAGATAGCCGCCCAGATCGTGCCCGACGAGCGCGGCGTCCGGCTCCCCCAGGGACCGTATGACGCCGGTGATGTCCAGGGCGAGGTTCGCCGGGTCGTAGCCGCGCGGGGTGCGGTCGCTGCCGCCGACGCCGCGCAGATCCATGGCGACCGCGCGGAAGCCCGCGTCGGCGAGCGCCGGCATCTGATGCCGCCAGGTCCACCAGAACTGCGGAAAGCCGTGCAGCAGCAGCACCAGGGGGCCGTCGCCCATCTCCGCGATGTGGAAGCGGGCGCCGTTGGCCGCGACATCGCGGTGCGACACCTCTCTCCCGCCGGGGATGTCGATCCGTACGACCGACGCGGTGCTGTCAGGGGCTGTCATACCGATGAGCGTGTCACAGACTCCAGCACCGGGTGCTCCACGGGCGCCACGCGCGGGTGCGGCTTGGCCTTCTGGAGTACGGCCGCGGTCTCCTTGGCGGAGTTGATGGACTTCTCCGGCTTCTTGATCTTCTTCATCTTGGCCATCGCGATGAGGGCCAGCAGCCCGGCGAGGACCAGGAAGGCACCGCCCACGATCAGGAAGGACCAGGCGAGCCCGAGGCCGAGGTTGTGGATGCCGTACGCCGCCGCGAAGCTCAGCACCGGCAGCGCGAACAGCGCCAGCGCGCCGGCCACCATGAACGCGGCACTGCCGATGCCGGCGCGCTTGGCGTCCTGCCGGAACTCCGCCTTGGCCAGCGCGATCTCGTCGTGCACCAGCGCGGACATTTCGGCCGTGGCCGTGGCCACCAGCTGTCCGAGGCTGCGGTCCGTGCCGTCGTGCACTGCGCTCATCGCCGTCTCCCTCATCTCTTCACCCGGATGCAAAGCCTCTCAGATCATGCCGGACCATCGTCTCCGGCATGCGTGCCGGAGGCCACTTCGGCAAGCCGCCGGTGCTCGGCGGCCTTGGCTTCGTGGATTGCCGCCATCCGCAGGTGGTACTCCGGCTTGTCGAGTTCGTAGATGTCGGGGATGCCGTCCTGGTCCTCGTCCCGCTCCTCGTCCTCGCACAGCTTCTTGTACTTGGTGTTGCGGACCTTGAGGAGGATGCCGGCGAAGACGGCCGCCAGCAGCGAGCCGATCAGCACCGATGCCTTGATCTCGTCGGTCAGCACCAGGTCCCCGGCGAAGGCGAGTTCGCCGATGAGCAGGGAGACCGTGAAGCCGATGCCGGCCAGGGAGGCGACGGCGAAGACATCCGGCCACTTCAGGTCGGGGTTGAGCTCGGCCCTGGTGAAGCGGGCGGTGCACCATGTGCCGCCGAAGATGCCGAGCGCCTTGCCCACCACCAGGCCGAGCACGACCCCGAGCGTCTCCGGCCGGGTGAAGACCTCATGGACCGCGCCGCCGGATATGGACACGCCCGCGGAGAAGAGGGCGAACAGCGGCACGGCGAGGCCGGCCGACAGGGGGCGGACCAGATGCTCGATGTGTTCGCCCGGGGACTGTGTCTCGCCGTCGCGCCGGGTGCAGCGCAGCATCAGGCCCATGGCGACGCCGGCGATGGTGGCGTGCACCCCGCTGTTCTCCATCAGGCCCCAGATGACCAGGGCGAGCGGGACGTAGACGTACCAGCCGCGGACGCCCTTGCGCAGCAGCAGATAGAAGATCACCAGGCCGGCGGCGGCGAGGCCGAGCGCCAGAAAGTCGATCTTCGAGGTGAAGAAGATCGCGATGATCAGGATCGCGAAGAGGTCGTCGACGACGGCGAGGGTGAGCAGGAAGGCGCGCAGCGCGGCGGGCAGGGACGTTCCGATGACGGCGAGGACGGCGAGCGCGAAGGCGATATCGGTGGCGGTCGGGACCGCCCAGCCTTGCAGCGAGCCGCCGCCGATGCTGTTGACGGCGAAGTAGACGAGCGCCGGCATCGCCATCCCGCAGAGGGCGGCGACCACCGGGAGCGCAGCCGCCTTGGGGTCCCGGAGCTCGCCGGCGACCAGTTCGCGCTTGAGCTCGATACCGGCGACGAAGAAGAAGACCGCGAGCAGCCCGTTGGCGGCCCAGTGCTGGACGGACAGGTCCAGGCCCAGCGCGGCCGGTCCGAGATGGAAGCCGCGGACCGCCTCATAGCTTCCGCCGAGGGTGTTTGCCCAGATCAGAGCCGCTACGGCGGCGACGAGGAGGAGGATGCCGCCGACGGTTTCGGCGCGGAGCGCCTCCGCGATGAAGTTCCGCTCGGGCAGGGACATCCGTCCGAGGAACGGGGCGCGACGGTTTCCGGGGCCGCTCATGCGCCGGCCTCACTGCGCTCGACGGGGCGGTATGCGCGCAGCACACGCTTCTTGATCGTTGGGTTGCTCGGCGCGCTCACTCGGTGACCTCCGGCTTTCGGCAGCTGTGTACGGCTGTTGCAGTTGCCGACCAGACTTCCCGGCGCACCCAGAGTTTTAGCGTGTCATTGACGCGTGTCCCACTGTACCGGGCGGGTGCAAGCTGCTATCCGGTGGCCTCACTTTACGGTCAATCCGGGCGTCGGGCCGCTGGAGAGGGACGGGCCGCGGCCGGGGCGTTGCCCGTCGCGCGTGGCTGATGGGCAGGTGGGCCGCCGGGGCACGAGGAGCCGGGTCACGGTAAGCCGGGCCACGACAAGCGGGCCACGACAAGCCGGGGCACGACGAGCCGGGCCCACGACAAGAGGCCCCACGGCAAGGGGGCACCCGGCCGCGCCGGCCGGATGCCCCCTGCGCCTTCCGTCCTGCTCAGTCCTCGCTGGCCGCGCTCGGCAGCTTCGCCTGGATCAGGTCCATGACCGAGGAATCGGTGAGGGTGGTGACATCACCGAGGTCGCGGTTCTCGGCGACATCGCGCAGCAGCCGCCGCATGATCTTGCCGGAGCGGGTCTTGGGCAGCTCCGCGACCGGCATGATCCGCTTGGGCTTGGCGATCGGGCCGAGCTGCTGGGCGACATGGGCGCGCAGCTCCTCGACCAGGCCCTCGTCCTCCGCCGCACCGCCGCGCAGGATGACGAAGGCGCAGATGGCCTGGGTGGTCTGCGGGTCTGCGGCGCCGACGACCGCGGCCTCGGCCACCTTCGGATGCGAGACCAGCGCCGACTCCACCTCGGTGGTGGAGATGTTGTGGCCGGACACCAGCATCACGTCGTCCACCCGGCCGAGCAGCCAGATGTCGCCGTCGTCGTCCTTCTTGGCGCCGTCGCCGGCGAAGTACTTGCCCTCGAAGCGCGACCAGTACGTGTCGAGATAACGCTGGTCGTCGCCCCAGATCGTGCGGAGCATGGCCGGCCAGGGCTCGGTCAGGACGAGGTAGCCGCCGGCGCCGTCCGGGACCTCGCGCGCATCGTCGTCCACGACGGTCGCGGCGATACCGGGCAGTGCCACCTGGGCCGAGCCGGGCTTGGTCGCCGTGACGCCCGGCAGCGGGCTGAGCATCATCCCGCCGGTCTCGGTCTGCCACCAGGTATCGACGATGGGTGTCTTGTCGGCCCCGATGTGCTTGCGGTACCACATCCATGCCTCGGGGTTGATCGGCTCGCCCACCGATCCGAGGACGCGCAGCGACGACAGGTCGAACTTCGCCGGGATGTCGTCGCCCCACTTCATGCAGGCGCGGATCGCGGTCGGCGCGGTGTAGAGGATCGTCACGCCGTACTTCTGCACGATCTCCCACCAGCGGCCCTGGTGCGGGGTGTCGGGCGTGCCCTCGTAGAGCACCTCGGTCGCGCCGTTGGAGAGCGGGCCGTAGGTGATGTACGAGTGGCCGGTCACCCAGCCGACGTCGGCGGTGCACCAGAAGACGTCGGTCTCCGGCTTCAGGTCGAAGACCGCGTGGTGGGTGTACGACACCTGGGTGAGGTAGCCGCCGGTGGTGTGCAGGATGCCCTTGGGCTTACCCGTCGTGCCGGAGGTGTAGAGGATGAACAGCGGGTGCTCGGCGTCGAAGGCCTCGGGCGTGTGCTGGTCGCTCTGCCGCTCGACGATCTCGTGCCACCAGACGTCCCGGCCCTCGTGCCAGTCGATGTCCTCCTGGCCGGTGCGGCGCACGACCAGGACGCTGCGGACGTTCTCCGTACCGGGCTTGGTCAGGGCGGTGTCGACGGCGGGCTTGAGGGCGGAGGGCTTGCCGCGGCGGTAGCCGCCGTCGGCGGTGATCACCACGCGGGCGTCCGCGTCATTGATACGGGTCGCCAGGGCGTCCGCGGAGAAGCCGCCGAAGACGACGGAGTGCGGGGCGCCCAGGCGCGCACAGGCCAGCATGGCGATGACCGCTTCCGGAATCATCGGCAGGTAGATGGCGACCCGGTCGCCGCTGCGCACACCCAGCTCGGTCAGCGCATGGGCGGCCTTGGAGACCTCACGCTGGAGCTCTGCGTAGGTGATCGCGCGGGTGTCGCCGGGCTCGCCCTCGAAGTGGAGGGCGACCCGGTCGCCCAGGCCGTTCTCCACATGCCGGTCCACGCAGTTGTAGGCGACATTGAGCTTGCCGTCGGCGAACCACTTCGCGAAGGGCGCGTTGGACCAGTCGAGGGTCTGGGTGGGCGGGGTCTCCCAGGACAGGCGTTCGGCCTGCTCGGCCCAGAAGCCCAGCCGGTCTGCCGCGGCCTGCTCGTACGCGGCAGCCGTGACGTTGGCGTTCGCGGCCAGATCGGCGGGCGGCGTGAACCGCCGCTCCTCCTTGAGCAGGTTGGCCAGGCTTTCGTTGCTCACAACTTCTCCCATTCCCAGGGCGTCCGATGTGTCCCCAGGTCATAGCTCATCAGCCCGCGCCGGGCCCTGACAAGGGCTGTGGACAAATATTGGTGTAGACCTATCAGTTCGCGGTCCGTGCCAGGGCTGTTGAGGGGAAGCTGCGCAGGTCAGACCGTGGCCGGCGCCGCTTCGCCGCGCACCGCGCAGAACCGCCCGGCGGCCTCGTCGAGCACATATGCCTGGGCCTCACCGACATGGAAATACATGCCGTGCAGGGCGAGCGTGCCCTCGGCCACGCGGCGGGCCACACACGGGTGTGCCCGGAGGTGGTCGAGCTGCTGCATGACGTTGACGAGCGCCAGCCGCTCCTGGTCGTCGCCCACCGGCCGCCCGCTGAGAGCGACTTCGCCCCGGCCCAGCCGTCCGATGCGCTGCATCCGGGCCAGGCTCGGCCGGCCGTGCCGCAGCCAGCGGGCGAGCGGGGTCGGCTCGGCGTCTTCCGGTGCGGCGGCGCCCAGCAGCGCCGCCATGGCGCCGCACCCCGAATGCCCGCACACCGTGATCGAGCCGACCCGCAGTACTTCCACCGCGTACTCGATCGCTGCCCCTACGGAGTCGCAGGAGGCGTCCGAGCCGGGCGGCGGCATCAGATTGCCGACATTGCGCACGGTGAACAGATCGCCCGGCCCACTGGACGTGATCATGCTGGTGACCAGCCGGGAGTCGGCGCAGGTCAGAAACAGCTGGGTGGGCCGCTGGCCCTCGCGCGCCAGCCGGGACAGCTCCTCGCGCACCAGCGGAGCCGTATGGCGCTGGAACGCGGAGACCCCGCCCAGCAGTTGGCTGCCGCTGCTCTCCGGGACCGCCGCCCGGTCCTGGGCGGGCCGGGTGCAGTGATGGTTGCGCCAGGGCGTCCACGGCCGGCAGGAGTGCGCACCGGCCTCCGCGGCGATCGGCCGGCCCGAGCGGCCGCCGAGGGTCACCCGGCCGCCGTGCGCCCGGTGGGCGGCCGACCAGGACTGCAGCGCCTCGTAGGCGGCATGATCCATGAACGAGCCGCACAGCTCGACGACGACATCGGTGTGCGCCGGCACCTGCGCCAGCGCCCGGGTCAGCCGCGGCACCGCCAGAAACGTCAACTGCCCGCTGACCCGCACCCGGTGGCCGTCGGCCTCCTCCGTGACCGTGATACGGGTGTGCGTCAGCCGGCGCAGCGCCAGGAAGACCGCGACCGCGATGCCCGTCACCACACCCTGGAGCACCCCGAAGAGGACGACGCCGCCCAAGGTGGCGGCATACACCGGGAATTCGCGGTGCCGCTGCACATGCCGGATGTGCGCGAAGCTCACCATCCGTACGCCGACGATCATCACCAGTGCGGCGAGCGCGGCCAGCGGGATCATCTCCAGCGCCGTGGCCAGCAGGCCCGCGCACAGCAGCACCCATACGCCGTGCAGCACGGTGGCGCGTCGGGTGACCGCACCCGCCCGCACATTGGCCGAGCCGCGCATCGCGCCCCCGGAGACCGGCAGCCCGCCCAGCAGCCCGGAGACGGTATTGGCCACACCCTGGCCGGCCAGCTCACGGTTGAGCCGCGCACGCCCCGTGGGAGCGTCCGGCCGCTCGGCCGCCAGCCGGTCCACGGCCAGCGCCGACAGCAGCGACTCCATGCTCGCGACCAGGGTGACGGTCAGCACCGCGGCGGCAAGAGCCGGAAGGGACCCGTCCGGAAGTACCGGCAGTTCGGGCGTCCGCCAGGACGGCAGCTCCACCCGCGCCACCTCCGTCCCCGCGCTGACGGCCGTCGCGGCGAGCACGGCGGCCAGCGGGGCGGGCAGCACCCGCGCCCACCGCCCGACGCGGCCCGGCAGCCGTCCCCAGCCGAGGAGCACGGCGACGGTGACGGCGCCGATCAGCAGCGCGACGGTGTGCGGGTGCGCCAACTGGCCGGGCAGTGCGGCGGCGTTGTCGAGCGCCGAGCTGTCCGGGCTGCCGCCGAGCACCACATGGAGCTGGCCGAGGGCGATGGTGGCCCCGATGCCGGCCAGCATGCCGTGCACGATCGCCGGACTGATGGCCAGCGCCGCACGGGCCACGCGCAGTGCGCCCAGGGCGAGTTGGGCGAGTCCGGCCAGCACCGTGATGGCGCAGGTGGCGCGCCAGCCGTAGCGCTGCACCAGATCGGCGGTGACCACCAGGAGGCCGGTTGCCGCGCCGGTCACCTGGAGCGGGGCGCCGCCGAGCAGACCGGCGACGATCCCGCCGACGACCGCGGAGACCAGACCGGCCTGGAGCGGGGCGCCGGTGGCCAGGGCGAGGCCCAGGGACAGCGGGACGGCGAGCAGGAAGACGACGGCCGAGGCGGAGAGGTCACGGCGGACGGCCCGGCCCCTCTTCGGACGGGTGCCGTGCCCCGAGGGCATACGGGGGCCGGGAGCGATTTCGGTGGGGTGCGGTGTGCGCGGCGGCTGCGGCGGCGACTTCTCGGTCTGCGACATTCCCGTCTCCTCCGGGGCGACGCGGTCGCGCGGGGCGCGATCGTGGGGCGGCGGTGTACTGCGGCGGGACGTGAGCCGACCGGCGGTCGTCGCTGTTGGGTGACGGTCCGGTGACTCTCAAGCTTCGGTAAATGAACCGTAATGAGAGGTAAAGGTAAGGAGAAGCTTTTGCAGGCATTCGCCGCAATCCTTCCCCCTATCCGGTGAACAGGGTGACTTTCGTCTTGTGGTTTTCCGCTCTTTTCTTCGTGCGGGAAGGTGTGTGCGCGGTGATTTCGATGCACCCCTCGGAAGGCGCTCACCGGTGCCGTGAATGAGGGGCCGGCTGCTCAGCCGCGACGCAAAACGGGCTGCGGCCCGGCTTACTCGCGGGCGCTGCCGGCGGGGCGGACACCGAAAAGCGAATGGGCGGGCGCCGAAGGGCGGCTGGGCGGCGTACCTCCCCCATGCCCTCCGGGCCCGCCCGCGCCGTCCGGCAGGTCAGGCAGGTCAGGCGGGCTGTGGTGTGGCCGCGCCCTCGGAGAGCACGAAGGAAGGATCGACCTGAGCGGCGAGGTCGACCCCGGTCTTCGCATTGCCCCAGCTCTCCGCGTTCTTCAGGTGGAAGTGGACCATCTGCCGGGTGTAGCGCTCCCAGTCGCGGCGCCCGTAGGCGGCGTCGGCCGTGTGATGCAGCGTTTCCAGGGCGTGCCGGTTGGCCTCCTCCAGGTGGGCGAAGCGGGCCGGGCGGCCCTTCTCCATGGCACGCACCCAGTCGGAGTGGCCGACGGTCACCAGCAGATCGTCGCCGGCCTCGTCACGAAGGAACGCCAGGTCCTCCGGGCCCTGCACCTTGTTGCCCACGACCTTCAAGGGGACGCCGAAGTCCCGTGCGTACTCCTTGTACTGGCGGTAGACGGCGACGCCCTTACGGGTCGGCTCGGCCACCAGGAAAGTCATGTCGAAGCGGGTGAACATCCCGGAGGCGAAGGAGTCGGAACCGGCCGTCATATCGACGACGACATACTCCTCACGGCCGTCCACGAGGTGGTTCAGGCACAGCTCCACGGCACCGACCTTGGAGTGGTAACAGGCCACACCGAGATCGGCCTCGGTGAACGGCCCGGTCGCCATCAGCCGCACGGCGGCTCCGTCGAGGTCCACCGTCCGGACGCAGGCGTCGTAGACGGGGTTGTCCTCGCCTACCCGCAGCAGTCGCGAGCCCTCGCCAGGAGGGGTGGTCTTGATCATTGATTCGGAGGACGGGATCCGGGGATTGCTGCCGCGCAAGTAGTCCTTGATCAGCGGCAGATGGGCACCCATCGCGGGAAGCGCGGCGGCCTCCGCCTCGTCGAGGCCGAGGGCGGCGCCCAGATGCTGGTTGATGTCGGCATCCACGGCGATCACGGGGACCCGGGAAGCGGCGAGATGCCGGATGAACAGGGAGGACAGGGTGGTTTTGCCACTGCCGCCCTTGCCTACGAAAGCGATCTTCATGTTCACCAAGGGTAATCTTGATCTCGCTCCGGGTGACAGAGCTGGGTGAGGAAGACCACTCCTTCGAGGGGTCCGGCCTGGTGGTGCGTAGGGTCGTACCCATGGCTGGAATCTCCCGGGGGACGCCCCCCGAACCCCCGCAAGCGAGCGCCGACCCGCTCGTGACCCTGGCCTCGCTCCCGGGAGTCGCCGACTCCGTGGACTCCGTACGCAAGGGCGTCGACCGGGTCTACGGGCACCGGGTCATGCGACGCCGCAGCAATGAGGTGACGTCCGAGGCGGCGCTGCGCGGAGCGCGCGGTTCCGCGGCCCTTTCGGGGGCCGACTGGGCGCTCGAAGAGGTCCGGCGCCGCACCGACTTCGGCGTCGAGGGCGAACCGCGTACGGTCGGCGCGGCCCTGCGGCTGACCGCCGAGGCCGGGCAGCTGCTCAGTGTGTGGCGGCAGTCGCCGCTGCGGGTGCTGGCACGGCTCCACCTGGTGGCCGCGTCAGGCGCGGGCCGAAGTGCCGATGAGCCCGGCCGTGCGGCAGACGACACGGTGGGGCGGCCCCGGCTGGGTGCCGAGCCGGTCGACGAACCGCTCATCGAGCTGCCGCTGCCGGGTGCCGACGAGGTCGCCGGGCGGCTGGACGGGCTGGCGCGGCTGCTCCTCGCGGGCAGCGAGGCGCCGGCGCTGGTGACCGCGGCGGTGGTGCACGGCGAGCTGCTCGCCCTGCGGCCGTTCGCCACTTGTAACGGGCTGGTCGCGCGGGCCGCGGAGCGGATCGTGCTGGTCGGCAGCGGACTGGACCCGAAGTCGATCTGCCCCGCCGAGGTCGGGCACGCCGAACTGGGGCGCGCGGCGTATGTCGCGGCCCTGGAGGGCTATGTCTCGGGCACCCCGGAGGGCGTCGCGGCGTGGATCGCGCACTGCGGACGCGCGGTGGAGCTCGGTGTACGGGAGAGCACCGCCGTCTGTGAGGCGCTGCAGCGCGGCGCGGCATAAGGGGCGACCGGGCGAAACCCTTTGGGTGGCGCTCGAAGAATTCCGGAAGGATTGCTTCATTCGGCCCTGAACAAGAGATGCGGCGGTACCAATCTGTGGTACCGCCGCTGGCATGTCCGCCGGGTTACCATGCGTGCTCGAATATTTGCCCATCAGGTCGGAATCTTCGTCCGGTTACCTGGTGCGGCTGGCCCGCAATCGACGGGTCGACGTCGCGTGGGTGCCCGGCATTCATGCATCGGTCCGTGGGCCACTTCCTGCGTTAAAGGTGTTCCTCTCGGATGTCCTTGGTCTCGCGGGCCGTTAAGTCCTTTGTACTACTCGGGCGGGGGAAGCGGAACCCCGTGCCCCAGATCTTTACGTTTGACTTCAAACGCGGGCATTGCGGGCGGTGCGGCCGCTCCGGCCAATAAGGAGGCGAGGCTTTGTGGTTTTCCTCCGGCTCGCGTACCAGACGAGCGTCGCGGTGGCCATGGCCGCGCCCGCCGCGGCCATGACGGCGAGCACCGGCCGCGAGGGCATCGACAGTGCCGGCAGCCGCTGCTTGAGCGGGACCGGCCGATTGAAGGAGAGAACCGGCCAACCCCGCGCGACCGCCTCGCGGCGCAGCGCCCGGTCCGGGTTGACGGCGAAGGGGTGGCCGACCGCCGCGAGCATCGGGACATCGGTGGCCGAATCGCTGTAGGCGTAGCAGCGGTCGAGGTCGTAGCCCTCGGACGCGGCAAGCTCCTGGACGGCCTCCGCCTTGGTCGGGCCGTAGGCGTAGTACTCCACCTCTCCGGTGAAGCGGCCGTCCTCGCCGACGACCATGCGGGTGGCCACCACCCGGTCCGCGCCCAGGAGTTCGCCGATCGGTTCGACGACCTCGGCACCCGAGGTGGAGACGATCACGACGTCCCGTCCCGCGGCATGGTGCTCCTCGATGAGTGAGGCCGCCTCGTCATAAATGATGGGGTCGATCAGATCGTGCAGCGTCTCGGCAACGATCTCCCGCACCTGGGCCACGTCCCAGCCGCGGCACAGTGAGGAGAGATATTCCCGCATCCGCTCCATCTGATCGTGGTCGGCGCCGCCCGCCAGGAACACGAACTGGGCGTACGCAGTGCGCAGTACGGCCCGCCGATTGATCAGGCCGCCTTGGTAGAACGACTTGCTGAAGGTCAGCGTGCTCGACTTAGCAATGACGGTCTTGTCCAAGTCGAAGAACGCGGCAGTACGGGGAGTCGAGTGAGGCACGGAGTGGTTTTCCACGGGGGTGAGCATAGGCGCCCACCATTCGGCGTAAGGTGTGGCGCGTGGGTTTGCCTGAGAAGGCTCTCGGGTACACCATGGAAGTCACGGATCGTTCGCGACCGTGCTAACCCGGTCCGGCTCCTCCCCCCCCGAGTCGGCCGTGGGGACGACCCCCGCTCTCCCCCCCGGCGGGGGTCGTCGCATGTCCGGATGCATTTTCCGGCACCGGACGCTGATCCACACTTCTCCTTGCCCGCGCGGCGCCCGCTGTCCCGACGCTCCCGTGCCATTACTCACCGTAGTTGAAGCGCTGCTCTGAGGAAGGCCCCCTTGGGCCCCAGAAGTAGCCGCCCGTCGCTGGAATAGGTGACAGGGATATTCACAGCCGCGGAGTTGTCCACAATTTCGGGTCAAGATCCACAAGATTTTCCCGATCGCTGCAACGTAAAAGTCCGCGAGTTCGCGGAGTGCGAGTTGCGTAGCGATAGGGGGACGGAACGTGGCCGGAATCACGCCATCGGAACGGCTGGTCCACACCGGCGAGGAGCGGTGCGGGCCGCTGATCATCACCGAGGACGAAAAGCTTCTCGACGATCTTTTGCGGCTGTGTGCGGCGGCCGGGGCGCTGCCCGAAGTGGCGCACGGACTGCCCGCCCGTAAAGGGGACTGGGAAGCGCCGCCCCTGGTGATCATCGGCGCCGACTGCGCGCCCCGGTTGCGCGGCGCCGGACGCCGGGCGGGCGTCATCCTCACGGGGCGGGACGCGGACGATCCGGCCGTCCTGCGGCTGGCCGTCGCCCTGGGGGCCGAGCGGGTGCTGGCTCTCCCCGACGGCGAACGCTGGCTGGCGGACCGGATCGCCGATGCGGTCGAGGGCGTCGGACCGCCGGCCCTGACGGTCGGCGTGATCGGCGGCTGCGGCGGCGCCGGAGCGAGCACCCTGGCCGGCGCGCTGGCCGTCACCGCGGCCCGCACGGGACGGCGCACGCTGCTCGTCGACGGAGACCCGCTGGGCGGCGGGCTGGACGTCCTGCTGGGCGGCGAGAAGGAAAAGGGGCTGCGCTGGCCCGCCTTCGCCGAATCACGGGGCCGGGTGGCCTGCGGCGCACTGGCCGAGTCACTGCCGCGGCTGCACTCGCTCCGGGTCCTCAGCTGGGACCGGGGCTCCGATGTCAGCATCCCGCCCGCGGCCATGCGCGCGGTCATGGCCGCGGCACGCCGGCGTGGCGGGGTCGTGGTGGTGGACCTGCCGCGCAGGGTCGACGCCGCGGTGGCGGAGGCCCTCGCCCAGGTGGACATGGGTCTGCTGCTCGTCCCTACGGAGCTGCGCGCGGTCGCGGCGGCGCAACGGGTGGCCGCCGGGGTACGGAAGGTGCTCGGCGATCTGCGTGTGGTGGCGCGCGGGGCTCCCGGCCGCCATGGGCACGGCCTGCCGCCGGACGAGATCGCCCGCCTCATGGAGCTGCCCCTGGCCGGTGAAGTGCCGTGGGAGGCCGACCTGTTGGCCGATCTGTCGCGAGGGGCGCCACCGGGGGCGCAGGCGCGCGGACCGCTGGCGAGATTCTGTACGGCGTTCTGGGAGCGGCTGACGGAGAGCGGGGGCGACGGCGGCGGACCGCCGGCTGGCGCGGCGCCGGGGCCGGGCGGTGGTCCCGGGTGGGGCACGGGCCCCGGAGCCGGTGCGACGGGTCCTGCGGCCCTCCCGGTGGCGTCCCGTGCGGCCGGCCGGGGCGGGGGCCGGGCATGAGCCAGGGACAGGACTTGCTGGAGGTGGTGCGCCGGCGGCTCGCCGAGGCCGGCGCGGAGCCGACACCCGCCCGGGTGGCCGTGGCGCTGCGCGAGCAGGGGCGGCTGCTGGGGGACGCCGAAGTGCTGGGCGTGGTGGCCGCGTTGCGGTCCGAGATGGTGGGCAGCGGGCCGCTGGAGCCGCTGCTGGCCGCACCCGACGTCACGGATGTCCTGGTCACCGCGCCGGACGAGGTGTGGGTGGACCGCGGTGGCGGGCTGGAGCGTACGGACGTCCGCTTCCGGGACGCGTCGGAGGTGCGCAGACTCGCCCAGCGGCTGGCGGCGGTGGCCGGCCGGCGGCTGGACGATGCCCGGCCTTGGGTGGACGCCCGCCTTCCGGACGGGACCCGGCTGCATGCCGTGCTGCCCCCGGTGGCCGTTGCCGGGACCTGTCTGTCCCTACGGGTGCTGCGGCCGCGGGCCTTCGGCCTCGCGGAGCTGGTGGCGGCCGGCACGGTTCCGCCGGGCGGCGACCGGCTGCTCCGGGCGCTGCTGGCGGCCCGGCTGTCGTTCCTGATCAGTGGCGGTACGGGCTCCGGCAAGACGACTCTGCTCAGCACCCTGCTCGGCCTGGTCGGCCCGGCCGAGCGGATCGTCCTTGCCGAGGACTCCGCGGAGCTGCGGCCGGACCATCCCCATGTGGTGCGGCTGGAGACCCGGCCCGCCAACCAGGAGGGCGTCGGCCGGGTGATGCTGCGGGACCTCGTACGCCAGGCGCTGCGGATGCGCCCGGACCGGCTGGTGGTCGGCGAGGTGCGCGGTGCGGAGGTCACGGATTTGCTGGCGGCCCTGAATACGGGCCATGAAGGCGGCTGCGGCACGGTCCATGCCAACGCCGCATGCGATGTCCCCGCGCGGCTGGAAGCCCTGGGGTCGACCGCGGGCCTGGACCGCGCCGCGCTGCACAGCCAGCTGGCGGCCGCGCTCTCGGTCGTCCTGCATCTCGTACGCGACCGGGCCGGGCGGCGGCGGATCGCCGAGCTCCATGTCCTGGAGCGGGACCGCGACGGCTTCGTGGTGACCGTGCCGGCTGCCGTCTGGGGCTCGGACGGCTTCCAAGAGGAGCGCGGCTGGGGGCGGTTGCGGGAGCTGTGTGAGCGAGGCGGGGGTGCGTCCCGGTGAGTGTGGCCGCGATGGCGCTGGTGATCGCGCTGCTCTGCGCGGGCGCCGCACTCCGGTCGGGCGGTGGCCGGCCGGAGGACGTACGGCGGCGGGCCCGGGCGCTGTTCGGGGGCCGCGGAGAAGCGGTCCCGCCAGGGGGATGGCGGGCCTGCCTGCGGGGCGAGGGGGTGCGGAAGTGGTGCGCGGGGCGGCTGGTCGAGGGCGAAGCGGGGCGGCGTTGGAGCGTCGGCCGCCGGTGGGACGTCGGGCGGGAGGTCTGGTGTCTGCCGGCGGGGCTGGTGCTGGGGGTGCTGGGCGGATCCGTGGTCCCGGTGATCGCTTCCGTGGGTGTCGTCTTCCTCGTCCGCCGGTGGCTGGTCACCCGTGGCGCGGGGCGGGTGCGCGACCGGCGGGCTGCCGCGGTGATCGGGCTGTGCGCGGCGGTGGCGGGGGAGCTGCGGGCCGGGCGGCAGCCCGCCCAGGCCCTGCTCGCCGTGGGGGCGCCGGGCCTCGGAGCGGAGGGCTCGGCGGTGCTGGCGGCCGCGCGGTACGGAGGAGATGTGCCCCGGGCGCTGCGGGTGGCGGCACGGCAGCCGGGGGCCGCGGGACTGACCGGCATGGCCGCGTGCTGGCAGGTGGCCGTGGAGGGCGGCGCGGGGCTGGCTTCAGGGCTGGAGCGGATCGCGGCCGGGCTCAGGACACAGCGCGATCAACGCGACGAGCTGCGCGCCCAGTTGGCAGGCCCCCGGGCCACCGCGCTGATGCTCGCACTGCTGCCCGCGGCCGGGCTCCTGATGGGCAGCGCCCTGGGTGCCGACCCACTGAGGGTGCTGCTGCACACCCCGGCCGGGTGGGGCTGCCTGGTGGTCGGCGGGCTTCTGGAGTGGGGCGGGGTGGCCTGGACGGCCCGGATCGTCGCGGCCGCGGAAGGCGCGTAGGGAGGGGATCGGTATGGGCACGGAAGTTGTCCACAGGGTGGGGATGGCGATCGTCGCCATGACGGCGGTGCTGTGTGCCGTGGCGCTGGTGCGGGAGGCACACCGCGGAAGCGCCGCCCGGAAGCGGATCTCGGCAGTGTGGGGCGCCGGACAGGTCCGGCGCAGGAAGGACGGGGCCGGGACCGGGACCGGATCGTTCGCCCGTGCCCGGTGGCGCCGGCGCACAGCGGCAGTGCGGGACGGCGCGGCACGGAACGGACGACCGTGGGAATGGGCCGGGCCCCTGGGGGCGGCCGGCCTCGTGGTCATCCTCGTCGGTGGCATGGCGGGCGTCCTCGCGGGACTCGCCGTGGGCTACGCCGCGCATCGTTATCTGGCCCGCCAACGGGGCGCGGAGGCGGTCCGTTCGGCGGCCGCGGAGGTACGGGCGGAGCTGGCCCCGGCCGGCGATCTGCTGGCGGCCTGCCTCGCGGCCGGGGCCGGACCGCGGGAATCGGCCGAGGCGGTGGGCCGGTCGCTCGACGGGCCGGTCGCCGAGCGGCTGCGCCAGGTGGCGGCGGAACTGCGCCTGGGCGGTGAACCAGCCGTCGTATGGCCACGGTTGGCCGCTCTCCCCGGCGCCGGAGGACTGGCGCGTTCCATGGAGCGCGCCGGGATATCCGGGGTACCGGCCGTCGAGTCGGTGTCCCGGATCGCCGCCGAACTCCGGGCGGAACAGGCCCGGGCGGCGACCGCGCAGGCCCGACGGGCCGGGGTGCTGGTCACCCTGCCGCTGTCGGCGTGCTTTCTGCCGGCGTTCCTGACGCTCGGGGTGGCGCCCGTGCTGATCGGCCTGGCAAGCGGCTTGCTGGGACGTAACTGAGCGGCGGGCGCAGCGCGTTCGCTGGCGTTCCGGAGCTCGCCGCGAGGGCGGCGGACCGAGCCGGGCCGACGGAAGGACCGGACCGATGGAAAGGACCGGCTCACCGGCCAGGCGGGCCAGGCGGGCCTGGTGGGCCTGGTGGGCGAGGCCTACCAGGCCGGAGGCCATAGACCAACCGGCAGGTCAGAAGCCATTCACCAAAGCCATTCACCAAGGTCATTCAGCAATTCATTCATCAGAAGTCATGGATCAGCTGCCCTTCTCAGGGCCGTTCAAAGGGGGTTCGCATGTTTCGGGGCGGAAGGTTGCGACGGTGGTGGGCGGGGCTGCGCGCGATCGGGGCCGATGACCGGGGGATGACCACGGCGGAGTACGCCGTCGGGACGCTCGCGGCGTGTGCCTTGGCCGCGGTGCTCTACAAGGTCGTGACGAGCGGGCCGGTGCAGGCGCTGCTGCGGTCGACGCTCGAGCGGGCGATCAATGTCCAGTTCTGACCGCGGTGCCCCGGGCCTGCGGGCCCGGGGCACCCCGCGCACGCGCGACGCCGGGTTCGTGACGGCGGAGACGGCCGTGGTCATACCCGTCCTGGTGGCGGTGGTGGCGGCGCTCGTCTGGGGGCTGATGGCGGTCTGCGCCCGTATCGAGTGTGTGGATGCGGCGCGGGCCGGGGCGCGTGCCGCGGCGAGGTCGGAGCCGCGGGCGGCGGTGATCTCGGCGGCCCGGGGCGCGGCTCCACGGGACGCGCGGATCGCGCTGGCACGGGAGGGCGATCTGGTGCGCGTACGGGTCGCGGCCGAGCTGCCCGGTGTGGGGCGGCTGACGGTGCAGGTCATGGGGGAGGCGGTGGCTCTTGCGGAGGAAACGGTGCGGCGATGAGGGCTCGGCGACGGTCTGGACGGTCTTCGCCACGGCGGCGCTCTGCGCGGTCTTCGTGGCCCTGGTCGGTGTGGGCCAGGCCGTCACGGCGCGGCACCGGGCGGGTGGCGCCGCGGACCTGGCGGCGCTGGCCGCCGCGGATCACGCCCTGCGGGGCCCGGCCGTGGCCTGCGCGGCGGCCCGCCGGGTGGCGGCCGCGCAGCACACCCGTCTGGTGCGCTGCGCGGTGACCGGGCAGGTCGCGGATGTCTCGGCCGAGGCGGGCAGCAGCCCGTTCACCTCCCGGGTACGGGCGCGGGCCGGGCCGCCGGGGCGCGGTGACCCGGCGAGGGCCCGAGCCGGGCCGGCCCCGGCCGCCGTGGTCCGCGCCCGGCCCGCGGCGGCACCCCCGCTACGTCCCCTGCGGCGCGCCGCGCAGGAGCTCGCCCAGCAACCGGATGGCTCCCCGCTTGTGGAGCGGGTCGTTGCCGTTGCCGCACTTGGGCGACTGGATGCAGGAAGGGCAGCCGGCCTCGCATTCGCAGGACGCGATGGCGCTGCGGGTGGCGGTGAGCCAGTCGGCGGCCGTGTGGAAGGCGCGCTCGGCGAATCCGGCGCCGCCCGGGTGGCCGTCGTAGACGAAGACGGTCGGCAGGAGGGTGTCCGGGTGGAGGGGCACGGAGACGCCGCCGATGTCCCAGCGGTCGCAGGTGGCGAAGAGCGGCAGCATGCCGATGGAGGCGTGTTCCGCGGCGTGCAGGGCACCGCCCAGCTGCTCGGGATTGACGCGGGCGGCGTCGAGTTGGTCCTCGGTGACCGTCCACCACACCGCGCGGGTGCGCAGCGTACGGGGCGGCAGATCGAGCTTGGTCTCGCCCAGGACCTCGCCGGTGATCAGCTTGCGGCGCAGGAAGGAGACGACCTGATTGGTGACCTCGACGGACCCGAAGCACAGCCGGGCATCGCCCCAGGGGATCTCGGTGTCGGTGTCGAGGATGGAGATCGCGGTGGTGTCGCGGGCGGTCGTGGAGTAGGGCGGGCTGGCCTCCTCGACGAGCGCCACATCGTCGGCGAGGTCGAGTTGCTGCACGACGTAGGTACGGCCCTGGTGGAGGTGGACCGCGCCGTCGTGGACGGCGGTGTGCGCGGCGGCGGCATCCACGGTGCCCAGCAGCCGCCCGGTACCGGCCTCCACGATCTGTACCGGCGAGCCGCCCTGCCCGCGGATGTCGGTGAGGTCGGCGGCGCGCTCGCGGCGCGTCCAGTGCCAGGCCTTGGCGCGCCGGCGCAGCAGGCTCGCGGCCTCCAGCTGCGGCATCAGACCGCCGGCCGCGGGCCCGAAGAGCGGGAAATCCGATGCCGTGAGCGGGAGTTCGGCGGCGGCCGCGCACAGGTGCGGGGCGAGCACGTAGGGGTTGTCGGGGTCGAGGACGGTGGACTCGACGGGCTGGTCGAAGAGTGCCTCGGGGTGGTGGACGAGATAGGTGTCCAGCGGGTCGTCGCGGGCCACGAGCACGGCGAGCGCGCCCTGCCCGGAGCGGCCCGCCCGCCCCGCCTGCTGCCACAGGGACGCCCGGGTCCCCGGATATCCGGCGATGACCACGGCATCCAGCCCGGACACGTCCACGCCCAGTTCGAGCGCGGTGGTGGCGGCCAGGCCGAGCAGCTCACCGCTGTGCAGGGCACGTTCCAGGGCGCGGCGTTCCTCGGGCAGATAGCCGCCCCGGTAGGCGGCGACCCGTCCGGGCAGCGAGCGGTCCACCTCCGCGAGCCGCTCCTGCGCGATCAGGGCGATCAGTTCGGCGCCGCGCCGGGAGCGGACGAAGGCGACGGTGCGTACGCCCTGGACGGCGAGGTCGGTGAGCAGATCCGCGCTCTCCGCGGTGGCGGTCCGGCGGACCGGGGCGCCCTGCTCACCGTGGAGTTCGGTCAGCGGCGGCTCCCACAGCGCGAAGACCAACTCGCCGCGCGGCGAGGTGTCCTCGGTGATTTCCACCACGGGCAGGCCGGTGAGCCGGGTCGCGGCCTGTCCCGGCTCCGCGGCCGTGGCGGAGGCGAGCAGAAAGACCGGCTCGGAGCCGTAGCGGGCGCAGATACGGCGCAGCCGGCGGACGACCTGCGCGACATGGGAGCCGAAGACGCCGCGGTAGCTGTGGCATTCATCGATGACGACATAGCGCAGCGCCCGCAGGAAGGAGGACCAGCGGGGGTGCGACGGCAGGATGCCGCGATGCAGCATGTCGGGGTTGGTCAGGACGTAATTGCCGTACTGGCGGACCCACTCGCGCTCCTCGACGGGGGTGTCGCCGTCGTAGACCGCGGGCCGGACGGCCGGGCCCAGCGGGGCGGCCAGCTCACGTACGGCGCGCCGCTGATCGGCCGCCAGCGCCTTCGTGGGGGCCAGATACAGGGCCGTGGCCCCTCTCCCGTTCGGGGCCTCGGAGCCGTCCAGGAGCGTGGAGAGGACCGGCGCGAGATAGGCCAGGGACTTCCCCGAGGCGGTGCCGGTGGCCACGACGACCGATTCGCCGCGCAGTGCGTGTTCGGACGTCCGTGCCTGGTGGGCCCAGGGACGATCGATTCCGGCCGAGCGGATGGCATCGATCACTTCCGGCCGGATCTGTTCCGGCCAGTCGGCATGGCTGCCGATGCGCGGGGGCAAGTGCTCCGTATGAGTGATGCGCGCAGCGCGGGTCGCGCCCCTGGCGAGACGTTCGAGAATCATGCCTGGGGACGGGCGCGCGCCCGCATCCGGCGGGACTGGATTGGAGGCCATCGGCACCGAGTGTGTCACCGGAGTGACGGACAATGCTTAAAGGGCGTCGTGCACGCCTACTGGTAAGTGATTGAATGCCATCGCGGCTGCCAGATCCGCCCCTACCTTCGGTGGGGAGGCCCCAGGGGGGCGACCGCTCGATAGCAAGGTGCTGGAGGATCCGTGGACCTGTCCCTGTCGACCCGGACCGTTGGCGACCGTACGGTCGTCGAGGTCGGTGGCGAGATTGATGTATACACCGCGCCCAAGCTGCGGGAGCAGCTGGTCGAGCTTGTGAACGACGGAAGCTACCACCTCGTGGTGGACATGGAACGTGTCGACTTCCTGGACTCCACTGGGCTCGGCGTGCTGGTCGGCGGGCTCAAGCGGGTGCGTGCCCATGAGGGCTCGCTGCGCCTGGTCTGCAACCAGGAGCGCATTCTCAAGATCTTCCGTATCACCGGACTGACCAAGGTGTTTCCGATTCACACCTCGGTCGAGGAAGCCGTCTCGGCGACTGACTGACGGTTTTGCCGGTCCCCCGCGCCACCAGGCGCGGGGGGAGGAAGAAGTGGGGGGTACCGGACGGAGGTCCGGCCCCCTGCGTCGCACGCCCGCATAACGAGGGGGATGGCATGGCCACCGTCGAACTTCGCTTCAGCGCCCTTCCCGAGCATGTCCGCACCGCGCGTCTGGTCGCGGCTGCCGTGGCACGGCGCGCGGGGGTGGACGAGGCCGTGCTGGACGAGGTGCGGCTCGCCGTCGGTGAGGCGTGCAGCCGTGCCGTGGGCCTGCACGAGAGCCATGAGATCGCGGCTCCGGTGCGGGTGCTGCTGATCGAGGACGAGAAGAAGTTCTCGATCGAGGTGGGCGACGGGGTGACCGGCGACTCCGGTTCGGCGCGCGGCGCCGACGAGGCCGAGGGCGTCGCGGAGAGCGATGCCGAAGGCGAGGACGAGATGGGCCTCGCCGTGATCAGCGGGCTGGTCGACGATGTCGAGGTGACCGCCGGCAAGGACGGCGGACTGATCCGCATGACCTGGCCCACCACGACGGCTGCGGTCCTGCCGTAGCGCTCCGGTGGCCCGTCAGCGGGACGCCTCCGAGCCGCGCTGTCCGTAGGTGACGCGGCACGAGCCGTCACGTCCCCGGACTCTCCACGCACTGACGCCCCGGACTCTCCACGCACTGACGCCCCGGACTCTCCACGCACTGACACCTCAGACTCTCCACGCACCTATGCCCCCAGGGCGCTGACGGCGGCTGTGGCGGGCTCGGTCACGGCAGTGGCGCCGGCCCGGCCGTGAGGTCGCCGGAGAGGCGTCCATACGGCGTTCTACCGGGCTCCGGCCCTGTGATGGCTCCGGGGCGCCCTTGATGGCCCTGACCCCGTGCACGCCGACGTGTGTCGCCCCGTGCGTCCTGTGCACCCAGTGCACCCCGTGCACCCCGTGCACCCCGTGTGACTGCGCGACCCGACGGTGCCCCGGACCGTCATCACCGGGCACGAACCGGGGAGCCCTACCGGCCGGCCCTGGTCTCCGCTCCCGTCTCATGCGTTGCGATCCGGACTCGATCTGACGGCTCTTCATCGGGTGGCGGGGAGCGGTCCGCGCGCCCCGGGTCACCCGTTCGGCCGTAGTGGGGTGGAACAATTCTCTCCGGTGTCCCGCACGCCTCAATCGGCCCGGGCTCCGGGGCGGCGTCCTTGAGCAGCGGCGATCAGCGGGCGATCCACGGGCGATCAGTACGACAGAGAGATCATCGGGCAGTGGTCAGCGAATTCGCTGCTTTCCTTCGTCCGGGCGAATTCCGTAGCGCGTCGGCCTTTTGATCTTCGCCGCTACCGGCGAATTCCCTTTGACGCGTACTGTTTTGATCAACCGCGGCTCCCTACAATCCGTCCACATCTTGCTCAGGACGCCTGAGCGTGCTTCCGCGCGCCCATGTGCCAAACGTCAAGGAGGACGAATGGCGGGGCCTTACACCCCTCAGTTGCTTGACACCCCCACTTTTCTGGCCGGGCCGTCACTTACGGCGGGCAACCGCGTCATCGTGCTGGTGATCGCCGCGGTCGCCCTGGCGGCGCTGGCAGTCGCGGCGGTGCTGGTCCGCCAAGTGCTCGCGGCCGGTGAGGGAACCGACAGTATGAAGAAGATCGCGGCGGCCGTGCAGGAAGGCGCAAATGCCTACCTGGCACGGCAGTTGCGGACTCTCGGCGTATTCGCCGTCGTGGTGTTCTTCCTGCTCATGCTGCTGCCTGCGGACGATTGGACGCAGCGCGCCGGACGCAGCGCCTTCTTCTTGATCGGCGCCGGATTCTCGGCGGCCACCGGCTATATCGGCATGTGGCTCGCCGTACGCAGCAATGTGCGCGTTGCGGCGGCCGCCCGGGAAGCCACTCCGCAAGAGGGCGATACCCGGGAAAGGGATCTTACGGCCGTCTCTCACAAGGCCATGAAGATCGCATTCCGTACCGGTGGCGTCGTCGGAATGTTCACCGTGGGGCTGGGCCTGCTCGGTGCCTCCTGCGTGGTGCTCGTGTACGCGGTCGACGCGCCCAAGGTGCTGGAGGGCTTCGGCCTCGGCGCCGCGCTGATCGCGATGTTCATGAGGGTCGGCGGCGGCATCTTCACCAAGGCCGCGGACGTCGGCGCCGACCTCGTCGGGAAGGTCGAGCAGGGCATCCCCGAGGACGACCCGCGCAACGCCGCGACCATCGCGGACAACGTGGGCGACAACGTCGGTGACTGCGCGGGTATGGCCGCCGACCTCTTCGAGTCGTACGCGGTGACCCTGGTTGCCGCGCTCATCCTGGGCATGGCGGCCTTCGGCGACGCCGGGCTCGCCTTCCCGCTGCTGGTTCCGGCCATCGGTGTGCTCACCGCGATGATCGGCATCTTCGTGGTCGCGCCCCGGCGCAGCGACCGCAGCGGCATGACGGCCATCAACCGCGGCTTCTTCATCTCCGCGGGCATCTCGCTGGTCCTGGTGGCCGTCGCCGTGTTCGCCTACCTGCCGTCCAGCTACCAGGGCCTGAAGGGCGTCACCGACGTCGAGATCCTGAGCACCAGCGGCGACCCGCGGATGCTGGCGCTGGTGGCGGTCGCCATCGGCATCGTGCTGGCCGCGCTGATCCAGCAGCTGACCGGCTACTTCACCGAGACCAACCGGCGGCCCGTGCGGGACATCGGGAAGACCTCGCTGACCGGCCCGGCCACCGTCGTGCTCTCCGGTATCTCGATCGGCCTGGAGTCGGCCGTCTACTCGGCGGTGCTGATCGGCCTGGCCGTCTACGGAGCGTTCCTGCTGGGCGGCGCCTCCATCATGCTGGCGCTGTTCGCGGTGGCGCTCGCCGGTACCGGTCTGCTGACCACCGTCGGCGTGATCGTGGCGATGGACACCTTCGGTCCGGTCTCCGACAACGCGCAGGGCATCGCCGAGATGTCCGGCGATGTCACCGGTGACGGCGCGCAGGTGCTCACCGACCTGGACGCGGTCGGCAACACGACCAAGGCCATCACCAAGGGCATCGCCATCGCGACGGCCGTACTGGCCGCGGCCGCGCTCTTCGGCTCGTACCGGGACGCGATCGCCACCGCCGTACGGGAGGTCGGCAACGCCGCCTCCGGGATGGGCCTCAGCCTGGACATCTCGCAGCCCAACAACCTCGTCGGGCTGATCCTCGGCGCCTCGGTCGTCTTCCTGTTCTCCGGGCTGGCGATCAACGCGGTGTCGCGGTCGGCGGGAGCGGTGGTCTTCGAGGTGCGCCGGCAGTTCCGGGAGCACCCCGGGATCATGGACTACAGCGAGAAGCCCGAGTACGGGCGGGTCGTGGACATCTGCACCAAGGACGCGCTGCGTGAGCTGGCCACTCCCGGGCTGCTGGCCGTGCTCACCCCGATCGCGGTCGGCTTCTCGCTCGGCGTCGGCGCGCTCGGCTCGTTCCTGGCGGGTGCGATCGGCACCGGCACGCTGATGGCGGTCTTCCTCGCCAACTCCGGTGGCGCGTGGGACAACGCCAAGAAGCTGGTCGAGGACGGGCACCACGGCGGCAAGGGCAGCGAGGCGCATGCCGCGACGGTCATCGGCGACACCGTCGGTGACCCGTTCAAGGACACCGCCGGCCCGGCGATCAACCCGCTGCTGAAGGTCATGAACCTGGTGGCGCTCCTGATCGCACCTGCTGTGGTCAAGTTCTCATACGGCCAGGACAAGAGCACCGGCGTCCGGCTCGTGGTCTCGGTGCTGGCGATCGCCGTCATCGTCGGTGCGGTCTACGTCTCCAAGCGGCGCGGAATCGCCGTGGGTGACGAAGACAACTCCGAAGATCCGGAAACCATCGCCAAGTCAGCCAAGACGGCGGTGGCGTCCTAGCCGCAAAGGACCACCAACAGGGCTCGCGGACCGCTCAACTGGGCGGGTGGACGGCGTATTTTGCAGGCGCCGGCCACCCGCCCTCCGCGTGCCCGGGTGGCCCTGCGGTCCTTGGTGCAAATGGCTGCAATGAGGGCAGGGCGGGATGCCCGACCGGTCGCCCAGGCCGTTTGGACGTGTATGTTCCGGGGCCGAGAGCCATGGAAGGGACCAATCCGGTGAACAAGAAGCTTGTGGCTGCACTGTCCGGCGGTGCCGCACTGGTGCTCGCGCTGACCGGCTGCAGCGACGACAGCAACAAGAAGCTCAATGACTGGGCGAAGAGTTTCTGCGACCCTGCGCAGGCTCAGTTCAAGAAGATCCAGGACGCCAACGGCGCCATGCAGACGGCCGACAACGGCAGCACGGACTCCAAAAAGGTCCAGCAGACCGACTCGGCCGCCTTCCAGAAGATTTCCAGCGCCTACGCCTCGCTGGCCAAGTCCCTGGAGAAGGCCGGTCCCCCGCCGACCGACCAGGGCAAGCAGGCCCAGCAGAACGCCGTCAAGGAGCTCAACTCGCTCTCCAAGGGCTATGCGGACCTCCAGAAGCAGGTCGACAGCCTCGACACCAAGGACAAGCTCAAGTTCGCGGACGGTCTGCGCGACCTCTCCAGCGGCATCAACAAGCTCAACAAGCAGAGCGAGGCAGCCTTCAAGAACCTCGAGGCCGGTGACGTCGGCACGGCGATGGCCGCCCAGAAGGGCTGCCAGAACCCCGCCGCGTCCGGTGCCCCGGCGCCCACACAGTCCCCTAAGTCGTAGCGGCCAGGGGAGCCGGCCCAGCCGGTGAGCCGCGGCATCCGCGAACCGGCAACGGCTCCGACGGCCCGGCGACGCGCCCGGGAAGGGCGTGGCGCCGGGCCGTCGCCGTTTGTCAGTGGCAGGGCCGACAATGGTGGGCGTGAGTACGCACCTCCCCACCGCAGATGCCCAGGACCCCGAGAGCAACGCCCGCACGGCCCGGCTGCGCGAGGCGCTGCTGGCCGCCGCCTTCACCGCCGACGGGCTGCTGGAGCTGCTCGGCGCGCCCGCCTATGCCGCGCTGGCCCGCAGTGAGACCGTCCCCGCGCTGCGGGCGACGCGCGGCGACAGCCCGCTGGAGACCCTGGTGCGGCTGTTCCTGCTGCAGCGCCCGGTGGAGCTGCGGCAGGCGCAGACCGCGCTGCCGGTCGCGGACTGCCTCACCGACGGCTGGCTGGTGCAGGACGGCGACGAGCTGCGCGCCAGTGTGGACGTGCGCCCGTACGGCGGCCCCGAGGGGCAGGACTGGTGGATCGTCTCCGACCTGGGCTGCGCGGTCGGCGGGGCCGGCGGTATCCGGGGCGTCGGGGAGGCGGACCGGGCACAGCTGGTGCTCGGCGTCGGCGGTGCGTCCACGACCCTGGCCGGGCTCACCGTGCGCCGGCCGGTCGCCAAGGCGCTCGACCTCGGTACGGGCTCCGGCATCCAGGCGCTGCATGCCGCCCAGCACGCCACGCGCGTCACGGCCACCGACCTCAACCCCCGGGCGCTGCGGGTCGCCGCGCTGACGCTGGCGCTCTCCGGGGCGGAGGCGGCGGACCTGCGGGAGGGCTCGCTGTTCGAGCCGGTCGGTGACGAGACGTACGACCTGATCGTGTCCAACCCGCCTTTCGTGATCTCGCCGGGCGCCCGCCTCACCTACCGGGACGGCGGTATGGGCGGCGACGACCTGTGCCGGACGCTCGTCCAGCAGTCCGCCGCGCATCTCAACGACGGCGGCTACTGCCAGCTGCTGGCCAATTGGCAGCATGTGGCGGGCGAGGAGTGGCACGACCGGCTGCGGTCCTGGGTGCCGCGCGGCTGCGACGCCTGGATCGTGCAGCGCGAGGTCCAGGACATCACCCAGTACGCCGAGCTGTGGCTGCGCGACGCGGGCGATCACCGGGCGGGCGAGGAGGCGTACACCGCGCGCTACGACGCCTGGCTCGACGAGTTCGAGGCGCGCAAGACCAAGGCCATCGGCTTTGGATGGATCACGCTGCGCAAGTCCGGTTCGGACACCCCCTCCATCACGGTCGAGGAGTGGCCGCACCCGGTCGAGCAGCCGCTGGGGGAGTCGGTCGTACGGCACTTCGACCGCCAGGACTATCTACGGGCCACGGACGACGCGGCGCTGCTGGCCGGCCATTTCCGGCTCGCCGACGAGGTGGTCCAGGAGCAGGTCGGGCTGCCCGGGGCGGAGGACCCGGAGCATGTGGTGCTGCGTCAGCACCGCGGTATGCGGCGGGCCACGAAGGTGGACACGGTCGGCGCCGGCTTCGCCGGGGTGTGCGACGGCTCACTGCCCGCCGGGCGGATTCTGGACGCCATCGCCCAACTCGTCGGCGAGGACCCGGTCCTGCTGCGGGACCGCACCCCGGCCTCGATCCGGATGCTGGTCGAGCAGGGGTTCCTGGAGCCGGTGGCCGCGGACGGCTGAGGCGGACGGGGGAGCGGCGGGCGACATGCGGACGCCGTTCATCCGGCGTTCGCCGGGATGCCGCCCCGGGGTGCCAGGCTGCCCGCGTGGAGAGTGGACCCGAGGCATTCGCCGGTGTGGCGTTCGCGCTGTTCGGCGCCGGACTTCTGGTGTGGACGGGCGTGTGCGCGCGGACCGGTTCCCCGGTCGCCGACGGTGTCAGCCGTCCGGTCGCCACCGTGACGGCACTGCTGTCCGGGGTGGTGTTCCTGGCCACGGGCTGCTGGCTGCTGGCGGCGTTGTAGCCGCAGGCGTCGTCCTGTTGTTCCGTCGCCCATCGGTTCGTCACCATCGTTGGCGGGGCGCCGTCCTCAACTGCCGCCGGAAGGCGCTACGTTCACTTCCGGCCAGTTCTGCCATAAATGGCCGGTGTGTGCCGGTACGCGGGAACTTTCCGGTGCCGTCAGGGCATGTTCCTCAGTGAAGGTCACCAACAGGCCGGTCGCCCAACGGGCCGGCCCCCGCAGTGAGGAAGCCCTATGAACCGTGCACTTCGCTACGCCGCCGTCGGCGCCATCGCCGTCTCCCTGCTGGCCGGTGGCTCGGCCGCGGCCTTCGCCGCACCGCAGGACCTGCACTCGCCCTCGCCGGTCGTGGCCACCGCACCGGCCGCCGCCACCCTGACGGCCAAGGCGAGTGCGACCACGGTCAAGGCCTGGGAGCAGTTCCGGATCACCGGCGTCGCCAAGGGCATCAAGGCCGGCACCAAGCTCACCGTCCAGCAGAAGCAGGGCGCGAAGTGGGTCTCGCTGCCCGCGCAGACGCCGGTCAACAGCAGCGGTGCGTACGCGGTCCGCGTCAAGCTCGGCATCAAGGGCGTCAACCAGCTCCGCATGGCGACCGGCAGCACCGTCTCGCCGGTGGTCACGGTCACCGTGCGCTGAGGTGCTGACGCGCTGACGCGCTGACGCCGGACGGTCCGGACCGCGGCCGGACCGTCGGACGTACTCAGCCGACGAGATTGCGGGCGAGCATCCACACCGCGGCGATGCCGAGCACCACGGCATTGCCGCGGCCCGACAGCCGCGGGCGGTGGACCCGCCCGCGGAGGCCGGCGACCAGCCAGCGCCCGACGGCGTACGCCACGGCCGGCCCGCCCAGGGCGAGCAGCACGGCGTTGTCGTGGAAGGCCGTCACGACCTCGCCGTGCATCAGGTCGTACGCCATCCGGGTCCCGCCGCACAGCGGGCACAACAGCCCGGTGGCCCATTTGAAGGGGCAGGGGATCAGCAGCTGCCCGGGCTGGTGGGGATCGGTGTGCCAGAGATAGACGGCGGCCGCCGCACCGACGCCGAGCATGACCGACGCCCGCCGGAGGGTGCGGGTCCGCACCGATGCCCCGGTGGGTCCCGCGGGCTCGGCGGGACCCCAGGACTCCCCGGTGCTCACACGCTCAGCGACCGGGCGTAGTTGACCTGGTTGAGCACCCACATCACCTGCTCGCGCGACTGCACCGGGATCATCGTGGAGTGGTGCCGGCCGCCGCTGTTCACCGTGACCTGCACGAACCCGGTCGTCACCCGCTCCTTCATCAGGAGGAAGAGCAGACCGAGCAGACAGAAGAGGAAGAAGACGATGGCGAGCACGACCGCGTGCGTCGGCATCTTCTCCTCCGTCCGCGACATATCGGTGGCCGTCCACACCGCGCCCTTGAGCGGCATCGGCCCGGCCGGCGTCATGATCGTGTCGCCGCTCACCGCGATGTCGCCGAGCGACAGCGACATCCCGCCGGGCTGGGCCCCGGGCTGGAAACCGCCGGGCGCCGGCTGCGGCGGCGCGCCCGGCGGGAAAGCGGGCGGGGGCGCCGGCTGCGCGGCGTCCTGCGGATAGCCGTAAGCGGGCTGAGGCGAAGTGCCGGCCTGCGGATAGCCGTATCCCGGCTCCCCGGGGCGGCCGCCCTGCGGATAGCCGTAACCGGGGTCGGCGGGCTGACCGCTCTCCGGTGCGGCATAAGGGTTCTGGCCGGGCCCGCCGGGCGGCTGTTCCGGAGGCGGTCCGGGGTACTGGTTCGCCATGGGTGGTGTTCCCCCCGAGAGTGCGTGATGACGGCAGTACTCGGCTCGAACGGCGAGCCGTGCCGTGTCCATCCTGCCAGCCCGGTCACGTGCTGTATCAAGGCAATGACGGCATCCGGCGCCGCCTTGTGACAGTCGCCGGCCGGCGGACGGTGCGGTGCGCGGCCCCGGGCGAGCGAGGAACCGCCGGGGATCGTCACTGTGTGAGATCACCGAAGGTGCCGCGGCTGCGGCCCGCGGGGAACGGCCGGCGTGGACACCGGGGTGCGGGACGGCCCCGTCATGATCCATAACGTCGCCTCCGGGGCCCGTGGCGGGCGCCTGATGCGGTCCGGGCGGCATGAAGGCATGTAGTCGGGTTACCGTTCGAGTGGCGTTGCGGGGTTTTTCCGTTTGACACGGGGCCGGGAGGTACCGTCACACTCCGCAGCGTCAAGCGTCACCGCAGTGCGTCCCGGCGTCCGGCCGGGGAGCATTCCCAGCGTCGACCGGAGAGAAGAGCGAAGTTGTCCCCGACCAGCGAGACCACAGACGGCGGCGGCCGCCGACTCGTCATCGTCGAGTCGCCTGCCAAGGCGAAGACGATCAAGGGCTACCTCGGCCCTGGCTACGTGGTCGAGGCCAGCGTCGGACACATCCGCGATCTGCCCAACGGCGCCGCAGAGGTCCCGGCGAAGTACAAGGGCGAGCCCTGGGCCCGCCTCGGCGTGAACGTCGACGCCGACTTCCAGCCGATCTACGTCGTCAACAGTGACAAGAAGGACCAGGTCAAGAAGCTCAAGGAGCTGCTGGCCGAGTCCGACGAGCTCTACCTCGCCACAGATGAGGACCGCGAGGGCGAGGCCATCGCCTGGCACCTCCAGGAGATCCTCAAGCCCAAGGTCCCCGTCCACCGGATGGTCTTCCACGAGATCACCAAGGACGCGATCCGCGAGGCCGTCGCCAATCCGCGCGATCTGAACCAGAAGCTGGTCGACGCCCAGGAAACCCGCCGGATCCTCGACCGCCTCTACGGCTACGAGGTCTCGCCGGTCCTGTGGAAGAAGGTCATGCCCCGGCTGTCGGCCGGCCGGGTGCAGTCCGTCGCGACCCGTCTCGTCGTCGAGCGGGAGCGCGAGCGCATCGCCTTCCGCTCCGCCGAGTACTGGGACCTGACCGGCACCTTCGCCACCGGCCGGGCCGGTGACGCCAGCGACCCCTCGACGCTGACCGCACGGCTGAACACCGTCGACGGCCGCCGTATCGCCCAGGGCCGCGACTTCGGTCCCAACGGGCAGCTCAAGAACGATGTGCTCCATCTGGACGAGGCGAACGCCCGCGCGCTCGCCGCCGCCCTGGAGAACACCGACTTCGCGGTGCGCTCGGTCGAGTCCAAGCCCTACCGCCGCTCGCCGTACGCCCCGTTCCGTACGACCACCCTCCAGCAGGAGGCCAGCCGCAAGCTCGGCTTCGGCGCCAAGGCCACCATGCAGGTGGCCCAGAAGCTGTACGAGAACGGCTTCATCACCTATATGCGTACGGACTCCACCACGCTCTCGGACACCGCGGTCGCCGCGGCCCGGGCGCAGGTGACGCATCTGTACGGCGCGAACTACCTGCCGGACAAGCCGCGCACCTACGCCGGCAAGGTCAAGAACGCCCAGGAGGCGCACGAGGCGATCCGCCCCTCCGGCGACCGCTTCCGCACCCCGGCCGAGACCGGTCTGACCGGCGACCAGTTCAAGCTCTACGAGCTGATCTGGAAGCGGACGGTCGCCTCCCAGATGAAGGACGCGACCGGTAACTCCGTCACCGTCAAGATTGGTGGCCGGGCCGCCGACGGCCGGGACGCCGAGTTCAGCGCGTCCGGCAAGACCATCACCTTCCACGGCTTCCTCAAGGCCTATGTGGAGGGCGCCGACGACCCCAACGCCGAGCTCGACGACCGCGAGCGCCGGCTGCCGCAGGTCGCCGAGGGCGATGCGCTGGCCGCGCAGGAGATCACCGCCGACGGGCACGCCACCAAGCCGCCCGCCCGCTACACCGAGGCCACGCTGGTCAAGGAGCTGGAAGAGCGCGAGATCGGCCGCCCGTCGACCTATGCGTCGATCATCGGCACGATCCTCGACCGCGGCTATGTCTTCAAGAAGGGCACCGCGCTCGTCCCGTCCTTCCTGTCCTTCGCGGTGGTCAACCTCCTGGAGAAGCACTTCGGCCGGCTGGTCGACTACAGCTTCACCGCCAAGATGGAGGACGACCTCGACCGCATCGCCCGCGGTGAGGCGCAGTCCGTGCCGTGGCTGCGGCGCTTCTACTTCGGTCAGGGCCACGGCGAGGGCGGTGCCGCGGACGCCGGCAACGGCGACGGCGACCACCTCGGCGGGCTCAAGGAACTGGTCGAGGACCTGGGCGCGATCGACGCCCGGGAGATCTCGTCCTTCCCGGTCAGCGAGGACATCAAGCTGCGCGTCGGCCGCTACGGCCCGTATGTGGAGCGCGGGGAGAAGGACGCCGAGGGCCACCAGCGCGCCGACGTCCCCGACGACCTGGCGCCCGACGAACTGACCGTGGAGTACGCGGAGGAGCTGCTCGCCAAGCCGAGCGGCGACTTCGAGCTGGGCATGGACCCGGACAGCGGCCACCAGATCGTCGCCAAGGACGGCCGCTACGGCCCGTACGTCACCGAGATCCTGCCCGAGGGCACCCCGAAGACCGGCAAGAACGCGGTCAAGCCGCGTACCGCCTCGCTCTTCAAGTCGATGTCCCTGGACACGGTGACGCTGGAGGACGCGCTCAAGCTGATGTCGCTGCCGCGCGTCGTCGGCAAGGACCCCGAGGGCGTGGAGATCACCGCGCAGAACGGCCGCTACGGCCCGTACCTCAAGAAGGGCACCGACTCGCGCTCCCTGGAGAGCGAGGAGCAGCTCTTCTCGATCACCGTCGACGAGGCGCTGGCGATCTACGCCCAGCCCAAGCAGCGCGGGCGGGCCGCCGCCAAGCCGCCGCTCAAGGAGCTGGGGACGGACCCGGTGAGCGGCAAGCCGGTGGTGGTCAAGGACGGCCGGTTCGGTGCGTATGTCACCGACGGCGAGACCAACGCGACGCTGCGGCGGGACGACGACGTCGAGACGGTCACCGCCGAGCGGGGCTACGAGCTGCTCGCGGAGAAGCGCGCCAAGGGGCCGGCGAAGAAGACCGCGAAGAAGGCGGCCAAGAAGGCGCCGGCCAAGAAGACGGCCGCGAAGAAGACGGCCGCCAAGAAGACCGCGGCGAAGAAGACGACCACGGCGAAGAAGACGACCGCCAAGAAGACCACCGCCAAGAAGACCACCGCGAAGACGGCGGCGGCCAAGAAGACGGCGGCGTCGGCCGAGGACTGAGGCGGCACCGGCCGGTTCCGGCCGGCAAAGCCGCAGGACAAGGGCGGGCAAGACGGACACGTTCCGTCGGGCCCGCCCCTTTGTTCGGGCAGGCGCTCGACGCTCCGCGCCGTATCGATAGGCTGGCGAGATGACGCGTGCCGAGCAGCCAACGGTCGTGACCCCCACTTCAGGCGCCCTAGCGGCGGATTCCCGCGAGCGCGCCGTGCGAGCCCTGCTCCGCTTCCCCCCACTGAAGCGACTGTGGAGCGCCCAATTTGTCGGGGGCATCGGCGATGCCCTGTCCATGCTTGTCCTCGTACTGCTCGCCCTGCAGGCGGCGCTGTACGTCCCCCTGGGCGGCGAAGCCGTCTTCGGCGGCGGTTATCGGGGAGCCGCCCTCGCGGTCACCGCGGTCTTCGCGGCCCGGATGCTGGCGATGCTGCTCTTCGGAGCCGTCCTGCTGGGCCCGCTGTCCGCGCTGACGGCGCCCGCCGGGCCGCTGGACCGGCGCTGGACGATGATCGGCGCGGATGTGCT
Organism: Streptomyces sp. G7(2002); assembly: GCF_028870195.1. NCBI lineage: Bacteria > Bacillati > Actinomycetota > Actinomycetes > Kitasatosporales > Streptomycetaceae > Streptomyces > Streptomyces sp. G7(2002). Next base: position 5,404,584 of record NZ_CP102609.1, read on the forward strand.
GCGGCTCGCGCTGCTGGTCATCGCGCCCCTCTGGATCGACTGGACGCCGGACGACGCACTGGCCTGGCTGCTGGTCACGGTCTTCGTCACCGGTGTCGCCGAACGCTTCTGGACCGTCGCACGGGAGAGCGCCGCACCCGGGCTGCTGCCCACCCCGCCCCCCGAGGGCGCCGCGGTCCGCCCGCTGCCCGACAACATGGACGCCCTGCGCCGCCTCTCGCTGCGCACCGCCTTCGTCTCGCTGCCGATCGCGGCCGCCGCCCTGGTGGTCGTCACCCTCATCAGCAAGCTGCTGGGCACCGGCATCGACTGGTTCCACCTCCACCAGGCCGCGCTCGGCTCGTATGTCGCCGCCGGGCTGTTCGCCGCCTCCGTATCGATCCTCTACTTCATCGAGTTCCCCGGTGTGCCGACGCCGCGGCCGCGCTCCCCTCTGGAGGGACTGCGCCGGCCCAAGGCCGCAGGAGCGAAAACCGGACAGCCGGTCCAGGGCGAGAAGCCGGAGGACGGCACCGCCCGCCCGGCCGTCGACAAGGGCCGTACGGGTGCGATCCCGCTGCTGGTGGCGGCCTGCGCCGCGGTGGCCGCAGCCCTCGCCGCGGCCGTCTCGCTCGCCGTCCTGCACGGCTACGACCTGGCCGGCGGGCCGGCCGCCTTCGCGCTGCTGGTGCTGGCGCTGACCGGCGGCACGGCCGTCGGCATCCGCGGCGCCCAGCGGGTGCTGCCCACGCTCTCCCGGCGCCGGCTGCTCGCCCTCGCGGTGGCCGCCACCGGTCTCGCGCTGCTGGCCATGGGCCTGGTCCCGGACCCGACGACGGTGCTGGTGCTCGCGCTGCTGGCCGGTATCAGCGCCGGCATCGCCGCCAATACGGGGCACGTCCTGCTGGACCAGGAGTCCGAGGAATCCCGCACCGCCCGTACGACCGAGCATCTGCACGCCGTCGTCCGGCTCTCCATCGCGCTGGCCGCCATCGTCGCGCCGCTGCTCGCGGCCGTCATCGGCCCGCACCACGTCGGCGACGGCCCCTTCAGCTTCGCGTACGGCGGCGCCGCCTACACCCTGATGCTGGCCGGTGCGCTGCTGCTGCCGGTCGCCGCGCTGGTGCTCGGCAAGGTCGACGACCGGCAGGGCGTACCGCTGCGGCGTGATCTGCGAGAGGCGCTGCGCGGCGGCGACCCGGCGCAGGCGCCCGCCCCCACCGGCTTCTTCATCGCCCTGGAGGGCGGCGACGGCGCCGGCAAGTCCACCCAGGTCGAGGCGCTCGCGGAGTGGATCCGCGGCAAGGGCCACGAGGTCGTGGTGACCCGCGAGCCGGGCGCCACCGCCATCGGCAAGCGGCTGCGCTCGATCATCCTGGACGTCTCGACGTCCGGGCTCTCGGACCGTGCGGAGGCGCTGATGTTCGCCGCCGACCGGGCCGAGCACGTCAGCAGCGTCATCCGGCCGGCCCTGGAGCGCGGCGCGGTCGTCATCACCGACCGGTACATCGACTCCTCGGTCGCCTACCAGGGCGCCGGGCGCAACCTCGCCCCCACGGAGATCGCCCGGATCTCGCGCTGGGCCACCGACGGTCTCGTCCCCCATCTGACGGTGCTGCTCGACATCTCCCCGGAGACCGCACGGGAGCGCTTCACCGAGGCACCGGACCGGCTGGAGTCCGAGCCCGCCGAATTCCACCAGCGGGTACGGGCCGGCTTCCTCACCCTGGCCGCCGCCGACCCCGCGCGCTATCTGGTCGTCGACGCCGGCCAGGAACCGGAAGCCGTCACCACCGTCGTACGGCACCGCCTCGACCAGGTGCTCCCGCTGTCCGAGACCGAGCTCCAGGCGCAGGCCGAGGCCCGTAAGGCCGCCGAGGAAGAGGCCCGCCGCAAGGCCGAGGAAGAGGCCGCGCGCAAGGCGGAGGCGGAGCGCCTGGAGCGCGAGCGCCAGGAGCAGCTCGCCCGGCTGCGCGCCGAGGAGGAAGAGCGCAAGCGCCAGGAGGCCGAGGCGGCCAGGGCGCGCGAGGAGGCCCGCCGGGCCGAGGAGGCCCGCAAGCGCGCCGAGGAGGCCCGGCAGGCCGCCGAGGCGGAGCGGGCCCGCCGCGAGGCGGAGGAACGCGCCCGCCAGGCCGAGCAGGAGCGGCTGCGCAAGCAGCACGAGGAGGAGGCGCGGCTGCGCAAGGAGGCCGAGGAGCGCCGCCTGGAGAAGCAGCGCAAGGCCGAGGCGGCCCTGGTGCGCGCCGAGGAGGCGCGGAAGGCGGCGGCCGAGGCGGCTGCCGCGGCGGAGGCCAAGGCCGCGGCCGAAGCGGCCGAGGCGGCGAAGGCGGCCGACGCGCCCACGGCGGAGACCTACGTCGCGGATCTGCGCAAGCGGTTCGGCGAGAGCGCGCCCGACGACGCGTCCCCGTCCTCCGGTTCCGGCTCGGACAGCGAGCGGACCGAGGAGTCGCTGCCGCGGCCCGGGACACCGGGCGGTGACGTCCCCCGTGCGGCGGACGAGACGGCGGTGCTGCCCCCGGTGCGGGACGCGCAGGACCCCTGGCGCGGCCTGGACACCGGCGCGGACGTGGAGGAGACCGCCGTGCTGCCGCCCGTACGGGGCGACGTACGCGGTGACGACGGGCGCAGCGGTGACCCCGCCGACCGCGTGCCGCCGTGGATGTTCCGCAAGGAGACACCGGACGCGGCGGCCGGCGGGAACGGCGCGGCGTCGGGACAGCGGTCCGCCCCCGCGGAGTCACGCGTCGAGCGCACCCGCGAACTCCCGCAGATCGACCCGGCGACGGGCCACCCCGTGGAGATCCCGCAGCGCAGCCGCCCCCGCCCCGAATGGGCGGAGGAGACCCCGCTGGATGATCTGCCCACGCTCGCCGACGAGCTGCTGGGCCCGCGCGGGGACGAGGAAGCGGACGACGGCAGGGGCGAGGACGGCCGTCGCGGCGGCCAGGGACGGCGCGGCTAGCCGGCCGGGACGCCCCCGTACGAACGGCCGTGGCCGCAGCGGAAAAGCTGCGGCCACGGCCGTTCTCCGTTTCCGGAGGGGGCGTCCGGCCACCCGGCGCCGGCTTCCGGATTCGTTTGTCAGTGGGTTGCACCACAATGGGTCAGGCGCGGAGCGCTGCGCGGTGTGCGAGGCCGGGCGCACCCGCACACCGCGCGGCACGGGCAGCACGGGATCGGCACAGGAACGGCGGACAGCGATGGCGGTATGGGACGACGTGGTCGGCCAGGACCGGGTGACGGCGACGCTGGCCGCGGCCGCGCGCGATGCGGACGCCCTGGTCTCCGCGGAGCGGGCGGGGCAGGAGCCCCCGCCCGGTGAGCGGCCGGAGCTCTCCGCCGACCGCAGCGGCGCCTCCCAGATGACACACGCCTGGCTGTTCACGGGCCCTCCCGGCTCCGGACGCTCCACCGCCGCCCGCGCCTTCGCCGCCGCCCTGCAGTGCGTCAGCCCGGACCGCGCCCTCGGCGGCGGCCCCGGCTGCGGCTTCTGCGACGGCTGCCACACCGCCCTGATCGGCACCCACGCCGATGTCGAGATCGTCCGTACGGACCTGCTGTCCATCGGCGTCAAGGAGACCCGCGACCTGGTCCGCCGGTCCTCGCTCTCCCCGTCCGGCGGCCGCTGGCAGGTGATCGTCCTGGAGGACGCCGACCGCCTCACCGAAGGCGCCGGCAATGTCCTCCTCAAGGCCGTCGAGGAGCCCGCGCCCCGTACGGTCTGGCTGCTCTGCGCCCCCTCCGTGGAGGACGTCCTCCCCACCATCCGCTCGCGCTGCCGCCTGCTCTCCCTGCGTACGCCGCCGGTCGACGCGGTCGCCGATGTCCTCGTCCGCCGGGACGGCATCGAACCGGAGGCCGCCGGCCGGGCCGCCCGCGCCACCCAGGGACACATCGGCCGGGCCCGCCGCCTCGCCACCGACGAGCGCGCCCGGGCCCGCCGGACGGCCGTGTTGAAACTCCCCCTCCGCGTCGACGACATCGGCGGCTGCCTCAAGGCCGCCCAGGAGCTGATCGACGCCGCGGGCGAGGACGCCAAGCAGGTCGCCGAGGAGGTCGACACCAAGGAGACCGAGGAGCTGCGCGCCGCGCTCGGCGCCGCCGCCGGCACCGGCGGACGGCTGCCGCGCGGCACGGCCGGCGCCATGAAGGAACTCCAGGACAAGCAGAAGCGCCGCTCGACCCGTACCCAGCGCGACAGCCTCGATCTGGCCCTGGTCGACCTCACCGGCTTCTACCGCGACGTCCTCGCCCTCCAGATGGGCGCCTCGGTACCCCTCGCCAACGACGAGGTACGCGACAGCGTCCAGCGCATCGCCACCGCATCGACCCCCGAGCGCACCCTCCGCCGTATAGAAGCCGTCATCGCCTGCCGTGAGGCCCTGGACCGCAATGTGGCCCCCCTCCTCGCGGTCGAGGCGATGACGGTGGCGCTCCGCGCCGGCTGACCACCCCACCCACCCAGGGCACCGGCCCCGCCGGTCACCCGGCCGTCTACTCCAGGAGCCGCACACACCACGTCCTCACCCGGATACTCTCCGTGCGGGAGTGTTCCTGTCACCTGTCACCTGCCAACCGCTATCCGCCCTACCGGCCCGAAGCCGGCTCTCTGCCTGAAGCCGGGCCCGGACCGCCCCGGCCCGACCGCTCAGCGCTCCCCTCCCCGCACGGCACGCCGTACCCGTGCAGTACCTGCACTCCATCCACCGCACTTGATCCGCCGCACTTCATCCACCGGCCCCATCCACCGCACCGGACTCCACAGCACTCCACATCCAGGGACCGACTCCGCACTTCACACTCCACACTCCACTCCCAGGGACCGAGACCAAGGGACCGCCCATGGCCACCAGCCGCCTGCTCCGCACCTCTGCCGCCGTTCTCGCGGCCACCGCTCTGCTGATCTCCGGCTGCTCCTCGGGGAGTTCGTCCCCCGGCAGTGAGGCGTCCCCGGGCCACAGGACGGAGGCCGGTGTCCAGCGCCCCGCCGAGGCCGCCTCCCTCGCGCCCCTCCCGGCTTCCACTCCGGCAAGCCTCCGCCCGTATTACGACCAGAAGCTGAGCTGGCGTCCCTGTAGCGTGGCGGGCTTCGAGTGCGCCACGATGAAGGCGCCCCTCGACTACGCCAAGCCCAGCGCGGACACCGACCTCAAGCTCGCGGTGGCCCGCAAGAAGGCCACCGGCCCCGGCAGCCGGATCGGCTCCCTCCAGGTCAATCCGGGCGGCCCCGGCGGCTCGGCCATCGACTACCTCCAGCAGTACGCGCCCCAGCCCGCCCCGGTCCGCGCGCGCTACGACCTGGTGGCGATGGACCCGCGCGGTGTGGACCACAGCGAACCGGTCGAGTGCCTGACCGACAAGCAGATGGACCGCTACACCCAGACCGATGTGACCCCGGACTCACCGGCCGAGGTCAACAAGCTCATCAGCGCCTACCGCAGCTTCGCCAAGGGCTGCGCGTCCCGCGCCGGCAAGCTGCTCTCCCATGTCTCCACCATCGAGGCCGCCCGCGACATGGATGTGCTGCGCGCCGTCCTGGGCGACAAGAAGCTCACCTACGTGGGCGCCTCCTACGGCACCTTCCTCGGCGCGACCTACGCCGGCCTCTACCCCTCCCGCGTCGGCCGCATGGTCCTGGACGGCGCCATGGACCCGGCGCTCGACTCCCGCACCGTCAACCTCAACCAGACCGCCGGCTTCAACACCGCCTTCAGCGCCTTCGCCGCGGACTGCATCAAGCACAAGGACTGCCCGCTCGGGACCACGAGCGTCGAGGACGCCGGCCGTCAGCTCTCCGCCCTCTTCAAAAAGCTGGACGCCCATCCGGTGGCAACGGGCGAGGAGCGCAAGCTCACCGAATCCCTCGCCACTACGGGCGTCGTCGCCGCCATGTACGACGAGCGCGCCTGGCCCGTCCTGCGCGAATACCTGGCCCAGGCCAAGGCCGGCAACGGCCGCGGGCTGCTCACCCTCTCCGACAGCTACTACGAGCGCGACCCGAACGGCACCTACGCCAACCAGATGTACGCCAACCCCGCCGTCAACTGCCTCGACCTCGCCTCCGCCTTCAACGGCCCCGACCAGGTCCGCGCCGCCCTGCCCAGCTTCCGCAAGGCCTCCCCGGTCTTCGGCGAAAACTTCGCCTGGGCCGCCCTGAACTGCGCGTACTGGCCGGTCAAGCCCACCGGCACGGCCCACCGCATCGAGGCCAAGGGCGCCGCCCCGATCCTCGTCGTCGGCACCACCCGCGACCCGGCCACCCCCTACACCTGGGCCAAGGCCCTCGCCGCCCAGCTCTCCAGCGCCACCCTCCTCACCTACGAGGGCGACGGCCACACCGCCTACGGCCGCGGCAGCCAGTGCATCGACACCGCGATCAACAACTACCTCCTCAAGGGCACCGTCCCCCCGAAGGGCAAACGCTGCAAGTGACCCACACCACACCCGTCCCCCTCTCACCCCGCCGCCCTCTGACCAGCCCCTGAACGCGTTACAGAGCACCCCTCCGCCATGTGTAGACTGGGCCGCGCACCACGCCGCCTTAGCTCAGTTGGCCAGAGCAACGCACTCGTAATGCGTAGGTCTCGGGTTCGAATCCCGAAGGCGGCTCTAAGAAAGTCCAGGTCACATAGCTCGTGACCTGGGCTTTTTCTTATGCGGGATCTTGCGGGGGCGGAACGCAAGGATCTTTGCTCCCTCGTGTGTGGCCATTGTGTGGCCATCAGGTTGGCCGGTCGTCACGCTGGCCGGGCGACGACGGTCGACGTCCCCATGGAGGCCGGAGGCCTCCGTCGGGGCGCAGCTGGTCGCGGGCGTAGACCTCGGTGAGGCGCTTGCGGTCGCCGGAGTACCAAGAGTCGTCGACGCACATTTCGCGGGACTCGGCGGCGACCGCGGCGGCGGCATGTCAGTTTCAGGCAGGGCATTGGTCACCTCCCGTCGGCGATGAAGTGCTCGTCGGCTCGTTATCGCCGGCACGTTCGGCACTTGCGGGTGCCGTTCGGAGCGGCACGTGTTCGCCACGGTGCACGCGTGATCGTGCACGCATTGCTGCGCCCTGCTGGCACAGAACCCGACTCCGCGCAGGATGTTGGTCTGGTTGGTCACTCCCGCAAGGCGGGCGGGGTTGGTGTAGGCGCGGTTGCGGGACAGGTGGTCCATGAGGCCCGCGCGGCGCAGGAGCTGGCCCGTAGAAGAACGGCGTGCTCTACCGGCAGGATGCCCCCCCAGAACGCTTGGCCGAGCAAAACGCCAGCCGCTTAGTGTGGTGGTTGCTGACGGTCGGCTCGACGCTTGTCGACGAGAAACCAGACAACCAAAACGACCAGGAGTGCGACTGCACTAACGATGTCCCATTGTGTGGGCAATGACTGCTTTCGGGTAGTGAATGCAGTGAAAATTGAGGCAACTGACGCTCCGAGAAGGCCACCTACGATGCCGAGGAGCTTTGTCTTTTTTGTGCGCTCGAGTGGAGCAAATCGGAGGGACACGAAAAGGCCAATCGCAATGGCGAGAACACCGAACGACAATGTCAGTTGCAGCAGGGGCCAGTCATGCAGCGCATCGAACAGAAAACCGTAGATGGCCCCGACGAGCACGGCACGCGCGACGACCCACTGCGTGGTGGGCCCGGACGTCGCCGGTTGCGTCAATGCTGGCAAGCGCTGCGTGTCACGAGGCTCGGCGGCCGTGGGGGCGGGTGATGGCGGTTCGGGTGCCTTCGGCCTGCGTGCGGGACTGACAGCGGCGCCAGTCGACTTCGAGGACGCGTCCTTCACTCGCAGTAGGCGAGTCTCTCGTAGTGCCAATACGGAAACGACCAGGGCAGCCACACCTGTGGCCGCCTGAATGGCGTCGGTGGTGGCAGACACCATGTCAGTTTCGCATCCTGCCCGTCAGCTGATGCCACGCCACGCCGATCCCCGCGTAGCAGGCCGACAACCCGGTGTTCCGCGAAGGGAATCCCCCACCGGATACCGGCGATCTTCCGGCCCCAGCGGGCTTCTTCATGGTGCCTATAGGAACCGCTCCGTTTAATTCCATCTCGAACAGCGCTTCAGTGATACGCCACGCGCAAATCAGGCCCGTGACGTGGTTCTGACTAATGGTCCACCGTTCGAGGCAGAAGGCATCAAACGAGGTGTGCGCCGCTCGGTACAGCCGACCTTCCCTGACGGCGTGCAGGGCCGTCGTCCCTCAGCACGACGAGAGCACCCAGCTGTGCAAGAGACTTGAACAGGCAATCGGTCTGCTGATTGCCCATGCCGGCCCGCAGACGCAGGTGCCGCTCCTCCTGACGCACTCCCGGCTCGATCGCGATGCCGTATGGGAAGGGGGCGGTGACTTCCTCTGGGGGTTTTCTTCCGGCCCTCGCGACATCAGTCATACCGGACAGAGAGGTGACCAGTGACCATGGTTGCATCCGCGTCTTCCCCGGGGCCTGTGACGCTGCGTCCCTACGGCCCGATGGATCAGACGGCCGTTCTGGCGGTGATCGACGCGGACCGGCTTCCAGGGCAGCCGCAAGTCACTCCCGCCATGTTGGCGGAGGCCATGCGAGGCAGTGCTGCCCAAGAAGACTCCTGGTGGGGTGAGTTCGGACCGCCGGCCGTTCACGTGGCCGTCAGTGCTGCCGGAGGCCTTGTGGGGGTCATCTCCTGTGTGCGGCGCACGAAGGATGACACGGGGCTGATTCAGTGGCTGCACTGCCGTGAGGACGCGACCGTGGCCGAGGCGCTGATCGCCCACGCGCTGACCACACTGCCACCGCGCCCTGTCGAGGCATTTCAGTTCGCCACCGCGCTCACCCAGGGCCTTGAGGCGCTGCCGGCCCGTCACCGGCCCGTGACGCGGGCGGCACTGGAACACGCCGGGTTCGCCGGGGAGCGACTGTGGCGTTGTATGCGCGCCGACCTGCCGCGCCCCGAGCTGCCACGGGTCTCGGACATCCGCATCGTTGCCGAGCCGGAACGCCGTGCGGCGCGGAAACTGCAGGTCCGTCGCGACGACCGGACGGTCGCCGAAGCGGTCATCGGCCTGCCGCTCCAGGGCATCGGCGTCCTGTGGTGGATCGAGGTCAGCCCCGACGCACGGGGGCACGGCCTCGGCCGCGCCGTGCTCGGCTCCGCGCTCCAAGCCCTGAGTGACCTGGGCGCCGATCAGGTGGTCCTGTACGTGGACGACGATGAGCCCCCCGGCGGAGAACGAGACCGCACAGCGGCCAACGCCCTGTATGAATCAGCCGGATTCATCGAGGTGGACCATTTGTGGTCGTACACCCTGCGCCGGGGCCGATAGCGGGGGCTCGGCCCGGTGCTCAGGAAGCCCGTCAGTCGGCCACCGGCAGTACGGCGATCGCGCGTAGCCCGCCCGTAGGGGCCCTGCCGAGTTCGAGGTGGCCGCCCGAAGCGGCGAGGAGGGCGGCGGCGACGGTCAGGCCGAGGCCGGTGCCCTCGCGGCTGCGGCCGGCGGTTCCGCGCCAGAAGGGCTCGCAGGCACGCGCGATCTCCTCGTCCGACATACCGGGGCCCTGGTCACGGACCTCCGCGCGGACCAGTGAGGGCGTGGCGTACACCGTGACGCAGATGTCGCTGCCTTCGGGCGCGGCGTGCAGGGCGTTTTCCAGGAAGACATCGAGGGCTTGTTCCAGGCTGCCTCGGACCTGTGTGCCGGTGACGGCGACGCCGTCCAGGCACAGCCGGACCCCGCGGACGCAGGCCTGGGCGGCCCAGGCATCGACACGTGTGGCGGCTACGCCGAGGACATCGACCGTCTCCACGGGGCCGGAGCTGTGATCAACAGCGCCCCAGGCAAGGACTTGGCCCAGAATCTCGGAGAGCCGCTCCATCTCCCGCAGGATGTCCTGGATCTCCTGCCGGGCAGAGGCGTTCGGCGGTCCGGTGAGCCGGTCCCTCAGCAGTTCCAGGCGGAGTTGGATGGAGGAGAGGGGGCCGCGGACCTGGTGCGCGGCAGCGGCGGCGACGGCGGAGGGGTCCTCCACGGTCGGGGTGGGAGCCGGAACGGGTAAGGGAGGGGGCGGGGTGACGCTCACGGGCGGTCCCTCCTGTCTCAGGTGTGCGCGGCGGCCGGAATCGTCAGGCGGTAGCCGACCCCGCGCACCGTCTCGATCCACTCGCTACTGCCGAGCTTGCTGCGCAGTGACCCGACATGGACGTCCAGCGTGCGTGTGGAGCCGAACCAGTTCTCGTCCCACACCCGGGACATGATGTCCTGACGCCCCATGACGGCGCCGGGTGCCTCCATCAGCATCGCCAGGAGGTCGAATTCCTTCCTGGTGACGTGTATTTCCTCGCCGTGCACGAAGACCTTGCGGGTGCGTGCTTCAAGGCGCAGGGGGCCGACCTGCAGTGGCGCCTGGCCAGTACTCCGGTGCGATTCGACCCGGTGCTCCGCGGCGAGGGGCGCGAAAGTCTGGCACGGGGACGGGGACGGGGACGGGGACGGGGGTGAGGATGGGGATGGGGGTGGGGCCGACGGGGGCAGGGGGGCTAAGTCCGTGGGGGTGGTGGGGGACTGTGCGGCGGGCCTGCCGGGGGTGAACTGGCCCGTTCCGTGCTGTCGACAGCCTCTGGCCCTGCGGGAGACAGCTCCGATGCGCGCGACCAGTTCATAGCGGCTGAAAGGCTTGGGGATGAAGTCGTCGGCGCCCATGTGCAGCACCAGCACGCGGTCCAGCTCCTTGGTGCGTCCGCTGAGTGCGATGATCGGGACGCACGAGCGATCGCGGATGCGCTGACAGACTTCGTACCCGTCGAGGTCGGGCAGGCCGAGGTCGAGCAGGACGAGGTTCGTGTCCGTGAGCCGCTCCAGTGCCTCGGCGCCGGTACAGACCCGGTGTGTCAGGAATCCGTGGAAGCCGAGGGCCTGTTCCAACGCCTCGCCCACTCCGTCGTCGTCCTCAACGATCAGAACGTTCATGGAACTGCGTCCTTCCCCGTTCGTGGCGCATGACAGCGGTGGAAGGTCCTGGTCGAAGAGCCTTCCCCCTATGCGGTTGTCGTGCCGGCCGATCCGCGCCGGTCAATCCGTCCCCGACCGAGTGTGGAAGGTGGGTGCCTGATGAGGTTCGGCATCGGGTGCTGCTTCGATGCGGCCGGCTGTGGATCGCAGGAACTGTCGCGATCTTAACGCCGTTCGCTCGTATGAGCGAGGATGTTATGGGAGGCCAACTCAGAGGCGGAGGAGTGCAGTTCTGGAGGGCGGCGCGCCCTGCCGGAGGCGTGGTGGGGGGCTGCTGGTGGGCGCGTCATGACGGTGGGGGAGAGGCCGTCGCGGGGGAAGGGCCGGGGGAGGGCAGGGGGAAGGCTGAGCTTGCGAAGGGCAGGCGTCAGAGTGCCGTGAAGCGGTATGCAGCGGGCCGGGCCCGGTGCAGCAGGACGAAGTGCCGGGCCGCCTCTTCGGCCTCCGTGAGGGCGAGGAAGCCCCGGTCGCGGGCCGTGGCCTCCAGGTGCCCGCTTCCGCTGCCCTGCCAGGCCTCCGCCAGGTGGCGGCGGACCACGCTGTGCGGCAGGTGCCCGGGGGTGCGGTGGGTTCCGGTGCGTGCCATCTGCTCGTTGAGCCGGCCGGCCGCGGCCACGGCGTCGGCGCTGGCCGCCCAGGCGTCGTCCGTTCCCCGCAGCGCGTCGGGTGCGTCATGGAAGGGGGCCGCACCCGGAGCGGCCCGGAAGGACCGCACCAGCAGGGTGAGGAGACGGCCTTCCGGACTGCTGCCGCGCCGTTCCTCGGGTGTCAGCCAGTATTCCCACGCCTCCTGCGGCAGCAGCTCCGCGGTGATGCCGCGTTCGGCGGCCGCAGCGATGGCGGCGGGTGCCGGATCGCGGTCATCCGGGGACCGGTGCTCGCGGGCGATCCGTGCGAGGGCGTACCGGCGGTAGCGGGCGGGGAAGTCCGGGGCGTAGAGCTGCTGGAAGCGCAGCACGTCGAGTTCGGAGACCCCGGCCGGGTGTCTGCCGGGCGTCGCGGGACGGAAGAGGCCGCACCAACGGGCGAGGTACATCGTCCGTGGGGACAGCCAGGCCGGTGTGGACGGGGAGACGGCCGGACGGCGGGGATGTGCGCAGTGGGACAGTGCCACGAGCGCGTCCCGGCGCTTGAGGTCGGACAGTTCGGGATGGCGCTGTGCGAACTCCCGTAACCGCACGGCAGCGTCGGTGGACGACGGGTCCGCCTCCCGAGTGGCGTGCACGAGGGCCGGCCAGGTCCGTTCGGTGTAGTGCAGGGCTCTTGCCCTGTCCAGCAGCGCGTCGCCGGCCTCGGCGGACAGCACCTCCTCGGCCACCGCATTCGCGACCGTCCAGCGCAGGTTGACCAGGGGGACGGTGAATTGCCGGTGGTCGCCCGACGGGAGATGGCTTACGGCCACCTCGTCGTCGGCCTCCAGGTCGCCGCGTGCGTACATGCCGAAGACCAGGCCCACGCCCTCCATGCCGTACGGCCACAGTTCGGCGGCCCGCAGCGCGCCCATGCTGGAGGCGCCCACGACCCGGGTGCCACGTGCCAGGACGTCGAGGATCTCCTTGTGCCGCACGGGGGCGCTCTGGTGGAACACCCCGTCGACGATCAGCACCGTGTCGCGGGGGCCGGTGGACAGGGCGAGCAGATCGCCGTGCCGCACCGGGCCGTGCACCACCGCGGTGGGCGCGGCCCGGCGGACCTCGTCCGCGGGCATGGTGGGTCCGACGAACACGTGGGTGGTCACGCGGACTCCTTCGGGGCGGGCGGAGAGGCAGGTGGGGCGAGGGGGCGGGGGATCTCGTGCCGTCCGTCGAACGTCACACCCGCGGCGACGACCTTGACCACGCTGAAGCCGTCGTGGGTGCTGAGGTCGACGACCACGGGCGGCGAACCGGTCAGCTCGCACACCCGGTCCGCGAGCCACCGTGTCTCGTCGGTGTCCTCGGCGAACTGGTGGACCGGAGCGGAGACGTCCGCCCACCCGACCACGTCCCCCTGGGTGACCGGAGCTCGCCCGGCCGCGGAGGGAGCGGGTGAGAACAGTGCGGCGGACAGGTCGTCGCGGCTGCCGGCGATCGCGGTCAGCCGGCTCTGTGCCGACTCGGTGACGGCGCGGCTCAGCGCCACGGCGGGGGAGCTGTGGACCCCCGAGCCGACGGCCAGCGCGGGGAAGTCCTCGGACCAGAGGTACGTCACGAAGCAGGGCAGTCCCCAGCGGTTGGGCACGTCGGCGATCTCGATCCAGGCCCCCGCGTCCGCGATCCGCCCCAGCATGCCCACGCACATCGGGTCGTCCACGGTCGACGGGTCCACATGCCGCCGTTCGGAGACCGGCACCGAGCCGATCGCCGCGGTGCAGTCCCGCTCGATGACCTCGTGGAGCGCGTGCGTGACCGCCTCGTGGTAGCTGTTGCCGCTCGCCAGACCATTGGTCGAGCCGTGCAGCAACGGCGGCTGCCAGGCTTCCGACACCTGGTAGTCGATGCCGACGGAGGCGCGGGGGACCAGGGTCTTCTCCCCGGTCGCCGCGTCGGTGCCCACCACCCAGTCCAGTGGCGTCCGTTCGCTCAGCAGGCTGCCGTGGTGCTGCTGCAGATCGCGCACGTCGTACGGCAGAGTGAGCTCGCACGCGGGGGTGCCCAGCACCTCGGAGGCCGGGCACGCGTACTCGGCGTGCCACAGCTCCACGGACTCCATGACGGCGGAGATGCGTGCCAGCAGCAGCGAGGTGCCCTTGCCCTGGGAGACGGTGAGGGTCTTGGCCGCCGGCCGCACGGCCATCACCACGGGCACGCCCAGGGTGTCCAGCCCGGTCACATCGGCGACGCGGGTGATGCCGAACGTTCCCCGCAGTCGGTCGATGACCGCCCAGGTCTCCTCTGGATGCCGGACGCGGTGTGTGCCGTCGAAATGAACCTTCCGCACGCGTCCCCCTTCCCCTGCTCCGTGGCCTGCGGATCAGCATCGACGGTCCTACCGAAAGGCCCGGACAGCAGGAGGGAAGCACTGGTGCAGCGATGCGGAAAATTTCTGTGAGTGCACCGGAAGAAGTGCGTAAGGAGAACGTCATGGGTATTGCAGAGGAGGGTTTTTGAGGTGTTGTCGTCGCAGGTCAGGAGGGGAGGAGGGGGAGTGGCGGCGGGAGGTGCAGGGAGGGGTACCGGCGTTGCCGGGACGGGATATCAATGCGGTTGTCATTGCCGGACGACCGAAAGGAACAGGGAAATGGAGAACACCCTCCTCGACCTTGAGCAGCTCGGTGACGAGATGTTCGAGGTTGTCGGGTCGGAGTCTGCTCAGGGTGAGGGCGACGCCAACTCGGCGTGGGCCTACGCCTGCTGTCAGAGCGCCAGCAGCTCCTGCGCGCTGTCGTAGCACTCCGACGACCGGCCTCCGGCACATGATCTGGCCGGGGCCGGTCACCCCGCGCGTACGAGCCCGGAAGGAAGAGGGGTGTTCGCCATGGGCCGCCGGCTGAGGCTGGTACGGCAGGTCCGGTTCGCGCCGACCGCCGACGGCGCGGCGGTGCTCGGTCCGTCCGGCACGCTCGCCCTGCGGGGTGCCTTCGTCCACGCCTGGCTGGAGCAGCTGCGCCCGCTGCTGGACGGCGTACAGGACGTGGACCCCGCCCTCGACCGGCTCCCCGCCGGACACCGCGCGGTGGGACTGCGCCTGCTCGACACTCTGCGGCGGCAGGGCTTCGTGAGGGAACCCGGGGACGAGCTGCCGCACGGCCTCGACGACGACGAGCTGCGACGCCACGCCCACGAGATCGCCTACATCGGTCACTGGCTCGACTCTCCCGAGCACCGCTTCGAGCGCTACCGCACCGCACAGGTCCTGCTCCTCGGCGACGGCCCGCTGCGCGCGGCGACCGAACACGCCCTGCTCTCCTGCGGACTGCGGCAGGTATGTGCCCTGGGGGCGCGGCCGCCGTACGAGGAGCTGCACGCGGCGGCCCGGCGGGCCGACGCCGTGGTGTACGCGGGCGACGGCACGACCCCCGGATCGGCCTCCGCCGTGGCCGCGGCCGAACAGGCCTGCCACGACAGGCCGTTGTTCCGTGCCCTGAGACGGCACGGGGACTGCTGGCTGCTGCCGCACTCCGGCTCTCCGCGATGGGCCGAGGTGCGGCACAGGGTGGCTGCCGGTCCGGCGCCGGACGGTGCGGAGCTCGGTGTGCGGCAGCCCGGTGCGCGGCAGCCCGGTGTGGCCGCTGCCGCGCTCGTCGGCGGGCGGCTGGCCCTGTCCGTCTTCCGGCTGCTGACCGGGGTGCCGGACGAGAGCGCAGCGGACGAGAGCGCCCTGGACGAAGGTCCGGTGCGCGAGTGCCTCCGGATCGACCTCGGCACACTCGCGGCGCACCGGCATCGCGTGCTGCCGAGGCCGGACGGGCCGCCCGTGCGGGGCGCGGCCGGCACGGAACCCGAGGGCGCTGCCGCGGAGTTCGGCCGCCGTATGGCATCCCTGCGCGAAGGACCCCCGGTCCCGGCCGACGAGCTGACCGGGCGTCTCGCCGCCTGCGCCGATGACCTCACCGGTCCGTGGGGGGAGCCCACGACGGTCCACGGAGACCAGATACCCCTCACGGTGGCGCGGTGTGCCGTGGCCGGCGACGTCGTCGTCGGCGCATCCCTCGATCCGCGGGCGGCGCGCGCCGTGGCGCTGCGCCGCGCGGCCGCGGCACACGCTGTCCGTGTGGCCCGTGAGGCATGGGGCGCCCCGGAAACGCCGGAAGCCGTCCATGTCTTCGCCGCGCGCCTGACGGACGGCCGTACGGAGCGACTGCCCGCGCCATCGGCGCCGGACCGGCCCTCCGGGACACACCGGAGCGGGCTGCTCGTCGCCGAGGGCACCGTCTGCGCGGAGAGCTGGGACGCCGCGGTGGAGGAGGCCCTCTACGACGCCGTGCGCGAGTTCGTCCGCCGGCGTATGGCCGTCGCTTCGGTTCCGTACCCCAGGCTCGCGCCCGACGCTCTGGCGGCCGATTCCGAAGCGGTCCGCCACTGGCGGCTGTTGTGTGCCCTCGGTCCCGCACCGGAGGTCCGGGACGTGTCCCGCGGTGCCGGGGCACCTCTGATCGCCCTGGCGGCCGAGGGCGAACCCGGCGCCCTGGGCTGTGCCGCCACGGCGGCCGGGGCCTTCACCGCCGCTGCCCGTGATCTGCTCCTCGCCCGGCAGCAGGGCCGTCCGCGGCCGGCCGACGCGCCGGCCGGTGCCTTCGCGGCACCGGCCCCCGTCACCGACGCCGTACCCGGGCCCTTGCCCGGCGCGACGGCCGGAGAGCGGGTCACCCGTCTTGCCGGGCACCTGGACCGGCAGGGCTGCCTCGGGTACGTGATGCCGCTCGTCCACGACACGGCCTTCCACACGCTTGCTCCCTACGTGGCCCGGGTAGCCCTTCATGAACCACGCTGACGTCGTCGTAGCCATCGCCGGGGACGGCCTGCTGCACCGCGCCGTCGCCGAAACCCTGGCCGCCGAAGGGGAGTTCACCCTTCGCGCCTCTTCGGGAGGGGCCCTGGATCAGGCAGGATGCGCCGCTCTGCTCACGGTGAGCGACGCATGGGAGGCCGATGCCGCGCACGACCGGTATCGACGCGATGCCGCCGCGGCGGGCATCCCCTGGCTCCCCGTCTGGACCGAGGTCGGCCGTGCCGTGGTCGGCCCCGTGGTCGTCCCCGGGACCCCCGGATGCGACCGCTGCCTGCGGATGCGCCGGGCGCACGCACGGGAGGACTGGCCGGTGGTGAGCGCCGTGCGCGACCGCTACGCCGCCGAGTTGGCCTCGGAGCCGGCCACCCTGCTCACCGGCGCGGCCGCCATGGTGACGGCACACCTCGTGGCGGCCCGTCTGGCGGCGCTGCCCGGCGCCGACGGGGCTTTGCCCGTCGAGGCGTCGCCGACCGGCGCAGGATCACCCGGCCACCCCTTACCCGGCCACCCCTTACCCGGTCACCGGCCGACGTCCGAGATGACCGTCGTCGACCTGCGCCACCTCGATGTGAGCCGCCACCGCTTTCTGCCCGACCCGTGCTGCCCCCACTGCGGCGGGCTGCCGGACGACGGCCCCGACGCCGCGCCGGGCACGCTCAGCCCGCGTCCCACGGCCGGCCGGGACGCGGGGTACCGGCTCCGGCGCCCCGATCCGCAGCGGCTGCGCGAGGTCCTCGCCGACCCCGAGACCGGGCTGCTGCGCGGGGCGGGCGCACTGTCCGCCGCCGTTCCGCTGGCCCGGGCGCCCCTCGCCCTGCCCGGCGGCGGTGAGCCGGAGGCCGGGCTGGGCACGGGCAGGGACTGGCGTGCGGCAACGGCCGCTGCGCTGCTGGAGGGCGTCGAGCGGTATGTGAGTGTCCGGCCGCGGGCCCGGCGCACCACGGTCCGTGCCGCCTACGCCGAGGTGCGGGACCGCGCCGTCGATCCGCGGACCCTGGGCCTCCACCCCGACAGCCACTACGACCTGCCCGGCTTCCCGTTCCGCCGCTTCGGCGAGGAGCAGGTGACCGACTGGGTGTGGGCATGGTCGTACCGGCGCGCTCAGCCCGTTCTGCTGCCGCGCTCCTACGTGTACTTCCTCTCGGCCACCGAGCAGGACCCCGCCTTCGTCTTCGAGGTCTCCAACGGCTGCGCGCTGGGCGGCTGTCCCGAGGAGGCCCAGCTGCACGGGCTGCTCGAAGTGGCCGAGCGGGATGCCTTCTTCACCGCCTGGTACCGGCGCACACCGCTCGACGCGATCGATCCCGGCAGTGCGCAGAACCGGTTCGTGCCGCTTCTCGCCGAGCACCTCGCCCAGAGCAGCGGCCACCGCATCCATCTGCTCGATGCCACCCTGGACTGCCACATCCCCTGCGTCGTGGCGCTCGCCGTCGACGAGGACGAGCGGCCGGACACGCCCCGGGCAGCCGTCGCGGCCGGTGCGCACCTCGACCCCGAGGAGGCCGCCGTACGCGCCTTGATGGAGCTGGCGCCCCATCTGAGCCTGCTGCTGTCCCGCTATCCGGCCGAGCAGGAGCGGGCACGCCGGCTGGCCCGCGACCCGTCGCTCATCGCCCACCCGGCCGACCACGCCCTGGCGGCCGCCGCCCCTGACGCCTTCCCGCGCCTGGCGTTCCTCCTCGACGGCAAGCCGCCCCGCCCCTTCACCGACGTCCACAGCGGCCGCCGACTGCCGCGGCCCCACCGGGATCTCACGGACGCCCTGCGCGACCTCGTACAGCGCTATCTGGACTGGGGCCTCGATGTGCTCGCGGTCGACCAGACCACCGCCGAACTCGCCGCCTGGGACCTGTCGGCGGTGAAGGTGGTCGTCCCCGGTACCGCCACGGTGACCTACGGACCGCTCATGCGGCGTACCGAAGGGCTGCCGCGGCTCACCGGTGCCCTCTCCTCCGACCCCCACCCGTTCCCATGACCGGCCGGTTACGCGGCATCCTCCGCCTGCCTGTGGCACCGCCCCTGGGCACGGTCACCGACGCCCTGCGGGCCGCCCGGGGCTGCCTCTCCGCGACGCGGTCACCGCACCCGGTGGCCCTCTGGCAGCTGGCCGCCGTGCTGGGCCATGCCTGCGGGCCGGGCCCGTTCGAGGCACGGCCGGGCGGCCGGACCGGTCTCCGGTACGCCGACGCGGACGGAGTCCGGCTGACAGCGGGCACCAACGCCCCCATCCCGCCCGGGGGTTACCACTACGACCTGGTCGCGCATGCCCTCGTGCCCGACGGCCGCCCCGGCTCGCCGCACGACGCGGACCTCGCCCTGCGGCTCCCCGGCGGCGACCGGAGCGCCGTGGCGCGGGTGCAGCTCGTGGCCGCGGCGAGCGGCCTGTGCGCCCGGACCGGCCCCGGCGGCCCGGACACCCTGTTCCTGCACGCCCCTTCGGCGGCCCGCGCCCCGGTGCCGGCCCCGCCCGGAACCGGCCTCGCGGACGCCCTGGCCGCCCTGCCGGCCGAACCTCCCGCCTATCTGCCGGCGCCGGCCCCGCTCACCGCCGAGGAGTTGCACGCCCTGCTGGGTGCCGCGGCACCCGTCCCCCCGTACTGGGTGAGTGTGCGCTGTGTGGACGGCGTGGCTCCGGGGGTCTATCGGGCCGACGGCGCCGACGGGGCGTTCACCGCCGTCTGGCACGGGCACACCGCGCCGCTCGCCCATGTCCTCACCCGTGGCGGGCACGCCGCCGCTGCCGCCCTGGCCGACGCGGCGGCCACCGTGCACCTCGCCGGTTCCGGCCAGGGCCCCGTGACCGAAGCCCTCCGGCTGCAGACCGCGGTGTCCGGCCGGGGACTCACCGCCTGGTGCGACGACCGGCCCGCGCCCGCGGCAGCGCCCCTGCTCGGGATGGGACCCGGCGGAGACGAGGTGGTGTGCCACGTCACCCTCGGCCGGGCCCGTCCCGAGCCCCGCATCCGTATCCCTCTCGCCCTCCCCGGACTGCCATGAACACTCCGTCCGATCCGTTGGTGCGCGTCGCCGGCGTCCCCCGCTCCGCGCTCGCCGTACTGCGCACCCCGAAGAGCTTCGCCGCGGCCGAGCACCTCCTGGACGCACAGGAGCAGATCGCCGAAGAGGGCCGCTCCCTCGCGGACGCCCTGCACCCCGTGATCGGTGCGCTGCCCGATCCACGGCTCAAGCCCCGTGTCGTCGGTCTGCGACGCGCGGTACACCGGGGACGTGCCCCGCGTCCGGCCGAATGGGACTCCGCCGTGCGGTCCGCCCTTCCCGGACCGCTGGCCGACCGCATCCGGCGCTGGCTCGACAGACGTGACCTGTACGAGGCGCAACGCGAGGAGCTGGCCGCCGCCCTCGCCGCGGAGACACCCGAGGTGCACAGCGCGCTGCGCGACACCGTGGCCTCGGCCCGCTTCCGGCAAGGACTGCTGCACGCCAGCCGCGAACTCGACGACGTACTGGAGCGCTGGCTCGCCGCACCCGGCAGCGGACCGCCGGCCGGCAAGGCTCTCGTGAGCCTCGCCCGGTACCTGGCCCGCGCCGCCGTGAAGACCAGCCCGCAGGGCGCGTTCACCGCCACCGGACGCGGGCGCTGGACCGATCAGGGGCCCTGGCTCCGGATGGGCGACCTGGAACAGCGCACCACCCACACGGAACTCAACCTGGCCCGGTTGCGCCGCATCGCCCACGCCGTGCTGCAGGCCGAGCCCGGTCTGAGGGACGGTCTGCGCCTGCGGCCCAACCCCGCACTCGACACCGCGTCCGATGCCCTCCGGGTCCTCACACCAGGGCCCCCGTCCCAAGTCACCTGCCTTCCCGCGCCGGCTCGGCTTCCCCAGCTCCGCGACGCCATCGGGCAGGTGGACGGGATGACCGCCGGGAGCGCGGGCCCCGCGGTCCGGCGCTTCGTGGCCGCCGGGATCCTCCTGGAGGACGTTCCCCTGGACGACCTGGACTCCTGCCCACTGGGGGCGTTCACCGAGTGGCTGACCCGCCACACCCGGGCGGTGCCCGCCGGCACGCTCGACGCCCTGACGGGGCTGCGCACCGCGCTGCTGCGGCACCCACAGGCGGCGGACCACACCGAACGGCGCGACCTCGACGGGGCCGTCCGCGCCCGTCTGCACACCGTGGAGAGGAGCCTCGGGCTGCCGCCGCCGCGCGAGGCCTTCGAACGCCGCCCGTTCCACGAGGACGCCGTGCTGACGGGGCCGGCAGCCGAACTCGCCCGCGGACCCTGGGCCCTGCTCCTGTCCGACCTGGCGGCGACCGGCCGGGCCCTGGCCGTCCTCGACCGCGACCTGCCCGCCCGGTACATGGCCGCCGCATGGTTCGCCGAGCGCTACGGGCGGGGTGCGCGGGTGCCGCTGCTGACCTTCCTGCACGGGCTGCAGGACGAGCGGTCGGCCACCGCCGAGCATGTCCGCTCCCTGTTGCGGCCGGGTTCCGGCGCCGAGGACGGTCTCCTGCGCGAGCGCCCGTCACCCGTCCTGCACGCTCTCGCGGACCGCCGCGCCGAGGTCCTTGAGACGCTGCTCCGCGGTGAACTCCCCGCGGACCTCACCTCACCACGACCGCCGCTCAGCCTGGCCTACTACGTTCAGCCCCTGCACGGCCCCGGCGGCCGGCCCCGCGCCGTGCTCAACTCCGTTACCGTCGGCCACGGTCACTGGCGGGGCCGCCTGGACCGTATTCAGGCCCTGGCGCACGGCCGCGCGGTCCCGCCGGGCCCCGGACACGGAAGGGCGGACGGCCCGCTGCCCGTCGACATCGGCGGGCTGTACGCCTCGAACACCAACCTGCGCCGGCCCACCCTGCCCCATGCCTTCGACCACCCCTTCGTCCGCAGCACCCGCCCGGCCCCCGAGCGCGTGCCGCTCGGCGCCGTGACCGTCCACCTCGACCGTGCGACCGGGCTGCCCGCCCTGCACGCGCCACGGCTCGGCGCCGACCTGGTGCCCGTCCACCTCGGGCTGATGAGCCCGCTGCTGCTGCCGCCCCCGCTGGCCGTCGTCCTGCGGCTGTTCGGCGACCCGCACACGCTCTTCCGCACGGGACACCCCCTCCTGCCCGGTCCGTTCACGGACGACGTCCCGGACCGGGGGTTTCGGCGACTGTCCCGCATCGAGGTGGGCCGTGTGGTGCTGCGCCGCACGACCTGGCTCGGGCGCGCCGCCGCCCTTCCCCGCCGTGCACCGGGCGAGCGCGACCACGAGCACCTGCTGAGGCTGCTGGCCTGGCGTCGTGACCTCGGACTGCCCGACCGCTGCTTCGTCCGCACCCGACGCCCTGGCGGTCCCACCTCCGACGCGTTCGCGGACAAGGGATACAAGCCCGCCTACGTGGACTTCGCCAGCCCCCTCCTGGTCACCGCCTTCGCACGCTCCCTCGGCGGACCGGACACCGTGGTCCACATCGAGGAGGCCCTGCCCGATCCGGGCGTGCCCGGCACCGATCCCTACACCAGCGAATTCGTCGTCGAACTCCCCGGAGACCCTCATGAGCCACGCGCCTGACGCACCGGTGGACCCCGGGCACTGGATCGCCGTGCACCTGTTCCACCAGGGTGACCTCGACGCCCTGGTCCTGGACGCCGTCGTTCCCGCGGTGACGGACCTGGCCCGGTCCGGCCGTGCCCGTGGCCACTTCTTCCTGCGCTACTGGGAAGGCGGACCGCATCTGCGGGTGCGCGTGCGGGCCGCCGGCCCGCCGGGTGACGCCTCCCGCCGCACCGAACGGGAACTCGTGGAGCGGTGGAACGACTGGCTGGAGCGCCATCCGTCGCCGCGCGCCGTCGACGAAGACGCCTATCTGCGGTTCGCCACGGAGTCCGCCGCCCGAGAGGGACTCCCCGCGTACGAGCCCTGGCGCGGTCTGCACGACTGCGCGGAGCCGCGCACCTACCGGCCGGAACACGCACGCTACGGCTCCGGAGCCTCTCTCGACGCCGTCGAGCGGCACTTCATGGCGGCCAGCCGCTGCGCCGGGACGCTGCTCGCCGGCCGCCCCGGCCTCGCCGAGCGGCTGTCGGCCGGGTTCGCGGTCCTGCTGCTGGCCTGGACCGTCGTGGAACCCGACGCGGACCGGCGGCTCGCCTGTCTGCGTGCCGGGGCCGAGGCCTGGCGCCGCATGCTCGGACCCGACTACGACACCGAGGGCTTCGACCGCGCCTACGAACGGAGCCGCACCGCGCTGGTGCGACGCGCCGGCCATCTGCTGGATGCCGGACCGACGCTGCGGCCGGACGGTGCCGAGGGACCGCTCGGCAGCTGGCACCGGAGCGTCTCCCGGCTGCACGGGGAGCTCGAAGTCCTGGAGCGGGACGGGGAGTTCGCCCCCGCGCTCGACGCCCTGCGCGACGACCCGTCCCTGCTCTCCCTGCCCGGCCCGCGCACCGCCCTGACCGTCAACCGCTGCGCACACCTCATGTGCAACCGGCTCGGACTGTACGGACCGCAGGAGGCCCTGCTGCGTCATTTCGCCGCCCGCGCGTGCGGTGACCTGAGCGGTGCCGGAGCCGGGGCCCGCCGACGATGACCGTGCACCTGCTGTCCCTCCACCCCGGCACCACCCTCCACGACGAGCGGGGCCTGCTCATCGTGCGGCACCGCTGGGGCGCCACCACGACCGGTCCGTACGCCCCTCAGCTGGCCGCGGCGCTGCGCACCCTGGCGGACGGTCCGGCGAGCCTCGACGGGCTGGCGGAGCGGATCCGTACCGCCGCACGCGCGGAGACGCCCGCCGAGCCTCAGCTCGCCCTGCTGCGGCACGCCGTGGACCGGCTCGGCCACACGCTGCTGCGGCACATCACCGCGGACGCGCAGGTCCTGGCCACCGCCGTACCGCTCGCCCCCGAAGCCACCTTCGGCCGGGAGCCCGCACCGGACGCGCCGGTCGTCCTCGCCCGCGCCGCCCATCTCCGGCCGGTCGGCGACAGCCTCGCTCTGGAGTCACCGCGGTCGCGCTTCCGGGTGCGCATCGAGGACGGCCGGGCGGCGGCGGCCCTCGCGGCCCTGGCCCGACCGCTCACCGCCGCCGAACTGCGGTGTGCGGTGCGTGGTCTGCCCGCGGACTCCGTCGACGCGTTGCGGTCCCTCCTGCACGCCACCGGCTTTCTGCACCCCGCCGACGACAGGAGCCGTGCGGCTGCCGCCGAGCTCCCCGCCGGCTGGTCGTTCCATGAACTGCTCGCCCATGACGGCAGCCGCGCCGGCCTCCGCGACCGGCAGTACGGCCCTGTTTACCCGCTGCGCGACACCGAGCCGCCTCCGCCTCCGGTCGCCCCCGCCCGGCCGGGACGCACCGTCCGCCTGCACCGTCCGGACCTCGGCCGGGTCGCCCGCGAGGACCGCAGTTTCACCGACGTCCTGGAGAACCGTGCCTCACGCCGCGCCTACGGAGAACATCCCCTGTCCTTGGCCGAGTTGGGCGCGTACCTGTACCGGGCCGCCCGGGTGCGCACCCTGCTGGACGCCCGCCCCGAGGAGGGCCGGCACTACGCGGTGACCGGCCGCCCCTACCCCAGCGCGGGGTCGGCCCACGAACTGGAGCTGTACCTCGCGGTACACCGCTGCGACGGGCTCGACCGCGGCCTGTACCACTACGACCCCCTGGGGCACGCCCTCACCGCGCTGCCCGGCGGTCCCGGCACCGTCGACCGCCTGCTGCACGAGTCGGCCGCCGCCACCGGCGGCGCACCCCCGCCGGACGTGCATCTCACCGTGGTGTCCCGCATCAAGCGCCTGTCGTGGAAGTACGCGGCGCACGCGTACGCCCTCACGCTGAAGAACTCGGGCGTGCTGCTGCAGACCCTCTACCTCGTCGGCACCGCGATGGGCCTGTCCGTGTGTGCCCTGGGCGGCGGGGACAGCGACACCCCTGTGCACGCCTTCGGCCTCGACCCCTACGACGAGATCCCTGTCGGCGCCTTCCTGATCGGCAGTGCTCCGACGGCCCCTTGAGTACGCACCGCCCGTGCCCCGGACCCTCCTCGAAAGGTGCAGCCTCATGCCCTGGATCACCATGGTGTCCAAGCGCATCTTGATCGGACTCCCCGTACGCCGCGACAAGCTGGGCGAGACCCTGCTGCGCAAGCGCATCGCCCTTCCAGTCTTCGCCAGCGACCCCCTCTCCTCCGTGGCCTACGCCACCGAGGAGATGCTGCTCAAACTGTCCGTTGCCGGAACGGCCTTCCTCTCCCTCACGCCCTGGCTCGCCGCGCTCGTCGTGCTGCTTCTGTGCACCGTCGTCGCCTCGTACCGGCAGGTCGTCCACGCCTATCCCAGTGGCGGGGGCGACTACGAGGTCGCCACCCGCAACCTGGGGGACCGGGCCGGCACCACGGTCGCCAGCGCCCTCCTCGTCGACTATGTGCTCACCGTGGCCGTGTCCACCTCCGCGGGCGTCGCCAACATCGTCTCGGCGGTTCCTCAACTACACGCGTACCGGGTGGAGTTGACCCTCGGCTGCGTCCTGCTGCTGATGCTGCTCAACCTGCGGGGCGTACGCGAATCGGGACGGGCCTTCGCCGTCCCCACCTACGCGTTCGTCATCGGCATCCTGGGACTGATCGTCACCGGTCTGGTCCAGCTCGTCACGGGGCACCTGCCCCGCGCCGAGAGCGCCGACTACGTCCTGCACCCGGAACCCGGCCACGCCGCCCTCGGCACCGCCGGAATCCTCTTCCTCGCGCTGCGCGGCTTCTCCTCCGGATGCACCGCGCTGACCGGAGTGGAGGCCATCGCCAACGGGGTGCCGGCCTTCCGCCGGCCCAAGTCCCGCAACGCCGCCACCACACTGCTGATGATGCTGGCGCTGTCCGTGACGATGTTCGTCGGTATCACCGCGCTCGCCTGCCTCTCCGAGGTGCGGGTGGCCGAGAACACCTGCGATCTCGAAGGGTTCGAGGGGGACTGCCGCAGCGATCCGCAGCGCACCGTCGTCGCCCAGCTGGCCATGGCGGTCTTCGGCGGCTCGTCGAGCCCGTTCTTCTACTACATCCTGGCCGTCACGGCGCTCATCCTGATCCTGGCCGCGAACACGGCGTTCAACGGCTTCCCCGTCCTCTCCTCGATCCTGGGGCGGGACCGGTTCCTGCCCAAGCAGCTGCGTCACCGCGGGGACAGGCTCGTCTTCAGCAACGGGGTGCTGCTGCTCACCCTCTGCGCCTGCCTGCTGATCGTCGCCTTCGACGCCGACCCCAACCGGCTCGTGCAGCTCTACATCATCGGCGTCTTCATCTCCTTCACCCTCGGCCAGAGCGGCATGGTCCGGCACTGGAACCGCGCGCTGCGCGAAACGTCGCCGACGGACCGTGAGCGCAGGCGGATGCGGCGCTCCCGTGCCATCAACCTGCTCGGCGCGGTGCTGACCGGGACGGTCCTGGTGATCGCCACCGTCAGCCGGTTCATGTCGGGGGCGTGGGTCGTCTTCGTCGCCATGGCGCTGATCTTCCTCGCGATGCGCGGCATACACCGTCACTACCGCCGCGTGGACGAGGCGCTGTCACGTGAGGCGGAGACCGACCACAATGCCCGCATCGACAGCCACGCCGTCGTCCTCGTCTCCCAGGTCCACCGCCCCGCCCTGCGCGCCCTGCGCTACGCCCAGGCCATCCGCGCCGGCCGTGTCACCGCGCTGTCCGTGGACGTGGACCCCGACGAGACCCGCCGGCTCTGCGCGGACTGGGCCGCCCTGGACATCGACGTCCCCCTCGTCGTCCTCGACTCCCCCTACCGCTACATCACCCAGCCCGTGGTCGATCACGTCCGCCAGCTGGTGCGGGAGCACCCGGGGACGCTGGTCAACGTCTTCATCCCCGAGTACCTCGTCGCGCACTGGTGGGAGCATCTGCTGCACAACCAGACGGCGTTCCGCCTGAAGATCTCCCTGCTGTTCGTCCGTGGGGTCGCGGTGACGAACGTGCCGTGGCAGCTGCGGTAGGGGCGGCATTCAGCGGCTCTTCGCGCTCGCCGCCGGGCCCGGCGACGTGAACAGTGAGGTGGTGTGGACGAGGGCGGCGAAGCCGGCGCTCACGGCGGCCAGGAGGAGCCAGAACTGGTGGCTCACCGCTCCATGGTCGGAGGAGAGCAGCGCCGCCAGGGCATTGGCGGCGGCTCCGCCGACGGCTATGGAGGTGCCGATGAAGCCGAAGGCCGTACCGCGGTGCTGTGCCGGGACCGACGCGGCGACCTCACTGTCGATGCACGGGTCGATCAGCACCTCTCCGACGGAGAAGAGCAGAATGCACACCACCAGGCCGGGCATCGTCCCCAGAGAAGCGGCCGCGAAGCCGGTCGCCATCAGTAGGAGCGCGCCGGAGATGACCAGCGCGCCACTGCGGACACGGCTGACGGACCGGTTCAGCGGCACCTGGAGCAGCACCACGGCGACCGCGTTGACGGCGAACAGGACACCGACGAACGACGAGCTCTGCACGCTTCCGGTGAACACCGGGAGCGCGTACTCCAGTTGGATGTAGCAGAACCCGAAGGCGAACGCGCAGAGCATGATCCATGCGAGCTTCCGGGAGCCCTTGGGCCGGTGTCCGGGGGCGGCCGGGGAGTCCTCGGTGGCTGAGGTCTCCGTCTTTCTGCCGACGGCCGGCAGCGCGCGCAGCCGCAGCAGGACGACGGCCAGGACCATGAAGACGGCGCTGGTGACGACGAAGCTGATCCGGGCGTCGGCGAGGAGCAGCAGGAGGCTGCCGGCGAGGGGGCCGAGGGCGTTGCCCGCGTTGTTGGCGGTGCTGCGCAGGGCGAACACGGTCCTGAGCTGTTCGCTGGTGCCCAGCAGCTGTACCAGTGCCGACTTCGAGGCCGGTACATAGACCGCGCCACCGAATCCGAGGAGCGCGCAGGCGGCGACCACCGGCACGGGACCGGAGGCGGCCAGGAGGAGCAGATACGACAGGGCTCTGACCAGCAGCCCTCCGCACATGGCGCCCACCGCGCCGAGACGGTCGGCGATCCAGCCCCCCAGCAGGGTCAGACCCTGCTGGGACCAGAACTTCACCGTGATCGCCACGGCCACCACGGCCGGGCTGAGGTGCTCTTCCCGGGTCAGGAAGACCGCCAGGTAGGGAAGGACGAGGTTGCTGCCGAACGCGACCGCGAAGTTCCCGCTCAGCAGCAGCAGACAGCCCGGCGTACGTCCGGCGGTGCGCAGCGTGGTGATCACGAGGCGCTGCCTGCCCCGGTGCCGTCCGTGCCGGGCCGGATCACCGTGGAGCGCTCGAACCACGCCAGGGCCTCGGCGAGCGCCGTCTCGACCTCGCCGCGCGTACGGCCGGTGGCGAGTACGGAACCGATCTTCTCCACGCTCAGCCGGGCGGGTTCGAGCACGGTCCCCGGCGCGGCGTGTCGGGTGTACGTGTCGATGCCGGGCACCGGGCAGGTGTCGGGGATCGCCACCAGGGTGCCGGCACGGGGCGGGAACAGGGAGAGGCCGGCGATCCGCTCGGGCACGGCCGGGACGGCGGCAGGGGCGTTGCCGCCGAGGGAGCGGACGTAGACCTCGGGCAGGGTGATGCCGAAGCCCAGCTGCAGGACGTGCTCGATCATCCCGCCGCCCATACGGCTGGCGACCTCGTTGAACACGAGGCGGCGGTCCGCGTCGAGGAAGACCTCGGCGTGGAACATGAAGGTGTCCGGGACCGGCAGCGCGGCCAGGGCGCGGCCGGTGAGTTCCCGTACGGGATCGAGGAGCGGGTCGTCGGCGTCCAGCAGGCAGCTGTGCAGCGCCTGTCCCTGCTTGATGTCCAGACAGGTGCTGTCGCCCTGGGTCGAGGGCCACATCAGGCGGGTCTCCCCGGCCGTGACGATGCCGTCGACGTGCACCAGCTCGTGCTCGATGTACTTCTCGGCGAGCAGCTGGGCCCCGTCGTCGGTGCCGAGGTCCCGGTGGGCGGCGAGCAGGGATTCGACGTCCTGCGGGTCGTGCAGGACGTGAACATCCATGGAGCCGCCGCCGCGCCGGGGCTTCACGACGACCGGGAATCCCTGTTGCTCGATGAATCCGAGCAGGTCCTGGAGGTTCGCGACGGGCGCGAAGGGGGCCAGCGGAATGCCGGCCTTGGCCAGGATGCGCTTCATCACGAGCTTGTCGCGGAAGGCGGTCGCGCTCGCGACGTCCTGGCCGGGCACGCCGAACAGCTCACGCAGGCGCGCGGCCCGGAGGATGTCGAACTCCGACAGCGCGATGACGCGGTCGAAGCCCCCTTTCCGGTGAAGCGTCAGGGCCCGGCTCTCCACCAGAGGGTTGAAGTGGAAGTCGTCGATCACCTCCACATGCGCGTAGCCGCCGAGTTGGGCCGAGCGCACGTCCGGTTCGGCGGAGACGGCCGCCGCGTCGGTCAGCAGAACGGCCTCGTGACCGGCGCCGAGCCAGTCCGGAAACGGACGCCCGGTGAGAGGGGTCCGGTTGAGGACCAGATACCTCATCGGACCTCCACGGCGATGGCGTCACGGAACTCGTGGAACGCCTCCTCGACGGCTTCGGCGGTGGCGGCAGAGAAGACGACATGTCCGTGGGCCGCCGAGGCATGGGGTGGGACGAGGACCTGGTCGCCGGGCTGCCCGTAGAGCATGATCTCGCTGACCCGGTCGTCGGTCTCGACCTGGTCGAGACCTGCCACGCCGACGAGTTCGCCGGCCCGCTCGGCGAAGAAGAGGTAGAAGCCGGTGGGCCTCGGCGGGCCCGCCACGTCCAGGCGTGGCGCGCGGCCGGTCGCGAGGTCGAGCTGGGCCTCGACCATGTCGATTCCCGTGCTCAGGAGGACGGACTGGTAGACCGGCCCGCCGCCCAGGCGTGCCGCCGTCTCCAGGATGTAGGGCTCGCCGTCCGCGGTGATGCGGAACTCCGTGTGGGTGGCGCCGGTGGTGATGCCGAGCGCCTCATGAGCGGCGCCGACCGCAGCGGTGATGCGCCGGACCACTCCGTCCGGGAGCCGGGTCGGGGTCGTGTAGTAGACCTCTTCGAAGAAGGGGCCTTCCATGGGCAGCGGCTTGTCGTGGACGGCCACGATGCGGGTCTCACCGTCGACGACGAGGGACTCGACGCTGATCTCGGACCCCGGGACGTATGCCTCGAGGAGCAGGGCCTCGTCGTACTGCGCGCGCGTGCGGGTGTGTAACGGGTCGTGGGCGAAGCCGGTCCAGGCGCCCCGCTGCAGCGGCGCGAAGTGCTCGGCCAGCTCGGCGTCGTTGTCCACCCGGCGTACGTACTTGCTGCCCCCGCCGATCAACGGCTTCAGGACCAGCGGGTATCCGAGCTCCGCGGCACCCTTGACGGCCGCGTCCAGGTCCGTGGCGAGCTGGAATCCCGGCTGTGCGAGGCCCGCCTCTCCGAATGCGGAGCGCATGGCGTACTTGTCACGCGCGAGGTACGCGGCCTTTTCGCCAATGGACGGAAGGCCGAGTTCCGCGGCCACCGCGGCGGCCGCGGGGACGCTCTGCTCGACGAACGTCACAATGCCGCGTACGGGTTCTTCCTCTGCGGCGATCAGCGTGCGAACCGCCGCCACCGTCTCTTCGATGCTGGTCGTATCCGCGGGTACGACGCAATCGACATAAGAACTCTCCCAGGTGGCGTCCTTCATGATCATCAAAAGGCGCTCACCGTGTTCCCTGGCGTAGTCCCTCACCCTGGCCAGGTGCTTGCGGCGGCTCAGATTCCTCGTGTGCAGCAGCAGGATGCTCACAGTGTCATTTCTCTCAATTGTTTGTGGGACACGCCACACTGAAGGCTGCGAGAGCCGGCCCCCCGGTCGCTTCAGCGGCTACTCGTACTCAACTCAGACATGGGTCGCCATCATCATCAACTGAGCCCCCGTTGTGGTCAGTTGCGGTCAAAATAATGGACACCGCGCTCGATCAGACCATGTTACCGTTCAGGCGGTCAATCGCTCGGGGGAGGGAGATGTCCGCTTTTTGGCCCCCTCTTCCGTGCTGTCGTGCAAGTAGGGGGATATCTGCTCATGACTCACAGCGTGACTATCGGTGACACCTTAATCACTGACAGTTCCCAGGCCTATGTCATCGCCGAAATCGGGCACAATCACGGCGGTGATTTAGAGAAGGCGGCCGAACTTGTCCGCATGGCCGCGGAATCCGGTGCACAGGCAGCGAAGCTGCAGAAGCGCGATAACAAGGCGCTGTTCACCAAGGCCATGTACAACGAGCCCTACACGAGCCGGAACAGCTTCGGTGCCACTTATGGCGAGCACCGTGAAGCCCTGGAGTTCGGCGTCCGTGAGTACCGTGAACTTGCCCAGCTCGCAGACGAGCTGGGAATCGATTTCTTCTCGACCGCCTTTGACTTCCCGAGTGTTGACTTCCTCGCCGAGCTGGGTGTTCCCGCCATCAAGATTGCTTCCGGCGATCTGACCAACACCCCCCTGCTCGCCTACGCGGCCAAGACCGGTATTCCGCTCATTGTGAGCACCGGTGGCGCGGACATGGAGGAAGTCCGCCGGGCCGTCGACACCATCGCTCCGATCAACGACCAGCTGGCGCTGCTGCAGTGCACCGCGGCCTACCCCGCCACCCCGGAGGTGCTGAACCTCTCGGTGATCAGCACCTACCGGGAGGAGTTCCCGGACGTGGTGGTGGGACTGTCGGGCCACGACGTCGAGACCGAATCGAGCGTGATCGCCTATACGTTGGGCGCCCGCGTCGTCGAGAAGCACGTCACCTTGGACCGCACCCTGCCGGGCAGCGACCACCACTTCTCCCTGGAGGGGAGCCACCTGCGGGAGCTGGTGGACAGCCTGGAGCGGACCCGTCTTTCCCTGGGGAGCCCCGAGAAGCGTCAGCTTCCGGTCGAAGCCCCCGCCCTGCGCAAGATGGCCAAGAAACTCGTCGCCGCACGCGACCTGAGTGCCGGTCATCTCCTCACCGTCGAGGACATCGCCATCAAGTCTCCCGGCGACGGCCTGCGTCCCTATCTGATCGACCAGGTCATCGGCCGTCCGCTGTCGGTGGCGCTGGCAGCCGACGACGCCATCCAGCTCACCGACCTCGGCTGAGCGTCCCGTGAGCACGCACATCGACCTCACCGGTCAGGTCGCGGTGGTGACCGGCGTCCTCGGCCGCTTGGGTGGGATATGGACGGACGCCCTGCTCGGCGCGGGCGCCGCCGTGGTGGGCATCGACCGCACCACAGTGGTTCCCCAGGAGTTCCAGGAGCTGCTCGACCGTCGTCCGGCCGGCCGCTTCCATCTCCTCGAAGCGGATGTCACGGACACCGAGAGCCTCCGCACGGCACTGAAAACGTGCCTGGCCGAGGTGGGTTCCCCGACGATCCTCGTCAACAACGCGGGGATCGACCAACCGCCGAGCGCCACGGGCGGCAGCTGGCTCTTCGACGACATTCCCGCCGAGGTCTCCGAGGCCGTCCTGAGCGTCAACGCCCTCGGGGTGCTCCGGGTCTGCCAGGTGTTCGGCTCGGAGATGGCCCGTAACGGAACCGGCTCCGTCATCAATATCGGTTCCCTGTACGGCAGCATGGCGCCGGACCCGCGGCTGTACGAACACCTGCCGCAGGACCCGCCCTTCCTCAAGCCGCCGGCCTACGGCATGTCCAAGGCGGGCGCGGCCGCGCTCACCCGGTATCTCGCGGCCCTGTGGGGCCCCAGGCGGGTACGGGTCAACACGCTGTCGCCGGGCGGAGTGCTGGGCGGCCAGGACCCGCTGTTCCGGGGCAAGTTCAGCGACCGGGTGCCCCTGCGCCGGATGGCCGAGGCCTCGGATCTGACCGGCCCTCTTCTCTTTCTCGCCTCGGACATGAGCAGCTATGTGACCGGCACGGAGCTGCTGGTGGACGGCGGCTACGTCTGCTGGTGAGGCCCGGCCCGCCGCCCGTACTTCAGGAGAAGTCATGAACACCTCTCTCGCCTGGCTGCCGGCCGACGAGTTCACCCGCATTCTCGAGGGCATCGGCGATGTGCACGAGCGCAGTCGCGCCTTCGCCGACGCCTCCCGCATCAACACCCTCTACAGCATCATGCGAGCCGGGTCCGGCCACCTCGGGTCCAGTTTCAGCGCGGCCGACACGGTGTCCTGGCTGCTGCTGCAGGAGATGCGGTCGCCCTTCGAACCCGGTGGAGACATCTACTTCTCCTCCAAGGGCCACGACGCCCCCGGCCTCTACGCCTCCCTGATCGGCCTCGGCGCCCTGCCCGAGGAGAAGCTGCACCAGCTGCGCAGGCTGGGCGGGCTGCCGGGGCACCCCGATGTGAGCATCCCGCACATGCACGCCAACACCGGTTCCCTCGGCATGGGGATCTCCCGGGCCAAGGGCATGATCCTCGGCGACCGGCTGGCCGGTGCCAGGCGCCGCGTCTACGTCCTGACCGGCGACGGAGAGCTGCAGGAAGGCCAGAACTGGGAGGCACTGGCGGGTGCGGTCCGCCATGCCATGGACGAACTGACCGTCATCGTCGACCACAACAAGATCCAGTCCGACACCTGGGTCGCCGAAGTGAGCGATCTGGGCGACCTGGAGGCGAAGTTCAGGTCCTTCGGCTGGGGCGTGCTGCGCTGCGACGGCAACTCGGCGCAGGAGCTGGACACCGTGTTCCGGCTGCGGGAGAAGGAGTACGCCGGGGTTCCCGCCGTCATCATCGCCGATACGGTCAAGGGCGCCGGAGCCGCCACCTTCGAGGCCACGTCGATGCCCGAGGGCGAGTGGCGCTACCGCTTCCACAGCGGCGCCCCGGCCCGCGAGGACTACCTCAGGGCACACGGGGAGCTGGTCGCGTCGCTGGACGCGCTGCTCGGCCGGCACGGACTGGCCCCCCTCGCGTTCTCCCGGGCCGACCTCACCCTGCCCGTCAAGCCCTCGGGCCCGCAGCTTCCGCAGGTCTACGGCCGTGCCCTCGTGAACCGGGCCCTGGCCGACGAACGGATCGTCGCCCTGGACGCGGACCTGGTGCTCGACACGGGTCTGATCCCGTTCTCGGAGGCCCTGCCGGAGCGCTTCGTCGAGTGCGGTATCGCGGAACAGGACATGGTCTCGATGGCCGGCGGTCTGGCCTCGCGCGGACTGCTGCCCTTCGTGCACTCCTTCTCCTGCTTCCTGCACGCCAGGCCGAACGAACAGATCTACACCAACGCGTCGGAGCACCGGAAGATCGTCTACGTGGGCTCCCTCGCCGGCCTGATTCCGGCCGCGCCCGGCCACTCCCACCAGGCGGTGCGGGACATCAGCGCACTGGGCGCGATTCCCGGGCTGGTCGTCCTGGAGCCCGCCAACTCGGCCGAGACGGAAGCGGCCGTCGACTACTGTGCCGACGCCGGGTCGAGCACCTATCTGCGGCTCGTCAGCACTCCGGTCTCCGAGGAGGCCGAGGCGCTCGGCGCCGGGCCGCTGACGCTCGGACACGGCCGCGTCGTGCGGGCCGGCGGCAGGACGGTGGCCATCGGCTCCGGGCCCATCGTCCTGACCCAGCTGCTCCGCGCCGCCGAGCTGCTGACCGCGGAGGGCATCGAGCTCACCGTGGTCGCCCTGCCCTGGCTGAACCGCGTCGACTCCGCCTGGCTCGCCGACCTGGCCGCCGGGGCCGACCAGCTCTTCGTCGTCGAGAACCACTACACGCACGGCGGACAGGCGGATCTGATCGCCCGTTCGCTCCTCGAACTCGGCGGAGAGCGCTTGCCCGCCTTCACCGGAATCGGTCTGACCGAGGTGCCCCGGTGCGGCACCGAGGCAGAGGCCCTCGACGCCCACGGACTGAGCGCGAAGCGGCTCGCGGAGCGCATCCAGGAGCGCGTCCGCAGCGGCGCGCACCGCTGACCGACAGACCAGAGAGCCGCCCACCACCAGAAGAGGACACAACCATGGAAACCGTCTACAACGAGCTGAAGCGGCCCCCGCAGGAGATCATCGACGGCTTCCGGGAGCTGCTCGCCGAGTACAGCCCCAGCTGCGTCGTCACCGATGCCCAGCGCCGTGTCGGGGCCATCGGTGGCTTCCAGGTGATCCGCAACGATCAGAAGATCGCGGGTCCCGCCTTCACCATCAACCTCTCGATCGACGACTGGGTCAACACCCTGCCGATCCTGTCCCGGGCCAAGCCCGGTGACGTCATCATCATGGCCTGTCACGGGCTGGCCACCACCGCCATGTGGGGCGGCCTCACCGCGACGGTCTCCCACAAGTTCGGTGTGGCCGGGGCCATCATCGACGGCGCCGCCCGCGACGTCGACGAGATCCGCGACATCGGCTTCCCCCTCTGGTACCGCACCACCTCCCCGCGGCAGTCCCCCGGCGCCGTTCACGACCGCATCGAGCCGGTTCAGGTGAACGTCCCCGTGTCCGTCGGCGGCCAGGTCATCTTCCCCGGCGACATCATCGTGGCCGACGAGAACGGCGTGGCCACGGTGGCATCGGAGAAGGCCAAGGAGGTCCTGGAGAGCGCCCGCGGGGTGGCGGCACGTGAGAACGAGATCCGCGACCGCATCAGTTCCGGGGCGACCGCCGCCGACCTCCGGGCCGAGTTCGGCAACCTCTGAGGAGAAGCCATGCGCCTCTACATCACCGGTGCCGACGGCAGCCTCGGCAAGGCCCTGACACAGGAACTGAGCACCGACCCCCGTACCGCCGGCTGGACCGTCCAGGGCGTCTCCGTCACCGACTTCGACATCGGTGACGAAGCAGCGGTCCTGGCGTCCGTCGAGAGCTTCCGGCCGGACATCGTCCTGCACCTGGCAGCCATCTCCATCGTGGCCCCCTGCGAGACCGACCCCGGGCTCGCCCTGCGCGTCAACGTCTCCGGAGTCCACCAGGTGGCAGAGGCCTGCCGCCGGGTCGGCAGCAAGATGGTCTACATCTCCAGTGACTACGTCTTCGACGGCGCCGGCGCGCCCGAGGACGGCTACCGGGAGACCGACGTCCCCAACCCCCTGAGCGTGTACGCGCTCACCAAGCTCGCGGGCGAGCAGATAGCCGCCCATGTGCCGGAGCACCTGGTGGTCCGTACGTCCTGGCTGTTCGGCGGCGCGGCCGAGAACAACGACGACGTCCTGGCCACCATCCGGGCGGCCGAGCGCGGAGAGCAGCAGAAGCTGATCGACGACCAGTACAGCAGGCCGACCTACACCGTCGACCTGGCCCGCGCCCTCATCCACCTGATCACGCTGGATGAGTTCCCCACCGGCACGGTGCACGCGGCCAACGAGGGGTGGGCGACCCGGTACGAGCTCGGGGCGTATGCGCTGAGCCAGTACGACCCCAAGCTCAACGCGGACCACCCGCCGACCGCGATCTCCTTCGACGAGTGCGAATTCGTCGGCGGCAGGCCCAGGTTCTCGGCCTTCAACACCGACCGGCTCGCGGGCCTCGGCTTCGCGATGCCCGACTGGCGGGACGCCGTGAACCGGCACTGCGCCGTGCTGCCCCGCCCGGCCACCCAGGAAAGGACCATCTGATGAGTCAGCGGATACCCGGGCGCTCACGCGCCATGACCCGGTGGCGCAACTGGGCGGGCTCCGCCGAGTGCGTACCGCACCGTCTGGTCCACGCGACCGACGAGGGCGACATCGTCGATGCCGTGCGGTACGCGGCGCAGCGCGGTCTGACGCTGCGGGCGGCCGGGACGGGGCACTCCTTCAACCCCATAGCCACGACCACCGGGGTGCTGCTGGACCTGACCGGCTACACCGGCGTCGTCGCCCTCGACCCGGCGGCGCCTTCCGTGACCGTGCGCGGCGGCACGCTGCTCCGGGAGCTCAACTGGGCCCTGGACAAGGCAGGTCTGGCCCTGTCCAACATGGGCACGCTGGAGGAGCAGACCATCGCGGGTGCCATTTCCACGGGCAACCACGGCAGCGGTCTGCACCACCGTCCCTTCTCCGGGCAGGTCCTGGCGCTGACCCTCGTGACCGCCGACGGCACCGTACGCGAGTGCGGCCCCGAGAAGGACCCGGAGCTGTTCCGGGCCGCGGTGACGTCCCTCGGCGCGCTGGGAGTGATCTCCACGGTCACGCTGCGGTGCGTCCCCAAGTTCAACCTCAGGGTGACGGAGGGCAGCCAGCCGCTGGAGAGCATCCTTGAGGACATCGAGGCGTACGCCGGAAGCGCGGAGCACGCCACCTTCTCGCTCAAGGGCTGGAGCGACAACGCCTCGACCCTGAAGCTGGAGCCCAGCGACGAGCCGGTCTCCGCGGACGCCGCGCAGCGCCGGAGGGCCAACACCCTCGGCGAGGTGCGCTGTGCCACGGCCGGCCTGGTGGGCCGGATCGACCAGCGTGCCGTGCAGCGGATCATGACGGCGCAGCTCGGCGGCGATGCGGGCCCCGCGGACTACGTCGACGTCAGCTACAACGCCTTCACCTTC
Source organism: Streptomyces sp. G7(2002) (assembly GCF_028870195.1). Taxonomy (NCBI): domain Bacteria; kingdom Bacillati; phylum Actinomycetota; class Actinomycetes; order Kitasatosporales; family Streptomycetaceae; genus Streptomyces; species Streptomyces sp. G7(2002). The sequence goes on from NZ_CP102609.1 coordinate 5,441,317, forward strand.
CCGCAGCCGGTCAAGTTCCTCTCCCTCGAATACGCCCTGCCGCTGACCAGGGCCACCGACGCGGTGCGCTACGTCCACGAGGACGTCAAGGGTTTCGGGCTGCGCACCCCGTACTCGATCACGGTGCGCTTCGGCGCCGGTGACGACTACCTGCTCAGCCCGGCCCAGGGGCGTACGACGGCCTATGTGAACATCACCGTTCCGCGCACCGTCGGCTACACCGAACTCCTCCGCGTCTTCGAAGCGGCGCTGCGGGAGCACGAGGGGCGGCCGCACTGGGGCAAGGCGCACACGGCGACGGAGGAGACGGTCGCCGGTCTCTACCCGGGCTGGAAGGCGTTCCAGGACATCAGGGCCGAGCTCGACCCCGACGGCATGTTCACCAGCGACTACCTCCGGCGTGTCCTCGGCGGCACGCGTCACGCGCGCTGATGCTCACGGAGATGCCCGCGGACACGCTCCTGTTCGACTTCGACGGACTCATCTGCGATACGGAGCGGGCCGCACACCGGTCGTGGGAAATTCTCTACGACCGGCACGGCCTGGTCTTTCCCGACGAGGTCTGGAACGCGATGGCCGGTCGCGCGAGCGGGGAGGCGTACGCCGCGCAGGACCTGGCCGGGCGGCTCGGCCGGGCCCTGTCCGCGGCGGAACTGGCGGAGCGCCGCGCGGAGAAGGCCCGGCTCGCAGCCGCCGAACCCCTGCGGCCCGGCGTGGCGCGTCTGCTCGAAAGCGCCGCGCGGCGGGACATCCGGTGCGCGGTCGTCTCCAGCTCGGACCGGCACTGGGTGCTCGGCCATCTGGAGAGGCTGACGGTGCGCGCACGGTTCACCGAGGTGGTCACGGGCGAGCAGGTCGAGGCCCGCAAGCCCGCCGCGGACCTGTATCTGCGCGCCCTCGGCCTGCTGGGGGCGGGGCCGGAGACGAGTCTTGCTGTGGAGGACTCCGCGGTCGGGGTGGCGGCGGCCAAGGCCGCGGGGCTGAGGTGCGTGGCGGTACCGGGGGCGCGGGGCACGCGCCCCGCGGTCGCGGCGGCCGACCTGGTTCTCGACAGTCTGGAACAGCTCGATGTTCCCCGTAACACAGCAAAGGTGGCATCCGCATGACGACGGAACAAGAGCTCGGCGCGGCACCCATGTCGATCATGGATTCACTGGTGCGCAACGACCGCGGCGGCCCCAAGTGGCTGTGGCGCAGCGGCAGTCTGGTTCCCTGGGCGGACGCGCGCATCCACGTCAACGCCGTGGGGCACGCGTCGGTCGCCTCGGTCTTCGAGGGCATCAAGGCGTACGTGTCCCACGACGGGAACCGGCTGCTCGCCTTCCGGCTCGACGAGCACCTCAGGCGTCTGTACGAGTCCGCGCGCCTGGTCAGGATCGAGATCCCGTACGGGGTCGAGACCCTGCGCGACGCCGTGATCGAGGTGCTGCGCGCGAACGAGTACCGCGAGGACGTCTATCTCAGGCCGTGGGCCTTCCCCGCGGGCATCGTCCAGGAGCAGATGGTGCCGGCGGGTGTGAGCTGCGAACTCGTCGTGGACAGCTGGACGTTCCAGAGCGGCCTGGGCACCGAGCGCGGCTGCCGCGCGGCGGTGAGCTCCTGGACGCGCATCAACGAGGCCTCCATGCCCCCGCGCGTGAAGGCGTTCTCGAACTACCACAACGGCCGTCTCGCCATGATCGAGGCGCGGGAGAACGGCCATGACTGGCCCATCCTCCTGAACGAGCGCGGGAAGGTCAGCGAGGGTCCCGGGGCCTGCATCGCCATCGTCCGCGACGGTGTGGTCTCGACGCCGTCCACCACCAGCGGGATCCTCGAAAGCCTGACCCGCGAGACCTCGATCACCCTGCTGCGGGAGCTCGGTCACACCGTCGTCGAGCGGGACGTCGACCGTACGGAGCTGTATCTGGCGGACGAGGTCTTCTTCATGGGCACGGGGTGGGAGATCCTCCCGGTGACCTGGGTGGACGGCCTCAAGGTGGGGGAGGGGGAGGCCGGTCCCGTGACCCGTGCGCTGGATGCGGCGTACCACTCCGTGGTGCGGGGCCGTTCTGTGGAGCATGCAGACTGGTTGACCGAGATCCCCTTCTGATCGTCCAGGGGCCGGTGCCGCTCCGCGGCATCCGGCCCGGCTGTCGGTCCCGGCGGACCGCTGGGATGATGCTCGCCACCGCCGACCGGCAGCCACACACGTGCGTAGGAGAGAGCTTTGCCCACTACTGATCCTGAGACGTCAGCATCTTGGGCCGAGGAAGCGCCCGAGGACGCGGCTCGCAGGCCGTCGCCTTCGAGACTGTCGGTCGCCGATGTGCTCACCCTGGGCAACGCGGTCTGTGGCTTCTCCTCGATCTACTTCATCACCACCTCCGTCCTGGTTCCCTACCTCACGGAGGGCCGGGGTGACGGCACGGTGCGCCACGGCGCCGCCACCGCGGTCATGCTCATCCTGATGGCGTCGCTCTTCGACCTGTGCGACGGGCTGGTCGCCCGCAGGTTCCGCAGTTCGGGTATGGGCGCTGAGCTCGACAATCTCTCGGACCTGATCAGCTTCGGTCTCTCGCCCGCCTACTTCGTGGTGGTCTGGGGCCTGGTCAATGACGGCTCGCATCTCGGGCTGGTCGTCGCGGCCGCCGTCGCCGTGCTCCTGGGCGGTCTTCTGCGGCTCGCGCGCTTCTCCATCACGACGATGCAGGACGGCATGTTCCAGGGCATGCCGATCCCCTTCGCCGCGCTCACGGTGGTCTCGATCGTCCTGCTCGAACTGCCCTTCGCGGTCACCCTGGCCGCCGTGGTCGGTGTCGCCTGGCTCATGGTCAGCCGGGTCGAGTACCCCAAGCCCACGGGCAAGCTGGCGATCGCCGCGGTGGGCTGGGCAGCGGTCAACATCGGCTGCCTGGTCGCCTGGGCCGCCAACGTTCCGGGGGCCGAGACCCTCCTGGTCACCGGCTGCGTGCTCCAGCTCACCCTTGCGGCGGTGCTGCCGCTGTTCGCCACGGTGCGCCGCATCAACTCGGCGCGGCAGGCGTTCGGCCGGGGCAAGGCGGCCTGACAGCGGCCGGCGGGCCATGCCGGCGGAGCAGCGGGGATCTTGGACCCGCGGCTCAGCGGCCGCCCGCCTCGCCCACCGGCGGTATGGCGATCAGCGGTTTGTAGTGGCCCTTGGGGTGGGGTTCGCCGACGGGGTGGTCGTCGGCCTCCACCCAGGCGTGGGCGGCGAAGGGGTGGGTGCGGACGCCGGTGCACCAGGTGGGCCAGGCGCCGCGGGCGCGGCACAGCAGCGCGGTGGCGATGGAGCGTTGCAGACAGCCCTGGCCGGCGCAGCGCAGGCTGACGGAGACGACGGCCTCGCGGGCCGCGAGGGCCTGGTCGGCGGTGGCCGGCCGGGCGCCGCGGCGGGTGAACTCCAGGACCTTCCGCAGCCGGGCGGGTCTGGCCTTGGCCAGCAGCCGGGCGACGCCGACGGCCAGGAGGGGCACGAGGCGGCGGTGCGGCGGCAGTCTGCGCCGCTCGGACAGGGCGACGGGCAGACTCACGCGATCACCAGCCGCGCGGCGCGGAGCTGCTCGATCACCGCGGTCACATCGAGCTCGGCCCGGTGGGGATCGATCCCGTGCCGGTCCGCGACATCGGCGGCGATCCGCGGGGCCTCGTCGCCGTCGAGGAGCCGGCGCAGGACCTGGCCGCCGGTGGAGTTGAGCTGCCAGTAGCGGCCGGTGCGTTCGTTGAGCAGCACGGTGCCGTCGTCGGTGTCGGTGGCAACCACGTCAGGGTGAAGACGTACGGACATCGTCGAACCTCCAAGCAGGGGTGGGGCGGGTGGCGGCGCGCAGCCAGAGTTCGCAGCCGATCAGGGGCTCCAGCGCGATGCCCATGGCGTTGTCCGCCTGCGGGGACAGCAGCCCGGTGCGCAGTTTCCCGGGGTCGATCAGGCCGTGCGCGGCCAGGGCGGAATCGGTGAACAGGTCGAGGATCGCGGGCAGGTTGCGGCGCAGCCCCGTACTGGCCTCTTCGCTGAACTCGCCCTTGGTGGAGCGGCCCAGCACGCTCTCGGGGACGATGCCGCGCATCGCGTCGGCCAGCAGCGGCTTGTAGCGCCACGGCCCGGCGTGTTCGTGCACCCGGACGCCCAGGACCGCTTCGACGACCCGGTCGTCGAAGAACGGGGAGTCCAGCTGCACACCGGCCTCGGCGAACGGGCGGGCCAGCAGGCGGTACCAGGGGGCGCTGGTGCGCAGCGCGACCAGCGACTGGTGCTGCCCCAGGTCGGGGGAGAGCGGCCGGGCCTGTGCGGCGGTCTGCAGGAGGGCCTCGCGGGCCGCGTCGGTTGCCGTGGCGGTGGCCCAGGACGGTGCGCGCAGCGGCCACAGGCCCCAGCCGAGGCTGGGCCGGCGCTTGCGCAGGGGCGGGTCGGTGAGGTGCTCGGCCTGGGCCTGCCACCATGCCGCCTCGTCCCCGGGGCGCACCAGCGAGGCCAGGGTGTGCAGCACGGGCCAGCGTTTGAGGGCGGCGTATCCGCGCACGTGCCGTAGCGCGGTCATCGGACGGCGCCGGAGCAAGGGGTGCAGATAGCCGGGGAAGGGGGTGAACAGCTCGTCCCCGCCGTGGCCGGCCAGATGCCGGCGCGCGCCACGGCCGGCGAGGAGCCGGGCGGTGTGCCGGGTGCGCGCGGCGGTGCGGACGAACGGGTAGGGCTCCTCCGTGTCCATCAGCGTGTCCGGGTCGGCGAACAGCGGGGGGAGTTCGGCGGGCGGGACGATCAGGTGCTCGGCGCGGTCGAGGGCGCGGATGGACCGGGAGGCGAAGGCGGCGTCGTCGTTGCCCGCCTCGGCCTCGCCCCATCGGAACGTCAGCAGCTCCGGGGTGTTCCGGGCGGCGAGGAAGCAGAGGGACGTCGAGTCCATGCCCCCGGACAGGTCGGTACTCAAGCGGCCCTCGGCGGGCGCCCGGTCGTCCAGCGCGGAGGTGAGCGCCTCCCGCACGGCGTCCGCACCTGCCGCCAGCGGCTGTTCGGGCGCGGGCGGGTGCCACCAGCGCAGCGCGCGGGCGCGTTCGCGGTCCCACACCAGGCAGTGGTCCGGGGCCAGGGCGGCGATACCGGACCACAGGGGCTGATCGGCCAGCGGGGAGGGGACGAGACCTCCGCAGGCGACCCGTACGGCCAGTGCGCGGGCGTCGACCCCGGCACCGGTCATCGCGGCGAGCACATCGGCCCGGTCCGCGGCGATGTCCACCTCGCCGATCCGGGTGTGGAACACCCGGCGCAGTCCGGTCAGGCTGCCCTGGACGCGGACCTGTCCGCCGACCGAGGCCACCACATGGCAGGAGCCCGGCAGGGCCGCGGCCAGCGCGTCCACGTCGGACACCGTCCGTATCCGCGCGGTGAGTTCGGACAACCGGGTGGCGGTGACCGGGCAGACCCCGGCCACCACCACCTGCACCGGGCCCGCTGTGGCCACCCGCAATTCCCCGGGTGACCACCGGCCCACCAGCCACGGCCGCCCTGACGCATGGGAGAGCACCCGCGGGGCCGCCCAGGGCGACATCGCGCGAGCCTCGTCTGCGGCCGCCGTGTCCGGCAGGACCACGAATCCGGTACCGGTCATCTACGCATACTCCTGAGAGTGATCAGGGAGGGGACGGTTCAGCCGCCGTAGTGGCCGAAGATGTCCTTGCCCCAGCCGATGAAGCCCAGCGTGTCCTCGTTGAACTCGCCGACCTCGACCAGCATCGGGGCGGCGTAGGGCTCCACGGTCGACAGCTCGTTCTGCTCTTCCATCACAGCCTCCTTGAGTGAAACAGGTGGTCATCCGGCCACCTGCGGTGTCCGTCCGCGCCCCGCCGGGTGCGGGGGCAGGACGTTTGAGCAGCCGTCCGGTGGGGCGCGTTCTGAAGTGAACACGCTTGTTCCGGGCGGACGTTGGTGGTAAGGGCCGCCAGGTTGCGGGCCCCTATGGGCGCGTGAGTTCCTCGCGCGCGTGCAGGTCGGGGGTGAAGAACTCCTCCACGCCGATGACGCCCGCCAGCGTGGCGAAGTAGCGGTCCATGAGCTCCTGGTCCCCGGCGACGGTGCGCAGCATGGACAGCCGGTGCTCGGCCACTTCGAGGGCCGCCACCGACAGCGTCGAGTGGTAGGCGTCGACGAGGATCTCGTCGCGCTGGTAGGCGTACTCCTCCAGCCCGTCGATCAGCTTCTCGGGGTCGCGCAGCCCGGTGCCGATGCAGTCCACCAGCAACTGCGCCTGGCGGAAGGCGTCGGTGATACCGCGGGCGGTGATGGAGTCCTTGTGGTGGCCGGCGTCCCCCACCAGGGCCCAGCCGAGCCCGGCCGCCTCCCGGAAGTAGTTCCGCTGGTCGCCGGTGCCGTGCAGCCGCTCCAGCGGGGTCTGTGACGCGATCTTCGCGTACAGCTCCGGTGCCGTGCCGCGGACCGCTTCCATATAGGCGCCCATCGCGTCCTTGCGGACCCGCTCGAACTCGGACTGCGGGAAGTACGCCGCGATCAGCGTGGCGTTGTCGTTCGTGGGCACCGTACCGACCCAGCGGCCCGGCGCCTCGTAGAGCTCGAAGCGGTCGGTGACGCCTTCCCAGTACGTGTAGTAGGCGCAGGTCGCGGCCGGGTGCTCGGTGGTGATGCGGGAGTCGACCATCGTGGCGAAACGGGAGCGCATCCCGTCGGCGCCGACCACCAGGCGGGCGTGCTCCTCCGTGGTCCCGCCGTCGGAGGTACGGCAGCGCACCCCGATGGCCTGGCCCTCGTCGTCGGACAGCACCTCGGTCACGGTGCAGCCCTGGCGGAACTCCACGCCCGAGGCGACCGCGGCGTCCGCGAGGATCTCGTCCAGCAGATAGCGGCGGGGCGCGTACGCCGCGCGGTGGCCGTCGACCGGGATCGAGCACCCCTCGATACGGATGTCCGCGATGCGGTAGACCGCCCGGTCCAGCGGCGGGCAGCCGGTGGCGATCACCTTGTCGAGCACGCCCCAGCGCCGCAGCAGCGCCACACCGGGCTGGTGGATGTAGAGGGTGCTGAGCGTGTCCCGGGGGAACTCGGCGCGGTCCACCATCAGCACCCGGTATCCGGCACGGGCGAAGAGCATGGCCGTAGAAGCCCCGGCGCAGCGCGCCCCGACCACGATGACGTCGTACACAGTCGACTCCCTGACCTGCTCATGACCCGCTGCTGGGCGGGCCGAGTTCCTGATCAGGACGTTAGGGAGGGCGGCAATCGTGGCGTCATTGTGTCGTTATTTCTGGCCGGTTCCGTGGTGCCGCCGGCGTCTTGATACGGCGTCGATAGGGGCGCCCGCTACCGTTCCCGGCCGAGTCCGGCCCCGGTCGTACCTCCCCTGTGCCGTATCTCCCCGAAGGGTTGACCATGACTGTTTCCCGTGCCGCGAGGGGGCCGCACCGCGCCCTCGACCAGGAGTGGTTCCGCCGTCCCCGGCCCGTGGCGGACCCCCGCATGCGGCTGGTCTGCTTTCCGCACGCCGGCGGCGCTGCCAGCTTCTTCCGCGACTGGCCGCAGTGGCTGCCGGCGGATATCGAGGTGGTCGCTATCTGTTATCCCGGGCGGGAGGACCGGATAGCGCTGCCCTCCGTCGAGACGATGGACGAGCTGGCCGGCCGGATCGCCGAGGAGCTGGTGCCCGCCCTGGACCGGCCGCTGGCCTTCTTCGGGCACAGCATGGGTGCTTCGGTCGCGCACGAGGTGGCGATGCGGATCGAGCGGCGCCACGGGCGGGTGCTGAGCAGACTGCTGGTCTCCAGCCGCAGCGCACCGTCCCGGCTGCGGCCCACCGGGCTCTCGCGGGAGAGCGACGAGGTGCTGGTGCGCGATGTCATGGAGCTCGGCGGTACGTTCTCCGCCGCCCTCGACCACCCCGATCTGCGGGAGCTGCTGCTGCCCGCCATCCGCTCCGACTACCGGCTGATCGACGACTACCGGCCGGCCGGTCCGCCGCCCCGGCTCGGGGTGCCGGTGACCGCCCTGCTCGGCGACCGCGACCCGCATGTCCACGAGGCGGACATGCGGGCCTGGTCGGAGGTGACGGACGGGGACTTCGGGCTGCGGATCCTGTCCGGTGACCACTTCTACCTGCTGGAGCAGGCCCCCTATCTGGTGGCCGAGGTGGGCAGGCTGCTCACCAGCCGCTGAGGGGCCGGCAGACCCGCCGAGAAGCGGACGGCGAGGGTGCGCAGGGCGTCCACCGTCCGGTCCGGGCCGTAGCGTTCCGTCAGGTCCCGTGAGACCAGGTGGAATTCGGTGCAGCCGAGCACGACGCCCGTGCAGTCGTGGCGCTGCATGAGGCGCTCCACTTCCGGCAGCGCCTCGTGCGGCAGCGGACCGTAGCGCTTCATCCGGTAGATGAGGCGGTGGACCCGGGCCTGATCGTCCTCGCCGGGGCGCACCACCCGGTGGGCCACGGCGTCCCAGCCGGGCTGCGACTCGAAGATCCGCGCGCGGCGGCTGCCGTCCGTGGACAGCATCAGGAACCGGCCGGTGGCACCGGCCAGTTCGGCCGCCGTGGTCTCCACCAGGGACACCACCCGCCCGCGCAGCACCGGATCGACCAGGGGGAGGAAGTGGTGCGCGGTGAAGCACACCACGACCACCTGGTCGGCGCCCCGCTCCAGCAGCTGGGACAGCCGGTCCTCCAGCCGCTCGGTCATCTCCCGCGCCCTGCCCTGCCGGATGGCCTCGGTGCGGTCGGGGAAGGCCGGGTCGGAGTCCAGCAGCACCCGCGGACGGGACTGCTCGGGCCCGTGCCACTCACCGGCGTACAGCGTCCTGAGAAACTCGGCCGAGGCCAGCGGGCCCATCCCGCCCAGGACGCCCAGGGCTCCCGCGGCGGGGAGCACCGAGGTGGTCATCGGGTGCTCCCCGGCGTCGCACCGGCCGTGGTGCTCCCCGGCGTCGCACCGGCCGTGGCGCTCCCCGGCCCGGCGATCCGCGGCGCGAGGACGGCGCAGATGTCGGCGGCCGGCTCCGGCTCCAGCATCTTGGCGTGCTCACAGTCCACCTCGTGGATGTCCAGCTCGCCGTCGAGGAACTCCTTCCACGCCTGCGGGCTGGTCCACTTCTGCTGATTGCGGGTGGCCACCACCAGCAGCATCGTGCCGCGGAACCGGTCGAGGCGGCGCGCGTTGGTGAGCGCCACGTTGTTCACCATGATGTCCAGCGCCACCGCCCGCTGCCCGTCGTCGAGATGGCGCAGCTCGCTCTCACCGCGGCCCAGCCAGTCGGTGATCCGGGCCCGCATCACGTCGGTGTCCGGCAGCTCCGGTGAGGCGCCCTCGGGCAGACCGTAGATCCCGGCGTAGCCCTCGTACATCTGCGTGAGGATCTCCTCGGGCCCGCCCGTGCCGGGGCCGTCGGCCGGCGCCGGGTAGGCGTCGAGCACGGCGAGCAGCGCCACCTCCTGGCCCTGCGCCTGGAGCGCGGTGGCCACCGCATGCGCCATGATCCCGCCGAGCGACCAGCCCAGCAGGTGGTACGGGCCCTCGGGCTGCACCCGGCGGATCTCGCGGATGTAGTCCTCGGCCATCTCGTCGAGGGAGCGGGCGGGCGGCTCCGTGCCGTCCAGGCCCCGGGACTGCAGGGCGTACACCGGGTGCTCGGTGCTCAGCGCGCCGAGCAGCGCCGAGTAGCGCCAGCTGAATCCGGCGACCGGGTGCACACAGAACAGCGGCGCCGTGCTGCCCGCCGTGCGCAGCGGCAGCATCACCTCGAACGCGCTGGTGCCGCCGCCGTCGAGCTGGGCGGCGAGCCGGGCCGGGGTCGGCGCGGCGAAGACGTCCCGCAGCGCCGGGGCGCCTCCCAGGAGCGCCGTGAGCCGGCTCACCAGCCGGGTGGCCAGCAGCGAATGCCCGCCCAGCTCGAAGAAGTTGTCGTCCACGCCGACCTGTTCGGCGCCCAGGACCTCCGCGAAGAGCCGGCACAGCAGCTCCTCCTGCGGGGAGGCCGGCGGCCGGGTGGGCTGCCCGGTGACCTGGGCGGGCGCCGGCAGCGCCCGGTGGTCGAGCTTGCCGTTGGGCGTCAGCGGCCAGCTGTCGACGACGACGAACGCCGAGGGCGTCATGTACGACGGCAGCAGCGCGGCGGTCTCGTCCCGCACCGCCGCCGGGCTCAACGGCGGCCCGTCCGGCGCCTGCTGGACGTAGGCCACCAGACGGCGGTCGCCGGGCCGGTCCTCGCGGACCGTCACCACGGCGCGGCCCACCCCGGCGCACCGGCTCACCGCCGCCTGCACCTCGCCGAGTTCGATACGGAAGCCGCGCACCTTGACCTGGCTGTCGGCCCGGCCGCAGAACCTGAGCTGCCCTTCGCCGTCCCAGTACGCCAGGTCACCGGTGCGGTACATCCGGGACCCGGGGGCGCCGAAGGGGTCGGCGACGAAGCGGTCCGCGGTCACCGCCGGCTGGTGCAGATAGCCGCGGGCCACGCCGGTGCCGGAGACGTACAACTCGCCGACCACACCGGCCGGGACCGGCTGCAGGGCCGGGTCGAGCAGATACACCCGGGCGCCGTCGATCGGACGCCCGATGACCGCCGCCCCGTCCGCCGCCCCGTCCGCGGTCCGCGGGTCGCGGATCGCGAAGCTGACGTCGCAGGTGGCCTCGGTGGGGCCGTACGCGTTGATCAGCATCCGGTCCCGGCCCCAGAACGCGGCCAGCTCCCCGGGCAGCACCTCGGCGCCGGTGATCATCACGCGCAGCTCCGGCAGGTCGGCCCGGGGCACTTCGGCCAGGACCGAGGGCGGGATCATCAGATGGCTGATCCGGCGCTCCCGGAGGACCCCGACCAGCTCGGCGCCCGTGGGAGTGCCCTCCGGCACGACCAGGCACCCGCCGCACAGCAGCGACCAGAAGAGCTCCGCCACCGAGACGTCGAAGCTGGGCGAGGCGAGCTGCAGTGCCCGGCTGCCCTCCTCGACGCCGTAGTGCGCGGCCTGGTTGGCGGCGAACGCGGCCAGGCCGGTGTGGGTGACCACGACGCCCTTGGGGCGGCCCGTGGTGCCGGAGGTGAAGATGGTGTACGCCGGGTGGTCGAGCCGCAGCGGGACGGTCCGCTCGGCGTCCACGAGGTCCGCGCCGGACAGCTCCCCGCACGCGGCGACGACCTCGGCGTCGTCCACCAGCAGCACCGGCACCGCACCGGTCTCCGGCAGCCGCCCGGCGAGCGGCGCCGTGGTCAGCAGCAGGACGGGACCGGCGTCCGAAACCATCGCGGCCAGCCGCTCCGCCGGATAGCCCGGGTCCAGCGGCAGATAGACCGCACCGGCCTTCTGCACCGCGAGGACGGCCTCCACCAGGTGCCCGGACGGCGGCAGCGCGACCGCGACCGCGCGCTCGGGACCCGCGCCGCGCGCGATGAGCAGCCGCGCCAGCCGGTTGGCCCGCGCGTTGAGTTCCGCGTAGCTCAGCACACCGTCCGCCTCCAGCGCGGGGCGGTCCGGGGCGCGGCGCACCTGGCGCTCGAACAGCTCGGGGAAGGTGGCCGCCGGCGGGGCGGGGCGACGGTGCGGCCCGTCCTGGAGCAGTGCGTCACGCTCCTCGGCGGAGAGCACCTCCAGACGGCTGACCGGCAGCTCGGGGGCGGCCGAGGCATGCGCCAGCACCCGCACCAGACGTTCGGTGATCAGCCGCGCGGTCGCCGGGTCGAAGAGGTCCTCGGCGAATTCGAGCATCCCGCCGATACCCGCCGGGCGGCCCTCGGCCGTACGGGACTCGCTCAGGTTGAACGCGAGGTCGACCTTGGCGGCCCCTTCGGCCTCCCCCTCGAAGGAGACGGCGAGGCCCGGCAGTTCCAGCGTGGCGCTGCCGGTGTTCTGGAGGATGAGCGCCACCTGGGCGAGCGGGGCGTGGGACAGCGTCCGGGTGGGATTGACCGCCTCGACGACCCGCTCGAAGGGCACGTCCTGGTGCGCGTACGCGGCCAGGTCGGTCTCGCGGATGCGCCCCAGCAGCTCCAGGAAGGTCGGATCGCCCGACACGTCGGTGCGCAGCACGAGGTTGTTGACGAAGTAGCCGACCAGCTCCTCCAGCGCCTCGTCGGTGCGCCCCGCCACCACGGTGCTGACCGGGATGTCGCTGCCCGCGCCGAGCCGCGACAGCAGGAGGGCGAGTCCGGCCTGGAGCACCATGAAGACCGTGGCGTCGGACCGCCGGGCCAGCTCGACGAGCCGCTCGTGCGTCGCGGCGTCCAGGGCGAACGGCGCCGTCGTGCCGCGGTGGCTGGCGACCGCCGGGCGGGGACGGTCCAGCGGCAGGTCCAGCAGCTCCGGCGCGCCCGCCAACTGCTCGCCCCAGTAGGTGAGTTGCTGCGCCAGCACGCTCTCCGGGTCGTCCTCGGAGCCCAGCAGCTCACGCTGCCACAGCGCATAGTCGGCGTACTGCACCGGCAGCGGCTGCCACCGGGGCGCGCCGCCCCGCTGCCGCGCCCCGTACGCCACGGACAGGTCCCGGACCAGCGGCGCCAGCGAGGAACCGTCGCTCGCGATGTGGTGCATGAGGAGCAGCAGCACATGCTCACGGTCCGAGATCCGCAGCAGCGTCACCCGCAGCGGGAGCTCCCCGGCCAGGTCGAATCCGTGCCCGGTCCGCTCGGCCAGGGCGGCGGCCAGCCGCTCCTCGCCGTCGAGCGTGACGAACTCCAGCTCCGGGCGGGCCTCCTCGGCGGGCAGCACCACCTGGCACGGCTCACCGTCCACGTCCGCGAACCGGGTGCGCAGCGACTCGTGCCGCTCGACCACGTCCCCCACGGCGGCCCGCAGTGCCTCCCGGTCCAGCGCGCCGCGCAGGCGCAGCGGCAGCGGGATGTTGTACGTCGGGCTCGGGCCCTCCAGCTGGAAGGCGAACCACAGGCCGCGCTGGGCGTACGACATCGGCAGTTGCTCCGGGCGCGCGGCCCGCACCAGGGCCGGGCGTGTGGTGTCCGCCTGCGCCAGCCGCACGGCCAGCCCGGCCACGGTCGGCGACTCGAAGACGGACCGCACCGGCAGCTCCACACCGAAGGCGGCGCGGATCCGGCTGAGCAGCCGGATCGCGGTGAGCGACTGCCCGCCCAGGGTGAAGAAGCTGTCGTCGACACCCGGGCACGGGCGGCCCAGCACGCTCTCGAAGAGGCCGCGGAGGATCTCCTCGGTGGCCGAGTACGCCGTCCTGGCGACCGGGGGCAGCGCCTCGGCCTCGCCGGCGGTGCCGGTCTCCGGAGCCGGGGCGCCGGAGTCCAGGCGCCGGAAGGCGGCCGGCAGCGGGCAGGCGAGGTCGGCCACGGGCTGCCCGGGACCGGCCACGATCTCGCCCAGCACGCCTTCCAGCGCGCCGAGTACGGCCTCGGCCTCGTCCCGGTCGAAGAGGTCGGGACGGTATTCGAGCTCGACCTGCAGCCGCTGCCCGGTGAGACCGGCGACCACCCGCAGCGGGTAGTGCGCGGAGTCATGCCCCTCGACGACCTCGACCCGCACCCCCGCGTACGAGGGCCGGGTGCCGTCGTCCCCGGGGGCGTTCTCGAACACCATGAAGGTGTCGAAGAGATCGCCGGTCCCGGCCAGGCGCTGGATGCGCGCGAGGCTGAGGTGGTGCCGGCTGAGCAGCGCGGTCTGTTCGTCCTGGAGCCGTTCGAGGCTGTCCGCCACCGGGGCGTCCGGGGCGAGCCGTACCCGGACCGGGACGGTGTTGATGAACATCCCGACCATCGTCTCGATCCCGGTGACCTCCGGCGGGCGGCCGGAGACCAGGGTCCCGAAGACCACGTCGTCGCGGCCGGTGAGCCGGCCGAGGACCACCGCCCAGGCGCCCTGGACCAGGGTGTTCACGGTCAGCCCGCGCTGCCGGGCGAAGCGGTCGAGGTCACCGCCGAAGCCCTCGGGGAACGCGGCCACCACCCGCTCCGGCGCGACGGGCGCCCGGCCCGGGTCGGCGGGCGCCACCAGCGAGGGGCCGGGCAGGGCGTCGAGCGCCTGCTGCCACGCCCGTTCGCACCCGGCGTCGTCCTGGGCGGCCAGCCAGCTGAAGTAGGTCCGGTGCGGCACGACCGGCGGCAGGGCCCGGTCGTCGCCCCCGTGCTCGTAGAGGGTGAACAGCTCCCGTACGAGGATCGGGGTGGACCAGCCGTCCAGCAGCAGATGGTGGTTGGAGATCACCAGCCGGTGCCGGTCAGGACCGAGCCGCACCAGGGTGAACCGCATCAGCGGCGGACGGTCGAGCGGGAAACGCCGGGCGCGGTCGGCGGTGAGGAACTCCGCCAGCCGCTGCGGGGCGTCGTCCGCGGCCCCCAGGTCGAGCTCTTCCCAGGGGAGCGGCACCTCGCGGTGGATCACCTGGAACGGCTGCCCGTTCGCCCGCTGCCGGAAGCCCGCCCGCAGGTTGGGGTGCCGCTTCAGGAGCGCCGCCACCGATGCCTTGAGCAGGTCCGGGCGCAGCGGTCCGTCGAGGGCGAGGACCATCTGGACGCCGTAGACGTCGACCGCCTCGTCGTCGTACCAGGAGTGGAAGAACATGCCTTCCTGGAGAGGCGTCAGCGGAAGGACGTCTTCCAGCGCGGACTGCTTTTTCATCAGAGCATCCCCAGTTCTGCTTCAAGTGCGTCGATCTCGTCCTGGGAGAGCCCGAGGGAGAGATCGGAGGGTGTGTGGCCGCCGGTTTCGGCGCTGGCGGTGTGGACGACCAGGGCGTCCAGCGCCTCGAACCAGAGCTCGGCGAGTTCTCGTACGTCCGGCTCCGGGAGGAGACCGGCCGGCCAGGACCAGGTGGCGTTCAGCCGCGGGCCGCCGGGCAGGTCCTCGGTGAGCGCGTTGACCTCCAGCGCGTGCGGGACCGCGGCCCCGGCGTCGCGCGGGGCGGGGGAGGGCAGACCGTTCGCCATGGTCCACAGCCCGCCGTCGGTCCCGCCCGCCGCGGTGAACCGGCCCAGGTAGTTGAACCCGAGCTGCGGGGTGGGGAGTTCGGCGAGCAGCGGTGCGGTGCGCGGGTTGAGGTGGCGGAGCATGCCGTACGAGACCCCGTTGCCCGGCAGCGCCCGCAGCTGCTCCTTGACCGCCTTCAGCGCGGCTCCCACGCCGGGGCCGCCCGCCCGCAGCTCCGCCCAGTCGAGGGGAGCGGGGGCCAGCAGCGCCGGGTAGAGGCTGGTGAACCAGCCGACGGTGGCGGAAAGGTCCGCGCCTTCCAGGATGTCCTCGCGGCCGTGGCCCTCCAGGTCGACCAGGACGCCCGTGGCCGAGCGGTCCCCGCGCCGGCGGCGCCACTCCAGGACGGCGAGGGCGAAGCCGGTCAGCAGGACGTCGTTCACGTTCGCGTGGAAGGCCGCCGGGACCGTCGTCAGCAGCGGTTCGAGGCGCTCCGACGGCAGGTCGAGCGTCAGATGGCGCACGGTCTCCGCCGTGTCGGTCCGCGGGTCCAGCGGCCGTACGCCGGGCAGCGGGCCGGCGGCCGACGGGTCGCTGAGGACCGAGGTCCACTGCGCGAGGCCGCCCTCCCACCGGGGCTCCTGCGCGCTCTCGGCCAGCCGCCGGGCCCACTGGCGGAACGAGGTGCGCACCTCGGCGAACGCCGGGGTCCGTCCGTCCGCCGCGGCCTCCCAGGCCGTCTGCAGATCGGGCAGCAGGATGCGCCAGGAGACCCCGTCCACCGCGAGGTGGTGGATCAGGATCTGGAGCAGTCCCGGTGCCGTGTCCCCGGCGTCGTACCAGACGAGCTGGACCACGGATCCGTCGTGCGGGGAGAGCCGCAGCCGCGCCTTCTCCCCGTGCTCGGCGAGCGCCAGGTCCCGTTCGCCGCCCGGCAGTCCGGCGATCTCCACCCGGTGCACGACGGAGTCCGCGGGGACGGAGCCGGGCGCGCCGGTCACCGGCCGGGGCGCGCCGTCCCCGGTCCGTGCCATCCGCAGCCGCAGGACGGCGTGGTGGTCGAGCCAGCTCTGTACGGCGTCGGTGAGCCGCCGTTCCCCGAGCCCGGCCGGGACCCGGACCGTCACCGACTGGTTGAAGCCGTCCGTGGGCCCGTCCTGCTCGTACAGCCAGTGCATGATCGGCGTCAGGGGGAAGTCGCCCACACCGTCGTCCGCCGGGCGCGGCGCGCTGTCCCCGGTGATCTCGGTGGCGACGGCGGCGAGCGCGGCGACCGTACGGCACTGGAAGACCTGCCGGACCGTCACGTCCAGCCCCGCGGCACGCGCCTGGGAGACCAGCCGGATGGAGCTGATGCTGTCCCCACCGAGCTCGAAGAAGCTGTCGTCGATCCCGACCCGCGGCACGCTGAGCACCTCCGCGAAGACCCGGCACAGGGTCTCCTCACGGGCGGTGCGCGGGGCCCGCCCGCCGGTGCTGCCGGTGTACTCGGGCGCGGGCAGCGCCTTGTGGTCGAGCTTGCCGTTGGCCGTCAGCGGCAGGGCGTCCAGGGCGACGACGGCGGCCGGAACCATGTAGTCCGGCAGCGACCCGGACACATGCGCCCGCAGCACACCCGCGGCGGGGAGCCCGCCCGCCCCGGCCTCCGCGACCACGTAGGCGACCAGCCGCTTCTCACCGGGCCCGTCCTCCCGGACGACGACCCTGGCCTGCGCCACCGCCGCATGGGACTCGAAGGCCGCCTCGATCTCCCCGAGTTCGATGCGGAAACCGCGCACCTTCACCTGGTCGTCGGCCCGCCCGAGGTATTCGAGCTGCCCGTCGGCCGTCCAGCGGGCCACGTCACCGGTGCGGTACATCCGGGCGCCCGGCGGGCCGAACGGGTCGGCCACGAACCGCTCGGCGCTGAGGGCGGACTGATGCAGATAACCGCGAGCCAGCCCGGCACCCGCCACATACATCTCACCGGGCACGTTGGGCGGCAGCAGCTCCAGCCGGTCGCCCAGCACGTACACCCGCAGATCCGGGATGCCCCGGCCGATCAGGCTCCGCGTCTGCCCGGCCACCGCCCGCTCGTCCAGCGGCAGATGGCTGACGTGCACGGTGGTCTCGGTGATCCCGTACATGTTCACCAGGACCGGAGCGGTGTCCCCGTGGCGGCGGTACCACTCGGCCATCCGTCCCAGATCCAGCGCCTCCCCGCCGAACACCACGCGGCGCAGCGCCAGTTGGCGGCCGAGATCGGGGTGTTCCGCGTCTGCCTGCATCAGCTGGTAGAACGCCGACGGCGTCTGGTTGAGGACCGTCACCCGCTCGGCCCCCAGCAGCCGCAGGAAGTCCTCCGGGGAACGGCTCACCGCGTACGGCACCACGACCAGCCGGCCGCCGTACAGCAGCGGCCCCCACAGTTCCCACACCGAGAAGTCGAAGGCGTACGAGTGGAACAGCGTCCACACGTCGTCCGGGCCGAAGCCGAACCACTCCTCGGTCGCCGCGAACAGCCGCGCGACATTGCGGTGCGGAACGACGACGCCCTTGGGGCGGCCGGTCGATCCCGAGGTGTAGATGACATACGCGGCGTTCGACGGCGACAGGGGGCCGCCGCGGTCCTCGTCGCTCAGGTCGCCGGTGTCGTACTCCGCCAGCGCACGGACGACGCCGGGGTCGTCCAGCAGCAGCGTCCGGGGCCGGGATTCCGGCAGCCCGGCGGCGGCCTCGGCGGTGCTCACCAGCAGCTCGGGGCCGGCGTCGGCGAGCATGTAGGAGGTCCGGTCCGCCGGGTAGGACGGGTCCACCGGCACATACGCCGCCCCGGACTTCACCACCGCCAGCAGCGCCACGACCAGGTCGGCGGTCCGCGGCAGCGCGAGCGCCACGAAGCGCTCCGGACCGGCGCCGTGCGCCACCAGCAGCCGGGCCAGCCGGTTCGCCCGCGCATTGAGCTCGCCGTAGGTCAGCGACGTCCCCTCGTACACCACCGCCACGGCATCGGGGGTACGCGCCACCTGGGCCTCGAACAGCTGCGGAAGCGACGCCGGGGCCGCCTCGACGGCGTCACCGTTCCACTCCACCAGCAGCCGGTGCCGCTCACCGGGCGCCAGCAGGTCGGCCTCGCTCACGGCGCGGTCCGGTGCGGCCGCGGCGGCCGCCAGCATCCGTACCAGCCGCTCGGCGAGAGCCCGCGCCCCCTCACGCGCGAAGAGATCCTCGGCGTACTCCAGGGAGCCGGTCAGGCCCGCGGGTGCACCGGCCTCGGTGAAGCGCTCGCGCAGTCCGAAGGACAGATCGGA
Organism: Streptomyces sp. G7(2002); assembly: GCF_028870195.1. NCBI lineage: Bacteria > Bacillati > Actinomycetota > Actinomycetes > Kitasatosporales > Streptomycetaceae > Streptomyces > Streptomyces sp. G7(2002). Next base: position 5,459,453 of record NZ_CP102609.1, read on the forward strand.
CTTGGCCGCCTCCAGCGTGGTCGGCTCGGTCGTCATCCGCACCCCGTCGTGCAGGCCGACCGGTGCGTCCGCGTTGTTCTGGAGGTGCAGCATCACCTGGGCCAGCGGGATGTGCGAGAGCACCCGGGAGACCTGTGCCGCCTCGACGACGCGCTCGAAGGGCACGTCCTGGTGGGCGTAGGCGGCCAGGTCGGTGTCCCGGACCCGGGCGAGGAGCTCGCGGAAGGTCGGGTCGCCGGAGACATCGGTGCGCAGCACCAGGGTGTTGATGAACAGGCCGACGAGGTCATCGAGGGCGTCGTCGGTGCGTCCGGCGACGGCGGTGCCCACGGGGATGTCGATGCCCGCGCCGAGCCGGGACAGCAGCGCGGCGACCGCCGTGTGCAGCACCATGAACAGCGTGGAGTCCGTGGCCTGCGCGAGCGCGACCAGCCCCTGGTGGACCTCGGCGTCGACGGTCAGCTCGACCGTGCTGCCCCGGTGCGAGGCGACGGCGGGGCGGGGGTGGTCCAGCGGCAGCTCCAGAAGCTCCGGAGCGCCCGCCAACTGCTCACGCCAGTAGTCCAGTTGGCCCGATATCAGGCTCTCCGGGTCGTCCTCGGTGCCCAGGAGCTCCCGCTGCCAGAGGGTGTAGTCGGCGTACTGGACGGTGAGCGGCTGCCAGGCGGGTGCCGTGCCCCGGTGGCGTGCGGTGTAGGCGGTGGCGAGGTCCTTGAGGAGGGGGGCGATGGACCAGCCGTCGCCGGCGATGTGGTGCATGAGGAGCAGCAGGACGTGCTCGTGCTCGCCCAAGCGGTAGAGGGTGGCGCGCAGGGGGTTTTCATGGGTGAGGTCGAAGGGGTGGGTGGCCTGCTCGGCGAGGAGGCGGGGGAGTTGGTCCTCGGTGGTGTCGAGGAGGGGGAGGCCGGGGCGTGCCTGGTCGGCGGGGAGGACGGCCTGGTGGGGCTCGCCCTCGTGCTCGGTGATGCGGGTGCGCAGGGTTTCGTGGCGCGTGGTGAGGTCGGCGAGGGCCTCGGCGAGCGCGGGGTGGTCGAGCGGCCCGGTGAGCCGCAGGGCGTGGGGGATGTTGTAGGTGGGGCTGGGGCCTTCGAGCCGGTAGGCGAACCAGAGGCGGCGCTGGGCGGGGGAGAGCGGAAGGAGCGCGGGGCGCGGAGTGGTGGCGGTGAGCGGAGTGCGTGCCGTGTGTGCGGTGGTGAGACGGGGCGCGAGTTCGGCGACGGTGGGGTGCTCGAAGAGCGCGCGCAGCGGGATCTCGGCGTGCAGGGTGGTGCGGATACGGCTGATGAGGCGGGTGGCGAGCAGGGAGTGCCCGCCGAGGTGGAAGAAACTGTCATCGATGGTGACGGCGGGCAGGCCGAGGACGTCGGCGAAGAGGTCAGTGAGGGTTTCCTCGGTGGAGTTACGCGGGGCCCGGCCTTCGCTCTCCGAGGCGTAGTCGGGCGCGGGCAGTCGGTCCCGGTCCACCTTGCCGTTGGGCGTCAGCGGCCACTGTTCCAGCACGACCACGGCCGACGGGACCATGTAGTCCGGCAGTGACTCCGCGACCAACTCCCGCAGCGCCGCCGGGTCGGGTGCTTCCGCACCGCCCGCACCCGTCACATAGGCCACCAGCCGGGGCCCGGTGCCCGCGGCGTCATGCACCGTGACCAGCGCCTCGGCCACCAGACCGGTGGCGCTGAGCGCCGCCTCGATCTCGCCGAGTTCGATACGGAAGCCGCGGATCTTCACCTGGTGGTCGGTGCGGCCGAGGAACTCCAGCTGACCGTCGTCCCGCCACCGTGCCAGGTCGCCCGTGCGGTACATCCGGCTGCCCGGCGCGCCGTACGGATCGGCGACGAACCGTTCCGACGTCAGCCCAGGCCGCCCCAGATAACCCCGCGCCAGCCCCGGGCCCGTGACATACAGCTCGCCCGCGACCCCCGCGGGCACCGGACGCAGCGACGCGTCCAGGACGTAGACGCGCGCATTGAGGATCGGGCCGCCGATCGGCGGGACCTGGGCGCCCGACAGCGGTTCGCTCATGGTGGCGCAGACCGTGGCCTCGGTCGGGCCGTAGGCGTTCACCATCCGTCGCCCGGCCGACCAGCGGCCGACCAGCTCCGGGGCGCAGGCCTCGCCCGCCACCACCAGCGTCATACCGGCCGGCAGGCTGTCCGGCGCCATGACGCCGAGCGCGGCGGGCGGCAGGGTGGCATGGGTGACCCGCTGTTCCGCCAGCAGCCGGGCCAGCGGCTCGCCGGGTGCCAGCCGGGGCGCGGGTGCCACCACCAGCGCGGCGCCGGTGGTGAGCGCCATGATCAGTTCCCAGGCCGCCGCGTCGAAGCTCAGCGACGCGAACTGGAGCACCCGGGACCGGGGCCCCACCGCGAACGCCTCGGCGTGGGTGGCCGCCAGCGACGCCACTCCGGCATGGGTGACCTCGACGCCCTTGGGGCGGCCGGTGGAGCCGGAGGTGTAGATGACGTAGGCGGGGTGCTGGAGCCCGGCGCGGGGGGCGAGAGCGGTGGCGGGCTGCTCGTTCAGGGTGGCGACCACGGCGGGGTCGTCCAACAGGAGGCGGGGGCAGCCGGTTTCGGGGAGGGCGACGCCGGTGAGGGTGATCAGGCAGGTGGGGCGGGCGTCGTCCAGCATGTAGGCGATGCGCTCGGCGGGGTACTCCGGGTCGACGGGCAGATACGCCCCGCCCGCCTTGTGCACCGCCAGCGCCGCCACCACCATCTCCGGTGAGCGCGGCACCGCGAGCGCCACCACCCGCTCCGGTCCCACGCCCCGCTGCACCAGCAGCCGGGCCAGCCGGTTCGCCCGCTCCGCCACCTCCGCATAGCTCAGCACCCGGTCCTCGAACACCACGGCGGGCGCCTGCGGATCGTGCGCGGCCCAGGTCTCGAAGAGCTCCGGCATCGTCGCCGGGGGGACCGCGCGGCCGGTCGCGTTGCGCTCCACGATCAGCTGCCGGTGCTCGGCCGCGTCGAGGACCGGCGCCTGGCTCACCGCGCGGTCCGGGGCCGCGGTCACCGCTTCGAGCACCCGGACCAGACGCTGCGCCAGGACCTGCGCGCTCTCCTCCCGGAACAGATCGACGGCGTACTGGATCTCGCCGACCATGCCCGCCGGAGCCTGCTGCGGGGTGTACCGCTCCTCCAGGTAGAAGGTGAGATCCACCTTGGCGACCCCGGTCGCCACATCGCCGAAGGACGCCTCGACGCCCGGGATGGAGAAGGTGCTGTCCGCATTGCTCTGCAGGGTCAGCAGCACCTGGAACAGCGGGGTGTGGGACAGCGACCGGCCCGGGTTGACCGCCTCCACCACCCGCTCGAAGGGCACGTCCTGATGGGCGTAGGCCGCCAGGTCGGTGTCCCGGACCCGGGCGAGGAGCTCCCGGAAGGTCGGGTCGCCGGAGAGATCGGTGCGCAGCACCAGGGTGTTGACGAAGAAGCCGACGAGGTCGTCCAGCGCCTCGTCCGTACGGCCCGCCACGGCGGTCCCGACCGGGATGTCACTGCCGGCGCCCAGCCGCGACAGCAGGACCGCCAGTCCGGCCTGGACGACCATGAAGACCGTGGCGTCGCAGTCGCGGGCCAGCTCCACCAGCCGCCGGTGGAGTTCCGCGTCCACGGTGTAGCGCACCGTCGCGCCCTGATGGCTCGCCGCCGCCGGACGCGGATGGTCCAGCGGCAGTTCGAGCAGCTCCGGGGCGCCCGCCAACTGCTGCTGCCAGTAGCCGAGTTGTTCCGACAGCAGGCTTTCCGGGTCGTCCTCGGAGCCCAGGACGTCCTGCTGCCACAGCGCGTAGTCGGCGTACTGGACCGGCAGCGGCTCCCACTCCGGGCCGGCGTCCGCGCACCGGGCGGCGTACGCCTCCGACAGGTCACGGGCCAGCGGCGCCATCGACCAGCCGTCGGCCGCGATGTGGTGCATCAGCAGCAGCAGGACGTGCTCCCGCTCGGAGACCCGGTAGAGCGTGACCCGCAGCGGCACCTCGGTGGTGAGGTCGAAGCAGTAACGCGCCTGCTCCGCCAGCGCCTCGGTCAGCGCCGCCTCCCCGGACAGCTCCACGAGCCGGACCTCCGGGCGCCCCTCCTCGGGGGACAGCACCACCTGGCAGGGCTCACCGGCCTCCTCCGCGAACCGGGTCCGCAGCACCTCGTGCCGGCCGGTCACGTCCGCGACCGCCGCCACCAGCGCGTCCCGGTTCAGCTCGCCCGCCAGGCGGACGTACAGGGGGCAGTTGTACGTCGGGCTGGGTCCCTCCAGCTGGAACGCGAACCACAGCCGGCGCTGGGCGAACGACATGGGGAACAAAGCGGACTCCTCAAGGAACTGAACAGAAAGGGACCGGCCGGGCAAAGGCGCCACCGGCGGTTCAGGACGGGCGGCGGCGCATGGAACGGAGCGAAGGACGGGCCTTGCGGGCGCCGTCGAGCTGCTGAGCGAGCTGGGCGACCGTCGGATTCTCGAAGATCGTCCGCACGGTGACCTCGGCGCCGAGCGCGGCCCGGACCCCGCTGATCAGCCTGGTCGCCAGCAGGGAGTGCCCGCCCAGCCGGAAGAAGCTGTCGTGGATGCCGACCTCCGGCAGCCCGAGCAGCTCGGCGTAGAGCGTGCAGAGCGTCTCCTCGCGCGGTGTCCGCGGGGCCTGGTGCCCGTCGGACGGCGCCGGCCGGCCCGGGGCGGGCAGCGCCTTGCGGTCGACCTTGCCGTTCGGCGTCAGCGGCCACTGCTCCACCACGACGACCGCGGAGGGCACCATGTGCCGGGGCAGGCTGCCGGAGATCTGCTCCAGCAGATCCTCGGCGGGGGCCGGACCGGACAGCTCCGGGAGCAGCTCGGTGTACGCCACGATGCGCTTGTCGCCGGGGCTGTCCTCGCGGACCAGCGCCACCGTCTGCTTGACCCGCGGATGGGCGTCGAGCACCGCCTCGATCTCGCCGAGTTCGATACGGAAGCCGCGCACCTTCACCTGGGCGTCCGTCCGGCCGACGTACTCCAGCTCGCCGTCGGCGCGCCAGCGCACCAGGTCCCCGGTGCGGTACATCCGCTCCCCGGGCGCACCGTACGGGTTCGCCACGAAGCGCTCCGCGGTCAGCGCGCCCCGGTTCCGGTAGCCGCGCGCGAGGCCGTGCCCGGCGAGGTACAGCTCACCGGGGATACCGGCCGGCACCGGCCGCAGCCCCGCGTCCAGCACATACACCCGGGTGTTGGGGACCGGGACGCCGATGGGCGGGACGCCCTCGCCGGTCAGCGGGCGGCTCATCGTGGCGGCGACGGTGGACTCCGTCGGACCGTACGAGTTGATCATGCGGTACCGGGTGGCCCAGCGGCCCGCCAGCTCGACGCTCACCGCGTCGGCGCCGGTCACCAGGGTGCGCAGGTCCGGCAGTTCACCGTCCGGGAGCGTCGCCAGGGTGGCCGGCGGGATCAGCGTGTGGGTGATCCGCGCGTCCCGCAGGACCTTCGCCAGCGCCTCACCGGCCAGCGGCTGTCCGTCCGGGACCACCAGGGCGGCGCCGGTGGTGAGCGCCATGACCAGCTCGATCACCGAGGCGTCGAAGCTGGGCGAGGAGAGCTGGAGCACCCGGCTGTCGCCGTCGAGGAGGTAGTTCTCCCGCGCGGCGGCGGACAGGTCGGCCACTCCGGCGTGGGTGACCTCGACGCCCTTGGGGCGGCCGGTGGAGCCGGAGGTGTAGATGACGTAGGCGGGGTGCCGGGGCTCGGCGCGGGCGTCGAGGGGCGTGGTGGGCGCGTCGTTGAGGTCGGCGACGACGACGGGGTCGTCCAACAGGAGGCGGGGGCAGTCGGTTTCGGGGAGGGCGACGTCCGTGAGGGTGATCAGGCAGGTGGGACGGGAGTCGTCGAGCATGTAGGCGATCCGCTCGGCGGGGTACTCCGGGTCGACGGGCAGATAGGCCCCGCCCGCCGTGACCACGGCCAGCATGGCCACGATCAGGTCCGCCGACTTCGGCAGCGCCAGCGCCACCACCCGCTCCGGGCCCACGCCCTGCTGCACCAGCAGCCGGGCCAGCCGGTTCACCCGCTCCGCCACCTCCGCGTAGCGGTACGTACGGTCCCCGTGGACCAGCGCCGGGGCGTCCGGAGCCTGCGCCACCTGTGCCTCGAAGAGCGCGGGCAGGGTCGCCCCGGCCTCACCGCGGGGGGTGTCGTTCGAGCCGGAGAGCAGCCGGTCGCGCTCCTGCGGAGCGAGGATCTCGATCTGCCCGACCATGCCGTCCGGGTCGGCGACGGCCGCCCGCAGCACCCGCAGCAGCCGGTCCGCGACGTCCACCGCGGTCCGGTGGTCGAACAGGTCGGTCGCGTACTTCACTTCGAGACCGATCCCGTCCGGGACCAGGTCCGCGTCCTGCCGCTCCTCCCAGAAGAAGATCAGGTCGAACTTGGCGATCTCGTTGGTGACCTTGGGTGCGGTCGCCTCCGTGCCGGGGAAGTCCAGGGCGCCCTGCTGGTAGCTCTGGAGCGTCGTCACGACCTGGACGAGCGGTGAATGGGACAGCACCCGGTCCGGGTTGACGGCCTCGACGACCCGCTCGAAGGGCACGTCCTGATGGGCGTAGGCCGCCAGGTCGGTCTTGCGCGCACGGGCCAGCAGCTCGCGGAACGTCGGGTCGCCGGACAGATCGGTGCGCAGCACCAGGGTGTTGATGAAGAACCCGACGAGGTCGTCCAGCGCCTGGTCCGTACGGCCCGCCACGGCGGTACCGACCGGGATGTCGGTGCCGGCCCCGAGCCGCGACAGCAGCGCGGCGATCGCCGCGTGCAGCACCATGAACAGCGTGGCGCCGGAGCTCTGGGCCAGCGCGACCAGCTGACGGTGCAGCTCGGGGTCGAGCTCCAGCTGCACACTGCCGCCGTGGTGACTGGCCACCGCGGGGCGGGGCCGGTCCAGCGGCAGCTGGATCAGCTCGGGGGCGCCGGCCAGCTCACGCTCCCAGAACGCCAGCTGCTGCGAGATCACACTGCCCGGGGCCTCCTCCGACCCCAGCAGCTCCCGCTGCCACAGCGCGTAGTCGGCGTACTGCACGGACAGCGCACCGCGCGAGGGCCGCTCGCCCGCGAGACGCGCGCCGTACGCCTCCGACAGATCACGGGCCAGCGGCGCCATGGACCAGCCGTCGCTCGCGATGTGGTGCATCACCACCGCCAGCACATGCTCCCGCTCGTTCAGCGAGAACACCCGGACCTGGAGCGGGAGTTCACCGACCAGCCCGAAGGGGTGCAGGGCCGCCTGCGCGAGCGCCTCGGTCAGTTCCGCTTCGCCCGCCACCGGGACGAAGGTCACGTCCGGGGTGAGCTCACCGGCCGGCAGGACCCGCTGGTACGGCTCACCGGCCTCCTCCGGGTAGACGGTGCGCAGCACCTCGTGCCGCTCCACCACGTCCGCGACCGCGGCCCGCAGCGCGTCGTGGTCCAGCGGACCGGTCAGCCGGATCCAGGTGGGGATGTTGTAGGTGACGCTGGAGCCCTGGAGGCGGTGGATGAACCACAGCCGCCGCTGGGCGAACGACAGCGGCACCCGCTCCGGGCGGTGTGCCGCCACCAGCGCGGGCCGGGCGCGCTCGGCCTCGTCGAGCCGGGCCGCGAGCCCCGCCACCGTGGGCGTCTCGAACACCGCCCGGATGGACAGTTCCACGCCCAGCGTGCCGCGCAGCCCGGCGATCAGCCGGGTCGCCAGCAGCGAATGGCCGCCCAGATCGAAGAAGCTGTCGTCCACGCCCACCCGCGGCAGGCCCAGGACCTCGGCGAACGCGCCGCTGAGGATCTCCTCGTGCGCGGTGCGCGGCCCCCGGCCCGGGGCACGCGCCGATCCGTAGTCGGGCACCGGCAGCGCCCTGCGGTCCAGCTTCCGGTTGACGGTCAGCGGCAGCTCGTCGAGCAGGACGAAGGCCACCGGCACCATGTAGTCGGGCAGCTGCCCGGCGGCGTACCGGCGCAGCTCCGCCGGGTCCGGGGAACACCCGGGGGCGGGCACCGCGTAGCCGACCAGGCGCTTGTCACCGGGCCGGTCCTCGCGCACGATCACCGCGGCCTGGGCGAGTTCGGGGTGGGCGCCGAGGACGCCCTCGATCTCACCGAGCTCGATCCTGAAGCCCCGGAGCTTGACCTGGTCGTCGACGCGGGCGATGAACTCCAGCTGGCCGTCCGCCCGCCACCTGCCGAGGTCACCCGACCGGTACATCCGGCTGCCGGGCGGACCGAAGGGGTTGGCGACGAAGCGGGTGGAGGTCAGGTCGGGACGCCGGTGATAGCCGCGCGTCACCAGGTCTCCGGCGATGTACAGCTCACCGGGGCTGCCCACCGGGACCGGCTGCAGCCGCGCGTCCAGCACGAACATCTGGGTGTTCCAGACGGGCCGGCCGATGGTGACCACACCCGCCGGGACGCTGTCCCCCGGCTCGATCCGGTACTCCGAGCAGCCGACGGTGGTCTCCGTCGGGCCGTACTCGTTGATGACGGTCGCCCCGGGGTGCCGGCCCCGCCACTCGTCCAGCACCTCACCCATCAGCGACTCCCCGCCGAGCACCAGCTGCTCATCGGGCGAGAACGCGTCCGGAAGCTCGATCAGCAGCGGCAGATGGCTCGGGGTCGCCTTGACGAAGCTGGGGCTGCGCTGGCCCTCGGCCGCCGCGCTGGACGCGTCCAGCTCGATCAGCTGCACACAGCCGCCCGAGGTGAGCGGGGCGAACAGACCGGTCGCCGTGAGGTCGAAGGCGACGGGGGAGTGCACCAGCGCCGTCCCCGCGACGCCGGGGTACGCGGACCGGGTCCAGGACAGATAGCCGTCGAGGGAGCGGTGCTGGACCGTGACGCCCTTGGGACGGCCGGTCGAGCCCGAAGTGAAGATCACGAAGGCCGCGTTGTCCAGCGACAGCGCCCCGTTGCGATCCGCGTCGGTCAGGTCGGCGGCCGACTGCGCCGCCACCTCGGCGGCCGTACCGGGCTCGTCGAGCCGCAGCAGCGGGCACGGCGCCGGAACCTCCTCGACCACCCCGCGCCCGGTCAGCACCAGCACCGGCGCCACGTCCTCCAGCATGAAGCCGAGCCGCTCCGCCGGATAGGACGGGTCCAGCGGCAGGTAGGCGCCGCCGGCCTTCAGCACGGCCATCAGCGCGACCACCAGGTCCACCGACCGCGGCATCGCCACGGCGACATAGCTCTCCGGCCCCACACCCCGGGCGGCCAGCACCCGGGCCAGCCGGTTGGCCCGCTCGTTCAGCTCGCGGTAGGTCAGCGCACTGCCCTCGTGCACGACGGCGGTGGCCTCCGGCAGCCGCGCGGCCCGCTCCTCGAACAGCTCCGGAACCGTCCGCTCGGACAGCTCGCGCGGCTCGCCCTGCCACTCGTGCAGCAGCCGGTCCCGCTCGGCGGGCGTCAGCAGCTCCAGCTCCCCGACCGGCAGATCGGGCCCGGCGACGGCCGCGCCGAGCAGCCTGACCAGCCGCGCGACCAGCGCCTCGGCCGTGCCCTCGTCGAAGAGGTCGGTGGCGTACTCCAGCAGCCCGTCCACCCCGGCCCACGCACCGTCGGCGGCCTGCCGCTCCCAGGTGTGGAAGGACAGGTCGAACCGCGCGGTCCGCCGCGGCACCTCCTCGGGCACGGCGTCGAGGCCGGCCGTGGCCGGGCCGTGGTCCGGGATGTTCTGCGAGGTGAGCATCGTCTGGAACAGCGGGGTGTGCGAGAGCGTGCGCGCCGGGTTGACCGCCTCGACGACGCGCTCGAAGGGCACGTCCTGGTGGGCGTAGGCGGCCAGGTCGGTGTCCCGGACCCGGGCGAGCAGTTCGCGGAAGGTCGGATCGCCGGAGACATCGGTACGCAGCACCAGAGTGTTGACGAAGAAACCGACGAGCTCGTCGAGCGCGTCATCCGTGCGCCCGGCGACGGCGGTGCCCACAGGGATGTCGGTGCCGGCCCCGAGCCGTGACAGCAACGCGGCGACCGCGGCCTGGAAGACCATGAAAACGGTGACATCACACTGCCGGGCCAGCCGCGCCACCCCCTGGTGCAGCTCGGCGTCCAGCGCGAAGCGCACGCTCGCGCCACGATGGCTGGCGACGGCGGGACGGGGCCGGTCGAGCGGCAGCTCCAGCAACTCCGGCAGACCCGTCAACTGGCCACGCCAGTAGTCCAGTTGGCCCGATATCAGACTCTCCGGGTCGCCCTCGGAGCCCAGGATCTCCCGCTGCCAGAGGGTGTAGTCGGCGTACTGGACGGCGAGCGGCCGCCAGGTGGGTGCCGCGCCCTGATGGCGAGCGGTGTACGCGGCACCGAGGTCCTTGAGCAGCGGGGCCGTGGACCAGCCGTCGCTGGCGATGTGGTGGGTGAGGAGCAGCAGCACGTGCTCGTCCTCGGCCAGACGGAACAGGGCGGCACGGAACGGGTTTTCGCGGGTGAGGTCGAAGGCGTGAGCGGCCTGCTCGGCGAGTTCGTGCGGGAGCTGCTCTTCGCTGGTGTCGAGGAGGGGGAGACCGGGGTGCGCCTGACCGGCGGGGAGCACGGTCTGGTGCGGCTCACCATCGTGTTCGGCGATACGGGTGCGGAGCGGCTCGTGCCGCTCGGCGAGGTCGGCCAGCGCGGCGGCCAGGGCGGGGTGGTCGAGCGGCCCGCCGATCCGGAAGGCGTGGGGGATGTTGTAGGTGGGGCTGGGGCCTTCGAGCTGGTAGGCGAACCAGAGGCGGCGCTGGGCGGGGGAGAGCGGAAGGTGCGTCGGGCGTGCGGTGGCGGGCGCGAGGGGGCTGCGGGTGGAGGGTGCACCGGCGAGCTGGGGCGCGAGTTCAGCGACGGTGGGGTACTCGAAGAGTGCACGGAGCGGGATCTCGGCGTGCAGGGTGGTACGGATACGGCTGATGAGGCGGGTCGCGAGCAGGGAGTGCCCACCGAGGTGGAAGAAGCTGTCATCGATGGTGACGGCAGGCAGACCGAGCACGTCGGCGAAGAGGCCGGTGAGGCTCTCCTCGGTGGCGTTACGCGGTGCCCGCCCGCCGCTCTCCGCCTGGGAGGCATAGTCAGGCGCGGGCAGTTGAGCGCGGTCCACCTTGCCGTTCGGCGTCAGCGGCCACTGCTCCAGCACGACCACGGCCGACGGAACCATGTACTCCGGCAGCGACTCCCCGACCAGCTCCCGCAGCACCGCCGGCTCGGGCGCTTCCGAGCCGCCCGTCCCCGTCACATAGGCAACGATCCGCTGGTCGCCCTCGCGGTCCTCCCGGACCAGCACCACGGTCCGGGAGACCAGCGGATGCCGCATCAGCACCGCCTCGATCTCCCCCAGCTCCACCCGGTGCCCGCGCACCTTCACCTGGTGGTCGGTCCGGCCGAGGAACTCCAGCTGACCATCCGGCCGCCACCGTGCCAGGTCGCCCGTGCGGTACATCCGGCTGCCGGGCGCACCGTACGGATCGGCGACGAACCGTTCCGACGTCAGCCCCGCCCGCCCCAGATAACCGCGCGCAAGCCCCGGGCCGGCGATGTAGAGCTCACCCGCGACACCCTCCCCGACCGGCTGCAGAGCGGCGTCGAGGACATAGCCGCGCGCGTTGTCCATCAGCCGGCCCAGCGGCAGCACACCGTCGGGGGTCGGCTCACCGGGCTCCAGCCGGAACTCGGCCGCGTTGACGGTCACTTCGGTCGGCCCGTACACATTCAGCACGGTGGCCGCCGGGTGACGCCGCCGCCACTCGTCCAGAACGGAACCGATCAGCGCCTCACCGCCCAGCATCAGCTCCTCGGTCGGGGAGAAGCCCGCCGGGAGCACATCGAGCAGCGGCAGATGGCTGGGCGTGGCCTTGAGGAAGGTGCACTCCGGCGCTCCGCCGAACGCGTCCTCCTCCAGCGGGCCCGCCAGCACCCGGCCACCGCTGACCAGCGGCACCCACAGCGAGGTGACGGTCATGTCGAAGGACACCGACGAGTGCCACAGCGAGGTGCCGCGGGCGCTCGGGTACGTCTGCCGCGACCAGCCGAGATAGTCGGCGAGCGCACGGTGCTCGATCACGACCGCCTTCGGCACGCCCGTGGAGCCCGAGGTGTAGATGACGTAGGCAGGGTGCGCCGGACGCAGCGGCGATATCCGCTCCCCGTCACCGAGGTCCGTCTCCCCGGCCCGGGACAGCGCCTGCATCACGGCAGGATCGTCCAGCAGCACGGCCCGCCCGTCGAAGCCCTCCGCCGCCTCCGCGGCCCCGGCAGTGGTGAGCAGGCAGGCCGGGCGGGCGTCGGACAGCATGAAGGCGACACGGTCCACCGGGTAGTCGGTGTCCATCGGCAGATAGGCGGCACCCGTCTTCGCCACCGCCAGCAGCGACACCACGAGTTCGAGGGAGCGCGGCACCAGGACCGCGACGATCCGCTCGGGGCCCACGCCCCGCTCCGTCAGCAGCCGGGCCAGCCGGTTGGCGCGGGCGTTCAACTCGCGGTAGGTGAGCTGCTCGTCACCACAGCCGAGCGCCGGCGCGTCAGGAGTCCGCCGCACCTGGTCCTCGAAGAGCTCGGGAAGCGTCAGCGCGGCGAAGGGCCGCTCATTTCCCTGCCACTGCGCCTGGGCCTTCGGACCACTCATCGGGGAACTCCTTGTGCATCAGCAGAAACGCGGCACATCAACCGACGGGAGGCTAAGAACCTCGGGTTTCAGTGCGCTATTGAAGCCATTTCGCTTGCTGAGCTGGGGTTTTTCCGCGTATGACAACGGCCCCCGCCGTGTGGCGAGGGCCGGTTACTCAGCGTCTGCTGCGAGTTCAGGCGGGGAACTCCCCACCCTTGACGGCAGCGACGAACGACGACCAGCCGTTCGCGGAGAAGGTGAGCGCCGGGCCGTTGGGGTCCTTGCTGTCGCGGACGGGGACGGCGCCGGTGCCAGTGGCGGCAACCTCGATGCAATCGCCGCCGTTGCTGCTGTAGGAGGACTTGAACCAGCGGGGGGATTCGGTCGTCACGGGATGCCCTTTCGCAACTGCTCGATCATTGCCACAGACGTCGCCTGCGACAACGCTTCGGCCTGCAACTGATGGTATGCCGTCAGCATGGGCAGCACGGCTGTGCCTTCGCGCTCCAGGTGCCCCCGCGCCTGAGACTCGGCATACGCGACCACGGACCTGTCAGCCAGGGTGAGGAGGTTCACCGGCAGGTTGAACGCCCGCCTTGCGCCTATGTCGAAGGGTGCCACTTGCAGTACCCAGTTGGGGAGGGAAGCGACTTCGGCCAGTCGCCGGAGCTGACCTTCCATGACCTCGGCACCACCGATCTCGTGACGGAGACAGCTCTCATCCATCACCACAAGCACCATGGGGGGCCGGGATCGCACCAGCGCGGCTTGCCTCTCCGCAAGGAAGGAGACCCGCTCTTCAGCTTGTTCGGGCGTGATGGCCCCACGCTGCACATCGCCGTCGGCCACCGTCCGCGCGTACTCCGGTGTCTGCAACAAGCCGGGGATCAGCCCGATCTGAAACAGCCGGATCTCTACCGCTCGGCCCTCGTACCCGACGTACTCGGGGAATCCTTCCAACAGGCTGCCGTGCTTGATCTCGCGGTACTCACGCTCGAACGAGTCCGCTGTGCTCTCAAGGCCGAAGACACGGTCCACGCTACGCGAGAACCGGAGAGTTGGGGGTTTCCGACCATTTTCGACGGCCGAAACATGCACGCTCGAATATTCCGCGCGCTCGGCCAGGTCCTCTTGAGTCCAGCCGCGCGCCTCTCGCAGGCTGCGTAAACGTGCTCCGTAGGCCGCTTCAGGGGAGGCGTCGGGGTTCAAGTCGTTGCGATTCAAAGGGCCTTCACTGTCCTTCCGTCCGCAAGTGACACGTTGAATGGCCCCTGACTCTAGGCCACGCTGAGGACTCCTGGTAGTGGAATCACTACGGAGAGGAGTGGTCGTGTCCGGCAGTCTGACCCCACCCGTACAGCTCGGCGAACCCCGGCCCGCCCCGAAGCCCGCGGCAGAGTGCGATGTCTGCCAGGCGCTGGTAAACGAGCGGCAGTTGGCAGAGGCACGGGGCGACAAGAGCAAGGTTGTTGACCTGAACATCGAACTCAGGAACCACCCCGAGCACGAGGGGCAGTGACTCCCGCCCCGGCGTCCAAAACCCTGGACAGGTGAGCGCCGGGACGGGTGACCAACCGCGGAGGAAAACTCCGCGGCCTACGGGTCATGCCCTCGACCGTACGGCGGCATGGCCCCTTACGAAAGAGGAGGCTGGTAGATGAGCGCCTTGGCTGTCGAGACGTATGAGACGCGCACGCCCGACGCCGAAGGCTGGCGCGGAATCCCGTTCCGGCACCCCGCGGACATGGAGGCGGACGGCGGCAGGCACGACGGCGGGCCCATGCCCCCTGAGGCACCCCGCGAGCCGCAGCCGCAGGGCGGGGACGGCAAGTAATCCCTGTGTGGACGGGCCGTCGCCGGTGTCAGGCCGGCGACGGCCCCCCGCGCGGCCCGGTCAGACCCGAGACCGGTACTTCCACACAGACAGCGGCAGGAACACCGCGATCAGCCCCGCGATCCACAGCAGCGCGCCCTGGGCGTGGGCCGCGACCGGGCCGCCGATCATCAGGTTGCGGGACGCGTCGACGACCTGGGTCATCGGGTTGTTCTCCACGAAGAGCCGCAGCCAGCTGGGCATGGTGTCCGGGGCGACGAACACCGAACTGCCGAACTGCAGCGGCAGCATGGCGATCGTGGACACGCTCTGCACCGTGTCGATGCTCCGGGCGGCCAGGCCGATGAAGGCGTTCACCCAGCAGAGCGCGATCCCGTACAGCAGGAGCAGACCGAAGGCCGCGAGGGTGGGCAGCAGGCCGTTGTCCGCGCGGAAGCCGATGAGCAGGGCGAAGGCGAAGACCGCCAGCTGGCTGATCAGCAGCCGTACCGAGTCCGCCGAGACCCGGCCGATGAGCACCGCGGAGCGGGCGACGGGCATCGACCGGTAGCGGTCCATCACACCGGAGGAGAAGTCGGTGTTGAGCGCGATGCCCGCGGTGCGGGAGACGATGGTGTGGTTCAGCGCCATGATGCCCGGCATCAGATACTGCCGGTAGTCCGCGCTGTTCCCGGCGATGGCGCCGCCGAAGGCGTAGATGAAGATCACGGAGAGGACGACCGGCATCAGGGCGGTGTCCAGCACCTGGCCCGGACTGGCCAGCGACTTGCGCAGGTTGCGGCGCGAGAGCGCCAGTGAGTGACGTACCAGTGAACTCATGCCGCGCTCCTAGCGGCGACGGGTTCCCTGGCCGCGGGTCCGGTGAGCTTGAGGAAGACCTCGTCAAGGCTCGGGATGTGGGTGTGCAGTGAGGCGAGCGGGATACCGGTCTCGCCGAGGGTGCGGACCACGGCGGTGAGTTGGCTGCCGCCGCCGGTGAGTGGCAGCTGGAGTCGTCCCTCGTCCGTCATGACGGTGGCCTCGGTGTGGCCCGCGGTCACCAGGACCTGGTGGATCCGCGCCAGGTCGCCGGGCTCCTCCGGCTGGATCCGCAGCATCTGGCCGCCCAGGCGCGCCCGCAGCTCGGCGGTGGAGCCGGACGCGATGACCCGGCCGCTGTCGATCACCACCAGGGAGTCGGCGAGCGCCTCCGCCTCCTCCATGTACTGGGTGGTGAGCAGCACGGTGGTGCCCTGTTCGGCGAGCCGGTTCACCTCCGCCCAGAGGCTGTTGCGGCTGTGCGGATCGAGGCCCGTGGTCGGTTCGTCGAGGACCAGGACGCGGGGGTCGCCGGTGAGGCTGGCCGCCAGGTCGAGCCGGCGGCGCATACCGCCCGAGTAGCCGCCGACGGGCCGCTTGCCGGCCTCGGTCAGACTGAAGCGTTCCAGCATCTCGTCGGCGCGGGCCCGGGCCTTGCGCCCGCGCAGGTTGAACAGCCGGGCGATGAGATAGAGGTTCTCCCAGCCCGAGATGTCCTCGTCCACCGAGGCGTACTGGCCGGTGAGTCCGATCAGCGGGCGCACCCGGGTGGCCTCGCGCACGACGTCGTGCCCGTGCACCAGGATCCGCCCGCTGTCGGGTCGGACGAGCGTGGAGACCATGCGCACCAGCGTGGTCTTGCCGGCGCCGTTGGGGCCCAGCAGGCCGAGCACCCGGCCGGCCGGAACCTCCAGGCTGACCCCCCGGATCGCCGCCGTACTGCCGAAGCTCTTCGCCAGATTCTCGATCCGGATGGCAGGGGTCATCGGCTCCAGGTCCTTTCGGGAATTGCGGTACGGAGGCTGTCAGTCAAGGACGTAACCGTCTCCGGACCGGGATCCGCGGGAGCGGCGCAGATCGGTGAGGACGAAGGTGCGCTGGAGCCAGCGGTCGCGGCCGTCGTAGCGCGGCTGGAAGGCGCTGCGCCCGTGGGTGGTGACCCGGTTGTCGACGATCGCCAGATCGCCGGGGGCCAGCACCGTGCTCTGGCCGGTCCGCTCGAAGGCGTCCCCGAGCTCGTCCATCGCCCGGCGGGCGCGGTCGGTGACCGGCTTGGTGGCCGCGAAGTCGATCCGCAGATCCGGGTCCTCGGGCGCCCCGAAGATCACCGGGTGCGGCTCGGTGCCGCCGTCGGACGCGCCGAAGGACGGCGGGGGAGCGGTGACGAACTCCGGTGCGGACAGTGCCGCCCGGGTCTCCTCGCTCAGCAGCGGCATCGCCCCGCGGATACCGGCGGTGCGCAGCGCGGCGACCTTCTCGTGGTCGGAGCGCAGGCACAGCAGCATGACGAAGTCGGGGCGGTGCGGATGGAAGGCGTTCTCGTTGTGGAAGGTCAGCAGTACCGAGCCCGCGTTCCCCTGGAACTCCTCCTTCCCCGGTACCGGCACCACGTCCTGGACCAGGGCGCCGGTCTTCTCCGGCCGGAAGGCGGCCGGGTCGCCGAGACCGCAGGCCACCATCGTCAGCACCGCGGCGGAGACCGAGCCCGCACGCTGCACGGAACCGGCGCCGGACGGGGTGTCGGGCAGCGCGGCCTCGTCCACCGGAAGGCCGCGCAGCAGCAGCACTCCGCTGCGCCCGGAGTCGCGGCGGAACTCGTGCAGCGGCCGGCGCAGCCCGAGCGGCAGTTCCGGCCAGCCGGAACGCGCGGCATCGACCCAGTCGGCGCTGTCGACCAGGGCACCGCCGGACGCCATCACCCGGCGCGCGGCCTGTTCCGCGTCCACGGATTCGTCCGGGGTCAGCGACGCGACCCGCGCCGCGGCCCCGGTATCGAGTGTCACGGTCATCAGGACGCCGCCTTCGCGGTGCCGGCGGAGTCCTCCATCGCACGGACGAGACTCAGCGGACGCATATCGGTCCACTGTGCGGCGATGTACTCCAGGGCCTCGGCGCGGCCGGTCTCCGGCAGGGCGGCCTTCCAGCCGTCCGGGACCTCGGCGAACGCCGGCCACAGGGAGTACTGGCCCTCGTCGTTGACCAGGGCCAGGTAGCGGCCCTCGGTGTCCTCGAACGGGTTGGTCATCGTATTGCCTCTCTCGTCTCATGGCTGGGGTGCGCGGGCCCGAGCGTGTCCTCGCCGTAGACGCCCTGCACCCAGTTGGTGTGGTAAACGGTGTCGAGATAGCGCTCGCCCATATCGGGCGAGATGGCGACCGAGGAGAGCCCCGCCGGTCTGCCGTGCTCCGTCAGCCACCGGTCGGCGCCGCTGACGACCGTCCCGGTGGAGCCGCCGAACAGGAAGCCGCGCCCGGCCAGCCGGTGGCACATGCGCACGGTGTCCGGTTCCGGTACGAGCAGCACCTCGTCGACGTAGTCCTCGTCCAGCAGCGGCGGACGGACCCCGGACCCCAGGCCCGGGATCATCCGGGGCGACGGCGGGTGGCCGAAGGCGACGGAGCCGACACTGTCGACGGCCACGATGCGGACCTCGGGCCGGTGCTCCTTGAACCAGCGGGCGCAGCCCATGAGGGTCCCGGTGGTCCCCGCCCCGACGAAGAGGACGTCCAGCTCGGGGTGGCTCCGGTGGATGCCGGGGGCCGTGTACCGGTAATGCGCCCGCCAGTTGGCGGGGTTGACGTACTGGTTGAGCCAGACGTACCGCGCGTCCTCCTCGCACAGCTGGCGTACGTAGGCGATCCGCGCACCGAGGAAACCCCCGTCGGCCGCCGGCTCCGCGATCGTGTGGACGGTGGCGCCGAGGGCCTCCATCAGACGCTTGGAGGCCAGGTTGCACCGGGAGTCGGTGACACAGACGAAGCGGTAGCCCTTGCTGGCCGCGATGACGCTCAGCGCGACGCCCAGATTGCCGGACGAGGACTCCACCAGGATCGAACCGGGGGACAGCTTCCCGGCCTCCTCCGCGGCCTCGACCATTTCCAGCGCGGCCTTCTGCTTCACCGATCCGGTGAAGTTGAAGCCCTCGCACTTGAGGTGGAGCGGGATACCGAGTACGGCGTCGAGATCGACGTACAGGTCTTCCTCGTTGAATTCCTGCGGAGCCGAAATAGTCGGCACGGGTGCCTCCCGCCCTAGCCGTAACGGCGCATCTCGTGGAAGAAATCGTCGACGACCTGCAACTCGCCCGATTCCTTCACGGATTCATAGACATGCCTGCCGAGTGCCAGATCCAGCACTCCCAGGCCGAACGGGGAGAAGATCACCGGCCGGTCGGCCGGCAGCCGCAGCCGCCCCGTCAGGACGTCGTGGAGCGTGCCGTCGAGGAAGTCCCGGTGGCCCACCCGCTGTTCCGCCAGGTGCACCGAGGTGTCCGCCTTCAGGCAGTGCTCCACGTCGTCCACGATGTTGGCCGCGCCGAGCACCACCTCGGGCGACAGATCGCGCAGCGACACATGCAGCACCAGAGGGTTGTGCGCGAACCAGCCGGGCTCGGTGACATGCGGGGTGCCGGCGACGGTGGCGAAGACCACCAGGTCGCAGGAGCGGATCAGCTCCTCGGCGGAGCCGTGCACGGTGACCGTGCCGGACTCGCCGGACTGGCGCAGGTAGTCGGCGAAGCCGCCCGCGTGCGCCGCCGACAGATCGTGCACCCCGATCTCGTCGAACTGCCAGCCGGTGCCCGCCAGATAGGTGTGGATGTAGCGGGCGATCAGGCCGACGCCGAAGAACCCGATCCGGGCCGGCCGGCCGCCGCGCGCGGCGCTGATCCGGTCGGCGGCGAGCGCCGCGGAGGCCGCGGTGCGCGCGGCGCTGATGATGGAGCTCTCCAGACACGCCAGCGGGTAGCCGGTGTCGTGGTCGTTGAGGATGAGCACCGCCGAGGCGCGCGGGATACCGGCCTCGACGTTCTCCGGGAAGCTGGAGATCCACTTCAGGCCGTCCGTGGGCAGCTCACCGCCGATCGAGGCGGGCAGCGCGATGATCCGGGAGGACGGGCGGTCGGGGAAGCGGAGGAAGTACGACGGCGGGTTCACCGTCTCGCCTCCGCCGTGCAGCCGGTAGGCCGTCTCGATCAGGTCGACGACGCCTTGGTGGTGCGCGTCGAGGACCCGGTGCACCTGGGCTCCGGAGATGACGGAGAACGTGGGCGCAGCGTGCTGCTGGGGCATGTGAAGCTCCGTGGAACCGTAGAAGAGAAGAGGGACCTGAGGCGTGTGGTGCGGGCCGGCCCTTCTAGTCGGCGGAGGGCCGGACATGCCCGTCGAGGCGCACCGGGTCGCCGAAGAGCGCCACGATCTCGCGGTCGCCCTCGTAGGCCTCGCGGCTGTGCGCCATCCGCAGGTTGTCGACCACGAGCAGATCGCCCGCCTGCCACGGCTCCCGCACGGTCGCCGCCGTGTACACCTCGTTGATGGTCTCGACGACCTGCGCCGGGACGGGCTCGCCGTCGCCGTGGAAGGTGGTGAACGGCAGGGAGCCGGGCCCGTACAGGGACACCAGGTACTCCCGCACCGCCGGGTCCATGGTCAGCTCGTTGAGGAAGGCGATCTGGTTGAACCAGAGCCGTTCACCGGTCGCGGGGTGGCGCACCACCGCCGCGCGGTGCTGGACGGTGCGCAGCCCGCCGTCCGGCAGCCACTCGTGGTCCAGGGCGTGCGCACGGCAGTACGCGTCGACCTCCGCGGTGTCCTGGGTGCCGAACGACTCGGCCCAGCTCACGCCGATGTCACGGTAGGTGCGGGCCAGCCGCCAGCCGTCGCGGGCGAAGCGCTCCACGAGGTCGGCGGGCAGCTTCGCCAGCACCGTCCGGGCGTCGGCCACGGCGGTCGCGCCGCCGGTACGGGGTGCCGTCAGACAGCCGAACAGGGCGATGGCTGGCACCTCGTCGCCGTAACTGCGCTCGTGGTGCATGCACATCGGCTCGTCGGCCGGCCACTCCGAGGCGCCGTACACACCGTCGCCGAAGTCGGTCCGGCCGGTGAAGCCCTCCCGCTCGGTCATCGGCGTCACCCCGAGCGCCTGCGCGGCCCGGCCCAGATCGGCGGGCGCCGCCAGGCCCAGGCCCCGGACGAGCAGGGCGCCGTACCGGCCCAGCAGGGCGCGCACGGTCTCGCCGGGGAGGTCCGGACCGGTCACCCCGAGGACCGGGGTGCGGCCTTCGCCGAGGATCAACTCGGCGCCGTCACCGAGGGTTTCGGGGACGGCCGTACCGTCAAACGTGGCTGTCAACTGGCTGCCTTCCTGGATTCGGAGCCTCGGCGGCCCGGCGGTCGAGCAACGCCGCACATTCCGCGAGAACCGGGTGCTGCTGGAGTTCGACGGGCGTCACCACACGGTCGAGCGCGATCGCCAGCCGCAGCATGGAGAGCGAGGTCCCGCCGCTGTCGAAGAAATGGGAGGCACGGCCGATCCGGCCGGCCGGCACCTTCAGGACCTGGGACCACAGCTCCGCGAGCCGCCGCTCGGTGCCGGTGCGCAGCTCCACGCCGTCGCCCGCGGACTCCTCCTGCCCGGCGAGCCGGGTCAGCGCCTTGCGGTCGATCTTGCCGTTGGCGGTGAGCGGCAGCACGTCGAGCCGGCGGAACCGGCTGGGGATCATGTAGCTGGGCAGCGCCGCGCCGAGCGACTCCAGGAGCGTGGCGTCGGACAGCTCCTCGCCGCTGTGGAAGGCGACCAGCTGCCGGCTCTCGCCCTCGCCGGTGACGACGACGGCGCTGTCCCGCACCCCGTCCACCCGCAGCAGCTGGTTCTCCACCTCGCCGATCTCGATCCGGAAGCCCCGGATCTTGACCTGGGCGTCCCGGCGGCCGAGGAACTCCAGCCGCCCGTCCGGCAGCCACCGCCCGAAGTCGCCCGAGCGGTACATCCGTTCACCGGGCAGCAGCGGATCGGGCATGAACGCGGCCCGGGTGCGCTCCTCATCGTTGACGTATCCCCGTCCGACGCAGACGCCGGAGAACAGGATCTCGCCCGGGGAGCCGAGCGGCACCAGCCGCAGCCGCTCGTCGACCACATGGATCCGCACATTGGCGACCGGCTTGCCCAGCGGCACCGAGGCCTGTTCGGGCACCCGGCGCATCACCTCGTGGTTGGTGTCGTCCGAGGTTTCGGTCAGGCCGTACGCATTGACCAGCGCGACGTCGGGGAACGTGGCGAACCAGCGCTCCACCAGCTCCTTCTTGAGCGCTTCGCCGGTCGCCGACACATGGCGCAGCCGGGGCAGCGCGCGGGGGCTGCGCTCCAGCTCCGTCAGCACCACTTCGAGATAGGAGGGCACGGCCTGGAGGACCTCGACACCGCCGGTGTCGAGCGTCTCGATGAAGCGCGCGGTGTCCAGGATGTCCGGCTGCCCGATGATCAGGGTGCGTCCGCCGACGGCCAACGCGGCCACCAGCTGCCACAGGGAGATGTCGAAGCACTGCGGCGCGGTCTGGGCGACCACCCGGCCCTCGGTGATCTCCAAATCGTCGATCTTGGCGAGGAGATGGTTGAGGAAGCCCGCGTGCTCGCACACGGCGCCCTTGGGCGCACCGGTCGAACCGGAGGTGAAGTAGATGTACGCGCTCTGGCCGGCGGCCACCGGGATGCCGGGGTCGGTGACCGGGTGGTGCTCGGCGAGCAGAGTGTCCAGATGGTCCGCGCGCACGGCGGGCAGCCCGGCCAGCGCCTCGGTCAGTCCCGGGGAGGCATCCCGCTCGGTCAGCACCCGGCGGCAGTCGGCGCGCACCAGCATGCCGCTGATCCGGTCGGCCGGGAAGTGCGGCTCCACCGGCAGGTAGACACCGCCGGCCTTGAACACGGCCAGCACGGCGACCAGCCAGGGGAGATTGCGTTCGGTGACCACCGCGACGACGTCCTCGTCGTGCAGTCCGCCGCGGCGCAGCGCGTGGGCGACGCGGTTGGCGCGCTCGTTGAGCTCCCGGTAGGTCCAGGACTCGGTGCCGTGGACGGCGGCGATGTCGTCCGGGCGCAACCGCACCTGGTCCTCGAAGAGTTCGTGCACCCGGCGGTCGGGCAGCTCGCGCCGCGGGCCCGCGAACTCGGCCAGCTGCTGTGCGACCTCCCGCTCCGGCACCGGGCTCCACTCCTGGTGGTCCGCCCCGGGCCGCTCGGCCAGCTCGCGCAGCGCGGCGAGCAGATAGCCCGCGAACCGGTCGGCCTGCTCGCCGTCCAGGGCGTCGGGGCGGTGGCTCAGCACCAGCTCCAGCCGGTCGCCGGTCCGGGAGAGGCCGGCGGCGAGCACGGTGCCGTCCGTCAGGTCCTCGGGGCCGGGTGCCCGGCCGGCGACCAGGACGGTGTCGAACAGCGGCTCCGTCCGGCCGGTCTCGGCGCGCAGCTCGTCCAGGGCCTGCGGCGCATGCCGCCCGACCTCGTCCGCCAGCTGTGCGACCTCGGTGACGAGTTCCGCCCACGAGCCCTGGGAAAGCGCGGCCCACAGGGGCAACGGGCTTTTCTCCGGGCTATCTTCGGGCAGATATCCGGTCACCACGGAGGAGTCGCCCGTCACCGCCGCCAGGACGCGGACATAAGCGGCCAGCAGCAGGGTGTCCGGAGAAAGACCCTGTCCTTCCGAAAGTCCCGGCCGTTCCGAAAGACCTCTGCGTTCCGAAAGGAGCAGCAGTGCCTCTGCGGTCCCGGCGGGAATCGCGGTGCGACGCACGGCAGGCAGGTCCGCCGGAATCCTCGACCACCGGGGCAAAGGGGTGAACCCGCCGCCGAGAACTCTTTGCCAGAATACGCGGTCCGCAGCCATCACACCGCAACCTCCTTTATGGCCCTGCCGGTTGTCATTACTCGGTGCTGTCCCATGAGCGAACAAGACAGTAGGGCGGCGGCTTATTGGCCAGATATCGTGCCGCCGGCCACGGGCGATACTCCGTATTGCGCGGGCCGGAGATATTCGGCGGACCGGGAGAACGCCGGCTTCAGGCGTCCGCCCGGAGTCCGGCTCGGACGTCCGTCCGGAGCCCGCCTCAGGCGTCCGCCCGGAGCGGAGCGCCCTGCGGGACGGCGACCGGGGAGTCATCGGTCTCCCCGGGCGGCGGCTCCGGCGGTTTCGTCCCCAGCAGCTTGAGCAGCGGCCCGGTCATCGCGGTGGTGCCGACCGCCATCAGGACCAGCACCGTCAGGCCCGTCGTGCTGATCAGATGGCGCTGCCAGCCGATCCCGGCGACCACCAGCTCGGTGACCCCGCGGCAGTTCATCAGCGCGCCGAAGCGCAAGGCTTCCTTCGGCCGGTACCCCATCGCCCGGGCGGCGCCGCCCGCACCGACGATCTTGGTCAGGGTCGCCACGACGACGACCCCGGCGAGAACCAGCCAGTGCCACGGGTCCCGACCCAGCGCCCCGACCGAGACATTGAGCCCCACACCGGCGAAGAACAGCGGCAGCAGCACCGTCAGGGTGAAGCCCTGCAGCTGCTGGTTCATCCGGTGGGTGACCGCGGAGTCCCGCGGGACCGCCGTACCGAACAGGAACGCCCCGATGACCGCGTGCAGCCCCAGCAGATGCGTCAGCACGGCATAGCTGATGGCGCCGACCAGCAGCAGGGGCAGCAGCGTCCCCTTGCCGGGCCGTTCCTCCGCGCGCCGCACCACGGTCGCCAGCAGCGGACGCACGACCAGCGCGGTGAACGCCACCAGGGCCACCACCAGCGCGATCGTGCTGCCCATGTCGGTGGCGTCACCGGACCCGGTCGCCGCGAGGATGACGGTCAGCGCGAGCCAGGCGATACCGTCGCCCACCGCCGCGCTGGCCAGCGCGAACTGGCCGACGGGGGAGCGGTCCAGACGCAGATCGGTGAGGATCCTGGCGAGCACCGGCAGCGCCGTCACCGACATGGCCAGCCCGAAGAAGCAGAGGTAGCCGAAGTCGTGCGGGGTCGAGCCGCGCAGCATGGCGGGGGCCGCCGCCGCGAGGGCGAGCCCGGCCACGAACGGCAGACCCATCGCGCCGAGCACGCTCACCCCGAGCGAACCGACGGCCTTCTTGGGGGTCTCCATGCGCAGCTCGCAGCCGAGCAGGAACATGAAGACGATCAGCCCGAGCTGGGCCACCGTGTTGAGGGCGGAGACGACATCGGCGGAGAGCAGCCAGGCCTGCCCGGACGGCCACACCCAGCCCAGCAGCGAGGGGCCGAGCAGCAGACCGCCGAGGATCTCACCGATCACCAGCGGCTGGCCGAGCCGGCCCAGCAGCGCTCCCAGCAGATGGCTGAGCAGAATGATCACCATGACGGCGAGCAGGAACCTGGCCGTCGTGTCGACCTCGGTCGACGAGCCCCCGGAGCCCAGCCGGCCCCACCACAGCCCTATGGCCCCGAGCAGCAGGACGACGCCTGCGATGACCTTCAGCATGACGTCAGGGGGGTGTCGAGGGCGAGCGGCGCGGCGGGGGCCTCGCCGCCCGGCCAGGAGGCGAAGCGCCGTGCCCCGTACAGCAGCGGGGTCCCGGGGTCCTGGGTGACACCGGTGACCGCGCCCACCACGAGGGTGTGGTCGCTCACCTCGACCAGCTTCGTCACCCGGCACTCGGCGACCGCGAAGGCGTCGTCGGCCAGCCACGGCAGCCCGGCCTCCGGCGAGCGCCGCCAGCCGACCTGGGAGAACCGGTCCGCGACCGGGTGCGCGAACACCTCACCGGCCCGCTGCCCCCGGTCGTGCAGGAGGTTCACCGCGAAGGCGCCGTACTCGCGCAGCGCGCCCAGGGTCTCTCCCCGGGTGGTCAGCCAGACGGAGAGGGTCGGCGGCGCGGTGGTCACGCTCGACAGCGAACTGCACGTCAGCCCGCGGGGCCGGTCGTCCGTCCCGTACGTGGTGATCACGGCGACGCCGGTGGGGAAGGCGCCCATCAGGGAGCGGAAGTCGTCGGCCGGCACCGGGCGGGTGGCCGTGTCCGGCGCGGACGGGGGTGGGGGAAGGCTAGCCATGGTGAGGTCGTCCTCCGGTTGGGGCGCCGGGCCGTTCCGGGGACCGGCCCCCGGACTCCCGGCCGAGCAGGCGGGTGAAGCGCCGACGCCCGTACCCGCCGGGGGGACAGGGGTAGGGGCGTCGGCAGCAGAAGTGAGCCCGGGGGCTCAGCTGTTGAGGGAGGCGATGTACTCGTAGCAGCTGGGCAGGGCGGCGACCAGCTCGTCCGCGTCCGCCTTGAGCCGCGCGAGCTCGGCGCGCGCGTTCGTCGGGTCGATGTGCGCGAGGGAGGGGCGCGGCCGCTTCGGCTCATGGCCCAGGCCCAGCATCATCGTGATCCACGAGTACTGCTCGAAGCCGTGGTACGGCTGGTAGATGGTGCGCTCGTCGAGCAGGTGCGAGGCGCCGATCGCGAGGCGCTCGGCGAGCCCGTCCGGAAGGGCGCGGGTCTTCGCCTCCTTCCAGTACGGGGTGTCCTCGCGCTGCGCCGCCTTGTAGTGCAGGACCAGGAACTCCTTGACCCCGTCCAGGACCTCGGCGACCCGGTTGTTGTAGTCGTCGACCAGCGCCGGGTCCCAGTTCTCGTCCGGGAAGTTCTTCACCAGCTGCTCGATGCCGTGCTGGATGAAGAAGATGCCGGTGGACTCCAGCGGCTCGACGAAGGCGCTCGACAGGCCGATCGCCACACAGTTGTTGACCCACGAGCGGCGGTTGCGCCCGATGCGCATCCGGATGTGGTTGGCCTCCAGGTCGTCCTGGCCGGGGGCGACGTGCTCCCGCAGGGTGCGCTCCGCCTCCTCCGGGGTGCAGAACTCGTCGGAGTACACATAGCCGTTGCCGTTCCGCCCGAACAGCGGGATGTTCCAGATCCAGCCGGCGTCCATCGCGGTCGCGGTGGTGTACGGGTTCATCCCGGTGGTGGCCTGGTCGGCCTGCGGTACGCGCAGCGCGACGGCGCGGTTGTTCGGCAGCACGTCCTGGAAGGACTCGAACGGCTCGTCCAGGGTCTCGTTGATCAGCATGCCCTTGAAGCCGGTGCAGTCGATGAACAGGTCACCGGTGAGGTCACCGTGCTCGCGGGTGGCGACATGGCTGATCCAGCCACGCTCGTCGCGGCCCACCTGCGTCACGTCGTCGACGACATGGCGGACACCGCGGTCGGTGCCGTACTTGGTCAGGAACTTCGCCAGCAGCGCCGCGTCGAAGTGGTACGCGTACGGGAACTGGGCCCGCTGCTCCTCCAGCGTCGAGCGGCCCAGCGAGCCGTCGAGACCGCCCGCGAACAGGGACCCGTCGAGCAGCCGCGGCGAGCGCTTGGCCTCGCACAGCGCCGGCGTGATGAAGCAGGAACGGTCGAACGGCTGGCTGCGGTCGCCCTCCTGCAGCCACCAGTCGGCGAGGGTGTAGCCGTCGGACGTCCGCAGCCGCTCGAAGGGGTGGTAGAAGTGGTGCCCGGGCTCCCGCCAGTTCTCGAACCGGATTCCCAGCTTGTACGAGCCGGAGCACTCCGGCATCCATTCGCGCTCGTCCAGGCCGAGATAGTCGAAGAAATGCCGGACCGTGCTGAAGGTCGCTTCGCCGACACCGATGGTCGCGACGCGGTCGGATTCAACCAGAGTGACGTTGATGCGGTCACCGTACGCCGCCTTCAGGTACGAGGCGCTCATCCATCCCGCAGTGCCGCCGCCGACAATGACCACTGAATTAATCACGCTGTGACTCCTGTTGTTCGTGAACGGGCCTCAGAAGGGCGGGTGGGCTGATTCACGCACAGAAGTTAGACAGGTGGGCTTTTACTTCGTTATCGGGAAAGGAGCGATCTATATTAGCGGCGTCGCGCCGTCATCGGCAGATTCTTCGCGCCGTACATTCCGCGGGCGTGATAGGCGACGTCGCGGCCGTGGTCGACGCGCAGTTCACGGAAGGTGTCCAGCAGGGCGTTGAGCGCCACTTCCGCCTCCAGCCGCGCCAGCGGCGCGCCCACACAGAAGTGCCCGCCGCGCCCGAAGGCGACATGCCGGTTGGGCGTGCGCCGGATGTCGAAGCGGTGCGCGTCCGGGAACTGGTCCTCGTCGTGATTCGCCGAAATCACCCACGGGGTCACCATGCGGTCGGCCGGGATGAGATGGCCGCCCACCTCGACATCGGTCACGGTGACCCGGCTGACCGTGGTGAACGGCGAACGGAACCGCAGGACTTCCTCGATGGCGGACGGGATCAGGGAGCGGTCGGCGCGGAGTTCGGCATAAGCGTCCGGGTTGCTGTCGAGGCACTGCATGGCGTTGCCGATCAGCAGCGTCGTCGTCAGGTGACCGGTCAGGAAGAGAATTCCGGTGAATTTCACGACTTCGTCGTCGGTGAGCCGTTCGCCGTCGATCTCGGCCGTGGCCAGCCGGCTGATCAGGTCGTCCTTCGGGTCCGTCCGGCGCTTGCGGCAATGGCCCAGCAGATACTCGTCCATCTCACGGGTCGCGGCCTGGAACGTGGCGACGAAATCCTCCGGCGCGATCGGCTGGTCGCCGAGCGCGATGAACCGGTCCGCCCACACCCGGAACAGGTCACGGTCCGAGGCGGGCACCCCCAGCAGCTCGCTGATGACGATCACCGGCAGCGGATACGTCAGCACGTCCACCAGGTCGAAGTGCTCCGCGTCGACCCCGGCCAGCAGCTCGTTCGTCACGGCCGCGATACGGGGTTCCAGCCCGGCCACCGTCTTCGGGGTGAAGGCCTGATTGACCAGCCGGCGCAGCTTGCCGTGGTCCGGCGGGTCCATCGAGTTGATGTGCCCCTCGGTCAGCGGCTTCAGATGGGGCATGACACGGCTGGAGTCGTTGGAGAACGTCTTCGGGTCGGAGATGACCTGCTGCACGTCCTCGTAACGGAAGACGTGATACGGCCCGTCCCCCTCCTGCCACACGGGGTGCTCGGACCGCATCCTGCCGAGCCACTCGAACAACTCGTTGCTGCCGTCGGCATCCGGGACGGCGATCTCGTCGCGCACAGTCATCAGGACTCCTTCGTGGATACCCCGGCTTCAGCCGGGGGAGGAAACGAAGCTCCCGCGTGAGCGGGGCAGGGAATGGGCAATCGCCTCCAGGGCGATTGGCCGTACAGCCATCACGGGCATGAGGCAGCCCACAGTGATCAAGAGCTCTCAACTGTCAGTCCTCCCAGGTAGGTTCAGATCCATGACGACGGACGCGAAGACCACGGAGGGTTCCGGGCGCTGCCGGTACACCTTCCGTCTGCGCCTGTCGTCCACGGCCCGGCATGCCCTCGAAACCGAGTGGGACCGCTGCCGGTGGATCTGGAACGAATGCGTCGCGAAGTCCAAGGCCGTACACCTGCACAACAAGGCGCACCCCGAGGACAAGCAGACGTGCGGGCCGGTTCAGCTCGCGAAGATGCTGACCGAAGCTCGCGCGGTGACGCCCTGGCTGGCTGAGGGCGCATGTGTTCCACAGCAGCAGTTGATACGAGACTTCGGCAAGTCCCGCGCCAAGGCCCTCAAGGACATCAAGGCCCGGCTGCCGATGCGGCAGCGGTCTGGGATGCCGAAGTACAAGAAGAAGCGCGAGGCCCTGCCGACGCTGGAGTACACCAAGACCGCGTTCCGGCTCAAAGACGGCCGTCTCCACCTGGCCGGCGGAACCGTGCTGAGGGTGGTGTGGTCGCGCGCGCTGCCCCGACCCCCGTCCTCGGTGCGGGTCTACCGAGACAGCATCGGGCACTGGTACGCATCCTTCGTGGTGGCCACGACGGCCGAGGCCCTGCCCGCTACAGGCCGCGTGATCGGCATCGACTGGGGCGTGAAGGAGACCGCGACCACCACGTCCGACGCCCATGACCTGCCGCACGCGCAGCATGGGAAGGCCGCCGCGCAGAAGCTCGCGAAGTACCAGCGGATGATGGCGCGCCGCAGGCCGAAGAAGGGCCGGCCAGGTTCGAAGGGCTACCGCGAGGCGAAGCGGCAGACCGCAAAGCTCCATAAGAAGGTTGCCCGGCAGCGTCAGGACACCGGCCGCAAGTGGGCCAAGCGTGTGGTCCGCGACCATGACGCCCTGGCCGTGGAGGACTTCCAGTCGAAGTTTCTGACAAAGTCGACCATGGCTCGCAAGGCGGCTGATGCCGCGATCGGCGCGACGAAGGCTGCGCTGGTCGAGATGGGCCGCAAGCACGGGCGCGATGTTCGCCTGGTGCACCCCGCGCACACCACGATGGACTGCGCACAATGCGGAGCGAGAACCAAGCACGCACTCCCCCTCTCAGAACGAACGTATGCCTGCACCGCGTGCGGAGCTGTCTCGCCCAGGGACAAGAATTCCGCCCGCGTGATGCTGGTCCGGGCTGGTCTTCAACCCGGCTGGCGTTGATCGTGTAAGACCTGCGCGCCCGCCGGGCCGCAGGCAACGTGAACCAGGAATCCCCGTCGTTTACGAGGGGGAGGAGTCAACGGTGGTGCCGGCTCGAACGCCAGCGGACGCTACCCCGCACCGTTTTCCGCGCGTTATCGGCACGGCACACCCACCGCCGCCCCGCGGTCACCGCCCCGGCAGCGTCCGGCCCCCGCAGGTCTCGGCCGACAGCCGGCTGATGTCCGCGCTCGCCTGCAACTCCCCCCACACCGAACCGATCTCGTGGAAGGTGTTGCGCGCGATCAGCAGATGCTGGCTGGCCCGGGTGAGCTGGTTCAGCTGCTGGCTGCAGGTGCCGAGCGCCAGATGGACCTTGGCGAGGAGGAAGAGGTCGTCGACCCGCTCCGCTATCTCCAGGGCGTCCGCCAGGATGCTCTCGGCCTCGTCGTACTGGCCCGACGCCACCAGGGTCTCCCCGATGCCCAGCAGCGCATACGCCTCACCGCGGGTGTCGCCCTTGCTGCGCACGATCCGCAGCACCCCGTCGTACGACTGCTTGGCGGCGTCGAAACGGCCCTGCTTCACATAGGCGGCGGCCAGCCGGTTGAGGGCCTGGGCCGCACCGCGGGTCTCCCCGAGCGCGGTGGCTATCCGCACGGCCTCCAGCGAGAGCCGGACCGCGGCGTCCGGGTTTCCCCACTCCAGCTCGATCTGTGACATCTGATTCAGGGTGTGTGCCTCGGCGGACGCGTCGCCCACGACCCGGAAGGTGTTGCGTGCCTCGTCGAGCCGGCTCATGGCGGACCGCAGGCCGCCCTGCACCCGGTCGGTGATCGCCATGTTCCGCAGCGTCAGCGCCCGGCCGTGCACCTCCCGCACACTGTCGAAGAGCTGGAAGGCCCTGGTGAAGAGCGGCGTGGCGGAGTCGAAGCGCTGCTGGAACATCTCCACGGAGGCGAGTTCGTAGCACATCGCCGCCTCCCCGCGGATGTTCCCGGCGTTCCGGTTCGCCTCCAGCGCCTTCTCGCTGACGGCGCGCCAGTCGTCGTAGTAGTTGCGCGTCTCGAAGAGGACCACGCTGGACATCGCCAGGTCCCAGGCGAGCTCCTCCATCCGGAGCGTGCAGGCCTGGAGGATCGAGGCCACCAGGGACGGGCGCTCGGCCTCGAACCAGTCGAGCGGCGATCCGAGGAGCCTGCCGACGAGCGGGGCATCGAGGTGCCGGCGCGGCGTCGACCCGTGGATGATCGCGAAATCGCCGCCGTACTCCCGGATATGGCCCTGCTCGGCCAGTGTGAGGTAGGTACGGAAGACCCGGTGGAGCGCGGCGCGGCGCTTGTCCTCGGCCTCGTCGGACTCGGCCCGCTCCCGTGCGTACAGCCGCAGCAGATCGTGGAAGCGGTAGCGCATGGTGCCGGTGGCGTCGCTGCCGATCGGGGTGAGCAGATGGGCGTCCACCAGCCGCTCGATCATGTCCTCGGCCTCAGCCGGCGAGACATCGAGGAGCGCGCCGCCCACCCATGCCGGGAAGTCCGGTACGTCGAGCAGCCCCAGCAGGCGGTACATCCGGGCCGTCTGCTCGGTCAGGCCGCGGTAGCTGAGGGCGAAGCTCGCGCGCACCTCCAGGCCGCCGGTGCTGAGTTCATCGAGCCGGCGGTGCTCGTCGCGGAGCCGGTCCACCAGATGCTGTACGGACCAGTGCTGCTTGGCGACCAGGCGGGCCGCCGCGATCCGCAGGGCGAGCGGCAGCCCGTCGCACAGCCGGCAGAGTTCGTTGACCGCCGCCTTTTCCGAGGTGGCCCGGCCCTCACCGGCGATTTTGGTGATCAGGGTCTGGGACTCGTGCGCGGTCATCAGACCCAGAT
Organism: Streptomyces sp. G7(2002); assembly: GCF_028870195.1. Classification (NCBI taxonomy): domain Bacteria; kingdom Bacillati; phylum Actinomycetota; class Actinomycetes; order Kitasatosporales; family Streptomycetaceae; genus Streptomyces; species Streptomyces sp. G7(2002). Next base: position 5,490,883 of record NZ_CP102609.1, read on the forward strand.
CGACCCGGACCGTGCCGGAATCGGCCGCCAATTGCTCCCTGCTGGCCGCGAGGACACAGCTGCGGCCGGTGCCCGGAAGGAGGGCCGTGATCTGGCTCATCGTGCGAACGTTGTCGAGCACGATGAGCGATTTCCTGTCGGCGAGCACACTGCGGTAGAGCGAGGCGAGCTCGGCGGGGTCGGACGGTATCTGGTCCCCGGGCACTCCGAGCGCCCGGAGAAAACGCCCCAGCAGGGCGCCGGCCACGAATTCCGGCTGCTTGCCGTCGTACTGGGACAGATCGGCATACAGCTGACCGTCCGGGAATTCCCCGGCGACCTTATGGGCCCAGTGCACAATGAGGCCGGTCTTGCCGACGCCGGCCACTCCGGTGATGAGCCCCATCCCCGGGGCCTTCTCCCCGAGAAGGCGGTCGAGTTCTCCGAGTTCCGCCGCACGGCCCTGGAACAGGTCCACGTCCGGCGGAAGCTGGGCGGGCACCACCATGGGCTTGACTTGCACCGGGAGAGTGAGCCCCGGGTCGTCCTGAAGAATGGACGCGTGCAATTCCTTTATCGCCACGCTCGGTTCGAGACCCAGTTCATCGACGAAGTTGCGCCGCCACATACGGAAACCCTCGGTCGCCTCGGCCCGGAGGCCGGCGCGGTACTGGGCGAGCATGAGGTTGTACCGGAGCTGTTCGTGCAGCGGGGAGCTGTTCGCGATCGAGGTCAGCTCGGAGATGATGTCCTGGTGGTGCCCCAGGGCGAGTTCCACCTCGGACCAGGCCTCGTAGGCCGCGTAGCGCCGCTCGTCGAGCCGGGTCGCCTCGTCCTCGACCGGCCGCCCGGTGACCCCCGCGAGGGCGGGGCCTTTCCACAGGTCGAGGGCCTGCCGGTACAGGACACGGCCCTGTTCGTGGCGGCCCTGCTTGACGTGTGCGGCGGCCTCGGCGACGAGTGAGGTGAACTGCAGGGCGTCGAGGTCGCTCCCGGCGGTCTCCAGGCGATAGCCGGGGTGGGTCGTCAGAATGACATCGCCCTCGACGCCCGCCTGTTTGAAGGACTTTCGCAGCGCCCCGATGCAAATGGCCACCTGCGTCCTGGCCGTGGCCGGAGGTTCATCGCCCCATACCGCGTCGACCAGGCTGTCGACCGATACGACACGTCCCCACGCGAGGATGAGCATCGTGAGAATGGTGCGCTGCCGGGGACCGTGGACCCCTATGATCCGGCCACTCCCGGTGATGACCAAGAGTGGCCTGAGTACCGAGTATTTGATGGCGCGAGGTATGGAACGGTCTTCTGGCATGGCTGTGTTACCCCCCGTGTAGCACGGCCCGCTAGGCCCGTGATCCAGCCACTATAGGGATCGTAACGCGACCGTTGAGCGTGGCTCCTGCCGAGGCCCGGGGCAGAGGTCTACTCCACCACTTTTGCGGGCTTTCGCGCCGTGATTTTTGTTGCCGAACAGGGCATCGGGGCACCGGGGCGGGTGGCCGGGAAACGCCGTTGCGGAGCGCCGTCGATGGGGGGAGGGTGTGCTGCGGGCGCCGGGCGAGGTGACCGGGCGGACGGTGACGGACCGAGGGCACCGCGCTGACGGCACATCAAAGCCTCCTGACCGAAAGGCGCCCCGGCAAGACCGCTTCCTGAATCCTGGGCGTCGTTGTGCCGGTGTTCATCCGCCGGACACCGCCGCGCTGCCATGGCCTGACGGACTGAATGGTCCACGGCTCCCGTCCGCCGCCCGGAAAAGTAGGCCAATAACGATGTGAAGCCGTCCCCGGATAAATTCATGCTTCATGGCACCGACGGTCGACCACCGTTCGTGCACGTATTAACTAGGGGGAATCATGACTGCGATACATGGCGTCACTGCCCGACGTGCCACCCCGGCCCAAATCGCCTGCGCCACCTTAGAGTTCCCCGCTGCCGTCCGCGTATCGCAGCAGGACTTTTCCGGGCGCCACCGGCGCAACCAGGACTGGGTGTGACAGCGGGCCGGTTGGGAGCCCGGGGCCTGCTCGCCGGGCCGGGCCCCGGCTGGCCCCTCGGCACCGCGCCGGCGTAGTCGACCCCCTACCTGAGAGCTACCGCAAAGCCCGCTCCGCAGTGTGATTCCTGCGGCCGTTCGCGTCACTAACCTCCTTTTCCAGTTCCCCCAACGGACAGGAAGGCAGGCCGGCGATGCGCGCTGCACGTCTCAGGCGTGGGCTGGCAATGGCCCTCACCGCATGCTCCATCGTGGTGACGGTCGCCGCCGCGGCACGGTCCACCGTGCCGGGTACGCCTGAGCAGCCGCGGCTCCCCGCGCTTCAGGCGGACAGCCTGGCGGCGCGGTACGCGGCGAACCACCGCTTCATCGCCCGGTCCGAGCGCGCGGCCCGGGACATGGGCGACACCGGCCGGGCCACGGTGCTGGGCCGGCTGGCGCGCGAGGAGCGGCACTTCCTCTCGTTCAGCCCGCGTGGCGACGGCCAGGCCGTGGAGGTACTCGGCGACCTGGCCCACGCCGACCGGATCGCGGTCGTGGTGCCCGGCTCGGACACCACGGTCGACACCTTCGACCAACTCGGCACCGTCTACGCCTCGTTGAACGGCGGCGCCCGGTCCCTGCACGCCGAGATGGCCAAGCTCCAGCCGGACCGGAAGACCGCGGTGGTGGCCTGGTACGGCTATCCGGCGCCCCGCACCATGAGCCGGGACATCGTGTCCACCGACCGCGCACTGGACGGCGGCCGCCGCCTGGCCGGGCTGCTCGGGGACCTGCGCACGGTGAACGCCTCGGCCTCCGTGTCCATGCTCTGCCACTCCTACGGATCCGTGGTGTGCGCGACCGCCCTGCGCCGTATGGACGCCGCCGCCGAATCCTCCCTCGCGGACGTGGTGCTCTACGGCAGCCCGGGAACGGGCGTGCGCTCCCGGGCCGAACTGCACACCCGGGTCCCGGTGTGGGCGGGCCGGGGAGCGACCGACTGGATCGAGGGAGTACCCCACGTCAGCCTCGATCTGCTGGGCGAACAGGTCGGGTTCGGCACCGACCCCGTGACCGCCGCGTTCGGTGCGCGGATCTTCCCCGCGGGCGCCGGCAGCCACAGCGACTACCTCCGCCCCGGCGGACTCGCGCTGCGCAACATATCCCTGATCGCGCTCGGCCGGGGCACGGAGGTCTCCCATGACTGATCTGGAACTGCGCCCGCCGTCACCGGTCCGCCGGCCACCCCTGCCCACCGGCCCGCTGCGCCCCCTCCCCCCGCGGCGCACCCCCTGGCAGGCCCTGCACACGGCGGTACTGCGCATCGACGCGGCGACCCCGACGGAACGGGACCGGGCCATAGATGTGCTGCGCGCGCTGGCCATCGCGGGGGTGGTCCTGGGCCATTGGCTGGTGAGCGGTGTCGTCCTCCAGGCCGGCGGCCATCTGGTCGGCGACAGCCCGCTGGGACATCTGCCCGGCCTCGCCCCGGTGACCTGGCTTCTGCAGCCCCTGGCCGTGTTCTTCCTGGTGGGCGGCCGGGTGAGCGCCCGCAGCTACGCAACGGCGCGGGCCCGCGGAATCGGCTACCGGCCCTGGCTGGCCCAGCGGCTGGCGAGACTGCTCCGCCCGGCGACGGCGTTCGCCCTCACCTGGGGACTGGTGTGGCTGGGCCTGGTGCTCGCCGGCACCGCACACGAGACGATCCACACCCTGATGTGGCTGGCGTACTCCCCGCTCTGGTTCCTCGGTGTGTACGCGCTGCTGATCGCGGCCACTCCGCTGGTGCACAAGGCAGGGGCCCGTATCGCGGTGGCGGCCTGCCTGGTCGTGGCCGCGCTGGACGCCTCCCGGGTGCTGTTCGCGGACAGCGGCTGGCCCGACACCCTCCGCCTGCTGAACATCCCTGCGGGCTGGCTGGTCCCGTACTGCCTCGGCGCGGTCTGGGCGGCCGGCGGCTTCACCCGCCGCCGGCCCGCGGTGGCGCTGCTGCTCGGCGGTGGCGGCGCCATGGCGGCGCTGATCCTCTGGGGCGGCTATCCCGCGAGCATGGTCGGCGTCCCGGGTTCCACCCTCTCCAACCTCAGCCCGCCCACCCTCGCGGCGGTCGCCTTCGGCCTGGCCCAGACGGGCGCGGCACTGCTGCTGCGCGGTCCGCTGCGCCGGGCGGTGACCGCTCCGGCCCCCACGGGCCCCGTCACGGCGCCCCGAAGCCGCGCGACGTGGGCGCAGTTCCTCTGGGCGGCGGTCGCGCTGCTCAACCTCTCGGCCGTCACGGTCTTCCTCTGGCACCAGACCGCGATGCTCACCACCACCGTCATCCCGCTGGGCCTGGGGCACACCTTCCCCGGTCTGCACACCAGCCCCGACTCCCCGGCCTGGATCGCGGCCAGATTCGGGTGGATCGCGGTGTTCACGGTGGTCCTCCTCGTGCTGGCAACGGCCTTCCGGGACCGGGAGGGTGCCCGCGGCAACCGAGCAATAATCAATCAATAACGTGATGTGAGAAGGTAGTTCGCCGCCGCGTCGTCCGTCGTAGCCCTTGTGTCCTTTTGTTCAGCACCACCCGCACTTCCCTCCGGAGGATTGATGTCCACCCTCACGCTCGAATCGATAAGCACGCTCTATGCGAAGTACGCGGACGACTTGAGGGCGGTGCGTGACCAGCAGCGGAAGTTCCTCCAGGACAACAAGGACACGGTCAAGGCCCAGCTCGACGACTACGAGGCGGAGATCACCTACCTGCTCCTGCGGGACCTCAAGCCCGAGGTCGTCGTGGAGGTGGGCACCTTCCGCGGCTGGTCCACCACATGGATCCTGAGCGCGCTGCGTGACAACGGCACGGGCCACCTGTACTCCTTCGACATCGTCGACAACGTCGTGAAGAATGTGCCGGCCGAACTCTCCGAGGGGCGCTGGACGTTCACCAAGGGCGATCTGCGGGACACCATCGCCAAGGTCCCGGCGGAGACCGACTACCTCTTCATCGACGCCGACCACGGCGCCCGCTTCGCGCGCTGGTACATCGACAACCTCTTCCCGGTGGTCCGCCCCGGGACCCCCACCAGCGTCCATGACGTCTTCCACGGCCGCCGCCCGAAGCCCATGAGCGAGGGCTCGGTCGTGATCAAGTGGCTGGCCGCCCAGAACGTCGAGTACTTCACCCCGTCCGTGGCCAAGGCCCCCGAGGTGACGGCGCGACTGGCCGAGGTGAAGAAGGAACTGAACCTCAGCGAGCCGGTCCGCGAGAGCCGCCACAACCCGATGATCTACTTCAACCTCCCGCAGAGCTGAGCCCGTAGCGGCCCACAGCGGTACACCACGAAGTCCCCCACCTCGACCGAGGTGGGGGACTTCTGCGTCCGGGGTGCTCAGGGACCGGTCACGGCAGCTGGTGCACGAAGGCGATGACGAAGAGCAGGCCGAGGACACAGGCCAGGGCCGCGGTGGGCAGCGCCCAGACGGGGAGGCGTTCACCGCGCAGCGGAGCCGTCGTATGGCGGTTCAGCCGGGTGAGGCCGGTCAGTATGACCAGCGCGAGGGCGACGCAGGGCACCGAAACGGCGAAGTGCGCCAGCCACGCCCCGGCCAGTGAGGGGCCGCCCCAGTCGTTGACGTGCGGAGTCCGGTCGACGAACCCGTACAGCAGCCCCCGTGCGACGGCCAGGGCGAGCGCACCGGCCAGCAGCAGGGCCACGACGCCGAGGAGTATGGTCAGCGCGCCGTGGAAGACCAGCCGGGCGACGCCCGGTGAGCGGGCGCCCAGCGGCAGCGGCCCGGCGCGCAGCCACCGTCTCCGGGCGGCTTCCCGGTGACCGGTGAGGGTGGAGCAGAGCGCCAGGGCACCGGCGGGGAAAAGGGTCACCGCGAGACCGGCGTGCCGGGCGGCCTCGGCAAGGCGGGGCGGGCCCGAGGAGCCGGCCGGACGCCGCACGACGACAGGGGGTCGGTTCGTCATGCCAGGACAGTAGGTTCGCGCCGCGGTCACCCGCGTCACTCCCTGGCGGTGTCCCCGCACCCGTACCGCAGTAGGGCGTGGGGTACGGCTGCTTGGCCTACAGGCACGCAGACTGTCCCGAAGACGGCCCGGCCTACGGCAGAGGGACAACGGGGGCGGGGGAGCCCGGGCCCTATGGGCGGACCGGTGCGGCTGTCAGCTGTCGGGGGCGAGATCCACAGTGGCCAGGGCCCCGCCGTCCGGGGGGTTCTCGTAGGTCACCCGGGCGCCCAGCACCCGCGCCTGCCCGGCGACGATGGTCAGGCCCAGACCGATCCCGGCACCGCGCTCGCGGGCACCGGTGCGGAAGCGCTGGGGGCCGTGCGTCAGCAGCTCGGCGGGGAAGCCGGGGCCCAGGTCGCGTACCCGCACCGCCGACCCCGCCACCTCCAGGGTCACCGGCGGGCCGCCGTGGAGCCGGGCGTTGGTGACCAGGTTGGCCAGGATCCGTTCGACCCGGCGGTGATCGGTCGCCACGACGGTCTCGTCGTGCACGAGCACCTCGACGTCCCCGCCCGCCAGGGCGGCCGCCCGGTGCGCCAGCGCGCTCGGGAGCACCTCCTCGCACTGCGCCTGCTCGACGCCCGGCACATCGAGCCGGGCCACCTCCAGGACGTTCTCCACCACGCTGCGCAGCGTGTCCACACCGCCGCTGACCAGCTCGGCCGGGCGGCCGGGCGGCAGCAGTCCGACGGCGGTCACCAGCCCGGCCACCGGGGTGCGGAGCTCATGGGCGATATCGGCGGTGACCCGTCGCTCGGCCTCCAGGCGGGCGCTGAGGGCGTCGGCCATGGTGTTGACGGCGGCACCGAGCCGGGCGATCTCGTCCTTGCCCCGGGGCCGGACCCGGTCCGTCAGATCGCCGTCCGCGATCCGCTGGGCGGTGCGCGCGGAAGCGGTGATCCGCCGCCCCGCACCGGCCGCCGCGACGACGCCCAGCACACAGCCGAGCGCGGTGACGGCCGCGCCGGAGCCGATCAGCACCCGGTCGAGATCGGCGAGGGCACGCACCTGTGGCGCGTAGGAGCGCCGGACCGCGACGATGTCCCGCCCGCTGCGGGTGGCGGCCCACAGCACCGGGGCGGAACCGGCGGTGTGCTGCAGACAGGTGGCCCGCACGGGCCGGTCGGTGACGGCCCTGCGGAGCGCGGCGGGCAGCCCCCGGGGATTCACCAGGGCACCGTTGTCGATGCCGGAGGCGTATTCGTTCACCGCCTCAAGGAGCTGGGCGTCGACCACATGCGCTGCGTTCTTCCGCTGGTCCTCGGCGGTGAGTTGATGCACCAGCAGCCCGATGAGCGTGGCGACGAGCGCGGCGGTCGCGGCGATGACCAGGGCGGTCTTGGTGCGGAGTCCCATGGCGGTCAGGGCACGAGCTTGTAGCCGAAGCCGCGAACGGTCCTGATGCGCTCGTGGCCGATCTTGGCGCGCAGGCGGAGCACATGGACGTCGACGACCCGGGTGTCGCCGCCGCAGGCGTAGTCCCACACCCGCTCCAGCAGCGTGATCCGCGACAGCACCACCCCGGGCTCGGCCGCGAACTCCAGCAGCAGCCGCCGCTCGGTGGGGGTGAGGTCGAGCAGCCGGCCCGCCCGGCGGACATCCATGGAGGCGGTGTTCACACTGAGGTCGCCGAACCGCAGCACCGTGTCGTCCTCGCGCGGCTCGCTCGGCGCGGTGTCCGTGGCGCGCCGCAGCGCCGCGCGTATCCGGGCGACCAGCACCGGGATGTCGTACGGCTTGGTGAGGTAGTCATCGGCACCCGCCTCCAGGCCGAGGACGACATCCACCGGGTCGGTACGCGCCGACACCATCAGCACCGGCAGCCGGCTCTCCGCACGGATGAGACGCACCAGACCGACCCCGTCGAGGCGGGGCAGCATCACGTCCAGCACGGCGACATCGGGCACCCGGTCACGGAACGCCGCCAGACCGGCCTGCCCGTCGGAGGCGGAGCGCACCTGGTATCCGTAGCGTTCCAGGGACAGTTGGGTGGCCTCCCGCAACAGGGAGTCGTCCTCCACGAGCAGCACGTCGGTCATCGGTGGTTCCTAGGGCTCGGGGAAGGGCAGCCGCACCTTGCTCAGGTCGTCGGTATCGGCGGGCGGGAGGTGGGAGGACCGTACGGTGGCGAAGGTGTAGTACGAGACGTTCTCACGGCGCTGCAGACGGCTGAGTTCGACGGTGGCCGGATAGCCGTTGCGGGGGCAGTGGGGGATGCACCACATGCCCCGCAGCCTGCCGGTGGCCACGGCCTTCTCCTGTCCCCAGGAGCGCCAGCTCAGCCGGTTGACCGAGGAGAACTCGGTGAGGCCGAACCCCGTGGGGCGGGTCAGCGGGTGGCCCAGGGTGTCGGAGACATAGACCGGGCCCGAGACCTGGGAGGGGCTGGGGGCGGGGCCCTCGACATGGGGCTGTTCGGGACTGCCGCACCCCGAGCAGCCCACGGCCGCCAGCACCAGTACGAAGACGCTGGCCAGGGCCGTGGGCTTGTTCATCGGGAGCCTTCTCCGTCAGGTGGTGGCGAGGTGCTGCTTGCCCTTGAGGTCCTCGACATCGTACGAACCATTACCGCCGGCCAGCTTCAGGGTGAAGGACGAGAAGACCTTCTTGCCGTTCACGGTCTTGGGGTCGGAGAGCGTGAGGGTCCCCTTCAGCGGCTTGTCCTGGCAGGTTTCGAGGCACCACATGCCGGTGATCTCGCCGGTGGCGACGGCCTTCTTCGTGCCCCACTCCTTCCAGTCGAGGTTGCTCGCCGAGGTGTGCTCGGTGAGCACCAGCGCCTCGGGGCTGCGCTCGGCCTTGCCCTTGTCCGCGTGCTCCTCGCCGATGTGGTTCATGACGTAGGGGGTGCTGCTGGTGCGGGCGACGCTCGCGGTGTGCTCCGAGGCCGTGGCGGCCTGCGCCCCCGTGGCGGTGGCGACCGTACCGAGGACGGCGACACAGGCCAGTGCCGCGCCGAGGGCCGTCTTGTGGCGCCGGGCGATGCTCGTGGTGCGCTTCATGGTTCTCGCTCCATCGTGTTGATCATTGGGGCACAACCGAAGCTATGAGCGACGTTTCTCGGTGCTCTGACAGCTGTGTAACAGCCATCCATCGACCTTTGTAACCTGATCTACATACGGGGGTGAGCGCCGGCAGCGGAGCCGCCCGGCCAAGAGAAAGGCCAGGTCAGGGGGTTGCGGGCCGGCGCTCGCCCGGGCCCGTCGCGCCCGGCGGATCGGTTGCCCTGCCGTCCCTGATCACCGCGACGCCCCTGGGCACCTCGACCTTGAACTTGGCGTCACAGAAGGCGATTCCGCTGCACCCGGCGTCGATGTCGAGGGTGTCGCCCTTGAGGGTCCAGGTCAGATGCTCGCTGCCCGCGGCGTGGTCGAACCATCGGGTGACCTTGATGTCCTTGCGGTCGGCGGCGACCAGTTCGGTGGCCACCTCATGCGTCGTCAGTTTCAGGGAGCTGCCCGCGTACGCGAAGCTCTTCGACTCGGGTTCCGCCGTCGAGGCGTCCACCGAGCATCCGGTGAGGCCGAGCGCGGCGGCAACGACCGTCGCCGCGACGACGGGAGACAGCGGCCGCTTCGGTCCGGCGCCTGAGAACATCGGTTCCTCCAGAGGTACGGGTGGTGCACTCCCAGGAGGATCCCGGCCCCGGACGGGCGGCACATCTGCCGATCGGCAGAGATCGGGTCACCGGACGGCGGCCACCGGCAGCCGGCAACTGACCCGCCACCCCTGGGCGTACGGGCCCGCCTCCAGAGCGCCCCCGACGGCGCCGACCCGCTCGGCGAGACCCGCAAGACCGGTGCCGCCGCCCGGGCGTCCCCCCTGCTCCCGGAGAGCGCGGGGGAGGGCGCCGGTGGACGCGCCGGGCCCCGCGTCGTCGGCGACCGACAGCTCCACGGCCCCGTCGGCGCTCCGGGCGGCGCACACCTCGACCCGCCCGGCCCGCGGCGCATGCCGCCGTACGTTGGTCAGCGCCTCCAGCACCACGCGGTACGCGGAGTCCTCGGCCTCCCGTGAGAGCGCGCCGGCCACCTCGTCCTCCAGGGACAGCGTCACCTCGGCCGCCGTCATGGCGGCGAAGCGGCCGATGAGTTCGGGCAGATCGGCCAGACCGTGCAGCCGGGTGGGCGGCGGCTCCTCCCAGGTGCGGCCGTCCGCCTCGCGGAGCGTCGCCACCGTCCGGTCCATGGAGTCCAGCGCCCGCAGCCCGGCCTGCTCGATGCGGTGCAGCAGCGCGCGGTGCTCCCCGGGGCCGCCGTCCCCGTCCAGCTGGGCCGCCTGGGCCTCCAGCACGATGCCGGTCACCTCATGGGCCACGAAGTCATGCAGATCGCGGGCGACTTCGAGCCGCTGCTCACGCCGGGCCAGCGCCACGGCATGCGCCCGGCGGCGGTCCAGCGACCGGAGGTAGAGCCCGACGCCCGTCGCACCGGCGGCCGGGACGAAGGCCAGCGCGGCCAGGAAGACCGACTCCTTGATCCCGGTCTGCGGGGCGTGCAGGGTGAAGCGCAGCGGCAGCAGGACCGCGGCGGCACCGGTCAGCCCGCCGACCAGGCCCACGCGGGAGCCGGGCACATGGCGGACCACCCGCTCCAGGAGGACGAGCAGGGCGACCGCCTCGAACGGGAGCCAGAGCAGCGCCAGTCCGGCCTTCCCGAAGGAGACGGTGTCCGCGGCGAGGGAGAGCACCGCGGTCCCGGCCGCCGCCCGCGCGAGCGAGACCCGGCCCACCGGCCACACCGAGAGCGCCACGACCAGGGACAGCGCGGCCATGACCGCCGGCAGGCAGGCGCCGGGAGGCGAGAGGAGGGCGGGGAGGAGCATCGCCGCCGCGGCCGCACCGCACCACCCTCGGCGCCGCCTGCGCCGCACCGGAACGTCGTCCTTCATGCCGGTGAGGCCGCGCAGGGCGCCCGTGTCCGGCCCGGTGTCCCTCCCGGAGCCCGTCACCCCGGTGTCCGACCCGTGGCATACCCCAACTCCCAGGCCCGTACGGCGACTCCGACCCGGTTACGGACCTGCAGCTTGCGCTGAATGCTGGCGACATGGGTCTTCACGGTGCCCGCCGAGATGAACAACTCCCGGGCGATATCGGCATTGGTCTTCCCCTCGGCGACCTTCCCGGCGATCTCCACCTCCCGCTCGGTCAGCACCGCGTCGCGGCGACGGGGGCGGCGGCCGGCTGTGGGGCCGGTGACATGCTGCAGCAGCCGGACGGTGACCGAGGGGCTGATCAGACTGTCGCCGGCCATCGCCGCCCGGACCGCCTCGACCAGCAGCGTCGGCCCCGAGCGCTTGAGCAGAAACCCCGAGGCGCCGAAGCGCAGCGCGGGATAGACGTATTCGTCGAGGTCGAACGTGGTCACGATGACGATCCGGACCGGGTCGGCCATCGCGGGGTCGGCCAGCCGGCGGGTCACCTCCAGGCCGTCCATCCGCGGCATCCGGATGTCCACCAGAGCCACATCCGGCTTCAGCGCGCGCCCCATCGCCACGGCGTCCACGCCGTTCGCCGCCTCACCGACCACTTCCATGTCGGGCTGGCTCTCCACGATGCGGCGTATTCCCCGGCGGACCATCTCCTGGTCGTCGGCGATCAATAAGCGAATCGTCACGGGCAGGGATTCTGCCGTACGGGCGGGGGGCGGGCCCTCGCCTTTTCGCCGCCCGCACGGACCGAGGGCCGTCCGGAACGCCCGGCCGACCGGACGGACCGCCCGGATGGCGGGCCGCCAGGGAAAGCGCCGACCACCCGCTCCGCACCCCGGCCCGACCCTGCTGACCTGCGACAAAGCGACTGCCGGGGCAGGGGGCGCGGAGCGGTCCGGCCGGTGCTCGCGTGGCGGGCGACGAGGGATGCGGGCATGTTGAGCAGACAGCGGCATTCCTGGACGGGAGGAAGGGCCCCAGGGGGCATGCCCGACGCGGCCGGCGCCGTCGGGCGAGCGGACCAGGAGGCTGCCGCATGGTTCGGAGATCACTGCGGATCCCCGCTGCCGGCGTCGCCTATCTGATGACGGCCGCGGTGGCGTCGTCCGCGATGGCGTCCGGGCCGGACGAGTTCGCGGATGTCGCCGTGAGCAGCGGGACACGGGCCGGACCCGGCACCGCGGCGACCCGGGTGATCGCCCACCGCGGCGCCTCCCGTCACGCGCCCGAGAACACCCTCGCCGCCGTCGACGCCGCACACCGCCGCGGCTACATCTGGGTCGAGAACGATGTGCAGCGGAGCAAGGACGGCCGGCTGGTGGTGCTGCACGACACCACGCTGCGGCGGACGACGGACGCCGCCAGGGTGTTTCCCGGGCGGGCGCCGTGGCGGGTGGGGGATTTCACCGCCGCGGAGCTCGCGCGGCTGGACGCCGGGAGCTGGTTCGGCAAGCGGTTCAAGGGGGAGCGGATACCCACGCTTGCCGACTTCTTGCGCCGTCTGGACCATAACGGGCAGCGTCTTTTGCTGGAGATCAAGGCCCCCGAGAAGTATCCGGGAATCGAGGCACAGGTCCTCCGTGAACTACGCGCCAAGGGGTGGCTGGATCGCGCCCATGTCCGGAGCCGGCTGGTGGTCCAGAGCTTCTGTGTGATGTGCGTAAAAACCGTCCATGAGTTGGCGCCACAGGTGCGTACCGGGATTCTCGGGGCACCCGATGTGCGCAAACTGGCGCGCTATGCGCGGTTCGCCGATCAGATCAACCCCCGTGTATCCGCGCTCAGTTCACGCTGGCTGGCGGCCGTGCACCGGCTGCGCGGGCCGCACGGCCGCCGGTTGGAGGTCTATGCGTGGGACGTGGCGAAGAACACGACCGCCCGGTCCGTGCGGGCCAGAGGGGTCGAAGGTGTTATTGAATAGCGGGCAACGGCCGGAGATTGAGGCAGCATTGTCCAGATCTCCCGGGGTGCCGGGCCGCACCGCGGCCCGCCCTGCCGCCCGCGGTGCGTGAAGGAGCTGTGGAGGGCGGATGCGCCGTGTGTGGCCGCGACCGGCGGGGATTTACGTGATTCCCGCCGCGGGGCTAAGGTGCCTGAGATGTTCGACGCCGCCACACTCCCCGTAAAAGAACTAAGACGCAGGATTTGGCTTTTGGGTTCCGATTTGCGGCCCGGCGCGGGCCAGCGTCCAGCTCCTCCCCTGGGATCCTTTCGGGAGGCTCCTTGAACAACGAATTTCCGGCGTACGGTGAACGGCGGGTGCCGCTTCCCCCGCCACGGCAGATGTCGCACGACACGCTGAGCCGGACGCACACACCGGCGCCGCCGCAGACCGGCGGGGCCACGGCGACGGCCACGCTGGCACCGGAGACGGCGACGGCGGCCGCGCCCGGTGCGGCGACGGCCGGCGGTGCGCACACGCACACCGGGCCCAGAAGCCATGCCAAGGGCCGGGGCAAGGACCGTGCGAAGACCGGCGCCAAGGCTGATGCCAAGACCGACGCCAAGGCCGATGCCAAGGCGAAGCCGCGCGATGCCTTCTTCGACAACGCGAAGTACCTGGCCATCGTGCTGGTGGCGATGGGGCACTCCTGGGAGCCGCTGCGCGACGGCAGCCGCTCCGCGGCGGCGCTCTACATCACCGTCTACGCCTTCCACATGCCGGCGTTCATCATCATCTCCGGTTATTTCTCGCGCAGTTTCGATATGCGCAAGGACCGGCTGCAGCGGCTGATTACCGGAGTCGCCGTCCCGTACATCCTCTTCGAAGTCGCCTACACGCTCTTCAAGAAGTGGGCGGACGACGATCCGGGTTACCCGATAAGCCTGACGGACCCCTGGTATCTGACGTGGTTCCTGCTGGCGCTGTTCGTCTGGCGGCTGACCACTCCGCTGTGGAAGATCGTGCGCTGGCCGGTCCCCCTGGCGCTGTCCATCGCCGTCCTCGCGTCGCTGTCCCCGGACATCGGCGACGACATGGACCTCCAACGGGTGCTGCAGTTCCTGCCGTTCTTCGTGATCGGGCTGTCGCTGCGGCCGGAGCACTTCAAGCTCGTACGCCGCAAGAAGGCGCGGATCCTGGCCGTACCGGTCTTCGCGGCCGCGCTGGTCTTCGCCTACTGGGCGGCACCGCGGATGAACGCCGCCTGGTTCTACCACCGTGACGCCGCACAGGAGCTCGCCGCTCCGTGGTGGAGCGGTGCGGTGATGACGCTGGCGATGTTCGGCTGTTCCCTCGTGCTGGTGGCCTGCTTCTTCGCCTGGATTCCGGGCCGCACGATGTGGTGCACGGCGCTGGGCGCGGGCACCCTCTACGGCTATCTGCTGCACGGCTTCCTCGCCAAGGGGTCGCGCTTCTGGGACTGGTACGACAACCCGTGGATGCACACGCCGTGGGGTGCGGTGCTGCTGACCCTGATCGCGGGCACCGTGGTCACGGTGTTGTGCACACCGCCCGTGCAGCGGGCCTTCCGCTGGGCGATGGAGCCCAAGATGACCTGGGCGTTCAAGAAGGACCCGGTGGGGATGGCGCGCAGCCGCAACTGAGCGGCCGCCCTCCGCACCGAACGGGGTGACGCGGCAGCGCGTACAGGACGGGGCGTACGTCCGGAACAGCACCAGGGGCGCCCGCCCCGCCGGGAGACCGGCGGGGCGGGCGCCCCTGGTGTGTGCGGAGCGGTGGCCGGCGAGGCCGACGCGGCCGGCGTGGCCGGGACTGCCGTCGCGGCCGGAACCCGGGAACCACCGAAATCCCCTTCGCTAGCGGACGACGGCGATGCCTTCGATCTCGACCAGCGCGGTCTCGTCCCACAGGCGGGTGGCACCGATCACGGCCATCGCCGGATAGTCGCTGCCGGCCAGGCGCTTCCACACCCGGCCGATCTCGCGGGCATGCAGGCGGTAGTCCGCGACATCGACGGCGAAGACGGTGAGCTTGGCGAGGTCGGACGGACCGGCGCCGGACGCCGCCGCGACGTCCAGGAGATTCGTCAGCGCCCGCTCGAACTGCTCGACGATGCCGTCACCGACGATCCTGCCCGAGCCGTCGAGAGCGGTCTGTCCCGCGAGAAACACCAGGGTGCCCGGGGCGGCGCGCACCGCATGACTGAATCCGGTCGGCGGCGCGAGATGCGCCGGATTGACGCGCTCCAGCCCACCACCGCCCGCGCCTGCCTCTGCCTCTGCCTCCGCGCCTGGCTCTGCTTCCGCGCCTGCCATTGCCTTCGCTTCTGCCGTTGCCTCCGCGTCCGGCTCCGCGCTTGTGCCTGTGTGCGCGCCTGCGTCCGCGTCCGCGCCT
Source organism: Streptomyces sp. G7(2002) (assembly GCF_028870195.1). Lineage (NCBI taxonomy): Bacteria > Bacillati > Actinomycetota > Actinomycetes > Kitasatosporales > Streptomycetaceae > Streptomyces > Streptomyces sp. G7(2002). The sequence goes on from NZ_CP102609.1 coordinate 5,506,066, forward strand.
GCGTCCGCGCCTGCGTCCGCGCCGTGCTCGGCAGGCCGCTCCGATCCAGCGCTCGTTCCGGTCCCGGCACTCATCCGGCCGACTCCCTCCGCCGCCAACTCTTCTCGCCCGTCCAGGGATTGAAGCGCGTTCCGTTCCTCCTGCGGAAGCCCCGCACCGGAGCGAACGAGCACCCGCACGGGCCCGGTCCCCTCAGGGCCCCTTCCGGCGCGGAGACTCACCCTGCCGACTGCCGACTGCCGACTGCCGACTGCCGACTGCCGACTGCCGACGCCGACCGTCGCTCGGCGCTGGCACCTCTCGGCGAGTTTAGGGCGTAGCGGACGGATCGCCAGGGGCTGCGGGGCGGGCATGGCACAGCACGGCCGGGAGGGCACGGCACGGCCGGGACGGTATGGCGCGGACGGGAGGACGTGGCACGGACGGGAAGGGCATGGCCGTGGGTGGCGCTGCCCTGCCCTGCCCTTCACGGCCGGGACGGCATGGCACAGCCGTGATGGCACCGCCCTGTCTTGTCCTGCCCCGCTCTGCACGGCCGGGGCGGTCGCGGGCCCGCGGCACGGGCAAGAGCAGGCGTCGCGGGTCAAGGGCGGGCCTCGCGGGTCAAGGGCACGCGGGCAGACGGGCACGCGGGCCGCACAGGCCCACCCCCGTGGGACCCGTGCGGACCGCGGCGCGGCTCAGGGTATGCGCGGGGCCAGGGCAGCCGCCGCCACCGGCTCCTGGCCGTCCAGCGTGCCCTGGGCGCCGTACGGCCGGCACCGCAGGAACCCGGCCTCGTGGTGGAACGGCTTCGCCTGGTGCTCCCTGACCACCTCCTTGTGCTCGGGCTGTGCGGATCCGTAGGCGTAGCGGCGCATCGCCGACGCGCTCTGCCACAGGGAGAAGGTGCCGACGAAGCGGGGCGGTCTGGCCAGGGCGACCGAAGCGGCCATCGCGGGATCGGCGGCGGCCCGGCCGGCGGCCCGGGAGTTGGCGCGAAGGAACGGCAGGGCGCGGCGCAGCCGCAGCTGCCCGAGAGTGAGGACCGCGACCGGCCCGTCCTCCTCGCCTTCCTCGTCCTCCGCGGCGCCGGGGCCGATCTCGACCGGCATTGGACCCCATGAGCCGGAGAACCGGAGCGGCCGCAGCCGCACATGCCAGCCACCGGCCAGCCGCTGCGGCAGCGGGTCCTCGGCGAGAAAGCGGTCGAGCGCGGCATCCTCGTCCCACGAGGCGAGCAGCGCGGCGCGGCCGGGGCGCACCTTGGGCGGCCCGGCAGCGATGGCGCCGGTGAGCGTGGTCTCGGCATACCGGAGGCCGGGGGTCTCGCCCGGCCGTGGGCGCTCGCGGAGCACGGCGCGCACCGCGCGGACGCCGATGTCGGCGATGTGTACGGAAACGATCACGATGAGCCCCCGCATCTCGAACTTACTACTGCGTATACCAAGCGGTACACGACCCAGTATCCTTCAATCGCACGGCCATGGCGAGCCGAATTCACCACTGGATTGAGCCAGATCGCAGGGAGGGGACGAGATGAGCGAGATCGACCGGAGCCGCACCGCGCGCGCCGAGGCCAGGACCCGTATCGAGGAGGTCGCGGCCCGGCTGTTCGCCGAGCGCGGCTTCGCGGGCACGACCATCGGGGAGATCGCCGCCGAGGCGGGCCTGAGCAAGCCGATGCTCTACCGCCACTTCGACTCCAAGCAGGAGCTGCACCTCGCCCTGCTGGAGCGGCACCGCGACGAGCTGGCCGCCGCCCCGGTCCGCGAACTCCTGCACGGCGAGGGCGATCTGGACACCCGGATGACGGCGATGTACGACGCCTGGTTCGGGTATGTGGAGAGCCACCCGTACACCTGGCGGATGATGTTCCGGGACACCACCGGGGACGCTCAGGTGCAGGCCTTCCACCGTGAGCTGCAGCGCCGGCAGCGCGAGACGGACATGGCGCTGCTCCGCGAGTTCGTGCCCGGTCTCCCCGAGGCCGAGCTGGAGCCCCTCGGCGAGGCGATCCGCAGCGCGCTGTACGGGCTCGCCCTGTGGTGGCTGGACCGCCCCGAGCAGCCACGCGAGTTGCTGGTCGCCACGATGACGCGGATCACCCGTGGCCTGATCTCCACCGTCAAGGGCCCGAACGCCGAGGGCCCGAACGCCGAGGGCCCGAACGCCGAGATGCCGGACGCCACGAGCACCGGGACCCCGGACGCCCCGGGCCCGAGCGGAGCTTCCCCCTCCGGCGCTGCGGGCGGCACGGACTGAGAGCCGGCGGCCTGGGCGGCGCGGACGGAGCCCCGGCGCCCCGGGCGGGACGGCCGGCACCCGGCCCGGCTCAAGAGTCAGCCCGCCACGGTCAGCCCCCGTCAGCCCGGCCCCGTCAGCCCGCCACCATCAGCCCGCCACCGTCATCCCCCCACCGGATACAGCGCCTCCCTCAACTGCCCCGTCCAGTGCGCCGTCATCTCCTTCGCCACCCGGGTGTCCGGCGCGAACAGCTCGAAGCCGTGCCAGGCACCGGGCACATTGCGGACCGTGACCGGCACCCCCGCGTCCATCAGCCGCCGGGCATACGCCAGCCCCGCGTCGCGCAGCGGATCGAGATCGCAGACCAGCACATAGGCCGGCGGCAGCCCCGACAGGTCGGTGGCGCGGGCCGCCGCGGCATACGCCTCCGCCTCGGCCGTCCCCTCCGGCAGATAGTGCCGCCACGCCCTCTGGATGTCCCGCGCGGTGGTCACCCGCGTCTCCACGTCCTCCTCGGCATCCGACGCCGCCTCGTCCGCCCCGACCCGGTCGTCCACATCCGGGACGTACAGCGACTGGTGGACGATCGCCGGGCCGCCGCGGTCCCGGGCCATCAGGGCGACCGCGGCGCTGAGCCCACCACCCGCCGACCTGCCGGTGAGGGCGATCCGCGCGGGATCGATCCCCAGGTCGGCGGCTCGCTCCGCCGCCCACTCCAGGGCGCGGTAGCAGTCCTCCACCCCGGCCGGATAGCGGTGTTCGGGGGCGAGGCGGTATTCGACGGTGAGGACGACGGCGGGCAGCTCACGGCAGAGCGCGATCGCCGCGCGGTCCTGCCCCGGCAGCGACCGGCCGAGGGCGAACCCGCCACCGTGGAAGTGCAGCACGGCGGGCAGGGCGCGTCCGGCCCCCTCGGGGGCGGCTCCCCGCGCGTCCTGTCCCGTACCGGTGTCCGCCCCGCCCTCCGGGCGGTAGACCTCGACCGTCAGCGCACTGCCGTCCGCCCGCGGGATCTCGAACCGCTCGCTGCTCACGCCCGTACGGTCGGCCGGAAACGCGGCCAGCATCTTGTGGACCCCCTCGCGGGCGGCCTCGATGTCCGCGTACGGATCGGAGGACGGCGGCAACGACTCGAAGGCCGGGACGAGTTCGGGATGCACCTGCATCGCGGACCGGAGCTGCATCTCGGGCGGGACGCTCATACGGGGCACTCCTCGTTCGGGACGGACGTACTACGCCTTCTGCTCACGATCTTCACTCTGCACGCCCGCACCGCCGCTGTCGCGGGGGTTTTTCGCGCCACGCCGCCCGGCACCCGCCCCGCCCTCACTTCGCCTCCGCATAGCACTCCACCACCGCCGTGGTGAACGGGAAACGGACCGGCGTCTGCCCGAAAGCGATCCGCCCCGCCGTATCGGCCGCCGCCGTGATCGCCTCGGAGACCGCCGCCGCTTCCTGCGCGGGGCAGTGCACGATCACCTCGTCGTGCTGGAAGAACACCAGCTCGGCGCGGAGTCCGCCCGCCCACAGTGAGTGACGCAACGCGGCCAGCATCAGCAACGCCCAGTCGGCGGCGCTGCCCTGGACGACGAAGTTGCGGGTGAACCGGCCGCGGGCACGGGCGGCCGCCGAGCTGCCGCCGTACGCCGCGGGCTCCTCCTGGGGCAGCCCCGCCTCGTCGGGCGGCACCACGGACGCGGGCGGACAGGTGCGGCCCATCCACGTGCGCACCAGCCGGCCCTCCTCGCCCGCACGCGCCGCCTCGTCCACATACGCCACCGCGGCCGGATAGCGCCGTCGCAGATCGGCCATGTGCTTGAGGGCGTCGCCGGACGTCTGCCCGTAAATGGCGCCCAGCAGACCGAGCTTGGCTTGGGCACGGTCCCCGCCGAAGGCACGGGCCGCCAGGTCCGCGTACAGATCCTCGCCGCTGCCGGCCACCTCCATCAGTCCCCGGTCACGGGAGACGGCCGCCAGCACCCGCGGCTCCATCTGATCGGCGTCGGCGACCACCAGGCGCCACCCCGGATCGGCGCGCACGGCCTGCCGGATCACCTTGGGGATCTGCAGCGCGCCGCCGCCGTTGGCGGTCCAGCGCCCGGAGACCGTGCCACCGGGCAGGTACTCGGGGCGGAAGCGGCCGTCGTGCACCCACTGCTGCAGCCAGGACCACCCATGGGCGGTGTGCAGACGGTAGAGCTTCTTGTACTCCAGCAGCGGCGCCACCGCCGGATGGTCGATCTGCTGCAGCTCCCATTTGCGGGTCGAGGTGAGGGAAATCCCGGCGCGGGCGAAGGCCTTGATGATGTCGTTCGGCAGATCCGGGCGCACCCGCGCACCCGTCCCGAAGGCCCGGGACACCTCATCGGCCAGCTCCGCCATCCGGCGCGGCTCCAGCCCGCCCGGATAGCGCCCGCCCAGCAGCCCGTCGAGCAGCGCGCGGTGCACATCCGCCCGCCAGGGCACCCCGGCCCGCCCCATCTCCGTGGCGACCAGCATGCCCGCGGACTCCGAGGCCAGCAGCAGCCGCATCCGGTCCGGGTGTTCGGCCTTCTCGGCGCGCGCCACCTGGCCGGCGTAGACCTCCAGCAGGGCCGTCAGCTCGTCCGTGCCGGGCGGCAGCGGCACCGGACCCGGCTCGAACAGCGACGGCTGGGTCTCGGCCGTACGGACGGGCGCGTCCTCGGGGACGGGCAGGCCGTGCAGCCGCGCCCAGGCGGCGGCCAGCGAACGCGGCTGGCCCGACTGGCCCTCCTCATGGCCGATCAGCAGCGCCTCCGCGGCCTCCACGTCATAGCAGCGCTCGACCCGCACCCCCGCCGCCTGCAGCCGCCGGTAGATCTCCGCGGTGGACCGCCACACCCACCGCTCGACCTCGGGCCGGGAGCGCACCGCCGCCGCCAGCGAAGACTCCTGCACCACCGGCCCGGCGGGTCGCCCGTCCTGGGCGAGCGGGCAGAGACGAGCACCCCCGTCGCCCGTCTCCACCACCGCCCATCTCATGCCCTTGAGTCTTGCACCAGGGTCTGACAATCGCCCTGACCAGCACGGACGACGCGGACGACAGGGACGACGCGGAGCCGGCGCCCGAGAGGCCACACCCCTAAGCCGTGCGCACGACGAGCGGCCGCTCGCGCCCCGTACAGCGGGCGAGATGGCCGGCCTCCGCCCCCAGGCCCGCCCGCAGCACCTCGCCGTGCTCCGCGAACAGCGTCACCGCCACCGACTCCTCGGTGAACTCCCATACCCCGGCGTCAGCCGGTCGCCGAGCGCCGCGAACCAGCCGCGCAGCACGGCCTTACGGGTCGCCCCGCGCAGCAGCCAGGCGTCGAGCGCGGCGGGCGTCGCCAGCCCATGTGTCCCAACGCCCGCTGCCAGGAGGGCTTTTCCCATGTACGCGCCGCTCCCAGCAGCGCCAGATACGCCGCCATCTCCTCGGCCGGCAGCAGATGCAGCGTGCCCCGCATCGCCCAGGTCCTGACCAGCGCACGCGCGGCGAGCGCCGACGGCACGACCCCGGCCCGCGGCGTCTTCTGCCGCACCGCGAGCGCGAGTTCGGATGCGGAGCCGACCTGGGCCTGCACCCCCGCCAGCCGCGCGACGAGCTCCTCGACCGGGGCGTCCGTCCACGGCACAAGACTCTGCTGCCGCAACCGCCAGGGCACCACCTGCGCATGGGTCACCTTCATGGGGCCATTGCGCACGACGTCGCTGACAATCCGCTCTGACCGAAGGCGGGTTGGCTGTCAGCTGCCAATATGTATATCCCTTTCGCCAATGGCCGCCGCCGGGCTCATCGGCCCACGCATTCACCCGAATGAACCGCTACTTCTGCCCTGGCTGGTGAGTTGAGCAGCTTGTCGCTCTAAGCGGCGCGTACAGATTTCTGCTTGCTGCTCAGTGAAGAGGTTCACCGTGAAGTTTGTTTCCAAGGCCGCCGTCCTGTCTGCTGCCGCGGGTTTCGCCGTTGTGGGCGGAGCCGGAGTGGCCAGTGCGCATGGCGGCGCCGGCGCGGCGGGAGTTGCCCAGAACTCCCCCGGCGTTGTCTCCGGCAACCTCATCCAGGTCCCGGTCGATGTGCCGGTCAACGTCTGTGGCAACACCCTCAACTTCATCGCCCTGCTGAACCCGGCGTTCGGCAACACCTGCCTCAACGTCTGATGAACGTATAGCTCTTGAGCCCCGGCCGCATTCGGTCGGCCCGCTCCGCGGCAAAGGCCGGTACGAAGAATTCGTACCGGCCTTTGCCGCGCAAAGCGCGCTGCGGGCCGCAATGTTGTCCCACCGCAGTGATATGTATCTATGGTTTCGTGGCATTCGGGTGAAACGGCGAAACCGCACCCCCAGAAGGGAGTTGACCAGGGCGCTCCGGATACGGGCACTCCGCTTCGAGAAGGGTAAATCGTGATCAAGAAGGTCCTCGCCACGACGGCTGTAGCCGCGTCCGTCGTCGGCATTTCGGCGGCGGCCGCACCCCAGGCGATGGCTACCGGCAACGACAAGGGCACCTCCACGGTCAACGGCAACGGCGCCACGTCGGCGTTCGGTAACTCCACCACCCGCGGCAGCATGAGCCCGCAGCTGGAGCTGATTCAGGGCTCGCTGAACAAGCTGTGCCTGGCCCTGCCCAAGGTCAACCTCGCGGCGTTCGCCCAGGACATCAACATCCTGTCGTCGCCGCAGAACCAGCAGTGCGTCGAGAACTCGAGCCAGGCCAAGGGCGACGAGCCGCTGTCGCACATCCTGGACGACATCGCGGTGCTCTCCGCCAACGGTGTCGGCAACCGCTGAACCGGCCATCGGTCGCAGGCCCGGCCGCAGGCTCTCTCTTCCTGAGCGGTCCGGGCCCGCGACACCCCCCCTACGAACCGTGAAGCCGAAGATTTTCGCGGCTCGTTCGGTAGGAATTCGTATTCGGCGGATACCTCGTACGTTCGAACTCCGGTGTTTTTTCCGCGTCGTATGCGCGGTGGCAATCTCCTGAAACGGTCTTGCATCATTTGGGCGATTCCTCCGAAAACTTCTCGGGAAGAGTTTCGTCCACGAGGAGAAATCGTTACCAATATCGGCAGCGGCGTTACGGGCGAGCAGATCAGCGCCCGAGCGACACGACGGTCGTGTTCGCTACGGACCCGCTGCAGGAAGGGCTGAAAGTGAAGTACGCAAAGGTCGCAGCAGTCACTGCCGGAACCCTCATGGCGGTGGGCTCGGCTGCGCCGGCGTTCGCCGACGCGGGTGCCGCGGGCGGTGCCAAGAACTCCCCTGGTGTTCTCTCCGGAAACGCCATCCAGGTTCCGATCCACATTCCGATCAACCTGTGCGGCAACACCATCAACATCGTCGCCCTGCTGAACCCGGCGTTCGGCAACACCTGCCTGAACCACTGACTCGAAGAGAATTCGAGCCGTGACATTTGATCCGGCCCCGGTGCGCGGACGCTGCGCACCGGGGCCGGTCGGTGTTCGGCCCCGGCCGCCGCAATCGACCGCCGTAATCGCAAAGGCCCGCATCTTTAGGATGGCGTTGTCAAGAAGGTGGAACTTCAGAGTTTCTCCGTGCGGTGGCACTCGTTAGTCAGGGGGAATGCGGTGATCCGAGCAGCGAAGTGAGTGCTCACGCGGCACTTGTGCCGCGGGACCTTCAAGCACCGCCCGAGAAGGGACAGTTGAAAGTGAAGTACGCGAAGTCTGCCGCAGTTGCTGTTGGTTCCGTCATGGCGCTGGGTGCGGCCGTGCCCGCTTTCGCCGCCCAGCCCGGCGCTCCGACCATGAGCCTCAACGGCGCTCTGACGGACGCGCTGCACAGCAAGCAGCTGGACGGCCACCAGATCGCACCGCTGGTCAAAATGGTCAAGACCACGAAGGACAAGGTCAAGTCGACCAGCGCGAAGAATCTTCTCGGGAGCGTCGCCGGAGCCACCAAGAAGCCGCTGCTCGGTGGTCTGCCGCTCGGTAAGTAATTCCCGGGCGCGCGGGCCCGCCCGCCGGCCGCGGCGTGGATATTCGCAGTTCATCGTTTCCGGCGATACCGCAGCTGCCGAATGCTTCACAGGCCCGGCCGAAATCCCCGGGCGGGGTGCGGTGGCCCACCGAATGACTCCCGCCCGTATCTCCGAGGCGCTTCCCCTGCTCGGTACGACTGATCAGGGGAAAGCTCATTGGAGTGAATCAGCACAACCCAACTCAATTCTTTCGAGTTGGGCAGCTTGTCCGTCCCAAGGGCAACCCGAAACACGAAGGACTAGCAATGATCAAGAAGACGCTGGCGACCGCGGCTGCGGCTGTGTCCATTGTCGGCATTGCCGTCGCTGCCGCCCCGCAGGCGATGGCCACCGGTAACGACCAGGGCACCTCCACCGTCAATGGCAACGGTGCCCGGCAGATTTACGGCAACTCCACCACGTACGGCTACATGAGCCCACAGATCGGCTTGATCCAGGGCTCTCTCAACAAGCCGTGCCTCGCCCTGCCCAAGATCAACGGCTTGGCGGGCCTCCAGGACATCAACGTGCTGTCGTCGCCGCAGAACCAGCAGTGCACCGAGAACTCGACCCAGGCCAAGGGCGACGAGCCGCTGTCGCACATCCTGGACGACATCGCGCTGCTCTCCGCCAACGGCGCCGGCAACCGCTGAGCGGCTGAGTAAGGCCCGGGCTGCCCAGTCCTCCTTCTTCTGGGCGGCCCGGGTTTTTGCTGCCTTCGCCCGGCGAAGCCGGGATTGGTGCGGAAACCGCGGCCTCCGGTAAGCGATTTGTTATTCGCCTGTGACCGATACGCGGTGCGCCGGATCGTTAAGAATGATGTGTGGAGGGAAGCGTGCCAATGCCCTTGTGTGATTGATGGGGTTGCCGGGGCATTGGCACGCCGGCCGGAAACACAGGACAGGGCCTGCTGAGCCGTTTACCGGCGATGTAGGCCCTTTGTCATACCGTCCGTCCGGAGAGTCCAGGGGGGAGGCTCGCGCGGAGGATATGAGGCCCGTTGAAGCGCAGGACATCTTTCGGGAAATGCATCGCCATCTGTTCGGGTGATGATGCGGAACTCGTGCGGCTGCGACGGGTTATTCAAACAGGGCTCCCGTGCCGGGAGTTCCTTCTCCTGAAGGGTTTGCGCGATGAAGAAGATGATGGCGGGCGCGGCGATTGCGGCGTCGCTCGTGGGAATGACCGCGGCGGCCGCGCCGCAGGCCATGGCGATCGGCAACGATCACGGCACGTCCACGGTCAACGGCAATGGCTCCAAGTCGATTTACGGCAACTCCACCACGCACGGCAATCTGAGCACCCAGCTCGGGCTCGTGCAGGGCTCCCTGAACGACCTCTGCCTGGGCCTTCCGAAGGTCAACATCGCGGCGGTCGCCCAGGACATCAACGTGCTGTCGTCGCCGCAGAACCAGCAGTGCGTCGAGAACTCCAGCCAGGCGAAGGGCGACGAGGCGCTGTCGCACATCCTGGACGACATCGCGGTGCTGTCCGGCAACGGGGTTGCCAACCACTGACGACCAACGGCCTCGGCCGTTCCACCGCTTGTGCCCCGGGCGGTCGGCGCCGCGTATGCGCTGCCGGCCGCCCGGCCGTGCGAGCAGCACGGGGGAGGGGTGCGGGCGGCGGTCCGTACGCCTCGACTGCAGATGAGGGATGACAGATGCGACAGAGCCTGAAGGCGTGCGTGTTCGTGGCGGCGGCGTCGGGCGTGCTCGGTGCGAGCGGCAGTGCGGCGTACGCGGATGCCGGTGCCGGGGGGAGCGCGACGAACTCTCCCGGAGTGCTGTCCGGGAACAGCATCCAGGTGACCGTGGACACCCCGGTCAACGCCTGTGGCAACTCGGTCGACGGGGGCGCGGCGCTCAACCCGGCCATGGGGGCGTCGTGCGGGAACGGAGCGCCGGCCTTCCGGCAACCGCCGCCGGCGCAGCGTCCCCCGGCGGACCGGCTGCCTCCCGGGGCGGAGCATGCCCCGGGGGTGCGCTGGACGGCCCCGGAGCCGGAGCAGCGCGCGCAGCCGGAGCGGCGACCGGCCCCGGAGCGGCGAGCGGCCCCGGAACGGGACGGGCGCCCGGTCACGGCGCCGGTGGAGCACACCGCCCCCAGGCCGCCCGCCCCGCGGCCGGCGCAGGAGGCGCGGGTGGATGCGGTGGCACGGGCCGGGGCCTCGGCGGGCTCCGCGCTGCTGGCGGCCACCGGGGCGGACGAGCTGGCCGCGGTGGCCGCGGTGGGCGGCGGGCTGCTGGTGGGCGGGGCGCTGCTGCTGCGCCGGGCGCATACCCGGCGCCGATGAGCGGACGGGCCGCGCACGGGCGGCCGGGCGGCCCCTGGAGCTACCGGGGGCCGGCCGTCCGGCCGAGCGGGTCCGGCGGGCCGCTCGGCCGGAGCCGCCCGGTCGAGCCGGCCGTCGGCATCGCCGGACGACTCGACCGCGGACCGTCGTACCGCTGCCGCCGGGCTGAGCTGCGGCTGGAAGCGGCCCTGCGGGGTGTACGGCGGATCGTGCGGATCAACGGGTGAAACCCGTGTCCGGCACGGGAAGGATCGTTCTTTCGCTCATTGGTGGGGACCGGTCTTCCGGGTGTTTGAAACGGGGCGGAACCGTTAGCTCCGCCGGGCCGTGCCGCTGTCTCCAGGCTCTGGCAAAATTGGGGTGAAAGCCGCAAAAGTGATGAGTCGATGAGGTGGGGACATGCTCATTGCGCTGGCGCAGACCGACTGTGTGCTGGGTGACGTCGAGGAGAACCTCGTCATCGCCCGCGAGCAGATCGAGCAGGCGGCGGCGCAGGGCGTGGATGTCGTGGTGTTCCCCGAACTGAGCCTGCACGGCTATCACTTGGGCGCCCTCAAGCGCGACAAGTCCCTGGAGGGGAACGATCCCCGGCTGCTGGAGCTCAGCATCCACGGCCCGGATGTGCTGGTCGGCTTCCACGAGCACACCAGTCTGCGGGCGTACAACACCGCGGCGCACTACTCGGGCGGTGAGCTGGTGCATGCGCACCGCAAGCTGTATCTCCCCAACTACCTGGCCTGGGAGGAGCGTAAGCACGTCAGCCCGGGGCAGTCGCTGCGGGCCTACGAGCTGAAGCGGGCCAGGAGCGGCGGCCGGGGGGCCACGCTGGTGTGCAATGACGCCTGGCAGCCGGCGCTGCCGTGGCTGGCGGTGCAGGACGGCGCCGAGGTGCTGTTCATCCCGACCAACAGCGCGGCGAGCCTGGACCCGGAAGCGATGGACACCGGCCTGTACTGGGACACCCTGCTGTCCTATACGGCGAAGATGCTGCAGTGCTGGGTGGTCTTCGTGAACCGGGTGGGCAATGAGCACGGGGCGGCGTTCTGGGGCGGCTCGCGGGTGGTGGACCCGCGCGGTGCCGTGGTGGCGCAGGCGCCCAAGTGGGAGCCCGCGCTGGTCGCCGTGGAGATCGATCTCGCCGAGGCGCGGCGGCAGCGCCGTGCGGTGCCGCTGGTCGCCGAGGCCCGGCTGGGGCTGATCGACCGCGAGGTGCGGCGGCTGATCGACGAGGGCGGCGACCACTGAGGGCCCGGTGCCCCGGCGTCAGTGGTGGGCTGCGGACTCCCGGCGGGGCTCCTCGGCCGGCTCGTCGTCCTTGACGGCCCGCGCCTCGGCTTTGAGCATGCGCATCGAGCGGCCCAGGCCGCGCGCCATGTCGGGCAGCTTCTTCGAGCCGAAGAGCAGTACCAGCACCGCGAGGATCAGGATCAGGTGCCAGGGCTCGAACGCGTTGCGGAGCATGGTGCGCTCGCTTTCGTCGGGGGGCCGGACGTTCTGTCCAGTATTACCCGAAGGGTCCGGCCGTCCGGTCCAGGGGGTGCCCGGGCCGGACGGCCGGCGGTGCGGCTACCAGCTGGACTTGCGGACGCCCGGCAGATAGCCCGCGTGGGCCTGTTCGCGCAGCCGTACGCGGGACAGGCCGAAGGTGCGGAAGTAGCCGCGCGGGCGGCCGTCGACGCTGTCGCGGTTGCGCACCCGGGTGGCGCTGGCGTCCCGCGGCTGGCGGGACAGCTCGCGCCGGGCGGCGGTGCGCTCCTCCTCCGGTGTGTGCGGGCTGCGGATCAGGGCCTTGAGGACGGCGCGCCGGGCCGCGTAGCGGGCGACCGTCGCGCGGCGCTTCTCGTTCTTGGCGATCTTGCTCTGCTTGGCCATCAGACCTTTCCTCCTCGTGCGCGGATGCGGGCGACGGCCGCCTCGATCCCGATCGTGTCCACGGTCTTGATGCCCTTGGCGCTCAACGTGAGCCGGATGTGCCGGCCCTCGCTCTCCAGCCAGTAGCGCTTGCGCTGGATGTTGGGGTCGAAGCGGCGCGGGGTGCGGCGGTGTGAGTGGGAGACGGACTTGCCGAAGCCCGGCGTGCGGCCGGTCAGCTGGCAGTGGGCGGACACAGGGTGATCCCTTCGGTCGTCGGCCCCGGTGAGGGCCTATTGAAAATGGAAACCATTTCCGTATACTAACCGCATGGCCCGCAACGAACTACGCCCGGTCGTCAAGCTCCGGTCCACCGCCGGCACCGGCTACACCTACGTGACCCGCAAGAACCGCCGTAACGACCCCGACCGCCTGGAACTGCGCAAGTACGACCCGGTGGCCGGACGGCACGTCGCTTTCCGAGAGGAGCGCTGAGCACCGTGAAGCCTGGAATCCACCCCGCCTACGGGCCGGTCGTCTTCCGCGACCGGGCCGCCGACTTCGCCTTCCTGACCCGCTCGACCGCCACCAGCGAGAAGACGGTGGAGTGGGAGGACGGGAACACCTATCCCGTCATCGACGTCGAGATCTCCTCGGCGAGCCACCCCTTCTACACGGGCACCGCCCGGGTGCTGGACACCGCGGGCCGCGTCGAGCGGTTCGAGCGCCGCTACGGCGCGCGCGGGACCCGCTGATGGAGCGGCTCAACGTCGTGCTGGTGGGCGGCCTGCACACGGACGCGCGGCGGGCCGCCGTCGAGCGGCTGCTGCGGACCGTCCCCGGCAGCGTCGCCCTCCATCACGACCTCGCCTCGGCGACCGACGGCACGGTGCGGCGCACCGTCCGTGACGCGGGCGGCACGCTCGACACCGGGGAAGCGCCGCTGGTCAACGACTGCGCCTGCTGTGCGCTGCGCGAGGATCTGGTGCCCGAGCTGGAGCGGCTGGCCGCCGGCCGGACCTGCCGGCTGGCGATCGTCGAACTGTGGGACTCGGTCGAGCCCAAGGCGATGGCCGAGGTGGTCACCGCCTGCGGCAGCGAGAACCTCGCGCTGACCGGTGTGCTCACCGCCGTCGACCCCGCGCTGCTGCTGCCGTACCTCGGCTGCGGCGACGACCTCGCGGAGGCGGGCCTCGCCGCCGCGGCCTCCGACCAGCGCACGGTCGCCGACACCTGGGCCCGGCAGCTGGAGTACGCGCCGGTGCTGGCGATCGCGACGGGGGAGGAGCCGGCGGAGCCGGCCGACCTGGCGCTGCTCGGCCAGCTGCACCCGATGGCGCACCAGGTCCCGGTGGAATCGGAGGAGTTGGCGGCCGCCGCGACGGCCGGCTTCGACGTGGCCGCGGCCGCGGACCGCCAGCACCCGGCCTGTGCGCTGCTGCCGCAGGAGGCCGAAGCGGAGGGCGTCTCCACGCTCGTCTGGCGGCACAGCCGGCCCTTCCACCCCGAGCGGCTCTACGCCGCGCTGGAGGACCTGACCTGTGCGGCCGCGCGCAGCCGGGGCCGCTTCTGGCTGGCCGACCGTCCGGACACCCTGCTGTCCTGGGACGCGGCCGGCGGTGCGCTGTGTGTGGAGAACGCCGGGCCGTGGCTGGCCTCGCTGCCGGACGCCGCCTGGGAGATGGTGCCGCCGATGCGCCGGGCCGCCGCCGCGCTGGACTGGCACCCCGAGAACGGGGACCGCACCCAGCATCTGGTCTTCACCTCGCCGGGCCTGGACCGCGAGGGCCTGCGGTCCCTGCTGGACTCCTGTCTGCTCACCGACGCCGAGTACGCGGGCGGCCCGCCGGCCTGGAAGAGCCTGCCGCCCGCCTTCGACGCCCTCCTCGACCCCGTTTCGTAAGACAGGCCGCGTCCGTACGCACGGAACCGGCCCCCTCAGTACGTACAAGGAAGCTCCCCATGCCCCGACGGCACGACCCGCGCCGCCCGTCCAAGCCCCGCCGCAACCCGCTGGACGTGGCGGGCATCACCTACATCGACTACAAGGACACCGATCTGCTGCGGAAGTTCATCTCGGACCGCGGCAAGATCCGCAGCCGCCGGGTCACCCACGTCACCGCGCAGCAGCAGCGGCAGCTGGCCCGCGCGATCAAGAACGCGCGGGAGATGGCACTGCTGCCCTACGCGTCCCGGTGACGGCCGCCGTCCGGTGACGGGCAGGAGGTTCCCTACGTCTGACGCGTAGGGAACCTCCGTCGTTTGTCCGGGGGTGTGCGCAGGGGCAGGGCCCTCGTGCCGGGCGGGCGGGGCAGCCGGAGACGGAACCCGGAGGGCGTGGCACACGTCTTTCCTTTGCCATGAGCGCAGAGGCCCCGTCGATCCGTACCAGGTGACGGCGTATCGCGCCGGGGGAGACGGTCGGCCGGCGACCGTGTGTGAGGGGCCGGTGACGGTGCTCGACGAGCTGTGACGGCGTCGGCACCCGGTGTCGTGCACGTGCATCTGCGCATGCATCCGCATGTGAACGCAGCTATGATCCCGGGCAGTTGACACCATTTATCACCGGGAGACCCCTGTGCCCCACGCATACAACGGCATGGCCGCCACAGATCTCCGTGATGTGGCATGGCAGAAGAGCAGGCACAGCAACTCCCAGGGCTCCTGTGTGGAGTTCGCCAAGCTGCCCGGGGGAGACATCGCGGTGCGCAACTCCCGTTTCCCGGACGGCCCGGCGCTCATCTACACGCCGGCCGAGGTGCAGGCGATGCTGCTCGGCATCAAGGACGGAGAGTTCGACCATCTCGTCCGGGACTGAGTGCCCGTAGGGGACCCGGCGGTTGCGGGGGAGTGCGCGCCCGTAGGCGGTGAAGTGAAGCGCCCGCACAGGACGACCGGGCGCCCGCGTGTCACGGTGCGCCCGGTGTACGGAACGGCTACGGCAGCCGGAAGAGAGCCCACACGATCTTGCCGTGCGCGGCACCGGCCAGCGGATGCCAGCCCCAGCTGTCGCTGAAGGAGTCCACGAGATACAGCCCGCGCCCCGATTCCGCGGCGGAATCCGCCTCACCGGCGACCGGTGAGTCATCGCTCGGGTCCCGTACGGCGCAGACCAGCCGGGAGGACCAGCGCATCAGATGCAGCCGGGCGGGCGGAGTGGCGTCGCCGTGCTCCGGGGCGGCGAGGATCGCGTGCCGCAGAGCGTTGGTGACGAGTTCGGAGACCACCAGGGCGACCGAGTCGAAGAGCTCGTCCAGCTCCCAGCCCTGCAGGGTCTCGCGGGTGAACGCCCGTGCGCAGCGCACCGATTCATAGCGCGGTGGGAGCGTGCGGGATGCGGATCCGGAGACAGCCAGGGGGTCGACGGGAGGAAAGCCCTGCCATAACGGCTCGAGCATGGTCAAAACCTTGGTCCCCATGCGAGGCACTCCTGGCGTTCGCGGACGTCATGACCCTGGCCGGTCAGCCGGATCTGGCGGATCTTTCACGAGCGTGCATGCGTGCGACGCCTATGGTTCCCAATGTGCGAGACAGATGCAAGGGCAGATGCACGTGCACGTGCCGTAATTGCCCTTGTGTACACGGATTTGCTGGTGATTCTTCCTGCGGCATCTTGTGGAGGGCTTGCGGGGGCCGCACGTATCAGTAACCGGATGAGCACTCAACGAAGCCCGAACATGGCAGACTGCGGCCCACTGTTGGACGGGGTGGGGTCACAGGAGGGTCTGAGAGGTGTCCGCAAGTGAGTCGAGCGGGTCGGTGGTGCGGCGAATCCTGCTCGGGTCGCAGCTCCGTCGGCTGCGTGAATCGCGCGGGATAACCCGCGAGGCGGCCGGCTACTCGATCCGTGCGTCCGAATCGAAGATCAGCCGCATGGAGTTGGGCCGCGTGAGCTTCAAGGCACGGGATGTGGAGGACCTGCTCACCCTGTACGGGGTCGGTGACGCCCAGGAGCGCGAGGCGCTGCTCTCTCTGGCGCGGGAGGCGAACGTCGCCGGCTGGTGGCACAGCTACAGCGATGTGCTGCCCGGGTGGTTCCAGACGTATGTGGGGCTGGAAGGCGCCACTTCTCTTCTCCGGGTCTACGAAGTCCAGTTCGTCCACGGGCTGTTGCAGACGGAGAGCTATGCGCAGGCCGTCGTCAGACGGGGCATGCCCGACGCCGGGCCCGCGGAGATCGAGAGACGGGTCGCGCTGCGCATGGAGCGCCAGAAGCTGCTGGTGGCCGAGCGGTCGGCGCAGTTCCACTGTGTGCTGGACGAGGCCGCGCTACGGCGCCCGTACGGCGAACGCGCGGTGATGCGCGAGCAGTTGAAGCATCTGATCGAGGTGTCGGAGCGGCCCAATGTGCGGCTCCAGGTGATGCCCTTCAGTCTGGGCGGGCACGCGGGCGAGAGCGGTGCCTTCACCATGCTCGGCTTCCAGGAGTCGGGTCTGCCGGACGTCGTCTATCTGGAGCAGCTGACGAGTGCGCTGTATGTGGACAAGCCCGAGGAAGTGGCCCAGTACGCACGGGTGATGGACCGCCTCCAGGAGGAGGGGCCGAATCCGGCCGAGACCAGGGACCTGTTGCGTGGTCTGCTCCAACTGATGTGACGCGTCGGTAGGATGGCGCACCATCAGGAGTCAGCACCCCCCAATGCGGCGCCCTGAGCGCCCTGTTCTCCAGATCGGGATGGCATGTCCTACTTCGACGAGTTGGCGTATCAGTTCATCGACGGTGAGTGGCGGTCCGGCAGCGGCTCGTGGGACATCGTCGATTTCAATCCGTACAACGGCGAGAAACTGACCTCCATACCCGTCGCTACGGTAGAGGAGGTCGACCAGGCCTACCGTGCCGCCGAGCGCGCCCAGCGGGAGTGGGGCGCCACCAATCCGTACACCCGGCGGCTCGTCTTCGAGCGCGTGCTGCGGATCATCGACGACCGCGAGGCGGAGCTCGGCGAGGCGATCGCCGCGGAGGTCGGCGGCACGCTCGCCAAGGTGGGCTTCGAGCTCCATCTGGCCAGGGAGTTCCTGCGCGAGGCCATTCAGCTGGCGCTGCGCGCCGAGGGCCGCATCCTGCCCTCGCCCATCGACGGCAAGGAGAACCGCCTCTACCGGCTGCCGGTCGGTGTCGTCGGGGTCATCAGCCCCTTCAACTTCCCCTTCCTGCTGTCGCTCAAGTCCGTCGCGCCGGCCCTCGCGCTCGGCAACGCCGTCGTCCTCAAGCCGCACCAGAACACCCCGGTCTGCGGCGGCGGTCTGGTCGCCAGGATCTTCGAGGAGGCCGGGCTGCCGGCGGGGTTGCTGAACGTCGTCGTCACGGACATCGCCGAGATCGGCGACGCGCTCATCGAGCACCCGGTGCCCAAGACCATCTCCTTCACCGGCTCCGAGAAGGTCGGCCGGCATGTCGCGACGGTCGCCGCCGCCAATTTCAAGCACACCGTGCTGGAGCTGGGCGGCAACAGCGCCCTGGTCGTCCTGGACGACGCGGACATCGACTACGCGGTGGACGCCGCCGTCTTCAGCCGCTTCGTCCACCAGGGCCAGGTCTGTATGGCCGCCAACCGGGTGCTCGTCGACCGCGCCGTGGAGCGGGAGTTCACCGAGAAGTTCGTCGCCAAGGTCGCCTCGCTGAAGGTCGGCGACCCCACCGATCCGCAGACGCACATCGGTCCGCTGATCAACGAGGGCCAGGCCGAGGCGATCTCCGCGCTGGTGGACCGCGCGGTCGAGGACGGCGCCACGGCGCTGCTGCACGGCGAGACCCGCGGCACGCTGGTCGCGCCGAGCGTGCTGAGCGGTCTGCCGGAGGACTCCCCGCTGCTGCGGCAGGAGATCTTCGGGCCGGTCGTGCTGCTGGTGCCGTTCGACGGTGACGAGGAGGCGGTGCGGCTGACCAATGCGACCTCGTTCGGGCTCAGCGGTGCCGTGCACACCGGGAACATCGAGCGCGGGGTGCGGTTCGCCAAGCGCATCGACACCGGGATGTTCCACGTCAACGACGCCACCGTGCACGACGAGCCGATCGTGCCCTTCGGCGGGGAGAAGAGCTCCGGGGTGGGGCGGCTCAACGGCGACGCGATGGTGGAGGCCTTCACCACGACCAAGTGGATCTCCATCCAGCACGGGCGGTCGCAGTTCCCGTTCTGAGCTTCTGAGCTTCTGGGCTTCTGCGCCTCTCGGCGGACGGGTCCGGGACGATCCCTCGCGAGTTGCGGACAGAAGCTGACCGCAAGGGCTCCTACGTTGAGTGGTGTCGGAAGGCGGACGGCGAAAGGGCCGGCCGCCGAGGACGTCACGAAAGGTGGACCCCATGCCCACTCACGTTCTTGCCGAGGCCCACGGCGACGAGACCGGTGCGCTGCTGGCCTTCCTGGAGGCCCAGCGCGGCGGGCTGCGCCGGGCGGTCCTGGGGCTGACCGACGACCGGGCGACCCAGCGGCCGAGCGCCAGTGAGCTGTCGCTGGCCGGACTGGTCAAGCATGTCGCGGAGACCGAGCAGGGCTGGGTCGAGACCGCGCAGGAGCTGCCGCACTCCATCGAGCGGACCCAGGACACCTGGCATCTGAGCTTCCAGATGGAGGACGGCGAGACCCTGGCCGAGGTGCTGGCGTTCTGGGACGGCGTGGCGAAGCGGACGGAGGAGTTCATCCGCTCCGTGCCCAGCCTGAACGACACCTTCCCGCTGCCCCCGGCGCCGTGGTTCCCGCCGGAGGCCCGGCAGTCGATGCGCTGGCTGCTGCTGCATCTGATCGAGGAGACGGCCCGGCACGCCGGCCACGCCGACATCCTCCGCGAGTCCCTCGACGGCAAGACGGCCTTCGAGCTGGTGGACGAGGAGCGCGCGGCCCGGGAGGGGTAGCGGGCGGGGTCCTCGCGCGCTCTAGGCTGGCGGAAGGGGCGCGCGAGGAATTGAGGAGACGATGTCGGCGATCCGGCTGTTGGTACTGGGCGCCGTGCGGCAGCACGGCAGGGCGCACGGCTACCAGGTGCGCAACGACCTGGAGTACTGGGGCGCCCATGAGTGGTCCAACGCCAAACCCGGCTCGATCTACCACGCGCTCAAGCAGATGGCCAAGCAAGGGCTGCTGCGCGCCCATGACATCGCGCCCAGCACCGCCGGCGGCCCGCCGCGTACCGAGTACGAGCTGACCGCGGCGGGCGAGGCCGAGTATTTCGCGCTGCTGCGCGCCGCGCTCTCGCAGCACGACCAGAAGGTCGACATGCTCAGCGCGGGCATCGGCTTCCTCGTCGATCTGCCGCGGGCCGAAGCGGTGGCGCTGCTCAAGGAGCGGGTGCGGGCGCTGCAGGAGTGGCGCGGCACGGTCACCGGGTACTACACCCCCGAGGGCGGGACCGGGCAGCTCGGCCACATCGGCGAGATCATGCACATGTGGGTGCACTCCGCGGACAGCGGTGCCGAGTGGACGCAGGGACTGATCGAGCGGATCGAGGGCGGGGCGTATGTCTTCGCCGGTGAGGGGGAGCCGTTCGTCGGGGTCCTGGCGGACGGGCAGGAGAACCCGTACGCGACGACGGACGCGGAGAAGCGGGACGCGGAAGGTCCGGGCGGGGGCGGGAGCGGCGGCGCGGGCGACGGCGGGGCCGCCACGGAAGCGCGCTGACCGGGGCCGACTGGGGCCTGCCAGGCGGACCGGGCCCGGCGCCCGTCAGTGATGGAACGCCGTGGCGACGCTCTCCGGGCGCTGCATCGGGCCGGGCTGGTCGCGGAGTTCGGGCAGCAGCTGTTCCAGGTCCATGAGGAACAGGTCCGCCAGGTCCAGGGAGAAGCCATTGCGGCAGACCACCCGTAGGACGGAGAGGTCCTCGCGGTTCTCCGGGAAGGTGTACGCGGGGATCAGCCAGCCGCGCTCCTTCATCCGCCGGGAGACGTCGAAGACGTCGAAGGCGGTGACATGGTCCGCGGTGGTGAAGGCGAAGACCGGCAGCTGGTCGCCCTCGGTCAGCAGCCTGAAGTCGTCCAGCGCGCCGATCCGTTCGGCCATCGAGCGGGCCACGTCACGGGTGGCCTGCTGGACGGCGCGGAAGCCGGCCCGGCCGAGCCGCAGAAAGGTGTAGTACTGCGCGGCGACCTGGGCGCCGGGGCGGGAGAAGTTGAGGGCGAAGGTCGGCATGTCGCCGCCCAGGTAGTTGACCCGGAAGACCAGCTCCTCGGGCAGCGCCTCCGTATCGCGCCACAGCGCCCAGCCGACGCCCGGGTAGACCAGGCCGTACTTGTGCCCCGAGGTGTTGATGGAGGCGACCCGGGGGAGCCGGAAGTCCCAGACCAGCTCCGGGTCGAGGAACGGGGCGATCATGGCGCCGGACGCGCCGTCCACATGGACCGGGATGTCCCAGCCGTGCTGCCGGTGGACCTCGTCGAGCGCCGCGCAGATCTCGGCCACCGGCTCGTACGACCCGTCGAAGGTCGAGCCGAGGATCGCCACCACGCCGATGGTGTTCTCGTCGCACAGCGCGGCGGCGGAGGCGGCGTCCAGATGGAAGCGGTCGCCCTCCATCGGGACCAAGCGCGCCTCGACCTCCCAGAAGTTGCAGAACTTCTCCCAGCAGACCTGGACGTTGGCGCCCATGATGAGGTTCGGCCGGGCCTGCCCCGGATACCGCTCCTGGTTGCGCTGCATCCAGCGGCGCTTGAGGGCCATCCCGGCGAGCATGCAGGCCTCGCTCGACCCGGTGGTGGAGCAGCCGACGGCGGCCGCCGGGTCGGGGGCGTGCCATAGGTCGGCGAGCATCGCCACACACCGCTTCTCCAGTTCGGCGGTGCGCGGGTACTCATCCTTGTCGATCATGTTCTTGTCCCGGCAGTCCGCCATCAGGACGCCGGCCTGCGGCTCCATCCAGGTCGTGACGAACGTCGCCAGATTCAGCCGGGAGTTGCCGTCCAGCATCAGCTCGTCGTGCACGAACTGGTAGGCGGTACGTGGGGAGACGGGGCCATCGGGCAGGGTGTGCCGCGGTGGGGCGGACTCCATACCGGCGACCGGGTCGGCCTCGCCGTAGAAGGGATTGACCGGGTGGCCGGTCTGCTTACGGTCGGAAGGCGATGCGCCTTTGTGCAGAGTCATCTGTCGCGCCTACCCGTCAACTGGCTGGAGAAAGGCCGTGTTTGATGGCTTTGGTGAACTTCACCACGCGCTCCGCCTGGATGCGGGCGGCGGTGCGGGCTTCGTCGTCGAGCGGGGTATCGGGGCCGCCGACATGGGAGGTGCCGTAGGGATTGCCGTCGGTGAACTTCGCCGGGTCGGTGTAGCCCGGCGCCACGAGGATGCCGCCGAAGTGGTGGACGGTCTGGTAGAGCGCGAGCAGCGTGGACTCCTGGCCGCCGTGCTTGGTGGCGCTCGCGGTGAAGCCGCTGTAGACCTTGTCGGCCAGCCTGCCCTGCTGCCAGAGGCCGCCCAGGGTGTCGAGATACTGCTTGAGCTGAGAGGTCACATTGCCGAAGCGGGTGGGGGTCCCGAAGATCACCGCGTCCGCCCAGAGCATGTCCTCGTGGGTGGCCTCCATGATGTCCGCCGTGGCCGCGGCGTTGGCCGCCCAGGCCGGGTTGGCGTCGATCGCGGTCTGCGGGGCGAGTTCCGCGGCCCGGCGCAGCCGGACATCGGCCCCGGCGTGCTCGGCGGCGTCCGCGATCAGCCGTGCGAGCTCGGCGACGGTACCGGTCGACGAGTAGTAGATGACGGCGACATGGACGTCATGCACGGGCATCGGCGTACCTCCTCGAACCCGACAATAAGGGCATAGGGGGTACGTGGCCTCCAGGGTTCACCCAGTGGAAGCGCAACGGGCGGGCGGCCGCCCCGAAGGACCGCCACCCGCCCGTAGGCCAGCTCCTGCCGCCGGGCTCCCGTCAGCTCGCGCTGGCCAGCGACAGCTTCGCGGCGAAGCCGAGGAACGCCGCGCCGGCGCCCGCGGACAGCCCGGCCGTCAGCCGCCTGCGGCGGCGGAAGGTCGCCGCCAGGAACGTCCCGCTGAAGATCAGGACCGACAGATACGTGAAGCTGAACAGCTGCGCCCAAGCGCCCAGCGTCAGGAACGACAGCACCGGGTGGGCGTAGGAAGGATCCACGAACTGCACGAAGAAGGAGATGAAGAACAGGATCGCCTTCGGGTTGAGCAGACTGACCACCAGCGCCCTGCGGAACGGCCGCTCCACGGCCTCCTTCGGCACCTCGGACGCCCCGTCGCCCCGCTCGGCCCGGCGGGCCTCCCGGCCGCGCCACAGCGCCCAGGCGCCGCGCAGCATCCCGACCGCCAGCCACGTCAGATAGCCCGCACCGGCGAACTTGACGACGGTGAACAGCACCGGAGTGGTCTGCAGCAGCGAGGCCACCCCGCCCGCCGACAGCGTCATCAGCACCGTGTCACCGCACAGCACCCCGGCCGCCGCCCGGTACGCCACCCGCGGGCCGCGCCGGGCCGCCACCGACACGACGTACAGCGAATTCGGCCCGGGCAGCAGAATGATCAGCGCGAGCCCCACCAGATACGTGGACAGATCCGTTATCCCCAGCATGTGCGGCAGGATCTCACCCCCCGATCCGCCGCCTCACCGGGTTTTCAGGATGCGGACTTGCACCTCACGCGGCGTGAGGTCTCATCGTGGAGTGCGTACCCACAAGGGAGCGGAAGTGAGCCATTCGGTAGGGCAGGTAGCGGCGTTCGCCGGTGTGACGGTGCGCACCTTGCACCATTACGACGAGATCGGGCTGCTCCAGCCCGGCGAGCGCAACCACGCAGGTCACCGGCGCTACGGCGATGACGACCTGGACCGGCTGCAGCAGATCCTGTTCTACCGGGAGCTCGGCTTTCCGCTCGACGAGGTCGCGGCCCTCCTGGACGATCCGCACACGGACCCGCAGCAGCATCTGCGGCGCCAGCACGACCTGCTGACCGCACGGATCGACAAGCTCCAGAAGATGGCCGCCGCCGTCGAACACGCGATGGAGGCACGCAGGATGAACGTACGGCTCACACCGGAGGAGAAGTTCGAGGTCTTCGGGGACTTCGACCCCGACGAGCACGCGGCGGAGGTCGAGGAGCGCTGGGGCCACACCGAGGCCTACAAGGAGTCGCAGCGCAGGACGGCCGCGTACACCAAGGAGGACTGGAAGCGGGTGACGGAGGGGCTCGACGCCGTCCACCGCAAGATGGCGGACCTGCTCGCGCAAGGGGCTGCGGCGGATTCCGCGGCGGCCATGGATGTCGCCGAGGAGCACCGGCAGTTCATCTGCGGTGCGTACTACGACTGCTCCCCCGAGATGCACACCTGCCTCGGCGAGATGTATGTCACCGATGAGCGCTTCACCGCCACCTACGAGGCGATCAGGCCCGGCCTCGCCGTCTACATGCGGGACGCGATTCTGGCCAACGCGGTCCGCCACGTGTGATCCGTACGGGCCGGGGAGCGCGCCCCTGGCCCGTACGGAGCCCTGCCCGGGGTCAGCCCTGCGGCGAGAGCACCACGGCCGTCCCGTAGGCACACACCTCGGTGCCCACGTCGGCGGCCTCCGTGACATCGAAGCGGAACATCAGCACCGCGTTCGCACCGCGCGAGCGGGCCTGCTCCACCAGCCGTTCCATCGCCTGGTTACGGGTCTCGACCAGGGTCTTGGTCAGGCCCCGCAGCTCGCCGCCGATCATCGACTTCAGGCCCGCGCCGATCTGGCTGCCGAGGTGCCGTGAGCGCACCGTCAGGCCGAAGACCTCGCCGATCACCCGTTCCACGTGAAACCCCGGGACGTCGTTGGTCGTCACCACCAGGACGTCGGACTGCGCCCGCTGCCCGCCGCCGTATTCTTCGATGCCCATGGCGCACACCTCCTTGCGGCCAGCATCACCCGGCCCCGTGGGGGCGGCCAGCGGTCGGGGGCCGTCGGGTGGGGGCCCGGGGGCCGCCTGGAACCATGGCGGGTCGCTCGGCGTTGATAGTTTTGGCCGCACACGCGCCTGTATCCCGTCGCTTCGCCCGTCGCACCGCACGATCCGGCGCCCTCGACCCAGGAGCCTTCACCCCGTGAATACTCTCGCGCTCGGCCCCCAGTGGCTGGACCCGGACTACCTGATCGCGACATTCGGCCTGATCGGCGTCCTGGTCATCGTCTTCGCGGAGTCCGGCCTGCTGATCGGCTTCTTCCTGCCGGGCGACTCGCTCCTGTTCACCACCGGTCTGCTGGTGACGACGAACAAGCTCGACCGGCCGCTGTGGATGGTGTGCTCCCTGATCGTCCTGGCCGCCGTCCTCGGCGACCAGGCCGGCTATCTCTTCGGCCGTAAGGTCGGCCCCTCGCTCTTCAAGCGCCCCGACTCCCGCCTCTTCAAGCAGGAGAACGTCGAGAAGGCGCATGAGTTCTTCGAGAAGCACGGCCCCAAGTCGCTGATCCTGGCCCGCTTCGTCCCGATCGTGCGTACGTTCACGCCGATCATCGCCGGTGTGAGCCGGATGAACTACCGCTCCTTCATCACCTTCAACGTCATCGGCGGCGCCCTGTGGGGCGCGGGTGTCACCCTGCTCGGGGCCTCGCTGGGGAAGGTCGAGTTCGTCCACAAGCACATCGAGCTGATCCTGGTCGCGATCGTGCTGATCTCCGTCGTGCCGATCGCCATCGAGTACTTCCGCGCCCGCGGCAAGTCGAAGAAGGCCCAGTCCGCCCCGCCCCACCCCGCGGACCGCCCGCAGGGCGCCCCCGCCGACGCCCGCCGCGGCCGCCACGCCAAGCGCTGACACCAGGCGGAAGAAGACCGCGCGCACCCACTCCCCCCAACTCCACCCGCACCCACCACGCGAGGCGACGGCGACGGCCGCCCGAAAACAACGCCCCCGTGCACGCGTCCCGCACCCTCATCAGGCATCGTGTCCTTGACATCCGTCAGGAGGCTTACGAGGAGAGCGAAGACCCGTGGCGTCGGACCCACAGCGCGGCCAGCGCGGCCAGCGCGGCACGAACGGCAGCAGCGGCGGCGGTGCCTCGGATCAGACCGGTGCCGAGGACCGCAAGCCCCAGTCGGACGAGGCCCACAGCGCCTTCACCCCGCCACTGGGCGTGCCCTACCCGCCGCTTCCCGAGGACGAGCACCCCACCTCCGAGTTCGCGCTGCCCGCGGGCCTGCGTCCGGAGACGCCGGCCGAGCAGGAGGGCTCGGCCTTCAGCCAGCCGAGCAGTACCACCGGCCAGACCCCGCTGCCCGCCCCCGTGGGCGCCACGGCGATGAGCGCCTTCACCCCGCCGCACGGCATCCCCGCCGTCAGCCTCACCAAGGAAGCTCCCTGGCAGGACCGGATGCGGACCATGCTCCGGATGCCGGTCCACGAGCGCCCGGTCCCCGAGCGCCCGGAGCGCGGCGACGAGGACACCGGCCCGGCCGTCCCCCGCGTACTCGACCTGACGCTCCGTATCGGCGAGATCCTGCTCGCCGGCGGTGAGGGCGCGGAGGACGTCGAGGCCGCGATGTTCGGTGTCGCGCACGCCTACGGGCTGGAGCGGGTCGAGCCGACCGTCACCTTCACCCTGCTGTCGATCTCCTACCAGCCGTCGCTGGTCGACGACCCCGTCACGGCCAGCCGGACGGTACGGCGCCGCGGTGTCGACTACACCCGGCTGTCCGCGGTCTTCCGGCTCGTCGACGACATCGCCTCCGAGGGCATCACCCTCGAAGAGGCCTACCGCGGCCTCGCCGAGATCCGCCGTAACCGCCACCCCTACCCGAGCTGGGCCCTGACGGTCGCGTCCGGGCTGCTCTCCGGTGCCGCTTCGATGCTGGTCGGCGGCGAATTGCTGGTGTTCCTCGCGGCCGCGCTGGGCTCGATGCTCGGCGACCGGCTGGCCTGGCTCGCGTCCGGGCGCGGGCTGCCGGAGTTCTACCAGTTCGTGGTCGCGGCGATGCCGCCGGCGGCGGTGGGCGTCGCCTTCGGTCTGGCCCACGCCAATGTGCAGGCGTCCGCGGTGATCACCGGTGGGCTGTTCGCGCTGATCCCGGGGCGGGCCCTGGTCGCCGGCGTCCACGACGGGCTGACCGGCTACTACATCACCGCCGCCGCCCGTCTGCTGGAGGTCGGCTACCTCATCGTCGGCATCGTCGTCGGCGTCCTCAGCGTGCTCTACATCGGACTCCAGCTGAACCCCGGCCTGCGGCGGCTCAACCCCGAGGAGGCGCTGGGGGCGTACAACGAGCCGGTGGTCCAGATCACCGCGTCGATGCTGCTGGCGCTGGCGTTCTGTGTGCTGCTCCAGCAGGAACGTCACACCGTGGCGTTTGCGACCCTGAACGGCGGTGTCGCCTGGGTCGTCTACGGCGCCCTCCACTACGTCGCCGAGATAAACCCGGTGCCCGCCACCGCGATCGGGGCCGGACTGGTCGGCCTCTTCGGCCAGTTGCTCTCCCGCTACCGCTATGCGTCGGCCCTGCCGTACGTCACCGCGGCCATCGGCCCGCTGCTGCCCGGTAGCGCCACGTACTTCGGGCTGCTCAACTTCGCCCAGGGCCATCTGCCGGAGGGCCTCACCTCCCTGGTACAGGCCGCCTCGCTGGCGCTCGCCATCGCCGTGGGAGTCAACCTCGGTGCCGAGGTCGCCCGGCTGTTCCTGCGCGCCCCCGGAGTCGAGGAGGCCGGCGCACGCCGGGCCGCCAAGCGCACCCGCGGCTTCTAGACGGTCGTGTCGGGGCCGTGGCCCGGCCCCGACACGCACGAACGGGCGGCAACCCGACTGGGTGCCGCCCGTTCGCGTACGAAAATCAGCGCGCGCTGGCCCGGGCGCCGCGGTCAGGGAAACCCCGCCGGACGCCGGGCCGACGACGCTGCGTCAGTGCGCGCCGCCCTGAGCCTCGAGGCGCTTGAACGAGGCCTCGATCTCCGCCTCGGCCTCGGTGCGGCCGACCCAGTTGGCGCCCTCGACGGACTTGCCGGGCTCCAGGTCCTTGTAGACCTCGAAGAAGTGCTGGATCTCCAGGCGGTCGAACTCCGACACGTGGTGGATGTCCCGCAGGTGCTCCACTCGCGGGTCGGACGCCGGCACGCACAGCAGCTTGTCGTCGCCGCCGGCCTCGTCCGTCATGCGGAACATGCCGATGGCGCGGCACTTGATGAGGCAGCCGGGGAAGGTCGGCTCGTCCAGGATGACCAGCGCGTCCAGCGGGTCGCCGTCCTCTCCCAGGGTGTTCTCGACAAAGCCGTAGTCGGCCGGGTAGCTGGTCGAGGTGAAGAGTCGACGGTCCAGGCGGATCCGACCGGTCTCGTGGTCCACCTCGTACTTGTTCCGCGAACCCTTCGGGATCTCGATGGTGACGTCGAACTCCACGGGTGGCTCCTCCATGATCAACACATACGTCTGGTGATTAAGTGTCCCCCACGCAGGTGTGTGGTGGCGAAAGGGGCTGGTCCGAGATGCCGGAGACCGGAAAGTGGCAGGTCAGATGGCAGTCGGCGGCACGGTCCGCGCGGTCGGCGACGCGCGCGGCGGTCCGGTCGGCGCAGACGGCGGTCGCGACCACGCAGCAGGTATGGCACGCCACACCGCGCCATACCCAGCAGACCTGGCGGCTGACGGCGGTCTCCGCAGCCACCGGCCTGGCGGTCGCGATCGTCGCGGTGGCGGCGTCCGGGCCGTGGGACTCGGGTCAGCGTACGGCCGAGCGTGCGGAGGCGGCCGCCATGGACGGTGCCAGTGGCGAGCATCACGCCCCGGACTCCCGGCCGGCGCCCAGCGCACCGCCCGTGCTGCCCGCGCTCGGCGGCCGCGCGCCCGGCGCCGCGGGCCGTGGCGCGGCCCCCGCACCCACTGACGCGGGCCTGGCCGACGCCCTGGAACCGCTGCTGAAGGACCCGGCGCTCGGCCCGCTGCGGACGGCTTCCGTCCTGGACGTGGCCGCGGGCCGCGAGGTCTTCGGCGAAGGCCAGGGCAAGGCCGCCACCCCCGCCTCCACCGTCAAGCTCGCCACCGCCGTCGCCGCGCTCTCCGCGCTCGGCCCCGACCACCGCATCGACACCACCGTCGTCCTGGCCGGCAAGAAGCGCATCGTCCTGGTCGGCGGCGGCGACCCCACCCTGACCGCCCGCGCCCCGCGGCACGGCGCCGAGGAACAGCCCGCGAATCTGCGCACCCTCGCCGACGCCACCGCCCGCGCCCTCAAGAAGCGCCACCTCACCAAGATCAGCCTGGGCTACGACGCCAGCGCCTACTCGGGCCCCGTCCAGCACCCCATCGGCCCGAACGAGAACATCGCCCCCGTCACCGCGCTGATGACCGACGAGGCCCGCCTCGACGACTCCGACCACGGCACCGCCCCACGCGACGCGGACCCGGCCCGCACGGCGGCCGGCACCTTCGCCGATCTGCTCCACGACCGCGGCATCACCGTCGACGGCGACCCCGGAGGCGCCAAGGCCCCCAAGAAGCCCGACCGGATCGCCGCCGTCCACTCCCTGCCGCTGTCCGCGCTCGTCGAGCGGATGCTGACCCACAGCGACAACGACATCGCCGAGGCGCTGGCCCGCCAGACCGCCCTCGCCACCCGCCAGCCGGCCAGCTTCGCCGGTGCCGGCAAGGCCGTGCGCACCGCCCTCCAGCGGGAGCACCTCCCGCTGTCCGGCGCCGTCTTCGAGGACGGCAGCGGCCTGGACCGCGACGACAAGGTCACCGCCGCCCTGCTCTCCCGCCTCCTGCTGCACGCCTCGTCGCCCGACCACCCGGCCCTGCGCCCCGTCGTCACCGGCCTCCCGGTGGCCGCCTTCACCGGCACCCTCAGCAACCGCTACCGGGGCCAGAGCGCAGGCGCCGGCGCCGTACGCGCCAAAACCGGCACCCTCACGGGCGTGAACACCCTGGCCGGCACCGTCGTCGACGCCGACGGCCGCCTCCTCGCCTTCTCCTTCATGACCACCGGCACCACCGACCCCCAAGGCGCCCAGACCGCCCTGGACAAACTCGCCTCAGCAGTAGCCAACTGCGGCTGCCGCTAACCCCCGAGCCCCCACCGACCACCGACCCCCAAGGCCCACCGACAAGCCCCCCGGCCCTGAGGGGTTTCCCACCCCCAACCTTTCGCCCGCCCACCAACCGCCCCCACCCACCCCTCTTTTCCCACCCACCCACGGGAGGGGACGGGCCGGAGGGGCAGGGGTGTGGGACGTAAAGCGAAGCAGTCCCACACCCCTGCCCCGGAGGCCCGTCACCGCACCCCGACAGCCCCGCGCAGCGGACCGCTCGCCGCAGGCGCAACGGCGGGAAACCACCACGGCGGGAAAGCCGAAAACGCGGCCCGAAGGCAAAGCGCAGCGCACGGCGCAACGACGGGAAACCCACAAGCATCACCCGCCCCCAAGCTCCGCGCAGCGGACCCGCAACAACGAGAAGCCCCCACGGCGGGCCAGCCGAACACGCGGGACAACGGCAAAGCGCAGCGAACCGGCTACCCCCACGCCAAACGCCCACGTACGGTGAACTCATGACGAGCATCGGTGGAACCGAGATGGTCGACTGGAACCTCGCGGTCGCGACCGCGACCCGGTTCGTGCGGCCGGGCCCAGAGGTGAGCCGGGACGAGGCGCGCGCGATCGTCGCCGAGCTGCGCAAGCACGCCAAGTCCTCCGAGGCGCATGTGCGCGCGTTCACGCGGATGGCGCAGCCCGACGCGACGGGCGAGGCGCCGCATGACACGCCGGTCCTCGTCGTGGACCGGCCCGGCTGGATCAAGGCGAACGTCGCCGGGTTCCGGGCCGTGCTCAAGCCGCTGCTGGCCAAGATGGAGGACCGCCGCTCGACGGTCCCCGGTGGCGCGGTGCTCGGGGCGGTCGGCGGCAAGGTGACCGGCGTGGAGCTGGGCATGCTGCTGTCGTTCCTGGCCTCGCGGGTCCTCGGCCAGTACGAGACGTTCGCGCCGGCCTCCCGCGATCTGCCGGCCGCCGCACAGGGCGGCCGGCTGCTGCTCGTCGCGCCGAACATCGTGCACGTGGAGCGCGAGCTCGAAGTGGCCCCGCACGACTTCCGGCTGTGGGTGTGCCTCCACGAGGAGACCCACCGCACCCAGTTCACCGCCGTCCCGTGGCTGCGGGACCACATCGAGGGCGAGATCCAGTCGTTCCTCGGTGAGACGGACATCGACCCGGGCACCCTCCTGGAGCGGCTGCGCGAGGCCGCCCAGTCGCTGGCCGGCGCCAAGCCCGAGGGCGAGGAGGGCGAGGACGAGGGCCGCTCCCTCGTCGATCTCGTCCAGACGCCCGCGCAGCGCGAGATCCTCGGCCGGCTGACCGCGGTGATGTCCCTGCTGGAGGGGCACGCGGATTATGTGATGGACGGCGTGGGGCCCGATGTCGTGCCGTCGGTCGCCGAGATCCGGGAGAAGTTCCAGAAGCGCCGGGCCAGTGGTGCGGGCCGGCTGGACCAGGCGCTGCGCAAGCTGCTCGGCCTGGACGCCAAGCTGCGGCAGTACCGCGACGGCGAGCGGTTCGTCAGCGCGGTCGTCGAGGAGGTCGGCATGGACGGCTTCAACCGGGTCTGGACGTCACCGAACACCCTCCCGACCAAACAAGAGATCGCCAAACCGGCGGACTGGATCGCGCGGGTGCACCGCAAGGCGGACGGGGCACCGTAAGCGAACGGCGTGAGCTGGGCACGCCACGTGGCAGTAGAGCGCCCCTTCAATCACCCGTCTGAGGGACCGTTACCGATGGATAGGCGTGCAATGCTCGGGGAACCGCTCGCCTCTGTCACCATCTAGGCACTCTGTGTGACGAAGTGCCGTCCACGGCCCGAGGCTCCCCAGCTGAACGATTGGAAACGGACATGGGTCCCCATCCAGCGGTCGCCGCGATACGCCTGGCGGTCCGCCGCGTACTCCACGACGTGCTCAACCACCACTGCGCGCAGGACCGGCACGAGCCCCCGCTCGTGCTCGTCGCGTGCTCCGGCGGCGCCGATTCCATGGCGCTCGCCTCCGCCCTCGCCTTCGAGGCCCCCAAGCTGGGGGTCCGTGCCGGGGGCGTCACCATCGACCACGGCCTCCAGGAGGGCTCGGACCTCCGCGCCGCCGAGGTCGCCCTGCGGCTGCGGGCCCTGGGGCTGGATCCCGTAGAGGCCGTCGCCGTCGACGTGGGCGAACCGAACAAGGTGGCGCACGGCACCGCGTACCGGGGGAGCGGCAGCCGCCCGGCCGGCGGCCCGGAAGCCGCCGCCCGTGACGCCCGCTACGCCGCCCTGGACGCCGTCGCCGAGCGGCATGGCGCCACCGCGGTCCTCCTCGGCCACACCCGCGACGACCAGGCGGAAACGGTGCTGCTCGGTCTCGCCCGCGGCTCCGGGACCCGCTCGCTCTCCGGTATGGCCGCGACCAGCGGCCGGGACGGGCGCTATCGCCGGCCCTTCCTCGACGTGGACCGCCAGACCGCCCGTAAGGCCTGTCTGATCCAGGCGCTGCCCGTCTGGGACGACCCGCACAACGCCGACCCCGCCTACACCCGCTCACGGCTGCGCCACGAAGGCCTGCCCGCCCTGGAGAAGGCGCTCGGCAAGGGCGTCGTCGAGGCGCTGGCCCGTACCGCCCAGCTCTCCCGCGACGACGCCGACGCCCTGGACGCCTGGGCCGCCGACGCCGAGGGCTCGGTGCTCGACGACAGCGGCTCCCTCGATATCGCCGCCCTGTTCGCGCTGCCCCCCGCGGTGCGCCGCCGGGTGCTGCGCCGGGCCGTCATCGGCGCCGGCTCCCCGGCCGGTTCGCTCTTCGCCCGCCACATCGAAGAAGTGGACCGGCTGATCACCGCCTGGAGGGGGCAGGGGGCCATCAACCT
This sequence comes from Streptomyces sp. G7(2002), assembly GCF_028870195.1. Lineage (NCBI taxonomy): Bacteria > Bacillati > Actinomycetota > Actinomycetes > Kitasatosporales > Streptomycetaceae > Streptomyces > Streptomyces sp. G7(2002). The sequence continues at coordinate 5,538,205 of NZ_CP102609.1, forward strand.
CCCCGGGCGAGTGGGTGTGCGACGGCAGGGTGGCAGACTGGTGATTCGGCAGGGCTGAGCCGCAGACGCTGCCCCGCATCCGAAGTCTCACGACTGACGCGAACACCGAACAGAGCGAGAGTGGCACGGGTGGACGACAAGGACATGGGTTCCGACCTTCAGTCGGTACTCATCAGCAAGGAAGAGATCGACGCGAAGCTGGCGGAGCTGGCCGCGAAGATCGACGCGGAGTACGCGGGCAAGGACCTGCTCATCGTCGGTGTCCTCAAGGGCGCCGTGATGGTGATGGCGGACCTGGCGCGCGCGCTGTCCACCCCCGTCACGATGGACTGGATGGCCGTGTCGTCGTACGGCGCGGGCACCCAGTCCTCCGGTGTGGTCCGCATCCTCAAGGACCTCGACACCGACATCAAGGGCAAGCACGTCCTGATCGTCGAGGACATCATCGACTCCGGTCTGACGCTGTCCTGGCTGCTGTCGAACCTCGGCTCGCGCGAGCCGGCCTCGCTGGAGGTCTGCACGCTGCTGCGCAAGCCGGACGCGGCCAAGGTCGCCATCGACGTGAAGTGGATCGGCTTCGACATTCCCAACGAGTTCGTCGTCGGGTACGGACTCGACTTCGCGGAGAAGTACCGCAATCTGCCGTTCGTCGGTACTCTCGCGCCGCACGTCTACGGCGGCTGAGGGCGTCCCCGCGCTCGTCCGGCCGGTGTGGCCGGGCGAGCCTCGGACCGTCCGCTGCGGCCCGGCGGGAACCCTTCGGGGCCGCCCGCCGTTGGAGCAGGGAGAACGGAATCCTCGGCTGCATGTTCACCGTCGGCGCAGGCGCCGGGTGACAATGCTGGGGTACCGTCCGAAGGCAGTTCTTTTTCGGGCCAGTAATACACCGTACGCACGACCAGCCCTCCCAAGGGCGTTGTGCCTCACTGTGGCAGGAGGGACGGGGCCTCAGCGGCTCCGTATGGATGGACGTGAAGCGATACTTCCGTGGGCCGGTCATGTGGATCGTGCTGGCCGTCCTCGCCGTGGTCGTGTTGATGCAGGTCGTCGGCTCGTCCGGCGGCTACAAGACGGTGGACACCGGTCAGGTCGTCAAGGCGATCGCTGACAACAAGGTGAAATCCGCCGAGCTGACGACCGGTGACGAGAACAAGATCAAGATTGAGCTGTCGGGCTCCTACAAGATCGACGGCTCCAACAAGCTCCAGGCGAGCTACATCGGCGACCAGGGCGTCGACGTGGCCAAGAACCTGCAGGCCAAGTACCAGACCGGCGAGATCAAGGACGGGTACACCGTCTCCCCGTCGAAGCAGAACCCGTTCGTCGGTGTGCTGCTCTCGCTGCTCCCCTTCGTCCTCATCGTGGTCGTCTTCCTGTTCCTGATGAACCAGATGCAGGGCGGCGGCTCCCGGGTGATGAACTTCGGGAAGTCGAAGGCGAAGCTGATCACCAAGGACACCCCCAAGACGACCTTCACGGACGTCGCGGGGTCGGACGAGGCGGTCGAGGAGCTCCACGAGATCAAGGAGTTCCTCCAGGAGCCGGCGAAGTTCCAGGCCGTCGGCGCCAAGATTCCCAAGGGTGTGCTGCTGTACGGCCCGCCCGGTACGGGCAAGACGCTGCTGGCGCGTGCCGTCGCCGGCGAGGCGGGCGTCCCGTTCTACTCGATCTCCGGTTCCGACTTCGTCGAGATGTTCGTCGGTGTCGGTGCCTCCCGGGTCCGTGACCTCTTCGAGCAGGCCAAGGCGAACGCCCCGGCGATCGTCTTCGTCGACGAGATCGACGCCGTCGGCCGGCACCGCGGTGCGGGCCTCGGCGGTGGCCACGACGAGCGTGAGCAGACCCTCAACCAGCTGCTGGTCGAGATGGACGGCTTCGACGTGAAGGGCGGCGTGATCCTGATCGCCGCCACGAACCGCCCGGACATCCTCGACCCGGCGCTGCTGCGCCCCGGCCGTTTCGACCGGCAGATCGCCGTCGACCGTCCGGACCTGCAGGGCCGTCTGGAGATCCTCAAGGTCCACCAGAAGGGCAAGCCGGTCGCCCCGGACGTCGACCTCTCGGCCGTCGCCAAGCGCACCCCCGGCTTCACCGGTGCCGATCTGTCCAACGTCCTCAACGAGGCCGCGCTGCTGACGGCCCGGAGCGACGAGAAGCTGATCAACAACCACTTCCTGGACGAGGCGATCGACCGCGTCGTGGCCGGCCCGCAGAAGCGGACCCGGATCATGTCCGAGAAGGAGAAGAAGATCACCGCGTACCACGAGGGCGGACACGCCCTGGTCGCGGCGGCCTCACCGAACTCCGACCCGGTGCACAAGATCACGATCCTGTCCCGCGGCCGGGCCCTGGGCTACACCATGGTCCTGCCCGACGAGGACAAGTACTCCACCACCCGCAACGAGATGCTCGACCAGCTGGCGTACATGCTGGGCGGCCGCGCGGCGGAGGAGCTGGTCTTCCACGACCCGACCACGGGCGCCGCGAACGACATCGAGAAGGCCACCGCCACGGCCCGCGCGATGGTCACGCAGTACGGCATGACCGAGCGGCTCGGTGCGATCAAGTTCGGCACCGACAACTCCGAGCCCTTCCTGGGCCGTGAGATGGGTCACCAGCGCGACTACTCGGAAGAGGTCGCCGCGCTGGTCGATGAGGAAGTCAAGAGGCTCATCGAGACCGCGCACAACGAGGCGTGGGAGATCCTGGTCGAGAACCGCGATGTGCTCGACAACCTGGTGCTGACGCTGCTGGAGAAGGAGACCCTCAACAAGGAGGAGATCGCCGAGCTCTTCAAGCACGTGGTCAAGCGCCCGGCCCGCCCGGCCTGGACCGGCTCGTCGCGCCGTACGCCCTCCAGCCGCCCGCCGGTGCTGTCGCCGAAGGAGCTGGCCCCGGCCAACGGCTCGGTGACCACGACCGCCACCGTCTCCACGGAGAAGGCGGAAGCACCCGAGGAGCAGCGCCCCGAGAGCTGATCCCGGCGGTCCCCCGGGGCCCCGGAATAAATGCCGCGCCCCCCAGGTTTAGCCTGGGGGGCGCGGCATTCCGCGATTCCACCGCGAATTCGAGCGGGCGCAGAAGGAACGAGGCACCACATGACGGACCCTGTGACGCTGGACGTCGGCGGCAAGATCGGCACATTCGACGAGAAGCGCGCCGAGAACGCCGTCCGCGAGCTGCTCATCGCGGTGGGCGAGGACCCGGACCGTGAGGGGCTGCTGGAGACGCCGGCACGGGTGGCACGGGCGTACAAGGAGATCTTCGCCGGCCTGTGGCAGAAGCCGGAGGACGTGCTGACGACCACCTTCGACCTGGGTCATGACGAGATGGTGCTGGTCAAGGACATCGAGCTGGTCTCCAGCTGCGAGCATCACCTGGTGCCGTTCGTGGGTGTGGCCCATGTCGGCTACATCCCGTCCACCGACGGCAAGATCACCGGCCTGTCCAAGCTGGCCCGGCTGGTCGATGTGTACGCCCGGCGCCCGCAGGTCCAGGAGCGGCTGACCACGCAGATCGCGGACTCGCTGATGGAGATCCTGGAGCCGCGCGGCGTGATCGTCGTCATCGAGTGCGAGCACATGTGCATGACCATGCGCGGGGTGCGCAAGCCGGGCGCCAAGACGACGACCTCGGCCGTGCGCGGCCAGCTGCGGGACGCCGCCACCCGCGCCGAGGCGATGAGCCTGATACTGGCCCGCTGAGGCACCGGGCCCAGGCCCGTACGGCCGGCCCGTCGAGCGCCCTCGGACGGCCGGCCCCGCACGCGTAAACCGGACGGCCGGGCCCCTCGTAGGAGGGACCCGGCCGCTGCCGTGTCTGTGGGGGCGGGCGCCGGCCCGTCAGGCCTTGAGGTGGTTGCCCAGCCACTCCAGGGCGGCGGGGATCTCCCGGCGCCAGGTGTTGAAGTTGTGGCCGCCGCTGTCGAGGATGATCGACGAGACCCGGCTCGGCGACTTCGTCTGCTCGATGAACCGCAGCGTCTGCTGGTAATTCCCCTCACCCTGCTTGCTGCTGGTGACCAGCAGGTTCACCGGGGGCGCGGGCAGATTCCGCTGACGCCACAGCAGGTTGTTCTCGCGCTCCAGCTGCCGGTCGCCGCCGAAGAGGTCGCCGGTGGTGGCGTCGCGCGGGGCCTTGTAGGCGCCGGAGAGGGCGACGGCGCTGGAGTACGCCTCGGGGTGCCGCATCGTCATCTTCAGCGCGCAGTAGCCGCCCGTGGAGTCACCGATGACACCCCAGCTCTTCGCTTCGCGGCCTATTCGGTAGTGCTCGGAGATATCCGCGCGCAGGTCCTTGGTGAAGAAGGTCTCGGTCTGCGGGCCGTTCGGTATGTCCATGCACTCGGTGTCGCGCGGCGGTGCGACGGTCGGGCGCATCATCACCAGGACGGTCGGCCGCATCTTGCGCTGCTTGAGCAGTTCGTGCTGGGTCTGCGGGAAATGCAGCTTTTTGTAGAGCGCCTCGGCGGTGCCGGGGTAACCGGTGAGCACCAGGGCCGCCGGGAATTTCTGGTGGGCGTATTTCTTCTGGAAGTACTGCGGCGGCAGATAGACATACGCGGGGCTGGCGATCTGCGAGTGTTCGCCGCGGACCAGCACCTTGTCGATGCGGCCGCCGGCCGCCGGCCGGGCGCCGTTCTGGACGCTGACCCGCTGGGTACCCAGCATCCGCAGCTTGGTGCCGCCCGGACCGGTCTGGTATTCGGTGACCACGCCCGGCTCCTGCTCCTGACCGAAGAGGTCGGCCCAGGACGCGTAGAAACCGAAGGAATTGTTGGCGTACAGACCGATCGTGGCGAAGAGGGAGAGCTGTGTCGCCACCAGGAGCCCGATACGGCCGAGAACGGCGCGCCAGTTCTTCTTGGACAGGCGCGGCCAGAGCCAAATGGTGAGGACGAACAGTGCCACCGCGACGAGGACGGCAAGAAGCAGCACTTTCTTACTGGTGAGACCCATGTGGTGCTTTCTTCCGGGCGGCCGGGCCATCCGTACCGCTAGTGGAACCCCGAGCCCTGAAACGCCGTCATACAGGGCGCAAAAAGTCCAGATGCTGCGACAAGGCTCGCACGTTCTCTCGACCGGGGCGACGGGAAAGTGATGTCTGACAGGCTAGATGGCGAAAACTCGGAGACGGTTGCGTGGCGAACACCACGCTGGCTCCGCGGCCCGCGGCCCGAAGCGGTGCCGGCGGTCGTCGGTACGGCAGGCGCGGTCGTCGGCCTGCTGAACCTGGCGGCAGGGGTGTTCCCGCGGTTCCGGCACAGCCGGATGCACGCCCTGGCGGAGGTGCTGCCGGGCGCGGTGAGCCCCTTGGCGGCCGCCGCCTCCATCGTCGTCGGCATCCTGCTGCTCCTTCTGGCCCACGGGCTCAAGCGGCGTAAGCGGCGGGCCTGGGGAGCGGCCGTGGCGCTGCTTCCGGTGGGGATCGCCGCCCAGCTCGTGTACCGCCACTCCGTCTTCGGAGCGGTGCTCTCGCTGGCGCTCCTGGTGTACCTGGTGTGGCACCGGCGCGAGTTCGCCGCGCTGCCCGACCCGCGCAGCCGCTGGAAGGCCGTGGCCAACCTCGTCGTCCTCGGCGGGGTCAGCTTCGCCATCGGCATGGTCATCGTCAGCTCCCACCCCCACAAGACCATCGGCTCGCCCTCCGTCTGGGAGCGCGCCCAGCACGTCCTGTGGGGCCTGTTCGGCTTCGAGGGCCCGGTCGGCTACACCCACCACGTCGACTACACCGTCGGCTACTCGCTCGGCGCGCTCGGCCTGCTGACCGTCGCCACCACCGCGTACCTCGCCTTCCGCCCCGAGCACCCGGCGGCCCGGCTGACCGACGACGACGAGCAGCAGCTGCGGGCGCTGCTGGAGCGGCACGGCGCCCGGGACTCGCTCGGCTACTTCGCGCTGCGCCGTGACAAGGGCGTGGTCTTCTCCCCGACTGGCAAGGCCGCGGTCTGCTACCGGGTGATCTCCGGTGTGATGCTCGCCAGCGGCGACCCGATCGGCGATGTGGAGGCCTGGCCGGGCGCCATCGAGCGCTTCATGGCGGAGGCGAAGGCGCACTCCTGGACCCCGGCGGTCACCGGCTGCAGCGAGACCGGCGGCCAGGTGTGGACCCGGGAGACCGGTATGGACGCGCTGGAGCTCGGCGACGAGGCGATCGTGGACGTCGCCGACTTCACCCTCACCGGCCGCGCGATGCGCAACGTACGGCAGATGGTCAAGCGCATTGAGCGCAACGGTTACGAGACCCGGGTGCGGCGGGTGCGCGATCTGGCGCCGGACGAGCTGGCCCAGCTCCAGAAGGCCGCGGACGCCTGGCGGGACACCGACACCGAGCGCGGCTTCTCCATGGCGCTGGGCCGGATCGACGCGGTGGCCGACGGCGACGCGGTGATCGCCACCGCGCATCTGCCGGCGGCCGAGGGCGAGGAGCCGGGCCCGTACGGCGACCTCAAGGCGATGCAGCACTTCGTCCCGTGGGGCGACAGCGGGATCTCCCTGGAGCTGATGCGGCGCGACCGCAGCGCCGACCCCGGCATGAACGAGCTGCTGATCGTCGCCGCGCTGCAGGCCGCCCCGGACCTCGGGATCAAGCAGGTGTCGCTGAACTTCGCGGTCTTCCGCTCCTCCCTGGAGCGCGGCGAGAAGCTCGGTGCGGGGCCGGTCATCCGGGTCTGGCGCGGGATGCTGATCTTCCTGTCCCGCTGGTACCAGATCGAGTCGCTGTACAAGTTCAACGACAAGTTCCGGCCGCGCTGGGAGCCCCGCTTCGTGGTCTTCCGCAACAGCCGCGACATCCCCCGGATCGGCCTGGCGGCGCTGCAGGCCGAGGGCTATCTGGAGCTGGGCCTGCCGCGCGTACTGCGGCGCAGGAAGGCCGTGGAGCCCCGGCCGTGCGCGCATGTGCCGCGGCCGGTCACCTCGCAGGGCGCGGTCGAGCGGGCCGCCTGACGAAGGCCCGGACGGCCGCGCGGGCAGACCGTCCCGTACGGCGTCCGGCGGGCCGTCGCCCCTGACGTCCCCGCATGCGGTGGCCGCAATCCGGCCGGTCGGCACACGGCCTACGCTGGTGCCATGAGTACCTTGCGTGGCCGGGTGGCCGGACTGCCGGACTGGGAACGCTGCGCGGTGATGGGCGTCGTCAATGTGACGCCCGATTCGTTCTCCGACGGCGGCGACTGGTTCGATACCGAACTCGCCGTCAAACACGGTCTCGACCTGGTGGCGCAGGGCGCCGACATGGTGGACGTGGGCGGTGAATCGACCCGGCCGGGCGCGGCGCGGGTGGACGAGGCCGAGGAGCTGCGCCGGGTCGTCCCGGTCGTCCGGGAGCTGGCCGCCGCCGGTGTCACGGTCTCCGTGGACACCATGCGGGCCTCGGTCGCCGAGCAGGCCGTGGCGGCCGGTGCGCGGCTGGTCAACGACGTCAGCGGGGGCGCCGCCGACCCGGCGATGGTGCCGGCGGTGGCCGCGCACCACGTGCCGTTCGTCGTGATGCACTGGCGCGGCCAGTCCATCGACATGAACAACCGCGCCGTCTACGGGGACGTGGTCGCCGAGGTCGTCGACGAGCTCGGGCGGAGCATGGAGCGCGCGGTGTCCGGCGGGATCGACCCGGACCGGATCGTCATCGACCCCGGCCTGGGCTTCGCCAAGGAGGCCGGGCACGATCTCGCCCTGGTCGCCCAGCTGGCGCGGCTGCGGGCGCTGGGCCGGCCGCTGCTGGTGGCCGCATCGAGGAAACGGTTCCTGGGCAGGGTGCTGGCAGGTGGCGAGGGAGCCGCCCCACCGCCGGCCCGGGAGCGGGATGCCGCGACGGCGGCGGTGTCGGCGATCGTGGCGCGAGAGGGGGCCTGGGCGGTGCGGGTGCACGAGGTCAGGGCGAGCGCGGATGCGGTACGGGTGGCCCGTGCCGTGGAGTGCGCGGCAGCGGCCGGCAGTAGTGGCACGGCGGTGACGGCCGCCGGCAGTGAGGCGAACGGGACGACGGCGAAGACGACGGGAACGGTGTGAGCGGCTTGGGCCCACGGACGGACATCGAGCTGGTCGAGCAGGCGAACACCACCCTGTACGAGACCATCGAGCGCGGTGATCACGAGGCGCTGTCCGAATTGTGGCTGGACGGCCAGGTGAGCGTGGTCCACCCGGGGTGGCCGGTGTTGCGGGGGCGCGGCGAGGTGCTGCGCTCGTACGCCCTGATCATGGCGAACACCGAGTACATCCAGTTCTTCCTCACGGACGTGGAGATCGACGTCATCGGGGACACCGCGCTGGTGACCTGCACAGAGAACATCCTCAGCGGCGGGCCCGCCGAGGACGACGGCTCGGTGGGGCCGCTGATCGGCCAGCTGGTCGTGGCGACCAATGTCTTCCGGCGTACGGAGGACGGCTGGCGGGTGTGGTCGCACCACGGCTCGCCGGTGCTGGCGGACCGCGAGGACGAGGACGAGGACGACGGGAACGGGGGAGCCGGCGAGGGCGGCGAGGAGGCCCTCTGAGCGCCTTCCGGGAGGCGGGCGCCGGACGGGGGCGGATCCGGGCGCGGGCGGGGTGTGAGCCTTGCCATGGCCACGCGCCCTTGCATCCGGAGCCAGGGGCTGCGCCACCGTCAGTGGTCGGCGTCAGCCATTTGGGTGAGGGCGCACCCGTTCGAGCCAAGTGCGGCACGGGTAGGGGTGGGGCGTGGGCAGGGGGGTAAGAGGGCCGCGCGGACGATCTCCCGGCCCGCTGGCTGCTGTCCCACGGGGCAGCGCTTAGCAGCAGGACGGGGTCTTGTCCATAGCCCCCGTGGGCGAGGACTGTCGGTACTCGAAGGTAGATTCGACGGCGGGGCAGTGTTGCCGGATCGCTCCGGCGGCTGCCCGGATCCGACGAACAGTGGCGCCAGAGGTGCCGTGGACCAGTGGGAGTGATTCGCGTGGATCGTGTCGCGCTGCGTGGGCTGAAGGCCCGAGGCCACCACGGGGTGTTCCCCCGGGAGCGCGAGGAAGGCCAGACCTTCATCGTCGACCTGGCGCTCGGTCTGGACACCCGCCAGGCAGCGGCCAGCGACGATCTCGCGAAGACCGTGCACTACGGCGTCGTGGCCGAGGAGGTGGTGGCCGTCGTGGAGGGCGAGCCCGTCGACCTCATCGAGACCCTGGCCGAGCGCATCGCCGACCAGTGCCTCAAGCACGAGGGCGTGCAGGAGGTGGAGGTGGTGGTGCACAAGCCGGACGCACCGATCACCGTCCCCTTTGACGACGTGACCATCACCATCACTCGGAGCCGAGTATGAAGCCCACCCGCCACCCGACCGCCACCCCGCACGGCGCCGCCGCGCACCGCCCCGGCCTGGGTGACCCGACCGTGCAGCCGGTGCCCGCCTCCGTAGTGGAGCAGGTGGACGCCGCCGATGTGACGCTCTCCAACCCCAAACGCGCCGTGATCTCCCTCGGCAGCAATCTCGGCAACCGCCTGGAGACCCTCCAGGGCGCCGTCGACGCGCTGGAGGACACCCCCGGTCTGCGGGTCAAGGCGGTCTCCCCGGTCTACGAGACCGTGCCGTGGGGCGTGGACCCCGGCTCCCAGCCGTCGTACTTCAACGCCGTGGTGCTGATCAAGACGACGCTGCCGCCGGACTCCCTCCTGGAGCGCGGGCAGGCGATCGAGGAGGCCTTCGAGCGGGTCCGCGACGAGCGCTGGGGCCCCCGTACGATCGACGTCGACATCCTGGCGTATCAGGACGTGATCTCCGACGACCCGCGGCTGACGCTGCCGCACCCGCGCGCCCACGAGCGGGCGTTCGTGCTGGTGCCGTGGCACGACATCGACCCGGAGGCCGTGGTCCCCGGGCGGGGCGCGGTGGCCGAGCTCCTGTCCGCGGTCGGCCGCGACGGTGTGGAACCGCGGGCGGACCTGGAACTGCGGCTGCCGGAGTAGTCGTTAGGGTTGCGGGCCGGCTCCCTGCGGGATGCATCCGTACGGAACGGACACGGCGGCCATGACGACAAGGATGGTTGTGACGGCAGAGAAGGGTATGACGGCGCGAGGGGCGATCGCTCGGTGAAGCAGCTACACATCAAGGTGCTGGTCGGGCTGTTTCTGGCGGCCGGGGTGCTCGCCTGGGGCGGCGCCCGGCTGTGGGACTCGTTCGGCACCCTGCCCAGCGTTCCGGTGGCCGCCCCGATCGTGCTGGCGCTGATCGCCGCGGTGCTCGCCGCCACCGCGTTCTCGCTCCGGTCGCGGCTGCGCGCACAGCGCGAGCGCCGGCCGGGCGCCAAGGGCGTCGATCCGCTGGTGGCCGCCCGCGCGGTGGTCTTCGGGCAGGCCAGCGCGCTGGTCGCGTCGCTGGTGGCCGGGCTGTACGGCGGTGTCGGCGTCTTTTTGCTGACCGCCGGGCTGGAGGTCACGGCGCGCCGGGACCAGGCGATCTACGCCGGGCTGTCCGTGCTCGCCGGAGCGGCGGTGGTCGCCGCGGCGATCTTCCTGGAGCGGGTGTGCAAGCTGCCGGACGATGACGGCAACGGCGGGGTGGACGCGGCGGTCTGACGCCGGTCCGGGCCCGCGGTCCGGGCCCGCAGCGCGGGCTGTGGCGCTGTGGCGGGCCGCGGTGCCCTGGTGGGCCGGGCGCCGCAGCGGGCCGCCGCCGCCCCGGTCAGCCGGCCGGGCCCGGGGCCGGGACGCCGGGGCCCGGGACCGTATCGAGCGACACCTCATCGCGCGCGACGTTCGCGGCGTCCGCGGTGGTGGCACGGCGCAGCGCGGTGTGCAGCCGCGCGGGGGTGAGGACCCCCAGGAAACGGTCGCCGTCCTGGACCGCCACCCAGCCCGCATCGTGCTGCAGCATCGTGCTGAGCGCCTGCCTGAGCGGGGCGCCGAGCGGCAGCCGGGCATCCATCCGCCGGGCGTGATCGCGGACGGTGGCGCCCTGCGGGGCGCGCTTCCTCAGACCCGGCCCGGTGCCGTCCGCTGGCGCCGCGGGGGCGCCCGTGAGCGCCGCGGCCGGGACCCAGCCGTGCAGCGCACCGTCGGCGTCCAGGACGACCGCCCAGGAGGCACCGTCGGCGGAGAGCCGGCCGGCGGCGCGGTCCGCGGGGTCGTCGAGGCGGACGACCGGGGGCTGTTCCAGGTCGCCGGGCTCGACGGGCGTGACGGAGAGCCGCTTCAGGCCCCGGTCGGCGCCGACGAACTCCGCGGTGTACGGGGTCGCGGGGGCGCCCAGCACCGTCGCGGGGGTGTCGAACTGCTCGATGCGCCCCGCCCCGTAGACGGCGATCCGGTCGCCGAGCCGCACGGCCTCCTCGATGTCGTGGGTGACGAAGAGGACCGTCTTGCGGAGCGTGGACTGCAGCCGCAGGAACTCGTTCTGGAGGTGCTCGCGCACGACCGGGTCGACCGCGCCGAACGGCTCGTCCATCAGCAGGACGGGCGGATCGGCGGCGAGCGCACGGGCCACCCCGACCCGCTGGCGCTGGCCGCCGGAGAGCTGCTCGGGGTAGCGGTCGCCATAGGTGGACGGGTCCAGGCCGACCAGGTCGAGGAGTTCGGCGGCGCGTGCCCTTGCTTCCCGGCGCGGCCGGCCGAGGAGGTGCGGGACGGTGGCGGTGTTGTCCAGGACGGTCTTGTGGGGGAACAGGCCGACCTGCTGGATGACATAGCCGATACGGCGCCGCAGCTGGACGGGGTCGAGGCCGGATATGTCCTCGCCGTCGAGGAGGATGCGGCCGCTGGTGGGCTCGATGAGCCGGTTGACCATCTTCATCGTCGTGGTCTTGCCGCAGCCCGACGGCCCGACGAGCGTGACGAGTTCGCCCTCGGCGACCTCGAAGGTGAGGTCGTCCACGGCCGTCGTGCCGTCGGGGTAGCTCTTGGTGACGTGCTCGAACCGGATCATGCTTCCCCCCAGTGGTGTACGGCCCATTGTGGCCGGGCGGTCGTGAACGCGGTGTTGCGGGTGGATGGCGAAGTGGCCGGTGAGCTGCGGGAGCGGGCCGATTGTCAGTGGCCGGGTTTAGGGTCGCAGACAGTCACCGGATCGGTGAGCGACCGGGGCGGGGGGTGACGGGCCATGCGGGGCAGTGCTGCCGGGCCGAGCTGCCTGGAGACGAACGACTGGATCTGCGGTGAGTATCTGCGCACCCGCAGCCAGGAATTGGTGGACGCGACGGTCCAGCATCTCGGCATCACGGCCGTGTCCGTGGCGATCGGCCTGCTGATCGCCTTTCCGCTGGCGCTGGTGGCCCGGAGGTGGCGGGGCGCCGCCGGACCGGTCCTGGGGCTCACGACGGTCCTCTACACGATCCCCTCGCTCGCGATGTTCGCCCTGCTGACCCCGGTCTTCGGGGTCTCGGCGGCCGTGGTCGTGACGGGCCTGGTGCTGTATTCGCTGACGATCCTGGTGCGCAACATCCTCGCCGGTCTGCAGGCCGTGCCCGCCGAGGTGCGGGAGGCCGCCCGGGGGATGGGGTACGGCCCGGCGCGGCTGCTGTGCGAGGTGGAAGTCCCGCTCGCGCTGCCCGCGTTGGTGGCCGGGCTGCGGATCGCCACGGTCTCGACGGTGGCGATGACGACCATCGGCTCCGTCGTCGGCTACGGGGGACTGGGCAATCTGATAGCCAGCGGTATGGCGGGCTTCTTCAAGGCGGAGGTGCTGACGGCCTCGGTGCTGTGTGTGCTGCTGGCACTGCTCGCCGATCTGCTGCTGATGGGGCTGCAGCGGCTGCTGACGCCCTGGACGAGGGCGCAGGGGCGGGCGGCGGCCCGTGCGCGGCGCGGCGCCCGTGTGGCGAAGGCGGGGGGCTGAGCGATGGGGGCGATCGCGGGCGCATGGCAGTGGCTGACGACGGCCGCCCACTGGGCCGGGGAGAAGGGGGTGGGGCACCGGCTGGCCGAGCATCTCTGGCTCAGCGGGCTGTGTCTGGCCCTCTCCTGCCTGATAGCCCTGCCGGTGGCGCTCTGGCTGGGGCACCTCGGCAAGGGCGGGGCACTGGCCGTCAATCTCTCCAACGTGGGGCGCGCGGTACCGACGTTCGCGGTCCTGGTGCTGCTGACGCTCAGCCCGCTGGGCACCCGGGGCGACTGGCCGACGATCATCGCGCTGGTGCTGTTCGCGGTGCCGCCACTGCTGACCAACGCCTATCTGGGCATGCGGGAGGCGGACCGCGATGTGGTCGAGGCGGCACGCGGGATGGGCATGTCGGGGCCGCAGCTCCTGCTGCGGGTCGAGATACCGCTCGCCTATCCGCTGATCATGACCGGTCTGCGGTCGGCCACGGTGCAGGTGGTGGCGACCGCGACGCTGGCCGCGCTGGCCGGCGGCGGAGGCCTGGGCCGGATCATCACCGCCGGCTTCGGCAACTACGACACCGCTCAAGTCGTCGCGGGCGCACTGCTGGTGGCCGTGCTCGCCCTGACCGTGGAGGGCGTCCTCGTCCTGGCGGAGCGGCTCCTCGACCCGATGCGGGGACGACGGCGCGCGGCGCGCAGGGCCTCGTATCCGGCCAAGGGCGCGGGGCCGGGCGCGACCCGTGCCGCTCCGGCCTCGGCCCCCGCCCCGTAGGCGACGACCCGACCCGATCCGGCACGACTCGGCCGGACCCGATCCGAACGGACTGAATGGTGGCATCCATGAGCAGCAGATCGCGTGTGGCGCGCACCGCGGTGGCCGCGGGCGCAGTGATCACCCTGGCGGCCGGCCTGGCCGCCTGCGGGGGCAAGAGCCTGGAGGAGAAGGGCGGCGGCAAGGGGGGCGGGAAGGGCGAGCTCGTCATCGGCTCGGCCGGTTTCACCGAGTCGAAGGTGCTCGCCGAGATCTATTCCAGGATCCTGGCCGATGCCGGTTACCGCACGCGGGTACAGACCCTGGCCAATCGCGAGCTGTATGAACCGGCCCTGGAGAAGGGCCAGATCGATGTCGTTCCGGAATACGCCTCCACCCTCGCCGAATTCCTCAACGCGAAGAAGAACGGCAGCAAGGCGAAGCCCGTCGCCTCCAGTGACATCGACAAGACGGTGACGGCACTGGAGAAGCTCGCCTCCCCGCGCGGGCTGAAGGTACTGCCGGCGGGCCGGGCGACGGACCAGAACGCGTTCGCGGTCAGCAAGGAATTCGCCGCCGAGAACAAGCTGAAGACCCTCTCCGACCTCGGCGCATCGAAGCAGAAGATCAAACTCGCCTCGGGTGAGGAGTGCGAGACCCGGGTGTTCTGCAAGCCGGGCCTGGAGAAGACGTACGGCATCGACATCACCGCGCTGGACCCCAAGGGCGTCGGGACCCCGCAGGCCAAGCAGGCGGTCAAGGACGGCACCGACCAACTGGTGCTCACCACGACCACGGACGCCACGCTCGACAACTTCGGTCTGGTGCTTCTGAAGGACGACAAGAAGCTGCAGAACGCCGACAATGTGCTGCCGGTGGTGAATGCCAAGAGCGCCGGTGACAAGGAGATAGCGGCCGCTCTGGGGAAGCTCACCCGTGCGCTGACGACCGAAGACCTGATCACCTTGAACCGCAAGGTCGATGCCGAGCGGCTCAAGCCCACGGATGTCGCGCAGGCTTATTTGGAGTCCAAGGAACTGGTCAAGAAGTAACCAGCGGGAAACGGATCGGCGTGCGGGGCCCCATAGATCCCGCACGCACGGTAAGTTTCTGGCCATGCCACGAGGACGCCACCGTCATTCACCACCCCTCCACCGGCTGCTTCCTCCCTCGACGGTCGCCGGTGCGTCAATCGCCTGCGCCGCGGGCGCGTGGTTTGTCGGCGACGATCTGGTGCAACGGGTGCTCGCCGCGGGCGCGGCGGCCGCCGCACTCACCGGCGCCGTTCTTCTGCGGGTCTGGGACCGCAAGGCCGGCCGGCAGGTCGCCGAACTCAACCGCGCCCGGGTGCGCGACGAGTGGCGCACCGAGGAGCGGATAGCGGAGCTCGAAACGGACGTCGAGGAATCCCGCGAGCTCCGGGCCGGCCTGGAGACCAAACTCCGTGCCAAGCGCGCCGAATTGGCCCGGCTGCGCAGCGAACACGCCGAGCTGCTCCGCCGTTACGCCACCGCCGAGACCGAGCGGGCCAGCGCCCTGGAGGGCCGCCGGCTCCTCGCCATCGAGGCCGCCACCCCGGCCAAGGCGCTGCCGGCCGTCGCCGGACTCTCCCCGGCGCTCCAGCCGTCCCTCAAGCTCTCGACTCCTCCCCCCAGCTCCCGGCTCTACCCGGCCAGGGGGGAGGGCCCTGCGCAGGGGGAAGCACCACGCACAGGGGAAGCCACCGTCCCGGCCCGGCGCGAGCCCGCCGCCACCACCAACACCGACCGCCCCGCCGCCACCTTCGCGCAGGCCGACCAGGCGCTGCGCCGGCTGGCACGCAACGCCGCCCGGCAGCGCGCCGCCCAGAAGTCCGGCCGGTCGTCGAAGGACGGTGCCGGGGCCGCCCGTTCCGGACCGCCCGCCGGCCGCGATGCCCAGGGCGGCCAGGACGGTGAGAAGGGCCGGGGGAAGGCCCCGGCGGCAGCCGCACAGCGCACGGGCGGGACCGACCACGCCCGTACGGCCACCGCCGCCGGACCCGCGCTCCGCCCGGTGCCGGCCACCGCCGCTGCCCTCGCCCCGTCCCGCCCCACCGCGTCCCGTGCGATGGGCGGCTTCGACTTCTTCGGCAACGCGACCGCCGCCGGCCCCCGGCAGCTGGCCGGGCCGCTGGAGGAGGATCTGGCGGACGTCGTCGGGGACGAGGCCCTCGCCGAACAGTCGGCCCGTACACAGCCGTCCGCGGAGCACACCGCGGACGAGTCCGTGCAGACCGAGGGGGAAACGACCACCGGCAGCGGCGCGGTCATCGACCTGACCGCGCACGACGAGACCGAACAGCTCGACCTCGGCGCCCTGCGCACGGCCATCTCCTGACCCGGCCCGGCGCCCTGCGGACGGCCATCTCCTGACCCGGCCGGGCGCCCTGCGCACCGCCATTTCCTGACCCGATCGGACAGCAGTCCGGCCCCGGAGCGCTCCTCGGCTCCGGGGCCGGACCGCGTTCCGGACAGCTGCTTTGCGCTCCGGGCGGGCGGTCGTCCGTGCCCGGGGTCATCGTGCCCGGCGGTCATCCGTACGCGGCGACCCTCGTTGTCCACAGGCTGTGGATACCGGTCGCGGCAGGACCGCCGGCCGCCCGGCCCGCCCCCTACTTGTCGATGTCGCCGACGACGAAGAACAGCGAGCCGAGAATGGCGACCATGTCGGCGACCAGCGTGCCCGGCAGCAGCTCCACCAGCGCCTGGATGTTGTTGAACGACGCCGAGCGCAGCTTGAGGCGGTAGGGGGTCTTCTCGCCCTTGGAGACGAGGTAGTAGCCGTTGATGCCGAGGGGGTTCTCGGTCCAGGCGTACGTCGCGCCCTCGGGAGCCTTCAGGACCTTGGGGAGCCGCTGGTTGACCGGCCCCGGCGGCAGCTCCGCGATCCGGTCCAGACACGCGTCGGCCAGATCGAGCGCATTGTGGCTCTGCCCGAGCAGGCACTCGAAGCGGGCCAGGCAGTCGCCCTCCTCCCGGGTGACGACCCGGAGCGTGGACTGCAGCTCCCCGTACGCCAGATACGGCTCGTCGCGCCGCAGGTCGAAGTCCACACCGGAGGCCCGGGCGATCGGCCCGGAGACCCCGTACCCATGCACCGTCTCCGGCGCGAGCACCCCGACCCCGCGGGTCCGGCCACGGAAGATCTCGTTGCCCAGGACCAGGTTGTCGTAGACGTCCATCCGGGACCGCACATCGGCCACGGCCTGCCGCGCCCGGCCGAGCCAGCCCGCCGGCAGGTCCTCCTTGAGGCCGCCGACGCGGTTGAACATGTAGTGCATCCGGCCGCCGGAGATCTCCTCCATGACGGTCTGGAGCTCCTCCCGCTCCCGGAAGGCATGGAAGACGGGGGTGATGCCGCCCAGCTCCAGGGGGTACGAGCCGAGGAACATCAGATGGTTCAGCACGCGGTTCAGCTCGGCCAGCAGGGTCCGCAGCCAGACGGCACGCTCGGGCACCTCCATGCCCAGCATCCGCTCGACGGCCATGACCACGCCCAGCTCGTTGGAGAACGCCGACAGCCAGTCGTGCCGGTTGGCGAGCATGATGATCTGGCGGTAGTCGCGCGCCTCGAAGAGCTTCTCGGCGCCGCGGTGCATATAGCCGATCACCGGTTCGGCGTGCTGAATGCGCTCGCCGTCCAGGACGAGGCGCAGCCGCAGCACGCCATGCGTCGAGGGATGCTGCGGGCCGATGTTCAGCACCATGTCGGTGCTCTCCGCCGCGCCGCCGATGCCGACCGTCGTCTCCGTCATGGGAACAGTCTTGCAGCACGCCCTCCCGGCGCCCGCCCTGGCCCTCAGGCGCCCCCGGCCCCCAGCAGCCCCGCACATGCCCCGCCCACCGGCTCCAGCAGCCAGCCGAAGCCGCCGAGGCCCGCCGGATCGGTCAGCTCCGCTGCCGACCCGGCCGCACCGAGGGCCCGTACGTACCCGGACGGGTCGGTGGCGGCCAGGGTGAGCGGCGGGCGCCGGCCGTCCACCCCCAGGGCGTGCAGCGCCGCGCGCTGAGTCAGCCGCTCGGCCGACGGCCCGGCGCAGGCGTCCAGCGCCACATGCGCCGTGATGTCGCAGCTGCCGTCCGGGACGGGACGCACCTCGCGGCCGTCGCGGAAGCCGGTGAGCGTGCCGAACAGCGGACGGTCGCCCCGTTCGTGCGCATAGTCGGCGGCGACGGCCAGACCGGCGCGCAGCGTCCCGACGGCCCGAGCCCAGGCCTCGTCCCGGGGGCGGCCGATTTCGGCGCGCAGCCCCGGGGAGCCGCCTCCGGTGGCGTCGGGGGCCAGGGGCGGCGTCCACCAGCGGCGGAGCCACTCCGCGTCCGCGCCGTCCACGGGCTCGCCCAGCCGCTCCGTGCCGTCGGCGCGGACCAGCACCCGGCGCGGCACCCCGTCGTCATCCGTCTCGACGACCTCGACCGGCACGTTGTCGAGCCATTCGTTCGCGAACAGCAGCCCGCTGACCGAGCCCGGCGCCGGCAGCTCGCCCCGCCAGTCGATCCGCGGATCGAGCCCCTGGGGGCGCGCGGCGCGCTCGACCGCGTACGGGCGCACCCGCGCGGACACCTCCGCGGGCAGCGCGGCCAGCACGCCGGTGAGCAGTTCGCCGCGCCCCGCGCCCACATCGACCAGCGCCAGCTCGTCCGGGTGGCCGAGAGCGGCGTCCACGCGGCACAGAAGGGTGGCGACGGCGCCCGCGTAGAGCGGCGAGACATGCACGGAGGTACGGAAGTGGCCGGCCGGGCCGGGGCCGCCGGGCCGGGTATAGAAGCCGCTGTCCGGGCCGTACAGCGCCCGCTCCGTGGCCTCGCGCCACCCGCACCACTCGTTCGTCATCTGCCCCACGGTACGGGCGGGCGGCGGGCCGGCCGGCGGCACCAGGTGCCCGCCCTCCAGCGGTCCGACACATTTGGCCCAGGGATTCTCCACCTTGGGGAGTAGGCCCGGCGCACAGGATCGCTCGCTCGGTTGACTCGTACACGTATTCACGGTGCCTACGCTGGGTTACGTGCAGCGCCTCTATGACTTCCTCCGCAGGCACCCGACAGGGGTGGACACCTTCTGGGCCGTCCCCCTGCTCGGGATCAGCAGCCTGTGGGTCGGGAGCCGCATCGAGGGGTACCAGCAGCCCATCGCCGCGATCTTCACGATCGGCCTGTGCCTCGTCGTCGCGCTGCGCCGCAAGGCCCCCGTGAAGATGCTGCTGCTGACGGCCGCCATCGGCGTCGGCCAGCTGGTCTTCCGCATCGAGACCTACCCCGGCGACGCCGCGATGTTCGCGATCACCTACACCGTCGCGTCCGGGCCCACCGTCCCCCGCTGGGCCTCCCGCTGTGCGCTCGCCGGCGCCGTCTTCGGCCCCGCCCTCTCCTTCTGGCGCTTCAGGGACGAGGAGGGCAGCCAGTCGGTGGGGGAAAGCCTGTTCGTCACCGTGCTGCTCACCGTGCCCTTCGTGCTGGCCTGGGTGCTCGGCGACTCCATGCGCACCCGCCGCGCCTACTGGGCGCAGCTGGAGGAGCGGGCCGCCCGGCTGGAGAAGGAGCGCGAGGCGCAGTCCCGGATCGCGGTCGCGGCCGAGCGCGCCCGTATCGCCCGCGAACTGCACGACGTCGTCGCCCACAACGTCTCGGTGATGGTCGTCCAGGCCGACGGCGCCGCCTATGTGCTCGACGCCGCGCCCGAACAGACCCGGCAGGCCCTGGAGACGATCTCCGGCACGGGGCGCCAGGCGCTGGCCGAAATGCGCCGCCTGCTGGGCGTACTCCGCACCGGCGAACAGCCCGAGGGCGGCGAATACGTCCCCCAGCCGGGCGTCGAGCAGCTCACCGACCTCATGGACCAGGTACGCAGCGCGGGACTGCCCGTCGACTTCCGGACGGAGGGCGAACCCCGCGAACTGCCCAGCAGCGTCGCCCTGACCGTGTACCGCATCGTCCAGGAAGCGCTCACCAACACCCGCAAACACGGCGGCCCCGACGTCGGTGCGACCGTCCGGCTCTCCTACCGGGAAGACGACCTCGATCTGCTCGTCGAGGACGACGGACGGGGCGCACAGCGCGAGCTCTACGAGGACGGCGGGGAGGACGGCCTCGGCCACGGCCTCATCGGGATGCGCGAGCGGGTCGGCATGGTGGGCGGCACCCTGACCGCGGGGCCGCGGCCGGGCGGCGGCTTCCGGGTCAGCGCCGTACTCCCGCTCAAACCGGCCCGGTGAGGGCGCCAACCGGCCAGGACCGGACGGCGTCCTACCGGTGAGGACCACCGACCCGGGAGGATCACTGACCTGTGAGAATCACTGATCCGGTGGACCTCACCGAACCGGTGAGGTCCGCCGCCCCGCCCGCGCTCCACCCCGTACGCTCAGCCCCACTCCTGCTCGAAGGGACCCCCTGCCATGACCATCCGCGTGATGCTCGTCGACGACCAGGTGCTGCTGCGCACCGGTTTCCGGATGGTGCTGGCCGCACAGCCGGACATGGAGGTCGTCGCGGAGGCGGGCAACGGTGTGGAGGCCCTGGAGGTGCTGCGCGGCACCCAGGTCGACGTGATCCTCATGGACGTACGGATGCCGCATCTGGACGGTGTGGAGGCCACCCGGCGGATCTGCGAGGGCGGGCAGAAGGAGGGCGCCCCGAAGGTGCTCATCCTGACCACCTTCGACCTGGACGAGTACGCCTTCTCCGCGCTGAAGGCCGGGGCCAGCGGCTTCATGCTCAAGGACGTGCCGCCCAGTGAACTCCTCGCCGCGATCCGGGCGGTGGAGAGCGGCGACGCGGTCGTCGCACCGTCCACCACCCGCCGGCTCCTCGACCGTTTCACGCCGATGCTGCCCGCCACCTCCGGCGAACCGTCCCGGCCCGAGCTGGAGCGGCTGACGGACCGCGAGCGCGAGGTGCTGCTGCTCGTCGCCCAGGGCCTGTCGAACGGTGAGATCGCGGCGCGGCTGGTGCTCTCCGAGGCCACGGTCAAGACCCATGTGGGCCGCATCCTGACCAAGCTGAGCCTGCGGGACCGCGTCCAGGCGGTGGTGCTGGCGTACGAGACGGGGCTGGTACGGGCGGGGGGAGCGGGGGCTTAGGTCCCCGCTCCGGTCGAGCGCCGCTTCGGTTGAGCGTCGCTCCGGTCGAGCGTCGCTCCGCCGCGCGGTCGGCCGCCCGGACCGCGCCGCCGGGCGGTCGCCCTCAGCGCAGCACGCCCTCAAGGAAGTCGCTGCCCAGCCGGGCCACCACCTGGAGGTCCAGCTGGTGCAGCACATAGCGCCCCCGGCGCCGCGTCTGTATCAGCCCGGCCTTCTTCAGCGTCGCGATGTGCCGGGACACCTCCGGCGAAGTGATGCCGAACGCGATCGCCAGCTCCCCCGTCGTGTGCGGCCCCCGCGACAGCGTCCGGCACAGCTGCATCCGCATCGGGTGGCCCAGCGCCTCCAGCCGCTGCTGGACGAGTTCCAGCGCGGCCGGCGCCGGCAACTCCGGGCCGGCGACCGGGTACTGGACCACCGGGCGCCAGCCGGGGGCGTGGCTGAACAGCAGATGCGGCCAGCCGAACGACGTCGGCAGGAAGGTGACGCCCGGATCCCCGGGGCTCGCGAAGGCCGTCGTACGTCCCTGGGCCAGCTTGTCGACCAGGATGCGGGTACCGCCGCTGCCGTCCTGTGTGTCCTCCAGGGACAACGCCTTCGATGTCGCGGACAGCGTCTCGGCCAGGCCCTTGCGGCGCAGCAACTCGGTCTTGTGCCGGGCATCGGCCGCCAGCTGGATGCCCACCCTCCGCCAGATGTCGCCGAAGAACGCCTCCTCACAGTCCTCGAACAGACGGCGCAGCCACACCCGCAGACCGTCGGGGTCGGTGAGCATCCGGTCGGTGAAGGCCGCCTGCCGCGGGCCGCGCGCGGCGGCCATCTCCCGTACCCGCGCCCGCTCGTCCGCGTCGACCAGGGGCGACGGGGTGGGGCGGGTGTAGCGCGCGGAGCAGGTGATCTCGAAAGCGGCGGCCACGAACCGTTCGTCGTCGATCGTGTCCAGCTCGTCCAGTTCCTCGGCCAGCGTCGCCCCGGGGCGGGCCGGCAGCAGGATGTCGGAACGGGAGGACCGCCACAGGAAATCCGCCTCGCACAGCCGGTCGGCGAGGTCGGTCTTCAGCGCCGCGTTGGTGGCGGTGACCCAGCCGTGCAGCCCGGGGTGGTGCCCCGGCTCGGACAGCGCATGCAGCGCGGCGCCCAGCTCCGCCAGGGGGGAGGGGGTGAAGACGACGCGTTCCGGCGGCAGCCCGGTGATGTCGATGACGTTGGCCATGCGCCCATCATGCGCGAGGCTCCCACCTGCACGGACGTCGTTTGACGGCTCCCCGTCAAACGACGCGCCACGAACGGCCGGACCGCCGCACAGTGAGGGACATGAACGCCGGTCAGCAGCACCTCCTCGACACCTACCGCGCCGCCCAGCGAGGCGAAGCCGCACCGCCCGCCCCGGGCACCCACACCGTCCGCACCGCCCGCGAGATACAGCAGTGGTACCGCTTCCGCGCCGTCGTCACGGCCCCCGCCGACCGCCTCCCGTCCCGCCTCCGCCGCGCCGTCCACTCGGCGGCCGCGGGCCTGCTCCGGCGGGGGGCGGCGGAGCGGGTGGACGGGGCGGCGGAGGGGGTGGACGGGGTGGTGAGGTCCGGGGTGGGGAGGGGGCAGATGTCTGAGGCGGGGAGGGCGTCGACGTCCGGAGTGGGGAGGGCGCCGACGCCCGGGCCGGGGAGGGCGCCGGCGTCCGGGGCGATGTGACTGCCCGGCGTTCGGTGGGGGCCCCGCCCCTCTGCCCCCGCCCCCTCCGCCCCCGCCCACCCCCTCCCCCCACCCCGCATCACCCCACGCGCCGCAAGCCGTTCACGAAGTCCACGAACTCCACGAATTCCCCGGCCGCCGACCGGATGGCGTCATCCGTCCAGGCCAGGGCGGATGCGCCGACCATGATCTCTGTCAGCGCCACCCCGGGCGGGCCGGCCGGGCCCGGCTCGTACCAGTTCCCGAACAGCGCGGTCCCGGTTTCCTCCGCCTGGCGCACCACGGCCTCGTTCAGCAGCTCGGGTGGATACGGCAGCCACACCTGGAACTGGTGGGTGTGCGGCACCCCGGGGTGCACCCGGAACCACGGCACACCGGCCTCGGCCAGGCCCTCGTCCAGCGCACGGGCCACGGCCTTCGCATGGGCCACGTACTCCGGCAGCCGTGGCAGCTCACGGTCCAGCCCGGCCAGGGCGGCCAGCGCGGCCGGCCACTGCTGGAACAACTGGCCGCCGTACCGGTGCCGCCAGGCCCGCGCCTCCTCGATGAACTCCTCGGTGCCCGCGAGGGCGGCGCCCGATATGCCGCCCAGCGACTTGTAGTAGGAGACATAGACGCTGTCCGCGAGGGCCGCGATCTCCGGGAGGGCGCGACCGAAGTGCGGGCCGCACTCCCACAGGCGCGCGCCGTCGAAGTGCACCACCGCTTCACGGTCCCGCGCCGCTTCCACCGTCGCGGTCAGCTCGTCCCACGCTGGCAGCACGAATCCGGCGTCCCGCAGCGGGAGTTCGAGGGCGAGGGCGCCGAACGGCTCCGGCAGGTCGTATATCTCCGCGGCGGTCGGTGGCCGTGGGGCGCTCGTCGGATGCACCATGCGCAGCCCGCTGACCACCGCCCAGGCATCGCGCTCATGTACCTCCATGTGCGACAGCGGATGGCCGGCGACCGTCGCATTGCCCGTACGCCCCGCCCAGCAGCGCAGCGCCACCTGCTGGGCCATCGTGCCGGTCGGGAAGAAGGCGGCGGCCTCGGTGCCCAGGGCGCCGGCGGTCCGGCGCTCCAGCTCGCCGATGATGCCGTCGTCGTTGCCGTAGAGGTCCGTCCAGCCGTCCAGGTCGTAGGCGGCCGGGGCGTCGGCCACCAGGCGGTCCATCCGCTCGCGGACCGTCTCCCGCCCGACGCCCTCCGACAGCACGCGCCGTGCGCCGCGGAACGCCGCGCGCATCCGCTCCCGCTCGACGCGAGCGACCCCCACCCCGGCCGGAGCGCCTCCCTCGGCCCCGCCCGGAGAGCCGGACCCGGCGCACTCCCCGGCACCGACCGAACCCCGCGCCCCCTCGCGCACCGCCCCGCTCGCCGGACGCCCCGAGCCGGTCCCCGGAGCACCGCCCGAAGCGCCGTCCCACACCTCCCCCGACGCTTCCCCCGCCGCACCGCCCGAAGCTCCCCCCGAGCCCTCATCCATGCCGCGTGCGCCTGCTTGGCTCATCCGCCTCACACCCCCGTGCTGCCCTGGCCCGCGCCTTCGCGTGCCGTTGCACCGATCCTCGCCCAGCCCCGCGCGGCGCCGCGACCCCTGTGGATAACTCGCGGGAGAGACCCCGGTCTCACCTTCCGTACAGCTCTGAAAGCCACCGGAAACACTCGCGTAGCATGGCGAGGAATCGTCCGGTACCCCCCGCGGACTGGAACGGAAGGCCATTGCCGCGTGAACGCAATCCCACCCCTTGAGGCCCAGGACCGCCCCGCCCGGCTGACCGTCGGGGTCGTCGGCGCGGGCCGTGTCGGGCCCGCCCTCGCCGCTGCGCTGCAGCTCGCAGGGCACCGCCCGGTTGCCGTGTCGGGTGTGTCCGACGCCTCCGTACGCCGCGCCGCCGAGCTGCTGCCCGACGTTCCACTGGTCACCCCGGCCGAGGTCCTCGCCCGCGCCGACCTGGTCCTGCTGACCGTCCCCGACGACGCCCTGGGCGACCTGGTGAGCGGCCTCGCCGAGACCGGCGCCGTACGGCCCGGCCAGCTGCTGGTGCACACCTCGGGGAGGTACGGAACGGCGGTCCTGGACCCGGCCACCCGCGCCGGCGCCCTGCCGCTCGCCCTGCACCCGGCCATGACGTTCACCGGCACCTCCGTGGACGTCCAGCGGCTGGCCGGCTGCTCGTTCGGTGTGACCTCGCCCGACGAGCTGCGGATGGCCGCCGAGGCGCTGGTCATCGAGATGGGCGGGGAGCCCGAGTGGATCGCCGAATCCGCCCGTCCGCTCTACCACGCGGCGCTCGCCATCGGCGCGAATCACCTGGTCACGCTCGTCGCCCAGTCGATGGAGCTGCTGCATGACGCGGGGGTGCAGGCCCCGGACCGGATGCTGGGCCCGCTGCTCGGCGCCGCCCTGGACAACGCCCTGCGCTCCGGTGACGCGGCGCTGACCGGCCCGGTCGCACGGGGCGACGCCGGCACCGTCGCCGCCCATATCGCCGAGCTGCGCCGGCACGCACCGCAGAGCGTCGCCGGGTACGTCGCCATGGCCCGTACGACCGCGGACCGGGCGCTGGACCACGGTCTGCTGAAGCCGGAACTGGCCGAGGACCTGCTCGATGTGCTCGCCGACTCCGGCGACGGCCCCGGCCCCGGCCCCGCCCCGGGCACCCCCGACGCCTCCGGCCCGGACCCCGACGCCCCCGGCCACGGCCCCGAGGGAGGCGACCGATGACCTCCTCGCCCCTGAGCCCGCCCCCCGAACCGGGCTCCCACCCGGACGCCACCGCGGCACCGGACGTGCCCGTGAACCAGGAGCCGGACCAGCCCATGGACGAGAGCCGCCCCACCCAGCCCGTCCGCCCCTCCGGCCCCGCGCACCTCCTCCACACCGCCGCCGCCCTGCGCGATCTGCCCCGCGGCACCGGGGACCGCGCCGTCGTCATGACCATGGGCGCGCTGCACGAGGGCCACGCCACCTTGGTCCGCGCCGCCCGTCGCCGGGTCGGCCCGCGGGGCCAGGTCGTCGTCACGGTCTTCGTCAACCCGCTGCAGTTCGGGGCGGGCGAGGACCTCGACCGCTATCCGCGCACCCTGGACGCGGACAGGGAGCTGGCGGCCGCCGCGGGCGCGGACGTCGTCTTCGCCCCGTCCGCCGACGAGGTCTACCCGGGCGGAGAACCGCAGATCCGGATCACCGCGGGCCCCATGGGCACCCTCCTGGAAGGCGCCAGCCGCCCCGGGCACTTCGACGGGGTGCTGACCGTCGTCGCCAAGCTGCTGCATCTGACCGCACCGGACATCGCCTTCTACGGGCAGAAGGACGCCCAGCAGCTCGCGGTCATCACACGGATGGCCGCCGACCTCAACTTCCCCGTCGAGATCATCGGGGTCCCCACGGTGCGCGAGGAGGACGGCCTCGCCCTCTCCAGCCGTAACCGCTACCTCTCCGCCCCGGAGCGGCGCACCGCGCTCGCGCTGTCGGCGGCGCTGTTCGCGGCCCGCGACCGGCTCGCCGCCGAAGAGGCGCTGCGCGCCCGCGCCGCCTCCACGGGCCACCCGGCGCAGGACCGTGCCGCGGCGCTGGCCGCCCTCGGCGAGGACCGGGCCGCCGCCGACGCCCACGCCGTCGCCTACGCCGCCGCGGGCCTCCCGCACGGCCCGTCCGTGGCGCGCGCCGCGGCCCGCGCGGTACTCGACGACGCCGCCCGGCTCGACCCGCCGCTCACCCTCGACTACCTGGCGCTCGTCGACCCGTCCGACTTCACCGAGATCCCGGACGCCTACGAGGGCGAGGCCATCCTCGCGGTCGCCGCCAAGGTCGGCACCACCCGGCTGATCGACAACATCCGTCTCGTCTTCGGAGCCGGGCGAGCCGGACCGACCGCCGCCCACCAGGGCGGCACCCTCACGGACGCCGCCTCTTCGGACGCCACCACGCCGGACGGCCCCGCTGCCGCCGCACCCGCCACGCCTCCCACCACCCCCCAAGGCCCCCTCGGAGCGACCCGATGACCGCCACCGGAACAGCCACCGGACCCGGCCCCGCAGCAGGCACCGGCATACGTCTGAGCGCCCCCGCCCCCGGATGGTCCATCGAAGCGGATGTCGTCGTGGTGGGCTCCGGTGTGGCCGGGCTGACCGCCGCGCTGCGCTGCGCCGCGGCCGGCCGGCGGACCGTCGTCGTCACCAAGGCCCGTCTGGACGACGGCTCCACGCGCTGGGCACAGGGCGGGGTCGCGGCCGCGCTCGGCGACGGCGACACCCCGGAGCAGCATCTGGCCGACACCCTCGTGGCGGGCGCCGGACTCTGCGACGAGAGCGCCGTACGCACCCTGGTCACCGAAGGCCCGGATGCCGTCCACCGGCTGATCGGCACCGGTGCCCGCTTCGACACCGCACCGGGCAGCGACGAGATAGCGCTCACCCGCGAGGGCGGCCACCACCGCCGTCGTATCGCGCACGCCGGCGGCGACGCCACCGGGGCCGAGATCTCCCGTGCGCTCGTCGAGGCGGTCCGCGCCGCCGGGCTGCGCACCATCGAGAACGCCCTGGTCCTCGATCTGCTCACGGACACCGAGGGCCGCACGGCCGGTGTCACCCTGCACGTCATGGGCGAGGGCCAGCACGACGGCGTCGGGGCCGTCCACGCCCCGGCGGTGGTGCTCGCCACCGGCGGTATGGGGCAGGTCTTCTCCGCGACCACCAACCCGCCGGTCTCCACCGGCGACGGGGTGGCCCTGGCGCTGCGCGCCGGCGCCGAGATCTCCGACCTGGAATTCGTCCAATTCCACCCCACCGTCCTGTATTTGGGGCCGGAAGCGGAAGGCCAGCAGCCGCTGATCTCCGAGGCCGTACGGGGCGAGGGCGCCCTCCTCGTCGACGCCGACGGCACCCGCTTCATGGTCGGCCGGCACGAACTCGCCGAACTGGCGCCGCGGGACATCGTCGCCAAGGCGATCATGAGCCAGGCGCACGAACAGGGCGTCGAGCACATGTATTTGGACGGCCGTCACTTCGGCGCCCAGATGTGGGAGACCCGTTTCCCCACCATCCTCGCCGCCTGCCGCAGCCATGGCATCGACCCGGTCACCGAGCCGATACCGGTCGCCCCGGCCGCGCACTACGCCTCCGGCGGCGTACGCACCGACCTGCGCGGGCGCACCACGGTCCCCGGCCTGTACGCCTGCGGCGAGGTCGCCTGCACCGGCGTCCACGGCGCCAACCGGCTCGCCTCCAACTCCCTTCTGGAGGGCCTGGTTTTCGCGGAGCGGATCGCCGCGGACATCACCGCGCCGCACACCCCGGAGGCCGCGGCCGGCGACGCACCCTGCACTCCGGCGCACGACGCGGCGGAGCACACCGCGCCTCCCGCCCCCTCCGCGCCCCGCACCACCCTTCCGCTGCTCGCCCCGGAGACCCGTACGGCCGTGCAGCGGATCATGACTGCCGGCGCCGGCGTGCTGCGCAGCGCGGAGAGCCTCGCCCGGGCGGCCGCCGAACTGGACCGCCTCCACCGTGAGGCGACCGCGGCGGCCGGCCCGGCGGGCCGTGACGAACCGGCCGGTGCGACCGCCACCGGGAGCGCCGCCCCCGCCGACCGCAAGGCCCCCGAGCCCGGCGTGGAAGCCTGGGAGGCCACCAACCTCCTGTGCGTCGCCCGGGTGCTGGTCGCCGCGGCGCAGCGCCGGGAGGAGACCCGCGGCTGCCATTGGCGCGAGGACCACCCGGACCGGGACGATGCCTCCTGGCGCCGTCATTTCCGCATCACCCTGGAAGCGGACCGGGCGCTGACCATGCGTACGACGGCGACCGCCGAGTTCCCGCCGACGGTCACCCCGTAGCCACCGACCCCACCGCCGGCCAAGACAGACCGCACCGCACACCCCACCTCCCCGAATACGGAGCCCACCCCGTGAGCAGCACCCCCGACGACCTCCCCCTCCTCCAGATCGGCGGGCCCGCCGGCAGCGACGGCCCCAGCGGTGGCTGCGGCGACGCCTGCGGCTGCGGCGGCGACGAGAGCGCGTACGAGATCGACCCGCTGACCTGCGGCCTCGACCCCGACCTGGCCGCGCTCCTGGTGGCCGCCGGACTCGACCCCGTCCAGGTCGAGGACATCGCGCATCTCGCCGTCGACGAGGACCTCGACCAGGGCGTGGACGTCACGACCGTGGCGACCGTCCCCGAGGACGCGGTCGCCACCGGCGACTTCACGGCCCGCGAGGCCGGTACGGTCGCCGGGCTGCGGATCGCCGAGGCGGTGCTGTCCATCGTCTGCACCGACGAGTTCGCGGTCGAGCGGCACGTCGAGGACGGCGACCGGGTCGAGGCCGGCACCCCGCTGCTGAGCGTCACCACCCGCACCCGCGACCTGCTCACCGCCGAGCGCAGCGCGCTGAACCTGCTGTGCCGGCTGTCCGGCATCGCGACCGCGACCCGGGCCTGGGCGGATGTGCTCGACGGCACCAAGGCCAAGGTCCGCGACACCCGCAAGACGACGCCGGGCCTGCGCGCCCTGGAGAAGTTCGCGGTGCGCTGCGGCGGCGGCGTCAACCACCGGATGTCGCTGTGCGACGCGGCGCTGATCAAGGACAACCACGTGGTCGCTGCGGGCGGCGTCGCCGCGGCGTTCACTGCCGTACGCAGCGAGTTCCCCGGGGTGCCGATCGAGGTGGAGGTCGACCGGATCGACCAGATCCCGCCGATCCTCGCCGAGGGCGCCGATCTGATCCTGCTGGACAACTTCACCCCCGAGCAGACCCGGGAGGCGGTGGCCCTGGTCGCCGGCCGCGCGATGCTGGAGTCGTCGGGCCGGCTGACCCTCGACAACGCCCGCGCCTACGCCGAGACCGGCGTCGACTACCTCGCGGTGGGCTCGCTCACCCACTCCTCCCCGATCCTCGACATCGGCCTCGACCTGCACGAGGACGACGGGCAGGGTGGCCGGGGCGCGGCCGACGACGTGCGTGAGGACCGCTGACCGCCATGCTGCTGACCATTGACGTAGGAAACACCCACACGGTTCTCGGCCTCTTCGACGGCGAGGAGATCGTCGAGCACTGGCGGATCTCCACCGACGCCCGGCGCACCGCCGACGAGCTCGCCGTCCTCCTCCAGGGCCTGATGGGGATGCATCCGCTGCTCGGCGACGACCTGGGCGACGGCATCGAGGGCATCTCCATCTGCGCCACGGTGCCCTCCGTCCTGCACGAGCTGCGTGAGGTCACCCGCCGCTACTACGGCGATGTGCCTGCCGTCCTGGTGGAGCCTGGCGTCAAGACGGGCGTGCCGATCCTCATGGACAACCCCAAGGAGGTCGGCGCCGACCGGATCATCAACGCCCTGGCCGCCGTCGAGCTCTACGGCGGCCCCGCGGTGGTCGTCGACTTCGGTACGGCCACCACCTTCGACGCGGTCAGTGCGCGCGGCGAGTACGTCGGCGGCGTGATCGCACCGGGCATCGAGATCTCCGTGGAGGCGCTGGGCGTCAAGGGCGCCCAGCTCCGCAAGATCGAACTGGCCCGCCCGCGCAGCGTCATCGGCAAGAACACCGTGGAGGCCATGCAGTCCGGCATCCTCTACGGGTTCGCGGGCCAGGTCGACGGCGTGGTGCAGCGCATGGCACGGGAACTGGCCGACGACCCCGACGACGTGACCGTGATCGCCACCGGCGGACTGGCGCCGATGGTGCTCGGTGAGTCATCGGAAATCGACGAGCACGAGCCGTGGCTCACCCTCATCGGTCTCCGGCTGGTCTACGAGCGGAATATCGCCCGCTCCTGACGGAACACCGCCCGGTGCGCGGAAGCTTTTCCCGCGCCGGACGATCGGTGGTGCGGCTCGCTGCCGCGCCACCGTTCACGAATTAAGCGGCTTTTGTCGGAAACGGTCGTAAAGTCGCCACATGCCAATGCCAAACGGAACCCGCGGCGGCATGGCGTTCAGCGCCGATGAGTTGCGTGTGCTCCGTCGCGCCCTCGCCCATGCCCTGCAGACGACGTCCCACCCCGCCCCGCTCGGCGCCCTCGGCCTCGAGTGGACCCAGGACATCCAGGAATACCTCCGGCTGGCCGAGGCGGTCGACGAGGCGGTCCGCGAAGGCGGCCGGCTGCGCGCCTTCCTCCTCGCCGACCTCGCCCGCTACCGCGAAACCCTGCCCGGCTCGGCCACCGGCTACCTCACGCGGCTCAAGGAGGCGCTGGCAGCGGGCCATGTCCCCGGCCCCGACGATCTCGCCGCCCTGCGCTCACTGCCGCGGTCCGGCGCAAAGGCCGAGTCCGAGCGCCGCAGCGCCCTGCTGCGCCACTGCGAGCAGCTCGCCGAACAATCCGTACGGACCCGGCTGCGCGCGCTGCCAGGCGGCCGCTCAGCCGGCCGTGGCGGCGGGCGGGAACCGGAGCCCGAGCGGGAGCCGAAGCCGGAGCGCAAACCCCAGCCCGCGCCGGCGCCGCGCCCCAAGGGCCCGCAGCGGGACCGGCCGATCCCCACACCGGGCGAGGTGTTCCCGCCCCGCCGCAAGCCCGCCCCGCCCCCCGAGAGCCGCACCGCCTGAGCGCTGCGTACTCTGGACACTCACGCCCCAAAGGAGGCCATACGCCATGGATTACGTCGCAGCGCTGCTCCCGCCCGTAGTGATGGCCGTGGCCTTCACCGCCCTGATCGTGACGATCATCAAGAGCCAGGGCGGGGCGAACAAGGCCAAGGAGGACGCCGCCGTGGACGCGGCCCTGGCGCGCGCCGAATCCGCCGGTCAGGAGCCCACGGCGCACGGCGCCTGAGCCGCCCGCCGCCCTTTCGGCGGCCCGCGCGCACCGTACGACCCGGGATCGACCGTCCCGGGTCGTACATCCTTTTTCCGGCCCAAACGCAACGAGATCAACGGGCATACGCGACATCTCCCACTATTGTTCTTGTGTGCCGAGACGCTTGGGTGATCTGGAAGACGCGGTCATGACGCGGGTCTGGGAGTGGAACCGCCCGGTCACCGTTCGAGAAGTCCTGGAAGATCTGCAGAAGGAACGGTCCATCGCCTACACCACGGTCATGACCGTATTGGACAACCTTCACCAGAAGGGCTGGGTGCGCCGCGAAGCAGAAGGCCGCGCCTATCGATATGAGGCGGTCTCCACTCGCGCCGCCTACGCGGCCGCACTGATGAACGAGGCATGGTCCGCCAGCGACAACCCCGCGGCCGCTCTTGTCGCCTTCTTCGGCATGATGTCGCCGGAACAGCGACAGGCCCTGCGCGATGCCGTACGCATGGTCCAGATCGACGAACCCGCGGAAGACCCGGAACAACAGGCACAAGAGGCGGAAGAGACCGCACCGGCGGAAGAACGCACGGCACAAGCGGCAGCGGAAGGGGCCGGTGAAGCCGGGCCCGCCGAAGGGGATGAACCCGGGGCGAGTGCCACCGGCAAGGGGCGATAGCGTCCCGGCATGCCTCCGCATTCAAAAGGCCTCACCGTCCGCCGTGCCAGGACCAGCGATGTACCGGCCGTACGCCGCCTCATCGATGCCTACTCACGCGACGGGATCCTGCTCGACAAAGCCACCGTCACGCTTTACGAGGACATCCAGGAGTTCTGGGTGGCCGAGCGCGACGAAGACGCCGAGGTCGTCGGCTGCGGAGCGCTCCACGTCATGTGGGAAGACCTGGCCGAGGTGCGCACCCTGGCCGTGGATCCGCGGATGAAGGGGTCCGGAGTCGGCCACCAAGTCCTAGAGAAGCTGGTGCGCACCGCGAGCTGGCTCGGAGTGCGGCGCATTTTCTGTCTCACCTTCGAAGTCGACTTCTTCACCAAGCACGGCTTCGTGGAGATCGGCGAAGCGCCGGTAGACGGTGATGTCTACAGTGAGCTGCTGCGTTCCTATGACGAGGGCGTTGCGGAGTTCCTGGGCCTCGAACGAGTGAAGCCCAACACCCTGGGTAACAGCCGGATGCTTCTGCACCTGTGATGAGTGTTCTATGTCCGAATCGCTCCCCTATCTCATGGGTACGGAAGCATGCGTTCCCCGCTGTGTGGGCAAGTGAACCCTACCCAAGGGTTTGTGTTTTTCCCGGAAAAGCGGTTTGCTTTCCGTCGTAATCCGCATTCGATGAAAGGGAAACCGGTGGCACAGAAGGTTCAGGTTCTTCTTGTCGATGACCTCAACGGTGGCGAGGCGGACGAGACGGTGACGTTCGCTCTCGACGGCAAGTCCTACGAGATCGACCTCTCCGACAGCAACGCCCAGAAGCTGCGCGACTCGCTCGCCGACTTCGTGAAGGCGGGCCGCCGTACCGGTGGCCGCGCTTCTTCGGGCCGTGGCAAGGCGCGTGGTGCGGCTTCCGGTGGCAGCCAGGACACCGCGAAGATCCGTGCCTGGGCCAAGGAGAACGGCTACAACGTCAATGACCGTGGCCGTGTCCCCGCCGACATTCGTGAGGCATTTGAGAAGGCCAACGGCTGATCGCCCCACGCGCGGTCCGATTGGGCATTACCAGCACGCATCAACCGGGCACGGTGGCACTCCGTCGCCGCCGCGCTCACGAGTCGTACGAGGTCGGGGGCGTCCCCATCGTCCCCGTTTCCTGCTCCCAACCCCGTGGTGGGCAGGGAATTCTCCGCCTCGTAGCCGGGCCGGGGAGGTCGCACCCATCGCGCGGCCTCCCGGGAACCGAATCCGTATGACGGTGCTGCGCCAGTGGGGAACACCGGCGCGGGCATCCGGTCTCCGGTCCCACGCGCCGTGAGATCCGGGACAAGCGCGCCCCACTCCAGCCATTCCAGGATTCCCGGGAGTTCCTCGGCGCCGCCGGCCGCGATGAGCATGAGCAATTTCGGCCGATCACTGGCGTGATTCCCGTCGCATCCGGCCCGAAGGAGTGCCACCGGGCCGGTGTGCGGCAATCGCCGTAGTACGGCACTTCCCGCCCCGGCCGGCATCTCCAGGACATCGAAGCGCAGCCCCGTCAGCAGCTCCACCGGCTCCGTTCCGGTGGACGGCCAGCCCAGCTCCTCCTCGTACCACCGGCGCACGGCGGCGAGGGGAATGCGGGGGCGCGGAAGCACGCGGGCCATGCCCGGAGCAACTCCCGCACATCCAGGAAGTTACGCTGGGTGCAGGCATGGATACGCACCGCACCCGCGGGAGGGCGCGGAGGTGCATTCGATGGCGTGCGGATGTTCGCCCGTAGCGGATGGAAGCGGCCCGCGCCGCATGGAGTGTCAGTGGCAGCGGGTAAGACAGTCTCAGTGGGAAGAGACGGTGTGACCGGCGCCCGAGGCGTTCCGCCCCGGCTGAGGGCCGACGGCAAACGGCGTGTCGGCACCGGGCGCGTTCGCCACGGGCGTAGTGGCAGAGGGCGTATATGCCTGGCCTGCGGGAACATCGTCTCGCACCATCGAGTTGGAGCAGATGTCAGCTGTTCGGCAGTAAATTTCCCCGCCGGAGCGGGGGTGATCCGGACGGGTGTCGGCAGTTGGAATGAGCTGTCCCGCCCCGCGGGACTAGCATGCGGAAGGACAGGGAGGGGACCGACCCCTAACTGCCTGACCGCTCTGAGGAGCGATTAACGATGTTCGAGAGGTTCACCGACCGCGCGCGGCGGGTTGTCGTCCTGGCTCAGGAAGAAGCCCGGATGCTCAACCACAACTACATCGGCACCGAGCACATCCTCCTGGGCCTGATCCAT
Source organism: Streptomyces sp. G7(2002) (assembly GCF_028870195.1). Taxonomy (NCBI): domain Bacteria; kingdom Bacillati; phylum Actinomycetota; class Actinomycetes; order Kitasatosporales; family Streptomycetaceae; genus Streptomyces; species Streptomyces sp. G7(2002). Next base: position 5,572,161 of record NZ_CP102609.1, read on the forward strand.
GAGGGTGAGGGTGTCGCCGCTAAGGCCCTGGAGAGCCTCGGGATTTCGCTCGAGGCGGTCCGCCAGCAGGTGGAGGAGATCATCGGGCAGGGGCAGCAGGCTCCGTCCGGTCACATCCCCTTCACCCCCCGTGCCAAGAAGGTCCTGGAGCTGTCGCTCCGCGAGGCCCTCCAGCTCGGCCACAACTACATCGGTACGGAGCACATCCTGCTCGGCCTGATCCGCGAGGGCGAGGGCGTCGCCGCCCAGGTCCTGGTGAAGCTGGGCGCCGATCTCAACCGGGTGCGGCAGCAGGTCATCCAGCTGCTCTCCGGCTACCAGGGCAAGGAAGCCGCCACCGCCGGCGGCCCGGCCGAGGGCACGCCCTCGACCTCCCTCGTCCTGGACCAGTTCGGCCGCAACCTGACGCAGGCCGCTCGCGAGACCAAGCTCGACCCGGTCATCGGGCGCGAGAAGGAAATCGAGCGGGTCATGCAGGTCCTGTCCCGCCGTACCAAGAACAACCCGGTCCTCATCGGCGAGCCCGGCGTCGGCAAGACGGCGGTCGTCGAGGGCCTGGCGCAGGCCATCGTCAAGGGCGAGGTGCCCGAGACCCTCAAGGACAAGCACCTCTACACCCTGGACCTCGGTGCCCTGGTCGCCGGCTCCCGCTACAGGGGTGACTTCGAAGAGCGCCTGAAGAAGGTGCTCAAGGAGATCCGCACCCGCGGCGACATCATCCTGTTCATCGACGAGCTCCACACCCTGGTGGGTGCGGGCGCCGCCGAGGGCGCGATCGACGCCGCCAGCATCCTCAAGCCCATGCTGGCGCGAGGCGAGCTGCAGACCATCGGTGCCACGACGCTCGACGAGTACCGCAAGCACCTGGAGAAGGACGCGGCCCTGGAGCGCCGCTTCCAGCCGATCCAGGTCGCGGAGCCGTCGCTGCCGCACACCATCGAGATCCTCAAGGGCCTGCGGGACCGCTACGAGGCGCACCACCGCGTCTCCATCACGGACTCCGCCCTGGTCGCCGCCGCCACCCTGGCCGACCGCTACATCTCGGACCGCTTCCTGCCGGACAAGGCGATCGACCTGATCGACGAGGCCGGCTCCCGGATGCGGATCCGCCGGATGACCGCGCCGCCGGACCTGCGCGAATTCGACGAGAAGATCGCCGATGTGCGCCGGGAGAAGGAGTCCGCGATCGACTCGCAGGACTTCGAGATGGCAGCGGGCCTGCGCGACAAGGAGAAGCAGCTCCTGGCCGCGAAGGCGAAGCGGGAGAAGGAGTGGAAGGCCGGCGACATGGACGTCGTCGCCGAGGTGGACGAGGAGCTGATCGCCGAGGTTCTGGCGACGGCCACCGGCATCCCGGTCTTCAAGCTCACCGAGGAGGAGTCCTCGCGGCTGCTGCGGATGGAAGACGAGCTGCACAAGCGCGTCATCGGCCAGAAGGACGCCATCAAGGCGCTCTCCCAGGCCATCCGCCGTACCCGTGCCGGCCTGAAGGACCCCAAGCGTCCCGGTGGCTCGTTCATCTTCGCCGGCCCGTCCGGTGTCGGTAAGACCGAGCTGTCCAAGACGCTGGCGGAGTTCCTCTTCGGCGACGAGGACGCGCTGATCTCCCTCGACATGTCGGAGTTCAGCGAGAAGCACACGGTCTCGCGGCTGTTCGGTTCGCCTCCCGGCTACGTCGGCTACGAAGAGGGCGGCCAGCTCACCGAGAAGGTGCGCCGCAAGCCGTTCTCCGTCGTGCTCTTCGACGAGGTCGAGAAGGCCCACCCGGACATCTTCAACTCGCTGCTGCAGATCCTGGAGGACGGTCGCCTGACCGACTCCCAGGGCCGGGTCGTGGACTTCAAGAACACGGTCATCATCATGACGACCAACCTCGGCACCCGGGACATCTCCAAGGGCTTCAACCTGGGCTTCGCGGCCCAGGGCGACACCAAGTCCAGCTACGAGCGGATGAAGAACAAGGTCAACGAAGAGCTCAAGCAGCACTTCCGCCCCGAGTTCCTCAACCGTGTCGACGACACCGTCGTCTTCCACCAGCTCACCGAGGAAGACATCATCCAGATCGTCGACCTCATGATCGCCAAGGTGGACGAGCGGCTCAAGGACCGCGACATGGGCATCGAGCTCAGCAGCGAGGCCAAGTCGCTGCTGGCCAAGCGCGGGTACGACCCGGTGCTCGGCGCCCGTCCGCTGCGCCGCACGATCCAGCGCGAGATCGAGGACGCCCTCTCGGAGAAGATCCTCTTCAGCGAGCTGCGTCCGGGCCACATCGTGGTCGTCGATGTCGAGGGCGAGGGTGAGACCGCCAAGTTCACCTTCCGCGGCGAGGAGAAGTCGGCCCTGCCGGACGCCCCGCCGATCGAGTCCACGGCCGGCGGTTCGGGTCCGAACCTCAGCAAGGACGCCTGAGCGGCACAGCGCGGCACGCGCATAACCGCCTACGGCACTGCCCCGGAATCGTTTCTTACGGTTCCGGGGCAGTTCTGTAGGTGCCGCCGTCTTTAGCGGAACGGAAATGCAGCGCGTATTTGGCAATAGGCTGTTTTCGGCCGTTCACGCGGTGCGCGGCAGGCGTCCGCACGCTACATCTGCACGAGGCGAATGCCCTCGGGAACGCCGCGCACCGGCGGAATACGGCGGCCGATCCGCAGCGTGTCCAGATTCGGAAAGGCGGACAGCCACTCCATGGAAACGCCCAGGTCGTAGGCGAGCCACAGCCGCGTCAGGCCCTCGGCCGGAGCGATGCCCTCGACGAGCTGGTCCGGTGTGAAAGGCCCGGCGATCCGCAGATGCGGCCGACCGCCCAGCCGGCGCAGCGCATGCAGCTCCTCCAGGTCGGAGACCGGAAAGTACAGCTCGGCCGGTTCGAGGTGGGCGATGATCTCGCGGGCGTAGCGGGCGGTGTCATGGCGCCGCCAGGCCCCGGCGAGCTGCGCCCGTACCTCGTGATGCGCCCGGTCGCGCAGGCCCGTCAGATAGTCGATCGCCATGTCGTCGGAGATCGAGGTGGCGGTGATCGCGAGGAGATAGGCCTCGTGGTCGGAGACCTCGGTGGGGTCGGGCAGCATTTCCAGCACGATCGGCCCGATCCAGCCCAGGGCACGGGCCGCGGACGGGGTGCTGGGCCGCACCATGGAGCGGGTGAAGCGCTGCACCCGTGCCCGGACCGCCGGGTCCAGCTCCGTGGCGTGCTCCAGGCAGGCCGCCGCGAGGAGCTTGCGGTGCCGGGCCTCGCCGGCGCGTACACCGGGATGCGGGGCGAGCAGCCCGTCCAGTAGCGCCGCGCACTCATCGGGGCGGGCCAGCGCCACGGCCATCCGGATGACGTCCTCCCAGTCGTCGTGGTGCGCATGGTCGAGGAGCAGCGCGAAATCGTGCCGCTGCACGGCCGCGCGGGCGGCGAGATAGTCCTGGAAGGTGCGGTGGACGAAGTCGACGGTGCCGGGGGTGGGCTCGCGCAGCAGCCCGGTGCGGTTGAGCAGATGCCGGAAGACGTCCTCGGGGCCGCCCTGGCGGGCCGCGTCCGGTATCGCGGGCAGATGCCGGCCGAGGGTGTCCACCGCCGTCGCCTGGTCCATCTCCGAACGGCCGTTGACCAGCATCCAGTGGGCGAGCTTCTGCAGCAGCTGGATCTTGGGCTGCCGGGTCAGCTCCACCCCGTCGGTGGGGACCATGGCCCGCTCCCGGTCCCGGCGCTCCAGCAGCATCGACAGCGCCGCGTCATAGAGCTCCTTCCGGCCCTGCGGCAGATAGCCCCGGCGGTCGCGGTGCAGGGCGCACAGCAGCCCGCACATCAGCGGATTGGTCGCCAGCCGCCCCAGATCGCGGGTGATCCGTACGGCATTGAGCAGGGTCCGCTCGTAATGGCCGAGCCGGTCGAGATCGGCCGGCGACCGCTGGGCCGCGGCACGGTGCCAGCGCTGGATGAACGCGGCGACGTCCTCGCGGCTCATCGGCGCCAGCGACACCTCACCGAACCCTTCCCCGGCGAGCCAGCTGCCCGGGACGGCGGACGGCCGGGAGGTGACGACCCAGACGTTGCCCGGGTAGCGCACGGTCCATTCGCCGAGCTTGCGGCGCACCTGTTCGCGCTCGCTCTCGGGGGCCTCGTCGATCCCGTCGACCAGCAAGAGCGCACGCCCCGCATCGAGCACCCGCTCCGTCCAGCCCGCCGGCGCCGCCTCGGCGTCCCGGTGGCCGACGGCGCTCAGGAACGTGCCCGGCGAGGGGAGCCCCTCACGGGCGAAGCGGCGTACGGGCAGCAGGAACGGCACCCGGCCGCGCAGCCCCGCCAGCGCCTCGGGCAGCTCATCACGGGCGGTGGCGACGGCCAGCCACTGCAGCAGGGTCGTCTTGCCCGACCCCGCCACACCGCGGACAAGCACCTGGCCGCGGCCGGACAGCGCCTGCTCCGCGGGGAGCGGCGGCTCGTCCTGCCCGGCGGGGTCCGGTGTGCCCTCGGCGTCCTGGGGAACGGGCTCGCACTGCAGCCCCAGATAGGCGGCGTCCAGCGGCCAGCTGTCGGGGGAGTGCGTCAGATCGATCCCGAAGATCGTCAGGTGGTTGTGGAGGGCGGCGGTGTCCTGGGCGTAGCGGGCTTCGAACGCGGCGTCGTGGGAGGCGAGGGCCTGGGAGGTGGTGGCCTGCGAGGCGATGGCCTGTCCGGAGGCGTGGGGCGGGGAGGCGGCGTCCTGGAAGGTGGCTTCGTCGTCGGCGGCCTCCTTGGCGGCGGGGCCGTCGGCGGTACGGGGCGGCAGCAAGACGGAGGAGGCGGCGACGCTCGGCCCGTGGACCAGCTCGGTGAGGGTCCGGGTCTGCTCGATGAGCGTCCCGGCGACACAGGCCGACCGCTGGGTGAAGAGGTACAGCAGGTGCAGGGCGGCGACGTCCAGCAGCAGCCCGTGCAGCCGGACTCCGTCGTGCGTCAGCTCCCGGGTGGCCCCGGGCACCGTCTCGCACAGGCGCCGGGCGAATTCGGCCGGGAGGAGCCGGGCGGCGTCGAGATCGTCCATCTCGATCTCGGCGAGGGCGTGCAGGGTGCGGGCCAGGGCGGCGGCGACGGCCTCGCTCTCGGCATCCGTCCGGCCGGCCGACGCCTGCTCGACGAGGGCCGCGGCGAGGCCGTGCAGCTCACTGTCGCTGAGGGTCGGTTTCTCGCCGGTGAAGGAGAGCAGCCGGGAGATCCGCACCGGCCGGTCGACCGGCTCGGCGACCGGCCCGTCGGGGGCCAGGAGCCTGCGGATCAGCGGAGCGACGGCATGGGGCGTGAGGCGGGCGATGATGTTCGTGGGATCCATGGGTTCCCCGTAACTGCGGTGCTGAATATGGGGGGTTGGGGGCCTGCGCTGCTCGTAAGCCTATGTGCGGGGGCGGGGGTAGCGGGTGAGTTTGATGTGTGGAGGGAGGGTGTGGCCGGGTTCCGGGCGGAGGTAGGAGAGAAAGACCTCCTGGAGTTCCGGCAGGGCCGCCACGGGGGAGAGGTCGATGGAGCCGTCGATGAAGCCGTAGAGCTGGAGATTCCGGACACCGGGGAAAGCCGGGAGGGCCGACCTCAGCAGGCGGCTCATATCGGAGATCGGAAGGCGCTTCGTGTTGAGGACGCCGAGCCTTGTCACCTGTGGAAGCCGAAGACCGGCCGGCAGCTGCAGGGTGACCCCTTCTTCCGCCACACCGAACGAGAAATCCTCCAGCTCGCTCAGTGACGCCAGTGCACTCCATTGGTCCGCGCCGAAGTCATGTGTGAGGAACCGGAGTTGGATGATTCGCATTTGGGGCCAGCATGTGATGTCGGTGAATTCGGCGCCGACGGGCCGGCTGAGGGCCAAGTGGCTCAGCGGGGCATCCGCGGGGAGCGTCGCCAAGCCTTCCGGCGGAAGCGTCGAGTGGAGCTGCAGGGTGCGGGCGTGGCGCAGGCGATGAAGTCCGCGCGGAATCGGGACGTTCTTGTCGAGCGGCCCGGTGATGCTCAATGTGCGGAGCTGAAGATCCGCGAGCGGGGTGACGCTCTCGACCGCCGGGCAGTCCCAGAGTGACAGCCGCTTCAGTGAGGGGAACTCACGGAGGAACGCGAGATCGGCGATCTCCGGGTTCTTTCTGATGTCCAGGCTTTCGATCAGGCCGAGTGGCAAGGCGCCGAGGAGTTCGGCAGCCAGGAAGGGGCCGCTCACCGAGACGCGTGGCCGACCGAGTGCCCGGAGTGCGTGCAGTTCGGCGTGGGACGTCGCGGTGACGGTCACTTCGGCGTCGAGGTGCTGGAGGATCTCCCGGGCATACGTGGCGGTATCGAATTGCGGCCATGACGAGGCGAGTTGCGTACGAGCGCCGATCGCCGGGTGATCCCGGAAGCGCTTCATGACTTCCAGCGCCGCGTCCGACCCGATGAGCGCGGCGGTCGCCACCACCTCCTGCGCTTCGTCGTCCGCCAATCCTTCCGGCCCGGGCAGCAACTCCAGCACCAGCGGTCCCACCCCGGCGAGCAACTGCGACTCCTCATGGTTGCGCGGCGGCAGAATCGCCCCCGCGCGCTCAGTCACCTCGTCCCGCACCCGCGGATCGATCTCCGTCGCATGCTCCAGACAGGCCATGGCCAGAAGGTGGACGCGCAAACGGGCCCGGCGGTCTTCGATGCCGTCCCCCCGCTCCATCAGCCCCCGCAGAATCTCCACCCGCTCCCGCGGCCGCGCATGCGCCACCGCCATCCGGATCACGTCCTCCCACTGGGAGTCCTCCGCATGCGCCACCAGCAGTCCGAAGTCGCCGTCCTCCACGGCCGCCTTGGCGCCGAGGTAGTCCTGGAAGGTCCGGTGGACGAAGTCGACGGCGCCGGGGGCCGGTTCCCGCAGCAGTCCGCTGCGCAGCAGCAGATGGCGGAAAATGGCCGTTGCGTCGCCCTGCTCCGCCGCGGCGGGCACGGCGGGCAGCGCCTCGCCGAGGATGCGTTCGGCGCGCTCCCGGTCGAGTTCGCTGCGCCCGTTGCGGATCAGCCAGTAGGCGAGCCGCTGGAGGAGCTGGATCTGGGGCTCGTCGCTCAGCTCGATGCCCGTGGGGGCGGCCATATCGCGTTCGCGGTCGCGGCGGGAGAGGAGCATGCCGAGGGCCGCGTCGTACAGCTCCTTGCGGCCGGTGGGCAGATAGCCGCGGCGGTCCCGGTGCAGTGCGCAGATCAGGCCGCACATGAGGGGGTTGGTGGCGAGCCGGGCGAGGTCCTGTTTGGTGTGCACGGCGGCCAGGAGGGACTGCTCGTAGGCGTCGAGGCGTTCGGGTTCCTCGGCGTCGCAGCGGGCCGCGTCGTGCCAGCGGCCGATGAAGGCGGCGACCTCGGCGCGGCTCATGGCGGACAGCGTCAGCTCGCCGAAGCCGTCGGCGGTGAGCCAGTCGTCGCGTACGGCGGAGGGGCGGGAGGTGACCAGCCACAGGTTGTCCGGGAAGGCGTCGGTCAGATCGCGCAGCCAGCGGCGGGTCAGCTCGCGCTCACGGTCGGGGATCTCGTCCAGGCCGTCGATCAGCAGCAGCGCCCGCCCGGAGGTCAGCACGCGGTCGGCCCAGCCCTCGGGCTGCGAGCCGGACACCGGGCAGCCGACTGACGCCAGGAAGCGGTCAGGGGTGGGCAGCGGCGCACCGTCGCGGGCGAGGGTGCGCAGCGGGAGGACGAAGGGGATCCGGCCGTAGAGGTGGGGGAGGGCCGTCTCGCCGGGGGCCTTGGTGCAGGAGACGGCCAGCCACTGGACGAGGGTGCTCTTGCCGGAGCCGGCGACACCGCGCAGCAGGACGCGGTCGCGGCCGGCCAGGGCCTGGTCGGCGGGGACGGGGACCAGGGCCGGCGGCGCGCCTCCGGGACCGCCCACCCCGTCGAAGGGGCCGACAGCGGTCACCTCGCGGGCGGCCGGGGCCGTCGCCTCCAGGCTCATGTACGCCGCGTCCAGCGGCCACCGGTCCGGGGAGTGGGCCAAATCGATGCCGTAGATGGTCAGCCGGCCGTGCTTACGGGCGATGTACGCGAGGTAGCCGCGCTCGAAGGCGGCGTCCGCGGCCCGCGGGGACGGATGCCGCTCCAGGAACTCGTCGATGAGCGTGATCAGGCTGTCCAGGCTCCTGCTCTGCTGGACCAGGGTGCGGGCGACGAAGGCCGACCGCTGGGTGAAGAAGTGCACGATGTGCAGGCAGGCGGTGCCGAGCAGGGTGGCGTGCAGCAGCTCGGCGTCCCGGGAGAGGCCGTGGACGGCGTGCGGGCGCGCGGCCTCCAGGCGTGCGGCGAGGGCGGTGGCGCCCAGGCGGACGGCCTGGACGTCGTCCATGTCGAGGTCGCCCAGGCCGTGCAGCGTGGTGGCCAGGGCCTCGGCCACCGCCCGCTCCTCGTCCGCGGCCAGGGGGCGCTCGCCGGGCCCGGCGGTCCGTACGGCCCGGTCCACCAGCTCCGCCGCGAGTTTGCGCAGGTCCTTGTCGGACAGGGTCCGCCGCTCGCCCTTGAAGCTGACCAGCCCGGAGATCCGTACGGGCTTCGCCACCAGACCGGCGCCCGGCCCTTCCTTGACGAAGAGCTTCCTGACGAGCGGTGCGACCACGCCGGAGGCGAGTCGGACACCTACTGCTGACGGGTCCATCGTGCGGTCCGCCCTCCCCCTGGCCGGTGCTGCCGTCGGGCCAGGCTAGGGCGGCCGTCGGGGTGTGGGGCGGGGATCGGCCAGGTGCGCGCGGGACGCGGGACGCGGAACGGTGTGGCGGCGGTCACGGATATCCAGCCCCCATTCCCTTTCAATTCGGACATTTGGTGAGGCCGGGTAATCCCGGTCACAAGGGTCGAGTAACCCCGGTCACAAAGGCCGAGTAACCCGGGTCACAAAGGTCGGGTAATCGGGGTCACAAAGTCCGGGTAAGCCACGTCACAAAGGCGTGAGTTGTCTGCGTCACAAGCGCCCAGGGCCCCGGATCGGGCGTCCGAAAGGGGCGCGAAAAGGGGTTGGATCTTGGTTATCGGTGACATGGCACACAGGCGATTTGGGCCCTACTAAAGAAATTAGGGGAAGCGGGACCCGCGGCGGTGGGGGTTTTCGGGGGCGAGGGCGGGGCTGAGGGCGGGTGAGCGGCGCGGGGGCTGCGGGGCCCGTGCGGCATATGGAGAAAAGGCCTGTTCAAGGGGTGCATAGCGGGCCGGGGTGGCGATGCGAGATGTCCGTATTTGGGGGTTTCGCGCAGAGGTTCGGCGGGCACGCAAGGGCCTCGATCACCCGGCTTCTCGTACGGGCCGGGTTAGTAGAAAGGCCCCTTGGCGGGGCGGCGAAGGCGGGTTACCAAGGAATGGCGATCCCGGTCCGCAGCCGGGAAACCAATCAATTCACTGGAGGAAAAACCCGCATGTCGAAGTTCACCGCTCTCCGCAATTCCAACAAGCTCGCGCTGCGCAATCGCGTCGCCGTTGTCGCCGCCGGTGTCGGCGTTACCGCCGCCCTGGGTGCCGGTATTGCCACCGCCGCCGACGCGGGTCTGCAGAACCTCACCTCGGGTGTTGGTTCGACCGTGTCCGCACAGGCCGACGCGCAGGCCAAGTCCGCCGCCGACGCCAAGGCCGCCGCGGCCAAGGCGAAGAAGGACGCGGCCAAGAAGGCCAACGCCTGGGTGACGCCGGTCGACAAGTACACCCTGGGCTCGACCTTCGGTCTGGCCGGCAACATGTGGTCGCACAGCCACAGTGGCCAGGACTTCGTCGTGCCGAGCGGCACCGTGGTCAAGGCCGCGCACTCCGGCACCGTCGTCAAGGCCGGCCCCAACGGTGGCGGCGACGGCCCGGCGTACGGCAACGCCATCGTGATCCAGCACGGCAACGGCACGTACACCCAGTACGCGCACCTGTCACAGATCAACGTGAGCGTCGGCCAGCAGGTCGGCACCGGCGAGAAGGTCGGCCTGTCCGGCAGCACCGGTAACTCCTCCGGCCCCCACCTGCACTTCGAGGTCCGCACCGGCCCCAACTACGGGTCGGGCATCGAGCCGACCGGATTCCTGCGGGCTCACGGCGACACCGTCTGAGCTGAGTCCGGCCGGGCTGGCCGGCGGTGCGGCGGGTTTGCCGCCGTGACCAGTTCCGTGGCGACCTCGAGGATGGCCTTGCGCTTCTCCTCGGGGTCGCCCTCCAGGTTCTGCATCGAGAACATGCCCGCGTGCATGGAGAACAGTGCGGTGATGCAGCGCACCTGATCCGTCAGCTCCGCATCGGGCTCCTTGAGCAGGCCGAAGAGGGTCAGCATGCGCGACTTGAAGCTCTCGCCGATGCTCAGATCGCGCACCGCGGCCTGGTTCTCCTGCATGAAGCGGAAGAGGGGCTCGGCCGAGCGCAGCGACTCGCTGTAGCGGCGGATCAGCTCCTTTTTGGTCTCCAGGGTCCGCGGCTGCCCCTCGGCCCAGACGATCAGCTCGTCGATCGGCCTGCCCAGGTCCTGGAACAGGCTGATGACGATGTCTTCCTTGGTCTTGAAGTGGTAGTACAGCGCCGCCTTGGTGACTTCGAGCTTCTCGGCGATCTCCCGCAGGGAGGTCTTGTCATAGCCCTGTTCGGAGAACAGCTCCAGAGCGACGTCCTGGATGCGCTGGCGGGTGTTTCCCCTGCGCGCCTGTGTGCTCATGGTGCTCTCCCGCGTCGTCGGTACTGGTCAGAGGGCTGCCCTGTGGGGCGCCAGAGAAACTTACTTGACGCCCGGCTAGTTGGCCGCCTACCTTCCTCACTGTACTGAACTAGCCGGGCGGCAAGTAAGTGGGAGTGAGTGATGGGGAAGTCGCAGCATGCGACCCCGACGGGGGACGGACAGACCTCGGTGCAGAAGGGGAGACCCGACGCGGCACCGGGCGGCGGCCAGGAGAAGCAGCCGGCCAGCGTACGGATGGTGCTCTTCGCGCTGATGATCGCGATGCTGCTCGCGATGCTGGACAACATGATCGTCGGCACCGCGATGCCGACCATCGTCGGTGAACTGGGCGGACTGGAACATCTGTCCTGGGTCGTCACCGCGTACACACTCGCGACCGCCGCCTCGACACCGATCTGGGGCAAGCTCGGCGACATGTACGGACGCAAGGGCGTCTTCCTGACGTCCATTGTGATCTTCCTGATCGGCTCCGCGCTGTCCGGCATGGCGCAGGACATGGGGCAGCTGATCGGCTTCCGCGCCGTCCAGGGCCTGGGCGCGGGCGGACTGATGGTCGGCGTCATGGCGATCATCGGCGATCTGATTCCGCCGCGGGAGCGCGGCAAGTACCAGGGCATGATGGCCGGCGTCATGGCCGTCGCGATGATCGGCGGACCGCTGGTCGGCGGCACCATCACCGACCACCTGGGCTGGCGCTGGAGCTTCTACATCAACCTGCCGCTCGGCGCGATCGCGCTGATCATGGTCACCGCGGTGCTGCATCTGCCGAAGAAGCGGTCGCAGACCCGGATCGACTACATCGGCGCCACGCTGCTCACCGTCGGCATCACCGCGCTGGTGCTGATCACCACCTGGGGCGGCACCGAGTACGACTGGCTGTCCAGCCAGATCATCGGCCTCGGCGTTCTCGGCGTGGTCGCGCTCGCCCTCTTCGTGGTCGTGGAGCGCAAGGTCGGCGAGCCGGTGCTGCCGCTGCACATCTTCCGCAACGGCAACTTCTCGCTCGTCACGGTCATCGGCTTCCTGGTCGGCTTTGTGATGTTCGGGTCGATGACCTTCCTGCCGCTGTTCCAGCAGACCGTGCAGGGCGCCTCGGCCACCAACTCCGGTCTGCTGCTGCTGCCGATGCTGCTGGCCATGATGGTGGTGTCGCTGTTCGCGGGCCGGGTCACCACCCGGACCGGCAAGTACAAGATCTTCGTCGTGGTCGGCGGCGGGCTGATCACGCTGGGCCTGACGCTGCTGTCCCTGATGGACACCGACACCACACGCTTCACCTCGGGCGCCTACATGGCGGTGCTCGGCGCCGGTATGGGCTTCCTGATGCAGACCACGATGCTGATCGCACAGAACAGCGTCGAGATGAAGGACATGGGCGTCGGCTCGTCCTCGGCCACCCTCTTCCGTACGATCGGCGGCTCCTTCGGCGTCGCGATCCTCGGTGCGATCTTCACCCACCAGGTGCAGGCCACCATGGTCGAACGGATCGGCAAGGCCGGCGAGAAGATGACCAGCGGCGGGGCCCAGATGGACCCGAAGGGGCTGGCCCAGCTCCCGCCGATGATCAAGGACGCGTACATGCACGCGGTCGCCACCGGCACCCACCACGTCTTCCTGTGGGGCGCGGTGATCAGCATCGCCGGCTTCGCCGCGGCCTGGTTCCTCAAGGAGGTCCCGCTCCGCGGCGGCCCGGCCACACCGGCCGAGACCCCGCAGACGGACCGAATAGCGGTGGCAGAGACCGTCTGAGCCACATCGGACCGGTGGGGGTGCACGCGAGCGATCACGTGCACCCCCACCGGCCTTTCCCCACCCACCCACGGGAGGGGACGGGCCGGAGGGGCAGGGTGTCCGGACGTAAAGCGAAGCAGTCCGGACACCCTGCCCCGGAGGCCCGTCACCGCACCCGACAGCCCCGCGCAGCGGCCCGGCCCGCCGCAGGCGCAACGGCGGGGGACCCGCAAGCATCACCCGCGCGCACGCCCCGCGCAGCGGACCCGCAACGGCGAGAAGCCACCACGGCGGGAAAGCCGAAAACGCGGGCCCAAGGCAAAGCGCAGCGGACCGGCGGGAAAGCCAACAACGTGGGAAGCCCCACCAAGCGCAGCGGCTACCGATCCGGCAGATGAATAACCGGAAAGCTACCCGTATTCGTAGGCGCGTTCTCCGGAAGCCAGAGAACGGACACCGCGCCGGTCGAACCATCGGTGAGCTCATCGGCGTTACGGAACGTCAGGCGGGCGCCCAGCACACGGGCCTGCCCGGCCGCGATCGTCAGCCCCAGACCGTGACCCCGGCCCGCCCGGTCGCTGCTGCCCGTACGGAAACGGCTCGGGCCCTCCCGCAGCAGCGCCTCGGGGAAACCCGAACCGTGGTCGCGCACCCGCAGCACCCGGCCCTCGACGGTGACCTCGATCGGCGGCCTGCCGTGCCGGGAAACAACCACCAGCGAGATCAACGTCGAACCGCGTCCCCAGCTGCGCGCCGGATCAAGGCATTCCTGCCGGGTCCTGCACACCTCTTTGACGGGCGATGTCCTGGGCCGATGGCAGGCCCTGGAGCCCGCACGTAATCCCCAGCAACCGCTGCCCAGCCAGAATGCCCGGCAGAACCGGCCGCCTGAGCGTCACCTCCAGCATGGGTCCCCATCGAGGCAGCATCCCGCATCCCCGCACCAGCCGGAGGCGAGCCGCGGCGCAAAGAAGCCTGTTTATAAGCTCTTTGGGCAGACCAAGGGACTGGGTGCGGTGCCGGCATGACACGGCGTGACCTGCCGCTTCACCATCCTCCGAGCATGTTCCGGCGTCATGTCCCGGAGAACGATGGCGTCCATACGGTCCACGCCAGATCAAGCCCATCCAACCACGCGTCCACGGCGCCGACCTTCGTCGCGGATACGGAGACTCCTCCCGAGGTGTCGCCGTCGGCGAGCTTGCCGGCCGCCGCGGCCGCCTTCCGCAGCCGCTGGGAGAGCCGCCCGCCGACCAGCACGCCCAGCGCACAGCCGCCGACCACCACCGCCGTCGAGCCGATGACCAGCGCCTGGTCCAGGTCGTCCAGGACGGCGAAACGGTCCGGGAAACGGTCGTGCATGGACAGCACCCGGCCGTTGCTGAGCGGTGAGGCCGCCCACACCTCGGGGGCGGTCTGCCCGGTGTCCTGGAGGTAGGTGGCGCGCTTGTTCTTGGCGACCTCGTCACGCAGCGGCGGCGGCAGCGCCGGATCGTCGATCTTCGCGCCGAACTGCAGCCGGTTGGTGGACTCGAAGATCCTCTGCGTGAAATTGAGCCGCTCGATCTGCACATCCCGGCTGTTGTCGAGCATGGAGTGCCGGGCGGCGTTGTGCACGACAAGGCTCAGCGCGATCGCGACCAGTGCTCCGACGAGCGCGATCGCGGCGCTGAGCTTCCATCTCAGCCCCGTCCGCAGGGCCAGCCTGACCACCGGAGGTGTCAGCCTCTCAGTTTGTATCCGAAGCCGCGGACCGTCTCGATCCGGTCCTGACCGATCTTGCCGCGCAGCCGCTGGACATGGACGTCCACCACCCGGGTGTCACCACCCCAGCCGTAGTCCCAGACCCGCTCCAGCAGCCGGTCGCGCGAGAGGACCGTACCCGGTGCGTTGGAGAACTCCAGCAGCAGCCGCATCTCGGTGGGCGTCAGCGCGACATTCTGGCCGCCCTTGCGCACCTCCATGCCCTCGGTGTCGACCTCCAGATCACCGAAGCGCAGCACCGCCTCGGCCGGATCGTCCGCATCGGCCGCGGCGGCGCCGGCCCGGTCCGGGCCGCTGGCGTGACCGAAGCGGCGCAGCACGGCGCGGATACGGGCGACCAGCACCGCACCGTCGAACGGCTTGGTGACATAGTCGTCGGCGCCGGCCTCCAGGCCGAGCACCACATCGATGGAGTCGGCACGCGCCGACAGCATGATGACGGGAACCGTCGACTCGTCACGGATCCGCCGGCACAGGCTGACCCCGTCGAGTCCCGGCACCATCACATCGAGCAGCGCGATGTCGGGACGGTTGGCGCGGAACGCCTCCAGGCCCGCGAGCCCGTCAGGCATCGCGGTGACCACGAAACCGTCCCGCTCCAGCGCCAGCTGCGTCGCCTCGCGAATGACATCGTCGTCCTCGACGAAGAGCACATGGGTCTCGGCCATGCGGTTGTCTCAACCCTCCGATCCCGTGCCGTCGTCCGGCGTGGCGCCGTCGACGGTGGTCTTGCTGTAGTCGGTGTGATAGCCGTCGTGCTCGACGAAGCGGCTGCCCTCCCAGCGGTAGGGCATCACATCCTCACCGGAGGGGCAGCACACCTTGTCGCCGGTGTCGTAGGTCTGCTTGGAGACCTCCAGCTCGCCCTTGTTGACCGCGGCGGAGACCGACGGCTGCTCGTTCGTGTACACGTTGTCATACCCGCCCTTCGCACCGCTGCGTTTGCGATAGACGTACGAGCCGATCCCGACGGAATCCGCGCAGGTCATGACGTTGACGATGACATCGGGGGACTTGCTGCCGGTCAGCGACGCATAGGTCACCTCGACCGGGTACTCGTCGGCGGCGCAGGGCTTGTAGAGGGACTTCTTCACCATCGGGCCGACCTTCGGGTCGTCCTTCAGCAGCTGGACCGCGTCGACCTTCTTGTAGTCCGCGGTCGAGGCCGGGCTGGGGGAGCTGCTCACCGGGCCCTTGGGTGCGGGGGTGCTGCTGGCGGAGCCCTCGCTGCGCACGCCCTCGCCCCCCGGATTGCATCCGGCCAGCAAAAGGCCGACGGCGGCCACTCCTGCCGTGGCCGCGCCGCCTCTGGTCAACCCGATCCTGGTCAACCTGTTCCTGGACAATCCGCTCCCGCTCACCGTGCTTCTCGCACAGCCGCTGATCCCGCTGCTGTTCCTGAACTGATTGTCGCGTGTCGAGCCCGGAGCCGTAAGGCACCTGTCGTTCTGCCCGTTTTCACCGGTAAGGATATTTTTCGTCTGGTATCTGGTGTGGTGCCGTGTTCCGTGCCGCGTTCCGTGCCCTGTTCCGCGTGCCGTGCGCCGCCCGTCAGGCCGCGCACCGCTCCCGCTCCCGCTCGCCGCGCTCCAGCATCCGCGCGTCGATGTCACGCATCTGCAGCTCCTGACGCAGCCGCGCCAGCGCACGGTGCAGCGTGCTCTTGACGGTACCCGTCGACATGCCGAGCGCCGCCGCGGTCTCCTCCGTGCTCATCTGCTCCCAGTGTCGCAGCACCACGACGCTGCGCTGCTTGGGAGCCAGCACCCCGAGGATGTCCATCAGGAGGGCACGGTCGGCGCGCTGCTCGGTGCCGTCGTCCACGCTCGCGTCCGGAAGCTGCTCGGTGGGCACCTCCTCCAGCTTGCGCGCCCGCCACCACTCGGTCCGCGTGTTGATCATGACGCGGCGGAGGTAGGCGTCGGCCAGCGACTTGTCCGCGATGCCGTCCCAGCGGCCGTAGGTGCGGACCAGGGCCGTCTGCAGCAGATCCTGAGCGTCGACCGGGTCGGGCACCAGGCGCCGGGCGCTCCGCAGCAGGGCCTCCTGCCGCGTACGAACGTACTCTTCGAAGTCCAGTACCTTGCCGCCGCTGGTCGCCATCTCGACGCCTCCGATCCGCTTTCGTTTCCCCACGTTGACCGTGCTGACGGTCATCTCCAGCACGAGGAAGACGCTACGGAGAGGGTGTTGCGACGTAATGTGCGTCGGCCCCACAACGAGTGCACGGAAAACCCTCGGTTGTGTAACAGCGCGCCAGGGGTCATACCTCGGACGGACGGCGGGCCTGTGCACGTCATACTCCGGGGGGAGAAGCACCCCCACCGCAAGGCCTATCGGCCGTGACACGACGGCAACCCTGCCCCGCGAGGGACTTCTTCAGGCCGTATCGGGGCACCATTCGGTCATGCTGCGCCAAAGGTGACACCGAATCAGACGGACGGCCGTCACGCCAGGAGGCGCGGCCGCCGAAGCAGCCGCGCCTCCTCAATCCGTATGTGACAGCCGCGCTATGTCAGCGGCAGCCGGTACCGGCCCCCGCCCAGCGGCTCGACCAGACCGTCCGAGACCAGCCCGTCCAGCGCCCGCGCCCGCTGCACCGGCTCGTCCCACACCGCGTCCAGCACCTGCTGCGGCACCGGGGTGACCGCCTCGCGCAGCACGGCCAGCAGCTTGCCGCGCACCTGACGGTCGGTACCGGCGTAGGTCTGGGTGCGGCGCGGCGGACCGTCGTGCGCCGGGGACCCGGCCTGCCGCCACGCGCACTGCGCCGCGATCGGACAGCGGTGGCACTCCGGCGTGCGCGCCGTGCACAGCAGTGCACCCAGCTCCATCGTGGCCGCCGCCCAGCGCGCCGCCAGCTGCTCCTCCTCGGGCAGCAGCGCACGGGCGAGCTTGCGCTCCGCCGCGGTGGTGGCGTTCGGCGGGAACTGGCGGCCGGCCACCGCGCGGGCGAACACCCGCCGCACATTGGTGTCCAGCACCGCATGCCGCTGCCCGTACGCGAAGGACGCGACCGCCGCGGCGGTGTACTCGCCGACGCCGGGCAGCGCCAGCAACTGGCTGTGCTCACGCGGCACGTCGCCGCCGTGCCGCTCCTGTATCGCGGACGCGGCGGCGTGCAGCCGCAGGGCGCGCCGCGGATAGCCGAGCCGGCCCCAGGCCCGGACCGCCTCGCCCGGCGCCTCGGCGGCCAGGTCGGCGGGGCGCGGCCAGCGGGCCAGCCACTGCTCGTACACCGGCAGCACTCTGCTGACCGGGGTCTGCTGCAGCATGAACTCGCTCACCATCACACCCCAGGCGCCCGCTTCGGGGCGGCGCCAGGGCAGATCGCGGGCGTGCTCGTCGAACCAGTCGGTGACCGGGCCGTGCAGCGCGGTCCCGTCGGCGGCTTCCGCGGCCGCGTCGGCGGCGGAAGCGGTCTCGGCGGCGGCGGTCGTGGCAGTGGTGGTGACAGGCGTCGAAGTCATGGCACTGCCGATCCTGGCACGTCCGGCGTCGCCCAGGAAACGCACCGGGCCCGCCCCGCCGCACGCCCACCCACACGCAGGACGGCCGGGTGCCAATGGGGGGTGGTTGGAGGGGGGTGTGGAGGGTGTGGGAAGGGAGAGAGGGGAATGGCGTGGAGGGGGCGGGGTGGACTCGGTCGATGGGGCGCTGCGGGGCCGGGGGCGCGATCGGGTGGTGGGCAGGGCCACTGGCGGGGCGGGGGCTGGGATTAGTGGCCGGGCCGGTGGGCCGGGGGAGGGGCGCGCGGTGTGGGGCACCGGCGCGTGCCACCCCCGGTCACACCTCGGCGGGAACTGGCTACTCTCCGTAATCGTTGCTGGAATAGAAGGAGGCGGCAAGCGAGGATGTGGGCATGGCGGAGATGAGCGGAGCGGACGACTCGGGCGAAGACACGGGCGGCGAGGCGGGACCGGGCGCCACCGCGGGAGTGGGCGGAGCCGCGGGATCGGGCGCCACCGCGGGACCAGGTGGAGCCGCGGGGCCGGCCGGCGCTGCGGGAGTGGGCGGCGCCTCGGGGGCGGCCGGTCCGGACTGCCCAGAGGCGATCCGGCGCGCGCTGGCCGCGCATACGACGATGACGCTCGCGTACGTGGACGAGGACGGGCCGCAGGCATGCGCGGTGCTGTACGCCGCGGGCGCGGCGTCGGGCGCAGAGCACGGTGGGGCGGCTGGCGTGGAGGCCGGTGGGCCGTCGGGTGGGGCGTCAGGGGTGGCGTCCGGTGTGGCGTCCGGTGTGGCGGGGGCCGGGGCGGTTGGTGCTGGGCCCGCGCTGTATTTCGTCACCGCTACCACGACGCGGCACGGCCGGGCGCTCGTGGAGCCCGGCGCGCGGGTCGCGTTCACGGTGCAGCGGGACGGCCAGGAGTGGAGCGGCCTGACGGGACTTCAGGGCCGGGGCCGCTGCCGCCCGCTGACCGGCGCCGAGCGGGCGGCCGGCTGGCAGGTCTATGTCGAGCGCTTTCCGTTCGTCACGGCGAGCGACCGGCTGCGCGCCGCCCTGGAGCGCACCACCCTGTGGGAACTGCGCCCCGACTGGCTGCGGCTGATCGACAACGGCCAGGGCTTCGGCCACAAGGAGGAGTGGTCGGGGCGGTGAGGCCGCTTAGGCGGTGAGGTTGTGCGGGGGTGGAGTGCGCGGTGGTGAGGCCTCGCGGTCCTGCGGGTGAGGCCCCGCGGTCCGGCGGGCTAGGCCGCGCGGTCCTGCGGGGGTGGGGTGCGCGGTGGTGAGGCGCCGCGATCCTGCGGGTGAGCCCCGCGGTCCTGTGGCAGTGGGCCCCGCGCTTGTGTCTCCGCGAGCCCCCGCGGAGGTGGGGCCCCGGTCGGGGGGGCCGCGCCCCCGGGGGAACCGGCGCCGCGCCCACTGCTACGCCGCCACCAGCGCCCGCCAGCGTCCGGTCCGCATTCGTGCCACCAGGGCGGTTGTCGGGCGGGCGAGGAGTGCTGGGCACAGGGCCGCCACCGCTGCGCCGAGGGTGAGGCCGGCCAGTACGTCGTGTGGATAGTGGACGCCGACGAAGACCCGGGACAGGCCGGTCAGCAGGGCGACCGGGAGTGCGAGCAGGAGTGTGGCCCGGCAGGCGAGGGTGAGGCCGACGGCCAGGGCCGCGGCGATCGTCGAGTGGTTGCTGGGGAAGGACCAGTCGCCCCCGGGCGGGCAGGGTGCGATCGAGGCGGCCGCCCCCGCCACCGCCCGGCAGGGCCGTTCCTCGTCCACCAGGCTCTTGACGAGTTCACTCAACAGGTAGGCGACGGCGCTGGATATCGGCACCAGTACCGCCAGGGCGACCGAACGGGCCGTATGGCTGCGGGCCCGCCACCACACGGGGACCGCCATCGCCATCAGGAGCAGCAGCCCGCCCTCGGTGCCGAGGCCGGCCAGGGTGCGGAGCCAGTCGGGGGAGTGGTGGGCGAGGTCGGTGAGGTCGCGGTAGAGAGTGGTGCTGTTCATGATCAACGACCGTACGGACCGGCCCGGTTGTGCCGCAGCCGACGATCGGCAGGGGCGCATCTGACGAAAGTAAGGCCGGAGCGGAGCAGACCGAGACCTAGCGGGCATCAGGCCCGTTGGGGCCGGAAACGCGGTCGGGGGGCCGGCTCCGGGCCGATCATGGGAAAAGTTGCAGCCGGAAGCGGCGGGTACTGGCCGGTGCGGGGGCCGATCTCTCGTAGAGTTTCCGCGTGGGATCACTGCGCAATCCGATCGGGCCGCTTCCCTCCTCCATCTACTGGCGGCGGAGGGCCGTTGCGCTGGCCATCGTCGTCCTGCTCGCCCTCCTGGTGGTGTGGGCCCTCAACTGGGGCGGCGACGCCGGCAAGAGCAGCGATGAGGGCAAGGGGTCGCAGGGTAACGGCCCCGCGACGTCCATCACGCCAGGGCCCTCCGCGAGCGGTCCGGTGAACGACCAAAAGCCGGGCGGACGCGATGAGTCGGGCGATGACGTAGGGGACGAAGGGTCGGACTCCGGTTCGGGCGGCTCGGGGGCTGCGGGCGGTGGCAGCGGAAGTTCCGGTGGTGGTTCCGGTTCCGGGGGCGGGCCGATCGGTCAGGGCTCCGGCAAGAACGCCGTCAGTGCCGGCTCCTCGCTCCCCAACTGTGTCTCCGGAAAAGCGGAGTTGGTGCTGCACAGCGTCAAGCGCTCCTATGCGCCGGGCGCCCGGCCGAAGTTCGAGCTGACGGTCGAGAATGCGGCCGGGGCGGCCTGCAAGGTGGATCTCGGGCAGAAGGCCACGGTGCTCACCATCAGCGACGCCGCGGGCGACGACCGGGTCTGGGCCTCGAACGACTGCCCGTCGGGCACCGAGCCCGCGCTGCTGCAGGTGCCGGCGAAGGGTTCCGTGCAGCGCGTCATCGAGTGGGACCGCCGGGCCAGCGGCCCGCAGTGCGCCACGCCGAGTTCGGCCAAGGTACCCGCCGGCAAATATGAGATCGAGGCCAAGGTGCCGGGGTTGGAAGCGGCCCGTACGACGTTCGTCCTGGCTGAGGGCTGAGGCTCTGCCGGTCGAGGCCCTGGCCTGTGGTTGAGGCCATGGCCTGTAGTTGAGGGCTGTGGCCACGGAGCGAGCTGTGAGCCGGGCCCCGGGCAGCAGTTACAGACTGGAGACCCCGGCCCCGGCCGCGTCACCGGCGTCCCCCCATCACCCGCATCGAGCGGGTCGGCGACGAGCGGGTCGGCGACGAGCGGGCCGGTGACGAGCTGACCGGCGTCCAGCGGCCCCCGGCCCCCGAATCCCCGGACCCGGACCCCACCCCTCCGCTAATTCCGCCCAGAGGGATTCCGCCCAGAGCGTGCATCGCTGGTCCCGGCCACCGGCGTCCGGCACAGTCGCCGTTATGAAGCTACTGATGCTGGGCGGTACGGAGTTCGTGGGACGGGCGGTCACCGAGGCGGCGATGGCGCGGGGGTGGCAGGTGACGGTGTTTCACCGGGGGAAGCACGCTGCGCCGGAGGGGGTGACGTCGCTGCACGGCGACCGGGGGGACGCGGCGGGGCTCGCTGCCCTGGAGGAGGGCGAGTGGGACGCCGTTGTCGACACCTGGAGCGGTGCGCCGTCGGCGGTGCGGGACACGGCGCGGCTGCTGGCCGGGCGGGTCGGGAGGTATGCCTATGTCTCCAGCGGTTCGGTGTACGCCTCTCCGCCCAGTGCCCCGTACGGCGAGCGGGCTCCGCTGGTGACGGGCTCCCCCGACGCCACGGACGCCGAGGACTATGCGCAGGCCAAGCGGGGCGGTGAGCTGGCCGCGACCGAGGCGTTCGGGGACCGGGCGCTGCTGCTGCGCGCGGGGCTGGTCCTCGGGCCGTATGAGAACATCGGGCGGCTGCCGTGGTGGCTGGGCCGGATCGCCCGCGGTGGCCCGGTCCTCGCGCCGGGGCCGCGGGAGTTGGCGCTGCAGTACATCGACGTCCGGGATCTCGCCGTCTGGACGGTCGATGCGCTGGAGGCCGGGCTGGGCGGTGCGTACAACCTGGTGAGCGAGGCCGGGCACGCCACGATGGGGGAGTTCCTGGAGAGCTGTGTGCAGGCCACCGGCGCGGACGCGGAGCTGCGCTGGACCGCTCCGGAGGATGTCCTCGCCGCCGGTATCGAGCCGTGGATCGAGCTGCCGGTCTGGCTGCCGCCCGGCGAGCCGCGGGACGCGTTCTTCAGCACCGATGTGTCCAAGGCGCGTGCGGCGGGGCTGCGTTGCCGTCCCGTCGCCGAAACGGTCGCCGACACCTGGACCTGGCTGCAGTCCCTCGGCGGAGTGGCTCCGCAGCGCCCGGACCGGCCGGTGGTGGGACTTGCGCCGGAGCGGGAGGTGGCGGTGTTGCGCGGCTGATGTGGCGGTCGGGCCCGTGGCTCCGTAGTGCCGGGACCGGCCGGTGGTGGGGCTTGCGGCGGAGCGGGAGGCGGGTGTGCTGCATGGCTGACGTGGCGACCGAGCCTGTGGCTCCGCAGCTCCCGGAGCGGGAGGCAGCCCTGTTGCGCGGCTGACGCGGCGGCCGGGCCGCGGCAGGGCGGGCCGGTGGGCAGGTGGCCCAGTGGTCCGGTGGGCCGGGAAGGGCGCTGAGCACGGGGGAGACCTGGCCGCCCTTCCCGGTGTACCCATGGTCGGGTGCCGGTGCGCCGGGGCGCCAGGGCCGAACAGCCCCTCGTACGGGCCCGGGTGGCCCTGCGCGGGGGCCGCCCGGCCGTGGCGAGCGGGGCCGGGCCCCTTCTGGCGCTCGCGTACGCTGCTGTGCAGGTACGGGACCCGGGGAGCGGCTCAGTCATGTCGGAAGCAACGCAGCACGATCCGGTCTTACCGGGGCCGCACCTTCGCGAACCGGACCGGATGCGCAGTCTGCTCGACGCCGTGATGAGTCTGGGGCGCGGGCTCGAACTGCCGCAGGTGCTCCAGGGCATCGTCGAGGCGGCGGTCACCCTCACCGACGCGGAGTACGGGGCGCTCGGCGTGGTCGGTGACGGGCAGCGGCTGTCGCAGTTTTTGCCCGTGGGCATGTCGGACGCCCTCATGGCCGAGATCGGTCGCACGCCCTGCGGACGGGGCATCCTCGGTGAGCTCATCCGCCGCCCGGAGCCTCTGCGGCTGACCGATCTGAGCAGCCACCCGCACAGCTACGGCTTTCCGGACCGCCATCCCCCCATGCGGACCTTCCTCGGGGTGCCGGTCCGGGTCCGTGACGAGGTCTTCGGCAATCTCTATCTCACCGAGAAGCGCGGCGGGGGCTCCTTCGACGCGGACGACGAGGCGGTGGTGACCACCCTGTCGATCGCGGCCGGTGTGGCGATCGACAACGCCCGTATGTACCACGAGAGTCGCCGCCGGGAGCGTCGTCTGGAGGCGCTCGCCGAGATCACCCGCAGCCTGCTGTCCGGCACCGAGGCGGACCGGGTGCTGCAGCTGATCGCCGAGCGCGCGCTGGAGGTCGCGGGGGCCGACAGCGCCGCCGTGCTCCTGCCGACCCAATCCGGGCCGGACCGGCTGCGGGTGGCGGTGGCGCACGGTGCGGGCGCCGGCCGGATCGCCGGTCTGCTCGTACCGGCCGAAGGCTCACTGCCCGGTATGGCCGCCCGCACCGGCCGGCCGGTGGTCAGCGCCGACATCCGGTCCGACCCCCGCGCGTATCCGCTCGGCCTGGGTGACGGGACCGAAGACGGGACCGAGGGCGGGACCGAGGACGGGACCGAGGACGGGACCGAGGGCGGGACCGAGGGCGGGAGCAAGGAGGAGCACGGTCCGGCCATCGCCGTCCCCCTCCAGATCGACAGCGGACGCGGTGCGCTGCGGCTGAGCCGGCTGGCGGGCCGGCCCCCGTTCGACGACACCGAGGCGACCTTGATCTCCGGCTTCGCCGACCAGGCCGTGATCGCCCTCGAACTCGGCCGCCACCGCGCCGAGTCGGAGGAACTGGCGGTCTTCCACGACCGCGACCGCATCGCCCGGGACCTGCACGACCTGGCGATCCAGCGGCTCTTCGCCACCGGTATCACCCTGCAGAGCGCGACCCGGCTCATCGACCGGCCCGAAGCGGCCGAGCGCGTCGGCCGCGCGGTCGACGACCTGGACGACACCATCAAAATCATCCGCTCGACCATTTTCGGACTGCGCACCACCGGCGACGGCCGGGGCGGTCCGAGCCTGCGCCGCGACCTCACCGAGGCCGTCCGGGGCGCCACCGGCACGCTCGGCTTCGCCCCCTCCCTGCGCATCGACGGCCCGGTGGACGCCACCGTCCCGGACGCCCTGGCCGAACAGCTGCTGGCGGTGGCCGTGGAGGCCCTGAGCAACGCCGCCCGGCACGCCCGTGCGCACCGACTCGACCTGGTGCTGACCGTGGACGACGCGGTGACGCTGACGGTGACGGACGACGGGGTGGGGGTGGGCGCTGCCCGGCACACCGGCGGGCTGGCCAATCTGCGCGCACGGGCCGAGATGTACGGCGGCCGGCTGACCGTCGGGGCACCCGCGTCCGGCGGTACCCGTCTGGTGTGGAGCGCCCCGCTGCCGTCCTGAGGAACGGGCCCGGGCCGTCGGGGCGTTGCTCAGCCGCTCGGTGCCCGTCTGGTGTGGAGGCGTCCCACTGTCGGCCCGAGGAACGGGCCCGGGCCCAGGCCGCCAGGGCATCGCGCAGCCCGCCGTCAATGCATCGCGCAGTCCCCCCCCCGCCAGGGCCTCGCGCAGTCCCCCTGCCAGTGCATCGCCCAGTCCCGCCACCGGCGCGTTGCTCAGCCCCCCGGCTCCCGGAGCCGTTCGGCGACCATCGCTGCCTGGACGCGGCGGCCCACACCCAGCTTGGAGAGGATGGCGGAGACCCGGTTCTTGACCGTCTTCTCGGCCAGGAACAGCCGGTGGGCGATCTCCCTGTTGGTCAGGCCCTGTCCGATCAGTTCCAGGACCTCGCGTTCCCGGGGCGAGAGCCGGTCCAGCTCCGACGCCGGTGGCTCCTGGGGCGTGTGCTGCCGCGGGCCGCGCAGCCGGGCCATCACCCGGGAGGCCGCCCGCGGGTCGAGCATCGATTCGCCGGCCGCCACGGTGCGTACCGCGTGCACCAGCTCCGAGCCGTTGATCTGCTTGAGCACATAGCCGGCCGCCCCCGCCATGATGGCGTCGAACAGCGCCTCGTCGTCGTCGAAGGACGTCAGCATCAGACAGGGCAGCTCCGGCATCCGGGCGCGTAACTCCCGGCACACCTCGATGCCTTCGTGGTCACCGCCGGTGCCGGCCCCGCCGCCGAGGCGTACGTCCAGGACGGCCACCTGCGGGCGGGTGGCGGGGACCCGCGCGAGGGTTTGCCGGGCGTCGCCCGCCTCGCCCACCACCTCGATGTCGCCCTCCGCCTCCAGGAGGTCGCGCACCCCACGCCGGACCACCTCGTGGTCGTCGAGGATGAAGACCCGCAACGGGCCGGGTGGGGTGTGCTGGTTCATGCAGTGCTCGCTCTGTCGCCCGGGGCATACCGGCAGTCGGTCCGCTGACGGATCATCCAGTATGTCCCTCTCTGGTGGCGGTCCGGCATGCGGGACGGGACGTCCCGGCACGAGGGTGCCGTGGCGGAACGGGGCCGCGAAAGGGCCGAAAGACCCCGGGGAATGGGGCCGTTTGGGGAGAAGTGTCCGGTGCCATACTGGCGCCCCCTTTCCGTCGGACGGGCGGATTCCACGGCGGTCCGCGGCGCCGCCCCGCCCTCCGTCACCCCAGGAGGCCCGTTCATGGAATCCCTCACCGGCACCGGCACCAGCACCGGCACCGTCGGCGGCGAGTACCACGCCCTGCTCGCCCGGCACGACGCGATGCGGCTGCGCAACCGGCTGCTGTCCCCGAGGCGGTCCGCCGAACCGGACTTACCCGGCCCGGCGCGCTATGACGGTGCCGCCGACCAGCGTCTGATCACCCAGTACCTGGATCTGGTGACCCCCTTCGGCGAGCTGATCGAACACCTCTATGCGGAGATGTTCCGCCGCCGCCCCTATCTGCGGAGCCTGTTCCCCGCGTCGATGGACTTCCAGCGCGCCCATCTCGCCCGGATCTTCCGGTATCTGATCGAGAATCTGCACGACCCGGACGAGGTGGCGGCGCTCTTCACCCGCCTCGGCCGCGACCACCGGAAACTGGGTGTCCGGCCGGTGCACTACCGGACGTTCGAGGCGGCGCTGCGGGTGGCGCTGCGCCGCACCGCCGGCGGCCGGTGGACCGACGCCGTGGAAGCGGCCTGGGTGCGGATGCTGCGGTTCGCCGTCGCGGCCATGGTCGAGGGCGCGGAGGCCACCCTCGCCGAACCCCCGTACTGGCAGGCCACGGTGACCGCCCATGAGCTGCGCCGCCCGGACCTCGCCGTCCTGCGCGTACGGCCCCATGAGCCCTACCCCTACCGGGCCGGGCAGTACGCGGCCGTCGAATCGCCGCTGCTGCCCCAGGCGTGGCGGCCGTACTCCCTCGCCTGCGCACCCCGGCCGGAAGGCGAGCTGGAGCTGCATGTGCGGCAGACCTGCGAGGGCGGGGTGAGCGAGGCCCTGGTGACCCGCACCCTGGTCGGGGACGTCCTGCGGCTGGGTCCCGCGAACGGCACGATGACGCTCGACGACGACGCCCTCGGCCGCGATCTGCTGCTGGTGGCGGGCGGTACGGGCTGGGCGCCGGTCAAGGCGCTGGTAGAGGAGCTGGCCGGGCGCCGGCCAGGGGGCGCCGGGCGTCCGGTGCGGGCCGCCCAGGAGCGCCGCCGTGTGCAGCTGTTCCTCGGTGCCCGCAGCCGCGACGAGCTGTACGACGCGCGGGTGCTGGCGGATTGGGCGGACTGCCGCCCGTGGCTGCGGGTGGTGACGGTGCTCGACGAGGGCGCGGCGGCCGGTGCGTACGGCCCGGTGGCCGAGGCCGTGGCCCGTCACGGCGACTGGTCCGGTCACCTCGCCTATGTCAGCGGCCCGCCCGCGATGGTCGGCGCCACGGTGTCCCGGCTGACCGCGGCCGGTCTGCCCGCCGACCGTATCCGCCACGACCCGCTGCTCGACGCCGGCGGGGTCCGGCCGAGGCCGGCGGCGGCGCGTTAGGGGCCGAACGGCCCCTGGCGCGCGGTGGCCGGTGATCGTCTACTGGGCAGGTCAGCGTGTGCGGACGAGAGGGAGCGGGTGGTGAACGACACGTCGGCCGGGCACTGCGCCGCGGCCCGCACCGGGCAGGGCGGGGCAGCCGCCGAGGGGCCGCGCCGCAGTGCGGCCCTGCACCGCGCGGAGGCCCTGCGGCTGTTGGGCACGGTCTCCCTGGGCCGGATCGTCTTCACCCGCCACGCGCTGCCGGCGATCCACCCCGTCCCGCATCTCGTGGACGACGGCGACATCGTGCTGCGCACCCACGAGGGCGCCGCACTGACCATCCGGGACCGGTGGGCCGGCGCCGGGGGCGTGGTCGTCGCCTATGAGGCGGACGCCATCGACGCCGTCACCCACCTCGGCTGGAGCGTCGTGGTCACCGGCTACTGCCATCTGGTCACCGACCCCGACGCGCTGGCGCGCTACCGGCGCCTGCTGCGCCCGGGGTGGAGCCGGCCGGACGAACTCCCCCGGCGGGAGCGGCCGCACGAGCACGTGCTGCGCATCCGCCCCGATCTCGTGACGGGGGTCCGGCTCACGGCCTGAGGCCGTCCCGAGCCGTGCGCAGGTCAGACGTACCGCTCCAGGATCGACGACTCCGCGAGCCGCGACAGGCCCTCGCGGACCGAGCGGGCGCGGGCCTCGCCGACGCCGTCGACCGTCTGGAGGTCGTCGACGCTGGCCGCGAGGAGCTTCTGCAGGCCGCCGAAGTGGTCGACGAGGCGGTCGATGACCGTGCCGGGCAGCCGGGGGACCTTCGCCAGCAGGCGGAAACCGCGCGGCGAGACCGCGGAGTCCAGGGTCTCGGGGGCGCCGCTGTAGCCCAGCGCGCGGGCCACGATGGGGAGTTCGAGGAGCTCGGTGTGGCTGAGGGCGTCCAGCTCGGCGAGCGCCTCGGCGACCGTGCGGGAGCGCTTGGCGGTCGGCTCGGGGACGTAGTCGCGGACGACCAGCTCCCGCTCGGGCTCCACGCCGGCGATCAGCTCCTCCAGCTGGAGGGCGAGCAGCCGGCCGTCCGTGCCGAGCTCGACGACGTACTCGGCGATCTCGGTGGCGATCCGGCGGACCATCTCCAGGCGCTGGGCGACCGCGGTGACATCGCGGACCGTGACCAAGTCCTCGATCTCCAGGGCGGAGAGGGTGCCGGCGACCTCGTCCAGGCGGAGCTTGTAGCGCTCCAGGGTCGCCAGGGCCTGGTTGGCGCGGGAGAGGATCGCGGCCGACTCCTCCAGGACGCGGCGCTCGCCGTCGACGTAGAGGGCGATCAGGCGCATCGACTGGCTGACGGAGACGACCGGGAAGCCGGCCTGGATGGAGACGCGCTGGGCGGTGCGGTGGCGGGTGCCGGTCTCCTCCGTCGGGATGGAGGCGTCCGGGACCAGCTGGACGCCGGCCCGCAGGATCTTGGTGATGTCCTTGTCGAGGACCAGCGCACCGTCGAGCTTGCACAGCTCGCGCAGCCGGGTCGCGGTGAACTCCACGTCGAGGACGAATCCGCCGGTGCACATGGTCTCGACGGTCTTGTCGAAGCCCAGCACGATCAGTCCGCCGGTGTTGCCGCGGAGGATGCGTTCCAGTCCGTCGCGCAGGGCCGTACCGGGCGCGACGGCGCTCAGTGAGGCGCGCATCAGGCTCTCGGTGGAGGAACTGCCACCGGACCTGCCGGGAGTCGATGCCCGGTCGTTGGCTGCCACTGCACTCCTCCGTCGCAAGGTCTGTCGGTCCGCAGGCCGCCCGGCCCATGCTGTGGTTGACGTACCAGCGGAGCGTACGTGGCCGACAGGCAATTCTGCGGTGACGGGCGAGACCAGGGCAAAGTCTACCGGCGTGCGCCCTCTTCCTGTGGGGCCTCCCGGCGGACCCGCTTGGGCAGCACGCTGAGTGCCTGTCCGACGTCGGCGACCTCCAGCACCCGCATCCCGTCGGGGATCTTGCCGGGGTCGGAGGGGACGAGGGCGTGGGTGAAGCCGAGGCGGGCCGCTTCGGACAGCCGGCGCTGGACGCCCGTGACCCGTCTGACCTCGCCCGCGAGCCCCACTTCGCCGATGGCGACCAGGTTCTTCGGCAGGGGGGTGTCGCTGGCCGCGCTGGCCAGTGCGAGGGCCACGGCGAGGTCCGCGGCGGGCTCGGTCAGCTTCACGCCGCCGACCGTCGCGCTGTAGATGTCGCGTTTGCCCAGGGCGCTGATCCGGCCGCGCTGTTCCAGGACGGCGAGCATCATCGAGACCCGGGAGGTCTCCAGGCCGGAGGTGGTGCGCCGGGGGGAGGGGATCTGGGAGTCGACGGTCAGCGCCTGGACCTCGGCGACCAGGGGGCGGCGGCCCTCCAGGGTCACGGTCAGGCAGGTGCCGGGCACCGGTTCGGCGCGGCGGGTCAGGAAGAGGCCGGAGGGGTCGGCGAGGCCGATGATGCCTTCGTCGTGCAGCTCGAAGCAGCCGACCTCGTCGGTGGTGCCGTAGCGGTTCTTGACGCCGCGGACCAGGCGGAGCCGGGCGTGCCGGTCGCCTTCGAAGTGGAGGACGACATCGACGAGATGCTCCAGCAGGCGCGGTCCGGCGATGGCGCCGTCCTTGGTGACATGGCCCACCAGGAGGGTGGCCATACCGCGTTCCTTGGAGGCCCGGATCAGTGCGCCGGCCACTTCGCGGACCTGGGCCATACCGCCGGGCGCCCCTTCGATCTCGGGGGAGGCGACGGTCTGCACCGAGTCGAGGATCAGCAGCGACGGCTTGACCGTGTCCAGATGGCCGAGCACCGCGGACAGGTCGGTTTCGGCGGCCAGATACAGATGGTCGTCGAGGGCGCCGATGCGGTCGGCGCGCAGCCGTACCTGGCTCGCGGATTCCTCGCCGGTGACATACAGCGTGCGGTGGGCGTCGGAGGCGGCCTTGGCGGCGACGTCCAGCAGCAGGGTGGATTTGCCCACACCGGGCTCGCCGGCCAGCAGGGCGACGGCGCCGGGGACCAGCCCGCCGCCCAGGACGCGGTCCAGCTCGGGCACGCCCGTGGAGCGGGCGGTGGCCTGCTTGCCGTCGACCTGGCCGATGGGCAGGGCGGCGGTGGTGACGCGGCCGGGCGCGGTGGTGCGCACCGCGGGGGCGCCGCCGAACTCCTCGACCGTGCCCCATGCCTGGCACTCGGGACAGCGGCCGAGCCATTTCGCGGTGGTCCAGCCGCATTCGGTGCAGCGGTAGGAGGGACGCTCCTTGCCCGACGATTTACGCGTTGCCATGGGGTCACCGTAGCGGCGGGGTCTGACAACGCCGCCGGGAGCTCTCGCGGAGCGGGCGCCCGATCTTCCGGTGCGGGGGCGCCCGCGGCCGGCGGTTGCGCCGACCGAGTGGCGCATACGGAGCGCAGCGCCCGTGTAAAGAGCTATTCGTGTCCCCTTTTGAGGGAGATGGTCACCCGTAAGGGTTAAAAGTGTCCAACGCGAGCAAGCAGGGCTGCATCATCCGCCTACCGTCGCCGGGGTGATGAGCAGCAGGCCCGAGCACCCCACGCACTCCACCGGCGCACACCGGTCGCGCGGCGACGCGCGGCGCCGGAACCGGCGGCAGCCGTCCGAGCGGCCCGGCCCGGACGCCGCGCGCCCCCCGGACGGGAGCCGCGACGGCTACCAGCCCCATCTGGACGGGCTGTTCACCTACTGCCTGTCCGTGCTGTGCGAACACGACGCCGCGACCGCGGTGCTCGGCGAGATGCTCGCGCTCGCCGAGCGGCACCACGGCCGCCGCCCCGCCGACCCGGCGCTGCACCGCTCCTGGCTCTACGCGCTGGCCCGCTGGGCCTGTCTGCGCCGGCTCGCCGAGCGGACCGCGCCGGCCGCCGGGAAGCCGGGCCCCGGAGCGGCCCGCGAGGCCGAGCGCCGGCAGCGTGAACTCGCCGCGCTGGCCTGGCCGGAGGCCGCGGGCACCACCCCCGAGCAGCGCGAGGCGCTGGAGCTCTCGGTGCGCCACCACCTCTCGGCGGACGAGGTCGCCGCGGTGCTCGGCGCCGACCCGATCGCCACCCGCGCCCTGCTGGCCACCGCGTCCTGCGAGGTCGAACGGACCCGGGCGGCGCTGGCCGTCGTCGAGTCCGGCCGCTGCCGGGAGGTCGCGCGGCTGGCGGGCGACACCCAGATGCTGCTGGGCGCGGCGCTGAGCCGCGAGCTGGTGCGCCATGTCGACGACTGCGCCGAGTGCCGCCGGACCGCGGAGCGGGCCACAGCGCCGGGGACCTGGCCGGGCACCGCACCGGTGCCCCAGGGCACCCTGCCGCTGGTCACCGCGCCCATGGAGGCCGTGCTCGGCGCGCTGGCCGCGGCCCGGCGCGCCAAGTCGGGCCGCGCGGAAGGGGTGGCCGGTGCGGGAGGCGGCGGCCGGGCGAGTGGGGCAAACGGTTCTCCTCGCTATGACCGCAGCGGATTCCCCGTGGGCCCACCGAAGGACCGGGTGGCCCGCCGGCGCCGGCTGCGCAGCCGGGCGCTGACCACCACCGTGGTCGCCACGGTGGTCGCCGCGCCGGTGCTGGCCCTGTGGGCGGCGTACCGGGGCGGCCCCGCCACCGATGTGGCGGCGGACGACTCGCCCTCGGTGACGGCCAGCGACACCGAGCCGGGGCCGCGGCTGGGCGGCCGCCCGTACGAGAACGCCGGCAACGCCAGGACGACGCCCGGGCCCGGCTTCAAGGCGGGCGACGGGACGCCCGATGTGTCCGTCGAGGTGATCAGCGCGGACGGCACCCCGCAGCGGCCGGGCGGGCCGGGCGGCCGGGCGGAGTCGGGCCCCGGCCGGCTGACCGTCGCCGCCGAGCCCCGCGGCCGGACCACGGTCCTCACGCTCAGCGCCTCGGGCGGCACCCCGGTGCGCTGGCGGGCGTCGGCGGGCGCGGCCTGGCTGCAGATGAGTCATACGGCGGGCACGCTGCTGCCGGGCGAGTCCACGACGATCACGGTCTACATCGACCACGACCGGGAGCCGGCGGGCCACTGGCGGGCCAGGATCGCCATTGAGCCCGGTGGCACCGTCGTCACGATGCACGGCCATGGTGTGACCGGCCCGGCTCCCGGCCCGCAGCGTCCGACGTCCCCGCATCCGAAGCCGACCCCGCCGGGCCCGAAGCCGACGCCCACGCCGACCCCGACGTCCCCCTCGCCCACGCCCACGCCGACGGGTCCGACGCCGAAGCCGACCGGCCCGGAGCCGTCCTCGACACCGTCGAACACGACGCATCCGGCCCGCTGAGCGCACCCGGCGGCCGCCGGTCCCGTTGGTCCCGGCGGCCCCGGTGTGCGCCTACTCCTGGGGCTTCTGCGGCTTCTTCGACTTCTTCGGGGGCCGGGGGTCCGCCGGATGCGGCGCCATCGGCAGCGTCGCCGCCAGCCGCTCCTCGCACAGCTCGGCGAGCTTGGCGTAGCCCTTCTTGCCCATCAGCTCGGTCAGCTCGGGCTTGTAGGTGACGTAGACCGGCTCGCCCGCGCCGTGCGCCGAGGTCGCCGAGGTGCACCACCAGTGCAGGTCATGGCCGCCGGAGCCCCAGCCGCGGCGGTCGTACTCGCCGATCGTCACCTGCAGGATCTGGGTGTCGTCCGGCCGGTCGATCCAGTCGTAGGTGCGCCGGACCGGCAGCTGCCAGCAGACGTCCGGCTTGGTCTCCAGGGGCTCGCGGCCCTCGCGCAGCGCGAGGATGTGCAGCGAGCAGCCCGCACCGGCCGGGAAGCCGGGGCGGTTCTGGAAGATGCAGGAGCCCTCCCAGCGCCGGGTCTGGCGGTCGCCGTCCTCGTCCTCCTCGACCCAGCCGGTCTGGGTGCCCACGTCGTGGTACTGCCACAGGTCGGGCGTGAGCCGTGCCACATGCTCGGCCACCCGCTTCTCGTCGTCGTCGTCCGAGAAGTGCGCGCCGAGCGTGCAGCAGCCGTCGTCCGCCCGGCCGGCCTGGATGCCCTGGCAGCCGCTGCCGAAGATGCAGGTCCAGCGGGACGTCAGCCAGGTCAGGTCACAGCGGAAGAGCTGCTCGTCGTCGCCCGGGTCCGGGAAGGTGACCCACGCGCGGGCGAAGTCGAGCCCGACCTCGTCGGCCGGGGCCCGGTGCCCCTCGGCCGCCTGGGCGCGCCGCTTTTCTTCCTTCTTGAGCGCTTTTTCGTGCTTCGCCTTTTTCGTCTTTGCCACGACTCCAGCGTAAGGGGGAGCGACGGGTGCGGACCGCGCCGACAGGAGCGGACGTCGCGCCCAGTAAGTTTCCCCGTATGAGACTCGGTGTCCTCGATGTGGGTTCGAATACGGTCCATCTCTTGGTGGTGGACGCACACCCGGGCGCGCGCCCGCTGCCCGCCTATTCGCACAAGGCGGAGCTGCGCCTGGCCGAACTCCTCGACGGGGCCGGGGCGATAAGCGATCCCGGGGTGGAGCGCCTGGTGGCCACCATCCACGAGGCGCTGCAGGTGGCCGAGGACAAGGGCGTCGAGAGCGTGCTGCCGTTCGCCACGTCGGCGATCCGCGAGGCCACCAACGGGGAGGACGTGCTGCGCCGGGTCGCCCTGGAGACCGATGTCGAGCTGCAGGTGCTCTCCGGTGAGGACGAGGCGCGGCTCACCTTCCTCGCCGCCCGCCGGTGGCTGGGCTGGTCCGCCGGCCGGCTGCTGGTGCTGGACATCGGCGGCGGCTCGCTGGAGATCGCCTACGGCCTCGACGAGGACCCGGACGTGGCGGTGTCGCTGCCGCTGGGCGCCGGCCGGCTGACCGCGGGCGATCTGCCCGGCGACCCGCCGGACTCCGACGACGTCCGCACGCT
The DNA here is from genome assembly GCF_028870195.1 of Streptomyces sp. G7(2002). Taxonomy (NCBI): domain Bacteria; kingdom Bacillati; phylum Actinomycetota; class Actinomycetes; order Kitasatosporales; family Streptomycetaceae; genus Streptomyces; species Streptomyces sp. G7(2002). The sequence continues at coordinate 5,605,643 of NZ_CP102609.1, forward strand.
GCGCCGCCGGGTGCGGGCCGAGATCGCCAAGGTGGTGAGCGAATTCAGCCGCTACGGCACCCCTGACCAGGTCGTCGGCACGTCCAAGACCTTCAAGCAGCTGGCCCGGATCGCGGGCGCCGCGCGCTCCGCCGAGGGCCTCTACGTCCAGCGCGAGCTGACCCGCAAGAAGCTGGAGGAGTGGGTGCCGCGGCTGGCCACGATGTCCGCGGAGGAGCGGGTGGCGCTGCCCGGGGTGTCCGAGGGACGCTCACGGCAGCTGCTCGCCGGGGCGCTGGTCGCCGAGGCCGCGATGGACCTGTTCGGGGTCGAGACGCTGGAGATCTGCCCGTGGGCGCTGCGCGAGGGCGTCATTCTGCGGCGGCTGGACCACTTGCCGTAGGGCGTGTCCGCAGCGCCCGGTGTGCGTGAGTCTCGTCACGCCACCGCCGGCCGTGTCGCCCCGGTAGCGCCCGTTCCGGCCTCCCCGCCCATGGGGACGGGCGCCCGGCGGCGGGGCGCGGCCGTCCGGACCTCCTGCCCCGCGCACAGCCCCGGCCCGTACGCTGTCCTTCGTGACAGAGCCAGTGGTGCGCATCCCGGATGCGAAGGTCGCGCTGTCCACGGCCTCGGTGTATCCGGAGTCGACGGCGACGGCCTTCGAGATCGCCGCGCGCCTCGGCTACGACGGCGTCGAGGTCATGGTGTGGACCGATCCGGTCAGCCAGGACATCGACGCGCTGCGCCGGCTCTCGGACTACCACGGCGTGCCGGTGCTGGCCGTCCACGCGCCGTGTCTGCTGATCACCCAGCGGGTCTGGTCCACCGACCCGTGGGTCAAGCTGCAGCGCGCCCGCAACGCCGCGGAGAAGCTGGGCGCCTCCACGGTGGTCGTGCACCCGCCGTTCCGCTGGCAGCGCAGCTATGCGCGCGAGTTCGTCCGCGGGGTGTGGCGGATGGCGCACGAGACGGACGTGAAATTCGCCGTCGAGAACATGTACCCGTGGCGCTACCGCGACCGCGAGATGCTCGCCTACGCGCCCGACTGGGACCCCACCAACGACGACTACCGGCACTTCACCGTCGATCTGTCGCACACCGCCACCGCGCGCAATGACGCGCTGGAGATGGTGGGGCGGATGGGCGACCGGCTGGCGCATGTCCACCTCGCCGACGGCAACGGCTCCGCCAAGGACGAGCATCTGGTGCCGGGGCGCGGCAGCCAGCCCTGCGCCGCGGTGCTGGAGCGGCTGGCCGCGAGCGGTTTTGACGGCCATGTGGTCGTCGAGGTCAACACCCGGCGGGCGATGTCCGCCGCCGAACGCGAGGCCGACCTGGCCGAGGCGCTCGCCTTCACCCGGCTGCATCTGGCCTCGCCGAACCGGGTCCCCGGCTCGTGACCGGTGGCCGGGACGAGGCGCCCGGTACGCCGCCCCCACCGGCCCGCCGCCGGGGCCGCCCGGCCCGCGCCGCCGCCGAGGCCGGTCCCGGCGCCCGGGACCGCATCCTGGCCGCGGCCCGTACGGAGTTCGCCGCGCGCGGCTACGACAAGACCTCGGTGCGTGGTATCGCCAAGGCGGCCGGGGTGGACGCGGCGCTGGTCCACCACTACTTCGGCACCAAGGAGCAGGTCTTCGCGGCGGCCATCGAGCTGACCTTCGCGCCCGCGCTGACCATGCCGGACGCCCTCGCGGGCGGCGGTGCGGACGTGGGCGAGCGGATGGCCCGCTTCATGTTCGGCATCTGGGAGAACCCGGTCAGCCGGCAGCCGCTGCTGGCGATCATGCGCTCGGCGCTGACCAACGACACCGCCGCGGCCGTGCTGCGCGGCCTCATCGAGCGGCGGATGCTCCAGCGGGTCGCGGGCGAACTGGACGTCCCCGACCCGGAGTTCCGGGTGCAGCTGGCCGCCGGGCACCTGATGGGGATCGCCGTGCTGCGCTATGTGATCAAGATGGACCCGGTCGCCTCCGCGGACCCGGAGGAGATCATCGCCATGGTCGCGCCGACCCTCCAGCGGTATCTGACCCAGCCGTGACGCAGCCCTGCTTGGCAGCCCTGACGCAGCCCTGACAAGCACCCCCCGAGGCGCCTCATCGGCTCGCCGAAGCCCCCGACCTGCGAGAACTCCCCCCGATCCGCTGTCCGCACTACGGTCAGCCGTCTCACATGCCGGAGAGGCTGTCCAGATCTTGGATCAGAAGCGTAATCTCGACAGGAGCTGATATATGACGCCGCCCGGTACGCGGCCAGGGGGCCGGGTACCGGCACCGGCGGTCGTACGGACGATCCCGAGGGAGTGACCCATCGTGCCTGATCTGAGGTCCCGCACCGTTACCCATGGCCGCAACATGGCCGGCGCCCGAGCCCTTATGCAGGCCTCCGGCGTAGCGCGCGAGGACTTCGGCAAGCCGATCATCGCGGTGGCCAACAGCTTCACCGAGTTCGTGCCCGGCCACACCCACCTCCAGCCGGTCGGCCGGATCGTCTCCGAGGCGATCCACGCCGCGGGCGGTATCGCGCGCGAGTTCAACACCATCGCGGTCGACGACGGCATCGCGATGGGCCACGGCGGCATGCTCTACAGCCTGCCCTCCCGCGACCTGATCGCCGACTCCGTCGAGTACATGGTCGAGGCGCACTGCGCGGACGCGCTGATCTGCATCTCCAACTGCGACAAGATCACGCCCGGCATGCTGATGGCCGCGATGCGGCTCAACATCCCGGCCGTCTTCGTCTCCGGCGGCCCGATGGAGTCCGGCAAGACGACCCTCGTCGACGGCACCGTCCGCACCCTCGACCTGGTCGACGCGATCTCCGACGCCGTCAACGACAAGATCTCCGACGAGGACATCCTCCGCATCGAGGAGAACGCCTGCCCGACCTGCGGTTCCTGTTCGGGCATGTTCACCGCCAACTCGATGAACTGCCTGACCGAGGCCATCGGCCTCTCGCTGCCCGGCAACGGCTCGACGCTGGCCACCCACACCGCCCGCAAGGCGCTGTACGAGAACGCCGGCCGCACGGTCGTCGAGATCACCAAGCGGCACTACGACGAGGACGACCACACCGTCCTGCCGCGCAACATCGGCAGCCGCGCCGCCTTCGAGAACGCCATGGCCCTGGACATCGCCATGGGCGGCTCGACCAACACGATCCTGCACCTGCTCGCCGCGGCGCAGGAAGCCGGCCTGAGCTTCGACCTGGACGACATCAACGCCGTCTCCCGCCGGGTGCCCTGCCTGGCGAAGGTCGCCCCGAACGTCGCCCCCGGCGGCACGTACTACATGGAGGACGTGCACCGCGCCGGCGGCATCCCCGCCATCCTCGGTGAGCTCTACCGCGGCGGTCTGCTCAACGAGGACGTGCACACCGTCCACAGCGCCTCGATCGAGGACTGGCTCAAGACCTGGGACGTGCGCGGCGGCTCCCCCTCCGACGAGGCCGTCGAGCTGTGGCACGCGGCCCCCGGCTGCAAGCGCTCCGCGACCGCCTTCTCGCAGTCCGAGCGCTGGGACTCCCTCGATGTGGACGCGGCCGGCGGCTGCATCCGCGACATGGCGCACGCCTACTCCGTCGACGGCGGCCTGGCGGTCCTCAAGGGCAACATCGCCGAGGACGGCTGTGTCGTGAAGACCGCCGGCGTCGACGAGTCCATCTGGACCTTCGAGGGCCCCGCCGTGGTCTGCGAGTCGCAGGAGGAGGCCGTCGACAAGATCCTGAAGAAGCAGGTCAAGGAGGGCGACGTCGTCGTCATCCGCTACGAGGGCCCCAAGGGCGGCCCCGGCATGCAGGAGATGCTCTACCCGACGTCCTTCCTCAAGGGCCGCGGCCTGGGCAAGACCTGCGCACTGGTCACCGACGGCCGCTTCTCCGGCGGCACGTCCGGCCTGTCCATCGGCCACGCCTCCCCCGAGGCGGCGGCCGGCGGCACCATCGCCCTCGTCGAGGACGGCGACCGCATCCGCATCGACATCCCGAACCGCGGCATCGAACTCCTCGTCAGCGACGAGGAGTTGGCGGCCCGCCGCGAGGCCCTCGGCGGCGTCTACGCCCCCAAGAGCCGCGAGCGCAAGGTCTCCCAGGCCCTGCGCGCGTACGCGGCCATGGCCACCAGCGCCGACAAGGGCGCGGTGCGCGATGTGAGCAAGCTGGGCTGAGCCGGGGCGCACACAGCAGTCCACAGCACGGTGCCGGCGGTCGCGGGATGCGACCGCCGGCACTTTGCTTCGCATTGCTTTGCTTTTTCGGCTACAGCCCTTGAAGGGAGCTACGAGGTGGCTGTCAGCAGCTCGCCGGCGGGGTCGTACCGGTCTTGATCTCCCACAGCGAGTTGTTCTTGCTTCCGTCGCCACCGAGAACGATGTTGGCGACCATCGGGTTGTTGCTGTCGCCGCTGAACTCCCACTGCGCCCAGTCATTCATGCCGAAGACGAACTTCCCGGTCAGTTTCCGGGTCATCGGCCGCTCTTCCAGCCATGCCCACTGGCCGGCGGGAATAGTGGGTGTCACCTCCTGCGACCAGGTCTTCTGCTCACCTGTGGTGCGGGCATAGTTGCTCTGCCAGGTCCGGCTGAACTTCTGCGAGATCTTGAGCGAGGCCACGTCCGACTTCCCGAGCGACAGCTCCACGCCCGACTCGATGGAATTCTGGATGAACCCTCCGACGGTTTCGGAGTTGATGCTGGTCTCCGACTGGACGAACTTGGTCGTCGCGGGCTCCGTCCCCGAGTTCTTTACGGGATTGCCGCGGCATATCGGGTTCCCGGGGACGGCCTCGCCCTGCTGCGTGGTCTCCCACTTGCAGTAGGACTTGTCCTTGTCGCACTTGGTCATCGCGTACTCGGCCGCGAGTGTCCGCATGGCCTGAGTGTTGTGGCCCGACTCCTCCGGGAGCGACATGTCCTGGATGCTGAAGAAGGAGGCCTGGTCACCCTGGGCGCAGGTGTTGGTGGTCACCTGGTTCGAGTGGTAGACGAAATTCTGTCCGGAGTGCCCGCCCCTGGCATTCAGGCACATGTCATCCTTCACCGAGCGGATCATGAACCCGCCGGACGGTGACGGCTGGAGATACCACTTCTGGTCCTCGTTGTTGGCGCAGTCCACCTCGCGCAGCTGAATCGGGCTGTCCCTCGATACGCACTTCTTGCTGTCACGGACGACCATCTGGAAGCTGCCGTCGCCGGTATTCCGGAACTGGAACCTCTGATTGTCGCTGCCGTTGCCGTTCTTGGGGTAGACATAGGCGCTCCCGAGGGCTGCCATACCGTCACCACCCCAGCCGCGCCCGATGTCCAGCACCCGCCAGTTGGGGGCCTCCAGCTTGCTGTAGGCGACCAGGCACTCCAGCTCCGTCGTGCACTCGCCGTCCGCCGCTCGCGCCTGAACTGCCCCCAGCGGCGACATCATTCCGGCCGTGAATGCCATCGCAGCGAATGCGATCAGCAGGAATCGCACCCGTAGAACCCTCGATCTGAGAGTGTTCACAATCAGCACCGTGTCCTGTTCGTTCCTTGATGATTCGACCGTCGACCCACCTTGCGCCGACGGTCGAATCATCAACGGACTTCGGCTGTGAAAACACCCCGTTTCAGGGTATGGCGGCCATAGTCGATCACTTATGCATCACCCTTGGTGCGGAGCAGCGAAGCGAATTCCTGCTCGGCCGGCGAGAGCGAGGTCTCGCGGGCGGTGGCCAGCACGATGGTGCAGGCGGGCAGCCCCGGGTCGGGCCTGAGCAACGCCAGATGCCCGTCCCGCAGCTCCGGGGTCACGCAGCGCTGCGGCATCACCGCGATACCGAGACCGGCGGCCGCCGCCTGCTTGAGCGTCTCGTTCCCCGTGACCCCAGGACACCGCGAGGGCGGCAGCCCCCAGAGGGCCAGGGCGTCATCCTGGGCCCGGCGCGTCGCGGAGCCCTCTTCCCGGAACAGAAAGCGCTGCTGCGCGAGGTCGGCCGGACTCACCGCGTGTCCGGCCAGCGGATGCCCCGGGTGTGCGACAAGGAGTAGCTGTTCTTCCAGGAGCGGCTCCACACGGTAATGCGGTGACACTCCCGCCCGGTCACCGGGCAGAACGGCCAGACGCACCTCTCCATCCGTCAACTGCCGGGTGATCTCCGTCGTATTGCCGGTCCTCAGCTGCCGCTCGACACCAGGAAAGAGCTCGGCGAACCGGCCGAACATCGGCAGGAGCAGATAGCTGCTGTAGGTGGCCGTGCTGCCCACTACGAGGCGCCCCGAAGGGGCACCCGATAGCTGGTCGATGGCCGCCGCCGTCTCCTGCGCGAGGGACGAGAACCGCTGGGCGTACTGGAGGAGCACGGCGCCCTGAGCCGTCAGTCGCAGGCGCGGACCGGACCGGTCGATGAGGGTGGTACGCAAGGAGACTTCCAGCTTGTGCACATGCTGGGAGACCGAGGGCTGGCTCATATAGAGCTTCCGCGCCGCGGCGGAGAACCCCCCGCACTCCACGACCTGCTCGAAGACCCACAGACGGTGCAAGTTGAGCTTCATGTACGTGTCTCCGCAGGCAGGGGCGGGCGGGAACCGGCCCGATGGCCGGAATGCACGGATAAGGCGCACTTAAGGGCAACGTTCAGGGACTTATGTGAACGTTAATCAATGGCCATGTGATGAGCACGTAACAGAGGACGGCCCCCGTTGCGGGCGAGCGACGGGGGCCGGTCCCTTAGGGGCGCGAGGCGTCAGGCGCCGTGGAGTTCGCTGTTCTTCACGGCGGTGACGAAGGTTGCCCAGGCGGAGGCCTCGAAGGTGAGGGTGGGGCCTTGGGGGTTCTTGCTGTCGCGTACGGGGACGAGGGCGGGGAAGTTGTCGGCCACCTCGATGCAGGCGCCGCCGTCCGGGTTGCTGTAGCTGCTCTTGCGCCAGGTGGCGGCGGTGAGGAGGTCGTCGGAGACCTCGATGCACTGGCCGCCGTCCGGGTTGCTGTACGTGCTCTTGCGCCAGGTGATGTTGCTCAGGTCGATGGCTCGCACGGCACTTCCTCCAACATCCGCATGACGAACTTCCGCGATTCGGCCGGGCTCAACGCCAGGTCACGCATCGCATCGTACGCGCGTTGCAGATGCTCAACAGAACTTGTTTCCTCGATGAGTTCGCCACGGTGCGCGTTCTCCGTATAGGCGACCGCGCGGCCGTCCGGCAGCCGCAGGAACATCACATCGGTGCTGACCAAGCCATGCGGCCCGGAGCCATGAGGAAGCACCTGAAGCGTGAGGTTCGGGCGCTCGGCCGCTTCCGCCAGGTGCTCAAGCTGCTTTCGCCATTCCTCGGCATCGTCCAGCGGCGTGCGCAACACAGCCTCGGACAGGATGGTGCGGAAAGGTGGCGCGTCTTCACCCGTGAGCAACTTGCAGCGTCCTGCGCGAGCTTCGACCTGCCGCGTCAGCTCTTCGCCCTTCGTGCCGCCCACCTTGAGTACTTCGTGTGCGTATCCCTCCGTCTGAAGCGTGCCGGGCAGGACGCTCACCGCGTAGTGCCACAAGCTCAACGCTTCCGCTTCCAAGGTCATATAGCGGCGGTACCGCTCCTTGAACTGCGTAGGGTCGCCCGCCGCCAACTCCCACAACGTCAGTAGCAGCCCCGGCGTCCCGTAATGCTGGTCCAAGGCCTGTGCGACCTCCGGGCCGCCGAGGGTCTCGCCCTTCTCCATCTTGCCGAACAGCGACCAGTCCCACCCCAGTACGTCACCGAGCTGCCGGAGGCTGTCGCCCTTCTGGGCGCGCAGTAATCGCAGCTCTTCCACGAAGCGTTTGCGGGGCTCCTGGCTGCGACCGGTGACCGCTCGCCTCGGTGGCATGGCGACCTCCTCCGTGGAAGGTGTGGAACTAACGGTGCGTGCGGGCGAAATACCACCTGCAAGGGGTATTCGCGCCCTTTTTCCGGGCCATTCTCGTGAAGGCCGGAACACGCACAGTAGTGGCGCTCCGGGGTTTCACGCAGGGAAACGGCAGACGGGAGCGGGCACTCATGACGAGGGAACGACGGGCGGCGGCGGACGGGATGGCCGAGGCCGAAGCGGTGTGTGAGGAGCTGGCCGCCGTGTTGCGGCGCACCGGGATCGTGCTGCCGTCACTGATGGTCGACCCGGTGACGTACGGCTACGAACCGCCGCGTGTCCTGGTCGAGTTGGGGCGCTGCAACGTGGAGACGACGCGCAAGCTCATCGCGGTGCTCAAGCAGGCGGCCCGGTGAGCGGGCGCGCCCCGTACGTCTCTCCGGCGTGCCATGTCGGCAGGCATCCTGCCTGCGACAAGGGCATCCCCGTGTCCGAGGCCGCTGCCGTCCCCGGAGTCCGGCGCGAGCCCTGCGCCTGCCGTTGCCACCAGGACGGCGGGCCCTCCCGTCACCAGCCCGCCGGGTCCTTCGTCGCCGCCGCGAAGACGGTTCCGTCCGGGGCCGCCGCATAGATCCGGCCGCCCGGGCCGTCCGTACGCGGGGCCGGGAGCGTCTCCACGAAGCCGTTGTGGCGGCCGGACATCCGCGGCGGGGTCTGTCCCAGCAGTTCACCCGATGTGGCGTCGACCGCGAGGAGCCGGCCGTCCGCCGCGGTGAAGTACAGCCGGCCGTCGCTCACCACCGGCGCCGAGCCCCGGCTGACCGAGGTCTCGGTGTCCCACTTATGCCGGCCGACGGCCTGCAGGGAGCCGCCCTCGGCCAGCAGATACACCGACTCGCCCTGCACCACGGCGGACGCACCGTCCAGCGGCGCGGTCAGTTTGAGGCGCCGGCTGTGCCCGGTGGCCGGGTCGTAGCGGACGACGGCGGTGGTGCGGTACGAGAGCGTCGGGTCGGTGACGGTCAGATAGAGCGCCCCGGACGCACCGGAACCGGCCACGGCGAGCGTCCCGGGCAGTCGCCGAGACCAGTGGACCTTGCCGTCGGCCGGGTCGATGGCGGTGACCTGGGTGGCCTTCCCGTCGGGGGTGCCCTCGGCCGCGTAGGCGGTGTGCGCGTCGCCGAACGACGAGAAGAGCGGCAGCTGGTGCCCCGGGAACCGCTTCTGCCAGCGCTGCCGGTGGGTGGTGCTGTCCAGCGCGGTGACCGTGCCGTCCGCCGCGGCCAGCAGGATGCGGTTGCCGACGACCTTGGCGCCGCCCTCGTACCCGGAGACGTCCTTGCTCCAGCGGGTGGCGCCCTCGCCGTCCGCCGACGGGTCGAGGGCCAGCAGCCGGCTGCCGTCGTTGGAGAAGACGTACAGCAGTCCGCCGGAGAGCACCGGTGCCGTGCGGGACACGGCCTTCTTCGCCGCGTTCTTGCCGGTGGCGGTGCGGTCCTTGCTCCGCCATGCCACCCGGCCGGAGTCCGGGTCGAGCCGGGCGGCCAGTACGCCGGGCTGACCGCAGAAGACGGCGCCGGAACCGGTGGTGCAGTGCGCCAGTTCGGCGTCGTAGCCCTTGGGACGCTCGACGAGGGTGGTGCGCCACGGGTGGAAGTCGGCGCGGCCGTTGCGCGACGGGTGGGTCTGCAGGGCAGGGTCCTGGCCGGTGCCGCCCGGGGACAGCGCCTGGACGCCCGCGTACGTGCCGGCTCCGGTGACGACGAGGGCGACGGCGGCCCAGAGAGGCCAGCGGCGGGCACGGAGGCGAGAGCCGGAGCGGGAGCGGGCAGGGTGGTGGGGGGTGGCGGAGTCGGCGGGGGCGGTGGGGAGTCCCGGGGGCTCGGGGCGGGCGGAATCGTCGGGGAGTCCGGGGAGTCCGAGGCCGTCGGGATGGTCGACGGGCGCGGGGGCGCGGACGTGCGTGGTCTCGGTGCGCGACGGGGTGGCCTCGGCCCGTACCGGCTGCGGCTGCTCCGGGCGGCGCTGTACTGGCTGCCGCTGCTCCGGTATCCGCGCCGGCGGCACCACGCGGCCGGGCGCCGAAGTGCCCCCTACTTCGCCGTGGGGGAGCGCCTCACCCGTCACCGCCTCGCCCGCGGCCGCGCCGTAAGGCACCGCGTCACCCGCCACGACACCGCCAGGCACGACACCGCCAGGCACGACACCGCCAGGCACGACACCGCCCGGCAGGGCACCGCCTGCCACGGCACCGCCCGGCAGCAGGCCTCCGATCGGTACGTCCGCGGGTGTGTCCGTCCGCAGCAGCTCCATCAGAGCGTCCGGTGTCGGCCGGTCCGCCGGATCCTTCGCCAGACAGCTCTCGACGAGCGGCACCAACTCCGGAGGCACACCCGCCAGATCGGCCTCGTCGTGCACCACCTGATACGCGACGAGATACGGGCTCTCCGAGTCGAACGGGCCGCGTCCGGTGGCGGCATGCACCAGCACCGAACCCAGTGCGAAGACATCCGCCGCCGGCCCCACCTCACGCGGCCGCTGGAACTGTTCGGGTGCCATGAAGGGCGGCGTACCGATCAACTTGCCGGTCTCGGTGCGCATTTCACTGTCGGAGGGCCGCGAGATGCCGAAGTCGATGACTTTCGGCCCATCTGTGGCCAGCAGCACATTTCCGGGCTTCAGATCGCGGTGCACCACACCGGCGCGATGGATGTCCCGCAGCGCCTCGGCGAGCCCCGACGCCAGCCGCCGCACCTCGTCGACCGCCAGCGGGCCATTCCGCTTCACATGATCGGAGAGCGTCGGGCCGGGAATGTGGAGGGTCGCCATCCAGGGGCGTTCGGCATCCGGATCGGCATCCACGACGGGCGCCGTGAAGGCCCCGCTGACCCGCCGCGCGGCCGCCACCTCCTGCCGGAACCGCCCGCGGAACTCCGGGTCCTGGGCGAATTCGGCATGGATGACCTTGACCGCGAGCAGCAGCCCGGAGGACGAGCGCGCCAGATGGACCACGCCCATGCCGCCGGAGCCGAGCCGCGCCTCCAGGCGGTATTGGCCGGCGTATTCCGGATGCTCCGCTTCCGGGCCGATGCCGGAATCGCGCAGCGATGGCATGGTTCCACCCCCGTGTCATTACCCGTGCCATTCGGTCGCAAGTGCGACGCGCGGAGCCTAGTCGATGGTACGTACGAGTTGAACGAGGCTTGCTAGCGTGCGCGTTGCAGGACCGCACCGAGCGGCGGCACGAGCGGCCCCTCGGGCACCATCACCATCACTGTCATCATCAACGGGGGAACGCGAAATGACCACACAGGACCATCAGGGCGCCGTGGAAGCGGCCGACGGCCAGACGCTCGCCGCCGCGGCGGGCGGTCTCACCTATCCCGTCGCGCCCGGCTACCGCGTCAAGGTCCGCAAGGGACCCGGCACCGACTACCCGGTCGTTCGGCAGCTCGCCGAGGGCGCGACCATCCAGATCCGCTGCCAGCAGTACGGCGAGAAGGTCAGCGGCCCGTACGGCACCTCGGACATCTGGGACAACATCGCGCCCGGCCAGTACATCTCCGACACCTACGTCCGCACCGGCAGCAGCGGCATGGTCGCGCAGCGCTGCACGAGCTGAGGCACGGAGCGCGCCGCGGGGCCGTGGACGACGGCCAGGCGCGGGGCACCCCGGGACCACAGGTCGCCGGGTGACCGGGCCCGCCGGGGATAATCGGTGCCATGAGCGATGAGCAGCGGCCCTCGGCGAGCCCGGAGCCCGGCGGCACCGCGTCCGGCGGTCCCGAGCCGGAGGCCATCCGGTTCTTCGGCACCACCTGGCTCCACCACGACGGCGGCTACGGTCTGCGCCGGGCCGGCGTCGCGGTGGGCTCGCTCGCGCTGGCCGCGGCCGGTGCGGCCGTGCTGCGCTTCGCGTTCCAGGGCCTGGAGATCGCCGACGTCGGCCCGTTCGTCGGCGTCCTCGTCGTCGCCGGTTTCGCCATCTGCAGTGCCCTGGCCTTCCGTCGCACCTGGGACGGCTTCGTCCGCCGCCGTGACCCGGCCGCCGAGAGTGCGGCCGACAAGTCCGCGCAGAGCTTGATGTTCATCGGCTTCATCGGTTCGCTGCTCGCCTACTTCTGCCGAAGCCTTATCGAGGCACCCGGGGAGAAGCTATGCCGCACCGAGTACGCGGCGGCCCGCGAACGCCATGAGCGCCGCCGCAGCAACCGCACCGGCAACCCCGCCGCGAGAAAGCCCAGGCCGAAGAGGCGGCGCTGAGGCGGGGCTTTGCGGGGGCGTTGTTTGTCTGCGGGTGCGGTTGTGGCTGGTCGCGCAGTTCCCCGCGCCCCTGCGTGGCGCGGCCGATCCGTTGCCTGACTTCTGCGGGCTGGTGGGGGCTGGTGTTTTGCGGGGTGTGTGGTTGCCGCGGGGGTCGGAGGGGACGCACCGGTACCCGTCCTCGGCGCGGGCGACGCGGCTACGTGCGATTGAGTACCCCGGCGTTCGCTCCAGTCCTGCGGGCGGGCACCGGTACATCCCCTCCAACCGTCCAGCGTCGCCGACTGCCGGCCGGTGACACCGTCCGTTACGGCCCTCACCTCGGCCGCGCCCAATCTGCGGGTGGAATGGCCAGGTCCTGCCAAGGGGTGCCGCGGATTGGTCGTGACGGTGATCGGTATGGCGGGTCAGCCGCGCACGTACGGCGGTCGGAGGGGATGTCCGGTGAGCCGCCCGCAGGACCCGGAGCGAACAACGGGGTGAAGAACCTCTGGGACCCGCGTCGCCCGCGCCGAGGACGGGTTACCGGGCGTCCCCTCCGGCCCCCCACCCACAACCCGTAGGCGAACCGGCGCCAGCCCACGGCAAACCCGCACCGCCTCAACCAGCCCAGGCCCACGCGGCACCCCCCACCCCCAACCCGCAAAACCGCCCACCCTCCCCTCGCCGCCAGGCAGGATGGCTCGTATGCCGCAGCCATCCGAGCAGGAGCAACTCCCCCTGGCACCACAGCCGTTGCAGTCGGCGACGCCACCACGCCACGCCACCCTCGCGCGAGCCTTCGACGCGGTGGCCGCCCAGTACGCCGCCGCCCGGCCCGGCTACCCACCGGCGCTCTTCGACGCGATCGAGGAGTTGGCCGGGCAACCGCTGGCGGGGGCGCGGGTGCTGGACGTCGGGGCAGGCACCGGTATCGCGACCAAGCTGCTGGCCGAGCGCGGTGCGCGGGTCACCGCCGTGGAGCCGGGCGCCGCCATGGCCACCGAGCTGCGCACCGCCCACCCCGCCATTCCCCTCGTCCGCGCCCTCGGCGACGCGCTGCCGTTCCGTGACGACGCGGGCTTCGACCTCGTCGGCTACGCACAGGCCTGGCACTGGACCGACCCGGCCCGCTCCGTCCCGGAGGCGCTGAGGGTGCTGCGTCCCGGCGGGACGCTCGCCCTGTGGTGGAACATCCCCGACCCGGACGTCAATTGGGCCGCCGCACAGGAGGCCAGGATCGCCCGCCGCCTGCCGGACTACCACAGCCACAGCGTTGCGCCGGAGGCCGCTGACCTGATCCGCGGCCTCGGACTCGGCCTGCGCCCCGTCTCCCGGGTCCTGCACTGGACCCGGCGCGTCCCCCTCGACACCCACCTCGCGATGCTGGGCAGCCGCTCGTACTTCTCCGCCATCGGCCCGGCTGCCGCCGCCCCCGTCCTCGCCGCCGAGCGGGCCGCCCTGCACGACGTCTTCCCGGACGGCATCGTCGAGGAGGCCTACGCGCTCAACCTGACTGTCACACTCCGGCCACCCGCCCCGTCCTAAGGGGTGCAGGGCCGACGCGGGAAGCCGTACGTGCGGTGACGGCCGCGCCGACGGGAACGGACAGCAGGGGAGCGGACGATGACGGAGCAGGAGCAGAAGGCGGGGACGGAGACGGGGACGGGTGCGGGTGTGCCCGGACGAGTGGCGGACGGCCCGGCCGGGGACCGGCTCGCGCAGTTCGAGGAGCAGCGCGGACGGCTGTGGGCCATCGCCTACCGGATCATGGGCACGGTCACCGACGCCGATGACGCCGTCCAAGAGGCCTGGCTGCGCTGGCAGGCGCTACCGGGCGAGCAGACCGTGGCCAGCCCGCGCGGCTACCTCACCACCGTCGTCAGCCGCATCTGCTACGACCTGCTCGGCTCGGCCCGCGCCCGCCGTGAGACCTACGTCGGGCCCTGGCTGCCGGAGCCGCTGCTCCACGGCACCGGCGGTCCGCTGCCCCTGGGCGGCGCGGTCCCCGAGGGCCCGGGCGGCCCCGAGGACCGGGTCACCCTCGACGAATCGGTCGGGATGGCGCTGCTGACCGTATTGGAACGGCTCACCCCGGCCGAACGCACCGCCTTCATCCTCCATGACGTCTTCTCGGTCCCCTTCCCGGAGATCGCCGAGGCGGTCGGCCGCACCCCGGATTCCGTACGGCAGTTGGCCTCCCGCGCCCGCAAGCGCGTACGGGCCGAGGCGCCGCGCCGCACCGTCGACCGGGCCGAGCACCGCCGCACCGTCGAGGCCTTCCTCTCGGCCGTCATGGGGGGCGATTTCGAGGCGCTGCTGTCCGTCCTCGACCCCGAGGTCATCTGGCGTTCGGACGGCGGCGGCAAGGTGTCCGCCGCACGCCGGCCGGTGCTGGGCCGCGAGAAGGTGGCCCGCTTCGTGCAGGGCCTGGTCACGCGTGGCGCCCAACGGGAGGGGCTGCGGGTGGCGTTGGCGGAGGTCAACGGCGCCACCGGGCTGGTCTTCGTCGACCCGGCGGGCGAGCAGTCCGGGGTGTTCGCCTTCACCGTCCACGCCGGGCAGATCACGGAGGTGGACGCCGTCACCAACCCCGACAAGCTCGCCCACCTGGACCTCGACCGGCTGTGATCCGGCCGGTCGCCAATCAGTCGCCAACCGGTCGCCGACCGCCCGCAGCCCCGGGGTCCCGCCGACGGGCCACCGACCACCCCCACCGACCACCCCCACCGCCAACCCCGATGTCACACTCCACCACCCCACATCGTCCCCCTCACGGCGCCGCCCACCCACCGCGGCGCCCCGGACCGACCACAGGAGGCAGCATGACGAGCGTGGCGAAGCGAGGGGGCACCCGAGGGCGCACGGCACGGGGGCGGGTCGTGGTCCTCGGCGGCGGCTACGCGGGGACGATGGCCGCACTCCGGCTCGCCCCGTACGCGCAGGTGACCCTGGTCGACCCCGGCGACCGGTTCACCGAGCGCGTCCGCCTGCACGAACTGGCCGCCGGCCGCCCCGAGGTGAGCCACTCCCGGGCCCGGATGCTGCACGGCACCGGCATCGAGCATCTTGCCGCCCGCGCCACCTCCCTCGACCCGGACGCCCGCGCCGTGCACACCGACAGCGGCCGTACCCTCCTCTACGACCGGCTCGTCTACGCGCTGGGCAGCCACACCGACCCGCGCGGCATCGGAGAGAGGGCCTTCACCGCTGAGAGCGCCGCCGCCCTCCACAAGCGGCTGCTGGACGGCCCGGGTGCGCTGACCGTGGTCGGCGGCGGGCTGACCGGCATCGAGATGGCCACCGAGATCGCCGAGTCCCACCCCGCATGGCAGGTCCGGCTGCTCACCGGCGGCGAGATCGGCGGCGGGCTGTCGGTCCGCGGCCGGGCCCATGTCCGTACCGTCCTCGACCGGCTGGGCGTCCGCGTCGAGGAGGGGCACCAGATCGCCGACGCGGACGGTGTCGATGCCGACGCCGTGCTGTGGGCCGGGTCCCTGAGGGCCACCGGTGGTCTCGCCCACGACGCGGGTCTGGTCACCGACCCGGTCACCGGCAGGCTCCGGGTCGACGCGATGCTCCGCTCGGTCAGCCACCCCGACATCTATGCCGCGGGCGATGCGGCCGCGGCCCGTACGCCCCGCGCCGGCGCCCTGCGGATGGCCTGCGCCACCGCGCTGCCCACGGGCTCGCACGTCGCCGGCGCGATCGCCGCCGAGCTGCGCGGCGCCGCGCCCCGGCCGCTGTCGTACGGCTTCTTCGTGCAGTGCGTGAGCCTGGGCCGGCACGACGCCCTGATCCAGTCGGTACGGGCCGACGACAGCCCGCGCGAACGGGTACTGACGGGCCGCCCGGCCGCCCGGGTCAAGGAACAGGTGGTCCGCAACGCCGTCCGCGTCCTGCGTCTCGCGGCCCGCCGCCCGGGCGTCATCCCGCTGATCCCGGGGATCGGCTAGGCGGGACGGTAGTACGGACGTCCAGGGGCCGGCCCGCGTAACCGGCCCCGGCCCGCTCACCGCCCCCTCAGTCCTCCCGCTCCGGCTTCCCCTTCTCGTACAGCCACTTCTTGAACAGCGGCTCCAGGTCCTCGTCCGTGTGCTCCTGGCAGAAGTCGATGAAGTCCTGCGCATCGGCGTTGCGGTAGCGGTACTCGGTGGGCCATTCGCGCAGGATCGTGAAGAAGGCCTTGTCGCCGACGGCGTTGCGCAGCTCCTGGAGGAGCATCGCGCCCCGCTCGTAGACGGGGGTGCCGGTCACGTTCTTCGCCTTGCCCGGTTTGCCCGGCGGGAAGGCCCAGCGCTTCGGGTCCTTGGTGTCGTCGTAGAGCGCGTCGAACTGCTCCTGCGGGGTCTTGCCGCCCTCGCGCTCCTCCCACAGCCACTCGGCGTAGGTCGCGAAGCTCTCGTTGAGCCAGGTGTCCGCCCAGGTCTTCGGCGTCACCGAGTCACCGAACCACTGGTGGGCCATCTCGTGCACGACGGTGGCGGTGTCCGGCGCCCCCGCGTAGACCGGCTTGGTCTGGGACTCCAGGGCGAGCCAGTCGATCCGTTTCGGGGTGTCGTCGACGATCGCGCCCGCGGAGGAGAAGGGGTAGGGCCCGAAGAGCTTGCTCTCCCACTTCACGATCTCGGGCAGCTTCTCCAGCGGCCCCTTGCTGGCCTTGGCCTCCGCCGGGTCCACCGCCACATACAGCGGCAGCCCCTCGGGCGTACGGGAGGTGTGGACCTCGAACCTGCCGATGGTGGCCGTCGCGAGATAGCTGGCCATCGGCCGGCCGTTGTGCCACCGGAAGGTGGTGCGTCCCTTGGCGGTCCGCTCCGACCTCAACTCCCCGTTGGCGACGGCGGTGTAGCCCTTCGGCACGGTGAGGGTGAAGTCGTAGGTGGCCTTGTCCCGGGGGTGGTTGTTGCCGGGGAACCAGGTCATGGAACCGGCCGGCTGACCGACGACGAACGCCCCGTCGCGGGTCTTGACCCAGCCCTCGGTCGACTTGTCCGGGTCCTTCAACTCCTGCGGTGTGCCCTCGTAGTCGACGCGGGTACGGAACTCCGCGCCCTTCCTGAGTGACTCCTCCGGCCGCACGATCACCTTGTGTCCCTTACGGGAGAACTCCGCGTCCTCGCCGTCGACCTGGACGTCCGTCACCCGCAGCCCCTGCAGGTCGAGCTGGAAGGACCGCAGATCCGCCGTGGCCTCGGCGGTGATCTCGGCGGTCGCGTCCAGATGCCGCCTCTTGATGTCGTAGTCGAGGTCGAGCCCGTAATGGCGCACCTGGTAGCCGCCGTTGCCGAGCGCCGGGAACAGCGGATCGCCCACTCCGCCGCTGCCCGCCACCCCTCGTGCACCACTGCTGGTGCACGAGGAGAGCAGCAGGGCGACGGAGAGGGCGGCGGTCGCACCGCAACTGCGAATAGGCCGGCGGTTCACAGCACTCCCGGGGTCCGCGGACATCAGCGTCCCGACCTTACGGTCATTTCCGTCCCCACACCGGCCCTTTTCACACAGGTGTCCTACGGGGCGACGGACGGGGCTTCCTGCCGGGCGGTCCCGCCGGGGCCGCGGCGCTGCTCCTCCCAGGCCCCGAGCGCGGCCGCGCAGGCATGGTCGAGATGCCGCAGCCCGGTCAGGTCCAGCTGGACCTCACGGTCCTTGGGCAACGCCTCCAACTGGTCGAGCAGCTTGGGCAGCCGGAGGAAGGTGGCATTGCCGAGGGCCCGTACGCGGATGGGGCGACGGGGCCCCAGAACGGCCGGTTCACCGTGGCCCGCGGGCTCGTCCAGCCCCACGATCTCCAGGTGGACGTGCGAGGTCTCCCACGCCGACTTGGCGACCGCCATCAGCAGCCCGAGCAGTACCCCCTCGAACATGTTGGTGGCCACGATCGCCACCGCCGTCGCGGCGAGCACCACGGCCTCACCCCGGTGCTCCCGCCACAGCGGACGCCACTGCTTCACTGGGAGCAACTTGACGCCCGCATGCACCAGTACGCCCGCCAGCGCCGCGAGCGGCACCACGCCCAGCGCCGCCGGGAACGCCGCCGCGAAGACCAGCAGCCACACCCCGTGCAGCACCCGCGAGGCCTTCGTCCGCGCCCCGGCGTGCACATTCGCGGCGCTGCGGACGATCACCGCGGTCATCGGCAGCGCGCCGAGCAGCCCGCAGACCGTGTTGCCGGCGCCCTGCGCCATCAGCTCCTTGTCGTAATCGGTCTTCGGCCCGTCGTGCAGCCGGTCCACCGCGGCCGCGCTGAACAGCGACTCCGCCGACGCGATCAGGGTGAACGCCAGCACCGTGCCCAGCGCACCGGCCACCGCCCCCGCCTCCGTCAGCCGCGCGAAGTCCGCGCCGCCCGGCGGCTGAATCACTTCCAGCAGGCCCGCCACTTCGACCCGGGCCACCGGCATGTCGAGCACGAACACCGCGACCGTCGCCAGGGCCACCGCCACCAGCGGCGCCGGCAGCACCCGCGCCGCCCGCTGCCACTTCGGCCACAGCACCAGCAGCGCGATGGTTCCCGCGCCGACGGCCAGTGCCGCCAGCGCCGTGTCGGATCCGATGGTGTCCATCGCGAGGTCCGGCAGCCCGCCCAGATTCGCCGGCCCGTTGCCCGGCGGACGGGCGTCCACCAGGGCGTACAACTGCCCGGCGATCAGAACCAGCCCGATGCCCGCGAGCATCCCCTGGACGACCGCCACGGAGATGGCCCGGAACCAGCGCCCCAGCCGGAGCGCCCCCATGACCAGCTGCAGCGCCCCGGCGATCAGCACCAGCGCACCCAGCGTGCCGAGCCCGTACTCCTGCACGGCCTCGTAGACGAGCACGGTCAGCCCGGCGGCCGGACCGCTGACCTGCAGACTGCTGCCGGGAAGTAACCCGGTGAGCAACCCGCCGACGATTCCGGTGACCAGCCCGAGTTCGGCCGGAACCCCGGAGGCGACGGCCACCCCGACACACAACGGGACGGCGACGAGAAAGACGACCAGCGAGGAGGTGAAATCGGCGCGCCAGACCGACAGCGTTTCCCGTGACGGTATGGAGGGCCGGGACAGATGTTGTCGGGCAATACGGAACCTACGCATGGGGATGCCTCCAGCGAGTGCGAGATGCGGTGGCGCACAAGTACGCACGGATACGCACGAGCGGACGCGGGGCGGTACGGGCAGCCGGCCGGCGATCGTCTGCACTGGTGTCTGCGATCGCCGGCTGCCACGCACTGCCGCGCGGTGCGCGCCATGGGGAAATGACGGCTGGATCCGTCGGATGCGCGGGCCGGGGGAGGCCCTTGGGGGCAGCTCTGAGCGCTCAGCAGCGGAAGACGAGGTGCTGGACCGGCAGTTCACCGGATCTCGACACGGGTACGGCACGCCGGCCGGTCAGCGGGGCGGTCAGGCGCGGCCCGCCCTCGGTCCGTACCGGTGCGGTGGTCGAGACGGTGGTGAACGGTGGCGTCGGCGCGGACACCGAGGCCGTGGACCGCCCGTCGCGGCGCGGTGGGCAGCGGTCGCTGCCGGATTCCTCATTCTCGGCGGGGTCCGACGCCCAGGGCGCGGTGCCCGGGGAACCGGTACGGCCGGCGCCGGTCGAGGCCGGGGCGGCCGTCGCGCGCTCTCCGTACACACCATCCGCGCCCATGGGCAAGGCCAGCAGGACGGCCATGACGATCAACAGGAGCCGGCCGAGGCCGCGAACCCGGATCTTCGCCATCGTCGCCCCTTCCGGCGCGGCTGGACAGGTCATCCCATTGTGTCCAAGCGGGCGCGCAGGACCGCAAGTCGGTTTGTAACCACCCTGTAAACGCGGAGTTATCGACCAAGAACGGCCGGATCTTTTCACTACGGCGCCCGCCGGTGCGCGTAGATCCCCACCATGCGCCCCTTCTGCACCACGCCTGGCCGGATCACCACCCCAATGGCCCAACCGCCCGCCCGTGCGCTTCCTTCCGGCCACCCGCCTCGTCATCGGCCTTGACGTCCCCGCGCCGCCGGGAGGATTATTCATCGCATGATGAATTGTGGCCGTGACCCCGCTGTCCACGCCCGCGGTCTCACCGTCGTCCGGGGCGGCCGCACCGTCCTCGACGCCCTCGCCTTCGACGTGCCCCGCGGCCGGGTCACCGGTCTGCTCGGCCCCTCCGGCTGCGGCAAATCCACCCTCATGCGCGCCATCGCCGGCACCCAGGCCAAGGTCACCGGCACCCTCGACGTCCTCGGCCACCCCGCGGGCGACCCCCGGCTGCGCGCCCGCATCGGCTATGTCACCCAGGACCCGTCCGTATACGACGACCTCACCGTCCGCCAGAACCTCGACTACTTCGCCGCCGTCCTGCACCCCGGCCGGTCCGCCCGCGGCCGCCGCCGCGAGAGCGTCACCCGTGCCATCGAGGACGTCGACCTCACCCGCCACGCCGGCGCCCTCGCCGGCAATCTCTCCGGCGGCCAGCGCAGCCGGGTCTCCCTCGCGGTCGCCCTGCTCGGCGCCCCGCAACTCCTCGTCCTCGACGAGCCCACCGTCGGTCTGGACCCCGTCCTCCGCCGCGACCTGTGGCACCTCTTCCACACCCTCGCCGCCGACCGCGGCACCACCCTCCTCGTCTCCTCACACGTCATGGACGAGGCCGAGCGCTGCCACCGGCTGCTCCTGCTGCGCGAGGGCCGCCTGCTCGCCGGGGGCACCTCGACGACGGAGTTCGGTGGCGACACCCCCGACGCTCTCCGTGACCGCACCGGCTCCGACACCGTCGAGGCCGCCTTCCTCCATCTGGTCGACGAGGCCGCGGCGGCGGCCACCCGGCCACCGGAACCGGCGCGCCCCACCACTCCCCAGGAGCCGGCGCGATGACCACCACACCGCACACCGACGGCGCCCCGCACAACGAGGGCGCACCAGAGACCGAAGGCGCACCACAGGCCGTGGGCGCACCGGAGACCGAGGGCGCACCGCACCCCACCCCCGCGCCCTTCTCCCCGTCCCGCACCCTGGCCACCGCCGCCCGGGTCCTGCGCCAGCTGCGCCACGACCCCCGCACCATCGCGCTGATGCTCGTCGTCCCGTGCGTGATGATCGCCCTGCTCCGCTATGTCTTCGACGCCCGCCCGGAGACGTTCGACAGCATCGGCGCCTCCCTCCTCGGCATCTTCCCGATGATCACGATGTTCCTGGTGACCTCCATCGCCACCCTCCGCGAACGCACCTCGGGCACCCTGGAACGCCTGCTCGCCATGCCCCTCGGCAAGGCCGAACTGATCAGCGGCTATGCCCTCGCCTTCGGCCTGCTCGCCATCGTGCAGTCCGCCCTCGCCACCGGCCTGTCCCTCTGGCTCCTCGGCCTCGACGTCACCGGCTCCCCCTGGCTGCTCCTCCTGGTGGCCGTCCTCGACGCCCTCCTCGGCACCGCCCTCGGCCTGTTCGTCTCGGCCTTCGCCGCCTCCGAATTCCAGGCCGTCCAGTTCATGCCCGCCGTCCTGATGCCCCAACTGCTGCTCTGCGGCCTGTTCACCCCGCGCGACACCATGCAGCCGGCCCTGGAGGCACTCTCCGCCGCCCTCCCGATGTCCTACGCCGTCGACGGAATGAACGAGGTCCTCGCACACCCCGACATCACCGGCGACTTCGTCCGCGACACGGTCATCGTCACCGCCTGCGCCCTCCTCGTCCTCGCCCTCGGCGCCGCCACCCTCCGCCGCCGTACGAAGTGACGCCGTACGCCGCCCACGGCGGGGCAGCCGAACCCGAAGCGGAACCCCCACGGTGCGAGGATGGCCGGGAAAAGCCCAGCGCAGCGGAAAGGTGAACCCGCACGATGACCCAGAAGGTCGCAGTACTCGGCACCGGAAAAATCGGCGAAGCCCTGCTCAGCGGAATGATCCGAGGCGGCTGGGCACCCTCCGACCTCCTGGTCACCGCCCGCCGCCCGGAACGCGCCGCACAGCTCCATGAGCGCTACGGCGTCGAAGCGGTCAGCAACGCCGAGGCCGCCAAGTCCGCCGACACCCTCATCCTCACCGTCAAGCCCCAGGACATGGGCACCCTCCTGCGGGAGCTGGCCCCGCACGTCCCCGCCGACCGCCTGGTCATCAGCGGCGCCGCCGGCATCCCCACCTCGTACTTCGAGGAGCGCCTGGCCGCCGGCACCCCCGTCGTCCGGGTCATGACGAACACCCCCGCCCTCGTCGACGAGGCGATGTCCGTCATCTCCGCCGGCAGCCACGCCAACGGCACACACCTCACCCGCGCCGAGGAGATCTTCTCCGGCGTCGGCAAGACCCTCCGCGTCCCGGAGTCCCAGCAGGACGCCTGCACCGCGCTCTCCGGCTCCGGCCCGGCCTACTTCTACTTCCTCGTCGAGGCCATGACCGACGCCGGCATCCTCCTCGGCCTGCCCCGCGACAAGGCCCACGACCTCATCGTCCAGGCCGCCATCGGCGCCGCCGTGATGCTCCGCGACAGCGGCGAACACCCCGTCAAGCTCCGCGAGAACGTCACCTCCCCGGCCGGCACCACCATCAACGCCATCCGCGAACTCGAGAACCACGGCGTACGCGCCGCCCTCATCGCCGCCCTGGAGGCCGCCCGCGACCGCAGCCGCGAACTGGCCTCCGGCAACGGCTGACCGAGGACCGGCCCCGGGGGCGCGCCGACCGCCACGCCCCCGGACCGGACCACCGGCACCTCACCCCGCGGGCAGCAGCCCCACCGCCTCGAACGCCGCATCCACCCGCGGCCTGGCCAGGGAACGCGCCCGCTCCGCACCCCGCCGCAGCACCGCATCCACAGACGACGGATCGGCGGCCAGCTCCGCATGCCGCTCCCGCACCGGCCGCAACATCTCCACCACGGCCTCCGCCACATCCTTCTTCAGCGCGCCGTACGAGTCGTACTCCTCGGCCAGCCGCCGCGGATCGCCCCCCGTACACGCCGCCAGCACATTCAGCAGATTCGCCACCCCCGGCCGCTGCTCCGGCTCATAGGCGACATCCCGCCCCGCATCCGTCACCGCCCGCAGCACTTTCTTCCGCACCACTTCCGGCTCATCCAGCAAATAGACGACCCCCGCCGTCCGGGCATGCGACTTCCCCATCTTCGACGTCGGCTCCTGCAGATCCCTCACCCGCGCCGCCACCACAGGATGCGTTGCCTTCGGCACCACGAACGTCGCCCCATACCGCTGGTTGAACCGCACCGCCAGATCCCGCGTCAGCTCCACATGCTGCGCCTGGTCCTCCCCGACCGGCACCTCATGTGTCCCGTACGCCAGGATGTCCGCCGCCATCAGCGCCGGATACGTCAGCAGCGACAGCCGCACACTCCCCCCGCGCGCCTGCTCACGCGCGGCCTTCTCCTTGTACTGGATCATGCGCCGCATCTCCCCGTCGGAGGCCGTGCACTCCATCAGATACGACAGCCGCAGATGCTCCTCCACGTGACTCTGCACAAACACCGTGCAGAGCTCCGGATCCAGCCCCGCGGCCAGCAACAGCGTCGCCGCCTGCCGACTGACCCGCCGCAACCGCGCCGGATCGTGCTCCACGGTCAGCGCATGCAGATCCACCACACAGAACAGCGCCTCCGCCCGGTGCTGGTCCACCTCGGCCCACCGCCGCACCGCCCCGAGGTAGTTCCCCAGCGTCAGATGCCCCGTCGGCTGCACCCCGCTGAAAATCCGCGTCCCCGCGCCCGCCGTCATCGCCATCTCGTCCGTCCTTCTCTCCTGCACTCCTCCATGGAGTGCGCGTCGAGACCGCCGACCTCACCGGCCGGCTACGAGAGGGAGATACGCAAACGGCCGCCGAAGCGGCGGCCGTGGTCCTGCATGCGCTGCTGGGCGGCCGCCGTCAGGCGGGCCACCACTGCTGTACGAGCGCATGCGTAGTCATGTCCCCCAAAGTACCCCGATGACCCATGCCAGGCACGGGTTTGAACAACCCCACCCCCTCGTGTAGTGTCCTCCGAGTTGCCGCGGGGCCGACAGGCGCCGGGCAGCCATCCCGCCGCTTCGCGGCACACCACTACTGCACGGCCCCTCATCGGGAACAATTTCGGCATGCCGGAATTCGGACCGCGACGTGATTATGCGTCAACGAGGAATCCCGCTAAAGTAGTGATCACGCCGAAAGGCGCGGCAGCTTGAATAGCCGCACCCCGGCAGAACCCCCTTCGACGGGGATTCGGAAACGAATTCGGACCGGCAACGGAACGAAACGGATCTGATAGAGTCGGAAAGGTCGAAAAGCGAAAGCGAAGCGGCCAACCCCGCTCCAACAGGGGGCCAGAGACGGAAACGGATCTGGTACGGTTGGAAACGCGAAGAAGCCGAAAGGCGGAAACGCACCGGCGAAAATCGGGCCCGCAAGGATCTGATAGAGTCGGAAACGCAAGACCGAAGGGAAGCGCCCGGAGAGCCTGGTGAAACAGGCACAAAGGAAGCGTCCGTTCCTTGAGAACTCAACAGCGTGCCAAAAGTCAACGCCAGATATGTTGATACCCCGTCCACCGGAAACACTCCGGAGGATGAGGTTCCTTTGAAAAGCCCACCACGGCCCATGCGGTCGGGGTGGCACACACAGCGAGGACGCTGTGAACGAGAGGGCTTATTCCGCCCACTCGTTCCGCTCTCGTGTGTGTTGACCCGATTACGGGTAAACATTCACGGAGAGTTTGATCCTGGCTCAGGACGAACGCTGGCGGCGTGCTTAACACATGCAAGTCGAACGATGAACCTCCTTCGGGAGGGGATTAGTGGCGAACGGGTGAGTAACACGTGGGCAATCTGCCCTTCACTCTGGGACAAGCCCTGGAAACGGGGTCTAATACCGGATACGACTACCGACCGCATGGTCTGGTGGTGGAAAGCTCCGGCGGTGAAGGATGAGCCCGCGGCCTATCAGCTTGTTGGTGGGGTGATGGCCTACCAAGGCGACGACGGGTAGCCGGCCTGAGAGGGCGACCGGCCACACTGGGACTGAGACACGGCCCAGACTCCTACGGGAGGCAGCAGTGGGGAATATTGCACAATGGGCGAAAGCCTGATGCAGCGACGCCGCGTGAGGGATGACGGCCTTCGGGTTGTAAACCTCTTTCAGCAGGGAAGAAGCGAAAGTGACGGTACCTGCAGAAGAAGCGCCGGCTAACTACGTGCCAGCAGCCGCGGTAATACGTAGGGCGCAAGCGTTGTCCGGAATTATTGGGCGTAAAGAGCTCGTAGGCGGCTTGTCACGTCGGATGTGAAAGCCCGGGGCTTAACCCCGGGTCTGCATTCGATACGGGCAGGCTAGAGTTCGGTAGGGGAGATCGGAATTCCTGGTGTAGCGGTGAAATGCGCAGATATCAGGAGGAACACCGGTGGCGAAGGCGGATCTCTGGGCCGATACTGACGCTGAGGAGCGAAAGCGTGGGGAGCGAACAGGATTAGATACCCTGGTAGTCCACGCCGTAAACGTTGGGAACTAGGTGTGGGCGACATTCCACGTCGTCCGTGCCGCAGCTAACGCATTAAGTTCCCCGCCTGGGGAGTACGGCCGCAAGGCTAAAACTCAAAGGAATTGACGGGGGCCCGCACAAGCAGCGGAGCATGTGGCTTAATTCGACGCAACGCGAAGAACCTTACCAAGGCTTGACATACACCGGAAAACCCTGGAGACAGGGTCCCCCTTGTGGTCGGTGTACAGGTGGTGCATGGCTGTCGTCAGCTCGTGTCGTGAGATGTTGGGTTAAGTCCCGCAACGAGCGCAACCCTTGTTCTGTGTTGCCAGCATGCCCTTCGGGGTGATGGGGACTCACAGGAGACTGCCGGGGTCAACTCGGAGGAAGGTGGGGACGACGTCAAGTCATCATGCCCCTTATGTCTTGGGCTGCACACGTGCTACAATGGCCGGTACAATGAGCTGCGATACCGCGAGGTGGAGCGAATCTCAAAAAGCCGGTCTCAGTTCGGATTGGGGTCTGCAACTCGACCCCATGAAGTCGGAGTTGCTAGTAATCGCAGATCAGCATTGCTGCGGTGAATACGTTCCCGGGCCTTGTACACACCGCCCGTCACGTCACGAAAGTCGGTAACACCCGAAGCCGGTGGCCCAACCCCTTGTGGGAGGGAATCGTCGAAGGTGGGACTGGCGATTGGGACGAAGTCGTAACAAGGTAGCCGTACCGGAAGGTGCGGCTGGATCACCTCCTTTCTAAGGAGCATCTAGATCTCGCAAGAGATCCAGAGCCACTACGTCGGCAAATGTTCGACGGTGGTTAGCTCATGGGTGGAACGTTGACTATTCGGCGCACTTGATTGGTTGTCACTAGTACTGCTTCGGCGTGGAACGTGGGGATTGATGGAGTGGGCCGGGCGCGCTGTTGGGTATCTGAGGGTACGGACTGTGAGTCTGGACCTTCGCGATGCCGGCCCCAGTGAACTCAGCCTTCGGGTTGGGGTGGTGGGTGGCTGGTCGTTGCTTGAGAACTGCACAGTGGACGCGAGCATCTGTGGCCAAGTTTTTAAGGGCGCACGGTGGATGCCTTGGCACCAGGAACCGATGAAGGACGTGGGAGGCCACGATAGGCCCCGGGGAGCTGTCAACCGAGCTTTGATCCGGGGGTGTCCGAATGGGGAAACCCGGCAGTCGTCATGGGCTGTCACCCGCTGCTGAACACATAGGCAGTGTGGAGGGAACGCGGGGAAGTGAAACATCTCAGTACCCGCAGGAAGAGAAAACAACCGTGATTCCGGGAGTAGTGGCGAGCGAAACCGGATGAGGCCAAACCAGTCACGTGTGATACCCGGCAGGGGTTGCGTGGTTGGGGTTGTGGGAGTTCTCTTTTGCAGTCTGCCGGCTGTGAGGCAAGTCAGAAACCGTTGGTGTAGGCGAAGGACATGCGAAAGGTCCGGCGTAGAGGGTAAGACCCCCGTAGCTGAAACATCAACGGCTTGCTTGAGAACCACCCAAGTAGCACGGGGCCCGAGAAATCCCGTGTGAATCTGGCGGGACCACCCGTTAAGCCTAAATATTCCCTGGTGACCGATAGCGGATAGTACCGTGAGGGAATGGTGAAAAGTACCGCGGGAGCGGAGTGAAATAGTACCTGAAACCGTGTGCCTACAAGCCGTGGGAGCGTCGCGCAGAGACTTGTCTCTGCGTCGTGACTGCGTGCCTTTTGAAGAATGAGCCTGCGAGTTTGCGGTATGTTGCGAGGTTAACCCGTGTGGGGAAGCCGTAGCGAAAGCGAGTCCGAATAGGGCGTTGAGTAGCGTGCCCAAGACCCGAAGCGGAGTGATCTAGCCATGGGCAGGTTGAAGCGGAGGTAAGACTTCGTGGAGGACCGAACCCACCAGGGTTGAAAACCTGGGGGATGACCTGTGGTTAGGGGTGAAAGGCCAATCAAACTCCGTGATAGCTGGTTCTCCCCGAAATGCATTTAGGTGCAGCGTCGTGTGTTTCTTGCCGGAGGTAGAGCACTGGATAGGCGATGGGCCCTACCGGGTTACTGACCTTAGCCAAACTCCGAATGCCGGTAAGTGAGAGCGCGGCAGTGAGACTGTGGGGGATAAGCTCCATGGTCGAGAGGGAAACAGCCCAGAGCATCGACTAAGGCCCCTAAGCGTGTGCTAAGTGGGAAAGGATGTGGAGTCGCAGAGACAACCAGGAGGTTGGCTTAGAAGCAGCCATCCTTGAAAGAGTGCGTAATAGCTCACTGGTCAAGTGATTCCGCGCCGACAATGTAGCGGGGCTCAAGCACACCGCCGAAGTCGTGTCATTGCAGTAATACTCCTAACGGAGGCTGTGATGGGTAGGGGAGCGTCGTGTGCCGGGTGAAGCAGCCGTGGAAACGAGTTGTGGACGGTTCACGAGTGAGAATGCAGGCATGAGTAGCGATACACACGTGGGAAACGTGTGCGCCGATTGACTAAGGGTTCCTGGGTCAAGCTGATCTGCCCAGGGTAAGTCGGGACCTAAGGCGAGGCCGACAGGCGTAGTCGATGGACAACCGGTTGATATTCCGGTACCCGCTTTGAAACGCCCAATATCGAATCCATTAATGCTAAGGCCGTGAAGCCGGCCTGGAGTCTTCGGACAAAGGGACGTGGTGGAGCCGCCGATCCAAGGTGGTAGTAGGTAAGCGATGGGGTGACGCAGGAAGGTAGTCCAGCCCGGGCGGTGGTTGTCCCGGGGTAAGGGTGTAGCCCGTCATCTAGGCAAATCCGGATGACTTGAGGGTGAGACCTGATGCCGAGCCGATTGTGGTGAAGTGGATGATCCTATGCTGTCGAGAAAAGCCTCTAGCGAGTTTCATGGCGGCCCGTACCCTAAACCGACTCAGGTGGTCAGGTAGAGAATACCGAGGCGTTCGGGTGAACTATGGTTAAGGAACTCGGCAAAATGCCCCCGTAACTTCGGGAGAAGGGGGGCCATTGCTGGTGATGAGTCTTGCACTCTGAGCTGGTGGTGGCCGCAGAGACCAGCGAGAAGCGACTGTTTACTAAAAACACAGGTCCGTGCGAAGCCGTAAGGCGATGTATACGGACTGACGCCTGCCCGGTGCTGGAACGTTAAGGGGACCGGTTAGTCAACTTTCGGGTTGGCGAAGCTGAGAACTTAAGCGCCAGTAAACGGCGGTGGTAACTATAACCATCCTAAGGTAGCGAAATTCCTTGTCGGGTAAGTTCCGACCTGCACGAATGGCGTAACGACTTCTCGACTGTCTCAACCATAGGCCCGGTGAAATTGCATTACGAGTAAAGATGCTCGTTTCGCGCAGCAGGACGGAAAGACCCCGGGACCTTTACTATAGCTTGATATTGGTGTTCGGTTCGGCTTGTGTAGGATAGGTGGGAGACTTTGAAGCGGCCACGCCAGTGGTTGTGGAGTCATTGTTGAAATACCACTCTGGTCGTGCTGGATGTCTAACCTGGGTCCGTGATCCGGATCAGGGACAGTGTCTGGTGGGTAGTTTAACTGGGGCGGTTGCCTCCTAAAGAGTAACGGAGGCGCCCAAAGGTTCCCTCAGCCTGGTTGGCAATCAGGTGTTGAGTGTAAGTGCACAAGGGAGCTTGACTGTGAGACTGACGGGTCGAGCAGGTACGAAAGTAGGGACTAGTGATCCGGCGGTGGCTTGTGGAAGCGCCGTCGCTCAACGGATAAAAGGTACCCCGGGGATAACAGGCTGATCTTCCCCAAGAGTCCATATCGACGGGATGGTTTGGCACCTCGATGTCGGCTCGTCGCATCCTGGGGCTGGAGTCGGTCCCAAGGGTTGGGCTGTTCGCCCATTAAAGCGGTACGCGAGCTGGGTTTAGAACGTCGTGAGACAGTTCGGTCCCTATCCGCTGTGCGCGTAGGAGTCTTGAGAAGGGCTGTCCCTAGTACGAGAGGACCGGGACGGACGAACCTCTGGTGTGCCAGTTGTCCTGCCAAGGGCATGGCTGGTTGGCTACGTTCGGAAAGGATAACCGCTGAAAGCATCTAAGCGGGAAGCCTGCTTCGAGATGAGGACTCCCACCCCCTTTGAGGGGTTAAGGCTCCCAGTAGACGACTGGGTTGATAGGCCAGATATGGAAGCCCGGTAACGGGTGGAGTTGACTGGTACTAATAGGCCGAGGGCTTGTCCTCAGTTGCTCGCGTCCACTGTGTAGGTTCTGAAGTAACGACCTGTGTTTTTGCCGGGTTGGTTAACTTCATAGTGTTTCGGTGGTCATTGCGTTAGGGAAACGCCCGGTTACATTCCGAACCCGGAAGCTAAGCCTTTCAGCGCCGATGGTACTGCAGGGGGGACCCTGTGGGAGAGTAGGACGCCGCCGAACAAATTTTGATAATGCCTCGTTCCCCGAGTTTCGACTCGGGGAACGAGGCATTTTTGCGTTGTGGGGTCTGGGGCCGTTGTGCTTCTAGGTCACGTGACCTAGATTTCTCGGTGTGAACGATGACATCCAGTTAGATGTGACAGGGCCGGTGCTGGTGGTGGGCGGCTATGGGACCGTCGGTGGGGAGTTGAGCCGGCTTGCGGGCGCCGGCTGGCCCTTGTTGCTCACCGGGCGGACTCCGGAGCGCGGGCGGGCGCTCGCCGAGGAAGTCGGTGCGGAGGTGCGGCGCTGGGATCTGGGTGATCCGGAGCCCTTCTCGGCGAAGGTGCGGGCCGTGATCAGCACGGTGAACGACCCCGATGACCGGGTGCTGTTGGCGGCGATCCGGGGTGGTGTCCCGTACGTGGACCTCACGCGGTGGACGGCGCGGGTGCAGCGGGCCACCGCAGTCGCGGCCGTGGCGCCGCCGAGGGCTCCGGTGCTGTTGTCGTCCAGCTGGATGGGCGGGGTGACGGGGCTGGTGGCGGCGGCGCTGGCGGCTGAGCTGGGTGGTGCCTCGGGCGTGGAGATCGCCATCCGGTACGACCTCAAGGACCGGGCGGGCGCCGACTCGGTGGAGTTCATGGACCGGCT
This sequence comes from Streptomyces sp. G7(2002), assembly GCF_028870195.1. Taxonomy (NCBI): domain Bacteria; kingdom Bacillati; phylum Actinomycetota; class Actinomycetes; order Kitasatosporales; family Streptomycetaceae; genus Streptomyces; species Streptomyces sp. G7(2002). Next base: position 5,636,079 of record NZ_CP102609.1, read on the forward strand.
CGGTCTCGATTACGAGGTGACCGAGGGCGGGCGGCGGCGGATGGTCATGCCGCTCAGTGGTGCGGGTCAGGTGGTGATCGGCGGGCATCGGACCAAGGTGGCGCGGATCGATACGCCGGAGCAATTCACGCTGCCGCTGGTGCTGGGGGTCGACACGGCCGTCACACGGATCGGGTTCAGCGCCAACGCGTCGACGTCCGCGCTGTTGGCGGTCAGGCGGACCGGATTCTTCCGGTGGGGGCGCGGGGACCGGTTCACATCGGTGCGGCGGTCGATGCTGTATGCGCCGGGTGAGGGCGGGAGCGCGCTGGTGCGGATCGATGTGCGGGGGCGGAGTGGGGAGCGGCGTACGGCGACGGTGAGTGATCCGGCCGGGCAGGCGCATCTGACGGCGGTCGGCGGGCTGTTGGGGCTTCGTAGGGTGCTGGGCGAGGACGGTGCCCCGGTGCCGCGTGGTGTGGCCTTTCCGGAGATGACGCCGGCGCCGCAGGACGTCCTCGCCGCTCTGGAGAAGGCGGGCGTGAAGGTGGAGGTGGCATGACGGAGGAAGAGAAGAAGAAGGGGCCGGGTGCCGGGAAGGGGGCGGCGCTCACGCGGCAGGGGAGTGTGCGGCGGACGAGTCTGCTGGACGCGGCGGAGACCGTGCTGGTGGCCAACGGGGCGGATGCCTCGCTGCGGGCCATCGCCGGGGAGGCCGGGGTGCGGGTCGGGCATCTGCAGCACTACTTCCCGACCCGGGCCGAGCTGATCAAGGCGGTGCTGGAGCGGGCGCTGGACCGTTCGCTGGAGCGGCTGGCGGCGACGACCGGGCTGCGGACGGTGCGTGATGACCCGTCGGCCCTGGAGGGTCCGGCGGGGGCTGCCGACGCGGACGAGGTGGTGGCGGTGGTCCTCGCCGAGCAGGAGGATCCGCAGCTGGTGCGGCTCTATGTCGAGGTCTGGGCGCTGGCGGCGCGCGATGCGGAGATTGCCGCGGTGGTCCGGGAGTTCTACCGGAAGTACGTCGCGCAGGTGGAGGCGTTCGTGCGGTACGGGCGGCCGGACTGGCCGGCCGAGCTGTGCCGGGCGCGGGCGGAGACCTTTGTGGCGCTGGTGGAGGGGGCGGCGCTGCTGCGGTCGGGGATCGCCGGGTGCCGGTCGGCTGCCATGGATGAGCAATTGGTGCGGTGCGCCGTGCAGTTGCTGCGGGACTGAGGGCGGCGCGGGGCGGGCGGGGCGCTGGGCCGGGAGGGTGTGTCGTACCCATCCCGGAGGGCGTCAGGCTGCGGATCGTCCCAGGGGTGGATCGTTCCGGCTGCGGATCGCCCCGGTGGCGGTCGCTCCTCCGCACCCTCGGGTGCCGTGGGAACGCCCGGCCGCCAGGGGTCAGACCCGTAGGGAGTGGTGGGGCCAGCGGGCGCGGGCCTGTTCCTGGGAGCGCATGGTCGCCAGGGTCAGCAGGCCGCGGGCACGGCCCGTTTCGAGGAGGCCGGGGAGGGCGGGCAGCGGGGCGAGGGCCGCGATGTCGTCCAGGACGAGGGTGAGTGGTGGGTCGAGCCGACCGTCAGATGACCGTTCGGCCATGCGGCGGCCGTGCTCGACCACGCTTGAGAGGAGTGCGGTGAGCAGGGGCATCGCACCCGGGTCGGTACGCGGATCCTCGATGGGCTCGCCTACCAGGTAAAGCGTTCCCCCTTCATCGAGAAATGATTCGAGGAGGACCGAATCTGCTCGAAGCGGGGTGCAGGCATCCCGGATGTGGATGGAGGAGAGGGCGGTCAGCGCCCGGCCGATCAACGCCTGGGCGGCTTCCCGGCGTTCGGGATGTGCCGTGAGCACCGACTCCAGCTCGCCGGCCTGGCCGGCCGAGGCCTTGGGGCTGGTGCGCAGGATGCGTACGGGTTCCTGGGCGGCGCCGGTGGCGTGCGCCCAGCGGTGCAGCTGGCGGAACGGGCGGCCGTCCACCGCGGCGGCGTGCAGCCAGCAGCGCAGCAGGGTCTGGGCGGCGTCCGCGACCGCCGAGTCCAGGGCGGCGGCCGGGCGTACCGGGGCCAGCAGGGCGGCGGCGCGGTCGGTGGCGGTGGCGAGGTCCGTACAGCCGGAGGTCGGGGACCAGCGCAGCCGGGCCGGGGTGTCGAGGCGGTGCGTCGGGTCGTAGGTCAGCAGCGGGCCGAGTTTGGCGCGGGCGTCCTTGGTCTCGGCCCAGACGCCGGGGTCCGTCGTGGCGACGATCAGCGGGCCCGGAGCGGCGGCCGCGGTGGCGACGGATGCCGCGAGGGCGGCGGTGCGGTCGGTGGTGAACTGGACGCGGGGGAGGGCGGGTTCGGTGGCGGCGTCGGTGGCGGGTGTGAGCGGGGGAGCGGTGCGCTGCTCCGGGACGGGGCCGGCGGCCACGGTGTCGAGGGGCGGCGGGGCGGGGGCGACCGGGGTGGCGGGTGTGGCCGGGGCGTCCTCGGTGGGGGCGGCGGGCTCCTGGGCGGCGGGCTCCTGGGCGGCGGGGACGGTCCTCCGGACCGCCTCCCGGGCCTCTCGCGCTTCCCGGGCCTGGCGCGCCGCCCGTTCCGCCTCCCGTTCCTCCTGGTCCGCCAGACGGGTCTCCCGGGCCTCCTTGGCCTTCGCGCGGCGGGCCGCCCGTACGGCGCGGTAGCGGGTGACCGTCCCCAGCGTGAAGATCACCAGGACCAGCAGCACCATCAGCTCGCCGATGAGGATGCCCCAGAAGAGGCCGTAACCGGAGAGCTGGCCCTTGGGGGTGCCGGGCCAGGCGGCGGCCATGTCGTGCGGTGCGGAGACCAGATGACGCAGCGCCATTGGCGTACCGGAGTAGGTGACGCCCGCGGGCCAGGCGCCGTGGGCGAACAGGCCGGCCAGTCCGGTCGCCGTCCACACCAGCACGGTCAGGCCCAGCAGGAAGGCGAGCAGTCCGACCAGCAGGGAGTCGGGGACGCCGCGCCCCCGGCTCCGGCCGGCGCCTCGTTCGTCGTCGTATCCGCGGGTCACGCCACCGTCTCGCTCGACTCGTCTCTCCACTGCCGCTCCATCGCCATGGCCTCGGCGCGTGCCTCGGCCTCGGCGTCCGCCGCCGCCTGGACGGCGCGCGCCTCGTCCGTCGGCATCGCGGAAGCCTCGCTCATCGCGGACGCCTCGGTCATCGCCCGGTCGGTGAAGACCAGCGGGCGTTCGGCCTCGGTGATGAGGTGTTTGACGACCTGGACATTGCCGTTGACGTCCCAGACCGCGATGCCGGGGGTGAGGGTCGGGATGATCTCGACGGCCCACCGGGGCAGGCCGAGCACCCGGCCGGTGGCGCGTGCCTCGTCGGCTTTCTGGGCGTAGATGGTGCGGGTCGACGCCATCTTGAGGATCGCCGCGGCCTCCCGTGCGGCGGCGCCGTCGACCACGTCGCTGAGGTGGTGCACGACGGCCACGAACGACAGGCCGAGCCGTCGGCCGAACTTCAGCAGCCGCTGGAAGAGCTGCGCCACGAACGGGGAGTTGATGATGTGCCAGGCCTCTTCCACCAGGAAGATGCGCTTCCTGCGGTCGGGGCGGATCCAGGTGTGCTCCAGCCAGACACCGACGATCGCCATCAGGATCGGCATCGCGATGGAGTTGCGGTCGATGTGCGACAGGTCGAAGACGATCAGCGGGGCGTCGAGGTCGATGCCCGCCGTCGTCGGGCCGTCGAACATGCCGCGCAGGTCGCCGTCGACGAGCCGGTCGAGCACCAGCGCCACGTCCAGACCCCAGGCCCGGACGTCGTCTATGTCGACATTCATCGCCTCCGCGGACTCCGCCTCCGGGTGCCGCAGCTGCTCGACGATGTCGGTCAGGACGGGCTGCCGGTGGGTGATGGTCTCGGTCACATAGGCGTGCGCGACCTTGAGGGCGAAGCCGGAGCGTTCGTCCAGGCCGTGGCCCATCGCGACCTCGATGATCGTCCGCAGCAGGGCCAGCTGGCCGGTGGTGGTGATCGACGGGTCGAGGGGGTTGAGGCGGATCCCGCCGTTGAGGGCGGCGGTCGGGTCCAGGCGGATGGGAGTTATCCCCAGCTCCTGGGCGATGAGGTTCCACTCGCCGACGCCGTCCTCACCCTGGGCGTCCAGCACCACGACCTGACGGTCCCGGAACCTCAACTGCCGCAGGACGTAGGTCTTCTCCAGCGCCGACTTGCCGTTGCCGGACTCGCCGAGGACCAGCCAGTGCGGGGCGGGCAGCTGCTGTCCGTAGAGCTGGAACGGGTCGTAGATGTATCCCTTGCCGCTGTAGACCTCACGGCCGATGATCACGCCGGAGTCGCCGAGACCGGGGGCCGCGGTGGGCAGGTAGACCGCCTGGGCCTGGCCGGTGGAGGTGCGTACGGGCAGCCGGGTCGTCTCCACCTTCCCGAACAGGAAGCTGGTGAACGCCTCGGTGAGCGCTCCGATCGGATCGATCATGGCCATGACGTACGCGCCTCCCAGCGGCTTAGCGGCGGATCCCGGTCGCGAACGGCAGGGTGTTGACGAACGCCCGGTGGTGCTCGCGGTCGCACCACTCCAGCTTGAGGTAGGACTTGCCGGCCGAGGCGCGGATGGTGCGCTTGTCGCGCGCCAGCGCCTCGGGCGAGCGGGAGGACACCGTGAGGTAGCCGACGAGGTTGACGCCGGCGGCACCGGAGGCCAGGTCCTCACCCCGCTGGTCGACGCGGCCGTGGTGGGCGACATCCCGCGGGTCCACCACCCGGTTCATCTTCGCCGCGCGGCTGGCCTCGGCATCGTCGTTCGTCTTCTCCGTCAGCATCCGCTCGATGGCGATCTCGGTGGGCTCCAGGTCCATGCAGACCGCGACCGTACGGATCACATCGGGGGTGTGCACCAGGAGGGGCGCGAGGAAGTTGACGCCCACCGGGGTCAGCGGCCACTCCTTGACCCAGGCGGTGGCATGGCACCACGGCGCGCGGGTCGTCGACTCACGCGTCTTGGCCTGGAGGTACGTCGGCTCCATCGCATCCAGCTCGGCCGGCCAGGCGTTGCGCTTGCTCATCGCCTGGATGTGGTCGATGGGGTGGTCCGGGTCGTACATGGAGTGCACCAGGGAGGCGAGCCGGGCCTGGCCCAGCGGCTGGCGCACCCGGATGTCGGCCTCGGCGAGCCGGGCGCAGATATCGGTGAGCTCACGGGCCATGACCACCGCGAGCCCGGCGTCCCGGTCCAGCTTCTTGCGCAGCAGCCCGCCCTGGTGCATCCGCGCGGCGCGGGCCATGGTCTGTGCCTCGGCGGCCAGCTCGCGGGTGTAGTGCATACAGGCGACGAGGTAGGCACGGTGCTGCTCGGAGGAGGTGGAGACCATCGACTGGAGCTGGTCGTAGGACTCCTGCAGCCAGTCGGGGGAGTTCTTGTCGCCGCGCTGGGCGACGTCCTTGGCATGGGCGTCCGGGTCGGCGGGCAGCGTCCGGGCCAGCATCTGCAGCCGGGTCACGAAGCCGTCCCCGTTGGCGACATGCTTGAGCAGCGTCCCGAAACGGTCGACCAGCGCCTCCTGGTCCTCGCTGTCCCGCAGGCCGACGCCCGGCCCCTCGATCTCGATGGCCGCCGTCACCGTCTTGCGGTCGGCGTGCAGCAGCACCGCGATCTCGTCCGGCCCGAACGGCGCGGACAGCCAGTTGATCCGGCCGATGCCGGGCGGCGGGCCGATCTCGACCTCCCGGCCGTCCAGCCGGACGCCCGCCTCGGCGGCGCCGGAGCGGTAGGTGGCGCCGCGGCGGGTCGTCCGGCGGAAGCTGCGCCGGATCTCGAACCACTTGTAGAACGTCCGGCCCTTGTACGGCACGTAGACGACGGCGAGCCCCAGCATCGGGAAGCCGGTCAGGGACGCGATCCGCAGCGGCAGCATGGGCACCAGCAGCCCGCACATCATGCCGAGGAACGCGCCCGCGATGATCAGCGCGATCTCACCGGTCTCGCGGTTCTTGCCGACGATCGCGTTGGGCCGGGCGCGGCCGATGAGGTAGGTGCGGCGTGGGGCGATCGGGTGGGACTGCGTGCTCAACGCCCCTCACCTCCTGAGGTCTTGCCGGAGCGGGAGCCGCTGCCCGGGTGGGGGTTCGTACGGGGAGCGGGGGTGGCGGGCGCCGAGGAGCGGCCGCCGCGGGAGCTGTGTGCGGCGACACCGCCGGCCACCGCGTCGGCCGGCCGGGACTGGCCGCCCTGTGCCTGCCCGCCGTCGCCGCCGGAGCTGCGGGAGCTGTGGGTCTTGATGCCCTGGGAGACCAGTGCGGCGGGCGAGGAGATCATCGCGGCGGCCTGGCTGCCGTCGGTGGCCCGGCCCTTGTTCGTACGGGCCGAGACCATCTCGTCGCCGAAGCCGGGGACGAAGCGGTAGATCACCGCGCTGGCGAAGATGGCGAGGACGATGATCGAGAGGCCGGAGACGACCGCGGAGAAGGCGTTCGGGCCCTTGTCGTGGGACAGCGCACCGGCGACGCCGAGCACGATCACGATGACCGGCTTCACCAGGATCACCGCGATCATGATGCCCGCCCAGCGGCGCACATGCCCCCACATGTTCTTGTCGACCAGCCCGGCGTAGACGACCGTGCCGAGCAGCGCCCCGACGTACAGCAGCGCGGCCCGGATCACCAGCTCCAGCCACAGCACACCGGCGGCGAGCACGGAGACCAGCGACACCACGATCAGCATGATCGGGCCGCCGCCGATGTCCGTGCCCTTCGTGAGCGCCTGGGAGAAGGCCCCGAAGAAGGTGTCGGTCTGTGCCCCCGTCCCCTTCGCGATGATCTCGGTGACCCCGTCGGTCGCCGAGACGATCGTGTACAGGATCAGCGGGGTGAAGGCGGAGGCGAGCACGGTCAGCCAGAGGAACCCGACCGCCTCACCGATCGCCTCCGTCAGCCGCACCCCGCGCACCGCGCGCTTGGCGACGGCGAGCAGCCACAGGACGAGCGTGAGCACGGTGGAGGCGGCGAAGACTACGGCGTACTGCCGCAGGAACGCGGCATTGGTGAAGTCCACCTGCGAGGTCGCCTTCACCGCGTCCGACAGCTTCGTGACGATCCAGGCGGCGGCTTTGGCGCAGCCTTTGGCGAGGGATTCGAGGGGGTCGAGGGGGTTGTTGTCGAGGGGGTTGGTGGGGGGTGAGTCGCTGCCGGACTCATTGCGCTGCTTGCAGAGCTGCAGGGCGGGGCCGCTGAGGAGTTTGCAGCGTTCCGAGGCCGGACCCGGGTCGGGGGCCGGCGCGGCCATGACGCGTGTCGCCAGCAGGAACATGAAGGTCTGTACGCCTGCCAGCACGGTGACGACCGAGGCCGCGCGGCGGTGCATGGGCTTACCGGGCATACGTGAAACCTCCATACCCTTGGACCGCTCCCGCGATGTCCTTGGCTCCGGAGGCGGGGACGTCCCCGCTGACCGGTGCGGGGCCGTCCTTCTGAGAGCGTGTCAGCGTCTTCCAGTCGTTGCCGGTCCAGGCGAGCTTCATCGTGAGGGTGAACCAACTCGTGGTGACAGGTTTGACGGATCCCTCGCCGGCCAGTCCGAGGAGGCCGGTGCACCACACCTCGACGGTCGCCTGGGCCTTCGCGAAGTCCTTGACCTTGGTGCCGACCGGGACGGTGCGCGAGACAAAGGTCATCCCGGTCGGCGCGCTTCCGTCAGCCTTCAGCCCGACGGCCTTGAAGAAGTCCGGTGAGTAGGCTTCGTCGAGCTTCTTCTGGAGCGAGGCGACGGCTGAAGGCGCCATGATGGTGTCAACGATCTTGTGCCGCTGGTCCTGGTGGAACATGTCCGAGGACCCCAGCGCCACCGCATAATTCGCCGCCGCCGACTGCGCCCCCTGCTCCGTCTTGGCGAAGCCCGACGCGATGCCCCCGGTCTTGCCGCTGACGGCCTTGGTGCCGGTGGGGGCGGTGGGCTGGGTGCGGGCGGGGTCCTTGGGGGAGTCGTTCGAGGCGGTTTCGCTGTTGCCGCTTCCGCCGCGGTTGGCGAAGGCGATGGCCGCGAGCAGCAGGACGATCACGCCGACGATCGTGACGAGGTTCCGGCTGGACAGGCCGGTCCGGGACCGCCGTCCCGAGCCGTAGATGTCACCGTCGTTGTCGGGAAGTCTGGTCCGGGTCTGGCCCGTCTCCGGACCGCGGTGGCCGTCGCCGCCGTAGCCGCCGTCGTCACTGAGACTCATCGCGCCTGTGCCCCCTCTGCCGCCGTCGCCGTGCGTGCCGTTGTTGTGCCGCCCTCATATGACCGTAGCCGCGCGGGCGGCGGCTCGGGTGCAGCGGTACGAGTACATCTCACCGTGACGGGTCCTCAGATGCGGTACGACAGAGGCGAATGGGGGACTCTGGGTTATTTGTACGCATCGCCTGCTCCGCGGTCGCCGGTCGCCTTCTTGCGCCTTCTCGCCCCCGGGTCCACCTGTCCCCGCGCAGCGCCCGGCCCAATCGGTCCGCTGGTGGCGGGGGTGATGAGGGCGCGCTGCGGTTCCGTCGGGCCGGCGTGAGCGGGCGTCAGCATGTGGCCTCGGCAGGGGAGGTGGGGCCGGTGGGAGCGAGTGGGGGCACGGGACGGCGGAGAGATGGTGGGCGGGGGCGCACGGGGGCGACGCGGGGACGGACGGGTGCCGGCCGGGGGCGCCGTACGGGCGGCGGCAGGGGCAGGTGCGGCCTAGAAGGACACGCCCTAGACCGCCATGCCGTAGACGATGGTGAACAGCGTCCCCAGGGAGCCGATGATGAAGACGCCGGTCAGGCCGGCCACGATCAGGCCCTTGCCCTGTTCGGCGCTGAAGGTGTCGCGCAGCGCGGTGGCGCCGATGCGCTGTTTGGCGGCGCCCCAGATCGCGATGCCCAGGCACAGCAGGATCGCCACCGCCATGACCACTTCGATCATCACGCGGGCCTCGTTGCCCAGGCTCCCGAACGGCCCCCAGTCCGGGGCGATTCCGCCGATGATGGTGGTGATGTCGCCTTTTTCGGCCGCAATGAACATGTGTGAACTCACCGCCCCTTGATGGGTAGTTGTGTCCCCGTGCCGGCGTGGCACAGGCCAGTCTCTATCTTCGCTGACAAATGGGCCGTCAGCTGTCGACTTGGCGGCTTTCTTTGAAGGATCCCGTGCGGGTGGGGTGTGCCTGTGGGCGCACGCCCTCCATTGAAGCGAATGGTCTCACCGTGTGTATCACGGGGGATAACCCTGAGCAATGATCATCGGAAGCGGTGGTGGCCGGTCCGGCGCGCCGGGCTCCCGTAGCCCGTCCGGCGGCGTACAAGGCGTCGCCATGAGACGCGTCACACCCCTCCCGGAGCGCCCCGTGCGCCGCGTCATGCGCCGTCGTGCGGCACCCGGAGCGGCGCGGCGCGCGGGGAGCGGCCGGAAAAAGGCAGTGAACCGGGGCTGAATGGGGGAGGGTTGGGGGGTGCGGAAATTCTGGGTGGCCGGTGGGCTCGGGGCGGGGCTGGTGCTCTGTCTGCTCGGGCTGCTTGTGATCGGTACGTATATGGCGGCTGCCGGGCTGGCCGGGGCCGGCGGGCGGGCGCTCGGGCTGGCGAAGGGCGCGGTACCGGCCGAGTATCAGCAGCTGGTGCAGAAGTGGGGGGCGCTCTGCCCGGCCATAAGTCCCGCGCTGCTGGCGGCGCAGCTCTACCAGGAGAGCGGCTGGAACCCCAGGGCACAGAGCCCGGCGGCCGCACAGGGCATGGCGCAGTTCATCCCGGGGACCTGGCAGACCCATGGCGTCGACGGGAACGGTGACGGCAAGAAGGACGTGTGGGACCCGGAGGACGCCATTCCGTCGGCGGCCTCGTACGACTGCGAGCTGGCGAGCTATGTGAAGCGCGCCCCGGGCAACGCCACGCACAACATGCTCGCCGCGTACAACGCCGGGGCCTATCGCGTCATCCAGTACAACGGGGTGCCGCCGTACCGCGAGACACAGAACTATGTGAAGACGATCACGACTCTGGCGAAGAGCTTCGAGGCGCCGTCGAAGCGGGTGGAGCCGTCGCGGCAGGCCGCGGGCGCGATCTACTTCGCGCAGCAGAAGCTCGGTACGCGCTATCTGTGGGGCGGCACGGGGACCGCGGCGCAGGGCGGCCGGTTCGACTGTTCCGGGCTGTCCCAGGCCGCGTACCACTCGGTGGGCATCGAGCTTCCCCGGGTGGCGAACGACCAGTGGAACGCCGGGCCGCATCCGAAGCGGGACGAGCTGCTCCCGGGCGATCTGGTGTTCTTCGCCTACAACCTGAAGGACCCGCGCTCGATCCACCACGTGGGAATCTATGTGGGTGGCGGGTACATGATCAACGCGCCGTACACCGGGGCCAGGATCCGGTTCGACAAGATCGATACGCCGGACTACATCGGTGCGACCCGCGTCACGTCGGATGGCGCAAAAGCGCTGCCCGGCACGAACGCTGCGTGAACATAGGGCCCTGAACTGCGGTGATGAGTCAAGCTTCGATAACGTCCTGGTGATCATCCGGTGGAGAGTGGAACGCCAGGGGTGGGCATCGCGTTTCCTTGGCGTGGGGACGTAGCAGCGCTTGGCACGGCACACGCTCGACGACCACGGGGGCAGGCAGCACACGAAGGCGCTCGCGCGCGCGAAAGATAAGGGGCCGCTGCAGATGGCTGGACTCGCATTCGAGGGGCCGAACCCCGACGTCGACGTGCTCGACGGCATCAACGGCCTCGCGAAGGACGCCCCCCAGTGGGTCAACAAGGCCATGGAGTACATCGGTGAGTACGGCCTCATCGCCGGCCTCGCCGTGCTGTGTCTGATCGCCTGGTGGTCTGCGCGCCGCAGGCCGGGCGCGGCGGCCGCCGTCGCGGGCCTGGTCTGGGCGCCGCTGGCCGCGGGCATCGCCCTGCTGGCCAATATCCCGATCCGCTCGTTCGTGGAGCGGCCACGGCCGTTCAAGGACCACGCCGGACTCGAAGTGCTGATCCCCGGCAAGAGCGACTTCTCGTTCGTGAGCGACCACGCGACGCTCACCATGGCGGTCGGTGTCGGCCTGTTCATCGCCCACCGGAAGTTCGGTCTGATCGGGATTCTGCTGGCGCTCGCCGAGGGCTTCTGCCGCGTCTACATGGGCGTGCACTACCCGACCGACGTGATCGGCGGCTTCGCCCTGGGCACCGCCGTCGCGCTGCTGCTGGCGCCCCTCGCGCAGGCGCTGCTGGTGCCGCTGACGACGGCGATCAGCCGGTCGAAGCTTTCGTGGCTGGTGTGCGCGCCGGGCGTCGAGGCCGCCGCGGGCCAGGACGCCGACGGCAGCCGGGTGGTGGCCACGGGATCGGCGATGCGGCGCGGGCAGAAGGAGCGGGACAAGGATCTGGCGGCCTGAGGGCGCGGCCGGCCGGTTCGGGTGAACCGGCCGGCCCGCCCCCGGGATTGACGACCTGGCGGATGCGGACGGCCCGGCCCCTCGCGGGGGTCGGGCCGTCCGTGTGTCCGCCGGTGTACCGGGGCGGTCTCAGAGCGCCTGGGGGAAGGTGCTGAACAGCCGCTGCGGGTCATAGGTCCGCTTGACCTCGGCGAGCCGGGTGGCGGCGGCGCCGTAGTAGGCGGACTTCCAGTTGGTCAGGCCCGGGTCGGTGTAGTTCTGGTAGGCGGCGCCCGAGGAGTGCCGGCGCATCGCGTCATGGAAGGAATTCAGCCACGCTGTGCGCGTGCCGGGCGAGCCGTTCGCCGGCCAGGACGTCAGGTACTGGGCGAGGAACTTCGAGCCGCGGTGGACGAAGGCGGTGTCGGTGCGCCCGACACGGTTGACCGCGCCGCCCAGAGCCGTCAGCGCCACATTCCCGCTGACGCCCTTGCGGCCGCCCGCCTCGATCTGGTCCATCAGCGTGCGGATGCCGGCCGCGGACAGCGAGCGGTCGAAGAAGTGCGAGCGGGCGGCGTAGGTCTCGCGCCCCAGCTGGCCGGCGCCGGTCTGGCCGGGCAGCGAACCCGGCATATGGCACTGCGCGGTGGACTTGGTCGAGCAGCCCGCATAGGACTCCATCGCGTCCAGGTAGCCGGTCGGCGTCAGATGGACGCTCTTGGCGGGGCCGGGGCCGCCCGGCTGGTCGGCGAGCTTGTCGAGGGCGTTCTGCAGCTCGCGGTAGCCGCCCAGGGAGAAGGCGGCGACGGAGACGGACGGGGTGTTGCCGGGGCGCGCGTCGAGGTGGCACGCGGACCATATCTCGTCGTCCTGCACCGGCCCCCACTTCTGCCAGGAGGCCACGACCTTCGCCGCCTTGGCCCACGGCCAGGTCAGGTACGCCATCACCGCGCGCGGCGCCGGATGCGTACGGAAGCGGAGCTCGGTGACCACGCCGAAGTTGCCGTTGCCGGCGCCGCGCAGCGCCCAGAAGAGGTCGGCGTGCTGCTTGCGGTCGCAGTCGACGGTCTTGCCGTCCGCCGTGACCAGCGTGGCGCCGACGAGGCTGTCGCAGGTCAGTCCGTAGGCGCGGGAGGCCACACCATGGCCGCCGCCGAGGGTGAGGCCGGATATGCCGACGGTGGGGCAGGAGCCCCCGGGTATGGTCACGCCGTGCGCCCCGAGGCCCTCGTAGACGTCGATGAGCTTGGCGCCGGCGCCGATGCGGGTGGCGCCGCCGGACGGCGCGCCGACCTTGGAGAGGGCGGAGACGTCGATGATGAGCTTGTTGTTGCCGCTGGACCAGCCCGCGTAGGAGTGGCCGCCGCTGCGGATGGCGATCGGGGTGTCGTACCGCCGGGCGAAAGAGAGGCATTCGGCGATGTCCGCCGGATGCTTCACATAGGCGATGGCCGACGGCTTCAGCGTGTCGTAGCGGGTGTTGTAGAGGCGCCGGGCGGTCGCGTAGGCGGCGTCGGAGGCGCGCACCAGCTTCCCGTCCAGGCTCTTGCCCAGCGCGGTCCAGGCGGACCCTGAGGCCCGGCCCTTGGCGGCGCCCCCGGCGGCGGCCGCATTCGTCTGTGCCGCACCGGTACCGGCGGCGGCCTCCGTGGCGGCACCGGAGGACGCCGCGCCCGCCGTGCCGGTCTTGTTGTCGCAGCCGGTGGCCAAGGCGACCGAGGTCGCCGCCAGTCCGCCGCCGGCCTGCAGGAGTGTGCGCCGCTTCACTGGGATGAATCCCCCTCGATGTCGTACGGTCCTGCCCCGCCTGCCGATGGCCCGGCCGGTCGTCACGGGGCGCGTGCGGGGAATTCGCACCGGACGGGTGCGGCGACGCGCTGCCCTCACATGCCGCTCTGCCCGGTAATGCTCCGCGCTGTCCGGTGCTGTCCCTGAAGTCCGTTACCTGCGCGGCGCCGTTGCTTCCCTGACTAGGCAGATGCGGCAGGGGCGTGTGGGGTTCCCGGAACGGACTCGCTCATTCCAGGGGGCGCCCGGTTCCGTCCTCGCCGGCCTCGGATCCGGCCTCGGTGTCGGCCAGATGGCGCTCCGCGTCCGTACGTGCCTGTGAGCGGGCGCGACGGGCCGGCCCCCGCCAGCCGCAGGTGCAGCGGGCCGTGCAGAAGGCGCCGCGTTCGGTGGTGGAGGTCGCATGGGGAGCTCGGTGGGGCACGCCGTCACGCTACGCGCCCCAGGTGGCCTTGCGTGACGAGCCCCCTTGACGGTCGTTGAACGGAACGGTCGACGGAACGTCAGATGCGGCGCCGGCGGAACGTCCGACCCTCCCGAGCGGACCGGCCGGCCCAGGCCGTTCCCGAAGACAGCGGCCGAGGGGGCTCGTACGCGATGGTGGTGCAGGACAGGCGAGGCGGTGGCACGGTCGCCGTGGCCATGGCGTGCGGGACGGGTCTGGCGGTCGGGCTGCTGACCTCGGGCTGTTCCCAGGAAGGCGCCGCGGCCGACGACCAGGAGCCGTCCGGCCGGGCCGCCCCCGCCGCCGCGGAGGTCCGGAGCAGCGCCGACGCCCTGGTGCGGGCCGGCTCCGCCACGGTCCGCACGTCCATGGAGACCGCGAGCGGCGGCACCCGCGTCGCGATCCGCGGCACCGGCGGCTACGACTTCGCCACCAGCACCGGGCGGCTGCGGGTCGTGCTCCCCGACCCGGCGGGCAGGCCCAGCGGCGGTCATCAGCCGATCACGGAGATCCTCGCGCCCGGTGCGCTGTACATGAAGAACCGCGGGGCCGGGGTGCCCGCCGACAAATGGGTGCGGGTGGCCACCGCCTCGCTGGCCGACGGGAATCTGGTCACCGGTGGTGCGACCGATCCGCTGGCCGCCGCCGAACTGCTGCGCGGCGCACGGGCGGTGACGTATCAGGGCGAGGAGTGGCTGGACGGTGTCCGGGTGCGGCACTACCGCGGGACGACGGACATCGGGGCGGCCGCCGCGGCGGCGTCGCCGCGCTCAAGACCCGCGCTGATCGCCGCGGAGGACGGATTCACCACCGACGAGGTGCCGTTCGACGCGTATCTGGACGAGGCCGGCCGGCTGCGCAAAGTGCGCCAGTGGTTCCGCTTCGCCAACGGTGCGCCGAAAGGGGCTTCGGTGACCTCCACGACGGAACTGTCCGGTTTCGGGACGAAGGTCGCGGTGCGGCTGCCGGACGAACGTGACATCTACGCGGGGAAGATCGCTTCACCCACGGCATGAGGCCGGACGCCGCGGGCAGGGCATGTGACGGCGGCGTGTGCCGGATGGCGGAAATGGTCCATCCGTGCCATGCGCGGAGCCTGCGCCCGTCCCTAGGCTTGCGGTAACCACCCCAGGCGTGGGAAGGCGCTCGAAGGAGGAGGTGTTGTACGTGGCCGGACACCGCCCTACGACGGTCCAGGACCACGTAGCCCTCGTCGAGATCGACCTGACCGGTGAGTTGATGATCGCGGCCGCGGCCGCGAGCGAGGATCGGCTCAGCCCGGACCGTATCGACGAGGTGCTGGAGGTCGACGGGGAGGACGGCGACCGCGCGGACGGGGTGCCGCCCCGGCGCGGAACCGCCGGACGCTGCCCCGGCTAGTCACGGGCGGCCGGCTCAGGTGCGCAGCATCCGCTCGATGGCCTTGGTGGCCTCCTGCACCTTGGCGTCGATGGCCTCGGGGCCCTTGACGGCCGCGTCGGCGACGCAGTGCCGCAGATGCTCCTCCAGGAGCTGGAGGCCGAAGGACTGCAGGCCTTTGGTGCTCGCCGAGACCTGGGTGAGTATGTCGATGCAGTAGACATCCTCTTCGAGCATCCGCTGCAGTCCGCGGATCTGGCCCTCGATCCGCCGCAGTCGCTTGATGTGTGCGTCTTTCTGCTTTGCGTAGCCGTGCACACCGGCTGCCGGCGAAGTCTCTGCGTTATCGGTCACGGTTTGAACGTCGCTTCGGGGGTCGGGGGCCGGCTGCGGGGGGTGGCAGGCCGCGGCGGCTGCGGTGCTGCCGTTGGTGTCGGCGTCCGTGGTCGTCATGGCCGTCTCCCGTGGTATCTAGGCGATCTATATACCCCTGGTGGGTATATGGTACCGAACTTTGCGGGCACCTGTGGTACCCCGTGCAGAGCATGCTGCACGATGGGCGACACTGAAGGAATGCCGGTTAGCAGTGGCTGGATGATGCGCCTAGCATCAACTCGACCGAATCCGATGCACCCCGAGGATTTCACGTGCGCTTTCGTCTGACCCCCAGGGAGACGAGCTTCTACGACATGTTCGCCGCCTCCGCGGACAACATCGTCACGGGCTCCAAGCTCCTGATGGAACTGCTCGGGGCGGACGCCTCAGCCCGGGCAGAGATCGCCGAACGCATGCGGGCGGCGGAGCACGCGGGTGATGACGCGACCCACGCGATCTTTCACCAGCTGAACTCCTCGTTCATCACGCCGTTCGACCGCGAGGACATCTACAACCTCGCCTCGTCGCTCGACGACATCATGGACTTCATGGAAGAGGCGGTCGACCTGGTCGTCCTCTACAAGGTCGAGGAGCTGCCCAAGGGCGTCGACCAGCAGATCGAGGTGCTGGCGCGGGCGGCCGAGCTGACCGCCGAGGCGATGCCGCATCTGCGGACCATGACCAACCTCACCGAGTACTGGATCGAGGTCAACCGCCTGGAGAACCAGGCCGACCAGATCCACCGCAAGCTGCTGGCGCACCTCTTCAACGGCAAGTACGACGCCATCGAGGTCCTCAAGCTCAAGCAGATCGTGGACATCCTGGAAGAGGCGGCGGACGCCTTCGAGCATGTCGCCAACACCGTCGAGACCATCGCGGTCAAGGAGTCCTGAGCGCCTCTCATGGACACCTTCGCGCTCGTCGTGACCATTGCGGTCGCGCTCGGTTTCACCTACACCAACGGCTTCCACGACTCCGCGAACGCCATCGCGACCTCGGTGTCGACGCGGGCGCTGACCCCGCGGGCGGCGCTGGCGATGGCCGCGGTGATGAACCTCGCCGGTGCCTTCCTGGGCAGCGGGGTCGCCAAGACGGTCAGCGAGGGGCTGATCTCGACTCCCCACGGCAGCAAGGGGATGGGCATCCTCTTCGCCGCGCTGCTCGGTGCGGTGGTCTGGAACCTCGTCACCTGGTACTTCGGCCTGCCGTCGTCGTCCTCGCACGCCCTCTTCGGCGGCATGGTCGGTGCGGCCCTCGCCGGTGGCACCACCGTGATCTGGTCCGGGGTGGTCGAGAAGGTCGTCCTGCCGATGTTCATCTCGCCCGTCATCGGCCTGGTGCTCGGCTACCTGGTGATGGTCCTCATCCTCTGGATGTTCCGTAAGTCCAACCCGCACAAGGCCAAGCGCGGGTTCCGCATAGCCCAGACGGTGTCCGCCGCGGGCATGGCGCTCGGCCACGGTCTGCAGGACGCCCAGAAGACCATGGGCATCGTGGTGATGGCCCTGGTCATCGCCGATGTCGAGGACCAGAACGCGGCCATCCCGCTCTGGGTCAAGCTGGCCTGTGCGATCACGCTCTCGCTCGGTACGTACGCGGGCGGCTGGCGCATCATGCGCACCCTGGGCCGCCGGATCATCGAACTGGACCCGCCGCAGGGCTTCGCCGCGGAGACCACGGCCGCCTCGGTCATGTACACCGCGTCGTTCATGTTCCACGCGCCGATCTCCACCACCCATGTCATCACCTCCGCGATCATGGGCGTGGGCTCGACCAAGGGCACCCGCGCGGTGCGCTGGGGCGTCGCCAAGAACATCGTGATGGGCTGGTTCATCACGATGCCGGCCGCGGCGCTGGTCGCGGCGTTCTCGTACTGGGTCGTGGAGCTGGCGTTCGGCTGACGGACCGCTGCCGGCCGCGGCCACCGGCCGGGCCACGGAGCACCGGCCCGCCGGCCCGACCAACGGCCGGCACCGCACCTCCGGACACAGCAAATGGGCCCGCCCCCCGGGAAGTGGGGGCGGGCCCTTCGTCTTGCGGTGGCACCGCCATGCAGCACCGCAGGACGTGGGTGGGGGCGGCCCGGCCGGAGCGGCCGGGCCGCGCTCGCCGCTCAGCCGAAGCGGCCGGAGATGTAGTCCTCCGTGGCCTGCACCGACGGGTTGGAGAAGATCCGCTCGGTCTCGTCGATCTCGATCAGCTTGCCGGGCTGGCCGACGGCGGCGAGGTTGAAGAACGCCGTACGGTCCGACACGCGCGCCGCCTGCTGCATGTTGTGCGTCACGATGACGATCGTGAAGCGCTCCTTGAGGTCGCCGATCAGGTCCTCGATGGCGAGGGTGGAGATCGGGTCGAGCGCCGAGCAGGGCTCGTCCATCAGCAGGACCTGCGGTTCGACCGCGATGGCGCGGGCGATGCACAGCCGCTGCTGCTGGCCGCCGGACAGGCCCGAGCCGGGCTTGTTCAGCCGGTCCTTGACCTCGTTCCAGAGGTTGGCGCCCTTGAGGGACCTCTCGACGACGTCCTTGAGCTCGCTCTTCTTGTACGAGCCGTTCAGCCGCAGACCGGCCGCGACATTGTCGAAGATCGACATCGTGGGGAACGGGTTGGGGCGCTGGAAGACCATGCCGACGGTGCGGCGGACGGCGACCGGGTCGACCCCGGAGCCGTAGAGGTTCTCGTCGTCCAGCATCACCTTGCCCTCGACGCGGCCGCCGGGGGTGACCTCGTGCATACGGTTCAGGGTGCGCAGGAACGTCGACTTGCCGCAGCCGGACGGGCCGATGAAGGCCGTGACGGAGCGCGGCTCGACGGTCATCGAGATGTCGTCGATGGCCTTGTGGCTGCCGTAGTACGCGGAGAGGCCGCTGACGTCGATTCGCTTGGCCATGGAAATCACTGCTTCTTTCTCACGCGGCGGAGCCGCACATCGAATGGGGCGCGGCTGGTCAGCGGCCGGACTTGGGGGCCTTCCAGCGGGCGATGCCGCGGGCCACCAGGTTGAGGATCATGACGAAGGCGATGAGGACAAGTGCCGCGGCCCAGGCGCGGTCGTACGAGGCCTCGGAGCCCTGCTGCCACTGTTGGAAAACGTAGAGCGGAAGTGACTGCTGGGCATCTTCGAAGGGGTTGTTGTTGATCGTCTTCGCGCCCCACACCAGGAGGAGCACGGGCGCGGTCTCCCCGGTGATGCGCGCGATGGAGAGCATCACGCCGGTGGTGATGCCGCCGATCGACGTGGGCAGGACGACCTTGAGGATGGTGCGCCACTTGGGCACGCCCAGGGCCAGCGAGGCCTCGCGCAGCTCGTTCGGGACGAGCTTGAGCATCTCCTCGGTGGAGCGGACCACGACCGGCATCATCAGGATCGCCAGCGCCATCGCGCCGGCGAAGCCGGACGGGCCGAAGCCGAGGATCAGGATCCACACGGAGAGGATGAACAGGCCGGCCACGATCGACGGGATACCGGTCATCACGTCGACGAAGAAGGTGACGGCCCGGGCGAGCCGGCCGCGTCCGTATTCGACGAGGTAGATCGCGGTGAGCAGACCGATCGGCGCGGCGATCAGGGTGGCCAGGCCGACCTGCTCCAGGGTGCCGATGATCGCGTGGTAGATACCGCCGCCGGGCAGCGCGTCCGGGGTGGTGCCCATCGAGTGCTGCAGGAAGTAGACGTCCAGGACCTTGGTGCCGCGGCTGACGGTCTCCCACAGGAGGGAGGCCAGCGGGACGACGGCGATCAGGAAGGCCGTCCAGACGAGGCTGGTGGCCAGCCGGTCCTTGGCCTGCCGGGCGCCCTCGACGGCCGCGGCGAGCGCGAAGGAGCCGAGGATGAACAGCAGGGCGGCGATCAGGCCCCACTGGACCGTGCTGTCCAGGCCGGCGCCCAGGCCGACGCCGCAGCCGGCGCCGGCCGCGGCCAGCGCGATGACCGGCGGGGACCAGCGCGGCAGCCGGGCCTGCTTGAGGGAGACCGGAAGCGGGTTGCCGCCGTTGGAGACCGCGGGGCGGTCGGTGGTGATACTCATGCGGCGGCTCCCGAGTACTCCTTGCGACGGGCGATGATCAGGCGGGCCGCGCCGTTGACGAGCAGCGTGATCACGAAGAGGACGAGACCGGAGGCGATCAGGGCGTCCTGGCCGAACTGATCGGCCTCGCTGAACTTGCTGGCGATGTTCTGGGCGAACGTGCCGCCGCCCGGGTCCAGCAGGCTGGTGTTGATGAGGAAGCTGGGCGAGAGGACCGTGGCGACGGCCATCGTCTCGCCGAGCGCACGGCCCAGGCCCAGCATGGAGGCGCTGATGATCCCGGAGCGGCCGAAGGGGAGCACCGACATCCGGATGACTTCCCAACGGGTGGCGCCGAGGGCCAGCGCGGCTTCCTCGTGCATCTTCGGGACCTGGAGGAACACCTCGCGGCTGACGCTGGTCACGATCGGCAGGATCATGATCGCGAGCAGGATGCCGACGGTGAACAGCGAACGGGCCGCCCCGCCGCCGTATTCGAAGATGCCGGTCCAGCCGAGGTAGTCGTCCAGCCAGGTGTAGAGGCCGGTCAGATGCGGGACGAGGAAGAGCGCGCCCCACAGGCCGTAGATGATGCTGGGCACCGCGGCGAGCAGGTCGATGACGTAGCCGAGCGTCGAGGACAGCCGGCGCGGGGCGTAGTGCGAGATGAACAGCGCGATGCCGACCGCGACCGGTACCGCGATGACCATCGCGACGACGGAGCTGACGACGGTGCCGAAGGCGAGGACCGCGATGCCGAACTTCGGCTCCAGGCCGGTGGCGTTCCAGTCCAGCGTGGTGAAGAAGTTGGCCTTGTCGCCGGAGATGGCGAGCACGGAGCGGTAGGTGAGGAAGACCGCGATGGCGGCCATGATCACCAGCAGGGCGATACCGGAGCCCCGGGAGAGCCCGAGGAAGATCCGGTCACCGGGGCGGACCGCCTTGCCGGATATGGCGGAGGGGCCGTCGTGGTGTGGCGGAGGCGGGGTGTCGGTCGTGGAGGAGGGTGTATTCATGGGTTCTCCGGTCTGCGGAGCCGGGTGAGGGCTCCTGGCGCGGCGGTGCACCGGACGGGCGGCGGCCCGAAGGGGGCCCTGGTGAAGGGGCCCCCTTTTTTTTGGACCGTACGGCGGTTCACGGGCCGCCGCCCGGTAGGTCAGGAGATCTTGGCGACGGTCGCGCGGACCTTGTCGGCGATCTCGGTGGGCAGCGGGGCGTAGCCGAGTTCCTTGAGGGCGCTCTGGCCGTCCTTGCTGGCGATGTAGGTCAGGAAGGACTTGGTGGCGGGCAGCGTCTCGGCCTTGTTGCCCTTGTTGCAGGCGATCTCGTACGTCACCAGGGTGATCGGGTAGGCGCCCTCGGCCTTGGTCTTGTAGTTGAGATCCAGGGCCAGGTCATCGCCCTTGCCGACCTGCTTGGCCTCGGAGATGGCGTTGGAGGCGTTGTCGACGGTGGCCTCGACCGGCTCCTTGGCGCCGGTGTTCAGCTTGGCCGTCGGGATCTTGCTCGCCGTGGCGTACGACAGCTCGAAGTAGGAGATCGCACCGCTGGTCTGCTTGACCTGCGAGGAGACGCCGGCCGAGCCGGAGGCCGCCTGGCCGCCCTCGCCTTCCCACTTCTTCGCCGGCTCGTGCTTCCAGCCACCGGCGGCCTTGAGGTACTTGGTGAAGTTGTCGGTGGTGCCCGAGTCATCGGA
Source organism: Streptomyces sp. G7(2002) (assembly GCF_028870195.1). NCBI lineage: Bacteria > Bacillati > Actinomycetota > Actinomycetes > Kitasatosporales > Streptomycetaceae > Streptomyces > Streptomyces sp. G7(2002). The sequence continues at coordinate 5,657,045 of NZ_CP102609.1, forward strand.
GCGGTGGAACGGCTGGATCTTGAGGTCCGGGAGCTTCGCGCCCGGGTTCAGCTGCTTGATCGCCGGGTCGTTCCACTTCTTGATCTCCGAGTTGAAGATCTTCGACAGGGTCTTGGCGTCCAGCACCAGGTTGTCGACACCGGGGACGTTGTAGCCGACCGCGATCGGGCCGCCGACCATCGGCAGGTCGACGGCCTGGCCGCCCCGGCAGACCTGCTTCGACTTGGTGACCTCGTCGGGCTTGAGGGCCGAGTCGGAGCCGGCGAAGGCGGTCTGGCCCTGCAGGAAGGTGGTGACGCCGGCGCCGGAGCCCGTCGGCTGGTAGTTGATCTCGGTGTCCTTGCAGGCGCCCGAGTAGTTCTGCACCCAGACGTCCATGGCGTTCTTCTGTGCCGACGAGCCGGACGCGAGCAGCTTGCCCTTGCCGTCGCACTTGATGTTCGACGGCTTGGCGGCGCCACCGCCACCGGCTCCGGTGGTGTCGTCGGAGCCGCACGCGGACAGGGCCAGGGCACCGGAGACGGCGAGAGCGCCAACGGCGAGGGCGCGAACCCGGTTCTTGCGCTGAAGCTTCACTGTCGAGAGTTCCTTCCTGGGGCGCGCCGCTTCGTCGGCGTGCGAGATGGTGAGCGGGGCATTGGCTGTCGCGGTCTGCGATGCCAGCTAGCCGTGTCGCGCTTGCTCTGAGGGCATGACGCGCACTCGGTACGGCTGAAATTAGGTAGATCAGGTGAAGCGGCCGATGGAGGAGAGTGAACGCAGGGTGAACCTCGGCCATCGGCTGGGTGCGGGGGGAGAAGTGCTCGCCTACCCGTGCGAAACGGCCCGTCACCCTGTTGAATTACCAGTCGGTATGGCAGCATCCGCGCCTGGGAAGACGCGAATCGGTGCGGAACGACCGGAGGTGGCTGGTGGGGAGCCAGGGGGCACGGCAGGACGTTCAGGGCGTACGAGGCATGCGGGGGATAAGGGGTGTAAGGGGCGGTCGGCTGGTGGCGTGCACCGCCGTCGTCCTGTGCGTGATGGGGCTGCTCGGCAGCACGGCGACGGCCGCCTACGCCGACGACCCGAAGAACCCGGCCGCGGACGCACGGCGGGCCGGGGGCTCCGCGGCCGCCGCGGACGCCGACGCCCGCCGCCTCGACGATGTACGCAAGAAGATCGACGCCCTCTACCGCAAGGCCGAGCAGGCCACCGACGCCTACAACGCCGCCGAGGAACAGGTCGAGCTCCAGCAGAAGGAGATCGTCAGGCTGGCGCGCAGCATCGACAGCACCCAGCGCAAGCTGGCCGCCCTCAAGCGGCAGGCGGGCTCGCTGGCCAGCGCCCAGTACCGCGGCGGGGGGCTGCCCTCCGAGGCGAAGCTGATGCTCGACGCCGACCCGGAAGGCTTTCTCGACAATGCCACTCTGGCCCGTAAGGGGGAGTTCGCCGCCAAGCGTGTGATCCGTCAACTGGCCCGGCTCAAGGGTGACTTGGAGAGCTATTCGGACTCCGCGACGGACCGCTGGGAGCAGCTGGAGGCGAACCGCAAGAAGAAGGAAAGCGCCCAGCGGGACATCAAGAAAAAGATCGACGAGGCGAAGAAGCTGGAATCCCGGCTGGCCACCAAGGAAAAGGACCGGCTGAAGAAGCTGGAGGACGAGCAGGCCTTCAAGCAGCAGCAGAAGTGGCTCGACTCCGGTGTCCTGAATGACATCAGCAACAAAGCGTCGGCGGCCGGCAAGAAGGCGATTTCCTTCGCCACCGCACAGCTCGGCAAGGATTACGTGTGGGGCGCCGAGGGTCCGGACACCTTCGACTGCTCCGGGCTGACCCTGCGGGCCTGGCAGGCCGGTGGCCGGACGATTCCGCGGACCTCACAGGAGCAGTGGCGGCAGCTGCCCCGCGTCGGCCTCAGGGATATGCGGCCGGGCGATCTGATCATTTATTTCTCGGATGCCAGTCATGTCGGGATGTATCTCGGTGACGGCGCAATGGTGCATGCGCCGCGGCCCGGCCGGCAGGTGACGATCACCGGCGCCGGCTCCATGCCGATCCTCGGTGTCGTCCGCCCCGACGGTGCGGCCGGCGGTGATGGCGCGCATCACACGGATGAATAATGACCGGATTGTTTGCTATCTGAGGGTTGTCGTGGCGTAGCTGAATGCACTCATGCGGGGTGATGTTCGTCATTCCGCATTCCGCCCTCCCCAGGTCAAATGGCTTATCGGGTGCGGCATATGACGATGGCCGATTGCCGCCGGGCATTCCATACCTCTCCGTACTGACGCTATGGTCGCCTGTCAGTGCCCGGTGTGCGCCTCACTCCTTTGACCGACGAGCGATGTGGAGCCGGGCACGGTGGTGCGCCGTCGGTGCCCATCGCACCCCTCGGGGGGAGGGAAGGAAGCAGACCAATGCCCGTACCCGTACCGCACCAGCGGACGGTCGTGCTGCCGCATCAGGCAGGACCGGCGGACGACGCCTGCGCGGACACCGCGCGGGTCGCCGACGCGCCGGGCGCGGGGGACGCCACGGCCCAGGGCACGAGCGCCCCGGCGCCGCAGGGCTTTCCGGAGCCCGGACAGCCCCTGTCGGCCGAGCAGCGACTTTCGGCCGAGCATGGACCCCTGCACCAGGGCCTGACCCTGCTCCTCATCGGCGAGGACCCCAACAGCCATGTCCCCGAGATGTGGGACTGGGCGGGCCGCAAGGTGCGCCTGCGCACCGCCCGCAACCTCACCGAGGCCGAGCGGCTGCTCACCGACGATGTGCACTGCATCCTGCTCGACCTGCCCCCGGCGGAGCGCACCGCCGACCGTGACAGCGGCGACGCCGGTGCCCCCGGCGACGAGCTGGGCATCCTGCGTGACGTCCTGCGCATGGCGACCTCGCACGCCGTCCTCGTCCTCACCTACGAGACGGACGCCGAGCGCGCCGCCGACGCCGTCCGCGTCGGTGCCCAGGACTACCTCTTCCGCGACGAGCTGGACGGTGCGGTCCTCAGCCGCGCGGTCCGCTACGCCGTCGAGCGCAAACGCGCCGACCTCGCCCAGCGCCAGCTGACCGAGTCGCGGATGCTCGCCCAGGAGAACGCCCGCCTGGAGCGCGGCCTGCTGCCCACGCCCCTGCTGGACGGCTCCGACCTCCGGTTCGCCGCCTGCTACCGCCCCGGCCGCAGCCGCGCGCTGCTCGGCGGCGACTTCTACGACACCGTCCGCACCCCGGACGGCACCGTCCACGCGATGATCGGCGACGTCTGCGGCCACGGCCCCGACGAGGCCGCCCTCGGCGTCGAGCTGCGGATCGCCTGGCGCGCGCTGACCTTCGCCGGACTCTGCGGCGACGAGCTGCTCGCCACCCTCCAGAAGGTGCTGGAGCACGAGCGCGCGGACGACGAGATCTTCGCGACGCTGTGCACCGTCGACATCTCCGCGGACGGCCGCCGCGCCGGTCTGTGCCTGGCCGGCCACCCCGCACCGCTGCTGGCCCGGGCCGGCGAGCACCCGCAGCTGCTGCCGTACGAATTCGGCGGCCCTGCGCTCGGTCTGCTGCCGCACGCCCGCTGGCCGCGCCGGCAGGTCGAGCTGGGCGGCTCCTGGAGCCTGATGATGTACACCGACGGTCTGATCGAGGGCCGGATCGGCAAGGGCAACCAGCGCCTCGGCCAGGAAGGCATGACCGAGCTGGTCAGCCGGCAGATGGCGGCCGGTCTCAGCGGTGAGGAGCTGCTGGACGCGTCGGTCAGGGAGGTCCGCGATCTGAACGGCGGCGAGCTGACGGACGACGTGGCCGTACTGCTGCTGGACCGGCGGTAATTGAGCCGGGGCTCCCGCGGGAGCCCCGGGGCCCGGCGTGGCTCAGCGCCCGCCGTTGTAGGGCCCGTACGGCCCGTCCGAGCTGGAGCCCCCACGGCGCGGGCCGCGGCCACCGCCGGAGACCTCCCGGAGCGCGGGCCGGACGTCGACCGTGTAGACGATCACCGCGATCACGCCGATGACCGGCAGGAACGACATGATCGGCAGAATGAACAGCAGCGCCGTGGCCAGGGCGAGGAAGATCAGCCACATGCCCTTGGTCTGCTTGCTCGCGGCGCGATAGGCGTCCTCACGGCGCACGGCCGCATCGATCAGCATCACCGCGGCATAGACGCCCAGGGCGAGCTGCACCCAGCTCAGAATGCTCTGGAACCCGTAAATCAGCACGCCCTACACCGCCCGTTCGCCATTCGTGTCGTCTCGGTCCACTGCTGCGGCCGACGGCCGCCCATGCGGCCCCACCGTACCCGCACAACGGGCCGGGCACCCGAAGTGTGCCCGGCCCGTGCGGTGAATCGGCGCCCCCGGCGCCGGGTGAGCGGGCTCACAGTCCCCTCACCTCGTGCGCTCCGCGGTCACTTGGCGGACGGCGGGGTGCTCTTCTTCGCGGGCGCCGGTGCCGGCTTGCGCTGCGCGACGGGCTTCTTCGGGGCGGCCGGCTTGGGCTGCGTCGACGGGGTGGCCTTGGTCTCGGCCTTGATCCCGTTGGCGGCCTGGTTCTTCGCGCCGCTCTTGTTCGCGGGCTTCTGCGCGGGCTTGTGCGCCGGCTCCGGCTCGATCGCCACAGCGAGGTCCTCGACCTGGTCGGCGGCCTCGCCGCGCCAGGTCGCCACGGCGCCCCGGCCGCGCTCGGCGAGCTCCTCGTAGCCCTCGCGGGTCCGGACGACGGCCTCGGCGGCCCGGCCCACGCCCTGCAGCGCCAGCTCCTGCGCCTGGTCCCGGACCTTCTTGATGTCACCGTCGAGCGAGCCCAGCAGCTCGGTCAGCTTCTCCTTGGCGTCCTTGGCCTGCTTGCTCACCAGGGCCTGGACGTCCTTGGGGTCGGTGCTGCGAACGGACTCGAAGCGCTTGGGCGCCTCGACCCGGATCTTCTCGACGAACTGCGGGACCTCGCCGAGCTTCTCGGCAGCCAGGTCGACGGTGCCGGCCAGGGCGTACAGCGGGGTCGCGTCGGTCAGGGCCTTGCGGAGGTCATCGGTGTTGATGGCCATGACGTTGTTCCTCCTGGAAACGAAATCGGTTGCTCAGGTGGCGTGCGGGCCGCCGTCGGCCTCTGTCTCGAGGGAGTCCGTGCCGCGCCCGTCCTCATGTCCGCTCGCAGCGGCGTCCTTGCCGCCGTTCCCGAGCCCGTTCTCCTTGCGGAAGGACTCGTAGATCTGCAGCAGGACCTGCTTCTGCCGCTCGTTCAGCGCCGGGTCGGTGAGTATCGCGGTCTGCACCTCGACCCCGTCCAGACCGTGCCGCTCGTCCAGGATCCCGGCCTGGACGTACAGGGTCTCCGCGGATATCCGCAGCGCCTTGGCGAGCTGCTGCAGAATCTCCGCGCTCGGCTTGCGCAGACCGCGCTCGATCTGGCTGAGGTACGGGTTGGACACCCCGGCGGCATCTGCGAGCTGCCGCAGACTCAGCTGCGCGGTGCGCCGCTGCTCCCGCAGGAACTCGCCGAGATTGCCGACGTTGAGTGATGCCATACCCCGATGGTGCCTCGCCGTGCTAACTATTGCAAGCAAGCGCTAGCAATAGTGCTCTGGTCGGGTGGGGAGGGGGGTGGGGAGGCTGAAGGGGAGGCCGATGGGGAGGTCGAGTTTCAGCCGTCGGGCGGGCGCCGTACTCCCTGCCTTTCGGCTGCCCGGGGCGGGTATCGTCACGCCCTCAGCGCGCACGTCCGTGGTCCCGGGGGCGGACGTAGGCCCGTGGTCCCGGGGCTGCGGTAGAGGGTCGGAGGTAGGCCTGCAGCCCCCGGTCAGACGTAGGTGTGCAGGTCAGACGTAGATATGCAGGTCAGGCGTAGGTGTGTGTCCGCGTGTACGGGGTGAAGCCCAGGGAATCGTAGAGCCGTTTGGGAACGGGGTACTCGGCGTCGCCCCGGCATTGGACGACGGCGCGCCGGCCGCCGGCCGCGGCGAACGCCCGCAGCACCGCGAGGCAGACGGCACGCGCCAGACCGCGCCGGCGGTGCTCGGGGTGGGTGCCGACCGGCTCGAACACGCCGGTGCCGAGGGCCGCGTCGTACCAGCCCTGGCAGTAGGCGGCGACGTCACCGGCAGGAGACGCCACGACGAGGTCGAACTCGGCCCGGTACGGCCAGATTTGCCGCATCCGCGCATGGCGCTCGGTGGTCACCCGCGTCGAGCCGAACGCGGCGCGGTGGGCCGCCGCCCGGCCGGCCACCTCCGCACGGGTCTGCTGCGCGCGGATCCGGTAGCCGTCCGGCAGCGGTGGCGCGTCCGGCAGATCCGCGAGCGACCGGCCGAGACCGACCATGAACGGCCCGCCGTCCGTACGGGTGAGGCCGTGCCGCTCCAGCGCGGCCCGCAGATGCGGCTCGGTCTCCGCGACCTCCGCGCTCAGCGCGCCGCCCGCGGTACGCCCGGCCGCCCAGGCGAGCACCTCGTCGGCCAGCTCCGGGTGCGCCGGGTCGACCTGGAACTGCAGGCTGCCCGGCAGCTCCAGCCATGCCCAGGCCAGGGGCCGGTGGGCGGTGGGGGACCCGGCAGCGGGCGCGTCCCCGTCCCCGTCCGTCCAGACGGCCGTCGGGTTCTCGCTGTCCCGGTCGAGGGCGAGACACCAGGCCCAGGCGAGGTCTCCGATGTGCCGGTAGCCGGTGTCCGGAAAGAGGCGCCCGGCCAGACTCTGCATGGCGCGCAGCGCCACGGGACCGGTGTACTCATGGCGCTGCACGGGGTGTTGTCCTCACGTGGGTTGACGATGCGTGGGTCGACGATGTCGCCTGCTCCGGCGCCGTGGTGGCCACCGTCCTCACTCCTTGAGCCAGAAGCTGACGCCGTCGAGCCAGGCGTCGAGCAGCGGCAGGTCTCCGACGATCTCGATGCTGTTGCTGCCGTCGTTGCCGCTACCGCTGGCGCTGTTGTTGCCGCTGCTGGTCGTCCTGGCCTCATGGGTGGCGCGGCGGCCGTAGACGAGCAGCAGGAGTTCGGCCAAGGGGGCGCGTACGGCGACGGTGGCCGGGGCGTGGGTGCGGCTCCAGGTGAGGGTGTCGCCGTCGAGGCCGATCAGCCAGTCCGCGGCCGTCTCCGGGGTGGTGTCGGTGGCGTGGAAGTGGAGGGTGCGGCCCTCGGACATCAGATCGCGCAGCTCCGGCTTGGCCTCGAAGACCAGCGGCAGGGAGGCGAAGCCCATCCACTCGTCGAGGGCGTCGATGGCGACCTCTTGGGCGACGGTGAAGGCCGGAACGCCGGGGGCGGGAGCCGGGCCGGGGGTGGTGGTGTGTGGAGCGGGGGAGGCCGCGGCGATCGCGAAGTCCGCGTCGGCGCGGTGGACGACCGTCTCGTGCACCATACGGCGGGCCCAGAACTCCGGGGTCCCACCGGGAGCCACGGTCCACACCTGGGCTTCGGGGCCCGCCGCCCGCAGTGTGTCCGCCAGTTGTCCGGCGCCCTCGGCGAGCCAGGCGTCGACCGCGGCGAGGTCCTTCCCCGTGGCGCCGGAGACATCGTTGACCAGCTCGTCGGAGACGGGCTCCGCCGCCCGGGTCCGTACGATCGTCTCCGCCCAGCGATGTGCCCCGCCCAGATGCCACAGCAGCTGGCCGAGGTTCCAGTCGGGGCAGGTGGGTACGGGCGTCGCCAGATCGGCGCCCTCGATGCGGGACCTCAGCAGGTCGGTCTGAGCGACGATTTCGGCACAGTAGCGGGCATAGCTCATCGACGGCATGCCGTCACGGTAGAGCGCCGCCGGGCCGGATCCCAGCGCATTTTTCCGGGTGGGCCGCAGGCGGCGGGCGGCGGGCCGCGACGGGCGTGCGACACTTCCGCGCCCCCGCCCCCCCCGCCCGCCGCCCTCCCGCTCGTCACGAGGTTCCCGCTGCCTCCTGCTTGTTGCGACGGCCCGCTATCGCGTTCCCCTCCGCGGGCCGGGTCCCGATGATGACCGTGGCGTAGAGCTCCTCGGAGTCGGTCACCGTGGGGAGCAATCCGTTGCGGGTGAAGGCCTCGACCGCCTGCCGGGCCTGCCGTTCGCTCGTCTCGACCAGCAGATGGCCTCCTGGCGCCAGCCACTGGGGCGCGGCCGCGGTCACCCGTCGCAGGACGTCGAGCCCGTCCGCCCCGCCGTCGAGCGCCACCAGCGGCTCGTACTCACGGGCCTCGGGCGGCAGCAGCCCGACCTCTTCGGTCGGTACGTAGGGAACGTTGGCCACCAGGACATCGATACGGCCGCGGAGCCCGGTGGGCAGCGCGTCGAAGAGGTCGCCCTCGTAGACCTCACCCCCGGCGGGAACGACGTTGCGGCGGGCGCAGCGCACCGCGGCGGGCTCGATGTCCGCCGCGTACAGCTCGACCCGGCCCAGGGCATCGGCCAGTACGGCGCCCACCGCGCCGGAACCGCAGCACAGATCGACGACGACCGGGGGCCGCCCGGTGCGTTCGGCAGCCCGGAGGCCGAGGCCGACGGCCTGGCCCACGAGGAACTCGGTGCGGCGGCGCGGGACGAAGACGCCGGGATCGACGGTGACCCGCAGCCCGTAGAACTCCGCCCAGCCCACGACCTGTTCCAGGGGCAGGCCGATGACGCGCCGCTCCACCATGGCGGCGAGTTCGTCCGGCGTGCGCGCGGTGGAAAGGAGCAGCTCCGCCTCGTCCTCGGCGAAGACACAGCCGGCGGCGCGCAGTTCGGCGATGACGGTGGAGCGGGAGTGCGGGGTGGAGCGGGAGGCCGCGAGGGGCGAGGGGAGCGGTGACGAGGTGGACGGCATCGGAGATGACGACATGTGAGCCTTTCGGGGCGCCGAGTGCGCTTCCCGGGTCACCTGTGCCGGACGGTCACCTGCATCGGGTGGACCGCACGGACGTGAACCGGGAGCACCTGCCTGGTCTGGCGGGGAATCGGTCTCACCTCCTCGGTCCGTTCACTGCTGGGAGCGCCACAGTACCTGACCTGGGCCTCGACGCACAGACGGACATGGCGCGGCCGCTGCGCCGCGACTGCCGCCCTCCGCTTCCCGGGCTCACCGGACCGCGGTCTCACGGCGTAACTCTCCTTGGCCGGAAAGTACTTGTCAGATTGGAAAGTACTTGTCACGCTGGATGCAGGAAGTCGGGGGCGGTTCGGAACTTCCGGAGTGCGACGTGCGACGTGCGACGTGCGACGGTCGAGCACGCGAGCCGGGGGTTCGGAGTGCCGACTCCGAGGCCCCAGACGGAAATCAGAGCGCCAAAAGGAAACAGCGCCAAAAGGAAACAGCGGCAGCGGAAGAGCAACACACAGGGGGAATCGCATGGCTGAGTACGCCTCACGGGACGCGGCGGCCGCACTGGCCCGGGCCAAGGAGCTGGGCTCGACAGTGCGGAACGGCACGAAGTGGTATGTCCGGTATCAAGTGATCTACGGCTGCGCGGCCGCGGTCATGGTGCTGTCCGTCGGGCTCTTGGCCCCGCCGTATGGGGTGGCGATCGGCACCGGCATCTGGGTGGCCACCATCGTGGCACTGTCGGTCTACGCGGCCCGGCAGCGTGTTGCCCGGCGCGGGTTCGGGCGGCGGCACGCCGGCTTGATCACGGTGTGGGCGCTGCTCTTTCTCGCGGTACTGATCCCCGGCACCCTCTGGCATCAGGGTGCCGCGTCGTGGTGGGTACCCGGCGCAGTGGTGGTGGCCCTTCCCGGCCTGATAGGCGGCTATTTGGAGGCGCGACGGTGACCGAAACGCGTCACGGGGCACATCCACGTCACGAACTCGACGAGGTGATCCACGCCCCGGTCCGCTTCTCCATCGTGGCGACCCTGGCGGCCGCCGAGAAGGCCGAGTTCGCCTTCGTCCGCGACACCGTCGAGGTGAGCGACTCGGTCCTGTCGCGGCAGGTCGCCACTCTGGAGAAGGCCGGCTATGTCGCCGTCACCAAGGGGTACGTCGGCAAGCGCCCGCGGACCTGGCTCGCCCTGACGTCCGGCGGCCGCGCCGCCTTCGCCGCGCACTGCCAGGCGCTCCGGGCAATAGCGGGCGACGGAGCCGACGGAGGCTGACGGAGGCCACGGGGGAGGGGTGGGCAGGACCGCTGACGGGCGGTGAGGGCGCTGGGCAGGAAAGCAGGCAGGCAAGCTCGGCTCTGGGCGGGCGCAACCGGCGCCTGGGCGCAGTCCAGTTGACTTTGAGCGCACTCCAACTCATACCGTCCGGGACGGGATTCCGGAACAGGCCCGACACATGGGCCCCGGTCTCAGGGCTCTGGTCTCGGAGCCCTGGTCTCAGGGGGCAGGGTCCAGTGATCAGGCCTCAGCGATCAGGCCTCAGTGATCAGGTCTCTGGGATGGGTGCCGAGATCCCCGACCGTCCGCCGTACGTCCAGGAGGAAGCAGCAGCATGACCACGACGAACATCCCGACGCGTCACCTCGGTGAGCTGGTGGTCTCCGCGCAGGGGCTCGGCTGCATGGGCATGAGCCACGGCTATGGGGAGTCGGACGACGCACAGTCCGTCGCGACCATCCACCACGCGCTCGACCTCGGCGTCAGCCTCCTGGACACCTCCGACTTCTACGGAGCGGGACACAACGAGGAGCTGATCGGCCGGGCGATCGCCGGCCGGCGGGACGAGGTGGTGCTGGCGACGAAGTTCGGATTCGCCAACCGGCTCGGTGAGCCGACCATGATCCGCGGCGACGCCGCCTACGTACGCGAGGCCTGCGACGCCTCGCTGCGCCGGCTCGGGGTCGACCACATCGACCTCTACTACCAGCACCGCGTCGACCCCGATGTGCCGATCGAGGAGACCGTCGGTGCGATGGCCGAACTCGTCGCGGCCGGCAAGGTGCGTCACCTCGGGCTGTCCGAAGCGAGTGCGGCGACCCTCCGCCGGGCGCATGCGGTGCATCCGATCGCCGCGCTGCAGAGCGAGTGGTCGCTGTGGACCCGCGATCTGGAGGACGAGATCGCGCCGCTGTGCCGTGAACTCGGCATCGGTCTGGTGCCGTTCTCGCCGCTAGGGCGCGGATTCCTGACCGGGCGCTACACCTCGGTGAAGGGGCTGCCGGAGTCCGATGTGCGCCGCAGCCAGCCGCGCTTCGCCGACGGCAACCTGGAGCAGAACCTGGCCATCGTGGAGAAACTCGACGCACTCGCCGCCGAGAAGGGCGTCAGCGCCGGACAGCTCGCCCTGGCCTGGGTCCAGCACCGCGGGGCCGATGTCGTGCCGATCCCCGGCACCCGCCGCCAGAAGTACCTGGAGGAGAACCTCGGCGCCCTCACCATCGAGCTGACCGCCGAGGAACTCACCGCCATCGACGCCGCCGCCCCGGCAGGCCGAATAGCCGGAACGCGCTACGACGAGGTCAGCATGACGTTCGTCGACGGCTGACGGCTGACGGCTGACGGCTGACGGCTGACGGCTGACGGCTGACGGCTGACGGCTGACGGCTGACGGGCCTGGGGGCTGAGGGGGAGAAAGGGGGACGGGGGAGGACTGGCGGCCCGACGGTTCGGTCACTGCGGCGACATGACCTCGTAGAGGTTGTGGGAGTCGTCGCGGAAGAACAGGCCACGGGCGCACAGGGGATGGTCGGTCCGGCCGTTGTCCGGTTCGGTGGGGTCGCTGCCGTAGGGGATGCCGGCGGCCCGGAGGCGGGCGAGGATTCCGTCGAACGTCTCGGGGTCGACGTCGAAGGCGAGGTGATGGCCTTCGGCGTCCGGCGCGGTCATGAAGTCGAGGGTGAGCGTCTCGTTCACCCGGACCGGGAGGAAGTGTCCCCGTCGGCCGGCCGGCGGGAGTTCCGGCAGGCCCATGACCGAGGCGAAGAAGTGGGCGGCCGCGCGGTGATCGGCGGCCGGGACGATGGTGTGGTTGAGGGTCACGGCCATCAGGCGCTCCCGGGGGTGTTGAGGGTTCCGTGCAGCAGTACGGCGATGAGTTCCTCGGGGGTGAGCGGCGCACCGGCGTCCGGCGCCGGTGTCTGCAGCCGGGTGAAGAGCAGGCCCAGAAAGGCGGCGGCGACCTTCTCGGGGCTCAGGCGGAAGGCGGTCCGGTCGGGTTCGATCAGCTCGATGACGGCGTTGCGCAGGGCGGTGACGGACTGCGCCCGGCCGTCCGGCGGCGGATCCTCACCGTCCCGGGTGCCGGTGCCGGTGCCGGGCCCGCGGCCCCGACGGCGCCCCGAGGCGTGGAGGGCCTCGACGACGGTGCCCATGCGTTCCATATGGGCACGCAGCGCCTCGGCGGCCTCGGCCAGCCGGTCGGCGAGCGGCTCGTCCAGGGAGATCGAGGCGAGTTCGCGCAGCACATGGTCGGTGCCGACCGCCTCGGCGACACAGGCGTCCAGTACCTCGTCCTTGTCCTTGAAGGCCCGGAAGATCGTGGCCTCCCCGATGCCGGCGGCGCGGGCGATCTGGCTGGTGGTGACGGCCGCGCCGTACTCCGCCACGAGCGGCAGCGCGGCGGCCACGATCATGGCGCGACGCTCCTCGACGCTCATACCGGGCGCGCGTCGACGGGACGGTGGTGGTGTCATGACCCGACGGTACGGAGTGAGTACTCACTCCGTCAATGGATGCGCGTAGGCGCGCCCCGCTCCTTAGACTGCTTGCAGCGCGAGAGGGCCGGTTCCGACGGCCGCAGTTCTTGGGCCGTCGCCCGTACGGAAGGACGGCGAGCCATGGACTGGAAGCTCGAACTGGTGCCGGTTCCGGTCACCGATGTGGAACGGGCGAAGCGCTTCTACAGCGAGCAGATGGGCTTTGTCGTCGATCACGACATGAGCCTCGGCGACGAGGCGCGCATCGTGCAGCTGACGCCACCGGGATCGGGCTGCTCGATCGTCATCGGCGCAGGCAGCGGCGTCACGGAGGTGCAGCCAGGCTCGCTGCAGGGGCTGCAATTGGTGGTCCCCGACATCGCCGCGGCCCGTGCGCAACTGGTCGAACGGGGGGTGCCGGCCGGCCCCGTGCAGCATGTCGAGAACGGCGCGATGGTCGACGGTCCTGACGGGGCATGGAACTCGTTCGTCTACTTCAGCGACCCGGACGGCAATGGCTGGGCGTTGCAGGAACGACCTCCCGAGAGCTGAGCGGGGCGGGCCCGGCGAGCCCGGCGGGCGCGGCGGGCTCCTGGGGGCGGCGCGGTGGGGGTCCTGGCGGAAGGTGAATTCGGTTGCCCGGGACCGTCCCGATGCGCTTGCATCGGATGCTACGAGCTACGAGCTACGAGCTACGAGCTACGAGCTACGAGCTACGAGCCGCGGGCAATGGGCAACGGGCAACGACGATGGACGACTTCGGGCGACTGGTGAGGTGGGGCGGTATGGCGGCGGTGGGGAGCGGGGAGAGGGTGGCGCGGGCGGAGGAGGCGCTGCGGCTGTACGGGCTGTCCGAAGAGGGCTGGCGGCGGAGCCCGAGTGGGAATCTGCGGGAGTTGCTCACGGATCTCCTGCAGTGGTGCGACGCCACTCAGCACGGGTTTGAGCGGGCGCTGGCGGCCGCCCGTGCGCAACGCGAGGCGGAATCTCCCGGAGCTGTCGGAGCCGTCGGAGCCGCCGAAGGTGCAGCAGGCGCCGCGGGCACGGAGAGCACCGGGAGTGCGGGGGGCGCGGGGAGTCCCGGGGGTGTGGGAAGCGCCTGAGCGCCGTGCGAGTACCGGAGTTGGGGAGGGCGCGGGAGTGTCTGAGTGTCACGGATGCGGCCCGGGGCCGGGGGCCGGGGCCGGACGTTTCTGAGTGCCGTGGAGGCCCCGGCGGCAGCGGATGCCGGGGCTCAGGCCTCTGCCGGATGGCGCTGGGGGTAGGTGGCCTCCAGGTGGGCCATATGGGCGCGGCCCCAGGCGCCGAGGGGGGCCAGTGCCTCGTTCAGTGAGAGGCCGAAGTCGGTGAGTGAGTATTCGACCTTCGGTGGCACCTGGGGAAAGTTCTCGCGGTGCACGATGCCGTCGGCCTCCAGTTCGCGCAGCTGCTGGGTCAGCACCTTTTCGCTGATCCTCGGCAACTCCCGCCGTAGTTCACCGAACCGCTGTGGGCGCTCGGCCAGCGCCCACAGCAGCAGCACCTTCCATTTGCCGCCGATGACGTCCACCGCGGCGTCCAGTCCGCATTCGTACGGGCCCTTGCGTGCGCTCATGACGTTCCCCCTGGTGTGGTCCTTGCCGGGCCAAGTATCGGACGCGTACCGGCCCGGCGGGCAAGGGAGTTCGGCGCGAGGGGCGCTCACAGGCCCTGGGCGGCCATCCACTCCGGGTCGGGGTCGATGTTCTGCAGTACCTCGATCAGGGTGCCCTCGGGGCCCCATACGTTGAAGCGGCGCTGGCCCCACGGCTCGTCCCGCAGGGGTTCGGCGATGGAGACGCCCTTGGCGCGCAGGGCGGCCTCCTCGGCCGCGGCGTCCGTCACGAGGAAGCCGAGGAGTACGCCGCCGGTCTCCTGGGTGCGGAAGCCGGCGGGCATGGCCTCATGGCCGCGCTGGACGAAATCCAGGGTGTATTCGGGGTGTTGGGGGTGCTGGAGGCTGGCGTACCAGTCCAGCTCCGCCAGCGGGCGGAAGCCGAAGTGGTCGGCGTAGAAGCGGGTGCTGGCGGCGACGTCGTCGGTGAGCAGGGCGGTGCCGATTTTGGCGAAGCGCATGGTGATCCTCTCCGTTGGCGGCGGCCGGTCCGCAGCGCAACAACTCCAGTTGTAGTACTTTGACTGTAGTGGTTGCTAGTGGTTTTCGGAGAAGAGTTTTCCGGGAGTCCGGGAGGGGCCGGGCCCGGAGGGGACGGGCGATATGGAGCGAGGTGGACGACATGGTGCGTAACCCTGAGCGGCGGGCTGCGCTGGTGGATGCCGCGATCGAGGTGCTGGCGCGGGACGGTGCGCGCGGGCTGACGTTCCGGGCCGTCGATACGGCCGCGGGCGTGCCCCACGGCACCGCCTCCAACTACTTCGCCAGCAGGGACGATCTGCTGGCCCAGGTCACCGCGCAGATCCATCAGCGCATCGCGCCGGACCCGGACGAGGTCACCGCGGTGATGGCCGCGCCGCCGAGCCGGGCACTGGTCGTCGAGCTGATGGGGTGGATCAATCGTCGGGTGGCCGAGAACCGCACCGGCTACCTGGCGATGCTGGAGCTGCGCCTGGAGGCGACCCGGCGGCCCGAGCTGCGGGCGGAGCTGACCCGGGCCATCCGGGCGACCCTCGACGACGACATCCGCTTCCACCTGGAGAACGGGCTGCCGGGTGACCGTACCGCCGTGGTGTTGATCTACCTCGCCATGACGGGGCTGATGCTGGAGCAGCTCACGCTGCCCGGGGTGGTGCCGGACGAGGAGACCGAGGGGCTGATCTCGGCGCTCGTCGACCGTGCGATCGGGCCGGAGGACGAGAAGTAACGGGCGCGCGGGTCCTAGCCGGCGTACGGGCGGGTCGCGCGGGCCTCGCGAAGGGTTACCGCCCACCAGGTGAGCTGATGGAGCAGGGTGTCGGCGGCCTGGGCGGCCGGGGCCGGGTCGTGCAGGTGGCCGGTGTCGTCGAAGAGGTTGCCGGCGAGCGGGAAACTCACCGTTTCGCGCACCGTGGTGGCGTGCAACTCGGCGAACACCAGGCGCAGTTGCTCGACGGCGCGGAGGCCGCCGGAGATCCCGCCGTACGACACGAAGCCGACCGGCTTGGCCTGCCACTGGGGGTGCAGCAGGTCGATGGCGTGCTTGAGCGGGGCCGGGAAGGAGTGGTTGTACTCCGGGGTGATCACGACGAAGGCGTCCGCCTCGTCGACGCGCTTGGCGAAGGCCTCGTACTCCTCACTGCCGTAACGGAGTTCGTACGGGCGGACGGCGTCCAGGTCGATGACGTCCACGTCGATGTGCGGGTGGCTCTCGGTGTGCCGGGTGAACCAGTTCGCGATGACGGGCGCGAACCGGCCCTCCCGGGTGCTGCCGATGATCACTGCGAGGCGGTACGGGTGCTCGGACATGCGGGGCCCTTCGTGGCGTGCGGCGTGAGCCGGTGAGCGGCGGGGTGCCGTCGGGACTGGACGCTAGGACCTCAACCGAGCTTGAGGTCAAGCGGGCAGAGTGGCGCGCCCGTGCGCCGCCACCTGGGCCGTCTGCCGGGCCCCGCCTACCGGGCCGCCTGCCGGGTCACTCCGCCCCGAACAGCTTCAGCAGCTCCGCCTTCTCGAACATTCGGGCCGTGTCGATCGCCGACGGGGTGCCTGCCGCCGGGTCCGCGCCGTGTGCGATCAGGACCTTGACGACCTCGTCCTCGGCCTTGAAGACCGCGCCGGCGAGCGGGGTCTGGCCGCGGTCGTTGGGGCGGTC
This sequence comes from Streptomyces sp. G7(2002), assembly GCF_028870195.1. Lineage (NCBI taxonomy): Bacteria > Bacillati > Actinomycetota > Actinomycetes > Kitasatosporales > Streptomycetaceae > Streptomyces > Streptomyces sp. G7(2002). The sequence goes on from NZ_CP102609.1 coordinate 5,673,290, forward strand.
GGCGTCGGCGCCGCGCTGCAACAGGGCCTCCACGGTGGCGGGGTGGCCGTGGTACGCCGCCAGCATCACGAGCGAGTCGCCCTTGTCGTTCGTCAGGTTGGCGGGTACGCCCGCGTCCACGTATGCGGCGACGGTGTCGGTGTCGCCGTGCCGTGCCAGGTCGAACACCTTGGCCGCGAGCTGCAGCACCTCGGGGTCGTGCGCGTGCTCGATCGCCTCGGGCCCCTGCGGCTCGGAATTCGCGTCGCTCATGGTCGCCGGCCTCCTGCTGGTGGTGGGTGATACGTGCGTGCACTGTGTCATCGCCACTTTATGCAGGCCATGGCCGCTGCGGCAGCGGGCGCGGGGTTGCCGTGTGGGCTGGGTTTGGTGCGGGTTTGCCGTGGGCTGGCGCCGGTTCGCCTACGGGTTGTGGGTGGTGGGGTCGGAGGGGACGCCCGGTAACCCGTCCTCGGCGCGGGCGACGCGGGTCCCGGAGGTTCTTCACCCCGTTGTTCGCTCCGGGTCCTGCGGGCGGCTCACCGGACATCCCCTCCGACCGCCGTACGTACGCGGCTGACCCGCCGTACCAATCACCGTCACGACCATGCGCGGCACCCCTTGGCAGGGACCTGGTCGAGCCACCCGCAGATGGGACGCGGCCGAGGTGAGGGCCGTAACGGACGGTGTCACCGGCCGACAGTCGGCGACGCTGGACGGTTGGAGGGGATGTACCGGTGCCCGCCCGCAGGACTGGAGCGAACGCCGGGGCAATCAATCCCACGTAGCCGCGTCGCCCGCGCCGAGGACGGGTACCGGTGCGTCCCCTCCGACCCCCGCGGCAACCACGCACCCCGCAAACCCCCAGCCCCCACCAACCCGCAGAAGTCAGGCGACGGATCGGCCGCGCCACGAAGGGGCGCGGGGAACGGCGCGACCAGCCACAACACCCCCGCAGACGAACAACGCAACCGCAAAGCCCCCACGGCTCAGAACGCCGCGCGGATTCCCCCCACCCGCGTGCCGCCGCCAAGGAGAGGAGCGTCCTCAAGGCGGGTGAGGACGGGGACGTCGAGGCCCATGAGGCGGAGGGTGCGGGCGAGGACGGGGCCGAGGGTGCGCGTGGCGCCGTCGTCGATCTTGAAGGCCAGGGCGCGGCCGTCGGGGAGGGCCAGGGCCTGGACGGCCTCGGCGCCCATCTTGGAGAGGGTGCCGGGGAGGGCCTGCATCAGCCACGTGTCGGGGCGGCGGGTTCCGGCGACGTACTCCGGGTGGGCGCGCATCGCATCCGCGACCCGTCGCTCAGGGGTGCCGGGATCGGCCATGACGAAGTGCCGGAAGGCGCGGGCCAGCCCGGTCAGCGACAGCGACAGCAGAGGCGCCCCGCAGCCGTCCGTGCCGACATGGGCGACGTCCTCGCCGCTTGCGGTGCGAACCCCCTCGGCCACCAGCTGCTGCAGCGGATGGGCCTCGTCGAGGTACGTGGCGAGCGGCCAGCCGTTGAGCGCGGCGGCGGCCAGCATCGCGGTGTGCTTGCCCGAGCAGTTCATGGTGAGGCGGTCGCGGACCTGGCCGGAGGCGAGGTAGGCCTCCGCCTCCTCGGGGTCCAGCGGCAGGTCGGCGGGCGTCTGGAGGTGGTCGGCGGTCAGACCGTGCTCGGCCAGCATGGTCCGTACGAGGTCGAGGTGGAACGGCTCGCCGGAGTGGCTCGCGGCGGCCAGCGCCAGCCGCTCGCCGGAGAGGTCCAGACCCGCCCGCAGCACCGCCGCGGCCTGCATCGGCTTGTTCGTGGAGCGGGGGAAGACGGGGGCGGTGACATCGCCCAGCGCCCACTCCACGCTGCCGTCGGCGGCGAGCACCACGAGGGAACCGCGGTGCCGGCCCTCGACGAAGCCGGAGCGGACGACCTCGGCGAGGACGGGGGAGACGGCGGAGGAAGCGGGTGAAGCGGAGGAAGCGGAGGAAGCGGGGGAAAGCGCGGCCGCCGGGGAATCCGGGGACGTGGTGGATTCCGAGGTCGGCTCGGATATGGGGGTGGGCGAGGTCATCGTCGGCCTTCCGGGAGTGGCCTGCGCCCCCCTGAGGCTTGTGGCCCGGTCAGGACAGCAGGTCGTCTACTTGCGCTTCGCCTTCACGGTACCTGCGGGCAATTTCGGCGCTGCAATCGTCGGTGGTGCGCTGCAGGGACTGACGGCGCCGGGACACCTGCTGTTCGTAGCGGATCAGCCGGCCCATCGCGTCGTGCAGCTCCTGGTCCGTACGCGCGGTGAGGTCGGACAGCTCCACCTCGCCGAGCATGTCCTCGGCGAGCCTGCGGTACTCCTCGCTGTGCGGCGTACCGAGCGTCACATGCCGGGCGGAGGAGCGGTGCCGCGACGGCAGGTCCGTCAGGATCTCCGGGAGCCGGTCCAGCAGCGGTGAGTGCTGGGCGGTCCGGCGGGCGATCTCGGCCCGCAGGATATCGATCCGGCCCTGCAACAGCCGCCGCAGATAGCTGAGATCGGCCTCTTCCTGCTGGGAGTCACGCCGTACGACCCGTAGCTCGGGCAGCCCCAGGCCGGACAGATCGGGCGTGGTGGCCGGCAGGCAGCGGTCGCGCTGCTGCGGGGGGCGGGGGTGCTGCGCCTGGCCTGCCTGGAGCATGGGGCCGTCCTCGGTGCCGGGGGGCTCGACGCGAGCCGTCGCTGTGGTCGTCGTCAGGGCGGTGGGGGGTGGTGGGGTGGCGGGCGCCGGATGGGCGGGGTCCGTCGTGGGGGTGGTCGATGTCGTCCGTCCGGTCGGTGTCGTACGGGCGGTTGGTACGGGACCGGGTGTCTGTCCGGCGCCGAGAGTGCTCATGAATCGTTCCGTCCCCTCGTCCGGTGCCGCGTCCTGGGCATGTTGTCCATGAAACGCACCACGTGCACGCATCGTGCCACTCTGGGCGGTCCTTCTGCAGGGCCATGGCACCCGAACGGCCCCCGTGGGGGCACGGCTGTCCGAAGGCGGTGGGCCGCCCGGCATGATGGCGGGTATGCGAGCTGTGGTGCAAAGGGTTGACGGTGCCCGCGTCGAGGTGGCGGGCGAGACGGTCGGGGAGATCGTCGGTGAGGGGCTGTGCGTGCTGGTGGGGGTCACGCACGAGGACACGAAGGAGAAGGCGGCGCAGCTCGCCCGCAAGCTGTGGTCGGTGCGGATTCTGCAGGGCGAGAAGTCCTGCTCGGACACCTCGGCACCGCTGCTGGTGATCAGCCAGTTCACTCTCTACGGTGACGCCCGCAAGGGCCGCCGCCCCACCTGGAACGCCGCCGCACCGGGGCCGGTCGCCGAGCCGCTGGTCGACGAGGTCGTCGCGCAGCTGCGGGCGCTGGGCGCCCATGTGGAGACCGGCCGCTTCGGTGCGTCCATGAAGGTGTCGCTGACGAACGACGGGCCGTTCACGGTGATGGTGGAGGTGTAGCCCACCCCGGTGGTTTGCGCCGGGGTGGCCGCAAGCCCGCCCCGGTGGCCCGCGCCGGGTCGGCCCCACCGGGACCGGCCGTTACGGCTCGACGACGACCTCCTGGGCCGCGGCCGTGGTGCCCGCCATCAGGGGCGCGTCGACCGGCACGTTCCGCTTGACCAGGGCGAGCGCGATCGGGCCGAGCTCGTGGTGGCGGGCCGAGGTGGTGATGAAGCCGAGCTGCCTGCCCTCCTCGCCCTCCGAGGCGAGGCGGACGGGGGTGCCGTGCGGGGGCAGATGGACCTCGCTGCCGTCCAGGTGCAGAAAGACCAGCCGGCGCGGCGGTTTGCCCAGGTTGTGGACCCGGGCGACGGTCTCCTGGCCGCGGTAGCAGCCCTTCTCGAGGTGGACGGCGCTGCCGATCCAGCCCAGCTCGTGCGGGATGGTGCGGTGGTCGGTCTCCAGGCCCAGACGGGGGCGGTGGGCCTCGACGCGCAGGGCCTCCAGCGCCAGGACGCCGGCCGCCGGGCCGTGGTCCGCGGCGAAGGACTCCAGGTCGGCGCGCGGCAGGAACAGATCGCGGCCGTGTGCGGTCTCGCGTACGACGGCGTTTCCGGGCACCTCGGCGATGGAGCCGGCCGGTAGATGGACGAGGGCGATCTCGTCGGTGCGGTCGGCGACCTCGACCCGGTAGAAGAACTTCATGCTCTCCAGGTAGGCGATCAGCGCCTCCTGGTTGCCGGGTTCGGTGTGCATCCAGGTCGTCTCGCCGTCGTCGACGAGGGAGACCGCATGCTCGATGTGGCCGTGCGCGGACAGGACCAGCGCCTCGGTGGCATGGCCGGGCGGGAGGTCGCTGACGTGCTGGGTGAGCAGCAGATGCAGCCAGCTCAGCCGTTCGGGGCCGGTGACGGTGACCACGCCACGGTGGGAGAGGTCGACGAAGCCGGAGCCGTCGGCGAGGGCGCGCTGTTCCCGGAAGAGGTCGCCGTAGTGCGCGGCGACGCCTTCGTCGGGGGCCTCGGCCGGGACGGCGCCGGGCAGCGACAGCAGGGGGCTGGCGGGTGAAGGTCGCGGCATGGGGCCAGCCTACGACTCGGGGGCGACTGCCTCAGCCGTCGCCCTCGGCGGCCTTGGCGCGGCAGGCCGCACAGCACCCGAAGATCGCGAAGTGCTTCATGTCCGTCTCGAAGCCGAACTGTTCGCGCAGCATCGCCGTGAAGGGCTCGGCCACCGACAGATCCGCCTCGATGACCTCCGTGCAGTCCCGGCAGACCAGGTGCATGTGGTGGTGGCGGTCGGCGAGGTGGTAGGTCGGGGCGCCGTGTCCGAGGTGGGCGTGGCTGACCAGGCCCAGCTCTTCGAGGAGCTCCAGGGTGCGGTAGACCGTGGAGATGTTCACCCCGCCCGCCGTCTTGCGCACCTCGGTGAGAATGTCGTCCGGGGTGGCATGCTCCAGTCTGTCCACAGCCTCCAGCACGAGCTGACGCTGCGGGGTCAGGCGGTATCCGCGCCTGCGGAGGTCGCTCTGCCAGTCGGTGGTCACCACACGGCCAGTGTAGAAGGGCGGGCCGCGGGTGTCCGTACGTCGCCCGGTCAGCCGGCCGCCCGTACACCGCGCAGATAGCGGGCCAGGTCACTGACGGCGGCGGGGTTGCGGGGGCTCTCGACGAGGTCGGCGTAGTCCATGACGTAGATCCGGTGGTGCTTGACGGCCGAGACGCCGGCGAGCGGCCCGTACGACATCAGGAACGCCTTCTTCTGGGCGGCGGAGGTGTCGCCGTAGTTGTTGATGACGATGACGTCGGGGTCGCGGGCGACGACGGTCTCCCAGCCGACGGTCGTCCAGGAGTCCTTGAGGTCCTTCATGACGTGGTCGCCGCCGGCCTTGGTGATGATGTCGTGCGGTCCGGCGTACTTGCCCGAGGTGAAGGGCTTGTCGCGGCCGTCGTCGTAGAGGAAGACGGAGGGCCGGTCGGCGGGTGCGGGGGCCTTGGCGGCGGCGTCGGCCACCTGCTTCTTGTACTTCTTCACCAGGGCGGCGGCGCGGTCCTCGACGTTGAAGATCTTCCCGAGCGTCGTCAGGTCGGTGTAGAGCGCCTCCAGGGGCGGCATCACCCCGCGGGCGCCGTCCCTGCCGTTGCGGCAGGACTCGGTCAGCACATGGCTGCCGATGCCGAGCTTCTTCAGGGCGGCGGGGGTGAGGCCGTTGTCCTCGCCGAAGCCGTAGTTCCAGCCAGCGAAGACCAGGTCGGCGCGGGCGTCGAGGGCGATCTCCTTGGTGAGCGTCTTCTTGCCGAGCCAGGGGACCTTGTCGTACGCGGCCTTCCAGGGGACGCCGTCGAGGTCGCCCTTGTCGTCGGGCATGACATAGCCGGCCATCCGGTGCTCCAGGCCGAGCGCGAACATGATCTCGGTGATGCCGACGTCGTTGGTGACCACACGGGCGGGCGGCTTGTCGTAGGTGGTGCGCACGCCGCAGTTCTCCACGGTGACGGGGTAGTGGCCGGAGGCCTTGGCGGGGCGCCGGTCGTGCGCGGCGCCGCTGTCGTCGTCGGAGATCTTCGCGCCGCAGCCGGTCAGGGCGAGCGCGAGGGCGAGGGCGGTGAGCGGGGCGGTGGGGCGGCGCATGGTGGTCCTCAGGAGTCGGCGGCGGGGGCGGGGAGGCGGTCGAACAGCAGCTGGACGGCGCCCGATTCGGGATGCCGTACGCGGTGGGCGCGGACGCCGAAGACCTCGGCGAGCAGCTCCGGGGTGAGCACGTCGTAGGGCGGGCCCGCGGCGACGATCCGGCCGCGGTCGATGACATACAGCTCGTCGCAGTGCAGGGCGGCCAGATTGAGGTCGTGCAGCGCGGTCAGCACCGTCAGCCCGCTGTCCCGCACCAGCGCCAGCACCGCCAACTGCTGGGCGATGTCCAGGTGGTTGGTCGGCTCGTCGAGGACCAGCACCCGCGGGTCCTGGGCCAGCGCGCGGGCGATGAGCACCCGCTGTTTCTCGCCGCCGGACAGGCTGAGGAAGCCGCGTCCGGCCAGATGGCCGGCGCCGACCCGGGCCAGCGCCCGTGTGCAGCGCTCGCGGTCCGCCGCGCTCGCCCGGCCCGAGCCGCGCTGGTGCGGCAGCCGCCCCATCGCGACGACCTCGGTCACGGTGAAGTCGAACTCCGTGCTCGCCTCCTGGGGCAGCGCGGCCAGCAGCCGGGCGCCCGTGCGCGCGTCCATGGCGTGCAGATCCGCGTCGTCCAGCCGTACGGTCCCGGCGGCCGGGCGCAGCGCGCGGTAGACACAGCGCAACAGGGTCGATTTTCCGCTGCCGTTGGGGCCGACCAGGCCGACCACCCGGCCGCTGCCGGCCCGCAGGGTGATGTCGTGGACCAGGCGGTTCCCGGCCACCTCCACGGACAGGTCCGTGACGTCGATCCGCATCAGGCGCCGCCTCCGAAGGTGTAGCCGCGCCGCCGCATCAGCACGACGAAGCAGGGCACGCCGATGACGGCGGTGAGCACGCCGACCGGCAGTTCGACAGGCGCCAGCAGCACCCGGGAGAGCAGATCCACCCACACCAGCAGCACCGCGCCGAGCAGCGGCGCGACGGCCAGTACCCGGCGGTGGTCGGCGCCGACCAGCATCCGGGCCACATGCGGCACCATCAGCCCGACGAAGCCGATCGCGCCGCTGACCGCGACCACCGCTCCGGTGCCGGCGGCCGCGACGACGAACAGCTCGCGGCGCAGCCGGTTCACCTGCACCCCGAGGGCGGTGGCGGTCTCGTCGCCCATGGCCAGCGCATTGAGCCGGCCCGCGGAGAGCAGCAGATGGGCGAGCGCGCCGGCCACCGCGGCCGCGGCGATCGGCACCGAGCCCCAGCCGGCCCCGCTCAGGCTCCCGAGCAGCCACATCATCGCCGAGCGGGCCGCCTCGCCGCGGTCGGCGGTGAACACCATGAGGGTGGTGAGGGCGGAGAAGCCGTAGTACATCGCGGTGCCGGTCAGCACCAGACGCAGCGGGGTGAGCCCGTGGGCGGTGCGTGCGGCGGCGTACACCAGGGCCATGGCGACCAGCGCGGAGACGAAGGCCGCCGCCGACAGCGCCCAGACGCCGAGTGCGCCGAGCGCCCCGAAGAGCAGGACGGCGTTGGCGCCGACGGCGGCCCCGGAGGAGATACCGAGCACGAAGGGGTCGGCGAGCGCGTTGCGGACCAGGGCCTGGACGGCCACACCGAGGGCGGCGAGCCCGGCGCCGACGACGGCAGCCAGAACGGCGCGCGGGAAGCGCAGCTCCCACACGATGGTGTAGGCGGCGGCCTCGTCGGAGGAGATCGTGCCGCCGGTCAGCCCGGCGCCCAGATACCGCAGCACCTCGGCCCAGCTCAGACCGGCGGCGCCGAGCCCTACGCCGCACAGCAGGGAGCCGAGCAGGACGGCCGTGAGCACGGCGAGCAGGGGTATGACGGGTAGCCGCCGGGCGGCCGGTGGCGCGCCGGTCCCGTCCGTCGTCGGATGCGCGCTGGTGGTCGCCACGGTCGGTCGGCCGCCTCGGGGTCGGGCCGCGTCCCTACGTACCAAGGGGCGGCCCGGGGCCGCGAGGGCCGGGCGGCGTCCCCTCGCAGTCCACGGCGAGTTGTACGGGAAGCTGCGCGCACCGCGGGCAATCGGGCTTGCGGAAGGAGACCTTCCGCCTACCGTTGCGGGTCAGCGCCGGACTTCGACCGGCTTCCCCCGCGGGGCGCTGGCGGGGAGAGCGGGACTCTCCCCGGGGTGGCTCAGGGGTTGTAGGGCGTGCCGTCCGGCCGGAAGAAGGAGACGCCGTCCGGCATGTCGTCGGGCAGGCTCTCCGCCCACTCCTTGAGGTCGGCGACCTTCTTCAGATGCGCGGACATGTACGGGCGCAGCGGCACGTCCGGGGTGGACTTCTCGCCGACCCACATCAGGTCGCTGTTGACATAGCCGTAGAGCCGCTTGCCGCCGCTGTACGGGCCGGAGGCGGCGGTGCGCGCGATGGCGTCGGTGGCCAGGTCGATCTGCGGCTTCTGGTCGGCCAGCTCGCCGTACCAGACCTCCACCACGCCCTGGTCGCGGCACATCACGATCTCGACCTTGCGGTCCGCGTCGATGCGCCAGAAGCCGCTCTCGGACTCCAGCGGGCGGACCTTCTTGCCTTCGGCGTCGAGCACCCAGCTGTGGGAGGTGTACTCGAGGAAGTCACGGCCGTCGTGGCTGAAGGTGACCTCCTGCCCGAAGTTGCACTTCTCGGTGCCCGGGAATTCGGCGACGCCGGCGCCCTCCCAGTTGCCGAGGAGGAAGGCGAGCGGCACCAGGGCCGGGTTCAGGTCGGACGGGATCTCGATCATGAGAGCTCAGGCGATCTATAGAGAGGGGGATCGACAGGGGCGCGGGCGGCGCTCCTGCGACGGGTGGTGGGAGACGGGCTCAGCGCTGGCCCTGGTAAAGCTTCTTCCAGGTCAGACCGGCGAACGCGATGACGCCGATGCCGACCAGAACCAGCAGGGTGGTGAAGAATGCCTCAAGCACGAGCGCGCTCCTTGAACGGAGTGAGGGTGTAACGGACCGCCTGCGAGTCTAGTCGGCGGCGGTGACAGCGGCGCTGTGAGGTCCGCCGCGCCTACTCTTGCCTCATGGCGAAGAAGCTCGTGATCAAGGTGACGGCGGGTGCGGATGCGCCCGAGCGGTGCTCGCAGGCGTTCACGGTGGCGGCGGTGGCGGTGGCCAGCGGCGTCGAGGTGTCCCTGTGGCTGACCGGGGAGTCCGTGTGGTTCGCGCTGCCGGGGCGGGCGGCGGATTTCGAGCTGCCGCACTCGGCGCCGCTGCCGGAGCTGATCGACGGGATCCGCGCGGGCGGCGGGGCGATCACGGTCTGCACCCAGTGCGCGGCCCGGCGGGACATCGAGCAGAAGGACCTGATCGAGGGCGCCGGGATCGCCGGTGCCCAGGTGTTCGTCAGCGAGATCATGCCGGACGACGTCCAGGCGCTGGTGTACTGAGCGCTCCCACGGGAGCTGCCCGTCCCGGGCGGCCCGTCCGGGGCTGAACGTCCCGGGCCGGCCCGTCCCGACCGCGCGGCAGGGCCCGGGGACACGCCCGGGCCTACTGCGGGTGTTTGTCGTCGCCCCGGTCGTCCAGTTCGCGCCACCAGCGGTCGGACTCGGGGTCGCCGGACTCGTCCCACCAGCGCTCGCCGGGCTCGCGCCGGTTGCCGATCACGGCCGCGACCGGCGGGATGACCATGGCGACCACGCACATGCCCACCGCGACCGGGACCGACCACAGCCGCACCACACCCCAGGCCAGGACGAACAGCACCAGGCACACGCCCATCAGGACGAAGTACCTGCGGTGACGGCGCTCTACGGGCGACCGGCGGTGCGCGTCCATATCTCCACGGTAAGTCCGTGCCGGGCAGGACAGAAGCCGGGGAGAAGGCCCGGTACCGGCCGTGCACGGCACGGAGGGCCGCACCCCCAGCCAAGGCGTCCAAACCCCTGGGGTGCGGCCCTCCGGCCGTAGGGAGGGTGGCGTCGGAATCCGGGCTGCCCCGGGGAGCCGACGCCACTCCTGCTGCCGTCAGACGGCGATGGCAACCTCCGCCAGGCCGCCCTTCTGGGCGACGACGGTGCGGTCCGCGGTGCCGCCCGGGACGAGCGCACGCAGCGTCCAGGTGCCCTCGGCCGCGTAGAAGCGGAACTGTCCGGTCGCCGAGGTGGGGACCTCGGCGGTGAACTCGCCGGTGCTGTCCAGGAGTCGGACGTAACCGGTGACGGGCTCGCCGTCGCGGGTCACGCTGCCCTGGATCGTGGTCTCACCGGGCTTGATGGTCGAGGCGTCGGGGCCGCCTGCCTGTGCTCCACACATGGGGGTACTTCCTTGAGGGGTTCGGGGGAGAAGCGTGCTTGCTTACTTGGCGGCGCCGAGCTCGATCGGCACACCGACCAGCGAGCCGTACTCGGTCCAGGAGCCGTCGTAGTTCTTGACGTTGGTCTGGCCGAGCAGCTCGTGCAGGACGAACCAGGTCAGCGCGGAGCGCTCACCGATACGGCAGTAGGCGATGGTGTCCTTGGCGAGGTCGACGGACTCACCCTCGTAGAGGGCCTTGAGCTCGTCGTCCGACTTGAAGGTGCCGTCGTCGTTGGCGTTCTTCGACCACGGGATGTTGCGGGCGCTGGGCACGTGGCCGGGGCGCTGCGACTGCTCCTGCGGGAGGTGCGCCGGGGCGAGCAGCTTGCCGCTGAACTCGTCGGGGGAGCGCACATCGACCAGGTTGAGGTTGTCGATCGCGGCGACGACGTCGTCACGGAAGGCGCGGATGGCGGTGTTCTGCGCCTTGGCCTTGTAGTCGGTGGCCGGGCGCTGGGGAACCTCGGAGCCGTCGACCAGGTCGCGGGAGTCCAGCTCCCACTTCTTGCGGCCGCCGTCGAGCAGCTTGACGCCGTCGTGGCCGTAGAGCTTGAAGTACCAGTAGGCGTAGGAGGCGAACCAGTTGTTGTTGCCGCCGTAGAGGACGACCGTGTCGTCGTTGGCGATGCCCTTGGCCGAGAGCAGCTTCTCGAAGCCCGCCTGGTCGACGAAGTCGCGGCGGACCGGGTCCTGGAGGTCCTGCTTCCAGTCGATCCGGACGGCGTTCTTGATGTGGTTCTTGTCGTAGGCCGAGGTGTCCTCGTCAACCTCGACGAGAACCACCTTCGGGTCGTCGAGGTGGGCCTCGACCCAGTCGGCGTCTACGAGGACGTCGCTACGGCTCATGATTCTTCTCCTCCGGGGCAGTTGCGGGGGCAGTGGCAGAGTTGCACGCGGGTATGCCGGGTGCGCGCCGTGGACTTCCGGACGGCCCGTGTCGGGGGTACGGGAGCCGGCGTGGCGCTGTGCGGGGACATACGGGAACGGCCGAGGGGCCGGCCGGGCCGGGGCACCCCCGGGCTTGGGGGAGGGTGCGGAAGGCCCGTCAGACAGGGCGACAGAGCATGGCGGCGACGCGGCACAGGTCTACTGCCCGCCGCTTCGTCAGTACCGCCCGTCCCCGCGGACGGAGACCGCTCAATGAGCTCTGCATGGCCCCGATCGTAGGGACGCGGAGCGGCGTGTGTCACCGGCGTGTCGAATGATGAGACGCGATTGTCCGCAATGCGGGATGAGGGGGCGCGCGGCGCGGTCCCGCGCGGGCTCCGGGGGTCCGTACGCCCGTGGGGGGTCTGGCGTACGGACCGGGGTGTCTCAGGAATTGGACGGTGTCCGGATCAGCCGGCGGACCGGTGGGGCGGTCCGCCGTGGGAGTCCGGTCAGCCGGGAAGCTTGACGTCCTTGCCGGAGGCGGAGATCGAGATGCCTTCGTGCATCGTCACGACCTTGTCCAGCTTCAGGTTGCCGGGCAGCTGGGCCAGCTTCCAGTCGTGGTCGGTCTGGGCGCGCACCTTCGTCTCACAGCCCGGGAGGGCCTTGCACATCGCGGGGAGCCCGTCGGCCCGCAGCCGGACGGTGGTGCCGTTCACGATGGTGAGGGAGCCGGTCACGTTCAGCGAGACGGGGAGCGGGACATTCGGCGAGATCTTGACCTGGCTGCGGCCGTTCTTCTCCCCGCCGTAGCTGATCTTGACGCCGCCGCCCGCCGCCTTCGTCAGGTCGGCGTAGGTGATCCGGGCGTTGCCGGTGGCCGTGGCGGCGCTCTCGATGGAGGTGTAGTCGCTGGTCAGCCCGACCTCGAAGAAGTGCGCCGACAGCCGGTCGATGCGCAGTGAGCGCCCCTCGGCGCGGGCCTCGATGCCCCCGAGGTCGGCGTCCACCTCCTGGAGGCTGCGGCCCGCGACCTGGGTCAGGAACGGGAAACCCTTGATGGCGACGGTCGGGGTCTTGTCGAGCCCCTGACTGGCGCGGATCTTCTCCGCGGCCTTGTCCTCGGCGAGACCCACCGCCACCCGGTCGGCCGCCACGAACAGCCCTCCGAGTATGACCACGAGGACCAACAGCACACGTAGTGCACGCATCGAACCACTTCCCCCACCCTGGGCCGGATTACGGCCGACTCGTCCATTGCAGGCCCCCTGCCTGCGCTCCGGGGGAGCCTAGACGACGTACTCCGGCAAACGGGAGCGGCGGCCGCCGGAGGGCACCAAGGTGCGCCACCGGCGGCCGCCGCTCCGTTTCGCTGTCGCGCACGGCCCTCGGCGGGCCTAACCGAGCGCCCGCCCCAGGACGTACACCGCGGGCGCGGCCAGGGCCAGCGGCAGGGCCACCCCGGCCGTCAGGTGGACGAAACGGGAGGGGTAGTCGTAGCTGGCCACCCGCAGCCCGATCAGGGCGCAGCCGCCGGCCGCCAGTCCCAGCAGCGCACCGGACGCCCCGAGGCCGGTCAGCTGGCCGGCCGCGATACCGGCGCCCGCGGCGGCCACCAGCGAGATGCCGACGGAGGCGGCGGGGGGCAGCGGCAGCGCACGGGCCAGGGCGGCCACCGCGACCGCGGCGGCGCCGACCACCACCGCGTGCGGGCTCGCCGCGAGCTGCCCGGCGGCCAGTACCGCGAGGGCGGTCGAGGTCAGGCCCGCGGTCAGCGCGTACATCCGCTCGTCGGCGCTGCTGCGGTTGCGCAGCTGGAGGACGAGGACGAGCAGACACCACACGCCGAGCGTGCCGATGCCGACCAGCGGCGCGCTCTCGCGGTCGGTGGCCAGCAGGGCGACATCGGTGGTCAGCCCGGCCAGGAAGGCCAGCGCGATGCCCTGGCGGGCCGGCCACATGCCGTTGAGCCGGAACCAGCCGGCGGCGGTGACGGCCTGCAGCAGCGCCACCGGCACGGCGAGCACCGGGCGGCCCAGCGGCGCGGTCAGCGCCAGCAGCAGGGCGAGCCCGGCGGTCAGCGCGGCCGGCTGGATACCGGGCGGGATGATCGGTGAGCGGCCCTCGGCGCGGGCGCGCTGGTTGGCCGCGAGCGGGGCGCTGGAGACCACCGCGGCGGGTGCGGGCGCGGCGGGCGCCGGCCGGGCCTGCTGGGCCTGCTGGGGGTGCCGGCGGGCGTACGGCTCCTCGGCCGGCGAGGCGGTCTGGTGCTGCGTGGGCAGCGGCGCGGGCTCCGCGTGCGGGGCGCGGTAGCCGTCCTGCGGCTGCTGCGGCTGCTGTGGCTGCCGGGCGTGCTGGGGCGGCTGTCCGTGCTGGGGCTGCTGGGGCTGCTGTCCGTACGCGTCGTACCCGTACTGGTCCTGCGCGTGCCGGCCGCGCCCGTACGGGCCGGGCGCCGGCTGCTGCACCGGAGCGGGGGCCTGCTGCTGCCGGTACGGGTCATAGGCCTGCTGCGGGCGGTACGGCGCCTGGGGGTCGTACGGCGCCTGCGCCGCGGACGGCGGCGCCTGCTGGGCGTACGGGTCCGGCCTGCCGTACGCGCCCTGCTGGGCGTACGGGTCCGGCTGGGCGTACGGATCCTGCGGCGCATACGGGTCGTGCGGCTCGTAGGAAGGGCGGTGCTGCGGCTGGTGGTCGCTCATGGTCGTGTGCTCACCCTCCCGCGAACGGCGGCAGGACCTCGACGGTGCCGCCCTCGGCCAGCGGCACCGACGCGTGGTCGCGGGTGCCGACCGGATCGCCGTCCACCAGGAATGAGCAGCGCAGCAGGACGCGCGCGAACTCGGGGTTCGCGGTGTGCGCCGCGCGTGCCGCGTCGAGCGCCTCGGCGAGCGTCGCCGCCGCATACGGCTCTTCTGCCGTGCCGGCGGCGGCCTTGGCCGCGGCCCAGTAGCGCACGGTGCCAGTTGTTGTCACGGCGGCCTCTTCGTCGTGTCGGTCGGGGGGCTTCCGTGGTGGCGGATGCCCCGTCGTTGCCGCCTCCATGATGGCGTACGCGGCGGCCGGTCAGGTTCCGGGCAAGTTCTGGCAAAGGCTCAGGGAGCGGACGCGGGCGGAACACGGAAATTCGATTGCCGAGGGCAAGTGTTCGCCTAGGCTCGCGGTGTGTTGGTCCGACTAGCGCGGGCGCATCTGCGGCCCCACAGGCGCTCGATATCCCTGATCGTTCTGCTCCAGCTCATCCAGACCCTGGCCACTCTCTACCTGCCCACCCTCAACGCCGACATCATTGACAACGGTGTCGTGAAGGGGGACACGGGCTACATCCTCCGTGTCGGCGGCTACATGGTCGCCGTCACCCTGCTGCAGATCGTCTGCGCGACCGGTGCCGTCTACTTCGGCGCCCGTACCGCCATGGCGCTCGGCCGGGACATCCGCGCCGCGGTCTTCGACCGGGTGCAGTCCTTCTCCGCCCGGGAGGTGGGCGCCTTCGGCGCGCCGTCGCTGATCACCCGGACCACCAATGACGTCCAGCAGGTCCAGATGCTGGTGCTGATGACGTTCACGATGATGGTCTCGGCGCCGATCATGTGCGTCGGCGGCGTCATCATGGCGCTCAATCAGGATGTGCCGCTGTCCGGCCTGCTCCTGGTCATCGTCCCGGTCCTCGGGATACTCGTCTCACTGATCGTGCGCCGGATGCGTCCGCTGTTCCGCGGGATGCAGGAGCGCATCGACACCGTCAACCGCGTGCTCCGCGAGCAGATCACCGGTATCCGTGTCATCCGCGCCTTCGTCCGCGACCGGCACGAGCGCGAGCGGTTCGCCGGGGCCAACACCGATCTGTACGACGCGTCGCTGCGCGCCGGCCGGCTGATGTCGATGATGTTCCCGCTGGTCATGCTGATCGTGAACGTCTCCAGCGTGGCCGTCGTCTGGTTCGGCGGACTGCGCATCGACAGCGGCTCCATGGAGATCGGCGCGCTGACCGCGTTCCTCAGCTACCTCATGTACATCCTGATGTCGATCATGATGGCGACGTTCATGGTGATGATGCTGCCGCGCGCCGAGGTCTGCGCCGAGCGCATCCAGGAGGTGCTGGCGACCGACTCCAGCGTCACCCCGCCCGAGCACCCCGTCACCGAGCTCCGCCGCCACGGCGAACTGGAGCTGCGCGGCGTCGAGTTCCGCTTCCCGGGCGCCGAGCAGCCCGTCCTCAAGGACATCTCGCTGACCGCCCGCCCCGGTGAGACCACCGCCGTCATCGGCTCGACCGGCAGCGGCAAGTCCACCCTCCTCGGGCTCGTCCCCCGCCTCTTCGACGCGACCGGCGGCACGGTCCTGGTGGACGGCGAGGACGTCCGCACCCTCGACCAGGAGACGCTGGCCAAGGCCATCGGCCTGGTCCCGCAGAAGCCCTATCTCTTCTCCGGCACCGTCGCCACCAACCTCCGCTACGGCAATCCGGACGCCACCGACGACGAGCTGTGGCACGCCCTGGAGACCGCCCAGGCGAGGGACTTCGTCGAGCGGATGGAAGGCGGCCTGGAGGCCCCCATCGCACAGGGCGGCGGCAATGTCTCCGGCGGCCAGCGCCAGCGGCTGGCCATCGCCCGCGCCCTGGTGCGGCGCCCCGAGATCTACCTCTTCGACGACTCCTTCTCCGCCCTGGACTACGCGACGGACGCCGCACTGCGCGCCGCCCTCGCCCGCGAGACCGACCGGGCCACGGTCGTGATCGTCGCCCAGCGGGTCTCCACGATCCGCGGCGCCGACCGGATCGTCGTCCTGGACGAGGGCCGGGTCGTCGGCACCGGCACCCACGCCGAGCTGATGGCCGGCAACGAGACCTACCGGGAGATCGTGCTCTCCCAGCTCACCGAGCAGGAGGCGGCGTGACCACCGCGGACAAGGGGGCGGCGGCCCGGGCAGAGGCCCCGGCGGCCACCGAGGAGACCCCTCCGATGGCCTCCCGACGAGGCCCGGCCCCGGCGGTCGGGCCCGGCCGGATGATGGGCGGCCAGCCCACCGAGAAGTCGATGGACTTCAAGGGCTCCGGCAAACGGCTGCTGGCCCAGATGCGGCCGGAGCGCGGCATCATGAGCCTCGCCCTGGCGCTGGGCGCGCTGAGCGTGGCACTGACGGTCGTCGGCCCCAAGGTCCTCGGCCACGCCACCGACCTGATCATGTCCGGCATCATCGGCCGGCAGCTGCCCGACGGGCTCACCAGGGCCCAGGCCGCCGAACAGCTCCGTGCCCACGGCCAGGACGGGCTCGCCGACATGATCGGCACGATGCCGGTCGTCCCCGGCCACGGCATCGACTTCGGCGCCGTCGGCCAGGTGCTGCTCTGGGTCACCCTGATCTATGCGGCCGCCTCACTGTTCGGCTTCGTCCAGGCCAGGATCGCCACCCGGGTGGTCCAGCGGGCCGTCTTCCGGATGCGCGAACAGGTCGAGGAGAAGCTGGCCCGGCTGCCGCTGAGCTACTTCGACAAGCAGCAGCGCGGCGAGGTCCTCTCCCGGGCCACCAACGACATCGACAACATCCAGCAGACGCTCCAGCAGACCCTCAGCCAGATCGTCGCCTCGCTGCTGACCATCGTCGGCGTGCTCGCCATGATGTTCTGGATCTCCCCGCTGCTGGCCCTGGTCGCCCTGATCACGGTCCCGGTCTCGGTCGTCGTCGCCACCAAGGTCGGCAAGCGCGCCCAGCCGCAGTTCGTCCAGCAGTGGAAGACCACCGGCAAGCTCAACGCGCACATCGAGGAGATGTACACCGGCCACAGCCTGGTGAAGGTCTTCGGCCGCCAGCGGGAGTCCGCCGAACTGTTCCGCGAACAGAACGAGGCCCTCTACGCCGCCGGCTTCAAGGCCCAGTTCATCTCCGGGATCATCCAGCCCGCGATGATGTTCATCGGCAACCTCAACTACGTCCTGGTGGCGGTGGTCGGCGGCCTCCGCGTCGCCTCCGGGGCCCTGTCCATCGGCGACGTCCAGGCCTTCATCCAGTACTCCCGGCAGTTCAGCCAGCCGCTCACCCAGGTCGCCTCGATGGCCAACCTCGTCCAGTCCGGTGTCGCCTCCGCCGAGCGGGTCTTCGAACTCCTCGACGCCACGGAGCAGGACCCCGACCCCGCGCAGCCGGCCCGCCCCGAACGCATCGAGGGCCGGGTCGAGTTCGAGGACGTCTCCTTCCGCTACGCACCGGACAAGCCGCTCATCGAGGACCTCTCGCTGGCCGTCCACCCCGGCCAGACGGTGGCGATCGTCGGCCCGACCGGCGCCGGCAAGACCACGCTCGTCAACCTCCTGATGCGCTTCTACGAGGTGAGCGGCGGCCGGATCACCCTCGACGGCGTCGATATCGCCGCCATGTCACGCGAGGAGCTGCGCGCGCACATCGGCATGGTCCTCCAGGACACCTGGCTCTTCGGCGGCACGATCGCCGAGAACATCGCCTACGGAGCCCCCGCGGGCACCCCGATGGACAAGATCGTGGCAGCCGCCAGGGCCACCCACGTCGACCGCTTCGTGCGGACCCTGCCGGACGGCTACGACACGGTGCTCGACGACGAGGGCAGCAATGTCTCCGTCGGCGAGAAGCAGCTGATCACCATCGCCCGCGCGTTTCTCGCCGAGCCGGCGATCTTGGTCCTGGACGAGGCCACCAGCTCGGTCGACACCCGCACCGAGGTGCTCATCCAGCACGCGATGGCCCAGCTTCGTACCGGCCGCACCAGCTTCGTCATCGCCCACCGCCTCTCCACGATTCGCGACGCGGACGTCATCCTCGTCATGGAAAACGGTGCGATCGTGGAACAGGGGCCCCACGATGCGCTGTTGGCCGCCAACGGGGCGTATGCGCGGCTCTATGCCGCGCAGTTCGCGGAGCCCGTCTCGGAGACGGGCTGATCCCCCTCCCACGTTTTCGGCTTTCCCGCCGTGGGGGCTTGGCCCCGTTGCGGGTCCGCTGCGCGGGGCGTGGGCGCGGGTGATGCTTGCGAGTGCCTCGCCGTTGCGCCTGCGGCGGGCGGGTGGGTGTCGGGTGCGGTGACGGGCCTCCGGGGCCTGGTGTGTGGACTGCTTCGCTTTACGTCCACACACCAGGCCCCTCCGGCCCGTCCCCTCCCGTTGGGGGAGTAGTGGCGGTGGGTGGGGGCGGGCGTCCGTAGACAGCGGTTTCGCTCCTGCTTCGCGTGGAGCAGGGGACCACTGGCGGGCACCCCCACCAGCCGTTTTTCCCACCCACCAACGGGAGGGGACGGGCCGGAGGGGGAGGGGTGTGGGACGTAAAGCGAAGCAGTCCCACACCCCTCCCCCGGAGGTCCGTCACCGCACCCCGACAGCCCCGCGCAGCGGACCCGGCCCGCCGCAGGCGCAACGGCGAGCAACAACCACGGCGCGAAAGCCAAAAACGTGGGAAGTCGTCCACATCGTGGGACACCGCCCACGAAAAAATGAGCGCCCTCCGCCGCGCCGGCGAACCCACCCGCGAGGCCTCGGCCGGCCCCCGGCCAAAGCGACCCCCGCCGCTTCAAATGGGGCCTCCCGGGGGTGCCACACACCCCCGGTCCGTCGCCCGGCGGCGGTCAACTGCGACCACCGGCGACCACACGAAGTGATCGGCAGAACACAAAAAGCTTCAAAAGTGGCCCCCGCTCCGGACGCCAGGTGGGCTATTCTGCTGGGCAAGAAGGATCCGGGCAGCGTAGCCCCCGGGTCCTTTCGTGCTTTCAGCCACGTGCTCGCGCAGCCACGCGCGCGGCTGTGAGGACCGTACGAAGCAGTGCCGCAGACTCCCCCGGCCAGGGCCGGGAGCCCCGTCGCAGGGACCGAGGAGGAACCAGACGTCATGGGCGAGCGAAGCAGGCAGGACCGCACGCAACAGAGGGCACAGCGCTCCGGGAACCGGGTAGGTGGTCGGAAGTGAGTTCGCTCCTGCTGCTGACCAACGCACTCCAGCCGTCGACGGAGGTGCTCCCGGCGCTCGGCCTGCTGCTGCACAGCGTGCGGGTGGCCCCCGCCGAGGGCCCGGCCCTGATCGACACGCCAGGGGCCGACGTCATACTGATCGACGGCCGTCGTGACCTGCCGCATGTGCGGTCCCTGTGCCAGCTGCTGCGGTCCACCGGGCCCGGCTGCCCGCTGGTGCTGGTGGTGACGGAGGGCGGGCTCGCCGCCGTCACCGCGGACTGGGGCGTCGATGACGTCCTGCTGGACACCGCGGGGCCCGCCGAGGTCGAGGCGCGGCTGCGGCTGGCGATGGGCCGCCAGCAGATCACGACCGACGACAGCCCGATGGAGATCCGTAACGGTGATCTCTCGGTGGACGAGGCGACCTACAGCGCGAAGCTGAAGGGGCGGGTCCTGGACCTGACCTTCAAGGAGTTCGAGCTGCTGAAGTATCTGGCGCAGCACCCCGGCCGGGTCTTCACCCGTGCCCAGCTCCTGCAGGAGGTGTGGGGCTATGACTACTTCGGCGGTACGCGGACGGTCGACGTCCACGTCCGGCGGCTGCGCGCCAAGCTCGGCCCCGAGCACGAGTCGCTGATCGGCACGGTCCGTAACGTCGGCTACCGCTTCGTGACGCCGGAGAAGGTGGAGCGGGCGGCGGAGGCCAAGGCCAAGGAGGACGCGGCGAAGGCGGCGAAGTCCGCGCCCGCCGCGGACCGTGCGCCCGGGGACGGTGACGGCTCCGGGAAGGCCGTCGCCGCGGGCGCGGACTCCCCGGCCCCACGACCTGCCCGCCGGTAGCACCACCCGCGTAGACTGCCGCGCGTGGCCAAGGTGACGCGGGATGATGTGGCAAGACTGGCGGGTACGTCCACCGCCGTTGTCAGCTACGTCATCAACAACGGACCAAGGCCGGTTGCCCCGGCCACGCGCGAGCGGGTGCTCGCCGCCATCAAGGAGCTCGGCTACCGGCCGGACCGCGTCGCGCAGGCGATGGCGTCCCGCCGTACCGATCTCATAGGCCTGATCGTGCCGGACACCCGGCAGCCGTTCTTCGCGGAGATGGCGCACGCCGTCGAACAGGCCGCCGCCGAGCGCGGAAAGATGGTGCTGGTCGGCAACGCCAACTACCTCGACGAGCGCGAGGTGCACTATCTGCGTGCCTTCCTCGGGATGCGGGTCTCCGGGCTGATTCTGATCAGTCAAGGGCCCAGTGAGCACGCCGCCGCGGAGATCGATGCGTGGGACGCCCGGGTGGTGCTGCTGCACCGGCGGCCGGATGCCATCGACGATGTCGCGGTGATGACGGACGACGTGTGGGGCGCGCAGCTGGCGACCCGGCATCTGCTGGAGCACGGCCATCCGTATGTGGCCTTCCTCGGCGGTACGGAGGAGACCCCGAAGTCCGGCGACCCGGTCACCGACCATGTCGAGGGCTGGCGGCGGGCCATGCTGGAGTCCGGGCGGTCGCCGGAGGGCTACTACTTCCAGTCCCCGTACAACCGCTATGACGCCTACCAGGTCGCGCTGAAGCTGCTGGCCGGCCCGGAGCGGCCGCCGGCCATCATGTGCGCGACGGACGACCAGGCGATCGGTGTGCTGCGGGCCGCCCGCGAGCTGCGGATCGATGTGCCCGGGGAGCTGGCGGTCGCGGGCTTCGACGATGTGAAGGAAGCCGCGCTGACCGATCCGCCGCTGACCACGGTCGCCTCGGACCGCGAGGCGATGGCGCGGGCGGCGGTGGATCTGGTGCTGGACGACGGGCTGCGGGTGGTCGGCTCCCGGCGGGAGCGGCTGCGGCAGTTCCCGTCGCGGCTGGTGGTGCGGCGCTCCTGCGGCTGCGGCGGCTGAGGAGGCGCGCCGCCGGCCCGGTGGCTTTATGTCGGGCATACCCACTTCTGTCGGGTCTCTCAGGGCGTTCTCAGGCAGCTCTCATGGAGCGGTCGCAGAGTCATCTTCATGACCCAGAGCTACCGCCGAAGCGGCGATGAGATGCCACAGGACCGGCCGTACGCGTACGGCGACGACCACGGCCAGGGCCACGGCCAGGGCTACGGCCACGAGGCGTACGGGGGGACCCCGGGCGCAGGCTTCAGTGAGCAGGCGGTCCCGCCGCCGCCCCCGTACGCACCCGAGCGGCCGCGCCGGGCCCGGCGGCCGGTCGCGCTGATCGCGGCGGTCGCGCTCGCCTCCGGTCTCATCGGGGGCGGCAGCGCGGCGCTGATCGCCGGTGCCACCCAGCCGTCGGCGCAGAACAGCTCCTCCACCCCGCTCGTCAACGCGGGCAAGACCAGCGGCAGCGGCGTCTCGGGAGTGGCCAAGGCGGTCAGCCCGGCGATCGTGGAGATCAGGGCACAGAGCGCCAAGGGGGAGTCCACCGGCTCCGGTGTGGTCGTCAACAGCGACGGCGAGATCGTCACCAACAACCATGTGCTCGCCGGTGCGGACACCGTCACCGTCACCTTCCACGACGGCAGCCGGAAGACGGCCGAGGTCGTCGGCACCGACCCCGGCAAGGACCTGGCGCTGGTCAAGGTGCGCGGCGCCAAGAACCTCACCGCGGCCTCGCTCGGCGACTCCAGCAAGATCACGGTCGGCGACCAGGTGGTGGCGATCGGCTCGCCCGAGGGCCTCACCGGGTCCGTGACCAGCGGAATCGTCTCCGCCCTCGACCGGGATGTCACCGTCCCCAAGGAGGAGGGGCAGGGGCAGCAGGGCGGTCCGGGCGGCCGCGGGGGCTGGCCGTTCGAGTTCGGCGGCAACCAGTACAACGGCGACACCGGCTCGTCGAAGACCTCGTACAAGGCCATACAGACCGACGCCTCGCTCAACCCCGGCAACTCCGGTGGCGCCCTGATCAATATGCAGGGGCAGATCATCGGCATCAACTCCGCGATGTACTCGCCGAGTTCGGAATCGAGCAGCAGCGCGGGCAGTGTCGGCCTCGGCTTCGCCATCCCGATCAACACCGTCAAGGACGACCTCGACGCGCTGCGCGGCGGCGGCAACAGCGGTGTCTGACCGGCCCCGCCCGCCGCACGAGAGGCTTGGCGTCATCCCTCTCAGATTCCCCGTGTTCGTGCAAGGGTGAAGTGCAACCCTTCGCAGCCATCCGAGGTCCGAGGTAACCACGCACATGAGCCCCGCCGAGCACGGTGACCATCCCGCCCGCATCCTGATCGTCGACGATGAGCCCGCGGTCCGTGAGGCCCTGCAGCGCTCGCTGGTCTTCGAGGGGTATGTGACCGAGCAGGCGGTGGACGGTCTGGACGCGGTCGAGAAGGTCGCGGTCTACGACCCGGAACTGATCGTGCTCGATGTCCTGATGCCCCGTATGGACGGGCTGACCGCCGCCCGCAGGCTGCGGGCGAGCGGGGTGACCGTGCCGATCCTGATGCTGACCGCGCGGGACACGGTCGGCGACCGGGTCACGGGGCTGGACGCCGGCGCCGACGACTATCTCGTCAAGCCCTTCGAGCTGGACGAGCTGCTCGCCCGGATCCGCGCCCTGCTGCGCCGCAGCTCGTACGCGGCGGCGGCCGGTGCCCCGCCCGTGGAGGGCGAGGTGCTGAGCTTCGCCGACCTGCGGATGGATTTGGCGACCCGTGAGGTGACCCGGGGCAGCAGGCAGGTCGAGCTGACCCGTACCGAATTCACGCTGCTGGAGATGTTCCTCGCCCATCCGCGGCAGGTGCTCACCCGCGAGCAGATCCTGAAGGCCGTATGGGGCTTCGACTTCGAGCCCACCTCCAACTCCCTCGATGTGTACGTGATGTATCTGCGCCGCAAGACGGAAGCGGGCGGCGAACCGCGGCTGGTGCACACCGTGCGGGGGGTCGGCTACGTCCTGCGGACGGACGGCGGGGCGGAATGACCACGGCGACCACGACGCCGGACACGGCGGCGGGCGCCGCGCAGAGCCGACTCGGCGGATGGATCGCGCGGCTGCCGCTGCGCTCACGGCTGACCCTGCTCACGGCGGCCGCGGTGGCGGTGGCGGTGGCGGTCTCCGCGCTGGCCTGCTGGCTGCTCACCCGGGCCCAGCTGCGCGGCGAGGTGGACAGCTCGCTGCAGAACGTCATCGTCTCCACCGACTATCTCCAGCGGACCTACGCCAACTGCCAGCCCACCGACCCGACCGAGAGCAAGAACGCCCCGCCCTCCTACTACAACGTCCAGATCGTCCAGGTCGACGGCTCGCGCTGCATCGGGCCCAACTCCAAGCCGGTGCAGGTGCAGCGTGCGGATGTCGCGGTGGCGCAGGGCGTGGCGCGGGACACCCTGCATGACGCCGTCACCACCGACGGTGCGGACGTCCGGGTGCTGACCAAGCACATCGGTGTCCAGGGCGTGCAGTTCGCAGTGTCCATCTCGCGCCCGCTGACCGAGGTCGACACCGCGCTGAACCGCCTTGCGCTGCTGCTGGCGGCCGTCGCGGGGCTGGGCGTCGTCGGCGCGGGCACCGCCGGTCTGGTCATCGCGCGCTCCGGCCTCAAACCGGTGGACCGGCTGACCGACGCGGTCGAACAGGTCGCCCGTACCGAGGACCTGACCATCCGCATCCCGGCCGAGGGCGAGGACGAGATCGCCCGGCTCTCCCGCTCCTTCAACGCCATGACCGCGGCGCTGGCCGCCTCCCGCGATCTGCAGCAGCAGCTGATCGCGGACGCGGGCCATGAGCTGCGTACGCCGCTGACCTCACTGCGTACCAATATCGATCTGCTGGTGCGCAGCGAGCGGTCCGGCCGGCCGATCCCGCCCGCCGACAAGGAGGCGCTGCTGGCCTCGGTGAAGGCGCAGATGGGGGAACTGGCGGCGCTGATCGGCGATCTGCAGGAACTGTCGCGGCCGACGGAGCCGGGGCAGAGCGCCGTCGCGGTGGTGGCGCTGCACGAGATCGTCGGCGCGGCGCTGGAGCGGGCCCGGCTGCGCGGCCCGTCGCTGACCATCGCGGCGGCCCTCGACCCTTGGTTCGTACGGGCCGAGCCGGCCTCGCTGGAGCGGGCGGTGGTGAATCTCCTGGACAACGCGGTGAAGTTCAGCCCGGCCGGCGGGACCGTCGAGGTGCGGCTGGCCGGCGGCGAGCTGACCGTACGCGATCACGGCCCCGGCATTCCGCAGGACGAACTGCCGCATGTCTTCGAGCGGTTCTGGCGCTCGCCGTCCGCCCGCAGTCTGCCGGGCAGCGGTCTGGGGCTGTCGATCGTGGCGCGTACGGCGGAGCAGGCGGGCGGCGCGGTACGGCTGCGGTCCGCGGACCTCGGCGGCACCGAGGCGGTGCTGACGCTCCCGGGCGCCGCGACACCCCCGCCCGGGATGCCGGATCCGCCGAGGCCCCAGGAGCCGCGGTAGCGGACGCGTCCCCAAACGGCGTCCGCACCGCACCCCCTGCGGGCGCGCCCGTTACTTCTTCGGTCCCCCGACCGGCAGTTCCGACCCCGTGATGTCGGCGCGGATGCCGTCCTCCTCGACGGAGATGTTGCGCAGCCGGATGTTCCCGGGCGTCTTGGGAAGCTGGAAGGACAGCGAGAGCTGGTCCGCGAGCTGCGGCTTGGTGAGCCCGGTCAGCGCGCCGAGGATCTTCGGGTCGATGCCGACCTTCTGCAGCAGCCACGGGTGGTCGGCCACCACATCGACCAGGTTGACCTTCATCAGCTTCTGGACGAAGCGCGGCGACCCGGTCAGCTCGTGCAGCTTCTGCTCGTTGTTCAGCGCCTCCTGGATGTACGGCTTGGGGATGCCGATGCGGTCGGCGATCGCCGGGACGCTCAGCATCGACTTGACCTTGGCGGCCTGCCGGCTGAGCTCGGCGGCGGTCTTGCGGGTCAGCCGCAGGCCCTCCTCCTTGCCGGTGCCGGGGCGGTAGACGGCGATATCGCCGATGTCCAGCTGCATCCGGCTGATGTCGGTGGAGATACCGCGGTCACCGGCCCGCTGAATGCGCGCCTCGGCCCGAACGCGCAGTTCATGGCCGGCAATCGGCAGCTGACCGACCGCGCGGACCGCGTTCGGTCCCCTTTCGCTGAACTTCACCTGCGAGGCACCCAGCTCGCGGTTCATGTCGTCGAAGGCGAGCAGCACACTGCCGTTCATGGTGCCGATCGTGGCGCCCTTGATGGAGGTGGGCAGATCGCCGTCGATGCGTACGTCGTTCGCGGTGGCCTCGAATTTCGCCAGCGAAACGCGGTCGGCGGCCAGGTCGGGAATCGTGACTTTCACCTGGTCAACGCGCTTGTCCATGACCTGGGTGAGGAACGGGAATCCCTTGATGTCGACCTCGGGAGTGGCGTTCAGATGCAGGGCGTCCTTCACCTTTTTCGCGGCCGCGTTCTGCGCGTACAGCACCGCGAACCGGTCGAAGAGCGTCAGGAATGACGTGCCGACCAGTACCGCCACCAGCAGTTTCACGGTGATCGACATCGCGGCGAAGCGGCTGAGGCCACGCTTCTTGCGGCGGTTCTTACGACGGTGGTTCGGCGGCTTCCAGGCCGCGTCCGACTCGTCGTCCGAGCGCAGCCCGAGGCCCAGCGGGTCGTCGCTGTCGTCGCGCTCGTTGAGGTAGGTGCGGCGCAGGGGAGTGCCGTCGGCGTCGAACGAGCCGAATTCCGGGCCGGGTTCCGGCTCCGGCTCGGGGTCCGCGAGGGCTGCCAGGTCGGCGTACGGATTAACGGTGTCGAGCTTTCTGGTGTCGCCGGTGGAGTCGTCCTGGGCGCCCGGCGCAAGGAGATGGGGGTGCTGCGCGGCAGGCGTGGGCGACGGTGAAGATATGCGTGTGGGGGTTCGCATCCGCTCATCTCACCACGAGCGGGTCCCTTGAACGCAAGTCGTACCGGAAGTAAGTCGGATACATGAAGGTTGTCCCCGAGGTCTTGGCAAAAAATTGCCGTACATCTGGGGCGACTTGAACTACCGTCACCTCTCTTGGTGACCCATGCAACAGTGCGCGACCTGTCCGCGTCCATTGATCCATACCTGGACTCTCCGCGCCATTGTCCGGCTTATTCGTTTCCTTCCTCGCATTCAGTGCATTCACCCAACAAACGGAAGACGGTCGTCATCCCATGAAACCGCAGAAAGCTGCTCCCATGATCGTTGTGACCGGCGCAACCGGCAATATCGGCCGCGCACTTGTCGCCCGGCTCCTCGCGGACGGCGCCGCGGTACGCGCCCTGACCCGCGATCCGGCGCGCGCCGGGCTGCCCGCCGAGACCGACACCGTCCGCGCCGACCTCGCCGACACGAGCGACCTCACACCGCTGCTGACCGGTGCCGACGCGCTGTTCCTCAATCTCGCGGCCGGCGGCGACCGGGCGGCGGTGGCGCTGACCGGTGCCGCCGTGCGGGCCGGTGTCCGCCGGATCGTCCTCAACTCCTCGATGGCGGTGACCGATACCCCCGCCGACGACACCCACCACATCGCCCGGCTGCACGCCGGTCTGGAGCGCGCGGTGCGGGGCTCCGGCCTGGAGTGGACCTTCATCCGCGGCGGCAACTACGCCACCAACGCGCTGGCCTGGGCCCCCTCGATCCGCGCGACCGGTGTGGTCCGCGACGCGCACCCGGACGCCCGGGGCGTCCCCGTCCACGAGGCCGACCTCGCGGATGTCGCGGCCGCCGCCCTGCTGGACCGCACCGGTGCACACCTCGGCCAGGCGTATCCCGTCACCGGCCCGGCCGAGCTGACCGTGGCACAGCAGGTCGCCGAGATCGGGCGGGCGACCGGAAAGGAGACCCGGGTCGAGCAGATCTCCGAGGAGGCGGCGGCCGAGGCGATGGCCGGGCCGCACTTCCCCAAGGAGGCCGCGCTGGAGCTGGTCCGGATGTTCGGCCGAACGGTCGAGGCACCGGCCTTCCCCGTCTCGGACGCCGTCGAGCGGATCACCGGACGGCCGGCCCGGACGTTCGCCCAGTGGGCGCGGGATCACGCCGCCGACTTCTCCTGACCGGACGGGCCGCCGGTGCCCCCGGCGGCCCGCAGGCCCTTGCCGTGCAGCACGGCCAGCGGCAGCATCACCACCGCGCCCACGAAGAAGTACGTATTGATCACCATGCCCGTCCAGAACTCCCCGGACGCCAGGTCGGCCGGCCGCTCCGCCATCCCCAGCAGCCCGTACGGGGTGAGCCCGGTGGCCGTGGTGAGGTTCTCGACCAGGCCCGGCACACCCCGTACGAGCAGCAGCACCGCCCCGAACCAGAGCGGCAGCCGCACCGTCCACGGCGGCAGCCGGCGGCCCCACGGCCGGACGACCGCGAGCGCGAGAACCGCACCGATCGCCGACATCGCGGTGATCAGCCCGTCATAGACGAGGAACCCCCACACGGGGACGCGGTCCCCGCCACCCATCGCCGCCCGGTAGTCGATCCCCATCCACAGATGCCAGCCGAACGACACCACCAGCCAGCCGAACCCCGCATACGCCCAGAACGCCGTCCGCCGCCACAGCGCCCGCCGCCACAGCGTCCGCACCGCGACCGTGCCCCGCCCAGAACCACGCACAGAAGCCATGCCCAGCACGCTACGAAGGGCCCGGCGCGGCGGCGTCCTCCTGCGGGCGCGGCCCCTTCCCCCGCACGGCGGATCCCCAACTCCCCCTAAGGGCAACCCCGATGGCTTCCGGGGCCCCGCCGAAAACCCTTTGCCGCCGTCTCGCCCGCCGCCATACCGTCCGCGCATGCTGCCTCGCGTGGACACGGACGACGAGTGGGACGCGATCGTCCCCGACGAAGCGGTGATGCGGCCGGGCGCCGCCGCCCTCTGCACCCGGCTCGGCATCCGCCCCGATCCCCTCACCCGCTATCCGGCGGGCTCCCAGCCCGTCTACGCCGTCGGGCAGCGCTTTGTCCTCAAGCTCTTCCCCGCCGCCGCTGCTGACGACGGGGTGACCGAGGCCCGGGTCCTCACCCATCTCCAGGGGCAACTGCCCCTCCCCACCCCGTACGTCCACGACGCCGGCGAATACGAGAACGGCTGGCGCTACGTCCTGATGTCCCGGCTGCGCGGCACCGACCTGGCCGTCACCTGGCCCCGCGTCCCCCGCGCCGACCAGGACCGGATCGCCACCGAAGCCGGTGAGACCCTGGCCGCCCTGCACGCCCTGGACCCGTCACCGCTCACCGGGTTCCTCGGCCCCGGCGACTGGGGCGCCTTCCTCGACCGGCAGCGCACCACGGCGGTCGCCCGGCAGCGCGACCGCGGCCTCCCCGAACCCTGGCTGGAACAGATCCCCGCCTTCCTCGCCTCGGCAACCCCCTCCGCCGCCGGGCCCGGCGTCCTCCTCCACACCGAGTTCATGCGCCAGCATCTGACCGTCGACGAGCACGACGACTGGCGGCTGACCGGACTCCTCGACTTCGAACCCGCGATGATCGGGCAGCGCGCCTACGACTTCGTCGCCGTCGGCCTCTTCGTCTCCCGCGGCGACCCCCGCCTCCTCTCGCGCATCTTCCGCGCCTACGGCGAGACCTTCACCCCCACCGAACTCCTCACCCACACCCTCCTGCACCTCTACAGCAACCTGCCCCGCTACCTCCGCGAACTCCCCGCCCCACCCGAGCCCACCCTGGAGTCCCTCGCGGAGACGTGGTTCGGGACGGAGTGAGGGCGGGCCGGGATCAGCGACCCTCGCGCAGCTCTTGGCAGACCTCGGCAGACCTCGGCACCACGGCGGTCGAGGACCAGTCGCTTGCCGCCCCTTCTGGAAGAGGACCAGCTCCACGCCGTGTGCACGCCCCGCCGACGCAAACGTCCCCGCTCCGGCTGGTGCCGGAGCGGGGACGGTGTTCGAGGGGGACGGCGGGCCGGGTCGGCGCCCGCGGGTGTTGTGGAGCGCCGACCGGCTGCCGCGTACTACTTCACCACCGTGATCCGATCAGCCTTCGGCGGCGTCAGGGGCTTGTCCGCTGAGGAGTGGGCGGTCAGGTAGGCGGTGAAGGCGTCCAGGTCGGAGGGGCCGACGTACTTGTTCTTGCCGTCCTTGAAGGCGGGGAAGCCGTCGCCGCCGCCGGCCAGGAACTCGTTCATCGCGACGCGGTAGGTCTTGGCCGGGTCGAGGGCCGCGCCGTTCAGCTTCACCGAGTCCTTGACGATGCGGTCGGCGCCCGACTTGGTCATGTCCAGGGTGTAGGTCAGGCCCTGGGAGACCTGGAGGATCTTCGGGGAGGCCGCGTTGGGGCCGCTGACCTGCTGCTGGAGGGCGGTCAGCAGCTGGGCGCCGGTGAGGTCGACGACGTTCATCATGTTGGTGAACGGCTGGACGGTGAACGCCTCGCCGTAGGTGACCACACCGTCGCCCTCCGAGCCGGACGCCTTGAAGGCGAGGTCGGAACGCACCCCGCCCGGGTTCATCAGCGCGAGCTGGGCGCCGCCCTTGCCGTCGGCCTTGGTGGCCTCCAGCTGGGCGTCGGAGATGACGTCGCCGAGCGGTGACTCGGGGGCGTTGGCGCCGCGGCCCGCGATATCGGCGGAGATGTGGCCGACGGGGCGGCCCGCGACCGGCGCGGCCAGCTTGTTCCAGCGGGTGATCAGCGACGTCATGTCCGCGGCCTTGGGCTGGGTCCGGTCGACGACGTGGTTGGCCGCGCCGGGCGCCTTGACGGCGGTCCGCACGATGTCGTGGGTGCGGCGGTCGTAGGTGAGCGTGGTGTCGGTGTAGAGCTTGCCGTACGACGCGGCGGAGGTGATGGTGCGCGGCTTGCCGGACGGGTCCGGGATGGTGCAGGCGTAGGCCTGGTGGGTGTGGCCGGTGACCAGCGCGTCGACCCGGGGTGTGACGTGCTTGGCGATCTCGGTGATCGGCCCGGAGATGCCGTCGCCGGGGCCGGGGCTGTCGCAGTTGTAGTTGTACGAGGTGGAGGCGGGCAGCCCGCCCTCGTGGATGAGGGCCACGACCGACTTCACGCCCTGCCGGTTGAGCACCTTGGCGTACTTGTTGATCGTCTCGACCTCGTCATGGAACTTCAGGCCCTTGATGCCCTCGGCATTGACGATGTCCGGGGTCCCCTCCAGCGTCACCCCGATGAAGCCGATCTTGACGCCCTTGTGCTTCCAGACGGTGTACGGCTTGAGCAGCGGCTTGCCGGTCTTGTCGTCGGTGACGTTCGCGGTGAGGTAGGGGAAGCCGGCGCCCCGGAACTTCTTGCCGTCCTCGTAGCAGCCGTCCTTCGGGTGACAGCCGCCCTTCTGAAGGCGTGTCAGTTCCTTCCGGCCCTCGTCGAATTCATGGTTGCCGACCGAGGTGACGTCGAGGCCCAGCTTGTTCATCGCCTCGACGGTCGGCTCGTCGTGGAACAGACCGGAGAGCAGGGGGCTGGCGCCGACCAGGTCACCGGCCGCGGCGGTCACCGAGTAGGGGTGTCCCTTACGGGCCGTGCGCAGCGACTGCGCGAGGTACTCGGCACCGCCCGCCGGCACGCTCTTCTTGCTGCCGTCCGGCTGGACCTCCTCGACCGTGCCGGAGGAGCCCTGCGGCGGTTCCAGATTGCCGTGGAAGTCGTT
The DNA here is from genome assembly GCF_028870195.1 of Streptomyces sp. G7(2002). Lineage (NCBI taxonomy): Bacteria > Bacillati > Actinomycetota > Actinomycetes > Kitasatosporales > Streptomycetaceae > Streptomyces > Streptomyces sp. G7(2002). Next base: position 5,703,919 of record NZ_CP102609.1, read on the forward strand.
GAAGGAGAGCAGCTGGACATCGACGGTGCGGCCGGTCCGGGCGGCGTGGCCGGTGTCGGCGCCGGCCGGCAGGGCGCCGGCGGCAAGTCCTGCGGCGGCCAGTACGGCGGCGCCGATCGTCAATCTGCGTACGGTGCGGCGCCGTTGCGGTGTCGCTGGCATGGGTTCCCCTCCTGGATGTACCTGAGCGGACGGCAGCTTATGGTCCACGCGCGTAGCGCAACAGAGGTGTAAGGGTGACGAGCTGGTTGCGGGGGAGGGGACGGAGTGCGGGTGGTACCCCTCCGGGGGCCCGGGGGAGTCGTACGCTTCACACATGAATGACGCTGCACAGGAGATGGGCCGGGCCGGGCGCAGGATCCAGGTGGTCGACGAGCTGGCGCCGGAAGCGGGCGCGGCCGTCCTCGAACTGATCGAGCGGGCCGCACGTACGGACGGGCAGCCCGCCGTGTCCGAGCAGGGGCGGCTGCAGCTGCGCGGGGGCGAACGCGAGGGCGTGCGCCATGTGCTGGTGTACGCGCGCGGCGACGAGGGCGAGGAGCTGGTCGCGTACGGGCAGCTGGAGGACACCGACCCGGTGGAGGCGCCGGCCGCCGAACTGGTGGTCCACCCGGGACACCGGGGCCGCGGCCACGGCCGGGCGCTGGGCGGCGAGCTGCTGGAGCAGTCCGGGCGCCGGCTGCGCGTCTGGGCGCACGGCGGGCATCCGGCCGCCCGGCACCTCGCCCAGACCCTGGGGCTGACGATGTTCCGGGAGCTGCGGCAGATGCGGCGCTCGCTGACGGATCTGGAGCTGCCGGAGCCGGTGCTCCCGGAGGGGGTGTCCGTACGGACCTTCCAGCCGGGCACCGATGACGCGGCCTGGCTGGAGGTGAATGCGGAGGCGTTCGCGCACCACCCGGAGCAGGGTTCGCTGATCCAGCGCGATCTGGACGACCGCAAGGCCGAGGCGTGGTTCGACCCCAAGGGCTTCTTCCTGGCGGAGAAGGAAGGGCGGCTGGTCGGCTTCCACTGGACCAAGGTGCACGCCGACGAGGGCCTCGGGGAGGTCTATGTGCTCGGGGTGCGGCCGGGCGCCCAGGGCGGCGGTCTGGGCAAGGCGCTGACCTCGCTCGGGCTGCGCCACCTGGCCGGGCAGGGGCTGCCGACGGCGATGCTGTACGTGGACGCGGACAACAAGGCGGCGGTGACCGTGTACGAGCGGATGGGGTTCGCGACGCACGAGACGGATCTGATGTACCGCTCGGAGACCTGAGATCTGGGACCTGAGGCCTGAGGCCTGAGATCTGCGGCTCTGAGTTGCCGCTCGGGGGCCTGAGGCCGGGCGGCGGCTGAGCATACGGCGGGGCGGACCTTTTGAGGGTCCGCCCCTTCGGCTTTGCCCCGGCGGCTGGCCCTGCCCCTGCGGTCCGACCTGCTCCTGTGGCCGGGCCGGCTCCCGCGGCCGCGCCCTACTCCTGCCGGTCCTCCTGCCGGCCCGACCGCCGCTCCTCCCGCCGGTCCCGCCACTCGCGCGCCAGCATCGCGTAGATGACCTCGTCGCTCCACTCCCCGTCGAGGAACTCGTTCTCCCGCAGATGGCCCTCCCGGCGCATCCCCAGCCGTTCGAGCAGCCGGGCCGAGGCGGTGTTGCGCCCGTCCAACTCGGCCTGAATGCGGTGGAGTTGCAGCTCCTCGAAGCCCAGCTTCAGCAGTGCCCGGCTCGCCTCGGTGGCGTAGCCGTGGCCGGTGTGGGCGGGGTGGAAGACATAGCCGATGCCGCCCTGGCGGTGCTCGCGGCTGTTCCAGACGAAGGTGACATCGCCGACCAGGGTGCCTGTCTCACGGACGACGACGGCGAGCTGGAGGAAGTCGCCGGACGCGCGCAGCGTCGTACGCGTGGCCTTGTCGGCGACGGAGGCCCGGGATGCGGCCTCGTCGTGCGGGCCCCAGTAGAGGTAGCGGCAGACCTCGGGGAGGTGCTGGTAGGCGTGGATCGCCGCGAAGTCGTCGTCGGTGACCGGGCGCAGATCCAGGCGTTCGGTGCGTATCGGATAGGCGGGGGTGTACGGCAATGGTGGGTTCGTGGGTGCGGAAGAGGTGGCCACCCGCGCAGCGTAGGCAGCGGAGGTTGACAGGTGCAGCCCATTTCCCCCACCCTTTCACTACTTAATTAGTGGAATGACTCGGGGGGTGGGATGCGGCCGATGACCAAGGACCAGGTGACCGGCCGGGCCTCGGGGCGTACCGCCATCGAGGCGGTGGGCCTCGGCAAGCGGTACCGCCGCCGCTGGGCGCTGCGCGACTGCACCTTCCGGCTTCCGGCCGGCCGTATCTGCGCGCTGGTCGGGCCCAACGGCGCGGGCAAGAGCACCCTGCTCTCGCTCGCCTCCGGGCTGATCCGCCCCCGCGAAGGAGCCGTACGGGTCTGGGGCGAGGCCCCGGCAGGCGCCTCGGCGCGCGCCCGGGTCGCCCACCTCACCCAGGACAAGCCGCTCTACCCCCGGCTGACGGTCGCCGAGACCCTGCGGCTGGGCCGTGAGCTCAACCCCGGCCGCTGGAACGGGCGGTGCGCCGAGCGGATCGTCCGGGACGGCCACCTCTCCCTCGACGCCCGGGTCGGCACCCTCTCCGGCGGGCAGCGCACCCGCCTCGCGCTCGCCCTCGTCTTCGCCAGGAGCCCCGAACTCCTGCTGCTCGACGAGCCGCTGGCCGGCCTCGACCCGCTCGTACGGCACCGGATGACCGCACTGCTGCTGGCCCAGGCCGCCGAGCACGGCACCACCGTCGTGCTGTCGTCGGACCTGCTCGCCGAGCTCGACGGGGTCTGTGACTATCTGCTGGTGCTGGGCGGCGGCCGGGTGCGGCTCGCGGGTGAGGTCGATGACGTCATCGGGGCGCACGCCCTGGTGATGGGGCAGCGACGGGGCGGGGCGCTGCCGCCCGAGATCGCCGCGCATCCGGTCGTCGAGGCGCAGCTGTCGGGGCGTCACTTCACCGCGGTCGTACGGCGGAAGGGCCCGGTCGCCGCCGGGCCCTGGGAGGTCGCGGAGCCGTCCCTGGAGGAGCTTCTGCTCGCCTATCTGCGCGCGCCCGACGCACCCGACCTGATCGCGCCGAGCGCGGAAGTGGCCTCGGCGCCGTTGCGCCGCCGGCCCGGCAACAAGCCCGGCATCCCCGGTATGCCGCGCAACGGGCCGCCCGGCCCGGCAGGCCTGCGGGGCGCCTGGAAGAGCCCGCCGGACAGCGCACCACGCACACGGCACATCCAATACAGCGGCAAGGGAGCGGCGGCATGAGCACCACAGCACACCTCGGGGCGAACGGGACCGGCCCCACCGCGGGCGACCCGGGCGGGGCCCGGGAGCCGGGCGTCCACGGCCCGCTGGGCGGTCTCGTCTGGCTGGTCCGGCGGCAGCACCGGCTGTTCTTCGGCCTGCTGCTCGCCGCCGCGGCCGGCGGTGCGGTCTGGTGCGCGGTGCTGCGCGGCCGGGCGGCCGCGTTCATCGACGCCCATCACATCGACGGCTGCTCGATGATCTCGCTCGTCGCGCGCTGCGACGGCACCCAGGATGCGGTCGTCGAATTCCGCAACACCTACGGACCGGCCCTGCAACTCGCCGAGGCGGGGCTGCTGTTGCTGCCCGTACTGATCGGCCTGTTCCTCGGCGCACCGCTGATCGCCCGCGAGCTGGAGGCCGGCACCCACAAGCTCGTACTGACCCAGTCGGTCGGCCCGCTGCGCTGGCTGGCGGCGAAGACCGCACTGCCCGCGCTGGTGGTGCTGGCCGTCACCACGGCGCTCTCGGCGGTGTTCGCCTGGCTCTGGCAGGTCGTCGGCGACGAGGTCTCCGGCTCCTACTGGTACTCCACCCTCGACTTCGCCGCGCTCGGCCCGGTGCCGGTCGCCTACTCCCTGCTGGCCCTGGCGGTCGGGGTGCTGGCCGGTCTGCTGCTGCGCCGTACGGTGCTGACGATGGGCGTGACGCTGGGCGCGATGGTCCTGCTCCAGGTGGCGCTCAAGCAGCTCAGGCCGTATCTGATGCCGTCCGGGAGCACCGAGTTCGGGCCCAAGGAGTCGGCCCAGCTGCCGGACAACGCCTGGCTCGTGGGGCAGGGGTACTACACCCGCTCCGGCGACCATCTGCCCATGGAGGTCTGTGACTCCGCCGGCGACCAGGAGTCCTGTCTGCGCAGCCACGATGTGGTGGGCCAGTACATGGACCACCACCCGGCATCGCACCACTGGCCGCTGGCATGGATCGAGAGCGGAATCGTCCTCGCACTGACGGCGGTACTGACCGTGCTCGCTTTCCGGGTGATGCGCCGCCGGCACGGCTGAAACTCCGCCCTATATCCCGGCGGCCGCCTGCCCTTCCCGGCCCATTCCGTGATTTCCCCTCCCGCCCCCCTTAGCCGTGGTCATGGTCATTCCGCTCCCCGGGAATTCCGGCTCCGCCACGGAAAGGCCGGGAGGGGAATCGGCGGTGGCGCCGGGGGCCGCTCCTGGAAGGGGAAACGGCAGCGGCGCCGCCGGGGTCCGCTCCCGGGAGAGGCACCGACCGCCGACCGCTGCCCGCCGACCACCGACCGCCGCCCCCCGGCAGACCCGGGAGGGCGCAGCACGGCGCGACGCCGGCAGCACCGGCCACGGCACCCCAACCACGGCACCCCAGGTATTCCCCGTCAGCTCGCCCCCCGCCGGCCCCCCCCGCCGGAATGCCGGGGAATGCAGAACCCGGACGTCCCTGGCCGCATTCCCCCAAGATCCCCCGACCGCATTCCCTGCCGTCCCCCGTTCGCATTCCCCGCCACCCCCCGCCCGCATTCCACAAGCTCACCGTCCACCACGCCTTGATCAAGAAATCCGGCGCATTTCTCCCGGCTCACCGGACGTGTTACAAAGGCAGCCCAGGGGGAAGTACCTGGGACGCGGCCCGCCGATCGGCCTCCGGCCCCGGCCTCCGAGCCCCGCCGCCCCGGCGTGGTGACCGGCCCCGGCCGACCCGAAAACCCCTGGGAGTAGCACCCCGCTTGCCTGTCCGCCATATCCGCGTTACCGGCGATTCAAAGTCGCTTGCGAGCATCGCTGAATGCAGCCCGCTGTGCCGAACGTCCCGAACCCGAGGCTCCGTCTCGCGCCGCCACCTCCTGACGCGCCTGGATGCCCCGGAACGCGGAAGAATAAGGCCATGAACCAGCAGCCCAGCGCTCAGGCACAGATCCAGCCCGAGATGCCCACCACGAAGCCCCCGCAGGCCCCGGCCCCCTCGGCCCAGCCTTCCGTGGGCTCCATCGCCGCGCACCGCCCGCAGGCGGTCCGGGGCACGGTGCCCGGCCTGGAGCCCGACCTGGACGCCGATCCCGATGCGTACGAGGACGAGGGCGTGGTGGGCGCGGACGGCGAGGAGCTGCCCAGTGGCCGGTTCCTGGACCGCGAGCGGAGCTGGCTGGCCTTCAACGAGCGGGTGCTGGAACTGGCCGAGGACCCGGCCACGCCCCTCCTCGAACGGGCGAACTTCCTGGCGATTTTCGCCAGCAACCTGGACGAGTTCTTCATGGTCCGGGTCGCGGGACTGAAGCGACGGATAGCCACCGGCGTCGCCACCCGCTCCGCGTCCGGGCTGCAGCCCCGTGAGGTGCTGGACCTCATCTGGACGCGCTCGCGCGAGCTCATGGCCCGGCATGCCGCCTGCTTCCAGCAGGACATCGCCCCCGAGCTCGCTGACCAGGGCATTCATCTGATCCGCTGGCCCGAGCTGACCGAGAAGGAGCAGGCCCGCCTGTTCACCCTCTTCCGCCAGCAGATCTTCCCGGTGCTCACGCCCCTGGCCGTGGACCCCGCGCACCCCTTCCCGTACATCTCCGGCCTTTCGCTGAATCTGGCCGTCGTCGTACGCAACCCGGTCAGCGGCCATGACCACTTCGCGCGGGTCAAGGTGCCGCCGCTGCTCTCCCGCTTCCTGGAGGCCTCCCCGCAGCGCTACGTCCCCATCGAGGACGTCATCGCCGCCCACCTGGAGGAGCTGTTCCCGGGCATGGAGGTGCGCGCGCACCACATGTTCCGGGTGACCCGCAACGAAGACCTGGAGGTCGAGGAGGACGACGCGGAGAACCTCCTCCAGGCACTGGAGAAGGAGCTGATGCGGCGGCGCTTCGGACCGCCGGTCCGCCTGGAGGTCGAGGAGTCCATCGACCCCGCCGTGCTCGACCTGCTCGTCCAGGAACTGAAGATCTCCGACGCCGAGGTCTACCCGCTGCCCGGCCCGCTGGACCTGACCGGCCTCTTCGGGATCGGCGCCCTGGACCGGCCCGAGCTGAAGTACCCGAAGTTCGTCGCCGGCACCCACCGCGACCTCGCCGAGGTGGAGTCCGCCTCCGCTCCCGACATCTTCGCCGCCCTGCGCTCCCGGGATGTCCTCCTCCACCACCCCTACGACTCCTTCTCCACCTCCGTCCAGGCGTTCCTGGAGCAGGCCGCCGCCGACCCGGACGTGCTCGCGATCAAGCAGACGCTCTACCGCACCTCCGGTGACTCGCCGATCGTGGACGCCCTGATAGACGCCGCGGAATCCGGCAAGCAGGTCCTCGTCCTCGTCGAGATCAAGGCCCGCTTCGACGAGCAGGCCAACATCAAATGGGCGCGGAAGCTGGAGGAGGCCGGCTGCCATGTCGTCTACGGCCTGGTCGGGCTCAAGACGCACTGCAAGCTCTCGCTCGTCGTCCGCCAGGAAGGCGAGATGCTGCGCCGCTACTCCCATGTGGGGACCGGCAACTACCACCCCAAGACGGCGCGGCTGTACGAGGACCTCGGGCTGCTGACCGCCGACCCCCAGGTCGGCGCCGACCTCTCCGACCTCTTCAACCGGCTCTCCGGCTACTCGCGCCGCGAGACCTACCGCCGTCTCCTGGTCGCCCCCAAGTCCCTGCGGGACGGCCTGATCCAGCGGATCGACAAGGAGATCGCGAACCAGCGCGCTGGCCGGCCCGCCTACGTCCGTATGAAGGTCAACTCGATGGTCGACGAGGCCGTCGTCGACGCGCTCTACCGCGCCTCCCAGGCCGGTGTGCCGGTCGACGTCTGGGTCCGCGGCATCTGCGCGCTCCGGCCGGGCGTCACGGGCCTGAGCGAGACCATCCGGGTCCGCAGCATCCTCGGCCGCTTCCTCGAACACTCCCGGGTGTTCATCTTCGGCAACGGCGGGGAGCCCGAGGTGTGGCTGGGCAGCGCCGACATGATGCACCGGAATCTGGACCGCCGGATCGAGGCACTGGTGCGGGTCGCCGACCCGGCGCACCGCGCCTCCCTCAACCGGCTGCTGGAGCGGGGGATGTCGGATTCCACCTCGTCCTGGCACCTCGGCCCGGACGGCGACTGGACCCGGCACGCGGTGGACGCGGACGGCGCGCCGCTGCGCAACGTACAGGAAATGCTCATTGACGCCCGGAGGCGCCGGCGTGGCCCAGCGACATGACCAGCCGACCGGAGGGCCGGCGGGTCGCACCGGAATCGGATACGAGCCCGGCGGGGCGCCCGGAGCCCGTTCCGCGGTGGTGGACGGGCCGTACGGGGGGAACGACGGCATGTACGGGCCGGACGACGCCCCGTACGCACCGATGACGGCCTCCCGCAGCGGCGACGACGGCACCGACCGCGGCGCCGCCCCCGACATCGGGGCCGACCTCGCCTCCCATATGGCCGACGAGGTGCTCGCCGACTATCTGCACCAGCAGTCCGCGGACTTCCTGCGCAGTCTGCGGCTGCACCGGGAGAGCGGTTCGGACGCCGAGGGCGCCGGTGAGGCCGCCCGGCAGCTGCGCCGCGCCGCCCGCCGGATCAGCGCCACCCTGCACACCTTCCGGCCACTGACCGAGGAGGCCTGGGCCGACCAGCTCCGCTCCGAGCTGGGCTGGCTGTCCGGCACCCTGGCCCGCGAACAGGCCTGCGCGGCCCGCCGCGAACGGCTGATGGCGGCCCTGCAGCGACTGACCGGCCGCGGACCCGAACGCGGCGACCGCGGGGACCGGACGGGCCGGGGGGAGCGGGGCAAACGGGGGGACCGTACGACCACGGGCTCGTCCACCGGCCCGGCCACCCCCTCCGCTTCCTCCGCTCCCTCCACCGACCCGGACCCCGACGGCGCCCTGTCGGCCGGTGCGGCGCGCGCCGGGGCGCTGCTGGACCGCCAGCTCACCCTCGCCCGCACCCGCGCCCACTCCGCCGCCCTGCAGGCCCTGGGCTCCTCCCGCTTCCACGCCGTCGCCGACTCCGTGGCGGTGCTCGCCTCCGAGGCGCCGCTGGCCCGTACGGCCGCCGAGCTCCCGGCCGACGAGGCGCTCCCGCCGCTCGTCGAGCAGGCGCACCGGCGGCTCACGGAGGCGGTCGCCGCGCTGCCGCTGTCCCGCGCGGGCTACCCGTACAACGCCGCGGCGCTCGCCGCCGACCAGCGCCAGGACGCGCCCTGGCACCAGGTCCGGATGCTGGTGCGGCTCAGCCGCTACGCCCGGGAGCTGATCGCGCCGGAGGCCGGCGACCTCCTGCTCGCGGAGGCCGGCCGGGCACTGGAGTGGCACCGGGACGCCGCCGAGGCCGCCGCAGCCGCCGCCGCGGCGGCCCGCACCCCCCGCATCGCCCCGGCCACCGCCTACGCCCTGGGCGTGCTGCACGCCGACCAGCGGCACGAGGTGGAGGCGGCCCGCTTCGCCTTCGGCCGCGTCTGGCTGCCGCGGACACCGGACCGCAAGGGCTGAGGAGGCGGAGGGACATGAACGCGCGGACGGGGCGCGGCCGGGCTGGGAGAGTGGCCCCATGACCACACGGAAAGGGGTGCCGAGGTGACGTCCCCGCAGAGGCCGGTACGGGCCGCGGGCTGCGTTCTGTGGCGCCGCGCCACGACCGAGGACGGGCTGGAGATCGCCCTCGTCCACCGCCCGAAGTACGACGACTGGTCGCACCCCAAAGGCAAGCTGAAGCGCGGCGAGGACGCGCTGGCCGGAGCGGTGCGCGAGGTCGCGGAGGAAACCGGCATGGACTGCCGCCCCGGCGCCCCCCTGCCCACCTCCTACTACAACGCCAACGGCCGCCCCAAGACCGTCCGTTACTGGGCCGCCGAAGCCTTGGCCGGCGCCTTCACCCCCAACACCGAGGTCGACCGCCTGGAATGGCTCTCCCCCACGGAGGCCCGCCACCGCCTCACCCAGGAACGCGACCGGCCTCTGGTGGATGCGTTGCTGGCGGCGTTGCATTTGGCGTGAGGCCACCGGGCGCCGTGCCGGGCCGGGCATTCACCGGTATGTCGCCTCCTGCGCGGTCTTCCGCAGGGCAATCGCCCGCTCCAACTGGATCGCGTACAGCTCCATCTGCCCCGGGGTCATGACGAGGACGGAGGGTTCCGTCCCGCCGTCGCGGTAGTGGATGGTCACCGGCAGCGCAGCCTGCTGTGCGCGGGCGTCGTAGCTGAGGTCCCGCTGATCGATGGTGACGTGTGAGCTCACGGTGTGTCTCCTCGATGGGGTCGAGTGGGAACCCCGTCGCCCCTGCCCGGGGGCGGGTGCGAACGGGGCCGTCAAGCAGCCGGCGGAGGAAACCTCCCGACGGCTGGTATTCACTCAACTCCCTTACCGCGCACTGGGTAAGGGAGCAGAGTGGAGAGACGGTTGAACTGGTTGAACGCTCGGGGGTCCACGAGATGGCACCACGATCAAGAACGCCGAACCTCGCGCTCGCCGGCCTCATGCGGGAGGGCGGAATCGGAAACGCGCAGCTCGCGCGGGCAGTGAACCGGGCGGCCGCAGAACTCGGGGTGACGCTGCACTACGACAAATCGTCGGTGTCCCACTGGCTGAAGGGCTCCGTGCCGAAGAAGGAGGCGCGCGACGCGGTCGCCGAGGCGCTCTCACGACTTCTGAAGCGCCCCGTGAGCCCGGTCGACGCCGGACTCGGTGCCGGCACCGACCCGGACGAACCGGCGGACATCGCGGCGGGAGTGATGGATTTGGGCAGGGCCGACATGGACCCCTCCCGGCGCGCGGTACTCGGCGCCGGACTGTACTCGGCAGCGCTGGTCGTACCGGGCTTCGATGCCGTCGCCGGGAGGGCCGAAGCGACGCCCGCCGGCCGTACGGTGCGGATCGGCATGGGCGACATCGAGACCGTCCGGAAGATGACGGAGAACATCGCGGACATCCTCGATGATCTCGGCGGAGCGCACGCCCGGCCGATGGCCGCCGCCTTCCTCGTCAACACCGTCGGCCCCTACCTGAAGGCCGACGGCACGGAGGAAGCCCGGAAAGCGATGCGGTCGGCCGCCGCCGATCTGGTCTACCTCACGGGCTGGATGGCCATGTACGAACGGGAACACCGCATCGGACAGCGGTACTACGTCAAGGCACTCAAGCTCGCCGGCGCCGCCGAGGACCACCTCACCTACTGCCGCACCCTGCGAGGCATGGCGTTGCAGGCCTCCCACCTCGGCCACGGCGCGAAATCCCTCGAACTGGCCGACTCCGCCGCCGAAGCCGCACCCGTCGCGGGCCCTCGCCTGACCGCGTTCCTCCGGGGGCAACAGGCGCACGGCGCCGCGATGGTGCAGGACCGCCGCCAGGCATTCACCCGGCTACGGGAGACCGAAGAGGCCCTGTCGCAGGCGGATGGCCGTAACGACCACATCGGCGGCTACGACCGTGCCGCCTACGAGTTCCACGTCGCGCACGTGCTGTGGGAACTGGGCGACCGCTCGGAGTCGGTCCGGGCGCTACGCCGTTCGAACCGCTTCCGGCCGTCGGCGGAGCGCCAAGGACGCCTGCACACCAACGGACTTCTGGCCAGGCGCCTCCTTGCCATGCGCCATGTGGAGGAGTCGTGCGAGGCATGGGACCGCTTCCTGGACGACTACACCGGAACCTCCGGAGCCCGCGGCGACGAGCACTTCGCCACCCTGCGGGACGGACTGCGCCCGTATCGTCAGCTTCCCGCCGTGCGCCAACTGTCCGAACGGGCACAGGAGGTGGCGCGGCTCAAGGCCGCGTAGGCCCCGGCATTTGCCGCGGTACAACTCCACATCACAGAAATCACTCTCATTGGCGCACTACCCTCCGGGAGCAGGTCACCGCCTCCGCAACGAAGCATCCGTGATCGCCGGCGGCAGGTAGTAGGCGTCGGCCCGGTTGAGGTCGGTGCCCGGGGGCACGATGGTGTCGATGCGGTCCAGGATGTCCGCGCCGAGGGTGACCTCGGAGCCGTCCAGCATGCTGTCGAGCTGGTCGAGGGTGCGCGGGCCGATGATCACGGACGTCACGGCGGGGTGGGAGCGGACGAAGGCGGTCGCCAGGTGGGGCAGGGGCAGGCCGGCCTCCGCGGCGACCTTGGACAGGGCGCGGACCGCCTCGGCCTTCCGGGCGTTCTCGGGGATCGAGAGGTCGAACTTCTGGGTCTCCAGGCCGGCCCGTGAACTGGCCGAGAGATCGCGGCCGGACAGCCAGCCGGCGCTGAGCGGGCCCCAGGTCAGCACGCCCATGCCGTAGCGCTGGGCGGTCGGCAGCACCGCGTTCTCCACCCCGCGCGCCAGCATCGAGTACGGCGGCTGTTCGGTGCGGAAGCGGAGGTGACCGCGGCGCTCGGCGGTCCACTGCGCCTCGACGATCTGCTCGGCGGGGAAGGTCGAGGAGCCGATCGCCCGCACCTTTCCGGCGCGTACCAGGTCGGAGAGGGCGGAGAGCGTCTCGTCGATATCGGTCGTCGGGTCGGGGCGGTGCATCTGGTAGAGGTCGATGTAGTCGGTGCCCAGACGGCGCAGGCTGTCCTCCACCGCCCGCACGATCCAACGCCGTGAACTGCCACTGTGGTTGGCGTCCGGGCCCATGGAGCTGACGGCCTTCGTGGCCAGTACGACGTCCTCGCGGCGTCCCTTGAGAGCCTTGCCGACGATCTCCTCGGACTCGCCCGCGGCGTACACGTCCGCGGTGTCCACGAAGTTGATACCGGCGTCCAGCGCGCGGTGCACGATCCGTACGCAGTCGTCATGATCGGTGTTGCCCCAGGCGCCGAGCATCATCGCGCCGAGCGCGTACTCGCTGACCGAGATGCCGGTACCGCCGAGGATTCTGCGCTGCATGAGGTGCTCCTTCTGCGAGGTGTCGAGGTCTCGGGGTCGTCCCGCACGGCGTCCCCGGGGGCGTGCCGGAGCGGACTCCGGGGCGCCCCGGAGGCGTCCGGGCACCACCTTGCTGTCCGTACGGGGAGCGGACCAGGCCCGTCGCATCCTGGGCCGGCGGGAACCACCCAACCGGCCGTGCGTCGCATACTGGACCGATGCTGTACGCGGAAATCGAGATCAGCTCGTTCCTCAAGGCGCGCCGCGCGGCGCTCGACCCGGCCGACCTCGGCCTGCCCGGCGGGGTGAACCGGCGCCGGGTGCGCGGACTGCGGCGCGAGGAGGTCGCCCAGCTCGCCGGCATCAGCGTCGACTACTACACCCGGATCGAGCAGGGCCGGGCGCCCGCCATCTCCGACTCCGTCCTGGACGCCATCGCGCGGGCGCTGCGGCTGTCCGGCGGCGAGGTGACGTATCTGCGCAATATCGCCGTGCCCCGGCGCCCGGGAGCGGACTGCGCCGCCGGTGCCGCGCCCGGACGGACCGTACGCCCCGAGATCCGGCAGGTCCTGGACGCGATGGGGGCCACCGTCCCGGCCATGGTGGTCGGCCGCGGACTGGACATCCTGGCCTGGAACACGCTGGGCGCCCGGATCGCCTTCGACCTGGAGGCGCTCGCCCCGGACCGGCGCAACACCGCACTGCTGGTCTTCCTCGACCCGGCGGCGCGCGCCCTGCACCCGGACTGGGAGGCGAAGGCCGAGGAGGTGGTCGGCAATCTGCGCGCCGACAGCGGCCGGCACCCCGACGACCCGCGGATCTGCGAGGTGGTCAATGAACTCCTCGCCCACAGCCCGGACTTCCGGCGGATCTGGGAGACGCAGTCGGTGCACGAGTGTCTGCGCGGCACCAAGCGGATCCTGCATCCGCGCGTGGGCGAGCTCGATGTGACCTTCGAGAGCTTCCGGCTGAGCACCGACCCGGATCAGGCGCTGGTGACGTACACGGCCCCGCGCGGCTCGGAGACGGAGCGGCGCATCCGGGAGCTGGGGGCGCTGACGGACCCGGTGCTGACCGCGTAAGGCGACGGCCCGGTGCTGACCGCGTAAGGCGACGGACCCGGTGCGGACCGCGTAAGCCGTGGCCGACGCGTAGGGCGTGGCCGACGCGTAGGGCGTGGCTGACGCGTAGGGCGTGTCCGTGAAGTCCCACGACGGCGCGCTCAGCTCCTGGGGGCCAGTGCCTCCCACCGCACGGTGACCTCTCCCTGGCGGCGGCGCCGCGGGTCGCCGGTCAGCGGCCAGTCGGTGGCGAGCGCCGCCACGGCGGCCCGCCAGCGCTGGCGGGCGCCCAGCGCGCCCAGCGGGGCGGCGGTGGCCCAGGCGCGGTCGAAGTCCCGGAGGAAGGCATGCACCGGTTCGCCCGGCACATTGCGGTGGATCAGCGCCTTCGGGAGGCGTTCTGCCAGGTCGGAGGGCGTGTGGAGGGCGCTGAGGCGGGCGGCGAAGGTGACCGTGCGCGGCCCCTCGGGGCCCAGCGCCACCCAGACGTGCCGCCGCCCGATCTCGTCGCAGGTGCCCTCGACCAGCAGCCCGCCGGGCGCCAGCCGGGCGCACAGCCGCCGCCACACGGCGGCCACCTCGTCCTCGTCGTATTGCCGCAGCACATTCGCGGCCCGGATGAGGATGGGCGCCCGCGTCCGCTGACCCGGCAGCGGCACCTCGAAGCCGCCGTGGACGAAGTCCAGCCCCGGCTGCTCATAGGCCCGCGCGGCCGCGACCCGCGCCGGGTCGATCTCGATGCCGACGACCCGGGCGTCCGGCCGGACCGTACGCAGCCGGCCCAGCAGTTCCACCGCGGTCCAGGGCGCGGCGCCGTAGCCGAGGTCGACCGCGACGGGGTCGGCGGCGCGGCGCAGCACGGCGCCGTGTTCCGCGGCGATCCAGCGGTCCATACGGCGCAGCCGGTTGGGGTTGGTGGTCCCGCGGGTGGCGTTTCCGACGGGTCGGGACGGTGCGGTGGCCGGGGCGGCGGCAAGGGCGGAGGGGCGGCGGGCCATGCCATCGAGAGTATGGGGTGGCCGCGGGTACGCCGCCCCAGAGGTCCCGCCGGACCCCGCTTGGTCACGCTTTGGCAAAGTACGCGGAGCGCGTGCCGGACGGAAATGGATCGCCGGGGTCCGTTGTTGGACGGGTTCGGAGGCGCGCCGCCCGCCCCGCCTAGGAGGTAGTTCGACGTGAGCCAATACGTGTCCCGGCTCCGCAGTCGTTCCCATGGCCAGTTCCCGGGCCAGGCCCGGCTGCGGCTGCCCGGCAGCGCGCGCCGCCCGCGCCGGGTGGCGATGCTCAGCGTCCACACCTCCCCGCTGCACCAGCCCGGCACCGGCGACGCCGGCGGCATGAACGTCTACATCGTCGAGCTGGCCAAGAAGCTCGCCTCGATCAACATCGAGGTGGAGATCTTCACCCGCGCCACCACCGGCACCCTCCCGCCCGCCGTCGAGCTCGCCCCCGGCGTTCTCGTACGGCATGTGGACGCCGGTCCGTACGAGGGCCTGGCGAAGGAGGAGCTGCCCGCCCAGCTGTGTGCCTTCACCCATGGCGTGATGCAGGCCTGGGCCGGCCACCGCCCCGGCTACTACGACCTGGTGCACTCCCACTACTGGCTCTCCGGCCATGTCGGCTGGCTGGCCGGCGAGCGCTGGGGCGTCCCGCTGGTGCACGCCATGCACACCATGGCGAAGGTCAAGAATGCCGCGCTGGCCGTAGGTGACACCCCCGAGCCGGCCGCCCGGGTGATCGGCGAGACCCAGATCGTCCGGGCCGCGGACCGGCTGATAGCCAACACCGCCGAGGAGGCGGACGAGCTCGTACGGCATTACGAGGCCGAGCGCGGCAAGGTCGCCGTCGTGCACCCCGGCGTCAACCTCGACCGCTTCCGGCCCACCGGCGGTGAGGTCGCCGAGAGCCGGGCCGCCGCCCGCGCCCGCCTCGGCCTGCCGCAGGACGCGGTCATTCCGCTCTTCGCCGGCCGCATACAGCCGCTGAAGGCCCCCGACATCCTGCTGCGTGCGGCCGCCGCGCTGCTGGCCGAGGACCCCTCGCTGCGCTCCCGTCTGGTGGTGCCCGTGGTCGGCGGGCCCAGCGGCAGCGGGCTGGCCAAGCCCGAGGGCCTGCAGAAGCTGGCCGCCCGGCTCGGTATCGCGGATCTGGTGCAGTTCCGCCCGCCGGTCGGCCAGGAACAGCTCGCCGACTGGTACCGCGCCGCATCCGTGCTGGTCATGCCCTCGTACAGCGAATCCTTCGGTCTGGTCGCCATCGAGGCCCAAGCCTGTGGCACGCCTGTCATCGCGGCCGCGGTCGGCGGTCTGCCGGTGGCGGTGCGCGACGGCGTCAGCGGTTTCCTCGTCGCCGGCCATGACCCGGCCGACTACGCCCGTGCCCTCGCCCGCTTCGTCGCGGACCCGGCCCTGCCCGCCCGGATGGGCACCGACGCCGCCCGCCACGCCCAGTCCTTCGGCTGGGACACCGCCGCCGCGGCGACCGGCGACGTCTACACCGACGCCATGCAGGAGCACCGCCGTCACCTACGATCGCTCCATGGGTGACACGGGCGAGGAGCACGGTGTGAGCGAGACGGGCAAGGGGAGGGCCGGGACGGCCGTGGCCGCCGGTGCGACCGCGCAGACCGTGATCGAGCAGACGCTGAAGGACGCCGGCCTCGAATGGGAAACCCCCTCCGACGGCACCTACGTCATCAAGCTCCCCGGCACCCGCAAGCTCTCCACGACCTGCTCGCTCATCGTCGGCAGGCACTCCCTCTCCATCAACGCCTTCGTCGTCCGCCACCCCGACGAGAACCACGAGGCCGTGCACCGCTGGCTCCTCGAACGCAACACCCGCCTCTACGGCGTCAGTTACGCGATCGACAAGCTCGGCGACATCTACCTCGTGGGCAAGCTCCCGCTGGCCGCCGTCACCCCCGACGAACTCGACCGCATCCTCGGCACGGTCCTGGAGAACGCCGACGGCAGCTTCAACACCCTGCTGGAGATGGGCTTCGCCACGGCGATCCGCAAGGAGTACGCCTGGCGGGTGTCCCGCGGTGAGTCCACCCGCAACCTCGACGCCTTCGCGCATCTGACCCAGCGGCCTTCCGTCTAGCCGTACGACGGGCGAGGTCCAGCCGTACGGTGGGCGGGCCGGCGGTGCGGTCAGGGCCGGCGGTGCGGTCAGGGCCGGGCCGGGCGGGGGAGCGGAGCGAATTCCGCGACCACACCAGGGCCCGGGCGCCTCGACTGCCCCGTCACGCCACCGGCTCCGACGGCTCCTGCGCGGCCGTGGCCGAGGCCGCTTGCCCCTTGGCCGTGGCCGACTGCACCGGTGCCGTGGCCGACTGCCCCGCTGCCGTGACCGCCTGACTCCCGGCCACCGCCCCAGCCCCCGCGCCCGTCTGCGCCGGCAGACCCCGGAGCAGGAGCCCATATCCCAGCGCGGCCAGCGTGCCGATAGCCGCGCAGCCCGCCCACAGGGCATCGGCGCCGTAGTGGTCGATCACCAGACCGCCCAGCAGAGGGGCCGTCAGGGAGGCGACGGACCACGACAGGGAGTACATGCCCTGGTAGCGGCCGCGGCCGTGCAGCGGGGACAGGCGCACCACCAGGCCCATCTGGGTGGGGGAGTTGATGATCTCGCCGAGGGTCCAGACGGTGACGGCGACCGCGTACATGGCGACCGAGCCGGCCAGCGCGGTCAGCCCGAAGCCGTAGCCGGCGAGCAGGGCGGAGCCGATGAGGAGCATGGCCGGGCTGCGCTGTTCGATGAAGCGCGTCACCGGGATCTGCAACAGCACGACGAGGACGCCGTTGACCGCGATGACCATGCCGAAGTCGGTGCTGGAGAAGCCGTCCTGACCCATCGACACGGGCATCGAGACATAGGCCTGCTGGAAGAGCAGGGCGAGCAGCAGGTTGAGGCCGACGACGGTCATGAACCGGCCGTCGCGCAGGACGGTCAGCATGGAGACCGGTGCGGGGGCCGGGCCGCCGCCGTCGGCGTCGTCCGGCCCGCCCGGTGTGCCCGGGGTGGGGCGTGATTCCGGGAGCTTCCAGAAGACGACCAGCGCACAGGCCAGGACGAGCGCGGCCTCGCCCAGGAAGAGGGTCAAGTAGCCGTGCTCGGCGATGAGTCCGGCGGCGGTGGAGGAGATGGCGAAGCCGAGGTTGATCGCCCAGTAGTTGAGGGAGAAGGCGCGGACGCGGTCCTCGGGGGCGACGATGTCCGCCATCATCGCCTGGACGGCGGGGCGGGAGGCGTTGGTCGCCAGGCCGACCAGGCCCGCCACCGCCGCGATGGCGACCGGGTCCGTCATGAAGCCGAGCAGCGCCACGGACGCCGCCGTCGACAGTTGCGCGATCAGCATCGTGGGCCGGCGGCCGAGACGGTCGGCCATGACCCCGGCGCCCACGGACGAGATCACTCCGCCCAGGCCGTAGAGCGCGGCCACCAGGCCCGCGTACGAGGCCGAATAGCCACGCTCGACGGTCAGATAGAGGGCGAGGAAGGTCGCGACGAAGGCGCCCAGCCGGTTGATCAGGGTGCTGGTCCACAGCCACCAGAACTGCCGGGGGAGGCCGGAGACGCTCTCCACGACGGCTTGCCGGAGACCGGCCCGCCTGGTGGGCCCGGATGTGGATGCGGACATGACATTTCCCCCGTCGAATGGTCAGGCGGTGCGTGGCAGGGAGGCGGGCAGTCAGGGAGGCGGGCGGTGCGGCCGCGCCCCGGGCGCCGTAAGGGTGGGCGACGGGACGCGGAAGAGATGCGTGTGTAAGTGGCGCGAGCGACTGTCGCACCCTACTGAGGGACCGGCTCCGGTCGCCACTCAATTGACGGGAAGCGTCAAACGCCGTCGGGAAGCCCACGTCCTGGACCGGCGAAGGGCCGGTTCCGGATGTCGATTACGCTCGACGCCATGGCCGACGCACCGTACAAGCTGATCCTCCTCCGCCACGGCGAGAGCGAGTGGAATGCGAAGAACCTGTTCACCGGCTGGGTGGACGTCAATCTCAACGAGAAGGGCGAGAAGGAGGCAGTCCGCGGCGGAGAGCTGCTCAAGGACGCCGGCCTGCTCCCCGACGTAGTGCACACCTCCCTCCAGAAGCGCGCCATCCGCACCGCGCAGCTGGCCCTGGAGTCCGCCGACCGGCACTGGATCCCCGTCCACCGCAGCTGGCGGCTGAACGAGCGCCACTACGGTGCGCTGCAGGGCAAGGACAAGGCGCAGACGCTGGCCGAGTTCGGCGAGGAGCAGTTCATGCTCTGGCGCCGCTCGTACGACACCCCGCCGCCCGCGCTCGACCGTGACGCCGAGTACTCCCAGTTCTCCGACCCGCGCTACGCCGGCCTCCCGCCGGAGCTGCGCCCGCAGACGGAGTGCCTCAAGGACGTCGTCGTCCGCATGCTCCCGTACTGGTTCGACGGCATCGTCCCGGACCTCCGCGCCGGAAAGACGGTCCTGGTCGCCGCGCACGGCAACAGCCTGCGCGCCCTGGTCAAGCACCTCGACGGCATCTCCGACGAGGACATCGCCGGCCTGAACATCCCCACCGGCATCCCGCTCGCCTACGAGCTGGACGCCGACTTCCGCCCGGTCAAGCCCGGCGGCACCTACCTCGACCCGGAGGCCGCCAAGGCCGCCATCGAGGCAGTGAAGAACCAGGGCAAGAAGAAGTAGGCCCGACGCTTCCGAGCCCCCTGCCTGCGGATTTTCCGGCGGGCGGGGGGCTCGGTGCTGCACTGGGCTCCAGGCCGCCCGCGGCTCGGCCTCACCCGTTCGCGCGGTTCGTTTGCGGGACGTGAGTGAGGCGTTTCCGGAACGTCAGCGGCCCCGGGAAAGGTGGTGTCCACACCGCGGGAACGGCCGAAGAAATTCCCGCACGAAACACAGGGGGACCCCGATCATGCGTACTTCCCGGATTCGTACCGCCACCCTGGCCGCCGTCACCGCCGCACTGGCGCTGGGCCTGACCGCTTGCGGCGGCGCCGACGGCGGCTCGAAGGCGGCGGGCGGCGACAGTGGTGCCGCCGCTATCGCGCAGAGCCCGTCCGCGTCCAACGGGGACGGCAAGGGCGGCACGCAGGCCAACAGCGGCGGTGACGCCAAGGAGGGCGCGGCTTCGACGACCGCGTCGGGCGGGACGGGCGAGGCCGGGAGCAAGGGCACGACGGCCGGCGCCCAGCAGTGCCGCGGCGACGAGATGCTGCTCACTGCGGTGCACCGGTTCGCCGGGCAGCAGGGCGACCACCTGCTGGTCACCGCGTCGAACAAGGGCACCAAGCCCTGCTGGGTCACCTCGTACCCGGCCGTGAAGCTCGGCGACGTCGACGGCACCGCACTGCCGCACTCGAAGAAGGACAACGCGGGCGGCGGCAAGCAGATCACGCTCCAGCCCGGCGGCAAGGCATACAGCGCGGTGAACCTCTTCGACTACGGCTCGAAGAACCACACGGCGCAGTCGTTCTCCCTCGCGCTGCGCGGCGCGGACGGTCACGACGGCCCCTTCTACTCCGTCGACATCAAGGGCGAGAAGCCGCAGTTCACCTGGAACGAGGCCGACGTGCTGAACTGGAACACCAAGAAGCCGTACGACATCTGACCGCCCGTGGGCCGGTGACCGGGTTCAGGGCGGCGGCCGGGGAGCCGGCCCCGGGGAGTTCGGCTGCAAGAGTCGCATCCGGCCGGGCCGGGTGCGGCCGCGCACCGGGAGCGGAGCTGTGCGGGCGAAGCCCGCGGCCTCCGGGGGCAGCATGGAGGGAGGGGCGCAGGGGAGCGCCGGGGGCACTGATCGTCTGCAACCGGAAGGATGAGCCCGATGCCCAAGTTCATGGACATCCATCACGGTATGAAGGGCCTCACGGCCGACCAGCTCAACGAGGCACACCGGGCCGACCTCGCCATTCAGGGCGAGGAAGGCGTGACCTTCGAGCACGCCTGGGCCGACACCGAGTCCGGTGAAGTGTTCTGTCTGTCGGAAGCGCCGTCGGCGGGAGCGGTGCAGCGCATCCACGAGCGCGCCGGCCACAAGGCGGACGAGATCCATCCGCTGTCGCTCATCGTGTGACCCGGCCCGGCGGCGGCCCCTGAGGGGAGACCCGCAGCTCAGGAATACGGCGGCGGCCCCGACCGGAAGAAGTCCGGTCGGGGCCGCCGTGGCGCTGTGCCGTCGAGGTCGCTAGCAGCCGCCGCCGCACTGGCACGGTCCGCCCGACTGGCAGCCGCAGCTGCAGCCGGGGCCGCAGCCACAGGCGCCGAGCAGGGGGAGCCGCGGGCGCTCGACAGCCGTCGGGGCGTCGTGAGCCGCGGTGTTCGGGGAGTCCGCCATGGGTGCCATGCATTGCCTCCTAGGGGTCACCTGCCGCCCATTGCAAGCCCGGGTGACGAGGCGCGTCAACGGCGCGTGGAAGCACACGTCAACGGCGCACGGTGGCTCATGGGGCGGACTCGTTCCCTCCGCCCGCCGCTGTCGCTATGCGCCCTCGACCGCCGTCGGCGGGGCGATCTCGTCGGCGTGCTCGCCGGTCACCAGGTAGACGACCCGCTTGGCGACGGAGACCGCGTGGTCCGCGAAGCGCTCGTAGTAGCGGCCCAGCAGGGTCACGTCCACGGCCGTCTCGATGCCGTGCTTCCAGCGGTCGTCCATCAGGTGCTGGAAGAGCGTGCGGTGCATGGTGTCCATCGCGTCGTCGTCCTGCTCCAGCTGCAGCGCGAGGTCGACGTCCTTGGTGATGATGACCTCGGCGGCCTTGGCCATCAGGCGCTGCGCCAGCTGCCCCATCTCCAGGATGGTGGCGTGCAGGTCCTGCGGAACGGCCGTCTCCGGGAAGCGCAGCCGGGCCAGCTTGGCCACGTGCTGGGCCAGGTCGCCGGAGCGCTCCAGGTCGGCGCTCATCCGCAGCGAGGTGACGACGATCCGCAGGTCGGTGGCGACCGGCTGCTGCCGCGCCAGCAGGGCGATCGCCCGGGCCTCCAGGTCGCGCTGGAGGTCGTCGACCTTCTCGTCGGCGGCGATGACGTTCTCGGCCAGCTTGAGGTCCGCGTCGAGTATCGCCGTGGTGGCGCGCCCGATCGCGGAGCCGACGAGCCGGGCCATCTCGACCAGGCCCTCGCCGATCGAATCCAGCTCCTCGTGGTACGCGTCCCGCATCTGTGACCTTCTCTCGCTTCGATGTGGTGGTGTGGCGTGGGTGGGGGAGGTGGAACGGGGTGCAGGGTGACCTGTGCCCACGCTCTCACGGCCGGTGCCCGCGCGGCCGTACCCCGGAGAGATGCTCCGCGGAGCCGGTACTCCGCGGTGCCGTGCTCCGGAGGCGCTCTCGCCCGCGGTCGCTCAGGGTGTCCGGTCGCGCCGGTGCGGAACCGATCCGGCACCCGCACCCTCACCCTGCGGGCAGCGCGCGACCTGCGGTGCCACCGGGGGTGAACCGGTGCCGACGTGAAGGTGAACTCTGGGCGACGCAATCGCCGCCCGCGGACCGGCCGGGCGGTTCACCTGGCCCCGCCCCGGACCAGCGGCCCGCTCGCGCCGGTTTCCCTAGGGACATCCGGTGGGCGGCCGCACGCTTCGCACCGGCCTCCGGAGTGAACCCGCGCGGACGCCACGGTGAACTCTGGGCGACGGCTGTTCGAGCAGGGCCTCGCACGGCTGGGGAAGTGTCCGACCCGGCGCATAACCTGGAGTCATGAACGTGGATGCGGCCGTCGCCGCAGTGGCAGCGATCGCCGGGCTGTGCACCGGCGTCTTCGCCATGCTGGCGTTCCGCTGGAGCGAGCGCGACCAGGCCAAACCCACCCGCAGCTCGCTGCACACGGACGCCGTGCTGCCGCCCGGGGTCGACACCGTGCTCTCGGTGCTCCGCTCCTCCGCCGTGGTCCTCGACGAGGCCGACGCCGTCGTGAAGGCCAGCTCCGCCGCGTACGCCCTCGGGCTGGTCCGCGGCGGCAAGCTCGCCGTCGAGCCGATGATGCAGATGGCCCGCGACACCCGCAGGGACGGCGAGATACGCCAGGTCGAGCTGGATCTCCCGCGCCGCGGCACCGGCCGCGGCGACGCCCTCGCGGTCTCCGCCCGAGTCGCCCCGCTCGGCTCCCGGCTCGTCCTGCTGCTGGTCGAGGACCTCACGGAAGCCCGCCGCATAGAGGCGGTCCGCCGCGACTTCGTGGCCAACGTCAGCCATGAGCTCAAGACACCCGTCGGCGCCCTGTCGCTGCTCTCCGAGGCCGTGATGGACGCCAGCGACGACCCCGAGGCCGTCGAGCGCTTCGCCGGCCGGATGCAGAACGAGGCCACCCGCCTGACCAACCTCGTCCAGGAGCTCATCGACCTCTCCCGGGTGCAGAACGACAACCCGCTGGAGGACGCCGAGCCGGTCCGGGTCGACGAGCTGGTCGCCGAGGCGGTGGACCGCTGCCGCCAGCAGGCCGGCGCGAAGCAGATCACCATGGCCGCCGGAGGCACCGCCGACCTGCATGTCTGGGGCAATCGGGGCCAGCTCGCCGCGGCCCTGGGCAATCTCGTCGAGAACGCCGTCAACTACTCCCCGGCGCGCACCCGCGTCGGGATCGCCGGACGCCATGTCTCCGCGCCCGGTGGCGACCTGATCGAGATCGCGGTGACCGACCAGGGCATCGGGATATCCGAGAAGGACCGGGACCGCGTCTTCGAGCGGTTCTACCGTGTCGACCCGGCGCGCTCGCGCGCCACCGGCGGGACCGGCCTCGGCCTCGCCATCGTCAAGCATGTGGCCGCCTCGCACGGCGGGGAGGTCACGGTGTGGAGCGCTGAGGGACAAGGCTCCACCTTCACCCTGCGTCTCCCGGAAGCCGGGTCCGTACGCGACCGCGAACGGCCCGCCGACCTCTCCACGGAGGGCCTCGACGACGAGGACCGCCCGTACGAGACCTTCAACGATCCGCTCCCTGCTCACCCAGCCCCGGAGGTCCTTCCGTGACCCGAGTGCTTGTCGTCGAGGACGAGGAATCGTTCAGCGACGCACTGTCTTACATGCTCCGCAAGGAGGGCTTCGAGGTCGCCATCGCGGCTACGGGCCCTGACGGACTGGACGAGTTCGAGCGCAACGGCGCCGATCTCGTGCTGCTGGACCTGATGCTGCCCGGCCTGCCCGGCACCGAGGTCTGCCGCCAGCTGCGCGGCCGCTCCAACGTCCCGGTCATCATGGTGACCGCCAAGGACAGCGAGATCGACAAGGTCGTCGGCCTGGAAATAGGAGCCGACGACTACGTCACCAAGCCCTTCTCCTCCCGTGAACTGGTCGCCCGTATCCGCGCCGTGCTGCGCCGCCGCGGCGAGCCGGAGGAGGTCGCCCCGCAGGCCCTGGAGGCCGGGCCGGTCCGGATGGACGTGGACCGCCATGTCGTCACGGTCGCCGGCGGCAAGGTCGATCTGCCCCTGAAGGAGTTCGACCTCCTGGAGATGCTGCTGCGCAACGCCGGCCGGGTGCTGACCCGTATGCAGCTCATCGACCGGGTCTGGGGCGCCGACTACGTGGGCGACACCAAGACCCTGGACGTGCACGTCAAGCGGCTGCGCGCCAAGATCGAGCCCGACCCGGGCGCCCCCCGCTACCTCGTCACGGTCCGCGGCCTGGGCTACAAGTTCGAGCCGTAAACCGTCCGTGCGGCAGGCCGTGCACCGCTGAGCCGCAGCGCAGCGGTGCGTCGCCGTGTGCGGCCGCGGCAGTACGCGTCAGGGGCGCCCCTCCGATCCGGAGGGGCGCCCCTGACGCGTAGTGGTGACGGCGTGCGCCGCCGGCTCAGTGGCCGGCGTGCGCCCCCTCCGCCGGCTTGGCGGTACCGGACGGGGAGGCCGAGCCCGAGGCCTTGCTGCCCGGCTCCGAGGGCTTGCCGCTACCGGACGGCGACGGCGAGCCGGAGGGCGACGGCACCTTCGAGGGCCCGTAGCCCTCGAAGTAGTTCTTCGCCGGGACGACAAAGGCGTCGATCTTCACCTGGCCGGTGGAGCTCAGCTTGAAGGTCAGGGGCTGCGCATTGCCGTCCTGGACGGCCTCCCGGCCGCTGGCGAGGACGGCCGAGGGGTTGCCCTCGCCGCCGATCACGACGGAGCCGCCGGCGGGCACGGTGATCGGGCCGGAGCCGTGGTCCGCCGCCGAGAGCTTGGCCGTCTGGCCGGTGCCGTCGACGGAGATCGCGGTCAGCTTCTGGTCCTTGGCACCGCTGTTGAACACCGTCGCGGAGATCACGGCCGGGCCCTTGGCGTCCACCTCGGGCTGGGTGATCACGTTGGCGTTCTGGATCTTGATGTCGCCCACGGAGGTCGCGGCGTTGTCCGGCTTGACCTCCAGCGTCTGGGCGTCGTTCCCGGCCCCGCACGCGGACAGCGTGGCGATCGAGAGCGAAAGGACGGTGGCGGCGAGGACGCCGCGTCGAAGGCTGCGGCTCACGGCGGCGGCATCTCCTTGACGAGCTACGGCGGCCGAACGTTCGTGCCCGGTCGCGGATGGACGGCTGGGGCGGCGCTCCGTACGCGTCATGACGACGGGTGCGTAAAGCCGCCCTAAGGGTGTGTCAGCGCCGCTAGGTTACCGAGCCGCCCTCGCGCCGCCGCACCCGACCCGCCCCCAGCGTGATCAGCGGCCCGCCACCGCCGTCCGGGCACCGTTACACCGCCCCCCGCGACGCGGTCCGGACGGGAAAGCCGGCCGCGCGGCCGGAGACCCCGAGAAGCGCGGCCGGAGACCCCGAGAAGCAGAGTGCGAGAACGTTCATCAAGAACGGGCATGAATTTTCGGCATGCGGCCGTTCGGGTGGCGAGCGGCTGGTTTCCTTCCGGGGAAAAGCAGTATTCGCAGGGAATGTGAAGGGCTCGCGGAATTGATCACACTCTTCGGCCGCCGGTTCGTGATCAATTCGAGAATCGGCCCCGAGAGGCCCATGAGCAGCCGAACGGAGTAGCGGAACTCGCTCGTGTGGATCCGTGCAAAACGGGACGTTCGGCCTGTCGATCATCGAGTTCCCGGTGTGTGACGGGCATGTTTCCGCTCACCCGTGCAGCCCCTCCGACCTGCGAATACCCGCTTCCGGAGCCCCCTCGCAGCACGTTCCGGTCACTGTTGTCAAGCCCCGAGATATGCCCTGACCTGCGAAAACGCCATTCAGAACGGTCCGTTCCCGTGTTAGCATGGATAGCCACGGAAGGGGTACCTGTCACATGACGTTCAAGGTTGGCGACACCGTGGTCTATCCCCATCACGGGGCCGCGCTGATCGAGGCCATCGAAACTCGCCAGATCAAAGGCGTGGACAAGACCTACTTGGTGCTGAAGGTCGCCCAGGGCGACTTGACTGTTCGTGTGCCAGCGGACAATGCGGAGTTCGTCGGCGTGCGCGACGTGGTTGGTCAGGACGGGCTGGACCGGGTCTTCGAGGTGCTTCGTGCACCGTATGCCGAAGAGCCGACGAACTGGTCCCGTCGCTACAAGGCAAATCTCGAGAAGCTCGCTTCCGGCGATGTGATCAAGGTTGCCGAAGTGGTGCGCGACCTGTGGCGGCGTGAGCGTGAGCGCGGACTTTCCGCCGGTGAGAAGCGGATGCTCGCGAAGGCGCGCCAGATTCTGGTGAGCGAGCTCGCCCTCGCGGAGAACACCAACGAGGACAAGGCCGAGGCCCTGCTCGACGAGGTACTCGCGTCCTGACGACGCTCAAGCGTTGGCCATGTCCAGCGTTGGCGACATCCAGCGCACAGTGATCCAACGCAGCGACGACGTAGCAATGCCGCGGTGCCCGAGTGACGATCGACTCCCGAAGGGGAGCGGTCTGTTGCCGGGCGCTGCGGCATATCTGCGGGTGCTGCGACGGAACCACGGGGGGCGACCAGCTGGTCTCGGTGAGAACCACCGCCCCCCTGTGACGTGCCGGGCCCGGGCAGCAGTCTCGACCGATGTCACGGAAGGGTCCGGTCAAGGCGTCGCGCCCGGCACTCCCCCCGTAGGGGGCACGCCCAGGCCATACCCACCTCGCCCGAGGAAACAAACCTGTCTGCGTCAATTCCGGGCTCGCCCCGGACTCCGGAGCCATCGATGTCAGATCCCTCCCGCCCGGTCCGTACCGCCGCGGTGATTCCCGCCGCCGGCCGCGGTGTCCGGCTCGGTCCCGGCACCCCCAAGGCACTGCGCACCCTGGGCGGCACTCCCATGCTGGTGCACGCCGTCCGCGCGATGGCCGCGTCACGTGCCGTCTCCCTCATCGTGGTGGTCGCCCCGCCCGACGGCGCCGCCGAGGTCAGCCGCCTCCTCCACGAGCATCCGCTCGCCGAACGCACCGAGCTCGAGGTCGTCCCCGGCGGCGAGACCCGCCAGGAGTCCGTACAGCTCGGTCTGGCGGCGCTCCCGGACACCATCGACGTCGTGCTGGTGCATGACGCCGCGCGGCCGCTGGTCCCGGTCGACACGGTCGACGCGGTGGTCGCCGCCGTACGCGCCGGTGCGCCCGCCGTCGTCCCGGCGCTGCCGCTCGCCGACACCGTCAAGCAGGTCGATCCGCAGCCGCAGGGTTCCCCCGAGCCGGTGGTCGGCACCCCGGAGCGGGCCCTGCTGCGCGCCGTGCAGACCCCGCAGGGCTTCGACCTGGCGACCCTGCGCAAGGCGCATGACACCGTCGTCGAGGGCGAGGGCGCCACCGACGACGCCGGGCTGGTCGAACGGCTCGGTTCGCCCGTCGTGGTCGTCCCCGGCCACGAGGAGGCATTCAAGGTGACCCGGCCGCTGGACCTGGTCCTGGCCGAGGCCGTACTCGCCCGCAGGAGGGCCACCGATGGCTATGTCTGAGCCGGCACCCGCCGCCCCCCTTCTCCCGCTCGTCGGCATCGGCACGGATGTGCACGCCTTCGAGCAGGGCCGTGAGCTGTGGTGCGCCGGGCTGCTCTGGGACGCCGCGGAGAGCGACGGCTACGGCCTGGCCGGCCACAGTGACGGCGATGTGGCCGCCCACGCCGCCTGCGACGCGCTGTTCTCGGCGGCCGGTGTCGGCGACCTGGGCGCGCACTTCGGGACCAGCCGCCCCGAGTGGTCCGGCGCCTCCGGTGTGACGCTGCTGGCCGAGGCCGCGCGGATCGTACGGGCCGAGGGCTTCACCATCGGCAATGTCGCGGTGCAGGTCATCGGCGTCCGCCCGAAGGTCGGCAAGCGACGGGACGAGGCCCAGAAGGCGCTGTCGGCGGCCGTCGGAGCGCCGGTCTCGGTCTCCGGCACGACCTCGGACGGACTGGGGCTGACCGGCCGGGCCGAGGGCCTGGCCGCGGTCGCCACGGCGATCGTCTTCCGTACGGCCTGACCGGTCCCGCAGGGCCCCGGGCGACGGACGCGGCGCCCGGCATTCCCCCGTATGGCGCGGGAATGCCGGGCGCCGCACGGGTGTTGGGGGGAGCATCGGAGTACTCGTGTTCCTCGGAACGGCCCGCAGGAAGGACCCCTTGTGACCGCCACCCTGTCCGACGACCTCAAGCAGCTCCTGGACACCCCGGTCTTCGTGACCGTGACGACCGTCCAGCCCGACGGCAGCCCCCAGGCCTCCCCGGTCTGGGTGAAGCGGGACGGCGACGATCTGCTGATCTCGACGACCGTCGGCCGCCGCAAGGAGAAGAACCTCCGCCGGGACCCCCGGGTCTCGGTCGTGGTGCAGCCCTTCGACGCCCCGTACACCTACGCCGAGGTCCGTGGCACCGCCTCGCTGAGCACCGAGGGCGGGCAGGAGCTGATCGACGAGCTGTCGCGGAAGTACACCGGCAAGCTGTACGCGGACTTCAACCCGGCGGGGATCACCGACGACGAGCGCGTCGTGGTCCGGATCACCCCGCGCAAGGTGGTGGGCAGCATCTGACCAGGCCGCGGGCCTGCCCCGGCCAGGGTGCAATTCCGGCGAACCGGACTGTTGTGGCGGATCTGTTTCCCCGTGGCCCAATGGGTCGCGGGGCACTGCCTCGTTCCGACTACCCTGGTTCCGTGACGATTCGCCTGTACGACACCAGCGCCCGGCAGATTCGCGATTTCACCCCGCTTGTGCCGGGCTGTGTCTCGATCTACCTGTGTGGCGCGACCGTGCAGGCCGCCCCGCATATCGGGCACATCAGGTCGGGACTGAACTTCGACATCATGCGCCGCTGGTTCGAGTACCGCGGCTACGACGTGACGTTCGTGCGCAATGTCACGGACATCGACGACAAGATCATCAAGAAGGCGGACGAGCAGGGCCGCCCCTGGTGGTCGATCGGCTACGAGAACGAGGTCGCCTTCAACACGGCCTACGACGCCCTCGGCTGCCTGCGTCCCACCTACGAGCCGCGCGCCACCGGCCACATCCCCGAGATGATCGAGATGATGCGCGGCCTGATCGAGCGTGGCCACGCCTACGCCGCCGACGGCAACGTCTACTTCGACGTGCAGTCCTTCCCGGGGTATCTCCAGCTGTCCAACCAGGAGTTGGACAACCTCCGCCAGCCGTCCGGTGAGGGCGAGACCGGCAAGCGGGACCCGCGCGACTTCGCGATGTGGAAGGCGGCCAGGGAGGGCGAGCCCAGCTGGGACACCCCCTGGGGCCGCGGCCGGCCCGGCTGGCACCTGGAGTGCTCGGCGATGGCCCACAAGTACCTGGGCGAGGCCTTCGACATCCACGGCGGCGGCATCGACCTGATCTTCCCGCACCACGAGAACGAGATCGCGCAGGCCAAGGCCTACGGCGACGACTTCGCCGCGTACTGGACCCACAACGCCTGGGTGACCATGAGCGGCGAGAAGATGGCCAAGTCGCTGGGCAACTCCGTGCTGGTCTCGGAGATGGTCGCCCGCTGGCGCCCGATCGTGCTGCGCTACTACCTGGGCACCCCGCACTACCGCTCGATGATCGAGTACAGCGAGGAAGCGCTGCGGGAGGCCGAGTCCGCGTTCGCGCGGATCGAGGGCTTCGTCCAGCGGGTCGTCGAGAAGGCCGGGGTCGTCGAGCCGGCGGCCGAGGTGCCGCTCGCGTTCGCCGAGGCCATGGACGACGATCTGGGCGTCCCGCAGGCGCTGGCGATCGTGCACACCACCGTCCGCCAGGGCAATTCCGCACTGACCGCCGACGACAAGGAAGCGGCGGTGGCCCGGCTGGCCGAGCTGCGCGCCATGCTCGGCGTGCTCGGTCTGGACCCGCTCGACGAGCGCTGGTCGGGCGGCGGCACGGACCGCGGCGAGGACCTCCACGGCGTGGTCGACTCCCTGGTCCGCCTGGTCCTCGAACAGCGCCAGGCCGCCCGCGCCCGCAAGGACTACGCCACCGCCGACGCCATCCGCGACCAGCTCCAGCAGTCCGGACTCGCCATCGAGGACACCCCCTCGGGCCCGCGCTGGTCGCTGTCCTGACCCCCGTCCCGCCCGCCGCCGGCCACCCGGATTCGCCCTTCCCGGTGGCCGCGGGCGACACTCAATCCATACGTACGTACCCACTCCACGTCGCGAGACGTCGAGAGCAGTGAAGAAACAGGTGACCCATGGCCGGCAACAGCCAGCGCAGGAACCGCCGCACGTCCAACAAGAAGGGCGCGCAGGTCGGCAGCGGCGGCAAGCGGCGCCGGGGCCTGGAGGGCAAGGGCCCGACCCCGCCCGCCTCCGAGCGCAAGGGACACGTCAAGAACCGCGTCGCCAACGCCAAGGCGAAGCAGGCCGCGTCGCGCCGCCCGGCCCCGCGCCGCGGCGGTGCCAAGGGCACCGCGGAGCTGGTCGTCGGCCGTAACCCGGTCTTCGAGGCGCTGCGCGACGGCGTGCCCGCCACGACCCTCTACGTCCAGCAGTTCATCGACACCGACGAGCGGGTGCGCGCCGCACTGCAGCTCGCCTCGGAGCGCGGCGACATCAACCTGATGGAGGCGCCGCGCCCCGAGCTGGACCGGATGACCAACGGCCTCAACCACCAGGGCATGGTCCTGCAGGTCCCGCCGTACGACTACGCGCACCCCGAGGACCTGGCCGCGGCCGCCTTCGACAACGGTGACGACCCGCTGATCGTCGCGCTCGACGGCGTCACCGATCCGCGCAACCTCGGCGCCGTGGTCCGCTCCGTGTGTGCCTTCGGCGGTCACGGTGTGGTCGTGCCGGAGCGCCGGGCGGCCGGGATGACGGCCGGTGCGTGGAAGACCTCGGCGGGCACCGCGGCCCGTACACCGGTTGCCCGCGCCACCAACCTCACCCGGACCCTGGAGTCGTACCAGAAGGCCGGCCTCACGGTCGTCGGTCTGGCCGCGGACGGCGAGATGGAGCTCCAGGACGTCGCGGCGCTGGACGGCCCGGTCGTCATCGTCGTCGGCAGCGAGGGCAAGGGCCTGTCGCGGCTGGTCGGCGAGACCTGTGACGTGCGGGTACGCATCCCGATGCCGGGCGGCGCGGAGTCGCTGAACGCCGGTGTCGCGGCCGGTGTCGTCCTGTGGGAGGCGGCCCGCCGCCGCAGCTGAGTCCGGATACCCCGGGGCGGCCGATACCTTTCCGCGCCACCCCGGGGCAAGGCCTGACCCTCCGTACGCCTTCGCCGGATCCTGTGATCTTTTGACGGGTCTCGGACAGATCGACCCGGTCAAGGCAGTGTCTTATACGCGAGTCACTCGGTTAGATGAGCGTGGACACCAGAACACCCCGCACGCCTACGGGGGGACGCTCGCCGGGCTTCGATGACGAGCCGGGCCTGAGCTCGGTCAAGGTGCCGTGCGATCCCGCGCAGGTCATCGTCAACCACGCCAGTTTCCGCGTACAGCTCGCCGCGCCCACGGCGGGCAACGCCCTGGCCGACACCGCGCGCATCCCCGTCATCCAGGGCTCGGCCGCCGGTGCCAGACGCCGGGCGCCCGTGGTGTGGAGCGGCCGCACCGCACCGGGCGGCACGGCCGGCGCCACCACCCAACTCCTGCACGCGGTACGCGACTCGGGCATCGGCCTCGACGGCGGCCAGGGCGAGGACGTCGGCACGACCCAGGTCCTGCCCCGGGTCCGCCTCGGCGACGCGCCCCCCGCCCAGACCGTGATCGGCCAGCGCGGCCCCGCCGAATCCGACAAGCTGCTGCGCGGCGTCCGCCCCGTGGGCAGCGCGTACGGCGACACCTACCACGACACCCCCTACCGGAACCCCTCGTACGACAGCCGCGGCCCGCTCGACGACGGTTACGACGATGACCGGTTCGAGGCACGGGACCACTACGACCCCGGCGGCAGGCGCCGCGGCGCCGACACCGTGCGGCACGCGTACTACCCCGGCCGCCGGATGAACCTCGGCGTCGTCCTGCTGCCGCTGCGCATCTTCCTCGGTCTGATCTCCGTCTACGCCGGTATGGGCAAGCTCTGCGACCCCGTCTACTTCGACGGCGGTGAGCGGGGCTCGATGGTCAAGTGGCTGCTGTCGCTCGACCCCTGGGCGCTGGCGGTGCCGCTGCGCGACTTCGCCGTCTCACACCCGGTCGGCGCGGGTCTGACCGTCGCCTTCCTGCAGGTCGTCGTCGGCGTCCTGACCATCTGCGGCCTGTGGCAGCGGGTGGCCGCGTCGATCGGCGCGCTGCTGTCCGCGGCGCTGCTGATGACCGTCACCTGGCGCACGGTCCCCGCCTACGACGCCCCGGACATCATCTACCTCGCCGCCTGGAGCCCGCTGATCATCGCGGGTGCCCCGGTCTACTCCGTGGACGGGCGGCTGGCCGGTGAGGCCTGGCGGCGCCTCGGCCCCCGCGTCGAGGTGGCCGATCTGCGGCGCCGGGTGCTGCGCCGCGGCGCCGTGATGACCGCGGTGGTGGCCGGGCTGACCCTGCTCATCGGCTCGCTGCTCGGCGGCGCCGTACGGTCCGCGACGGTCGCGACCGTGCCGCGGCCCGGTGAGCCGGCGATCAACAACCTGCCCGGTTCCCCGCTGCCCCGCCCCGGCAAGCACGCCACCCGGCCCGGTCACCGGCACACCGGCAGCTCCGCACCGCGCCCCGGAAAGCCCTCCGCCGGCGCCTCGCACAAGGTCCGCAAGCCTGGCACACCGTCCGCCTCGGCCCCCGGCACCGGACGGTCGACGGGCAGCGGCGGCGGACTCTCGCAGCAGCCCGGCGCGACCACCAGCGCCCCGCAGCAGACCGTGCCGACCCGACGGGCCCCGGTACCGAGCCGGGTACCGCCCTCGGCGGGCGGCACGGGCGGCGGCACCACCGGCACCGGCAGCACCGGCACGGGCAGTGGCGGCTCCGGAGGCGACTCCGGCCGTGACGCCCTGGGCGGCCTCCTCGGCTGATCCGCCGCCCCGCACCCGTCCCCGATCGCCCCGATCTCCCCGTACGGCTCTTCTGCACCGGCCGTCACGGGGAGGGAGGAGCGGTCGGGGACGGTCGTGTGCGGGGACGGTCGCCCAGGACGGCTCGGGACGCCCTGAGACGGCTCCAGGGCGGCGCGGGGAGCGTGGTGGGGGCAAGGGACAAGGGGCCAAGGGGCCAAGGGGCACCGTACGGGCTTCCGGGGCTTCCGTCACGGCCCTGCGCGGGCCCTCTCAACGCCTCTCAACGCCCTTGGGCGCTCAGCTCCTTGGCGGCCTCGGTGAGGTCCTTGGCGGTGTCGATGGCGCGCCAGTAGGCGCCCTGGGGGAGCGGGAAGCCGGCCAGCCGGCGTTCGCGGGCGAGGCGCGGGAAGGTGGTGCGCTCATGGTCGCCGCGGTCGGGGAGCAGCTCCGTGAAGGCGGCGGAGAAGACATAGACGCCCGCGTTGATGAGGTACGGCGAGGGCGGCGACTCGATGAAGTCCAGCACATGCCCGAACGCGTCGGTCT
The DNA here is from genome assembly GCF_028870195.1 of Streptomyces sp. G7(2002). NCBI lineage: Bacteria > Bacillati > Actinomycetota > Actinomycetes > Kitasatosporales > Streptomycetaceae > Streptomyces > Streptomyces sp. G7(2002). Next base: position 5,736,833 of record NZ_CP102609.1, read on the forward strand.
CCACGGCGCCCCAGGGGATGTGGGGGCGGGCCAGCGCGAGGGTGGCCTCGGCGGCGCGCTCGTGGTGGAAGGCGGCCATGTCACGGAGCGGGAAGCGGGTCCAGATGTCGCCGTTGGTGGCGTACCAGGGCTCGTCCGGGCGGGGGAGCGAGCCGGCCGCGTACTTGAGGCCGCCGCCGCGGCCCAGCGGTTCGGTCTCGACAACGGTCGTGACGCGCAACGGGAGTTGGGCCCGGTCCAGCCAGTCCTGGAGTACTCCGGCGAGGTGCCCGCAGGAGATGACCGCGTCCGTGACGCCTTCCTCGGCCAGCCAGTTCAGCTGATGGCCGATGATCGGGGTCCCGGTGCCGGGAATCTCGACCATCGGCTTGGGGCGGTCGTCGGTGTACGGGCGGAGACGTGAGCCCTGGCCGCCGGCCAGGACCACGGCCTGCGTGGGAGAGGGATGCGGGGCACCTGTCATGGATCGCACCCTATGCGGTGCGAGCGGGGGTCACTGGGCGGCGGCGACGCCGGTGGCGAAGGAGGTGTCGCAGACCGGGCGGGAGAAGGCCTGGGCGCGGTGTGCGGCGCCGTACTTGGCGACCGCGGCACGGCCGAGGTCACGGGCGATGGAGACGCAGTGCCTGGCCAGCGAGGGGCGCTTGGTGGTCGCCTCCTGGAGGTGGGTCAGCGCGACGCCCGGGTCCTTCTCCTGGAGCTCGACCAGGAGGCGCTTGCGCAGGGCCTCCTCGGGGGCGCGGGTGACGGTCTTGGTGGCGGCCTTCCCGGTGGACGCGGTCAGCATCTGTGAGTCGGTGGCCGTCGACGCCCACGGGACGGCGGTGACCGCGAGGGTCCCGGACAGCACGAGGACGACGGGAAGGACGAGGGCGAGAGTTCTGCCGATGCGGCGGGCTGCGGAGTTCACGGTCGCGATCGTAGCGAGGAGTGATGATTTGGCGACATTTGGTCACCATATCGGGGGACGCAATGGCCCGTCGGTGCGGTTGTGATGTTGACGCGCTGGTGTGGAAAGTCAGGTTATGTCCCTATGTGGGGACTTGGTGCCACGTAGGGACTTGGCGCCGATGACAACGCAGCGGCGGCGGCCCCGGGTGCTCCCCGGAACCGCCGCCGCTCGCGCTCTCTCGCTCCTCGGCCCGTATCAGTCGGTGAGGCGCTCCCCGGACGACGTCGAGAAGACATGCGTCTCGCCCGGCCGCGGCACGACGTGCAGCCGGCTGCCCTTCTCCGGGACCTGGCGGCCGTTGACCCGTACGACGAGATCCTTGACCTCGCCGCCGACCTCCGCGGTGCCGTACACATAGCCGTCGGCGCCGAGTTCCTCGACGACATTGACCGTGACGGCCAGGCCGGCCGGCGCGTCAGCGGACTCCTTGGACAGCGACTTCGCGGCGGCACCGTTCTGCTCGACGATGTCGAAGTGCTCGGGGCGCACGCCCACGGTCACCGTCCGGTCGCCCTTGTCGGCGGCCGTGGACAGCGCCTCACGGTTGACCGGGACGACGCTGTTGCCGAACTTCACACCGCCGTCGGTGATCGGCACCTCGACGAGGTTCATCGCGGGCGAGCCGATGAAGCCCGCCACGAACAGATTCGCCGGCCGGTCGTACATGCTCCGCGGCGAATCGATCTGCTGCAGCAGACCGTCCTTGAGCACGGCGACCCGGTCGCCCATCGTCATCGCCTCGACCTGGTCGTGCGTGACGTACACCGTCGTGATCCCGAGCCGCCGCTGCAGCCCCGCGATCTGCGTACGGGTCTGGACGCGCAGCTTGGCGTCCAGGTTGGACAGCGGCTCGTCCATCAGGAAGACCTGCGGCTCCCGGACGATCGCCCGGCCCATCGCGACCCGCTGCCGCTGACCGCCGGACAGGGCCTTGGGCTTGCGCGCGAGGTACTCCGTGAGATCCAGGATCTTGGCCGCGTCCTCGACCTTCTGCCGGATCTCGGCCTTCGGCACACCGGCGATCTTGAGCGCGAAGCCCATGTTGTCGGCGACCGTCATGTGCGGATACAGCGCGTAGTTCTGGAACACCATGGCGATGTCCCGGTCCTTGGGCGGAAGGTGGGTGACATCGCGGTCCCCGATACGGATGGCGCCTCCGTCGACGTCCTCCAGCCCCGCGAGCATCCGCAGCGAGGTGGACTTGCCACATCCGGAGGGGCCGACCAGGACAAGGAATTCGCCGTCTTCGATGGCGATGTCCAGTTTGTCGACGGCGGGCTTGTCGGAACCCGGGTAGATACGGGTTGCCTGGTCATACGTGACCGTAGCCATGGTGAAAAGTCCCTTCACCGGCAGGAACGTGCCGGACGATCCGAGTAAAAGGAGTGGTGTAGTCCACTGATATGGACTCTCCGTGACGCTACCCGCGGCGGGCCCCGGTGTCAGCACCCCTGCAGTCACGAAATGGGAACCGGCATCCAGCGCACCTGGGTACACTGCTTCACGCACGCCTCCTTAGCTCAGCTGGCCAGAGCACCGCTCTTGTAAAGCGAAGGTCGTCGGTTCGAATCCGACAGGGGGCTCTGAGCTTGAACAGGGAAGAAGCCCCGGGCCGGTGGTGGCCTGGGGCTTCTGACGTCTACGGGGGGCATCAACGAGGGCGGTCGGATCGCCCCTCAACCGTGATCAGTCTCGGTCGAGCCGTCGTTTCAGCAGCCGGTCCATGTGGCTGATCGCTTCCCGCTGTGTGTCCTGGGCGACGTGGGTGTAGACGTCCAGTTGTGGTGAGGGAGGCGCGGGATTCTTTCCCCAGCCACAGGCTGGCGGAATGGGCCCTGATCACTCGTGCCAAAGCGGCTCCACCGACCTCGGCTCACGCTCCGCCGGTGCGGCCGCTGGAGAGCCCCGCAGTATGTGGCGGCGGGAAGGCCGACGCGATCAGGTGATCCTTACCGTGGTTCCGTCGGGCAGCACGCACGAGTATCCGGCGTAGGGGGAACTCTTGACCGTTCCACCCTGGGCCGTGCACTCCTGTTGCGTGAGGGTCGGAGATGTCGCTGCTTGGGCGGCGGCACCAATGGCGCTCACGCCAGCGAGGGTTGCAGTGGCCAGAGCGAGGCCGAGCAGTCGTCGTGTGCGCATGACTTACTACCTCTCCGGTGCCCCGGGACCGGTCCCCTCAGGACGACCAGTTTCTGAAGCCGAGGGCGCCCTATGACCAGCATGGGCGATGAGTGGCAAGCCCGCGAATGGTGGCAGGCGTGGAACATGACGCAACCGGCGCGCGACTGGGGACAAGCAGCGCGGTATGGCAGCGCAGTACCGCAATCCTGCGTCACGCAGAATTGCCCGCGTCAGGTTCCGCGTTCACAACGGTCCTGGTATCCGCGGGTGCGGTTGCCGGGGTGCGGAGTGTAAGTACCCGTAGTGGTCCAGGGTTTTGTCCCTGACGTTCACTCATGTTCCGCAGTCAGGCGGGCACTTCACGTAACCGGCTGGCCGGCCGCTCAGCGTGTCGCCGGCAGCGCCACGGTGAAGGTGCTGCCCTTGCCAAGGGTGGTGTGGACGGTGGCGGTGCCGTGGTGGGCTTCGGCTATGGACTTGACGATGCTCAGGCCGAGGCCGGTGCCGCCGCTGGTGGGGTTGCGGGACTCGTCGCCGCGGTAGAAGCGCTCGAAGATCCGCTCGGCCGTTGCAGGGGGCATGCCGGGGCCTTGGTCGGTGACGGTCAGCTCGGCTGTGCCGTCGGGCAGGGAGCGGGCGGTGACGGTTACCGGGGTGTCCGGCGGGGTGTGGCGCAGGGCGTTGCTCAGGAGGTTCTGGAGTACCTGGCGCAGGCGGTCCTCGTCGCCGCGGGTGAACACCTCGTCCGGCACCTCGGCGGTGATCGGTCTGCCGGGGGCGACGACCCGGGCGTCGGTGACGGCGTCGTCGGCGAGGGCGCCGAGATTGACCGGTGCGTGCGCGATCGGGCGGCCCTGGTCGAGCCGGGCGAGCAGCAGCAGTTCTTCGACCATGGAGTGCATCCGGGCGGCCTCGCCCTCGATGCGCAGCATCGCGCGCTCGATGAGTGCGGGGTCCTGGGCCAGGCCGTGCAGATGGAGCTGGGCCCAGCCCCTGATGGTGGTCAGCGGGGTGCGCAGCTCATGGGAGGCGTTGGCCACGAACTGCCGGAGCTGTTCCTCGGACCGCTGCCGTTCGTCGAAGGCCCGGTTGAGGGCGGTGCCGACCTCGCCCACCTCGGAGTGCGGCCGGGCGACCTCGATGCGCTGGTCGATGTCGCCGTCGGCGATCGCGGTCGCGGTGGCGGCCATGTTCCGCAACGGCCGCAGGCCCACGCCCAGTACCCCGCGGCTGAGCAGCACGATGCCCCCGAGGACGGCCAGTGTGGCGGCGGTGTCGGCGCCGATCAGCCAGTACACGGCGTCTTCGGCCGGCTGGAGGCTCTTGGCGACCACCACCCTGCTGAACGGCTGGGGCGAGGCGCCGGGGGTGGGCCGGACCGTGGCGGAGTGGCCGAGGGAGAAGGCCAGGGTGCGGTAGCGGGGGACGGGCATGCCCTGGGCGGAGAGGGTGACGACGTGGTCGGCGAAGCTGTCGGGCAGAGGGGTGGGCAGGTCCGGGCGGGCGCGGGGCCGTCCGTCGAGGTCCCGTGCCGGGGTCTGGGCGACCACCCGGCCCCGGGCGTCGACCAGCGCGATGTAGGCGCCGTCGGGAATCAGGGAGTTGAGGTTGTCCTCGTCGATCGGGGCGCGCCGGCTGTGCACCCGGTGCTGAAGGGTCTGGCGGGTCTTGGCGAGGGTGGTGTCGGCGACATCGACGAGGTTGAGCCGCAGTCCGACCAGCGACACGGCGTTCACGGCCACCATGCCCACGGCTGCCAGCAGGACGACCCCCACCATCAGGCGTGCGCGCAGGGAGCCGCGCCAGGCGCCGGCCATCTCACCCGCCTTCGGGGAGCCGCAGGCTGTAGCCGAAGCCGCGCATCGTGTGGATCAGGGCGGGCGCGTGGACGTCCACCTTCGCCCGGAGCCGGGACACCAGCTTCTCGACGACGCCCTCGCCGAAGTGGTGCTGCCACACGTGGTCCATGATCTGTTCCTTCGACATCACCTGGTCGGCGTTGATCAGCAAGTAGCGCAGCAGCTTGTACTCGGTCGGCGACAGCGCGATCAGCCGGTCCCCGCGACGGACCCGCCGGCTGCGCTCGTCCACCGTCAGATCGGCGAAGCACAGCAGCGGGCCGGGCTCCGCGGACCGGCCGGCCCGCCGCAGCAACGCGTGCACCCTGGCGAGGAGTTCGGGAAGGCTGAAGGGCTTGGTGAGGTAGTCGTCCGCGCCCATCGCGAAGCCCGTCACCCGGTCCTCGACGGAGTCCCGCGCGGTCAGGAACAGCACCGGCAGCCGCGCCCCGCTCTCCACCAGCCGCCGGCAGATGGTGAACCCGTCCAGGTCGGGCAACAGGACGTCCAGCACCAGCAGATCGGGGGGCTCGTCCGCATAGGCGCGCAGGGCCTCACCTCCGCAGCCGGCGGTCGCGACCTCGTACCCCGCCAGGCTCAGTGTGGTCTCCAGCAGCTCCGCCATCCGCGGGTCGTCGTCCACGACGAGCAGCCGCTGCCCGCTTCCTCGGGGCAGCGGCGCGCCACTCGTCGGCGAGGCGGAGAGCATGGCAGGCACCAATCGCGTCATGGAGTCTGCGACGACAACGTGCCGCCCCGGCCGCCGGTTCCCCCGGCGGCATGAGCGGCGCAGGCGTACGCGGGCCCCGGCTGTCAGGCAATGGTCAGGTTGCCGACCGGGGCCGGTCAACGGGGCCCGTTTGTCTGGAGCCACGACACCGGACCGACCATCGTCCGTCGAGACGTCTGGAGACCCCGTGGACCCTGCCGCACACCATGGAGCCGGCGGTGCGGACGCCGTCCGTACCGCCGTCCGGAACCGGTTGCGCAGCACCGTGATCGACGTGACGCCCGTCTTCGGATTCACCGTGACCTTCGCCGTCACCCACCGGCTCGGCGTCGCGCTGACGCTCGCCCTCACCGCCGGCGCCGGGGTCTTCCTGTACCGGCTGGTGCGCAAGGAGCCCGCGCGGCAGGCGCTCGGTGTGCTCGCCCTGGTCTGTATCCAGGGCGTGTTGGCCGGGCGTACCGGGGAGGCCACCAACTTCTTCCTTCCGCACCTCGTGGTGCACGGAGTGATGGCCGTGGTGACGCCCGTGCTGCTGGTACTCGGCCGGCCGCCGCTGGGCGTGATGGTGGGGCTGGTCACGGGGGAACGGACCAGGTGGCGCCGCTGCACGGTGCGCCGCCGGGCCTTCGTCAAAGGCAGCCTGGTCCTCTACACCGGCAACCTCGCGATGCTGTCGGTCCAACTCCCGTTGTTCCTGACCGGCCAGGCCGTCGCCCTCGGCTCGGTCGATGTCTTCGGGCCTGTCGTCTTCGCGCTCGGCGCCCTCCTGGGGTGGCGCGTCTACCGGCGTTCCGTCGGTACGCACCGCTGCGAGGCCCCTGTTGGCACGAGCGCCGACCTGTCACACCCCTTGGAAAGGACTGTTCGATGACCGGTACACAGCCCACCACCAGGTCCCAGCCCATGGGACGGACCTGCCCCTTCAGCCCGCCGGAGGGATACCGGACGCTGCGGGAGGAGGCCCCGATCGCCCCGGTGACCTTCCCGGACGGGGCGAAGGGCTGGGTGGTCTCCCGGTACGCGGACGTGCGGGCGGTGCTCGCCGACCCGCGGTTCGGCGCCAACCGCCGGCGGGTCCGGCCCGGTGACCCCACGCCGGCCGACGCACCGCTGCCGCCGCCCCCGCCGGGCATGTTCATCATGATGGACGGGCCGGAGCACACCCGGTTCCGGCGGCTGCTCACCGGCCAGTTCACGGTGCGCCGGATGCAGAAGCTGGCTCCGGCGGTGGAGAAGATCGTCGCCGAGCAGCTGGACGCGATGGCCGCGGCACAGGGGCCGGTCGACCTCCTCCAGGCCTTCGCCCTGCCCATTCCCTCGCTGGTGATCTGTGAGCTGCTGGGGGTGCCGTACGCGGACCGGGAGGAATTCCAGGAGAACTCCTCCATGCAGCTCCGGCTCGATGCGAGCCACGAGCAGGTCCAGCAGGCCCACATGGCGATGAACCAGTACATCCACCAACTGGCCGTCGCCAAGCGCGCCCACCCCACCGACGACATCCTCAGCGGTCTGGTGCAGTCCGAACGGCTCACCGACGAAGAGCTGGCCGGTGTCGGCTCGTTGCTGCTGCTCGCCGGGCACGAGACCACCGCGAACATGATCGCGCTCGGGACCATGTGCCTGCTGGGCAACCCCGAGCAGCTGGCGGCACTGCGCGCCGACCCCGCCCTCATGGACAGTGCCGTCGAGGAGCTGCTGCGATACCTGACGATCATTCAGTACGGGCTGCGCCGAGTGGCGTTGGAGGACGTGGAGATGGACGGCCACCGCATCGAGGCCGGCTCCACGGTGCTCGCCTCCCTGGCCTCGGGGAACCGGGACGCGCCACAGTTCTCCGGCGACCCCGACGTGCTGGACGTACGCCGTCCCTCCAGCCCGCACCTCGCGTTCGGGCACGGCGTCCACCAGTGCATCGGGCAGCAGCTGGCCCGGGTGGAGATGAAGGCCGCCCTGTCCGCCCTGCTCGACCGGTTCCCCTCCTTGCGGCTGGCGGTACCGGCGGACCAGGTGCCGATGCGCGACGACATGCTCATCTACGGCGTCCACGAGCTGCCCGTGACCTGGTAGCCGGCCCGGCTGCCGGACGTCACCGAAGATCACAGGAGAAGGGGAACCCCCAATGAAGATCGTCATTGACGAGGACAAGTGCTGCGGCGCCGGGCAGTGCGTGCTGTCCGCCGCCGAGGTGTTCGACCAGCGCGACGAGGACGGCATCGTCGTGCTGCTCGACGCCGTCCCGCCGGAGGAACAGCGCGCCCCGGTCGAGGAAGCCGCCGCCCGCTGCCCCGCGCTGGCCATCGAGGTGCTGCCGTAGTGCCTGCCATGGACCGGATCGTCCTGGTGGGCGCGTCGGCCGCGGGGCTCACCGCGGCCGACGCCCTCCGGCGCGAGGGTTTCACCGGAACGCTGACCCTGGTCGGCGACGAACTGTGGGCTCCCTATGACCGTCCGCCGCTGTCCAAACAGGTGCTGGCCGGCAGCTGGGAACCGGAACGGACCGTGCTGCGCCAGGAGGCGGACCTCCAGCGCCTCAAGCTGGACCTCCGGCTGGGCTGCCGGGCGACCGGGCTGGACCCGGCGGCGCGCACCGTCACCCTGGCCGACGGGGACCGGCTGCGCTACGACGGGCTGCTGCTCGCCACCGGGCTGCGGCCCCGCCGGCTGCCCTTCGGCCATGACCTGGCCGGTGTGCATGTGCTGCGCACGCTCGACGACGCCCTGACGCTGCGGGCGCAGTTGGGGGCCGGGCCCCGGGTCGTGGTGATCGGCGCCGGTTTCCTCGGCAGCGAGATCGCCGCCACCGCACGGGGCCTCGGCCTGGACGTCTCGCTCGTCGACACCGAGCCCACCCCGCTGGCCCGGCAGGTCGGCACCTTCGTGGGCGGGCTGGTGGCGGACCTGCACCGGGACCACGGGGTCCGGCTCCATATGGGGCACGGCGTCACCGAGGTGACCGGCGCGCGCGGCCGGGTCACCGCCGTACTGCTCGACGACGGCACCCGGCTGCCCGCCGACGTGGTCGTGGTCGCGATCGGCTCGGTGCCGGCCGTCGACTGGCTGGCCGGCTCCGGCCTCCCCCTGGGGGACGGGGTGCGCTGCGACAGCCACTGCCGGGCGGCGCCCGGGGTGTACGCGGCGGGAGACGTGGCCAACTGGCCGGACCCGGCCACCGGCGGCCGCGTCCGTCTCGAACAGCGCATGAACGCCACCGAGCAGGCCCGCGCCGCCGTCAGGAACCTCCTCGCCGGCCCCGGGGACGCCGTGCCCTACACGCCGGTCCCGTTCGGCTGGACGGATCAGTACGACGCAAAGATCCAGTTCCATGGCAGCTGCCCCGCCGACGCCGAGGTGGAATGCGTCGACGGCGATCCAGGGGCACGCAGCTTTGTCGCGCTCTACCGCCTCCACGGCCGTGTGGTGGGCGCGCTCGGCTGGAACCGCGTCCGCGCCCTGCGCGAGTACCGCGGCCACATCGGCACGGCCGGCCCGGTGAAGGCCGGTTAGTACGTCGGTGCGGCGTGGCGCGATACGGGCGCGGGGGCCGAGCTCAGGGGGAGCCGGTTCGCCCGCGGGGACGCGCGGGCGAACCGGAGGAGCGGCCCGGCGGGAAGAACGGGAGGCGTGACGGGAGGCGTGAACTGGAGGCGTGGACGGGAGGCGTGAACTGGAGGAGTGAAGAGGCCCGTCGGGGTGGGAATTCGGCGGGCCGGTGGGGCCGGACCGGCGTAAGTTCACCGCCATGGTGACTTCGATGACGCAGGTGGACTACGAGCGGCGGATGGCGCGGGCCGGCCGGGCCGCCGCCGATGCCGGACTGGCCGGGCTGATCGTGACGCCGGGGCCGGATCTGACGTGGCTGTGCGGCTACCGGCCGACCGCGGTCACCGAGCGGCTGACCGCCCTGGTGATCGAGCCGGGGCGCCGCTCGCGGCTGCTGGTGCCCGTACTGGAGTACCCGGACGCGGAGTACTCCCCGGGGGCCTGGGCGATGGAGGTGTCGGGGTGGACCGACGGTTCGGACCCGTATGCCGAGGTCGCCAAGTGGATGGACCCGCAGGGGCGTTACGGGATGTCCGACTCGACCTGGGCGATGCATCTGCTGGGGCTCCAGCGGTCGGTGCCGGGGAGCGGATACGCCGCGCTGACCGAGGTGCTGCCGATGCTGCGCGCCGTCAAGGACGCCCATGAGGTGGAGCAGCTGGCCGCGGCCGGGGCCGCCGCCGACGCGACGTACGAGGACATCCTGACCGTCCGCTTCGGCGGGCGGCGGGAGTCCGACGTGGCGGCCGATCTGGTACGGCTGCTGACCGAGCACGGGCACAGCCAGGTGGACTTCACGATCGTGGGGTCGGGCCCCAACGGCGCCAACCCGCACCACGAGGCCGGGGAGCGGGTCATCGAGGACGGGGACATGGTCGTCCTCGACTTCGGCGGCCTCAAGAACGGCTACGGGTCGGACACGACGAGGACCGTGCACGTCGGGGAGCCGGGCGCCGAGGAGCGCAAGGTGCACGACATCGTGCGGGAGGCGCAGCAGGCGGCGTTCGAGGCGGTGCGGCCGGGCATCGCGTGCCAGGACGTCGACCGGGTGGCCAGGAAGGTGATCAAGGCCGCGGGGTACGGCGAGTACTTCATCCACCGGACCGGGCACGGCATCGGGGTGACCACCCATGAGCCGCCGTATCTGGTCGAGGGCGAGCATCTGCCGCTGGTGTCCGGGATGTGCTTCTCGATCGAGCCGGGGATCTATCTGCCGGGCCGGTTCGGGGTACGGATCGAGGACATCGTGACCTGCACGGAGACCGGCGGCCGTCGGCTGAACCAGACGGCGCGGGAGATGGCGGTGGTGCGGTAGGGGCGGGGCGGGCTGCCTGGGCCCCGCCCGGCCCGCCCCGCCTCGCCCCGTATGGCGTCCAACCCGCCCCGTACGGCGTCCGATCTCGCCCCGTACGCCGTCCAACCCCACCCCGCCCCCGAGGAGTTACGCCCTACGGCACCAGCACGACCTTGCCCATCGTGGCGCGGGACTCCAGTGCCCGGTGGGCGGCCGCGGCCTCGGCCAGGGGGAAGCGCTGGACCGCCGGTACCAGCCGGCCCGCCGCGGCCTCCGCCAGGGCCGCGGTCTCCAGGGTGCGGAGCGGGTTGTCGCCGCCGGCCCTGGCCAGCATCGGCGGGCCGAGGACCTGCTCCGACGTGATCCCGCGCGCCGTCAGCTCGCCCTCCGCGAACTCCAGCGGACCGCCGGTGAGGAGGCCTCCGGCGGACCAGCCGAAGACCAGATGACGGCCGCCTTTGGCGAGCAGATCCACGGCCGCGCGTCCGGGGGCACCGCCGACCGAGTCGAAGACGAGGGTGGCGCCGGGCGCGCCCAGGCCGTCGAGGAAGGCCCGGACCAGGGACGGCCAGCCGTCGCGGGTGTAGTCGACGGCGAGGTCGGCGCCCAGTTCACGGACGCGTGCCACCTTGGCGGCGCCGCCGGCCAGGCCGATGACCGTGGCGCCGGTGTTCTTGGCGTGCTGGACGAGCAGGGAGCCGATGCCGCCGGCGGCCGCGGGGACGAGCACGACGTCGTCGGCGGTGAGACCGGCGAAGAGCAGGATGCCCATGGTGGTGCGACCGGTGCCGATCATGGCCACGGCCTGGCCCGCGTCCAGGTTCTCGGGGATCACGTGCAGCCGGTCGGCGGCGGTGACGGCGAGTTCGGCGTAGCCGCCGGGGACCATGCCGAGGTGGGCGACGACGCGCCGGCCGAGCCAGTCGGGGTCGGTGCCCTCGCCGAGTGCCTCGACCGTGCCGGCGACTTCCCGTCCGGGCACGGTCGGCAGCTCGGGGAGCGGCGCCGGCCCGCCCGTTCTGCCCTCGCGCAGGGCGGTGTCCAGGAGGTGGACGCCGGCCGCAGCCACCGCGATACGGACCTCTCCGGGGCCCGGGTGCGGGTCCTCGACCGTCTCGTGGCGGAGGTTCTCCGCGGGGCCGAAGGTGTGCAGCCGTATCGCGTGCATGGCGGTGTCTCCTTGGGGAGTGGGGTCTGGGTGGGTGGGCAACCGGGTGCCACTCTGTTACCTCAAGTTTGGTTGAGGTCAAGGCCGTTCGTGCGGCGCGGCAGCTCGGGGCCTCCTGTGGCGGAAGCGGGCACGCGCCCGGCCGGGACCGGCGCGGGGCGCGCCGCGAGCGGGTACGTGCCCGGCCGCGGACGGGCGCGCCGCGCGCTGCCGAACGACCGCAATGCGGGTGTTTCCACAGGTCAGCGCCCATTGTCAGTGGTGTGGTTCACGATGGGGTGTGCAGGCGCGGTGGGGCACGGACGGCTCGGAAGGCGGTGATCGCGTGGCAGGGCGCGGCAAGGAGACGGTGCGGGCGGTGCGGCGGCCGGAGGTGCGTCTTCCGGAGCTGACGGCGTACGACGGCGGTGAGCTGGAGGTCGAAGGGGACTACGACGGGCTGGAGTTCGCGGACGCCGACTGGGCCGGGCAGTCGGCGCGCGGGGCGCGCTTCATGGACTGCGCGGTGCGGCGGTGCGCGCTGGACGAGACCGTGCTCGGCCGGGCGCGGTTCATCGACAGCGTGCTGAGCGGTGTCCGCGGGGTCGGCACGGATCTGTCCCAGGCGTCACTGCGCGATGTGGAGGTGTCGGACGCCCGGCTCGGCGGGACGCAGCTGCACGGGGCGGTGCTGGAGCGGGTCGTGGTGCGCGGCGGGAAGATCGACTTCCCGAATCTGCGGCAGGCGAAGCTGCGGGACGTGGCCTTCGAGGGGTGTGTGCTGGTCGAGGCGGACTTCGCGGGGGCGCAGCTGGAGCGGGTGACGTTCGACGACTGCACCCTGACGCGGGTGGATTTCTCCGAGGCCCGGATGAAGGACGTCGATCTGCGGGGCGCGGCCGCGCTGGACATCGCCCGGGGGATCGACCGGCTGTCGGGCGCGGTGATCAGCTCTGCCCAACTCCTGGACCTGGCCCCGGCGTTCGCGGCACAGATTGGAGTACGGGTGGAGTGAGGGGGCGGCCGGGCGGCGAGTCCGGGTGGGGGTGGGCCTGGGCGCCGGGGTGCGGCGTGGAGGCGGGGCGGCGTACGGCTGGGGCTGGGCGGTCTGCCCAGCGGTCAGACGCGGGGGAAGCGGGCCTGAAGGTCCCAGATGGCGGGGTTGTCGCCGAGGCCGTCGTGCATATCGGTGAGGTCGGCGATCAGGTCGTGCAGGAAGTCGCGGGCCTCGCGGCGCAGCGCGGAGTGGTTGAAGGTGAGCGGGGCCTCGTCGGCCGGCATCCAGTCGGCGTCGACGTCCACCCACCCGAAGCGGCGCTCGAAGAAGATCCGGTCGGCGGATTCGGTGAAGTCCAGCTCGGCGTGGACCGGACGGGCGGAGCGGTTGCCCCGGGGGTCGGTGTCGAGCTGCTCGACGATGTCGCACAGCGCCCAGGCGAAGTCGAGGACCGGCACCCAGCCCCAGGCCGTGGACAGCTCGCGGTCCGTCTTCGTGTCGGCGAGATAGACATCGCCACAGAAGAGGTCATGGCGCAGCATGCGCACGTCCGCGGTCCGGTAGTCCGTCTGGGGCGGATCCGGGAAACGGCGGGAGAGGGAGTAGCCGACGTCGATCACACCTAGATGGTGTCACGCGGTACGAAGCCGCCATCTGGCGCCTCCGGTGCGTCCGGTGCCTCCGGTGCCTCCGGTGCGTCCGGTGCCGTCCAGTGCCGTCCGGTCAGGGCACCAGGCGCTGCTCCCTGGCGACGGAGACCGCGGCGGTCCGTGAGTTCACACCGAGCTTGTCGTAGAGCACGCCCAGCTGCGTTTTGACCGTGGCCTCGCTGGTGGCGAGCGCACGGGCGATCTCGCGGATGCTCAGCCCGCGGGCGAGCCGGCGGAGGATGTCGAGCTCCCGGTCGGTGAGGGTGGGGCGCGGGCTGCGCATCTGGGCCAGGACGCGATGGGCGACCGGCGCGGCCGGTGTGCTGCGGCCCTCGGCCGCGGCCCGGATCGCGGCGAACAGCTCCTCGGGCCGCTCGGCCTTGAGCAGATGCCCCGCGGCGCCGGCGTCGAGGGCACGGGCGATATCGGCGTCGGTGTCGTAGGTGGTCAGCACGAGGACATGGGGGGAGCCGGGGGCATCGGGGCGGGCGATGCGCCGGGTGGCCTCGACACCGTCGATACCGGAGCCGAACTGGAGATCCATCAGGACCACGTCGGGCCGGAGCGCGGCGGCCAGGGCCACGGCCTCCTCACCGCTCGCGGCCTCGCCGATGACCTCGATGCCGGGGGCGCTGCTGAGCAGGGCGAGCAGCCCCGCGCGTACGACGGCATGGTCGTCGCAGAGCAGCACGCCTACGGGAGTGTGCGCGGATTCGGCGGCGTATCGGCTCATGGGCTGCGCTCCAGGAGGACGGCGGCCGACGGGACGGTGCCTCTAGCCGGCGCCGCTTCCATCGTGCCTTCACGGAGCCGTTCGCGCAGACCGACGCCCCGCAGCTCCCGACGCCGCCCGCCGCCCGCCGCCCCCCAAGGCACTACGCCCTGGTCAGCACCCGCGGTCCCTCATTCGTCACCGCCACTGTGTGCTCGAAGTGGGCGGCGCGGGAGGTGTCCGTGGTGCGCAGGGTCCAGCCGTCGCCGGCCGCGTAGTAGTCGTCCTTGCCGCCGGCCAGGAACATCGGCTCGATGGCGAGGACCAGACCGTGGCGGAGGATCATGCCGCGGCGCGGGCGGCCCTCGTTGGGGACCGACGGGTCCTCGTGCATCTGCCGGCCGATGCCGTGTCCGCCGAAGTCCTCGGGGATGCCGTAGCCGGCGGCGCGCCCGATGCTGCCGATCGCATGGGCGATATCGCCGATCCGGGCGCCGACCACGGCCGCCGCGATGCCCGCCTCCAGCGCCCGCCGGGTCGTGTCCATGAGCCGCTGGTCCTCGGGGCGGGCGGCGCCGACCGTGAAGCTGAGGGCCGCGTCGCCGGCCCAGCCGTCCACCAGGGCGCCGCAGTCGACGCTCACCAGGTCGCCGTCGCGCAGCCGGGTCCCGTCCGGGATGCCGTGCACGATCGCGTCATTGACGGAGACACAGAGGACGGCGGGGAACGGGGTGGGGGCGAAGGACGGGCGGTAGCCGAGGAACGGTGAGTCGGCACCGGCCTCGCGCAGAACCGTACGGGCGGCCTCGTCCAGGTCCCGCAGCCGCACACCCGGGGCGGCCGCCGCCCGCGCCGCCTCCAGCGCGTCGGCGACGACCCGGCCGGACACCCGCATCGCGTCCAGTGCCGCATCCGTCTTGAGCTCCACCATGTTCCCGACCTCCTGCTCACAGCCGCCCGCGCCGCGCCCCGGCGACGGCAGGCGGTATTTGTTTACCGGTATTTGTTTACCGGTATTAGTATCACGAGCATGGTGCGAACCCCCCTGACCCCTCGGGAACGTGAACGCGGTGAGCGACTCGGCGCGCTGCTGCGGACGGCGCGCGGCGAGCGGAGCATGGTCGAGGTCGCGGCGACGGCAGGGCTGTCCGCCGAGACGCTGCGGAAGATCGAGACCGGCCGGGCGCCGACGCCGGCGTTCTTCACGATCGCCGCGCTGGCCGGGGCGCTCGGGCTGTCGCTGGACGAGGTGGCGGTACTGGCCACGCCACCCGAAGCGCCCGCGGACGCGGCCGCCTGAAGGAGGCCGTCTGAACGAGGCCGTCTGAACGAGGCCGCCCGAACGAGGCCGCCCGAACGAGGCGGCGTGGCGCCCACCGACTGCCGGGCGGCTACCGCAGTGTGGGCGAAGAACGCCCCCGCACACGCGCACTGAGGCCCCCACAAACCAAGGCCCCGAACGCGCCGAGGGCCGGCCCCCCATGGGGAACCGGCCCTCCGTTGCGCTGGCTGCGCCAGGATGCAGATCTGGCTCAGACGTTGACGCCGAAGTCCTGCGCGATGCCGACGAGGCCCGACGCGTAACCCTGGCCGACCGCGCGGAACTTCCACTCCGCGCCGTTGCGGTACAGCTCACCGAAGACCATGGCGGTCTCGGTGGCGGCGTCCTCGCTGAGGTCGTAGCGGGCGATCTCGGTGCCGCCGGCCTGGTTGATGATGCGGATGAAGGCGTTCCGCACCTGGCCGAAGTTCTGGCTGCGGTTCTCGGCGTCGTAGATCGAGACCGGGAAGACGATCTTGTCGATGTCGGCGGGCAGCGCCGCGAGGTTGACGTTGATCTGCTCGTCGTCGCCCTCGCCCTGGCCGGTGACGTTGTCACCGGTGTGCACGATCGACTGGTCCGGCGTCGCCTTGTTGTTGAAGAAGACGAAGTGCTGGTCGGAGAAGACCTTGCCGCTCGGGTTGACCGCGATCGCGCTCGCGTCGAGGTCGAAGTCCGTGCCGGTGGTCGTGCGGACGTCCCAGCCGAGGCCGACCGTGACGGCGGTCAGGCCCGGTGCCTCCTTGGTGAGGGAGACGTTGCCGCCCTTGGACAGGCTTACAGCCATGGGATGTCCCTTTCCTTGTCGACTCGTCGAAGCGTCGGGCTCCGCACTGCGCACGAAGCTACCGTTACCCACCACAACGCCATGAGGGGACCTTCAGGTTCCTGCAGTCTTTACTCTCTTTGCCGAATTCTGATGTGAACGCTCGGCGAGGACCCCGAAAAGCGGGTGACGGGGCCGCGCGCGGCGCGGGATCATAGGACCCATGTCCGGGCCTTATGTCATCCGCGGTTCGGTCGTCCTTCCAGAGGCCGAGCTCGTCTGGCGTTTCTCGCGTTCCTCAGGTCCGGGCGGCCAACACGTCAATACCAGCGACAGCCAGGTCGAGCTGCGCTTCGACCTCGACAAGACGCAGGCGCTGCCGCCGGTGTGGAAGGAGCGCGCCCTGGAGCGGCTGGCGGGCCGGCTGGTCGACGGCGTGCTGTCCGTACGGGCCTCCGAGCACCGCTCGCAGTGGCGCAACCGCGAGACCGCCGCCGTCCGGCTGGCCGCGCTGCTCGCCGAGGCCACCGCCCCGCCGCCCAAGCCGCGCCGTAAGTCACGGATCCCACGGGGCATCAACGAGCGGCGGCTGCGCGAGAAGAAGCAGCGTGGCGAGACCAAGCGCGGCCGCTCGGGCCGCGACTGGGGCTGACCGCCCCCGCCCCCGGCCTCACCCCGGACGCCCCAGCCTCACCCCGAACAGCCCCGGCCTCACCCCAACTGGTGGTACTTCCCCCGGAAGTACGTCAGCGGCCCGTCGTCCTCGTTCGGGATCGTCGTGGCCAGGACGCGTGCGATGACCAGCGTGTGATCGCCGGCCACGACCCGCTGCTCGGTACGGCACTCCAGGGTCGCCAGCGCGCCCCCGATGAGGGGAGCACCCGACGCTTCGCCCCGTACGAACGGAATGTCCTCGAAGAGCAGCCGGTCGCTGATGCGGCCCTTCATGGCGAATCGTCCGGCGATCTGCCGTTGGTGTCCCGACAGCACCGACACGGCCCAGTCGGGCTGCAGCTCCAGCAGGTCGTCCATCCGTGAGTCGTTGCGAACGCTCACCATCACCAGCGGCGGGTCGAGCGACACCGACAGGAATGCCGTGGCGGTCATCCCGACGTCCTCGCCGTGCGGCCCGCCGTCCGGGTCGTGGGCGGTGATCAGCACCACGCCGGCGGCCAGGCGGGACAGGGCGGCACGGAACTCGTCGTCACTCACCCCAACAGCATGCGGGATCGGCGCGTCACCCGGCACGGAAGCGAGGGCGACGGCGGGTACGGGGTGGGCGACGGGCCCGGAGGCCGCCGTATCGGCGGGAGTCTTCGTGAACACGCCATAAACGCTAACTTCGGCCGACCGTGATGCGCATCGGGCCCCGGGACCACTCGCGTCCTAGGTCTGACGGCGGAGGACCGAAAGGCTCGGAATTTGCGTTCAGTAAGTGTAGAAAGAGTGAAGGCGCGCTCCCGTGGCGGTTTTATGGAAGATCGCCAACCGTCCTTCATTGTTTGTGACTTGAGTCACAGCAGGCGCTAATTGTTGACCCTGTGTACCGAGTGAACAGCTCACTGTGATTCAGTGAGCGTGGAATCGGACGACAAGAAATCGTGGAGTTTGCTGTCGAGGTCTCAGGGAGAGCGAGCGATGGAGACCGAGTCGGAGCCATACGTCCGTCTTGCGACCCTGCGGCAGCTGCACCAAGTGGTCGCCGAGCTGAATACCGCACGTAGCCTTGCGGACACCTTGCAGACAGTCGCCGACGGCGTGATCACCGGGCTCGGCTACGAGCTGGCCGCGGTCAATCTCGTCCGTCCCGACGGCGATCTCGTCGTCGCCGCGGTCGCCGGCAGTGCGGGCGCCGAGGCGCTCATGGCCGGACGCGTCGGCTCCCGCGCCTCCTGGGAGCGCCGGCTGTCCATGGGCGAGCGCTGGGGCGACCTGTGCTTCATCTCGCACACCGAGGGCTGGGTGCTCGATGACGACGACGTACCCCAGTGGCACACGGCCGGACCCGCGCCCCGGTTCCCCGACGAGTGGCACCCCATGGACCGCCTCTTCGCGCCCATGTACACCGCGGCGAACGGCGGCGGCGAACTGCTCGGGGTGATCTCCGTCGACCGGCCGCGCAACGGCCGGCGGCCCGGGCCCTGGGGCCAGGAAGCCCTGCAGATGTACGCCTTCCAGTCCGCCATCGCGATCAGCAACGCCCGGCTGCGGGCCAACATGCAGCGCGCACTGGTCCGGCTGGAGCGCGAGCAGCAGGCGCTGCGCGCCAGCGAGGAGAGCTTCCGGCAGGCGTTCGAGTATGCGCCGAGCGGGATGGCCGTGGCCGAAATGGGCGGTGACCAGCACGGACGGCTGCTCCGCACCAACGACGCGCTGTGCCGGCTGCTGGGCCGCCCGGCTTCCGGGATGCGCCGCTACTCCTTCTCCGACCTCGTCCACCCCGAGGACATCGGCACCCTGCTGCGCACCTCCGCCGAGGGCGGCCGCGCCGAGCTGCGGCTGGCCCGCCGGGACGGCACCTACGTGTGGGTCTCGCTGCGCAACTCCGTCGTCGCCGACACCACCGACGGTCCCCGCTTCCTGCTCACCCACGTCGAGGACATCGAGGAGCGCAAGCGGCACGAGCTGCAGCTCGCCCACCGCGCCAGCCACGATTCGCTGACCGGGCTGCCCAACAGCGCCGAGCTGCGGGCCCGGCTCGGCGCCCGGCTGTGCTCCCGCCCGCCCGGCTCGATGGCGGACGCCTACGCCTCCTCGGGCACCCTCAGCGTCGATCCCCGCGATCCGCACGGCTTCCGGCCGGATGCGAAGGAGCCCTTCGACGGGCTCGACGGCTTCGAGGGCGGGCCCCCGCCCCCGTTCGACCACCATGTCCATCTCGTCGCTCCCGCGGACGGGCCGGCCGACGACGGCTCCAAGGGGCTCGCGGTGCTCTTCTGCGACCTCGACGGCTTCAAGTCGATCAACGACCGCTTCGGGCACAACACCGGTGATGCGGTGCTGATAGAGGTCGCCCGCCGGCTGACCAGCGGGGTCCGGGACGGCGATACGGTCGCCCGCCTCGGCGGCGATGAGTTCGTGGTGCTCGCCGACGGACTCGGCACCGCCGACGCCCAGGACCTGGCGGTCCGGCTGCGGAACGCGATCATCCCGCCGATCCGGGTGGAGGGCCGCGCGGTCCGGGTGGGCGCCAGCTTCGGCATCGGCTGGGCGAGCTGCGGGATGTCGGCCGAGGAAGTGCTGGAGTCGGCCGACCAGCGGATGTACGTCGAGAAGCGCTCCCGCTCGAAGGCGAACCGGCGGGCGGCGGGCTGAGCGGCCGGTGCCCTGCTGCGACGGCCGGTGCTCCGCGGCGACGGCCTGTGCCCCGCGGCGACGGCCTGTGCCCCGCCGCGACGGCCGCTGCCCCGCCGCGGCGGGCGGGCCGGTGCCGTGACGGCCGGGTGGGCGCGATGCCGCGTATCTCACACCGGCCCCGCTCCGGCCCCCACACCAGCAGTTCACCGATCCGTAGCGATCTTGTGGCCCTCCGGGCACGGTGTGCGCAGGCCGCGACGGGGTAGGCTGCGCCGATGCGGCGCGGCGCCGCCGGGGGCCCGAAAGACAGTTCGCGCATTGAAGCCTGCGGACGCGTAGAGACGCGTACAGACGCGCACAGATCGCTTGGGAGTGACACGG
This sequence comes from Streptomyces sp. G7(2002), assembly GCF_028870195.1. Classification (NCBI taxonomy): domain Bacteria; kingdom Bacillati; phylum Actinomycetota; class Actinomycetes; order Kitasatosporales; family Streptomycetaceae; genus Streptomyces; species Streptomyces sp. G7(2002). Next base: position 5,756,582 of record NZ_CP102609.1, read on the forward strand.
AATGACGGCCGGCAACAACGGCGCGGACACGCCGGAGAACGACGACCCGTTCGCCTACCTCTACCGCGCGGAAGGCGGCGAGGGCGGCGCCCAGGGCTCGGCGGGCGACGGTGCGGCGCCGCGGCAGCCGGGGGTCCCGCGTACGTCCTACAACCAGGTGCGCGCGGTCGGTCAGCGCCAGTACGGCCAGCAGGCCCCGCAGCAGGTGACGTACGGGCAGCAGAACGCCCACTACGCCGCACCGGAGACCCTGCCCGGCGGTGACCGCACGCGCTCCGCCCCGGCCCCGGGCAACGGCGGCCAGGAGCCGCGCCGCGGCCGCAACGGCCTGCTGATCGGCGCCGTCGCCGTGGTCGCGGTGGTCTGCATAGGCATCGGCGTCGCGATGCTCACCAACGGCAAGGACTCCAAGGACGAGAACGCGGGCAAGCCGGGGCCGACGGCCGGGGACACGGTCAAGCCCAGCGATGCGCCGACCAGTAAGCCGTCGGCCGGTGAACTCCCGAAGGGGGAGGCGGGCAGCCTGCGCCTGGAGGGGGGCCCGACGACCGCCAAGGAAGTCCCGGGTGCCCGCTCGGCGAGCGGCGTGTACGTCGCCGGGTTCAACCAGGTGGGCGCGAAGGTGCAGTGGACCTTGGAGGTCCCGCAAGAGGGCGACTACCGGCTGTATGTGCGCTACGGCATCCCCGGGGAAGACGCCAACGCGACGCTTGCGGTGAACAGCAAGCCGAACGGCCAGCCCCTCGGCATGAAGAACTTCATCCACTCCCCGAAGGGGGACTGGGAGAAGGGCTGGCAGACGACGTGGGCCCCGGTCACCCTGAACAAGGGGACCAACGTCATCGAGCTCTCGTGCGCGCAGGGCAATCAGTGCAATGCCAACCTCGACCAGCTCTGGCTGCAGCGCGGCGCCAAGAAGTAGGACGCGGCCTCTCGGTGTTTCGGCGTCTAGACGTCTCGGCGTCTCGTCCGGAAGTGATCGTTTTCCGGGGTCATGGCCGGAGCGGTCCGGCCGCCGCCCTCTCAGACCACCGCCGGATGGTCCGTCACCACCACGCGGGACAGCAGCTCTTCATACGTGGCCGCGTCGAACTCGCCCGCTGCCGGGGCCCGTACGGTCGCCGCGGACAGGGCCACCGCTCGGGTCAGCCGGTCCGGCCAGGGCAACTCCTCGACCAGGCCCGACAGAAGGCCGGCCACGGCTGAATCGCCGGCGCCGGTCGGGTTGCCGGCGATCCGCCGCGGCGGGGCGGCCTGCCAGGCGCCGTCGGCGGTCACCGCGAGCATGCCGTCCGGGCCCAGCGAGGCGGCCACTGCATGGGCGCCGCGGCGGCGGGCGTCACGGGCGGCGCGCAGCGGTTCGGTGCTGCCGGTGAGCGCGGCGAGTTCATCGGCGTTGGGCTTGGCGACGTCGGGGCGGGCGGCCAGCCCGCGGCGCAGCGGTTCGCCGCTGGTGTCGAGGAGGACCGGGACTCCGGCGCTGCGCGCGGCCCGGGTGAGGCGGGCGTAGACGTCGACCGGGACGCCCGGCGGGAGGCTGCCGCAGAGCGCCACCGCCCGTGCGTCGGCGAGCAGTTCGCGGTAGGTGCCGAGGAAGGTGTCCCATTCGGCGGGCGAGACGACCGGGCCCGGTTCGTTGAGCTGGGTGGTGTCTCCGGTGGCGGCGTCGGCGACGGCGACCGTGCGGCGGGTGGCGCCGCCGACCGGGACCAGCGCGTCGGTGACCTCGGTCTCGGCGAGCAGTGCGCGCAGCGCCGCGCCGGTGCCGCCGCCCGCGAAGCCGGTGGCGACCGTACGGTGGCCGAGCGCGGCCAGCACCCGGGCGACGTTCAGGCCCTTGCCGCCGGGGCGTTCGGACACTTCCGTGACCCGGTTCGTGGTGTGGGGGTGGAGCCGGGGCACGCGGTAGGTGATGTCCAGGGCGGCGTTCAGCGTGACCGTAAGGATCATGGTCGCCCCTCCGGGCAGTCATGGCCGGGCGGCCGGGCGTCGGGCAACCGCGTTCGGCGGTGGCATGCGGACAAGTGCGCGAGCGATCATGCCATCGTCGGTGGTGGTTGGCCCAGACCCGGTTGCGCCGCCCTGGGGGCCACGGCCTGTAAGAGGGGCGGCCGTCCACGGTCCCGGTGCGCGGGCGGAGCCTCAGGCGCCCTTCGGGCGCACCAGCCACTCGCCCCGGCGCATGACGCCTACGACGTCGTATGACGCGTCCAGCACCACCAGGTCGGCGTCCTTGCCGGTCTGCAGGGAACCGGCCCGGCCGTCGATGCCCAAAAGGCGGGCAGGGTTGGCCGAAAGTGCCTGTACGGCCTGGTCGATCGTCAGGCCGTCGAGGGTGACGGCGCGTTTGAAGGCGCGGTCCAGGGTGAGGGTGGAGCCGGCGATCGAACCGGCCGTGGGGCCTTCGCTGATGCGCGCGACGCCGTCCTTGACCTCGACCTGCATCGGGCCGAGCGGATACATCCCGTCGTTCATCCCGGCCGCGCCCATCGCGTCGGTGATGAACGCGACCCGCTCGGCGCCCGCCTCACGGACCGCCAGTTGCAGGACCGCGGGGTGCAGATGGGTGCCGTCGTTGATGAGCTCGACGGTGATCCGCTCGTCCTCCAGGAGCGCGGCGACCGGGCCGGGCGCACGGTGGCCCAGTGCGGGCATCGCGTTGAAGAGGTGGGTGGCGACGGTGGCGCCCGCGTCGATGGCCTCGCGGGTGGCGTCGTAGGAGGAGTCGGTGTGGCCGACGGCGGCGATCACGCCCGCGTCGGCGAGCAGCCGTACGGACTCCAGGCCGCCGGGCAGTTCGGGGGCGACGGTCATCATCGACGTGGTGCCGTGCGCGGCGTCGAGGAGCTTGCGGACATCGGCCGGGTCCGGGTCGCGCAGCAGCTCGGGCTGGTGGGCGCCGCAGCGGTGCGGGGAGATGAACGGGCCCTCGAAGTGGATACCGGCCAGCTCGCCCTGCTGCACCAGTTCGGCGAGCACCGCGGCCTGCCGGGCGAGCTCGGGCAGCTCACCGGTGACGGTGGAGGCGACCATCGAGGTGGTGCCGTGCCGGCGGTGGGTCTCGACGACCGTCAGGCACTCCTCGGGGTCGGCGGACGAGAACGAGCCACCGCCGCCGCCATGGACATGCACATCGACGAAGCCGGGGACGATCAGGTGGCCCGTCAGGTCCACGACACTGCCGGACACCCCCTCGGCCAGATCGACGTCCCGGCTGTGGACATCGCCGATCAGGCCGCCCTCGACGGTGATCCGGCCGCGCTCGACCACACCGGACGGCCGGGCGATCCGGGCGCCGGCCAGGATGGTGCGCGGGGGGTCCGAGGGCCGCTGCGCGGACTGTTGCTGTGCCATCAGGCGGTTACCTCCGTGGAGAGAAGATCCCGGGCGAGCAGTCCTGCGCCCAGGCACCCGGCGGCGTCCCCGAGGGCCGCCGGAACGATCGAGGGGAGCCGCTGGAACGTAACGCGCCGGCGGACCGCTTCCCGCAGAGGTGTGAAGAGCGTGTCGCCCGCCTCGGCGAGCCCGCCGCCGATGATCAGCGTCTGCGGGTCGAGCAGGGTCAGTCCGGTGACCAGACCGTCGGCGAGGGCGTCCACGGCGCGCTGCCACACGGTGTGCGCCCGCGCGTCGCCGGACGCCACGGCCTTGGCCGCGTCCGCCGCGTTGGCCCGCGGATCTCCGCAGGCCGCCGCCCAGTCACGGCCGACCGCGGCGGCCGAGGCCAGCGTCTCCAGGCAGCCGCGCTGCCCGCAGCCGCACTCGCGCCCGCCGGGCCGTACGACGATGTGGCCGATCTCGCCCGCGCCGCCGTGGGCACCGGCCTCGATCCGGCCGCCGATGCCGATGGCGCCCGCGATCCCGGTGCCCAGGGGGACGAACAGGAAGCGGTCGGCGTCCCGGCCCGCGCCGATCCGGCCCTCGGCCAGACCGCCGGTGCGGACGTCGTGGCCGAGCGCGACCGGCACCCCGCCCAGCCGCTCGGACAGCAGGTCCCGCATCGGGACGTCCCGCCAGCCGAGGTTCGCGGCGTAGACGGCGGTGCCGGTGCGCTCGTCGACGATGCCGGGGACCGCGACACCGGCCGCCGCCGCGGGGGCGCCGTAGCGGGCCGTACCGAGGTCACGGAGCTCGGCGGCGAAGCCGAGGACGGCCTCGACCACGGCGTCGGGGCCGCGCTCGCGGCCGGTGGGGCGCCGCGCCTCGTACAGGAGCACAGGAGGTGTGCCCCCGGAGGACGCGGTGTCCACCCCCACGAGGGCGGCCTTCATCCCGGTGCCGCCCACATCCAGGGCGATGACGTGTCTCACGGGAACAGTTTTGCGCGATCCGGCCGGAAAGGTCTAGTCCACTCACCGGAGCGATCGGGCGGGACGGACGGCCGGGAAGGCCGTTACCGGCGTGAACCGGGGGGTGGTGTAGACCTTGTAAAGAGGGCAGGGGAGACTCGCTGTTGATGCCGTTGGAGGGCGACCCCCGACACGGCCGGGGCATACCCGACAAGCACGGATTTTCAGAACAAAGGGCGGGAACAGCAGTGCAGCGGCGGTACTTGAGCCTGGCGGCGGCAATCGCCACCACCATGACACTGACTCTCACCGGCTGCGGCAGCGGCTCCGGTAGCGACGACGTCACCCTCAAACTGATCGCGGCGGACTACGGCGACAGCCGGTCCAACGGCTCCCAGCGCTACTGGGACGAGCTCGCGCGCGCCTTCGAGAAGAAGAACCCCGGCATCAAGGTCGATGTCGAGGTCTACAGCTGGACCGATGTCGACAAGAAGGTCGAGGACCTGGTCAAGGACGGCCACGCCCCGGACCTCGCCCAGATCGGCGCCTACGCCGACTACGCGGCCAAGGGCCAGCTCTACAGCGCCGACCAGCTGCTCTCCATCCCCACCCAGGCCGACTTCACCCCCTCCCTCGCGGAGGCCGGCGAGTACAAGCGGGTCCAGTACGGCATGCCGTTCGGCGCCAGCACCCGGCGGCTCTTCTACAACAAGAAGCTGTTCACCGAGGCCGGCATCACCAGCCCGCCGGAGAACTGGAACGACATCGCCCAGGACGCCCAGCTGCTGAAGGCGAAGGGCGTCAAGCTGCCCTTCGCACTGCCGCTCGGCCCGGAGGAGACCCAGGCCGAGACGATGCAGTGGATGCTCAGCGGTGGCGGCGGCTACACCGACGGCATCGGCAAGTACACGATCGACTCGCCGGAGAACGTCAGGACCTTCAAGTGGCTGAAGGAGAACCTCGTCGGCAAGGGCCTGACCGGCACCGACCCCGCCAAGCTCAACCGCGAGGACGCCTTCGAGCGCTTCGCCGACGGTGAGGTCGGCATGCTCAACGGCCACCCCACCCTGATGAAGCAGGCCGCGGCCAAGGGCATCGACTACGGCACCGTCGAGCTGCCCGGCTCCCACGGCAAGGCCAAGGCCACCATGGGCGTCGCCGACTGGATGATGGCCTTCAAACAGGGCGGCCACCGCGCCCAGGTCGGCAAGTTCCTCGACTTCGTCTACAGCAAGAAGAACGTCGAGAAGTTCTCCGGCGAATACGGCCTGCTGCCGGTCACCACCTCCGCCTCCCAGACGATGCTGGCCGACGACAAGTACGCCAAGTTCCACGGCTTCCTCAAGCAGCTCGCCAACGCCGAGTTCTACCCGGCGAACAAGACCTCCTGGCCGCTGGTCTCCAAGACCGTCAAGGCGAAGATGGGCGCCGCGGTCGGCCCGAGGGGCAACCCGGCCGGGGTGCTCACCGACATCCAGAACACCGCGGACGCGACGGACCAGAGCGCCGAATGACGCAGTGCGGGCGGGAGTACGGGCAGGCTGGCCGGCGCCCTGCGGCCGGGGCGACGGGCCGGGCCCTGTCCGACCGTGCGCTTATCGTGGAAGCGTGATGACGGGCGGTACGGCGGGTGCGGTCGGTCCGGGCGGCGAGCCCGGGGCCGACGGGCGCGCCCCGGGGCTCTCGGCCCGGGACGAGGCGGTGCTCGCCGTCGAGCGCCGCTCCTGGCCCGGCCCCGGCCCCAAGGAGCGCGCCATCCGCGAACAGCTCGGCATCTCCCCGACCCGCTACTACCAGCTCCTCAACGCCCTGCTGGACGACCCCCGCGCGCTCGCCCACGACCCCGTCACCGTCAACCGCCTGCGCCGCATACGGGACGCCCGCCGGGGCCGCCGCTGACCCGGGCGCCCCGGCCGCCGCCCCGATGCGCCCGTACACCCCCGGCTGCCGCCGGAGCTCCCCCCGGCGCCCGCCCCGCGCCGGTAGGGTCGGCGCCATGGGCAGCCCCCCGAACGCCGCGCCGCAGTCCCAGCCGACACCCGGATCCGTGCCGACCCCGCACACCCCCGCCGGCCGCGACGGCCTCGCCGCACTGCTGGCACACCCGGAACGCGCCGTCATCGCCCTCGACTTCGACGGCACCCTCGCCGAGATCGTCCCCGACCCGGAGAAGGCCCGAGCCCATCACGGCGCCGTCGCCGCCCTCGGCCGCCTGGTGCCCCGGCTGCACGCCGCCGCGGTGATCACCGGCCGCCCGGCCACCGTCGCGGTCCGCCTCGGCGGCTTCGCGGACGTACCCGGCCTGGACCACCTCACCGTCCTCGGCCACTACGGCGCCGAGCGCTGGGAGGCAGCCAGCGGCACCGTCCACGCCCCCGCCCCGCACCCCGGTGTCGCCGCCATACAGGCCGAACTCCCCGGCGTCCTGGACGCCTCCGGTGTCTGGCACGGCACCTGGATCGAGACCGCCATCGAGCGCAAGGGCGGCCGCGCCATCGCCGTGCACACCCGCCGCGCCACCGACCCCCAGGACGCCTTCGACCAGCTGCGTGGCCCGCTCACCGCGCTCGCCGAACGCCACGGCCTGATCGTCGAACCGGGCCGCCTCGTCCTGGAACTCCGCCCGCCCGGCATGGACAAGGGCGTCGCCCTCGCCGAATGGGTCCGCGAGACCGGCGCCGCCACCGTCCTCTACGCCGGTGACGACCTCGGCGACCTCGCCGCCTTCGCCGCCGTCGAAAAACTCCGCTCCGACGGCCTGGCCGGCGTCCTGGTCTGCAGCGGCAGCAACGAGGTCACCGAACTCGCCGAACGCGCCGACCTGGTCGTCGACGGCCCGGCCGGGGTCGTCGGCCTGCTCGCCGCCCTGGCCGAGCGGCTGGACTAGGGGCGGAGCCAGGGCGCGCCCGTGAGGTGCCCGGCCCACCGGCCCATCACTGCGGCCTGCCCGGCCCTGGGGGACCGGCCCTGTGACGTACGTCCTGTCGCCGCTCGGAGGGCCGCCTTACGCTGGCCGGCCACGCGCGCCCCGAGCGCGCCGAGTGCTCGCGACCGGGTCACACCCAGGTGACAGAACGACGGCGGGCACGTGTGAAGGACGGTTTCCCCATGCCAACCGATCTCTCGCCCGTCATCGCTGCCTCCACTCGCTGGCTGCTGTCGGCCTTCCCGCCGGCGGGCGGCCCGCTGGACCATGCCCTGGCCGAAGCCCAGGCGAGTCACGCGGTCACCATCGCCGCGGCGCTGCGCTACCCCACCGCGCTCGACGCCGAACTGCTGCACCTGCTCGGCCCCGGCGGCTCCGCCCGGCTGGACTCGGTCACCGGTGCCGATGCCCACCCCCTGGAGGGCGCCGCCCACGCCTGGCGCACCTCGGTCGACGAAACCGTCGTCAGCTGGGCGGCCTGTCTGCTGGCCGACGCCGAGCTCGCCGTCGTGGCAGCGGCCTGCCTGGCCGCCACCCACCACGGTGCGCACGGCGTGGGCGACGCCCGGCGGCTGACGATTCCCAGCCCTCGCGATCAGCGCGCCGCGCCGCTGCTGCGCCACCCGGACCTGCTCGGCCCCATCGCCGCCCTCCACCGCGAGGTTCTGCACGCCCTTCTCGGCACCACCCCGGTCGACAGCTGATCCGCGCGCAGGTCACCACGGTCCCCGCCCGCGGGAACGGTCGTCGCCGAAGACGCTTCAGCGGGCGTCCGCCCTCGGAGTGACCTCCTTCAGCGCCCGCAACTGCTTCAGGAACCACTGCGCGGGCGGCAGCGCCGTGGCGGCCGCGGCGAGCCGTGCCGTGCGCTCGCTGCGTTCCCCGGCGTCCATCGTCAGCGCCTCGTGGAGCGCCCGTGCGGTGCCGCTGACGTCGTACGGATTGACGGTGAGGGCGTCCTGCCCCAGTTCCTCGTGGGCGCCCGCCTCCCGGGAGAGCACCAGCGCACAGCCCTGGTCGGAGACCACCGGGATCTCCTTCGCGACCAGGTTCATCCCGTCCCGGATCGGGTTGACCAGCGCCACGTCCGCCAGGCGGTACGCGGCCAGCGAGCGCGCGAAGTCGTCCTTGACGTGCAGCACGACGGGCTGCCAATCCGCCGTCCCGTACTCGGAGTTGATCGCCTCGGCGACCCGCCCGACCTCCGCCGTGTACTCCCGGTAGACGGCCAGGTCCTGGCGTGAGGGATAGGCGAACGCGACATGCACCACGCGCTCGCGCCACGACGGGTGTTCCGCAAGGAGCTGCCGGTAGGCGAGCAGCCCCCGCACGATGTTCTTCGACAGCTCGGTCCGGTCCACCCGGACGACGGTCTTGCGCACCGCCCCGTCGGGCCCCGTGCCGATCTGCTCCCGCAGGGTGGACAGCCGCTCGGCGACATCCTCCTGCTGCGACCGCTCGCGCAGGAACCCGGCGTCCGCCCCGAGCCCGTACACGCCGATCCGGGTGTCGCCCGTGCCGCCGACTACCGCGGCGCAGCATGCGGCGAACGCGTCCGCCCAGCGACGGGTGAGGAACCCCAGCTGGTCGGCGCCCAGCATGCCCTCCAGGAGCTGCCGTGCGATGTCGTCCGGCAGCATCCGGAAGTACTCCGGCGGCGCCCACGGCGTGTGCGAGAAGTGCGCGATCCGTACGTCGGGCCGCAGGGTGCGCAGCATCCCCGGCACCAGGGCCAGGTGGTAGTCCTGCACCAGCACCGCCGCACCCTCGGCGGCCTCTTCGGCCAGCGCCTGGGCGAAAGCGCGGTTGTAGCTCTCGTAGGACGCCCACTGCGCCCGGAACTCCGCGTCGAAGACCGGTTCCAGCGGTGTCTGGTACAGCATGTGGTGGACGAACCACAGCGCGGAGTTCGCGATGCCGTTGTAGGCGGCGGTGTACACCTCGGCGGGAATGTCCAGCATCCGGACGCGTTGTCCACCGGTGTCGCCCGGGTCCAGCCCGCCACCCGTCCGCCGTACGGCCTCCCGGTCACCGTCCCCGAGCGCGGCACACACCCACACCGCCTCGGCATCGGACCCGATGGCCGACAGCCCGGAGACCAGCCCGCCCCCGCCCCGCTTGGCGGTCAGCGTCCCGCCCTCCTCCAGGGCGTACGAGACCGGTCCGCGATTGGACGCCACAAGAACCTCGGCACCCGCAGGGGCCGCACTGCGCTCGGAAGCCATGTCGCGACAGTAACCCGCTACAGATCCGCGCAAACGTACGGAAGCGGTCAAGGGGCGCGGGTCCGGGTGTGCTCCTCGGTCGCCTCCCGGCAGGAACGCGTCGACCGGCCACGACGGCTCACCCTCGGCGGGTTCCGGGTGCCTGCACCCGAGACGGTCGCCCCGGCTGCGGGCGATGCGCAGCGAGTCGCCGAGCGCGCCCGTCAAGCAACAGACTCTGTCATCGTGCGGCGGCGCAGGTTCGTGCTCGACGGTAAGCCGGTGATGCTCTCCACCTCCTGCCTCCCCGCCGATCTCGTCGCGGGATCAGCGATCACACAGCCGGATACCGGGCCCGGCGGCACGTACGCCCGTCATTCTCATCAGCCGCACTGCGATGACTGCGGGCGGGCGCACGGTAGAGGCCAACGAGATGATCCTCGACTCGTCTGCCTACGTGCTGGAGTACGGCTTCGACGCCTGAGGCTCAGGCCGCGCGAGGGGGCCCGGGCCGCGCGGGCGCTCAGGCCGCTCGTCGCGCCGCGTACTCCGGGATTTCGGCCATTGGGGGGCGCTCCTCGGTGTCCACTTCCGTCGTGCGGGGGACGAAGCCCTCGTCGCCGCGGTCGAACTGGGTGAGGCGGGGGCGGACCAAGTGGCCGCGGGTCAGGCGTAGTTGGGCGGTGCGGTAGATGGCGGCGGCCATCCGGCCCAGGGCCTGGCCGTCCTGGTGGCGGTGTTTGCGTACGCCGACGTCCACCTGGGCGAGGGCGTCGAGGCCGACGGTGTGCAGGGCGTCGACGAGCAGGCCGAGTTCCACGCCGTAGCCGACCGGGAACGGCAGCCGTTCCAGGAGGGAGCGGCGGGCCGCGTACTCGCCGCCCAGGGGCTGGACGAAGCCGGCCAGCTGCGGCCAGTGGAGATTGAGGAGGGGGCGGGCGACCAGCTCCGTCACCCGGCCGCCCTGTCCGGCCCCGGCGCCTTCGCCGCCGGTCTCCAGCGGGCGGTCGTACATCGCCTTCACGAACTGGATGTCCGGATCCGTCAGCAGCGGGCCGATGATCCCGGAGACGAAGGCGGGGGAGAATTCGCGCAGGTCGGCGTCGATGAAGCAGATGATGTCGCCGGTGGTGGCCAGCAGGGAGCGCCACAGCACCTCGCCCTTGCCGGGGAGGGCGGGCAGGCGCGGGAGGACGCTGTCGCGGGGGACGACCCGGGCCCCGGCCGCCGCGGCGACCTCGGCGGTGCGGTCGGTGGAGCCGGAGTCCAGCACCACCAGCTCATCGACGAGCGGGACCGCCTCGGTCATCAGCTCGGCACGGATCACCGCCACGATCGCCCCGACCGTGGCCTCCTCGTCGAGCGCGGGCAGCACTACGCTGACCGTACGGCCCGTCTGGCGCTTCGCCTCCAGCAGCTGCCCCAGCGGGCGGTCCGCGGCGGACCAGGAGTGGCTGCTCAGCCAGCCCTCCACCTCTTCCAGCACGTCTACGACTCCTCGGTCGCCGCCCGATCGGCGGTCTGTGTGATCCATCTCGCGGTTCGGACGACTATCTCAACTGTCAGTGCCTTCGGTTACAGTCTTGAACAACGCGGATGACCGTCGCATGTCGGGGTCGCCGCGCCACAAACGCCTGGGTTTCGGCCCAGCGCCATACCGCTCATCCAGAGGGGCAGAGGGATACGGCCCGTTGAAGCCCCGGCAACCCTCCAGCCGGTCTTGCCGCCAGGACGCTGACGTCCCGTGCGCGTGAGGCTCCCGGCTAGGGAAGGTGCCAAATCCGTCTCGTGGCGAGATTCGTCGCGAGGAAGATGAGGAGAAAGGGCCTCGCCTCCATGGCTGTGCAAGTCACCGAAAACACCCCCACCGTCGCTCTGGGCCCCGCCGCAGCCCTGTCCTGCCGCGAGTGCGGACAGCGCTTCCCGCTCGGCCCGATCTTCGCGTGCCAGGAGTGTTTCGGGCCGCTCGAAGTCGCGTACGACCTGCCGAGCGGCGACCCCGAGAGCCTGCGGAAGCAGATCGAGGCCGGTCCGAACAACATCTGGCGCTACGCCCCGCTGCTGCCCGTCCCCACCGACGTGGCCGACAAGCCCAACCTGAACCCCGGCTTCACCAAGCTCGTCCAGGCCGACCGGCTCGCCGCCGAGCTGGGCGTCACCGGCGGGCTGTACGTCAAGGACGACTCGGGCAACCCGACGCACTCCTTCAAGGACCGCGTCGTGGCGATCGCCGTCGAGGCCGCCCGCGCCTTCGGCTTCACCACCCTCTCCTGCTCCTCCACCGGCAACCTCGCCGGTGCGGTCGGCGCCGCGGCGCGCCGCGCGGGCTTCAAGTCCTGCGTCTTCATCCCGCACGACCTGGAGGCCGGCAAGGTCGTCATGGCCGCGGTCTACGGCGGTGACCTGGTCGGCATCGAGGGCAACTACGACGACGTCAACCGCTTCTGCTCGGAGCTCATCGGCGACCCGCTGGGCGAGGGCTGGGGCTTCGTCAACGTCAATCTGCGGCCGTACTACGGCGAGGGTTCCAAGACGCTCGCGTACGAGATCTGCGAGCAGCTGGGCTGGAAGCTCCCGGACCAGATCGTCATCCCGATCGCGTCCGGCTCGCAGCTCACGAAGATCGACAAGGGGCTCAAGGAGCTGATCGCCCTCGGCCTGGTCGAGGACAAGCCGTACAAGATCTTCGGCGCCCAGGCGGAGGGCTGCTCGCCGGTGTCCACGGCCTTCAAGGCCGGACACGAGGTCGTGCGCCCGCAGAAGCCGGACACCATCGCCAAGTCGCTGGCGATCGGCAACCCGGCCGACGGTCCGTACGTGCTCGACATCGCGCGCCGTACGGGCGGTGCCGTGGAGGATGTCAACGACGAGCAGGTCGTCGACGCGATCAAGCTGCTGGCCAGGACGGAAGGGATCTTCGCGGAGACCGCGGGCGGAGTGACCGTCGGCGTGACCAAGAAGCTGATCGAGGAAGGTCTGCTCGACCCGTCCCTGACCACCGTCGTCCTGAACACCGGTGACGGCCTCAAGACACTTGACGCGGTCGCCCCGACCTCCGGGCCCACGGCCACGATCCGTCCGAACCTGGACGCGTTCCGCGCGGCCGGCCTCGGCTGAGGCCGCCGGCCCGTCCGGCGGACGAGGCCGCGCCACAGCCCCCCGAACTCGTACTCCGTACCCCTGGAAGGCAGAACCATGAGCGTCAAGGTCCGCATCCCCACCATCCTCCGCACGTACACCGGTGGCCAGGCCGAGGTCCCCGCCGAGGGCGCGACCCTCTCCGAGGTGATCGCCGACCTGGAGCAGAACCACCAGGGCATCGCGGCCCGTGTGCTGGACGACGCCGGCAAGCTGCGCCGCTTCGTGAACGTGTACGTCAACGACGACGATGTGCGCTTCGAGCAGGGCCTGGAGACGCCGACCCCGGACGGCGCCGGCATCTCGATCATCCCGGCCGTGGCCGGCGGCTGCTGATTTGCGCCAACTCTTCTCCTGCATGACCGGAATTGCCCCGTCCGCCGGAAAGCGGACGGGGCAATTCCGTGTTGTGAAAGGAGATACCATTGGGGTGATCCCCCTCCGGATATCACCGTGAGCGTGCCGAACGCATATGTGTTCGCGGTCAGTTGTGTCCAAAGTGTGGGCGGTATTTGTCGCCTAGGTGCGCTATGCCCGGCCCGACTTGCCCTGGAGAACCAGGATTTCGCCGCATATTGCCGATTCTCCGGCGCCAGATTTCTCGTCCGATTGACCTGTTGCTCTGGGCATCTGTGCAGATACATTCAGCGGCGGTCGACGCGTTCCGGCGCACACCCCACGGGCCTTTCGCGGGGTGAGGTCTGACCCGGGTCCGCGGAGTGCGGTCCTGCGCAAGGGCCAGTAATAGGGGAGTTAGGCATGGCTCAGGGCACCGTCAAGTGGTTCAACGCGGAGAAGGGGTACGGCTTCATCGCGGTCGACGGTGGTGCGGATGTTTTCGTCCACTACAGCGCGATCCAGATGGACGGCTACCGCACCCTTGAGGAGGGTCAGCGAGTCGAGTTCGAGATCTCGCAGGGCCAGAAGGGGCCGCAGGCGGACATGGTCCGGGTGGCCGGCTGAGGCGCCGACCAACTACTGCGTGAGGAAGGCCCGTACCCCTGAGGGGGGTACGGGCCTTCGGCTGTGCGCCCACCCGTCGCCCGACCGCCGCCCCTCAACGACGCCCCTCCGGGCGGCTTGCACTCGCACCCCACGAGTGCTAATCATTGGCGTTAGCACTCTCCCAGTGAGAGTGACAAAGAAGGACCGGGTCGGTGAGGCCCGTAGGCCGCGTGGGGCAAGGAACCACACAGGTCTGCAGGTCGTCCGTCGCGGGCGCCAGCGCGGTCCGGAGCAATCCACCCCAGTCCGGGAGGACCACTTCACATGGCCAAGATCATCGCGTTCGACGAGGAGGCACGGCGCGGTCTCGAGCGCGGGATGAACCAGCTCGCCGACGCCGTCAAGGTCACCCTCGGCCCCAAGGGCCGCAACGTCGTCCTCGAGAAGAAGTGGGGCGCCCCCACGATCACCAACGATGGTGTGTCCATCGCCAAGGAGATCGAGCTCGAGGACCCGTACGAGAAGATCGGCGCCGAGCTGGTCAAGGAGGTCGCGAAGAAGACGGACGACGTCGCCGGTGACGGCACGACGACCGCGACCGTCCTGGCCCAGGCCCTGGTCCGCGAGGGCCTGCGCAACGTCGCCGCCGGCGCCAACCCGATGGCCCTCAAGCGCGGTATCGAGCGTGCCGTCGAGGCCGTCTCCGCCGCCCTGCTGGAGCAGGCCAAGGACGTGGAGACCAAGGAGCAGATCGCTTCGACCGCCTCCATCTCCGCCGCTGACACCCAGATCGGCGAGCTGATCGCCGAGGCCATGGACAAGGTCGGCAAGGAAGGCGTCATCACCGTCGAGGAGTCCCAGACCTTCGGTCTGGAGCTGGAACTCACCGAGGGTATGCGCTTCGACAAGGGCTACATCTCGGCGTACTTCGCCACCGACATGGAGCGTATGGAGGCGTCGCTCGACGACCCGTACATCCTCATCGTCAACTCCAAGATCGGCAGCGTGAAGGACCTGCTGCCGCTCCTGGAGAAGGTCATGCAGTCCGGCAAGCCGCTGCTGATCATCGCCGAGGACGTCGAGGGCGAGGCCCTGTCGACCCTGGTCGTCAACAAGATCCGTGGCACCTTCAAGTCCGTTGCCGTCAAGGCCCCGGGCTTCGGTGACCGCCGCAAGGCCATGCTCGGCGACATCGCCATCCTCACCGGTGGCACCGTCATCTCCGAGGAGGTCGGCCTCAAGCTGGAGAACGCCGGTCTCGAACTGCTCGGCCGCGCCCGCAAGGTCGTCATCACCAAGGACGAGACCACCATCGTCGACGGTGCCGGCGACAGCGAGCAGGTCCAGGGCCGCGTCAACCAGATCCGTGCCGAGATCGAGAACAGCGACTCGGACTACGACCGCGAGAAGCTCCAGGAGCGTCTGGCGAAGCTGGCCGGCGGCGTGGCCGTCATCAAGGCCGGTGCCGCCACCGAGGTCGAGCTCAAGGAGCGCAAGCACCGCATCGAGGACGCCGTTCGCAACGCGAAGGCGGCCGTCGAGGAGGGCATCGTCGCCGGCGGTGGCGTCGCCCTGCTCCAGGCTTCCTCGGTCTTCGAGAAGCTGGACCTCGACGGTGACGAGGCGACCGGCGCCAACGCCGTGAAGCTCGCGCTGGAGGCCCCGCTCAAGCAGATCTCCGTCAACGGCGGCCTCGAGGGCGGCGTCGTGGTGGAGAAGGTGCGCAACCTGGCCGTCGGTCACGGTCTGAACGCCGCGACCGGCGAGTACGTCGACATGATCGCCGAAGGCATCATCGACCCCGCCAAGGTCACCCGCTCCGCGCTGCAGAACGCCGCCTCCATCGCGGCGCTCTTCCTCACCACCGAGGCCGTCATCGCCGACAAGCCGGAGAAGGCCGCCCCGGCGGGCGCTCCGGGCGGCATGCCGGGCGGTGACATGGACTTCTGATCCTCTGGATCGGAACGCTGATCCTCCCGGATCACACGTCCACACGTTCGTCGGGGCGGCACCCTCCTCTCGGGGGGTGCCGCCCCGGCGGCGTTTTTCGGGGGTTTTCGGGGGCGGCCCGCGGAGTCTCTGCCGGGCGGCGTCGTCTCCGCCGGCCCGCGGCGTCTTCGCGGGCGGTGTCGTCTTCGCCGGGCGGCGTACGGGATTTACCGTGCCGGCGTGGGGGCGGGCCGTAGAGGGGCCCGCGAACCACGGTTCGTACGGGGGCGGTCGGGGCCGATGCGGCCGGCGGCTGAGTGCGTTCGCCGGGGGACGGATGCCGAACCCGCTGCGGGAAGGGGCGCGATCAGGGGTGCTGCGCCTGGCCCTTACGACGGATGAAGCAGCCCCCGACGCACAGGGCCCCGCTCACCGCCAGCAGGACGGCTCCGACCAGGGTGGCCGGTCCCGGCGGGGGATCGAGGTCGACGTCCAGCGTGCTCTCGTAGGCGAACTGGACCACCTCGCGGACGTGTGGCCCGGACGGCTGTGGCGGCACGTACGGCGGTGGCGTCTCGCCCCGGAGCAGCAGTGTCACCCCGGCGACGGCGAGTACGAGGGCGGTGCCCGCCACGGTCAGCCTGGCGCGCCACGGGCGGCGTAATCGGATCCCCATGCGCCGACCCTAATACGCCCCGCGGGTACGGATTCCGGCCCAACCGCGCCCCGCCACCCACACCTCCACTTCACGCCACCTTCACCACTCCACTACACCCCTCTCCGCGCCCCACAGGTCTCTTGTGCGCCAACCGCCATACGGGCACGCGGAGAACACCTCCTGCGGCCCACGACGGCCCGGCCCCTCATCCAGCCGGGACGCCCCGGGCATCCCGCAGGCAGCAGAGCCCCGCATGCCCAAGCGCCTCCGTACGACCCCTGGCCACGGCGGCCGCGACCGCGCTGGCGGCCGGGCTGCTGACGGCCGCCACCGGCACCGCCTCGGCTGCGGACCGTGCCGCGCCGGCCGCCAACGGCCGCCAGGGTGACTTCAACGGCGACAAGAAGGCGGACCTGACCGTTGCCGCCGTCTACGAGGACGGCGGCAACGGTGCACTCACCACCCTCCCCTCGGACGGCACCCGCCTCACCACCACCGGCTCCCGCTTCCTCTCCCCGCCGCAGTCGGCATTTCCACCGCGGGCGCCCCACAGTTGGGCAGCATCATGGCGGGGTGAAGGGGAGGCGTGTGCTTTTCACGGGGTGGAATTGCGTTTTTTGGGGGCGGCTCTACCGGGCGGCGTTTGTGGGTCGGTTTTAAGGGCGCCCTAAACAGGTGTGCTGAGCTCATGGATCGCCATTTCGAATTCGGTGACGGGGTGGTGGTGAAAGCCCGATGTGGTGCGCCACTTATTCAGCCGAGAAGGGAATGTTGGGGTTGGGGGTAGGGGTTAGGGGGGAGGTCTTCTCCGGGAGCTGGATTTCCTGCGAAGTTGGGTTCGGGCGGCAGGCCTTCGGGGGCTACCGGGGGCTTGCGCCCGCCCCGCGGGGCCCGTTGTTGCTGCCGGGAGCCCTGTCCGAGGTTCCGCCGGCAGTCCCGGGCGGGAGGCGTGCCCGAGTTCGCCCAGTGAATTACCTGCGCGGCGAACTAAAGAAGGCGAACTGAAGAAGCGGTCGGATCTGCTTTCCACGGAGGAGACTTCGCTTCCCTCCCACCTCTTCAAGTATTGATGCCCCGTCAGTAACTTTTGGTTGCAGTCACTGATTGTGTAAGGGATGGAGCGGAGAGTGGTGGAATGGGGGTGTGGCCGCCCTTCGTCGGCAATATCTGACCTTTTGTCGCGGCTCATGAGTTGCGGGCTCATGGGTTGCGGGGTCATGAGCTTTTGTCGAATTCAGGGGGCTCCCAGGCCGGCCGGTGTTCCGGGTGCGGTGGCGCTTCCCGCCGTTGTCGGGGCGGGCTCTGCGGCTGTGGGGGTGGGGGTGGGGGTGGGGGCGCTGTCAGGGTCTGCGTTCAGCTCCGCCCGCAGCTGCTTGCTGAGGCCGAAGAAGTAGGTGGCGAGGAAGCCGGTGAGGTAGCCGACGGCCAGGCCCAGGGCGTAGACGGTGAGCGTGGTGGCCAGGGTGTGGTTGCCCTTGACCAGGGGGAACAGGGCCCAGCCGGAGGGGCCGATGGCGGTGGAGCCGACGGCGTCGCCGAGTTGGTTGAAGAAGCCGACGAAGGCGCCGCCGCATGCGCCGCCCAGGCAGGCGGTGATGAAGGGGCGGCCCAGGGGGAGCGAGACGCCGTAGATCAGGGGCTCGCCGACGCCCAAGAAGCCTGCGGGGAGGGCGGACTTGATGGTTCTGCGGATCGAGCGGTTGCGGGGGAGGCGGAGGTAGACGGCGATCGCGGCGCCGACCTGGCCCGCTCCGGCCATGGCGAGGATCGGGAGCAGGACCGTGTAGCCCTGCTGCTCGATGAGGGTGGTGTGCAGAGGGATGAGCGCCTGGTGGAGGCCCAGCATGACGAGGGGGAGGAAGAGGCCACCCAGGATGAGGCCGGCGAATGCGCCGCCGTGGGCCAGCAGCCAGTTGGCGCCCGTGCCGATGGCGGTGGCGGCCTCGCCCGCGACGAACATCAGACCGAAGAGGGTGACCAGGCCCGTGACCAGGACCGTAAGGGTGGGCGTGAGCAGGACGTCCAGCGCCTCGGGGACTGCTTTGCGGCACCACTTCTCCACCTGGACGGCGAGCAGCGCCGCGGCCAGTGCGCCGAGCACCCCGCCCTGACCGGGAGAGAGGTGCTGGCCGAAGGCGGTGATGTGGGTGACGCCGGGGAAGACGATGACGGCGGCGACCGCGCCGCCGAGAATCGGGGTGCCGCCGAATTCCTTGGCGGTGTTGTAGCCGACGAAGACGGCGATGAGGGACATGAAGCCGGAGGCCATGGCGGCCAGGGCGGGGACGACCGAGGGCAGCCATCCGAGGTTGGTCAGCAGGCCGTTGATCCCGGCGATGATGCCGCAGCCGATCAGGGCCGGGATCAGCGGGACGAAGATATTGGCGATCCGGCGGAGGAACAGCTTCACCGGGGTGGCGTTCCGGGACTTCTGCCGCGCCTTGAGGGCGGCGCCGTGGGCGGCCAGCTCCTCGGCGGTGGGGGTGGCGGGTGAGGTGGGCGGTGGCTGGGTGGTGGCGGGTGGCGTGGGGGCCGGTGCGGATTCCGGTGTGGTGGTCTCCGAGGTGAGGGGCAGGCTGGTGGGTTCCGGCTCGGTGGCGGGTGCCATGGCGCGTGACTCGGCCACCAGGCGCTCGAATTCGGGGGTGACCCGGGCGACCGTCCCGGGGCCCAGCACGATCTGGTACGTGTCGTCCTCGACCACGCCCATGACCGCAGGCAGTGCCTTGAGGGCCTCGTCCTGGACCAGGGAGCGGTCCTGGATGCCGAGGCGGAGCCGGGTCATGCAGTGGGCGATGGAGATGAGGTTTCCGGCGCCGCCGACGAGAGGGAGGATCGCGGCAGCGGTGGCGCAATTCTTGTCTTCGGGCATATGCGGTGCCTTGCTGTGCGGACAAACCAGGGGCGAGGGTCGGGGGCGGAGCCGTACGGGGGTGTGGCGGGTGGGCGGTGGTGGGGCTCAGTGGTCCTCGGCCGCCTGGAGGGCCACGCGGAGATGGCCGTCGGCGGCGTCGAGGAGGCGGGCGGCGGTGGGGGCGTCGACTTGGCCGAGGATGGTGAGGATGGCGTTCTTCACCTCGCCGTCCGTGCTGCGGAGCGCCGTCTCGATCTCCTGGTCGGAAGCGCCGGTGGCGAGCGCGACGATACGGCGAGAGCGGGCCCGCAGCTTCTCGTTGGAGGCGCGGACGTCGACCATCAGATTCCCGTAGGTCTTGCCCAGCCGGATCATGGTGAGGGTCGAGAGCATATTGAGCACCAGCTTCTGGGCGGTGCCTGCCTTGAGCCGTGTGGAGCCGGTCAGCAGCTCGGGGCCGACCACGATCTCGATGCCATGCTCGGCGGCCGCGGCGAGCGCCGAATCGGCGTTGCAGGACAGGCCGATGGTCAGCGCGCCCAGGGCGCGGGCATGCTCGACGGCCCCGACCGCATAGGGCGTACGGCCGGACGCCGAGATGCCGACGACGGTGTCCAGGTCCGTCAGGCCGATCGCGGTCAGATCCTCGATCGCGAACTTCGTGCTGTCCTCGGCGCCCTCGACGGCGGTGACCATCGCAGACGGGCCGCCCGCGATCAGCCCGAGCACCTCG
This sequence comes from Streptomyces sp. G7(2002), assembly GCF_028870195.1. NCBI lineage: Bacteria > Bacillati > Actinomycetota > Actinomycetes > Kitasatosporales > Streptomycetaceae > Streptomyces > Streptomyces sp. G7(2002). Next base: position 5,776,258 of record NZ_CP102609.1, read on the forward strand.
GACGGGTCGGTGTTGAAGGTCGGCGGACACTCGCTGGCGTCCAGCACCCCGAGGCGGCCGGCCGTGCCGGCGCCGGCGTAGATCAGCCGGCCGCCGCGGGCCATTCGTGCGGCGGTGGCGTCGATGGCGGCGGCGATCTCCGGGAGCCGCCGGGCGACGGCGGCGGGGACCGTGGCGTCCTCGTCGTTCATCGTCCGGGCGATCTCCAGGGTGGAGCGGCGGTCGATCTCGGCGAGCTCGGGCCGGAACGCCTCGGTGGTGAGGGTGTCCAACTGGGCGCGCAGATGGGCGTGGTCGGCGGTGGAGGTCATGGCGTGGCGGCTCTCTTCGGGTCGGGCTCGTGGGGGGCCGTGGCTTTTCGGCTGCCCCGCCGCCGGGTGCCGTCGTGCCCACCCGTGCCGCCCGGGCGGCACGTATGCCCACAACGGCGGGGCGGTGCGAGGTCAGCGCTGGTTGTTGCGCGGCGAGTGGCGGTGGGCGAGGGCCTCGTAGGAGGCGGACAGCGCGGGGGCCGCGGTCTCGTACGTACGCTGCGCGACGCCTATGAACAGGCAGTCCACGACCAGCAGCTGACTCGTGCGGGACGACATCGCGGCCGGGCGCAGCTCGCTCTCGCGGGCCGTGGACGTGGTCAGGATGTGGTCGGCGTACGCGGCGATCTCGCCGTCCGGGCGGCCGGTGATGGCGATCGTCGTCGCGCCGTGGTCGAAGGCCACCCGCAGGGGCTCTATGACATCGGTGGTCCGCCCGGAGTGCGTGATGGCGAGGGCGACATCGCCGGTGCGCATCTGCACGGCGTTCGTCACGGCCAGATGCGGGTCCGCGTGCGCATGCGCGATCAGGCCGATGCGCAGCAGCTTCTGGACGAGGTCCTGGCCGACCAGATTGGAGGCCCCGATGCCGTACACATCGATACGGCGGGCCCCGGAGAGCGCGGTGACGGCGGCTTCGAGCTGGGTGACGTCCAGTGCGGCGGCGGTGTCGGCCAGGCACTGCTGCTCTTCCTGCGCCAGCTTCGCGACGACATCGACGAGGGAGTCGTCGACCGCTATGTCCGCGGTCACCGCGGGAGCGCCGCCGGCCGCCTGCTGGGCGGCGAGCGCGGCGAGGGCGAGGCGCAGATCGCGATAGCCCGGGTAGCCGAGCAGCCGGGACGTCCGCACGACGGTGGCCTCGCTGGTGCCGGTGCGCTCCGCGAGGCCGGTGACGGTGAGGGCGGCGCAGCCGGCCGGGTCGCTCGCGACGGTCTCCGCGACCCGCTGCATGGAGCGGGTCATCGTCGGCGCGAGGGTGCGGACCTTGGCGGCCAGCGCCGCGGGGGCGGGTGGGGCCGGGGCCGGTCGGGTCTCGACGGCCACGTCCTTGAAAGTTTCCTTCACGCTACTGCTCACGCTTGAAAAGTAATTTCATCGACGCCCCGGCGTCAATACCCTCCGTGAGTGCTGTGGACAGAACGCGTGATCCGCGGCGGGCTGTGGACAACCCCGTTCGGCGGCGGGCGGCCGGGAGACAATGGGGGGCATGGAGATGGAACAGGCATTGCACGCCGCGCGGGCGCTGGTGCTCGCCGACCTGATGGCGGACAAGGTGGCCGACGCCGACATCGTTTCGCTCGTGGAGGATGCGGTCGTCCACCGCCGGTGGTGGGTGGAGCAATGGCCTGAAGGCGCGGCATTCGTCGCAGGACTCATAGCGCAGGACGTCCAGGACGCCCTCCTGGACCGGTACGGCCGCTGGCCGCTGTGCCCCGTGTGCACGGAGTCGGGGGATCCCCATGCGCTCGATGTCGAACCGGAGTTGGGGACCGATCCGCACTGGGTCTGCCCCAAGACAGCCGTCGCGGTGGCCCGGGTCGGGCGGCTCGGCGCCCCGATGGAAGGCTGAGGTGGTTGATGGTGCGGCGGGCTGACACGGCGATCCGGCCGGAGAGCTGACGTGGCTATCTACATCGATCCGCCCACCTGGCCGGGGCACGGCCGTATGTGGTCGCATCTGGTCAGCGACCACTCCTTCGACGAACTGCACGCCTTCGCGGCGGGGATCGGTGCGCCCCGGCGGGCGTTCGAGCGCGACCACTACGACCTGCCGGCGGAGCGGTACGACGACGCGGTGCGTGCCGGTGCCGTGGAGGTCGGCTCCAAGGAGCTGCTGCGCCGGCTGACCGCCGCCGGTCTGCGCCGTCCCAAGCACCGGCCGGCGCCCCGTACGGCCCGTCGCGGCGCGTCGTAGCGGCGGCACGGCGGCGGGTCCCCGCACGATGGGCCTGACCGTGCGCCGCACCGCCGCACCGAAAGGGGACAGTCATGTCAGCCAGCGAACAGGGCGGACAACCGGCCACCGACCTCGACCCGAATTACAGCAGCGAGGGCGCCACGGCGACCGCATGGCCCGCGGCCGTCGGCGGGATGACCGAGGCGGAGATCTTCTGGCTCACCACCGTCCGGCCCGAAGGCCGCCCGCATGTCACCCCGCTGCTCGCCGTCTGGTCGGACGGTGCACTGCACTTCTGCACCGGCCCCGGCGAACGCAAGGCCAAGAACCTCGAATCCAACGCGCACTGTGTGCTGACGACCTCCACCGCCGGCGGCAACGACCTGCACGCGGGGCTCGATGTGGTCGTCGAGGGCGACGCGGTGCGGGTGCACGACGAGCCCACGCTGCGCCGGCTGGCCGATCTGTACGCCGAGAAGTACGGCAGCGACTGGCATTTCGACGTCCGCGACGGTGCGTTCTACGGGGAGGGCAACCGGGCCGTGGTCTTCCGGGTCGAGCCGGTCACGGCCTTCGGGTTCGGACGGGGCGAGACCTACAGCCAGACGCGATGGACGTTCGACGGCCGGGCATGAACCGCGCGGGCGCGCGTCGCCCCGCGGGACTCAGTGGTGCCCTGCCGCCCCCGTCGCCTTCGCGGTCCCTGCTGCCTCTGCCGTCTCCGCAGCCTCGGCCATTTCCGCTGGCTGCGCCACTGCCGTGGTCTGCGCGGCGGGGGTGGTGGAGGAGGCGACCAGCCGGGACTGGTTCGTCGCGCGGTGCAGTCGGAACGCGAGGGCAGTGGTGATCACGGCCGCCGCCGCCAGCGCGGCGCCGGTCCAGGCCACGGACGGGTAGCCCCAGCCCGCGCCGATGGCCAGCCCGCCGAGCCAGGGCCCGAGGGTGTTGCCGATGTTGAACGCGGCGGTGGTGGTCGCTCCGGCCAGCGTCGGCGCGGCGTTCGCCACGTTGAACATCCGCGCGTTGAGGGCCGGGGCCGTGGTGAACGCGGTCACCCCGAGCATCAGGGAGAGCGCGATGGCGGCGACCGCGCTGTGCGCGGTGAGCGCCAGGACGGCCAGCACGACGGTGGACGCGGCGATACCGCCGAAGAGCGTCCCGAAGAGGTGGGCGTCGGCGATCCGGCCGCCGATGAAGGTGCCGGTCAGCGCGCCGACGCCGAAGAGTGCCAGCACCGTCGGTACCCAGCTCTCGGCGAGGCCGGCGGTGTCGGTCAGCAGCGGCGAGAGGTACGAGAAGAGCGCGAAGACCGCGGCGCCGTTCAGGGCCGTGGCGGTCAGGGCCAGCCAGACCTGCTTGTCCTTGTAGATGGTCAGCTCACGGCGCAGCTGCGGGCGGTCCTCGCCGGTGGGCACGGCCGTACGTGGCACCAGCGCGATCACGCCGACCAGGCCGATCGCGGCCAGACCGGCCACGGCCCAGAAGGCGGCGCGCCAGCCGGCGTGCTGGCCGAGCAGTGCGCCGGCCGGGACGCCCGCGATGTTGGCGATGCTCAGGCCGCCGACCATCACGGCCATGGCGCGGGCCCGCGCGGTAACCGGCACCAGCGAGACGGCGACCGCCGCGCCGACCGCCCAGAATCCGGCGCAGGCCAGTGCGCTCACGATGCGCGAGACGAAGAGCACGCCGTAGGAGGGGGCCAGCGCGCCCGCCACCTGGCCGAGGCCGAAGACGGCGAGCAGCGCGATCAGTGTCGTCCGCCGCGGGAGGCGGAGCGTGGCGGCGGCGAGCACCGGGGCGCCGACCACCATGCCGATCGCGAAGGCCGAGACCAGCAGTCCGGCCTGCGGAATGGAGACGTTCAGGTCGCGGGCGAGGGGCTGGAGGATGCCGGAGAGCATGAACTCGGACGTGCCAAGAGCAAAGACGGACAGGCCGAGGACGTATACGGCGATGGGCAGGCTTGAGCGGTCGGACTGTGCGGGCATGTCAGCTACTAACAGCGATAGGACGGCTTACATTCCCGGCTCGGCCGATTCCTTCTGCGGGAGCGGGGCCGGCGGGTTGACGCGGTGTTGCTGAGCTGGGGTTGGGGTTGGTGCGGGGTTGCCGTGGGCTGGGGTCGGTGCGCTGTCGCTTGGTGGGTGGTGGGTCGGAGGGGACGCCCGGTAACCCGTCCTCGGCGCGGGCGACGCGGGTCCCGGAGGTTGGGAGCCCCGTTGTTCGCTCCGGGTCCTGCGGGCGGCTCACCGGACATCCCCTCCGACCGCCGTACGTGGGCGGCTGTCCCGCCGTACCGATCACCGTTACGACCAATGCGCGGCACCTCTTGGCAGGGACCTGGCCGGGCCGCCCGCAGTTTGGGCGCGGCCGAGGTGGGGGCCGTAACGGGCGGTGTCACCGGCCGGCAGTCGGCGACGCTGAATGGTTGGAGGGGATGTACCGGTGCCCGCCCGCAGGACTGGAGCGAACGCCGGGGCACTCAATTCCTCGTAGCCGCGTCGCCCGCGCCGAGGACGGGTACCGGTGCGTCCCCTCCGACCCCCGCGGCAACCACACAACCCGCAAAACCCCAGCCCCCACCAAGCCGCACGGCCCGAGAAGCAGGTGACGGATCGGCCGCGCCACGAAGGGGCGCGGGGAACGGCGCGCCCAGCCACCACCGCACCCGCAGACAAACAACGGCCCAAGCCCCCCTACGCCCCCCGCAGCAGATCCAGTTCCGTGGAGAGGTTGCGGCGGGCGGTGTGTTCCCAGAGGTCGTAGCCGCGGGGCGTGCGGAAGAGGCGGGGCAGGGAGAGGAGTTGGGTGAGGACGGCGGCGCGGCCCGCGGTGAAATCGGGGTCGGGGACGAACGCGTACTCGGCACGGACCGCGGCGGCGTAAGCGGCGTACTGGTCGGGGGAACCGGCGAGCACCGCGAGGTCCGCGTCGCACAGCACCTCGCCGTCGGGGTCGTCGGGCGCCGGGTCGTGGGTGACGGTGAGCCGCACCAGGCGGGCGACCTCGGCCGTGCGGGCCGCGCCGACGCCCAGCTCGGGCAGTGCGCGTTCGGCGAGGGCCGCACTGCGCTCCTCGTTCTCGGAGCGGTCCGGGCGGTACACGGCATCGTGGAACCAGGCTGCCAACTGGACGGTGGGCAAATCGTCGGCGTGCTCGGCCAGTTCGTCGATGCGGAACAGGACCGCGGCCAGGTGGTCGACGGTGTGATAGCGGCGTTGGGGTTCGCGCCAGCGGGACAGGAGGTTGTCCGCGTACGGGGCGGGGTCGGGTGCCGTGGGGTTCTTGGTGCCGCGGGCCGCGGTGACGGTGTCGGCCCAGCGCTGCCGCAGCTCCGGCGCCGGGTCGGTGGTGTCTGCCGTACGGGGCACGGAGGTCATACGAGCCATTGTGCCTCGCGCCCCGGGAAATACGGGGCGGAGGGTGAGGTCCGGTCAGGTCTGCCGACGGTCGGCGGCCGGTCGTGCGGGTAGGTGTGGGAGTACGGCGTATGGGCGGATTCCGGGTGTGCCGGTGGTGGCCCGGTGTCCGGAAGAGTGGGTGGCCCTTACTCTGGGATATTGGACTAGACCTGTTGTGGGGTCCGTCTCGTCATGTCGTCATCGAAGGATTGGGTCATATGAGCAAGCGCGCGCTGCTGGAGGTGATCGCGCTCGGCCCGCAGGACGCGGTCGCCGCCGAGGCCGGCGGGGCCGATCGGCTGGAGCTGGTGACGGACATGGCGGCCGACGGGCTCACCCCGCCCCGGGCCACGTTCGCGGCGGTCCGGGCGGCCGTCGGCCTTCCGCTGCGGGTCATGCTGCGGGCCGCCGACGGCTTCGCGGCCGGTGACGTGGCGGCGCTGTGCGAGGAGGCCGCGGCGCTGCGGGCGGAAGGTGCCGAGGAGTTCGTCCTCGGATTCCTCACGCCGGACGGGCGGCCCGATCTTGCTGCGGTGGCGGCGCTGACCGAGGTGATCGACGGCTGCCCGTGGACCTTCCACCGGGCCATCGACCGGGCGGCCGACCGGGACGCGCTGCGCAAGGAGCTGGCCGGGGCGGCCGGCGCCGCGGGGCTCGACACCTATCTGACGGCCGGGTCCGCGCAGGGGGTCGACGGGGGGCTGCCGACGCTGCTGGCGGAGCAGGCGCGTACGGCGGCGGGCGAGCCCGGGTACGCGCCGCGGATCCTGGTCGGCGGCGGACTCGGGCTCGGCCATCTGCCGGCGTTGCGGGCGGCCGGTCTCGACGCGTTCCACATCGGCGGCGCGGCCCGGCCCGCCGGGTGGTCGGCGCCGGTGGAGGCGGCGGCGGTCCGGGAGTGGCGGGAGGCGCTGGATCTGCCTGTCGCTCAGCGGGTCTGAGAGATCCCGGAGACCCGGGAGATCCGGAAGAGCTGGGAGATCCGAGAGATCCGGGAGACCCGCAAGACGCACGAGACCCGCAAGACGCACGAGGCCCGCGAGACCCGCGAGACCTGAGGGGTCTACGAGGGCGGCCTTCAGAGGCGGAACGGGAGACGGGCGTGCCCTCGGGCGCCCGTCCGGCCCGCTTCCTCAACTCCCTTTGGCGTGGGACCGTTTGACGAGTGTCACGGTTGGGGGACCAGGGGGAGGGTGACACGGCATGACAGGTATGGGAGTCAAGCCGCTCAGCGGAGACGACCCGCAGCGGCTCGGCGTCTACCGGATGCTGGGGCGGCTCGGGTCGGGCGGCATGGGGCGGATCTATCTGGCGCGGTCCACGGTCGACGGGTCGCTGGCCGCGGTCAAGACGCTGCTCGCCGAGGGCGTCGTCAGCGATACCGACCGGCGGCGGTTCGCCCGCGAGGTGACGCTGGCCCGGCGGATCGACAGCGTCCATACGGCCCGGGTGCGCGACGCCGACCCGGACGCCGAACTGCCCTGGATGGCCATCGAGTACATACCGGCGCCCGCGCTGTCCGAGCTCGTCCGCAGCGCGGGGCGGCTGCCCGGCTCCGCGGTGCGCTGGATCGCGGCGGGTACCGCGCAGGCCCTGGTGATCCTGCACGACGAGGGCATCGTCCACCGGGACGTCAAACCCCAGAACATCCTGCTGCCGCTGGCCGGGCCCCGGCTCATCGACTTCGGCATCTCGCACGCCAACGACATCACGCGGACGTCGCTGACGCTGGGTACCGTCGCCTTCACCTCGCCGGAGCAGGCCCGTGCCGAGCCGTCCACCACGGCGTCCGATGTGTACTCGCTGGGCGCGACGCTCTTCTATCTGGCCGTCGGCCGCCCGCCGTACCCCGAAACCGACGACACGATCCGGCTGCTGACGCTCGTACAGCGCGGCGCACTCGATCTGACCGGGCTGCCCCGGGAACTGGCCCCGCTGATCCGCCCGTGTCTGTCCGCCGGTCCGGACGAGCGGCCCGAACCCGCCGATCTGCTGCGGCAGTTCCTGGAGGAACTCGACCGGATGCCGACCTCGCGGCGCGGCGAGCGCTGGCTGCCGCAGCGGTGGACCGCACTGATCGGGAAGTACGAGGCGCAGGGGCGGGCCTTAGGGAAAGCCGGGGGCGCCGCGGCCGGGGGCGCGCAGACCCCCGCGGCCGACGAGTGGACGCAACAGGTCCCGCCGCCGGATCCCACCCGCGTCTACACCGAGGAACGGGCCGCGCGGCAGAAGCAGGAAGAGCAGGCCGCGCGCCGGAAGCAGGAGGAGCGGGCGGCGCGGCAGAAGCAGGAGGAGCGGGACCGCGCCGAGCGGGAGCAGGCGGCGCGCAAGGCACGGGAGCGCAAGGAGGCGGAGGAGCGTAAGCGGGCGCAGGCCAGGGCGCGGGCGGCCGCGCAGGCCGCGGAGAAACAGCGGCGTGAACGCGCCGAGCGGGAGCGGCAGAAGCGCACCGACGACGCGCGGCGGGAGCAGCGGAGGCGGGCGGCCTCCGCGCAGACCGCCGCGCCCGCGTCGCCCAAGACGCCTTCGTCCAAGACGTCGTCGGCGTCCAAGATGTCGTCGTCATCCAAGACGTCGCCCGCCCCGCAGCCCGCCAACTCCTCGTCCGGCGGCGGCTGCGTCTGGGCGGTGCTCCTGTGCATCGCGTTCGTGGTCTTCCTCTGGAAGCCCTGGAACGCCGAGGACACCGCCGGCTCGTCGAGCGGTACGTCCAGCGGTACGTCCAGCGGCTCGTCGAGCGGTACGTATTCGAGCGGCGGGACGAGTTCGGGGGCGTCAAGCGGTACGTACACGAGCGGTGGAACGAGTTCCGGTACATCCACGAGCGGCTCGTCCGGCTCCGGCTCGTCCGGCTCCGGGACGTCCACGAGTGGCACCTCGGGCTCCGGAACGTCAGGCTCCGGCACGTCCACCAGCGGTGGGACCGGTTCCCGTACCCCCAGCCAGGTCGACGCGGCCTTCGCGGCCGTACGGGCCGGCGACTGCCTCGACGCGTACCAGGACGGGTACGGCAACTGGAGTCGTTCGGCGCCGGTGCGGGTCGGTTGCGGGGCGGCCAGTGCGTATCTGCGGGTGCTGCGGGTGGCCAGGGCCGGGAGCTGCCCGTCCGGCGGCGGACGGGGTAGCTGGTGGCACGGCGGGGTGGGCTCCTCGTCCGCCAACCTGTGTGTGGAGCGGCAGTTCCGTAACGGCCAGTGCTTCCTGGCCAAGGCCCAGGGCGGGCGCCCCGGGCCGGCGAACCTGCTCACCGCGTGGAACTGCAGCGCCGACCGCGTGCCCCGGGAGTTCAGCTACATCATGCAGGTCACGGCCGTCCTGCGGGCCTCGGCGGGCACCGGCGCCTGCCCTGGGGAGCCGGGGCGCTACCGCTACTCGTGGAACGTGTACGACGGGAGGACCATGATCTGCGCCAAGGTCGCCTGACGTCGTGGCATCAGGCGACCCCTGGCGGCCCCGGGCACACGACCCCGGGGCCTCAGCGGTCGGCCAACTGCTCCGGCAGTGGCGCCGCATGGATCACCGTCAGTCCGGACACCGGCCGGGTCAGGCAGACGTACAGGCGGCGCAGCCCGGTGCGTTCGTCCGGTTCGCCGTCGACGATCGCGGCCGGCTCGTCCAGGACCACGTAGTCGTACTCCAGACCCTTGGCGAGGGTGGCGGGTACGAGCGTCAGCCGGGCCTCGGCCGAGGTCTCCTCGCCGGGGGCCAGATAGCTCACGCCCGCCGCCTCCAGGGCCGTACGCAGCGCCGGAATCCGGGCCTCCGCGGCGATCAGTCCGATCGAGCCCTCCTTCGCCAGCGCGTTGTCGCAGGCCGTGAGGGTGGCGGCGGTCAGGTCCGCCGGCTCGACCGTACGGATCGCGAAGTCGCCCGCCGACTCACGGATCGAGGTGGCCTCCGTCAGGTCGGGGGCGATGGCGGGCAGCAGCCGGGACGCATAGGCGATGACCTCGCGCGGTACGCGGAAGCCCTGGGTGAGTTCCTCGACGGCCGAACCGGGCTTGCCCAGGTGCGTCAGCGCCTCCTCCCAGGTGTCGGTCGCCCAGGGGGTGGTGCCCTGGGCGATATCGCCGAGGATGGTCGCGGAGCCGGTCGTGCAACGGCGGCCGACCGCGCGGTACTGCATGGGGGAGAGGTCCTGGGCCTCGTCGAGGACCACATGGCCGAGCGACGGTGTGCGCGCCACCAGGTCCATCGCCTCGTCGATCAACACCGCGTCCGCGGAAGACCACTTGGCGCTCTTCACGCTGCGGGCCGGCCTGGTCCACAGGATCGTCTTCTGCTCCTCGGGGGTCAGGATCCCCTCGGCCTGATCGGCGAGGAATTCCGCATCGCCCAGCAGCCGCAGCACCAGCTTCGCCGGGTCGACCGGCGGCCAGACCGCCTTGACCGCGGCCTTCACGGCGGTGTTACGGGCCACCGCGTCCTGCACCCGGTCGTCCGGGGCCTCGCCCGCCTGCTCCATCCGGACGAGCACGGCATGGGCGATCCGCTGCGGCAGCGCCTCGCGGGCCGCGCCGTAGCGGATCTCCCGGTCCCGCAACTCCTGGACGATCTCTTCCAGTTCGTAGGCCGGTACGCGCCAGCGGCGGGAGCCGCGGACGACCACACACGGCTCCTGCGGCATCGTGATGTGCGAGCGCACCGCCCGCCGCAGCACCTCCGCCATCCGCGCGTCGCCCTTGACCGTCGCGGCGGCCGCCTCGTCCGTGGCGCGCACCTCCACATGCCCGACCAGGTCGTCGACCGTGGCCTGCTTGACCTCCAGCTCGCCGAGGGCCGGCAGCACCTGCTCGATGTAGTGCAGGAAGGAGCGGTTCGGGCCGATGACGAGGGTGCCGGAGCGGGCCAGCCGCTCGCGGTGCGCATAGAGCAGATACGCGACACGGTGCAGACCGACCGCCGTCTTTCCGGTGCCCGGAGCACCCTGGACACAGACCGAGCCGCCGATGCCGGCGCGCACGATCTCGTCCTGCTCCGGCTGGATGGTGGCGACGATGTCCCGCATGGGGCCGACGCGCGGACGCTCGATCTCGGACTGGAGCAGGGCGCTGGTCCGGGCGGCCTCGGTCGGGTCGGTGAGGTGCTCGTCCTCGTACGCGGTCAGCTCACCGCCCGTGTAACCGAAACGGCGGCGCAGCTTGAGGTCCATCGGGTCCTTCTTGGAGGCCCGGTAGAACGGCTGGGAGACGGGCGCGCGCCAGTCGATGACCATGGGGTCGCCGTCGGCGTCGTGGACATGCCGCCGGCCGATGTAGAAGTTCTCTCCCGCGGCGCCCTCGGCGAGTTCGAGACCGGGCGCGTGGAGATAGTCGAGGCGGCCGAAGAAGAGCGGGGTGTGGGAGAGGTCGGCGAGCGCCTTGATCCGGGCGTCGATCTCGCCCTGGAGGACCTCGGCGTTGACCCAGTTCGCGGTGACATCGGCGATGTTCAGCGCTTCGGCGTCCGCCCGCATCGCGCGCAGGGCGGAGCGGGAGGCGGCGAGGTGGGACTTTTCGCGCTGGAGCGGGTCGTCGGATCCCGGCCGGGGGCCGGAGCTCTCGGTGCGCGGCTCCGTCGTCGGGTGGTGGGCGTGCGAGGGCACGGCGTTGCCTCCGTGGCGGGTACGTCGGCGGGCGCGCGCCGATGAGCGCGGCGCGGCGGGCCGGTGTCGGTGCACAGCGCAGGTCAGGCGGTGTGCGGTTCAGCGGCGTGAAGCGAAGGGGCCGGCCGGTTTCCGACCGGTCGGCGGCACTCCTCGACGGGAGGCAGGCAGACGCGCGATTGTAGTCAGCGCCGCAAGACGGCGCCAACGGATTTCCGGCGGGCCGCGGCGGGCTCCGCGGCGGCCGGCTGCCGTAGGTCCCCCGTAGGGGAGGGGGTGGGCCTGGAGGCGGACGTCCGGCCCTCAGAGATGGACCTATGGACCGATGTGCTGCAATCGCGTGAATTTCATCATGGAGTCATGAGCAGCGCAGCGATTCCCCCAGGTTCTGTCCACCCCGCCTCCCTCCACCCGGTCAAGGGCGCCACGGCCCTGGGCGGCGGCCCCGAGCGCGATACGGCGGCCGCCCATGAGCACCGCTATGTCGTGGGCAACGCCCTCCGCGCGATCAAGGTCTTCGCGTCGGCCGCCTTCAGCGTCGTCGTCATGGGTGAGTACGCGGACGACTGATTTCCCGGCACCGCGTGATGTAGCCGAGCGCGTGCCTCAGCCGCCCCTGCCCGCGCACACCGCGCACAATATGGGGCAGGAAGCCGCATCAAACACGTACCGGCCAGGCACGTACAGATCATGCGCAACACCTGCGCGATCGGGTGCGGGAAAGCCGACTCCGCGTCGCCATCGGGATGACCGGAAACCGTTACGGACGGTCGGTCTCGATCCACTAGCGTCACCGCAGTAGGCGCGCTCAGGGCAACGGGGAGGGGTCAGCGGGTGTCTGCCGTCGACGGGGCGTGGACATGGAGACGGACCTGGGCGCAGAGCATCGCCCACCCCGGACGACTGGCGCTCGCCACGGCGCTGCTCCTGGCGTCATTCGCCGGACTCTGGGTGCTCTACCAGGTCCAGCCGCTGCCGATGTCCGACATAGCGGTCTACCGGGCCGAGGGCGCGGCCGCCGCCACCGGCGGTGATCTCTACGGCTTCACGGTCACCAAGTGGCACCTTCCGGCCACCTACCCGCCGTTCGCCGCCCTGCTCTTCATACCGACCACCTGGCTCTCGCTCGGCACGCTCAAAATCGTCTGCGTGCTGGTCAACGCGGCACTCCTCGCGCTGCTGATCCACCTCTCGTGCAAGGCCGCCGGGCTGCGCAAGGCCGCCCACACCGCGCCCTTCCTCCTGGCCGCCACCGCGCTCGGCCTCTGGCTGGAGCCGGTCTTCCAGACCTTCGTCTTCGGGCAGGTCAACCTCGCGCTGACCTGCCTGGTCCTGTGGGACCTCTCCCGTCCGGACGGCGCCCGCTTCAAGGGGTTCGCCACCGGCATCGCGGCCGGCATCAAGCTCACCCCCGCGATCTTCGCCGTCTACCTCCTCGTCACCGGCCGGGTGAAGGCCGCCTGCACCGCGCTCGCCGGGTTCCTGGTCTCCGTGCTGCTGGGCTGGCTGGTCCTGCCCGGTGCCAGCATCGAGTTCTGGACCCGGCGGATGTTCGAGACCGACCGGGTCGGCAAGGTCTGGATCGTCGACAACCAGTCCCTGCAGGGCCTGATCACCCGGGTGCTGCACCAGCCCGAGCCGGGCCTGCTCTGGGCGGTGCCCGCGCTGCTGACCGCGGCGGCCGGGCTCTGGGCCGCCCGCCGCGTCTATCTGCGCCGCGGCCTGGACGGCTGGGGCGTGCTGTGTACGGCCGTCACGGCGCTGCTGGTCTCGCCGATCAGTTGGTCCCACCACTGGGTCTGGTGTGTGCCGCTGCTCATCGCGCTCGCCGCCCACACCCGGCGCGACCCGTGGCGCAGGGCGCTGCTGGCCGCCGTCACCCTCGCCTTCACCGCCCGCACGATGTGGATCGTGCCGCACACCGGCGACCTCGATCTGCGGGTCAGCTGGTGGCAGCAGCCGTTCGCGTCCCCGTACCCCCTGCTCGGACTGGCGCTGCTGGCCGCGGTCGTGTGGTGGACACGGCGGCCGCCGGTGACTCCGGGCGGCGGCCTGCCCGCGCCGCGCGCCGCCCGGGAGCCGGTCAGCCCGTCCCGGACGGCCTGAGCCCGGGCGGTCCGAGCCCGAGCGGCCTCAGACGTCCTCGTCCGCCGCCAGCAGCTCGTCCGCGTCCACGATCCGGTACGCGTACCCCTGCTCGGCCAGGAAGCGCTGGCGGTGCGCCGCGAAGTCCTGGTCGATGGTGTCGCGCGCGACGACCGAATAGAACCGCGCCTCGTGCCCGTCCGCCTTGGGGCGCAGCACCCGGCCCAGCCGCTGGGCCTCCTCCTGGCGGGAGCCGAAGGTGCCGGACACCTGGATCGCGACCGTCGCCTCGGGAAGGTCGACGGAGAAGTTCGCGACCTTGGAGACCACGAGCACCGAGATCTCGCCCTGCCGGAAGGCTTCGAAGAGCTTCTCGCGTTGCGCGTTGGTGGTCTCGCCCTTGATCACCGGGGCGTCCAGATGCTCGCCCAGCTCGTCCAGCTGGTCGATGTACTGGCCGATGACCAGCGTCTGCTCGCCCTGGTGCCGGCGCACCAGCGCCTCGGTCACGTACTGCTTGCTGGCGGTGGTCGCACAGAAGCGGTACTTCTCCTCGGTCTCGGCCGTCGCATACGCCAGCCGCTCCGAGTCGGTCAGATTGACCCGCACCTCGACACAGTCAGCGGGGGCGATGTAGCCCTGCGCCTCGATCTCCTTCCACGGGGCGTCGAACCGCTTGGGCCCGATGAGGGAGAAGACATCCGACTCCCGGCCGTCCTCGCGGACCAGCGTCGCGGTCAGCCCCAGCCGCCGCCGGGCCTGCAGATCGGCGGTGAACTTGAAGACCGGGGCGGGCAGCAGATGCACCTCGTCGTAGACGATCAGGCCCCAGTCCCGGGAGTCGAACAGCTCCAGATGCGGGTAGACGCCCTTCCGCTTGGTCGTCAGCACCTGGTACGTGGCGATGGTGACCGGCCGGATCTCCTTCTTCGTCCCGCTGTACTCACCGATCTCGTCCTCGCTCAGCGAGGTCCGCTTCACCAGCTCGTGCTTCCACTGCCGGGCCGAGACCGTGTTCGTCACCAGGATCAGCGTGGTCGCCTTGGCCTGCGCCATCGCGCCAGCCCCGACCAGCGTCTTGCCCGCGCCGCACGGCAGCACGACCACACCCGAGCCGCCGTGCCAGAACCCCTCCACGGCCTGCCGCTGGTAGGGCCGCAGCGCCCAGCCGTCCTCGCGCAGCTCGATCGGGTGCGCCTCACCGTCGACATAACCGGCCAGGTCCTCGGCGGGCCAGCCCAGCTTGAGCAGCGTCTGCTTGATCTGCCCGCGCTCGGAGGGGTGGACGACCACGTTGTCCTGGTCCAGCCGCGCCCCTACCAGCGGCTGCACCTTCTTCGAGCGCAGGATCTCCTCCAGCACCGGACGGTCGGTGGAGCTCAGCACCAGGCCGTGCGCGGGGTGCTTGACCAGCGTCAGCCGTCCGTAGCGGGACATCGTCTCGGCGATGTCGACGAGCAGCGCATGCGGCACGGGGTACCGCGAGAACTGCACCAGGGCGTCCACGACCTGCTCGGCGTCGTGCCCGGCGGCCCGCGCGTTCCACAGCCCCAGCGGCGTCACCCGGTACGTATGGATGTGCTCCGGCGCCCGCTCCAGCTCGGCAAAGGGCGCGATGGCCCGCCGGCAGGCGTCCGCCAGCTCGTGGTCCACCTCCAGGAGCAGCGTCTTGTCGCTCTGGACGATGAGGGGTCCGTTCACGCGCCTCGCCTTTCGCTTCCCGGCCGGCGGCCGCTGAGACCGGCCGCAGACCTCGACCGTTGATCACGACCGCAGACATCGACCGCAGATACGGCCAAACGTCCAGTGTGCCGCATCGCCGCGGCGGACGTCAGCGATGGATGGCGGGCCCCTGTGAGGCGAGGAGGGCCCGCCAGGTGGCGGGGTCGGCGACGCCGGTCACGGGCAGGGCCCGGGCGCGCTGGAAGGTGTCGAGGGAGCGGGTGGTGGAGGGGGTGAAGATCCCGGTGATGTCGGTGGCCGTGCCGGTGTTGTTGAGCAGGTACTGGAGGGCCACGACCGCCTGCTTCGGGTCGTTGTGGGAGTCGATCCGGATGATCAGGTGCGACCAGGTCTGCGCGCCGACCTTGCCGTCGGCGAGCAGACCGTGGGCGGCCTGGAACGTCTTCACGGCGGCCGCCGTCGCCGCCCCGAAGTCGCCGTCGGCCTCGACGGCATGGCCATGGGCCTGGAGCAGGTACTGGACGGTGCGGGCCTTCCACAGCAGGTCGCCCTTGCGGGCCAGCGGCCAGCGGGAGGCCGCGGGGCCGGTCGAGGCGGCCGCGGCGGCGACCGACGGACCGCCCTGGCCGGCGCGGTGGGCGAACGCGCTCCAGCCGAGGCCGATCCCGCCGCCGAGGGCGAGGACGGCCAGGAAGGCGAGGGCGGTGCGGAGGGAGGCCGTGCGGGTGGTGGCCGTACGGCGGGGCGCGGGCGCCACCACCACCGCTGCGGCGTCGGCCGGGGCTTCATTGGCCGGGGTGGCATCGGCCGGGGTGGGGTCCGCCGGGCTGGCGTCCGCCGGGGTGGCATCGGCCGGGGTGGCGTCCGCCGGGGTGGGGTCGGCCGGGTGGGGTGATTTACGGGCCGGTACGGCGGCCGCCTCCTCGGCCAGGGCGCGGGCCCGGGGCAGGTCGGCGGCCGGGGCGCGCAGCACCGTGTGGAGGAGTTCGACGGTCCTGAGCGGCGCGGTGGAGGGGTGACGGGGGTTGAGATAGCGGGAGAGGGTGGTCTGGTCGATGCCCAGACGTCCGGCCAGCGACTGCTGGGTGGGCTTCGGACGTCCCTCCCGCGCCGACAACTCCCACCACTTCCTGAGCAGTTCCGCCAGCGCGCGGACCGCTTCCCGGTCCGGTCCGGTTGGTCCCGTCATGCTTTCCCCCGGGGCGTTCGAGTGTCCTCAGCTGTCTCGCTCGGCCAAGTGCAGCTGCATAAGCGCAGGTCAGCGCAGTGCATCGGGTCGCTGCATCGATGCATGAGCCGGAGCCCGGCAGATCGTAGTGAAGTCCCCGCCGTTGCTGCATCGTTGAGGGGCGCCGCCGACCGGGCCGCGCACCCCCCGCTCCGTCCCCGCCCCTGCCCAGGGGTGCTCCGGCCTGCGCGAATCCGGGAGCGGAGGGGCTCAACGGAACCTGTGCAGCAACGAAACGAGGGAAATGACTATGCCCCTGACATCACCCGTTCGGGTAAGTACCGCGCTTGCCTGTACCGCGGCCGGGACCGTGCTCGCCGCCTTGGCGACGGCCGTGCCGGTGGCGCAGGCGGCGTCACCGGCGTCGTACTCCGTCGCGGGGGTGGACACCAGTCACCACAGTCACGGCCGGGGGGAGAAGGAGCGGATCGACTGGACCCGGGTGGCGAGGACGCACAGCTTCGTCTTCCTCAAGGCCAGCCAGGGCGCCGGCTACAAGGACCCGTGGTTCACCCGCGACCACGCGGCGGTCGCCCGTACGTCGCTGCTGCGCGCGCCGTACCACTTCTTCGACCCCCGGAGCACGGGCGACGGGGCCGCGCAGGCCCGGCACTTCATCGCCACGGCCCGCGCGGCGGGCTACCGCGGCAACCGGGCGGGTGAACTGCCGCCCGTACTGGACGTGGAGAAGGTGCGCCGGAACCACAGGGAGGTCTGCCCCCGCGCGTTGCGTCCCGCGCAGCTGACGGTGTTCCTCCGGGAGGTGCGCAAGGCCTTCAGGGTCACGCCGATCGTCTACACCCGGGCGTCCTTCGTGAAGGAGTGCATGGGCGGCCGGGGCCGGGTCTTCGCCGGCCATCCGCTGTGGCTGGCGCGCTACGGCAGCGGCACCCACGAGCCGCAGCCCGTCCCGGGCGCCGGCAGCTCCTGGACGTTCTGGCAGCACACCGAACATGGCCGCACACCCGGCATCCCGGGAACCGGCGACCGCAACGTCTTCCGCGGCAGCCGCGACCAACTCCGGGTGATGGCGTCCTGACCCCTGCCCCGGCCGGCGGCGCCCCACCCAGAAACCACCAACCGCCAACCACCCAGCCATCAACCAGCGCCCACCAACCACCAACCGCTATCCACCAACCACCGTCATCCGACAAGGAGTCACCCATGTCCGTACGCACCGTACGCACCATCGCGCCGCGCCTGATCGCCGGCGTCGCCGCCCTCGCCGCCCTCATGGGCACCGCGGCCACCACCTCCGCCACCGCTGCCCCGGCCGCCCCCAACCGGGCCGCGCTGGCGAAGCAGATCCTGGGGACGAAGGGGATCGCGCCGGCCACCGCCCACGCCGGCGGCCGGCACGCCGCGTCCACCGCCCGGCAGAACCTCGTCGACACCGCCCACGGCAAGGGCGCGCTCACCAGCCCCTGGGGCGACCGGCCGCACCGCCGGGTCGCGCTGGACACCCGGATGCTCAACGGGATGCTGAAGCTGCGGACCCAGTACGGCTACCGGATCGCGGTCTCCGAGATCGTCGGCGGTGACCACAGCAGCCGCTCCCGGCACTACGCCGGAATCGCCTTCGACATCAACTACATCAACGGCCGCCATGTCGGCAGTGGCGCCCCGCACCGGAACCTGATGGCCGCCTGCAAGAAGCTCGGCGCCACGGAGGTGCTCGGGCCGGGGAACGCCGGACACGCCACCCATGTCCACTGCGGCTGGCCCCGCTGATCCCGCCGCGGATCCACTGATCCCCGCCGGTGCCCGGCCGTCCGCGAAGGTCGGCCGGGCATCGGCATGCCGTCCCGCGGTGCCGTGATCAGCGGGAGCCGGCCATGACGAAGACGCCGACGAAGAAGACCATGTAGAGCAGCAGGATCGCCGCCGCGACGCCCGCCACGACGAGGACGCCCTTCATTACGGTGCCCGCGGTCCGATGGGCGTCGGCGGGTCGCGCAGGGGCTCCGGGGGACAGCTCGTGCTCGCTCATGGAGCCATCCTGGGGAGCGCGGGGGCGGGAGGCCATCCGTAGACCTACTCAGATGTGCCGGGCTGTTCAGACCGAGTCGTCCGCCAGCTCCGCCACGCCGGTGATGCGGTGCAGCGGGTACGTACGGACCTCGTCGGAGGTGTGGTCGTAGGCCGTCACAAAGCCGCCCTCGACCCGTACGGGCGCGATGACGCGCTGGCTGGCGGCGCCGTCGGCGTTGACATAGCCGATCCAGAGCGCGGAGTTGGTCAGCACCGCGGCCTGCATGGTGGCGAGGGTCTCGGCGGAGGTGGTGCGGGGCAGGGCGCCGGGGGACGGCGCGGGCGCGTGGACCGGCTTGCGTTCCGCGGTGGCGGCGAGGTCGCCGGCGCGGATGGCCCGCACCGCCGCCGCGAGCAGCGTCGGGTCGGGGGACGGCGGGCCGTCGGGGACCGGGGCGGGGGCGGTGCGCGGCGGGGTCCGGTAGGAGTCGGCGCGGGCGATCAGTACGTCACCGGCGGCCGACTCGGCGGCCGGGGCGTAGCCCATCGCCCGGAGGCCGTCGAGGAGTTGGTCCGGGGAGGTCTGGGCGGCGAGCACGGTCGGGGCGAGCCGGCGCAGCCGGAGCGCGGCGGCCCGGCGGTCCGCGAGGATCTCGGAGAGCAGCGCGTCGTCGTCACAGCGGACGTAGGCGGCGGCCGCGCCGATCCGCAGCTGCCCGTGCTTACGGGCCACATCGTCGATGAGGTACGCGAGCGGCTGGGGGACCGGGGTGCGGGAGTGGGTGGCGAGGAACTCCTGCAGCTCGGCGGCGGAGCGGCCGGCGTCCAGGGCGCGGCGTACGGAGCCGGGGGTGAAGCGGTAGACCGTCGCGCCGCCCTTGGACTCGATGTCGGCGAGTACGCCGAGCGCCTCGGCGAGCGGGCGGCGCAGCGGGCCGGGCGCGACGGCGGTCAGGTCCGCCTGGAGCAGGACGTGATCGACGGGTTCGGGGAGCAGCGGGGCGAGCAGGGCGGCGGCGCGGGTCGCGGCGGCGGTGGTTTCGGCGGGGGTGGGCGCGGCGCTGTCCGACGCGGTGTCGATCAGGGTGCGGCCGTGGGTGGACAGCGCGCCGCGTCCGGTTACGCCGAGCAACTCGGCCTCGGTCAGGGTCCAGTGGGCCAGGCGCGAGCGGAGGTCGTCGGCGGGGTCGGCGCCGGGCGCGGCGGTGGCGCCGTCAGCGGCGGCCGGCGCCTGGCCCGCGGCCGGTGCGCCGCCGCGCAGCGGGCGCTCCCACTGCAGCCGGGCCAGCACCGCCGTCGCCGGGACGGCGGTGCCCGGCGGCAGCGTGGCGAGCAGGCCGAGGGCGCGGCGGCGGACCTCGGGGGCGGGGGAGCGGTCGAGGTGCGGGCCGAGGGCGGCGAGCGCGCGGCCCTTCGCGTCGGCGGTGCCGACGATCCCGGGGGCGCGGGTGGCGGCGAGCCAGCCGGCCGCCAGCGCCGCCCAGCGCTCGTGGTCGGGCAGCTGCAGCCACTCTTCGGCGGCCGGGGTGGCCGCGAACCGCTCGTCGGCCTCGCCGTCGGAGGCGATCAGCCCTGCCGCGTAGGCGAGTTCGAGCCAGAAGGCGGCGAGCTGCTCGGTGGTGTCCAGGGCGGTGGCGGTCCGCTTGAGGTCGCGGACGCTCATCCCGCCGGCGCGCAGCACGGCCGGCCCGCCCAGGTCCCACTCCTTGAGCAGCTCCTCGACGGTCGCGAGCGCGGTGAACGCCTGGTTCGCGGCGGCGTTGTCCACAAGCTGTGGATCGCGTTCCGTGGCGGGGGAGAGCGCGGGCGGGACCGGCTCGGGGGTGCGATGGGCGCGACCGCCCCGCAGATGCAGCGCCGCCTCCCGCGGCAGCACGACATTCCGGGCGCCCGCCGGGATCAGCAGCCCCCGGTCCAGCAGCCATTGCAGATGCGGGGCCGGGCGGTCGGTGACCCCGCCGTAGGGCGGGCCCCACAGCAGCTTGTCGAGGACGGCGACGGACTCGGCGGGCGCGGTGTCGAGCAGCGCCGCCATCCGGGCGCGGTCGGAGAACAGCGCGGTGAGCGAGGCGACCGCGGTGACCGGGTCGTGGGTGGTGGGCAGCCCGGCCGCGGCGATGATCTCCTGCAGCAGCCCCGGCGACATCCCGGCCATCGCCTCGGCGACGGTCGGGCCCAGACCGGTCGGCGACGGGTGCGCGGCGCTCGGTGTGAGCAGCTCACGGGCGGTCCGTACCAGCCGCAGCCGTTCGTCCGGACCCCACACCAGCGCCTGCGCCCGCAGCTCCGCCACCGCCCGGGGCAGCTCGGCGGCGACCGCCGGGTCCCCGGCGTCCCCGGCCATCAGCGCGCCCAGCGTGTCGTACGGGCACGGGTCGGGCGCCACCGCCAGCGCCTCGGCGGTCTGCAGCACGAACCGGTCGAGCCGCTCCACGGCGCGGACCACCGACGCCCGCGTCCCGGCCCGGGTCGCCAGCTGGGTGACATCGCCCGGCACCGGATTGAGCAGGTCGGGCCGCGCCCGCAGCAGCCCGACGAGCCCGCGGTCGGTGCGGGTCCTGAGCTCCTCGGCGAGGGTGCGGGGTGTACCGGTCATTCGTCCTACGTTAGCGGGGCGGGGGAGGACGGGGGAGCGGGTGGCCGCACGGCGGCGCCCCGATCCGCCCCGGTCCGGAAGACACCCGCTGACGCCGCCCCCGGCCGCCTCCGGCCCGGCCGCCGGTCGAGGCGGTACCGTCGGGGCAGCAACCAGCGGACGCCGCAGGGGATTTCGTGGGGATCGAGAGCGATCAGCTCGTCTTTGACTATCTGAGCCGGGTGGGCGACCTGGCCCAGCAGCGGGGGCTGCCCGCCGCCACGCGGATGCGGCTGGTGACCGGGCTCCGGGCCGAGATCGACGGTCAGCAGGCCGATTCGGTATCCGGTGTGAAGCGGACGCTGGCCCGGCTGGGGACGCCGGAGGCGGTGGTCGCGGCCGCGGGGAGCGCGGACGACCGGGTGCCGGGGGCGTCCTGGAGCGGCCCGGGGACGCGGCAGGACCCGGGCGCCGGGGCCACCGCGGACGGCGGGCCCGCCGTACCCCTCGGCGCGCCGGGGCCGTCGCGGTCCGACGAACTGTCCCGGCGGTGGACCGGCGCGCGCGACAAGCTCACCGGCCTGGCCGCCCGCAGCGGCCTGACGGGCAAGGCGGCGGGGAACGGGAAGACGGCCGGGAACGCAAAGGCGGCCGGGAGCGGCGGCACGGTCCCCGCCCCGCGCGACGAGGCGCCGGACACCGCGCCGGCCGTCGGCCTGCCGCCGCATCTGGCCGGCGCCGACGAGCTGGGTGACGACGGGGACGCGCCCGACTGGTGGCGGGTGGAGCCGGCGCCGTTCGGACCGGGCGAGACCGTGCCCGGATTCGTCGGCGGGATCGAGATCCCGGAGATGTGGGACCGGCCCGAGGACGAGCGCCCGCTGTCACTGAAGAAGGACGGCGAGGACGGGGACGGGGACGAGGACGCGGCGGCGCCGGCGGAACGGCCGCTGCCCCGGATGCTGCGGCGCGTGCTCGGCCGCCGGCGCGCCGCCCCCGCGCCCCCGGCGGAGGCCGGGGACGGGGAAGAGGCCGTGGTGGTCCCCGCGCGGGCGCCGCTCAGCCCCGTCCTGATGCTGGCCGTGCTCCTGCTGGTGGCCGGTGCGGCGCTGGGGTCGTGGCTCGCGCTGGCGGGCGGCTGGGGGCTCGCCTATGTCTCACGGCGGCTGAGCCGGGCCGAGGCCAAGTTCGCGGCGCTCGGTGTGCCGGGCACCGTCGTCGGCGGTCTGGTGGTGTGGCTGTGGGGCCGGTTCGACGGGCGGTGGGGCGAGCCCCTCGCGCAGGGCCGGCTGGGGCAGGAAATGCTGGACGCGCTGCCGGGGACGGCGCGGGTGGCGGCCGTCGTCTCGGCGCTGTTCCTGGTGTGGCGGATGCGGCGCACACCGCAGTGAGACAGCCGCGTACGGCGCCGCCGGGCGCACCACGGCTCACCCGGCCCGGTCACGCGCTTCCGTGACCGCGCCCCGCGGCGCCGTCCGGCAGGTCCGGCCGGAGGTCCCATACGGCAGGGCCCCACGCCCCTCCTGACCGCCCCGCCGCCGCGGGCACAATGGCAGGCATGGCTGCGCACTCCCTGACGGTCGGCTTCGACCTCGACATGACGCTGATCGACTCCCGCCCCGGCATCAGGGCCGCCTATCACGAGCTGTCCGCCCGGACCGGCACCTTCGTCGACGCCGACCTCGCCGTGAGCCGGCTGGGGCCGCCGCTGGAGGAGGAGATCAGGCGGTGGTTCCCCGCGGAGCGGGTGGCGGAGACCGCCGACCTCTACCGTGCGCTGTATCCGGCCCAGGCGGTCACGGCGACGACCGCCCTGCCCGGCGCCCGGGAGGCCCTCGGCGCGGTCCGCTCGGCGGGCGGCCGGACGCTCGTGGTGACCGCCAAATACGAGCCCAACGCCAAGCTGCACCTGTCGCACCTCGGCCTCGACGTGGACGCCCTCTTCGGCTCCCTGTGGGCGGAGGGCAAGGCCGAGGCGCTGCGCAAGCACGACGCGCAGATCTACGTCGGCGACCACACCGGCGACATCGTCGGGGCGCACACCGCCGGCGCACTGGCCGTCGCGGTCGCCACCGGCCCGTGCGACGCCACGGAGCTGCGCGCGGCCGGCGCCGAGGTGGTGCTCAACAACCTGACGGAGTTTCCGTCCTGGCTGGCGCGCTATGTCGCCGAGGGCGCTGACGGGGGCGAAGCCGCCGCCACCTGACGGCGCTGAGCGACCACGGAACGGATCACTCCGGCCGCCGCGACCAGAAAACCGGCGCCCATCAGCATGCACACCGCGTAGAAGACGGACGGCAGCGGATCGGTCCCGAGGAACAGCGGGGCCACCGTGGCGAGAGTGGCCGCTGCGCCAACTAGGAACATGATCGCGCCGATTCGGACCAGCAGATCCCCGGCAAGGGGAGTTTCGTCAGACACCTGACCAGGGTAAGTCCGGGCCAGAAGCACGGAGGATCCACCCGGCGGCGTCTTGTCACCGGCCTTGGGACCATTAGCCTTGGGGTGGCGGGTCCTGCGGCCCGCTGCATTGCTCTCCAGACCTCTCCCCTTCCCGGCCCCGCCGGGCGGAGGGGAGCCAGCCCGCAGTTCCGCAGTAGACCCGGCCCAGTTTTTTCCAACGAGTACGAGGACGAGGACAGACGTGCCTACCGGCAAGGTCAAGTGGTTCAACAGTGAGAAGGGCTTCGGCTTTCTCTCCCGCGATGACGGCGGTGACGTCTTCGTGCACTCGTCGGTGCTGCCCGACGGCGTAGCCGCACTCAAGCCTGGCCAGCGCGTCGAATTCGGCGTCGTCGCGGGCCAGCGCGGCGATCAGGCGCTGACCGTGACACTCCTCGACCCCGCACCCTCGGTGGCCGCGGCGCAGCGCCGCAAGCCCGACGAACTCGCCTCGATCGTCCAGGACCTCACCACGCTCCTGGAGAACGTCACCCAGCAGCTCGAACGCGGCCGTTACCCGGACAAGGTGCATGGCGCCAAGATCGCCGGCATGCTGCGCGCCGTCGCCGACCAGCTCGACGTCTGACGGGCCGGCCGCGGGCCTCCGTATCCGGACGTCACCCGCGGCCCCGGCCGGCACACCCGGCCCACTCACACAAAGCTCAACGCATCGCGGCCGAGGGGCGGAACCAGCCCCTCGGCCGCGGCGCGGGTGAGCAGCCCGCGCACCGCGGCATAGCCGTCCTCGCCGAGGTCGGCGGTGAACTCATTGACGTACAGCCCGATGTGCTGGTCGGCGACCTTCGGGTCCATCTCCTGGGCGTGCTCCAGGACATACGGCCGGGACGCCTCCGGATCGTCCCAGGCCATCAGGACCGAGCTGCGGATCGCCGCCGCGAGGCCGCGCAACGCCCCCTCGCCCAGAGACCGCTTGGCGATGATCGCGCCCAGCGGGATCGGCAGACCGGTGGTGTGCTCCCAGTGCTCGCCCATGTCGGCCAGGCAGGACAGGCCGTAGTTCTGGTACGTGAAGCGCGCCTCGTGAATGACCAGGCCCGCATCGACCTTGCCGTCGCGGACGGCCGGCATGATCTCGTGGAACGGCAGCACCACGATCTCCCCGACACCGCCCGGCACCTCGGCCGCCGCCCACAGCCGGAACAGCAGATACGCGGTGGACCGCTCACTGGGCACCGCGACCGTCTTGCCCGCCAGATCCGCGGCCGCGCCCGGCTCCCGGGTCAGCACCAGCGGCCCGCAGCCGCGCCCCAGCGCCCCGCCGCAGGGCAACAGCGCATACTCCTTGAGCACCCACGGCAGCACCGCGTACGACACCTTCAGCACATCGAACTCACCGCGCTCGGCCATGCCGTTGGTGATGTCGATATCGGCGAAGGTGACCGCCAGCTCCGGCGCGCCGGGGACGCGGCCGTGCGCCAGCGCATCGAAGACGAAGGTGTCGTTCGGGCACGGCGAGTACGCGATGTTCAGCGGCCGGGTCACGGGGTCCTCCTCAGGGGTGGTGCGGTTCCGGGGCCGGTCCGGCGGTGGCCGTCAGGGCTCCGGGAAGCGTACGGAAGGCACCGGTCAACGCGGTGAGGGCCTCGCCGATGCGCCAGGCGGCGCGGTCGCGGGGGCCGACGGCATTGGAGATCGTACGGATCTCCAGCACCGGCACCCCGTGGGCGGCGGCCGCCTCGGCGACCCCGAAACCCTCCATCGCCTCGGCCCGCGCCCCCGGGTGACGTTCCGCCAGCTCGGCGGCGCGGTCCGCGCTGCCGGTGACCGTCGAGACGGTGACGACGGGGCCGACCGCCGCGCCGGACGCCGCCGCGACGGCCCGCACCAGCGCCGGGTCGGGGCGGTGCACGACCGTGCCGAAGCCGAGTTCGGTGACCGGGACGAACCCGTCGGGGCTCTCCGCGCCGAGGTCGGCCGCGACGATCGCGTCCGCGACCACCACCGACCCCAGCGGCGCGCCGGAGCCGGGACCGGGGGAGAAACCGCCGCCGATTCCGGCCGAGACCACCAGGTCGTACGGCTGCCCGGCGAGCGCGGCGGCGGTCAGCGCGGTGGCCGTACCGGCGGCCGCGGCGGCCGGACCGACACCGGCGGCCAGCGCATCGAGCGCCACCGGAAGGCCGGCCGCCCGTCGCAGCTCATGGCCACCGGGCAGCGTCATCCCTTCACAGGGCTCCGCCGCGGCACACACCGCGTCCCGCTCGGCGGCCACCGCCGTGACGACCAGCACCCGCATCATGCGGCCCGCGCGCCCTAGTTCTCCTGCTTCAGCGTGAAGTGCCACATCGTCTTGGGGCCCTCGCCGGCGCCCAGCTCGGCGACCTGGAGGGTGACGTCCTTGGAGTACGTGGTCTGGCCGGTCTGCGGGTTCTGCTGCATGAAGAGCGTGTCCGCGTCGAAGCTGCGGTACGTCCCCTTGCTGGGCTCACGCATGACGGGGCCGGCACCGATGACGATCCAGCCGGACTTGGCGACCTCCGGGTCGACGCCGACGCGCACCTTCTCACCGGGGCGGACGGTGATCGTCTTGCCGCCCTTCTTGGTCAGGCAGGCCGAGATGTCCTTCTTGGAGAGGACCTTGCCGTCACCGTCGCACCCGGGGGTGGCCTCGGCCGTCACGGTCGACGAACCGACGGTCACGGTCGCGAGCGCGGTCGGCTTCTCGCAGGCGGAGAGGGTGATGAGACCCAGGGACACGGCACCGATGGCGGCAGCGGCGCGGCGGCCCTTGCCCCAGGAGATCAACGCAGCGGTCATACGGGCAGGCTATCTGGCGCCTCAGCTCACGCCACGCCCGGGTGCGGCGTGCCGCGTTGCCCGTCGCCGGTCAGACCACCCGAGAGCTCCGCGTACCGCCCCGCCGGGCCGCGCTCAGCAGTCCCCGTACGGCCAGCACCACGCCCACCGCCACCAGCCCCGCGGCCACCGCCATCCCCAGCGTGCCGACCAGCGGCAGCGAAATCCCGATCGCGCCGCCCACCACCCACGACATCTGCAGCGCCGTCTCGGACCGGGCGAAGGCGGAGGTCCGCACCTCCTCCGGCACATCGCGCTGGATCATGGCGTCCAGCGACAGCTTCGCCAGCGCCTGGCACAGCCCCGCGCAGGCCGCCGCGGCGGTCACCACGACCACCGCCACCGCCTGGTAGAACACCGCCGCCAGCACCGTCGCGCAGAGCGCCAGCCCCAGCATCGCCGCGATGATCCGCTCCGGCCCGCGGGCCTTCAGCCAGGCGCCGACCGCCGTCCCCAGCGCATTGCCGGTACCGGCCGCGACCACCACCAGCCCGAGCGAGGCCGCCGGACCCAGCCCGCCCAGCGGATGCTCACGCAGCAGGAAGGCCAGGAAGAACGTCAGGAAACCGGAGAGCGCCCGCAGACAGGCATTGGCCTGCAGACCGTGCAGCACCGACGGCCCGACCGTCCGCAGCCCGGGCTTCCGCCCACCGTCCGCCTGCCGCGCCGCGTCCCGGGACGCCAGCCGGGCCCGGCCCTCGCCCTTCGCCGAGTCGACCTTGTGCGGCAGCGTGAACGACAAGGCCGTACCGGCCGCGAACACCACGCACGCCCCGTACAGCGGCCAGCTCGGCCCGATCAGATGCAGCCCGGCCCCCGCCGGAGCCGCCAGCCCCGTGGCCAGCAGTCCCGCGAGCGTCACCCGTGAATTGGCCTTGACCAGCGAAATCCGCGGCGGCAGCAACCGCGGCACCACCGCGCTGCGGACCACCCCGTACGCCTTCGACGCCACCAGCACACCGAGCGCCGCCGGATACAGCTCCAGCCCCCCGGTGGCGACCGCGCCGGACATCGTCAGCGCCAGCAGCGCCCGCGCCAGCATCGAGCCCGCCATCGCCGCCCTGCGGCCGTGCGGCACCCGGTCCAGCAGCGGCCCGACCACCGGTGCGAGCAGGGCGAACGGCGCCATGGTGACCGCCAGATACAGCGCCACCCGGCCCCGCGCCTCATTCGTCGGCACCGCGAAGAACACCGTGGAGGCCAGCGCGACGGTGATCATCATGTCCCCGGCCGCGTTCACCGCATGCAGTTCGATCAGCTTGCCCAGGCCCGACTCCCCGGCGCCGTGCGCATGCGTGGCGCGCCGCACCCCGCGTGCCGCACCGGTGAACGGCCGGTGCAGCGCACGTCCGACGGCCCGTCCCGCCCCGCGGGCCCGGTTGTGCCCGTCCCCGCCGCGCGTCGATGCGCGCGAGGACCGTGACGACTTCCCTGATGTCTTCGACACCTTCGACATCTTCGACGCCCGTGCGGCAGCCACCCGGCCATAGTGCCCCAACTCGCCCAGGAGAGGGCACTTTCTCCCCCCTGCCGCGCGGGGCGTACCGGCCCGCGGTCGCGGCCGTGGACATTTGCCGCTCCCACCGAGGGGTCGTCCACCGTTGAAGGGGTAGCGTGTGTAGCGCGCCACCGGCGGTCGTTCTTGGCCGCGTGCCTCATCGCGATCCCGCAGAATGGGACGTAAGAGGTGCGCTCGACCGAAACGACCGGGCGCGGACGTCGACGCGGTCCCCTGGTCCGCTCCGCCCGCCCCGGCACCGCCGGTCGTCCGGACAGGACAAGGACAGCTCCGGCTGGCGCACTCGTGAGACGGCGTAGAAGAGAGAATCGATTCTTGTGAGTGCTGCGATGCGAAGCCGTACCCCTGACCGCCTGTGCGCCGAGGCGGTCGACCTCGCCCGGGCGGCGGCGGAGGAAGCCGCACTGCCCGGCATGGTCGGCGAGCACATCGATGTCGTCGCCGACGGGGACCGCGTCGTCACCCACCTCTTCGCCTGCAACGAGCCCGGCTACCGGGGCTGGCGCTGGGCCGCGACGGTCGCCAGGGCCTCCCGCGCCAAGATCGTCACGCTCGACGAGGTGGCCCTGCTGCCCGGCCCCGACGCCCTCCTCGCGCCGGAGTGGGTCCCGTGGAGCGAGCGGCTGCGCCCCGGCGACATGGGCCCCGGCGACCTGCTGCCCACCGAGGCCGACGACCTGCGCCTGGAGCCCGGCTTCACCGGCGAGGACATCCCGCCGCCGAATTCCCCGGTCGCCGAGGGCATGGCCGCCGAGGTCGCCGACTCCGAGGAGGCGGACGTCCTCCCGGGCTCGCCCGCCGTCCAGCCCGCCCCCGAGCGCGGCAGCATCGCGGCGGTCGCCGAGGAACTGGGCATGCGCCGTGCCCGGGTACTGTCCCGCTACGGCCTGCACACCGCCGCCGACCGCTGGGAAGAGGCCTACGGCGCCAAGACCGCCATGGCCCAGGCGGCCCCCGCCACCTGCGTGACCTGCGGCTTCCTCACCCAGCTGCCCGGCTCCCTGGGCCAGGCGTTCGGCGTCTGCGCCAACGAGTTCTCCCCGGCGGACGGGCGGGTGGTGTCCCTCGCGTACGGGTGCGGAGCGCATTCCGAGGCTGCCGTCATGCCTAAACCGCCGCGGCCGGCCGCGCCGGTTGTGGACGAGACCGTTGTCGAGCCGTTGTCGTTGCGTCCCGAGCGGGATGGGGGGTCGGTCGAGGAGACCGGGCCGGCCGAGGAGCTCGGCCACAGCTGAGGGCTTGTAGCCCCGCTTCCCACGTTGTCGGGTGGCCCGCCGTGCCTCTTCTGTTTTCGCCTGTCGGCGGGGGTGGGGGTGTTTGGGCGGGGGCCGCTTGTTGTTGGTGGTGGGTGACGGGTGCGGGCCTCCGGGGGCGGGTTTCCGGACTGCTTCGCTTTACGTCCGGAAACCCGCCCCTCCGGCCCCCCCCTCCCGTCCGGATGGCGGCCCCCGTCCGGTGGGGGTGAGGGTTTTTAAAGACCAGTGGTTCGGCCGCGTCGTGGTGCGGCCGAGGTACAGGTCTTTTGTTTTCTTCACCCCCACCGGGGTGGGGTTCCATCGCGTACGGGAGGGGGTGGGGCCGGAGGGGTGGGTGTTCGGACGTAAAGCGAAGCAGTCCGAACACCCACCCCGGAGGCCCCGCCACCGGCACCCACCACAGACCGGGGCCCCACCCCATACACACCCCCCTCCCGCCGACAGGCGGGGAAACAGGGCGCGGCGGGCCACCCGACAACGTGGGGCGATACCGTCGGCCCACCGACACGGTTAAGGGAGACGGACAGTGACAGCGACGTCGTGGGTGCGAGGCGCAGCCGGAGACCCGTTCGGGACGGCCCGGCTGCGGCGTGGCGTGCTGGATGCCTGGGCCGCCTCGCCGGCCCGGTTCCGGGAGGATGCCAACGCCGAGGAGGACCTCGCGCTCGGCGGCTACCGCGACCGGCTCGCCGTGGAGCTGGCGCAGAACGCGGCGGACGCGGCGGCCCGCGCCGGCGTCCCCGGCCGGCTCCGGCTGACCCTGCACGCGGCCAACGGCGACGCGCCCGCCGTACTCGTCGCGTCCAACACCGGCGCCCCGCTGGACGCCACCGGCGTCGAGTCGCTGTCGACGCTGCGGGCCTCCGCGAAGCGGGAGTCCAGTGTGGCGGCCGGCGCGGTCGGCCGGTTCGGTGTGGGCTTCGCCGCGGTGCTGTCGGTGAGTGACGAGCCGGCGCTGGTGGGCCGGACCGGCGGGGTCCGCTGGTCGCTGGCCGAGGCGCGGGCGCTGGCGGAGGAGGTGGCCGCGCACAGCCCCGGTCTGGGCGGTGAGTTGCGCCGCCGGGACGGACATGTCCCGCTGCTGCGGCTGCCGCTGCCCGCGGAGGGCGGCGCGCCCGAGGGGTATGACACCGCCGTCGTGCTGCCGCTGCGGGACGTCGCCGCGCAGGATCTCGCCGAGCGGCTGCTGAACGGGATCGACGCGGCGCTGCTGCTGACGCTGCCGGGGCTGGCCGAGGTCGTGGTCGAGACCCCGGAGGGCGTACGGGAGTTGCGGCGCAGCCAGGACGGCCCGTACGTCCTGATCGAGGACAGTGAGCGGGGCGCCACCCGCTGGCGGGTGGCGAGCGACGGCGGTCCGCTGGACCCGGCGCTGCTCGCGGACCGGCCGGTCGAGGAGCGGCTGCGGCCGGCCTGGTCGGTGACCTGGGCGGTGCCCGTGGACGGCGAGGGCGCACCGGTGCGGCCGGGGACGGCGGCGGTGGTGCACGCGCCGACGCCGACGGATGAGCCGCTGGGGCTGCCCGCGCTGCTGATCGCGTCGTTCCCGCTGGAGCCGACCCGCCGGCATGTCGCGCCGGGCCCGCTGACGGACTTCCTGGTGGGGCGGGCGGCCGCGACGTACGCGGCGCTGCTGGGCGACTGGCAGCCGGTGTCCGTCGGCACCCTCGATCTGGTGCCGGGCCCGCTGGGCAAGGGCGGTCTGGACGGGGAGCTGCGCCGGCAGGTGCTGGAACTGCTGCCGCGGGTGCGCTTCCTGCCGAGCGCGGGCGCACCGGCCGGCGGCCGGCCGGCCGAGCCCGAGGTGTCGGCGGCGGACGAGTGGGACGCGGGCGACGGCGGGGTGGACCGCTACGTCCTGCGCCCGGTGGATGCCGAGTTGGTGGAGGGAGCGGGCGCGGCGGCCGTGGGCGTGCTGGCCGAGCTGTTCCCCAGCCTGCTGCCGGCCGGGCTCGAACGCCGGCCGGAGCTGCGGGCGTTGGGCGTGGCCCGGGTGCCGCTCGGCGAGATGATCGACCGGCTGGCGGGCGTCGAACGGTCCCCCGGCTGGTGGTGGCGGCTCTATGACGCGCTGGCCGGTACCGACCCGGACCGGCTCAGCGGGCTGCCGGTGCCGCTGGCGGGCACGTCCGGCCAGGGGGCCGGCGGGGCGCAGGGCAGCGTACGGACCACGATCGGTCCGCGTCAGGTGCTGCTGCCGCTGCCCGGCGGCGGCTCCGACGAGGACGCCGCGGCACGGCACCGTACGCTCGCCCGGCTCGGCCTGAAGGTCGCCCACCCCGACGCGGTGCACCCGCTGCTGGAGAAGCTGGGCGCCACCCCGGCCTTCCCGCGCGCCGTGCTGACCACGCCCCAGGTGCGGGCGGCGGTGGCGAATTCGCTGGAGGCCGACGAGGACGCGTATGACGTCTTCGCCGACGAGCTGGGCGGCGGGCCGGGTGCCCCGCTGGGCGCCGAGGAGCTGGCGGAGACGGTGCTCGGCCTGGTCCGGGACGCCAACCTCACACCGGGCGACGAGCCCTGGCTCGGGGCGCTCGCACTGCCCGACGAGGACGGTGAGCTGGCGCCGGCGGGTGAGCTGGTGTTCCCGGGCAGCGCCTTCGAGCGCGTCATCCGGGAGGGCGAAATCGCGGCCTGTGACGCGGAGTTGGCCGAGCGGTGGGGCGAGCAGCCGTTGACGGCCGTGGGCGTCATGGCCGCCTTCGCGCTGGTGCGGGCCACCGATGTGGTGCTCGACCCGGACGAAATGGAGCCGCGGGAGGGCGACTTCGCCGAGCCGGACGACGTCGGGCTGCTGGACGCGGTGGATGTGTGGTGCGAGGACATCCTCGACGCGCTGCCGGAGACCCCCGTCCCGCCGGTGGTGACCGAGCTGGTGGCGGTGCGCGACCTCGATCTGGTCGATGACGACGCCTGGCCGCAGGTGCTGGCGATGCTGTCCCAGCCCCCGCTGCGCGACGCGCTGACCGCGCCCGTGCGCGTCCTGCTCCCCGACGGCACCACCGAATCCGTCCGCCCCTACACCGCCTGGTGGCTGCGCGGACACCCGGTGCTGGACGGGCGCCGGCCCGCCGGTCTGCGCTCGGCGGGCGGCGATCCGCTGCTGGCCGGGCTGTACGAGTCGGCGGACGCGGGCGACGTCGATGCGCAGGTGCTGCGGGCCCTCGGCGTACGGACCTCGGTCTCCGCGCTCCTCGACGAGCCGGGCGGCGCCGCGGAGCTGCTGGCCCGGCTCGCCGACCCGGACCTGACCGTCGGCGCCGCACAGCTGCACGCGCTCTACGGCCTGCTGGCGGACCTGGACCCCGACCAGGTGACCCTCCCGGACGAACTGCGGACCGTGCGCGACCAGGAAGTCCAGGTGGTCGACGCGGCCGACGCCGTGGTCGCCGACGCCCCGGACCTGGTCCCGCTGGCGGCCGGCCTCGCCCTGCTGCCGGTCCGCCCGGCCCGCGCCGCCGAGCTGGCGGAGCTGTTGCAGGTGCGGCGGCTGAGCGAGGCGGTCAGCGCCGAGGTGCGCTCCGAGGGCGTCCGGCACGAGGTCCCCGAGGCCGTACGCGTCCTGCTGGGCGCCGCCACCCCCGAGGCGTACCAGGAGCACGAGGAACTGCTCGTCGGCGACGGCCCGGACGACACCGCCGAACTGGACTGGCGCTACACGCCCGACGGCACCCTGCACGCCGCGACCCTGGAGGGCGTGGCGGCCGGCCTGGCCTGGGCCACGGCCCAGTGGCCCCGCCGCTTCGAGGTCGCGGCCCTCCTGGAGGACCCGGAACGGGGCGACGAGCTGGCGCGGGCACGCTGGTTCGACTGAGGGGGGATCACCGGGCGGCCCTGTAGCGACGGGGCCGCCCGCCGGCGGCTCGGCGATCGAGGCACGAAGGCGACCGCAGCTGCCCGCCGGTGGACACGATCAGCTGAACCCAGGCCGTGGACGCCGGGCTCCCGGCCGGTACGTGCTGTGGACCCGCACGTACGAAGGAGGCCCCCGCCTTCCCTGCGCTCTGGCCGGCGGGGGCTGACCTTTCGTTGCGTACTGCGCCGCGCGCGTCAGTTGCCGAACGCGCCGTCCTTGACCGCGGCGACGAAGGAGAGCCAGCCCGCCTCGGGGAAGACGCACGCGGGCCCGTGCGGGTTCTTGGAGTCGCGCACCGGTACGGCGCCGGGGAAGCCGTCGGCCACCTCGATGCACTCGGCTCCTTGCCCGTTGCTGTAGCTGGACTTGCGCCAGTCGGGCAGTGTGGACGCGTCAGGAATCATCTTCATCCTCGTACCTTCTCAGGTAATCGCGAATCAGGGCGAGGGATTCATGCTCCGGCAGAGCCTTGGAGCGGGCAACGTCAAACATGTGCGTAAGCGCAAGAACCTTATCCGGCGATTCCAGCAACTCCCCCGAAAAGAAGCTCTCGACGTATCCCGTCGTGGATCCGTTGCGGAAGGTGAGCAGGCTCAGGCTGCCGCCCAGCATGGGGTGTTCCCCCTGGCTGAACGGAAGTACCTGGACTGCGACCTGGGACGGCTCAACTGCCGACGTTGGCGGCGCATTCGCGTGGCGACCCGCTCGTTCGTCCGTTCCTCGGATTCGCCGGGTAGTGACTCGCGGAACAAGGCGTGCGCATAGTCCTCGGTCTGCAGGAGTCCCGGGATCAGGCTGCTGCCGAAAACCTGAATGCGGGCCGCTTTGCCCTCGCGTTCCACGACGGCTCGGCCATAATCGGGAATCGAGGCGTCCAGAGCCATGGACAGCAACTCGGCGAGGAGCCCGTCCGTGGCGAAATGCGTGTCCAGGTCCTCGGTGAGTGCCTCCGAGGGCAGTTGCTCGCCCCGCTCCACCCGGCTGATGTAGGTGTGCGGGTAGCCGACCTTGTCGGCGAGGGCGCGTTGCGACAGGTTCGCGGTTTCCCGCATGCGGCGCAGGCGTCGCCCGAGCACTGTGCGCGGGGTGGCCCGGTCGTCGTCCTCGTTGTTCAGCTCCATTGCTCGAACACACCTTCAACTCGCTGTCCACTGGCTGACTTTGGTGACGCGTGCGGCGTGTGCCCAGCGTATTTCTTCGGCAATGCTGAGTGAGGACGGAAAGACCCCCGCGACCGCTGCAACGGCCCGGGGGCATGGTCATCAGCCCCGATGAGGTCGACGACGTGAATGACGATATCGCGAAGCATTTCGAACCTTCGTCCGAAGGCGACGGTGCGCTCGAACACCCCGACTCCGTACGCCTCCTGCCATGGTCCAACGGCGACGGCAACCCCTGCTATCTCCTGGGGGACGGCACGGGCTATGTCTCCCGGGTTGCCGACGAAATCGAGTCTCTGCAGCTCGAAATGGCGGATGACCTCACCGGTCATGCGGACGACCTGCTCGGCTGTCAGCGGGTGAGCAACCGGGAACTCCGGTTCCTGGCCCGTGGGCTGACCGATTCCCTGAGGGATGTGCGCCGCGTCGCGGACAGCAGGGGTGCGCGGCTGTGTGCGGCCGAGCGCTCGTCGGGCTGCGTGGACGGGCGTGAGGCATAGGGCCGGCCGGCCGGCTGCCGCTGTCGGCGTCGTCAGCTCAGTCCGAGGCCGGCGGTCGCTCAGTCCGAGCTGAACTTCCTCACCAGTGCCCAGATCACCGCGACCGCGCCGACGACCAGGATCAGCCACTCCCACCAGTCGAGGACGCCGTCGCCGGCACCGTAGGAGCTGTCGCCGGAGTGGTAGTGGTGGGAGTGGTGGGTGCGGGCCAGCACCTCGTATGGGAGGTCCCGCGGGTTGAAGGTCATGGGCGGAGAGTAGGCGGGAGGCGAGGGGGATACCATGCCGGGCCGGTTTCTGTGACCGGGCCGATACGTACCTCCCGGGCCGGTACATCCTTTCTGG
Organism: Streptomyces sp. G7(2002); assembly: GCF_028870195.1. NCBI lineage: Bacteria > Bacillati > Actinomycetota > Actinomycetes > Kitasatosporales > Streptomycetaceae > Streptomyces > Streptomyces sp. G7(2002). The sequence continues at coordinate 5,810,891 of NZ_CP102609.1, forward strand.
GTCGATAAGTCGCTCCCGGCCGATACGCCCTTCCCGGGGGCCGGTACGCCGTTCCCGGGTGTGGGCGGGGGCTCAGGCCGGGAACCGCCGGGCCACCCACCGCCAGGTGAGTTCCAGCAGCACCGCCGCCACCACCGCGATGCCGACCGCCGCCCAGGGCATCGTCGTGCCGACCAGCCGCAGTGCGAAGAAGGTCTGCAGCCAGGGGGTGGCCAGGACGATGAGGAAGGCCAGGCCCATGGCCAGGACCAGGGCGATCCGCCACCAGGTGTAGGGGCGGGCGATGATCGCCAGGACCCACATCGCGGTGAGGAAGAGGGTCAGGGTCGCCGCGCTGGTCTCGGCGGGCAGTGCGTCCGGGCCGGTGTAGTAGCTGCGGGCGAGCAGGTAGGTGACGAAGGCGGCGGCGCCCGTGATGAGGCCGGACGGGATCGCGTAGCGCATCACCCGGCGGACGAAGTGGGGGCGGGCGCGTTCCTTGTTGGGGGCCAGGGCCAGGAAGAACGCGGGGATGCCGATGGTCAGGGTGGAGAGCAGGGTCAGGTGGCGCGGCAGGTAGGGGTAGGGGATCTGCCAGCAGGCCACCAGGATCGCCAGCAGGACGGAGTAGACCGTCTTGGTGAGGAAGAGGGTGGCGACACGGGTGATGTTGCCGATGACCCGGCGGCCCTCGGCGACGACCGACGGGAGTGTGGCGAAGCTGTTGTTGAGGAGGACGATCTGGGCTACGGCGCGGGTCGCCTCGGAGCCGGAGCCCATCGCGACGCCGATGTCGGCGTCCTTGAGGGCCAGCACGTCATTGACGCCGTCGCCGGTCATCGCGACGTTGTGGCTGCGCGACTGCAGCGCGGCGACCATGTCCCGCTTCTGCTGCGGGGTGACCCGGCCGAACACCGCGCCCTCTTCGATCTCGGCCGCCATCGCGTCCCGTTCGCCGGGCAGTTCGCGCGCGTCCACCGGTGCGTCCGCGCCCGGCAGTCGCAGCTTGCCGGCCACCGCGCCGACCGACACCGCGTTGTCGCCGGAGAGCACCTTGGCCCGGACGCCCTGCTCCTCGAAGTAGTGCAGGGTGTCGGGGGCGTCCGGGCGCAGCCGCTGCTCCAGGACGACCAGCGCGGTGGGCCGGACGCCCCGGGTGACCTCGGGGTCGTCCAGTTCCCGTTCGGCGCGGGCCAGCAGCAGGACGCGGAGGCCCTGCGCGTTGAGCGCGTCGGTCTCGGCGAGCCGCTGGTCGCCGGAGGGCAGCAGGATGTCCGGGGCGCCGAGCAGCCAGGTGCTGCTCTCGCCGTCCGGGCCGTTGAAGGACGCGCCGCTGTATTTCCGGGCGGAGGAGAACGGCAGCGACTGGGTGCAGCGCCAGCCGCCGTCCGCCGGATACTCCTCGATGATCGCTTGCAGGGAGGCGTTGGGCCGCGGATCGGACTCGCCGAGTGCGCCCAGCACCTGCCGGATGTAGGCCTCCTCGCCGTCGAGCGTCCGCAGCCCGTTGACGTCCATGCCGCCCTCGGTGAGCGTGCCGGTCTTGTCCAGGCAGACCACATCGACCCGGGCCAGGCCCTCGATCGCGGGCAGCTCCTGGACCAGGCACTTCTTGCGGCCGAGCCGGATGACGCCGATCGCGAAGGCGACGGAGGTGAGCAGCACCAGGCCTTCCGGGATCATCGGCACGATCCCGGCGACCATCCGGCGGATCGCCGCGTCGCCCGGCAGCCCGAGGGTGAGCAGATGGCTGAGGATCAGGCCGATCGCGGTCGGGATCATCATCCAGGTCACGTACTTGAGGATCTGGCTGATGCCGCTCCGCAGTTCGGAGTGGACCAGGGTGAACCGGCTGGCCTCCTCGGCGAGCTGCGCCGCGTACGCCTGCCGGCCGACCTTGGTCGCGGTGAAGGCGCCGCCGCCCGCGACCACGAAGCTGCCGGACATCACCTGCTCGCCGGGCTTCTTGAGGACCGGATCGGCCTCGCCGGTCAGCAGTGACTCGTCGATCTCCAGGCTGTCGCTCTCCCGCACCTCGCCGTCGACGATGACCTTGTCGCCGGGCCCGAGTTCGATGATGTCGTCGAGCACCACCGCGGAGGTGGGGATCTCCTCGGTGACCCCGTCGCGCCGGACGGTCGGTCTGGCCTCGCCGATGACCGCCAGGTTGTCCAGGGTCTTCTTGGCGCGCAGCTCCTGGACGATGCCGATGCCGGTGTTGGCGACGATCACGAACCCGAACAGGCCGTCCTGGATCGGGCCGACGACCAGGATGATCACGAAGAGCACGCCGATGATCGCGTTGAAGCGGGTGAAGACATTGGCGCGGACGATCTCGGCGGCCGAGCGGGAGGACCGTACGGGGACGTCGTTGACCTCGCCCCGGGCGACCCGCTCCGTGACCTCGGCGGTGGTCAGTCCGGGGTTGACCGGTTCCCGAGCTGCCCGCCGGGCGGGCTCACCACCCGGCCCGGACTGCTCGACGTCGGTCCTCGCCCGCTCCGTCATGTCCTCGACGTTACGGGCGGAATGCGCACTTCACCCGCTGGCCGGGCGGGTGGGCCGAGAGCGCGGACCGCCGGGGGAGGGCGCCGCGGTGTTCAGGAGCGGTCGGCCGCCGCGGCGCGCTTGAGGGCGGCATCGCGTCCGCGGACGTACCAGATGCCCACCAGGCCCAGGCCGCCGCCGGCCAGGCAGGTCCACACCCACCAGGAGTGGCCGTTGTCGGCGAACCAGCCGTAGAAGGGGAGCTGGCCGAGGAAGAGCACGAACCAGATGATGGTGCCGCCGGTGATCGTGCCGACGACGGGGCCCTCGAGAGGCGCCGGGGCCTCGCGCAGTTCGGACTTCTTCCACATGGTGCTCAGCTTACGGGGGCCGGATGAGCGCTCCGCGGGCGGCGGTGGGCAGCGGCCGGTTGCCGGGAGCGGGGTGGGGCGGGCGTGGGGCGGGCGTGGGCCAAAAGCCCAGGGCCATGTGCCCCAAGGGTCTACGCGCGGAGATAGCGATCAACGCATTGTTTATTCATACTGAACCTTTCTGGATACGGCTGGTTTGGATCGTCTCTTCCTCCAACCTGATCCAGTTCTTTCTCCTTCTGTACATGTTCCGGGCCCTCGGGCCCCCGCGCCTGCCCAGGCCCGTCCGACTGAGGTCCCCGCATGTCCCCCTCGGCCACCACGCCGGTCGACACCCTCAACGACCCAGGTCCGAAGCCTCCCAAGAACGGCTTCGACCGCTTCTTCAAGATCTCCGAGCGGGGGTCGACGGTCAGCCGCGAACTGCGCGGCGGTCTGGCGACGTTCTTCGCGATGGCCTACATCATCGTGCTGAACCCGATCATCCTCGGCGCCGGAGTGGATAAGTTCGGCCATCAGCTCGACAACGCCCAGCTGGTCACCGCCACCGCGCTGATGGCCGGACTGAGCACGGTCCTGATGGGCCTCATCGGCAATGTCCCGATCGCCATCGCCGCCGGCCTCGGTATCAACGCCGTGGTGTCGCTGCAGCTCGCCCCCAAGATGAGCTGGCCGGACGCGATGGGCATGGTCGTGCTCGCGGGTCTGGTGCTGATGCTCCTGGTCGCCTCGGGTCTGCGGCAGCGGGTGATGGACGCGATCCCCAACGGGCTGCGGCGGGCCATCGCCATCGGCATCGGCATGTTCATCTCGCTGATCGGCCTGGTCGACGCGGGCTTCGTGACCCGTAACCCGGACGCCGCGCACACCACCGTCCCGATGGGCCTGGGGCAGGGCGGCCAGCTCAAGGGCTGGCCGGTGCTGGTCTTCGTCATCGGGCTGGCGCTGATGTTCGTCCTGATCGTGCGCAAGGTCAGGGGCGCGATCCTGATCGGCATGGTCTCGATGGCCGTCGTCGCGGTCGTCATCAACGCCCTCGTCGAGATCCCGGACGCGTCCTGGGGCCTGGCGGTCCCCAACGTTCCGGAAAAGATCATCGACACCCCGGACTTCGGGCTGATCGGTCAGATCAGCCTCTTCGGCGGCTTCCAGGAAGTCGGCGTGCTGACCGGCTGCCTGTTCGTCTTCACCGTGCTGCTCTCCGGCTTCTTCGACGCGATGGGCACCATCATCGGCGTCGGCGAGGAGGCCGGTCTGCTGGACAACGAGACCGGCCAGCTGCCGGGCATGGGCCGCATCCTGATGGTCGACGGCATCGCGGTCGCGGGCGGCGGCTTCGGCTCCGCCTCCGCCAACACCTGCTTCGTGGAGTCCACCGCCGGTGTCGGCGAGGGCGCCCGTACCGGCCTCGCGAACCTGATGACCGGCGGTCTCTTCCTGCTCGCGCTGATCTTCACGCCGCTGGCGACCGTCGTCCCCTCGCAGGCCGCGACGCCCGCGCTGGTGGTCGTCGGCTTCCTGATCATGGCCTCGAACGTGCGGGACATCGACTGGGGCGACCCCACCATCGGCATCCCGGCGTTCCTGACGATCATCTCGATGCCGTTCACCTACAGCATCACCAACGGCATCGGGATCGGCGTCCTGGCCTTCATCCTGCTGCGCGCGGCGACCGGCCGGGTCAAGGAGATCCCCTGGCTGCTGAACGCGGTCGGCTTCTGCTTCCTGGTCTACTTCCTGCTCGACCCGATCGAGCAGGCACTCGGGGTCAAGTAGCCGGCCAGCGGACTCCCAGCTTCTCCGTCTCGTCGACGGAGGACTTGAACCGCTCGTCGAAATCCTCGCGAATGAGCGTCCGGACCACATAGTCCTGGACGCTCATTCCGCGTTTTGCTGCGTGCTGCCGAATGCGCTCCAGCAGCTCCCCGTCCACACGCAGGCTGAGCACTTGCGATCCCATCCGGACACGGTCCCGTCCGTACGCGGTCAGGCGCGTCACTTTCGGCCGCGTCCTCACTCATATGGGTGACCCGGGACGGAAGGCGCCCCTTGGCTTTCCTTAGAAAGGGTAATGAGTTATGCTAAAGACCATGCCGGAACTGTCCTCCCTCCAGCCCGACGGGCCGGAGGTGCCCCCCGACGACGCGGCCGCGGTGAACGCTCTGCGGTCCGCCGTGATGCGCCTGTCGCGCCGACTCAAGCACCAGCGGGTCGACGAATCGCTGAGCCCCACCGAGATGTCGGTGCTCGGCACCCTCGCCCGGTGCGGCCATGCCACCCCCGGCGAGCTGGCCCGCAAGGAGCATGTGCAGCCGCCGTCGATGACCCGCATCGTGGCCATGCTGGAGGCCAAGGGACTGGTCCGGCTCGAACCGCACCCCGACGACCGCCGCCAGAAGGTCGTCACGCAGACCGAGCAGGCCGAGGCGATGCTCGAAGAGAGCCGCCGTAAGCGCAACGCCTGGCTCGCCGAGCTGGCCTCCGGGCTGGACGAGGACGAGTGGGCGAAGGTGCGGGCCGCCGCGCCCGTGCTGGAGAAGCTCGCACAGCTGTAGAACCGAGGCCGAGGAGGCGAACCCACTTTGAGTACGGGATCCGGAGCACACTCCGCCCCCGCACCGAACTCCCACGAAGACACGGTTTCCGACGACGCGACCGCGACCACTCCGGGCACCGCCCCGGGTGTCGCCGCAGGCCCCGCCGCCACACCGCGCAAGGGCACGTTCAGTTCTCTGCGAATACGCAACTACCGCCTCTTCGCCACCGGCCAGATGGTGTCCAACACGGGCACCTGGATGCAGCGCATCGCCCAGGACTGGCTGGTGCTCAGCCTCACCGGCTCGTCCACCGCGGTCGGCATCACCACCGCGCTGCAGTTCCTTCCGATGCTGCTCTTCGGGCTCTACGGCGGTGTCATCGCCGACCGCTTCGCCAAGCGCAAACTGCTGCTCTTCACCCAGTCCGCCATGGGCCTCACCGGCCTGGCCCTCGCCGCGCTCACGCTGAGCGGGCAGGTGCAGGTCTGGCACGTCTACCTGGTCGCCTTCGTCCTCGGCCTGGTCACCGTCCTCGACAACCCCTCCCGGCAGGCCTTCGTCTCCGAAATGGTCGGCCAGGACGAGCTGCGCAACGCGGTCAGCCTGAACTCCGCCAACTTCCAGTCCGCGCGGCTGATCGGGCCCGCCGTCGCCGGCGTCCTGATCACCGCCTTCGGCAGCGGCTGGGCCTTCCTGCTCAACGGTCTCTCGTTCATCGCCCCGCTCACGGGCCTGCTGATGATGCGCACCGCCGAACTCCACAAGGTCGACCGCGTCCCGCGCAGCAAGGGCCAGCTGCGGGAGGGCCTGAGGTATGTCTCGGGCCGCCCCGACCTGCTCTGGCCCATCGTCCTGGTCGGTTTCATCGGCACCTTCGGCTTCAACTTCCCGATCTGGCTGACCGCGTTCGTCCATCACGTCTATCACCAGGGCGCGGGGACGTACTCGCTGTTCAACGGGCTGATGGCGGCCGGTTCGCTGATCGGCGCGCTGCTCGCGGCCCGCCGCGCCAGCTCCCGGCTGCGGCTGCTGGTGGGCGCGGCGATGCTCTTCGGCGTCCTGGAGATCGCGGCCGCGCTCGCCCCGTCGTTCTGGGTCTTCGCGGCGCTGCTGGTGCTGATCGGCACGGTCGGCCTGACGATCAACGTCACGGCCAATTCGAGCGTCCAGATGGCCACCGATCCGCTGATGCGCGGCCGGGTGATGAGCCTGTTCATGATGGTCTTCGTGGGCGGCACCCCGCTCGGCGCACCGCTGGTCGGCTGGATCACCGACAGCTTCGGCCCGCGGATCGGCTTCATGGCGGGCGGTGCGGTCTCCCTGGCGGCCGCCGTCCTCATCGGCCTGATCCTCGCGAGGGTGGGCGGACTGCGGCTCAAGATCGACCTGCGCCGCGGGCATCAGCACCTCGTCTTCGTGCCCCGGGGCCCCGCCCCCGATCCGTCCGCGGAGCAGGGGCAGGAGCAAGAACAGGGGCCGGGGCAGGAGAAGGAGCAGAAGATGGCGCCGGCGGCGTAGCGCGCTCCTCGGCCCGGTCCCGCGGGGCCGGGCCGGAGCACCTCGTGTCCGCCGGACGGCCGGTGCGCTGCGCCACACTGGCCGCATGAGACTCTTCGCCGCCGTCCTGCCCCCCGCTCCCGCGATCGAGGAACTGGCCGCCGAGGTGGCGCAGTTGAAGAAGCTCCCGGCCGCCGGCCGGCTGCGCTGGACCGGCCGGGACAGCTGGCACTTCACCCTCGCCTTCTACGGCGAGGTGCCCGAGGAGACCGTCCCCGAGCTGTCCGAGCGGCTGGCGCGCGCCGCCCACCGCCGCGACCCCTATGAGCTGCGGATCGCCGGCGGCGGCCGCTTCTCGGACCGGGTGGTGTGGGCCGGGGCCGACGGCGACCGCCCCGCCATGCGCATCCTGGCCGACGCGGCCTCCGCGGCGGCCCGCCGGGCCGGCCTCGCCATGGACGAGGAGCACCGCCCGTACACCCCCCACCTCACCCTCGCCAGGAACCGCATCCCCAACCTGGACCTCCGCCCGTACGCGAGCGCCCTCAAGGACTTCGCCGGCACCTCCTGGACGGTCGGTGACCTCGCCCTGGTGTGCAGCCACCCCCCGGTCCCCGGCGTGGCGGGCAAGCAGCCCCGGTACGAAACGGTGGGGTCCTGGCCACTGGGCCACTGAGGCCCGGCGGCCGCGTGGTCCCGGCCCGCTGAAACGTTCGGATCCGTCCCGGTTACGCTCAGAGGGTGGATCCCAAAACCCGTAACCGGATCATGTCCGGTCTGCTCGCCGTGCTGCTCGTCGTCGTGATCGTGGCGGCGGCTCTGCGCTGACGGCCGCCGCGGCCGCCTCCGCCGAGCGCCCGGCGGACGGCCGGAACCGTCCGCCGGGCCCTCGGCCCCCTCACCAGGCGAAGGCCTCCGGGCTCGGTCCGGGGCCGGGGAAGATCTCGTCGAGTGCGGCGAGAAGCTCGTCCGGGAGGGTCAGTTCGACGGCCCGCAGCGCGGAGGCGAGCTGGTCCGCGGTGCGCGGGCCGACGATCGGGCCGGTGACACCGGGCCGGGTGAGCAGCCACGCCAGAGCCACCTCACCGGGCTCCAGACCGTGCTTGTCGAGCAGATCCTCGTACGACTGGATCTGGGCACGGATCGTGGAGTTGGCGAGCGAGTCGGCGGAGCGGCCGGCGCCCGAGCGGGCCGCGCCGCCCTCGCGCTCCTTGCGGAGGGCGCCGCCCAGCAGCCCGCCGTGCAGCGGGGACCACGGGATGACGCCCAGGCCGTAGCCCTCGGCGGCCGGGATGACCTCCATCTCGGCGCGGCGCTCGGCGAGGTTGTAGAGGCACTGCTCGCTGACCAGGCCGTACGAGCCGCGGCGGGCGGCGGTCTCGTTGGCGCGGGCGATGTGCCAGCCGGCGTGGTTGGACGAGCCGACGTAGAGGATCTTGCCCTGCTGGACGAGCACGTCCATGGCCTGCCAGATCTCGTCCCAGGGCGTGTCCCGGTCGACGTGATGGAACTGGTAGAGGTCGATGTAGTCGGTGCCCAGCCGTTTGAGGCTGGCGTCCACCGACCGCCGGATGTTGAGCGCGGAGAGCTTGTCGTGGTTGGGCCAGACCTTGCCGTCGTCGGTTGCCATGTTGGCGTAGAGCTTGGTGGCCAGCACGGTCTTGTCCCGCCGGCCGCCGTCCTTGGCGAACCAGGAGCCGAGGATCTCCTCCGTACGGCCCTTGTTGGCTCCCCAGCCGTAGACATTGGCGGTGTCGAAGAAGTTGATGCCCGCGTGGAGCGCCGCATCCATGATGGTGTGGCTGTCGGCCTCGTCCGTCTGAGGCCCGAAGTTCATCGTCCCGAGGACGAGTCGGCTGACCTTGAGTCCGGTGCGTCCGAGCTGCGTGTACTTCATGGTTGCCCAGCCAACGCCTTGAAGTGCACTCGAAGCAAGGACCGTTCGGGGTGGCGGTCAGCGTTGCGGATGCCGCGCCGAGGAGGCGAGGGCGCCTTGCCGCGGCGGGACCGGGCGGGGCCTCCGGCGCCCGGCCGCGGCGAAGAGCAGCAGCGCGACCGGGGTGCAGCAGGCCGCCGCCACCGGCAGGGCACCGGGTCCGTACGAGGCGAGCAGCCGGCCGCCGAGGGCGCCGCCCAGCGAGGCGCCGGCGTAGACCCCGCTGCTGGTGAGCGCGAGCGCCTGCGGCCCGTGCGCGGAGCCGGCCAGCGTCAGCACACGGGTCTGTACGGCGGGCGGTATCGCCCATGCCGCGGCCGCCCAAACGAACAGCAGCGGGACGACGAGGGCGAGTGCGGCGGGCCGCCGCACCCCGCACAGGGCGAGCCCGGCCGTGGCCGCGGCGAACACCAGCGCCGCCGTGGCGAAGGCGGCCCCGGCGCCCCAGCGGTCCACCAGCGTGCCGCCCGCCCGCGCGCCCGCGATGCCGGCGACGCCGGTGAGCGCCAGCAGCACACCGAGCGTGCCGGGGGTGACGCCCGCCAGGTCGTGGAGGAACGGCGCGAGGTAGGTCTGCAGCAGCAGATTGCCCAGCACCGCGACGGCCGCGGCGAGCAGGGCGTACAGGACGGCGGGCCGGTTCGGCGGGCGGAGACGGGCGGCGAGCGGCGTGGCGGGGGCGGGCGGCAGCGCGGGGAGGGTGCCGCGGACGAGGAGCAGGGCCGCGAGCCCGAGCGTCCCGCCCAGGACGAAGGTGGCCCGCCAGCCCAGCGCCGCCCCGGCCCAGGTGCCGGCCGGTACCCCGAGAACCATGGCGCCGGTCAGCCCGGCCATGACGGTGGCGAGACTGCGGCCCCGTCGTTCCGGCGGTGCGAGCCGGGCGGTCGCGGCGAGGGCGGTGGGCAGGGCGACGGCGGCGGCGAGCGCGGCCAGTACCCGGAGCGCCATCAGTGCGACGTAGGAACTGGTCAGGAGAACGGCGAAGTTGGCGAGGCAGAAGAGGGCCAGCGCGGCGGTGAGCAGTGCCCGGCGGGGGAGCCGGGCGGTGCTGACGGCGGCGACCGGGGCGGCCACCGCGCAGACCACGGAGAAGACGGTGACGAGCTGTCCGGCGGCGGCCTGGCTGACCGTCAGCCCGCGGGCGAGTGCGGGCAGTACGCCGGCGATCACGAAGTCGTCGGTCTGGAGGGCGAAGGCGCAGAGGGTGAGGGCGCAGAGCCAGGGGGCGGGGAGGCGTCCTCGTAAGGGGGCTGTCGTCAACATACCCATTAACGTAACACTCGTTTCCCTAATTAGGGTGGGTGGTGTCCCGCCAGAGGGTCTGCCAACGGGTCTGTCAGAGGGGCCGTCAGTGGGCCCGCAGGCCCGGAGCATTCCGCACGTCCCCAAGATCGCCGCACCGCCCAGAAGATCCCCGCACCGCCCAGAGATCCCCGCACCACGAGGAGTCCGACCGATGGCCAGGCCCCGCGACCCCCACCGCCGTACCGAGATCCTCGACGCGGCCATCGGCCACCTCGCCGAGACCGGGATCTCCAACCTCTCCCTGCGCCCGCTGGCCCAGGCGCTCGGGCACAGCACCCGGGTGCTCACCCACCACTTCGCGGACAAGGACGATCTGCTGACGGCCGTACTGGAGCGGCTGGACGAGATCCAGCACGGGCAGCTGCGGGCCACCGAGGGCTGGGACGACGCCTCGCTGGGCATCGGCGCGATCGTGCGGGATTCCTGGCGGCGTCATCTGGAGCCCGGCAACCTCGGCGCGACCCGGCTCATCCACGAGATCGAGGGGTTGGCGGCGGCCGGCAGGCTCGGCGGCCGGGTCCCCAAGTTCCTCGCGGACCGTGCCGAGTTCGTCGCCGGCGCCCTGCAGGCCCGCGGTCTCGCCCCCGAGGCGGCGCGGGTCCACGCCACCTTCCTGAACAGTGCCTACGCGGGTCTGCAGACCGACTTCCTGGTCACCGGTGACCGCGTGCGCACCGAGGCCGCGCTGGCGGAGCTGTGTGCGCTGGCCGACTCCTGGACGGCGGCGGCCGTCTCCTGACCGCCACCGGCCGGGGCCTCACGGGGACGGGACGGCCACCGCCGGCGAGTCGGCGGTGTACGGGCCGCCGACGCCCCACGCCTGGTGCATCGCATCGGCGAACGCCCCGGCCAGCAGGTGCTCTCCCCACTCCGACGGATGGGTTCCGTCGTACGTGGCACGGCAGGTCTCCCACCCGGCCGGTTCGGAGGCCAGCAGCAACGGCGAGGCGGGGGTGGAGAGATCGGCGACGGCCTTGGCCAGCAGCTCGTTGAAGCGTGCGCACTCCGCACCGAACGCGGCGTCCGCCGCCGCCCGCACATTGGGGATCACCGGCATCAGCACCGCCCGCAGGTGCGGCGCCGCCTCCCGTGCCGCTGCCACGAACCGCCGTACGTTCTCCGCGGTCTGCCCGGCGTTCGTATAGAAACCGAGGTCTATCAGGCCGAGCGAGACCAGCAGGGTGTCGGCCTCGTGCCGGCGCACCGCGTCACCGATCAGCGGGGCCATGTGCAGCCAGCCCTCGCCCCAGCCGGCGAGATGACGGCGAGCCTCCGCGGGGAAGCCGGGGTCGGCATAGGCGGATGAGGTGTCCGTGCCCTCGGTGGGTTCATGGAGCGTGTGGCGCGGCCCGACGATGCGGTACGACCCGTCGAAGGCCGCGTTCAGGTGCTGCCACATGCGGTAACGCCAGGTGAAATCGCCGGTGCTGCCGATCGTCATGGAGTCACCGACGAACATGATCCTCATCCGGACATGATGGCCGAGAATCCTTACCGGCCGGTACGTGACGCTGGACACGCCACGCCCGTCCGGCACGGAGCGCCGGGGCCGGGGCGGCCACCGCGCCCCCGCGCCGCGGCCCGGGATGGCAGTCTGTGCCCATGCGTTCGCTTCTGTGCGCGGCCGGTGCCGCGGGAATCCTGTGGTCGGCGGCCGTCGTTCCCGCCGCCGCCGACGAGCCCGACGGCTTCACCATCAGCGATCCCCGGATCACCGAGTCCAGCGGGCTGACCGCCAGCCGCACGCACCCCGGGATCTACTGGACCCACAACGACAGTGACGACGGCCCCTACCTCTACGCCGTCGACGGCAAGTCCGGCCGTACGGTCGCCCGCATCACGCTGCGCGGTGTCGGCGCGCCGCGCGATGTCGAGGCGATCTCGGCCGGCCCGGACGGTGACCTCTACGTCGGCGACATCGGCGACAACCTCGGCGGCAGCTGGAACCACGTCTGGATCTACCGCTTCCCCGAGCCGAAGCGGCTGCGCGACACCACCGTCACCGCCACCCAGTTCGTGGTGAAATACGCCGACGGGCCGCGGGACGCCGAGGCGATGATGGTGCACCCCAAGACCGGCCGGGTCTATCTCGCCAGCAAGAAGCAGGGCGGCGGTGGCGCCCTCTACGAGGGCCCGCGGCAGCTCACCGCCTCCGGCACCAACACCTTCCGCAAGGTCGCCCCGGTCGATCTGTGGGTGACCGACGGCGCGTTCTCCCCCGACGGCACCCGTCTGGTGCTGCGCAGCTACTTCGGTTCCCGGATCTACCGCTGGCAGGACGGCCGCCCGAAGGACCTCGGCAGCGTGGGCGTACCGGTCCAGCAGCAGGGCGAATCGGTCACTTTCACCGCGGACGGCCGCACCCTGATGTACGGCTCCGAGGGCGGCGGCAGTGCCGTCGAGCCGGTCGGGCTGAGCGACGAGCAGCTCCCGGACGCGGCCAAGGACGACCCGGCGAACGGTGACGGCGCCAACGGCCAGGGCGGGAAGGGCAGTTCGGGCACGGACCTGGACCCGGGTTTCATCAAGGGGGCCATGGTCCTCGCCCTGGCCACGGGGCTGGTCGTCGTGCTCCGCAGGCTGGTGCGGCGGCGGTAGGGGACCGGCCCGCCTCGTCACCTCACGGTGTGTCCGTCGGGGCGGTGCGGGTGGCGATGAGTGCCGCGATGCCGTCGAGGAGCGCGGCCAGGCCCAGCTCGAAGACGGAGCTGTCGTCGCCGGCGAACGTGTCCTCGTCCAGGGCGGCGAGGGCGGGGTAACGGCCGCTCAGCATCACCTTGGACAGCACCGGCTCCTGTGACTGCCAGAAGTCCGCATTGCTGATGCCGGTCCGCTGCTCGGCGAGGGCGGAGTTGAGCTCGGTGCGGGAGATGCCGGTGAGGAAGCCGCCGAAGGTCACCAGTACGTGGATCTTCTCGCGGTCGGTCAGACCGGTGCCGGCCAGGGCGCGCACCGAGTACTCCAGTGAGTCCAGGGCGTTGGGGCCGAGCAGCGGGCGGGCCTGGTCGACCTGGAGCAGCCAGGGGTGCCGTTCGTATTGCTGCCGGCTGCCGCGGGCGAGGGCCTCCATCGCGGGGCGCCAGCCGGCGGCCGGGTCGGGGTGGGCGTCGGCGTCGAACTCCGCGACCTTGTCGAGCATCAGGTCGAGGAGTTCGGCCTTGCCCGGGACGTAGCGGTAGAGCGACATGGTGCCGACGCCGAGGTCGGTGGCGACCCGGCGCATGGACAGCGCGCCGAGCCCTTCGGCATCGGCGACCGCCACCGCGGCGGTGACGATGCGGTCGAGGGTGAGGCCCGGTTTGGGGCCGCGGCTGGGCCGTTCGCCGAGGCCCCAGAGCAGCTCCAGGCTGCGCGAGACATCGCCGCTGCCGCTGTGTTCTGTCGTCGTCATCGTGCGGCCATCCTATGCCGCCGCCCAAAAACTGAGTACGGCGTACGCGTAATCGGGTACGGTGTACCCAGTTTTCGATCCGGAGGGGAGCGGCGATGGCCGGCAGTACGAGCGGGATGACGTGTGGAACAAGGGGCGGGGTGGCGACGGCGGGTGCCGGAAAGGCGCCGGCGCCGCCCGATGCGGCGGTGCGCGCGGAGGGTCTGGAGAAGCGGTACGGCGACAAACGGGCCCTGGACGGCCTCGACCTGACCGTCCACCGCGGCACGGTGCACGGCCTCCTCGGGCCGAACGGGGCGGGCAAGACCACCGTCGTCCGCATCCTGGCCACCCTGTTGCGACCGGACGGCGGACGGGCGACGGTCGCCGGGCACGAGGTGGTGCGGTCGCCGCAGCAGGTGCGCGCCAGGATCGGACTCGCGGGTCAATATGCCGCCGTGGACGGCATCTTGACCGGACGTCAGAACCTGGAGATGTTCGGCAAGCTCTTCCATCTGGGCGCCCGCCGGGCGCGGGTGCGGGCCACGGAGCTGCTGGACCAGTTCGGGCTGGGCGACGCGGCCGGGAAATCGGCCCGCACCTACAGCGGCGGGATGCGCCGCCGCCTCGACCTCGCCGCGAGCCTGATCCTCGCACCCGAGGTGCTCTTCCTGGACGAGCCGACCACGGGCCTCGACCCGCGCGGCCGCAACGAGGTCTGGGAGTCGGTCCGCGGGCTCACCGCGACCGGCACCACCGTATTGCTGACCACCCAGTACCTCGACGAGGCGGACCAGTTGGCCGACCGGGTCTCCGTCATCGAACACGGGCGGACGATCGCCGACGGCACGCCCGCCGAGCTGAAGCGGCAGATCGGCGGCGAGCGCCTCCAGGTGGTGCTGCGCGATCCGGCCGATCTCCCGCACGCGGTACGGACCGTGGCGCGGGTCGCCGCGAACGGCGTGGCGCCCACGACGGACGAGGCGGAGCGGCGGGTCGGCGCCCCGGTGACGGAAGGCGTCGCCGCACTGACCGAGGTCGCGCGCACCCTCCAGGACGAGGGCATCGGCGTCGAGGACATCGGGCTGCGCCGCCCCACGCTCGACGAGGTCTTTCTGCGCCTCACCGGACGCGGTACGGCCGAGGCCGGGAAGGAGGTGGCCGCATGAGCGCCGGCACCGTGCTGCACATCCCGCACGACGACGGCCCCGCCCCGTGGAGGCCGGCCGGTGCGGACGACGGCCCCGTGCGCCGTCTCTACTGGGCCTTCGCCGATTGTCTGACCATCGTCCGCCGGGATCTGACCCATCTCGTCCGGCAGCCCGTGATCATTGCCTGGCAGCTGGGCTTCCCGATCGTCTCCGTGGTGCTCTTCGTCTATGTCTTCGGCAGCGCGATGAACGTCGGAGGCGGGGTGGACTACTCGACGTTCGCGATGCCCGGCATCTTCGCGATGACGATCTCCTTCGGCTTCATGAACACCGCGGTGGCCGTCGTCGTCGACCGGGACCACGGGGTCACCGACCGGTTCCGCTCCCTGCCGATGGCGACGTCCGCCGTGGTCAGCGGGCGCGGGGTCGCCGATGTGATCGGCGCGACCGTCGATCTCGTGGTGCTGGCCGCGATCGCCGTGGTCGTCGGCTGGCGCTCCCACGGCAGCCCGGCCGCCACCCTCGCCGCTTTCGGCCTGCTGCTGCTTCTGCGCTTCGCCCTCACCTGGATCGGCGTCTACCTCGGCCTCCTGGCACCCAACCAGGAATCGGCCGGCGGCCTCTACGCCGTCGCCTTCCCCTTCGGCATGATCTCCAGCGTCTTCACCCCGCCGTCGATGATGCCGGACTGGCTGGGCACGATCGCGATGTGGAACCCGGTGTCCTCGACGGCCGGCGCCATCCGTGAACTCTTCGGCAACCCGGCCACCACGGGCGGCAGTTGGGTCGAACAGCATGCGGTGCTGATGGCGGTGCTCTGGCCGGCCGTCCTCACCGCGGTCTTCCTGCCGCTGGCGGTACGGCGCTTCCGGCGGCTGAGCCGCTGAGCCCGGACCGCGCGCACACAGCGCACAGGCCCCGGCGGGCGCCCGCCGGGGCCTGTGCGCAGAGTGCCGGACAGCCGGTTACAGCTTGCCGATGACGTGGTCGATGCAGGCCGTCAGGGCCTCGACGTCCGCCGGGTCGATCGCCGGGAACATCGCGATCCGCAGCTGGTTGCGGCCGAGCTTGCGGTAGGGCTCGGTGTCGACGATGCCGTTGGCGCGCAGGGCCTTGGCGACGGCCGCGGCGTCGATGTTGTCATCGAAGTCGATCGTGCCGATGACCTGCGAGCGCTTGGCCGGGTCGGTGACGAACGGGGTGGCGTACTTGGAGTCCTCGGCCCAGCCGTAGAGGGTGCGCGAGGAGGCGGCGGTGCGGCGGACCGCCCAGTCCAGACCGCCCTGGCCGTTGATCCACTCCAGCTGCTCATTGAGCAGGAAGAGGGTGGACAGCGCCGGGGTGTTGTACGTCTGGTTCTTCAGCGAGTTGTCGATCGCCGTGGGCAGCGAGAAGAACTCCGGGATGTGCCGGCCGGACGCGTGGATGGCGCGGGCGCGCTCCAGCGCGGCGGGGGAGAAGGCCGCCAGCCACAGACCGCCGTCGGAGGCGAAGGACTTCTGCGGGGCGAAGTAGTAGACATCGGTCTCGGTGATGTCCACGGGCAGACCGCCGGCGCCGGAGGTGGCGTCGACCAGGACCAGCGCGCCCTCGTCGGCGCCCGCGACCCGCTTGATGGGGGCGGCGACACCGGTCGAGGTCTCGTTGTGGGTGAAGCCGTAGACGTCCACGCCCTGTTCGGCCTGCGCCTGCGGGTGGTCGCCCGGGTCGGCGGAGATGACGGTGGGCTCCTCCAGCCACGGCGCCAGCTTGGCGGCCTTGGCGAACTTCGAGGAGAACTCACCGAAGCTCAGGTGCTGGGACTTGCGCTCGATCAGGCCGTGCGTCGCGATGTCCCAGAAGGCGGTGGAGCCGCCGTTGCCGAGGACGACCTCGTAGCCCTCGGGGAGCTGGAAGAGGTCGCGTACGCCGTCGCGCACCTTGCCGACCAGGTTCTTGACCGGGGCTTGGCGGTGGGACGTGCCGAGAAGTGAGCTACCGGTGGCGGCGAGGGCGCCGAGCGCCTCCGTACGCACCTTGGAGGGGCCCGCGCCGAAGCGTCCGTCGGCGGGCTTGATGTCAGCGGGAATCTGGATATCAGCCACGGGGGAAGCCTAATCCGTCGCGCTGCGGGCTCCGGCGCCGCGTCCAGCGGGTGAGATGCGGGCCGCCCATACGGTGGACGGCCGGGTCTAGGGCGTGTCGCCTGCGTAGACGGCGGTGAGGGCGGCGGCGGCCTCGGCCATCACCCGGCGGGCCTCGGGCGGGGCGAGCACTTCGAGGGAGTCGCCGAACTGGAGCAGCTGACGGACCGCGGGGAGGACGGGGTACGCCAGATCGAGGGTGGCCCAGTCCCCGCCCTCGTCGCCGTCACCCGTACGGGGCGGCCCGGTCAGCGCCCCGCCGAGGATCCGCACCGCCAGATCCAGCCGCTCGCGGCGGATCCGGGCGGTCACCCGTACCTCGGCGGGCCGGTCCTCCACTTGGCGCCGCAGCTGCTGCCACACCTCGGCGAGCTCCACCCCCGCACGGCGCCGTACCGGGACGTCGGTGAGGGTCGCGGACGCCACCCGGTCGGCCCGGAAGAGCTGCGGCCGGCCGCGCCGGTCCGCGACGAGGTACCAGGTGCCGGCCTTGGCCACCAGCCCGTACGGGTCGACGGTGTACGTCCGCAGCCGGGTCTCGCCGCTGTGGCGGTAGTGGATACGGAGCCGGAGGTCGGTGAAGACGGCCGTGTGCAGCACATCGAGGTCCACCGCGGGGCGCGCGGCGGCGGCGTCGCCGGACGGCCCGTCAGCCGAAGGGGCGGACGACGGGCGGGGCGTCCACTTGTCCGGGTCGACCAGGATGCGGCGCCCGGCCAGCTCCGCGGCCGGCCGGTGCGGGGCGGGCAGCGCCGCCATCACCTTGCGCAGCGCCGAGCGCAGCGCGTCGTCCAGGCCGAGGGCGCTGTGGGCACCCTGCGCGGCCAGGATGAACAGGGCCCGCGCCTCGTCGGTGGTCATCCCCGTGACATCCGTACGGAAGCCGGGCAGCAGCGCGATCCCGCCGTGCCGGCCGCGTTCGGCGTAGACCGGCACCCCGGCCGCCGACAGCGCCTCGACATCGCGGTAGACGGTCCGGGTGGAGACCTCCAGCCGCTCGGCGAGCTCCGCCGCCGGCACCCGGCCGCGGGTCTGGAGCAGCAGCACGATCGAGAGCAGACGGGACGACTTCACAGCCGCCGTTATATATGACGGCGGGTGTCAAGTTATCGCGCCAGAGTGCGGGGCATGGAGACCAACGACCTCGCTCTGCCGTCCGCGCCCGCACCACTCGACCCCGCCTCCCTCGCCGCCCTCGTGGACCGGGTCCGGGGCCCGGTCCTGGTCCCCGGGGACGACGGCTACGACGCCGAGCGGTCCGGCTTCCAGCTGGCCCGTCAGCACCGGCCCGCCGTGATCGTCGGCGCGCGCCGCGCCGAGGACGTCGTCGCCGCGGTGCGCTTCGCCCGCGATCAGGGGCTGCCGGTCGCGGTCCAGGCCACCGGGCACGGGCTGTCCGCGGCCACCGACGGCGGGCTGTTGATCAGTACCCGGCGGATGGCCGGGGTGCGGGTGGACGCGGCGGCCGGCACCGCGCACGTCGAGGCGGGCGTCGTCTGGGGACAGGTCGTCGAGGCGGCGGCCCCGCACGGACTCGCCCCGCTCAACGGCTCCTCCCCGGGCGTCGGCGTCATCTCGTACACCCTCGGGGGCGGCGTCGGGGTGCTGGCCCGGACGTACGGCTTCGCCGCCGACCAGGTGCGGTCCGTCGCCCTTGTGACCGCCGACGGCCGGCTGCGGCACCTCACCGCGGACACCGATCCCGAGCTGTTCCGGGCGCTGCTCGGCGGCGGCCACGGCCTGGGGGTGGTGACCGCGATGGAGTTCGGGCTGGTGCCGGTGGCCCGGCTGTACGGCGGGCAGCTGGTGTTCGGCGCCGAGCAGATCGACGAGGCGCTGGCGGCGTATCTGCGCTGGACCGAGACCGTGCCGGACGAGCTGACCTCGTCGCTCGCCCTGATCGCCTACCCGGACCTCCCGCAGCTGCCCGGGTCGCTGCGCGGCCGCTACCTGGCGCACATCCGGATCGCCTGTACGGGGAGAGCCGCGGAGGGCGAGCGGCTGGTGGCCCCGCTACGGGCGGTGGGCCCACGGGTGAGCGACGACCTGCGCGAGATGCCGTACGCCGAGTCGCACACCATTCACCGGGACCCGAGCGATCCGCATGCCTACGACGGGGACAACGCGCTGCTCAGCGGGCTGGACGCGGCCGCGCTGCGCCGGGTGGCGGCGCTGACCGGACCGGCCGCGCCGGTGATGACCGTGGTCCAGCTCAACCATCTCGGCGGTGCGCTGTCCACCGGGACCGGCGCCGTCGGCCACCGGGACGCCCGGTATGCGCTGCGGCTGCTGTCACCGCTGACGGGAGCCGCGGCGGACGACGGGCCGGGCAACGATGGGTCCGACCCTGCCCTGGCGACCGTACGGGCGCTGCACGCCGAGGCGCTGGCGGCCGTCGCGCCCTGGCGGCTCGGCCGGAGCGTGAACTTCCTCTTCGGCGGGCACGGGCACCGGCCGGACGCCGCGGAGGTGGCGCGCAGTGTGCACGGCACCGACGAGCACCGCCGGCTGGCCGGACTCAAGGCCCGCCACGACCCGGAGAACGTCTTCCGCTTCCACCCCGCCGGCGCCGCCGCGGCGGACCGGACACCGGCACCCGCCACCTCCTCCAGCTGACGGCCCGCCGCCACCTCCTCCGGCTGACGGCCCGCCGTCACCTCCTCCGGCTGACGGCCGCCGCCACGCACTCCGGCTGACGGCCGCAACTCGCCCCGGCGATCGGGCCTGCCGACCACCCATGAACCCGTCCCAGTGGGCAGGCTGGAGACATGGCTGATCGTACGGAGACGGAGAAGCGGGATCTGGCGAAGGAGTTGGCGGCCGCGGTCCGGGGGGAGGTCTCGTTCGCCGCGGCCGACCGGGCACTGATGACGATGGACGCGTCCAATTACCGGCGGGTGCCCAGAGCGGTGGTCGCGCCCCGGGACGCCGAGGACGTCGCGGCGGCGCTGCGGGTGTGCCGGGAGCACGGGGTGCCGGTGGTGCCGCGCGGCGGCGGGACCAGTATCGCGGGGCAGGCGACCGGCGTCGGGGTGGTGCTGGACTTCACCCGGCACATGAGGCGGATCGTGTCGCTGGACCCCGCCGCCCGCACCGCCGTCGTCCAGCCCGGCGTCATCCTGGACGACCTGCGGGCGGCGGCCGGCGCCCACGGACTGACCTTCGGCCCCGACCCCTCCACCCACAGCCGCTGCACCCTCGGCGGCATGATCGGCAACAACTCCTGCGGTTCGCACTCGGTGGCCTGGGGCACCACCGCCGACAGCGTCCGCGAGCTGGAGCTGCTGACCTACGGCGGCGAGCGGGTACGGGCCGGCCGCGGCACCGACCCCACCGGTGCCCCCACCGGACTGCCCCCACGCCTCCGGGACGGCGTAAAAGCCCTGGTGGACAGCGAGTTGGCGCTGCTGCGCACCGGCTACCCCGACCTTCCCCGCCGCATCTCCGGCTACGCCCTGGACGCACTGCTCCCGGAGAAGGGCACCGACCTGGCCCGCGCCCTCACCGGCAGCGAGGGCACCCTCGGGGTACTGACCGAGGCGGCCGTACGCCTCGTGGAGACCCCCGCGGCCCGGGTGCTCGCCGTCCTCGCCTACCCCGACGAGAGCGCCGCCGCCGAGGCCGCGCACACCCTCCTCCCGCACGGCCCGATGACCGTCGAGGGGATGGCCGCCGATCTGGTGGGCGACGCCGCCGGGCTGCCCAAGGGCGGCGCCTGGCTGTTCGTGGAGATGGGCGGTGCGAGCCCGGGTGAGGCGGCCGCCCGCGCCCAGGCGCTCTGCCGGGCGGCCGCCGCCGACGGCAGCACCGACCACACCGTCGTCACCGACCCGGCCGGCCAGCGCGCGCTCTGGCGCATCCGCGAGGACGCCTCGGGCACCGCCACCCGGCTGTCGGACGGCAGCGAGGCCTGGCCCGGCTGGGAGGACTGCGCCGTCCCCCCGGCACAGCTGGGCCCCTACCTCCGCGACTTCCGCGCCCTGCTCACCCAGCACGGCCTGCGCGGCACCCCCTACGGCCACTTCGGCGACGGCTGCATCCACATCCGCATCGACTTCGACCTGCTGACCCCGCCCGGCATTCGCCGCTTCCGGGACTTCTCCTACGACCTGGGCGAGCTGGTCGTCGCGCACGGCGGTTCGCTCTCGGGCGAGCACGGCGACGGCCAGGCCCGCGCCGAACTGCTCCCGAAGATGTACGGCCCCGAACTCGTCCGCGTCTTCGAGCAGTTCAAGTCGCTCTGGGACCCGGCCGCCGGCCTCAACCCCGGCATGCTCGTCCGCCCCGCACGGCTCGACGAGAACCTCCGCTTCGAGGTGCTGCCCTCGCGCCCGGTCCCGGTGGAATTCGGCTATCCGCACGACAACGGCGACTTCTCCGCCGCCGTCCGCCGCTGCGTGGGCGTCGCCAAATGCCGCAACACCACGACGGGTCCGGGCTCGACCGACGTCATGTGCCCGTCCTTCCGCGCCACCGGCGAGGAGCAGCACTCCACCCGCGGCCGGGCCCGTCTGCTGCACGAGATGCTGGCCGGCGAGGTGATCACGGACGGCTGGCAGTCGCCGGAGGTGCACGACGCCCTCGACCTCTGCCTCTCCTGCAAGGGCTGCCGCAGCGACTGCCCGGTAGGCGTCGACATGGCCACCTACAAGGCGGAATTCCTGCACCACCACTACGAGGGCCGGGTGCGCCCCGCCGCGCACTACTCGATGGGCCGCCTCCCCCAGTGGCTGCACGCCGCCGCCCCGTTGGCCCCCGCCCTCAACGTCCTCGCCCGTACGCCGCTGGCCGCCGTCGCCAAACGCCTCGGCGGAATCGCCGCCGAGCGGCCGATCCCCGCACTGGCCACCGAGACCTTCACCCGCTGGTGGTGGCGCCGGCGCCGCGGGACGGCGGGCGGGGCCGGGGAGCTGTCCGGTGGCGGCACGGTGACTGGGACAGGGGAGCTGTCCGGTGGCCGCACGACGGCCGGGGCCGGGTCCCCGTCCGACGCCCGCACGGTCATCCTCTGGCCCGACACCTTCACCAACCACCTTTCCCCGGAGGTCGGCCGCGCCGCCGTACGCGTCCTGGAAGCCGCCGGACTGCGCCCCCTCCTGCCGCCGACCGCCCCGCTACGCCAGCCCGGCGGCGCCCTCCCTCAGCCCGCCCTTCCCCGCCTCCACCGCCCACCCCTGTGCTGCGGCCTCACCTACGTCTCCACCGGACAACTCGACCGGGCTCGCCGCGTCATGCGCCGCACCGTCGAGGTCCTCAGCCCCCTGCTCCAGGACGGCCACCCCCTGGTCGTCCTCGAACCGAGCTGCGCCGCCGCCCTCCGCACGGACCTGCCGGAACTGCTCTCCGACGACCCCCGGGCGGCCCGACTGGCCTCCTCCGTACGCACCTTCGCGCAAGCCCTGGAAGAACTGGCCCCCGACTGGCAGCCACCCCGCATCGACCGCCCCATCGCCGGCCAGACCCACTGCCACCAACATGCGGTCCTCGGCGACGCGGCCGAACGCCGCCTCCGCGAACGCGCGGGCCTCACCGGTTCGTTGACCGGCGGCTGCTGCGGCCTGGCCGGCAACTTCGGCTTCGAGCGCGGCCACTACGACGTCTCGGTGGCCTGCGCCGAGGACCAACTCCTCCCCGCAGTACGGGAATCCGCCCCGGGAACGGAAATCCTCGCGGACGGCTTCTCGTGCCGTACTCAGCTTGATCAACTGAGCGACCGCCCGGGCCGCCATCTGGCGGAGGTGCTGGCGGAGGCGTTGGGGGAGGGGGCGTGATGTATACGTGCGGCAATATCCGCGACTGACGGGGGACGGGCCGGGCCCGGCGCTCGCACCAGAAGCCGGGCGTGACGAGGGACAACGCTGCCTCGCGCGTCATGGGGCCGCCCGAAGTCATACGTGACAGCAAGTACCCAGCCGGCCCTCGCCTCATCGTGGGCGAGGGCGCGTGGGGATCGTTCATGGAAACGCTCAAGACCGAAGATCCCGCGGCCTTCTGAGGCCACCGGCGTTCATTCGAGCGCAAGGCCAGGGCGAGGCCTTCAAAAACCCGGGTGGCGTGCGAGACGCGATGGTAGCGTGATCATCTGTTCGATTGGTGCACGTGGGCAGGACAGCGAGGCGCGAGAGCCCTGAACCGCCATACGCGGGACCTCCGTAACGCCGATGCGGCACGTTCCGGTGGGTGCTCTCGTATCCCGGTGCCCGTCAGCCGACATTGCCGAGTGTGCGCATGACCGGCGCGCACTCGCTGAGAAAAGCTGCGCCACGAATATGCAACTGGGGGAAGCTCCATGCAGGAAAAGAGGGGAAGTTCCATGCGTGACAAGGCTCGTACGAACCACCGGGGCGGAGCGCTGCGTCGTACAGCTGCCGCTGCGTCTCTGGCCCTGATCGCGGGGGCTCTGCCTGTGGCCCTCGCGACGCCGGCCTCGGCGTCCCAGTCAGACTGCACTGCTTATCTGAAGGGGAGGGGCTACAACGTCGGCGCCGGAGTGAAGCATGCATGTGCGACCGCGGCACATGCCTCAGGCCCGGCGGGCCGCGACATGTGTTGGCGGGAGCTACAGGAACTCGGCGTCAAGAGCGACTACGGACTCACGGCCTGCGGCCTGGCGTAACAAGCGCAGATCGGCTTCATGGCTGACGTGACGCCGACGCACTCCGGCCTCGGCCAGGAGTACGGCGAAGGGCGGACGGCGGTGCACTCCGCCGAGCGCGATGCTCCGGCCCGAGCGGGACGACAACGCTGACAAGACCGTCAGCCCGCACGTTCGTCTTCCAACAGCAGGCCCCCGGGACTTGGTTCCGGGGGCCTGCTGCGTATACCGCCTCCGCTGCCCGGCGCGGAACTCCTCATCTCCTGCCGCGGGCCCGCCGCATGAGGCGACTTCAGGAGGACGACAGCCAGGGCGGCAATCCCAGCGGGGGCTGCGGTGACGGCCAGGGCTGAGGCCCGTCAGTGGTCCGTGATCCGGGTGGGCCCCGCTCCGCCCAGGTGATGCCGCTGGCGTGCGCGAACTGGCTGCTGAAGCCGGCCGCCCGGATCGAGGCGACGTTCGCTGGTGGTGGCGCCGTCACAGGGCGACGGCCACCAGGGGCGCCTCCGTCCGTTCGGCGACGGCTACTGGGGGAGTCTCCGGCCGTTCGGCGACGGCTACTGGGGGAGTCTCCGGCCGTTCGACGACGGCTACTGGGGGACTCTCCGGCCGTTCGACGACGCCACCGGGGGAACCTCCGCCCGCACGGTCATCCTCTGGCCCGACACCTTCACCAACCACCTCTCCCCGGAGGTGGGCCGCGCCGCCGTACGCGTCCTGGAAGCCGCCGGACTGCGCCCCCTCCTGCCGCCGACCGCCCCGCTACGCCAGCCCGGCGGGGCCCTCCCTCAGCCCAGCCTCCCCCGTCTGCACCGCCCTCCCCTGTGCTGCGGCCTCACCTACGTCTCCACCGGACAACTCGACGGGGCCCGCCGCGTCATGCGCCGCACCGTCGAGGTCCTCAGCCCCCTGCTCCAGGACGGCCACCCCCTGGTCGTCCTCGAACCGAGCTGCGCCGCCGCCCTCCGCACGGACCTGCCGGAACTGCTCTCCGACGACCCACGCGCAGCCAACTGGTCGGCTCCGTAGGAACCTTCGCCCAAGGCCTGGAAGAACTGGCCCCCGACTGGCAAGGACCAACTCCTGCCCGCAGTACGGGAATCCGCCCCCGGAACGGAAATCCTCGCGGACGGCTTCTCGTGCCGTACTCAGCTTGATCAACTGAGCGACCGCCCGGGCCGCCATCTGGCGGAGGTGCTGGCGGAGGCGCTGGGGGAGATGGGAGAGCGGGGCGAGCTGGGAGGGTCCGGGGAGCGGCGAGTGTCAGGAGCGCCGGGAGCGCCGGGAGAAGGGTGACGTTCGCGGGGGTGTACGGGGCCGGTGCGCGCCGGGGGGTGCGCACCGGTGCGTACCGGCCCCGGGCGACGGCCTGGTGTGCATCCAACGGCGGCTTCCGTGGCACCGGCGGCCGGGTGGGTGCGGGTGCGCCGGGAACACTAACAGTGCAGGTGAGAAGCCAACCGGCGGTCCTGTGCGCGCGGCGTGGAAGGACAACGCGCCCGAACGCCGCGACGGAGCCAGGGAGCGCCGCGACATTCTGGGGGCGATGGTGCGGAGTTTTGACCTCAAGGCAGAAGCGGAAATGCGGCTGGATTCCGACCGCCGGGCCGAGGAACTGGCGCGCAAGCGCGGCGAGAAGCCCACGCGGGCCACGGACGGCACCCAAGGACCCGCTCACGCTGACGGGCCGCCCGCGGCGGGGGCGGCGGATGCCGGCGACGGAGAGGAAGAGGGCGTGTCTTAGTACTCCAGCTGCAGATCGTGATCAGGCTCGTTCGAGGCCGGTGCGCGGTGCTGCTCTACGCTGCCCTTCATGATCGCCAAGCTGCAGTGTGTGGTGTTGGACTGTGCCGATATCGTTGAGCTGTCCCGGTTCTACCAGTCGCTTCTCGGCGGTGTGGTGAACCGGCCGGATCCGCGGTGGTCGCTCGACGACGGCTGGGCGACGCTCCACACCGATGGTGGGTTCGTGATGGCCTTCCAACGAGTGGAAGATCATCAGTCGCCGCGGTGGCCGGATCCCGCTCGGCCCCAGCAGTTCCACCTCGACCTGGGGGTCAAGGACCTGGACCAAGCTCAGGAAGACGTGCTCAATCTGGGTGCCACCATGCTCGATGAGGGGGACGGGAGGCGGAGTTGGCGCATCTTCGCTGATCCGGCAGGTCACCCGTTCTGTCTCGTCCGGGACTGACCGGAGACACCGCAGGGGTGCGGCCCCCTTTGATCAGGCGAGTACGACGTCCAGACACCGAGGCTGACGACGGCAAGAGGGCCAGCCCATGAGCTTCATGCCGTCGCTCGCAGCTTCACCGCAACGCCTCAAGCGCCTTCAGGATGAGCGCCCGCGCCTCCGCGCCGTACACGGCCATGCTGCGCAGCTGCTCGAACGCCTTCAGGTAGAGGGCGATTTCGGAGGGCTGGGTGATCTCCACCTTTGCGGACACCAGCTCGACCGACACGAGGTTGTCGTCGTAGATGTGCAACGTCTCGCGTGGCCATTGCACCCGCTCGCGCGTCGCCATCGGGATGATCCCGAGCGACACGGACGGCAGGGCGTCGGTCGTGAGCAGGTAGTCCAGCTGGGCAGCCATCACCTCCGAATCTCCGATGTGGTGGTACAGCACCGCTTCTTCGACGAGCAGAACGAATCGGCGCTCTGGGTCATGGATGATGCGGGAGCGCTCCACCCGCGCCCTCGCGGCCTCCGCGCTGTCGTCGAAGGAAAGTTCCTGAAAGTCGGCGACCGTGCGCAGCACTGCGGCTGCGTAACCCTCGGTCTGCAACAGGCCGGGCATGAGGGTGGAGGAGTAGATCCGGAACAGCCGGGTCTCTTGGAATAACTGGACCAAACTGTTCTGGAGCGGCTTCAGCCCGTCGCCTACCTTGTGGCGCCACTCGGTGTACGTCGACTCACCGTTAGGCGCGTTCTGCCGCATCGGACAACCTTTCGTTATTTATCCCGACTCTTCAGTCTATTAGTTGTCTCCCGAATTTCCCTGACCGAAGCAATTCGACATTTCATTGATTTCTCTCATTTGGCGCCGATGGCATGTCTCGCACGGTCGATGATCTGGTATGCGGCGTGACCGTAAACGGCGGATTTCTGAAGCGTCTGCCACGTTCGGAGGTAAGTTGAGACGCTGTCAGGGTCATCGATCCGGAGTCCCGCATGCCATGTCTCGACAACAGCAAGACGCTCATCATGGATTGAGAATCCGCTTGCGGGCGGTACCTTCACGGCGGCAGTAAGTGGCACGATACCCAATTCGACGGTATCCAAGCCGATAGCCCCGGCGATTCGGTCCAGTTGCCCAGCGAGGACTGATGGTGGGCAGATCAGTGTGTACAGGACTGGTTCCCACATCAGGAGGTGATATTTACGTCGGTGATCGTACAGTCCTTGCTGGCGTTTCATCCTTGCGCGTACGGCGTCTTCGGTGTCTTTTGGGGAGCGCTGTAGTTCTGCATAGCGGCTGAAAATGTGGCGCGCATAATCAGGTGTCTGGAGAACGCCAACGATCATTGCATTTTGCCATGCATGGAAGATGGTTGATTGCGCATGCTGGGCGTTCAAATCCTCCTGAACGGCCCTGTGTCCGGAGCTGAGCAGCCGCCGCCATGAGCGATGGTGTGACTCTATTCCATGGAGACGTGACCGGAGTTCGTTGAATGCTTCGGGCTGATCAGTCCCCTCTGCCCACTGCTGGAGGTCTTCGATAGTGGCCGTCTGGCGGCCCCGCTCCAGCTTGCTGACCTTGGACTGAGTCCAGCCTAGGCGTTCGGCCAGTTGTGTGCCGGTGAGCCGACCTCCAGGCCGCGAGGTACGGAGTTCGCGCAGTCGAGCCCCGAGGGCAACTCGCGACTGCTGGAAGTCGGTCACCGAATCACGCTCGCTACTCCTCCGCAGTCAATTGCGCCGCGAACTGCTTGAAAGGAACGGCGTGGTGCCACGCCGCGTCGCGTACCTGGGCGTACCTGAGTACACGTTCGGGTTCCTTGATCAGCTCGACGTCAATCAAGTTGTCCGCGTCGTCGAAGTTGAGCAGTGCGACAAGTCGCGAATCGAAGATCCAAAAGTCCTCGACGGGCAGGTGGAGGCGATTGGCATCCGAGCGCCACAGGTTGCGGATGTCCTCTCCGACCGCGCTGTTCCGCTTCGCATTGTCAAGGAGGTAGAGCTGTCCTGTGGTTGCCGGATTGTCGACGATGCGGACCCGCTCGAAGCGCTTTCCGAGAGCGGTCTGTTCACGCCGCCGTGCGCACCAGTCCGGGCTGACACCCTCCCACGCTACTGGCTCGCCCCGCGTGAACTGGGCGTAAGTTGTGGTGCCTTCGTCGCTTGCGTAGCGCCCCCGCGTCTCCAGGCGCCAGGCCGTATGTTCGAACGAGGTGAAGAGCCGTCCGAAGGCGTCCAGATCAATGATCTTCGGCACGCGTGTGACCTCCTTGGGCCCGAAGTCGACGAGCAGTGCTCGCGGCACCACGATCGGGGTTTCGCCAGGAGACAGCCGTTGAAGCTGTGCGATGTCGT
This sequence comes from Streptomyces sp. G7(2002), assembly GCF_028870195.1. Lineage (NCBI taxonomy): Bacteria > Bacillati > Actinomycetota > Actinomycetes > Kitasatosporales > Streptomycetaceae > Streptomyces > Streptomyces sp. G7(2002). The sequence continues at coordinate 5,838,773 of NZ_CP102609.1, forward strand.
CAGGGTCGGTCAGCTGCGGGCCGTGCACGATGATCTCGCCGCTATCGAGGTCCTCGTGTACTGACGGGCAGCCGTCTTCGTCGCTCCCCGTGCCGTTGAAGCGCAGTCGTCGCGCCATGATCTACCCCCTTCGTAGGCATGTTGAGATCAGGATTGCGTCTCACTGCACGGCTCAACCAGGGGGTGAGGCCCATGACATGAGAATGCCAGAGAATAGTCGAGGAGGCATCGAGAATATCGGAGAATATCGGCCTCCGTAGCCGCCCCTGGCTCTCTAGCGTCCTGGCCATGACTACACCGGACCGGACTAGTCCCGTCGGAGCGGCCGAGCCCCTCCACCATGCGCCAGCCTCTGACGGGATCGTCGAATTCGGCAGTGCCCCGTGCCACGTTGAGGACGCGTCACCCGAGGTGCAGCTCTCGGTGCGGATTCATTCCCGGCTGGAGTCCCATTGTCCAGATTGCGCTGCGCTGGAGCGCGGCCGGAAGCAGGCCGAGGCGGACCGGGACCCCAGCAAGGTGACCGACTTCAACGTCTTGATCGTCCGGCACCGGATGACGCACCCGGCGGGACCGTGAACGGGAGCGGGCAGTCCTGATAACTCCCGCCCCGGCCGCCATTCCCTGGCAGGACACGGCCGGAGCGGGGTGGGCCCGCAAAGGGGCCCTCGCAAGTGCGCGACGACGCGCGGACCGACCGTGCGTCGACTCAGCACCCGAGGAGATGACCATGCGATACCGCCTCGATCCGGTCAAGTACGGCGGCGATGAGGACGACAACCAGAGCGGTAACCCCAACGGAGGCTGCGGCGACGGCCAAGGCTGCGGGCGCCAGTAGTACGTGGATCAGGCGGCCCCGTCCCTCCACCGGGGCGTGGGCCGCCGCCCATTCGGACCAGTTCACGCGGAGCGTTCGTACCAGGGAGAGCGATGACCGGACCTCACCACCATGCCTACGTCTGGCTCGGCAGCGGCGATGTTCTCGTCAAGCCGGGGGACGCTCATCGGCGACCGGGCCACAAGGAGTTTGCGTCCGCGCAGGTGATGCCGCTGGAGTGCGCGGACTGGCTGCTGAAGCCGGCCGACCGGATCGAGGCGACGTTCGAGGAGCCGAAGGAGGCGGCCGACTGGTACGACGCGCAACTCGACCACTACGTCGAGCTCTTCGTCGGCTCCTACCCGCCGAGGCCGTTGTACGAGGAGACCGTACGGGCCCTGTCCGCCGGTGAGGACCGGGTCGGGGGCTGGTGGGTGAGCGGGGGACGGTTCCTCTCGTTGAACCTGATCGCCTGTAGTCCGCACCGGGTGCGACCTGATCTCGCGTGCCCGCTGCGGTAGCCCACTACGGGGCCGATCCGCACTGCCCGGGACGGAAGTCAGGGAGGTGGAGCGGGCGCGTTGAGGCGGGCACACGAACCATCGGACAGTGGCTAGTCGGCCGTGGTGAATGAGTGGAGGGTGTCCGTGCCCGTGGTCCACCAGACGCCGAGCCGTTGGCGGGTCAGGCGCCATCCGTCGGTGCCCCGGGTGAACTCCCAGTCGTAGGGGCCGCCCATGGCATAGGGCGAAGCGGTCGTCCCGGGGTCGGCGACGGCCACGAACCACATGTAGCCGATGCCGGTCGCCCGGTCGCCCTGCACCTCGAAGTCCGTGTTGAGGAGGTGGTGCTGCATGCTGGTGTACGGCGCTTCGGCCTCGATGACCTTGGCCAGGATCGCCTCCCGGCCGTGCACCTGCTGCCACGGACCGAACTCCAGGACCGCGTCCTCGGCCCAGCACTCGATCCAGGTGCGCCAGGCCTTGCGGTCCAGCGCCCGCCAGCCGTGGATCAGCAGCGCACGCAGGGACTCCTTGTCCTCCAGGCGCTGCAGGCGTCGTACGAAGGTGGCGTCGTTGCCGGGGGAGACGGACACAGCGTCTGCTCCTCTGAGAGGGGTCATGGGCCACGGCGTCGGCCGGCGACGAGAGCGTTCGCGTCGGCCGGATGCGCCGGATGCGGCAACTCTGGGCCGTCGGCGCCCACTCAGCCAGGACGGGCCGAGGCCGGGTGCCGTACACCCAGGAGGGGCGAGGCCGGGTGTCGTACACCCAGGAGGGGCCGAGGTCGGGTGTCGCACACCCAGGGGAGGGGGCGAGGCCGGGTGTCGCACACCCAGGTACGGGACGGACGTGCGCCTACCGTCGGTTGCCGGGGACCCCTGCGCTCAGCCGGTCCGCTCGCCCGGGGTGAAGTAGCTGCGCGCGGCCGGAAGGAGGAGCACCGCGGCGATCGCGGCGGTGCACAGTTCGGGGAGGTACCGGTACGTCACGGCCGGCCCTGGTGATGCCCCATGACCTCGTGGGCCAGCCTGATCAGGTCCGGGATCCGCGGGTGCCCCGGGCCGTCGCGCCAGGCGATGACGACGGGGACGGGCGGGGCGTCGGTCAGGGGGACGTAGGCCATGGCCGGGTGCGGGTGCATATCGGCGGTGGCGGAGGTGGTGACGCCCACGGCGCGGCCGCCGGTGATGGCGGCCAGCCAGTCGTCGGTGTTGCCGATGGTGATCGTGGAAGCGGGGCGGGCCGAGGGCGGCCACAGGTCGAGGGAGGTGATCCCGGAGACGGTGTTGACGGCGATGGTGCGGTCGGCCAGATCGGCGAGGGAGAGGGCGGTGCGGTGGGCGAGCGGGTCGTCGGCGGGCAGTCCGGCCACTCGGGGTTCGGTGGTCAGCCGCTCGGTGATCAGGCCCGGGGCGAGGACCTCGCCGCGGAGCAGGGCCGCGTCCACCTCGCCGCGGGCGAGACCGGCCGTGCGGTCGTCGATGCGGAGGAGTTCGAGCGGGGTCGCCGGGTGCTCCTCGTGCCAGCGGCGGAGCAGCGCGGTGGTGTCCGTACCGGCGCCCGCCCAGGCATGGCCCAGCCGCAGCGGCCAGCCGGTGTGGTGGGCGTAGCCGAGCGCCCGGTCGAAGGCGGCCACCGCGACCGCGGCCCGGTCGCGGAAGGACAGGCCGTCGGGGGTGAGCGCGAGGTGATGGGTGGAGCGGTCGACGAGGCGGACGCCCAGCGCCTGCTCCAGCTGGCGCAGGGTGCGGGAGACGGCGGGCTGGGTCAGATGCAGCCGCTCGGCGGCGCGGGTGATGCTGAGGGTGTCGGCGATGGCGAGAAAGCAGCGGAAATGACGCAGCTCGATGCTCATGCGTGCGGAGCATAACAACAGGGGAAAAGGCATTTCACGGACCGGAAGGGCGGGCCGTAGCGTGGTGGCGTGAATGCTTCGCCCGAGAGCCCCGATGGCGGGACCCCCGCCACCCCCGCCCCTCCCGTCCACACCATGCCCGCCGATCACGGCGGGCTGCCGCATCCCATACCGTCCTCGCCAGAGGTGCTGACGGCGGAGGCGCAGGCCGGGACCGCCGGTGCGACGGGTGCGCGCGGGCGGATCGGGTCGGTGGCGCTGGTCATCGGCGGGATCGTCTCGCTGCAGTTCGGCGCTTCGGTGGCGGTGCTGCTCTTCCCGCGGGCCGGTGCGCTGGGCGTCGTCACGCTGCGGCTGGTCGTCGCCTCGCTGGTGCTGCTGCTCGTGTGCCGTCCCAAGGTCCGTGGCCATGCGCGGGGCGACTGGGCCACGGTGCTGGCCTTCGGCGTCGCACTGGCCGGTATGAACTCGCTCTTCTACGAGGCGATCGACCGCATTCCGCTGGGCGCCGCGGTCACCCTGGAGTTCCTCGGCCCGCTGATTCTTTCGGTGGCGACCTCCCGCAGGCTGCTGAGCCTGGTGTGGGCATCGCTGGCGCTGGGCGGTGTGGTGCTGCTGGGGCGCGAGGGGTTCGACGGGCTCAATCTGGCCGGAGCCGGGTTCGCGCTGGCGGCCGGCGGGCTGTGGGCCGCCTACATCCTGCTCTCCGCCCGTACGGGCCAGCGCTTCCCGCAGGCGGACGGACTGGCGCTGGCGATGACCGTCGCGGCGCTGCTCAGCCTGCCGCTCGGCATCGTCAGCGCGGGCTCCGCCCTGCTGAACCCGGTCACGCTGGGGCTGGGCGCCGCGGTCGCCCTGATGTCGTCCGTCCTGCCCTACACCCTGGAACTGCTCGCCCTGCGCAAGCTCCCGGCCTCCGGCTTCGCGGTGATGATGAGCCTGGAGCCGGCCGCCGCTGCCACCGCCGGATTCCTCGTACTGCACCAGGCACTGGGCTGGGCCGAGGTGCTGGCGATCGGCCTGGTCGTGATCGCGAGTGTGGGGGCGGTACGGAGCGCGGCGGCCCACGGCTGAGCTACGGGCCGCCCGCGGCCGCCCGTTAGGGGTAGCACTCCTTGGGCGGGTGCACCGGGGAGGCGAAGTGCCCGGAGTGGACCCATGACGTCGGCATGGAGTTGTACAGCCGGTACCAGAGCCGCCCGGAGGGTGTCTTGGTGGTCTGGCACTGGATCCGCACGGGGGTGCCCTGCCGGTACGTCCGGAAGCGGTGGGCGTCGGAGGAGGGCTTGGCATAGATGGGGGCGCCGTGGACGCTGGCGACCACCATGGTCTTGTACCGGGCAGCCACCGGGGCGGCCGTCGACTCGGCCGATAACGGGGTGGCGGTTGCCGCGCCGCCGCAGGCGACGAGGAGGGCGACGGCCGCCGCCCCGACCCCGGCTGCGCGCCGCTTCGGGATGATGCGCATCTTCAGACCTTCCGTAGATGACATGGCGTCATCCGCGGTGCCTCCCATGACGTGTTGCCATGTCAGCCCCCGCGGACGGCACTGATCAAGCCTCTGTCGCCGGGTGCGGCGGATGCATCCTCCTCAAGCAGCAAGCGCCTGCACCATCCGCAGTAGGACCGCTGAGGAAAAAATCATGCAGGCGTGCTTGATTGTTTCTGGTCGCGCTGCCACGCTCGGAGCGCACCCGCACCACACCGCACCCGTACGGCCGCAGCACTCCGCCGCGGCCGTCGCCGTTTGTCAACGCGCCCCGCTGCCCCGGCAGTTGGGTGGATGAGGGGAGTGTCGCGTGTCCGATCCCGGCGCCGTATTGGCGGATCTCAGGGCGGAGAGCGAGGAGCTGGACGCACTGGTCGCCGGGCTGCCGGCCGAGCGCTGGGCGGCCCCGACGCCCGCCGCGGGTTGGACGGTTGCCCATCAGATCGCCCACCTGGCCTGGACCGACCGGCAGGCGCTGCTCTCGGCCACCGACCCGGACGGGTTCGCGCGGGCCGCGCAGGAGGCGCTCGCCGCACCGCTCACCTTCGTCGACGAGGCCGCCGAAGCCGGTGCGCGCACACCGCCCGCCGAGTTGCTCGCGGACTGGCGGGCGGGGCGGGAGGCGCTGCAGCGCGCGCTGGCGGAGCGGCCCGAGGGCGGGAAACTGCCCTGGTACGGCCCGCCGATGAGCGTGGCGTCGATGGCCACCGCGCGGCTGATGGAGACCTGGGCGCACGGGCAGGACGTCGCCGATGCGCTGGGTGCCGTACGGCCTCCCACCGCGCGGCTGCGGCATATCGCCCGGATCGGGGTCCGGACCCGCAACTTCGCCTATGCGACGCATCAACTCACCCCGCCGGACGAGGAGTTCCGGGTCGAGCTGCGGGCGCCCGACGGCACGGTGTGGGAGTACGGGCCGCCGGATGCCGCACAGCGGGTGACCGGTGAGGCGCTGGAGTTCTGTCTGCTGGTGACCCAGCGGGCGCACCGGGCCGATCTGCCGTCCGTACGGGCCGAAGGGGCGGACGCGGAACGGTGGCTGGAGATCGCGCAGGCCTTCGCGGGCCCCCCGGGGAAGGGCCGGGAGCCGTCCGGGAAGGCCGCCACCTCATGAGCGACGGCCGCACCGCAGACTCCGCAGAGGACACCGGCCCCATACGACCCACACACCCCGTACGTCCCATCGGCGCCGACCCCGCCACCCTCCGCATCGGCAATGCCTCCGGCTTCTACGGCGACCGCTTCGACGCGCTGCGCGAGATGCTCACCGGCGGGCCGCTGGACGTGCTGACCGGCGACTACCTCGCCGAGCTGACCATGCTGATCCTCGGCCGGGACCGGCTGAAGGACCCCACCCGCGGATACGCCAGGACCTTTCTGCGGCAGCTGGAGGACGGGCTCGGGCTGGCCGTCGAACGCGGGGTGCGGATCGTCACCAACGCGGGCGGGCTGAACCCGGCCGGACTCGCCGACGCCGTACGGGAGTTGGCGGACAAGGTCGGTGTGCCCGTGCGTGTGGCGCATGTGGAGGGCGATGATCTGCTGGCGCGCGGCGGGTGGGGCGAGGGGGTGCTGACCGCCAACGCCTACCTGGGCGGCGGGGGTATCGCCGCCTGTCTGCGGGCCGGTGCCGATGTGGTGGTGACCGGGCGGGTCACCGATGCCGCGCTGGTCAGCGGCGCGGCCCAGGCCCACTTCGGCTGGCGGCCCGAGGATCTGGACCAGCTGGCCGGTGCGGTGGTCGCCGGGCATGTCCTCGAATGCGGCACCCAGGCCACCGGCGGCAACTACTCCTTCTTCGAGGGCCATGACCTGCTGCGGCCCGGCTTCCCGCTCGCCGAGATCGCCGCCGACGGCAGCTCGGTGATCACCAAACACCCGGGCACCGGCGGCGCGGTCACCACCGGCACGGTCACCGCCCAGCTGCTGTACGAGACGGCCGGGGCCCGCTACGCCGGGCCGGACGTCACCGCGCGGCTGGACACCGTACGGCTGACGGAGGAGGCGCCGGACCGGGTCCGGATCGACGGAGTGCGGGGCGAGGCGCCGCCGCCCACCCTCAAGACCGGGCTGACCCGCCTCGGCGGCTGGCGCAACGAGGTCACCTTCGTCCTGACCGGGCTGGATGTGGCGGCCAAGGCCGCGCTGGTCCGCCGGCAGATGGAGGCGGCCCTCGACGCGGCGGAGCACCGCCCGGCCGAGGTGCGCTGGACGCTGGCCCGTACCGATCGGGAGGACGCGGACGTCCAGGAGGAGGCGAGCGCACTGCTGCGGCTGGTGGTGCGGGACCCCGACCAGGACGCGGTGGGCCGGGTGGTCAGCGGCGCCGCGGTCGAGCTGGCGCTGGCCAGCTACCCCGGCTTCCATGTCACCGCGCCGCCCGGCAAGGGCACCCCGTACGGGGTCTTCGAGGCGGTGGCGGTGGACGCGGCCGGGGTGCCGCATGTCGCCGTACTGCCGGACGGCACCCGGATCAGCAGTCAACATGCGCCCAGCACGCAGGAGTTGGTGCGGCTGCCCGACCCACCGCTCCCCGAGTCGCTGCCCGCCGGGGCCACCCGTCGCGGCCCCCTCGGCCAGGTGGCCGGAGCCCGCAGCGGCGACAAGGGCGGCTCGGCGAACGTCGGGGTGTGGGCCCGCACCGACCGGGCCTGGCGCTGGCTGGCGCACGAGCTGACCGTCGAGCGGTTCCGGCAGCTGCTGCCCGAGACCGCCGAACTGCCGGTCGACCGGCACGTACTGCCGAATCTTCGGGCGCTCAACTTCGTCGTCGACGGGCTGCTCGGCGAGGGCGTCGCCGCGCAGGCCCGGTTCGATCCCCAGGCCAAGGCCGTGGGGGAGTGGCTGCGTTCGCGGCACATGGACATACCGGAGGTGTTGTGGTGACCGTGCTCGGAACCGGGCTCGATCCGTCGGGCGCCGAGTACGCGGAGCGTCGTACGGCGATGCTCGCGAAGCTGGCGGAGATCGAGGCCGAACACACCAAGGCGACCGAGGGCGGCGGGGAGAAGTACGTCGCCCGGCACCGCAAGCGCGGCAAGCTGCTGGCCCGGGAGCGGATCGAGCTGCTCGTCGACCCCGACACCCCGTTCCTGGAGCTGTCGCCGCTCGCGGCCTGGGGCAGCGACTACCAGGTCGGCGCCTCGCTGGTCACCGGCATCGGCACGGTCGCGGGCGTGGAGTGCGTGATCACCGCCAACGATCCGACGGTACGCGGCGGCGCCAGCAACCCCTGGACGCTGAAGAAGTCGCTGCGGGCCAATGAGATCGCCTTCGCCAACCGCCTCCCGGTGATCTCCCTCGTCGAGTCCGGCGGCGCCGACCTGCCCAGCCAGAAGGAGATCTTCATCCCGGGCGGGGCGCTGTTCAGGGACCTCACCCGGCTGTCCGCGGCCGGTATCCCGACCGTCGCCGTGGTCTTCGGCAACTCGACCGCGGGCGGCGCCTACGTCCCCGGCATGTCCGACCACGTGATCATGGTCAAGGAGCGCGCCAAGGTGTTCCTGGGCGGCCCGCCGCTGGTGAAGATGGCGACCGGCGAGGAGAGCGACGACGAGTCGCTGGGCGGCGCCGAGATGCACGCCCGCACCTCCGGGCTCGCGGACCACTTCGCGGTGGACGAGCCGGACGCGCTGCGCCAGGCCCGGCGCGTGGTCGCCCGCCTCAACCGGCACAAGGCACAGCCCGATCCGGGCCCGGCCGCACCGCCCAAGTACGACGAGGAGGAGCTGCTGGGCATCGTCCCGGGCGACCTCAAGGCGCCGTTCGACCCCCGCGAGGTCATCGCCCGGATCGTGGACGGCTCGGACTTCGACGAGTTCAAACCGCTCTACGGGCCGAGCCTGACGACCGGCTGGGCCGAGCTGCACGGCTACCCGGTCGGCGTCCTCGCCAACGCCCAGGGCGTCCTGTTCAGCGCCGAGTCCCAGAAGGCCGCCCAGTTCATCCAGCTGGCCAACCAGCGCGACATCCCCCTCCTGTTCCTCCACAACACCACCGGCTACATGGTCGGCAAGGAGTACGAGCAGGGCGGCATCATCAAACACGGCGCGATGATGATCAACGCGGTGTCGAACTCGAAGGTCCCGCACCTCTCCGTCCTCATGGGCGCCTCCTACGGTGCAGGCCACTACGGCATGTGCGGCCGCGCCTTCGACCCCCGTTTCCTGTTCGCCTGGCCGAGCGCCAAGTCCGCCGTCATGGGACCGCAGCAGCTCGCCGGGGTGCTCTCGATCGTCGCCCGCGCGTCGGCGGCGGCCAAGGGACAGCCGTACGACGACGAGGCCGACGCCGGGCTGCGCGCGATGGTCGAGCAGCAGATCGAGTCGGAGTCGCTGCCGATGTTCCTGTCCGGGCGGCTCTACGACGACGGCGTCATCGACCCGCGCGACACCCGAACCGTCCTCGGCCTGTGTCTGTCCGCCCTCCACAACGCCCCCGTCGAGGGCGCGCGGGGCGGCTTCGGCGTCTTCCGGATGTGAGGCAGAAGTGATCCGTTCCGTACTCGTCGCCAACCGTGGCGAAATAGCCCGGCGGGTCTTCCGCACGTGCCGTGAACTGGGCATCGCAACCGTCGCCGTGCACTCGGACGCGGACGCCGGAGCCCCGCACGTACGGGAGGCCGACACCGCCGTACGGCTCCCGGGCGACGCCCCCGCCGACACCTACCTGCGCGGCGATCTGCTGGTGCGGGCCGCACGAGCCGCCGGCGCCGACGCGGTCCACCCCGGCTACGGCTTTCTCTCCGAGAACGCCGGATTCGCCACGGCGGTGGCCGAAGCGGGCCTGGCCTGGATCGGGCCGCCACCCGCCGCCATCGAGGCCATGGCCTCCAAGACGCGGGCCAAGGAGCTGATGGACCGGGCCGGGGTGCCGCTGCTGGCCCCCGTCGACCCCGGACAGGCCACCGAGGCCGATCTGCCGCTGCTGGTGAAGGCGGCGGCCGGCGGCGGCGGCCGCGGTATGCGCGTGGTCTCTGAACTATCCGCTCTCGAAGGGGAGTTGAAGGCAGCCGCGGTCGAGGCGACATCCGCCTTCGGCGACGGCGAGGTGTTCGTCGAGCCCTACGTCGTCGGCGGACGCCATGTCGAGGTGCAGATCCTCGCCGACGGCCACGGGACCGTCTGGACCCTCGGTACCCGCGACTGCTCCCTCCAGCGCCGCCACCAGAAGGTCATCGAGGAGGCCCCGGCCCCCGGGCTGTCCGAGGAACTGCGGGCCACCCTGCACCGGGCCGCGGACCGGGCCGCCCGCGCCATCGGCTACCGGGGCGCCGGCACCGTGGAGTTCCTGGTAGACCGCACCGGGCGGGCGTTCTTCCTGGAGATGAACACCCGCCTCCAGGTCGAACACCCGGTCACCGAGGCCGTTTACCGCCTCGACCTGGTCGCCCTCCAGCTGAGCATCGCCGAAGGCCGCCCTCTGGACCCCGAACCACCGCGGCCCCACGGGCACGCCGTGGAGGCACGGCTCTACGCGGAGGACCCGGCGGCCGGCTGGCAGCCGCAGACCGGCACCCTGCACCGGCTCGCGCTGCCCGACGGCGTCCGGCTGGACTCCGGTGTGACCGACGGCGACACCATCGGCGTCCACTACGACCCGATGCTCGCCAAGGTCATCGCCTGGGCACCGAGCCGCGACGAGGCCGTACGGAAACTGGCCGGCGCCCTGGAACGAGCCGCCCTCCACGGCCCCGTCACCAACCGCGACCTGCTCGTCCGCTCCCTGCGCCACCCGGAGTTCACCGACCCCGGCGCGCTGGACACCGGCTTCTACGACCGCCACCTCGCCGAGCTGACCGAGGCCGGCACCGACGGGGCACCCGTCTTCGCGCTCGCCGCCGCCCTCGCCGACGCACACGGCCGCTCCCGCTTCGGCGGCTTCCGCAACGTCCCCTCAGGACCCCAGGTCAAGACCTACGCCTGCGGGGCCACCGAGCACACCATCCGCTACCGGCTCGGCCGGGACGGACTACGGGCCGAGGACTTCCCCGGCGTACGCCTGCTCGCCCTCGGCCCGGACGAGGTCGTGCTCGAAATCGACGGACTACGGCGGCAGTTCGCGATCACCCGCTACGGCGACCGCGTCCATGTCGACGCCCCACCGGCCCCGGGCGGGACCACCACACCCACCTCCCACGCCTTCACCGCACTGCCCCGCTTCCCCGACCCCACCGCCCGTACGGAGCCCGGCTCCCTCCTGGCGCCGATGCCCGGCACGGTCGTACGGATCGCGGCGGGCCTCACCGAGGGCGACCCGGTCGAGGCCGGCCAGCCGCTGCTGTGGCTGGAGGCCATGAAGATGGAACACAAGATCACCGCCCCCTCCGCAGGCACCCTCACCACACTCCCCGTCCACCCGGGCCAGCAGGTAGAAGTAGGCACCCTCCTGGCCGTCGTCACGGACTGACGGCACCACCCCCGGGGCTTTGACAGCTCCCCCCACCGGGGTGGGGCCCGCCACGAGACGCGAGGTGTCGGGGCCGGAGGGGCGGGGTGTGGGACGTAAAGCGCAGCAGTCCCACACCCCGCCCCGGAGGCCCCGACACCGCACCACCCACACACCTGGGCCCCACCCCACAAACCCTCTCCACCGCCGAAGGCGGGAACGGCGCCGCGCTCGGCAACGCAACCGGAACCGACGACCCCCGAGGAGACCCCATGGGCACCCCGACCATCGAATCCGAGGAACACCGAGCCCTGCGTGCGGCGGTAGCCGCCCTCGGCAACCGCTACGGCCGCGAATACTTCGCCCGAGTCGTGGCCGAGGGCGCACACACCGACGAACTCTGGGCGGAGGCCGCCAAACTCGGCTACCTCGGCGTCAACCTCCCCGAGGAGCACGGCGGCGGAGGCGGCGGCATCGTCGAACTCTCCATCGTCCTGGAGGAGTTGGGCGCCGCCGGCTGCCCACTGCTGATGCTGGTCGTCTCGCCCGCCATCTGCGGTACGGTCCTCGCCCGGTTCGGCACCGAGGAGCAGAAGCGCACCTGGCTGCCGGGCCTGGCCGACGGCTCCCGCAAGATGGCCTTCGGCATCACCGAACCGGACGCCGGCTCCAACTCGCACCGCATCACCACCACCGCCCGCAAGGACGGCGGGGACTGGGTCCTCAACGGCCGCAAGGTCTTCATCTCGGGCGTCGACATCGCCGACGCCACCCTGATCGTCGGCCGCACCGAGGACGCTCGCACCGGCCGCCTCAAGCCCTGCCTGTTCATCGTGCCGCGCGACACCCCCGGCTTCGGCCGCAGCCCCATCGCGATGGAACTGTCCGCGCCGGAGAAGCAGTTCGAGCTGACCCTGGACGAGGTGCGGCTGCCCGCCGAGGCGCTGGTCGGTGACGAGGACGCCGGGCTGCTCCAGTTGTTCGCCGGGCTCAACCCGGAGCGGATCATGACCGCCGCCTTCGCCCTCGGCATGGGCCGCTACGCCCTCGGCCGGGCCGTCGACTACGCCCGCACCCGCCAGGTGTGGAAGGAGCCCATCGGCACCCACCAGTCCCTCGCCCACCCGCTCGCCCAGGCCCATATTGAGCTGGAGCTCGCCCGGCTGATGATGCAGAAGGCCGCGCATCTCTATGACGCGGGCGACGACATGGGCGCGGGCGAGGCCGCCAACATGGCCAAGTACGCGGCGGCCGAGGCCGCGGTGCACGCGGTCGACCAGGCCGTCCACACCCTCGGCGGCAACGGCCTCACCCAGGAGTACGGCCTCGCCTCGATGATCACCGCCGCCCGGGTGGCGAGGATCGCGCCGGTCAGCCGCGAGATGATCCTCAACTTTGTCTCGCACCAGTCCCTGGGGCTGCCCAAGTCGTACTGAGGACGGGATGCTGACCGTGCCGGCCGGGCGGCCCGTCCCGGCCGGAGGGGCGGCTCCGCACCCGCCCCGCCCGCCGTACCTCCGCGAAGGGAAGGCCCAGGCATGGTGTTCCACGTGTTCCACAGCGAGTACGCCGACGTCGCGCCCGTAGAGCTGCCGATCCATGAGGCCGTCCTCGGGCGGGCGGCGGAGTACGGCGACCGGCCCGCACTGATCGACGGCCTCGACGGCACCGCCGTCAGCTATGCCGAACTGGACCGCCTCAGCCGCCGGATCGCGGCCGGCCTGGCAGCGTCCGGGGTCCGCAAGGGCGACGTGCTGGCCCTGCACAGCCCGAACACCGTGCTCTTCCCGGCCGTGTTCCACGCCGCCTCGCGCTGCGGGGCGGCGGTCACCACCGTCCATCCGCTCGCCACCGAGGGCGAGTTCACCAAACAGCTCCAGGACTCCGGGGCCCGCTGGATCGTGACCGTGTCGGCGCTGCTGGACACCGCCCGCACCGCCGCACAGCAGACCGGCGGTGTCGCCGAGATCCTCGTCTGCGACCGGGCCGCCGGCCACCGCTCCGTCCTCGACCTGGCGGCCTGCACAGGACCGGAACCGTCCGTCACCCTCGACCCGGCCCACGACCTGGCCGTACTGCCCTACTCCTCCGGCACCACCGGCACCCCCAAGGGCGTGATGCTCACCCACCGCAGCATCGCCACCAACCTCGCCCAGCTCGCCCCACTGGTCTCCAACGGGCCCGACGACCGGGTGCTGGCCGTGCTGCCGTTCTTCCACATCTACGGGCTGACCGCCCTGATGAACGCCCCGCTGCGCAACGGCGCCACCGTCGTCGTCCTGCCCCGCTTCGACCTGAAGCAATTCCTCGCCACCATCGAGCAGCACCGCATCACGGCCGTCTACGTGGCACCCCCGATCGTCCTCGCCCTCGCCAAACACCCCCTGGTCGCCGACTACGACCTCTCCTCCCTGCGCTACCTGGTCTCCGCCGCGGCACCCCTGGACGCCGAACTGGCGGCGGCCTGCTCCCGCCGGCTCGGCCTCCCGCCGGTGCTCCAGGCGTACGGCATGACCGAGTTGTCCCCAGGCACCCACTGCGTCCCCCTCGACACTCCGAACCCGCCGCCGGGCGCCGTCGGCAAGCTGATCCCCAACACCGAGATGCGCCTGGTGTCCCTGGAGACCGGCGAGGACGTGGGGCCCGGGGAGAGCGGCGAGATCCTCATCCGCGGGCCCCAGGTCATGAAGGGCTATCTGGGACGGCCCGCCGAGACCGACGCGATGATCGACCCCGAGGGCTGGCTGCACACCGGCGACATCGGGCGGACCGACGGCGGCTGGCTCCATGTCGTCGACCGCGTCAAGGAGTTGATCAAGTACAAGGGCTACCAGGTCGCCCCCGCCGACCTCGAAGCACTGCTGCTCGGCCATGACGCGATCGCCGACGCCGCGGTCATCGGCGTCCGGGACGAGGACGGCAACGAGGTGCCCAAGGCGTTCGTGGTGCGGCAGCGGGGGGCCCGGCTGAGCGAGGACGAGGTGATCGCGTACGTTGCCGGACAGGTCGCCCCGTACAAGAAGGTGCGCCGCGTGGAATTCCTGGCCAGCGTGCCGCGCGCCACCACCGGAAAGATCCTGCGGCGCGAACTGCGCGCCAGGGAAAGGAGCTCGACGCCCCGATGACCGACGCACCCGCGACACCCCTCGTCCCGCGCTCCCACGAGCACGGCATCACCACCCTCACCCTGGACTCCCCGCACAACCGCAACGCCCTCTCCACCCGCCTGGTGGCCGAACTGCACCAGGCGCTCGCGGCCGCCGCGGCCGACGACGCCACCCGCGCCGTCGTGCTCACCCACACCGGCGGCACGTTCTGCGCCGGCGCGGACCTCTCCGAGGCCACCTCGGGCACGGCGAAGGACGGCCCGCTGGGTCTGGCCAAGCTGCTGCGCGCCCTCGTGGCGCTGCCCAAACCGGTCGTCGCCCGGGTCACCGGACACGTCCGGGCCGGCGGCCTGGGGCTGCTCGGCGCCTGCGACATCTCCGCGGCCGGACCGGACGCCACGTTCGCCTTCACCGAGGCCCGGCTCGGCCTCGCCCCCGCCGTCATCTCGCTGCCGCTGCTGCCCCGGCTGGACCCGCGGGCCGCCGGCCGCTACTACCTGACCGGCGAGAAGTTCAACGCCGCCGAGGCGGCCAGGATCGGCCTGGTCACCCTCGCCGCCGACGACGTCGACACCGGCCTCGCGCCCGTACTGGACGGCCTGCGCAAGGGCTCACCGCAGGGCCTGGCCGAGTCGAAGAAGCTGGTCACCGCCCCGGTGCTGGCCGCCTTCGACCGCGACACCGAGGCGCTCGCCGAACAGTCCGCGCGGCTCTTCGGCTCCGCGGAGGCCCGCGAGGGCATGACCGCCTTCCTGGAACGACGGGCCCCGGCATGGGCGCGCTGACCCCCGCCCGCGGCCCCAAGCAGCCCCAGCAGGAACGCAGCCGCGCCACCCGGCTCAAACTGCTGGAGGCCGCGGTCTCCTGCCTGGCGGAGCGCGGCTGGAGCGGCAGCACGGTCGCGGTGGTCGCCGAGCGGGCCGGCGTCTCCCGGGGCGCCGCCCAGCACCACTTCCGTACCCGCGAGGACCTGTTCACGGCGGCCGTCGAACATGTCGCGGAGAAGCGCCAGGGCGCCGTCAAGGCGGTCGCCCACAACCTGCCGCCGGCCGGCTCCGTCGCCCGCACCTGGGTCATCGTCGAGGAACTCGTCGGCCTCTACACGGGACCGCTGTTCCGCGCCGCGCTGCATCTGTGGGTGGCCGCCTCCGACGAGGACCAGCTGCGTGACCGGGTCACCGCCCTGGAGGCCCGCGTCGGCCGGGAGGCCCACCGCACGGCGGTGGCGCTGCTCGACGCGGATGAGGCGGTGGCCGGTGTCCGCGAGACCGTCCAGGGCCTGCTCGACATGGCCCGTGGCCTGGGCCTTGCGAATCTCCTTACGGACGATTCGGCCCGCCGGGAGCGGGTCGTCGAGCAATGGGCAAAGATCATCGACGCGATCCTTTGCCCTGATGGCTAGGGTGCCCTCCCCCTTCTTTTCGGCTGTCCCGCCGTGGTGGTTGCTCGCCGTTGCGCCTGCGGCGGGCGGGTGGGTGTCGGGTGCGGTGACGGGCCTCCGGGGCCTGGTGTGTGGACTGCTTCGCTTTACGTCCACACCAGGCCTTCCCCTCCCGATGAGGGGAGGAGTGGCGGTGGAGTGGGGGCGGGCGTCCGTAGGCGGCGCTTTCCTTCTGCTTCGCGAGCAGTGGACCACCGGCACCCCCACCAGCCGTTTTTCCCACCCACCAACGGGAGGGACGGGCCGGAGGGGAGGGGTGTGGGACGTAAAGCAAGCAGTCCCACACCCCTCCCCCGGAGGTCCGTCACCGCACCCCGACAGCCCCGCGCAGCGGACCGGCCCGCCGCAGGCGCCACGGCGGGGACCCGCAAGCATCACCCGCGCCCAAGCCCCGCGCAGCGGACCCGCAACGGCGAGAAACAATCACGGCGGGAAAGCCAAAAACGTGGGAAGCCTGCTCACCGCGCCGCGAGGCCGTCGTACCCGTCGATCTCCCGCGGGCTGCGCGTACGGGGCCCCACATACCGGGCCGACGGCCGGACCAGTCGGCCCGTCCGCTTCTGTTCCAGGATGTGCGCGCTCCACCCCGCCGTGCGGGCACACGTGAACATCGAGGTGAACATGTGGGCCGGGACCTCGGCGAAGTCGAGGACGATGGCGGCCCAGAATTCGACGTTGGTGGCCAGCACGCGGTCCGGGCGGCGGCTGCGCAGTTCGTGGAGTGCGGCCTTCTCCAGGGCCTCGGCGACCTCGAAGCGGGGGGCGCCCAGTTCCTGGGCGGTCCGCCGCAGCACCCGCGCCCGGGGGTCCTCGGCGCGGTAGACACGGTGGCCGAAGCCCATCAGCCGGCCGCCCTTGTCCAGCGCCTGCCGGACGTAGGCCGAGGCGTCGCCGGTCCGCTCGACGTCCTCGATCATGCCGAGGACGCGGGAGGGGGCGCCGCCGTGCAGCGGACCGGACATCGCGCCGACCGCGCCGGACAGCGCCGCCGCCACATCCGCGCCGGTGGAGGCGATGGCGCGGGCGGTGAAGGTGGAGGGGTTCATGCCGTGCTCGGCGGCCGAGGTCCAGTAGGCGTCGACGGCCTTGACGTGCTGGGGGTCGGGCTCGCCGCGCCAGCGCTTCATGAAGCGCTCCACGATGGTGTCCGCCTTGTCGATCTCCTTCTGCGGCACCATCGGCAGGCCAGGGCCGCGCGCCGACTGGGCCACGTACGACAGCGCCATCACCGCGGCGCGGGCGAGGTCGTCACGGGCCGTCTGCTCGTCGATGTCCAGGAGCGGCTTCAGGCCCCATACGGGCGCGAGCATGGCGAGCGCCGACTGCACATCGACCCGGATGTCACCGGAGTGCACCGGGATCGGGAAGGGCTCCGCGGGCGGCAGGCCGGGGTTGAACGCGCCGTCGACCAGCAGTCCCCAGACGTTTCCGAAGGACACCTTCCCGACGAGATCTTCGATGTCGACACCGCGGTAGCGGAGCGAACCGCCTTCCTTGTCCGGCTCGGCGATCTCCGTCTCGAACGCGATGATTCCTTCGAGCCCGGGTACGAAGTCGGACATCAGGCAGCTCCTCAAGATGGGGACGGCAAGCGGTCCGTGACCGGCTGCCGTGCGGTCGAGTCTCTGGTGTGCGGTGCCGGTGCGGTTCCGCGGCTGCGCCGGCAGCTCGCGGTCCGTACCGGTCACCCCGGTGATGCCCCGCCAGGGGGTGGGTCACGCGACGGTCTTGTCCGCGGTGGTCGGTCCGCGGGCGGCCAGGTGCGCTGTGGTGCGCCCCTTCAGGCCGGACGGACACGATAGCTCTCTGTGCCCGGGGTCCACAGGGGGCCTGCCCCTGATTGTGGCGGGTCCCTCACCTGCGGGGAGTCGTGCGACCCGCACACCGGTCGATCTGCCGACGGGAGGGTTACGGCCGGTCGACGAGGGGCAGACTTCCGCCCCTCCCGGCTGACCGCGTCCGACCGGGTGTTGCAAGATGAGGCCGTGCACCCAGCCGACGCGCCTCATGCCGAGACCCCCGATCCCTCTTCCATGCGCGCCCATTACCGCGCCGAGGGACTCGTCGAGTCCGACCTTGCCGCCAGCCCGTACGACCAGTTCGCGCGCTGGTTCAAGGACGCCACGGTGGCCGGTCTGCACGAGCCGAACGCGATGGTCGTCTCGACGGTGGACCCGGCGGGCCGGCCGAGCTCACGGACCGTGCTCCTGAAGGCGTTCGACGACCGCGGCTTTGTGTTCTTCACGAACTACAACAGCCGGAAGGGCCGTGAACTGGCCGAGAATCCGGCCATCTCGCTGCTGTTCCCCTGGCACCCCCTCGCCCGTCAGGTCGTGGTGACCGGCACCGCGGAGCGCATCGGCCGTGACGAGACCGCCGCCTACTTCCGCACCCGTCCGCACGGCTCCCAGCTGGGAGCCTGGGCCAGCGACCAGTCCGAACGGGTCGGCTCGCGCGAGGAACTGGAGCGCGCCTACGAGGAATTGGCGGCCCGCTACCCGGAGGGCGAGCAGGTGCCGGCGCCGCCGCACTGGGGCGGCTACCGGATCGCCGCCGAGACGATCGAATTCTGGCAGGGCCGGCTCAACCGGCTGCACGACCGGCTGCGGTACGTGCGGGAGGGCGACGCCTGGAGCGTGGAGCGGCTGGCGCCCTGAGGACAGGGGCGGCGGGGCCGGTGCCCCGTCGCCGGGCCGCGGGTCATCCGCCGTACGCAGACGCAGACGACCCGCGGGCTGCTTCCTCCGCGCTCGGTGGCGCGAAGGGCCGGTCGGACGAACCGGCAGCCCGCGGGTCGGGTGACTGCTTGGGATTGGCCGGCTGCGCATCTGCAGTATGCGCTGGTCCGGCGCTGCACTTCGGTGAAGCGACGGGCCGCTAGCCCGCAGCCACCTCACGCGTCCGGTGCGAAATCATTGGCCGAACCACCTCCCTTCTCGTGTGCTCCACAGATTAGGAAGCCGTCCGGCCGCACACAAGGGAATTTCCCGTTAGCAACGATTTCCGCGAATCGGGTGTGTGCTGTGTCACGTTCCAGTTGAATGTTCCCAGGTGGAGCATGTGTGGCCGCGTTCATAAGGGGTGCCAGTGACTGCTTCGTCAGCTTCTTCCGCCGCGTCGGCCTCGGCGCGCTGCGCCGCCGACGAGACCGATGACTCGGGTCTGCTCGCCGCGCTCCTGGACGGTATGGACGCCGCCCTGGCCGCCTTCGCCGCGGACGGCACGGTCACCCACTGGAACCACGAAGCCGAGCGCATCCTGGGCTGGACCACCGCCGAGGCCGTCGGCCGTACGGGCCTGACCGGCTGGGCGGTCCGCAAGGAGGACGCCGACGGGATCGAGGCCGCGCTGGCGGCCGCCATGCGCTCCCCGGGCCGCCAGGTCCATGAGTTCGCCCTGCTGACCAAGGACGGCCACCGCGTCCTCGTCCGCACCCAGTCCTCCGCGGTCCGCGCCCCCGGCGGCCGGGTCGTGGGCGTCTACTGCGCCTTCAGCGAGGTGCACACCCAAATGGACCTGGAGCGGTCCATCGCGCTCAGCGAGGCGCTGTTCGAGGACGCGTCGTGGGGCGTGGTGCTGATCGACGCCGATCTGCGGCCCGCGGTCGTCAACGCGCACGCCGCCCGTGCCCTGGGTGTGGGGCGCACGGCCCTGCTGGGCCGCCCCCTGGGCGAGCTGCTGGCGCAGGGCGTCGAGGAGCTGGAGTGCGCCCTGCAGCACGTCCTCGCCGAGGGCGCGCCGCCGGCCGCCGCCGAGCTGTGGGTGACGCTGCGCTCCGCGGAGGCCGAGGTGCCGCGCCGGTGCTGGCGCAGCGGCTTCGTCCGGCTGGCCTCCCCGCTGGCGGAGGAGCCGGTACCGCTGGGCGTGGCCTGGCTCTTCCAGGACGTCACGGACGCCAAGCGCGCCGAGCAGGAGAGCTCCCTGCTGCGCTTCCGTGCCCAGCAGCTGCACCGGGCGGGCCGGGCGGCCGCGGAGTGCCCGGACCCGGCCGGGGCCGCCGCGGTCCACCTCGACTTCGCGCTGGCGGGCTTCGCCGACCACGGTCTGGTCGATCTCGCCACGACGCCCGCGCCGGCCCCGTTCGGGGCGGTCGCCGAGGGCGATGGGTTCGATGCGTACGACGTGGAGGGCGCGTACGGGGCGGAGGGTGCGGCGGGCGCCGGGGGCGGGGCCGGACCGTCGTCCGGTGCCGGGGGCGCCGCCGTCACCGGGGCGGGGGCCGGGCGCCGTGCGCGAGCGGGCGCGCCCCGTCTGGTGCGGACCCTGGTGTCTCCGGCGGGTTCCCCCGGGCCGTCCGAGACGTTGGCGGCGGCCGGCATTCCCGCGCCGTATGTGCCGGGCCATCCGGCGCTCCAGGCGTACGAGCGGCGCGGTTCGGTGCGTACCAGCGCCGGGCCCGCCTCGCCCGAGGGCTGGGCGGCCGCCCGTAATTGGCCGGACGGCACCGTGCACGGGCTGTGTGTGGTGCTGTGCAGCCGCGGCCGCAGGCTCGGCGTCGCGACCTTTCTGCGGGCGCCCGCGCGCCGCCCGTTCGACCGCGCGGACGCGGACTACGCGGAGGAGGTCGCGGCGCGGATCGCCGCGTCCCTGGACCTCGCGGGCGCGGCCGCGCGCTGAGGGCGCCGGCCGCTCACTGCCGGTAGAAGATCCGGTCCGCGTACGCGCCCATCACCCGGGCGTTCCAGTCGTGCCCGCCGTCGACGTTGCCGGAGCGCAGCAGCGGCGGGTCGATGCCCCGCTCGGCGAGCGTGCCCGCGGCCGTCGCCACCACGGCCTGCATGATCGCGCTGGTGACGACCGTGGAGGCGGGGGCGAACGGCGCGTCGATGCCCGGCAGCGTCAGCTCCGCGTCGCCGACCGGGATCCGGCTGTCCAGCACGAGATCGCAGTGGTCCCTGAGGAAGCCCCCGGAGGCGTGCCGGGAGGTGGTCGCGTCCGCGTACGCCACCGACGTCACGCCGATGACCTTGATGCCGAGGGCGCGGGCGTGCAGGGCCATCTCGACGGGCAGCGCATTGCGCCCGGAGAGCGAGATGATCACCAGCACATCGCCCGGCTCCAGCGGGCTGGTGTCCAGGACGGCCGCGGCCAGCCCGTCGACCCGCTCCAGCGCGCTGCCGAGGGTCGCCGGCCGCACGTCCACGCCGACCACGCCCGGGACGGACAGCAGATTCATGATCGCCAGCCCGCCCGCGCGGTAGACCGTGTCCTGGGCGGGGAGCGAGGAGTGCCCGGCACCGAAGGAGAAGACCCGGCCGCCCGCCGCGACGGTGTCCGCGATCAGTGCACCGGCCGCGGTGATCCGGTCGCCCTCCTCGTCGCGGACCTGCTGCAGCAGGTCGATCGCGGCGTCGAAGTACTTCCCGGCCAGCCGGTCGCTCCGGTCGCTCTCAGCCATGGCCGCGGGCCCCTCTCGTCGGATCTCGGCGTATCTGATCAGTGGCGCGGATCACGTTGCGGTCTGGACCAGTGCCCTGTCAATACGGCTGAGAGGGTCCGGCGAATGGACGAGGCGGCACCGTTGTCAGTGGGATGCGTCAGAATTGAGTCCAGGGCCACCGCACCACACATCGAGGGGCACGCATGTCCGGACTGATCGACACCACGGAGATGTATCTCCGCACCATCCTCGAGCTGGAAGAGGAGGGTGTGGTGCCCATGCGCGCCCGCATCGCGGAGCGGCTCGAACAGAGCGGCCCGACGGTGAGCCAGACGGTGGCGCGCATGGAGCGAGACGGTCTGCTGCAGGTCGCGGGCGACCGGCATCTGGAGCTGACGGAGGAGGGCCGGCGGCTGGCGACGCGGGTGATGCGCAAGCACCGCCTCGCCGAGTGCCTGCTCGTCGACGTCATCGGGCTCGAATGGGAGCAGGTCCACGCCGAGGCGTGCCGCTGGGAGCATGTGATGAGCGAGGCGGTCGAGCGCCGCGTCGTGGAACTGCTGCGGCACCCCACGGAGTCCCCGTACGGCAACCCCATCCCGGGGCTGGAGGAGCTGGGCGAGAAGGCCGGGGGCGACCCGTTCCTGGACGCAGGCATGGTGAGCCTGATGGATCTGGACGCCGGGGCCGACGGGAAGACGGCCGTGGTGCGCCGGATCGGTGAGCCGATCCAGGCGGACGCCCAGCTGATGTACACCCTGCGGCGGGCCGGTGTGCAGCCGGGCGCGGTGGTGAGCGTGACGGAGTCGCCGGCCGGGGTGCTGGTCGGCAGCAGCGGCGAGGCCGCCGAGCTGGACTCCGAGATCGCCTCGCATGTCTTCGTGGCCAAGCGCTGAAAGCAGTTTCGGCTGTTTTCTTTTTCGCACTCCCGTCCGTACGTCGCTTCCGAGCCCGCTGAGCTGCGCTGACGCGCTGTTCGGCGGGCTCGGCAAGTTCTTTCCCGCTGAACGGACTTGTGCGAATCCGTGCGATACGGCCGGTCTCGTGCCACCCTGACGCATGGCCATGCATCGGCCTGTCCTGGCCAGGGAGGGGGCTTGGATGCATCCACTTGCTCGGGAGACAGTCAGGGCCCCGGCGCTGCGAGCAGCCGGGGCCCTGCCTCCCCATGTCCCCCACCCAAGACCCGGAGCCCCGAGCTCCCAGGGTCTGTCCCCACGGGCCCCCTTCCCGGTAGGGCCCGCCTCCCGGCAGATGTCTCCCCGTGGCGGACGCGGCCAATCCTTGAGCGAGGTCACTCGAACGAGGGGTGTTCCGCGTCGGAACGGTGCGTTCGAATAGGGGTTCGATAGTGTGGAGCTGCTCAAGGGACGATTGGGGGTGCCAGGGCACATGGTGCGGCGCATCGATGTAGCAGGGGCCGACGGCGTGCGTCTCGCCGCCTGGGAGTTCACCGACCCGCCCAAGATCGGCGGCGGGCTGGAGGAGGGCGAGCAGCGGCCGGGCGTGCTGCTGCTCCATGGCCTGATGGGGCGCGCCTCGCACTGGGCGGCCACCGCACGCCGCCTGAGCGCCCGTCACCGCCCGGTCGCGCTGGATCAGCGGGGCCACGGGCGCAGCGAGAAGCCCGCCGAGGGGCCGTATGACCGCGAGGCGTATGTCGATGACGCCATCGCCGCCATCGAGCAGCTCGGCCTCGCCCCGGTCGCCCTCGTCGGGCATGCCATGGGCGCCCTGACGGCGTGGCAGTTAGCGTCCCGGCGCCCGGATCTGGTCAGTGCGCTGGTCATCTGCGATATGCGGGCGTCGGCGCTCGGCGCGGCCTCGCAGCGCGAATGGACCGAGTGGTTCCGGTCCTGGCCGGTGCCGTTCGCCACCCTCGCGGATGTCCGTAAGTGGTTCGGCGAGGACGATCCGACCCTGGAGCGGCCCAGACCCGCCCGCGGGGAGTTCTTCGCCGAGGTGATGGCCGAGCGCGCCGACGGCTGGCGGCCTGTCTTCTCCCGTCGGCAGATGCTCAGCGCCCGTGAGACCTGGGTCCATGACGCTCATTGGGAAGAGCTCGCCCAGGTGCCGTGCCCGGCCCTCGTGGTCCGCGGCCTCGATGCCGAACTCGGCCGCGCCGAGGCCCAGGAGATGGTCCGGGTCCTGCCCCGCGGTGCCTACGCCGAGATCCCCGACGCCGGGCATCTGCTCCCGTGGGAGCAGCCCGACGCCTGGTGCGCCGCCATCGAACCGTTTCTCCAGGCGGCCACGGTGCCGAAGTAGAAGCCCTCTGCCGTGCGCCAGGGCTCCCGAGGGCCTGGCGCACGGCATCCGGCATGCCGTCGGCTCAGCCGGCGTTGTCGAACTTCCAGATCAGCGGGGAGCTGCCCTCGCCGGTCCAGTGGACCTCCACGGACTTCGCGCCCTTGGGGATCATGTAGGTCTGGCAGATGGTGTGGCTCTGCCCCGTCTTCCAGTTCTCGATGTCGATGGTGTCCTCGCAGCCCGGACCGTCCTCGGCGGCACCGATGAGCAGACCGCCGCGCTGTCCGTCCGCGTAGATCTCGGACTCGTCGGCCACGTCGGGCGATTCCTTGACGACACCGCCGCCCTTGTTCGTGTACTTCACCCATGCGGTGGCGGCCACCAGGCCCTTTGCCCGCTTCGGGTCCGAGACCAGCTTCTTGGTCTCGGCCTCGGTGCTCACCTTCACCTTCTGTGCGGCGACCTCATAGGTGATGGTTCCGTCCTCTTCCTTGAACTTCCCCGTACCGCCCTGACCGGGCTTCAGTTCACCGCCGCCCGCCGGCGCCGACGAGCTCTTTTCCGTCTTGGGTGCGTCGTTCTCGGTGGTGGTGCTCTTCTTGTTGCCGCCACAGGCGGTCAGTGCCAGCGCCAGTACGGCAACGGGCGCGGCGGCGCGCAGCAAAGCGGTCTTCTTGTGCAGCACAACGTTCTCCTAGCAGGCGTTCTCCCCCGTCGCACAACACAGTTCCCCATGTGTTCTGCGAACGGCTGTGTGAGCGGAGCATAGGAGCGGGCTTTCGGATTTGTCGAAACATTGCCGTGAACGGGAATCGGGACCGCCCTTGGTGATTCGCGTGAAATTCCCGAAAAAGCTGGGGTGTTCCCCTGAGCGTTTGTCCAATTGGCGGTGAATTCCATGTGATTGCTGTGCCGCATCAATTGACGGAATCTTCCAAGTGGGGGACGGAATTTTCCGAGTGGGGCGCGTCACAGGGGGGCACGGGGCACGGCGGCATGGGGGAACGAGACGGCACGGGGTATGGGGTGGGCGCGGGCCGACGGGCCGACGGGACGGCGGGAGTTGCCTGCATGTCACGTCGGCGGAGCGGGGGGGCAGGGCCCGAAGCCGTGTGCCGGTCAGTCCTGTGTGCGGGTGAAGTCGCCGCGCTGGACCCGCCCGGCGAGGGAGTCGGCGGCGCCGCTCAGCAGTGAGCCGTAGCCGGTGGCCGCCCAGAGGCTGTCCTCGGCGGGGACCTCGAAGTACGGCACCGGACGGCCGTCCCGCCGGTCGGTCAGCACCTCCGGGGCACGCCGGGTGCGTACCGCCCGCAGACAGGTCTCGCAGGCGGCCACCCGCAGCTGCTCGCGCCGGCCCAGCGGCCGCCAGGGTATGCGGCGGACGGCCGGGCCGTGCAGGGGGTGGAAGAAGCACAGCGGGAGCGCGGCCGTGGCCGCGGAGAGGGAGGCCCGGCCCTCGGCGACCAGCGCGAACACCCCTGCCAGGTCCGGGACTCCACGCGCCCGGTCCAGGACCGTGCCGGCCGCGGCATAGGCGTCGAGCGCCCGCTCGACGGCTGCCGGGGCGCCCTGTGCGGTGCGCGCCTCCTCGCCCAGCCGTACGACCTCCTCGGCGGCACGGTCACGCAGCCCCGCCTCGTCCGCCTGACGGGCGGCGGCGAAGACCGAGCGTGGCAGCGCGAACGGCGTCGAGAGGTCCCGCAGCCGTGACCGCCGCCGCAGCAACAGCCCGACCGCGGCCAGCAACAGCACCGGCCCGACGACGAGGGACAGGAGCCGCACGACGGGGGAGCCGTGCGCGGACGGGGCCTTCGCGCCCGCGCCCGCGCCGTCCGCCGTGTCCTGTGTGGGCTTCGGGGCGCCGAGACCGGCGGTGGCCCGCGCGTACACCGTGTCGCCGTTGCCGGCCTCGATGATGTCGATCGCACGGGCGACCCGCTTCGCCGGCCCCGCGCCCTTCATGTCCTTCTGGAAGAAGACCGCCGCGGCGGCGTGGAACGCCTGATGCGCGCCCGAGGGCCACTCGCGGGCGGAGATGTCATCGGGGTAGTTCCCGAGCGTGATGAGGATGGACGGGCCGCCGCCCATCCGGTCATGGACCACCTCGGCGAGCTGCTCCGGTTTGCCGCCCCAGCTGTCGCCCTCGACCAGCGGCACCAGCGCCACCCGGATCGGCAGCCGGCTCCGCCGGATCCGCGCGGCCAGCTCCCGCTGCTGTTCCGCGTCGACGGCGGAGGTGAGGGACGGGTCGACATGGACGGGGGAGCGGCGCAGCGCATCGGCGATCTTCTGCCCCGGGCTCTCGGCGGCCGCACTCGGCGCCGCGGTGCCGCACAGCAGCGCGACGGACGCGGCGCCGAGGGCGACGGCCCTGCGCAGCCGGCGGGCGGTGGCGGAGGACTGCCGCGGACCGGCGGGGTGGAGGAGGTCAGTGCACACCGAAGTACTCCCGTACATCGAGGGTGAGTTGATCGATTCCGGTGCCGTCGCCGAGCGCCGCCAGCGGTCCTGTCAGAGTGGGGTACGGGGCATACGCGCCGCGTCCGCCACTCCCCGGGGAGCGCAGCCGCAACACCGGGCCGGGCGCCACCCGGCACGCCTCGCACACCGGCAACGACCGCGCCGGACCACCGGCGGGCCGTCCAGGCGCGCGTCTGCGGGCCGCGCCGTGCAGCGGATTGCGATGGCAGACATACCGCGCGGCGGCCGGTTCCTCGATCGCGGTCCGTCCGGCGCGGGCCAGCACCACGGCGCAGGTGAGGCCGACGGGTGTGGCATCGGCGTCGATCCGGCCGTCGCTGTCGCCGTCGACCAGCAGCGCCGCGGCGTCCAGGCACTCCCAGGCCCTGCGCCGGGCCTCCTCGGGCAGCGAAGCCGCGGCCTCCAGGGCGGCGGTGAGGGCATCGAGATCCTGCCGGGCGGTGCGCCGCAGCCATGACAGCGTGGGCCGGTCCGGCGCTGCGGGGACCGCGGCGCCACCCGCTCCCCGGCCACCCGCTCCCCGGCCCGCCGGTCTCCCGCGTCGGACCAGCCGGCGGGCGAGAGCACGGGCCGCCGCGACCAGCCCGAAGACCAGACCCGCGGCGAAGGTGCCGAGGACCATCCCGGCCTCGAAGTCCCCGGTGAACAGACCGGGCAGCGCCTTCTCCTCGACGGGGTCGGCGGCGGGTGGCGGGTCATAGGGCCTGCCGCCCGTCCTGGCCCGTGGGGCCTTGTCGACATACGTCAGCAGCTCGTCCAGATGACGGCCGAGCTGCTCCTCGGCCGGCCCGGTGTAGGCGAGGTCGCGCGGACGGTCGACGAGGTAGCTGTCGTCGATGCGGGTGCTGTAGTTGACGAGTTCGATGACGCCGGTCGCAGGGTCGGCGAGCACCATGAGGACATCGCGGTGCAGCCGGTCGTGCACCTGCTTGGCCAGCAGCTCCGTGCTGCCCCCGGACTCGTCGTCCGGCGGGGTGGGCACGGCGGCGATCACCACCGGAACGTCCAGCTCCCGCAGCCGCTTGCGGAGGTGGGCGCGCTCGGTGCCGTCCAGCGTGGACCGGCTCTCCGGGTCGAGGTAGAGCGGGTCGCGGCGCAGTCCGGCGGACACCCGGTCGATCCGGGCCCGCATATCGGCGGCCGTGGGACGGGTGCCGTCACCACTGGTCGTGTCGTCGAAGATCTGGGAGGCGGTGAAGGCGACCAGCCCGCCCAGCACGGCGGCACCCAGCATCAGGGGCAGCAGCCGCTCGCGGGGGAACGGTCCGGGCCCGCCTCCCGGTTGCTGCCGGCCGCTCCCCGTCGTGCCGCCGCCGGCCGTCCTGCCCCCGCCCTGCGGACCGCCGCGCGCACCCGGTACCCGCGCCGGTCCGCCCGCTGCCGCGGCCCGCCGCACCCGGCGCCGCTGCAGGGCATGGACCGTCACCAGCAGCACGGTCAGCGGAATGCCGAGGACGGCGATGCCCGTCACAAAGCTCTGGTTCTCGCGCTCGGTGGTGTCGGTGTGCAGACCGGGGGGTTCGTCGGTCCCGCCGTCGTCGTATGCGGCGCGCACCTCCTCGGCGCGCTCATGCGCCTCCCCCGAGGTGACCACGTCGACGAAGTGCCGGAACACCTCGCGGGGGGTGGCGTCGTACGGCACCGCGTACACCGCTTCCGTGACCGCGTCCGCCGTGCCGGGCAGGTCCACACCGTAGGTCTGCGCCGCTTCCAGGCCGGTGTCGCTCAGGGCGACATACAGGCCCTTGCGCCCCAGCCGGTCGTGGACTCCGGCGAGCAGGCCGTCCGCCGCGGTGCCGTAGGAGGCGTGCGGCAGGACCATGACGTACGTCGGCACGCCCAGCCGCCGGGCCTCCCGGGCGAAGGCGGGCGCGGTCGACCGGGGGACCTCGCGGGGGATCTGGTCGCTGACGTGGACCGGGCTCTTGCGGAGCTGCTCGGCGAGGTACGCGAACTGAGTCGGGTTGTCGGGTGCGTGGGGGCCGGCCGGTGCCGCCTGCACCGCCCCGGCGCAGAACAGCACCGTCAACCAGCCCGTCACCAGCACCAATCCGGCGCGCGGCACCGCCCCCACCACCCTTCGTCCAGGTCGTGGATGACGCTACCGCCACCGCGCGCCGGCCGGTGGGGCCTGTGGACAACTCCACGGCGAGGCCGCCGGGGCCCGGCCGGCGCGGGTGCTCAGCCCTTGCTGACGGCCCCCAGAATCTCCGGCAGCCGCCCTGCCACCCGCGGCGCCGCCAGCCGCAGCCCCAGCACCGCGATGCCCACGCCGTAGACCACACCGGCCGGCAGCAGCACCCACAGCAGGTGGTGCAGACCCGCGACATGCAGCCAGATCGTCAGGCCCAGCAGCGGTGCGCACAGCACGGCACCCGCCACGACGCCGCCGAAGAGACTGAACCAGGCGATCGCGCCCTGCCCCGGTGCGACGTTCTTGTTGCCCTCCGAGGGGATCGAATACGGGAAGAGCGCCGACGACAGCGCCCCGGTGGCCAGCAGGGCGCCAAGAACCGCCAGCGAGAGCCCGTACACCTCCAGGAACGCCGACCACGGGCCGATGAGCGCCGCGCTGCCGATGACGACCAGCGTGACGTACGGGACGGCCACCAGCGCCAGCGCCAACGCGCGGGCGCGCAGCTCCTGATAGGCGTCCCGCGGGGTGGCGATCGTCGAGGCGACCATCCAGAACGCCGAGGTGTCCTGGCCGAACTGGTTGTACATCTGCAGGCCGAGCAGCGTGGCCGCCGAGAACGCGGTGTAGATGCTGCCGTTGCCCTGTACGGCCGAGATGACCGGTACCAGGAGTCCGGCGGCGAGTGCGGTCGCCCACGACATCTTCGACTTGGGGTCGCGCCATCCGTAGCGCAGCGAACGGAGGATGACCGTGCCGGTGCGCCCGCGCGACAGCAGCCGCGCAAGGCCCCGCTCCCCGCTGCGGCGTGCGCTGTCCTTCTCCACCGCCTGGAGGGTGGAGGAGTCCGGGGACGTCATCAGGGTGGTCAGGGTGCGCTGCCACCACCACAGCAGCAGGACCAGCGCCAGCACCGTCAGCCCCAGGCCGGCCAGCGCCCGCCCGTACTCCCCGTGTCCGGCGTCGTCGACGGCGCCCACCGCCGACACCGGCGGCACCCAGCGCAGGATGTTGCCCAGCGGCTCCAGTACGGACAGGCCGTCCGGCCGCCCCAGCTTCTGGGCGGCGATATTGACGCCCTGGGCGCCGATGGCGATGAACAGGCCGCTCAGCACGGCGAGATCGCGGCCCCGCCGGCTGGTCAGCAGCCGCACCGAGGCGGTGGCGACCGCCCGCGCCAGCGACACGCAGACCAGCACCACCAGGACCACGGCCACCACGCCGACGGCCGCGGCGGCCGCCCCGTCCGCGACCGCGATCACCGAGCCGGTCACCAGCGCCAGGGTGACGACCGGGCCGATGCCGACGAGCGAGGCCACCAGCAGCGAGACGATCAGCGGCCGCGGCCGCAGCGGCAGCATGACCAGCCGGGTCGGATCGAGGGTCTCGTCACTCGCGGGGAAGAACAGCGGCATCGCCGCCCAGCCCAGGGTGAGGATCCCGGTGAGCAGCACGACCAGCGCGCCGACATGGGGGTTGCCGCGCAGCGCGATCAGCCCCACCACGACACCCGAGGCGAACAGCAGGCCCACGATGACGGACGAGACATACGCCAGCGTGCGCCCGGTCGACTGACGCAGCCCGTTGCGCAGCAGCGTCAGCTTCAGCCGTACGAAGACGGCGGTCAGGGACGGCGCGGCGGCCGGGCCTGCGGCCACCGCGGCGGATTCGGTGCTCATCGGGCGCCGCCACCGCCCAGCCAGTCCAGGTTCGCTCCCGCGCCCCGGTCGTTCGCGCCGACGAGTTCGAGGAACGCGTCCTGCAGCGAGGGCGCCGCGCCGCGCACCTGCGCGAGCGGGCCGTCCGCCCGGATCTGCCCGGCGGCGATCACCGCGACCCAGTCGCAGAGCGACTCGACCAGTTCCATCACATGGCTGGAGAAGATCACCGTCGCGCCGGAGGTGGTGTAGCGCTCCAGTACGCCGCGGATGGTCTGCGCCGATACCGGGTCGACGCCTTCGAAGGGCTCGTCGAGGAAGAGGACCTCGGGGTTGTGCAGCAGCGCCGCCGCCAGCCCGATCTTCTTGCGCATACCGGTGGAGTAGTCGACCACCAGCTTGTGCTGCGATCCGGCCAGATCGAGCACGTCCAGCAGCTGCGCGGCCCGCTTGTCGACCTCGTCGCCCGGAAGGCCGCGCAGACGCCCTATGTAGCCGAGGAGTTCGCGGCCCGACAGCCGCTCGAAGAGCCGCAGCCCCTCGGGGAGCACCCCGATCCGGGACTTGACGGACACCGGGTCCCGCCAGACGTCGTGCCCGCCGATCTCGACCAGCCCGGCGTCCGGCCGCAGCAGGCCCGTCACCATGGACAGGGTGGTGGTCTTGCCGGCGCCGTTGGGGCCGACCAGTCCGATGAAGCGGCCGGCGGGCAGCGTCAGATCGATGCCGTTGACGGCGATCTGCTCGCCGAACTTCTTCCACAGGCCCTGGATGCGGACGGCGGGCGGGCCGGATGCTTCGCCCCCTGGGGCCGTGGCCGATCCGCCCGCAGAAGCGGCCGTGGTGCGCTGCGGCGGTGCCGATGTGCCCCGCTCATCGATGTGTTCCGGCTCGTTCGCCACCGGTCCTGCCCTTCGACGTCCCCGCAGGGGCCGGTCCCGACCCCCGTCGGCATCCCACGATACGGGCGGATACCGGGACGGGGCCGGGCAGTGGACACTCCTGTGGACAAGGGGCGCGTTCGCGACCCGGGATCAGCGTCCCCGGAGAGCGACCGCGTCCCGTGCGCAGGCATAGGCGAGCGGGCTGATCAGCTCCTCCGCGTCCGGCAGCCAGCGGTTGGCGGGGGTGGGGCGGCGCGCCCACTGCACCGAGCCGTGCGCGCCCACCCGGGTCGGCGGTGCGGCGATGTACTCGCCCTCGCCGCGGCAGATCAGATCGAGCGCGGCCGGCGCCCAGCCCAGGGTGCGTACGAGGGCGGGCACCTTCACCGAGGCGCCGGGAAGGACGAGGAAGAGCATCCGGCGGTCGGGGGTGCGGGTGACCGGACCGAGCGCCAGCCCCATCCGCTCCATACGGGCCAGCGCCAGACAGCCCGCCGTCTCGGGCACGTCGAGCGCCTCGAACGTCCGGCCCGTCGGCAGCAGGATCGAGGCCCGCGGCTGCTTGCTCCACATACGGCGGACGGCGGTCGCGCTGCCACTGGCCTGTCCGGCCCAGCCGGGGCCGGCGGGGTGCGCGCCGGGTGCCGCGCAGTCGACGGCGTCGCACGAGCAGCGCGGTGTCTCACCGTCGTGCTCCAGCCATGCGCCGGGGAACACGTCCCAATGCCGTTCTTCCGCGTAACGCACCGCAGTGTCGAGCAGCTGCTCGCCGCGCTGCAGGGGAATTTGCGAGGCTCCTGTGACTCCGATGGTCTCTTCCACGCTGAGGACAACTTCCGCTGTCACCAAGGGTTACGGCTCAGGGGTGAACCCCCCCGGCGCATCGTTCTCGCACGTGGGGCGCATGGGTGCACCGGTGGGGGCGCGTATGCGGGCGGGGCCCGAGGAACGGGTAGCCACCTGCCTGACGGGCGGAGGGACCGCCCGGCGGCGGTCCGAAGTGCACCCGGGGGAGCCCGGCACGGCGGCGCCGCGATCTGTGCACGGCACCGCGCAGCCTTCCCCACCCGTGAACGGCGTTCGGCACCGAGGAAGCACCGGACAGGGCGCAAAGCGCTCATAACCGAGCATCCTCTGCAACGCGCATATCACAACGATCCTCCCTATCGCGCATATTCAGGATCTCTCGGATATCCGGCATATTCCTGGGGAATCGATCACGGGGAGCGGCGTTCGACGGTGAACGCACAGCGGTACACAGGGGGTACAGCATGGCCGCCAGGCCACTCGTCGCACGGCAGCCCAACGAACGGCTGCAGGCGCTGATCCAGGAAGCCGCCTGTTCCAACGCGGGGCTCGCCCGTCGCGTCAACATGTGCGGTGCGGAACACGGTCTCGACCTCCGCTACGACAAGACCTCCGTGGCCAGATGGCTGCGCGGACAGCAACCACGGGGCCGCGCGCCGGCCGTCATCGCGGAGGCGCTGGGGCGCAAGCTGGGGCGCACGGTCACCATCGACGAGATCGGGATGGCCGACGGCAAGAACCTCGCGTCCGGGGTGGGGCTGCAGTTCTCGCCCACCGTCCTCGGGGCGATCGAGCAGGTCTGTGAGCTGTGGCGCAGCGATGTAGGCCGGCGCGACTTCCTCAGTGGTTCCACGGTCGCGGCGTCCGCCCTGGTGGAGCCCAGTCGCGACTGGCTGATCACGGGGGCGGACACCCAGGTCGCCCGGAACGCCGGCGCCCGGGTCGGGATCTCGGACGTCGAGGCGGTCCGCGCCATGACCACGGCGCTCAGTGAGCTCGACCACCGTTTCGGCGCCGGACATGTCCGGCCGGTCGTCGTGCACTACCTCAACAGCGTGGTCTCGGGGCTGCTGGCCGGCTCCTACCGTGAGTCCGTCGGGCGGGAACTCTTCGCCGCCGTCGCGCGGTTGACCGAACTGGGCGGCTACATGGCCGTCGACACCGGCCAGCCCGGCCTCGCCCAGCGCTACTACATCCAGGCGCTGCGGCTGGCCCAGGCGGCCGGTGACCGCGGCTACGGCGGCTATGTGCTCGCCGCGAGCATGAGCCATCTCGCCGCCTCGCTCGGCAATCCACGGGAGATCGCCCAGCTCGCGCGCGCCGCGCAGGAAGGCGCCCGCGGTCATGTCACACCGCGCGCGGAGGCGATGTTCTGCGCGGCGGAGGCCCGCGGGCATGCGCTGATGGGCGACGGCCGGGCCTTCCAGGTGGTGGCGGGCCGGGCGGTCGCCGCGATGGAGCGCGCCGACGCGGCCGCCGAAGCGGGCGACGACCCGGTCTGGATCGCCCACTTCGACCAGGCCTACCTGGCCGATGAACTCGCCCACTGCCACCGCGACTTGGGGCAGCCGGGGCCCGCCGCGCAGCGGGCGCAGGAGGCGCTGGACGGGCATCCGGCCGGCCGTGCCCGGCGCCGGGCCATCGGTCTGCTGCTGCTGGCCGGCGCCCAGGTGCAGCAGCGCGAGGTGGAGCAGGCCTGCCATACGGGCACCCAGGCGGTGGATCTGCTGAGCGGGCTGCGTTCGGACCGTGGCGCGGAGTATCTGGAGGACTTTCAGCTGCGTTTGGAGCCTTATCGGGACGAACCGGTGGTGCGGGAGTTCAGCGCGCGACTGGAGCTGCGGGCCACGGCGGCGTGAGCAGCGCCCCAAGACGGGGCGGCGACTGGTTTGTCGTGCCACGTCAGGTTTGTCGTGGGACGCCGGACGACCCGGACGGCGGGGCCCGCCCGGGGCCTTCCGCGGGCGGGCAGGGGCGGTGACCAGGCGACGTGGTCGAACGTTGCTGCGACCCGGTAGCGTGCAGCCGACGATTCCGTAGGTCTGCACGTTGGTAGGAGTCACGGTGACGCAGAGCGGACAGGGTCACGACCCGCAGAATTCTGCGGCCGGTCCCGCGCGAGAGGGCATTGTGCTGCCCGCCAACGGTGAGCCGTGGGTGCCCGACCAGCAGGCCGCGCCGCCGGCCGGCCAGCCGTGGGGCCAGCCCTGGGGACCCGGCCAGCAGGCCGCCCCCGCCCCGCAGCCGTACGGCGAGGCGCCCGCCCAGGGCCAGCAGCCCGCCGCACAGCAGGGGTACGGCCAGGGCCAGCAGCAGAGCTACGGTCAGGGCCCGCAGCAGGGGTACGCCCCGGCGCAGCCGCCGGCCCCGCAGGGTCCGGTGCCGCCGCAGCCGCAGGGCGGCCAGGGCTTCCCGGCGCCGCCCCAGGAACAGCAGCAGGCGCCGCAGGCCATGCCGCCCTCGATGCCGCAGCAGGCGCCCCAGCAGCCCGCCGCACCGCAGCCGCAGACCGGCTTCGACGCCGAGGCGACGGCGCTGATGCCGCACGGCGCACAGCCCGGCCAGGGTGCGCCCGGCGCACTTCCGCCCGAGGGACAGCAGTCGTACGGGCAGCAGCCCCCGCAGCAGCCGTACGGTCAGCCGGCCCCGCAGCCGCAGCAGACCCAGCCCCCGCAGCAGGCCCAGCAGCCTCAACAGCAATACGGGCAGCAGCCCCAGGGCCCGTCCGGAGAGCTGGTGCGGGCGACCCCGCAGACCGGTGCGCCGCTGCCGCCCGCCTCGGGCGACGCGGAGGCCACCGCCCTGATTCCGCCCTTCGACGCCCGGTCCGGCGGCCCCGGCGCCGCGCCGCTGCCGCCCGAGGCGGCCTCGCGCCCCGAGACGCCCGACGAGTCCACGACCATGCTGCGCGCGATCAAGCCGACGCAGGGCGGGCCCCAGGGCCGGCCGATGCCGCAGTCCCAGCCGATGCCGGGCGCACCGGGCGCGGGCGACGCCGAGGCCACCCAGCTCATCGCGCCGGTGGGCGCCGGTGCTGCGCCGCCCCCGCCGCCCGGCGCGCCCTACGGCGTGCGCCCCGGCGCGCCCGGGGACCGTCCCACCCCCTCCGAGTTCGACGGCCTGTTCCGCGACGGACCGGGCGCACCCGGCCAGGCCGGACAGACCGGCGCCCCGGACTCCACCGCGCAGCTGCCGCGTTTCGAGGACCCGGGCCGCCCGCCGTACGGGCAGCAGGGCCAGAGCCAGGGCTACGGACAGCAGTTCCCGCCCGGCGGCGGCTACGAGCCGAAGCCCACGTTCGACGGTGGCGACGACAGCGGACGCCGCCGGCTCGCCCCGGCAGTGATCGTCGGCATCGTCATCGTGGCGCTCGCGGGTGCCGGACTCGGCCTCGGCTGGGCGCTGAGCGGCGGAAGCAGCGAGGACACCACGAAGAAGCAGGGCTCCGGGGCCGGCACGACGAAGAAGGCCAAGGAGCCGGAGAAGCCGAAGCCGACCACCGACCCGGCCGAGGCCCAGGCCAAGGGGCTGGACGCGCTGCTGGGCGACAGCAACAACAGCCGCTCCTCGGTGATCGGCGCCGTCAACAGCATCAAGTCCTGTGACAACCTCGGCGGCGCGGCCAAGGACCTGCGGGCCGCGGCCGGGCAGCGCAACGACCTGGTGAAGCGGCTGCAGCAGTTGCCCGTCGACAAGATCCCGAACAATGACCGGCTGACCGCCGCGCTGACCAAGGCCTGGCAGTCCTCGGCGTCCGCGGACAACCACTACGCGGCGTGGGCCGGACAGGTCGGCGGAAAGAAGGGCTGCCACAAGGGCAAGGCCCGGGTCACCCGGCAGACCGCCCAGGGCAACGCGGCCAGCGGTCAGGCCACCACGGCCAAGAAGCAGGCGGCACAGATCTGGAACCCGCTCGCCAAGAAGTACGGGCTGACGGAGCGCCGCCCCGAGCAGCTCTGAGCGCCGGACGGGCGGGCGGCGCCACGCTCCCCATGCGGGCGGGCGGCGCCACGCTCCATGCGGCCCGCTACAGGTGCCGCGCAGGCGCCGCGCCGGGCTGCCCGCCCCGTCCCGCTCAGCTGTCCGGGCGCCGCCGTTCCAGCGTCTTGGTGACGTTCACGAAGCCGTGCTGGGCGGCGACCAACTCGCCGTCCCGGACGACCTGGTAGGTCACCGTCCCGTTCACGATGCGCGGGAAGTCCTGGACGGCGAGCATGTCGTCCTCGCGCCAGCGCAGCTTCGGGGTCAGCCCGCCGGTGTCGACGGCACGGTCACCGCGGTCCAGCGTCGTCTGCAGGGCGTGCGGGGTGATGTCCTCGATGCCCTCGTCATCGAGATCCTCGATCAGAGAACGCAGCACGGTGTAGGCGATCCAGGTCGTCTGCGTGCCCTGGTCGGCGGGGTCGATGCGGTTGTCGTTGAACGCGAAGTCCTTGATGACCTTGCGCATCGGCTCCCAGCGTGAATCGCCGGCGGCCGGATACCAGCCGGTGATGTCCGCGCCTTCCAGCGGCCCGGATCTGCCGCCCGTACGGTTCACCAGCGACTGGCCGACGCTGCCCAGAACGGAGGCGACCCGCACCTTGGGGCTGTCCTCCTGCAGCCGCCGGAACGAGTCGAAGAACGCATCGGTGTGATCACCGAGCGAGGCGGTCACACAGGAGCCGGCCGCTTTGCCGCCGGCTTCCGACGTGCCGTAGACGAGCGGGTCGGCGCCCACACCGTCCAGGGCGCGGTTCACCTCGGTCGAGTAGTCCGTGCCGTCCTCGGGCGCCTTGATGTCCTTGGCCGGGTGCCGGCTGCCGCTCTCCAGGCCGGAGTTGAGCAGGGACGGCATCTGGTCGCCCTGGATGGTGTCCGGGCGGACCAGCGCGACGCGGCTGCAGTCGCGCGCCAACTGGCGGCCGTTCCCGGCGAGCAGGGAGGCCTGCCCGCCGTTGACGGGATAGGACAGCGGGCTCTCGAACTCCTCGTCCGAGGCGCCGTAGCCGCCGATGAAGGGGACGCCCTTGACCTCCAGCGGCGACATGAACGAGCGGCCGAACTGGCTGTAGGAGCCGACGACGGCGACCGCGCCCTGGTCCACCGCGCGCTGGGCGCACTGGGCGGCGGACACCGAGTCGTTGCGCTCGTTGCAGGTCAGCACCCGTAGGTGATGGCCCCTGATGCCGCCCTGGGAGTTGACCCAGCGGGCGTAGGCCTGCGCCATGGCGGGCATACCCGGCATATTGGTGGCCTTGGTGCCCTCGGGCGCCCAGGTCATCACCGTGACCGGGTCCTTCTCCCCGGAGTCCCCCGAGGCTCCGGGGAGGGAGCCGCAGCCCGAGAGCAGTGACGCGATGACCGCCGTACATGCCACCGTCGAAGCGACCGCGGGAGCATGAGCAAAAGGGCGGGGGGAGGAGCGTCGCCGTCCGGTCATGACACCGCAGCCTTCCGTCCTGCCAGGAACGGGTGAGTGACGACAAGGCAACGGATGGTGACGCGAAGGTGAATTCCGGGGGGCCGCTTGAGATCATCTGTGCGGAACGTACGATCCAATACTGTGCAAGGTTCGGAGAAGTCTTCCCGTCGCGGCCGCCGCTCGACCACCATGGGCGGTATGCCACTCAACGACATGCCGTGGTGGCGCTGGCGCAGCAATGTGCGCTCCGCGCTGCACATGCTCTCCGACCCCGCCTTCCAGCAGGAGACCTGGCTGGCCGGACGGCCCGGGTACGGAGATGTCACCGACGCCGTCTACCGGCTCGTCGAGGACACCTGGCTGGACAACTGGTCCGCCGAGAAGTACATCGGCACGATCTTCCGGGACGCCCAGGAAGCACAGCTCGTCGATGTCGCCGTCCTGCGCGTGCTGCGGATCATGCACCAGGTCGGTGCGGACGCCCCGGTCGCCGCGTACATGGCGCACCAGGGCTGGCCGGAGGCCGTACACGCGGCCCGTGAGGCCCATGTGCAGCTGGCCGCCGCGGACGGTGAGGACCCCGATGCCGCGCCGCGCTCGCTGGAGGTGCTGGCCATCATGACCGGTCAGGCGGAAGCCCCGGCCTGACCTGCTCCGCGGGTGTGCGACCCTATGAGGTCATGAGCGAGTCGCAGCCCACCACCCAGCCCGGTCCGCACGATCAGTACGTCCTCACCCTGTCCTGCCCGGACAAGCAGGGCATCGTGCATGCCGTGTCCAGCTACCTCTTCATCACCGGCTGCAACATCGAGGACAGCCAGCAGTTCGGCGACCACGACACCGGGCTGTTCTTCATGCGGGTCCACTTCAGCGCGGACACCTCGGTGAGCGTCGACAAGCTGCGGGCCAGCTTCGCGGCGGTGGGCGACTCCTTCGGCATGGACTGGCAGATCCACCGGGCCGACGAGAAGATGCGGGTCATCCTGATGGTGTCCAAGTTCGGGCACTGCCTCAACGACCTGCTGTTCCGTTCCCGGATCGGCGCGCTGCCGGTGGAGATCGCGGCCGTGGTCTCCAATCACACGGACTTCGCCGAGCTGGTCGGCTCGTACGACATCCCCTTCCACCACATTCCGGTCACCCGCGACACCAAGGCCGAGGCCGAGGCGCAGCTGCTGGAGCTGGTGGCGGCGGAGAACGTCGAGCTGGTCGTCCTCGCCCGCTATATGCAGGTGCTCTCCGACGATCTGTGCAAGGCGCTGTCCGGCCGGATCATCAACATCCACCACTCCTTCCTCCCGAGCTTCAAGGGCGCCAAGCCGTACCACCAGGCGCACGCCCGCGGGGTGAAGCTCATCGGCGCCACCGCGCACTACGTCACCGCGGACCTCGACGAGGGCCCGATCATCGAGCAGGAGGTCGAGCGCGTTGGCCACGAGGTCACCCCGGACCAGCTCGTGGCGATCGGCCGGGACGTGGAGTGCCAGGCGCTGGCGCGGGCCGTGAAGTGGCACAGCGAGCGCCGGGTGCTGCTGAACGGCAGCCGGACGGTCGTCTTCGCGTAACAGCCGGAATACCTTCCGCACCGCTCACGTTGTGGCCCCGAGGGGGCGCTCGGACCCCCTACGGGACATGTTCGACCGCCCCCTACTGGCAAGCCGCCCCTGCCGGTGAGCCCTACGGCCAGCCCTACGGCGAGCGCTAGAGGCGGGACAGCGAGCACATCGCGGATCGCGTCGCGTTCGCCGTTCTGGCCGGCGGCGGCCTCCTCGGGGGAGATGTGGCCGGCGGCAAGTTGGCAGAACTCGGCGCTGTCCAGGGCGA
Source organism: Streptomyces sp. G7(2002) (assembly GCF_028870195.1). NCBI lineage: Bacteria > Bacillati > Actinomycetota > Actinomycetes > Kitasatosporales > Streptomycetaceae > Streptomyces > Streptomyces sp. G7(2002). Next base: position 5,877,194 of record NZ_CP102609.1, read on the forward strand.
TATGCGCGACGGTGCGGTCCGGGGTGCCCAGGGCGGCCGGTGAGTCCAGCGCTATGTACCAATGGCCACCGCCGTTGCCCTCGACCTCCAGATGGAGCGTACGGCCCGGGGCGCCCGCCTCGACCAGCCGCTGCGGCGGCGCGGCGAGCCCGGCCCGGCGGCGGTCGGCCAGCGCACTGGGCAGCAGCCGGGCGGCGAGGTCGACCATCTGGTGGAGATGCCCGGCGGCCGGGGGAACGTACGGATAGTCCACCGCCTCGGCGATATCGCCGGCATGCACCCAGCACTCGAAGGCGCGGTCCAGGAACGAGTCGCGCAGCGCGAGCCGGAAGTCGCCGTACGGAACGGCGAGTTCGGCGACCTTGCTGCCGGCGAACGACACCTGTCTCATCAGCGCGTAGCTCTGGTCGCGCCACGGGGCGTGGATGGCGAGCGGATTCTGCTTCTCGTCCGCCGCGCGCCAGAACGTTTCCGTACGGATGAGGGGGTCCGGGGTGCCGGGCGGGGCGGCGGTGCCGAGCGGGTCGGTCAGCCCGAGCGCCGTCGCGACCAGGCCGTCCACCGCCATCAGATGCCCCATGACACCGGCGACGGTGGTCTCCCGCTCGACCGGGCGCTCGCCCTCGAACCAGCGCAGCCGCACCGGGGCGCGCCACTCCGCCTCGCCCATGTCACGCAGCAGCGCATCGAGTTTGGCGGTCTCCGCGTCGTACGGCGACGCCCAGTCGGGCACCGGGATACGGGCCGGCCGCCGGCCCAGACAGCCCTCCAGGACGCGGGAGCGCAGCAGCGGATCGAGGTCGAGGCTGTCGGCGGGATGCAGCAGCCCGACGGCATCGCGCAGCCGCAGCGCCTCGTCCGCACAGGAGGCGCAGTCGGTCAGATGCGCCTCGACGGCGGCCGTCTCCTCGGCGGAGCAGGCCGACAGCGCCCAGGCACCGAGCAGCGACTTGAGGATCCGGTGCGGCGGGGCCGGATCCGGGTCGGGGACGGGCAGGGGCGCGGCGGGCGGCTCGGACCCGGGCCCGGCGTCCGGAAGGGTGCCGAAGGGGTCGGTCACCGGGTCGGCGACGGGCACCGGCGGGGTGTCCGGAAGGGGGCCGTGGTCCTCGGCCGCGGAGCGCGGGGAGGGTATCCGCGGCCGCTCACCGGGGCTGCCGGGCAGCTCGCGGCCGTCCCATTCGTCCGGGCCCTTCACCGCGACCGTCCATGGCCCGGACCGGGCGGTGCGGAGGTTCCCGGGCCGGTGTGCTGGGTGTGCGGCGGGAGCGGGCCGCGGGGAGCGTGCGGCGCGGCGGGGGAGGAGCGCGGGGCGCGTGCGGAGTACGAGGCGCGGTGGCCGGGTGGCAGGGCCTGGTGGTGATGGGCGGTGGAGAGCAGCTGGAGGCCCAGGCGGAGCCGGCGCCGGGCCTCGTCCTCCGTGACGCCGAGGTCGGCGGCGGTCTGGCGGTAGTCCCGGCGCTGGAAGTACGCCAGCTCCAGTGCGGCCCGCAGGGGCGCGGGCATGGACGTGACGATGTAGTCGGCGCGGGCGGCGGTGGAGGCCTCGCGGATCTTCTGCTCTATCTCGGCGGGCGCCGGGGCACCGTCTCCGCAGTCGCGCGCCGAGGCCGCCTCGGTCTGGCGCAGCCGCTGGACGGCCTGGTGGCGGGTGACACCGGCGATCCAGGAGCGCAGCGGGCCCTGCTTGGGGTCGTAGGAATCCGGGTGTTCCCAGATGTAGGTGAACACCTCGCGGGTGAGGCGGTCGGCGGCGTCCTCGTCGTCCAGGACACGGTGGGCGAGGCTGTGCACGAGCGAGGCGAAGCGGTCGTAGAGCTCGCCCAGCGCAGCGGCCTCGCCGTGGGCGAGCCGCTGTTGCATCCGCCTGTCCCAGCGCGGTGGCGCGTCGTGTCCCATCGGAACCCCATCCCTGCCCGTCGCCTCCGGGCTCACTCCTCAGCCGTCACTCCTGCACACGCGCTCACGCCCGGAGCTGTGCGCACGATCACAGAAACCACCGTGCCATCGAATGTAGTGCGCGGGTCTGACAACGCACGCTCCTTTGCGGCAAACCGAGCCCCGAGGGGGACGGGGATGGTAAAGACCTCGCGAGGAAAACGGTCTCGCTTTGTGGCGATACTGCCCGATCGAAGCGGATCGATGCCGATCGTTCGTGTCCACATACGGTGATGTGTTATCCGTGTGTGACCGGATGTCGGCGAAAAGGTGCGGCCGCTGGGGCATAGCCTTAGGCGGACTGCCTGTTGCGCCAAGGATTCGGAAGAGTTTCAGGGGAGAGAGGCCGGGCAGTCGAGGCGGGGAAGGATGAGTTCCGGATGCAACCGGGCCCATCCGGTCCGAAAGCGAGCGAAAGGCTTCGAGCGCGTGTCGTTGAAGGTGGCAGAGGACGAACAGGGCCCATGGGCCGTACTCCAGGTGTCCGGGGAGATGGACCTGGTCACGTCGCCTGCGGTGCGTCAGCATGTGCACGACGCGGTGGCGGACGGCCGGAGATCGCTCGTACTCGACCTCTCCGAGGTGCGGTTCTGCGATTCCAGCGGTGTCGGTGTGCTGATCGCCGCCCGCCGTCTGATGCGCTCCTGTCAGGGGCGGCTGCGGCTGATCCTCCCCGCGCAGGGTGCCGTGGACGGCTCGCACGTCAACCGTGTGCTCGCCGCGCTGGGTGTCCGCCGGCTCTTCGAGGTCTACCCGGACCTGCACACCGCCGTCGACGAGGCCGCCGCACCGCTCTCCGCCTGAACGCGCCCGGGGTGCGGTCTTTCTGCCCCCGTATGCCCGTCTCTGCCTGATTCACCCCGCTCCGTACGGAAACTCCGCCCGTACGACGAAGCCGCCGTCGGAGGTGTGACGCGCCTCCAGCGTCCCGCCGAGGCTCTGGGCGCGCTCGCGCAGCCCCACCAGCCCGTGGCCGCCCCCGGGAAGCGCGGGGACCGTCGCCGTCGCGTCCGGCGGCCCGTTGCGTATCTCCACCCGCAGCCCGTGCGCCGCACGGCACCCCTCGGCCCGTCCGGCCCCTCCGGCACCCTCGCCCCGTGCGGAACTCCCCGCCCGTCCGGAACCCCTGCCCCGCACCGCGTCCACCGCGTCCCCCGGATCCACCGGATCCACCCGCACCCGGACCCGTGCCCCCGGCGCGTGCTTACGGATGTTGGTGAGCGCCTCCTGGACCGTACGGAAGGCCGCCCGCTCCACCGTCTTCGTGCCGCTCGCGCCGGCCACCACACCGCCCTCGTACGTCACATCCAGCGCGCTCATCTCGATCAGCCGCGGCAACTCCTCCAAGTCGGGCTGCGGAGCCAGGCCGTCCGCCTCCGCCGCCTCGCCGCCGTCCGCCCGTAGTACGCCCACCATGTGGCGCAGCTCCTCCAGGGTCCGCACGGACAGCTCCCGGATCGATGTGGCACCCGCGCGCGCCGCCGCGTCCTCCGTGCTGACCTGCACCGCGCCCGCCTGCAGGCTGATCAGGCTGACCTGATGGGCCACCACGTCATGCATCTCACGGGCCAGCCGGGCGCGTTCGGTGGTTTTGACCCGGTCCGCGAGCAGCCGGTGCTCACGGCGCCGGCTACGGGTCAGATCCTCGATGCGGGAGGCGAGTTCCTGGCGGGTGCGCACCAGCAGGCCCAGGGCGATCGGCGCGGCCGAGGTGACGCTGGCGTCTATCAGCACCTGGGTGTTCTCGCGGTAGTCGGTGAGCACGAAGTCGGAGAGCGGGTACGGGAAGAAGTGCGCGGTGATCAGCAGCACCGCACACAGGCCGAGCCGTGCCCGGCCGGGCCGGCGGACGGCCAGGGTGTAGAGCCCGATCATCGGCGCGAACCAGATGTAGCCGATGTAGAGCCCGGGGAGCGTGAAGAGGAAGACCAGCAGCGGGAAGCGCCGGCGCAGCATCAGGGCCGCCGCGGCCAGCATCGAGACGCCGACCTCCAGGTCGAGTTCGAGGCCGTTGACCAGCATCGCGTCGGCGATCGCCAGCAGCACCGGGATCACGACCGGGGCGAGGGCGCGCAGCCGCCGCCCCAGCACCCCGCGCGCCAGCGCCCGCCCCTTCGCCTCCCCGCGATCCACCACCGCCCCCGCGAGCACCCGCAGACGGCTCCGCCCGCCCCGGGCCCTCACCACGCCCCCCGGGGGGTGCCCGCGACCAGGCCGGCACGGTCGGCGACGATGGCCGCCTGGATGCGGTTGATCCCGCCCAATTTGCCCAGCAGGGCGCGTACATGGTCCTTGACCGTACTGGGGGCGAGCCCCATCCGGTCGGCTATCTGGGCGTTGCCCAGGCCCTCGCCGAGCAGGGCGAGCACCTCCGACTCCCGCGGGGTCAGCCCGCTCACCGCGCGCGCCGCCGACGCCTGGTCCTCGGCGGTCAGATAGCCCCCGATCACCGCACGTGTGACGCCCGGGTCGAGCACGCTGCCGCCCTCCGCCAGCGTCCGTACGGCCCGTACGAGTTGCTCCGGATCGGAGTCCTTGAGCAGGAACCCGGCCGCGCCCTCGCGCAGCGCCGCCGTCAGGTACTCCTGGGCGTCGAAGGTGGTCAGCATCGCCACCGCGGGCGGCTCCGGAGCGGCGCGCAGCCGGCGCAGTACGGTCAGCCCGTCCACGTCCGGCATGCGGATGTCCAGCAGTACGACGTCGGCCGCACAGCTCAGCACGGTGTCCACGGCCTCGGCGCCACTGCAGTCCGCGACCATCTCGATGTCCGGGGCGGTCCCCAGAATCATCCGCAGTCCCGACCTGACCAGCCGTTCGTCGTCCACCACAGCGACACGGATCACCGGCCGCCCCTTTCCTTCGCACCCATCCGAGCCCGCGGAACCGCCCGGCGCTGCGCGATTCCGTTCCTCTGTCACCGGGGACCGCCTTACGACGGACCCCCACCCCCGCCGAGCGGCGGGGGTGAGCCCGCGACCTCTGGAGGATGCCGAGGGGAGGCCCCCGCGGGCAGAGTGGTTCTCATGCTGCACCACTGAAGAGGCCACAAGCCCAGGACGCGTTGCAGTTCACATCGGCGGCCGCCGCGACCCCCACACGCGACGGCCGCCTTTGGCGTGCGGGGGCGGTTCGGAGGGGGATCTCCCCCGCATCGCCAAGGGACGACCTGTCGTCCCCTCAAAGTCGCTGGTCAGGCGGGGTTTCGCCACCCCTCAGCCGCTCCCCCCGGCTCTCCGCGACCCGTACCGCATCCCGTAACGCGGCACTGAGCTGAGCCGACAAATACCGCAACTGCCGCGCATCGGCCGCCGGATCACCGATCAGATCCCCGGCATGCTCCAGCAGCCCGATCCCCATCCCGAGTTGCAGCGCCTCGACGTCGTCGGCGTACCGGGCGACGTAGCCGCCCTCCCGGTCCGTGAAGAGATAGCAGGGTTTGTCGTCGGGGGAGGTCCAGGGGAGCAGGCGGGGGGTGTGGGGCGTGTGGGGGGTGTTCATCGGGCGGCCTCCGGGGCGTACGGGCGGAGACCGGAGCGGACGAGGAGCGCGTGCGTCACATCGACCTGCTTTCGTCGGGTGGGCGAGGCCCCTGGGGCGCCGGAGCGGTCGCCCAGGGGGCCGTCGTGTGTGACGGCGCGTCCACGCTAGGCAGCAGGCCGCGGCCCGGACAGTGACGTGCTGTGCCACTTTCCGCGGGTGGTGGGACGCCCTGTCCTACCCGTCGAGGCCGAGGCGGCTGGCCAGTTCCGTGAGCGGTGAGGTGCGCCGCCGCTCGCGGTGGCGGAGGTCGGCCACGAGGCGACGGCTCGTCGAGTGGTAGCGCATCCATTCGGGCGCGGTGCGCTCGGCGGTGAGCAGCGCCTGTAGTGCGCCGTCGTCCTTGTGCAGGTCGGCGAAGGCCAGGGCGCGGTCCACGTGGAACCGCGCACGCCAGGTCGGCGGGAGCGCCTGCAGTTCGGGCACGGTGCGTGAGGCACGCAGGGCCTCGGTGCTCTGCTCCATCTCCACCAGGAAGTTCACCTTGGCCACGCCTACGTTGGTCGGGCCGAACGGAGTCGCGTAATCGAGGCGGTCTGTGCCGATCCTCGCCGCTGCCGCGCTCGCCAGGTTGAGCAAGTCCCGTACCGTGTCGTGCCGCTCCAGGCGGACCGCGGCCGTTGCCGCGCGAAGCAGCAGGATTCCCCACAGCGCCAGTTCGGCCGGCGGGGAGCGGAACCCCGGCTCGATGCGTTCGGCGGCGTTCAGCGCGACGCGTTCGGCGTCGGCCAGCCGCCCCTGCTTGGTGAGGATCCAGGCGAGGCTGGAGAAGCCGACGGTCTGGAGGTGGGGATCGTCTCCCTTGGCCGCCGCGGCCATCGACCGTTCGAGGGCGGTGAACGCGGCGTCCTCCTTGCCCAGCGCCGTCAGCGTTGTCGCGGCGACCTGGTAGGCCTCGGCCAGGACCGAGTGCGCCGCGGCGGCCTCGGCCCCGCTGCCGGCGCGGGCGGCCGCCTTGGCGTCCCTGATCAACTGCGGCAGCAGCACACCGATTTCCCCCATCCGCCCGTCACGGCGGATGCGCTCCGTCGAACGCAGCGAGGCCTGCAGTGCCGCGATGCCGGGCGGATCCTCGGGGTCCGGATCACCACCCAACAGGTCGGACACCGGCGAGATGGCCTGGCGCAGCGCCAGGACGGAGGGCTGATCACCCTCACTGCGCACCTCGAAGGTGGCGGGTTGCCCGACGAGCGCGGACGGCTCCACGTCCAGGGCTCTGGCCAGCGCATTGAGCGTTGTCAGCCGCGCCGTCCGGCGAACGCCCTGCTCCAGCTTGCGGACGATGTCGACGCACAGGCCCGCCCGTTCGGCGAGCCCCTCCTGCGTCAGTTTCCGCCGTGCGCGCAGCCGGGCAATACGCTCACCGATACCGGGTTCCTCGTGGAACAACTCCATGGCCACCCCCGCAAGAAGGACGTACCACCCACGCTACGCCCGTGCGCGGAGGGTCAGCTCCTACAGCCTCGGTCGCGGCGGAACGCAAGACATGGACCGTTCGTCTGCTGGATAACCGAGTTGCCCAAGGACACGGAGTACAGGTGACCCCCGAACGACCCATCGTGTACCGAGAAGCACAGCCCGCGGACAAGGAGCAGATCGACGCGATCGACGACTCGTTCACCACGGACACCGTCTACGAGGTCGTCGTGGGGGACGAGGGGTTCGCGCTGCGGTCGGCCTTCGTCGATCCGCCGCTGGTCAAGACCTTCCCCGACGATGAGGACGGCGAGGACGACGGGGTGGCTGATGGCGTGCACGTGGAAGTCGCCGTCGACGACGGGACGGTGTGCGGTTTTGTTGCCGTCGGGGTCGAGGAGTGGCATCGCCGCCTGGTCGTCCAGCAGATCGCGGTGGCGTCCACGCACCGTGGGCTCGGGGTCGGCGCGGCGCTGATGCAGCGGGCCTGCGCGTACGGGAGCCGCCTCGGAGCGCGAACGGCCTGGCTGGAGACGACGAATGTGAACGTTCCCGCCATCCGCGCTTACCGGCGGATGGGGTTCAGCTTCTGTGGCCTCGACACCACCCTCTATCGGGGTACGTCGAGCGAGGGCGAGACCGCGCTGTTCATGAGCAAGGAACTCGGGGCGGGCGGCTGAACCTCCCGGCCCCTCCCCGTCCGTGCGCGGCGGGGCAGGACCCTACAGCCACCCCTCCCGCCCCACCGCCGCCGCCCGGACGCCCTCCGTGCGGGGCTCGCCGTAGGGGCCGGAGCCGTGGCCGGTGGCCAGGACGACGACCGAGGTCATGGCGGCCAGGCCGTAGGCGGTGGTGGCCATGGACAGGGCGCCCTCGGTGGTTTCGAAGGAGCGGTTGAAGAAGTCGGAGACGGTCAGCCACACCACCGTCCGTACGGTCATGTAGAGCTCCAGTGCGGCGAACACCAGGAGGGCGCCCCGGACTTCGCGGCGTCCTCGGAGGGCCAGCACGCCGAGGATCAGCAGGACGAGGACCGAGCCGACGGTGGTGAACTCGGCGGAGGCCGCGAGATCGAGGGCGCCGAGCACCGAACCGTCGACCACCCCGCGCAGATAGCGGCCCGCGTCCATGCCGGTGGCCGTGAGATCGCGGAGGGCCCAGCCGAGTTCCGCCAGCGCCATGACCAGGAACAGCACTCCGCAGATGCGGGACATGCGGCGCCACCGGTCGTCCGGGCCGGCCGCGCCGGCGGCGGGCGGGCGGTTGTCGTGCGCGCGCTCGGTGGCCGGGAACATCGAGAACAGCACGACCAGTGCCACCACCACCCCCAGTCCACGGGTGGCGAGCGCCCAGCTGCCCAGCGGGTCGTTGGTGTACTGGTGGCGGTAGGCGGCGTGGAGCAGGCCCACGCCCTCCCGCAGGGAGAGGGCGAGCAGTACGAAACCGGACAGCAGCGCCGCGGAGCGCGCCACCCGCCGCTGGGCCAGGGTCATCCCGGCGATCACCAGGAACGCGATGGTGAAGGCCCATTCGTACGGGCCGAGGATCTGCGTCGTGGGGGAGGCGCCCGGGTTGAACAGGCCCTCGACGAAGTCCCAGGTACTGCCGTCCCCTTGGGTGATGCCGAAGACCGTCCAGGCGCCCAGCACACCGGCGTACAGCGTCAGGCACAGGCCGGTCGCGAGATAGGCGCCGCTGTGCTCCGGAGCGGCCCGGCCCGGATCGGGACCCGGACGGACATCCACCGTTCCACCGTCCTGCATCACCATGACCGACCCCCGATCCGCCTCTCGTGGCCGCCGTACCGGCAGTTCCCGTACAACAGCCTCACTGTGTCAAGGACGGTGGGAGAGCCGGTGGAGGTTCCACCCCGTGTCGTCCGGCTGCCGTCCGTTTGATCAGCGCACATGCCGGGACGTGGCCGCGATGAAATCCCGGATGCCCTGGCGGGTGGTGGCCCGCAGTTCGGTGAGGGCCTCCCGGTCGGGGGCCCAGTGCAACTCCGTCGTCGCCGCCATCACCTGCTCGCTGCGGTCGAGTATCTCCGGGTCGTCGGACACCATCTGGGCCCGGAACATGGCCTCTTGGGCGCTGTAGCGGGTCTTGTACACCTCCTCGCGCAGCTCCGGGGTGTCCTCACCGCAGCGGTCGTCCTCGTGCAGGACGAACCAGCGGTGGACCAGGACCCGCCGGTACTCCAGCAGCGCCCCCGCGTAGGCGCAGTACGCGTCGATCCGCTCCTGCCGCAGCCGCTCCGCGCGGGCGAACCGCTCGCTGCGGTCGGCCGAACGGCTCTGGAAGACGTGGGTGATTCCGGAACCCAACAGGGTGCCCACGACGGCCACGACGCTTGCCACAACTGCCTCCATGAGGGCAGTGCATCACAGCGGACCAGGTCAGCGGCAGGGTACGCATGACCATGGCCGGTCCATGGGTGCCGCCCCTGCCGGAAGGGCGGCGGTGCGGCAAGATGGGGCCATGGGGATCTTCGGGGGCGAGGGCCGACTGATCGGTGGCCGGTACCGCCTGGGAATACGGCTGGGCCGCGGCGGAATGGGAACGGTCTGGCGGGCCACCGATGAAGTGCTGGGTCGTCAAGTCGCGGTGAAAGAGCTGCACTTGGACGAGGGAACGGCCGAGCCCGAGGCGCGGGTGCAGCGGGAGCGGGCGATGCGGGAGGCGCGGACCGTCGCGCAGATCAAGCATCCCAATGTGATCGTCGTGCATGACGTCGTCGAACAGGACGGCCGGCCGTGGATCGTGATGGAGCTGGTGGAGGGCCCGTCGCTGGCCGACCGGCTGCAGAGCGGCGGACCGGTGGCCCCGCGCGAGGCGGCCCGGATCGGCATCGCGCTGCTGGGCGCGCTGCGGGCCGCGCATACCCGCGGGGTGCTGCACCGCGACATCAAGCCCGCCAACGTCCTGATGGAGTCGGGCAGCGGCCGGGTCGTGCTCACCGACTTCGGTATCGCCCAGGTGCCCGGCGTCACGACGCTGACCGACGCCGGCGGCTTCGTGGGCTCGCCCGAATACACCGCGCCGGAGCGGATGGCCGGGCGCGGCACCGGCCCCGAGGCCGACCTCTGGTCGCTCGGGGTGCTGCTGTGCGCCGCGCTGAGCGGTGCCTCGCCGTTCCACCGCGACTCGCTGGGCGGGGTGCTGCACGCGGTGGTGTACGACGAGATCGAACTCCCGGAATCCGCCCGCCCGTTGCACGCCGTCGTCCACGGCCTGCTGGAGCGTGAGCCGGAGCGGCGGCTGGGCGTCGCCGAGACGGAGCGGCTGCTGCGCGGCTATCTGCAGTCGGGCCGCGCCCCGGAGCGCGGGCCGGGCGGGCACCTGGGGCAGGGGGCTGGTCGCGGTCATGGCGCCCATGGCGCCCATGGCGGTCACGGCGGCCATGGCGGTCACGGCGCCGCAGACGGTGGGGTCGGAGACGGCGGGGCCGCGGGCCTCGCGGCCGAGGCCGTGGCGGGCGCGGGCGGACCGGGCGGACTGGGTGGACCGGGCGGACCAGGCGGACCGGGCGGGCCGTTCCTCGGAGGGCCGGACGTCCCGCGGTATCCCGGGCCGGACGTCCACGCCCCCTTGTACGACGTCCCCGACGGCGGTCTGCCGGGGGAGCACCCGCCCAGTGGGCACCCGCCCAGTGAGGGTGCTCCGGTCGCGGGTACGCCGCCTCCGGGCCCGGCCACTCCCGCCCGTACACCCGCCGGAGGCGGCGCCGGCAGACCCGGCGGACGGACGGGCGGCCGCACGCCGGGTATGCCGATCCGGGACGCGCTCGACGACCGGGCACTGGCGGCGGCCGCCCGCCCGCACACCGGCCGGGCCCGCACCGCCTTGCTGGTCGCGCTCGCGGCGGTGGTGATCGGCGGTGTGGGCGCGGGCATCGCGGTACTGCTGATGAACCAGGGCGGAACCGACGGCGGCACCGGCACGGGCGGCCGGCCCAGCCGGTCCCAGCAGGCCTCGGACACCGGGTCACCGCAGAGCGGCGGCTCAGGCTCGGCGGAACCCACCGTCACCGCGCCGCCGGCCTCCGGGGGCACCGGCAAGATCCCGGCCGGATACCGCCTGGTCCGCGACCCGGAGGGCTTCGCGCTCGCCGTACCCGAGGGCTTCACCCGCTCCTACGAGAACGACCGCGTCTACTACTACTCCCAGGGCAAGCGGTTCCGGATCGGCATCCAGCTGCAGCAGCAGGTGCCGGAGGGGCCGCTGGGCGCGATGCGCACGGCGCACGCCAAGGGCCCCGCCGATTACCGCGGTTACCGTCAGGGACAGGTCACCGAGACCACCCACAACGGGCTCCAGGCCGGACTCTGGGAGTTCGTCTGGGACGGCAGCGCCCAGGACGGCGGCTCGCGGTACACCTACGACCTCAGCTGGGACGAGGGCGGCCGGATGATCGATGTGTGGATCTCCTCCCCGGTCGCCTCGCGCACCGAGGCCAAGCGGCACTTCGACACCGCGCTCGACGCGTTCCGGCTGTCCGGGGCGTGATCGCGGGTCTCTGTCCTGGGCGCTGCCGTCCCAGACCAGCGCCCTTGCGGCCAGTGGACACTGGCACGATTGTGGGTGCCGCGTGAAAACTCATTACTGCCGGGTACACAAAGCGCCGGGGGAGGAATACGCTCGCCCGCATGACGGACTCGCAGGACACCGGAACCGCCTCCTCCGCCGCCGAGGCCCCCACGGAAGCCCCCGCCGAAGCTCGCGCGGAGGCACCCGCGCAGACTTCCCCCGTAGCCGCCGAGGTCCCCGTAGCCGCCGAGGCCCCCGCGGCCACCGCGCCCGACGCGGCCCCGGCCGGGGGAGCGGCCGAGAGTGGGGGAGGCAACCCGGTCGCCCCCGCCCCCGCGGGAGCCCGTACCGCGGCGGACGTGGTCACCCCCGAGGTCGCCGCCCGGCTCACCCGCGGTGTGGTGAGCGGAGGAGGACGCACCGCCAACCACACCCCGTTCACCGGGGAGAAGCTGGCCGACCTGCCGGAGTCCACCCCCGAGGACGTCGCCACCGCCTTCGAGCGCGCCCGCGCCGCCCAGGAGCGCTGGGCGAAGGTCCCGGTCAAGCAGCGTGCCGCGGTCCTGCTCCGCTTCCACGACCTGGTGCTGCGCCGCCAGGCCGAGGTGCTCGACCTGATCCAGCTGGAGACCGGCAAGGCGCGGCTGCACGCCCACGAGGAGGTGCAGGCGGTCGCCGTCACCGCCCGCCACTACGGCCGCAAGGCCCACGCCTACCTCAAGCCCAAGGCCCGCACCGGCGTCGTACCGACTCTCACCAAGGTCACCGAACTCCGCCAGCCCCGTGGCGTCGTCGGGCAGATAGCCCCCTGGAACTACCCCTTCGAGCTGTCCGTCGGCGACGCCCTGCCGGCCTTCGTCGCGGGCAACGCCGTCGTGATGAAGCCCGACACGGAGACCGCGCTGACCGCGCTGTGGGCCCGTGAGCAGCTCATCGAGGCCGGGCTGCCGGAGGACGTCTGGCAGGTCGTGCTCGGTGAGGGCCCGGTCGTCGGCCCGGCCGTCGTCGCGCATGCCGACTACGTCTCCTTCACCGGCTCGACCCGTACGGGCCGTGAGGTGGCCCAGGGCGCCGCCGCACGGCTGGTCGGCGTCTCCCTCGAACTCGGCGGCAAGAACGCCATGTTGGTGCTCCGGGACGCCGATGTGGAGAAGGCCGCCGCCGGCGCCGTCCGCGGCTGCTTCTCCTCCGCCGGCCAGCTGTGCATCTCCATCGAGCGGCTCTACGTCCATGAGTCCATCGCCGACGACTTCCTCCAGCGCTTCGCCGCCCGGACGAAGGCGATGAGGCTGGGCAACGCCCTGGCATACGGCGCCGACATGGGCTCACTGGTCGGCGAGCGCCAGCTGGAGACCGTCACCCGCCATGTCGAGGAGGCCGTCGCCAAGGGCGCCACACTGGTCGCCGGCGGACGGGCCCGCCCCGACATCGGCCCGCTGTTCTACGAGCCGACCATCCTCGACGGTGTCGAGGCCCCGATGGCGGTCTGCGGCGAGGAGACCTTCGGCCCGGTCGTCTCGATCTACCGCTTCCGCGACGAGGACGAGGCGGTGGCGCTCGCCAACGCCACCCCGTACGGCCTGAATTCCAGCGTATGGACCAAGGACGGCCGCCGCGGCCGCGCGGTCGCCGCCCGGATGCGGACCGGCACCGTCAACGTCAATGAGTCCTACGCGGCCGGCTACGGCAGTGTGCAGGCCCCGATGGGCGGTATGGGCGACTCGGGCCTGGGCCGCCGGCACGGTTCCGAGGGCATCCTCAAGTACACCGAGGCCCAGACCGTCGCCCAGCAGCGGCTGATGCCGCTCGCCCCGTCCTTCGGCATGACCGACGAGAAGTACGCGCAGCTCATGAGCCGCAGCCTGCGCGCGATGAAGGCGTTCCGACTCCGCTAGGGGGCATCTCCCCGGGCCTGTCCGGCGGATCATGCCCCAACCAATCCAGCAGGGAGAGCCAGTGCCCCAGGAGAACTCTGCCCGGAATCAGGACGGCGACGGCGACCGGGAGGTCCCCGACGCCCCCGACGCCACCGGTGTCCCCGACGACGGCTACGACTACGACGTGCTCGTCGTCGGCTCCGGCTTCGGCGGCGCGGTCTCCGCCCTGCGGCTGACCGAGAAGGGCTATCGCGTCGGCGTCCTCGAAGCCGGCCGCCGCTTCACCCGGCAGACCCTGCCGAAGAACTCCTGGGACATCCGCAATTACCTGTGGGCCCCGGCGCTCGGCTGCTACGGCATCCAGCGGGTGCATCTGCTCGGCAATGTCATGGTGCTGGCCGGTGCGGGCGTCGGCGGCGGCTCGCTCAACTACGCCAACACCCTCTACGTCCCCCCGAAGCAGTTCTTCGAGGACCGGCAGTGGGGCCACATCACCGACTGGCAGGAGGAGTTGGCCCCGTACTACGACCAGGCCAAGCGGATGCTGGGGGTACGCCTCAACCCGACGATGACGCCCTCCGACGTCCACCTCAAGGAGGCCGCGGAGAAGATGGGCGTCGGCGACTCCTTCCACCTCGCGCCGGTGGGGGTCTTCTTCGGGGACGGGGAGGACGCGGACGGGACGTCGAAGGCGGCTGCGGGCACGGAGGTCCCCGACCCCTACTTCGGCGGCCAGGGCCCGGCCCGTAAGGCGTGTACGGAGTGCGGCGAGTGCATGACCGGATGCCGGCACGGCGCCAAGAACACCCTCAACGAGAACTACCTCCACCTCGCCGAGCGGGCCGGCGCCGTCATCCACCCGATGACCTCGGTCGTCACCGTCACCGAGGACTCGCGCGGCGGTTTCGCCGTCGGCACCCTCCCCACCGACAACAAGCGCAAGGGCCGGGGCCGCACCTTCACCGCCCGCCGGGTCGTCCTCGCCGCCGGCACGTACGGCACCCAGACCCTGCTGCACAAGATGAAGGACAGCGGACTGCTGCCCGGCCTCTCCGGCAGGCTGGGCGAGCTGACCCGGACGAACTCCGAGGCGCTCGTGGGCGCGCAGACCGACAACCGCCGCTACCGCAAGCGGCACGGCACCAAGGCCGACTTCACCCGCGGGGTCGCGATCACCTCGTCCATCCACCCCGACAGCAACACCCATATCGAACCGGTCCGTTACGGCAAGGGCTCGAACGCGATGGGCGCGATGTCCATCCTCCAGGTGCCCGTCGACGGCCGCGGCTCGCGCGCCACCCGCTGGGCCGCGAACTGTCTGCGCCATCCGCTGCTGCTGCTCCGGTCGCTCTCCAACCGCCGCTGGTCGGAGCGCACCATCATCGGCCTGGTGATGCAGTCGCTGGACAACTCCCTGACGACCTACCGCAAGCCGGACGGCCTCGGGAAGGGCCTGCTCACCGCCCGCCAGGGCCATGGCGCGCCGAACCCCGAGCAGATCCCCGAGGCCACCGAGGCGGCCACCCTGCTCGCCCAGGAGATCAACGGCTTCGCGGGCAGCAATGTCGGCGAGCTGATGGGGACGCCGCTGACCGCGCACTTCCTGGGCGGCTGTCCGATCGGCGCGGACGCCGACCACGGCGTCATCGACCCGTACCACCGCCTCTACGGCCACCCGGGCATCTCGGTCGTCGACGGCGCCGCGGTCTCCGCCAACCTGGGCGTCAACCCGTCCCTGACCATCACCGCGCAGGCCGAGCGCGCGATGTCGCTGTGGCCCAACAAGGGCGAGGCGGACCCGCGCCCCGCGCCGGGCGGGGCCTACCGGCG
The DNA here is from genome assembly GCF_028870195.1 of Streptomyces sp. G7(2002). Taxonomy (NCBI): domain Bacteria; kingdom Bacillati; phylum Actinomycetota; class Actinomycetes; order Kitasatosporales; family Streptomycetaceae; genus Streptomyces; species Streptomyces sp. G7(2002). The sequence goes on from NZ_CP102609.1 coordinate 5,892,319, forward strand.
GCTGGCGCCGGTCGAACCGGTCCGCCCGGCGGTCCCCAAGAAGGCGTTCGGCGCACTGAACCTGCCGTTCCTCGCCGTCCCGCCGGTCCCGTCGAAGAAGTCGCTCACCTAGGTCTCGTTCTGCCGGGTCCCGTCCTGCGCGAGCACGGCGGAGGGCCGCACCCGGAACCGGGTGCGGCCCTCCCCTTCTGCGCCTGCCGTTACGCGGCGGCGGCGCCGTCCGTCTTACGGCGGCGGACGACGAAGATCGCGCCCGCGCCCACGACCATGGCGACCCCGCCCACGATGCCGACGGTCGGCAGCGCGGAGGAGGCACCGGTCTCGGCCAGGTTGCCGGTCACCGGCAGCTTGTCCATGCCGTCCTTCGGCTTGCCGTTGTTGACCGGCTTTCCGCCGCCCTGCGTACCGGGCTTGTTGCCGGGCTTACCGGGCTTGGCCGGCGGGATCTCGCCCGTGTCGCTGCCGGCGGGCAGGATCGTGAAGTCGTACCACTGCTCCTCGGACCAGCCGCAGGAGCCGTCCTTGTTCTGGTAGTCGCCCGCCACCAGCGCGAAGCCGTCACCGGGCGTGGCGCCCTTGTCGGCGCGGATCCGCAGCTTCAGCTCGGCGGTCTGGTGCGCGTCGAGCTGGAACCAGCCGAAGTACTCCCCGTCGGTCCACTCGTCGAACGAGGTCCACTTGCCGGTGTCCGGGTTCTGGTACTCCAGGTCGAGCTGCGACTTGGGGTGGTCCATGTCGCCGGTCGGCACCGCGTAGATGACCGGGTAGACCTCGTCCAGCGTCTGGTCCGTGGTGTTGGCCAGCTGCACGCTGAAGCCCTTCCAGCCGCCGCCCGCGACGAGCTTGGAGGGCAGGTTGGCGACGGTTACCTTGATGGCGGCGTCGTCGACCGTGCACTCGTCCTCGTCACCGGGCTCGCCCGGCTCGGTGGGCTCGGCCGAGGTGGAGGGCTTGGGAGTGCCGCTCGGCTTGGTCTCGCCGCCCGGGGTGCCCGGGGTGCCCGGGGTGGACGGCTCGGCGCCGTCACCGGTCCCGGTCTCCTCACCGGACTCGGTGTCGTCACCCGGCGTGGTGTCGCCCGGGGTGGTGTCGTCCGTCGTGTTCTCGTCACCGGCGTCCGGGGTCTCCGGCTGGGCGGTGGGCTCGTCGGACTGCTCCGGGCCAGGGGTGCCCGGTGTGGGCTCGGCGCTCGCGCCGGCCTCGGTCTCGGGACCGGTCGCGTACGCGGCGGGGGCCGCCAGCAGAGCGGCGGGGGCTATGACGGCCGTCACGGCGGCAGCCGTCAGGGCACGGCGAAGCTTCATCGAGAAGACCTCTCGGGGTCCAAAGTGCCGGTGTCCGGCACAAGTGGGTTGCGGGCCGTCGCGGTGGGGCGCGGGATGGCCGTGCGATTGCAGGTACATGACCGGCCATGGCCGAAAAAGGTTGTTCACTCAACCAGAAATGCCGCCGTGATGCCGATCACACCCGTCACAGCAGCCTCACAGGATTCACAAAGGCAGTGCACAGCACTGGCTGGAGGGTGGGTGTGCGCCGGGCGCACACCCGGCACAGCGAAGGGCCCCGGACACCGTCCGCGAGGGGGGTTGCGGACGGTCACGGGGCCCTTGGCTTTCGGTGCCGGCGTCAGGGCAGCGCCGGCACCGAGGGGCGGCGCTGGGGGGGGTAGCGCCGCTGGCTTTCGGGGGGTGGTGCGCGATGGTGCGGAGTCCGCGATGGTCGGACCAATGGCAGTGCAAGGTCCCCACCGGACGCGGTGCGTCGTACGTCAAGCATCGTCCTGGATACGCCTCACCTGGCGCAACCGTTTCGACCGGATGCGGTCGGTCCCGGGCGTCCCCAGGACCGACCACCCCATCGGATGTGACCGGGCTGCTGTCCCCTGCTGACCGGCCACGGCACCGGAGCGAGGTCCCACGACGCGGGCCGCGGCTGGCGGCCGGCGTCTCATCGCTCCGGGTTTCCGCCCGTGAGGCGGCGTCTACGCGTAGTCCTGCAGGCCGCACCTGGCTGGCGTGGCACCGGGAACAACGAAGCCTCGCAGCGGCCGGTCACGCGCCGTACGGGTGAGTCGGCAACCGAACGCAGATCCGGCAGCTGCGCCGGGGCGCGAGCGTCCTTCCACGCGCCCCACCGGTCCGCAAAACCGACCGAACACCAGTCAGAACCGGCCACGCTGCTGACCCGTGCCTGCCTCAGATCTGGCCCCGGGACAGCTCCAGCAGTGTCTTCGCCAGCGCGGTGCCCGGCTTGCCGAGCTGGTCGCGGTAGTGGGCGAGGATCTCCATCTCGCGGGCGAGGTTCACCCGCCGGCCGCCGGAGGTGATGCGCTCGCGCTGGATGACGGCCGAGACGGCCATCCGTTCCTGGACGAGGCCGATGATGTGGCCGTCGAGATCGTCGATCCGCTGCCGTGCGTCGGTGATGATCCCGGCGGCCTCGGGGGAGTGGGCGCCGGTGTCAGGGGCGGTGCGGGTCCGGGTGCTCATGGCGTATCTCCTGGGGTGGGTGGCCCCGGAGCCGACGATCGGTCCTGACAGACGCAGACGCCCCGGACCTTGTCGGCCCGGGGCGCCTGGGAAGTTGCTCGTCAGTGGATCAAGCAGCACGACCATGGCAGCCGGTTGGGCCGGTGCCATAGGTAAAGACGAAGGTCAGCTGCTTGTTCATGGGGCTCAGTATGAGCCCGTTAGAATCGAAAGTCCAACCCCTGCTCCACACCGCCGGAAGGCCGCCGAAGTGCCATCAGCGCCCCCTGCCGCTGCCCCGGACGTCGTCCTCGTAGTCGACTTCGGCGCACAGTACGCCCAGCTCATCGCCCGACGGGTCCGTGAGGCCCGGGTCTACAGCGAGATCGTGCCGTCCACCATGCCGGTGGCGGAGATGCTCGCCAAGAACCCGAAGGCGATCATTCTCTCCGGCGGTCCCTCGTCGGTCTACGCCGAGGACGCCCCCAGCCTCGACCGCTCCCTGTTCGAGGCCGGTGTCCCCGTCTTCGGCATGTGCTACGGCTTCCAGCTCATGGCCACCACCCTCGGTGGCACCGTCGACAACACCGGCGCCCGTGAGTACGGCCGTACCCCGCTGACCGTCTCCCGCCCCGGCTCCACCCTCTTCGAGGGCACCCCCACCGAGCAGTCGGTGTGGATGTCGCACGGTGACGCCTGCTCCGCCGCCCCCGAGGGCTTCACGGTCACCGCGTCCACGGACGTGGTCCCGGTCGCCGCCTTCGAGAACGACGAGAAGAAGCTCTACGGCGTCCAGTACCACCCCGAGGTCATGCACTCCACGCACGGCCAGCAGGTGCTGGAGCACTTCCTCTACCGCGGTGCGGGCATCGAGCCCAGCTGGACCACCACCAGCGTGGTGGAGGAGCAGGTCGCCGCGATCCGCGCCCAGGTCGGCACCAAGCGCGCCATCTGCGCACTGTCCGGCGGCGTGGACTCCTCGGTGGCCGCTGCCATCGTGCAGAAGGCCATCGGCGACCAGCTGACCTGCGTCTATGTCGACCACGGTCTCCAGCGCAAGGGCGAGTCCGAGCAGGTCGAGAAGGACTTCGTGGCCGCCACCGGCGTCCAGCTGAAGGTCGTCGACGCCGAGGAGCGCTTCCTGACAGCACTGGCCGGGGTCAGCGACCCCGAGCAGAAGCGGAAGATCATCGGCCGGGAGTTCATCCGCGTCTTCGAGCAGGCCCAGGCCGAGCTCGTCGCCGAGGCCGGCGCCGAGGGCGAGGAAGTCGCGTTCCTGGTCCAGGGCACGCTCTACCCGGACATCGTCGAGTCCGGCGGCGGTACGGGCACCGCCAACATCAAGTCGCACCACAACGTGGGCGGGCTCCCCGACGACATCGAGTTCCAGCTCGTCGAGCCGCTGCGGCAGCTGTTCAAGGACGAGGTCCGGATGGTCGGCACCGAGCTCGGCCTGCCGGACGCGATCGTCCAGCGCCAGCCGTTCCCCGGCCCCGGCCTGGGCATCCGCATCGTCGGTGAGGTCACCAAGGAGCGCCTGGACCTGCTGCGCGAGGCCGACGCCATCGCCCGCGAGGAGCTGACCGCGGCCGGTCTGGACCGCGAGATCTGGCAGTGCCCCGTGGTGCTGCTCGCCGACGTCCGCTCGGTCGGCGTCCAGGGCGACGGCCGTACGTACGGCCACCCGATCGTGCTGCGCCCGGTCTCCTCCGAGGACGCGATGACCGCGGACTGGACGCGGATGCCGTACGACGTGCTGGCGCGGATCTCCACCCGCATCACCAACGAGGTCGCCGACGTCAACCGCGTCGTCCTCGATGTCACCAGCAAGCCCCCGGGCACCATCGAGTGGGAGTGACCCCACCCGTCGGGCCGGGGTGATCCCGCCGGTCGTCCGACAACGCCGCCGCTCAGCCTGCTGAGCGGCGGCGTTGTTGTTGGTGGGGAGCCTCACTCATGGACTTTCTGTCCAGTCTGGACGTACAGTCCAAGCATGGATGAAGCAGAAGAGGCGCCGGACCCCCGGGTGCGGATGTGGGCGCCGGTGTGCCAGGCCGTCGCGCGCCTGCTCGGTCCGTACGCCGAGGTGGTGCTGCACGATCCGGACACCGACCGGGTCCTGGACATCTGGAATCCGATGAGCTCCCGCGGCCCGGGAGACCCCTCGCTGCTCGGCGAACTGGACGAGCTCGACCCGTCGCCGCAGGGCGTGTACGGGCCGTACGAGAAGCTGCTCGCGGACGGCCGCCGGCTGTCGTCGGTGAGCGCGGTCCTGCGGGATGCGCACGACCGGCCGTCGGCCGTGCTGTGCATCAATCTCGACCGCACCCCGCTGGAACAGGCCGCGGCGGTGCTGTCCGCCTTCGGCGCCCCGACCGTGCAGCGTCCCGAGCCGCTGTTCGAGCAGGACTGGTCCGAGCGCATCCAGCACATCGTCGGCAGCCACGTCCGCGAAACGGGCCGTCCCGTCGAGCGCATGACCCGCCAGGACCGCCTGGCCGTCCTCGGCCGGCTGGACGAGGCGCGGGTGTTCGCCGTGCGCCGCGCCGCGCCGGTCGTCGCCGGGGCCCTGCGGGTGTCCCGGTCCACCGTCTACGGCCTGCTGGCCGAGCTCAGAGCATCCAGCGCAAAGGACTGACCGTCATGACCCGGCTGCCCGACTTCCGCCTCGAAACGTACTTCTCCCGCTGGGAGTTCACCGCCCGCCACCACCTGACCGCCTCCGACGTCCAGACCATGACGCTCAGCGAGCTGCTCGGGCTGGCCGACGACAAGGACCGGGACGCCTTCGAGAACCTGTCGCTGGGCTACACCGAGACCTTCGGCGACCCGGCCCTGCGCGAGGTGATCGCCCAGACGTACGAGCAGGCAGGGGCGGACGACGTCATCTGCTTCGCGGGTGCCGAGGAAGCCCTGTATCTGGCGATGAACGTGCTGCTCGGGGCCGGTGACCACGCGGTGGTGGTGACCCCGAACTACCAGGCCGCCGAGACCGTGCCGCTGGCGCTGTGCGAGGTCACCGGTGTGGCCCTCGACGCGGACCGGGACTGGGCCCTGGACCTCGGCGAGGTGGCGGCGGCGATCCGGCCGAACACCCGGGTCGTCTCGGTGAACTTCCCCAACAACCCGACCGGCAAGGTCATCGACGCCGCCGACTTCCTCGCCCTGGCCCGCCTGTGCGATGAGCGCGGCATCCACCTGTTCAGCGACGAGGTCTACCGCGGCCTGGAACGCGACCCGGCCCGCACCCTGCCGCAGGCCGCCGATGTGTCCGCGCGCGCACTGTCGTTGAACGTGACCTCGAAGTCCCTGGGGCTTCCCGGACTGCGCATCGGCTGGATCACCTGCCGCGACCGTGCGCTGCGCGCGCGTCTGGAGCGGGCCAAGCACTACACCACCATCTGCAACTCCGCGCCCAGCGAGGTCCTGGCCCGTATCGCGCTCAAGGCCCGCGAGACGATCCTGCACCGCAACCGGGCCCTGATCGCGGCCAATCTGCCCGCTTTCGAGGCCTTCTTCGCCGAGTTCGCGGACGACTTCGCCTGGCAGCCGCCGGACGGCGGATGCGTCGCCTACCCCCGCTACCTCGGCGCCGACGGAGTGGAGGAGTTCTGCACCCGCCTGGTGGAGGAGGCCGGAGTCCTGCTGCTGCCCGCGAGCATCTACCGCTCCGAACTCACCGCCACCCCCGCCGACCGCTTCCGCATCGGCATCGGCCGCCGCGACCCGGAAGAGGGCCTGGCGGCCTTCGCCGACTGGATGCGGGCGCGCCGATGACGCTCCCCGTCTTCGGCGCGGCCGCCATCGAGCGGGCCGCCGGGCCGCAGTTGGTCCTGGAGACCGTCCGCGACGCGCTGATCGCGCACGCGGAGGGCCGTACCCATGTGCCGCCGCCACTGCACCTGGACTTCCGCGAGGCCGACGGGGACTGTCATGTCAAAGCCGGCTGGATCAGCGGCGCCGCCGACTTCACCGTCAAGATCGCGACCGGCTTCTACGGCAATCCGGCGCTGGGCCTCCCCGCCAACCACGGTCTGGTCTGCGTCGTCAGCGCCCGCACCGGACAGCCGCGCGCGCTCCTCGACGACGGCGGTCTGCTGACCGCCTGGCGCACCGCCGCCGCGGGCGCGCTGCTGACCCATGCCATGGCCCGGCCCGCTGCCGGCACGCTGGCCGTCTTCGGCACCGGTGAACAGGCCCGCCTCCAGGCGCTCTGGCTGGCCGAACTCCGGCCGGTCGGCGCGGTGCTGGTCCATGGCCGCTCCCCGGACAGGGCCCGGGCCCTGTGCGACGTACTCGGTGCACACGGTCTGGCCGCCCGGCCCGCTGCCGCGGCGGAGGCGGCAGAGGCCGACATGATCATCACCGCGACACCGGCCAGGTCGCCCGTTCTGGACGCCGCCCGGGTGCGCGCGGGCGCCCATGTGACCGGCATCGGCACGGACATGCCGCACAAGAACGAGCTGCCGCCCGCGCTCTTCCACCGCGCACGGATCGTCGCCACCGATGACCACGACCAGTGCCTCGACCACGGAGACTTCGGCCATGCCGTCCGCGCCGGGGCCGCCGCCGAGGACGGCGACATCGCGGCCGGCCTGCTGCTCAAGGCGCCCGTCGACCGGCCGGACACCGCGATCACGGTCGCCGACCTCACCGGTGTCGGAGCGCTTGACGCGGCGCTCGCCTCGGCGGTCCTCGGCCGGCTCATGGGGTGAACGAGCAGGAGGCGGGGTCTTGGCGCGGCCCCGGCTCCGCGCGCTGCGCCGCGGCCTGAGGGACGGTGGCGCGGAGTGGCTGTGTCCTCGGTCCCGTACGGCCAGTGGCCGCGCCCTCAGTCCCGTACGGCCGAGGCCAGCCGCTCCAGCGTCGTAGTCATCGCCGGGCCCATCCGCCGTGGATAGCCGGGGAGTTCGACGATGAGACGGGGGAGCCGGGCGCGCGACCAGTCATAGGTGTGGGTGACCCGGGTGGTGCCCCCGCCCTCCGTGCCGTCCGTGCCGTCCGTGCCGTCCAAGCCGTCCGTGCCCTCCGTGCCGTTCACGGGGGTCAGCTCGTAGCGCCAGCGCTGCCCGCCGACCAGCCGCCGGCCGCGGAACTCGCCCCAGGTCTCCCAGGCGATCAGCCGGTCCTTCTCGTACTCCACCACGACATTCACCGACCGGTACGCGATGCGTCCCTGCGCCATCCCCATGCTGAACCGGTCGCCGGGGCCCAGCGGCGACGGCCCCTGCGGGCGGCCGCGCAGCATGCCCGAGCCGTCCAGCTCGGCATGCCGGGCCGGGTCCCGGAGGACGGCGAAGATCTGCCGTGGTGCGGCGACGATGTCCCTGCTGACCGATATGGCCCTCATGGTGTGTCCCCTCTGCTGCCGTTGCTGGTGCCCTCATCATGCAGGCAGCCGCAGCTGCGTTGGTCACGACCCTGGTTACCTGCGGTAGTGGAAGGTAGCTTCCGCATCGAGCATCAAGAGCCGTACGTGCCAGGAGGAGAGCCGCGATGCCCGAGCCGACGCCCGTGCCCACCGACCAGCTGCACTTCGCGATGCCGCCGACGCATCAGACCGTCGAGGGCGAACGGCGCCACCGCAAGGAACGCCTGGTCGCGGCGCTGCGTCTCTTCGGGCGCCATGGCTTCGAGGAGGGCGTCGCGGGCCATATCACCGTGCGCGACCCGGAATTCCCCCACTGCTTCTGGGTCAACCCCTTCGGGATGTCGTTCCGGCACCTCACGGTCAGCGATCTGATCCTGGTGAACGCGGAGGGGAAGGTCGTCGAGGGCCGCTACCACGTCAACCAGGCGGCGTTCGCCATCCATTCCCAGGTCCACCGGGCGCGCCCCGACGTCATCGCGGCGGCACACAGCCACTCCACCTACGGCCGGGCGCTGTCCTCACTGGGCGAGCTGCTGGAGCCGATCACCCAGGACGTGTGCGCGTTCTACGAGGACCATGCCCTCTTCGACGACTACACGGGCGTGGTGGTGGACGAGGAGGAAGGGCGGCGGATCGCGGCCGCCCTCGGGCCCCACAAAGCGGTGATCCTGCGCAACCACGGGCTGCTGACGGTCGGCGACTCGGTGGACGCGGCGGCGTGGTGGTTCCTCACGATGGAGCGCTCCTGCCAGGTCCAGCTGACCGCCAAGGCCGCCGGCAAGCCGGTGCTGATCGACCACCACAACGCCGTCCACACCCGCGAACAGCTGGGCAACGACCTGGTCGCCTGGATCAACTACCAGCCGCTGTACCAGCAGATCGTGCGCAGCGAGCCCGATCTCTTCGACTAGGGAGCCCTCCCCGGCGGCCGGCGGTCGGCGGGCGTGCGAAGTGCCAGGGCGGGTGCCCTGCGGGGGACGTACCGAGGTCCCGCAGGGCACCGCGCCTCACGGATGCGGGAACAGATCGAGGAACGGCGCGGCCGTCGCCGAGATACCGCGGCTGAACGGTGCGTCGAAGTCCCACACGAGGAACAGCAGGAAGGCGATCAGCGCGCTGAAGAGCCCGGCCATCAGCAACTCCCGCCCCGAGCGCCGGATCTGCAGGGTGAACATGACACCGATCGAGATGGCGCCACCGATGATCAGCCCGAACCACACCACCCCCGGCAGCGTCGATTCGGCCGCGTCCGCACGGGCGGCGCGGGCCCCGTCGGCCACCGCGACCTGGTCGACGAGGGGCTGGTACGACTGCCCCTCGAAGTCGTTGCGCGGACAGTAGTCGGTGACATCCGCCCGGACCTTCGTCAGCAGCTCGGTGCCGCGCGGGGTCAGCTCCCCCCGCTCGGCCATCACCGGCCACTCCTTGTGCACCACATGGCTCGCGTACGCGTTGACGTCCGCGCGGATACGGTCCCGCACCGGCGCGGGGTAGGCCCGGGCCCGCGCGCTGACCTCGTGCAGGGCCTGCGCCTCGGTCCGTACGGTGTCCTCGGCCGCGCTTCTGGCCTCCCAGACACCGGCGATGGCCAGGCCCAGCACGATCGCGTACACCACCCCCACCATCATCGTCAGATACTCGATCACATCGGGTGTTTCGGACGGGTCGTCGTCCTCGGTGACCCGGCGCTCCTTGAGCACGGTGATGGTCAGGACGACGCCGCAGGCAGCGGCCATGGCGATGGTCAGCACCAGCCATTGCGACATGGGGACCTCCTACGAGGAACGGCGCCCGGCGGAACCGGACGAGGAGCTCGAACGGGGACGGAGGGCGGCGCCGGCCAGCACGGCCGGAGCGGTGATCAGCAAGGTCGTGGTCACCATGGAGCGCCCGTTGTGCGGCCGGTGGTACGGCCGCGCATAGCTGCGGGGCAGGGCGGGCGGTGGTGACGCCGGACGGCGGAGGACGGGCGTGGGCTTCGGTTTCGGCTTCGGCTTCGGCGCGGGCGGTGGTGCCGCCGGGCGGGCGCGCGGAGTGGGGGGTGGGGGCGGTGGCGGCGGGGGCGGTGTCGGCCGGGGTGCGGGGGCGGGCGGCGGTGGTGGTGCGGGCTTGGGGACGTGGGGGCGGGGTGCCGGCGCGTGGGAGGGCGTCGGCGGGGGCTTGGTCGCGGTGCAGGGGAAGTGCCAGTCGTGGGGCATGGGGAAGCCGGTCGGTACGTCCACCGGCGGCGCCGTTCCGGCGTAGGCGCAGTTGTCGCCGGTGACCGGGCCGTTGGGCCTGCCATGAGCGGTGGCCACCGGCGCGACGACGAGCAGCGCGGCGAGCCCGGTCAGCAGGAGGAACGCGGCGACGGACGCCGGCCCGCAACCGAGGCGCGGCCCTGCCGGTCTCCGCGGTCCCTCCCGTTTACCTGGTCCTTGTGGTCTGCGTGGAGCTTGCGGGCTCGGCGGGGCTTGCGGTCTCCGCTGAGCTCTCGGTCGCAGCGGAGTTTGCGATCTCCGCTGAGCTTGCGCTCCGTCCAGGTCATCGCGGCTGTGTGATCCGTGGAATCCGTAGTGGAATCCGTATATGTAACGCACGGCGGAAGCTTGCGCAGTGCGCCGACCGCTCAGCCTTCGCCGTGGCCCGGTTCGCCCGAATAGGGGAAGCACCGGGGTTCCGTGATCGGTGCGCCGGTCAGGTGTGCAGGCGGGGGAGGGGCGCGGTGTCGGGCGCTGCTGTTGGGGTCTGTGGTGCGGGAGGGGCTCGTTTGTTGTCATACGTCAACGCGCCGATGCGCCCGCCACCCGCCACCAACTGGACGTTTGATGTCCGCCCTGCCGGGGTGGGGCACAATTCCCCTGCGTATAGGTCAAGTTGATGATCAGTGGTGGCGGGCGGTAGCGGACGTGTCGGTGGAAGCGGCGGGCAGGATGGCCGGAACGGGCGAGCCGGGGGACGGTGCGGAGCGCGCCGCCGGCGGCGAGTGTCGATGCGGACGGTGCCCGCACGGGGCCCGTGCCGGGCATCAGCAGGCGGTTGCCGCGTTTGTCGCGCTCCGCGAGGACTTCGCCGCCGGGCGCGGGGTGCCGGCCGGACTCGCACGTTCCGCGGGTGCGGCCCGGCAGTGGGTCTCCGACGAACTGACGCTGTCCGCACGGGAGGTCGCCCAGCGGCGGGCCGCCGGAAAGGCGGCCTGGCTGGCGGCCGTACGGTGGCGCACTCTGCTCGTCGTCTGGGGCGCGGTGGTGGCCCTGCTGCTCGGGCAGGCGCTGACCGCCCTCGGCACCGGCTGGACGGTGGCCCGTACGGCGGGGCTGCTCGCGGCCGTCGTACTGGCGCTGGGGCTGACGGCGGCGGCCTGGCGGCACCGGGCGCACGGCGGGGCGCTGGCACCGCTGATCGGCGAGGACGGACGGCTGTCCACCTCGCGGACGGTGGCGGCGGGCTGGGCGGCCGCGGTGCTGTACGCCGTCCTGACGGTGGCCGTACAGCAGGCGGCCGCGGCACCGGGCGAGCGGCGTCGGCTCCTCCAGGGGCTGGCGCTCGAACGGTCCGGGGCCCTGTTGTTGGCGCTCGCCGTCGGGTGCGGGGTGGCCGTGCTGGCGCATGGGCTGGTGGCCTCGCGGGTGCGGTCGGGGCGGCTGCAGAAGGTTCCCGCGGAGCGGCCGCGGGCCGCCGATCTGCTGGCGGACGACGCGGGACGGGGCAGTCTCCTGGACGTGCAGTACGTCCTGGTGCATGCGGTCGTGCTGGGGTACGCGCTGGTCCGGCTGGCCGGGCGGCCGGAGCAATTGCCGCAGTTGCCCTGGGGGTTGGTGGTTCTGCTGGTGCTCTCCGGGGCGACGTATCTGGCGGGGAAGGCGATGACGGGCGGCCGTCCGGTGATCCTCTCGGTGGTCCGCTCCCGTGAGCTGGGGGATCTCGCCGCGCCGGTCCGTACCGGCGATGACATCGAGATCCGTGGCGCCGGCTTCGTGCCGCCGGGCGCCGGGACTCCCGACCGACTCGCCCGGACCGTCGTACGGATCGGAGATGTGCATGTCCCCGTCCCGCTGGTCCCCGTGGCCGGCGGCTTCGCCAATCCGACGGACGGCGTGCTGACGGTCCCGGTGCCGGTCGATGTCGAACCCGGCAGGGTGGAGGTCCGGGTGGTCACGGCGGCGGGAGTGGAGACGGACGGCTACCCGATCGACGTCCTGGACTGAGCGCCGGTCGGGGGAGGGCTGGTCGTCGGGGGAGGGCCGGTCGTGGGGCGGCGGCCGGTGTGGGCGGTGCGGGCAGTGTGGCCGGTGCGGGCGGGGAAGCCGGTGCGGGCGGGGTGGCCGGTACGACCGGTACGGGCGGTGCCGCTGTTGCGTGACGATTCTGTGTGCCGCAGTTGCCTGAAGTGCATCGGTCCGTTGAACCTCTTGCGCACGTGCGTACGTATCTCCCCAGGAGGCGCGGGCGCGGGCACAATCGTCTGCGCCCGGTGGCAACGGAGAGGCGGACGTCATGGTGCACGCGAATCGTACGATCGGTGCCGATTTGGGAGGGGCGGGCGTCGAAAGCGCCGGTGCCGGGTTGCGGGGGCAGCTGGCGCGCCATGCGCTGCTCCCCCTGCGGCTCTTCCTGGGGGCCACCTTCCTCTATGCGGGCATCGACAAGCTGACGGATCCGGCGTTCCTGTCGGCCAGTGGCGCGGGTTCGCTCGGCGAGATGCTGCGTCAGGTCCATGACGCGGCGGCGTTGCCGCAGCTCGTGGAGATCGCGCAGAAGAGTCCGGTGGGCTTCGGCTATGCCATCGCGGCCGGTGAACTGGCGGTGGGCCTCGGGATCCTGGTGGGTCTGCTGGGAAGGCTGGCGGCGTTCGGCGGTGCGCTGATCTCGCTGATGCTGTGGCTCACCGTGAGCTGGGCGACCACGCCCTACTACTACGGCAATGACCTCGCCTACCTGATGGCCTGGGTCCCGCTCCTGCTGGCCGGTACGCCGAGGTTCTCCCTGGACGCCGCCCTGGCCAACCGCCGCAAGCGGCACGGGGCGCAGCTGTTCGGCTAGGGGAGACACCTCCTGGTGCCTGTCCGGTGGATCGGGTGGATCGGGGGGGGAGAGGCCCTAGGCGTGTTGTCCCGGCACGTTGGTGACGCGCGACATGCCTAGGGGAGGGCGTGGTCGTGACGGGCGGGATGGCGAGGCCGATCGCGCCGTGGCGAGGCCGTTCGCGCCGTCGCGGGGTCGTTCGTGCCGTGGCGGGACCGTTCGCGCCGTCACGGGGCCGTTCGTGCCGTGGCGAGGTCGTTCGTGCCGTGGCGGGACCGATCGCACCGTCGCGGAGTCGTTCGCGCCGTGGCGGGGCAACGGGGCTCCCGGTCGGTGTGTGTCATGAGTCCGTCGGGGGTGGTGGGTCCGTGTGCCGCCGGCGGGTCGAGGGCCAGACGGCGGCGGTGATGCCGGAAAGGAGCAGGCCCGCGGGGAGGGTGAGGAAGAGCCAGGGGCCGGGGGCGTGCCAGTGGCCGAGGGCGTCGAGGCCGTAGGCCGTGCCGAGGGTGAGGGCGGTGAGGCCCGAGATCAGGCGGGCCGGTGCGAAGGGGTGGCGCTTCACCGGTGGGCTCCCTGGGTGGTCGGGGCGGCCGGCGCGGCGGGGGCCGGTGCGGCGCGTTCGACGGCGACCTGGCCGGCGCCGAGTTCGAGGTTCAGCTCCACCGAGCCGCGCGGCTTCTCGCCCTTCTTGAGGCCGTCGGCGGGGAGGGTGACCGTCCGCTGCCCGCCCGCCGTGAGGTCCACGTCGTGGGGCGATTCGCCGGGCAGCTGGACATCGCCGAGGCCGAGCGAGATATGGAGACGGGCGGTGACACCGTGCGGCAGCGTCACTTGAAGGCGGCCGGCGCCCACTTCCGCGCCGGTGCGGACCGTACTGCCCGCTTTGAGAGGGAGGGCGGTGAGGTCCAGCTCCCCCTCTCCCGAACCGAGTTCATACTGCGGCTGGACGGCGCTGAGGGTGGTGGGGGACCAGGTGCGCTTCTGCCATTGGGCGGTGAGGTTGTCGGGCAGCGTCGTCGCGCCCGCCAGCAGCAGGGCCGTCAGCACCACCATGAAGACCGTGCCGCCGCCCGTGCGCCCGAACCAGGCGCTGAGCACCAGCCCGAGACCGAAGACGACCAGCGCGCACGCCAGGCCCGCCTGGAGGGCCGGCACCGGGCCGTCGTGGCGGGAGACGGCGAGCGCGGTGCCGCAGCCGGCGAGCAGTGCGAGCAGGAACGTCCAGCCTCCGATCGGGCGTCCGCTGCGGCGGCCCCGGCGCGGGTCGCGGGCCGGCGGCGCACCGCCCGGCGGCACGGGCGCCCCGGGCGGACGGCCCGCGTCGGACCGGCCGTCGTGCCCGTACGGGGCCGTGGCCACGCCGTGCTCGGCCCGGTAAGTGATGTCGAGGGGGAGCGGGGTGGTGTCGGGTCCCCACAGATAGCCCGGACCGGCTGCCTCCCCGCGCTGGGCCCGCCACCAGGAGGGGCCGGCCGGCACCGGGGGCGCCTTGGTCTCGGGCGGGGCGTCGGCGACGGCCTGGGCCGTGGCGGTGTCCCTCGCCTGCGGGCCCTCGGCCTCCACTTGCCGGCGTCGGCGCGACCAATGGGCGGAACCGGCCGCCGCCAGCGTCAGCATGATGGCGAACGACATCATGCTGCCCTTGGCGAGGGTCGTCAGGAACAGTCCGCAGCCGATCAGCGCCAGGAGCAGGGCCGTCAGCGCGGGTCCCTCGACACGGCCGGAGAGCAGCCTGCGGCCCTCGTTCTCGTCCTCGCCGTCGAGGGGGATGAGCAGCCAGGCGAAGCCGTAGGCGATCAGCCCGAGGCCGCCGACGGACAGCACGGCGAGCACCACCCGGAAGATCACCGGATCGAGATCCCACTGCCGGCCCAGCCCGCCGCAGACCCCGCCGATCACCTTGTGCCGCCGGCTGCGGCGCAGCGGCGGATGCGACGGGGCGGAGCCGGCGGGGTCGGAGGGCGCCGACTCCTCGACGTGGGCTGCATCGTTCATGGGCTCATGGTGACAAGGGCAACGCACTCCCGGCATCAGTGGAAACCCTGGCAGATCCCTGAGATCCCCCGATGCCGGCCCCGAGATGCCCCTGGGGGGTCCCGAAACCCCTCGTGCATTCGCATATGCCCCCGGCCCTGTGGGTCCGGCCGGAACACGGGTGCGGACGGACGGTGGCCGGAGGGCTTTCCACCGGCGCGGGCGACTATCGTTGCGCCCTGGATACGTACGGGTTTCCGGAGGGGCGTGCGGTGACGGAGGCGGCGTCGGTGGACGAGGGGCGACTGGTCGCCGGGCGATATCGCCTGGTTGAGCGGATAGGCCAGGGCGGTATGGGAACCGTCTGGCGGGCCCGGGACGAGGTCCTTGGCCGTCAGGTCGCGGTCAAGCGTCTGCATGTGGCGCCGTATCTCGATGCGGACGAACTGGCGAGGCGCTATGAGCGCACCACCCGTGAGGCGCAGGCCGCGGCGCGCATCAACCACCCCAATGTGGTGGGGGTGCACGACGTCGTGGACGACGCCGGGATGCCGTGCATCGTCATGGAGTACGTCCCCTCGACGACACTCGGCGATCTCATCAAGGAAGCCGCGCTGCAGGACAGTTCGGTCACGCCGCGCGAGGCCGCCCGTATCGGACGCGGCATGGTGGCGGCGCTGCGTGCCGCGCACTCCGCCGGTGTGCTGCACCGTGACGTCAAGCCGGGCAATGTGCTGCTCGGTGAGGAAGGCCGGGTCGTGCTCACCGACTTCGGCATCGCGGTCGCCAGTGGTACCTCCACGCTCACCAAAACGGGTGAGCTGGTGGGCTCCATCGACTACTTGGCGCCCGAGCGGGTCAGGAGCGGCAGCCCCGGGCCCGCATCCGACCTGTGGGCGCTGGGAGCGACGCTCTATCAAGCGGTCGAGGGACGGCCCCCGTTCCGCAAGGACACCGCGGTCGAGACGGCGTACGCGATCGCCATGGACCCGCTCGAGGCGCCGCGCAATGCCGGGGTGCTGACCCCGCTGATCGAGGCGCTGCTCGCCAAGGAGCCGGCCGACCGCCCGACGGCCGAGGTCGTCGAACAGGCGCTGCGGGCCGCCGAGGCCGATGCGGACACGGCGCTGTACGGCAGGCCGACGCTGGCACTGGGCACGGTCGGACGCGGTACGCCGGAAACGGCAACGCCGGGCGAGCAGACGGAGGCTCCGACCCGTCCGGTGCCGCACACGGGCGGGGCGGGCGCCACGTCGGACCGCACCGGAACCGGAACCGGGAGCGGCACCGGAACCCGTGCGGGCATGGCCACGGGCGCGCGCTCGGACACGGGCTCGGGCACGGACTTCGGCGGCAGCGCCGTGACCGGCCCTATGGCTCTCCCGGACGGGGCGGTCGGCAGGCGGGCCAACGGGGACCGCACGGAGGCCCTGTCCGGCGGCAAGTCCCCCCGTAGGCGGCGTGTCGCCCGGGTCGTGGTCTGGGGCATCGCCGGGGTGCTGTTCGCCGGGGGCGGTGCGGGCACGGCCTGGTACCTGATGCGCCCCGATGAGGCCGGCGCGTCCAACGCGGCGGCGGACAAGGGCACCCCGAAGCCCTCCGGCGTCCCGGACAACAGCATCGGACCGCCGCCGCCCCTTCCCGACGGCTACCGGCAAGTGAATGAATCCGCGCTCGGCGTGACCTTCCCGGTGCCCGATGGCTGGATCCGGCAGGTCAAGGACCACGGCCGGACGATCAACTACTACTCGGAAAAGGACAACGTCAGGCTGACCGTCAGCGTCTTGGAGCTTTCCTCCGGCGACGCGGTGAAGCACTTCAAGGGCCTCGAGGCCTACCAGAAGGCGCATAGCCGGGACTACACGCAGCTGCGTTTGGCGAGCACCGTCTTCCAAGGCGAACCCGCCGCGATCTGGGAGTACACCTTCCGGGGTGAGGCCCGTACGTATCGGGCGGCAGATCTCGGGTTCGGCCGCGCGGGTGGCACGGACTACGCGATCTTCGTGTCCGCCCCGGAAGCCAATTGGACGAAGTTCGGGAGCCCCTTCTTCTCGGTGGTGAGGGACGGCTTCCGCAGGACCGACCCGAAGAGCTGAGGCACCGAAAGACTGAGGCACCGGAGCGCGGTGGGCCGGGGCGGGCGCTGCAGGCCCGTCGGGCCGTCGCCGGCGCCCGGCCCCTGACCACACCCCGGAAACGTCAGGGACAGGTTCAGGGACGACCCTGATGCCCTGGGCCCCGGCGCCGTGTGACGATCGAGCACATGACCACCGCACCGCCCCGCGCCGAGACGAGCTACGCCCCGGCGCCGGACCCCGACGACCCGCCTGTGCGCAAGCTCTACCGCAGCGCTGACGGGCGGCTGCTCGGTGGCGTCGCGCGGGGGCTCGCGGGCCATCTCGGACTGCCGGTCTCCTGGGTGCGGATCGTGTTCGTGGCCCTGTTCATGGCCGACGGGATGGGCGCCCTGCTGTATGCCGCGTTCTGGTTCTTCGTCCCGCTGGGCGTCGGCGGCGTGGACCACCGGCAGCCCGCCCCGGCGGACGGCAGGCGCCTCCGGCTGCGGCACCGCCCCGACAAGGGCCAGGTCTTCGCGCTGATCGCGCTGCTCATCGGCGCCTCGATCGTCGCCTCCCGCTTCCAGCTGGGCCAAGCCGACGGCTATCTCTGGCCGGTGCTGCTGATCGGCGCCGGTGTCGCCCTGGTGTGGCGGCAGGCGGACAACTCCCGCCGTGCGCAGTGGCTGGAGCTCGGCCGCCGCAACGGCCTGCTGACGATGCTGCGCGGCGCGGCCGGTGTCCTTCTGGTCGGCGTCGGGGTGACCGGCATCGTCGTGCTGCAGGGGTCGGTGCGTCATCTCGGCTCGGTGCTGCAGGCCGCGCTCGCCGTCGTCGTCGGCATCGCGCTGCTGGCGGGCCCCTACCTGGTGCGGATGGCCCAGGACCTCTCCGAGGAGCGGCTGATGCGTATCCGTGCCCAGGAGCGCGCCGAAGTGGCCGCCCATGTGCATGACTCGGTCCTGCACACCCTCACCCTGATCCAGCGCAGCGCCGACGAC
Organism: Streptomyces sp. G7(2002); assembly: GCF_028870195.1. NCBI lineage: Bacteria > Bacillati > Actinomycetota > Actinomycetes > Kitasatosporales > Streptomycetaceae > Streptomyces > Streptomyces sp. G7(2002). The sequence goes on from NZ_CP102609.1 coordinate 5,910,194, forward strand.
CCCCGGGAGGTGGCGCGGCTGGCCCGCGCCCAGGAGCGTGAGCTGCGTGCCTGGCTCTACAAGCCCGAGGGCCGCGGCAAGGAGGAGGACGAGGAGCCGGCCACCCTGGCGGAGGCGGTCCGCAAGTCCGCCGCCGAGGTGGAGGACGACCACGGTGTCCCCATCGAGGTCGTGGTCGTCGGCGACTGCCCGCTGGACGAGCCGCTGGGCGCCCAGATGCAGGCCGCACGCGAGGCGATGGTCAATGCCGCGAAATACGGCGGAGAGGGCGGCGCGGTGCAGGTGTTCGCCGAGGTGGAGGGCCGCTCGGTTTTTGTCTCGGTGCGTGACCGCGGCCCCGGATTCGACCTGGACGCGGTCCCCGCGGACCGGATGGGCGTACGGGAGTCCATCATCGGCCGTATGGAGCGCCACGGCGGCACCGCCCAGCTGCGCTCTGCCCCCGAGGGCGGCACGGTCGTCGAGCTGGAGATGGAGCGCGCGGCGACGGAGCACGGGATATGACCGGGCCGGGCGAGGGGCGGCCGGAGGCGACAGCGCGCGGCGGTGCACGGGATGATGGCGGGGCAGACACCGAGGGACGGGCGGAAGAGATGAGCAGCGACGGCGCACAGCAGGACGGGACCGGCGGCGGGACGGCCGAGGGCCGGACCGTACGGGTCGTGCTGGTCGACGATCACCGGATGTTCCGTACGGGCGTCCAGGCCGAGATCGGCGAGACCGGGCGCACCGGCGTCGAGGTGGTCGGCGAGGCCGCCGACGTCGACCAGGCGCTCACGGTCATCACGGCCACCCGGCCCGAGGTCGTCCTGCTGGACGTCCACCTCCCCGGGGGCGGCGGTGTCGAGGTGCTGCGCCGCAGCGCCGCGATGATGACCGACACCGAGCGCCCGGTCCGCTTCCTGGCGCTCTCCGTCTCCGACGCGGCCGAGGACGTCATCGGCGTCATCCGGGGCGGCGCCCGCGGCTATGTCACCAAGACGATCACGGGCACGGACCTGGTCAACGCGGTCTTCCGGGTCGCCGACGGCGATGCGGTCTTCTCCCCGCGGCTGGCGGGCTTCGTTCTGGACGCCTTCGCCTCGACGGACGCCCCGCCGATCGACGAGGACCTCGACCGCCTCACCCAGCGCGAGCGCGAGGTCCTCCGGCTGATCGCCCGCGGCTATGCCTACAAGGAGATCGCCAAGCAGCTGTTCATCTCCGTGAAGACCGTCGAGTCCCATGTCTCCGCGGTGCTGCGCAAGCTCCAGCTCTCCAACCGCCATGAGCTGACCCGGTGGGCAGCGGCCCGGCGGCTGGTCTGACCTGCGGAACCGGCACGGAGGCGGGCTCACACACCGCTTCATGACGAGGGAGTAACAAAGCACCTAAGAAGGGCAACCAGGACCCTGCGGTCACCATCTAAGGGCGCGGAGAGGCTCACTGCCGAAGGCGGGGCCGGAACCACCCCACGTCCTTCGCGTAGTTTGTCCTGGAAGCGAGAACCCGATGAGCCTGACGGGCACGCCCTTCTTCCTCACCTCGCTCACGCTGCTGATCGTCGCCGTCGTGCTGCCCTTCGCCCTCTGGGGCCGAATAGCCGGGCCGCCCCTGGTGCGCGGCCTCGGCCGGCTGCTGATGCTGCTGTTCGCCCAGGTCACGGCCATCACCGTGGTCTTCGTCCTGGTCAACAACGCCAACAGCCTCTACGACACCTGGGACGATCTGCTCGGCACCGGCAGCCATGTCGAGGCGGCCCGGGACCTCGGCCCCGACGGCATGGGCGGCCGGCAGATCAAGCACGAGCCCAAGCAGCTGCAGCAGTTCCGCCCGGCCGACGACCCCAAGGTGGGCGCCGGCGTTCAGATGACCGATCTCCAGGGCCGGATCTCGGGGGTGCGGGGCGAGGTCTACGTATGGCTGCCGCCCCAGTACAACGACCCGGCCTACCGGGACAAGAAGTTCCCGGTGGTCGAGCTGCTGCCCGGCTATCCGGGTTCGGCGAAGTCCTGGATGGGCTCGCTGCGCGCGGCCGAGCAGCTCATGCCGCTGATGCAGAACGGCACGGTCAAGCCGGCCATCCTGGTGGCGCCCCGGACCAATCTCCTCCCCGGCGCGGACACCGGGTGCGTCAACATCCCCGGGAAGGTCAACGCCGACAGCTGGCTGACCGTCGACGTCCGCAAGATGATCATTGACAACTTCCGGGCCGGCGACAAGCCGGACTCCTGGGCCCTGGCCGGCTACTCGGCCGGTGCGCACTGCGCCGCCAAGCTGGCACTGGCCCACCCCGACCGCTACCGTGCCGCGGTCGCCATGTCCGGCTACAACGACCCGGCACTAGAGCGTGACTCGCTGGCCGGCAAGGACCCCAAGCTGCGTATCGAGTCCAACCCGCTGCACATCCTGAAGTCGGCCAACGCGGCCGGGAAGCCGCCGCGTACCGCGCTGTATGTGTCGGGCGCGGAGCGCGACGGCTTCCAGGCCGGGCTCGGCCTCCGCCAGTTCGCGCAGAATCCGACCACGGTGACGTTGCGGCAGATCCCGCCGGGCGCGGGCCACACCACGGTGGTCTGGAAGCAGCAGGTGCCGGAGATCTTCCGCTGGCTGGGGACGCAGCTCAGGGCGTGAGGGCACGGGAGCGGGCACCGCGGAGCTTGGGACACTTCCCCCTACGGGCGGCGGTACCGGAGCCCGCGGCCGTTCACCCCATACGGCCGGCGGCGGTGACCGGGGACCGGAGCCGCCAGCCCATGGCCTCGTAGAGCGCACGGCCGTCCGGGCTGGCCACCAACACGCCCTGCCGCGCGCCCCGTTCCACCGCGCGGCCCGCCAGCGCGGCCATGACCGCCCGGCCCAGCCCGCGCCGCTGGTGCGCGGGCTCGGTGCCGATCATGTCGAAGACGACGGACGGGGCGTACGGGGCGGGGGAGCTGCCCGGTGCCCCCGTGGTGAGGGCGGCACGTCCACTCGCGGCGAGGACCGGCCCGGACCCCTCGACACCACCGGAACCGGAGCCAGTACCGGAACTGGAGCCGGAGCCAGTACCGGAACAGGAGCCGGCCCCGGCCCCGGCCCCGGAACAGGAGCCGGCCCCGCCCCCGGCCCCAGGCCCGCCCGCAGCGTGCACCCGGGCCTCGAACACCGCCCCGCCCTCGTCGACGATCTCCAGCCGGTAGCCGGACGGCAGGCCCGCGCCGGAGCGCGACGCCGCCAACCGGTCCGTCGTCATGAGGTACTGGGGTTCGCTGATCTCCCAGTCCGCGGTCAGCAGCGGCTCGACCACCTCGCGCGGGGCGCAGGCCTTGATCCACAGACCGGGCGTGGTGAGCGTGTCCACCAGGTCGCGCAGGACGGCCGGTTCCGCCTCCGGGAGGACATGGCGCGCGAGATGACCGGGCCGCCGCACCTCGATCCGGAACCCGCCGGGCACCGCCTGCGGCGCCTCCGTACCCCGCGCACGCGCCCAGCCGTCGACCCAGGCATGGACGGCGGAGCGGAGGCTGGTGTCGGGGGCCGCGGCGGTGTGCGTCATCCGGCCGATCGTACGCGGAGGCCGCTGCCGCCCCAACTGCCTTTCCGGGGGCGGAAGTCGGGCCGAAACGCAGCCCGTGGGGCGCCCTACGCGGGCCGGGTCGCCGCCGCGAACGGCATCTGGTCGATCGGTGCGATCCGTACCGGCGCCCCCGGATGCGGTGCGTGAATCATCTGGCCGTTCCCGACGTAGAGCCCCACATGACTGATGCCCGAGTAGAAGAACACCAGGTCACCAGGGGCGAGTTGGGATCTGTTGACCCGCGGCCCGGAGCTGATCTGGGTGTAGGTCGTACGGGGCAGGGCGACCCCGCCGGCCTTCCAGGCGGCCTGGGTCAGCCCCGAGCAGTCGTAGGCGGACGGGCCGGTCGCGCCCCAGACATAGGGCTTGCCGAGGGCGCTGTAGGCGAAGGCGACGGCGCGGGCGGCACGGGGGCTGGGAGCCTGTGCCGCGGCGACGCCTCCCGCGCCCCCGGGAATCCCGTCGAGCGGGCCGTCCCCACGACCGGCCCCGTGGCCCGTGCGGCCCTGCCCCGGCCCGCTCCGCGCACCGTCCCGGGCCGCCATCCGCTGCCGCTGCTCCGCGGTCAGCCGGTGGAGCAACTCCTCGGCGGCGCCCAGCTTGTGCACGACGGTGACCCGGTGCTTCTTCAGCTTGGCCTCGGTGTCCGCCAGCCGCTCCACGGTCTCCTCGGCCCGCTGCCGGACCTGCCGTACGCTGCCGAGCCGGCGCGCATAGCCGGCCACCGCGGTCGCCTGATGGCTGCCCGTACGCTCCAGCACCGCGGCGCCGTCCAGATAGCGCTGCGGGTCCGCGGACAGCAGCAGCCGTACGGCCGGGTCGACGCCGCCGGAGCGGTACTGGCTCGCGGCCAGGGTGCCCAGTTCGGTGCGGGCGGCGTTCAGCTTCCGGGTCCTGCGGGCGGCCTCGTCCTGCAGTCTGCTCAGTTCCTCGCGTGCGGTGTCGGCGGATTCCTTCGCACCGTTGTAGTTCTGCGTGGCCACCTCTGCCTCCTGGTACAGCGCGTCGACCCGGTCCTTGACCTGGGCGGGGGTGGGCCGGTGTGCGGCCTGGGCGGTGCCCTCGAAGCCGGTGGCGGTGGCGGTGGCGGCGCCGGCCAGCGCCAGGGTGGCGGCCGTACGGGCGGTGCGCGCGCTGCGCGAGCCACCGCCGGTGAGCGCGGCGAGCGGATGCTGCCGGGGCTTGCGGTGCGAGGCCACGGTGGCCGTCACTTCCTTCCCTTCGAGCCGTGGGCCCGGCGGCGGTCCGTCACGGGGGCAACGGACCGCCGCCGCACCTCTCGGCGGGGACGGCCGACGGAACGCCGGTGGGAGGCCGGCGAGGCGGGGAGTCGGCCGCCTGAGGGAGGACGCTAAGCCTGGATGTCACGGCAGTGAGTCCCCTTGCCCGGCATTGTTCGCTTTCGACCACGGCAGGTACGCGGGTGACCGCGGCGCCATGGTCCTACGGCCGGGACCGGTCTGGCCTGACCGAAGCGGCGATAGTGGGCGCCCTGCCCGAAGGGCCGTGCTATACGGCGGCTACGATCCAGCACTATGGACGTAGTAACCAATATCTTCGTCGGCCTGCACATCATCGGCATCGCCTCCCTGCTGGGCGGCTTTCTGACCCAGATGAAGGCGATGAGCGCGGGCACCGCCCGCTTCGTGCCGGCCATGCTGCACGGCGCACTGACGATGCTGGTCACCGGCATCGTGCTGGTCGGCCTCAACCAGGCCCAGGACCACCCCCTCAACAACATCAAGCTCGGCATCAAGATGGCCCTGCTGGTGGTGATCCTGGCGCTGGTCTACGTCAAGCGGGACGACGAGACGGTCGACAAGCCGCTCTTCGCCGCGGTCGGCGGACTGACGGTGGCCAACATCTTCATCGCGGTGCTCTGGACCTGACGCACGTCCCCACCACGGCACACCGCGCGGTCCTCGCACTCCGGATCCGGAGGCGACGGCCGCGCGGTGGCGTGTGGGGGGTGACCGTGGGGGGTGGTCTTGTGGGGGAGCGGGCCGGGCGTCAGCCCGGGCGGACACTCCCGTAAATCGGCATGTAGTAGATCGACTCCTCCCGGACGTTGGCGCCCGGCTTCGGAGCGTGGACCATCTTCCCGTTGCCTATGTACATGCCGACATGGCTGATGTCGTCATAGAAGAAGACCAGGTCACCGGGCTGCAGATCCTTGGTGGCCACGCGCTGGCCGATCTTGACCTGGTCCCAGGTGGTCCGCGGCAGATCGACGCCCACCGCCTTCCACGCCGCCTGCGTCAGCCCCGAGCAGTCGTAGGAGGCGGGGCCGGTCGCGCCCCAGACATACGGCTTGCCGATCTGGGCGCGGGCGAAGGCGAGCGCCTTTTCACCCTTGGTGGAGGCCGAGTCACCGGCGGAGTCGCCGCCGGTGGAGCCGCCGCCGGTCCGGTCGTCGGACGAGCCGTCGCCGTCCTGCTGCCGCTGGCGCTCCCGCTCCTGCTGCTTGCGCGCCTCCTCCGCGGCCCGGCGCTTGGCCGCCTCCTCCTTCTGGCGCTCCAGCTCCGCCAGCCGCGCCTTCTCCTGGGCGGTCAGCCGGGACAGCAGCTGACGGGCCTCGGCCAGCTTGTCCTGGACGGAGCGCTTGGACTCCTTGAGGGAGGCCTGCGAGGTCTGCAGCCGCTCCAGGCTGCGGGTCGCCTCGGCACGTTGCTTGGCCGCCTTCGCCTGCTGCTCCTGGTAGTCGGTGACGGCCTGCTTCTGCCGGCCGGACAGCCGCTCCATGAGGTGGTTGCGGTCGACGAACTGCTGCGGGTCCTTGGCCAGCATCAGCTGCGCCGTCGGGTTCATGCCGCCGGTGCGGTACTGCGCCGAGGCGAAGGTGCCCAGCAGCCGCCGGGACTGGTTCATCTTCTCGGCGCGCTGTGCCGCGGCGTCGAGCAGGCCGTCCACGGTGTCGCGCTGTTCGTCGGCGCGCTCCTTGACGGCGTTGTACTTCTGGGTGGCCACCTCGGCCTGGTGGTAGAGATCGTCGACCTTCTGCTTGACCTCTTCGACGGTGGGCTTGGGCGCCCTGGGGGCCGCTTCGGCGGACTGCGAGAGCAGGGTGACCGAGGCGAGGGCGGCGGTGGTGAGTCCGGCCGCCGTACGACGGCCTCCGGGTGAGGCGAGAACGCTGGTGCGCGGCTTGCGATGCGACGCCAAGACCGGCAACTCCTTCCGTGGACCGCCTACCGGGTTAGCTGTCGGGTTCGGGCGGTGTCGCTGACGGAAGGCTTGCCCTACGGTCCGGACGTCCACTGGCGACGGCCGTACGGATCGATTCACCCCGGTGGTGCTGGTGGGTCCCCGGCTCCGGGTGCCTGGGGGCAGTGCCGGACTCGGCGTGGCGGCCCGTGCGGACGCTGTCGTCCACGGGGAGGCGGGCTGCCTGAGCGAGGACGTTAGCCAACTCGTGTGGCTCCTGTGAAGGCTGATGTTCGATATGCCCGAAACCTTTTCGTGACCTGAACGCGATGCGGGTGTTGTGCTGCCAGATGTCGGATTCGGGTAGACGAGGCGCCGCCCGATCTGTGACGGCCCCGGACGTCTGACCTGCCGCGGCGCCACGGCCCGCCCCGCGGACGGCCCGCAATCCGCTACTCCGCGGCGGACTGTCAGTGCGGCGGCCTAGACTCGGTGGGCGATGAGCAGCCTCTTTGACGACAGCTTCCTGGCGGACCTCGGCCACAAGGGCGAGGAGGAGCACCCGCCGCCCCCCGAGGACGAGCACGGTCCGGCCCCGGAGGAGATCCCCGCCGACCTCTTCGGCGGGAGGTTCGACGCGCCCGCCCCCAGGGAGTCGTACTACCGCGACGGCGCCGCCCGCCCGCCCGTCGACGCCGCGGCGCTGCTGGAGGGGCTCAACGACGAGCAGAAGGCCGCCGTGGTGCACACCGGCGGCCCGCTGCTGATCGTCGCCGGCGCCGGCTCCGGCAAGACCCGGGTGCTGACCCACCGCATCGCGCATCTGCTCGCCGAGCGCCATGTCCACCCCGGCCAGATCCTCGCGATCACGTTCACCAACAAGGCCGCCGGTGAGATGAAGGAGCGCGTCGAGGAGCTGGTCGGCCCGCGCGCGAACGCCATGTGGGTCTCCACCTTCCACAGCGCCTGCGTCCGCATCCTGCGCCGCGAGTCCAAGAAGCTCGGCTTCACCTCGTCCTTCTCGATCTACGACGCCGCCGATTCCAAGCGCCTGATGGCCCTGGTCTGCCGTGATCTCGATCTGGACCCCAAGCGCTACCCGCCCAAGTCCTTCAGCGCGAAGATCTCCAACCTCAAGAACGAGCTCATCGACGAGGAGACCTTCGCCGGGACGGCGGCCGACGGTTTCGAGAAGACGCTGGCCGAGGCGTACGCGATGTACCAGGCGCGGCTGCGCGAGGCCAACGCCCTGGACTTCGACGACATCATCATGACGACGGTCAATCTGCTCCAGGCCTTCCCGGATGTCGCCGAGCACTACCGCCGCCGCTTCCGCCATGTCCTCGTCGACGAGTACCAGGACACCAACCACGCCCAGTACACCCTCGTCCGCGAGCTGGTCGGCCCCGCCGAATCCGCCGCGGAGCTCTGCGTCGTCGGTGACGCCGACCAGTCGATCTACGCCTTCCGCGGCGCCACGATCCGCAACATCCTCCAGTTCGAGGAGGACTACCCGGACGCGACCACGATCCTGCTGGAGCAGAACTACCGCTCGTCGCAGACGATCCTGTCCGCCGCCAACGCCGTCATCGAGCGCAACGAGAACCGCCGCCCCAAGAACCTCTGGACGGACGCCGGCACCGGCCCCAAGATCACCGGCTATGTCGCCGACACCGAGCACGACGAGGCCCAGTTCGTCGCCGACGAGATCGACCGGCTGACGGACGCCAAGGACGCCAAGGCCGGCGACGTCGCGGTCTTCTACCGCACCAACGCCCAGTCCCGGGTCTTCGAAGAGATCTTCATCCGGGTCGGGCTGCCCTACAAGGTCGTCGGCGGAGTGCGCTTCTACGAGCGCAAGGAGGTCCGCGATGTCCTCGCCTATCTGCGGGTGCTCGCCAACCCCGAGGACACCGTCCCGCTGCGCCGCATCCTGAACGTTCCCAAGCGCGGTATCGGCGACCGCGCCGAGGCGATGATCGACGCCCTGTCGGCGCGCGAGAAGATCACCTTCCCGCAGGCGCTGCGCCGGGTCGACGAGGCCTACGGCATGGCGGCCCGCTCCGCCAACGCCGTCAAGCGCTTCAACGTCCTCATGGAGGAGCTGCGGACGATCGTCGAGTCCGGCGCCGGTCCCGCCACCATCCTGGAAGCGGTCCTGGAGCGTACGGGCTACCTCGCCGAACTCCAGGCCTCCACGGACCCCCAGGACGAGACCCGGATCGAGAACCTCCAGGAACTCGCCGCCGTCGCCCTGGAATTCGAGCAGGACCGCGGCGAAGCGAACCCCGGCACCCTCTCCGACTTCCTGGAGCAGGTCGCGCTGGTCGCCGACTCCGACCAGATCCCGGACGAGGACGAGGAGGGCAGCGGCGTCATCACCCTCATGACGCTGCACACCGCCAAGGGCCTGGAGTTCCCGGTGGTCTTCCTGACCGGCATGGAGGACGGCGTCTTCCCGCACATGCGCTCGCTGGGCCAGACCAAGGAGCTGGAGGAGGAGCGCCGGCTGGCCTATGTCGGCATCACCCGCGCCCGTGAGCGGCTCTATGTCACCCGCTCCACGATGCGCAGCGCCTGGGGCCAGCCCTCGTACAACCCGCCCTCCCGGTTCCTGGAGGAGATCCCGGACGACTTCGTGGAGTGGAAGCGGACGGGCCCGGCGACGCCGTCCGCTTCCATGGGCGGACTCTCGGCGGGCGGCGGAGGCGGCTTCGGCTCCTCGCTGTCGTCGTCGCGCGCCAAGGGCCCCAGCGGCTTCGCGACCCGCCGCTCCCAGGACCGCCCGGTGGTCTCGCTGGCCGTCGGCGACCGCGTCACGCACGACAGCTTCGGCCTCGGCACGGTCGTCGGCGTCAAGGGCAGTGGTGACAACGCCGAGGCGACCATCGACTTCGGCGGCGAGAAGCCCAAGCGGCTGCTGCTGCGGTATGCGCCGGTGGAGAAGCTGTAACGGAAGGCTGTACCGGAAGGCTGTACCGGAAGCCGGAAGCCGGAAGCCGGAAGCCGGAAGCCCCCGGGGACGTGCCCTGGGGGCTTCGACGGAGCCGGAGCCGACAGCGGCCGGTTCAGCGGTCAGTTCGGGTCGAGGCCGTGGTCCTGCAGCCAGGGCAGCGGGTCGACCGCCGCGCCGCCGCCGGGACGCACCTCGAAGTGCAGATGCGGTCCGGTGGAATTGCCGGAGTTGCCCGAATAGGCAATCTGGTCACCGGCCTTGACCGTCCCGGAACGGATCTTGGTGCTGCTGAGGTGGCAGTACCACGTCTCCGTGCCATCGGCCGCCGTCACGATCGCCATGTTGCCGTAGGCGGAGTTCCACTGGGTGCGGATGGTGCCGTCGGTGGCGGACATGACCGGGGTGCCGTAGCTGACCGGGAAGTCGATACCGGTGTGCAGCGACATCCAGTTGACCCCGGCCTGGCCGAACTGGGCGCTCAGCCCGTGCTGCTTGACTGGCAGCAGGAACTTGGGCCGCATGGCCTCCTTGCGGGCCGCTTCCTTCGCCTTGCGCTGGCGCTCCAGCGCCTGGCGCTCCTTGAGGTCGATCCGCTCCTGGGTGCGGCTGGCGCGGTCGCGGAAGTCATCCGCGCTGGCGCTGAGTCCGGCGAGCTGGGTGTCGAGCTTGTTGTTGGCCGCGGACGGCTTGACGGCCGCGACATCGGGCGCGGCCTGGGCGGTCGCATCGGCCTTGTCGTCCCCGCCGAAATCGGCGACGGCCGCGGTGGCCACGGCGCACACGCCCATGGCGGCGACCGAGGGCACCGCGACGGTCAGCAGCGCCGACCGCTTCGCCGTCCGCCGCCGGCCCCGGCCGCGGACGGCTTGCCCGGCTTCCGGCCCGGTGACCCGCCGGCCTGCGGGGGCGGGGGCCGCGGGGGTGATCGGCATGGCCTGCGTCATGGCGTCCGCCACGGCCGCGGCCTCGCTGTAGTCCTCGGCATCGCGGGGGGAGCCGTCGTCGGCCTCGGCCCGGCCGGTGTCGTACGGGTCGTTCCCGGGCCGTCCGGCGTCGGTGCCGGCGGTGTCGAAGTGCCCGGCCTCGTCCCAAGTGGTGCTGTCCCACTGGATCGTGTCGTTCGGGGGCGGTCCGGCCTGCGCCGGGATACCGGCGATCAGGTCCTGGTCGGTGGTCGACCAGATCGCGGTGGCCTCGAAGCTCGCGGTCTCCTCGACCGCGGTGGCCTGCCGGCCGAAGGCGTCGAAGGCATCGGCGGTCTCGTACGCGCCGGGGTCGTAACTGCCGGTGTCGTACGCGCCGGTGGGGTAGGTCCCGGTGTCGAAGCCGCTGTCGAAGCCGCCGTGGCCGTACGCGGTGGCTTCGTAACCGGCCGTCTCGTACCCGGACGAGGTGTACGCGGTCGCGTCGTGCGCCGGGGCGTCGTAGGTGGTGTGTGCGTACGGGTCGTAGCCCGGGGCGGCCGCGTGCGGATCGGCGGCGGCATAAGCGCCGGTGTCCCAGCCGCCGGTGTCCCACTGAGCTGTGGCATAGGTGCCGGTGTCGTACGCGCCGGTGGCATAGCCGTCGCCCGCCGGGTACGCCCCCGTGTCATAGGCCTCGGTGCTGTAGGTGCCGGTGCCGTAGCTGCTCATGCTGTAGGCGTCCGCCGTGCCGTGCGTACCGGTGTCGTACATACCGGTCTCGTACGAGCCGGGGAGCGAACCGAAGAGGGGATCACCGTCGCCGTATTCGGCACTGCCGGTCGAGGCCTGCTGTCCGTAGGAGTCGTAGGCCGGATAGTGCGCATACGAGGCGTCGGAAGCAGAGCCGGTCGGAGGCTGGGCCCCCGAGGGGTGACGGTCGTTCACCAACTTCTCTTTCGCCTCGGCAGCAGGAGAATTAGCGGCGACTGTACCCGGCGGTACGCGACGGCGACAATCTTCAACTGGTTTTGGGCTAGGCCAGATCGGGCATTTGGCCGCCTTTCGGCAGTCCCCATGCGAGCTCTTGGCGCCCCGTTCGAAGTTTGTTCGACTTCAAGTCAAGATCATGTCGCCGGTGCGACGCCGCTGCGGCGTCCCGCGGGGTGCGTGCGGGGCGTTGTCAGGCCACCGAAATGGCGTCCGCGGCTCCTTCCGCGGTCTCCGCCGAGGTCAGTGCTTCCCGTATTCCGGCTGCTACGGCGCCATTGACCGGCAGGGCGAGATGTCCGACACCGGCGACATGCACGTTGTACGCGACCAAATCAGGGTGACTGATTCTCGCTGTTGTGGCCGGAACCATCACCTGATCCTCCTCGCTCCAGAAAGCGACGAATTGCGTGCGGCAATTCGGTGCCGGCCGCGACAACTCCGCTATCACCTCGGAATCGGGGCGCATCTGGCGGACGAGGGGGTGCGCCGACATCAGCGGCGCGATACGGGTGCCGGCGTGCGGGGTGCCGAGCGTGATCACCGTACGGACGCGGGTGTCGCCGCCGAGCCGCTGTACGTAATAGCGGGCGATGAGTCCGCCGAGGCTGTGGCCCACGAGGTCCACCCGGCGATGGCCGGTCCGGGCGCAGACCTCCTCCACATGGCGGCTGAGCAGCTCGGCCGCCTTACGGAGATCGCAGGTCAGCGGGGAGTAGTTGAGCGCCTCGACATGGCGCCAGCCGTGCCGGTGCAGCGAGCGGCGCAGCAGCAGGAAGACGGAGCGGTTGTCGATGAAGCCATGGAGCAGGAGGACGGGCGGATGGGCCCGGCCCTCGGTCGGCAGCATCGTGGGCGCGCCGGGGGCGGGCTGCGGGGCCTCCGGTGCCGTGAACCCTTCCGGGGGCCCGGCCGCGGGGTGGGGTGCGGGCCGTGGCAGGGGGCGTTCCTGGGAGATGCCGGTCGGATAGAGGAGGAGATGGCCGGCGAGGACCGCCAGGTCCACGACCGTGCTGCGCAGGGGGAGCGACGAGGCGCGGGTGGGGAGCAGGCGCACGCACCGCAGTGGCGTGGCAACGAGGCGCGCGATCAGAAGGGGTGCGGAGAGAAAGGGCAGGGCCTGCATGGCCGACCTCCCGAATGGCATGCGGGAGGCGGCGTCGACCCCCGTATGCCCTCGTGGGAAGCCCTTGGGCGGTGATGGCGAGCATGCGGCGACTCGCACTGCTGCGTGCCCGGCGCCCGGTGGCCCGGCTGCGGCTCCCCGTGCGCCCGGCCCGCGCCCTGCGCCGCCCGGCTCCGGCGGCACAAAACGCGGGACGCGGCGCGTAGCGAACGTGTCCCATGTGTGATTTCCCCCTCCCCGGATGTCACGAAACGGCTGGGTACGGGATGCTGGCGATAACGTTCGTTCACGCTCGTGGCCGCCGGATCGCGGTCGCGCGATCGATTGTCGGCTCGGCGGCACCACAGTGCCGTGCATGGCTTGGAGGCAGTGATGAGTGTGGCTCGGCATGACGGAGCGCAAGCGGGGAGCCAGGGCGCGGCGGGCAGGTCGGGGCCGATCCGTGTGGTGGTGGCCAAGCCGGGCCTGGACGGGCACGACCGGGGCGCCAAGGTCATCGCGCGGGCGCTGCGCGACGCCGGTATGGAGGTGATCTACACCGGGCTGCACCAGACCCCGGAGCAGATCGTCGACACCGCGATCCAGGAGGACGCCGACGCGATCGGGCTGTCCATCCTCTCCGGGGCGCACAACACCCTCTTCGCGAAGGTCATCGCCCTGCTGGAGGAGCGGGACGCGGCGGACATCAAGGTCTTCGGCGGCGGCATCATCCCCGAGGCGGACATCGCTCCGCTCAAGGCACAGGGCGTCGCGGAGATCTTCACGCCGGGCGCCACGACCACCTCGATCGTGGAGTGGGTCAACGAGAACGTCCGCTCGCTGGCGGTCTGAGGCACGGCGGATCGGTGCCGCGGCCCGGCCCGGAGGCCGGGCCGGGCGGCCGTGCCGGGGTCGGGCCCCGGCCCGGCGGGCACCGGTACGCGCAGACCCGGTACGCGCAGCCCCCGTGTGCGCTGTCTTGGCGTGAGTGGTCATGGCACGCGGGGCCCTGGTGTGGCACCGCCGGGCGTGGCGGCTGCGGCGGCGGTGTCGAGGTCTGCGCCGGGGCCGGTGGTGTCGCCGGCGGGCGGCGGGGTGAATTCCCTGCGCATCGTGGCGCGCAGGCGCAGGGTGCCGACCAGGCGCTGGAAGGCCTCGGACCAGTAGCCGCCGGAGCCCGGGGAGGCGCCCTCCGGCTCGTCCGTGACGGCCGTGAGCATGTCGAGACGGTCCGCGGCGGCCGGGTCCAGACAGCGCTCGGCCAGGCCCATCACCCCGCTGAAGCTCCAGGGATAGCTGCCCGCGTCCCGGGCGATGTCCAGGGCGTCGACCACCGCTCCGCCGAGCGGTTCGGCCCAGGGGACCGCACACACGCCGAGCATCCGGAAGGCCTCCGACAGGCCGTGTGCCGCGATGAACTCGGCGACCCACCGGGCCCGTTCGTCCTCGGGGAGGACGGTCAGCAGCTTCGTCAGATCCCGTGACGAGCCGGCCGGGGTGACCTCGGCGGCCTGGGACGGTGCGGCCGGCGCACCCAGCAGTGCCCGCGCCCAGTCGGCGTTGCGCTGGCGCACGGCGGCGCGGCACCAGGCATCGTGCAGCTCCGTACGCCAGTCGTCGCCCACCGGCAGCGCGACGATCGCCGCCGCGTCACGGCCCCCGAAGCGGGCGTGCCAGCCGTCCAGTGGTGTCGCCTCCACCAACTGGCTCAGCCACCAGGACCGTTCCCCCCGTCCGGAGGGCGGTTTGGGTGCCACGCCGTCCCGCTGCATCCCCATGTCGCACTCATGGGGCGCCTCCACCGCGATCACCGGTGCGCCGGCCGTCCGGTCCAGGCCGATACAGGTGTGGGCCCGCTGCGCCATACGGGCCGCGAGCGCGGAGCCGGGCAGGGCGGAGAGCAGCTCGGCGGCCGTGGCGCGGACGTTGCGGCTGCGGTCGGACAGGGCCTGTTCGAGGAAGGGCTCATCGCCCGTCGCGAGGTCCTCGCGCAGCGAGTCGAGGAACATCAGGCGGTCCTCGGCCCGCTCCGTGGACCAGGTCGTGGTCAGCAGCGCCAGGCCCGCCGCCGGGTCATGGCGGCGCAGGGCGGTCAGCAGGGCGACCCGCTCCGCGAACAGGCCCTCCTCCCACCGGCGCCGCACGGCCTCGGGATCGTCGCCCCCGGGGAGCGCGGACGGGCCGCCGGCCCCCCGGAGCGCGAACTTCCATTCGTCGTTGAGCCGGGCCAGCCACAGGGCGCGCGGCCCCGCCAGGGCGAGCGCGGCGGGCCGCAGATCCGTACGGGCGCGGGCGGCGTCGAGCAGCGCGGGCAGCAGGGCCTCCGGGGCGCGGTAGCCGTACGTGCCGGCGGCGGCCAGCCACTGGGGCAGCAGCTCGGTGAGGTCGGGGGCGGTGCCCCGGCGGCTGCCGCCTCCGTTGCCGCCGCGGTCGGCGAGCAGCAGGGACAGCCGGCGGCGCGCCGCGGGCGGCAGCGGGGGCCGCGGGTCGGCCGGGGCCGGGGCGGGCCGCTCACCGGCCGGTGCGGGGCGCAGCGCGGCGCGCCGGCGCACCGTGCTCACCGCGGCCGCGTCCAGCAGCGCGGCCGCGGCGGTCTGTGCCGGCCGTGCCGCCACCGGCGGTGTCCGCCGCTCGGTCCCGAGCAGCGCGGCGCTCACGAGATCGGACCAGGGGGCGGGGGCGGTCGGGGTGGGTGTGGCGGGTGAGGTGGGGGTGGTGGTGCGCGTCATGCCTTCCTCCAGGCATCGGTGGTGGACGGCGTCCGTGGGGGCCGGGGCGTCGCGGCCGCGGCGCGGGTCACAGGGACACCGGGGCGGGGTCCCAGACCGTCAGCGGCAGAAAGCCGCGATGGCCGCATTCGCCGAAGACCGTGACCGGTGCCCCGCCCGATATGGCGGCCAGCTGCCACAGGCTCGTACGGCCGAGGCCGCGCGGGTCCAGCGGGAGCGCCGACTCCCCGTCCGCGTCGGCCAGTTGCCAGCCCTTTCCGTCGTGGCTCGGTATCGGTGTGACATCGGTGAGCACCACCGGCCAGGAATCCAGCCACGGGTCGTCGCGCAGCGCATCGCCGTACGCGGCCAGGGCGGCATCGATGCCACCGCCGGGGGGAACCGGCCCGGGAGCCGCCGGGGCGTGCCGCTCGCCGAGAGTGGCACGCAGCGGGCGGGCGCCCGGGTAGTAGGCGAGGTCCGCGTCGAGCACCAGACCGGGCGGCAGTGCCAGGTCCAGGGGGCGGCCGGGAGAGCCGCCGAAGGAGAGGTGCAGCGCCATCCGGCCGGTCCGCTCGCCCCGCAGGAAGATTCTGCGGGTGAGCAACTTGCCGTCGTCGCTGTCCTGTTGGGCGAGCACCAGCCAGCGGTCCCGGACCGTCGCCGCATCGGGGCCGGTCAGCAGGTCCGCCGCCTCCGTGGTCAGCCCGACGCGCGAGCGGACCGTCGCCGCGAGCGGGCCCGGCAGCCGCTCGATACCGAGGAACCCCTGGTCGAGGAGGTGCAGCAGCGCGCATTCCTCCAGCAGCCGCGCCGGCCAGTCCGGGCCGGACGCCACCACCGACGACAACTCCCGTACGCGCGAGGCGAGTCCGGGCGCCTGGGCGTCGACCATACGGGCCGCCGTCTCGTCCCAGGAGTCTGTCCCGCTCTCGGCCGAGGCCAGCCCGGACTGCAGCAGATCCTCCAGCCGTTGTTCCAGCTCCGTGGCGCCGGCGCCGATCCGCTGCATCCGGCGCTCCGCCCGCCGCTTGGCGGCCTCCGGGTCCGCGGGCGCCCGCGGCGGGGCGGCCGCGCCCGAGGGCGCGCCCGCTTGCCGCTCGGCCCGCTCCCGGCGTCCGGCCAGCCACTCGCCCGCCCATGCGGACGGTTCCCCGGCCGCCACCTCCCCGCCGCCGCCCGCCCAGAGCAGCAGCAGCCCCAGCGCGTGCTTGCACGGAAACTTACGGCTCGGGCAACTGCACTTGAAGGCGGGACCTTTGATGTCCACGACCGTCTGATACGGCTTCTTTCCGCTGCCCTTGCACTGCCCCCACACCGCACCCTCGTCCGCGCCCGTTTCCGACCACGGCCCGGGCGCCGCGAGCTTGCCGCCCGCTTTGCGTGATGCCTCGTCAGGCGCCAGCGCGAGCACCTGATCCGTCGTCCAGCGTTCCCCCTGCGGATTCATGTCTTCGACGCTACGGCGCACCACTGACAATCGCCGTCGGCCGCGATGAACGGGCAGGTCAGGGCCGGTTTCCGGGCGATTGTCAGTGGCTTGGTGCAGGGTTGATCCCGCAAGCGGCCGCAGCGATTTCGGGGTGCCGGCCGCACACCTTGCGACGAGGGGGAACCATGTCCGGGAACAGCCTCACGACGACGGACGAGCAGATCCATCAGACGGCCGGGACGGCGCCGGAAGCCGCGGGCGGCGAGGCGCTGCGGCCGCATGCCGAGGACAGTTTCGCGGCGGAGCTGACGGCCCTCGCCGCGGCCGACGACCGGCCCCGGCCGGAGCGCTGGCGGCTCTCGCCGTGGGCGGTCGCGACCTACCTCCTCGGCGGCACGCTCGCGGACGGCACGGTCATCACACCCAAATATGTCGGCCCGCGCCGGATCGTCGAGGTCGCCGTGACGACCCTCGCGACGGACCGCGCGCTGCTCCTGCTGGGCGTGCCCGGCACCGCGAAGACCTGGGTGTCCGAGCATCTGGCGGCAGCCGTCAGCGGTGATTCCACCCTCCTGGTGCAGGGCACCGCCGGCACCCCCGAAGAGGCGATCCGCTACGGCTGGAACTACGCCCAGCTGCTCGCGCACGGCCCCAGCCGCGAGGCGCTGGTGCCCAGCCCGGTGATGCGCGCGATGGCGCAGGGCATGACCGCGCGGGTCGAGGAGCTGACCCGCATCCCCGCCGACGTACAGGACACCCTCATCACGGTCCTGTCGGAAAAGACCCTGCCGATCCCGGAGTTGGGGCAGGAGGTGCAGGCGGTCCGCGGCTTCAACCTGATCGCCACCGCCAACGACCGTGACCGCGGGGTCAACGAACTCTCCAGCGCGCTGCGCCGCCGCTTCAACACCGTCGTGCTGCCGCTGCCCGCGACGCCGGACGAGGAGGTGGACATCGTCTCGCGCCGGGTCGAGCAGATAGGGCGCTCGCTGGATCTCCCGGCCGGACCGGAGGGCCTGGACGAGATCCGCCGGGTCGTCACGGTCTTCCGTGAGCTGCGGGCCGGCCTCACCACCGACGGTCGCACCAAGCTCAAGTCGCCGTCCGGCACCCTCTCCACGGCCGAGGCCATCTCCGTGGTGACGAACGGCCTGGCGCTGGCCACCCACTTCGGGGACGGCATACTGCGCTCCGGCGACGTGGCCGCGGGCATCCTGGGCGCCGTGGTCCGCGACCCCGCGGCCGACCGGGTCGTATGGCAGGAGTATCTGGAGACCGTGGTGCGCGAGCGCGACGGCTGGAAGGACTTCTACCGTGCCTGCCGTGAGGTGAGCGCATGAGCGGGCGTGGCGGGCGGACCACGGACAGGTGCGGGCCGGTGCTGCTCGGGGTGCGTCATCACGGCCCCGGCTCGGCGCGGGCGGTGCGCGCCGCCCTGGAGCAGTGCACACCGGCCGCGGTGCTGATCGAGGGGCCGCCGGAGGCGGACGAGCTGGTGCCGCTGGCGGCCCATGCGGAGATGCGGCCGCCCGTCGCGCTGCTCGCCCATGCGCAGGACGACCCCGGCCGCGCCGCGTTCTGGCCGCTGGCCGAGTTCTCCCCGGAGTGGGTGGCGATGCGCTGGGCGCTGGAGCACGGCGTCCCCGTCCGCTTCATCGATCTGCCCGCGGCGCACTCCCTGGCGGGGGGAGACGACGGGGAGACGGCGGACGAGGGGGCCGGCGAGCAGGAGGCCGGTGATCAGGAGACCGGTGAGCAGGGGGCCGGCGCCGCCGAGGTGCGGATCGATCCGATCGGGGTGCTGGCCGAGACGGCCGGGTACGACGACCCGGAGCGCTGGTGGGAGGACGTGGTCGAGCACCGCGGGGGCGGCGGAGCCGGTGCGGACGCGCTGGCGCCGTTCGCGGCGCTGGCCGAGGCGATGGCGGCGCTGCGCGAGACCTACGGCGACGGCGGCCATGACCGTGATCCGGTGCGCGAGGCCCATATGCGGCTCCGGCTGCGGGCCGCGCGAAAGGAGTTCGGGGACGACCTCGCCGTGGTGTGCGGGGCCTGGCACGTACCCGCCCTGGCGCAGCGCACCACCATGACCGCCGACCGGCAGCTGCTCAAGGGCCTGCCGAAGGTGAAGGCGGCGGTGACCTGGGTGCCCTGGACACACCGGCGGCTCTCCCGCCGCAGCGGATACGGCGCCGGTATCGCCTCACCCGGCTGGTACGGCCATCTCTTCAGCGCCCCCGACCGCCCCGTCGAACGCTGGCTGACCAAGGTCGCCGGGCTGCTCCGCGAGGAGGACTACGCCGTCTCGTCGGCGCATGTCATCGAAGCGGTGCGGCTCGCCGAGGGGCTGGCCACGGTACGCGGCCGCCCGCTGGCCGGGCTGACGGAGCTGGACGACGCGGTGCGCGCCGTCATGGGGGACGGCACCGATGCCCCGTTCCTGCTGATCCACGACCGGCTGGTGGTCGGGGAGGTGCTCGGCGAGGTCCCGGAGGACGCCCCCGCGGTGCCGCTGCAACGGGACATCGCCCGCAGCCAGCGGACGCTGCGGCTCAAACCTGAGGCCCTGGAACGGGAGTTGGAGCTGGACCTGCGCAAGGAGACCGACGCCGGGCGCAGCCGGCTGCTGCACCGGCTGCGGCTGCTCGGCATCCCCTGGGGCGAGCCCACCCGCTCCCGCGGCAGCACGGGCACCTTCCGGGAGACCTGGCGGCTGCGCTGGGAGCCGGAGCTCGCCGTGCGGGTCGCGGAGGCCGGAATCTGGGGCACGACCGTGCTCTCGGCGGCCACCGCCAAGGCCGCGTCCGAGGCCGCCGGGGCGGCCCATCTCGCCGAGGTCACGGCGCTCGCCGAGCGCTGTCTGCTCGCCGAACTCCCCGATGCCCTCCCGGTGGTGATGCAGGCGCTGTCGGACCGCGCGGCGCTGGACGCGGACGTGGGCCATCTCGCCCAGGCGCTGCCCGCCCTCGTACGGTCCGTGCGCTACGGCGATGTGCGCGGCACGGACGCCGTGGCGCTCCGCGAGGTGGCCACCGGCCTGGCCGAGCGGGTCTTCGTCGGACTGCCCCCGGCCTGCCCGGGGCTGGACGCCGACGGCGCCGCCGACATGCGCGGGCATCTCGACGCCACCCACCAGGCCGTCGGCCTGCTCGGTCAGCCGGATACCGAGCGCCGGCCCGAAGGGAACGGGCTGCGGACCCGCTGGGCCGGAGTGCTGCGGGCGGTCAGCGAACGGGACACCGTGCCGGGGCTGCTCCGCGGCCGAGCGACCCGGCTCCTGCTGGACGACGGCGAGTTGGGCGACGGGGGAGCGGAGCGGCTGATGGGGCTCGCCCTCTCGCCGGGCACCCCGCCCACCGACGCCGCCGGATGGATCGAGGGATTCGTCGGCGGCGGGGACGGCGGCATGCTGCTGGTCCATGACGAACGGCTGCTGGCGCTGGTCGACGGCTGGCTGACCGGTGTGCCGGACGCCGCCTTCACCGACGTACTCCCGCTGCTGCGCCGCACCTTCGCGGAGTACGAGTCCGGAGTGCGGCGCACCCTCGGTGAGCTGGTCCGCCGCGGCCCCGCGACGGCACCCCGCCACCCGGCCGGCGACGCCCCGGACGCGGCCGTGCCCGGCTTCGGCCCCGGCCTGGACCGCGACCGTGCCGCGGCCGTCCTCCCCACCCTCCGCATGCTGCTGGGCATCGGACAGCACGGCTTCGGCGACGACCCACCGGAGTTGTCCCGCCCGGCCGACGACCTCACGGGAGCACGGACATGACGACCACGACACCGGACCCGACGGCCACCACCACGGTGGCCACGCACGCAACGCCCACCACACACGCCACGCCCACCACACCCACCACGCACGCAACGCCCGCCCCGGGACCGGCCGAGGACCCTGCCGCCGCTTCGGCCGCCCCCACTTCCGAGGCCGAACGGCTGCGCCGCTGGCGGCTGGTGCTCGGTGGCGGCGGCGCGGACGGGACGGGGTGTGCGCTCAGCGGCCGGGACGCCGCGATGGACGGGGCGCTGGCCTCGCTCTACGGACGGGAGACGGGCCGCGGCGGCAAGGGGGCCGACGGCGGCCGGCGTTCGGCGGGGCTCGGGGCCTCGGCGCCCGGGGTGGCGCGCTGGCTCGGCGACATCCGTACGTACTTCCCGTCGTCCGTGGTGCAGGTGATGCAGCGGGACGCCATCGACCGGCTGGGGCTGTCCGCGCTGCTGCTGGAGCCGGAGATGCTGGAGGCCGTCGAGGCGGATGTGCACCTCGTGGGCACCCTGCTGTCGCTCAACAAGGTCATGCCGGAGACGACCAAGGAGACCGCCCGCGCCGTCGTCCGCAAGGTCGTGGAACAGCTGGAGAAGAAGCTGGCGCAGCGCACCCGCGCCACCCTCACCGGCGCCCTGGACCGCTCCGCGCGGATCAGCCGGCCGCGCCACCGCGACATCGACTGGGACCGCACGGTCCGGGCGAACCTCAAGAACTACCTCCCCGAGTACCGCACGGTCGTGCCCGAGCGGCTGATCGGCTACGGCCGCGCCGCGCAGTCGGTGAAGAAGGACGTGGTGCTCTGCATCGACCAGTCCGGTTCGATGGCCGCCTCGGTCGTCTACGCCTCGGTGTTCGGCGCGGTGCTGGCCTCCATGCGGACCCTCGACACCCGGCTGGTCGTCTTCGACACCTCGGTGGTCGATCTGACGGACCAACTCGACGACCCGGTCGATGTCCTCTTCGGCACCCAGCTCGGCGGCGGCACGGACATCAACCGCGCGCTCGCCTACTGCCAGTCCCGCATCACCCGCCCCGCCGACACCGTCGTCGTCCTCATCAGCGACCTCTACGAGGGCGGCATCCGGGACGAGATGCTCAAGCGGGTCGCCGCGATGAAGGCGTCCGGAGTGCAGTTCGTGACCCTGCTCGCGCTGTCCGACGAGGGGGCGCCCGCCTACGACCGTGATCACGCCGCGGCCCTCGCGGCCCTGGGCGCACCGGCGTTCGCCTGCACTCCGGACCTGTTCCCGGACGTGATGGCGGCCGCGATCGAGAAACGGCCGCTGCCCATACCGGACATGGCGGAGCAACGGTGACAGGTATCCCCGGGGGACTTGCGTGGCACCTGGTTTCTCATGCAAGTATCTGCTCATCGCTCGATCGCCCGCGACGCGCGTGACACCGAGGACCGGTTCTCCGGGTGTCCCCGTCCGTATGGGAAGGTCCCCCCTTGTCTGCTGTGTTCGCCCTGCCTGCCGTCGTGCGCCTTCCGCGCACGGTGGCCGTGCGGCGTGCGCTGCTGGCCGGGATCTTCCTGGTGGGCTTCGTCGCCCTCGGCTTCGCCTTCGGTCCCGGCGCCCATGCCGACGACCGCACGCGAAACGCGGACCTGCCCGGGGCCTCGGCCCCGGCACGGCCCGCGGCCGAGGCATCCACCCCGGACCGGGCCGCCACCCGGGACGGGGCAAACCGGCTCTCCGGCTCCGGCTCCGCGGTCACGCAGCGCGGTGAGGCCTCCGGCGCGAAGGCCGCCGAGCGCACCCACGCCGCGTCCGACGCGGTGGCCGGGGCCGTACGGCCCGCCGCCGAGCAGACCGCACCGGTCACCGGCCGCGTGACCGAGCCGGTGAGCCGCGTCGTACGGGAGATCGGGGAGTCGGCCGGTGCCGCGCTGCCCGTCCACCTCCCGTCCGGTGAGCACGGCGAACACCCCGGCGACGGCGGCGCGGACCAGCACGGCCGGACGCCGGGCGAGGACCGGCCGGCCGGTTCGCGGACCGCTGCCCCGGCCTGCGGCGCTGCCGCCGCCGACGCGGTGCAGTCCCTCGACGACCTGCGCAAGCCGGTCTCCGAGGGCCCCTCGGCCACCGCCCACGAGCAGCGGGACCCGGGCCACGACGGCCTTCCGGGGCAGTATCCGCAGGGCCCGGTCGCACCCGCCTCGCACACCGCCGGGGACGGCCACGGCCCCCGTGGCGGGGACCAGTACGCCGCCGTCACGGCGGACCCCATGCGCTTCCGGCTGCTGCCCGGTGGCGTCCGCACGGCCGATGGCGCTCCGACGCGTCGGCGTGCCGAAGAAATCCTCGAATTCCCGGGCTAGGGCAGACCGCTCCGCGTCTGTAACTGGACCTGCCGCGCGGGGGCGGGACAGGTCTGCCCGTCAAACCCCTCCGAATTCGAAGGACTTCACCACCATGCGCTCCACCATCCGCCGTTCCATCGTCGTTGCCGCCGCCACCACCGGTCTGTGGGCCCTGGGCTCCGTCGCCGCCAACGCCGCCGAGCTGCCCGTCGGCACGGACCTCCCGGCCACCGGCACGGTCACCGACACCGCCCGCCAGCTGCCCACCGGCGACGTGGCCGGTACCGCGAAGAAGACCGCCGGGACCGCTGAGAAGACGGTCGGCGAGGTGGCGGGCAAGGCCACCGGCGCCCTCGGCGGCGTGTCGGCCCCGGAGCTGCCCACCGGCAAGCTGCCGCAGACCGGCGACGTGACCGGTGCGCTCGACGGCGTGCAGAAGCGGGCCAACGGTGCCGGTCTGCCCGACACCGGTGAGGTGCGGAAGGCCGCCGGCCTGAAGCAGGCCAAGAAGGCCGTCAAGACCGTCAAGAAGGCTGCCAAGGGTGCCGACCTCGGCCAGGCCGGCCGCCTGACGGACGGCACGCTGCCCGCCGTTCCGAAGCTGCCCGCCACCCCGGGCGTCCCGTCCCTGCCCGGCACCCCGGCGCTGCCCAAGGCTCCCGCGCTGCCCAAGGCCCCCGGCTCGGCCGACAACCTGCTGGCCGGTCTCGCCGGTGCGGGCATCCGGCCCGAGCAGCTGACGAAGCAGGCCCAGGGTGCGCTGGCCGCCGCGCGTCCGGCCGTCGACCAGGCCGCCGCCGACGCGCTGCCGCCCGTCGCCCGCCGGGTCGTCATCAAGGTCGTGCCGGTCGCCCAGGGTGCGGTCGGCGGTGCCGGTCAGCTCGCCGGTGACGCGGCCGGCCAGGCGACCCCGTTCGTGACCGTCGTCGGCGGCCAGGCGCAGCTGTTCGTGCAGGGTGCCGCGGCCGACGCGGTGCCGTTCGCCCAGGGTGTGGCCACCGACGCGGCGCCGTTCGCGCAGGGTGAGGCCGCCAAGGCGGTGCCGTTCGCGCAGGGCAAGGCGGCCGACGCGGTGGCGTTCGCCCAGGGTGCGGCCACGGACGCCACCCCGTTCGCGCAGGGTCTGGCCACCGTGGTCGTGACCGACGCGCGGGGCACCGCCGGCCAGGCCGCCACCGGTGTGCAGGGCCTGACCCCGGTGAAGTCCGTGCCCGCGGTTCCGGCTGCGCCGGCCGCCCCGGCTGTGCCTGCCGTGCCTGCCGTGCCTGCCGTCCCGTCCGTGCCCGCCGTCCCGGCCGTGCCCGCGGTTCCGGCCAACGTGACGGACGCCGTCCCGGCCGTGCCTGCCGTCCCGTCCGTCCCCGCCAACGTCACCGACGCCATTGCCCTCCCGGCCGCCCCGGCCGCCCCGGCCGCCCCGGCCGTGCCCGCCATCCCGTCCGTCCCGGCCAACCTGACCGACGCCGTTGCCGTTCCGGCCGTGCCTGCTGACCTGGCCGACCTGACCAACGCCGCCAACATCCCGGCGCTGCCAGCCCTCCCGGCCCTCCCGGCCCTCCCGGTCCAGGCCGTCTGAGTCTCAGGCTGACACCACCGGCTCCTCGGCCGCGGCGGCGGCCGATGCCGGAACACCCATGAACAGCCGGGCGGACCTCTGTGGGGGAGGGCCGCCCGGCCTTGGTGTATCCAGAGCCAACAAGCCGTCGTGAGTTACGAGTTGGGCACCCGCAGTCGTTCCCAGCTGACCCGGCCCGGCACCCCGTCCGCATCCTTGCCACGGAAGCCGAGCTTGCGCTGCCAGGCCGCGTACGACGTGCGGTCCGCCTCGGTCCACTCCGGGCCGGGGCCGTCCTTGTAGTGGCCGCAGCCCTCGGCCACCAGCCGTTCGCCCATCGCCGTGATCACCGGGCTGCGGGCCCCCGACCGGAAGAAGTCCCGTCCGGGGAACGGCTCGTACGGCGGATGCTGCGGCTTCGGCGGCACCTGCTCCGAGCCGTCCGCGTCCGGCGCGCCCTCCGCCGCCTTCGCCAGCCGCTTCTTGATCAGGCCCCGCAGGTCGCCCATCACGATGCCGCGCGGATCGACCTTCCCGGGCTGCCACTCCTTGTGGCCGATCACCGAGCGTTCGCTCCAGCGGTGCGCCCGGCAGATCGCGGCCGACACCTTCTCGATGGCGATCCGCTGCTCCTCGGGCCACGGGTCCTTGCCGTCCCCGGAATTGATGCACTCGAAGCCGTAGAAGTGACGGTTGCCGTCGGTGTCCGCGTCGTTGTCCTTCGGCAGCTCCGCGTCCTCGTTGATCACCGCCCGCAGGACGTCACGGTCGCCGAGCCCGGCGTGGTTGGCGCGGCCGTTGCCGACGAGATGGACCTCGCCCTTCTTGTCGATCACGCCATGACACAGCGGCCCCGGCAGATCGGAGCGCCCGTCGTAACACAGGTCCACCGAGCTGTCGGTGCCCTCGGTGGCGGTGTGGTGGATCATCACACCGTGCATCGGGCCCCAGGGGCCCTTCGCGTTCCGGTTGTGCGTGCGCCAGCTGCGGACCTCGTGGACCACCAGGCCCTCGTCGCGCAGCGCCTTGAGCAGCCGGCTCGCGGTCAATGGGGTGGCCATCAGGCGGTTCCCTCCTCGTCGACCGCGGCTTCCGCCGCGGCGGTGGTCTGCGACCTGCTCGGCGCCGGACCCGACGCGTCGTACGGCGAGCCGTAGGACGCGTCACCCGACTCCGCCGCCCGAGCCTCCTCCTCGGCGGCCAGCGCCGCATCGTCCGCGGCCGGAATGCCCGCGGCCAGCGGGCGGAAGGCCAGCCGCAGATCGGGTTCGGTCTGCTCACCGGCGATCCAGGCCAGCGGCGCGAAGTGCACCGCGATTCCGGACGGGTACTGCAGCAGCGGCCGGCGCGCCGGGTCCGTCGGCCACTCCACTCCACCGGTGGCCGTACGGGCCGGGATCAGCCAGAAGTCGCCGGTGCGGTAACTGCCGCCCGGCGCGAACCAGACCTCGACACCGTCCTCCAGGGGCAGCCAGCCGCCCTCCTCGACCGGGAGCGCGCCGTGCCGGAGCCGGCCGTCCCGGGCGCCGCGCCCGCTCGTCCGCCGGCTGCTTTCGTGGTGGTCCCAGCGGCGCAGGAACGGATGCAGCTCGGGCCGCCGTCCCACGCCCGGTGCCGGTTCGCCCGAGAGCCGCACCCGGCGGCCCGGCAGATCGACCTCCTCCACCCGCAGCAGCGGCTCCGCCTCGCCCCGGCTCGTGTACCCGGTGTCCACGAACTCGACCAGGTCACCGACGTCCAGATCCAGCTTGTCGTCGCTGCCCAGGGTCGCCAACTCCACCCAGGTGCCGTCGAGTCCGTCGACCGGGAAGGTGACCGAGCCGTTCTCCCGGGACCATTTGAAGGTGGCGTCCTTCGCGCTGCCCCCGTCGTGCACCTCGACCCGGTAGAGCTGGTTCTCCGGGCCCCGGTAGCGGGCGTCCGGGGCGACCAGGCAGGGCTCGTCGTCCGCGGCGCCGGGGTGTTCACTGCGGGCCGCGAGACGGGAGCCGGGCGCGGCCGCCTGCTCCGCCCAGCGTGCGAACGCGGCGCGGACCTCGTCGACCGTCGGGTCGCCGGAGTCCAGCCCCAACGCGGCGGCGGGCAGCGGCAGTACCTGCCACACCACCTTCGCGCGGGCCGCGGTGTCCGGCAGCGCGGAGCCCAGCGCGACCTCGCGCAGCGCCGGGTCCTCCGCCGCGGTCACCAGCCGCTCCCACACCTTCAGATAGACCAGATACGGGAAGGCGGTGGGCAGCCGGTCGCCGGGCCGCTCCGGGTCCCGGAAGCCGTCCGGCTGGTCCCAGTACGTCCAGGTGGCGGGCGGCGCGGCCGGCTCGCCCTCGCCGCCGTCCTGGCCCTCCTTGCCCTCCTTGCCGGTGTCGGCCGTGCCGTGCGCGGGCACCGGCACCCCGGGCTGCGGGCGGGTCGCGTCACACAGGATGCCGTCCACGTAGTAGCGGCCGCCGCCGATGACCAGGTCGTCCAGCTCACGGCTGCCGCCGCGCAGGGCGATCCGGAAGCCGGTGGCGCCGCGCGGCCCGCCGTGCGGGCCGATCAGGTCGGCGGCGAGCGTACGGGCCTGGAACAGCTGGATCGCGGTCTGCTCATTGGCGTCGGCGTCCAGTTGCACCCGGCCCTGCTGGGCGACGACCGCGGAGTAGTGGCGCTCCGGCCGGTGGGTGAGGCGCGAGAGATCAGCGTGCATGGAAGGGGTCCCCCTCGGACGGGATGTGCGGACGGTCGGAGTCGCTCGGACGGCCGGAGCGGCGCGGCAGGCCCCGGTGGTGGTGCGGCGCGGACGGTCCCCCCGGCACGCCGGGGGCGCGGGGGGACGGCCGGCGGTTCGCCCCGCGAACGGGCGGTGGGCTCACGTCACGAAACAGCGGGCTCACGTCACAGAACAGCGGGCTCACGTCACGAACACGATCCCCGCGTCGCTCCCCGCCGGTGTGTACTCCGCCAGCCGGGCCCGCAGGCTGTCCTCGCGCTGCGGCTGGTAGAGATCGTGGTACGCGCCCATCTCGGCGCCGTCCTCCGCACCGCGCCGGATCGAGTCCGTACGGCCCGCCGCCAACTGCCCGTACCACGGCGTCCCGTAGCGCTCGGCGCGCAGCTGTGGCCGCACCCGCTCCGCGCCTTCGGGGCCCGCCAGGTCCGGCTGACAGCGGTGACGGCGCGGGGTGCGCGACCCCGGCGGGACGTAGCTGAACCGCAGACAGCCGATGCCGCGGCGGGCCACCCGCAGCTGCCCGGTGAAGATGCTGTTCTCGGCGAGCCGCACCGCATGTGTGTGCACCTCGCCGATGACCGTGCTGCGGTGCACGGACAGCACCGCATGCGCATGCCGGCAGTCCGGCGCGGACAGCGCCGAGCGCGTGGACCCGGTGGCGTCGAGGATGCTGTCGCGCAGATGGACCTCCAGCGGATCGGTGCTCACCTCGTCGCCGACCACCTCGATGGTGCCCAGGATGCAGCGGTCGATCTCGACACAGGCCCTCGTCCGGTCCAGCACCAGGCTCGGCTCCTCGGGGGAGTGCGGAGCGCACTCCGGCTCCAGCGACCAGCCCGGCACCAGGGTGCAGTGCCGCAGTACCAACGAGCCCATCGGGCCGCTGACATGGAGGCCGCGGCCGGTGACCAGCAGCCCGTCCAGCACCATCCGCGGCCGGTCGCCCGGGGCGCAATCCTCCTCCCGGGCCCGGATGTTGAGTGCGTCCGGCCGGTTGCTGTACCAGTCGAGCAGCCGGATGACGGGACGGGTGCCCTCGGCGGCGCGCAGCTCCAGCCGGTCGCCGGGGTCCAGATCGAAGTCCAGCTGCTCCTGGTAGGCGCCGCTGTGGGTGATCTCGATGATGCCGTCCGGGCCGCAGCGCCCGGACCGCCGGTCGTGCTGCCAGGCGGCGTAGGCGTCCATGATCCGCTGGAACGGCCGGTGCGGCCCGACCTGATAGACGGCGGCGTCCGGCGCGGTGGCCCGCTCCCGCGGATACTCGCCGCCGCCCAGGTCGTCCCCGAACCCGTAGTGGTAGTCCACCCATACGCCCTGCCGCGGCGCCGAGCGCGCACCGAACGCCATCCGGCCCAGCTCCGGGTCGACGGCGATCTGCCCGCGCTTCGGCCGGTAGCGCCAGTCGCTCAGGTCGGCGACGACGATGTCGGACAGCGGGACGGGCGCCTCCTGGCCGTCCCGGCGGATCACCAGGCTCTTCCCGGGCCCGTAGTAGTCCGCGAGCCGGTCGTGCAGCTGCCGCCGGCGGATCACGGCCGGCACATTGTCGAGGGTGGCGATATGCGCCGCGGACGGCTCCGGCTCCGGGCGGGTCAGCAGCGGGGTGTCATTGCCAAGGATCGAGAAGGTGTAGAGGTTGCGGGCCCGGTCGATGCAGTACGCGGGCGCCCGGGTCACCGAGTACGGCTTCAGCCGCCAGACGAACAGCCCGACACCGGAAGGGGTGTAACCACCTTGCCTGCGCGGTGAGTTGGCCCGCCGTACATCCACCGAGCGGGCCACCGTCCCGAACGGCCCGCCGGCCAGGTCCAGCTCCGCGCCGTCCCGTACGTCCACCAGCCGGCCGCGCCCGCGCCGCCGTGCGGCGTCGGCCCCGGTGCCCGCCCCGTACAGCTTCACCGGCTGCTGATGGGCGACCAGCCGGGAGAGCTCCACCGCCCGGGCCGGCCAGCCCGCGACCGACTCCGACAGCTCCTCCAGCAGGGGCAGGGTGCCCTTGCGCCGCCGGTTGCCGACCGTCGCCGCCACGTCGCGGCGCGGCGCCAGCGCCTCCGCCAGCCGCCGCCGGGAGGAGTCCGGCAGCCCGCCGTCCCGCAGCCCGGTTGCCAGGACCCGCTCGTAGCCGGGCAGCGGACGGTAGCCCACCAGGTCGCCGAGGTACGGCAGGACCCATGCGGCGGCGGTCTCCACGAACCAGTCGTCGTACTGCTGGGCGACCCCGTCGCGTACCCGGTCCACCTGCTCGGCGATCACCGCCAGCAGCGCCCGCAGCGGCTCGCCGTGCTCCGCGTCGCGCAGCCGGTGCCACTGCGGGAGCAGCTCCGCGAGCCCGTCCGGCTCTCGGGTGGTACTCATCGGGTCACCTCCGTGAGGATCAGGGTGTCCGCGACCTGCGGGGAGAACAGGGCGAGCTGGGCCGGCCGGATGCCGCGGAAGACGCATACCGCGCGGCCCTTCGGCAGCGGCCGGGTGTCGGTGATATCGGGGTTCAGCCGCAGGAGTGCGGCCAGGGTGATGCCGTAGCGGGCGGCGATCGCGGTCAGCGTCTCCCCGCCGTCCGCGGTGACCTCGTGGACCCGTTCGTCGAACGTGGCGAACCGGGCCGGCACCGAGGAGCGGGGCGGGCCGTCGAACTGGTCGGCCAGCCGGGCGAGTTCGGACGGGGTGACGGACGCCGGTACGCCGGTGAAGGCGTCCACGTCCACATGGTCGACACCGGGCACGGAGTGGGCCGCCACCAGCACCTCCGACAGCTGCGCGGACTGCCCCAGCTCCCGCCCGTCGGGGCCCAGCCGG
This sequence comes from Streptomyces sp. G7(2002), assembly GCF_028870195.1. Taxonomy (NCBI): domain Bacteria; kingdom Bacillati; phylum Actinomycetota; class Actinomycetes; order Kitasatosporales; family Streptomycetaceae; genus Streptomyces; species Streptomyces sp. G7(2002). Next base: position 5,940,101 of record NZ_CP102609.1, read on the forward strand.
GCCCACAGCGCCCGCCGGAGCCGGGGTTCGACCAGCGGCCAGGAGTGATCGGGCGCCACCTTCACCTTCGCCCTCAGCAGCAGGAGGACCGGTTCGCGGACGTCGACCCGGACCGGAAGCCGGGCATCGCCGTACTCGGCCAGTGAGGACCGCAGCGCCCGCAGCACCTCCGCGTCCGGTGCGAGGGGGGTGTCGTCCACCCCCGCGACCGTCACATGCAGCACCTTCCGCCGCCCGTCGAAGAGTTCCCGGGCCGACGCCCGGCCGATACCGGCCCGGGAGCGGGCGAAGTCCTCGTAGTCCGCGAGCGAGACCAGCCGGTCCAGCGCGGAGACGGCCAGGGGTACGGTGCGCCGGGTCAGCCCCGGCCCGTCCGCGTCCGCACCGCCGCTCGCGGGCTGCGGATTGGTCACCCCCGTCACCCCGAGCGGCCGGGAGACCGCCTGGGTGATCCGGTGCGCCGCGACATTCGCCGCCCGGCCGGTGCCGAACCGGTAGCGGGCCCGGACGTTGTCGTGGCCGCTCGGCAGCCGGGCGCCGTGGACCCCGTCGCCGAAGGTCACCGTGGTCCGGCCGTCGCCCGCCGTCCCCCGTACATACACGCGCTCCCGCGGCCCCCGCCCGGCGAGGCTGTCCACCGGGTGCCACAGCAGACCGTCGACCCGCACCTCCAACTGCGGGGCGGCGCCCAGGGGACTGTCGTCCGGCAGCCAGGTCAGCGGTGACTGCCAGAGGGCGAACGTCTGGTGGGCGCGCGCGGCATCGCCGCTGCCGATCGGCTCGTCCCGGCTCTCGCCGTGGGTGGCAGGCACGACATTGCCCTGGATGCGGACGGTGTCCCGGCGGTAGCGGTGGGCGAGGTCCGCGGTGAGCGTGAGCACCGTGTGGACGTGGTCGCCCGGCAGGTCGGGGTCCAGCCGCTGCTCGACCCCGGCGATCACGGCGAGTTCGGTACCGCGGAGCCCGGCCGGCCCCGGGATGTCGGTGCGTTCGCCGGAGACGACGAGGCGACGGCCGGGCAGCAGACCGTCATACAGCTCGGCCAACTCCAGCTCGTTGCCGTGCACGTCCTCGCCCAGCGGCTCGTCCGCCATGCGCAGCGGCTCGCCGCCCGCGTACACGGTCGTGTCGCGGATCGCGGAGAGCAGCACATCGTGCTCGTCCAGCCAGGGGTCGGCCAGGGTCAGTTCGGTACCGCGCCCGGTGATGCCGAACTGGGTGTACACGGCGGTACGGACCGCGGTCACCCGGGTCGTGACGAACGCCAGCTTCCGGTCACCCGGGATGCCGTCCGGCCCGTCCGCGCCCTTACGGGGCCGCCGGATGGCGACCCAGCTGCCGACCGTGATGCCGTCCTGCACCGAATCCAGCGGCAGCACCGAGCGGTTGGCGGCCTCCGGGACCGTCGCGATGCCGATCTCCACGGCGGGCGGTTCGCTGCCCGGTGTGCGGCGTACGGTCACCTCGTACTCGCCGTGCCGGATCTGGTGCTGCTCGCCCGGTGTGAGGTGCCAGGTCTCGGTCCGGCCGTTGCGCACCGCGACCGCGATCCGGCCCCCGTCGTCGGGGCGGGCCACGGACAGCGTGCGCTCGGGCAGACCGGACAGCAGCCGGGCGGTGACCCCGGACTCCTGTGCGTCCGACGGGCGGCGGCCCAGCCAGCTCAGATCGTGGTCCGGGCCGGTGCGGGTGGACAGCTCGATCCGGCCGGGGCCGAGGTCGAAGGGCTCGTCGGACGGCAGATTCACGGTGCGCTGCACCGAACTGCCGGTCTCGATGTGCTGGAACTCCGCCTTCACCGGCACCTTGCCGGCCGTGTCGAACACCACCCGCATGCTGGTCAGCACCCCGCCGGTGAGCGGCCAGTCGGACTGCCGGATGACCCGGCCCTTGTCGTCCTGGACGGGCTTGAGCGGCGCGGTCGCCCCGAAGGGCGCGGCGGTCACCCGCATCGCCAGCAGCGCACGCAGCGCCGACGGCACCTCCGGCGCCGCCTGCCGCCATGCCGCGTACATCCCGTCGGCGACCCGTGGATCGAGCGCGGCCAGCAGCCGCGCGGTCAGGTCGGAGCCCGGAGCCGGGCCCGGTCCGGGACCGCTCGCGAGGGGCCGGGCGCCGGACGGTGGGCGCACCACCCCGGTGCGGAGGGCGGGAAGGACGGCGTCGAGCGCCCGCAGGGCCGCGGTGGGGCCGCCGCCCGCCGCGAAGGACCGCGGCTCCGGCGGTACGGCCCGTACGGGCGCCAGGTCCACCGCCCGCTCCCGCAGTTCCCCGACCACGGCCGCCAGTTGCTCGAACCAGGCCGCGACCGCCTCGTACGGCGCGGCCAGCACCTGCGCCTCGGCCAGCCGCTCATGCGGTCCGGCGAGCCGCTCGGCGAACGCCGCCGGATTCTTGCCGGCCGCCCCGTCCAGGTCCGTGCGCAGCGGGGCCAGCACCTGGTGGTCGAAGGTCTCGATCAGCTTGCTGACGGGCCGCGGGTTGGGGGTCGCGGGGGTGGGGCGGTCCTTGGCCGGGTCGTCCGGATCGCCGCCGTCCGCCGGTTCGGTGATCCACTGCCGCAGCTCGTCGACCAGCTCCTTGAGGGTGGGCGGCGCGGACTGCGGCAGCCCGAGCGCGGTGAGGTCCTCGTCCCGGTCGATGCGTACCTTCGCCACCGGCAGCAGCAGCCGTGTGCTGCCGAAGTCGAAGAGCAGCTGGTCCCCGGTCTGCAGGGAGGTGGACGTCCCGGCGACGAACACCTCCGCGCGCCGGGCCAGATCCTCGGCGACGAGCAGGGCCGGGCGGCGCCGGCGGACCTTCAGCTCGTTCCACGCCCAGCGGGCGGTCAGGTCCTCGTCCGTCTCGAAGGTCTGCGACTCCTCGCCGGACGCGCCGGGCACGCTGTGGTTGCGCGAGCCGCGCGGGACGACCACCGGCAGATCCTCGGCCCGCGGGTCACGGTCGAGGGTGTACGCGAGGTGGGTGCCGGCCGCGACCCCCGGCCGTGGCCGGTGCCCGACCAGCCGCCCCAGCAGGGCCAGTGACCGGTGCTCGTGGGCGGTCCGCAGATAGCCCTCGTCGGCGATCCGCTCGCTGTGGAAGGTCAGGACGTCACCCAGCACCGCCCAGGCGTCCAGCAGCCCGATCGCCGGGTCGTCCGGACTGCGGACGGTCAGCCCGCGCAGCGCCGGGTACGCGGGGGAGGCGAGCCGGTCGAGCATGGCGGCCAGGAAGGAGCCGTAGTCGCCGACACGGTAGTCCAGGGACGTACGCCCCGGCGGGTTGTGGAGGGCGTCCGGGGCGCGGCGTTCGTCGCTGCCGCCCCCGCAGCCGCAACCACAGCGGGAGGCACTCATCGGGCACCTCCGAGTTCGATGACCAGCCGGCCGTTCTCCGGCCGCTCCGGGTCGTTGTCGCACACGGCGATCTCCAGCGGGCCGATCCGCAGCACACCGTCCTCCCGTTCTCCGTTGTCCTGATGGGACAGCCGTTGCAGCCGGGTCACCCGTACGCTCCGCACGCCCGCTACGGCCGCGGCCACCGCGGTCAGCCGGCTCAGCCGGACCGGCTCCCCGAACGTCAGCGCGTCCGGGTGGAAGAAGCCCACTCGTCCGCCGGACAGCCGCCGGTTGCCGAGCACCCGCGTCAACTCGGCCAGGATCTGCCCGTGTTGATGTCCCGGTTCCGCGCAGACCTCGATCGCGATGTCCAGCGGCACCGTCCGGGCCGGCCCGACGACCAGGTCGTGCCCGATCCGCCGGTAGCGCTCCAGCGCCTGGGCGACGGACTCCAGCAGCGGCGCGCCCGGCTCGCCGGTCCCCGCCGCGTCGACGGCCACATGTGCCTCCTGCACACTGCCGGTCCAGCGGATCTCCGCGGCCGCCCGGCCGACGCCCGGGAGCGCGGCCGCCAGCTCCGCGTAGTCCGCCGCGGTCACGGCGCGCAGCCGGGTCCGCCGGAGGTCGAGCGGTGCGAGCTGCCGCACCTGCTCCAGCGGCTCAGGACCGGTCCCGCCGGCCGCGGGCAGCGGATTGCGCACCCCCGCCACCGGCAGCGGCTCCCCGGCGTCCGAAGCCGCCGGATCCCGGCTCAGCACCAGGTGGTTGATGGCCTCGGCGCCGACATTGCCCGCCGTGCCGCCGCCCAGCCGGTAGTGGAGTTCCCAGCGGCTGCCGGGGGCGGGGCGGGCGCCGTACCGTCCGTCACCGAAGCGCAGCGCGATCCGCCTGTCGTCCTCCAGCTCGCCGACGAAGTGCCGGTCGCGGGGGCCGCTGTCGAGCAGATCGCGGCGCGGGGTCCAGCTGTGCTCGCCGTCCTGGAGGCGTACGGCGGGGAGCGCGGCGCGCGGGTCGGGCAGCAGGGCGGCGGCCGGGCCGTGCAGCACCGGCTCGTCCGGATGCAGCCCCACCGCATGGTCCGGGCCCCAGCTGTGGGCGATCTCCCAGGCGATCCTCCCGTCCAGCACCGTGCCCGCACGGGCCCGCGCGGTCAGCACCTCCAGGCGCCGCAGCTTGGCGGCCAGCAGCCGGTCCCCGCGGTGCAGCAGCTCCCGCAGCGCCCGTACGGGATGCCGCCGCAGCTCCAGCCGCTCCAGGACCTTGAGGCCGAAGAGCACCGTGAGTTCGGTGATCTCCGCCTCCGACAGCCCGTCGTGGTCCCGGGCACTGCGCCACAGCTCCACCAGCCGTGCCCGCACCCGCTCCCGTAGGCCCGCCAGCCGGTCGGCCTGCCCCGCGGCCACCTGCGCGGGCTGCGGACAGGGCACGGTCCGGGCGACGGGGGAGCGCGGCAGCACGGGCCGGAACCGGGGCACGAGGCCCGGGTAGACGGACTGCGCGAGGAGCGTACGCAGCGCCTCGGCCTGCGCGTGCACGGTGCCGGGTACGACCTTCTCCCCGCCGGACGGTGCCCCCGTCCGCCGCTGCCCGGCCGGCTCCAGACCGAGCCCGGCCCGGGCGGTCGCCTCCGCGCCGACGACCGTGCACAGCTCACGGAGGTCGTCGGCGGTCAGCGCCCGGTGGCAACTGGTCTTCTCCAGCAGGGCGTCGATGAGCCGGGCCGGGGCATTGCCGCTGTCCTTGCGGTCGCCGCAGCCGAAGGCGGGCGGATCGCAGGAACCGGGCACGGCGGGGTCGGGCGGCACGGTCACGGTCTCCGGGGCGCTCTCCGCCCCGGCACCGAAGGTCAGCGACCGCCCGTGGTCGACCAGCACGACATTGCCGCGCGCCACACTCACGTCCTCGACCGGTGCGCAGTCGCGGCCGCCGCGCGTCGACAGACACAGCGGGAAGGCCAGCGCGTCCTCCGGCGCCCAGGTGACCTCCAGCACCGGCTGGTCGTCGAGCCGGTCGACGGCCGGGGTGACCGAGGTCAGCCGGACCGGCTGCCGGTGCGCCGGGTCCTGGTCGCCGGGGGTGCCGGTACGCGGCCCCTTGACCTCTTCGAACAGCAGCAGATCGCCGGGGGACAGCCGGAGCGCACGGCGCTCGCACGCCTCATCCGTCCATGCGTCCCGCAGCGTCGCCGAGGTCGCGCCCTTCGGCAGCATGCACACCTCCCCGCCCCAGGTCCACAGGCGGATCGCGGTGTGCTCGGGCCGTACGACGAGCGGCGCCCCGGCGACCGGCTCGAAGACCTCCACCGCACCGCGCTCGTCGAGCACGGCCAGATCCCGGTCGTCGAGGACCGTCCCGGTCTCCGGCCGGTCGCGCGGGCCGTACGTCCTGATGTCGACGGCCGCGAAGCGGAACTCCCCCGGAAACAGGGTGAGTTCGCGGGTCGGCTCCACGGTCACCAGGGCCCGTGCGCTGCACCCGTCGTGCATCGGATAGTCGATCAGCCGGACGTGCCGCCGGACGGACACCCGGCGGCGGGCGGTGTCGAGATACGCCTCGGTGGCCACCGCGTCCTGCTGATAGCTGATCTGGTCCGCGGTGTACGCCAGCAGCTCGACCAGCGTCATCCCCAGGTCGGCCGGGTTGCGCTCCACCCAGTCGGGGGTGGTCAGCCGGAGCCGGTCCAGGACCAGCCGGCGCAGGGTGTCGTAGTCGCGCGCGGTGTAGTCGGTGACCGGGGCGGGCCCGAAGGTCCCCGGGCAGTCCGCGGGCTCCTCGTCCACACAGTCGAAGGGACTGGGGCAGTGGGGGTGAAAGGAGAACTCTGCGCGGAAGTACCGCTGGTCGAAGCCCTCGTACGGGGTACTGCCGGGCCGCCCGTACGCATCCGTCTCCACGACGGACAGCTGGTAGCGCGAGGTGTCCCCGGTCCGGTCGAGGACGACCAGCAGCCGGTCGTCGAGCTCGGGGTCCTCCTCCCGCTCGACGGAGATCTCCCGCACCCCGATACCGGTGATCCGCCGCCCGCCGTCGATCCGGATGTTCTCCGGGCACAGCCCGTGCGGTGCCTTGCCGAGGAAGGTGACGGTCAGCGTCACCCCGTCATCGGCCACCTCCACCGCATCGATCCCGTTGAGCCGCGCCGCCCTGACCCGCCCGCGCCGCCCGTCCGCGGGGCACACCGGCCCGTCTGCCGTGCCGCGCCGTTCCGTCATCCCTGGCCCCGCCCCTCGAAGACGTCGTCACGCCGGCTCGCGGTGGAGCGCACGACATAGCGCAGATACACCCGTACGACCTGGTCCTCGCTCACCACGTCCAGCGCCTCCACCTCGATCAGCTCGCCCAGCCAGCGCTGCAGCGAGGCCTGGACCGAGAGCTCCACCGCGGATGCCAGCTCCGGACTGTTCGGGGTGAAGACGAGATCCAGCAGCCCGCACCCGAAGTCGGGCCGCATCACCCGCTCGCCGGGGCCGGTGAACAGCAACTGCTCGATCAGATCCCGCACATGCGCCTCGTGATCCGCATGCGCGGTGCGCCCCCGCCGGTCGACCCGGAACGGGAAGGCCACCTCGGTACGTACCGTCCGCACCGCCTTCATCGGCTCGACACCCCCTGGCCTTGCTGGACGGACGCCACGACCGGCGGGCCCTGCGGCACCGGCCCGGCGCTGAAACACATCGCCGCGGTCGTGTCCAGCAGCACCGGCACCCCGTCGGCCCGTACGGCGTCCTCGCCCGCGGCCGGCGTCCAGCGGACGCTCGTACAGGGCTGCGGCCGGCCGCCGACGGAGTGCGGACACCCGCCGACCGTGAAGAGGTCCGCGGTGGTGGCCACGGGCGCGCCGTCGATCCGCACCCCTGCGCCCGCCCCGGCGGCCGCGGTGGATAACACGCGGCCTCCGTGCGGGCAGCTGATCACGGCCCCGCCGTGGACGAGATTCCCGCTCGCCATCTGTCCCCCGTTCCCTTCAGCGCTTCTTGGGCACGGTCAACCGGCCCTCGTTGATGTCGACTCGATCCCCGACCAGAGAAATCGACGCGCCCTGCCCGTTATTGATGTGGACACCCGTCGCATCGATCTTCACGTAAGCGCCGCCCGGCGCTTCCAGCACAATCCCGCGACTCGGCACATCCGACATCACCAATTTGTGCTTCTTCGGCGTCTGAATGACCACGGGCCGGGAATCGGGCGGCTGGACCCGCGCGTCCTCGGGCAGTTCTTCGCGCTGCCCGTACCAGCACCCCGTCCAGATCGGATAGCTGGGATCGCCCTGCTCGAATTCCACCCACACACCCGCCCCGGCCGACGGCACGACCACCTGTCCCGCCTCCGGCCCGGTGAACGGGAAACACGGCAGCGCCCACGTGGACGGCTCATCACCGAGCACATCCGGGACCTGGACGATCAGCCGCCCCGTCCCCATCGGGTCGTTGTTGTCCACCACCCGGCCACGGAACTTGCCGAGAAAGCGGTTGTTCGGTCCACCAGCCATGAGCGGTTTCTCTCTCCTTACGGACGGGATTCACGGACGAACGGTGCCGCTCCGCGCAATCAGCCCCTCACGCGAGAGCGTGAAGTTCTGCTGGTACGACCCCGGCCGCAGATTGGTCGTCACACTCTTCACGTAGTAGTCGCCGTCGTAGGTCACCCCGGCCCCGCGCACCCCCACCAACTCCCGGGCCCGCAACACATATCCATGCCGGTTGACGTCGAGCTGCCCCGAGCCCGAAATGGCGTCCGCCGAGGTCGCCGCCCGCCCCAGCGCCTCCGCCCGGGCCATCGCCTCGTCCTTCTTCGCCGTCCCGGTCAGGGTTCTGCGCTTGAGGGCCGGTGAGGCCCGGCGTCCGAGCGGCGGGCGCAGCGGACCGATATCCGGCGGAGCGAGCAGCGGGGCATTCCGGGTCACCGGGTCCTGCACCCTCGCCTGCGGCTCTTCCCGCGCCGTCCCGTCGTAAGCGAACGTCAGCTGGTCAACGGTCGAATGCACATCCATATTCACGTTCAGCGCGTGCTGCCGCTGCCCCAGCCGCTGTTCGGGCCCCCAGAACGCGGTCGAGTGCCCCGGCACCGGACCGGGGTCGAGATAGAAGGTGTACCCATTGGCGCGGGCCAGCTCGTTCACATACTGCAGATCGGTGCCGACCTGGTAATCGACCCGCACCTGCTCCCGTGGCGGCTGCGGAATCTGCTCCCGGATGATCCGCGCATCGATTCCGTAATCCGCGTACTTCGCCAGAATCCGCTCGACCCGCTGCGAGGGCGCCAGATTCGGATAGCGGTCCGCCCGCTCCTCCAGATCCATCAGCAGCGTCAGATCCTCCCCGGTGAGGGTGAGCGTCGTCCGGCCGGGCTGATTGCTGGCTCCCACCTCCTGCCGGACGATCAAGCCGTCCAGCAGCACAAAGGCGGTCCCCTTGATCGACACCGCCAGAATCACCCGCGTCTTCGGATCGAAGAACCCCTCCGGCAGCAACCGCTCGATGAGGGCGCCCTTCTTGGTGAGATCGAAGGCGAGCTGAAATCCGCTCCGCTCACCCGCCGTACTCGTGATCTGCGCGGACAGCAGGGCCTCGGTCACCTCGGCCGGAACCGGCCTGGCCAGCTTCGGCCCCATGTACAGCGAGACATGGACCGGACCGCGCCCTACGGGCTCATCAGCCATTCCGCACACCCGGCCCGCCCATGCCACCCGGAAACCCACCCGGCAACGGAACGGCGATCCGCTCCCCGGGCTCATCCGTCAACTCCCGGGGATCGAGCGTGGGATTGGCATCGGCGATCTGCCACCACTGCCCGGAATCCCCGAAATACCGCTGCCCCAGCTGGTCGGCCCGCTCACCGCTGCTCACGGTGTGCGCGGCCGTCTCCTCGGCGGCATCATCGAGCCGGGGCAACAACCTCCGCTTGGCATAGCGGACTTCGGTGCCGTCACGGCACCGGTACACCCCGATCTCCACCTCGCTGTACCGGCTGCTCCGCCCATACGGATGCGCCCCCGGCACCTCGTCCAACGCCCGCTCATACGGCTCGATCACGCCTCAGATCCCCCTCCCGAGCCCCAATTGCGCAAAACTCCCGCCCTGCGCGGCCCGCGCCAACTGCTCCTTCTGCGCCAGATGCGCGAGGTAGAGCTCGGCCCCCCGGTGCCCGGCCGGCAGATCACTCACCGTCAGCACCTTCAACCCGATACTGAGCGCGGCCCGGATCGGATTGAGATTGACGTCGAACGCCGACTCATTGACGGACAACTCGGTCAGCCGGACCGGCATGACCCGCTTGCTTCCCCAGGTGAAAAGGGTGAGCGGCGTCTCGATGGGACTGATCTCAATGGTCCCCTTCTTGCTGAGATGCGAGGCGGCCCTCAACTGCGCGGTAGTGGGCTGCACCAGCATTTCCAGAACGGCCAACTGCGGATGAATCCCGTTCGGCGCCGCCACATCCAGCTGATCGGTGGCATCGATCTCCGCGGTGAACTTCCACGACTCCTGCGCCGGCCCCTTGAGCCGAAGCGCCTCATTCCGGTCACCACCGCTGTCCCCGCCACCCCCACCGCCTTCCCCACCGGCGGCCTGGGGCGCGACGGACCGCTCCAGTGTGTCCGGATTGAACTGAAGGACGATGATGCGCTGGGGCGTACCCCGCTCGGGGTCGACGATGACGAGGCCGGAACGGATGGGCTTGGGGATGTCGGCGTAGCGGGTCACCGGCGGGCCTCCCAGCGGCGCTGGAGGTCTGTGTAGTCGTGGTCGGGGAAGATTTCGGGGAACTTTTCCAGCATGAACCGAACGTTGTCGCCGAGGTGCTCGATGGGGCTGTTCCGGAAAGGGACATCAGAGAAAAGGTATTGCCACCCTCTGACACCTTTGGTGGTCAGCAGCATCTCAATGTACTGGCGGTAGGTGAGGTCAAGCTGGACGAAGCCGTACGGGTAGGGGTCGCCACCCGTCATGACAAGGTCGTGGTGCCAGATTTCAAGAGGCGATGTGTTCGGTGCCATTCGAAGGTATGTCACCGAACCTGAAGTCGACCGGTAGGCGTGATCGATGTATCTGAGCTGCCCTACGAAATCTTTCTGGGAACGGCCCGGCAGGTTGTCGGTTTCTTGAGGATCTTGCACAAGGATCTCGTACGGCTGGGGCAGGCGGTACTCGCCGAAAAACTCCGGCAGTGGGGGCCTGGTCTGCCAGTACACGGCGAGTTCATCGAATCGGAGACTCTCCGCCACGATATCGTCGTCAAGGGTCACTTCTTCCCAGGACCTGTTGAACTCGTCCAGCGGAAGAAGGTCTTCAAAGGATTCGCTGATTTCTCCGCGACGCACATCCAGGATCTCGATCGAATCCTGCCGCTCGAGTTCATCGAGCGAGGAAATGTGAAGCATTTCGATCTGGTTCAAGGTTTTTCCCCTCTGACCGTCACAGCGTGAACAGGCCGCTCTCGTAGTTCCTCCTGATTTCATCGACAAGCGTATCGATTCTGGGTACCCTCCGACCGGTTCCCGGGCTCTTGTAGGACTTGAGCTGATTCAGCATGTCGTCGATTCCCTGGAAGCCATTGGGTTGGCGGAGGGCCGCTACGGCTCTGACGATCGATTCTCTTCTTGCCAGAAGCTTGTGTGCCAGAATTCGGTTCTGCCCGGTCAGGGGTATGGTGTTCAGGTTCGGTATTCCTACATTTCCCACGGGTGGTGGCTGGAAAGTTACCGGGCTCGACTTCCGCCAGGATTCAGCTTTCCATTCATTCGGGTCTTTCCCAGGGGCTTGCCCTGCTGTCGCGGGGCCCTTGTACTTGTAGGTGCGGTACTGCGCCTCAATGCTCTCCGGGAACCATTTTGGATACCTGCCTCCGGGGTACTGTCGCGCCGGTCTGTCGTAGAGGTTCAGTGTCAGTTCGTAGTCGCCAGGCGGCTTCGTCTTCGTGTCTGCTCCGTCGCTCTTCTGGTATCCGAATGCTGCAGCTGCCTGACTTTCGAACGACCGATAGAAGCCCGCGTTTTTGTAGTTCGGCGCGGGTACGAAGTTGGTCGACTTGTTCGGTCCGCCGATTTCCTTCGGGAGGAGGTGCATGGCATCCCACTGGTTGGGTGACCCGCCCGCCTGGTCCCAGATATCACGATTGTTGATGTACTGAAACCCCGGGATGTTGTTCAACTTCCAAGTTCTTCCGCCTGGCTCTCTTCCGTGGTCTTTGGACCATGCTTGATTGATGTACCGCTGGGAGAAGGAAGTCGGCTTCAGTTCGGCGCCATTGCTGAAGGGTGGAACAGCTGGTTGCGGGTCCGGTCGCTCAAGCCTCCTGAGGAGGAGGAGATTCGCCTGCTGCACTCCCGAGTTGGTGGGGGTGGTGGGGTTGAGGGTTGCCCACAGCTTGAATTCTTCGCCGACGGACTTCTGCAGGTCGGTCAGGCGGTAGTGTCTGCGGATCCTGGACAGGAGCTCTGGATTGTCCTTGACCGGAATGCCGCGCTTCAGGCGGTCTTCATAGATCCGGTGGATGCGTGCGGCGGCCTTCTGCAGGCGTGCCGTCTTTGATTCCTTCTCTTTTTCCTTTTTCTTCCCCCGGTCGCCCTTGCGCTTCTTTTCTGTGCGGTTCTTCTTGTTGTCACGCATGTTGTCGCGCTTGGTCTTGAATTTATTCCAGATCTTCTTCGCGCCACTCTTGAGCGCCTTGCCGACCTTGCTCTTGCGGAGCTTCTTTCCGAGAGCCTTGCCCGCGTTCCTGACCTTCTTCAATGCCGACTTGATTGTCTTTTTGATCTTCTTCAGGGCCCGGCCCAGCGGAGATTTCGGCTTCTGCTGCTTGGTGCGCTTGGGCGCCTCTGTCTCCTTCTTCTTCGGTGTCTTGTCGGGCGCCTTGTCTTTCTTGTTGCCGTCGTCGGCCTTGTCGGACTTCTTGCCCGGAGTGCTGTCCTTGTCCGGAGCGGCGTCCTTCTTCCCACCTGGGCCGTTGTTCTCCGGAGTCCTGCCGGGCTTCTGGTCAGCAGTCTTGGCTGTGCTGTCCCCGTCCTTGGCCCTCTTCGCCTCGGCCTCGTCCTCGCGCTTCTTCCTGGCCGGGTCCGGGGTCTTGTCGGCCGGGCGGCCCGTGGGCTGGGTCTTCGGCTGGTGTTTCGGGTGGCCGCCGCCCGGGGTGCGGTCGGCGGGGGTTCCGGGGCGGGACGGGACGCGGGGGCCCTTGGGCTTGGCCGGGCGTGCCGGCTTGCGGAGGGCCTGGGCGGCCTTGCGGGCGGCGCCCTTGGCGGCGTTGACCGCCTTGCCGGCCACTTTGCGGGCGCCCTTGCCGGTCCTCTTGAGGCCGGCGGTGATCTTCTGGGCCATGGCCTTGAGGCGGGTGCCCACGCCCTTCGCGGCCCGGCCGAGGCGCTGGAGGAGGAGGTTGGTGAGGAAGTCGAGGAGGGCCACCACACCGGCGGCCACCGCTTCCGCGAAGAGACAGGCCGCCGGTCCGGCCTTGACCGCCTTGAGGTAGGCGAAGAACTTGCCGAACGCGGTGAGGATGGAGCTGATGCTCTCCCAGGCGGCCATCAGGCCCTGGACGATGGTGAGGATCGCGCCCGCCGCCGGGACGATCATCGAGACGACCTTCTCGATGACCAGCGAGGCGATCATCATCGGCAGCGAGGCAATGATCGCGTCCCAGGCCATCTTGCCGATCTGCTTCAAGGACATACAGCCCTTGAGGAGAACGTTGATCACTGCCTTGCCGAGGCCGAGGATGCCCTCCACCTTGGTGTCGAACCACTGCTTGACGGCGGACTTGATCGCGCCCCAGAGGTGTTCCTGGATGCCGGTCTTGGCGGCGCTGCCCGCCTTGCCGATCCAGCCGCCCGGGTCCGGTGCGATATCGGCGACCAGGGCCGCGAACTTACCGAGCGCCTCGATGGCGGCCTCGGCGAACTTGATCGCGGCGGTGATCACGGCCTGATACGCCTTGATGACCGCCTTGACCCCGGCTTCGAGGACGTCCAGGAGCCTGTTGAGACCGGCCGCGAGCGCGTCAAGAAGGGTGTTGACGGCCTTCTTCAGGCCGTCGGCCAGCTTGTTGACGGTCGCGATGGCCGCGTCACGCAAACCCTCGATGGCCTTGCGGAACTTGTCGCGGAGTTCGGGGAAGGCGGCCAGCAGGACGTCGCCGATGGCGATCAGGGCGTCCGCCAGCACATTGATGGCCTTGATGGCGAAGTCGCGTACCGCGTCGATCGCCTTGTTCGCGAACTCCTTGAACTTGTCGATGACGCTGTTGATGGCGTTGCGCGCCGCGTCGAAGATCGCCGTAACGGCGTCCAGGAGGCCCTTGAAGAAGTCGCCCACGGCGTCCAGCAGTTTGCCGAAGAGGCTGTCCGACTCTCCCTTCTTCTCCTCCTTCTTCTTCTCGGCGTCCTTCTCGGCCTGTTCCGCCTTGGTGTCGATGTCCTTGTTGTCGTTGTTCTTTCGGTCATCGACTTCTTTGTCCTTGCCGTCCCGCTCCTTGGTTATCTTCTGGTTGCCGTCCTTGTGCTCCTTCTCGGTGTCCTCGTCGGCCTTCTCGATCTTCTTGTCCTGCTCGTCACGCCAGTTCTGGCGCTCCTTGCCGGCCTGCTCGGCCGCCCGGCCGCGCTCCGCCGTCTGCTGTTCGGCATTGCGCACGACCTCGTTGTCGATCTCCTGCTGCTTCTCCTGCTTGGCCTGCTGCTCGCCCTGCCGGTGTTCCTGCTCCTTGGCGGACAGGTCGGTCTGTGACTGCGCCGCCCCGCTCTTGAGCTCGGCACCGCGCTCCTGTTTGGCGACGACGCCGACGTGCTGCTTGGCTCCACCGCCTGCCGACTGGCGGCCTCCGCCGCCGCCCGCGCGCCCGGACGCCTTGCCCGTCAGCCGTTCCCGGGGAGCGTCGGGGAAGATCTTGTCCTCGCCCATCGGCTTGGACGCGTCCGCCCGGCCGGTGTCCTGGATCGTGCCCTGCTTTTCCTTGAGCTTCTCCGCCTGCTTGTCCGTACGCTGCGGGTCGCTCGCCCCCTCCAGCTTGATCTTGGGAGCCGGGCCGACCGTCTTGTTACGCAGCTCGGGGTCGGTCGTGGGCACCTTGTCCGCGGCCGCCTCGACGCTCTTCGCATCGCCGGCCGTCAGCTTGCCGTCCTTGCTGGGCGGGAGCTGCGGCGCCGTCACATGGTCGGTGGGCCTGGCGCCCTGAGCCTTCTCACTGCCCTTGGCCCGCTGCTTCTCGCCCTGGTCCTCCGGCCCGACCCTCTCCAGCTTCCCGCTGACCGCCGTCTCCGGCGCCTCGGCCTCCGGAGGCGAGGACTGGGTCTGCGGCGCACCCGAAGGACGCTCCCGCTGGGGCGGGTTGGCCTCCAGACGCTTCTGCTCCTCGTTGACCTTCTTGTCGGCGGCCGCGTCCACACCGGGCATGGCGGCCTGAGCCTGGTCGGGGGAGAGCTTGCTGACGGTGCTGAGTGCGGCCTTCGGGTCCTGGCCCGAGACGTCCGGCGGCTCCTCCTGCTTCTCCGCGGGTGCCTTCTCACCACCCCCGCCCCCACCGCACGAACCGCCCTTCTCCTCCTTCTCCGCCGCGGGCTCCGGCGGCGCGCAGCCACCGCCGTCCTTCTCCAGCGACGCGTCGGGCTGCGCCTTGGCGCCCTCGGGCGCGGGCGCGCCCATCTTCCCGGGGTTCTCGGCCTGTTCGGCGGCCGGACCGACCGCGGCCTGGGCGACGGACGGCGCACCTCCGGGACCGGCCGCGCCCTTGGGTGCGGCGGCGGGCTCACTCGCGCCCACCGTGCCGCTGGGCGCCGCCCCCGGGCCGGACTCCTTCGGCACCGCGCTCTTCGGCGCGGCCGCCTCGTTCTCGGCCCGTACGGGCGCCGCGGTCCGTCGCGCGGCGGGGGAGGGGTGCCGGTCCTCGACCGCGGTACGTTCCGTGTGCGCACCGGCGGGCGGCGCAGGCGAAGCCGCCGACGGCCCGGCCCCGCCACCGGCCGCTCCGGTGCCCGCGACACCACCACTCGGCTTGTCCGCCGCCGCGCCCTCCGGCTGCCCCCTGGCCTCCTTCTTCTCCTCCTGCTCGTCCTGGTCCTTCTTGTCCTGCTGCTCGTCCTGGGACTCCTTGGCGTCCGGCGCCCCTTCGCCGTCGCCCGACTTCTCGTCCCGCTCCGCGTCCTTGTCGGCCGCGTCCTGCTTGGCGGCCCTGGCCCCGTCCTCGTCCTGGTCCTGCTGCTGCTCGGGGTCCTTCTTCTCCTCGGCCTCCTGCGCCGGATCCGGCCTCTCCTCGGCCGAGGGGTCCGGGCCGACCTCTTGCTCGACCGGCTTCTCCGGCTGCAGGTCCCGCTCGCTGCGGTCGGGCGCCTCGGACGCGGGGCCGTGCTCCGGCTGCGGCGCCTCGCCCTCGACCGGGCCGCGCTCCTCACCCGGCGCCTTGGCCTCGGCCTCCGGCGCCTCCTCGTCCTCCTCCTCATCGGCGTCGTCCTCCCGCTCCTTCTGGATCTTCTCCGCCTTGGTGGGCGGCGGAGCGGGGAACGCCGGCATGCCCGCCGTGGGATTCTCGGCGGTCGGTACGGACGACAGGTCGGGATCGGCCTCCGGCAGATGGTCCTCGGGCTTCAGCTCCGCCTCGCCCGCCCCCGGGCCGCCGCCGTGCTTCTCCTCCTGCCCGCCGTCGACCTCCTTGTCGGCGCCGGCCTCCAGCCCGAGGGGCTGTTCCTCCTCGCGCGGTTCGCCCTCGTTCTCGTCCTTCTCGTGCAGACCGTGCTCGGACAGCGCGCTGTCGCGCTGGTCGGCCCGCTCATCCACCTTCTCCGGGCGGACCGGCCCCTGCTGCTCCTTCTTTTTCTTCTCCAGCTCTTCCTGCCTGGCGCCGTCGGCCGGCTTCCTCTCGTCGTCCTTGCGCTTGCGCTTGTCCGCACCCGGCCGGTTGGCCTGCTCCGGGTCCTGCTCCTCGCGCTCACGCTGCTCCTTGCGCTCCTCCTTGGCGCGTTCGGAGCCCTCCTGCCCCTCCTGGGCCCTCTCCGCGTCGGCCTGATCGGCCTTCTCGCGCTCCTCGCCCTGCTTCTCCGCTTCCTGCTGCTGCTCCTTCTTCGAGTCGGCGAGCTCCTCGGCCCGCTCGTCCTCCTGCGCCTTGCGCTCGCCGGCTTCCTTCTCCTCCGCCGAGGCGTCCCGCTGCGCCCGGGTCCGTTCCTGCGCACGAGCGCCGTCCCGCCCCTTGACGTCCTTCTCTTCTTGCTCGGCGTCCGCGGCCCGCTGCTTCTCGGCCTGCTCCCTGCCGTTCTTACGGCCGGCCGTCACCGCCCGCTCGTCCTCGATCAGGTCGATCGCGTCCGGGACCGGCCCGGGTACGTTCGAGGGCAGGAGCCCGGGCGGAGCGGTCCCGGCTTCCTCCGTCAGCTCCAGAATCTGGTGGAACTCCCAGGTCAGCAGCCGTACTTCGAGCCGGTCCAGCACGGAGTCCTGCAACTCGGGCCCCATCCGGGCGAGTTCCCCGCGCACCCGGCCGGAGAGATCCTCCGGGTCACCCCGCAGTGACCGCAGCACACCGTTGGCCAGGCGGTCCACCAGGGTCGCCGGGTCGGCCTGTTCCTCCCGGCGACGGTTCGCGTCGACCGTCGCGTACCGCAGCCACCCGGGCGTCGCCCGGCCCGGCTCGATCTCAGCGGCAGCCGGGTCAGGGGGCTCATGGACCGAGTCACGCAGGGCGCCCAGTACGGAAGCCTGTGCTGCCGACTCCGCCTCCCGTTCGACCGACTCCTGCGGCAGGCTGACCGCGCCCAGGTCGCGACCGGCGCGGAGGGCGCCCAGCCCGTGCGGATTCTGGACGGTGTGCAGGAGTTCGTGGGCGAGCAGGCGCTGACCGTCCGCCGTGCCCGGCCGGTAGGTGCCCTCGCGGAAGAAGATGTCCTGGCCGACGGCGAAGGCGTCGGCTCCCATCACGTCCGCCAGGTGCGCGGAGTCGCGGTCGGTGTGCAGGCGGACCCGGCTGAAGTCGTGGCCGAGCTGTTCCTCCAGTTCGCGGCGGACACCGGGGTCCAGGGGCTGTCCCGCGCCGCTGACGATGTCCTTCGGCTCCGGGGTACGGGACCGGGCGGAGCGTTCCCGGCGCTTGCGGCGCTTGTCGTCGCGAGCCGACCGGCTGGGGTCCTGTGTCGAGGACCGGCTCGTGCTCATCGGGCCTCCCCCCGTCCCGCGAGGCCCGCGTGCACCGCGCGGGCCAGTGCTTCGCCCAGCCGGACCGGGTGCGTCGTGGCCGGCAGGGGCGGCAGACCGGTGAGGCCGTCCAGCGCCACGCCCGTGCCGTCCGCCGCCAGCGGTATGCCGCGCTCGTGCACGAGGCGGGTCAGTTCCGAGGTGAACGCCGCCGAGACGCGGGCCGGGTCGACGCGCGCGTCGAAGCCGTCCAGGACCAGTTCACCGATGTCGATACGGAAGGAGCGCGGCGACACCTCCCCGCCCCCGCTCCGGACCGCCTGCCCGGCCGCGCCCCAGGCGTGGTCCCCGACCGCGCCCCCGGCCTGGTCCGCGCCCCCAGCCACGCCCCCGGCCGCGCTCCTGACGTGCTTCCCGACCTCGTTCAGACCCATCCATGGACCTCCGACGGCGTCAAGGAGCGTTCGAGCTTCAGGTATTCGGTACGGGCGGCGGCCAGCATGTGGCGCATGCGCAGGCGGTCGCCCTCCTCGGCGGCGAGAAAGGCTCCGGAGAGGGCGATATTGCGGATCGAACCGCCGGCCACGGTGAGCTGGGCCAGCAGGGAGGTGTCGATGCCCTTCGTCGGGGCCTGCGCGGGCAGCACCCGGCGCCAGATCTCCGCGCGCTCCTTCTCCCCCGGGAAGGGGAAATCGACCACGAACCGGATGCGGCGCATGAAGGCGGAGTCCAGGGCCTTCTTCATGTTGGTGGTGAGGACCGCCAGCCCGCGGTACGCCTCCATGCGCATCAGCAGATAGCTGACCTCCAGGTTCGCGTAACGGTCATGGCTGTCCTTGACCTCGCTGCGCTTGCCGAACAGCGCGTCCGCCTCGTCGAAGAGGAGCAGCGCCCCGCCCCGCTCCGCCGCGTCGAAAACGCGACTGAGGTTCTTCTCCGTCTCACCGATGTACTTACTGACCACCTGGGAGAGGTCGATGATGAACAGGTCCAGCCCCAGTTCCTTGGCCATCACCTCGGCGGCCAGCGTCTTGCCCGTTCCGGAGCCGCCCGCGAACAGCGCGGTCACGCCCAGACCGCTGCGCAGCGCCTTCGCGAAGCCCCAGTCCTGGTAGACGGTGCCGCGCTGGCGCACATGCGCGACGATCTCCTGGAGGATGCCGAGTTGGCGGCCGGCGAGGACCAGGTCCTCCCAGCCGGCGCGGGGTTCGATACGGCGGCCCAGTTCGTCCAGCCCCATCCGGGCCTCGGTGAGCCCTGCCTGCCAGGCCAGCCCTGCGGCATCCGGGCCGTCCGGACCACCCGGGCCGGACAGCTCACGGAGCACCGTCGCGGCCGCCGACCGCACGACATGCGGCGGGAGCTGGAACTGCGCCACAAGCGCCTGCACATCACGGGCGGTCACCTCAGGGACGTCCGCGAAGGCGTCCGTCCACAGCCCCACCTGTTCCTCGTCGTTCAACTTCGGTACGGTCACCCGCTGCCCGCGCGGATGGCCCGTCTGTCGCGGATCCGGGCCGGAGACGACCAGCGGGACGGCGGAACCCGCGATGAAGGAGTCGGCGGCGGCGTGCTGCTCGCGGTCCAGCTCGCCCACCTCGATGAGGAGGGCGGCCGGCAGGAGGATCGCCTCGCGCTGCCAGAGGCGGGCGAGCCGGTCCCGTTCGGCGGCGTCCGCCGGGACATCGTCGGCGGCCATGGAGTAGAGGCCGAGGCCCGTGCGGCGGGCGGCAGTTGCGGCGATATCGGCGCGGGTGCGGAGATCGCCGCCGACCAGTTCGACGCGGAGCGGGGCGTCGGGGCCCGCGTCCGCCCAGCCGGCGGCCACCCGGTCCGCCGCCGCGTCGTAGGAGGCCGGCAAGGTGGCGGGCGCCGTCGTACGGCGCAGCAGCCCGTGCAGCCTGGCATCCAGGTACGGCGAGCCGACGAGGAAGTGCAGGATGCGTTCATCGAGGCGCAGGCGGGACGTGGTCAGCCGGGTCTCGTCGTCCAGCTCGACCAGGCGCCAGCGGCGCAGTGGGGCGACCGGCGTCAGCGCACTCCAATGCGGAGCGCCGAGGGCGGCCAGCGCCAACGAGAACGTCGGATACGCATGGCCCGGGTCGCTGCTCGCGGCGGCGCAGCGGGCGCCGGCCGTCGGATCGAGTTCGGCCGCGGCGCCGAGCAGGATGACCTCCCGCTCGAACGGGCTGAGGCCGAAGCAGGCGGCCAGTGCGTCGAGGGCGGGGAGCGCGCGGCCGGGGGAGAGGGCGGCGTCCTCTTGCGGGCGGGGCGCCGGAGCGGCGCTGGGCGGACCCGCCGCACCGTCGTCGCCCGCCGCGTTCCCGCGGACCGTCGTACGGGCGCGTGTCGCATGGGCGTCCAGGCGTGCCAGCACGGCCCCGACTGCCGCGGCCAGTGCACTGCCGTCCGCGTCGGCGGGCCACGCCGTGTCCGGGCGCCCGCTGCTGCCGCCGTCGCCCATGTCCTTCTCCGCCCCCGTTCCGCGCACCGCGCCTCAGCTCTCCGTGCCGTCGTCCGGATGCCCCGGTTCGTCGGTGCGGCGCGCCTCGCCGGTGCGGCCCGTGCCGTCCCGGCCGCCGTCCCGCGCGCCGCCGCCGGTCGCCTTGCGGGTACGTGAACCGGCGGAGGGGCCGCCCGACTTGCTGCCGCGACGCGCGGCCTTCGGGTCGCCCGCCGCCTTCTTCGCGGCCCGCGCTCCTCCGCCGGACGCGGCCTTGGCGACGGTGGCCCGGGCGGTGGAGGTGGCGCCGGTGCTCGTGGCCGTCTTGGCGGCGCCGGACCGGGACTCGCCGGTAGGAGCCCCGACGGTCTGAGCCGCCGTCGGCGCCGCCCTGGTGGGAGACGTCGCACCCGGATCAACCGGACCACCCGCACCACCCGGACCGGCCGCACCACCCGCCACCCCGCCCGGCTCCGGCGCCCCCGGCGCCCCGAACGGCAGCACCCTGACGTCCGGCTTCTGCACCGGCTTCGCCGGGACCGGCTTCTGATGCCCGTCGAGCAGCACCAGCGAGGCCTGGTACACCACGGACAACGCATACGGCGTCTGGTGCAGCATCCCCCAGAGCTTCGAGGTCTCGTCGACGTCCAGCTGGAGCGGTGTGAAGCGCACCTTCTGCGGGGACTCGGCGAGATCGCTGCCCGCCAGATAGGGACGCCGCGCCGCTTCCTCGATCAACTCCTGGGGCAGTACCGGGATTTCGTGCAGGGTGCGCACCACGCTGCCGATCAGCCGCTGCCCGACCAGCTCGGTCTCCTCGCCGTACGCACTGATCAGGAAGTGCAGATCGAGTGCGGCGGCGGGCCGCTTCAGCAGCGTCCCGTCGGAGGCGCGGGTGACCAGGTCGCTGTTGCGCATCGAGGGGTTGTGGCTGACCTGGTAGAGGAAGACGGTGATCGTCGGCTCCGTCGGCGGATCGGCCGGCGGCTTACGGGTCTCCACCGAGACGGCCATATCGATCTCGGGGTGGAGGTGGTGCTCGATCAGCAGCGCAAGGGCCTGGGTGACCGTCGCGACGGCGAGTGCGTTGCTCATGAAGCCCTTCCCTGTGGGTGCGGCCCCGGCCGGGTCGTGTGGTGCGTCACCGTCAGTGCGTCCTCTCCCCGCGCGCCAGATAGTCCGCGAGGCTCAGCGTGGGCTCGCGGCGCTCCGTACGCGCCGGCCGGTCCGCCGCGGGCCGCTCCGGACCGGCCGCGCTCACCTCGAGCCGGCCGATCTGTACGTGCACCACCCGCTCGGCGGCCCGCTGCCCGCGCCGCCCGGTTACCGTGGTCCGGGCGGCCGGACGGGCCGTCGGCGGCTCGTCGGTGCGCGGCCGCAGCGGCGTGACCGGGGCGAGGGGCGCGGTGTCGAAGCCCGGCAGGACGAGTGTGGACGCCGTCGGACGTGCGGCCCGGTCGTCGCCGGTCCGCGTCCCTGCCGTCCGCTGGGCACGGACGGCGCCGGGCGGGCCGGGCCGCGGCGCCGGGTCCACCGCGGGCCTCAACAGCGCGTTCGCCGGGCGTAGTTGATGCTCGGAGGGGTCCGGGTCCTCGTCCTGCCGGGGGACCTCGGTCCGCAGGACGGTCTGCCGCTCGGTGGTCCTGATCTCCCGCTCGTAGCGGATCCGCCCCTCCTCGGAGCGCGCGGGCCGGGGCGCCCGCGGAGCGTGCGGCGCCGGTCCGTCCGGTTCGGCGGAGGGGCCGGACAGCGCCTCGATCCGCTCGAACGGCCCCGGCAGCCGGGGCTGTACGAGGGTGCGCCCGGCCCGGTCGGCGCGGCCGCTGCCGGGAAAGGCGCCCCCGGGCGACGGTGCGTACCGCGCCAGCAGCCGGTCGAAGTAGTCAGGCATCTGCGCACAGCTCCAGGTAGTAACGGCGGCGCAGCGGACTCAGCGCCAGGATCTGGGGCTCGCTCCAGCCGTAGGCCGAGGCGAGCAGGTGGACGTCCAGGAGCACATCGCGGGCCCAGACGTCGAGTTCGGTCCACAGGTAGGCGGCGATGTCCAGCTCCGCCGGGGTGGCGGCACCGCACTCCGGGCAGGCGATGTTCAGCACCACCTCGGCGGCCGGGTCCGCCCGCTCGGCCGCCTCGGCGAACCGCTTCAGCACCGCCTCGGGCAGCGCCGCCAGCTCCTCGTCCGTGGCCGGCCGCCCGTCCCGCCGCGCCGAACGGGCACAGCGGGCGCCCAGCAGCCGCCGGGCCTCCTCCGCACCGGCCGCCAGGGACGCCACCGCGGTGAGATCGGCGACCGACGGCAGCCGGAACACCACCGTCCAGTCGCCCTCCGCCACCCGCAGACCGTCCTCGGGCACCTGGGGCCGGGCGCCCAGCCCGGCCGCGTCGAGCTCGAACTCCATCGCCGCCGCGCAGTCCTCGTCGGCGCAGTCGAGCGTGATCTGCATCCGCTCGCCGAACAGCGCCCGGCGCAGCGCGAACAGATCGGCAGCCCGCTCCCCGGGCGGCACCGACAGCAGTGCGTCGGCGCCGGCCCCGGGGCGGGCCGCCCGGTGCAGCAGCAGGGCCCGGTCGCCGCCCTGCCGCGCCAGCCCGGCCTCCCAGGTGGCCAGCAGTTCCGCGGGCCCGGTGACCGTCATTCCTCACCTCGTCCGGTGCAGGTGCCGTGGCGTACCAGCCGGGTGCTGGGTACGCGATGTGCCGTACGGGCCGGGTCAGGCCGGATGGGTGAACGACGGCTCGGTCGGCTCCGGTACCTCGTAGTCCCGCTCCCAGCCCTCGCACTCCAGCTTCAGGCTCTGGATGGCGACGGCGTTGGCGTTGGCGTCCAGCTCGCCCAGGACCTGGTACTCGCTCGGCCAGGAGCGGTAGATCTTGTGCGAGACGGCGACCTGACCGGCCTCGTTGAGGACCTGGATCACCAGGTCCTTGCGGAAGTCGGCCAGCGACACCTCGGCGCCGAGGCCCGCGCCGACCTGCCAGACCTTGTTGGCCCAGCGGTCGAACTCCGGGTCGTGGGTGACACCGCGTTCCAGGGTGATGCCCTCGAACTCGGAGCGGCCCGGGGACTTGCGCGGGGAGCTGGGGTCGCCGCCGTGCCGGTGCTTGACGACCTCGGTGGTGCGCTTCAGCGGGCTGATCTTGCTGATGCCCGCGACCGTACGACCGTCCCACAGGACCAGGAACTTGAAGTTCTTGTACGGGTCGAAGCGATGGGCGTTGATCTGAAACTCAGCCATCGGATTCCTTCACGTCCTCTGCGGTCACGTCCTGTGCCTGCGGGTGGTCAGACGTCGAACTGGCCGGCCATCTGCTGGATCTTGACGATCACGAACTCCGCTGGCTTGACCGGCGCGATGCCGACGACGACGTTGACGATGCCGCGGTCGATGTCCGCGTCGGTCGTGGTGTCCTTGTCGCACTTGACGAAGTACGCCTGGCGCGGGGTGCTGCCCTTGAACGCGCCCTTCTCGAAGAGCGAGTGCAGATACGCCGAGGCGTTGAGCCGGATCTGCTGCCACAGCTGCTCGGTGTTGGGCTCGAAGACCACCCACTGCAGACCGCGCAGCAGGCTCTCCTCCACGTGCAGGGCGAGGCGGCGTACGGGCACGTACTTCCACTCGCTGTCCAGTGCGTCCGCGCCTTCGAGGGTGCGGGCGCCCCAGATCACCGGGCCGACCATCGGGAGGGTGCGCAGACAGTTCACCCCGAGCGGGTTGAGCAGGCCGTTCTCCCGGTCCGTCAGCCTGACCGACAGGGAGTGGACCCCGGCCAGCCGGGCCTCGGTGCCGGCCGGTGCCTTCCAGACACCGCGCTCGCTGTCCGTACGGGCGATGACACCCGCGACGGCGCCGCACGGCGGGAAGGAGCGCAGCCGGCCGGTGAGCGGGTCGGTGAGCTGGAGGTGCGGGAAGTACAGGCCGGAGTGGTTGCTGCGGACGGGGGTGAAGGCGGCGATACCGGCGCGGGCGGCGTCCACGCCGCTCCAGGCCGCGGGGGCGTCGACGAGCAGGAAGATCCGCCGCTCCCGGCACAGCCGCCCGGCCGCCGACAGCACCGTGATCATGTCCTCGGTGGACTCGTAGGAGGCCAGCTCGGGCAGCGCCAGCAGATTGACGTCCGCGACCTCGCGCAGCGCCTGCAGACCGCTCTTGCGGGCCTCGCTGCCGATCAGGTCGCGCGGTCCGGGCGGCTCGCCGTCCTCGCCGCCGCACAGCGGGAAGACCGGCGGGTTGACGGAGGCCTCCAGGCCCAGGTCATTGGCGCATTCGCCGAGGAACCGCACCACGTCGCCGGGGTCGGTGGACCCGGCCACGACCTGGATGCGGCGGCCGAACGCGGTGACCTCGGCGCCCGCGAAGGCGTGCTTGCCCGGGGCGTCCGGCAGGGCGCGCAGCTTGTGCTCCAGCAGCAGCGCCAGCTCGGCGACCGTGCACGGCGGCTCCCCGTCGCAGTCCGGGTCGTAGAGGGTGAACTCCCGCTCCACCTCGCCGATCTTCACCGTCAACGCGACGTTCAGATCGGGGAGTTCGTGGTGGAAGGCCTTGGAGACGGTGCCGGAGGGGTCCGGGCGGCCCTCGCCGACGACCCGGACGCGGATCAGCGAGGAGCCGGCGTTGATCACCGTCTCGGCGAAGTGGCCGTGGCCGGGGTCCATGGACAGGCCGGCGAAGGACTCACGGGCGGTGCCGTGGGCGTCCAGGACCTGGAGGTTGAAGGTCTCGCAGGGAGAGGGGTGGCCCGAAGCGCCTTCGGCGGGAGTGTCGTGGTCGACGGCCACCCGCAGGCCGGAGCCCCACACGCCCGGCTCCTTGGCGTGCACCTCCAGCACCGGGCACTGGCTGTGACCCTCGGTGGACTCCAGGGTGACCTGGGCTTCCTTGCCGCTGCCGGCTTTGGTGACCCGGACGATCACGGCGACGGCGCCGCCGTTGCCGAAGAACTGGTGGACGGCGTACGCGACCGGGCTCTGCGAGGTCAGACCGCCGAAGCGGCGCTCGAAGTCGGCGAAGCTGGTGATCTGCACGGGCTGGTTGAGCGGTCCGCGCCGGGTGTGGCCGACGAAAGCGGTCACGGATGTGGTGACGGTGGTGATGCTGCGGATGCTGCTGGGAAGCTCTTCGACATAAACGCCGGGATAGGTCGTATGTGTCGGCATTCCCCCTCCAATCCCTTCGGGCACCGAGTGTGAGGACACCAAGAAATCGAGAAAGGGGGAGGGAGAGCGGATGCGGGAGGCCTCGCGACCGCCCCTGCCCGCGGCCACGCATCCCCCCACTACTCATCAAGTTCCCCCGTCTGCACCCGGTGCAAAGCGGTCTGCCGACCGACCTGCACGGGACCAAGCCCGAAGCTTGTGACTCCTGATGCGTAAGTATGCGTAAGTGCTCAACACAGTGTCCGCAGAGGGGAGTTGAAGGGTCAAGAGTCCTTTCCGGACACCCCCTGCGGAGGTCTTGTGCCTAGGAGTCGCAGCTTCTTCCCAAACGGATTCCCGCGTCACCGGAACCGAAATCACCTGAGACGGGGCGCACGGGGGCGTACCGGGAGGAGATCGCGAACCTCGCGCGACGCCGGAGTGCACGGCGAGTGACAACCGCGTCGGCCCCCGGACGGGGCCGGGAGGCGCCTCCCGCCACATAAGCCCTCGGGACGGAGGAAAACCACCCGAGAACATGCGGAAATCTCAGGGAGGCGTAACTTGGCCAAAAGATCTGTGATGGTAATCACCGCTGGAGTGTGATCTGCGATTTAGGGCCTCACGTCCTGCGGCGATAACCTGCGGGACGGACATGCCGCGTATCCGGTCACCGTGTACGCCTCCCTCAGTGACAGCGCCGTCACGTTGCCCTTCGCGGCACGCCCATCGCAGACGAACGAACCGCGATCACTACGGCGATTCTGAGAAGACAAGGGACGGACGCGCGTGGACCTGTTCGAGTACCAGGCGAGGGACCTCTTCGCCAAGCACGGTGTACCGGTGCTGGCCGGTGAAGTCATCGACACGCCTGAGGCGGCCCGCGAGGCGACCGAGCGGCTGGGCGGCAAGTCTGTCGTCAAGGCCCAGGTGAAGGTCGGCGGCCGCGGCAAGGCCGGCGGCGTCAAGCTGGCCGGCACCCCGGACGAGGCTGTCGCCCGGGCGACGGACATCCTCGGCATGGACATCAAGGGCCACACGGTCCACAAGGTGATGATCGCCGAGACCGCGCCGGAGATCGTCGAGGAGTACTACGTCTCGTACCTCCTCGACCGCACCAACCGCACCTTCCTGGCCATGGCCTCCGTGGCCGGCGGCATGGACATCGAGGAAGTCGCGGCCACCCGCCCCGACGAGCTCGCCAAGGTCCCGGTCGACGCCAACGAGGGTGTCACCAAGGAGAAGGCCCAGGAGATCGTCGCCCAGGCGAAGTTCCCGGCCGAGGTGGCCGACAAGGTCGCCGACGTGCTGGTGACGCTGTGGAAGACCTTCATCGACGAGGACGCGCTCCTCGTCGAGGTCAACCCGCTCGCCAAGGTCGCCAGCGGTGAGGTCATCGCCCTCGACGGCAAGGTCTCCCTGGACGCCAACGCCGAGTTCCGCCAGCCGGAGCACGAGGCGCTGGAGGACAAGGACGCAGCCAACCCGCTCGAGGCTGCGGCCAAGGCCAAGGGTCTGAACTACGTCAAGCTCGACGGCCAGGTCGGCATCATCGGCAACGGCGCGGGTCTCGTCATGAGCACCCTGGACGTCGTCGCCTACGCCGGCGAGAAGCACGACAACGTCAAGCCCGCCAACTTCCTCGACATCGGTGGCGGCGCCTCCGCCGAGGTCATGGCGAACGGCCTGGAGATCATCCTCGGCGACCCGGACGTCAAGTCCGTGTTCGTCAACGTCTTCGGTGGCATCACCGCCTGTGACGAGGTCGCCAACGGCATCGTCCAGGCCCTGGAGCTCCTCAAGTCCAAGGGCGAGGACGTCAACAAGCCCCTGGTCGTGCGTCTCGACGGCAACAACGCGGAGCTCGGCCGCGAGATCCTGTCGAAGGCCAACCACCCGCTGGTGCAGCGTGTGGACACCATGGACGGCGCGGCCGACAAGGCCGCCGAGCTGGCTGCTAAGTAAAGGACGAGGACACAACAACCATGGCTATCTTCCTGACCAAGGAAAGCAAGGTCATCGTCCAGGGCATGACCGGTGCCACTGGCATGAAGCACACCAAGCTGATGCTCGGTGACGGCACCAACATCGTCGGCGGTGTGAACCCGCGCAAGGCCGGCACGAGCGTCGACTTCGACGGCACCGAGGTACCCGTCTTCGGCTCCGTCGCCGAGGCGATGGAGAAGACCGGCGCCGACGTGTCCGTGCTCTTCGTGCCGCCGGCCTTCGCCAAGGCCGCCGTCGTCGAGGCGATCGACGCCGAGATCCCGCTCGCCGTCGTGATCACCGAGGGCATCGCGGTCCACGACTCCGCCGCCTTCTGGGCGTACGCGAAGGCCAAGGGCAACAAGACCCGGATCATCGGCCCGAACTGCCCCGGCCTGATCACCCCCGGCCAGTCCAACGCCGGCATCATCCCGGGCGACATCACCAAGCCCGGCCGCATCGGTCTGGTGTCGAAGTCCGGCACGCTGACCTACCAGATGATGTACGAGCTCCGTGACATCGGCTTCTCCTCGGCCGTCGGCATCGGTGGCGACCCGGTCATCGGCACCACGCACATCGACGCCCTTGAGGCGTTCGAGGCCGACCCCGACACCGACCTGATCGTCATGATCGGCGAGATCGGCGGCGACGCCGAGGAGCGTGCGGCCGACTTCATCAAGGCCAACGTCTCCAAGCCGGTCGTCGGCTACGTCGCGGGCTTCACCGCGCCCGAGGGCAAGACCATGGGCCACGCCGGCGCCATCGTCTCCGGCTCCTCCGGCACCGCCCAGGCGAAGAAGGAGGCCCTGGAGGCCGCCGGCGTCAAGGTCGGCAAGACCCCGTCGGAGACCGCGCGACTGGCCCGCGAGATCCTCGGCGGCTGATTGCGCGACCCGCACCGCCGGACCCGTCCTGCGGCGCAGTGCACCGGACGCGGGCCCGCACCCTCTGGGGTGCGGGCCCGCGGCCGTTCCGGGCGGGGCGCCCTGCGTGCCACCCGCCTCAGCGGAGCTCGGGGGCCAGCCGGGCCTCCCTGAGCCGCTTCCGTACGGCCGCGTTCCCCTGCTCCCGCGCCGCGTTTCTGCGCTCCCGTGCCGCGTCCCGCTGCTCCCGGGTGGCCGCGCCATGGGTCCGGGCCGGTGAGACCCGGGTGTGCGGCGCGGTCGCCAGGGGCCGCTTCGGCGGCGGCGTCGAGTGGTCCGGGGCGAGGGCCATCATCACCAGCGTCACCAGCGCGAACAGCCCGGTCCCCCCGAAGGCCGCCCGGGTGGTCCGCCGGGCGCTGCGCTCGCTGCCGCCGCGTACGTGCGCCGCCGCGCGCGGCGTCACCTCCACCGCGGACAGCGGCCCGGCAAGCCGGTCCCGCAGGATCTCGCCCTGCCGCTCCGGCGGGTGCCCGTCGAGCCCCAGCTCCGGCAGCAGCGCGGCGATCCGCTCGCGCGCATGCGCCAGCCGCCCCGCCGCGGCCGGGGTGCTCGCCTCGATCTCGGCCGCGGTCGCGCCCAGGCCGAGCCCGACCCCGTCGTGCAGCAGCAAGACCCGGCGGTACGGGGCGGGCAGGCTCAGCAGGGCCGCCGGCAGCGCGCCGTCCGGCCCGGCGTCCTTCGACGGTTTCCGCGGGCCGCGGGCGGTGCGCAGCCCGGGACACAGCTGGTGCCACGGCGTCAGCGCGTACTCGTACACCGCCGCCCGCACCCACCCCGCCGGATCCGGATCCACCGCGACCTCCGGCCAGCACTGCCAGGCCAGCCGGAACCCCCGCTCCACGGCCCGCCGGGCGAGCCACGGCCGCCCGGTGAGCAGATAGGCCTGCTGCATCAGCGCCGCCGCGTGCCGGGTGTGGAGATCGTCGAAGGCGGTGGCGGCCTGCTCGCGCTGGGTCATACAGAGCAGTGTGGAAAACCCGCACAACCGGCGCAGCGCGACACGTCGGGCATTTCGCCAGTACATGGCGGAAAGGTGTCTTGTTGGCAGCATGGCGGCGTGAGCCAGTTGATCGAGCGTGGCCCTACGTTGTCCTCGCACGGCCGGACCGCCGCACAGCGCTCCTCCGCGATCGGCGCGGCCTTCCTCGGCGGTGTGACGGCCGCCGGTCTCGGCCTCGGCGCGCTGACGGTCGCCGTGCTCCTGCTCTGGGTCGCCTCCCCCTACCCCGACAGCGGCCCCTCCCGGGCCCTGCATCTCGCCGCCGACCTGTGGCTGCTGGCGCACGGCGGCGACCTCGTACGCACCACCTCCCACTCCGGCGCCCCGGTCGCCGTGACCCCGCTGCTGCTCGCCGTCCTCCCGGTCTGGCTGCTCCACCGGGCCGCCCGCCACGCCCTGGCCACCTCGGTCGACGGTCCGCCCGTCCCCGCCCCGGCCGCCGGCCGCGCCGCGGACCCCGCCCGGACGGTCGCCCCGCGCACCCTGCTCGGCGCGCTGCTCACCGGCTATCTGCTGATCGTGGCCGCCGCCTTGCTCTACGCTTCCGACGGACGCCTGCAGGCCGAGCCGCTCAGCGTGCTGCTGTGCGTACCGGCCACCACGGCCGCCATCCTCGCCGGCACGGCCTGGCGCCTCCTCCGCCACCCCGGCACCGAGCTGCTGCCCGCCAAGATCCTTCAAGCCCGCTCCAGGGCGCCGCGCCGGCTGCGGGCCTTCCTCGGCGGCTCCCCGGTCGCCGCCGCCCGCCGGGGGACCGTCTGCCGGGCCGCCGGCGCCGCCCTCGGCGCCCTGCTCGCCGCCGGTGGACTGCTCACCCTGCTCTCGCTCGGCCTGCACGCCGGCCGGGTGCACCACGACCTCCTCCAGCTGGCGCCCGACTGGGCGGGTCGCGCCACGGTGCTGCTGCTGTGCCTCGCCCTGCTCCCGAACGCGGCGGTCTGGGGCGCCGCCTACGGCCTGGGGCCGGGTTTCACGGTGGGCGCGGGCAGCACGGTCGCCCCGCTGGGAACCTCGGCGCACCCCGTGCTGCCGCAGCTGCCACTGCTCAGCGGGCTGCCGGACGCCGGCCCCGGAAACCCGCTGACCTGGGCGGTGGCCGTCGTCCCCGTGGCGGCCGGGGTACTGCTCGCCCGTCAGGTGGCCCGTTCCGCGACCGCGCCGGACTCCCCGGGCGCGCCCTGGTCCTGGTGGCCGACGGCCTGTGTGGCGGCCCTGGGGGCCGGCGCCTGCGGCGTGGTCATGGCCGTGCTGGCGGGCCTCGCCGGCGGCGCCCTGGGCACCGGCGCCCTCGCCGCCTTCGGCCCGAGCTGGTGGCGTACGGGCCTGGCGACCGCGGCCTGGACCGCCCTGACCGGCATCCCGGTCGCGGTCGCGCTCCGGTTCTGGTGGCTGCGCGCCCCACGACGGGAGACCGAGACGGCCGGGCAAGAGGCGGCCGGGCCCGAGACGGGGGCCCCGAAGGGCGGGGGCGGCGATGCGGCGGCCGGCGCGGACGGCGCGGACGGCAAGACGGGCGACGACGGTGAGCAGAACGGTGCCCAGAACGGCGCCCCGCACAACAGCGCCCCGGAGGACGGCGGCGGCCTCAAGCAAGACAGCGACGGCGCGGACGCGCTGAGCGGCCTCGCCGCAGCCCGGTGCGGTGCGGCGGCGCCCGGTGGGGGCGCGGGGAACGGCGCGACCGGCCACGACGCAGCCGCAGACGCCTGACGGCCCGGCTCGGCCCGCCCCGCGTAGTGCCGCCCGCTACTCCCGCGTGCCCAGCAGCGGCCGCAGCTCCTTGGGGAGCAGGTTCTCGCAGGACTTGCCGGCCGACTGCGTCAGGGCGTCGTTCACGCAGGCGAAGTAGTCGCGGTAGACGATCTGCACGGTGAAGGTCGCGGCCACCATCATCAGCGCCAGCGACGCGGTCACCAGCCCCGCGATCGCCGAGGTGACCTGCGGCCGGGTGGAGCCGGGCGCGGACGGGGCGCCGCCGGGCCGGTCCCCCCGGTCGGGCTGGGCGCTGGGCGCGGGGCGGCCCTCCATGGCGGCGGTGGTCGCCGCGGCGGAGGCCTTCGCGGGGGCCGGCTTGGCCCGCAGCGAGCTGATGCCCCAGTAGATCGCCAGCGCACCCAGCAGCAGGGCGACCTCCGGCAGGCTGAACAGCACGAAGAAGAACGACCACATGCCGGCGAGCAGCGCATAGCGCGCCCGGCGCTGCGCGGGGTCGGTGGGGTCCCAGCGCAGCCCGCCGGGGCCGCCGGGTCCGCCGGAACCACCCGGTCCGCCCTGCTGGCCGTTGCGGCCGCCGGGCCGGTTGCCGAAGCCGCCGCTCTGCCGGCCCGGCTGCCGGGGGCTCCACTGGTTGCCCCAGCTGGGCGTCTGCTCGTCCTGCGGCTGCTCCTCGTCGCCGTCGCCGTCGCGGTCCTCTCCGGACCGGTGGCGCGGCCGCCATGCCTGGTCGGGGGCGCCGGCCGGCGGCGGGGCGAAGGGGTTGTCCTGCTCGGTGCCCGGGGAATCCGGGGCGGTGGGCTCCGGCGACGAGGACGACGACTTGCGCTCCCGCGGCAGCAGCACCACCCCGGGGGAGGTGGCGGGCAGAGGGAGCAGGAGGGCCGCGCGGCGGCGTCGGTCCGTCATCTGGAGTGAGTCTTCCCCTTGTCTCGTCCGCGCGCGGACCTCAGCGGCCGGCGCGCGGTTACCACGAACTGCATGCAGTCTTACGCCTGACGCTACCTCCCGGGCCCGCCCCCGTCCCGTGGGGGCCGCGCGGTGTGCCGGTATCGTTGCTGACGGTCGGCGCCTTCGTAGGGTTCCCCGGATCTGCGGTACCCGCAGTCTTGTACGACCACACAAAGCACGCGAGATCGGAAAAGAGCCCCGCCGTGGCTTCCTCCCCACCCCCCGCCCAGCCCGTTCGCCCCGCCCGCATCGTCGCCCTCGTCTCCGGTTCCGGGACGAACCTGCAGGCGCTGCTGGACGCCATCGCCGCGCAGGGCCCGGAGGCGTACGGGGCCGAGATCGTGGCCGTCGGCGCCGACCGGGGCGCCATCGCGGGCCTGGAGCGCGCCGCGTCCGCGGGGCTCCCGACATTCATCTGCCGGGTCAAGGACTACGACAGCCGTGCGGACTGGGACGCGGCCCTCACCGAGGCGACCGCCGCGTACGAGCCCGATCTGGTGGTCTCGGCCGGTTTCATGAAGATCCTGGGCAAGGAGTTCCTCGCCCGCTTCGGCGGCCGCACCGTCAACACCCACCCGGCGCTGCTGCCGAGCTTTCCCGGTGCCCATGGCGTGCGCGATGCGCTCGCGTACGGCGCGAAGGTCACCGGATGCACCGTCCACTTCGTCGACGACGGTGTCGACACCGGCCCGATCATCGCCCAGGGCGTGGTCGAGGTCCGGGACGAGGACGACGAATCCGCGCTGCATGAGCGCATCAAGGAAGTCGAGCGATCGCTGCTCGTCGAGGTCGTGGGGCATCTGGCCCGGCACGGCTACCGCATTGAGGGACGAAAGGTACGTATCTCGTGACCGCCACCGAAGGCACGAAGCGGCCCATCCGCCGCGCGCTGGTCAGCGTCTACGACAAGTCCGGGCTGGAGGAGCTGGCACAGGGTCTGCACGCGGCGGGCGTCCAGCTCGTCTCCACCGGATCGACGGCCGCGAAGATCGCCGCGGCCGGGGTGCCGGTCACCAAGGTCGAGGAGCTGACGGGTTTCCCCGAGTGCCTCGACGGCCGGGTCAAGACCCTGCACCCGAAGGTGCACGCCGGCATCCTGGCCGACCTCCGCCTGGAGGACCACCGGCAGCAGCTGTCCGATCTCGGGGTCGAGCCCTTCGACCTGGTGATCGTCAACCTCTACCCGTTCCGGGAGACCGTCGCCTCCGGCGCCACCCCCGACGAGTGTGTGGAGCAGATCGACATCGGCGGCCCCTCGATGGTCCGCGCCGCCGCCAAGAACCACCCGTCGGTCGCCATCGTCGTCAACCCCGCCCGTTACGGGGACGTCCTCAAGGCCGTCGCCGACGGCGGCTTCGGACTGGCCGAGCGCAAGCGGCTGGCGGCGGAGGCCTTCCAGCACACCGCGGCGTACGACGTGGCCGTCGCCTCCTGGTTCGTGGACGACTACGCAGCCGACGACGCCGCTTTCCCCGAGTTCCTCGGCGCCACCTACTCCCGCAAGAACGTCCTGCGGTACGGCGAGAACCCGCACCAGGGCGCCGCGCTGTACGTGGACGGCAGCGGCGGGCTCGCGGAGGCCGAGCAGCTGCACGGCAAGGAGATGTCGTACAACAACTACACGGACACCGACGCCGCGCGCCGGGCCGCGTACGACCACACCGAGCCCTGCGTCGCGATCATCAAGCACGCCAACCCCTGCGGTATCGCGGTCGGCGCGGATGTCGCCGAGGCGCACCGCAAGGCGCACGCCTGTGACCCGCTCTCCGCCTTCGGCGGCGTCATCGCCGTCAACCGCCCGGTCTCCGTGGCGAT
Organism: Streptomyces sp. G7(2002); assembly: GCF_028870195.1. Lineage (NCBI taxonomy): Bacteria > Bacillati > Actinomycetota > Actinomycetes > Kitasatosporales > Streptomycetaceae > Streptomyces > Streptomyces sp. G7(2002). Next base: position 5,973,491 of record NZ_CP102609.1, read on the forward strand.
GGCCGAGCAGGTCGCCGACATCTTCACCGAGGTCATCGTGGCCCCCGGCTACGAGGACGGCGCGGTCGAGATCCTCGCCCGCAAGAAGAACATCCGCGTGCTGCGCTGCGCCGAAGCGCCGTCGAACCCCGTAGAGGTCAAGCCCGTTGACGGCGGCGCGCTGCTGCAGGTCACCGACCGGCTCCAGGCCGAGGGCGACGACCCGGCCAACTGGACGCTGGCCACCGGCGAGGCGCTGTCCGCCGCCGAGCTCGCGGAGCTGGCGTTCGCCTGGAAGGCCTGCCGCGCGGTCAAGTCCAACGCGATCCTGCTCGCCAAGGACGGTGCCTCGGTCGGCGTCGGCATGGGCCAGGTCAACCGCGTCGACTCCGCGAAGCTCGCGGTCGAGCGGGCGGGCGAGGAGCGCGCACAGGGTGCGTACGCCGCCTCGGACGCGTTCTTCCCGTTCCCGGACGGCCTGGAGATCCTGACGGCCGCCGGCATCAAGGCCGTGGTCCAGCCCGGCGGTTCGGTCCGTGACGAGCTGGTCGTCGAGGCCGCGAAGAAGGCCGGCGTGACGATGTACTTCACGGGGACGCGGCACTTCTTCCACTGAGCCGCGGATGCCCGGAGGGCCGCACCCCCGCTCGGGGGTGCGGCCCTCGGTCGCTCGTGCCCGCTGCGGTCAGTAACGCGGCCGGCTGAACCAGGCGTTGCCCTCGTCCTTGGCGACGAAGACCAGCACCAGGATGCCGAGGACCGTGTGCACCAGGCCGATCGGGAACGTGAACAGGCTCAGCATGATGTTGGCGACACCGAAGACGATGGTGCCGGCGCGGACCCCGCTGCCGCCGTTGGCGAACTGCAGGGCCAGCGTGATCGCGGTCGCGGTGAAGACCACGATGATCACGATCACCGCGATCAGCAGGCCCTTGCCGACGTTCATCGCCGTGATGTTGTCGGCGGCGGTGTCCAGCGTGGCCTCGTGCGAGGCCTTGCTGACGCCGCCCAGCCCCATCACCGCGAGGACCAGGCCGATGAGGTTCAGGCCCGAGAGCACGAACAGCATCACCCGGGCGGCCTTGACCCCGCCGGGCATGACCGTCGGGTACTGCATCTGCATACCGGGCATCCCGCCGCCGCCCGGGTACGGGCCGTACGGTGACGGCGGTTGCGGCTGCTGGGGGTAGCCGTAGTGGGGCTGCTGGGGCTGCTGACCCGGCGGTGGACCGTAAGGGTTCTGGTTGGGGTAGCTCACGAGCGGCGTCCTTCAAGCGTCTTGAGCGGATATCAGCGATGTAAGGGACGGTAGGCCAACCGGCTTCCGTCGTGCTCCGCGGGGCGGGACCCGCTGTCCGTAAAGCCGCGAAGGCCCCGATCGCGCTGTTGCGAGGGGGCCTTCGGGGTGGTGGCGTCGGGCCGGCCTGTTGTCGGCGGCCCGTGCCGGCCTACTTGGTCGCGACGGCCACCGTGGCGACCATCTTGTCCGCGAACGTCTGGTTCTTGTCGTCCCACAGCGGCCACAGCCAGCCGATGCCGCACAGCAGACCGTTGAGGTAGCGGCAGAGGTACCGCACGAACGTCATGCCGAAGCCGAGGGGCTGGCCAGTGGACTCCTTGACCACCTTGACGCCCAGCGCCTTCTTGCCCGGGGTCTGGCCGGTGCTGCCTTCCTTCGCGATGAGGAAGAAGGTCCCGCCGATCATGAGCAGCCACGCGAGGACCGACAAGATGATGGCGCCCACCGGAGTGCTGCTCGCCGTGGCCTCGTTGGCCGCGTTCTGCATGCAGGTGTAGTCGCCCGTTGAGCAGCTGGAGTAGTCCGGGGTGACCGAGCCGGAGCTGGCCGCGATGACAATGCTGATGATGTACAGGATCATCGGCACCGCGCCGATGATCAGGCCGTCGAGCAGGAGGGCGCCTGCCCGGGCACCCCAGCTCGCGTAGCCGGTGGGCATGCCCATGCCAGGCATCGGCTGGCCGTAGGGCGCGGCCGCCTGCTGCGGGTAGCCGTAACCCTGCTGCTGCGGGACGGCCTGCTGCTGGGGGTAGCCGTACGGCTGCTGCTGGGGAGCCTGCTGGGGGTAGCCGTAGCCCGGCTGACCCTGGGGCGGGACCGGGGGCTGCTGGCCGTACGGGCCCTGCGGTGCCTGCGGCTGCTGGCCGTAAGGGTTGTTCGGGTCACCAAAGCTCACTGCTGTTTTCCTCCGTTGTGTTCAGTCGCGGACGACGCGGCATGACTGGGAGGAAAAACAGGTTTCACTGGCCACCCCCCGACGAAGCCTGCGGCACTGCGTGTCAATCCTTCTAGTTGCGCATTCACTCTGTCCAGTCAAGGTTGCTCACTGTTGTGCAAGTGCAATGATCAATTCCGGCCACGGGCGCCCCGCATGCCCTGATTGGAACGTTGCCGCCCTCATCCGGGAGGATGGGGGGCATGACTGCCCAGATTCTGGATGGCAAGGCCACCGCAGCCGCTATCAAGTCCGAGCTCGCCACCCGCGTGGCCGCGCTGAAGGCCAAGGGCGTGCAGCCCGGCCTCGGCACCCTCCTGGTCGGCGACGACCCGGGCAGCCGCTGGTACGTCAACGGCAAGCACCGCGACTGCGCCCAGGTCGGCATCGCCTCGATCCAGCGCGAGCTGCCGGAGACCGCCACCCAGGAAGAGATCGAGGCGGTCGTACGGGAGCTGAACGAGGACCCCGCCTGCACCGGCTACATCGTCCAACTCCCGCTCCCCAAGGGCATCGACGCCAACCGCGTCCTGGAGCTGATGGATCCGGCCAAGGACGCCGACGGGCTGCACCCGATGAGCCTGGGCCGGCTGGTGCTCGGCATCGAGGGCCCGCTGCCGTGCACCCCGTACGGCATCGTGCAGTTGCTGCGGCGCCACGAGGTCGAGATCAAGGGCGCCCATGTGGTGGTCGTCGGCCGCGGGATCACCATCGGCCGCCCGATGCCGCTGGTGCTGACCCGCAAGTCCGAGAACGCCACGGTGACCCAGTGCCACACCGGCACCCGTGATCTGTCCTCGCACCTCAAGCAGGCCGACATCATCGTCGCCGCGGCCGGTGTGCCGCACATCATCAAGCCCGAGGACGTCAAGCCCGGCGCTGCCGTCCTGGACGTCGGCGTCAGCCGTGACGAGGCCGGCAAGATCGTCGGCGATGTGCACCCGGGCGTCGCCGAGGTGGCCGGCTGGGTCGCCCCCAACCCGGGCGGTGTCGGCCCGATGACCCGCGCCCAGCTGCTGGTCAACGTCGTCGAGGCCGCCGAGCGCGCGGCCGGCTGACCGCGGCGGAACCTGAGACCCTTGTCTTCGACAGACGTATCCGGACACCGGAAGGGGCTGCCCGCCATGGGTGCCGAAGCGCATTCGGATGGAGCCTCCGAGCCGCAGCGCTCCTCGCGCCGCTTTCCGACGCTCACCCGCGACACCGCCCGGCCGGAAGGCGGCGGCCGCGCGACCTCGGGCGGCTACCCCGCGCCCGCCCGGCAGTGGCCGCTGCTCAGCGTCATGGGCGGGGTCGCGGTCGGCCTGCTGCTCGTGGCGCTCGACGCGTTCCGTATCGGGACGATGGTGATCGGGCTCTCCCTGCTGGCCGGTGCGGTGCTGCGATGGGCGCTGCCGTCGGTGGGGATGCTGGCCGTCCGCTCCCGCTTCACGGACATGGCGACGTACGGTCTGCTCGGCTTCGTGATCACGATGCTGTCGCTGATGGTGCAGCCCAAGCCGTGGATCCATATCCCGTTCCTGGACGACATCGTGCACTTCACGGTGCGCTAGGGAAACACACACCCCAAAACGGCGGCCCGCCCCTCCCCTCTGGAGGAGGCGGGCCGCCGCCGTGCTGTGACGAAGTGCACTACCGGTCCGGCCGGGTCAGCGCACGCACCACTTGTTGGAGTAGATGGTCAGGAGGTTGCCGCCGATGGCCTTCCAGCCGGTGCCGCGGTTCAGTTTTGCGTGCTGGCCCCGGTAGTTGGCCTTCTGGTAGACGGTCACGCTGCACTGGGTGCCGTTGTTGTACGCGGACAGCGGCCAGTTGAAGGCGCCGCCGTAGTGCTGGAGGTTCCGGTTGTTCGACCTGACCTTCTTCGGTGTGCCCTTGAAGTTCAACTTCGGGTAGACGCACAGATAGCCGCGGGGGCAGTTGGCCGGTGCCCGCTGGACGGTGACCGAGCCGTGCCCGGCCGGTGCGGGGGCGGCGGACGCGCCCGCGGCCGGGGCCAGTGCCAGGCCTCCGGAGACGGCCGCGGCGGCCGCGGTGAGGGCGATGCGCTTGCGGACGTTCATGGTGTGGGTTCCTCCCCGTGTACGGCGGAGGCGGCGCGAGGTCGACCGCGCCGCCGGCTGTTGCGCCACCGACTCTGCGCCCACCTGCCGTGTCCGGCCACGGCAACCGCCCCGGTGGGGACGCCGTGGGATGTCCCAGCCGCTGACCTGCGGGGACGGCACCGCTCCGGAGGCTTCGGTGGGACGGGGAGAGGCCCGGACACTGTCCCGGACAGCGCGCGGAGCGGCAAAGGGCAGAAACGGAGGGGGCATCCGCGCCATCATCGGCGACAAAGGGGGCCATGGCCTCGGGGGAGAACGAACGCGTATGGGGTGGGACATGTCGCGTTGGAGCGGGCTGCCCGCATCGCTGGACCATCGGGTGCGGCAACTGGTCGTACAGCTACGGAGGTTGAAGGACCACAGCGGGCTGAGCCTGGTCGCGCTGGCCGCCCGGACCTCGTACAGCAAGTCGTCCTGGGAGCGTTATCTCAACGGGAAGAAGCTGCCGCCGGCCGGTGCCGTGGAGGCGCTGGGGCGGCTCTGCGGGGCCGATGTGCCCCGGCTGCTGGCGCTGCACGAGGTCGCCGCACAGGCCTGGAGCGCCGGCCGGCCGACGCCGGAAGCCCGGCCGCGGGAAGTCCGGCTCCCGGAAGCCCGGCCGCCGCTCCCGCAGGACCGGAGCGGTCCCCCACCGCGGGCGGCGGGTGACGGGGCGCCGGTACCCACCGTATCCGGGGCCGGCCGACGGGTGCCGCTCGGGTCGCTCGTCCTGGGCGCGCTGGCCGTGCTCGTGGTGGCCGGGGTGGCGCTGCCGGCCCTCCGTCCCTGGCAGGGCCACTCGGGCGCCTGGCGCGGTGCGGGCGCCGCGTTGGCCGGCCCTGCCCCCGGTGCCGCACCGGAGTTCACGCACCGGCCGGGGGAGGTCTTCGGCTGCCGTGTCCAGCGCCGGGGCGGCGTCCTGTACGCCGGACACAGCCGTACGGATACGGAGGTCCTGGGCAGCGGCGCGGAGGGCTGGGCCGTCGTCGAGGCACAGTGTCTGCTGCACCACCAGGGGTACGACCCGGGCGCGGTGGACGGCATCGTCCGCGGCCGGACCCGCCGCGCCGTACAGCGTCTGCAGGCCGGATCGGGGCTGCCCACGGACGGGACCGTGGGCCCCGCCACCTGGAAGGCGCTGCGCGGGTGAGCGGGCCCGGCAGTGAGCTGCGGGACGGGGTCGAGAGTGCCCGGCTGGCCGCGAGGCTACGGGAGTTACGGGCGCGCACGGGGCTGAGCCTGGCCGCGCTGGCCGCCCGGACCTCGTACAGCAAGTCGTCCTGGGAGCGCTATCTCAACGGGAAGAAGCTGCCGCCGCGGGACGCGGTCGAGTCGCTGTGCCGACTGGCGGAGGAGCCGGCCGGACGGCTGGTGGCGCTGTGGGAGCTGGCGGACGCGGCCTGGAGCGGACGGGGCCGGTCGGGCGCGGCGCAGGTCCGGGGCGGGGGGAGCGCGGCCCCCGGCGGGCCGGGTGAGGCAAGTGCGCCGGGTGCGGCCGGGGCTGAGGTGGCCGTGCCCGCGGCGGACGGAGGCGCCACGGCCCGGCGGGGGCAGGTCGCGCCGCGGCTGTCACGGCGGGTGGCGGGCGTGGCGGCCGGTGCCGGTGCCGGCGGGGTGGCGGTCCTCGTGGCGCTGGCCCTCTGGGCGGGGGCCGGTGGCGGCGGCCCGGTGGTGGATGCCGAGCCCGGGCCCTCCGAGGTGACCGGCTGCCGGGCGCGGGCGTGCGACGGCCAGGACCCGGAGTCGATGCGCTGCGACCTCCCGGACCTGGTGCGGACGCCCGTGGAGCGCACCGCGTCCGGGGGAGAGCAGGTGCAGCTCCGCTACAGCACACGGTGCGGCGCGGCCTGGGGGCGGGTCAGGCACGGCCGGATCGGGGACCGGGTCGAGGTCGTGGTGCCGGGGGTGACACCGCGATCGGTGCGGGTGCTGGACCGGTTCGACGCCGAGGCCTCCCTCGTCACACCGATGGCAGCGGCCCGCGGGCCCGAGGGCGTCCTTCTGTGTCTCTATCCGGCGGGGGGCGGGCCCAAGGAGTGCTTCGCGGCATAGTGCCTGAGCGCGGCTTATATTGACACCATCCTGGCCGGTTCTTGTCAGGATACGTACGGAAGTCGTCCGGACTCCGACGGAAATGCCACACTGCAGGGGTCACGGGGCGCACGGAGGGGTGACGTATGCCCAAATGCTCCCGTGCGCCTGTGAAAGGGGATTGCCGTCCTGGCCGGGGGCGTCCTTACGGGGAGCAAGGAGGGCGGTCCGGGGGAGCCGCGCTCGGGCACGTGAGTGGGGAATAGGGGGAGGCAATGCCTCGCTGGAAGGCGCTTCCGGAGGAACTGGATCCGCAGGTGCGGGAGTTCGCCGGTCAGCTGCGCAGGCTCGTGGACCGCAGCGGACTGAGTGTGGCCGCCGTCGCGGACGCCACGGGCTACAGCAAAACGTCCTGGGAGCGCTATCTCAACGGGCGGCTGCTGCCACCGCTGCGCGCCGTGGTCGCGCTCGCCGAGACGACCGGCGCACAGCCCGCCCACCTCACCACGCTGTGGGAGCTGGCCGAACGGGCCTGGAGCCGCGCGGAGATGCGGCAGGACGTCACCATGGAAGCGATCAGCGTGGCCCAGGCGCGTGCCGCGCTGGGGTGGGACACCGACCAGCCCGCGGCCGAACCCCCGGCGAAGGGCGCGAAGTCCGCGAAGAAGTCCGCGAAGTCCGCACCGGCCTCGGAGGCTCCCGGGACGGCAGCGATGCCGCAGGCCCCCCAACCACGGCGCACGGACCTCCCGTCGGCCGCGGACTTTCCCGAATGGGCGGCGGCAGCGGACCGTTCCCCGGCCGCCGCGGCGCCCGCGGCCCCGAGCCCGGCTGCCCGGCGCGGCAGCCGTGGCCGGACGGTCATGTTCGCCGTGGTCGGTGCGGTCGGTGCGGCGCTGGTGGCCGGCGCTGCCGTACTGCTGCTGAACCCCGGCACCGGCCCGGCCAAGAAGGAGGCGACCCGGCCCGCGGCCGCTCCGAGCGCGGAGCAGGCCCTGCCCGCCGGGGTGCGCTGCACCGGCGCCGGCTGTGTGGGCAAGGACCCGGAGGACATGGGGTGCGGCGGGCAGCACGCCATCACCCCGTCCCGCGGAAAGGCGGGCCGTGCGGTGATAGAGGTCCGCTACAGCAAGGTCTGCCACACCGCCTGGGCCCGGATCAGCCGCGCGGCACAGGGCGACCAGGCCACCCTCAGCGCCGGCGGCCACAGCGCCACGGCGCGGGCCGAGCGGGACGGCGCCGCCTACACCCCGATGGTCGAGGTGACCGGCGACCCGGCGAAGGTCGCCGCCTGCGGAACGACCGTGGCGGGGGTCAAGGGCTGCTCCCGTCCGGTTCCGGCCACGCCCGCCGGAGCACCGGCCCCGTCGGCCGGCTCCGCGGCCCGTTAGCCGACGTCCCTGGCAGGGAGCGGCAACCGCGCACAGCGAGGGCCGCCCCGGACCGCCCGCAGGGCCGAAATCTCCGCCCTCGAACGATGTCCGAAAGTCAGGGGGCATGCCCGCCGGGATCCCGGGCATGCGACGAGTACCCCCCCACGGGTGTGGCACAACTAGGCGGCCGCCCGCTTCCCCCCTCCTTGAGCGGGCGGCCGCCAGCCACTTGTCCACAGGGGCCGCCCGGAGCGCACGCCGATCCCCCCACGGCAGGTTCCGACGGCCGTACGGACGTCCCCGAGGTACCCGGTGAGGTGTTCCACACCGGCCCGGCACCGGGCCCGGGCAGGGGTCCGATAGCCTGACGGCCGGGTCTCTCGATACCAAGAGACCTCGATAGCTGGGCAGGGACACCCACCGCCACCCATGGTGGTCCAGGGGCTTGCCCCCGGAAAACACCGCGCAGGAGATCGCCATGACCCGCACTCCCGTCAATGTCACCGTCACCGGTGCAGCCGGCCAGATCGGTTACGCACTGCTCTTCCGCATCGCTTCCGGTCATCTGCTCGGCGCCGACGTGCCGGTCAAGCTGCGCCTTCTGGAGATCCCACAGGGTCTGAAGGCCGCCGAGGGCACCGCCATGGAGCTCGACGACTGCGCCTTCCCGCTGCTGCAGGGCATCGACATCTCCGATGACCCGAACGTGGCCTTCGACGGCGCGAACGTCGCGCTGCTCGTCGGCGCCCGCCCCCGCACGAAGGGCATGGAGCGCGGCGACCTCCTGGAGGCCAACGGCGGCATCTTCAAGCCGCAGGGCAAGGCCATCAACGACCACGCCGCGGACGACATCAAGGTCCTGGTCGTCGGCAACCCCGCCAACACCAACGCGCTGATCGCCCAGGCCGCCGCGCCGGACGTACCGCGCGAGCGCTTCACCGCCATGACCCGCCTGGACCACAACCGTGCGCTCTCGCAGCTCTCGAAGAAGACCGGCACCCCGGTCTCCGAGATCCGCCGGCTGACGATCTGGGGCAACCACTCCGCCACCCAGTACCCCGACGTCTTCCACGCCGAGGTCGCCGGCAAGAACGCCGCCGAGGTCGTCAACGATCAGAAGTGGCTGGCCGAGGACTTCATCCCGACCGTCGCCAAGCGCGGTGCGGCGATCATCGAGGCCCGTGGCGCGTCCTCCGCCGCCTCCGCCGCCAACGCGGCCATCGACCACGTCCACACCTGGGTCAACGGCACCGCCGACGGCGACTGGACCTCCATGGGTATCCCCTCGGACGGCTCCTACGGCGTCCCGGAGGGCCTGATCTCCTCCTTCCCGGTCACCACCAAGGACGGCGCGTACGAGATCGTCCAGGGCCTGGACATCAACGACTTCTCCCGCGAGCGCATCAACGCGTCCGTGAAGGAGCTGGAGGAGGAGCGCGAGGCCGTCCGCGGTCTCGGCCTCCTCGGCTGACCCCTCGCCGCGGCCGCCCCACGCGGCGGCACCGCAGCACCACCCGAGCCCGCACGGCCCGCAACGGCCGTGCGGGCTCGGTCATGTGCGCTCGGCCCGCAGCTCCCTTGCGTCGGCCTCCTGGTCACCGTCCGTCGCCACGGGCAGGCGCGCGCCCCGGCTGTCGGCGACCCGCAGCACATCGCCGAAGGACTGCGTGGTCGCCCGCAGCGCCAGCCGTAACGCGTGTTCCCCCGCCTTGCCGTCGTCCAGTACGGCCACCGCGCCCTTGAGCACCTCGGCACCGTCACACAACTGCTCCGCCTCGATCTCATCGGCCAACCGCGACAGCACACCCCCGGCCCCGTCCGCCGACAAGAAGCACGGCTTCCCGCCCTCGCTCTCCCACGGCAGCAGACGCAGCCCCGGCACGGGCGCGGGGGCGGCATCCCGGTCGTAACTCATGCTCAATGACTCCCAGAAGTTGATTGCGGCGAGAAGGCGGCGCGGTCGGCCGAACGACCCGTTACGTTGGGTGTGTTCAGCGTTGCGCCCCGTAGCGCGGGTCGCAACGTCGGACGCGTGACACTCACCATCTGGCACCAAGGGGGATGCGGTGAGCCGACGACGACGCAATGCAGAGAGTGGACCGGCAGCCACCAATGCCGCCGTGTTCGGGGAGGTCTTGAAGCACTTCCGGGAGGCGGCGGGCCTCACGCAGGAGGAGCTGTCGAACAAGATCCCGTGCGACCGCTCACAGGTGGCCCGCGTGGAGGCGGGCACCCGCGTACCGCAGGACACCTTCGCCAAGCAGTGCGATGACCTGCTGGGGACGGGCGGAGTACTGCTGCGGCTATGGGGGCGGATCGACTGGTATCCGGAGGTGCAGCATCCGGACTGGTTCGAGCGGCGGGCGGAGATGGATGCGGAGGCGGTCGCCCTGCGTGCCTATCAAGAGCAGGTCATCCCGGGGCTGTTGCAGACGCCGGATTACGCGCATGCGCTGTTCAGTCGCCGCATCATGAGCGCCGAGAAGGTGGAGGAGCGAGTCCGGGCGCGACTGAGCCGACAGCAGCGCTTCCTGGCTGTCAACGGCCCGCTGTACGTAGCCGTTCTGGACGAGAGCTGTCTGCGCAACGTTGTGGGCAGCCCGGAGGTCATGCGCGACCAGTGTGCGCACCTGTTGAGCGTCGGGCAGTACCCCAACGTCCGTGTACAGGTTGCTCCGGCCGACCGTGCCGAGCTTCGACGACCCAAAGCCTCCATGGCCCTGATCGCGTTGCCCGACGGGAAATATTGGCTCTACTCGGAGTCGCTGGACCGTGGCCATTTCAACGACGATCCGGCCGTCTATGCCCGTCACACCCAGACCTATGATGTGCTCAGGGCGGATGCTCTGTCAGCCCCCGAATCCGCCGCTCTGATCGGCGACTTCATGGAAGGGTACGGGGACCATGAACAAGCACCAGCTGAGCACAGCGATATGGATCAAGAGCAGCTACAGCCACGACGACGGCGGCGACTGCATCGAGGTGGCGCTCACCTGGATGAAGAGCAGCTACAGCCACGACGACGGCGGCAACTGCATCGAAGTAGCCCCCGGTATCCCCGACGCCGTCCCCGTCCGTGACAGCAAGGACCCGCACGGGCCGGTGCTTGTCTTCCCGACGGGCGGCTGGTCGTCGTTCGTCGGCGCCCTCAAGAACGGGGAGTTCCCCGCGGCCGTCTGACCCGCGCGGCAACCTTGGGTTATCGCGCTGACACGGAACGCTCCGCTCCCCTATGCTGCGGTTTCCGCACGCCTTGGCCGGAGCCGCAGCTCATCCGCCCAACAGGCCTGCGGCGACAACTCGTTGGTGTGGTGATGGGGGAAGCCGATGACGCGGACGGATGTGCCTGCCCAGCCTGGTGATCCAGGCGATCCACAGCGGTTACGGAAAGCGGCCGGAGGCTCTTCGCCACCGGCGCAGCTCCCGCCGATCCCGCCCGGCGCCAGCGAGGCCACCCGGCTGCTGTGCGCGGGCACCTACATGGACGACAGCTTCCGTGACGCGGTCATCGACGAGCTGTATGTCCACGAGGAGCGGTTCGCCGCGCCGTCTTTGGGCATCGACGCCGCCCGAGTACTGGCCCATGCGCTGCGCGCCCGGCGGCTCCAGCTCGGCTGGGCGGCCACGATCCTGCTGCTGTGGATCGTGGCCCTCCCGCTGTCCTACGGCCTCGCGGCGCTCTACGTCTTCCCCGTCGTCCTCATGGCGCTGGGCCGCGCCGTCCGCCGGGCGCCGGTCCCGCAGTGGCTGGCCCGCTACGTCTCCTTCTGCCTGCGCTGGTACGGCAGGCTGTCGCTGGCCTTCCTGTGGCTGTCGCTGCTGGTGGCGGCGTTCGGCGGCGCGGTCGGCATCCTGGGGGGCGCAGGGTCCTTCCCGGCACTGCTGCCGGACGTGTTCAGCTCCCTTACCGGGGGCAGTTCGGACGGCTACGGCTCCGCCTATGACTCCGCCTACGGCGGCTCCAGCACCGCGTACGAGGCCGGTGCCGTGCTCGGTGCCCTGTTCGGGGTGTGGGTCGCGCTGCTGCTGCCGCTGCTCGTGGCCGTGGTGGTCTGGCTGCAGGACGGGCAGTTCGCCCGGGTGCTGGCCCACGAACTGTCCAGGGAACGCTTCCCCGACGTCATGTCCGACCCCGCCGAGCGCTCCGAGGGCCTCCGCTTCCAGCGGCTGCGGGACCGGGTGCGGACCGAGCAGCACGGGCCGCTGGTGATGTACCGGGCCGCCGACCCGTTCTGCGGTGCCGGCTACCCGTACAAGACCTGGTCGCTGTCGGTGGAGCTGAACCCCCGCACCGACGGTGCCGCCGAACCGCTCGACAACAGCGCCATCCTGGCCCGGATCGTGCCGCTGGTGGCGGCGCTGCGGGTGCCGTCGCCGCACGGTTCGCCGGAGTCGGCGGCCGCGGTCCGCGACCGGCTGCGCGCGCTGGAGATCGACGAGTGTGTCTTCCTGCCGGCCGAGGGGCTGCCGACGCGGGCGGCGGCGCCGTACGCCCCGGAGGCGTTCGAGCAGCACCGGGCGCGTGCGGTGGAGGAAGGCGGCGAGACCCGGCGGCACTTCCTGCGCATCCGGGTCGGCGGCTGGAACGAGGGCGTCGTCACCACGATCTTCGTACGGGTGCACACCCAGGGCGGGATGCTGATGCTGGAGGTCGCGCCGCATGTGCTGTGGCCGCTGCGGCAGGCCTTCCAGGACGCCGACCGGATCGCCCACCAGTACCGTCACCACCACCACTTCGGCAAGGCGGTGTGGGCGCTGGCCAGCACGCCCCGCTCCGCCGGACACGCCCTCGGCACGCTGCTCCGCGGCCTGTTGTCGGCCTGGCGGCTGGCCACCGCGGGGCATGGCGCGGCGCTGCCCGAGGGCCCCGGAGCCTCCGTACGCGAACTGGGCTCGTACGGGGAGTCCTCGCTCTTCCAGGACATGGACGTCGCCCGCTATCTGAAGACCATTCAGCAGCGGGTGGCGGCCGGGGTGACCACGGCACTGCGCGAGGCGGGCTATCAGACCGACGAGTTCGAGCAGCGGATCGTGCATGTCGCCGAGGGCGGCGTCTATGTCGAGTCCGCCCAGGGCGCCGTCGGTATCGGCGACCACAACACGATCACGAACAACGGCACCACCCCGCGTGGTGCAGGGGCGAAGGGAAGTGCCAAGCGTGGCAACGGCTGACGAACGCGGCAACGGGATCCACATCGGCAGCGTCCAAGGCGCCTTCGCCATCGGCAACCACAACACGGTGACCCACAACGAGGGCCAGGCCGCACCGGCCGGGGACCCGGCGCAGGAGGAACTGCTGCGCGCCGTCCGCGCGTTGCGCGACGATCTGTCCCGGGCGGTGGAGAGCCCGCAGATCACGGCCCTCAGCGGGGAACTCGCCGAGACCGAGGCGGAGATCGCGGACAGCGGCGCGGCGGGCCCCGGCCGGCTGGCCCGGCTCCGTACGGCGCTCGCCGACGCCGGTGCCGTGGTGGGCCTGCTGGCCTCCGGTGCCGCGGTGAGCCAGGCGGTCGCGGCGCTGGCGGGAGGCTGACCATGAAGCGCGGCGGCCAGGCCCGCTGGAACGACGAGACCCAGAGCTGGGAGGACGGCACCCCACCCCCCGCGCCCTACACGGGCCCGATGCCGCCCCGGCCGTCCTTCACACCGTCGGTGGACGGGGCGGCGGCGAGGGGAGGCCCTGCCGGGGGCGGGGCGCCGACGGCCGGCGCGCCTGCGGACGGGGCCATGACGGGTACCTCTCCGTCCGCCACCCCTCCGTCCGCCACGCCCCCGACCGGCGGGCCCTCGACCACCACGCCCCCGGCAGACACCGCACCCCGCACCACGTACCCGTATCCGCACCCCAGCTCGTATCCCGGTGCCGGTGGCTTACCGGACCCCGCCACCGACCCCTTCCACACCCCCGTGTCCGGCGCCGGATACGGGCCCGGTGTCCGGCGCCGTACGGCACTGGTCGCCGGTACGGCGGTGGCCGTGATCGCGGCGGCCATCGGCGGCGGCTATCTGCTCTGGAACCACGGCGACGACCCGGCCGCCGCCCATCCGCCGGCCCGCACCAAGGCCTCCGCCCCGTCCGGCACGGCCACCTCGCCGTCCACCGGCGCCACGGACAGCACCGCGCCCGCCCCCACCCTCACCGACCTGCCCGACGGCTACCGCCTCGCCCACGACAAGAAGGGCTTCACCTTGGCGGTGCCCGGCACCTGGACGCGCAGCGAACGCAAGACCGGGGTTTTCTACACCGCCCCGGACGACCGCGGACTGGTGCAGATCTTCGAGATCACCGACCCCGAAATCACCCCGCGCGAGGCGTTGCGGCAGGCGTCGCAGGGCCTGTCGAGCAATCCCGGCTACGAGGAGATCAGCCTGGAGCCGCTGGGCTTCCCGGGGCCGGGCATAGACGCCAACCAACTGGTCTATGCCTATGACAGCAAGCGTCTCGGGACACGCGTCAAGGTCGTCGACTGTGCCTTCACCGCCGCCGACGGCCGCCAGTTCGCCGTACTCGTCCTGGGTCCCGAGACCGACTGGCCGCAACAGGAGTACACCCAGCAGATCGCGCTGCGGACCTTCGTTCCCCATAGCTGAGCGGTCGGCACGGCATACCTGAGCGGTTGGGACAGCGCGCGGACCGTCGCTACCCGGGCAGCTCCGTGCGCTCCCACCACTCGTAGACGGGCAGGGTCCCCTCTGAGGTCTTCTGCTGCCGGTCGGTGGCCCGGAAGTGTTCATAGCCATTACGGAACGGGATCTTCAGCTCGGTCCCGGGCGGATCGATCGGCACGATCCGCCCGGCGAGTTCCTCGGGGCCGCCTTCGAGCACTGCTTTCGCCGCTGTGTCAGCCATGCCTGCATTGTCTTCCGGGCCGCCGGTCCCGGCCCCTCCGGTTCGGCAGCGCGGGTGACGGCCCGTCGACGGTGCTCGGCGGGCCCTGCGAACGGCCGGCCCGGCGGGACACACGTCCCACCGGGCCGGCCGAGGTGCCATGGAGCGGCTACTTGTCGCTCCGGTCGGCTACTTGCCGACCCAGTCGGTCAGGGTCCCGCCGGTGTCGGCGACGGCCCGGAGACGGGTGCCGTCCGCGTCGACCATGTAGAGGCGACGGGTCGCTGTGGCGTCGTCCCAGCCGGAGAAGGCGATGCGGGTGCCGTCGGGGGAGTACACCGGGGTCCGGACGTCCGTGACGGAGGTGGCCCAGGTGGCGGAGTCGTAGAGGTCCGACTGCTCGCCGGTCACCGTGTCGACGGCCTTCAGACCGTACGTTCCGCCGTAGACGATGCGCCGGCCGTCCGGGGACCAGTCGGGCGGGGTCGACACGGCCTGGTGGTCGGTGGTGACCTGCCGGCTCTCGCGGGTGGCGAGGTCCATGACGTACACATCCGTGCCGTACTCGGTGCCCTCGGGGCCCTCGTACGAGGTGGCGCGGAGGTAGGCGATACGGCTGCCGTCCGGCGAGAAGGTGGCGCGGAGTCCCGAGGTGGTCAGCGTCTCGCGCCCGGTTCCGTCGGAGTTGACCGACTCGATGCCGCGGGGGGTGTCGAAGACGACCCGCTTGCCGCTCGGAGCCCAGTCCGGATTGGCGATGTACACCTCCCCGGTCTCGCTTTCCACGCCCGGGGCCAGTACCCGCTGGTTGGCGCCGCTCGCCGTGGCCGTCACCAGGTCGGGGCGGTAGGTGCAGCCCTCGGCCTGCGGGACGCAGGTGTCGCCGTAGCGGATGTAGGCGATCTGGGAGCCGCTGGGGGAGTAGAGGCCGTCCAGGCCGTTCGCGACGGTATGGGTGACAGCTCCGTCAGCGGGGTCCATTTCGACGGTCCGGCGCTGGTCGCCGGACCGCTCGGACACCAGGAGCCGGGTCTCACCCAGGCTGCCGGAGCCGTCCGAGGTGAGGGGGGCCGCCGCGGACGCACTGCCCATGAGGGGCAGGCTCACCGCGGCGGCAAGAACGATGGGCAACGCAGTGCGTGAAATCCGCACGTACGCTCCTTCCGTGACGAGGCCGGGGCGGCCTCGGTGTACGTGAGCCCGAGGATTCGAACTCACATAGGAACAAGCGTCTGCGGGCGCAAAAGCGTCACACCGTTCACGGGGCCTTCACGCGCCTCACTGCCGCACCGTCCGGTGTCACATCCCGCGGTGCCCGCTCGTCAACGTGGTGAAGGACGCCCTCTCCGGGGCGTCACAGCACACCGGAACGAGGAGGCACTGCCATGGCCCGGATCTCTCTCACGCCGCGGCGCACACTCACCCTGCGACTGGCCGAGTGGTACTCACGGCGCGCATACGGCGAGGTGTTGCAGCCCGCACTGGCACTGGGCCACCACCCCAAGGTCCTCCGCTCCTACTTCTCCTTCGAGAGCAAGGTGGCGCGCTGGAAGGCGCTGGACCCGAAGCTGAAGCTGCTGGCGGAGATGGCGTCGGCGGTGACGATCGGCTGCTCGTGGTGTGTGGACTTCGGCCACTGGCACGCCGACCAGCTGGGGCTGCCGCTGGAGAAGGCCGCCAAGGTGCCCGACTGGCGGGCGCACGAGGAGTCCTTCACCGAGCTGGAGCGGCTGGTGCTGGAGTACGCGGAGGCGATGACCGCCACGCCACCGGCCGTGACCGACGAGCTGGCGGAGAGCCTGCGCCGGCGACTGGGCGACACGGCGTTCGTCGAGCTCACCGCCATGGTCGCGGTGGAGAACCTCCGCTCCCGCCTGAACAGCGCCATGGGCCTGCGCAGCCAGGGCTTCTCCGATGCCTGCGCGATCCCGCCGGGGAGGCGGACGGCCGACGGGGCGGTGTGAGGGGGGCGGCACCGGCCGGTGGGGTCAGTCCCTGGGGAACTCTTCGGTGGAGAAGGTGATTCCGACGACCGTGTGGGTGAGGTCGACAGGCGTGCCGTAAGCGATGGTGCTGTCGATCTTGTAATCGCCGTCCTGCGGGTCGGTGAAGACGCGGCACCGGCCCAGATAGGGGTCGGCGATCATGTAGACGGGGACCTCGGCGAGGGCGTAGGCCTTCTTCTTGGGGCCGTAGTCGTTCGGCGCGGTGCCCTTGGAGGTGACTTCGGCGATGAACTCGACGTCCTGGTGGCGCCAGCGCCCGGACTCGTTCTTCTCGGCGCCGTCGGAAATCTTGGCGACGTCCGGGGCGAAGCCGTTCCGCTCACCGGGAAAGGTGATCCGGACGTCTGAGGTCACCAGGGCCTCCATCCCGAAATGATCGTCCAGTCCCCGAATGATGCGGCGGATGGTCTGCCAATGGACGTCGCACTGCGGCGTCATGTACACGGCACCCTCGACGATCTCGACCTTGTATCCCTCGGGGGCGGGCAACCGCTGCAGCTGCTCGAACAGTGCGTCCGGACTCAGCTCAGTCACCGTGCCGCTCCTCCCCGCCGCCCGCGCGCCGCGGGCAGCCGCACGGTTCAACGATACGTATGTACGAACGGTTACGTACCGCGACCGACGGGAGTCAGGTGTTCTGCGAGCCCCGCAGCCGCTCCTCCAGTACCGAGATGTCGGCGGTGTCGCCGGGGGCCGGGGTCTTGGTGGAGACCGGGGTGTCGTAGTTGCTCAGGAGGATGGTGCCGGTCTGGTGGTCGACCTCGGCGGTGAGTTTGAGGGGGTAGTGCTTGCCGTCGATGGCCACGTAGAGGGTCTGGACGGCGCCCTGGGCCTTCTTGACGACCGGGAGGACGCGGGTGCCTTCGTGGGTGGTCGGGCGGCCCTTGGTGAGGGTGGGGGTGACGGAGGGCGAGGGGGCGCCGGAGGGGGGTTCCTCGGGGGGTATCGCGGTCTTCTGGAATGCGGTGAGGTCGCAGGCCGCGGAGAGGTTGTGGAGGAAGGCGTCCTTGGTGGTGCCGTGCAGGAAGGTGTTCTTGTACTTGGCGGCGGCCTCGTCGCCCTCGTTCCCGGGCAGCTGGCTCTTCCAGAAGGCGGCGTCCGGCTTCATCCAGACCTGGTTCCCGCGCTTGACGAGCTCGACGCGGCCGAGCTCGCCCTTGCTGATGGCGCCGGTGCAGTTGCCGGCCTGGTCGAGGGTGAGGTCGAGTTTGGTGGGATCAGCACTGGTCTGGGTGCGCAACCGCAGCGATTTCGCGGCGACCAGTTGGCGGAGGGCGTCGTCGGAGATCTGCTGGGCGGATTTGTTCGCGAGGTCGCCCTCGCCGCCGTCCGGGTCCTCGGCCGCCGCGGCGCCGGTGCAGGCGGGCCCGACGATCAGGGCCGCGCCGCAGGTCAGGGCGGCGGTGGCGGTGGCGGCACGCCGTCTGCTGGTCATCTGGGTACCTCCGGTCCCGAGGGAAAATACAGCCTGGGACATACGGCTATTCAGGGTACGTTCCGGGACATTCGGCCGCACATTCAGTGAGTCGAGTCACTTTCCATGAACGTTTGGGCATAGGTCCGCCGCTTCCGGGGAGGGGTCCACGTTGCTGGTGACGCCAGTGGTTGCACCAGTGGGAACGAGATCGGTAACCGGAAGGCAGAACGACGTGTCGTCAATCGAGACCATTCACGTAGACGGGGTGTGGCTGGCCGCCGCATCCGGCGAAACGCGGGAGGTCCTCGACCCCGCCGACGCGACGACGCTCCAGCTGGTGTCCGAGGGCGGTGCCGAGGACGCCGACGCGGCGGTCGCGGCCGCCCGCCGGGCCTTCGACGAGGGTGACTGGCCCCGTACGGCCGTCGCCGAGCGCTCCGCGCTGCTCCGCCGGGTCGCCGACCTGCTGCAGCGCGACCGCGAGGAGATCGCGCTCATCGAGAGCCGCGACACCGGCAAGACGCTGGAGGAGGGCCGGGTCGACGTCGATGACGTCACCAACGCCTTCCGGTACTTCGCCGACGTGGTGATGAACGAGAGCGGCGGCCGGGTCGTCGACGCCGGTTCGCCGGATGTGCACAGCGTGGTCGTGCACGAGCCGGTCGGTGTCTGCTCGCTCATCACGCCGTGGAACTACCCGCTGCTGCAGGCAAGTTGGAAGATCGCGCCGGCCCTCGCGGCCGGCAACACTTTTGTGATCAAGCCCAGCGAGGTCACCCCGCTGTCGACCGTGCACCTGGTCAAGCTGCTGGTCGAGGCCGGGCTGCCGGCCGGGGTCGCCAACATCGTCACCGGTGCGGGCCTCCCGGTGGGCCAGCGGCTCGCCGAGCACCCCGACGTCGACCTGTTCTCCTTCACCGGTGGCCTGGTCAGCGGGACGAAGGCGGGTGCGGCCGCGGTCTCCGGCGCCAAGAAGATCGCCCTGGAGCTGGGCGGCAAGAACCCCAATGTGGTCTTCGCCGACGCCTGCGCCACCGAGGAGGGCTTCGACACCGCCGTCGACCAGGCGCTGAACGCCGCGTTCATCCACAGCGGCCAGGTCTGCTCGGCCGGCGCCCGGCTGATCATCGAGGAGTCGGTGCGCGACCGCTTCGTCTCCGAGCTCGCCCGCCGCGCCGAGAAGATCAAGCTCGGCCGGGGCACCGAGGACGGTGTCGAGTGCGGTCCGCTGGTCTCCCAGCAGCAGCTCGACAAGGTCGAGGCCTATGTCGCCTCGGCGCTGGCCGAGGGTGCCCAGCTGCGCTGCGGCGGCGCCCGGCCCAAGCCGTCCGACGTCCGCCCGGCCACCGGCTACTTCTACGCGCCGACCGTGCTCGACGGCTGCCACCGCGAGATGAAGGTGATCCGCGAGGAGACCTTCGGCCCGATCCTGACGGTGGAGACCTTCACCACCGAGGACGAGGCCGTGGCGCTCGCCAACGACACCGAGTACGGCCTGGCCGGCGCCGTCTTCTCCGCCGACACCGCGCGCGCCCGCCGGGTCGCCGCCCGGCTGCGGCACGGCACGGTCTGGATCAACGACTACCACCCCTACCTCCCGCAGGCGGAGTGGGGCGGCTTCGGCAAGTCCGGAATCGGACGGGAATTGGGCCCCACGGGTCTGGACGAGTACCGCGAGAGCAAGCACATTTACGAAAACCTCCGGCCGGAGCCGGTGCGCTGGTTCGCGGGCTGACACCCGCCCCTGTCACAGCACCACCCGCACCACGCACGTTGTAAGAAGGAGCACCCCCAATGCCTGTGTATGACTATGTCGTAGTCGGCGGCGGCACCGCCGGTTCCGTCATCGCCTCCCGTCTCACCGAGGACCCGGACGTCACGGTCGCCGTCATCGAGGGCGGCCCCTCCGACATCGACCGCGAGGACGTCCTGACACTGCGCAAGTGGCTCGGCCTGCTCGGCGGCGACCTCGACTACGAGTACACGACCACCGAGCAGCCGCGCGGCAACTCGCACATCCTGCACAGCCGCGCCAAGGTGCTCGGCGGGTGCTCCTCCCACAACACCCTGATCTCCTTCAAGCCGCTGCCGTCCGACTGGGACGAGTGGGAGGCCGCGGGCGCGGCCGGCTGGGGCGCCAAGGAGATGGACCCGTACTTCGGCAAGCTGCGCAACAACATCGTGCGGGTGGCGAAGAAGGACCAGAACCAGATCGCGACGGACTGGATCGAGGCCACCAAGACCGCCCTCGGCGTGCCCGAGGTCGTCGGCTTCAACGACAAGCCCTTCGACGAGGGCGTCGGCTTCTTCGACCTCTCCTACCACCCGGAGAACAACAAGCGCTCCTCCGCTTCCGTCGCCTACCTCCACCCGCACATGGAGGCCGGTGACCGCCCCAACCTCCACCTGATGCTGGAGACCTGGGCCACCAAGCTGGAGCTGGACGGCACGACCGCCAAGGGCGTCCACGTCCGGACGAAGGACGGCGAGGAGGTCTACGTCGAGGCCGCCCGCGAGGTGCTGGTCTGCGCCGGCGCCGTCGACACCCCGCGGCTGCTGATGCACTCCGGCATCGGGCCGAAGAAGGACCTGGAAGCGCTCGGTCTGCCCTGTGTGCTCGACCTGCCGGGCGTCGGCGAGAACCTGATCGACCACCCCGAGTCGGTGATCGTCTGGGAGACCGAAGGGCCGATCCCGGGCAACTCCGCGATGGACTCCGACGCGGGCCTCTTCGTCAAGCGGGACCCGGAGCACAAGGGCCCCGACCTGATGTTCCACTTCTACCAAATCCCGTTCACCGACAACCCCGAGCGGCTGGGCTACGAGCGCCCCGAGCACGGCGTGTCGATGACCCCGAACATCCCCAAGTCCCGCTCCCGCGGCCGCCTCTACCTCACCTCCGCGGACCCCGAGGTCAAGCCCGCCCTCGACTTCCGCTACTTCGAGGACGAGGACGACTACGACGGCAAGACCCTCGTCGACGGCATCAAGCTGGCCCGCAAGGTCGCCCAGGCCGAGCCGTTCGCCAAGTGGCTCAAGCGGGAGGTCTTCCCCGGCCCCGAGGTCACCGACGACGCGGAGATCAGCGAGCTGGTGCGCAAGGCGGCCCACACCGTCTACCACCCGGCGGGCACCTGCAAGATGGGCGCCGCCGACGACCAACTCGCCGTCGTCGACCCCGAGTTGAAGATCCGCGGGCTGTCCGGCATCCGTATCGCCGACGCTTCCGTCTTCCCGACGATGCCCGCGGTCAACCCGATGCTGGGCGTGCTCATGGTGGGGGAGAAGTGCGCTGAACTGCTCCATAAGGCTCCGACCCAAGGAGGTGATGCGTGATGGCTACCACCTCCGCCGGCGCATCCGAGATACCCAACGCCCGTACGCCCGAGGACACCTCCGCCACCGAGGCGTCCGACGGCCGTGAGGTCGTGTTCTCCGTACGCAACCTCTGGAAGGTCTTCGGCCCCAAAGCCGAGCGCATCCCCGAGGACTCCTCCGTCACGGAGCTGAGCGCCCAGGAGCTGCGTGAGCAGACCGGCTGTGTGGCCGCCGTCCGCGATGTCTCCTTCGACGTCCACAAGGGCGAGGTCTTCGTCGTCATGGGCCTGTCGGGCTCCGGCAAGTCCACTCTCGTCCGGTGCCTGACCCGGCTGATCGAGCCGACCAGCGGCGCGCTGGAGATGGACGGCGAGGACGTCCGCGCCATGGACCGCGCCACGCTGCGCGAACTGCGCCGCCGCCGCGCCGCCATGGTCTTCCAGCACTTCGGTCTGCTGCCGCACCGCACCGTCGTCGACAACGTCGCCTACGGCCTGGAGATCCAGGGCGTGAGCAAGACGGAGCGCCGCGAGAAGGCCAACGAGATGGTCGACAAGGTCGGCCTGGCCGGGATGGAGAAGCGCCGCCCCGGGCAGCTCTCCGGCGGCCAGCAGCAGCGCGTCGGCCTGGCCCGTGCGCTCGCCGTGGACCCCGAAGTCCTGCTCTTCGACGAGCCGTTCAGCGCGCTCGACCCGCTCATCCGGCGCGATATGCAGGAAGAGGTCGTCCGCCTGCACCGCGAGGAGGGCCGGACGATGGTCTTCATCACCCACGACCTCAGCGAGGCGCTGCGCCTGGGTGACCGGATCGCCCTGATGCGCGACGGGAAGATCGTCCAGCTCGGCACCCCCGAGGAGATCGTCGGCTCCCCGGCCGACGACTACGTCCGCGACTTCGTCCGGGACGTCCCCCGCGAGCAGGTGCTGACCGTGCGCCGCGCGATGCGCCCGGCCGAGGACGGCGAGGCCGACCAGGGCCCCGCGCTCAGCCCCGACACCCTGATCTCCGACGCCATCGAGGCGGTCGTCCGCTCCGGCGGTGCGGCCCGTGTCGTCGACGGCAAGCGCTGCCTGGGCATCGTCGACCACGCCTGTCTGCTGAACGTGGTCGCCCGGCTCGACAGCCCGCAGCACGACGAGGTGGCCGCCTGATGTACACCGCGACCACCCGCGACGGCGCCCTCCGCGCCGTCGGCTCCAGAGCTCCCGCCGCCACGCCCCGGACCCGGCTGCGCGCCTCCTGGCTGCGCCACTGGCGTGAGGCCCAGCGCTGCGCCGCGCTGAACGTGCCCACCGGCACCGTGAAGCGGGGCCGCGCATGAGTTTCTTCGGCACGCCCCCCATTTCCCAGAGGTACCTCGACACCGTCAAGCCCGCCCCCGTGCAGCAGCTGCTGCGTCGCCCCGGCCTCGGCAAGCTCCTGCTGCTCGCCGTCGCCGCGGCGGTCATCGTCCCGCTGCTGCACGCCAAGTTCGGGGCCGCCTGGCCGTCGTCGCTGACCATCGATGTCTCCGGCCCGCTCGGCAAGACCAGCGACTGGATCATCGACAACCGCGACAGCCACCCGCTGTTCGTCTACTTCCTCGGTCACCTCAGCAACGCCGTGGTGATCTCCGTACGCGGCGTCTACCTGCTGCTGCTCGCGCTCGGCTGGACGGGTGTGACGGCCGGTGTGACGCTGATCGCCTGGCGCGTCGCCGGCGTCCGCATCGCCGCCACCGCCCTGATCTCCTTCCTGGTCAGCGGCCTGCTCGGCATGTGGGTCCCCACCATGCAGACGTTCGCGCTGATGGTCGTGGCGGTCGCCGTCTCGGTCGTGGTCGGCGCCCTGCTGGGCCTGGCGGCCGGCCTCTCCGACCGCCTGTTCAAGATTCTTCGCCCGGTCCTGGACACCATGCAGGTCCTGCCTGCCTTCGCCTACCTCCTCCCCGTCGTGCTGGTCTTCGGCATCGGCGTACCGGCCGCCCTCCTGGCCACCGTGATCTACGCGGCTCCGCCGATGGCTCGGCTCACCGCGCTCGGTCTGCGCGGCGCCGACCCGGGCGTCCTGGAGGCCGTCTCCTCGCTCGGCGCGACCGGCCGGCAGCGGCTGCTGACCGCCCGCCTGCCGCTGGCCCGCAAGGAACTCCTCCTCGGCGTCAACCAGACGATCATGATGGCGCTCGGCATGGTCGTGATCGCCTCGATGATCGGCGCCGCCGGTCTCGGTGACCGCGTCTACCAGGCCCTCGCCTCGGTCGACGTCGGCGCCGCGCTCGCCGCCGCCATTCCGATCGTGCTGCTGGCCATCGTCATGGACCGCACCACCGCGGCGGCCGGTGAACGGCTCGGTGCCGACACCGCCGCCACCGGCCCGAAGTGGCTGCGCGGCTGGCAGGCCTGGACCGGCATCGCCGTGGTCACCGCCGCCCTGGCCCTGGCCGGGCGGCTGAGCGGCTCGCTGGTCTGGCCGAGTGCCTGGGCGGTCGATGTCGCCCGGCCCGTCAACGACTTCAAGGAGTGGATGGTCGACCACCTCTACTCCGGCATCCCGGTCATCGGCGGCACCGCCGACTGGGCCGCCCACTTCACCGACTGGGTCCTCAACCCGCTGCGCGACGGCCTGACCGCGCTGCCCTGGTACGGCACGCTGCTCATCGTCGCCGCGCTGGCCTGGCTCATCGGCACCTGGCGCACCGCCCTGACCGCCGTCCTCGCGATGGCCGCCATCGGTGTCCTGGGTGTCTGGAAGCCGTCGATGAACACCCTCTCCCAGGTGATCGCCGCCCTGGCGGTGACCTTGGTGGTGGGCTTCGGCATCGGCATCCTGGCGGCGGGCAGCAAGCGCTTCGAAGCGATCCTGCGCCCGGTCCTGGACGTCATGCAGACCATGCCGCAGTTCGTGTACCTGATCCCGGTCGTCGCGCTCTTCGCCGTGGGCCGCGCCCCGGCCGCCGCCGCTGCCGTGGTCTACGCCCTCCCGGCCGTCATCCGCATCACCACCCAGGGCCTGCGCCAGGTGGACCCCGCCGCCATGGAGTCCGCCCGCTCGCTGGGCGCCACCCGCTGGCAGATGCTGCGCCAGGTCCAGCTCCCGCTGGCCCGGCCCTCGCTGCTGCTGGCCGTCAACCAGGGCGTGGTCATGGTCCTCGCCGTCGTCATCATCGGCGGTCTGGTCGGCGGCGGTGCCCTCGGCTACGACGTCGTCACCGGCCTCGCCACCGGAGACCTGGCCCTCGGCCTGGTCGCGGGTGTGGCCATCGTGTGCCTGGGCCTGATGCTCGACCGGGTCACCCAGCCCACGGAACGCCGTACGGCGGGGAAGGGAGCCTGACCATGTCCCGTAAGCGAAGCATGATCATCGGGACGGCCGCGCTGGCCGGCACGGCGGTCCTCTCCCTCTCCCTGTCCGCCTGCGGCAAGGCCGACATGACCAAGCAGTCCTCGCCGTTCGCGGCGGCCAAGGGCTCCAAGTCGGTCACCCTGTCGACGCAGACCTGGGTCGGCGCCCAGTCCAATGTCGCGGTCGCCAAGTACCTTCTGGAGAAGAAGCTCGGCTACCACGTCGACACCGTCCAGGTGGACGAGATCCCCGCCTGGGACGCCCTCAGCCAGGGCCGGGTCGACGCGATCCTGGAGGACTGGGGCCACCCCGAGCAGGAACAGCGCTACGTCAAGGACAAGAAGACGATCACGGCGGGCGGCGGCAACGGCGTCACCGGCCACATCGGCTGGTACGTCCCCAAGTACTGGGCCGACAAGCACCCCGAGATCAAGAACTGGAAGAACCTCAACAAGTTCGCCGACCAGCTCAAGACCTCGGAGAGCGGCAACAAGGGCCAGCTGATGGACGGTTCGCCGTCCTATGTCACCAATGACAAGGCGCTGGTGAAGAACCTCAAGCTCAACTACGAGGTCGTCTTCGCGGGCTCCGAGGCGGCGCAGATCACCCAGATCCAGCAGTTCGCCAAGGAGAAGAAGCCCTTCCTGACGTACTGGTACGAGCCGCAGTGGCTCTTCAACCAGGTGCCGATGGTGGAGGTCAAGCTCCCCAAGTACACCGACGCCTGCGCGGAGAAGGGCACGAAGGACCCCGAGTCCATCGACTGCGCCTATCCGACCACGCCGCTCCAGAAGTTCTTCAACACGGAGTTCGCCAAGAAGGGCGGCAGCGCCTCGGCGTTCCTGAAGAACTTCAAGTGGACCAAGGACGACCAGAACGAGGTCTCCGAATCGATCGCCTCGGGCGGCCTGTCCGCCGACGAGGCGGCGAAGCGCTGGGTGGAGAAGCACCCGGAGGTCTGGAAGAAGTGGCTTCCTAAGAAGTAGCCGCCGCACGCAAGCGCGCAATCTCGCGGGCAGTCGCACACCGGGTGTGCGGCTGCCCGCGAGCGCGTTCCGGGGCCGCACCCGTTCGGGTGGCGGGCGGCGAACCGCCGCACGGCGCGACGGCCGGCACAGAAGGCTGGGCAGCCGTCACCGACGAAAGGCCGTCATGCCGCTGCCGCCGAAGTGCCCCACGCCCGACTGCGACGACTGGCTGTGGAAGGACACCGCGCACACCAACACCGACTGGGACAACTGGCGCTGGTGGTGCTGCCGTTGCCGCCACCAGTGGTATCCCACGGCGGACCAGCTCCAGGAGTTCCGCTACGGGACGAGCTGGCCCGCTGTGGCGCACCGCGGCCCGCAACCGGCCCGCCGGTAGGCCGACTTTCGAGATTCCTCTTTCGAGGCTCATCGAATCTTCTATGCCGGCGAGCACAGAAGCGGTATCTCTGGAAGTCACCCACACGGGGTGGGCTCCGGCCCCGGCCGGGCCACGAGGTGACCAACGAAGGAGATTCCTGTGCGCACACGGGGGATGAAGCTCGCCGCCGCCGCTCTGGCGGCCGCGGCCGTCACGGTGCCGGCAACCGCCGTTCCGGCGACGGCCACCACCACGGCTCCGGCGGCAGCCGCGGCGTCGGTGAAGCTGTCCTGCTCGGGGAACGGCGGCAAGGGCAGCGCCGCATGGAACTGGAAGAACAGGAACGAGATCCGCTCGATCACCCTCCGGGGCAAGGACACCAAGGCCGACGGACGGCACCCGGGCGTCCGGATCGTGTGGACCGACAAGAAGGGCCACACGAGCGCGACCCCCTGGAGGCATGTCCGCAACGGTGAGAACCGCTGGACCACTCCGTCGATCTACGACCGGGACGGGATCCAGTACCTGGAGATCGGGGTGCGTAAGTACCGCGGCAACAGCGTGGACCGGGGCGTGTGTGAGGCCGGCAGGCCGAACCCGCGCGCCTGAGCGCCTCCAGGGAGCGGCCCGGCCTGCGGCGCGGGCCGGGCCGCTTCCACAGGCGGGGGTACGGGGGGCGCAACGGGAGTGCGGGACGCGACGGGGGTGCGTCCCGCACTCACGGGGCGACAAGCCTTACAAAAGGGTCATTGAGGACACGGAGTTTCTCGCTCATAATCCGCGTGTCAGGTTCGGGTGCTGTCACCGGCATCGGGAACGCGGCACCGGACGCTGCGCAAGCACCACCGGCCGCCCCGACGCCTTGACCAAGGGAAGAGCTGACCAGGGTGCTGCGCAATGGTGGGTCCTCAGCCGTGTGGCGGGCTGCTTTCGCGGGGGCGTTGCTGGTCGCCGGCTTCGGTGTCGCCTCGTGTGGCGGCGACGAGGCGGACGTGAGCAGGGCGGGCGGGGGCAAGGCGGACGCGGGCAGGGCGGGTGCGGCGGGCGAGGCGGGCGTGAGCAAGGCGGACGCGAGCAGGGCGGACGCCACGGGCAAGGTCACGGTCGTCTACCAGGACAAGACGATCAAGCCGAAGGACCGGCAGGCGGTGGCGGTGATCCGCAAGTCCCGTGTGCTGGAGCAGGTCGCCGACTGGGTGAACGCGTCGGTCGCTCTCCCGCATGACCTGGTCGTGAGGGTCACCGCCAAGGTCCCGCCCGGGGTGACGGACGCGGTCACCCAGCCCGACGGCAGGACGGTCTTCGTTCCCCCGTCGTTCCTGACCCGGATCGAAGAGGTCAACGGCCATGTGGTCAAGACCGTCAAGCGTCCAGCCCTGTTCCCCGCGGCCAAGTACAACGCCGACGACCTGACCGCGCTGTCGGCCCAGTTCATCTTCGGCCACGAGATGGGCCATGCGCTGCAGCGGCAGCTTCTGCTGGCGAACCTCGGCCTGGAGGAGGACGCCGCCGACGGGTTCGCGTCGTTCTACACCGTCAATGAGGTCGGACCGGAGCCCTCGCTGGCAGCCGCAATCCTCTTCGACGAGCTCGCCCGCGAGGAGGGCGAACTGACGCTGGAAGGGTTCGCGAGCGATCACCCCGTCACTCAGCAGCGCGTCTTCACCTTCCTCTGCCACCTGGAGGGGAGCGACCCGAAGAGGTACGAGGGACCCCTGGTGGGCGCGGGTTATCTGCCGAAGTCCCGCGCCCCGTTGTGCCCGCAGGCATGGGCGATGCTGGACTACGGCTGGTGGACCCAGCTCAAGCCGCATTTCCGCGGGTCGTTCAAGGACCAGGGCGACAAGGCGCAGCAGCACGCGCACGACCGGCTGATCGCGGAGACGAAGGCCCTCGCGAAGAAGCTCGACACGATCCGCAGCGCGCAATGAGCCGATGAGCCGGCGGGAGCCGATGAGTCAGTGAGCCGATGAGCCAGTGGGTCGATGAGCCAGTGAGCCAATGAGCCAGTGGGGCAATGGGCATGCGGAGTCATCGGCTCGCGGCTCCGGCCGCCCACTCGTCACAGGCCGGTGGCCGAGCTCGGCCTCGTCGGTTTGCCCCGGGCGGGTCGGCCGGAGCTCGAACCAGTCGAGGAACTCCCCGGTGGCCGCCACTTCCGCCGCCCAGACCCCGAGCGCGGCCCGACCACCAACTCCGCGTCGTCCACGGTGAATCGGCGCAGCGCGAGGCGCTCCGTGCGGAGCAGGACCGGCGAAGGTGACATTGCGGTACGTCCCGTCCTCTCGTGCCCCGGGCGGCCTGGCCCCTGGTTGCCCGCCGGTCGTGGCGTGACGGCATAGTAGGGCGCAGCCCGATGAGGGACATGACAATTAACGGCGGCAACGGCGCGCTGTGCGCTCGGCGCCGCCCCGTACCAGGGGGACTCCCGCTCCATGCCATCCATCCGCCGTTCCACCGCCGCGGCCGCGGCACTCGTCGCACTGCTCGCGGGCACCGCCACCGCCTGCGGCCCCGGTGACGACAAGGCCGCGGGCAGTTCGGCCGCCGATCAGAAGGACCAGGCGGACGGGGGCATCGAGCTCCCCAAGGACATGCCGACCAGCCTGGACGACCTGAAGAAGTGGAAGGACGGCGGCTGGCAGAACTGGGACAAGTGGGCCCGTGACGCCTCGGATTTCGCCAATCCGATCATCAAGGACCACTGGAAGTCGGACCGGCTGGCCAAGGCGAAGAGCTCGCCGGAGATCGGCGTGAAGGCCACCGGCACGGAAGGCGAGTTCAACGGCACGGACCCCGAACCGCAGCCGGTCACCGCCGAGCAGGTCGCCCGGCCGTACCACCAGCACATGGCCCCGGTGGGGAAGATCTTCTTCGACAGCCCGAAGGGCCCGATGGTCTGCTCCGGCACGATCGTCGAGGACCCGGCGCACCCCGGCAAGTCCAACCTGGTGTGGACCGCGGGCCACTGTGTGCACTCCGGCAAGAAGGGCGGCTGGATGCGCAACATCGTCTTCGTGCCGTCCTACAACGACAACGGCGTGCCGATGAACCAGGTCAACAGCACGCCCTCGCAGCAGATCACCCCGTACGGCCGGTTCTGGGCCGACTGGATCACCACGTCCGGTGAGTGGATCAACATGGGCAGCGAGGCGACCGGCAACGGCGGCTCCGCCTACGACTTCGCCGTGCTGCACGTCAAGCCGGAGAACGGCAGCGGCAAGTCCCTCCAGGAGACCGTGGGCAACGCCGCCCGCGTCTGGTTCAACGCCCCCGCCGCGAACCAGCTCAGCTCGCTGGACGCCTTCGGCTACCCGGCGGGGCCGCCCTACGACGGCGCACGCATGATGAACTGCCCGGCCCGCCCCGGCCGCCTCGTCATGCAGCAGGGCACACCCGCCATGAACCGCATCGGCTGCACCATGACCGGCGGCACCTCCGGCGGCGGATGGTTCGTCAACCGCGGCGGCAAGCTGACCCTGGTGTCCAACACCTCGATCAGCTCCAACACCCACACCTGGCTGGCCGGCCCGCACCTGGGCCCGGAGGCCCAGCGGGTCTTCGCCAACATCAGCCAGAAGTTCGCCAACCAGTAGGAGTCGTGGGGCCTCCCCGGCCGGACCCGCCGGACCCGCCGGGGAGGCCCCGCGCCCTGTGCGCCCGCTCCGCGATCCAGCCCGCCATCGCCCGTACGCCGACGCCGACCGCCCGCTCGTCCGGCGCGAAGTCGGGGTAGTGCGGGTATCCGGCAGTGATGGGTGCATGGGGGGCGCGGACACCCAGGAAGGTGAACGTGCCGGGGACGCGGTCCAAGTAGAGGGCGAAGTCCTCGCCGCTGAAGGGCGGGAACGCGGCGTGGAGTTCGGTCACTGCTTCCCGGCCCATCGCGCGGCGCAGGTGGTGGGCGAGCATGCGGGCGTCGCGTTCCGGGCAGACCATGGCCGGGAACGGCTCGGCGGGGAAGCGCACCGCTGCCCCCGCCCAGGACATGGCCAGTCGGCGGATGTCCGCGCGTACCTCCCCGTACCGCTCCTGTGGCCAGCAGCGATAGGCCACACTCACCCCGGCCTCCTGAGCCCTGGCCCGGACCGCCACGAAGCGCGCCAGGGGCCCGTCGGGTGTCAGGGCGTCGGCCAGCAGCCGTTCGATGTCGGCGGGCGTCTGCGGCGGTGCCACCGTGGCGAGTGCGCCGATCTCGGCGGCCAGCCGCCGCGCGGCATCGGGCGCGCCTGGCCCGGGGAGAGTCACCTCGGCCTTGTCCTGGCCCGGCAGCCCGTAGCCCGGTGTCACCGCGAACGTGCCGACGGGGAACGGTCCGCAGTGCAGCGCATGGATCTCCGCGACGCCGGTGCGCTCCAGCACGCCCGCGTCGATCAGCGCGCGGGCCCCGGACAGGGTCTCCTCGGCCGGCTGGAAGAGGAACACCACCGTTCCGCGCAGTTGCCGCCGCAGTCGCGCCAGGACCCGTGCGACGCCGAGGGCGACCGTGGTGTGGATGTCGTGCCCGCAGACATGGGCCGCCGCCGGGCCGCCTCCCACGATGTCCTTCGGCGGCACCGCGTCCATGTCCGCCCGGTACGCCACGGTCCGGCCCCGGCGTGCGCCGTGCAGGATGCCGATGACGCCGTGGCCGCCGCCCACCCCGGTGGCGACGGTCAGCCCGGCCGCGCGCAGTTCACGGGCCACCACACCGGCGGTGCGCCGCTCCTGGCCGGGCATCTCCGGATGCCGGTGGAGGTCCCGCCGCAGCGCGATCAGCTCCCGCTGGATACGCGCCACCTCGGCGTCCACCGCGCCTTGCCCCACCGCGCCTTGCCCCACTGCGCCTTGCTCCGCCGTGCCTTGCCGCACCGGCAGCCCCCGCCCGTCGGCCGCGGCCCTCCCCGCGGTGCCCCACACCATGCCCGCACCGGCTGCCGCCGCGCCGGCCAGCAGTGTGCGGCGCGCGGCAGCATGCTCCACAGAACGTTTCACGGTTCCCCCTTCGTGATCCCTCGATGAGCCGAGAATGTGCGCCGAGAATGTGCGCTGAGAATGTGAGTCGAGAATCTGTGACAACACGATCGCTGCGCGCGCATGCCCTTGCCCATCCGGCGAGCCACCACTCAGGGGTGGGGGTACCCCCCCGGCTACCCCATGGGCGGCAGCGCCCGGCACAGCGCCTCCAAGGCGCTGGGGAAGGCGCTGTCGCTGGGAGTCGCATAGCCGACGACCAGGCCATGGCGGGGTGCCATGGTGGCCTCCGGGTGGCGGTAGCCGGACAGGCCGTCGAGCGCCAGGCCCTGCCAGCGCGCCGCACGCAGGGCCGCGCGTTCATCCGACTCGCCGGATCCGTCGGGGAGTTGGAGAACGGCATGCAGACCGGCGGCGATACCGGTGACGGTGAGGTGCGGAGCATGGGTGGCCACCGCGTCGATCAGCTGGTCGCGGCGTCGGCGGTAGCGCTGGCGCATCCGGCGGATGTGCCGGTCGTACGCGCCGTGGGTGAGGAACTCGGCGAGGGTGAGCTGATCGGTGACACCCGCCCAGGCCTCCCGCTCGCCCTTGGCCTCCAGTACGGCGTCGACGAGGCGGTCGGGAAGCACCATCCACCCCAGACGCAGTGCGGGGGACAGGCTCTTGCTCACCGAGCCGATATGGAGGACGCGCTCCGGATCCAGGCCCTGGAGGGCGCCGACGGGCTTGCGGTCGTAACGGAATTCGCCGTCGTAGTCGTCTTCGAGAACGTAAGCCCCGTTCTCCCGCGCCCAGTTGATGACCGCCGCACGACGGTCGGGGTGCAGCGGCACTCCGAGCGGAAACTGGTGGGCGGGGGTGAGCAGTGCCGCCCCTACCCCTGCGGTCGAACCCAACTCCTCGCTCTCCACGCCCTGTTCATCAATGCCTAGCGGATGGGTGCAGACACCGGCCGTGGCCAGCAGATGACGGTGGAACGGAAGGCCGTAGGACTCGACGGCGAGGGGGCCGGGGAGCACGGCGGGTAGCAGCAGCCGCAGCGCGTGGGCGAAGCCGGAGCAGATCACGAGGCGTTCGGGGTCGGTGCGTACGCCGCGGGTGCGTGCCAGGTAGTCGGCGAGGGCGCGGCGCAGTTCGGGGCGGCCCCGGGGGTCGCCGGGGCCGAACGCGTCGTGCGGGGCGGCGGTCAGCGCACGGCGGGCGGCGGCGAGCCAGGCGGTGCGCGGAAAGGACGCGGCGTCCGGCTGCCCCTGGAGGAGGTTGTGCGTGGGGCGGCTCTCCGGGGCGCGGTGGGCCAGGGCCCGGGTGGGTGTCAGCGGCTTCGCGCGGTGGGCGACACGGGTGCCGGAGCCCTGGCGCGCGCTGAGCCAGCCCTCGGCGACCAGCTCGGCGTAGGCGTCGGCGACGGTGTTACGGGCGATGCCGAGGTCGGCGGCGAGCGAGCGGTAGGGCGGCAGCCGCGTACCGGGGGCGAGGCGTCCGGACCGTACCGCGTCCCGTAGCGCCCGGATGAGGACGGCGCGGCGGCTGCCGGGACCGGTCAGCTCCAGATGCAGATCGGCGCCCAGACTCTCGGCAAGATTGACCCATGATTCCGGCATGGAAATGCACCCTACAGCCGGTCGCCTGTCCTTCTAGATTCAAGACATGACGAACGAAGCGCAGCTCAGCAAGGCACAGCCCGACGAGGCGGACCAGGTCAACGAGTCCAACCAGGCCAACGAGGTGAACGAGGTGAACGGAGCGGTGGGCCGCAGCCCCCGGGTGAACTTCGCCAAGGCCGCTCCGAAGGCCTTCAAGGCCCTGATCGGTTTTGACGCCGCCGCCCGTGAGGGCCTCGACCCGGCCCTCGTGGAACTGGTCCAGATCCGTTCCTCCCAGCTCAACAAGTGCGCGTACTGCCTGCACATGCACACCACCGACGCCCGCAAGGCCGGCGAGAGCGAGGAGCGCCTGCACATGGTCGCCGTCTGGCAGGAGGCGCCGCACTTCTTCACCCCGAAGGAACAGGCGGCCCTCGCCCTCACCGAGGCCGTGACCCTGGTGGCCCAGGGCGGCGTACCCGACGCGGTCTACCAGCGGGCCGCCGCCCACTTCGACGAGCCCGAACTGGCCCGCCTGCTGGCCCTGATCTTCACCATCAACACCTGGAACCGGCTCGCCCTCAGCACAGGGAAGGTAGCGGGGACGGACGAGCGGTAGCGGCTTCGGGCCTCAGCCCCCGCTCCTCGCCCCCAGCTCCTCCCGCAGCCGCTCCGCCATCTCCGCCACAGCCGCCATCGCCCGGTGCTGCAGTCCCGGGCCGAAGGTGACCCGGGCCGCGCCCAGGGCGCCGAGTTCGCGGGGGGAGGGGCCGTCGGGCGTCACCACGGCGTTGACGGGGAGGCCGATGCCGGTGGACAGGTCGGCCAGTAGGGGCGGTGGGGCGAGGATGGGGTAGACGCAGTCGGCGCCGGCCTCTGCGTAGAGGCGGCCGCGTCGGACGGACTCCTCCAGGTCCTGGGCGCCGTGCAGGTAGGTGTCGATCCGGGCATTGATCACCAGGGCGTCGCCTGCCTCGGCTCGTACCTGGGCCAGCCAGTCGGCCTGTTCCCGGGCGTCCCGCAGAGCGCCGGTGGTGTGGTCGGTGTCCTCCAGGTTGCAGCCCACGGCGCCGGCGTCCGTGAGGCGGGCGACCAACTCCTTTGCAGGGAGGCCGTATCCGGCTTCCACGTCCGCCGAGACCGGGATGTCGACGGCGTGGGTGATGCGGGAGATGGCGGCGAACATTTCGTCGGCGGGGGTCCGGCCGTCCTCGTAACCGAGGGAGGCCGCGACGCCCGCGCTGGGGGTGGCCAGGGCCGGGAAGCCGGCGTCGGCGAAGACCTTGGCGCTCACCGCGTCCCAGGGGCCGGGGAGGACCAGGGGCAGGTCGGGGCCCTGGTGCAGGGCGCGGAGTGCGGCGGCCGTCATGCCGGCCCCGGGGCCATGCGGGTGGAGACGCCGAAGCGGTTCCAGGCGTTGATGGTGGTGATCAGGGCAACGAGGTGGGCGAGTTCGGTGTCGCCGAAGTGGGCCGCGGCGCGGTCGTACACGGCGTCCGGGACGAAACCTTCGGTGAGGAGGGTGATCGCCTCGGTGAGGGCGAGGGCGGCCTGCTCCTTGTCGGTGTAGTGGCCGGCCGCCTCCTCCCAGGCGTTGAGGAGGTAGATGCGCTGCTCGGTCTCGCCGGTCTCGCGGGCGTCCTTGATGTGCATATCGATGCAGAAGGCGCAGTGGTTGAGCTGCGACGCCCGGATCTTGACCAGGTCGACCAGCGCCGGGTCGAGACCCTGCTTCGCCGCCGCATCCAGCGCGATCATGGCCTTGTAGACCTCCGGCGCGAGCTTTGCCCAAGGCAGCCGGGGGCCGTGCCCGTGTGCCGTGGCCGGTGTCGTCCCTGCTGTCGGTGTGGTGCGTGCTGTCGGTGTGGTCGTCATGGCTACGACGCTACGGGGGTAATGGCGCAGCTGTATGGTCCATTTCCATGGAGAATTCCTGGGCCACTTTTGGGCGTGATCTGCACCTGGACCTCACCGGCCCCGGCGGGCTGCGGGCCGCGCTGCTGCGTGCCCTGCGGGACGCCGTACGGTCCGGCCGGCTGGCGCCCGGCACCCGGCTCCCGTCCTCCCGCTCGCTCGCCGCCGACCTCGGCATCGCCCGTAACACCGTCGCCGACGCCTATGCCGAGCTGGTCGCCGAGGGCTGGCTCAGCGCGCGCCAGGGCTCCGGCACCCGCGTCGCATGGGGACACCTCCCGGAGGGAGCCCGGGGGAGGACCCCGCCGCGCGCCGCGCCCGCCGCCCGGCGCACCCCCGGCCCGGCCGGCCCCACCGAACGGCCGCGCTTCGACCTCACCCCGGGCACCCCCGATGTCTCCGCCTTCCCCCGCACCGCCTGGCTCGCCGCCGCCCGACGCGCGCTGACCACCGCCCCCAGCGAGGCCTTCGGCTACAACACCCCGGAGGGCCGCCCCGAACTCCGCACCGTCCTCGCCGACTACCTCGCCCGCGCCCGCGGAGTACGCGCCGACCCCGACCGCATCGTCATCTGCGCCGGTTTCATGCAGGGGCTGGCGCTGCTCAGCCGGGCGCTGGGCACCGGGCGGCTGGCCGTCGAGTCGTACGGCCTGGACTTCCACCGCAGCGTCATCACCCGCACCGGCCTGGGCACCGTCCCGCTCCCCGTCGATGAACGCGGTGCCCGCACCGAGGAACTGGCCACGCTCGACGACGTACGGGCGGCCCTGCTCACCCCCGCCCACCAGTTCCCCACCGGCGTACCGCTGCACCCCGAGCGCCGCGCCGCCGCCGTCAACTGGGCCCGGGCCACCGGGGGTTTCATCCTGGAGGACGACTACGACGGCGAGTTCCGCTACGACCGCCAGCCGGTCGGCGCCCTCCAGGGGCTGGACGCCGACCATGTCGTCTACCTGGGCACCGCGAGCAAGAGCCTCGCCCCCGCGCTCCGGCTGTCCTGGATGGTGCTGCCGGACCGGCTGGTGGACCCGGTGCTCGCGCTCAAGGGCACCGGCGAATGGCAGTCCGGGGCGCTGGACCAGCTCACCCTGGCCGAGTTCCTGTCCTCGGGCGCCTACGACCGCCATCTGCGCGGAATGCGGCTGCGCTACCGGCGACGCCGCGATCAGCTGGTGGCCGCCCTGGCCGACCGTGCGCCCCATGTCCATGTCTCGGGTATCGCCGCCGGTCTGCACGCCGTGCTGGAACTCCCGTCCGGCACCGAACAGTCCATCATCCAGGCCGCCCGCTGGCAGGGCCTCGCCCTGGACGGCCTGAGCCGCTTCCACGACCCCTCCGCCCCACCGGCCTCTCGCGACGCCCTGGTGGTCTCCTACGGCACCCCGCCCGACCACTCCTTCGCCAACGCCCTGGACGCACTGCTCCGGGCACTGCCGCCGGCGTCGTCGCCGGGCCCGCCGGGAGGGGAGGGGGAGCAGGCGGAGTAGGAGAAGCCGGCCACCACTCCGGTCACAACTTCCGTACGAAGGACACCCGGTCGAGCCCCGGCCCGTCGTAGTCGCCCTGCAGCGGGACGCCGTCGTCGTCGATCCGGTCGCCCGGCTCCAGCTGGAAGCCCATACGGGTGTGGTACGCGATGGAGTTGCGGTTGTTGGGGCTGGTGATGCAGCGGACCTGGGTACGGCCGGCCGCGCGGGCCGTCGCGAAGAAGCGGTCGTAGAGGGCGCTGCCGATACCCTCCCGCCGGCCTTCCGGGCACACGCCCACGAAGTGGATGTACGCGACCCTGGGGTCCGTCTGGGACAGAAAGCCGATCAGGAAGGCATGCAGGGTGTGATCGGGCCGCTCGACCCAGAAGCTGGTGCCGGCGAAGTGCTGGAGGAAGAGGCGCGGGACGAGCAACTGGCGTTGCAGTGCGCCCGCTTCCCCGCCCAGGCCGTCCCACCAGCCGGCGAGGGCCTGCTGAAGCCGTGGGTGGTCCGCGGGGGCGGGGTGGCGCAACGCCAGATGTCCGGGCAGCTGTTCCAGAACCCGGGCGTGCTCCGTCATGGTCCGGCTCCTCCGTCCGAGGGTGACCGGGGCCCGACGCTCCGGTCGTGTGTTGGCCAGCGTAGACGGCGGCCTGTCCGGCGACTGGCGAAAAGTCGCCCGTCGCAACGGCAACTTCCTTGCTGTGACGGCTGGTTGAGGTGAAAAAGGGGGAGTGTTCGGGGCGTTCGTCAGGCTTCGAGGATGCGTTGCGGGGGCAAATTCAATGAAATGGCCGCTGCCCGCCGTGCGCCCCCGCTCGCGTCCTGCCTCGCGCTCAACTGCGCGGTTGTGCAACGGCGTTGAGGGTGGTGCCGCGACCGCTCACGATGGCGTCCCGTACTGACCGCGCGTCACCAGTGCTGACGTCTGTCACATCTACGCCCGGTGGCGCGCGCCCCGCCGCGTCGTGAGCGCCACTTCGCGCTGCGCCATTCAGGGTAAATGGGTGTGACGCCTATGGCGTGGCGGCATGATCGGCGCGCCTACTGATGCTATCGACCGGCGGGTTGCCTACCTGGCGGAGGACATTGGTATGCAGATGCGAATCCCGTCGGCTGTCATTACCGAACCTGCGCCCAGGTTGATGCCCACTTCCCGCAGAAACACAAGCTCCGCGGGGAGCTGAACGGCCCGCCAACATCCCGCAATCGGAGGGCCATAGCATGGCACCCACCTTTACTTTGACGTCCGCAGCGCCAAATCCAGCTGTCTTCGGGCAGCCGGTCACCTTGACCGCCACCGTCATCCCGCTGGGCCTGGGAACACCCACCGGAACCGTGACCTTCGTCGTCGCCGGCGGGCCCACACTGACCGCTCCGCTCATCGGTGGCGTCGCGACCGTCACCACGAGCAGTATCCCCATCGGCTTTCATACTTTCACCGCGAACTACAACGGCAGCCCCCAGTTCTCGCCGTCCAGCGGCTTCGGGTCCATCACGGTGGTCAAGGCGTCGACCACCACCGTGGTCACCTCGTCGCCGGACCCGTCGAACTTCGGGCAGACGGTCTCCATCACCGCCACCGTCACACCGGTCGCGCCCGGCGCGGGCACCCCGACCGGCACGGTGACCTTCGTCATCGCCGGCGGCGGGGGCGGCACGCTGACCGCACCACTCTCCGGCGGTACGGCGACCGTCACCATCAGCACTCTCACTCCGGGCACGCACCTCATCACGGCCACGTACAACGGCAATGCGCAATTCAACGCGTCGTCCGGCACCGATACGCAGACGGTGCAGCAGGTCCTGACGCCGACGACCACCACGGTCACCTCGTCCCCCGACCCGTCGGTCTTCGGGCAGCCGGTGACCTTCACGGCCACCGTCGCCCCCGTCCCGCCCGGTTCGGGCACCCCGACCGGCACGGTGACCTTCGTCATCAGCGGCGGCCCGACGCTGACCGCGACGCTCTCGGGCGGTACGGCGAGCGTCACCACCAGCAGTCTCAGCGTGGGCCCCCACACCGTGACCGCGACCTACAGCGGCAGCGGCAGTTTCGCGTCGTCGAGCGGTACGGACACCCAGACGGTCAACAAGGCCTCGACGACCACCACGGTCACCTCGGCGCCCGACCCGTCGGCAGTCGGCCAGCCGGTGACGTTCACGGCCACGGTCGCGCCGGTGGCGCCGGGTGCGGGTACCCCGACCGGCACGGTCACCTTTGTCATCACGGGCGGTCCGACGCTGACCGCCACGCTCTCCGGCGGTACGGCGAGCGTCACCACCAGCGCCCTGTCCCCCGGTACGCATGCGGTCACCGCGACCTACAGCGGCAGCGGCAACTTCAACCCCTCCGTCGGCACCGACAGTCACACGGTGGGGCAGGCGTCGACGACCACCACGGTCACCTCGGCGCCGGACCCCTCGGTGGTCGGTCAGACGGTGACGTTCACGGCGACGGTCGCGCCGGTGCCGCCGGGTGCGGGTACGCCGACCGGCACGGTCACCTTCGTCATCTCCGGCGGCCCGACGCTGACCGGGACACTGTCCGGAGGGGTGGCGAGCGTCAGCACCAGCGCGCTCGGCGCCGGTACGCACACGGTCACCGCGACGTACAGCGGTGACGCCAACTTCACGTCGTCGGTCGGCACGGACACCCACACGGTGGGGCAGGCGTCGACGACGACCACGGTCACCTCGTCGCCGGACCCGTCGGTGGTTGGTCAGACGGTGACGTTCACGGCGACGGTGGCGCCGGTCGCGCCGGGTGCGGGTACACCGACCGGGACCGTCACCTTCGTCATCTCCGGTGGCCCGACCTTGACCGGCACGCTCTCCGGGGGGACGGCGAGCGTCAGTACCAGCGCCCTGGGCGTCGGTACGCACACCGTCACGGCGACCTACAGCGGTGACGCGAACTTCGCGTCGTCGGTCGGTACGGACACCCAGACCGTCAACCAGGCGTCGACCACCACCACGGTCACCTCGTTCCCCGACCCCTCCGTGGTGGGGCAAACGGTCAACTTCACCGCCTTCGTGGGGCCGGTGTTCCCCGGTGGCGGCGTCCCGACCGGAACCGTCAGCTTCGTCATCACCAACGGGGTCACCACGGTGACCCTCAGCGGCACCCTCGACGGCGCCGGCGTCGCGACCGTCAGCACCAACGGACTGGTCACGGCGGGCACTTACACCGTCACCGCGACCTACAGCGGGGACGCGAACTACACCGGCTCCAGTGACACCGACACCCAGACCGTCCTCCAGGCCGCGACGACGACCACGGTCACCTCGTCGCCGGACCCGTCGGTGGTTGGTCAGACGGTGACGTTCACGGCCACGGTGGCGCCGGTCGCGCCGGGTGCGGGTACACCGACCGGGACCGTCACCTTCGTCATCTCCGGTGGTCCGACGCTGACCGGGACACTGTCCGGAGGGGTGGCGAGCGTCAGCACCAGCGCGCTCGGCGTCGGTACGCACACGGTCACCGCGACCTACAGCGGCGACGGGAACTTCGCGTCGTCGGTCGGTACGGACACCCAGACGGTCAACCAGGCGTCGACGACGACCACGGTCACCTCGTCGCCGGACCCGTCGGTGGTCGGCCAGACGGTGACCTTCACGGCCACGGTGGCGCCGGTCGCGCCGGGCGCGGGTACGCCCACGGGCACGGTCACCTTTGTCATCTCGGGCGGCCCGACACTCACCGGGACGCTGTCCGGGGGGACAACGAGCGTCAGCACCAGTGCGCTGGGCGCCGGTACGCACACGGTGACC
Organism: Streptomyces sp. G7(2002); assembly: GCF_028870195.1. Classification (NCBI taxonomy): domain Bacteria; kingdom Bacillati; phylum Actinomycetota; class Actinomycetes; order Kitasatosporales; family Streptomycetaceae; genus Streptomyces; species Streptomyces sp. G7(2002). The sequence goes on from NZ_CP102609.1 coordinate 6,013,126, forward strand.
GCGACCTACAGCGGTGACGCCAACTTCAGCGGTTCCGTCGGTACGGACACCCAGACGGTGAACCAGGCCTCGACGACCACGACGGTCACTTCGTCGCCGGACCCGTCCGTGGTCGGCGAGCCGGTGACCTTCACGGCCACGGTCGCGCCGGTTGCGCCGGGTGCGGGGACGCCCACGGGCACGGTGACGTTCGTGGCGACGGACGGTGTGACCACGGTGACACTGACCGGCACGCTCAGCGGCGGTACGACCAGCGTGACCACCAGTGGGCTGGTAACCGCGGGCGTGTACACCGTGACGGCGACCTACAGCGGTGATGCGAACTTCGCCGGTTCGGTCGGTACGGACACCCAGACGGTGGGTCAGGCTTCGACGACCACGACGGTCACCTCGGCCCCCGACCCGTCGGTGTTCGGTGAGACGGTGACGTTCACGGCCGTCGTCGCGCCGGTCGCACCGGGTGCGGGTACGCCGACCGGGACGGTCACCTTCGTCATTACCGGCGGTCCGACCCTGACCGGCACGCTCTCCGGTGGGACGGCGAGCGTCAGCACGAATGCGCTGAGCGTCGGCACGCACACCGTGACCGCGACCTACAGCGGTGACGCCAACTTCACGTCGTCGTCCGGCACGGACACCCAAACGGTGATCCAGGCGTTGACGACCACGACGGTCACTTCGTCGCCGGACCCGTCCGTGGTCGGCGAGCCGGTGACCTTCACGGCCACGGTCGCGCCGATTGCGCCGGGTGCGGGTACCCCGACCGGGACGGTGACGTTCGTTGCCACCAATGGCGTGACCACGGTGACGCTGACCGGCACGCTCAGTGGCGGTACGACCAGCGTGACCACCAGCGGTCTGGTGACCGCGGGCGCGTACATCGTCACGGCGACCTACAGCGGTGACGCCGGCTTCACCTCGTCGGTCGGTACGGACACTCAGACGGTGGGTCAGGCCTCGACGACCACGACGGTCACCTCGGCCCCCGACCCGTCGGTGTTCGGTGAGACGGTGACGTTCACGGCCGTCGTCGCGCCGGTCGCACCGGGCGCGGGCACCCCGACCGGGACGGTCACCTTCGTGATCACTGGTGGTCCCACGCTCACCGGGACGCTTTCGGGCGGTACCGCGAGTGTCAGCACCAACGCGTTGAGCGTCGGCACGCACACGGTCACAGCGACGTACAGCGGTGACGCGAACTTCACGTCGTCGTCCGGCACGGACACCCACACGGTGAACTTGGCGTCGACGACCACTGCGGTCACTTCGTCGCCCGATCCGTCCGTGGTGGGAGAGCCGGTGACCTTCTCGGCCACCGTGTCGCCGGTCGCGCCGGGGGCAGGTACCCCGACCGGCACGGTGACGTTCGTTGCCACCAATGGCGTGACCACGGTGACCCTCACGGGCACGCTCAGCGGTGGTACGACCAGCGTGACCACCAGCGGTCTGGTGACCGCGGGCGCGTACACGGTGACGGCGACGTACAGCGGTGACGGAAGCTTCGCCGGTTCGGTCGGTACGGACACCCAGACGGTGGGTCAGGCATTGACGACCACGACGGTCACTTCGTCGCCGGATCCGTCGGTGTTCGGTGAGACGGTGACGTTCACGGCCGTCGTCGCGCCGGTCGCACCGGGCGCGGGCACCCCGACCGGGACGGTCACCTTCGTCATTACCGGCGGTCCGACCCTGACCGGCACGCTGTCCGGTGGGACGGCGAGCGTCACGACGAATGCGTTGAGCGTCGGCACGCACACCGTGACCGCGACCTACAGCGGTGACGCGAACTTCACCGGTTCCAGCGGTACGGACACCCACACGGTGAACTTGGCGTCGACGACCACTGCGGTCACTTCGTCGCCCGATCCGTCTGTGGTGGGAGCGCCGGTGACCTTCTCGGCCACCGTGTCGCCGGTCGCGCCGGGGGCAGGTACCCCGACCGGCACGGTGACGTTCGTAGCCACCAATGGCGTGACCACGGTGACGCTGACCGGCACGCTCAGCGGCGGTACGACCAGCGTGACCACCAGCGGTCTGGTGACCGCGGGCGCGTACGTCGTCACGGCGACCTACAGCGGTGACGGAAGCTTCACCGGTTCGGTCGGTACGGACACCCAGACAGTGGGTCAGGCCTCGACGACCACTACGGTCGCTTCGACGCCGGATCCGTCGGTGGTGGGTGAGACGGTGACCTTCTCGGCCACGGTTTCGCCGGTTGCGCCGGGTGCGGGTACGCCCACGGGCACGGTGACGTTCGTGGCGACGGACGGTGTGACCACGGTGGCTCTCACCGGCACGCTCAGTGGCGGTACCACCAGCGTGAGCACCAACGGGCTGGTCACCGCGGGCACTTACAACGTCACGGCGACCTACAGCGGTGACGCGAACTTCACCGGCTCGGTCGGTACGGACACCCAGACCGTCAACCAGGCGTCGACGACCACTGCGGTTTCGTCCTCGCCGGATCCGTCGGTGGTGGGTGAGACGGTGACGTTCACGGCCACGGTTTCGCCGGTTGCGCCGGGTGCGGGTACGCCCACGGGCACGGTGACGTTCGTGGCGACCGACGGTGTGACCACGGTGGCTCTCACCGGCACGCTCAGTGGCGGTACCACCAGCGTGAGCACCAACGGGCTGGTCACCGCGGGCACTTACAACGTCACGGCGACCTACAGCGGCGACGCGAACTTCACCGGCTCGGTCGGTACGGACACGCAGACAGTGGGTCAGGCCTCGACGACCACTACGGTCGCTTCGACGCCGGATCCGTCGGTGGTGGGTGAGACGGTGACGTTCACGGCCACGGTTTCGCCGGTTGCGCCGGGTGCGGGTACGCCCACGGGCACGGTGACGTTCGTGGCGACGGACGGTGTGACCACGGTGGCTCTCACCGGCACGCTCAGCGGCGGTACCACCAGCGTGAGCACCAACGGGCTGGTCACCGCGGGCACTTACAACGTCACGGCGACCTACAGCGGCGACGGAAACTTCACCGCTTCCACCGGCACGGACACCCAGACCGTGGTCCAGGCGGCGACCACGACCGCTGTCACCACGGCTCCGGACCCGTCCGGGGCCGGTGCGCCGGTGACCTTCACGGCGACGGTGACGCCGGTCGCACCGGGCGCGGGCACGCCGTCCGGGACGGTGCTCTTCGTGGCCACCGACGGGGTCACCACGGTGACCCTGACCGGCACGCTGAGCGGGGGCACCACCAGTGTCACCACCAGCGGGCTGGTGACCGCCGGGGCTTACACGGTCACCGCGACCTACGGCGGCGACGCCAACTTCCTCGGATCCACCGGTGCGGACACCCATACCGTGACCCAGGGGGCGACGACCACCACGGTGACGTCGGCTCCGGATCCGTCGGTGTTCGGGGAGACGGTCACCTTCACGGCCGTCGTCGCTCCGGTCGCGCCGGCCACGGGTACCCCGACCGGGACGGTGACCTTCGTCATCACCGGCGGCCCGACGCTGACCGCCACCCTGTCCGGTGGCACGGCAACCGCCACGACCAGTGCGGTGGGGGTGGGGACCTCCCCGGTCACGGCCACCTACAGCGGTGACACCAACTTCCTCGGTTCCAGCGGCATGGACACCCACACGGTGACCCAGGCGGCGACGACCACCACGGTGACGTCGGCTCCGGACCCGTCGGTGTTCGGGGAGACGGTCACCATCACGGCGGCGGTCGCGCCGGTGTCGCCCGGTTCCGGCACGGTGACCGGCACGGTCACCTTCACCATCGACGGTGCGGGAGGCGGAACGCAGACCGCCACCGTCTCCGGGGGCGTGGCCACCATCACCACCAGCACCCTCGAAGCCGGCCCGCACAACGTCTTCGCCATCTACAGCGGTGACGCCAACTTCACCGGTTCCACCGGCACCGACATCCACACGGTCAGCCAGAGCGCGACCACCACGACCGTCACCTCGTTCCCCGACCCGTCCAACGCCGGTGACACGGTGGCCTTCCTGGCCTTCGTGCAGCCGGTGGCGCCCGGCAGCGGCGACCCGACCGGCACGGTCACCTTCACCGTCACCGACGGGGTGACCACCGTGACCCTGACCGGCACGGTCGACGGCGACGGTGTCGCCGCCGCGAGCTCGCCGCTTGCCACGGCGGGGATCTACACCGTCACGGCCGTCTACGGCGGTGACACCAACTTCACCGGCTCGTCCGACACCGACACCCAGACCGTCGTCGGCGCCTGACACGCCCTTTCCTGCCCCTCGCGCCGGGCCACCCTCATCCGAGGGCGGTCCGGCGCCCGACTGTTGTCTTCCGGCCACGGCGCTTCCGGCCACGGCCTTCGTCCGGGACCGTCGTGGATGTCCGAGGCACCGCCGGAGAGCGGGCCGCCCCGTGTTGCAACCGGCCCACGGGTGCCCTTTAGGCTGTCCGTGCTCAGACAAATGTTCACGGGGGAAGGCACGACATGGCGGAAAATGCACGCCGGCGGCTGCGGTCTAGCACGGTCATCCTGGGAAGCATGGGTGCGCTCGCCGCCGCCCTGACGTCCTGCGGCTCCGAGCCCGACAAGCGCTGCGTCGACCGCAACAGCTACGACACGCTCAACGGCTATCGCATCGTCGACTCCAAGAACTGTTCGGCAAGCGGCAGTTCATCCTCCGGAAGCAGCGGTTCCAGCAGTGGTTCCAGCAGCGGGGGATACGGAAAGAGCGGCCGCGGCAAGTCCGTCGACGGCCAGTGGTACTACGCCCCGGACAACTCCGGCGGCAAATACGCCGACAACGGCACCTTCAGCAAGAGCACGGCCGTCAACCGCGGCGGCTTCGGCTGCTCGGGCTCGGGCGGTCGGCACGGCTCCTCCGGCGGCTGAGCGGACGCGGCACGGTATGGAACGCCACACCATCGACCCGCGCCCCGGCTGGCAGCAGACCGTCGAGGCGCAGGGCCTGATCTACCCGCTGACCCGCTACCCGGACGACTCGCTGCGCCCGTACTGGGACGAGAGCGCGTACTACTCCTTCACCCTCCCCGAGGTCGAGGCCCTGGAGGAGGTCGTCGAGGAGCTGCACGGCATGTGCCTGGCCGCGGCCGCGCACATCGTCGACAAGGACCGCTTCGCCGACCTCGGCATCGAGGACCCGCGGCTGGCCAAGCTGATCGCCGAATCCTGGCGCCGCCGTGACGAACTCCCCTCCCTCTACGGGCGGTTCGATCTGCACTACGACGGCACCGGCCCGGCCAAGATGCTGGAGTACAACGCCGATACGCCGACCTCGCTGGTCGAGGCCGCCAGCCCGCAGTGGTTCTGGATGGAGGAGCGCTTTCCCGGCGCCGACCAGTGGAACTCGCTGCACGAGCGGCTGGTGGCGGCCTGGAAGCGGCAGGCCCCGCTGCTGCCGCCCGGCGCACCGCTGCACTTCGCGCACTCGGCGGGCGACGAGCTCGGCGAGGATCTGATGACCGTCGCCTATCTGGAGGAGACGGCGCAGCAGGCGGGCCTGGAGACGGTCGCCATCTCGATGGAGGACATCGGCTGGGACCGGCTGTCGGGCCGCTTCGTCGATCAGCGGCTGCGCTTCATGCGGGCCTGTTTCAAGCTCTACCCGTGGGAGTGGCTGGCCACCGACGACTTCGGCCCGTACGTCCTGGACACCCTCGACAACGGCGGCGGCACCGGCTCCACCCTCTGGATCGAGCCCGCCTGGAAGATGCTGCTCTCCAACAAGGCGCTGCTGGCGATCCTGTGGGAGCTGTATCCGGGGCATCCGAATCTGCTGCCCGCCTACCTCGACGGGCCGCGCGAGCTGGCACACACCCGTGGTTACGTCGCCAAGCCACTGCTCGGCCGGGAGGGCGCCGGGGTCACCCTGCACGAGCCGGGCGCCGAACCGGTGCTGCGGGGACCCGAGGACCCCTGCTGCTACCAGGAGCTGGCCCCGCTCCCGGACTTCGACGGCAACCGCGTCGTCCTCGGCGCCTGGGTCGTCGAGGACGAGGCGGCGGGCCTCGGCATCCGGGAGTCGGCGGGACCGGTCACCGATGAGTACGCGCGGTTCTTGCCGCATGTGATCCGCTGAATCCGCCGGGGGGCCCGCTCGGGCTCCCCGGTCAGGGGTACAGCCGAACTTCTATGTGTGGACCGACGCCGGCCCGAGAGCGGTCAAGCGCCCGCCCCGGCTCTTGGCCACCCGGCGGACATCGGCAAGGGCCGCGGTCAGTTCAACGGCCAGCAGGTGCAGTTCCCCGGGCGTCCACGCCAGTGCGGCAAGCACTCGGCGGGCCTCGTCGATGAGATCGCCGGCAGAACTGAGCTGCTCCTCCTCCACCTGGTCGGCGATGCGGGAGACATATCCGGTCCCGTCGCCTGCCAGGAAGCACGGTTTGCCGTCCGGGCTGGTCCACGGCAGCAGCCGGACGAAGACCCTCGCTGCAGCGTTGGGCATGTCGTCAACTCCCTTGTAGTTGAGGGCCACGCCCCCGGGCCGTCCACCACGGTCGCGGGGGTCCTCCCTGTCTTGCGAGGAGGGCCTTCCTCGCTCTGGGCAACGGCTCCGCTACGCCCAGCGGTACGGTGGCACTGGAAGCGGCTTTTAAGAGCTTTAAGTGCTCGTGCACACCGGGGAGTTGAGGGCTAGTGGGCACTCGGGAACCGAACCGGCACCTTGAACGGCTTTACCGGCAGACCGGCTGGACGCTGCGGCAGTTCGTCCAGACCGTGAACCGCATCGGCACCGAGCGGGGAACCCCGCTCAAGTACCGCGAGCCGTCGGCCCATCAGTGGTGCCGAGGTCACCTGCCGAAGGAGCAGGTCAGACCGCTGATCGTGGAGGCCCTGGCACGGAAGCTGGGACGTCCGGTCACGCATGCCGAGGTGGGATTCCCCGCACCGGCCAATAGCTCCGATGCCACTCCGGGCACGGTTGAAGGGCTGATCGATCTCAGTAGGGGAGATATGGACCCCTCGCGCCGCGGCGTTCTCGGTATAGGGCTTTTTTCCGTTGCGCTGACGGTGCCCAATTGGCCGGATGTGGTGGGCAGGATGGAAGCCGTTCAAAGTGGTCGACCCCGGCGCATTGGCATGCCGGAGGTCGACATGGTCATTGCCATGACCGAACGAGTGTCAGAACTGGACGACCAATTCGGCGGGCGCCACGCCCGTCCGATGGCAGCGGCTTTTTTGGTGAACACAGTCACCCCGTATCTACGGGCTGACGCCTCCGAGCCGGTACGCAAAGCGATGATGTCGGCTGCTGCCGACTTGTGCTATCTCACGGGGTACATGGCGGTGGACGAAGGCGTTCACGGCCTTGCGCAACAGTATTACCTCAAGGCGTTGGAACTTGCCGGAGCGGCAGAGGATCACTTGACGTACTGCACAACGCTTCGGGGGATGAGTGTGCAGGCTGTTGACCTACGGCACGGCAGGCAGGCAATGCGGCTCGCTGACGCTGCGGCTGCCGCGTCTCCGCAAGCCGGCCCGCGAATGCGCGCCTTCCTTGCCGGGCAGCAGGCGCACACCTCCGCGCAAATCGGCGACCACAGCAAGGCGCTGATGTATCTACGAGAGGCCGAGGTGGCCATGGAGAGGGCTGAGTCAAGGGGGAAGGCGTTCGGCTCATACGATCCGGCAGCCCTGAATTACCACACCAGCCAGGTCCGGTACGAACTCGGCGATGTTCCCGGCTCCATCAAGGCCATGCAGGAATCGGACAAGGTGCGCTACAGCGTTTACCGTCGCGCTCGCGTACGCCACCGCGCCACCTTGGCCGAGCGGCAACTGGAAATCGGCCACCTCGAAGCAGCATGCGCGACATGGCATCTCGCCCTGGACGATTACCCTCTGGTGCAGTCGGGGCGGGCAGATCAGCGCATGCAAACAATGTTCAAACTCATCCGCCCCCACCTCAAGAACCCCGCAGCCCGCGAACTCGACGAACGCGCCCGGCTCGTCACCCCGGCCTCACTCTCCGCCTGAGGGCTGTCGCGTGCGACGGCGGCCGAGCAGGGCGCTTCCCACAATCACCAGGCCGATGGCGATGACCTTGGCGGCCCAGTAGTAGCCGACCGCCGGCTCATCCGGGGTGCCGGGCAGCCGGAAGAAGGCCCATGCCGCCGCGAGGCCGCCGAAGACGATCAGTGCGACAGCGCCCCACGTCCCGAGGTCCGCCCACCAGGGCCCCGGGAGGTGACCCCGCTCGTCGGTCTGCTCAACGTCCTTGTCGGCCATGGTCTGTTCTCCTGGGCACAGGGTGGCGGTCGCGGGGGAAGACGCGGGCCCGGCGCGGAAGGTTCACCGGGCCGAACGTCCCCTGCTGGAGCCGACATCCTGAGGAGAACGGCACGCGCCCCGCCTCATCCCTCCAGCACCCCCCGCAGCTGATCGAGCCCCCAGTCCAGGTCCTCCTTGCTGATGACCAGCGGCGGCGCGAGCCGGATCGTCGAGCCGTGGGTGTCCTTGACCAGCACCCCGCGCGCCATCAGCTGTTCGGAGATCTCCCGTCCCGTGCCGCGCGACGGGTTGATGTCCACACCGGCCCACAGTCCGCGGCCGCGCACCGCGTCCACCGCGCCGCCGCCCACCAGCAGCCCCAGCTCGCTGTGCAGATGTTCGCCCAGTTCCACGGCCTGCTGCTGGAATTCACCGGTCCGCAGCATCGCCATGACCTCCAGCGCCACCGCGCAGGCGAGCGGGTTCCCGCCGAACGTCGAGCCGTGCTCGCCGGGGGCGAAGACGCCCAGCACCTCGCGGGAGGAGACCACCGCCGAGACCGGCACCACCCCGCCGCCCAGCGCCTTGCCGAGCACATACATGTCGGGCACCACGCCCTCGTGCTCACAGGCGAAGGTCCGGCCGGTGCGGCCCAGCCCCGACTGGATCTCATCGGCGATGAACAGCACGTTCCGGCTGCGGGTCAGCTCCCGTACGCCCGCCAGGTAGCCCGGCGGCGGCACCAGCACGCCCGCCTCGCCCTGGATCGGCTCCAGCAGCACCGCGACCGTGTCGGCGTCGACGGCGGCCTCCAGCGCGGGCAGATCGCCGTACGGGACGATCTCGAAGCCGGGGGTGTACGGGCCGAAGTCGGCGCGTGCCTCGGGGTCGGTGGAGAAGGAGACGATGGTGGTCGTCCGGCCGTGGAAGTTGTTGTCCGCGACGATGATCTTCGCCCGGCCGTCCGGGACGCCCTTGACCTTGTAGCCCCATTTACGGGCCGTCTTCACCGCCGTCTCGACCGCCTCGGCGCCGGTGTTCATCGGGAGCACCAGCTCCATCCCGCACAGCTCCGCCAGCTGGGTGCAGAAGTCGGCGAACCGGTCGTGATGGAAGGCGCGTGAGGTGAGTGTGACCCGCTCCAGCTGTGCCGTGGCCGCGTCGAGCAGCCGGCGGTTGCCGTGCCCGAAGTTCAGTGCGGAGTACCCGGCGAGCATGTCCAGGTAGCGGCGGCCGTCGACGTCCGTCACCCAGGCGCCCTCGGCGGTGGCCACGACGACGGGCAGCGGGTGGTAGTTGTGCGCGCTGTGGGCTTCGGCGGCCGCGATGCCGCGTTCCGTGGACGTCACCGGTGACTCCGTTCGGTAGGCCGTGCGGGCGCGGGCACTGCCGCGTCCCTCTCCATTGTTGCGCCCGCCCGGACCGCCCGGCCTGCGAAGATCCGCCGGACAGGGCCCCGGGGGGTGTCCTAGACTCTGCGTTGCGCACTGCGACTGGCGTACGGGGAAGCAACCTCGAGGAAGCGGTGCGCGGCAACCATCACGAGGTGCCGCCCCGCCTGGGCACCCCGGGACCACGACCGGCAACACCGATCGACCGCCCCGGAGGACGCCATGTCACAGCCGCATGTCTCACAGCCCCATGCCGCACAGCCCCTTTCGCATCCCGCGCTGAGCGCCGCCGACCCCGAACTGGCCGCACTGGTCGGCGCCGAGGAGCAGCTCCAGGCCGACACGCTGCGACTGATCCCCAGCGAGAACTACGTCTCCGCCGCCGTCCTGGAAGCCACCGGCACCGTCCTGCAGAACAAGTACAGCGAGGGGTACGCGGGCCGTCGCTACTACGAAGGCCAGCAGAACATCGACCGGGTCGAGACGCTGGCCGTCGAGCGGGCCAAGGCCGTCTTCGGCGTGGAGCACGCCAACGTCCAGCCGTACTCCGGCTCGCCCGCCAACCTCGCCGCCTACCTCGCCTTCGCCGAGCCCGGCGACACCGTGCTCGGCATGGCGCTGCCGATGGGCGGGCACCTCACGCACGGCTGGGGCGTCTCGGCGACCGGTACGTGGTTCCGCGGGGTGCAGTACGGCGTACGCCCCGACAGCGCGCTGATCGACTTCGACGAGGTGCGCGACCTCGCCCGCAAGGAACGCCCGAAGATCATCTTCTGTGGCGGTACCGCCGTCCCCCGCACCATCGACTTCGCCGCCTTCGGCGAGATCGCACGGGAGGTCGACGCCGTACTCGTCGCGGACATCGCGCACATCGCCGGCCTGATCGCGGGCGGCGCCCACCCGTCGCCCGTACCGCACGCGGACGTCATCTCGACCACCACGCACAAGACCCTGCGCGGCCCGCGCGGCGCCATGCTGATGTCCCGGGCGAGCCACGCCAAGGCCGTCGACAAGGCCGTTTTCCCCGGTCTGCAGGGCGGCCCGCACAACCACACCACCGCCGCCATCGCGGTGGCGCTGCGCGAGGCGGCCGCCCCGTCCTTCCGTGACTACGCGCACGCCGTCGTCGCCAACGCCAAGGCGCTCGCCGAGGCGCTGCTGGCCCGCGGCTACGACCTGGTCTCCGGCGGCACCGACAACCACCTGGTGCTGATCGACCTCACCTCGAAGGACGTCCCGGGCAAGGTCGCCGCGAAGGCGCTGGACCGGGCCGGCATCGTCGTCAACTACAACACCGTCCCCTTCGACCCGCGTAAGCCCTTCGACCCCTCCGGCATCCGCATCGGCACCCCGTCCCTCACCTCCCGCGGACTGGGCACGGACCGGATGCCGCTGGTCGCCGAGTGGATCGACCGCAGCGTCCAGGCCGCGGCGAAGGGCGACGAGGAGGCGCTGGCGGTGATCCGTACGGAGGTGGCCGAGCTGATGGCGGCCTACCCGGCGCCGGGGCTGCCGACGGCCTGAGGCTCGCGGTGTACCGGGGCACCCGTCGCCCCGGTACACCGCTCACCGGCCGTGATCAGCCGGTGAGCCGGACCGGCAGGACATGGGTGCTGTTGCCGATGAAGCTCTGGTGCGGCGGCAGCTCCGCGTCCGGGACGGCGAGGTCCAGCGCCGGATAGCGGGTGAAGAGCGCCTCCAGGGCGACGGTCGCCTCCAGCCGGGCCAGCGGCGCGCCCAGGCAGTAGTGCGGTCCGTGGCCGAAGGAGAGATGCCGGGTGGCGGGCCGCCGGGTGACGTCGAACCGGTCCGCGTCGGCCCCGTACGCCTCCGGGTCCCGGCCGGCCGCGGAGTAGGAGGCCAGCATCGGGGTGCCACGCGGCACGACCGTGCCGCCGAGCTCCAGGTCCCGGACCGGATAGCGGAACGGGAAGTGGGCGACCGGGCTGTCGTGGCGCAGCGTCTCCTCGACCACGTCGTCCCAGGTCGCCCGCCCGGCCCGGACCAGCTCCAGCTGCTCGCGGCCGGTGCACAGGGCCCGCACCGCGTTGGTGATCAGATTGAGCGTGGTCTCATGCCCGGCGATGATCATCAGCAGCAGGGTGCCGACCAGCTCCCGTGCGCTCAGCCGGTCGCCGTCCTCCTCCTGGGCGGCGAGCAGCGCGCTGGTCAGATCGTCCCCGGGGTCCGCCCGCCGGGCCTCGGCGACCTCCCCGAGGACGGCGGTGATCTCACGGTTGGCCGCCTGCACCTCGTCCGCCGTGCCGGTCGTGCCCACGATCAGGTTCGACAGCTCGTGCAGCCGGTCCCGCAAGGCGGCGTCCACGCCCAGCAGTTCGCAGATCACGCTCATCGGCAGCGGATAGGCGAAGTGCCGGCGCAGATCCACCGTGCCGTCGGCCGCGGCGGCGCCCGGCAGCCCGTCCAGCAGCGCGGCCGTCAGCTCCACCACCCGGGGCCGCAGGGCCGCCACCCGCCGCGGGGTGAACACCTTGGTCACCAGGCCGCGCAGCCGCCGGTGGTCCGCGCCGTCGGCCGTGGTCATCCCGTCGACGGTGGCGAAGGTGGTCAGCGGCCAGCCGGGCGGCACGGTGCCGTCGTGCAGCGCCGCGAAGTGGCAGGCGTTCTTGGCGACTTCGGGGTGCGCGAGGACCTCGCGCAGCACCGCATGGTGGGTGACGGCGACGGCCGGCACCTCCCCGGGCAGCAGGACGGGGACCACCGCCCCGGCCTCCCGCAGCAGCGCATCGGCCGCGGCCCGGCCGGCGCCGCCGGAGGCGAGCCGGTGCGGCGGCCCGCCTCCGGGGCGCACGGGGCAGGTGGCTCCGGGCGGGGGGAGGGGCGCGGGGGCGGTGCGGCGGTCGTCGTCGGAGATCGGCTGTCCGTCGGTCATCAGCGGTCCTCACAGATCGGGTGGCGGTGATCCGGGGCGGTCGCGCGGCCGCAACAGGCCCACGATTCCAGGTCCCGGCCGCCCCGAACAGCCCGCCGAGGCGCAGACGGCGGCGGTCCGCCGGGTGGGCCCGCCGCGCCGCCGGGAGGGGCCCGCCGCGCCACGGCCCGCCGGGCCCGTCGCCGCACGCGCCACCACGCGCCGTTGCCCTCTCCCCGACCTGAGACAATCAATGACATGGCTCTCGATCGCCCGCCCGTCGCCCACCACCACCCCCAGGGGAATGGCTCCGCCATGCAGCAACGTCCGCGTGTGCTCTCCGGCATTCAGCCCACCGCCGGCTCCTTCCACCTCGGCAATTACCTCGGTGCGGTACGCCAGTGGGTGGCGCTGCAGGAGTCCCACGACGCCTTCTACATGGTGGTCGACCTGCATGCGATCACCGTCCCGCAGGACCCGGCGGAACTGCGCAGCAACACCCGGATCGCGGCCGCCCAGCTGCTGGCCGCCGGTCTCGACCCGGAGCGCTGCACGCTCTTCGTCCAGAGCCATGTGCCCGAGCACGCCCAGCTCGGCTGGGTCATGAACTGCCTCACCGGCTTCGGCGAGGCGTCCCGTATGACCCAGTTCAAGGACAAGGCCGCCAAGCAGGGCGCCGACCGCACCTCCGTCGGCCTGTTCACGTACCCGATCCTGCAGATCGCCGACATCCTGCTCTACCAGGCCCACCAGGTCCCGGTTGGTGAGGACCAGCGCCAGCACATCGAGCTGACCCGCGACCTCGCCGAGCGCTTCAACAGCCGCTACGGCGACACCTTCACGATGCCGGCGCCGTACATCCTCAAGGAGACGGCGAAGATCTACGATCTCCAGGACCCCTCGGCCAAGATGAGCAAGTCGGCCGCCAGCCCCAAGGGCCTGATCAACCTCCTCGACGAGCCGAAGGTCTCCGCGAAGAAGGTCAAGAGCGCGGTCACGGACACCGACACGGTGATCCGCTACGACGCCGAGAACAAGCCCGGTGTCTCCAACCTCCTCACCATCTACTCCACCCTCACCGGCACCTCGATCCCGGAGCTGGAGCAGAAGTACGAGGGCAAGATGTACGGCGCTCTCAAGACCGACCTCGCCGAGGTGATGGTCGATTTCGTCACACCGTTCCGGGACCGTACGCAGGAATATCTGGACGACCCCGAGACGCTGGACGCGATCCTGGCCAAGGGTGCGGAGAAGGCCCGCGCGGTGGCCGCCGAGACCCTCGCCACCACCTATGACCGGCTCGGATTCCTGCCGGCCAAGCACTGACGGCAGCCGTCCGCGCGGTGGGCCACGGCCGGCCGCGCGGACCCCGCCGAGCCAGGGGGCCCCGCCCGTGGGCCCCTTGTCCGCTTGCAACAGGACCGAGGACGCTCCCCGAGAAGGGCGCGCACCCGGCACACTAAGAGGGTGCGCGAGCGCGCCGCACACACGTCAGGAGGGAGAACGCAGTGGGGACCGTAACGCTGGGCGTTTCGATCGCGGTCCCGGAGCCTTACGGCAGCTTCCTCCAGCGGAAGCGCGAGAGCTTCGGGGACCCTGCCGCACCCGGCATCCCCACGCATATCACCCTCCTCCCGCCGACGGAGGTACGGACCGAGGCGCTGCCCGCCATCGAGCGCCACCTCGCCGAGGTCGCCGCCGGCTGCCGCCCCTTCCCGCTCCGCCTGGAAGGCACCGGCACCTTCCGCCCGCTCTCCCCGGTCGTCTACGTCAAGGTCACCGACGGGGTGGCGGGCTGCACCGCCCTCCAGGCCCGGATCCGCGCCGCCTCCGGCCCCTGCGCCCGCGAGCTGCAGTTCCCGTACCACCCGCATGTGACCATCGCCCACGGCATCACCGAAGAGGCCATGGACCGCGCCCAGGCCGGACTCCGGGACTTCACCGCGACCTGGACGATCGGCGGCTTCGCCCTCTACGAGCAGGGTGCGGACGCGGTGTGGCGGCCGGCGCGGGAGTACCCCTTCGGACCGCAGTCGGCCGGCGTCCCCCGCCAGGCCGCCGATCTCTCCCGCCCGCCGGCGCCGTCCTGCTGAGGCTTGCTGCCGTCCTGCTGACGCCCGCCGCCCGCCCTCGGCGCGGCAGCCGCCCGTTGGAGCCCGTTGGAGCCCTGCCCGGGAGCCGCGCGGCCCCGGCATCCTGCCCTGCCCGTCCCGTCCCGGCCCGCGATGGCCGTACGGCACGTATGAGTGTGCGCGTTTCCGGGGTACCCGGACGCTAGTGTTCCGGATCAGCCGGAGCGCCGGCCGCCACACCTGCCCGGCCCGGCGGTCGACAGGGCACGAGGGGAATGCCATGGACTGGTTGAGCAAACTCCCGGTGATCGGACCGGCCGTCAGCCGGCTGATGACCACACACCTCTGGCGCGCCTACGAACGCATGCTGCGGGTGCACTGGACCAGGCTGGCCGCCGCGATCACCTTCACCAGCTTCGTCGCGCTCTTCCCACTGCTCACCGTCGCCGCCGCGATCGGCGCCGCACTGCTCAGCGACGCCCGGCTGCACTCACTGGAGAACAAGCTCGCCGAGCAGCTCCCCGGCCTCTCGGACCGGCTCGACATCGCCGGACTCGTCGCCCACGCCACCACCGTCGGTCTGGTCGCCGGTGCCGCGCTGCTGCTCACCGGCATCGGCTGGGTCGAATCGCTGCGCGACTGTCTGCGCGCCGTATGGGAGAAGCCCGACGAGGAGACCAACTTCTTCCTGGGCAAGCTCCGGGACGGTGCGCTGCTGCTCGGGGTGGGCGGCGTCGCCGTGCTCTCCCTGGCCTGTTCGACCTTCGCGTCCGCCGCGGTGGGCAAGGCGGCCGAGGCGATCGGTCTGCCGGAGGGCGGTATCGGCAGCGTCCTGCTCTCCGTCGCCGGTTTCGTCATCGCCGTCCTGGCGGACTTCCTGCTGCTCGCCTACATACTGACCAGGCTCCCCGGCGTCCATCCGCCGCGCCGTGCCGTCGTGGTCGCCGGCCTCCTCGGCGCCATCGGCTTCGAACTGCTGAAGCTGCTGCTCAGCGGCTATCTCCAGGGCGTCGCCTCACGCAGCATGTACGGCGCCTTCGGCACCCCGATCGCCCTGCTGCTGTGGATCAACTTCACCGCGAAGCTGCTGGTCTACTGCGCCTCGTGGACGGCCACGGACGGCGAGCGGCACGGGGAGGACGACGAACTCAAGGTGCCGGGGGGACCAGGGGTACCGGGGGGACCTGACGGGCCAGAGCGGCCGGAGCGGCCGGAGCGACTGGAGGGGTCGGAGCAGCCGGACGGGTCGGAGGGGCCGGACGAGCGGGAGCAGCCGGAGGGGCCGGACGGGCCGGAAGGTCCGGAGAGGCGGGGAGGCCCGGAGCACCCCAGGGCGGCGTAGCCCCAGCCCTAGCCCCAGCCCCTCTCCTGCCTGCCCGGCCCCTCTCCCGCCGGGCCCATCTCCCCTCCGCCTCCGTTCACTTGCCGGAACGGCGCCCCCGTACCAGCTCTGGCAGCGGCCAGCGGCGGTGCACGGCGAACGCCGCGACGGCGAGCAGCGCCACCGCCGCGGCGCTGAGGCCCACCGCCGTCCAGGCGCCGCTCCTGCCGCCGGCGCTGTCCAGCGCGGCCTGGGTGCTCTGCTTCCCGCCCTTGCCCTCGCCCTTGGCGCCCACGGCGCCGGTGCCGTCGTCCTCGCTCCTGGGGCCGACGAGCCGGCCGACCGGCTCCACCTTGTCGGCCGCCGCGAAGCCCCAGTCGAGCAGCTTGGCGGCCTCCCTGTAGGCCTCGTTGTGCTCCTTCTTCTCCGGGTTCATGACCGTGACCAGGAGCTTGCGGTCGCCGCGCTGGGCGACACCGGTGAAGGTCGACCCCGCATTGGTCGTCGAGCCGTTCTTCACCCCCGCGATGCCCGGATACGGCTTCATGTCGTAATCGCCGCTCAGCAGCCGGTTGGTGTTCTGGATGCCGAAGGTCGCCCGCTTGCCGTCCTTGCCCTTGTCGCCGGGGAACTGCGCACTGGCCGTCGAGCAGTACTCGCGGAAGTCGGGGTTCTGCAGGCCCGACCGGGCGAACAGGCTCAGGTCGTACGCGCTGGAGACCTGGCCCGGCGCGTCATAGCCGTCCGGGGTCACGACATGCGTGTCCTGGGCGTTGAGCTCCTTCGCGTGCCGCTGCATCTGCGCGACGGTGGCCTTGGTCCCGCCGTTCATCGCCGACAGCGTGTGCACCGCGTCGTTGCCGGACCGCAGGAAGACCCCCAGCCACAGGTCGCGGACCGTATAGCTCAGGTTCTCCTTTATCCCGACGAGGCTGCTGCCGGCACCCATCCCCGCGAGGTCGGCGGGCTTGACCGTGTGCTTCTGGTCCTTGGGGAACTTCGGCAGCACCGTGTCGGCGAACAGCATCTTCAGCGTGCTGGCCGGTGCGAGCTGCCAGTGTGGGTTCTTGGCGGCCAGCACCTTGCCGGACTCGGCGTCGGACACGATCCACGAACGGGCCGTCAGCGTGTCCGGGCCCGGCAGCTTCGGGGCGCCGGGCTTCAGGGCCACCTGGACGCCGGGCGTCCCCAGCCGGTCCCCGCCGATCTGCGACATCTTCGTCGGCGGCTTGGGAGCCTTGGGCTCCTTGGGGTCGGCGTGGGCGGTGCCGGCCAGGAGCGGGGTGGCCAGCAGTCCGGTGGAAGCCAGCGCGGCGACGGTGCGCAGGGGGAAGCCGTGACGTGCCGCACGCCCGGCACTGCCGGTCGTGGCCGAAGCATTCGGGGCGGTCGGGTCGGAGGAAGCCGTGGAAGCACAGAAGGTCGTCGGCACGTCGGTGAACGTACCCGCCTTTGCCCGGGACGCCGACAGCACCCCACGGAAGAGTGCCCCTGCCGACCGCCGGATGGAGCCGCTGCCCATACTGGGAGGTATGAAGCTCTCTCGCCCCGTGTCCTGGTTCCTGCTCGCCTTCGGGGTGTGGAGCTGGTTCATCTGGATCACTTTCGTCAAAAACCTCTGGAAGGACGGGAGCGGTCTCGCCTTCGACGATGCGGGTGACCCGACCGCCTACTTCTGGGTCCATCTGCTGCTCGCAGTGACTTCCTTTCTCTTGGGGACGGCGATCGGGGTGATCGGGTTCCGTGGCGTACGCGCCTTGCGCCGCGAGGCCGCGGACCACACGCCTCAGCCACCCGCTTCCTCCTCATCCGGCTCCTGAACCACGGGCACGGGGAGAGCCGCCGTGATCTTCGCCCTGATCGTGGTCCCGGTCCTCGGACTGTTCTTCGGCGTGCACCGCTACCTGTGGTGCCGGCTGGTCCGTGACACCACCACCCCAGGCAGCCGGCCCCGCCGCACGGGCACCGTCGCCGCCTTCGTCCTCCCCCTGACCACCCTCGCCGCCTTCCTGTCCGGCCGTGCCGGCGCCCCCTTCCCCCTCCAGCAGGCCCTGGCCTGGCCCGGCTATCTCTGGCTGGCCCTGGTGCTCTACCTCACCCTGGCGCTGCTGGCAGGAGAAGTGGTCCGGGCGGTATGCCTGCGAGCCGTACGCACCCGCGAGTGCACGGAGCAGGTCCCGTCGTCATCCACCGATCACGGGCACAAGCCCCGCGCCCAGACCCCACCACCGACTCCGGAACCCACCCCCGATCCCTCCCCGGCCCCGCATCCCACCCAGCCCCCTTCCCCTTCCCCTTCCCCATCCCCTTCCTCCGCCCCCACGCTCCTCCCGCCCCGCACCCCCGCCCTGCCGCCGCTCGCGACCCCGCCGCGCCGCCTCTTCCTCGCCCGGGCGGTCGCCGCCGGCGCCTCCCTCGCCGCCACGGCCGCCGTCGGATACGGCACCGCCACGACACTCCGCGGACCGGTGGTCAAGCGCGTTACGATCCCGCTGGCCAAACTGCCGCGCGCCGCCCACGGCTTCCGGATCGCCGTCGTCAGCGATATCCATCTCGGCCCGGTCCTCGGCCGCGCCCACACCCGGCGCATCGTCGAGACCATCAACCGCACCCGCCCCGACCTGGTGGCCATCGTCGGCGACCTGGTCGACGGCAATGTCGCCGACCTCGCCCCGGCGGCCGAGCCATTGCGTGAACTGCAATCCCGGTACGGGTCGTATTTCGTCACCGGAAATCACGAGTATTACTCCGGCGCCGACCAATGGGTCGACCACGTACGGGAATTGGGCATTCACCCCCTGGAGAACGCCCGCACCGAACTCCCCGGCTTCGACCTCGCCGGCGTCAACGACGTCGCGGGCCAGACCGAGAGCGCCGGCCCCGACTACGACCAGGCCCTCAGCGACCGCGACCCCGCCCGCGCCGTCGTCCTGATGGCCCACCAGCCGGTCACCATCCACGACTCCGTCCGCTACGGCGTCGACCTCCAGCTCTCCGGCCACACCCACGGCGGCCAGATGTGGCCCTTCACCTACATCGCCGACGCCACCAACCCCACCATCGCCGGCCTGGAACGCTACGGCGACACCCAGCTCTACGTCTCCCGCGGCGCAGGCACCTGGGGACCACCGGTACGGCTGGGGGCACCGCCGGACGTTACGGTGGTCGAACTCGCGTCGCTGCGCGCCTGATCGGGCCCGGGAAGAGTTGCGCTACGTCGGTAACAACCCGTCGACAAAGTTCGGTCGCATCGTGCACTAAATCGTACACATTCCGACATTCGATCTTGCAGCGAGGGCCCCCAACTCCCTAGTCTTGGCATTCTTTACGCTGCTCATACCGCAGGCTTCGTCGGCCTGTGAGGTGAGCCAACGGGGGAGTGAAACCAGTGGGTGAGCAGTTCAGGGTCGACCTCGACGAGCTCGACGGCGTCGTGCGCAAACTCAAGCATCTTCGCGGCGACATGGACGAACCCAGCCAGAAGGTGAAGTACAGCACGGCCATCCCGAAGTCGGCGTTCGGCTCCAGCTTCGACGAAGCCGAAAAGCTTGCCGCGTCGCACGACAAGATGCAGACGTACATGACTC
The DNA here is from genome assembly GCF_028870195.1 of Streptomyces sp. G7(2002). Taxonomy (NCBI): domain Bacteria; kingdom Bacillati; phylum Actinomycetota; class Actinomycetes; order Kitasatosporales; family Streptomycetaceae; genus Streptomyces; species Streptomyces sp. G7(2002). The sequence goes on from NZ_CP102609.1 coordinate 6,032,555, forward strand.
AGGTGATCACTGCGCTCTCCGAACTCATCACGGATTTCGGAGACAAGACCGAGCGCAGCCGTGGCGCGTACGAGGACCAGGAGCACGAGACCAAGGCGTCCATGCGCCAAGGCAGCTGAGTCCGCAGTAAAACGAACGCCAGACTGACGATCAGGGGGAGGCCATGTCCGACACACCCGCGACATCCGGCACCGAAGAGTACGAAAAGAAGATCAACGAAAAGAACCGAAAAGAGCAGATCAAAGAAGATTTCGGTTCGTACAAGCCTGTCGAGAAGTCCAGCTCGAACTTCCATGGCCACGGACTCGACGCACTCCGGGCGATGGTCAAGAATTCCGACCCGGACGCCATTGAGAGTGCGGGCGATCACTGGCGAGCGTCGGCTGACCGGCTTGCAGGTGAAGACGGAAGCGGCGGGATCCGCAAGGCGTTCATGGACGCTGTCGACCATGCCTCGGCGCACTGGCACGGCGCCGCGGCGGATGCCTTCCGGCGAGAAGCGCAGAAGGTCCTGAAGAAGATCGACCTGACCTATCGCCATGCGCGGAACGTTGAGACTGCCCTCATCGGAGGTCGCGGGTCCGGGCCGCAGGGCGGTATTGCGCACAGCTTGCGTGAAGCCAAGAAGACCATGTCGAAGATTGAGGACGCCGGCAAGGTCGAGGGCTTCTTCGACACCAATGGCAAAGACGGCGCTGACCAGCAGTTCCATAAGGACATGGCCAACCCGAAGATGGACGCCAAGATGGCGCTCGAGCTCAACCGGGACAATCTCTCCCTGAGTAAAGAGCGTCAGGTCGAAGCGGTCATCGTCATGGAAGAGTTGGCGAGCAATTACCGGGCGAACGAACCGACTGTTTCCGGTGGTCTCGGCCCCCCGCCCGGAGCTGGCCATGACTGGCCTACCGAGCCGAGGGAGCCTGCGCGCCCGGCTCCCGTCAATATGCCGACTCCCGGTGGCCCGCGCGTCAAGCCGTCCCAACTCTCCCCGCACGGGCCGAGTGGCCCGAGCGCGCCGTTCGACCCGAGTGGCGTGAACATCAAGCCGTCGTCTCCTCCCGTGCGGACGGACCTCGATGGTGTGCAGGGCGGCACCTTGACGCCGGCCAACCCGCATGTCCCCGGCGGCGGTTCCACCGGCGGTGGTGGCCACAGCGGTGGTGGGGGTGGCGGCGGTTCGACCGGCATGCCCGGCGGAATGATGCCCGTCATGCCTGGCAAGGGAGGCGGATCCAAGGGGCCCGGCGGCGCTAGCCGCGGCGGAGCCATGGGTGGCCGGTCCGGGGCGAGCCGTACGGGCATGCCTGGTGGGGCCGGAGCGGGCCGTGCGGGCATGCCCGGCGGAGCCGGAGCGGGGCGTCCGGGAATGCCCGGCGGCGGAATGGGGGGCGGAGCCGGAGGCGGCGCCGGCCGCGGCGGTGCTGCCGGGCGCAGCGGTGCGCAGGCCCGTACCCCTGGCGGCATGGTCGGTAAGCCGGGTGCACCCACGGGTGGCGCCAAGCAGGGCGGCTCCGGGCTGCACCGCAGCCGCGGGGGCGCGATGGCCGGCCAGGGCATGGCCGGTGCCCCTGGAGCCAAGGGGAACGGCAAGGAGAAGGAGCGCACCACCGGTCAGCGCCCCGATTACCTGATCGAGGACGAAGAGACGTGGACTCCGCAACGTAATGTGGCGCCGCGAGTCATCGAGTAGGGCGGCGAACGCCGACGACCCTGTCGGCGTTTGAAGGGGTGCTCCGTGCGTCCGCGTAACGGAGCACCTCGTCCGGCGGTCACCATCCGCCCGGAACGGAAGCAATGAGGAGCAAGGCATGAGGGTCACACGAACTCTGCGCGCGACCATCGGTGCTGCGCTGACCGGAGCGCTGTTTCTGGGCACGGGCGGCTCGGCAGTAGCGGATCAAAACAGGGACGCCCAGTGGCCGTTGACCGCCTTCGGTGCCCAGGACATCTGGAAGAAGAGCACCGGCAAGGGTGTCACTGTGGCCGTCATTGAGAAGGCGTTCCGCAAGACCCATCAGGACCTCACGGGCCAGTTTCTCCCGGGCAAGGACTTCCCCAATCCGACGGGAAAGGATGACGGCGGTCCGTATTTGAAGCCGGGCGAAGACCTTCGCGATCACGGTACCGGCATGGCCGGCCTCATCGCCGGACATGGGCATGGCCCCGGTGGCTCTGCAGGTATGAAGGGGCTGTCACCCGGGGTGAAGATCTTGCCCTTGACGGCGCAGAAGACGGTTCCGGCTGCAACTCGCTATGCGGTGGATCACGGAGCCGACGTCATCAACATGTCATTCCTGGCCGACCCGAATACGCCGGACATGTGCGAATCCATCCATTACGCGGTGGAAAAGGGCGTCGTGGTGGTGGCGGGTGTCGGCAATGATGGGCAGTCGGAGAAGAATCTGCCGTCCGCTTGCCCCGGTGCGATCGGAGTCGGCGCCGTCGATGAGTACGGGAACGTCTGGTCGATGAGTAACCACAACTCCGCTGTCGACCTTCTTGCGCCCGGCGTGGACGTCCCGGTCCTTGGCGGCAAGAGCGATTCTCACTATGGCACGACCGAAGGCACTTCCGTCGCCACCGCCTACGTCTCCGCCACAGTCGCCCTGCTCCGCGAGAAATACCCCAACCTCACGCCGGGGCAAATTGCCAACCGCCTTGTGAAGACAGCCGGTCTGAGCCCTTCCGTGAAAAAGAAGCACCTCAAGCTTCCCGATGATCATTACGGGTATGGCTACATCGTTCCCGAGGCCGCCCTCAATGAGGACATCCCCGCAGGCCCCGCGCAGGGCCCCCTGCCCATGCCGAAGGGGAAGGCGTCCAAGACGCCCGTCACCGCCGGCGTGAAGAATGGACCGAACCCGAATCCGCCCATGAGCATGGCCGACAAGCTTACGCTCTACGGTGGTATCGGGCTCGGCGTGCTCGTCGTCATCGGCATCATCATCGCCGTCGTGGTCGCCGTCCGCCGCCGCAACAACCCCGGCCCCCAGGCCTGGGGCTGAGCGCAGCCTGGTCCACCCCCTGCGTGGATGGACCGCACAACGAGCCGTGTCCGGGTGCATGCCGGACACGGCTCGTTGCGTATCCGGCTCCGGGCCGGGCTCATCCGGAAGACGACCGGGGCGGGAACGGCAGTGGTCCGGTGCGGTGCCGGTGCCGGGTGAAGTGTCGGTGGGTGGCGCTCTCGACCTTGCAGGGCGGTGAAAACCGGGCGACACCGCTCCGGGTGCGCTGTTAGCTTCCTGGATCATGGACCCCGTAGGTGAAAAAGCAATACGTGCCTCGTTCGTCAATTGCTCGAAGGGTGAGGCGAGCAGGATTCATCTGCCCGTGGGACTCGCTGAACTCCCATGGGATGACCTGGACTTCTTGGGGTGGCGGGATCCGGGGGCGCCGGACCGGAGTTATCTGGTGGCGCCGCGGGGTGACGGGATCATCGGGGTGACGTTGCGGGTGCCGCAGGGTGTGCGGCGGAGCTTCACCAAGACGACGGTGTGTTCGGTCTGTGTGACCGGGCATCCCGGGTCCGGAGTCAGCCTGCTCGCCGCGCGCCGGGCCGGGGCGCTGGGACGGCAGGGGAACACCGTCGGGACGTATCTGTGTGCCGACCTCGCATGCTCCCTCTACGTCCGGGGACGCAAGCGGTCCCAGCTCGCGGGGCGGCATGAGGAGACGCTGCCGCTGGAGGAGCGGATCGCTCGTACCGTGCGGAACCTGGACGCCTTCCTGGACAAGGTTCTTGAGGGCGAGTGAGTAGCACTGTGTCGGCCGGGCCGGTGTGAGGTCAGGGCTTCTGGAAGACAACCTCGGGGTTGGCGGCGGATGGGCCGTCCAGCAGGGTCCGGGGTATGCCGCGCAGCTGCTGGTCGAAGAAGGCGGTCACGTAGTCACGGGTGATCTCGCCGGAGCGTTTGCCGGAGAGCGGGGCGTTGGGGTCGGTGACGCCGAGCTGCGCGCCCAGGACCGGCAGGTCGATAAAGGTGAAGTGGCCGGCGTCGCGCACCGTGAGCCAGCGCTTCCAGCCGTCCAGGCGGTGCCAGTCGCGCAGCCAGCTGGTGTCCTCGTCGCCCGGCGCATGGCCGTTGAGGCCGCCGAGCATCAGGAAGGGTCGCCCGTCGAGCCCCGAGCGCGGGACGGGGGCGAAGAAGGTGCCGTCCATGTTCACCCCGGCGCGGATCCGCCGGTCGGCCGCCATGGCGCTTGCCGCGCTGTTGCCGCCGATGGAGTGTCCGGCGGTGCCGATCCGCTTCGGATCGATCATTGCCGAGTGCCGCCAGGCCGGGGCGTGGTGGCGGCCGGGCGCGGCCGTCAGGGTGTCGATGACGAAGGAGATATCGGCGGCGCGACCGTCGGCGACCTTGGCCATGAGCTTCCGCTGGGCCTTCTCGGGAGCCTTGTTGACCGTGTCACAGGCGACACAGGTGAGGGTGCGGCCGCCGGGGAAGGTGGTGCCGAAGGACTCGTGGGCGTGGTCGAGCAGGGCGACGACATAGCCGCGGGAGGCCAGCTCCTCGGAGAGCAGGGAGAGCGTCGCACGGTTGAGGGTGAAGCCCGGAGAGAGCACCACCAGGGGGTGCTTGCCGTCGATGGCGCGGGCCCCGGTGCGGGCGTGGGTCCGGGTGGCGGCCAGCTGCTCGGGCGGCAGCGCGTCCGCGTGCTTGATGCCCTCCAGAAGAGGCCGGGCCTCTTCGATGGCCATGTAGGGAGCGCGGGCGCCGCTGGTGCCGGGGTGGGCCGGGTAGTACATCGACGCCATCAGCTCGCGCGGGCCCGCGGACGGTACCCAAGGGTCCTTGCGGTGGGTGTCGGTGAGCGGGAGGGTGTCACGTCCGACCGCGTACGGCCCGGTGGGGCGGGGGAGTTCGAGGCGGGTGGGGGCGGCGGGGGCCGTGGGCGACGCGGTGTGGGCGGCGGGCGGTGCGGGGGCCGCGACGGCGGTGCCGGCGGCGGCGAGGGGCAGGGGGAGCGTGACGGCGAGGAGTAACGCGGCAGCCCCACGGCGAATTCGGTTCATGACCGGAGCGTAAGCAGAGCCTCTCGCTGCTGGTACTGACGAAAGTCATGATTCGCGGAGGGCGCTACCGGGAGCGTCAGGGCCTGGCGGGAGCCTCAACCCTCCGGTGCAACCGGCAGCCCCCGGCGTCACCGGATAGCCGCTGGCGTCACCGGAAGCCCCCGGGGCGTCGCAAGCCCCCCGGCCCCCCGGCACCCCCGGCACCCCCGGCACCCCGCGTCCCCTTCCCGGTCAGCAGCACCTCCCCCCGTCACAACCCCTCCCGCCCGAGAAAGCCCTGGATCAGCCCCTCCCACTCCTCCGGGCGTTCGACCATGGGCAGATGGCCGGTGGCTATCTCGGTGTATACGGCGCCGGGGATGTGGTCTGCCAGATAGCGCGAGTGGGACGGGTGCACCAGTGCGTCCAGAGTGGTGGCGATGACCAGGGTGGGCACCGAGATGCCGGGAAGATCGGCAGTAGTGTCCAAGGTCCGTACGAGTGCCGCCTGTTCGGCGGAGCCGCTCGGTGGGAGGGACGGGTCCGGGTCCAGTGCGGCGGCCCGTTCCGCGGGGGACAGGGCGTTGAAGTGGTCGGGTGCGAAGCCGCTGAGGGCTCGGGCCCGGGCGAAGCCTGTGTAGTCGGCACGCTCCAGGAGGTGCAGGTACAGGTCGAGCCAGACGGTTGTGCGGGCATCCGCCGCGGCGAGGCCCGCCGTCAGCACGAGGCCGCGCACCCGCTCGGGATGGCGGGTGGCGGCCCGTACGGAGACGGCCGTGCCCATCGAGTAGCCGATCAGGGTGAAGGTCTCCAGGCCGGCCGCGAGGGCCTCGGCGACCAGGGCATCGGCCAGTGCGTCCAGCTCCAACGGGCCGGTGGCGCGCGGGGTTTTGCCGGAGCCCGGGTAGTCGGGGGCCACCACGCGATGGCCCGAGGCGACCAGGGCGGGGATGAGGTCGCCGTAGTTGCCCTGGATGCTGCCGGTCGCCCCGTGGGCCAGCAGGATGCCGGGGCCGGCGGGATCACCGGCGACGGTGGTGGACAGGGGCGGGAGGGCGGCGGCCGCGGTGGCCGCGGCGGGAATCTGCGTCATGCGGAAAAGGTTGCACCTTGACGCCGGTGTGAAGGTCAAGTCGGTCCGGGCAACCGGCAGTACGACACCGGGCACCCGGCAGTCCGGCACCCGGCAGTCCGGCACCGGGCACCCGGCAATACGGGCACCGGGCAACCGGCAGTCCGGCACCGGGCACCCGGCAATACGGGCACCCGGCGCCCGGCAACGGCCCGGCGCGGAGGGGAACGGATGCAGAGCGGAACGGATGCAGAGCGGAACGGATGCGGGGGAAACAGATGCGGATAGGTGAGCTGGCGCGCCGTACGGGAGTCAGCACGCGAGTGCTGCGCTACTACGAGGAGCGGGGGCTGCTCCGTGCGCAGCGGGACGCGAACGGCTACCGGCGCTATGACGAGAAGGAGTCGGTGGAGCGTGTCGGGCGGATCCGGGAACTCCTCGCCCTCGGGCTGAACACCGACGACATCGGTGCGGTGCTGCCCTGCGCCCAGGGCGGCCCCGGGCTGATGCCGTGCGCGTTCTCCTCCGGCATCGTGGAACGGCAGATGTCCCAACTTGAGGCAGAAATAGCAGAGTTGAGCAGGAGGCGGGCCGCGCTCGAAGCGTATGCGCAGGTCATGGAGGAGCGCCGGGCGGAGGACGAGGCGCTGGCGGCGAGGGCGCTGCGGTCGGCCTGAGTGGTCCGGGGGAAGGCTTCCGGTGGGGGAGGGAGGCTACCCGCGGGTTTCGGTTGCGGCAATGTACCCGCCGGACAGATCCTCGTGGCACGCCGCTCGGGGAGGCGGCGCAGAACCAGGGGGACGACGTGCTGCGAGTGCACTTCACCGCGCAGGATCTGGCGCGTACGAGAGTGGCCGAAGGGGCCGACCCGTTATGGGAGACGGTGCTGAGCCTGCACGCCCTGCGGGAGAACCGGGCCGAACCGGCGCTGGCCGCCTGGCGGCAGCATGCCGTACGGCACGGTCCGGGGCCGCTGCGGACCCTGCTGCCGCTGGTGCCACGGCACGGCTACTTCCCGGACTTCCTCACACCGTTCGCGGGCCTGGACGGGGTCGAGCCGGGGCTGGAGGCCGTGATGAGCACCCCGCGGGAGCGGCTGCGGTCCGAGCTGGTGCTGCTGTCGGGGCACCGGGCGCTGCCGGGCTGGTCGCGCGGGATCGCGGACGGTGAGCCGGCCGCCCTGCGCCATCTGGCGCGCAGCCTGCGGACGTACCACCACCGGGCGGTGGCACCGAGCTGGCCGCGGATCGCCGAACGCGTCGGCCTCGACCGGGCGTTGCGCAGGCATGCGCTGGCGCAGTCCGGGGCGGAGGCGATGCTGCGGACGTTCGGGCCGGTGATGCGCTGGCGGCCGCCGGTGCTGGAGGCCGGCTATCCGGTGGAGCGGGACCTGTACCTGGAAGGGCGGGGGCTGGTGTTCGTCCCGTCGTACTTCTGCCGCGACGTACCGGTGGCGCTGGTGGACGACGCCCTGCCGCCGGTGCTCGTCTACCCGGCGAAGGAGAGGGTGAGCGACCGTGCCGAAGGGCCCCGCCTCCGGGGGTACGGAGGCGAGGCCCTTCGGGAGGTGCCGTCACTGCTCGGCGGCCGGGTGGGGACCCGGATCGCCGCCGGGCTCAGAAGCGGCGGGTGATCAGCGCCCGCTTGACTTCCTGGATGGCCTTGGTGACCTCGATACCGCGCGGGCAGGCGTCCGTGCAGTTGAAGGTCGTCCGGCAGCGCCAGACGCCGTCCTTGTCGTTGAGGATTTCGAGCCGCTGCTCGCCGCCCTCGTCACGCGAGTCGAAGATGAAGCGGTGCGCGTTGACGATCGCCGCCGGGCCGAAGTACTGGCCGTCGTTCCAGAACACCGGGCACGAGGACGTGCAGGCGGCGCACAGGATGCACTTGGTGGTGTCGTCGAAGCGCTCGCGGTCCTCGGCGGACTGCCGGCGCTCACGGGTCGGCTCGTTGCCGGTCGTGATCAGGAACGGCATCACATCGCGGTACGCCTGGAAGAAGGGCTCCATGTCGACGACAAGGTCCTTCATCACCGTGAGGCCCTTGATGGCCTCGACCGTGATCGGCTTCTCCGGGTTGATGTCCTTGATCAGCGTCTTGCAGGCGAGACGGTTGCGGCCGTTGATGCGCATGGCGTCCGAGCCGCAGATGCCGTGGGCGCAGGAACGACGGAAGGTCAGCGACCCGTCCAGCTCCCACTTGATCTTGTGGAGGGCGTCCAGGACGCGCTCCTTGGGGTCGATCTGCAGCTGGAAGTCCTCCCAGCTGGCGTCCTCCGAGACCTCCGGGTTGAACCGGCGGATCCGGAAGGTGACCGTGATCAGGTGCGAAGCGCCGGCCTCGGCCGTGTCCGCAGCCGCGGAGTCCTTGTCGAGAGTCGGGGTGCTCATCAGTACTTACGCTCCATCGGCTGGTAGCGGGTCTGCACGACCGGCTTGTAGTCGAGGCGGATCGACTCGACGCCGTCTGCGCCCACCTCGCGGTACGCCATGGTGTGCCGCATGAAGTTGACGTCGTCGCGGTTGGGGTAGTCCTCGCGGTAGTGGCCGCCGCGGGACTCCTTGCGGGCCAGCGCGGACACGGCCATGACCTCGGCCAGGTCGAGGAGGTTGCCCAGCTCGATGGCCTCCAGCAGGTCGGTGTTGAACCGCTTGCCCTTGTCCTGGATGGACACGTTCAGGTAGCGCTCGCGCAGCTCGCCGATCTTCTCGACCGCGGACTTGATCGTCTGCTCGGTGCGGAACACCATCACATTGGCGTCCATGGTCTCCTGGAGCTCCTTGCGGATCTCGGTGATCCGCTCGCTGCCCGTGGAGTTGCGCAGCCGCTCGACCTGGTCGACGACCTGCTGCGCCGGGTTCTCGGGGAGCTCGACGAACTCGGCGGTGGCCGAGTACTCCGCCGCGGCGATGCCGGCCCGGCGCCCGAAGACGTTGATGTCCAGGAGCGAGTTGGTGCCCAGGCGGTTGGCGCCGTGCACGGAGACACAGGCCACCTCGCCGGCGGCGTACAGACCCGGGACGACCGTGGTGTTGTCCGCCAGGACCTCACCCTCGACGTTCGTCGGGATGCCGCCCATGGCGTAGTGCGCGGTCGGCTGGATCGGGATCGGGTCCGTGTAGGGCTCGATACCGAGGTAGGTCCGCGCGAACTCGGTGATGTCCGGGAGCTTGGCGTCCAGCTGCTCCGGCGGCAGGTGGGTCAGGTCCAGGAAGACGTGGTCGCCCTCGGGACCGCAGCCGCGGCCCTCGCGGATCTCCGTGTAGATGGAGCGCGAGACGACGTCACGCGAGGCGAGGTCCTTCATGACGGGCGCGTACTTCTCCATGAAGCGCTCGCCGTCCTTGTTGCGAAGGATGCCGCCCTCGCCGCGCGCACCCTCGGTCAGGAGGATGCCCATGCGCCAGATGCCCGTCGGGTGGAACTGGAAGAACTCCATGTCCTCCAGCGGCAGCCCGCGGCGGTAGGCCGCGGCCTGGCCGTCACCGGTCAGGGTGTGCGCGTTGGAGGTCACCTTGAAGAACTTGCCGGTGCCGCCGGACGCGAAGATGATCGCCTTCGCCTGGAAGACGTGGATCTCGCCGGTGGCCAGCTCGTACGCGACGACGCCCGCGGACTTCTTGACGCCGTCGACGTCCTGGAGCAGCAGGTCGAGCACGTAGAACTCGTTGAAGAACTCCACGCCCTCCTTGACGCAGTTCTGGTACAGCGTCTGGAGGATCATGTGGCCGGTGCGGTCCGAGGCGTAGCAGGACCGGCGGACCGGGGCCTCACCGTGGTTACGGGAGTGACCGCCGAAGCGGCGCTGGTCGATCGTGCCGTCCGGCGTGCGGTTGAACGGCAGGCCCATCTTCTCGAGGTCGAGGACCGAGTCGATGGCCTCCTTCGCGAGGATCTCGGCGGCGTCCTGGTCGACCAGGTAGTCGCCACCCTTGATCGTGTCGAAGGTGTGCCACTCCCAGTTGTCTTCCTCGACGTTCGCGAGGGCCGCGGCCATACCGCCCTGGGCGGCGCCGGTGTGGGAGCGGGTCGGGTAGAGCTTTGTCAGGACCGCGGTGCGGCTGCGCTTCGTCGACTCGATGGCCGCGCGCATGCCCGCGCCGCCGGCGCCGACGATGACGGTGTCGTACTTGTGGATCTTCATGGTTCCAGTCAGCCCCGGCTTCAGGAGATGTTCGGGTCGAAGGTGAAGATCACCAGCGTGCCCAGAAGGACGGTGAACACCGTCGCGGTGTACAGCAGCATCTTCAGCCAGAAGCGGGTGTTGTCCCGCTGTGCGTAGTCGTTGATGACCGTACGCAGGCCGTTGGCGCCGTGCAGCATGGCCAGCCACAGCATCAGCAGGTCCCAGACCTGCCAGAACGGCGAGGCCCAACGGCCGGCCACGAACGCGAAGCCGATCTTGGAGACGCCGCCGTCGAGGACCAGCTGGATCAGCAGGTGGCCCAGGACCAGGACGACCAGCACGATGCCGGACAGCCGCATGAACAGCCAGCCGTACAGCTCGAAGTTCGTGCGGGTCGACTTCGGGGTCTTGCCGGTGCGCTTGCGCGGCGGCTCGATGACCGGAGCGGGGTTGTCCACGTCGTAGAGCGTGACGTTGTCCGCCGCGGGGGCCCCTGCGGAGGTGGTTTCAGCAGACATCTCGCGTCAGCTCCCGAACAGCGTGCGCAGGGTGTGCTGCAGCACGGGGTAGAAGGCACCGGCCATCAGTACGGCCCAGATACCGACAACGGTCCACAGCAGCTGCTTCTGGTACTTCGGGCCCTTCGACCAGAAGTCCACGGCGATGACCCGGAGGCCGTTGAGCGCGTGGAAGAGGATGGCGGCCACCAGGCCGTACTCCATCACGTTGACGATAGGCGTCTTGTAGGTCGCAACGACGTCGTCGTACGCCTCGGGGGAGACGCGTACGAGTGCGGTGTCGAGGACGTGAACGAACAGGAAGAAGAAGATGAGGACGCCGGTGACTCGATGAGCCACCCAGGACCACATGCCTTCCCGGCCGCGGTACAGCGTTCCAGCCGGCACGGAAAAACCCTCCGGGAGCGGGGATTGGGGCCAGCCGGCTTCTCTGTCGGTCGGGCCCGGCCGGGTACGGTCCACCGGCCCTGGCCATCGTAGCGACGTGTTGTCGGTTCCTTGCGCCGGGGTCCTTAGGTGTGATCAAACAGGCACCAACGGGCTATCACACAAGCACGAACCGGAATGTTCCAGGTCACATGCCGCGATCCGTCACGGGCCGGAGGCCGTCAGCCGGGTCAGCCGTCCGCGGGTCAGCCGGCGCAGTTCGTCCGCGGCGACCGCCCGCTCCTCGTCCGGTTCATGGCCCAGCCGGGTGCGGATCCCGGACAGCACCTGGTCGAGCAGCTCCTCGTCGCGATAGCCGTCCAGGCAGATCACGAAGACATGGCGGAAGCGCCGCTCGTACTCGGCGTGCGCGGCGCGCAGCGCGGTGTGGGCGGCCAGGGTGCCGGGGCCGCGGGCGCCGACGAGCGGCTGGGAGGAGAGCGACTCCTCGGCGAGCGCCTCGTCCAGCTCGGCCGCGGTCAGGTCGTAACAGGCCTCGTCGGCCGCGGCGAGCAGGGACTCCCGGTCCGGGTACGGGCGGTGCGCGGCGACCCGCTCGGCCCAACGGCGGCTGCCGCAGCAGCTCAGGAGCACGGCCAGGACGTCCTCCCTGGTGAGGGCGTTGAAGCGGGCGAGCCCGATGCCCTCGGCGCGGGGGTGCGGCAGCGCGGCGCCGCGGACCCGCGCGGATATGCCGCGCCGCGGGGGCTGCGGAGGGTGCAGCGTCGTCGGCCGGGCGGCCGGGATGTCACCGGACAGCGTGGGCTCCTCGGACGGATGCGAATAGGTCGGTTCGACAGGTGCGGGACGGACGACTGAAGGAAGCTGGGGGAGAAGCGGACCGAAGCCGGGACGCGGACGACGCGGCGGCGGGTATGGCGGTGGTGCGTGTGCGACGACACCCCGGCGGTATCCGGAGTTCCGGGAGAGCCCTGAAGGGGGTGACGAAGGAGACGCCACGCTAACGACGCTTGGCGACCACTGTCCGACGGATGCGCGAATTTCACCCGGATGGGAGAGCTTTCGCGCCTTCCCTGGACGACCAGCTCCGCACACCTGGCAATGCCTTCGCCCCGAAAAGTGAGGATTGCACGATGTCGAACCCGATGCGGCCGCCGCGCGCCCCGCGGCCCTCGGCCTCCCCGCGCCCCACGCAGCCGATGACGGGCAAGGGCCCGGCGGCCCGGTCCGCGCTGCCGGCCGCGGCGCTCGCCGGTGCCCTGCTGCTCGCCGGCTGCTCCGACGCCGCGGACACCGAGCCGCCCGGGAGCACCAGCGCCAAGATGAACCCCACCTCCGCCGCCACCCCGACCTGGGCGCCGGTGACCGGGACGCCGCAGGTCATCCCCGCCGTCCGCGACTTCCGCCGGGCCGACGGCCGCGGCTGGCGGCCCAGCAAGGGGGCCCGGGTGGTCGTACCGGCCGGCGAGAAGAGCAATGTCGCCGACGAGGCCCAGCGGATGGCCCGCGACCTCGGCGGGCTGGCCGTCGTCTACGGCGACCAGACCGTACAGCCGGGCGACATCGAGGTGAAGCTGACGGGGAACGGTGCGGACCAGGCGAACAATGTGCCCGTCCAGGGCGCCGCCGACGAGGCCTACACACTCACCGCCGAGGGCACCCGGCTCACTCTCACGGCCCCCACCGACGCCGGAATTTTCTACGGCACCCGCACCGTCAAGCAGGCCGTGCGCGCCGCCGGCGGGCTCCCTGAGGGCACCATCCAGGACCGTCCGGGCCGTCCGCAGCGCGGTATGTCACTGGACAACGCCCGCAAGCCGTTCACCCAGGACTGGATCGAGGCCCGGCTCCGGGAGATCGCCGACCTCAAGCTCAACCAGTTCCAGCTGCACTTCTCCGACGACCAGGGCTTCCGCATCCAGAGCGACACCCACCCCGAGATCGTCTCCGCCGACCATCTCACCAAGGCCCAGATCCGCCAGATCATCGCGCTCGCGCGCAGCCTGCACATCTCCGTCATCCCGGAACTCGACTCGCCGGGCCACCTGGGCGCCGTGCTCAAGCACTATCCGGACCTGCTGCTGCGCCGCGCGTCAGGCAGCGTGGTCCCCGGTGCGATCGATATCTCCAACCCCAAGGCGGCCCCGCTGATCGACTCGCTGCTGAAGGAAATGAGCGAGCTGTTCACCAACCCCAAGGGCGCGCCCGCCTACTGGCACCTGGGCGGCGATGAGTACCAGGCCCTGCTGTCGTCCACCCCGGCGACCACATATCCGCAGCTCACCCGGGCCGCACGGCAGAAGTACGGACCCAACGGCACCATCGCGGACCTGGCGACCGGCTGGCTCAACGACCGGCAGAAGACCGTGGAGGCGAAGGGCAAGAACCGCATCGAGGCCTGGAACGACGGATTCTTCTCCAGCCCGCGGGCGTCCGCCGACAAGGACCGGATGGTCGACTACTGGACCGGCAAGGAAGCCGGGCACCGTGACCCCTCGGCATTCCTGCGCGAGGGCCGCAACGTCATGAACTTCAACGACGAGTACCTCTACTACGTGCTCGGCGAGCCCAACCAGTTCGTCTACCCGACCGGCCAGCGGATCTACGAGAGCTGGACCCCGCTGGTGATCCGCGGCACCGGGGCGGTGGCGGTGCCCGCGAGCATGACCGGTCCGGACCGGATCCCCGGGGCGCGCTTCGCGATCTGGTGCGACCGGGCACAGGCGCAGACCGCCCCGCAGGTGGCGGCCGGTATCCGGCTGCCGCTGGCGGCGCTGGCGCAGAAGACCTGGGACCCGCGGACGCCCGCCCTGTCCTGGACGGGCTTCAAGGCGCTGGCCAACCGGGTGTGAGAGCGGGCCCGGTAAGAAACGGGTGAGAGAACCGGGCGAAGCACCGGGTGAGCGAACGAGGACGGCCGGGGCCGCCACCCCCCACAGGAGAGGCCCCGGCCGTCGTTCGCGAAGGGCCGGTAAAGGCCCCTATCCGATACAGCGCCAGACGCCGCGAAAGCGTCACACGGGGTACGGGCAGGGGTACGGCTAGTGGTCTGGACGCGGGCCCGATCAGGCCCGTAACGTGCGGATCCGCGCCGATGGGCGCACTGTTCACGCCGCTTGCCGCGGCCCGAAAAGCCGTCCTTGCCGGGAGTTCCAGATGGGTCAGAGCACGCACTTCACCGGTGCACCGGCCGCTGTGTGCTCCCGCGCTCCGGGCCCCGCCGGAGCGGGCGGTGCGCCCCTCCCGGGTGCGGAGCGCGGCGGCTCACGGGTTACGGTCAGCAGGAACATCCGGGTTACCGGGGGTTTCCGGCCGGCCGTGGCCGGCGGCGGGCGGTAGCCGGCACAGCTCCGGTGCCGCCGGCGGAGCCGGGCCGGTGACGTGGCCGGGTGAAGCGACAATGCAGCAAGGACCGGGCGGCGGACATTCCGCGTGCGACAGGATGGACCCGTGCGAGGGGACGACATTCAGCCGGACGACCGTCGGCTGACGGTGGCCGTGCAGGCGGCGCAGGCCGGCGACGAGGCGGCGTTCCGTACCGTCTACCGCGCCGTACATCCCCGACTTCTGGGGTATGTACGGACCTTGGTGAGCGAACCGGACGTAGAGGACGTCACCTCCGAAGCCTGGCTCCAGATCACCCGTGACCTCGCCCGCTTCAGCGGGGACGCCGACCGCTTCCGCGGCTGGGCCGCCCGTATCGCCCGCAACCGCGCCCTCGACCACATCCGGATGCGCGGCCGCCGCCCGGCGATCGGCGGCGACGAAAGCGAACTGGCCGACACCCCCGCTGTGTCCGACACCGCGGGCGAAGCACTCGAAGCACTGGGCACCGGCCGCACCATGCGGCTGATAGCCCGGCTGCCGCAGGACCAGGCCGAGGCCGTGGTGCTCCGGGTGGTGGTCGGGCTCGACGCCAAGAGCGCCGCGGAAGTGCTCGGCAAACGGGCCGGCGCGGTGCGCACCGCCGCACACCGCGGGCTGCGACGGCTCGCCGAGCTTCTCGGCGAGGAGCCGGGAGCCGGCCCGGGCGGACGGCAGGACAGCAGTCAGGACGGCGGCGAAGGCGGCGCCGACCAGCAAGAAGGCGCCCCCTCCGGCCGGCCCTCAGCAGGCCCGCGCCGAGGTGGTGGAACGGTGAGTGGGGTGCCCGTACAGGGCAGAAGGCGCCGCGACGGCGTGGCGGAATCGTACGTACCAGGTGTGACGGAAACGGCCGCACGAACGCAGAAGGACATGTGATGGCCGACGACCGGTACAACTGGCTCGACAAGGACACCGCGGAGCGATTGCTGCGCGGTGAACAGGTCAGTGCCCGGCACGGTGACGGCGCACGCGAACTCGAACAGCTCCTGCAGGCCGCCTCCGCGGTCGGCGGCAAGACGCCCGGCACCGCCGAACTCCCCGGCGAAGAGGCCGCCGTCGCCGCGTTCCGGCAGGCTGCCCGCCGCGGCGCCGGCGCACACAACCGCGCCGCCGACGAACCGTCCCCGGCCGTGCGCGCCGCACACGCCACCGGCCTCGCCGAACGCACCCGCCTCGGCCGCCCCTTCCGGCGCGGCTTCGCCGTCGCGCTCGCCGCCTGCGCCATCGGCGGCGTCGCCGTCGGCGCCGGCACCGGCGTGCTGCCCAGCCCCTTCAGGGGCGGCGAACCCTCACCCGCCTCCAGCGTCTCCGCCGCCGAGAGCCCCGGCCCGCTCGACACCCGCGAGCCCGGCGCCCAGACCGACGGCACCACGGCGCACACCCCCGACGCCACCCCCGGCGGGGAATCGACGGGCCCCACCGGAACCCCCGCACCCGGCAGCAGCCCCGGCGCCACCAAGCACCCCGGCCGCGGCACCCCCAGCGGCGGCACCGGACGCGGCGACAAGCCCGGCGGCGACGGCACCCGGCCGCCCGGCCGCGGCGACACGAAGAACGTGCTGCTCGCCCTGTGCCAGAACTACGAGTCCGGCAAGCGGGACGCCATGGACCGCGACACCCTGCGACGCCTCGAACGCAAGGCCGGCGGCCCGGAGAAGGTGCACCTCTTCTGCCGCGCCTACCTGGCGCGCTACCAGGACGGCGGCAGCACGGGCGGCGACGACGGCTTCGGCGGCAGCACGGGCGGCTCCGGCGGCACCGGACAGAGCGGCGGCTCGGGCGGCGACGAGGACGACGAGGATCACCCCTCCCAGACACCCGGCACCACCCCCGGCCCCGGCGCGACCGCCCCGGCCCCCACGCCCCCGGCGACCACCGCCGACCCCGGAAACGCCGTCCCGAGCGGAACCGCCACCCCGTAGGTGTGACGTTTTTTGAACCGGTGACGCAGTACTGAATGAAGCCGACTGGTCATCGGCTGCGCGAGGAGCCGGGGTTCCCCCCGTACCCACGGCTCAGCGCATCTGGCGCGGGCGGGGCACGTTCCCCCGGCCCTGCCCGCGCCCTTCTTTTGCGCCTAAGCCGGCGCCACCCCTCTTTGCGCCTAAGCCGGCGCCGCTCTCGCGGATGTGGTTGCGGTGGGTGGGGGTGGAGCAATTGTCGCTTCGGTCAGAGCGTTGGGCTGGGCCCGTGGATAGCGTGCGGGCTCAGTGATAGACGACCACCTTCGTGCCGCCCCTCACCGTGTGGAACAGGGCGGCGATTTTTTGTTTGTCGCGGACGTTGACGCAGCCGTGGGAGGCGCCGCGGTAGCCGTGGGCGGCGAAATCTGCGGAGTAGTGGACGGCCTGGCCGCCGCTGAAGAACATCGCGTAGGGCATGGCCGTGTGGTAGAGCGTCGAGACGTGATGGCGGCTCTTGAAGGTGATGTGGAAGGTGCCCTCGCGGGTGGGGGTGTACTGCGAGCCGAAGCGGACATCCATCGCCGAGACGATCCGGCCGTTGACCACCCAGGTGAGCGTATTGCTCCGCTTGCTGATGCAGATCACCCTGCCCCGCATGCAGCGCGGATCGGGGGTGCCGACCGGCCGGGTGGTGGGCGGGTAGAGCTCCGCGTGCGACGGCCGGCGGGTCTGTGAGCGCAGTGCGCGCCAGGCCGCGGGCTGCACGGTGCCCGTACGGGGCAGGCCCTGCCGCCGCTGGAAGGCGCGGACCGCGGTGGCGGTGACCGAGGCGTAATAGCCCGTCGGGGCGCGGTCGAACAGGCCCAGCTGGGCCAGCCGCGCCTGGAGTTCGCGGACCTGTGCGCCGCGCGAGCCCGGCGCCATCAGCGGCCTGGGGGCCGCGGGCGTGTGGTGGGCGGTGCGTGGGGGATGTGGCTTGGCGGTGTGCCGGGCGTGCGCGGGGGGCGGGTGGTGGCCGAGCGGCGGGGGAGCGGGAGTGGTGGGGGCGTAGCGGGTGCCCTTGCTGTCCGGGGAGCCGGCCCCGGTGACCGTCACCGGGCGGCAGCCCACCGCGAGCGCCGCCACCACCAGCACCGCGGCCACCGCCGGCGCCGTACGTCTTCCCCTGCTCCGCTGCATGCGCAACCCCCGGATCTCGGCGGCCCGACCGGCCATCGGTGACTCTTCCCAGTGCTGCGGGGCGGCGAACCTGCGGGCATGCTGTCAGCAAGGCGTAAACCCGGACGAACCGGTCACCCAATGGGAGGCGTACACCCATGGCGCACGAGTCGGGCAGTGTGCGGTACAACGAGAGCGGTCTGCCCATCGAGCCTGTGTACGGGCCGGAGGCGCTGGACGGCTGGGACCCGGAGCGCAGGCTCGGCGCGCCCGGCGGCTACCCCTTCACCCGGGGGGTGTATCCGTCGATGTACACCGGGCGGCCCTGGACGATGCGGCAGTACGCCGGCTTCGGCACCGCGCGCGAATCCAACGCCCGCTACCGGCAGCTGATCGCCCACGGCACGACGGGGCTCTCGGTCGCCTTCGACCTGCCGACGCAGATGGGCCATGACTCGGACACCCCGATCGCCTCGGGTGAGGTCGGCAAGGTCGGGGTGGCCATCGACTCCGTCGAGGACATGCGGGTGCTGCTGGGCGGTATCCCGCTGGACAGGGTGTCGACGTCGATGACGATCAACGCCCCCGCCGCGCTGCTGCTGCTCCTCTACCAACTGGTGGGGGAGGAGGAAGGGGTGGCGGCCGGTCAGCTGAACGGGACCATCCAGAACGATGTGCTCAAGGAGTACATCGCGCGGGGCACCTATATCTTCCCGCCGCAGCCGTCGTTGCGGCTGACCGCGGACATCTTCCAGTACTGCCGGGCCGAGATCCCCCGGTGGAACACCATCTCCATCTCCGGCTATCACATGGCCGAGGCGGGTGCCTCGCCCGCGCAGGAGATCGCCTTCACGCTCGCCAACGGCATCGCCTATGTGCGTACGGCCGTCGCCGCCGGGATGGACGTGGACGACTTCGCGCCCCGGCTGTCGTTCTTCTTCGTCTCCCGCACCACGCTGCTCGAAGAGGTCGCCAAGTTCCGTGCCGCGCGCCGGATCTGGGCCCGGGTGATGCGGGAGGAGTTCGGTGCGAAGAACCCCAAGTCGATGATGCTGCGGTTCCACACCCAGACCGCGGGGGTGCAGCTCACCGCCCAGCAGCCGGAGGTGAACCTCGCCCGGGTCACCGTCCAGGGGCTCGCCGCCGTGCTCGGCGGCACCCAGTCGCTGCACACCAACTCCTTCGACGAGGCCATCGCCCTGCCCACCGACAAGTCGGCCCGGCTCGCGCTGCGGACCCAGCAGGTGCTGGCGTACGAGACCGATGTGACCGCCACCGTCGACCCGTTCGCCGGGTCCTACGCCGTCGAGTCGATGACGGACGACGTGGCGGAGGCGGCCGTGGCGCTGATGCGGCGGGTCGAGGACATGGGCGGTGCGGTGGCCGCCATCGAGCGGGGCTTCCAGAAGGAGGAGATCGAGCGCAACGCCTACCGCATCGCGCGGGAGACGGACGCCGGCGAGCGGGTCGTGGTCGGCGTCAACCGCTTCCAGCTGGACGAGGAGGAACCCTACGAGCCGCTGCGGGTCGACCCCGCGATCGAGGCCCAGCAGGTCGAACGGCTCGCCACCCTGCGGGCCCGCCGCAACCAGCGCACGGTCTCCACGGCCCTGGGAGATCTGCAGAAGGCCGCCGAAGGCACGGACAACGTCCTCTACCCGATGCGCGAGGCACTGCGCGCGCGGGCGACGGTGGGCGAGGTGTGCGATGCGCTGCGGGGGGTGTGGGGGACTTATGTGCCGACGGATGCGTTCTGAGGGGGCAGTTGGGGCTGATGGCGGTGTGCGGGGGATGTCGCGGTGGCGGTGGTGGTGGGGGAGTCCGATGGGTGGTGGGGCAGGTTGCTGACGCGCGGGCGGTGGCGTGGCCGCTCGCGGTGCTGATGCTGGTGCGGCTAGCGAGTGCGGGTGTGGGGGCGGGAGCTTGTGACCGGTGAGCTGACCTGAGTCACACTGGAGCCATGTCGTCACCCCGCCGCGCGTGCCCCATCTGCACCCGAGAGATCGCCGTTGTCGGCGGCCGTTTCGCTCGCCATGATCCGCCCGGGCGGCGGACGGTGCTGGAGCTGATCTCCTGCCCGGGGTCGCGCAGGATGGCGCCGATGATGGCGCCGGCGGAGAAGCTGTTCGACCCGGAGGAGCCGCCGATCCCGGGGCAGCAGCCGCTGTTCTGAGGGGGGACCCCGCCCGCGCGGTCAACTACGGTGCGAGGACGTCCAGTTCGGCCATGGCGCCGGCGGTGATCTCGCGGGTCAGGGATTCCGCCCGCGCCGCGTCGCCGGTGCGGATGGCTTCGGCGACCTGTACATGGAGGGTGACCGCGGCCGGGTCGGGGTCGGTGAACATCACATGGTGCTGGGTGCGGCCGGTCAGGACGGCGGCGACCACATCGCCGAGCCGGGCGAACATCTCATTGCCGGAGGCGGTCAGCACCACCCGGTGGAAGGCCATGTCGTGGACGAGGTAGGCGTCGAGCTGCTGGCCGCGTGAGGTGGCGACCATGCCCATCGCCTCTTCGGTGAGCCGGGCGCACTGCTCGGGGGTGGCGTGCTGGGCGGCCAGGCCCGCGGCGACCGGTTCGACGGCCGAGCGGAGGACGGTCAGCGAGCGCAGCTGGCGCGGGCGGTCGCGGCCGGCCAGTCGCCAGCCGATCACCCGTGGGTCGTAGACGTTCCACTCCTCGGTGGGCCGGACGGTCACCCCCACCCGGCGCCGGGAGGCGACCAGCTGCATGGATTCCAGTACCCGGATCGCCTCGCGGATGACCGTGCGTGAGACGTCGAAGCGCTGCTCCAGTTCGTCCGTACGCAAGATCGTGCCCGGAGGGTAGTCGCCCGCGGTGATCGCGGGTCCGAGGGACTCCAGCACCCGTGCGTGCAGTCCCTTCCCCTCGTTTTCCATGGGCCAAGCCTACGTTCCCGGCCCCTCGGCCAATTAAGTATGACGTTTGCATCACAGGCTCTTGAATACGTCGTACCTAATGGGTTTCAGTGGGGCCCGCACGAGGTCGATGAGGACAGCGAGGTACCACGGGATGAGCACCCCCGACGTGATCGTCGTGATGGGCGTGGCCGGCACCGGCAAGACCACGATCGGCCCGTTGGTGGCCGGCGCGCTGGGCGTCCCGTACGCCGAGGGTGACGACTTCCATCCGCCGGCCAACATCGCCAAGATGTCGGCGGGCATCCCGCTGAACGACGACGACCGGGGCCCCTGGCTGGATGCCATAGGAGCCTGGGCGCGCGAGCGGGCCGGGCGCGGCGGGGTCGTCAGCAGCTCCGCGCTCAAGCGCGCCTATCGCGACCGGCTGCGTGCCGTCGCCCCCGGCATCGTCCTGCTGCACCTCACCGGTGAGCGCGCGCTGATCGAGGAGCGGATGGCCGAGCGCAAGGGCCACTTCATGCCGACCGCGCTGCTGGACTCCCAGTTCGCCACGCTCGAACCGCCCGGGGCCGATGAGGCCGGTGTCACCGTCGACGTGGCCGGCACCCCGGAGGAGATCGCCGAGCGGGCGGTGGCCGCACTGCACGCGAGGGACGCGGCGGACGGTTAGGACGCCCCCCTCACCACCCGAACTCCCCCCACAGGTAACGCAGCACCCCTTCCCCCTCCGTCCAACCAAGGGAATCGCCGTGACACATCTCAGCGTCGAGATGCTCGCAGCGGACGCGGCCGAGCCGATCACCACGGCCGGTCACGCGCAGCTGGGCATCGCCGTCCTGGCCGGCATAGCCGTCATCGTCCTGCTCATCACCAAGTTCAAGCTGCATGCCTTCCTGGCGCTGATCATCGGCTCGCTGGTGCTCGGCGCGGTGGCCGGCGCACCGCTCGACAAGACCATCACCAGCTTCTCGGCGGGCCTGGGTACGACGGTCGCGGGCACCGGTGTACTGATCGCGCTCGGTGCCGTCCTCGGGCGGCTGCTGGCCGACTCCGGAGGCGCGGACCAGATCGTCGACACGATCCTGGCGAAGGCGAGCCGGAAGGCGATGCCCTGGGCGATGGTGCTGATCGCTGGGATCGTCGGGCTGCCGATCTTCTTCGAGGTCGGCATCGTGCTGCTGATCCCGGTGGTGCTGCTGGTCGCCAAGCGCGGCAACTTCTCGCTGATGCGCATCGGCATCCCGGCGCTGGCCGGACTGTCCGTCATGCACGGGCTGATACCCCCGCACCCGGGGCCGCTCGTGGCGATCGACGCGGTCGGCGCGAACCTCGGGGTCACGCTCGCGCTCGGGGTGGTCGTCGCCATCCCGACCATGATCATCGCCGGTCCGGTCTTCTCCCGTTACGCGGCTCGCTGGGTCGACATCCAGCCGCCGGAGAATCTGGTGCCCGAGCGCACCTCCGACGACCTGGAGAAGCGGCCCGGCTTCGGGATCACCGTGGCCACCGTGCTGCTGCCGGTGGTGATGATGCTGGCCAAGGCGCTGGTGGACATCGTCGTCGACAATCCGGAGCACACCGTCCAGAGGGTCTTCGACGTGGTCGGCTCGCCGCTGATCGCGCTGCTCACCGCCGTCCTCGTCGCGATGTTCACGCTCGGGCGGGCGGCCGGTTTCACCCGGGGTCGGATCGCCGCCACCGTCGAGAAGTCGCTCGGCCCGATCGCCGGGGTGCTGCTGATCGTCGGCGCGGGCGGCGGCTTCAAGCAGACGCTGGTGGACGCCGGCGTCGGCCAGATGATCCTGGACATCTCCAAGGGCTGGAACATCTCCACGCTGCTGCTGGCCTGGCTGATCGCGGTCACCATCCGGCTCGCGACCGGCTCCGCGACCGTTGCCACCATCTCCGCCGCCGGACTGGTCGCCCCGCTCGCCGCCGAGATGAGCACCCCTCATGCCGCGCTGCTGGTACTGGCCATCGGCTCCGGCTCACTGTTCTTCAGCCATGTCAACGACGCCGGGTTCTGGCTGGTCAAGGAGTACTTCGGGATGAACGTCGGCCAGACGCTGAAGACCTGGTCGGTGATGGAGACGCTGATCTCGGTGGTCGGGATCGTCTGTGTGCTGCTGCTGTCGCTGGTTCTATAGGGGGCGTCTTCCTCTAAGGCCGGTCCGTCGGACCGCTGTTCTTTCCGGGCGGGTCACCGTCCCGGGCGCCTCACCCCCCTCAGGCGCCTGTCCTCGGCACGAGGCCGTACGAGCGGATTCCCCGCTGGTACGGCCTCGTGCGCGCCCGGGCGGGTTCTCACCAGGGGGTGTTGCCCCGCGGCGTACCAGGACGACCGCGGCGAGGCCGACCGCCAGTCCGGCGGCGGTCTGCGGGCCGAACGGTTCGCCGAACATGGCGGCTCCCCACAGCGCCGTGACCGGTGCCATCAGGAACATCAGGGTGTTCACCTCGGTGACGCCGGAGCGCCGGAGGATCAGCCAGTACAGCCCGTACCCGCCGAAGGTGGACAGCGTCACGAGCCAGCAGACCGCGGCCCAGAACGAGAGCGAGGGGGGCGGCAGTACGGAGCCGGTGGCGGCGGCGAGGGTGGTGAAGAGGACGGCGCTGGTGGTGCAGTGGAGGGTCATCGACACCGACGGTGCGACCCGGGTGCGCGAGCGGCCTTCCAGGAACGTGGCCGCCACCAGCGAGGACATACCGAGGAACGGGACGAGGTACGCCCACCGGCTCACGCCCGCGGCGGCCGTCGCATCGGCCGTGGTGACCAGCGCGACGCCGCCCACGCCCAGACACAGTCCGAGCCACTGCCGGCGGGAGACGTACTGGTGCAGCAAGGGTCCGGCGAGCGCCCCGGCCACCAGGGGCTGGGTGCCGTCGATCAGGGCCGTGGTGCCGCTGGAGACCCCGAGCTGGATCGCGTAGTAGACGGTGAAGAGATAGCCGCTCTGTGACAGGGCGCCGATGGCGGCCTGCCGGGCGACCGTCCGTGCCGTCAGGCCCCGCCACGAGGCGCGGGCGGCGGTCGCCGCCACCAGGACGAGGACGGCGGTGAGCGGCAGGAACCGCCACATCAGGAGCGTGGCCGCGGGCGCGCTGCCCGCGCCGAGCTTGGCGCCGATGAAGCCGGAGCTCCAGCAGAGCACAAAGGCGGCTGAGAGCAGGAGGCGCATACCGTCCGTCCCCCTTCAGCAAGTAGACCGATCTGTATACCTCTCCTTTTACTATACAGATCGGTATACTTTTTGCCATGAGTGCTGCGCAGACGCCGCGACGGATCACCATGACGCCTGCCGCGCGACGCGCCCTGGCGGCCGCCGAGCGGCTGTTCTACGAGCGCGGCATCCATGCCGTCGGGGTGGATCTGATCGCGGCCGAGGCCGGGGTGACCAAGAAGACCCTCTACGACCGGTTCGGCTCCAAGGAGCAGATCGTCGTGGAGTACCTCGCGGACCGCGACGAACGGTGGCGGGCCTTTCTCGCGCCGTACCTCGATGCCGCACGGCCGTCGCCCGTGGCAGGGGTCCTGGCGGTGTTCGACGCCGCACGCGACTGGTCGGCACAGCACAGCGCCAAGGGGTGCAGCATGGTCAACGCCCATGCCGAGATCAGCGATCCGTCCCACCCCGCGTACGCGATCATCACCGCGCAGAAGGAGTGGATGCTCGCGCTGTTCACCGGTCTCGTCCGGGACGCCGCCCCCGACCGGGCCGGCCGGCTGGGCCGGTCGCTGATGCTCCTTCATGAAGGGGCCCTGGTCGCGCATGGCCTGGGCATCTTCCCCGACCCGCTCGGTCAGGCCCGCGACGAGGCACGGGCGCTGCTCGCCGCCGCGGGGGTGGTCTCCTGAGGGCGGGCCGGTCCGCCGGGCCGGCCCGCGGTGTTCACCGGACCGCCTGCGCCGTGCCCGCGCCGAGGTACGTCCCGAGGGCCGCGGTCACCCGGGCCGTGGCGTCCTCGGCCGGTGCGGCGAGGGCGAGATAGCCGTCGGGGCGGATGAGGAGGACGGCGGGGCCGCTGCCGTAGGCGTCGCGGACATGGCCGTCGGTGTCGAGCAGATCGGGGGACGGGCCGCCGACGCGGACGACGCGCAGCAGCGCGGGATCGGCCGGCAGCGCGGTGTCGTCGAGGTCGGTCGCACCGAGCGTGAGCAGGGTGAAGTGCGGGCCCCGGAAGGCGTCGAAGAGCCGGGTGGGCCGGCCGTCGGCCGTGGTGCACGGGGCGTCGGGGGCCCGGTCGCCCGCGGCGGGCACGCCCTCGGCGAGGTCCGTGCGCAGCTCCTGGGTCAGCGGGCTGTCGGGGTAGCCGATGTCGAGCTGGTGCAGGTCCCGGCCGCGGCGCAGGGAACCGGAGCGGTGCAGCCGGGTGCTGGTGTCGAGGATGCGTGCGGCGATCGGCCGGCGCTCGGTCTCGTAGCTGTCGAGCAGGGTGTCGGGGGCGCCGTGCCGCAGTACCTGGCCGAGCTTCCAGCCGAGGTTGTAGGCGTCCTGGACGCTGGTGTTCAGGCCCTGGCCGCCCGCCGGGGAGTGGATGTGCGCGGCATCGCCGGCCAGGAAGACCCGGCCGGCGCGGAAGGCGTCGGCCATGCCCGCCTTGGGGCGGTAGAGGGAGGACCACAGGACCTCGCGGATCTGCTCGGCGGCGAGGTGGGTGTGGGCCGCGAGCAGGGCGCGGACCGCCTCGGGTGAGGTGTCCGTCGCTCCGCCGGCGACGATGAAGGTCTGGAAGTGGTCGGTACCGGCGAGGGGGAGGAGGGCGACGAACCCGCCGCCCTGCAGGTTCCAGCGGTGCCAGTGGTCCCGGTCCAGGCCGTCCACCCGGACATCGGCGAGCACCGCGGCGCCCGCCGGCAGCGACGGGCCGCTCATCCCGATGCCCAGCGCCCGGCGGACGGTGCTGCGCCCGCCGTCGGCGGCGACCAGATAGGCGGCGCGCACGCTGCGCTCCACCCCGTCGGCGCCGCGCAGACGGGCCGTCACCCCGTCGGAGTCCTGGGTGAATGCGGTGAGTTCGGTGCCGAGGAGCACTCTGCCGCCGAGCTCCTGGAGGCGCGCGGACAGCAGCTCCTGGTTGCGGAACTGCGGCACCATCAGGGCGTTCGAGTAGGGCATGGCGGGTGTCGGGTCGACCCGCTCGATCATCTCGCTGATCTCGGCGATCCGGCCGTTCTCCCAGCGGGCCGTCTTCGGGTAGAGCCCGCCGGCCGCCTGTATGGCCGCCAGCACGCCGAGGTCGTCGTAGACCTCCTGGGTGCGCGGCTGCAGACCGGTGCCGCGGGCGCCGCGCGAGAGGCGGTCCTGCCGTTCGACGAGCAGTGCGCGCACCCCGCGCCGGGCGAGGTCGATGCCGAGGGCGAGGCCGGTCGGGCCGGCGCCGGCGATCAGTACGTCGACGGTGGTGGGGAGATCGTCCGTCACGCCGACTGCGTCCTTAACGTTGTTAAGTTCCATGTTTCCGAGGATGGCTTTAACGGTGTTAAGTTGTCAACATGGTTTCGCGCATCGACCGGAAACAGGTCGTCGACACCGCTCTGCGGCTGCTGAACGAGGTCGGCCTCGACGGGCTCACCCTGCGGCGCATCGCCAAGGAGCTGAACGTCCAGGCACCCGCGCTCTACTGGCATTTCAAGAACAAGCAGGAACTGCTGGACGAGATGGCCACCGAGATCTTCCGGCGGATGGCCGCGTCGCTGGAGTGGGAAGGGGCCGAGGAGGCCGGACAGGGGCACTCCTGGCAGGAGACCCTCGTCGTCGCCTGCCGGGGGCTGCGCCGCGAGCTGCTCGGCTACCGCGACGGCGGCAAGGTCTTCAGCGGTACCCGGATGACCGACGACAGCTACGCCGGGCCGCTGGACGGCCTGCTCCGCAGCCTCACGGACGTGGGCTTCACCCTGCGCGAGGCGGCCCAGGCGTGGTGGACCGCCTACAACTACACCGTCGGCCTGGTGATCGAGGAGCAGTCGGTCTACCCGGACCCCGGTGAGCCGGAGCACCGCGACCCCACGACCCGCGATCCGGCCTACGACGTGGAAACCCGCGCCGAGAAGATCGGCGCGGGTTATCCGCTCGCGGCGCTGGCCGGCGAGGAGATGTTCGGCGACCTCGACCGGAGCTTCGAGGCCGGACTGCGCATCATCGTCGCCGGGATCGAGGTGACGGCCGGTCCGGGGCGGCGGAGCTGAACCGGCGGCCGGTCACCGACGTGGGTCGATGGACCGTTTCAAAACGGGCGTGAGCGGGCGCTCTATGAAGCGGTGCAGCACCCAGGCGAGCAGCAGCATCAGGCCCACGGTCAGCAGCAGCGTCGCGTACGAGGGCAGCCCGACGCCGTGGTGCAGCGCCCGCACCACGACCCAGCCCAGGTGCTCGTGCACGAGGTAGAAGGGGTAGGTCAGCGCACCGGCGACGGTCAGCCAGCGCCAGTTCGCCCACCGCAGTTTGCCCAGTGCCACGGCCGCGACGAGCGCGAAGCCGAGGGTGACGACGGCGATGATGCCGGCCGACGAGCGGTAGGAGAAACCGTCGGCCGACGGTGCGTGCCACAGCCTGGCGATCGCGTAATGCTGGCCGATCAGCCAGCTGACCAGCACTATCGCCCAGGCGATCGGATCGCGGGCGCCATAGCGGTGCAGCAGATACAGACCGATGCCGCCGATGAAGTACGGGGCGTACTCGGGCATCAGGACGGTGTCGAGGAGGGGCTCGTGGGCGGCCTGCGCGAGTGCGGCGGCCAGCGTCCAGCCCGCGCAGAAGAGCACCACGCGGCCGCGGGTGGCGCCGGGCAGGACGACACAGAGCGCGAAGAGCGCGTAGAAGCGCATCTCCGCCCAGAGCGTCCAGCACACCCCCAGCACCCGGTCCACGCCCAACGGCTGCTGCAGCATGGTCAGATTGGTCAGTACGTCGCTCGGCGACAGCGCCTTGTAGGTGACCCAGGGGAGCGCGAAGACCGCGGTGACCAGGAGGATCGCGACCCAGTACGCCGGAAAGAGGCGGGAGACCCGTGAGGCGATGAAGGCCCGCAGGGTCCGCCCCCAGCCGCTGAGGCAGATCACAAAGCCGCTGATCACGAAGAAGATCTGGACGCCCAGACAGCCATAGGCGAACAGCGGTGCCGCGGTGGGGAATTGCCCGGCCGGTGAACCGCCCCAGGCCTGCGCTATCTCGCCGTCGCGCCCCCCGTAGTGGTACGCGGCGACCATCAGGGCGGCGAGCAGCCGCAGCCCGTCGAGAGCGCGCAGCCGCGAGGCACCGGCGCGGCTGCGCCCCCGTATGGCGGGCTGCGGTGCGGGGGTGACGAGATCCGGCGCGGCGGGCGGCGCGCCGGTCGTCAGCTGAGTGGTGGTCATCCGAACGCGGCCCGCTTCTTCAGCCGCCGCTGCACCGCACGCGCCCGGCGCGCGACCCTGCGGACGGTGGCATTGCGCGGAATGAACGACAGCTGCGACGGGATCGCCCCGGGCAGCGCCAGCGCGGTCAGCCGGCGGCGCTTGAAGTAGCGCCGGGTGTACGGGTCGAGGTGGGCCGCGAGATAGCGCTCGGCGGACGGCCGCAGCTGCGGATAGATCTGGTGCTGCATCGCATAGCCGACCGCGCTGACCAGGCCCTCGACGCTCTCGGCGGTGACATGGGCCCGTGGGCGCTCGCTGAGGTCACCCAGGTCCGGCACCAGCGCGTCCACGATCGTGACCGGCATCCGGTTGCTGTTCTGATACGGCGTCAGCCGCTCCAGCAGCAGCCCGGTGCCGGTCCGCGCCGTCGGCAGCCCGTAGAAGGTGTCGGCCGTCAGCAGCGCGGTGGAGAAGCAGCCGACGACCAGCGCGGGCCGCATCCGCTGGTAGAGCACCTCGGCCAGCACCGGGCTGTCCAGCACGGTCAGCGCGATGTCCAGCTTCTCGGCCTCCCGCTCCAGCAGCCGCGACCAGCGGGCCGGCGCGGACGGATGCGGTTTGAAGACGATCTCGCGGTGGCCGCGCTCGACGGCGCCGCGCACCATCCGCACATGCAGCTCCTCTTCCTCCTCGGGAGTGAGGATGCCCAGCGCGGAGAGGTACTGGCCGAGCAGCAGCGCCGCCCCTTCCGGGACCTCCAACGTGCCACTGGCGTCCGAGAGTTCGGACAGCACTTTGGTGAAGGCGTCGGTCGGCACGGTCAGCGGCTCGACGTCGAACTCGGTGAGCAGCAGCGGCGTCAGGCCCGGCACCAGGTCCAGATGCAGCAGCCGGTTGATCCGGGTGCCGATCAGCGGATCGAGCTTATTGCGGGTGGGGCCGTAGCTCATCAGGCCGTCGGCGTAGACGTCGATCGGCGCGTCGGGGAACAGCTGGGCGAGCGCCAGCGCCGGGTTGACCTGGATGGACTCCACGATCAGCTCGACGTGGTCGTCACCCAGGCCCCACAGCAGGCGCAGATGCCGCTCCCACAGCGGGACGTCGTCCGGGCGCGGCGACCAGCCGCCGGGGTGGAACGGGCTGATCGTCTCGTTCCACGACAGCACCCGGTCGAAGCGGCCGCGCAGCCGCCCGAAGCCCGGCATGGTGTCCAGCGACGCGGCGGTCTCCGGGTTCGTCGCGTTGTTGCTGAGCAGCAGCAGCCGGCGGTCGGCCGGGGCGAAGCAGTCGGCGTCCAGCGCCGCGGCGAGGGTCGCCGCGCCGTAGAGGGTGGACGCCATGAAGATCTGGGTACGCGGTCGGGTGGACATCAGGCGGCGACCTCCGCCGGGACGGGGCGACGGCGCAGCCGCCGCAGCCGGGACGCGCGCTGCACATCCATCGAATCCAGGGCTTCCTTCAGTACGTCCTGCGGCATACGTTTCATGGCCGCGGCACTCATCGTTCGCAATTTACGGGCGACCTGCGGTTCGAACCGTTCGATCGAACCGAGGTGGTGAGAAATGATCGCGCAATAAGTGCGCACCGCCTTTGGCAGCAGAAGATCCGCAGCGCGGTCCTGCGCCGTTTCTTCGATCACCTGATCGAAGGCGCGAATGAAGTCCAATTGCCGCACATCACCGATCTGGGTCAGGGAAGATGCCACGCCCCGCCGGTAGAAAACACCGAGCAGTCCGACCACCGCCATGGACTTTGCCTCGCGGTGCAGCCGCCAGATCCACGGCCGGTCCTCCGCGGTGCGCAGTCCGTCCTTGAAATGCAGTACCCCGTCGTCCAGCAGCCGGCGGTGGTACATCCCGGCCCAGGCGAACGCGTAGTCGACGGACGTGGAGCGGTCGGCGGGCAGGATCACCTCGCGCGGGTCCATCACCACCCCGCGCCGGCCGTGCGGGACCCGGTGGACGCTGCGCGCGCGGGCGGTGCACTGGACATGGTCGGTACGGACGAAGTCGCACCCCAACTCCTCGATCATGGAGAGGAGTTGGGGGTAATAGCCGGGAGCGAGCCAGTCGTCGCCGTCCAGGAAGGTGACGTACTCGCCGCGGGCCTCGTCCAGACCGGTGTTGCGGGCGGTGGCCAGGCCGCCGTTCTGGCTGTGCCGCAGCAGTCTGGCGCCCGGCAGCTCGCGCTCGGCACGCGCGAGAATCTCCGGGGTCTCGTCGCGCGAACAGTCGTCGACGAGCAGGAATTCAAAGTCCTCGCGGGCATTGGCCGCCAGGCTTTTCAGGGTGTCGGGCGCGTATGTCTGCACGTTGTAGAACGGCACGATGACGGAGAGCTTAACCACCCTGGTGACGTTAGGGGCGCAGACGGCATTCGTCTTTACCGGGTGCGGACCTCAAGGTGAACGAAGAATGGCGGGATGGTTAACCAGGCCGACTATCGGGCCGGTTCGCCATTCGTCGACCCGCTGTTAACCCTTTGTTGCGGCCCAGTTGGCCCGTCCAACGGAATGCCTTCCTAGCGTCTTGGACGTGCCATCACGTACCAACTCTTCGCCGCGGGTCGCCGTACTCGCCGACTCGGATACCCGGTGGAAATGGGGCGCTTTGACAGCGTACCGAATCCAACCGGACATCCGGCTCGACGGCTACCTTCTCCGCGGCCGCGCCACTCCCACGGTCCGCCAGCTCGACGAGGTCGGCGCCCGTGCGGACTCGCTGCGCGAAATCAGGGGCGTCGCCTTCTTGGAGCAGATGAAGGACAGCGTCCGGTCCATCGACCGTACGCGCTACGACGTCGTCGTGCTGGCCTGTGTCGGCGGAGCGGTGCAGGCGATGCTGCACGGCCTCGCCCGCGCCTGGCGAGGCGCCGACGCCCGCCCCGTCGTCGTCACCGGCTATGTCGGGGTCGTCTACGAGAAGCTCGCCGACGGGCTGCTGCTGCGGCACGGCGCGGACGTCGTCCTCGCCAACTCCCGCCACGACGCGGACCGTTTCCGCGCGGTGTACCGAGGGGTCGGCGCCGACGACAGCAGCGTCGTCGAATGCGCCCTGCCGTTCCTCGGCGGCGCGCCCTACACCGGCGCGCACACCCCCTACACCGTGGTGTTCGCCGCCCAGCCCTCCGTCCCGGAGAGCCGCGCCGACCGCACCTACCTGCTGCGCCGGGCGGTCGAGCACGCCCGCCGCCACCCGGACCGGGAGGTGCTGATCAAGCTCCGCAGCAAGCCGGGCGAGCACACCACCCACATCGAGGAACTGCCCTACCAGAAGCTCGCCGCCAAGGCGCCCGGCGGACTGCCCGCCAACTGCCGCCTGGTGTACGGCAACATGGGCGAGGTCCTGGACCGCACCGACCTGATGGTGACGGTCAGCTCGACCGCCGCCCTGGAGTCGCTGCACCGCGGCATCCCCACCGCCGTCCTCACCGACCTCGGCATCCGCGAGGTCCTCGGCAACCACCACTTCCTCGGCTCCGGCTGCCTGGCCTCCTGGGACGAGCTGGACGCCGGTCACCGCCCGGAGCCGGACCCGGAGTGGCTCGCCCGCCAGGGCGTCGCCGCCGACGGTGATTACGAGCAGGCCTTCGACGTGGCCCGCGCCCGGGTCACCGCGCTGCGCACCGCCGACCGGCTGCCGCCGCTCACCCCCTACTACACGGCCCGCACGGCCCCCGGCTACCTCCCCGGCATCCTCGCCCGGCACGGCCTGGACCCGCAGGGTGAGCCGGTCGCCGGCCACGCGGACGCCCCCGAGGAGACCGGCGGACTGCGCCGGGTCGCCCGCGAGACGGTCCGCGAGGCCGCCCGCGGCGCCTACCGCCACGGCGTCCAGCGCGTCGCCCCCGCCATCCGCCGCTGGGGGCAGCTGTGACCACCCCGGCCAGCTCCCGGAAGGAGCCCGACATGCCGCCGAACCCGCAGAGCAGCCCGCCCACCGTGGTTGCCGTCATCCCCGCCCGCGGCGGATCCAAGGGCGTGCCCGCCAAGAACCTCGCCGCCGTCGGGGGAGTGCCCCTGGTGGCCCGCGCGGTCCGCGAATGCCGTGCCGCCCGCCTGGTCACCGATGTCGTGGTGTCCACCGACGACGCCGGGATCGCGGCCGCGGCCCGCGGCGCCGGAGCGGTCGTCATACGGCGCCCCGGCGACATCGCGGGCGACACCGCCACCAGCGAGGCCGCCGTCCTGCACGCCATGGACGCCTACGAGGCCGAGCAGGGCGCCCGGGTCGACGCGGTGCTGCTGGTCCAGTGCACCAGCCCCTTCATCGCCCGCGAGGACATCGACGGGGTCGCCGCCGCGGTCGTCGAGGGCGGCGCCGACAGCGCGCTGACCGTGGCACCGTTCCACGGCTTCGTCTGGCGCGACGCCGAGCCGGAGGTCGGCGGGGGTACCGCGGCCGACGGCGGCCACGGCGTCAACCACGACAAGTCCTTCCGGCCGCGCCGCCAGGACCGCCCCCAGGACCTGCTGGAGACCGGCGCCGCCTACGCCATGGACGCGGCCGGCTTCCGCACCAGCGGCCACCGGTTCTTCGGGCGCACCGAACTCGTGCGCACCGACCCGGCCCGGGTGCTGGAGATCGACGATCCGCACGACCTGGCCCGCGCCCGTGCGCTGGCCCCGCTGCTGGACGCGCCGCGGCCCGGCGCCCTGCCCACCATGGACGACATCGACGCCGTCGTCCTCGACTTCGACGGCACCCAGACCGACGACCGGGTGCTGATCGACGCCGACGGACGGGAGATCGTCGCGGTCCACCGCGGCGACGGCCTCGGCATCGCCGCCCTGCGCAGGGCGGAGCTGAAGCTGCTGATCCTGTCCTCGGAGACCAACCCGGTCGTCGCCGCACGGGCCCGCAAGCTGCAGGTGCCCGTCCTGCACGGCATCGACCGCAAGGACCTCGCCCTCAAGCAGTGGTGCGAGGAAGCGGGCATCGCGCCCGAGCGCGTGCTCTACGTCGGCAACGACGTCAACGACCTCCCGTGCTTCGACCTCGTCGGCTGGCCCGTGGCGGTCGCCGGGGCGCACGACGTGGTGCGCGGCGCGGCCCGCGCGCTCACCGCGACGCCTGGAGGCAGCGGCGCGATCCGAGAGATCGCCGGCTGGCTCCTGGGCCCGTCCCTGTAACCCACCCAGACCCCACCCCCACACACCCCCGTATCAACGCGAAGGAACCCTCCCCATGAGCAGCAACTCCCGCCTCCGCACCCTCGGCTCCCGCGAGGCCGGCCCCGGCCGCCCCGTCTACGTCACCGGCGAGATCGGCATCAACCACAACGGCGACCTGGAGAACGCGTTCGCGCTGATCGATGCCGCCGCCGACGCCGGCTGTGACGCGGTGAAGTTCCAGAAGCGGACCCCGGAGATCTGCACCCCGCGCGACCAGTGGGACATCGAGCGCGACACCCCCTGGGGCCGGATGACCTACATCGACTACCGCCACCGTGTGGAGTTCGACGAGGACGGCTACCGCGCCATCGACGAGTACTGCAAGAAGCGCGGCATCGCCTGGTTCGCCTCCCCGTGGGACGTCGAGTCCGTCGCCTTCCTGGAGAAGTTCGACGTGCCCTGCTACAAGGTCGCCTCCGCCTCGCTCACCGACGACGACCTGCTGCGCGCCATGCGCGCCACCGGCCGCACCGTCATCCTCTCCACGGGCATGTCCACCCCCAAGCAGATCCGGCACGCCGTCGAGGTCCTGGGCAGCGAGAACATCCTGCTCTGCCACGCCACGAGCACCTACCCGGCCAAGGCCGAGGAGCTCAACCTGCGGATGATCAACACCCTGCAGGACGAGTACCCGAACGTCCCGATCGGCTACAGCGGCCACGAGACCGGTCTGCAGACCACCCTCGCCGCGGTCGCCCTCGGCGCGACCTTCGTCGAGCGCCACATCACCCTCGACCGCGCCATGTGGGGCTCCGACCAGGCCGCCTCCGTCGAGCCCGGCGGACTGTCCCGCCTGGTCCGCGACATCCGCACCATCGAGGAGTCCCTCGGTGACGGCGTCAAGAAGGTCTACGAGAGCGAGCTCGGCCCGATGAAGAAGCTGCGCCGCGTCACCGGCGTGGTGGCCGAGGCCGAGGCCGCCGAGCCGGCCGCCGTCTGACGGCCGCGGCCGACGAACCGACGGGAGCCATGGTGAGCTCACCTGAAGGGACCCGCGCCGTGCCCGGCACGCCCGGCGCCGAGGTTCCGCCCCCGGAGACGACGGGTTCTCCCGCCCGTGGTCTCCGGGGGGTGCCCCGGCAGCGCCACCGGACCGCACGCTCCGGTGCGCCGCGTGCGGCAGCCCGGGACACCGGCACCCTCGCGTTCGTCGAGAGCCCGGTGCAGCTGCTGAACGCCCTGGAATGGGCGCACACGGCCCAGGCCACCGAGCTCACCGTCGTCGTGCTCTCCCCGCACGACCCGATGACCCGCGGCCAGCTGCGGCGGATGGCCGAACTCGCCCGCGACGAAGGCCATACGGTGCGCTGGGAGGAGGCCCGCGGTGGTCCGACCGCGCCGATGCGCACCATCGGCGGCCTCACCCCGCTGCTGCGCCGCGCCCGCCGCGTGGTCATCGGCGACCCGTTCTCCCGCTACGTCCAGCTGCTGCTCTCCCTCGCCAAGGCGCGCGAGCTGGTCGTGGTCGACGACGGCACCGCCACCATGGAGTTCATCTCCCAACTCGCCCGCGGTGAACGGCTGGTGCGCTGGCACCGCAACGGCAGCGGACGCGGCCCGCGGGACCTGGTCTTCGCGCCGTTCTCGGCCACCGCCCGGCGCCGGCTCACCCCGGCGCCCGAGGGCGGCCGGCGCACCGTCGGCCTGTTCAGCTCGATGCCCGTCGAGGCACCGCCGGGCGTCGAGGTCACCACCAACGAGTTCGCCTGGACCCGCGGCCGCTTCGGCCCGCCCCGGCTCACCCGCGCCGCCGATATCGTCGGCACCTCGCTGGTGGAGACCGGAGTCGTCGACGCCGACCGCTACCTGGCCGCGGTCCGCACCCTGGCCCGTACGCACGGCGCCACCCGCTACTTCGCGCACCGCAAGGAGAGCACCGAAAAGCTGCACCGCCTCGTGGCCGAGACCGGCCTGGAGGTCGTACGGCCCGATCTGCCGCTCGAACTGATCGCCCGCCGCGGCCCCATCGGACGGCTGATCGTCAGCTTCCCCTCCACCGTGGTGCACACCCTGCCGCTGGCGCTGCTGGGTACGGAGGTCAAGGTCGCGGTCTGTGACATCGATCCGGAGTGGCTGACGGCCAACGCCTCACCGCGGGCCCAGGGTTTCCTCGACGGGGTCACCGGCACCGCCCGCGACGTGCAGCGACTGCCGTTCACCCAGCGGATGGCCGCCGGCTGAAGGCGCGCGGGAAGCCTTACTGCATACCCGTCGCATAAACCGTCCATGCGCCGAGCGGCCTAGATTTTCTTCCCCTAACGGGCTGAACTTTTGTTGATCGAAGGACAGTTGCCCCATCGGGACCCGTAACCTTCCACAGGTGAACCACGTGATGTCCCGAGATGTCAGCGCCGCCCGTACCCCCGCCGGGGACCAGCTCCCCGGCGCCCTCCCCGAGGCGCTGCGCGCCGAACTCGGCCTCTTCCGCCGCGACTTGCACAGGCATCCCGAACTCGGCAACCAGGAGTTCCGGACCACCGCGGCGATCAAGGAGCGGCTGGAGCGGGCCGGTCTGCGGCCCCGGGTACTGGCCACCGGCACCGGCCTGGTGTGTGACATCGGCACACGGGACGCCACGGCCGACGGGCGGGCCGTCGCGGCCGCCCCCGACCGCCCCCTGCTGGCGCTGCGCGCGGACATCGACGCCCTTCCCATCCCGGATACCAAGACCGTCGACTACGCCTCGACGGTCGCCGGCCGCGCCCACGCCTGCGGCCATGACGTGCACACCGTCGTCGTCCTCGGCGCCGGTCTGGTCCTGGCCGAGCTGGCCCGCGCCGGCGCCCTGCCGCGCCCCGTGCGCCTGCTCTTCCAGCCCGCCGAGGAGGTGCTGCCCGGCGGCGCCTCCGACGCGATCGAGTCCGGCGCCCTGGACGGCGTCGGCCGGATCCTCGCCGTCCACTGCGACCCGCGCGTCGACGCCGGCCGGATCGGGCTCCGTACGGGAGCGATCACCTCGGCCTGCGACCGGCTGGAGGTCGAGCTGGACGGCCCCGGCGGCCACACCGCCCGCCCGCACCTGACCACCGACATGGTCACCGCCGCGTCCCGGGTCGCCCTGGACGTACCGGCGCTGCTCGCCCGCCGGGTCGACGCCCGCGCCGGCCTGGCCGTCACCTGGGGCCGGCTGGCCTCCGGCCACGCCTGCAACGTCATCCCGCAGCACGCCGAACTCTCCGGCACCGTCCGCTGTCTCGATCTCGACGCCTGGCGGCGCGCCCCGGACCTGGTGCATGCCGCGATCGACGAGGTCGCCGCACTGCACGGCGCGAAGTCGCAGATCACCTACGTCCGCGGGGTCCCGCCGGTGGTCAACGAACCGGTCACCGTCCAGCTGCTGCACTCCGCGATGGCCGCCCGCCGCGGCGAGGGCGCCATCGAGGACACCGAGCAGTCCCTCGGCGGCGAGGACTTCTCCTGGTACCTCGAACACGTCCCCGGCGCCATGGCCCGCCTAGGCGTCCACCCACCCGCCGACCCCACACACCGGGACCTGCACCGCGGCGACTTCGACGTGGACGAACAGGCGATCAAGGTGGGGGTGGAGCTCTTCACCGCCTGCGCGCTCCTCGACGGAGACCTCGCGGACTGAGCGCCGAGCATCCGGGCGGCGCTGCTGGACGGGGATCTCTAGGCGCGCGGTGCCCAGCCGTCCAGCGAGACCTCCGGCCCGCCGGCGAGATAGCGGTGAAGGGCGCTGGCGGTGGTGCCGACAAATTCCTCGGGGATGGAGTCGGTACTGACCCATTGCACCTGGGCGTGCTTCTTGGGCTCGCGGTTCTCGGGCTCGCCACTCCACGCGTCCGCGACAAAGACGATGGTGAGGAAGCCATTGGGAGCCTCGACACCCCAGGCTCCATGGATGACGTGGGCGATGCGAAGGGCCTCGGGCTTGACGACGAGACCGGTCTCTTCGTGCAGCTCGCGGACGGCCGTCTCGGTGACCGGCTCGCCGGGCTCGCTCTTTCCGACCGGGAGGTCCCACATCCCCTGGGCGAACTTGGCCTGCTCACTGCGCTGCAGGAGGACGACCCGATTGGTCTCCTTGTCGTGCACGATGACGGCCGCGACCAGGAGCGTCATGGATTCGAGTGCAGGCTTGAGCGCTTGAGGGCTGGGGTCGGTCTTGGGCTGAGCCACGATGGTCCCTTCGTCGGCCAGGTTGATCGGCATGCTAGATCAGCGCCTCGCTTACGCGGCGGGCGAGTTCGGCGGCACCGGGGACTTTGCGCCGCTGGTAGACCACGAGCGTGGGTCTGATGGAAGAGATCGCCTTACGGGTGCGGTCCGAGGTCATGCCCGCCATGAGGGTCACTGCCTGAGTCCAAGCGGCGATGGCTTCGTCGGCACGGACCTGGGCGGCGAGGCTGTCGCCGAGGTCGGCGTGGGTGAGAGCGTGGACGCGCTTGTACTTCACGGGGTCCCAGCGGGTGAGGGCGTCGCGATGCTGCTGCTCGGTGCCGATGTGGTCGGCGCAGTGCTGAGGTTCGTTCGCAGGGCGAGCCGAAGCCTGTCGACGTCGCCTAGTTCGTCGCGGCACTCATGATCGAACTCGCATGGCGGATAAATGGCCGCGAAATGTATATATCGCCCCGTTCCGGCGAGGAGCCGGGACGGGCTTCGCATATCGCCCGCCGTGTTTCGTCCAGGTGCCCTACGCCTCGAATCGATAACGTCCACGCAGTGGAGGGTTTTGCGCCAGGTCTACGCGCGTTAATCTCCCGACAAGCCAGCGCCACTGGGGGCGCTTAGAGCGAAGGGAAGGCCCCGTGCGTCGGGTCATCAGGATTGCCGCCGCGGCCACCGCCACCGCGGTCCTCGCGCTCACCGCCACCGCGTGCGGTCAGAGCTTTGCCGAGGCCAACCGCGCCAAACACGCGGGGGTCGGGTTGGCCTTCGACATCGGCGGCCGGGACGACCACTCGTTCAACGAAGCGGCCGCCCGCGGTGCGGAGAACGCGACCAAGAAGCTGGGCGTCAACGTCAAGATGCTCACCGCCAAGAACGGCGAGACCGAGGCGGACCGCGAGCAGCGGCTCACCTCCTTCGCCGAGGCCGGCTACAACCCGGTCATCGGCGTCGGCTTCGCCTACAGCCAGTCCGTGCAGAACGTGGCCAAGGACTTCCCCGACACCACCTTCGGTGTCGTGGACGCCGTGCCGGAGGGCAAGAACGTCGATGCGATGGTCTTCGCCGAGCACGAGGGCTCGTATCTGGCGGGCGTCGCGGCCGCGCTGAAGAGCAAGACCCACAAGGTGGGCTTCATCGGTGGCGTGAACAATGCGCTGATCCAGAAGTTCCAGGCCGGCTTCGAGCAGGGGGTCCGCGACACCGACCCGAAGGCCAAGGTCACCTCGCAGTACCTGTACCCCAACAACGACAAGGGGTTCAACGACCCGGCCGCCGCCAAGGCCAAGGCCGGCGGCATGCTCGACAGCGGTGTCGATGTGATCTACACGGCGGCCGGGCAGTCGGGCGCCGGGACCATCGAGGCGGTCAGCAAGGTCAAGGGCGCCTGGGCGATCGGCGTGGACTCGGACCAGTACCAGCAGCCGGGCCTGGCCCGCTACAAGGACCGGATCCTCACCTCGGTCGTGAAGAACGTCGATGTGGCCGTGTTCGACCTGATCAAGAGCGCCGAGGACGGCAAGCCGCTGACCGGCATCCACGCCTACGACCTCAAGCACAGCGGGGTGTCGCTCGCGACCTCGGGCGGGTTCATCAAGGACATCCAGCCGCAGATCGACGCGGCCCGGAAGAAGATCATCGAGGGCAAGGTGAAGGTCAAGGAGACGCCGTAGCCCGGGACCACCGCCGCCCCGGGGCGCCGCAGCGCCGGACCCCCGGGGGCGAGCCCCCGTCCCCCTTGTGACCTTCCGGTCCCTGACTTTCCGTCCTTTCCGCTCCTTCATCCCTGAGGGGAGTGCGCCATCAACGCAGCATCCACGAGCAGCGGCCCCGCCGTCCCGGACGCCCCCGCTGTAGAACTCCGCGGAATCACCAAAAGGTTCCCCGGCGTCGTGGCCAACCACGACATCCACCTCACCGTGCGCCGCGGCACCGTCCACGCCCTGTGCGGCGAGAACGGTGCCGGCAAGTCCACCCTGATGAAGATCCTCTACGGCATGCAGAAGCCGGACGAGGGCACCATCGCGCTGGGCGGCGAGCAGGTCACCCTGCACACCCCGGCGGACGCCATCGCCCGCGGCATCGGCATGGTGCACCAGCACTTCATGCTCGCCGACAACCTCACCGTCCTGGAGAACACCGTTCTCGGCGCGGAGAAGCTGCACGGCATCGGTGCCGGCGCCCGCGCGAAGATAAAGGAGATCTCGGACGCGTACGGGCTGAACATCCGGCCCGACGTCCTGGTCGAGGACCTCGGAGTCGCCGACCGCCAGCGGGTGGAGATCCTCAAGGTCCTCTACCGCGGCGCCCGCACGCTCATCCTCGACGAGCCGACCGCCGTCCTGGTCCCGCAGGAGGTCGACGCGCTCTTCGACAACCTGCGCGAGCTCAAGTCCGAGGGCCTGACCGTCATCTTCATCTCGCACAAGCTGGGCGAGGTGCTCTCGGTCGCCGACGACATCACCGTCATACGGCGCGGCACCACCGTGGCCTCGGTCGAACCGTCCGGGACCACCCCCAAGCAGCTGGCCGAGCTGATGGTCGGCAGCGAACTGCCGTCCCCCGAGACCCGCGAATCGACGGTCACCGACGAGGAGATGCTCCGCGTCAGCGACGTCCACCTCTCCGCGACCGACTCCGACGGAGTGGTCCGCACCGTCCTGGACGGCATCTCCTTCACCATCCACAAGGGCGAGGTGCTGGGCGTCGCCGGTGTCGAGGGCAACGGCCAGGCCGAACTGGTCGAGGCCGTCATGGGCACCCGCCGCCCCGACCGCGGCGCGATCACCCTGGACGGCACGGACCTGTCCGGCGCCTCCACCCGCGCCCGGCGAGAGGGCGGCATCGGCTACATCCCCGAGGACCGCCACCGCCACGGCCTGCTGCTGGAAGCCCCGCTGTGGGAGAACCGCATCCTGGGCCATGTCACCGAGCGCCCCAACAGCAAGGGCAAGCTCCTCGACATCCCCGGCGCCCGCAGGGACACCGCGCGCATCGTCGAGGAGTACGACGTGCGCACCCCCGGCATCGAGGTCACCGCGTCCTCGCTCTCCGGCGGCAACCAGCAGAAGCTGATCGTCGGCCGCGAGATGAGCCACCAGCCCAAGCTGCTGATCGCCGCCCACCCCACCCGCGGGGTCGACGTCGGTGCGCAGGCGCAGATCTGGGAACAGATCCGCGAGGCGCGCCGCGAGGGCCTGGCGGTGCTGCTGATCTCTGCCGACCTGGACGAGCTGATCGGGCTGTCCGACACCCTGCGGGTGATGTACCGGGGCCGGCTGGTCGCGGACGCGGACCCCGCCGTCATCACCCCGGAGGAGTTGGGCTCCGCCATGACCGGTGCCGCCAGAGGCCACCTCAGCGCGTCGGAAGACGGTGCGCCGGAAGACGGTGCGCCGGAAAAGGGTGCGCCGGAAGACGGTGCGTCGCCCGACGCCGGTGAGCAGGAGGGGGACGAGCAGTGAGCACCTCCACCAAGAACCCCGCCGTGGACGCCATCGCCAAGAGCGCCACCCGCGACAAGGTGATCCTGGCGATCGCCGCGCCCGTCCTGGCCATCGTCGCCGCGATAGTGATCTCGTCCCTGGTCTTCCTGGCGTCGGGGGAGAACCCCTTCCGCGCCTACGGGATCATGGCCGATTACGGTCATTACAGCGACAGCCAGGTCTGGATCATCAACAAGGCGGTGCCGTACTACCTTTCGGCGCTGGCGGTCGCCATCGGCTTCCGTATGAACCTCTTCAACATCGGTGTCGACGGCCAGTACCGCCTCGCGGCGTTCGCGGCCGCGGCGGTCGGCGGCGCCATCGCGCTGCCCGGCGCGATCCAGATCATCCTGCTCATCGTCATCGCGATGCTGGTCGGCGCGATCTGGTCCGGCATCGCCGGTCTCCTCAAGACCACCCGTGGCGTCAGCGAAGTGATCACCACGATCATGCTGAACGCCATCGCCGCCTCGATCATCGGCTACTTCCTGCAGGACGGCCGCCTCGCCATCAAGGACGGCAACCTCCTCCACACCAAGTTCCTGCCGGAATCCAGCCACTTCTTCTCCTTCCCGACCCACCCCAAGCCCGTCTACGGCTTCGTGGTGATCGCGATCCTGGCCGGTGCGCTGTACTGGTTCGGGATCAACCGCACCCGCTTCGGCTTCGACCTGCGCGCCGTGGGCGCCTCCGAGCCGGCCGCCGAGGCCAGCGGCGTCAGCGTCAAGCGCATGGTCATCAGCAGCATGCTGCTGTCCGGCGCCGCGGCCGGTCTGGTCGGTATGCCGACCCTGCTCGGCGAGTCCTTCCAGTACGGCACGGACTTCCCGGCCGGTATCGGCTTCACCGGTATCGCCATCGCGCTGCTCGGCCGCAACCACCCCATCGGCATGGCCTTCGGCGCCCTGCTGTGGGCCTTCCTCGACCGCACCGGCTCCCGGCTGGAGTTCGAGGGGTACGCCCAGGAAATCGTCGGCGTCATCCAGGGCGTCATCGTCCTGTGCGTGGTCATCGCCTACGAGATCGTGCGCCGCTACGGGCTGAACCTGCAGCAGCGCAAGGTCGGCGAGGAGCTGGCCGTCCTGTCCCGCACGACGAACTCTGACAAGAGCGACAAGCCGGAGGTGTCGGCGTGAGTACGGACCTCAAGACCGCGACGAAGCTCGCGGTCCCCGGGAAGGGGAGCC
Organism: Streptomyces sp. G7(2002); assembly: GCF_028870195.1. NCBI lineage: Bacteria > Bacillati > Actinomycetota > Actinomycetes > Kitasatosporales > Streptomycetaceae > Streptomyces > Streptomyces sp. G7(2002). The sequence goes on from NZ_CP102609.1 coordinate 6,074,273, forward strand.
GGCGCAAGCTGACCTACCCCTGGATCCTGCTGATCATCGCCATCGGCCTGGTCGCCGTCTCCGCCCTCCGGGCCATCACCGGCACCGCGGACCTCACCTCCACCGGCCAGTTCGGCGCCGCACTGAGCGCCGCCGTACCGATCGGCCTGGCGGGCCTGGGCGGACTGTGGTCCGAGCGGGCGGGCGTGGTCAACATCGGCCTCGAAGGCATGATGATGCTCGGCTCGTTCGCGGCCGGCTGGGTCGGCTGGCAGCACGGCCCCTGGGCGGCCGCCGCGGCCGGCATCATCGGCGGCGCGCTCGGCGGTCTGATCCACGCCATCGCCACCGTGACCTTCGGCGTCGACCACATCGTCTCCGGTGTCGCGGTCAACATCCTGGCGCTCGGGGCCACCCAGTACCTGGCCACGCTGTGGTTCGGCCAGGAAGGCAGCGCGGCCATGGCGGCCGGCGGCAACGACAAGCAGTCCCCGCCGATGCCCGACATGCCGACGTTCACCGTCCCCGGCCTCTCGGACGCGCTGAACACCCTGGAGGGCCACCACTGGTTCCTGGTCTCCGACGTCGCCGGCATCCTCGGCGCCGCGGTCACCAACGTCTCCTGGCTGACCCTGCTCACCATCGCCCTGTTCGTCGGCACCTTCTACGTACTCTGGCGCTCCTCGTTCGGCCTGCGGCTGCGCTCCTGCGGCGAGGCCCCGATCTCGGCCGAGAGCCTGGGCGTCAACGTCTACTCGTACAAGTACGCGGCGGTGCTGGTCTCCGGCGCGCTGGCCGGCCTCGGCGGTGCCTTCCTCTCCATCGGGGTGCACTTCTACCAGGACGGCCAGACCGGCGGCCGCGGCTACATCGGTCTCGCCACGATGATCTTCGGCAACTGGCGGCCGGGCGGCGTCGCGATGGGCGCGGGCCTGTTCGGCTTCATGGACGCCATGCAGCTGCGCAGCGGCGGCCCGACCGTCCATGCGCTGCTCCTGGGCCTGGCCGCGCTCCTCGCGGTGCTCGCCCTGTTCCGGCTGCGCGCCGCCAAGCGCACCCAGGCCGTGGTCGCCGGCATAGCCGCCGCCGTCCTGGTCATCTGGTACGCCCTGGCCGACACCGTTCCGCTCGAACTGGTCGAGGCGAGCCCCTACATCGCCACCCTGCTGGTACTCGCCCTCTTCTCCCAGCGGCTGCGGCCGCCGAAGGCGAACGGCAAGCCCTACCGCCGAGGACAAGGCACATGACACCACCGGTGCCGGTCGACTGGACCGCACTGCGCGCGCAGGCCCGGGACGCCATGTCCCGGGCCTACGCCCCGTATTCCGGCTACCCCGTAGGCGCCGCCGCCCTAGTGGACGACGGCCGCACCATCACCGGCTGCAACGTCGAGAACGCCTCCTACGGCCTCTCCCTCTGCGCCGAATGCGGCCTGATCTCCGCCCTGTTCGCCGACCGCCCCGACAACGCCGCCCCCGCCCCCCGCCTGACCGCCTTCACCTGCGTCGACGGCACGGGCGCCCTCCTCGTCCCCTGCGGCCGCTGCCGCCAGCTGCTGTACGAGCACGGGGGGCCTGAGCTTTTGGTCGACACGGCGGGCGGCATCCGCCCGCTGGCGGAGCTGCTGCCGGATGCATTCGGGCCGGGGCATTTGAGGGGGTGACGGGGGCGGGCGGTATCCGAGGGTACGCGTACCCGGAGAGCCGCGAGCGACAAGCAAGCGGCTCTGCCCCCGCCACCCAGGCCGACAGCGCCTGCTGGAGACGACCACGGCACCGGACTGACAGCTCAGCCGAGCTGGAGAGCCATCACGTCATGGAGAGCCGCGCCCTCCCAGGGGCGGGCCTCACCCACCTTGCGGTAACCCCAGGACCGGTAAGCCGCGTGAGCCGCCTCGGCGGCCGGTAGCGCATTGAGCAGCACGCGCTCTTCGTTGGCTCCCGCGAGGAGCGCCTCGTGCAGTCGCCGGCCGACCCCGAGTTGACGCCAGCGCTTTCGTACCGCGAACTCCATGAGGCCGAACGTGCGTTGCCCGTCTTCTCGCCTGAGTTCGGCCGGGACGGGGGTGACCAGGCGGTCCCACCAATCCGCCGCGGCACTGAGCGGATGGCCGTACGCGATGCCCACCGGCTCACCGCCGGCGGTACGGGCCAGCGCAGCACGAAAGGTGGATTTGCGGACCTGGGAGCGGAAACGGCGGAAGGTCGCCGCTACCGATTCCGGGGTTTCCTCATACGGTTCCTCCGCGAACACCTCGGCGTAGACAAGCCTGAACGCGGGCTCGGCCCGCGCGGCGGCCGGGCCGTCCAAGGGCTCGATAGTGATTGCCTCTGGCGCTGTCATCACGGCCTCCTCGCTCTGGGCCGGCCCGGGCCGCCCCCTTCGAAAGGAAGGAGGCGGCGCACGTCAGGAGAAAATCGCGTGCACCTGATCGACCGCTTCGGGCCCATAGCCCACTACGCCCACGGGGACCGCGCCGTCGATCGCCTCGATGACGCGCCCGGCCCATACCGGGCCGAACCCCCCGCACAGTTCGATGAGTTGCACACCCTCGGCCACCAGGCGGCGCGCTGCCTCGATGCCCTCCTCAGGCTTCTCCACCCCGACGAACACACTGCGGCACGTACCCGTGTCCACGGCCCTGACATCGCCACCTGCCGTACTGCCGTCCGCCGTGTAGATGAACCCCCAGTGCGTGAGCGCCATGCGTATCGACCTCCTGTGATCGGCAGAGCCACCAGCCAAGCAGAATCAGGGCGGAAATGGCCTGGATCGGGGATGATTCGTGAGCGATCCGCGCGAACGCTGCGGCCCGTACTCCGGGTGCGCGCACCGTCCGCACAACGACGCCGACCACGCTCGCGCATGACCGTCGGACAGGTTCTGGCTCCGACGTGTCGAAGACCGCGGGGTCTTGTCCGAAACGGGGGTGCTGGTGAAATGGGTGAAATGTCCGTAGCGGCTCCGTCCGGGGGGACGTCGCCGGTGCGCGACTACCTGGAGGCGGTCCTGGATCTGCTGGAGGAGCACGCGCTCAACCGCGAACGGGTGGACTGGGCGCGGGTACGGCGGGAAGCGGAGGCGCAGATCGCGGACGCGACGGCGACGGTGACGGGACAGGCCTACGGGGGCGCGGAGGTGGAGAGGCGGTGCATACGAGAAGGGGCCGCCGTCGTGCGTGATCTGGACCGTCACCGCCCGAAAGGCTGGGTCGTGGACCTGCGCGGCAACGCCGGCGGCTCGATGTACCCCATGCTCACGGTGCTCGCTCCGCTGCTCGGGCACGGGCGCCTGGGATCCTTCGTCGACGCCGCGGGCGAGGTGTCCGGACGCTGGCTGCTCCGGGGCGGTGTGGTGTACGTGGACGACGAGGCGCTCTCGGCGACCCCCCACCCGTATCTGCCGGCCGAACCCGAGCCGCCCGTCGCGGTCCTCATCGACGGAAGGACCATGAGCGCCGGAGAAACCACCCTCTCACAGTGGCCCGCGAGGCCGATCGGACCGGCCGCCTCTACGGCAACGCTCCCATCGCCCCGGACCAGCCCACGCCGGGGGATGCCGACGCGCTCACCGACGCCGTGGCGTGGCTACGGTCCGTTCGGACCCCGTCCGCAGGGGGGAGCCGGGTGAAGGGGTAAGGCGTCAGCCGGGCCGGCTGCGGCCGAAGCCGGCCCGGCTGACGGGCGATGGCGGTGCCAAGCGCGTTCGCCCGCGGGTGAACGGCCCCCGCCCTCCCTGGCCACCCCGGCATCTATGCGTGTAGAACGTACCTACCCGTTCGAAAGGAACCGTCCATGGACGCCATCTCCGTCATCCGCACCAAGCGCGACCGCGGCGAGCTGACCCCCGATCAGATCGACTGGGTCATCGACGCCTACACCCGCGGCGAGGTCGCCCACGAGCAGATGTCGTCCCTGGCGATGGCGATCTTCCTCAACGGTATGAACCGCACGGAGATCGCCCGCTGGACGGCCGCGATGATCGCCTCCGGTGAGCGGATGGACTTCTCGTCGCTGCCCCGCCCCACCGCCGACAAGCACTCCACCGGCGGCGTCGGCGACAAGATCACTCTGCCGCTCGCCCCGCTCGTCGCCGCCTGTGGCGCGGCCGTCCCGCAGCTCTCCGGGCGCGGCCTCGGCCACACCGGCGGCACCCTCGACAAGCTCGAAGCCATCCCGGGCTGGCGCGCGACGCTCTCCAACGAGGAGATGCTGAACGTCCTGCACGACGTCGGCTCGGTCATCTGCGCCGCCGGTGACGGTCTCGCCCCCGCCGACAAGAAGCTCTACGCGCTCCGCGATGTCACCGGCACCGTCGAGTCGATCCCCCTGATCGCCTCCTCGATCATGTCCAAGAAGATCGCCGAGGGCACCGGTTCCCTCGTCCTGGACGTCAAGGTCGGCTCCGGCGCCTTCATGAAGGACCTCGACAACGCCCGGGAACTGGCCTCCACGATGGTCGAGTTGGGTACCGACCACGGGGTGAAGACCGTTGCGCTGCTCACCGACATGGCCACCCCGCTCGGCCTGACCGCAGGCAATGCCCTCGAAGTACGGGAATCCGTCGAGGTGTTGGCCGGCGGCGGCCCGCAGGACGTCGTCGAGCTGACCCTGGCGCTGGCCCGCGAGATGCTGGACGCGGCCGGTCTCAAGGACGCCGACCCGGCCAAGGCGCTGGCCGACGGCTCCGCCATGGACCACTGGCGCCGCATGATCAGCGCCCAGGGCGGCGACCCCGACGCGGCCCTCCCCGTGGCCCGCGAACAGCATGTCGTCACCGCTTCTTCCTCCGGCATCCTCACCACCCTCGATGCCTATGCGGTGGGTCTTGCCGCCTGGCGCCTGGGCGCCGGCCGTGCGCGCAAGGAGGACCCGGTCCAGGCCGGCGCGGGCGTGGAGCTGCACGCCAAGCCGGGCGACACGGTCACCGCGGGCCAGCCCCTGCTGACCCTGCACACCGACACCCCGGAGAAGTTCCCCTACGCCCTGGAGGCCCTCGACGGCGGCGTACTCGTCGGCCCCGAGGACGCGGCCTTCGCCACCACTCCGGTGGTGCTGGAACGCATCGGTTGAGGCGGCCGGGACGCCCGAGCCCTTCGGGGCAGGGCGTCCCGCCTTCCGCCCTCCCGGTCATGCCGCATATGGCTCTGCGCCACGGGCCCGAAGGCCGGTGGAGTTGAAGGTGCTCAGCGCCCTCGCCGGGCAGTTCCCCGGCTTCGCGGAGAAGGTGCAGCGCGGCTCCGGTGCCGAGCGCACCATCCGCGAGGTCGTGGCGGCCCAGCGGGACAAGCGGTAGCCGGGTGGCCGAGGCCGAGGCCGTCGCCTACCGCCGGCCGCGGAACGTCACCCTCCGCGAGATCGTTCTCGCCGCCACTGGCCAGGAAGGCCGACCGGCACCGAGGGGGAAGGGCGAAGGGCCCGCCCCGCCAGGACAGGTGGCAGGGCGGGCCCTTCGGACTGCGGGTGGCTACGCGGCCTTTTCCAGGTGGAGGAGGCGGCGTTCGGCCACGGCCTTGCGGGTGGCGTAGAGGGTGATCGAGGCGGCGCCGAGCATCGCGGCGAGGCCGAGGAGGACGGTGCCCTCCCAGCCGACGGCGTGGAAGGCGGCGGCGCCGAGCGCGCCGCCCAGGCTGCTGCCGACGTAGTACGCGCACTGGTACAGCGCCGACGCCTGGGCGCGCGCCGTCTTGGCGGTGCGGCTGACCGAGGACGAGGCGACCGCATGGCCCGCGAAGAAGCCCGCGGTGATCAGGATGAGGCCGGCCAGCACCGCGGCGACAGAGTCGGCGAGGGAGAGCAGCAGACCCGTGGAGGTGGTGCCGACGGCCAAATACAGGGCGCCGCGACGGCCCACCCGGGCGACCAGCTGGCCGGCCGCGGCCGAGGAGACCGTACCGACCAGGTAGACCACGAAGATCGAACCGACAATGCCCTGCGGGAGGTTGAACGGCTCGGAGACCAGGCGGTAGCCGATGACCGTGTAGACCGCGCCGAAGACCGTCATGAACAGCCCGCCGATGGCGTAGAGGCGGCGCAGCAGCGGGTCGGCCAGATGGCTGCCGAGCGTACGGGCCAGCGCCCGCGGACCCACCGAACGGGGCGCGAAATGCCGGGCCTTGGGGACCAGCAGCCGGAAGGTCACCGCGCACACCACGGCCAGCACACCCACCGCGGCGAGCGCCGCCCGCCAGCCCCAGGCCTGCGCGACCCAGCCGGTCACGATCCGGCCGGACATCCCGCCGATGCTGTTGCCCGCCACGAACAGTCCGATGGCCGCCACCAGCGCCTTGGCGCGCACCTCCTCGGCCAGGAAGGCCATCGCCGAGGCCGGCAGCCCGGCCAGCGCCACGCCCTGGATGCCGCGCAGCGCGATCAGCGCACCGAGCGACGGGGCGAACGGCACCAGCATCGCGATCAGCGCGGCCACCGAGAGGGACACCGTCATCAGCGTGCGCCGGCCGAAGCGTTCGGAGACCGCGCTCAGCGGGATCACGCCGAGCGCCAGGCCGAAGGTCGCCGCGGATACGGTCCAGCTCGCCTGGTCCGGACTCACCCCGAGGTCACCGGAGATCGCGGGCAACAGTGCCTGCGTGGAGTAGAGGAGGGCGAAGGTGGCTACTCCGGCGGCGAAGAGGGCGAAGCTCATCCGGCGGTAGCCGGGGCCGCCCGGCCGCAGCTTGCCCGCTTCGGGGTCGGGCGCGGCGGCGGTAGAGGAGTCAGGGGACGACTGGGGAGAGGCGGCCGCACGGTCGGTTACGGACGCCCCGGTATCAGCGGGAGGCATGTTTCGAAAGTAAGCCTCTGTGTTTCATGCGTCCAATGCATGGAAACGGCATAATCGATGCTGTGGCACATGATCGCAGGTCGCAAGGGCCGCTGTTGCAAGGTCGCAACAGAAAAGACACCGCCGGTTCGGGCCGGGCCGGGGCGGACACGGGGGAGGTGGCCGAGCTCGGCGCCGACTCGTGGGCGGTGACCCTCGCCCCGCGGCTCGCCCAGTTCACCGCCGTCGCCCGGCACGAACACGTCACCCGCGCCGCGCAGGAGCTCGGGATGCCGCAGCCGACGCTCAGCCGGGCCATCGTCCGCCTGGAGGAGGACCTCGGGGTCGCCCTCTTCGCCCGGCACGGCCGCACCCTCTCCCTCACCCCGGCGGGCCGCGCCTTTCTCGCCTCCACCGAGCGGGCGCTCACGGACCTGGAGCGGGCGACGGAGTCCGTACGGGCCGATGTCGACCCCGCGGCCGGGAAGGTGGCGTTCGGCTTTCTGCACACCCTCGGGTCGGAGACCGTGCCCGGCCTGATCCGCAGCTTCCGCGCCGACCATCCGCGCGTCCGCTTCCAGCTCGTCCAGAACTACGGCGAGGCCATGATCGAGCGGCTGCGGGCCGGTGACCTCGATCTGTGTCTGACCTCGCCGGTGCCCGACTACCCGGACCTGGTCGCCCGCCGGCTCGACGAGCAGAAGCTCCGCCTGGTCGTCCCGGACGACCATCCGCTGGCCGCCCGCAAGCGCATCCGGCTCGCGGAGGCCGCCGGCGAACTGTTCGTGACCCTCGAACCGGGCTACGGGCTGCGCCGGATCACCGACGCGCTGTGCGCCGAGGCGGGTTTCACGCCGCGGGTCGCGTTCGAGGGGGAGGAGGCCGAGACGCTGCGCGGGCTGGTGGCGGCCGGGCTGGGCGTGGCCCTGCTTCCGCCACCGGCCGTGCCCCGCCCCGGCGTCGCCGAGCTGACCGTGACGGCACCGCGCGCGGTCCGCGAGATCGGCGTCGCCTGGCTGGACGGCCATCCGGACACCCCGCCGGTGGCCGCGTTCAAGAAGTTCCTGCTGAGCCGGAGGGGGCGGCTGCTGCCCAGGTGACGGATGGGCCTGCTGTCCAGGGGCGAGGACGGCCGGTGCGCAGCGATGCCCCCGACGGCCCGCGACCGGCCCGCGGCCGGGTGACGGGTGCGGCCCGGCTGGGGCCTGCGGCGGCCGGTGCGGAAGCGATGGCCCCGGCGTCCGCCGCCGGATGACGGTGGTGCCGGGGCCTGCCGCGTTCAGTGCCGCGTTCAGTGCCGCAGTGACGCCCCGAAGCCCGCTGCCAGCGGCATCCGCAGACCCAGCGGCGGCGGTGCGGCCAGCGCGTCCTTCACCGGTCTGGCATAGCCCCGGGCGAAGAGCGAGCCGAGCATGAAGTCGGAGGCCAGGGCCAGGACTTCGGCACGGTGCTGATGCAGCGAATGGCCGTCGGAGTGCACCTCGAAGCGGCAGATGTCCCGGTTGACCTTCTTGGCGCGCTCGGCGTAGCGGTACGACAGATCCGGGTCGGTGCGCTCGTCGTTGGTGCCGTGGATGAGCAGGACCTGCCGGCCGATGAGCTGTTTCACCGGATCGGGCTGTGCGTCGTCCCGGTGCGGGTCGGGCAGCCAAGGGGCGATCGCCAGCACGGAGTTGACGGCGGGGTGCCCCGCGGCGTGCAGGGCGGCGCGGGCACCCATGCCCGTACCGACGAGGCAGACCGGGACATCGCCGTAGCGGCGGACCACCTCCTCCAGGGCCCAGTCCGCGTCCCGCGCCGGATGGGCCTCGGTCCCGTTCCAGCCGCTGCAGCGGTAGCGCACGACATGGGCCGTCAGGCCCTCAGGGCGCCCCGCCTTCGCCAGCCGGACCGCCAGCGGGCGCACCGCCAGTGCCGCCACCGGCGAAGGGCGCCGTACCCCGGTCGGTCCGCCGCCGGGCAGTAAAAGCGCGACCCCGCTCACCTCCCGGCCGGTGCCGCGCCTGCCGCCCCTCCTCCGGAGCGCTTCCCGCGCCCCTTCCTTGCCGGCCGTTCCCAGCGGTTTTCCGAGCCGGGCCTCACGCACCGGCAGCGCTTGCTGAGCCATGACCAGAACGATGGCAGAAGGACGCGTGCCCGCCACCCCGTGGACGGGTCACTGTTGCGTATCGTTCGATGAGATCTACGCGCGTAGGGGCTAGAGTGCCGAAATGACGAGCGAGACCACCACCCAGCCGACCAGTGAACAGATCCGCCGCGCCCCCAAGGTGCTGCTCCACGATCACCTCGACGGCGGCCTGCGCCCCGCCACCGTCGTCGAGCTTGCCCGTGAGAACGGCTACGAGGGACTGCCCGAAACCGACCCGGACAAGCTCGGGATCTGGTTCCGTGAGGCCAGTGACTCCGGCTCGCTCGAGCGCTACCTGGAGACCTTCGCCCACACCTGCGCCGTCATGCAGACCCGCGACGCACTGGCCCGGGTGGCCGCCGAGTGCGCCGAGGACCTGGCCGCCGACGGTGTGGTCTACGCCGAGGTCAGGTACGCGCCCGAGCAGCACCTGGAGCAGGGCCTGACCCTCGAAGAGGTCGTCGAGGCGGTCAACGAGGGCTTCCGCGAGGGCGAGCGCCGGGCCCGCGAGAACGGCCACCGCATCCGCGTCGGGGCGCTGCTCACCGCCATGCGGCACGCCGCCCGCGCCCTGGAGATCGCCGAACTCGCCAACCGCTACCGGGACACCGGCGTCGTCGGCTTCGACATCGCGGGCGCCGAGGCCGGCTACCCGCCCACCCGCCACCTCGACGCCTTCGAGTACCTCAAGCGGGAGAACAACCACTTCACCATCCACGCCGGTGAGGCCTTCGGCCTGCCGTCGATCTGGCAGGCCCTCCAGTGGTGCGGCGCCGACCGCCTCGGCCACGGCGTCCGGATCATCGACGACATCGAGGTCGCCGACGACGGCTCGGTCAAGCTCGGCCGGCTCGCCTCGTACGTACGGGACAAGCGCATCCCGCTGGAGATGTGCCCGACCTCCAACCTCCAGACCGGCGCCGCCCCCTCCTACGCCGAGCACCCCATCGGCCTGCTGCGCCGGCTGCAGTTCCGGCTCACGGTCAACACCGACAACCGGCTGATGAGCCACACGAGCATGTCCGAGGAATTCGAGCACCTGGTCAAGACATTCCGATACACGCTCGATGACATGCAGTGGTTTACAGTCAATGCGATGAAATCAGCGTTCATTCCTTTCGATGAACGTCTGGCCATGATCAATGACGTCATCAAGCCCGGTTACGCGGAACTCCGGGCCGAATGGCTGTTCCGTCCGGCGACCACAACGTCCCCTGTGAGCAGTGCTTCTGACCCTGCGTAAGGGGTGGCGCGAGCCTATAGCGCAACGGCCGGTGGAATGTCCACCGGCCGTTTTTTCTTTGGTCGTGGCTGTTTGCGGCGCCGGTTGCCGCCTCAGTAGGTTGATTTGCCGGTCAAGCCCCCATCATGAGGACGTAATTCGATGAAGCAGGGAACCATCAAGACTCTCGGTACCGTCGCGCTCGGTGCCGCTTTCGCCGTCACCGCCGCGGGCGTCGCCAGCGCGGCCCCGGCGCTCGACACCGCCGGGGTGCTGAAGAGCCTGCCGGTGAAGGACGCCACCAAGACCGTCTCCGGGCTCACCAAGGCCAAGGCGAAGGGCAACGACGTCAAGACCAAGGTCAACTCCCAGGGCAACAAGCTGCTGGGCGGCCTGCCGACCAACGCCGTCACCAAGACCCTCCCCCTGGGTGGCTGATCCCGCCACGCGGCTCGTCCCCTAGGGACGCGTCATGCGCCGTGCCCCGGCCGAACGCCTCGTGCGGACGGCCGGGGCATCGTCATGCGCTGCCGGGAAACCGGGCGGCGCGGCGCCCGGTCGGCATCCGCGCCGGGCCGCGGGGCGGCCTGCCGGGCAGCCCGCCGGGCGGAACGGTCACCAGGCGGCTGCGCTGGTGGCGGCCTTCTCCTCCGAGGGGAGGAATATCCACAGCGCCAGGTAGACCAGGAACTGCGGGCCGGGCAGCAGACACGACACCACGAAGAGCACGCGCATCGTCGTCGGCGTCATACCGAAGCGACGGGCCAGGCCCGCGCACACTCCGGCGATCACTCGGTTGTTGCTGGGGCGGACCAGTGCGGCGGCCATGATGCGGACTCCTTTATGACTCGGTGGGGCGATTGCCCCGATGCCTCAAAGGTAGGTCCGGCTGCCGGAGAGAGCATCAGCCTGCGGGGCCAGTCCAACCCTGGGGATTCTCGGGGTTACCTCCCCGAGATCCCCGTACCGGCGACGTAGCCGGCGCCGGGCACCGGGGACGACCGTCAGATGCGTCAGGGCCACTCCGAGCGAGCCGAGCAGCACCGAGTCGATGTCCGGGACCCGGCCGGGCACCCCTGACTGCAGCAGCTCGATGGCCAGCGCGATCATCGCGCCGGCGAACACGGTGCGGGTCAGGGACACCAGCGGAGAAACGTTCAGCCGGCCCGCCGAGAGGGGCAGCAGCACGCCCAGCGGCGCCAGCAGCAGCACCGAGCCGCCCAGATGCTGTATGGCCTCCCAGGAAGGGCCGGTCGCCAGCTCCGCCTGGATCGTCGCCAGCGGTTCGAGGTTCGTGGCCGACACCCAGGGCACCGTGCGGGGACGCAACGTCAGCCAGCCGACGATCAGCAGATGCGCCACAAGGAGGAGAAGTCCGGTGACGCGCATACGGGGGACGGCGGTGGTGCCGGGGCCATGACGCTGCACAAAGGCCAGGACGCGACCAGCGGTGGCTGTGGTTCCGCCCAATTGCGCCCGTCTTGGCCCGCCGGGTCAGCCCTCTTCCGACAACGGGTCTCCCCAGCCGGTGTTCTCCGCGATGTCCGGATTGGCCAGCACCTCTGCGGAGCACTCGTAGCGGTGCGCCGTATCGTCGCCCGGTCCGCCCAGCACCGCCGCATGGGTCCGGCCCAGCGCCGGGCTCGCGCCGTAGGTGCACACCAGCTGGGCCAGCGCGAAGGACGGCAGATCGTCCGGCCGGATGCTCAGCCGCAGCGCATCCGCGGGATCGCCCGTGCGCGGCGCCGCGACCTTCAGGTCCTGGGGCAGCGCGCTGCTGAAGCCGGCCCGGTCCTCGTCGTGCGACGGCTGCCGCTGCAGCTCCTTCAGCAGCGCACGGGCGGTCGGCAGCCGCGGTTCGGTGCCCGCCGTGTTCTTGGGCAGCGACACCGTCCGCTCCACCTGGGCCAGCGCCGAGCCGCACACCAGATAGACGGTGGCCTGGGCCCCGCCGGGCGGGTTGGGCGCCGGGTCGCTCGCCGGGGCCTTGCAGCTCACCCGCGAGGGCGCACGGCCCGCATCGACCGGTACCGACGTGCCCCGGATCCCGCAGCCCGCGGCGGCGAGCGTGAGCGCCACCACTGCGGCGGTGCGCCGCCCCGTCCGCCTGCTCGGCGTCATCGCCCGTCCTCCGTGCCCTCGTCATCCGCGCGGGCCGTGCCGCCGTCCCTCCGGTCGCCGTCCGTCAGCGGCGCGGCGTCCATCGGCAGCCGCAGTGTGAAGGCCGCGCCGCCTTCGGGGAAGTTGGCCGCGGTGATCTCCCCGCCGTGGATATGTGCGTTCTCCAGCGCGATCGACAGCCCCAGACCGCTGCCCTCCGACCGCGGCCGGGAGGCGCTCGCCTTGTAGAAGCGGTCGAAGACATGCGGAAGGACTTCTTCCGGGATGCCGGGGCCGTGATCCCGTACGCGGATCACCAGCGTCCCGCCCCCGGGCCGCTCCGCGCCCGCCGCCTGCTCGGAGCGCTCCGGCCCCTCGTCCTCCGTACCGGCCTCCGGTCCGCCGGACCCGTCGGGCGCGGCCGGCCCGCCGGAGACGGCCGTGCTGCCCGTCCGGCCGCCCGCGACGTCACCCGCCACGTCCTCGGTGTGCACCGAGACCCGCACCGGTGAGCCGCCGTGCTTGAGGGCGTTGCCGATCAGATTCGCCAGGATCACATCGAGCCGCCGCGGGTCCAGACGGGCCACGATGCCGCGGTCCGCGTCCAGCTCGACCGCGTCCAGCCAGGCCCGGGCGTCGATACAGGCGGTCACCTGGTCCGCGACATCGACATCGTCCAGCACCAGCCGGGCCGTGCCCGCGTCGAAGCGGGTGACCTCCATCAGGTTCTCCACGAGGTCGTTCAGCCGCCGCGTCTCGCTGACCACCAGCTGCACGGCCGGCGCGATCATCGGGTCGAGGGAGTCCGCCTCCTCCTCCAGCACCTCGGAGACCGCGGTGATCGCGGTCAGCGGCGTCCGCAGCTCGTGCGACATATCGGCGACGAACCGCCGGGACGCCGCCTCGCGCCCGCTCAGCTCCTCGACCCGCTGCTCCAGACGCTCGGCCGTACGGTTGAACGTCCGGGACAGATCGGCCAGTTCGTCCGTGCCGGTCACCCGCAGCCGGGTGTCCAGCCGCCCCTCGCCCAGCTGCCGCGCCGCATGCCCCAGCCGCTGTACGGGCCGCAGCACGGTCGTCGCCGCGGCCTGCGCCAGCAGCGCCGAGCCGACCAGCGCGAGCGCGGTCGCGATCCCCAGCGACCAGGCCAGCGAGTTGAGGTCCTGCCGCTCGGTGGCCAGCGACTTCATCATGTAGCCGGTGGGCCCGCCGCCGATCACCTTCGCCCCGGCGACGAGATAGGGGGCGTCCCCGACCTCCTTGCGCTGCCAGTACAGATGGTGCGGATAGCGGTTGGACTCGTCGACCCGACGCACCTCGTCGACCGCGGTCCGCAGCGACACGGGCACGCTGTTCAGCGTCAGCAGATTCTTGTTCGTGGTGGCCGCGCAGGCCTTGCCCTCGCGGTCAACCCCTATCAACAGCACCGCGTAGTCCTGCGGCCCGGCCGCCATCTGCCGCGCCGCGTCCTGCAGTTCGGCACAGCGCGGACGCAGCGGCAGCGACCGCGTACTGTCCTCCAGCGACTTGCGGAAGTCGTTGAGGACGGCGTTCTGGGTGCGCTCCAGAACGGTGTTGCGGTTGAGCCAGTACGCGATGCCCGACGCCGAGACCGCGGCCGTCAGCGCCACCAGCGCGAAGACCACGACCAGCCGCAGCCGCAGACTGGTCCAGCGCAGCAGCCCCGACGCACGGCGTAGCCCGCGCAGCACCCGCTGCAGCCGCCGCCGGCCGGCCGAGGGCGCGGCCGTTTCCCCGGCCTCGCCGCCCGCATTGTCCTTCGTCGAACCGCCGCCCGCGGAACGTTCCCTCACTGCGGCGAATCCAGCCGGTAGCCGACGCCACGGACCGTACGGATCAGGGTCGGCGAGGACGGCACGTCCTCCACCTTCGCCCGCAGCCGCTGCACACACGCGTCCACCAGGCGCGAGTCGCCGAGGTAGTCGTGCTCCCACACCAGCCGCAGCAGCTGCTGCCGGGACAGCGCCTGACCGGGCCGGCGGCTCAGCTCCAGCAGCAACCGCAGTTCGGTCGGTGTCAGTTGCAGATCCTCGCCGTTCTTGGTGACCGTCATCGCCGACCGGTCGATCACCAGCGAGCCGAACGTCGCCGAATCACTGGACTCCCGCTCGCCCCGGCGCAGCACGGCCCGGATCCGGGCGTCCAGCACCCGGCCCTGGACCGGTTTGACGACATAGTCGTCGGCGCCGGACTCCAGCCCCACCACGACGTCGATGTCATCGTTACGCGCGGTGAGCAGGATGATGGGCAGCTGGTCCGTACGCCTGATCCGCCGGCACACCTCGAAACCGTCGATGCCCGGCAGCATCACATCCAGCACGATCAGGTCCGGGCGCTGCTCACGCAGCAGCTTCAGGCCGTCCTCGCCCGTCGCCGCGGTCACCACACGGTGACCCTGGCGGGACAGCGAGAGTTCGAGAGCCGTGCGGATGGCGTCGTCGTCCTCGATCAGCAACAGGAAAGGCACTCAGCCATTCTGGCCCATGGGACGCCGGGACATCGACCAGTGGCGCTCTCGTACACAAGGCCCACGCTCGTGAGGCCCTCGCGACGCGCCGCACCGGGGCCTGTGACAGGCCTGTGACAGTCGACGGACAACGCGATGAAACTGGCTTGGCAGTCTTTTGGGCACCGGGAGAGATCAACAACCCGGACACACCGAACGAGCTGGCTCTACGACGGGGGGCGCGAGATGAACACACTGCACGGCACCACTTCCAGCGCAGTTATCACGCGACTCCACGATGTCGTCCGGTCCGGCGAGAAGTCCGGTGCCGTGCGGGGATGCACCCGCGGCACCGCGCGTCAGCGGCCGCCCTTCATGGTGGCCATCGACGCGACGACGGTGGAACTCAACCGGGGGCACGGGGGCAATGCCGCCCACGGGGGAGAAAACGGGGGAAACACCGGGGGAGCGGAGTACAGGGAGGCCACGGGGGAACGGCGTTCCCCGGCGGAGACGGCGGAGGCCGAAGCGGCCTTCACCGCCTACGTCCAGGAGCGCCGGGCCTCCCTGTACGCCACCGCCTACCACCTGACCGGCGACCGCTACGAGGCCGAGGACCTGCTGCAGAGCGCACTGTTCTCGACCTACCGGGCGTGGGACCGGATCAGTGACAAGGCGGCGCTCGGCGGCTATCTGCGCCGGACGATGACCAATCTGCACATCAGTGCCTGGCGCCGGCGCAAGCTCAACGAGTACCCGACCGAGGAGCTGCCGGAGACGGCCGGCGACGTGGACGCGATGCGCGGCACCGAGCTGCGCGCCGTGCTGTGGCAGGCGCTGGTCCGGCTGCCCGAGACGCAGCGCACGATGCTGGTGCTGCGCTACTACGAGGGCCGTACGGACCCGGAGATCGCGGACATTCTCAACATCAGTGTCGGCACGGTGAAGTCGAGCATCTGGCGCGCCCTGCGCCGGCTGCGTGAGGACGAGGTCCTCAGCTTCGGCCGTGACGAGGAGGAGTCCTTCGGCGAGCTGGTGGCCTGAGGATCCGGGGGGAGCCCGAGGGGGGACCAGGGGGAACGCCCGAGGGGGGAACGGGGATACGGGGGAACCGGCCGAAGCGGAGTGATCCACGGAGGCCGGACGTATCGGGGGATACGGGGGAAGCACGGGGGAGCAGGGGGGATCACGGGGGAGAGAAAAGCGGGTTCGGACGGCCGGGGGGTCTGTCCGAGCCCGCTCCTTCGTGTGTGCCTCCGCGTGCAGCGCGCGCCCGCGCCGCCGGCTGCGCTGAACCGGCCGCCGCCCGCCGCCCGCGCCTCAGGAACGTACGGCCGCGTCCACCGTGTCCGCTGCCCCCGCGGCCGATATGCGGGCCAGCGCCTCCGGCTTGGCGCAGGGGTGCGCGCCCAGGGCGGTGTGCCGGGCGACGACCGAGCGTTCGTCGCGCAGCAGCCGCAGTCCGCGGCGTACGAGATACGGGGCGGACTTGCGGCCCTCGCGCAGATCCCGCGCCAGCCGCCGGCGGAAGGTGGTGGTCGGCCGGCCGCGCAGACACAGCGCATCGGCCAGCAGCCCCGCGGCCCGGCAGTCCGCGATGATCTCGGCCGCGAAGATGCCCTCCGCGATGAACAGCGGGGCGCCGCCGAGGTCGAGACACGAGGCGCCGACCCGGGCGCTGGCCGCGATGTCGTACACCGGGACGTCGGCACGCCCCGTACGGCACAGCGCGTCGATGGCCGCGAGGGCGGCGCCGGCGTCCCAGGACTGCGGTGCGTCCCAGTCGGCGCCGCCGCCGTCGGGCAGTTGCGGCAGTGTCGGGTCCGTCCCCTCCTTGTAGAAGTCGTCGAGGTTCAGGACGGGGAGGCCGCTGCGCATGGCCAGGGAGGTCTTCCCGGAGCCCGACGGGCCGGTCAGCAGAACGACCCGGATGGGGAACGCAGGGGAGGACGGCGGGGTGCACGAGTGGGAGCTCACGGGCACCCATTGTCGCGTATTGCGCCGTGTGGGGTACCCCTGGCGCGCGAGGTGGATCGGCCCCCGCAGCTCAACTACGCTACGCAGTCAATTGATTACCCGAATGCTGTGGCTCGTACAGCACTTCGACCCCTTCGATCCACAGGCAGGTGGCACATGCCCTCCCATGCGCGTCCCAAGCCCAGCCGCGTTCCCCGCACGTTGCTGCGGGCCGGACTGGTGATCTCCGCGGCCGGTGCCGCGCTCGCGGCGGGCGGTGCGGCGACGGCGAGCGCGGCCCCGGCCGCCGCGGACCGCGCCACCGACACCGGTGCCGCGGCCTCGGGACTGACCGGCGCACTGCTGCACTCCGCGGCCGGCGGCCTCGGCCCGGTCAAGAACCTCCAGCTGGACCCGCTGGCCAACACCTCCGTCGACCCGCTCGCCAACGCCGTGAGCACCCAGATCGCCGACTTCAAGCCGGTGGGCACCGAGCTGCTGACCGGCACCCTCTCGAACGGTGCCGCGCTCAAGGACCTGCCGCTGATCGGGCAGGTGACGAGGGTGCTGCCGGGGTGAGCGGTTGCGGCCGGGCCGCGGTCCGGCGCGGCGGGCGCTGCCCCGGCGGCTCCCACCGCCCGGACCGCGCGCCCCGCCGCAGGAGCCGCGGCGGTCGAAGGGCCTGGGCAGGACCGGGATCAGCGCCCCCGGAAGGCCCCGACCATCGCCTCCATGTCCTCCTGGAACGAACAGCACAACGCCAGCCATGAGCCGTCGACGAAGACCAGGTCGAAGCGGCCACGGGGGAACACCGCGCGCGGCCTGGGTCGCAGTTCCGCGATGTTCGACAGCTGCACCTGGGCGGCGACTTCCAGCTCCGGCGGGCGCTCCCGCCAGCCCGAGGCATGATCCGTCAGCACGAACAGCCGGCGGTCGGTGAGCGCCTGGTGCTGCGGCGAGCCGCCCGCGTTCGTGACCTGAACGAGGAACCGGCCGGCCATGCTCGCCCAGTCGCCCTCCATGGTCGTGCCGAACAGGGCGCGGTTCGCGGCGTCGTCGACGGCGTCCTCGATGTTCTCCCGGGCCTCGTTGAGGGTTTCCGCGACCGTGCCGACCGCGCGCGTCACCGGGTTGTTGACCAGCCGGTTGTCGAGCAGCCGGCCGCCGGGCCGGCTGCCGGCCGTACCGCTGGGCGGCCGCGACGCCTTGTCGAGCACCTCGCCCAGCGCCCCCAAGATCCCCTTCTTGCGCGCCGACCGCTGCCGGGGCGCCCGCAGCTGGGCGGGCACGAGCGGCAGATCGGGGTACTCGGTGTATTGCCTGGCCTCCCACAACACCTCACCGGGGTGCAGGAACTGGCGGCAGGGGGTGACGTGATCAGGTTTCACGCCCTCATCTTCCCTGTCCGGTACACCACAACAGTGCGGGGCCCCGCCACATGGGCGAGACCCCGCACCGTCGTTCCGCGGACGCCGTCCGGGCGCCACAGCAGCCCTAAACCCCCATGGGATGCCAGACCGTCTTCGTCTCCAGGAAGGTCAGCAGGCGGCCGGTGCCGGGGTCGGCGGTCCAGTTCGCCGCCGACGGGCGGAGCACCCGCTTGAGGTTGTCGGCCGCGGCCGTCTCCAGGTCCTTCGCCAACGCGTCGTCCGCGCCCGCCAGATCGAGGGCGTTGACGTCCTGGTGGGCGGCGAGCGGGGCCGCCAGTTCCGCGGTGCGGCCGGAGAGGATGTTGACCACGCCGCCCGGGAGGTCGGAGGTGGCGAGCACCTCGGCCAGGGAGAGGGCGGGCAGCGGGGCGTTCTCGGCTGCCGCCACGACCACCGTGTTGCCGGTGACGATCGCCGGGGCGATCACCGAGACCAGGCCGAGGAACGACGAGTCCTGGGGGGCCAGGACCGCGACCACGCCGGTCGGCTCGGGGGAGGAGAGGTTGAAGTACGGACCGGCCACGGGGTTGGCGCCGCCGGCGATCTGGGCGACCTTGTCGGACCAGCCCGCGTACCAGACCCAGCGGTCGATCGCCGCGTCCACCTGGGCCGTGGCCTTCGCCTTCGACAGCCCCTCGGCGGCGGCGACCTCGGCGACGAACTGGTCGCGGCGGCCCTCCAGCATCTCGGCGATGCGGTAGAGGATCTGGCCGCGGTTGTAGGCCGTGGCGCCGGACCAGCCGCCGAACGCCTTACGGGCGGCGACCACCGCGTCCCGGGCGTCCTTGCGGGAGGCCAGCGGGGCGTTGGCGAGCCATGTGCCCTTGGAGTCGATCACCTCGTACACCCGCCCGCTCTCGGACCGGGGGAACTTGCCCCCGACGTACAGCTTGTAGGTCTTGAAGACGGAGAGTCGGCCAGTCAGCTCAGACATTGAGGTACGCCTCCAGACCGTGCCGGCCGCCCTCGCGGCCGTAGCCCGACTCCTGGTAGCCGCCGAAGGGCGAGGCCGGGTCGAACTTGTTGAACGTGTTGGACCAGATGACGCCCGCGCGGAGCTTGTTCGCCATCCACAGCATCCGCGAGCCCTTCTCCGTCCAGATGCCGGCGGAGAGGCCGTACGGGGTGTTGTTGGCCTTCTCCACGGCCTCGGCCGGGGTGCGGAAGGTCAGCACGGACAGCACCGGGCCGAAGATCTCCTCGCGGGCGATGCGGTGCGCCTGGGTGACGCCGGTGAACAGCGTCGGGGCGAACCAGTAGCCGGTGGTGGGGAGTTCGCAGGACGGCGACCAGCGCTCGGCGCCCTCGGCCTCGCCCGCGTCGGCCAGCGCGGTGATCCGGGCCAGCTGCTCGGCGGAGTTGATGGCGCCGATGTCGGTGTTCTTGTCGAGCGGGTCGCCCACGCGCAGGGTCCGCATCCGGCGCTTGAGGGCGTCCAGCAGCTCGTCCTGGACGGACTCCTGGACCAGGAGGCGGGAGCCCGCGCAGCAGACGTGGCCCTGGTTGAAGAAGATGCCGTTGACGATGCCCTCGACGGCCTGGTCGAGTGGCGCGTCGTCGAAGACGATGTTCGCCGCCTTGCCGCCGAGCTCCAGGGTCACCTTCTTGTCCGTGCCGGCGACCGTACGGGCGATGGCCTTGCCGACCTCGGTGGAGCCGGTGAAGGCCACCTTGTTGACGTCGGGGTGCGCGACCAGCGCCGCGCCCGTGGAGCCCTCGCCGGTCAGGATGTTGACGACGCCCTTGGGCAGGCCCGCCTGACGGCAGATGTCCGCGAAGAACAGGGCGGAGAGCGGGGTCGTCTCGGCGGGCTTGAGGACGACCGTGTTGCCGGTCGCCAGCGCCGGGGCGATCTTCCACGCGAGCATCAGCAGCGGGAAGTTCCAGGGGATGATCTGGCCGGCGACGCCCAGGGGGCGGGGGTTCGCGCCGTAGCCCGCGTGGTCGAGCTTGTCGGCCCAGCCCGCGTAGTAGAAGAAGTGCGCGGCGACCAGCGGCAGGTCGGCGTCCCGGGACTCGCGGATCGGCTTGCCGTTGTCCAGCGACTCCAGCACGGCCAGCTCGCGCGAGCGCTCCTGGAGGAGCCGGGCGATCCGGAAGAGGTACTTGGCCCGCTCAGCGCCGGGCAGCGCGGACCACTTCTCGAAGGCCTTGCGGGCGGCCTTCACGGCGCGGTCGACATCATCGGCGCTCGCCTGGGCGACCTCGGAGAGGACCTCCTCGGACGACGGGGAGACGGTCTTGAAGACCTTGCCGTCGGAGGCCGGGGCGAACTCGCCGTCGATGAACAGGCCGTAGGACGGCGCGATGTCGACGACCGCGCGGGACTCGGGTGCGGGTGCGTAATCGAAGGTCATGGGAGCCTCAGTCCACCGTGACGTAGTCGGGGCCGGAGTAGCGGCCGGTGCTGAGCTTCTGGCGCTGCATCAGCAGGTCGTTCAGGAGGCTGGAGGCGCCGAAGCGGAACCAGTCGGCGGTCAGCCAGGGCTCGCCGAGCGTCTCGTTGACCATGACCAGGTACTTGATCGCGTCCTTGGTCGTACGGATACCGCCGGCCGGCTTCACCCCGACCTGGACGCCGGTCGTGGTGTGGAAGTCACGGACCGCCTCCAGCATCAGGAGGGTGACCGGCGGGGTGGCGTTGACGGCGACCTTGCCGGTCGAGGTCTTGATGAAGTCGGCGCCCGCGAGCATCGCCAGCCAGGAGACCCGGCGGACGTTGTCGTACGTCTGGAGCTCACCGGTCTCGAAGATGACCTTGAGGTGGGCGGCCGTGCCGTCGGGGCGCGCGCAGGCCTCCTTGACGGCCTTGATCTCCTCGAAGACGTCCATGTAGCGGCCGGAGAGGAAGGCGCCCCGGTCGATCACCATGTCGATCTCGTCGGCGCCGGCCGCGACCGCGTCACGGGTGTCCGCCAGCTTGACCGGCAGCGCGGCGCGGCCCGCGGGGAAGGCGGTGGCGACGGACGCGACATGGATACCGGAGTCGCCGAGTGCCTCCTTGGCCGTCGCGACCATGTCCGGGTAGACGCAGATCGCCGCGACCTTGGGGCTGGTGCGGTCGGTGGGGTCGGGGTGGACGCCCTTGGCGCACAGCGCCCGGACCTTGCCCGGGGTGTCCGCGCCTTCGAGGGTCGTCAGGTCGATCATCGAGATGGCGAGATCGATGGCGTACGCCTTCGCCGTCGTCTTGATCGAGCGGGTGCCGAGGGTGGCGGCGCGGGCCTCGAGGCCGACCGCGTCGACGCCGGGGAGGCCGTGGAGGAAGCGGCGCAGCGCACCGTCGTCGGCGGTCACGTCCGCCATTGACGCCAGACGCCCCGCGGCTTCCTTGCCGTATGCGGGAACAGTGATGGGCATGGTCACGAGGGGAGCATATCTACGCGCGTAGCGCCATGTCATCCCCCTCGGCCGTCCGAATCCGGGCGGGCGGGCGGGGCATCCGGCCGGCCGGACACGGCCGATTTCGGCAACATGCCCGGTGGCGGGCGCCCATGAAGGGTGCGGCCGGCGTCCGGACGCGCCCACACCCCGCGCCCGAATGATGCCGTAACGCAATGTCCGGCATCCGGACGGTCAGGCAGAATCGGCCTCATGACGAGCCCGGACCGCACCACCCCGCCTCAGCAGCAGTACGCGGAGCGCAGCTACCGCTCGCCCGCGGCCCTCGTCGGCGGCGCACTGCTCCTTCTGCTCGGACTCTGGCTCGGCGGCGACGCACTGCTGCGGGGCGTCGTGCACACCAAGCTCACGGCGCTGTTCGCGCTGCTCCTCGGGGTGCCGCTGGTGATCGCCTTCACCCTGCGGCCGCAGGTCAGGGCGGGCGAGGACCGGCTGACGGTGCGTAATCCGTTCCGTACGATCACGCTGCCGTGGGGCGCGGTGGAGGATCTGCGGGCGGCGTTCTCCACCGAGGTGTTCACCAGCGGCGGCAAGTACCAGCTCTGGGCCGTCCCGGTCTCGCTGCGGCAGCGCAAGAAGGTCAGCCGCCAGGCGGCGCGGGGCTCCGCGCCCCGGCCCCGTTTCGGGCTGAACGCCGACGCCGGCCCGGTGCCGCGCGCCATGGCCGACCAGACCCTCGACGAGCTGCGCGAGATCAAGGAACGCGCCGCCCACCGCGAGAGCGCCCAGGGCGAGCCGGTGGTGCGCTGGTCGTACGAGGTCCTCGCGCCGATGGTGGTGGGCGCGGTGGGGCTGGCCGTGATGGTGGCGCTGTAGCGGTCCCGCGGCTGCGGCCCGTAGTGGGGGCCAGGGAGTTGCGCGCACCCCAGGGTTGTTTCCCCGCCGCCCACCCCGGTGTTGTTGTTTCCCCGCCGCCCACCCCCCTTCGGGGGGTGGGCGGGTACGGGAGGGGAGGCGCGGGTAGGCAGGCGCGGGTAGGGAAGGCAGGACGGGGAAGGTAGGGCGGGTAGGGGCGTCGGCTCAGATCCCCGCCGCCTCCGACAGATCCGCCTTGATCGACGCCAGCGTCGCGTCGGCCTTCGTACGGGCCTCGGGCAGGGCCTCGGCCGAGGGCACCGGGACCACGACCTCCAGGTAGCACTTGAGCTTGGGCTCGGTGCCGCTGGGGCGGACGACCACGCGGGCGGCCTCGATGCCGGCCTCCGGCGAACCGGACAGGTAGTAGCGCAGCCCGTCGGTCGGCGGCAGCGTCTCCGTGCCCCGGTTCAGATCGTCGGCCCGGGTCACGCTCAGGCCCGCCAGCGCGGTCGGCGGCTGCGCGCGCAGCCGGTGCATGGCGTCGGCGATCAGCGACAGGTCCTCGACGCGGACCGAGAGCTGGTCGGTGGCGTGCAGCCCGAATTCCAGGGCGAGGTCGTCGAGCAGGTCGGTGAGGGTGCGCCCGGACTGCTTGAGTTCCGCGGCCAGCTCGGTGATCAGCAGGGCCGCGGTGATGCCGTCCTTGTCGCGGACGCCCTCCGGATCGACGCAGTAGCCGAGCGCCTCCTCGAAGGCGTACCGCAGACCGTCCACCCGGGCCAGCCACTTGAAGCCGGTCAGCGTCTCCTCGTACGGCAGCGAGGCGCCGGCCGCGATACGGGACATCAGCTGGGAGGAGACGATGGTCGTCGCGAAGGTGCCGGACGCCCGCTTGCTCACCAGGTGGGCGGCGAGCAGTGCCCCGACCTCGTCGCCGCGCAGCATCCGCCAGCCGTCCGGAGTGCCGGGGGCGGGGACGGCGACGGCGCAGCGGTCCGCGTCGGGGTCGTTGGCGATCACGATGTCGACGCCGGCGGCGCCCCGGTCGCGGGCGGTGGCGAACGCGAGGTCCATCGCGCCCGGCTCCTCCGGGTTGGGGAAGGCGACCGTCGGGAAGTCCGGGTCCGGCTCGGCCTGTTCCGCGACGACCGTCGGCGCCGGGAACCCGGCCCGGGCGAAGGCGGCGACGAGAGTGTCCCGGCCGACGCCGTGCATCGGCGTGTAGACGACCTTGGTGTCCCGGGGCGAGCCGGGGGTCAGCACCGCGTCCGTACGCGCCAGATAGGCGTCCAGGACCGTCTCGTCGAGGGTTTCCCAGCCGGCCTCCGGGCGCGGGACGTCGGCCAGTGAGCGGACCGCGGCGATCTCGGCGGCGATCTCGCCGTCCGCGGGCGGCACGATCTGCGAGCCGTCGCCCAGGTAGACCTTGTAGCCGTTGTCGCGCGGCGGGTTGTGGCTGGCGGTGACCTCGACCCCGGCCACCGCGCCCAGGTGCCTTATCGCGAAGGCCAGGACGGGGGTGGGCAGCGGGCGCGGCAGCACCGCGGCGCGCAGGCCCGCGCCGACCATCACGGCCGCCGTGTCGCGGGCGAAGTCGGCGCTCTTGTGGCGTGCGTCGTAGCCGATGACCACCAGGCCCGAGCCGTCACCCTGCGCCTTGAGGTACGCGGCGAGGCCGGCCGCGGCGCGGATGACCACGGAGCGGTTCATCCGCATCGGGCCCGCGCCCAGCTCACCGCGCAGCCCGGCGGTGCCGAACTGGAGGGTGCCGGCGAAACGGGCGGCCAGCTCGTCGGTGTCCTCGGCTTCGATGAGCTTGGACAGCTCGTCCCGGGTCTCCGGGTCGGGGTCCTCGGCCAGCCAGGCCTGGGCCCGGTGGATCAGCTCCGTGGGATCGGTAGCCACGTGATGCTCCTGACGGTGGATGCGGGTGGGGGCGCGCTGAGGACAGCTGGGGAGGGCTGGGCGCTCTCGGCTCGTCACGCATACCCCGTACGCGCGTACGGGGAGCCGCAGAACCGGCCAATGCCACTGGATGGCAGCGCGCGGGGGAGGGCCGCGCCGCGCGGCGGGTGGACCGGCGGGCGGACGGCGGGACCGGTGCGGCGGTGACGGCGGCGGGGCGGCCCGGCGGGTGTGGCGCACCCGCCGTGGCCGTCTGCCGTCGTCGTCCGGGCGCGGCGCGGTGGCGCCGCGGTGTCTCAGAGCTTGCCGAGCACCTGGGCGAGCAGGCTGCCCATCCGGGTCGCGGAGTCGCGGCCGGCCTGCAGCACCTCTTCGTGGTTGAGCGGCTCGCCCGTCATGCCGGCGGCGAGGTTCGTCACCAGCGACAGGCCGAGCACCTCGGCGCCGGCCTCGCGTGCCGCGATGGCCTCCAGGACCGTGGACATCCCGACCAGGTCGGCGCCCAGGGTCCGGATCATCTTGATCTCGGCCGGGGTCTCGTAGTGCGGGCCGGGGAACTGGGCGTAGACGCCCTCCTCCAGGCTCGGGTCGACCTCCTTGCACAGCGCGCGCAGCCGCGGCGAGTACAGATCCGTCAGGTCGACGAAGTTCGCGCCGACGATCGGGGAGGTGGCGGTCAGGTTGAGGTGGTCGCTGATGAGGACCGGCTGGCCGGGGCGCATGCCCTCGCGCAGACCACCGCACCCGTTGGTGAGCACGACGGTCTTGCAGCCGGCCGCGACGGCGGTGCGGACACCGTGCGCGACCGCGGCGACCCCGCGGCCTTCGTAGTAGTGGGTACGGCCCAGGAAGACCAGCGCCCGCTTCGCACCGACCTGGTACGAGCGGATCGTGCCGCCGTGCCCGGCGACGGCCGGCGCCGGGAAGCCGGGCAGCTCGGTGACGGGGAATTCGTGCTCGGGCGCGCCCAGGGCCTCGGCGGCCGGAGCCCAGCCGGAGCCCATCACCAGGGCGACGTCATGGGTCTCGGCGCCGGTCAGCTCACGCAGACGGGCGGCGGCGTCGGCGGCGGCACCCTGGGGGTCGCGCGCGATGTCCGGAGTAACAGATGCGTTCACGCGGACGAGGGTAGCCGGTATTCCCCTACGCGCGTAGATGTCGCTGCTCACGGTGCTGGGATCGGACGGTTGTGGCATCTGCCAAAAGCAGGTCCCCGGGCGCGTCGCGGCACCCGTACGGCGGCGCGCCCGCCGCGGCCGGCCCGTGCCGCACGTCAGCAGGGCCGCTTGCGCAGCTCCATCACATAGTCGTGCGGCGCGCCCGCCGACTCCGCGGCATCGGCGATCTCGCCCAGATAGCGGGCCGACGGCAGACCGCCCTCATAGCCGTTGAGGACATAGATCCACGCCGCCTCGTCGCCGTCGAGGGTGTGCACCCGCACCCGCATCCGGCGGTAGATGTCCATACCGACGCCCTCCCAGCGGTCCATGGACTCCTCGTCCATGGGCGCGATGTCGTAGAGCGCGACGAAGAGCTGGGAGGCGGGGGCTTCGACGACCGTCGCCAGTGCGCCTTCCCAGCCCATCTGCTCGCCGCCGAAGGTGAGCCGCCAGCCGTTGAGCCAGCCGGTGCCGCGCAGCGGCGAGTGCGGTGCGCGGCGGGACATCAGCCGCGCGTCGAGGTTGCCGGCGTACGCGGCGTAGAGCGACATGGTTCCGAGGGTACGGGAGGTTGCCCTTCGGGCTCGTGGTACCGGAGGTTCGGACGGTAGCCCAGGTGGAGCGCGCTCCGGTGCCCGTCAGGGACGGAGGATGCCCCCGGGCGAGAGCGACGTACGGGCGTGCGGGACAATGGAGTACGTGACTCGGATCGTGATCATCGGTGGCGGACCCGGCGGATACGAAGCTGCCCTGGTGGCGGCTTCTCTCGGCGCGGAGGTGACCGTCGTCGACTGCGACGGTCTGGGCGGGGCGTCGGTGCTGACCGACTGCGTGCCGTCGAAGACTCTTATCGCCACGGCCGAGGTGATGACGACCTTCGACTCCTCGTACGAAGAGCTCGGCATCATCGTCGAGGACGACACTCCGCACGTGGACCGGCCCGCCCGGGTCGTCGGCGTCGACCTCGGCAAGGTCAACCGACGGGTCAAGCGCCTCGCGCTCGCCCAGTCGCATGACATCACCGCGTCCGTGACCCGCGCCGGCGGCCGGGTCATGCGCGGTCGCGGGCGGCTGGAGCCCGGCCAGGCGCCGGACGGCTCCCGCAAGGTGACGGTCACCGCCGCCGACGGCACCTCCGAGGGGCTGATCGCGGACGCGGTGCTGATCGCCACCGGCGCGCACCCCCGCGAGATCCCGGACGCGCTCCCCGACGGTGAGCGGATCCTGAACTGGACGCAGGTCTACGACCTCGACGAGCTGCCCGAAGAGCTGATCGTGGTCGGTTCCGGTGTCACCGGTGCCGAGTTCGCCGGTGCCTACCAGGCGCTCGGCTCCCGCGTCACCCTCGTCTCCTCCCGCGACCGCGTGCTGCCGGGCGAGGACCCGGACGCCGCCGCCGTCCTGGAGGACGTCTTCCGCCGCCGCGGCATGAACGTCATGTCGCGCTCCCGGGCCCAGTCCGCCAAACGGGTCGGCGACCGCGTCGAGGTCACCCTGGCCGACGGCCGCACGATCTCCGGTACGCACTGCCTGATGGCGGTCGGCTCCATCCCCAACACCGAGGGCATCGGCCTGGAAGCGGCCGGCGTCAAGCTCAAGGACTCCGGCCACATCTGGACCGACAAGGTCTCCCGCACCTCCGCCCAGGGCGTGTACGCGGCCGGTGACTGCACCGGCATCTTCGCGCTGGCGTCCGTCGCCGCCATGCAGGGCCGGATCGCGATGTACCACTTCCTCGGTGACGCGGTCACCCCGCTGAACCTCAAGACGGTCTCCGCGAACGTCTTCACCGACCCGGAGATCGCCACCGTCGGCTACTCCCAGGCCGACGTCGACAGCGGCAAGATCGACGCCCGGGTCGTCAAGCTCCCGCTGCTGCGCAACCCGCGGGCCAAGATGCAGGGCATCCGCGACGGCTTCGTGAAGCTGTTCTGCCGCCCCGGCACCGGCATCGTCGTCGGCGGTGTGGTCGTCTCGCCGCGCGCCAGTGAGCTGATCCATCCCATCTCGATCGCGGTCGACAACAACCTGACCGTCGAGCAGATCGCCAATGCCTTCACGGTCTACCCGTCGCTGTCCGGCTCGATCGCCGAGGTCGCCCGCCAGCTGCACACGCGCAAGGCCGCCAGCGAGTAACCGGTGTGCGGCAACCGGCGGACGGCCGCGGTCGATTGTTTGTGCCACCGGTGAGCACTTGGGATGAAACGTGCCTGCAGCGGGCAGGTGCCGACCCACTGCCGCGGGGTGGCCGTCGTCCGGGCCGTCGGGGCGCCTGACCAGGCGCCAAGCCGGTCGTCCCGCCCGGGAGTTCGACATCCGCACGACATATGCATACCGCATACCACGTCACGCTCCGCAGTGTGAGCAACTTCCGTTAATTGGTGCAACCTGCTGAAAACAGACGGTCGTTGGCGTTACTGTCAGTTTCGTGTTCGCTGCAGAACGTCGCCAATTGATCCTTGAAATGGTGCGCGCCAATGGAGCCGTATCGCTCCGGGAGCTCGCCCGCGTCGTCCAGACCTCCGAAGTAACCGTACGGCGGGACGTGCGGGCGCTGGAGGCAGAGGGACTGCTCGACCGCCGGCACGGCGGTGCGGTCCTGCCGGGAGGCTTTACCCGCGAATCAGGATTCCCACAGAAATCCCATCTAGCGACCGCGGAGAAGACGGCCATCGCCGATCTCGCGGCCGGCTTCGTCGAAGAGGGCGAGGCCATCGTCGTCGGCGCGGGAACGACCACGCAGGAGCTGGCCCGCCGGCTCGCCCGCGTCCCCGGTCTGACCGTCGTCACCAACTCCCTTCTGGTCGCCCAGGCGTTGGCCCATGCCAACCGCGTCGAGGTCGTGATGACCGGCGGCACCCTGCGCGGCTCCAACTATGCGCTGGTCGGCAGCGGTGCCGAACAGTCCCTCCAGGGCCTGCGGGTGTCCCGCGCCTTCCTGTCGGGCAGCGGCCTGACCGCAGAGCGCGGTCTGTCCACCTCCAACATGCTCTCCGCCAGCGTCGACCGGGCGCTGGTGCAGGCGGCGGGGGAGGTGGTGGTGCTCGCCGACCACACCAAGCTCGGCTCCGACACGATGTTCCAGACCGTGCCGACGGATGTGATCACACGGCTGGTCACGGACGAGCCGCCGGGTCATGACGACCGCGCCGCCACGGAGCTGCAGGCGCTGGCCGACCAGGGCGTGCAGATCGCCGTCGCCAACGGCTCGGGCGTGGGCCACGGGCCGGGGCAGCCGGGGATGGACGGTGGCCCGGGGGACCGCAGAGGGCCCCGGCGGGACGTCCCGCTCCCGGGCCAGCGGCGCAGCCATCCGCAGGGTGGCGGGGCAGGTGGTCCACAGCTCCGCTCGGCCCCGTCCCTGAGTGAGGCCTCCGGCGGCCGGGTCGCCGATTTGGCCCCACGGCGGCGCTGAGGCAGAAGCCGGGGGCGCGCCACCGGGGCGCGCCGACCCGGCGCCGGGGTGCCCGTCGGGCCTCTCCTGCCCTGATCCGCCGGACACCCCCTAGTGGTTCTCCCCCTTCAGCCCGCGCAGGGTGAGTGTCAGCAGCCGGTCGGCGAGCTTGGGGTCGTCCGGGGATTCCTCGACGGCCAGCGCGATGCCGTTGGTCAGCTGCATCAGATCGCTGATGCTCACATCCGGGCGTACGGCCCCGGCCTGCTGGGCGCGGGTCAGCAGCGCATCGCCGGCCTCCCGCATCGGCACGCTGCACCGCCGCATCCCCGAGCTGTCGTCCGCCGATGCCGTCATCAGTGCCCGCGACAGCCCGCGGTAGGTGGTGGCGTGGGTGATGATCGCGCGCAGCCATTCGACCAGCGCGGCGCACGGCTGCGGCGCGTCGGCCAGCTCCCTGGCGTGGGTCAGCAGGGCGTCGACCTCCCCCTGGAAGACCGCGCCCATCAGGGCGGTCCGGTTGGGGAAGTGCCGGTAGAGGGTGCCGATGCCGACGCCGGCGCGGCGCGCGATGTCCTCCAGCGAGGTGTCCGTGCCGTGTTCGGTGAAGGCCGTACGGGCCTCGGTCAGCAGCCGGTCGTAGTTGCGGCGGGCATCGGCCCGCATGGGGCGCACGTCAGGCGTCCGCGCAGGTGCGGTCGCCGCCGGGCCCGTCGTCTGCGGCTGCCCTGCCGTCTCGGTCGCCATCGCCGTCCTCCCTCGACCCGGCCGGTTGCGGCCCGGTGGCTCCAGGATGCCATTGCGTGCACGGGCGGCTGCCCCGGTCCCTGGGCCGGGCCTGGCGGAGGGGGCCTCCGAAGCAAGGGGAACGGTTCCGCCGCGCCCGCCCGGTGGCCGTCCGGCAGCGCTGGGATGAAGTCCCGGCATCCCCCGGTGGTCGTGCGGCCGAACACCTCGCCGTCCCCGCAACGCCGCGCCTCCAAGGGCCATCAAACCAGGCGCAATGAGGTCTTCCGGGGGTCTTCCGGAGGCCCGGGAAGACGCCGTGACCGGCCGCCGGGGAAGCGGGCGCGGCGCGGGACATCTGGGGAAACGCCATGGGACTGACCAGTCGATCGCTGTTGTACGCCGTGGCCGCGGTCGCCGTGGTCTGTGTGGGCCTCACGCTCTGGCTGTGGCCGCGGTTCGCCGGGCGCGGGCCGCGGGCGCTGCTGGGGCGGCTCGGCTCGATCTTCGTGACCCAGCTGACCATCGTGGCGGCGCTCGGCCTCGTGGTGAACACCAACTTCCAGTTCTACGCCTCGTGGCACGAGCTGCTCGGGCTGTACGACGACGCACCGGCCGCCGTCGGCAAATGGGGCGACCAGGGAACGGCCGGCCCCGTCGGTGACCCGTCGAAGGGCCTGGTGCAGACCTCGGGGCCGGAGGGCCTGGACAAGGTGCACGGGCTGCCGAAGGGGGCGCCGGAGCAGGCGGGCAAGGTCGAGACCGTACGGATCGTCGGGAAGCGGACCCGGGCCGTGAACCCGGCGTACGTCTATCTGCCGCCGCAGTACTTCCAGCCCCAGTACGCCCGCCAGCGGTTCCCCGTGATCGTCGCGCTCAGCGGCTACCCCGGCGGCACCTTCCTGCTCGGCCAGCATCTGCGGCTGCCGCAGACCGCCGGCCGGCTGATCCGGGCCGGCAAGATGCAGCCGACCGTCATCGTGATGCTGCGGCCCACCATCGCCCCGCCCCGCGACACCCAGTGCGTCGATGTGCCGGGCGGACCGCAGGCCGAGACGTTCTTCGCGCGCGATGTGCCGGACGCGCTCAAGTCGCACTACCGCGTCGGTCACGACCCCGGCGGGTGGGGCCTTCTGGGCTACTCCTCGGGCGGCAGCTGCGCCCTCCAGCTCACCATGCGGCACGACCGTACGTACACCGCGGCGGCCGCCCTGTCGCCCGACTACAAGGTCAGCAACGACGCCACGAGCGGCAACCTCTTCGGTGAGGGCCGCGACCGGGTGCGCCGCCGCCAGGAACACGACCTGATGTGGCGTCTGGAGCATCTGCCCGCGCCCCGGGTGAACGTCCTGGTGGGCACCAGCCGTACCGGCGAGAAGAACTATCCGGCGGCCAGGGCCTTCCTCGCCGCCGTCAAACCGCCGATGAAGGCGGACTCCGTCATCCTCGACCACGGCAGCCACAACTTCGCCACCTGGCGCCGTGAACTGCCCGCCGCGCTCCAGTGGATGGGCAGGTCACTGAGCTTCCCGGAGGACGTGGTGGGGAACTCGTAGGGGCCGCGGAACGGCGCGAGGGGCCCCCGGCGGTGATGCCGGGAGCCCCTCGTCCGTCGGGCGGGATGCCGTCGGGTCAGTCCTTGATCTCGCAGATCACCGCGCCGGACGTGAGGGCGGCGCCGACCTCGGCGGTCAGGCCCTTGATGGTGCCGGTGCGGTGGGCGTTGAGCGGCTGCTCCATCTTCATGGCCTCCAGGACGACGACCAGCTCACCCTCGGTGACCTGCTGGCCCTCCTCGACGGCGACCTTGACGATGGTGCCCTGCATCGGGGAGGCCAGAGCGTCGCCGGAGGCGGCGCCGCCGGACTTCTTGGCGGCCTTGCGCTTCGGCTTGGCACCGCCGGCGACCGCGGCCCGGGCCAGCGGCATGCCCAGCGAGGACGGCAGCGAGACCTCCAGGCGCTTCCCGCCGACCTCGACGACGACCGTCTCGCGGCTGTCGGCCTCGGCCTCGTCCGCGCCGGGGGCGGCGAACGGGGCGATCTCGTTGACGAACTCGGTCTCGATCCAGCGGGTGTGGACCGTGAACGGGTCGGTGGAGCCGGTGAGTTCGGGGGCGAACGCCGGGTCCTGGACGACCGTGCGGTGGAAGGGGATGGCGGTGGCCATGCCCTCGACGGTGAACTCGGCCAGCGCACGGGCGGCGCGCTGCAGCGCCTGCTGGCGGGTGGCGCCGGTGACGATCAGCTTGGCGAGGAGGGAGTCCCAGGCGGGGCCGATGACCGAGCCGGACTCGACGCCCGCGTCCAGGCGGACGCCCGGACCGGCCGGCGCGTCGAACGTGGTGACCGTGCCGGGGGCCGGGAGGAAGTTGCGGCCCGGGTCCTCACCGTTGATCCGGAACTCGAAGGAGTGGCCGCGGACCTCCGGGTCGTCGTAGCCGAGCTTCTCGCCGTCCGCGATCCGGAACATCTCACGGACCAGGTCGAGGCCGGTGACCTCCTCGGTGACCGGGTGCTCGACCTGCAGCCGGGTGTTGACCTCCAGGAAGGAGATCGTGCCGTCCTGCCCGACGAGGAATTCGCAGGTGCCGGCGCCCTCGTAGCCGGCCTCCTTGAGGATGGCCTTGGAGGCGCGGTACAGCTCGGCGTTCTGCTCCTGCGTCAGGAACGGGGCCGGGGCCTCCTCCACCAGCTTCTGGTGGCGGCGCTGCAGTGAGCAGTCACGGGTCGAGACCACGACGACGTTGCCGTGCTTGTCGGCCAGGCACTGGGTCTCGACGTGCCGCGGGCGGTCCAGGTAGCGCTCCACGAAGCACTCGCCGCGGCCGAACGCGGCGACCGCCTCGCGCACCGCGGAGTCATACAGCTCCGGAACCTCTTCGAGCGTACGGGCCACCTTCAGACCGCGGCCGCCGCCACCGAAGGCGGCCTTGATCGCGATGGGCAGGCCGTGCTCCTTGGCGAAGGCCACGACCTCCTCCGAGCCGGAGACCGGGTCGGGCGTGCCGGCGACCAGCGGCGCACCGGCACGCTGGGCGATGTGCCGCGCGGCGACCTTGTCGCCGAGGTCACGGATGGCCTGCGGGGGCGGGCCGATCCACGTCAGCCCGGCGTCCAGGACGGCCTGCGCGAACTCCGCGTTCTCCGACAGGAAGCCGTACCCGGGGTGGATGGCGTCCGCGCCCGAATCGGCGGCGGCAGCCAGGACCTTGGCGATGTCCAGGTAACTGGTGGCAGGAGTGTCACCGCCCAAGGCGTACGCCTCGTCTGCCGCGCGTACGTGCAGTGCGTCCCGGTCGGGGTCGGCGTAGACGGCTACGCTGCCGATCCCCGCGTCCCGGCATGCACGGGCAACGCGAACAGCGATTTCGCCACGGTTGGCGATGAGCACCTTGCGCACGATGGGTCCTTCCTTGGCGCTTCGCCGCATCTATTGGATGCCGCGATTTTAGGGACTGGCGACACCGCGTGCCGACCCGTTCCCTGGGGTGAGCTTGCCCACACGGAGTGTGCTCGGGGCGCCAGTGAGGAACCTAAGTCCCCTGGTATCCCAGGGTAGGCCCGGATTCCTGGGCTCCGGCTCGCGACCTGGTGTGGCCTAGGTCTCGAACTTTGGACGTCCAGCGGATCGTCAATTCTTTGTGGAGTCCCTACGAATGGGCGAAGGAAACTTTGCGGTCCGCTCCGTCCGTCGGCGCGCCGACGGCCTCGTGTCCACAGTCGTCCCTGCCCACCCGTGCACAACCCTTGCCCCAGCTATTACCCATTAGTAGCGTGCCCGATGTCTTCTGTACTCGCGGTAACCGGGGTAACGGCGGCAACAGGCGCCCACATGGCGCATCGGGCTGGACAACGGCGGAAGTGGGTGGACGGGGTGAGGGTGGCACGACGACCGGTGGCCTTGGCCGCGGCGGTGGTACTGATCCTGGAGGCGTTCGGGATCGTGCTGCTCAACTGGATTCTGAGCATCGTCGTGGACCGGCAGCAGATGTCCCTGGCCGGTCTGCAGCCCCGCGCGATGTCCACCGGCTCCTGGGTGGCCGGCATTCTCTTCGGCCTCTTCCTGCTGTTCTGCGCCGCCGTGCTGCTCCGCAGCGCCCTGCGCGACCGCGCCCCCGGAGGCTTCACCCGTATCGCCCTCATCGGCTGCGCGGTGGTGCACGGCATCCTGGGCGCCTTCTCCGTCGGCCTGGTCGGCTGGGTCGCCTTCCTCGCGATGATGGTCGTGCTGGGGCTGCTGGTGCTGACACTGATGGCCTACAACGAGGGCCTTACGGGGGATGCGCGGGGAAACGCGGAAAACACCCCGAACGGCGCACCGCCGGTGGCCCCCACCTCCGCCTGACCCCCCTCGCTTCCCGCCCGGCGGCCGGATCCGCCGCTCCCCGGCCGGGCCCGAACTCCCCGTCCCCCGGGGCCGATCGACTCCCCCGGGGCCGTACGACACGCCCGGGTAGGCTCTTCGCGCGATGTCGTAGGACGGGGGACGGTGGGCATGCCTGCATCGGCTGCGGGTGCGGAGGGCCGGGGGCGCGGGAGCGCGATAGGTCCCTACACGGTGTTGCGGGGGCTGGATGACGAAGCGTCCGGCATACCCGTACCGGAGCGGCGGTTCATCGGGCGGAGCGCGGACGGCGACCGTACGGTCCTGATCAGTGCGCCGTTGCCGGGTGCCGACCCCGGCCGGTTCCTGGCCGAGGCGGAGACCTCGCGCTATCTGCTCGGACCCTGGTCCTCGCCGGCCACCGAGGTCGCCGCACCCGGCGACGCGCCCTGGCACGCCCGCCCGTACGTGCCCGCGCTCCCGCTGCCCGCCGCGCTCACCGTGCACGGCGGCCCGCTGCCCGAACGCACCGTACGGGCGCTCGGCGCGGCCCTCGCCGAGACCCTGGCCATCGGGCACGGGCAGGACCTGGCCCATGCCGGTGTGTCGCCCGCGGCCGTGCTGCTGGCGGCCGACGGGCCCCGGCTGACGTGCTTCGGGGCGGTACGGGCCGCCGCCGGGGACGGCGCCCCGCGCTCCGGGCTGCCGGGCCTGGAATCGGGCAGCCTGCCGCCGGAAGAGGCGGCGGGCGGGCGGCCGCATCCGGCGGGCGATGTCTACGCACTCGGCGCGACGCTCGCGTATGCCGCGACCGGGTACACCGTGCCGGAGCGGGAAGAGCTCCCGGCCGCCCTGCGGTCCGTCGTCACGGCCTGTCTGTCCCGGGACCCGGCGGCCCGCCCGCGCCCCGCCGACTGCTCGATGCGCTCGGCCCGGCGCCCGGACCGCCCGCGCCGGGGGCCGGGGCCGCCGGACCGCCGACCCCCGCCGCGGGGCTCGGCCCCGCCGGACCGCCGACCCCCGCCGCGGGGCTCGACCGCGCCGGACCGCTGTCCTCCGCCTCGGGGCTCGACCCCGCCGGGCCGCTGTCCTCCGCCTCGGAGCTCGGCCCCGCCGGAAACCCGGCCGGTCGCGCCGTCGCCCTGCTCGGCCCCGGCTGGCTGCCCGGCCGGATCATCGCGGCCCTCGCCCGCCAGTCGGCCGAGCTGCTCGCCGCCACCCTCCCGGTTCCGCCCGCCCCACAGGACTGACACCCCCATGCCGTTCCCTCTCGCCCATGACGACCCGCCCGGCCTGGGCCCGTACCGCCTCCTCGCCCGGCTGGGCAGCGGCGGTATGGGCACCGTCTATCTGGCCCGTTCCCCGGGCGGCCGGACCCTGGCGCTCAAGACGATGCACGCCCGGATCGCCGCCACCACGGAATTCCGCACCCGGTTCCGGCTGGAGGCGGATGCCGCCCGGGTCATCGGCGGCCGCTACGGCGCACAGGTCGTCGAGGCCGATCCGCTCGCCGCGACCCCCTGGATGGCCACCGAGTACGTGCTCGGCCCGCCCCTCGACGACGCGGTGGAGCTCGCCGGCCCGCTGCCCGAGGCGTCGGTCCGCGCCCTGGGGGCGGCGCTCTGCGGGGCGCTCGGCCAGCTCCATCACTCGGACGTCGTGCACCGTGACCTCAAGCCGTCGAACATCATGGTCACCGCGCACGGCCCGAAGGTCATCGACTTCGGGATCGCCCGCGCCCTCGGCGACGACCGGCTGACCCGTACGGGCGCCGCGGTCGGCACCCCGGCGTTCATGTCGCCGGAGCAGGCCACCGGGCAGGAACACACCCCGGCCGGAGACGTCTTCGCGCTCGCCGGGGTCCTGGTCTTCGCCGCCACCGGCCGCGGCCCGTTCGGCGACGGACAGCCCGCCGACCTCCTCTACCGCGTCCGCTACAGCGAGCCCGACCTCACCGGCACCCCCGCCGCCCTCGTCCCGGTCCTGTCCCGCGCCTTGGCCAAGGACCCCGCCGAGCGCCCGTCGACCGCCGAGCTGGCCGCCCAACTCCACGACGGAGGAGGGGAGTTCGCCGATCATCTGCCGGATGCGGTGCTGGCGGAGATCGGCCGGCGGGCGGGCGAGGTCTGGCAGCTCGTGCCGCAGCGGCTGCCCGCGCCGCCCGACCAGCCGGCGACCGCGCCGTCCGCCGACGTCCCCGCCGCCGGTGGGCTGTCCCGCCGGGGGCTGCTGATGGCGGGCGCGGGCTCGGTGCTCGGCGTCGCGGGGGCCGGGGCGGGGGTATGGGCCTGGCTGGGACGGGACCAGCCGACGCCGGGTCCCGCCACCGGGCCCGGATACACCAAGCCGAAGCCGGGGCCGAGCGTCAGCGCGCTGAAGAAGAAAAAGCTGGACTCGGTGTGGCAGAAGCAGATCAGCGGTCCCGACGAGGACCAGAACCCCGAAGTGCCCCTGGTGGCAGGCGACCAGATCGTCATGGTGTCCGATGCCGAGGCGCGCGGGGTGGACGCGAAGTCCGGTGAGTCCCGGTGGACGTTCTCGCTGTCCTTCGACGAGCGCTGGCAGGTCGCCTCGGACGGTGCCCGCGTCTACCGGATCACGCGGGAGGAGGAACGGGAGAAGGGCAGCATGTTCCCGAAGTCCGTTTCGTGGTTCCTCGCCCGTGTGGACCTCGCCACGGGCAAGGCCGGCAAGAACCTCGCCCCGGTGTCGGACGACCAGCACAACGGCCTCGACAGCCGGTTGTTGGCGGTCGTCGACGACACCGCCTATCTGGCGATCTCCCACGGCAAGGCCAAGAAGTACGAACGCCAGCTCCCCTGGTCCGTGGTGGCGCTCGACCTCACCAACGGGAGCCGGAAGTGGACGGACCCCTTGCCGTTCCAGGCCGCCGAGAGCGACGAGAACCACTTCCTGTCCGCCAAGGTCGTCGGAAACCGTCTGGTGCTCCTGCAGCAGATGAACGACGGCACGGTCCGGATCGTCGCCCGCGACCTCCGCACCGGGAAGGTGGCCTGGGGCAAGCCGTGGAAGGGCGCCGACCGGCGGCACGTACGGGACCCGCTCACGGCCGATGACCAGCATCTCTACCTGGGCCACGGCCCGTTGCGGGCGCTGCGGCTGAGCGACGGCGGCCAGGCGTGGGACACCTCCGGCACCCGCCCCGGGAAGACGTACGGACCGCCGGTCCTCAAAGACGGTGTGCTGTACGCGGTGGAGGAGGACCTCGGCCTGGTCGCGTTCGGCACCGGCGGCGGGAAGCCGCGCTGGACGGAGAAGAGCTGGGAGGGCAAATCGGCGGACCACCTCGTCCGCCCCGTGATCGGCTCCGAGTACGCCTACTCGTACAGCATCACCGGCACGTTCCTCCGGGCCGTCGGCCTCACCTCGCACACCACCGAACAGCTGTACAAGACCAGCGGGAAGAAGTTCACCGCCCATGAGAAGAGCCGGACGGTCATCGCCTCCGGGCCCGACTTCCTCGCCGGCTTCCCCCTCCGCTGACCCGCCGCGCCCCGCCCCGACGCCCCCACCGGCCGCGAACTCGCCAGAAGGACACCGTCCATGAAACCGCTCGGCACCGGCGACCCGCTCCGCCTCGGTCCGTACCGCCTGCTCGGCGTGCTCGGCGAGGGCGGTATGGGCAAGGTCTACGTCGGCCAGGACACCGAAGGCACCGTCGCCGCGGTCAAGGTCCTCCGGCCCGAGCTCACCGGCGAGGAGAACCTCGCCCGCCGCTTCGTCCGGGAGGCGCAGGCGGCGACGGCCGTGACCGGCAAGGGCGTGGCCCGGGTGCTGGGCACGGACACCGAGGGCGGACGCCCGTGGATCGCCACCGAGTTCCTGGCCGGTCCGACCCTCGACGAGGCCGTCGAGGCATACGGCCCGTTCGACGAGCCCGCCGTACGCGCCCTCGCCGCGTCGCTCGCGCACACCCTCGCGGACATCCATGCCACCGGCCTGATCCACCGCGACCTCAAACCGCCGAACATCGTCCTGACCTCGGACGGTCCGCGCGTCATCGACTTCGGCATCGCCCGCCCCGAACACGGCCTGACCCTGACCACCACCGGACAGGTCCCGGTCACCCCCGGCTACGGCGCCCCCGAGCAGGTCCTGGGCCGCCGGGTCGCGGCCCCCGCCGACGTCTTCTCGCTCGGCGTCGTCCTCGTGCACGCGGCCAGTGGACGGCGGGCCTTCGACGGCGGTCATATCGCCGCCCTCCAGTACAAGGTGGTGCACGACGAGCCCGATCTGACCGGTGTCCCGGAGGCGCTGCGCCCGCTCATCCTCCCCCTGCTGGCCAAGGACCCGGCCGTCCGCCCCACGCCCGACCGGATCGCCGCCGCCTTCGCACCACCGCGCGGCGCCGAACGGGCCTGGCGGCGCGGCCCGGTGAGCCAGGCGATCAAGGAGCGGGAGAGCGGCATCCACGAGCTGACCACCGCGGTCAACGGAGCGACGGCCCCCGGGCAGGTCTCCCGCCGCCGGCTGCTCACCGGTCTGGCGGCGGGCGGGGTGGTGCTCGCCGCGGGCGGCGGGGCGGCCGCCGCCTGGTGGCCGCGGCCGCCGAAGCCGACCGAGAAGAAGGTCGACCTCTTCGCCTACCCGCCCGCCGTCAAGACGCCCACGGCGCACCTGCTGAACATGGACAACGGCGACCTCGTCGTCGGCGGGTCGCTGAACGTGCTGTGGGCCGTGCACCACCTCGCCCACAACACCCCGGCCCCCCTGCCCGTCCGGGACGTCGTCGTCTTCGGCGTCCGCGGTGGCGGGATCGCCGCCCACAACGTCGTGGACGGCAAACGGCGTTGGGCCGCCCCCGGCATCAAGGCCGGCGGCCGCTATGTGTCCCTCTCGGACCGGCTGCTCGTGGCCGTCGACGCCAAGGGGACGCTGCGCACCTTCGTCCCCTCCACGGGGGAGCCTCGGTGGACCGCCGCGGTCGGCGCCGAGGCCGTGCTGGCCGCCGACGACACGGCCGTCTACGTGCTGACGAAGGACGACCGGCTGCGCGCCGTCGGCCGTTCCGACGCCAAGGTCCGCTGGACCGTGCCCCTCGACAAGCCCTTCCGCAAGGCGAACCTGCCGGGTGTCATCGCCCATGGCCGGCTCGTTCTGGGCACCTACGACGGCAATGTCCTCGCCGTGCGCACCGCGGACGGCCGCCGGGCCTGGGACCTGCGCGGCCAGTCCGACACCATCATCCGCCCGGCCTGTCACGGCAGCACCGTCTACCTCCACGGCAAGTCGATGACGGCCCGGAGGATCACCGATGGCAAGGAGCTGTGGACGGTCCGCAGGCGCACCCTGCCGATCCACTTGAAGGGCAAGCCGCCCTACGCCGAGTGGGGCCCGGTGACCGCCACGGCGGACGCCCTCTACGCCACGCACGAGGGCTACCCCGGCGAACCCGCATACTCCGCCAAGTGGCATCCCAGCGACGGCCATTACGTGTCCGGGCTCCGCGGCAGGTCCAATGTCTACACCCCGGTGATCCGCCAGGGGAACGGCCTGTGGATGATCGCGGATGACGAAGCGGGCGACGTCACCGCGGTGAACCAGGAGGACGGCCGGCAGGTCGCGACGCACACGGTGGGGGGCGACCGCCAGGCCCTGGCGGCCGACGGCAACCGCGTCTTCGTCCTGAGTGACGCATCGCTCTACGTCCTGCCGGTGTTCTGACGCCCCGTCCGGCGCCGCCGCCCTCCTCGCCCCCGCCCCCTACTTCACCGGCGCATGCTCCCGCAGCACCTCCAGGAACGCGCGCATCCACTCGGGGTGGTCGTTCCAGGCGCGGGCCGAGACGACCTTGCCGTCGACCACCGCCGCGCCGTCGACGAAGGTGCCGCCGCCCATCTCCACGTCCGGTGCGCAGGCCGGGTAGGCGGAGGTGCGGCGGCCCTTGAGGACGCCCAGCGGGGCCAGGGAGATGGCCGCGTGGCAGATGTGGGCGACGGGCTTGTCGGCGTCGAAGAAGTGGGTGACGACGCGTCGGTAGTCGGCGTCGTTGCGGAGGTATTCGGGTGCCCGGCCGCCGGGGAGCACCAGCGCCGCGTAGTCGGCCGGATCGACCTCGGACAGGGCGAGGTCGGACGGCCAGGAGTGGCCCTCGCGCTCCACGTAGGTGTCGAAGTTGTCGACGAAGTCATGGACGACGAACTGGAGCTTCTTGCGGGAGGGGGCCGCGATCCGGGGCTCGTACCCCTCCTCCAGCAGCCGCTGGTAGGGGTAGAAGAACTCCAGGTCCTCGGTGGCGTCACCGGCGACGATCAGGATCTTCGGCATGGTGCGGACTCCTCACGATGGTGTCGATCGGGGCGATCGAGTCGTTTCGGATCAATCGGTTCCCCACTCGGTGACCTCGAATGCGTCGCCCACCGCCACCTTCCCGGTCGCCAGCACCGAGAACTTCGATCCGAACGCCACCCCGCCCTCGGGCACCCGCCGGTACGAGGCGAGTGTGCGCAGCGGCTCGGGGCCCGCCTTGCCGCCCGTCCGCTGGTCGACGAGGGTGACCGCGCAGCGGACGGCGAGCTTGGTGAAGCCCAGCTCGCCGCCGCCGACCGTGACCCGTCGTACCCGGTCCTCGGTCTGCGGGGTGTCCCAGCCGTCCACCACGAGGTTGGGCCGGAAGCGGTCCATCGGGACCGGCGGGCGGCCGGCGGCGGCGATCCGGCGGTTGAGGTCGTCGAAGGAGGCCAGGGAGAGGACGTGCATCGCGCTGCTGTCGGCGAAGCCGGAGGTGCCGGGGGTGAGCCCGTCGGTCACCCGGTCGTGCTCCGGCGGTACCCGCACCAGCCGGCTCTCGGCGCCCAGCGCCTCGGACAGCCATCCGGCCACGCGGTCCCCCTGGTCGACCGCGCGGTACGGCTGACCGAACATCTCGACCTCGGACCGGACCGTCGAGCCGGTGCCGAGGTCGATGTCCAGGCGGAGCGGGTCCCTGTCCGGCGCGTGCAGGGTGAGGTGCGTCCCGTCGGCGCCGACCTCCGGCCGGATCACCGCCAGCCGGGGGTCCGTGCGCTGGCTGCGGAAGACGCCTCCGGGGCCGACCACCAGGAAACTGCGGTCGTGGGGGAGGCCGGCCGGGGTGAGTTCCGCCTCGGCCGCCGGAACGCCCGCGCAGCCCTTGACGGGGTAGCTGATCAGCTCGACAACTGTTGCCATGCGGGCAGCGTAGGCGCGGGACGCCGGCACGTCCCCGGCTTTACCGCGGCGTGGGACGTCCGGCGCCGGGGGCGCCAATCAGGTCCACAGGTCGGTGATCGCGACGTCCAGGTCGGCGAGCAGCCGGCGCAGCAGCGGCAGGGAGAGGCCGATGACATTGCCGGGGTCGCCGTCGATGCCGTCGATGAAGGGGGCGGAGCGGCCGTCGAGGGTGAAGGCGCCGGCGACGAAGAGCGGTTCGCCGCTCTCGACATAGGCGGCGATCTCCACGTCGGTCGGCTCGCCGAACCGGACCGTGGTCGAGGCGGTCGCGGCCACCCGGCGGCCGTTCGCGGTGTCGATGACGCAGTGGCCGGTCTGCAGGATGCCGGAGCGGCCGCGCATGGACTTCCAGCGGGCGGTGGCGTCCTCGGCGTCGGCGGGCTTGCCGAGCGCCCGCCCGTCCAGCTCCAGGACCGAGTCACAGCCGACGACCAGGGCGCCGGCGGCCTCCGGGCGGGCGGCGACCACCTCGGCCTTCGCCTCGGCCAGCACCCGGGCCAGCTCACCGGGCGTGGCAGCGGTGAGCGCCTCCTCGTCGACGCCGCTGACGATGACCTCGGGGGCCAGCCCGGCCTGGCGCAGCAGGGCCAGCCGGGCGGGGGACTGGGAGGCGAGGACGAGACGGCGGGGGCGGGACTCTTCGGTCATGCCCGCCATCGTACGGAGCCCCGGTTGCCGGGGCTCCGCCCGGACTACTTCTTGAGCACGGCCTCCATGACCGACTTCGCGATCGGCCCGCCCAGCTTGCCGCCGGCGATCTCCTCCCGGGGGATGTTCATGTCCTTGGGGTCGACGAAGACGGCGACCGCGACCGGGGAGCTGCCGTCGCTCTGCTTGGCGTAGGAGACGAACCAGGCGTAGGGGCGCTCGTCGTTGACGTTCGCGCCGTGCTGGGCGGTGCCGGTCTTGCCGCCGACGGTCACCCCGTCGATCGCGGCCTTCTCGGCGGTGCCCTCGTTGACGGTGTACTCCATCATCTCCTGCACCTTCTTCGCGGTGTCGGCGGAGACGGCCTGGGACATCATCTTCGGCTCGGTCTTCTCGATCGTCGACAGGTCGGAGCCGCGCACCTCGTCGACGAGGTGCGGCATCATCACCTTGCCGTCGTTGGCGAGGCCGGCGGCCACCATCGCCATCTGCATCGGCGTGCTGGTGAGGCTGCCCTGGCCCATACCGGTCAGCGCGGTCTGCGGCTTGTCGAGCTTCGCCGGGTAGAGGCTCTTGGTGGCCAGCAGGTCCCCGAGGTCCTCGTCGTAGACATTGTCGTTGAAGCCGAACTTCTCGGCCGTCTCGCGCATCTTGTCCTTGCCGACCTTCAGCGCGGCGTCGAGGAAGACGTTGTTGCACGACCACTGCATACCGGTCTTCAGCGAGGCCTTGTCACAGGGCGCGCCCGCGACATCGTTTCCGACCTTCGTGGTGCTCTGCGGCAGCTGGTACGGAGCGGGCGCCCCCGAGGACGCGTTGATGTCGGAGACCACACCGTGCTCCAGGGCGGCCGCCGCGGTGAGGATCTTGAAGGTGGAGCCGGGGGCGTAGGTCTCGCGCAGCGCCCGGTTGCTCAGCGGCTTGGACTTGTCGGCGTCCAGCTCCTTGAACTTCCGGCCCTCGGCGTTGGAGATGCCGGTGAAGAGCGACGGGTCGTAGGAGGGGGTGGAGGCGAGCGCGAGGACCCGGCCGTCGCGCGGGTCGAGCGCGACCACCGCACCCTTGGCGTTGAGGTCGGTCAGACCCTTGTACGCGGCCTTCTGCGCCTTGGGGTCGATGGTGGTGATCACATCGCCGCCGCGCGGCTTCTCGCCGGTCAGGATGTCCTTGGCGTTCTTGAGGGCGAGCCGGTCGTCCTTGCCGCTGAGCACCTTGTTGTAGATGCCCTCCAGGAAGGACGTCCCCTGGGCCTGTGAGGCGAACCCGGTGACCGGTGCGTACATCGGGCCGTTCTTGTAGGTCCGCTTGTACTTGAAGTCACCGGAGGTGGCCACCGAGCCGGTGACCGGCTTGCCGCCGACGATGATGTTGCCGCGCGGGTAGGAGAACGCCTCGATCTTGACGCGGCGGTTGTTCGGGTCGTTGGAGAGTTCCTCGCCCTGCACGAACTGGACCCATGTCACGCGGACCAGCAGTGCGAGCACCAGCACCCCGCAGAAGACGGCTATATGCCTCAGCGGCCTGTTCATCGCTCTCCCACTCCCGTCCGGCTGCCGCCCGGGCGGCCGAAAGCCCGAATTGCGCTGTCGAGAGGAAAAGACACGAAATCGGCGGAGGCGGTTGCGGTCGGGAAGTGTGAGCGTTGCCTCTCCGTACGCGGGAACAGCGATGCCGCCGCGTACGGGAGCGGCTATTTCCCCGCGAGCAGGACCATCAGCACCACCGCGGCCACGGCCAGCACGATGCCCATCCGGCGGAGCTTGGCCTGCACATCGCGCAGCTCCTCAGGAGGCTCATCGGGCGGATCTGACCACAGCATGTATCGATCCTGTGCCCATGACGACCTGTGGCGCCTGAGTACGCGTACTCAGGCGCCACGGTGCAAGGGACTAGTCAATGCACTATGCACCGACCCGGTGGCCCCGGACGGCCACCCGATGTCAACCGGTCAATGCGGCCAGTAACTCGTCCGCCAGGCCCGCGGCCCCGGATGCGGCATACGGGCCCGCGCCGGAACCGTGGACGCGGGGTCCGACCACTCGGTGCCGCGGTCCTTCTTTCCGGGCGCGACGGCAGCGGCGGCCGCCGCGCGGGCCTGGACCACCGCCAGTGCGGCGGCCAGCTCCTCAGGGGTCGGATTGCCCCGTACGACCTTGATCATCGAGAACGGCTCCCTTCGCTGGTTCCGCTGGTTCTGCCGGTCAGAGCGGGATGTTGCCGTGCTTCTTCGGCGGCAGCGCCTCGCGCTTGTTCCGCAGCGTGCGCAGCCCGCGGACGATGTGCCGGCGCGTCTCGGACGGCATGATCACCGCGTCGACATAGCCGCGCTCGGCCGCGACGTACGGGTTGAGCAGGGTGTCCTCGTACTCCTGGATCAGCTCCTGGCGCCGCTCGTCCTGCGCGGCCGGGTCCTCGATCGCGGCCAGCGTGCGGCGGTGCAGGATGTTGACCGCGCCCTGTGCGCCCATGACGGCGATCTGCGCGGTCGGCCAGGCCAGGTTGAGGTCCGCACCCAGGTGCTTGGAGCCCATGACGTCGTACGCGCCGCCGAACGCCTTGCGTGTGATGACCGTGATCAGCGGGACGGTCGCCTCCGCGTACGCAAAGATCAGCTTGGCGCCGCGCCGGATGATCCCGTCGTACTCCTGGTCCGTCCCCGGCAGGAAGCCGGGCACGTCCACGAAGGTGATCACCGG
The DNA here is from genome assembly GCF_028870195.1 of Streptomyces sp. G7(2002). Classification (NCBI taxonomy): domain Bacteria; kingdom Bacillati; phylum Actinomycetota; class Actinomycetes; order Kitasatosporales; family Streptomycetaceae; genus Streptomyces; species Streptomyces sp. G7(2002). Next base: position 6,118,584 of record NZ_CP102609.1, read on the forward strand.
GATGTTGTAGGCGTCGCAGGTCCGCACGAACCGCGCGGCCTTCTCGCTCGCCTTGATGTCCAGGCAGCCGGCGAACTGCATCGGCTGGTTGGCGACGATGCCCACCGAATGGCCCTCGACCCGCCCGAAGCCGGTCAGGATGTTCGGCGCGAACAGTGCCTGGGTCTCCAGGAATTCGTGGTCGTCCAGGACGTGCTCGATCGCGACATGCATGTCGTACGGCTGGTTCGCCGAATCCGGGATCAGGGCGTCCAGCTCGCGGTCGACGTCCGAGGTCTCCAGGTCCGCCTCCTCCGGGAAGGCGGGCGGTTCGGAGAGGTTGTTGGACGGCAGGTAGGACAGCAGGCCCTTGACGTAGTCGATGGCGTCCTTCTCGTCGCCCGCCATGTGGTGCGCCACGCCCGAGGTGGTGTTGTGCGTACGCGCACCCCCCAGCTCCTCGAAGCCGACGTCCTCACCCGTGACCGTCTTGATGACGTCGGGGCCGGTGATGAACATGTGCGAGGTCTGGTCGACCATGACCGTGAAGTCGGTGATGGCGGGGGAGTACACCGCGCCGCCCGCACAGGGACCGACGATCAGCGAGATCTGCGGCACCACACCCGACGCGTGCACATTGCGCCGGAAGATCTCCGCGAACAGACCGAGGGCGACCACGCCCTCCTGGATCCGGGCCCCGCCGCCGTCATTGATCCCGACGACCGGGCACCCGTTCTTCAGCGCGAAGTCCATCACCTTGACGATCTTCTCGCCGTAGACCTCGCCCAGCGACCCGCCGAAGATCGTGAAGTCCTGCGAATAGACGCAGATCGGCCGGCCGTCGACGGTGCCGTAACCGGTGACGACGCCGTCCCCGTACGGCCGGTTCTTCTCGATTCCGAAGTTGGTCGACCGGTGCCGCGCGAACTCGTCCAGCTCGACGAAGGAGCCCTCGTCCAGCAGCAGATCGATGCGCTCACGCGCCGTCAACTTCCCCTTCGCATGCTGCTTTTCCACTGCACGGGCGGAACCGGCATGCGTGGCTTCTTCGACCCGTCGCTGCAGATCCGCCAATTTGCCCGCGGTGGTGTGGATGTTTGCTTCCGGCTCGGACATCGGGATGCGGCTCCTGCTCGTCCTGGACTGGTGCTCGTACTGAGGGTGGTACGGGTTTGGCTACCGATTCGTAGCGTATCCGCGGGACTGCTCAGCGGCACTGCGTCGTTGACCACACCTAGGCTGGTCCCATGACGCCTCAACCACCGGAAAACCGGGACAAAGATGCCGGCCGCTGGAGCGACCTGAGCCGCCCCCCGCTGAACGCCGCGGCACTGCGCCGGGCCCTGGTGCGCCCCGGCGCGCTCTGGACCGCCCTGGACGTCGTCCCCGCCACCGGCTCCACCAACACCGACCTGGCGGCCCGGGTGGCCGAGGGGAAGGCCGAGGAGGGCGCCGTCCTGGTGGCCGAGGAACAGTCCGCCGGCCGCGGCCGGCTCAACCGCAGCTGGTCGGCGCCCCCGCGCTCCGGCCTCTTCTTCTCCGTCTACCTCACGCCCAACGTCCCCGTGCAGCGCTGGGGCTGGCTCCCGCTGCTCGCCGGAGTCGCCACCGCAACCGCCCTGTCCCGGACGGCCGGTATCGACACGTCCCTCAAGTGGCCCAACGACATCCTGGTCAGCTGCCCCGGGGACGCCGGTGCCGCGGGCCCGGACGGGACCCCCGGCACCGGCGAGCGCAAGGTGGGCGGCATCCTCGCCGAGCGGGCCGGCTCCGGCGTCGTCATCGGCATCGGCCTGAACGTCTCCCTCACCGCCGGCGAACTCCCCGTGCCCACCGCCGGCTCGCTGGCCCTGGCGGGCGCCCGCACCACGGACCGCGACCCGCTGCTGCGCGCCGTGCTCCGCTCACTGGAGGAGTGGTACGCCACCTGGCAGTCCGCCGTCGGCGACCCCGGCGCCAGCCGCCTCCAGGAGACCTATGCGGCGGGCTGCGCCACCCTGGGCCGCTCCGTACGCGCCGAACTCCCCGGCGGCAGCGACCTCACCGGCGAGGCAGTGGCCATCGACGGTGACGGCCGCCTGGTCCTGGCCACCGCGAACGGTGTACGGCATCCGGTGGGCGCCGGCGACATCATCCATCTGCGCGCCGCGGCGTCCCGGCGGGCCGACGGCGAGGATTCCCCGGAACGGTGAGGCCGGACGGGTCGCGCACCTCCGGTCCGCCCGGGCCACCCCTGTACCACGACCCCCGCCGCGCCGACGTGTCCCCGCCTCTTCCTTGGTCAGAGCCGACATGTGAGAGTGAGCCAGAGCACACCTGCCGTATCGTTGAGGCGGTCCGCCAGGGAGCGGACCACCGGCGAGCAGTGATCGGAAGGGCAGTGCGCAGGGATCGGACAGGGAGCGGCCGGTGACCGCCGACGACTCGGGCGCCACCCCGCGCGACACGGACACCGACGACGATGCGGTGCGTGACGTCCCCGCCGGCGACCCCCCAGGGGCCGGGGACGAGGGCGACGAGAACAACATCGCCGTCCGCCTCGAACAACTCATCCTCGGCGCCGACCGCCGCTACACGCCGTTCCAGGCGGCCCGCGGCGCCGGTGTCTCCATGGATCTCGCGGCCCGCTTCTGGCGGGCCATGGGCTTCGCCGACATCGGCCAGGTCAAGGCCCTGACCGAGGCCGATGTGCTGGCCCTGCGCCGCCTCGCCGGTCTCGTCGAGGCCGGTCTGCTCAGCGAGGCCATGGCCATCCAGGTCGCCCGTTCCACGGGCCAGACCACCGCCCGTCTGGCCGACTGGCAGATCGATTCCTTCCTGGAGGGCCTCACCGAGCCCCAGGACTCCGGCCTGACCCGTACGGAGATCACCTATCCGCTGGTCGAGCTGCTGCTCCCCGAGCTGGAGGAGTTCCTCGTCTACGTCTGGCGGCGCCAGCTCGCCGCCGCCACCGGCCGGGTCGTCCGGGCCCAGGACGACGCCGAAATGGTCGACCGCCGCCTCGCCGTCGGCTTCGCCGACCTGGTGGGCTTCACCCGGCTGACCCGCCGCCTGGAGGAGGAGGAACTGGGCGAGCTGGTGGAGGCGTTCGAGACCACCTGCTCGGACCTGGTGGCCGCGCACGGTGGCCGGCTGATCAAGACCCTCGGTGACGAGGTCCTCTTCGCCGCCGACGACGCCGGTATCGCCGCCGAGATCGGGCTGCGGCTGATCGAGACGATGGCCCACGACGAGACGATGCCGGAGCTGCGGGTCGGCATCGCGTTCGGCACGGTCACGACCCGGATGGGCGATGTGTTCGGTACGACCGTCAACCTCGCCAGCCGCCTGACGTCGATAGCGCCGAAGGACACCGTGCTGGTGGACCAGGCGTTCGCCGAGGAGCTGGGCCGGATCGGCGACGCTCCGGTCTCCGAGGCCGACGCCGCGGCGGCGGAGAAGGCGGCCGAGGAGGGCACCGGCGCTCCGCCCCCGACGTACCGCTTCGCCCTCCAGCCGATGTGGCAGCGGCCGGTGCGAGGTCTGGGCGTCGTCGAGCCCTGGCTGCTGAGCCGCCGCGACTGACGAGGCGCCGCCAGCGCATGTCACCGACCGCGCATGCCACCGGCGGGCAGCCTCTCGGCGGGCGGTTGCCCGGCCCGAACGGCGCCGTAGTCCCCGGGCCGCACCGGGCCGGTACCGGGCCGCGTCCCGCCCGTCCACAGCCGGAAACCCGTCCTGTTCCTCCGGGCCCCCACCTGACATGATCCCCACGTCAGGTCAACGGCCGTTAACAGGGAGGGCTGCATGCAACGGCAACGGTTCGGTGCGGACGGCTGGGTCGCCATCGAGCGGCACGGTTTCGTGGCGGAGCTGATCATGGACCGCCCCAAGGCCATGAACGCCGTGTCGACGGCCATGGCCGACAGCCTGGTGCAGGCCTGCGCCGAGCTGGCCGCGGACCGCTCCGTACGGGCGGTGGTCCTCAGCTCCACCCATGAGCGGGCGTTCTGCGTGGGCGCCGACCTCAAGGAGCGCAACTCCTTCACGGACGCGGACCTGATGCGCCAGCGCCCGCACACCCGCGCCGCCTACACGGGCGTACTGGAACTGCCGATGCCCACCATTGCCGCGGTGCACGGCTTCGCGCTCGGCGGTGGCTTCGAGCTGGCGCTGGCCTGCGATCTGATCGTCGCCGACGGTACGGCCCTGGTCGGCCTGCCGGAGGTGTCGGTGGGGGTCATTCCGGGCGGCGGGGGCACACAGCTGCTGCCGCGCCGGGTGGGTGCGGCGCGGGCGGCCGAGCTGGTGTTCACCGCGCGGCGGGTGCCGGCGCCCGAGGCCGTGGAGCTGGGGCTGGTCGACCAGCTGGCGGCGGACGGACAGGACCGGGCCGAGGCGCTGGAGCTGGCGGCCCGGATCGCCCGTAATTCGCCGGTCGGCCTGCGGGCCGCCAAGCGCGCCATGCGGCTGGGGCACGGACTGGATCTGCGGGCCGGTCTGGAGGTGGAGGACGGCGCATGGCGCAGTGTGGCCTTCTCCGGGGACCGGGCGGAGGGCGTGGCGGCCTTCAACGAGAAGCGGGATCCGGAGTGGCCCGGGGAGTGAATCGGGGCCCCGGGGATTGAACCGGGCGGGGCGCAGGCGGGGCGGCCGCCTGCGCACCGTGCGTTCCGGCGGGTCCCCGCCTCGTCACGCACCGTATTGCCCCCTGCCGCATCCCCTCCTTGACCCCCCGACCAGGAACGACGCGCATAACGCCCGGGTGTCGATCGCGCACGGAAAGGGGCGAAAGGGGTTAAACATTCCTACGCTGTAGTACAGAGCGTGCTCACGGTGACGGAATGCGAGGATCCGGTGACGGGCGAGGGCGATGCGAGGCTGCGGGCCGTGGTGGAGCTGGCGCAGGCGATGGCGGCCGCGCACACGCCGCGCGAATCGGCGCACGCCGCGGCGCTGGGGGTGCGCCAGGCCCTGGGCGGCTCCTTCGCGGCGATCTCGAAATGGGAGCGCGAGCTGGGGAAGCTGCGGGTGCTGGTCAACACGGGCGAACTCGCCGAGGGCGAGGAGGAGTTCCCGGACGACGAGAGCTACCCCGTCCATGAGTTCCCGGAGATCGTCGGCTTTCTGCACGAGCAGTGGGCGGGCGGCGGCGAGCCCAGTGCCTGGGTGGAGACCGCCGAGGGGCCGCACGGTCGCCCGGCGCCCCGGACGGCGGAGGAGGGGCCGGCCGGGGGTGGCGGGGGCAACCGTCAGCGGATGGCCGCACTGCGCCGCCGCGGCCGTGGCTGCTGTGTGGTCGCGCCGATCGTGCTGCACGGCCGGGCCTGGGGCGAGCTGTATGTCGCACGGCGTACGGGGGAGCCGGTCTTCGGCCGGGCCGACGCCGACTTCGCGAGTGTGCTCGCCGCCGTGACGGCCGCCGGGATCGCGCAGACCGAGCGGCTGGCGGAGGCCCGCCGGCTGGCCTTCACCGATGCGCTGACCGGCCTGGCCAACCGCCGTGCCGTCGATATGCGGCTGGACGAGGCGCTGGAGCTGCACCGCAGGGACGAGGTGGTGGTCAGCCTGGTGGTGTGCGACCTCAACGGGCTGAAGCGGGTGAACGACTCACGCGGCCATGCGGTCGGCGACCGTCTGCTGGAGCGCTTCGGCTCGGTGCTCTCGCTGTGCGGCGCGATGCTGCCGGGCACGCTCGTCGCCCGGCTCGGCGGTGATGAGTTCTGCCTGCTGGCGGTGGGGCCGCCGGCCGACGAGGTGGTCAAGGTGGCCGGTGAACTGTGCGACCGGGCGGGGGAATTGGACCTCGGCGAGGGGGTCGCGGTCGGGGTCGCCTCGACCGGCGATCCGATCGGCCCGGTGCGCAGCGCCCGCCGGCTCTTCCGGCTCGCGGACGCCGCGCAGTACAAGGCCAAGGCGGCGCGGTCGGGCGAGCCGGTGATCGCCGGGCGGCACGGCGGCAAGGACGACCCGGTCGTCCGGCTCGCGGACGCCCCCGACCGGCGGTCGGGGCCGGAGCGCCGGCGCTTCCGGAGGTGAGGAGGTCTGCCCGTGCCTGTCCACCGGTCCGTCGGGATGCCGGGTAAGGGGTGATCCCGAAATCCGGTGGTGACATCCGGCGATTCAGTCTCTAGGGTGCCTGAATATGGATATGCACACTGTGGTGCTGGGGACGTCCGGCACGACCGCACAGGACGTCATCGCGGTGGCTCGCGGCGCGGCCCGGATCGAGCTGTCCGAGGAAGCCCTCGCGGCCGTCGCCACCTCCCGCGCCTTCATCGACGAACTCGCCGCCAAGCCCGACCCCGTCTACGGCGTCTCCACCGGCTTCGGTGCCCTCGCCGTCCGCCACATCAGCCCCGAGCTGCGCGTGCAGCTCCAGCGCAACATCGTCCGCTCGCACGCGGCCGGTATGGGCCCGCGGGTCGAGCGGGAGGTCGTCCGCGCGCTGATGTTCCTGCGGCTGAAGACGCTCGCCTCCGGGCACACCGGCGTCCGCCCGCTCGTCGTCGAGACGATGGCCGCCCTCCTCAACGCCGGCATCACACCCGTCGTCCACGAATATGGCTCGCTCGGCTGCTCCGGCGACCTGGCGCCGCTCTCGCACTGCGCGCTGGCGCTGATGGGCGAGGGTGACGCGGAGGGCCCCGACGGCGTCGTACGGCCGGCCGCCGAGCTGCTGGCCGCGCACGGCATCGAACCCGTCGAACTGCGCGAGAAGGAGGGCCTGGCCCTCCTCAACGGCACCGACGGCATGCTCGGCATGCTCGTGATGGCCTGCGCCGACCTCGCCCGGCTGTTCACCTCGGCGGACATCACCGCGGCCCTCTCCCTGGAGGCGCTGCTCGGCACGGACAAGGTCCTCGCGCCCGAGCTGCACGCCATCCGCCCGCACCCCGGGCAGGCCGCCTCGGCCGCCAACATGGCCAAGGTCCTGGCCGGTTCGGGCTTCACCGGTCACCACCAGGACGACGCCCCGCGCGTCCAGGACGCCTACTCCATCCGCTGTGCCCCGCAGGTCGCCGGCGCCGGCCGGGACACCCTCGGCCACGCCCGGCTCGTCGCGGACCGCGAACTGGCCGCCGCGGTCGACAACCCGGTGGTGCTGCCGGACGGCCGGGTCGAGTCCAACGGCAACTTCCACGGCGCTCCGGTCGCCTACGTCCTGGACTTCCTGGCCATCGCCGCGGCCGACCTCGGTTCGATCGCGGAGCGCCGTACGGACCGGCTGCTGGACAAGAACCGTTCGCACGGGCTGCCCGCCTTCCTGGCCGGTGACCCGGGCGTCGACTCCGGCCTGATGATCGCCCAGTACACCCAGGCCGCGCTGGTCAGCGAGCTGAAGAGGCTGGCCGCACCGGCGTCGGTGGACTCCATCCCGTCCTCCGCGATGCAGGAGGACCATGTCTCGATGGGCTGGTCGGCGGCGCGCAAGCTGCGCACCGCGGTCGACAACCTGACCCGGATCATCGCCGTCGAGCTCTATGCGGCGACCCGTGCCATCGAGATGCGCGAGGGCCTGACGCCGGCCCCGGCCACCCGCGCCGTATTGGACGCGGTGCGCGGCGCGGGCATCCAGGGGCCGGGCGAGGACCGCTTCCTGGCGCCGGACCTGGAGAGCGCGTATGCGTTCGTACGGGGCGGGAAGCTGGTGGCGGCCGTGGAGTCGGTCACGGGCACGCTGGCGTAGGGGGACACACCCTCTAACGGCCGCCGGGCGCCGTCCGGTCTCAGACGGCCTCGTCGCGGGTGCGGTGGACGGAGTAGCCGACCAGGCCGGCGCCGAGCGCGAGGCAGGCGGCGCCGCCGATCACGTACGGCATGGTGTCCGGGCTGCCGGTGTCGGCGAGGAGGTGCGGGGTGCCGGCGGGACCCTCGGTTCCGGTTCCGGTCCCGGTGTCGACGCCGGTGCCGGTGCCGCCCGCTGTGCCGCGGTCGTCCGAGGTGGCCGTCGTGGAGCGGCCGCCGGTGTCCTGAGCCCCGCCGGCCGTGCGGTCGGCCAGGCCCGGCGCGGCCGGTGCGGACGCCACCCGCAGGGCGGAATCTGTCGCTCCGTCATGCCCCGCGGTCGCCTGGGCGGACGGTACGAACCACAGGGCGAACAGCACCGATCCCGCGGCTGCGGCGGTCAGCAGTGGTCGTCGTGCGGTCACGGAAGCGATCCCCCTTGTGGGTTCGGCAAATTGGCCGTTGACCGCAGATGTTAGTGACCGCCGCGGGTCGCGGGGAAGTCAGGAGCCCTCCATGCCTAACCTCCGTGCTATGAGCAATGGTGAGACATCACGTTTTGTGCGCCTTCATGTCGAATTGATCATGGAGGTCGCCGACGCCCGCCGGCTGACCGGCGCCGCCGTCGATCACATCAGCGGGGATCCCTCGCTGCCCGACGAGGAGCGCAGACAGTCGCTGGAGACGGTCCGGGAGGACCCGGCGGAGGCGCTGGCCCATCTGATCGACCCGTTCGACCTCGTCACCAAGGTGCCGGGCACCGAACTCGCACAGGCCTCCTGGAGCAGCGAGGAGCTGACCGACTACGACCCGGATGCCGAGTGGGACGCGGCGGAGTGGGATCTGGCGGACGACGCGGACGGGGAGGGCTGACCGGCACCCCCGATGGCCACGGCCCCCGTACGGCTGCCCGCCGTGCGGGGGCCGACTACGTGGCCGGTGCGCTGTCGCTCCATGTCACCGTATGACCGGTCCGGGCAATCTGACCGGTCCGGGCAATAAGTGGCCTTCCCCACACTTTGTGGACGCATGGAACGGGCGAAACGGAAAAGGCGTTCAAATGGCGTCGGCCGGAATGCCAGCGTCCATATGAGCCAGCGTTCAGTTGGCTGCTCGCTCGGGGAATCGTGCGAAATCGGTAGCAATGGAGATGCGTGTGATAACGGACAGCAAGCGCCGGAAGGGCCTCATAGCCAGCGCCACGCTGCTCGGGGGCGTACTCACGCTTGCGGCGTGTGGTGGCAGCAGTGCGGCTGACCGGGATGATGGCGGTGCCGGCGCCACCTGGCACGAGAACAGCCGGCAGGTGGACGAGGCGGCCGCGAAGGACGCCTCCGACGCCAGGATCACGATCCTCCCGGAGGACGGCGCCACCGACACCGGCCTCAACAGTGACGCGAAGGTCACGGTCAGCGACGGAAACCTGACCGACGTCGCCATGACCTCGGCCGAGTCCAAGGAGCCGGTCGCCGGCACGTTCGCCGCCGACGGCAGTTCCTGGAAGCCGAACCAGCCCCTGGACCGCTCGACGAAGTACAGGGTCACCGCGCACGCCGTGGACTCCCAGGGCCGTACCGCGGTGGAGAACTCCAGCTTCACCACCGTCGCCCCGGCGAACAGCTTCATCGGGAACTTCACGCCGGAGGACGGTTCGACCGTCGGCGTCGGAATGCCGGTGTCGATCAAGTTCGACAAGCCGGTCGAGAACAAGGCGGACGTCGAGTCCGCGATCAAGGTCGCGTCGAGCAGCAACCAGAAGGTCGTCGGCCACTGGTTCAACGACAAGCGGCTGGACTTCCGCCCCGAGAAGTACTGGAAGGCGAACTCCGACGTCACCCTGGAGCTCGGCCTGGACGGCGTCGAGGCCTCGCCGGGCGTCAAGGGCATCCAGAACAAGACCGTCAGCTTCCACGTCGGCCACTCGCAGATCAGCACCGTCGACACCAAGGCGCACACGATGACCGTGGTGCGCGACGGCCGGACCCTCAAGACCATCCCGATCTCCGCCGGCAGCAAGGAGAACGCCACCTACAACGGCAAGATGGTCATCTCCGAGCGGTTCAAGCAGACCCGGATGAACGGCTCGACCGTCGGCTTCAAGAAGCGCGACGGCAAGGGCGAGTACGACATCCCCGATGTCCCGCACGCGATGCGCCTGACCGACTCCGGCACCTTCATCCACGGCAACTACTGGGGCAAGGGCATCTTCGGCAAGGCCAACACCAGCCATGGCTGCATCGGCCTGGAGGACGCCAAGGGCGCCAAGGACTCCAAGACGGACGGCGCCTGGTTCTTCGACCACTCGCGGACCGGTGACGTGGTCGACGTCGTCAACTCCCCCGACCAGAGCGTCAAGCCGGACAACGGCCTGAACGGCTGGAACATGGACTGGTCGCAGTGGGTGGATGGCAGCGCTGTGCAGTGACGGCCCGGTGAGACGGCCGTGCCCGGCACCCCCGGCCGGTACGTGACCTGACCGCTCACCGCACGGAGTGACCGACGCCCGGCGGCGCCGAAAACAAGGCGCGCCGGGCGTCGTTGCTGCGTACGGTCCGCCGTATGGACATCGACCCCGACGCCTGGTTCGCCGTGCTCACCGCCGCCCACGCCCACGACCGGCCGGGCGGCCCCGCCCCCGAACGGGCCGCCGAGACCGGCCGGCTGCGCATCCCCGCCCTGCACAGCCGGGCCGTCCCCGTCACGCTGCCGGCCCCCGACGGCGCCACCGGCTACGCGGGCGTCGCCCTGCTCCGCCTCCACGACACCGCGGAGAACGCCGGCACCGCCTTCCTCGACACCCTGACGGTCCACCCCGCCCACCGCGGCCGCGGGGCGGGCCGGGCGCTGTGGGACATGGTCCGCGCGAGGCTGGCCGCCGAGGGCCGCAGCTCGGTGAGCGCGCTGGTCGGTAAGGGCGGCGCGGGCGAGAGGTTCGCCGTCGCCCAGGGCGCGGAGTGCGCGCTGCCGCTGGTGGCCTCCGTCCAGGAGGTGCGGACCGCCCCCGCCCCGGCCTCCGGCGTCCCGCTGCCCGCCGGCTATCGCTTCGCCACCTGGAGCGGTGTCGTCCCGGACGCCCATGCCGCCGCGCACGCCCGCGCCCATGACGCCATGGAGGACGCCCCGACCGGCGACCTGGACGAACAGCACGACCCCTGGGACGCCGAGCGGATACGGGCCGCCGCCCGCGTCATCCTGGACCGTGGCGGGGTACTGCTGACCGTGGCGGCCCTCGCGGAGTCCGACGGTGCCGTGGCCGGCTACACCGAACTCGTCCTGCCCACACCGGCATCCGTACGGGCCCTGCAGTACGACACCGTCGTCGTGCCCGCCCACCGCGGCCATGGCCTCGGCCGCGCCGTCAAGCTGCGGATGCTGGAGTACCTGCGCGACGGGCGGCCGGGCGTACGGGAGATCGTCACGACGGTCGCGGACGAGAACGCCCCGATGCGGGCGGTCAATGAGGCGCTCGGCTACCGGGCGGAGAGCAGCCTCGGCCTCTACCAAGTGCGGCTCTGAGCCGGGGGCCCCGTCCGCGCCCCGGCTCCCGCCCGCCTCCCGGGAGGGGGCGGCCGGGCCCTCCGTACAGTGAACGGGTGAGTGAGCGCGGAGGAAAAGGGCGCGGCGGGCCGTCGCCGTCGGCAGGCGAACTGGTCGGGCAGGTGCTCGGCAGCGTCCGTTACGCGCCGGACGGCGAGCAGGCCGAGGACGCCCTGGAGGCGGGCGCCTCGATGCTGGCCGCGGCCGAGGCCGGTCCGGAGGCGGTGAGCGCCGCGGTGGTCGAGGCCGCCGTGGCGGGCGTGCGGCAGTGCTGGGCGGGCGGCTGGCAGCCCGCCGACCTGGCGCGGATCGTACGGCGCGAGACCTCCGGCACCGCCCTGGTGGCGCTGGTCGTCGACGCCATCGCGGCCGAGGCGGCCCGGCCGTCGGCCACCCGCCCGGCTCCGGACCCGCGCCGGTCCGAGCAGCTGCGCAACCTCGGCGCCGAGGTCTGGTGGCCCGCCGACACCGGCTACCTCGACGCCCTGGCCCGGCGCCGCCGCGCCTCCCGCTTCGAGACGGTGTACGAGGTGCTGGCGGCGCTGCGGGTACTCGCCCGGCTGCCCCGCATCACCCCGCTGCCGGCCCCGCCGCAGGCCGGCGGCCGGAGCGGACCCGCCGACGCCGCCGCGGCCCGTGCCCTCGGACGGATCCGCGGTCTGCTCGCCAAGGCCGAGGCGACCGACTACGCCGAGGAGGCCGAGGCGCTGTCCGCCAAGGCGCAGGAGCTGATGGCCCGGCACAGCATCGACGAGGCGCTCCTCGACCGCGCGGACGGCTCCCCGGGCGGCCGGACCGACGGCCCGTCAGCCGTCCGTATCGGCATCGAGGGCCCCTACGAACAGGCCAAGGCGCTGCTGCTCGACGCGGTCGCGGCGGCCAACCGCTGCCAGGCCGTCTGGGCCGCCGACGTCGGCTTCTCCACCCTCGTCGGCTTCGCACCCGACCTGGAGGCGGCCGAGATGCTCTACACCTCGCTGCTCCTCCAGGCGACCACCGCGATGAACCGGGCGGGCGACCTGCACCACGCCCGCGGCCGCTCCCGCCGCACCCGGGACTTCCGCCAGACCTTCCTCGTCGGGTACGCCGACCGCATCCGCGACCGGCTCGCGGCGGCCACCGCTGCCGCCACGGCCGCCGCCACCGCCGAGTCCGCCCCCACGGCCCCCGGCCTCCTCCCGGTCCTCGCCGCCCGCGCTCTCGCCGTCGAGCAGACCACCGGCGCCCTCTTCCCCGACACCGCCCCGGTCCGCCTCCGCGGCGCCCGCGACGCCGACGGCTGGCACCAGGGCAGAGCGGCGGCGGACCGGGCACGGCTGGGGGAGGGGTGACGGTGCGGGTGACTGTGGGAGGCCCGTACACCTAGGGGGGAAGCCCTACGGGGCGAAGTACGCGCCCTACGGGGCGAAGTACGTGCCCGGCGGTACCCCGACCGCCCGCCGGAAGGCCGCGACGAAGGCGCTCGGGGAGGCATAGCCCACCCGCGCCGCCACCGCCGCGACCGTGGCGCCGCCGGCCAGCAGCGGCATCGCCGCCTGCAGCCGGACCCGGGTGCGCCACTGCCCGTACGGCATACCGGTGTCGGTCACGAACGCCCGGGCCAGCGTCCGGCCGCTCGCACCCACCCGGGTGCCCCACTCCGCCAGCGTCCGCCCGTCGGACGGGTCGGCGCGCAGCGCCTCCGCGACCCGGCGCGCCCGTGGGTCCTGCGGCATCGGCGCCTGCACCGTGGCCACCGACACCGGCCGCAGCTGATCGAGGACCACGGCCTCGGCCCGTTCGCGGGCCGCCGGGTCCAGTGCGCCGTCCGACAGATACGAGATCAGCTCGCGCAGCAGGGGTGAGACGCCGACGACAGTGGGCGCGGACCAGCCGACCGGGCAGCGGTCCGGCAGGAAATACAGGCTCCGGAAGAGCGCCGGGCCCGCGGCGCCGGTGGCGTGCGGGGTTCCCGCCGGGATCCACAGCGCCATGGACGGGGGCAGCACCCAGGTGGTGCCGGTGGCCCGTACGGCCAGAACTCCCCGTCGCGCCCAGGCCAGTTGATGGTGCTCATGACGATGGCGCGCGAACCACTGCCCCCGCCCCATCGCAAAGCTCCCGACGACAACCGCCGCCCCGGCAGGCGGCCCCGGCGGCGCCACCTCCCCGCCCGGCTCGTCGAGCGCGTGCGGCTGATCGTGCCGCCCCTCTGGTCGTTCGTGTGCGTGCGGCTGATCGTGCAGCGGGAAAACCGCTTCTGTCACGAGGGGAAGAGCCATCGGACCGCGGAACACAGAAGCATCACAACCGGCCCGGTGAGCCACCATCTGCTGCGCAGCCAGCGGGTCGCCAGAATGAATGCGGTGAGGACGGCTACTGCCACGGCGAGTACGCCGGAGACTGCGGACAACAATTGGACGTTGTCGGCTGACTGACGCACGTCCCACGAGCCGTCCGGGGAGATCGCCACGGCGAGATAGAGGACGTAGAGGGTGACGAGGTTTGCCGCCACCAGCACAGAGGCGCTGATGAGGGCCCCAACCGCTTCCCCTCGGCTTCGGTGTCGGTTATCGGACGCGGTCGCCATCCGGTTGGCGGTGTCTCTCATGGGATGGCTCACTGCATCGCCTGCCTAGCATTGTGGAGCTTGTTGACGAACCCGCGACCGTACGCCTGCGCGTCGCTACTTTGCCAGGTTTCCTCCTCGGTGCCCTCTTCCAAGGCCGTCACGATGAGCCCGGCGACGCTCTCCACCCGGTTCCGGTAAGCCCGTGCCTTCGTGTCTTCCTTCGCCTCCCGGAACGCGGCGGCTCCGCGCTTGCCGCCTGTCTGTGCCTCGTCGGTCAGGTCCTCGGTCCCTGCCCCTCTGGTTGTTCGCGCCCGCCCGGCTGACTGTGCCGCCCCTCCGTTTGTTCGCGCCCGTCCGGCCGCCGCTCACCGCTGTCCGTTCTGCGATACAACATGTCCCCCTGTCGCGTGGTGGTCACCGAGGCCGCTTTCTAGGCTCGCCGCATGACCATGAATCGCTATCACCAGTGGTTGTGCAACTCCCGGATGTGGGCCCGCGCGGTGGAACGGGATCTGCTGCCCTGGGCCCTCGAAGACGTACAACTGGGCGCCGAAACGCTGGAGATCGGGCCCGGTTACGGGGCCACGACGCGGGTGCTGGAGCGCCGGGCCGGCGGTCGGCTGAGCGTTCTCGAAGTCGACGGGGGGTCGGCGGAGCGGCTGCGTGCGGAGTACGGCGACCGGGTCGAGGTCGTGCAGGGTGACGGCTGCGCGATGCCGTTGCCGGACGGCCGGTTCGACGCCGTCGTCTGCTTCACGATGCTGCACCATGTGCCGTCGCCGCGGCAGCAGGACCAGCTCTTCGCGGAGGCGTTCCGGGTGCTCCGGCCGGGCGGCATCTTCGCGGGCTGCGACGGCCGGGCCAGCCGCGGCTTCCGCCTCATCCATCTGTGGGACACCTACGTCCCGGTGCCGCCCGGGACGCTGCCGGAGCGGCTGCGCGCGGCCGGATTCCGCACCCCCGACATCAGCCTGAGACACGACTACTTCCGCTTCCGCGCCGTCCGTCCGTGAGCGCGCGGCGCGCCGTCCGCCCCGGTGCCGGGGCTACGCCAGCAAGCCGCGCTCCAGCGCCGTGATCACGGCCGCGGTCCGGTCCGACACCTCCAGCTTCTTGAACGCACGCAGGAGATGGGTCTTGACCGTCGCCTCACCGATGAACAGCTGCCGGCCGATCTCGGCATTGGTCAGGCCCTGGCTGACCAGCCGCAGCACCTCGCACTCCCGGGCGGACAATAGCGGCGTCTCCACCGCCCGCGCCCGGAACAGCTTGGGGGCCAGCGAAGGCGTCAGCACGGTCGCCCCCCGCGCCGCACCGTGCACGGCGTCGATCAGCTCGGCACGGGAACTGCCCTTGAGGAGATAGCCGGATGCGCCCGCCTCCACGGCGCGCAGGATGTCGGAGTCGTCCTCGTAGGTGGTGACGATGACGACCTTGGTGCGTGGCGACCGCCGCAGGATGTGCCCGGTGGCGGCGACCCCGTCCATCGCCCCCATCCGCAGATCGAGCAGGACGAGGTCCGGTGCCAGCCGTTCCGTCAGCGTCACGGCTTCCTCGCCGGACCCCGCCTGCCCCACGACCTCGATGCCCGGGTCGGATTCGAGCATGGCGCACAGGCCCTCGCGGACGACGGGATGATCGTCCGCGAGCAGCACCCGCACCGCCGCCGGGTTCTCAACGTCCGTCATCCCAGGCCTACGTCATCCGCCGCCTCCGCCAGCCGTCCCGCCGTTCCGGGCCGCGGCGCCGACGGCCCGGACGGCCGTTCCGCCGCCCCGTCCAAGGGCACCTTCACCTCGACGACGGTGCCCGCTCCCCGCCTGCTCACCACGCTCAGCACACCACCGATCTCCGCCACCCGGGCCGCCATTCCGCGCAGCCCGAAGCCACTGTCCTCGTCCCCACTGCCGCCCCCGTCCGGACCGGCCTCGGCCGCCCCGCGCTCCGCCTCCGTCGCGTCGAACCCCTTGCCGTCATCGGTGACCCGGAGCCCGACCTGACCCTCGCCGTACCGCAGCACCAGGTCCACCGCACGGGCGTCGGCGTGCTTGCGCACATTGGTGCCGGCCTCCTGTGCGGCCCGCAGCAGCACGACATTGACGGCCATCGGCAGCGGACGCTCGTCCCCCTCGACGGCGAACCGCGCCAGCAGCCCGGTCTGCGCGGCCAGCCCGTCCGCCTGCCGCCGCAGCGCCTGCGCCAGGGAGCTCTCCCGCAGCGAAGCGGGCGTCCGGTCGGCGACGAAGGCACGGGCCTCCGCCAGGCTCTCCGTCGCCATCCGCCCGACCAGCGCAAGGTGTTTCCGGGCGACGGCGGGGGCGTCCTCCACCTCCGCATCGGCGGCCTGCACCAGGCTGATGATGCTGGTCAGGCTCTGCGCCAGGGTGTCGTGGATCTCCCGTGCGAGCCGCTCGCGCTCGGCGGAGATCCCGGCCTGGTGCGACAGCCGGGCCACCTGCTCACGGTTCCGCCGCAGCTCCTCGATCAGTTCGGCGTGCTCCCTGTTCTGCCGTACCACCCGCTTGATCCACAGCCCGAGGAGCACGGACAGGGCGATCCCCAGCAGCGACGCCAGCAGCACGAACAGCATGAGCGGGGCCGTGGCGCCGCCCTGCAGCCACAGCATCGTCACGGGGAGGAGATTGCCGAGCACAGCGGCCACGACGGCCGGCCGGACCGCCAGGCTCATCATCAGCATCGGGACGATCGCGAACAGGGCGAACGCACTCGTCAGATCGACCGCGGTGGCGAGCCCGAACAGCACGAAGAGGCCGCCGACGAAGAATCCGTTGCGCCGGTCGCTCTCATGGCGGAGCATCAACGGCCGCCCGATCCCCGCGTACCAGGGCACGATCAGCGTCAGTGCGCCGATGGCGATCAGCCGCGCGGTCTGCGGCACGGCGGAGGTGAACACCAGCCCCGTGGTGACCAGATAGCAGATCACGAAGTAGCTGTCCCACAGCCCGAACCAACGCACCCGTGCCTCGGGTGCGCGCCGCGCCTCACGCGTCACCGTGTCCCCCTGAATCCGAACGGCCCCCACCGGGGGCGCAGGTGCCGCCGTGCCACCGCCTCACAGTCCTATCACCCTCCCCTTACGCCTCCCGCGGCGCTGTCCACCGACCGGTGGACAGCCGAATCCACCAGCCGGTCGTACCCCCACAACCATCCGCCGCCATAACGTCGTTGACGGCGGTGAGCGCACCACGCGGAAACCGCCGGAGCAACAGACCTCGCAGCATTGCGGAAAGGCCCCGGATTTCCATGAGCCACCTGAGTCAGTTCGTCATCGCGCTGATTGCCAGCGCGTCCATTCTCACCATCATCCTGGCGACCGACCTGGGCCGCCGCCGGGTCACCAATATGCGTATGCTGCGCTCCGTGATCGCGGTCGCCATCATTATCGCGCTCTTCGTCCACTCGTTCCCGACCTCGGGGAACGCCCTGTCGTTCCAGCTCATCGGTGTCGGAGTGGGCGTGATCTGCGGGCTGGTCGCCGGTGCCCTGCTCCCCGCCCACCGCGGCGCCGACGGCCAGATCTACACCATCGGCGGATTCGGATACGCCCTCGTCTGGATCGTCATTTCCAGCGCCCGTGTCCTTTTCGCCTATGGCGCCGAGCACTGGTTCGCCGAGGGCCTGATCCGCTTCAGCATCGAAAATGAGCTCAGCGGTCCGGACGTCTATGCAAATGCCTTTGTCTTCATGTCCCTTGCCATGGTCATCACCCGCACCGCGGTACTGGTCGCCAAGCGCCGCCGCATTCGCCTTTCGCCCGCCGAGCCGGCCCGTACGGAAGAACAGCCGGCCGCGGTCTGACGACCGGGGCGCGCCGTCCGGCCCGGCCCGCACCGGGCCGGTCAGGCGTGTTCGGCCAGGCGCGCCTCACCGCGGAACACCTGCGCCGTATGCCAGCGGATGTGCTCGGGGGCAACCCGGGCACTTCCCCGTTGCGGCCCGATGAGCGTCTGTCCGGTGAGGGCGAGCACCTGCGTACGGGCGGCGGTGCCGTGGCCGACGAACTCCTGGGAGACGGCGATCCGCCGGCCGGCATCCAGGCCGAGCACACCCCGGTCGAACAGCTTGTGGTGCAGCGAGCACAGACACAGGCAGTTGGCGAGTTCGTCCGGCCCCTGGAAGGCCCACCACTGGACATGGGCGGCCTCCAGCCCGACCGGCACCCGGCCGATCGACCCGTCGAACCCGCAGAAGGCACAGCGGTACTCGTAGGCCACCAGCACCTGTCGGCGCAGCTCGGCCGCGCGCCGCCGCTCGGGCGCCGGGCCGGCGGTGCGCGGTGCCACCTCCGCCGGTTCGAGGTCGAGTCCGACGGCGGCGGCGATGTCGGAATGGATCGACGGCGGAAAGTGGCTGTCCAGCAGCAGCTGCGCCAACTGCCCGAGCAGCGCCGGTTCCGTGGACAGCGCGGCCCGCAGCCCCGGAACCAGCTGCCCCCGCGCCCCGCTCTCCCGCAACACCCGGACCCCCGTGCCCGGACTCGGCTCCCCGGCGTCGGTACGTACCTCCCAGACACCGTCACTGACGAGATGGTGGAACGGGTACGCGGGCGACGTCCGGTGCGCGGGACCGTAGTCCTGCAGCAGTTCCCGCAGGTCACGCTCGATGTCCGAGTAGCGCATCGAGCCGTCGGGCTGCCGCTGGAACCGCCCCAACGCATAGAGCAGCAACAGGGGTTTGTGTGGTGCCCGTGTCCCGTTGTGCGTCCATTGACGCAGATTTCCCACCCGCTCGATCCACTCCATGACAGGCGACTGTAGGGCGGGCGGTGAGACCACCACCCAAGCGGACCCTTGATGATTGAACGCGAAGCCGTCGGCCGGCCGTACAGATAACGGCGGCCGAATCCCTGGTTCCGGTCCGCCGTGCCACCACCGCGCCTCGCACGGAAGGACCTTCGGGTTGCCGCACTCCACGCGCTTTCGCCAGCCGCCGAACACGAAGAAGGCAACCACGACGGACGACCTGCCGCCGGACAGCCCTCCGGAGCAGACGCCGGACGACACCGGCACCGACACGGCCGTCGGCACCGACACGGCCGTCGGCACCGACACGGCCGTCGGCACCGACACGGCCGTCGGCACCGACACGGCCGTCGGCACCGACACGGCCGCCGCCGACACCGACACCGACAGCTCCGCCGCCGACGCGACGACCGGCGACCTCAGCGCCGCCGCCACGGGCTCCACCAGTGACGCCGCCGCCCCGGACGAGGACGTCGTGCGCGGCGGCTGGCGGGACCGGTACCCGGCCGTGGCCCGGACCGTGGCGTCGGCGGTGACGGTCTCGGCCGCCGTGCTGGTGCTCGCCGCGCTCCTGCTGCCGAACCAGCTCACCCGCCTCACACCCGGTGAGTTCCTGCGCATCCCGGTGGAGGGGATCTTCGGCGCGGCCCTGCTGTTGCTCCTGCCGCCGAAGGCGCGGCGGGTGGCGGCGGTGGTCGCCGGTGTGGGCCTCGGCCTGCGGACCCTCCTGAACTGCCTCGACATGGGCTTCTACTCGGTGCTCGCGCGGCCCTTCGACCCGGTGCTGGACTGGATCCTGTTCGACGACGCCGAGTCGTTCCTCAGGGACTCGATAGGCCAGGCGGGCGCGACCGCCGCGGTGATCGGCGTCGTGGTCCTCGTGCTCGGCCTGCTCGTCCTCATGACGCTGGCGGTCGTCCGGCTCAGCCGCCTCATGGTCCGGCACAGCGCCGTGGCGACCCGTACCACCCTGGTGCTCGGGACCGTCTGGATCACCTGCGCGGCGCTCGGCGTACAGCTCGCCGGTGTGCCGGTCGCTTCCACGAACACCGCCGACCTCGTCCAGGACAGCGCCCAGCGGCTGCGGGCGAGCCTGGCCGACCAGCGGGTGTTCGCCAAGGAGGCGCGTAAGGACGCCTTCCGTGACACCCCGCCCGACCAGCTGCTGACCGGGCTGCGCGGCAAGGACGTCCTCTTCACCTTCATCGAGAGCTACGGCCGCAGCGCGATCGCGGACCCGGCGATGGCGTCGCAGATCGACGCGGTGCTCAAGGACGGAACCAAGCGGCTGCACAAGGCCGGGTTCGCCTCCCGGAGCGCCTGGCTCACCTCACCGACGGCGGGCGGCGGCAGCTGGCTGGCCCACTCCACCTTCATGTCCGGCCTGTGGATCAACAACCAGCAGCGCTACCGCACCGTCACCTCCAGCGACCGCATGCCCCTCACCGACGCCTTCAAGCGCTCCGGCGCCTGGCGGACGGCCGGCATCATGCCGGGCGTCACCCGCTCCTGGCCGGAGGGCAAGTTCTACGGCCTCGACCACGTCTACGACACCCACCACCTGGGCTACAAGGGCCCGCAGTTCAGCTGGTCGCGGGTGCCCGACCAATTCAGTCTGTCGGCCTTTGAACGCCTGGAGCACGGCAAGCGGCACGACAAGCCGCTGATGTCGGAGATCATCCTCGTCTCCAGCCACAACCCCTGGGCGCCCATCCCCAAGATGATCGGCTGGGACGAACTGGGCGACGGCTCGGTCTACCACGGCATCCAGAAGGCGGGTAAGGACCCCAAGGAGGTGTGGAAGGACCCCGCGCAGGTGCGCACCGAGTACCGCCGCGCCATCGAGTACTCGCTGCACAGCCTCGTCTCGTACATGGAGAAGTACGGCAACAAGAACACCGTGCTCGTCTTCCTCGGGGACCACCAGCCCGTCCCGACCGTCACCGGCGAGAACGCGAGCCGGGACGTACCGGTCGCGCTCGTCGCCCACGACCCGGCCGTGCTGGACCGGATCTCCGGCTGGGGCTGGCAGAAGGGCCTCAAGCCCGGTCCGAAGACCCCGGTCTGGCGTATGGACACCTTCCGCGACCGCTTTCTGACCGCCTACGGCCCCCGGCCGGGCGCGACCCCGCCCCGGGCGGCTCACTGACCGCCGGGGCCATGGACGCCGCGGCGGTCACACCGCCGCGGTGAGCCCGTTGAGCATGCGGCCGAGAAGGCGGTCGAAAACGGCGTCGGGTGCCGAGTCATGGCTCGGCACCGCCAGGGCCTGCGCAAGATGGGGGTACCGGCCCTCGGCGGCAATGGACCGGAGGTAGCGGTCCTGGGCGTCGAGGAGTTCGCCGGAGGAGCGGCCGCCGGCTTCGACCGCCCGCTCCTGGGCGAGCTCATAGGAAACGTGGCTGGCCACGAAACCGGTGAGCAGGCTGAAGGTCTCCAGCCGTGCCGAGGCCTCCAGGCCGATGGGGGCGAGGGCGGCGAGGGCGTACTCCAGGGCGGCGAGGGCGTTCGGGCCGAACGTCTGCCGTGCGGACAGTGCCGCGGACAGCCACGGGTGGCGCCGCATGATCGCGCGCTGCTCGTGCGCGAACTGCCGAAGGTCGGCACGCCAGTCGCCGGACGGCTCGGCCGGCAGCCGGTGGCCGCCGCTCACCTGGTCGATCATCAGCTCCAGCAGTGTCTCCTTGTTGGGGACATAGCTGTAGAGCGACATCGTCCCGGCCCCGATCCGGGCCGCGACCGCACGCATGGTGACCGCCCCGAGCCCTTCGGCGTCGGCGAGGGCAACGGCCGCATCGGTGATCTCGGCACGGCTGTGCGCCGGCGGCCGCCCCCGCCGCGGGCGCTCCGCCCGCGACCAGAGCTGCTCGGGATCCACACCGGCACTACGACCGGCTGAGCCTGTACGGGGCACGGCAACCTCTCCTCACTGCTGGCGGCCATCCAATCACTCGCGTCCCGCGCGCCGGAGGCGAGTCGAACGGGGCGACGGGCCGTACCTGCCGGACACGCGCCCTGACGAGGGGGACGGGTGCCGTGGCCGAGTTCCGGTGGCTACCCTCATCTCTCCAACGACCTTGACCGCAGGGGGAGAAGACTGTGCGCAACGCCGTCGTGACGCCCGGGGGTGACCGGATCCGCTGGGTGGAGCTGCCGGGGCAGGAGCCTCCCCGTGTCTACGTACACGGCCTGGGCGCCACGTCACCCGCCTACTTCGCGGAGATCGCGGTCCACCCCTTGCTGGCCGGCCGCCGCTCGCTGCTGATCGACCTGCTCGGTCACGGCCTCAGCGACCGCCCGACGGGTTTCGACTACACCCTCGACTCGCACGCCGATGCACTCGCGGACGCCCTGATCTCCGCGGGCGTCACCGGCGCGGAGCTGATCGCCCACAGCATGGGCGGCTCGGTGGCCATCGTCCTGGCCGCCAGGCACCCGCATCTGGTCTCCCGCCTGGTCCTGGTCGACGCCAACCTCGACCCGCTCCCGCGCCGGCCCGGCTCCGGCGGTAGCAGCGGCATCGCCGCCTACTCCGAGCAGGCGTTCCTGGAGGGCGGCTGGGAAGAGGTCCGGGACCGGGTCGGTCCGCACTGGTGGGCCACCATGCGCCTGGCCGGCCGTGAGGCCCTGCACCGCAGCGCGGTGCACCTCATCCGCGGCAGCGTCCCCACCATGCGCGAACTCCTGCTGGACCTGAGGATTCCCCGTACCTATCTGCTGCCCGAAGCCGACGGCCCACTCCCGGGTGCCGACGCGCTCACCGCGGCGGGGGTGGCCGTGGTGGCGATCCCGGACTGCGGACACAACATCATGCTGGACAATCCTGAAGCGTTCGCCCAGGCCACCGCGGCCGCGTGCGCGGACCGGGAAGCACGACCGGACCGCCATGCGGAGTGAGACAGCCGGCATCGGGCAGAGCGGAGCAGGATCGTGCCCGAGAACTCCCCGGTCCCGTCAGACGGTTCGCCCTCGCGCGTACCCGTCGGAAGACGTGACGGTGGCGACAGCCTCGGTGCCGCGGGGGAGGGGGCGGGGCTGAAGTCCCCTGCCGCACTACTCCGTTCCAGAAGCGTTGGTCAGAGGACGGCCACGTAGATCCCGGGCGGGGCGCACTCGGCGGACTCCTGTTCCCGGGGCCCCCGGTGCGGCTGCCAGTCGAAGAGAAACCGGTTCGCAGCACGATCGAACGAGAGGCCAACGGCAACTTCGGGAATGCCGAACTCTTTGCCGGACCACTCCACGATCGCTCCGGCCAGGCCCTCCACCTGGAAGTCGGCTGCGGGGAACAGCACACGGTGCACCGTCACCACCGTGTGCCGCCCAGGTGGCCGGGCTGCCTCGATCGCCTCCGTTGCCAGGCCCAAGCCGTGCCGCAGCCAGCCGACTTCATCCTGGGTGAGGCGCAGCCCCGAGCGGTCGGCGGGCGGATGCTCCAGGACGGGCGTGGTGTCCAGCCAGATCCGGTTGCTGATCCGCTCGGCGCCGGCCGGAGGAGCCGCCGCCGAGGCCGACCCCGCCGTGAGGTCGATGGCTATCCCCCCAGGTGGGCCCCTTCACTCGGTAAACAACCGTCTGCATCCGCCCTCATCCCTTGGCTCTTGTTCCATGGTCCCTCCGGATCCACTCCACCGAGGCGCTCATTCCCGTCAATCCGGCGAGCCCATGCTGCCGTGTGCCCCGTAGGGCGATACCGGGGGGCGGAAGGGGAGGGACAGCCGTCACCTCTGGGAAGTGGGCCGCACGACGATCTCGTTCACATCCACCGTGGCGGGCTGTTCAATGGCGAACGCGATCGCGCGGGCAATCGCATCGGGCGGTATGGCGAGGTCGTCCCGCATCTTCGTGATCTCCGCTCTGACCCGGCTGTTGCTGGACGCCTCAGCGAAGTCGGTGGCGGTCACACCGGGCGAAACGGTGGTGACCCGCAGGGAGTCGCCGGCCTCCTGGCGCAGCCCTTCACAGATCGCCCGGACCGCGAACTTGGTACCGGCGTACACCGCCATGGCGGGGACGACACGAAAGGCAGCCGTGGAGGCGGTGGTGACGAAGTGCCCGGTGCCCTGTGCGCGGAACACCGGCAGGGCAGCGGCGATACCGTGCAGCACACCCTTCACATTGACATCGACCATGTGGTCCCACTCCTCGACGCGCAGATCATCGAGCGGCGAGATCGTGCCGACCCCGGCGTTGCTGACCAGGACGTCGAGCCGGCCGAAGCGCTCACGGGCCAGCGCGACCAGGGCGTGCAGATCCTCCCGCCGCGTCACGTCGGTACGGATCTGCACGGCCGCGCCACCCGCCTCCTCGATCCGGGCCACCAGCGCCGCCAGCCGCTCGGACCGCCGCGCACCGAGAACCAGCCGCGCACCGCGCTCGGCGAGCAGCAGCGCAGCCGCCTCGCCGATACCGCTGCTGGCTCCCGTAATCGCCACCACTTTTCCTTCGATTCCGGACATGAGGACCGACTTCCTTTCCCTTCTCGGCACGGGGGCTGAGGCACGGGGCCAGCGGCTCGTCGGCTCGTCGGCTCGTCGGCTCGGCGGCTCGTGGAGCAGTGTCGAAGCCGCTGCACACCACACGGCCGGGCACCGCCACGACCGTGTGAGGCCGTCGGCAAGGCCGCCGAGGCGCCGGCCCGTGCTCTCCCGTACGAGTCTTCAGGAGCCTTAACCTGGTATCCAGAATCCATTTATTCTGGAACTGAAGGTGCCATGCCACTGCCCATGCCACTGCAGCCGGACCAACGCCGTCAGCTGGGTGCGTTCCTGCGCAGCCGGAGGGCGCGCCTCACCCCGGCCGAGGTCGGCCTCCCGCAGACCGCCCGCCGTCGCACACCGGGCCTGCGCCGGGAGGAACTGGCACTGCTGGCCGGGATCAGCGCCACCTGGTACACGTACCTGGAGCAAGGGCGGGAGATCCGTGCCTCCGAACAGGTGCTGACCGCCCTGGCCGAGGCGCTGCGGCTCGACCGGCACGAGCGCGCTCATCTCCTCCAGCTCGCCGGTCACGCGACCGCGGACGAACCCGAGGAACGCGAGCCGCTCACACCCGAGGCGGCAGCCGTGCCGCTGCTGCTCCAGCCGAACCCGGCGTACATCATCGGCGGCAACTACGACGTACTCAGTCACAACCGGGCGGCCGAAGCGCTCTTCCCCCGCCTCATCGACAAGGACACGAAGCGGCCGGCCAACTTCCTCCGCTGGGTCTTCCTCGAACCGGCGGCCCGCGATGTCGTCGTCGACTGGGAACCCGAGGCACGCGCCCTCCTCGCCCGCCTCCGGACCCAGTCCGGACGCCACCCCACCGACCCGCGATACACCCGCCTGATCGACGAGCTGAACGAGCACAGCCCGGAAGCGCGCACATGGTGGCACCAGTACGAGGTCCAGGCCCGCCACAGCGGACACAAACGCCTACGCCACCCACAACGCGGCCCGGTCGAGTACGCCTACACCGCCTTCCACCTGGCCGAACAGCGGGAACAGACGCTGGTGGTCTATGTCGAACGTGAACATGGACATGGACATGGACATGGACGTGAACGTGGACGCGGACAGCGCGGCTAGGCAGTACAACTCGTCCCGCCGGGCCATCGGTGCAGACCAACGGGCCGCGATGAGGCAGCCGACGGCGCCGGATGAGGCCGTGGCGCGTCAGGATGCGCGGTGAAAGCGGCGGTGCAGGTCGTGTACCTGCTCCGCGAGGCCGGGGACCGGGCCCTCCACCACGAGGTCGGGAACGATGTCCCGGATCGAAAGGGTGCGCACGGGAGGGGCGGGAACCTTCAACTCGGCCAGCCAGGACGCCAGTTGCTCGGAAGAGCTCACGTACACGATGCGCCCCAGCCCGACCCAGCCGTGCGCGGCGGCGCACATCGGGCAGTGCTCGCCGGAGGTGTAGACGGTCGCCGCCGCCCGTTCCTCGGGGGACATGTTCGCCGCGGCCCAGCGCGCCAGCTCGAACTCCGGGTGGCGGGTCCGGTCGCCCGAGGCCACCCGGTTGTGGTCCTCGGCGAGGACGGCCCCGTCCGCGGCGACGAGCACGGACCCGAACGGTTCGTCGCCCGCTTCCAGGGCCTCTGTTGCCAGCTCCACACAGCGGCGCAGATACCGCAGTTCAGCCTCGTCCACGACAATGCCCCCAACGTGTGATTTCAGAGGATGCTAACCCTTCGACTCACCCGGCACGCCTGACACGCCTGACACGCCTGACGCGTCCGACGCGTCCGAATC
The DNA here is from genome assembly GCF_028870195.1 of Streptomyces sp. G7(2002). Lineage (NCBI taxonomy): Bacteria > Bacillati > Actinomycetota > Actinomycetes > Kitasatosporales > Streptomycetaceae > Streptomyces > Streptomyces sp. G7(2002). The sequence goes on from NZ_CP102609.1 coordinate 6,144,353, forward strand.
GGCCGCACCGCGAAACCGGCTCCCCGCGAGATGCACCGCGGAACCGCCCCTCCCCGCGAGCCGCACCGCGAAACCGCCCCCGCTCCGCCAGCCGCACCGCGAAACCGGCTCCCCGCGCGCAGCCCAGCCACCGCCCCGCCGACCCACCGACCCACCGACCGGTCACGAAGGTTCGTTTCGTTCCCACACCGCGGCTGCCGGCCGACGCCGTCACTCAGCAGCGGGCAGTTCCGCCTCGATGAGGTCGACGGCCCGTCGGGTGCCTCCCTCGGTGGCCATCTCCCCCTGGATGACCGCGAGACGGCGCCTCACCTCCGGATCGTCGACGAGCGCGAGCACCGCCGCGCGAAGGGTGGCGGCGTCCGCCTGTTCCATCGGTACGTGGCGCGCCACGCCGAGCCCCTCAAGCATGTCCGCGTTGCCGAACTGGTCGACGGCCTGCGGAACGGCCACCATGGGCGTGGCCGTGGCCAGCCCCTCCTGGCTGCCACCCGCGCCGGCGTGCGTGATGAAGGCATCGGCCTTCTTCAGAATCGCCAACTGCGGCACCCAATGGCGCACTTCAACGTTCCCCGGAATGTCCCCGAGCTCCTCGGCGGTGACATGCTTGCCCACCTGGAGCACGACATGCCACCCCGGCAGGTCGCCGAACGCCTTGACGCACTCACGGTAGAAACCGGGCTCCTTGGTGAAGGACGAGCCGAGCGAGACCAGCAGCACGCGCTCGGCGTCCGCGGGCCGCTCCCAGTCCCCCTGCGCGGCACGGTCCCCTTGGCAGGCGCCGACGAAGGAGTGCACCTTCTCGTCGACCCTGTCGGCATTCGGCTGGAGCGCCTTCGGGATGAGCACGATCGACCGGCCGGGGCGACCGACGAACGGGTCAGGGTGCTGGCTGATCCCGTTCTCCGTAAGCCAGTTGGTGAACTTCGCGTAGTACGCCCTGCCACGCTCGGTCGCCCTGGGCTCCGCCCACATCGGCTCGGCGACCTCCTCCTCGTACCCCTCCCACGCGACGAGGTTCGGCGAGAGGGAGACCGCGGGCACGCCCCACCGGTGGGCCAGGACGCGCGCCGGATACGAGGTGATGTCATGCAGCACGAGGTCCGGCTCATCCCCCTGATAAGCCTCGATGAGCTGCGGCAACACCTGGATCGCGTCGTCGAGAAACGGCTCGACGTTGTCGAGCAGCGTGGTCCCCCACGCCGACGGGTCGTCGTCGGGCGACGGCAGCGTCGTGCGGTACAGCACCGGCTCGGCCCCCGTCTCGGCGACCTTCTCCTCAAAGAGGTGCGGAATCGCGTACGTAACACGGTGCCCACGCGCAACGAGCTCGCGGATCACCTCAAGACTCGGGTTCACGTGCCCATGGGCAGCGATGGAGAACATGGCGATATGGGCACGTTTTTCGCGTTCCGGGGTCGTCATGCCCTCACAGTAAACGAGACGAAACGTCTCGTGCAACCACTTTCCTGATGCCGCTCACGAACCCAGGCACACGCCCCCCTGCACAACCCCGGCGCGCACCAACGGACTTGGAAGCGTGCATCTGAGCACGCCAACAGTTGCGTACGACTATCGTCACCGGTCAGTGCCGTACCACCGCTGCTGTCACTGCTACGAGAATGGGATGACGTCCGCCATGCCCCAAGACATGTCGTCGCGGATCTCTGATGACCATCGCGACACGGCCATCGAGCGTCTCCAGGAGGCGTTCGCCCAGGGGTACATCAACCAGGAAGAGATGGACGAGCGCCTGCAGATTGCGCTCACCGCCAAGACGCACGGCGATTTGGTGCCGGTCCTGGATGCGCTGCCCGATAAGGACACGGGCCCGACCGTCGAGATCGAGGCCCGCGGTGGACGGATCCAGCGGGGCAGTGGGTGGCGGGTGCCCCGCGCATTCAAGATCGAGTCCGAGTTCGGCAAGGTAGAACTGGACTTGTCCCAGGGCATCATCGAATACCCGGTGATCGATATCGAACTGCGGCTTGAGTACGGCCGGGCCCGGATCGTCCTCCCGCGCGACGCGACAGTGGATTACGAGGAACTGAACGCAGAGTGGAAGCAGCCGGTCTACAAGGCCCGCCGGCGCAGCATCACGGCGGCCCGCACATCCGGATCTCCGGGGCCATGGGCTACGGCCGCTTGAAGCTCAGGCACCGCGGGCGCTGATAGCCGGGGCGACCTGAACATCCTGCGGAGAGCGAGGCTCCAGCCGCCGCCTCGCCGGAAGGTCGGGGCACGTGTATGAACGTGAGCTCATCATCAACGAATTTGCCCAGGGAATTCGCCCCATGCCACAAGGTGTTGCATGGTTCGCCGACCTCGCGGAGGACGAGCAACGTCTGGCGCTGCGGGAACTGACGCAGTTCTGCCTTCAGGCACGCGCCACACAGGAGGACGCCGAGGAGGCCATTGCGCGCTCCGGAATACGCCCCACTCACACGCCCGCCGTGATGCTGACCCGGTGGCGGCTCCACATGACCGGACTTCCTCCCTATGACCTTCCCAGAGCATTTCGCCTGCTGGTAGCGCTACTTGCCGTCGCCGATACCCGTCGGCGCGAGCGCTACTGCGCCGACGGCTGCGCTCACGAGTGGCACCAGCTGGCTGCCCGCCCGGATGTGGGACCAGCCGCTACGTGATCGGCCCTCCTGGGTTGTCTCCGGAACCGTGGCTCACAGGCCGGTCGGGTCGAATGACGGTTCCGGACCCGGTCGCGCTCCTCGGGAGTCGTCAGGTGCCGGCCAATGGGGTGCTGAGGCGGGGGCGGTGACCTTGGCGGCAGTAGTGGCCGACATCTACTCACGCATTGCTACCGCGCACGAGCTTTCACCGCACTCTGGTGATGCGTCCGATTCTGCGGAAAGCATCCGGGTGCTTTGACGACCATCACCCGCAGCGGCAAGACGTTCCGCACCAGCCATCAGTCGTGGCATGAAGTGGAGGCGCTGACCGTCTACCGCACCACGACCACGGCCACCACCAGCCCACTCCTCGTACTCCCCGACGGCGAGGCCCTGTTCGCCGTCGACCGCCTGCTGTCCGGCCCCCGCACCGAGACCCGGGCGCTGCACCGCGTGCTCATCCCGTTCGCCACCGCGGTCAACGAGGCCGAACAGCTTGGCGACGCCTCGGACACCGAGCCGGAGCAGATCTATGCCATCCCCACCGCAGCCGGCCACAAACTCACCTGGGACGAGACCGTCAGCGCCCGCATGCCCCTGCCCGACGAGCGCCACGCTACAAATTCCCGACGCCACCCCGATCGTCCACGCCATCCGCGTCACCCGCGGCACCGATCAACGCCCGCTGATCCTCGAAGAACTCCGCGCCGGCGCCGACCGCACCCAACTCGCCTACTCAATCACCGCCGACAGCCCCGTGTACTCCGCGCCGTTTGAGCCCACGCTCCCGCCAACTGTCGAAAACTGTCTTTACTTACTCAAGGCGGCTCGCTCCGCTCACCGCGCGCGGCCCGGCCCCCGGCCGGGCCTGCGCTCCTGCCCTCGTCCCGCTTCAGCCCGGCCGACGCCCATGCCGCGCTCACAGCAATCAGCCACCCGATGCCAGAGAAAGCTACGCCGCGACCTGCCCGGAACAGTACGACGTTGGGACCAGGATCTTCGAGGCTCGCGCCAATGGGACTGGCTAAAGCCGCCTCAAGCACCTTTGGGCGGAACCTCTCGGACAATATTAAGAAATTCCTCTGCATTGACATGCAAGTTTAGTAGAGTCTTGTGCGGCAAGCTTGCTCGGCCAAATCTGCCACCCCTGTGCAGTCGACTGATGTCAACCACTGTTTGCATTGAGCGAGCGCCATGGAAATACTTCTCAACCCGGAGGAAGGCTCTCACCACGCCTTCGTCAATGTCGAGCCTTCCCTCTTCTTTTCCTACCCCGGCATCGATTAGGAAATGATTTAGGAGTAGTGCGCGATGGAACATCCAAGCAGCTTTCTCTTTATTTCGATTTTTCCCAGGGTTGGGACCTACGACGTCCAGGTAACCCTGCAATCGGCTAGCGAAGTCAGTCGCCTTTGAATTAGATCCGGCCCTCTTGGCCATCTTGATGAATTGGTCGTACCGGTGGCAGGTGCCGCCAGCGAAGACAAAAATGGCTCGCCCGATGGGATGAACTATCTCGCCCTGCTGAAAGGTTCCATCCTGCATCGGCGACAGGAAGTAAGGGAGCCATCCCAGTGAAGCTTCCCTGAAACTGGAGTCGAATTCATCCCAGAAGACCAACGGAGCCTGCCCCTGAAGTCCCCTGTCCCTGACTTGATGCAAGGCATTAGCTAGGTCAGCGACAGATTGAAACTGAGAGAGATTGAAAGTCAGTCCCTTATCTCGGTTAGGGTACAGTGATGCCACAACCTCGCGCACCGCGAAAGACTTCCCGTCGCCAGGTCTACCGAAAACGCCAATCGATCGCGGCTTTTTCTTTTCCGGGTTGTTTGTATATTCTGCAATGAGATTCTGGACTACGCGCAATCCTTCTATCTCGTGCCAATCGGCCGTTATTAGATCACGAAAATGCGCTATAGGTACACCCTTGAGCTGTCCGCACCCTTGAATGGCCACTTGAACAGCTTTATCTTCCACGGATTCTGAAGATTCTGCTGCAAACCACTCAAGACTCGACCAAGTGGGCAGCTCGGATCCGGACCTCGGCTCTGGAACCTGGGTGTCCTCCAACTCCTCGAGGTACCTCTTTTTTGAGTCGGCACCTTCTGTCATACACTCAAGTGGAAAGTGCATTTCTCCAGGCTGTCGCCGACCTTCCGGTTTGTCGAAACCTGAGTCTGCCTCAAAACCCAGGTCATACATTGCCCGCATGGCTGCTAGGCCATTCCGGGTTCCCTCGGCAAGGGCTGCCGAAATAGAAGGCTTACTTCCCGAATTAGCACGTTTCAACAGTGAGCTTCCAATTGCGGCTGTAAGGGCCTGCGTGTACCCGAACATACCCCCGTGGTCATATTTCCCCCACGTGGCTTCCGTAAATTCCCGATGGAAAAATAGCCGATGCCGAGATTGCCTGGAGGTGCGATCAATGATGAGCACACCCGAGGGGCCAAACGAAACAACCAGCCGCTTATGTTTGGCAAGGTTACTGAGAGCGAATTTCTCAGCCCTATCACTCAGTTCAAGTTCCGCCAGTACATCTTGAGCGGAGCGCTCCCAGGAAAGTCCTCTACTTACGGCAGCGCCAATTTCTCGCAAGCTCGGGGCAGTGACGATGGGGATGACGTGGTCATGAACGTCATATGACCCACTTAGGCTCTGCCAGAGTTTACTTTTTCCTTTCAGTGCCCTTGTTCCAAGTTTAACAAGAATCCAAGGGTCTCCCCTTCTGGCCAGTTCATTCGTGCTCTGGCACAGCTCTTCGTTATCCCCAAAACCGAGGCCCTCGTCGTCTAGGAGCAAGAGCGATAGGAGTTGGCCACCCTTCAGCTTTGGTTGGGTTAGAGGCTGAAGTTCCTCCTGGACGTGAAATCCGAGAAACTCTTTGACTCGAACCTTCCGGTTCGTTTCGGATTTATTCCTTCCCTTTTCGTCATCCGGCAACGGCAAGAATTGTAGAATGTTGTACGAGTGGTGAAATCTGGGGTCCCCTCCTGGTGGATAATCGGATGGTTTAGGCCACTCCTGGCTTCGGACTCGGTCGGGATCGGAAACAACAAGTTGCATCAGCTCGCAGAGACCAATTGCACCACCCCAATGCCAGTGAGTGGTTGCTGCAGAATTTAGCCGCTCCTCGACCGTTGGACATCGGTGGTCAGGCAGCATTACCCCCCAGTCGAGAGTGGGATCACCGGTAACAGCAACGAAATGAGGTGGGTTACTTGGCGACATGTCGACCGTCCACAGGACATGGTTCCAAGGAGCGCGGCTCAGAGGAGATGCCGCTGCTCGGACGCTTTCGTTTCCCTCGCGTCTTTGCGTTCCAGACTACGTCGAGTGTGGTGTCCTCGCACGCCGAGGAATGGAATGAGCGGCGGGCTGAACACCGCCAGGCGCCGGGTTGTTGGGCTCGTGGGTGCGAGGGGATCTCAGGCACGAATTGGACCCACGGTGAGCCGGGGATGGCCAGCGCGTGTACCGGCCCAGACTCAGTTAGCCGAAATATCGACGGCATCGGCATACACGACGCCGTAGACGTTAACCAGTTCCACCCCTCCACTTCCGCCGCCAGGGCTTGTTCTGACAGACGTCACCGAGCAGCCTGGTCGAGGCCCGGCGGTGAGTGCGCTGGCACACGCGCGCAGGGTCCGTCGGCGCACCCACCAGCGTGGCTGACTGTCGTGCGCTGAGGCTCAAGCGTTCCCAAGTCCACCTTCTACCCGACGACTCTACGAAGGGCCGTGCCATTCGCGTGCCAGATCCTGCGGGGAACCACGGGGAACAGCAAGGACTGGTCGCGGGTGTCCACAAAATGACCTTCCAGTGGCTGCACGGGCCTAGATGTACCAGAGCCCGCCTTCCTCGACGGCATGGCGGAAGCGGTGCCGCAGAGCGGCGCCCTCGTCGAGTGCTTGGTAGTTCGCCATGATCTCTGCCGCGATGCGCTCCAGGTCAACCGCTGGACCATAGTGCTGGCGAGCGCACGCAGTTGGTCCGCTCTGACATCCACAAGTGACATCAACGGCGCCGGATGCCAGCACATCTAGGCGGTCTGGCATGGTCAGCGGGGTCGGGTGGCTCCCCGGAAGGCCGAGGGGGTCGAACTCCTAATGCGGTGGTCGATCAGCGTTCCTACCAGCTGGCTGCAGGGGGTGTGCCTATAAACGGGGAGAGTGGCTGAGGCAGGAACTGGTACCGCGAGGCACACGCGCGCCTGATCGGTCGGCACACCCACCGTCGTGGCTGACTGTCGTCGGTTGAGGTTCAGGCGGGCTGCGAACCAAGGCGTGCCAGATGTGCGCCAGAACGGAGGGGCAACCATGGTCAACGGGCGCCGAACGGTCCCCGCACCCCTAGTGAGGCCGGAGCTAGCCGCCCGGTTATCGTCCAGCAGATACATCGCGGAGATCACCACCAGGCTTACAAAGCAGCGAGCGTGAAGGAGGCGCACGGCGCGCAGCAGCTTCGAGCACCCTAAGCGCCGGCCCTTCGCCACCTGAGCGCTTCTTCTCGCGCTGCGTTGGCCAGAGCTAGGGCGGCCTCCACGGGCAGTGACAGCCGGAGTACTCCCGAGCCGTCAGTTGTTGTCGATGCCGTCCACATGATCTCAGCCGTGTCGATGCCCGCCTCATCCATCGCGCCCTTCAGCTCCGTCGCAGCGTCCACCGGGCTCCGCCAGCCGGCCACGTAGTCCACTCCGCGTACCCACATCCAGCCGTCCGGTTCCAGAGCCTCGCCGTCGAAGTTCGGATCCATCGGATCGTGCTGCACAGAACGTCACTCCCAGGAGCAGTAGTTGATTACCTGGGGCAGGTCACCCGCCGGTCAACGGGCATGACTGCGGCCCCAGTGCCATCGGCACCGGGGTCCGCGAGGGCTCCGGACCGGACCACCCCGGATGCTGTCCAGGCGAGGGGTGGTCCGGTCTCACATGTCTTGGGTCAGCCGTTGTCAGGGGTACTGATGACGACAAGCGGCACGACTATCGCCGCACAGAAGGCCACGATCAGAACGCTGAATAATCGCTGTCTCACAGGCACTCACCGTCCGTCGGTGTCATGCGCCAGAAGCGTGTGACGGTCTCGCGATACTGGCGGTGCGTGGGGTTTTGGCCGGTATGTGAGAAGGCCCAGTCGCGTGCGGTCTCGAACTCTTCCGAGGGGTCTGCTGCGGCGTCGCAGGACATGCACTCCAACTCGTGCACCATCTCGGGGGCTTCCGGAGCGGTCTCCGGTCCCATCGTCCATCTGAGATGGCGGAAGACGGACCTGGTCACAGCCCGCTCCTGCTGTGAGCGTTGAGTTCTGCCACTCGTGAGCTCAGATCGTCACAGGAACCGAGCGGACGTAGATCCTCCGGACGTGCGTCCCATTCGATCCTGCCTTGGGGCGGACGTAGTTGTACGTGCGACCACATGACGTCCATGACCCGGCCGACCCGGCCGCTCCTGGTGTCCAGCGTCAAAGTACCCACCGAAGGGGCTTTCTTGTCGCTCATGCAAGGAGGATCACGGCGACGCCCAGGACGTAGGAACCTCGCCCAAAACCCATTTCGGGACGTCCCGGAGGAGGTAGAACGTCCCTAGCAACGTCCCAACTTCCAGGGAGAGACTGCGGATACCGAACGAGAGGCTTCGAGCCGCCATGGCAGCCGGAGGGTGGACCCACGCCACCCTCGCAGCCAGGGCTCAGGTGGACCCCAAGTCCGTTGAGCGGTGGGTCAACTTGGGCCGGATCCCTCGACGGGCGACGGCCCTGCTGGCGGCTGAGACGTTAGGAGAAGACGTGCATGCACTTTGGCCGGCGCTCAGGCAAGCACGCTCTGCCCGCGCTGTCAGCTCAGAGCTGGTCGCGTTGTACGACCAGCGGGCGGACGTTCCCGTATCCACGTTCGCGGACATGATGGCGGAGGCCCGCGAGAACATCGACGTACTCGTGTACGCGGCGGTCTTCCTGCACGAGGGGTTTCCGCGCCTGAACGATCTGCTCCGTGAGCGTGCCGCCGAAGGGTGCTCCGTCCGCATCGCATTGGGTGATGCGGAGAGCGAGAACGTGCGGCAGCGTGGCGAGGAGGAACGGTTCGGGCACGGCATCGAATCGCGTTGCCAGCTCGCTCTCATGCACTACCGGCCGCTCCTCGGGGTACCCGGAGTCGAGATCCGGACCCACGGAACCACGCTGTACAACTCCATCTACCGGGCGGACGATCAGCTTCTGGCCAATGCCCATGTCTGGGGCGTGAACGCCTATGGCACCGGTATGGCACCTTCGTCGCAACGGGGATGGTGGCATCTTCGACACCTACGCCCAGAGCTTCGACGCGGTCTGGACGACGGCGAAGCCTGTACTCGAGGAGTGAACCCTGTCGCGCACCGAGTATTACGACGATCCCGATGCCCCCGAGCCCAACAGCCTCGTCGTTGCCGCTTCAGCTGTGGTGACCGACGACGAGGGCCACATCCTGCTCCAGCGGCGCCGGGACAACGACCTCTGGGCCCTGCCCGGAGGCGGCATGGAGATGACCGACTCCCTTCCCGGCACCGCGGTCCGGGAGGTCCAGGAGGAGACCGGGCTCGATGTGGAGATCACGGGGCTGGTGGGGACGTACACCGATCCCCGTCATGTGATCGCCTACACGGACGGGGAGGTACGGCGGCAGTTCAACGTGTGCTTCACGGCACGCGTCGTCGGAGGGAAGCTTGCCATCTCGGACGAGTCCACGGAGCTGCGGTTCGTCCACCCCGATGAGATCGGCGATCTCCCGATGCACCACACGCAGCAGCTCCGTATCCAGCACTTCCTGGAGCATCGGGAGCGCCCCTACCTGGGGTGACGACTCCGAGGTCAGTCCCTGGCCGGAGTCATGCCCATCTGGCCGCTCACGCTCGTCCCTAAGGGGGTGTCTTGCCCCGTGATTGGCTCGGCCGGTCAGTGGATGACGACGCCTGGGACAAGGGCGACGAGACCGGAGACGAAGCTCCCTACGCCTGCGAGCGTGACGATGATGGCCTTGCCGTCCGAGAACAGGCCCGAGCAGAAGGCGCGTAGCTGGCGTCGGAGGACCAACACCTTAAGCCTCTCCCAGCGGTGCTGGCGGACCTGCGGACATCCCATGAGAAGTCCCGAAGCATTGTTCCGGCAGCCGTCATCTCTCCCTCGGACCGGAGCACCACACGTAACAGGGGCTCGGAAGAAGCACCACGCGGTAGTGACTGCTGAAAGCACGATCACCACGACTGGTCCTGCTGCATGGTTGATCCACGCGGCGATCAGCAGAAGGCCACTTAGGACCCCCCACCACTTGCCCAGACCACCTAGCCCTTTTCCTGCTGCCCCCGAGGTTGCCATGGCCTGCATTTTGGTGGGTCTGCTCCCGCAGTCTGTACGGTGCTGCCCCTCCTTGGCTGGAAAGCAGCGCAGGTAGGCGAATGCGTGCTGGTTGCGTGATTTGCCTGGCTATGTCATCCGTGCCAAGCGGGGCGTTAGTCCGTACGCCCTGTTCCGGCCGAGATTCCCAAGGTCAGTCCTCGACGGGCGCGATCCCCGTCGGACACGAGCCCCAGTCGCCTTCGGACGGGGCACTTAGCTTGACCCCCGCCCCCCCGCCCCCCGGATCCCGCAGTACCCCGCCGGGTTCTTGGCCAAGTCCTGCTGGTGCGTGCCCTCACGTGCTCATCGTTCGATGAAGCGAGGGTCTGGCCATGCGGTGATCGGTTCGTCGGAGATTGAGTAGATCTCCAGGAGGGAGAGGTAGCCGCCCTCGGTGCAGACCATGACTCCGGCCGAGTGCGGGGCGTCGTACCAGGCATCAACGGCCGGATTGTCGTGCGACGGTGCAGGAACCGCAGCCGTACGGTCCACGTCCAGATCGACCGTCACGCAGCCGCACCTGCCCACCACCCGTGTGTGTGGAATCTGGGCCAGCAGGGCGCTGCTCACTGGATCCGGGCCGGCCAGCAGCGCCTGCAGGGTTGTCGTCGCTTGCGACGACAGTTGCTCAGCCATCCGCCCTGGCCACGCCGATCGGGCAAGAGACCCCCGTCCCCCCGATCCCGCAGTACCCCGCCGGGTTCTTGTCCAAGTACTGCTGGTGATAGCCCTCTGCCGGGTAGAAGGGGCGGCCCGTGGCGGGGAGGATTTCGGTGGTGATGTCGGTGTGGCCGGCGTTGTGGAGGACGGGGCGGTAGGCGTCGCGGGAGGCTTCGGCGGAGTGTTGTTGGGCGGGGGAGTGGGTGTAGATGGCGGAGCGGTACTGGGTGCCGACGTCGTTGCCCTGGCGGAAGCCCTGGGTGGGGTCGTGGGACTCCCAGAAGAGCTTCAGGAGGGATGTGTAGGGGACGACGGCCGGGTCGTAGACGACGCGGACGGCCTCGGTGTGGCCGGTGTGGCCGCTGCAGACCTCTTCGTAGGTGGGGTTCGGGGTGTGGCCGCCCTGGTAGCCGACGAGGGTGGTCCAGACGCCCTCGGTCTGCCAGAACTTCCGCTCGGCGCCCCAGAAGCAGCCCAGCCCGAAGTCGGCGATCTCCAGGCCGTCCGGGTACGGGCCGAGCAGTGGGTTGCCGAGGACGGTGTGCCGGTCGGGGACGGCGAAAGCCCGCTCGGGGCGGCCTTCGAGCGCCTCCTCCGGGGTGGGGAGGTGGTTCTTGAAGCGGGAGAACAGCATGTGGATCGGTCTCCTGGGAGGGCGGGCGAGCGGGCGAGCGGGCGAGCGGGCCTGAGCGCAGTGACTATGACGGTAACGCCGGGGAGCCGGGAGGCATTCCGGCTCCAGCTGTCTGCGGGGGCCAGCCTGTGGGGTCTGGCCTGTGGGGTGTGGCCTGTGGGATCCGGCCTCCGGGGCTGGCCTGTGGGTCCGGCCTTCGGGATCCGGTCTCCAGGTTCCGTCTCCGGGTCCGGCCTCCAGGTTCCGGCCTCCAGGATCTGGCCTCCGGAGTCAGCTCCCAGGTGGCGGAAAGCCCGCGGAGGTGCCGCCGAGCTGTTCCCAGCCGGCGATGGCCAGGGCGCGGTAGGCGGCGTACTCGGCGGCGGGGCTGCGGCCGTAGGACCAGGGGACGGCGCCCACGTGGCCGTCGACGAGGCGGAGCTGTTCCATGGCCTCGGCGTAGCGCTCGGCGCGTACCAGGAACCAGACCAGGAGATGGCGGACGTGCGGTGCCATGGGGTGGTCGGCGGGCGCCTCGCGGAGCGCGAAGTGGGCGCCCTCGATCGCGCGCTCGACGACCGCGCTCTGGTAGAGGCTGCGGACCATGTTGGCCTCGGGGAGGTGCTCGTAGACCGCGAAGAGGGGGAGGGCCGGGAGCAGGGTCCCCTTGGGGGCGGCGGCCGCGGCGCGCTCGGCGAAGGCCTCGGCCTGCTCGCGGGAGCCGTGCCACTTCTGCGACCAGTAGGGGAGCGCGGCGAGGTGGGCGCCCATGTGCTGCGGGGCGCGCTGGGCGACCTTGGTCCAGAGCTCCTCGTAGTCGGCGGGGCGGTCGTGCAGGCCGCGGGCGATCGCCAGCTCGGTGATGTACGGGACCGGGCTGCCGGGGGCCAGCAGCGCCGCTTCCCGGCAGACCGTACGGGCCTCTTCCAGAATCATGCGGAAGTCCTGGGAGCCCGGATCGCGCAGCGCCTGGACCACGAGGAACTGGGCGTGCGTCTGGGCGCCGCCGGGGTCCTTGGGGGCCTCCGAGCGCCAGGTGCGCAGCCAGATCCCGCCGGTCCGTCCGCCGTCGCCGTACCCGGGGGCCGTACCGCGCCGCTGCTGCTCCGACGCCTCCTCCGCGGCCAGCTCGAAGGCGGCGGCGCCGGCCAGTGTCTGCACCCGCTGCCAGCGGCGCTCCCAGTCGTCGCCGGTGGACTTCAGCAGCTCGGCGGCCGGGCGCCAGTCGTGCGTCCGGCGCATCTCGGCGAGCGCGTCGGCCAGTTCCTGGTCCGGACCGGGCAGGCGGACGTCCAGCTCCTCCAGCGGTACGAAGCCGTAGCCGGCCATCGGGTCGGCGGCCACCACCAGGCCCTGCCGGGTGTGCTGCACGGCCCGTCGGCGTCGCATCCAGGGCAGGAAGACGAGGCCGCCGAGCGCGAGCGCGGCGAAGAGAACCAGCAGAGCGTCCATGAGAGGTGTCCTGTACCTGAAATTCTTGTAACGGCTGCCTGGGGGCGGAGCGGGGCGGAGACGCGGGCGGAGGGGTCGGTGGGCGGTGTGCGGCGGGCGGACGACGGGAACCGGTGTACGGATCCTCGTATGTATCCACTATCCAGCCAACCAGAAAGTTCCGGAAAGTTCGGTTGCGCGGACGACTACCCTCGGCAGGCATGAGCGAACAGCGCGAAGAGCGCCACCAGCATTTTGAAACCCTTGCCATCCACGCAGGTCAGGAGCCTGATGAGGCGACCGGTGCGGTGGTACCTCCCATCTACCAGGTATCCACGTACAAGCAGGACGGCGTGGGCGGGCTCCGCGGCGGCTACGAGTACAGCCGCAGCGCCAACCCGACCCGTACCGCCCTGGAAGAGAATCTCGCCGCCCTGGACGGCGGCCGCCGCGGCCTCGCCTTCGCCTCCGGCCTCGCTGCCGAGGACTGCCTGCTGCGCACCCTGCTGACCCCCGGTGACCATGTCGTCATCCCCAATGACGCCTACGGCGGTACGTTCCGCCTCATCTCGAAGGTCGTCGAGCGCTGGGGCGTGGAGTGGTCGGTGGCCGACACCTCCGACCCGCAGGCCGTACGCGCCGCACTGCGGCCCCGTACGAAGGCGATCTGGGTGGAGACGCCCAGCAACCCGCTGCTCGGCATCAGCGACATCTCGGCGCTCGCCGCGGTCGCCCGGGACGCCGGGGTCAAGCTCGTCGTCGACAACACCTTCGCCAGCCCCTACCTGCAGCAGCCGCTCGCCCTCGGCGCGGACGTGGTGGTCTACTCCACGACCAAGTACATGGGCGGCCACTCAGACGTGGTCGGCGGCGCCCTGGTCGTCAACGACGACACCCTCGGTGAGGAACTCGCCTACCACCAGAACGCGATGGGCGCGGTCGCCGGGCCGTTCGACGCCTGGCTGGTGATGCGCGGCATCAAGACGCTCGCCGTCCGTATGGACCGGCACAGCGCCAACGCGGAGCGGATCGCGGAGCTGCTGAGCTCGCACAACAAGGTGACCCAGGTGTACTACCCGGGGCTGGCCGAGCACCCGGGCCACGAGGTGGCCACCAAGCAGATGCGGTCCTACGGCGGCATGGTGTCGTTCCGGGTCGCGGGCGGCGAGCAGGAAGCGGTGGAGGTCTGCAACCGGGCCAAGCTGTTCACCCTCGGTGAGTCGCTGGGCGGCGTCGAGTCGCTGATCGAGCACCCGGGGCGGATGACGCACGCCTCGACGGCCGGGTCGCTGCTGGAGGTCCCCGCCGACCTCGTGCGCCTCTCCGTCGGCATCGAGTCCGTCGACGACCTGCTGGCCGACCTCGCCCAGGCGTTGGGCTGACGGGACGGGTCGCCGGACCTGCCGTTCACCACCCCTCCGTGCGAGGGGTGGTGTGGGCCGGCGGGTGCGGCAGCCACGGCCGGGCCGTGACCGCCCGGGCGAGGGCCACCGAGGAGTTGGCGAGGGGCGCGAGCAGACGGCCGAGCGCCGTGCGCGTCTGCGGCGGATCAGCCAACTCCCCGGCGGCCGGTGCGGGCCGGGAGGCGGGTTCGGGGGCAGCAGGGTGGCGGTGCGCAGCGGCCGGCCCGCCGTGAACCGCTTGAACTCCCGGGCGTGGTGGCGTTCCTGCGCCGGCCGTCGCTCTCGCACCGCGCTTCCCGGACTACGGACGCCCGGCCTCCTGGGCTCCTAGGGCCTGTCTTCAAAGTCCCGGCTGCCTCGCGACGCGACTTTGAAGACAGGCCCTAGGGCACGGCGGTGCGGGCAGCCGGTCAAGAGGCGTGACGGGCCGGGCGGTCAGCGGGCGGAGCCGGCCGGCAGCCGGTGGGGCGCGAGGTGCGCGGGCGTCAGGACGTCGGGCCGGCCGGCGTCAAGGACGCGGTGATGTCGGCGAGGGAGGCGTTGAAGCGGGTCAGGAGGGCGGTGAAGGCGGTGCGCTCCTCCTCGGACCACTGCTCCGTCACCAGGGCCATCAGCGCACGGCGCGAGGTGCGTACCTCGTCCAGACGCGCGCGCCCGCGCTCGGACAGCTGGAGCACCACGGCGCGGCCGTCCTCGGGGTGGGTGGCGCGGCTGACCAGACCGGAGTCGACCAGGGGGGCGACCTGCCGGGTGACCGTCGAGGAGTCGATGCCCATCCCGGCGGCCAGGGCCTTGACGCCCATCGGGCCTTCCTGGTCCAGGCGGTTGAGCAGCAGATACGCGGCGCGGTCCATGGAGTTGCGCGCCTGCCCGACGCCGCCGAGCCGGCTCTGTTCTGCGCGGCGGGCGAAGACGGCCACTTGGTGCTGCAGCGCGTCGAGGAGAGCGGGGTCGGTGTGGGTCGTCATGTCCGAAGTGGTGGGCATGGCCGGGAGCTCGCTTCGATGGATGTGCGAATGGATGGGGGACAGCGTACGCGGACCCGGCGCGGAGCGTACCTGCGCTGTCCATTCCGATAACGGCACGTAGCCCCCGCGCGGCCGTACGGGGCACGGCCGCGCGGCCGCCCGCCGCCGCACCTGATCGCCATTCGGGCAGAAAAGGCTCCCCGGTGGGCGAACTGCAAGACTGGCGATATGGCCGACCACACGCCGCGTACGCCGCCCGAGACCGCCGCATCCGCGCTTCCCGCCGAGGGTCCGATGGCCGCGATCACGGTCGACGACATCCGGGCGGCGCACAAGATGCTCTCCGGTGTCTCCCGGGCCACCGCGATGGAGGGCAGTCGCTATCTGTCCGGGCTGGTCGGCGCGCCCGTGCACCTCAAGTGCGAGAACCTCCAGCGCACCGGCTCCTTCAAGATCCGTGGCGCGTACGTACGGATCGCCGGGCTCTCGGCGCAGGAGCGGGCGGCCGGTGTGGTGGCCGCGAGCGCGGGCAACCATGCGCAGGGGGTGGCGCTGGCGGCGTCCCTGCTGGGGGTGCGCTCGACGGTGTTCATGCCGGTCGGCGCCCCGTTGCCGAAGGTCGCAGCGACCCGTGAATACGGGGCGGAGGTGCGGCTGCAGGGCAATGTGGTGGACGAGACGCTGGCCGCCGCCCAGGACCACGCGCGCGAGACCGGCGCGGTCTTCATCCACCCCTTCGACCACCACGACATCATCGCCGGTCAGGGCACGGTCGGCCTGGAGATCCTCGAACAGTGCCCGGAGGTACGGACCATCGTCGTCGGGGTCGGCGGCGGCGGGCTGGTGGCCGGGATCGCGCTCGCGGTGAAGGCGCTGCGGCCGGATGTGAGGGTCGTCGGGGTGCAGGCGGCGGGTGCGGCCTGCTATCCGCCGTCGCTGGCGGCCGGGCGTCCGGTGGCGATCGAGGGGCTGTCGACGATGGCGGACGGCATCAAGGTCGGGCGGCCCGGCGAGGTGACCTTCGGGATGGTCGAGGAGCTGGTGGACGAGGTCCGTACGGTCACCGAGGACCAGCTCTCCAGTGCGCTGCTGCTGTGCCTGGAGCGGGCGAAGCTGGTGGTGGAGCCGGCCGGGGCGAGCCCGGTGGCGGCGCTGCTCGCCGATCCGGAGTCCTTCGAGGGGCCGGTGGTCGCGGTGCTGTCCGGCGGCAATGTCGATCCGCTGCTGATGCAGCGCATCCTGCGGCACGGTATGGCGGCCGGCGGACGCTATCTCTCGCTGCGGCTGCGGCTGACGGACCGGCCGGGGGCGCTGGCGACGCTGCTGGGGGTGCTGTCGGTGGCCGATGCGAACGTCCTCGATGTGGGCCATGTGCGCACGGATCCGCGGCTCGGTCTGACCGAGGTCGAGGTGGAGCTGCATCTGGAGACCAAGGGGCCGGCGCACTGCGACGAACTGCGCGCGGCGCTGGACGAGGCGGGGTACGTCGTCGCCGACTGAGGCGGGCGCCAAAGACGCCGAAAAGGGATGGGGCCATGGGGCGTCACGGGTATACCGTGGCGCCCCACACGCGTCGGCGAGTGTCCGTTCCCCTCCACCGGTGCGCGGCAAAACTGAAATATGTATCGCGATGTATCGCGTTTGCGCAGTAGTATCGCGGCTGCGGGGTGCCGGTGCGTCATGGCGTTCCGTTGCGGACAAATGCCCACAGAGCAGGCATAGACCGCCAACCGTAATATTCGACCTGGAACTGACCCAAGTCATGGGAGTACCCCTATGCCAGGCGCCATTTACGCCGAAGGTCTGGTGAAGACCTTCGGCGACGTGAGGGCACTGGACGGCGTCGACCTCGACGTCCCCGAAGGAACAGTCCTCGGAATGCTCGGCCCCAACGGTGCCGGCAAGACCACCGCAGTACGGGTCCTGACGACCCTGCTCCAGCCCGACCGGGGCAAGGCGGTGGTTGCCGGGATCGATGTTCTCGCGCACCCCGACACAGTGCGGCGCTCGATAGGCCTGTCCGGCCAATTCGCCGCCGTCGACGAGTACTTGACCGGCCGCGAGAACCTGATAATGGTCGGCCAGCTCTACCAGATGAGCGGGCGCGACGCGAAGCGGCGAGCCGCTGAACTGCTGGAACGCTTCCATCTCGGCGATGCCGCGGACCGCACCGCCAAGACCTACTCCGGCGGTATGCGCCGCCGGCTCGACCTCGCGGCCGCACTGGTCGTCAGCCCGCCCGTGATGTTCATGGACGAGCCGACCACCGGACTGGACCCCCGTAACCGCCAGGGCCTGTGGGACGTCATACAGGAGCTGGTCGCCGGCGGCACGACCCTGCTGCTCACTACGCAGTATCTGGAGGAGGCCGACCGCCTCGCCCACGACATCTGCGTCGTCGACCACGGCAAGGTCATCGCCCGCGGCACCTCCGACCAGCTCAAGGCGCGCACCGGCGGTGAGCGCGTCGAGGTCGTCGTGCACGCCCCCGAGCACCTCACCGTCGCCGACGAGGTCCTGCGTGGCTTCGGCAAGGGCGAGGGCACCGTCGATCCGCACATCCGCAAGCTCACGATCCCGGTGGCGGGCGGCGCCAAGCTGCTCGCCGAGGTCATCCGCGAACTCGACCTCCGCGGTGTGGAGATAGATGACATCGGGCTGCGCCGCCCGACCCTCGACGACGTGTTCATCTCGCTGACCGGCCATGCCGCCGAGACGGCGGACGGCAACGGCGCCGACGGCGGCAAGGAGGGCGGCGGCGCCGTCGGGCGGCAGAAGAAGGGCAGCAAGGCCGGACCGGACGGGACAGGTGCGTCGGCCGGTGCCGTGGGCGCGGGCCCGACGACCGACAAGGAGGGCGTGAAGTGACCACGGTGACCGAAGCGGCCGGCGGCGCCCCCGTCCGGACCCCGCAGCCACGCGGCGGATTCAGCCGCTCCGTACGCGACTCCCTGGTGGTCGCCAAGCGCAATCTGATCCGGATGATCCGCATCCCCGAAGTGGTGATCTTCGGACTCATCCAGCCGATCATGTTCGTGGTGCTGTTCACCTACGTCTTCGGCGGTTCCATCAACATCCCCGGCGCCCCGGTGGGCGACGCCCAGGCCTATCGCGAGTTCCTGATGGCCGGGATCTTCGCGCAGACGGTCACCTTCGCCACGGCGGGGGCCGGCGCGGGCATCGCCGATGACATGCACAAGGGCCTCATCGACCGGTTCCGGTCGCTGCCGATGTCCCGGGGCGCGGTGCTCACCGGCCGGACCCTCGCCGACCTCGTACAGACCGCGCTGACGCTGGTGGTGCTGGCGATCGTCGCGCTGCTGATCGGCTGGCGCACCCACGAGAGCCTCGCCGAGGTGCTGGCGGGCTTCGCGCTGCTGCTCCTGCTCGGCTACGCCTTCTCCTGGATCGGCGCGCTCATCGGCCTCTCGGTGCGCACGCCCGAGGCGGCCACGTCGGGCGGGCTGATCTGGCTCTTCCCGCTGACCTTCATCTCGAACGCGTTCGTACCGGTCAACGGCATGCCGGCGTTTCTGCAGCATGTCGCGGAGTGGAACCCGTTCAGTGCGACGGTGGCCGCCGCCCGGGAGCTGTTCGGCAACACCAGCGCCGGGGTGCCGAAGTCGGTGACCGGCGCCTGGCCGATGGAGCACCCGGTGGTGGCCTCGGTGATCTGGTCCGTGCTGATCATCGCGGTCTTCCGGACGCTGGCCGTCCGCAAGTACCGGTCGGCCGCGGCCTGAGCCGCCCCGGGACGGCCTTGCGGCCCACGGACGCGGCGTACGACACGGTCCACGACACGGCGAAGCGGCCCGGAGCATCACGCTCCGGGCCGCTTCGCCGTCTGCGGTGTCTCGGACTCAGCCGGTGTACGGCTTGGCGTCGAGGATCTTCACGGTCGCCGTCTTGCCGTTGGGGAGCTCGTACTCCGCCTCGGCGCCGACCTTCTTGCCGTTCACGCCGGTGCCCAGCGGCGACTGGGGGGAGTAGGTCTCGATGTCCGAGCTCGCGTACTCCCGGGAGGCCAGGAGGAACGACAGCGTGTCGTCCGGGTCCCCGTCGAACGCGATGGTGACGACCATGCCGGGAGCGACGACGCCGGTCGCGGCAGGGGCCTCGCCGACCTTGGCGGTCTGCAGCAGCTGGGTGAGCTGGCGGACACGCAGTTCCTGCTTGCCCTGCTCTTCCTTGGCCGCGTGGTACCCGGCGTTCTCCTTCAGGTCACCTTCCTCGCGGGCCGCCGCGATCTTTTCGGTGATCTCGGCGCGTGCGGGACCAGACAGGTGCTCCAGCTCGGCCTTGAGCTGGTCATACGCCTCCTGGGTCAGCCAGGTGACGTTCTCGCTGGTCTGGGTCACAGGTGCTCCTCGTCGGTACTGGGGATAAATCAAACGCCCTACCAGGAAGGTTTGCGCCTTCACAGGTGGGCGAAACCACGAGCCTAACAATTCCGGCACAAAACGGGGAAGAGGAAATTCACAGCGACCGCACAGGAGCACATCATGCCTGGTCAGAGGCGGTCACGACACGCCTGATGCCTGCCGTGGCCAGTGAGGCGGGTGGGACGGAGCGTGCGGTTGACCCGCTGTGCGGGCGTGTGGCCGGTGCGTGTGCTCGGTGGCTCGTGGCGCCGGGGGCAGACGGTGGCGGTGGGCCGTGGGCCGTGGGCCGTGGGCCGGGCGGCCGACGGCGGTGGTGGCTCGTGGGGCCGAGCGGCCGACGGTGGGGTCAGCGGGCGCCGGACGCCGTACAGCCGACGAGCACGGCGTTGGTCGCCCGCTTCGTCGTCCGCACCGTGACCTCGGTGTCCACCTGGCCCGAGCGCTGGTCGACGGTGATGTCCTTGCGGCCGACCTCGGAGCCGTCCTCGGCCTGGGAGCGGAGCGTGCACACACCCGTGGTGTCGGCGTCCTTGACGACCTCGAGATGGACCTTGAGGGCGTGGTCGGAGACCGCGTCCCAGCCGATCACGCGGCCGCTGAGGTCCTGGCCCGAGATGTACGAGATGCCGGACCAGCCGATCACGCCCAGCAGCGCGGCACCGAGCACCGCGCCGATGATCTTGAGCTTGCGGTCCGCGCGCTCATCCGCGGAGCGGCCGTAGCGTCCGTCGGGGAGCCCTTCGCGCACCGCGGTCATGATCAGTCCTCCTGGGTACGGGGACCTGAACCATGAACCCCCGGGGGGTCCCCGCCCCTGGGAATACAGTGCCCCCTCGCTTCGGTCACTATAGGAGGCATCTTCTCCGGCCCTTCATTGAGGATCGAGTCTTGACTGAGCAGCTGCGATTGATGGCGGTTCACGCCCACCCCGACGACGAGTCGAGCAAGGGTGCGGCCACCATGGCCAAGTACGTGTCCGAGGGGGTGGACGTGCTGGTCGCCACCTGCACAGGCGGTGAGCGAGGATCCATCCTCAACCCCAAACTCCAGGGCGATCCGTACATCGAGGAGAACATCCACGAGGTACGGAAGAAGGAAATGGACGAGGCCCGGGAGATCCTGGGCGTCAAGCAGGAGTGGTTGGGCTTTGTCGACTCCGGGCTGCCCGAGGGGGACCCGCTGCCGCCGCTGCCCGACGGCTGCTTCGCCTTGCAGGACGTCGAGGCGGCGGCCGAGCCCCTCGTCCGTCTGATCCGGACGTTCAAGCCGCAGGTCATCACGACCTACGACGAGAACGGCGGTTATCCTCACCCGGACCACATCATGACCCACAAGATCACGATGGTGGCCTTCGAGGCGGCCGGCGACCCGGAGAAGTACCCGGAGGCCGGTGAGCCCTGGCAGCCCCAGAAGCTCTACTACAACCAGGGCTTCAACCGCCCCCGTACGGTCGCGCTGCACGAGGCGCTGCTGGCACGCGGGATGGATTCGCCCTACGGCGAGTGGCTGGAGCGCTGGAAGCAGTTCGAGCAGCGGGAGCGCACGCTGACCACCTATGTCCCGTGCGATGAATTCTTCGAGATCCGTGACAAGGCGCTGATCGCCCACGCCACCCAGATCGACCCCGACGGCGGGTGGTTCCGGGTGCCGATGGACATCCAGCGCGAGGTCTGGCCGACGGAGGAGTACGAGCTCGCGAAGTCGCTCGTGGACACTTCCCTCCCCGAGGACGACCTCTTCGCGGGCATCCGCAACAATTGACCCCATGATGAGCGCGACCAGCACCCTCGCCCTGACGCACTTCGTCACCCTTGCCGACAGCTTCGACAAGAACAAGGTGACCCCCGGCGTCCTCGGCTTCATCGTCTTCGCGGTCATCGGCGGCGCCGTGTGGCTGCTGATGAAGTCCATGAACAAGCACATGAAGAAGGTGGACTTCGAGGAGCAGTCGGACGGCGGCGAGGCAGGCACCACCGCCTCCGCCGCCGCACCGGCCACCGAGCCGAAGACCAGCTGACGGCGGGGCCGCCGGCCCCGCCGCGAGGACCGCTCGGCCCACGGGGCCGGCCGCTCCGTGTGGACCGGGTGGTCCATGGAGACCGGGTGGCGGTCGACGGCCGGCCGATGGACACGGCCGGCTGACCGGCCCGGCGGCTCGTCGGTCCGAGCGGCCGGCGAGCCGGGCCCGGACGCCCGGGGGCGTGTCCGCCCTCGGGGCGTCACCGGCGTACGGACGGCGGCGGCGAGCCCCGGCGTGCTCGGCGGCGCTCCCCGGCCCGCTCTGCCGTCACTCCGTGCCGGCCGGTGCGATCAGCACCCCCATGACCTCGCGCGCATGGCGGTTCGGCACCATGCCCAGCCGCCATGCCTGCCACCCCGACTCCGGCTCCACCCCGCGGTCCAGCAGCAGCGCGAACGCCTCCGCACAGTCCTCCAGCTTGGAATCGCGGGCCGCATGCTTCTCCCGGACCAGCTGCGCCAGCTCCTCCTGGGCGACGGCCGCGCCCACCACGGAGCCGCCGGGCGAGGCGAGCGGCAGCAGCGTGCAGCGCAGGAACCGCGCCCAGTCCTCGCCCCGCCGGTCGCCGTAGCCGGCGAAGAGCCGCGCCGCCTCGTCGGCCAGCTCCAGCGCCTGCGCCGCCCGGCCGTTGCCGGCGTCGATGATCAGCAACTCCAGGCAGGACCACGCCTCCCCGTGCGGCACCCCGATCCGCTGGAAGTCCTTACGGGCGTCCTGCAGCAGCTGCCGGGCGAAGCCGCTGTTGCGCAGTGAGCCGGTCTGCTCGGCCCGCAGATCACGGGTGACCCGCCCCGAATGGTGCCGGGCGCAGGCGAGACCGTAGCCGTCCTGCATCCGGCTGAACATCGTCCGGGACCGCTCCAGCTGCCGCAGCGCCGCATCGTGTTCGCCGCGCTCCTCCAGCGCCTGGCCCAGGTAGTACATCGTCCAGGCCTCACCGCGGGCGTCCTCGTGCTGATGGTGCAGCGGCAGCGCCTGCCGCAGCTGGTCCACCGCGGGACCCGGATCGCCGTCCACCAGCCGGGCGCGCGCCAGCTGTGTCATCGCCCAGGCCTCGCCGCGCTCGTCGTGGGTACGGCCGTAGAGCTCCATCGCCGCCTGCAGGGCGCGCTCCGCGGCCGGCACATCGCCCCTCCGCAGATGCACCTGGCCGAGCTGGAAGTGCGCCCAGGCCTGGCCGTGCACGCTCTCGCTCTCCTCGTGGAGCTCCAGCGCCTCGCGCAGCATGGTGAGGGCCTCGGCGATCTGCGCGCGGTCCCGCTCCACCGCCGCCAGGGCGTGCAGCGTCCACGCCCGGTCGCCGTGCATATCGGCGCCGGACTGCAGCTCCAGCGCCTCCCGGAGCTTGGCCGAGGCCTCGGTGAGATTGCCCTGCTGCTGGAGCGTGATGCCCAGATCGCGCAGCGCACGGGCGGCGCCCGCCGGATGCTGCGCCTCGAAATACAGATCGACCACCGACGACAGGGTGGTCCGCGCCTTGTCCAGCTCGCCGAGCTGCCGGGCCGCCACACCCGTGCGCCACTGCACCGAGCGGACCAGCAGCCCCTGCCCGACGGCCCGGGTCAGCTCGCTCAGCTCGCCCAGCCGGTAGAGATCGCCGCGCAGCAGGCAGTAGTCGGCCAGCGCGCCCAGCAGATGCGAGACCGCCGCCTGGTCCACGCCGTGGTCGGCATGGCGCAGCGCGGACGTGATGAAGCTGGTCTCGTCGTCCAGCCACTGCAGGGCCGCGTCCAGGGAGGTGAAGCCGTGCGAGCCGAAGCGGTCGGCACGGGTGGAGGTACGGCCGTCGACCAGCCGGATGACGGAGTCGGCCAGCTCCGCATAGCCGCGGATCAGCCGCTCCTGGGCCGCGCCGCGCTCGCCCGGATCCTCCTCGTCCACCAGCCGGTCGTGCGCGAAGCGGTGCACCAGGGCATGCAGACGGTAGCGCTCGCCGCGGACATGCTCGATCAGCCCCGCGCGGGCCAGCGTCGTCAGCTGCCGCTCCGCCTCGGCCTGTTCGACACCCAGCAGCGCCGCCGAGGCCGCCGCCCCCAGGCTCGCCCGGCCCACCAGCGCCAGCCGGCGCAGCAGCCGCCGGGCCGTCTCGGACTGGTCGGAGTAGCGCAGCCACAGCGCACGCTCCACCGGCGACCGCTGCTCATGGGCCGCCAGGTCCGTGGCCAGCGCGGCGGCGGTGCGCGCACCGAGCGAGGAGCCCGCCACCCGCAGCGCCAGCGGCAGCCCCGCGCACAGCCCGGAGATCTCCTCGATCGCCCGCGAGTCGTAGGGACCCGCCGCGTCCGGTCCCTCGTTGCCGCCCGCGGCAGTGGCCCGCAGCAGTTCTTCGGTGCCCGCGGCGTCCAGCTCTCCCACCGGCAGCTGATGCACCCATGCCTGGAGGTCCTCGGGCAGCTCCAGCGGCGTACGGGAGGTGACCAGCACCAGGCTGTCGGACCGCTCCGGCACCAGCGTGCGCACCTGCTCCGGATCCGCGGCGTCGTCCAGCAGCACCGTCACCGGCAGACCGGTCAGATGGTGGTGGTACAGCTCGGTGAGCCGTTTGACGTGCTGCTCCTGGGACGGCCGCTCACGGAACAGCAGCTGCTCGCGCGGTGCGCCCAGCCGGTTGAGCAGATGCAGCAGCGCGTCCCGGGTCGGCAGCGGCACCTCCCCGGGGGTGTCACTGCGCAGATCCACCACACACGCGCCACGGAACTGATCGCGCAGCTGATGGGTGGCCCGCACCGCCAGCGCCGTCCGGCCCGACCCCGGCTCGCCGTGCAGCACCACCACCGTCGGCTTGGTTTCCGTGCTCGCGCGGGCCGCGTGCACCCACTGGGCGATCTGTGTCAGCTCCGCGCGGCGCCCGGCGAACGGGCCCTCTGGACGCGGCAGTTGGGCGAACGAATGCTCCAGAACGGACCGCTGGCGGGCCGCCGCGCTGCGGTCGGCGCCGCGCAACTGCGGCCCACGGGTGGCCGTCGCGGCGGCCGGCTTGGACGCCGTGCCGCTGCCGCGGGCCGCCGCCGTCAGCATCCGCTGCTGGTCCAGGAACGGCCGGATGCCCCGCACCTCCAGTGCGGTCAGCCACTGGAGCCGCAGCTGCTGGGCGCCGCCCGGCTGGCCGCGCCTCCCGGCCTCCTGGTGCGCCGCCGGCCAGTGGCCCGCGGTCAGCTTCACGACCGTGGCCGCCGCCCCCGCGACCACCACGGCGGCGCCCGCGCCCAGCGCGGCGGCCGCGCCCGTGCCGTACACGAGGTCCGCACCGCAGGCCGCCACCGCCGCCGCGGCCGTCGCCACCGCCGGGGTCCCCAGCTCCTTGCGGGTCAGCCGCCGGCCCAGCGAGGGCTGACCGGCGGCAGCCTCGTCCAGCGCCCGGACGTACGCGGTGTACTCCTCGGCGGCGCTGCCCGCCAGCTCCTCCAGCGCCGAGCGCGCCCTGCTGAGCAGCGTGTCCCCGTCGAGCCGCCCGCCCGAGCGCCGCACCTCTTCCTCGATCGCCCTGGTCAACAGCGCTTCCGCTTCCGCCCGGTGGCCGTCGCGCAGCACAGCCAGTGAGCCCGGCATGCCATCCCCCTCCAGCAGTTCCAGCAGTCTCCAGCGGTGATCGTCCCCGCACGCACAGTGTTCCGCGTCCGCACGATTTCCGGCAGGCCTGTGGACAACTCCCTCCGCTCCCGGCTCACCGGCCCCCGTTGGGAGAGGATGGACCCATGCCGAACCGCCTGGCCCATGAGACTTCCCCGTATCTGCTCCAGCACGCCGACAACCCCGTCGACTGGTGGCCGTGGTCCGCCGCCGCGTTCGAGGAGGCCCGGCGGCGCGGGGTGCCGGTGCTGCTCAGCGTCGGCTACAGCTCGTGCCACTGGTGCCATGTGATGGCCCACGAAAGCTTTGAGGACCCGGCCACCGCCGCGCTGCTCAACGAGCACTTCGTGTCCGTCAAGGTCGACCGCGAGGAGCGCCCGGACGTCGACGCCGTCTACATGGAGGCCGTGCAGGCCGCCACGGGCCAGGGCGGCTGGCCCATGACCGTCTTCCTCACCCCGGACGCCGAGCCCTTCTACTTCGGTACGTACTTCCCGCCCGAGCCCCGCCACGGCATGCCGTCCTTCGGGCAGATCCTCGACGGCGTACGCAGCGCCTGGGCCGACCGCCGGGACGAGGTCGGCGAGGTCGCCGGCCGGATCGTCGCCGACCTCGCCGGACGGTCCCTGACCGAGTCGCTGCCCGCGGACCGGCGGCCGCCGCGCCCCGAGGAGCTGCACGGCGCCCTGATGGGCCTGACCCGCGAATTCGACGCGGTGC
The DNA here is from genome assembly GCF_028870195.1 of Streptomyces sp. G7(2002). Lineage (NCBI taxonomy): Bacteria > Bacillati > Actinomycetota > Actinomycetes > Kitasatosporales > Streptomycetaceae > Streptomyces > Streptomyces sp. G7(2002). The sequence goes on from NZ_CP102609.1 coordinate 6,170,111, forward strand.
ACGGCGGATTCGGCGGGGCGCCCAAGTTCCCGCCGTCCATGGCGCTGGAATTCCTGCTCCGCCACCACGCCCGCACTGGCTCCGAAGGAGCCCTGGAAATGGTGCAGGCGACCTGCGCGGCCATGGCCCGCGGCGGCATCTACGACCAGCTCGGCGGCGGTTTCGCGCGCTACGCGGTGGACGCCACCTGGACCGTGCCGCACTTCGAGAAGATGCTCTACGACAACGCCCTGCTGTGCCGGGCCTACGCCCATCTGTGGCGGTCCACCGGCTCGGACCTGGCCCGCAGGATCGCCGTCGAGACCGCCGACTTCATGGTCCGCGAACTCCGTACCGACCAGGGCGGTTTCGCCTCCGCGCTGGACGCGGACAGCGATGACGGCTCGGGCACCGGCAAGCACGTCGAGGGCGCCTACTACGTCTGGACGCCCGAGCAGCTGCGCGCCGTACTGGGCGACGAGGACGCGGCATTCGCCGCCGCCTCCTTCGGCGTCACCGAGGAGGGCACCTTCGAGGAGGGCGCCTCGGTCCTCCAACTCCCGGACACCGAAGGCCCGGTGGACGCCGAACGGATGGCCTCCGTCAAGCGGCGGCTGCTCGCGGCGAGGGACGAGCGCCCGCGCCCCGGCCGCGACGACAAGGTCGTCGCCTCCTGGAACGGCCTGGCCATCGCCGCGCTCGCCGAGACCGGTGCCTACTTCGACCGGCCGGATCTGATCCAGGCCGCCACCGACGCCGCCGACCTACTGGTCCGCGTCCACATGGACTGGCACGCCCGGCTGCACCGCACCTCCCGCGAGGGCACCCCCGGCGCCAACTCCGGCGTCCTGGAGGACTACGCCGATGTCGCGGAGGGCTTCCTCACCCTGGCCTCGGTCACCGGGGAGGGCGTCTGGGTGGAGTTCGCGGGCTTCTTCCTGGACACCGTGCTGCTCCAGTTCACCACCGAGGACGGCGCGCTCTACGACACCGCGGCCGACGCGGAGGCGCTGATCCGCCGCCCCCAGGACCCGACCGACAATGCGACGCCCTCCGGCTGGACCGCGGCGGCCGGCGCCCTGCTCTCGTATGCGGCGCTCACCGGCAGTGACCTCCACCGGGGTGCCGCGGAGCGGGCCCTGGGCATCGTCACCGCGCTCGGCGGCCGGGCCCCGCGCTTCATCGGATGGGGTCTGGCCGTCGCCGAGGCCGCACTGGACGGGCCGCGCGAGGTCGCGGTCGTCGGCCCGCAGGGCGATCCGGCCACCGTGGCGCTGCACCGCGCCGCGCTGCTCGGCACCGCCCCGGGGGCGGCCGTCGCGCTGGGCGCCCCCGGGGCCGACGAGGTACCGCTCCTCCAGGACCGCCCTCTGGTCGACGGCCGGCCGGCCGCCTATGTCTGCCGCCACTTCACCTGCGAGCGGCCGACGACCGACCCGGAGGAGCTGGCGGAGCGACTCCGGGGATGAGCCGCGGGCCCCTGGGACGCCCGGATCGGCGGCCGTCCCAGGGGCCCCGCCGCCGGTCCTAGGACCAGCGACGGAGTTGCCCTTGACGTGCGCGTCAAGTTCTAGCCTCGGCGCATGACACACCGCACACACCGCGAAGTCCGCCTGACCGCCCGCCCCCAGGGGCCGGTCACCGATGACCTCTTCGAGATCGTGGAGGTGCCGGTCCCGGAACCCGGACCCGGCCAGGTGCTGGTACGCAACACCGTGATGGGCGTCGCCGCCGTGATGCGCACGCTGATGGACGAGAACAATGTCGTGCCGGTGCCCGCCTTCGAGGTCGGCGAGCCGCTGAACGGGCCCGCCCTCGGCGAGGTCGTCGCCGCCCCGGGGACCGACCTCACGCCCGGCGACCTGGTGGAACACCGCCTCGGCTGGCGCGAATACGCCCTGCTGGACGCCGACGGGGTACACCGGTGCGACCCCGGCCTGATGCCCGACCCGGCCGCCTACCTCTCCCAGGGCCCCACCGCCTGGATGGGCATCGTGCGCGGTGCCGAAGTACGCCCCGGGGACACGGTCTTCGTCACCGGGGCGGCCGGCGGCGTGGGCTCCCTGGCCGGTCAGGTCGCCCGGCTGCGCGGCGCCGCCCGGGTGATCGGCAGCACCGGGTCGCAGGAGAAAGCGGACCGGCTCATCAAGGAATTCGGCTATGACGCGGTGGTGATCCGCGGCGCAGGACCCATCGAGGAGCAGCTGCGGGCGGCGGCCCCGGAAGGCATCGACGCGCTCTTCGACAACGTCGGCGGCGAACAGCTGAGGGCCGCCATCGCCGTCGCCAACACGGGTGCCCGGCTCGCCCTCGTAGGGGCGTTGTCCAGCCAGCTGTCCGAGGACGGCAAGCCTCATACGACCGAGATCGACACCCTCTCGCTGCTCGCCCGCAACATCACCCTGCGCGGTGTCGCCCTGCACGCGCACATGGATCTGGTCCCCGAGTGGAACCAGCGGTTCGGCGAGGGGCTGCGCGACGGCACCCTCACCTTCCCGCACACCCGGCTGCACGGCATCGAGCAGGCGCCGCGGGCACTGCGCGAGCTGACCGAGGGACGCCATCTGGGCGCCGTACTCGTGGAGTTGTGAGCACGGGCGCCGGGAGAGCGTGGCGGAGTGAGGAACCCGGCGCTGTCAGAGGCCGGTTGTAGCCTCGCAGTGTGACGAACTTGCTCAGGAAGCGATCACTCGTCCAGGAAGCCGCGGCGCTACGGGCCGGCACGGACGACCCCGTCGACGCGGTCAACCGCTCGTGCGACCGCATCGACACCGTCGATCCGCAGGTGCGGGCCTTCGTGCCCGAGGAAGGGCGGCGTAGCCGGCTTCTGGAGGCGGCGCGACGGGCGGCCGCCGATGTGCGGGGCCCCGCCGGCCGGCCCGCCCTCCATGGCGTCCTCGTGGGTATCAAGGACATCGTGCAGGTCGACGGGTTGCCCACCCGTGCGGGCTCGGCGCTGCCGCCCGAGGCGCTCGGCGGCCCGCAGGCCACCGTCGTCGACCGGCTGTGCGCCGCCGGTGCGCTGGTCGCGGGCAAGACCGTCACCGCGGAGTTCGCCGTCACGGCCCCGGGCCCGACCCGCAATCCGCACAACCCGGCGCATACGCCCGGCGGTTCGAGCAGCGGTTCGGCGGCCGCCGTAGCCGCCGGGATGGTGCCGCTGGCCATCGGGACGCAGACCGTCGGCTCGATGATCCGGCCCGCCGCGTACTGCGGAGTGGTCGGCTTCAAGCCGAGCTACGGGCGGATACCGGTCGACGGGGTGATCCCCAACGCCGCGAGTTTCGACACCCTCGGCTGCTACGCCACGGAGGTGGCGGGTGTCGCCCTGGCGGCATCGGCGCTGGTCGACGGGTGGCAGAGGGGACACCCGCCGAACGAAGCCGGCCGGAGTGCCCGGTGGAGGGATCCGGCGGGGCGCGGGCCCCGCCCGGTGCTGGGCGTGCCGGCCGGTCCCTACCTGGAGCGCGCCGGCGACGAGGCCCTGCGCGCCTTCGAGGAGCAGCGGGAGCTGCTGCGGTCCGCGGGGTATGCCGTCCACGAGGTGCCGGTGATGGACGACTTCGAGCAGATCGTGGAGCAGCTGCGCACGATGAACCGCTACGAAGTGGCGCGGGCGCACCAGGACTGGTTCGCCCGCTTCGGCGACCGCTATCGCCAGGAGACCACGGCGGCCATCCTGGAGGGCCGGACCATCGAGGACGCCGCCTACGAGGCGGCCCGGACACGGCGCAACACCTTCCGCGCACGGCTCGCGGCCGACCGCGCCGCGGCCGGTATCGACCTGTGGATCTCCCCGTCGGCCACCGGGCCCGCGCCCGCCGGTCTCACCACCACCGGCGCCTCGATCATGTGCCTGCCGTGGAGCAACGCCGGACTGCCGTCCGTCAGCCTGCCCGCGGGGCACGCCGCCAACGGGCTGCCGCTGGGACTCCAACTCATCGGCGGATCCGGCGCGGACGAAGACCTGCTCCACGGGGCGGCAGGGATCGAGCACGTACTCAACGGGGGCGGGCGGGACACGGCCGTGCCCAGCGAAAGCGCACGGAACGCCGGTGGTCGGGGGCGTGCGGGGCGCCGTCCGGGCCCGGAACGGGTGGACTGAGCACTGCGACGAAGGAGGGGGAGATGCGCATCGGGGACGCCGCTGCGGCTGCCGGAATGACACCGCGGGCGCTGCGCTACTACGAACAGCAGGGGCTGGTGACGGCCCGTAGGACGCCGTCCGGCCACCGGGTGTACGACGAGGAGGACATCCGGCGGCTGCGGGCGGTGCGCGAGCTCCGGGACGCGGGGCTGACGGTCGGGGACGTGCGGGCCTTCGCCCATCTGCTGGGCAGGGTGCCGGCCGACGAGGTGCCGGACCTGCTCTCTCAAGAACCCCGCCCGGGCCGCTGTGCGGCGGTGGAGGCGGTGGCCCGGCGCCGGCTCGCCGACCTGGATGCCCGTATCGCGCGGTTGTCGTACCTCCGGGCGCGACTCGCGGCGCGCCTGGGCGAACCGGAGGCCGGGGTGACGGAGCCGGCCTCACCGGGCGGCACGGTACGCGCGGGGGCGGACAGCGGCGCGCTCTTCCGGCTGGCGGACGCGCCGGCCCCGGGCACCCCCGCCGTCAGAGCGTGAGGCCCCGCGCCAGCACGTCCATCGTCTGGTCGATCAGCGCCTCCAGTTCGGCGCTCTCGCCGCCCTCGACCCAGTTCAGCATCGCCTCCTGGAGCGCGGCCAGGATCGCTGCGCTGATCACCCGCAGCTCCAGATCACCGGCGGGGCGGCCGGTGCGCTCCGCCAGCACGGCGCTGATCAACGCGGCGTCCCGGGCGGTGTTCTCGGCCGTACGGCCCCGGATCGCGGGGACTTCACGGATGAGCCGGATGCGCTGCACGAGTTCGCCGCGGTCGGCAGCGGCGATCTCGCGCAGCGCCTCGACCGTGACCCGCCGCATCGACTCGACCATCGGCTCGTCCGCGGGACGGGCCCGCAGTCCGGCCTCCAAGACGGTGTCGTACTCGTCCGTGAGCACGATGTCTTCCTTGGTCGGGAAGTAGCGGAAGACCGTGCTCGGCGAGACATCGGCGGCCTCGGCGATCTGATCGATGGGGGTCGCGTCGTACCCCTGCTCCTCGAAGAGCCGGTAGGCGGCCCGCCGGATCGCCTGCCGGGTCTGGATCTTCTTCCGCTCCCGCAGCCCGACCTTCGGAGTTCCGGGCGGCGTGGTGGCAGAGGTACGTGCGGAGACCATGCGCAGCATTGTCAGGCATCAGGTGTCCCGGAGGCCACGGCCGGGCCCGTGCGGGTACGGCCCCGTACGGGAGTTGGGCCTCAAGACGGCCGTCAGCGGCGCCGCGGACATTCCACGGCTTTGACTGTCGGTGGGGTGTGTCACGCTGTGGCATGGGAATGGTTACTGTGAGTGAGGTGCAGGGGGTGGGGAGGTGTTCCGTGAAGGTTCCGGTTCCGCGACGACCCTGGTTCTGCGGAGGTCCCGATACGGCGCATGGCCGCGGCCGGGAAGGCCGCGGCCACGGGGCGCGGGGGATCGGGGGTGCCGGCCGCTCGGGCCGGGGTGCCTCAGGAGTGCGTATAGGCCACCAGGGAGATGCCGACGTAGTGCACGACGAAGGCCGCCAGGGTGAAGGAGTGGAAGACCTCGTGGAAGCCGAACCACCGGGGTGAGGGGTTGGGGCGCTTGAGCCCGTAAATGACGCCGCCGGCGCTGTAGAGCAGCCCGCCGACGATGACCAGGACGAGGACGGCGACGCCGCCGGTGCGCAGGAAGTCGGGCAGGAAGAAGACGGCGGCCCAGCCCATGGCGATGTAGCAGGGGGTGTAGAGCCAGCGTGGAGCGCCGACCCAGAAGACCCGGAAGAGGATCCCGGCCAGTGCGGCCGCCCAGACCGCCCAGAGCAGCGTCTGTCCGCGGGAGCCTGGCATGAGCAGCATCGTCAGCGGCGTATAGGTGCCCGCGATGATCAGGAAGATATTGGCGTGATCGAGCCGGCGCAGTACGCCGTCGGCGCGCGGGCCCCAATTGCCGCGGTGGTAAAGGGCGCTGACCCCGAAGAGCAGACAGGCGGTCATGGTGTAGATCGCGCAGGCCAGGCGGCCGCGGGGGCTGTCGGCGAGGGCGGTGAGTATGACGCCGGAGAGGAGCACGGCGGGGAACATTCCGGCGTGGAGCCAGCCGCGGAGTCTGGGTTTGAGGGGTGCGGCCACGGCGGCGACCGCCGCGATCGCGGGCGGAGCGGAGGGGGGCTGGCTCTCGGCGGCGTCGGGCGCGGAAGTCATGGCGCAATGCTACCTACGCGACCGTAAGTTACGGATTCGTGCCGAAGTGGTGACGGTCACGAAGGCGCCCTCTGGACAGAACCCCATAACGGTCGGATGATCAAATGAGTGCGGTCGGCACCGGATGAGCGGTCACGAAGCATCCGGGTCGCAGCCCCCAAGGGGTAGACATCTAAAGAAGCGGATTTTCCCGGCTAAATCGGGCATAAATTCGTCCACACCCTCATCTAGGAGCGATCGTGGCGCGCGACAACGCGGCTCCCCCCGTCCTCACCCGTCACCAGGAGCTCATCTCCTGGGTCGACGAGATCGCAGCGATCACCCAGCCCGACCGGGTCGTCTGGTGTGACGGCTCGGAGGCGGAGTACGAGCGTCTGTGCGAGGAGCTCGTCGACAAGGGCACGTTCAAGAAGCTCGACCCGATCAAGCGCCCCAACTCGTACTACGCGGCCTCCGACCCCTCGGACGTGGCGCGTGTCGAGGACCGCACCTTCATCTGCTCCGCGAAGGAGGAGGACGCCGGCCCCACGAACCACTGGAAGGACCCCGCCGAAATGCGGGCCATCTTTACCGGTGGAGACGGCAGCATCGCCGGTGAGCAGGGCATCTTCCGCGGTGCGATGCGCGGCCGGACGATGTACGTCGTCCCGTTCTGTATGGGCCCGCTCGGCTCCCCGCTCTCCGCGATCGGCGTGGAGATCACCGACTCCGCCTATGTCGCGGTCTCGATGCGCACCATGACGCGCATGGGCCGGCCGGTCCTCGACGAGCTCGGCGAGGACGGCTTCTTCGTCAAGGCGGTGCACTCCCTGGGCGCGCCCCTGGCCGAGGGCGAGGCCGATGTGCCGTGGCCGTGCAACTCCACCAAGTACATCTCGCACTTCCCCGAGGACCGCGAGATCTGGTCCTACGGCTCCGGCTACGGCGGCAACGCCCTGCTCGGCAAGAAGTGCTACGCGCTGCGTATCGCCTCCGTCATGGCGCGTGACGAGGGCTGGCTCGCCGAGCACATGCTGATCCTCAAGCTCACCCCGCCGCAGGGCGAGTCCAAGTACGTCGCCGCCGCCTTCCCGAGCGCCTGCGGCAAGACCAACCTCGCGATGCTGGAGCCGACGATCTCCGGCTGGACCGTCGAGACCATCGGTGACGACATCGCCTGGATGCGCTTCGGCGAGGACGGCCGCCTCTACGCCATCAACCCCGAGGCCGGCTTCTTCGGTGTCGCGCCCGGCACCGGCGAGCACACCAACGCCAACGCCATGAAGACGATGTGGGGCAACTCCGTCTTCACCAATGTCGCGCTCACCGACGACGGCGATGTCTGGTGGGAGGGCATGACCGAGGAGAAGCCCGCCCATCTGACCGACTGGAAGGGCAACGACTGGACGCCGGAGTCCGAGACCCCGGCCGCCCACCCCAACGCCCGCTTCACCGTCCCGGCCGGCCAGTGCCCGATCATCGCGCCGGAGTGGGAGGACCCCAAGGGCGTGCCGATCTCGGCGATCCTCTTCGGTGGCCGTCGCGCCAGCGCCGTGCCGCTGGTGACCGAGTCGCTGACCTGGCAGCACGGGGTCTTCATGGGCGCCAATGTCGCCAGCGAGAAGACCGCCGCGGCCGAGGGCAAGGTCGGCGAGCTGCGCCGGGACCCGTTCGCCATGCTGCCGTTCTGCGGTTACAACATGGGCGACTACATGGGCCACTGGGTCAAGGTCGGTGCCGACAAGGACCAGTCCAAGCTGCCGAAGATTTACTACGTCAACTGGTTCCGCAAGGACGACAAGGGCCGCTTCGTGTGGCCGGGCTTCGGCGAGAACGGCCGGGTGCTCAAGTGGATCGTCGAGCGGCTGGAAGGCAAGGCCGAGGGCGTCGAGACCGCCATCGGTGTGCTGCCCACGAAGGAGGCGCTGGACACCGAGGGCCTCGACCTCGACGACGCCGACCTCGACTTCCTGCTCACCGTCGACAAGGACGTGTGGCGCGAGGAGGCGGCGCTGATCCCCGAGCACCTCAACACCTTCGGTGACCACACGCCGAAGGAGCTGTGGGACGAGTACCGCGCACTGGTCCAGCGGCTCGGCTAGTCACCGCCGCGCACACCGCCCAGGCCGGGGCCCCGCACGAGAGGTGCGGGGCCCCGGCTCGTGGGTGCCCGGCGCATGGGCGCCCGCCCTGTGACCGGGCGACGCCACGGACCGTGCGCAGAAAGAGATGCCGGCCGGTTGGGCCGGTGGAGTGATGCGGGGGCGTGGCGCCTCCAGGCCGCGGGGTCCCGTCCGCCCCGGGCTCAGGCCGCGACGTCTCGCCGCCCCCGGCCTCAGCGACGTCCCGCCGCCCCCCGGCCTCAGGCCGTGGCGAGGTCCCGGTCCCGCAGTGCTGCGGTGTGGGCCTCCATCCGCTCCGCTGCCAGGGCCATGGCCGCGGAGTCGCCCCGGGAGGTGGCGACCGCAAGGGCGTTCCCGGCCAGGGTGTGAGCGCGCTGCTGGAGGGCCTCGGTCCGGGCCGGGGCGCCGCCGTCGGTGGGCTCGGCGCGCAGCGGATAGTGGCCGCCGCTCAGCCGCGCGACCTGCTCGGCGATGCGCTCGGCGGCGGCGGCCAGCGCGGCACCGTCCAGCGCGGCACCGTCCGGCCCGGTGCCCTGCGCGCCGCCGTCCGTCCGCGTCGCCAGCGCATGCAGCTCATCGGTGACGGTGAGCAGGGCGGTCAGCTGTCCGGCGAGCCGGATGTCCAGCTCCTGTTCGCGTGAGCGGTGCGGGATCTCCGGGGCGGCGGCCATGGTGTGGACCGACTTGGTGCGGATCGGTTCGTACATGGGACGGCCTCCTGAAAACGTCTAGGAGACCATCCTAGCTTAGACACTGTCTAAAGTTGTGGCGCGTACAGAAAATTGCTCCGGGTCAGTACTGTCCGTAACCGTCGAGGAAGGAGCCGATCCGGGTGACGGCATCGGCCAGATCGTCCTTGCTGGGAAGCGTGACCAGGCGGAAGTGATCGGGCTCCGGCCAGTTGAAGCCGGTGCCGTGCACGATCATGATCTTCTCCTCGCGCAGCAGATCGAGCACCATCTGCCGGTCGTCCTTGACCTTGTAGACCTTGGGGTCCAGCCGCGGGAAGGCGTACAGCGCGCCCTTGGGCTTGACGCAGCTGACGCCCGGGATCTGTGTCAGCAGCTCGTACGCCGTGTCGCGCTGCTCCAGCAGCCGGCCGCCGGGCAGCACCAGATCGTTGATCGACTGACGGCCACCGAGGGCGGTGGCCACCGCGTGCTGGGCCGGCATATTGGCGCACAGCCGCATATTGGCGAGGATCGTCAGCCCCTCGATGTACGAGGAGGCATGTGCCTTCGGGCCGCAGACCGCCATCCAGCCGCTGCGGTAGCCCGCCACCCGGTACGACTTGGACAGCCCGTTGAAGGTCAGGGTCAGCAGGTCGGGGGCGAGCGAGGCGAAGGGGGTGTGGGTGACACCGTCGTAGAGGATCTTGTCGTAGATCTCGTCGGCGCAGACGATCAGGTTGTGCCGGCGGGCGATCTCCGCGATACCGCGCAGCAGCTCGTCGTCGTACACGGCACCCGTGGGGTTGTTCGGGTTGATGACGACGATGGCCTTGGTGCGGTCGGTGACCTTGCGCTCGATGTCGGCGAGGTCCGGCATCCAGTCCGCCTGCTCATCGCAGCGGTAGTGCACGGCCGTACCGCCGGAGAGCGATACGGACGCCGTCCACAGCGGATAGTCCGGGGCTGGGACCAGCACCTCGTCGCCGTCGTCCAGCAGGGCCTGCATCGACATCTGGATCAGCTCGGAGACGCCGTTGCCCAGGTAGATGTCGTCGACGGAGAGGTCGATGCCCTGCGTCTGGTAGTGCTGCATCACCGCGCGGCGGGCGGAGAGCAGGCCCTTGGCGTCCCCGTAGCCGTGCGCCGTCCCGACCGTGCGGAGGATGTCCTCCAGGATCTCGGGCGGGCACTCGAAGCCGAACGCTGCCGGGTTTCCGGTGTTGAGCTTGAGGATGCGGTGACCCGCCGCCTCCAGCCGCATGGCCTCCTCGAGCACCGGGCCACGGATCTCGTAGCAGACGTTGGAGAGCTTCGTTGACTGGATCACCTGCATGTCCGCCACCTTACGGGCGTGTTTCGGTGGCCGCCCGGTGTTTTTCCCCACGTTGATCAGCGGACGGTGTGGAGTTCCTCACGCCCGGTGACGGGGGGGGGGGGCTGCCGCACCGCTGTTGGCCGCACCCTCGTCACCCGGCCCGTTCGCGCTGCTCAACGATGAGCCGGTGGTCGAGTCCGGAGCGGATCTGCTCGGCGCCGGCCGGGCCGCCCGCCGCCTCGCCGGGCTCCTGGTTGCCTCCCGCGACTCCACCCCCTTCACCCTCGCCGTCGACGCCGGCTGGGGTATGGGCAAGAGCAGCCTGATGCGGCTGGTCGACGCGGAGCTGGCGCAGGCCCCCGAGGTGCACACCGTCTGGTACAACGCCTGGACCTCGACCGGCGCCGACGCGCTGGAAGGGCTGATCAAGTCCGTACTGATGCGGTTCGACCGGCGGGTGCTGCGGCGCGGACTGCAGCGGATCTCCGAGCGGCGCGCACTGCTGCGGGCCGTACGGTCCGTGCTGACGGTCGCCGCCGGGCCGCTCGGGGTGGCCGGCCTGGTCGACGAGCTGTGGCGCAGCCTGTCCGTCAACTCCCAGGCCCGCAACGAGATGCGCGGGGCGATCGGGGAACTGGTGCAGGAGTGGTCGCAGACCGACGACTTCCGGCCGCGCCGGCTCCTGGTCGTCTTCATCGACGACCTCGACCGCTGCTCGGAGGAGACGGTGCTCGCCGTCTGCGAGGCGGTGAAGGTCTATCTGGACGTGCCGGGGCTGGAGTTCGTCATCGGCTGCGACCGTTCGGCGCTGGCGCCCAACGGGCTGTTACGTGATCTGTCGCCCGCCGCTTCGGCCTTCATGGAAAAAATCTTCCAGACCAGCTATCGCATTCCGGTCCCCGACCAGCGGGGTGTCCGGGAGTACATCGACCGCTGCGCCCGCGCCGTCGGGATCGACCAGCTCCTGGACGAGCGGCTGACCACCCTGCTCGCGGAGCGCTCGGCCCGCAATCCGCGCCGCATCAAGCGTCTGGTGAACGGCTTCGTGCTGGAGGCGACGCTCAATCCGATGTGGGAGGACTTCCCGCCCGAGGCGGTGGTCAGGACGTTGCTGCTGCAGTACTTCTACCCCGACTTCTACCGGATGGTGGCCGGTGCCCCGGGGGCCGGTGTGGGCGATGTGATCGCCGAGTTCCGTACCTATCAGCAGGTGCGCCGGCTGCTGCGGACACCGCAATCGGTTCCCGAGGCGGAGCTGCCCCGGGTGAACCGCTTTCTGCGCGAGCACGACCTGCCGGAGCAGAACCTGAGCACCGCGGCACGGGGCGAGACCCTGAGCCGGCTGGAGCGCCAACTGCCCAGCGGGTTCCCGGAGATGGTGTCCGACCAGGAGTTCACCTCGCTGATCGAGGGGCTGGTGGCGCTGCCCCGCTCCGACGAGCTGCTGCGGCGGTTGCGCGAAGGGGCCTCGCTCCCGGCTCCGGTGCCGCCGGAGCCCGCCCCGTACGTCCAGGCGCGTCCGCCTCAGGGGCAGCTGTACGGCACGGTGCCGCCGGCGTGGACCGCGGCACCCCGCGCGGCTGACCAGGTGCTGCGCGGTGTGCACATCCTGTGGGTGGACGACCATCCGCGGAACAACGAGACGCTGGTCAACGCCTTCCGGGCGGCGGGCGCCGTGGTGCGGATCGCCGAGGATTCCCAGGCCGCGGACGCCGCCCTCGCCGTCGGGACACCGACGATGGTCGTCTCCGACATCGACAGGGGAACCAATCCGCGGGAGGGCCTGGAGCACATCGGGCGGCTGCGGCGCGAGGGCCGCTACACCGGTCCGGTCGTCTTCTACGCCGGCCGTGTCACACCGGAACGGATCGCGCTCACCCAGCAGTTGGGGGCCCATCTGACGAGCAGCGGGCCCGAGATCGAGCGGCTGGTGCTGCGCGCGGCCGAAGGGCAGCTGCCGCCGCCCGGCTGACCTCAGCCCCGGCCTGACGCCGTCCGCCGCACCGCCCGCCCCGCGAGCACGCTAGTCCGCCGCCCGTCCTCCATCACGAACCGGCCGTCGATCAGCACATGCGGGATGCCGGTGGGAAGAGTGCGCGGGGCGTCGAAGGTGGAGCCGGCGGCGACCGTTTCCGGGTCGAAGAGGACCAGGTCGGCGCGGTAGCCCTCGCGCACCAGGCCGCGGTCGGGGAGCCGCAGCCGGGCGGCCGGACGGGCCGTCAGATGCGCGACACACTCCTCCAGCGACAGCACCCCCAGCTCGCGGACGTACTTGCCCAGGTACTGGGGGAAGGTGCCGTACGCGCGCGGATGCGGCTTGTCGCCCTGGAGGATGCCGTCGCTGCCGCCGGTGTGCACCCGGTGGCGCATGATCCGGCGGACGTTGTCCTCGTGGCCGACGTGCTGCAGGATCGTCGAACCGAGGCGGTCCTCGATCAGCAGCCGGCGGGCGGTCTGCCACGGCTCCTCACCGCGCTCCGCGGCACTACGGGCGACGGTCTTGCCGACGTGGTCAGCCAGCGCGGGGTCCGAGACACCGGAGATCTCGATGGTGTCCCAGTCGATGGGTACCCCATGACAGCCGTCGGCGCCCTCCACCTCCATGACGTGCCGGATGCGGGCGGCCGTCGTCTCGTCCCGGAGGCGGGCCATGATCACCCCGGGACCGCCCTCGCTCGCCCAGCTCGGCAGCATGGCGACCAGGGTCGTACAGCCGGGAGTGTACGGATAGGTGTCCAGGGTGAGGTCCGCGCCGGCGTCCAGCGCGCGGTCCAGGAGCGCCAGCAGCTCGGGCGCGCGGCCCTCGTTGACGCCGAAGTTCATGGTGGCGTGCGCCAGATGCAGCGCACAGCCGGCCTCACGGGTGAGGGCCACCATCTCCTCGTACGCCTGGAGGGCGCCGGCGCCGTACGAGCGGTGGTGCGGGCAGTAGTAGCCGTCGTAGCGGGCCACCACCCGGCACAGTTCGGTCAGTTCGGCGTCGGAGGCGTACATGCCGGGGGTGTAGGTCAGACCGGAGGACAGCCCGACCGCGCCCTGTTCCAGGCCCTCGGCGACCAGCTGCCGCATCCGTGCCAGCTCCTCGGCGGTGGCCGCGCGGTCGTCCCAGCCGACGGCGAGCATCCGTACGGTGCCCTGCGGGACGAGATAGGCGGCGTTGACGGCGATGCCCTGGCCGTCGAAGCCGTGGTCGAGGCGGTCGAGGTAGCCGCCGACGGTGCGCCAGTTGAAGTCGAGGGAGGTGTCCCCGGGCGCTCCGCCGTTCCAGCCGGCGATCTGGGCGCGGACCTCGGCGAGGGTGCGGTCGTCGACCGGCGCGTACGACAGACCGTCCTGGCCGAGGACTTCGAGGGTGACGCCCTGGGCGGCCTTCGCCTCGTGCCCGGGGTCCCGCAGCAGCGCGAGGTCGCTGTGCGCGTGCATATCGATGAAGCCGGGGGAGAGGGCGAGGCCCTGGCCTTCCACCACACGGGCGGCGCCCGGACGGGGGCCCCCGTCCGACTCGCGGTGGATCTCGGCGATCCGGCCGCCGGACAGGGCGACATCGGCGCGGTAGGACGGCCCGCCGGACCCGTCGATGACGCGTACGTCGCGGAACACGGTGTCCATGGTGAAGCCTGCCTCTCTCGGTACCTCGGCGGCTCGCTCTGTCAGTGCCTCGGTGCCCAGGGGACGTGCGGTCGCAGGGGCGTGGGGCCGGCGGCGCGCGCCGCGGGGGATCGGCGCGCACCGCCGGCGGTCCGGGGGCGGGCGCGGAGCTCCGGCCCGGGGAGCCGGGCGGGGCCGGGGGCGGCCCCGCCGGGCAGGTCCTGGAAGAAGCAGGCCTAGAAGAAGGTGCGGATGAAGTCCGTGACCGTGCCGTCCTCTTCGACCAGCGGAATCAGCTGCCACTTGTCGAAGGACGTGCAGGGGTGCGACAGCCCCAGCCCGACCCAGTCGCCGACCTCCAGGTCGCCGGCCCGCTCGGTGCTGACCCAGGCGTGCTGGTCGGACAGCTTGGTGACGGTGAGCCCGTCCGCCGGGCGCAGGCTGCCGTCCCGGCCGGACCGTACGACCAGGGCCCGCGGCAGATCCAGGTCGTACGCCGCATCGCGCTTGCCCGCATTGAGGAATGCCTGCTCGGGCGTGGGGCGGGAGACGACCTGTGCCCAGAGGCGGAAGGCGGGCTGCAGGGCGCCCTCCTCCGGGACGCGGTTGAAGGGGGTCAGCCGGCGGTAGTGCCCGTCGTCGTGCGAGACATACGCGCCCGAGCGCAGCAGCTTGAGGACCGGGGCTGACAGCTCCGGGATCTCGGCGAAGACCTCGGCGACCGTGTCGAACCAGGCGCTGCCGCCGGCGCTGATGACGATCTGGTCGAGGTCGGCGAACCGGCCCGCCTTGTCGAACTCCGCGGCCAGCGCGACCAGTCGGCGCATCCAGGCGTCCACCCGCTCAGCGGTGGCGTCGGGGACCTCGCCCTCGTAGCCGGCCACGCCGACCAGGCGGAGGGTGTCCACGCCCGCGATGGCGTCGGCGAGTTCGAGGCACTCGGCCTCGGTACGGACCCCGGTACGGGCGCCCTCCCCGGCGCCGAGCTCGACGACCACGTCCACCGGGCGGACCGCACCGGCCTCGCGCAGCGCGGTGTCCATCAGCTCGATTCCGCGCAGCGAGTCGACGTAGCAGAGGAAGCGGAAGTCGGGGTCGGCGGCCAGCTCGGCGGCGAGCCAGCGCAGCGCGGCCGCGTCCACCACCTGGTTGGCCAGGAAGATCCGCTGGATACCGAAGGTGCGGTAGACGCGGGCCTGGTGGGGGACGGCGGCGGTGATGCCCCAGGCGCCGTGCTCCAGTTGGCGGGCGAAGAGCTGCGGGGCCATGCAGGTCTTGCCGTGCGGGGCGAAGGCCAGGCCGTGCCGGGTGGAGTAGGTCTCCATGAGGGCGAGGTTGTGCTCGACCGACTCGGCGGAGAGGGCGAGGACGGGGGTGGTGAAACCGTCACCGAAGAGGTTGCGGCGCTCGGCGGCCAGCTCGCCGACGGTCCGGCCGTCGGCGTCCGGGGGGAGGCCCTTGAAGCGGTGATCGACCCGTTCGTCCGCGAGTCCCTTGAGTCCCTGCGCGAGCCGTTCGCCGGCCATGCGGCCTCCTCAAAAGATCATGTTGCACCATCTGCAACGCTCATTGCGCGTATCGCTAACCGCTGTCTAACATCCGCAGCATTGCCCGGTCAATGGTGGGAAACACGGCGGGAAACGGCCGGAACACCGAGGCTCCCGGCCCGGCACGCACCGCAGCGAAGGAGCGGAACCGATCGTGATCCAGCCCCCGGACGTCAGCGGCACCACCGGCCCGGACGGCGCGTCCGTCCCGGTCGTCGATGTCGTCTGCCTCGGCGAGTCCATGGTCACCTTCCTGCCCCGTCTCCCCGGGCGGCTCGCCGACGTCCCCTCCTTCGACCGCGCCATCGGCGGCGCCGAATCCAACGTCGCCTGCACCCTCGCCCGCACCGGCCACACCACCCGCTGGATCTCCCGGGTCGGCTCCGACGGCTTCGGCGACCACCTCCTGACCGCCATCGCCGACTGCGGCGTCGACGTCGCCCATGTCCGGCGCGACCCGCTGCGTCCCACCGGCGTCTACTTCCGCACCGCCGGCGACCGCGCCACCGACACCCACGAAGTCGCCTACTACCGCGCCGGTTCCGCCGCCTCCGCCATGACGGCGGACGGCCTGGATGCGGCCGCCCTCCGCGCCGGCCGCATCCTGCATCTGTCCGGCATCACGGCGGCGCTCTCCGCGGACTGCCTCGGCCTGCTGCGGGAACTGACCGCCCGCCGCCCCGGGCGCCCCCTGCTCTCCTTCGACGTCAACTACCGGCCGGGGCTGTGGCGCGACACCGCACGGGCCCGGGTACTGCTCGACCTCGCGCGTGGCGCGGACCTCGTGTTCGTGGGCGACGACGAGGCCCGGGACGCCTGGGGCCTGCACGGTCCCCGGGCCATCCGCCGCGCACTGCCGGAACCGCAACTCCTGGTCGTCAAACAGGGCAGGGCCGGAGCCACAGTGTTCCGGCGAACGGGAGGGCCGGACTTCCGGCGTACAGGAGAGACGGACCTCCGGCGTACGGGAGAGACGGACCTCCGGCGTACGGGAGAGACGGACCTCCGGCGTACGGGAGAGCTGGACGGACGCCGCGACGACGCCACCGCCACCTTCGTGCCCGCCCTGAACGTCGACCTCGTGGCAGCCACCGGCGCCGGCGACGCCTTCGCCGCCGGCTTCCTCTCCGCCACCCTCCGCGGCCTCCCGGACCGCGACCGCCTCCGGCACGGCCATCTGTGGGCCGCCGCCGCCCTCACCGTCCCCGGCGATCTCGCCACCCCGCCGAGCCGGCCGTACGCCGACCGCTTGGCCGCCCTCGACGACACGGCCTGGGAGAGACTGCACCTCGGTCCCGGCTGGACCGACGCCGACGTATCCGGCCGCAGGGCCGACGAGGAGGTACCTACGCAGTGAACGAGCGATGCGAGAGAACCACCGGGAGGCGCGCGCCGGGCGAGGGCGACGCCGGGCGGAGCGAGGTGCCGGTATGAGTCAGACCGTCGACCGCGCGCTGGGCATTCTGCCGCTGCTCGCCGAGGGGCCCGCCGACCTGGGACAGGTCGCCGACCGGCTCGGCGTCCACAAGTCCACCGCTCTCCGGCTGCTGCGCACCCTCCACGAACACGGCTTCGTCTACCGCCAGTCCGACCAGCGCTACCGCCTCGGCGCCCGGCTCTTCGCGCTCGCCCAGCAGGCCGTCGAAAGCCTCGACGTACGCGAGATCGCCCACCCCCACCTCGTCGAACTCAACGAGAAATGCGGACACACCGTCCACCTCGCGGTCCACGAGGAGAACGAGGTCCTCTACATCGACAAGGTGGAGAGCCGCTACCCGGTCCGGATGTACTCCCGGATCGGCAAACCCGTCGCGATCACCGTCGCCGCGGTCGCCAAGCTGCTCCTCGCCGACCTCCCCGAACCCGAGCGCCGCGCCCTCGCCGAGAAGCTCGACTACCCCCACTACACGTCCCGTTCGACCCCGCACGCCACGGCGTTCCTCGCCGAGCTGGCCAAGGTCCGCGAACAGGGCTGGGCCACCGACCTCGGTGGCCACGAGGAGTCCATCAACTGCGTCGCGGCCCCCGTCCGCGGCGCGGACGGGCGTCTGGTCGCCGCCATGTCGGTCTCCGCGCCGAATGTCGTCGTCAGCGCCGAGGAACTCCTCAGACTGCTCCCGCTGGTCCGCCGCACCGCCGACGCCATCAGCAGGGAGTACTCCGGAACCGCCGTCCCCCCGTCAGCCACCGACCCCGCAGAGGAAGCCTGAACACCATGACCGAGAAGACCGCGCTCACCCCGGCCACCCACACCACCCCGCCCGCGAAGTTCTCCCACGGCGTCAAGAAGGGCAACATCCTCCAGGTCGCGGGCCAGGTCGGCTTCCTCCCCGCCGTCGAGGGCCAGGCCCCCACCCCGGCCGGCCCCACCCTGCGCGAGCAGACCCTGCAGACCCTCGCCAACGTCAAGGCCATCCTCGAAGAGGGCGGCGCCAGTTGGGACGACGCGATGATGATCCGCGTCTACCTCACCGACGTGGCGCACTTCGCCGAGATGAACGAGATCTACAACGCCTACTTCGAGGAGCAGGGCCTCAAGGAGGCCCCCGCCGCCCGCACCACCGTCTACGTCGGTCTGCCCGCGGGGCTCCTCATCGAGATCGACGCCCTCGCCGTCCTGAGCTGAGCCACCCGCCGCGCCTTTAGTGAGCCACCCGCTGTGCCTTTAGTACGTCCGCACCATCCGCCGCACGGCAGGGCACCCCGCACCGTAGGGGCGCCCTGCCGCGGTCCCCCCTACCTGGAAAACCTCTGCCTGCCAACGGAGTGCCCCCATGTACCTCGCCGCCACGACCGCCGCCCCGGCCGCCCCTCCACCACCACCGCACACCGGTGGACTGCTCGCCCTGATACCGGGCACCGCGGGGCTGCTGACGGTCGCCGCCCTGGGCATCGCCCTGCTCCTCGTCCTGATCATCAAGGTCCGGCTACAGCCGTTCGTGGCACTGCTGACGGTCTCCATCGCGGTGGGCCTCGCCGCCGGCCTCTCCGTCACCGAACTCTTCGGCACGGTCCAGAAGTCCGACGCCGTCTCGCTGATCGAGACCGGCATGGGCGGCATCCTCGGGCATGTCGCCATCATCATCGGCCTGGGCACCATGCTCGGCGCGATCCTCGAAGTCTCCGGCGGCGCCGAGGTGTTGAGCACCCGGCTGCTCCGCCTCTTCGGCGAGAAGCGCGAACCCCTCGCCATGGGCCTGACCGGCCTGATCTTCGGCATCCCCGTCTTCTTCGACGTCGGCATCTTCGTCCTCGCCCCGATCGTCTACGCGGCGGCCAAGAGGTCCGGCAAGTCGATCCTCCTCTACTGCATGCCGCTCCTCGCGGGCCTCTCCATGACGCATGCCTTCCTGCCGCCGCACCCCGGCCCGGTCGCCGCCGCCGGCCTGTTCAAGGTCGACCTGGGCTGGATCATCCTCATGGGCCTCATCTGCGGCATCCCGGCCGTGCTCGCCGCCTGGGGCTACGCGGCCTGGATCGGCAAGCGCCTCTTCGTGGACGTCCCGCAGGACATGGTCGAGGCCGCCGACGAGGCCAGGGCCGCGGTCACCCGGGAAAAGGCCGCGGCCGGCCTCACGACACACGAGGAGCCGGTCTCCCTCGGCACCGTCCTCACCATCATCGGCACCCCGCTGCTCCTCATCCTCTTGGCGACCTTCTCCTCCATCGCCCTGGCGCCCTCGGCCGGCCGCTCGGTGATCGAGTTCTTCGGCCACCCCTTCGTGGCCCTGTCGATCGCCCTGCTGATGTCGTACTACCTGCTGGGCATCCGCCGCGGCTGGTCCCGCAAGTCCCTGGAGACCGTCTCCACCGCGTCGTTGAAGCCGGTGGGCAACATCATCCTGGTCGTCGGCGCCGGCGGTGTCTTCGGCGCCGTCCTCAAGGGCAGCGGCGTCGCCACCGCCCTCTCCGACACCTTCCACCACGTCGGCCTCCCCGTCATCGTCCTCGCCTACCTGCTCTCCCTCGTCCTCCGCGTAGCCCAGGGCTCGGCCACCGTCGCCATCGTCACCACAGCCGGCATCGTCGTCCCCCTCGTCGAGGGCCAGGGCCTGTCCCCGGCCCAACTGGCCCTGATCATCATGGCGATCTCGGCCGGTTCGATCTTCGCCTCGCATGTGAACGACGGCGGCTTCTGGATGGTCAGCAAGTACTTCGGCATCTCGGAACGCGACACCCTGAAGTCCTGGACGGTGCTGGAATCGGTGCTGTCGGTCGCGGGGTTCGCGGTGGCGGCGCTGGTGAGCCTGGTCGTGTAGGCGCGGGTGGCGACATCGCGTCCGCGTACGCCGAGGGTGCGCCCGGCATCGGGGCCCCTCGGCGTCACGCCACCTGCCCGTACGCCCGCGCCCCTTTGCGCGGCAGCACGGCCCACAACCGGGTCCCGTCGCCGGGCTCCTGGGACGCCCCGAACCCCCACTCACCGTCGCAGGCACGCATCACACAGGCCAGCAGCAGGAGCAGGGACCGCCGCCTGCCGTCGCAGGCCGCTGCGAGACGGCGGTGGGTGTGGCGTGGGTGCCCGTCGTAAAGGCTGATGCGCAGCGCGTCGTCGCGATAGCGCAGCGACAGGTAGACGTTGTCGGACGGCGTGAAGAGGCAGGCACAGGCCGCGAGTTCACCGATCACCTGGATCGCGGCGGCGGTCACGTCATACAGGCCGTGCGCCTCCAGGATCGTACGGGCGGCAGAGCGCGCAACGGCCGGACTGGCGAGCGCGGCGGGAAGGGTGAGGCTATAGGCCAGGTTTTCCGGCACGCGAGGTGTGCGGGTGTCGACGGGGTGCGGGCAGACGGTCACGGCTTCGGGCATGGCAACTCCCTGTTGCAGAGGGTTGATTGATGGCACGGCAGTCAGTGGCCTGTCTCCCTGGCGCGGGCCCGCCTCTCCCAGGGCAGGAGGTCGCGGGCAGGCTCGCGCGATGCGCTTCCGACTGCGTGGAGCGTAAGCGTTGCGTTACTGACTGTAGGGAGTGCCTGGCACAGTGTCCACCTCGCTGAGGGGTAATTACCCCTACCCGTGATGGACTGGCGTGGCCGCGCAGAGGCAGACTGACCCCGACCACCGCGCGGGAAGGGGCTGCATGCCGACCAGGACCACACCAACGGTGCGCCAGCAGCGACTTGGTGCCGAGCTGCGCAAGATGCGTCTCGCTGCCGGGGCCACCACCGAATACGCCGCGGGGCTATTGGGCATCGACCGGACGCGGATCTCCAATATGGAGGGCGGCATCAGGCCGGTCTCCCTTGATCGTGTGCGCACTCTGGCCTGCAATTACGCCTGCCCGGACGAGTCGTACGTTGACGCCCTGGTCGACATGGCCGCGAACCGGGAGCGCGGCTGGTGGGAGCGGTACCGGGGCACGCTCGCCGCCGGGCTGCTGGATATCGCGGAGCTCGAATGGCATGCCGCACGCATTAGCACCACGCAGACGGTCCACGTTCCGGGTCTGCTCCAGACCGAGGACTACGCCCGAGCCGTCTTCACTGCCGTCTTGCCGCCGCCGACACGACTCGAAATCGAATTGCGCGTCGCCCACCGCATGGAGCGCCAGCAGGTCTTCGAGCGGCCTGAGCCACCCACCTATGTGGCATACGTTCACGAGGCAGCGCTGTGTATGAGGTTCGGCGGAGCCGACGTCATGCGCCACCAGCTCAAGCATTTGTGCCACGTGTCGGAACGCGAGGGAGTCGACGTGCGGGTCCTCCCGGTGGAGGTCGGCGCGTTCCCGGGCGCTGGACATGCTCTCCTGTACGCCGGAGGCGTCGTACCTCAGCTCGACACGGTGCAGCTGGACTCTGCCCACGGCCCGGAATTCACGCACGCCGAAGCCCAGCTCGCGAAGTACCGTGCCCATCTGGACTGGATGGACAACGCGTCGCTGTCGGTCCCGGCTTCGCGTGACTTCATCCGCAACATCGAGCGCTCACTCTAGAAAGGTCACCATGCGAGACATCAACTGGGAAGAACCCTTCTGCGGCGAAGGCAACAACTGCTTCCGCATAGGTACCGATGACCAGGGCAACGCCTACATCGCCGTGGCCGGTGCCGAGGACGCCTACGTGACCGACACCCGCGAAGCCCTCCGCATGCTCATCCGTGACATCAAGGCCGGCAAGGCCGACCACCTGCTCTAGGGCGCGTCGGCACTGAGTTGGCGGGGGCCGTCGGGCCCGCTCCGCGCGGAGAATTTGGTTGCAACTGCTCGCGCGCCCTTGTTACCTTCGGCTGCGACATCTCACCGTAGGGTTCCGCCCTCGCCATTCAGCCTCCTTGTGTCCGGTGACACCAGGAAGGTGGGAGTCACACCACGTTCTGACAAGGGTGTGCGGCGATGGTTGTGGTTCGGCGAGCGGAAACGGCTCTGGAAGCCGTTGATCTGGTCAAGACCTACTCGGCAGGCAGGAACAAACCCCCGGTCACCGCGTTGCGGGGGCTGAGCTTTTCCGCTGCGAAGGGGACCGTTTTCGGGCTGCTCGGCCCGAACGGGGCAGGCAAGTCCACCACGGTGAAGATTCTCTCCACGCTGTCCGTCGCGGACTCGGGGTCGGCACGCGCCGCAGGCTTCGACGTTGCGGCGGAGCCGGACCGGGTGCGCCAGGCGATCGGGTTCGTGGCGCAGAAGCCCGGTACGGATCCGAGGGGGACCGCGAGCGAGAATCTGCTGCTCGCGGGCCGCCTGCACGGGATGTCCCGCCGTGACGCCAAGGCGCGGGCCCGTGAGCTCATCGGCAGGTTCGGCCTGGCCGACGCCGCGGAGCGGCTGGTGGGTACGTACTCCGGCGGGATGGCGCGCAAGCTGGACGTCGCGCTGGGGCTGATGCACCGCCCGCAGGTGCTCTTCCTCGACGAGCCGACGACGGGTCTCGACCCCCAGGCCCGGAGCGAGATGTGGCACGAGATCGCCAGGATGGCCGGTGACGAGCAGATGACGGTGCTGCTCACCACGCACTACCTCGACGAGGCCGACCACCTCGCCGACCGGCTGGCGATCGTCGACCACGGCACAGTGGTCGCCGCGGGCACCCCGGAGGAACTCAAGAGCGAGCTGCGCGGTGACGCGGTGCAGGTCGAGCTGGCCGAGTCCGACGGCAGAGCACGCGCGGTGCTGCAACGGGTGCCGGAGCTACGCGAGATCACCATGGACGGGTGCACGGTCCGTGGCCGGACCGATAACGGCGCGCGGGCGTTGCCTCCCGTGCTGGCCGCACTCGACGACGCGGGAATCGTCGTGACCTCTGCGACGCTGGCCCGCCCTTCGCTCGATGACGTCTACCTTCAGCACACCGGCCACAGCCTTGCGGCCGCCGCCGGCGACGACGACGTGAAGGTCCTGGAGGTGGCGAAGTGAGCACGGCACACATCGAACCCGTCGGCACGCGTCCGCTGACCGTGATCACACACTCCGCGTTCCTCACCGGCCGCCTGCTGCGCGCGCTGTGGCGGATGCCCACCTTCCTCGTCATCGGGCTCGTGCAGCCGGTGATCTGGCTGCTGTTGTTCGGGCAGCTCTTCCGGTCGGTGGTGCATCTGCCCGGATTCGCGTACGGCAGCGACGGGTTCCTGACGTTCCTCACCCCGGGTGTGGTGATGATGACCGCGCTGTTCGCGAGCGCGTGGGCAGGGACGACCTACCTGCAGGACATCGACCGCGGTGTGATGGACCGGCTGCTGACCTCGCCCGTCAGCCGGGGCGCCATGATGTGCGCGACCATGGCCCACCAGGCGATCCAGACCGTCATCCAGAGCCTGATCATCGTGGTCATCGCGCTGATCGCCGGCGCCCGCTTCCCCGGCGGCGTCGCCGGGGTCGGGGTCACCGTCCTGGCCGCGGTGCTGCTGACGCTGGTCTTTTCGGCACTGTCCAATGCCGTCGCCCTGCTGACCCGTCAGCAGGCGACGCTGATCGCGATCTCCCAGTTCACCACGCTGCCGCTGATGTTCCTGAGCTCTGCCGTGATGGACCTTCACCTCGCTCCGGCCTGGGTGGGGAACGTCGCCCGGTACAACCCCGTGGAATGGGCGGTCGTCGCGGCGCGGCAGGCGATGTCCGCGCCCGGTGACGGGAGCACGGTCCTGTCCTGTCTGGGACTGCTCGCGGTGGCGGTCCTCGTGATGGGCTTCCTGGCCACACGGGCCTTCCGGGCCTATCGGAAGGCGGCGTAAGGACTGGAGGAGGCGGGCCGCGACGGTGCGGCCCGCCTTTTTCGTCGGGGAAGCTGCGGGTCAGTTACCGCTGCAGTACTGCTCTTCCTTGCCGATCGCGCGGTAGACGCAGTCGGCGGTTTCCAGGAGTTGGAGTACCGCTTCCCGGTTCCGTGCGGTCTCCTTCGGGATCACCGAGTCCTTCGGGTAGAAGCCGCCGGAGCCGAATGAGGACGGGTACATCTCGAAGGTGTAGGCGAAGATCTTCTGGTCGCCCCACAGCCAGTCGTCGATCGAGCCGTCGGTGATGTACAGGTCGCTGGACTGTTCGGGGGTGTAGCCGTTGGTGGCGGCCATGTTCTTGCCGATGGTGGCGAAGGCGTCGTGGTCGTCCTGGGTCATACCGGGGCCGGTGTCGTCGTTGGTGAAGCCGAAGGGCCAGAGGACCAGTTCGCTGTAGGTGTGGAAGTCGATGGCGGCCTTGATCTGCTGTTTGCCGCCCACGTTGCGGCCGTGGACGAACTTCGAGACGACCTGGACCTCGGGGGCCGAGGCGGGGGACTTGCCTCGGTAGGTCTCGGAGGAGGGGCTGGAGGAAGAGCCGCCGCAGCAGCCCCACTTGAAGTCCCAGTTGCGGTTGAGGTCGGTGCCGACGCCGCTCGATCCGGCGTTGGGCTGGCGGTTCTTGCGCCAGCTCCGGAATTGGCCGGAGGCGATGTCGTACTCGCCGCCGTCCGGGTTCAGATCCGGGATGATCCAGATCTCGCGGGAGTCGAGCATCTTGGTGACGCGGGAGTCGCTGCTGTATTTCGAGGTGAACTCCTTGAGGAGGTAGAGGGACATCTCGACCGTGAGGTGTTCCCGGGCGTGCTGGTGGGCGGTGAAGAGGACCTCGGGCTCCTGCTCGTCCTTGGTGACGTTCTTGCTGAGTTTGAGGGCGAGGATGTTGCGGCCCTCGTGGGAGGTGCCGATGACCTGCTTGCTGAGGATCTCCGGGTACTTGGCGACGAGGGCGTCGATCTCCTTCGTGGCCTCGTCGTAGGTGTGGTAGTTCGCGTAGCCGGCCGGGAAGTCCTTGACGCGGGGTTTGTGGGGAGCCGCGGTGGCGAAGCCGGGCGGGTCGGGCAACTTGCGGAGGGTGTAGCCGAGTTCGTGGACCGTGGCGGCCTGGGCGCGGGTCGCGGTGATGACGACCGCGCGGGTGTGGACCTCGTCGATGCTGACGCCGGTCGCGAGGAGGGCGGTGCGCTCGGCGCGGGTGGCGGGGCCGGTCACCTCGTACTGGTGGGGGAGTTCGGCATGCCGCGCGGCGCCGGTGGTGGACCCGGGGGAGGGGGCGTCCTGTGCCTGGGCGGCGGCGATCGGGGCGGCGAGCGTGAGGGAGAGGAGTGCGGCGAGGACAGTGGTGCGTCCACCGCGGATACGTGGTCGCATGCGGTCTCCTGTGGGGTGTGAGGCGAAGCGACGGCGTCAGTGTTCGGCTGTTGGCATGGCCGGGTCAAGACGTCGGACGGTCATATGTGGGGCGCACGGGAATCGGCCACCGGAAAGTGGCGAATCCCTCAACTTCCTCCTGAGGGACGGAAATTGATTGCCAGGCGCTGCGGAGTCGCCAACAATGCGCACGACAAAACCGAAGGTCCGCACAAGGACTTCGGTGACAGACGCTGAGAGGACCCCCACATGAATCGACCTCTCGTCGGCACCCTGGCCACGGCCGCACTGGGCGCCGCAACCCTGTTGGGCACCGTCGGAACGGCACACGCCGCGCCGCAGGACGGTGTCCAGCGCCCCGCACAGAAGAAGACCAAGGCGGTGGACTTCGCCGGCAGTGTCGCGCTGAGCAACTGCTCCGGCTCGGTCGTCCGGATGCCCGGCTCGAAGCCGGAGGACCCGGCACTGGTGATGTCCAACGGCCACTGCCTGGAAGGCGGTATGCCCGGCGCCGGCGAGGTCGTCGTCGACAAGCCGTCCAGCCGCAGCTTCACCCTGCTGGACAAGTCGGCCGGCAAGCTGGGCACGATCAAGGCCACCAAGGTCGCCTACGCCACGATGACCGACACCGATGTCTCGCTCTACGAGACCGGCTCGACCTACGCCGAGATCGAGAAGAAGTACAAGATCAAGCCGTTGGAGCTGGCCACCGAGCACCCGGCCAAGGGCGCGAAGATCAGCATCGTCTCCGGCTACTGGAAGAAGATCTACTCCTGCGGCATCGACGGGTTCGCCTCCACCCTCAAGGAGGGCGAGTGGACCTGGAAGGACTCGGTCCGCTACACCCCGGAGTGCCAGATCATCGGCGGCACGTCCGGATCCCCGGTGGTCGACACCGCGACCGGCAAGGTCACGGCCGTCAACAACACCACCAATGAGAGTGGCGAGGAGTGCACCCTCAACAACCCCTGTGAGGTGGACGAGAACGGCAAGACCACGGTGCGCAAGGGCATCGGCTACGCCCAGGAGACGTACCAGATACCGAAGTGCTTCGGCGACGGCAACAAGCTGGACCTGAACGCCGAGGGCTGTGTGCTGCCGAAGCCGCAGGCCACGCGCCGGTGAGCTGAGGCGGAAGCCGCACCCCAGGTCCCGTGCGCGAGGTGCGCGGGACCTGGGGGCGGGGCCGGCGTCCGGCCGCTGACGGGGAGGGCCCGGGGAGCGTTACGGGAGCCCGTGGACGTGCGCGCCCACCTGGCTCGCGAAGGCATTGCCGTTGGCCGCGTCCCAGTTGGTGGACCAGGTCATGGCGCCGCGGAGCCCCGGATAGGTCCGGGACGGCTTGAAGGAGCCGCAGTTGCTGCCCCGGGTGAGGCAGTCCAGGGCGGCGTTGACGACGGACGGGGCGACATAACCGCCGCCGGCCGCGCGGGCGGAGGCCGGTACCCCGATGCCGACCTGGGACGGATCGAGCCCGCCCTCCAGCTGGATACAGGCGAGCGCGGTCAGGAAGTCGACCGTGCCCTGGGAGTAGACCTTGCCGTCGCAGCCGTTCATCGAACCGCTGTTGTAGTACTGCATGTTGACGGCGGTCAGGAAGTCCTTGATGCCGAGCGCCGTCTTGAAGTACTCGTTCTGCGGTGACTGCATGTCGATGGTCTGCGGGGCCATGGTCACCACGACATCGCCGTGCCGGTCGTGCACGGACTTGAGCGCCTGTGTCATGTGGGTCGAGTTGAGGCCGTTCTCCAGGTCGATGTCGACGCCGTTGAAGCCGTACTCGTCCATCAGGCCGCTGACGGAGTCGGCGAAGTTCTTCGCGGAGGCGGCGTCGTTGACCGACACCGCGCCCCTCTCGCCGCCGACGGAGAGGATCACCGACTTCCCGGCCGCCTGCTTCGCCTTGATATCTGCCTTGAATTCGTCGGTGGAGCCGTAGCCGACGGCCGGGTCGAGGCGGAAGGTGACGGCGCCGGGCTGTCCGGTGGCGTCGGCGAACGAGACCGCGATGATGTCGTAGGCGTCGTCGACGTCCTTGAGTTTCTGCACCGTGGCGCCGTTGTCGAAGTTCTGCCAGTAGCCGGTGACGGCGTGCCGGGGGACGGCGGCGGTGGGTGCGGCGGGGGCCGAGGAGGTCGCGGGGGCCGGGGAGCGGGTTCCGGCCGCCTGCGCGGTACCCGTCCCGACGATGCCGGCCGAGGCCAGCACCGCGGCGGTGAGTCCGGCGAGCAGCCTCGCCGGCAGTCCGGTCATCGGCCTGGTCTTCGGTCTTCCTGATCGTGCGCGAACCACGACTGCCTCCGGATGTGGGGGAGTTGGGGGGTGTGCGGACGCGTGTTCAGGGGCCCCTGTGCGTGCCGTACAACGTGGTCCAGACCAATCGCTCTGTCAAGAGTCCTGTCGGAAGCGGATGTTCCTCTGCGGGACGCTTGGCCGGTATACGCCATTTCCCTGCGGGGTGATGGTCATGACGAGTAGCCCAGAACGTGTTCTCTGGGACGTATCTCTGTGGATAAAGTGCTGAGCGAATGGCGCCGATGGCGCAGAGCTGTGCCGATCCGCGGTCCCGGGACCCCCGGCGGCCGGAGGGAGTGGGGGAGCGACGTGCCGACCGCGATTGCAGTCACCAGCCCTGACCTCGCGCTGCCTGCGACTGACCGGCAGACCCCCGCCGCCGTCGTCGTCCAGGCTCCGCATCTCCAGCCACTGGACGACGCCCTGACGGAGACCAGCGCGATACTGGAGCACCACGGCCATCTCGTCGTGCTGTACTCCTCCGTCTGCCCGCCGGAACACATCCGCCGGCTGCACACCCTGCGCGCCGTCCTGGAGAGCGACCGGATCGCCATCGTGCCGCTGTCCCTGCCGCCGCTGGGGGTGGCCTTACTGGCCCGGCAGCTGCGGCAGTTGTCGCTGTGCGACTTCAGCCCCGGGGTGCTGGCCAGCGCGGCCCGGCTGCTGACCCACTACATTCACGCCGGCGCCCTGCTGGGCAGCGTCAACGGCCTGGACCGGGTCGAGGTCGATCTCCGGGCCCATATGAAGTCCTGGCTGCCCGGCGCGCATTTCGCGGTGCTGGCCCATCCCCAGCCGCAGTTGCTGCATCTGGACCGGCACAGCACCGAGGCCGGACTACCGGCGCCCGGGTTCGCCACCCAGCTCGCGGTCGCCCGCGGTCAGCTCACCTCGGAGTGGGTGACCGGTGCGCTCGCCCCGGCCTGGCAGGTGCAGGGGGTTTACGAGGCCCGGCTGCCTGCCGAGTCCGCCCGGTGGTGGGGCACACAGAAGCTGATCGAATTCGCGGCGGCCATACCGGATGTGTCGGTCCTCTATCAGCTGGTGGCCTCCGTACGCCGCGAGGAGTGCGGCTGGTGCGGGCTGGAACTCCTCGGCGACCGCTGCGCGTTCTGCGCGGCCCCACTGGCGAGGCAACGGGCGACGGGGGGTGGCGGCTCGGGCCAGGGGCCGGCGGCCATAGGGGCCCCGGCATCCCCTGCGGTTGCGGTGCAGGCCCCCGCCGTCCACGCTCCGGGGGCGGCCGGGGCCCGTGCTTCCGCTGCTGCCCCGGCTTCGGGCGTTGCTCCGGCTCCGGGCGCTGGGGCGTCTCCGGGTGGTGCGTCGTCTCCGGGCGCTGTGGCGTCTCCGGGCGTCGGGGCGTCTCCTGGTGCCGCGCCCGTGCCCGCGCACGCTCCGGTTCCGGTTCCGGTTCCGGCCGCCGGTCAGGGCCCGGGGCAGGCACAAAGCCAGGGACAGACCCAAAGCCCGGAACAGGCCCGCGGCCAGGCTCAGTCTGCCGCGCCCTCGTCCACTCCGGCCCCGGCCCCGGTGGCCACTCCAACCCCGGCCCAGGTGCCCACTCCGGCCCCGGCCGCCCCGGCATCCACTCCGGCCCCGGCCCAGCCGTCCACTCCCGCCCCGCCCCCACCCTCCGGCATTTCCGGTGCGCCCGCGTCCTCCTCCGCCTCGCCGCCGGCCGGGCAGCCTGCCTCGCCGTGGGGCGAGCGCGACCTGGCGCCGGTGGTGCCGCCGTCGGGAGTGTCCGGTGTGCCGGATGCGCCCGGTGTGGTGGGTGTATGGGGCGGCCGCCCCGGTGGCTGTGGTGAATCCGGGCAACTGGACGTACGCGGACCGGATCTCGCGGCGGGCGGCCCGGCGGCGCCGGGGAACCCGTACGGGTCCGGCCGCCCGGTGCCGGGAAACCCCTATGCGACCGACGCGCCCCACGTCTCCGGCCAGTGGGAGCTGCCCGGTCACCCCGACTTCGCCGGCCACCCCGATTTCACCGGTCACTCCGATGTCGCCGGTCATCCGGATCTTCCCGGTCACCCGGACGTCCCCGGCACCCCGCGGACGGTGGCCCGCGTGCGCTGAGCCCGAACGGGCCGCCGTGGCCCCGCCCCGCCGGCCGTCCCCGCAGGCCGTCCCCGCCGGGTGGTCCCGCCCGGTGACCGCCCGCCCCCCGTCCGCCCGCCCGTCCCTTCTCCCCGTCCCGATCGAGGTCCCTCCCCCATGAACTCACGCCAGCGCCGCGGAGTGATCCTGCTGCTCCTGTCGGTTCTCTGTGCGGTCGGCGCGTTCGTCGGCGTGCTGTCGGTGATCAAGAACGTCGAATCCAAGGTCGGACCCGAGAAGACCGCGTACCGGCTGAAGACGGATGTCGCGGCCTATAAAGAGCTGGATCCTGGGCAGTTCGAAAGGGTGACGATGCCGCAGCGGTGGCTGCCGCCCACCGCCGTGACCGACCTGGACCAGGTCAGCGGCAGGATCGCGGTGACCCCGCTGAAGAAGGGGTCGCTGCTGCAGGACGACATGATCGTCGAGCGGCCCGCGCTGAAGGCGGGGCAGCAGGAGATCGCCATCATGATCGATGCCGCCACCGGTGTGGCCGGCAAGATCAACCCCGGTGCCCGGGTGAACATCTACGCCACCTTCGAGGGCAAGCGCCCCGAGGACAAGCCGGTCTCCAAGGTCATCGTCGCGGGCGCCCAGGTCATCGACGTCGGCAAGCTGACGCCCCTGGAGGCCAAGGACCCCGGGGACACCACCGCCAACAGCCGGCAGGCCGGTGAGGCCGTCCCGATCACCTTCGCGCTGAACACCCAGGACGCCCAACGGGTCGCGTACGCCGAGTCCTTCGCCTCCCACGTACGGCTCGCCCTGCTCGCCCCCGGCGACGGGACCGCCATCCCGCCCGGCCAGCGCAGCTACACCCTCGACGGCGACAAGTGACCCGGAGCCTCAGGTGACCATCCGCATCCTCCCGGCCATCGGTGACCCCGATGCCGCACGCGCCGTGTCCTCGCTGCTCCACCAGCTGCCGGACGCCGAACCCTCGCCCACGGTCGCCGACTCCGCCGCGCTGCTCCACGCGCTGGCCGGCGCCGCCGCCCAGGGGGCCGGCGCTCCGGCCGCGGGTGCCCCGCCCGCCGCGGGCCAGCCGTCCGCCGTGGAGGCGCTGCCCGAGGTCGTGCTCGTCCATGAGCGGATCGGTCCGACGCCGGCGCTGGAGCTGATCCGTGAGGTGGCCCTGCGCTTCCCGGCCGTCGGCGTCGTTCTGATCACCACGGACGCCGGGCCCGCGCTGTTCTCCGCGGCGATGGACGCCGGTGCCCGCGGCATCGTCGGGATGCCGCTCGGCTACGACGAGCTGGCCGCCCGGGTGCAGGCCGCCGCCCAGTGGTCGGCGGGCGTACGGGTCCACCTAGGGGGGAGCCCGGAGGCGGTGCCCGGGCCGGCCGGCACGCTGGTGACGGTGACGGGCGCCAAGGGCGGCGTCGGCACCACCGTCACCGCCGTACAACTGGCGCTGGCGGCGCGGGCCGCGGGCCGCAGTGTCGCGCTGGTGGACCTGGATCTGCAGTCCGGTGACGTGGCCTCCTATCTGGACGTCCAGTTCCGCCGCTCGGTGGTCGATCTGGCGGGCATTCACGACATCTCCGTACGGGTCCTCCAGGACGCCGTGCACGACCACCACACGGGCCTCGGGCTGCTGCTGGCGCCCGAGGAGGGCGAACGCGGTGAGGAGGTCGACGACCGGGCGGCCCGCCAGATCATCGGCGCGCTGCGCTCCCGCTACGAAGTGGTGCTGGTCGACTGCGGCTCCCAGATGCAGTCCGCCAACGCCGCGGCCGTCGAACTCGCCGATCTGGCCCTGCTGGTGACCACTCCGGACGTGGTGGCCGTACGGGCCGCCAAGCGGCAGGTCCGACTGTGGGACCGGCTGCAGATCCGTAAGGCGGAGGACACCACGACGGTGGTCAACCGCCTCACCCGGAACACCGAGATCCAGCCGCCGCTGGTCGCCAAGGCCACCGGCACCCAGGTCGCCCGGACCCACGTACCGGCCGCCTTCAAGGAGCTCCAGCCCTGTGTCGACGCGGGCCGGATGCAGGATCTGGACAACCGGTCCACGGTCAAGCAGGCACTGTGCGCGCTGGCCGGCGAACTCGGTCTGGTCGACTCGCCGGCCGCGCGGCAGGGCCGCGGCAGCCACCGGGCCCGCCCGACGCTGACGGGGCGCAAGCGCAAGGCCATAACGCCGGGGGCGGCTCCCGGTTCCGGGGGAGTTCCGGGTCAGGCACCGGGGGCGGCCTCCGGGGCGGGTCCGGGCTCCGGTACCCGGTTCGGCGTGCGGCGGGGTCCCGCGGCGGCGGCCGGCGGCCAGGGGCCGTTCGACCCGTCCGGCGAGGGCTGAGCGGTGCGGCGCCCGCTGGGCGGTGACGACCGGGGGCAGGTGGCCGTGGAGTTCATGGGGCTGCTCCCGCTGATCCTGCTGGTCCTCGCCCTGCTCTGGCAGTTGGTGCTGGTCGGGTACACCTACTCGCTCGCCGCGCACTCCGCCGACCGCGGCGCACGGGCCGCCACCGCCACCGAGGGCGGCGGCGCGGGCGCCTGCCGCACCGCCGCCGAGGACGAGCTGCCCGGCTCCTGGCGCGCGGGCGCCTCGACCTCCTGCGGAACGGAGTCGGGCCTGTGGAAGGCAACGGTCCGGATCAAGGTCCCGGTGCTCTTCCCCGGCGCGGGCAGCTACCCGTGGACGGTCACCGGTTCGGCCGGCGCCGCGAAGGAGGACACCGGATGAGCGCTGTACGCCTTCCCGCCCGGCTGCGCGGCCACGGCCGCGACCGGGGCCAGGTCTCCATCGAATTCCTCGGCTTCCTGCCGATCCTGCTGGTCGTCGGGCTGGCCGTGGTCCAGCTCGGTCTGGCGGCCTACACCGTCCAGCAGGCCGGGACCGGAGCGCGCGCCGCGGCCCGTACCGCCTCGATGGACGAGGCCGACCGGGAGGCCGGCCCGCAGGACGCCGGCCGGTCCGCGATGAGCGGCTGGGTCGCGGACGGCGCGACGATCTCGGTGGGCGGCGGGGGCGACGAGGTCAGCGCGACGGCGCGGGTACCGATCCCCTCGATCATCCCCGGCGTCGACAACTTCGGCACCGCCAGCCGCACCGCCACCATGCCCCGCCCGCAGGAACCCGGCGCCCTGGGTCTCCGGGCCGCGGACACGTACGAAGGAGCACCCCCGCGATGAGCCTGAAAGCCCGGATCGTCGCACCCGAGCCGGCCGGTGAGGCGCGCGAGGACAGCCATATGGTCGCCGTCTACCGTGCCAAGCTGCTCGAAGAGATCGACCTCGCCGAGATGTCCTCGCTGGCCGCGGCCGAGCGCCGCTCGCGGCTGGAACGCGTACTGGGCCACATCATCAGCCGCGAGGGCCCGGTGCTCTCCACCGCCGAACGCTCCCAGCTCATCCGCCGGGTCGTGGACGAGGCGCTGGGCCTGGGAGTGCTGGAGCCGCTGCTGGAAGACGCCTCGATCACCGAGATCATGGTCAACGGCCCGGACCAGGTGTACGTCGAGCGGGCCGGCCGGGTCGAGCTGCTGCCCGTGCGCTTCGCCTCGCACGAGCAGCTGATGCAGACCATCGAGCGGATCGTGTCCACCGTCAACCGCCGGGTCGACGAGTCCAATCCGATGGTCGACGCCCGGCTCCCGTCCGGCGAGCGCGTCAATGTCATCATCCCGCCGCTCGCGCTGAACGGCGCCACCCTCACCATCCGCCGCTTCCCGCGCGCCTACACCCTCGCCGAACTCATCGGCATGGGCACGCTCGACGAGCAGATGCTGATGCTGCTGGCGGGGCTGGTGCGGGCCAAGTTCAATGTGGTGGTCTCCGGTGCCACCGGTGCGGGCAAGACCACGCTCCTCAACGCGCTGTCCGGTCTGATCCCGGACGGGGAGCGGATCATCACCGTCGAGGACGCCGCCGAACTCCAGCTCCAGCAGAGCCATGTCATCCGGCTGGAGTCCCGGCCGCCCAACGTCGAGGGCAAGGGCCGGATCACCATCCGCGACCTGGTCCGCAACTCCCTGCGGATGCGCCCCGACCGGATCATCGTCGGCGAGGTGCGCGGCGGCGAGACCCTCGACATGCTCCAGGCGATGTCGACCGGCCACGACGGCTCGCTGGCCAC
The DNA here is from genome assembly GCF_028870195.1 of Streptomyces sp. G7(2002). NCBI lineage: Bacteria > Bacillati > Actinomycetota > Actinomycetes > Kitasatosporales > Streptomycetaceae > Streptomyces > Streptomyces sp. G7(2002). Next base: position 6,203,650 of record NZ_CP102609.1, read on the forward strand.
CGTGCACGCCAACAGCGCCGAGGACGCCCTGATGCGGCTGCAGACCCTGGCGTCCATGTCCGACGTCAAGATCCCCTTCGAGGCGCTGCGGGACCAGATCAACAGCGCCGTCGACTGCCTGGTCCAGCTCACCCGGCACGCCGACGGCTCCCGCCGGATCAGCGAGATCGCCATCCTCGACTCCCGCGGCCACGAGGACTACCGGATCGCCACGGTCTGCCGCTTCGACGCCGAACCGATGGGCGCCGACCGCATCGTGCACGGCCGCTTCCGCTACTTCCCGCTGCCCCGCCGGGTCGCCGAACGCCTCTTCATGGCGAGTGAGCCCACCCCGCCCGCCTTCGGCGTCGCCACCCACGACGACCAACTCGCCACCCGGAAGGCCCTCTCATGACCGGCGGGAACCCCCTCGCCCTGCTCGCCATCGGCGCCACGCTGCTGTGCGGGCTGCTCGCGATCGCCGGCGCCCGGACGTACGCGGCCGGGCGCGCCCAGCGGCAGGCCGTCGTCGACCGGCTGGCCGACGAGCGCGGACTGCCGGCGACCGGGCGCCGCCGCTTCCCGTCCGTCGACCGGGCGCTGCGCGGCACCCGCTTCGGCCGCCGCCTCGAACTGCGGCTGACCGCCACCGGCCTGGACGTCACCCCCGGCGAGTTCGTCGTCTATCTGCTCGGCGCGATCCTCGCGCTGTGGCTGGTCGCGCAGGCCACCCTCGCCCCGTTCTTCGGCCCGATCGCCGCACTGGTCGCCATCTGGGCGGCGTTCGCCTTCCTCAACTGGCAGCGGCAGAAGCGCATCGAGAAGTTCATCAACCAGCTGCCCGAGCTCTCCCGGATCCTCGCCAACGCCACCCAGGCCGGGCTCGCGCTGCGGACGGCCCTGGGCATGGCGGCCGAGGAGCTGGAGGCCCCGGCCGGTGAGGAGCTGGCCAAGGTCTCCGACAAGCTCTCCGTCGGCCACTCCATCGACGAGGCACTCGGCGAGCTGGCCGAACGCCTCCCGTCCCGCGAACTCGTCGTGCTCGTCACCACGCTGGTGCTCGCCAACCGCGCCGGAGGCACCGTCGTCGGCTCGCTGCGCAACCTCACCAAGACCCTGGAGGAGCGCAAGGAGACCCGCCGGGAGGTCCGCACCCAGCTCTCCCAGGTCGTGGTCACCGCCTATGTCGTCCCGCTGCTCGGGATCGGCACCCTGCTGCTGATGAACCGGATCGCGCCGGGCGCCATCGACCGGATGACCTCCTCCTTCCTCGGCCAGCTCGCGGTCGTGGTGGCCTTCGCCCTCTACGGCCTCGGGTTCTTCTTCATCCGCCGCCTCTCCAAGATCGACGTCTAGGTATCGGTATCGCCATGGCACTCGGAATCCTGCTGGCCCTCGCCTTCGCCCTCTCGGTCGCCGGTATCTGCTGCGGTATCGCGCTCTACCGGCGCGAAGCCCGGCTGCCGCCCGACCTGGCGCTGTCCCTGGAGGTCGGCGCGACCCGCACCACGGCCGTCGGTTCGGCGGTGGACCGCGCCGGGATGCGGTACGCGCCCCTGGTGCTGCGGCTGATGGGCGGTAAGCGCACCGCCCGGGTCCGCCGCCGGATCGACCTGGCGGGCAATCCGGGCGGGCTGACCGTCGACCGGTACGCCGCCCGGCGCGCCGTCTACGGGGCCCTCGGCTTCTTCGGCGCGCTGGTGATGTTCCTGCGCGGCCAGCCGCTGCTCGGTGTGCTGATGGTGCTCTTCGGCCTCTTCTGGACCGAGGTCGGTATCTGGGCCGCCATCCGGCAGCGCAAGGACACCATCGAGCGCACCCTTCCGGACTTTCTGGATGTGCTGGCCGTCGTGGTCAGCGCCGGCCTGGGCTTCCGTCAGGCCCTGGACCGGGTCGCGGAGAAGTACGAGGGGCCATGGGCCGATGAACTCCGCATCACCCTGCGGCAGATGGACATGGGCGTCAGCCGCCGCGCGGCCTTCGAGGAACTGCGCAAACGCAATGACTCCGAACAGGTCGCGCAGTTCGTCACCGCCCTCCAGCAGGGCGAGGAGCTGGGCTCGCCGATCGTCGAGACGCTGATCCAGATCGCCGACGACATGCGCCGGACCGACGCCCAGAACGCCCGGCGCCGGGCCGCCCGCGCGGTCCCCAAGGCCACCATGGTCGTCACCACCTTTATGGTTCCGGCCACGATGATCCTGCTCATCGCCGGTTTCTTCCTGGGCTCGGGCACCAACTTCGGGTCGCTGATGGGCAGGTGACCCGTGGTACGGGGCCCGGCACCGGCCCCGCCCGCACCGGTCCGGCGCCACGGGACCGGGCCCGGCGTCCGTGCGCCGGCCGCCCTCGGCGCGGCGTTCGGCCGCACCCCCGCCCCGCCCTCCGCCGCCACCCGTCAGGACTGCCGCCGCTTCGGCTCGTCCTTGCGGATGCACATCTTCGCGTGGACGGGCCCGGGCGGCGGCGCCCCGTAATCGGCCGGATGAGTGCGCCGCGGGCCCGGCTTCCCGTCAACTCCTTCGCAACAGCAACGAGTTGTGTCACAGTGGGTGGGCGGACGGTTGCGCTCGCACTATGGTGCTGAGGAATCGTCCGGTCTTTATGGGTGACGGAACGGGGCATGGTCCCGGCGGGGAGCGGGGGTGGGTAGAGTGCGACTGAGTGGCCGAAATGCGATGTTGTGCCTGTCATCCGGGTTCCCGAAAGAGGATTGGGTACGGAATCCCTGTTCCGGGCACGCTGTTCCGGCGTACTTTTCTCGTGTCGTGAGCGCGGCCGAACGCGCCGACACCACGGGGACAGACCAGCCGGACCAGAGCGGTACGGCCGCCCATGGAGGGGAAGACGATGGCGAAGCGTATTTTGGGGAACGACCGGGGACAGACCTCGATCGAGTACCTCGGCATCATCGCGGTGGTCGTGGCGATCGTCCTGGTCCTGTCGACCACGGACTTCGGCAGCCAGATCGCGAACGCCATCGCCAACAAGATCTCCGACGTCGTCGGCATTTAGCCCCCACCGCCATCACCGTGCCGGCCATGACCCCACGCTGCCGCCGGCGCGACGCAGGGCAGGCCTTCCCGCTCTACATCGTCGCGGTCGGGGGCCTGCTCTTCCTCGCGCTCGCCTTCTTCGCCGTCGGGCAGGCGGCGGCCACCCGTAACGGTGCGCAGACCGCCGCAGACGCGGCCGCGCTCGCCGCCGGCCAGAAGTACCGCGACCTGCTGCGCGAGGGTGTGCTCGACGGCCTCCGCGACGGCAGCTACCGGACCGATCCGACGGCCTGGGAGGAACTGCTGAACGGGCGCGGCGCCCCGTCCGAGGCGGCCTGCGCGAGCGCGGGCTGGTTCGCAGGACGCAACGGCGCCGAGCTCTCCGGCCCCCGCTGCACCCCGGACTCCTGGCCCACCGCGTTCGCCGTCCAGGTCACCACCCGCAACACCGTGGGGGATTCCGTCATCCCGAAGACCAGCAGCACCCATGCGTCGGCCGAGGCGAAGTCCGTCGTCGGCCCCCGCTGCACCCTCGACCCCGCCAAGGACGACACCGGCGGGGCGGACGGCAAGGGCGGCAAGGACGACGAGGGGGGCAAGGGCGGTAAAGACGGCAAGGACGACGACGCCCCCGCCCCCGTCGACATCACCTGCGACGGCACGCGCTGGACGCTCGACCCCGATCACCTCCAGGACCTGCCCGACGCCGCCGACCTGTTCTCCGTACGCCTCGCCCATTGACCGCCCGCACCCGACCACCCCCCTTGAGACGACCAGACGACGATCAAAGGAATCGCATCCCATGAGCATTCGGCGCACCACGAAGGCCGCCAGGGGAGCGGTCGCCATGGCGAGCGCTGTCGGCCTCGCGCTCGTTGTGGCCGGCTGCGGTGGTGGTAACGGCGGCGGCGCGAAGGGGTCGGACGGCGACAAGCCGCCGGCCCGCAGCACCGCCCCCAAGGACAGTGGCCCCGGCGCCCCGGCGGCCGACTCCGACAAGGTGATCGGGGAGATGAAGGGGCCGGACGGCGTGGTGGTCACGCTGCACTCCGTCGTCCGTGACTCCGGCGGCTTCGTCACCGTCAACGGCACGGTCACCAACCGCGGCACCCGCGCCTTCAACGCCATCGACTGGCGCTCCAACGAGACCGAGCTGCGCTCCCGTTCGTCCATCTCCGGGGCGACCCTCGTCGACAAGGCGGGCAAGAAGCGGTATCTGGTGCTGCGCGACACCAACGGCGAGTGCCTGTGCACGACCGGCCTCAGCGGGCTGATGCCGGGTGCCAGCCGCCCGGTCTTCGCGCAGTTCCCGGCGCCGCCGGCCAAGGTGACCGAGGTCGACTTCCAGCTGCCGACCCTGCCGCCGGCCAGCGTGCGGATCACGGACTGAGCGGGCAGCGATGACCGCGACCCAGATGCCCCGAGGACGCCGGGTGCGCCGAGCGCCCCGCAGCGCCGCCACCGCCGCCTTCGCGCTGCTGCTCACCGCGGCGCTGACGGTCCCCGTCGCCCATGCCGATCCGCCGGGCGTGACCGAGGACTCCAGCCCGCCGGTGCACATCGACCCCCACGACCCCGATCTGCGGATGGTGCAGGGCGGCAAGCTCGCCCCGTCCAAGGTCCTCAACATCAAGTCGATCGTCGAGGCCGACGACGGCTCCGAGCGCCGCCAGGACACCAACGACAATGTGACCTTCGCGCTCCAGGCCGAGGTGCTCTTCGGCAAGGACAGTGCCGAGCTGACGCCGGAGGCGCTGTCCCGGATCAGCACGATCGGCGCGGAGATCAAGAAGCAGAACGCCACCCGTCTGCGGGTCTTCGGCTTCACCGACAACCTGGGCTCGGCGAGCCACGGACTGGTGCTGTCCAAGAAGCGCGCCAACGCCGTCCAGCAGGAGCTGGCCAAGGACCTCGGCTCGTCCGTCACCTTCCAGATCCGCGGCTACGGCGAGCAGTACCCGATCGCCGACAACGGCACCGAGGTGGGACGCAAGAAGAACCGCCGGGTCGAGGTCAGCTTCCCGCGGGCCTCGTGACCGGGGCGGGTGCCGGAGTCGGCCGCATACTGCGGCGGATGACCAGGCTGCCCACCACCTTGTCGTGCAGACACTGGCGCAACGTCCGGTCCCAGCAGCAGGCCAGCGGGTCCAGCAGCCCGAGCACCGGCACCAGTCGCATGCCCAGATGGGCCAGGTGCCGCCCCAGGGCGGCCCCGTAGGACAGCGGGCTCCCGTCGGCGAGCCGTACGACGCTCAGTCCGCACAGGAGCTTGCCCAGGGTGCCGCCGCAACGGGCCGTCAGCAGCGGCGAGTAGAGGAAGAGCAGCGCCACGGCCACCAGGACGCCGAGGTAGAACGGCGAGTTGTCCTTGCTGTCGCCGAAGGTGACGACCAGGCCGACGCCCGTGGTGACCAGGAACAGGACGGTGACGGCGAGCACCACGTCGATGAGGAGCGCGAGCAGCCGCAGCCCCCGGTTACCGAGGATGCGCGGGGCCGGCCCCTGGGGCGCCGGAGCCGCGGGGTACGCGGGGCCCGCCGGAAGTCCGGGGTCCGCCGGAAGTCCGGGGCCCGGCGGAGGTATGTGTCTGGGTGGCGGTGTCGCGTTCATGCCGCGCATGTGACCATCCCGCCCTGCCCGGCGGCAACTTGATACCGGCAGGCCCCCTGGGGCGGCCGGAGCGCGTGCGCCCGACGTATTGAACCGTACGATCCAATAACTGCTAGCGTTTCCGTTATGGCGCGACCCAGGAAATTCGACGAGGGGCAGGCGCTCGACGCCGCGATGGACGCGTTCTGGGCCGCCGGCTATGCGGCGACCTCCACCCAGGACCTGTGTGACGCCACGGGCCTGGGGCGCAGCAGCATCTATCACACCTTCAAGAGCAAGCACGACCTCTTCGAGCGGGCGCTGGCCCGCTACATGGAGCACAAGAACGCCGAACTCTTCACGCTGCTGGAGAGCGAGTTGCCCGCGCGGCAGAAGATCCGCGCGCTCCTGCAGCGGGTGATCGACGAGGAGTGCGCCGACGACGGGGACGGCCGTGGCTGTCTGGTGGTCAACACCTGTATCGAGGTGTCGGCCCATGACCCGTCGGTCGCGGCCTCGCTGGAACAGGACTACGGCGTACGGCTGGCGGCCCTCCGAGCCGTGATCGAGTCCGGTCAGCGCGACGGCGACATCGCGCCCGGCAAGGACGCCGGCACCCTCGCCCACCTCGTCATCGCCTCGGTCGGCGGGCTGCGCGTCTCGGCGCGGTCCGGCGTCGGCCGCGCCGCCCTGGAAGCCGTCGCGGACGCGACGCTCAGCACCTTCTGACGGCCTGGCGAACGCCTGCGGTCCGCCCGCCCGGCTGTCCGCCGCCCGGCGCACGCCCGCGGTCCGTCCGCCCGGCCGCCCGCCGCCCAGCGCACGCCCGCGGCCCGGCCCGCACGTCCGCCCCTGCCACCCCCCTCACCGCGCGTCCCCGCCCCGTACCGCCACCAGCACCGCCCCCGCCGCGGCGAGCGCGGCCACCGCGAGGCCGAAGGTGGTGGCCGCCGACGGGAGGCCGATGGCGTCGCTGAGGTAGCCGTCGGCGACCGGGAGGGCACCGGCGAGGACATAACCACCCGCGTTCAGCGCCGCGTTGGCCTCCGCGCGGCGGGTCGCCGGTACCTCACGGCTCAGCAGCGTCAGCCCGCCCAGCTGTCCGGCCCCCTGACCCGCACCGGCCAGGATCACCGCGGCGATCAGCGGGGGCAGAGTGCCGGTGTGCACGGCGGCGACCATGGCCAGGCCGGCCGAGACGGTGGCACCGCCGGCGGTGAGCAGGACCGTACGGACCGCCCGTCGCCCCAGCGCGAACTGCACGCCGGTGGCGGCCAGGAACATCGCCAGCGCCAAACCGCCCGCCAGTGCGCGGTTCGTCGTGCCGAGCAGCCCGGACAGCAGGGACGGCCCGAGCGACAGCACGAAGGCGGTGGCGCTGATGCCGGGGGCGAACGCGGCGAGCCCCAGGGCGAGATGGCGGCGGTTGTCCCGGGGGACGGCCGGCAGCCGCACCCAGGAGCCGGACGGGCCGCTCGCACCGGCGCCCGCCCGGCGCGGCGGCAGCGGCATCCTGGCCACCACCGCCAACGCCGTGACCAGCAGGGCGGCTTCGACGACGAAGACGGTGACGGTCGGCGCGGGCACGGTCTCCGACAGCACCCCGGCCAGTACGGGCCCGATCCCGGCGCCCAGCACCATCGCGGCGGAGGCGAGCAGCGGCCCCGTCCGGCGGCCGGCCGCGAGATCGGTGACGGCGGCCATCCCGGCCGACACGGCGGCACCGGTGGCCACTCCGGTCAGCAGACGGGCGACGACCAGCACGGCCACCGAGGGTGCGGTGGCGTAGAGGAGGCAGGCGACGATGCCCAGGAGCAGCGCCGGGACCAGTACCGGCTTCCGCCCGAGACGGTCCGCGGCCACGCCCGCCACCAGCAGCGCGCCGAGCAGTCCGGCCACATAGGCGGCGTACACCAGCGTCAAGGTGCCGGAGCGGAAGCCGAGTTGCCGCTGCCAGACGGCGTACAGCGGCATCGCCGCATTCGACAGGATGAAGAGCGCGACCACCGGCCAGGCGGCGAACCAGACCTCCCGGGTGGGCGGCGGCGCGGCCGGGAGCGGTGCGGTCGTGGGTGGCGTGGCCGTGGGTGGCGTGGTTGCCGCGGGCGCGGTCACGGGCACCGGTGCGGGCCGGGTTTCGGGCATGGGTGTGTCCCCTCCTCCAGCGAGTACGAGTTGATTCGTACAAGCGGTACGAGAAGATTCGTACAGTGCCACACAGTACGATGCAAGTCGTACTGAGTGACCGGGTGACCGGGGGACCGACCAGAAGGAGCGCCGGATGTCGTCCAAGGCGGGCGTGCGAGCCGAGCAGACCCATGCGACCGGGCAGGCCGCGGCGGCGGGAGAGGCGTCGCGGCGCGCCTTCGCGGCGGCGCAACGGCCCGTCCCGGACGGCGCCCCCGAGCCGCTGCCGGAGCCGGCGCGCGCCGCCCTGCGGCTGGAGACCGTCATGGGCGCGCTCAGCGATCCCCTGCGGATGCACATCGTGCGCACCCTCCTGCTGGAGTCGGAGGCCTTCGACCACACCTGTGGCTGGTTCGGCCTCGACCGGCCCAAGTCCTCGCTCACCCACCACTTCCGGGCGCTGCGGGACGCCGGGCTGATCCGTCAGCGGCAGTACGGGCTGGAGCGGCGCAGCCATGTCCGGGTGGACGACCTGGAGGCGCGGTTCCCCGGGCTGCTGGCACTGGTCGCCGACTGGCGGGAATGAGCGCGCGGACCGCCGTCAGCGGCGGGCTTCGACGCCCAGGCGCAGTCCGGGACGCAGGCCCCAGCGCGCCATGGCGCCGGCCTCCGCCTCCAGGACGTGCCGGGCGCGGAGGCGGGGAAGCCCCAGCCGCCCCGGGGGCATGGTGCGTACGGCGAGCACGGTGAAGTCCCGGCTCAGATAGGCGACATCGATCGCGAACCGCATCCGGAAGGTGTGCACCCCGCTCGCCGGGGTGAGCAGCAGCGCCCCCTCGATGCCGTCGCGGCCCAACAGGCCCCGGGCGCGGGCGCGGTAGGACGCCGCGATCTCCACCGGAACGGCGCTCTCCACGCCGTGCAGGACTCCCGGACCGTTCTCCCAACGCGCCATGCGCAGCGTTCTATCAGCTCCCGCACTCCAGGTCTTTCCCGGCGGACGGGCTCCGGACCGGCGCTGGACGGCTCTAGGGTCGACAGGTGTCATTGATGCTGATGGTTCTCGCCGCCGTCTACGGGGCCGCGGCCGGGCTGCTCATACCGCGGCCCGCCCACCGGATGGCCGTCGAGCCCGAGGAGGAGTGGCGCGCGGTCTGTCCCGGGGGGCATCCGATCACCGGTCCGGCCCGGGGCTGGCTGGGGCGCGGGCGCTGCCCGGACTGCGGGGCGTACGGGCCCGGCCCACTGCCGACGGCGGCGGCCACCGCACTGGTCTGCGCGGCCCTCGCGGCGGCCACCGGGCCACGGCCGGAACTCGTCGCCTGGCTGGTGATGGCACCGGTCGCGGTGCTGCTGACCGCCGTCGACTGGCGGGCCCGGCGCCTCCCGGACGCGCTGACGCTGCCGCTCGCGGTCGCGGGAGCGGCGCTGCTGGGGCTCGGCGGCTGGCTGACGGGGGAGACCGGGGCATGGCGGCGGGCCCTGCTGGGCGGGCTGTTCCTCGGCGCCTTCTATCTCCTGCTCTATGTCGTGAACCCACGGGGCATCGGGCTGGGCGACGTCAAGCTCGCGGTCGGGCTGGGGATCGCCCTTGGGTGGTACGGCTGGCGCACCCTCGTCGTGGGCGGCGCGGCGGGGGTGCTGATCGGCGCGCTCTACGCCGCGGGGCTGCTGCTCGTACGGCGCGAGGCGTGGAAAGAGGCCATGCCACTGGGGCCCTTCATGATCATCGGGGCGTTCTGCGGGCTGCTCCTGGGCGCCGCCGCGGCGGCCTGACCCCCACCTGTGCCGGAGCCTCCGGCACACCCCGCTCCACCCGAGCCACGCCGCCGCGCGCGCCGGTGCACGCAGCACCCCTCCCGCGGGGTTATGGTGGAAACCCCCCCTCGGGCCGGTCCGTATCCCCCCCCACGGACCGGCCCGCTTTTTTGTGCGCGCACGGGCGGCGAGTGGCCCCGCTGACATCGGGTGCGGTTCGGTTGCGCCCGGAAGGGGCGCGGGGAACTGCGCGACCAGCCACAACGCGGCCGCAGACGCATCACGGCACCTCCCGGCACGTCCCGCGTGCGGAGCGCTTACCGCCGCGCCCAGATGTTCACACCGTCCGTGGTCCTGGCGAACTCGTCGATCTGGGCCAGCTCGGCCTCCGTGATCGCGGGGGCGTCGAGGGCCGCGATATTGGCCTCCAGCTGGGCGACGCTGCTGGCGCCGATCAGGGCGGAGGTCATCCGCTCGTCGCGCAGCACCCAGCCCAGGGCGAGCTGGGCCAGCGACTGGCCACGGCGGGCGGCGATGTCATTGAGGCCCCGGAGCCGCCGTACGACCTCGTCGGACAGCAGGTTCGGGTCCAGGGACTTGCCCTGGGCGGCGCGCGAGCCCTCGGGGATGCCCTGCAGATACTTGTCCGTCAGCATGCCCTGTGCCAGTGGCGCAAAAGAGATGCAGCCCATGCCCTCCGCTTCGAGGGTGTCCAGCAGCAGGTCGTCCTCGGTCCAGCGGTTGATCATCGAGTACGAGGGCTGGTGGATCAGCGCCGGTACGCCCATGGCGCGCAGGATGCCGGCCGCGTCCCGGGTCTGCTCGGCGTTGTACGAGGAAATGCCGACATACAGGGCCTTGCCCTGCTGTACGGCGGACGCCAGCGCGCCCATCGTCTCCTCGAGCGGGGTGTCGGGATCGAAGCGGTGCGAGTAGAAGATATCGACGTAATCGACCCCCATCCGCTTCAGGGAGGCATCCAGCGATGAGAGGAGATATTTCCGCGAACCCCATTCGCCGTAGGGGCCGGGGTGCATCAGATATCCGGCCTTCGTCGAGAGAATCATCTCGTCGCGGTAGCCGCGGAAGTCCTGTGCAAAGATCTTTCCGAAGTTGAGCTCGGCGGACCCGGGTGGCGGACCGTAGTTGTTGGCCAGATCGAAGTGGGTCACGCCCAGGTCGAAGGCGCGGCGCAGGATGGCGCGCTGGGAGCTCAGGGTGCGGTCGTCCCCGAAGTTGTGCCAGAGTCCAAGGGAGATAGCGGGGAGTTTGAGTCCGCTGCGACCCGTTCGCCGGTACTTCATCGAGTCGTAGCGGGAATCCGCTGCACGGTAGTCGGTGCCAGTCATGCTCATCTCCCTATCACGTACTTGTGACCTACCTGATTGGGCTGTCGAGACAGCCGAGAAGTAAAGTTGCCCACTTGAGGCGACGGGGCGACCGCCATTGGCACGGAGGGGCTGGACCACACATGCTGCGATCTTCCGGGATGCGCATCCCGTATCCGCCTGCACTGCGCAATCTGGTCTATCGGCTGTACGCGCGCAGGGTGGAGGGTCGCCTGGATCACACCCAGGTGCCCAAGCACATCGGCGTCATCCTGGACGGTAACCGGCGCTGGGCGCGGGCCGACGGGCGGACGACCGAGCAGGGCCACCAGGCCGGTGCGGCCAAGATCAGTGAGCTGCTCGGCTGGTGCGAGGAGACCGATGTCGAGGTGGTCACGCTGTGGCTGCTGTCGACGGACAACCTCGACCGGCCCGAGGCAGAGCTGAAGCCGCTGCTGGGCATCATCGAGAACACCGTCCGGGACCTGGCCGCCGACGGCCGCTGGCGGGTCCACCACGTGGGCAACCGCGATCTGCTGCCCACCGCCACCCAGCGGGTGCTCAAGGAGTCGGAGCAGGCCACCGTCGACAACACCGGCGTGCTGGTGAATGTCGCGATCGGCTACGGCGGCCGGCAGGAGATCGCCGACGCGGTGCGCTCCCTGCTGCTGGAACACGCCGAGCGCGGCACCTCCTTCGAGGAGCTCGCCGAGGTCGTCGACATCGACCTGATCTCCGAGCACCTCTACACCCGCGGCCAGCCCGACCCGGACCTGGTGATCCGTACGAGCGGGGAGCAGCGGCTGTCGGGCTTCATGCTGTGGCAGAGCGCCCATTCGGAGTACTACTTCTGCGAAGTCTTCTGGCCGGCGTTCCGGAAGGTCGACTTCCTGCGCGCCCTGCGCGACTACGCCGCCCGGCACCGGCGCTACGGCTTCTGAACGGCGTCCTGCCGAGCCGCTCCCGTTCCGCCAGGCGCGTTACATCCCAAACGCCCCATACGTCCCGGACATCCTTTGCTGTCACGGTGCGTCACCAGGCCCCGCCGGCCCCATGAACCGTCGGCGGGGCCTCTTCTGACGCTCCGTCCCCTCGGGTCTCACCCGAATGCCGCCGCCGCTGGACGATCACACGTCACCCAAGGTTCATCGGCCGTGCGTCATATGCCGTGGCATGGCAACGAGGGTTCGAGGGAATATCCCTTCCAGGTCGGCGTCAGGAACAAGCCATCAGGCGCCGCATCTCAGCGGACGGCATGGGGCCGTCCGCCCGGGAGGCCCTTTGCACATCACGGAGGTCCGTGCACACCGCACGGTCGACGCGGAGGGCCGGCGCTCGGCCCGCGCATTGTGGTCCGAGCCCGGTCCGGTCACTAGATGGCCGGGGGTCCCGGGGACGCCGCCCAGCAGCAGCTGGGAGAGCGGCGGTCCCGGGAGAACACCGCCCCGCGACGCCGTCGCACCCCAACCTCATCCGAGGGGGTTCGTCCACCCGTGGTGAACATCAAGCAGCGCCGTGAGAACGACCGGCGCACTTATGTCCTCGACACCAGTGTCCTGCTGGCAGACCCAGGCGCCATGGCCCGCTTCGACGAGCACGAAGTCGTGCTTCCGGTCGTCGTGGTCACCGAGCTGGAGGCCAAGAGGCACCACCCCGAGCTCGGCTACTTCGCACGGCAGGCGCTGCGCCTGCTGGACGAGTACCGGGTGCAGTTCGGGCGGCTGGACTCGCCCATCCCCATCGGGGATCTCGGCGGGACGCTCCGGGTCGAGCTGAACCACTCCGACCCCGGAATCCTGCCCGCGGGCTTCCGGCTCGGCGACAACGACTCACGGATCCTCGCGGTGGCGCGCAATCTGCAGGCCGAGGGGTACGACGTCACGGTCGTCTCCAAGGACCTGCCACTGCGCATCAAGGCCTCCTCGGTCGGGCTGCTGGCCGAGGAGTACCGCGCCGAGCTGGCGATCACCGACTCCGGCTGGACGGGGATGGCCGAGCTGACCATCTCCGCCGACCAGGTCGACGACCTGTTCGCCGCCGAGACCGCCCATGTGCCGGAAGTGTCCGAACTTCCGGTGCATACCGGACTTGTGCTGCAGTCCGAGCGCGGCAAGGCGCTCGGCCGGGTCACCTCGGACGGGGCGGTCCGGCTGGTGCGGGGCGACCGGGAGGTCTTCGGGATCCACGGCCGCAGCGCCGAGCAGCGGATCGCGCTGGATCTGCTGCTCGACCCGGACGTCGGCATCGTCTCCATGGGCGGGCGGGCCGGTACGGGCAAGTCGGCGCTGGCGCTGTGCGCGGGCCTGGAGGCCGTGTTGGAGCGCCGGCAGCACCGCAAGGTGATGGTGTTCCGCCCGCTGTACGCCGTCGGCGGGCAGGAGCTGGGCTATCTGCCGGGCAGCGAGGCGGAGAAGATGAGCCCCTGGGCGCAGGCCGTCTTCGACACGCTGTCCGCGGTGACCACCAAGGACGTCATCGAAGAGGTGGTGGGGCGCGGCATGTTGGAGGTGCTGCCGCTGACCCATATCCGGGGGCGGTCGCTGCATGATGCGTTCGTCATCGTGGACGAGGCCCAGTCACTGGAACGGAACGTCCTTTTGACGGTTCTGTCCCGTATCGGCGCCAACTCGCGCGTGGTGCTGACCCATGATGTCGCGCAGCGCGACAACCTCCGGGTCGGGCGGTACGACGGTGTGGTCGCGGTGGTGGAGAAGCTGAAGGGGCATCCGCTGTTCGCCCACGTCACGCTGAACCGCTCGGAGCGCTCGCCGATCGCGGCGCTGGTGACCGAAATGCTGGAGGAAGGCCGGATCTGACCGGTCATGAAGACGACGCCGCCCGGCGAAGCCAAGGAGCTTAGCCGGGCGGCGTTGTGCTGCGAGTGGATATCCGAAAATCGTTTGCCGTAAACGGGGTGTGAGCTTTCACACCCAGCGGGGAATTGATTCCCGGCGTGCCGGTCGGGCAGAGTCTGGGTCCTGTCAGGCCCCGCATACGGCAGCATCAACACCCCCAGCGGTGTGGAACGAACTCGAACTTCATAGCGAACAGCCGTATGCCGCCCGAGCACCACGCGGACCCCGAGGGGGACGTACCGGGCCAGTGCCTCCCGTGACCAGCCGGACCCACCCGTTCAACCGGGCCCGGAACAAGGGGAGACCAGCGCCAGGGGCACGATTGCGTCCGCGAGGTCACCTATGCGGACGATGCTGGAAGGAAAACGTGTGAGCCGGATCTCGGTCCGGGGATTCGCCGTGGCATCCGCCACCGCGGTCACCACCGTCGGCGCCGTGGTCGGCGTCGCTGCAGGCAACGAGCCCGCCTCGGTCGGCAACACCGAGGCCACCGCTGCCGACGCGACGATCGCCGACATCCCCGCGGGCGCACAGGCCCAGGTGCAGACGGCTTCCCTGACGCAGCAGGCGGACGACCAGTCCACCCAGGCGGACACGGCAGCCCTCAAGTCCGCGCAGGAGTCGGCCCGCAAGGCAGCTGCTGAGACCGCGCAGAGCAAGAAGGACGCGGCGGACGAGGCGAAGGCGAAGAAGGAAGCCGACGCGCGCAAGGAGAAGACGCTGGCCGCGTCCCGCTCCGCCACGCGCGACGCGGGCGACTTCGCCGTCAAGGGCTCGTACACGGTCGCCGAGACGCAGGCCATGGCCCGCCAGATGATGGCGAGCGACCAGTTCCAGTGCTTCAGCAACATCGTGGACCACGAGTCCACCTGGAACTACAAGGCCACCAACGCCAGCTCGGGCGCCTACGGGCTCGTCCAGGCGCTGCCCGGCTCCAAGATGGCCTCGGCCGGTGCCGACTGGCAGACGAACCCGGCCACCCAGATCAAGTGGGGCCTGAACTACATGAACGACCGTTACGGCAGCCCGTGTGGTGCCTGGTCGTTCTGGCAGGCCAACAGCTGGTACTAGGCCGTAAGCCGCACCACAGCACTTCCGAAACCCCCGAACGCGCCCGCGTCGGGGGTTTCGCGCGTGCTGCACAGGTAACGTCGTGCCGTCAGGTTGTGGCGCGTGGGAGGGGAAGAGGAAGGACATGTCCAGATTGCCTCAGTGGGTCGGTGGCCTCGGCGCCGGTCTGACGCGGCTCTCGCAGCGGCTGGAGGATCAGCGCCGCCGTGCGGAGGCTTCGGCGGCGGCAGGCGACCCGGATGAGCTGAGGCGTGCCGGGCACGCGGACGCCCCCGCGGTCGAAAGCCCGGCGGTCGACGGTCCGGAGGGCGACGGCTCGGCGGGCGACCGCCCGGTGGGCACGCTCACCGTCCCCCGTACCCAGCTGCCCAAGGCGGTGGACGGGGTGCCGGGGCCCGGGACCGAGCAGGTGCCGCCGGCCACCGCGGCCGGCCCGCCGGAGTCGGTGCCCGCACCGCCCTCCTACGCCCCGGCCGTCGCGGCCCGCCCGGAGCCGGTGGACGCGGTGCCGTGGGGCGTACGGGTCGCCGCGGAGGCGAGCTGGCGGCTGCTGGTGCTGGCCGCCACCCTGTGGGTGCTGGCGCGCGTCATCACCACCATCGAACTGGTCGTGCTGGCCTTCATCGCGGCGACGCTGATCACCGCGCTGCTGCAGCCCTCCGTGGGGTGGCTGCGTGCGCGCGGGCTGCCGCGCGGGCCGGCCACCGCGCTGACCTTCATCAGCGGGTTCGTGATCATGGGCCTGGTCGGCTGGTTCGTGGTGTGGCAGGTCCAGGACAACATCGACTCGGTCTCCAGCCGTATCCAGGAGGGCATCACCGAGCTCAAGGGCTGGCTGCTGAAGAGCCCGTTCCATGTGACCGAGAGTCAGATCAACCACATCGCGAAGAATCTGCAGGACGCGGTCGGCGCCAACACCGAGGCGATCACCTCGGCCGGCCTGGAGGGCGTCACCGTCATCCTGGAGGTGTTCACCGGCATCCTGCTCGCGATGTTCACCACGCTCTTCCTGCTCTACGACGGCCGGCGGATCTGGAACTGGCTGCTCAAGCTGGTCCCGAGCGCGGCCCGCGAGGGCGTGGCCGGGGCCGGGCCGCGGGCCTGGCGCACCCTGACCGCCTACGTTCGCGGCACGGTCGTCGTCGCCCTGATCGACGCCATCTTCATCGGCATCGGGCTCTACTTCCTCAATGTGCCGCTGGCCGTCCCGCTCGCCGTCTTCATCTTCCTGTTCGCCTTCATCCCGCTGGTCGGCGCAGTGGTCTCGGGCGCGCTGGCCTGTGTCATCGCGCTGGTCGCCAACGGGGTGTTCACCGCCCTGATGGTGCTGGCGGTCGTGCTGGCCGTCCAGCAGATCGAGGGCCATGTCCTGCAGCCGTTCATCCTGGGCCGGGCGGTCCGGGTCCATCCGCTCGCGGTGATCCTCTCGGTCGCCGCGGGCGGGCTGATCGCGGGCATCGGCGGCGCGGTCGTGGCGGTCCCCCTGGTGGCGGTCACCAACACGGTGGTCGGCTACCTCCGTTCCTACTCCAGGGAACAGGCGCTGCGGATGTCGGTGGCCCCGCGCGGCGCCACCGCGCTCGGAGTGGCCCCGACGCCGCCCCCGGAGCCGCGCCCGTCCCAGGGGCACCAGGAGTAGCCCCACCTCGCACCGGACGCACAGAACCCCCGCAGACGCCAGGTCTGCGGGGGCTCTGTCTGCGGGTGTCCGCGCGTACCGGGAATTACTCGGCGAGCGCGGCCTCGGCGTCCAGGGTGGCGCCGACGGCCTGCAGGACGGACGCGATCTTGACGGCCTCCTGGATCGTCTCGCGGTCCACACCGGCCTTGCGGAGCACCTGCTCGTGCGAGTCCAGGCACATACCGCAGCCGTTGATGGCCGAGACGGCCAGCGACCACAGCTCGAAGTCGACCTTGTCCACGCCCGGGTTGCCGATGACGTTCATCCGCAGACCGGCGCGCAGGTTGCCGTACTCCGGGTCCGACAGCAGGTGCCGGGTCCGGTAGAAGACGTTGTTCATCGCCATGATGGCCGCGGCCGACTTGGCGGCGGAGTACGCCTCGGCGGAGAGGTTGGCCTTGGCCTCCGGCTCCAGCTCGCGCAGCACCTTCGGCGAGCGCGAGGCGATCGCGCAGGCCAGAACGGTGCCCCACAGCTGCTGCTGCGGCAGGTCACTGTTGCCGATGACCGAGCCGAGGTTCAGCTTGAGGTCCTTGGCGTAGTCCGGGACCGCGGACTTCAGTTCGTCGAGAGCCATGTCAGATCTGCCTCCAGTTCGCTAGCTGCGGTTCACTCGCCCGAGAGCAGCGCGACCGGGTCGAGGGTCTCGTCGCCCTTGCTCCAGTTGCAGGGGCACAGCTCGTCGGTCTGCAGCGCGTCGAGGACCCGGAGGACCTCCTTGGGGTTACGGCCGACGGAGCCGGCGGTCACCATGGTGAACTGGATCTCGTTGTTCTGGTCGACGATGAAGACGGCGCGCTGCGCGAAGCCGTCCTCGCCCTCGATGCCCAGGTCGCGCATGAGCTCGTGCTTCGAGTCGGCGAGCATCGGGAAGGGCAGGTCGGTCAGGTCCGGGTGGTCCTTGCGCCAGGCGTGGTGCACGAACTCGGAGTCGCCGGAGAAGCCGAGGACCTGGGCGTCACGGTCGGCGAACTCGTCGTTCAGCTTGCCGAAGGCGGCGATCTCGGTCGGGCACACGAAGGTGAAGTCCTTGGGCCACGCAAAGACGATCTTCCACTTGCCCTCGTAGGTCTTGTGGTTGATCTGCTCGAACTCCTGGCCCTTTTCCAGCGAAACGCAGGCGGTCAGGTCGAACTCGGGGAACTTGTCACCGACAGTGAGCACGTACTCTCCTTGTTGCGCAGAAAGTCCCTTTTGAGGACTTTCCTTGAGGCTTGGACGGGTTACACAGTGGCACAGCAGCCATTGATCAGGGAAATAGCTAGACTGGTTGATGTTGATCGGAGGTGGTTATCAGTGGCGTCACCGGCAAGCCTGGGAGGCCGTCCCCGCCAGCCCAGCCTGGCGCAGCTGCGGGCGTTCGCGGCGGTGGCCGAGCATCTGCATTTCCGCGAGGCGGCGGCCGAGATCGGTATGAGCCAGCCCGCGCTGTCCGGGGCGGTCTCCACGCTGGAGGAGACCCTCGGAGTGCAGCTGCTGGAGCGTACGACGCGCAAGGTGCTGCTGTCGCCCGCGGGGGAGCGGGTGGCCGCCCGGGCCCGTGCGGTCCTGGAGGCCGTCGGGGATCTGATGGAGGAGGCGGAGGCGGCCCGCGCACCCTTCACGGGCGTACTGCGGCTCGGCGTCATCCCGACCGTCGCCCCGTATCTGCTGCCGGCCGTGCTGCGGCTGGTCCATGACACCTACCCCGACCTGGACCTCCAGGTGCACGAGGAGCAGACCGCGTCCCTCCTGGACGGTCTGGCCCACGGCCGACTCGACCTGCTGCTGCTCGCCGTCCCCCTCGGCGTCCCCCAGGTCGCCGAACTCCCGCTCTTCGACGAGGACTTCGTCCTGGTCGCGCCCAAGGAGCACTGGCTCGGCGGCCGCGGCGACATCCCGCGCCAGGCCCTCCAGGAACTGGATCTGCTGCTGCTCGACGAGGGCCACTGCCTACGGGACCAGGCCCTGGACATCTGCCGGGAGGCCGGCCGCGACGAGAACACCCCGGTGACGACCAGTGCGGCGGGCCTTTCCACCCTGGTGCAGCTGGTGGCCGGCGGCCTCGGTGTCACCCTCCTGCCCCGCACCGCGCTCCGGGTCGAGACCGGCCGCAACGACCAGCTCACGACCGGCTACTTCGCGGATCCGGCCCCCTCGCGCAGAATCGCCCTGGCCATGCGGACGGGCGCCGCCCGCCAACAGGAGTTCGAGGAGTTCGCGGAGGCGCTGCGGGGGGCGTTGCGGGGGCTGCCGGTGCGGATCGTGAAGGGGTGAGGGTCAGGGGCGCTGCGGAGTGCGACGCCTGGCATCGTCCAGGGTCTGGGCCACGTCCAGCGTGACTCCGGCGCCGATGGACTCCGGGAGGGTGACCTTCTCCCCGGCTACATGGATGCGGTGTACGGCGTAGCCGTCTTCCATGGGCTCGGTGAGGACGTGGAGGCGTTCGTGCTTGCGGTCGACGATCACATACACCGGAACCCTCGCGGAGCCGTAAGCGGTGACCTTCGTACGCAAGTCGTTCGTGTAATTGCCGGAGGTGATCTCAAGGACCATGCGGAATGCCGCTGGGTCACAGCACTCGTACTGGATGATGTGGTCCTCGATGTCGGCGTCCACTACGCAAAGGTCCGGTACGGCGAAGTTCTCCGGGCCGTCCGGGAGCCACAGGCCGAGGCCTTCGAGGACTTCGGTTTCGCCGCCGTCCAGGCCGGCCGCGACGAAGGGGCGCCTGAGGCGGGACAGCCCCTTCGCGTGGGCGGGGTCGGGGGGTGGGGTCACAGTGAGGACGCCTCCGAGGATCTCGACGCGGTGGCCAGGGAGCTGCTTCATGAGCTGGTCGGCCTGTTCGAGGAGCGTCAGGGGCCGGTGTTCACCCGCGTACGGACCCTCGGCAGCTGCTGCGGACATTGCACGCCTCCCGTTGCCTGGTGCCGAGGTCATCATCGTAGGCCGGGCGCCCGCGCACGTCTCGTCCGAGAGCGTTCACCCGTTCGTGGGGTCACTCTGCACGATGCGCCGCCGGGCGCCCGCTCCATGAGGCCGTGGAGCGCCCGCAGGGCTCAGGCTGCCGCCGCCCGCGTATACGTCAGAAAGGCCGCCCCGCTCTGGAGGACGGTGTGCTCGGTCAGCTCCCAGGTGCGGGGATCGAAGGCGGTGTCCCGGGAGAAGAGCGGGATGCCGCTGCCGACGGTGAGCGGGCTCAGCTTGACGATCAGCTGGTCGATCTCCGGGTAGAGCACACCGGCGAGTTCGCTGCCGCCCAGCAGCCAGATGTCCTTGCCGTCCGCGTCCTTCAGTTCGCGCACCTTGGCCACCGGGTCGGTGGCCACCAGCTCCACCGCCGGGTCAGGGCTCTCGGTCATGGTCCGGGAGAAGACCAGATGCCGCAGGTGGGGATAGGCGTCGGTGAGGCCGGCCCGGAGGCCGATCTCGTAGGTGCGGCGGCCCTCCAGGACGGTGTCGAAGTGGGTGCCCTCGTCGGTGATGCCGAGTGCGGACCGGGCCTGGACGGGCAGGATTTCCGGGAGTTCGGCGGCCAGGTGCTTGATGTAGTCGTCGGCGATCGGCCAGAAGCCGTCCGGGCCGGTGGGGTCCGCGCCGTCAGGGCCCGCGATGAAGCCGTCGAGAGTGGAAGCGATGCAGTAGACGAGTCGGCGCATGAAGGGCCCCCCTTGGGCAGTTGGTGTGCACTGCTGCGCCGGAATGATCTCGCAGATTCACTCCGTACGCAGGCCATCCGGCCGCATCAGGCGCCACAACAGCGGCAGCGAGAGCGCGGTGACCCCCAGGATGACGGCCGCCGCGGTGCCGCTGAGGGTGAGGATGCCCGACCAGTCGAGCCGGAGCGGGCGGTCGACCATGTGGAGGAGCAGTGCGCCGAGGGACACCCCGCAGCCGACCGCCAGGGCCAGGCCGAGGGCCACCGGGACGGCGGTCTGCCACAGGACCGAGCGGCCCAGTACGGCGCGCGGTGTGCCGAGGGCCTCCAGGGCGGACAACATCCGGGCGCGCTCACGGAGTTGCTCCAGGGCGGTGATCAGCAGGCCGCAGCCGATCAGCAGCAGTACGGCGGCGGCGCCGGCGGTCAGACCGTGGCGGAAGACCGTGATGGCGTCCTCGGTGCCGTCGCCGGAGGTGAACACGGCGGTGCCCACGGCGATCCGGGCGGCCGCGTTGCGGACGTGTTCGATCGCGTCGGGGGCGTGCGGGTCGAGCCGCAGCAGGACGGTGAGGCCGGGGTGGCGCAGCAGCGTCGCGTCCAGCGCGCCGGGGGTGGCGAGCACCCCGATACCCGTGACGTCGGGCGCGAGACCGTAGGACACGGCGGTGGTGTGGCGGGCGCCGCGCGGGACGGACCAGTGCGCGGGCGCCCGGTGGTCGTTGTCGCTGCCGACCGGGTCGAGGGCCAGCCGGGTGCCGGGGGCCGGGAGCGGGACGGAGGCCTCGCGGTCCGTGGAGAGGAAGACATCGCCGTCGGAACAGGTGCCGATGTGGGCGAGCCGGCGCAGGGTGCCGCAGCCGGCGACGGTCACCGGATACGGCTCGGGGTCGTCGCGGTCCTCGGGGGCGGTGTGCGCCATGGCCCGGTGGTGGCGGACGGAGTCCGCATAGACGGAGACCAGGCCGTGCGCCTCGCGGACGCCGGGGGCCGCGCGCAGCCGGGCGGACATCCGCGGGGCGCGGCCGGCGGGCACCGTACCGGAGCGCGCCACGACCTCGGTCCAGGCGGGCCGCCGCATCCGCTCGGCGAGGTCCTGGGAACCGGTCAGCAGCACCTGCACGGCGACCGCGCCGGCCACCGCCACGGTGATCCCGCTGACCGAGCGGCTGGCCGTGGTGCTGCTCAACTGCAGCCGCCGTACGGCAAGATGCCAGGACTGGCCGCCGAAGCCCGCGCGGCCCAGGCGGGCCACCAGCGCGTCCAGCAGCCAGGGCAGCAGCGCCGCCACCCCCAGCAGAAGCAGTGACACCCCGAGGAGCACCTGGGCGTCGGCGGTGTCGCCGGGACCCAGCCCGCCGATCGCCTGCGGCAGCAGCAGCGCCACCCCGGCGGCCGGCAGCAGCACCCGCCAGCACAGCCGGCGGCGCAGCGGCGGTGCCGTACGGGTGACGCCCAGCGGCTCCACGGCGACCCGCCGCAGGGTGAACAGGGTGACGCCGACCGCGCAGAGCGGGACGGCCGACGCGATGGCGCAGACGAGCGCGGCGTCGGGCACCACATCGGAGGGAAAGACGCCGAGGCCGAAGAGCGAGAGGCCGGCGAGCGGGGCCCGGCCGGCCAGGAACAGCGCGGCGCCGGTGAGCAGACCGCACAGCGCACCGGCCAGCGCCTCGCCCGCGGCGATCCGCCGGGTGGTGGCCCGGTCCGCGCCCACCAGCCGGAGCGCGGCGAGCCGCCGGTCGCGGCGTTCCCCGCCGAACCGCACCGCGGTCGCGATGAAGACGGCGACGGGGGTGAGCACCGCGACACAGCACACGAGGATGATCAGCACCACGAGGGGGCTCGCCCGGAACGGTGTGCCGTGGTCGCCGAACGCGGTGATCCGCTCGACCCCGTTGCCGGGCCGCGGCAAGCCGTCGCTGCCCTGGTAGAAGAGGAGTTCGCCGGGGTGGGTGAGGCCCTCGTCGCCGATGGTGTCGGTGATCCGCAGATGCGGGAAGCGGGCCTTGAGCAGTGCGCCTTCGGGCGAGGACAGCAGTTCGGCGAGGGCGGGGGAGACGGCCAGTTCGCCGGGGCCCGGCAGCCGGGACAGGCCCGGCGGGACGGGGGCGTGCGGACCCTCGGCGGCCAGGATCCGGCCGTGCAGCGGCAGTTCGCGGTAGCCGCTGGAGGAGGAGACGGTCAGCAGGGATTGGTCCGAGGGGCCGGTCCCTTCCGCGACGGGCACGACGGAGCGGGCCGACTGCCGGTGTGTGGCGGCGTTCAGCGCGTTCGGGACGGCGGCCGCCAGCAGCAGGACCGCGACGCCGAGGCCGACGCCGAGCGCCGTCAGGGCCGTACGGAGCAGGCCCTCGCGGCCGCCGCTGAAGGCGAACCGGGCGCCCATGGTGAGGTCGGCACACCAGCGGCGGGCGGTCCGGCCCCGGGTGCGGTCCGCGCGGGAAGGGCCGGGCATCGCCGCGCTCACTCCGTCCGCAGCCCGTCGGGCCGCATCATCCGCCACAGCGGCGGCAGGCTCAGCGCCGTCACGAACAGGATCACCGCGCCGCCGATACCGGTCATCCCCGCCACCACCGGTTTGTCCACCGTCACCACGCTGTCCAGCATCGTCAGCAGCAGCGTCCCGAGTGCCAGTCCGCAGCCCAGCGCCAGGCCCAGGCCGAGCACGACCGGGATGGCGGTCTGCCACAGCACCGACCAGCCCAGGGTGGTGCGGCGGGTGCCGTAGGCATCGAGGGTGGACAGCACCCGGCGGCGCTCGTGGAGCTGCTCGACGGTGGAGATGATCAGGCCCGTGCCGATCAGCAGCAGGGTGACGACGGCGCCGGCGAAGAGGCCGTTGCGGACGCTGGAGTACTGCGCGTCATGCGGATTGTCGACCGCGGAGAACTCGTTCATCGTCGGGTCGATATGGGCCGCGGTGGTGCGGATGTGCTCCACCGCGTCCGGGGTGCCACGGTCGAAGGTGACCTTGAGCTCCATGGTGGGGGACCGGAACCGGCCGATGTCGACCGCGGACGGCGTGGCCAGCAGATCGTAGGGGACGCGGTCGGGAGCGCGTCCCGGGTGGAGCAGCCGGGCCTCGCGGGCCGCCGTGGGGATCTTCCAGGGCCGCGGCGCAGCCGGATCGCCCTGGAAGTCCGGAGGGTTGAGGTCGACGGCCGCGCCGGGCGTGAGGTCCCGGCCCCGGGCGCCGGTGAGGAACACCTCGCCGTCCCGGCAGGAGCCCACCCGGGCCAGGGTGCGCAGTTCGGCGCAGCTGCCGACGGCGATCGTCGCGTAGCGGCCGGCGGACCGGGAGTTCCCGGCGGCGGGCCGGCGGGCGACGTTCGCGTCGATCGTGCCGCGGACCGCCGCCACTCCGGGGGTGGCACGCAGCGCGGTGAGCGCCCGCTGGACCTGCGGCCAGTCGTGGGCGTTGCCCCACAGCCCGATCCGCGGCGCCTTGCCGGACTCGGCGTAGGCCTGGGCGTAGCCGGTCTGCATACCGGTCATCAGCATATGGATCGCGATGGCGCCGGCCACCGCGACGGTGATGCCGCTGACCGCGCGGGTGGCCGAGCCGCTGCTCAACTGCAGTCGGCGGACGGCGAGTTGCCAGGACACCGGGCCGCCGTGCAGTCGGCCGACCACCGCGTCCACCAGCCAGGGCAGCAGGGCGGTGACACCGAACAGCAGCAGCATCGCCCCGGCCGCGAGCCGGACGGTGTTGAACGGGGTGTCCCGCCACGGGAATTCCCGGGCCAGCGGCACCAGCAGCAGGGCGCCCACGGCGGGCAGCGCCACCCGCCACCACAGCCGGCGGCGGACCGTCGGGCGGTTGCGGACGACGCCCAGCGGCTCGACGGTGACCCCGCGCTGCGCGAACAGCGTCACCCCCACCGCCGCCGCCGGCACGAGCACGGCGATCAGCGCCACGGCGAGCGGCCCCGGCGTCACGTCCGAGGGGAAGACATTGATGTCCCACAGCGTGATCACCGAAGCGAACTGCCGGCCGCCCAGGAACAGTGCCCCGCCCGCCACCAGCCCCAGCAGCGAGCCGAACAGCGCCTCGCCCGAGGCGATCCGGCGGGTCGTGCGGACATCGGCGCCGACCAGCCGGAGCGCGGCCAGCCGTCTCTCCCGGCGCTCGTTGCCGAACCGTACCGAGGTGCCGATGAAGACCATCACCGGCGTCATCAGCGCCACACAGGTCATGATCACCAGGACCACGGCGGGCGCCCGCATCGGCAGCGGGTTCCAGCCCTTGCCGAAGTGGTCGATGCGATAGCCGTCGGGCGCGGCGAGAGTGGCGCTCTGTGCGAGATAGGTGAGCTCTCGCGGGCCGCGCAGACCCTCGTTGCCGATGACACCGGCCACCCGGAAGTCCAGCCGCTCGCGCAGCAGCGCGCCCTCGGGGGAGGCCAGCAGCTCCTTGAGCGCCGGGGAGACCAGCATCCGGCCGGGGCCGGGGAGTTGGCGGACGCCGGGCGGGACCGGCGGACGCGCGCCGTCCGGGCGCACCAGGCGGCCGCGGACCGGCGTACCGTGGAAGAGGGTGTCGGCCGAGGCGTAGCGCAGGGTGTTGTCGGCGGGCAGGGGCTCGTGTGACTGGCCCAGGTTCTCGCGGGCCTTCTCCCGGCCGTGCCAGGAGTCCATCAGCGTGGGCACGGACGCGCCGAGCAGCAGGACGGCCACGCCCAGGGCGACACCGGCGGCCGTCAGCGCCGTACGGATCCAGCCCTCGCGGCCCCCGCCGGCCGCGAACCGCATCCCCATCGCGAGGTCACGGGCCCAGGTCCCGGGGCCGGTGCGCGGGGTGGCGAGCGGGGCCGGGGAGGCCGGCGCGCGGTCGTCACCGTGCCCGCCGCCGGAGCCGGCGGGCGAGCGCAGCGGGCTCATATCAAGCCCGCCAGCATGTCCTTCACTTTGCCGTCGCGGACGACGATCTCCCGGTCGGAGTAGGCGGCGACCCGGGCCTCGTGGGTGACCAGGACCACCGCGGCATTGCTCTCCCGGGCGGCGTTGGTCAGCAGGGTCAGTACGCGTTCGCCGTTGAGCGAGTCCAGGGCGCCGGTGGGCTCGTCCGCGAAGATGACCCGCGGCCGGGTGGCGAGGGCGCGGGCGACCGCGATCCGCTGGCCCTGGCCGCCGGATATCTCACCGGGCCGCCGGTCGTGCACGGCCTCGACCTCCAGCTCCTCCAGCCATGCGCGGGCCTGCCGCTCGGCCTCCTTGCGCTTGGTGCCGTTCAGCCGCAGCGGCAGCGCCACATTCTCCAGCGCGGTCAACTCCGGTACCAGCTGGCCGAATTGGAAGACGAAGCCGAAGTCGGTACGGCGCAGGGCGCTGCGCTGTGCGTCGCTGAGGCGGGTCAGGGTGTGCGGACCGTAGCGGACGGTGCCGGAGTCCGGGCTGATGATCCCGGCCAGGCAGTGCAGCAGGGTCGATTTGCCGGAGCCGGACGGGCCCATGACGGCGACGACCTCACCGGGGTGGATGGAGAACTCCGCGCCGTCCAGCGCCGGTGTCGCCCCGTAGGCCTTGTACAGCCCCTCCGCCGCGAGCAGGGATCCCTCCGGCGTCATGCGCGGACCGCTTCCGCCAGCTTGTCCAGCCGCGCGGCGGTCAGCTCCAGCCAGCGCAGATCGGCTTCGAGATGGAAGAGCGCATGGTCGCAGATCAGCTGGTCGGCGAGGTCACCGGTGCGCTTGCGCTCGGTCAGCCCGCGCATCAGCCGCAGATGCTCGGCGCGCTGGGTGTCCAGCAGTCCGGCGGCGTTACGGTCGGTCAGCAGCGCCAGGACGACCTTGGTGTAGAGCGTCGACTGGAGATACGGCTCGGGCTTCTCCGGACGGGCCAGCCACTGGGCCACATCGGTGATCCCGGCGTCCGTGATCGCATACCGCTTCCGCTCCGGACCGGCACCGGCCTCCACGGCGTCCACCTCGACCAGACCGTTCTTCAACAGCCGGGACATCGTGGAGTAGACCTGCCCGTAGTGCAGCGGACGGTCCTGCCCGAAGTGCTCGTCGAAGGCCCGCTTGAGGTCGTAGCCGTGGCGGGGACCGGACTCCAGGAGGCCCAGCAGCGTATGACCGATTGACATGCCGACCACCTTACTCGTGGGTGTGTCGTCGGTGTATACGTGTGTTGTATAGCGGCCTGACCGGGGGCGGCAGTCGGCCCGGGGGGGCGGGGGTGTTCATTCCGTTCGCAGCCCGTCGGGGCGCATCAGCCGCCACAGCGGCGGGAGGCTCAGCAGGGTGACGAGGAGGACCAGGGCCGCACCGGCTCCCGCCATCGGCCAGATCACCGACCAGTCGGGCGAGGATTCGCCGACCAGGCGGAGCAGGGTGAGCCCCAGCCCGCAGCCGCCCACGACGGCGAGCGCCAGCCCGAGCGCCACCGGAACGGCGGTCTGCCACAGGACCGACCAGCACAGGTCGGCGCGCCGGGTGCCGAACGCCACCAGGGCCGCCAGCAGCCGGCGGCGCTCCCGCAGTTGTTCCAGTGTGGTGACCAGCATGCTCGCCGCGATCAGCGCCAGCGTCACCGTCGAGGCGACCAGCAGCCCGGTGCGCACCGTGGAGAACTGATGGTCCCGCTCGGTGTTCCGCAGCGTGCGGACGTCCGCCCACGGATCGAGGCGGGCCGCGGTGTTGCGGGCGTACTCGGCCGCGTCCGGGACCCGGGGGGCGAGCGTGAGCATCGCCTCGGCCACCGGGGCGGCGAGGTCCGGCACCGGGACCGCCGACGGAGTGGCGAAGATCCCGAAGACCACATCGCCCGCGGGGCCGGAGCGCGAGGGGACGGTCCTGGCCGTCTCCGGGACGGTCCACAGCGGCGGCCGGCCCTTGGCCCGTGGCCCGTCCGGTTCGCTGTGGAGCAGCACTTTCCCGCCCGGCTGCGCGGTCCGTGCGAGAGCGCCGTCGCCGACCGCTCCGCTGCTGTCCCGGACGAGGAAGACATCGCCGTCCTTGCAGGGGCCCAGGCGCGCCAGCTCCCGGAGGCTGCGGCAGTCACCGACGGTCAACGGGGCGGCGGAGTCGAAGGCCCGGCCCCCGGGGCGCGACACCGTGGAGTGCAGGACGGCGGTGGCCCCGCGGACCCCCTCCGTCGCACGGAACTCGTCGAGCACCTTCCGGTGGGTGACGGCACCCCGGGCCGGTAACGCGACGGTGAGCTGGGCCCGCGACGTGTCCTGCCCCGTCACGCTCGTGAAGTCGTCCTGGACGGCGGCCAACAGCATCTGCAGCGCGATGGCGCCGGCCACCGCGACGGTGATGCCACTGACCGCGCGGGCCGCGGCGCCGCTGTTCAACTGGAGCCTGCGGACGGCGAGCTGCCAGGGGACCGGGCCGCCGCGCAGCCTGGCCACCACCGCTTCCACCAGCCACGGCAGTAGCACGGTGATCCCGAGGAGCACCAGCAGCGCACCGCCCGCGAGCAGATAGGGATCGACCCGGGCCTCCGCCGGTGCCGGGCCGGCCCTGCCGGTCAGCAGCAGCATCACCGCGCCGAGGACCGGCAGCGGCAGCCGCCACCACACCCGCCGGCGCCGGGGCGTGTGGTGGCGTACGACGCCCAGCGGTTCGACGGTGACACCGCGGAGCGCGACGAGGGTGACGATGACCGCGCAGAGCGGTACGGCGAGGGCGATCAGCGCGGTGAGCGCGGGGTCCGGGACCAGGTCGGAGGGGAAGGCATTGACGTCCCAGACGGTGATCCGCCCGCTGAACCGGCGGGCGAGCAGGAACAGGCCCGCCCCCAGCACCAGCCCGCACAGCGCCCCGCACAGTGCCTCCCCGGCCGCCATCCGGCGGGTCATCCGGCTGTCCGCGCCCATCAGCCGCAGCGCGGCCATCCGGCGGTCGCGGCGCTCGCCGCCGAAGCGCACGGCGGTGGCGAGGAAGACGGCCACCGGCATCAGCAGCACCACACAGGCCTCGATGACGATGACGGTGAGCCGGGGGCCCATCGGTGACGTGGGGAGCTCGCCACCGAAGTGGCTGATGCGGGGCGTCCGGGCAGAGGCGGTGAGGGTGTCATCGCCCGCGTAGTAGGTCAGTTCGCCGGGTCCGACGAGTCCCGGGGCGGCGATGGTGCCCACCACCGTGCGGCCGAGCCGTTCCCGCAGCAGCGCGCCGTCCGGTGCGGCGAGCAGTTCCTTGAGCGCGGGCGAGACCACCATCTCGCCGGGCCGCGGCAGGGTGCGCACACCGGGCGGGTGGACGGGGGCGGGGCCGTCGGGCCGCAGCAGTACGCCGTGGACTCCGTCGCCGCGGAAGACCGTGTCACGGTCCGTGTACAGCAGGGTCCTGGGGCCGGGCCGGGTCCCCTTCTCGGTGTTCGCGTCGATGAGCCGGGCCTCGCGGCGTGCCTGATGGCTGTCCATGAGGTGCGGGACCGAGGCGGCACCGAGCAGCAGCATCACGCCGAGCCCCACGCCGACCGCGGTCAGGAGCGTACGGGCCCAGCCCTCCCGGCCGGTGCCGACGGCGAAGCGGGCACCCCGTGCGAGGTCACGGGCCCAGGCGGCAGGGATGCTCCTCCTCATGGCGGACCTCCGGGAGTGCGGGCGGGGGGACTGATCCCCGTTGGCCTGTGCACGTACCGGGCCAGGGGCGTGGACGCACTCTACACGAGCTCTATACATAGTGTGTATAGAGCTCGTGTTTCACTCGCCCCCCGGCTCCTTCGGCGGCCGCCCCCGTCGCGGTGGTGCCCCCGCTCCCTTCGGCAGCCGGCCCGCTTCCGACAGGGCCTTGCGGAGCAGGAACTCGATCTGGGCGTTGGCGCTGCGCAGCTCGTCGCCGGCCCAGCGCGCCAGGGCGTCGTGGATCAGCGGGTCCAGCCGCAGCAGCACCTGCTTGCGCTGCTGCGGCCGTCGCGCGGGGGCCGGCTCGTTCCCGGAGCCGGTCTCCCTGGGGGCGTCGGTGCTCACTGGTAGAGCGAGCCCGTGTTCAGGACCGGCTGGGCGGCCCGGTCGCCGCACAGCACCACCATCAGATTGCTCACCATGGCGGCCTTGCGCTCCTCGTCCAGCTCGACGATGCCCTGTTCGCTGATCCGTGCCAGTGCCTGCTCGACCATGCCGACCGCGCCCTCGACGATCTGCTGGCGGGCCGCGACCACCGCGCCGGCCTGCTGGCGCTGCAGCATGGCGGAGGCGATCTCGGGGGCGTAGGCGAGGTGACTGAAGCGGGACTCGATGATCCGTACGCCGGCGGCCTGGACCCGGGCGGTCAGCTCCAGGGCGAGCTTCTCGGTGATCTCCTCGGCGTTGCCGCGCAGGGACAGGGCGTCCTCGTCGTGCGCGTCATAGGGGTACTCGATGGCGATGTGCCGGACGGCCGCCTCGGTCTGGGTGGCGACGAACTCCAGGAAGTCGTCGACCTCGAAGAGCGCCTGGGCGGTGTCCTCGACCTGCCAGACCACGATCGAGGCCAGCTCGATCGGGTTGCCGTAGGCGTCGTTGACCTTCAGTACCGCGGTCTCGTGGTTGCGCACCCGGGTGGAGATCTTGCGGGCGCTGGTGAGCGGGTTGACCCAGCGCAGTCCGTCGGTGCGGATGGTGCCGACGTAACGCCCGAAGAGCTGGATGACGCGGGCCTCGCCGGGCGCGACCATCTTCACGCCGGTCATGCAGAAGAACGAGGTGAGCAGCAGCAGGACGCCGCCGATGAACATCGGGACGGCGGCCGCGTCCTTGCCGGCGGAGCCGAGTATGCCGCCGACGATCAGCAGGCCGACGCTCAGCGCGACGCCGAGCACGGTCAGCAGCAGGGCCAGCCCGCCCCCGATGCTGTGCGCCGGGACCTCGCGGACCTGCGGCCTGGGCATCTCGGGGGCGTCGACGCCGAGGTCGCCGCCGGGGTGGTCGGCCGGCGTCTGGCCTGACGTGTCGGCCGGTGTCTGGTCGGACATAGGGGTCCCCGTTTCTCCAGGTGCGGCAGGTGATGTCCGCCGCAATTGGTGATGTCGCTGGTCTAGCAAAGTGATAGCACTTTATCTGGCGCCGCGTACCGGCGTCCAGTGGTGTGCGAGGGTTCTCCGGCGGCAAGGCCCCAGGTGAGGGGGTGGCGACGCGCAAAACCCACCTCATGGTTCCGTCGCGGCGGGTGCTGTTTGTCACGTCGGGAAAAGCCTTGATCGATGAGTATTTGTTGACAGATGCGGTGTTAGCTTCAACAGCTGAATTAGCTGGGGGCGGAACGACTGGAGTTGCTGAAGCGATGGGCCGAGCGGAAGCGAGACGGGCGCGACAGGGGAGCGCTCGCCGTGCCAAGCAGACAGACAAGAAGTCCGGCATACGCCGCTTCTTCACCTGGAAGAAGCTCCTCGGAGCCTTTCTCGGGGCGTGCCTGCTGGGCATCCTCGGATTCATCGGCCTGTACCTGTACGTGGACATCCCCAAGGGCAACAGCGCTGCCAAGCTGCAGAGCAATGTCTACAAGTACGCCGACGGCAAGGTCATGGCGCGGGTGGGCGACGTCAACCGCGAGACGGTCCCGCTCGACCGCATACCCAAGGACGTCCAGCGCACCTTCGTCGCCGCGGAGAACAAATCCTTCTACGAAGACTCCGGCGTCGACCTGAAGGGCACCCTGCGCGGGGTCCTGAACACCTTGCGGGGTCAGGGCAAGCAGGGTGGCTCGACGATCACCCAGCAGTACGTCAAGAACTACTACCTGAGCCAGGAGCAGACGGTTTCCCGCAAGCTCCAGGAGATCGTCATCTCGCTCAAGGTGGACAACAAGTTCAAGAAGGACGACATCCTCGCCGGCTACATCAACACCAGCTACTACGGCCGCGGCGCCTACGGCATCCAGGCTGCCGCCCAGGCCTACTACCGCAAGGACGTCGAGAAGCTCACCGTCTCGGAGGGCGCCTACCTCGCGTCGCTCCTCCAGGCGCCGAGCCAGTACGACTGGTCCAGCGCGACCAAGGCCGGCAAGAAGCGGGTCAAGGAACGCTGGGCGTACACCCTCGACAACATGGTCGAGATGAAGTGGCTCCCCGCGGCGGACCGGGCCCGGCAGAAGTTCGAGGTGCCCCAGGCCCCCAGGCCGCTGCCCGGCGTGAGCGGCCAGACCAGCTACCTGGTCAAGCAGGCCAAGCAGGAACTCTTCGCCCAGGGCGTCGACGAGTCCGAATTCGAGGCCGGCGGCTGGACCGTCACCCTCGGCATCGACAAGAACAAGCAGAAGGCGCTGGAGAAGTCCGTCAAGCGCAAGCTCACCGACGACCTCGACCCCGAGAAGCGCAAGGTCGACCGGGACGCCCAGCTCGGTGCCACCTCGGTGGACCCCAAGACCGGGCACATCGTGGCGATGTACGGCGGCGACGGCTATCCGAAGCACTGGACGAACAACGCCACGCGCTCCGACTACCAGCCCGCCTCCACCTTCAAGCCGCTGATCCTGGCGTCGGCGATGGAGAACAACGCGGTCACTCAGGACGGCCTCCCGATCACCCCGAACACGATCTACGACGGCCGTAACCGCCGCCCGGTCGTCGGCGGCACCATCCCCTTCGCGCCGCCCAACGAGGACGAGCACCCGTACGGGAAGATCAGCGTCCAGACGGCGACCAACAACTCCGTCAACGCGGTCTTCGCGCAGATGGGCGCGGACGTCGGCCTGGAGAAGATCAAGGAGACCGCGGTCAAGCTGGGCATGGACGGCTCCAAGATCGACGCCAAGCCCGCGATGACCCTGGGCACCATGGGCGCCAGCCCGCTCCAGATGGCCGGGGCCTACGCCACGCTCGACAACCACGGCAAGAAGGTCACCCCGACCCTGGTCAAGAAGGCGATGCACCCCGTCAACGGCGTCCAGACCGCGGTCCCGCTCAAGGACCCGATCGGCGACCAGGTCCTCAGCCGCCGGACCGCCGACACCCTCACCTCGGTCCTGACCGGCGTGGTCAACGACGGCACCGCCTCGGAGTCCGTGCAGAACACGGCGTACGACGCGGCCGGCAAGACCGGTACCTCCGACGACAACAAGTCGGCGTGGTTCGTCGGTTACACGCCCAAGCTGGTCACCGCGGTCGGCATGTTCGGTGAGTCCCCCAAGGGCGGCGCCCAGGTAACCCTGAAGGGCACCGGTGGCGGCGGCCGGGTCAACGGCGGCGGCTACCCGGCCCGGGTGTGGGCCGACTACACGGAGTCGGCGCTGGGCGGCAGCACCGGCGCGGAGTTCGACCTGGAGACCGACCTCGGTGCCGGGGTGCCGCCGACGCCCACCCCGACGCCGAGCAAGACCCCGTCGACGAGCCCGACACCGTCCGAGACGCCGAGCAAGACCCCGTCGCAGACCCCGTCCAGCCCGAGCGGGCGGCCGTCGGACCCCACGAGCGGCAAGCCGTCGGACCCGGCCACCCCGACCGACCCGAGCTCCGGTCCGCCGACCGGCGGCACGGACGACGGGGACACCGGGGGCAAGCCGACCGGCGGGAAGCCCGACGGCGAGAGCCTGACCGACTTCCGCTGACACCGGTCCCGGCACACACGCACCGCGGCCCCCACCATCGAGGCGGGGGCCGCGGTGCGTGTTTACGGCGGGCGGTGCCTCAGCCGCCGTTCACCTTGTGGGCGATCCGGTCGCCCACGTTCTTGTCGATGTTGCGCCAGTACTGGAGCGCGCGGTCCAGCACCGGACGGCTGACGCCGTTGAGGAGATGGCCGGACACATTGCCGACGAGCCGGTCGCGGGCCGCGTCGTCGAGGACCTGGCGGACCATGGTGCCCGGCTGGCCGAAGTCGTCGTCGTCGCGGCGCAGCGTGTACGCCTCGCGGACCATCTCACCGCCGGTCTCCCAGCCCGCGGGCTCCCCGTAGCGCAGGGTGTCCGCCGCCGGGCCGCCGTAGCTGTTCGGGGCGTACGGCCGGGCC
The DNA here is from genome assembly GCF_028870195.1 of Streptomyces sp. G7(2002). NCBI lineage: Bacteria > Bacillati > Actinomycetota > Actinomycetes > Kitasatosporales > Streptomycetaceae > Streptomyces > Streptomyces sp. G7(2002). The sequence continues at coordinate 6,236,557 of NZ_CP102609.1, forward strand.
GCACGGGACGGCTCGTACCGCATCGGGCCGTCCTTCGCGTACGAGTGGACGGGCACATGCGGCCGGTTGGGCGGCAGCTGGGCGTAGTTCGGGCCGATGCGGTACCGGTGGGTGTCCGCGTACGAGAAGAGCCGGCCCAGCAGCATCTTGTCGGGCGAGGGACCGACACCCGGCACCATGTTGGACGGCTCGAACGCCGCCTGCTCGATGTGGATGAAGTAGTCCTCGGGGTTCTTGTTGAGCGTCATCCGCCCGACCTCGATCAGCGGGTAGTCGCCGTGCGGCCACACCTTGGTCAGATCGAACGGGTTGAACCGGTAGTCCGGGGCGTCCGCGAACGGCATGACCTGCACATACAGCGTCCACGACGGAGCGTTCGCGCCGTCGATGGCCTCGAACAGATCGCGCCGGTGGTAGTCGCCGTCCTCGCCGGCGATCCGGTCGGCGTCCTCCTGGGTGAGGAAGTCGATCCCCTGGTCGGTCTTGAAGTGGTACTTGATCCAGAACCTCTCGCCGCCGGCGTTGACCCACATGTAGGTGTGCGAGCCGTAGCCGTTCATGTGGCGGTAGCTCTTGGGGATGCCGCGGTCGCCCATCAGCCAGGTGACCTGGTGGGCCGACTCCGGCGAGAGCGTCCAGAAGTCCCACTGCATGTCGTTGTCGCGCATCCCGTTGTCCGGGCGGCGCTTCTGGGAGCGGATGAAGTCCTGGAACTTGATCGTGTCCCGGACGAAGAAGACCGGGGTGTTGTTCCCCACCAGGTCGTAGTTGCCGTCCTGGGTGTAGAACTTCAGCGCGAAGCCACGGGGGTCGCGCCAGGTGTCGGGGGAGCCCTGCTCACCCGCGACGGTCGAGAACCGGGCCAGCATCTCGGTGGTCCTGCCCGGCTGGAACAGATCTGCCTTGGTGAACTGACTGACGTCATTGGTGACTTGGAAGAAGCCGTACGCGCCGGCGCCCTTGGCGTGCACCACCCGCTCGGGGACCCGTTCGCGGTTGAACTGGGCCATCTTCTCGATGAGGTAGTGATCCTGGAGCAGGATGGGGCCGTCCGGGCTCACGGTGAGGGAGTGCTCGTCGCTCTCCACCGGAACGCCGGCGTTGTTCGTCGTGCGCGGGACGTTGTGCGCGGTGCTGGTCATGGAGGAGTGCCTCCTGTTTCGACGACTGGGAGCAGGGGTCGGTCAGTCCCGAATTGGGGCAGTCAGTCCCTTGCGCCCACCCAAGCAGTGAACTCCCCCGACGGCATGTCGGCAAGAGTTGGACCCCGTCCGGTCTCAGACGGGGTCCAACATGTGGGACGGGGCCGGGGCGCCCGGCAGGCTCAGCGGCGCGGCGTCCCCGGCGGCATCGACAGCTCGAACCAGACGACCTTTCCCATGCTCAGACGGGTCGCGCCCCAGCGCCGCGCCATCCGGTTGACGAGGTAGAGGCCCCGCCCGCCCTCATCCGACGGCCGGGCCTGACGCAGCCGCGGCAGCTGCGGAACATCGTCACCGACCTCGCAGCGCAGTACGTCCGTGCGCAGCAGCCGCAGCGTGATCGGCCGCTCCGCATACCGCACCGCATTCGTCACCACCTCGCTGACCAGCAGCTCCAGCTGGTCGGTCAGCTCATCGAGACCCCAGCGCGCCAGCGCCCGCCGGGCCAGCCGCCGGGCCTGGCCGGCCGTCTGCGCCTTCGGGTCCAGATACCAGTACGCGCGACATCGCTGGGCGCGATCCCGTCGAACCGGGCCGCCAGCAGCGCGATGTCGTCATCGCGGTCGCCGGGGCCCAGCATGTCCAGCACCTCGTCGCACATCGGCTCCAGCGGCGGCGGGTTGGGCCCCGTCAGCCGGGCCGTCTCCGCCAGCCGCTCCCGCAGCTGCTCGATCCCGGTCCACACGTCCCGGATCCGCGACTCGACCAGACCGTCCGTGTACAGCACCAGCGTGGCGCCCGCCGGGGCGTCCAGCTCCACCGCCTCGAAGTCCACCCCGCCGACACCGATCGGCGCGCCCGACGGCACCCGCAGCACCTCGGCGCGCCCGCCGCGGTGCAGCATCACCGGCGGCGGATGCCCCGCGTTGGCGATGGTGATCCGGTGCGCCACCGGGTCGTAGACCGCGTACATGCACGTCGCCATGCGGTCCGTACCCAGCCGCTGGGCCTGCTCGTCGAGGTGGTGCAGCACCTCCTGCGGCGGCAGATCCAGCCCGGCCAGGGTCTGGGCCGTGGTCCGCAGCTGGCCCATGATCGCGGCCGAGGTCATCGAGTGCCCCATGACATCGCCGACGACCAGCGCCACCCGGCTGCCCGGCAGCGGGATCGCGTCGTACCAGTCACCGCCCACCCGGGCCGTCTCGGCGGCCGGCAGATAGCGGCTGGCCAGCCGGACCCCGGTCGGCTGCGGCAGCGAGTCCGGCAGCATCGTGCGCTGCAGGGCATCGGCGATATACGCCTCGCGGCCGTAGAGCACCGCCTTGTCCACACCCAGCGCGGTGTGCGTCGCCAGCTGCGCCGCGACCAGCAGATCGTCCGGCTCGAACGCCGGGCGGTCCGGACGGCGCAGGAACACCGCCGCACCGATCACCCGGCGGCGGCCGCGCAGCGGCGCCAGGATCACCCGATGGCCGCCGGGCAGCCGCGGGTCAGGGCCCAGCAGCTCCGGCAGCGCCGTCCGCGCCGCCTGCGCCTCGCCGAACAGCGGGCGTACGCCCCGCAGCACCTCGGCCAGCGGACCGCCGGGCTCCACCTCGGCCAGCTCCGCCGCGCTGCCGCCCATCGCCGGGCCCAGATCGGGCTGCGCGGGCAGCACCGGCAGCCGGCCGCCGTTGGTGTCCGGCTCCTCCGGAATCCGGTCGGTACGGCGCAGCCGCAGCACCACCGGCCCGGTCGGGCGCTCATCGCCCACCGGCAGCGGGTCGCGCAGATAGACGAGGATGGCGTCGGCGAACGTCGGAACCGTCGCCCGGCACAGCCCGAGCACGATCTCGTCGAGGTCGATGCCCCGGGCGATCCGCCGCGTCGCCGCCCCGATGAAGCGCAGCCGGTCACCGCCCGCCTGCCGGGCCGCGGCCACCTCACCGCTCTCGCCCGGATGCGCCGAGCGGGCCGGCGCGGCGGGCAGCGGCTCCGGCGGCGGGCCGGCCGCCGCGGGCACCTGCGCCCCGGCGGCCTCCCCGGCCGCCGGCCGCGACACCTCACCGTGCGGGGCGCCCGGGGCCGCGGACCGTCCGCCGTGCGGCGCCTGCTCCGGCACCGTCCCGCCCGGCTCACCGCCGCGCGGCCGCGACCGCCCGGCACCGGACGGACCGCCGCCCTCCCGCGGCCGTCCGACACCCTCACCGCCATGGCGCGGGAGCTGACCGTGGTGCGGCTCCTCACCCGGCTCGGGCGCCTCGGCGCGGCCCACCGCGCCCTGCGCCACCCGCTGTCCGGCACGGGCCGTCTCCCGGCCCGCCCCGTCCGGCCGCCCGCTCGCAGGCATGGATACCTCCCCGTACGAGTCGCCGTACGCCTCCCCATACGGGACCGAGGCATCGCGTGCGGCGGCATGGCCGCCGCGGTGCGCGGCGGAGTGATCGGTGGCACGCCCGCCGGAGTGCCCGGCGGCGGCGCTGTCCGCGTCCGCCGTCGGGTCCCGCCGCGCCGCGCCGTGGTCCGCGGCCGGCTCGCCGTCGTCATGGCCGGCCGGCGAGCCCGCCGAGGCCGTGACGGTGACACCGGCGAGACCTATGTCGTCACCGCCGCGCACCGCGAAGCCGGTGCCGGGCACCGGAACGCACCCGGTCGTGCCGGGCTGCTGCAGGGCGCTGCGCGGGTCGGGGACCGCGCCGAGCGGCGCCGTCCCGGCCGGCCCCCGGGCAGGGGACAGCGAGGACGCGGCGGTCGAGGCCGACTGCCGCGATTCGTGGGAGGTGGGGTGCTCCGTCACGCGTGGGATTCCATCCGTCCGGGGCTGCGCGCCCGACGCGCCGCGTTCCGAGCGCGCCGCCCGTGCGGCCGCGCCCGACGCGCTGCGTCTCAAGCGCGTCGCAGGTGCAGAAAGAGCTGGATCTCGGGTGGTACGTCCGTACTTGACGGGGCGTATGCGTAGGCATCTTCCCCGACGACGTCGAAACCCGCGTCGTGCACGACCCGGCGCAGGTCGTCCCGCAGGTAACCCGATACCCGGATCGAGTTGCCCAGGAACGGAATCGTGAAGTCGTCCACATCCGCCTCGACCATCGACAGGGCAAGCAGCCCCTCAGGACGTAGCAGATCATGGAGCATGCCCAGTGCGTAAGGGATTTCGGCACGGGGCAGCATGAGAAGCGAGAAATAAGCGGCAATACCGTCGAAGGAGCCACGGCCGCCGAGTCGGCCGCTGCGCAGATCGGCGATGTCCAGTCGGTGGAAGTCGGCGCCCGGGACGTTCTGCCGGGCCAGTTTGATCATCGAGGGGGAGAGATCGATACCCACGACGCGATGCCCGGCGTCCGAGAGCTGGCGGGCGCTCGGCAGGCCCGTACCGCATCCGAGGTCCAGGATGCGCGAGCCGGCGGGCAGGGTGTCGGCGAGCCAGGCGCTCGAAGCGAGCTGGCCCTCCTTGTGCGGAAAGGCGTCGTCATACCGGTCGCCGATGGCGTCGAACGCCTCGGCCTGGCCGGCCCGGTCCAGTGCTAACCGGTTCAGCCCCTCATATCCGTCGTAGCTAGTCGCACTCACGACCTCGCCCCTCCTGCGACCGCGGTCAAGTTCGTTTTCCAGTTCTGGAGTTGCGCCTGTGCAGTCTTGCGGAGGACGATCCTACGTTTGAAGGCCCGGGGCGCAGCAAGGGGGCTCGGCCGTGCCTCTCGCCTCGCGGGAAACAGCTTTGCCCATAGGCGCACCTTTCCACGGTTCGCCCCCTTCACTCACGTCGTTTCACTTCACTCCCTCACGACCGCAAACGCTCCGGCGCGCGGTCCCAGTTCTCCGGGAGCCGGGGAACGCCCCAGGCCGGATCGGGCCGCCAATCCTCCCAGCCGTCGGCGTACGGCGCGCGCCAGGCCGCGATCTGTGCGATCGCGGCCCGGCCCGCGGATCTGACCTCGGCGGCCTGGGCGTCCGTCATCAGGCCGTCCCGCTGCGCCTGCGCGAACTCGTCCTCGTCCCGCCACTCCCAGTGCCGGTCCGGATAGACACAGATGTCGAGAAAGTGATCCTCGGAGTCAATGCCGCCCGCCCAACGGCGGCGCGGCTCCTCCAGATTGACGTACCAGTTCTTGAACTGCCAGCCGCGCTCCCAGAAGAGCCACACCGACCACGGGTCGCCGGGCCGGGCCAGCTTCAACACACCGGTGCCGAACCAGTGGTCACGGGCGGTCCGGCGCGGTTTGGTGTAGCGGGTGGACAGCGGCTCGCGGTGCACCGGCGTGCCGTCGGCGAGCACCGGCTTGATGCAGGCGGTGCCGGGCGCCATCCACACGGCCAGCAGCTCATCGGTGTCCTGGACAACGGTCATCGGCCGACAGATGTGGAACCGCCCGGCATCGGCGTTGTCGCGATAGCGCCAGAGGATGTGGTCCCCCGGCGCCCAGCGCGCCCCGTCCGCCGCCCGCTTCGCCCCGGCCGCCCCGCGACCGCCGGCCGTCTCGCCTTCCGTCGTGTCCACCATGTCCGCTGTCATGCGCAGATCTTAGAGGCGCGGCATGACGCGCGCCGTGACATGAGACGCACCGGGCGTTACGGACGGGGTATCCTGCGCCGCTCCGTTGTTACGGACGTGTCATCCGCAGCACATCCAGCGCCTCGTCCAACTGCGCCTCGCTCAGCAGCTCCCGCTCGACATAGCCGCCCTCCAGGACCACCTCGCGGATGGTCTTCCGCTCGGCGAGGGACCTCTTGGCGACCTTCGCCGCCTCCTCGTACCCGAGGTACTTGTTGAGCGGAGTGACGACCGACGGTGACGACTCGGCGTACTCACGGGCCCGTTCCACGTTCGCGGTGATCCCGTCGACCGTACGGTCCGCCAGCAGCCGCGACACATTGGCGATCAGCCGCACCGATTCGAGCACATTGCGGGCAATGACCGGAAGCATCACATTCAGCTCGAAGTTGCCGGCCGCCCCGGCCGCCGCCACCGTCGCGTCATTGCCGGTGACCTGCGCCGCCACCATCAGCACCGCCTCCGGGATCACCGGGTTGACCTTCCCCGGCATGATCGACGAGCCCGGCTGCAGATCCGGCAGCGCGATCTCCGCGAGCCCGGTCCGCGGCCCCGACGCCATCCACCGCAGATCATTGGCGATCTTCGTCAGACCGACCCCGACCGTCCGCAGCTGCCCACTGGTCTCGACGATCGCGTCCCGCGCCCCCTGCGCCTCGAAGTGATTGCGCGCCTCGGTCAGCGGCAGCCCGGTCGCCCGCGCCACCTCGGCGATCACCGCGGCCGAGAACCCGGGCGGCGTGTTGATCCCCGTCCCCACCGCCGTACCGCCCAGCGGGAGTTCCGCCAGCCGCGGCAACGACGCCCGCAGCCGCTCGACGCCGTACCGCACCTGGGCGGCATAGCCGCCGAACTCCTGCCCCAGCGTCACCGGTGTCGCATCCATCAGATGCGTCCGCCCCGACTTCACGACCTCGGCGAACTCCTCGGCCTTCCGCTCCAGGCTCTCCGCCAGATGCTCCAGCGCCGGGATCAGATCGTCGAGAACCGCCGAGGTCGCCGCGATATGGATCGAGGACGGGAAGACGTCGTTGGACGACTGGCTCGCGTTGACGTGATCGTTCGGATGCACCTGGCGGCCCAGCCGCTCGCTCGCCAGCGTCGCGATGACCTCGTTGGTGTTCATGTTCGAGGACGTCCCCGACCCCGTCTGGAACACATCGATGGGGAAGTGCTCGTCCCACCGCCCCTCGGCGACCTCGTTAGCGGCCTCCTGCACCGCCTCCGCGATCTCCTTGTCCAGCACCCCCAGCTCGCCGTTGACCAGGGCGGCCGCCCCCTTGATCCGCGCCAGCGCCGCGATGTGCGCCCGCTCCAGCCGCTGCCCGGAAATCGGGAAGTTCTCCACCGCCCGCTGTGTCTGCGCCCGCCATTTCGCATGCGCGGGCACCCGCACCTCACCCATGGAGTCGTGCTCGGTCCGGAAGCCGTCGGAGTCGCTGTCGCCGGATCCGCTGAAGTCGCCGTTTTCGCTCATACCTGTTTCAGTACCCGCGGCCGCCGATCTGTTCCCGGATACGGAAGCCCGCTCACCCGACGGCGCACGCACGAGGGCCCGGCTCCGAAGAGCCGGGCCCTGGTACGTCATCGCTGCGACGTCACCCCTTGCACTGCCTCGCGTACTCCACCTGGTACGCATCGACGGCGCTGAGCTCGGCCTTGGCCTTCGCCTTGTACTGGGCGACCTTGTCCCGGTCCGGGTGAGCCTTGCCGGCTTCCTTCTTGGCGAGTGCCTGGTACTTGTCGGCCGCGATCGTGTGCTGCCTGATGGCCTTCTCGATGCTGTCGCACTTGGCGCTGCTCGCCGCCGCGGTACCCACCGGAGCGGCACTGGCCGGCGCGACCCCGGCGAAGGCGATACCGGCAACCGCCACGGATGTGACGGCAACTGCCAGCGAACGGCTCATTTTGCGCATGCTGCGTATCCCCCATGTGGTCATGAAATCAGTGACGTGACACAGGTCAGGTGTCACTCGAACAGTGTAGTGATCATGGCCGTCGCGGGTCTCCGGGTTCCGCCCTCGCAGATCCGTCCTGACCGGCCGTCACGGCTGTTGCCTGACGGGGCGTTGCCCGAGGGCCCGCACACAGCAACGATGCCTCCCCGAGCGCTCGGAGAGGGCCGGAGCAGGGCAGCGCAGACGTTGAGATCCGTTTCATCTTGTTTGAACTGGCTGGATCAACGGGGCGAATTGCTGCGGGCATTGACTGTTTATGTTGATTTTGGTGCGCTTGCCCGCGCACCGCGTCAGATGCCCGCGCACCGCGTCAGGCGTCGGATGCGGCGCACCGACTACTCCGCCGACGGAACCACCCGGACCGAGGTGGGCACGGTCACCCTGCCGGAGGTGACGCCCACTCATGACGTGAATCCCCCCGGATCCCCGACTCCCTGCTGGAGGCCTCCATGCGTGTGCTCTCCCGTTTACTGTTCACCCTCTCCCTCCTGCCCCCTCTGCTCGGCGTCCCCCTGCTCACCGCGGGCCCCGCGCAGGCCCTGGACAACGACCTGGCCCGCACCCCGCCGATGGGCTGGAACAGCTGGAACACCTTCGGCTGCAACGCGACCGAGCAAATCGTCAAGGACACCGCCGACTTCATGGTGTCCAGCGGCATGCGCGACGCCGGCTACCAGTACCTCACCATCGACGACTGCTGGATGGAACGGTCCCGCGACTCCGAAGGCCGCCTCGTCCCCGACGCGGCCAAGTACCCCCACGGCCTGGCCGAACTCGCCGCGTATGTCCATGGCAAGGGCCTGAAGTTCGGCGTCTACGAGAGCCCGACGTACCACACGTGTCAGGGCTTCCCCGGAAGTCTTGGTCATGAGCAGAAGGACGCCGACACCTTCGCCTCGTGGGGCGTGGACTTCCTCAAGTACGACAACTGCACGGCCAGCGACCCCGACCAGCGGCCCGGCGACGAAAAGCTGCCGCTGGAGACCCGGGACAGCACCATGCGCGACGCACTCGAACGAACCGGCCGTCCGATCGTCTTCAGCCTCTCGCTCCAGCCCGCGGCGCAGGGCGAGTCCCCCTGGGAGTGGGGCAGGAGCGTGGCCAACATGTGGCGCATCGACGGGGACCGGGACGCCTCCTTCGACGGCCTCAAACGCCTCATCCACACCGACTTGGACAAGGCGAAGTGGGCCGGCCCCGGCGGATGGAACGACATCGACATGCTGGGGACCGGAAACTACGCCTTCGCGTCGGGTTCCAACGACCCCAACAAGCGCCTGACGTATGACCAGGAGAAGTCCGAGCTCTCGGTCGCCGCAGTGCTCGCGGCCCCGCTGATCTCGGGTGCCGACCTGCGTACCCCCGCGGCCGCCGGCGGTTCCGGCTTCCCCATCAGTGACCAGGACCGGAGCGTCTACCTCAACAAGGACGTCATCGCCGTCAATCAGGACAGCCGTGGCGAACAGGGCACGGCGGTCACCACCGAGAACGGTCTGAACGTGCTGCGCCGCCCCCTGGCCAACGGCGACGTCGCCGTGGCCCTGTTCAACGAATCGTCCTCACAGGCCGTCATCTCCACCACCGCGGCGGCCGTCGGCCTCCCGGCGAACAGCACCGGCTACCACCTCAACGACCTGTGGGCGCACTCCAGCCATGTCAGCACCGACGGCACCATCAGCGCCACCGTTCCGGCCGGCGGCACCGTGCTCTACCGGGTGAGCCCGCGGCCCCCCGCCAGGTCCGTGTGGTGGCCGGTGACCGGCTCGATCCGTACGGGCTGAGTCAGGCGTGGCCACCCTGCGCCTGTCCACGTCATCGAGGCTGGTAGGACCGGGTGTTGGGCCCCTGAGGCGCTCATTCCGCACCTGCGCTACGAGATCGTCTTTACACTCGGTGAACACAATTTCGGTTCACAGCAGAGGAGATGGAATGACACAGCCTCCCTTCGCCACCCTGTCCGCCGCGCTGGCGTCGCTGGGGACGGCGCTGGGCGCCCTCGCGGTCCAGTTGCGCGCGGTCGGTTACGAGCAGTACGTCGAGTCCGTGGCCACCGCCAGCGTTTTGATGTGGACCACCGCATGCCTGACGGTCGTCACGTGGGTCCGCTTCCGCCGGACGAACTCGCACTGAGTTCCACAGAATTCGACGGGCGCCGGGGCATCAGCCCCGGCGCCCGTTGCATGCCGGCTCGTCCGCCCGGTCAGGAGAGCTCTGCGAGCAGGTAGCCGCCGTATGTGAGGACCACGAACCCGTCATCGATCAGCCGGGCCCGTACCAGCAGGCCCGTCACCACCAGGATCGCGGGCGGAAGCAGAGCGGCCACGAGGTCGGCGGCCCGGCGGGCGGTGTGCCCTTGGCCGGCGAATATCGCGCTGCTGTCACGGGAGGGCGCGGTGCCCTCCGTGGAGTTGGCCGTCATGGCAGTGCCCGCTATCGCGCACTGCTCCGGGGATGTCCGTAGAGCCCCCTCCCTCCCGTCCTCCCCTCCCAACGACCTTGAGCGACTGCTCAAAACCCTCTACGCTGCGTTTTAAGCAGTCGCTCAAAACGTCTGGGACGGGGGAATCCCTATGGGTCTGTACGTGGAGGCGCGCATCCGCGCCGGGATCGATGAGGTCTGGGACCGCAGTCAGCTGCCGGACCGGCATCAGCGCTGGGACCTGAGGTTCAGCGAGATCGACTATCTGCCGTGCGAGCCGGGGGAGCCGCAGCGCTTCCGTTACGCCACCCGCGTCCTGCCGTTGCTCACGGTCGACGGCACCGGCGTCTCGGCCGGTGAGCGGAACCGGCCCGACGGCACCCGGACTTCCGCCCTCCGCTTCGCCTCCGCACACCCGCTGTCGCTCATCGAGGAGGGCCGCGGGTACTGGCGGTACGTCCCGGACGGTGAGGAGCTGCGGTTCCTCACCGGATACGACTACCGGCCGCGCTGGGGACGCTTCGGCCGGGTCGTCGACCGGCTCGTCTTCCGGCCGCTCATGGGCTGGGCCACCGCCTGGTCCTTCGACCGGCTGCGGCTGTGGTGCGAGCGCGGGATCACCCCGGAGCGGTCGCTGCGCCACGCCCTCGCCGAGCTGTTCGCCCGTATCGCCGCGGTCCTCGTCACCGCAGCCGTGGTCCCCGGCGCCGGGGCCGTGGGCCCCGTCCTCGCCGTGGCAGGGGCCGCGCTGCTGCTGCCGCCCCTGTCCGTCACCCCTGCCGCCCGCCGCTGTCTGCGCCGCCCGCCGGAACGGGCCGGACGCAGCGAGAGCGCTGCCGCCCCGACCGCCCTCCTCGCCACCCTGGAGAAGTCATGACCTCGATATTCCAGCGCGCCCTGGGAGCCGACTTCGACCGGCTCCACCCGAACATCCGGCGGCGCTTCTCCGTCGGGCTCGACAGCGGGGAGGCGTGCATCGGGAGGGGCACGATGGACCGGATCTGGCACGGCCGCAGCTTCGTCCGGCCGTTCCTGGCCCTCGGCGGCAGCCGCCACATCCTCGTCCCGCAGACCGGCCGGGACATCCCCTTCGTCATCGAGAACGTCCCGTACACCGACTCCTTCGGCCGTGAGACCGTCACCTTCGTCCGGACGTTCTCCTTCCCGCGCCGCCCCCGCCGCTTCGACGCCACCATGGTCTTCAGCCCCGAGCGCGGCTGCGTCGTCGACTACCTCGGCACCCACCAGCACCTCGCCACCGACCTGTACTTCACGGTGGACAGCACCGGGGCCCTGATCATCCGCTCCGGCGAGCACCGCTTCCGGGAGGGGCCGGTCGACGTCCGGGTGCCGGACCTGATCGGGGGCGATGCGGTGGTGCGCGAGTCGTACGATGATGCGGCCGGGCTGTTCCGTATCCAGGTGAGGGTCGGCAACCGGCGGTTCGGCCCCCTCTTCGGATACGAGGGGTCCTTCTCCGCCGAGTTCGTGAACATCGCCGAGCGAGGGGTGCGCGCCGGGCTGCGGCCCTTGCGCGAGGAGGTCAGAACATGAGCGCCGATACCCGTACGAAACTGCTCGCCGGTGCGCTGCAGACGCTCATCGAGCAGGGCATCGCCAAGACCTCGGCCCGCAGCATCGCCACCACCGCGGGAGTCAACCAGGCCCTGGTCTTCTACCACTTCGGCAGCGTCGACGAACTCCTCGCCGCCGCCTGCCGGTACGGCGCGGAACAGCGCGTCGCGCACTACCGCGAACGCTTCGCGCAGGTCGGCAGCCTCGCCGAACTCCTGGAGCTGGGGCGGGAGCTGCATACCGAGGAGCGCGCCGCCGGCCATGTCGCCGTCCTCGCCCAGCTCCTGGCCGGGGCCCAGACGCAGCCCCGGCTCGCCCCCGCGACCGTCGCCGGACTCGCCCTGTGGATCGAGGAGATCGAACAGGTGCTGGCGCGGGTGCTGGCCGGGACACCGATCGCCGCATTCGTGGACGTCACCGGCCTCTCCCGGGCACTCGCGGCGGGCTTCGTCGGCCTGGAGCTGTACGAGGGCGTGGACCCGGAAGGGGCGCTGGGAGCCCTGGACGCACTGGAGCAGCTGTCCGGACTGCTCGGCGTGCTGGAGGACCTGGGCCCGGTCGCCCAACGCGCCGTACGCGCCCAGCTCCGCCGCGGCACCGCCCGACGCGCCCGAGCGACGCCGGAAGCACGGTAGCGGCCTTTCGCGAGAGGACCTGCCCGAGGCCCGGCCGCACCATGAAGGGCCCGACAGCTGCCTCGGACGGGAAGGGGAACATCTCATTTCCCCCTGCGGACAGTCGGCGCTGTGGTCAACTGAGCGCTATCTGGCTGTAGACAAGGGGATGATCGTGGATGCCGAGCGTCTCTGTGCACACCTGTGGCAAGGGCCGGAGTGCGTTGACCGGGTGGAATCCCCGCCGGGGAGTCCTTCGCGCGCTTCCGTTGGTGGCCGTCCTGCTCGCGGGCACCGTTTCCTGCGGAGGGGGTTCCGAGCCCGCACCGAGCGGCAAGGACCGTTCGACGAAGCCCGCGGCGAGTCCATCGGCGGAGGCCAAGTCCCCCCGGCCGAAGGTGACGGGACTGGTCACCTTAGCGGGCACCAATTTCGCCGTCTTCGATGTGAAGACCGGCAAGGAGACAGTGGACGCGTTCCTGCCGCATGACGCCAAGCCCAATGTGTGGAAGAGGGAAGCCTTTTCCTCCGACTGGCGCAAGGTCGTCTGGACCACCGGTGAGGGGGAACTCTTCATCGGGGGCTACACAGACGTCGGGCGCGGGACCGGTCTCTACGGGAAGAAGCCCTTGAGGATCGGCGGTCGGCCGACATACTCCGGAGGGAAGCCCGTATACGCCCAGCCTCGCTTCGGCCCCGATGGCACGAGGGTGTATTTCCTGGCCAACAACGAAACGGTGTACTCCGCCGACCCGGAAAAGCCTGAAGACCTCAGGAAAGAGCTGGCTCTCCCGAAGGGCACATTCTCCGCGGACGACGAGCTGACCTGGGATGTCACGGATGCCGGTGACGTGGTGAAGACCAAGGCCGTCCACCCTGAGAAGACACTTGAGGCGACCAGCTCCGACGGGAAGAAAACCATCGTCCACACCGACCACGGCTGGTTCCTGAAGGAGAAGGGCAGCTCCGCGGAGCCGAAGCTGCTGTTCGAAAAACTCGTGACCTCCGACGGAAAGCCCGTGCAGGTCTACGCCGACTTCGGTCCGGGGCTCGACATCATCGGCTGGTACTGAGCGCGGCAAAGGCCACGGGCCCCTGGCGGGTGCCAGGGGCCCGTGGGCGGTACTGCGAGCGGGTCAGTTCCCCGAGCGCACCGGAATGCTCGTGAACGTGGGCGCCGGCGCCGGGTCCTGGAAGAAGTCGTTGCCCTTGTCGTCGACGACGATGAAGGCGGGGAAGTCCTCGACCTCGATCTTCCAGACGGCTTCCATGCCGAGTTCCTCGTACTCCAGGACCTCGACCTTCTTGATGCAGTCCTGGGCCAGACGGGCCGCGGGGCCGCCGATGGAGCCCAGGTAGAAGCCGCCGTGCGTGCCGCAGGCGTCGGTGACCTGCTGGGAGCGGTTGCCCTTCGCGAGCATGATCTTGGAGCCGCCGGCGGCCTGGAACTGCTCGACGTAGGCGTCCATCCGGCCCGCGGTCGTCGGGCCGAAGGAGCCGGAGGCGTAGCCCTCGGGGGTCTTGGCCGGGCCCGCGTAGTACACCGGGTGGTTCTTCAGGTACTCCGGCATCTCCTCGCCGGCGTCCAGCCGTTCCTTGATCTTCGCGTGCGCGATGTCGCGGGCGACGACCAGCGTGCCGGTGAGGGACAGGCGGGTCTTGACCGGGTGCTTGGTCAGCTCGGCCAGGACGTCGTCCATGGGGCGGTTGAGGTCGATGGCGACGGCGTCGAGGTCGGGGCCCGCGCCCTCGGTCAGTTCCTCGTCCGTCGTCTCCGGGAGGAAGCGGGCCGGGTCGGTCTCCAGCTGCTCCAGGAAGACGCCCTCGGCGGTGATCTTCGCGACGGCCTGGCGGTCGGCGGAGCAGGAGACGGCGATGGCGACCGGGCAGGACGCGCCGTGGCGCGGCAGCCGGACCACGCGGACGTCGTGGCAGAAATACTTGCCGCCGAACTGGGCGCCGATGCCGATCTTCTGCGTCAGCTCGAAGACCTTCTCCTCCAGCTCCTTGTCGCGGAAGCCGTGGCCGGTGGGGGAGCCCTCGGCGGGCAGCTCGTCGAGGTAGTGCGCGGAGGCGTACTTGGCGGTCTTGAGGGCGTACTCGGCCGACGTACCGCCGACGACGATCGCCAGGTGGTACGGCGGGCAGGCCGCGGTGCCCAGCGAACGGATCTTCTGCTCCAGGAACTTCATCATGGAGGCCTCGTTGAGGACCGCCTTGGTCTCCTGGAAGAGGAAGGACTTGTTGGCGCTGCCGCCGCCCTTGGCCATGAAGAGGAACTTGTAGGCGCCGCCGTCGGTCGCGTACAGCTCGATCTGGGCGGGGAGGTTGGAGCCGGTGTTCTTCTCGTCCCACATGGTCAGCGGAGCCATCTGCGAGTAGCGCAGGTTCAGCTGGGTGTAGGCGTCGTAGATACCGCGGGAGAGGGCCGCCTCGTCGCCGCCCTCGGTCAGGACCTGCTGGCCGCGCTTGCCCATGACGATCGCGGTGCCGGTGTCCTGGCACATGGGCAGGACGCCCGCGGCGGCGATGTTGGCGTTCTTGAGCAGGTCGAGCGCGACGAAGCGGTCGTTGGCGCTGGCCTCGGGGTCGTCCAGGATCTTGCGGAGCTGGGCGAGGTGGGTGGGGCGCAGATAGTGCGAAATGTCGTGCATCGCCTCGGCGGCCAGCTTGCGCAGCGCCTCCGGCTCGACCTTGAGGAACGTACGGCCGTCGGCCTCGAAGGTGCTCACACCCTCCGAAGTGACGAGACGGTACGGGGTGTTGTCCTCACCTACGGGGAGCAGGTCGGTGTAGGCGAATTCCGGCATTGAAGGTCATTCCTTACTCGGAGAGGTCCGGCTGGCATCTACGGCAGCGCCTCAACAGCGTAGAACCCTGGCGAGCGGACGCCGCTGTGAGGTAAGGCTCAGTCGGCGCGTGGCCGGGTCCGTTCGATTCCTAGTCGCGATCTATCGCGTTTCGGTACGCTGGGCCGGTGGATGCAGACAACGGGGGACGTCCGGGCCCTGAGACCCCGCCCGGACCGCTTCAGGAGCAGGACCGGCTCCAGGAGCGGCAACCGCTGAACATGACCAAGCCGGCGGCCGGGGCGCCGGCGCCGCCCGCGGTGGCCGAACGCGATATCCGGGCGTCCGACGCGGACCGCGACCGGATCGCCGGGATCCTCCGCGAGGCGCTGGCGGAGGGCCGGCTGGACCCGGAGGAGCACGCGGAGCGGATCGACACGGTCTACCGCGCGAAGACCATGGGCGAACTGGAGCCCGTCGTACGGGATCTGCCCGCCGCCGGCGCCGGCCGCCCGCAGCAGGACTCCGCCGGGTACGCCTACGGGCCCGGCGCCCCGGCCCCCGACCAGAACCTCGTCGCGGTCTTCAGCGCCGCCGTCCGCAAGGGCCGCTGGCAGGCCCCGGCGCGGATCAACGCCGTGGCGTTCTTCGGCAGCGTCGAGATCGATCTGACCGAGGCGGTCTTCCCGCAGCAGCAGATCCAGATCAATGTCACGGCCGTCTTCGGCAGCGTGGAGATCCAGGTCCCGCAGAACATCACGCTGCGCAGCAGCGGCTCCGGCATCCTCGGCAGCTTCGAGGTCGAGTCCCATGACGCGGAGGACGCCGACGCCCCGCAGGTGCTGGTCAACGGCTATGCGGTGCTGGGCAGTGTGGAGGCCAGGCCCAAGCGCGGCGCCTGGATCCGCGATCTGCGCGACCGGCTGGTCGAGGGGCACCGGGAGATGCGCCGGCAACTGCGCGACGAACACCGCGAGCGCCACCACCAGCTGCGCCAGGAACAGCGGGAGTGGCACGAGCAGCACCGCTCCGAACGCCGCGAGCGCCGGGACCGGTTCCGTAAGGGCACGGACCACTGACGGCGGCGGACGGGCCGCGGCCGGCGGTCGGCGGGCGCTGCTAAGGGGCGTTCGCCGTCGTTCCCGGAGGGTTCGTCCGCTGACGCTTTTCTCGTTGTCGCACGATCGCCACGGTGTGCATAAGCGTGCGTACAGCGGGTAGGGCTGGTGCATCGTCTCTCGTACGGCTGCGGGGTGCGGAAAAAGGCCGTGCGCAGCGAGACGGGCAAGGGTGATTCTCGCGCCGAAGCCGTCGTCAGGAGTAGACCGTGCTGCTACCGCATCAGCCCCTGCAGGATGCCGCTGTCGTTCCGTCCCAGCAAATGCCTGCTCGCGATGAGGCCGGCCCCTGGCATTCGGAGGCGGTGTGCCGCCGGGACGAAGCCGGGCTGTTCTTCGCTCCGTCCAAGGAGCCCACCGCCGCGCGACTGGCCAGAGAAGAGGCCGCGAAGCGGGTCTGTGCCCGCTGCCCCGTGATGGTCGAGTGCCGGGAGCATGCGCTGCTCCAGCCCGAGCCGTACGGCGTCTGGGGAGGTCTGACCGCGGCCGAGCGCCGGGTCGTGCTGACCCGCCGGCGGCGCCGGGAGAGCGAGCTCCAGCGCACGGCCCATATGCCCGCGGCGGGCTGACCGTCGCGGCACCGGCTTCGGCCCGTACGGCGCACCACAGCACGTAGGGGTCACTTCGCCCCCGCCGGAGACTCTCCGACGGGGGCGAAGTGTGTGTACGGGGGCGGGCGTTACGGGCCCGCCGGGGCGCCGCTAGCTGGGGCGCTCGAAGTCCACCGAGCTGTAGGCGCGCAGCTTCGACAGCCGGTGCTGGGAGTCGATCTGGCGGATGGTGCCGGACTTGGAACGCATCACCAGGGACTGGGTGTAGGCGTTCTCTGCGCGGTAGCGGACACCGCGCAGCAGTTCGCCGTCGGTGATGCCGGTGGCGACGAAGAAGACGTTGTCGCCGCGGACCAGGTCGTCGATCTCCAGCACCTTGTCCAGGTCGTGCCCGGCGTCGAGCGCGCGCTGCCGCTCCTCGTCGTCCTTGGGCCACAGCTTGCCCTGGAAGGTGCCGCCCAGACACTTCAGCGCACAGGCCGCGATGATGCCCTCGGGCGTCCCGCCGATGCCCAGCAGCAGGTCCACGCCGGTGCCCTCGCGGGCCGCCATGATCGCGCCCGCGACATCGCCGTCGGCGATGAACTTGATCCGGGCGCCGGCTTCCCGGACCTCCTTGACCAGGCCCTCGTGGCGGGGACGGTCCAGGATGACCACCGTGACATCCTCGACCGCGGACTTCTTCGCCTTGGCGATCCGCTTGATGTTCACGGCCACCGGTGCCGTGATGTCGACGAAGTCGGCGGCCTCGGGGCCCGTGGCGAGCTTGTCCATGTAGAAGACCGCGGACGGGTCGAACATCGAGCCGCGCTCGGCCACCGCCATCACGGAGACGGCGTTCGCCATGCCCTTGGCGGTCAGCGTGGTGCCGTCCACCGGGTCCACGGCCACGTCGCACTCCGGGCCGGTCCCGTCGCCGACGCGCTCACCGTTGTAGAGCATCGGGGCGTTGTCCTTCTCGCCCTCCCCGATGACCACGACGCCGTTCATCGAGACGGTGTGGATCAAGGCGCGCATGGCCTTGACCGCCGCGCCGTCCGCGCCGTTCTTGTCACCTCGCCCTACCCAGCGGCCCGACGCCATGGCACCGGCCTCGGTCACCCGGACGAGCTCCAGGGCGAGGTTGCGGTCCGGGGCCTCGGGGCTGACCTCGAGTGGGGACGGGAGATGATGCTCGGTCATCGAGCGCACCTTTCTGTACGGCGACGGCCGTGAAGGATGAGGGTGATACCGACCTTATCCGTACCTCGCCAAAATGAGCAGAGGGCCCCACGCATGAGCAGCCGCGGGGGAGCCGGGGGACCGGTTGTTTGCGCAGGTCACGACCATCACCGGGGGGCCTGTCGGGTCCGCGGCGGCCATAGGGGACCATAGGGACGTGGCAGGTATGCGAGGCAGGCAAACGGTGCGGGACATGGTCCTGTCGCTGGCGGTGATCGGCATCCTCGTCGGGGCGATCTACATCTTCATCCCGCACGACGAGAGCGCGGACGCGGCGAGGAACGCGGTCAAGCGGGTCGACTACCGCGTCGAACTGATCACGGCCCGTCGGGCGGCGCCCTATGCGGTCGCCGCGCCCGAGGGGCTGCCCAAGACCTGGCGCGCCACCTCCGTCTCCTACAAGGCGAGCGAGGACGGCAAGGGCGGCGCCTGGCATCTGGGCATGCTCGACCCGGAGCAGGAGTACGCGGCCATCGAGCAGAGCGATGCCATGCCGCGGAAGTTCATCCAGGACGTCACGCTCGGCGCGGCCAAGGCCGAGGGCAAGCAGGCCGTCGGCAGCAAGAAGTGGGACCGCTACCAGGGCGACAAGTACCGGGCGCTGGTCCGTGAGGAGTCCGGGGTGACCACGGTCATCACCGGCACCGCGCCGTACGGGCGGCTCGCCGATCTGGCCGCCGCGCTGGTGGCGAAGAAGGGCTGACCAGCCGGGACATCGATGAGGCCGCCGCACCCTCCGGGAGGGTGCGGCGGCCTCATGCGTGGAGCTGCGGGAGCGGGCTCAGACGGCGGTGACGGCCTCGTCGAAGTCCAGCCGCGGCGAGCGCGGGTGGAAGGCGTCGGCGCCCGGCTTGCCGATGTTGATGACGAGGAAGGACTTCTGCTTGCCGTCGCCGAAGAACTCCTTGTCGATGCCGGTGAAGTCGAAGCCGGTCATCGGGCCGGCGGCCAGACCCGCGGCGCGGACGCCGACGATGAAGTAGCCGGCCTGGAGGGTGGCGTTCTGGGTGCCGGCCACCTCGCGGGCCGCGGCCTGGGAGAAGAAGGAGTCCTTGATGCCCGGGGCGGCCGGGAAGAGCTTCGGCAGCTTCTCGTGGAAGTCCAGGTCCACGGAGAGGACCGCGGTCAGCGGCGCGGTCAGGGTCTTCTGGCCGTTGGCGCCCATGGCGTGGGTGACCAGACGCTGACGGGCCTCCTCGGAACGGACCAGGGTGATCCGCAGCGGGGTCTGGTTGAAGGCGGTCGGGCCGTACTTCACCAGGTCGTAGATGGCCTGGATCTGCTCGTCCGTCACCGGCTCGTCCGTGAACGTGTTGGCGGTCTGGGCCTCACGGAACAGGAGGTCCTGAGCGGCGGCGTCAAGGGCGAGAGACATAAAGGGCACCTCGGTGAGTCAGATGGGGGGTTCAGGTCAGGCGGTCCTGCTGGCACTGCGGTGAGTGCGGTGCCGTCACAGGGTGCTACGAGAACCACTGTAAACGGAATAGATTAAGTTTCAACTAAAATGGGATCACTGTGAGTCGGTTCACAGGGACCGGCTTTCGTTCCGGGGTCCGGAAGGCCGCTGGGGCCGCCCCCCAGGGAGAGACACCCCCTAGGCGTGCTCCTAGGCGTGCTTCTAGGCGCGCTCCGCCCCGGCCTCGTCCGGCGACTCCGCCAGCGCCGCGTCCAGCCGCGCCCGCGCACCGTCCAGCCAGCGGCGGCAGACCTTCGCCAGCGCCTCGCCGCGCTCCCACAGCGCGAGCGACTCCTCCAGCGTCGTGCCGCCCGCCTCCAGGCTGCGGACGACCTCGATCAGCTCGTCCCGCGCCTGCTCGTAGCCGAGTGTGGAGTCCACCGGGGCCACCTGCGCCACCCCGGCCGCCGCACCCTGCTCCGCGTCCGCCGCGTTGTCCGTCTTCGCCTTCGCCATGTCTCCCACCCTAAGAGTCTGTCCGTGCACTATTCGGCGGCCGTGGCAGCGCCCGGGGCGCCGTCCACCCGCACCGTGAACTCGCCCTCGGCGACCCGGGCCCGGAGGGTCTCGTCCGCGCCGACCTCCCCGGGTGAGCGCACCGCCGCACCGTCCGGCTTCTGCAGGACCGCATAGCCGCGCTCCAGCGTCGCCTTGGGGGAGAGCGCGACCACCCGCGCCAGGGTGTGCGTCAGCTCCGAGTCGGCGCGGTCCAGCAGATGCCCCAGGGTCCGGCGGCCACGCTCCAGCAGCGCCGTGACCTGCTCCTCGCGGTCCTCGATCATCCGCTGCGGCCGCTGTATGCACGGCCGCTGCAGCGCCGCCGCCAGCCCCCGCTCCTCCCGCTGCAGAAACCCGTCGACCGCCCGCCGCGCCCGCTCCCGCAGCTGCTCGACCCGGGCCAGCTCCTCGCCCACATCGGGCACCACCTTCTTCGCCGCGTCCGTCGGCGTCGAGGCCCGAAGATCGGCGACCAGATCCAGCAGCGGACTGTCCGGTTCATGGCCGATCGCCGAGACGACGGGGGTCACGGCCGCGCTCACGGCCCGTACGAGCTGCTCGTCCGAGAACGGCAGCAGATCCTCCACGCTGCCGCCGCCCCGGGCCACGATGATCACGTCCACCTCGGGCAGCGCATCCAGCTCCTGGACCGCCGCGACCACCTGCGGGACGGCATGCACGCCCTGCACCGGCACATTGCGCACCGCGAAGCGGACGGCCGGCCAGCGGTGCCGGGCGTTCTCCAGGACGTCCCGCTCCGCGGCGCTCGCCCGGCCGCAGACCAGCCCGATCAGCTGCGGCAGAAACGGCAGCGGCTTCTTGCGGTCCGCCGCGAACAACCCCTCCGCGGCCAGAGACTTCTTCAACTGCTCAAGGCGCGCGAGGAGTTCACCGACCCCGACCGGTTTGATCTCGGCGGCCCGCAGCGACAGCTGGCCGCGCGGGGCGTACCACTCCGGCTTGGCGTGCACCACCACCCGGGCGCCCTCGCTCACCACATCGGCGACCTTGTCGAAGACCTGGCGGTAGCACGTCACGCTCACCGAGATGTCGTACGACGGGTCGCGCAGCGTCAGAAAAACCACCCCCGCGCCGGGCCGCCGTGAGAGCTGGGTGATCTGCCCCTCGACCCACACCGCGCCGAGCCGCTCGATCCAGCCGCCGATGAGCCGGGACACCTCGCCGACCGGGATCGGCGTTTCCGGGGACGTAGAAACAGCCATACGAGCGAGAGTAGCGGCGGGCACTGACAGTGGCCGCGGCCGCGCGGCCCGTGGCCGGCCGGGAGGCGCCCCGCGGCCGTGTCCGTCGGCCCGGCGTCCGGTCCAGCGTCCGGCCCGGTCTGCGCCCCCGCCGCCGGTCGCCCCCCCGGCCGCTCCCGCCGCCGGTCGCCCCCCCGGCCGCTCCCGCCGCCGGTCACCGCCCGCCGCCCCCGCAGCCGCGGCCGGTCCCCGTCAGCCCCGCGCCCCGCCCGCCCGCGCCCGTCCACCGTGCTGCACCGCCAGCACCACGAGCCCCGACACCAGCCAGACCCCGCCCACGAGCTGCGCGGTGGCGGACGCCTCGACGACCACCGCGACCACCACCGCCAGCCCCAGCAACGGCACCACCGCACGCCGCAGCACACTCGGTGGCCCTCCTCCGGGCTCTCCGGTCCGCCCGACGAGCTCTCCGCTCCGCCCACCGAGCTCCCCGCTCCGCCCGACGAGCCCGCCGCTCCGCCCGAGCGGCGGGCGCCCCCGTCGTCCGCGGACCCAGAACCAGCCGATCACCGACGCGTGCAGAAGTCCGAACGCCGTCAGCGCCCCCACGTTCACGATTGACGACAGCTGCGCGAGCCCGTCGTCCCTGCGGGCCGCGCCCACCGCCGCCACCAGCGTCACCAGGGCCGCCCCCAGCAGCGCCCGGCGCGGCACCCCGCTGCCCGCGTCCACCTTCGACATCGCCCCCGGCAGCCGCCGGTCCCGGGCCATCGCGAACAGCAGCCGGCCGGCCGCGGCCTGCCCCGCCAGCGCCGCGAACGCCGCACCGACCGCCTTGCTCACCGCCACCAGGTCCTGCAGCCACCGGCCCACCGCCGAGTCGGCCGTGGCGTAGAACGCCGCGCCCTGCTCCGCGGGCCGGGCCGCCAGCTCCGCCGCGCTCACCGGCATCAGCAGCGCCGCCAGATACGTCTGCACGGCGAACAGCACACCGGCCACCACCAGACAGCTCAGCACCGCCCGCGCCACCCGGTCCGGCCCGCCGGGCCCCCGGCCGTCCTCCCCGCCCCCGGCCTCCTCCGCGAACGAGGCGATCGCGTCGAAGCCCAGATAGGACAGCACCGCCACCGACACCGCGGCCAGCACCGCCCCGGCCGAGAAACCGCCCTCACCGGTCAGCGGCTCGGCCCAGCCCCGCGGAGCCCCGTGCGCGATCAGCTCGACGACCGCCGACACCACGAACACCGCGAGCACCACGATCTCCATCGCCAGCACCGCGAACCCGGCCCGGGCCGCGGTCCGTACGCCCGACAGATTCAGCAGCGTCGTCACGGCCACCGCCAGCGCCGTCCACACCCACGGGTGCACGGACGGCACCAGCGCGTGCAGCGCGATCCCGGAGAACAGATACGCCACCGCCGGAATCAGCAGATAGTCCAGCATCGCCATCCATCCGGCGACGAACCCCGCGCCCTCGCCCAGCCCCACCCGGGCGTACGTGTAGACCGACCCGGCCCGTGGGGCGACCCGCACCATCTGGGCGTACGAGAAGGCGGTGAACGCCATCGCGACGGTCGCGACCAGGTAGACGAGGGTGACCGCACCGTGCGACGTGGCCTGCAGCGCGCCGAAGATTCCGACCGGCGCCATCGGGGCGATGAACAGCAGCCCGTAGACGAGCAGATCCCGGAAGGTCAGCGTCCGCCGCAGCGCCCCGGTAGCGGCGGAACCCCCGCCCCCGCCCGCGGCGCCGTCCGCCGCCCCCTCCTCCCCACTGCCGCCCGTGACCGGCATCTGTCCTCCTCGCTGCGTGCCGCCCTCAGTCTGGGCCAGCGGTGCGATCTTCGGGGGCGGGGGCGCGCCTTTACGATGGGACGCATGACTTCCTCGCCCAGCCCGACTCCCGCCACCACCCCGGGCGAAGCCGCTTCGCGCCGCAGGGTCCTGCTCGCCGCCCCCCGTGGATACTGCGCGGGCGTGGACCGCGCCGTCATCGCCGTCGAGAAGGCCCTTGAGCAGTACGGCGCCCCCGTCTACGTGCGCCACGAGATCGTGCACAACAAGTACGTCGTGAAGACCCTGGAGAAGAAGGGCGCGATCTTCGTCGAAGAGACGGAAGAGGTGCCCGAGGGCAACATCGTCATCTTCTCGGCGCACGGCGTCGCCCCGGTCGTCCACGACGAGGCCAAGCGCGGCAAGCTCGCCACCATCGACGCGACCTGCCCGCTGGTCACCAAGGTGCACAAGGAAGCCGTCCGCTACGCCAAGGAGGACTACGACATCCTCCTGATCGGCCACGAGGGCCACGAAGAGGTCATCGGCACCAGCGGTGAGGCGCCCGAGCACATCACCCTCGTCGACGGCCCCAAGGACGTCGAGAACGTCGAGGTCCGCGACCCCGACAAGGTCGTCTGGCTCTCCCAGACCACGCTCTCGGTCGACGAGACCATGGAGACGGTGGACGCCCTCAAGGGCCGCTACCCCAACCTCCTCTCGCCGCCCAGCGACGACATCTGCTACGCCACCCAGAACCGTCAGACCGCGGTGAAGCAGATGGGCGCCGAGGCCGATCTGGTCATCGTCGTCGGCTCCAAGAACTCCTCGAACTCCGTGCGCCTCGTCGAGGTGGCGCTGGGCGCCGGCGCCCGCGACGCCCACCTGGTCGACTACGCCGAGGAGATCGACGAGGCCTGGCTGGAGGGTGTCGGCACGGTCGGCGTCACCTCCGGTGCCTCCGTCCCCGACGTTCTCGTCCACGGTGTCCTGGACTGGCTCGCCGCGCGCGGCTACGAGGACGTCGAGACCCTCACGGCCGCCGAGGAGTCCATCCACTTCTCGCTGCCCAAGGAGCTCCGCCGCGACCTGCGCGCCGAGGCCAAGGCGGCAACCGAGGACTGACCCCCGCCGCTGCCGGTTCGCCGTCCGGGCCATGAGTCGACTCATCCCGGGGGCGAGCCGCCCCGTCCGCGCCTAGCCTTTTCCCATGAAGGTCTTCGGTGTGGACATCGGCGGATCGGGCATCAAGGGCGCCCCGGTGGATCTGGCGCGCGGCGATCTCGCCGAGGAGCGCTACAAGGTACTGACCCCGCACCCGGCCACCCCGGAAGCGGTCGCGGACTGCGTCAAGGAGGTCGTGGACCACTTCGGGTGGTCGGGGCCGGTCGGTGCGACCTTCCCCGGTGTGGTCACCGACGGGACGACCCGTACCGCCGCCAATGTCGACAAGGGCTGGATCGGCCTGGACGCCGACGCCCTGCTCACCGGCCGGCTGAGCGGCGAGGCCGCCGGCAGCCCCGTCACAGTACTCAACGACGCGGACGCGGCCGGGCTGGCCGAGATGCGCTACGGCGCGGGCCGCGACCGGACCGGCACGGTCGTCGTGCTCACCCTCGGCACCGGCATCGGCAGCGCGATCTTCATCGACGGCCGCCTCGTCCCCAACACCGAGCTCGGCCACCTGGAGCTGCACGGCCATGACGCCGAGAAGCGCGCCTCCACGAAGGTCAAGGAGGACGAGGGCCTGAGCTGGCAGCACTGGGCGCACCGGGTCCAGAAGTACCTCGCCCATGTGGAGATGCTCTTCTCGCCCGCTCTGTTCGTGATCGGCGGCGGGGTGAGCCGTAAAGCGGAGAAGTTCCTGCCGCTGATCGAGGGCATCAGGGCCGAGATCGTGCCGGCTCAGCTTCAGAACAATGCGGGGATTGTGGGGGCCGCGATGGCTGCGCACGCCGCTCGGGCTGGCGAGCCACCTGCCTCGGACGGTTCCCGGGCCGCGGCCGGGTCCGGTCGGCGGACCGCGTCGGCGGCCGGTTCTGCTGCCCGCGCGGTGCGCTCTGCGGTCGACTCACCGGTCGGCTGGCCCGACGACGGGCGATGATCAGCGCCCGCCGGACGATCGCGAGCAGCGCGCAGACCAGCGTGCCCGCGTAGAGCCAGCCCGCGTTCAGCGCGAGGACGGTGAAGAGGCCCATCAAGAGCCCCTCGAAGCCGTCCCCGCCGTGCTGGATCGGCAGCGCGCCGAGCGTGAAGGCGATCGGCAGGGTGACCGGCGCACAGACCAGGTCGTACGGCCGCACCCACACCGCCGCGCCGATGCCCACCAGCAGGTAGCAGACGCCGTACGCGGTCGGTGCGCCGCCGAACAGCAGCCGGTCCACGAAGGCGAACGCCAGCAGCGCCAGCGTCGCCAGCAGCCAGCAGCCGAGACCGGTGAGCTTGGCGGCCGGCATCCGGCGCTGCGGGCCGGCCGGCGGGTCGGGGGCCGGGCGCCGCGGCGGCGCCCGGTGGACGGCGGAGGACTCCGCGCCCGCCGAGGGAGCCGGGCCGCGTCCGGGGACCGCGGCCGCCGCCGGCCGGGAGGGTGCCCGGAGGGCCCCGGCCGGCGCGGGACCACGCGGCGCGGCGTGCACGGCGGCCGTGGCGGAGGCCGGTACGGACGCGAACCCGGAGGCCCGCATCGCGGAGGCGTCGTCGGGATCGGGGGTCACGGCCTCCGCGGGGCGCGGGAGCCGGGCGTCCTGGCCCGCTGGCGGCCGTCCGGACCGCGGCGGGCTGTGCTGGGGCGTGCGCGCTTCGTGTTGCTCCACCCGGCAACGGTAGGCCGCTAAGTGGTATTAACCGGTCGCGGGACACGCGCTTTCGCCGACCTTGCGGCCGAGTTCGCTACGGGCCGGGGGCGGGGCGCGGCGCGGACCTGTCCCGGTGGCGGCCGCTCGGCCCGCGCCGCCCCGTAGACTGGTGGATCGGCCCTCCCGGGGCCGCTGCCCACCCCACCACCTCTCGCTCGGAAGTCGAGTCGCCACGTGTCGCTCACGATCGGAATCGTCGGTCTGCCGAATGTCGGCAAGTCGACCATGTTCAATGCCCTGACCAAGAACGACGTGCTGGCGGCCAACTACCCGTTCGCCACCATCGAGCCGAACGTCGGTGTCGTCGGCGTCCCCGACCCGCGTCTGGCCAAGCTGGCGGAGATCTTCTCCTCCCAGAAGATCCTCCCGGCGACCGTCGACTTCGTCGACATCGCGGGCATCGTCCGCGGCGCCTCCGAGGGTGAGGGCCTGGGCAACAAGTTCCTCGCGAACATCCGCGAGTCCGACGCGATCTGCCAGGTCATCCGCGCCTTCAAGGACGAGAACGTCGTCCACGTCGACGGCAAGATCTCGCCCAAGAGCGACATCGAGACGATCAACACCGAGCTGATCCTCGCCGACCTCCAGACCATCGAGAAGGTCCTGCCGCGCCTCCAGAAGGAGTCGCGCATCAAGAAGGACATCGCCCCGAAGGTCAAGGCGGTCGAGGAGGCCAAGGCGATCCTGGAGAAGGGCGACACGCTCTTCGCCGCGGGCATCGTCCAGGGCTCCGGCAACGAGGAGCTCCTGCACGACCTCCACCTCCTCACCACCAAGCCCTTCCTCTACGTCTTCAACGTCGACGAGGACGAGCTGACCGACGAGGACTTCAAGAACGAGCAGCGCGCCCTGGTCGCGCCCGCCGAGGCGATCTTCCTGAACGCCAAGCTGGAGGCCGACCTCGCCGAGCTGGACGACGACGAGGCCCTGGAGCTCCTCCAGTCCGTGGGCCAGGACGAGCCCGGCCTCGCCACCCTCGCCCACGTCGGCTTCAACACCCTCGGCCTGCAGACCTACCTGACGGCCGGCCCCAAGGAAACCCGCGCCTGGACCATCAAGAAGGGCGCCACGGCCCCCGAGGCGGCCGGTGTCATCCACACCGACTTCCAGAAGGGCTTCATCAAAGCCGAGGTCATCTCCTTCGCCGACCTGGTCGAAACCGGCTCGGTCGCCGACGCCCGCGCGGCCGGCAAGGCCCGCATGGAGGGCAAGGACTATGTGATGCAGGACGGGGATGTGGTGGAGTTCCGGTTCAACGTCTAGTCCACGCCTGCGCATTGGCGTAGCGACCTGGCACACGTCCAGGTCGGACGGGGTCGGTTCCCTTTGGGACCGGCCCCGTTTCTGTTCTGTGCCGAGGCGCCCGTGTCACGGCGGGTTCGGCTGTCGGATCCAGCCCAGGGAGCGCTCGACGGCGCGTTGCCAGTTCTCGTACTCCGAGCGTCGCCGCTGGGGGTCCATGTCCGGCAGCCACTGGGCGGCGCGGTGCCAGTTGCGGCGCAGGACCTCCAGGTCGGGCCAGTAGCCGGCGGCGAGTCCGGCGGCGTAGGCGGCGCCGAGGGAGACCGTTTCGACGGCCATGGGGCGCACCACGGGCACATCGAGCACGTCGGCCAGGAACTGCATGAGCAGGTTGTCGGAGGTCATGCCGCCGTCCACCTTGAGCACCTTCAGGGCGAGCGAGGAGTCGGCGTTCATGGCGTCGACCACCTCACGGGTCTGCCAGCCGGTGGCCTCCAGCACGGCTCGGGCCAGATGGCCCTTGGTGATGTACGAGGTGAGGCCGACGATGACTCCGCGGGCGTCGCTGCGCCAGTGCGGCGCGTACAGGCCGGAGAACGCCGGGACGATGTAGCAGCCGCCGTTGTCCTCGACGGTGCGCGCGAGGGTCTCGATCTCGGGGGCGGTGCTGATCATTCCCAGCCGGTCGCGGAACCACTGGACCAGCGCGCCGGTGACGGCGATGGGGCCTTCGAGTGCGTAGACCGCGGGCTGGTCCTCGATCTTGTAGGCGACGGTGGTGAGCAGTCCGTGCCGGGACCGTACGAGGTCGGTGCCGGTGTTGAGCAGCAGGAAGCTGCCGGTTCCGTAGGTGCACTTCGCCTCGCCGGGGGCGAAGCAGGTCTGGCCGAACAGCGCCGCCTGCTGGTCGCCGAGTGCCGCGGCGATGCGGACGCCCGGAAGGACGGAACGGGCGGTTCCGTAGGTCTCGGCCGAGGAGTGGATCTCCGGGAGCATCGGGCGGGGGACCCCGAAGAACTCCAGCAGCTCCTCGTCCCAGTCGAGGGTGCTGATGTTCATGAGCATGGTGCGGCTGGCGTTGGTGACATCGGTGAGGTGCAGGCCGCCGGCCGGGCCGCCGGTGAGGTTCCAGATCAGCCAGCTCTCCATCGTGCCGAACAGCACCTCGCCGTCCTCGGCGCGCTGCCGCAGCCCGTCGACATGGTCGAACAGCCAGCGGATCCGGGGGGCGGAGAAGTAGGTGGAAGGGCGCAGGCAGCAGCGTTGGAGGAAGAACTCGTCCCCGGGCCGGCTGCTGAGCTCCTCGACCAGCGGGGCCGTGCGAGTGTCCTGCCAGACGATCGCCCTGCCCAGCGGGGTGCCCGTACGCCGGTCCCACAGCACGGTCGTTTCGCGCTGGTTGGCGATCCCGACGGCGGCGACCTCCTCGGGGCGGACATCGGCGTCGGCGAGCGCGTGCGGCACCACGCGCTGCAGGGTGTGCCAGATCTCGACGGCGTCGTGCTCGACCCAGCCGGGCTGAGGGAAGTGCTGCTGGTGCTCCCGCTGGGCGACCGACACCAGCCGCCCCTGGTGGTCGAACAGGATGCACCGGGTGGAGGTGGTGCCCTGGTCGATGGACATCACATACCGCTCAACCATGATCAGCCTTCCGTTGCGGGGCACGAGGGCGGCGGGGCTCACCAGCGGGCGGCTCCCAGATCCCGGGAGATCGCCCGGGCGGCGTGGCGGACCTGGGTGACCAGGTCCGGCTGCGGGACGCCCTGGGAGTCGCAGATCCGCTCGACCGTGCCCGAGACGCCGATGGCGCCCACCACGAGGCCGCCGTGGCCCCGGATCGGCGCGGCGACGCCTGCCTCGTCCGTGATCATCTCCTGTACTTCGGCGGCCCACCCGAGCTCCCGGACCTCGGTGAGCGCCCGGGTCAGGCGCTCCGGGTCGGCCAGGGTGTGCCGGGTGTACGCCTCCAGCCCGGCCTCCACGGCCGGCTCCAGGGGCACGCTGCCGAAGGCCAGCAGCACCTTGCCGAGCGAGGAGGCGTGCAGCGGCAGCAGCGCGCCCACGTCCAGGGTCTGGAGGGTGTCATCGGGGCGGAAGACATGGTGGACGATGAGCACCTTGCCCTCCAGGGGCGCGCCCAGGCGGACCGCCTCCCCGCTGCGGGCGGCCAGGGCGTCGGCCCAGTTGATGGAGCGGGACCGCAGCTCGTTCACGTCGAGGTAGCTGGTGCCCAGGTGCAGGAGCGCGGCCCCGAGCTGGTACTTCCCGGTCGCCGGGTCCTGCTCGACGAAGTCGATGTTCTGCAGGGTGCGCAGAATGCCGTGGGTGGTGCCCTTCGCCAGTCCGAGCGAAGCGGCCACCTCACCCAGTCCGAGCCGACGGGGCCCACTGGCGAGCAGACGCAGGATTGCCGCCGCCCGTTCGATCGACTGGACCGGGCCGGCCATGAGGCAAGCGTAGTCCCGTAGTCGGCATCGGACCGGAAGGGACGGCTCTCCGCAACAGCGTTCGGTAATGCCGACCGACGTTCATTGACCGCCCCTGCCGTCCCCCCTAGCGTCCCTCTCAAGACCGGTGTCCAGCCGGCAGGAGCCTCGAAGGAGGCGGCATGACGGCACAGCTTGACGCAGTGGTTCGGGAGGCGGACGAACATGTCTGTCCGCTGCCCCACATCCCCGAGGCCGTTTCCGTCGTACGCCGGCGGGTGCGTACGGTCCTGGCCGACTGGAATCTGGCCCCGGACCTCGCCGAGGACGCGCTCCTGGTGATCTCGGAGCTGATCACCAACGCGGTCGTCCACGCCCTGCCGCCGGCGGTGCTGCGGCTGTCACGGGTCGTCGACGGGAGCCACGCCCTGCGCGTCGAGGTCACCGACGCGGGGACCGCGGCGGCGGACGGGCGGCCGGCCGTCGAGGCCGACGCGGACGAGCACGGCCGCGGGCTCGACATCGTCACCGCCCTGGCGGCCGAGTGCGGCACACGGGTCCACGCGGGCGGCATCACCTGGTGGGCGAAGCTCCTCACCGCGTGAGCCGCCGGGCCCCGGCACAGGCCGGCGCGCACGCCGGGAGGGGGCCGGGCTCCCACCGAGCCCGGCCCCCTCCTGGCTACCCCGTCCGGTGGCGGCCTCTCCTAGGACGGCGCGCCCGCCAGGACCTCCACCTTGCCCGTGTCGAGCGAGTAATAGGCGCCGACCACGGCAAGGTCGCCCTTTTTCACGAGCGGGGCCAGGTCCCGGTTGGCGCGCAGTTCGGCCGCGGTCAGCGTGACCTGGGCGCGGGCCATGGTGTCGACCGGGTCGTCACCGCCTTCCCGGACCGCCTGCTCGTACGCCGGCCGCAGCGCCCGGGCGATCGCCTCCAGGTTGCCGGGCAGCGGTTTGCCGTCACGGAGCGAGGTGTACGACGCCTCGACGGCGCCGCACCGCTGATGCCCGAGGACCACGATGAGCGGAGTGCCGCTGGTCATGGGCCCGTACTCCACGGAACCCGTGACCACAGGGTCGATCGCCTCCCCGCCCGTGCGCATCACGTAGAGGTCTCCCAGCCCGGTGTCGAAGAGGAGTTCCGGCGGCACCCGGGAGTCGATGCACGCGAGGACCGACCCGAAGGGCTCCTGTTTCTGTGCCACGAACTCGCGCCGGTCCGGATCCCGGTCGGGGTGCTGGAGGTCCCCGTTCACCCAGCGCTCGTTGCCCTCGATCAGGCGCGTGAAGGCCGCCGCGGGTGTGGTCGGCCGCGCGGTCGGCTGCATGGTCGGCCGCGCCTGCGGCGAGGTGCCGGCCGTCGCCGGGGCGCCGCTCTTCGATGAGCACCCCGCGAGTGCCGCCGTGGCGACGAACAGTCCGCCGGTGAGCAGGGCCCTGCGACCCGGCTGTCTCGCTCCGTCCATCGGTCGTTCCCCTCAGTCCGCTGCGACGTATGCGTACGTCCTGACCAGGGCGATTGTTCAGCGTGGCGGGGCGACGCGACGGGAGGCGCAAGCGGGTGCGGCCCGCTGTGCCACCGACGGCCCACAGAACCGGTCGGGTCGGGGGCGGCCCGGCCCGTGCTCCCGAGGCGGGTGCGCGAGACGCGGGAGGTGCCGGGCGTGCCGGCCGGGCGACATCCGCCACGTCTCCTGCGTGGTACGGCAGGGGCGATGAACGGACCCGGCAAGGGGCCCACAGGAAAAGGGGGTTGATCCATTCTGACCCGGAACGGGCGGCCGGGGCATCCTTTTTGCGGATGATCTTGGGGCTTGTTCGCGGCCCTAGCGTGAGGGCATGACGACGAGCGCGGGCAGGGATCTGGTGTGTGGGGCGGCCGACGGCGTGGAGCTGGCCGTGCGGGATCACGGCGGGGAGGGCGCCGCGGTGCTGTTGCTGCACGGTGCGGGGCGGACGCTGGAGGACTGGGCGCAGGTCGCCCCGCTGCTGGCGGCGGGGCACCGGGTGTGGGCGATGGATCTGCGCGGGCACGGGCGGTCGGGGGACGGTGCGGTGCCGTGGACCTTCGACGTGGTGGCCGGCGATGTGACGGCGGTGCTGGCGGCGTGCGGGGCGCCGGACGCAGTGGTGGTGGGGCATTCGCTGGGCGGGATGGTCGCCGCGTACTGCCTGGAGCGGGACGGGCGCGTGCCGGCGGCGGTGAACGTCGACGGGCACGGGATGGGGCGTCCGGAGCAGTATGTGGGGCTGGACGTGGCCTATGTGCGAGAACGGCTGGTGGAGGCACGGGAGTTCGCCGACGAGGCGGGCGGACGAACCTTTCACCCTGAGGCGTTGGACGCGGTGATCGGCTATCAGGCGGCCATGGCGGTGGAGTTGGGCATTCCGGCGGAGCTGATGGAGGCCGGGGTGCGCCGGTCTCTGGGAGAGGCGGCGGACGGGCAGCTCTTTCTGCGGCCGGGGCGGAAGCAGGCCCTGGAGTTGCAGGAGGCGATGGCGGGTATCGATCTGTTCGCGCTGTACCGGCGGGTGACACGGCCGCTGCTGATCGCCCGTGCGCTGCGCCCCCATCCCCCGGTGCCGGGCGTGCCCCCGTGGTTCGACGCGCTGATGGCGGCCTATGTGAAGGGGCTGGCACGCGATCTGGGGGAACTGGCGCGAACCCGGCCGCAGGTGACCGTCGCCGGGGTGGACGGGACACACGCGATGCTGCTGGAACGGCCGGCGGAGGTCGCGGAGCTGGTGTCCGGGTTCGTGCGCGGGCTTCCCTGGGGCGCTTGAACCGCGGGCTTCCCCGGAGGGTGTGAACCACGGGCTTCCCCGGAGGGCTTGAACCTCAGCGGGGGAAGAGCTGGAAGAGGGTGGCGGGGCGGCCCCGGTAGCGTTCGCCGCCGTTGCGCAGTGTCTGTTCGATGAAGCTGCGGGCATAGGCGCGGGGGTCCTGGCCGGCGCCGCCCAGGCCCTTGATGTAGGTGCTGTGGGCCGCCAGCGAGTCGACCGCGCGGTCGATGCCGGGGCCGACCTCGGCGGCGTGCGTGGGGTACGGGGAGGCCGCCACGGCCACCCAGCGCACGCCGTTCCAGGGCGCCAGGCCCTGCGCGCCGGCGAGTTCGGGGAAGATCCAGCGGTTGCCGGCGTCACCCGCCGCGTCCAGGACCGCGCGGCCCACCACCCGGTGGTCCGCGCTGTTCCACTGGACGCCGCCCCAGGTGTCGTGGTGGTTGAGGGTGACCAGGAGCTCCGGGCGGTGGCGGCGGATGGCCGCGGCCAGATCGCGGCGCAGCGCCGGGCCGGCCTCGATGACCCCGTCGCGATGGTGGTCGAGGAATTCGACGGTGTGGACGCCCACGAGCGCGGCACCGGCCCGCTGTTCGGTCTCACGGACCGCGGCGCACTCCGCGGGTGCGAGCCCGTCGATCCCGGCCTCGCCACGGGTGACCAGGAGATAGCTGACCTGGCGCCCGGCGGCGGTCCATTCGGCGATGGCGGCCGCGGCGCCGTATTCGAGGTCGTCCGGGTGGGCGACGACGGCGAGGGCCCGCTGCCAGTCCCTGGGCATGGGGGAGAGGTGGGGTTCGGCGGACATGGGGCCCTTCCTTCCCGTCCTGGTGCCGCGTCCACGTTCCTGGTGCGGCGTCTTCGTGCCGTGCCGTGTTCGGTATGCCGTTTCGGACGTGTTCCTCGAACGTGGTCCCGTTTCGATCGTGACATGTATGGGTGGCGTCCACCCGGGTGGAAAGAAACAGTGGGGTGGCGCGGGGTGGGGATGCGGGGGTCTCCGGAGCCCGATCTCGCTCGATACACGTGCTGAGCTGGGATTCATCACATCAGGTGAACATCTGGCCCAAGGTTGCGGTCGGCAACGCGCGGTTGCCACGCTGTTGCTGACTGTCAAGCTGTTGGGAGGGGCACGTGCCTTTCGGTGAGCAGCCCGCGTACCTCCGCGTCGCCGGCGACCTGCGCCAGAAGATCGTCGACGGGGTGCTGCCGCCGCACACCCGCCTTCCCTCCCAGGCGCGCATCCGCGAGGAGTACGGCGTCTCGGACACCGTCGCCCTGGAGGCGCGCAAGGTCCTGATGGCCGAGGGGCTCGTCGAGGGCCGCTCGGGGTCGGGGACGTATGTGCGCGAGCAGCCCGTCCCGCGCCGTATCGCCCGCGTCGGATTCCACTCGGCCGGTGGCTGTACGCCCTTCCGGCAGGAGCAGACGGACGAGCGGGTGCGGGGCACCTGGGAGTCCAGCAGCGAGCAGGAGGCGGCCGGTCCGGTGGTCGCGGCCCGGCTGCGCCTCCCGCAGGGCGCCAAGGTGATGCGGACGCGCTATGTCTTCCGGGCGGAGGGCGAGCCGTCGATGCTCTCGACCTCGTGGGAGCCCCTGGAGGTGACGGGGCGGACGCCGGTGATGCTGCCCGAGGAGGGGCCGCTGGCGGGCCGCGGGGTGGTCGAACGGATGGCGGCCATCGACGTGGTGGTGGACAACGTCGTCGAGGAGGTCGGTGCGCGGCCGGCGCTGGCGGAGGAGGCCATGACGCTGGGAGGGGTGCCGGGGCATGCCGTGCTGGTCGTCTCGCGGACGTACTTCGCCGGCGGCCGGCCGGTCGAGACGGCCGATGTCGTCACCCTCGCGGACCGCTATCGCGTCGCCTACCACCTGCCTGTGAAGTGAATGGTGCGCTCTGCGCCGCCCTGCGGGTGTCGCCTAGACGTCCCGAGCGCGCCTTTGGTTCACAGGTCGATGTCCCATTTGCTTCTCCTTGTCGGTAAATGTCGCCCTGGTGAGGGTGTGGGATACCTCACAGACCCTCAACTGGGCGGGAGATTTGCGTAAGTGGGGGAAGTCGACCGTGCGATTCGCTCTTACGATGGCGAAGTTTGTGCACGGCACGGGGGAAGACCAGGAGACCAGCACGTGAGCACGACGAAGACACCGAGCGCGGAGCAGGGCTCGCACTCGAATTACCGTCGGTCCCTCGGGACCATCGCCCTGACCGCCACTGGTCTCGGGTCCATCATCGGTTCCGGCTGGCTCTTCGGTGCCGAGCGGGCCGCCGCCATCGCCGGTCCGGCCGCGATCCTCGCCTGGGTTATCGGAGCGGTCGTCGCCCTGACGATCGCCCTCACCTACACCGAGCTCGGCTCGATGTTCCCCAAGGCCGGCGGCATGGTCCGCTACGGCCAGTACTCCCACGGCTCGCTCGCCGGCTACCTCGCGGCCTGGGCCAACTGGATCGCGATCGTCTCGGTCATCCCGGGTGAGGCCACCGCCTCCGTCCAGTACATGAGTTCCTGGGACTTCGGCTGGGCGCAGGCGCTGTACGACGGCAAGGAGCTGACCGGCACCGGTGTCGGGCTCGCCAGCGTGCTGCTGATCTTCTACTTCTTCCTCAACTGGTTCGCGATCTCGCTGTTCGCGAAGACCAACACCGCGATCACGGTCTTCAAGGTCGTCGTCCCGGCCATGACCGCGGGCGCGCTGATGATGGCGCACTTCGACACCGACAACATCGTTCACCACGGCGGCTTCACGCCCAACGGCTGGAGCTCGGTCTTCACCGCCGTCGCCGTCTCCGGCATCGTCTGGGCCTACAACGGCTTCCAGTCCCCGCTGAACCTCGCCGCCGAGGCCCGTAACCCCGGCAAGTCGCTGCCGAAGGCCGTCGTCTGGTCGATCGTGATCGCGCTGGTCATCTATGTCGCGCTGCAGGTCGCGTTCCTGATGGCGGTGCCCGGCGACAAGCTGGCCGCCGGCGGCGGCTGGGCCGGTCTCGGCTTCAACTCCCCGCTCGCCGACCTCGCCATCGCCTGGGGCCTGAACTGGCTGGCGCTGCTGCTGTACGCGGACGCCTTTGTCTCGCCGTCCGGCACCGGCATGATCTACGCGGCCACCACCTCGCGCATGATCCACGGTGTGCAGGAGAACGGTCATCTGCCGGGCATCTTCGGCAAGGTGGACAAGAAGACCGGTGTGCCGCGCCCGGCGCTGCTGCTCAACCTCGTGATCGCCTTCCTGTTCCTCGCGGTCTTCCGTGGCTGGGGCTCGCTCGCCGAGATCGTCTCGGTGGCCACGGTCATCTCGTACATCACGGGCCCGGTCGCGGTGATGTCGCTGCGCCGCGTCTCGCCGGACCTCAAGCGCCCGGTGAAGCTGAAGGCGATGCCGGTGATCGCGCCGATCGCGATGATCTTCGGCTCGCTGGTCCTGTACTGGGGCCGCTGGCCGCTCACCGGCAAGGTCATCCTGATCATGGCCGTCGGACTCCCGGTCTGGGCCTGGTACGAGATCGGCAAGCCGCTGACCCAGGGCCGCAAGCCGTGGGCCGCACTGCGCCCGCATCTGAAGGCCGGTGCCTGGATGGTGGCGTATCTGCTGGTCATGGCCTCCGTCTCGTACATGGGCGGCAAGGAGTTCGGCGGTAAGGGCTATCTGCCCGAGGGCTGGGACATCGCCCTGGTCGCCGCGATCGGACTGGCCTTCTACTACTGGGGCGTGCGCAGCTCCTGGCGCAACCCGTCGCTGGTCCAGGCCGAGGCCGAGATGCGTGCCGAGGACGAGGCACGTGAGGCGGACGAGGCCGGGGAGACCGAAGGGGTCAAGGCGCCCGTCGGGGCCTGAGCCCGCCCGCGCCGCCGCCCGGCGCCGTTCCGTACATCTGCCCGAGCCACTCGGGCCCCACCGGCCACTCGCAGGCCGCTTCCGGTGCGCCGGGGCCCGCGGGTGGCCGGTTCGGTACCTCTTTGTGTAAATCCATATCCGGTGAGTGAAGGTCGGGCGTACGCTCGGGCATATGCGGATTGCGATTTCGGCATCAGCCGACAAGGAGCGCGTGACGGCGCGCTACCCGGCGGACGGAGGGGCGCAATGACTGAGGGTGGAGCGGTGCTCCCCTGGCTCGTCATCCGCCAGGACGAAGGGGGCAACCGGTACCGCGTGGGCCGGTACGCCACCCGAGCGGAGGCGGAGCGGGTGGCCGACCGGCTCGAGACGCGCGGCCGCCAGCAGCTCTACGTGGTCGAGAAGGCCGACCGGGCGGCGACCTGAGGGGCGGCGGGCGAGAAGCGGGACACAGGCGGGGGACGTAGGCTGCCGCGCATGACGACCGTGCGCATAGTGGTGGGCGGAGCGGTGTGCGAGCGCGGGCGGCTGCTGGCCGCACGGCGCAGCGCACCGCCCGCGCTGGCCGGCCGCTGGGAGCTGCCCGGCGGCAAGGTGGAGGACGACGAGACACCCGAGCGGGCGCTGGAGCGGGAGCTGCGCGAGGAGCTGGGTGTCGAGGCCGCGGCCCTGGAGCGGATTCCGGGCGAGTGGGTGCTGCGCCCCGGCTATGTCCTGCAGGTGTGGACGGCCCGGCTGGTGTCCGGGGTGCCGCGGCCCCTGCAGGACCATGACGAGCTGCGCTGGCTGCTGCCCGGCGAGGAGAACCAGGTCGACTGGCTGGACCAGGACCGCCCGGCGGTCGCCGAGGCGATGCGCCGGCTGGCGGCCCCGGCCGGAGCGACCGGAGTGACGGGCGTACGGCCGTAACGACGGGCGTACGGCCGCAACGAGCCGCACCGGGCGTCCCTGGCCCGCGCGCACCAGGCCACCCGCCCGCGCCCGGCCCCCCTGACCCTTCCCGCGCGCACCAGGCCCGCCGCGCCCCGGACCGCCTCGTCCCTCCCGCACCGGTCCCGCCCGCCCCGGACCGCCCACACCTCCCCGCACGCCCTGCGTACCCCGCGCCGCCCCGTCGCCCACGGCCGCCCGTTCACCTCGGCCGTCCGTCCACCTCGGCCGCACCCCCCCCGGTCCCCGCCGCAGCAATATGTTTCATTTGTGCCACAGTGCACCGCTGCAGGCGATATGCGGGGTCAGATACCGGGTATGTCCTGATTGACCCCATCGATGCAGACAACGCGACGGGGAGCCATCGGGCTGGGATGTGATCGGCGTGAGCGACAGCGCAGCGGCAGGGGTCCCTGAGCCCGGCTCCGGCAGCGCTCGCAGGCGCAGCAAGGCCGTCGGTTCCGCCACCGCCGAATGGAGCTTTCCGGCCGACCCCGGAGCGGTGCGCACCGCCCGCACGGTGGTCCGGCGGGTGCTGGACGACTGGGGCCTGAACGGCGCCGCCGATATGGCCGTACTACTCGTCAGTGAGCTCGTCACC
Source organism: Streptomyces sp. G7(2002) (assembly GCF_028870195.1). Lineage (NCBI taxonomy): Bacteria > Bacillati > Actinomycetota > Actinomycetes > Kitasatosporales > Streptomycetaceae > Streptomyces > Streptomyces sp. G7(2002). The sequence goes on from NZ_CP102609.1 coordinate 6,274,072, forward strand.
AACTCCCTGCGCCATGCCAGCGGGCCGATCGGGGTCCGCATGGTGCTGCTCAGCTCCGACGGGCTGCTCGTCGAGGTATCCGATCCGCTGCCCGACCCGCCACGGGAGCGCGACGCCGCTCCCGACGATGAGGGAGGCCGGGGATTGCAGCTGGTCGCATGCAGTTCGCGACGATGGGGGACCCGTCGCGGAAAGAGCGGTAAGACAGTGTGGTTCGAGCTGTCCGTGGCTGGTTAGGAGACAGATGAAGTCCTGATCGTTGCCATTCCATCGACATTTCGTCGATGGGCTGCGATCGAGACTGTGCTGTGATCGTGAAGACCGTGTTCCGGATAGCCGGGGTATTGGATACTCGGGCTGGTCCGGTCCGGGCACGATGAGCTGGAGGGGACGGGGCTCGTGAGCAACATGTCATCTGGCGGGGCAGAACCCGCACAGGCCGATGGTCAGGGCGGTGCGGACAGCCCGGGTGACCCAGGTGGCCGTCCGCACGTGCGCGATCTGCAAGGTCCGCCCGTGTGGCAGAGCAGCCGGCCCGGATCGATCTATGACTACATCCGCGTGGCCTCCTTCTCGCTCGGCCCCGACGGGCGGATCGAGCAGTGGAGCGAGCGGGCGGAGCAGATGCTCGGCATCCCCGCCCGTTACGCGCTCGGCAAGGACCCCGTGGAGGCTTTCGTCCCACGGGAGTTGCGCGAGACCGGGCACCGCAAGGTGTCCGAGATACTCGACGGCCGGGAGTGGACCGGCCTGGTGCCCTACCGCAGGGAAACGAGCGGCGCGGCCGACGGGCTCGCCGAGATCTATGTGATGCCCTCGCGCAACGAGGACGGGGAGCGCGCCGCGGTCTGTCTGGTCGTCGATGTCCGGGCGCTGCGCGGCATCGAAACCGACCTCGCCGCCTCGCAGGCCGTTTTCGGTCAATCTCCCATGGGTTTCACCCTGTTCGGCACGGACCTGAAGCTGCTGCGGGTCAACGAACGGTTCGCCTCGGTCTTCGGCGGCCCCGCGAGCAAGTACCGCGGCTGCGGCCCGCACGACTTCCTCCCGCGGTCCGAGGCTGAGCGGATGACCGCCGCGCTGCGCCGCGTCCTGGAGACCGGTGAGCCGGTCGCCGAGATGCAGCTGGTCGGGCTGGCGTCCGGCGACGAGGACCGCCGCCGCTGGTCGGTGTCGCTCTACCGGCTGCACGGCGCCAGCGGCCGCCCCATCGGTGTCGCGGCGCTCGCCGCCGATGTGACCGGCCGGCGCCGGGCCGAGCGCGAGGCCGCCAACGCCCGCCGCAACCTCGCCCTGCTCAACGAGGCCGGCGCCCGGATAGGCAACTCCCTCGATCTGGAGACCACCGCCCGCACCCTGCTGGACGTCGCCGTACCGCAGTTCTGCGATCTGGCCTCGGTGGACCTCTACCAGGGCCTGCTGTCCGGTGACGAGGCCCCGCCCGGGATGAGCGACGGCAGCGCCGAGCTGCGCCGGGTCGCCTTCGCCAGCGCCGTCTCGGACGCCCCGCTCGCCACCACCCCCGGTGTCCTCGGCGACACGCCGGGCCCGGTCGCGGTCGGCGCCGTCCACCGCTACCCCTTCAACTCCCCCTGCGCGGGCGCCCTGCGGACCGCCCATGCGCAGATCATCCCGGGCCGGGAGAGCGACGACGGGCCGGAGCTGGGCGCGGTGGTGCACTCCACCCTCGCCGTCCCGATGGTCGCCAGGGACACGGTCGTCGGGCTGGTGCAGTTCTCCCGTACGAAGGGCAGTGAGCCGTTCGGCGAGCGTGACACCGCGCTCGCCGTCGAACTGGCCGCGCGCGCCGCGGTCTGTATCGACAACGCCCGCCTCTACCGCCGGGAGCACGAACGCGCGCTGATATTGCAGCGCAGTCTGCTGCCGCCCGGCGACCCGGAGGCGGCCGGCCTGGACATCGCCTGCCGCTATCTGCCCGGCACCACCGCCACCGAGGTCGGCGGCGACTGGTTCGATGTCATCGAACTCCCCGGCCACCGCACGGCCTTGGTCGTCGGCGACGTCATGGGGCGCGGACTGCGCGCCGCCGTGGCCATGGGCGAACTGCGCACCGCCGTCCGCACGTTGGCGCTGCTGGACCTGGAACCGGCCGAGGTGCTCTCGGCGCTGGACGAGATCGCCCGCGGGCTCGGCGGCGACGGCGACGGCAGGTCCACCGCCCGGTCCGCCCGCGGCCGGTCCGGAACCGCCGACGGCACGCCCGAGACGAACCGCTCCGCCCGTACCGCCGATCTCTCCGAGGTCTACCTCGCCACCTGCGTCTACGCCGTCTACGACCCGGTCACCCGGCGCTGTACGTTCGCCAACGCCGGGCATCTGCCGCCGGTGCTGGTCGAGGACGGGGAGGACGCACTGCTGCTCGACGTCCCCCCGGGGATGCCGCTGGGGGTCGGCGGGGAGCCGTTCGAGGAGATCGAGGTCGAGTTGCCGGACGGCGCGCTGCTCGCGCTGTACACCGACGGTCTGGTGGAGTCCCGCCACCATCCGCTGGACGAGGGGCTGCGGGCGTTCCGTACGGCCCTCTCCGGCGCCGACCGCCCGTTGGAGGACGCCTGCGACCACGTCCTGAACGCCCTGGACACCTCGCACGGCGAGGACGACATCGCGCTGCTGATGGCGCGGGTGCACGGGCTGCCCAAGGACGCGGTGGGCGACTGGAGTCTGGCACCGGAGGCGCGTTCGGTGGCCCGCGCCCGTGAACTGGCCCGCGACCAGCTCACGGACTGGGGCCTGCAGGACCTGGTCGACACCACCGAGCTGCTGGTCAGCGAGCTGGTGACCAATGCGCTGCGGCACGGCCACGGCGAGATCCGGCTGCGTCTGCTGCTGGACCGCTCGCTGGTCTGCGAGGTCTGGGACGCCGATCTCGCCCAGCCGCGCCGCCGCCGCGCCCGCGACACCGACGAGGGCGGCCGCGGACTCCAGCTGGTCGGTCTGCTCAGCGAGGGGTGGGGCAGCCGCCGTACCCCGCGCGGCAAGACCGTGTGGTTCGAACTCGCGCTGCCCGACGGGGAGTCGGCGGCGGTGGATCCGGCCGAGGCCCTGCTGAGCCTGTTCTGAGACGCGGAGGGGCGGCCGTGGGGCGCCGCGGGGGCCGGGTGTGGCACCGGCCCCGCGCGGGCGCCCGTCAGATCACTCGCTCCGCCGCCGGATCTTGTTCCCGAGCCACACCAGCGGGTCGTACTTACGGTCCGCGGCGCGCTCCTTGAGCGGGATCAGCGCATTGTCGGTGATCTTGATGTGCTCGGGGCAGACCTCGGTGCAGCACTTGGTGATGTTGCAGTAGCCCAGGCCGTGTTCGTCCTGGGCGGTGGTCTTGCGGTCGACACCCGACTCCGGCGCCGCGTCCAGCGGGTGCATATCGAGCTCGGCGATCCGCATCAGGAAGCGCGGACCGGCGAACGCGGCCTTGTTCTCCTCGTGGTCGCGCACCACATGGCAGGTGTCCTGGCACAGGAAGCACTCGATGCACTTACGGAACTCCTGCGAGCGGCCGACGTCCTCCTGCTGCATGCGGTACTCACCGGGCCCCAGATCCGGGGGCGGTACGAACGACGGGATCTCGCGGGCCTTGCTGTAGTTGAAGGAGACATCGGTGACCAGGTCACGGACGACCGGGAAGGCCCGCATCGGGGTGACCGTGATCGTCTCCGTACGGTCGAAGACCGACATCCGGGTCATACACATCAGCCGCGGCCGCCCGTTGATCTCCGCGCTGCACGAACCGCACTTGCCCGCCTTGCAGTTCCAGCGCACGGCGAGATCGGGCGCCTGGGTCGCCTGGAGGCGGTGGATGATGTCCAGCACCACCTCGCCCTCGTGCACCTCGACCGTGAAATCCGCCAGGTCACCGGCGTCCGCGTCGCCCCGCCACACCCGGAAGTGCGCCTGGTAGGTCCCGGACTGCTGCTCTGTCTGCGCCTGGCTCACCGGCTCAGCTCCTCGTCGGTCAGATACTTCGCCAGCTCGTCCTTCTCGAACAGTTCCAGCAGATCGCGGCGGATCGGCGGGGTCTCGCGGCGGGAGAGCCGGATCTGGCCCAGCGCCGGGTCCGCCGCCCGTGAATCGCCCTGCGGATCGGCGAGTTCACAGACCAGATTGATCTTGCGCCAGTGCCGGTCCATCGCCGGATGGTCGTCGCGGGTGTGCCCGCCCCGGCTCTCCTCGCGCTCCAGCGCCGCCCGGGCCACACACTCGCTGACCAGCAGCATGTTCCGCAGGTCGAGCGACAGATGCCAGCCCGGGTTGTACTGCCGGTGCCCCTCGACACCGGCCCGCCGGGCCCGTACCCGCAGATCGGCCAGCCGCTTGAGCGCCTCGAACATCTCGCTCTCCTTGCGGATGATGCCGACCAGGTCGTTCATCGCCTGCTGGAGCTCCTGGTGCAGGGCGTACGGATTCTCCGCCGGGACCCGGTCGCCGCCCGCCGCCTCCCCGGTGTCCTCGGTGTCCTCGGCGCTGAACGGGCGCAGCGCCTCCGCCTCCGCCGCGTCGATCTGCAGCGGATCGGGCGCCGGCCGCTCGGCCAGCGACGCCGCGTACTCGGCCGCGTGCAGCCCCGCCCGGCGGCCGAAGACCAGCAGGTCGGAGAGGGAGTTGCCGCCCAGCCGGTTGGAGCCGTGCATCCCGCCGGCCACCTCGCCGGCCGCGAACAGGCCCGGTACGCCGTGTGCCGCCGCGGTGTCGGGGTCCACATCCACGCCGCCCATCACGTAGTGACAGGTCGGGCCGACCTCCATCGGCTCGGCGGTGATGTCCACATCCGCCAGCTCCTTGAACTGGTGGTGCATCGAGGGCAGCCGGCGGATGATGACCTCGGCCGGCATCCGGGTGGAGACATCCAGATAGACGCCGCCGTGCGGGGAGCCGCGGCCGGCCTTGACCTCGGAGTTGATGGCGCGGGCGACCTCGTCACGGGGCAGCAGCTCGGGCGGGCGGCGGTTGCTCTCCGGATCCTCGTACCAGCGGTCGCCCTCCTCCTCGGTCTCCGCGTACTTCTCCTTGAAGACGTCCGGGACGTAGTCGAACATGAAGCGCTTGCCGTCGCTGTTGCGCAGCACCCCGCCGTCGCCGCGGACGGATTCGGTGACGAGGATGCCCTTCACCGACGGCGGCCAGACCATGCCGGTGGGGTGGAACTGCACGAACTCCATGTTGATCAGCGGAGCCCCGGCCAGCAGGGCCAGCGCATGGCCGTCGCCGGTGTACTCCCAGGAGTTCGAGGTCACCTTGAAGGACTTGCCGATACCGCCGGTGGCCAGCACCACCGCGGGCGCCTCCAGCACGAAGAAGCGGCCGGACTCCCGCTCGTAGCAGAAGGCGCCGGACACCCGGCCGGACCCCGCGGCGGAGCCGCTTTTCGACTCTGTGAGGACGCGGGTGACCGTGCACTCCTGGAAGACCTTCAACCGGGCGTCGTACGCGCCGAATTCCTTCTCGTCCTCCTGCTGCAGCGAGACGATCTTCTGCTGGAGGGTGCGGATCAGCTCCAGGCCCGTACGGTCGCCGACATGGGCGAGGCGCGGGTACTCATGGCCGCCGAAGTTGCGCTGGGAGATCCGGCCGTCCGCGGTGCGGTCGAAGAGCGCGCCCCAGGTCTCCAGCTCCCACACCCGGTCGGGCGCCTCCCGGGCGTGCAGCTCGGCCATCCGCCACTGGTTGAGGAACTTGCCGCCGCGCATGGTGTCCCGGAAGTGGACCTGCCAGTTGTCATGCTCGTTGGCGTTGCCCATGCTGGCCGCGATACCGCCCTCGGCCATCACCGTATGGGCCTTGCCGAACAGGGACTTGCAGATCACGGCCGTCCGCATACCGGCTTCGCGGGCCTCGATCGCGGCCCGCAGTCCGGCGCCGCCGGCGCCCACCACGACCACGTCCCATGCCTGCCGGTCCACATGCGCCATCAGAGGGCACACCTTTCCTTAGGAGATGCTGTCGTCAGAAGAAGCGCGGGTCCTCGAACGCCCCGCTGGCCAGCAGGAAGACATAGAAGTCCGCGACGGCCACGCTGATCAGCGAGGACCAGGCGAGCAGCATGTGCCGCTCGTTGAGCTTGCCGACCCAGCCCCACATCCGGTAGCGCACCGGGTGCTTGGAGAAGTGCCGCAGCCGGCCACCGACGATGTGCCGGCAGGAGTGGCAGGAGAGGGTGTACGCCCAGATCAGCACGATGTTGACGAGGAACACCAGGGTGCCCAGGCCCATGTGGCCCCAGGCGTAGTTCTCGTCACGGAAGGTCAGTGCGGTGTCGTAGGTCAGTACGCCGGCGACCAGGATCGCGAAGTAGAAGAAGTAGCGGTGGATGTTCTGCAGGATCAGCGGGAAGCGGGTCTCACCGGTGTACTTCTTGTGCGGCTCGGCGACCGCGCAGGCCGGGGGCGAGGCCCAGAAGCCGCGGTAGTAGGCCTTGCGGTAGTAGTAGCAGGTCAGCCGGAATCCCAGCGGGAAGATCAGGATCAGCAGGGCGGGGGACAGGCCCCACCAGCTGCCGAAGATCTCCCAGTTGGGGCCGCCGCGCATGGTGTGGCAGTTCTCCGCCAGACACGGCGAGTAGAACGGTGAGACATAGGGCGCGGCGTAGTAGTCGGCGTTCGCGAACGCCCGCCAGGTCGAGTAGACGATGAACGCGAGCAGCCCGGCGGCGGTGCAGGCCGGCGCCAGCCACCAGCGGTCGGTGCGCAGATGACGGGCGGGGATGGCGGCGCGCGAGGAGGCGTGCACGCCGGTTGCGCCCGCTTGCGATGAGGGTTCGGTGCCAGTGGCCAACGTCGGTCTCCGTGAAAGGCGCTCCGGCCGGATACTTTCCGCCGGGACGGCAACGGGGTAGGGGAATGAGTGGGGCGAAGCCACCCCCTAGGGGGCCTCCACCAGGGGTTTTCCCCTAGGGCGCGTGGCCGTTCCTGCAGCCGAGGCCCTCGTCCTGGGCGTCGGTCCACAGCGCGGAGTTGTAGGGGGCGTCGGAGATCGGCACCATCTCGACTTCGGGCGTGCTCCGGTGGACGGGAGGACTGGCCGCGACGCTCTGCTTCAGCAGGGTGAGGCTCTCGCGCAGATGGTCGGTGTCCGTACGGACCCGGCGGATGTCCAGGCCGGCGCCGATCTGCGTCTCCAGTTTTCCCACCGACCGGACCAGGTCGTCCAGGCTGCGCTCAACCGCCGTCATAGCGTCCTGAAGGGACATAACGTGCCCTCACTTTTGAAGGTGTGGTGGGCGATCTCATGCGCCCGAGAGTGTCGCGCGTCACAGTAGGCGTTGGGAAGGGGTCCAGCGTGATTACGACTCGAACCGGTGCGTTTCGGCAACCATGCGCCCCGGCGTAGGTCGAACGCTGATCCGAAAGAGGGCGGGACGGCGGGCCGCCCGCACCCCCGTGGACCCCGCCGTGACCGCCCCGGGGGCCCGGGTGTTGGGCCGGGCGGGTGGCCTTGGCGCGGTGGCCGCCGTGTCGGGCTTCCGGTCCGGGCGCGGTCGCTTTCAGTAGGGGTGCCATAGATGTGATGAGCCGCAAAGTCGGCCGAACGTGGTGCGCCGGTCAGGCCCCAGGCGGTGCTCGGCGCGGCGCGGGCGAGCCCGGAGGGAACCGTCATGACCGACCACGACCACCCCGCAGGCCGCCGCGCGGTGTGCCACAGACGCCGCTGTGCCGCGCTCATCGCGGCGGGGGTGCTGCTCCCGCTGCCGGCCCTGGCCGGATGCAGCGAAGACGCCCGGGAGGCGTCCGTCGCGGCGTCCCAGGACATCGCCCCGGCACCCCGCAGCGCGCTGAAGAACGGCGGCACCCTGCGCTGGGCCGTCGATGCGATGCCCGGCACCCTCAACGCTTTCCAGTCCGACGCCGACGCGACCACCGCGCGGATCGCCGGCGCGGTGCTGCCCAGCATGTTCACCATCGACGCGAGCGGCAGACCGCAGCGCAACGCCGACTACCTCGACGCCGCGGACATCAGCACCCGTGACCCCAAGCAGGTCGTGACGTACAAGATCAACCCCAAGGCGCGGTGGAGCAACGGCACGGCGGTCACCGCCGCCGACTTCATCGCCCAGTGGACCGCGCTGCGCGGCAAGGACAACGCCTACTGGACGGCCCGCAACGCCGGCTACGACCGGATCGGCAAGGTCGAGCAGGGCGCGAACGCCCACGAGGTCAAGGTCACCTTCGCCCGCCCCTACGCGGACTGGCGGTCCCTGTTCACACCGCTCTACCCCAAGAGCGTCATGGGCAGCCCCAATGCCTTCAACGAGGGCGCACGCGAGCAGCTCAAGGTCGGCGCCGGCCCGTTCCTCGTCCAGAAGCGGGACACCGAGGAGGGCCGCGTCATCCTCGTCCGCAACGCGAGGTGGTGGGGCGAGCCCGCCAAGCTCAAGCGGATCGTGCTGCAGTCCCTGCCCGGCGACAAGCGGGCCGCGGCGCTGGCCGAGGGGAGCGTCGATGTCGCCGCGGTCGACCAGATCGCCGCGAAGCGGGTCGCCTCCGCGCGGCGCCCGGCCTCCTCCGGCTCGCCCAGGACGCCCGCCGAGGGCAACGCGGGCCCGCAGAGCAACGGGAACCGGGCCGGCGCCAAGGCCGCCGCCGCGGAGAACTCCGTACTGCGCGGCTACACCATCCGCAAGGCGCTGGAGCCCGCCTATACCCAGCTCGCCCTCAACGGCAGCAGCGGGCCGCTGGCCGACGACCGGGTGCGCCGGGCGGTGGCCCGGGCCCTCGACCGGCAGGCGCTCGCTGACACCGTCCTCAAGCCGCTCGACCTGCCGTCCAAGCCGCTCGGCAGCCATCTGCTGATGGCCGGGCAGTACGGCTACGCGGACCACAGCGACGCCCTCGGCGAGCAGGACGCCGGGGCGGCCAAGGCGCTGCTCGCGGACGCCGGCTGGAAGAGCGACGGCGCCGACCACCAGCAGGCCGGCGAGAAGGCGGGCGCACCGGCGCCCGACGGATACCCGGACGAGGACGGCGACGAGCCGTCGGACGAGCGGTACGCCGGTGACCGGTACGACGAGTCCGATGAGTCCGATGAGTCCGATGAGTCCGACGAGTCCGATGAGGACAGGCCGGGCGGCGACTCCGACGACCGCAACCCCGCCCGCGCCGGCCGCGGCCACGCCGGTGCGCCGGGCCGGGGCGACCGTCCCGCCGCCGCCGAGGCCCCGCTGTCCTTCACCGGGGCGGTCGGCTCGGAGGTCCAGCAGTCCGCCCTGCTGCGGCAGAGCGCCTCGTTCTACAAGCAGGCGGCCGCCAGTGAGAAGGCCGACGCGGACGGCGACACCGGGTCCGCGGCGTACGCCAAGTACAAGCGGTACAAGATGCGGGCCGCGGAGGCGCTCGGCGCCGCCGAGCTGATCGAGACCGGACAGGGCCCGCAGCTGCCGGGGTCCGGCGGGCACCCGGGTGCCCGGCACGCCGCCGTCGAGCGGGCCGCCGACGCGGCGGCCGCACCGCGGCCCGCCGACGGCAAGACGTCCCGGATCGCCGCCGTGAAGAAGAACGGCAAGCCGCTCACCCTGCGCTTCGTGCTCCCCGACGGCGCCGGCTCCGAGCAGCTGCGCACCGTCGGACGGCGGATCGCCTCGATGCTCGGCAAGATCGGCGTGCAGACGTCCCTGCAGCGGGTCTCCGACGCCAGCTACTTCCAGGACCACATCGCCGGCGGTGACTACGACCTGGCGCTGTACTCCTGGCCCGGCACCGCCTACCCGGCGACCGACGCCCGGCCGATCTACGCCAAGCCGCAGCCCGCGCCCGACGGCTCGCTGACCGTCGAGCAGAACTACACCCGGGTCGGCACCGACCACATCGACCAGCTCTTCGACCAGGCCGCCTCCGAGCTGGACGAGGGCGCCGCGCACACGCTGGTGGCGCAGGCCGACGCCCGGATCTGGGCGGCCGCCGGGTCGATCCCGCTCTACCAGCGGCCCGAGCTGGTGGCCACGAAGAAGTCGCTGGCCAACGTCGGCGCCTTCGGCTTCGCCACGCCCCGCTTCCAGGACATCGGCTACCAGAAGTAGGGGTGGAGTCCGGGCGAATAAATGGTGAGAAACTGCAGGTCATAGCGCATATGTACGGGCCGCGGCGGCCATTGCTGCCGCGGCCCCGTACGATGGGGTGAGGCCGTGGCTTCGTTATGCCCGGCGGGCGCGCGTACCGAATGGACGCGTCGCCACCCACGATTCCGGGAGAAGCGCCGCCAGTATGCCCACCCGTCACGACATTCGTAACGTAGCCATCGTCGCCCACGTCGACCACGGGAAGACCACCCTCGTCGACGGCATGCTCAAGCAGGCCGGCTCGTTCGCCGAACACGCCGCTGAGAAGCTCGACGACCGGATGATGGACTCCAACGACCTGGAGCGTGAGAAGGGCATCACGATCCTCGCCAAGAACACGGCGGTGAAGTATCACCCCAAGGATGGCGGGGACCCGGTCACGATCAACATCATCGACACCCCCGGCCACGCCGACTTCGGTGGCGAGGTCGAGCGCGGTCTGTCGATGGTCGACGCGGTCGTCCTGCTGGTCGACGCCTCCGAGGGCCCGCTGCCGCAGACCCGCTTCGTGCTCCGCAAGGCGCTCGCGGCGCGGATGCCGGTCATCCTCTGCATCAACAAGACCGACCGCCCCGACTCCCGGATCGACGAGGTCGTCAACGAGACCTACGACCTGTTCCTGGACCTGGACGCGGACGAGGACCAGATCGAGTTCCCGATCGTCTACGCCTGCGCCCGTGACGGTGTGGCCTCGCTGACCAAGCCGGAGGACGGCACCGTCCCGGCCGACAGCACCAACCTGGAGCCGTTCTTCACCACGCTCCTGGAGTCGGTCCCCGCCCCGCAGTACGACGCGGAGGCCCCGCTCCAGGCCCACGTCACCAACCTGGACGCGGACAACTTCCTCGGCCGTATCGCGCTGCTCCGGGTCGAGCAGGGCGAGCTGCGCAAGGGCCAGAACGTCGCGTGGATCAAGCGGGACGGCACCATCGCCAACGTCCGCATCACCGAGCTGATGATGACCGAGGCGCTCACCCGCAAGCCCGCCGAGGTGGCCGGCCCGGGCGACATCTGCGCGGTCGCCGGTATCCCCGACATCATGATCGGCGAGACGCTGGCCGACCCGGAGAACCCGGTCGCGCTGCCGCTGATCACCGTCGACGAGCCGGCGATCTCCATGACCATCGGTACCAACACCTCGCCGCTGGTCGGCCGGGGCGGCACCGGTAAGGGCGCGGACGCCAAGGCCGCGGTCAAGGACCGCAAGGTCACCGCCCGCCAGGTCAAGGACCGCCTGGAGCGCGAGCTGATCGGTAACGTCTCGCTGCGCGTCCTGGAGACCGAGCGTCCCGACGCCTGGGAGGTGCAGGGCCGCGGTGAGCTGGCGCTGGCCATCCTGGTCGAGCAGATGCGCCGCGAGGGCTTCGAGATGACCATCGGCAAGCCGCAGGTGGTCACCAAGGAGGTCGACGGCAAGACGTACGAGCCCGTCGAGCGCATGACCATCGACGTGCCCGAGGAGCACATGGGCGCCGTCACCCAGCTCATGGGTGTCCGCAAGGGCCGGATGGACAACATGTCCAACCACGGCTCCGGCTGGGTCCGCATGGAGTTCGTCGTCCCGTCGCGTGGTCTGATCGGCTTCCGTACGGAGTTCCTGACCAACACCCGCGGCACCGGTATCGCGCACTCGATCCACGAGGGTCACGAGCCGTGGTTCGGCCAGCTCACCACCCGTAACAACGGCTCCCTGGTCGCCGACCGCTCCGGTGCCGTCACCGCCTTCGCGATGACGAACCTCCAGGAGCGCGGTGTGCTGTTCACCGAGCCCGGCACCGAGGTGTACGAGGGCATGATCGTCGGCGAGAACTCCCGCGCCGACGACATGGACGTGAACATCACCAAGGAGAAGAAACTCACCAACATGCGCTCCTCCTCGGCCGACTCGTTCGAGGCGATCGTGCCGCCGCGCAAGCTGTCGCTGGAGCAGTCCCTGGAGTTCTGCCGCGACGACGAGTGCGTCGAGGTGACCCCGGAGGCCGTGCGCATCCGCAAGGTCGTCCTGGACCAGAAGGAGCGCGGCCGCACCGCGTCGCGCGCCAAGCGGTAACGACTGCCGCCGGTACTCCGGCCTGAAGTGATGGGGCGCCCCTCCGCGTGAGGGGCGCCCCTTCGCTGTCCGGGGGCCGCTCCGCGGCGACGTTGTCTGTGTCCCCGGGCGCCCCTTCTCCGTCCCCACTCGGGCATCCGAGGGGTTTCTCCCGTCTTCGGAGCAGTGGCGCACGCCGCCGAAGTGCGGTACCTCCCGCTTTGCGATCTTATGTGGCCCTGGGCACGATCCCGTACCTGAGGAGCCGTCATGCGGAGAGCCACGTGTGCGCAGTGGGGCGCATGCGCCGTCGCCGTCGCCCTCGTGGCCACGGGGTGCGGGGGCGGGAGCGGGGCGAGCCGTTCCGGGGTGGTCAGCGCCTCCTGGGGGGATCCGCAGAATCCGCTGGAGCCGGCGAACACCAATGAGGTCCAGGGCGGCAAGGTCCTGGAAATGCTGTTCCGGGGGCTCAAGCGCTACAACCCGAAGACGGGCGCCGCGGAGAATGTGATCGCCGACCGGATCGAGACGAAGGACTCGCAGAATTTCACGGTGACCTTGAAGGGCGGCTGGACCTTCAGCAACGGAGAGAAGGTCACCGCCAAGTCCTTCGTGGACGCCTGGAATTACGGCGCGCTGCTGAGCAACAAGCAGAAGAACGCACCCTTCTTCCAGTACATCGACGGATTTGCGCAGGTGCATCCGGACGGGGGGAGCCCGCAGGCCAAAACCCTGTCGGGGCTGGTGGTGAAGGACGACAGGACCTTTACCGTCAAGCTCAACCAGAAGTTCTCCAGCTGGCCGGACACGCTGGGCTATTCGGCCTTCATGCCGCTGCCGCAGGCATTCTTCCGGGATCACGACGCCTGGATCCAAAAGCCGGTCGGGAACGGCCCGTACACCGTGGACTCCTACGAAAAGGGGTCGGTGCTGCGGATGCGGAAGTGGGGCGCCTATCCGGGGGACGATCCGGCGCGTAACGGCGGTATCGATCTGCGGGTCTATACGGACAACAACACCGCCTATACCGATCTGCAGGCGGGCAACCTCGACCTGGTCGATGATGTGCCGGCCGCACAGCTCAAGAATGTGCAGGCGGATCTGGGCGGCCGCTACATCAATCAGCCGGCCGGGATCATCCAGACCCTCACCTTTCCCATGTACGACAAACGGTGGTCGCGGCCGGGTACGGACAAAGTGCGCCGCGGCCTGTCGATGGCGATCGACCGGGACCAGATCACCCGGGAGATCTTCCAGAAGACCCGGACGCCCGCCACGGACTGGACCTCGCCGGTGCTGGGGGCGGAGGGGGGCTACAAGGCCGGGCTGTGCGGCGAGGCCTGTGAGTTCAACCCGGCGAAGGCAAAGCAGCTGATCAAGGAGGGCGGCGGACTCCCCGGCGGCAGGATCGCCCTCACCTACAACGCCGATACGGGCTCCCACAAGGACTGGATCGACGCCCTCTGCAACAGCATCAACAAGTCGCTGGGGGACGACCAGGCGTGCGTCGGGGACCCGGTCGGCACCTTCGCCGACTTCCGGAACAAGATCACGGCCAAGCGGATGAGCGGGCCCTTCCGGGCCGGCTGGCAGATGGACTATCCACTGATCCAGAACTTTCTGCAGCCGCTGTATTACACCAACGCCTCTTCCAACGACGGCAAGTTCAGCAATGCCTCCTTCGACAAGCTGGTGAACGAGGCGAACGCGGACACCGACCCGCAGAAGGCCGTCCGGACCTTCCAGGACGCGGAGAAGATCCTCGCCAGCCAGATGCCGGCCATTCCGCTCTGGTACCAGAACGGCAGCGGCGGCTATTCGGACCGGATCAGCAATGTCTCACTGAATCCGTTCAGCGTGCCGGTCTACAACGAGATCAAGGTCAACTGACCGTGCCAACTGGCCGTCGGGCGAGGGAGGTCGGTGCTTCATGGGCCGCTATGTGATCCGGCGGCTGCTCCAGATGATCCCGGTGTTCATCGGCAGCACCTTCCTCATCTTCTTCATGGTGTACGCGCTCGGCGACCCCGTGGCCGCGATGTTCGGCGAACGGGCACCCGACCCCGCCACCGCCGCGCAGATCCGCCGCGACCTCTACCTCGATGAGCCGCTGTGGAAGCAGTATGTGCATTACATGGGGCAGATCTTCCAGGGGAATTTCGGCACCGCGTTCAACGGCCAGTCGGTCACCGAGCTGATGGCCTCCGCCTTTCCCGTCACGCTGCGGCTGACCCTCGTCGCCATCGTGATCGAGATGGCGGTGGGCATTGTGCTGGGGGTGTTCAGCGGGCTGCGGCGCGGCCGTGACATCGACACCACGGTGCTGGTCCTCACCCTCGTCGTGGTGTCCATCCCGACCTTCGTCAGCGGTTATCTGCTGCAGTTCGTGTTCGGGGTGCAGTGGGCCTGGGCCGCGCCGTCCGTCGCGCCCGAGGCGCCGCTGAACGAACTCCTGCTGCCGGGGCTGGTGCTGGCGCTGGTCTCGCTCGCCTATGTGACCCGGCTGACCCGGACCTCGATCGCGGAGAACGCCCGCGCCGACTACGTCCGTACGGCGCTCGCCAAGGGCCTGCCCCGGCACCGCGTCATCACCCGCCATCTGCTGCGCAATTCGCTGATCCCGGTCGTCACCTTCATCGGCACGGACATCGGCGCCCTGATGGGCGGCGCGATCGTCACCGAGCGCATCTTCAACATCCACGGCGTCGGATACCAGCTCTACCAGGGCATCCTGCGGCAGAACTCGCCGACCGTCGTGGGCTTCGTGACGATCCTGGTGCTGGTGTTCCTCCTCGCGAACCTCCTCGTCGACCTGCTGTACGCCGTCCTCGACCCGAGGATCCGCTATGCCTGAGCCCTATGTCCCCAAGGAAGCCATGGGCCACGGCGACGGCGGGTCCGCCGCGCTGGCCATCGGCGAGGCGGAGTCGCTGGAACGGCGGCCCGGTGCGGCCCCGCCCGGCGCCGGACCGCCCGGCGGGGTCCCCGCCGGCAAACCGCGCAGCCTGTGGAGCGACGCCTGGCACGACCTGCTCCGCAACCCCGTCTTCGTGATCTCCGCGCTGGTCATCGTCTTCCTGGTGATCATCGCGATCTGGCCGCAGCTGATCGCCACCGGCAACCCCTACCGCGCCGACCTCGCCAAGGCCCAGCAGGGCTCCCAGCCCGGCCACCCCTTCGGCTTCGACACCCAGGGCCGGGACGTCTACACCCGGGTCGTCTACGGCGCCCGTGCCTCCATCACCGTCGGCGTCTGTGCCACGACCGGCGCGGCGCTGCTCGGCAGCCTGCTGGGCGGACTGGCCGGGTTCTTCGGCGGCTGGGGCGACACCCTGCTCTCCCGGCTCGCCGACATCTTCTTCGGCATCCCGGTGATCCTCGGCGGTCTGGTCTTCCTCTCCATGGTCACCGGCACCACGGTCTGGCCGGTGGTCGGCTTCATCGTGCTGCTCGGCTGGCCGCAGGTCTCCCGTATCGCCCGCGGCTCCGTCGTCACCGCCAAACAGAACGACTACGTCCAGGCCGCGCGGGCGCTGGGCGCGGGCAACGGACGGCTGCTGCTGCGCCATATCGCGCCGAACGCCGTCGCCCCGGTCATCGTCGTCGCCACCATCGCGCTCGGCACCTTCATCGCGCTGGAGGCGACGCTCTCGTACCTGGGCGCCGGCCTGAAGCCGCCCACCATCTCCTGGGGCATCGACATCTCCACGGCCTCCACCTACATCCGCAGCGCGCCGCACATGCTGCTGTGGCCCGCGGGAGCGCTGAGCATCACGGTGCTGGCGTTCATCTTGCTCGGCGACGCGGTGCGCGACGCCCTCGACCCCAAGCTGCGCTGAGGAGCGGGAAGATGACGAACGAGGACGCAGGGTCCACGGGCGCCGGTACGGCCCTGCTCGACGTGCGGGACCTGCGGGTGGAGTTCCGTACCCGGGACGGCGTGGCCAAGGCCGTCAACGGCGTCAGCTACCGCGTGGCGCCCGGTCAGACGCTGGCGGTGCTCGGCGAGTCGGGCTCCGGCAAGTCCGTCACCGCCCAGGCCGTGATGGGCATCCTCGACTCGCCGCCGGGGTTCGTCACCGGCGGCGAGATCGTCTTCCAGGGGCGCGATCTGCTCACCCTGCGCAAGGACGAACGGCGCAGGGTCCGCGGCGCGAAGATGGCGATGATCTTCCAGGACGCGCTGTCCGCGCTGAACCCGGTCCTCAGCGTCGGCGCCCAGCTCGGGGAGATGTTCGAGGTCCACGAGGGGATGTCCCGTAAGGACGCCCGCGGCAGAGCGGTGGAGCTGATGGAGCGGGTCGGTATCCCCGCGGCCAGGGAGCGGGTGGGCGACTATCCGCACCAGTTCTCCGGCGGGATGCGCCAGCGCATCATGATCGCGATGGCACTGGCCCTCGGCCCGGACCTGATCATCGCGGACGAGCCGACCACGGCGCTGGACGTCACCGTGCAGGCGCAGGTGATGGATCTGCTGGCCGAGCTCCAGCGCGAGCTGACCATGGGGCTGATCCTGATCACCCATGACCTGGGCGTGGTCGCGGACGTCGCCGACACGATCGCGGTGATGTACGCCGGCCGGATCGTCGAGACCGCCCCCGTCCACCAGCTCTACCGGGCGCCCGCCCACCCGTACACCCGCGGGCTGCTGGACTCCATCCCACGGCTCGACCGCAAGGGCCGGCGGCTGTACGCGATCAAGGGCTTGCCGCCCAGCCTGACGGCCATTCCGCCCGGCTGCCCCTTCCACCCGCGCTGTCCGCTGGCCCAGGACATCTGCCGCACCGACCCGCCACCGCTGTACGAGGCCGGACCCGGCCGGGCCAGCGCCTGCCACTTCTGGAAGGAGACCCTCGATGGCGCACGGTGACGGCGGCGGCCGGGCGACGGGAGCGGGGACCCCGATCCTGGAGGTCCGCGACCTCGTCAAACACTTCCCGCTCACCCAGGGGGTGCTCTTCAGGAAGCAGATCGGGGCGGTGAAGGCCGTCGACGGGGTGTCCTTCGACCTCCACCAGGGCGAGACGCTCGGCATCGTCGGTGAATCGGGCTGTGGCAAGTCCACCGTCGCCAAGCTGCTGGTGGGCCTCGAACGGCCGACGGCCGGTCAGATCCGTTACCGGGGAGAGGACATCAGCACCCTCTCCGCCCGCGCCCTGAAGGCCGTACGGCGCAACATCCAGATGGTGTTCCAGGACCCCTACACCTCCCTGAACCCCCGGATGACCGTCGGCGACATCATCGGTGAGCCCTACGAGATCCACCCCGAGGTGGCCCCCAAGGGAGACCGCCGCCAGAAGGTCCAGGAACTCCTGGAAGTGGTCGGGCTCAACCCGGAGTTCATCCACCGCTATCCGCACCAGTTCTCCGGCGGCCAGCGCCAGCGCATCGGGATCGCCCGCGGTCTGGCGCTGCGCCCGGAGATCATCGTGGCCGATGAGCCGGTCTCCGCGCTGGATGTCTCCGTCCAGGCCCAAGTGGTCAATCTGCTGGAGCAGTTGCAGCAGGAGTTCGAGCTGTCGTACGTCTTCATCGCGCACGATCTGTCCGTCGTACGGCACATCTCCGACCGCATCGCGGTGATGTATCTGGGCCGGCTGGCCGAGACCGGTACCGACGAGCAGATCTACGAGCACCCCACGCACCCGTACACCCAGGCCCTGCTGTCCGCCGTGCCGGTCCCCGACCCGGAGGCCCGCACCCGTCGTGACCGCATCCTGCTGGCGGGCGATGTGCCCTCCCCCGCGAACCCGCCCTCCGGCTGCCGCTTCCGCACCCGCTGCTGGAAGGCCCGGCAGCTGTGCACCGATGTCGTACCGCCCCTGGACGTGCCCAGGGAGTTCCGGGAGACGGCGGGCCCGGCCGGGCATGCCTCGGCCTGTCATTTCGCGGAGGAGCGGCACGTGGTGCCGAGCGAGTAGCCGTACGGGGCGGGCGGTCGGGCCACCGGCGCGGCAGCCGCGGGCACATACGCCGGAGCCCGCCTCCCGTAGGGGAAGCGGGCTCCGGCTCCGAGCGGTGGCGGTACCCAGGGCTACTCGGTCTTGCCGGTGTCCTCGGCCTCCTCGGCCTCCGCGGCCTCCTCGATCGCGGCCAGCGCCGGGTCGAGGATGATGTCCTCGCCGCGGGCCGCGGTCGTCGGCTCCTCGGGGAAGTGGCAGGCGGTGAGGTGGCCGGCCTCGTTCCCGCCGATCCGGACGAGCGGCGGCTCCTCGGTGGCGCACTTGTCCTGAGCCTTCCAGCACCGCGTACGGAACCGGCAGCCGGAGGGCGGGTTGACGGGGGAGGGGACGTCACCGGCGAGGCGGATGCGCTCGCGGTCCTCCTCCTCGCTCTCCACCAGCTTGGCCTCGGGCACCGCCGAGAGCAGCGCATGGGTGTACGGGTGGCGCGGCCGGTGGTAGATCTCGTCGCGGGTCCCCACCTCGACGATCTTGCCGAGGTACATCACCGCGACCCGCTCGCTGAAGTGCCGCACGATCGCCAGGTCGTGGGCGATGAACAGGAACGCGATGCCCAGCTCACGCTGGAGCTTCTGGAGCAGGTTGACGACCTGCGCCTGGATGGAGACATCGAGCGCGGAGACCGGCTCGTCCGCGACGATCAGCTTCGGTTCCAGGGCGAGCGCGCGGGCCACGCCGATGCGCTGCCGCTGACCGCCGGAGAACTCGTGCGGGAAGCGGTTGTAGTGCTCCGGGTTGAGACCCACGGTCTCCAGGAGCTCACGGATCCGCTTCTCCCGGCCACCGGGCGGGTTGATCCCGTTGATCTCCATCGGGCCGCCGATGATGGTGCCGACCGTCTGCCGCGGGTTCAGCGAGGCATACGGGTCCTGGAAGATCATCTGGATCTCGGAACGGATCGGCGCCAGTTCCTTGCGGCCCGCGCGGGTGATGTCCTTGCCCGCGTAGGTGATCTTGCCGGAGGTCGGCTCCATGAGCCGGGTGAGCAGCCGGCCGGTGGTGGACTTGCCGCAGCCCGACTCACCGACCAGACCGAAGCTCTCGCCGGCGTGCACGGTCAGGTCGACGCCGTCGACCGCCTGGACCGCGCCGACCTTCCGCTTGAACGGGAAGCCGCCGTGGATCGGGAAGTGCTTGGTGAGTCCCTCGGCGGTGAGCAGCGGCTCGCCCGGGGCGGGCGCGGCGTCACGGGGCGCCGGGAGGGTGACGTTCTCTGCCATGGTGATAGCTCCCTAGCCCAGCCGGGGCTTGATCTGCTCGGTGAAGAGGGTCTGCTTCTGCTCGGCGCTCAGATGGCACGCGGCCGCGCGCCCCAGCTCCAGCAGCGGGCGCTCGTCGGTGCAGCGGGCACCGCCGACCTCGCCGGTGAAGCCGCAGCGCGGGTGGAAGCCGCAGCCGGACGGCGGGGTGAGCAGGCTCGGCGGCGCCCCGGGGATCGGGTGCAGCTCCTCGTGGACGTCCGAGGACAGCCGGGGCATCGAGCTCAGCAGGCCCCAGGTGTACGGGTGCTGGGGCTGGGTGAGGATCTCCTTGACGGAGCCCCGCTCCACGGCGCGGCCCGCGTACATCACCAGCAGGTCGTCCGCGGTGTTGGCGACCACACCGAGGTCGTGGGTGATCAGGATGATGGCGGAGCCGAACTCCTGCTGCAGGTCCTTGAGGAGGTCGAGGATCTGCGCCTGGACGGTGACGTCCAGGGCGGTGGTCGGCTCGTCGGCGATCAGCAGCTCGGGGTTGCAGACCAGCGACATGGCGATCATCGCGCGCTGGCGCATACCGCCGGAGAACTGGTGCGGATAGTCGTCCACCCGCAGATTCGGCTGCGGGATACCGACCTTGGTCAGCATCTCGATGGCGCGCTGCCGGCCCTCGCGCTTGCTGGCGCCGGTGTGCTTGATGAACGGCTCCGCGATCTGCCGGCCGACCGTGTAGTACGGCGACAGGGCGGTCAGCGCGTCCTGGAAGATCATGGCCATCTTGTTGCCGCGGAGCTTCTCCAGGGTCTTCTCCCTGGCCCCGGTCAACTCCTGGCCCTCCAGCGTGATCTCGCCGGAGAGCTCGGTGTTCTTGGGGTTGTGCAGCCCCAGGATGGCGAGGTTGGTGACGGACTTGCCGGATCCCGATTCGCCGACGATGCCGAGCGTCTGCCCGCGTTCCAGGTCGAAGGAGAGGCCGTCGACCGCCTTGACGATGCCGTCCTCGGTGGAGAACCGCACATGCAGGTCGCGGACGGAGAGGAAGGGGTCCGATCCGGTCGGGACCGGCGTGTCCTCGGTCTTGGTGAGTGTGGTCACTTGGGCTCTCCTAGGACAGGCGCACGCGCGGGTCGATGAGGGCGTACGTCGCATCCACGATGATGTTGAACACCAGGATCAGGGCGGCGCTGAAGATCAGCACGCCCAGGATCATGGGGAGATCGAGGGTGATGACGGAGTTGATCGCCAGCCGGCCCAGACCGGCCAGCGAGAAGGTGTACTCGGTGATCATGGCGCCGCCGAACAGCGAGCTCAGGTCGATGCCGAGGATCGTGACGATCGGGATCAGCGAGCCGCGCCAGGCGTAGCGCATGAAGACGTAGCGCGCCGGCATGCCCTTGGCCTTGGCCGTGCGGACATGCTCCTCCTGGAGCTGCTCGATCATCGTCGAGCGCGCCATACGGGTGTACTGGGCGGTGAAGATCGTCGACATCACCAGCCACGGCAGCAGCAGGCCCATGAACCAGCCGCCCGGATTGCTGGTGAGCTCCACGTACTTGGGGGAGGCCATGATGCCGCTGTAGACGAAGATGCCGAGGACGATCGGCCCCAGGATGTAGATCTGCACCGAGCTGAGCACCATGGAGGCCCCGGTGACCGTCTTGTCGAGCAGCGAGCCCTTCTTCCAGGCGGCCAGCAGACCGGCACCCAGGCCGATCACCAGGAAGGCGACCGCGCCGCCGACGGCCAGCGACGCCGTGGTGGGCAGCCGGTCCATCATCGTCGTCCAGACGTCCTGCTTGGTGGCGAAGGAGTAGCCGAAGCAGGGGGCGTCGCAGTGCCCGATGGTGTAGTCGCGGCCCGTGAAGATGCCGGCGAGGAAGTCCCAGTACTGCGTCGGCAGGGGCTTGTCGAGGCCGAGGTTGTGATGGATCAGGGCGACGTTGTCGGCGGTGCAGTTCTTGCCGCACGCCATCATGGCCGGGTCGCCCGTGGAGAAGAACACGAAGAACGTGAAGGCGCTCAACAGGAGAAGGATGACGACCGCGCCGAAAATCCGGCGGAATAGGAAGGGAAGCATGGCAGTTCGCTGCTCTCAGGACGGCGGCGGCTGTGGGGAGTGACGGAGTGGCGGGGAAGGCCCCGGAGAGCGCGCGCTCCGCCGTGCCGCGCGCTCTCCGGACCGCCTTCCGGTGCTTGCTTCTGTGTGCGTCTTACTTCTTGAGGAACAGCGTGTTCACGTCCAGGTAGTTGGTGTCGCTGTTGTAGCGGGCACCACCCACGTTGGAGCCGTGCAGCTGGAGGATCTTGGTGTAGAAGACCGGGGCGGCCGGGTTGACCTTCTCCACGATGTACTGGTGCAGCTTCTGCCACTCGCCGGTCTGCTTCTTGACGTCCGTGATCTTCTCGATCCGGTCGATCTCGGAGCTGACCTTCTTGTCGCGGATGTGGGAGTAGTTGGCCGCGCCGTCCTGGATCTGACGGGGGTCGTACGACGGCGGGATGACGGTGGAGGCGTCCGCCCAGTCCTGGCCCCAGCCGGTCATGTAGATGTCGAAGCCGTTGTCGACCTTGCCCATCTGCTGGTACCAGGAGGAGGAGTCGACCTCCTTCTTCTGGACGTCGAAGCCGGCCTTGTTCAGGGCGCCCTCGATGACCGCGGCTTCCTTCTGGCGGATCTCGGTGTTGGAGTAGGCGTAGACGAGCTTCATGCCCGTCTTGCCGGCCTCCTTGAGGAGCTTCTTGGCCTTCTCCGGCTCACCGTTGGGGTGCGAGAGCTTCCCGTAGGGGTCGTAGCCCTTCTTGTAGCCCGCCACGGTCGGGGCGAGCAGACCGCCGGCGACCTCACCGCCGTAGCTGCCGCCGTTGATGCGGACGATCTGGGCGTTCGGCATGGCGTAGGTGATCGCATCGCGGATCTTCTTGTCCTTGATGCGGTCCATGTTCATGTTCATCTGCCAGACGTAGGGCTGGTAGCCCTGCACCAGGCGCTTGCTGGCGCTGGGGTTGTCCAGCACCTGCTTGGTCTGCGTCGGCTCCACCGAGTTGGTGAAGCTGATCGCGTTCTTGGCCTCGCCCTGGTCGGCCATCAGGCGCTTGGTGGAGTCCGAGAACTGGTGGTTGAAGGTGATGTCGAAGGCGTCGACGTACTGGTGCCGCGCCGGGTCCGTCTTCGGGTCCCAGTTCGTGTTGCGCACCAGCTTGGCGCCCTTGCCCTCCTTGAAGGAGGCGAACTTGTACGGGCCGGCGCAGACCGGCTTGACGTCGTAGTTCTCCTTGGTGTCCTTCGCGCCCTCGGGGACGACGCTGTAGCCCGCCATGGCGAGCGCGTAGGGCACCTGCGACTGCGGCTTCTCGAAGTGGAAGATGACGGTCTTGTCGTCCGGGGTGTCCAGGACGGTCTTGGGCAGGTGGTCACCCTTGTACGGACCGTCCGGCAGCGCCTTGCGGTACGAGGTGCCGGCGCCCGACAGCCACGTCTGCATGTACGTGGGGCCGTCGGTGATGAACTTGGCGTACATCCGCTCGAAGGTGTGGCGGATGTCCTTCGAGGTGATCGGCTTGCCGTCCTCGAACTTGATGCCGTCCTTGAGCGTGTACTTCCACGTCTTGCCGCCGTCGGACATCTGGCCCGCGTCGGTGGCGAGGTCACCGACCACCGTCTTCTCGCCCGCGTCGTCCTGCTTGTACGTGGTCAGGCCACGGAAGATCAGCTTGGACACGTCGCCCAGGTCGCTGACGTACATCTGCGCCGGGTCCAGGTGGTTGAAGCTGTCACGCTGGAAGACGCGCATGGTGCCGCCCTTGCGGGACCCCTTGACGTCGGCGGCCGGGCCGGTGGAGTCGGCGGCCGTGCCGAGCGCCACGGTCTTGGACTGCGCGGCGGCGTCCTTGTCCGTCTGGGACTTGTCCTTGCCGCTGCTGCCGCCGCTGCTGCAGCCGGTGAGCGCGAGTGAACCGGCCGCCAGGGCCACGATCACGGCGCGTGCTCTGCGCGTAGATAGTGCGTTCATGGGTTCCAAGCACCTGCCTGTCGGTTGTTGTCCAGATGTGCTGCCTGACGCAACCGGTACGAGCCCGGCCCGGGGGTGACAGCTGCCCCCTCAAATGGACGATCAGCGCCCGGACTTGGGATCGAAGGCGTCCCGGACCGAGTCCCCGAGCAGGTTGAAGCACAGCACGAAGATCACCATCGCGGCGCCGGGGAAGAGAAGGAAGGTCGGGTCGTTCTCGTAGACCATGCCGGCCGTGTGGAACAGCCGCCCCCAGTCCGGGGTCGGTTCCATGATGCCGACGCCCAGGAAGGACAGGCCGGCCTCCGCCGTGACGAACAGCGGGAGCATGTAGGTGGCCTGCACCAGGATCGGTGTGACCACGTTGGGCAGCAGTTCCTTGCGGATGATGCGCCAGGGGGAGGCCCCGGTGATCTTCGCGGCCTCGACGAACTCCCGCTCGCGCAGGGACAGCACCTGGCCGCGCAGCAGCCGGGCCAGGCCCATCCACCCCAGCGCCCACTGCACCAGGATCAGCGCCACGACGCGCACATAGGTGGGGGTTTCGTCGCCCGGCGGGATGAAGAACGCCACGACCACGGGCATGAAGGCCACGAAGGTCAGCTGGCTCGGGAAGGCGAGCAGGAAGTCGATGACCCGGCCGAGCCAGTAGTCGGTCCGGCCGCCCAGATAGCCGGCGGTGACGCCCAGGAGGGTGCCGGTGATGACGACCAGGATGGTCACCGCCACCGAGATGCCCAGGGACGTCCGCATGCCGTAGAGCAGGGACGTGAACAGATCGCGGCCGAGCGCGGGTTCGATGCCGAACCAGAAGTCGCCGGAGATACCGCCGTTGGCCCCCATCGGGTAACCGAACTCGTCGAAGAGGCTCGGGTCCTCGTTGCCGTAGAAGGTGTAGGGATTCTTGCCGTACAGCTTGGCGATCACCGGGGCGAGCGCGGCCACGACGAAGAAACCCAGCACCACGACAGCGCAGATGACGCCGGTGCGGTCGCGCTTGAAGCGCCGCCACATCAGTTGGCCGGGGGAACGGCCAACGAGCTCACCGTCCTTGCCGTCCTTCGTCTTCTTCAGACCCTTGGAATCAAGTCCTGGGGTATCGGACTTGGTTGCCGCGGTCTGGGATGGACTAGTCATCGCGAAGTGCCCCCGCGCCGAGTTCTCTTGGAACGTGAAGCGGCACCTGGTCGCACCGCTGGATGAGCGGACTTTCGCAAGTGATTTATGGCGGAGTCAAGGGGATCGGGTGTGCTCGTGAACAGGTCGTCTACTTCTTGAGCGAAGATTGCGCAGATCGACGCCCAGGCGTGCTTGACAGGGGGTCGCGATATGCGGCATGGGAGACATATCGTCACCAACTTCTTTAACATGAAGGCAACTTCACTGTCGCAACACCGATATACGGACGCGCCATGATGAACAACGTACGGCCGTGCGGGTGCCGTAGACCGGCCGGGACGCCAGACGGCGTCCCGGCCGGTTGCTGCTTTGTCCGTGTTTCGTCCGTCGCCCCGTCCGGGTCTGTTGTCCCCGGGCCGGGACTGCAGTAGACCTGCGGTGGGCACCTCCTGTGCGGGGCGCCGTGAACGACTCACGTACTTCGACACGGACGGGGGGCGAGCCGTGTCCACAGTGCGGGACAGCGTTCTCACCCGCGGCGCGCGCGGCCTCGGCGCGCTGATCTGCCTGCTGCTCGCCCTGCTCAGTGCGGGCTGGATCATCCGGGACCTGACCATCGCCCAGCACGGCGCGGATGTGTGGTGGGCCTGGCTCGGAGAGACGCCCAGGCCACGGGAGTTCACCGCCTGGGCCACCTCGGCGCTCGACCCGCTGCTGGTGCTCGGCGCGCTCGTCGCCGCGGTCGCCGCCCTGCGCACCGCCGTCCCCTCGTCCGTGGCCACGGGGGCCCTGCTCTCCCTGGCGACCGCCACCGCACTGCTGCGGACCCCGCTGGTGTGGATGCTGGGGGCGGGCTGGCTCCAGGGGCTGGACAGCGGTCTCACGGCGCGGGCACGGCTGACCGCCCTGACGCAACTCGCCCTGGCGGTCGCGCTGATCGTGGTGAGCGCGGCGGGGCGGCGGCCGGACGGGCCCGCGGGGCACGGTGCGCGCGGGCTGCCGGAGCCGGCGTCCTCGGCGTACGGAGTGGTCCGTGCGGTGCCGCACCACGTGGCACCCGGGGCGCCCGGCAGGCCGTTCAAGGGGCCGGCCGTCACCGTCGCCGTCCTCCTGGGCGCCGCCGGACTCGCCGTCATCTGCTGGGAGATCCGCTGGTGGGCGCAGCTCGGCGGGGACACCTACGGCAAGGGGCTGTTCGGCGACGCCTCCGTCTTCCGCGCGCTGTTGCAGCCCCCGGTGCACTGGCAGGCGCTGGCGCTTGCGCTGTCGGCCCTGGCGGCCGTGGCCGCCGCGCTGCGCCGGGTGGCCTGGGCCAGGCCGGCGGCGCTGACCGCCGCGGCCCTGCTGTCCGTGCACGGTGGCGTGGCACTCGCCTTCGCCCTGCGCACCGGGGAGTTGGGCCGCTTCGCCGCGCTGCCCGTCCGGGCCCAGTTGGAGGTGGGCACCGCGGCCTTCGTGGCGGCCGCCGGGCTGGCCGCGGTGATCGCGGCGGCCCGGCCCGGTGTCCCGGCGGCCGCACCGGACGCGGACGAGGTGCTGGCGTACGGCGCCGCCCCGGGCGAGGCGCGGCCGCCGCACGCCCCGCCCCCGCCGTCCACGCTCCCGCCCGGCTGGTGAGACGGGAGGGGGCGGGGATCGGCGGGGGCTCTCAGGGGGCGGGCGAACAGATCCCGTAGGGGGTGCGGGTGCCCCTGCGGAGCCACAACGGGGCAGGGGTGGAGGGTATTCCCGTGGTCAGGACGGCATTCCCAGTGAGCGCTTGAGGAAGTCGACCTGGAGGAGCAGCAGGTTTTCGGCCACCTGGTCCTGTGATGCCATGTGGGTCACTCCGGACAGCGGCAGCACCTCGTGCGGGCGGCCCGCCGCCAGCAGCGCCGAGGACAGCCGCAGCGAATGGGCCACGACCACATTGTCGTCCGCGAGCCCGTGCACGATCAGCATCGGGCGGTGCGGCTCCACCGCTCCGGACAGCCCCTCGTCCGTGATCAGCGAGTTCTCCGCATAGACCGCCGGTTCCTCGCCCGGGTGACCGAGGTAGCGCTCCTGATAGTGGGTGTCGTACAGCCGCAGGTCGGTCACCGGCGCGCCCACCACCGCCGCGTGGAAGACATCGGGGCGGCGCAGCGCGGCGAGCCCGGCGAGATAACCGCCGAAGGACCAGCCGCGGATGGCCACCCGCTCCAGGTCCAGGGGAAAGGAACCGGCCAGTGCCTGGAGGGCGTGGACCTGGTCGTCCAGCGCGTACTCCGCGACGCGCCGGGAGATCGCCTTCTCCCATGCGGGGGAGCGGCCCGGGGTCCCCCGGCCGTCCGCGACGATCACCGCGAACCCCTGGTCGGCGAACCACTGGGAGGTCAGATGGGCATGGTGCGCGGCGACCACCCGCTGGCCGTGCGGACCGCCGTACGGGTCCAGCAGCACCGGCAGCGGACCGTCGCCCTCCTGATAGCCGCCGGGCAGCAGCACCGCGCACGGAATCTCCCGTTCACCGGCCAGCACCAGCTGGGGGCGGGCGGTCAGGGACGGCTCCTCGGCGTACGAACCGATCGTGGCGAGCGTCTTCTCCCCGCCGTCGGGATCCAGCCGCACCACCTCCACCTGGGTGCCGGGCCGCTCCAGCGACGCCTGCGACAGCACGGTCAGCGCACCGCCGCGCACCGCGGACGACACCGTCGGGTACGGGCGTTCGCCCACCCGCTCCCAGCCACCCTGGTCACCGCTGCCGCGGAACCAGGCGCGGTAGACGCCGATGTCGTGCAGATCCCTGCCGCTCGCGGAGAACAGGACGTCGTCCTCGCCGATGTCCAGGACGGCCCGGACGTGCAGCGGCGCCCCGGTCAGCGGGCGGTCGCCGACGAACAGCTTGCGTGCGCCGCCCTCGTCCGCGATCCGCACCAGCCGGCCGTCCGGCGTCCAGGCCGGCACCCCGGGGAACGGCTCGACCCACACCTCGTCCTCGTCCTCGTGCACCGTCCGGGTCGCACCGGTCGCGGTGTCGACGGTCAGATAGCGCTGGTCGCGCTGGTCACGGGCCTGTACGAGCAGCAGCGGCGGCCCGGCCGCCGACCAGTGGACGCGCGCGAGATAGGGGTAGCGCTCGGTGTCCCAGGCGATATCGGTGCGACTGCCGTCCAGGCCGAACAGCGCGAGGGTCACCTCGGCGTTGCGGGTGCCTGCCGCCGGGTACGCGACCCGGGCGGGCTCCTGGTCCGGATGGGCGGGGTCGGAGATCCACCAGCGCTGCACCGGCGCCTCGTCGACCCGCGCGGCCAGCACCGCGTCGCTCTCCGGAGACCACCAGAAACCGCGGTAGCGCCCCATCTCCTCGGCCGCGACGAACTCCGCGAGCCCCCAGGTCACCTCGGGCCCGTCGGGCTCGGCCAGCACCCGGTCCGCCGGCCCGGCCGCTGCCGCGTCGCCGTCGCCCCCGTCCGTCGTGGTGGCGCCGTCCACCGCCACCACCCGCAGCCGGCCGTCCGCCACGAAGGCCACCTGCCGGCCGTCCGGCGACGGGCGGGGGTCCACCACCGGTCCCTGGACCGGGAGTTCACGGGTGGTGCCGGCGCGCAGCTCGGAGACGAACAGCCGGCCGGAGAGCGTGAACGCCGCCAACTCCACGGCGGAGTCGGTCGCATAGCCGACGATGCCCGCCGAACTCTCCCGGATGCGCTCGCGGCGGGCCCGCTCCTGCGGGGGGAGTTCCTCGTCCGCACCGGCCAGCAGGGCCTGCGGATCCGCGGCCGGGAACTCCCGTCCCTCTTCCAGGTCGAGCACCCACAACTGCTGGCTGCGATCGGTGCCCGAACCTGAGCGGAGGAAGGCGACGCGCGCGCCGTCGGGGGAGAGGGCATAGCTGCGCGGTGCGCCCAGGGTGAAGCGCTGCGTACGGGCGTATTGCCGCGGGAACGAAGGCTGTCCGGTCATGGTCCCGAGCCTAAAGGCTGTCCGGCCGCTCAGGGCCGGGGCACGAAATCCCGTCGTCCCGGCCCCCGGGGAGGATCGGCTCACCCTGGTCGCACCCGTGAAGATCATGTGCGCCCCCGCTCTGCTTCCGTGCTCCGACTTATGCGCTAGCGCGGAAAGTTATGATCCCTTGGGCGTAGTGGGTACGGGGTAAAGAGCCCTTGGCATACCCGGGTGCGCGGGGCGTGAAGTACGGCCCGGGCACCCTCAATCCTGTCCGGACCGTGAGTACTTGGAGGTGAGCCGCCGTGGCACTCTCGATTTCGGCGGTGGTGCTGCTGGCGATCATCGTCTTCTTGCTTGTCAAGAAGTCTGGACTGAAGGCCCCGCATGCCTTGGTGTGCATGCTGCTGGGCTTCTATCTGGCCAGCTCGTCCATCGCGCCGACGATCAAGCAGCTGACGACGAACGTCGCCGGCATGCTCGGGAACATCAAGTTCTGAGCAGCCCCCGGCCGGCCCCTCCGTCTGCGCACCCGTCCTCCGGGCGGGCGCGCGGACGGCGGCCGGGATCGCCTGCGGACGGCGGACCGGGCGGCTCGTAGGCTGTCGGCATGACCGATCAGCCCGCCCGTCCCCCGCAGCCACCCGCCGAGGGGAGCGCCTCGCCCGCCGCCTTTTCCCGGCGGCTGCTGCTGGTGCATGCGCACCCCGACGACGAGTCGATCAACAACGGCGTGACCATGGCCAAGTACGCGGCCGAGGGCGCGCTGGTCACCCTGGTGACCTGCACCCTCGGCGACGAGGGCGAGGTCATCCCGCCCGGGCTCGCCCATCTCGCCCCGGACCGTGACGACACCCTCGGCCCGTACCGCGCCGGCGAGCTGGCCGCCGCGATGGCGGCCCTGGGCGTCACCGACCACCGCTTCCTCGGCGGGCCGGGCCGCTACCGGGACTCCGGGATGATGGGCGCTCCCCAGAACGACCGCCCCGACGCCTTCTGGCAGGCCCCGCTCGACGAGGCGGCCGGCGAGCTGGTGGCGGTGATCCGCGAGGTCAGGCCGCAGGTCCTGGTCACCTATGACCCGGACGGCGGATACGGCCACCCCGACCACATCCAGGCGCACCGCGTCGCCATGCGCGGTGCCGAGCTCGCCGCGCGGGCGGATTTCCGGCCGGAGCTGGGCCGCGCGTATGCGATCGGGAAGATTTACTGGAACTGCAACCCCCGGTCCGTGGTCGAGGAGGGCTTCGCACGGCTGCGCGCGGCCGGCCACAGCTTCCCCGGAGTGGCCACGGCCGACGATGTGCCGGGCGTGGTGCCGGACTCCGAGGTCGCGGCATCCCTCACCGGCACTCCCGCGTACGCGGCCGCAAAGTCCGCGGCGATGCGGGCGCACTACACCCAGATCGCGGTCGACGGGCCGTTCTTCGCGCTCTCCAACGACCTGGGCCAGCCGCTGTTCGCCACCGAGCACTATCGGCTGGTGCACGGCGCCTCGGGTGCCGCGGACGGGGCCCGGGAGGACGATCTCTTCGCGGGTATCGGTGAAATGACGGGTATGGAGGAGAGTGCCCGGATCGAGGAGGCGGCGGAATGAGTACGGCGAAGGGCGGCGGGACCGCCGGTGAGGGAAACGGCGGCGCGGCCTCCGGCAAGGGGAAGCGGTCGCGGGCGGGCTCGGGCGGTGGGTCCGGTGCACGGTCCGGCGCTCCCGTGGCGCCGGTGGCCGGTCCCGCGCTGACCGCACCGCTGACGGCGGGACGAGTCGCCATATATGTGCTGCTTCTGGTCGCGGGCGTCCTGGTGGCGGGCGCCGGAACGCTGGTCCAAGCGGCCTGGTTCCCCGGCGGTTTGGTGCTGGCGCTGTGCGGCGTCGGCGGCCTCTTCTACGGGGGCGCCAGGGCGACCGGTACCTCCGCGGGTGTGCTGGTACCCGGCGCGGCCTGGCTGGTGACCGTGTTCCTGCTGCTCAGCAATGTCCGGCCGGAAGGTGACTTTCTCTTCGGCGCGGGACTCGGTTCGTACATCTTCCTGCTGGGCGGCATCGTGGTCGCTGTGATCTGCGCCACCGCGACGCAGCTGCGCCCTGTGGGCGTCCGGCACGGCCGAGTTGGCGGATGACGTGGTCCATACCGGGACGGATGCCGTGCGGGTCCGGGTGAAGGAACCGGGGCCCGGGGGTTCGCCCGGGGCGGCGGTGTTCGTACGCTCCCCGGGTGGCCGCCCGCGGCGGACAGTATGGTGGTGCGCGCCGTCGCGCCGCCCTGGGGGCACCTCCCGGCCTGTGGCCGGGGATCATCTCTGACGAGCGGCGGAGCCAACCGGGAGAACCTGCTTTGAGTCGTGAATCTGACAGTTCGTCCTCCGGCCCCCAGGGCCGTGGCGGAGCCGCGTACCCGTCCGGGACGCCGCCGTACGGCTCGCCCAGGGGAGAGGCCGGCGAGAAGCCTGCGCCCGGTGCCGCGGCGCAGCCGGAGGAGCCCAAGACCGAGACCACACTGACGACGCGGATCAAGATCAACATTCCGGGGTCGCGCCCCATCCCGCCGGTCGTCGTGCGCAAGCCCGTCGGTGAGGAGTCCGGCATGAACGGATCGGCTGGTTCCGGCGGTTCCGCCGGTTCCCGGGGCACCCCCCGCGCCGGTGAGCGGAACGCGGAGCGAACGGCGAACACCCCCCGGCCCGACGCGCCGGCGGACGAGGCCCCCGCGGGCGGCCCGTCCGAGAAGACCAGCGACTGGTTCGCGCCGCGCAAGCCGCAGGCCGGGTCCGCCGGTCCGTCCTCGTCCACCGGCTCCCACGCGGTGCCGCCCGCCCCGGGCGGTGCGACCCCGCCGCGCGGTCCGTCGGGCGCCGCCTCGCCGCAGCGCCCCGACCTGCCGTACTTCTCCGACAGCCCGGCCCCGCAGGAGGGCGGCTCGCCGTTCGACGGCGGTGCCAGGGCGGGCGGCGGTTCGCCGTTCGACGGTGGTCCGCGCGGTGGCGCCTCGCCGTTCGACGGAGCGACGCCCGGCGGCGGTTCGCCGTTCGACACCCCCGGCGGCCCCGCCCGCGACCACAGCCCGTTCGACGCCCCGGCGGGCGGCCCGAGCGGTCCGAGCGGTCCGACGACCGGCCCGGCACGCGGCACATCCGCGCTCAACCTCCCGCCCGGCTTCAGCGACCCCGCCACCGGCGGCACGCCCCGGATCGACGACACCGCGGAGCTCACCCCGCAGCCGCCGGCCCCGCTCGCCGGACCCGGCAGCGGCCTCGGCGGCAGCGGCGGCGTCACGGGCGGACGGCCCGGCGCCCCCAAGGGCCCCGGCGGCCCCAAGGGCACGGCGCCCGGCGCCCCCAAGGGCAAGCGCGGGACGAAGGGCCCCCAGGACGGCGGGCCGGGCGGCGCCCTCGGCGGCCGTGACCGGGTCTCCGGCGACACGCTGGTCAGCGGCATCCCGAAGGTCCCCGGGCCCGAGAAGCCGTCGTCCCCGTCGCCGTTCGCCAACGTCCCGGCCGGTGAGGGCGACAGCGCCGCCCCCAAGCCGCGGCCCAAGATCCCCGAGCCGATCAACCCGCCCAAGAAGGGCCGTAACAAGCTCGTTCTCGTGGGTGTCGCCGTCGTGGTGCTGGCCGGTGTCGCCTACGGCGCGGGGCTGCTGCTCGACCACGCCGATGTGCCCAACGGCACCACCGCGCTCGGTGTGGACATCGGCGGCACCACCAAGGAGGAGGCCGTCAAGAAGCTGGAGACGGCGCTCAAGGACAGCCGCACCGCGCCGCTCAAGCTCACCGTCGACGGCAAGTCCGCCACCCTCCAGCCCGCCAGGGCAGGCCTGGACATCGACCCGCAGGCGACGGTCCGCAGGGCGGCCGGCCGGGACTACAACCCGGTCTCCGTCATCGGCTCGCTGTTCGGCGTGCACCGCACGGCCGATCCCGCGGTGATCGTCGACGACGAGAAGCTGCAGATCGCCCTGCAGAACGCCACGGGCCCCGGGGGCGCCTCCGAGGACGGCGGGATCACCTTCGAGAACGGCAAGGCGGTGCCGCACTACGGCTCGCCCCACAAGGCGATCGACGTGGGCGCGTCCAAGAAGAAGGTCACCGACGCCTACCGCAAGCGCGCCGCGACCGGCAGCGACGCACCCGTGGTGCTGGCCGCCGGCACCCAGCAGCCGCAGGTCAGCAAGGCCGCGGTGGACAGGGCGATGAAGCAGTTCGCCGAGCCCGCGATGTCCGGTCTGGTGACGGTCCGTACGGACGCGGCGCACACGGTCTCCTTCAGCCCGCAGAAGTCCATCCCGAAGTTCCTGTCGTTCAAGATCATCAACGGTTCTCTGGTGCCGTACTACGACCGCCCGGCCCTCAAGAAGCTCTACGGCGACACCTTCAACGGCGTCATGGTGACCAAGGGCGACGGCTCCAAGCACCCGGTCAGCGTCGAGGAGGTGGCGGGCGCGGTCGGCAAGGCGCTGCTCGGCACCAGCCCGGCCGAGCGGATCCAGACCATCGCCACCGACGGCAACTGACCGCCACACAGCGCAAAACCGCAGGTGAGAGGCCCCGCAGGGCGCTTTCTCGGCAACTCCGAGAAGGCACCCGGGGGCCTCTCGGCCGTGTCCGGGGCGAGCGGACCGGCCGCCCCCGGTGCGGCGTGCGGCGGAGTCCCGCAGGCTGGAAGTGTTATGGCTGCCGACCGATCCACGGAGAGCCGCCGCCTCGCTCCCGTGCTGCTGATTCTCGCGATCCTCGTCGTCACCGTGCTGGACTCCACGACCGGCCCGGAGCTGCACATCTCGGCCTTCATGGGCATCGCCCCGCTGTACGCCGCGCTGCGCTGCCCGTTCCGGCAGACGCTCCTGGTGGCGGCCGTCTTCGTGGTGTGCCTGACCTACGTCGACATCTTCACCGTGCCCGACTGGGGCCTGGCCAGCCGGGTCGTCGGCATCTTCGGTGTGTTCCTGGTGGCCGCCTTCTCGCTGGTGCTGTGCCGCACCCGGCTGCAGCGGGAGGCGCTGCACGCCCGGACGCGCCTGGTGGCCGACACCGTCCAGCGGGCGATGCTGCGCGAGTTGCCGCTCAGCGCCGGGGCGGTCGACGCGTACGGCTTCTATGTCTCCGCGGAGGAGGGGGCCCGGGTCGGCGGGGACATCTACGAGGTCAGCGACACGCCCTACGGGCTGCGGCTGATGATCGGCGATGTGCAGGGCAAGGGCATGCCGGCGATCGGCGCGGGCCTGGAGGTACTGGTCGCGTTCCGGGAGGCCGCCCAGCACCAGGAGTCACTGGAATCGGTGGCGGAGCGCATGGAGCAGGCGCTGGCCCGCCACAACACCCGCTCGGCCGAGGAGGGCGCCGACGAGCGCTTCGTCACCGCGCTGCTGATGGAGGTGCGCGGCACGGACGGCGCGCCGGAGGGCCGGGTGCTGTCCTGCGGCCACATCCCGTACTACCTGGTGCGGCACGGCGAGGTCCACGAGCGCCGGGAGGGTGAGGGCGCGCTGCCGCTCGGCCTGGGAGCGCTCAGCGGCGAGCCCCGCCACAGCGTCCGGGTACACCCCGAGCCCGACGACTGGATCGTGCTGTGCACGGACGGGGTGACCGAGGCACGCGGCAAGGACGGCGAGTTCTACCCGCTCGCCGAGCGGCTGGCCGGGTGGACCCACCTGGAGCCCGCCGAGCTGGCCCGTACCCTCCGCGCCGACCTCGAAAGCTTCACCGGCGGCCGGCTCAAGGACGATGCGACCGTGCTGGTCGTCCGGCGCCGGACGCGCCCCGCCCCCGACGCTCAGTTGAGCATGGCCCGGGCCGCGGCGGCCTGACGCCGTATCGCGGTCGCCCCGGCCGGCTCGACGGCCTCCACCACCCGGGCGTACTCCTCCAGCTCGGCCGCCCCGGCGAGGAACTCACCGCGCTCGACGAGCAGTTGGGCACGCTCATGGCGCAGCCGCGCCGGATGGCTCGGCAGCAGCAGCGACAGCTCCAGTGCCCACAGCTGCACCGCACTGTGCTCCGGGCGGGCCTGCGCCCAGGCCCGGATGTTGTTGAGCATCCGCAGCACGATCTCCAGCGGATCGGCGGGCGTCATCATCCGCGCGCTCAGCGGCTCCCCGGTCGCCCCCGCGACCAGCAGCTCCGCGTCCTCGTCGGTGAGCGGCCGCCCGCCCGCGAACGGATCGGCCAGTACGTGGGTGCCGGCGGGGTCACCGAAGCCGACGACGAAATGGCCCGGCAGCGCCACCCCGTACACCGGGGCACCGGCCCGCCGCGCCACCTCCATCCACACCACCGACAGCAGGATCGGCAGGCCCCGGCGCCGCCGCAGCACCTCGTGCAGCAGTGAGGACTCCAGCCGCCGGTAGTCGGCGGGCGAGCCGCCGAAGCCGCACCGGGTGCCCAGCAGCTCGGCGAGATTGCGGGCCCAGGCCCCGGGGCCGCCGGCCGGGGAGTACGGGAGCAGTCCGGCCAGCCGGTCCAGCTCGATCTGGACCGCGTCGCAGCCCGCCTCGTCCAGCGCGGGATCGGCCTCGGCGCCGATCAGCAGGCACAGCAGCGCCAGGTCGGGCCGCTCGGCCCGCGCGGCCTCGGCGAACTGCTGCCGCCGTGCGGCGCGGGCGTCCTCCCGCTCCGGCTCGGATTCCTGGGGCATATCGGTGGGGTACCCGTTCAGCGCCGGCCGCCCGGCAGGGCACGCCGGTAGTGATAGCCGTGGTGGTCGGTGAAGCCGAGCCGGTCGTAGAACGCGAGGGCGCCCGCGTTGTCGGCCTCGACCTGCAGATACGCCGCCGAGGCGCCCTCCTCCAGGGCCCGCTCGGCGAGCGCCGCCATCACCCGCGTGGCCAGCCCCCGCCGTCGCGCGGCCGGGGCCACCTCCAGCGCCGCGAAGCCCGCCCAGCGCCCGTCGACGACCAGCCGCCCGATCGCCGCCGTCCCGCCGTCCGCGCCGTGCACCGTCGCGAACCACACCGAGGGCCCGCCGGTCAGCACCCGCAGGGCGGTCCGCGTGGTCTGTGCCGACGGGTCGGCCTCGCCGGTCCGGTTGTACAGGGCCAGCCAGTCCGCGCCGGGCTCCCGCGACAGGGTGACGCCCGAAAGGTCCGCCGCGGTGTCGGCGAGCGGCGCCAGCGCCGCGATGCGGACCGTGGTGTGCCGCTCGTCGGCCCAGCCGCGCTCCGCCAGCTCCGCGTCCAGCCGTGCGTCGGCGTCCTCCCGCCCGGTGGCGACCACGATCACCGGCGGCAGACCGCGCTCGTCATACCACTGGCCGATCCGCTCCAGTGCGGTCTCCAGCGGGACGCCGGGGTCGCCGAGCGGCAGGACGGAATTGGCGCGGCGGGTGAATCCTCCGGAGGCCCGCAGCGTCCACTCCCCGAGACGCGCCGTCTCCACGGCGGGCCAGCCGCGGGCCGCGACGGTCTGGAGCTCCAGGGCGGTGGCCGCGGGACCCCGCCGGCGGCCCGGCTCCCCCGAGGGGCGCGCGGCTCCGTGCCGGGGGGCGGCGGGGCGGTCGGGAACGACCTTGGCGGCCACCAGTGCGGACTCCTCGATCCGTACGGTCTCGCCGTTGCGGCATGTGATGCTCAGCACACCTTGATCCCAGGATGTGAGAACGCCGACCGCGTCGGTGAACGCGGGAACCCCCGCGCCGCCCCCGGTCAGACGCCGGACGGATACCCTTTTGCCCACGTCAGCACGGGTGATACGGACCTCCGCGCGTCCGCCGGCCAGGAATTCCATCGCTCAAACCGCCCCTCTTGTTCGTCTCGCGCCCGGGAACGGAGATACTAGATGGCGGGCATCGACGACGCCGCGCTCCCGCGCGCCCAGCGGCGGTACTGCCAATCGGTCCGCCGGCCCTACCGAGGAGGAACGACAGCGTGACCTACGTCATCGCGCAGCCTTGTGTCGACGTCAAGGACAAGGCGTGCATCGAGGAGTGCCCGGTCGACTGCATCTACGAGGGCTCCCGGTCCTTGTACATCCACCCGGACGAATGCGTCGACTGTGGCGCCTGTGAGCCGGTCTGCCCGGTCGAGGCGATCTTCTACGAGGACGACACCCCCGAGGAGTGGAAGGACTACTACAAGGCGAATGTGGAGTTCTTCGACGAGCTCGGCTCGCCCGGTGGCGCCAGCAAGCTCGGCCTGATCGAGCGGGACCACCCGTTCATCGCGGCGCTGCCGCCGCAGAACCAGTAACGACCCGAGGACCAAGGGGGAGCCTGCCCGCTCCCTCTTGCTCCCATGTCGTTGGGGGCACCTCCCAGTGTCAGCCACGGGAGGTCGCACGGCGCCGCCCCGGTCCCGTACGGCCTGCCGCCGTACGGGACCGCAGCATTTCCGCCGACGGCCCCGCAGCACCCGAGAAAGAGAGCACCGTGGGCGCAGCATCGTCTCCCCGGCCCGAATCCCCCCGCGCTTCGCTCCGCGACCGGCTTCCGGTTTTCCCGTGGGACCGCCTGGAGCCGTACAAGGCCACCGCCGCCGCGCACACCGACGGCATCGTCGACCTGTCCGTCGGCACCCCGGTGGACCCGGTCCCCGCGCTGGTGCAGCAGGCGCTGACCGCCGCGGCCGACAGCCCCGGCTACCCGACGGTGTGGGGTACGGCCGAGCTGCGGGACGCGCTCACCGGCTGGGCCGCCGAGCGCCTCGGCGCCCAGGGCCTGGAGCACACCAATGTGCTGCCGGTCGTCGGCTCCAAGGAGTTGGTGGCCTGGCTGCCGACCCAACTGGGCCTCGGCCCCGGCGACAAGGTCGGCTACCCACGGCTGGCCTACCCGACCTACGAGGTCGGCGCCCGTCTGGCCGGCGCCGAGCCGGTCGTCTACGACGACCCCACGGAGCTGGACCCCAGCGGTCTGAAGCTGCTCTGGCTGAACTCGCCGTCCAACCCCACCGGCCGGGTGCTGAGCGCCGACGAGCTGCGCCGCACCGTCGCCTGGGCGCGCGAGCACGGGGTCCTGGTCTTCAGCGACGAGTGCTACCTCGAACTGGGCTGGGAGGCCGACCCGGTCTCCGTGCTGCACCCGGACATCTGCGGCGGCTCCCACGACGGCCTCGTCGCCGTCCACTCGCTCTCCAAGCGCTCCAACCTCGCCGGCTACCGCTCCGCGTTCCTCGTCGGCGACGCCGCGGTCCTCGGCGACCTGCTGCTGATCCGCAAGCACGGCGGCATGATGATCGCGGCGCCCGTCCAGGCAGCCACCGTCGCGGCGCTCGGCGACACCGCCCATGTCGCCGAGCAGCGTGCGCGCTACGCCCACCGCCGCACCGCGCTGCGCGGCGCCTTCGAGGCCGCCGGCTTCCGCATCGAGCACAGCGAGGCCTCGCTCTACCTCTGGGCGACCCGCGACGAGCCCTGCTGGGACACCGTCGGCGATCTCGCGAAGCGCGGCATCCTCGTCGCCCCCGGCGAGTTCTACGGCACCGCGGGGGAGCGGTTCGTACGGATCGCCTTCACCGCCACCGACGAGCGGGTGGCCGCCGCCGTGCGCCGGCTGGCGGAGTGAGCCGCGGCTGACCACGCGCAGGGGCCCGGGGAGAGCGAACTCCCCGGGCCCCTGCGCGTCGTACGGGGACGGTCAGCGGCCGCCGAGCGGCAGACCGCCGAGCAGGCCCGTGGCGGGCGCCAGCAGGCCCTGCGGCGAGCCGACGAGTCCCTTGGCCGCGTCGAGCGGCAGCGTGCTGGTCGAGATGCCCTTCTTGGCGATCGGGCGGGCCACGCTCTCCGCCTTGTCGGCGGCGGCCTGGGTGATCGGCATGGCCTTCTTCACGACGGGGCCGGCGGTCTCGACGAGCGCCGGGGCGAGCTTCGTGGCCGCCTTGCTGCCGGCCGCGTTCACCAGGCCGACGCCGTCGCGCGCGGTGTGGTCGAGGGTTTCGCTGGTGTTCCGGGAGTCCAGGGGCGCCGTCAGCCCGCCGAGTGTCTTGGCGGCGGGCAGTTCCGCGGCGCTCGCGGAGCCGGCCGCAGCGACCACAGGAGCGGCACCTGCTGCAACGAGCAGGGCGGCTCGGGCGATCCGACGCGTAACGGGGAGGGACATGGTGCTCCTTTTACGGAGAAGGACTCGTACTTCTGACAGATGTGCCATATCCGCCTGGCGGACGCACTGACTACCGCGTCAGAACCCCGAAGGTTGCGGTGAACTCCGGTAAAGAGTTGGTAACGCGTCACATAATCGGCCCTGGATAAAGACGGGCAATATGTGCACGCGGCGGGGGATCGCGGAAACGTCACAGCCCTTTGCGTACAAGGGAATTGACCGGGTGCTCGCCTCACGCACGGCCAACTCCCGTTCCGTAAAAGGGAATTGATTGCGGTGCCCCTTCCGGGGGACCGGGCAAACTATTGCGCGGTGATGATACGAACGTGGTGCGCGGCCACCGCGGAGCCGGCCTGCTTCCGCTGCCAGCCCTTCCCCGCATCGTCCGCCGTCCACATCCGGCCGGCGTAAGAGATCTGTTCGATGCGCAGCTCGGCGGAGTGCGCCATCGCCCACATCGCCAGCTCCCAGCCGCGCCGCCCGGCATCGCCCGCGGCCGTGGGACCGGACTGCTGCACCGGTATCGTCACGCCGCTCCCGCCGCCCGCACCGCGGCCACCGGCGCCGCCTGTCCGCGGCAGCACCTCGGGGCCGAACTCCCGCACCAGCCGCTCCCGCACCGCCTTGGCGCCGCCCGCCGTCCCGTCCACCGGGCGGCTCTCGGTGCAGGTCATCGCGTCCTGGTCGCGGCCGGTGAGCGCCCCGGTCAGCCGTGCGGCGTTCGCCTCGTGCTTGGCATAGGCCTGCGGATAGCCGCTGCGCTGCACCTTCTGCGCGGCGACCGTCAGCGGCAGCCGGGAGTAGCCGGGCACCTTCGCCAGATGCCGGTAGAACTCCCCGGCCGAATAGACCGGGTCCATGATCTGCTTCACGGTGCCCCAGTCCTGCGACGGCCGCTGCTGGAAGAGCCCGACCGAATCCCGGTCACCGAAGTCGATGTTGCGCAGCCCCGACTCCTGCATCGCGGTCGCCAGCGCGATGGTCACCGCCCGCTCCGACAGCCCGCGTGAGGAGGCCACGGCCGAGATCGTCGCGGCGTTCGCGGCCTGCTCCGGGGACAGCTCGTAGGGCTTCGCCTCGCCCTCGGCGCGCACCGTGCAGTGCGGCGCCCCGGGGCCACCGGTCACGTACTGCACCAGGAGATAGCCGGCCAGTCCGATCAGTACGGCGACGGCTGCGGCGGTACGCCACAGACGGGCGCGGCGCTGGGGGGCTGAGGGCTGGGCTGACACGGGCCCACCGTACTGGAGTGCTGCCGATAGGGTCGGATCCATGGAGCGCTCCACAGACCACCCCGCCCTCGACCTGTCGCTCGACGCCGCCGCGCTCACCGCGCAGCTCGTCGACTTCCCCTCCGAGAGCGGCAACGAGAAGGACCTCGCCGACGCCGTCGAGCACGCCCTGCGCGCGCTCCCGCACCTGACCGTCGACCGTTACGGCAACAACGTCGTGGCCCGCACCCACCTGGGACGCGACGAGCGGGTGGTGCTCGCCGGACACCTCGACACCGTGCCGATCGCCGACAACGTCCCCTCCCGGCTGGACGAGAACGGCGTCCTGTGGGGCTGCGGCACCTGCGACATGAAGTCCGGCGTCGCGGTCCAGCTGCGGATGGCCGCCACCGTCCCGGCCCCCAACCGCGACCTGACCTTCGTCTTCTACGACAACGAAGAGGTCGCAGCCCACCTCAACGGCCTCGGCCATGTCGCCGACGCCCACCCCGACTGGCTCACCGGCGACTTCGCCGTCCTCCTGGAGCCCTCCGACGGCCAGGTGGAGGGCGGCTGCCAGGGCACCCTGCGGGTCCTGCTGCGCACCACCGGTGAGCGCGCCCACTCCGCCCGCAGCTGGATGGGCGCCAACGCGATCCACGCCGCCGCCCCGATCCTGGCGAAGCTCGCCGCCTACGAGCCGCGCCGCCCGGTCATCGACGGCCTCGAATACCGCGAGGGCCTCAACGCCGTACGCGTCGAGGGCGGCGTCGCCAACAACGTCATCCCGGACGCCTGCACGGTCACCGTGAACTTCCGCTACGCACCGGACCGCACCCCCGACGAGGCGGTGGCCCACGTCCGTGAGGTCTTCGCGGACTGCCCGGTGGACGAATTCGTCGTCGACGACCACTCCCCGGGCGCGCTGCCCGGACTGTCCCACCCGGCGGCCAAGGCGTTCATGGAGTCCGTCGGCGGCACCGCGATGCCCAAGTTCGGCTGGACCGACGTCTCGCGCTTCAGCGCCCTGGGCGTCCCCGCGGTCAACTACGGACCGGGCTACTCCCTGCTCGCGCACAAGAAGGACGAGCGGGTCGAGGTCGACCGCATCCTGCACTGCGAGGAACGGCTGCGCGCCTGGCTGACGGCCTGACGTCCCCCGGGCCCGCCGCCGACCGATCGCCTCCCCGTCGAATTCCCCTGCTCTTCACGTCCGCGGATCTACGCTGAAACGGCAAACGATCTGCCAGCGGAGGGAGCACGACATGGCCAGTCCCGAGGGCGCACCGGTCCCGGAGGAGCAGCGGCTGGGTCCCGTACTGCGCCGCCAGGAGCAGGTGCAGACCGGCACCACGGACCAGCGGCTGCTGGACTCCGAAGGCCCCTCCGAGTGGGTGCACACCGATCCCTGGCGCGTGATGCGCATCCAGTCGGAGTTCGTCGAGGGCTTCGGCGCTCTGGCCGAGCTGGGCCCGGCCGTCAGCGTCTTCGGCTCGGCCCGTACCCCGCGTGATTCCAAGGAGTACGACGCCGCCGTGCGGATCGGGCGGGCCCTGGTCGAGGCCGGGTTCGCGGTGATCACCGGTGGCGGTCCCGGCGCCATGGAGGCCGCCAACAAGGGCGCCAACGAGGCCGGCGGCACCTCCGTGGGCCTGGGCATCGAGCTGCCCTTCGAGCAGGGCATGAACGACTATGTGAACCTCGGTGTCGACTTCCGGTACTTCTTCGTCCGTAAGACGTGTTTTGTGAAGTACGCCCGTGGGTTCGTGGTGCTCCCCGGCGGCCTCGGCACCCTCGACGAGCTCTTCGAGGCGCTCACCCTCGTCCAGACCCGCAAGGTCACCCGCTTCCCGATCGTGCTGTTCGGCACGGCCTACTGGAGCGGACTGGTCGACTGGCTGCGCGACACCCTGATCGCCCAGGGCAAGGCGTCGATGCACGATCTGGAGCTCTTCCACCTCAGCGACGACGTGGACGAGGCGATCACGCTGGTGACCAAGGAGGTCGGGATCTAGGGCGGGTCCTCCGGGGCGGTCACGGTTTCCGTCCTCAGGCCAGTCCCCGGCGGGCGACCGCCGGGGGCCGGTGGCCGGCGATCGAGGCCACCATGTCCAGTACCTGCCGGGTCTCGGCGACCTCGTGGACGCGGTAGACCTGGGCGCCGAGCCAGGCCGAGACGGCGGTGGTCGCCAGGGTGCCGAGCACCCGTTCCTTGACCGGCTTGTCGAGCGTCTCGCCGACGAAGTCCTTGTTGGACAGCGAGACCAGCACCGGCCAGCCCGTGTCCTTCATCTCGCCCAGCCGGCGGGTCGCCTCCAGGCTGTGCCGGGTGTTCTTTCCGAAGTCGTGCCCCGGATCGATCATGATCGCGTCCCGCCGGACGCCCAACTCCACGGCCCGCTCCGCCAGTCCGAGCGTCACCCGCAGGATGTCGTCCATGACGTCGTCGTACGTCACCCGGTGCGGCCGGGTACGCGGCTCCGCGCCGCCCGCGTGGGTGCACACCAGGCCGACGTCATAGCGCGCCGCGACCTCCGCGAGCCGCGGATCGACGCCGCCCCAGGCGTCGTTGAGCACATCGGCGCCGGCCTCGCACACCGCCTCGCCGACCTCGTGCCGCCAGGTGTCGACGCTGATCACCACGTCGGGGAAGCGCTTGCGGACCTCGGCGACGAACCCGACCGTGCGGCGGGCCTCCTCCTCGGCGCCGACCTCCTCGCCGGGACCGGCCTTGACGCCGCCGATGTCGATGATCGCGGCACCGTCGGCCACCGCCTGTTCCACCCGGGCGAGGGCGGGCTCGTCACGGAACGTGGCGCCCTG
Source organism: Streptomyces sp. G7(2002) (assembly GCF_028870195.1). Taxonomy (NCBI): domain Bacteria; kingdom Bacillati; phylum Actinomycetota; class Actinomycetes; order Kitasatosporales; family Streptomycetaceae; genus Streptomyces; species Streptomyces sp. G7(2002). Next base: position 6,316,422 of record NZ_CP102609.1, read on the forward strand.
GTCGTAGAACGAGTCCGGCGTCCTGTTGACGATCGCCATGATCACCGCATCGTGCGCGCCGAACTCGCGATTCCCCAGCCGCAGCATTCCCTGACTCCCTCTCCGTGGTCCGGGAGCGACCCTAACTGTCACACCCGCATGGCACGATCAGTGCAGGCACATAGTCCGGGGAGTTGGTCGTGTTCTGGTTCTTGCTGATCGCGATGGTCGTGGTGGTGGCCGCGGTCACGCTCGTGGTCGTCGGCGGCGGTGACGGTGGGGGGCTGTGGGATTCCGAGCCGGACCGGCTGCACGACCCGCTGCCGGAGGACCGCCCCGTGACCCGCGCCGATGTGGACGCCGTCCGCCTTCCGGTGACCGTCCGTGGCTACCGCATGAACGACGTCGACGACGTCCTGGACCGCCTCGGCGCCGAACTCGCCGAGCGGGACGCCCGGATCGCCGAGCTGGAGGCCGCGCTGGCCGGTGCGCATGCCTCCGCCATGGGCGGCCCGGGGCTGATACAGGACGGCCCGCCGGTGCTCGGGCCGGTGCCGGAGGCGGGTCCCGCCCCCGGGCCCGGCGACCGGGAATCCGCTGACGGACCCGAGGTCCCCGGCAAGACCCCGGAAGGCGAGGAGCGGTCATGAGCGGCGTGGTGAGGGAACCGGACGGCATCCCGCGCTGCCCGTGGGGGATGGAGTCGGCGCAGATGGCCGACTACCGCGCCTACCACGACACCGAATGGGGCCTGCCGGTCCACGGCGACGACGCCCTCTTCGAGCGGATGAGCCTGGAGGCGTTCCAGTCCGGGCTCTCCTGGATCACGATCCTGCGCCGCCGCCCCGGCTTCCGCGCCGCGTTCGCCGGCTTCCGGATCCCGGAGGTGGCGCGGTTCACGGACGCGGACGCCGAGCGGCTGCTCACCGACCCCGGCATCATCCGCAACCGCGCCAAGATCGCCGCGACGATCAACAACGCCAAGGTCGCCGCCGAGCTGGCCCCCGGTGAGCTCGACGAGCTGGTCTGGTCCTACGCCCCCGCCCGGGCCGGCCGGCCGGTGCCGCGCACCGTCGGCGATCTCCAGCCGACGACCCCGGAGTCCACGGCGCTCGCCAAGGACCTCAAGAAGCGCGGCTTCCGCTTCGTCGGCCCGACCACCGCCTACGCGATGATGCAGGCGTGCGGCCTGGTCAACGACCATCTGGCGGAGTGCCACGTCCGGGCGGCAGTGGAGGCGGCCGCCGGCTGACCCCGGGCGGGCCGGCTGACGCGGACCGCCGACGGGGCCGGCCAAGGACGGGTCAGCGCCCCAGGAAGACCGGCTTCTCCTTCTTCACGAACGCCTCGACCGCGATCCGGTGGTCCTCCGACGCCCCGGCCCGGCCCTGCAGTTCGTCCTCCTTGCCGAGGGTCTCGACGAGCGAGTGCCCCGCCCCGTAGGCCAGCGACTCCTTGATCGCGGCATACGCGGCGGTCGGGCCCTGGGCGAGCCGGCGGGCGACGGCCGCGGCCGCCCCGGCCAGCTCCTCGGCCGGTACGACCTTGTTGGCGATGCCCAGGTCGTACGCCTCCTGGGCGCTGATGTTGCGCGGGAAGAGCAGCAGATCGGCGGCCCTGCTCCGGCCGATCAGCCGCGGCAGCGTCCAGGACATCCCGGAGTCGGCGGTCAGCGCGACACCCGCGAAGGAGGTGTTGAAGGAGGCGGAGTCGGCGACCACGCGGTAGTCGGCGGCCATCGCGAAGCCCGCGCCGGCGCCCGCGGCCACTCCGTTGACGCCCGCCACCACGGGCTTGGGCATCTCGGTCAGCGCCGTCACGATGGGGTTGTAGTGCTCACGCACGGTGTTCATGGTCTTCCCGGAGCCGGTGGCCCGGTCCTCGGCCAGCAGGCCGATGTGCTCCTTGAGGTCCTGCCCGACACAGAAGGCGCGCCCGGTGGCGGTCAGCAGCACGGCGCGTACGGCGGGGTCGGCGGCGGCCTCCTTGAGGGTGTCCCGCAGCTGGACCTTCGCCTCGATGTTCAGCGCGTTCATCGCGTCCGGGCGGTTGAGCGTGATCGTCGCCAGTCCGTCGGTCACGTCATAGAGCACGGTGTCGGCCATAGTGGGAGTCCCCTCCGTCGCGGCTCGGACTGCTCGGCAGCGGCAGTCAGCGCTCAGGATGCCGGAGATCATCGGGCATCGGCATGTGACGTACATCAAAGATTGCGGGTGTGCCGGGGGTCGGCGGGCGGAGAAGTATTGCAGCCACCTCTCCGAATTGAGGGGGTTTGAGGGAGCGCGTTGCCGAAGGGATGCGGCCCGATGTTGGTCATCGGGTCGTTCGATGCGGGATAATGGCCTGGAAGCAATGTGTTCGATGCCGGTGACACGTGCCTATTCGGGCCGTCGGCTGAGATGAGCTGGTTTCAGGAAGGGGAACGAGCATGGCGGCCATGAAGCCGCGGACGGGCGACGGCCCGCTCGAGGTGACCAAGGAGGGGCGGGGCATCGTCATGCGTGTTCCGCTCGAAGGCGGCGGGCGGCTCGTCGTCGAGCTGACCCCCGACGAAGCCAAGGCCCTGGGTGAGGCCCTGGACAAGGTCACCGTCTGACAAGGGCGGCGCAACCGGCGGTTTCCCGGGGCTGACCCCGGTATCCCCAGCCGAATTACCCCGGCCCCGGCACGTGGCGCGCAGTAAAGGCGCGCCGCGTGCCGGGGCCGTTTCGTACGCCGGAGCCGGGCGGGTCAACCGCGCTTGACCGCGCAGAGCAGTCCGTCGCCGACCGGCAGCAGGGACGGCACGAGTGTCGTGCTCTCCCTCACGGCCCGCAGCAGTTCCCGCAGCCGCAGCACCTCGGCGGGCTGCACCGCCGAATCGACCGTACGGCCGTCCGCGAAGACGCCCTCGAAGCACACCAGGCCGCCGGGGCGCAGCAGACGCAACGATTCAGCGAGGTACTCCAAGCACTCCATCAGGTCGCCGTCGCAGTACACGAGGTCGTATCCGCCGTCCGCGAGCCGGGGCAGTACGTCCAGGGCGCGGCCGGGGATGAAGCGGGCGCGGTTGCCGGCGAAGCCCGCGGCGCGGAACGCCTGCTTGGCGAACCCCTGCCGCTCGGGTTCGAGGTCCACGGTGGTCAGCACGCCGTCGGGCCGCATGCCGTGCAGGAGGTAGATGCCCGACACGCCGGTGCCGGTGCCGATCTCGGCGACCGCCTTGGCGTCCACGGCGGCGGCGAGCAGACGGAGGGCGGCGCCGGTGCCGGTGGTCACCGTGCGGATACCGGCTTCCCGTGCCCGGTCGCGGGACCAGTGCAGGGCGGCCTCGGCGCTGTCGTCGATGGTCCCGGCGCCGTACGCCTCGGCGAATGCCAAGCTCGTCTGCCGGTTGCCGGTAATGGCCCTCTCCTGTCCCCGTAGTTGACGCAACCGTGACTGTATCCGCTGCGTGCGGGAACCCGCAGATGGGACCGGGCGTTATGGAGGGGTAGCGGGATGACGGGGGGATGCACCGGTGACGACCGCGCGAGACGCGAACCACGACCAGAAGCAGGACCAAATGCAGGTCAAAACTGCTTATCCGGAGCTAACGGGCGAGGTGGATATGGTAGGGGCTCTACTGGACACCACCAGAGCCACCAGGGGAGGTGCGGCTGCGGCGGGTGACCGAGGGGTGCTGAGGCGCTTGAAAAGGTCGTTCGCCGAGCCGAAATCCGTGACAAACACTGCTGACCGTTTCCGCCCCCATGGCCCGAAGGGCAGGGGAGGGGCTCCCACCGCCGACTCCGCGACCACCGCGACCTTTGCCGCAGACGCGGATGCGCAGGCGTGGACCCCGCCCAGCTGGGAGGAGATCGTCAGCACCCACAGTGCACGGGTCTACCGCCTCGCCTACCGCCTCACCGGCAATCAACACGACGCCGAAGACCTCACCCAGGAGGTGTTCGTCCGCGTCTTCCGTTCGCTGTCGACGTACACCCCCGGCACCTTCGAGGGCTGGCTGCACCGCATCACGACCAACCTCTTCCTGGACATGGTCCGGCGCCGTCAGCGTATTCGCTTCGATGCGCTCGGTGACGATGCCGCCGAGCGGCTCCCCAGCCGTGAGCCCTCCCCGCAGCAGCACTTCAACGACACCCACTTCGACGCCGATGTGCAGCAGGCGCTGGACACCCTGGCGCCCGAGTTCCGTGCCGCCGTCGTCCTGTGCGACATCGAGGGCCTGTCCTACGAGGAGATCGCCGCGACCCTGGGCGTCAAGCTCGGCACGGTCCGCAGCCGTATCCACCGTGGCCGCTCCCATCTGCGCAAGTCCCTCAAGCACCGTGCCCCGGCCACCCGCGCCGAAGAGCGCGAGCAGCGGCGCTCGCTGGCCGTGGTGCCCTCGCAGGAGGTCGGAATCGCGTGAGCGGCAACGGCGGTCCGTCCCCCGCCGAGCAGCATCTCGGCGACCGCCTTGCGGCCCTGGTCGACGGCGAGTTGGGGCATGACGCGCGCGAGCGGGTGCTCGCGCATCTTGCGACCTGCGGCAAATGCAAGGCAGAGGCCGACGCCCAGCGTCGGCTGAAAGACGTCTTCGCCCAGGCGGCGCCCCCCGGCCCCTCCGAGGGCCTGCTGGCGCGTCTGCAGCAGCTGCCCGGCGGTGACCCCGAGGGTCCCGGCAGCCGGCTCGGCAACGGCGGTCTCGGACGCGGCGACTTCGCCAGAGGTGGCGGCGCGTTCCGCTATGTCCCCTCCGGCGGCCACTCCGGCCATGCCATGGCGGCGCTGCCCGTCCAGCCCCGGGGCCGCGGCTTCCGGCTGCCCGAGACCGACCGCCCCGCCCAGCGGCGCCGGTTCGCCTTCGCGGCGGCCGGTGCGGTCTCCCTCGCGGCCTTCGCGCTGGGCGGCGCGCTCCCGCTGGAAGCGGCCGTCGACCTGCCCGGCGGACGCGTCGAGGGCGGCGGCACGGCCGTCACCCCGCTCAGCGCCACCCCGGCCGCAGACAGCGGTTCCCTGCTCCGCGGCGCGGAGTACCACGCCCAGAACCCCTCGTCCGGCAGTCGGCAGCCGTCCGGCGGTCCGACCCTGGCCCCCGCCCCCAGCGCCATGGCCCTGTACGGCCCGAGTACGGCACCCGGCCCCTATGCGTCGGCGTCGTCGGCACCGCCCGCACCGGCCGGGCGCTTCGGCCTCTCGCCGCTGATAGCCGCGACCGGTCCGGCCTCGGCGTATCACTTCGCGCCCCTGACAGCCGTGACCGGCAACACCCCGGTGCGCAAGAACCCGCCGGCGCTCCCGCCGCTGGAGCCCAAGCGCCCGCTGATCGGCTCCGCTGTCGCAGCGGCCCCCTCCGCCGAGGGCGGAGCCCCCGCCCGGCACTGACCGTCCCCTGCGCGGCCCCACGCGGAACTGGTTGAATCGCTGTGGGGCGGCGCACCCCTGAGCGGGCGCGTCCGCGAGGTGGTGGTGGCCCGCGCACGGTGCGGGCGAACTCTGGGGAGAGCATGGACGACGGTAAGGCCGCCGGGCCGAAGCTGAAGTGGTGGAGCCGTCCGGGGGGTACCCCGGGCACGGAACCGTCCGCCGAGGCCGGTCCGCAGACGGTGCCGTCCGCCGGCAGCCCGGCGGACGGGACGCGGACCGAGGGCACCGGCACGTCCGACGTGCACAGCGCCGAGGACTGGCTCGTGCGTCCGCCGGAGCAGGGGGGAGCACCGGACGGGATGGCGGGCTCGCCTGACGGGACGACGGGCTCGCCGGACGGGTCCGGACCGGCCGGTGCCGCGGTGACCGATACGTCCGGGCCGGCGGAGGAATTGACCGCCCGGACGCCCCACGCGCCGGGCACGTCCGCCGGGCAGCAGACGGAGGACTGGACCGTGCGTCCGCCGGAGCCGCGGAACGGCTCGGTGGCGCCCACGCCGCCCGGAGGCGCCGAAGCGGCCGAAGTGCCCGATACCGTCGATGAGTTGACCCCGGCCCAGGGTTCCGTAGCCGTGGACGGTACGGACCAGGGGACTGCCGGGGCTGTGGACGGCCGGACCGCCGGCGGTGCGCGTCCGGCCGCGGCGACCGTGACGCTCGGTCAGGTGCGCGCTGGCGCACGGGACGGGGCCACACCGGCTGCCGGGACCCCGGACGCCGCCGCCACTACGGCCACGACGGCCCGTACGACCACCGCGGCCGCCCCCGCACCCGAAGCCGCTCCGGTGCCGCCCGTTGCGCCTCCCTCGGCCGAGGCCCCGGGCACAGCGCCCCAGCGGCAGCAGCCGCTGCACGCCGAGGACCCGTACGGCACCCCTCCGTACGGCGGCCCCGGACCCTGGGCGCCCGCGCCGCCCGTACAGCGGCCGATGGCGACCCCCGCACAGGGCACGGTGCTGCCGCCGCAGACCGCAGCGCTGCCCCCGTACGGCGCCCCGGCCGCCCCGCAGCACGCGATGCAGGCCCCCGCCTACCCGGGCCCGCCGCCACCCGCCGCGCCCCCGGGCGCGCCCGGCGAGGAGCGCGCACCGGGCGCCGAGCAGCCGCACCCGGCCGGGGCGGCCGACACCGCACACCCCCAACCCGCCACCGAACCGGCCGCGCCCCACCGGCCGGGACTCCAGAAGCCCGGCGCCCCGCTGCCCGCTCCCGGCCGGACCGCGGCCCCCGGGCCCACCGGCTCGCAGAGCGCCCCCCTGGACCCCGCGGCCGGACCCGACGCCGCACAGGAGGGCGCGGACGGCGCCTTCGTCCCCCACCCCGGCGACGGCGGCCCCCGCCCGGCCTCGGCGACCGCGCCCTACCCGGCCGGGCCGCAGCCCGGCACCCCCGGACCCGGCGACGGCGGCCCGGCCGCCGCCCCCGGGCACGCCCCCGCCCGCCAGGGCGCCTGGCAGCAGTACGACCCCTGGAGCGCGCCGCTGCAGGGCGGGCCCGTCGCGGCGCCGCCCGGCCGGCGCGGCCGGCGTGCGCCGCTGGTCGCCGGTGCGGTGGCGCTCGCCCTGCTCGCGGGCGGCGTCGGCGGCTGCATCGGCGCGTATGTCGAGCGCTACGGCGGCATCAGCGACATCAAGCTTCCGCAGTCCGCGGCCGAGGAGGGGGGCCGTAAGCCCGACAGCGTCGCCGGGATCGCGCAGACCGCGCTGCCCGGGGTGGTCACGCTCCACGTACGGGGCGGCGCCGAACAGGGGACGGGCACCGGCTTCGTCCTCGACCACCAGGGGCACATCCTCACCAACAACCACGTCGTCGAACCGGCCGGCAGCGGCGGCGAGATCTCGGTGACCTTCAGCGGCGGCCAGACGGCCAAGGCCAAGGTCGTCGGCCGGGACGGCGGCTACGACCTCGCCGTCGTCCAGGTGGAGGGCGTCGCGGGGCTGCGGCCGCTCACCCTCGGCAACTCCGACTCGGTGCGGGTCGGCGACCCTGTGGTGGCGATCGGCGCCCCCTTCGACCTCGCCAACACCGTCACGTCCGGGATCATCAGCGCCAAGCAGCGCCCGATCACCGCGGGCGGCAAGAAGGGCGACGGCAGCGATGTGTCGTATGTGGACGCGCTGCAGACCGACGCCCCCATCAACCCGGGCAACTCCGGCGGCCCGCTGGTGGACGCCAAGGCGCGGGTGATCGGCATCAACAGCGCCATCCGCGCGGCCGACAGCGGCAGCGGTCTGGACGGCGGCGCCCAGGGCGGCAGCATAGGGCTGGGCTTCGCCATACCCATCAACCAGGCCAAGCGGGTGGCCGAGGAGCTGATCAACACCGGCCGGGCGACACACCCGGTGATCGGCGTCACGTTGGAGATGGAGTACGCCGGCGACGGGGCGCGGGTCAGCGAGCGCAGCAAGGACGGCAAGGAGCCGGTCCTCCCGGGCGGCCCCGGCGCCAAGGCCGGGATCAAGGCCGGCGATGTGATCACCAAGGTGGACGGTGCCCCGGTGCACAGCGGTGAGGAGCTGATCGTCAAGATCCGCAGCCACCGGCCCGGCGACACGCTGGTGCTGACCCTCCAAAGGGGCGGTAAGGAACGGTCCGTCCGGCTCAGCCTGGGATCCTCCAGTACGGGCTGATCGTTTGCATGGTGTTGGTACGGGCGACTCCCGCCCGACGTACGGGGCCAGGTACCGTGATAGGCGGCCTGGCCCCTAGGCCACCGAAGGCCGCGGATAACCCAAGGAGCTGCAAGGTGTTCTTCGACATAGGACCCCTCGAGCTGGTGGCGCTCGTGATCCTTGCCGTGCTCATCTTCGGTCCGGACAAGCTCCCCAAGGTCATCCAGGACGTCATGTCCTTCGTCCGCAAGGTCCGGGCGTTCTCGGACAGCGCCAAGGAAGACATCCGCAGCGAGCTGGGGCCGGAGTTCAAGGACTTCGAGTTCGAGGACCTCAAGCCCAAGAACTTCGTGCGCAAACACGTCCTGGAGAAGGACGAGTACGGCCTCAAGGACCTTCAGGAGATCCGTAACGGCTTCGACCTGAAGAAGGAGATGGCCGAGGTCACCGACGCCGTCCACGGCCACGACAGCGCCTCCTCCGCCACGTCCTCGAACGGCTCGGGTCCGAGCCTGTCCAAGGAGTCCCCGGCCGCCTCCGCCGGGTCTCCCGACATGGTCAAGAGGCCCGCTCAGCCGGACGAGCGTCCGCCGTTCGACGCCGACGCCACCTGACACACACCGGTATGACTGTCTGTGTGGACGCCTATGGCTATGCTCCGGGTGTCCGGGGTTCGGTCGCCTGAGGGGGGCGGGCCGCCCACGACGCAGGGCAACAAGGAGGCTCCGCGCAGATGGAGACGACCAGTCCGTCAGCGACACATGAGGCGGCCGCCGCCGGCCGGAAGGTCGACGGCTATCTGCTGGCCGCGTTCCCGTGGTACGGCCTCGACGAGGCGTTCACCGGTCCGCGCTGGCTGATGCAGGTCGGCGCGGCCGCGGACGGCACCGTCGAGCACGGCGCCACCGGGCACGGCGAGGAGCCCACCATCAAGGTGGAACCGCCGCAGGACGAGCGGTTCGCGGTCGTGGTGACGGTCGCCAGCCGCCCCGTGCGGCGCAGCGGTGACGGGACCGGCGTCCTGGAGGCGACCTCGGTCTCGACGGCCGCCTGGCTCGCCGGGTCGGGGCTGCTCGCGCAGACCTGGCCGACCCAGATGGACCGGACGCTGCGCCAGGACTGGCTGGACCAGCAGACGATGCTCGCCTGGGAGCTGGCCGACGACCTCGGCGGCGGGAGCTGGAGCGAGCTGATGCTGCCGGTGGACGGGGTGCCCACCTCGTTCGCCTACCGCGAGTCCGAGTACGGCTGGGTGCTGGCCGGCTCGGCGAGCGAGGGGCCCGAGGAGGTCCACATCGGCGCCTACGGGCGCGGGATGAGCGCGTACGGCCTGGGCTTCTCGGTGATCAAGGATCTGGCCGCGTACGAGGGCTGACCGGCCGGGTACGAGAGCCGAGGCCGAGCCGAGGGCCGGGGCGGCCCGGCACCGGACAGCCAGGCACCGGACGGCCCGGCGCAACAGCGAGGGGCGGACCCGTGTGGGCCCGCCCCTTTCCGCGTCATCCGGGAGCCGGGGCCGCGACCTCCATGGGGCGCAGCACCGGTCGCCGTCTCAGAACTTATTGCGCGGGGTGATCCCCAGCGACATACCGGACAGGCCCCGCGCCCGGCCGCCCAGCTTGCCCGCGATCGACCGGATGGCCGAACCGGCGGGGGAGTCGGGGTCGGTCAGCACGACCGGCTTGCCCTCGTCGCCGCCCTCGCGCAGCCGGACATCGATCGGGATGGAGCCGAGCACCGGCACCTGAGTGCCCGTCGTCCGGGTCAGGCCCTCGGCGACCCGCTCGCCGCCGCCGGTGCCGAAGACATCGACCATCTCGTCGCAGTGCGGGCAGGGCAGCCCGGACATGTTCTCGACCACGCCGACGATCTTCTGGTGGGTCTGCACGGCGATCGAACCGGCCCGCTCGGCGACCTCGGCGGCGGCCTGCTGCGGGGTGGTGACCACCAGGATCTCGGCGTTCGGCACCAGCTGTGCCACCGAGATCGCGATATCGCCGGTGCCCGGGGGCAGGTCCAGCAGCAGCACGTCCAGATCGCCCCAGTAGACGTCGGCGAGGAACTGCTGGAGCGCGCGGTGCAGCATCGGGCCGCGCCAGACGACGGGGGCGTTGCCCGGGGTGAACATACCGATCGAGATGACCTTCACGCCGTTCGCCGACGGCGGCATGATCATGTTCTCGACCTGGGTGGGCTTGCCGTCGGCACCGAGCATCCGGGGCACCGAGTGGCCGTAGATGTCGGCGTCCACGACACCGACCTTCAGACCGTCCGCCGCCATCGCCGCGGCGAGGTTGACCGTCACCGAGGACTTGCCGACACCGCCCTTGCCGGAGGCGACCGCGTAGACCCGGGTCAGCGAACCGGGCTGGGCGAACGGCACCTCACGCTCGGCGGTGCCGCCGCGCAGCGAGGTCGCCAGCTCCTTGCGCTGCTCGTCGCTCATCACGTCCAGCTCGACGGCGACGGAGGTGACGCCCTCGACCCGCTCGACGGCCTCGCGCACGTTGTTCGTGATCGTCTCGCGCATCGGGCAGCCGGAGACGGTGAGATAGACCACGACCGCCACCGCGCCGTCCGCCGCGATGTCCACCGATTTGACCATCCCCAGCTCGGTGATGGGGCGGTGGATCTCGGGGTCGTTCACCGTCGCGAGCGCGTCGCGGACCGCGTCCTCGCTCGGGGTGCCGCCATGGGGCGTGTCGGTAGCCATGACCCGATGGTACGGCGCGTGAGGGTGCCTCCGGAAAGCCCGTCAGCGGTCGCGTTCATCACTCTCCGCGTCAGCCGGCTGCCGCAGCTCCAGATCCCTGAGCATGTCCTGGAGCTCGGAGCGGATCCAGTCGCGGGTGGCGACCTCGCCGAGCCCGAGCCGCAGCGCCGCGATCTCCCGGGTCAGATACTCGGTGTCGGCGATGGAGCGCTCGTTCTGCTTGCGGTCCTGCTCGTGGGTGACCCGGTCGCGGTCGTCCTGGCGGTTCTGCGCCAGCAGGATCAGCGGCGCGGCGTACGACGCCTGGAGCGAGAGCGCCAGCGTCAGGAAGATGAACGGGTACTGGTCGAACCGCAGACCGCTGGGCGCGGTGGTGTTCCAGATGACCCACACGATGATGGTGAAGGTCATCCAGACGATGAAGCGGCCGGTCCCCAGAAAGCGGGCGATCTTCTCCGAGAGCCGTCCGAAGGCCTCCGGGTCGTACTCGGGCAGGAACGTACGGCGGGGCGCGCGCGGCTGGTCCAGGCGCACCCGCGGGCGGTCGGCTGCGCCCCGGCGCAGCGCGGAGGCGCCGTTCGCCCGCGACCGTTCCCGGCCGCCGTCCCGTTCGTCAGCGCCCATGCGCGGCCTTCCCGAGGCTGCCGTTGCCGGTCAGACCGGCGGCCGCCGTGCCGTGCAGCCCGTCCTCCCGCCAGTCGTCCGGCAGCAGATGGTCCAGCACGTCGTCGACGGTGACCGCGCCCAGCAGGGCCCCGCTCTCGTCCACGACCGGCGCGGCGACCATGTTGTACGCGGCCAGATAGCTGGTCACCTCCGGCAGCGGGGTGTCCGGCGGCAGGGCGGGCAGATCGGTGTCGGCGATCGAGCTGACCAGGGTGAACGGCGGGTCGCGCAGCAGCCGTTGGAAGTGCACCAGGCCCAGGTACTTGCCGGTGGGGGTCTCGTCCGGGGGCCGGCAGACATAGACCTGGGCGGCCAGGGCGGGGGAGAGGTCCGGGTCGCGGACCCGGGCCAGCGCGTCCGCGACGGTCGCGTCCGGCCGCAGCACGATCGGCTCGGTGGTCATCAGCCCGCCCGCGGTCCGCTCCTCGTACGACATCAGCCGCCGCACATCCGCGGCCTCCTCCGGCCGCATCAGCGCCAGCAGCCGCTCCTTCTCCTCCTCCGGCAGCTCGGAGAGCAGATCGGCGGCGTCGTCCGGGTCCATCGCCTCCAGGACGTCGGCGGCCCGCTCGTCCTTGAGCTTGCCGATGATCTCCACCTGGTCGTCCTCCGGCAGCTCCTCCAGGACGTCGGCGAGCCGGTCGTCGTCGAGCGCCGCGGCGACCTCGGCGCGGCGCTTGGCGGAGAGGTGGTGCAGCACCCCGGCCAGGTCGGCGGGCCGCAGCTGTTCGAAGGTGGCCAGCAGGCTCTCCGCGCCCTGCCCGTGCTCCTCCAGCGAGAAGCCGGTCACCGCCGACCACTCCACGGTCAGCGCCTCTCCCTTGCGGCGCAGCGCCCCGCCCTTCCCCTTCCGCACGAAGACCTTGTCGATCTCCCAGTCCCGGCGGGCCGGCAGCTGGGTGATGCCGATGTCGAGCACGGTGACCTCCTCACCGGTCTCCACCAGCCGCACCCGCCGGTCGAGCAGCTCCCCGAGCACCAGCGTCTCGGACGCCCGCTGCTCGAAGCGCCGCATGTTGACCACGCCGGTGATGACGATCTGGCCGGAGTCCACACCGGTCACCCGCGTCATGGGGACGAAGATCCGGCGCCGGCTGATCACCTCGACGACCACACCGAGCAGCCGCGGCGGCCGGTCGCCGACCCGGAGCAGGGCGACGAGGTCCCGCAGCCGGCCGACCTGGTCGCCGTTGGGGTCGAAGACGGCGCTGCCGGCGAGATGGGAGACGAAGACCCGGGGAGTCACGACTGCCATGCAGAGCGCCGCCCTTCTCCCGTTCGGCCCGAAATAAGGCATCGATCCGGGTTCAGGCTAACGCGCCCGGGTCCGCGCCGCCCCGGTGAAAGAGGCCGTAGGGTGACCGCCACGCACCCCGCGGAAGAGCCTGCGCAGCACAGGTACGCTGCCGTACTGCTGTCGACGTCACCCGCATCAGGAGGCAGAGCCGACGTGAGCGCAATCCCCCCGGGCGCCGGCCCCCGACCCCTGCCCGGAACCCGTCGTACGGGACGGGCCGCGCTCGTGGGGGCGGTCTGCGCGGCACTGGCCGTGGGGCTGACCGGCTGCGGCGAGGAGGAAGATCCGGACGCCGGCACCAACGGCATGGGAAAGCTGCCCGCCGCGAAGATCGAGTCCAAGGCGCGGGCCGCGGCCCAGCGCGCCGATACGGTGCATCTCTCCGGCAATGTCGTCAGCCAGGGCCGCACCTACAAGCTCGACATGAGCCTGGCCAAGGACGGCGCCAAGGGCGAGCTGACCACGAAGGCCGCCGCCTTCCAGTTGCTGCGGGTCGGCGAGGCGCTCTATCTGAAGGCGGACGCGGCCTTCTGGGCCGGTGAGAAGAGCGGCCGGTCGGGCGCGCCCGACCAGGCGGCGAACAAGCTCGGCGGCAAATACGTCAAGGTGCCCGCCAAGGACCCCGTCTACAAGCGCTTCAGCGGCTTCACCGACAAGGACACCCTGCTCGCCGGTCTGCTCGGGCTGCACGGCAAGCTGACTGCCGGGGACCGCGACGACCTCGACGGGGTCCGCACCATCCGGCTCACCGCCGCCGCGGGCTCCGGCGGCACCCTGGACGTCTCGCTGGAGGGCACGCCCTACCCGCTGCGGCTGCGGCGCGCCGGCGGCGCGGGCGTGGTGCGGTTCGCCGACTGGGGCAAGAGCGTGGACCTCAAGGCCCCGCCCAAGGACCAGGTCGTGGACTACGGCCCCCGGATCTCCGGCGGCGGCCGGTAACGGGGCACGGCCGGCCCGTACCCTTCCCTGTCGCCGGGCGGGGCGGGGCAGGGGCCTGACGGCCCGGGGCCTCAGCCCTTGCGCCCCCGCCGCAGCAGCTTCGGCAGCGCGGCCGGGACGGGCCGCCGGGTGATCGCGGAGGTCGCCAGCGGCGGTGCGGCGTGCGACTCCTCGGGCATCTGTCCGGGACGCTGTGTGGTGCCCCCGGTCGGCTCCAGCCGCAGCACCCGGCACTCGCGCGCCCAGCGCTCCGTGAGGGTGTCCGCGTCCGGCGCGTTGAGCCGCTTGCCCTTGAGCTCGTCGACCGCGGCCCGCCAGGCCTCGCTCTCCGGCGCCAGCTCGACGACCCCGGCCTGCCAGGCGACCAGCCGGCCGCCCTTGTCCTTGCTGCGGACGGTGACCGTCGCGGTCCCGCCGTCGGTCAGCCCGAGGTCGGCCAGCGGCTGTTCGCCGGCGCCGTCCCCGATGAGGCAGGCGGCTCCGTCGAGCCACAGATGCCACAGCGCACGGGACGGGCCCGCCGTCCCCCGTACCCAGATGAGGCCGGACTTCTTCGTGGCCTCTTCGATGAGCGCCCGATCCTGCAGGGCCTGCGACACGGTCTCCGTCATACGGCTCAGCCTAATCGCCCCGGCCACGGGCGACCGGGGCCGCCCAGGCGCTGAGATGCGCGGACCCGCGGGCCGCGGCGGCGGACGGCGACGGGCGGCCCCGCGGGCGGGTGCCGCGAGCCGGGGTCACAGCCAGCCGTTGCGCTTGAACCCGCGGTGGATGCCGAAGCAGATGGCGACCGTCGCCAGCAGCACGGCCGGATAGCCGAACTTCCAGTGGAGCTCGGGCATGTAGTCGAAGTTCATGCCGTAGATCCCGGCGATCATCGTGGGCACGGCGAAGATCGCCGCCCATGCCGTGATCTTGCGCATGTCCTCGTTCTGCGCGACGGCGGCCTGCGCGAGGTTGGCCTGGAGGATGGAGTTGAGCAGATCGTCGAAGGACAGCACCTGCTCGTTGACCCGCGCCAAGTGGTCGGCGACATCCCGGAAGTACTTCTGGATGTCGGAGTCCACCAGCCGCATCGGACGCTCGCTCAGCAGCTGCATCGGCCGCAGCAGCGGCGACACCGCCCGCTTGAACTCCAGTACCTCACGCTTGAGTTGGTAGATCCGTCCGGCGTCGCCGCCCTTGGGGGAGCCCTTGCTGCCGGGGCCCTTGCCGTTGGAGCCGGAGCTGAAGACGTCGATCTCCACCTCGTCGATGTCGTCCTGCACCGCGCCGGCCACCGCCATGTAGCCGTCGACGACCTGGTCGGCGATGGCGTGCAGCACCGCGGACGGCCCCTTGGCCAGCAGCTCCGGGTCGTCCTGCAGCCGGTGCCGCAGCGCGCGCAGCGAGCCCTGGCCGCCGTGCCGCACGGTCACGATGAAGTCCCGGCCGGTGAAGCACATCACCTCGCCGGTCTCCACGACCTCGCTGGTGGCGGTCAGCTCGGCGTGCTCGACGTAGTGGACCGTCTTGAAGACGGTGAACAGCGTCTCGTCGTAGCGCTCCAGCTTGGGCCGCTGGTGGGCGTGCACGGCGTCCTCGACGGCGAGCGGGTGCAGCCCGAACTCCTGGGCGATACCGGCGAATTCGGCCTCGGTCGGCTCGTGCAGCCCGATCCAGGCGAAGCCGCCCTCGGCCCGGACGCCGGCCATCGCCTCGGCCGGGGTGACGTGCTCGCTCACCCGGCGGCCCTCGCGGTAGACACCGCAGTCGACGATGGCGCTGTTCGGGCAGACGGGGGCGGACGCGGCGTAGTGGTACGAGGGGTCGTCGCGACGCCGGGACGGACGGACGGCGGCGCGCAGGTCGCGGATCATCGACATGGCAGGCTCCTTCACGGGCCGGCCGTCAGCGCGGGCGCGGGGGGCAACGCTGCCCGGAACGTGGACGTACGAGGCGTCATCGGCCGTACGTCCGCAAAGCGGGCGGCGCTCCGTGCGGGGGCACTGACGGCAGTTCGCAGAAAACACGGAACAAAGAGTCGAAGGCGCTCTTCCGTCATCTACTTCCGGCGCAAAGGTGCTTCCCTGGTTTCACCGCTGAGCGGCTGGGTACGGAAGCTCTCGGATCAGGAGATTCGCTGCGCGAGGGGGATGACGGGAGAACTATCGGTACTGCACGGTCGACTCGGATCCACCGCAGCCCCACCTCCTCCGGCCGGTCCCCGTTGGGGGACGACGTCATTCCCTGACCAGACGGCAAGGCTATCAGCCGCCTGAAGCGTTACGGTGCCGCTTTGCCCGTTCGATACGAAGAACGGGGACGCCGCACAGCAGCCCGTCGAGGGGTGACAGCCGGGCACGGGACCGGCCGTATGCTCGCGCCATGTCTGACGTTCTTGAGCTGGTCGAGGCCCGGTTGCGGACAACCCTGGGCGAGCCGGACGCGCGCGCCGCCGTCACTTTCCTCGGGACCGACCGTATCGAGGTCCTCCGCTTCGTGGACAGCGGGGTGGTCCGTTACGCCACGCTCGGGATGTCCGCGCAGCCCATGGCCGACCCCACCGCCGTGCTGGCCGATCCCCTGCGCGGCCCGCGCGCCGAACTCGTGCTGTCCGTACGGGCCGGCCGCGCCGACACCGACAAGGCGCTCCGGGCGCTCGCCGTGCTCGCCGCGTCCCCGCAGGTCGAGGGGGTGGTCGTGGCGCCCGGCGCTTCGCTGGACGTGGGTGAGCCGCTGTGGCCGGGCGCGGCCTTCACCTCGGTGCTGGTCGCCTCGCCCGGTGGTCTCGTCGAGGACCTCGAACTGGATGAGCCGATGGAGCCGGTCCGCTTTCTGCCGCTGCTGCCGATGACGCCCAACGAGGCGGCCTGGAAGCGGGTGCACGGCGCCGAGGCCCTGGAGAAGCGCTGGCTGGAGCACGGTACGGATCTGCGCGATCCGCTGCGCGCGGGCGTTCCGCTCGACTGAGCCGCGAGCCGCCGGGCAGTGGTGCGCCCCGTCGGCCCTCCGGAGGGAGGGCGGACGGGGCGTCAGTTTTCTTGCGGGGGTTCCTTGCGGGGGCGGGCGCGGCGGCCGGTGCGGCTCAGCGGGCGAAGGCCGTGACCCCGTCCTCCGTGGCGTGCTGCGGGGCCCGCTCCTCGGCCTCGGTGGTCAGCGCCCGGCGCCGGACCGCGACGATGACGGTGCCGGTCACCGCCGCACCGGCCGCGACCACGAAGGGGAGGTGGACATCGGTCCACTCCTCGATCTTGGGCGCGAGGAACGGCGCGGCCGCCGCCGCGAACCAGCGTACGAAGTTGTAGCCGGCGCTCGCCACCGGGCGCGGAGCGTCCGAGACGCCCAGCGCCAGTTCCGTGAAGACGGTGTTGTTCAGGCCGATGAAGGCGCCGGACAGGACGGTGCAGACGATGGCGGTGGTGTGGTCGCCGTAGCCCAGCACGAGCAGATCGGCGGCGAGCAGCAGCAGCGAGGCGCACAGCACCTTCAGCGAGCCGAAGCGGTGCTGCAGCCGGGGCGCCACGATCACCGAGAACACCGCGAGCAGCACACCCCAGGCGAAGAAGACACCGCCCGACTTGTAGGGGGACATGTTCAGCACGAACGGGGTGAAGGCCAGCACCGTGAAGAACGCGTAGTTGTAGAAGAACGCGGAGACGGCGGTGGCGGCCAGCCCGCCGTGGCCGAGCGCCTTGACCGGGGCGAGGAGCGAGGTCCTGGCGGCCGGCTTCGGCTGCTCCTTGAGGAAGGCCGTGATGGCGAGGAAGCCGATGGCCATCAGGACGGCGGTCCCGAAGAACGGGTAGCGCCACTTCATGTCACCGAGGACCGCGCCCAGCAGCGGGCCGCAGGCCATGCCGAGGCCCAGCGCGGACTCGTACAGCAGGATCGCGGCGCTGCTCCCGCCGGTCGCCGCGCCCACGATCACCGCCAGGGACGTGGAGACGAACAGGGCGTTGCCCAGGCCCCAGCCCGCCCGGAAGCCGACCAGTTCGGCGACGGACCCCGACATTCCGGAGAGCGCCGCGAAGACCACCACCAGCGCCAGCCCGGCCAGCAGCGTCTTGCGGCCGCCGATGCGGCTGGAGACGAAGCCGGTGACCAGCATCGCGACGGCGGTGATCAGGAAGTAGGAGGTGAAGAGGAGGGAGACCTGGCTGTTGGTGGCGTGCAGGCCCCGGGCGATCGAGGGGAGGATCGGGTCGACGAGGCCGATGCCCATGAAGGCCACGACCGAGGCGCCCGCCGTGGCCCAGACGGCCTTCGGCTGGCGGAGCAGGGAGGTGCCGCCCTCCTCGAACGGATCGTCCGCGCCGCTGTGGCCGCCGTTCTTCGTGCCGCTCATGCTGCGGTTCCCCTTCCTGTTGCCGGTTGCGTATCCCTGGTCCGCGGCGGCCCGGTGCGACCGCCGAGATCGTTGACGTTTACACACAATAAGTTAGGCGTTCTAAAGAATGCAAGCTGCAACTAGTTGCCCCGGCGGGGGCGGGCCAGCCGGGGAAAGCGGTCAATTGCGCGGCGGCGTACGTGATTCGGGGCACACCGGTCGGGTGATCGTCCTTGACGCGGCGGCGGGGCTGGAGGACCGTGGGTCCCTATGAGGGGCGAACCCAGTTGCCCGAAGTGCGGAGGCCGGGTAAGGGCGCCCGGTCTCTTCTCCGACACCTGGCAGTGCGCCCTGCACGGCACCGTGCATCCACTCCAGCCGGTCGTCCCGCCGAGCGTCGAGGCGCTCGGCGTAGTCGTGCACCGCGCCCAGGTGCCCGTATGGATGCCCTGGCCGCTGCCGGTCGGCTGGCTGTTCACCGGTGTGGCCTGCGCCGGCGACGACCGCAGCGGCGGCCGGGCGACCGCGGTGGCCTGCACGGGCCCCAGCCCGCTCGGCGGCCCCGGCGAACTGCTGCTGATCGCCGAGGAACTGGGCGTCGGACTCGGCGCGCGCTACGCGGGCATCGACGGCCCCGACCCCGGCCGCCACATCTGCGTCGACAAGCACCCGCACGGCAAGGTGCTCGCCGCCGGCCGCCCGACCCCGCTGTGGCATGTCGACGACGCGCCCCCGGACCGCGCGGTCTTCGCGGGTGAGGCACGCGGGCTGTGGATCTGGGCGATCGCCTGGCCCGAGCAGTCGGGTCTGATGATGTACGACGAGCTGGTGCTGACCGATCTGCGCGAGGCCGGGGCCGAGGTGGATCTGCTGCCGTGTGGTGCCCTGTCGCCGCGGATCCTGAGCTGACCGCCGGGCCTGTGGTCCGGGCCGCTGCGGCCGTCCGGCGGGGGCGGGTGCCACCCGGCCGCCCGGTATCCTGCTGAGGTCCCCTTACGGTGTACCTGTACCCGGCGTGTCCCGGGCCCCGTCCCCCGTCCGTCCCGCAGCAGTCTGGAGTCCGCGTCGTGCGCATCGATCTGCACACCCACTCCACGGCCTCCGACGGTACGGACACCCCCACCGAGCTGGTGCGCAACGCCGCGGCCGCCGGTCTGGACGTCGTCGCGCTGACCGACCACGACACCGTCGGCGGCCACGCCGAGGCACGGGCGGCGCTGCCCGGTGGGCTGACGCTGATCACCGGCGCCGAACTCTCCTGCCGGATCGACGGGGTGAGCCTCCATATGCTCGCCTACCTCTTCGACCCCGAGGAGCCCGAGCTCGCCCGCGAGCGGGAGCTGGTGCGGGACGACCGGGTGCCGCGGGCCCAGGGCATGGTCGCCAAGCTGCGGGACCTCGGTGTGCCGATCACCTGGGAGCAGGTCGCCCGGATCGCCGGGGACGGCGCCGTGGGGCGGCCGCACATCGCCACCGCCCTCGTCGACCTGGGCGTGGTCCCCACCGTCTCCGACGCCTTCACCTCCGAGTGGCTCGCCAATGACGGCCGGGCGTACGTGCAGAAGCACGAGCTCGACCCGTTCGACGCGATCCGGCTGGTCAAGGCCGCGGGCGGGGTCACCGTCTTCGCGCATCCGCTGGCCGTCAAGCGCGGCAGCTGCGTACCGGAGAGCGCGATAGCCGAACTGGCCGCGGCCGGCCTCGACGGTATCGAGGTCGACCACATGGACCACGATGAGCCGACCCGCGCGCGACTGCGCGGCATGGCCGCCGACCTCGGCCTGCTGCCCACCGGCTCCAGCGACTACCACGGCAGCCGCAAGACCTGCCGGCTCGGCGACTACACCACCGACCCCGAGATCTACGGCGAGATCGTGCGCCGCGCGACCGGCGCCTTCCCCGTTCCCGGCACCGGCGGCTGAGCCCGCCGCGGCCGGCTGCCGCGCCGCGCGCCCCGGTCCGCAGGGCCGTCACCCTTCAACGGGCCGTTTCGGTCCGGGCGATCAGCGGACCCCTGCCCGGCCATCCCACCACCCCCTTTCTTACGGGCCCGCGTCCGCGCGCCGGTCCGTGGCTCATCCCGTACCACCTCTCGCAAGGCCTTCACCGTGTTCGACGTCGCCGTCTTCAGTACTCTTTTCGTCACCCTGTTCGTGATCATGGATCCGCCGGGCATCACCCCGATCTTCCTGGCCCTGACCTCCGGCCGGCCGGCCAAGGTGCAGCGCCGGATGGCCTGGCAGGCGGCCGCCGTCGCCTTCTGTGTCATCGCCCTCTTCGGCCTCTTCGGCCGGCAGATCCTGGGGCGGCTGCACATCTCCACACCCGCGCTGATGATCGCGGGAGGTCTGCTGCTCCTGCTGGTCGCGCTGGATCTGCTGACCGGCAAGTCGGAGGAGCCGACCCAGACCAAGGACGTCAATGTGGCGCTGGTGCCGCTGGGCATGCCGCTGCTGGCCGGGCCCGGCGCGATCGTGTCGGTGATCCTCGCGGTGCAGCACGCCCACGGCGTCGCCGCGCAGATCTCCGTCTGGGCGGCGATCGCGGCGATCCATGTGGTGCTGTATCTGGTGATGCGGTTCTCGCTGGTGATCATCCGTGTGATCAAGGACGGGGGAGTGGTCCTGGTCACGCGGCTGGCGGGCATGATGCTCTCCGCGCTCGCCGTACAGCAGATCATCAACGGCGTACTGCAGGTGATCGAGTCGGCGGCCTGACGCCCCGGCGGCCCACGGCCGCGGACAGCGCAGCGCCCCCGTACGACCTGTGCGTACGGGGGCGCTCGTGCGGTGCGGCCGATCGCGGCCGGCCGTCAGGTGTCGTGCGTGAGATGTCGTGCGTCAGATCTCGTGCGTCGTCGGACGGTGGAACTCGGTGTTAGCGGACGGCGGTGTCGGCCGGCCGGATGTAGATGCGCTGGCCCGTCGAGGCGGCCTGCTGCACGATCCGGTTGACGGAGGCGGCGTCCACGACGGTGCTGTCCACGGCGGTGCCGTCGACATCGTCCAGGCGCATGATCTCGAAGCGCATACGGCTTCTCCCTTCGTCTGATCCTCCTGTGGAGAACTCTTGAGCCGGAGCTGCCCGGCGTCACTGCCCGGCGCTCCGTACTGGTAGAACGTCCTGCCCAGTGCAATCATTCCCTACGCTAAAGAAAAATTTCGACGGTCTAAGTACGCCCGCGGGGGAGCGGTTGTGCCCGCAGAGTGACCGCCCGGACAATGGGGCCGGTATGAATGACGTCCAGCCCACGGGCCCCACCGACCTCGCCGCGCTCGCCGCCGGTATCGAGCGCACCAATGAGCTGCTCACGCGGGTGCTCGCCGAGGTCGCCACCACCCCGTCCACCCATGCGGCCTTCGTCGACGCGGGCTATGTGTACGCCGCGGCGGGCCGGCTGGTCGCCGGCACGGAGGACCGTAAGGCCTTCGACCTGGACGCGGAAGGGATCATCGAGGCCTTTATCGACAAGGCCCGGATGATCTTCCCGGACAGCCGGCTGCTGCGCGTCTACTGGTACGACGGCGCCCGCCGCCGTATCCACACCCAGGAGCAGCAGCGGATCGCCGAGCTGCCCGACGTGAAGGTCAGGCTCGGCAACCTCAACGCCAACAACCAGCAGAAGGGCGTCGACTCCCTGATCCGTTCGGACCTGGAGTCGCTGGCCCGGCACCGCGCGATCAGCGACGCGGTGCTGATCGGCGGCGACGAGGACCTGGTCTCCGCGGTGGAGGCGGCACAGGGCTACGGCGCACGGGTCCACCTCTGGGGCATCGAGGCCTCCGGCGGCCGCAATCAGGCCGAGCCGCTGCTGTGGGAGGTCGACAGTGCGCGCACCTTCGACCTGGAGTTCTGCAAGCCGTACGTCACCCGGCGGGCCGGTGTCGACTTCTCCGACCAGCCGGTGGGCGAGGGGCCGGCGCCCAGCCGCGACGATGTGCGCTTCGTCGGCGCACAGGTCGCCGCCCAGTGGCTGTCGGAACGCGGCCGCGAGTGGGTGGCCGGGCTGCTCCCCGGTCACCCCTATCTGCCCGGCGCCGTCGACCAGGAACTCCTGACCGCGTCGGAGGCGCTGCTGCGGCACTCCCTGCGCGGCCATGCCGATCTGCGCCGGGTCCTGCGCGACGGCTTCTGGGACCACGTTCAGGGGCAGTACTAGGGCCTGTCCGATGGGTCAGGGCCGGGTCCGCCGCGGTCGGGGCCGGCGGGGTGCGAAGGGCCGGATCAGGCCCGCGCGAGCAGCTCCGTGAGGCGGTCGAAGAAGCCCGACCAGCCCGCCTCCGCCTGGCGGTACTGCTCGGAGGTGAGATTGCCGCCGAGCTGACGGAAGGCCATCTCCGTACGGTCCCCGAGGGCGGTCAGGGTGACCCGGACGATCTCGCCCTCGATGCCGTCCGGCGCGGACGCGTCCTTGAGCGTGAACTCCAGCCGCTCCGGGGGCGCGACCTCACGGTAGACCCCGGAGAACGGCAGCTCACCGCCGTCCGGGGTCTGCATCACCAGACTCCAGACCCCGCCCGGCCGGGGATCCATCGTCATCCGGTCGACCGGCACCGTCAGCTCCCCGCCGAACCAGTACCCGAAGTGCTCGGGCGTCGTCCACGCCTCGAAGACCAGCTCGGGGCGGGCATCGAAGGTCCGGGTGAGCGCGATGCCATGGGGGCCTTCGGGGTCGGCCGGGGGAGTCGCCGGATTCTCGGTCATCAGGGAGCCCTTCGTACGAAGCCGGTGCGGACCGGGCGCCGGTGCCGGCCCGTCTCCCTCGATGCTCGCCGAACCGCCCGGCGCTGTCCTGGCGACACCGCCCGCTCGGCCCACACGGCCCGGCCTCAGCCCACCCCGCTCCAGAACCCCGCCAGCGCCTCGGCCGTCTTCTCCGGGCGTTCGGCGTTGGGGGAGTGCTCGGCGCCCTCGATGACGGTGCGCCGGGCGGACAGCCGCTCGGCCATGGCGTCCATCCACGACACCGGCCAGGCATAGTCGACGGCGCCGGAGACGACATGGGTGGCCAGCCCCGTACGGGCCAGCTCCGCCACCCGGTCGGGCTCCTCCAGCATCTGCCGGCCGGTCGCGATCAGCTGCTCGGGGACGGTGTTCAGCCAACGACGGTGCAGGAACGCGCCGACCTCCGGCGGCGTCGCCGCGTCCGCCGCCTCCGGGGGATCCAGTTCGCGCATCGCCCGCCAGACGCTCTCCATGTCGAGCGTGCCGAGCGCCTCGATCAGCATCCGTACCCGGGCCTGCTGGGACGCCTCGATGGCGGCGGGCCCGGAGCTGAGCACGGTGAGGGAACGGAACGGGGCCGCGTCCAGCAGCACGGCGGCCCGGGTGATCAGCCCGCCCAGGGAGTGCCCCAGCAGATGGACCGGCCCGCTGTCCGGCTCCTGTACGGCCCGCGCCTGAGCCAGCACATCGAGAGCCAACTCCCTTTGCGCATACGCCAGTTCATCGCGCGGACCGGGGGATTCGTGCTGCCCGCGGCCGTCCACCGCGACCGCCCGGAACCCGGCCGCGGCGAGCGGTTCCAGCAAGGCGACGAAGTCCTCCTTGCTGCCGGTGAATCCGGGCACCAGCAGGGCGGTCCCGATCGGTGCGGCCTCGGGCCGGGCGTCCTGCACGGCGAACGAGCCGCGCTCGGTGTCGAGTCGGTACGCACGGGCGCACGGGGGCAGTGTGAGGGTGGGCGGCCTGCTCATGAGGTGAGGTTATCCGGGCCGGACGGCGAAACGGGGCCGGGACGCCGACGACCCGGCACCCGCAGTGCGGGGCCGGGTCGTCGGGCCGGAAGGGTCCGGCGTGGTCCGGGAGGGTCAGCTCTCGGGAGTCGCCTCGGCCACGGCGGCCTTGGCGCGGGTGCGGCGGCGCACCGGCTTGGCCTCGGCGGCCTCGGGAGCGTCCGCGGCCGGCTTGGCGGCGGCGCTCTTCCGCGTCCGCTTCGGCTTGGCCGGAGCGTCCTCGGCGGCGGGGGCGTCCACCGTGGCCTCGGCGGCCTTGGCGGCCGCGGTCTTCCGCGTCCGCTTGGGCTTGGCCGGAGCCTCGACAGCGCCTTCCGCGGTGTCCGCCGTGGCCTCGGCGGCCTTGGCGGCGGCCGTCTTGCGCGTCCGCTTGGGCTTGGCCGGAGCCTCGACAGCGCCCTCGGCGGTGTCCACCGCGGCCTCGGCGGCCTTGGCGGCGGCCGTCTTACGGGTCCGCTTCGGCTTGGCCGGAGCCTCCACCACGGTGTCCGCGGCCTCGGCCACGGACTCCGTCACCACGGCCGGCGCCGTCTCCACGGCAGCCTTGGCGGCGCTACGGCTACGGCGGCGCGGCTTGGCCAGCGCCTCGGCGGGCTCCGGCACGGCCACGGACTCGGCGGCGATCGCCGCGCCCTCGGCCGCCAGCGCCCTCGCGGCGACCTCGACGGTCTGGAAGCTCTCGGTGTCCACCGGACGCGCGACCCGGGCACGGCGGCGGCGCGGCTTGGCGGGCTCGGCCGGAGCCTCGGCCACCACGGCTGCGGACTCGGTCACCACGGTGGCGGCCTCCGTCACCACGGCGGTGGTGGGCGCGGCCTCGGCGACCGGCGCCGGCGCGGCAGCACCGGACTGGCCCGAGCGGGTACGGCGACGCCGGCGCGGCTGCCGCGGTCCGGCGGCCTCCGTGCCCTCGCTGCTCTCGGCGGCAGCGGGCGACCCGGTCGTCTGCGCCTCGGAGCCGGCCGGGCCGTCCAGCGCAGTGCCGCCACGGGTGCGGCGGCGCTGCCGCGGTGTACGGGTGCGCGCGGGGCGCTCCTCCTCCACGACGGCGCCCTTACGGGGACCACGGCCACGGCCGCCGGTCTCGCCCAGGTCCTCGACCTCTTCCGCGGCCAGCCCGGCCCGGGTGCGCTCGGCGCGCGGCAGCACGCCCTTGGTGCCCTCGGGGATGTTCAGCTGCGCGTAGAGGTGCGCCGAGGTGGAGTAGGTCTCCTCCGGCTCGTCGAACGCCAGGTCCAGCGCCTTGTTGATCAGCTTCCAGCGCGGGATGTCGTCCCAGTCGACGAGGGTGACCGCGGTGCCCTTGGCGCCCGCCCGGCCCGTACGGCCGATGCGGTGCAGGTAGGTCTTCTCGTCCTCGGGCGACTGGTAGTTGATGACATGGGTCACACCCTCGACGTCGATACCGCGGGCGGCGACATCGGTGCAGACCAGGACATCGACCTTGCCGTTGCGGAAGGCGCGCAGCGCCTGCTCACGGGCGCCCTGGCCGAGGTCGCCGTGCACCGCGCCGGAGGCGAAGCCACGGCGCGCGAGCTGGTCGGCGATATCGGCGGCGGTCCGCTTCGTACGGCAGAACACCATCGCCAGGCCCCGGCCCTCGGCCTGCAGGATGCGGGCGACCATCTCCGGCTTGTCCATGGAGTGGGCACGGAAGACGTGCTGGGTGGTGTTGCGGACGGTCTGGCCCTCGTCGTCCGGCGCGGTGGCGCGGATGTGCGTGGGCTGCGACATGTAGCGGCGGGCCAGGGAGATGACCTGGCCGGGCATGGTCGCGGAGAACAGCATCGTCTGGCGCTTGGCCGGCAGCAGCTGGATGATCTTCTCGACGTCGGGCAGGAAGCCCAGGTCGAGCATCTCGTCGGCCTCGTCCAGGACCAGGCTCTTGACCTGCGAGAGGTTCAGCTTCTTCTGGCCCGCCAGGTCGAGAAGGCGGCCGGGCGTGCCGACGACGACGTCGACGCCCTTCTTCAGCGCCTCGACCTGCGGCTCGTAGGCACGGCCGCCGTAGATGGCCAGCACCCGGACATTGCGCACCTTGCCGGCGGTGAGCAGGTCATTGGTGACCTGCTGGCACAGCTCGCGGGTGGGCACGACCACCAGGGCCTGCGGGGCCTCGGTCAGCTCCTCGGGCCGGGCACGGCCCGCCTCGACGTCCGCGGGGACCCTGACGCGCTCGAGGAGCGGCAGGCCGAAGCCCAGGGTCTTGCCCGTACCGGTCTTGGCCTGGCCGATGACGTCGTTGCCGGAGAGGGCGACGGGGAGCGTCAGCTCCTGGATGGGAAAGGGGGAGATGATGCCGACGGCTTCCAGCGCCTCGGCCGTCTCGGGGAAAATCCCGAGGTCTCGAAATGTAGACAGAATCTTGCCTCTTCTGTGAGACGCGGCGTGAGGCGGCGAAGGGGGTCGTACCGCACCTTCGTACGGGTTCGTACGGGCCGGCCGGAGACGGCCGGTGGGGCGGGACCACTGCCAACGCTCAGGCACTCCTGCCGCGAGCGGTGTCCCTCCTGCTGTGCGTATGTCTGCTACGCGCCGCAAAAGAGGGCGGTCGGTTTGGAGCCGATCGGGCCACCGACCGGGCATCCGCTTCGTGGAACGACCCACCGATACTCGGCAGGTCCAAATACCACTGTACCCCGGATATGGCGCGCCCATCCGAAGGCTTGTATGAGTGAGGAATACATCACGGCCTGGTCCGGCCTCCGGGCGCCGGCTACGACCGTCGTTCGTACGAGGGAACGGCAGTGGCTGACCAGGGCCTTCCCCGAACCGCCGAGCGGGCTATTGTGCCGGTCATGGGAACGCCTGACAACGCCGCGGCTGACGCGCAAGAACACACCGGGATCGCCGCCCAGAACTGGGCGCAGGCATCCGCCGACCCGCAGTACAGGGCCGCCGTGATCGATCTGCTCGGCGCGCTCGCATACGGCGAGCTGTCCGCCTTCGAGCGCCTGGCGGAGGACGCCAAGCTCGCGCCGACGATGGACGACAAGGCCGAACTGGCCAAGATGGCCTCGGCCGAGTTCCACCACTTCGAGCGGCTGCGGGACCGGCTCGCACGGATCGAGGCGGAGCCGAACGAGGCGATGGAGCCGTTCGCCGCCGCCCTGGACGAGTTCCACCGCCAGACCGCGCCGTCGGACTGGCTGGAAGGCCTGGTCAAGGCCTATGTCGGCGACTCGATCGCCAGTGACTTCTACCGCGAGGTCGCGGCCCGGCTGGACTCCGACACCCGTGATCTGGTGCTGGCCGTGCTGGACGACACCGGGCACGCCTCGTTCGCCGTGGAGAAGGTGCGCGCGGCCATCGAGGCCGAGCCGCGGGTCGGCGGGCGGCTGGCGCTGTGGGCACGCCGTCTGATGGGCGAGGCGCTCTCGCAGGCGCAGCGGGTGGTCGCGGACCGCGACGCGCTCTCCACGATGCTGGTGGGCGGCGTGGCCGACGGCTTCGACCTCGCGGAGGTGGGCCGGATGTTCTCGCGGATCACCGAGGCGCACACCAAGCGGATGGCGGCGCTGGGGCTCGCGGCCTGACGTTCTTGCCGGGCGCCGGGCGGTTCAGGCCGTCCGGTGCCCCTTCAGTGCCGGTGCCGGTCGCCGAAGGCGGCGGTGCGGCGGGCGCACCAGGACCGACAGCAGGGCCGCCCCGACGGCGACCGAGGCGACCATCACCTGGACGGGATATCCCGGGCCGAGGATCGAGCGGGTCAGCACGGCGCCGAGCAGCGCCGCGACCGGGCCCGTCGCCAGCGTGAGGGCGCGCGAGGGGAAACGGTCGGGCAGCCATCGCGTGGCGGACAGGGCGATGGCAAAGCCGATGAGCAGGGCGCCGAGTGCTTCCCAGATCATGCTGTTCCCTCCCGCGTGACAACGCCGATCGGTCGAACAAATCGGTCGTAGGCGGTCGTACCCAGGGGGCACCGGCAGCAACCCTCCCGGCGCCGGTCCGCTGCCTGATCAGCCCAGCCGAACCGACTCGAACGGCCTGATCTGCGCAAATGCGACGGCCCGGGGCCCGGCGCCGGCGCTCGGCCGAGCCGCGAGAAGACACAGAAAGGCGGCGGTCCGGAGAGGAGATCCCCGGGCCGCCGCCCCTGTCACGTCATGGGCGCCGCAGTCGGCGCCCCCTGCTCAGAGCGCGCCGAATCCGACCTTGCGGGCGGTCGGCTCGCCGATCTCCACATAGGCCAGCCGGTCCGCCGGGACCAGGACCTTGCGACCGTGGTCGTCCACCAGGCTCAGCAGCTGTGACTTGCCGCCCAGCGCGTCGGACACCGCGCTCTCGACCTCTTCGGCAGACTGCCCGCTCTCCAGAATGATCTCGCGGGGCGCGTGCTGCACGCCGATCTTGACCTCCACGGCTTTTGTCCCTCCGACGGTCAGTTGGGGTGCGCGGCCATCCGCGCCGTACGCAGCACACATTAGCCCGGTACGGGGATGCGCAGGACGCCTTGGGCCACGCCCGCAGCGAACAGGGTCAGTGCGTGTCGCCGCCCTGCAGCGGGAAGCCGGCGATGCCCTTCCACGCGAGCGACGTCAGCAGCTGCACCGCGGTGTCCCGCGGGACCTGGCTCTCCGAGGACAGCCAGTAGCGCGCCACCACCTGGGAGACCCCGCCCAGGCCCACGGCCAGCAGCATCGACTCGTCCTGTGACAGGCCGGTGTCCTCGGCGATCACCGCGCTTATGGCCTCGGCGCACTCCAGCGACACCTTGTCCACCCGCTCGCGGACCGCCGGGTCATTGGTGAGGTCCGACTCGAACACCAGCCGGAAGGCGCCGCCCGGGTCCTCCACGTACGCGAAGTAGGCGTCCATCGTCGCCGCGACCCGCTGCTTGTTGTCGGTCGTCGACGCCAGCGCCGCCCGCACCGAGTGCAGCAGCGACTCGCAGTGCTGGTCGAGCAGGGCGAGGTAGAGGTCCAGCTTGCCCGGGAAGTGCTGGTAGAGCACCGGCTTGCTGACGCCCGCCCGCTCGGCGATGTCGTCCATCGCGGCCGCGTGGTAGCCCTGCGCCACAAAAACTTCCTGGGCGGCGCCCAGAAGCTGGTTGCGCCGGGCTCGACGTGGCAGGCGTGTGCCCCGCGGGCGCGCCGCCTCGGTCTGCTCGATGGCGCTCACGCTGCCTCCCAGAAATTGTTCCGTACGCGGCCAGTACAAGGTGGTGCACCGCGCCCGCCATCGTACTTTTGGGTAACCCGGCTGTGCGCGGTCCGGGCCGAGAATTTATGCCCGGCCCCGATAGCGGAAGCCGACATAACGCCCCAGGTCATCGGTATTCGTCTTCGTTGAGCTCCACGACGCGGGCCTGTTCGGCTCGATCCGCTTCGTTCGCCGAGTCCGGGTCGACGGGGGTCGGCGGCTCGTCGCGGTGCGGGGTGACGTCGGTGTACTGCTCCGCCGCGTCCGCTTCCGGTGCTTCGACATCGAATTCGGTGGCGTCGCTCTCGTCCTCGAAAGTATCCGGGTCTGTCGGGTCGACGCGCATGGTGGCTCCCTTTCTCGCGTGCTCGCTTCGACGGCTGGTGCCTGGCATGACAGCAGGGGCCGGGGCGGCTGCCCTCGCCTACGAGCGTAGGAGAGTGGCCGCGGCAGCGCGATGCGGTGTGTGACCGCGGACACACGATCGGGGGCGTGATCGTCTCGTAACATCGACGCATGTCTTCGACCGAGTCGCCGGACACCGCGACCGCCGCCCTCCCGGTGCCCCCGGCCGGCCCCGGCCGGCACGGTGCGGCGGAGACGGTGCACACCGTGACCCTGCCGGGTCTGACGCTGACCGTACGGGCACCGGCCGGACGGCCCGCCACGCGGGACGGCGACGGACACGCCGGCGCCGGGCGGGACCGCGAGCCCGCGCTCTACGTCCACGGCCTCGGCGGCTCCTCGCAGAACTGGTCGGACCTGATGCCGCTGCTCGCCGACCGGGTGGACGGCGAGGCGGTCGACCTGCCCGGCTTCGGGCACTCACCGCCGCCGCACGACGGCAACTACTCCGTCTCCGCGCAGGCCCGCGCGGTCATCCGCTACCTCGACGCGGCCGGGCGCGGCCCCGTCCACCTCATCGGCAACTCCATGGGCGGCGCCGCCTCCACCCGCGTGGCGGCCGTGCGCCCCGACCTCGTGCGCACCCTGACGCTGATCTCTCCGGCGCTGCCCGAGCTGCGCCCGCAGCTGACGGCGGTGCCCACCGCACTGCTCGCCGTACCCGGCATCGCCGGGCTCTTCGGCCGGCTCACCCACGACTGGACGCCCGAGCGCCGCACCCGTGAGGTGCTGGCGCTCTGTTACGGCGACCCCGGCCGGGTCAGCCCGGAAGGGTTCAACGCCGCGGCCGACGAATATGCGCGACGGCTCGAACTCCCTTATTTCTGGGAGGTGATGGAGCGCTCGGCGCGCGGCCTGGTGAACGCCTACACGCTCGGCGGACAACATAATTTGTGGCGTCAGGCAGAGAGAGTGCTCGCTCCCACCCTTCTCGTCTACGGTGGGCGCGACCGCCTGGTCTCCTTCCGGATGGCGCGGCGGGCGGCCGCGGCGTTCCGCGGTTCGCGACTGCTGACGCTGCCGGAGGCGGGGCATGTGGCGATGATGGAGTACCCGGAGACAGTGGCGCGGGCCGTCCGTGAACTGCTCGACAGTGAAGTGACCGACGTGACCGCTGATGCGGGCAGGAGCTGACACACCCCGTGGGACGCCATAGCCGCCGAGCCCGGCCGGAAACCGCAACGGACACCCCGCCGACGGCCGGTCCGCCCGCCGACGGCCCCTCGGGGGGCACCTCACCCGGACCCGGCCCCGGACGCCGCAGACGCGAGCCGTTCGAGGGCGACGTGGTGCGCGGCGGGCATCCCGAACAGCGTGAGCCGGGCGGCGGCTGGGGCGAGTTCCCCGGGGCGCCGGCCTCCCCGGCCGCGCCCGGCCAGGGGGCGCCCCGGATTCCCCGGCCGCGCGCGGAGATGTCCGCCGGACCGGCCCTCGCCGCACCGGGCAGCGGGCCGGGACCGCGGCGTGAGTACGTGGATGCCTTCGACGCCGGGCGGTTCCCGGGCGGCCAGGGCGGTCCGGGAGGCGCGAGCGACCCGGACGACGATGTGTTCCGGGCCGGCGCGCCCCGGACGGCGGGTCAGGCGGCCGGTGCCTACGGGCCCGGCGCGGACGGGGTGGCCCCCGGCGGCCGGTACACCGGCCGTTCGGTCGTCTTCGACCGGAACGAGATCGACGAGCTGGACCGGCAGGCGGAATTCGGCGCGGACGGCGCGGGGCCGGGCGGCCCCGGGGGCCAGGACCCGGACGACGGGTTCGACGCGGAGGAGTCGCGGCACGGCGCCCAGAAGGGCGGCAAGGGCCGGACGTTCACCGGCGCGGCGGCCGCGGCGGTGACCACCGTGCTCGCCGTGGTCATCGCGGGCCAGGTCGCCGAGCAGCACAAGGAGAGCGGTGACCCGCAGCCGCGCAGCGGGAACGACCGTACCGACGGGCTCGGCGACGAGGCCTCCAGGTCGCACAGCAGGCCCACCCAGGACGCCAAGCCCGCCAGTTACGACGAGAAGATGAACCAGGTCTTCCCGTTGGATGCGGAACTGACGGCCACCGGCCGGTTCAAGCCGGCCGGCGGTGACGCCGAGGCGCCCGGCAAGGGCAAGGTGCTGCGCTATCGCGTCGACATCGAGGAGGGGCTGCCGCTGGACGGCGAGCTGTTCGCCGAGGCGGTGCACAAGACCCTCAACGACAGCCGGAGTTGGGCACACGGCGGGAAGATGGCCTTCCAGCGGGTGGGGTCCGGCGACGCCGATTTCGTGATCACGCTGGCGAGTCCGGGGACCACCGACAAGTGGTGCGCCAAGTCCAACCTCGACACCAGCCAGGACAAGGTCTCCTGCGACTCCGCGGCGACCGAACGGGTCATGATCAACGCCTATCGCTGGGCGCAGGGCGCACGGACCTACGGCCACGACAAGATGCACGCCTACCGGCAGATGCTGATCAACCACGAGGTCGGCCACCGTCTCGGACACAACCACGAGGTCTGCTCCCGGCAGGGCGCACTGGCCCCGGTGATGATGCAGCAGACGAAGTTCCTGACGACGGACGGGGCGACCTGCCGTCCCAACTCCTGGCCGTTCCCCACCCAGCGCTGAACGGACCCGGCTCCCGGCGCGCCCGCCACGCGGGGCCGGGCCATGCCCCGTGCCGGTCCACCCGGCAGGCGCGGGTTCCCACATAGCGCGAAGAAACGCCCTTAGGGGCGGAAAGTTACGTGCTTTCACCCCTTCCGGTGGCGCGATGGACAACCGTCCATCGCGCCACCGGCCCTTTTGCATAGCTTCTTCCTGCAGGTGGCGGCCGTGCCGCCGGCCCACCAGGGACGTCGACAGGGGAGGACGGGGGTGCACTCATGCGCATTGGACTGCTCACTGAAGGTGGCTATCCGGATGCGTCCGGTGAGGCGCACGCGTGGTGCGACCGGCTCGTGCGCGGGCTCACCGGCCATGACTTCGAGGTCTACGCCCTGAGCGCCGACGCCCGTCAGGAAGCGCGGCCCCGGCCCGAACTGCCGGAACACGTACGCCTGGTGCACCGCGCCCCCCTGTGGGGCGACTTCCCCGTCGGGCACCGCCGGGCCGCCGAGGAGCGCAAGGGCCGCACCCCCGGCCGCCGCGCACGGCGCCGCTTCGCCGAGCGCTTCGGCGATCTCGTGACGGCCTTCGCCACGGTGCCCGCCGGGAGCGGGCCGGCCGGCGGCGCACCGCACGGGGGCGCGCCGACCGGGGACCCGCCCAGCGGCCCCGACAGTGCCGCCGATACGCCCGTGACCAGGAAGGCGGACCGTTTCGCCGCCGGTCTCTACGGGCTCGCCGAACTCGCCCGGGAACACGGCGGACTGCCCGCGATGCTGCACTCCGAGGGCGCCGTACGCATCCTGGAAGCCGTCTGCCACGGCCCCCGCGCACTGCCCGCCGCCCAGGGCGCGCAGGTCAACGACCTGCTGGCGGTCACCGACCGGCTCGAACTCGCGCTCCGGCCGCTGTCCCTGGACTGGTACGGCGACCGGCACACCCCCGGTCTCGGCGGTGTGGACCTCTGTCATGCCACCTCCGGCGGCGCGGCCGCCCTCCCCGGACTGCTGGCCAAGCGCTTCTTCGGCACCCCGCTCCTGGTCACCGAGTACGGCGTCCGGCTGCGCGAGCACTACCTCGCCCGTGCCACCTCGCCGCTGAGCGTGCCGGTGCGCGCGCTGCTCGCCGCCTTCCAGGGCGCACTGGCCGCCGAGACCTACGCCCAGGCCGCACTGATCACCCCCGGCAACACCCACGCCCGGCGCTGGCAGGAGCGCTGCGGTGCCGACCGCGCCCGGCTGCGCACGGTCTACCCGGGCATGGACGCCGCCCCCTTCGCCGCGGTCGCGGACGCCGCCGCTGACGACTCCAAAACACTGGTGTGGGTCGGCAAGGTGGAGCCCGCGAAGGACCTCATCGCGCTGCTGCACGCCTTCGCGGAGGTACGGAAGGCCGAGCCGGCGGCCACGCTGCGGATCATCGGCGGGCCCGGCCGTGACCCCCGGGCGCCCGGCTATCTCGCGCACTGCCGGGCGCTGGCCGCCCAGCTCTTCCCCGACGAGGCGGCCGACGCCCGCACCGTCGGCGAGAGCCCGGTCAGCTTCGAGGAGATCGGCAGCCCCGAGGTGCCGGCCCTGGAGGACGCCTATGCCTCCGGTGCGGTGGTGGTGCTCTCCAGCGTCATCGAGGGCTTTCCGCGCTCCCTGGTGGAGGCGATGTTCTGCGGCCGCGCCACGGTGTCGACCGACGCCGGGGCGGTCTGCGAAGTCATCGGCGGCACCGGGCTGGTCGTCCCGCCGCGCAACCCCCGCGCCCTGGCCGAGGCCTGCGCGGCGCTGCTCGCCGACCCGGACCGCAGGGCCAGGCTGGGCGCGGCCGCCCGGGCGCGGGCGCTGGAGCTGTTCACCGTCGAGCAGAACGTCGCGGCATTTCGTGGCATCTACCTGGAGTTGATCTCCCGTGCCCCGGCCCGCCCGGCCGCCTGCCGCACCCGGGACGCGCACGGGGTCCCGCGGCCGTTCGCCCGCCCTGCCGAGTCCCATGTCCCCGGCCGCTGGGCCGCGACCGGCACCGCCGCCAGGGCGGCCACCGTCCCGGCCGGCCGAACGCCGAGCTGGGCGGCGTCCGAGGCCGGGCGGCCCGCCGCGGTGCCGGTCGCCGACGGGGCGCGCACGGAGACCGGGGGCGGGGACGTCGTCCGGGAAAGGGGACAGGCCGTGAGACGCGATGACACGGCGGGCAACCAGGTGTGGCCGGCGCGAGGGAGAGAGCAATGGTGACCGGTGTGCTGGACGTGATCTGTGCGATGGGTGTCGTGGGTGTGGCACTGGTGACGGGCATGGCGGATGTGGCGCACGGCGGCCGCCCCGGCAGCCCCGCCCGCGTCCGCGCCGACCGGCGCACCCCGGGCCGCCCCGGCCGCCCGCCCCGGCGCCGTACCGCGCACCCCCGCCCCGCTCCGGGCGGCTGCGCGCAGCCCCGGGGGAGGGGGAACGGGGCATGACCACACCCGAAGGCGGCACCACCGCGGCTCCGGGAGAGGTGCGCGCCGACCGGCCCGCGCCCCCGCGCAAGGACGCCGCCGCCCGCCCCCTGCGCCGCGGCCCCGCCGACCCCGTACGCACCCTGATGCACCACCACCAGGAACTCTGCGCCCGCGCTGTCGACGCGCTGGAGATCGCCGCCGGCCTGGAGGCGCACGGTGTCACCGACCGCACGGCCGCCCGCTTCCGGCACCGCGATGTCTTCTCGCTGGCCGAGGAGCTCTACGCCCGGGTGCCGCGCGCCGCCGCGGACGCCGCCCCCGCGGCAGCGCCGTACCAGGAGGCCGCCCCCGCCCGGCGCTCCCGCACCGTGTGCGGGGCACTGCAGCTGCTCCCCGGCGCCGTCTGCGTCGCGGCCGTCGCCGCCCTCGCCTCGGTGACCGGGGCAACTCCCGCCGTACGCACCGCCGTCGGTGCCTCGGGCCTGGTCCTGCTCGCCCTCGCCGTCCGGCTGGGCGTACGGTCCGGGCCGCTGCGGCTGCGCCACGGCACCGGGCCGCGCACCGCCGGCCTGTGGGGCTGCTGGACGGCCGGGTACGCGGTGTACGGAGACTGGCTGCTCGGACAGCTGCTGGCCGGCGGCCCCGATCTGCCCCACGCCGCTCCCCGGGCCGCCGTCGCCCCCGCCGTGGCACTCGCCTTCGCCCTCGCCCCCGCGGCCGGCTGCGCCCACTGGTTCACGGTGCGCGGACGACGCGTCCTGGCCGCCAGCCGCGGACTCGAAGAACTCGCCGCCCGGGTACGGCCGTTGCTGCTCGCCGCCACCCTGCTCTTCCTGGCCGCGCTGGCGGCGCTGCTCCTCGGTGCGGAAGCGGTCCTCGGCCGCGGCGATGTGAGCACGCCGGTGGCGGCGGCCGCGCTGGGGGTGCTGCTCTTCCTCGCCCGGCTGCTCGCCGTGCACGGCTTCCCCGAGGCGGCCGCGGCCGGCCTGGCCTCGGCCGCCGCCCTGGAAGCCCTCGCCCTGGCCCTGGTGCTGATCGCCCGGCTCCCCGGCCTGCCCCCGCTCGGCGTCCCGGTCGAGGCACTGACCGCCGCTGCGGGACCGGCCGCGGTACCCGCCGTGGCCTGCACCGCCGCCGCCCTCGGCCTCCTCGTCCACGGCCTGCGGGCGCTCACCGGCGCCTGCGCACACTGGCCCGCCCCCTCCGGACGTCCGGAGGCGCACCGGCCGTGACCCTCCGGACGACCACCGGCCCCCGATACCCCGCACCCCCACACGGGCACCCCCACCACGCACCACCCCCGGAGCGGCACCCCGAAACGGCCGCTCCGGCCTCTTCACCGCGGACCTCACCCCCCATGTGGCCCCCGCCCCCGGGGCGGACGCCGACTCCGCGGCCGAAGCCGACCTGCTTCCCTCGATCCGCCTTAGGAGCACGACATATGAACGTCCAGCCGACCACACGCCACGCGGACCGGGGGGTCGCACGATGAGGGTGCTGCTCATCGGCGCCAACGGCTACCTGGGCCGCTATGTCGCCGACCGCCTGCTCGCCGACCCCGCCGTCCAGCTCACCGCCCTCGGGCGGGGCGACGACGCCGACGTCCGCTTCGACCTGGCCACCGGCAGCCCGGGGGCGCTCACCCGCTTCCTCGACGCGGTCCACCCCGGTGTCGTCGTCAACTGCGCCGGTGCCACCCGTGGCGGCGCCCGCGAGCTGACCCGGCACAACACCGTCGCGGTCGCCACCATCTGTGAATCGCTGCGGCGCAGCAGCTGCGGTGCCCGGCTCGTCCACCTGGGCTGCGCCTCCGAGTACGGGCCCTCCCAGCCCGGCTCCTCCACCGCCGAGGACGCGGTCCCGCGCCCCGGTGGCCCGTACGGAGTCAGCAAACTCGCCGCCACCGAACTGGTCCTGGGCTCCGGGCTCGACGCCGTCGTGCTGCGGATCTTCTCGCCGGTCGGGCCCGGCACCCCGGCGGGATCGCCGCTCGGCCGGCTCGCCGAGGCCATGCGCCGCGCCATGCAGTCCGGCGACAGCGAACTCAAGCTCGGCGGGCTCGGGGTGCAACGGGACTTCGTCGATGTGCGCGATGTGGCGCGGGCGGTGCACGCCGCCTCGCTGTCCGCCGCGCAGGGCGTCGTCAACATCGGGACCGGCCGGGCGGTACGGCTGCGTGAGGCCGCGTCGGTGCTCGCCCGGGTCGCCGGCTTCGGCGGCGCCCTCCACGAACTCGACTCCCCGCCCGCCCGTCTGGTCATCCCCGGCCCGTCCCCGGAGCACCCGGCCGGCTCGCCGCCCGCCACCTACCCGTACCCGGACGGCTGCGGCACCTGGCAGCAGGCGGATGTGCGCACCGCCCGCGACCGCCTCGGCTGGCGCCCCCGGATCGGGCTGGAGGAGTCCCTCGCCGACATCTGGATGGAGGCCGCATGCCGCATCTGAGACCGGTGTCCGCCTGTTGGGACGCCGGGGCGGGTGCGGCGGTGCGCGCCCGGTCGGCGAGCTGCTCTCCGAAGAGCTGAGGGGGAGGGCCGCCGACCACCCTCCGGAGTGGTTCCGTCGCCTCGTCCAGGGTGTGCCGCGCGCCCCTCTCGACGAGACACCGCGGAACGCCCGCCGGCAGGGGCGGGCACGGAGCACGTCACCGGCCGTCGTGATCGGGGCCGTCGTGACCGGCGCGGAGCGGCCCGGGCGCCCCTGCCCGGCTACTGGGACGAAATCGTCTCGCGCATCGGAACGGGTGTCTCGGAATGAAGAAGGGCGTGGCAGTGTTACGGGGAGAGCAAGCTCCCCCACTCTCGGCTCGGCTCGGGCGGGGGGAACCCCATCAAGACCGACCAACGGAGTCCCCGTGTCGCTGCCACCCCTGGTCGAGCCCGCTTCCGAGCTCACCGTCGATGAGGTCCGCAGGTACTCCCGCCACCTGATCATCCCCGATGTCGGGATGGACGGGCAGAAGCGGCTGAAGAACGCCAAGGTGCTCTGTGTGGGCGCCGGTGGCCTGGGCTCGCCCGCGCTGATGTATCTGGCCGCGGCCGGCGTCGGCACGCTCGGCATCGTGGAGTTCGACGAGGTCGACGAGTCGAACCTGCAGCGCCAGATCATCCACAGCCAGGCGGACATCGGCCGCTCCAAGGCCGCTTCCGCCAAGGACACGGTGCTGGGCATCAACCCGTACGTCACCGTCAACCTCCACGAAGAGCGCCTGGACTCCACGAACGTCCTGGAGCTCTTCGCGCAGTACGACCTGATCGTGGACGGCACCGACAACTTCGCCACCCGCTACCTGGTCAACGACGCCTGCGTGCTGCTGAACAAGCCGTACGTCTGGGGTTCGATCTACCGCTTCGACGGTCAGGCGTCGGTGTTCTGGAGTGAGCACGGCCCCTGCTACCGCTGCCTGTACCCGGAGCCCCCGCCGCCCGGCATGGTGCCCTCCTGCGCCGAGGGCGGCGTCCTGGGTGTGCTGTGCGCCTCCATCGGCTCCATCCAGGTCAACGAGGCCATCAAGCTGCTCGCCGGGATCGGCGACCCGCTCGTCGGCCGGCTGATGATCTACGACGCACTGGAGATGACCTACCGTCAGGTCAAGGTCCGCAAGGACCCGGACTGCGCCGTCTGCGGGGAGAACCCGACCGTCACCGAGCTCATCGACTACGAGGCCTTCTGCGGCGTCGTGTCCGAGGAGGCCCAGGAGGCCGCGGCCGGCTCGACGATCACTCCCAAGCAGCTCAAGGAGTGGATCGACGGCGACGAGAAGATCGAGATCATCGACGTCCGGGAGCCGAACGAGTTCGAGATCGTCTCGATCCCCGGCGCCAAGCTGGTCCCGAAGAACGAGTTCCTGATGGGCACCGCCCTCCAGGACCTCCCCCAGGACAGGAAGATCGTCCTGCACTGCAAGACGGGCGTCCGCTCCGCGGAGGTCCTGGCCGTCCTGAAGTCCGCGGGCTTCGCCGACGCCGTGCATGTCGGCGGCGGCGTCATCGGCTGGGTCAACACCGTCGAGCCGGAGAAGCCGGTCTACTGAGCTTCCCCCGCCACCCGCAAGGCGCCGGTCCGTGCACCACGGACCGGCGCCTTCGCGCTGTCTGGAGGACGCCCCCGGTGCGGGCGGCCGTCCCCGCTCAGATCTCGCCCTTGCGCGTCAGATAGGTGAAGGCCAGCCAGCCCGGCAGCACCGGCAGCCAGAAGACCATCAGCCGGAACAGCAGCACCGCGGGGAACGCCACGTCACCGGCGAGCCCGGCGACGGTGAGCGCGCCGAACAACGCGCCCTCGACGGCACCCACACCACCCGGCGTCGGCGCGGCCGAACCCAGCGCGTTACCGGCCAGGAAGGCCACCGCGATACTCGCGTAGCTGATCGTGTCGCCGCCGCCGAACGCCCTGATGGAGGCGTCCAGGCACATCACGTTCGCCGCCGTCAGCAGCAGCATCCCGCCGATACCGGTGACCAGCTTCCCGGGCCGCTGCAGGATGTCCAGCATCCGCGGGACCACGCCCGCGAACAGCGACCGCACCCGTGTCGAGACGAATTTCCGCAGCGTCGGCACCGCCGTGACGACCAGGACCAGCACGGCCACGGTCAGCAGCCCGGCGATGACCGTACGGGACGGGGAGATCGTCGGGGTCCGTTCGGTGCCCGTCAGATAGCCGAAGGTCAGCAGCAGCAGGATGTGGCTGCCCAGCCCGAACAGCTGGGAGGCGCCGACGCTCGCCACCGCCAGGCCGGGACGGACCCCGGCACGCTGCAGGAAGCGCGTGTTGAGCGCCACCCCGCCGATCGCCGCGGGCGCGACCAGCTTCACGAAGTTGCCCGCGATCTGTGCGATGACCGTTTTGACGAACGACACCTTCTCCGTGACGAACCCCAGCAGGCTCATGGCCGCCGCGATGTACGTCAGCCCAGAGAAGCCCACCGCGACCAGCACCCACATCCACTGGGCCTCGCTGATCAGATCGCTGAGGTTGAAGTGGGTGAGCTGCGACAGCAGCAGATAGACCGCGAACGCGCCGGCGATCCAGCTGATCAGGATGCGCGGGCTGAGCCGCTCCAGCTTCGCCGGCTCGATCACCGCCGCCGGGCGGATCAGCAGCACCTGCCGGCGGATCTGCGCCAGCAGATCCTCCTCACGGGCCTCCTCGGTCGCCTCGTCCAGGGCCCGTTTCTCGGCGTTCTTCTCCGCGTGCCGCTCGGCCCGGATCGTCTTGCGGTCCTTCGGGCCCGCCGCGTCGCGGGCCTCCCGTGCCTCCTTGGCGGCCTGCGAGGCCTCCAGCACCGCCTCCCGCTCCCGCTTGGCACGCTCCCGGGCCAGCTGGCGCAGCGTCGCGCGGGTGGTGCGGCTCAGCGCGATCGGCTGCAGCAGCGGAAGGCTGTCGGCGACCGCGTCCGGACCCAGCACCTCGACGGCCGCGGCCACCGCCCGCTCGGCGCCGACCCGCAGCCCGCAGGTGGCCAGCAGCTGGGCGATGTCCATCCGCAGCACCAGATCACCGGCCGCGATCTCCCCGCCGCGCAGCTCGGTCAGCACGATATGGCCGGAACGGTCCACCAGCAGCGCGTCACCGACCAGCCGCCGGTGCGCGATCCGCCGTGACTGCAGCGCCTCGACCTGCCGCCAGGCGCTGTGCATCAGCGCGTCGGTGATCTCCTCGTCGGCCAGCGAGTCGAAGCTGCGGCCGCCGATGTGCTCGTAGACCAGCATCACCGCGTCCGGGCCGAGCTCGGAGGTGGCGATCAGCTTGGGGGCGTTGGCACCGGCCGCGATGGCCGCATACGCCAGCAGCGCCTCCTGCTCCAGCGCCTGGCGCAGCGACTGCAGACTGCGGCGCTGATTGATGCCGCGCAAAGACAGCCGGCGCCACACGCGGTAGAAGAAGCCCTGCGCCTGCTGCTCGCGGTCGACGACCGTGACATCGATCGGCGGGCCGTCCTCCAGGGTGACGAGATAGCGGCGGCCGCGGTCGGCGTGCTCGGACTGCTCCGCGCCGGTGGCGTCCTCCGCCCGCAGCGCGGAAACCGGGTGGAAACCGACCCGGCGCAGCCCCGCGAGGAGGTTCTGGCCGGTGGGACGGACGTTGGGGGAGCCGACGGCGTAGAGGGTGCCGTAGGCGACGGTCCAGCCGATCAGCACGGTCGTGACGATCGCGAACGGTGTGGTGTACCGGCCGACCAGCACCGCGAACGAGTCCAGCAGCAGCACGCACCACATCGCGACCCGCCAACGGGGCCGCCGCGACATGCCCACCGCCGTCATATAGGCGATCACGGGCGCCAGGTAGCTGTGCACCGGAGCGGAGAGGGAACCGTTGTCGAGGGTCTGGGTCAGCGCGTCCCGGATGGACGG
This sequence comes from Streptomyces sp. G7(2002), assembly GCF_028870195.1. Taxonomy (NCBI): domain Bacteria; kingdom Bacillati; phylum Actinomycetota; class Actinomycetes; order Kitasatosporales; family Streptomycetaceae; genus Streptomyces; species Streptomyces sp. G7(2002). Next base: position 6,356,961 of record NZ_CP102609.1, read on the forward strand.
CGGGGCGGCCTCGGCCACCCACAGGTCGGTGGCCAGCGACACCCCGTGGGCGAGGACGGCGGCGAGCACCCCGTCCGCGATCCGCAGTCCGTCCCGCTTGATCAGCCGCTCGACGGCGAACGCCACCGGCACGATCAGCACCGCGACGCTGGAGGTCAGCCCCGCCAGGTTGATCAGCAGCGGCGGCGCCGCCTTCGCACCGCTGCCGATGTCGTTCTCCAGGCCCTGGGTGGTGCCGTGGGCGAACGTGGCGAGGCCGAGGACGAGCGCGATCCCGGCGATGCCGAGCAGCAGCCGCAGCAGGTCGGAGGGCCGGTGCACCCGCGCGGGCAGCAGCGGCTCGTCGCCGGAGACCCGGTCGACGTGGAACTCGCCGTACTCGTCGGCGCTCAGATCGGCACGGTGCGAGCCCGTACGGGGCTTGCTGCGGGCCGTGCCGGACATCTGCTCCTCGCCCTGGTCGTGCCGGACCTGCTCCTCCTCGGGCTGCTCGCTGTCCCGCTCCTCCTCGTGCCGCTCGCTGGGCTCGGGCTCCTTGGGCCCTTCCGGCCTCTGGGGCGCCCCGGGTCGTTCGGCCTTCTCGATCGTGCTCGCCTTTTCGGTAGCGGAAGCCGTGACCGGCTTCCGTTGGTGCTTCCCCTGTCGCGCCACCTGCTGCCGCTCGGGCCGCTCGGTCACAGCGGCCGGTCCGGGAGCGGTGCCGGCGGCGTCGACGGCCAGCGCCTCAGGGGCGCCCGCCTCCCGTGGAGGCGCTGCACCCTGCTGCTCGGCCGTCTCTTCTTGATCTCGTATCACCAGTCACCGTCCGGAAGATGGTGGCACGGCCGACCGTTGGAGGGGGGCATCAGGGTGCATTTCGGGGGTGCGGGAAGCGGAACATCCTCCCCCGCACCGTGGCTGACGGCGCCTTGCCGCCGACCTCCCGGGGGTGCGGGACCGTGTGTCCGCTCCCATTGTCGGTGCCGTGCGGCAGGATGGACCGAATGAGTGGGACCGGAGAAACGGCGGAAGGTGAGTTGCCCGCCTACGCGGAGCGGGTCCTCGCCGTCGCCGAGCTGATCCCGGCGGGCCGGGTGATGACGTACGGGGACGTCGCGGAGTGGCTCAGGGACGAGGAGCCGCCCGAAGGGCTGCCCTCGGCGGGCGGCGGCGGGCCGCGCCAAGTGGGGCGGGTGATGGCGCTCTACGGCGGCGCGGTGCCCTGGTGGCGGGTGGTGCGCGCGGACGGCCGGCTGCTGCCCGGCAGCGAACTGCGCGCACTGGCGCACTACCGGGAGGAAGGCACCCCCCTGCGCACCGCGGCCCAGGAGGCCGAGGACCATATACCGAGGCTCGACATGCGGCGGGCCCGCTGGGACGGGCAGCAGAACGGCGGCGCCGCTCCGTAGTGCCGACGGCGGTGCGCGGCGGCTCATGGGACGCGCTGGTACCGGCGGCGGTGCGCGACGGCTCGTGGGGCGCGCTGCGGCCCGGGTGCCGACTCGCGTAGCGTCGGGCACTGCCGTCACGAGGACGGCCCCGCCGCGCACCGCACCGCCGGACCGATTTCCCGGCCGGCGGCCCGCACCGCGGCGCTCCTCCGGACCCCGTCCGGGGGGACCCCCATCGCACCACCCACGCACCACGACGAGCACCTCCTCAGGACCGGCGATCCACGTGAGTTCCTCCTTCTCGGCCGCCCCGCCGACGCAGCAGCCCCACCGGGCGGCGCGGCGGGCTGCCGCGGGCGCGTACCGACTGGTGCGCACCCCGCCGGGGCGGGTGGATCCTCCTGACTTGGACGCAGCCCAGCGCGCCGTGGTTGACCACCGGCACGGGCCGCTGCTGGTCCTGGCCGGGCCGGGCACCGGCAAGACCACCACCCTGGTGGAGTCGGTGGCCCGCCGGGTACGGGCCGGCGACGACCCCGAGCGGATCCTCGTCCTCACCTTCAGCCGCAAGGCCGCCGTCGAACTCCGCGACCGGCTCGCGGCCCGGCTGGCCGCTCTTGAGGGGCAGCCCGACGGGCGTCCCGGTACGGCCGTCGGCGGACGGCGGGCGGGCATCCCGCAGGCGACGACCTTCCACTCCTTCTGCTACGCCCTGGTCCGCGCCCACCAGGACGCCGACCTCTTCGCCGACCCCCTGCGGCTGCTGTCCGGACCCGAGCAGGACCTCGTCGTCCGTGAGCTCCTCGAAGGACAGGCGGAGCTGGCCGGCGCCGGCCGCGCCCTGGTGAGCTGGCCGGACGAACTGCGGGCCTGCCTGACCACCCGCGGGTTCGCCGACGAGGTCCGCGCGGTGCTCGCCCGCAGCCGCGAACTGGGCCTGGGCCCCGAGGCCCTCGGCGCCTTCGCCCGGCGCACCGGCCGCCCCGACTGGAGCGCCGCGGCCGCCTTCCTCGCCGAATACCTCGACGTCCTGGACGCCCAGGGTGTCCTGGACTACGCCGAGCTGGTGCACCGCGCGGTGCTGCTCGCCGAACACACCGATGTCGCGGCGCAGCTGGCCCGTAGTTATGACGCGGTCTATGTCGACGAGTACCAGGACACCGACGTCGCCCAGGTACGGCTGCTGCGCGCGCTCGCCGGCAACCACGGGGCCACCGGCACACCGGGCTCCCCGGGCCGCACCCTCATCGCCTTCGGCGACCCCGACCAGTCGATCTACGCCTTCCGCGGCGCCGACATCAACGGCATCCTCGACTTCCCCGAGACCTTCCGGCGCGGCGACGGCACCCCCGCCCCGGTGGCCGTACTCGGCACCTCCCGGCGCTCCGGCGCCACCCTGCTCGCGGCCACCCGGCTGCTCACCCGCCGGATGCCGCTCACCCGGCTGCCCGCCCAGAAGGTCCGCGCCCACCGCGAGCCCGCGCCCGTACGGGACGGCGGCCGCGTCGAGGTGTACACGTACCCGACACCCGGCGCCGAACTCGACAACATCGCCGACATCCTGCGGCGTGCCCACCTGGAGGACGGGGTGCCCTGGCGCGAGATGGCCGTCCTCGTCCGCGCCGGAGGGCGCTCGCTCCCCGCCGTGCGCCGGGCGCTCACCTCTGCCGGCGTACCGCTCGACATCGACGGCGACGATCTGCCGCTGCGCCACGAACCCGCCGTCGCCCCGTTGCTGACGGCCCTCCGGGCGGCGGCACGGGCCGCCCTCCGGCAGGAGCCGGGTGGGGCTGCCGATGGTGAGCTGGCCGATGCTGTCGAGGGTGAGCTGGCCGATGCTGTCGATGGTGGCGCCGGGGCCGGTGGTGGTGAAGCCGGTGTGGATGAGGCCGGTGGGGGTGAGGCCGGTGGGGGCGCATCTGTTGTGGACGCGTCCCGTGTGGGCGAACCCGGTGGGGACGAGGCCGATGGGGGCGAGGCAGGGCCCGGCGGATCCGATGCGGACGAGGCAGGGCCGGGCGCACCTGACGTGAACGAGCCCGTTCCGGATGCCCCTGGTGCCGGCGCATCCACTGGGGTCACCCCCACCCCCGCCACCCCCTGGTGGCTCGACGCCGAAACCGCGCTCGACCTGCTGGCCTCCCCGCTGGGCGGGATGGACTCCGCCGACCTGCGCCGCCTGGGCCGCGCCCTGCGCGAGGAGGAGCGCGCCGCCGGACAACCGCTGCCGCGGCCCTCCGACGAGCTGATCGCCCGGGCACTCGCCGAACCCCAGCGCCTGGTGGCCCACGACCCCGCCTACGCGCGCGGCGCCCAGCGCCTGGGCCTGCTGCTGCGCAAGGCCCGCGAACTGCTGGCCGGCGGCGGCACCGCCGAGCAGGCCCTGTGGGAGCTGTGGGACGGCACCCCCTGGCCGCAGCGCCTGGAGCGGGCCGCCCACCGCGGCGGCGCCGCCGGCCGCAACGCCGACCGGGATCTGGACGCCGTCGTCGCCCTGTTCGAGACCGCGGCCCGCGCCGAGGAACGCACCGGCGGCCGCGGCGCCCTCAACTTCCTGGAGGAACTCGACGCCCAGGACATCGCCGCCGACACCCTCACCCGCCGCGCCGTCCGCCCCGACGCCGTACGGCTGATGACCGCCCACCGTGCCAAGGGCCTGGAATGGCGGCTCGTCGTCGTCGCCGGCGTCCAGGAAGGCCTCTGGCCCGACCTGCGCCGGCGTGGCTCGCTCCTGGAGGCCGACCGGATCGGCCGCGACGGCCTGGCCGAACCGCTCACCCCGGGCGCGCTGCTCGCCGAGGAACGCCGGCTGTTCTACGTGGCCACCACCCGCGCCCGCGAACGCCTGGTCGTCACCGCCGTGAAGGCCGCGGCCGACGACGGCGACCAGCCGTCCCGTTTCCTCACCGAGCTGGGCGTCACCCCTCAGGACATCACCGGCCGCCCCCGCCGCCCCCTCTCGGTGGCCGCGCTGGTCGCCGAGCTGCGCGCCACCACCGTCGACCCCGCGGCCACCCCCGCGCTGCGCGAGGCCGCCGCCCAGCGGCTCGCGAAACTGGCCGCGCTGCACGACGACGACCACCATCCCCTGGTGCCGGCCGCCCACCCGGACAACTGGTGGGGCCTGCACGAACCCACTCACAGCAGCGTCCCGCTGCGCGACCGCGACCGTCCCGTGGTCCTCTCCGGCAGCGCCCTCGACCAGCTCGCCCACACCTGCTCCCTCCAGTGGTTCCTGGGCCGCGAGGTCAAGGCGGACACCCCGGCCACCGCCGCCCAGGGCTTCGGCAACGTCGTCCATGTGCTCGCCGACGAGGTCGCCTCCGGCCGCACCCCCGCCGATCTGACCGTCCTCATGGAGCGCCTGGACTCCGTATGGGACGCCCTCGCCTTCGACGCCCCCTGGAAGTCACGCCAGGAAAAGGACCATGCGCGCGCCGCCCTGGAGCGCTTCCTGCGCTGGCACGTCATGGAACGCGAGACCCGCGGCCGGGACACCGTCGCCACCGAGCACGGCTTCGACCTCACCCTCCGGGCCGGTGCCTACGAGGTCCGTATCCGCGGCAGCATGGACCACGTCTCCCAGGACACACAGGGCCGGGCGTATGTCGTCGACTTCAAGACCGGCAAACAGAAACCGACCGGCCCCGAAGTCGCCCGCCATCCCCAGCTCGCCGTCTACCAGCTCGCGGTGCGCGAAGGCGCGGTCGACGACGCCTTCGACGGCCGCACCCCCGAACCGGGCGGCGCGGAACTGGTCCATCTGCGGCTGGGCGCACCCCAGAAGGAGGGCGGCGACGCGCTGCCCGCCGTACAGGCGCAGCAGCCGCTGGACGGGGAGTGGGTCGGCGAACTCCTCGCCACCGCCGCGGGCCGCGTGCTGGAGGAACGGTTCACGCCCACCACCGGCAGCCATTGCACCCACTGCTCCTTCCGGGCCTCGTGCAGCGCCCAGCCGGAGGGGCGGCACATCGTGGAGTGAGCGGGCGGGACGCCCGGCCGCCGGGCGGCCGCGAGCCACCGCCGTGACCCGGCCATGGCCCCGTGCCCCGGCCATGGCCCCGTGCCCCGACTCTGCCCCGTGACCTGCGACGACGAAGCCGGCGACGGCGACTGTCAGTGGCGGCCGTTACGGTTCTTGCTGTGTCAGCTCGCCTCACCGACCCCGAGCAGCTCAAGGAGCTGCTCGGCATCCCGTTCACCCCGGAGCAGACGGAGTGCATCACCGCCCCGCCCGCCCCGCAGGTCATCGTGGCCGGAGCCGGATCCGGCAAGACCACGGTCATGGCCGCCCGCGTGGTGTGGCTGGTCGGCACCGGCCAGGTCGCCCCCGAACAGGTCCTCGGGCTGACCTTCACGAACAAAGCCGCCGGAGAACTCGCCGAACGCGTCAGGGCCGCCCTGCTCGCCGCCGGCGTCACCGACCCCGACGCCCTTCCGCCCGCCACCGGCGACCAGCCCCCCGGCGAGCCGCGGATCTCCACCTACCACGCCTTCGCCGGCCAGCTCCTCAAGGACCACGGCCTGCGCATCGGCCTGGAACCCAGCGCCCGGCTCCTCGCCGACGCCACCCGCTTCCAGCTCGCCGCCCGTACCCTGCGCGCCGCCCCCGGCCCCTACCCGGCGCTCACCACCTCCTTGCCCTCCCTCGTGGAGGACCTCCTCGCCCTGGACGCCGAGCTCGCCGAACACCTCGTGGACCCCGCCGCACTCCGCGCCTACGACAGCGAGCTCCTCGCCGCCCTCGACGGTGTGAAACTCACCAACGCGGACCTGCGCAAGGCCCCCGAAACCGCCCGCGGCCGCCTGGAACTGCTCGACCTCGTCACCGCCTACCGCAGCGAAAAGCGCCGCCGCGACCTCCTCGACTTCGGCGACCAGATCGCCCACTCCGCGACCCTCGCCACCACCCGCCCGGAAGTCGGCCGCATTCTGCGCGACGAATTCCGCGTCGTCCTCCTCGACGAGTACCAGGACACCTCCGTCGCCCAACGCCTGCTGCTCTCCGGCCTCTTCGGTGCCGGCTCCGGGGCCGGAGACGAGGCCGGGTCCGGGGCCGGGGACGCCACCGGTCACGCCGTCACCGCCGTCGGCGACCCCTGCCAGGCCATCTACGGCTGGCGCGGCGCCTCCGTGGCCAACCTCGACGACTTCCCCGCCCACTTCCCCTTCCAGGACGGCACCCCCGCCCGCCGGTACGCCCTCAGCGAGAACCGCCGCAGCGGCGGCCGCCTCCTCGACCTCGCCAACGGCCTCGCCGCCCCCCTCCGCCGGATGCACGAAGGCGTCGAAGCCCTGCGCCCCGCCCCCGGCGCCGAGCGCGACGGCCTCGTCCGCTGCGCCCTGCTGCCCACCCACGCCGAAGAGCTCACCTGGCTCGCCGACTCCCTCGCCCACCTCGTCCACACCGGCACCCCACCCGGAGAAATCGCTGTCCTCTGCCGCACCGCCGGTGATTTCGCCCGCATCCAGGGCGAACTGGTCGCCCGGGACATCCCCGTAGAGGTCGTCGGCCTCTCCGGGCTGCTGCATCTGCCCGAGATCGCCGATCTCGTCGCCGTCTGCGAGGTGCTCCAGGACCCCACGGCCAACGCCGCCCTGGTCCGCCTGCTGATCGGCCCGCGCTGGCGGATCGGCCCCCGCGACCTGGCGCTCCTCGGCCGCCGCGCCCGCACCCTCGTCCACCACGGCGGCCCGTCCGACGACCCCGGACAACGCCTCGCCGAGGCCGTCGAGGGCGTCGACCCCGCCGAGACCATCTCGCTCGCCGACGCACTCGACACCTTCCTGGAAGCCGAAGGACCCGACGACGGCCTCCCGTTCTCCGCCGAGGCACGGGTGCGCTTCGCCTACCTCGCCACCGAACTCCGCGACCTGCGCCGCTCCCTCGGCGACCCCCTCATGGACGTGCTCCACCGGGTGCTCGCCGCCACCGGCCTGGAAGTCGAGCTGTCCGCATCCCCGCACGCCCTCGCCGCCCGCCGCCGCGAAACCCTCGGCACCTTCCTCGACATCGCGGCCGGATTCGCCGCCAAACAGGGCGGCGAATCCCTCGACGGCGACGCCACCCTCCTCGCCTTCCTCGGCTTTCTGCGCACCGCCGTCCAGTACGAGAAGGGCCTCGACAGCTCCCTCCCCGGCGGCGACAACACCGTCAAAGTGCTCACCGCCCACAAATCCAAGGGCCTGGAATGGGACGTCGTCGCCGTACCCGGCCTGGTCGGCAAGCAATTCCCCAGTGAACAGGCCCGCGAGTCCTGGACCAGCCGCCCCAAGGTCCTCCCGCACGCCCTGCGCGGCGACGCGGCGACCCTCCCCGACGTCGGGGAATGGACCGCCCGCGGCCTGAAATCCTTCAAGGAGGCGATGAAGCAGCACCAGGAAACCGAGGAACTCCGCCTCGGCTATGTCACCTTCACCCGCCCCCGCTCCCTGCTGCTCGGCTCCGGCCACTGGTGGGGCCCCCAGCAGAAGCGGCCGCGCGGCCCGTCCGCCTTCCTGGAGGCCCTGCGCGAGCACTGCGAAGCCGGACACGGCGAGATCGAGCACTGGGCCGCGGCCCCCGAGGACGGCGAGGAGAACCCGGCCCTCTCCGAGGCCGCCACGGAACAGGCCTGGCCGCTGCCCCTCGACCCCACCGCCACCGCCCGCCGCCGCGCCGCCGCGGCCACGGTCCGCGCCCACCTGGAACGCCGGACGGGGCAGCAGGCGGGGCAGCAGGCGACCGTCTCCGCGTCCGCCGCGCCCTCCCTCTCCGCCCACGACCCCGACTGGCCGCCGCCCCCGCCGGACGACACATGGGAACCGGACCCTTACGACCCGTACGACGTACCCGAGACCGACGCATTCGGCCTCCGGGAAGCCGACCCGTTCGAGGACGCCGCGGCGTACGACGTGCCCGATGCCGGCCCCTTCGCGGCGGGTTCTTTCGAGGCGGACCCTTTCGAAGCTGATGCCTTCGAAGGCGGCCCGTCCGACGCCGGCCCGTCCGACGCCGGCCCGTCCGACGCCGGCCCGTCCGACGCCGGCCCGTCCGAGGACGCCGCGGTGCACGACGTCCCGGCGTACGACACCGCCGAGGCCGAGGCCGAGGCCCGGGCCCAGACGCAGGGTCGGGCCGGGAACGGGACCGCGCCCGCCCCCGCGGCGGCCCGGCCCGCACCCCGCCCCCGCATCGTCGCCCAGCGCTCCACCGAGCCCGACCTCACCGACCCGGCCGACGCGGCCCACACGGCCGACACCAGCCACCCCGACCCCGTCACCACCCACCACGAGGGCACCGCCCATCCCGACGACATCGCCCTTCCCGACGAGGACACCGCCCCCCACTCCCTCCTCCCCGAGGAGCGCCGCACCGTCGGCTCCTGGGACCGCGATCTGGACGCGCTCGCCGCCGAGCTGCGCCGCGCCCGCGCGACCGTCCGCGACGTCCCGCTGCCGTCCGCGCTCAGCGCCACCCAGCTCCTCCGCCTCGCCGCCGACCCGAACGGCTTCGCCCGCGAGCTCGCCCGCCCCATGCCGCGCCCGCCACAGCCCGGCGCCCGCCGGGGCACCCGCTTCCACGCCTGGGTCGAATCCCGCTTCGAAGAGCTCACGCTGCCGCTGCTCGGCCCCGACGAACTGCCCGGCGCCGAACCGGGCGAGGAAACCGAGATCGTCGACGAGCACGACCTCGACGCCCTCAAGGAAGCCTTCGCCCGCACCCCCTACGCCCACCGCACGCCTTACCGGGTCGAGGCCCCCTTCCAGCTGACCCTCGCGGGCCGGGTGATCCGCGGCCGGATCGACGCCGTCTACAAGGAGCCCGGCCCCGACGGCGACCGCTTCGAGATCGTCGACTGGAAAACCGGCCGCGCCCACACCGCCGACCCCCTCCAGCTGGCCGTCTACCGCCTCGCCTGGGCCGAGCGGTACGGCCTGGAGCCCTCCGCCGTCGACGCCGCCTTCCTCTACGTCCGCAGCGGCGAGGTGGTCAGACCCGCCCGGCTCCCCGGCCGGGCCGGGCTCGAACGCATCCTGCTCGGCGAGACCGCCGACCGGCCTCCCCCGGAAGGCCGATAGGCTCGGTCGTATGAGCACAACCCCGGACAGCGCCGTCCACGCGTACCTCACCCTCCACCGCGAAGCCTTCCTCGAAGACCTCGCCGAGTGGCTGCGCATCCCCTCCGTGTCCGCCGACCCGGAGCGCGCCGGCGATGTACGCCGCAGCGCCGAATGGCTCGCCGCGAAGCTCACCGACACCGGCTTCCCGACCGCCGAGATCTGGGAGACCGGCGGCCTGCCCGCGGTCTTCGCCGAATGGCCCTCCGGCGACCCGTCCGCGCCGACCGTGCTCGTCTACGGCCACCACGACGTCCAGCCCGCCGCCCGCGAGGACGGCTGGCACACCGACCCCTTCGTGCCGCAGACCATCGACGGCAAGCTCTACGCCCGCGGTGCCGCCGACGACAAGGGCCAGGTCTTCTTCCACACCCTGGGCGTGCGCGCGCATCTCGCCGCGACCGGTCGCACCGCCCCCGCCGTCAACCTCAAGCTGCTGATCGAGGGCGAGGAGGAGTCCGGCTCACCGAACTTCCCGGCCCTGATCGAAAAGCACGCCGACCGCCTCGCCTGCGACGCGGTGATCGTCTCCGACACCGGCATGTGGTCCAAGGACACCCCCACGGTGTGCACCGGTATGCGCGGCCTGACGGACTGCCAGATCGACCTCTACGGCCCCGACCAGGACATCCACTCCGGATCGTTCGGCGGCGCCGTCCCCAACCCCGCCACCGAGGCCGCCCGGCTGGCCGCCGCGCTGCACGACACCGACCGCCGCGTCGCCGTCCCCGGCTTCTACGACGGCATGATCGAACTCACCGACCGCGAACGGGAACTCTTCGCCGAGCTCCCCTTCGACGAGGAGGAGTGGCTGCGCACCGCGCACTCCCACGCCCCCCTCGGCGAGGCCGGAAGCACCACCCTGGAACGCATCTGGGCCCGCCCCACCGCCGAGGTCAACGGCATCGGCGGCGGCTACCAAGGCCCCGGCGGCAAGACGATCGTGCCCGCCACCGCACAGCTCAAGCTGTCCTTCCGGCTGGTCGCGGGACAGAACGCGGCCGCCGTGCAGCAGTCCGTACGCGACTGGGTCGCAGCGAGCCTCCCGGCCGGCATCCGCCACGAGATCTCCTTCTGGGGCGCCACCCGCCCCTGCCTCACCCCGCTCGACCACCCCGCGCTCCAGTCCGTCGTCCGCGCCATGGGCCGGGCCTTCGGCCAGAAGATCCGCTTCACCCGCGAGGGCGGCTCCGGACCGGCCGCCGACCTCCAGGACGTCCTCGGCGTCCCGGTCCTCTTCCTCGGCATCTCCATCCCGTCCGACGGCTGGCACGCACCGAACGAAAAGGTCGAGCTCGACCTGCTGATGAAGGGCGTCGAGACCGCCGCCCACCTGTGGGGCGACCTGGCGGAGACCTGGCACACGGCCTGACCGCGCGCACCGCCGTACCGACCCGCGCCCGTACGCAGCAATCACCCACGCCATAGGGGGAGTTGGAAACAGCAGTGACCACCTGGACCGACCACAGCGCCGACCGGCCGCTCACCTTCAGCGCGCCGAGCGGAATCGACCGCTCCGCCCATCACCGCCTCGACGAGGCCTGGCTGGCGGCGGCCTGGAGCCACCCGACGACGCGCGTCTTCGTGGTGTCCGGCGGTCAGGCGCTGATCGACGACACCCCCGACGGCCGCACCGAGCTGATCACGACGCCGTCCTTCGAGGCACCGCTGACCGAGGCGCACCGCTACTACCTGGGCACCGACGACGAAGGCGTCAGCTACTTCGCCCTCCAGAAGGACTCGCTGCCCGGCCGCATGGACCAGTCCGCGCGCCCGGCGGGCCTGCGCGAGGCGGGCCTGCTGCTCTCCCCCCGCGACGCCGGCCTCCTCGTCCACGCCGTCGCCCTCGAGAACTGGCAGCGGCTGCACCGCTTCTGCTCACGCTGCGGCGAACGCACCGTCATCGCCGCCGCCGGCCATATCCGCCGCTGCCCGGCCTGCGGCGCGGAGCACTACCCGCGCACCGACCCCGCCGTGATCATGCTCGTCACCGACGAGGAGGACCGCGCCCTCCTGGGCCGCCAGGTCCACTGGCCCGAAGGTCGCTTCTCCACCCTCGCGGGCTTCGTCGAGCCGGGGGAGTCCATCGAGCAGTCGGTGGCCCGCGAGGTCTTCGAGGAGGCCGGTGTCGTCGTCGGCGACGTCGAATACATCGCCAGCCAGCCCTGGCCCTTCCCCTCCAGCCTGATGCTGGGCTTCATGGCGCGCGCCACCTCCTCCGAGATCCAGGTCGACGGCGAGGAAATCGAAGAGGCCCGCTGGTTCTCCCGCGAGGACCTGCGCGCCGCCTTCGAATCCGGCGAGGTCCTCCCGCCGTACGGCATCTCCATCGCCGCCCGCCTCATCGAACTCTGGTACGGCAAGCCGCTGCCCAAGCCGTGAGCGGGGGGTGGTGGGCGGCCGGTGCACAGGGCACCGGCACGCCTGACGCCGTGATGTCCTGACGCTGTGATGCCTGGGCGCTGTGATGCTCTGGCGCCGCGATGGCCTGGCGTCCGGATGCCTGGGCGTCCTGCTTCATGACCTGGCCATCGGGATGGCCTGATGCGCCGGGATGCCACGACGCCATGAGGCACGGACAAGGGCCGCCGGCCGAATCCCCTGGGCGGGACGGCCGACGGCCCTTGGAACTGATCATGCCGACGGAGCCACTGGTACGGATCGGGGCCGCGCATGCGGCATGAGACCGCTCACGTTCGCATGCGGTACGAAAGCCACTCACGCGGGACGGGACGGTTCCCGTGGCCCCGGGCCGCCCGCCACGGAGCGCCCCGGACGAAGCTGCTCGCGCGGGGCGGCGCACTACTGGGAGGCGGCCTCGCCGCGTGTGTCAGGAACGCTGCAGCAGCCACGGTGGCCGCGCAGCCCTCCAGGCAGCTGAGCACCCACCCCGCCGCCGCCGAGCGGAGCGGTCACTCCGTCAAGGCGGCGGTGAAGCGTCCGGCGCTCAGGCCCCGACCTTCTCCTTGACCTGCGCCAGGGACGGGTTGGTCAGCGTCGACCCATCCGGGAACAGCACGGTCGGCACCGTCTGGTTGCCGCCGTTCGCCTTCTCCACGAACGCCGCGGAATCCGGGTCCTGCTCGATGTTGATCTCGGTGTATGCGATGCCCTCGCGGTCCATCTGGCCCTTCAGCCGACGGCAGTAACCGCACCAGGTCGTGCTGTACATCGTCACAGTGCCCGCCATGCGCCCTGCGCTCCTTCGATAAGTCTTGATCCAATACCACCCGCATCCGTACCCGGCGCGGCCAAGGAACTCAACGCACATCACCCCTCAGCCATTCCCGGCCTCCCGAGCGGCCTGCGCCAGCAAGGGGACGGGGGCCCACGGGCGGCATGGCGGCAGAGCCCGCCCCCCTCCCGCGCGCCGGCTACCGAGGCCTGCGCCAGCTGGCTGGGGGGGACCCCGCCCCCGCCCCCGCCCCACCCCAACCCCCACCGACCAGAGCCACCCCTCAAAACTGTCCCCAGCCCCAGCCCCAGCCCCAGCCCCGGGCCGAGCCCAGCCCCGGGCCGAGCCCAGCCCCAGGCCGAGCCCCAGCCCCGCACCCAGCCCCGCCGAAAACCCGCCGGCGCCCATCTGCCCGCAGCCCGCCGCCATCCGCCCGCCGCCATCCGACCGCCGGAACAAAGCAAAGCACTCGCCGCGGCCGCGCACCGTCCGTTGTCCACAGCGGACGGGATGCGTACGACCGGGGTCCGGCGGCTGTGGACAGGTTTCCCGGGCGTCTCGGCGGACCTGGCAGCATGGCGGGGTGACAGCAGCAACGGACTCCTCTCTTTTCCCGCAGGTGCCTGACTCGGCGGACGGGGTGCTCGACGGGCTCGACCCCGAGCAGCGCGAGGTCGCGACGGCTCTGCACGGTCCGGTGTGTGTGCTGGCGGGTGCCGGCACGGGCAAGACCCGCGCGATCACCCACCGGATCGCTTACGGGGTACGGGCCGGGATTCTGCAGCCCGCGAGTGTGCTTGCTGTCACGTTCACTGCCCGCGCTGCCGGTGAGATGCGCGGCCGGCTGCGTCAGCTCGGCGCGGGCGGGGTCCAGGCCAGGACGTTCCACTCCGCGGCCCTGCGGCAGCTCCAGTTCTTCTGGCCGAAGGCGGTCGGCGGCGAGGTTCCGCGGCTGCTGGAGCGCAAGATCCAGCTCGTCGCCGAGGCCGCCGCCCGCTGCCGCATCCGGCTCGACCGCAATGAGCTGCGCGATGTCACGGCCGAGATCGAGTGGTCCAAGGTCACCCAGACCGTCCCGGCCGACTATCCGGCGGCGGTCGCCAAGGCGGGTCGCGAGGCCCCGCGCGACCCGGCCGAGATCGGGCAGATCTACGGGACGTACGAACAGCTCAAGCGCGACCGGGGCAGCATCGACTTCGAGGATGTGCTGCTGCTCACGGTCGGTGTGCTGCAGGACCGGCACGACATCGCCGAGCAGGTCCGTGCGCAGTATCAGCACTTCGTCGTCGACGAGTACCAGGACGTCAGCCCGCTCCAGCAGCGGCTGCTGGAGCTGTGGCTGGGGGACCGCGACAACCTCTGCGTGGTCGGCGACGCCAGCCAGACGATTTACAGCTTCACCGGCGCCACCCCCGACCACCTCCTCAACTTCCGCACCCGCCATCCGAACGCGACGGTCGTCAAGCTCGTCCGCGACTACCGCTCCAGTCCCCAGGTCGTGCACCTCGCCAACGGCCTGCTCTCCCAGGCCAAGGGGCGGGCGGCCGAACACCGCCTGGAGCTGATCTCGCAGCGCGAGGCGGGCCCCGAGCCCGTGTACACGGAGTACGCCGACGAGCCCGCCGAGGCCGAGGGCACCGCCCGCCGGATCCGTGACCTGATCGCTTCCGGTGTGTCGGCCGGCGAGATCGCCGTCCTCTTCCGCATCAACGCCCAGTCCGAGGTCTACGAGCAGGCGCTGGCCGATGTCGGTGTGCCGTATCAGCTGCGGGGCGCCGAGCGGTTCTTCGAGCGGCCGGAGGTGCGTGAGGCAGGCGTCAAGCTGCGGGGCGCCGCCCGCTTCGGGTCCAACGACGCGCTGCTCGACGACGCGGTGGACCTGCCGTCCGAGGTGCGGGCGGTGCTCAGCGACATGGGCTGGTCCAGCCGGCCCCCGGCCGGCTCCGGGGCGGTGCGGGACCGCTGGGAATCCCTGGCGGCACTGGTGCGGCTCGCCGAGGACTTCGCCGAGGCCCGGCCCGCAGCCACCCTCGCCGACCTCGTCGCCGAGCTGGACGAACGGGCCAACGCGCAGCACGCGCCGACGGTCGAAGGCGTGACCCTCGCGTCCCTGCACGCCGCCAAGGGCCTGGAGTGGGAGGCCGTCTTCCTGGTCGGTCTCACCGAAGGCATGATGCCGATCACCTACGCCAAGACCGACGAGCAGATAGAGGAGGAACGCCGGCTGCTGTATGTCGGCGTCACCCGTGCCCGGCTGCATCTGGGGCTGTCCTGGTCGCTGGCGCGCTCTCCGGGCGGGCGGGCCTCCCGCCGCGCCAGCCGGTTCCTGAGCGGCCTGCGGCCGGGCTCCGGGGCAGTGGCAGGCCGCCGCACGCCGGGCGCGGTCTCAGGGGGCGTCGAGCGCGGTGAGGGGGCGTCGGCAGTGGCACGGCGCCCCAAGCACCGCAGCCCGGCCCGCTGCCGGGTCTGCAACAGGACGCTCACGGACGCGGGCGAGATGAAGCTGATGCGGTGTGAGGACTGCCCCTCGGAGCTGGACGAGGCGCTCTACGAGCGGCTGTGCGAGTGGCGGGCCGAGCAGGCCGCCCGCTCCCGGCAGCCCGCGTACTGCGTCTTCACCGACAAGACACTGATGGCGATCGCGGAGGCCGTTCCGGGAACCGAATCGGAGCTTGCGGTCATCTCAGGAGTGGGGCGGCGGAAGTTCGACCGCTACGGCAGCGATGTGCTGGCAATCTGTGCCGGCGAGGAGCTCGCGGGGGTCTTGGAGGAGGGGCCCGGAGGCGCCGCGAAAAACTCGTCGAAAAAATAGTTTGCGCGCGCGGAGCGCATCCCCATAGCCTTCGGAAGCAACGGAGACAACGGAACCTTCCGAGATCCGATGGATCCGTGCTGTACTTGAACACCCTGGAACGGGATTCCCGGTCCACCGAGACGCCGAGAGGAGGCGAGCCCAGTGATCAGCATTATCGAGACCAACAAAATGACCGATCTCTCGGTCGTCGCCACCTGCACGCTCGGCTCCTCGCTCCCTGGCACCGGTCTGTCCGGCTTCGGCCGCCTGTCCGGTACCGAGGTCGCGCGCCCCGAGTCCCTCGCTGTGCTGACGCGCAGTGAGCGCACCGCGCGACCGACCGAGGCACCTGCGGTAGCAGCAGCGGCGGCATCGGCGAATGCCTTTGCCTTCGCGGCGGCCAATGGTGCCGGATCCCGGAAGCAGTACCAGACGCAGCATGAAATGTGGGCCTACCGCGGCCTCGAACCCTGGAGAGATCCAGCCTGATCGGCACGATCAGGTCGGCACCTTCCAGGGCCGCGGAACCCACACCGGGATCCGCGGCCCTTTTGTTTGCCCATGCGCCCGCCACCAGCCGGGCCGAACAGACGAGGAACACACCACCGTGCAACTCCAGACGCACACCCCGTCCGTAGCAACCGACCTGATCCCTCCGCCCGACCCTCAGGAGAACTCCTTGCTGCCCCTCACCGAGCTCGACGACGAGATCGACCGCCTCGGCGCCGCTGTTCCGTGCCGTACCTACGACCCGGAGGTCTTCTTCGCCGAGTCCCCGGCCGACGTCGAGTACGCCAAGACGCTGTGCCAGACCTGCCCCGTCCGTGAGGCCTGTCTCGCCGGTGCCAAGGACCGCCGTGAGCCGTGGGGTGTCTGGGGCGGCGAGCTCTTCGTCCAGGGTGTCGTCGTGCCGCGGAAGCGTCCGCGTGGCCGTCCGCGTAAGAACCCGGTTGCGGCATGAACACCATCGGCACAGGAACGATCGACCGTCCCCTCACACGGGACCCCCAGAAGCAGGACCACACGATGAACCCGACTTTCACCGACACACCCGTCCCCATGAACACCGACGTGATCGAGTCGCGTCAGAACAGGAACCACGCAATGCAACTCATCCCAGAAGCCCTGGCGCGTGCTCATATGCACGAACGCCTCCGGGAGGCCGAATCGGAACGCAGGGCTCATCGGCTCGCCGCCGCGCGGCGTATGCAGCGTCGCGCCGAGCGCGCGTCGCTGCGTGCCCGCCGTGCGCTGGCCATGGCCGTGATGCAGTAACGGCGTCGCACTGATGCCGCCACACAACGGGGTCCGTCCGACAGGGCGGGCCCCGTGGTGCGTTATGTCCCGCTTCCTGTGGTTGGCGGGGATATCGTCGGGCGATGGACCAGAAGACGCATGAACAGGCGGAGTTGGCCGACGGCGGCACGGTGTGCGCGGGCTGCGGCGCGGTGGCCGAGGGCGCCCCGCCGACCTGGACGTGCTCCGTCGAGAACGGTGAACGCCGCTACTTCTGTGACAACTGCGCGCGGGAGAACATCCGGGCCATCGAGGGACGCCTGGATTCGAGCTGGTGGTGAGACCTCGCGCCACGGAGGCCGGTGAGCCCCGGGCCGCCGCGCCCGCTTTGCCGGCAGAGCGGGCGGCCGAGGCGGTGCGGCCCGGCGGGCGGGCTCAGGCCGTGGACCCTTCGACGGCCTCCTCACCGATGTCCGCGCCGACGACGGTGCCGAAGTCGGCGAGGTCCGAGCCGGCCGGTTCCTCCTCGGGTACGAAGCCGGGCATCCATGCCTCGAGTTCGTCACGCAGCCGTACCGTCGCCCCCAACTGGCACAGCACCCCGATCGTGCTCAGGGTCACACGGTGGATCAGGAGGTATGCGGGCGGCAGATTGAGCTGTTTGCCCAACTGGTGGGCGGGGGAGCGCGGATCGCCGACCCGGGCCGCCTGATGGCGCATCCAGCCCCGGGTGAAGGTGAACTCGTCCACCTGCGCGGGTTCGATGATCGGCAGCAGATACTCCAGCACCGCGTCCGGGTCCAGCTCGATGGACTCCTTGACGAAGCCTTCCTCGCACAAAAGCTGGTAGACGGCGTCCGCCTCGCCGTCCAGCGTCATCCGCAGAGAGGCACCGATCGTCGGCGGCAGCCCCTCGGGCAGCCGGTCGACGGTGCCGAAGTCCAGCACCCCCAGCCGCCACTCCTCCACGGGGCCGTCCGGGAAGTCCCCGGCCAGCAGCCGGAAGTTGCCCGGATGCGGGTCGGCGTGCAGCAGGCCCGTACGGGCGGGGCCGGAGAAGAGGAAGCGTGCCAGGAGCTGACCGGCCCGGTCCCGCTGTTCGTCGGTGCCGTCCGCGATCACCTCGGACAGCGGCACCCCCGCCATCCACTCCGTCACCAGCACCTGGTCGCACTGGTGGACCACGGCCGGCACCACCACGTCCGGGTCGTCGGCGAACTCCTCGGCATGTGCCCGCTGGGCCTCCGCCTCCAGGGAGTAGTCCAGCTCCTCCGACACCCGGTCGCGCAGCTCGGTGATCAGCGGCTTGATGTCCATGCCCGGGATCAGCGGACCCAGCAGCCGGGCGAACCGGCTCAGCTGCGACAGGTCCGACAGCAGCGCCTGACCGGCACCCGGATACTGCACCTTGACGGCCACCTCGCGGCCGTCGTGCCACACCCCCCGGTGCACCTGCCCGATCGAGGCCGCCGCGGCCGGCTTGTCCTCGAACTCCTCGAACAGCTCCTGCCAGTCCTCGCCGAGCTGCTCCGCCAGCACCGCGTGCACCGTGCTCGTCGGCATCGGAGGCGCCGCCTCCTGAAGCTTCGTCAGGGCGGCGCGGTAGGGCCCGGCGACCTCCTCGGGCAGCGCCGACTCGAAGACGGACAGCGCCTGCCCGAACTTCATCGCCCCGCCCTTCAGCTCGCCGAGCACCTTGAAGAGCTGTTCCGCGGTGCGCTGTTGGAGCTCACGGCCGACGATCTCGGCGGATCTGCCGCCGATCCGCTTGCCCAGGCCCCAGGTGGCGCGGCCGGCGAACCCCAGTGGCAGCGCGGCCAGCTTGGCGGTGCGGGTGACCGCCTTGCGGGGAAGATCAGACATGCGCCCCTCCAACTCACACTGTCCCCCTACCGGGGTTACTCCGTCATTGTGGCGTGTTCCGGCTGAGGATCCGAGGCGCCCGCCGCACTCGGTGAAGCGGCAGCGCCACAGCCGCAGTCCGGATGAGGCTCGATCCGCACCGTCCGCACGCTCGCACACGGTGCCGCGAGCTCCATCCGTGCCCCTGTGCACGGCGGGAGTTCGCCATCGAGGAACGCCAGCGCCTGGACGGCGGCGATCCCCGCGACCGTTGTTGCCAGCGCGGCATCGCAGGCCGGAACCGCGGGTGCACCACGCCCCGACCGCCACTGCGCGAGCAACCGCGGCCAGGCCGGCTCCGCGTCCGTACGACGCAGCTCGTCGCAGCGGGCACAGGCCGAACCGCCGGGCAGCACCAACGGACCCACCACACCCGTGCCCTCGATCACCCCCGCGTAAAGATGTGGGATGCCGGCGATGAGCAACGGCTCGGACAACACCGGGTCGGGGGCGTACGCGCCGAGCCCGTCCCGCGGGGCGAGCACCACGAGCGACAGTCCGGGTTCGCCCGATTCGCTGACCGGGACCCTGGGCCGTGGGGTACCGCTCCAGGGAGAGGACTGCTGGACCAGCCGTTGCGCGGCAGTGCGCCGCCGCTCGCCGATCCGCTCGGCCGGCAGCCCGCCGGGCAGCACGTCCCACGGCTGGACCGTGCCACCGTCGAACACCTCCACCCGCCCGACCCCCGAGGCCGAGAGCAGTGCCGCGATCGCGGAGCCGACCCGCCCCGCTCCCTTGACCCGGGCCCGGATCGCCCGGCGCGCTCCCATCCGGCCCAGCGCGCCCGCGGGCTCCGGATGCTGCACCGACAGGGAGGCCAGATCGGGCCGCAGCTGCTCGAAGGCGGCATGGTCCGCCCGTACCGCCTCGGCCGCCGGACCGCCCGCGGTGGGGGCTTCCAGCAGCCCGGCGGCGCCGAGCCGGTCCACCACACCCCGCACATGCTCGGGCGGGAGGTCCAGTAACGCCGCCTCCTCGACCAGTTGCCGCATGGTGCGGGTGCCGTCGATCAGTGAGAGAAAACTGCCGGTCGCCGTGTCCACCGGGCCGACCACCATCGCATGCGCCGGCGCCACCCCGAACCGCACCGTTTCCCTGTCCCGCCAGCCGCGCCGCAGCGCGGGCTTGAGCATCGGATGCCTCATCTCCGCCCCCGTCCTTCGTCGTCCGGCTCTCAGCATGCGCCCCGCGGCGGATCGGCGCGGAAGTTATCCACAGGCGGTGGGCAATGGTCATACAAGCGGTGCACGCCATGGAGTGGTTCGGTGGCGAACCGTCCGCGGGGCGGGACTTCCCGCCGCGCCAGCGGGTAACGTCGGGCGCGTGCCCGCCGACCCTTCCGCCCACGGCCCGGGGGAGACCCCTCTGCGCCGCGCCGCTGACACCTCGCGCGGGGCTGCCCCGAGTCCCGTGGCCGGCGGGCCGGTCACCAGCGCCGTCGAGGTGCGCCGCAGTTCACGACGGCGCAGAACGGTCTCCGCGTACCGCGAGGGCGACCGCACGGTTGTCCTGATTCCGGCCCGTATGTCCGAGGCCGAGGAGCGGCGCTGGGTCACCGTCATGCTGGACAAGCTCGCCGCCCAGGAGAGCAAGCGGATGCTGGGCGACGGCGAGCTGGCCGAGCGCGCCCGGCGGCTGTCCGGTCAGTACCTGGACGGCCGCGCCCGCCCCGCCTCGGTGCGCTGGGTGACCAACCAGAACACCCGCTGGGGATCGTGCACCCCGGCCGAGGGCAGCATCCGCCTCTCGCACCGTCTCCAGGGCATGCCGGAGTACGTCATCGACTACGTCCTGCTGCACGAACTCGCTCATCTGCTGGTCCCCGGCCATGGCCCCCGGTTCTGGCGTCTGCTGGAGTCCTACCCCCGTACGGAACGGGCCCGTGGCTACCTCGAAGGGGTGGTCGCGGCCGACCGGCTGCCCCATCTTCCCGTCGCCCGCGGTGAATGAGGGAGCGCGGCCGGACGAGATCCGCCGCGCCCCGGCATCGCCCGCTGTCGGCGCCAGCGGTTAGCCTGGCCGCGCAGAAGAACTCACAGCCGGAGCGGGGGACGGGCGTTACGTATGGCCAGGGAATTCCAGCGGGGCCACAAGGCCAAAATCGGTGATCTGACGGCGGGAACGGATCTGTACGTCGGTGTGCAGATCGCCGGGCCCGGCCTGACCTTCGACATCAGCTGCTTCGGCCTGGACGCCGACGAGCGGCTCTCCGACGACCGGTACTTCATCTTCTTCAACCAGCCCACCTCGCCCGAGGAGTCGATCCAGCTGCTCGGCGCGCAGGCCGGCGACAGCGAATCGTTCCGGGTCACCCTCGACAAGATCCCGCCGCACATCCAGAAGCTCTCCTTCACCGCCGCGCTGGACGGCGAAGGGCAGGTCTCGCAGATCGGCCCCGGCTACCTCCGGATCGTGGCCGGCGGCGAAGAGGTCGCCCGCTACTCCTTCACGGGCAGCGAGTTCAGCACCGAACGCGCCGTCATGCTCGGCGACTTCTACCTCAAGGACGTCTGGCGGTTCGCCGCGGTCGGCCAGGGCTTCGACGGCGGCCTCGAGGCGCTGCTGAAGAACTTCGGCGGCGAGGTCGCCGAAGAGGCCGAGGCACAGCCCGAGCCGCCCGCCACGGCACAGGGCGTGCCGGGCTTCGCCCCGCCGCCTGGGCCGGCCGCCCCCGCGCCGTCCTTCGGGGTGCCCGCCGCGGCGCCCGCCCCGCAGCCCGCGCCCGAGTTCGGCCCGCCCCAGGGCGCGCCGCAGGAAGCACCCCCGGCCGCACCACAGCCCCCGCAGCCCACCGCACCGCAGGTCCACAACGCGCCGACCCTCGCCGCGCCCATGGCCCCGCCGGCCGGCCCGGTCCCGCCGCCCGGTGTGCCCGGGCAGCAGCCGCCGGCCCCCTACGGCCAGCCGACGCCCGGTCAGGACCCGTACGGCCCGCCGCAGCCCGCGCCCGGCGGCTACCCCGGCCAGCAGGCCCCGCAGGCCCCTCCCTACGGACAGCCCGTGCCGCCGCCCGGCGGATACGGTGCCCCGCAGGGCCGGCCCGCCCCGTACGGCCAGCCGGGACAGCAGCCCCCGGGCGCTCCCTATGGGGGCGGTCAGGCGCCGACCGTGCCCCAGGGCGGCGGCCCCGGCCTCGGTGTCGTACTGGACAAGTACAAGGAAAGCCCCACGGGGCAGCGCTGGACCCCCCAGAACAGCAGGCTGATCCGCGTCGACCTCGGCATCGACGGCCAGCCGGTGCTCGCCCGCCAGGGCAGCATGGTGCTCTACCAGGGCAAGGTCGACTTCGGCTACAAGGGCGCCGGCTTCCGCGGCCGGATCGTCGGCAATGCCACCGGCCAGGAAATGCAGCTGATGCGCTGCTCCGGCCAGGGCCAGGTCTTCTTCGCGGAGAACAGCGCCCATGTGCACCCCATCGAGCTGCAGGGCGACGCCATCTGTGTGTCCGCCGAGGCCGTCCTCGCCTTCGACGAGTCGCTGCAGCACGAGGTCCGCCGTATCGAGGGCCAGGGCATCCCCGGTGGCGCCCTGTTCACCATGCAGTTCCAGGGGACCGGCACCGTCGTCGTCAAGACCCAGGGCACCCCGGTCGTGCTGCCGGTCACCCCGACCACCTTCGCCGACGCCAACGCCATCGTGGCCTGGTCCGCCGCCTCGCAGGTGATCATCTCCAGCCAGGTGAGCCTGCGCCGGCACGCCTATCCGGGCCACTCCGGCGAGACCGTGAACCTCCAGTTCCGCGGTGCGCCCGGCAACTTCATCGTCGTCCAGCCCTACGAGGTCTGAGGGAGCCCGCACGTCATGAACCAGCAGCAGCTGTCGGGCTACGTCCCGACCCCGCCCGCCGCCCGTATGGAGAACCACGGCAGCGCCATGGTGAAGATCGCCATGCAGAGCGGCCAGGACGTCTTCGCCCGCACCGGCTCGATGGTCGCCTACGAAGGCTTCGTCCAATACGAGCCGAACCCACCCGCCGTCCGCCAGATGGCCTCCCAGTGGCTCACCGGCGAAGGCGCGCCCCTGATGAAGTGCTCCGGGGACGGCCTGCTCTACCTCGCCGACTACGGTGCCGACGTCGTCTGCATCAACCTCAACGACGACTCCCTCTCCGTTAACGGCACCAGCCTCCTCGCCCTCGACGCCCACCTCCAGTGGGGCGTCCAGCGCGTCAAGGGCATGGCGAAGTTCGCCGGTCAGGGGCTCTTCAACGTCCAGATCTCGGGTACCGGCTGGGTCGCCCTGACCTCCCGGGGCACGCCCATCGTCGTCGACTGCGGTCGCGGTGAGGACGAGACCTATGTGGACCCGGACGCCCTGGTCGCCTGGTCGACCAACCTGAAGATGAAGGGCAAGCGCAGCTTCAAGGCGTCCTCGATGATCGGACGCGGCAGCGGCGAGGCGTACCAACTGGGCTTCTCCGGCCAGGGGTTCGTCGTCGTCCAGCCCAGCGAGGACAGCACCGACCGGCTCCGGGCCCGGGGCTGAGGGGGAGGACCGAACACGCCATGCAGAGTCCGCTTTTCGCCTTCACCGAGGCACAGACCCAGGACCGCTACGCCCTGCAGAACAGCCAGCTGCTGCGCGTCGCCCTCCAGGGGCACGAGGACGTCCTCGCCCGTAAGGGCACGATGGTCGCCTATCAGGGACTGCTCGAATTCGACGGCAACTACCAGACGCCGGGCCAGCACCGCACCCGCGCGCACTCCGGTGAGGGCCTCGATCTGATGCGCGTCTCCGGGCAGGGCACGGTCTATCTGGCCAACCTCGCCCAGTACGTCCATGTCGTCGACGTCGACCACGACGGTCTGACCGTGGACAGCAGCTATGTCCTGGCGCTGGACTCCGGCCTCCACTGGGAGGTCGTCTCCGTCGACAGCCAGTACGGCATCTCCGGCACCGGCAAGTACCAGCTCAACATCTCCGGACGGGGCAAGGTCGCCCTGATGACCTCCGGCGAGCCGCTGATGCTGCAGGTCACGCCCGACAAGTACGTCAACGCCGACGCCGACGCGGTGGTCGCCTGGTCCGCTTCGCTGCGCGTCCAGATGCAGGCGCAGACGCACTCCTCAGGAGTGTTCCGCCGGCGCGGCAACACCGGAGAGGGCTGGGAGCTGAGCTTCCTCGGGCAGGGCTACGCACTGGTCCAGCCCAGCGAGCTGCTGCCGCCGCAGAACGCCGTCATCGGCTCCGGTGTGGCCGCCCAGTTCGGCATGGGCCAGCAGGGCGCCCGGGGACAGAACCAGGGCAACATCTTCACCAACTGAGCCGACCGGCCGCTGACGCACCTCCGGCGCCCGCCCCGGGAAGGGACGGGCGCCGGAAGGCGTGGCCGCTGCCGTCTAGAGCAGCGCGCGGGTGCGCTCCACCAGGCGCACGACCGACGCATCGGCGACGCCGGGCACCTCGTCGTACGCGAACCACCGCAGGTCCAGCGACTCGTCGCTGATCTCCGCCACCGCGCCCGCGGGCGCCAGCGCCGCGTACTGCACGTCCAAATGCCAGGCGCAGGGCGTGTGATGACGGTCCAGCCGCACCGGGCCGCCGGGAAGCAGCGTCAGCCCCTGCGCGATCCCGGACTCCTCACACGCCTCACGCAGTGCCGCATCGGCCAGCGAGGCGTCCTCCGGCTCGCAGTGGCCGCCCATCTGCAGCCACATCTCCAGCTTGCGGTGCAGGGTCAGCAGCACCCGCCCGCCGGCCGGGTCGATCACCAGCGCGCTGGCCGTCAGGTGCCCGTCCTTGCAGGGCTTCCACATGCCGTCCTGATGGGCGGCGAGATGATCCAGATAGGTCAGCCGCAGCTGTTCCTGTTCGGGGGACGGCGCGGGCCACTCCTTGAGCACCCGCGCCGCGTCCTCGTGCAGACTCACTTGTCGCCGTCACCCTTGCTCTCGCCAGGGGTCTCGTCCGGGCCGTCGTTCTCCCGGGCGGGCTTGTCCAGATCCGGCTTGCCGCCGCTCGCGGCCTCGCCGAGCATCTTGTCGAGCTCGGAGAAGTCCGGCTGCTCGTGGTGCACGAACCCGTCCGGATCGTCCAGATCGGCCGCCGTCGGCAGCATGTCCGGGTGCTCCCACAGGCCGTCGCGGCCCTCCAGGCCCCGCGCGTCCGTCAGCGACGCCCACAGCCGCGAGGCGTCCCGCAGCCGTCGCGGACGCAGCTGCAGACCGATCAGCGTCGAGAACGTCTGCTCGGCGGGGCCACCGCTCGCCCGGCGCCGCCGCAGCGTCTCACGGAGCCTGTCCGCCGACGGCAGATGCGGCTTGGCGGCGGCGTGCACCACCGCGTCCACCCAGCCCTCGACGAGCGCCAGCGCGGTCTCCAGACGGGCCAGCGCCGCCTTCTGCTCCGGGGTGTCCTCGGGCTGGAACATGCCCTGCTGAAGGGCGCTCTGCAGCTCCTCGGGATGCTGCGGATCGATCTGGCCGACCACGTCCTCCAGCTTGGTCGTGTCGACCTTGATGCCGCGCGCATAGCCCTCGACGGCACCGAACAGATGCGAGCGCAGCCACGGCACATGCGCGAAGAGCCGCTGATGGGCGGCCTCGCGCAGGGCCAGATACAGCCGCACTTCCTCCTCCGGGACGCCCAGGCCCTCGCCGAACGTCGCGATGTTCCCCGGCAGCAGCGCGGCCTTGCCGGCCGGGCCGAGCGGGAGCCCGATGTCCGTCGAACCGACGACCTCGCCGGCCAGAACGCCCAGCGCCTGGCCGATCTGCGTGCCGAACATCGCGCCGCCCATGGAGCGCATCATCCCGAGCAGCGGGCCCGCCATGGCCTGCATCTCCCCGGGCAGCACATCGCCCATGGCCGCCCCGACGCGCTCGGCGAGCGGATTGACCAGGTCCTTCCACACCGGGAGGGTCTCCTCGACCCACTCGGCGCGGCTCCAGGCCACCACCGAGCCGGAACCCGACGGCAGCGACGTCACACCGTCCAGCCACAGATCCGCCAGCCGCACGGCCTCCTCGACCGCACTGCGCTCACCCGGCGACAGGCTCGCGTCCTTGCTGCCGTCCTCGGCGCCCTGCGCGACGGTCTGCCGCGCGATGTCCTTGGCCATGTCCCAGTTCACCGGGCCGCCCTCGTAGGAGAGCATCTGGCCGAGCTTCTGGAAGGCGGCTCCCAGGTCTCCAGGGTTCATTTCGCCACCGGGGCCGCCCATGCCGCCGAAGAGCGCCGCGAACGGATTGTCCGCGCCGCCGCTCCCGCCGCCGAACCCGAACGGGTCCGCGGGGCCCTGGCTACCTCCCTGGCCGCCCTTCTTCTTGCCGTTGTCGCCGTCCTCCGGCTCCTCCGGCGGAAGGCCGAATCCAAATGGGGTGTCACTCACGGGTTTCCTCGGCTCGTAGGGCCGCCGACCAGGTGGCCGACGGCGGCTGCCCGACATCACCTCCAGCGTAGACACCCGGACCGCTTCGGGGCTCGGTGCTTCGCTGTCCCGGTGGCTGCGGCAGGATGGACGCCACCTGGTGCGTACGCATGACCACACGTTCGCACTGAAGACAACCGCTGGAGACGCCCGGTGAGTTCCCCAGATCCGACCGTTCGCGCAGCGCGAAACGCTGCGGCCCAGACCGAGAAGGCAGGCAATACCGCAGGCGGCACCACGGACCGGCCGCTGCGCCGGCCCGTCATTGCCGTCACCGGAGCCGCATCCGGAGTCGGGGCGCTGCTCACCCGCGCCCTGGTCGACTCCGACGAGGTCAAGGAGGTGGTGGCCATCGACGAGCGGCGCGGCGACGTCGCCGAGGCACACTGGCACGTCCTCGACGTCCGGGACCCCGCCATCGCCGACAAGCTGCGCGGCGCGGACGTCGTCGTCCACCTGGCGCTCGACCTCGACCTGGAGACCGACGACGCGGCGCGCACCGCCTACAACGTGCGCGGCACCCAGACCGTGCTCACCGCCGCCGCGGCCGCCGGTGTCCACCGGGTGGTGCTGTGCACCTCCGCCATGGTCTACGGGGCGCTGCCCGACAACGATGTGCCCCTGGCCGAGGACGCCGAGCTGCGCGCCACCGCGGACGCCACCGGTGTCGGCGACCTACTGGAGATCGAGCACCTGGCGCACCGCGCGCCCCGGGCCCACCCCGGCCTGAACGTCACCGTGCTGCGCCCCGCCGTCCTGGTGGGCGGCACCGACACCGCGCTGACCCGCTACTTCGAATCGCCCCGCCTCCTGGTCGTCGCCGGATCCCGCCCCGCCTGGCAGTTCTGCCACGTCGAGGACCTGGTCAGCGCCCTGGAGTACGCGGCGCTGGAGAAGGTCGACGGCGAGCTGGCGGTGGGCTGCGACGGCTGGCTGGAGCAGGAGGAGGTCGAGGAGCTGTCCGGCATCCGGCGCATGGAGCTGCCGTCCTCGGTCGCCCTGGGCGCCGCGGCCCGGCTGCACCGGATCGGCCTGACGCCGTCGCCCGCCGGGGACCTCGCGTACACGATGCACCCGTGGGTGGTCAGCGGCAGCCGGCTGCACGATGCGGGCTGGCGTCCCCGCTGGACGAACGAGGAGGTGCTCGCCGAGCTCCTGGAGGAGGTCGCCGGACGGCACACCGTCGCCGGCCGCAGGCTCGGCCGCAAGGACGCCACCGCCGCGGGTGCCGCCGGCGCCACCGTCGCCCTCCTGGGCACCGCCGCACTGGTGCGGCGCGCCCGTAAGGCCCGCCGCCGTATCTGAGCCGGACCGGGCCCGCCGGGCTGGAGGAGTCTCCATACGGCGGCCCGGACGACCGGCGGAAACGGCCATTCCCGCGGCGCCTCCGGTACGGCACGATGGGGGTATGTCTGGCACGCCCTCCCCTACGTCCCCCGGCCGCGACCACCCCGGTGAGCGGGCCGCGGCGGACCCGGTCCGGCTCCTGGAGATCCGCGATACCCCGCTGTCCGTGGACGAGGTGTTCGCGGCCGTGGGCGACGAGGCGGCCGGCGGCACGGCCCTGTTCGTCGGCACGGTCCGCTCGCACGACCACGGTGCCGACGTCGAGGGCCTGGGCTACTCCGCGCACCCGACGGCCGAGGCGGAGATGCGTCGGATCGCCGAGAAGGTGATCGCCGACTTCCCCGTCCGGGCGCTGGCCGCCGTCCACCGGGTGGGCGATCTGCGCATCGGTGACCTGGCCGTGGTCGTCGCGGTGTCCTGCCCGCACCGGGGCGAGGCGTTCGAGGCCTGCCGCAAGCTGATCGACGATCTCAAGCACGAAGTACCCATCTGGAAACACCAGACGTTTTCCGACGGGACAGAAGAATGGGTCGGCGCGTAGCGCCGTCTTCTGGGGGTGGAGGTCGGGTGACGGGCGGGAGGGTCGGCGCGTAGCGCCGTCTTCTGGGGGCGCGTAACCACGCGTTCTCCGGGCAGGCGGCAGAGCAGACGGGGCGGGCGATGGCCTCCGAACGGGAGGCCGAACCGGTGCCTTATGTTCCGGTTGCGTAACCCGCCCCCTGGCATAACCGTTGACCGAGCAGATGGTTAATCTGCTTATTCGTCGATCGCGGTCATACAAGGGGTTGGGAGGTCGCTGATGGGTGCGCTCCTCTGGTTGCTGATTCCGGTTGGCGCCGGGCTGGTTGCCGCGGTGTGGAGCAGCTGGGCCCTACGGAATCGCAAGACCGGGGACGTTGCAGAGCTCGCGGGTTATGCCCGGTTCCGGGATGCCATGGAAAAGGAGCATTCCGTTTCCGATCCCGCCTCGGACCCGGTCTGATATTCGCCGTTCGTCCGCGAAAGCCGTCGCCGCCTTTCGGGGTGGCGACGGCGTGCGTGCGGGCCGACCCCGTACGGACGGCCCCGCGGGCCGGTTGTCATACCCGTCCCGTACTGTCGTTCCATGCCACGCCGCACCGCGACGCTGCTCGCCTCGATCCTGATGTTGATCGCGCTGCTCTGCGCAGGGGTGCTGATCCCCGTGCCGTACTCCGAGATGTCTCCGGGGCCGACGGTCAACACTCTTGGTGATCACGACGGCGAGCCGGTGCTGCAGATTTCCCAGCGGAAGACGTATCCGACGACCGGTCACCTCAACATGACCACCGTCCGGGTCACCGGCCCCGACTACCGGATGAACCTCTTCGAGGCGGTGTACGGCTGGCTCGACCACGACAACGCCGTGGTGCCGCACAAGACGCTCTACCCCGAGGGGCAGACGGCCGAGCAGGCCGACCAGGAGAACGCCGAGGAGTTCAGCCAGTCCCAGGAGAGCGCGAAGGCCGCCGCCCTCCGGCAGCTGCACCTCCCGGTCGCCGCCCAGACCGTCGTCGGCTCCGTCGTCAAGGACAAGCCGGCCGACGGACGGCTGCACGCGGGCGATGTGATCAAGGCCGTGGACGGCACGGCGGTCAAGCAGACCGGCGACGTCGCCAAGCTCGTCACCCGGCACAAGCCGGGCGAGAAGGTCGTCTTCTCGATCATCCCCGCCAAGGAAGCCGCCGCGGCGGAGAAGCGCGGCAAGAAGCCCCAGGCCGGTGCGAAGCAGGTCACGATCGCCACGCAGAAGGCGGACGACGGCCGCGCCATCGTGGGCATTCAGGCCGGGGTGGATCACATCTTCCCGTTCCCCATCGACGTCAAGCTGGCCGATGTCGGCGGCCCGAGCGCCGGGCTGATGTTCGCGCTCGGCATCGTCGACAAGCTCACGCCCGGGGACATGACGGGCGGCAAGTTCGTGGCCGGCACGGGCACCATCGACGACAAGGGCAAGGTCGGCCCGATCGGCGGCATCTCGATGAAGACGGTCGGTGCGCGCGACAAGGGCGCGGAGTTCTTCCTGACGCCCAAGGACAACTGCGCCACGGCGGCCAAGGACATCCCGCAGGGGCTCACCCTGGTCAAGGTCGGCACCATAGGCGACGCCGTCAAGGCGCTGGAGAAGATCCGCAAGGGCGACACCGCCGGCCTGCCGAGCTGCAGCCCGGCAGGCCGTTCCTAGGGGGTGACCCGCCAAGCCCCCGGTAGCCGGACGCGTACGGCCCGGCCCGGGGGAGCGGCCCCGACGGCCGTGATCAGGCCTCGAATGTCGCGGCCAGTGCCTCCGCGAGGCCCGGCACCAGTGCCGAGCCGGTGAGGACCTCGGACGTGGAGTCCTTCTCGCGCAGCCGCAGTGCCGACTCGCGGCGTCCGTCCCGCAGCACGGCCACCGTCATCCGGACCTCCTGGCGGTCCGGGTGCTCGGCGACCCACTTGGCGAGCTGCGCCTCGTCCATGCCCGCGGGCTCGGAGTCCTCGGCGGACGGCGGCAGCATCAGCCGCTCGACGGTCAGCGCACAGCCGGTGACGGCATCGGGCCAGGCAATGGTGCCCAGGAACTCGTCGAGCGGGACGCCCGCCGGGATCTCGTCCTGTTCCACGGGGGTCAGGGACGTGGTGGTGGAGTCGTCGATACCGAGCTGGGCGGCGAGCGAGGGCTCCTGCGCACGCAGCTTGGCGGTGTCGACGAGGGCGAACAGTCGGGCCGGCTGATCCCAGCCGAGCCCGGCGCTGTACTCGTCGATCTCGAGTACGGCGCGGGTCAGGGGGTCGGCGGCGAGAGGGGTGCCGTCAACGGGGAGGTTGGTCATGCTCAACATCGTGCCTTGTGTACCCCGGAAAGCGGGAACTGAGTAAAGCCTTCGTAAGTTGCATCGGTGGGTCCTACTATCGCCGGGCCTGCTTCACACGACAGCGAACTTCGAGGTGCGCACCTTGGCTTTCCAGATGCCGGACCGCGGCGGAGGCCCGACAGGGCCACGGATCAGAGTCGGCCGACCATCGCGGCGGATCCGGACCCTGCTCATGACATTGGGTGTGCTGGCCGTATTGGCCATGCTCTTCGTGATGTTTGCAGGGTTTTGGACGGATTGGCTCTGGTATCGATCGGTCAAGTACTCCTCGGTCTTCACGACCACCCTGTGGACCAAGATCGGTCTGTTCTTCTCCTTCGGCGTCCTGATGGCCGTGGCCGTCGGCGTCAACATCTGGCTGGCGCACCGGCTGCGGCCGCCGCTGAGCGCGATGTCCATGGAGCAGCAGAGCCTGGACCGCTACCGGATGAGCATCGCGCCGTTCAAGAAGTGGGCGCTGATCGCGATCACCGCGGTGATCGGTCTGATCGCCGGTGCCTCGGCCTCCGGCGAGTGGCGCACCTGGCTGCAGTGGGTCAATGGCGTGCCCTTCGGCAAGAAGGACCCGCAGTTCGGCATGGACGTCGCGTTCTACGCCTTCGACCTGCCCTGGTACCGCTTCCTGCTGAGCTTCGGCTTCGCCTGCGCGGTGCTGTGTCTGGTCGCCGCGGCGCTGACGCACTACCTCTACGGCGGGCTCCGGCTGACCAGCCCCGGTTCACGGGCGACGGCGGCGGCTACCGGCCATCTGTCGGTGCTGCTGGGCATCTTCGTCTCGCTCAAGGCGATCGCGTACTGGCTCGACCGGTACGGCCTCGCGGTCAAGTCCAGCGGCCTGAAGTCGGCCGACAACTGGACGGGCCTGCGGTATGTCGACGCCAACGCCTATCTCCCGGCGAAGACCATCCTGTTCTTCATCGCGGCGATCTGTGCGGTGCTGTTCTTCGCCACCCTCTGGCGGCGGACCTGGCAGCTGCCGGTGATCGGCTTCGGCCTGATGGTGCTCTCGGCGGTCCTCATCGGCGGGCTGTACCCGGCGATCGTGCAGAAGTTCCAGGTCCAGCCGAACGAGCAGGCCAAGGAAGCGCCGTACATCAAGCAGAACATCAAGGCGACCCGGGATGCGTACGACATCCAGGACTCCGAGGTCACGCCGTACAAGGGCGACTACCAGCCCACCGGTAAGGCGGACAGCCAGCGGTTGCGCGACAACGCCGACACCACGGCCAGCATGCGGCTGCTCGACCCGAACGTGGTCTCGCCGGCCTTCCAGCAACAGCAGCAGGTGCGGGGCTACTACCAGTTCCCCTCCACTCTGGACGTCGACCGCTACAAGGACAAGGACGGTGCCGAGCAGGACACCGTCATCGGTCTGCGTGAGCTGAACATCGCCGGTATCCCCGAGCGCAACTGGATCAACGACCACTTCAAGTACACCCACGGCTACGGCGCGGTCGCCGCCAAGGGGACGGAGGCCGCCGACGGCGGCGGTCCGAAGTACACGGAGTCGGATCTGCCGGCCAAGGGGCAGCTCGGCACCTACCAGCAGCGGGTGTACTACGGCGAGAAGACCTCGCAGTACTCCATCGTCGGCGGTCCGCAGAAGGAACTGGACT
The DNA here is from genome assembly GCF_028870195.1 of Streptomyces sp. G7(2002). Lineage (NCBI taxonomy): Bacteria > Bacillati > Actinomycetota > Actinomycetes > Kitasatosporales > Streptomycetaceae > Streptomyces > Streptomyces sp. G7(2002). The sequence goes on from NZ_CP102609.1 coordinate 6,388,743, forward strand.
ACTCCGACGACAGCGGCGAGAAGAGCTACAGCTACCGGGGCAAGAGCGGCGTCAACCTCGGGAACCCGATCAACCGTGCCGCGTACGCGGTGGCGTTCGGGGAGCCGCAGATCCTCTACTCCGGCGCGATCGGCGACGGCTCGCGGATCCTGTACAACCGCACGCCCAAGGAGCGCGTCGAATCCGTCGCCCCCTGGCTGACCATCGACGGCGACGCCTACCCGGCGGTCATAGACGGCCGGATCAAGTGGATCGTCGACGCCTACACCACCAGCAACGGTTATCCGTACGCCTCGCGCACCACGCTCGGGGACAGCACGGCCGATTCGCTCACCGACGGACAGCGGGCGGTGGTGGCCCAGCAGAACCAGGTCAACTACATCCGTAACTCCGTCAAGGCGACGGTGGACGCCTACGACGGTTCGGTCAAGCTCTACCAGTGGGACGAGAAGGACCCGGTCCTCAAGACCTGGATGAAGGCGTTCCCCGACACGGTCGAGAAGAAGAGCGCCATAAGCCCGGCGCTCAAGGAGCATCTGCGCTACCCGCAGGACCTCTTCAAGGTGCAGCGCCAGCTGCTGACCACGTACCACGTCACGGACCCCGGCACCTTCTACACCGGCTCCGAGCGCTGGCAGATCCCGAACGACCCGACGACCAAATCGGGCAACGCCGTACCGCCGTACTACCTGAGCATGAAGATGCCGGACCAGAAGAACCGCGCGTTCTCGCTGACGACGACCTTCACGCCCAACAAGCGCGACAACCTCGGTGCGTTCATGGCAGTAGACGCCAATGCGACCAGTCGCGACTACGGCAAGATCAGATTGCTGAAGCTGCCGTCGGAGACGCCGGTGCCCGGACCGCAGCTGGTGCAGTCGAAGTTCAACTCCGATCCGGTCATCGCCAATGAGCTGAACATCCTCAAGAAGTTCGGCGACTCGGAGATCGAGTACGGCAATCTGCTGACCGTGCCACTGGACGGCGGACTGCTCTATGTCGAACCGGTGTATCTGCGCGGTGCCAACACCAACTACCCGCTCCTGAAGAAGGTGTTGGTCAGCTACGGCGACAACAAGCCCGTCCTGGAGGACTCCCTCAAGGACGCGCTGGATGTGGTCTTCGGCAAGAAGGCGCCCAGTACGGGCACGGAGGAGCCGCCGGGCGGTGGCGACACCGGCCAGCCACCGTCCGACCAGACGGTGCAGCAGGCCCTCGCCGACGCGCAGAAGGCCTACGAGGAGGGCGAGAAGGCGCGCACCTCGGGCGACTGGGCCGGTTACGGCGAGGCCCAGAAGAAGCTGAAGGCCGCGCTGGACCGGGCGGCGAAGGCGTCCGAGAAGGGCAAGCCGGGCAGCTGAGCCGGCCCGCCGTATCTCCTGGCCCTGGTGCCCCCGGTGCGAACCGGCGGCACCAGGGCCGCGTTGGTGCGGGGGCCGTCCGCCACCGTGATACCTTGTGGACACAACGACGCGGGGTGGAGCAGCTCGGTAGCTCGCTGGGCTCATAACCCAGAGGTCGCAGGTTCAAATCCTGTCCCCGCTACTGAAAGCCGAAGGCCTGGATCCTCAAGGATCCGGGCCTTCGTCATGTGTTCAGGTCGATCTTGGCCAAGGCCGGGTCGTACGGCCCATGTGGGGAAGCTGTGTGCTTGAGTTTGACAAGTCGTCGTGTCGGGAAGTCGACAAACCGCTGAAGTGACCTCACTGGCTGCGGTATACCAGGTGTACGCGGGTTACAGGTGATGCGACGATGGGTCTTATGGGGGACAAGGCAAGGTTGTTGGAGACGGACCGGTTTGTGCATGCGCCCGACGACGGGCGCGAATCCGACCTGCAGATGGACGCGATGGAGGCCGCGGAGGCCGTCGAGGCGTCCGATGCCGTGACCGAGACCGGCCACCGCCGGGCCGCCGAGGCGGGCGACACCGCCGCCATGAGCGCGCTCGGCGCGATGCTGCTGCGCCGCGGCGACCTCGACGGCGCCGAGCCGCATCTGCGTTCCGCGGCCGCCGCCGGTGACCGCGCCGCGGCCAACAACCTGGGCGTGCTGCTCCACCAGCGGGGCTACGGGGACGAGGCGGCCGGCTGGTGGCGTATCGCCGCCGTGGGCGGCTCCGCCGCCGCCGCGCACGCCCTCGGGCGCCACTACCGCGAGCGCGGCGACGAGCCGGCCGCCGAGTACTGGCTGCGCCAGTCCGCCGAGTCCGGCCACTGCCTGGGCGCCTACGCCCTCGCCGACCTCCTGGAGCACCGCGGCGACATCGGTGCCGAGCGCTGGTTCCGTACGGCCGCCGAGCGCGGCCACAGGGAGGCCGCGTACCGCCTCGCCCGGCTCATCGAGGACGGGCGCGACACGGACCACCGCGCGGTCCCCGCGTACGGGGAGCTGAACCAGCAGGAGGAGGCCGAGCAGTGGTACCGCCAGGCCGCCGCGCGGGGCCACCGGCGGGCCGCGCTGCAGCTGGGCGCGCTGCTGGAGGAGCGCGGTGACGTCCAGGAGGCCGGGCGCTGGTACCTGTCCGCCGCCAAGGACGGAGAGCCGCGCGCCGCCTGTGCGCTGGGCTTCCTGCTGCGTGACGCGGGGGACGAGGAGAGCGCCGCCGAATGGTGGCGGCGCGCCGCCCAGGACGGCGATGGCAACGCTGCCAACGCGCTCGGTGCGCTGCACGCCGACCGTGGTGAGCTGCAGACCGCCGAGCGCTGGTACCGCGCCGCGCTGGACGCCGGGGACGTCAACGGCGCCTACAACATCGGGCTTCTCTGCGCCGAGCAGGGCCGGGAGGGGCGCGGTGAGCAGTGGTACCGCCGGGCCGCCTACGCCGGACACCGTGAGGCCGCCAACGCGCTGGCCATCCTGCTGCTGCAGCGCGGCGACGCCTCGGGGGCCGAGCCGTGGTTCTCCAAGGCGGCCGAGGCGGGCAGTGTGGACGCCGCGTTCAACCTCGGCATCCTCTTCGCCGGGCGCGGCGAGGAGCGCATGGCGCACACCTGGTACGAGCGGGCGGCCGCGGCCGGGCACACCGAGGCGGCGCTGCAGGTCGCCATCGTGCAGCTGCGGGACGGTGAGCTGCAGGACGCGGAGCGGAATCTGCGCTGTGCGGCCGGTGGCGGCAGCGCCGAGGCGGCCTTCCGGCTCGCCGACCTCCTCGACCGCAAGGCGACGGCCGCGGGCGAGGGGCTCGCGGACAGCGATCGCGCGGCGGACGACGAGAGCATGCAGTGGTACGAGCGGGCCGCGCGCCAGGGGCACCGTCGCGCCCAGGTCCGGGTTGGCATGTTCGCGGCGGCTCGCGGCGAGGTCGTCGAGGCGGCCGAGTGGTACCGCGCGGCGGCCGAGGCCGGCAGCCGTAACGGCGCCTTCAACCTCGGGCTGCTGCTGGCCCGTGAGGGCAGCCTCCCGGAGGCCGCCCTGTGGTGGCAGCGTGCCGCCGAGGAGGGGCACGGCCGGGCGGCTCTCCGGCTGGCGCTGCTCGCCGCCCGGCGTGGTGCGCTGGCGGAGGCGCAGAGCTGGTGCGCGCGCGCCGTGGAGCAGGGGCCGCCGGAGGTGGCGGAGCGTGCGGCGCGGCTGCGGACGGCGCTCCAGGAGGAGCTCAGTGCGTAAGACGCGGCAGTTCCGGAAGCCCGGGGCCGGGCCCACAGGGCCGGGTTCCGGGCCCCGCGGAAGGAATTTGCGCTGGTCGTCGGGCCGGGGTTAAAGTGTGGACACAACGACGCGGGGTGGAGCAGCTCGGTAGCTCGCTGGGCTCATAACCCAGAGGTCGCAGGTTCAAATCCTGTCCCCGCTACTGAAGGACGAAGGCCCGGATTCTTTGAGAATCCGGGCCTTCGTCGTGCTTACTTCCTGAGCCGGTGGCCGACCGCCTCCGCGTACAGGCTGCGGTCGACGAGCCGGTCCTCCGGCAGTGGCGCCCCTTTGGTGACGCCGGCGTCGCGGTAGGCCTTCTGGAGCCGGTCCGTGGTGCCCTTTCTGATCTCCCAGTCCATGCGGAGCGAGGGCACCGAGGTCAGGATCTTCCCGTCGACGTCCAGCAGCTTCGCGAGCTCGGCGGCGAAGGCCTTGTCGGCCTTGTAGTCGCCGGCGAAGTACGTGTTGACCGTGCGGAGGTAGGCGCGCAGGAAGGCGACGCCGGCGTCCGGGTCCTGCTGGAGCAGATTCGGGCCGTAGAGGGCGCCGCCGAGCGGTTCGCCCCGGGGCTGGCCGCCGAGGAAGGCGTATCTGCTGTCGCCGTCGACCCGCCGCCAGACCGGATCGAGCAGCCAGGCGGAGTCGACCCCGCCGCCGGTCAGGGCGGTCAGTACGTCCGAGGAGCCGAGTTGCTGGAAGGCGACGGAGTCCAGGCGGGCGCCGTGACCGGCGAAGGTCCGGGTCATCGGGTACATGATCACGGAGCCTTTCCCGATCATGGTGCCCAGCTTCGCTCCCTCCAGGGAGACCGAGGCGGCGCTCTCGCCGCTCTTCAGGCGCACCCACAGGCCGCTCCTGGACCTCGGGTCGGGGGAGAAGTTGCCGGCCACCCAGCGGATGTCGAAGCCGCCGTGGACGCCGTTGACGACGGCGGCCTCGGGGGCCGCCCACAGGGCGTCCAGTTCGCCCTTGGCCAGCAGCGGCAGCGCCTCCGGGGTGGGCAGGACCTTCAGCCGGACGTCCAGGCCCTCCTTCTCGAACTCGCCCCTGGCGAGGGCCAGCCGCAGCGGGGCCACGTACTCGGCGCTGAGGGTGCCGGTGGCGACCGTGAGCGTGCGGCGTTCGGTGAGGCGGCGCGGGGCCGGGGTGCCCTTGTCGCAGCGGGCCGGTGCGCGGTCCGGGGCGAGGCCGGCGGGGTCGGTCCAGGAGGCCGTGCCGCAGCCCGCCACGGGCTTGACGGTGCGGGGCCGGGCGGCGGACGGGCCGGTCTCGGGGGCGGCGCAGCCCGCGCCGAGGGCGAGTGCGGCGATCAGCGCGGCAGTGGTGGTGCGGATGCGCATGGGACCTCCGTACGGGGGGCGTCCGGTCGGACGGGGCGGTGCGGGATCAGCTGCGGGGCCGGCCGCGGTCGCGGGGGGCCCATGGGGTGAGGAAGCGCCCGGCCAGCCGCACCAGCTCGGAGAAGAGCACGCCGAGTACGGCCACACAGACGATGCCGACGAACATCACGTCGTTCTGGAACAGGGCGCGGGAGTCGAAGATCAGATGCCCGAGGCCGTCGGTGGCGGCGATCTGTTCCGAGGCGACGATGACCAGGACGGCCACGCCCGCGGCGATCCGGGCGCCCACGAGGACGGCGGGCAGGGAGGCGGGCAGCAGGACGTGCCGGAACATCTGCCAGGGGCCCGCGCCGAAGACCTGGCCCGCGTCGCGGTGGCCGGAGGGGATGGCCAGCACCGCCGCCATGGTCGAAATCCAGACGAAGAAGAAGACGGTGGTGGCGACGAGGGCGACCTGCGGGCCCTCGCCGAGCCCGAACATGTTGAGGAAGACCGGCAGCAGGGCCAGCTTGGGGACCACGTACAGGGCGTCCAGGAGGGGTTCGAGGGCGGCCCGTACGAGAGACAGCGAGCCCATCAGCAGGCCCAGGAGATAGCCGGTGACGGTCCCGACGGCGTAGCCGGCCAGGACGCGCCGGAGCGTGGCCCACACGTCCGGCCACAGCTCGCCGGCCAGGGCGCGGTCCCAGCCGTCGGCCAGGATCGTCGACGGTGCGGGGTAGATGCGGTCGTCGAGCCAGGCCCGGTCGGCGGCCAGCTGCCACAGCAGGACGAGCAGCAGCGGAACGGCGACGGCGAGCGAGATCTCCAGGGTGCGCCGGCGGCGGTGGGTGCGCCCGGGGCGCAGTTCCCGGGGGCCGGGGCGGCGGACGAGGAGGCGGTCGGCCGCGGCGGGCCGGTCGTCCTCGTGGCCGGGCCGGGGGAGGGCACTGGTCATGCGGGGGCGGCCCCCTCGGTGGTCCGGTGTGCCGGGCTGTTCCGGTCGACCTCGTCGCGCAGCAGCTGCCACAACTCGGCCTTCAGGGCGGTGAATTCGGGGGTGGCGCGGACGTCGCCGGTGCGGGGGCGGCCGAACGGCGGGCGGCGTTCGGCGATGATCCGGCCGGGGCGGGCGGACATCACCAGGACCCGGTCGCCGAGTACCAGTGCCTCTTCGAGGCTGTGGGTGATGAAGAGGGTGGTGGTGCGGGTGGTCTGGGTGAGGTCGAGCAGTTCGTCCTGGAGGACGGTGCGCAGCTGGGCGTCGAGGGCCGCGAACGGCTCGTCCATCAGCAGGATCCCGGGCTCCACGGCGAGTGCGCGGGCGAGGGCGACGCGCTGGCGCATCCCGCCGGAGAGCGTGGCCGGGTAGGCCCCGGCGAAGTCGGCGAGCCCCATCCGGGCCAGCCAGGAGCGGGCCCGTTCGTCGGCCTCCTTACGGGGCACGCGCTGGAGGTCGAGGCCGAAGCGGACGTTGCCCAGCACGGTCTTCCAGTCGTAGATGCCATAGTCCTGGAAGATCATCGCGGCCGGGCGGCCGGCGCTCACCCGGAGTTCCAGCTCGCCCTCGCTGGGGCGCAGCAGCCCGGCGGCGATGCGCAGCAGGGTCGACTTCCCGCATCCGGAGGGGCCGACGACACAGACGCACTCACCGGGCGCGATCTCGGCGTCGACGGGGCCGAGGGCGGCCAGCGCCTTGCTGCCGCGGCCGAACGAGCGGGCCAGGGCGCGGGCGCGCAGGGCCGGTGGTGTGGACGGGGCGGCGGGTGGGCGGTGCGCTGCGGAGGAAGGGTGCGGCTCTCCCACGGGGTGCTCCTTGCGGAGTGCGGACAGGGTGCCGCCGTGGTGCGGGGCCCGGGCCCGGTGGCGCCCGGTGGCCGGAAAGCGCGGCGCGCCGACGATATGACGGGGCGTCAGATTCGGGCAAGGGGCGTGCGGGCATGGGTGTGCGGTGTGTGCAGGTGTGGTGGTGCGGTGACGAGGGCGCGGGCGACGGGCCGGCCGGGTACGCGAAGGAGCCCGCGGCCGGGTGGGCGCGGGCTCGATGCGGTGTACGGAGTGGTCCGGTGCGGGAGCGGCCCGGACGGGGGCCGGCTTCCCCGGGCGTCAGGACGGGGCGCTGCAGTTGGGGCAGATGCCCCGGTAGGTCACGGTGACCTCGGAGACCTGGAAGCCGTAGCGCTCCGGCTCGGGCAGTGCGGAGAGCGGGTCGCCCTGGAGGTGGACGTCGCGGATCGTGCCGCACTGCGAGCAGATGAGGTGCTGGTGGTCGTGGTGGGCGTTCGGGTCGTAGCGCTTGGCCCGGCCGTCGGTGCTCACCTCGATCACCTCGCCGAGCGACACCAGCTCGCCCAGGGTGTTGTAGACCGTCGCGCGGGAGATCTCGGGGAGCCGGTCGGTTGCCAGTGCGTGCACTTCATCGGCGGTGTAGTGGACGTGGTCCCCGTCGAGGACCTCGGCGACGACGCGTCGCTGCGCGGTCAGCCGCCAGCCGCGTCCCCGGAGCCGTTCAAGCAGGTCACTCATGCCATTCACCTATCAGTCAGATAGACCCAGGGTAGCAGCGGTCGTCCATCACCGGATCGTGTACGAGTTTCGCTCTCTTCTTGACTTAGACAATGTCCAATGTAGGATCGTGACCGGCGCAAGCCAAGGGCAGGTGTAGAAGACTTCAGGAGGCGCACGTGTCGGTAGAGAGCATCACTGGACCGCTGACCACGGAGTCCGGGGCTCCGGTCGGGGACAATCAGAACAGCGAGACGGCCGGCATCGGCGGACCCGGCCTCATCCAGGACCAGCTCCTGATCGAGAAGCTCGCGCACTTCAACCGCGAGCGCATCCCGGAGCGCATCGTGCACGCCCGTGGCGCCGGTGCGTACGGCACCTTCACGGTGACCGCGGATGTGACCAAGTACACCCGCGCGAAGTTCCTCTCCGAGGTCGGCAAGCAGACCGAGACCTTCCTGCGCTTCTCCACCGTCGCGGGCAACCTCGGCTCGGCCGACGCGGTGCGTGACCCGCGCGGCTTCGCGCTGAAGTTCTACACCGAAGAGGGCAACTACGACCTCGTCGGCAACAACACCCCGGTGTTCTTCATCAAGGACGCCATCAAGTTCCCGGACTTCATCCACACCCAGAAGCGCGACCCGTACACCGGCTCGCAGGAGGCGGACAACGTCTGGGACTTCTGGGGTCTGTCGCCCGAGGCCACCCACCAGGTCACCTGGCTCTTCGGTGACCGCGGCATCCCCGCCTCCTACCGCCACATGAACGGCTACGGCTCGCACACCTTCCAGTGGAACAACGAGGCCGGTGAGGTCTTCTGGGTCAAGTACCACTTCAAGACCGACCAGGGCATCAAGAACCTCACGACCTCCGAGGCCGCGGAGACCTCCGGTCTCGACCCGGACAGCCACCAGCGCGACCTGCGGGAGTCCATCGAGCGCGGCGACTTCCCGAGCTGGACCGTCCAGGTGCAGATCATGCCCGCGGCCGAGGCGGCCAACTACCGCTTCAACCCCTTCGATCTGACCAAGGTCTGGCCGCACGAGGACTACCCGCCGATCGAGATCGGCAAGCTGGAGCTCAACCGCAACCCGCAGAACATCTTCGCCGAGGTCGAGCAGTCGGTCTTCTCCCCGCACCACTTCGTGCCGGGCATCGGTCCGTCCCCCGACAAGATGCTCCAGGGCCGTCTGTTCGCGTACGGCGACGCGCACCGCTACCGCGTCGGCATCAACGCCGACCACCTGCCGGTGAACCGCCCGCACGCCACCGAGGCGCGCAGCCACGGCCGGGACGGTGTGCTCTACGACGGCCGTCACGGCGGCCAGAAGAACTACGAGCCCAACAGCTTCGGCGGCCCCGTCGAAACCGGCCGGCCCCTGTGGCAGCCGGTCGCCGTGACCGGCCCCACCGGTGAGCAGGCCGCGCCCTCGCACGCCGAGGACGACGACTTCGTCCAGGCCGGCAACCTCTACCGGCTGATGGCGGAGGACGAGAAGGAGCGCCTGATCGACAACCTGGCGGGCTTCATCTCCCAGGTCTCCCGCGACGACATCGCCCAGCGGGCGATCGAGAACTTCCGCAAGGCGGACGCGGACTACGGCAAGCGGCTGGAAGCCGCGGTCCAGGCCCTGCGCGGCTGAGGCTGCCTTTGCGGCTAAACCGCCGCCGCTCTCGCGGAGGTGGTTGCGCGCCGTGGGGGTTGCTCAATTGTCGCTTGCCGTACAAAGCGAAGAGGCCGGATGCCAGTGGGCTTCGGCCTCTTCGTGCGGGTGGCTCCGGGGAGTTCGTGCCCGGAGCCGTTCGTGGTTCAGGCGGGGACGGGGCGGGCCCGCTCCGTGGTGGCCGACCAGCAGCGGATGATGTCGCGTACGGAGACCACACCGACCGGTTCCTGGTCGTTGAGCACGATCAGATGGCGGAAGCCGCCGCGCACCATGGCGTCCGCGGCATCGTCCAGGGTCCAGTCCGGAGCGGCGAAGACCACGTCCGGGGTGGTGTGGGTCTGGGCGGTCTCCCGGTCGGGGTTCTCGCCCGCGCCGAGGGAATTGAGGATGTCGCGTTCGGTGAGGATGCCGATGCCACAGGTGTCGCTGTCGAGGACCACGGCCGCGCCGATGCGGCGGGCCGCCATCAGCTGTGCCGCCTGGCGGAGGGTGTGAGCGGGCCCGATGGTGAGGACCACGGTGCTCATGGCGTCTTTGACGTACATGGGCATGGAGTGGAGCCACCTCCTTGGTGAATGTGCTTGCGAAGGGATTCACAAGTTCACAAAGTGGGGGATTCTCATGTTCACATGCCTCCGCCGATGCAACAAGGGGCAGTTGTTGGACGGTTGTCCGATTACGCGCCCCGCCGCAGGTCAGTGCGGGGAGTCGCCGAGATAACCCAGCAGATCCTCGTGCAGCAGACCGTTCGAGGCCGCCGCGTTGCCGCTGTGCGGGCCCGGCTTGCCGTCCAGTCCGGAGAACTGACCGCCGGCCTCCTTCACGACCACCGCACAGGCCGCCATGTCCCACAGCGACAGCTCCGGCTCCGCGCAGATGTCCACCGCACCCTCGGCGATCATCATGTACGGCCAGAAGTCGCCATAGGCCCGGGTGCGCCAGCAGTCCCGGCTCAGATCGAGGAAGCTGGGCAGCTTGCCGCGCTCCTCCCAGCCGGTCAGCGAGGAGTACGCGAACGAGGCGTCCTGGATGCGGCCGACCTTGGAGACCTGCAGCCGGGTCGCGGAGGTCAGACTGCGGCCGGTGAAGGCCCCCAGGCCGTCGGCGGCCCACCAGCGGCGGTTGAGCGCCGGTGCCGAGACGATGCCGACCACCGGGCGGTCACCGCCCTCCCCGCGCTCCATCAGGGCGATCAGCGTCGCCCAGACCGGCACCCCGCGCACATAGTTCTTCGTGCCGTCGATCGGGTCGATGATCCAGCGGCGCGGCCCCGCGCCCTCGCTGCCGAACTCCTCGCCGAGCACCGCGTCCCGTGGCCGGGCGCGCTGGAGCTGGCCGCGGATCAGTTCTTCGGCGGCCTTGTCCGCCTCACTCACCGGTGTCATGTCCGGTTTGGTCTCGACCTTGAGGTCGAGTGCCTTGAAGCGCTCCATGGTGGCGGCGTCCGCGGCGTCCGCGAGAACATGGCCGAGGCGAAGATCATCGTGATAGTCGGGCATGTGCGAACAGTATCCATTGGTATACGCCGGAGCCACACGGCCGTGTGCCGCCCGGCGTGTGGCGGCCCGCGCGGCGCCGGTGAGCGCCTGCTGCGACGACCCTTGACAGCATCTGGCGGTGCGTCAATTCTGTGCGCACACCGGCTACCCGGGGCCGGCGGCCGGGGAGGCGACGGATGCCCGCAGCGCGTGAATCCTTGCTGGACGCCGCCTACACGGCGCTGACGGAACGGGCCTGGACGGCCGTGCGGATGGTCGATGTCGCGGCCGCGGCCGGGGTCTCCCGGCAGACGCTCTACAACGAGTTCGGCAGCAAGGAGGGGCTGGCCCGGGCCCTCGTCCGCCGGGAGACCGACAACTACCTCGCCGGGGTCGCAAGGGCGCTGTCCCAGGGCTCGCCGGCCGCCGGCACCAGGGGCGACGCGGCGGGCCGGGTGGCGGCCGCGGCCGCCTGGACGCTGCGGACCGCACGCGCCAACCCCCTGGTCAGGGCCGCACTGACCGGCTGCTGGAACGACCGGCTGCCGGCCCCCTCACCGGCCGCCGCCGACACCGCGCCGCTCCGGGCCGCCCGGCCCGGTATCCCCGCGCAGCGCGCCGCGTCGCCCGGCGACGGACCGCTGCCCGGGCCCGCCGAGCTCGTCGGACGGTTCTGCGATCAGGCGGTCGCGGCGCTGGAGCCCGACTGGCCCGAGGAACAGCTGCCCGCCCTGGGCGCCGCCTGCGAGACCGCGGCGCGGCTGACCCTGGCCTGTGTGGTCGCCCCGGTGACACCGGGCGCGGCGCCGTCCCCGGGCCGCGTACCGGCACCGCGGTCGCGCCGGGAGCTGGAGACGGAGGCGGTCTCCCGGCTCGTACGGGGCGCCTTCGCCCGGGTGCCGGCCGACGCGCGGCCGGGGGAGCGCCGCTGACGAGGTGTCACGGCCGCGCAGGCGGACGGCCGGGGTGGTGCGCGGGGCGCCGGCTCAGTGCGCCGCCCCCGACAGCTGGAGCCCGACCACCCCGACGATGACCATCGTGATGGAGACGATCTTCAGGGTGGAGACCACGTCGCCGAGGAAGACCATGCCGTAGATCGCCGTACCGGCCGCGCCGATGCCGGTCCACACCGCATACGCAGGGCCGACGTCGAGCTTGCGCAGCGCCAGCGTCAGCAGACCGAAACTGCCGAGGGCGAAGGCCGCGAACGCGATGGTCGGGAACAGCCGGGTGAAGCCGTGCGAAAGCTTGAGGCAGACCGCGAACCCGGTCTCCAGGATCCCCGCCACCACGACCAGCAGCCACGCCATGTCCCATTGCCTCCGTCAGCTAGGGCCTGTCCCGGGCGGGCGACGACGGGGCGTCAGAAACACTCCCCAAGGCCCCGTCCGGGCGATGCGGGCCCGACGGACCACAGCGCCGACCTCGGTGTGATTATGCCTTTACCTCGGACGGACGGTGGCAAACTTCGGCGATCAGTCGCCCTCGCGTCGCTCACGGGTGGCCAGGAGGCGGCGCAGGGAGTAGAGGCGGGCCGGATCGGCGTGGCCGTCGGTGACCCACTGGTCCAGCGCACAGTCCGGTTCGTCGTGGCTGCAGGCGCGCGGGCAGTCCGCGGTGCCCGGCTCCAGATCCGGGAAGGCGTGGATGACCCGGGACGGGTCGACGTGATGCAGCCCGAAGGACCGGACGCCGGGGGTGTCGATGACCCAGCCCGAGTCGTCGGGCAGCGGCAGCGCCAGCGCGGAGGTGGTGGTGTGCCGCCCGCGGCCGGTGACCGCGTTGACATGGCCGATGGCCCGGCGGCGCTCCGGGACCAGGGAGTTGACCAGGGTGGTCTTGCCCACCCCGGAGTGCCCGACGAAAGCCGTCATACGGCCCGTCAGCGCCGCCCTGACCCGCTCGGCGGCGCTGCCGTCGGCGAGTTCGTCGCGGTTGGTGACGAGGTAGGGGACGCCGAGCGCGCCGTAGGACTCCAGCAGGGTGTCCGCGGAGGCAAGATCGGACTTGGTCAGCACCAGCAGCGGGTCGAGGCCCGCGTCGTAGGCGGCGACCAGACAGCGGTCGATGAGCCGGGGGCGCGGCTCGGGGTCGGCGAGCGCGGTGACGATCGCGAGCTGGTCGGCGTTGGCGACCACGACCCGCTCGAACGGGTCGTCGTCGTCGGCCGTACGGCGCAGTGTCGAGGAGCGCGGCTCGACCCGGACGATCCGGGCGAGGGTGTCCTTGGCGCCGGTCAGATCGCCCACGACGGCGACCCGGTCGCCGACCACCGCGCTCTTGCGGCCCAGTTCGCGTGCCTTCATCGCGGTGACCGTACGGCCCTCGATGAGGCAGGTCAGCCGGCCGCGGTCGACGGTCAGGACCAGACCCTCGCCGGCGTCCTCGTGCTTGGGCCGGATGTTGGTGCGGGGGCGGTTGCCCTTGGGGTTGGGGCGGACGCGGATGTCGTCCTCGTCGGGGTTCTTTCCGTAGCGGCGCATGGCGGCGTCAGCCCTCAGCCTCTCCGGGCGGGTACGGCCGCCGGGTCGAGCATGTCCGTCCACATCGCGGGGAAGTCGGGCAGCGTCTTGGCGGTGGTGGCCACGTTCTCCACCCGCACACCGTCGACGGCCAGGCCGATGATCGCCGCGGCGGTGGCCAGCCGGTGGTCCTCGTAGGTGTGGAAGACCCCGCCGTGCAGCGGGCGCGGCCGGATGTGCAGACCGTCCGCGGTCTCGGTGACATCGCCGCCGAGCTCGTTGAGCTCCTTGGTGAGCGCGGCCAGCCGGTCGGTCTCGTGCAGCCGGAGGTGCGCCACCCCGCGCAGCGTGGAGGGGGAGTCGGCCAGCGCGGCGACCGCGGCGATGCCGGGGGTCAGCTCGCCGACCTCGCTCAGGTCGACGTCGATGCCGTGGATCCGGCCGCTGCCGGTGAAGGTCAGCCCCCGGTCGGTCAGCTCGCAGGAGCCGCCCATGGTGGTGAAGATCTCGCGCAGTGCGTCACCGGGCTGGGTGGTGTGCTCGGGCCAGTCCGGGATGGTGACCCGGCCGCCGGTGACCAGCGCCGCGGCCAGGAACGGCTGGGCGTTCGACAGGTCCGGCTCGACGACCAGATCGCGGCCGAGCAGGGCGCCCGGGGTGACCCGCCAGACGTTGGGCTCGCCGCCCGCCTCGGGGGTGTCCACCTGCGCGCCGACGCTGCGCAGCATGTCGACGGTCATCCGGATGTGCGGCATGGAGGGCAGCGCCGCGCCCACGTGCCGGACCTCGACGCCCTGGTTGAAGCGCGGCGCGGACAGCAGCAGCGCGCTGACGAACTGGGAGGAGGAGGACGCGTCGATCTCGACCCGGCCGCCGTCCAGGCCGCCGCTGCCGAAGACCGTCATGGGCAGCGCGCCGCGGTTGTCGTCGTCGATCCGGGCACCCAGGGCGCGCAGCGCGTCGATCACGCCGCCGAGCGGACGCTCGTAGGAGCGCGGGTCGCCGTCGAAGCGGATCGGGCCGTCGGCGAGCGCGGCGACCGGCGGCAGGAAGCGCATGACCGTTCCTGCGTTGCCGACGTCGATGGTGGCCGGGCCGTGCAGCCCTGCCGGGATCACCCGCCAGGCCTCCCCGCCGCCGGGCAGCCCGGCGGTGTCCGTGGAACCGGCCGAGCTGGAGGAGGCGGTCTCCTCGATGCCGACGCCCAGGGTGCGCAGCGCCTCGGCCATCAGGAGCGTGTCACGGGAGCGCAGCGGCCGGCGCAGCCAGCCGGGCTCGGCGGAGAGGGCGGCCAGGACCAGGCCGCGGTTGGTGACCGATTTGGAGCCGGGCACGGTGACGGTGGCATCGACGGCCCCCGGGGCGAGGGGGGCGGGCCACAGGGCGGGGTGAGTGGGGCTCTCGGTCATGCCCTTACTTTAATGGCTGGGCAAGGGTGCCGATCTTGATCAAAAGCGGCGCAACCCCTGTGAAACATGGCACTGGTAAGGCGCTCACGTGCCGGAACCGTGTCCGCGGCGGAAGCACCGGCCGTGGTGGCGCGGGAACCGGCCGTCGGCGCGGGGCGGTTGACGTCAGACACCGAGCAGCCAGCGCCCGCCGCCTATCAGGGAGCACAGCGTCACCACGTGGAAGAGGCCGAGCCAGACGAAGGCCGGGACATTCGTCAGCCGCGCCAGCTGGTCAGGATCGGAGTCCACGGCCCCTCCGCGCCGCCGCTTCCCCTGGAGCTCGAACGGCGGCCGCACCCCGCCCAGCAGCAGGAACCACACCGCCGCATACGCGAACGCCGCCTGCACCTCCGGCGTCGTCAGCCAGGAGACCAGCACGAACGCGGCGCCGGTCAGCACGACCGTGAGCACGCCGTAGGCGTTACGGATCATGATCAGCATCGCCAGGAGCAGCGCGGTGGCGCCCCACAGCAGCGCCGTGATGTGCCCGGCGGCGAGGAGCGCGGCGCCCGCCAGGCCGAGCAGGGACGGCGCGATGTAGCCGGCCGCGGCGGTCAGCACCATGCCCAGACCGGTCGGCTTGCCCCGCGAGACGGTCAGACCCGAGGTGTCGGAGTGCAGCCGGATGCCGTCCAGGCGGCGGCCGGTGACCAGCGCGATCAGCCCGTGCCCGCCCTCGTGCGCGATGGTGACGGCGTTGCGCGCAAGCCGCCAGGCGGTGTGCGGGACGACGGCGCCCAGCGCGAGCACCGCCGTGGCGATCACCAGCCAGAGCGAGGGATCGGGCTGGGTCCCGAACACGCGGCTCCATATGTCCGTGAGGTGGTCGGTGTCCATGTCTCCCCTTCGTGTGGCATGGCAGTGTGGCATGCATGTGCGGTAGGTATGCAGCGAGTCGACGCCCCGAGGACCTGGTGGGGGACTTCGGCGTTCAGCAGTGGGAGCCGGAGGAGACCCTGGCGCCCAGTTGGAACGTGGCCCCGACGGACCCGGTGCACGTGGTGCTCGAACGCCCCCTCAAGGGCGCGGCGGCCGCTGACTTCCCGCCGGGCAGCCCGGTGCGCCAGCTGCGGGCGCTGAAGTGGGGCCTGGTCCCCTCGTGGTCGAAATCACCTGAGGCCGCCGCGAAGATGATCAATGCGCGGTCCGAGACGGTGCACGAGAAGCCGTCTTTCCGGCAGGCCTTCGCCACCCGTCGGTGCCTGCTGCCCGGAGACGGGTATTTCGAGTGGGTCACCGACGCCGCGGAGCGGCAGCTGGAGGAGCAGGGCAGGAAGAAGCGGCCCCGTAAGCAGCCGTATTTCGTGACGCCCGCGGACGGCTCCGTGATGGCGATGGCCGGGCTGTACGAGTTCTGGCGGGACCGGACACTGCCCGGCGATCACCCGCTGGCCTGGTGGGTGACCTGCACCGTGGTCACCACCGAGGCCGAGACCACACCGCTGGCAGGGGCGGACGGCGGCGACGGGCCGCAGTCGCTGGCCGATATCCACCCCCGGATGCCGCTGGTGCTGACCCCGGACCGCTGGGACGCCTGGCTCGACCCGGCCCGTACCGACCCGGACGAGGTGCGCGCGCTGCTGGCGCCGCCGCCGGCCGGGCTGATGCGTGCCCACCCGGTCCCGACCGAGGTCAGCAATGTCCGCAACAACGGGCCCGAGCTGGTCACCGAGCTCGACGGACCCGAGGTGGGCACGCTGTTCTGAACCGCCGCGCGGGCCCGCCGCGGTGACCTTCCTGCCGCGGCGCGTTGCAGGATGGGCGTATGAGCACTGGGGCGATGGAGACCGAGACGGTCGCGACACCGGCGGGCGACGCCCGGATCACCTGGTACCGCGCGGCGAAGCCGGCGCGGGCCGTGGTGGCGCTGAGCCATGGCGCCGGCGGCGGCATCGAGGCACGTGACCTGCGGGCACTGGCGGCCGCGCTGCCGGCCCGCGGCTACCCCGTGGCGCTGGTCGAGCAGCCGTGGCGGGTGGCGGGCAAGAAGTTGGCGCCCGCGCCGAAGACCCTGGACACCGGCTGGACCGCGCTGTGGCCCGCGCTGGAGAAGCCGGGGCTGCCGGTGGTCGCCGGCGGCCGGAGCGCCGGGGCCCGGGTGGCCTGCCGTACCGCGCGTGAGCTGGGGGCCCAGGCCGTACTGGCGCTCAGCTTCCCGCTGCACCCTCCGGGGCGGCCGGAGAAGTCCCGGGCGGACGAGCTGACCGGCGCCGGGGTGCCGACGCTGGTCGTCCAGGGCGGCCGGGACCCGTTCGGGCGCCCGGAGGAGTTCCCGCCGGGGACGGAGATCACCGAGGTGGCACACGGTGACCACGGCTTCGCGGTGCCGAAGAAGGCGGGTGTCGGCGAGGCGGAGTCGATGGCCGTGATCACGGACGCGGTGGCGGTCTGGCTGGACGGGATGTTCGGCTGACGGGGCGGCCGGGCCGGCCGAGCGGGCGACGGGACGGCCCGGGGCACCGCACCCGCGCCGTGCGGCGGCCGGCTCAGTCGCCCTGTCCGCGCGGGCGGGCCCGGACATGCATCCGCTCGCCCTGTCGGCCGAAGAGGCTCAGCAGCTCCACCGGCTCGTCGCCCGCCGGGCCGAACCAGTGCGGCAGCCGGGTGTCGAACTCCGCCGCCTCCCCGGCCCGCAGCTCCACATCACGGTCGGCGAGCAGCAGCCGCAGCCGCCCGGAGAGCACGTACAGCCACTCGTAGCCCTCGTGCGTGCGCTGCTCGCGCGGGCCGCCGACCGGGTCCAGGATCAGCTTGAACGCCTGTAGCGCGCCCGGCTGGCGGGTCAGCGGGACCGCGGTCCGGTCCCCCAGCCGCATCGGCGCCGCCCGCACCCGCGGGTCCCCGACCTCCGGCGCCCCCACGAGCTCGTCCAGCGGCACTTGATGGGCCTGCGCCAGCGGCAGCAGCAGTTCCAGGGTGGCCTTGCGGCCGCCGGACTCCAGGCGCGACAGGGTGCTGACCGAGATGCCGGTCGATTCGGAGAGCGCGGTCAGCGTCACCCCGCGCTCCTGGCGCAGCCGCCGCAGCCGCGGGCCGACCTCGGTGAGTACCCGCTCGTATGCGTTGTCGTTCACCCTTCTATTGCCGAAGCGGCAAGCGGCTTTGTCAACCCGTCGACGGGGATCTGTCGATGTGTACCTGTTGATGTGTCCCCGTCGGCAGGTTCCGGGGAGCCCGCCGGTGGCCCCTCGCGCCGTCCGCACGGGAATCCGCCGCGAAGTCCGGTCGTGAATCCCGTCCGAAGCATTGACAGCGGACCGGGAATGCCGCGGCGGATGCGGCTGTTGTGCCAGTCGTAGTACTCGAGTACGTCCGGTGAAGCACGAGGAATGGGAGTCCGCCGCATGGGAATCGCTTGCCCGGCCCGCCCGGCCGCCGACCTGCCGTGGTCGCAGATGCAGGTGACGCAGCCCGCCCTGGCTGGAGCGGCGGCGGCACCGGATCGTCGTCTATTCTCCGAATCGGGTGGGTCCGCATCCGGATCCAGGACGGTGTTGGAGGAGGTGGGTCCGGTCACCGGTACCGACGCAGGGACCGACGGCACGGCTGAGGAGAAGCCCCAGGAAAGCGCCGTCGAGCGCAATGCGCGCTTCGAGCGGGATGCGCTCACCTTCCTGGACCAGATGTACTCCGCCGCGCTGCGCATGACGCGCAATCCGGCCGACGCGGAGGACCTGGTGCAGGAGATGTACGCCAAGGCGTATGCGTCCTTCCACCAGTTCCGGGAGGGCACCAACCTCAAGGCCTGGCTCTACCGCATTCTCACGAACACCTTCATCAACTCCTACCGCAAGAAGCAGCGTGAGCCCCAGCGCAGTGCCGCCGAGGAGATCGAGGACTGGCAGCTGGCGCGCGCCGAGTCACATATGTCGACCGGGCTGCGCTCCGCCGAGTCGCAGGCGCTCGACCACCTCCCCGACTCGGACGTGAAGGCCGCGCTCCAGGCGATCCCCGAGGAATTCCGTATCGCGGTCTACCTGGCGGACGTGGAGGGCTTTGCGTACAAGGAGATCGCGGACATCATGGGGACACCCATCGGCACGGTGATGTCCCGTCTGCACCGCGGCCGGCGCCAACTGCGCGGCATGCTGGAGGATTACGCCCGTGAGCGCGGGCTGGTCCCTGCGGGGGCGGCGGCCGGTGACCCCCAGGCCACGCAGACGTCGGACGCGCACGACCGGAAAGGCTCGGGATCATGAGCTGCGGAGAGCCGCACGAGAAGGACTGCTCAGAGGTCCTTGACCACCTCTACGAGTATCTCGACCGGGAGATGCCCGCCGGGGAGTGCGCAGATTTCCAGGTGCATCTCGACGAATGCTCGCCGTGCCTGGAGAAGTACGGCCTGGAGCAGGCCGTCAAGAAGCTCGTCAAGCGCTGCTGCGGCCATGACGACGTCCCCAGCGATCTGCGCTCCAAGGTCATGGGCCGGATCGAGCTCATCCGGGCCGGGGAGACCGTCCCCGAGGTGAGCGTGCTCGAACAGGCCAAAAAGGAACAGGCACAGCGTGAGCAGGCGGACGCCGAGGCGTCCGCGGCGGAGGAGGGGACCGGTCCGGCCGACGCGACCGGCTCCACCGATGCACGTACCGAGGCCGCGCGGGCCGAATAACGCGGCACATCACCCCAAGGGGTGAGGGGCGGGGCCATCGTCCCGCCCGATCCGCTGATCCGCCTTCCCCGGCGCCCCAGCCCCTCTATTCTCACCGACCCGAGCGCACTGCGGATGCAGTGCGACGGGGGTCCCCGGCTCCGTACGAGCCCGGGGGAGCGGTGGGCAGGGCGAGGAGGGCGCGATGCGAGGACTTCCGGCGGCCGCACGAGGGTATATCGGCTGCGCCGCGCTGGCCGCGGCGCTGTGTACCGCCCCCGCGGTGGGGCTCGGCGCCGACGCCCCCTGGAACAGCGCCCTCGCCCTGGCCACCCTGTACGGACTGTGTGAACTCCTGCGCCGCTGCCCGCTGCCGGGCAGCCGGGTCCCCTACGGCACGGTCTCCGGGGCTTCCGGGGGATTCCCCGCCGGATGGGCCAGCCCCGTCCTGCTCGCCGGGGTCTTTCTGCTGCCGCCGCCGCTGGCCGCGCTGGCCGCCGTCCCCGGCGCGGTGATCGCACCGGCCGAGCCGCGCTCCGCCGCCGCCCGCCGGCTCTGGCACGCCGCCGAGCTGGCACTGGCCTGCTGTGCGGCCGCCCAGGTCTTCCGGGCCCTCGGCCACCACCCGCTGTCCGCACCGCAGTTCCCGGTGGTGCTGCTGCCTGCCGCGGCGGCCGCGGCCACCTTCTGCGCGGTGCTCGCTGCGCTCGACGGCGGGGTGCTGGCCACCGCCGAGCGGCACCCCGTACGCACCGCCTGGCGCGGGCTGCTGAGCCGCTCACTGGGGCCGCACCTGGTGCACGGCCTGGCCGGGCTGATGATGGCGGTGCTGTGGTGCAGCTCGTACGGGCCGCCGGCGGCGCTGCTGGTGCTGCTGCCGATGTACCTCTCCTGCTGGGTCTTCGACCGGTACCACCGGGAGCGCGCCGCCCATCAGGCCACCATCCGCGCCCTGGTCCAGGCCGTGGACATCAAGGACCGCTACACCCGCGGGCACAGCGAGCGGGTCGGACGCGCCTCGGTGATGATCGCCCGGGAGCTGGGCATGGCGGAGGACCGTATCGAGGCGCTGCGGTTCGCCGGCATCCTGCACGACGTCGGCAAACTCGGCGTCCCCACCCGGCTGTTGCGCAAGGACGGGCCGCTGACGCCGCAGGAGCGCCGGGTCATCGAGCTGCACCCCGAGTACGGACACGAGATCGTGCGCGGCATCGGCTTCCTGGAGGAGGCGCGGGCGGCGATCCTGCACCACCACGAGCGACTGGACGGCCGCGGCTACCCCTACGGGCTGAGGGGGCATCACATCCCGGAATTCGCACGGGTGGTGGCGGTCGCCGACGCCTTCGACGCGATGACCTCGACCCGTTCCTACCGCCGGGCCCGGCCGGTTCCGGTGGCTGTCGCGGAGCTGCGCAAGTGCGCCGGTGCGCAGTTCGACCCGCGGATGGTCCGCGCGCTGGTGGCCTCGCTCGACCGCTACGGCTGGCATCCGGAGCTGGTGACGGCGGCGGACCCGGAGCCCGGCACGGGGCGGTCCGGGCGGGGAAACGTCACGCCGCGGGACGCCGGGGGCGGGGCGCCCGCCCCGGTGGCACCCGTACCGCTGCCCGAACGGGCCGGGCGGGACGGTGCGCGGTGAGCGGCGCCCCGGAGGAGCCCCGGCGCGTCCGGCCGCCCGGGCGCCGGGAGGAGCCCCGCGTGGCCGGAGCCCCGCGCACCGCGGCGCCGTGCGCCTCCGGCAGCGCCGTCGTCGCCGCCGTCTACGCCCCGGCCGCCGCGCTGGCGTGCTGGTCGCTGGGCCGGACGCTGTGGGACGGCCTGGCCGAACCCGGGATCGCGCTGGCCTTCGGGGTGCTGATCACGGTGGGCGAGCTGGTGGGCCGGGGGCCCGCCCCGGCGGGCGGGTGCGCAGGGGTGCCGGGGGCGCGCGAAGGCGCACCGCTCGCCGCGGCCGGCGCCCTCGCCTACGCCCTGCTCGGGGAGGCCGGCGGACGGCCGACGACCCATGGCGTCACCCAGACCGTGGCCGTGGTCCTGGCCGCCGGCCTGGTCGGCACCGTCCCGCAGCTCGCCCGCGGCCAGGGACCGGTGCTCGACCCTCTGGCCCGCCGGGTGCTGACCACCGGCTTCGCCGCCACCTGTTTCCAGCCCCTCTACAACACCGGGACGTTGGGCTCCTGGGTGGCCTCCGGTCCGGTCTACCCGTTCTTCCTGATCGGTCTGCTGGTGCTGACCGCGCTGTGCGACGCGGTCCTGGTGGCCGCGCTCGCCCGGGCCCGCACCGGCTGGCCGTACGGTCCGCTGCTGCGCGACGAGTTGCGGGCGCTGCCCGGTATCGGCTCGGCGATCTGCGCCACCGGCGTGGTCATCTCGCTGGCCACCGCGGTCGCCGGTCTGTGGGCGCTGCCGGTGTTCTGTCTGCCGCTGCTGCTGACCCAGTTCGCCTTCCGGCGGTTCGCGGCCGTCCGCGCCACCTACCGCCAGACCATCGCCTCGCTGGCCCGCTCCACCGAGATCGCCGGCTACACCCCGCACGGCCACGCCCGCCGGGTGGCAGCCCTCAGCCGCGCCGTGGGCCGTGAACTCGGCCTGAACGCACCGGATCTGGATGTGCTCGAACATGCCGCGCTGATGCATGACATCGGCCAGCTCTCGCTGCTGGACCCGGTGCCGTATGGGGCGACCGCGCCGCTGCCGCCCGCCGAACAGCGCCGGATCGCGCTGCTGGGCGGCGCCGTGGTCCGGCAGACCGGCGTCCCCGCGGAGGTCGCGGTGATCGTCGAGCGGCAGGCCGATCCGTACCGCGAGCAGCCGGTCACGGCACGTATCGTCCGCACCGTCAACGCCTACGACGACCTGTCGGGGGAGTCCGCGGGACCGGGCGGCCCGCTGCGCGCCCTGGAGCAGCTGCGGCTGTCCACCGCCCGGGACCACGAGCCCCGGGTCGTCGAGGCGCTGGCCAGGGTCCTGGCCTGCGGCGGCCGGGCGGTGTGAGACGTCGGGCCGAGGGGGCGCGCGGCGGCCGTGCCCGCTCTCCCCGTGCGGAATGCTCTCCCGGGTGCCTATGTCCCGACAATGCCGGAAACGGGCGATGGCCGACGCGCGGCGGCCCCTGGAGACACCCCACCCGCCCCAGCCGTCACAGCCCCGCGGTGGAGCCTCCGCAAGGCCCCGGAGGTCGTGGAACCCATGGGTAATGAGCGGCCTCCGAGATGGGCATGGTTGGATGCGAAGGGAGCCCCTCTCAGGGGATTCAGGGGGTCGGCGAAGGGCAAGGAGCCGCAGGGGACCGGCAAACCGGGCTGAGCCCGGCGGCAATCTGTGGCAGGTTGTCGAGTGGGCCCCTCAGATGGCCCCGGGCGCCTCTCGGGACACCTCCGGAGCGGCATCAAGAGCAACCAGCAGGCGGGAATCGTGAGGATCTTCGGCAAGGTACGGCACCGGCCCTCCGCCTCGTGGCGGCAGGCGACCGACCGCGCTTTCACGCTGATCGGCGACGGCCGTTACGAGGACGCGGGAGCGCTGCTGACCCGCGCCGCGGACATGGAGCCGTGGCTCTCGGAGTCCTGGTTCAACCTCGCCCTGCTGCACAAGTTCCGGCACGACTGGGAGCAGGCCCGGGCCGCCGGACTGCGCGCGGTCGCGCTGCTGGACCGCGAGACCGGGGCGCCCGACTGGTGGAACGTCGGCATCGCCGCCACCGCTCTCCAGGACTGGCCGCTGGCCCGCCGTGCCTGGCAGGCGTACGGCCTCAAGGTCCCCGGCGGGGGCTCACCGTCCGGCGAACCGCTCGGTATGGCCCTGGGCAGCGCCGCGGTCCGGCTCTCCCCGGAGGGCGAGGCCGAGGTCGTCTGGGGCCGCCGGCTGGACCCGGCCCGTATCGAGGTGCTGTCCATCCCGCTGCCGTCCTCCGGGCGGCGCTGGGGCGAGGTGGTGCTGCACGACGGCGTTCCGCACGGCGAGCGGACCACCGCGGCGGGCCCCTCGTACCCGGTCTTCGACGAGATCGAGCTGTGGGCGCCCTCCCCGGTCCCCACCTGGGTGGTGCTCCTGGAGGCCGCCACGGAGGCCGACCGGGACGCCCTGGAGCGGCTGGCGGCCGATGCGGGCTTCGCCGCCGAGGACTGGTCGTCCTCCGTGCGGCTGCTGTGCCGTACGTGCTCGGAGAGCCGGATGCCCAGCGACGAGGGCGAGGGCGAGCATCTCGACCCGCACGATCACAGTGAGCCCGGCCACCCCGGACCGCTCGGCCACCGCACCGCGGGCTCCGGTTCGCTGTGGGTACCGGAGCGGGAGTGCGGTATCGCGGCGCCGTCCGCCCTGGTACGCGGCCTGCTGGACGGCTGGGTCGCGGACAGCCCGGACACCCGGGAATGGCGTGATCTTGAAGAGGTCTGCTGAGGGCCCGGCCGCGTCCCCGTAGGCTGTAGGGCGACTATTCAGGGTTTTCAGGAAGGCGTACGGCGGAGATGGCCCAGCAGCCTGTGTTTGATCAAGACGGTGACCGGCGCGTGGACGAGGAGTTCATCGACGACGTCACGGACGCCGAGGAGCGGGAGACCGCCCATCGTGAGCGCGGCGCCTCGCGGCCGATCACGGTCGTCGGCAACCCGGTGCTCCACAAGGAGTGCAAGGACGTCACGGCGTTCGACGACGACCTCGGCCGGCTCATCGACGACATGTTCGCCAGCCAGCGCACCGCCGAGGGCGTGGGCCTGGCCGCCAACCAGATCGGTGTGGACCTGAAGGTCTTCGTCTACGACTGCCTGGACGACGAGGGCGTCCGGCACGTCGGGGCGATCTGCAACCCCGTCCTGGACGAGCTGCCCGCCGAGCGCCGGATCCTGGACGACTCCAACGAGGGCTGCCTGTCGGTGCCCGGCGCCTACGCCGAGCTGGCCCGCCCCGACTACGCCGTGGTCCGCGGCCAGGACGCCAAGGGCGAGCCGATCGCGGTCCGGGGCACCGGTTACTTCGCGCGCTGCCTGCAGCACGAGACCGATCACCTCTACGGCTACCTCTACATCGACCGGCTCAGCAAGCGGGACCGCAAGGACGCGCTGAAGCAGATGGCCGAGCGGGAGCCCCGCTACCCCGTCGTCGCCAACGACTGAGGCGAGCGGGCGCCCGGCTGCCGGCCGGGCGCCCGTCCGCGTCAGGACCCCTGCTGGTAGGCCTGCCAGATCTTCGGCGGGATGGTCGTCCCCAGCTTGCTCCCGGTACCGCCGACGCCCTCCATCGGCAGCAGCTCCGGGGCGCCCGCCTTGTTGCGGAACATGGTGACGGCGGTGGTCGGCTCGTCGCCGTCACCGGCGCCGGGCAGCTGCCCGGGGCGGGCCCACTGCCACTTCTCCGCGTCGGTCCCGGTGCCGGGCCCGATGTCCGGGCCGCCGGCCGGCGGACTGCCGATGAACCACGCCGACTTCATCCGGTCGCCCGGCTCGGTGCTGCCGGCCGCCACCGGCCGCTGAGCCGCCGCCCCGCCCGCCGGCCTCAGGGTGCGCCAGCCCACCATCTCCAGGGCGGACGACACTTCCTGGGCGACCCCGGCGTCGAGGACCTGCTCGGCCTCGGGGCGGCCGAGGCCCGGCACCTTCTTGCCGTTGTAGGTCATCTCGGACACCGCGTACGGCTCGGTGTGCAGCCCGCCGTTGGCGAAGGTCGCGTAGGCGCTCGCCATACGGATCGCGCTGGGCGCGGAGGTGCCCAGCGGGAAGGTCTGCTCCAGGCGCGCCATGCTCCCCTTGCGCAGCCCCGCGGCCACTGCGAGATCCCGGATGCGCTCCAGCCCGATACGCTGCCCGGCCTGGACGAACGGCGGGTTCTGGGCCTTCAGCAGGGCCCCGCCCAGTTCCTCGGCGGCGGTCTTCTGGCCGTCCGCCCGCGCTTTCGCGAGGTCCTCGGATTCGTCGGTGTCGTAGGCCTGCTCCTGGAGCGCGGCCGCCAGCACGAACGGCTTGAAGGCGGAGCCGGCCGGGACCGCCGTGGTGTCCGCGTTGTTGCTGAAGTGCTTGGTGGCGTCCGCGCCGCCGTACAGCGCGACGAGCGCCCCGTCCTTGGGGCGCACGGAGGCCGCGCCGAACTCCACAAAGGTGTCGGACGCGCGGTGCTTTGGATCGATCTTGTCCCGGCGCACTTCGTTGACCGCCTTTTCCAGGCGGTGTGTGCGCTTTTTGTCGAAGGTGGTGTGAATCTGGTAGCCGCCGCGCGCCAGGTCCTTTGCGGTCAGCCCGGTGTCGGCCTTGATGAACTTGTTGGCGACATCGATGAGATAGCCGGTCTGGCCGGCCTGGCTGGTGGGTTTCGACAACTTCCGGGGTTCCGGGAAGGTGCGGTACTTCGCCCGCTCTTTCTGGCTCATCTTCCCGGTGGCGACCTGCCGGTCGAGTATCCACGCCCAGCGGGCCTCGGCCCGCGCGTGATTGGCCTTGCTCAGCCCCGGGTCGAACTGCTCCGACCCCTTCAGCACGGCGGCCAGTACGGCGCCCTGGCTGGGGTTCAGTTCTCTGGCGTCAATGCCGTAATACGCATGGGCAGCGGCCTCGATCCCGTAGGAATCGCGGCCGAACCAGCTGGTGTTGAGATATCCGCGCAGAATGTCGTGCTTGGACTTCTGGTTGCTCACCTTCAGCGAGATGATGAATTCCCTCAGCTTGCGGGTGACCGTCTGGTCCTGCGAGAGATAGGTGTTCTTCACATATTGCTGGGTGATGGTGGAGCCGCCCTGGGTCTCCCCGCCGGTGAGCATGGCGACGACGGCGCGGCCGATGCCTTTGAACGAGACACCGGAGTCGGTGTAGAACGTGGCGTTCTCCGCGGCGATGACGGCGTTCTCGACGGAGTCGGGCACCTTGTCGAGGCTGACGTTCTGTCGGTTGACGGCACCCACGCTCACCATCTCGCTGCCGTCCGCCCAGTGGTAGACAGTGGCTTCCTGGCCCGCCAGGTCGTTCTCGTCGGGCACGTCGATCTTCGCGTACACAACGGCGAACAGCCCGGCCAGGCCCAGGATGCCGAGCGAGAGGACTCCGAGCCACTGGCGCCATGACGGCAGCCAGCGGCGTGGGCCCTCCCGCCCCTGCCGCGGATAGTCGAGGAACCGGCGATGCCCCTTCGTTCCCTTCATGCCCCGTTAGAGGTGGCGGCCCTGGCTCCGGTTGCCGAGGTAACAGAACGCTCACAAACGGCGTGTCGCCAGGGCGAAGGGGCGTCGCGGATGCTGCTAGAAGTCGTCGTCGAAGGAGACCGAACCCTCGACGGCGACCTGGTAGGCGGAGGCCCGGCGCTCGAAGAAGTTGGTCAGCTCCTGGACGTTCTGCAGCTCCATGAAGGAGAACGGGTTCTCCGACCCGTAGACCGGCGCGAAACCGAGCCGCTGCAGCCGCTGGTCCGCGACACACTGCAGGTACTCGCGCATCGACGCGGTGTTCATGCCCGGCAGGCCCTCACCGCACAGATCGCGGCCGAACTGCAGCTCCGCCTCGACGGCCTCCTTGAGCATCTCGGTGACCTGCTGCTCCAGCTTGTCGTCGAAGAGGTCGGGCTCCTCCTCGCGGACGGTGTCCACCACCGAGAACGCGAACTCCATGTGCATGGACTCGTCACGGAAGACCCAGTTGGTGCCGGTGGCCAGCCCGTGCAGCAGCCCGCGGGAGCGGAACCAGTACACGTACGCGAAGGCGCCGTAGAAGAACAGCCCCTCGATGCAGGCCGCGAAGCAGATCAGGTTGAGCAGGAAGCGGCGCCGGTCGGCCTTGGACTCCAGCCGGTCGATGCTCTCGACCGAGTCCATCCACTTGAAGCAGAACTCCGCCTTCTCGCGGATGGACGGGATGCTCTCCACCGCCGCGAAGGCCGCGGCGCGGTCGTCCGGGTCGGGGAGGTAGGTGTCCAGCAGCGTCAGATAGAACTGGACGTGCACGGCCTCCTCGAAGAGCTGACGGCTCAGGTACAGCCGCGCCTCGGGGGAGTTGATGTGCTTGTAGAGCGTCAGCACGAGGTTGTTGGCGACGATCGAGTCGCCGGTCGCGAAGAACGCCACCAGCCGGCCGATCATGTGCTGCTCACCCGGGGAGAGCTTGGCGAGGTCGGCGACGTCGGAGTGGAGGTCGACCTCCTCCACGGTCCAGGTGTTCTTGATGGCGTCCCGGTAGCGGTCGTAGAAGTCCGGGTACCGCATCGGACGCAGGGTCAGCTCGAAGCCCGGGTCGAGGAGGTTCTTCGTGCCGGTGGTGGCGGTGTGCGCGGCGGAGGCGTTGGGGGTCTCGGTGGTCATTACTGGCAGGCCTCGCAGGACTCGGGGTTTTCCAGGGAGCAGGCGACCGCCTCGGGGTCGGTGGCCTGCTGCGGTACGGGGGCGGCCGCGGCCGCGGTGCCGCGCGCCGACTGGGCGATCCGGGTCGCCGGACGGGAGCGCAGGTAGTACGTCGTCTTGATGCCGCGCTTCCAGGCGTAGGCGTACATCGAGCTGAGCTTGCCGATCGTCGGCGACGCCATGAAGAGGTTCAGCGACTGGCTCTGGTCGAGGTAGGGCGTACGGGCCGCGGCCATGTCGATCAGCGCGCGCTGCGGGATCTCCCACGCCGTGCGGTACAGCGCCCGGACCTCCTCCGGGATCCACTCGACGTCCTGCACCGAGCCGTTGGCCTCGCGCAGCGCGTCCCGGGTCCGCGCGTCCCACAGCCCCAGGGCCTTGAGCTCCTCGATCAGGTACGCGTTGACCTGCAGGAACTCGCCCGACAGCGTCTCGCGCTTGAAGAGGTTGGAGACCTGCGGCTCGATGCACTCGTACACGCCCGCGATCGAGGCGATGGTCGCGGTCGGCGCGATCGCCAGCAGCAGCGAGTTGCGCATCCCGGTCTCGGCGATACGGCTGCGCAGCGCCGCCCAGCGGTCCGCCCAGCGGGGCTCGGCGTTCGGGTAGTGGTCCGGGTGCAGCACCCCGCGGGCGGTGCGGGTGGCGGACCACGCCGGGTGCGGGCCGTGCCGCTCGGCGAGATCGGCGGACGCCTCGTAGGCGGCGAGCATGATCCGCTCGGAGATACGGGTCGACAGCTCCTGCGCCTCGGGCGAGTCGAAGGGCAGCCGCAGCCGGAAGAAGACGTCCTGCAGGCCCATCAGGCCCAGGCCGACCGGGCGCCAGCGGGAGTTGGAGGTCCCGGCCTGCTCGGTCGGGTAGAAGTTGATGTCCACCACGCGGTCGAGGAAGGTGACGGCGGTGCGGACGGTCGCGTCCAGCCGCTCCCAGTCCATCTCACCGTTCTCGCCCAGGTGCGCCGAGAGGTTGACCGAACCCAGGTTGCAGACCGCGGTCTCCCCGTCGTTCGTCACCTCCAGGATCTCCGTGCACAGGTTGGACGAGTGCACGACCTGGCCGGGCTCGGCGGTCTGGTTGGCGGTGCGGTTGGCGGCGTCCTTGAACGTCATCCAGCCGTTGCCGGTCTGCGCCAGGGTGCGCATCATCCGGGAGTACAGCACCCGGGCCGGGATCTGCTTGAGCGCCCGGCCCTCGGCCTCCAGCTTCCGGTAGGCGGCGTCGAACGCGTCGCCCCACAGGTCCACCAGCTCCGGGGCGTCCGAGGGCGAGAACAGCGACCAGTCGGCGTCCGCCTCCACCCGGCGCATGAACTCGTCCGGGATCCAGTGCGCGATGTTCAGGTTGTGCGTACGGCGCGCCTCCTCACCCGTGTTGTCCCGCAGCTCCAGGAACTCCTCGATGTCCGCGTGCCAGGTCTCCAGGTAGACACAGGCGGCGCCCTTGCGCCGGCCGCCCTGGTTCACGGCCGCGACCGAGGCGTCCAGGGTGCGCAGGAACGGCACGATGCCGTTGGAGTGCCCGTTGGTGCCGCGGATCAGCGAACCGCGGGCGCGGATACGGGAGTACGAGAGGCCGATGCCGCCCGCGTGCTTGGAGAGCCGGGCGACCTGGTGGTAGCGGTCGTAGATCGAGTCCAGCTCGTCCAGCGGCGAGTCCAGCAGATAGCAGGACGACATCTGCGGGTGGCGGGTGCCGGAGTTGAAGAGGGTGGGGGAGGAGGGGAGGTAGGACAGCGAGCTGGTGAGCCGGTAGAGCTCGGCGACATCGTCCAGGGCGCGGTCGCTGTGGTCCTCGGCGAGACCGCAGGCCACCCGCAGCAGGAAGTGCTGGGGGGTCTCGATGACCTGACGGGTGGTGGGGTGCCGCAGCAGGTAGCGCGAGTGCAGGGTCCGCAGCCCGAAGTACCCGAAGCGGTCGTCGGCACCGTCGGCGAGCGCCTGGTCGACCAGCGCGTCCAGCCGGGCGGCGTGGGTCCGTACGAACTCCGCGGTCTCGTCGGCGATCAGCCCCTCACGGTGGCCGACCTCGACGGAGGCGGAGAAGGCGACCGCCCCCTGTCCGGCCGCCTCCTCCGCGATGGCGAGGGTGAGCAGCCGCGCCGCGAGCTTGGAGTACTGCGGCTCGTCACCGATCAGACCGGCCGCGGCATCCGTGGCCAGCGACCGCAGTTCGGCCTCGTCGGAGCCGGCGTGCCGGCCCCGCAGGGCGGCGGCGGCCACCTTCCCGGGGTCGGTCGCGGTCAGGTCCTCGGTCAGCTGGGTCAGGGTGCGCAGCAGCGCGACCCCCGGCCCGTCCTCGCCCGGTCCGCCGTCGGCGGAACCGGGAGGCGTGGCCACCACGGGCGGCACGACCTCGGCGTCTGACGCGGGCTCCGTTGGCGCGATGGTCACGTGGTGCTCTCCCTCAGTCGGCGGGGGCCGGGAGGGGCGGGCACGACGGGCGCACGCGGGCATGCGGCACCCCGTGACGTCAGGGGTGCGCGGGCACACCGCGCGGCGTCCACCGGCCCAACCCTCGGGGCCCGGACGTATCGACGTCCGCACCCATGGCGGTGCGGGCGTACCGTCGGCAGGTCCTCGGACTACACGGGCGCGCGCCCAGGGCCGGGATCGGCCGGCCGAGCGCGCTCCTACACCGTTGCGGGACAGTTCCGGATTCCCACCGGATTCCCCTGCGGCGACAGCGAGGACGAGCATACATGTGGTGGTGGCCCCTCAAGTGCACCCCCATATCTAGTGTGTCGTGAGTGATCACACGGTGTCTGTCAGTGGCCTCGGCTATGGTCGGTTGCACGGTCTCGGCCTTGCCGGGAGAAGCAGAAGGAGGCTCCATGACCGCACTCGTCGACCGGCCGCACATCATGGAGACCGGGCATTTCGAAGAGGTCGCCCAGATACTTGCCCGCCTGGAGAAGGGCGCGCGGCTCGAGTTCACCGACGGGAAGATCAGGAGCAAGGCTGTACCGGACGGGAGCCACGGTCGCATCATGGAGTGGCTGACGCGCCGCTGTGTTCAGGCGCGCCCCGAGCTGTGGCTGTATCGGGACCAGGGACTCAAGGTGCAGGCACATCGCGTCGGCCGCGCCCGCCCTGATGGCGAACTGGCCCCCAGCGGTGCCTTCGCGGGCCGAGGGGAATGGGCGGATCCTGACCCGGCGCTCATGGTCGTCGCGGTTACCTCCCATGATGCGGACACCGATCAGCGCGATCGGGTGGAGATGCCTCGTGTGTACGCGGAGACCGGCATTCCGCTCTATCTGCTGGTCGATCGGGAATCCCGTCAGGTTTTGGTTCACAGTGAGCCCGACGGCGGTCGCCACGCGGTCAGGCACAGCGTGTCGTACGGAAGACGGATACGCCTTCCCGACCCCGTCGGCATCACCCTGGAGACCGAGCAGCTGAAGGACTGGGTGAGCTGAACCCGCGCAGAGCAACGGGCCGCCGCGTCCCGAAGGATGCGACGGCCCGAGGCGGGAAGCCGGACGGCCGGTGGTTCAGTGTCCGGCCGGTGCCCCCGCTCCCGCTGTGGCGGGCGGCAGTTCGACGGTGACGTCCTTGTCGCCGGCGTCCGCCGTGTAGTCGGAGGGGCTGGTCTCGTCGATGCCGTCGGGGGCCTTGAGGGCCTTCAGGGCGAAGGTCAGAACGACCGTCACCACCACGTTCAGCACGAAGGCGGTCAGACCGATGTAGCCGATCTCACCGATGCCGGGGATCTCCGCGCTGGAGCCGCCGAAGTGCTTCTGGGTCGGGCTGGCGACGCCGTAGGCAGCCAGCGTGCCGTAGAGCATGCCGACCGCCCATCCGGTCAGCAGCGCCCAGCGGTGGAACCAGCGGGTGAACAACCCGCCGACCAGGGACGGCATGGTCTGCAGGATCCAGATGCCGCCCAGCAGCTGGAAGTTGATCGCGACCGTCTTGTCCATGGTGAGGACGAAGGCCAGCGCGCCGACCTTCACCAGCAGCGAGACCAGCTTGGCGACCTTGTGCTCCTGTTCGGGAGTGGCGGCCGGCTTGAGGAAGTCCTTGTAGACGTTGCGGGTGAAGAGGTTGGCCGCGGCGATCGACATGATGGCCGCGGGCACCAGCGCGCCGATGCCGATCGCGGCGAACGCCACACCGGAGAACCAGCTCGGGAACATGTCCTCGAACAGCTGCGGGATGGCCAGCTGCGGATTGCCCTGGATGTCCGTACCGGCCTTGATCGCCATGAAGCCCAGCAGCGCCAGCAGGCCCAGCATGAGGGAGTACAGCGGCAGGATGGTGGTGTTGCGGCGGATCACATTGCGGCTGCGCGAGGACAGCGTCGCGGTGATCGAGTGCGGGTACATGAAGAGCGCCAGCGCCGAGCCGAGCGCCAGGGTCGCATACGCCCACTGGGCGTTGGGCCCGCTGGTCAGCTCACCGCGCGGCTTGCCGGGGACGGGGCCGGGCTCGGCCAGCGCCTTGCCGGCCGAGTCGAAGATCGCGTCGAAGCCGCCCAGCTTGATCGGGATGTAGATGATCGCCACGGCGATGACCAGGTAGATCAGCCCGTCCTTGACGAAGGCGATCAGTGCCGGGGCGCGCAGCCCGGAGGAGTAGGTGTAGGCGGCCAGCACCGCGAACGCGATCAGCAGCGGCAGGTCCTTGACGAACCAG
Organism: Streptomyces sp. G7(2002); assembly: GCF_028870195.1. Taxonomy (NCBI): domain Bacteria; kingdom Bacillati; phylum Actinomycetota; class Actinomycetes; order Kitasatosporales; family Streptomycetaceae; genus Streptomyces; species Streptomyces sp. G7(2002). Next base: position 6,420,794 of record NZ_CP102609.1, read on the forward strand.
TTGGTGTGCTCACCGCCGCCGATGCCCATCACGTCCAGGACGGCCTGGATGCCGACCAGTTGGAGGGCGATGTACGGCATCGTGGCCAGGATGCCGGTGAGCGCCACGGCCAGCGACAGGCCCTTGGAGCCGAAGCGGCCGCGGACGAAGTCGGAGGTGGTGACGTACCCGTGCTTGTGCGAGACCGACCACAGGCGGGGGAGGAAGGTGAAGATCAGCGGGTAGACCAGGATCGTGTACGGCACGGCGAAGAAGCCGGCCGCGCCCGCCGCGTAGATCGCCGCCGGGACGGCCACGAACGTGTAAGCGGTGTAGAGGTCGCCGCCCAGCAGGAACCAGGTCACCCAGGTGCCGAAGCTGCGGCCGCCCAGGCCCCATTCGTCGAGGTTGGCGGACTGCTCGGCCTTGCGCCAGCGGGCGGCCAGGAAGCCCATGACCGTCACGGCCAGGAAGAAGAAGACGAAGACGGCCAGTGCGACGCCGTTCACGCCCTGTGTCTGGGAAGCGGCGAGAGCGCCCGGAGCGCTCGTTGCGGTCGTGGTGACAGTCACTGGGCCGCACCGCCCTTGCGGGCGCGCTGCTCACGCTGCACGAGCTTGTAGGCGAGGGTCGTGAGCGCGGTCGAGATCAGCACCCACAGCATCTGGTACCAGTAGAAGAACGGGATCCCGATGAACGTCGGCTCGATCCTGGCGTACGAGCTCACCCACAGCATCGCCACGAACGGAGCGATCAGGCAGAGACCGGCCACCACACGCGTGGGCGTGACGACCTGTCTGCGATCCGGTGATGCGGCTGACTGTGACATGACCGTGGCTCCGTCCCCTGGCTGTCTCCTGTGCAATCGGCTGGAAATCTATGGCAGGGCAGTGGCACGCGTCACTAGCTGTCCGCATATCGGTATCAAGAATCCACACAGCCGCGACCTGCGCCGCCGGTCCCCGCGGGGGCGGATCCGGCGGCGGCAGGGCAGGGGGCGGCCCGGGCGGCGGGCGCTCCGCCCGGCCCGGGTAACGGGTCAGTCCGTGGGGCGGCGCAGCCGGGCGACGAACTTGTAACGGTCGCCGCGGTAGACCGAGCGCACCCACTCCACCGGCTGCCCCTGCGCGTCGAGCGAGTGCCGGGAGAGCATCAGCATCGGCAGTCCGACATCCGTGCCCAGCAGACCGGCCTCGCGCGGGGTGGCGAGGGAGGTCTCGATGGTCTCCTCGGCCTCCGCCAGACGGACGTCGTACACCTCGGCCAGTGCGGTGTAGAGGGAGGTGTATTTGACGAGGTTCCGGCGCAGGGCGGGGAAGCGCTTCGCCGACAGATGGGTGGTTTCGATGGCCATCGGCTCGCCGCTGGCCAGCCGCAGCCGTTCGATGCGCAGCACCCGGCCGCCGGCGGCGATGTCCAGCAGGCCGGCGAGCCGGTCGTCCGCCGTGACATAGCCGATGTCCAGCAGCTGGGAGGCCGGCTCCAGGCCCTGGGCCCGCATGTCCTCCGTATAGGAGGTCAGTTGCAGGGCCTGGGAAACCTTGGGCTTGGCGACAAAGGTGCCCTTGCCCTGGATGCGCTCCAGCCGGCCCTCGACGACCAGCTCCTGCAGGGCCTGACGCACCGTCGTGCGCGAGGTGTCGAACTCCGCGGCGAGGGTGCGTTCGGGCGGTACCGGGGTGCCGGGTGGCAGGGTCTCGGTGATTTCCAGCAAGTGCCGCTTGAGGCGGTAGTACTTGGGCACCCGTGCGGTCCGTGTGCCGCCGCTCTCGGCACTACTGCCCCCGTCCGTGTCCATGACCCGCCTCTCCGACTCCTGTCGTGCTGCCGTCACCGGCTCCTCCGTACGTAGCGGCTCACATCGTGGCACGGGTGGGTTTCCCGCGCTCCCTTGCAGGTCCCGGCCCGCCAGATGTCGGTCCGGTAACGGACCTGACAGCGACTCTTATACACCCTTGACACCCCAAAAGGTCTAGGCCAAGCTGCGGGCACTGGTCTAAACCATTAAAGACCACACCCGGCCTTGGGGGGAGAGCGCAATGAAGCGTGGGCTCATAGCGGCGACGGCGGTCGCGGGAATGCTGGTGGGTGTCGCTGCCTGTGGGTCCGGCGGCGGCGAGAAGACGGGCGCGGACGGCTTCAAGGGCCAGAAGCTGACCGTCTGGGTGATGAGCGGTTCGAATCCGGCGCAGTGGACCGAGCAGGTCTCCGCGCAGTTCAAGAAGAAGACCGGCGCCACCGTCGAGTTCAAGGTCCAGCAGTGGAACGGAATTCAGCAGAAGCTGAGCACCGCCCTTTCCGAGGAGACCCCGCCGGACGTCGTCGAAATCGGCAACACCCAGACCGCCGCCTATGCCCAGGCCGGTGCCCTGGCCGAACTCGGCGATCTGAAGAAGGAGATCGGCGCCGACTGGAACGAGGCCTTCAACAAGTCGTCGCTCGTCGACGGAAAGCAGTACGCACTGCCGTGGTTCGCCGGAAACCGTGTGGTGATGTACAACAAGAAGATCTGGGCCGAGGCCGGCCTCAAGGGCACCCCCAAGACGCGCAACGAGCTCTTCAAGGCCTTTGACGCCATCAAGAAGAAGACCGACGCCGCGCCGCTGTATCTGCCCGGCCAGAACTGGTACTTCTTCGACGGCCTGACCCTCGGCACCGGTGCCGACCTGGTGAAGCGGCAGGGCGGCAAGTGGGTCTCCAACCTCGGCGACCCCAAGGTCGCCAAGGCCATGGACATCTACAAGCAGTACCAGGCCTTCAGCACCGCCCCCAAGAACAAGGACGAGGCCACCCCGCAGCAGGGTGAGGTCTTCGCCAAGGGCCGGACCGGCGCCGTCATCGCCATGGGCTACGAGGCCGCCACCGCCCTCAAGGCCAACCCCGGGATGAAGAAGGACATCGGTTTCTTCACCATCCCCGGGGAGACCGCGGACAAGCCGGAGGGCGTCTTCCTCGGCGGCTCCAACTTCGCCGTCGCCGGAATGGGCAAGAAGCAGGAACTCGCCAAGGAATTCCTGAAGGTCGCGCTGTCCAAGCAGAACGACCGGCAGATGGTGAAGGAATCCGGCTGGACTCCGAAATCCCCTGACCTGGCCGATGCCGGAAAGGAGAATCCGGCCGTGGCGGCCGCCGCGCCCGCGGCGGAGAAGTCCGGGGGCACCACCCCGCTGATTCCCCAGTGGGCCGCGGTGGAGAACCTGCCGAACCCGATCAAGAGCTATATGACCGCCGTGCTGGGCGGTAAGTCCCCGGCCGATGCCGCCAAGGACATCGAGTCCGAGATCAACGCGCGACTCGCCAAGCAGTAACGGACGCCCGGCGGGCCCGCGCGCGGACCCGCCCACCGGCACCACCGGGCGGTGTGCCGGCCGGCCGTCCGCGGCCGGCATGTGTGCACCGCGGAGGCACCGAGGTCTGACGGGATACGAGGGGGAGCAGGGGCCATGGCAGTGCAGCTCGACGGCGTGGTGGACCGGCCCGCGCCGCGGACCGGCAAGGGCGGCGCACCGCCCACCCGGCGCGGCGGAGGCAGCCGGCGGGCCGCGCGCGGCGCCCCCTACCTCCTGCTGCTGCCGGCCCTGCTCGCGACCGCGGTCCTCCTGGGCTGGCCCATGGTCCGCAACATCCTGCTCTCCTTCCAGAACCTCAATATGAAGGAGCTGATCCAGCACCTCACCGACTGGCGCGGGTTCGGCAACTACCAGGAGATCCTGGGCAGTGAGCAGTTCTGGCGGGTCACCCTCCGCACCCTCGTCTTCACCGCGGTCAATGTTGTCCTGATCATGGTCCTCGGTGTGCTGATCGGTCTGCTGCTGGCCCGGCTCGGCAAGAAGATGCGGCTGACGCTGTCCCTCGCACTGGTGCTGACCTGGGCGATGCCGGTGATCGCCGCCACCACCGTCTTCCAGTGGCTCTTCGACTCCCGCTACGGCGTCGTCAACTGGCTGCTGGACAGGCTCGGTGCGCACTCCATGGCCCACTACGACTGGGTCGGCAGCCAGCTGTCGACGTTCTTCGTCATCACCGTACTGATCGTCTGGCAGTCGCTGCCGTTCGTGGCCCTCAACCTCTACGCCGCCACCACGACCATCCCCAATGAGCTCTACGAAGCGGCCAGGATGGACGGCGCCGGCACCTGGAAGGTCTTTACCTCCGTCACCTTCCCCTTCCTGCGGCCGTTCTTCCTCGCGACGACGTTTCTGGAGATCATCTGGGTCTTCAAGGCGTTCCCGCAGATCTTCGCCATCAACGAGGGCGGCCCCGACCGGCTCACCGAAACCCTGCCGATCTACGCCTTCACCGAGGGCGTCGGCAACCTCCACTTCGGCATGGGGGCCGCGATCTCCCTGCTGACGATCGTGGTGCTGCTGGTCATGACCGCGTACTACCTGCGTCTGACGGTCAAGCAGGAACAGCAAGAGGAGAACGAGCTGTGAAGCGCTCTCTCGCCGGCCGTGTCTGGCCCAACGCGACGGCGGCCGTGCTCGCCCTCGGCTTCGTCTTCCCCGTCTACTGGATGTTCAGCACGGCCTTCAAGCCGACCCGGGACATCATCACCGAGGACCCCGTGTGGTTCCCCGTCCACGGCACCCTCGAACACTTCGCGACGGCCGTGAACGCCCCGGACTTCTGGATCCTGGCGGGGAATTCGGTGCTGGTGACCGTGTTCGCCGTCGGTCTCTCGCTGGTGATCGCCCTCTGCGGGGCGTTCGCCCTGACCCGGATGCGCTTTGGGGGGCGTAAGGGCATCCTGCTGACCTTCATGGTCGCCCAGATGGCTCCCTGGGAGGTCATGGTGATCTCGATCTACCTGATCGTCCGGGACGCGGACCTGCTCAACAGCCTGCTGCCGCTCACCTTCTTCTACATGCTGATGGTGCTGCCCTTCACCCTGCTGACGCTCCGCGGCTATGTCGCCGCAGTGCCCAAGGAGCTTGAGGAGTCCGCGATGGTCGACGGCTGCTCCCGCCGCCAGGCGTTCCTCAAGGTCGTCTTCCCGCTGCTGGCGCCCGGCCTGATGGCCACCTCGCTCTTCGGGTTCATCACCGCCTGGAACGAGTTCCCGCTGGTGCTGGTCCTCAACAAGGAACCGGCCATGGGCACCCTGCCGTTGTGGCTCTCGCAGTTCCAGACCCAGTTCGGGGACGACTGGGGTGCCACCATGGCCGCCGCCTCGATCTTCGCGGTCCCGATCCTGGTGCTCTTCCTGTTCCTGCAACGCAAGGCGGTCGGCGGTCTCACCTCCGGCGCCGTGAAGGGATAACGCAGCTCATGACGCCCCTCGTACGCTCCGTACGCTCCGCCGACACCCTCACCCGCGATGCGCTCGCCGTCCTCCAGCCCGGCTTCACCGGCACCACCGCGCCCGACTGGCTGCTGCGCCGGCTCGGCGAGGGCCTGGTCTCGGTCGGCCTCTTCGGCCGCAATGTCGCCGATCCGGCACAACTCGCCGCACTCACCGGCCGGTTGCGCGCCGAACGCGAGGAACTGATCGTCGCCATCGACGAGGAGGGCGGCGATGTCACCCGCCTCGAAGTACGCGGCGGCTCCTCCTTCCCCGGCAACCATGCGCTCGGTGCCGTCGACGACACCGCCCTGACCCGCGCGGTGGCCCGCGAACTCGGCCGACGGCTGGCCGACTGCGGCATCAACCTCAACTGGGCCCCCTCCGCCGACGTCAACTCCAACCCCGGCAATCCGGTCATCGGCGTCCGCTCCTTCGGTGCCGATCCGCAGTTGGTCGCGCGGCACACCGCCGCCTATGTCGAGGGCCTGCAGTCCGCGGGCGTCGCTGCCTGCACCAAGCACTTCCCCGGCCACGGCGACACCGCCGTCGACTCCCATCACGACCTGCCGCGTATCGCCGCCGATCTGCCCACCCTCCAGGAACGCGAACTGGTGCCGTTCCGCGCCGCCGTCGCTGCCGGAACCCGCGCCGTGATGAGCGCCCACATCCTGCTGCCCGCGCTGGACGGTGAGCACCCGGCGACGCTCAGCCCGGCCGCGCTGCACGGTCTGCTGCGGGCCCCCGCCACCGAGGGCGGCCTCGGCTTCGACGGGCTGATCGTCACCGACGGGATGGAGATGCAGGCCATCTCCGCCACCTACGGCATCGAGCGCGGCAGCGTACTGGCTCTCGCGGCCGGTGCCGACGCCATTTGCGTGGGCGGCGGACTGGCGGACGAGGACATCGTGCTGCGACTGCGCGACGCCTTGGTGCGGGCGGTGCGCGACGGCGAACTGCCGGAGCAGCGGCTCGCCGACGCCGCGGCACGGGTGCGCGCCCTGGCGGGCCGGACCCGGAGCGCGGATGTGGGGGAGGGGGAGCAGGAGGGGGCCGCGCCCGCGCCCGGAATCGGCCTCACCGCGGCCCGGCGCGCCCTGCGCCTCACCGCCGCCGGCCCATACGCGCCCCTGGCTGAGCCCGCCTACGTCGCCGCCTTCACCCCCCTCGCCAATATCGCCGTGGGTGACGAGACGCCCTGGGGCGTCGCCGCCGAACTCGCCCGCCTCCTCCCGGGCACCGAGACCGCCACCTGCACCGCCGAAGCCGCCGCCGCGGCCGGCACCGCCGCGCTGGTCGACGGCCTGCTCACCGCGGCCGCCGGACGCCGCGTCGTCGCCGTGGTCCGCGACGTCCACCGCCACCCCTGGATGGCCGAAGCGCTCAGCACCCTCCTCGCCGCCCGCCCCGACACCGCGGTCGTCGAAATGGGCGTCCCCCAGGCCCCACCCCAAGGCGCCCTCCACCTCGCCACCCACGGCGCCGCCCGAGTCTGCGCCCAAGCCGCCGCCGAAGCCCTCACGGACCAGCGGCTTTCGCCCGGCGAGTGATGCCACTGCCGCTTCGCGCCGGAGACCGTCCTCCAGCACATGGCCCCCTGTCTCCACGGGGCGGAGCCCGGTGCCCGGCGGAAGACCACGCGGCCTCTACGGACGCCGGAGTCCGCCACCCGGCGCAAGCCCGGGCCGCGACTCCGCGCCTGGCGGCGGCCGAAACCTCCCCAGGGGCGGTCCGACCCTGATCCCACCGGCCAGGAGTACACCGGCCAGGCGTACACCGGCCAGGACCGGCCAGGCGTACCGGGCAGACCTAGAGGCCCTGCCAGTCCGGCTTTGCCGCGTAGGTGGCGCGGAAGTAGTCGGCGAGCTTCAGCTTGGCGGCGGCGGCCTCGTCCACGACGACCGTCGCATGCGGGTGCAGTTGCAGTGCTGAGGCCGGGACCAGTGCGGCGACCGGGCCCTCGACGGCATGGGCCACCGCGTCGGCCTTGCCCTCGCCTGTGGCGAGCAGCACCAGATGGCGGGCCTCCAGGATGGTGCCGATGCCCTGGGTGATGACGTGGTGCGGCACCTCGTCGAGGCTGTCGAAGAACCGGGCGTTGTCCTCCCGGGTCTGCTGGGTCAGCGTCTTGATACGGGTACGCGAAGCGAGCGACGAGCAGGGCTCGTTGAAGCCGATGTGCCCGTCCGTGCCGATACCGAGCAGCTGGAGGTCCACACCGCCCGCCTCGCGCAGCGCACGGTCGTACGCCTCGCAGGCGGCCTGGACATCCTCGGCCGCACCATCGGGGCCCATGAAGGACTGCTCATCGAGGCCGAGTGGCTCGACCACCTCGCGCAGGACCACCGAACGGTAGGACTCAGGGTGCCCGGCCGGCAGTCCGACGTACTCGTCGAGCTGGCAGATGCGCGCCCGTGAGGCGTCCACCGCACCGGACCGGACCTTCGCCGCCAGCGCCTCGTAAATGGGCAACGGGGTGGAGCCGGTGGCCACACCGAGCAGCGCGTCGGGCTTACGGCGCACCAGGGTGGCGATGGCCTCCGCGATCAGCTCGCCGCCCGCCACGGCATCCGGAACGATGACAACTTCCACGCTTGGCCTGCCGTTCTGGAGAATGGTCCATGTGGTATAGACCAATCTAGCAGAGGGTGACCCCTGGAACGCGTTGGCACATCCGAACGGCCGGTCAAGTTTTCCCGGTGCCCGGTGCCCGGTGCCCGGGAGCCTGGTGCCCGGGAGCCTGGTGCCTTGTGTCCGGCGTCCCGTGTCCGGCGCCCCGTGTCCGGTGTCCGACCGCCCGGTGTCCGACCGGCCGTCTGGCCGCCCCGCCGGACGGCGCTTCGTCAGAGCAGCGCGCCACCCGTCGCGTCGATCCACTGCCCCGTCACCCAACGGCTGTCGTCCGAGGCGAGGAAGGCCACGATGTCGCCGATATCGGTGGGGTCGGCGATCCGGCCCAGCGGGGATATCTCCCTGACCCGCTGTCGCGCCTCGGCATTGGACTCGCCCTGCAGCCATGCGGCATTCATATCGGTGTTCACCGCCCCGGGCGCCACCGCGTTGACCGTGATCCCGCGCGGGCCCAGATCCTTGGCGAGCGTCGAGGTGAACACATCGATCGCGCCCTTGGTCATGGCATAGGCGATCAACTCGGGCTTGGCCGCGCCCCGCGTCAGTCCGGTCGAGGTGTTGATGATCCGCCCGCCGTCCCGCAGCCGGGGCAGTGCCTGCTGGGCGATGAAGAACGGTGCCTTGGTGTTGACCGCGAAGAGGAGGTCGAAATCCTCCGCCGTCACCGACTCGATCCGCTTCAGCGTGCCGTCGGCGGCCTTGTTGATCCCGGCGTTGTTGACCAGGATGTCCAGGCCCTCGGCCTGCTCGTCGAATGCGGCCCACAGCGCTTCGGCGTCTCCTGGTACCCCCAGCTCGGCCTGGATCGCGAAGGCTTGGCCCCCGCCCGCCTCGATCGCCGAGACGGTCTCCTTGGCCGCGGTCCCGTCCCGGCCGTAATGCACACCGACCCGCGCGCCCTCCCTCGCCAGCCGTTCCGAGATGGCCCGGCCGATCCCTCTGCTGCCTCCCGTCACCAGTGCCGTCTTGCCGCTGAGCGCACTCATGGCAGTGCCCCTCCCCGATCCGTATGCGGATGTCCCGGACGTACATGGATGCGCGCCGACGTGCACCGACGCACGCGCCCCCGCACCGAGCTATTTATGTATCGCTCGCTACAGAAAAACCGTAGCACGCCTTCCGTACCGACCGCTATAAAATTTCTGCCATGGCGACCAAGGAGACGAAACAGCGCGGGCGGCCCCGGTCCTTCGACCGCGAGACGGCCCTGGAGCAGGCGGTCCGGTCCTTCTGGGAGCGGGGCTACGAAGCCACCTCGATCTCCGACCTCACCCGCGCCATGGGCATCAGCGCCCCGAGCCTCTACGCCGCGTTCGGCGACAAGCGGGCCCTGTTCGACGAGGTCGTGGTCGAGTACGGGCGGCTCTACGGAGGCTTCCTCTCCCGCGCCGTGGCCGAGGAGCCGACCGCCCGCCGGGGCGTCGAAAGGGCGCTGCGCGAGGCCGCCACCGAATACACCCTGCCCGGCCGCCCCCGCGGCTGCCTGGTCATCAGCGCCGCCCTGAACATCTCGCCCGCCTCGGCCGAAGTCGCCGACTCCCTGCGGGAGATGAGGCTGACGAACGTCAGGGCGATCGCCGCCGCCATCCGTGCGGACATCGCCTCCGGTGAGCTGCCCCCTGATACCGACGCCGGCGCGCTGGCCGCCTTCACCGGCGCCGTCATCCAGGGCATGTCCCAACAGGCGCGCGACGGTGCGGAGCGGACGGAGCTGGAGGCGATCGCCGAGCTGGCGCTCAAGGCGTGGCCGCGGAAGGCGAGCGGGGCGTCCCGCTGAAGACCCCCAGAAGCACCCGCGGGCCGCGGCGCCGGGACAGGACCCTCAACCTGTCCGGCACCGCAGCCCGGAGCTGACATCGGCCGGTCCCGTCTTGCGGGCGGGCGGCGCCCCTGTGTGCGGTAGGGGCACAGACCCGTCCTGGGACCGGTCGATCGGAGGCCTCGGCGCAGTCAGGGCAGAGAGCGCTTCGGCCTCGTTCCGCCCTCCTGTGCGGGGAGGGCGGAGGTCTTTGCTGAATTCTGGACTAGACCATTCTTACTTGTCCATGCCCGTGCAGACACAACACATACACCGTACGCCGGTAGGCTCCAAGACGTGCCCTCCATGAACGATCTCGTACGCCAGCACACCGCTCTGAGCGACACCGACCTCGAGTGGCTCCATCTGCTGGTCTCGGAGTGGCAGCTGCTCTCCGACCTCTCCTTCGCCGATCTTGTGCTGTGGGTCCCCACCCTCGACGGCACCCGCTATGTCTCGGTGGCCCAGATGCGGCCCAATACGGGCCCCACCTCCTACCAGGACGACATGGTCGGCCATCTCGTTCCCCGCGGCCGCCGCCCGATGCTGGACTCCGCCCTGGACGAGGGCCGCATCGTACGAGAGGGCGACCCGGAGTGGCGGGAGGAGGTCCCGGTACGGGTCGAGTCCATCCCGGTACGCCGCGAGGGCCGGGTGCTCGGCGTCATCGCCCGCAACACCAACCTGCTGACCGTGCGCACCCCCAGCCGGCTGGAGCTCACCTACCTCCAGAGCGCCTCCGACCTCGCCCAGATGATCGCTGCCGGAACGTTTCCCTTCCCCGGCCAGCAGGTCGACATGGACGCCTCGCCGCGCGCCGGTGACGGGCTGATCCGGCTCGACGCGGAGGGTGTCGTCCAGTACGCCAGCCCCAATGCGCTCTCCGCCTACCACCGGCTCGGTCTCGCCGCCGACCTGGTGGGCCACCACCTGGGCCAGGCCACCGCCGAACTGGCCCCCGCCCGCGGCCCGGTGGACGAGGCGCTGGTCAAGCTCGCCAGCGGCTGGGCCCCCAGGGAGTTCGAGGTCGAGGGCGAGGACGGCGTGATCCAGCTGCGCGCCATTCCGCTCAAGCCCAAGGGGACCCACATCGGTTCACTGGTCCTGCTGCGCGATGTGACCGAACTGCGACGTCGCGAGCGGGAGCTGATCACCAAGGACGCCACCATCCGGGAGATCCACCACCGGGTGAAGAACAACCTGCAGACGGTCGCCGCGCTGCTGCGGCTGCAGTCCCGCCGGATGGATTCCGAACAGGGCCGCGAGGCACTCAACGAGGCCGTGCGCAGGGTCGGTTCGATCGCGATCGTGCACGAGACGCTGTCCCAGACCCTCGACGAACGGGTCGAGTTCGACGAGATCGCGGACCGGGTGCTGGCCATGGTCGCGGAGATCTCCCCGGGCAAGGTGACCACCCGCCGTACCGGGCGCTTCGGCATCCTGGACGCCGAGGTGGCGACTCCGCTGTCGATGGTGCTCACCGAGGTGCTGCAGAACGCCCTGGAGCACGCCTTCGACCAGGTGGAGCGCGGCGTGGTCGAGGTCGGCGCGGTGCGCGGCGGGAGCCGTACCGAGCCGCGGCTGCTGGTCACCGTCCAGGACAACGGGCGCGGTCTGCCCGAGGGATTCGATCCGCATCGCGCCGGAAACCTGGGGCTGCAGATCGTACGGACCCTGGTGGAGGGGGAGTTGGGCGGAAAGTTCGACATGGTGCGGGCGCCCGAGCGCGGTACCCAGGTCATCCTCGACGTCCCCGTACGCGCCGAGAAGCAGCACTGAGCTCCGGGGCCGGCGCGGGGCGGCCGCCGCCGGCCCGGCCCTGAACAGCAGGAAGCCCCGGACCATGCGGTCCGGGGCTCAAAGCTGTTGCGATGCGATAACGACGGGGCTTGTCAGCGCCGGAGATGCATCGGGTGTACTGCGCGCTGCGGCTCGGGGGCCACGGGGTTACTGGCTCAGGCGCTGGCGTTGCGCGCCCGGTTGCGAGCTGCACGGCGCTTCATCGCGCGGCGCTCGTCCTCGCTCAGACCACCCCAGACGCCGGAGTCCTGGCCGGACTCGAGCGCCCACTGCAGGCACTGCTCCATGACGGGGCAGCGGCGGCAGACGGCCTTGGCTTCCTCGATCTGCAGCAGCGCAGGACCGGTGTTGCCGATAGGGAAGAAGAGCTCGGGGTCTTCCTCGCGGCAAACGGCGCGGTGACGCCAGTCCATGGCTGCTCCATCTCCTCGTGTGACGGGATCGTTGCTTGTGAATGTGAACGCTTTCACGAATCCCTCCACAAGTGAAGGGCCGAACTCCAGTCATGAACTGGCGCGGTCCTGTGGAATGAGGAGGAGGATTCGGGCTCTCAAGGGGGCCGGTAAAGCGGCCGTCCCGATCGCCATGAAGAGACTCGCAAACCTCGGCTGCGGATACAACCCCTTCCGGAAACTTTTTTTTGAATCCTTGGTGTCGCCTAGCTCACAGCCGTCATTCCAGGGGGTGGAAACCAGTCTAAACGTTCGAGTGAAAGGACTTTAGGCCCTACTGCTCACACAATCACACGCAGTGCACGGCGTACGCCTGTGAACGTCACACTCGTACGCAGTCCCAGGTGGTCGCCGTCCATCTGGAAGGGCAGGGGAACCTGCGAATGCAAGGTGAAGTTCGTGAGGTCGTGAAGTGAGAGGGCGTGTTTGCCGTGGGGCCCGCGCTGGGGTGTTGACGTCAGCAACTGGGTCGCGTACCGGGCCACTGCGGGCGGCGAGAGCTTGCTCAGTGCGAACAGATCCAGGGCCGTGTCGAACGAGGCGTCGGGGGACGGGTAGATCGGACGGTTGCCCAGGTAGGTCCACGGCGCGGTGTTGCAGATTATGGCCAGCGCCAGGTCCTCGACGGACTCCGTGGTGCCCTCGGTCCCGCCCGGGCGTTCGAGGGTGAGGGCGCCCGGCCGGCGGTTCGCCTCGACCAGGAACTGCCGTACGACCTGTCGCACGTACAGGGCGTGGGTCGAACGCTTGCCGCGTTCGCGCTGCTGCTCCACCCGGCCGACGACGCCGGCGTCGAAACCGAAGCCCGCGCAGAAGGTGAACCAGCGATCCGGTACGCCCTCGTCCACGCTGCCCGGGGTGCCCGCGGCCAGGCCGAGGCCGATGGTGCGCTCGCTCCCGTCGCGCAGCGCGTCCAGCAGGGCGCCGGTTGCCTCCACGACGTCATTGGGGAGGCCGAGGGCGCGGGCGAAGACATTGGTGGAGCCGCCGGGGACGACCGCCAGCCGGGGGTGGGAGTCCGGATCGGGGTCGCCGGCCAGCAGCCCGTTGACCACCTCGTTGACCGTGCCGTCGCCGCCGAGCGCCACGACCAGGTCGGTCTCCCCGCCCTCGGTGGCCTCCTGGGCAAGATCACGGGCGTGCCCGCGGTACTGGGTCTGTGCGACCTCCAGCTTGAGGTCGCTGGCGAGTGCGTGGGTCAGTACTTCACGGGTGCGGGCACTGGTGGTGGTTGCTGCGGGATTGACCACGAGAAGTGCGCGCATATGCAGCAGCGTACCTACCTGCTGGTACCGGCCTCACGCCCCGTCCGGCTCCGGGGCCTCGCCGGAGGCGGGGAGGGCCGGCGCTACCCTGCTGGGGTGAGCAGTCAGCAGAAGCAGTCCGCGTCCCGAGCCGCCGGGGCCCCCGCCGCGGCCGAGCCGACCGGCCCGCGGCCCGCCCGGCTGAGCGCCGCTGCGGCGCTCACCGCGGTCGAAGGGCTCGCCCTGGCCGCCCTCGGCGCCTACATGTTGATCATGGGTCTCGCCGGTTCGCCGGACAGTCCGCAGCAGGCGGAGATGGGCGGGCTCACCGTCCTCGCGCTCGCCCTGTTGCCGCTGGTGGCCGCCCGGGGTCTGTGGCTGCGCCGCCGCTGGAGCCGGGGTCCCTCGCTGATCACCCAGATCGTGGCGCTGCCGGTGGCCTGGACGCTGGTCAACGGTGGCGGTGCGCTGATCGCGGCCGGCATCGGGCTGGCGGTGGCCGCGCTCGTCGTGCTCGTTCTGCTGGTCAACCCGACGGCCACCGAAGCGCTGGGTATCGGGCCGCGGGAGACGCCCTGACGGCAGGGCGGACGCGCCGCCCCGGGTCCTTCGGACCCCTGGAACGCACGGTGGGCGGGGCCTTCGAAGGCCCCGCCCACCTCTTTCATGCGCCGATCACTCCTCGACGAGCAGCTTGTCGCGGAGCTGGGCGAGGGTGCGGGCCAGCAGGCGGGAGACGTGCATCTGGGAGATGCCGACCTCCTGGGCGATCTGCGACTGGGTCATGTTGCCGAAGAAGCGCAGCAGCAGGATCTTCTTCTCACGCGGCGGGAGGTCCTCCAGCAGCGGCTTGAGGGACTCGCGGTACTCCACGCCCTCCAGCGCCTCGTCCTCGGCGCCGAGGGTGTCGGCGACGGCCGGGGACTCGTCGTCCGTGTCCGGGACGTCGAGGGAGAGGGTGCTGTAGGCGTTGGCGGACTCCAGGCCCTCCAGGACCTCCTCCTCGGAGATCGCCAGATGCTCGGCCAGCTCATGGACCGTGGGCGCGCGCCCGTGCCGCTGGGACAGCTCGGCGGTCGCGGTGGTCAGCGACAGCCGCAGCTCCTGGAGGCGACGCGGGACGCGGACCGCCCAGCCCTTGTCGCGGAAGTGCCGCTTGATCTCGCCGACGACGGTGGGGGTGGCGTACGTGGAGAACTCCACGCCGCGCTCCGGGTCGAAGCGGTCGACGGACTTGATCAGGCCGATGGTGGCGACCTGGGTCAGATCGTCCAGCGGCTCGCCGCGGTTACGGAACCGCCGGGCCAGATGCTCGACGAGGGGGAGGTGCATACGAACGAGGGTGTTGCGCAGCTCCGCGCGCTCCGGGGAGCCGTCGGGCAGCTTGCGCAGCTCGTAGAACATCGCCCGGGCGCCGCTGCGGTCCTGCGGCTCCGGGGAATGCTGTTGTTCCTGCAGCTTGTCGTCGGGGGCCGGCGCATCGTGCTGATGCGCCTGCTGTCCCGGCTGCTCGCTCTGCTCCATGTGGTCCGCCCGCTCTGCCTGCTCCGCCGCATCCAACCGGCCGCCGTGGTCGTCTACGCCCACCGGATGCGGCCGGGCCTGCTGCTCGGGGATGGTCGCACTGGACGCCATCCTCCCGCCGCGTTCGAGATCTTTCACGGGGCCCCCTGTTCGGTCATGACGGTCCGGGACCGGCGCCGCGCTCCTTGTACAGACTGATAGTGACCGTTTGATCCTCGGCGACGGTGGAATCGACCTTGCCGGCCAGTGCGGAGAGCACCGTCCAGGCGAAGGTGTCGCGCTCCGGGGCGCGGCCGTCGGTCGTCGGAGCCGACACGGTGACCTGCAGTGCGTCGTCGATGAGACGGAAGACGCAGCTCAGCACACTGCCGGGGACGGCCTGTTGCAGGAGGATCGCGCAGGCCTCATCGACCGCGATGCGCAGATCCTCGATCTCGTCGAGGGTGAAGTCCAAGCGGGCTGCGAGCCCGGCCGTGGCCGTACGCAGCACGGACAGGTAGGCACCCGCAGCGGGCAGACGGACTTCCACGAAGTCCTGAGTCCCGGGCTCGCCTGCGATCTGGGACACCCTCACCTCCAAGGTGGCACAAGCTGGTTGAGCTGGAATGCGCGATATTCGCGTTGTTCGGGATATTCGCGCCGGACTTTTCTCCTCTCGGACGAAAGGAGAACGATTCGGCACGGCACATGGTTCGGCTGTGACGCTATCGCGATCTGTGGGCCGGTGTCGCCCGGAAGGAGCACGGCTGTCATCCGGACGGCGATCCGGCCCCGGTCGCCCTTCACCCTCGCTGTTACTGATTGTAAAGCCACGGGTACGGACAGTGGCTAGGGGTGTGCACTGTCAAATCGATGCCGATTACGCTCCGTTGACCCGCGAGGTGTCGGCAAGGTTGTGCAGTGCCTTTCCAGTGAGCCGGAAGACCGTCCATTCGTCCATGGGCTGAGCGCCGATCGACCGGTAAAAACCGATGGACGGTTCATTCCAATCCAGGACTGGCCACTCGAAACGTTCATAGCCACGGTCCACGCAGATCTCCGCGAGGGCCGCGAGCAGTGCCTTGCCGTGGCCGCCGCCGCGCGCCTCGGGGCGGACGTACAGATCGTCCAGATGGACACCGTGCGTGCCCGTCCACGTCGAGAAGCTCCGGAACCACAGGGCAAAGCCCACCGGGGCGTCATCGGCCTCCGCGATCAGTGCGAAGACGGCCGGCTGCGGTCCGAAGAGGGCCTCCTTGAGCTGCGGCTCGGTGGCCTGCGCGGCCTCGGGGACACGTTCGTACGCGGCCAGCTCGCCGATCATGGCCAGGATGGCGGGGACATCGCCGGGAGTCGCTTCGCGGATCATGTGTGAAGGCTAAGCGCACACCGCTGATCGCTTCACACCAGTTTCTGGTCGGTGAAGCACCAGCGCCAGGAGGCCCCCGGTTCGTGCGACCGCATCACGGGGTGGCCGGTCTCCTCGAAGTGCCTGGTCGCATGCCGGAACGGCGAGGAGTCGCAGCAGCCGACATGGCCGCAGGTCAGGCACAGCCGCAGTTGGACGGGGTGGCTGCCGACGGCCAGGCACTCCAGGCAGGTGGCGCTCTGCGGGACCGGCTCGGGGCGCGGCAGTTCGGCAACGTGCGTGCACTCGCTCATGATGGCCAGGTTAGATCGCCGGGATGGTCGGTGAAGGGTACGGGGACGGGACGGGCCGATGGCTGTCATGCCGCTGTTTTTGCTGGTCGCGGGGAGCGCGGCGGTCGCCGGCCTGGCGCGCCGCACGCCGGTCCCCGCCCCGCTGCTGCTGGTCACCGCGGGGCTCGCGGCCTCCTACATCCCCGGTGTCCCGGACTACACCCTCGATCCGCACATCGTGCTGCCGCTGGTGCTGCCACCCCTGCTGCACACCGCGGCGCTGGACAGCTCGTATCTGGGGCTGCGGGCCAATCTGCGGCCGGTGGCGCTGCTGTCGGTCGGCTATGTGCTGTTCGCGACGTTCGTGGTCGGCTATGCGGCCTATCTCGTCATCCCGGGGCTGCCGCTGACCGCCGCCCTCGTGCTGGGGGCCGTCGTCGCCCCGCCGGACGCCGTCGCGGCCACCGCCATCGCCCGCAAACTCGGGCTGCCGCACCGGATCACCACGATCCTGCAGGGCGAATCGCTGTTCAACGACGCCACCGCGATCACCGCGTACAAGGTCCTGGTGGCCGCGGCGATCGGGGCCGGCGTCACCTGGGGCGACGGGGTCAAGCAGTTCGCCGTCGCCTCCGTGGGCGGCATCGGGGTCGGTCTCGTCCTGATGGTGCCGCTGCACTGGCTGCGCGTCCGGCTGCGTGAGTCGGCGCTGCTGGAGAACACCCTCTCGCTGCTCATCCCGTTCGTCGCCTACGCGGCCGCCGAGCAGCTCCACGCCTCCGGGGTGCTCGCCGTCGTCGTGGTCGCCCTCTACCTGGGGCACCGCTCCTGGCAGGTCGACTTCGAGACCCGGCTGCAGGAGGACGCCGTCTGGAAGATGGTCTCCTTCATCCTGGAGTCCGCGGTCTTCGCGCTGATCGGGCTGCAGCTGCCGGTCGTGGTGCGCGGGCTGGAGGAGTTCGGCGCGGCGCAGGCCCTCTGGTACGCGGCCGTGATGTTCGTCGTCGTGGTCCTGTCGCGGTTCGTGTGGGTCTTTCCCGCGACGTTTCTGCCGCGGCTGCTGTCGGCCCGGATCCGTACCCGCGAACCGGAAGTCACCTGGACCGCACCGGTCATCGTCGGCTGGGCCGGGATGCGCGGGGTGGTGTCGCTGGCCATCGCGTTCTCCATCCCCTCCGCACTGCACGGCGACGGCTCCTTCCCGGCGCGCAACCTCGTGCTCTTCCTGACCTTCACCACCGTCATCGCCACCCTCGTCATCCAGGGGCTGACGCTGCCGGTGCTGATCCGCGCGCTGAAGCTGCCCGGCCGGGACACCCAGGCCGAGACGCTCGCCGAGGCGCAGGCGCAGAACGAGGCCTCGCGGGCCGCCGAGGAGCGCCTGGACGCGCTCCTCCAGGACCCGCGCAACGCCCTGCCCGGGCCCCTCGTCGACCGGTTGCGCAGCGTCATGGAGCGCCGCCGCAACTCCGTGTGGGAGCGGCTCGGCGCGCCCAACGAGATCACCGGGGAGTCCGCCGACGAGACCTACCGGCGGCTGGCCCGGGAGATGATCGACGCCGAGCGCCGGGTGTTCGTCCAGCTGCGGGACGCCCGGCGGATCGACGACGAGATGCTGCGGACGCTGCTGCGCAGGCTGGACCTGGAGGAGGCGACGGCCTACCGGGAGAGTGCCGCCTAGGGGGTGTCCGGACGGGCGAGGTGATCCGGGGCGGGTCAGGGGCCGTGGTCGGCGGCGGAGGAGGTCGGCGTCCGTTCAGGGCATGCCGGTGATCACTGCGGCCACGGTGCTGCCGGGGGTGAAGGCGCCCTCCTCGGCCAGCGTCGTCAGCCCGTACAGCAGCTTGGCGACGTAGATCCGCTCCAGCGGCAGCCCGTGCCGGTCCTCGAAGGCCGCCGCGAAGGCGTCGAGTTCCGGGGTGCGGCGGGCGTATCCGCCGCAGTGGAAGCGGTCTTCCAGCCGCCAGTCGCCGCGCGGTCCGCCGAACGCCGCGCGCTGCAGGTCCTCGACCGTCTCCTGGAGGAAGTGCGGCCGGCCGCCCTTCAGTACGGGGAAGCCCAGGGCACGCTGTCCCGGCCCCAGCCCCGCGGCGAGCCCGGCGAGGGTGCCGCCCGTTCCGCAGGCCACCGCGACCGTGTCCGCGGCCCCGCGCAGCTCCCGGCCCAGCTCCGTACAGCCCTGTGCGGCAAGGGCGTTGCTGCCGCCCTCGGGTATGAGAAGGAAGGCGCCGAAGCGGTCGTGCAGCTCGGCGAGCACCTCCGGGTCGGTCCTCCGGCGGTAGCGGGCCCGGTCGATGAAGTGCAGCCGCATCCCGTCGGCGGCGCAGCGGGCCAGCGACCAATTGAGCGGTGCGCCGGCCAGCTCGTCGCCGCGGACCACGCCGATGGTGGCGAAGCCCAGCAGCCGGCCGGCCGCGGCGGTGGCCCGCAGATGGTTGGAGTACGCGCCGCCGAAGGTGAGCAGCGCACGCTCACCCGCCGCGGCCGCGGCCCGCAGATTCGGCGCCAGCTTGCGCCATTTGTTGCCCGGAAGCTCCGGGTGGATCAGATCGTCCCGCTTCAGCAGCAGCCGTACCCCGCGACGGGTGAACGCCGCGTCCTCGACCTCCTGGACGGGGGAGGGTAGGCGCGGGCGCAGGGTGCGCGGGTCCGGCGGCGGGCCGGGGGCGGTGCTGGTCACGCGGTCCATTGTCCCGGGTGCCCGGGAGCGGGCCCGGCCCGTCCCCGCGCCGCTCACTTCAGCCGGGCGGTGATCCGGTCGCGCAGCCAGTCCACCGGGAAGCCGCGCGGATCGACCTTGCCCGGCTGCCACTCCAGATGCCCGATCACCGAGCGTCCGGTCCAGCCGTGCGCCCGGCACAGCGCGGCCGCGGCCTTCTCCAGGGCGTCCAGCTGGGCCGGCGGCCAGTCGTCGGTGCCGTCGCCGCGGTTCTCGCACTCGAAGCCGTAGAAGGCGCGGTTGCCGTCGGTGTCGGCCTCGTCGTCCGGCGGCAGCCGCTTCTCGGCGATCACCGCGCGCAGGACGTCACTGTCGCCGAGGCCCGCGTGATTGGCGCGGCCGTAGCCGACCAGATGCACGGTGCCGTCCTTGGTGATCACACCGTGGCACAGAGGGCCCGGCAGATCGGGGCGGCCGTCGTGGCAGAGCCGGACGGTGCTCTCGGCGCCGGAGGTGGCGGTGTGGTGCACCATCACCCCGTGCACCGGGCCCCACGGCCCCTTCTCGTTGCGGTTGTGCGTCTCCCAGCCGTCGATCTCCGCGACCCGGAGTCCCTCAGCGGTGAGCGCCCGGTGGAACCGGGCGGCGGACAGTGGTTCGGACATGGCCCACTCCGATGCGGACACGGCGGCCGCCCGTCGGCCGCCTCCTGTCTCGCTTGTACGGGACGGGGCCGGACGGAGGGAGCCGAACGGCATAAAACGGACCAGTCGTTCGGGGAATGTGCGAGCGGTTTCGGCCGCTCGTCGGGGCGGCGGCGGCCCGGCGGCCCCGGCGTCGCGCGCGACGCGCACCGGGGAACCGCGGCGGTCCGCGCAGGGCCTGCCCTGCCAGCCCTGCCTGCCCTGCTCCTAAGGCGCGCCCTTGTCGTGCAGGAACGCGTCCCCGTGGGCGTTGACGTGCGCTTCCAGTGTGTTGAGTGCGTCCTGGGTCGCCTCGGGTGATCCGCTGCCCCGCCGCTCGGCGAAGTACGCGGCACCCAGCTTTCTCAGCAGCTCGCTGCCGGCGCGGTTCTGCTGTACCTCGTCGACCTTCTGCTTGCCCTGTGCAAGCCCCTGCCGTGCCTGTTCCTTGGCGCGGTCGAGAAACCCTGACATGTGCCACCTCCGTGAGGTCCGTGTCGTAAGGGATCAACGGCGCGGACGGCCGTGGGGTTCCCGTGCCAGGCTGGAGCATGTGGGCGAATCGCGCGACACGAAGGGGCCACCCGGCGTATCCGGCGGGTACCGGGAGCGTGCCTCCCGGGTGGCCGGGGCGGTGCTGTGGACCCGCACCCTGCAGTCCCCGGCCCGGCCCGTGCTGCCCGACGGGTGTACGGATCTGATCTGGAGCGGGGGCCGGCTCCTGGTGGCGGGCCCGGACACCGGGCCGCAGTCCGTGGAGGGCATGCCGCCCGGTACCGCCCTTGTCGGGCTGCGCTTCGCGCCCGGCCAGGGTCCCGCTGTCTTCGGCGTACCGGCCAGGGAACTGCGCGACCGGCGGGTGCCGTTGGCGGACCTGTGGCCCGCCGGCCGGGTACGGGAGCTGACCGAGCGGCTGGCCGCCGCCGGGGCACTGGGCAGTGCGACCGGTGCCGGCCGCCTTCTGGAGGAGACCGCCGCGGCCCGCCTCCGGGAAGGCACCGGGGAGGACGGCCGGACCGCCGCCGTCGCCGCGGCGCTCGCCCGCGGCCGCCCCGTCGCCGAGGTCGCCGGAGCCGTCGCGCTCGGCGAACGCCAGCTGTACCGGCTCAGCCTGGACGCGTTCGGCTACGGCCCCAAGACCCTGGCCCGGGTGCTCCGGCTGGTGCGCGCGCTCGACCTGGCGCGCTCCGGGATGCCCTACGCACAGGTCGCGGCGCGCGCCGGGTACGCGGACCAGGCGCACCTCGCGCGCGAGGTGAAGTCGCTGGCGGGGGCCCCGATGGGGGTGCTGCTCGCCCCGGGTTAGCGTGTCCGTCATGGACTACCAGGCCGTTCTCGAGGAGGTAGCGGCCCATGCCAGGCCGTTCGTGCGACAGGGGCGGGTCGCCGACTACATACCGGCGCTCGAGCGGGTGTCAGCAGACCGTTTCGGGATCGCGGTGGCCGATATCCACGGCGATGTGTACGGGGTCGGCGACTGGGAGATCCCGTTCTCCGTCCAGTCCATCTCGAAGGCCTTCTCGCTGGCGCTGGTGATGGCGCAGAGCCATGACGGCCACGACAACATCTGGCAGCGGGTGGGCCGCGAGCCGTCCGGTACGCCGTTCAACTCGCTGGTCCAGCTGGAGGCGGAGAACGGCATCCCGCGCAACCCGTTCATCAACGCGGGCGCGCTGGTGGTCACCGACCGGCTGCAGACCCTCACCGGTGATGCCAGCACCTCGATGCTGCACTTCCTGCGGGAGGAGAGCGGCAACCCGGATCTCGCCTTCGACCAGGCGGTGGCCGACTCCGAGGCCGAACACGGTGACCGCAATGCCGCCCTGGCGCACTTCATGGCGTCCTTCGGCAACCTGGAGAACCCCGTCCCCAGCGTCATCGAGCACTACTTCTGGCAGTGCTCGATCGAGATGAGCTGCCGGGATCTGGCCGTGGCGGGCGGATTCCTGGCCCGCCACGGGCTGCGCGCCGACGGCAGCCGGCTGCTGGAGGCCCGCGAGGCCAAGCGGATCAATGCGGTGATGCTGACCTGCGGGACGTATGACGCGGCGGGGGAGTTCGCCTACCGCGTCGGGCTGCCCGCGAAGAGCGGGGTGGGCGGCGGCATCATCGCCGTCATCCCCGGCCGCTGCACGCTGTGCGTCTGGAGCCCGGGACTCGACGCCCGCGGCAACTCCGTGGCGGGCGCCGCGGCCCTGGACCACTTCACGACGCTGACCGGGTGGTCGGTGTTCTGACGGGGTTGCGGGGGTTGCGGGGGTTTCCGGCCGGGGGTCCGGGGGTTGTCCCCGGGGGGTGCAGCACGACGCTGACCGGGTGGTCGGTGTTCTGACCGGCGGCGCGGGGGCCCGGCGCCCCGCCTGCGGTTGCCGTTGTGGCCTCCGAACCGCTGGCGCATCGTGGGCGTAGGAGGTGCACCGCCATGGAGCACGAGATGCGCGCTGAGTACGAGGAAGGCGTTCTGCCGCACGCGGACACGCCGGTGAAGATCTGGCACATGGTGCGGCTGGACGGCACCACGGCGATGTGCGGACGGGAGCTGGCCCCGGCCGCCGCCACCCAGACGGCCGAGGTCTGGGGCACGCCCAAGGGCGAGCCGTTCTGTCACACCTGCGGCGCGCTGTACCTGCGCGAGCACCCCGGCGACATCGGCTAGCCGGGCGCGCCCCGGCCGCTCCTCCTGGCGCGCCCCCGGCCCCTGCTCCCAGGGGGTGTGTCCTCCTAGGGGAGCGGAGCGAACAGGTCGACCCCATGGCCGTCCGGGTCCTGTACGACGGCGTAACGCTGTCCCCAGAACGCGTCCCAGGGCGGCTTCTCGCCCGTGTAGCCGGCGTCGGTGAGCTCCGCGTAGAGCTTGTCGACCTCGGCGGGACCGGCGCACTCGAAGGCCAGCCCCGTGGGGGTGCCGCCCTGGGGCGGGGTCCAGTCCGGATCGATGGCCCGCGCGGTCTCGTACGAGTCCCACATCAGCCGCAGCCCGCCGGGGAGCGGCGCCTCGGCGTGCGGGGCGGTGTCCGCTTCGGCGGGGATGTCCAGACCGAGGCGGCGGTAGAAGGCGAGGGCGGCGGCCATGTCGGCGACGACCATGCCGATCGCCGCGAACCGCGGTGCGGAGGGTGTGGTGGGTGAGGGAGAAGTGGTCATACGGCGAGCGTAGGCAGCCCGCGGGGCCGGGTCTTGAACGAATCGGACACCGGCCCGGCCCGTCTCACGGGCAGTGGATGACCTGTCCCGCGTACGAGAGGTTGCCGCCGAAGGCGAACAGCAGCACCGGGGCCCCGGAGGCGATCTCGCGCCGCTCGACCAGCTTGGACAGGGCGAGCGGGACGGAGGCCGCGGAGGTGTTCCCGGAGTCGACGACGTCCTTGGCGACCACCGCGTTGACCGCGCCGATCCGCTCCGCGACCGGCTCGATGATCCGCAGATTGGCCTGGTGCAGCACCACACCGGCGAGATCGGCGGGGGTGATCCCGGAGCGTTCGCACACCTTGCGGGCGATGGCCGGCAGCTGGGTCGTGGCCCAGCGGTAGACGGTCTGGCCCTCCTGGGCGAACCGGGCCGGCTCGCCCTCGATGCGTACCGCACCGCCCATCTGCGGGACCGAGCCCCACAGCACGGGACCGATCCCCGGCTCCGGCGCGGCACCGACCACCGCGGCGCCCGCCCCGTCACCGACCAGCACACAGGTCGAGCGGTCGGTCCAGTCGACGACGTCGGTGAACTTCTCCGCCCCGATGACCAGTGCGTGGGTCGCGGAACCGGCCCGGATGGCGTGGTCGGCGGTGGCCAGCGCATGGGTGAAGCCGGAGCAGACGACGTTGAGGTCCATCGTGGCGGGCGCGTCCAGGCCGAGCCGGGCGGCGACCCGGGCCGCGGCGTTCGGGCTGCGGTCGTGGGCGGTGCAGGTGGCGACCAGTACCAGGTCGATGTCCTGCGGGGCCAGGCCACTGGCGGCCAGGGCCTTGGCCGCGGCGGCGGCCGCCATCGAGTCCACGGTCTCGTCCGGGGCGGCGACATGGCGGGTACGGATGCCGACGCGGCTGCGGATCCAGGCGTCGTCGGTGTCGACGATCTTGGCGAGATCGTCGTTGGTGAGCACGCCGGAGGGCTGGTAATGGCCGAGGGCCAGGACGCGTGACCCGGTCATGAGTTCCCCTGTACGTGGGTGGGCGGTATGGCCACCAGTCTCACCCCTCGGTGCCGCCCGGCGGCTGCGTGAACTGCCAAGGTTCGGTCGCCAGAACTGGAGACTGTTGTCAGAACCGGGGGTGGCCGGCCCCCTGTGCCGGGCCCGCGGGCGGCCCCGCCGAGGGGGCGCCCGCGGGCGGCGGGACGGCCCGCGCGGGGGCAGCAGCCCGCCCGATCCAACGGCAGAGCCGGGCCGTCGCACGGGTATTGCTCCGCCCGCGGGCGCGTCCCGGCAGCCGCCCGGAGTCCGGATGCTCCCGTTGGGGCACCCTCCGGACACTCTCCGTCAGGGCAGTGCCCGGAAGCGCCGCAGCCGCAGACTGTTGCCCACGACGAAGACCGAGGAGAAGGCCATCGCGGCACCGGCGATCATCGGGTTGAGCAGTCCGGCCGCGGCCAGCGGCAGCGCCGCGACGTTGTAGCCGAACGCCCAGAACAGATTGGTCCGGATGGTGCCGAGCGTCGCACGGGCCAGCCGGATGGCGTCCGCCGCGGTGCGCAGATCGCCCCGTACGAGGGTGAGGTCACCGGCCTCGATGGCGGCGTCGGTGCCGGTGCCCATGGCCAGCCCCAGGTCGGCGCGGGCCAGCGCGGCCGCGTCGTTGACGCCGTCGCCGACCATGGCGACCGAGCGGCCCTCGGACTGGAGCCGGGCGACGACCGCGACCTTGTCCTCGGGGAGCACCTCGGCGATCACCTCGTCGATACCGACCTCGGCGGCGACCGCCTTCGCGACGGCCTCGTGGTCGCCGGTCAGCAGGACCGGGGTCAGCCCCAGGGCGCGCAGCCGGCGCACCGCCTCGGCGCTGGTGGGCTTCACCGCGTCGGACACGACCAGCACCGCGCGGGCCGCGCCGTCCCAGCCGACGGTGACGGCGGTACGGCCCCGGGCCTCGGCCGCGGCCTTGGCGGCCGCCAGCCCGTGCGGCAGGGACTGGTTCCACCGGTTCAGCAGCTGCTCGCGGCCCACCAGGACGGTACGGCCCTCGACCACTCCCCGGACGCCCAGGCCCGGGACGTTCACGAAGTCCTCCGGGGCCGGCAGGGTGGCGCCACGGGACTCGGCCCCGGTGGCGACGGCGCGGGCGATGGGGTGCTCGGAGGCGTGTTCCAGCGCGCCGGCCAGCCGCAGCACCTCCGGCTCCGACACTCCCTCGGCGAGGTGGACCTCGGTCAGCGTCATCACTCCGGTGGTGACCGTGCCGGTCTTGTCCAGGACGACGGTGTCCACCCGCCGGGTCGACTCCAGCACCTCCGGCCCCTTGAGCAGGATGCCGAGCTGGGCGCCGCGTCCGGTACCGACCATCAGGGCGGTCGGGGTGGCCAGCCCCAGGGCGCAGGGGCAGGCGATGATCAGGACGGCGACGGCCGCGGTGAAGGCGGCCACCGCGCCCGCGCCGGTGGCGAGCCAGTAGCCGAGGGTGCCCAGGGCGAGCGCGATCACGAGCGGGACGAAGACCGCGGAGATCCGGTCGGCCAGCCGCTGCGCCGCGGCCTTCCCGTTCTGGGCGTCCTCGACCAGCCGCGCCATCCGGGCGAGCTGGGTGTCCGCGCCGACCCGGGTGGCCTCGACGACCAGCCGGCCGCCCGCGTTGACGGTGGCGCCGGTGACGGTGTCGCCGGGGGAGACCTCGACGGGGACGGACTCGCCGGTGAGCATCGAGGCGTCCACGGCGGAGGCGCCCTCCACCACCTTCCCGTCGGTGGCGATCTTCTCGCCGGGCCGTACGACGAAGCGGTCCCCGACGCGCAACGCGCCGATGGGGACACGGACTTCGCGGCCGTCCCGCAGCACCGCGACGTCCTTGGCGCCCAGCTCCAGCAGCGCCCGCAGCGCCGCGCCCGCCTTCCGCTTCGCGCGTGCCTCGAAGGAGCGGCCGGCCAGGATGAAGGTGGTGACCCCGGCCGCGGCCTCCAGGTAGATGGCGCCGCTGCCGTCGGTGCGGGCCAGGGTCAGCTCGAAGGGGTGGGTCATCCCCGGCATGCCCGCGGTGCCGAAGAACAGCGCCCACAGCGACCAGCCCAGCGCCGCGAGGGTGCCCATCGAGATGAGGGTGTCCATCGTGGCGGCGCCGTGCCGCAGATTCGTCCAGGCGGCCCGGTGGAACGGCCAGGCGCCGTACGCGACCACCGGGGCGGCCAGGGTCAGCGAGAGCCACTGCCAGTTGGTGAACTGCAGCGGAGGCACCATCGCCATCAGCACCACCGGGACGGTGAGGGCGAGGGAGACCAGCAGACGCTGCCGGAGCGCGGTGTGCGTCTCGCCGTCCCGGTCGTCCGCGGGGCCCCCGGCGTCGTCGGCCGGCGGTTCGGCGGCCGGCGGCTCCGGGACCGTCGCGGTGTAGCCGGTCTTCTCCACGGTGGCGATCAGGTCCGCGGCCGCGATGCCGCTGCCCTCCGCGACCGTCACCTTCGCCTTCTCGGTGGCGTAGTTGACGGTGGCGGTGACCCCCTCCATGCGGTTGAGCTTCTTCTCGATGCGGGCGGCGCACGAGGCGCAGGTCATCCCGCCGATCTCCAACTCGACGCCGTGCGCTCCGATCGCGGTGGTCATACCTGCTCCTCGGTCTGCTGGGAGTGCGTGTCTCCAAGGAGAACCATATACCCCCCTAGGGTATTCCCGGCGAGGGGCGTCACGGCGCCGCGTCCTCTTCCTCGCCCGCCGCCGCCCCCGCCGCCCGGCTCGCCCGGCCGCCCATCGCCCGCAAATACGCGGCCAGCTCCGGCGGTTCGTGCACGGTGAACTCGTGCCCCAGCAGCGCCAGCCGGACCGCCAGCCACTCCAGCGCATCGGGGGTGCTGTGCCAGCGGCAGGACGCCTCGTCGACCGGTTCTACCTCGCCCGCCGCCGGGCCGCCCAGCTTGGCGGCCACCTCCGCGGCCGGTGCGTAGACGGTCGCCACCACCCGGTGGGTCGTGGCCCTCCCCTGCATCCGCTCCCGGACGTAGGCGCCCGCGTCGGCGGCCGGCAGGGTGCGCGGCGGGGTCCGGACGCCGGTGGGGAACGGCTCGCTCAGCCGGTCCACCCGGAAGATCCGCCAGTCCTCGCGGTCGTTGTCGTACGCCACGAGATACCAGCGGCGCCCCGACGCGACCAGGCGGTGCGGCTCCACCAGGCGCTTGCTGCGGTCGCCGGCACCGGCCCGGTAGCGGAAGCGCAGCCGCTCCTGGTTGGTGATCGCCGCGGCGAGCACCGTCAGATGCTCCGGGTCGACGGTCGGGTGGTCGCCGGACGGCAGGGACACGGTGGCGGTGCCGAGCGTGCCCACCCGCCGCCGCAGCCGGGACGGCAGCACCTGCTCCAGCTTGGCGAGCGCCCGTACGGACGCCTCCTCGATGCCCTCGACGGTGTGCCCGGCGGCCGAGCGCAGACCGACCGCGATGGCCACCGCCTCGTCGTCGTCCAGCAGCAGCGGCGGCATCGCGGCGCCCGCGGCCAGCCGGTAGCCGCCCTCCGCGCCCATCGTGGCGTGCACGGGGTAGCCCAGCTCGCGCAGCCGGTCGATGTCGCGGCGGATCGTGCGGGTGGTGACCCCCAGCCGCCCGGCCAGCTCACTGCCGGGCCATTCGCGCGGGGTCTGCAGCAGGGACAGCAGATTCAGCAGTCGCGCCGATGTCTCACTCATGGGATCGATGATGCCGCTCCAAGTAGGACCGGAGCTGTCCTACAGCGGCCCTAGTGTCGAAGACCTCGACGCCACGGCCGGCCACCGCCCGGCGGTCCCGGCGTCGGCCTCCGCTCCCTTCCGTACCGGTTTCCCCTGGAGAACGCCCATGACCACGACCGTGCCCGCGGCCCACGAGGCGGCCGTCCCGGCCCCCGCGGCGGCCGGCCGCAGACGCTGGATCGCGCTCGCCGTCCTGCTGACCGCGAGCTTCATGGACCTGGTCGACGCGACCATCGTCAATATCGCCATCCCGAGCATCCAGCGGGACACCGGCGCGGGCTTCAGCGCCGTGCAGTGGGTCACCGCCGGCTACGCCCTCGCCTTCGCCCTCGGCCTGATCACCGGCGGCCGGCTCGGCGACATCTACGGCCGCAAGAAGCTGTTCCTGCTCGGCATGGGCGGCTTCACCCTCGCCTCCGCGCTGTGCGGTGTCGCGACGGACCCCGGGATGCTGGTCGGCGGGCGGGTGCTGCAGGGCGCGATGGCCGCGCTGATGGTGCCGCAGGTGCTGTCGATCATCCATGTCAGCTTCCCGGCGAACGAGCGCGGCAAGGTCTTCGGGATGTTCGGCGCGGTGATCGGCCTCGGCGCGGTCTGCGGCCCGCTGATCGGCGCCCTGCTCACCGAGGGCAACCTCCTCGGCCTGGAATGGCGCCCGATCTTCCTGATCAATCTGCCGGTCGGGATCATCGGCATCCTCCTCGGCCGCCGCTTCCTCACCGAGTCCAGGTCCACGCAGGCCCTGCGCGTCGACCTCATCGGGACCGCGCTGGCCACCGTGGGCCTGCTGATGCTGCTCTACCCGCTCACCCAGGGACGCGAGTCCGGCTGGCCGCTGTGGGGCTTCGTCTCGATGGCCCACAGCCCGCTCGTGCTGGCGGTCTTCGTCCGCTACGAGCGGATCAGGGCCCGCAAGGACGGCTCCCCGCTCGTCGAACTCTCCCTCTTCTCGGTGCGGACCTTCGCGGCGGGTGCCGGCGTCCAGCTGACCTTCGGCGTGGTCAGCGGCCTCTTCTTCCTGGTCTGGACGCTCCATATGCAACTGGGGCTGGGCTGGGGCCCGTTGCACGCCGGGCTGACCGGGGTGCCGTTCTCGCTCGCCTGCTCCACCGCGGCAGGGATGTCCGTACAGAAGCTGGTGCCGCGGTTCGGACGCGCGGTGCTGCAGGCCGGCGCGCTGATCATGCTCTCCGGTGCGCTGCTCTACCTCTGGGAGGCCGGGCACTACGGCACCGCCCTGCAGTCCTGGCAGATGGCACCGGCGATGCTGCTGATGGGGGCCGGGATGGGCCTGATCGTCGCCCCGATCACCGACGCGGCGATATCCGAGGTCCCGGCCGAGCACTCCGGCTCGGCCTCCGGCATCTTCAACACCACCGGCCAGCTGGGCATGGCGCTCGGTCTCGGCCTGTCGTCGGTGGCCTTCTTCGGCGTCGTCGGCGGTACGGGGGAGCCGGGCGGCGCGGCGGCAGCGGCCGGGCTCGGGCCCGCCTTCGTCGACGCCACCACCCACGCCCTGTGGTGGATCTCCGGCGGCCTGGTCCTCATCTTCGGCCTGCTGTTCCTGATGCCGCGACGGGTGTCCGCCCCGGAGGCACCGGAGCGGACGGACCGCGACGGCGCGGAGGCGGAGCAGCAGCCCGTCCTCGTCTCCTGACGGAACACCCCCGCATCAAGGCAGCACAGCCCCCGCACCCCGCCCGGAACCGCACCATCGAGCCGAGGAGCCCCGCCGTGCCGAACGGAACCTTCACCTGGAACGAGGCGAGCGCCCGCCGCCTGGAGCGCTCCGGGCTCGCCGGGAAGCCGGTGGCGCAGGACCCCGCGGGGATCGCCGCCGCGCTGTGCGGGGCCCATGCCCAGGTGCTGTCCGCGGCGGAGCTCTCGCTCATGCTGCGGACGGACCACGGCACCCGCACGGCCGTCCAGGACGCCCTGTGGTGCGACCGCAGCCTGGTCAAGACGTACGGGCCGCGCGGCACGGTGCATCTGCTGCCCACCGCCGAGCTGCCGATGTGGACCGGCGCGCTGGCGGCCGTACCGGCCGGCAGCAGCCCCTTCGCCCCGGACGTCCGGCTCACGCCCGCACAGACCGAGCAGGTGCTCGCGGCGATCGAGGACGCGCTGGCCGGCGCCGAGCTGACCGTCGACGAGCTGGGCGAGGCGGTGGTCGCCGCCACCGGGCCCTGGGCCGGCGATCCGGTGATGCCCGCCTTCCAGGGGAAGTGGCCGCGCTGGCGGCAGGTGATGCACCGGGCCGGCCAGCGCGGCGCCCTCTGCTTCGGCCCCAACCGGGGCCGCAAGGTCACCTACACCAGCCCGCGGCGCGCCCTGCCCGGATTCCGCCCGGCGGACGGCCCGACCGCCCTCGCCGCGCTCGTACGGCGCTATCTGTACGCGTACGGCCCGGCCACCCCGCAGGACTTCGCGACCTGGGCCGGTGCCCCGTCCGGCTGGGCGGCCCGGCTCTTCGCCTCCCTCGCCGGCGAACTGCAGCAGGTCGACTTCGCGGGCTCACCCGCCTGGATCCTGGCCGGCGACACCGACACACCCGCCACCGAACCCTCCGGCGTCCGTCTGCTGCCCTATTTCGACGCCTACGGCATCGCCTGCCGGCCGCGCGATCTGCTCTTCCCCGGCCGGGCGGCCGAGCGCGCGCTGGCCGGGCGGCAGGCCGGGAACTTCCCCGTGCTGCTGATCGACGGCACGGTCGCCGGTGTCTGGCACCAGCGCCGCTCCGGCCGCCGGATGATTCAGCTCACGGTCGAGCCGCTGACCCCGCTGACCGCCCGGCAGCGGCGCGGTCTGGACGCCCAGGTGGAGCGCGTCGGCGAAATCCTCCAGGGCACCACGGAGTTGACGATCGGTACGGTGAGCGTGGGGCCGCACGCCTAGCCCGCACTTGCCTGCCGCACCCCGGAGCGGGCCCTGCGACCCAGGGTTTCCGCTCCGCCCCGCTGCGTAAAAACGGCCGCTTCGCCGTACCGTTCACCGCCTCCCGCGGGCCATACTGGCCGGGTGTCGATGATCAGCAACCTCCGCAAGGCCGTCCGGCTGCCGCAGCCGCGCACCCGGGGAGTCGACCTCAGCCACCCGGCGCGGTCGCCCCTCGGCACCGCCGTGGTGAATTGCGCGGTGTACGTGGACGGCGTGCGGCAGGAGGGCGACCACCCGGCCGATGTGGCGATCCACCGGGTCCGGAAATCCGGCAGTGGATTTGTCTGGATCGGGCTGCATGAGCCCTCCGAGAAGGAATTTGCCGGAATTGTCGAGCTGTTCGGGCTCCATCCGCTTGCCGTCGAGGACGCGGTCCACGCGCATCAGCGGCCGAAGCTGGAGCACTACGACGACTCGCTCTTCACCGTCTTCAAGACCGTCCGCTATGTCGATCACGACCGGCTCACCGACACCAGTGAAGTCGTGGAGACCGGCGAGATCATGGTCTTCACCGGCACCGACTTCGTGATCACGGTACGGCACGGCGGGCACGGTTCGCTGGGTCCGCTCCGTGAGCAACTGGAGTCTGTGCCCGAGCAGTTGGCACTCGGCCCGTCCGCCGTGCTGCACGCCGTCGCCGACCTCGTCGTGGACGACTACCTCGATGTCACGGCCGCCGTCCAGGACGATATCGACGATGTCGAGAGCGAGGTCTTCTCGGTACGCGGCAGCGTCGGGGCCGGCCGGATCTACCAGCTCAAGCGCGAGCTGCTGGAACTCAAGCGCGCGGTGGCCCCCTTGGACCGGCCGATGCAGGAGCTGGCCACCCGGCCGATGTCCGAGGTCGACTCCCGGATCACGACGTACTTCCGGGATGTCGCCGACCACCTCGACCGGGTCACCGAGCAGATCACCGCCTTCGACGAACTGCTCAACTCCATACTGCAGGCCCATCTGGCCCAGGTCACCGTCGCCCAGAACGAGGACATGCGCCGGATCAGTGCCTGGGTCGCGATCCTGGCCGTACCGACCATGGTCTGCGGTGTGTACGGCATGAATTTCGACCATATGCCGGAAAAGCACTGGACATTCGGCTATCCGCTGGTGATGACCGTGATAGTGAGCATCTGCTGGGTGATCCACCGCGGCTTCAAGCGGAACGGCTGGCTCTAGCCTCCCCCAGCGGCGCCCTCCCGCCCCGGCCGTCGAGAAAGTCACGGCAGGTCATGGCGTGTTGAGGGGATTTCGGTGGAACGCCGGATAACTATGCCCCTGACCGATTCCCCGGTAACGGGTGGTCGCGGCGCCGGGACCACCCGCGCGCCCCTGAGCACGCCCGGACGCCGGACCGCGGTCCCCGCCGGTTCTGACAGGAGCAGCACATTGCGGTACGGACAAGCACTGCGTGACGAGATCGCGGCCGAGGGGACGACGCCACTGATCGGCGTCCACGACATGTATGCGGCTTCGGTCGCCGCCGGCCACTACAACGGCTTCTTCGTCTCCGGCTTCGGCTTCGCCGCGTCGTACTACGGGCTGCCGGACATCGGCTTCATCGCCTGGCCCGACATGGCCGCCTTCGTGGAGCGGCTGCGCGGGGCCTTCCCGCACCACCATCTGCTGGTGGACATCGACGACGGTTATGTCGATCCCGAGGTGGCCTGCCATGTGGTGCGGCGCCTGGAGCGGACCGGGGCGTCCGGGGTGATCCTGGAGGACCAGAAGCGGCCGCGCCGGTGCGGGCACGCGGACGGCAAGCTGGTGCTGCCGCTGGAGGAGTACCTGGAGAAGCTCGACCTGGTGCTCGCCAGCCGTACCGATCTGCTCGTCGTGGCCCGTACGGACGCCACGGAGGAGGACGAGATCCTGCGGCGGGCGGCCGCGCTGGCCGGGACCGAGGCGGATGTGGTGCTCGTCGACGGGGTGCGCAGCGTCGACGGGATCCGCCGGATCCGTCAGGTCGTCGGCGACAAGCCGCTGCTGTTCAACCAGATCGCGGGCGGGAAGTCCCCGCGGCTCTCGCTGACCGAGCTGACCGCGCTGGGTGTCGATGTGGCGATCTACAGCACGCCGTGCCTGTTCGCGGCGCACCGGGCGATGGAGACCGCGCTGGCCGAGCTGAAGTACGCGGACGGGCGGCTGCCGGCCACCGGGGAGCCCGGCGGTGAGATCGGGGTCAGGGAAGCCACCGAGCTGCTGGCCCGGAACCTCAGCCGGCACCACCCCGGACGCCGGGCCGTCCCGGTGTGATCCGGGCGGCGGGCGGCGGGCGGCGGCACCGGCACCGGCGGCGGAGCGGCGGTAGCCTGAGATCGCCGATGATCTCGGGAGACACATGAACGAGCGACCCCGCCGGGCGGCGCCCTGGCAAGGGCAGTGGCCGGTGATCGGCGTGGTGGCCGTGGGGGGTGCCATCGGCGCCGCGGCCCGTTACGGCGCCGCCCTCCTCTGGCCCACCGGCAACGGCTCCTTCCCCTGGACGACCCTGGCCGTCAACGTCGTCGGCTGTGCGCTGATGGGCGTGCTGATGGTCATGATCACCGACGTCTGGCCCGCCCGCCGGCTGGTGCGTCCGTTCCTCGGCACCGGCATCCTCGGCGGCTTCACCACCTTCTCCACCTACGCCGTGGACATCCAGCGGCTGATCGACGCCCGGCACCCGGCCGCGGCCATGGCCTACCTCGCGGGCACCGTGCTCGCCGCGCTCGCGGCCGTACGGTGCGCGGTGACCGGCACACGTGCACTTCTCGAACTGAGGCGGCGGACGGCATGACAGACAGCACGGCATCTCCCGGCGGCACCCCGGCGCTCCGGCTCACGGTCCTCGTCGGCGAGCAGGACGCCTGGCACCACAAGCCCTTGTACGCGGAGGTCGTGCACCGCGCCCGCGAGGCGGGACTGGCCGGTGCCAGTGTCTTCCGCGGCATCGAGGGCTTCGGCGCCACCTCCCTCATCCACACCCAGCGGCTGTTGTCGCTGAGCGAGGAGCTGCCGGTCGCGATCGTCGCCGTCGACACCGAGGAGCGGATCCGCTCCTTCCTCCCGCATCTGGACGAACTCCTCACGGACGGCGGCACGGTCACCCTCGAACCGTGCGAGCGGATCACCTACCCCCGCACGGGCGGTACGGCTCCGGAGGAGGGCGGCCGCGGGTGAACTGGCTGCTGGTGGTGGCCGGGGCGATGGTCGGGGCGCCGCTGCGCTTCCTCACCGACCGCTATGTGCAGTGCCGGCACGACACGGTCTTCCCCTGGGGGACGTTCACCGTCAATGTCGCCGGCAGTCTGATCCTCGGCCTGGTGACCGGCGCGGTCGCCGCCGGCGCCGCCTCCTCGCACGCCCAACTGCTGCTCGGCACCGGCCTGTGCGGAGCGCTCACGACCTACTCGACCTTCTCGTACGAGACGCTCCGGCTGGCGGCCGACGGGGCGCGGGGCTGGGCCGCCGCCAATGCCGTGCTGAGCGTGCTCGCCACGCTCGCGGCCGCGTTCGCCGGGGTGGCCGCCGCCCGGGCGCTGTGGGGCTGACCCGGGCGGCCGGACGGCAGACGAAAGCGGTGGGGCTCCGGGGGAGCCCCACCGCATGGGCGGCGCACAAGAGGCGGGGGCTGGTGGGGTACGAGGGCCGGCCGCCAGGTTCCGGCACTCGACAGCCCCAGGCCGTTCACGGACCCGGCCACCGTCAGCCGGGCCGGGTCCGCGGGCCTCCGCCGAACTTCGTTACTTCAGCGGGTCCGTCGGGTACGTCAGGAGGCCTTGCCGAAGCGGATGCCCGCCAGGCCGTTGGCCCAGAGCTGGTCCACCTTGGCGCTCTCGTTCGCGTCCGGCTGGGCGTTCTGGCAGGAGGTGCCGGGGCCGCCGCCGGACATCAGCTCGCTGCACGGGCCCTCGTAGTGGTCCGGCAGGCCCAGCACGTGGCCGGTCTCGTGCGCGGTCACGCGGGTGGAGTTGTACTCCTGGTTCTGCTGGTAGTCCAGGAAGACGAAGCCCTTCCCGTGACCGTCGGTGCTGGCGTACGAGCCGCGCGGGTCGTTGCCCTCGCGGTACTCGAAGTCGCCGCCGCTGCCTTCCTGCAGCTTCACGTTCTGCACGGAGCCGTTCCAGATGGAGGTGCTCTGCGCTATCTGGTCCGCGAACTTCGGGGCCTTGCTGGCGTCGTAGGTGACGGTGACCGAGGCCGCGTCCGGGTGCGCCTTCATCTTGGCCTTGGCCGACTTGATCACGGCCTCGAAGAACGCCTTGGTGTCGGCCTTCTCGGCGGCCGAGCCGTTGTACGCCGCGATCGAAGCGGCGCTGCTGTGGGAGGAGTTGGTGGGGGAGGGGGAAGCTGCCGAAACCGGCGCCGCGGCTGCGAGCGCGGCGACAAGGCCCAGTCCGAGCGCCGCCGACAGCGCCGTCTTGGGAGATCTCATGTGGGGGCTCCTTAATTTCCGAGGGCCGTACGGTCGCCGTGTGGGGCGGCGACCGGGGCCCTGCGGATTTCTTGGTGCCGTTGAGTCTGGACGGAGTTCGCCCGGAAGACGGAGATGTTAGGTGGCGATAGCACCAGCCAATACCCTGAGAAAAAAACGGAGTTCAGACGGGTTTGAGAGTCTGGTGTGACGTGTGCCTGCGTCGTTATGCTCCGGACGTGGAGCTCGAGGTAAGGCATCTTCGCGCATTGTGCGCCATCGCCGACACCGGCAGCGTACGCAAGGCTGCCCGGCAACTCGGCATGACCCAGCCCTCCCTGACCACCCAGCTCCACCGCATCGAGAAAGCCCTGGGTGGCCAGCTCTTCTTCCGTGAACCGAGCGGCAGCCGGCCGACGCCGCTGGGGCATTCGGTCCTGTGCCGGGCCCGGCCGATAGTGGCCGAAATGCGGGCACTTATTGACGAGGTTGCCTCGGCCTCGCAGCGCGAACAGGGCGCGCGGCTGCACATCGGCAGCACCAACAGCCCCGCCGTCGCCGGCTGGCTGCGCCGGCTACGGGTACGGCTGCCGGAGACGGACACCACGATAAGAACCGATGTGTCCGCCAATGCCCTGCTGCACATGGTCGCGACGGGACAGCTCGACGCCGCCTTCGTCCACGAGGTCGAGGGGGCGCCCCTGCGGGTCCCCGACGGTCTGGCGGAACACGAACTCATCGCCCGGGAACCGCAGTTCATCGCCCTGGCGGACACCCACCCCGCGGCGGCCCGGGAGGTCATCCGGGTGGCGGACCTCGCCGACGACCAGTGGATGGTCGACCCGGCCGTGGACGGCGAATGGGCCGGACTGCGCCGCATCTGGGCCGCGGCCGGAATCAACCCCCGGGTCGTGCACGGCGACTACCTCACCACCGTGGACCTCGTCACGGCCGGCGAGGTGGTCACCCCCTGCCAGCCGACCGCCCGCTCCCGCCACGGCATGGCGATCCGCCCCCTGTACGGCGATCCGCTGGCCGTCCGCCTGTTCATGGCCTGCCGTCAGGACGACACCGCCGCCGCCTCCGCGGACGACCTGTTCGCCGACCTGACCGCCTCGTACATGGAGATCGCCTGGGCGAGCGAGGCCTACCGGGCGTGGCTGGTACGCCATGACGGACCGCTGCCCGTAGGGACCTAGACGGAGCGGGCGGGGCAGGGACGGCGACGGCAGGCAGCGGTCAGCCGCAGGAACGGCCCACGGCAGGAACGGCCAGCCGCAGAAACGGCAAGCCGCAGGAACGGCAAGCCGCAGAAACGGCAAGCCGCAGGAACGGCCAACGGCAGAAAGCGGCCAACGGCAGGGACTCCGCGCCTACTAGGCCCGCCCGTCCTCCCCCTGCTCCGCCGCCCGCTCCTCCAGGAGGGCCTGTTCACGGGTGTTGCGGGTCAGCGCGGCGGCACGCAGAAACTCCTCCCGGGCCTCCGCCGCCCGCCCCAGCCGGGCGAGCAGATCACCACGGACGCTCGGCAGGAGGTGATAGCCCGCCAGCGCCGGCTCCGCCGCCAGCCCGTCCACGACGGCGAGGCCCTGCTCGGCCCCGAACGCCATCCCCACCGCGACCGCCCGGTTCAGCTCCACCACCGGCGACGGCGCGACCTGCGCCAGCGCCCCGTACAGCACCGCGATCCGCGGCCAGTCCGTCTCCTGCGCGGTACGCGCCCGCGCATGGCAGGCGGCGATCGCGGCCTGCAGGGCGTACGGGCCGACCGTGCCGCCCAGCTCCTCGGCGCGGGCGAGCGCGGCCAGTCCGCGCCGGATCAGCAGCCGGTCCCAGCGTGACCGGTTCTGCTCCAGCAGCAGCACCGGTTCCCCCTTCGGCCCGGTCCGCGCCGCCGACCGCGAGGCCTGGATCTCCATCAGGGCCACCAGCCCGTGGACCTCCGGCTCCTCCGGCAGCAGCCCCGCCGCCATCCGCCCCAGTCGCAGCGCGTCCTCACACAGCGCCGGCCGCATCCAGTCGTCCCCGGCCGTCGCCGCGTACCCCTCGTTGAAGACCAGGTAGATGACCTCCAGCACCGACGAGAGCCGCTCGCCCCACTCCGCCCTGGCCGGCACCTCGAACGGCACCCGTGCCTCGGCGAGCCGCTTCTTCGCCCGGACGATCCTCTGCTGGACGGTCGCCTCTGACGTCAGGAAGGCGCGGGCGATCTCATCGGTCCGCAGACCGCCGACCAGCCGCAGGGTCAGCGCGACCCGCGCCTGGGTGGACAGCACCGGATGGCAGGCGAGGAAGACCAGCCGCAGCAGATCGTCCTCGATCCCGGCACGGTCCAGGACCCGGTCGAACGCCGCCTCGGAGGGCCCGGGTTCGCGCTCCGCGTCCCGCCCGAGCGTCTCGACCTTGCGGGCCAGCCGCTCCTGGCGGCGCAGCAGATCGATGGCCCGGTTCCTGGCGGTGGCCATCAGCCAGGCCCCCGGATTGTCCGGGACACCGGTTTCCGGCCACCGCTCCAGCGCGGCCACCAGGGCGTCCTGGGACAGCTCCTCGGCGAGCCCCACATCGCGCACGACCCTGGTCAGCCCGGCGATCAGCCGCGCCGACTCGATCCGGAACACCGCCTCGATCGCGCGGTGCGCCTCATCCGTGGTGTCTTCGGCCGTCACGGGCACCCATCAGAGCACCCGGCCCCCGCCGCGGCAATCCGACGCCGCGGAAACGGGGGCCCGGGCAGGCTGTCTCACGCACCGGCCCCCGGCGGCTCCTCCACCTGCCGGATCTCGGAGGTCAGCGTCCACTCGTCCCCGTGCGTCCGCAGGAAACGCGTCGCCCACTCGATTGCCTCCTCCTTCGAGGCGGCCTGGATGAGGGCATATCCGCCGATGACCTCCTTGGCCTCGGTGAACGGCCCGTCGGTCGCGGTGATCCTGCCGCCCGACAGATGCAGCCGGGTCCCCTGCGCGGTCGGTGTGAGCCCCGCGGTGTCCAGCAGCACCCCGGCCTTGGTCATCTCGTCGAGCAGCTTGCCCATCTCCGCCATCAGTTCGGGGCTGGGCCCGCCGGCCGGCACGGTGTTCTCGTCGATCTTGAGCAGCATCATGAAGCGCATGGTCATCTCCTCGGTGTAGATGCGTCCGTCGTAGCGGGGCGGGGGGGGAGAGCCGGACCGCCGGCGCCCGAACCCGCCCTCTTACTAACGCGACGAACGCCCGTCACCCGGATCGACACCACCGGGAGATTTTCCTGGAATTCTTTCCGGGCCGGTCTGCCCGGGGCCGGTGTGCCCGGGGCCGGACTGCCGGACGACCGTGCCGGGGGGGCGGCCCGGCGTACCCGTCTCCGCCAACCGCGTGAAAGGCACGGGCCCGGCCTCCCGGGAACGGCCTGGCAGCGGGGCGATGGCCGAGAGTGGACGCCCGAGCGCCCGCGCGGCCAAGCCTGGAGACCCTGTGGACGGCACCCTTTCCCTGGTCCTGCTCCTGCTGTTCCTGTGGTGCCTGTGCTCACGGCGGATGGAGCGCTTCGAACTCACCGCACCGGCCGCCTTCGTCCTGCTGGGCCTGCTGCTGGGCGAGGGCACCGGGGTCCTCGACCTCGCCCTCCCGCACGAGACGGTCAAGATGCTCGCGGAGATCACCCTGGTCTGGGTGCTCTTCACCGACGCCGCACGGCTCTCCTTCCGCGCCCTGCGCCCGGAACTCGGCATCTACGTAAGGCTGCTGGCGATCGGACTGCCGCTGTGCGTGGGCCTCGGCGCGCTGCTGGCGGCCGCCCTCCTGCCCGGCGTTTCGGGCTGGTCCGCCCTCTACGTCGGAGCCGCGCTCGCTCCGACGGACGCCGCGCTCGGCGCCACGATGATGGTCAACCCCGTGGTGCCCGCGAAGATCCGCCGGGTCATCAACGTGGAGAGCGGCCTCAACGACGGCATCGTCACCCCGCTGGTGGTGCTCGCCCTGGCCGGGGTGTCCGCGGCCGAGCACACCGCCGGACCGGACGCCACCGGGCAGGCCCTGGTGCAGCTCGCCATCGGTACGGCGTACGGCGCGGTGATCGGGCTGGCCGCCGGATGGCTGCTGCGCACCACCCTCCGCAACGGCTGGGCGGCCGAGGACTTCGCCGGCGCGGGCGTCCTGGCCCTCTCCCTCCTCGGCTACACCTCAGCCCTCGCGATCGGCGGTAACGGCTTTGTCGCCGCCTTCGTCGCCGGCCTGGCATTCGGCACGGCGCACGGGGCGCC
Source organism: Streptomyces sp. G7(2002) (assembly GCF_028870195.1). Taxonomy (NCBI): domain Bacteria; kingdom Bacillati; phylum Actinomycetota; class Actinomycetes; order Kitasatosporales; family Streptomycetaceae; genus Streptomyces; species Streptomyces sp. G7(2002). The sequence goes on from NZ_CP102609.1 coordinate 6,459,888, forward strand.
CCCGCGGGTGCTGCTGTACGTCGAGCAGTCCGGGGCGCTGCTGTCCGTGCTGGTGTGGCTGGTCTTCGGCGCCGTGCTGCTTCCCGAGGTGTTCGCCCATGTCACCTGGCAGGCCGTGGTCTACGCCGTACTGAGCCTGACGGTGATCCGCATGGTGCCGGTGGCGCTGTGCCTGGCCGGCAGCGGGCTGGACGCCCGGACGGTGGGCTTCATCGGCTGGTTCGGCCCCCGCGGACTGGCCTCGATCATCTTCGGCCTGCTCGCGGTCGAGGAACTCACCCCCGCCGGTGCCCGCCCGGTACTCCCGGCGATCGCCTGCACCGTACTCCTCAGCGTCCTCGCCCACGGCCTCACCTCCGCCCCTCTGGCGAACCGCTACGGACGGGCGGCGGCGGCCAAGGGCATCGGCCCGGCCGGTCCCGCGGCGGAGGAACTGCCCGTCAGAGGAATGGCGGCCGGCGGTCTGCACCACGGCCACGGACGCGGCCACGGACGGGGCGGCCCGGCCCCGTCCTGACGGCCACCGGCCGATGCGTCAGCGCCGATTTCCGGAGAACAGTTTGATGCGCTCCAGCTCGGCGTTTGCGGCGGCATGGTCCAGCTCTTCCAGCAGCGCCTTGATCTCTGTTTTGTGTTCGGTTGAGGTGTGGGGATATTTGAGCTGCTTTTCCAGCGTTTTGCGGGCCCTGCCCACCTGCCAGCGCTCGGTGTACCACTCCGCTTGCAGCTTGAGGTTGTACAACAGGCTGCCGGCAATTACGGACACCGCCGGCGCCGCATAGAGAAGAGTTTGGCCGAGGGCGGTGTCCACTCCCACCGAATGGGCGATGGCGACCATCCCCGTACCGCCACCGACCCCGCCGAGACCTGCGTTGATCGAGTTCTGTGGGGTACTGCGGCCTCTGCTCTGCTTCCGGGCGGCGCGTTGCGCGGGGACTCGGGCTTCAGTCATTTTCCCGCCCCCTGCCCTCGCCGGGGTGCTGGGACAGGAATTCTTTGAGGAAAGCCTCCGCCTGATCCGGCTTTTCCAAATTCACTTCAATGGTCAGGCCGTTACGCTGAACCTTGACGGTGCGTTTCCGTTTCGCCCCCAGAAAAGTCGCCACCGATCTGACCAGAGTGGCGAGTACGGTACCCGCGGATAATGCGGTGATCAAGGATTCCATGTCCACGGGGTGAGGTTACTCGAATCCCCGCGCCGCTTTTAAGGAAGGGTTGATTGTGCCGCATAATGTTCATATGTGAAAGCTCGGCCCCCGTGAATTCGAACAATGAGGGGAACGAGTCGGTCGAGAGACGGAACCGTTCGTGCGTCTCCCGGTCCCGCACAAAGAAGACCGCACCCGGCCCGTCACCCTCCACGGTCGGCGGAGGGCGTCGGAACGGGTGCGGACACTCGGAGAGGCGGTACGCCCCGCGCGCACGCGGGCCGGGACGCCGGGCCCGGGTCAGGCCTTCTTGGTCTCCCAGAAGATCTTGTCGATCTGGGCGATGTAGTCCAGCGCCTTCTGGCCGGTGGCCGGGTCGTGGGAACCCTTGGCGGCGCTGAGGGCCTTGAGAGTGTCGTTGATCAGCTGGTGCAGCTCCGGGTACTTCTCGAAGTGCGGCGGCTTGAAGTAGTCGCTCCACAGCACCGAGACGTGGTGCTTGGCCAGCTCGGCGCGCTGCTCCTTGATCAGGACGGCGCGGGTGCGGAAGTCCGCGTCCTCGTTGGCCTGGTACTTCTCCTGGACGGCCTTGACCGACTCGGCCTCGATGCGGGCCTGGGCCGGGTCGTACACGCCGCAGGGCAGGTCGCAGTGGGCGCTGACCTTCACCTTGGGGGCGAACAGGCGCGAAAGCATGTTCAGTCCTTCCTCGTGATCGTCTTCTCAGGTGCGAGATTACTCGGTGCGGGAAGGCTTTTCTCGGGCGGGCCGGGGGTCTTAGGGCAAAAGTCCGGTGTCACGCTGGGACTGTTGGAGGATGGGCCGGTGAGCGGGTCGGACCGGGGCTGGACCGGGAGGTACGGGATGCCGGAGCGGGTGCACGAGCGCGAGCCGGAGCGGGGTGCGGACGCGGACGCGGGGCATGAGCGGGGCGGGCTCCTCCGCGCCTTCGGGCTGGCCGAGGTGTACAACCCGTCGATGGTGCCGACGCTGCAGCCCGGCGACCAGCTGGTGGTGCGGTACGGGGCGGCGGTGCGGCCCGGTGACGTGGTCGTGCTGCGGCATCCGTTCCGGCAGGATCTGCTGATCGTCAAGCGGGCCGTGCGGCGGCGCGACGGCGGCTGGTGGGTCCAGGGGGACAATCCGTTCGTCGAGAACGACAGCCGGGAATTCGGGGTGGTCCCGGACGAACTGGTCATCGCCCGCGCCTGGGTGCGGGTGCGGCCGCCGCGCGGGATTCAGCGGTCGGTCGCCGGGGTGCTGTCCTGGGCCGTGTCGGCGGTCCGGCCGGTGCGGGCCGCGCGCTCGCTCTCCAGGCGCTTGCGGGCGCGGTAGGCGGCGACATTGGCGCGGGTGGCGCAGCGGTCGGAGCAGTAGCGCCGGGAGCGGTTGGTCGAGGTGTCCAGGTAGACGTTGCGGCAGGGCCGCGCCTCGCAGATGCCCAGCCGGTCCACACCCAGCTCGGTGAGGTGGAAGGCCAGGCCCATACAGGCGGTCGCGGTGAAGCCGGCGGTCGCGTTGGCGGCGTGGTCGGCGATGTGCATGTGCCAGTCGGGGCGGCCGTTGTCGTCCCGGTACTCGTGGCCGGAGATCTGCGGGCTGACGGGGAACTCCATCATCAGGGCGTTCAGCAGGTCCACGGCCAGCACCTCGTCACCGGCGTCGGCGGCCTCGAAGACGGCGCGCAGCCGGGCGCGGACCGTGCGCAGCCGGGTGACGTCGCTGTCCGTCGCGCGCCGGGCGGCCTGCTGGGCGGGGCCGAAGAGTTCCCGTACGACATCGACCGAGGTGAGGGTGTCCGTGCCGCGCTCGGGCTGCTCGGTGTTGACCAGTCGCACGGCATAGTCCGAGTAATAGGCCAGTTCCACTTGTAGTCCTTACGGGCGGAGGCTAGGGTACGGATACGTGCTTGTAGTAAGGGGTGTCCTCACTACGAGGGTATTACGGCCTGAAGGGGAAGCGATGACCGAGACCGTCGTCGGCGCCGATTGGCAAGCGTGGCAGAACAGTTGGGACCGCCAGCAGGAGTGGTACCTCCCCGACCGCGAGGAGCGGTTCCGGGTGATGCTGGACATGGTCGAGGCGCTGGTGGGCCCCGAGCCCCGGGTGCTGGACCTGGCATGCGGCACCGGCAGTATCTCCGACCGGCTGCTGAAGCGGTTCCCCGGGGCCGAGAGTGTGGGCGTCGATCTGGATCCCGCGCTGCTGGCCATCGCGGAAGGGTACTTCGAAGGCGAGTCCCGGGTCCGCTTCGTACGGGCCGATCTCAAGGACCCGCGGTGGACGGAGAAGCTGCCGCACGACTCGTACGACGCGGTGCTCACCGCCACCGCGCTGCACTGGCTGCATACCGAGGACCTGCGCGCGCTGTACGGGCAGCTCGGCACCCTGGTGCGGGACGGCGGGGTCTTCATGAACGCCGACCACATGCCCGAGGAGGGCACCCCGCGGATCAACGCCGCCGAGCGGGCCTTCCGGCATGCGCGGATGGACGCGGCGAAGGCGTCCGGCGCCGTCGACTGGGCCGAGTGGTGGCAGCTGGCGGCCGCCGACCCGCGGCTGGCCGCGCCGACCGCCGAGCGCTTCGAGATCTACGGCGAGCATGCGGACGGTGACACCCCGTCGGCCGCGTGGCACGCCGCCGTGCTGCGCGATTCGGGCTTCGCGGAGGCCCGGCCGGTGTGGGCCTCACCCACCGACGCGCTGGTGCTGGGCCTGAAGTAGACCGTCCCGGCAGCACGTACGCGCGCCGCCCCGGCGGAACCTCCACCGGGGCGGCGCGCACCGCGTCCTCAGAAGGAGCGCTACAGCACCTTCGACAGGAACGACTTCGTCCGCTCGTGCTGCGGGTTACCGAGCACATCGCGCGGGTGGCCGGATTCGACCACCACACCGTCGTCCATGAAGACCAGCGAGTCGCCGACCTCCCGGGCGAAGCCCATCTCATGGGTCACGACGATCATCGTCATGCCGTCCGCTGCTAGGTCCTTCATGACGTCCAGGACGTCACCGACCAGCTCCGGGTCGAGGGCCGAGGTCGGCTCGTCGAAGAGCATCAGCTTCGGCTCCATCGCCAGCGCACGGGCGATGGCCACGCGCTGCTGCTGGCCGCCGGAGAGCTGCGAGGGGTAGTTCCCGGCCTTGTCGGCGAGGCCGACGCGGTCCAGGAGCTTGGTCGCGCGTTCCCGGGCGGCGCCCTTGGACTCGCCCTTGACCTGGATCGGCGCCTCCATGATGTTCTCCACCGCGGTCATGTGCGGGAAGAGGTTGAAGCGCTGGAAGACCATGCCGATGTCGCGGCGGCGGGCGGCGACCTCCTTGTCGCGCAGCTCGTAGAGCTTGCCGTTGTGCTCGCGGTAGCCGACCAGTTCGCCGTCGACGGACAGCCGGCCGGCGTTGACCTTCTCCAGGTGGTTGATGCAGCGCAGGAACGTCGACTTGCCGGAGCCGGACGGGCCGATCAGGCAGAAGACCTCCCGCGGCGCGACCTCCAGGTCGATGCCCTTGAGGATGTGGGCCGCGCCGAAGGACTTGTGGACGCCCTCGGCCTTGACCATCGGGCCGCCGCTCGTGCCGGCCGCCTTGCTCGTCGTGATCTTGCTGGTCATCCCATACCTCCGGGGCGGTTGAAGCCGCCGGACAGCCTCGACTTGGCGCGCTGCAGCGGGGTGAGCGGAAGCTGGCGGCTGGAGCCGCGGGCGTAGTAGCGCTCCAGGTAGTACTGGCCGATGCTGAGCACCGTGGTGGCGATGAGGTACCAGGCGGCGGCGAGGATCAGCATCTCCACGACGACACCGGAGTCCCGTCCGACGTTCTGCGCGGCCTGCAGCAAATCGTAGTACTGGACGGCGATGACCAGCGAGGAGGTCTTCAGCATGTTGATGACCTCGTTGCCGGTCGGCGGCACGATCACCCGCATCGCCTGCGGCACGATGATCCGGCGCAGCGTCTTGGCGTGGCTCATGCCCAGCGCGTGCGCCGCCTCGGTCTGGCCCTCGTCGACGGCGTTGAGGCCGGCCCGGCAGATCTCCGCCATGTACGCCGCCTCGTTGAGCCCCAGGCCCAGCAGCGCGCACAGGAACGGGGTCATGAAGTCCGACCACTCGTCCTTGTAGATCGGCATGATGTCGATGTACTGGAAGACGAGGCCCAGGTTGAACCAGAGGAACAGCTGGACGTAGACCGGCGTTCCGCGGAAGAACCAGACGTAGAACCAGGCGACCGTCGAGGTGACCGGGTTCTTGGACTGGCGCATCACGGCCAGGATCACACCGCCGACGATGCCGATGATCATCGAGAGCACGGTGATCAGCAGGGTGTTGCGCAGGCCCTTGAGGATGTCCGCGTTGAACATGTACTGGGGGATGGCGTCCCAGTTGACGTCCGCGGTGGCGAAGGCCCTGCCCAGGGCGGCGATTACCCCGATGACGACGATCGCCGCCACCCAGCGCCCGTAATGGCGCACCGGGATGGCTTTGATGGACTCGGGCGGCGGAGCATCGGCCGGCGGCTGGGCCGACTTGTCGACGTCAACTGACACGGGTGTTGCCTTTCAGCATTCGGCGGGAGGTGCGCGGGGCGGACGGGGCGGCGTACAGCGGCTCATCAGCCGCCATTGAGCTGCACCTTCTTGACCGCGGCGTCCTTGACGTCCCACTTGTCCAGGACCTTGGCGTACGAGCCGTTCTTGATCGTGCGTTCCACGGCGGCCTTCAGTGCGTCACGCAGCCGGTCCTGGCCCTTGGGAACCGCGATGCCGTACGGGGCCGCCTTCAGCGGCGCGCCGCCGACCATCTGGAAGTCCTTGCCCTTGCCGGAGACCTTCACCGCGTACGCCGCGACCGGGTAGTCGCTGGAGACGGCGTCCACACCGCCGGTACGCAGCCGGGTCTGGGCCTCGGAGTCGTTGTCGAACGCCTCGATCGAGATCGGCTCGGAATCGTTGGACTCACAGGCCTTCGACTTGTCCTTGGCCAGGTCGTGCGAGACCGTGCCGCGCTGCACCGCGATCTTCTTGCCGCACAGCGTTTCCCAGCCGTCGACGCCGTTGGTCTTGCCCTTGCGGGTGTAGAGCGAGACGCCGACGTTGAGGTAGTCGATGAAGTCGACACCCTTGCCGATCTTCTTGCCGGTGTTGCTGTCGATGCCCTCCTGGCGCTCCTTGGTGTCCGTCATCGCCGACATCGCGATGTCGTAGCGCTTGGACTTCAGGCCGCCCATGAGGGTGTCGAAGGTGGCGTTGTTGAAGTTGAGCTTGATGCCCAGCTCCTTGCTCATCGCCGCCGCGAGATCCGGGTCGATGCCCTCGATCTTCCCGTTGGAGCGGAACTCCACCGGCTTGTAGGTGATGTCCGAGCCGACCTGGAGGAAGCCCTTTTCCTGGACGTCCTTGGGCAGCAGCTTGAACAGCGGGGCGTTGACGTTGCGGCTCTTCTTCGCCTCGCGCTTGGCGATGGCCTCATTCGTCTGGTCGCCGCAGGCGCTGAGCAACAGCAGCGAGGCGGCGACCGCGGTCGCTGCGGCCACGGCTGTGCGAGACCTGCCGGCGGCCGAGCGACGGGTGGTGCTTGCGGTCATGCTGATCCTCCTGCGGATGGAGAAGCCGACGTGACAAAAGGGCCGGGGCACACCTTCGAGCGTCGCGACCTCGGTTGGTGTCGGAATCCTGCCATCCGGACTCCGGTATTCGGACTGTCGTTCAGGTCAAAATCGGATAACGGACGGGGACGGCGAGGTGGCGGGCAGATGCCGCAAGGGAGGTTCCGTGCCGGCGGACGGCACCGGCGGCCCGGTCCGCTCCGGGCATCCCGGGTTCCGGAGGGGAGGGGGAGGGCTCTTCTGGGTTTTTTGTGCATTTCGCGGTTATTGTCGGAACTCTCAACCCGAGAGTAATGAATCTGACTCGTCGGGGCGCGCGCCCGTCAGGTAGAAAGGTGCGTTACACCCCTCATCCGGGGCTCAGGGCGCGTGTGCGGCGCGCCCGGCGTCCGCACCTCCCCCCGCGCGGCAGTCATCTGTTGCGCAGGGCGCGGACGCGGTGCCCGCCCACCCCTCAACCAGGGAGTGGCCACCCTCAGCAGATTTACGAATAAAAGGGGTAAGACAAGTGGCAGCGGAGATCGTCAATCCTCGCAGCGACAGCAATACCGGTGCGGACGCGGGCAGTGCGCCCGACGACGCCTTCGATCCGGCGTTCGCGCTGCATCGCGGCGGCAAGATGGCCATTCAGGCGACCGTGCCGGTCCGGGACAAGGACGACCTGTCCCTCGCCTACACACCGGGCGTCGCCAAGGTGTGCAGCGCCATCGCCGAGCAGCCCGAGCTGGTGCACGACTACACCTGGAAGTCCCAGGTCGTCGCCGTGGTCACGGACGGCACCGCGGTGCTGGGCCTGGGCGACATCGGCCCGGAGGCCTCCCTCCCCGTGATGGAGGGCAAGGCCATCCTCTTCAAGCAGTTCGGCGGTGTGGACGCGGTGCCGATCGCGCTCGCCACCACCGACACCGACGAGATCATCGAGACCGTCGTCCGGATGGCTCCGTCCTTCGGCGGCGTCAATCTGGAGGACATCTCGGCGCCGCGGTGCTTCGAGATCGAGCGCCGGCTCCAGGAGCGGCTGGACATCCCGGTCTTCCACGACGACCAGCACGGCACCGCCGTGGTCACCCTGGCCGCCCTGCGCAACGCCGCCAAGCTCACCGACCGTTCGCTCGGCCAGCTGCGGGCGGTCATCTCGGGTGCCGGTGCGGCCGGTGTCGCCATCGCCAAGATCCTCATCGAGGCGGGCATCGGAGACGTCGCGGTCTGTGACCGCAAGGGCGTCGTCTCCACCGACCGCAGCGACCTCACGGACGTCAAGCGCGAGGTGGCCGGCTTCACCAACAAGGGCCGGCTGACCGGCTCGCTGGAGGACGCGCTGGACGGTGCCGATGTCTTCATCGGTGTCTCCGGTGGCACGGTGCCGGAGGAGGCGGTGGCGAAGATGGCGAAGGACTCGCTGATCTTCGCGATGGCCAACCCCACCCCGGAGATCCACCCGGATGTCGCGCACAAGTACGCGGCCGTGGTCGCCACCGGGCGCAGCGACTTCCCCAACCAGATCAACAACGTGCTGGCCTTCCCGGGCATCTTCGCCGGTGCCATGCAGGTGCGGGCCTCGCGGATCACGGAGGGCATGAAGCTCGCCGCCGCCGAGGCGCTGGCCGCCGTGGTCGCCGACGAACTCAGCGCCGACCGGGTCATCCCCTCGCCGTTCGACGAGCGGGTCGCCCCGGCCGTCACCGCCGCCGTCGCGGCCGCCGCCCGCGCCGAGGGCGTGGCGCGCCGCTGACCGCACCCTCGCGCTCCACGCCGACGGGCCGGGCCCGCACCCTCTCTCGGGTGCGGGCCCGGCCCGTCGGCGTAGCGGGGCGCGGCCGGGGCGGCGCGGTGCGTGTCACACCCGTACGCGGTACCGCAGCGCCCTGCCGCGGCCTACGTTGGGATCATGTTTGCTGCCTATGCCGCCCGCATCGACCGTGACCAGCCGCTGAACGGCCTCGAATTGGGGGAGCGCCCGGCCCCCGACGTACGTCCCGGCTGGACGACCGTCAACGTCAAGGCCGCCTCCCTCAACCACCACGACCTGTGGTCGCTGCGCGGGGTGGGGATCACCGAGGAGGCGCTGCCGATGATCCTCGGCTGCGATGCCGCCGGGGTGGACGCGGACGGCAACGAGGTCGTCCTGCACTCCGTCATCGGGCAGACCGGCCACGGTGTCGGCCCCAAGGAGAAGCCCTCCATCCTCACCGAGCGGTATCAGGGCACGTTCGCGGAGCAGGTCACCGTCCCCTCCTGGAATGTGCTGCCCAAGCCGAAGGAGCTGTCCTTCGCGGAGGCCGCCTGTCTGCCGACCGCCTGGCTGACCGCGTACCGGATGCTGTTCACCAACGGCGGTGTACGGCCCGGGGACAGCGTCCTGGTGCAGGGCGCGGGCGGCGGTGTGGCGACCGCCGCCATCGTGCTGGGCGCCGCGGCCGGGCTGCGGGTCTTCGCCACCAGCCGGGACGAGGCCAAGCGCAAGCGCGCCCTGGAGCTGGGCGCCGAGGCGGTGTTCGCGACCGGTGAGCGGCTGCCGCAGCGGGTGGACGCGGTGATCGAGACGGTCGGCGCCGCCACCTGGTCCCACTCCGTGAAGTCGCTGCGCCCCGGCGGCACCCTGGTCATCTCGGGCGCCACCAGTGGCTTCACGCCGAAGAGCGGGGAGCTCAACCGGATCTTCTTCCTGGAGCTGAAGATCGTCGGCTCCACGATGGGCAGCAAGGAGGAGCTGGCGTCGCTGCTCAGCTTCTGCGCGGCCAAGGGCATCCGGCCGGTCATCGACTCGACGCTGCCGCTGGACCGGGCGCGTGAGGGGTTCACCAAGATGGCGGAGGGCGAGCTGTTCGGCAAGATCGTGCTGACCGTCTGACGGCCTGACGGCTGCCACCTCTTCATCGGAAGGCTGTGAACGTGCGGATCCTGCGGGCGGAGGGGCGCCCCGCCGCGCCATGGAGCAACGGCGGCGGGGTGACCCGGGAGGTCGCCGTGCACCCGCCGGGCGCCGGCTGGGACACCTTCGCCTGGCGGGTCAGCCTCGCGGACGTCACCCGGGACGGGCCGTACTCGCCGCTGCCCGGCGTCCGGCGGATCCTCACCGTCGTCGACGGCGCCGGGCTGGAGCTGACGGTGGACGGCACCACCCGTCTCCTCCCGGACCGCTGCCGCCCGTTCGCCTTCCCCGGCGGCGCGGACACCGGCTCCCGGCTGCTGGACGGCCCCGTCGTCAACCTCAATGTGATGCTGCGGGAGGGGCGGGCGGACGCGGTGGTGGAGATGGTGCGGGGGCACCGGGTGGTGGAGCCGGGGCCGCGGCCGGGGGGCGGCCAGGACACCGGGTCCGGGGTGCTCGTGGTGGCGGTGGAGGGAAGCACGCGGCTCGTGGGGCGCGGGGCGGCCGGGGAGTCCGCCGTGCAGCTGGCGAGGTTCGACGCGGCGCTGCTGACGGGGCCGGAGGCGGTGCCTGCCGAGGTGCGGACGGACGGTGTCGCGGCGGTGATCCGCTTGTCCGGCCCCGGCCCCGGCCCCGTCGAGTCCGCCGGTCCGGCCCGGAGTCGGTTCATGGACACCCCTTAGGCCGAACTCTGGCCGTCCGTGCTGGAGTCCTCGGCACGGACGGCCGGGCCCCGGTGGTGGCGTCCGCATCCTCACTGCCGGGTGGTGCTCCAGGCCGCCGTCGCTGTTCTTGCCGCGTCGGCGGCCCGGGAGATGCGCTTGCTGCTCCCTCGGATGTCGCGGCTGAATTCGATGTGCAGGAAAGGGACTCCGGCGGCAGCCGCGGCACGGCCCTGCATGTTGGTGCGGCCCTCCAGGGGACAGTCACGGGCCCAGGCGCGGCAGGCGTCGATGCCGCTGTCGTCCAGGGCGTCGGCCACGGCGCGGCCAGTGGCGCGGCCCCGGTTCCCGGCGCCGGTGGAGGTGACCGCGTCATAGCCGGGTACGGAATCGTCCGCGAACCCGTGCACCTGGACGCCCGGAAGGCGTCGTTTGAGCAAGGCGTCGCAGACGGCGTGGAAGACCGTGTCCCGGCGGTGCGCGACGTCGGCCGCGAGGCCCTGGCCGGCTGCGCGGTGGGCACCCGCCAGGACCAGGACACCGCCGGGCGTTCCGCGCAGTATGGCGACGCCGAGATCCTCGCTGTGCGCGTCGGCGACCGGGTGCGGGACCTGCACCGACCACCGCGAAGGGGCGGTCAGGTCGACATAGACGCGCCCCCAGCCGCGGGTGGCGGTGCCGGTGTCCGCTGCGTCGGCGAGCTCGGCGTACCGGCGGCCGGTGACTTGGTCGGTCAGGGTGCGGATGCGGAACCCGACGTCGGCGAGGCGCTGTCCGGCCTGTGCGCGACGGCCGTCGAGGAACAGACCGACGCCGTCCGCCACCGCCCGCTGCTGTGGCCCGGTGGGTGCGCGGTAGCCGCTGCGCGGTCCCATCCCGGAGGTGAAATCGGCGATGTGCTGCTTCAGGTCGAGGGTGCCCCGCGGGGTGGGGGCCGGATGGTCAGGCTTCTTCGGAGGTTGCCCGCTGCATGCCGTGATGATCACCATGCTGAATACGATCATGGCTTTGACCAGCAACGTTCTCGGAAATTTCATCTTTGCGGGGAAAGTGTCGGCCATAACTGCATGACAATACTTGGGTGCATATAACCCTTCGTGCGGGCTTCGCGGCTCGCACCACTGCGCTGGCATTACTCGCGGTGTGCGCCGCGGCATGTGCCGGCCCTGGAGAGAGCAATCCGCCCAGGGCGGAAGGACGTTCGTTCACGGTGGCCGCGGCGGGAGACATCCTGATTCACCCGCAGCTGACGGAGCAGGCAAAAAGAGACGCCAAGAGAACGGGCCGTGGGGTCAAGGGGATTGACTTCAACCCGATCATGGCCGGAATCAAACCGGTCATCAGCAAGGCGGACTTGGGCATCTGCCACTTCGAGCCCGTCGTGGGCACGCCGGAAGGCCCCTTCCGGTCCTACCCGGACTTTCTCGTCCCCCCACAGATCACCACCACGATCAAGAAGGTCGGCTACGACACCTGCTCAACCGCCTCGAACCACACCCTCGACCACGGTGCGGCAGGGGTGGAACGGACCTTGGGGGCCATGGACAAGGCCGGTCTGCGGCACACCGGTTCGGCCCGCAGCGGGGCGGAGGCGGGCAAGCCGCTCATCATGGACGTCAAGGGCGTCAAGGTCGCACAGATCTCCTTCGCCTACGGCTTCAACGGCCGCAAAGCGCCGAGGGACAAGCCCTGGTTGGTCAACCGGACCAGCGTCGAGCGGATCGCAGCAGCGGAGCGGGCCGCCCGCAGGGCCGGGGCCGACGTGGTCATCCTCAGCGTCCACTGGGGCCAGGAGCACCGGCCCGACCCGAGCACCCCGCAGCTGGCCCTGGGCAGGGAGATCGCTGAGAAGACCGGCATCAACCTGGTGATCGGCCATCACGCCCATGTCGTGCAGCCGATGGAGAAAGTGCACGGAACCTGGATCGCGTATGGACTCGGCAACCAGCTTGCCCGCCACGAGACGCCGACCGGCCTGTCGGAGGAAGGCGTGATCGGCTGGTTCAAGTTCACCGAGCGGGGCGGTGACTGGGACGTCCGGGCCCGCTATGTGCCGACGCTCGTCGACATCCCGCCGGAGGAGAAAGATCCCGTCGCCGGCGGGGGCGGCGAGGCGAGCGGGCAACGCGACCACCGGTTGGTGGACGTGGCCGCTGCGCTGCGTGGCCACAAGAAGCTCACCGCGCAGCAACGGGCCCGCTACCGGCTCGCCTTCGAGCGGACCCGCGGCACGATGCTGAACCGCGGCGCCGCCGAAGGCGCTCTCAAGCCGCTGAAGGACATCCCCGGCTGATTCGCCGTCACCCTCTCTCACTGCCGTACACCGGACGGTCTCAGCCGTTCGGATCTCAGGAAGGGCTGCCCCACGTGCCCCCGCGACCCCCACACACCAACGACTCACTCCAGGAGGGGAGTTCCCCGCCGGCCGCGCCGCGGACGAAGCTGCGGCACACGGCTCGGCGCCGGGCCGATATGTCACTGCTCGGCGGCGTACGCCCGCCCATCGCCGTCCTGTCGGCCCTGCTGCTCGCCCTGGCCGCCGTCACTGCCCTCGGCCTCGGCAGGGTCGGCCACGACAGGATTCCCGAGGCGGTGCTCACGTCTCAGCAGCAATTCGCCGAGGACGGCGCCATCGCCATGCGTTCCTCGGTCGACGAGAGCGTCACCGACCTCCATCGCGTGGCGGGACTCCTCAGTTCGGGTGCCCCGGTCCCGGCCGATGCCGTGCTGGACAAGGTCGGCAGCGTCTACCAGAAGTGGCGCGGCACGGCCGTCATCGAGATCGGGTCGGGCAAGCTCCTCGCCGCACGGGGCGAGAACCTGCCACTGGCGACGATCGACCGCGGAAAGCTGTCCGAGAAGGACGGGCTCGGCCCGCGCATGGTCCGCCTGGCGAACGGTGAGACCCGCCTGCTCTCCTTTGCCCTGCTCTCCTGGGACGGCCGGCCGAAGCAGCTCCTCGTCGCTTCCCGCAGCCTTCGTGTCCCCGGCATCAGCCTCGGCCAGTTCCGGACCATCGCCGTGCTGGACTCGACGGGCGCGATTCTCAGCCGCGGTGGCAGCCGCGAGTCCGAGCAGGACCTCGACGACCCGCAGCGGAAGGCGGCCAAGCGGGCGGACAGTGAGCTGAGGGCGTTCGCCAGGACTGCTGCCGAGAGGGCCCGTCAGCACCCCCTCAAGGCCAGGGAGCCAGGTTCCGGGGGCTTTCCGGGGGTGAGCGGGAGCCTCACCGGCGGGGCGTCCAACGGTGAGCGCGCCGCAGCCGGTTATGCCACCCTCGCTCCCGCCCGGCCCGGCGAGAGCACCGTCGCCGGCGGCCTCGGCCTGACGGTCGTCACGATGGTCGACGTGGCCGAGGACCCGTCCCGGGGCGCCGACCCGCTCTTCGGTGTCGCCGCGGCCGGCGCGCTGCTCGTCATCGGTGCGGCTGTCGTGGCTCTGCTTCTCGGTCTCGTGCAGCGCCCGCTGCTCCGGCTCTTCCTGGAGAGCCGCCGACTCACCGGAGGCGAGCTGCAGCGGCCCGTGAGCGTACCCGCAAACGGAGAGGCGGCCCGGGTCGGCCACGCACTGGAACGTCTGCGGCGCCAGCTCCTCGGCGCGCCGCACGGGACGAGCGACCCCGCCACCCCGCGGCGGCTGCGCCGGATCGGTGTCCGGGGCCTGACGGCCGCGTGTGCGGTACTCCTGCTCGCCTGGTCCGCCCCACTGGCGCTGTCCCTGAACCACGCCGACGCGAAGGCCGTCATTCCGCAGCAGCTCGTCAACGACCAGCGCGAGCGCACCGACACCCTGGCCGACCGGGTCCGGCGAGCCCTCGACGAGGGCCGTACCGACCTCGTCTCGGTGGCGTCCCTGATCGGCGACCGCACCTCGCCGGACCAGATGGCCGAGGTCCTGGAGCGCACCCTTCAGGAGCACCCGCGTTACGCGTCCCTGTACATCCTCGGTGCCGACGGAAAGGTACTGGCCCGGGCCGGCGGCACTCCGCATCACCCGGCCGGCAAGGGCCCGGGCACCCGAGCGGTCACCGTGCTCAACGAGGGGGGCAAGGAGCCGGTCGTGGCGGGCTATGCAGAGGTGCCGGGCCGGAAGGGCGCCGCCGTGGCCGGTGAGTTCCGGGTCGACTTCTTCAATTCACTGCTCAAGCGGCCCGGCCTCGGCGAGGTCCGGGTGGTCGACGACAAGCGCCGGACACTCGGTGGCAACACCGGCTACCGCGCCTTCGAGAAGCTGCCCTCGGAGCGGCTCGACACCCTGGTGCAGGGGACGGGCGCCAGAGCCGGCGCGAGCCTGCGGCCCGGCGCGCTCCTCCACCGCAACGGCAGCGGCGTCCAGATCGCGGCGGCGGCCCCGTTCAACGGCGGCGGCGTGGCGAAGTCGCTGAACTGGACCGTGGTCAGCTGGAAGCCCGCTGAAGGGCTTGCCCTGCCCCAGTACACCGTGCAGAACCACACCGTGCTGGCCGGGCTGCTCGGTCTCACTGCTGCCGCCGCCTGTCTCGGCTGGCTGCACATCGTGGTGGCGCGCCCGCTGCGCACCCTGGCCGCACAGGCCGAGGCGCTCGCCGACGGGGACCGTCGCACCGTGCTCTACCCACGCCATCACGACGAGGTCGGCGCCGTCGTCCGCAGCCTGGAGCTGATCCGGCAGCAGCTCCAGGAGCAGCGCAAGCGGGACAGTGCCCCTCTGGCCGGAAGGAACTGACGGACCGTGCTCTTCCTCTACACCGTTCTCGTCGTGTGCTGCGCGATCCTGCTGATCGCCGGAATCATCGAGCAGCGACGGCACTTCAGCAATCTGGAGCACATACCCACCCGGGTGCTCGTCAACGGCATCCGCGGCAAGAGCTCCATCACCCGGCTGTGCGCGGGTGCGCTGCGGGGCGGCGGCCTGGCCACCGTGGCCAAGACGACCGGCACCGCGGCCCGGTTCATCCACCCGGACGCCACCGAGGAGCCGGTCTACCGCAAGTTCGGCATAGCCAA
This sequence comes from Streptomyces sp. G7(2002), assembly GCF_028870195.1. Lineage (NCBI taxonomy): Bacteria > Bacillati > Actinomycetota > Actinomycetes > Kitasatosporales > Streptomycetaceae > Streptomyces > Streptomyces sp. G7(2002). The sequence goes on from NZ_CP102609.1 coordinate 6,475,153, forward strand.
CGTGGTCGAGCAGATCGGCATCGTCCGGCGGGCCGCCGCGTACCACCCGGACGCCCTGGTGATCGAGTGCATGGCCGTCATGCCGGCACTGCAGGAGATCAACCAGTCCAAGCTGATCCGGTCCACCATCGGTGTCCTGTGCAATGTCCGCGAGGACCATCTGGCCGAGATGGGGCCCACCCTCGACGATGTCGCCCGCTCGTTGTCCCGCTCCATGCCGGAGGGCGGTATCTGTGTGACCGCCGAGCAGGACCGGTTCCACATTCTCCAGGAGGAGGCGGACGCCCGCGACTGCCGGCTGATCTACGCCGACCCCGGGACGGTGACCGATGAGGAGCTGCGCGGCTTCAGCTGGTTCACCTTCAAGGAGAACGTGGCCATCGCGCTGGCCGTCGCGGAACTGCTCGGTGTGGACCGCGGGACGGCGCTGCAGGGCATGTACGACGCTCCGCCGGACCCGGGTGTCCTCTCCGTCGAGCGGTACCGCACGCCCGACGGCAAGCGGCTGCGGTTCGCGAATGTCTTCGCCGCGAACGACCCCGAGTCGACGCTGATGAACATCCGTCAGCTGCTCGATCTGGGCGCGGTCCACCGGCCCCTGAACGTCGTGATCAACTGCCGCCCGGACCGTGTCGAGCGCAACGGCCAGATGGGCGAGATCATCCCCGAACTCGAACCCGACAAGGTCTTCGTGATCGGGCATCCGGCCAAGAGCGCGATCGATGCGATCCCCGCCGCGTGGCGCTCCCGTGCGGTGGACCTCGGCGGCGACCGCCGCGACCCCGAGGAGTTCATGGATCGGATGGTGAACCACCTCGGTCCGGATTCGTCGCTGGTCGCCGTCGGCAACATCCACGGCCAGGGCGAGCACCTGCTGGAGCAGCTGGCCGAACTTCCCGCGGACGAAGGGCCCGACGGCGTTCCGCAGCACCCCCAGGACGGCCCGGCGGACTCCGCGGAACGCCCCGCACCCCCGGCCGACCTGTCCACCGGGCACCCACCGGCCCACGAGTCCCGCCCTCACCAACCGTTCGTACCGCTGCAGCACCCGCACACCGATTCGTGGCAGAGCTCAGGAGAGCACCCTTGATCCCCGCCGTCCTCACGCCCGAGATCGCCGCTATCGGCATCGCCCTCGGGCTCATGTTCTCGCTCGTCTGCTACCTGACGACCAACCTCTCACCAGGCGGCATGATCACCCCCGGCTGGCTTGCGCTGACCCTGGTGGAGGATCTCCAGCGTGCCGCGATGGTCGTGGGCGTGACGGTCCTTACGTACCTGGCCACCCTGTTCGTGCAGCGGGTCGCGATCCTCTACGGCAAGCGGCTGTTCGCGGCCGTCGTGCTGATCGGTGTCGTGATCAACGGCACGCTGATGATCGTGCTGCAACTCGAGTTCCCGCTGATGTACACGAATCAGACCCTCGGGTTCATCGTCCCCGGTCTGATCGCCTACCAGCTGGCCCGCCAGCCGAAGGGCCCGACCGTGCTGGCCACCGGCTCGGTGACGCTCATGGCCTATGTCGTGCTGGCCGCCGGAATTCTGCTCGGCGTCATGCCGTCCGCCTGACCGAACGATTCGGAGCCGATCCCATGAGCGCCAAGACCCAGCGCGGCCGTCGCCGCGTTCTGCACGCCGTGATCGTGACCGCCCTGCTCGCCGGCAGTGCGTACCTCACCGTGGCACTTCGCCAGGAGGAGCAGACCACGACACCTGCCATACCGGCGGTCACCGATGAAGCCGGCCTCAAGTCGTCCCTGACGAGAGGGCTCTCCGGCGACCTGACCTGGGAGCGGCTCCGGAGTCCGGCCCGCTCCGTGCTGCGCGGCAAGAAGGGCGAGGTGTTCGCCACCTTCACCGACGGGGCCCGCACCGCCACCCTCACCGGCCGGAGCCGCACCTTCACCGAGCCCGCCGCCACCACGTCCCGGATCGTCACCGACAACTGGGTACGGATGATGCCGGAACCCTGGCGGAAGGGCGCCGAGAAGGAGAAGTGGTTCAAGGACTGGTTCAAGGACAACTTCGGCAGCGAGAAGGACGATCTCTTCGCGATGGCCTTCCAATATGTTGCCCAGGCCCCCGTGAAGCAGAACGCCGCAGGGGTCAGGTACGCGGGCGACGCGAACTACGGGCCGATCGATGCGCACGGCGGGTCCGGCGCCGGCCGGCGGCTCGAGGAGTCCGACTTCTACGACTACCTGGGCATCCCGTACACCTTCCGGGACGGCACCTCGATGCAGCCCGAGAGGGCGCGGGCGCGGTCCATGGACTGCTCCGGCTTCATCCGGGCGGTGCTGGGCTATCGCGCCGGCTACCCCCTGAGGGCGGACGACGGAAGGGGCGACGGCCTGCCTCGTACGGCCAACGGGATGGCCCGCTCCGGACTCGGCGTAGGTGTCGTGCCGCTGACCGGCTCCGCGCCGGCCTTTGCCAGGCCCGCCTCGACCGATGTGCTCCAGCCCGGCGACCTGGTGTTCTTCAAGCTGGAGGCCCGCACCGAGGAGCGTCTCGACCACGTCGGCATGTACCTGGGCAACGACTCCGACGGGCACCAGGTCTTCATATCGAGCCGGCAAGAGGTCAACGGCCCGACCATCGGGGACAAGGGCGGTACGTCGCGGCTGGACGGAAACGGCTACTACGCCAGGGCGTTGCGCAGCGCCAAGCGCCTGTGACGGAATCCCGCGAGAAGACACCTGTCAATTGAGGTTGACGCACTCCGGGTGTCAATCTAGATTGACACCATGACCGAAGCAACGGATCTCGCCGAGCGGGCCGGCGACCGGGACCCCAGGGTCGGGCTCCGCGCCGTGGCCGCGCTCCGACGGCTGCTGGAGCAGCTCGAAGCCGTGCAGGTGCGCAGCGCCCGCGCGCAGGGCTGGTCGTGGCAGGAGATCGCGGCGGAGCTGGGTGTCAGCAGACAGGCAGTGCACAAGAAGCACGGGAGGCGCTGATGTTCGAGAAGTTCACGGCCGGTGCGCGCGCGGTGGTGCGTGGCGCGGCGGAGCAGGCGGACCGTACGGGCAACGGCACGATCGGCGAACCGGAGCTGCTGCTCGCGCTGCTGGAGCGGACGGAGTCACCGGCCGCCGGGGTGCTCGCCGCGCTCGGTGTCCACGAGCGGCGGGCATCGGTGGCGGACGCCCTCGCGGCGGTGCGCCGGCGCGGTGGGGTCTCGACCGCCGACGCCGCGGCGCTGGCCGGGCTGGGGATCGACATCGACGCGATCGTGGCGCGGGTGGAGGAGGCCCACGGGGTGGGCGCGCTGGCCGCCGACGGGACGGCCGGGCGGGGGAAGCGGCTGCGCCGGCCGTTCACCGCGGAGGCGAAGGCCGTGCTGGAGCGCGCCCTGCGGATCGCGGCCGGCCGCGGTGAGCGCCACCTCGGCGATGAGCATCTGCTGCTCGCGCTGACCACCAGGCCCGGACCGGCCGCGGCGGTGCTCGCCGACCACGGGGTGACCTACGACGCGGTGGTGCGGTTGCTCGACAAGACGCGGGGCCGGCAGGCGAGTTGAGCCGGGCGGGGCGGTTCCGTGGGCAGGGGACCGCCTCGTGGCCGTCCGGCGGAACGGGATCCCCTTACGGCGGGTCCGTCCGGGCCCGCCCCTACGGGCAGCCGACCTTCACCCTCCCGATGCCCAGGGTGCTGTGCCGCGGGAGATAGCCGGCCTCGAAGACCGCGCCGAGTACCGGGTGGAGCAGTTGCGCCAGCCGTTCGGCGCGGGAGTGGCCCAGTGCCCGCCACGGCCCGGCCGCCAGCCGGTCGGTCGTCCGCTCTATCGCCTCGCGCTCCTTGTGGGCGCGGTCGGTCGCGGTGCCGTCCGGAGCGATCCAGCCACGGGCGGCGAGGCGGTGCCGGGCATCGCTCCACTCCTGGGCACTCCAGCCGCGCCCCACGAAATCGGCGGCCGGTGCGGCACCGATCGCGGCGAACGACACCAGGGCCTCACAGGGGTCGAGTTCGCAGGTCAGCAGGGCCGCCAGATGGCCGTCGCCGCGGTGTTCGCGGAGGACGGTCGCGGCCTGCCAGAGCACCAGATGCGGCGCGTCCGGCCAGGGCAGATCGCGGTTGGCGGCGGCCAGCGGGCGGGCGGCGGTCCCGGCGTTCTCGGCGGCCTGGCGGGCGAGCCGCGCCGCCTCGGCGAGCTGTGCGGTGGTCAGCCGGCCGTCGATCAGGGCGGTCAGCGCACGGTCCATGGCCAGCAGCCGGGCGTCCAGCACCTTGGCCGGGTCCGCGACGGTCCAGATCCGCGGGAGGTACCGGGTGACCATCCGCGGGCTGAAGGTGTAGTACGTCGCGGCGACCAGCTCGGGCCCGGCGGCGCCCAGCGGAGCCGTCCGCCAGGCGAAGTAGCTGGGCCAGCGGGAGACGACGTCATGGCCGAGGGTGGCGGCGACCTGGCGTGCCTCAGGCGCGAAGTACAGCGTGGCGTGCAGTGGCTCCAGAAGGTGCCACATCCGGCGGGCGACCGAAAGGTATTCCGACATCGCTTTACCTCATGGCCTTCACGATGCGTGCGCAGACGGGAGACGTGGACCGTGGTCCTGAACACGGCCGTCGGCCCGCGGAACCGGGCAGCTGGGGCTCCCTGGAACCCGGCGCCGGACGAAAAGCCGTGCGAAGTAGTGACTTCCCCGATTACGCCGCGTGAATCCAGACCGCAGATGGCAACTGTGGGTAACAGAAGCCTGGTTGGGGGATTCCGGTTCCGGCCGCGACGGGCCCGGTGGCCCGGAGCGCCTCGCGTACCGGAAGTTCAGTCGGACACGGACGGCCGCGGTGGGGCGGGTGCACCCTGAGGTGCCCGCCCCACCGCGGTGGTCTCACGAGCCGTCGGCCCCGTTCCCGACGGCTCAGTCGTCTCAGCCGTCTCAGCCGTCTCAGTCGTCTCAGTCGTCCCGGTCCGCGCGGGACGCGTACTGCTCCGGGTGGCGCAGCAGTGCGCCGATATGGGCGGCGGCCGTCGACAGCCGGCGGCGGGACTCCTTGAGCTGTGCGGCCGTGACCCCGTGGTCGCGCGCCGCGTCCCGCAGATCGTCGCGGAAGCGGTCCAGCAGCCGGTCGAAGTCCCGGGCAGGGTTGTCGCCGGCCGGTTCCTCCGCCCACTCCGGGGCCGGCGGGGCCTCGGCCGCCGTGTCCGCCCCGGGGTCCTCCCCGGCCTCGTCGACGCGCTCGACCGTCACCTTCGTGCCGTGGTCCGCACCGGCCCGCCCGGCCGCGCCCGGCTCGCCCTCGCTCCGCCGGGCGTCGAACGGGCCGTTGGTGAAGCGGCCGACCTCGCGGGACACCTCGGACAGCGCCTCGCGCACCGCGCCCGACCAGTCGCCCGACCGCACCGCTCCCTGGGTCTGTTCCTGGACGCGCTTGAGGACCCGCTGGACCTCCTCGCGTGCGAACACCTGGGCGTCCCTGGCCTGCTTACGGGCCCGCTGGGCGTCCTGCTTGGCGCGCCGGCTCTCCTCCTTGGCCCGGCGGGCCTGCTCCTTCCACTCCTCCTTGGCGCGGCGGAACTCCTGCTTCGCCTGCTGCCAGGACTCCTTGTCGCCGAACGCGCCGTCGAAGTAGTCGGCGGCGTCCGCGAACGGCCGCTCCCCGGCGTCGGCCCCGGCGTCCGTGGTCGTGTCGCCGGTCCGCCCGGCCTTTCCCGCGCCCCGGGCGTCCTTGCGGGCCTGCTGGGCGGCTTCGCGGATCTCGCGGCGCAGATCCCGCGCCGAACCGCTCACGTCCTCCCGGATGTCGGAGGCGAGCGCGGCGACCGACTCCCGGATCTCCAGTTCCAGATCGGCCAGCTCACCGCCGCGGTCGGCGAGTTCGGTCCGCCCGGCGTCGGTGAGCGAGTAGACCTTGCGGCCGCCCTCGGTCGTGTGGGTCACCAGGCCCTCGGCCTCCAGCTTGGCCAGCCGCGGGTAGACCGTGCCGGCGGAGGGGGCGTAGAGGCCCTGGAAGCGTTCCTCCAGGAGGCGGATGATCTCGTAGCCGTGCCGCGGCGCCTCGTCCAGCAGCTTGAGGAGGTAGAGGCGGAGGCGGCCATGGGCGAAGACGGGGGGCATGCTCAGAGCACCTTCTTCTCTGCGGGCGGGTCGGTCGGGGAGTCCCCCTGCGGGCCGGGGGCCGGGCCGTCGCCGGGGTCGCCCGGCCGGTGCTCCCCGTCCTCGAAGGCGGGGCGGCGCAGCAGGGCCAGACCGCCGGAGACGGTGGTGACCTTGAGGGTGCCGGTGCCCGCGCCGAGCGCGCCGGTGATCTTCTTGGCGCCCCACTGGCCGGTGACCCGCAGATCGTCGAAGGCGTTGGAGACCGTGCCGCTCGCGGTGTTGGCCTCGACCTTGGCGTCGGCCGGGTCGGGCAGCCGGATGGCGACCTCCCCGGAGACCGTCGTCAGGGCGATGTCCGCGCCCTGGGCGGGGTCCAGGTCGAGGACCATGTCGCCGCTGACGGAGTCCGCGCGCACCGTCCCGCCCGCACCGTCGATGACCGTCAGATCCCCCGAGACGGAGTTGAACCGCAGATCGCCGGTGACCGACTGCACCTCGACATTGCCGGAGACGGTGTCGGCCCGCACCCTGCCGGTCAGTCCGACGAGCGTGGAGTCACCGGAGACACCGCGGACGTCCGTGCGCCCCGAGATCCCGGAGATCACCGCGCCGGCCCCGACCACGCCGACCTCGACGCGGGTGGCGGCCGGCACCGTCACCGAGATCACCGCGCTGCGGTTCCACCCCTTGCGGTCCAGGAACTTCAGAAAGCCCTTCCAGGGGAGGTCCTCGTAGGCGATCGCGAGGGTGCCGTCCTCGCACGAGACGGTCAGCGGCGGGCCGTGCAGCTCGCTGATCTCCACACGGGCCGGACCGCCGTCCGAGGTACCGACGACGTTGACGGTGCCGCCGACCACGCGTACGTGCAGGGCGTCGAGGGGGTCGGAGATCTCCAGCGTGCGTGGTTCGGCCACCTGTATCGGTTGCTGCGACCACTCGCTCCGGGCTGACATTCCTGGCCTCCCCTGGATAGCCGTACAACGCAACATATCGCGTCTCTTGGAGACACGATATATCGCGGATGGGGGAAGTCAAGCGCTTGGTGCCGAGGGGAGCCGCTGCTCCCCGGGCACAGTCGGTCGCCGTGGAAGAGCGGCGCAACCGGTCGTAGGGGAAAGGGGGCCCGCCTTCGCCGCCGCGTCGTGCCACGGGCTGATCGTGAAGGCCAACTCGCTGAACGAGACGGCCAGTTCGGCCGACCGGGGGCGCAGCTACAAGAAGGCCGCGAAGTGCAGCCACTCGGCTCGGGGGAAGATCGTCAATGCCGGGGGTGTGTGCCGCACGCGCGCCCCGCGGAGGAGATCCGCGGAGCCCTCGACGACGCCGCCAACGGGACCGAGGCCGCCGAGCACCACAACAAGAAGGCGTACATCGAGAAGAAGGCGTACAACGAGCACGACCGGCGGGCCGGGCGGGCGGCCCTCAACGAGGAGTGCGACGTGCGGCGCCGCCTGCGCAAGGCGCTGCACTACTCCTGATCTCCGGATCGGTCACGACGGTCCGCCGCCTTCCGGGAGCGGGCCGTCCGCGCACGACCCGGCTGCCTGGGAGCGGGAGCCCCGCGGCCCCGTTCCCGGGAGCGCTCCTCGGTGGCCTATTCGTCCTCGTCCTCGTCGTCCAGGCGGGCCAGCCAGGTGGCCAGCCGCTCCACCGGTACCTCGAAGTCCGGATTGAGGTCGACGAACGTACGCAGCTGGTCGGCCACCCACGCGAGGGTGACCTCCTCCTCGCCGCGCCGGTTCTCCAGCTCCTCGATGCCACGGTCAGTGAAATACACGCGCTCTCCACCAGGGGTCATGGGTCATTCCCAGCCAGGATAGGCAGGCTCACGGACCTCTCGCGCCACAGACGCCCGACGGCTAGCCTGATCACCTGTCAACGGTCCTGCGGCAATTGGGAAATTGCCGCCCACGGGGCGCAGGAGGCCGTGATGCAAGATCGCGCACAGCGCATCGAACTTCCCGACGGTACGGAAGTCTGGGCCCGGGTCTCCCGGCTCGACGCCCCGGGACCCGACGGGGCGGACGACGCGGACGGGGAATTCGAGGACGTCGGTGCCTGGGACGCGCTCGGGGCCAGGGTCGAAGGGCTCCGCGAGGTGATCGGCGGGGTCGCCGCCAGCGTCCGGCAGGCCACCGAACGGGTCGCACCGCACGAGACCAGCGTGACCTTCGGCGTGGAGCTGTCGGCCAAGCCGGGCAAGGCCGTCGCCCTGCTCGCGGACGGCGAGGCGAAGACCAACCTCTCCGTCACCCTTACCTGGCGGCGCGAGGACGGGGCGCCGGCCCGGGACGAACCGCACGGGCTGCATACCGCCGACCGCCGGGAGCCGGACGATTCGAGCCGCTGATGTCGACCTCCGAGGGCCGGGCCGCCGGCCGCGGTGACCGCGCCCGCTACACACAGCTCCTCGACCACGCCGGACGCACCACCGTCGGACTGTGCGCCGTGCCGGGCAGGGCCGGCGCCCGGCCGTGGGGCAGTGGGGTACTGATCGCCCCGGGATGGGTGCTGACCTGCGCCCATGTGCTCGCGGCGAGCGACGGGCGGCGCCGTGACACGGGCCCGGACGGGGTCTTCGGGGTCACCTTCGGCGGCCGGGTGGTGCCCGCGCGGCTCGCCTACGACCTGAGCCGGCCCGACCCGGACGCCGGGCCCGCCGCCGCCCGCGCCGATCTCGCCCTGGTCCGGCTGCTCGACCCGGAGACCGAGCACCCCTGCGCCTGGCTCAGCGATCAGCCGGCGACGCTCCTGGAGGACGCGTACATCTTCCGCGGGCACGACCGGCCGGGCGCGGGCACCGAGGGGGACGGCGCGGCGAGCGGGGAGGGCGACGCGAGCGGCGACGGTGGCGTGAGCGGCGACGGTGGCGTGAGCGGGGGCGCCGCCGCGGGCCGCCGGGGAGAGCGCGCGGTACGTGATCCGGGTGACGTACGCGGCCCACGGGACGGGCGCACCGTGCCCGAGCCGGGCGACGGGCCCGGCGGCCCCCGGGTGCCGGGGGAGGGACGCGGCGCGCCCACCGGGCCGCACGCGCCCACCGGCCCGCGCGCCCCCACCACCCCCGTCGACCCCTTCATCGCGGTCCGCTTCGGCGCCCGGGACGCCCGGGGCCTGCAGTTCGGCAGCGATGTCCGGGTCACGCCCGGGGCCTCCGGCGGACCGCTGCTCGACTGTGACCGCGGCGAGGTGGTCGGCATCGTCAAGGGGCGCCACCAGCAGGACCACGTCGGGCTGGCGGTGCCGGTCACCGCGCTGCGCGGGCTGGGGCCGGAACACCTGGTCGCCGGCGCCGAGGGCCTGGGGCCCGACCCGTACCACGCGCTGATGAGCCTGCACGACCGCTGGCACTGGGCCGGTCAGGACCTCGGCAGCGCCGTCGGCCCGACCTGGTTCGACGCCCAGCACGCGATCATGGCGGGCCGGGGCCGGCTGTGGGGCGTACAGGAGCGGCTGCAGGCGCTGGACCTGCTCGCCCGGCTGCCCGCACCGCGCGATCCGCTGGTCGTGGAGGCCGCGGTCGGCGAGGTGCTGGAGCGCGGCGACCGGCCCGGCGCCTGGTCGCTGCGTACCTGGCGGGACGGTCACGGCGCCCTCTACCAGGGCAGCGACCCGTACACCGAACTGCGCGCCTTTGTGCACTATCTGCGGATCGTGGCGCAGCTGACCGCCGACGAGGTGCGCGACGTACCGGGCGACGAGGCCGCCGGGGTGCGCGAACAGGCCGCCCGTCTCGCGGAGTTCGTGCAGGCCAAGGCGGTGGTGCTGCAGCCGCAGGACCGCCGGAGGATAGGCCCGGTGCGCCGCCGGCCGCGCTCCGTGCTCGTCGAGTTCGAGCCGCTCTTCTACGACGAGGGCGGGCAGGAGCTGTTCAACTGGTCGGTCAGCGAGGGCTACGGCCAAGGGCAGTGGCTGCGGGTGGACGTCCAGGAGTCGGCCGGCGGGGTGCCGTTCGAGCAGGCGCGGGAGCAGGTGCTGCGGCGGCTCGGCGGGCGGCTGCTGCGGGCCGACGGCGATGCCGGTCCGGGCGCCCGGGTACGCCTGGAGGTCGCCGTCCCCGAAGGCCATTGGGACACCGCCGCCGGCCAGTGGGAGGTCGCGGCCTCGACCCGGCGTACCGCCCGGCTGCGGCCGGTGGGCCCCGGGCGCGCGGTGATCCTGCGGGACCAGGGACGGCGGGAACAGGTCGACCCGGCGTGGCTGCGCCGCTGGCAGGGCCTCGCCGCCGCCCGCGAACTGCACGCCCTGCGCATCCCGCCGCGGCCGGGTACCGATGCCCGGTGCGGCTCCGCCGAGGCGATCTGGCGGCTGCTGGAGACGGCCGGCGACGGTGCGCTGCCGGCCCTGTGCCACACCGTCACCGACGGGTTCGGCCGGGACGCGGTCGGGGTCGCCCTGGACACCGGCTTCCCGGCCGGTCTGTGGCCCGCACACGGGCACGGCGAGGAGCGGGACTGCGATGCCGGCTGCGAGGAGTTCCACCGCGGGGTGCGGGAGCTGCTCCAGGGGTCGGGCGGGGTGGCCCGGCTCCCCGAACTGGTCCGGCAGTTGCGGGCCAAGGCAGCCGAGGCCGCGGAGGAGGGCACGCACTGGGCGCGCGATCTGGTGCTCCTCTACGACGACCCGGAGGACCCGATTCCGCCGCTCTTCACGGACCGCCCCCAGGTGTCGCCGCGCTGAGCGGTACGGGGCGCCGCCCCCTGACCTCCCGGGCGCCGCGCACGCCCCCGTACGCCTCGCACGCGCCCGGTGCCCACCCCCGCGGCATCCGCCCCTCCCGCGGCAAGTCGCGCCCCGTACCTGGCACTTGGGCGCCCACGGTGCCCGCGGGGGAGACCGGAAACCGCCCCGTGCGCTTCCGTCCGGCTGGGTACTGTCATAGCGTCGTGGAAGACTTGTTCGTGATGACGCGACTGCGTGATTGTGGGTGGCGGACGCGGGGGGAGGCCGAGCGGATGCCGATGTCCCCGGCGCTCCGCCATGACCATCGCTCCTGACCGAGGCCTGGCCGGCGACGAGGAGTTCCGACGTGAGCGACTGGCTCATCTACCGTGGCGCGGGGGCACCGCACGACGGAATTGAGCATCTTCCGCCGCCACCCCCCTGGCGCGATTTCGACGGCGGCCCCCTCGTGGCGCCGCCGGCCGCCCTCGACCCGTCCTCCGAGCGCAGGCTCGGTGTGCAGCACCGGGAGGCCAGCCACCACCGCCCCGGCGAGACCGAGCGCGAGCTGGTCAACGCCGCCCTCTATCTGCGCCGGCCGCTGCTGGTGACCGGCGCACCGGGCAGCGGCAAGAGCACCCTGGCCCATTCGGTCGCCTATGAACTCGGCCTCGGCCGGGTGCTCGGCTGGCCGGTCGTCAGCCGCAGCACGCTCCGTGACGGTCTGTACGACTACGACGCCATCGGCCGCCTCCAGGATCTCCAGATCGCCCGCGCCGCCCCGGCCGCCGCGGAGAGCGGGGCCGCGCCCGGCCCGGACCCCACCGACGAACCCGGCGGCGGCATCGGCCGCTACATCCGCCTCGGCCCGCTGGGCACGGCCCTGCTGCCGGCCGCCCGGCCCCGGGTCCTGCTCGTCGACGAGCTCGACAAGAGCGATATCGATCTGCCCAACGACCTCCTCAATGTGCTGGAGGAAGGGGAGTTCCGGATTCCGGAACTGGAGAGGCTGGCCGGATCCGCCCCCGAGGTGGAGGTGCTCAGCGACGACGGCGCGCGGGTGACGGTGCGCGACGGCCGGGTGCGCTGCCGTGCCTTCCCCTTCATCGTCCTCACCAGCAACGGCGAACGGGACTTCCCGGCGCCCCTGTTGCGCCGCTGCATCCACCTCCACATCCCGGTGCCCGACAAGGAGCGGCTCGCCGCCATGGTGCGGGCGCACTTCGGCGAGGGCGCCGCCGAGCGCTACGAGGCGGTGATCGACCGCTTCCTGGACCGCGAGCCCGGCGATGTCCGCGCCGTCGACCAGCTCTTCAACGCCATCCACCTGACGCAGAGAGCGGGCTGGACGGACGAGGACGAGGAGGAGACGCGACGGCGTCTGACGGCGGAGCTGATGCGGCCCCTTGACCGGACGAGGTGAGCCCGGTGCCCCCCGGGGAGCCAGGCCCAGGCCCCCTCGACGAACTCGTCGCCCGGCTGACCGCGGCGGGGCTGCCGGCCGACGCCCGCGGGATGGCCGACGCCTTGTGGCTCGCCCAGTGGATCACTCCTGGTGAACCGCGGGCCGAGGGCTCCGCGGACGCCGTTCCCACCCCCGCGGACCGTCCGGACCGTACAGATCCGGCCACTTTCCGGGTGGGACCGGCCGCCTCCGCCGACCCCGCGGGCGCCGGCGGGACCGCCGCGGCCGCCGGCGGGGACGGACCGGCGGACGGTGACCCCTCGCCGTCCGTGCTCCAGGACGGCGCCCGGCGCCGGGTCGCGGAGCTGCTGCCCAGCCATGCCCTGGGCGAGACGCCCACGAGGTTCCCCGACCCCGACCGGCAGCGCCTCGGCGAGGTCGCCGTCCCGATCGCCTCCGCGTTCCCCGGACTGCTGCCGCTGCAGCGCGCGCTGCGCCCCATCCAGCGCTACCGCCCGCCGGTCGCCCCGGTCCCCCGGAAGCTGGACGAGCCCGCCACCGCCGAGCTCTCCGCCCACGCCGAAATGATCATCCCGGTGCTGCGCGGGGTGCACCGCCGGGCGGCCGGACTGCGGCTCCTGATGGACGGCTCGTCCTCGATGGCCGTCTGGGAGCAGATGCTGCACGACCTGCGCCAGGTCTGCGAGCGCGTGGGCGCCTTCCGCGACGTCACGGTGCACTACCTCCATCCGCACGGCCCGGACGTGGGGGTCGCGGCGGCCCCCGGCCCCGGCCGCCCGCTGCGCCCCGCCGACCAGCTGCACGACCCGACGGGCCATCACCTCACCCTCGTCGTCAGCGACTGCGCGGGCCCCCTCTGGCGGGACGGCCGGATGCAGCGGCTGCTCTACCGCTGGGCGGCCGATGCCCCGCTCGCCGTCGTCCAGCCGCTGCCGCAGCGGATGTGGGCACGCACCCTGCTGCCCGCCGTCGCCGGCACTCTCGTCCGCCGTCAGGGCCCCTACCAGGCGCTCGACTTCCGGCCGGCCCGGCGCCGGCGCCGTCCCGCCGGGCCGCCGGGCACCGCGTCCGAGGCGCCCCGCGAGCGCGCCGTTCCGGTCCTCTCCGCCACCCCCTCCGCGCTCGGCTCCTGGGCCCGGCTGGCCGCCGCCGACGCCGGTCTCGCGCTGCGCGGCGCGGCCTCCGTCGTACGCGCCGACCACGGCACCGAGCATCCGGCCGGGCCGCCGCCCGCGCCCGGGTCCGGGCCCGCCGCGCCGGCCCGCATGGTCCGCGAGTTCGACCAGCAGGCCTCGCCCGCCGCCCGGCTGCTCGCCGTCCACCTCTCCGCCGTCCCGCTCGCCCTCCCCGTCATCCAGCTCGTCCAGCGCGCGATGCTGCCGCAGACCGGCCCGGCCGAGCTGGCGGAGGTGCTGCTCAGCGGGCTGGTCACCCAACTCCCGCCGGACGAGCGGCCGTCGGGGGATCAGGCCGAAGTGAGCGGCCCCTGGTACGACTTCGTGCCCGGGGTGCGCGACGAACTCCTCGCCCGGCTCAGCGCGGGCGAGGCCGCCCTGGTCCTCAAGCACTGCTCGCTCTACGTCGAGCGCACCTTCGGCCGCAGCGCCCGCAACTTCCCGGCCGTCGCGGTCGCCATGCTCTCCGGCAGCGGCCGGGAGCCCGAGACCGGCCGGCGGGCCGTCCCCGAACCCTTCGCCCGGGTCTCGGAACGCGTGCTGCGCCGCTTCGAACCGGCGCTGCGCCCGCCCGTCCGCCGGCCGTACGCCTCCGACGGACCCGCCGCGGAGGGCGCGGCCCTCCTGGAGCGCTACGAACAGGACCGCGCCGTCCGGGATCTGATCGAGGCGGTCCGACTGCTGCGCGCCGCCACCGAACGCCTGCCGGTGGCCGGTACCGACCTCGCCCGCGCGCTGCTGCACGCCTGGGCGACATGGCGCCAGCCGGACGCCCTGGAGGAGGCGGAGCGCGCGGCCCGCGCCGCGGAACGGGCCACCGCGGGCGAGCCGGCCGCCGACGACCAGGAAGGCGCCACGGCCGGCCGGGAGGCCGAGCGCACCCGGGCGCTGATCGTGCTCGGCCGGGTCGGCCACGCCCGCGCCCGGGAACGCCGGACGGCCGGCACCCCCGCCGAGGAGCGCACCGCGCTCGCCGACGCCGCCCGTCATCTGCACGCCGCCTGCGGGCTGATGAGCCTGCTGGACCCCCGCGTCCTGGAGAGCATGGTGTTACGCACCGAGGTCCTGCGCCGCCTGGCCGCCTTGCCGGCCGTACCGGACACCGACGGAGCGACCGACCCCGACCCCCTCGACGAGGCGGAACGCTCCCTCACCACCCTCCTCGACCAGTGGCCCAGCGGGGAGCAGGTGCCCGGCGAGGTCTATGCCGCCCGCGGCGGTGTTCTCCTCGACCAGGCCCGCCGGGCCGCCCGCGGCGACGCCGGAGGGCCGCACCCCGCCGAGGCGCTCGCGGTCCGCGCCGCCGACGATCTCGACACCGCCGCCGTCCTGCTGCGCCGCCGTGGTGGCGCGGCCGACCGGCTGGTCTGCGAGACCCTGCTCGACCTCGCGGCGGCCCGCCAGCTCAACGGCGGCGCCGGCCGTCCGTCCGTGCTGCCCACCCTCGAACGCGCCCGTGCGCTGGCCCATGAACTCGACGATCGGGCCCTGGAAGCGGACAGCCTGCGCCGTACGGCCGCCGCCCAGCGCGCCGTCCACACCCGTACCGGCGACCTGACCGCGCTCGACGCCGCCATCGCCGCGCTGGCCGCCGCCCTCCGGCTGACCACCCCCGATTCGCCCGAGCACAGCTCGCTGCTCGCCGAGCGCGGTGCGGCACTGCTGCTGCGCGCCCGGCTGGAGCCCGCCGAGGAGCCGGGCAAGCGGCTGGCCAACGAGGCGGTGCACGTGCTCCGCGAGGCACTGGGCCGGGTCGCGCCACACGACCCCGACCTGGGCAGTCACCGTCTGCTGTTCGGCCGCGCCCTGCGACTGCGCTACGAACGCCAGCCCTCGCTCGCCGATCTGCACGAGGCCGACTGGATCCTGGAGCTGGCCGCCCGCGGCGCGGACGTACCGGACGCGGTGTCGGCCGAGGCCTGGCTCGAAGTGGGCGATGTGCAGCTGCTGCTGGACCGCCGCTTCGACTCCCGTGAGCGCCACGACCGGGCCGCCGCCTGCTACCGCCGGGCCGCCGCGGCCGCCCGGCGGGCCGACAGCGCCCTGCCGGCCGCCCGCGCCCACCACCGCCGCGGCGAGGTCCTGGAGGTCACCGCCGGCCCCCGCTCCGCGCTGCACGCCTACCGCGAGAGCTGGGAGCAGTGGCAGCGGGCCGGCGAGGACACCGGCCCCGAGGCCCAGCGCACCCGCGCCCGTATGCGCGCCCTCGAATCCACCGCCTGACCGCCCCGAGCACCCGTCCGGCTGCCTGGCCGTCCGCAGCGGGACGTGTTTCTGTGGACGGCAGTTCGGGAACACACCCGTCCAGCCGGCCTGAGGAGAGCAGCGTGGCGACTACCCCCCGCACCGAACCGGCTGTGGCCGCCCCGCCGGGGCCGTCGGCCGAGCGGCTGCCGGATTTTGCCGGGGTCGACGTGGGCGTTCTGGCGGCACGGACGGACCATGCGGTGCTGGGAGAGGTGGCGGCGCTGCTGCTGCGCAACTGGCCGTCGGCGGAGGACGCCGTCGCGTACTACGAGGACGGTCCGGAGAAGGTCTTGCGCTGACCGTCGAGAACGGTTGTTTTTGGGCAAACGTGCAAGGGAACCGGCCAGTTGCTGGGGGAATTCGGTTCTTCGCCCGGGTGCGGAGCCATGTACCAGACAACGGGCGGGAGTTGGCGAGCCCGTACCTCGACGCAGGCAGACGAGAGCAGGGGGCGACCCGTGGCGGGGGAGAAGACCGGCCCGACCGCTGTCGTGCCCTTCCGGCAGTTCGTGCTCAAGGTCCACAGCCGCTGCAACCTCGCCTGCACCTACTGCTACATCTACGCCGGGCCCGACCGCAGCTGGCGCGCGCGCCCGCCGACGGTTCCGGCCGCCACCATGCGCCAGACCGCCCTGCGCATCGCCGAACACGCCCGCACCCACCGGCTGCGCGAGGTCCGGATCGATCTGCACGGCGGCGAGCCGCTGCTCACCGGCCCCGGACCGCTGCTCGACCAGGCCGCCGCCGTCCGCGCCGCGCTGCCCGCCGGCTGCACCGCCGAATTCGGGGTGCAGACCAACGGGACGCTCCTGACCCGGGACATGATCGACACCCTCGGCGCCGCGGGGTTCCGGCTCGGCCTCAGCCTCGACGGCGGCACCCCCGGCCTCAACCGCCGCCGTGTCGACCACGCCGGGCGGCCCTCCTGGCCCGCGGTCTCCCGCGCCGTACGCCTGCTCCGCGACCGGCCCGAGGTGTTCGCCGGCATCCTGTGCACCATCGACATCACCGCCGGCCCCGCCGAGGTCTACGGCTCACTGCGCGCCCTGGACCCCCCGATGGTCGACTTCCTCCTCCCGCACGCCAACTGGTCCAGCCCTCCACCGGCTGCCGCCGGCCCCCGGCCCGCCCCCCTCGGACCGGCCGGCCGCGCCCCGTACGGCGACTGGCTGTGCACCGTCTTCGACCTGTGGTGGGACGGTGGCTCCGGTCCCCGGGTGCGGGTCTTCACCGAGATCCTCGGCCTCCTCCTGGGCCGCCCCAGCTCCAGCGAGGCGGTCGGGCTCTCCCCGGTCGTCGCCCTGGTCGTCGACACCGACGGCGCCATCGAGCAGGTCGACTCGCTCAAATCCACCTACGAGGGCGCCGCCGCCACCGGCCTCGACGTCTTCCACCACAGCTTCGACGACGCCCTGGCGCACCCCGGCATGGCCGCCCGCCGCAGCGGCCGGGACGGCCTCGGCGCACAGTGCCGCGGCTGCGCCCTGGTGGAGGTGTGCGGCGGCGGCAATTACGCCCACCGCTATCGCGCGGACGCCGGCGGATTCAGCAATCCGTCCGTCTACTGCGCCGACCTGGAACGGCTGATCCGGCACATCGCGGCCCGCCTGGAGGCCACGGTCGCCCTCAACTGACGGGCGTCCGAGATGACCTGACGCACTGTCGTCATATGGAGGGACACTTGGGCTATCGTGCCAAAAAGCCAGGGCGTGCCTGATGAGACAGCCTCTCCACGCGCGCACCATCGCATCTCAGGGAGACGGTCGCATGGTCGATCAGGCCCACTTTTCCGGTCCCACCGGCTCCAACGAACACATCACCATCAGCTACGCCGGGTTCACCCGGCCCTGGGCCGCCTGGATCTCCCATCAGCTGGAGCAGCAGGGCCACGGCACGACCATGCTGCGCTGGGACCCCAAGGTGGACACCGCGCTGGTGGAGGAGCTGTCGGGGCTGCTGGAGGCCGAGGGCCGGCTGCTGATGGTGCTGGACGACTGGTATTTCCGGCTGGGCCCCAAGACCCAGGAGGAGTGGACGGCCGCGCTGCGGGAGGTGGTGCCCGCGCACGCCGACCGGTTCGCCGCGGTGAGCGTGGCCACCCAGAGCCTGCCCGCCACGGCGGCCCTGCTGCGCCCCGCCGACCTGCGCGACCTGGACGCCCAGGAGGCCAACCGCCGGGTCCTGCAGCGCCTCGGCATCGGGGGACCGGGCCGGGCCGTGGACGAGGACGCGCCGGGCGCGCCCCGCTTCCCGAACAACCCGCCCGAGGTGTGGAACATCCCGCGCCGCAACAACCGCTTCACCGGCCGCGACAACGTCCTCGAAGCGCTGCACGGCAAGCTGGCCGGCTCCGGTGCGGGCGCGGGCCCGCCGCTGGAGACCCGGATCGCGCTGTACGGCACCTCCGGCGTCGGCAAGAGCCAGATCGCCGCCGAATACGCCCACCGCTTCGGCAACGACTACGACGTGGTGTGGTGGATCAGCGCCACCAACCGCGGCGCCGCCCGCGAACAGCTCGCCGAACTCGCCACCCGGCTCGGCCTCCCCGTGGGCCGGGAGCTGGGCGACCGCATCCGCGCCGTCCACGAAGCGCTCCGCGTCGGCCGCCCCTACCGCCGCTGGCTGCTGATCTTCGACAGCGCCGACGACATGGAGCAGATCGAGGACCTGGTCCCCGACGGCCGCGGCCATGTCCTGATCACCACCCTCACCCGCGACTGGTCGGGCTCCGGCAGCGCCCAGGAGATCGAGGTGCTGCCCTTCAACCGCGTCGAGAGCGTCGCCTACGCACGGCGGCGCGCCCCACGGCTGACCCCGATGGAAGCCGATCTGCTCTCCGACGCCGTCCAGGACCTGCCGCTGCTGCTCGCCCAGACCGCCGCCTGGCTCGACGCCAACCCGATGTCGCCCAAGGAGTACATCGAGCTGATCCGCCGCGGTGAGCCCAGCCTCGTCGGCATCCGGATCTCCTCCGACTACCCCATGGCCTTCCAGACGAGCTGGGCCATAACTCTCAACACGCTGCGCGAACGCAGCCCGGCCGCAGTCGAACTCCTCAAGCTGTTCGCGTTCTTCGCCCCGGACACCATCCCCGTCCCGATGCTCTCCCGGGCCCGCCGCGGCGACCTGCCCGAACACCTCGCCGACCTGGCCGCCGAGCCGATCAGCTGGAACACCGCGCTGCGCCGGCTGACCGAGTCCACCGCCGTACGCCTCGACTACCAGGTCTCCCAGGACTCCGACCCGGCCGTGGAGACCGCGCTGATGCACCGGCTCTACCACCGGTTCCTGCGCAGCGACATGGCCGAGGACGAGCGCGATCTGATGTCGGCGTGCGCCTGCCGGGTGCTGGTCACCGCCGATCCGCAAAACCCCGCCGACACCCGCTACTGGGAGCGCTACGCCGAGCTCATCCCGCATCTGGAGCCGGCCGGCGTCCTCGACAGCCCCGAGCCCGCGGTCCAGCAGCTGCTGCTCAACTGCGTGGAGTATCTGCGGGTCCGCGGCGAGTACCGCATGGGCCTGCGGCTGTGCGAACAGTTCATGTCCCGCTGGCGCACCCGCCTCGCGGCCACCCAGCGCACCATGCTCGTCCTCACCCACCAGCACGCCAACATGCTGCGCCGGCTCGGCCGCTACCGCGAGGCCGAGGCGGTCGGCAGCGCCGTCGTCGACCAGCTCGCCGCCGAGCGGGACCCCTCCGACGCCGATCTGCTGCGGGCGCAGGACGGGCTGGCCGGCACGCTGATCGCGCTGGGCTCCTACGAGCAGGCCTACGACCTCTTCGACGCCGTCTGGCGGGCCTACACCGAGCTGCTCGGCCCGGAGGCACCCCGCACCCTCTCCTCGCGGCACAACCTCGGCAGCGTCCTGGCGCTGCTCGGCCGGTACGAAGAAGCGCTGGTCACCCATCGCGAGGTGCTGGCCTTCCGGGAGCGCGAGCTGCGCGCCCGCCACCACCTCACGCTCAACGCGGGCACCGCCCACGCCCGCACCCTGCGCCTGCTCGGCCGCTACCGCGACGCCACCTCCAGCCAGGAGCTCAACGCCCGGCTGCATCTGCAGGTGATGGGCCCGCACACCCCGCAGACCCTGCGCGCCGAGCACAATCTCGCGCTGTGCCTGCGCCGCTCCGGCGAGGTCACCCGTGCCGCCACCCTGCTGGCCGATCTCGTCGAGCGCTCCCGCCGGGTGCTGGGGCCCCGCCACCCCGAGACCCTGATGGTGCGCGCGGACCACGCCACCTTCCTGCGGGAGCACGGCGATCTCGGGCACGCCCGCGACCTGGCGGAGGAGGTCGCCGAGCGCTATCGCGCCCTGGCCGGCGAGCGCCACCCGTACACCGTCGGCACCCTCGCGAACGTCGGGCTGGTCCGCGGCGAGTTCGGGGACCCGGCGGACGCGCTGGACATCGCCGAGCGCGCGCTGAGCGGGATGTCCGAGGCCATGGGCTCCGGCCATCCCTGGACGCTGGGCTGCGCGCTGAACGCCGCCGCCGCGCGCAACCGGGTGGACGACGAGGAGGGCGCGGTGGAGCTGGGCCGCGTCACCCTGGAGCGGGCCAAGGTGACGCTGGGCGACACCCATCCGC
The DNA here is from genome assembly GCF_028870195.1 of Streptomyces sp. G7(2002). Classification (NCBI taxonomy): domain Bacteria; kingdom Bacillati; phylum Actinomycetota; class Actinomycetes; order Kitasatosporales; family Streptomycetaceae; genus Streptomyces; species Streptomyces sp. G7(2002). Next base: position 6,495,292 of record NZ_CP102609.1, read on the forward strand.
TGACCCTCTCCGCGAAGACGGCGCTGTCCGAGGACCTGCGGGCGCTCCGCCGCGGCCAGGAGGCGGCGAAGCTCGAACAGGAGGCGATCCAGCAGCTCTCCGAGACCCTGGGCGCCGAGCACCCGCACACCCTGTCAGCGCGGCGTCGCCGGCGCCCGTACTGGGACTTCGAACCGCAGCCCGTCTAGTGAGCCGCGCAGGCGCCCCACGCACGCGGAAGGGCCCGCCCCCACCGGGGACGGGCCCTTCCGCTGTTTCACCACCGGTCATCCGGCGGCCCCGACGCCTCAGGCGTCGAAGGCCTCCGCGACCAGCTGTGCCTGCTCCGCCTGGTGGCGCTTGGCGGAGCCGACGGCCGGCGAGGAGGAGTGCGGCCGGGAGATCCGGCGCAGCCGCTCACCGTGCGGGACATCGGCGCCGACGGCCAGGTCGAGGTGGTCGATCAGGTTGAGGCCGAGGAACGGCCAGGCACCCTGGTTCGCCGGTTCTTCCTGGGTCCACAGGTACTTCTCGGCGTTCGAGAACTTGGCGATCTCCGCCTGCAGTTCCTTGCCGGGGAGCGGGTAGAGGCGCTCGATACGGACGATCGCGGTGTCGTGCGCGCCACGCTTCTCGCGCTCGGCCTCCAGGTCGTAGTAGACCTTGCCGGAGCAGAAGATGACCTTGCGGACATCCTCGGGCTTGACCGTGGAGTCGCCGATGACGGGGCGGAAGCCGCCCGTCGTGAACTCGTCCGTCCGCGACGCCGCCGCCTTCAGACGCAGCATCGACTTCGGGGTGAAGACGACCAGCGGCTTGTGGTGCGGGTTGTGGACCTGCCAGCGCAGCAGGTGGAAGTAGTTCGACGGCAGGGTCGGCGCGGCGACCGTCATGTTGTTCTGCGCGCACAGCTGGAGGAACCGCTCGATGCGGGCCGAGGAGTGGTCCGGGCCCTGGCCCTCGTAGCCGTGCGGGAGCAGCAGGGTGACGCCGGACGTCTGGCCCCACTTCTGCTCCGCCGAGGAGATGAACTCGTCGACGACCGTCTGGGCGCCGTTGACGAAGTCACCGAACTGCGCCTCCCACATGACCAGCGCCTCCGGGCGGGCCAGGGAGTAGCCGTACTCGAAGCCCATCGCCGCGTACTCGCTGAGCAGCGAGTCGTAGACGTTGAAGCGGGCCTGGTCCTCGGAGAGGTAGAGCAGCGGCGTGTAGTCGTCGCCGGTCTCCCGGTCGATGAGCACCGCGTGCCGCTGGCCGAAGGTGCCACGGCGGGAGTCCTGGCCGGCGAGCCGGACCGGGGTGCCCTCCATGAGCAGCGAGCCGATGGCGAGGGTCTCGCCCATGCCCCAGTCGATGGCGTTGTCCTCGACCTGGGCCGCGCGGCGCTGCAGCTGGGGCAGCAGACGCGGGTGGACGGTGACCCGCTCGGGGATGTTGACCTGGGACTCGGCGATCCGCTTGACGACCTCCTGGGAGATCGCGGTGTCCACGAAGACCGGGAACTCGGCCTTGGGCTGCGGCACCTCGGGGACGGCCGGGGCCGTCGTGGCGTCGCGGACCTCGGTGAAGACCTTCTCCAGCTGGCCCTGGAAGTCCTGCAGCGCCTGCTCGGCCTCTTCCAGTGTGATGTCGCCACGACCGATGAGGGACTCGGTGTAGAGCTTGCGCACCGAGCGCTTCTTGTCGATCAGGTCGTACATCAGCGGCTGGGTGAAGGCCGGGTTGTCCGACTCATTGTGGCCGCGACGGCGGTAGCAGATCAGGTCGATGACCACGTCCTTGTTGAACGCCTGGCGGAACTCGAAGGCCAGACGGGCCACGCGGACGACGGCCTCGGGGTCGTCACCGTTGACGTGGAAGATCGGCGCCTCGATCATGCGGGCCACGTCGGTGGCGTACATGGACGAACGCGACGACTCCGGCGCTGCGGTGAAGCCGACCTGGTTGTTGATGACCACGTGCACCGTGCCGCCGGTGCGGTAGCCGCGCAGCTGGGACATGTTCAGCGTCTCCGCGACCACGCCCTGGCCGGCGAACGCGGCGTCACCGTGCAGCTGGATCGGCAGGACCGTGAAGTCCGTGCCGCCCTTGTTGATGATGTCCTGCTTGGCGCGCGCGACACCCTCGACGACCGGGTCCACGGCCTCCAGGTGGGAGGGGTTGGCGGTGAGCGAGACCTTGATCTGCTCGCCGTCCAGACCGGTGAAGGTGCCCTCGGCGCCCAGGTGGTACTTCACGTCGCCGGAGCCGTGCATCGACTTCGGGTCGAGGTTGCCCTCGAACTCGCGGAAGATCTGCGCGTAGGACTTGCCGACGATGTTCGCCAGGACGTTGAGGCGGCCGCGGTGGGCCATGCCGATGACGACCTCGTCGAGGCGCGACTCGGCCGCGGAGTCGATGACCGCGTCCAGCAGCGGGATGACGGACTCGCCGCCCTCCAGCGAGAAGCGCTTCTGGCCGACGTACTTGGTCTGCAGGAACGTCTCGAACGCCTCGGCGGAGTTCAGCCGGCGCAGGATGCGCAGCTGCTCCTCGCGCTCGGGCGACTTGTGCGAGCGCTCGACCCGGTCCTGGATCCACTTGCGCTGCTTGGGGTCCTGGATGTGCATGAACTCGATGCCGGTGGTGCGGCAGTACGAGTCACGCAGCACGCCCAGGATCTCGCGCAGCTTCATCATGGACTTGCCGGAGAAGCCGCCGACCGCGAACTCGCGCTCCAGGTCCCACAGGGTGAGGCCGTGCTCGGTGATGTCGAGGTCGGGGTGCTTGCGCTGGTGGTACTCCAGCGGGTCGGTGTCGGCCATGACGTGGCCGCGGACCCGGTAGGAGTGGATCAGCTCGAAGACCCGGGCGGCCTTGGTGACGTCGTCGTCGTGGGAGACGTCGATGTCCCGCAGCCAGCGGACGGGCTCGTACGGAATCCGCAGCGACTTGAAGATGTCGTCGAAGAATTCGTTGTCGCCGAGCAGCAGCTGGCTCATGATGCGCAGGAACTCGCCGGAGGCGGCGCCCTGGATCACCCGGTGGTCATAGGTGCTGGTCAGCGTCATGACCTTGGAGACACCCAGCTTGTTCAGGGCGTCCTGGGAGGTGCCCTGGAACTCCGCGGGGTAGTCCATCGCGCCGACGCCCATGATCATGGACTGGCCGGGCATCAGACGCGGCACGGAGTGGACGGTGCCGATGCCGCCGGGGTTCGTCAGCGACGCGGTGACTCCGGTGAAGTCGTCCATCGTCAGCTTGTTGTCACGGGCCCGGCGGACGATGTCCTCGTAGGCCTGCCAGAACTCGAAGAAGGTCAGCGTCTCGGCCTTCTTGATGGCGGCGACGACGAGCTGGCGGTCACCGTTCGGCTTCACCAGGTCGATGGCCAGACCGAGGTTGACGTGCTCGGGCTTGACCAGCGTCGGCTTGCCGTCCTTCTCCGCGAAGGAGTAGTTCATCGACGGCATGGCCTTGAGGGCCTGCACCATCGCGTACCCGATGAGGTGGGTGAAGGAGACCTTCCCACCGCGGGCGCGCTTGAGGTGGTTGTTGATCACGATGCGGTTGTCGAAGAGCAGCTTCACCGGGACCGCGCGGACGGACGTGGCCGTCGGCAGCTCCAGGGAGGCGTTCATGTTCTTCGCCACCGCGGCCGAGGGGCCGCGCAGGGTGATGAACTCGGGACCGGCGGGGGCCTGGCCCTCCTCGGCGGCCGGCTTCGCGGCGGGCTTGGCCGCAGCGGCCTTCGCCGGAGCCTTGGCCGGAGCGGCCTTGGCCGGTGCCGGAGCGCTCGCAGCGGGCTTCGCCGGGGTGGCCGGCTCGGCGGCGGCCGGCTTCGGCTCCGCTGCGGGCGCGGACGCCTGCGCCGGGGCGGCCGGAGCGGGGGCAGCACCCTCCGCCGGCTGGCTCGGCGCGGTGGCGCCGCCCGGCTTGTAGTCGGCGAAGAAGTCCCACCAGGCTCGGTCTACCGAGTTCGGGTCCTGGAGGTACTGCTGGTAGATCTCGTCGACGAGCCACTCATTGGGACCGAACGCAGCAGCAGGGTTCTTACCCTGCCCCTCTTGGTCGGTCGAGATGCTCGAGCTGTTGGGGGACTGTAGCGACACGGCGGCAACCGCCCTCTTCCGCTTCCTAAGGTGGTGGACAGCGGGAATAAAGGCTACGCCTGTTGTGACCCTTGGTGCAGGCCGGGAGGGGTACTCGTCGCGTACGTCACATTCCCGGTCGGGTTTCAGGGCATGACTTGGCGGGAAACACACGAAGTTTGCCTCTGTGCGGGTACGAGTGATCGCCACCACACCCGCTGCGGAGTGTTTCCACCATCGACCCTACGTCAGCGGCCGTCAGCTTCGAGCTGACTCCAGCCCCGGAAGAGTGACCCGGATCCGGCAGCCGCGCGGCGACTCGGCCACGCCGATGCGTCCGCCGTGCAGGTCCACCGCCCAGCGCGCGATCGCCAGGCCCAGGCCCGTACCGCCGTCGGTGCCGGGGCCCGAGGGGGCCGGACCGCCGCGGTTGAACCGCTCGAAGACCCGGTAGCGCTCCGCCTCGGGGATGCCGGGGCCCTCGTCCTGCACCTCCAGCACCAGGCTCTGCGGCCCCTCGCCCCGCCGTGCGTGCACCGTGACCCGGCCGTGCCGGGGGCTGTGCTTGATCGCGTTGTCGATGAGATTGGCGACGACCTGGTGCAGCCGCTCGGCGTCCGCGTGCGCGGTCAGCTCCGGCGGCGAGACATCGAGGTGCAGATGGACGTCCGTACGGGTGTGGGTGCCGGAGCCGGCCACCCCTGACAGCCCCGACAGGGTGGCGGCGCCCCGGCTCATGTTGGCCTCCTTGAGCACCCCGGACAGATACGGCCAGACCTCGAAGCGGCGGGAGTGCAGCGGCACCACGCCGTTGTCCAGCCGGGACAGGTCCAGGAGGTGCTCGACCAGGCGGCCCAGCCGCTCGGTCTGCTTCAGCGCCGTGCGCATGGTCTCCGGGTCCGGCTCGCAGACGCCGTCGACGACGTTCTCCAGGACGGCACGGAGCGCGGCGATGGGGGTGCGCAGCTCGTGCGAGACATTGGCGACCAGTTCCTTGCGGTGGGTGTCCACCGCTTCCAGGTCGGCGGCCATCCGGTTGAAGGCGTTCGCCAGGTCGCCGAACTCGTCACGGCGCTCCGAGCGGACCCGGCGGCTGTAGTTACCGTGCGCCATCGACCGGGTGACGTCCGTCATCTCGTCGAGCGGGGCGGTCAGGCTGTTGGCCACGAACTGGGTGATCAGCAGCGAGGCGATGATCGAGAAGATCGTGATCACCCGCAGCTCGGTCGCCGAGTGCATCGCGACGAACACCAGCAGTGTGGTGATGATCACCGAGACGCTGACCAGTGCCCCGAGCGCGGCCTTGACCGAGCGGTACGGGTCCAGCGGGCGCAGGCCCTCCCAGACCCGCTGCCACAGCTCGCGCAGGGGGGTGCATGGCCACCGCGTCATGCGGACGGGGTCTCCAGGGCGTATCCGACGCCGTGGACCGTGCGGATCCGCTCGGCGCCGATCTTGCGGCGCAGCGCCTTGATGTGGCTGTCGACCGTACGGGTCCCGGAGGCGTCCGCCCAGTCCCACACCTCGGCCAGCAGCTGCTCACGGGAGAGCACCGCGCGCGGGGTGTTCGCCAGGCAGACCAGCAGATCGAACTCGGTGGGCGTCAGATGGACGTCAGCGCCGCGCACCCGGACCCGGCGCTGGGCGTGGTCGATCTCCAGCTCACCCAGCCGGAGGATGCCGCTGCGGGGGGTGTGGGCGGCCAGTGCGGCGCGCTCGACCCGGCGCAGCAGGACATGCACCCGGGCGGCCAGCTCCCGCATCGAGAACGGCTTGGTCATGTAGTCGTCGGCGCCGACGCCGAGGCCCACCAGCATGTCGGTCTCGTCGTCCCGGGCGGTGAGCATCATCACCGGCACCGGGCGCTGCGCCTGGACCCGGCGGCACACCTCCAGGCCGTCGAAGCCCGGCAGCATCACATCGAGGACCAGCAGATCGGGCTGCCAGGCCTCGGCGGTGTCCACGGCGGCCGGGCCGTCGGTGGCCGTCTGCACCTGGAAGCCCTCGGCGCGCAGCCGGGCCGCGATGGCCTCGACGATCGTCGGGTCGTCCTCCACGACCAGGACCCGGCGCTGGGCTCCCGGCGTGGCCGCGGCGGCGCCGCCCTGCGTTGTCTGAGTCTGGTCCATCGCCCGCCCCTGCATGTCCCCTGCGTGGTCGCGTATTGCTGGGCAGCAGCGTACGGGCATGGTGTGACTGTCGGCTACGCGCCCTTCCGCGCGAGATGGACCGCGTCGGGGACGCCTCGGACAACGGGGATCTCTTCCGTATGTACCCCGCTGAAACCGGCATTTCGCAGTGCGTCCTCGAAGGCCGGCGAGGGCTGCGCGGACCAGACGGCGAGCACTCCGCCGGGCGTCAGACGGTCGCGGCAGGCGGCGAGCCCGTCGGGGGAGTAGAGGCTGTCGTTGTCCTCGGTGACGGTCCAGTCGGGGCCGTTGTCGATGTCCAGGCACAGGGCGTCGTAGGTGTCCTGGTCCGCGTCGGTCCGCAGATGGGCGACCAGGTCGGTGTGCAGGATCTCGCTGCGCGGATCGGCCAGCGCGGCCGCCGAGACGGCCGACAGCGGGCCCGTGCGGTGCCAGTCGATGACCGCCTCCTCGCGCTCGACGACGACGATCCGGCCCCAGTGCGGCTGCTGGGCCGCACGGGCCAGGGAGAAGCCGACGCCGAGGCCGCCGATCAGCACGGAGGGGCGGGGGCGGCCGGCCGGCAGCGCGTCCAGCGCGGCGTCGATCAGCAGCCGCTCGGACCGGCCGTCGGAGGTGTCCATCAGGAAGCAGCCGTTGGCGATGATCTCGTAGATCACCGGTGACCCGGGGGTGCCGGAGCCGTCGGTTCCGGGGGCTGCGGGGGGTTCGGCCCGTTGCCGCAGCACCACCTCGCCGTACGGACCCTCGCGGCGGTCGAGCGTGCGCGGGGCCTCGGGGGCGCCGGTCGTTGCCTGCGTCGGTGTCACGGGAGCCATGGCGCCATGGTGGCCAATACGGGGTGCGCCGGTCCAACGCTTTGGGGCGGTCGCTCGGGTGCCGCTTCGGTGGTCGCTTTTGGGCGGTATTCGCCGCCGGATACCCGGACGTGAAGTATCTGCTGACGGTTGCCTCATGTGATGGATATCACTCTCACAGGTTCTTCATGGGTTGAGCGTGCAGGGTGGTCCGGGACGTAGAGCAGGGCAGAGATTCACGGCCGAGGGACACGGGCGTGGCTCACCGGATGCGCCAGGACGGAAGGGGCCTCGGACTGTGAGCTGGCTGGGAACCGCAGGGAGAATACGGACCGGTCGTGAACCGGCCGCCGCGCCGGGACCGGACACCGGTCCGGGCGGGACGCCGGGCCTGCTGGCCGGCATCCCCCGGCAGCGCGGGGGCCGGACGGCCCGGGCCGGCGCCGTTGCGGAAGGGCCGAACACCCCTGATGCGGCGGTGCGTTGGCGGCCCTGGAGGCTGCTCCCCACCCCCCTCGGCACCCCCTTCACCTTCGGCTACGCCGTGCTCCTCGCGGCCACTTCGCTCTTCGCCGAGTACGCCGACCCGGGGCTGGTCTCCGAACTCCTGCGCGGCTCCAGCACCGATGTCGTCCATCTCGCCCAGGCCCCGCTGCTGGTGCTGGTCGCCAGCGCCTTGTGGATCGCCGGCGGGATGGCCTCCGGGTACGCCGTCGCCTTCCTCTTCGTCCTGACGGCGCTGGAGCGGCGGGTCGGCGCGCTGCGTACCGTCGCGGTCTTCTTCGGCGGCCATGTGCTCGCCACCCTCGCCACCGAACTGCCCGTCGCCTTCTCGGTCGCCGCCGGCCGGCTGCCGGAGAGCTCGCTGCACCGCCTCGACTACGGCATCAGCTTCGGCGTGATGACCTGCACCGGAGCCCTCGCCGGCCTGCTGCCCGCCTGGTCGCGCTGGCCTCTGCTGGCCGGCGTCGGCTATGTGGCCCTGACGGATCTGCTCGCCTACGTGGACCCGCTGAGCGACTGGGGGCATCTGCTCTCGCTCGCCCTGGGCGTGGCGAGCTGGCCGCTGCTGCGCCGCTGGCGCGACCACCGTGCCGCGGCCGCGCCGCTCCTCGGCGATCTGGGCCACCCCGCCCTGCGGGGCGCGCGGACGTACTGAGCGTCAGGCGGCTCTGCCTTGTGCGAGTTGGCCGAGCTCTGCGCAGGGTGGGGTCGCCCAGGGGGCTGGGTGTGGCGCGCACCTCCGGTCACCGCGGCTGCCTGACTGCCGGGGCACGCATCACCACAGGCGGCCCACTTCCCGCGCGGCTATCCTCTGCGGGATGGCACCGGACCAGTACGCCTACTTCGCGCTGTTCAGCCGGCACACCTCGGCGGACGACATGACCTCCCAGCTGGGCATCAGTCCTGACGAGGTAACCGTTCGCGGCAGCCGGTTCACCGAGCCGGTGACGGTTCCGGTCGATCACTCGTGGATGGTCGTCTGCCGGGAACCGGGCCTGCGCGTCGACGAGCAGATCACCCGCATTCTCGACAGGCTCCAGGCCCACACGGACCGCATCGCCGATCTCACCCGGCATCTGGCCGGCACCGGCGGCGGAGCAGTGCTTCAAGTGGTGCGCCGCTTCAACGACACCGACCGCGCCCGGCCCGGCACCGCCGATGTCCCCAACCTCCTCGGCTGGCATCTGGACCGCAGGGTCCTGGACTTCCTCGGTGCCACCGGCGCCGCGCTCGACGTCGACGAGTACGACATGGCCGGAGACAACGACGCCGGGTGAGCACGCGGCTCCGTACTCACCTGGGCGAATGAGCCGTATTCCGGCGGCTTGACAGCAGCATGCGGAAGCCGGGCGTCCCGTGGCTCGGCCGGTCCGGACGGCAGGAGCTACGGCCGCGCCGTCGACCGGTAGGTGTGGGTGATCGCGTAGGCGCAGCCGCCCAGGAGCGCCACACCGGAGAGCACTCCGCTGACGAACGGCACCCAGGCCACGGCGGAGGTGGCCGCCATGCCCAGACCGGTCGCGCCGAGCGCGGTCAGCGTGGCGCCGGGGACGGCGATGCTGCGCCGCTTCCAGACCGCCATCAGCGCGACGAAGTGCAGACCGACGATCAGCGCGATCCAGGCCACGGCGGTCTGCTCGGGAGCGCCCGCCGCCCGCAGCGCGAGATTGCCGCCGATCAGCAGCACCGCCTCGGCCCCCACGACGAACGCGAACTTCCCCCGGAACCAGTCCGCCTGAGGTGCCTCGGCATCGTCCGGCGCGGGCCGGCCGCGGCGCCCCGCCAGCAGCGCGAGCGTGAGCAGCCCGGCGAAGGTGAGCACCGCGAGCACCCGGAGGGCGATACCGATCGCCGGATTCAGCGGGTCGTGGGCGTTGGCGACCACGAAGACCGTCCCGAAGAATGCGCCGATGAAAACTCCGGACATCCGCTGCAACATGCGGTGAAGGTAGCAGTCATGACGGGGTGTGAGGACGGTCGCGACGGGCTTTCCGCGCGGATCCGCCCGGACCGTCCGCCGCTATCCGAGCCACATGAGCATGCCGTCCCCCTCGTCCGCCGCCGCGCGGAAGAAGGGCCGCAACAGCTCGTAGTGCGCGCTGACATAGTCCAGTGGCTCGCCCCGCTCCCAGACGATCACCGGATACACCTCCGCCGCGGCGAGGTCCGCCGGGCCGACACCGGCCGTCAGGCTCTCCGCGGATATCCCCGCCAGCGCCTCCGCGGCGCCTCGCACCTGCTCGGGGGTGAGGTAACGGGGCGGACCGTAGCCCCAGTCGTCGGCTTCCGGGACGGCCTCCTCGCCATGGACGATGTCCACCGGGAAGGACGTGCGGCGCAGCAGGAACCCGAGGGCGTCCCAGGCCTTGTCGATGTCCAGGCAGCGCGCCGGCGCGGGCTCCGGGCACTGTGCGGCTTCGGCTTCCATCCGCCCGCTGACCAGCTTCAGCGCCCACTCCGGATCGCCCAGGGCGCGGTCGAGTTCGGCAGGAGTGACACGCGCGTACTCTCCGATCATGCTCATGGTCCCGAGGCTAGGGGCGACCACTGACAACGCCCGGTGAGCGCCGGGAAGGCCCCGGCCGCAGCGAGAGGAACCGGCCCGGCGCGGCGGCTCTGCGCCGGCTGGGAGAATGGCGGTCCCTTCCGGGCACGGCTCGTGCGGTGCCCGCCGGTCGCAGGAGTACACGCACCTTGTCCCCAGAACGCAAGCCATCGATTCCGGACGTCGGGGAACTCGGCCTGCAGTCCGACTGCGGCAGCTGCTTCGGGCTGTGCTGTGTCGCGCTGCCGTTCGCGGCCTCGGCGGACTTCGCGATCGACAAGGACGCCGGCCGGCCCTGCCCGAACCTGCGGACGGACTTCCGCTGCGGTATCCACAGCGAGCTGCGCCCGCGCGGTTTCTCCGGCTGCACCGTCTTCGACTGCTTCGGCGCCGGACAGAAGGTCTCCCAGGTCACCTTCGGCGGGCAGGACTGGCGGCAGGCCCCGGGGACCGCCCGGCAGATGTTCGACGTCTTCCCCGTCATGCGGCAGCTGCACGAACTCCTCTGGTACCTGGCCGAGGCGCTGAGCCGGCCGGCGGCCCGCCCGGTCCACGCCGATCTGCGCGCCGCCCTGGAGGAGACCGAACGCCTCACCCGCGCCGGCGCCGAGGAGCTCACCGGGCTGGACGTGCCCGCCCACCGGGGCGAGGTCAACGCCCTCCTGCTGCGCACCAGCGAACTCGTACGGGCCGGGATCCCGGGCCGCAAGAAGGAGCGGCGGGGCGCCGACCTCGTGGGGGCCCGCCTCAAGGGCGCCAACCTCCGGGGCGCCAACCTCCGTGGGGCCTACCTGATCGCCGCCGACCTCAAGGGCGCCGATCTGCGCACCGCGGACCTGATCGGCGCCGATCTCCGCGCCGCCGACCTCTCCGGCGCCGATCTCACCGGCGCCCTCTTCCTCACCCAGTCGCAGCTCAATGCGGCCAAGGGCGACGCCGCCACCGAGCTGCCGCAGACCCTGACCCGCCCCGCTCACTGGTAGCGAGCCCGCTGCGGTCCGGCTCGCTCCCCGCCGGACCGTCGTTGATCAACGGGTGCGCGCCCGGCCGTGCCCCCGGATCGCCGCGGCCCCGCCCGGCGGCGGCAACTCCCTGATCGCTCACAGCGAACGCACCCGGGGGAACATCCCCCGGCCCAACGGCATTGAGTGAGTAAAGCTCAACTTGCTTGCCGAAGGGGAGATCATGGCTTCGACGTCCACATCGCTCACTCTGCCCGTGCTGCCCCTCGATGACGAGGTCGTGCTCCCCGGCATGGTGGTGCCTCTGGACCTGTCCGACGCGGACGTACGGGCGGCGGTGGAGGCCGCACAGGCCGCCGCCTCCTCGGGTAACAAACCGCGGGTGCTGCTTGTGCCCCGCATCGACGGGGAGTACGCGGGGATCGGCACGCTCGGGCGGATCGAGCAGGTCGGGCGGCTGTCCGACGGCGATCCCGGCGCGCTGATCCGGGGCCTGGGCCGGGTGCGGATCGGTTCGGGCACCACCGGGCCCGGTGCCGCGCTCTGGGTGGAGGGCACCACCGTCGAGGAGCAGGTCCCCGATCCGCTGCCCGGAGCGGTGGCCGAACTCGTCACGGAATACAAGGCGCTGGCCACCAGCTGGCTGCGCAAGCGCGGCGCCTGGCAGGTCGTCGACCGCGTCCAGCAGATCGAGGACGTGCCGACGCTCGCCGACAACTCCGGCTATTCGCCGTTCCTGACCACCGAACAGAAGGTCCGGCTGCTGGAGACCGTCGACCCGGTCGCACGGCTGAAGTCCGCCACCGAGGCGCTGCGTGAGCACCTCGCCGAGCAGGACGTCGCCGAGTCCATCGCCAAGGACGTCCAGGAAGGCGTCGACAAGCAGCAGCGGGAGTTCCTGCTGCGGCGGCAGCTGGAGGCGGTCCGCAAGGAACTCGCCGGACTCAACGGCGATCCGGAGGACGAGGGCGACGACTACCGCGCCCGGGTCGAGGCCGCCGACCTGCCCGAGGACGTCCGCAAGGCCGCCCTCAAGGAGGTCGACAAGCTGGAGCGGTCCAGCGACCAGAGCCCCGAGGGCTCCTGGATCCGCACCTGGCTGGACACCGTCCTCGAACTGCCGTGGAACGAACGGACCGAGGACGCCTACGACATCGCCGGCGCCAAGGAGGTCCTGGACGCCGACCACGCCGGCCTGGAGGACGTCAAGGAGCGGATCACCGAATACCTGGCCGTCCGCAAGCGGCGGGCCGAGCGGGGCCTCGGTCTCATCGGCGGCCGTCGCGGAGGAGCCGTGCTGGCGCTCGTCGGGCCGCCAGGGGTCGGCAAAACCTCGCTCGGCGAGTCCGTGGCGCGGGCCATGGGCCGCAAGTTCGTCCGGGTCGCGCTCGGCGGTGTCCGGGACGAGGCGGAGATCCGCGGCCACCGCCGTACGTACGTCGGCGCGCTGCCCGGCCGGATCGTCCGGGCCGTCAAGGAGGCCGGGTCGATGAACCCGGTGGTGCTGCTCGACGAGATCGACAAGGTGGGCTCCGACTTCCGGGGCGACCCGGCCGCCGCCCTCCTGGAGGTCCTGGACCCGGCGCAGAACCACACCTTCCGCGACCACTACCTGGAGGTCGAACTCGACCTCAGCGATGTGGTCTTCCTGGCCACCGCCAACGTCCTCGAAGCCATCCCCGAGCCGCTGCTCGACCGTATGGAGCTGGTCCGGCTGGACGGCTACACGGAGGACGAGAAGGTGGTCATCGCCCGGGACCATCTGCTGCCGCGCCAGCTGGAGCGGGCCGGTCTGGAGCCCGGCGAGGTGACCCTGGAGGACGAGACGCTGCGCAAGCTGGCGGGCGAATACACCCGCGAGGCGGGCGTACGGAATCTGGAGCGCACGGTCGCCAGGCTGCTGCGCAAGGTCACCGCACAGCACGAACTGGGGGAGCGGAAGCTGCCGTTCACGGTCGGAGTGGACCAGCTGCGCCCGCTGATCGGGCGGCCGCACCACACCCCCGAGTCGGCCCAGGACCCGGCCGAGCGGCGCACCGCGGTGCCCGGTGTGGTCACCGGCCTCGCGGTCACCGGCGCCGGCGGCGATGTGCTCTATGTGGAGGCCTCACTCGCCGATCCGGAGACCGGCGCGTCCGGGCTCCAGCTGACCGGCCAGCTCGGTGACGTGATGAAGGAGTCCGCGCATATCGCGCTGTCGTTCCTGCGCTCCCACGGCGCGGAACTGGAGCTCCCGGTCGCCGACCTGAAGGAGCGCGGAGTGCATCTGCACGTACCGGCGGGCGCGGTCCCCAAGGACGGGCCGAGCGCGGGCGTGACGATGACGACGGCGCTGGCCTCGCTGCTGTCGGGCCGGCAGGTCCGGCCGGATGTGGCGATGACCGGTGAGGTCTCGCTGACCGGGCGGGTGCTGCCCGTCGGCGGGGTCAAGCAGAAGCTGCTGGCGGCGCACCGGGCCGGCATCGGCACCGTCATCATCCCCCGGCGCAACGAACCGGACCTGGACGATGTGCCGGCCGAGATCCTCGCCTCCCTGGAGGTCCACCCGGTCGCCGATGTCCGCCAGGTGCTGGAGCTGGCGCTGACACCGGCGTCGAACGGGGCGGCGTCTGAGGTCCCGGCCGCGGCGTGAGGACGACGACGGCCGGTCCGGCTCCCGCAGAGGGGCCGGACCGGCCGCCGCGCCGGTCTCGGGGCGCGTCCGCGTGTGCGGAGACGTCCTGGCCGTTCGCCGGGGTGTGCTAGCCGTTCGCCAGCGCCCGGAGCCGGTCCATCGAGCCGTTGAAGCGGTTGTGGTCACCGACCGTCGGGCCGGTGGAGGTGTACTGCCAGATGGTGTGGAAGCCCCAGCCGGCCGGGAGTTCACCGGCCGAGGAGCCGTAGCGCGGGATCCACAGCGGGTTGACGGCGCCGAAGGCGGCGGAGTTGCCGGTGCACTGTTTCCACCAGCTGGTGGAGGTGTAGAGGACGGCGTCCCGGCCGGTACGCGCCTTGTAGGTGGCGAACCAGTCCTTCATCCAGTTGACCAGGCCGGCCGCGCTCAGCCCGTAACAGGTCGCGCCGTAGGGGTTGTACTCCATGTCGAGCGCGCCGGGCAGGGTCTTGCCGTCCTTGGACCAGCCGCCGCCGTGGTCGGCGAAGTACTTGGCCTGGGCGGCGCCGCTGGAGGTGTTGGGGGTGGCGAAGTGGTAGGCGCCGCGGATCATCCCGGCGTTGTAGGAGCCGTTGTACTGCTGCGCGAAGTACGGATTGGTGTAGCTGGTGGACTCCGTCGCCTTGACATAGGCGAAGCGGACGCCGCTGTTCCAGAGGGTCGACCAGGCGACATTGCCGTTGTGGCTGCTGACGTCCACCCCTTCGACGGAGGCGAGCGCGGCGGCCGGCGGTGCGCCGCCGGCCGCCGTGCCCTCGTGCCGGGCGATCTGGGAACCGGCCCAGTCCTGACCGGGGTGGGTGGGTTCCGGTGCGCGCTTCACGGCCGCGGCGCCGGCGGTGCCGGGCAGGCCGAGGAGGAGGGAGACGAGGGTGAGCAGGATCCCGGCCACGGTCGCGAGGGAGCGTGCGGGGCGGTGGGGGGAGCCGGATCTGAGCACGGACATACGTGCCTCCGAAGATCTCGGTGGGGATGACCTGAGGGGGGAGGAGCGGAGAGAGGAGCTGACGGCATGGCGCAGGCGTGCAGAGACACCGATGTGCGAGGTGCATGACACGCGGCGGATACCCGGGCCGCTTGGTATGGCCATGCCAGAAATCACGGTACGCGCGTAGACCGACGTGACAAAAGAGGGTCGCTGGGCTGCCGTTGGTCTAATCCTGCGAAATACTGGCCGAGCTGCGGCTTCGGCCGCCGATGGCGGAAACTTTCAGGTGAGGAAACACGGGAATGGGCGCTGACGTGCACAACACCGGAGCCGACGGGACGACGGCGGACGGCGAGCCGACTGGTGTGGACCACGTATTTCTCGCCCTGGAACGTGAATTGGCGGTATTTCTCCGCCGGGCGCGTGCCTCTTCCGGCGAATTGGCACGAGAGGTGCATCCCGATCTGGAGCCCGCCGCATACGGCCTCCTCGTGCGGCTGGCCGATGCCGGCTCCCAGCGCGCCACCGACCTCGCCGGCTACTTCGGGGTCGGCAAGGCCACGATGAGCCGCCAGCTGCACGCCCTGGAGAAGCTCGGACTCGTCGCCCGCGAACCGGACCCGGCGGACGGCCGCGCGGTCCTGGTGCGCATCACCGACGAGGGCCGCGAGCGCTTCACCCGCGTCCGCACCGGCCGCCGCGCCCGGTACGCCCGCCGCCTCGCCTCCTGGGACCGCGGCGAGGTCGCCGAACTCGCCCGGCTGCTGCACAGGCTGAACGCGGAGCAGGAGGGCGACGAGGCGTAGCGGCCGCCGTTTCACCGGGTTCCGCGTCAGCCCCGCAAGAGCGGCGGGACATCGCGGAAACCCCTGGTCGCAGCCGTGGCGACCGCCGCCGGACCGTACCGCCGCGGGGCCGTTCCCCCGCGACAGGAAAGGAAACCCGCCCGCCGGTGGTTGTCACGGCGCCACAAAAATCACCGCCGCGTCGTCCCGCGCCTTGCCGCGCGCAAACGCCGCGCACGCCGGGTCCGCCGCCTCCGCGGCCCGCACCCGGTCGATCAGCGCCTGGGGACCCTGCCGGGACACCAGGGCCACACAGCCCGCCCAGGAGCCCTCCCGGAAGACCTCGACCCAGCGGCTCGCGCCGTCGCTGAGGGCGGTCAGGGAGCGGAGGCCGGCGCGCGGGGTACTGCCGGTCACCGCGCGGGCGGCCACCGCCGGATCGGCGGCAGCGGTGAAGAAGCCGCCCTCCGCATTGCGCAGCGCCTCGACCGCGCGGCCGTACTCCCGCCCCGCCGCGGCCCGTTCCGCCGAACCGCGGGGCAGCGCCCGTACGGCGGCCCGCAGGTCCCGGACCGCGGGCGGCAGTTCGTCCAGCCGGGAGTCGAGCACCGGATCCACCGAGCCGTCCGCCCGCTCCAGAAGGAGCACCGAATCGGACAGGACGAGGTACTCCACGGTGACCCCGGACCACCGCGCGGCGATCACGGTTGCCTGCGGAGTGCGGACGTGAGAAAGGTCACAGGTGCC
This sequence comes from Streptomyces sp. G7(2002), assembly GCF_028870195.1. Lineage (NCBI taxonomy): Bacteria > Bacillati > Actinomycetota > Actinomycetes > Kitasatosporales > Streptomycetaceae > Streptomyces > Streptomyces sp. G7(2002). The sequence goes on from NZ_CP102609.1 coordinate 6,511,415, forward strand.
CCGGTGGCCGTCAGCTGTCCGGGAGATGGCCGCGGCGAGAGCCTCAGGGAGCGTCATATCCCGGTGTGAAACCGACAGTTCGAGCATTGCGCCACCGAGCCGCGCGGTGAACCACGGCACCCCGTGCGCACATCCGTAGTCCCCTTCCGGCGGTGTCACACCGTCCAGCAGGACCAGAGCTCCGCCCTGACCGGAGGCCGGCAGGGCTACCGATGCGTAGTCCTCGTTTGGGCGTTGGGGATCGCCCGGCTCGGTGGCGAGTGCGATGTGCATAGCCGGAAGTCTGCCGGAGGCGGGGGTCCCGCCCCGGTCGGCGGGGGCCCGCGGCGGCGTCGGCGCCCGGTCGGCCGGGGGGCTTACCGGGAGTACGGGTCAGCGGGCCGGCGGCATGCGGGCGCGCATCCTTCCAGGACCGGGACGCATCTCCAAACCCGTTCGGGGGTTGCTAGGGGTTGCGGCAGAAATCGCGGGTGCGCGGAAGTTGATGGTCAAACTCCGAGTGATGTTCACTCCTTCAGGTGGCCGGGCATGTGTTGCCGAGCCACTGCGCGGCGCCGGTGGAATGGTCGTTGCCCGGATCATTGGGGTGAGGTCAGGACATTCGTCGCGACGCGCAGAGCCGGGCTGTTTCCCTTCGCGGAAGTGTGCGCTGCTGCGGTCCTCGCGCAGGTCCGCTCCGCGAGCGGAGAGCGAGCCGGGTCCGCGACGCCACAGGGCGTGAGCAGGCGAGACAGGAATGCGAGCAGCGGTGCGGAAGATGCGGCTTCGAGGCGGCGCAGGGAAGCCGGGTTCACCGGCCGGTTCGATCCCGGGAACGGGCACGGGCTCGGCTCCTGGTAAGGGCCCGGACACGACGGGCAGTGAGGAGCCCACGGGACGGCGTCCCGCGCGAGTGCGCAACCGGCTGGTCGGGGCGGTGGCCGTGGTGGCCGCCGCCGTCATCGGCGCCGGCGCCCCCGGCCTGGCGGCGACGGCCGACCACGCCAACACCGGCCAGCAACTGGTCGATCTCGCCGAGCTGAACGCCCGCGCCATCGCGCTCGCGCACTCCCTCGCCGATGAACGCGACGCCATGACCGCGTATGCCGCCACCGGACGCGGCAGCCGTACCGCCGCGGGAACGGGCGGCGCCGGAACCGACGGCGCCGCGGCCGCCCGGCCCCAGCGCGCCCGTGTGGACCGGCAGATCGACGAGCTGCGCTCCGAGGCCCAGGACGCCTCGGGCGACACCGCCGTCTACCGGACCGCCGCCAAGCTGCTGGCCGCACTGCCGCAAACCCGTCAAAAGGCGCTGTCGGGGCCCGGATCGGCCGAGCAGACCTATAACGCCTACACCGAGGCCCTCCAGGCACTCGGTGCGATCAGCGACGACATCGCCCGTGGACTGCCGGCCCGCGCGGACTCCGCCGACGCCGACACCCGCGCGCTGCCCGCCCTCGGCCGCGCCGCCGAACAGGCCGCGGGCACCCGTGCCCTGCTGCTCGCCGGGCTCAACGCGGGCGGCAGCCAGCCCCGGCTGACCACCCTCGCCCAGGTCGCCCACCTCCGGGAACAGGGCGCGCTGGGCGACTTCCGGCAGACCGCGAGCCAGGCCGGCCAGGACCGTTACGACCGCACCGTCAACGGCGCGGAGGTCAACACCGCCGAGCGCTATCTGACCCGGCTGACCGACCAGCCCCGGCTGGACGCCCTCGATCTGCGGCTCAGCCGCCAGCGGGTCCAGAGCACCCTCACCACCCGCGTCGGACTGATGCGGGGCGTCGAATCCGCCATGGCCACCGCCGACATCCAGCGGCTCGGCGCGCTGCGCGACGACGAGGTGGCGGAGCTGGAGATCCGCATCGGTCTGGAAGCGCTGTGCCTGCTGCTGGCCGTCGGTGTCGGTGTCTGGGCCGCCCGCTCCCTGACCCAGCCGCTCGCGGCGCTGCGGATCGGCGCCAAGCGGGTGGCCGCGGACCCCGCGCACGAGGAGCCCATCACCTACAAGGGCCGCAACGACGAATTCGCCGCCGCCGTACGGTCCGTCAACGCGCTGCACGCCCAGGTCGGCGAGCTGGCGCGGCGCACCACCGAACTGGAGGGCGAGCGCAAGCGGCTGATCGGCGGCCGGCAGCGGCTGGTCGCCGAGCGCGAGGTGCTCCAGGAGCAGGGCGAGACGCTCAAGGAGGAGATCGCCGATCTCACCGAGCGGCTGGCCGCCCTGCACAACGGTGTGCACGGCCGGTTCGTCAACCTCTCGCTGCGCACCCTCGGTCTCGTGGAGCGCCAGCTCAACGTCATCGAGTCGCTGGAGGAGAGCGAGCAGGACCCGGAGCGGCTGGAAACCCTCTTCAAGCTGGACCACTTCGCCGCGCGGATGCGCCGCAACAGCGAGAACCTCCTCGTCCTCGCGGGCGCGGAACAGCACAGCACCAACCACCAGGGCCCGGTGCCGCTGCTGGATGTGCTGCGCGCCGCGATCAGCGAGATCGAGCGGTACGAGCGGGTGCGCATCCAGTCGCTGCCGCCGCACTCCCAGGTCGCCGGGTTCGCCGCGGACGACCTCAGCCACCTGGTCGCCGAACTCCTGGAGAACGCCACCGCGTTCTCGCCGCCGAACGCCCATGTGGAGCTGTCCGGCTGGCTGCTGGAGAGCGGCGAGGTCATGCTCTCGGTCCAGGACGAGGGCATAGGGATGACCTCGGAGCGGATGGCCGAACTCAACGAGCGGCTGGCGGACGTCGACGCCGCCTCGTCCTCGGAGACCATCGACGAGGCGCTGGGCCTCGGGCTGTACGTCGTGGTGCGGCTGGCCGCCCGGCACGGTGTCCGGGTCCAGCTGCGGGACGCCAAGCAGGGCGGCGTCACCGCCGTCATCGTGCTGCCCGGCTCGATCCTGCCCACCCGCCCGGGTCCGACGGCCTCCTCGGCCACCGCGTCCCGGGAGGTGACGCACACCCCGAGCCTGCCCGGTTCGGTCGCCGAGGCGAACTCCAACGCGCTGCCGGCGCGGGCGTCGCGGGCCGAAGCGGCCGCGGTGGACGGCGCGGCGGCCCCCGCCGCGGTCCCGGCCCAGGACACCCCCCGGGCCGGTGAGCGGCCTGACGCCGTACCGGGCAGCGGCCAGGAGGGCACTGCGGACGCGGACCCGACGCCCGCCGCCGACCCGTTCGTCGCCGCCGCGGAACGCGCGATCGACGCCGCCGGGCTCGGCGCCCCGGCCGAACCGGCACCGGCGCCCGCCGCGCAGCAGCCGTCCGGCCCCACCACGTACGCCGCGTCCGAACCGAGCCCGTACGGCCCGCGGTCGCCCGGCCCGTACGGCGCGACCACCAGCGGCAGCGGTGAGCATGTGCGCCCCGAGGAGGAGCCGCTCCCGGCAGGGGAACCGGCGCCCGCGGACACCGGACGGCATGCCGCCCCGGCCTCCGGGCCCGACACGTCCGACGCGCCCGCGGCCGATCCGTACGCCATCGGTCCGGACCAGCACACGCGCGCCGGGACGGACGCGGCACCCACGGACGCGGCGGCACCGGCCGACGCGTCCCCGGCCGGCACACCGGCCGACCCACAGACCGCTGCCGCCCCGCCCGCGGGGAAGCAGCGGACGACCGAGATGGGGCTGCCCAAGCGCACGCCCAAGGTCGTGGCGCAGCAACAGGCGCCCGCCGCCCCGCGCAAGAGCGGAGCGGCCAACGCCGAGGCGCTGCGGCGCCGGCTCGGCGGTTTTCAGGCGGGGGCGCGAGTCGGCCGACGTGAAGTCGAGGCCGAGATTGCGGGAAGTACAGCGGAGCAGACCATCCCACAGACGGACACCGACGGAGCGGGGGCCCCGGGAGAGAGCCACGTTGTCGAGGAGGCACGCGATTGAATGCGCAAGCGCCCACTGCTTACGGACAAGGCCTGAGCAGCCAGGCACGAAATCTGCACTGGCTGCTGACCAACCTGGTGGACGAGGTGCCAGGTATCCGCTCGGTCGCGGTGGTCTCCTCCGACGGCCTGCTGCTGCTGTCGTCCGACCCCGGCCGGGCGGACGAGGTGGCACAGCCGGGGACTGACGGCCCGCGGGGATCCAGCGCGGATCTGGCCACCATCGTGTCCGGGCTCGGCAGTCTCACCAACGGTGCCGCGAAGCTCATGGACGGCGGGTCGGTCAAGCAGACGATGATCACGATGGACGAGGGCAGCCTGTTCGTCATGTCGATCAGCGACGGTTCGCTGCTCGGTGTGCATGCCACCCCGGACTGCGACATGAACGTCATCGCCTACCACATGGCGCTGTTCGTCGGCCGGGCCGGCCATGTCCTCACCCCCGAACTCCGCAGCGAATTGCGCAAGTCGATGGAGAGCGCCCAGTGAGTAGTAGTCCAAAACTCCCCGTACGTGGGGACCGGAAACCCTCGCGCGTGCGGCCGTACTCGCTCACCGGCGGACGGACACGGTTCGGCCATGTGCTGCTCGTCGAGACGTTCGTGGCCGCGCTGGAGGCGCCCGAGGAGCGCCGCGAGCTCACCTCCGGCGGCTGGGGCGACCGGGTGATGCCGGAGATGCGGGCGATCGTCGAGCTGTGCCGCCGGATGCGCTCGGTCGCGGAGATCTCCGCGCTCCTCAAGATGCCGCTGGGCGTGGTCCGTGTACTGCTCAGCGACCTCGCCGACCAGGGAAAGATTCGCGTCTACGGCACCGGGCACGGCACCGGCCGGCCCGACCGCGCGCTGCTCGAAAGGGTGCTGAGTGGACTTCACAGGCTCTGACACGATATCGGCCGGATCGACGGCGACCGCCGGTTCCGTGGGTCAGGCCGACCCGGCGGCCACGGCCGCCGACGCGGGGCTGCAGAGCTGGCAGACGGACCGTTCGCGGGCACCGATCGCCACCAAGATCGTGGTGGCGGGCGGCTTCGGTGTCGGCAAGACCACGTTCGTCGGATCGGTCTCGGAGATCACCCCGCTCCAGACCGAAGCGGTGATGACGCAGGCCAGCGCCGATACGGACGATCTGACCGCCACCCCGGAGAAGACCACGACCACGGTCGCGATGGACTTCGGGCGGATCACCCTCGACCAGGAACTGGTGCTGTACCTGTTCGGCACGCCCGGACAGCAGCGCTTCTGGTTCATGTGGGACGACCTGGTGCGCGGCGCGATCGGCGCGATCGTGATGGCCGACACCCGCCGCCTGGAGGACTGTTTTCCGGCGCTCGACTACTTCGAGAGCTGCGGACTGCCGTACGTCGTCGCGGTCAACCACTTCGAGGGGACCGAGTCCTTCGCCGTCGAGCACGTCCGCGACGCGCTGACCGTGCCGCCGCAGGTACCCGTAGTGATCATGGATGCGCGGAAGCGGACCACGGTGATCGAGTCGCTGCTCGCACTGGTCGGCCACGCACTGGAGACCGCACCGGAGTAACCGGACCCGTTGGGTCGCGCCCCTCCCCCCCCCCACACTCACCTCCGAAGAACCAGCAGTAATAGAGAAGAGCCCGCCATGCGGAAAATACTCATCGTCGGAGCCGGCCAGTCCGGTCTCCAGCTCGCCCTGGGTCTCCAGTCGCAGGGCTATGAGGTCACCCTCATGTCCAACCGCACCGCCGACGAGATCCGTGCCGGCCGGGTGATGTCGACGCAGTGCATGTTCGACACCGCGCTCCAGCACGAGCGCGACCTCCAGATCAACTTCTGGGAGAGCCAGGCCCCGCGCATCGAGGGCCTCGGCGTCTCGGTCGCCGCGCCCGGCAGCCACGAGTCGCCCGAGGGCTCGCAGCGCGCCATCGACTGGGTCGGCAAGCTGGACGGCTACGCCCAGTCCGTCGACCAGCGGGTGAAGATGGCCGGCTGGATGGAGACCTTCGCACAGCGCGGCGGTCAGCTCGTCATCCATGGCGCGGCCGTCTCCGACCTCGACTTCTTCGCGAGCCGCTACGACCTGACGCTGGTCTCGGCCGGCAAGGGCGAGCTGGTGTCCATGTTCGGCCGGAACCCCGAGCGCTCCCCGTACGACGCCCCGCAGCGCGCACTGGCCGTCGCCTACGTCCACGGTCTGGGCCCGCGCCCCGAGCACCCCGACTACGACGCGGTGCGCTGCAACCTGGTGCCCGGTGTCGGTGAGCTGTTCGTCATGCCGACGTACACGGTCTCCGGCCGCGCCGACATCCTCTTCTGGGAGGGCATACCCGGCGGCCCGCTGGATGTCTTCCAGGGCGTCAAGGACCCCGATGAGCACCTCGCCACGACGCTGGAACTGATGGAGAAGTTCCTGCCCTGGGAGTACGCCCGCGCCACCAAGGTCGAACTGACCGACGCCAACGGCACGCTGGCCGGCCGCTACGCCCCCACCGTGCGCAACCCCGTCGGCACGCTGCCCTCCGGCGGTCTGGTGCTCGGTGTCGCGGATGTCGTGGTCGCCAACGACCCGATCACCGGCCAGGGCTCCAACTCGGCGTCCAAGTGTGCCGCCTCCTACCTCGCCTCCATCGTCGAGCGCGGTGACCGGCCCTTCGACGGGGATTGGATGCGGACCACCTTCGAGCGCTACTGGACCACCGCCCAGCACGTCACCAAGTGGACGAACGCGATGCTGGCGCCGCCGCCGGAGCACATTCTGAACCTCATCGGCGCGGCCGGTCAGCTGCAGCCGGTCGCCGACCGTTTCGCCAACGGGTTCAACGATCCGTCCGACTTCGAGAACTTCTTCTATGAGCCGGAGAAGACGAATGCGTATTTGGGTTCGTTGACCGGCTGAAAACCACCTGCGGTGGGGGCTTTCTTCCCACGTGGGCGGGTGGCACCGCCGTGCTTGGCCCTCCCCACCTTCGGTGGGGAGGGTTGTTTTTTGCGGGATGCCGCCGCGGCGCGGGGTTCGTTGTGGTGGCGGTGGCGGGCCTCCGGGGGTGGTGTGCGGGACTGCTTCGCTTTACGTCCCGCACACCACCCCCTCCGGCCCGCCACCTCATGTGGTTGCCGCGGCTGTCCCTGGTGGGGGAGTGGGGCATATGGGGTGGCGGCCGGTGAGTTTCTGCGGGGCTTCGGTGGTCAGTGGGGCTTTCGCCAGGGCCACTTAGGGCCGGTGGAGGGTTTGCCGGCTGGGTCGTACTCGTACTTCCAGCCGCTGGGGAGGCCCAGGCGGTTCACCCTTGCCGGGATGCGGCGGTAGACGTGGACCGTCGGCGGCCGGTCGTTGTCGTTCGGCACCGGCACCTCGTACGTCTTGGGTGGCTGGCCGGTCATGCCGAGCAGGACGGGCAGGACCCGGCCGTCCAGCGGGCCGCCGACGAAGAGGGTGTTCTCGCTTCTCACGGTCTCAGTGTCACACCGTCCCGGCCCGGCGGCTCAGAGCAGATGCGCGGCGTCGCTCACGACGGGCAGGGTACGGCGGGCCAGATCGCCGGCCGGGCCGTCGGAGGTCTCCAGCTTCAGCGCCGCCCGGGTCACCCGGGCGGTCTGCGGGTCCCCGGCCGCGGTCGCGGTCAGCAGCGCGATGAAGTGGTCGACCAGCCAGTTCCGCAGCTCGTCGAGGGTCGGCTGCTTGTCCTCGTCGAGCCAGATCAGCGAGGCGGCCTCGACCGCGGTGATCCACATCCGGACGGTCATCCGCAGCCGCAGGCCCGGCTCCGGTTCGCCCAGATGCCGCAGGATCTGGTCGGCCGCGGCCCGCCGTACCTCGTCGACGATCGCGGTCGTGCGGGTGGTCTCCACGACGCTGCCGCCCTGGAGCAGGGCGCTGAACCCGGCGTCGTGCTCATCGACGAACGCCAAGTACCGGTCCAGCGCGCGGGACAGCCGCTGGGTGAGCGGCCCGGTGTCCGGCTCGGCGAAGCAGCGCTCCAGGATGTCGGCCGCGCTGCGCAGCGCGGCCTCGTACAACTGCTGCTTGCCGCCGGGGAAGTAGCGGTAGACGAGCGGCCGCGAGACCCCGGCGGCGAGGGCGACATCGTCCAGGGAGACGTCCTCGGGCGCGCGCTGTGCGAACAGGTCCAGCGCGGCGGTGAGCAATTGGCTGCGGCGCTGCTCCACGCTCAGCCTGCGATAGGCGGGTCGGGGTACTGCTGGGGCGGTGCCGCTGCCGTTCATGAACAGCAGCGTAACCGGCCCGGATGTCGGCTCGTACAGGTGCTCGGGGTCTACCGGGTCCATGCCGCCCGCTTCAGGCCAGCAGGCCCGAGCTCCGCCACAACCTGCGGCCCACACCCCGCAGTACGCCGATCTCGTCCAGGAAGTCGGTCAGCCGCCGGGCACCGGACTGCATCACCTCGCGGCGGTGGCCACTGGCCCTGACCTGGGCGACGGCCTCGCGCCGGTCCAGGCCCACCTGCGTGTAGACCGCGGGATTGACGAAGGCGACGGAGAACACCCGGGCCGCCTCACCGGAGCTGATCCGCGTCAACTCCCGCTCCCAGCGCGGCGCGGTGACCATCTGGCGGCGCAGCTCCTCGCGGGCGTAGCGCACGTGCCGGGCCTCCTCGACGACATGGATACGGGTCACTCCGCGCACGATGGTCTGCACCCGCTCGTCCGGGAAGGTCAGCCGCTGCATCCAGTCCAGGATCTCCTCGCCGAGCAGGGTGCAGGCGAACGACCCCGGGGTGGTGGAGACCGTCTTGAGGATGCGGGCGAGATTGTGGTTGAGGCGGGAGACCGGGTACGCCGGCGCGCCGCCCTTCTGGATCATGCGCGCGAACATCTTGGAGTGCCGGCACTCATCGGCGATCTCGGTGAGCGCGTAGCGGACGTGCGCGCTGGTCACCGGCTTGTCGTAGATGTGCCGTACGAGCAGCTGCATCAGGATGATCTCGAACCAGATGCCCAGCGAGGCGAGCGAGGCGGCCTCGTGCCGCGACAGGTCCTGCTGCTGCTCCAGGGACATCTTCCGCCACAGCGGGGTGTCGTAGAGCGAGACCAGCTCCGGCGGCCAGAACCACTTGCCTTCTTCGAGGGGCGCGTCCCAGTCGAGTTCGGTGTCGGGGTCGAAGGAGTGCTTGGCGGAGGAGTCGAGCAGTCGCTCGGCGACCTGCTCGCGGTCCTTGAGCAGACCGAGGGCGTCCCGCAGCACGTCGGTGTCCGTCTCGGTCATTGCGGTGGGCGCGCTCGTCATGGCTGTGGCTACCTCGCTACTGGGGTCGGGGCCGGTCCTACCCGCGGTCAACTCTTATGAGACTGCGCGTCAGCAAGCTCGTCAATCCCCTGCGCACGACTTATTGACCCTTCGGTAAGGAACGTGTGAGCCTGCCAACGACCGCCCATGACAAGGCGTTTGGCGAGCCGAGGAGGCGTCCGTGTCGACCCGAGATCTCTACGTACAGGACCCAGGCGACCCCGTGTGGAAGGTGCCCGCCTCCGGCGCGGCCCGCTTCAGCTGGGACTACGACGACGGCCGCGAACGGCTGCTCGCGCTCTACCAGAAGGGCAAGGACAAGCAGTGGGACGCCAATCTGCGGATCGACTGGGATCTGGAGGTCGACCCCCAGGATCCGCTCGGCACCCCGGATGAGTCCATGTCCCTGTACGGCACCAAGTACTGGGACAAAATGACCGAGAAGGACCGGGGTGAGCTGCGTCAGCACTACACCTCCTGGCAGTTCAGCCAGTTTCTGCACGGTGAGCAGGGCGCGATGGTGTGCGCGGCGCGGATCGTGGAATCCGTGCCGGATCTCGACGCGAAGTTCTACTCCGCCACCCAGACCATGGACGAGGCGCGGCACGCCGAGATATACAGCCGTTTCCTCCAGGAAAAGATCGGGATGCTCTACCCGGTCAACGACAATCTCCAGGCGCTGCTGTCCGACACCCTCAAGGATTCCCGCTGGGACATGCCGTATCTCGGTATGCAGGTCCTGATCGAGGGCCTGGCGCTGGCCGCCTTCGGCATGATCCGCGACACCACCACCAAGCCGCTCCCCAAGCAGATCCTCGCGTATGTCATGCAGGACGAGGCGCGCCACGTCGCCTTCGGACGCATGGCGCTGCGCGACTACTACAAGCAGCTCACCGATGCCGAACTCCGCGAACGCGAGGAATTCGTCATCGAGGGCTGCTATTTGATGCGCGACCGGCTGCGCGGTCTGGAAGTCCTGGAAAACTTCGGCATTCCGCATGAGGAGGCCGCCGAATTCACCGAGCGCTCCGAATTCCTGCATCTCTTCCGCAAGCTGCTGTTCAGCCGCATCGTGCCGTGTGTGAAGGACATCGGCCTGTGGGGCGAACGCCTTCAGCGTGCCTATGTGGACATGGGCGTCTTCGAGATGGGCGACTCCAACCTCGATCTGCTGATGGCCCAGGACGAGGAACTCGCCGAGAAGCTGGACGCGGAGCGCTTCGCGGCCGAGGAGGAGGCCCGTACGGCGGAGGTCGCGGCGGCCATCGCGGAGGGGGCCGAGGGCTGACCTCCGGGGCGGCCGGCCCCGCGCCCGGCCGTCAGGGCGTCCCGCCGGGAAGCTGGGTGGGCAGAAAGCCGAGCACCTGGCGGCCGAGCTCGTCGGCGTCGGCGTACGGCAGGGAGTGGTGCGTGGTCCCCGCGAGGGTCGCGATCCGTACGCTCGCCAGCGTCCGTTCGGCCCGCGCCGCGACCCGGCGCGGATCGTGCGTCCGGCTGTCCCCGGCCAGGAGCAGCAGGGTCGGCACGGCCGCTCCGGCCCGCGCGGCGTCCGGTCGCGGCCCGGTGACCACCTTCGCGGCCCGGAACTCGACGGCGCCCCGGCCCATCAGCCGCACCAGCGCGGGTGCCGGCGGCGCACCCCGGGTCTCCCACTCCAGGAACCGCCGGGTGCTCCGCTCCCCGGGCCGTACGAACAGCGGCAGCGCCCGCAGCAGATACGACGGCCGGAAACCCGCGAAGCACTGGGTCGGATCGAGCAGCACCAGCCGGTTCACCCGCCCCCGGGCTCCTGGGGCGGAACCCCCGCCGGCGGTGTGGACGGCATAACTCAGCGCGAGCCAGCCGCCGTACGAGTGCCCGAGCAGCGCGGCCGACGACAGCCCCAGCCCGCTGAACACGCCGTCGAGCCAGTCGAACAGATCCTCCGGCCGCCGCAGCGCCCGCCCGGTGTGCGCGCTGAGCCCCGGCCCGCCCATCTGGTCCACGGCATGGACCCGGTGCGTACGGGCGAGCGTGGCGGCGAGGGCGTACCAGACGGCCGAGGTGGTGCCGCCGCCGTGCAGCAGCACCAGCGGCGGGCCGTCGGCCGGGCCGCAGACATTGACCCGGGTGCTGCCGAACTCCGACGGCAGATCGAGCCGTTCCACCGGGACCGGCCACAGCGCCATGGCCTGCTCGTAGGCCTCGCGAAAGGCCGCGGTGGGGGTGTGCGCAGGGGTGTCTGCTGTCATGGTGCACCTCCGGAACGGGACGAAGAGACGCACGAGGCCCATGGCTACTGCCTCGCTCGGCAAGTATCTCGCTGAGCGAGGTAATAATGCGGGAGTCCGGAAAGACCGGAAAGAAGGGCGGCGGTGGATGGCGCGGCAGCAAGCGGCGGAGGAACCGGCGGGGGAACCGGGGGAGGAACCGGCGGAGGAATCGGGGGAGCAACTGGCGGAGGAACCGGCGGGGATGGACCTGGTTCATCTGCTGCGGGAGGTGACCCTGCGACTCGATCTCGCGGGAGCGCGGTTCGCCGGACGCAACGGCCTGCACCCCACCGATCTCCGGGCCCTGATCAGCCTGCTGGACGCGGCGCGGGCCGGCGACGAGTCCACCCCCGGCCGGCTCGGCGACCGGCTGGGCCTGAACTCCGCCGGCACCACGGCGCTCATCGACCGCCTGGAGCGGCTGGGTCTGGTCCGCCGGGTCCGCGACACCCGAGACCGGCGCCGCGTCCTGCTGGAGGTCGACGACCGCGCGCTCGCCCTGGGCCAGTCGTTCTTCGGCCCGCTGATCGACCGCACCCTCGCCCTGCTCGCCACCTTCGAGGCCGGCGAACAGGCGGCGGTCCGGCGGTTCCTGAGCGGGGTGCGGGACGCGGTGAGGGAGCAAGGGGCGTAGGGGAGGCCTGGGAGGGGGCGTAGGGGAGGCCTAGGCGGGGGCCTAGGAGGGGGCGTTGGGCCGCCGGCCGCTGAGTGGCACCTCCCGGCACCTCCCCGGAACCCTCAGCGTTTGCCCGACCGCGCCAGCCAGCGGCCCTCGTGCCGGGACACCTCGATAGGACGGCCGAAGCAGGCCGTCATCCGCTCACCGGTCAGCACCTCGTCCACCGGGCCGGATGCCTGCACCCGGCCGTCGCGCAGCAGCAGGGCGTTGCCGATGGCGGGGGACAGCTCCTCCAGGTGATGGGTGACCGTCACGGTCGCCAACTCCGGGCGCCCCACGGCCAGTCGGTGCAGCGCATCGATCAGATCCTCGCGGGACGGCAGATCGAGGGCGTTGAACGGCTCGTCGAGCAGCAGCAGCCGGGGTTCGGCCATCAGCGCCCGGGCGATCAGGATCCTGGCCCGCTGGCCGCCCGAGCACACTCCGAACGGGCGGTCCGCCAGCTCCTTGCAGTCCAGCTCGGTGAGCAGCTCGTGGGCGCGCTCACGGGTGGCCTCGTCGTACTTGCGCCACAGCGGCTGGACGGTGCCGGTCGCGCCGGTCAGCACGACCGTGTGCCCCGTCGCGTCCTGCGGCACCTTTTGCGCGCCGGAGACCAGCCCGATGACGGCGCGCAGCTCGCGGACGTCCACCGAGCCGAGGCGGTGGCCGAGCACCTCGACGGTGCCGACGGTGGGGAACATCAGCGCGCCGACGAGACGCAGCAGGGTGGTCTTGCCGGCGCCGTTCGCACCGAGCAGCGCCCAGTGCTCACCGGACCGTACGGTCCAGCCGATCGCGTCGAGGATGACCTGCCCGGTGGTGTAGCGGCGGACGCCGACACCCTCCAGGGCGGCGATCACACGGGCGGCTTCGGGAGCCGGATGAGGTGCGGTCCGTCCGGACGACGGTGCGGACTGTGCGGGCTCCCGAGGCGGCGAAGGCCGCGAAGGCTGCGAAGGCTGCGAAGGCTGCGTAGGGCTCATCGCCGCAGATTAGCTGCGTAGGGCATCTTTCTGTGTGGGTGTCCGCGGTGCGGACCCGGCGGACGAGCGCGGCCGGCCGGGGTCGGGCGGGGTCGGGCGGATGAGCGCGGCGGGCTCCGGCGCACGAGCGCGCGGGCCGGGCCCGGCAGGCGAGTGCGGCGGGCCCGTCCCCGGCGGACGAGCCCGCGCGGGCCGGGCCCCGGCGGCTGTTACGGCTCGGACAGTCCCAACAGCGCCCGCACCCGGGCGTACTTCGCCGTCAGCCGCTCCCGCGTCGGCGCGTCCAGTACGGCCAGCCGGTCCGGATCGGCGTTGTGCGCGAGATCGGATTCCTTGACCAACAGCGCCCCCGGCGTGGCCAGAATGCGCGCCGTGTACGCCTCGACCGGTTCGTCCGCCCGCTTGGTGACGGCCAGGACCATCGCCTTGACCGCCCCGCTCAGCGCCGCACCTGCCAGCCACTCCTCGCTCAGCGCCCCGTCCTCGACCGCGTCGTGCAGCCAGGCCGCGGCGATCTGCTCGTCACTGCCGCCCCGCTCGCGCACGCCCGACGCGACCGCCGCCAGATGCTCGGCATACGGGCGGCCCGCCTTGTCGGTCTGCCCCGAGTGCACGCGCCGGGCCAGCGCCTCCACTTCGGCCAGGGACAGCAGCGGGGGCGGGGCGGGTTCCATGGGCGGGATCGCGTCAGCCATACGGCCATTGTGACGCGGGGGCGGCCCTGGTGACGTTCGGCGGACCGTGGTGACGCGGGGGCGGTCCTGGTGACGTTCGGCGGACCGTGGTGATGCGCAAGCGGCCGGAGTCCCAGGAGCCGGGAGGGGCGTCAGCGCGCAAGGGCCTCAGCGCACCGCCTCCGCCATCACCGCCCGCGCGATCGGCGCCGCGCTCCCCCCGCCGCTGATGTCCGCACGGTCGGCGGCCGCGTCCTCGACCACCACGGCCACCGCCACGGCCGGCTCATAGCTGTCCTTCGCCCTCGCCCAGGAGATGAACCAGGCGTACGGCGTCCCCTCGTTGCGCACACCGTGCTGCGCGGTGCCGGTCTTGCCGCCGACCGTGACGCCCTTGATGGCGGCCCGTCTGCCGCTGCCGTGCGCGACGACGTCGATCATCATCTCCTGCAGCTGCTGCGCGGTGACCGGCCCCATCACCTGGCGCGTGGGACGGGGCGGACCGGCCGCGATCACGACACCCCTGGCATCGGTCACCTTGTCGACGAGCGACGGCGGCGCCAGCCGGCCCCCGTTGGCGACCGTCGCCGAGACCATCGCCATCTGGAGCGGCGTGGCGGCGGTGTCGTACTGCCCGATGGCGGACAGCGCGACCTGGGAGGCATCCATCCGGGTATCGAAGTTGCTCGGCGCGACCGGCGAGGGGATGCGCAGCCGAGGGTCGTTGAAGCCGAACCGCCGGGCCATGGCGGCCATGTCCCGCAGCCCGATCCGGGCACCCAGCCGCGCGAAGACGGAGTTGCAGGAGGCCCGGAAGGCGTCCTTGAGCGGGGCGTCCTCGCAGCCCTCCGCGTCATTGCCGAGCAGGGTGGCGGTGCCGGGCAGGGGGTAGGGATCGGGCGAGTCCGTAGGGGCCTCGATATCGGTGACCTTGCCGCTCTCCAGCGCGGCCGCCGCGGTGACGACCTTGAAGGTGGAGCCGGGCGGATAGGTCTGCTGCAGCGCCCGGTTGAGCATCGGCCGCGGCCCGGCACGGTTCAGCCGGTGCCAGGCCGCGCTGACCGCGGCGTCGTTGCCGGACAGCTCACCCGGGTCGTACGAGGGCGTGCTCACCAGCGCCAGGACCCTCCCCGTACGCGGCTCGATCGCGGCCACCGCGCCCTTCTTGCCCCCCAGCCCGTCGAACGCGGCGCGCTGCATCCGGGGGTTGACGGTGGTGTGGACGCTGCCGCCCGGACGGTGGGTGCGGGTCAGCTGGTCCCACCAGGGGAAGGTGGCGAGCCGGTCGTCAAAGCCGGCGAGGACGCCGTCCTCGGCGCTCTCCAGCAGCGAGGTGCCGTAGATCTGCGAGGAGTAGCCGGTGACCGGCGCATAGAGCGGTCCCTCGGTGTACGTGCGCTCGTAGCGCAGCCGCCCGCCGCTGTCCCGGGAACCGGTGACCGGCCGGCCCGCGACGAGCACGGCGCCGCGCGGCTGCTCGTAACGGGCGATCGGCCCCCGGCGGTTGGCCGGGTTGGCGCCGTAGCTCTCCGTCTCGACGACCTGCACCCGCGCGGCGTTGACCAGCAGCGCAACGAGGAGAAGGAAGGAGAACGCCGCGGTGTGCCGAATACAGCGGATCAACGGCCGGCCTCCGGGGAGGGGGCGTCATCGGCGACGGCCGGCGGCGGGGCTGCCGGGGGCCGGTCCTGAGCCTGGGGGCGGGCCTTCGACTGGGTCTGGGCGTGCGCCTGCGTGTGCGACTGCGTCTGCCCCTGCCTCTGCCCCTGCCCCCGCCCCTGCCCCTGCGACTGTGTCTGTCCCTGCGCCTGTGTCGGGGCTTGCCCCTGTCTCCCGGCCTGGGACCGCGTCTGGCCCTGGGATCGCGTCTGGCCCTGGGATCGCGTCTGGTCCGAGGACCGCATCTGGTCCTGGGACCGCGTCGGCTTCAGAAACCCCACCACCCAGCTCCCCGCCCCGAACCGTGCCTCCCTTCCGGCCTCATGTGCCCCGTGGCCCCTCGCCGGGCTCGCCGTCGGGCCCCCCGGAGGGCTCCCCGAAGCGCTGCCCGACGAGGCGACTGACGAGGTGCCCGACGAGGCGACCGCCCCCGCCCCGGCACGGCTGCCCGTACGCCCCCCCACACCGCTCCCTGTACCGCGGCTCCCCGTGCCGCCCCCTGTCCCACTCCCCGTGCCGCCGATCCCTTCCGGCCGTGGCGTCCGCGCCCGGTCGCTGATCCGCAGAAGCAGCGCGATGATGATCCAGTTCGTGACGACGGACGACCCGCCCTGCGCGAGAAACGGCATCGCCATCCCCGTCAGCGGAATCAGTCCCGTCACCCCGCCCGCGATGACGAAGACCTGAAGGGCGGGCAGCACCGCCAGCCCCACGGCCAGCAGGCTGCCGAACGGGTCCCGCAGACCGAGCGCGGCCCGGTAGCCGCGGGCCACCAGCAGCGCGTACAGCAGGAAGAGCGCGGTCAGCCCGGCCAGCCCGAGTTCCTCGCCGAAGGTCGCCAGGATGAAGTCGGACTTCATGGCGAAGCCGATCAGAGAGGAGTGGCCCTGGCCGAGGCCGGTGCCGAGCATCCCGCCGGCGGCGAACGCGAACAGCGACTGGGCGAGCTGCCCGGGCCCCCGGCCCGCCGCGATACCGGCGAACGGATGCTGCCAGTCCTCGACCCGGCTGTGCACATGCGGCTCCAGCGTGCCGACGGCGGCCGCCCCGACGCCCGCCAGGACCAGCCCGACCGCGATCCAGCCGATGCGCCCGGTGGCCACGTACAACAGGACGACGAAGATGGCGAAGAAGAGGAGCGAGGTGCCCAGATCACGCTCCAGGACCAGCACCGCGACGCTGATCAGCCAGATCGCCACGATCGGTCCCAGCACCCGGCCGGTGGGGAGCCGGAGCCGCCCCACCCGGCGTCCCGTGTGGGCCAGCGCGCTGCGGTTGGCGGCAAGATAGGCCGCGAAGAAGACGGTGATCAAAACCTTGGCGAACTCGCCCGGCTGAATGGAAAATCCGGCGATACGGATCCAGATCTTCGCCCCGTTGATGGCGGGGAAAAGAATCGGCGCCGCCATCAGCAGCAGCGCGAGCGCCGCACAGACATAGGCGTACCGCTGCAGCATGCGGTGGTCGCGCAGCAGCACCACCACCGTGATGAAGAGCCCGACGCCGACCGTCGACCACATCAGCTGGGTGGGCGCGGCATGGTCGGCCGGGGTCTCCAGATCGAGCCGGAAGATCAGCACCAGCCCGAGCCCGTTGAGCAGCACGGCGGTGGGCAGCAGCAGCGGATCGGCGTACGGGGCGCGAAAGCGGACGGCGAGATGCGCGAGCAGCGCGAGTGCGCCGAGCCCGGCCCCGTACCGGACCGCGCCGCCCGGCAGCGCATGCCCTTTGGCCAGCCCCACGACCACATATCCGCAGACGCTGATCAGGACCGCGCCTACGAGGAGGGCCAGTTCGATGCCCCGTCGCTTGGGCAGCAGCGGCAAGGGTGGGGGAGTGTCCGCCGGGCGTGCGGCCGCCGTCCTTGCCATTGCCGTCATGCCTGGCAACGTAGCAAGCGGCGACCGTTATTTCCGTTATGCCGGATGCGACGTTCGGGGCGTACGTGCCCCCGCATGCCGGTTCCGCCTCAGGTGGCCCCGCCTCAGCACCACCGAGGGTCCTCCCCGTCGTTCACGATGTCGCGCGTCGAGGACCAGACGTACGAGGCATCGCTGAGCCTGAACCAGACCGGGTTGCCCTCGACGCGCTGCCCGTTGACCCGGCAGGTGATCCCCACCACGGCCCCGTACTCCTTCATGCCGATCGCGCTGTACTCGGTGCTCGGCCCGGTACGCAGCACCAGGCCCTCCTTGGCGACGACCCGGCCCTCGTACTCGACGAGCTCGTCGTCCTCGCCGTCGTCGGCCGCCAGGGCAGGGCCGGCTGCGAGGACCCCGGCCAGCGCACCGGTCAGAAAGCAAAGGGCGAACGTGCCGAACTTGCCGGACTTCGACTTCGGAAACATGCGCTTCCTCCTGCGAAGGGGAGAGTCCCAGGGGAGTCCCTGTGGGGTGAATCGAGCGGAGTTGCCGGGCGTCACTGGACGGACGGGCCGGGGCCGAAGCCCCGCCGGTGCGGTGCCTGGCGCACCCTTCCCCGGCTGCGAGTGCGGCTTCCCTCTGCCGCGCGCCGCCCTCTCACGCCGCGCTCGCCGTGCCGCCTACCTCGCTCCCCTCTCACGCTAAGGAGGCCGCGGAGAGTCCGCAACTCATCACGCTCTGTAGTGGGGGGTGAGGTGGGGGTCGGGGATTGGGGTCGGGCCCGCGTCGGAATCCCGGCCGGAGCCGGGGCCGGGGTCGGAGTCGGATCTGGGCCCGAGGTCGGGGCCGGAGTCGACGGGGTGCCACCATGAGGCCCGCAGCGCCCCGACGCCCCGACGTCCCGACGCCCCAACGTCCCGCCCGAGGCCCACGGAGGCTCGCCGCCCCGCCGCCTTAACTCATCCTCCCCAAAGTGCCGTTCACCTCCCCGCGCGGCACCCCGCGCGGCACCCCGAGCGCCCGCCCACCGCACCCACCATCGAGCGACAACCCCACAAGGCCCGCCCCCCGCCGCAAGGGCAAGCGGCTGTACGGCATAAATGGCGACGGTGCCGGCCTACTGGGAGCGCCAGTTCGCCGTCATGCGGGGAAGTGCGCGAGGGCGGCGGGCGCGTGGAGCGGTGGGGGCATGTCTAAGGGAAGTGTCAGGGATGAACCAGGGGTCCCCCAGGGGCATCCCGGGTTGTTCCGTGAACGCGGACAATGGCACTTTGTAAACTCGTCCAGACCGAATAGAAGAAGAAGGCCGAGGCCGAGCTCGTCACGCTGATGCGGACGACCGAAGACTCCGGTCGATGGCATGGACCTGTGCCATGACCACCGTAAGCGAGGGGCTATGGCGTACGTCACACCCGTGCACGCCGAGTGGAGGTTCCGTGCTGCACCGGCCGTCTTGGGCCGCCGAGCGCGGGTGACCGTCCCCCTCGACGAAAGGCAGTATTAGCGTCATGACGACTCTCCGTTCCCGGATCATCGCCTGGGCCGGCCGTATGTATCTGGCGAGAACACAGAAGAAAGGCTTCGACCTGTCTCGAATGTCTTTCTTGCCCGAGTCCGTCCTGATGCCATTGCGGCGCGACGGCCTCAACCCTGTGGGCGATTTGGCGGCCGTCCGGGAGCGGGAGCCCGTCAGCAAGCTTCCCGTGCCGATAGCTGCCAACGTCTGGCTGGTCACCGGCTACGACGAGGTCAAGGCGGTGCTGGGAAAGGCCAATGCCTTCAGCTCGGACTTCACCAACCTCGTCGGCAAGGCCGGCGCCGGTGCCGAACAGAATCCCGGCGGACTCGGATTCGCCGACCCGCCCGTGCACACCCGTCTCCGCCGGCTCCTGACCCCCGAATTCACCATGCGGCGCCTCGGGCGGCTCACGCCCCGCATCCATGAGATCGTCGAGGAACGCCTCGACGCGATGGAAAAGGCGGGCAAAGACGGTGACCCGGTGGACATCGTCCACTCATTCGCCCTCCCCATCCCCTCCCTCGTCATTTGCGAACTCCTCGGCGTCCCCTACGAGGACCGCGCCGACTTCGAACGACTCAGCGCCGCCCGCTTCGACCTTTTCAGCGGAGCAAACGCCTCCTTCGGCGCCATATCCGAATCGCTTTCCTATTTCCGGGACATCGTCAAGAAGCAGCGCGAAAACCCGGGCGACGGCCTGCTCGGCATGATCGTGAAGGAACACGGCGACTCGGTCAGCGACGAAGAACTGGCAGGTCTCGCCGACGGTGTCCTCACCGGCGGCTTCGAGACCACCGCCAGCATGCTGGCGCTCGGCGCCCTGGTTCTCCTCCAGGACCCGAAGCACTTCGCGGCCCTTCACGACGGCGATGACGTCGTCGACAGCTACGTCGAGGAACTCCTCCGTTACTTGACCGTCGTACAGGTGGCCTTCCCGCGCTTCGCCCGCGAGGACCTGGAAATCGGCGGCGTCCAGATCGCCTCCGGAGATGTGGTGCTGTGCTCACTGAGCGGTGCGGACCGGGACGGCAAACTGGGCCCGGAAATGGAACAGTTCGACCCCACCCGCAATGTCCCCTCCCATCTCGCCTTCGGCTACGGAATTCACCGCTGCGTAGGCGCGGAACTGGCCCGCATGGAACTCCGCGCCGCCTACCCCGCTTTGGTGCGCCGCTTCCCGAACATGCGCCTCGCCGCCAATCCGGAGGACCTGGAATTCCGCAAGCTCTCCATCGTCTACGGAATCGAATCCCTGCCGGTACGCCTGAACGGCTGACCCCACACCGGCTCCGCGTCCCCCACTGACCGGGCACTTGGCCGAGCGGCTTGGTGCCCGGTTTTTGGCTGTCCGGCCCGCCGACGGACGCGCACGCGCTCCCCCCCCGGCCACCGAGCGCCGAACGCCACGCCACGCCATGACGACACGCGCGGTACCTCCCTCACGGGAAGGCGGTACCTCCTAGCCAGAAGACCGACACACGGCCTGGCACATTCCGTCACGGGAAAAGCGGACGACGTCCCCGGTTCCCCTGACCGCGGCACGCAGCTACGAGACCATGGCTGTCAGCGGGACCACGTCGGGAGGGGACGCGTGCACGCGCAGGAGACCACGTTCAGCAAAATCGTCCAGGGTGAGAAGCAGTTCCAGATTCCGCTGTATCAGCGCACTTACAGCTGGCAACGAGAAGAGCTGCGGCAACTGTGGGACGACGTACTGGAATTGGTCGAAGACCATCTGGACGGCAGGCAGCCGGCCGCGCATTTCGTGGGATCGGTGGTCCTTGCGCCGGGCCGGATCACCGCGGGTGGCATACAGCGCTGGCTCGTGGTCGACGGCCAGCAACGGCTCACCACGCTCATGCTCGCCTTCACCGCCCTGCGCGACCGGCACCGGGAGCGCGGCGCCGACAAGAAGGCCGCGCGCATCCATGACCTCCTGCTGGTCAACAGCTACCGGGACGGGGAGGACCGCTACCGGCTGCTGCCGACCCAGGCGGACCGCGACGCATTCACCGCCTGCGTCGAGTCCTCACCGAAAGCGGGCGGCCCCGGCAATGTGGGTGCCGCCTACCGGTTCTTCTTCGGAGCCCTGACCGAGGGCGAGGAGAACGGAGGCGAGGCGTGGACGGACGCGGTGGAGACGGTGTTGGGCGGCCTGCTGTCGATCGTCGAGATCACCGCGGCCGAGGGCGACAACGTCTACCGGATCTTCGAATCGATCAACAACACCGGTGTGGGCCTCAGCCAGAGCGATCTGCTGCGCAACTACCTCTTCATGTGCCTGCCGAACCGGGGCGAATCGGTCTACCGGCATCTCTGGCTGCCCATGCAGGAACTCCTCGGCCCGGAGAACCTGGAGCTGTTGGTCTGGCTCGACCTCGTCGTCGCCGGGAACAGCAGGGCCAAGCAGAGCGAGATCTACCGAGACCAGAAGAAGCGCCTGGAGCCGCTCAGCGGTGACGAGGACGCGCTCCAGGTCGAGATCGGTCAGCTGGCACAGCGGGCGGAGCGGCTCATGCGCATCCTCGAACCGGCGCGTGAGACCGATGAGGAACTGCGGGCGGTCCTGGAGCGGCTGTCCCGCTGGGGCGGCCAGACGCACTACCCGCTCGCACTCGGTCTTCTCGACCTGGTCGACACCGGCCGGACCACGGCGCGCGAGGCGGCCGATGCCCTGGCGTACGCGGAGAGTTATATGGTCCGGCGCCTGATCACCGGGCTGTCGACCACCGGCAGCAACCGGGTCTTCATGGAGCTCCCCAAGGAACTGGAAAAGGGCGGTTCACCGGCTGAAGCCGTACGCCGGTTCCTGTCCAGGAACAAGACGGGAGCCCGTGTCTGGCCCGGCGACGAATCCGTCCGCGAAGCGATCCGCACCCGGCCCTTCTACAAGGCGGGCCGGAGCAATCAGCGCTTCCAGGTACTGCGCCGCCTGGAAGAGAGCTACTGCCCCACCGAGCCCGTCGACTACGACAAGGCGCACCTCACGGTGGAGCACGTCCTGCCGCAGCGCCCGGCACAGCAGTGGTTCGACCTGCTCGCCGAGGAGGCCGAGGACGGCCAGAGCGCGGACGAGCTCCACGGCCTGCTGGTGCACACCCTGGGCAACCTCACCCTCTCCGCGGACAACGCCCGGCTGTCCAACCACCCCTTCCGCCGCAAGCAGCAGATCCTCGACTCCAGCGCCCTGCGCATGAACCAGCAGATCGCGGCACAGCAGCGCTGGGGCCGGGCGGAAATCCTCACCCGGGCCGCCGAGCTCGCCGAGAAGGCCGTGCAGTTGTGGCCCGGCCCCATCGAGGGCATGGTCCACGCGGATGACGAATGGCCGGGCTGGCGTGAACTGCGTACCGCCCTGCTCGCCATGCCGGCCGGGACATGGACGTCGTACGGCGATCTGGCCGCGCTCATCGGCACCGCCGCCATCTCGGTCGCCGGCCATGTCGCGTCCAAGCCCGGTCTGCACTGCTCCTACCGCGTCATGACCTCGGACGGCCGCATCGCGGAGGGCTTTCGCTGGGCCGACGACCAGCACACGGGCGACCCGCAGGCGTTGCTGGAGGCGGAGGGGGTGCCCTTCGACGGCAAGCGCCGGGCCGATCGCGCCCACCGCCTGACCACCGCCGACCTGGCGGCTCTGGTGGGAAAGGACGGCTCCGAGGAGGCGCCACCGGCAGCCCGCGCGGACGACGAGCCGCAGGCAGCGACCCGCTTCGAGACGCTGCTGCGCGACAACCAGACCCCGGAGACGGTCGAAGGGGTCCTGACCGCCCTCCGGTTCTGGGAACGTCAGGGCGGCCACCGCGCATACGGCAGGGCGAGCGAGACCAGCTGCTCCCCTCTGATCACCGTAGGCAATGCACCCGGGGCACCGGCCCTGTGGCCGATCGCGAT
This sequence comes from Streptomyces sp. G7(2002), assembly GCF_028870195.1. Taxonomy (NCBI): domain Bacteria; kingdom Bacillati; phylum Actinomycetota; class Actinomycetes; order Kitasatosporales; family Streptomycetaceae; genus Streptomyces; species Streptomyces sp. G7(2002). The sequence continues at coordinate 6,533,988 of NZ_CP102609.1, forward strand.
CTACCCCGTGACCGGAACCGTCGAGGTGGTCTTCCAGCATCTGAAGCGCCGCCCGCCGTTCGACGACGAGCCCCTGCGCCGCGAGCTGATGACGCGGCTGAACGACATCGACGGCATCGACCTGGCCGAAGCGAAACTCGACCTGCGCCCATCCTTCCCGGTCGAGGTCTTCGCCGAGAAGGGGGACGACATCTCCGCGGTACTGGAATGGTTCCTCCACACCGTGGTGCTCGCGACCGCGCACCGAACGCCCGACGGCGACGTTCCCGCCGCCCGCACGTGAAGAGGACCGCAACGGGGGCCGCGGAGCGAGGCGATGCCGGCCCTTCGGCGCTTGGAGAAGTGCGCACACAGTTCGCGGAGAAGCGCGGACAGAAGGATGAATGGAGAAGTGCGCACTGAGTAAAGAGAAGCCGAACGCGAAAAGACCCTCTCCCAGTTTTCACTGGACAGAGGGTCCTTCGGGCACTTCCTGCGAAGTGCCCCCGGCAGGATTCGAACCTGCGCACACGGCTCCGGAGGCCGTTGCTCTATCCCCTGAGCTACGGGGGCGTTGCCGCCTGTGTTCTCGTGGCGACGGGTAGAACACTACCAGCTCTGATGGGGTGTTCATGAACAGGTTTCGCGGGAGGCGGGTGAGGGGCTGGAAGGGGTGGCCGGGGGTCCTAGCGCATCTGAGGGCCGTGGTGCGTGACGCTCGGGGAAAGGTCCCTCGCACGGGGGCGGAAGTGGGGAAAACCGGGACGCAGTCACAGGCGGGGTCCTAGTCTCATGGTGTGCCTGGCTTGTCCGGTCGGATCCTTGTTGTCGACGACAACAAGGTGATCCGCCAGTTGATCAGGGTCAATCTCGAGCTGGAGGGCTTCGAGGTCGTGACCGCGGCTGATGGTGCCGAATGTCTGGATGTCGTGCACCACGTGAGACCTGATGTCGTGACCCTTGATGTCGTGATGCCGCGGCTCAACGGTCTGCACACCGCGGCGCGGTTGCGCTCCGATCCGCGGACGTGGGACATCCCGATCGCCATCGTCAGCGCGTGCACCCAGGGCGAGGTGGACAACGGCGAGACGGTGGGCGTGGACGCCTTCCTCGCGAAGCCGTTCGAGCCGGCCGAGCTGGTACGGACCGTGGGGATGCTGGTGCGTGAGGGCCGGCAGCGGCAGAGGGAGCGTGGGCCCGCGGGTGGGGCCGAGGAAGAGGACGGGGAGAGCGACGGGGGCGGGGGAGGGGCGGGGCGCGGTGCCTCGTCCGGTGAGGTCGCGGCGTCCGGTGGGGTCGGCATGGTGGATGCGGGCGGGGAATAGCCGGAGAGGTGACCGGGCGTCCTGGATCGCTGTGCGGATGTCCACAGGGCGAAACCGGGTCGCATAGGTACCCCTGGTCTCCCATACGCTTGTCCTGTGACCCCCGCTGAGCTCTCCCGCACCGTCCTGCGCTCCGTGCGTGGTGCGGTGGAGGAGCAGGAGCTCTCCGTGCCCGTACCGGCGCGGATCGTGGTGCAGCCGCCGCCGCGGCCGGGGTGTGGGGACTACGCCTCCAATGTCGCGCTGCAGCTCGCCCGGCAGGCGGGCCGGCCGGCCCGGGAGGTCGCCGAGATTCTGCGGAAGCGGCTGATCGGGAGCGCCGGGATCACCCGGGTCGAGATCGCCGGGCCGGGTTTTCTGAACTTCACGTTGGGGGACGGGGCGCAGGCCGCGCTGGTGCGGGAGGTGCTGGCGCAGGGGGACCGTTACGGGGACCGGAGTGTACGGAGTGCCCGCGGCGTGGGCGCAGGCGATGTTGCCGGCCCGGGCTCCAGCCCCGACCGTGAGCCCGCCCCCGACCGTGAGCCCGGCCGCGGCCCCGACCCCGACCCCGACCCCGACCCCGACCCCGACCGCGGCCCTGCCCCCGGCCCCGCCCCCAGTGCCCGTGACGTCGTCGTCGCCGAGGCGCTGGCCCGCATCCAGGCAGCGGCCGGAGTAGTGGCCGTCGACGGTGGTCAGGCCGCCCCCGTGGCCACCCCGCCCGACCTGACTGCCCTCATTGCCCGTCTCGGAGTCGATGAAGCGCGCTGGGTGTTGTTGCGGCCTGCCGCGCAGGATCCGGTGCGGGTGCCCGAGCGGCCCGTGCAGCGGGAGAGCAATCCGCGGTTCCGGGTGCAGTATGCGGCCGCGCGGGCGCGGGCGCTGGGGCGTTATGCGCAGGAGCTGGGGTTCGGGAGCGAGCCGGGGGACGTGGGTGCTCCGGCGCGCGGTGAAGCCGTGGGCGAGGGCCCGTCGGACGGGTCCGTATCCGCTGCTCAGAACCTGCAGACTTTCCACACCCTCCTCGCCACCTACCCCTCCGCCATCGAGACCGCCGCGCGGCTCCGGGCGCCGGACCGGGTGGTGCGGCATCTGGAAGCGACGGCGGACGCGTTCTTCCGGTGGCATGACGTCTGTCCGCCGCTGCCCGTCGGGGAGCAGAAACCCTTGGCCGTGCATCGCGCCCGGCTGGCCCTTGCCGAGGCCGGCGGAACGGTGCTCGCCAACGGCCTGCGTCTGCTCGGCATCTCCGCTCCCGAACACCTCTGAACGATTTTGAGGGGATCTCCACTGTCATGAGCCGTTCCGCGCACCCCGCAGGGCCCCGGCACGCCGATGTGTTGCCCGAGGGCCATTACGCCGGGCCGCCCGCCGATCTCAACACCCTCGACCCGCGGGTCTGGTCCCGTACGGTCGGGCGCAATGCCGACGGTGTGGTCACCGTCGGCGGGCTGGACGTCACCGCGCTCGCCGAGGAATTCGGTACACCGGCGTATTTCCTGGACGAGGACGACTTCCGGGCGCGCTGCCGGGCCTGGAAGGACGCTTTCGGGCCGGAAGCCGATGTGTTCTACGCCGGAAAGGCTTTTTTGTCCCTGGCCATTGTGCGGTGGCTGAACGAAGAGGGACTGAATCTCGACGTCTGTTCCGGGGGCGAACTGGCCACCGCGCTGGCGGCGGGAATGCCGGCCGAGCGGATCGCCCTGCACGGGAACAACAAGAGCACCGAGGAAATCACCCGGGCCGTGGAAGCGGGCGTCGGGCGGATCGTGCTCGACTCGTTCCAGGAGATGGTGCGGGTCGCGCATATCGCGGAGCGGCTGGGCAAGCGGCAGCGGGTGCAGATCCGCGTCACGGTCGGTGTCGAGGCGCATACGCATGAGTTCATCGCGACCGCGCACGAGGACCAGAAGTTCGGCATCGCGCTGGCGGGCGGACAGGCCGCGGAGGCCGTGCGCCGGGCGCTCAAGCTGGACGGCCTGGAGCTCATCGGAATTCACAGCCATATCGGGTCGCAGATCTTCGACATGGCGGGTTTCGAGGTATCGGCCCGCCGGGTGGTGCAGCTGCTGACCGAGGTACGGGACGAGCACGGCATCGAGCTGCCCGAGATCGACCTGGGCGGCGGCCTCGGCATCGCGTACACCTCGGACGACGATCCGCGCGAGCCGCATGAGATCGCGACGGCGCTCGGGGAGATCGTGCGCCGGGAGTGCGAGTCGGCGGGGCTGCGGATGCCGCGGCTGTCGGTCGAGCCCGGGCGCGCGATCGTGGGCCCGACGGCCTTCACGCTGTACGAGGTCGGCACGGTCAAGGAGCTGGAAGGGCTGCGGACCTATGTGTCCGTGGACGGCGGGATGTCGGACAACATCCGCACGGCGCTCTACGACGCGGAGTACAGCGTGGCGCTGGTGTCGCGCACCTCCGATGCCGAGCCGATGCTCTCGCGCGTGGTCGGCAAGCACTGTGAGAGTGGCGACATCGTCGTGCGCGATGCCTTCCTGCCGGCGGACGTGGCGCCCGGGGATCTGCTCGCGGTGCCGGCGACCGGTGCGTACTGCCGTTCCATGGCGAGCAACTACAACCACTCGCTGCGGCCCCCGGTCGTAGCGGTCAAGGACGGTGCCGCCAGGGTGATCGTCCGGCGGGAGACGGAGGAAGATCTCCTGCGGTTGGATGTCGGGTAGGGCCGGATCGCCGGATCCCCGTCCCGGATGAAATAAATGTCTCGGCATCTGGACGATGGGCGGAAACTGCCGTCCGGTGCGTGAGACTTGTGCATGAGCAAGTTGGAATTCGCTGATCGATGAGAAGCAGAGGTCGAATGATGCGTACGCGTCCGCTGAAAGTGGCGCTCCTGGGCTGTGGTGTTGTCGGCTCAGAGGTGACGCGCATCATGACGACGCACGCCGACGACCTCGCCGCCCGCATCGGTGCGCCGGTGGAGCTCGCCGGGATCGCCGTCCGCCGCCCCGACAAGGTGCGCGAGGGCGTCCCGGCCGAGCTGGTCACCACCGATGCGACCGCGCTCGTCAAACGCGGCGACATTGATGTCGTGATCGAGGTCATCGGCGGGATCGAGCCGGCCCGCACGCTGATCACCACCGCTTTCGAGCACGGTGCGAGCGTGGTCTCCGCCAACAAGGCGCTGGTCGCGGCGGACGGCGCGGCGCTGCACGCGGCCGCCGAGGCCAATGGCGCGGACCTGTATTACGAGGCCGCCGTCGCCGGTGCGATCCCGCTGGTCCGGCCGCTGCGCGAGTCGCTCGCCGGGGACAAGGTCAACCGGGTGCTCGGCATCGTCAACGGCACCACCAACTTCATCCTCGACAAGATGGACTCCACCGGGGCCGGCTACAGCGAGGCGCTCGACGAGGCGACCGCGCTCGGTTACGCCGAGGCCGACCCGACCGCCGATGTCGAGGGCTTCGACGCCGCCGCCAAGGCCGCGATCCTGGCCGGTATCGCCTTCCACACCCGCGTGACCATCGACGATGTGCACCGCGAGGGCCTCACGGAGGTCACCGCGGCCGATATCGCCTCCGCCAAGCGGATGGGCTGCACGGTCAAGCTGCTGGCCATCTGCGAGCGGGCCGCGGACGGCGCGTCGGTGACCGCGCGGGTGCACCCCGCGATGATTCCGCTGACGCATCCGCTCGCCTCGGTCCGTGAGGCGTACAACGCGGTCTTCGTCGAGGCCGAGGCGGCCGGCCAGCTGATGTTCTACGGGCCGGGTGCGGGCGGTGCGCCGACCGCCTCCGCGGTCCTCGGCGACCTCGTCGCGGTCTGCCGCAACAAGCTCGCCGGAGCCACCGGACCGGGCGAGTCCGCCTACACCCGGCTGCCCGTCAGCCCCATGGGCGCGGTCATCACGCGGTACCACATCAGCCTTGATGTGGCCGACAAGCCCGGCGTGCTCGCGCAGGTCGCGACCATCTTCGCCGAACACGGCGTATCGATCGATACGGTCCGTCAGTCGGGCAAGGACGGCGAGGCATCCCTCGTCATCGTCACCCACCGAGCGGCGGACGCGGCCCTGTCGTCGACCGTCGGGGCACTGCGCGAGCTGGACACCGTGCGCGGTGTCGCCAGCATCATGCGGGTCGAAGGGGAGTAAAGGAACCCATGTCTGCCAATTCCACCGCGAGCCGTCAGTGGCGCGGAATCATCGAGGAATACCGTGACCGGCTGCCGGTCAGCGACACGACCGAGGTCGTCACCCTCCGCGAGGGCGGCACCCCGCTCGTACCGGCGCAGCTGCTCTCCGAGCGCACCGGCTGCGAGGTGCACCTCAAGGTCGAGGGTGCCAACCCCACCGGTTCCTTCAAGGACCGCGGCATGACGATGGCCATCACGCGCGCCAAGGAGGAGGGCGCCAAGGCGGTCATCTGCGCCTCCACCGGCAACACCTCCGCCTCGGCCGCTGCCTATGCGGTCCGCGCCGGCATGGTCTGCGCCGTCCTCGTCCCGCAGGGCAAGATCGCGCTCGGCAAGATGGGCCAGGCACTGGTCCACGGCGCGAAGATCCTGCAGGTCGACGGAAATTTCGACGACTGTCTGACGCTGGCCCGGAGCCTGTCCGACAACTACCCCGTCGCACTTGTGAACTCCGTCAACCCGGTGCGGATCGAGGGTCAGAAGACCGCGGCCTTCGAAATCGTGGACATGCTCGGCGACGCCCCCGACATCCATGTGCTGCCCGTCGGCAACGCCGGCAACATCACGGCGTACTGGAGGGGCTACAAGGAGTACGCGGCGGACGGCATCGCCACGCACACCCCGCGGATGTGGGGCTTCCAGGCCTCCGGCAGCGCGCCCATCGTGCGCGGTGAGGTCGTCAAGGACCCGACCACCATCGCCACCGCGATCCGCATCGGCAACCCGGCCTCGTGGTCGTACGCCCAGCAGGCGCGGGACGAGTCCGGCGGCTTCATCGACGACGTGACCGACCGTCAAATCCTGGCCGCCTACCGCCTGTTGGCGGCGCGGGAGGGCGTCTTCGTGGAGCCCGCCTCGGCCGCTTCGGTCGCCGGTCTGCTCAAGGCCGCCGAGGAGGGCAAGGTCGACCCGGGCCAGCGCATCGTCTGCACGGTCACCGGCAACGGTCTCAAGGACCCGGACTGGGCGGTGGCCGGAGCGCCGCAGCCGGTCACGGTCCCGATCGACGCGGACGCCGCGGCCGAGCGCCTGGGCCTCGCCTAGGACCCGGCGGCCGTACCGGCGGATACGCGGGTACGGCACACGGTGACGGGGCGGCCCACGTCCCGTCACCCCACGCACAGCAAACTGTGCAAAGGCTGCAAAGATCACGGAAGGCAGCGTCGAGGCACGGGAAGGCGCGCGACACGCATCGTGCGCCTCCTGTGCGCCCTATGTCGCGACAGAACCTTCCTTCGATAGGCTGGCAGCCAACTCCCCTCCCCACGGCATAACGCAGTGGTGTTCAGGGCAGGTCAGAACAGACCCCAGGAAGCCGGCCGGGCACTTCGGTGCCGCGGCGCTCCGGGGCAGTACCGCAGCATCAATCAAGGAGAGTCATCGAGCGATGGCCGGTCCCGCGTTCCGCGCCGCCGCCGTCCGGGTGCGCACCCCCGCTACCAGCGCCAATCTCGGTCCCGGCTTCGATGCCCTGGGTCTTTCCCTGGGCCTGTACGACGATGTCGTGGTGCGCGTCGCCGACTCCGGGCTGCACATCGACATCGCAGGTGAGGGTGCCGACACCCTGCCGCGCGACGAGAGCCACCTGCTCGTACGGTCGATGCGCGCCGCCTTCGAGCTGCTCGGCGGGCAGCCGCGCGGCCTGGAAATCGTCTGCGCCAACCGCATCCCGCACGGCCGCGGCCTGGGGTCTTCCTCGGCCGCCATCAGCGCGGGCATCGTGGCCGCCCGCGCCGTGACGATAGGCGGTGAGCAAAAGCTCGACGACACCGCGCTGCTGGAGCTGGCCACCGAGATCGAGGGCCACCCCGACAATGTCGCCGCCTGTCTGCTGGGCGGTTTCACGCTCGCCTGGATGGACACCGGAACCGCGCGTGCGATCCGGATGGATCCCGCCGATTCCATCGTTCCGGTGGTCTTCGTGCCCGGAAAGCCGGTGCTGACCGAGACCGCCCGAGGACTGCTGCCGCGCACCGTCCCGCATGTGGACGCCGCGGCCAACGCCGGCCGCGCCGCACTGCTCGTCGAGGCCCTGACCAGGCGCCCCGAGCTGCTGCTCGCCGCGACCGAGGACCGACTCCACCAGGAGTACCGCGCCCCCGCGATGCCGGAGAGCGTGGCCCTGGTGAACCGACTGCGTGCGGACGGCGTCCCCGCAGTTGTGTCCGGTGCGGGCCCCACGGTGCTCGCACTGGTCGAGGACGCGGCGGCCGAGAAGGTCGCGGCACTGGCGGGAGAGGGGTGGGCGGCCAACCGGCTGACCCTCGATGCGGCAGGCACCTGCGTACTGCCGCTCGCCGGGTGATCACGCGGGTGATCGACGATTGCCGGTCTTGGAGAGGGGGAATGTTTGTTGGACCCGGTAGTGTTAACCTCAAGTCAGTACTCGACGCCTGAGTGGCGCGGTGCTTCGTGTCCCCCATAGGGACCACTTTCTTCCGGGAGCCTCCCAAACTGCTTGGAGCAATGGCCTGAGCAGGAGTGAGCACGCTCCGGAATCGGCGTGACGACATGGGCCACTCTGCATCTCTTCACGCCGGCGCCATGAACTGATCTCTCCGCCACTTCCGGCGGGACCACCGCCCCGGCACCGGTCCACAAGACCAAGGACCCAGCCGGACAGCACAACCGGTCGCCGAGCCAGACAGGCCGACGCCCGCTCCAGGGAAGGACCCTTCGTGAGCGACACCACCGATCTGATGGGCGCGCGCACCGATGGCAGTGCCACCGCGCCCGCCACGGACGCTCCCGCCGCGCCTACGCGGCGCCGCCGTTCCGGCACCGGCCTTGACGGCATGGTCCTGGCAGAGCTGCAGCAGGTCGCCTCCGGCCTCGGTATCAAGGGCACCGCGCGGATGCGCAAGAGCCAGCTGATCGAGGTCATCAAGGAGAAGCAGGCCGGAGGCTCAGGCTCCGCCGCCAAGGCCGACGCGCCCGCCGACACCGAGACCAAGCCCAAGCGCCGGACGACCTCCAAGGCCCGCACCGGCGACGACAGCGCGGAGCCGGCCGCCGGCAAGGCCGCCAAGTCCGACAAGGGCGCCAAGGCCGCTGACCAGGCCGCGGCCCAGCAGCAGATCGACATCCCCGGTCAGCCGGTCAGCGACGAGCAGCCGGCCGGTGAGCGCCGCCGGCGTCGCGCCACCGCCGCCGCGGGCAGCCCCGAGGCCGCCTCGGGCGACCTCAAGACCGACACCAAGGTCGAGGCGAAGACCGAGGTCAAGGCGGACGCCAAGACCGACACCGCGACCTCCCCGCAGGAGACCGGCGAGGGCCGGCCCGGCAAGGGAGGCGAGCGCCAGGAGCGCGGCGACCGCCAGGACCGCGGCCAGAAGGGTGACCGTGGCGACCGCGGTGAGCGCGGCCAGCGCCAGCGTGACCGTGACCGCGGGGACCGCCGCAAGGGCGGCGACGCCGGCGACGGCGGCCAGGGCGGTCAGGGCGGCCAGCGCCAGCGGGACCGCCGTACCGATGACGACGACGACTTCGAGGGCGGCCGCCGGGGCCGTCGCGGCCGCTACCGCGACCGCCGGGGCCGTCGCGGCGGCCGTGAGGACTTCGGCAACGAGCCGCAGGTGTCCGAGGACGACGTCCTGATCCCGGTCGCGGGCATCCTCGACATCCTCGACAACTACGCGTTCATCCGGACCTCGGGCTACCTGCCCGGCCCGAACGACGTCTACGTCTCGCTCGCCCAGGTCCGGAAGAACGGTCTGCGCAAGGGTGACCACGTCACCGGCGCGGTCCGCCAGCCCAAGGACGGCGAGCGGCGCGAGAAGTTCAACGCGCTGGTCCGGCTCGACACGGTCAACAGCGTGGCGCCCGAACAGGGCCGCGGACGGCCGGAGTTCGGGAAGCTGACGCCCCTCTACCCGCAGGAGCGACTGCGCCTGGAGGGGGAGTCGGGCGGTCTGACGACCCGGATCATCGACCTGGTCACGCCGATCGGCAAGGGCCAGCGAGGGCTGATCGTGGCTCCGCCGAAGACCGGCAAGACCATGATCATGCAGGCGATCGCCAATTCGATCACCCGCAACAACCCCGAGTGCCACCTGATGGTCGTCCTCGTCGACGAGCGTCCGGAAGAGGTCACCGACATGCAGCGGTCGGTGAAGGGCGAGGTCATCTCCTCGACCTTCGACCGCCCGGCCGAGGACCACACCACCGTCGCCGAGCTGGCCATCGAGCGCGCCAAGCGCCTCGTCGAGCTCGGTCACGACGTGGTCGTCCTGCTGGACTCGATCACCCGTCTGGGACGTGCGTACAACCTCGCCGCCCCGGCCTCGGGCCGCATCCTGTCCGGTGGTGTCGACTCGACCGCGCTCTACCCGCCGAAGCGCTTCTTCGGTGCGGCGCGCAACATCGAGGACGGCGGTTCGCTGACCATCCTGGCCACCGCGCTGGTCGAGACCGGCTCGCGGATGGACGAGGTGATCTTCGAGGAGTTCAAGGGCACCGGAAACCTGGAGCTCAAGCTCGACCGCAAGCTCTCGGACAAGCGCATCTTCCCGGCGGTGGACGTGGACGCGTCCAGCACCCGTAAGGAAGAGATCCTCATGGGCAGCGACGAGCTCGCCATCGTGTGGAAGCTGCGCCGGGTGCTGCACGCCCTGGACCAGCAGCAGGCCATCGAGCTGCTGCTGGACAAGATGAAGCAGACGAAGTCCAACGCGGAGTTCCTGCTGCAGATCCAGAAGACGACGCCGACCGCGGGCAACGGCAACGACTGACGCCCGCCGGGCGCGCCGCGCCGTCCACCGAGCCCCCCTCGCCCTCACGGGTGAGGGGGGCTTCGTGCTGGGCGCCCCGTACGGCACGGGCGCGAGGGTGATCTGTGACCTGGGCCGCGCCCCACGGGCCGCACCGCTGCCGCGCTTGAGACCTTCCGCACAGATCCGTGCAACCCACACGGTTCCAGCCATGCCGGAAAAGGTGCCGAAAGTGCAGGTGGGGGAGGCGAAGGTCCTGGGCCCGCCCGCCGGGCCGCCGCGGATTTCTAAGAAAGCGCTCATGACCCGCTGTGCAACCCTTCCCGTCGACCTCCCGTCTGACATGGAGCAAAAGGCCGTGGCAGCACACAGCACGGCGGCGGCGAGGGGCAGCCGAGCGAACCGAGGACTGAGGAGCAGATGGCGGACAGCAGCGGGACCGCGAAGACGGCCGAAAGCCGTGCCCGCGGCATACGTGCCACGGGCCGCCGGCGCAAGGGCCCGACCAGGCGCCGCCGAGCAGTGACCATCACCCTGTGCACGCTGACCAGCGCCGTACTGCTGGGTGGGGCCGGACTCGGCTACGTCTACTTCAAGCTCAACGGCAATCTGAAGGGCGTCGACATCAACGCCGCCCTCGGACACGACCGCCCGAAGAACATCGACGACGGCTCGATGAACATCCTCGTGATGGGGTCCGACTCCCGCGCCGGCAAGAACGGTGAGTACGGCAAGGACGAGGGCGGCGCGCGTTCCGACACGGCGATGATCGTGCACGTCTACAAGGGCCACAAGAAGGCCAGCGTGGTCAGCGTCCCCCGGGACACCATGATCAAGCGCCCCGACTGCACCAAGGACGGCAAGGACGTCCCCGGCGCGCAGCGGGCGATGTTCAACACGGCGTTCGAGGTCGGCGGGCCGGCCTGCGCGGTCAAGACCGTCGAGTCGATCAGCGACGTCCGTATGGACCACTTCGTCGAGGTCGACTTCACCGGCTTCAAGAAGCTCATCGACGCGCTGGGCGGGGTCGACATCACCACCAGCAAGGCGATCGACGACGACCACAGCCATCTGCATCTGCAGCCCGGCAAGCACACCCTCAACGGCGAGCAGTCGCTCGGCCTCGTCCGGACCCGGCACGGCGTGCCCGGCGGCGACGGCAGCGACCTGGGCCGCATCCAGTTGCAGCAGGCGTTCATCAAGGCCCTGATGAACCAGGTCAAGAACGTCGGGGTGCTCACCAACCCCACCAAGCTCTACGACATCGCCGATACGGCCACCAAGGCCATCACCACCGACACCGAGCTCAACTCGGTCAGTGAACTCACCGGCCTGGCCAAGAGCCTGGGCAACATCGGGTCGGAGAACATCGACATGGTGACGCTGCCGGTGACGTACGACCCGGCCAACCCGGACCGTGTGGTGCCACTGACGAAGAAGAGCGATCAGGTCTGGGACGCGCTGCGGGTGGACAAGGAAATCCCCAAGTCCGCGATCAAGGGCTCGGCCGGTGACCAGGGCGGCACGGACAAGTACGTGAAGTAGCCGGAAGGCGGGGTTCCGGGGCCCGGCCGCCCCGGAACGGGCCGGGGGAATACTTGCGGACCTACCCCGGTTTTGGGAGATACGGCTAGTCCTGGCAGACTGGACCGTCGGCCCCGGTTCACGTGACGCAACCCGCGACACGACCCGGTGCACTCCCGAACCTAGGAGAATCCCTTGAAGCGCGACATCCACCCGGAGTACGTCGAGACCCAGGTCAGCTGCACCTGTGGCGCGTCCTTCACCACCCGTAGCACGGTCGCCAGCGGTTCCGTCCGCGCGGACATCTGCTCCGAGTGCCACCCGTTCTACACGGGCAAGCAGAAGATCATGGACACGGGCGGCCGCGTGGCCCGCTTCGAGGCCCGCTTCGGCAAGGGCGCTGCAGCCGCCAAGAAGTAGCGACCCTCAAGGCGCCGGTCTCCGGTCGCCCCTGCTCAGGGGTGACCGGACCGGCGTTTTGTCGTCCTGGCCCTTGGCTCCCGTACGGGGGGCCCGGGGCCCGCGGCGCAGCACCCGACGGGCCGGCGCCCCGGTACCCGTCACCCCAGCAGCCAGCAGAGGAACTCCACGATGTTCGAGGCGGTCGAAGAACTGATCGGCGAGCACGCCGATCTCGAGAAGCGGCTGGCCGACCCCGCGGTCCACGCCGACCAGCGTGAGGCCATGCGGCTCAACAAGCGCTATGCCGAGCTGACCCCGATCATCGCGACGTACCGCGACTGGAAGCAGACCGGCGAGGACATGGAGACCGCGCGCGAATTCGCCGCGGACGACCCGGACTTCGCCGACGAGGTCAAGGAGCTCGACGCGCAGCGCGAGGAGCTCACCGAGAAGCTGCGGCTGCTGCTCGTCCCGCGTGACCCCAGCGACGACAAGGACGTCATCCTCGAGGTCAAGGCCGGTGAGGGCGGCGAGGAGTCCGCGCTGTTCGCCGGCGACCTGCTGCGGATGTATCTGCGCTACGCCGAGCGGGCCGGCTGGAAGACCGAGATCCTGGAGGCCAACGAGTCCGACCTCGGCGGCTACAAGGACGTCCAGGTCGCCGTGAAGACCAAGGGCGGGGGCGGCGCCACCGAGCCCGGACAGGGCGTCTGGGCGCGGCTGAAGTACGAAGGCGGGGTGCACCGCGTCCAGCGGGTGCCCGCCACCGAGTCGCAGGGCCGGATCCACACCTCAGCGGCCGGTGTGCTGGTCACGCCCGAGGCCGAGGAGGTCGAGGTCGAGATCGGCCCCAACGACCTGCGGATCGACGTCTACCGCTCCTCCGGGCCCGGCGGCCAGTCGGTCAACACCACCGACTCCGCGGTGCGCATCACGCATCTGCCCACCGGCATCGTCGTCTCCTGCCAGAACGAGAAGAGCCAGCTCCAGAACAAGGAGCAGGCGCTGCGCATCCTGCGCTCCCGGCTGCTGGCCGCCGCCCAGGAAGAGGCCGAGCGGGAGGCGTCGGACGCCCGGCGCAGCCAGGTCCGCACGGTAGACCGTTCGGAGCGCATCCGTACGTACAACTTCCCGGAAAACCGGATCTCGGACCACCGGGTCGGTTTCAAGGCGTACAACTTGGACCAGGTGCTCGACGGCGAGCTCGACCCGGTCATCCAGGCGTGTGTCGACGCCGACTCGGCCGCCAAGCTCGCCGCCGCCCAGTAAGCCCGCACGACCCTGTACGCACCGGCTGGAGACAGCAATCCCCCCGGGGGACCCCCGGCCGATCGACGGCGAACCGCACCATGAAGACGCAGCGCACTAGGAGGAAGGCCCCGTGAACCTTCTGCTCGCCGAGGTGGCCCAGGCCACCCAGCGGCTGGCCGACGCCGGTGTGCCCTCGCCGCGCTTCGACGCCGAGGAACTCGCCTCGTTCGTGCACGGCGTCAAACGGGGTGAGCTGCACCACGTCAAGGACGCGGACTTCGACGCCCGCTACTGGGAGGCCGTCGCCCGCCGCGAGGCCCGGGAGCCGCTCCAGCACATCACCGGCCGGGCGTTCTTCCGCTACCTCGAACTCTCCGTGGGGCCAGGGGTGTTCGTCCCCCGCCCGGAGACCGAGTCGGTGGTCGGCTGGGCGATAGACGCCGTACGGGCCATGGACGTCGTCGAGCCGCTGATCGTCGACCTGTGCACCGGCTCCGGGGCGATCGCGCTCGCCCTGGCGCAGGAGGTGCCCCGCTCGCGGGTGCACGCCGTGGAGCTGTCCGAAGAGGCCCTGGACTACGCCCGCAAGAACGTCGAGGGGTCCCGCGTCGTTCTCCATCACGGCAATGCGCTGACCGCGCTTCCCGAACTGGACGGGCAGGTCGACCTGGTCGTCTCCAACCCGCCGTACATCCCGCTGACCGAGTGGGAGTACGTCGCACCCGAGGCCCGCGACCACGACCCCGAGCTCGCGCTGTTCTCGGGCCAGGACGGCCTGGACACCATCCGGGGCATCGAGCGGACCGCGCACCGCCTGCTGCGGCCCGGAGGTGTGGTCGTCATCGAGCATGCCGACACCCAGGGCGGGCAGGTGCCGTGGATCTTCACCGAGGAGCGGGGCTGGGCCGATGCGGCCGATCACCCGGACCTCAACAACAGGCCCCGTTTCGCCACCGCGCGCCGGGCGACGCCATGACGTGGCCCGCTTCGGCGCCTGATGCAGCCGATGCATCCGAAGTATTCGTTTCGCACGAGGAGGTCCCGTAATGGCACGGCGATACGACTGCAGCGACGCGACCGACCGCACCACCGGTCTGCGCGAGGCCGCCTCGGCCGTCCGCCGCGGTGAGCTGGTCGTGCTGCCGACCGACACCGTCTACGGCATCGGCGCGGACGCCTTCAGCGCCGAGGCCGTCGGCGACCTGCTGGAGGCCAAGGGCCGCGGCCGCGGTATGCCCTCCCCGGTCCTCGTCGGGTCCCCCAACACCCTGCACGGCCTGGTCACCGACTTCTCCGAGCAGGCCTGGGAGCTGGTCGACGCCTTCTGGCCCGGCGCGCTCACCCTCGTCGCCAAGCACCAGCCGTCGCTGACCTGGGACCTGGGCGAGACCCGTGGCACGGTCGCCGTGCGGATGCCGCTGCACCCGGTCGCGATCGAGCTGCTCACCGACTTCGGTCCGATGGCCGTCTCCAGCGCCAACCTCACCGGCCACCCGTCCCCGCAGGACTGCGACGCCGCACAGGAAATGCTGGGTGACTCGGTCTCCGTCTACCTGGACGGCGGCCCGACGCCCGCCGCCGTACCGTCCTCGATCGTCGATGTCACCGGCAGGACCCCGGTCCTGCTGCGCGAGGGCGCGATCAGCGCGGAAGAACTGCGCAAGGTGGTACCCGAGCTCGAGGTGGCCAATTGATGGCGCCCCTGGGGCGTGGCATAGCGGGACCAGGCGACGACACCTCGGTACCCCATTCCTCCCCTTTTCGGATTCTCCACGTCAGCACCGGCAACGTCTGCCGCTCGCCGATCACCGAGCGGCTGCACCGCCATGCCCTGGAACTGCGGCTCGGTGAGGCCCGCAGCGGCGGGCTGCTCGTGGAGAGCGCCGGAACCTGGGGCCACGAGGGCGCCCCGATGGAGACGCACGCCGCCACGGTGCTCACCGACTACGGCGCCGACCCGGCCGGCTTCCTCGGCCGTGAGCTGCTCGACGAGCACGTCATCCGCGCCGACCTGGTGCTCACCGCCACCCGCGACCACCGCGCCCAGGTCATCTCGATGGGCCACTCGGCGGGTCTGCGCACCTTCACGCTGAAGGAGTTCAACCGGCTGGTGCGGGCCATAGACCCCGCCACGCTGCCCGAGCCCGATCCGGACCTGCCGGACGGCGGGCTGGTCGAGCGCGCCCGTGCGCTGGTCGGCGCCGCCGCGGCGCTGCGCGGCTGGCTGCTGGCCCCCAACCCGGAGTCCGACGAGGTCTACGACCCCTACGGCGCCCCCATCACCTTCTTCCGCTCCATCGGCGACGAGATCAACCAGGCGCTCGACCCGGTCGTCACCGCACTCACGGGGCTCCCGGCGCGGGCCTAGGGCGGGCCCGCGTCCGTTCGGGGCGTCCGGGCCCCGGACGGGGCATCCGGGCCCCCGTGCGGCCCGCACACCGCGCCCGATCGCCCTGCCGCGCCTACATTGGGACTACGTCCCCGTACGAGGCCCGGAGCAAGCGATGCCTGCCACCACCGCGTCACCCCGTAGCGAGACCCCGGACACCCGTTCCCAGGCCACCGGACCGGCTCCCGGCGCCGACCCGGCCGGGACGACCATCGAGGAGCGGGCGCGGGCCGCCGCCCGAGACGCCGGCAGCCGGCCGGCCGGCGCCCCGGACTTCGCCGCCCTGCTGCGCCAGGACCCGGAGATCGCCGGCGTACTGCTCGGGGAGAGCGCCCGGCAGAGCGACGGACTGCAGCTGATCGCCGCGGAGAACTTCACCTCACCTGCTGTCCTCGCCGCCCTCGGGTCCCCTCTGGGCAACAAATACGCCGAGGGCTATCCGGGTGCCCGGCACCACGGCGGCTGCGAGATCGTCGACCTCGCCGAGCGGATCGCGGTGGAGCGCGCCAAGGCCCTTTTCGGCGCCGAACACGCCAACGTCCAGGCCCACTCCGGGTCTTCGGCCGTACTGGCCGCCTACGCCGCCCTGCTGCGCCCCGGAGACACCGTCCTGGCCATGTCCCTCCCGCACGGCGGACACCTCACCCACGGATCGCCCGCCAACTTCTCCGGCCGCTGGTTCGACTTCGTCGGCTACGGCGTCGACGAGGAGACCGGCCTCCTCGACTACGACGCGATCCGCGACCTGGCCCGCGCCCGCCGCCCCAAGGCCATCGTCTGCGGCTCGATCTCCTACCCCCGCCACCTCGACTACGCCGCCTTCCGTGACATCGCCGACGAGACCGGCGCCTACCTGATCGCGGATGTCGCCCACCCCCTGGGGCTGATCGCCGGAGGAGCGGCGCCCAGCCCCGTCCCGTACGCCCATGTGGTGTGCGGAACCACACACAAGGTGCTGCGCGGACCGCGCGGCGGGCTGATCCTGTGCGGCACGAAGCTGGCCGAGCGGATCGACCGCGCGGTGTTCCCCTTCACCCAAGGGGGCGCGCAGATGAACGCCGTCGCCGCCAAGGCCGTGGCCTTCGCGGAGGCCGCCACGCCCGCCTTCGGCGCGTACGCCCATCAGGTCACCGCCAACGCCCGCGCGCTCGCCGAGGCGCTCGCCGGACACGGTCTGACGATCACCACCGGCGGTACCGACACCCATCTGATCACCGCCGATACCGCCCCGCTCGGCCTGGACGCCCGCACCGCCCGGGGCCGCCTGGCCGCCGCCGGTATCGTGCTGGACACCTGCGCGCTGCCGTGTGCCGAGCACCCGGTGCCCTGCCGGACCGGTCTGCGCCTGGGCACCGCCGCGGTGACCACCCAGGGCATGGGCGAGGCCGAGATGAAGTCGGTCGCCGAGCTGATCGTGGCGGCGCTGGAGGAGGACGGCGCGGTCCGCTCCCGGACCGTCGCTTTGGTCCACGGCTTTCCGCCTTATCCCGATCACGGATGACGGCGGGAACCATCCGCTGACGCCAGGCGTCTTTTCCTGTATTCACGGCCAGGGGGCTGACCCGCATAGGGTGTGGGGCTGTGATGGCCAGCTATACCAATGGGGCAGCCCGTGCGTGAATACCTGCTGACGCTGTGCGTCACGGCCGCGGTGACCTACCTGCTGACCGGCCCGGTGCGGAAGTTCGCGATCGCGGCCGGGGCGATGCCGGAGATCCGCGCGCGTGATGTGCACCGCGAGCCGACGCCACGGCTCGGCGGCATCGCGATGTTCGGCGGGCTGTGCGCCGGCCTTCTGGTCGCCTCGCATCTGACCAACCTCAAGAGCGTCTTCGAGAACTCCAACGAGCCACGGGCGCTGCTCTCCGGCGCCGCGCTGATCTGGATCCTCGGCGTCCTGGACGACAAGTGGGGCGTGGACGCGCTGGTCAAGCTCGGCGGCCAGATGATCGCCGCGGGTGTGATGGTCCTTCAGGGCCTGACGATTCTCTGGATCCCCATCCCCGGTGTCGGCACGGTCTCCCTCACTCCGATGCAGGGCACCCTGCTGACCGTCGCCCTCGTCGTGATCACCATCAACGCGGTCAACTTCGTGGACGGCCTGGACGGTCTCGCCTCCGGCATGGTGTGCATCGCGGCCGCGGCGTTCTTCATGTACGCGTACCGGATGTGGTTCGGCTACGGCATCGAGGCGGCCGCGCCCGCAACGCTGTTCTCGGTCGTTCTGATGGGCATGTGCCTCGGCTTCCTGCCGCACAACATGCATCCGGCGCGGATCTTCATGGGCGACTCGGGCTCGATGCTGATCGGCCTGGTCATGGCCGCGGGCGCGGTCTCGGTGACCGGCCAGGTCGACCCGGACCTGCTGAACCTGAAGGCGGGCGGTCTGCGTGAGGCGACCCACGCGATGGTGCCGGTCTACATCCCGCTGCTGCTGCCGCTGACGGTCATCGCGGTGCCGGTCGCCGACCTGATCCTGGCGATCGTGCGCCGTACGTGGAAGGGCCAGTCGCCGTTCGCCGCCGACCGCGGCCATCTGCACCACCGGCTGCTGGAGATCGGGCACTCGCACAGCCGGGCCGTGCTGATCATGTACTTCTGGTCGGCGCTGATCGCCTTCGGCGCGGTCGCCTACTCCGCGAACAACGCCAGCATGTGGATCGTGCTGGGCATCGTGCTGCTGAGCGCGGTGGGTCTGGTGCTGCTTCTGCTGCCGCGCTTCACACCGCGGGCACCGCTCTGGGCGGAGTGGATGGTTCCGCCGCGGTACCGCCGGGTCGCCCCCGCGGCGGCGACGGCCGCGACGGCCCCGGCGACGGACGACGAGAGCGCCGTCGAGCCGGAGGAGGAGCGGGAGCCGGTCCCCGCGGGCATCCACGGTGCCACCGCGATCGGGGACCGCTCACGCTTCGTGGGTCGCCGGAAGGCGGACAGTCACCGCTGATCCAGGGGTTCGCTCGCCCGAACGTGCATCAGGAATCGGGGCGGTTGACTCCATATCAGACATAAAGGCGCCCGTCAGTGCACCAACGCGCACGTTCACGCTCAGGTGTGACAGGGTCCACACGAACCAGGTAAAGACCTCATCAAATAGTTTGTGATACCGTTCACGAAACCCGGCGACAGAGCCGAAGGGCCGTAGTGCGACTGTCCTTGGGCCGCAGGTTCCGCCTCAGGCCGGGTCTACGCTCGTCCATGACGACACACACCCCACATCTTTTGCCGGAGCGCCGCCATGCAGTCGAATGACGCCCGACTACTCCTTCACGCCGTTGTGCCCACCCTCGCCATCGGCGCTGTCGCCGTTGCCGTGAGCGGTGCGGTCGCGGGCGTGACGGGAGCGCTCGGCGCCGTCGTCGGCACCGTGCTGGTGCTGCTCGTCATGGGGGCCGGCCTGGTCGTCCTGCAGAAGACCGCGAAGAACCACCCGCAGCTGTTCCAGATGATGGGGCTGCTGCTGTACACGGTGCAGATCCTGTTCGTGGCGGTCTTCCTGATCGTGTTCAAGGACACCACGTTCTTCGACACCAAGGCATTTGCGTTCACCCTGCTCGGCGCCACTCTCGTGTGGATCGCGGCACAGACCCGCGGCCACATGAAGGCGAAGATCCTGTACGTGGAACCCGACTCCGCCGAGATGAAGAAGGCGGAGACGGCGGGGTCGCCGACGTGACACGTAGGGCCGAGATAAACGCCCACTTGCGGGCCTGCTATCGTCCGGTTCCAACTGCGGCACAGTTGGCGCAGGCGGCTGAGCTCCCGAGTTCCACTCGATGGAACGGGCGGTTTCCGCGGCCGATGCCTGTGATGTGGCCGGGCCCAGCGCCCGCCAGCCGCCCCCTAATCCGTAAGACCAGTCCAGTGCCGCTCCGTGGCTCAACGCCGCGCCGACACAACGAGGTTGCCGTACCCATGCGCCACGCTGAAGGAGCTCGCGGTGAGTGCTGAAACGATGCTCGCCTTCGAGACCGACTGCCACATCTTTTCCGGGTGCGGCTTCCCTGCTCCCGGGCTTCATTCGTTCGTCTTCAAGCCGCTGTTCACCATCAACGGCTTCGAGTTCAACAAGATCATGCTGCTGGCGCTGCTCAGCACCGTCGTGGTCGTGTGGTTCTTCTGGGCGGCGTTCGGCAAGGCCAAGGTGGTCCCGGGCAAGCTGCAGATGATCGGCGAAGCGGGCTATGACTTCGTGCGCCGAGGGATCGTCTATGACGCCCTCGGGAAGAAGGAGGGCGAGAAGTACGTCCCCTTCATCGTCTCGCTGTTCTTCTTCGTCTGGATCATGAACATCTGGTCGATCATTCCGGTCGCCCAGTTCCCGGTGACGTCGGTCATCGCCTTCCCGGCCGGTCTGGCCGCCATCGTCTACATCACGTGGGTCACCCTGACCTTCAAGAGGCACGGCTTCGTCGGTGCGCTGAAGAACTTCAGCGGCTACGACAAGTCGCTCGGCGCGGTCCTGCCGATGCTGATCGTCATCGAGCTCCTCTCGAACCTGATCATCCGGCCCTTCACTCACGCGGTCCGGCTCTTCGCGAACATGTTCGCCGGCCACCTGCTGCTGCTGATGTTCACGATCGGCACCTGGTACCTGCTGAACGGCATCGGCGTCGTCTACGCCGGCGCCTCGTTCATCATGACCATCCTGCTGACCGCGTTCGAGCTGTTCATCCAGGCCGTCCAGGCGTACGTCTTCGTGCTCCTGACCGCGAACTACCTCCAGGGCGCGCTCGCCGAGAACCACTGAGCCCCCGCTTTCCCCGCCCCTATAGACGCCCGGTGGCCAACCCCCACCGGTCCGTGAAAGAGAAGGAAGTAACGGCATGTCCGCTGCTCTCGAGACTGTCAACCTCGCCGCCGGCGTCACCGGCAACCTCGGTTCGATCGGTTACGGCCTCGCCGCGATCGGCCCCGGCGTCGGCGTCGGCATCATCTTCGGTAACGGCACCCAGGCCCTGGCCCGTCAGCCCGAGGCCGCCGGCCTGATCCGCACCAACCAGATCATGGGTTTCGCCTTCTGTGAGGCGCTCGCCCTGATCGGCATCGTCATGGGCTTCCTCTTCAAGGCCTGACGGACTGCTGCAATCACCGACGGAAGGCATTGATGTGAACGCCCTGGGCTTCAACATGGCGGCGGAGGTTCCTCAGAACCCCCTGATCCCGCCGATTCCAGAGCTGGTCATCGGCCTGATCGCTTTCTTCATCGTCTTCGGCATCCTGGCCAAGAAGCTCCTCCCGAACATCAACAAGGTTCTGGAAGAGCGCCGGCAGCTCATCGAAGGCCGCATGGAGGAAGCCGAGGCGAATCAGGCCGAGGCTCAGCAGGTGCTCGCGGACTACCGGGCACAGCTGGCTGACGCCCGCCACGAGGCCGCGCGACTGCGCCAGGAGGCGCAGGAGCAGGGCGCGACGCTCATCGCTGAGATGCGCGCCGAGGGCCAGCGGCAGCGTGAGGAGATCATCGCTGCCGGTCACGCCCAGATCGAGGCGGACCGGAAGCAGGCCGCGCAGGCACTGCGCCAGGACGTGGGCAAGCTCGCCGTCGACCTGGCCGGCAAGCTCGTCGGGGAGTCCCTCGAGGACCACGCCCGGCAGAGCCGGACCATCGACCGCTTCCTCGACGACGTCGAGGCCAAGGCGGCGTCGGACGCGACGAAGGCTGAGGCCGGACGATGAACGGAGCGAGCCGCGAGGCACTCGCCTCCGCACGCGAGCAGTTCAACGCGCTGACGGACGACACCTCCGTCGACGCCGCGAAGCTCGCCGAGGAGCTGGCTGCCGTCACCGCTCTGCTCGACCGCGAGGTGTCGCTGCGTCGGGTCCTGACCGACCCGGCGCAGGCCGCCGAGGCGCGTGCCGAACTGGCCGGACGACTGCTGGGCACCCAGGTGGGCGGCCCGACCGTCGACCTGGTGTCCGGCATGGTCCGCGCCCGCTGGTCGCGTTCGCGCGACCTGACGGACGCGCTCGAGGAGCTGGCCTACAGCGCCGACCTGGTCGCCGCGCAGCGGACCGGCCAGCTCGACGACGTCGAGGACGAGCTCTTCCGGTTCGGCCGGATCGTCGGCTCCAACAGCGAGCTGCGCGGTGCGCTGACCGACCGGAACGCGACGGTAGCGGCCAAGACGGAGCTGCTGCATGCGCTGCTGGGCGGCCGGGCCAACCCGGTCACCGAGCGCATCGTGATCCGTCTTGTCGCACAGCCGCGGGGCCGTAGCCTGGAAGCGGGGCTCGACGCCCTCTCCAAGCTGGCGGCGAGCCGCCGGGACCGGATGGTCGCGGTGGTCACCTCCGCGGTGCCCCTCAGCGAAGGGCAGCGGCAGCGCCTGGGCGCTTCCCTGGCGCAGCTGTACGGACGGCAGGTCCACCTGAACCTCGACGTGGACCCCGAGGTCCTCGGCGGAGTCCAGGTCCGGATCGGCGACGAGGTCATCAACGGGACCATCGCGGAGCGCCTCGACGAGGCGGCCCGGCGGATGGCCGGCTGACCCAGCCACACCAACTCAAGAGCTGCACAACCGGCGGTCAGGCGCCGGACCCGCCGGCCGGACCACGAGGTCCGGCTGAGGTCCGGAAGAAGCCCCGGGGACCAGCACAAGCATGACGGCGGCCCGAGTTGGGCCGTAAGCGGAACCCCCCCGGGGGACAGCCCCCCGGACACCCGCAAGTAACTTCGGGCCCAACAAGGAGAGCAGGGAACCCAGATGGCGGAGCTCACGATCCGGCCGGAGGAGATCCGGGACGCGCTGGAGAACTTCGTCCAGGCGTACAAGCCGGACGCGGCCTCGCGCGAGGAGGTCGGCACGGTAAGCGAGGCCGGAGACGGCATCGCGAAGGTCGAGGGCCTTCCCTCGGCGATGGCGAACGAGCTGCTGAAGTTCGAGGACGGCACGCTCGGTCTTGCGCTGAACCTGGAAGAGCGCGAGATCGGTGCGGTGGTCCTCGGTGAGTTCAGCGGCATCGAGGAGGGCCAGCCGGTGCAGCGCACCGGTGAGGTGCTCTCGGTCGCCGTGGGCGAGGGCTACCTCGGCCGCGTCGTCGACCCGCTGGGCAACCCGATCGACGGCCTCGGCGAGATCGAGTCCGAGGACCGCCGCGCCCTGGAGCTGCAGGCCCCGGGCGTCATGGTCCGTAAGTCGGTCCACGAGCCCATGGAGACCGGCTACAAGGCTGTCGACTCCATGGTGCCGATCGGCCGTGGCCAGCGTCAGCTGATCATTGGTGACCGCCAGACCGGCAAGACCGCCCTGGCCGTCGACACGATCATCAACCAGCGCGACAACTGGCGCACCGGCGACCCGAAGAAGCAGGTCCGCTGCATCTACGTCGCCATCGGCCAGAAGGGCTCCACCATCGCGTCCGTGCGCGGTGCGCTGGAGGAGGCCGGCGCCCTGGAGTACACCACCATCGTCGCCGCCCCGGCGTCCGACCCGGCGGGCTTCAAGTACCTGGCGCCCTACACCGGCTCGGCCATCGGCCAGCACTGGATGTACCAGGGCAAGCACGTCCTGATCATCTTCGATGACCTTTCGAAGCAGGCCGACGCCTACCGCGCCGTGTCCCTGCTCCTGCGCCGTCCGCCGGGCCGTGAGGCCTACCCGGGCGACGTCTTCTACCTGCACTCGCGTCTGCTGGAGCGCTGCGCCAAGCTCTCCGACGAGATGGGCGCCGGCTCGATGACCGGCCTCCCGATCGTCGAGACCAAGGCGAACGACGTGTCGGCGTTCATTCCGACCAACGTCATCTCCATCACCGACGGCCAGTGCTTCCTGGAGTCGGACCTCTTCAACGCGAACCAGCGTCCCGCGCTGAACGTGGGTATCTCCGTCTCCCGTGTCGGTGGCTCGGCCCAGCACAAGGCCATGCGCCAGGTCTCCGGCCGTCTGCGTGTGGACCTCGCCCAGTACCGCGAGCTGGAGGCGTTCGCCGCCTTCGGTTCCGACCTGGACGCGGCCTCCAAGCAGCAGCTGGAGCGCGGTAAGCGGATGACCGAGCTGCTCAAGCAGCCTCAGTACTCGCCGTACGCGACCGAGGACCAGGTCGTCTCCATCTGGGCCGGCACCAACGGCAAGATGGACGACGTGCCGGTCGAGGACATCCGCCGCTTCGAGCGGGAGCTCCTCGACCACCTGCACCGGGAGAAGAAGGACCTCCTGACCAGCATCCGCGAGGGCGCCAAGATGTCCGACGACACCATCGGCGCGATCGCCGAGGCCGTCGAAGGCTTCAAGCGGCAGTTCGAGACCTCGGACGGCAAGCTGCTCGGCGAGGACGCCCCGGCCGGCACCAGCAAGTGACGACGGAAGGGACCTGATCCATGGGAGCCAAGCTCCGGGTCTACAAGCGTCGCATCCGCTCCGTCACCGCGACCAAGAAGATCACCAAGGCGATGGAGATGATCGCCGCCTCGCGCGTCGTCAAGGCGCAGCGCCAGGTGGCGGCGTCGACGCCGTACGCGAGTGAACTGACCCGCGCGGTGACAGCGGTTGCCACGGGCTCGAACACCCAGCACCCGCTGACGACGGAGGCGGAGCAGCCCTCGCGGGCCGCGGTGCTGCTCATCACGAGCGACCGCGGTCTGGCCGGCGGCTACTCCTCCAACGTCATCAAGGCCGCCGAGCAGCTCACCGAGCGGCTCAAGGCCGAGGGCAAAGAGGTCGACGCCTACATCGTCGGGCGCAAGGGTGTGTCGTACTACAGCTTCCGCGAGCGCAAGGTCGTGGAGTCGTGGACCGGTTTCACCGACAACCCGACGTACGCGGACGCCAAGGCGATCGCCGCACCGCTGATCGGCGCTGTCCAGCAGGACACCGCCGAGGGCGGGGTGGACGAACTCCACATCGTCACCACCGAGTTCATCTCGATGATGACGCAGACGGCGATCGACGACCGTCTGCTGCCGCTCAGCCTCGACAAGACGCTGGCGGAGTCGGAGGAAACGGCCAAGGGCGAGATCCTTCCGCTGTTCGACTTCGAGCCGTCGGCCGAGGACGTCCTCGACGCCCTGCTTCCGCGGTACGTCGAGTCGCGGATCTACAACGCCCTCCTGCAGGCCGCCGCCTCCAAGCACGCCGCCACGCGTCGTGCGATGAAGTCGGCGACCGACAACGCAGAAGAGCTCATCAAGTCGCTCTCGCGGCTTGCCAACGCGGCCCGACAGGCCGAAATCACCCAGGAAATCAGCGAGATCGTCGGTGGCGCCAGCGCCCTGGCCGACGCGACCGCGGGGAGTGACAAGTAATGACGACCACTGTTGAGACGGCCGCCGCCACGGGCCGCGTCGCCCGGGTCATCGGCCCGGTCGTCGACGTGGAGTTCCCCGTCGACGCGATGCCGGAGATCTACAACGCGCTGACCGTCGAGGTCGCCGACCCGGCCGAGGCCGGGGCGAAGAAGATCCTGACCCTCGAAGTTGCCCAGCACCTGGGCGAGGGCCTGGTCCGTGCGATCTCGATGCAGCCCACCGACGGTCTGGTCCGCCAGGCCCCGGTGACCGACACCGGCGCCGGGATCACCGTCCCGGTCGGCGATGTCACCAAGGGCAAGGTGTTCAACACCCTCGGCGAGATCCTGAACGTGGACCCGTCCACGGTCGAGGTCACCGAGCGCTGGCCCATCCACCGCAAGGCCCCGTCCTTCGACCAGCTCGAGTCCAAGACCGAGATGTTCGAGACCGGCGTCAAGGTCATCGACCTGCTCACCCCGTACGTCAAGGGTGGAAAGATCGGTCTGTTCGGTGGTGCCGGTGTCGGCAAGACCGTTCTGATCCAGGAAATGATCTACCGCGTGGCCAACAACCACGACGGTGTGTCGGTGTTCGCCGGTGTCGGCGAGCGCACCCGTGAGGGCAACGACCTCATCGAGGAAATGACGGACTCCGGCGTCATCGACAAGACCGCGCTGGTCTTCGGTCAGATGGACGAGCCCCCGGGCACCCGTCTCCGCGTCGCCCTGGCCGGTCTGACCATGGCGGAGTACTTCCGCGATGTGCAGAAGCAGGACGTGCTCTTCTTCATCGACAACATCTTCCGGTACACCCAGGCGGGTTCCGAGGTGTCGACCCTGCTCGGCCGTATGCCCTCCGCGGTGGGTTACCAGCCGAACCTGGCCGACGAGATGGGTCTCCTCCAGGAGCGCATCACCTCGACGCGTGGTCACTCGATCACCTCGATGCAGGCGATCTACGTCCCCGCGGACGACCTGACCGACCCGGCGCCGGCCACCACCTTCGCCCACCTGGACGCGACGACCGTTCTGTCGCGCCCGATCTCGGAGAAGGGCATCTACCCGGCGGTCGACCCGCTGGACTCGACGTCCCGGATCCTGGACCCCCGCTACATCACGCAGGAGCACTACGACTGCGCCTCGCGCGTCAAGACGATCCTGCAGAAGTACAAGGACCTCCAGGACATCATCGCGATTCTGGGTATCGACGAGCTCGGCGAGGAGGACAAGCTCACCGTCCACCGCGCCCGTCGTATCGAGCGGTTCCTGTCGCAGAACACCCACGTGGCGAAGCAGTTCACCGGTGTCGACGGCTCGGACGTCTCGCTCGACGAGTCGATCACCGCGTTCAACGCGATCGCGGACGGCGACTACGACCACTTCCCCGAGCAGGCGTTCTTCATGTGCGGTGGCATCGAGGACCTGAAGGCCAATGCCAAGGAGCTGGGCGTCTCCTGACCCCGGCACCGGTCCCGGGGGCGGCCCTGGCCGCCCCCGGCCCGTACGACCACTAGTATTTGACCCAACATCTGCCATGCCAGGCAGGTGGAGACCCGAGGAGCCATCGTGGCTGAGCTGCACGTCGAGTTGGTCGCCGCGGACCGTCAGGTCTGGTCCGGCGAGGCCAGCCTGGTCGTCGCGCGCACCTCGTCGGGCGACATCGGCGTCATGCCCGGACATCAGCCGCTGCTCGGCGTGCTGCAGTCGGGCCCGGTGACGATTCGTACGACCGGCGAGAGCGGGGACGGCACCGTCGTCGCCGCCGTGCACGGCGGCTTCATCTCCTTCGCCGACAACAAGCTGTCTCTGCTCGCGGAGATCGCGGAACTGTCGGACGAGATCGATGTCCAGCGCGCGGAGCGGGCCCTGGAGCGAGCGAAGTCGGACGCTGACGCGGCCGCCGAGCGTCGCGCCGATGTCCGGCTGCGTGCGGTGACGGGCGTTCACTGAGCCCCGCCACCGACGAGATCGATCCTCAGCCGCGGGCTGCCCGGAATTCTCCGGAGCGGCCCGCGGCTGAGGCAATGCAGGTGCGTTTCCGTCCCTCGCGCCCGAACGGCGCGGGGGGACCCCCATCGAGGCGAGGAGGTCGGTCGAGATGTTCCTCGCTCTGCTTGTGAGCGGCATCGTCGTGGTGCTGGTACTGCTGGGGCTGTTCGTCTTCGGGCTGCGGCGGCGGCTCATCCAGCGGTCCGGTGGCACCTTCGACTGCAGCCTGCGCTGGAACGTCCCGGAGAACGAGGCCGGTGGCAAGGGCTGGATCTACGGCGTGTCCCGCTACAACGGAGACCGGATCGAGTGGTTCCGGGTGTTCTCGTACGCGCCCCGGCCCCGCCACCTCCTGGAGCGCTCCGCCATCGAGGTCCTGGAGCGCCGCACCCCCCAGGGTGAGGAGGAGCTGGCGCTGCTCTCCGACTCCCTCGTGCTGGCCTGCCGGCACCGCGGCACCCGCCTGGAACTGGCGATGAGCGAGGACGCGCTCACCGGCTTCCTCGCCTGGCTGGAGGCGGCACCGCCAGGGCAGAGAGTCAATGTGGCCTGAACCGACCTGAACCGAGGGGGCCCCGGGAATAGCCTCGGCCCCCGCCGCATTGTGGCCCCGCAGGGGGGCCGTGTGTCCCCTACGGGATGTGTTCGGCCGCCCCCTACGGCCCGTCCACCCCCAACTCCTGTGCCAGTACGGCCGCTTGTACCCGGCTGCGCAGCTCCAGCTTTGCCAGCAGCCGGCTGACATGGGTCTTCACGGTGGCCTCCGCCATCGCCAGCCGTAGCGCGATATCGGCGTTCGACAGGCCCCGCCCCAGACATCCCAGCACTTCGAGCTCGCGCGGTGTCAGCGCGTCCAGGACCGCCCGGTCCGGCCCGGCACCGCTGCGCGCGGGCCGCCCCGCCGTCCGCGGGCTCGCGAACTCCGCGATCAGCCGCCGGGTCACCGCCGGTGCGATCAGCCCCTCGCCGGACGCCACGGTGCGCACCGCGGTCAGCAGCGCGGCCGCGTCACTGTCCTTGAGCAGAAAGCCCGCGGCACCCGCCCGAAGCGCCCCGAAGACATATTCGTCCAGGTCGAAGGTGGTCAGCACCAGCACATCCGCCAGCTGTTCGGCGACCACCTGGCGGGTGGCGGAGACCCCGTCGAGGCGGGGCATCTGGATGTCCATGAGGACAAGGTCAGGGCGCAGCTCGCGGGCGAGCCGTACCGCCTCCGCGCCGTCCTCCGCCTCCCCGACGACCTCGATGTCGGGGACGGAGCGCAGGATGAGGACCAGACCGGCCCGTACGGCGGACTGGTCCTCGGCGACGAGAACCCGGATCGGCTGTGCGTCGGCACCTGTCATCGTCGTACTTCCTCCCCGGCGGCGGGCAACGCCGCCCGCACCAGCCAGACTCTGCCGGCCGGCCCGCTCTCCGGACCGGCCTCGAAGGCTCCGCCCAGCAGGGCGGCTCTCTCCCGCATCCCGACCAGACCGGTGCCGGTGCCGGGCGCCCGGGGGCCGGGGCGGTCGGCGAACGGGCTGCGGACGGCGACGGTGAGGGCCCCGCCGCGGTCCTGGGCGAGGCGGACGAGCACCTCGCCGGGCGCGGCGTGCTTGAGGGCGTTGGTCAAGGACTCCTGGACGATGCGGTAGGCGGCCAGCTCGGCCGGCGCCGCCTGATGCGGCCCGGTCCCGGGGCCGGTCGGGCTCCGGGCGTCGTCCAGTACAAAGGCCAGCCCGCTGCTCCTGCCGCTCGTACGGGCCTGCTCGATCAGCGCTTCCAGTCCGTCGAGGGTGGGGGTCGCGGTGGGCTCCGTGTCCCCTTCGGCCGTCCTCGGGCCCCGCAACAGCCCGATCAGACGGCGCATTTCGGCCAGACCTTGCACGCTGTTCTCCCGGATCACCCCGAGCGCCTCCCGGGTCGCCGCCGGGTCGTCGATGGCCTGTGCCGCGGTGGAGTGGATCGCGATGGCGGACAGATGGTTGGCGACCATGTCGTGCAGTTCGCGGGCCATCCGCGCCCGCTCGCCGGCCACCGCCCGGTCCCGGTCCCGCTCGGCCAGCAGCGCGATCTGCTCGGCCTGCAGCCGGGCGGCCTGGGCGGCGTCGCGGTGGTTGCGGAGCATGATGCCGGTCCAGGCCGGGGCGATGGTGATCAGCGCGATACCGATGACGGCCATCACGACCTGCGGCTTCTGCCACAGTGCGGCCAGCGCGATGGCCGCCAGGACCGTCACCAGGACGGAGTGCGGCGGGATCCGGCGGGCCACGTGCGCCGGGCCGTGGAGCACCGCCGCATAGACCACGTCCGTGAACATCAGGACGGTGGCGACCAGGGTGCCGGCGCAGAGGTCCAGCGCCAGCGCCGGCACCGCGAGGGCCAGCGCCGCCATCGGGGCCGTACGGCGCATCAGTTCCGCCGCCGACATGGTGGTGAGCGAGACCAGGGTCAGTGCGGCGGGCAGCCCCAGGCGCGGGGGACCGCCGTGCAGATCCAGTGTCCAGAGCAGCAGTCCGCCGAGCAGCCCGCCGCCCGCGATGAGCACGTCGAAGCGGGGCGGGCGGCCGACGGCGGCGCGGGGTCTGGCGGTCACCCCACCATCAAACACGGCGCCGGGGACCGCTGCCTCCACGTCCGGGTCATCCCCGTACGGCCTGCGCTACATCGAAAGATGCAGTCCCGGATCATCGCGTGCGACGAGGAACCGGCCGGCGGCCGCTGGAAGGCTTGAGGTGTTCGGTGGAAGGTCTGAAAGGAGACAGCCGTGATCGTCGTGCTGATCGTCGCCTGCGAAGTCGGCTTCTGGGTACTGCTGGCGGTCGGTCTGGCACTGCGCTACCTGGCACGGATGCCGCGCAGCGGAGCAGCGGTGCTGCTGATGGAGCCGCTGCTGGAGCTGATCCTGCTGATCGTCACGGCGATCGACCTGAAGAACGGGGCGCCGGCGGACTGGAAGCACGGCCTGGCCGCCGTCTACATCGGCTTCACGGTCGCCTACGGCCACTACACGATCAAGTGGGTCGACGGACACTTCTCGCACCGCTTCGCGGGCGGCCCGCCGCCGGTCAAGGCGCCGTGCTACGGACTCGCCCGCGCCCAGCACGAGGGGAAGCTGTGGGTGCGCACGGTGGCGATGGCCGTGGTCGCCGCGGCGCTGCTGCAGATCGCGATCTGGTACGTCGGTGACGGCGGCGACACCGGGTCGCTGCACGAGTGGCAGCTCACCACGCTGCGGATCGTCGCCCTCCACGGGGTGATCGCGCTCAGCTACCTCATCTGGCAGAAGAAGGACCCGGGCCGGACCGCCGTCACCGGGGAAGCGGACCGGCCACCGCAGAAGACGCTGCGCTAGGGGAGAGGCCCCCTGGGCCCGGTCAGCGCTCGCCGCCCGGCACCCACAGCACGTCCCCGACCTCCTTGTTGGCCGTACGGGCCAGGATGAACAGGAGGTCGGAGAGGCGGTTGAGGTAGGTGGCGGTGAGCGGGTTCATCGTCTCGCCGTGCTCCTCGAAGGCCGCCCAGGTGGAGCGCTCGGCGCGGCGGACGACCGTGCACGCCTGGTGCAGCAGCGCGGCGCCGGCGGTACCGCCGGGGAGGATGAAGCTGCGCAGCTTCTCCAGCTCCGCGAGGAAGCGGTCGCAGTCGGCCTCCAGCTTGTCGATATAGCCCTGCTCGACGCGCAGCGGCGGGAATTCAGGGTTCTCCACCACCGGCGTCGACAGGTCCGCGCCGACATCGAACAGGTCGTTCTGCACCCGCAGCAGCACCGCGGCGACGTCCTCGGGGAGCGAGCCGAGCGCCAGGGCCACGCCGATCGCCGCGTTGGCCTCGTTGGCGTCCGCGTACGCCGCGATCCGTGCATCGGTCTTGGCGGTACGGCTCATGTCGCCGAGGGCGGTGGTGCCCTTGTCGCCGGTGCGGGTGTAGATGCGCGTCAGATTCACCATAGGAGCGAGCCTACGCCGCGGACCTGCGGAAAGCCCGGGTGCAATAGGTCACGGACAGTGCGGCGAACGCGACCGCCACCAGCACGCCGTAGAGCATGGCCGAGGAGGCGTAGGAGCCGACGAAGGCCGCGCGGACCGCGTCCACGAGATAGCGGAACGGCATGAAGTGCGAGAGCACATCGAGCCACTTGGGCCCCAGCGCCATCGGCAGCATCAGCCCGGACAGCAGCATCGAGGGCATGGTGACGGCGTTGATGACCGGCCCGAACTCCTGCGGGGTGCTGACGTTCAGCGCCAGCGCGTACGACAGCGAGGCCAGCGCCACGGTCAGCACGGCGACGAACGCGAAGCCGATGAGGATGCCGGGCAGGGGTGCGCGCAGTCCCATGGCCAGCGCGGCCAGTACCAGCAGCACCGCCTGGAAGACGAACAGCAGGGCGTCGCGCAGCACCCGTCCCAGCAGCAGCGCCAGCCGGCTCACCGGCGTCACCCGCATCCGTTCCACGACCCCGTACTGCTTCTCGACGATGATGCCGAAACCGCAGAACGAGGCCCCGAACAGGGCGAGTTGGAGCAGGAGCCCGGGCACCAGCACCTGCCAGGAGCTGCCGGACGAGGACAGCGGCAGATCGGTCAGCAGCGGACCGAAGAAGAGCAGATACAGCAGCGGCATCAGCACGCCGAAGAGCATCTGGAGCTTGGAGCGCAGCGTCTGGCGGGCGTACCGCCCGAAGATCAGCGCGGTGTCGGAGAGCAGGGTGGACAAGGGGAGCTCCTAGACGGCGACGGGGGCCTGGTCGTGGGGCGTGGCACCGCGCCCGGTGATGGCGAGGAAGGTGTCCTGGAGGGAGGCGTCGGGGGAGCCGGCATGGGCGCGTTTGAGGGCCTCCGGGGTGCCCTCCGCGACCACCACACCCTTGTCGACGATCACCAGCCGGTCGGCCAGCGCATCGGCCTCGTCGAGGTAGTGGGTGGTCAGGAAGACGGTGGTGCCGTGCTCGGCGCGGATCCGGCGGACCAGCTCCCACAGGTCGGCGCGGCTGCCCGGGTCGAGCCCGGTGGTGGGCTCGTCGAGGAAGAGCACCTGGGGACGGTGGGTGAGCCCCATCGCGATGTCCAGCCGCCGCCGCTGGCCGCCGGAGAGGGTGGCGGTCCTGCGGTCGAGCAGCCCGTCGAGGCCCAGGTCGGCGGCCAACTCCTCGGTACGGGCGTGGGCTTCGGCCTTGCCGAGGCGGTAGAGGCGGGCCTGGGTGACCAGCTCCTCGCGGACCGAGACGTGGGGGTCGACGCCGCCGGACTGGGCGACGTAGCCGGAGGCGCGTCGTACGCCCGCCGGGTCGCGGACGAGGTCGCAGCCGGCGACGGTCGCGGTGCCGCCGGTGGGCGCCAGCAGGGTCGTGAGCATCCGCAGAGTGGTGGTCTTCCCGGCTCCGTTGGGGCCGAGGAAGCCGAGGATCTCGGCGCGCTCGGCGGTGAGATCGATACCGCGGACGGCCTCGACGGCGCCGCGCTTGGTGGTGAAGGTCCGGGCGAGTCCGGACGCGCTGAGGACTGGCATGC
This sequence comes from Streptomyces sp. G7(2002), assembly GCF_028870195.1. Classification (NCBI taxonomy): domain Bacteria; kingdom Bacillati; phylum Actinomycetota; class Actinomycetes; order Kitasatosporales; family Streptomycetaceae; genus Streptomyces; species Streptomyces sp. G7(2002). The sequence continues at coordinate 6,566,413 of NZ_CP102609.1, forward strand.
CCACAGAAAAACAGAGGGACTTAAAAATTGCAACGCCCCCAAAAATGCAGTGTGCCCATCGAGGGATAGGGTGAGGGCATGGCAGAGGGACTCAGGGAGCGGAAGAAGCGGCAGACCCGCCAGTACATCTCGGACGTGGCCACCGGCCTGTTCCTGGCGCGCGGCTTCGATGCGGTGACCATCGCGGAGATCGCCGACGCGGCCGAGGTCTCCGTCAACACCGTCTACAACTACTTCCCGGCCAAGGAGGACCTCTTCTTCGATCGGAGCAAGGGCCTCGTGGACCGCCTCTCGCGCTTCGTACGGGGCCGGACGGCGGGCGAGTCCGCGGCCTCCGCCGTGCTGCGGGAACTGCGCGAAGAGGTCGAGGCGGTCTCGCCGCGGGTCGGTCTGATCGAGGGTTACGACCAGTTCATGCGGGTGGTGCACGGGGCGCCCACCCTCAAGGCGCGCCTCTGGTACATGCAGCAGGAGATCCACCTCAACCTGGAGGAAACACTCCGGGAGGAGACCGGCGCCGCGGCCGGCGATCCGCTGCCGGGCCTGATGGCCGGCCAGATCAGCTGGGTGCACCAGAGTCTGATGGGGTGGATCGCACACGAGATGCTCGACGGCCGCAAGCCCGCCGAGGTCTCCCGGGAGGCCCTGGTCCTGCTCGACGAGATGGAAGAGCTACTGGGCGAAAAGGTCCTCAACTACGCCGTACGGATGGCCGACTGACGGCGGACTGTCCGGATAGGTCCCACGGGCGCACACCTCGCGAGTGTGACGTCCGTCATCTGAGACGTGACGCGCATCTCTTCCCCTCCAAAGGATCGCTCACGACCGCTAACGTCACCCAGGACCGTCAAATGCACAGGGTGTGAGGGGACAGCAGTGGCAAAGAAGCTCGCCGTCATCGGCGCCGGACTCATGGGGTCCGGTATCGCGCAGGTCTCCGCCCAGGCGGGCTGGGACGTGGTCCTCCGCGACGTGACGGACGAGGCGCTGGCCCGGGGCAAGGGTGGCATCGAGGCCTCGTACGAGAAGTTCGTCGCCAAGGGCAAGCTGGCGGCGTCCGACGCCGAGCAGGCGCTGGCCCGCATCACCACCACGACCGACCTGGAGGCCGTCGCCGACGCCGATATCGTCGTCGAGGCCGTCTTCGAGCGGATCGAGATCAAGCGGGAGATCTTCCAGGCGCTGGACAAGCTGGTCAAGGAGGAGGCGGTGCTGGCCTCCAACACCTCCGCCATCCCGATCACCAAGATCGCCGCGGCCACCTCCCGCCCCGAGCGGGTCGTCGGTGCGCACTTCTTCTCGCCGGTGCCGATGATGCAGCTGTGCGAGCTGGTCCGCGGTTACAAGACCAGCGACGAAACCCTCGCCACCGCCCGGCAGTTCGCCGAGTCGGTCGGCAAGACCTGTGTCGTCGTCAACCGCGATGTGGCCGGCTTCGTCACCACCCGCCTGATCTCGGCGCTGGTCGTCGAGGCCGCCAAGCTCTACGAATCCGGCGTGGCCAGCGCCGAGGACATCGACACCGCCTGCAAGTTGGGCTTCGGCCACGCGATGGGACCGCTGGCCACCGCCGACCTGACGGGCGTCGACATCCTGCTGCACGCCACCGACAACATCTACACCGAGTCCCAGGACGAGAAGTTCGCACCGCCGGAGATCATGCGTCGGATGGTCGATGCGGGCGATATCGGACGCAAGAGTGGGCAGGGCTTCTACGAGCACTGATACCGCGTCAGGCCCATCGGCCTGATGGCGTCACCCTGTGGGGTGAATTCGGTATCGGTTCGCTTACAGGCGGCAACTTCGCCGCGCGAGAGGCAGTCAGATCTGTAGACGTCCAGGCATCACCACCCATGACACCGGGGAGCGCATATGCACATCAGGGGCGACCACGCCGAGCTGGTCGTCGGGGGCCGCCTTGACGTCCGCAGCGCGGCGGACGCCCGTACGGCCCTGCACGCCGCCGTCGACTCCGGTCGGGGCGATCTCGTGCTGGACCTGACCGAGCTGGATTCCTGGGACGCCACCGGCCTCGGCGTGATCATGGGCGCGCACCGTCGCGCCGGCCGGGTCAACCGCAGGCTGGTGCTGCGCGGAGTGCCGCCCCAGATGCAGCGCCTATTGGTCGCCACGAGGCTGCACCGCATCCTCGCGATCGAGGGCGGTATCGAAGCGGAATCGATTCCCCGGGTGTGAGGCAAGGGCGGTGCGCCGCCCGACGGCCTCACGGCGCCCCCGGGGCGATCAGGCTTGCAGGACAAAGAGTGCCGAAAGATGCAGAGCTGAGCGACGGAAATGTCGTAAAGCGCGGGATACCGCACAATCCCGGAAGTTCCGGTCAGGACCGGCCCCCGGCAGTGCGTCCGCCCGCTGTGCAGGTCTAAGGTTCGGTTCCCGCCCGTATGCCATCATCCGCGGCGGGTACCGGACCAGACGCGACGGCTGAGGACGACCTGCCGGAGCCGGGGGAGTGCGGACGGCCGGAAGCGCAGTCGGCACGCCGTTCCGACTCCTGGGCCGAGGACGCCTGGCGGAGGCGGAGCGGAACGAAGCATCTGGGAGCTTGCAGCATGGACCCGAACACCCACCGGGGACCCGAGGAGTACGGCGAGCAGGGCAGCCCTGCCGAGCCACCGGCCCCCGCGTTCGGCGGCGCGCAGAGCGGCTCCACGGGGCTCGCCCGTGTCGTCCGGCTCGTCTCGGGCCCCTACCTCGTCACCGTCAACCCCGTCGACGGCAGCGAAATAGAGCCCTGCCCGCCCGGTGAGCGCCCCGCCGCCCCCGGCAGGCTCGACCCGGAGGAACGCGCCGCGGCCGCCCGCGCCGCCGCACCCCCGCTGCCGCCGGGCCCGTCCGGATTCGCCGGCCACGAGACCGCACTCGAAGAGCGCACCGAGGACACCGAGCGCCTGGTCCGGCTGCTCTCCCGCGGCCGTTCCGTCCGCGTCACCGGCCCCTCGGGCTCCGGCCGCACCCGGCTGCTGGACGCCGTCGCCACCGCCTGCGCCGACCTCGCCCCCGACGGCGTCGTCCGGCTCTCCGGCTACCACCACACCTCCACCGACCTGCTGTACGCGCTGTTCGCGGCCGTCTACCGGGCCCCGCAGCACCGCCCCGAGCGGGCCGAGATGCTGCGCATGGTCGCCGAGATCGGCGCGATCGTCGTCCTGGACGACCTGGAATTCGGCGGCGCCGCGCTCGACGAGCTGCTCGACGCCACCCCCGAATGCGCCTTCCTGATCGCCGCCACCCCCGACGTCGCGGCCCCCAGCGCCGGCTCGCACCTCGAAGAGGTCTTCCTCGGCGGCATCGGCCGCGGCGCCTGCGGCCGGCTGCTGGAGCGCGCCGTGGACCGGCCGCTCACCGACGACGAGGAGTCCTGGGCCGCCGACCTCTGGTTCGAGTCCGAGGGGCTGCCCCTGCGGTTCGTCCAGGCCGCCGCCCTGCTGCGGCAGTACGACCGGCTGCGGGCCGCACCGGGCGCCCTCGACGACGGCTACGGCCTCTTCCCCGAGGACGGTCAGGCCACGGCCGACCCGGCCGCCGAGGACGCCGAGCCCGCCGAGCAGCCGGAGGTGCCGCTGCCGTCCCTCGGCGAGGCCGCCGCTCCCGCCCCGCTGCTCGCCTCGCGGCTGACCGAGGCCGCCCGGGAGACCCTGCGCTTCGCCGTCGCCCTCGGCGGCGAGCTGCCGCACCAGGCGCATCTGCCGGCCCTCACCCAGGACACCCACGCCGACGCCGCCCTCGGCGAGCTGCTGGCCTGCGGCCTGATCACCCCGGCCGGCAGCCACTACCGGCTCGCCGCCACCGTCCAGGACCAGCTGACGGCGGCCGGCTACGCGGACGGCGCCCCCGCCCGGGCCCACACCGTCGCCCAGCACTACGCCTGGTGGGCCGGGCACCCCTCGGTGACGCCCGAGCGGGCCGCCGCCGAGTCCGATGTGGCGCTGGTCGCGATGGGCGTACTGACCGGCAGCCGGGAGAGCGGGCACGCCAGCGCGGCCGTGCTGCTCGCCCGTACGGCCGCCCCGGCGTTCGCCGCGGCACTGCACTGGAGCGCCTGGGAGCGCAGCCTGCGGCACGGCCAGGAGGCCGCGCGGCTCGCCGGTGAGGTCGCCGAGGAGGCCTACTTCCACCACGAGCTGGGAGTGCTGGCCCTGTGCACCGGCAGCCTCGACCGGGCGCGCGCCGAACTGGAGGCGTCCATCGGGCTGCGCGGGGTGCTCTCCGACCGCAATGGCGCGGTGGCCGGCCGGCGCGCCCTGGCGCTGGTCACCGACCGGACGCGGGCCGACTCCGCGGCAGCGGCCACCACGGCCCTGCCCCAGGCGGCGGGCGCGGCCTCCGCATCGCGGCGGGCCGCACCGAAGGAACCGGCCGCCAATCCCTTCGACGCCGCCTCGGCCCCGAAGCTGCGCAAGTCGCGCACCGAGCAGACCGCGCAGACGCTCATCGCCCGGGGTGCTTCTTCGACGACCGCCACCACGGGCGTCCCGGCCGCGACCGACAGCGGCGCCGGAGCCGGCAAGGGCGTCCGGCGGGTCTTCGGCGGGGCGCGGCGCAATGTCGTGGCCGCGGGCGCCGGTGCGCTGCTGGCAGCCGTCCTGGGCACCGTCGTTACCATCGGGGCGACGGGCGGCGACGACACCCCCAACGACAAGGTCAACACGGAACAGACCACGGACGACAGCGACGGCACCGACCTGCCGGCCGAACAGCCCGCCACGGACTCCAGCCTGCCGCCCACCGGCCCCGGCACGTCCCGGCCCGGCACCGCCGGCCAGTCGGACCGCCCGTCCCCGTCGCCCAGCGGAACCGCCCCCAGCGGCTCGCCCAGCGCCCCCGGCACCGGGTCGGCGGACCCGACGACCGGCCCGACGGAGCCGACCGAGCGGCCCACCAGCCCCACCGGCCGGCCGACCCGCCCCACGCACCCGCCGACGGACGAGCCGACCGACCCGACGCCGACGGACGAGCCGACCGACTCCACGCCGACGGGTCCGACGCCCACCGAGGATCCGACGGACAAGCCGAGCACCCAGAGCCCCTCGCAGTCCGCCTCCGGCCCGTCGGCCGGCAGCCCCTCCGCGAGCGGTACGTCCGGGACGACTCCCTCCGGTGGCACCCCGTCGGACGGTACGGCCACCTCCTCCGGTACGGAGAGCGCCCCGACCACCTGACGGCCCCGCAGGAAGCGGCGCAGCACGGCACAGCGCAACGGCCCGGTCATCTGCCGGGCCGTTGCGCTGTGCCGCCCCTGAAGGGCGGGCGGGGTCAGAACAGGCGGAGCTTGTCGTCCTCGATGCCGCGCAGGGCGTCGTAGTCCAGCACGACGCAGCCGATACCGCGGTCGGTGGCCAGTACCCGCGCCTGCGGCTTGATCTCCTGAGCCGCGAAGACACCCTTCACCGGCGCCAAGTGCGGGTCGCGGTTGAGGAGTTCGAGGTAGCGGGTGAGCTGCTCGACACCGTCGATCTCACCACGTCGCTTGATCTCGACCGCGACGGTCTGGTTGTCGGCGTCCCGGCACAAGATATCCACCGGGCCAATGGCAGTGGGGTATTCACGCCGAATCAGGGAGTATCCCTCCCCAAGGGTTTCGATCCGGTCCGCGAGCAGCTCCTGGAGGTGGGCCTCCACACCGTCCTTGATGAGGCCCGGGTCGACGCCGAGCTCGTGCGAGGAGTCGTGCATGACCTCCTCAAGGGTGATGATGAGCTTCTCCCCGCCCTTGTTTTCGACCGTCCACACATCACCGTCGCCCTCCTTGAGAGTGCAGGGCGGCGACATCCAGTTGAGGGGTTTGTAGGCCCGGTCGTCCGCGTGAATGGAGACGGAGCCGTCCGCCTTCACCAGGATGAGGCGAGGGGCGGAAGGGAGGTGGGCGGTGAGCCGGCCCGCGTAGTCCACGGAGCAGCGGGCGATGACGAGACGCATGGGGCGTCACGCTACTCGACCAGGGGCCACCTACGCGATTCGCCCTGGATCACGGTGCCTTTACGGGGGAAATCCCCGCACCCCCGGCGTTCGCCAATGGCCGGTTGTATGTGCAATCTCCTGGTGCGGGCCTCTTGCGCGGCATACCGTTGAAGCGGGGGGTTGTGAGGCGAACACGCTCCGTCGCAAAGCCCCTTGTCCCGTCCCTAGGCCCCGTCCGTCCCGGCGGGGCCGCGAGAGGAGAACCTCATGTCGCTCGACGTCTCACCGGCCCTCCTCGAACAGGCCGAGCGAGGCGAGGTCGACGAAGCCGCATTTGTCGACTGCGTCCGGACCTCCCTGCCCTTCGCATGGGGGATGATCAGCTCTCTGGTGGCCCAGCTGAAGGTGGACGGCGGAGAGTTCGCCGACAATCAGACGCCGCCGCCGGACGAGCAGGCGCGCGGCCAGCTGCTGCGCGCGCTGGCGAGTGACGCCATCCGTGGTTCGCTCGAGCGCCACTTCGGTGTGCGGCTCGCTTTTCAGAACTGCCACCGGGTCGCGGTCTTCCCGCTCGACCCGGCGGTGGACGACCGTCTGGCCCGCTTCACGTCCATCCGCGGTCAGCTGCTGAACCAGTCGCCCGAACTCCGCGACTGCTGAACGGAGTTGCTGCCGCTGCCCGCACACGGTTGTGATACGCACCGTGCCGGTGCGCCAGCGGCAGCACCACCCACAGCACGCCGACCTCCGAGTACGGCGCCACCGCACCACCGCACGACAGGCCCACCGCACGACAGGCACGGTCAACCCGTCCCCGGCAGCCGCAGGCGGCCGCCGTACCCGGACCGGTCACCCCAGCTGGGGCAGGACCTCCGTGCCCAGTCGGCGTACGTTCTCCTCCGTCGCCGCGAGGTCGCCGGAGCCCTCGACGAGCAGCGCGAACCGTGTGATGCCCGTACGCTCCGAGGTCGCCGCCAGCCGGTCGGCGCACAGCTGCGGCGGGCCGACGGGATGCAGCCCGCACAGCAGCTCCGTATAGGCCAGCGGATCACGCATCGCGCGATAGCGGCCGTCGACCGTCACATGCGCCCCCAGGCCCTGCTGCAGCCAGCCGGGCATCGCCTTCATGAGGGTCTCCGCCGCCGCCTGGCGGTCGTCGGCGATCTGCACCACGCCTGCCGAGACGTGCGCGGCCGCGGCCACCTCGTCGCCGTCCCGGCCGGCCTCCAGGGCGGCCGACCGCCACAGCGCGACCATCTCCGCCTTCTCCTCGTCGCCGCAGTGCATCCCCAGCAGCATCGGGAGTCCGCGCTCGGCGGCAGTCCGGACCGACGAGGCGGAGGTGCAGGCCACCACCACCGGCGGGCCCGGCGGGCCGGATCCGTCCGGATCGGTCAGTGCCTCGGCCGGCCGGGGCACCACCGCCACCTCCCGGAACGCATAGCGCTCGCCCTGCGCGCCGACCCGGGGCTCCCGCAGCCAGCGCATCAGCAGATCGAGTGACTCCGGGAAGCCGTGGTCGTACGCGGCGAGCCCGGAGCCGAAGACCTCCAGATCGATCCAGGGCCCGCCCCGGCCGACGCCGAGCGTGAACCGGCCGTCGGAGGTGAGGTGCAGCAACGCCGCCTGCTCACCGAGCGCTACCGGATGCTGGGTCGGCAGCACGCTCACCGCCGTCCCGACACCGATCCGGCGGGTCCGCCCCAGCAGCAGCGCGGCCAGCGTCACCGCATTCGGGCAGACGCCGTACGGTACGAAGTGGTGTTCCGCGAGCCAGACATCGTCGAGTCCGGCCTCCTCCGCGACCTCCGCGGAGCGCACCGCGCGGTGCAGTGCTTCCCCCTGTCCCTGACCGGGGAATTGAGCGGCCAGGATGAAAGCCCCAACGCGCATCGCTCTCTGCCTCCTCGCAGCCGACGCGACTCCCCCTTACAGGCAACAACGTGTGACACGTGCCAAGGGCACGGCCTGACGGTAAATTTCCTGATGATCGCAGAATCCTGGCGAGGGGCGTTCGGCCGTGACCGCGCCGCGTACGCTGGTGACAGCCCGTGACCCCGTAACTCTCCGAGGTGCTCTGTGTCCCCGCGTCGAAACCGCCAGCACGGCGGCGCGAAGCCCGTTGACCGCATGGGCGGTGACCGCTACGGCCTGGAACGTACCGAGGAGTGGCGCGGCGAGGAGTGGGTCGTCCGGATGGTCGGGGGCGGCGGCGCCGCCAAGCACTACCGCTGCCCCGGCTGCGACCAGGAGATCCCGCCCGGGGTGCCGCATGTCGTCGCCTGGCCGCAGCACGGCGATGTCGACGACCGCCGGCACTGGCACAAGGCGTGCTGGAACGCACGGGACCGCCGGAGCGCGCGGCTCCAGCGGTCCCGGAATGCGCCCCGCTACTAGGGGCGGACTGTCTCAGACGTCGCGCTTGTGGATGACCGCGTAGGCGGACCCGAGGGTGACGGCCGCGAGGCCCGTCACGATCCACAGGGGCTCCCAGCCGGACGGGCCGGACGAGGTCAGGGCGACGTCGTACATCACGTTGAGCTGGCTGGGCAGCGCGTACTCCAGCAGCCAGGTCTGGATGTCCTTGAGGCTCTCCGCCTGCATGAAGATCGCCAGCACCAACGGCAGCAGGTAGACGCCGACCATGAGGGTGATCGCGCCCGCGGAGTGGCGCAGCAGGGCACCGACGGCCAGTGAGAGCAGCCCGATCATGGCGGTGAAGAGGCTCACACCCACCGTGGCCTTGAACCATTCCGCGCCGGTCGGTGCGCTCTTGGCCATGTCGCTGAGCATGGAGTACTGCGCGACGGCCACCACGGTCGTGGTCACCAGGGTGACGACGAAGCTCAGGGCGAAGAAGACGATCGCCTTGGCGGTCAGGACCCGGGCGCGGGCCGGGCTCGCCGTGAGGGTGGTGCGGATCATTCCGGTGCTGTACTCGGAGGAGATCACCAGCACGCCCAGCGTGATCAGGGGGATCAGGCCCATCATCATGCCGAAGGTGCCGTAGTTCAGCGGTGACTCGGGGCCGAGCGAGTCGCTGTGCCCGGCGATGACCGCGCCCGTCAGCAGACCGATGCCCACGGTCAGCAGGACCATCACGCCCAGTGTCCACATCGTCGAGCGCACCGAGCGGATCTTCGTCCACTCGGAGAGCAGCGCATGGCCGAGGTGGGTGGGGCGCACGGGGATGGACGAGACGTAGCCGCCCGCACCGGCGAACGACTGCTGGGGGTGCGGCTGGGCCGGCGGCTGCTGCGGCTGGTTCTGGGGCTGCTGGGGCGGTGCCGGTGCCTGGGCCTGGGGCGGTGCCGGTGCCTGGGCGGGCGCCTGGGCCTGGAGCATCATCGTGCCCGCTTCCTTGCCCGGCCCGTGCGCCGCGAGCGGCCGCGGCTCGGGGTACTGCTGGGCCTGGAGCATCATCGTCCCGGCTTCCCTGGCCGGGGCGGGCTGCGCGGGGGCCTGGCCCTGGGCCGGCGCGGGTGCCTGCCCGCCCTGAGCCGGGGCCTGCGCTTGGGGCGCCTGCCCCTGAGCGGGCGGCTGGCCCTGGGCCTGCAGCATCATCGTGCCCGCTTCCTTGGCGGGCGCGGGCTGCCCGGGCGCCGCCTGGGCCTGCAGCATCATCGTCCCGGCCTCCTTGGCGGGCGCGGGCTGCTCCGGTGCCGGCTGCTGGGCGGGCTGCTGCTGGGCGGGCGGCGTCTGCGGCGGCATGCCCTGCGGCGCGGCGGGCGGCATCGGCGGCGCGGCCGGTGCCGGCTGCTCCTGTGCGCCGGTGTCGTGGGGGCCGGGCTCAGGCTGCGGCTGGGGCTGCGGCTGCTGAGGGCTGGTCATCGGGCGTCCTCGTGGTGCGGCGTGGGCTGGGCGGCGGGGGCGGCGGGAGCCGCGGGCGGCATCGGCGCGGCGGGCTGTTGCCCGTACGGGTGAGGCGCACCGTACGGCTCGGGTCCCCCGTACGGGTGGCCTTGCGCGGGCGGCGGATAGCCCGGTGCCTGCTGGGCGTACGGATTCGGCTGCCCCTGACCGGGAACACCGGCCGGCACCTGGCCGGGAAGACCCGGCTGGCCACCCGGGTACCCCGGGCCGCCCGCAAACCCCTGCGGTGCGCCACCCTGCGGGGCGTACCCGGCGGGGGCCTCCTGGAGGCCGGCCCGCGCGTCCGCCGTCGAGCGGTAGTCCACGGCGCCCTGCGTCATCTGCATGTACGCCTCTTCCAGGGAGGCCTGGTGCGGCGACAGCTCCCACAGCCGGACGTCGGCCTGATGCGCGAGCTCGCTGATGCGGGGGAGCGGCAGCCCGGTCACCCGCAGCGCACCGTCCGGTTCGGGCGCGGTCTGCCCGCCGGCCTCACCGATCGCCGCGGTCAGCTTCTCGCGCTGCTCCGGCTCGGTGTCCGGGGTGCGGACCCGGGCGAAATCGGCGGAGTTGGCCGAGATGAAGTCCTTCACGGACATATCCGCCAGCAGCTGCCCCCGGCCGATCACGATCAAGTGCTCGGCGGTCAGCGCCATTTCGCTCATCAGATGCGAGGAGACGAAGACCGTACGGCCCTCGCTCGCCAGCTGCTTCATCAGATTGCGCACCCACAGGATGCCTTCGGGGTCGAGTCCGTTGACCGGCTCGTCGAAGAGCAGCACCTGGGGGTCGCCGAGCAGCGCCGCGGCGATACCGAGCCGCTGGCCCATCCCGAGCGAGAAGCCGTTGCTGCGCCGCCCCGCGACGTCTTGCAGACCGACCACGCCGAGCACCTCGTCGACCCGGCGGGCCGGGATGCCGGACACCTGGGCGAGCGAGAGCAGATGCTGACGCGCACTGCGCCCGCCGTGCACGGCCTTGGCGTCGAGCAGTGCGCCCACCTGGCGGGGAGCGTTGGGGAGGCTGCGGAAGGGACGGCCGGCGATGGTGGCACGCCCCGAGGTCGGTGCGTCCAGGCCCAGGATCATGCGCATCGTCGTGGACTTGCCGGAGCCGTTGGGCCCCAGGAAGCCGGTCACCGTGCCCGGCCGTACCTGGAACGACAGGTTGTACACGGCCGTCTTGGCGCCGTAGCGCTTCGTCAGGCCGACTGCCTCGATCATTCTCCGCCCCTCGCAAGATGGTCGGGGCAGAGGCGCCCTCGTACCCCCGTGAGGGTTAGGAGGCTATCCGGACATTGACGGTTCCCGTCAATCGCCACAGGTGACACCCACCCCACCCACCCCAACCCTTACCACCCACGGGAGGTGACGGGTCTCCGGGGCTTGGTGTGTGGACGTAAAGCGAAGCAGTCCACACACCAAGCCCCGGAGACCCGTCACCGCACCCAACAGCCCCGCGCAGCGGACAAACAGCCCGCCGCAGGCGAATCGGCGCCGCACCCAACAGCCCCGCGCAGCGGACAAACAGCCCGCCGCAGGCGAATCGGCGCCGCACCCAACAGCCCCGCACAGCGGACAAACAGCCCGCCGCAGGCGAATCGGCGCCGCACCCAACAGCCCACGCAGCGGACAGAGAGCCCGCCGCAGGCGAATCGGCGCCGCCCCGGCAACGTACGCCGCAGGCAAAGCGCAGCGGACCGGCACCCAACCACGTACGCCAAAAGCCCAGCGCAGCGCTACGCGTCGCGCTTCTTCAACAACACGAACCCGCAGACCAGCGCGACCACCGTCCAGGCGATCATGATGCCGAGCCCGCCCCACGGGCCGTACGGCACCTCGTCGTTGGCCCGGGGGATCACCTGCATGATTTTCGAGCCCGCCTGGTCCGGCAGATAGCGGCCGATTTTCCGGGTCGCCGAGACATTTCCGAGAATGTTCGAGATCAGGAAGAAGAACGGCATCAGGATGCCCAGCGAGAGCATCGGGCTGCGCAGCATCGTGGCCACCGCCATCGAGAACAGCGCGATCAGCGTCATGTAGAGCCCGCCGCCGATCACCGCGCGCAGCACGCCCGGATCGCCGAGGTGCGCCCGGAGGTCACCGAGCACCGCCTGGCCGGCGAAGAACGTCACGAAGCTGGTGGCGAGTCCGACGACGAAGACCAGCGCGGTGGCCACCAGCAGCTTGCAGAACAGAAAGGTGCCGCGCTGCGGTACGGCTGCCAGCGAGGCGCGGATCATGCCGGTGCTGTACTCGTTCGAGACCACCAGCACCCCGAAGACGATCATCGCCAGCTGGCCCAGGCCCATCCCGGCGAAGCTGATGTTGGTGGCGTCGAACGCCAGCCGGTCCCGGGCCGGCATCGAGCTGAAGTCGTTGGTGGCCAGGGTGCAGATCAGCACGCCCAGCCCGATGGTGACCACCACGGCGATGCCCAGCGTCCACACCGTGGACCGCACCGACCTGATCTTGGTCCACTCCGACCGAATGACCTGCCCCAGCGCCCCCATCCGTCAGCTCCTCTTCTTCTGCCAGTCCGCGCCCCAGCCGGTCGGCTGCGGCTTGCCCGGCCGTGCCCCGGCCGGCTGCGGTTCTCCCGCGGGCCGTGCGGCGGGCCGGTCCGGCACCGGTTCGCCGTCGTGCGCGTGATACTCCACCGACTCGGCCGTCAGCTGCATGAACGCGTCCTCCAGGGAGGCCTGCTGAGGGCTGAGCTCATGCAGTACCAGCTGATGCCGGGCGGCCAGTTCGCCCAGCCGGTCGGCGGGGACCCCGTCGATCTCCAGCGACCCGTTGCCCACGGCCACCGCGTCGATGCCCTCGTCGTGCAGCAGATCCAGCAGCTTCTCCTGCTGCGGGGACCGCATCCGGACGTACGACCGCGAGTTCTGGTGGATGAAGTCCTTCATCGAGGTGTCGGCCATCAGCCGGCCCTGCCCGATCACGATCAGATGCTCCGCGGTCAGCGCCATCTCGCTCATCAGATGCGAGGAGACGAAGACCGTACGGCCCTGGCCGGCGAGGTTCTTCATCAGATTGCGGATCCAATGGATGCCTTCGGGGTCGAGCCCGTTGACCGGCTCGTCGAAGAGCAGCACCTGGGGGTCGCCGAGCAGCGCCGCGGCGATACCGAGCCGCTGGCTCATACCGAGTGAGAAGCCCTTCGAGCGCTTCTTGGCGACCGCGCTCAGCCCGACGGTGTCCAGCACCTCGGCGACCCGTCTGCGGGGAATGCCGTTGCTCTGTGCCAGACACAGCAGATGGTTGGCGGCGCTCCGGCCGCCGTGCACCGCCTTCGCCTCCAGCAGCGCCCCGATATAGGTGAGTGGATCCTTCAGCTGCCGGTAGTGCTTGCCGTCGATCCGGACCGTCCCCGCCGTCGGGTTGTCCAGGTCGAGCATCATCCGCATGGTCGTCGACTTGCCCGCGCCGTTCGGGCCGAGGAAGCCGGTGACGATACCGGGCCGCACCGTGAACGTGAGGTGGTCCACGGCGACCTTGTCGCCGTAATGCTTGGTCAGCCCCTCGAGCTCGATCATGTAGAGCACGCTAGGCGCGCCCGGGGGCCCCTGCCACCGGGGCGGGGCCGCCCGGCTGACCCCCGGTACGCACCGCGCCCCCGCAACGCCTCAGGGGCGGTACGGGGGCGCGCAACAGCTGGGCGGAAGCGGAGCTGCCCGGGGGCACCTCCCAGCGATAGCTGGGGGAGGTCAGCGGCTCTGCTGGGCGGGGACGCCGCGGGAGACCGTCTCGTCCTCACCGGGGGCACCGGCCGCGGCCACCGCCGCACCGGTCAGCGTCGCCAGCATCTCGCGGACGTTGGTCAGCTGCGCGTTGATGGAGTCGCGGCGGTTCGTCAGCGCCGCGAGCTCGCGCTCGGATTCGCTGCGGATCCGGTCCGCCTTGGCGTTGGCGTCCGCCACGATGTCCTCGGCCTGGCGCTGCGCGGTCTCCACCGTCTGGCGGGCCCGGCGCTCCGCGTCCGTACGCAGCTTCTCGGCCTCCAGGCGGAGCTGCTCGGCGCGGTGCTCGATCTCCGCGAGCCGCTTCTCGGCCTTGGCCTGACGCGAGGCCAGGTCGCGCTCGGACTGCTCACGGCGCTTGGCGAGGTTGGTCTCGAAGTCCGCGGCGGCCTGCGCGGCCTTGGCGCGGGTCTCCTCGAAGAGGGAGTCCGCCTCCTCGCGCTTGGACTGCGCGTCCTTCTGTGCCTCGGCGCGCAGCGTGGACGCCTCGCCCTTGGCCTTCTCGACGATCCGGGCGCCCTCGTCCTCCGCCTTCGCCTTGCGCTCGGCGGCGAACGACTCGGCGTCGTTACGGACCTGCTGGGCGGCCGACTCGGCCAGCTCCCGGTGCTGCTCGGCGGCCCGCCGGGCCTCCTCGCGCAGATCCTTCGCCTCCTCTTCGGCGAGCCGGAGGATCTTCTCCACGCGTGCACCGAGGCCCGCGTAGGACGGTTCGGCGTCATTGACCTGCGCCTGGGCGTTCTGCGTTTCGAGGTGCAGCTCCTCGATCCGCTTTTCCAGCGACGTGATGCGGGCCAGCGCGCTGTCGCGGTCGGCGACGAGCTTCGTAATGCGGTCGTCCACCTGACCGCGGTCGTACCCACGCCGCACGAGCTCGAAGCCGAAGGGGGAGGAAGTGTCGCTCATGGGGTTCCTGTCGAAGAGACCGGTGAGGTGATAAGGAGAATCCTAGGGGTCACAACGGCGTGTCATCGAGTCATTGCCCGTTTGATCTGGAGAATGACCCCTCATTTGAGTGGCTACCCCTCAGACTGCTTGCCACTCGAACGAGTTGCACCCGCCCCCGCGGCCGCCTTCACACCAGCACCCTTTCCTTCCCCGCCCCCGCCGGGTGCCTCGAACGATTCCAGGGCTTCCAGAACGTCCTGAACGCGGGAGATTTCGGCGTTGATGTCCTCCCGGCGGCGCACCAGCACCTCCAGCTCCCGCTTGCCCTCGTCCACGATCCGGGTGGCCTCCGCCTCGGCCTCGGTGCGCATCCGCTCCGCGTCGCGCACCGCCTCGGCCTTCTTGTTCTCGGCCTCCTTGATCAGGCCCTCGGCCTTCTTCACCGCCGAGATCCGGACCTTGCTCGCCTCGCTGTTCGCGTCGGCCACCATCCGGTCGGCCTTCTCCTCGGCCTCCACCTGCTGGGCGGTGGCCTGCGCGATGAGCTTGTCGACCCGCTCGCCGGCGTTCTTCATCGTCTCCGCCGACTCCCGGCGGGCCCGCTCGTGCAGCTCCTCGACCTCGGACTCGATCCGCTGCCGCAGCTCCTCGGCGCGGTCCCGGATACCGGTGGCGTCGCGGCGGGCCTCCTCCAGCATCGTGTTCGCGTCCGTACGGGCCTTCTCCACCCGGGCATTGCCGTCGGTGGTGGCCTCCGAGACCAGCCGCTCGGCCTCCTTGCGGGCCACCCCGACCATGGTGTCGGCCTGCTCCTCGGCGGCGGTGGCCGCCTTGAGCGCCTCCTCCTGGGCCTTGGCGACGAGCTGGTCCGCCTGCTCGGCCGCGTCCCCGCGGCGCTTGGCGGCCTCCTTGCGTGCCTCGTCGAGCAGCCGGTCCGCCTCCTGCTGGGCCTCGTTCCGGGTCTGCTCGGCCGCCGCCTCGGCGTCCTCCTTGAGCTTCGCGGAGTCGTTACGGGTGCGGTTGGCGTGCTCCTGCGCGGCGGTGACCGTCTCGGCCGCCTCCGTCCGCAGCCGGTCCGCCTCCGCGGTGGCCGTCGCCAGCATCCGGTCGGCCTGCTCCCGGGCATCGGCCCGGGTACGGTCCGCGTCCCGCTCGGCGTCCGCGGTCGTCTCCGCCGCCTCCGTGCGCAGCCGCTCGGCCTCGGTCGCGGCCTCCGACATCAGCTCGTCGGCCTGCTCCGCGGCGTCCGAACGCGTCTTGTTGGCCGCCTTGCGCGCCTCGTCGCCGGTGCGGTCCGCGTCCCTGCGGGCCTCCTCCAGCGCCTCGGCCGCCTCGGCCCGCAGCCGCTCCGCCGTCTCGGTCGCCTCCGCCACCAGGCGCTGCGCCTGCTGCTCGCCGTCGGCCCGCAGCCGCTCGGCGGCCTGCTGGGCCTCCTGGACCGTACGGTCCGCGTCGTCCTGCGCCGAAGACGTCAGCTCGGTGGCCTCGGTGACAATCCGTTCGGCCTCCGCACGCGCCTCGGTGATCAGCCGGTCCGCCTGCTCCGCGGCGTCCGAGCGCATCCGGTTCGCGTCGTCCCGCGCCTCCGCACGGGCCCGCGCCGCGTCCTGCTCGCCGGCCGCCAGCGCGTCCGAGGCGTCGGTACGCAGCTGCTGTGCCTTCGCCGTGGCGTCCGCCACCAGCTTCTCGGCCCGGTTGGTCGCCTCCGACACCAGCCGGTCGGCCTGCTCGGCGGCCTCGGTCCGCGCCGCGTCGGCCTCCCGGCGCGCCTCGTCCACCACCCCGGCCGCCTCGGCGCGCAGCCCGTCGGCCTCCTCGATGGCCTCGGAAACCGCCCGCTCGGCAAGGGACTTCGCGGCCTCCGTCGCCTCCTGCGCCTCCGCACGGGCCCGCGCCGCGTCCTCCGAGGCGCGCTCCCGCTCCTCGTAGGCGTCCCTGCGGATCCGGTCCGCCTCGTCCTGCGCCTCGGCCTTGGTGCGCTCCGCGGCGTGCTCGGCCGCCGAACGCAGCCCGGCGATCTCCTCACCGGCCTGCTCGTGCAGCCCCGCGACCGAGTCCCGCACCTGCTGCGCGGTCTGCTCGGCCGCCGCCACCAGCTCGCCCGCCCGCCGGTCCGCGTCCTCGACCAGCCGCTGGGCCTCCTCCTGCGCCTCGCCCACCCGCGTACGGGCCGACGCCAGCAGCTCCTCGCTCTGCTCGCGCGCCGCGGTGCGCTCCTGGTGGGCCTCCTCGCGGGCCTCGCCCAGCAGCTGCTCGGCCTCCCGGCGCCGCCGTGCGGCCTCCTCCTGGGCGGCGGCCAGCGCCTGCGCCGCCTCCGCACCCGTGCGCTCGGCGGCCGTGGCCGCCTCGGCCCGGACCCGGTCCGCGGTCTCCTGCGCCTCCGCCTTCAGCCGCTCCGCCTCGGCCGACGCCTCGGTGCGCAGCCGTACGGCCACCGACTCGGCCTCGGAACGCGCCGACGACGCGTCCTCGGCGGCCTCCGTGCGCAGCCGCTCGGCCTCCTCCTCGGCCTGCTGCTGCAGCGTCCGGCGCCGCTCCGCCGACTCCGCCTTGAGGCGGGCCGCCTCCTCCTGCGTCTCCCGGCGCAGCCGCTCGGCCTCCGCGCGGGCGTCGCGCAGCGACCGCTCGGCGGCGGTGACCTTCTCCTCGGCCTCGCTGTGCAGCCGGTCCAGCTCGTCCTGCGCCTCGGCGCGCCGCTCCTCGGCGGCCTGCTCGGCCTCCGCGCGCAGCCGTGCGGCGGACTCCTCCGCCTCGGTGGTCACCATCTCCGCGGCCTGGGCGCCCTCGGTGAGCAGCTCCTCGGCCTCCGAACGGGACCGCTCCAGCGCCTCCTCGGCCTGCCGGCGCAGTGCCGAGGCACGCTCGATGGCCTCCGTCCGCACCCGCTCGCTCTCCGCGACGGCACCCGAACGGGTCTCCTCGGCGTCCGACTTGGCCTTCGCCAGCAGCTCCTCGGCGGTCCCGGCCGCCTCCTCGATCTGCTGGACCGCCTCCCGGCGGGCCTCGCCGCGGATCCGCTCGCCCTCGGCGACCGCGTCCGCGCGCAGCTGCTCCGCCTCACCGCGCAGCCGCCGTGCCTCCTCCTGGAGTTCGACGGTCTTGGCGCGGTACTCCTTGGTGTCGTCCTTCGCGGCGCCCTTGAGCTGCGCCACGGTGTCGTGGGCCTCCTCGCGCAGCCGGTCCGCCTCGGACTCGGCCTCCTTGCGCAGCCGTTCGGCCTCCTCGGCGGCGGCCTTGGTGGTGGCCTTGGCGTCCTCCGACGCCTTGGTCAGCACCTCCTCGGCGGAGCGCGCGGCCTTCGCCAGCTGTGCCGCGGAGTCCTCCGCCGCCTTGGACCGGGCGGACTCCTGCGCCTCGGCGACCAGCCGGTCGGCCTCCGCGCGGGCGTCCGACCGCAGTTGCTCGGCCTCGGCCTTGAGCGCCTCGGCCTCCTTGGTGGCCTCACCGACCAGCCGGGCGATCTCCGCCTTGGCCGTACGGGTGCGCTGCTCATTGTCCGATTCGGCCGCCGTCAGCCGCTTGGTGGCGCTCTGCTGCGCCTCGTCGACCAGCTTCTCCGCCTCGGCGCGCGCCTCGCGCAGCGCCTTGTCCGCCTCCTGGACGCGGGCCTCGGCGGTGCGGGTCAGCTCCGCGGCCTGCCGGCGGGCCTCCTCCGACTCGGTGCCGACGCTGGTACGCAGCTGCTCGGCCTGGTCGGTGGCCTCCTGGGCCTGGCTGGAGGCGGCGTTCAGCAGCCGCTCGGCGTCCGTACGCGCCCGGCGCAGGATGCTTTCCGCTTCGGCGCGGGCCTCCTCGGCCTCGGTGCCGAGCCGCTCACGGGCGCGTTCGGCCAGCCGCTGTGCCTCGGCCCGCGCGGCCGCCAGCGCCTGCTCGGCCTCCCTGCGGGACTCCTCCATGAGCCGGCGGGCCTGCGACTCCGTACGGGCACGCAGCTGTTCGGCCCAGGCGACGTTCTCGTTGACATGCGATTCGACGGTCTGCCGGCGCTCGTTGAGCTCCTCGTCGAGCCGCTGCCGGCGGCTGACCGCCTCGGCGTGCAGCTCGGCCTCCAGCCGGGACTGCCGCTCGGCCTGCTCCTGCAGCAGCCGCTGGGTCTGTGCCCGTGCCTCGCGCAGCTCACGCTCGGCATCGGTACGCAGCTGGTCCGCCTGGATCTGCGCATTGCGCAGCAGCTGTTCGGCCTGATGACTGACGTTGTCGTAGGCAGGACGGGTCGCGAGGTTGCGGCGCGCCTCATGGAGCTTGGCGCGCAGCACCTCGACCTGATAGCCGAGGTCGTCGGCGTGCTGAACGGCCTTGTCCCGCTCCGTCTTCAGCCGCTCCATCTCGGCCTCGAACTGCGAGAGGTGGTCGTCAGCCTCGTAGCGGTCGTTGCCCCGCACTGCGCGGTCCCATCCGTCCCCTGGTCATGGTGGCGGCCGTCTCCGGTCCTGCGGCGCTCGTCCCGTACACGTCACGTCGTACCGGACTCGCGCCCATCGGAGCTGACCCTTCCGAAGAAATGGTGTCAGATCATCGGCAGGGTATGGACCGAGCCCCACTCCCTTACCCCGGCCGAAGCTGCACTCTACCGGCCGGGGAAGGTGAAGGTCAGTGGTCCGCCGAGCCGGCGGGCGCCGCGGTGACGAGTTCGGTGAGCACTCCGTGACAATCCTTGGGGTGCAGGAAGGTGATCCGGGACCCCATCGAACCCGTCCTGGGCTCGTCGTAGAGGACCCGGACGCCCTTGCCGCGGATGGCCTCGGAGTCGCCGTCCACATCCGCGGTGCCGAAGGCGATGTGGTGCACCCCCTCGCCGTTCTTGGCAAGCCACTTGCCCACCGCGGAGTCCTCGCGGGTGGGCTCCAGAAGCTGCAAATACGAGGCGCCGCCGTCCGACGTCTCATTGATCTTGAGCATGGCCTCCCGGACCCCTTGCTCCTCGTTGACCTCGGTGTGGAACACCTCGAAGCCATACGTGGCACGGTAGAACTCGACAGTCTTGTCGAGGTCGAAACAGGCGATCCCGATGTGGTCGATTCGCGTCAGCATGGCTCCAGTGCACCGCCCACACGGCTGGTTACGCAACGTGCGCGCGATCACACCCGCTTGCCGGTGACCCGGCGGGTACCGCTCAGTACATTGACGGGAACCCTCGTTAACTTCCCTGCAAAGGAAGGCCGCACCGCATGTCTGCAACGAACGGCACGAACGGCAGCACCTCAGTGATCGTGGCGGGAGCGCGCACCCCCATGGGCCGGCTCCTGGGATCCCTGCGGACCTTCTCCGGCGCCGACCTGGGCGCCGTCGCCATCAAGGCGGCACTCGACCGGGCGGGCATCGGCGGCGACCAGGTGCAGTACGTGATCATGGGCCAGGTGCTCCAGGCCGGGGCAGGGCAGATCCCGGCACGCCAGGCCGCCGTCAAGGCCGGGATCCCCATGAACGTCCCCGCGCTGACCGTCAACAAGGTCTGTCTCTCCGGCCTCGACGCCATCGCGCTGGCCGACCAGCTCATCCGCGCCGGCGAGTTCGATGTCATCGTCGCCGGCGGCCAGGAGTCCATGACCAACGCCCCGCACCTGCTCCCGAAGTCCCGTGAGGGCTTCAAGTACGGCGCGGTCGAGATGCTCGACGCGATGGCGCACGACGGCCTCACGGACGCCTACGAAGGCATCGCCATGGGCGAGTCGACCGAGAAGCACAACACCCGTTTGGGCATCGCCCGACCGGAGCAGGACGAGGTCGCCGCGCGCTCCCACCAGCGGGCCGCCGCCGCCCAGAAGAACGGGCTCTTCGAGGCCGAGATCACCCCCGTGGAGATCCCGCAGCGCAAGGGCGAGCCGGTCGTCTTCAGCCAGGACGAGGGCATCCGCGGCGAGACCACCGCGGAGTCGCTCGGCAAGCTCCGGCCGGCCTTCGCCAAGGACGGCACGATCACCGCCGGCACCTCCTCGCAGATCTCCGACGGCGCCGCCGCGGTCGTCGTCATGAGCAAGGCCAAGGCCCAGGAGCTCGGCCTGGAATGGATCGCGGAGATCGGTGCGCACGGCAATGTCGCGGGCCCGGACAACTCGCTCCAGTCCCAGCCCTCCAACGCCATCAACCACGCCCTGAAGAAGGACGGCCTCGCCGTCGACGATCTTGACCTGATCGAGATCAACGAGGCGTTCGCGGCCGTCGCCGTGCAGTCGATGAAGGACCTGGGGGTGTCCCCGGAAAAGGTGAATGTCAATGGCGGCGCCATTGCGCTGGGTCACCCGATCGGGATGTCCGGCGCCCGGATCGTGCTGCATCTCGCGCTGGAGCTGCGCCGGCGGGGCGGTGGCGTGGGTGCCGCCGCGCTGTGTGGTGGCGGCGGTCAGGGCGACGCGCTGATCATCCGCGTACCGGGTAAGTAAGCGGGAGCTCGTACGCCGGTGCGTACGAGCGGGCCGAATCGCGATACGAGCGAGTCGAAGGAGCCGAGCGGCGATGGTGGACGTCCCCCAGCTGGTGGAACAGGCACGGCAGGGCCGGCCGAGGGCCGTGGCGCGGCTGATCTCCCTCGTGGAGGGGGCGTCACCGGAGCTGCGCGAGGTGATGGCGGCCCTGGCGCCGCTCACCGGCAACGCCTATGTGGTCGGGCTGACCGGCTCGCCCGGTGTGGGCAAGTCCACCACCACCTCCGCGCTGGTGACGGCCTATCGCAAGATGGGCAAACGGGTCGGCGTGCTCGCCGTCGACCCGTCCTCCCCGTTCTCCGGCGGCGCGCTGCTCGGCGACCGGGTCCGGATGTCGGAGCACGCCTCCGACCCCGGCGTCTACATCCGCTCCATGGCCACCCGCGGCCATCTGGGCGGCCTGGCCTGGGCCGCACCACAGGCGATCCGCGTCCTGGACGCGGCGGGCTGTGACGTGGTCCTCGTCGAGACGGTCGGCGTCGGCCAGTCCGAGGTGGAGATCGCCTCCCAGGCCGATACGAGCGTGGTGCTGCTCGCGCCCGGCATGGGCGACGGCATTCAGGCGGCCAAGGCCGGGATCCTGGAGATCGGCGACGTCTACGTCGTCAACAAGGCGGACCGGGACGGGGCCGATGCGACCGCCCGCGAGCTCAACCACATGCTGGGGCTCGGCGAATCCCGTGCGCCGGGTGACTGGCGGCCGCCGATCGTCAAGACCGTCGCGGCGCGTGGCGAGGGTGTCGACGAGGTCGTCGAGGCGCTGGAGAAGCACCGGGCCTGGATGGAGGAGCACGGCGTCCTCGCCCAGCGGCGCCGCTCCCGCGCGGCCCACGAGGTCGAGACGATCGCGGTCACGGCGCTCCGCGAGCGGATCGGCGATCTGCGTGGCGATCGCCGACTGGATGCGCTGGCCGAGCGCATCGTCTCCGGCGAGACGGATCCCTATCGGGCGGCCGATGAGCTGGTCGATGGGCTGACCAACGGGGACTGAGGCGGGTGCCGCCCGGGGGGTGGCGTTGTTTGTCTGCGGGTGCGTTGTGGCTGGTCGCGCAGTTCCCCGCGCCCCTGCGTGGCGCGGCCGATCCGTTGCCTGACTTCTGCGGGCTGGTGGGGGCTGGGGTTTTGCGGGGTGTGTGGTTGCCGCGGGGGTCGGAGGGGACGCACCGGTACCCGTCCTCGGCGCGGGCGACGCGGCTACGTGCGATTGAGCACCCCGGCGTTCGCTCCAGTCCTGCGGGCGGGCACCGGTACATCCCCTCCAACCGTTCAGCGTTGCCGGCTGCCGGCCGGTGACACCGTCCGTTACGGCCCCCACCTCGGTCGTGCCCAATCTGCGGGTGGAATGGCCAGGTCCCTGCCAAGGGGTGCCGTATGGGGTTGGTGACGGTGATCGGTACGGCGGGACGGCCGCGTACGTACGGCGGTCGGAGGGGATGTCCGGTGAGCCGCCCGCAGGACCCGGAGCGAACAACGGGGTGAAGAACCTCTGGGACCCGCGTCGCCCGCGCCGAGGACGGCTTACCGGGCGTCCCCTCCGACCCACCACCCACAACCCGTAGGCGAAACGGCCCCAGCCCACGGCAAACCCGCACCGGCCCCAGCCACAGCCGAAGGCCCCGCCCACGGTGAGGTGGGTGGGGCCCAAGTTGGTGGAGCGGCGGGTCAGTCGTCCGCGCCGTCGTCGTCGTTGTCGTCGTCGGCGTCATGCGCCGGAACGGCGCTCAGCTTGCCGGACTGCGGGTCGACCAGCAGCTTGTGCTCCTTGCCGTCGTTCGTGACCGTCTCGACCTCCCAGACCGCCTTGGCCCGGTCGTCGTCCAGTTCGACGGAGGTCACGGTGCCGTGCGAGGCCGCGGCGGTACGGGCGGCGGCCCCGGCGTCGGTCCGGGCGTTGTGGAGGGCGGCGCGCTCGCGGGCGTCGTCGTCCTCGTTGTCGATGTGCTGGTTCAGCACCCGTGCGTTGCCGGCGTCGAGGGTGACCTCGTGCCACTTGCCGTCCTTGCCCAGTACGTCCGCGTCCCAGACCAGGCCGGGACGGTCCGCGTCCAGGTCGAGGCCGGCCACGGTGCCGGGGACGGCCTTGACGGCGGCGGCCGCGGCGTCCGACGCGGTCACCTTGGCGGTGCGGGCCTCGCGGATGTCCTCCTGGCCGTTGGCGTCGTCGTCCTGCATACGGATGCTGGACCGGCCGTCCTGCACCTGGGCGGTGCCGGAGCCCGCGTCATGGGCGGCCGGCTGTGCCGTGACCGGTGCGCCGGACCGGGCGGTGCCGGAGCCGTCGTTGCTGACCGCGACGGCGGTGACCGTGCCGGCGGCGACGAGGGCGGCCGCGGCGGCGGTGGCGATGATCAGTTGGCGCTTCATGGTGTCTCCCCTTGCGATCGGCTGTGGCCACACACTGGCCGAACGAAGCTGAAGGGGACCTGAAGGTGCCTGAAGGGAGCTTCAGGAAGGGGATGACATGGTGAGCGCATGCACCCGCACGTCACGCAGCACCGCCCGCCCGGATCCGCCGCTCACCCTCCCTACCGTCTCCTGATCGTGGAGGACGAGAAGCGGCTGGCCCTGTCACTGGCCAAGGGGCTGATGGCCGAGGGGTACGCGGTCGATGTGGTGCACGACGGTCTGGCGGGGCTCCATCAGGCGAGTGAGGAGAGCTACGACCTGGTCGTGCTCGACATCATGCTGCCGGGCATGAACGGCTACCGCGTGTGCGGGGCGCTGCGTGCGGCCGGCCATGAGGTGCCGATTCTGATGCTGACCGCCAAGGACGGCGAGTACGACGAGGCCGAGGGGCTGGACACCGGCGCCGACGACTATCTGACCAAGCCGTTCTCGTATGTGGTGCTGGTGGCGCGGGTGAAGGCGCTGCTGCGGCGGCGCGGCCGGACCGCGCCGCCGGTGCTGCAGGTGGGGTCGCTGGCCATCGACCAGGGGGCGCGTCGGGTCGAGCGGGACGGCGTCGAAGTGACGCTGACGACGAAGGAGTTCGCCGTGCTGGAGCAGCTGGCGGTGCGGGCGGGCGAGGTGGTCTCCAAGGCGGAGATCCTGGAGCACGTCTGGGACTTCGCCTATGAGGGCGATGTCAACATCATCGAGGTGTACGTGAGCGCACTGCGGCGCAAGCTCGGCGCCGGCCACATCGTGACGGTGCGCGGCGCGGGATACCGGCTGGTGGCCGGTGGGTAGCGTGCTGGGCTCGGTACGGGCCAGGGCGGCGGCCGGGGCGACCGTGGTGGTGGCCCTGGCGCTGATCGCGGCGGGTACGGCGGTGCTGCTGGTGCTGCAGGGCAATCTGCAGGACCAGGCCGGTCTGCAGGCGCAGGTCGCGGCGCGCTCGGTGGCCGAGCAGATCGCGACGGGCAAGCCGTACGACCAGCTGGATCTGCCGGACGGTGAGGACCATCCGGTGGTGGTCGCCGCCGAGAACGGGCGGGTGCTGGCGGTCGGTGAGGACGTGCGGGCCGTCGACGGGAAGCGCGTGGCGAAGACGTCGCAGGGCGCGGGGAGCGTCGCGCCGTCGGGGGATGACGAGGACGGCGAGGACGAGGACGAGCAGGGGCTCAAGTCGGGCGAGGTCGACGACGATGTCGTGTACCGGGACGGGACGGCGGACGTCGACGGGACGGTGGCCGACTACCGGTTCGCGGTGGTCGAGGCCAAGGACATCCGCGGTGAGCAGGCGACGGTGCGCGCGGGGTCGGCGCTGGCGCCGGAGCGGGACGCCGTCGGGTCGGTGCGGGACGCCATGCTGGTGGGGCTGCCGCTGCTGCTCGTGGTGGTGGCGGGGGTGACCTGGCTGGTGACCCGGCGGGCGCTGCGGCCGGTGGAGGGGATTCGCGGGGAGATGGCCGCGATCACGGCGAGTACGGATCTGAGCCGGCGGGTGCCGGTGCCGTCGTCGAAGGACGAGATCGGCCGGCTGGCGCGGACGACCAACGAGACGCTGGCGGCGCTGGAGTCGTCCGTGGAGCGGCAGCGGCGGTTCGTCGCGGACGCCTCGCACGAGCTGCGCAGCCCGATCGCGAGTCTGCGGACGCAGCTGGAAGTGGGGGTGGCGCACCCGGAGTTGCTGGATGTGCCGGGCGCGGTGGAGGACACCGTGCGGCTGCAGCGGCTGGCGGCGGATCTGCTGCTGCTGGCCCGGCTGGACGCGGGGGAGCGGCCGGCCGGTGCCCGGGTCGATCTGGCGGCGATGGTGCGCGAGGAGAGCTCGCAGCGGGTCGCGGACCGGATCCCGGTGCGGGCCGGGGAGCTGGCGAGTGCGGAAGTGGCCGGATCCCGCGGTCAGTTGGGGCGGGTGCTGGGGAACCTGCTGGACAACGCGCAGCGGCATGCCGTCTCGTCCGTGCGGGTGGCCGTGGTGCGCGAGGGGGAGTGGGCGGTGCTGCGGGTCGAGGACGACGGGCCCGGGGTGCCGGAGAGCGAGCGGGAGCGGATCTTCGAGCGGTTCGTCCGGCTCGATGACGCACGGGCACGGGACGACGGCGGGGCCGGGCTGGGGCTGGCCATCGCGCGCGATGTCGCGGTGCGGCACGGCGGTTCGCTGGCCGTGCGCACGGGATCGGTGTTCGAGCTGCGGCTGCCGGTGGCCGACTGAGCCCGTGGCGGCCCGGCGACGGGGCCTCGGCCCGGTCCGGGGCCGAGGCCGGCCGGTCAGAGGCCGCCGCGCTCCTTGCGGAGGTGTTCGGCCACCGGAGTGAGCGAGGTCCGCAGCGCCTGGAGGTCCTCGGAGGTGAAGAGGTCGATGAAGTGCTTGCGGACCGAGGCGACATGGTGCGGGGCGACCCGGCGCATGGTGTCCCAGCCTTCGTCGGTGAGGACGGCGTAGAGGCCACGGCGGTCCGACTCGCAGCTCTCGCGGCGCACCAGGCCGGCGTTCTCCATCCGGGTGATCTGGTGGGAGAGACGGCTCTTGGACTGCAGGGTGCTGGCTGCCAGGTCGCTCATCCGGAGGCGTCGGTCCTCGGCCTCGGAGAGGTTGACCAGGATCTCGTAGTCGTTGTTCGTCAGGCCGAACGGTTGCAGATCGCGCTCGAGTTGGTGCATCAGCAGCCTGCTGACATCGAGGTGGGTGCGCCAGGCACACTGCTCCTGGTCGGTCAGCCAGGGGGTGTCGCTGTCGGTCGTCATGGAGTGAATTCTACCCGTAAAAGTTGAATAGTGAATTAATCAGGCCGGGGGTGGTGCCTCGTCCGGCGGGGGGCCGGTTGTTGGTCAGACGTTCGAGGTCACCGTCCGCAGAGTACCGCTCACAGCCCGAAGCGGCGCTGGAGGCTCCCGAGGTTGCCGGGGAGCTGGGGCAGTTGTGAGCCACTTTGCGGGACGTGTCCGCCGCCGCCCGGAACGCCCGCTTCGGTGGGTACCGCACCGGTCTCCAGCTCCGGCATCAACTGCTCCGTCGACTGCAGCAGGACCGTGCCGGCCCCGACGAACTCGAATTGGTGCTCCTCTCCGGACGCCCCGCCGATCCCGGTGTGCGCCCGCAGTCCGCCCAGGAATCCCTGCAGGTACTGGTGGTCGTAGTGGTGGCACGGGGAGGGGCAGTCCGCCCAGCCGACGAGCGCCTGCGGGTCCACCCGGATCGGCGGCTCCATGAAGACCACCGGACCGTTGGACGCGGCCACGAACTTGCCCGTGCCGATGAGGGTGAGAAAGCCCGGGATGATCGACTGCTTCAGCGACAGAGATGGCTGAAATGCGAGCAAGTTGCCTGAGCGAATCGTCAGATTGCCGTCCTCCAGATCGAAGGAATTCACATCGAAGGCACGGTCCGCGAGCAGCATCTTTCCGCGGCCCTCGGCAACGACCCAGTCCGCGGCGTGCAGTGGCGAATGGAAACTTCCGGCGATCAGGCGGTCCAGACGGCCGTGTCCGATGCCGTGGAAGTCGATCTGCCCGTAGTAGGCGATCATCTTCCCCTTCTGCAGGAACCACTGGCCGTCCAGCTCGACGCTGAAGGCGTACGCATGGACGTTGTCGTCGGCGGGGAGCGAATGGACGTCGTGGACGACGGGACCGGTCACAGCTTTTCCTCCGACGCCTGTACGTAGACGGTGCCCTGGCCCGACAGCTCCAGCTGGAAGGCCTCACCCGAGCCGCGGCCGACCATGTCGCGCCAGCCGAGCGCCGTGGACAGTTTGTTGCGGACGTCGCCGCGGTGGGCGACATAGGCCTGCGGGTCGACATGGACCGGGCGCTGGGGCGTGATCGGCAGCTCGATCACCCCGCCGTGCGCCATCACCGCGGCCGAGCCGACGCCCTTGAGGGTCGTGGTGAACAGGCCCTGGCCGGTGACCTGGCCGCGGACCATGCCCATCACCCCGCCCTGCGAGCCCATGAACATCGTGCCCTGCTGCAGCGAGCCGTCGAAGGCCAGCAGCCGGTCGGCCTCGACGTAGAGCGTCTCGCCGGTCAGGTCGACGACATGGACGTGGTGGCCGCCGTGGCCGAACATGACCGTACCGGTGCCCTCGACGGTCATCAGGGGCGTGGCCTCGCCGGCGATCCGGCGGCCGATCATCGAGCCGACGCCGCCCTGGCCGCCCTGGATGTTCGGGGTGAAGGAGACCTCGCCGCGGTAGGCGAGCATCGCGCCGCGCTGGCTGAACATCCGCTGGCCCGGACCGATCCTGGCCTCCACCATGCGGGAGTTGAGCAGGGTGAACGGCATCAGACCTCACCGCCCACGGTGTTGCGCTCGCTGGGCTGCACGTAGACCAGGCCCTCGCCCTCGAAGCGGATCTGGAAGGCCTCGCCGGAGCCCTCCCCGATGAAGGTGCGGAAATTCACCCCGGACTGGAGGTGCTGCTTGAGGTCGCCGGTGTGGGCGACATAGGCGCCCGGGTCGACCTGGAGGGGGTACTGCTTGGTGACCCGCAGCACCACCGCGGGGCCGTGGGAGGTGATCGCCGCCTGGCCGCTGCCCTCGACGGTGGTGGTGAACAGGCCGTTGCCCTGGGAGGCGCCGCGCAGTCCGGTGAAGGTCGTGCCCGTACGGAGCGCGGCGTCCGTGCACAGCAGATTGCCGGCCTCCACGAACAGCTTCTCGCCCTGCAACTGCACCAGGTTGATCTCGCTCGCGCGATCGGCGAAGTAGCAGGTGCCGTGGCCCTTCACCTCCATCACGGTCATCTGCTCACCCGTGAGCCGACGGGTGACCATGCCGCGCAGGCCCTCGCCGCCGCCGGACATCTTCTTGAACGCCATCTGGCCGTCGTACGCGACCATCGCACCGTTTTTCGCCTTGACGGCATCGCCCGTCATGTCGACGGCGAGCACCTTGCTCCCCTGGAGCCGAAACTGAGCCACGGGTCAGACGGTAGTCGGCCGGGGCCGCGCGGGGCAGGCCCTTTGTCCCTGACATGGCCCGGAATCTCCTCCCGGCCGCCGGTCGGTGGCCCTTGCCGCCCCCCGGCGCGTCGACCGCAGGGGTGACTTGTCACAATAGGGCGAAGCTTGTGAACTCTTGCACAAGCAGTTTGCTCCTCGCCCGCCACTCGAACGAGGTTCCCGTGGACATCAAGACCGCCGCCGCCCTGCACCGACTGCGCCTGGCCTCCATCCCGGAGGCGATCTCCTTCCCGGCGCTGCTGATCTTCGGCACCGGTTTCCGCCTGGCTTTCGACTACGACTCCCTGGTGATGCCGCTCGGCATGATCCACGGTCTGCTCTTCATCACCTATGTGGTGCTGCTGCTGGACGTGTGGAACCGCACCAAGTGGCCCTTCAAGCGCGTCGCCTTCTTCTTCGTGCTGGCGATCCTGCCGTTCGGCGGCCTCTTCGGGGACCGGATCCTCAAGCGCGAGGAGGAGGCCGGAGTGATCGCGGCCCGGGCGCGCAAGGAAGGGGTCGTCAGCGCATGATCGTCGCCTTCTCGGTGAGCCCGCTGGGCGTCGGCGAGGACGTCGGTGAGTATGTCGCCGACGCGGTCCGGGTGGTCCGCGAGTCCGGGCTGCCGAACCGTACGGACGCCATGTTCACCTCCATCGAAGGTGAATGGGACGAGGTCATGGACGTCGTCAAGCGCGCGGTCGCGGCGGTCGAGGCCCGCGCCGGGCGGGTCTCGCTGGTGCTGAAGGCCGACATACGGCCCGGCGTCACCGACGGACTGACCTCGAAGGTCGAGACCGTGGAGCGGTATCTCACCGAGGGCGGCAACCCCCGGACCTGACCGGTCCCCGACACCCCCGAGCACCCCTCGGGGCGTCAGCCGCCCCCCGCCAGGGTGATCCCCAGGGGGGTGCGCTCGTACAGCACCTGATGTCCGTGCCGGCGCGAGGCCAGCAGACCGGCGTCGCGCAGCACGGACAGATGCCCCGAGACGGAGGACGGCGCAAGGCCGAGGCGATGGGCCAGGGCCGTCGTGGTCGACGGCGCGTCGAGCGCGGCCAGTACGGCCGCGCGGTTCGCCCCCAGCAGCCGCGCCAGCGCCGGACCCGTCTCCGGCTCGGTCCACAGCCCGCCGATCCCGCGCGCCGGGTAGATCACGGTGGGCTGCCACGGCGGATCAAAACCGCTGACCACGTCCGGCCACACGAAGGCGCTGGGCAGCAGCAGCACCCCGCGGCCGTCCAGATCCTGCATCTGGGCGAAGTCGGTACGGGTGCGGACCGTCAGCGTGTCACCCGACCAGGACAGCCGCGGATGCAGATCGGCGAACAGCCGCTGGAGTCCGCCGCCCGCCAACTGCCGCGACCGGTAGGCGATCTCGGCCTCCAGCAGCGCCCGCAGCCGCGGCCAGTCCGGGGCGAGCAGCGCCCGCCAGGCCCGTTCGGTGACATCGGCCAGCTCCTGGACCGCCCGCGCCGGATCGGCGAGCGCTGCCCGGCCGCGTGCCGACTCCGCGGCCTCCGGCCGGCCCGCCAGTGACTTGGCCATCTCCGCCCGGGCCAGGGCCGGGTCGGTAGCGCGCAGCTGCGCCAGTTCCTCGTCGAAGCCGGCCATCGGGGTGTCCGGCGGGCGGCCCAGGAAGTCCGGTGTGTAGCCCCCCGGCGGCGACGACGGCATGAAGAGCCACAGCGGCGTCAGGTCCAGCCCGGCCAGTGTCTCGCGCATCCGGCGCAGCCACGGCGTGTGATAGCCGTGCCGGTCGGCGTGGCGCAGGGTCCGTACGGCCTCATGGGTCTCGCACAGCGGGGAGACCGCGAACCGGATGCGGAGCAGGTCATCGGCGCCGAAATGCAGGTTCACCGGCACGGCCGCACGCTCCCCCCGGACACAGGATTCGGCTGTAGCCGAAAGACTACGGGGCGGCACCGGGGTCCGGCAGTCTGCGGACATGCCCTCGCCTTCCGGGCCCGCGCCGTCGGGCCGCCTCCCCGTCTGCCCCGATACGGGCGCCGCCGACACTGGACCACAGGGCGGACCGGCCCGCCCGGACGGCTATCGCGCCGTCTTCGCGGTCCCCGAGTTCCGTTTCGTCTTCGCGGCGCATCTGCTGTCGTCGCTCGGCGTGGTCGTCTGCGAGATCGCGCTGTCCGTCCTCGTCTTCCGGCTCACCGCCTCGCCGCTGCTGAGCGCCCTGACGTTCGCGCTGGGGCTGCTGCCGTACGTCGTCGGCGGGACGCTGCTGTCGGCGGTCGCCGACCGGTATCCGGCCCGGCGGGTGCTGGTCGGCTGCGATGTGCTGTGTGCGCTGGCGGCGGCGGGGATGGTGGTGCCGGGCACCCCGGTCGTGGTGCTGCTGGTGCTGCGCTGTGTGCTCGCGGCCATCGCGCCGGTCTTCGCCGGGACCCGGGCCGCGACGCTGGGGGAGATCCTCGGCGAGGGGGAGCTGTTCGTCCTGGGGCGCTCGGTGATCCGCATCGTGAACCAGAGCGCGCAGCTCGCCGGGTTCGCCGCGGGCGGGCTGCTGCTCGTCGTGGTGTCGCCGGGGGCGGTGCTCGCGCTCACCGCCGGTGCGTTCCTCGGGTCGGCGCTGCTGCTGCGGCTGGGGACCCTGGCGCGGCCGGCGCGGGACGGGGCGCGGGGAGCGGAGCGCGGGGCGCTGCTGGCGGCCTCGCTGGGCGGGATCCGGCGGCTGCTGGCCGACCGCCGGGTGCGGGCGCTGCTGCTGCTGACCTGGCTGCCGCCGGCGTTCGTCGTGATCCCCGAGGCGCTGCTGGTCGCCTACGCCGGTCTGCTCGGCGTCGGGCCGGCCGGCACGGGGCTGCTGATGTGCGCCATGCCCGTCGGCGCGGTGGTGGCCGAGAGCCTGGTGGGCACGTTCCTGGGGCCGCGGGCCCGTGCCCGGCTCACCTTCCCCATGGGCGTCTTCGCGGTGCTGCCCTCGCTGGGCTTTGCCGCGCAGCCCTCGCTCGGCTGGGCGGTGCTGCTGCTGGTGCTGACCGGCACCGGGATCTCGTACAACTTCGGGGTCGACCGCTGGTTCGTCGCCGCGGTCCCCGACGAGCTGCTGGGCCAGGCGATGACGGTGATGCAGGCGGGGCGGATGACGGTGATGGGGCTGGCGATGGGGCTGGCCGGGGTCG
This sequence comes from Streptomyces sp. G7(2002), assembly GCF_028870195.1. NCBI lineage: Bacteria > Bacillati > Actinomycetota > Actinomycetes > Kitasatosporales > Streptomycetaceae > Streptomyces > Streptomyces sp. G7(2002). The sequence goes on from NZ_CP102609.1 coordinate 6,597,711, forward strand.
GCGCGGAGTACGCACCCCTGCGGGTCGTGATGCCGGCCGCGGGGGTGCTGGGGGCGGTCTGCGTGCTCGCGGTGATCTTCGAGGTGCGGCGGACGGAGCGGAGGCCGGCAGGGGCGGACCGGGCGTGCGCCGGAGCGGTGCGCGGAACGGACGGGCCGGTTCCGGAGACCGGAAAATGAGACGCGGCTGACCACCATATGACCGCCGGGTAGTGTCGGAGGCGTGCCGAAGCCGCTCAGCCTTGCTTTCGATCCCATCGCGCGCGCCGATGAACTGTGGCAGCAGCGATGGGGCGCCGTGCCCTCGATGGCCGCGATCACCTCGATCATGCGCGCTCATCAGATCCTGCTGTCCGAGGTGGACGCGGTGGTCAAGCCGTACGGACTGACCTTCGCGCGCTATGAGGCGCTGGTGCTGCTGACCTTCTCCAAGGCCGGTGAGCTGCCGATGTCGAAGATCGGCGAGCGGCTGATGGTGCACCCCACCTCGGTGACCAACACCGTCGACCGGCTGGTGAAGTCCGGGCTCGTCGCCAAGCGGCCGAATCCGAACGACGGGCGGGGCACCCTCGCCACCATCACGGACAAGGGCCGCGAGGTGTGTGACGCGGCCACCCGCGACCTGATGGCGATGGAATTCGGGCTCGGGGCCTATGACGCCGAGGAGTGCGCGGAGATCTTCGCGCTGCTGCGGCCGCTGCGGGTGGCGGCGGACGACTTCACCGACGAGTAGGTCCCGGCGTTCGCAGGGGGGCGGCGAAGATCGCCCCGGAACGGCTGGTTACGCTCGGGGCATGAAGCGAAGCGTCCTGACCCGCTACCGGGCGATGGCCTACGTCACCGCGGTGATGCTGCTGGTGCTCTGCACCTGCATGGTTTTCAAGTACGGCTTCGGGATGGGCAAGGACCTCACCCTCGTCGTCTCCCAGATCCACGGCGTGCTCTACATCATCTACCTGGTCTTCGCCTTCGACCTGGGCTCCAAGGCCAAGTGGAAGTTCGGCAAGCTGCTGTGGGTGCTGATCTCGGGCACCATCCCCACCGCGGCGTTCTTCGTGGAGCGCCAGGTGGTGCGGGAGGTCGAGCCGCTGATCGCCGGTGACGCCCCGGAGCCGATGCAGGCCTGACGGCCGCCCCGGCCACCCCCGGAAACCCCGCGGAACGCGCCTGTCCCTTCGAGGGGCGGGCGCTTTTGCGTGACTCCTGATCGTGACGGAAAGTGAGCATCGTGACGCATAAGGCGACTCATCAGCCCCTCCCGTCGACAACTACTAGGACGTCCTAGTAAATTCAGGGGTATGGACGCTGACGCGATCGATGAGGGCCGCCGCCGCTGGCAGGCTCGGTACGACTCCGCCCGTAAGCGGGATGCGGACTTCACCACGCTTTCGGGTGATCCTGTCGAGCCGGCGTACGGACCCCGGCCCGGCGACTCGGTCGAGGGCTTCGAGCGGATCGGCTGGCCGGGCGAGTTCCCCTTCACACGGGGGCTGTACCCGACCGGCTACCGCGGGCGGACGTGGACGATCCGCCAGTTCGCCGGCTTCGGCAACGCCGAGCAGACGAACGAGCGCTACAAGATGATCCTCAAGGCGGGCGGCGGCGGCCTCTCCGTCGCCTTCGACATGCCGACCCTCATGGGCCGTGACTCCGACGATCCGCGCTCGCTGGGCGAGGTCGGGCACTGCGGCGTGGCCATCGACTCGGCCGCCGACATGGAGGTCCTCTTCAAGGACATTCCGCTGGGCGATGTCACGACCTCCATGACGATCAGCGGTCCCGCCGTACCGGTCTTCTGCATGTATCTGGTGGCCGCCGAGCGGCAGGGGATCGACCCGGGTGTCCTGAACGGCACGCTCCAGACGGACATCTTCAAGGAGTACATCGCGCAGAAGGAGTGGCTCTTCCAGCCGGAGCCGCATCTGCGGCTGATCGGCGACCTGATGGAGCACTGCGCCCGCGGCATCCCCGCGTACAAGCCGCTCTCGGTCTCCGGCTACCACATCCGCGAGGCCGGCGCGACGGCCGCGCAGGAGCTGGCGTACACCCTCGCCGACGGCTTCGGCTACGTGGAGCTCGGCCTCTCCCGCGGGCTGGACGTCAACACCTTCGCCCCCGGCCTGTCCTTCTTCTTCGACGCGCATCTGGACTTCTTCGAGGAGATCGCCAAGTTCCGCGCCGCACGCCGGATCTGGGCCCGCTGGATGCGCGATGTGTACGGCGCCACGAGCGAGAAGGCGCAGTGGCTGCGCTTCCACACCCAGACCGCCGGTGTCTCGCTGACCGCCCAGCAGCCGTACAACAACGTCGTACGCACCGCCGTCGAGGCCCTGGCGGCCGTGCTCGGCGGCACGAACTCGCTGCACACCAACGCCCTGGACGAGACCCTGGCGCTGCCCAGTGAGCAGGCCGCGGAGATCGCGCTGCGCACCCAGCAGGTGCTGATGGAGGAGACCGGCGTCGCCAATGTCGCGGACCCGCTGGGCGGTTCGTGGTTCATCGAGTCGCTGACCGACCGGATCGAGGCGGACGCCGAGAAGATCTTCGACCAGATCAAGGAGCGCGGCAGGCGGGCGGTGCCGAACGGTGAGCACCCGATCGGCCCGATCACCTCCGGCATCCTGCGCGGCATCGAGGACGGCTGGTTCACCGGCGAGATCGCCGAGTCCGCCTTCCGGTACCAGCAGGCGCTGGAGAAGGGCGACAAGAAGGTCGTCGGCGTCAACTGCCACCACGGCTCGGTCACCGGCGATCTGGAGATTCTGCGGGTCAGCCACGAGGTCGAGCGGGAGCAGGTGCGGGTGCTCGGGTCGCGGAAGGCGGCGCGGGACGACGCCCGGGTACAGGCCGCCCTCAAGACGATGCTGGAGGCCGCCCGGGGCGGCAGCAACATGATCGAGCCGATGCTGGAGGCCGTACGGGCCGAGGCGACCCTCGGCGAGATCTGCGGGGCCCTGCGCGACGAGTGGGGCATCTACACCGAGCCCGCCGGGTTCTGACGTCCGGCCGGGACGAGCGGCCCGGGGCGGGGCGGCGGGCGACCTGCCTGCCGCCCCGCCCCTCTGCGCGGGACCCCGGCGCCGCATCCGCCGCCCCGCAGCCCGCCGGCCGGGCTACGGCAGCGGAATCCGCAGCCGGAAGAGCGCCCCGCCCCCCGGTGCCTGCTCGGCGGTGAGGTCGGCGTTGTGGGCGCGGGCGATCTGGCGGGCCATCGCCAGGCCCAGACCGGAGCCGGGCAGGGCACGGGCCGCCTTCGCCCGGTAGAAGCGGTCGAAGACATGGGGCAGATCACCGGCCTCGATACCGGGGCCGTGGTCGCGTACGGACAGCTCCAACGCGCCCGCTGTGCAGGAGAGACCGGTCTCGACCGGATCGCCCGGCGGGGAGAACTTCGCGGCGTTGTCGAGCAGGTTGGACAGCAGTCGGGCGAGCCGGGCCGGTACTCCGGGGATCACGGTGTCCGCCGCGGCGGGGTCGATGGCGGCGGTGAAGGTGAGCTCCGGCCAGTGCTCCCGGGCCGCGCCCACGGCATGCTCCAGGAGGGCGGCCGGGCGCACCTGCTCGACCAGCGGCTGGGGTTCCTCGTCGCGGGCGAGTTCGATCAGATCGTTGACGAGGGTGGTGACCTCGCGCAGCTGGCGGCCCAGGGCGGCCGAGGCACGGTCGCGCTGGGCGTCGGTCAAACGGTCGGCGCGGGCCAGGAGTTCGGCGTTGGTGCGGAGCGCGGTCAGCGGGGTGCGCAGCTCGTGGGAGGCGTCGGCGACCAGCCGGCGCTGGGCGGTGACGGACTGCTCCAGTTCGCCGAGCATGGTGTTGAAGCTGGTGGCGAGCCGGGTGATCTCGTCCTCCCGGGCGGCCGGGCCCGCGGGGAGTTCGATGCGGTGGCGGGCGTCGCGGGTGGCGGCGATGCGCTCCGCGGTGGCGGTGAGCCGGGCGACCGGGGCCAGGCCCGTACGGGACACCCAGTAGCCCAGTGCGGCGGCCAGCAGGACGCCGGCGCCGCCGACCGCGGCCAGCGCCCAGGCGGCCTGTTCCACGCCCCGGTCGACGGTGTCGGAGCGCTGGGCGACCTGGACCGCCTCGTCCTTCTCCCCCAGGCGGGTGGTGAGCATCAGGACCGGCCGGCCAGCCACTTCCCGCCTCTCGTAGAACGCCGCGCGCCGGCCGTCGGCGACCTGCCGGGTGGCGTCGGAGACGCGCAGCACATACGGCTTGCGCGGATCCTTGGCGGGGTCGGACGGCACGATCTGGACACAGGACGAGGCCGGGTACTGGCAGAGGGTGTCACTGGGCGTCGGGCCCCAGTCGTGGCGGTCCCGGATCATCTGGGTGGCCGTCTGGGTCAGGGTCAGCTTCAGCTGACGGGTCATCTGGTAGTCGATGATGGTGAACGCCGCGGCGCAGACACCGACCGCCACCAGCGCCACCGCGGCGGAGGCCGCGAGCGCCAGCCGGGCGCGCAGCGGGCGGCGGCGCCGCCAGCGGGCTCCCAGGCCACGGGTGCCGGTCATGTGCCCTCCGCGTGGTCCAGGCGGTAGCCGACCCCGTGCACGGTGTGGACGAGACGGGACTCGCCGCCCGCCTCCAGTTTGCGGCGCAGATAACCGATGTACACGGCCAGGGAGTTGGAGTCCGGGCCGAAGTCGCGGCCCCAGACGCGCTCCAGGATCACCTCGCGCGGCAGCACCTGCCCGGGGTGCAGCAACAGCAGCTCCAGCAGCGCCCATTCGGTGCGGCTGAACTCCAGGGGACGGCCCGCCCGGTGGCCGGTGCGGGTCAGCGGGTCGACGACCAGATCGCCGAAGGAGAGCTGGGTGTCCTCCACGGTCGTGGCCGAGACCCGCCGCAGCAGGGCCCGGACCCGGGCGACCAGTTCGTCCAGGGCGAAGGGTTTGACGAGGTAGTCGTCGGCGCCGGCGTCCAGCCCGTCGACCCGCTCGCTGACCGAGTCCAGCGCGGTCAGGACGAGGATCGGGGTGCGGTCGTCCAGGGCGCGCAGCCGGCGGCAGACGGCCAGACCGTCCAGGACGGGCATCAGCACGTCCAGGACGAGGACGTCCGGCTGCCAGGCGGCGACCTCCGAGAGGGCGGCCAGGCCGTCGGCGGCGCCGCGCACCGCATAGCCCTCCACGGCGAGGCCGTCCTCGACGGCGGCACGCACCTCCGGTTCGTCGTCGACGACGAGGATCTTGGGGGCTGGGGTGTTCCCGGGGGTGGGCGGCATGGACATAGGCTGCCAAACACCTCTCTTAGAAGCTTCTTAGGGCACATCGCGAGCGTGGCGGCCATGCGCACACCACTCTCTGTCGTGATCGGTGCGGGCGGCACCGGCGGCCATATCTATCCCGGTCTCGCTCTTGCCGACGCGCTCCGCCGGGCCGTGCCCGAGGCGGTGATCTCCTTCGTCGGGACCGAACGCGGACTGGAGACGCGGCTGATCCCGCAGGCCGGATACCGGCTGCACACCGTTGACATGATCCCCTTCGATCCCGCACTCGGCGCCCGACGCTATCTGCTGCCGGCCGCGCTGCTGCGCTCGGGCGGCCAGTGCCGGGCGCTCCTCAAGGAACAGAACGCCCAGGTCGCGGTCGGTATGGGCGGCTATCCGAGCGCCCCGGTGATCGTCGGGGCGCGGCTGGCCGGGCTGCCGAGCCTGATCCATGAGTCCAACGCGGTGCCCGGCCGGGCCAACAAGTTCGCGGCCCGGCTCACCCCGCATCTCGCCCTCGCCTTCGACCGCAGCCGGGAGCATCTGGCGGGCGGCGAACGGGCCGAGACGGTCGGGATGCCGCTGGTCGGCCCGCTGGCCCAACTGGACCGCCAGGGGCTGCGGCCCACCGCCCGCCAGGCGTTCGGCGTCCCGGACGACGCGCGGCTGCTGCTGTTCAACGGCGGGAGCCTGGGCGCGGCCCGGCTGACCGAGGCGGCGGTCGGGCTGGCCGGCCGCTACCGGTCGCGTACGGATCTCCGGCTGCTGATCAAGACCGGGCCCACGGCCCTGGAGGAGACCCGGGCCCGGCTGGCGGCCAACGGCGGGGACGCGGTCGCCGAGGCCGTCCCGTACCTCGACCGGATGGATCTGGCCTATGCCGCCGCCGATCTCGTGGTGTGCCGGGCCGGTTCGGCGACCGTGGCGGAGCTGGCCACGATCGGGATGCCGGCCGTCCTCGTCCCGTATCCGCATGCGCCGGGCGACCACCAGACCCATAACGCGCGGGTGCTCTCCGACGCGGGGGCGGCGCTGCTGCTGCCCGACCCGGAGACCTCGGACGAGCGGCTGGACGCGCTGGTCACCCCGCTTCTCGACGATCCCGGCCGGCTCGCCGCGATGGGCGCGGCCGCCGACCCCGGCACCCATGCGCAGGCCGCCGACCTGCTGGCCGCCAAGGTGCTGGCGCTGGCCGGCCACCCGCAGACCGCACACCCCCTCACCCTGAAGGAGACAGCATGAACAGCACGACGCAGCAGTGGACGGGCCGCAAGGTCCTGGTGACCGGGGCCGAGGGGTTCATCGGCTCGACCCTGGTCGACATGCTGGTGGAGGCCGGCGCCGAGGTGCGCGCGTTCGTCCATTACAAGCCGTACGCCGAAAAGGGAAATCTGGCGCGCTATCTCGTGCCGGGCGGTCCGGTCGAGATGATCGCGGGCGATGTCCGGGACGCGGGCCGGGTGATGGACGCGGTCGCGGACTGCGACACCGTCTTCCATCTGGCCGCGCTGATCGGCATTCCGTACAGCTACGACTCCCCGGGCGCGTATGTGCAGACGAACGTGGTGGGGACGGAGAACGTCGCGGAGGCCTGTCGGCGCCATGCGGTGCGCCGGCTGGTGCACACGTCCACCAGCGAGGTCTACGGGACGGCGCTGACCGCGCCGATCGGCGAGGACCACCCGCTGCAGCCGCAGTCGCCGTACTCCGCCTCGAAGATCGGCGCGGACATGATGGCGCTGTCCCACCGGCACGCCTTCGGGCTGCCGGTGACCGTGGTGCGGCCGTTCAACACCTACGGGCCGCGGCAGTCTGCGCGGGCCGTGATCCCCACGATATTGGCCCAACTCCACGCCGGCGCCCGGCAGATCAAGCTCGGCTCGCTCACCCCGACCCGCGACTTCACCTATGTCACGGACACCGCGGCCGGGTTCCTGGCGATGGCCGACTGCGACCGGGCGCTGGGCGAGGTCGTCAATCTCGGCACCGGCCGGGAGATCGCGATCGGTGCGCTCGCCGAGGCGCTGATCGCGGCGTCGGGCCGGGAGGCCGAGGTGGTGGTGGACGCCGAGCGGCTGCGGCCGGCCGGCAGCGAGGTCGAGCGGCTGCTGTCGGACAACTCCCGGGCGCGCGAGTGGGCTTCGTGGCGGCCGGAGGTCTCGCTGGAGCAGGGCCTGAAGCGGACGTCGGAGTGGGTGGCGGAGCACCTGCACCTCTTCGCGGTGGACCGCTACCAGGTCTGACCGGCACCGGGGCCGGGTGTCCGCCGCCGCACCGCGGCGGGGCGCCCGGCCTCAGTCGTGCTCGCCCAGACCGCCCAGACCGGTGAGGAAGAGGGCCGTGAAGTCGCGCCCCCACGCGGCGTCCACGGGCTCGCCGCTGACCAGGGTGCGGTGCACGATCGCACCGGCGATCACATCGAAGATCAGGTCCATGTTGCGGGTGGCCGCCCGTTCGCCCTCCTCGCCGGGGGTGTCCGGGGGCAGTTCGCCGCGGGTCTGGGCGCGCGAACGGCCGAGCAGGACCAGCCGCTTCTGGCGGTCGACGATCGCCGAGCGGATCCGCTCGCGCAGCGCTTCGTCGGTGGTGGACTCGGCGACCACGGCCATCAGCGCCGTCTTGGTCTCCGGCCGGGCCAGCAGTGCGCCGAACTGCAGCACCACGCCCTCGATGTCGGACCGCAAAGAGCCCCGGTCGGGGAGTTCGAGCTCGTCGAAAAGGACCGCCACGGCGTCCACGACGAGCTCGTTCTTGTTGGCCCAGCGGCGGTAGAGCGTCGTCTTGGCCACGCCGGCGCGGGCCGCCACATCGCTCATGGTGAGCCGCCCCCAGCCCAGGTCGACGAGCGCCGCACGGGTCGCGCAGAGGATCGCCTGGTCGGTCTCGGCGCTGCGGGGGCGGCCCGTGCGGCCCTTGCGGGGGCTGGCGGAGTGGTGCATGCGGGCGACCATACCGGCCAGTACGAGGCCGGACGGCGCCCTCCGTGAGGGAGATCACTCGGCGTGGGGCCGGAACTGGTGGTTGCGCGGGGGTGGCGGGGAGTTACGCTACGGGTCGTAGCGTAAGAGCGATAACCACTGGCCGTGGGTGGGGACCCATGGCCGCGCACGACGGCCCTCCTCGGGGCCGAACGACGGTCCTCCTCGGGACCGGAGGGGCAGCGGTCCCGGACGTACACCGGCATTCCGGCGGGGTGTGCGGACGGGGTGCGGTGCCCGGCGAAAGGCCCGGTTGCGCCGCCGGAGCCGCCTTCCGCACCACCGACCGCAGTACCGATCAGATCGCCGACCGCACCGCTTTCCGGATCGCTTTTCGGAACGGGCCGCCCAGGGGGGAGGATGGACCCATGCAGCCACGCAATATGTCCATGAGTGGAGTCGTCGACCTCGCAGCGGTGAAGGCGGCCGGGGAAGCGAAGCAGAAGGCGGAGCAGGCACGCGCCGAGGCCGCCCGTACGGGCCGGGCGCCGACGAGCGGTGCCCGCCTGGTGTTCGACGTCGACGAGGCGGGGTTCCAGCAGGACGTCCTGCAGCGCTCCACCGAGGTTCCGGTTGTCATCGACTTCTGGGCCGAGTGGTGCGAGCCGTGCAAGCAGCTCGGTCCGCTGCTGGAGCGTCTCGCGGGGGAGTACGCCGGCAAGTTCGTGCTGGCCAAGATCGACGTCGATGCCAACCAGATGCTCTTCCAGCAGTTCGGGGTGCAGGGCATCCCGGCGGTCTTCGCGGTGGTGGCGGGCCAGCCGATCCCGCTGTTCCAGGGCGCGGCCCCCGAGTCGCAGATCCGCGATGTGCTCGACCAGCTGGTGCAGGCCGCCGAGCAGCAGTTCGGCATCGTGGGGGCGCCCGTCGACCCGCAGGCCGCGGGCGAGCCGGCGGAGGCCGAGGCCGAGGTTCCGGCCGGTCCCTATGACGCCCTGCTGGAGGCCGCGAACCAGGCGCTGGACTCCGGCGACCTGGGCGGTGCCGTCCAGGCCTACAAGAACGTGCTCTCCGACGACCCCGGCAACCCGGAGGCCAAGCTCGGTCTGGCGCAGGCCGAACTCCTGCGCCGGGTGCAGGACCTGGATCCGCAGGCGGTGCGCAAGGAGGCCGCGGAGAACCCGGCCGATGTGCCGGCGCAGATCCGGGCCGCGGACCTCGACCTGGTCGGCGGCCATGTCGAGGACGCCTTCGGGCGGCTGGTCGACGCGGTGAAGCGGACCGCGGGGGACGACCGGGAGGCCGCGCGGGTGCGGCTGCTGGAGCTCTTCGAGGTCATCGGCGCGGACGATCCGCGGGTGACGGCGGCCCGTACGGCGCTTGCCCGGGTGCTGTTCTGACCCGCTGTCTTCTGACTCGCCCGCTTCTGACCAGTACGGCCTCCGCGAGTTGACCAAACAAACGGAGCAGCGGCCACGTTTTACCAAAACTTGGTAAACGTGGCCGCTGTTACTTCAAGTAAGTCTTGGCGACCCTCTTGCGGCACTGTGTCCGCAATTGCCTCATGTCCCCTCGCTGTTAACGGCGACGGTGTGTGTCCAGTTGATTTCGCCGTGTCGTGGCGTGTTTATCGGGCCGTTACCCGCAAGTAACGAGCCCCTTGTGCGGCGGCCGTGAATGGACCACGATCGGCCACGCTCGGTCCATTCCCGCAGCCCGGCATCCGGTCGGTGCGGCGGGGCACTTGGGTCCCCACCGAGTGGTCGGCGGCAGTGGCGCCGGCCGTGGACAGGGGGGTCTCTGCCCCACCCGGCAGGGCCTGTCCAGGAGGTTGCGCGAGAGCGTGGCCAGTGGTTGTCGCTCGGGGGTGATCGCCGGTATTCGGAACACGATGTGCCTCCGAGAACAGGCGCTCTCCTTCCCGAGGACGTAGCACTTCTCCCATCCCAGGTACCGCTCCCAACTCGGGCGGCCGGTACCGGAGATGTACGTCCGAGAAGGAGGAAAGTCATGGAGTCCCTGGCTCGTGGCGGGACCAGATGGAAGCGGTTCGCCGTCGTCATGGTGCCCAGCGTCGCGGCGACCGCCGCGATCGGCGTCGCCCTTTCGCAGGGTGCGCTCGCGGCATCGTTCAGTGTGTCCGGTCAGCAGTTCAAGGTCACTACGGACCGTCTGGACGGCACCGGCTTTGTTCAGTACGGAGCCATTGACGCCCAGAAGGGCGGCAAGCAGGTCCCGGTGGCGGTCTCGGGGTTCTCGAACGCCAAGATCAAGAACCTGTGCCAGTCGGTAGTTGTTCCGGTCCCGGTCTTCGGCGATGTGTCGATGAAGCTGTCGGCCGGTGGCGGTGCCACGCCTGTCGAGGCGAAGAACCTCTACATCGACCTCGACCAGCTGGACGCGGACGCGACCTTCAACAACATCGACATCGGTGTTGCTGCAGGCTCGACGACCAAGGGTCCGGGCATGCACAAGGGCGACAAGGCCGACCCGGGCTCGTTCGCCCAGCAGGCCGACTCGGCCACGCTGACCCACGTCAAGCAGACTGCCTGGGCCACGACGGCCGGCACGTTCAAGCTCAGCGGCCTCAAGATGAGCGTCGCCAAGGGCAAGAGCGAGTGCTTCTGACGCACTAGGCGTGCGGGCGCGGGGCGAGCTGTACGGCAGTTGCCGTTCCCCGTGCCCGTACGCGGGTAGCGCTCAGTAGGACACCCAGCACAGAACCACCGATTTGCCAGTCCCGAGGAGCTGTACGACATGAGCGCCGAAACGCGACCACGGCTGATCGAGACCATCGGCCGGAAGCGGATTTCGTTCCGGGAGTGGCGCGGACACCGCCCGTTCTGGGGCGGATTGCTGACTCTGCTGGCCGGCATCCCGATCATGTACATCCCTTACGCGAATCTCACGATCGGTTCCCTGACCGTCCGCATGGCGACCACCGCCGGCGCCGGCTCGCTGATCATCGGCGTACTGCTGGTCGTGCTCGGTCTGACCATGTGGTTCCAGCCCGCCTCGCGTGTCTTCGCGGGTGTGGCGGCGATTCTGCTCTCCCTGGTCTCCCTGGTCGTCTCGAACTTCGGCGCCTTCCTGATCGGCTTCCTTCTGGGGCTGATCGGCGGTGCGCTCGGTGTCTCCTGGGCGCCGGGCAGGACCTCTCAGGGCGGGAACGACACCGAGGAGCCGGCCCGTCACACGGTCGCCGGACCGGTGGTCGCCACGCACCCGGCGCCTGCCGCCGGTCCCGGGTCGGGCAATGGACTGGACGACCTGTCAGGAACGAGCCCGACCAACGGAACCAACAGGAGGCACCGTGCCGGGTGATGAGCTGCACGAGGAGAGCGCAGCTACCGGGGCGAGAACCGGGCCGAGGCACGCGGCGCCCAAGAAGCCGCTGCTGACTCGGTTCCATGTGCCCGCGGGCAAGGCGATAGCCATCGCCGCCATGCCGTCCGCCGTGCTCATGGGGATGGGGCTGACGCCCCAGATGGCGATAGCCAAGCCGGCGCCCAAGAGCCCCTTCAAGGACGGCCCGTGCGTCACTGCTCCGGACAAGGTGGAGCAGAAGGACGGCGCGTCCAAGGACGGCGCGAAGGACGGGAAGGACGACGCCAAGCCGTCGGACGAGCCCTCCGCCTCGCCCTCCCCCTCGGCCGGCAAGGACACGGACAAGACGCCCGAGCCCGAACCGTCCGGCTCCGGGGAGACCGACGAGCCCTCGGGCTCCGCGACCCCGTCGCCGTCTCCCTCCGAGGAGAAGGAGGACGACGGGGGCCTGCTGGGCGGCATCGGTGATGCGCTCGGCGGTCTCCTGGGCGGGGACGACAAGGACGAGGAGGCGGCCGCCTCGCCGAGCCCCTCCGCGTCCGGGACGGCCTCCCCGAGCCCCTCGGCGTCCGCGTCGAAGGACGCCGGCTCCGCGGCCGACAAGGCCACGAAGCCGGTCACGGACACCGTCGACGGCCTCAAGGACGGCGCCGACAAGGCCGGTGACACCGTCAAGAACGGGTCGAAGACGGTCAACGACACCGTCCACGGCGCGGTGGGCGCGGCGGACAACGCCCTGCCCGGCGGTGGCGTCGACGGCAAGGACGCCGACGGCAAGAAGGCGTACCCCTGCGTCGTCGAGAACAAGCAGAAGGGCGAGGACGAGCAGACGCCCGTCACCCTGCCCGACGACCCCTGGCACCTGGAGTCCAGCGCGCTCACCCTGCGCGGTCTGAACTACGAGGGCGTCGTCAATGTCAAAACCCAGAACGGCCACACCAAGCAGGCCCTGAAGTTCACCGCGGACAGCGTCGACATCGGTGATCTGCACCAGACCGTCGACGACCGGGCGTCCGGCAAGAAGTACCACGTACAGGCGTCCCAGGGGTCCACGTCCACGATCCGCGGCGGCAAGGTGACGATGTACACCGAGCGGCTGCAGGGCAACCTCTTCGGGTTGATCCCGATCGTCTTCGACCCCGAGCACCCGCCGCCGCTCAATGTCCCGTTCGCCTACTTCACCAAGGTGAAGATCGACCAGGCGGGCCAGTTCGGCGGCAACCTCCACGTCCCGGGTCTGCACCAGTTCATGACCTGAGGAATGCCCCGGGCCACCGGCCCGTTCGGGAGCCGCAGAAAAGGCGGTGGGCCACCCCCACAGGGGCGGCCCACCGCCTTTTCGTGCGCCGGTGCGTCAGACCTGCTCGCCGCCGAGGTGGTGCACCCGGACCATGTTGGTGGTGCCGGGGACGCCGGGGGGCGAACCGGCGGTGATGAGCATGGTGTCGCCCTTGCTGTAGCGCTTGAGCTTGAGCAGCTCGGCGTCGACCAGGTCGACCATCGCGTCGGTGTTGTCGGCGTGCGGCACGATGAAGGCGTCGACGCCCCAGCTCAGCGTGAGCTGGTTGCGGGTGGACGCCTCGGTGGTGAAGGCCAGGATCGGCTGGGCCGCGCGGTAGCGGGAGAGCCGGCGGGCGGTGTCACCGGACTTGGTGAAGGCCACCAGCGCCTTGCCGTTGAGGAAGTCGGCCATCTCGCAGGCCGCACGGGCCACCGCACCGCCCTGCGTCCGCGGCTTCTTGCCGGGCACCAGCGGCTGCAGGCCCTTGGAGAGCAGCTCCTCCTCGGCCGCCTCGACGATCTTCGACATCGTCTTGACGGTCTCGATCGGGTACTGGCCCACCGACGACTCGGCGGAGAGCATGACCGCGTCGGCGCCGTCGAGGATGGCGTTGGCGACGTCGGACGCCTCGGCGCGGGTCGGGCGGGAGTTGGTGATCATCGACTCCATCATCTGGGTCGCGACGATCACCGGCTTGGCGTTCCTGCGGCACAGCTCCACCAGGCGCTTCTGCACCATCGGGACCTTCTCCAGCGGGTACTCCACCGCCAGGTCACCACGGGCGACCATGACGGCGTCGAAGGCCATCACGACCTCCTGCATGTTGGCGACCGCCTGCGGCTTCTCGACCTTGGCGATGACCGGGACCCGGCGGCCCACCTCGTCCATGACGCGGTGCACGTCCTGGACGTCCTTGGCGTCCCGCACGAAGGACAGCGCGACCATGTCGCAGCCCATCCGCAGGGCGAACTTGAGGTCCTCGATGTCCTTCCCGGACAGCGCGGGGACGTTCACCGCGGCGCCGGGCAGGTTGATGCCCTTGTGGTCGGAGATGACCCCGCCCTCGATGACGATGGTCCGCACGCGCGGGCCGTCGACCTCGACGACCTGGAGGGCGACATTGCCGTCGTTGATCAGGACCGGGTCGCCCTTGGACACATCGCCGGGCAGACCCTTGTAGGTCGTCCCGCAGATGGTCCGGTCACCGGGGACGTCCTCGGTGGTGATGACGAACTCGTCGCCCCGCACCAGCTCCACGGGGCCGTCGGCGAAGGTCTCCAGGCGGATCTTGGGGCCCTGGAGGTCGGCCAGCACACCGACGGCGCGGCCGGTCTCCTCGGAGGCCTTGCGGAGGCGGTGGTACCGCTCCTCGTGCTCCGGCTGGGTCCCGTGGCTCATATTGAAACGGGCCACGTTCATACCGGCCTCGATCAGCGTCTTCAGCTGGTCGTAGGAGTCGACGGCGGGGCCCAGGGTGCAGACGATTTTGGAACGGCGCATGGCGGAATCCTATCGGTTTGTTTCAGAGCGGAATATTCCGGTAGGTGGAAACACCAATGTCTAGGCGTTGACCAGGGCGTATGTCTGCTGGGCAATCTCCAGTTCCTCGTCGGTCGGTACGACGGCGACCGCGACCCGGGCGTACTCGGGCGAGATCAGCCGGGGCTCGCCGGACCGCACGGCGTTGAGGTCGGCGTCCACGGCCAGACCCATCTCCTCCAGGCCGGCGACGGCGGCCGCGCGCACCGGGGCGGCGTTCTCCCCGACGCCCGCGGTGAACGCCACCGCGTCGACCCGGCCGAGCACCGCGGTGTAGGCCCCGATGTACTTCTTCAGCCGGTGGATGTAGATGTCGAAGGCGAGCCGGGCGCGCTCGTCACCCTCGTCGATCCGGCGCCGGATCTCCCGCATGTCGTTGTCGCCGCACAGCCCGACCAGACCGCTCTTCTTGTTGAGCAGCACATCGACGTCGTCCTCCGACATCCCCGCGACCCGCTTGAGGTGGAAGGTCACCGCCGGGTCGATGTCGCCGGAGCGGGTGCCCATGACCAGGCCCTCCAGCGGGGTGAGCCCCATCGAGGTGTCCACACAGCGGCCGCCGGCCACCGCCGAGGCGGAGGCGCCGTTGCCCAGGTGGAGCACGATGACATTGACCTCGGAGGGGTCCTTGCCCAGCAGCTCGGCGGTCTTGCGGGAGACATACGCGTGCGAGGTGCCGTGGAAGCCGTAGCGGCGGATGCGGTGGGCGTCGGCGGTCGCCACGTCGATGGCGTAGCGGGCCGCGTGCTCCGGCATCGTGGTGTGGAAGGCGGTGTCGAAGACCGCGACCTGCGGCAGGTCGGGGCGCAGGGCCTGGGCGGTCCTGATGCCGGTGATGTTCGCCGGGTTGTGCAGCGGGGCGACCGGCACCAGCCGCTCGATCTCCTTGAGCACCGCGTCGTCGATCACGGTCGGTGCGGTGAACTTCAGCCCGCCGTGCACCACCCGGTGCCCGATCGCGGCCAGCTGCGGGGAGTCGAGGCCGAGACCGTCGGCGGACAGCTCCGCGGCGACGGCCTTCAGCGCGGCCTCGTGGTCGGCTATCGGGCCTTCGGTCTCCCGCTTGTCGCCGCCGGTGGCCAGCGGGGTGTGGGCCAGGCGCGAGGTCTCCTCGCCGATCCGCTCGACCAGTCCCACGGCGAGACGGGTGCCCGCGGCGGAGCCGCCGGCCGAATCCGGCTTCATGTCGAGCAGCTGGTACTTCACCGACGAGGAGCCGGAGTTGAGGACGAGAACGCGGGTGGCAGTGGCAGTCATGTAGCGCTTTCCGATGGGGTGGGGGAGACGGGCGGGGGCCTGGGTCAGGCGGTGTGTGCGGCGCCGGGCTGGGCACCCTGGGCCTGGATGGCGGTGATGGCCACGGTGTTGACGATGTCCTGGACCAGGGCGCCGCGCGAGAGGTCGTTGACCGGCTTGCGCAGACCCTGCAGGACCGGACCGACGGCGACCGCACCGGCCGAGCGCTGCACGGCCTTGTAGGTGTTGTTGCCGGTGTTCAGGTCCGGGAAGATCAGCACGGTGGCCTTGCCCGCGACATCGGATTCGGGGAGCTTGGTGCGCGCGACCGCCGCGTCCACCGCCGCGTCGTACTGGATCGGGCCCTCGACCAGCAGATCGGGGCGCAGCTCACGGACGATCTCGGTGGCCTTGCGGACCTTGTCGACGTCCGCGCCGGAGCCGGAGGTGCCGGTCGAGTACGACAGCATCGCGATCCGCGGCTCGACGCCGAACTGGGCGGCGGTGGTGGCCGACTGGATGGCGATGTCCGCCAGCTGCTCGGCGTTCGGGTCCGGGTTGACCGCGCAGTCGCCGTAGACCAGCACCCGGTCGGCCAGGCACATGAAGAACACCGAGGACACGATCTGGGCGCCCGGCTTGGTCTTGATGACCTCGAAGGCGGGGCGGATGGTGGCGGCGGTGGAGTGCACCGCACCGGAGACCATGCCGTCGGCCAGGCCTTCCTGGACCATCAGCGTGCCGAAGTAGGAGACGTCCGCGACCACGTCGAAGGCCAGCTCGACGCTGACGCCCTTGTGGGCGCGCAGCTGCGCGTACCGCTCGGCGAACCGTTCGCGCAGCTCGGAGGTCTGCGGGTCGATGATCTGGGCGCCGGCCAGATCGATGGCCAGGTCGGCGGCGCGCTTGAGGATCGCCTCCTCCTCGCCCAGCAGCGTCAGATCGCAGACATCGCGGCGCAGCAGCACGTCGGCGGCGCGCAGCACCCGCTCCTCGCTCCCCTCGGGGAGGACGACGCGGCGGCGGCCCGCGCGGGAGCGCTCGATCAGCTCGTGCTCGAACATCATCGGCGTGACCCGGCCGGAGCGGGCGACGGAGATGCGGTTGGTGAGCTCCACGGTGTCCACATGCCGCTCGAAGAGGCCGAGCGCGGTCTCCGCCTTGCGCGGGGAGGCGGCATTCAGCTTGCCCTCGATCGCGAACAGCTCGCCCGCGGTCGGGAAGGAGCCGCCGGGTACGGAGATCACCGGGGTGCCGGGCGCGAGGCGGGCGGCCAGCGCCATGATGTCGGGGCCGGGCCGCTCGTCGAGGGTGAGCAGCACACCGGCGATCGGCGGGGCACCGGCGCTGTGCGCGGCGAGCGAGCCGATGACCAGGTCCGCCCGGTCCCCGGGGGTCACCACGAGAGCGCCGGGGGTGAGCGCCTTGAGGAAGGTCGGCAGCATGGCGCCGCCGAAGACGAAGTCCCGGGCGTCCCGGGCGAGCCCCGAGTCGTCGCCGAGCAGCACCTCGGCGCCGAGGGTGTGCACGATCTGGCCGACGGTCGGCGCGGAGAGCGAGCCGTCCTCGGGGAGCGCGTAGCAGGGCACGGGGAGCCGGGCGGAGAGCCGGTCGACGATGGCCTCGCGGTGCTGGGGGGCGACCCGGTTGACGACCATGGCCACGACGTCGCAGCCCAGCGTGTCGTAGGCGCGGTAGGCGTTGCGGGCCTCGGCGCGGACGGACTCGGCCTCCTGGCCCTGGCCGCCGACGACGGCCAGCACCGAGGCGCCGAATTCATTGGCGAGCCGGGCGTTGAGGGCCAGTTCGTCCGGGAGGCTGGTGGCCGCGAAGTCCGAGCCGAGGACCAGGACGTACTCATAGTCCCTGGCCACGGCGTGAAAGCGCTCGACGAGCCGGGAGACCAGCTCATCGGTGCCGCGCTCGGCCTGGAGGGTGGCCGCCTCGTCGTAGCTCAGGCCGTAGACGGTGTCGGCGGACTGGGTGAGCCGGTAGCGGGCCCTCAGCAGGTCGAAGAGCCGGTCGGGTCCGTCGCTGTGCATCAGCGGGCGGAAGACCCCCACCCGGTCGACATGGCGGGTCAGGAGCTCCATGACTCCCAGCTCGACGACCTGGCGGCCGTCGCCGCGGTCGATCCCGGTCACGTACACGCTGCGCGTCACGCGTGCTCTCCGATCCATTCCGTGGGCCGCAAGGACAAAATCAGCCGTTATCGTGGGCTTGCCCCTCTTGACAATACCTGCGGCGGTGGATAAGCCGCTCTCCCAGTTTCCCTTGTGGAGCCGGTACGGGGACAGTAGGGGTGAGGTCTGTGTGCGGGGAGGGCCGGCCGGCCCGTGAAACAATCGGACCGGCTCACACGAACCAACAGCGAGCACAGGAGACACAGCACGATGCGTATCGGAGTCCTCACCGCAGGCGGCGACTGTCCCGGCCTCAATGCTGTGATCCGGTCTGTTGTCCACCGTGCCCTCACCGGGCACGACGACGAGGTCATAGGCTTCGAGGACGGCTTCAAGGGGCTGCTCGAAGGGCGCTTCCGCAAGCTCGACCTCGACGCGGTCAGCGGCATCCTCGCCCGCGGTGGCACCATCCTCGGCTCGTCCCGGCTGGAGCGCAACCGGCTCCGTGAGGCCTGTGAGAAGTCCAAGGACATGTCCAAGGACTACGGCATCGACGTCCTGATCCCGATCGGCGGCGAGGGCACCCTCACCGCCGCGCGGATGCTGGCGGACGCCGGGATGCCGGTCGTCGGCGTCCCCAAGACCATCGACAACGACATCTCCTCCACCGACCGCACCTTCGGCTTCGACACCGCCGTCGGCGTCGCGACGGAGGCGATCGACCGCCTCAAGACCACCGCGGAGTCGCACCAGCGGGTGATGGTCGTCGAGGTGATGGGACGGCACGCCGGCTGGATCGCGCTGGAGTCCGGGATGGCCGGCGGCGCCCACGGCATCTGCCTGCCCGAGCGCCCCTTCGACGTCGACGACCTGGTCACGATGGTCGAGGAGCGGTTCGCCCGGGGCAAGAAGTTCGCGGTCGTCTGTGTCGCGGAGGGGGCCCACCCCGCCGAGGAGACCATGGACTACAAGAAGGGCGCGATCGACCAGTTCGGTCACGAGCGGTTCTCCGGTATCGGCAACCACCTCGCCATCGAGCTGGAGAAGCGCCTCGGCAAGGAGGCCCGCCCGGTCATTCTCGGCCATGTCCAGCGCGGCGGTACCCCCACCGCGTACGACCGGGTGCTCGCCACCCGCTTCGGCTGGCACGCCGTCGAGGCCGCCCACCGCGGCGACTTCGGCAGGATGACCGCGCTGCGCGGCACCGACATCACGATGGTGCCGCTCGCCGAGGCGGTCACCGAGCTCAAGACGGTGCCCGAGTGGCGGATGGACGAGGCCGAGTCGGTCTTCTGAGCCCCGGCGGTTCCGCACCCACCACAACGGCGGCGCGCCTCCCCTCGACCGAGGGAAGGCGCGCCGCCGTTCGTTCGTGTGCGCGGTCACTGTGCGCCGATGGACTCCAGCATGTTCAGCCGGGCCGCCCGGCGGGCCGGCCACAGCGCGGCCAGCATCCCCACGGCCGCCGCGAGCAGTACGAACAGCGCGAGCCGGCCCCAGGGCAGCAGCAGCTCGTAGGTCGGCAGGCCCTGGCTGACCAGGTTGCCGGCGGCCCAGGAGCAGAAGACACCCACCGCGATGCCCAGGCCCGCGCCGAACAGCGCGATGACCACCGACTCCAGCCGGACCATCTGCTTGATACCGCTGCGTGCCAGGCCGATCGCCCGCAGCATCCCGATCTCACGGGTCCGCTCGAAGACCGACATGGCGAGGGTGTTGACGACGCCCACCACCGCGATGATGACGGCCATGCCCAGCAGCCCGTAGGAGACGTTGAGCACCATCTCGATGTCCGCGGCGTTCTCCTTGCGCAGGTCGGCGTGGTCCTGGACCTTCAGCAGCGGGCTGTCGCCGAGGGCGTGCCGGATCTGCTTCTCCAGCCCCTCCGACGGGCCGTCCTGGGCCTTCACCAGCAGGGACTCGACCATCGGCACGAGCTGGTGCGGCGCCGCCAGCGAGGTGGCGCCGATCGAGTCGCCGAGCAGCTGGTTGTCCGCATAGATTCCGACGATCTTGAGCTTCGCCTTCTTCTTGTCGAAGAAGGTGGCGTCCAGGGTGTCGCCGGTGTGCCAGCCCTTCATCTTGGCCATCTTCTGGGAGACCGCGATGTCGTTGCCTCCGGCGCCCTTCAACGAACCGCTGGTGAAGTCCAGTTGGGCGACCTTGCCGATCGTGCTGAGGTCGGTGCCCATCAGGCTCATGATGGAATCAGGGGTCTCGAAGCCCGTATTGCGCAGCGGAGCCGCCACCTCGACGCCCGGGACGTCCGCCACCTTCTGCGACAGCTTGGGGTCCAGACCGGACGACGTGGCCCCGATCTTGTAGTCGGCCTTCAGCCCCTGGGCCGTCATCTTGTCCATGGCCTGCCCGGCCGAGTTCCCGACGACGGTCATACCGGTGATCAGGGTGAGGCCGATCATCAGCGCCGAGGCGGTCGCCGCCGTACGGCGGGGGTTGCGCAGCGTGTTCTCCTTGGCCAGCTTGCCGCTGATGCCGAAGAGCCGGGTGGTGACGACGCCCGCCAGCGAGACCAGCGGCCGGGACAGCAGCGGCGCGAGGATGATGACGCCGGTCAGCGTCAGCATTCCGCCCACCATCGCGATCGGCAGGTCGTCGGCGTCCTTCAGCGTGGAGACGTAGCACATGGTCGCGATGCCGAGGCCGGTGATGACCGCGCCGAGGGAGTTGCGGAGCACCAGGCTGCGCAGTGCCGGCGGCGCCTCGACGGTGTTGAGCGCCTCCACCGGGGCGATCTTCGCCGCCTTACGGGACGGCAGCCAGGCGGCCAGTACGGTCACCACGACGCCCACACCGAGCGCGGAGAGCACCGCGGCCGGGCTGATGACGACCGGTCCGTCCGGGAAACCCGCGCCATTCGCTTCGAGCACCGCCCGCAGGCCCACCGCGAGGCCGGTGCCCAGCGCGAATCCGACGGCCGACGAGATCAGGCCCAGCAGGGCCGCCTCCGCGAGTACCGAGCGCACGACCTGACGGCGGGAGGCGCCGATCGCGCGCATCAGGGCGATCTCCCGGCTGCGCTGGGAGATCAGCATGGTGAAGGTGTTGGCGATGATGAAGACGCCGACGAACAGCGCGATCCCGGCGAAGGTCAGCAGCGTCTGGGTCAGGGCCTCGTTCTGGCTGGCGACCATCTTGGACTGCTCGGCGGCGAGATCGGTGCCGCTGGTCGCCGTGGCGCGGCCCTTGGGCAGCACCTCGCTGACCTTGGCGGTCAGTGCCTGCTGATCGGCGCCGGGCGCGGCCCCGATCACCAGCTCGTCGAACTGGCCAGGGTGCAGGAACAGCTTCTGCGCGGTGGCGGTGTCGAAGAGCGTCAGGCTGCCGCCCGCGGTGACCTGCGGGTCGTCGGTGGAGACGATGCCGACCAGCTTCTTCGTCAGCACCGGGCCGTCGGTGGCGAGCCGCACGGAGTCACCGATCTTGCGGCCGGACGCCTTCGCGGTCGCCTCGTCCAGCGCGATCTCGTTGCCGGCGGCCGGTCCGCGGCCCTTCAGCAGCGGGTAGCGGGGGTCGTGACCGTCCTTGCCCGGCTGGAAGTTGGCGGCGAGGTTCTGCCAGTCGTGGCCGAGCGGCACATTGTCCGGGCCGGCGACGGTGGCCGTGCCGTTGACGTTGCGGCGTACGGACTCCACGCCGGGCAGTGCGCGGATGGTGTCCGCCAGCTTTTCGTCGACAAGGGTGGTCCGCTTGCCGTCCTTGCCGACGTCCGGGGAGTTGTCGGCGGCCTCGGCCTGGACGGAGACGGCCACCCCGTCGAGGTTCTTCTCGGACGCCTTCTTGACGGCCGAGCCGACGGTGTCGCTGAAGATGAGGGTGCCGGCGACGAAGGCGACGCCGAGCAGGACCGCGAGCGCGGTCATCATCAATCGGGCTTTGTGCGCAAGGACGTTGCGCAGGGCGGTTCGCAGCATGGTGGTGGTGTCAGTCCTGGGTCCGGTGGCTCGGGATGGAGGGCAGCGCGCCGGGGAGCGCGGGAGGGCGGTGCGCCGGTGTCAGCTCGTACGGCCCTTGGAGTCGAAGAGCCGCATCCGGTCCAGGACGGTGTCCGCGGTCGGCTGGTGGAGCTCCTCGACGATCCGGCCGTCCGCGAGGAAGACCACCCGGTCCGCGTAGCCCGCGGCGACCGGGTCATGGGTGACCATCACCACGGTCTGGCTCATGGCCTGCACCGACTCCCGCAGAAAGCCCAGGACTTCGGCGCCGGAGCGGGAGTCGAGGTTGCCGGTCGGCTCGTCCGCGAAGATGATCTCCGGCTGGGCGGCCAGCGCCCGGGCGACCGCGACCCGCTGCTGCTGGCCCCCGGAGAGCTGCGCCGGCCGGTGCGCCAGGCGCCCGGACAGGCCGACCGTCTCGATGACGCGGCTGACCCACTCCCGGTCCGGCTTGCGGCCCGCGATGTCCATGGGCAGCGTGATGTTCTCCAGCGCGCTCAGCGTCGGCAGCAGATTGAACGCCTGGAAGATGAAGCCGATCTTGTCCCGGCGCAGCCGCGTCAGCTGCTTGTCGTTCAGCGACGCCAGCTCCACATCGCCGATCCTGGCCGAGCCGGACGAGATCGCGTCCAGACCCGCCATGCAGTGCATCAGCGTCGACTTGCCGGAGCCCGAGGGGCCCATGATGGCGGTGAACTGGGCCTTGCCGAACTCGACCGAGACGGAGTCCAGCGCGACCACACGGGTGTCCCCCTGGCCGTAGACCTTGCTCAGATCCGTGGCGCGGGCGGCGACGGCAGCGGTGGCGCGGGCGGGGGCGGGGGAACCGGGGAAACCCGGAAGGGCGGCCGCGTGGGACACGGGGACTCCTGGAGAAGGAACGGAAGTTTTCGACGTTCCTATTCTTGAAGGCGCAGGTCAGCCGGTCCTCACCCGCAGGGACCGAAAGCCGGACCGGCCGGAAGTGCCATCACCGGACCCGGCGTCATCCTCTGGACGGACGGCCGTCCGCCCAGCGGCCGACGGGAGAGGACAGGGCCGTCGCCCGCGCTCAGGGGTCCTGCCTGCCGGTCCGGGCCCAGAATTCCGCCACGATGTCGTCGAGAAGGGCGCGCCCCGCCCTGCCGGACTCCTCGGCGCTGCCCCCGTCGCCCCAGTTGAGCGTAGCGGTCATGGTCGCCTGGTACTCGCCGTGCAGATCCCGCAGAACGCCCTGGATCTGCTGCCTGGGCAGCGGGACGAGCTTGCCCACCGGCCGGACATAGGCCTGCCAGCGGGTGGTGGCCGCGCTGGTCAGCAGCTCGGCCAGCTTCTCGTCCCGGCCGGTGAAGCGGAGCAGTGCGGGCAGCGGCAGCCGCAGCACCTCGGCGAGCGCCGCGGCCTGCCGGTCGTTGCCGCGCCACTTCCCGCCGGCCTCCAGACGCTCGTACGCGCTCGCCTCCATGCCGATCCGCCGCGCGAGGTCCACCGGGGCGAGGCCGAGCGCCAGACGGTATTCACGCAGGGTGCCCGGTGCGCCGAGAAGTTCGCCCGGTGTGCACCACAGGGCGCCGGCCAGCGCGGTCAGTTCGGCTTCCGAGGGGCTGCTCTCCCCCCATTCCCAGGACGCCACCGTTTCGGGCGCTGTCCGCATGCCGAAGGCGGCCCATATGCCGTAGGCGACATGGGCCGGGGTCATGCCGAGGGCCTCGCGGAGCCGGCGGGCGGCCTCGGCGTTGAAAGGGGGCCGGCGGGGCTCCCCGGCTTGCGTGTTCACCGGCACACGGTAAGTGACGGGGTGCGGCCACACCTATCGTGCGGATACCCAAGCCGGAAAGTCGTAGGAAGCTACTAGCCGGCCGGTTTCCCGGTCCTGTCTGGGGGCTTTCCGCCGGCGGCATCCGGCAACGTCCCCTCAGCCCTTCACGGCGCCACCGAGCGCGAAGCCGCCGCCGAGCCGTCCGGAGACAAGGATGTACAGCGCGACGACCGGTGTCGAGTACAGGATCGAGAAGGCCGCCAGTTCACCGAAGGCGATGGCGCCGTAATTGCCGAAGAAGGTGAAGATGCTCACCGAGGCGGGCAGTTGCTCGGGGGAGAGCAGCAGCATGAAGGGCACGAAGAAATTGCCCCACATCATGATGAAGGTGTAGATCGCGACGACGGCGACACCGGGTCCCATCAGCGGCAGAATCACCCGCAGCAGGGTCTGCGGCCAGGAGGCGCCGTCCGTCCACGCCGCCTCCTCCAGGACCTTCGGCACCCCGTCCATGAAGTTCTTCATCAGCCAGATGGCGAACGGGAGTTGGGCGGCGGCCAGGAACAGCGCGGTGCCGTACCGGGTGTCGATCAGATCGATCTGCACGAACAGCCCGTAGACCGGGACCATCACCGCGGTGACCGGCAGACAGGTGGAGAACAGGACGGTCAGCAGATACGGGCGGGCCAGACGCGAGCGGAAGCGGGAGAGCGGATAGGCGGCCAATGCCGCGCAGACCACCGTCAGCAGCGTCGCGCCGCCGCAGATCAGCAGGCTGTTGAGCATCGGGGTGAAGGTGATCTCGTCGGTCAGCACCGCCGAGAAGTTGTTCAGTGTCGGGGACTCGGGCAGCCGCACCCGCAGCGTCGCCTCCGCGTCCAGGGACGCCAGCACCAGCCAGACCAGCGGAACCGCGAACGCCACCGCGGCGACCAGCAGCCCGGCGTCGGCGGCCAGCCGGTGCCGGTGCCGGTGGTGCCGGTGGTGCCGGTGGTGGCGGTGGCGGGGGAGCGGCACGGCTCAGACCTCCTCGCGCAGCAGACGCAGATAGCCGACCGAGAACAGCGCCCCCACCAGCAGCAACAGCAGCGCCACCGCGGTGCCGTAGCCGATCAGGGACTTCAGGAACGCCTGGTCGTACATGAACACCGGCAGCGTCTGGCTGCGGTTGCCCGGACCGCCCCGTGTCATCACCCAGATCAGCCCGAAGACGGAGAGCGTCTGGAGGGTGTTGAGCATCAGATTGGTGCCGATGGAGCGGCGGATCATCGGGAGCGTGATGTGCCACAGCCGGCGCAGCCCGCCCGCCCCGTCGACCTCGGCGGACTCGGTGACCTCCTGGGGGATCCCGGCCAGCGCCGCGGAGTAGATCAGCATCGAGAAGGCCGTGCCGCGCCAGACGTTGGCGAACGACACGGCCATGATGGGCAGCGTGAACAGCCAGTTCTGAGCGGGCAGTTGGAGCCACTCCAGCAGGGCGTTGAGGGTGCCGCGCCGCTCGAAGAAGGTGTAGAGCAAAAAGCCCGCGACGATCTCCGGGAGCACCCACGCGGTGATCACCATCGCACCGGTCAGGGACCGTACGGGCCGTGAGGCGCGGCGCATCAGACCGGCCAGCGCCAGGCCCAGGGTGTTCTGCCCGACGAGCGAGGAGAACACGGTGAACACCAGGGTCAGCACCACGGCGTTGCGGAACGCCGGATCGCCGAACGCCCGGCGGAAGTTGGCCAGTCCGACGAAGGACGCCGACTCCTGGCCGGTCAGCTGGGTGTCGGTGAAGGCGATGAGGACGCAGTAGCCGATCGGGCCGACGAGGAAGAGCAGCAGCAGGACGGTGGCCGGGACGAGCGGGGACCAGCGCAGCAGCCGGGTCCAAAAGCCGACCGACGGGGCACCGGGTGTCCGGGCGCGGGCCGCGGTCCGGGCCAGGACGCCGGTCATGGCTTGGCGACGGTCCGGCCGTCGACCAGGGACTTCAGCGTCGCGTCATAGTCCGCGGCCGCCTTGTCCGGCGAGGCGTCATCGGCGGTGACCGCCTCCATCGCCTCGCCGATCGCCGCGGCCACCCGGGGGTATTCGGGCAGCGCGGGCCGGTATTGGCTGATCTTGACCAGGCCGGTGAAGAAACCGATGCCGGGCACCGACTTCCGGTAGCGGGGGTCGGCCGCGACGTCCTTGCGCACCGCGATCTGCGCGCCCCGTACACACCATTCGAGGGCGTTCGGCCGTGACTGGAAGGTCTCGATCAACTTCCAGGCCAGATCGGGCTGCTGGGCCTTGCGCGGTACCGACCAGGTCCAGCCGCCGGCCAGGCTGACCCGGCCGGGCGGGGCGCCGTGCTGGGTGGGGAACGGCGCCTGCCCCAGCGTGGCCGACCACTCGGGCCAGGGGTTGCCGCCGCCCGTCTTCTGCCACTGCTGGCCCAGCCAGGAGCCGTCGAGATCGATGGCGAGCTTTCCCTCGGGCAGCAGCTCGGCGGCCACATTGGTCTGGATGTTGGGGCTGAGCGCATCGGAGACATCGGGCCCGAGCCGCTCCTTGTAGACCGTGTCGAGGAAGGCCAGGCTGTCCTTGAAGCCCTGGGTGCCGGTGACCCACTTCTTCGCGCCCGGGTCGTAGAGCTGATGCTCGCCGGTGCCGTACAGCAGCATCTCGAAGCCCTGCATCACGGCGGCCTCGCCCGCGCCCTTGCCGGTGAAGACATTCAGCGGGATGACGCCGGGGACCTTGCGCTTGATCGTCCGGGCCGCGGCCAGGACCTCGTCCCAGTCCTTGGGCCGCCAGTCGGCCGGCAGCCCCGCCTTCTTGAAGATCTTCCTGTTGAACCACAGCCCGCGGGTGTCCGTACCGTCCGGGACGCCGTAGGTCCTGCCGTCCTGCCCCTTGGCCGCGGCCTTCGCGGCCGGCTCGAACTGCCGCCAGGCGTCCCAGGTGCGGAGGTGGTCGTCCAGCGGCCGCAACAGCCCGGCGGTGATGTCGGAGTTGACCAGGAAGGTGTCCTCGTAGACCAGGTCCGGTGCGGTCCGCGGGGAGCGCATCATCTGCTGGATCTTGGTGTAGTAGTCGTTCTCGGACGCCTGGATCGGGATGAGCCGGACCTTCTTGCCGGGGTGGTCCTTCTCGAACTGCCGCGCCACCAGCCGGACGTAGTCGTCCCGCACGGTGACCCTGCTGTTGGTGTCCTTGATGAAGGCGACCTTGACGGTGCCGGGGTCGCTCCCGGACCCGCCGCCGCAGGCGGTGAGCGTGCCGGCGGCCACGACGGTGGCGGTGAGAAGCATCAGCGGGGCGATGGGGCGCACGGCACGACCTCCAACTAACCACGGTGTCCTGCCCGCTGAAAGTAAGTCACCGGTCACAGTGGGTCAATGGCCCGACCAGCGATAGCGCAATTCGGGGCGCCCGACCTGGCCGTACTGGGGGGCGCGGGCGGCCCGGCCGCTCTCCACGAGATGTTCGAGATAACGGCGGGCGGTGATCCGTGAGATGCCCACGTCGGCCGCCGCCTCGGTCGCCGTCAGCCCGCTCCCGGCCGCCCGCAGCACCGTGGTCACCGCCTGGAGGGTGGCCGCGGTCAGCCCCTTGGGCAGCGCGGCCGGACGCGGCGCGCGCAGGGCGGCGATCGCCCGGTCCACCTCGTCCTGCCCGCTGGCCTCGCCGGTGGCGGCCCGGAACTCCGCATAGCGGGTGAGCCGGTCGCGGAGGGTGGCGAAGGTGAACGGCTTCAGGACGTACTGCACCACACCGAGCGAGACGCCCTCGCGCACCATCGTCAGATCCCGCGCCGAGGTGACCGCGATGATGTCGGCGGTGTGCCCGGCCGCCCGCAGCGTACGCACCAGCTGCAGCCCGTGGCCGTCGGGCAGGTAGAGGTCGAGCAGCAGCAGATCGACGGCGTGCTGTTCGAGATGGCGGCGGGCGTCGGCGCCGGAGTGCACGGTGCCGGAGACGCTGAAGCCGGGCACCCGCCCGACGTACAGGGCGTGGGCGTCGGCCGCGACCGGGTCGTCCTCGACGACGAGGACCCGGATGTCGGAGGGGGTCACCGCTTCCATCCTCTCCCCGCGGGACGGCCCGCGCAGGGCGGCACCCCGCTCATCTCGCGGCCCCCGTCCGCAGCGGCAGCCGCACGGTGAACCGCGCGCCGCCCTCCGGTGCCCGGTCCAGCGTGACGGTGCCGCCGTTGCGGCGTACCGCCTGCTGGACCAGGGCCAGGCCCAGACCGCGGCCCCGGGCGGGCGCGCCGGTGCCCGGCTTGGTGGTCCAGCCCCGTCGGAAGATCTCCTCGGCGGCGTCCGCGGCCACCCCCGGCCCGTTGTCCGCCACCCGCAGCAGCAGCTCGCCGTCGGCCACCCGTGCGGTGACCTGCACCCGAGGCGGCTCGGTGGCGCCGTGCTCCTGGGTCGGCGCGGCGGCGTCGATGGCGTTGTCGAGGAGGTTGCCCAGAACCGTCACCAGATCGCGGGCCGGCAGACCGGGCGGCAGCAGCCCGTCGTCGATCCGGCTGTCGGGCGTGAGGATCAGGGCGACACCACGCTCGTTGGCCTGGGCCGCCTTGCCGAGCAGCAGCGCGGCGAGCACCGGCTCGGCGACCGCGCCGACGACCTGGTCGGTGAGCGCCTGCGCCAGCTCCAGCTCCGTGGTGGCGAACTCCACGGCCTCCTCGGCCCGCCCCAGCTCGATCAGCGAGACCACGGCGTGCAGCCGGTTGGCGGCCTCGTGGGCCTGTGAGCGCAGCGCCTCGGTGAAACCGCGTACCGAGTCCAACTCCCCGGAGAGCGCCTGGAGTTCGGTGTGATCGCGGAGGGTGACGACGCTGCCGCGCCGCTCACCGCCGGAGACCGGTGCGGAGTTGACCACCAGGACCCGCTCGCTGGTCAGCTGCAGTTCGTCGACCCGCGGGCCGGGCGCCAGCAGTGTCTCGGTCAGCGGTTCCGGCAGACCCAGCTCCGTGACGCGTCGGCCCACCGCGTCGTCGGACAGCCCCAGCAGCTCCCGCCCGCCGTCGTTGATCAGGGCGACCCTGCGCTGCCCGTCGAGCATCAACAGCCCCTCGCGCACGGCGTGCAGCGCGGCCTGGTGGTAGTCGTGCATCCGGCTGAGCTCCTGGGCGTTCATCCCGTGGGTGTGCCGCCGCAGCCGGGCGTTGATGACGTACGTCCCCAGGCCGCCGAGCGCCAGCGCCGCGGCGGCCACGCCCACCAGCGCGAGCACCTGGTCACGCAGCTGCGCACTGATCGTCTTGATGGTGATCCCGGAGCTGACCAGCGCCGTGATCCGGCCGCCGTGCCCGGGGTCCCGGACCGGCGCCACGACCCGTACGGACGGCCCGAGCACCCCCAGATGCGTCTCAGGGAAGATCTCGCCGCGCAGCGCCGGGCCGATGTGCCCGAAGTACTTCTTGCCGATCGCGGAGGGCTCGGGGTGCGTCCAGCGGATGCCCTTCGGCGACATGATCACCACGAAGTCGACCCCGGCGTCGCGCCGCAGCCGTTCGCTGTACGGCTGGAGCGCGGCCGTCGGGTCCTTGCTGCGGGCCGCCGCCACGACCGCCGGGGAGTCGGCGACGGCGGTGGCCGCCGCGGTCGCCTGCCGCCGCGCGGTCTCCTCCGCCTGCCGGCCGGCGCTGACGTAAGCGAAGACGGCGCAGCCCATCACGACCACCGCGACCAGCACGACCTGCATCGCGAAGAGCTGCCCGGCGAGGCTGCGGGGGCCGCGCAGCCGACGGGGAGGCCGGGGTCGGGGGAGTCGCATGCAGAACAGTCTGCACGGTTACCGAAGAACCGTCTGCACGGTCACTTTTACGTGAACGAAATGTACGTAAGGGTGACGGGCGCCACAGCGACGTGCATAGTCGCCGGGACTTGTTGTGTGACAGAGCCGCAGATCAGCGCACAGCCGTAGACCGAGGAGGCAGCCGTGGCTGCACAGACCCCGCCGCGTGGGGGCACCACCGAGGAGACCGCGCCGGTGAAGCGGGACCGGACCCACTACCTCTACATCGCCGTGATCGGGGCGGTGCTGCTCGGCATCATCGTGGGCTTCGCCGCCCCCGGTGTCGCCGTCCAGCTCAAGCCGCTCGGCACCGGGTTCGTGAACCTGATCAAGATGATGATCTCGCCGGTCATCTTCTGCACCATCGTGCTGGGCGTCGGCTCGGTGCGGAAGGCCGCCAAGGTCGGCGCGGTCGGCGGACTGGCCCTCGGCTACTTCATGGTGATGTCCACCGTCGCACTGGCCATCGGCCTGGTCGTCGGCAATCTGCTGGACCCCGGCTCCGGCCTCCATCTGACCGAGACCGTCAAGCACGCCGGGCACGCCCAGACCGAGGGCGGCGGGGAGTCGCTGCCCGAGTTCCTGCTGGGCATGATCCCCACCACGCTGGTCTCCGCCTTCACCCAGGGTGAGGTGCTCCAGACGCTGCTGGTGGCGCTGCTGGTCGGCTTCGGCCTGCAGGCGCTGGGCTCGGCGGGCGAGCCGGTGCTGCGCGGTGTCGGACACATCCAGAAGCTGGTCTTCCGGGTCCTGGCCATGATCATGTGGGCGGCGCCGGTGGGTGCCTTCGGCGCCATCGCTGCGGTGGTCGGCGAGACCGGCCTGGACGCGCTGAAGTCGCTGGCCGTCATCATGGTCGGCTTCTACATCACCTGTCTGCTGTTCGTGATCGTGGTGCTCGGCGCGCTGCTCCGGCTGGTCGCCGGTGTCAACATCTTCCTGCTGCTGAAGTACCTCGGCCGGGAATTCCTGCTGATCCTCTCCACCTCGTCCTCGGAGTCGGCGCTGCCGCGGCTGATCGCGAAGATGGAGCACCTGGGCGTCAGCAAGCCGGTGGTCGGCATCACCGTCCCCACCGGCTACAGCTTCAACCTCGACGGCACCGCCATCTACCTGACGATGTCCTCGCTGTTCGTGGCCGAGGCGATGGGCAAGCCGCTCCCGCTCGGCCAGCAGATCTCGCTGCTGGTGTTCATGGTCATCGCGTCGAAGGGGGCGGCCGGGGTCACCGGCGCGGGCCTGGCGACGCTGGCCGGCGGACTGCAGTCGCACCGCCCCGAACTGGTCGACGGCGTCGGCCTGATCGTCGGCATCGACCGCTTCATGAGCGAGGCGCGCGCCCTGACCAACTTCGCCGGCAACGCGGTGGCCACCGTGCTGATCGGCACCTGGACCAAGGAGATCGACAAGGCCCGGGCGGCGGACGTGCTCGCCGGACAGGTGCCGTTCGACGAGAAGACGCTGGTGGACGACGCGCCCGCCGAGCCGGTCGCCGCGGAGGTCGTCGCGCCGCGGGACGGCGGGCTGGAGAAGACGTCCGCCAAGGTCTGACCCAGGCCCAAGGAGGGGAGAAGGGGCGGGTGCCGCAGAAGGCGCCCGCCCCTTCGGCGTGACCGTGCGGCGGGCGACCGCGCGACCGCCGACAACCATCGGCCGTGAGGCGGTCAGGACGGTCGTAGCCAGAGGGTCGCCAGCGGGGGGAGGACGAGGGAGACGGATGCGGTGCGGCCGTTCCAGGGGGTCGGTTCGGTCGTGAGGACGCCGGGGTTGCCGACGCCGCTGCCGCCGTAGCGCGGGTCGTCGGTGTTGAGGACCTCGCGCCAGGCGGGGAGGTGGTCGGGGACGCCGAGCCGGTAGGCATGGCGGACGACGGGGGAGAAGTTGGTGACCGAGAGCAGCGGGGAGCCGTCGGCGGCGAAGCGCAGGAAGGGGAAGACATTGTCCTCGCCCGCCTCGCCGTCGATCCAGGAGAAACCGGCCGGATCGGTGTCGCGTTCCCACAGCGCGGGCGTGGCGGCGTACCGGCGGTTCAGCTCGCGCACGAGATCGCGTACGCCCCGGTGGTCCGCCTCCGCCCCGTACGAGGGATCGAGCAGCCACCAGTCCGGTCCATGGCTCTCCGCCCACTCCGCGCCCTGGGCGAACTCCTGCCCCATGAAGAGGAGTTGCTTGCCGGGGTGGGCCCACATGAAGCCGAGGTAGGCCCGGTGGTTCGCCCGCTGCTGCCACCAGTCACCGGGCATCTTCGACACCAGCGCGCGCTTGCCGTGCACCACCTCGTCATGGGAGATCGGCAGCACATAGTTCTCGGAGTAGGCGTAGATCATGGAGAAGGTCATCTCGCCGTGGTGGTACTTCCGGTGCACCGGCTCCTTGGAGACATAGCCGAGGGAGTCATGCATCCAGCCCATGTTCCACTTCAGGCCGAAGCCCAGACCGCCGAAGCCGCCGGGCCCCACATGGTGCGTGGCGCGGGTGACGCCGTCCCAGGCCGTGGACTCCTCGGCGATGGTGACGACGCCGGGGCAGCGGCGGTAGACCGTCGCATTCATCTCCTGGAGGAAGGCGACCGCGTCGAGGTTCTCCCGGCCGCCGTGGACGTTCGGGGTCCAGCCGCCGTCCTCGCGGGAGTAGTCGAGATAGAGCATCGAGGCGACGGCGTCCACCCGGAGACCGTCGATGTGGAACTCCTCGCACCAGTAGACCGCGTTGGCGACCAGGAAGTTACGGACCTCGGTGCGGCCGTAGTCGAACTCCAGGGTGCCCCAGTCCGGGTGCGCGGCCCGGGCCGGATCCTGGGGCTCGTAGAGCGGGCGGCCGTCGAACTCCGCCAGCGCCCAGTCGTCGCGCGGGAAGTGCGCCGGCACCCAGTCCATCAGCACCCCGATGCCGGCCCGGTGCAGCGCGTCGATCAGGAACCTGAGGTCGTCCGGGGTGCCCATCCTGGCGGTGGGCGCGTAGAACCCGGTCACCTGATAGCCCCAGGAGCCGCCGAACGGGTGCTCGGAGACCGGCATGAACTCGACGTGGGTGAAGCCCAGGTCCTTGACGTAGGCGGGGAGCTGATCGGCCAGCTGACGGTAGGTGAGGCCGGGGCGCCAGGAGGGGAGGTGCACCTCGTAGACGGAGAACGGGGCCTCGTGCACGGGGCGCGCGCCGCGCCGGGCCATCCAGTCGGCGTCCATCCAGCGGTAGTGCGACGCCTCCACGACCGAGGCGGTGTCCGGCGGGCACTCGGTCCGCCGGGCCATCGGGTCGGCACGTAGGGTCCGTGAGCCGTCCGGCCGGGTGATCTCGAACTTGTACAGCTCGCCCTCGCCGAGGCCCGGGAGGAAGAGCTCCCAGACACCGGACGAGCCCAGCGAGCGCATCGGGAAGCCGGTGCCGTCCCAGTAGTTGACGTTGCCGACGACCCGCACGCCCTGCGCGTTGGGCGCCCAGACCGTGAAGCGGGTGCCGGTCACGCCCTGGTGCTCCATGATCCGCGCGCCGAGCGCCTGCCACAGCTGCTCGTGCCGGCCCTCGCCGAACAGATGCAGATCCAGCTCGCCGAGCGCGGGCAGGAAGCGGTAGGGGTCCTGCACGGTCACGGTGTGGTTGCCGTAGTCGACCAGCAGCTCGTAGTCCGGGACGGTGCGCAGCGGCAGCACCCCGGCGAACAGCCCGTCCCCCTCGGCGGGCAGATCGGCGCGCAGCCCCTTCGCCAGGACGGTGACGCCCTTCGCATACGGCCGCAGGACCCGGATGAGCAGCCCGCCGCGTACGGGGTGGGCGCCGAGCAGGCCGTGCGGATCGTGATGGGCACCGCCCAGCAGCCGGCCGCGGTCCTCGTCGGAGAGCGGTGTGGCGGCCCGGACCCCGTGGCTGCCGTTCGGCCGCTCCGTGCGGGGCGGGTCCGCGGGCCCGGCGGTCCGGCCGGGCGGTGCGGCCGTGTCCCGGAGGCCGGGCGGCCGGGCGGCGAAGGTGGCACCGGCGGTGCTCCGGCCCGTCGGCGCGGTGCCGGAGGCCGGCGGCCGGGGCGTGGCCGCGTGGCCGGACCGCCCCGCCGCGCGGTCGTCGGCCGCGCCCCGGGCGGGCGCGGTGCCGGGAGCGGTGGGGCGGGGCGGCGGGGAGCCGGAGGGGGATGACGGAGTCGTTCCGGCCGGGGTGTGGGGTGACGGGGAGCCGGAAGGGGATGGCGGAGCCATTCCGGCCGGGGTATTCGCGGGTGACGGGCGGGCGGTCACGAGAGGGCCTCCTCGGGGCGGGGCATCGGTCGGAGCTCAGGGGCGGGCGGTGGTGCGGCGGTTCGGCCCAGGCCCCTCACCCCCGGCCGTCGGGCCCGGCGGACCGGGTCGGGCCGGTCCCGTCCAGTCCCACGGCCCGCTCCCCGCCCGCCGCCAGGCGCCGGATGGCGGCCATCGGGACGGCCAGCCAGTCGGGCCGGTGCCGGGCCTCGTAGAGCACTTCATAGACGGCCTTGTCGGTCTCATAGGCGCGCATCAGTTCGGGTGCGGAGCGCGGATCGAGCCCGCCGGCCTCCGCATATCCCAGGCAGTAGGCGTCGCGGGTGCGCCGCGCCCACTCCAGCGACCAGGGGTCGCCGCCCGCCGGTCCGCTGCGCGCGGCGTAGTCGAAGGAGCGCAGCATCGCCGCGACATCGCGCACCGCGGGCTGCGGCCGGCGCCGCTCGGCCAGCGGGCGGGCCGGTTCGCCCTCGAAGTCGATCAGCGACCAGCGGCCCTCGTCGGCGGAGCGCAGCGTCTGGCCCAGGTGCAGATCGCCGTGGATGCGCTGGGCGGCCCAGCTGCGGCCGTCGTGGCCGACCGCGGCCAGCGCGTCGAAGGCGGTACGCAGCCGGGCTCGGTAGGGCTGCAGCACGGGCACGGCGCGGGCGGTGGCCGCCAGCCGCTCGTTCATCTGGGCGGCGATCACCTCCAGCTGCGGGCGGCGCAGCTCGGTGGTCGGCAGCGTCTGGGCGAGCGCGGTGTGCACCTCGGCGGTGGCATGGCCGAGTGCCCGCGCCGAGCCGGTGAAGTCGGCGCGTACGGCCAGTGCGTTCAGCGCCAGCTTCCAGCCGTCCGCCGAGCCCGGCAGGAAGGGCTGCAGCACGCCCAGTGTCGTCGGCTCGCCGTCCTCGTCGGCGGCCGCCGACTCGAACCATGCCGCGGGCGCGGGCACCCGCGCGCACTTGGCGTCCGCGAGCGCCCGCGGCAGTTCCAGGTCCGGGTTGATGCCCGGCTCGATCCGCCGGAAGACCTTCAGGATGAAGGAATCGCCGTAGACGATCGAGGAGTTGGACTGCTCGACGGCGATCGGCCGGCCCGGCAGCCCGGAGGGGATGTCGGCATCGGGCTCACGGCAGAAGCGCAGCGCGCCGAGCCGGCCAGGGACCCGCAGCCGCTCCAGCAGCAGCCCGCAGAGCCGGCTGTCGAGGAGCGCGTCATAGACGGTGCGGCCGCGCAGTGGGCCCCCGCCGGGGCGTCCGATCACCGCGGGCGCCAGCTGGGGCGGCGGCGCCGGATGCACCCCCAGCAGGAGCTGGTAGCAGTCGCCGCCGGACGGCGTACGGCTCGGTGGTGCGCTCTGCTGGGCGCGGACGAGCAGTTGCAGCAGGCCCGGTGCGGTGCCGTCGCCCGTGCACGGCAGCAGCTCGGTCGCCGAGAGCAGCGTGAAGCCGGTGATCAGCCGTCCCTTGCCGGCGAACCAGCGCTGGCGTGGCACCCAGTCGGCGAGCAGGGGAGCCAGCGAGGACAGCAGATCGGGGGCGGAGACGAGCGGGCGTCGATCAGGGGTGTTTCGGGTGGCACGGGTCGAGGCGGTGTCCGACATGGCGTCGCGTCCTTTCCCCGGGCACACGACATATAGGGCAAAGTGTCCCGGAATGCGGCCTTGACTGTGCGGCGGCGCGGTGGGGGTACCCCCAGACGGAGTCCGGGGACCCTCGGGCGGGATCGTCCGTACGGCAGCGGTCTTCCGGCGTGCGCTGCTCCGCTGCGCGGCGGTCCCCTCCCGGCCCGGGGGTCGACGGGGCTCACCCGGCCCGTGCGGTAGTAGGGAGACTGCCCGAGCGAAAGGTCAAAAAACGCCCGTACGCGCCATGTGGCCGCGTACGGGCGTCGTCCCGGCGCCCGTGCCGGTCAGGGCACCGGCTAACCCGCGTTTCTGCGCAGCCGGAACCAGTAGAACCCGTGGCCCGCGAGGGTCAGCAGATACGGCAGCTCCCCGATGGCCGGGAAGCGCACCCCGCCGATGAGTTCCACCGGATGGCGGCCGCTGAACGACCGCAGGTCCAGCTCCGTGGGCTGGGCGAAGCGCGAGAAGTTGTGCACGCACAGCACCAGGTCGTCGTCCGCGCCGCCGGTGCCCGGCGCCTCCCGCAGGAAGGCCAGCACCGCCGGATTCGTGGAGGACAGCTCGGTATAGCTGCCGAGCCCGAACGCCGGATTCTGCTTACGGATCTCGATCATCCGCCGGGTCCAGTGCAGCAGCGAGGAGGGCGAACTCATCGCGGCCTCGACATTGGTGACCTGGTAGCCGTAGACGGGATCCATGATGGTCGGCAGGAAGAGCCGGCCCGGGTCGCAGGAGGAGAAGCCGGCGTTGCGGTCCGGCGTCCACTGCATCGGGGTGCGCACCGCGTCGCGGTCGCCGAGCCAGATGTTGTCGCCCATGCCGATCTCGTCGCCGTAATAGAGAATCGGCGAACCCGGCAGGGACAGCAGCAGGGCCGTGAAGAGCTCGATCTGATTGCGGTCGTTGTCGAGCAGCGGGGCCAGTCGCCGGCGGATACCGATATTGGCGCGCATCCGCGGGTCCTTGGCGTACTCCGCGTACATGTAGTCGCGCTCTTCGTCCGTGACCATTTCGAGGGTCAGCTCGTCGTGGTTGCGCAGGAAGATGCCCCACTGGCAGCCGGACGGAATCGCCGGGGTCTTGGCGAGGATTTCCGACACCGGATAGCGCGATTCGCGCCGTACCGCCATGAAGATGCGCGGCATGACCGGGAAGTGGAAGGCCATATGGCATTCGTCGCCGCCGACGCCGTAATCACCGAAGTAGTCGACGACGTCCTCGGGCCATTGATTGGCCTCGGCCAGCAGCACGGTGTCCGGGTAATGTGCGTCGATCTCGGCGCGGACCCGCTTGAGGAAGCCGTGCGAGGCGGGCAGATTCTCGCAGTTGGTGCCCTCCTCGGCGTAGAGGTACGGCACCGCGTCCAGCCGGAAACCGTCGATCCCCAGGTCGAGCCAGAAGCGCAGGGCGGAGATCATCTCCTCCTGGACCGCCGGGTTCTCATAGTTGAGGTCCGGCTGGTGGGAGAAGAAGCGGTGCCAGTAGTACTGCTTGCGGACCGGGTCGAAGGTCCAGTTGGAGGCCTCGGTGTCGACGAAGATGATGCGCGCGTCGGCATACTGTTTGTCGTCGTCGGCCCAGACGTAATAGTCGCCGTACGGCCCTTCGGGGTCGGTGCGTGACTCCTGGAACCACGGGTGCTGGTCGCTGGTGTGGTTCATCACCATGTCGATGATGACCCGCATACCGCGGTGGTGCGCGGCGTCCACGAATTCTACGAAGTCGGCCAGATCGCCGAATTCGGGGAGCACCGCGGTGTAGTCGGCGACATCGTAACCGCCGTCCCGCAGCGGGGATTTGAAGAACGGCGGCAGCCAGAGGCAGTCCACCCCCAGCCATTGCAGATAGTCGAGCTTGGCCGTGATGCCCTTGAGGTCGCCGATTCCGTCGCCATTGCTGTCCTGGAAGGAGCGCACCAGGACTTCGTAGAAAACGGCCCGTTTGAACCAGTCGGGATCGCGGTCCTTCGCCGGGGTGTCCTCGAACGTGTCGGGGACAGGCTCATTGACGATCAATTGGGTGACCCTCCGATCGGTGAGGACGGTCGCAGCGACAGCACATGGGCGGGCGCGAGCGAGCGGCCCGGCTCCAGGCGCACATAGTTGTCCCTGCCCCAGTGGTAGGTATCGCCGGTGAGCTCGTCGCGCACCGGGAAGGACTCGTGCCGGCCGAGGCCGAGTTCCGGCATGTCCAACGACACCGTCGCCTCGTGGGTGTGGTGCGGGTCGAGGTTGACCACCGTGAGCACCGTGTCGGCCCGGTCGCCGTGCCCCTCGCGCTTGGAGTAGGCGATGACGGCCTCGTTGTCGACGTGGTGGAACTGCAGATTGCGCAGCTGCTGCAGGGCAGGGTGCCGGCGGCGGATGCGGTTCAGCGCGGTGATCAGGGGGGCGATGGTGCGCCCCTCCCTGGCCGCCGCATCCCAGTCGCGCGGCCTGAGTTGGTACTTCTCCGAGTCGAGGTACTCCTCGCTGCCGCGGCGTACCGGCACCGACTCGCAGAGCTCATATCCGGCGTAGACCCCCCAGGTGGGGGCGAGGGTGGCGGCCAGTACGGCGCGTACCTCGAAGGCGGGGCGGCCGCCCTCCTGGAGGTAGGCGTGCAGGATGTCCGGGGTGTTCACAAAGAAATTCGGCCGCAGATAGGAGGCGCCCTCGCCGGTCAGCTCGGTGAGGTAGTCGGTCAGCTCCTCCTTGGTGTTGCGCCAGGTGAAGTAGGTGTACGACTGGTGGAAGCCGATCCGGGCGAGGGTGTGCAGCATGGCGGGGCGGGTGAACGCCTCGGCGAGGAAGAGCACGTCCGGATCGGTGCGGTTGATCTCGCCGATCACCTTCTCCCAGAAGGCCACCGGCTTGGTGTGGGGATTGTCCACCCGGAAGATCCGTACGCCCTTGGCCATCCAGAAGCGCAGCAGGCGTTCGGTCTCGCGGACCAGCCCGCGGAAGTCGGTGTCGAAGGCGAGGGGGTAGATGTCCTGGTACTTCTTCGGCGGGTTCTCGGCGTAGGCGATCGAGCCGTCCGCGCGGTGGTGGAACCACTGGGGGTGCAGCGTGACCCAGGGGTGGTCCGGGGAGCACTGCAGCGCGAAGTCCAGGGCCACCTCCATCCGCAGGTCGCGGGCGGTGCGGACGAAGTGCTCGAAGTCGTCGAAGGTGCCCAGGTCCGGATGGAGGGCGTCATGGCCGCCGGCCGGTGAGCCGATGGCCCAGGGGGAGCCGACGTCGTCCGGGCCGGCCGACAGCGCATTGTTGGGGCCCTTGCGGAAGGCGGTGCCGATGGGGTGCACGGGCGGGAGATAGACCACGTCGAAGCCCATGGCGGCGACGGCCGGCAGCCGCTCGGCGGCGGTGCGCAGGGTGCCGCTGACGGCCGTGCCGTCCGGGGTGACGGCGGCGCCCTCGGAGCGCGGGAAGAGCTCGTACCACGACCCGTACAGGGCCCGCCGGCGCTCGACGACCAGCGGCATCGGGCGCGAGACGGTGAGCAGTTCGCGCAGCGGATGGCGCGCCAGCGCCTCGGTGACCTGGGGGGAGAGCGCGGCGGCCAGCCGGGTCGCGGCGGGCAGCCCGGCGTTGCGCAGCGCGTCCACGGCGGCGAGCACCGCCTCGCGCCCGTCGCTCTTGGGGACCTCCGCGGCCGCCCGCTCATGGAGCTCGGCGCCCTCGGCGAGCATCAGCTCGGTGTCGATCCCCGCAGGGATCTTGATGGCGGCATGCCGCCGCCAGGTGGTGACCGGATCGGACCAGGCCTCGACGGTGAACGTCCAGCGGCCCTCGATGGCGGGGGTGACCTCGGCGCTCCACCGGTCGGAGCCGGGTGCCCGCTCCTGCATCGGTGTCCAGGGGCCGCAGCGGCCCGCCGGGTTGCGCAGCACCACATTCGCCGCGACGGCGTCATGCCCTTCACGGAAGACGGTGGCCGAGACCTCGAAGGTCTCACCCACCACGGCCTTCGCCGGGCGGCGGCCGCAATCGATCTGCGGGCGGATGTCCAGAACAGGAATGCGACCGATCATGGGCTCACCTGGGCTTGTGATGCTTTGCGGGGTTTTGTCCTTTGTATCCGCTCCGCAGCGGGCGGACCGGGTGCGGGCATGGGCGCTCCTGTCCGCTTTCACTCGGCTGGCGGATGGCACGGCGGGGCGGGTCGGTGCTCCCCCGGTCTCCGGTCGGTGGTTCCCCCGATGATCCTGTGCAGGTGTGCGGTGCGGGTGACGGGTGTACCCGAGAACCTCTCCCGCGGGTGACGGCCGGGAAATCGGGCGGAAGGCTGCCCACCGGTCCGTCATCCCGGTTCCGCCGCGGCCCGGCGGACGACTTCCCGCCCCCGCGCGGGCGACTGCGGCGCTGCGCTGACACGGTCGGCGTTCGCCTCCTCAACTCGGTGTGATCACAGCGGAGTTGCGGTGTGCGGATGTCCGGTGCCGCGCCGGGGCCCATCGGCGCCACACCGCAGCCTCTCTCCAGGAGGTGGTCCGTACAAGAGCGCATGAGGGGGTGGAATCGGCCATATCGGCGGACGCCTCGGTAGGGAGGGTCTCGGGTGGCGTGGAAACGCTCAACTGCCCTGAATATCGGCTCAGTTGATGATGTCGTCTGCGGATTCGGCCTCGGAGGGGGCCGGTCCGGGCGAGTGGGTACGGCATGGCGGCCGGTGGCCGTGGGGAGGGGACGGGCATGGACGACGTGCATGTGACGCAATGGGACGGGACGGCGGGACGGGGGCCGCGGGCCGTGTTCGCCCACGGGATTCTGACCTGGGGCGACGACGAGCGCTATGGCTTCGCGGCGCAACGTCCGCTCGCCGACCGCTACCGCCTGCTGCTGATGGACCGCCGGGGCTACGGCCGCAGCCCCGATATCGCCCACAGCGACTACGAGGCGGACGCCGACGACCTCATCCGGCTGCTGGGCGACGGCGGCCATCTGGTCGGGCATGCGTACGGCGGGGTGAGCGCGCTGGTCGCCGCCGCGCGCCGGCCCGATCTGGTGCGCTCGCTCACCCTCATCCAGCCCGGCGCCTTACGGCCCGCGGCCGGCCACCCGGTGGTCGCGGCAGCACTGGAGCGGGCCCGTAAGGCCACCACACAGCTGCCCGAGGACTACCCGCCGGAGGAATTCCTGCGTGCCTCCACCGAGGCGCTCGGCATGCCCGCGCCGGAGCCCACCCCGCAGCGGCTGCGGGCCGCCGCCTCGTCGATGGCCGAACGCCCCTGCTGGGACGCCGAGATCCCGCTGGAGCCGCTGGCGGCCGCGCCCTGGCCGAAACTGCTGATCTCCGGGGACTGGGCGGGCGCGCCCCCGCTCTACAAGGAGTACGCGGGCGAACCGCTGATCGCCTGCGCGGAGTTCCTCGCCGAGGCGATCGGCGCCGGCCATCTCGTGGTGCCCGGGTACTACCCGCACACCCAGCGGCCGGCGGAGGTCAACGCGGCGCTGCGGGAGCTGTGGGGCCGGGGGGACGGCCTGCGGGACGGCACGGCCCAGGGTCCGGCCGGTGGGCGGGCCGACGCCGGCCCGCCGGACACCCCCTAGCGGTCCCGCCGGTGCACCACGCTCTTCTTGACCAGCCGGTCGCCGTCGGTGAAGCAGAGCTCGTAGGCGGTGTCGGAGCCGGGGCGGACGCTGTAGTACTCACAGGTCCAGCCGTGCGGGGGCGGCGGGGTGCCGTCCGGTGGGGCGTCCAGTGCGAAGAACGGCAGCAGGGAATCCATCCGGGAGCGGTCGGCGCCGAGGCGGAGCGCGTCGTAGTGCTCCCGCTCCAGTACCGTCCAGGACGGGCTGACCAGGTGGAAGCTGCTGGTCAGCACCACCAGGGCCGCCAGCAGTGCCAGCGGGACGATCACCGTCTGCCGGAGCCTTCGCTGCACCTGCCGCTGGGCACGGTCCAACTCCCGTTCCGCAGCGGTGGGTTCGGGTCGCTCAAGAGGTTCTGCCGGGGCGCCGTCGGCCGTCGGCAGCCGCGCGGAGACCCTGAAGCCGCCCTCCGGGGCGGGGCCGGCCCGCAGCGTGCCGCCCGCCAGCCGCACCCGCTCGTCCAGGCCCACCAGCCCGCTGCCGCCGGAGACCGGATCGGCCGCCGGCCCGTCCGGCCGTGCGGTGTTGGCCACGGTGACCCGCACCTGCCCGGCGGCCCGTCCGATCCGCACCCGGACGGCCGCGCCGGGCGCGTGTTTGGCGGCATTGGTCAGCGACTCCTGGACGACACGGTGCAGGGCGTGTCCGGTCATGGCCGGAAGTGTCCTGGCCCCGGTGTCGTCCGCCTCCTCCAGAGTCACCGTCATCCCGGACGCCCGCGCCCGGTCCACCAGCCGCTCCACGCTCTCGTCGGCCGGTACCCGGGGCGCGCTCTCGTCATCCGTGCGCAGCACGCCGATGATCTCCCGCAGCCGTTCGGTCGCCGTCCCGGCGGCGGCCCGCAGCTCACCGGCCGCCGCCTGACGGTCCGCGTCCAGCCGCGGATCGACCTCCAGCGCCCCGGCCCGCAGGGCGATCAGGGCCAGGTCGTGGCCGAGGGAGTCATGCATGTCGCCGGCGATCCGGGCGCGTTCGCGCAGCCGGGTGCGGTCGGCGACGGCCTGCTGTTCGCGCTCCATCCGCTCGGCGAGCTGCCAGCCGGTACGGGCGAGTTCGGCGTACTGCCGGCGGTAGCGGCCCAGCAGCCACGGCAGCATCACATTGAGCAGCAGCGTCAGCAGCAGGGAGAACCACGGCCACACCGTGCGGCCCACGACCGCGGACAGCGGCAGCCCGCCGGCCGCCACCGCCGAGAAGAACCACAGCGCGGGGCGGGCCCGGGGCATCCGGATACCGGCCAGATAGCCGAACACGGCCAGCGCGGCGCAGTAGGCGACGGTGAACAGATCCAGCGAGATCACCAGGCTCGGCGCGATCGGCAGCGCCAGCGCCGTCAGCGGCCGGCGTCTGCGCAGCAGCACACAGACGCCGAGCAGCGGGAAGGCGGCCGCGGTGGCCCACAGATGCGTGTGGGCGAGGGAGCCGAAGGCGAGGGCCGGCGGACCGCACACCAGGAGCCAGAGCACCAGCCCGGGGGCCCGGGCGTACAACCGCCGGGCGTGCAACTGCCGGGCGTCCGGGCGCCTCCACGGCGTCATGACGCCGGGACCAGGCCCGCCTCGTGGGCGAGGATCGCCGCCTGGACGCGGTTCTTGA
Source organism: Streptomyces sp. G7(2002) (assembly GCF_028870195.1). Lineage (NCBI taxonomy): Bacteria > Bacillati > Actinomycetota > Actinomycetes > Kitasatosporales > Streptomycetaceae > Streptomyces > Streptomyces sp. G7(2002). The sequence continues at coordinate 6,639,820 of NZ_CP102609.1, forward strand.
AGCCCAGCCGGGCGAGGATCGCGCTGACATACGCCTTGACGGTGCCCTCGACCAGGAACAGCCGCTGGGCGATCTCCGCGTTGGACAGCCCGGCGCCGACCAGCCCGAGCACCTCGCGCTCCCGCCCGGTCAGCTCGGCGACCCGGGCACGGGCGGCCACCCCGCGGCCCAACTGCCCGCCTCCCAGGTGGGAGATGACGCGCCGGGCGACGGACGGCGAGAGGCAGGCGCCGCCCTCGGCGACGGCACGGACCCCGGCGATCAGCTCCCGCGGATCGCCGGACTTGAGCAGGAAACCGGCCGCGCCCGAGGCGAGGGCGCCGGCGATGTACTCGTCCTCGGAGAACGTCGTCAGCATCACGACGGCGGTGGCGGGCAGTACCCTGGCCAGCTCCGCGGCGGCGCCCAGGCCGTCCAGGCGCGGCATGCGGATGTCCAGCAGACAGACATCGGGCCGGTGCCGGAGCGCCTGGTCGACCGTCTCGCGGCCGTCGGCGGCCTCCGCGACGACCTCGATATCGGGTGCCGCGCCGAGGATCGCGCGCACACCGGCCCGCATCAGCGTCTCGTCGTCGGCCAGCAGCACTGTCGTCTTGTGGTTCATCGGGACCCCCCCCACGCGCGCGAAGGCGGTGCCCGGAGGTTCTCCGGACACCGCCCGCTCCGGGGTTACGTTACCCCGGGACGATCAGCACGTTCCCGCACGTTGCGTCACTTGACGGCGACACCGGTCCAAGCGGCCTCGACGCCCTTGACCTCGGCGCTGCCGGCCTTGTACAGGTCGGTGGCGGCCTTGACGGTCGCCTCGCGCGCGGCCTTGTAGTCCGTGTTCGAGGTCATGTACTCGGTCAGGGCCTTGAACCAGATCTTCTCGGCCTTGTCCCGGCCGATGCCCTCGACCTTCTTGCCGTCCGCCGTCGGGCTGTCGTACTTGACGCCACCGATCTCCTTCGGGCCGCTGCCCTCGGACAGCAGGTAGAAGAAGTGGTTGGCGACACCCGAGGAGTAGTGCGGGTCGAGACCGCCGGTCTTGGAGTCCCAGTTGTCCTGCGACTGACCGTCCTTGGACGGCTTGTCCATGTAGCGCAGCGGGGTACCGTCACCGTTGATGTCGATCTTCTCGCCGATGAGGTAGTCGCCCGGGTCCTTCTCGCTCTTGGCGTAGAACTCGGCCGAGGTCCCGAAGATGTCCGAGGTGCCCTCGTTCAGGCCGCCGGACTCACCGCTGTAGGTGAGGTTGGCGGTGGCGGAGGTGACACCGTGCGACATCTCGTGCGCCGCGACGTCCAGCGCGGTCAGCGGGGCCTTGTCGCCCTCGCCGTCGCCGTACGTCATGCAGAAGCAGTCGTCGTCCCAGAAGGCGTTGACGTAGCTCTTGCCGTAGTGGACGCGGGAGAAGGCGCCCTTGCCGTCACCCTTGATGCCGTCGCGGCCGTGGACCTTCTTGTAGTAGTCCCAGGTCACGCCCGCACCGTAGTGGGCGTCAACGGCCGCGGTCTGCGGGTCGTCCGGCTTGCCGGTGCCCCACTTGTCGTCCTCGTCCGTGAAGGGCTTGCCGTCACCGGACTCGCCGTTCTCGAGGTTGGTGGTCTTGTGGCCACCGCGCTCCTTGTCGGTCAGCGTGAAGCCGTTGCCCTCCTTGGAGGTGCCCAGCTCGACACTGCCGCTGTACTCGCTCTCGCCCTTGCCGGTACGGATCTCGTCGTACTGGAACAGCTTCTTGCCGCTGTTGGCGTCGGTGATGACGTGCATCCGGCTGGGGGTGCCGTCCTTCTTGACGCCCTTGACGACGGTGTCGTAGGCGAGGACGGGGGTGCCGGAGGCGGCCCAGACGACCTTCTTGGGCGTCTGCGCGTCGGCCTTCTTCGCGCTGAGCGACTTCACCGCGGTGCCCTGCGCCGACTTCGCGGCGGCGGTCGGGGCGATCTTCGCCGTGGTGGAGGCCACCTTGACCGACTTCTCGGTCGACTTGGTGGTGTCCTTGATCGCGCCGCCCTTGGCGGTGTGCACGATCATGTCGCCGCCCAGCACCGGCAGGCCGGCGTAGGTGCGGTCGTAGCGGGTGTGCGTGGTGCCGTCGGCGTCCTTGATGACGTCCTTGACGAGCAGCTTCTCCTGTGCGCCCAGGCCCAGTTCCTTGGCGGTCTGCGCCTTGGTGGCGCTCGCGTCGCGCAGCAGTTCCGCACGGTGCGAGGCGGTGAGCTTGAGGGGCGAACCGTCCGGCGTGGGGGCCGAGGCGGGGGAGGCGCCGGCGGTACCTGCGGTGATGCCGGCGGCCAGGAGGGCCGCGGCGGCGATTGCGGTACCGGCGACACGGGTCTTACGGGATATGCGGGGGGTCACGCGTGCTCCTTCAACTTTGCCAAGTGGTGGGGGTGCAAAGCGATGCGGGTGTGACGTGCGTTCGGGAAGACTGCCATTCGAACGCGTGCATGTCAGGAGGGTGTTAACGGATTGGCTGAAAATTGTCCGTAGAGAGGTGATCGCCGTTCGCATAACGGAGCTGGGCGCCGCCCCCGGATTTCCCGGGAACGACGCCCAACGCATGTGCCCCTTGTGCCAGTTGTGCGGTGGCGTGATCTGTCGACCCGCCTGTGTCACACAAAGGTGACCGCTGGGTGCTGCCGGAGTATCAGAAGGTCAGCTTCCAGCCGTTGATGTAGCCCGAGTCCTGGGAGTAGACGTCCTGGACCCGCAGCTTCCAGGTGCCGCTCGCCTTCTCCGAGGAGGCGTTGACGGTGTACGTGGTCTTCACGTTGGCCGCCGAGTCGAACGCGCTGGAGTTCTTCAGCCGGTAGGCCGTGCCGTCCGGGGCGATCAGGTCCACGACCAGGTCACCGCGGTAGGTGTGCACGATGTCCACCCCGACCTTCAGCGTGCTCGGTGCGTTGCCGCTGCGGCCGACGTTGAGCGGCGAGGTGACCGCGGAACCCGCGTCCGGGATCTGCACATCGTCGGCGTTCTCGAAGACATTGCCGCCGCCGGCCGGGTTGACCGTCCAGGTGAAGGTGGCGGTACCGGTCTTCTTCGCGGCGTCGGTGACGGTGACCGTCACGCTGCCGGTGCCGGCCGTGGTCGGCGTACCGGAGATCAGACCGGTGGTCGCGTTGAGCGACAGCCCGGCGGGCAGCCCGGTCGCCGCGTACGACAGTGCGCCCGCGGTGCCGCTGCTCGCCTTGATCTGCAGGCTCGCCGCCTGGCCCACGGTGCTGGTCTGGCTGCCCGGGTTGGTGACGGAGACCGCGCCGCTGTCCGGGACGCGGGAGCCGACGTTGACCGCCGCCCAGGTGTTGGCGACCGTGTTGTACGAGGCGCTGCCCTCACCGAACAGGTCGGCGGCGGCCTTGAGGGTGGCGGTGCGGGCGGCCGCGTAGTTGGTGTTGGCGCTCATGTACTGGCTGAGTGCCTTGAACCAGACCTTCTCGGCGTTGGCCCGGCCGATGCCCGGGACCGGCAGGTTGTCGAAGGTCGGGCTGTCGTAGTGGACGCCGCCGATGTCCTTCGGGCCGCTGCCCTCGGACAGCAGGTAGAAGAAGTGGTTGGCGACACCGGACGAGTAGTGCACGTCCTTGTTGCCGACGTTGCTCGACCAGTAGTCGGCCGACGCACCGTCCTTGGACGGCTTGTCCATGTAGCGAAGCGGGGTGCCGTCGCCATTGATGTCGATCTTCTCGCCGATGAGGTAGTCACCGGGGTCGGAGGTGTTGTTGGCGTAGAACTCCACCGCCGTGCCGAAGATGTCGGAGGTCGCCTCGTTGAGGCCGCCGGACTCCCCGCTGTAGGTGAGGTCGGCGGTGGCCGCGGTGACACCGTGCGACATCTCGTGGCCGGCCACGTCGATGGAGGTCAGCGGGGCGGAGTTGCCGCTGCCGTCGCCGTACGTCATGCAGAAGCAGCCGTCGTCCCAGAAGGCGTTGACGTAGCTGTTGCCGTAGTGCACCCGGGAGTAGGCGCCGACGCCGTCGCCCTTGATGCCGCTGCGGCCGTGCACGTTCTTGTAGTAGTCCCAGGTCACCTGGGCACCGAAGGCCGCGTCGGCACCCGCCGTCTGGGCGTTCTGCGGGGTGCCGTCGCCCCAGGTGTCGTCGGCGTCGGTGAAGAGCGAACCGGTGCCGGACGAGCCGTGCTTGAGGTCGTAGGTCTTGTGGTTGCCGCGGGTGGGGTCGGTCAGCGAGAAGTTCGGCGCCGAGCCCGACGATCCGACGGTGACCTTGCCGCTGTACTGGGTGTTGCCGACGCCGTTCTCGATCCCCTGGTACTGGAAGATCTTGGCGCCCGTCGTGGCGTCGGTGATGACGTGCAGCTGGTTGGGGGTGCCGTCGTCCTGCAGCCCGCCGACCACCGTCTCGTAGGCCAGCACCGGCTTGCCGTCGGCGACCCAGACCACCTTGCGCGGCGCCTTCGCGGCCTCGGTCTTCTTCGAACCGAGCGCCTGCGCCGCCTTGACGGCCTTCGCCTCGGCCGTGGCCGGCTTCACCTTCGCGGTGGTGCCCGCGACCTTGAGCTGGGAGCGGACGGCCTTGGTGACGCCCTTGAGGGTGCCGCCCTTGCTCTCGTGCACCACGAGGTCGCCGCCGAGGACGGGCAGCCCGTCGTAGGTGCGCTCGTAGCGGGTGTGCACGGTGCCGTCGACATCCTTCGAGACGTCCTTGACGACCAGCTTTTCCTTCGCGCCGAGCTTCAGCTGCCGCGCGGTCTCGGCGGTGGTGGCGCCGGCTGCCCGTATCAGCTCCGCACGCTGGGACGGGGACAGCTTGGCCGGCAGTGCGCCGGGATCGGGGGTGGCATGCGTGGTGCCCGGCCGCGGGGCGGCCGCCGTTCCGGTACCGGCCTGAACGCCGACGGCCAGCATCGCCGTGACGGCGACCAGTGCGCCGGTCGCAACGGCGCGTCCATGGGGGGTGCGTCTCACACTGACTCCTTCTGCGGTGGCCGCCACATGACGCTGCGGCCGAGGGGGACCGGGCGGCGAAGCGGCCGTCCGGGCAGAGCGAGGCAGAACTCTTGGAGCGTGTGGGGGGAGACGTACGTGGGGTGCTCGGTGTTACGGGTGGAACGGGTGGTGCGCGTGGAACCTCCGGCCGCAGGGAGTTGGTGCTGTGGGGATCCGTGCGGCGGTTGCCGGGAAGAGTCCCACCACCAGTGGCTTGTTGTCAGGCTCCGTTCAACTAATTGGCCGGAATCCGTCCGTTGCGCGAAATCGGTGTCCGGAAGCCGGACGGCCCGTGATCGGCGGCGGGAACGGTCCCCGCCCCCTCCCGCCGCCGGAAACCGCCCGGACAGCAGTTCACAGCTGTCCGGATCACGACCGGCACGGCGGGCGGCCGGGGCCGGCCCGCCGTCCACGGCCCGCCGTCCCCGGCCTTGCTGACCGTGTGACGCCCCCTAGGGGCAGTGCGGGCCCTAGGACGGCCCCTGGCTGTGCCAGGAGTGCCACAGGGCGGCGTAGGCCCCCCGCGCCGCCACCAGCTCGTCATGTGTGCCGAGTTCGGTCAGCCGGCCCTCCTCCATGACGGCCACCCGGTCCGCGTCGTGCGCGGTGTGCAGACGGTGCGCGATGGCGATGACCGTACGGCCCTTCAGGACGGCGGCCAGGGCGCGCTCGGTGTGCCGGGCCGTCCGCGGGTCGAGCAGCGCGGTCGCCTCGTCCAGGATCACCGTGTGCGGATCCGCCAGCACCACCCGGGCCAGGGCCAGTTGCTGGGACTGCGAGCCGTCGGGGCGGTGGCCGCCGGCGCCCAGCTCGGTATCCAGGCCGGCCGGCAGCTCCGCGGCCCAGTCGGCCCCCACGGCGGCCAGCGCGGCATACAGCGCGGCGTCCTTGGCCTCGGGCGCGGCGATCTGCAGATTGTCCCGGAGCGTGCCCAGGAACACATGGTGCTCCTGGGTGACGAGGACGACCTGACGGCGCAGCACCGCCGGGTCCAGCGCGGCGATCGGCACCCGCCCGACCGTCACCGAGCCACGGTGTGGCGCATCGACCCCGGCCAGCAGCCGCCCCAGGGTGGACTTGCCGGCGCCGGAGGGGCCGACCAGGGCGAGGCGTTCGCCGGGGCGGACGGACAGGTCCACTCCGTGCAGGACGTCGCGGTGCGCGGCGGGGCTCCGGCCGCCGTCCCCGTAGGCGTAGTGGACGCCGGTGACATCGATGCGGTCGTCGACGGGTGTGGCGGGGGCGGGGGAGGCCTCCGGGGAGGGACGGGGCAGGAGGGGCGCGGGGACGGTCCGCGGGGCCCGCGGGGCCTGGCCCAGCCCCTCGACGCGGGCGAACGCGGCGCCGCTGCTCTGCAGTTGCTCCGCCCAGAACAGGACCGTCGCCAACGGGTCGGACAGCTGCCGCAGATACAGCGCCGCGGCGATCACCACGCCCAGGCTGATCCCGCCCCGCCCGTGCAGCGCCCCGCCGGCCAGCAGGACACCGGCCACCGGGAAGACATACGCGACATCCACGGCGGGCAGCAGCACACTGCGCAGGAACAGCGTGCGGGTGCGGGTGCGGCGGCACCGCTCGACCGCCTCCTCGCCCGCCGCCGTCCGGCGCTCCTGGAGCCCCAGCGCCTCGACGGTCCGGGCGCCCGCGGCGGTGGCCGCCAGCAGCTCCGCGAGCGCCGAGGTCGCCGCGCCCTCCGCCAGATACGCGCCGTGCGCCCGGCGCAGATACCACCGGACCACGAACACACCGCTGAGCACCCCCAGCCCGCACAGACCGAGCAGCGGATCGAGCACCACCACCGCACCCAGCAGGAACAGCGCCTGCGCCGCGGCGACACACACCTCCGGCACGGCGTCCCGCAGCGTCCGGGCGACCGAGGTGACGTCCGACGTACCGCGGGCCGTCAGATCACCGGTACCTGCCCGCTCCACGACCGCGGCCGGCAGCGCGAGCGCCCGGTCCACATACTGCTCGCGGACCCGCGCCACGGTCCGCTCACCGAAGCGGTGCCCGACGTACCGGGCATAGCGCGCCAGCAGCAGCTGAGCCAGCCCGCACGCCAGGATGACCAGCGTCAGCCGGTCCACCGTGCGCACCCCGCCGCCGGCCCGCACCGTGTCCACGATCCGGCCGAGCAGCCAGGGGCCGGCCAGACCGGCGCCGGCCGCCAGGGCGTTCAGCGCGAGCATCAGGGCGAAGGCCCGGCCGTCCCGTCGGATCAGCCGGAGCGCCGCCCGCCGGGTCGCGGCCGGACCGGCCACCGGCAGCGCCGCACCGTCCGGCGGGGCGTCCTCGGACCGCCCGGGACGGGCGGCGGTCGCCGTCATCGTGCGTCCTCCTGCGTCACGGGCGCCTCGGCCATCCCCGCGGGCCGGGGCCCCGTGCCGTCGTCCGCGCCGTCCCCGTCCTCGCCGCGGGACACCAGACGGCGGTATCCGGGCTGTTCGTCCAGGAGTTGACGATGGCTGCCGACGGCGACGGCCCGGCCGTCGACGAGGAAATACACCCGGTCGGCCTGGTCGAGCAGCAGGGGTGAGGTGCTGGTGACGACGGTCGTACGGCCGGCCCGCGCGTGGTGCAGCCGGGCCGCGATACCGGCCTCGGTGTGCGCGTCGACCGCCGAGGTCGGTTCCACCGCGAGCAGTACCTCGGGGTCGGCCAGCAGTGCCCGCACCAGGCGCAGCCGCTGCCGCTGCCCGCCGGAGAGATTGCGGCCCTGCGCCTCGACCGCCGAGTCGAGCCCGTCCGGCAGACCGCGGACGATGTCCTCGGCCAGGGCCGTACGGACGGCGCGGCCGATCGCCTCCTCGGTCCGGTCCCGGCGCCCGCCCACCACCTCGCGCAGCGTCCCGGCGAACAGCTCGGCCTCGTTGTCGGCGACCACGATCCGGTCGCGGACCTGCGACAGCGCGATCTCGTCGAGCCGGACCGCGCCCCAGGTCGCGGCCGAATCCGCGAACCGGCCGAGGCGGTCGACCACCGCCGCCGACTCGGCCGGCCGGGCGGCGGCCAGCGCGGTCAGCAGCCCGGGCACCACCTCGACGCCCGACGCCGGATCACGCAGCGCGGACGCGGCCTCGGGGGCGTCCCCGGCCGGGTCCCCGGGGCCGTCCGCGGCATCCGGCTCCAGCCGCAGGAACCGGACGACCCGGCGGGCGGCGACCAGCCCGCGGGTGAGGTCGTAGCCGCCCTCGATGAAGAACGACACGGGCACCACCAGCGCCGCCGCGTAACCGTAGACCGCCACCAACTCGCCGACGCTGATCGTCCCTTGGGCCGCCATCCTGGCCGCGAGCCAGGTCACCGCGGCCAGGAACAGCGTCGGCAGGCCGACCCCGAGGGCCTGCACCCAGCTCGTTACCGAACCGACCCGGTAGCCCTCGCTCCGCAGCGCCCGCGAATCGCGCCGGTAGCGGTCGGCGAACACCTCCTTGCCGCCCAGGCCGTTGAGCACCCGCAGCCCGCCGACCAGGTCCGTCAGCCGGGCCGCCAGCCCGCTCTGCCGCTCGCGGTAGCGCGTCTCGGCCCCCTGCAGCCGCCCCAGCAACGGCCCGACCAGCACCGCGAGCAGCGGCACACCCAGCAGCACCACTGTGGCCAGCAGCGGCGAGACGGACAGCAGCAGGACGGCGACGACCCCGTACGCCAGCACCGCGCCGACCCCGGGCCCGGTCATCGTCAGCGTCTGGCTGATCACCGCGACATCGCCGATCCCGATCGTGACGACCTCCCCGGCCGTCGTCTTGTGGGGCAGCGCCGCCCCCAGCCGCAGGGTGTGCGCCACGAGGACCCGCACGGTGCGGAAGGTGGCGTCCATACGGATCCTGGTCATGGTGCGGTGCCGCATGACCGCCAGCCAGGCGTTCGCCACCCCGACCCCGAGCAGCACCGCCACCCAGCCGGTCAGCACCGGCATCCGGCCCGGTACCAGCCCCTCGTCGATGGCCCGCGACAGCACATAGGGCGGCAGCATCAGCCCCACCATCCACAGGCTCCCGTACGAGGCACCCGCCGCCACCCGCCCCCGCTGGCTGGTCACCAGCCACCACACATACCGTCCGGGACCGCGGTGGTCGGGGATCCCCGGTCCCCTTGCGGTCGTGGTCATCCCGCCCCCTCGCGTCGTCTGTGGCGTCCGCAACTTCGTGCGCACCGCTTCCTGGGCAAACGTTGGGATCCGGGCTCGGTGAGCAGTCGGTCTGTCGGCGGATGTCGAGCAATCGGATGTTCCTTCAAGGACAGGTCGGTCACGTTGGGTTATTGATTGTCTCGGGGCTGCGGTTTCTCTAACGGGGATTCATCAGCCATGTGTGGTCCGCCCTTCAGGTCAGGCTCAGGGTGGTGAACCTCGCCGTGGGCCGGTCGCCCCGCTGCGCCTGCGTGATGCGTTCCAGCAGTGGCTGGACGGCATTGCCCACGGCGTTCTCGTACGTCGACGAGGGCCGGCGGCCGGCGAACCTGATCAGGCCGGTGACCGGCCCCGACTTGAAGATCACGAATAGGTTGACCACATCGTCCTTGCGCGTACCTACGGCAGCGCTCCCGGACCCGATCTGCGGCAGGTCCACCACGCTCCCGCCGAGCTTGTCGGTCCAGTGCCGCTGCATATAGTCGACGTCATGCTGGGCCGCGTCCTCGTCGGAGTGCGAGGTGACGGTGAACAGCACGCTGTCCCCGCCGCCCGGCGAGAGGTACTGCACCTCACCGAGCCGCAACTCGTCCGGCAGGTCCTTGCTACGGTCCAAGGTCTTTTTCGGCCGGTCCGCCGTCCACCCTGTGGGCAGGTCACCCAGGTCCGGCAACACCCCCATGACGGCATCCTCGCTCGCCAGTCGGCGGTCGGGCTGATCGGCGGGCCGGCCGTTCGCCCCCTCGACGGCGGGTGCTGAGGGCCGGCCCCCTATCAGATGCGTGGCCCCGTAGACCCCAAGGCCCACCATCAGGAGCAGCACCACCGCCACGGCGAGCAGTGCCCGGCGGGTACCGGGTGTGGCCGGGGCGCTCACTGGCCCCACTTGGATGGTGCCGCCGTTCACATCCCCGTGGACCAGGAAGTTGATCAGGCTGCCGCTGCCACTCGCTGATCCATGATTGATCTGGGTGACCGGTCCCGACGGCACCTGGGGCGGGCTCGCGGCGGTCGCGGCAAGCACGGCCCGCGTCAGTCGGAGGGCGAACTCCCGATCGTCGCCCAGTGCCGCCGCCAGTGCGCTCTCCACCGCCGCCTGCCGCTCGTCAGCCGCCGGTTCCTCATCCAGCGCGGTCAGCGCCGCATCCCCGTCCTGGCTGCTGCTCAGCCTGTTCCGCACCAGCCCCGAGACCTCCGTCGCCGCAGCGCTGCCCGCGGCCGACGCCATGCCCGTGACGAACTGCATCGCCAGCGCTGCTAAACCAGTCGGCTCCATGCGGCTCCCCCGTCGGTCCCGGTCAGGCGGAACTCCCTGTACGTACCGTCAAGTATGGTCACAGCCAGCGGAGTTGCGCTTGTCTTCGCGCAACCGGGCGACTGAACACCCCTCAGCCGCCCCGCAATGCCTTGTGCAGTTCCCTGGTGGCGATCAGCACCGCGCCATCGACGGGGATGTCGGTGACACACGCCGCGTCGACTGACGCGAGGTGGGCGACCGCCGCTGCGGCGTCGTCCGCCCTACCCCACGCTGTCCCGCCACGCCTGATGCAGCTGCGCGAACCGGCCCCGGCGGGCGATGAGTTCGTCCGGCGGGCCGTCCTCGACGATCCGGCCGTCGGCCATGACCAGCACCCGGTCGGCGACGTTGACGGTCGAGAGGCGGTGGGCGATCACCAGGGCCGTACGGCCCTCCAGGACAGTGTCCATGGCGCGCTGTACCGCCCGTTCGCCGGGTATGTCCAGGGAGCTGGTGGCCTCGTCGAGGAGGAGAACGGCCGGGTCGGCGAGCAACGCCCGGGCGAAGCCCACCAGTTGGCGCTGGCCTGCGGAGATGCGGCCGCCGCGCTTACGGACATCGGTGTCGTAGCCGTCCGGCAGGGCGGTGATGAAGTCATGGGCGCCGATGGCCTTCGCGGCGCCTTCGATCTGAGCGCGTGTGGCGTCCGGGCGGCCCAGGGCGATGTTGTCGGCGACCGTGCCGGAGAACAGGAACGCTTCCTGGGTGACCATGACGACACCACGGCGCAGGACGGCCGTGGACAGCTCGCGCAGATCGACCCCGTCGAGCAGCACCTGGCCCTCGGTGGGGTCGTAGAAGCGGGCCAGGAGCTTGGCGAGGGTCGACTTGCCGGCGCCGGTGGCGCCCACCACGGCCACGGTCGTCCCGGCCGCGAGGGTCAGATCGAAGCGGGGCAGCACCTCGCCGCCGGTGCGGTAGGCGAAGCGGACGTCGCGGAAGGTGACCTCGCGGCCCGGCCGGCCGCCCGCGACGGGCGGCAGCGCGGCGGATACGGCCGGCTCCGGGACACCGGGGCGCCGGGCGAGCAGTCCGGCGATCTTCTGTAGGGAAGCGGCCGCGGACTCATAGGAGTTGAGGAACATCCCGAGCCGGTCGATGGGGTCGTACAGCCGGCGCAGATAGAGCACCGCGGCGGCGAGGACGCCGAGCGCCAGACCTCCCGTGGCCACCCGGTAGGCGCCCCACAGGACGATCGCGGCGACCGCGATATTGGCCACCAGCCGGGAGGCAACGACATAGCGCGCCATCTCCAGGAGCGTGTCGCCGTTGATGCGCTCGTGGCGGTGGTTCAGCCGGGCGAAGGCGGCGTCGTTGGGGCGCTCGCGGCGGAACGCCTGCACCGGGCGGATGCCGTTGAGGGTCTCGGTGAACTTCACGATGACGGCCGCCATCGCCGTGGACTTCGCGCTGTAGACCTGGTGTGAACGGCGCCGGAAGGAGCGTACGAGAAGGGCGAGCGGCCCGGCGGAGGCGAGGGCGGCGGCGCCCAGGCCCCAGTCCAGCCAGACCAGGGTCACGGTGATGTAGACCGTCGAGAGGACGATCGTGATCAGCTCCTGCAGCCCCTCGTCGAGGAGTTCGCGCAGCGACTCCACGTCCGTGGTGGCCCGGGAGATCAGCCGGCCGGACGTATAGCGCTCGTGGAAGTCCAGGCTCAGCGCCTGCCCGTGCCGGAAGATCCGGCCGCGCAGGTCGAGCAGCACGTCCTGGCTGACCCGCGCCGCGAGCTCGATGAAGCCGAACTGCAGCCCGCCGGACAGCACCGCACAGAGCACCCCGGCCACCGCCACGGCGAGCAGCGGCCCGTGGTCACCGGCCCGCAGCGCCGGCACCGCGCGGTCGAGCGCATAGGCGACCAGCAGCGGACCGGCCTGCACGGCGGCCTGCTGGAGCAGCAGCAACACGGCCACCGCACCGACGCGGCGCCGGTGCGGGGCCAGCAGGGACGCGAGGAGGGAGCGCGAGGCGCCCTTGGGGGCGGGCAGGGCATCCTGGGCGAACGCGTCGGGGGCGGGGTCCCCGGACTCCGGGGGGTGCGGCGCGGGCCGCGGCCGGGCGCCGGGGTGGTCCTCGGGGCCGTCGGACGGGCGGCCGGTCGTGGTGGTGGTCATCGGGCGCCCTCTCCCTCGCCGGACATCAGCGTGGCGTACTCGGGGTGGTCCCGGAGCAGTGCGTGGTGGGTACCGACGGCGGTGATCCGGCCGCCGGACAGCAGCGCCACCCGGTCGGCGAGCAGGACCGTGGACGGCCGGTGGGCGACGACCAGCGCGGTGGTGGTCGCCAGGACCTGGCGCAGCGCCGCCTCCACCAGCGCTTCGGTGTGCACATCGAGGGCGGACAGCGGATCGTCGAGGATCAGGAAGCGCGGCCGGCCGACCACGGCACGGGCCAGGGCGAGCCGTTGCCGCTGTCCGCCGGACAGGCTCAGGCCCTGCTCGCCGACCTGGGTGGCACCGCCCTCGGGGAGGGCGTCGACGAAGCCGTCGGCCTGCGCCACCTCCAACGCCCGCCGGAAATCGCTCTCCTGGACATCCTCCCCGCCCATCAGGACGTTCTCCGCGGCGGTCGCCGAGAAGAGCGTCGGCTCCTCGAAGGCCACCGCGACCAGCGCACGGACCTCCTCCCGGCCGAGGGTCGCCAGATCGCGCCCGTCGAGGCTGATCCGGCCCGCGGTGGGGTCGTACAGCCGCGGCACCAGCGCGGTGAGTGTGGTCTTCCCGCTGCCCGTCGCCCCGACCAGGGCCATCGTCTCGCCGGGCCGGATGTGCAGGGTGATGTCCCGGAGCAGCGGCGGGGAGTCCGGCGGCGCGTCGGGGTAGCGGAACTGCACACCGGAGAAGACCAGGCCGGGGGGAGCCGGTGCGGCCCGGGCGGGGGCGTCCACGGCCGTTGCGTCCTGCGCCGGTGTGTCCGTGGCCGCTGCGTCCACGGCCACGGCCGCCCGGGCCGGTGCGTCCACGGCCGGTTCGTCCAGGACCTCGAAGTACCGGTCGGTGGCCGTCGCCGCCTCGTTGCTCATGGCCAGCAGGAAGCCGATCGACTCCACCGGCCAGCGCAGCGCCAGGGCGGTGGACAGGAAGGCGACGAGGGTGCCCGCGGACAGCGCGCCGTCGGCCACCTGGAGCGTGCCGAGCACCAGCGCCGCGCCGATCGCGAGCTCCGGCAGGGTGGTGTTGCACCCCCAGATCCACGCCAGCAGCCGCGCCTTGCGGAGCTCGGACGTACGCAGCGCGCGGGTCAGCTTCCGGAAGGCGTCGGCCTGGCTGCGATGGCGCCCGAAGCCCTTGATGATGCGGATGCCGAGCACCGACTCCTCGACCACCGTCGTCAGGTCGCCGAGCTGGTCCTGGGTCCGTCGCGCCGCGCGTCCGTACTTCGCCTCGAAGACCGAGCACAGCACCATCAGCGGCAGCACCGGCGCCAGCAGCACCAGCCCCAGCGACCACCGCTGGGCCAGCAGGAGCACCCCGCCCACCAGGATGGTGACGCCGTTGACCAGCAGAAAGGTCAGCGGGAAGGCGAGGAACATCCGCAGCAGCTGCAGATCGGTCGTGCCGCGCGACAGCAACTGGCCCGACGACCAGCGGTCGTGGAACGAGACCGGAAGACGCTGCACATGGCGGTACAGCGCCTCGCGCATCGCCGCCTCGACCCCGGCCAGCGGACGCGCCACCAGCCACCGCCGCAGCCCGAACAGCAGCGCCTCCGCAAGCCCGAGCAGCAGGAGATACGCGCCGCCGAGCCACGCCCCGCCCGGATCGCGCTCCGCCACGGGCCCGTCCACCAGCCACTTGAGCACCAGCGGAATGACCAGGCTGACGCACGAGGCGAGCACCGCCACGAACGCGGCCGTGAACAGCCGCGCCCGCACGGGCCGGGCGAACGGCCACAGGCGCAACAGCGAGCGCACGGCGGAGCGTTGGGCTAAGTCGGTCGGGTCGGTACGGGTCGTCGTCTGCGCGGTATCGGCCATCACTCGCGAGCGTAAGGCGCGGCACTGACAACGCTCATGCGGATTTCGGCCGACGGCCCCGCCCCGCCCCGCCCCGCGCCGCCCCGCCCCGCCAGGCCCCGCGCCGCCCCGTCCCGCCCCGTGCCGTCGAGCCGTACGCCTCACGTCGGGCCCTACGCCTCAGCCCGGCACCGCCCGGAAGAGCGTCACCGACCTCCCGGCAAGCGTGATCGGGCCGCCCGCCGCGTACGGCGGCTCCGCCGCCCCCGGCTGGTCCTCCCGCGCGGTGTCGACGAGGAGTTCGTAACCACCGGCCCAGGGCGGCCCGGGGAGGGTGAACGGCCGTGGCTGGGCGGCGGCATGGAGCACGGCGAGGAAGCTGTCGTCGACGATCCGGATGCCCCGGGCGTCGCGCTGGGAGATGTCGTTCCCGGAGAGGTACATGCCCAGTGTGGCTCCCGGGGTGTACCAGTCCTGTTCGGTCATCTCCGTCCCGTCCGCGGTGAACCAGGCGAGGTCGCGCAGACCGCCCTGCTGCTGCGGCCGGCCGGAGAAGAACGCCCGGCGGCGCAGGACCGGGTGGGCGCGGCGCAGGGCGATGAGACGGGCGACGAGACCGGCCAGCGGGCGCCACTGCGGGTCGTCCAGGAGCGACCAGTCGAGCCAACTGGTCGCGTTGTCCTGGCAGTAGGCGTTGTTGTTGCCCTGCTGGGTGCGGCCCATCTCGTCGCCGGCGACCAGCATCGGCACGCCCGT
The DNA here is from genome assembly GCF_028870195.1 of Streptomyces sp. G7(2002). Lineage (NCBI taxonomy): Bacteria > Bacillati > Actinomycetota > Actinomycetes > Kitasatosporales > Streptomycetaceae > Streptomyces > Streptomyces sp. G7(2002). The sequence continues at coordinate 6,654,890 of NZ_CP102609.1, forward strand.
CGACAGCAGCAGGGTGGTCAGGAGGTTGCGTAGCTGGCGGTGGCGCAGTGCGGTGATGGCCGGGTCGTCGGTCTCGCCCTCGGCGCCGCAGTTCCAGGACCGGTTGTCGTGGGTGCCGTCGCGGTTGCCCTCGCCGTTGTCGGCGTTGCGCTTGTGCTCGTAGGTGACCAGGTCGCGCAGGGTGAAGCCGTCGTGTGCGGTGATGAAGTTGACCGAGGCGTACGGGCGGCGGCCGCCCCAGGCGTAGAGGTCGCTCGATCCGGAGAGGCGGTAGCCCAGATCGCGCACATCGTGCTGGGCGCCGCGCCAGAAGTCCCGGACGGTGTCGCGGTAGCGGTCGTTCCACTCCGTCCACAACGGGGGGAAGGCGCCGACCTGGTAGCCGCCGTTGCCCACGTCCCAGGGCTCGGCGATCAGCTTGACCCGGCGCAGCACCGGGTCCTGGGCGATCACGGCGAGGAACGGGGAGAGCATGTCGACGTCGTGCATGGAGCGGGCCAGCGCGGCCGCCAGGTCGAAGCGGAAGCCGTCCACGCCCATTTCGGTGACCCAGTAGCGCAGCGAATCGGTGATCAGCCGCAGCACATGGGGCTGGACGACATGCAGGGTGTTGCCGCAGCCGGTGTAGTCGGCATAGCGGCGGGCGTCGCCGGCCAGACGGTAGTAGCCGCGGTTGTCGATGCCCCGCAGGGAGAGCGTCGGGCCCAGTTCACCGGCCTCCGCGGTGTGGTTGTAGACGACGTCGAGGATCACCTCGATACCGGCGTCGTGCAGCGCCCGCACCATCCGCTTGAACTCGCCGACCTGCTGCCCCCGGGTACCGGTGGCGGCGTATCCGGCGTGTGGCGCGAAGTAGCCGATGGAGTTGTAGCCCCAGTAGTTGCGCAGCCCCCGGCGCACCAGATGGTCCTCGTGCGCGAACTGGTGGACCGGCAGCAGCTCGACGGCGGTGACACCGAGCCGTACGAGGTGCTCCAGCGCCGCCGGGTGCGCCAGCCCGGCATACGTGCCGCGCAGCCGCTCCGGGATACCGGGGTGACGCATCGTGAAACCGCGCACATGCAGCTCGTAGAGCACCGAATCCGGCCAGGGCGTCTTGGGCCGGCGGTCGTCCCGCCATTCGTCGGCGCCGCCCTCGTCCCCGGTGTCGTCACCGACCACGACGCCTTTGGGGACGTACGGCGCGGAGTCCCGGTCGTCGCGCACGGTGTCGGCGGCCTGCTGCTGCGGCCAGTCGCGGACATGCCCGTAGAGCTGGGCGGGCAGCGCGGCCCCGGAGCCGGTCGCTTCCGTCCGTGTGCCGAAGTCGCCGTCCACTGCTCTGGCGTACGGGTCGAGCAGCAGCTTCGCCGGATTCCAGCGGGCGCCGGACCAGGGGTCCCAGCGGCCGTGCACCCGGAAGCCGTAGCGCTGCCCGGGGCGGACTCCGGGCAGGAAGCCGTGCCAGATCTCATGGGTGAGCTCGGTCAGCGCATGGCGCGTCTCGCGCTCCGCGTCGTCGAAGAGACACAGCTCGACGGCCTCGGCGCCGCCCGCCCACAGGGCGAAGTTGGTGCCGGCGGTGCCATCGGGGGCGGTGCGGTACCGGGCTCCCAGCGGCGTGGGGCTGCCGGGACGGATGTCCGCAGGTGGGGCGAGTGGTTCGTCCGCCACTGCCTCCTGCTCGGGTGCGCTCGACACGTGCCCGCCTCCTGCGGCTCATGGCTCGGTCGGGCGGTGGGTCCCCGGCACGGTGGGCCTCCCGGCGTGCGCTGGGAGTTCCGGCCGTGCAGGGGTCCGCCCTCCCCGTTGTTCTTCCCGCAACCGGCCGTTGCCTCACGCTTCCCGTGGGCGGCTCCTCGCTCCGCTCCGTTCTGTCCGTGACATTCCGTTACGCGGCATACCTCCTAATGCAAGCCTTATCCGTCACAATCCGGTATATGACCGCCCATCAGCAGGACCGAGCAGAGGACCGAGCGAAGCGCCGCGGCCGAGCCCGTGTGCGGGGCCGGCTGCCGGACCGGGCGGCGGGCCGGGCACCCCGTGGCGCGGCGCTGCGGGCGGCCCGCCGCACCCGCGTCGCCCTCGTCGTCCTGGCCGGGCTCACCGGGGCGGCGGCGCTGGCCGGCTGCGGAGGCCCGGAGGCCTTCGTCGGCGGCAAACCACGCTCCCCGGAGGAGACGATCAGAGTCGTCCCGCACAATGGCGCGCACGGCGTACGGGCCGACGGGCGGTTCGAGGTCCGGGTGCCGGCGGGGCGGCTGGAGCGGGTCGAGGTCAGCCGGACCGGTGAGGCCGGCCAGCAGCCCGTCGCCGGGCGGATCTCCCCGGACGGCATGACCTGGCTGCCCGCGCCCGGACGCCTCCAACTCGGCGCGAGGTACACCGTCGACGCGGTGGCGCTGGACGGCGCGGGCCATCGCTCCGCGCGCCACACCACCTTCACCACCTCCGCGCCCGCCCGCCGTTTCGTCGGCCACTTCTCGCCCCAGCGCGATGCCACCGTCGGCACCGGCCTGATCTTCTCGATGGTCTTCAACCGCCCGATCGCCGACCGTGCGGCCGTCGAACGCGCCGTCCGGGTCAGCGCCCGCCCCGGCGTCGAGATCGCCGCCCACTGGTTCGGCCCCCGGCGGCTGGACTTCCGGCCCCGTGAACGCTGGCGTCCGGGCACCGAGATCACCGTGCAGCTGCGGCTGCGCGGCGTGAAGGCCGCACCGGGCGCCTACGGGACCCAGCGCAGAACCGTCCGCTACCGGGTGGGCCGGGACCAGGTCAGCACCATCGACGCCGCCCGGCACACCATGACCGTGCGGCGGGGCGGCCGGGTCGTGGCGGTGCTGCCGGTCACCGCGGGCGATGCCGAGAGCCCCACCTATAACGGGCGGATGGTGATCCTGGAGCGCCATTCGATGACGCGGATGGACGGTGACACCGTCGGCTTCGGCGGCGAGTACGACATCCCGGACGTGCCGCACGCCATGCGCCTCACCAGGTCGGGGACCTTCCTCCACGGCAACTACTGGGCGCCGCCCGAGGTCTTCGGCGGCGTCAACACCAGCCATGGCTGCGTCGGGCTGAAGGACATCAAGGGCGGCGGCCCGAACACCCCGGCCGGCTGGTTCTTCGGCCAGTCGATCGTCGGCGACACCGTGGTGGTGCACAACTCCCCGGAGCGTACGGTCGCGCCGGACAACGGCCTCGGTGGCTGGAACATGCCGTGGCAGTTGTGGCGGGCCGGATCCGCGCTGCGCTGATCCGGGGCGCGGCCCGCCGGAACGAGTGCCCCGCACCACCCCCGCACTTGGGACTAAACAGTGACATTCACGGGGAGTTCACTGTCACCGCGGTGTGGTTATCTAACGGCAAGCGCGCGGCTGTCCGCATCCGCGTGCGGGGGACCGCGGGCCGTGCGAGGGGAAAAGGGGCCAGTCGTGAACGTCCAGCCGAATTCGGGGGTGCCGGCTCGCCGGCGTCGGTGGCGCCACCAGGGCGGGGGCCCGCTCGCCGTGCTGCTCGCCGCCGTGCTGCTGCTGGTGACGGGGTGTGGTGGCGATGACGGTGACGACAAGAAAGCCGGCAAGGCGGGCGGGGGCAAGGACGCCTCGCAGGCGGCCGTGACGATAGCGCCCAAGGACGGCGCGGACGACGTCGCCACCAGCGGCGCGCTGAAGGTGACCGCCCAGAAGGGCAGGCTCAAGTCCGTCAAGGTCAAGGACGGCAAGGGCAATGAGGTCGACGGGAAGATATCGGGCGACGGCGCCGTGTGGAAGCCGAGCGGCCATCTGGGCGCCTCGACGAAGTACACCGTCGACGCGATAGCGGTGGACGGCCAGGGCCGGGAGGCCGCCGAGCACTCCGGCTTCACCACACTCGTCCCCAAGAACACCTTCATCGGCCAGTACAGCCCCGAGAACGGCCAGCGGGTCGGCGTCGGCATGCCGGTCTCGATCCGCTTCACCCGCGGTATCACGGACCCCGCGGCCGTCGAGGACGCCATCAAGGTCAGCGCCGAGCCGTCGGTGCCGATCGAGGGCCACTGGTTCGGCAACGACCGGCTCGACTTCCGCCCCGAGAAGTACTGGGCGCCCGGCACCAAGGTCACCCTCAAGCTCAACCTCAACGGTGTCGAGGGCCGCCCCGGTGTCTACGGCACCCAGGCCAAGGAGGTCTCGTTCACCGTCGGCCGCAGCCAGGTCAGCACGGTCGACGCCAAGTCGAAGAAGATGACCGTGGTCCGCGACGGGAAGACGGTCAAGACCATCCCGATCACCGCGGGCGCGCCGGGCACCGAGACGTACAACGGCAAGATGGTGATCAGCGAGAAGCACCTCGTGACGCGGATGAACGGGGACACCGTCGGCTTCGGCGGGGAGTATGACATCAAGGACGTACCGCATGCGATGCGACTGAGCACGTCCGGCACCTTCATCCACGGCAACTACTGGTCGGGCCGCGCGGCCTTCGGCACCCGGAACGCCAGCCACGGCTGTGTGGGCCTGTTCGACCAGCGCGGTGGCGGCGACGGGTCCACCCCGGCGGCGTGGTTCTTCCGCAACTCCGTCATCGGCGATGTGGTCGTCGTCAAGAACTCGCATGACGAAACGATCCAGCCGGACAACGGCTTCAGCGACTGGAACCTCTCCTGGGAGAAGTGGAAGGCCGCTCAGTAGGACGGCCGGAAGGCGACCGGGCCCGCTGCACTGTGACCGAGTGCACCGGGCCCGACGGCGTTAACGCGTACTAACCTTCCGGCATGACTGTGAATCTCGAGGTCGCCGACGGCGTCGGCACCATCCGCCTGGACCGTCCGCCGATGAACGCACTGGACATCGCCACCCAGGACCGGCTGCGCGAGCTGGCCGAGGAGGCCACCCGCCGCGACGACGTCCGCGCCGTCGTCATCTGGGGCGGTGAGAAGGTGTTCGCGGCCGGCGCGGACATCAAGGAAATGCAGGTCATGGACCACGCGGCGATGGTCGTGCGGTCCAAGGCCCTGCAGGACTCCTTCACCGCCGTGGCCCGGATCCCCAAGCCGGTGGTCGCCGCGATCACCGGCTATGCGCTGGGCGGCGGCTGTGAGTTGGCGCTCTGCGCCGACATCCGGATCGCGGCCGACAACGCCAAGCTCGGCCAGCCGGAGATCCTGCTGGGGCTCATCCCCGGTGCCGGCGGCACCCAGCGGCTGGCGCGGCTGGTGGGTCCGTCCAAGGCCAAGGATCTGATCTTCACCGGCCGTCAGGTGAAGGCCGACGAGGCGCTCACCCTCGGTCTGGTCGACCGGGTGGTGCCGGCCGCCGAGGTCTACGAGCAGGCGCACGCCTGGGCGGCGCGGCTGGCGGCGGGCCCCGCGCTGGCGCTGCGGGCCGCGAAGGAGTCCGTCGACGCGGGCCTGGAGACGGACATCGACACCGGTCTCACCATTGAACGCAACTGGTTCGCGGGGCTGTTCGCGACCGAGGACCGCGAGACCGGCATGCGCAGCTTCGTCGAGGAAGGTCCCGGCAAGGCCAAGTTCCGCTGAAACAGCTGGTGTTGACGGGACATCTGAGGTTTGGCCGGGACGTGATGCCCCTTGTGGGGGAATGGTGCAAAACTTAATTGCGCCTTAAGGCAACCTTGTTGACGACTCCCGGCGGCCTCGCGACTGCCGGATGTCGTTGCAGGTCAGCCGGTGCGAGCCGGAACCTTAACTGCCTTTGGCATATGTCTCGGCGAGGGGATGGAACCGGCGATTCCGGGCAGCGGATTCCGTCGGTTCCACCCCCGTGACCGTCAAGTAGCGGCCATGATGGGGGGCATGGCGGGCCTCGAAGGAATGGAGCAGCCGCGGCCGCGGAGCGATTCGGCCGCCGCACGACGGGGCACCCCCGGCGCGGACCGGGACCGGGCGCCGGCACCCCGCAGACCGGTGTCCGCGGCCCCCGAACCAGCCGGCGATCCGGCCCTCGGCGAGGTCCGGCTCCCCTCGCGCCCCCAGTCCGCCGGTATCGCCCGCCGGCTGACCGCCGCGGTCCTCCTCAAGCAGTGGTCCCTGACGCCCCAGCTCACCGAGCACGCCGTGCTGCTCGTCTCCGAGCTCGTCGGCAACGCCGTACGGCACACCGGCGCCCGCACCTTCGGCCTGCGGATGCTCCGCCGCCGTGGCTGGCTCAGGATCGAGGTGCGCGACCCCTCCCGCGGTCTGCCGTGCCTGATGCCGGTCCAGGAGATGGACCTCAGCGGCCGCGGGCTCTTCCTCGTCGACAAGCTCTCCGAACGCTGGGGCGTGGATCTGCTGCCCCGTGGCAAGACCACCTGGTTCGAGATGCGGATCGCTGACCGCTGAGCGCCGCATCCCCCAGAGGTCCACGACAGGCGCCGGGGCACGGCGGTGCTCCGCTCGCGTGGCGGCGATCCGTAGGATGGGTTGTTCATGCTCGCGCCAGGTACGGAGAGGGAGGGACATGCACCAGCTGCGCCGGTCGGCCGCGCTGTCGCTGCTGCTCCTCCTCGCCGTCACCTTCGGGCCGCTGCTGTGCCGGACCGGCGGCGGCCAGGCCTGGCCGGCGGGCCGGGCGACCACGGCCACGACCACGGCGGCAGCGGCGTGGCGGGCGGCCGACGTGCCTCCCGCGGCTGCCGCGGACGCCACGGGCCCGGCGGACCGCACCGCCACCGCGCGGCCGGCCGCCGCCCACAGCGGCCCACGGCTCGGCCCCGACGCCCCCGTTGCCGTCGCCCATGCGCCCAAGAGGTGCTCGGACCGGCATGCGCCGGGGCCCGAGGAATCCGCCCCGCCGCCCGCACCGCACCGCGGTGAGCCCCTCGCCCCCGCCACCACCGGCCCGGGGCCGCTCGCCGCGGATCTGCCCGCGCAGTACGCGCTGGCCCGGCCACCGACGGACACCGCGTCCGCCGTCGACCACACCGCGCTCCTCCCCGTCTTGCGGATATAGGCCGCTGCCCCGACGCACAAGGCCTGAATTCCCCCTCCGTACGTCTGGAGCTTCCGCATGCCCGTTTCCGCCTCTCCCACCCGCAAACTGGCCGCCATCGGCGCGGTCATCGCCCTCGTCGTCGCCGTGATCGCCATCGGTGTCGCCATCGGCACCTCCGTCGAGGGTGACCGTGACACCGGCCGCGCCGACGCCCCCGAGGCCGCCGCCTCCGCCGGTCCCCAGGAGGACCCCGCACAGCAGAAGATGTTCGACGACCTCGCCAAGCGGACCAGCCGGCGCGCGGACGGCGACCCGCTGGCCATCGGCAAGAAGGACGCCCCGGTGGTCCTGGTCGAATACGCCGACTACCAGTGCTCGTTCTGTGGCCGCTTCACCCGTGAGACCCAGCCCGGCCTGATCAAGAAGTTCGTCGACGACGGCACCCTGCGCATCGAATTCCGCAACTTCACCGTCTTCGGCGCGGACTCCGAGCGGGCCGCCCGCGCCTCCTGGGCCGCCGGGCAGCAGGGCAAGTTCTGGCAGCTGCACGACGCGCTGTACTCCAAGACCCGCAAGGGCGCGGCGCTCGCCGAGGACAAGCTCGTCGACCTGGCCCGCACCAGTGGTGTGGACGACCTCGACAAGTTCCGTGCCGATCTGAAGAGCGCGGACGCCGAGCGGGCGCTGAAGAAGGATCAGGACGAGGGCTACCAGCTCGGAGTGCAGTCCACACCGTCCTTCCTGGTCAACGGCAGGCCGGTGGCCGGGGCCCAGCCCTACGAGGTCTTCGCACAGGCCGTCGAGCAGGCCGCCGAGCGGGCCGGGCACGGACCGGCGGCCAAGGGGACCAAGTGACCGACATCGGCTACCTCGCGGCGTTCCTGGGCGGCGCGCTCGCGCTGCTCAGCCCGTGCAGCGCCCTGCTGCTGCCGGCCTTCTTCGCGTACTCCCTGGCCACGCCCGGGCGGCTGATGGCCCGTACCGGTGTGTTCTATCTGGGACTGGCCACCACACTGGTGCCGCTCGGCGCGGCAAGCACGGCGGCCAGCAGGCTGTTCAACGGCCACCGCGATCTGCTGATCGCCGTCGGCGGCTGGGTCGTCATCGCCATGGGTCTCGCCCAGATCCTCGGCCTGGGCTTCGCCTCCCGGCGGGCCCAGGCCGCCGCCGCGCGGATCACCCCGCGGTCGGCCGTCTCCACCTTTCTGCTCGGCTGTGTCTACGGCCTGGCCGGCTTCTGCGCGGGCCCCATCCTCGGCGCGGTGCTGACGGTGACGGCGGTCAGCGGCTCACCGGCGTACGGCGCCTCGATGCTCGCCGTCTACGCGCTGGGCATGGCGCTGCCGCTGTTCGTGCTGGCGCTGCTGTGGGACCGCTGCAAGCTCGGCACCCGGGGCTGGCTGCGGGGCCGTGAATTCACCCTCGGCAAGCTGCGGTTGCACACCACCTCGCTGCTGTCCGGGGTGTTCTTCATCGGTATCGGCGTGCTCTTCCTGCGCTTCAACGGGACCAGTGCGCTGCCCGGAATTCTCGACGCGGACGCCGAATTCCGGGCCGAGGAATGGGCGACGCGGATCGGCAACGGCGTCCCGGACGCCGTGCTGATCGCGGTGGCCGCGCTGGTGGTCGCCGGGGTGCTGGCCCGGTTCGCGCTTCGGCCGGAGAAGAAGCAGCGGGACGGCACCGAATAGCCGGGGCGGGACCATGGCCGCGGGGCGGGAACGGGCCGTCGAGGGGCGCACCGGAGCGCTCCTGGACGACCGGGAGGACGGGGCGCGTGGTGCCCCGGCCTCCCGCCCGTTCCCCGGCCTCCTGCCCGTTCTCCGGGCTCACCGTCCCAAGGCGTCCGCGGGCTCACCGTCCCGCGGTGTTCCCCGGCCTCACAGCCACACGTTGTCGTTGACCGAGCCCAGGCCGGTGCCGGACAGCCGCCGGTGGAGGGCCAGCGCCTGATCCTCGGTCAGTGAGGCGACATGGTCCGCGGCGGCCCGCAGCCGGTCGCCGTGCAGCGCCAGCTCCTCGGCGCGGTCCGGCGGCAGCAGCTCGGGTGCGTCATGGCTCCAGCGCAGCAGCTCGCTCACCACGCGCCGCTTGCCGTGCTGCTGGGTGGCCAGCGCCGGGCGGTCGATGACATAGCACCACACCAGCTCCTTGAGCAGATCGCAGGCGGCCCGCCGGTCCGGCGGGATCACCAGCTGCGCCCCGTAGCGGATCGCCGCCGCGCCGCCCACCTCCAGCTCGATGCCACGGGTGAAGTACGAGATCAGATCGGCGGTGCGGCGGTTGACCGCCACCGCGTCCTCATGGCTGCCGCTGTACGGGGCGGGTACCGCCAGCCGCTTGCCGATGTCCTCCATCATCACCAGCGCGGCCGCCCGGTCGAAGGCCTCGCCCGACCGCGCCCGCTTGGCCTGCACATAGTCCAGGAAACGGCAGGTCTCCCGCTCGGTGTCGCTGCCCGCGGCACCGTCCGGCGGGAACAGCGCGGCCAGCGGGATGAGGCCCGTGCGATAGAAGTCCTCGACGTCATGGCAGGCGTAGGTGACATCGTCCGCCCAGTCCATGACCTGCTCCTCGACCGGAACGGCGGAGTCCGTACGGCCGGCCCGCACCCAGGAGAACGCCTCCCGGTCGGCGACGTACACGCCCCATTTCACATGCCGCGCCGGGTCCTGGTCGACGGGCGCCCGCTCCCAGGGGTACTTCGTGGAGGCGTCCAGACAGGCGCGGGTCAGATGCAGCCCGCGATGGCCCGGGTATTTGTGGGCGGCGAGGAAGGTCAGCACCCGCAGGGTCTGCGCATTGCCCTCGAAGCTGTCCAGCACGCCGTCGGCGAAGTGCAGTTCGTCCATCGTGGCGCGCAGTGCCAGCTCACCCGCGTGCCCGAAGGGCGGATGGCCGATGTCATGCGCCATGCACGCGGCCTCGACGAGCGCCGGATTCGGCCCGCCGTACTGCCGCTCCAGCCGCTCCGCCATCCGCCGGCCGAGCTGAGCCACCTTCATCGAGTGCGTCAGCCGGGTGTGGTACGCGCCCAGCTCGGCGCTCGCCACCACCTGGCTCTTGCCGGCCAGCGCCCGCCACTGCGTCGAGTACAGGATCCGGTCGACGTCATGCTCGAACCCGGACCGCTGCCCGTCGTCGGGCACCCGTCGCCGCAGGGAGTGCTGCTCTAGATCCTCATCGCTGTATCTGGCAGGTCGCATGCGCGGATGGTAGTCCTGCCCGGCCCGCCGGGGCCCGCCCCGGGCACCCGGGGGCTCGCCCCCCTAGGCACTCAGCCGTCGCCGCCAGCGCGGATGCGGACGGGCATACGGGCGGGTGTGCGGAGGGTGGGCGTCCGCCCGGCGCCGGCGGTCGTTGCAGAGCAGGCACTTCCCGTAGCCCGGCGGAAGGGGATCTTCCGGGTCGCCGTACAACGGGTCGACCGCACCGTGCGGATGCAGGGCGCAGCCGGTCGGGCCGGTCTCCGCGCCCAGCGAGCCGGCAGCGGTCAGTGCTTGGCGGAGGACGTCGACGAGTTGGTCCGCATCGCGCCGGGTGGGCGCGGACTGCAGGGCGGAGGCAAGGTCGGAGGCGGTGGTCAGCGCGGTCTGGAGTTCGCGCAGGTTTGCGTAACCCATGTCTCGGAGCGTAGGCGGCCCCACTGACAGTTGATCTTCCGATCGCATTTCGCGGCTTCCCATGGCCGGATGCATGCCCGCTCACACCCACGATTTAGCACCGAGATGGTGACGGTCCCCTAGCCGGGTCATGACATGACGGGGTGGGGCGGCGGTGCGTGGGGGGCGGCGCGTGGGGGTGGTGCGACGGGGTGGGGGCGCTGGGTGCCGGGGTGACGCCGGCGGGGGCGCTGTCGGCGGGGTGCCGCCGACGGAGGTGCTGCTGGCCGGGTGCCGCTGGCGGGCGTGCCGCTGCCAAGGTGCCGCTGGCGGGCGTGCCGCTGCCAAGGTGCCGCTGGCGGGCGTGCCGCTCCCCCCCACCCCCGAACCCACCCCCCGCCCCCTCCCCCGAAGGGGGAGAGGGGGAGGGGGCGGGGGAGAGCTCCGGAACCGGGCGGGGGAGAGCCCCAGGAAGGCCAGGAACGGGGCGGGGGAGAGTTCCAGGAAGGCCAGGAAGGCCAGGAAGGGGGGCGGCGGAGAGCTCCAGGAAGGCCAGGGAGGGGGCGGGGGGAGCTCCTGAACGGGGCGGGGAGAGCCCCCAGGAAGGAGGCAGGGCGAGAACCCCGAACCCGGTCCGGTCCGCTCAGGGAGCGATCGGCAGTGCCCGCTTGTGCTCGGTGAGGCGGTAGCGGCGGACGATGGCCTGGGCGGCCGCCTCGTCGACGGGCTTGCCCTCCAGGAAGTCGTCGATCTGGTCGTAGCTCACGCCGAGCGCGTCCTCGTCCGGCTTGCCCGGGTCGAGCGTCTCCAGGTCGGCAGTCGGAACCTTTTGGACCAGTTCCGCCGGGGCACCCAGCGCCGCCGACACGGCGCGTACCCGGCGCTTGGTCAGCCCGGTGAGCGGCACGACATCGGCCGCGCCGTCCCCGAACTTGGTGAAGAAGCCGGAGACCGCCTCGGCCGCATGGTCGGTGCCCACGACCAGCCCGTTGTGGGCCCCCGCGACCGCGTACTGCGCGATCATGCGCTGCCGGGCCTTGATGTTGCCCTGGACGAAGTCCTGGTGGTGGGCGTCGCGGAAGGTGAGCCCGCCGTCCAGTGCGGCCTGCAGCGCCGCGTCGCTCGCCGGGCGGATGTCGACGGTCAGCTCCCGGTCGGCGCGAATGAACTCCAGCGCGCGCTGGGCGTCCTTCTCGTCCGCCTGGACGCCGTACGGCAGCCGCATCGCGTAGAACGTCGCCTCGTGCCCGGCGGCGCGGGCCCGCTCCACGGCGAGCTGGCAGAGCCGGCCCGTGGTCGTGGAGTCGACGCCGCCGCTGATCCCGAGGACCAGCGAGCGCAGGCCCGTGGAGGTCAGCCGCTCCGTGAGGAAGCTCACCCGGCGCTCGATCTCCTGCTCGGCGTCGAAGGACGCGGTCACCTGGAGATCCCGGGCGATCTCCTGCTGCAGGGCCTTGGACGCCGGGTCGGTCACGGCTGCTCCTCTTGTTCTCGTGCTGCGTCGCGCGGGGGCGGTGACGCGCTGTTCCTGAGCCGCGTACGCAGCGTTCCTCTGCCGCGTACGGGCGGTACCTGGCGACACGAACACGCGTGCCAGGAGGAACCTTATGCCGGGTGCGCCCACTTCTTGAGGGCGGCCTTGCTGGTGAAGTCCGCGACGTCCTTGTCCAGCGGCCGGTCGGTGTACTGGTGGATGCGCCACTTCGCCTTGATCCGCGGATGCCCGGCGGAGACGTAGTCGGCGATCCACAGGCCGTCGGCCGCGTAGGACGTGGTGTCGTGGTTGAGCCAGAAATCGCGGTTGCAGTAGAGCATCACCCGGTGCGTGGGGCGCAGCTTCTTCACCTCGACCAGGAACTGGTCCTTCTGCGCATTGCTCGCATAGGTCCCCTCGCCGGTGCGCTCCCAGTCGCAGGCCAGCAGGTCGCCCTGGACCGAGGCGCACTTCTCGACGAAGTATTTCGCCTGGGCGGCGATATTTCCCGGCCACAGAAAGTGGTAGAAACCGACCACGCAGCCCGCTTTACGGGCCTTTGACGCCTGCGCGGACTGGTGCGGGTTGATGTAGGAGCGGCCTTCGGTGGCCTTGACGAAAACGAAGTCCAGCCCCGCGGTGGAATACGAGGTGTTGTAGGAGCTGACATCGACACCGTGCAGCATGAGTGGCCTCCTGCCGGTCGGACCTGCGGATGCGAAGCGTCAACTGCTCGAAGCGTCAACTGCGTTGCCGCGTGTCCCGGGTGTTCCGTGATGCGGCGTTTCGGTGATCCGGCGCTGTGATCCGGTGCGGTGATCCAGCGCTTCTGCGTTCCGTGCGATTCAGTTTCGTTCCAGCAGTTCAGCATGTTCGCTACCGGGGACGCCAGATTCGGGACGGGAAGTTCCTTGTGCCGCGGTCAAGTTGAGGCGGGGCCGGTCCCGCCGACAGGACCGGCCCCGCCGCCCGGGGGCGCGTCTCAGCGCCGCAGGGCGCGCCGCAGCAGCCGTCGTGCGCGGGCGCGGACACGCGCCGCGATGCGCTGCCGGGTCCGCCGTCCGCGCGTCGACCGCAACTCCCCGAAGAGGACCTGATAGCGCTCGGCTATCGGCTCCGGGTCGTAGCGGTGCGAGCTCTCCCGCGCGCGCTCGGCCATCGTGCGGCGGCGCCCGGGATCCTCGATGAGGGTGAGCAGGGCACCGGCCAGCGCCCGGCCGTCGCCGGGCGGCACCAGCAGCCCGTCCGTACCGTCGTGGATGATCTCGGCCGGGCCCAGCGGGCAGTCGGTGCTGACGACGGGCACTCCGCAGCGCATCGCCTCGACGATGGTCATGCCGAACGACTCGGCGTCCGAGGCCGAGGCGACGATCGACGCCTTGGCGAACTCCGCCTCTATCGGCGAGCGCGGCCCGGTCAGTTCCGCCTGCCCGCTCAGCCCGAGTCCGTCGATCAGCCCCTGGAGCCGCGCCCGCTCGGTGCCGCCGCCGTGTATCCGCAGCTGCCACTCGGGGTGCTTGGCGGCGACCGCGGAGAACGCCTCGATCAGCAGGTCGAAGCGCTTGCCGCGGACCAGCCGGCCGGCCGCCGCGATCACCTTCGAGGTGCCCTCGGACGGCGGCCCGGCCGGCGCGGGCACGATGTTGGGCACCGCCAGGACCCGTACGCCGGGCAGCGGCATCCGGGCGCGGTAGACGGCGGCGTCCGCCTCGGTGGTGGTGACCACGGCGTCCAGCGTCCCGTAATGGCGGGCGAGTTCGGTGCGGAGCCGTTTGCTGTGTGCGTCGTGCCGGAGGTGCTCCTGGGCGATCCGCAGGGCCCGGCGGGGGGCGAACCGGGCCAGGTAGACATTGATGCCGGGCCGGGTGCCGATCAGCACGTCCGCGTCGGTGGCGCGCAGCAACTCCGCGGCGCGGACGTCGACCAGCCGGCTGTACTGGTGGTGCCGCTTCTCGGCGAGCGGGAAGTCCTGCGCGGGCTCACCGAACAGCGGATCGGCCATGTCCTCGCTGCCGACCCTGGTGTCCACCAGCGGCACCAGCCGCACCCGGGGGTCCACGGTGAACCGCGGGACCTCGCGGTGCCGCAGCATCGAGACGATCTCGACGTCGTGCCGGTCGGCGAGCGCGGCGGCGAGGTTGAGGGTGGTGCGGACCGTGCCGCCGATGGCATAGGCGTTGTGCAGCAGGAGGGTGATCTTCATGCGGTGTGGTGTCTTCCCCGAGATGTGCCGAGTCATTCCGACCGGCCGGTACCTGCGCGGCCGGTCGGGATGACTCGGCCCGTCCGGCACCGGGCCACCGTGTCGCCACGGGGTAAGCCGAGGGCGTGGCCCGGGTGAGAGCCCGGTAAGAACCGGCGGTGAGAGCCGGGTAAGAAAGCCGCCGTCCCACCGGCCGCCCGTCACCGCACCGCCGGACCCTTGGCAGACTTGCCGGGTGACCCACTCCGTACTGCTCGCCGAGGACGACCGCCCCATCCGCACCGCGCTGGAGCGTGCCCTGACCCTGGAGGGGTACCAGGTCACCGCCGTCGCCGACGGCATCCAGGCGCTGGCCGCCGCGCACCGCGAGCGGCCGGATGTGATCCTGCTGGACGTGATGATGCCGGGGATCGACGGCCTGCAGGTGTGCCAGGTGCTGCGGGCCGAGCAGGACCGCACCCCGATCCTGATGCTGACCGCCCGGGTCGAGACCGCGGACCGGATCGCCGGTCTGGACGCCGGGGCGGACGACTATGTGGTCAAGCCGTTCGAGGTCGAGGAGGTCTTCGCCCGGCTGCGGGCGCTGCTGCGCCGGACGACGGCCGGCTCGGCCGGGGCGGAGGACGGCGGAGGGCCGGGGACCGGTCCCGACGGTGCCGATGAGCCCGGCGAGGCGGGCGGGGGCGCGGAAGTGGGCGGGGCGTACGAGGCCCGGGTGGCGGACAGCGGTGTCGTCGAGGCCGCGGATCTGCGGATCGACGGCCCCTCGCGCCGTGCCTGGCGCGGCGAGCGGGAGCTGGAGCTGACCCGGACCGAGTTCGAGCTGCTGGAGCTGCTGGCTCGCAACGCCGGGATCGTGCTGGACCATTCGACGATCTACGACCGGATCTGGGGGTACGACTTCGGGCCGGGATCGAAGAACCTCGCGGTGTACGTGGGCTATCTGCGGCGCAAGGTCGATGTCCCGGGCAGCCGCCCGCTGATCCACACGGTGCGTGGCGTCGGCTACGTGCTGCGGGAGGACTGAGATGCCCGGCCCCCGCGACCGCGCCGGGACCGGGCCCCGCGCCGGGTGCCGGCGGTTGCGGCTCCGGCTCCGGGCCTGGCTGCGGTCCTGGCGGCGCGGCGGGTCGGCGGCCTGGCTGCGCACCCGCAGGCCCGCCAGTCTGCGCACCGCCTTCGCGGTGGCGTTCGCCGCCGGGGCCGCCGCGGTGACCGTCCTCGTCGGGTTCCTCAGCTACGACGCCGCGGCCCGGCTGGTGCGGGTCGATGAGAAGTCGGTGTTCTCGCAGGTCGTACGGGATCTGCGGATCCAGGTCCAGGAGAAGCCGTTCGGGCCCGCCGACTACGCGACCGCCGACCCCGACCACGACGGGCCGCGCGACGACCTCACCCGGCCCAGCCGTACCGAGGTGCAGATCCTGGGGCCCGGCGGCCGGATCGTGGAGCGGGGGCGCCCGGTGCTCCCGGCAGGTCCCGCGGAGCGCCGGATCGCCGACGACGAACGGGCCGGCGAGCACGCGGAGCGGGAGGCGGACATCGGCGACGAGGAGTACCACGTCGCGACCGTCGCGCTCGGCGGCGGCCGCGGGGCCGTCCAGGTCGCCCAGAAGTTCAGCGAGACCGAGGATCTGCTCTCCGCGCTCCAGCAGCGCACCGCCCTGCTGGCCGCCGCGGTGATCGCGCTGGCCGGAGCGGGCGGCTGGTGGCTGGCGCGCCGGATCACCGGCCGGCTGGTGCGGCTGACCGCGGTCGCCGAGAGCGTGGCGGAGCACGGGCGGCTGGACGTCCCGGTCCCGGTGGCCGGGCGCGACGAGGTCGCCCGGCTCGGGCGGGCCTTCGACGACATGCTCGGCCGGCTGGCCAGCGCCGTCCAGGACCAGCAGCGCCTCGTCCAGGACGCCGGCCACGAGCTGCGCACCCCGCTGACCTCGCTCCGTACGAACATCTCGCTGCTGAAGCGGTTCGACGAACTGCCGTCGGACGCCCGTGAGGAGCTGCTGGCCGATCTGGCGGGCGAGGCCCGTGAACTCAGCGATCTGGTCAATGAGCTGGTCGATCTGGCCGCCGGACAGCGCGATGACGACCCGCTCGCCGAGGTGGGCCTGGCCGAGTCCGCGGAGAAGGCGGCCGCCTCGGCCCGCCGCCGCACCGGCCGCGAGATCACCGTACGGACCGTGCGCCCGGCGGTGGTCGAGGGCCGCCCCGCCGCGCTGCACCGTGCGCTCACCAATCTTCTGGAGAACGCCGCCAAGTTCGACGCGGGCGGCACGGAGCCGATCGAGGTCGTGGTCACCGGCGCCCGGGTCGAGGTCCTCGACCGCGGCCCCGGCATCGCGGACGCCGATCTCACCCGGGTCTTCGACCGCTTCTACCGCGCCGCGGCCGCCCGCGGCCTGCCCGGCTCCGGCCTCGGCCTCGCCATCGTCCGCGAGATCGCCACCGCCCACGGCGGCCACGCCTTCGCCACCCACCGCCCAGGAGGGGGCGCCACCCTGGGCTTCACGGTCGGCACCGGAACGGGGACGGGGACGGGGACGGGGAGCAGCACGGGTTCCGGCGGGGCACATGCGGAGACCGGGCTCGGTTCCTAGGGGGCGCGGTCCCCCGCCCCCTCCAGGAGGCTCCGCAGCAACTGCGCGTCCTCGCTGGTCAGTTGGGAGACGAAGCGGGCGAGCGCGGTGCCGCGGTCGTCCTGCTTGTCGAGCTCACTGCGCATCCGCCGGGCGGTCAGCCCCGCGGAGTCCTGTATGGGCGAGTACACGAACCCGCGGCCGGCCCGGGAGCGGGACACCGCCCCCTTGTGGTGCAGCCGGGTGAGGATCGTGGTGACGGTGGTGCGCGCGAGCCGCCTGCCCAGCGTGCTCTGCACCTCGGCCGGGCTCAGCGGACCCTCGACCGCCCAGAGCGCCGCGAGCACGCTCGCTTCCAGCTCACCGGACGGGCGCCGCTGCACGGGTGATGTCTCCGACATGGCACGCCCTCCACCTGTTCGTCGTCTACAGTGCCGTAGACCGTCTACGTGACTGTAGTCGGTCGGGCCGGCTTCACGGCAGGCCCGCAACCCATTATGGGAGGGCCCGCCGACATGGCAGCAGCCGCCGCATCTGCGCAGGTGACGGGCGCTTTCCAGGCCGTGGACGGGCGCGGTGCCGGCTCCCTGCCCCTCGCCCACCGGACCGACGGCGGCCTCGCCCCGGCCGCCCGGCTGTCCACCCCACTCGCCCGCCGTGCCGCCCCCGCCGCCGGCCGGCTCCCCGCCACCCGCCCCCTGGCGGCCGCGCGGTGACGGCGGCCGGGCCGGAACCGGGACCGGCGGCGAACGGGCCACAGCCGGAGCCGGCCCAGGGCCACGGGACGCGCCCCCGCCCCGGCACCGCCGCGCTGCTCACCTTCGCCGCGGTCTGCGCCGCGCTCTTCGCCGCCACGGCCCTGACCGTGTCGCTCCGCAACGGCACCCCGCTCGCCGCTGAACAGGCCGCCGTCCGCTGGTCCGGCGCGCACCAGGGGGAGCCGTCACGCTCCATGGCCGGGGCCCTGACCGCCACCGGCAGCGGCCCGGTGCCGTATCTGATGGCGGTCCTCGCCGGGCTGCTGGCCGGTGAGCGGGCGCGCGGCCGGCTCCGCGCCGTGTGCTGCGCCGTCGCCGTCCTCGCCGCCGGCCAGGCGATCCGCTACGGCCTGATGGAGCTGCTCGCCCGCCCCCGCCCGCCGGCCGGGGACTGGACCGGGTCCGCCTCCGGATACGCGTTCCCCTCCGGCCACGCCACCACCTCGGTGCTGGCGGCCGGAATCCTCGCCTGGGGCATCGCCCGGCGCGCCCGCCCCGCCCTGGCCCGCACCTGGTGCGCGGTGCTCGCCCTCTGGGCCGCCGGAGTCGGCCTCACCCGCATCTACCTGGGCGTCCACTGGCCCGGCGATGTCCTCGGCGGCTGGTTCCTGGCGGCCGGACTGCTCGCCCTCGCGCTGCTCCTGGAGCCGTTCGCCCTCGGCCGCCCGGGCCGCTCCTGACCGGGCCCGTACGCGCCCCCGCGGCGCACATTCCCATGAATAGCTGACGATCGGTCCAGGTCTTCCCCAAGGCGGCATGGACGCGTCCCGCGCCGAGCAGCACTGTCCTGGGCGCCGGGGCGGCGAAGCGATCCCGCCACGGCGCCGCTCACGGCACGTACCACCGCACCATCAGGGGGAACGCACCGATGAACCAGCCACTCGACACCCCGCCGCCGCGGCGGGCCGCCGACACGACCGCCGTGCCTGCCGCGCCCCACGGCCGCTGCCCGGCCGCCGCCGCCAAGGACCCCACGCCCTGCGAGGGACCGCGGGACGCGGCCACCATCGTCGACCGCCACGGCCGGGAGTCCGCCGGCTGTGTCCACCACTGCGCCCGCCTGCTGGCCGGCCTCGAAGGCGCCCGTGTGCACCCCTTCGTCCCCGCGCCCCAGGCCCTGGACGTCTACTCCCGGGCCCGTGAACTTCCGCCCTTCGCCTGGGAGATCGGCAGATAGCCCCCGGGTACGCGTCGGGGCGCCGTGACCACACGGCGCCCCGACCCCGACTGCCGGGCCGGCGGGTCGTCAATGACCGCGCCCGAACCCGTCAGCTCCTCAGCACTCGATGATGTTGACCGCGAGCCCTCCCCGCGCCGTCTCCTTGTACTTGACGCTCATGTCGGCGCCGGTGTCCTTCATGGTCTTGATGACCTTGTCGAGGGAGACGTGGTGGCGGCCGTCGCCGCGCAGCGCCATACGGGCGGCGGTGACGGCCTTGACGGCGGCCATGCCGTTGCGCTCGATGCAGGGGATCTGGACGAGGCCGCCGACGGGGTCGCAGGTCAGGCCCAGGTTGTGCTCCATGCCGATCTCCGCGGCGTTCTCCACCTGCTCGGGGGAGCCGCCGAGGACCTCGGCGAGGCCGCCGGCGGCCATGGAGCAGGCCGAGCCGACCTCGCCCTGGCAGCCGACCTCGGCGCCGGAGATGGAGGCGTTCTCCTTGAAGAGCATGCCGATGGCACCGGCCGCGAGCAGGAAGCGGACGACCCCGTCCTCGTCGGCGCCGGGCACGAAGTTGATGTAGTAGTGCAGGACGGCGGGGATGATGCCGGCCGCACCGTTGGTGGGGGCGGTCACCACTCGGCCGCCGGCCGCGTTCTCCTCGTTCACGGCCATCGCGTAGAGGGTGGTCCACTCCATGGCGCGGGCGGCCGCGTCCCCCTCGGAGCGCAGCTGGCGGGCGGAGTGGGCGGCCCGCCGCCGGACCTTCAGGCCGCCGGGCAGGATGCCCTCGCGGCTCGTACCGCGGCTCACACACGCCTGCATGACCTGCCAGATCTCCAGCAGCCCGGTGCGGATCTCGTCCTCGGTGCGCCAGGCCTTCTCGTTCTCCAGCATGAGGGCGGAGATGGACAGGCCGGTGTCCTGGGCCAGCCGCAGCAGCTCGTCGCCGGTACGGAAGGGGTGGGTCAGGACGGTGTCGTCGGGCACGATCGGGTTCTCGCCGGCGACGGCGTCCTCGTCGACGACGAAGCCGCCGCCCACCGAGTAGTACGTCTTCTCCAGCAGGGGGGTGCCCGCCGCGTCGTAGGCGAAGAGCGTCATGCCGTTGGCGTGGTACGGCAGCGCGCGGCGGCGGTGCAGGATCAGCTCGCCGTCTTCATCGAAGTCGATCTCGTGGGCGCTGCCTATTTCGGCGCCCAGCAGCCGCAGCCGCTTGGTGGAGCGGATGCGCTCGACCTCGCCGTCGGCGGATTCGACGTCGACGGTACGGGGGGAGTGGCCCTCCAGACCGAGGAGCACGGCCTTGGGGGTGCCGTGGCCGTGGCCGGTGGCACCGAGCGAGCCGAAGAGTTCGGCGCGGACGCGGACCGTCCCGGAGAGCAGGCCGTCCTTCTTGAGGCGTCCGACGAACATCCGGGCGGCGCGCATCGGGCCGACCGTGTGGGAGCTGGAGGGGCCGATGCCGATGGAGAAGAGGTCGAAGACGGAGATGGCCACGGGGGCGGACTCCCTTGTCTGCTCGTGGTGGACGGTGGAGCTGGGGGGGTGAGGGGAGATTTTGCGCCGGTTTTCGAGCGTAACGCGGACCCGGCGCGGTGCCCTCAGACGGAAACCATCGGGCGTCCGTCGTCGGCGGTAACAGTGGGTGCCGGGGTGGTTTCGGCGGGGGAGAGGGTGCCGGTCAGGCCCCGTGCGTGGGCCCTGACCCCGGAGCGCACCGCCCAGAAGTAGAAGAGCGGGGCGGTGACCGCGATCACAGCGGTGCCCAGCTCGCCCGGGAGGAGGCCCCGGCCGCCGAACTCCCGGCCGCCCAGCGCGGACACCGTGGCCGTCCACACCAGGAAGAGGACCATCCACCAGGCCGGAGCGAACTGCCGCAGCAGGCTCGCCCCGCGCCCGCCCCTGCCGGACGCCGCGCCGCCCTGTGCGAGCTCGCCCCGGCGCCACAGCACCAGCGCCGCGACCGGAACGGCCACCAGCGTCAGCACGGTGATCTTGCCGGTCTCCGGCCACTTCGACCAGTACAGCGCGCAGGCGGCGAAGGCGAAGGTGACCGGGCACAGCACCCCGGCGGCCGGCAGCCGGAAGGGACGGGGCAGGTCAGGGCGGGTCCGCCGCAGCACCCCGACCGCGACCGGGCCGATCAGATACGAGATGACCATGGCCGCCGACACCACACCGGCCAGCGCCTGCCAGCTGCGGCCGACGGTGAGCAGCAGCA
This sequence comes from Streptomyces sp. G7(2002), assembly GCF_028870195.1. Lineage (NCBI taxonomy): Bacteria > Bacillati > Actinomycetota > Actinomycetes > Kitasatosporales > Streptomycetaceae > Streptomyces > Streptomyces sp. G7(2002). The sequence continues at coordinate 6,675,785 of NZ_CP102609.1, forward strand.
GGACGGAGAAGCCGAGGTTGAGCCACATCGCGGGGCGGGCGGTGCCGTAGCGGGGGTGCACGGCCGCCAGCTTCCGGGGGAAGAACCCGGTCTCGGCGAGGTTGGTGACCATGTACGCGGCCGAGGCGACATTGGCGATGTTGGACCCGGCCGGCGAGATGAACGCGCCGAACTGCAGCATGGTGACCACCCAGTGCAGCATCAGCAGCCCCGCCAGGTCGGCGAACGGCGAGTTGAGGTTCACGCCCTGCCAGCCGCCGGACCGCTCCAGCAGCTCCGGCGGCACCGAGCCGAGGTACGCGACCTGCAGCGCCAGATAGATCACCAGGCCCAGCGAGAGCGCGCCGACCAGGGCGAGCGGGATGGCCCGGCCCGGGTTCTTGGCGGCGCCGCCGAGGTTGACCACGGCCTGGAACCCGTTGAAGGCGAAGACCACACCGCAGGTGGTGACGGCGGTGAGCACGGCCGGCCAGCCGTACGGGGCGAAGCCGCCGTGGGCGGTGAAGTTGGAGGTGTGGAAGCCGGACCCGATCAGGGCGAGCACCGCCAGCACCGGGATGGCGAACTTGACCAGGGTCAGCACGGTGTTGGCGCGGGCCAGCAGCTGGACCGACCAGAAGCAGGTCAGCCAGAGCGCGAGGGTCAGGACCAGCGCCACCGCCGTGCCGGAGAGGGTCAGCTGGTGGGTGGCCGGATCGACCAGGCCCTTCGCCCAGTCGAAGCTCCAGGACGTCATGTACTGGGTGGCCGCGATCGACTCGATCGGGATCAGCGAGGCGGTCGCGATCCACACCGCCCAGCCGGTGAGGAAGCCGAGGACCGGGCCGTGCGAGAGATGCCCGTAGCGGGCCATCCCGCCGGGGATCGGGTAGGCCGAGCCGACCTCCGCGTACGACATCGCGATCATGCCGATGAAGACGACACCGATCACCCAGGCGACCAGCGCCGCGGGGCCTGCCACCTGGGCTGCTGCGCCGGCCCCGAAGAGCCATCCGGAGCCGAAGATCGAACCTATGCCGATCATGATGAGGGCGAAGAGGCTGAGCCCCTTGCGCCCGCCGGCGCTCATGTCCATGGAAGTGTCGTCCGTCCTGCTGGTGCCGCATGCCCCTCGCTGCCGAAGGGCCGTTGACGTGTGCCGCCGACACCTTATTTCGGCCAATTGACGGGAATGGCACTGCGCTGCCGGAGCACCGGCGCGCACCGGTCCCCGCAGACCACGAGCCCGGGGCCAACGGCCCCGGGCTCACGGCCCGTTCACTCCCGGACCGCCCTGCGCGGACGGTCCGGGATCTCACCGCATGAGACGCGTCACAGCGACGGGTAGAGCGGGAACTTGTCCGCGAGCGCGGTGACCCGGGCCTTGAGGGCGTCGGTGTCGTAGCTGGGCTTGAGGGCCTCGGCGATGATGTCGGCGACCTCGCGGAAGTCCTCGGCCTGGAAGCCGCGGGTGGCCAGGGCCGGGGTGCCGATGCGCAGGCCGGAGGTGACCATCGGCGGGCGGGGGTCGTTCGGGATGGCGTTGCGGTTGACGGTGATGCCGACCTCGTGGAGGCGGTCCTCGGCCTGCTGTCCGTCCAGCTCGGAGTCGCGCAGGTCGACCAGGACGAGGTGGACGTCGGTGCCGCCGGACAGGACCGAGACGCCGTGCTGCCTGACGTCGTCCTGCACGAGGCGCTCGGCCAGGATGCGGGCGCCGTCCAGGGTGCGCTGCTGGCGCTCCTTGAAGTCCTCGGAGGCGGCGACCTTGAAGGAGACCGCCTTGGCCGCGATGACGTGCTCCAGCGGGCCGCCCTGCTGGCCCGGGAAGACCGCCGAGTTGATCTTCTTGGCGAGCTCCTGGGTGGAGAGGATCACACCGCCGCGGGGGCCGCCGAGGGTCTTGTGCGTGGTGGTGGTGACCACGTGGGCGTGCGGCACGGGGGAGGGGTGCAGACCCGCCGCCACCAGGCCGGCGAAGTGCGCCATGTCGACCATGAGGTAGGCGCCGACCTCGTCCGCGATGCGGCGGAAGGCGGCGAAGTCGAGCTGGCGCGGGTAGGCGGACCAGCCGGCCACGATCAGCTTGGGGCGGTGCTCCTTGGCGAGGCGCTCGACCTCCTCCATGTCGACGAGGTTGGTCTTCTCGTCGACGTGGTAGGGCACCACGTTGTAGAGCTTGCCGCTGAAGTTGATCTTCATGCCGTGGGTCAGGTGCCCGCCGTGGGCGAGGTTGAGACCCAGGATGGTGTCGCCCGGCTTGATCAGCGCGAACATGGCCGCGGCGTTGGCCTGCGCGCCCGAGTGCGGCTGGACGTTGGCGGCCTCGGCGCCGAAGAGGGCCTTGATGCGGTCGATGGCGATCTGCTCGACGACGTCGACGTGCTCGCAGCCGCCGTAGTAGCGGCGGCCGGGGTAGCCCTCGGCGTACTTGTTGGTGAGGACGGAGCCCTGGGCCTCCATGACGGCGACGGGGGCGAAGTTCTCCGACGCGATCATTTCGAGGGTGGACTGCTGGCGGTGGAGCTCGGCGTCGACGGCGGCGGCGACGTCGGGGTCGAGCTCATGGAGGGAGCTGTTGAGAAGCGACATGAGTCTTCCTGGGGAGTCAGGGGCGCGAGGGGGTCCCCCGGGACGGAATCCGGGGGAGCTTCCCCGCGGGCGGTGGCGGGTCGGAGGTCCCCCGTCCGGGCGAGGCCGGAAGCGGGGGAGAGCCGGGGCTCAGCTCTGGATGAAGGCGGCGTACTCGTCGGCCGAGAGCAGTTCGCCCGGCTCGCCGCTGATCTTCACCTTGAACAGCCAACCACCCTCGAACGGGGCGGAGTTCACCAGCGAGGGGTCATTGACGACATCCTCGTTGATCTCGGTGATCTCACCGTCGACGGGCGAGTAGAGATCGCTGACCGACTTCGTCGACTCCAGCTCGCCGCAGGTCTCGCCCGCCGCGACCGTGGAGCCGACCTCAGGGAGCTGCACGAAGACGACGTCGCCGAGCGCGTTGGCCGCGTGCTCGGTGATGCCGACCGTCGAGGCGCCGTCCTCGGCGCCCGACAGCCACTCGTGCTCCTTGCTGTAGCGCAGCTGCTGGGGGTTGCTCATGGCTCGATTCTCCTGTACGCGAGGGTGTGATCGTGAATGGGGTCTTGCGCAGTGAGACGCGCGGGCGCGCGCCGCCGCCGTGTCTGCCGCGGGGGAACCGCTACTTCTGCCGCTTGTAGAACGGCAGAGCGGTGACCTCGTACGGCTCATGGCTTCCACGGATGTCCACGCAGACACCCTCGGTGCCCGGTGTGGCGTAGGCCGCGTCGACATAGGCGATGGCGATCGGCTTGCCGAGCGTGGGGGACGGGGCCCCGGAGGTGACCTCGCCGATGACCGTGCCGTCGGCCGTGACGACCGGGTATCCGGCACGCGGCACCCGGCGGCCCTGGGCGACCAGACCGACCAGCTTGCGCGGCGGCCGGGTCTCGGCCCGCTCGGCGGCCGCGGTCAGGGCCTCACGGCCCACGAAGTCCCCGTTGTTGGTGGTCTTCTCGAACTTCACGACCCGGCCCAGGCCCGCGTCGAACGGCGTGGTCGCGGTGGTGAGCTCATGCCCGTAGAGCGGCATGCCCGCCTCCAGGCGCAGGGTGTCGCGGCAGGAGAGCCCGCAGGGCACCAGACCGGCGTCCTTGCCCGCCTCGGTCAGGGCCTCCCAGAGGGCGACCGCGTCCGCCGGCCGGACGAACAGCTCGAAGCCGTCCTCACCGGTGTAGCCGGTACGGGCGATCAGCGCCTGCACACCGGCGACCGTGCCGGGCAGCCCGGCGTAGTACTTGAGACCGTCCAGATCGGCGTCCGTCAGCGTCTTGAGGATGGCGGGGGACTCCGGGCCCTGCACCGCGAGCAGTGCGTAGGCGTCCCGGTCGTCGCGGATCGCGGCGTCGAAGCCGCCCGCCCGCGCGGTCAGCGCGTCCAGCACCACCTGGGCGTTGGAGGCGTTGGCGACGACCATGTACTCCTGGTCGGCGAGGCGGTAGACGATCAGGTCGTCGAGGATGCCGCCCTCGGCCTCACAGATCATGGTGTAGCGGGCGCGGCCCGTCTTGACGCCGCCGATGTTGCCGACCAGCGCGTAGTCGAGGAGGTCGGCGGCCTGCGGGCCGGTGACGGTGATCTCGCCCATGTGGGAGAGGTCGAAGAGGCCGGCGCGGGTACGGACGGCGACATGCTCGTCGCGCTCGCTGCTGTAGCGCAGCGGCATGTCCCAGCCGGCGAAGTCGGTCATGGTCGCGCCGAGCGCGCGGTGGGTGGCATCCAGCGCGGTGCGACGGGGGGCATCAGTCATGGTTCTGGGCTCCCAGGCAGGGGTGACAAGACGTTCTCCCCATCTGTCATCGGAACCTGAGAGGTTCACCGGGATCCCGCGAACGGACCCGGTTTGCACCTTGGGTGGAGCCGCCCCGTAGGCCGGGCAGTGGCTCGCTTTTCAGATCTGCCTCGCCCGCGCGGTATAGGGGCCTGAGAGATTCAAGGGAGGACTTGCTCCTTCGGCGCCCCGCCATGGCGGCCGGGGACTCTCCCGCACGGGTTCAAGCGGCCGGTATGCAGTTGGCGGTGCACGGATGAGCTCCGATGTGCACGTGGCGGCCACATCATTGCACGGGATCGCCGGAAAAGGAGCCCCCACCGCCGCCCCGCCCACGACGTGGGCAGATCGGACAATCGCCTTGATGGGCATTACCTTTTCTTGACACTCTGCGGGTAGGGGACGGACTCGAACCGGACCAGAACGGACGGGGAGGGCGATCACGGTGCACAGCGAAGCGGCATTCGGGGCGACTTCAGGGGTCGTGCCCCCGGACGCCGTGCGGTCGGCGCCGTCCGCCGCCATGTCCCGGGCCGGCCGTGCGCCGCGGCCCGTCATCCGGCCGGGGCGCCGCACCGAGGTCGTGGACCTGCGGAGCGACGGCCGGCCGCCGGACGCCGCCGAGCTGCGGTTTCCGGCCGGTGACCTGGTCGTGGTCTCCGGGCTGCCGGGCAGCGGCAAGAGCACCCTCATGCACCGTGTCGTACCGCCCCTGGACGGGCACGGCGCCGCGGTGCACCGCATCGATTCCCAGGACGTCCGCGAGCGCTGGGAGCGCGGCAGACTGCACCGGCTGCCGTACGGCCTCTACCGCCCGCTGGTCCGGGCCGCCCACTATCTGGCCCTGGGCCGTGCGCTGCGCTCCGGCGACAGCGTGGTGGTGCACGACTGCGGGACGCTGGCGTGGGTGCGCCGCTGGATCGCGCGCTCGGCGCTGCGCGGCGGCCGCGGGGCGCATCTGGTGCTGCTCGATGTGGCACCCGAGGTGGCGCTTTCCGGCCAGGAGTCACGGGGCCGCGGGGTGTCGGGGTACGCCTTCGCACGGCACCGCAGGGCGGTGGGCCGGCTGGTCGGCGCCGCGGAGTCGGCCCGGCTGCCGAAGGGCTTCTGCTCGGCCGTCCTCCTCGACCGGCGGGCGGCGAGCGCCCTGGAGACGGTCAGCTTCCACTGAGGGCTGTCCCGTGTGTTGCCGGGCACGCCCCCGCACACCGCACCGCGCGCCTTCTCGTTTAGGGTCTTTGGCCAGATGGCGCGGTTTGGAACGGGTGGGTGCACATGACATTTCCGGAGCAGGGGATACCGCAGCTGGCGTGGCCGGCGAACGAGCTCGAAGAGGTGCTGTCCGCGTCGGTCGGGCACCCGGGTGCCGGCGGCCGGATCGTCGAGATCCTCGGCCGCAGCTGGCTGTGGGTGCCGCTGCCCAGCGGCGGCGGCCCGGAGAGCGCGGGCTTCGGCGCCCGCGGCCTCGATCTGCCCACCGTCGAGCTCGACGGCGCGCCCTATGTCCCGGTCTACAGCTCCGAGCAGGAGTTCCTGCGGGTGGTCGGCTCGCACATGTCGTTCACCGTGGCCCCGGCCCGGGAGTTCGCCCGCGGACTGCCGCCGCAGATCGGCATCGCGGTCAACCCCGACGGGACGGTCGGCGTCCCGCTGCCGCCGCCCGCGGTGGCCGAACTGTGCCGGGAGCGGCATCACGGACATCAGGAGTTCGACGGGCTGCCGAGCGGCGGCCGGGTGCGGCTCTTCGAACCGGACTGGCAGGACGAGCCGGTGGACTTCCTGGCCTCCGCCGGGCTGGAGTTCTCCGGCGCCGGAATTGTCCTGACTGCCCGGCGTGCCCTGGCCAGCGTCGAGGGCGACACGCCCGCACTGTTCGTCGGTGTTCAGGTCGCGGCGGATCCCACGGCGCTGCAGGACGGCACCGCGCGCGAGAGGGTACTGTCAGCCCTCGGACGTGCGCTCGGCGCAGTACCGCTGCCCTGGCCCGTACAGCTCGTCATGCTCGACCTCGCCCAGGGTGACCCGGTCGCCGACTGGATGCTGGAGCGTGTGCGCCCCTTCTACTCTCGGGACCACTCGTAGGGCAAGCCCTAAGCTGGTTGGATGACAGGCGGGCGCACCCACACGTGCCCTGCTGAGAGAAGGGACGGACCACGTGAGCGCGGGTGCGCATCAGGGGCCGGCGGCGGCCGGACAGCTGGAGCAGCTGCTGCAGCAGGTCTCGCCAGGCCGTTACGACGCCTATGAGGCACTGCTGCACGCGCTCGCCGCGGGCCAGGTCTGGATGCTGCTCTGGCACGGCCGGGCCGGTATGCCCGATGCGCAGTACGGAAACATGGAGGTCGAGGGCCTCGGCTATGCGCCGTGTGTGACCTCGGCGCCCGAGCTCGCCGCCTCCGGCTGGAACCGCGACCACGAGGTCGTCACCGGCACCGAGATCGCCGCCGCGCTCTTCCCCGACCGCTGGGGCCTGTGGCTGAATCCGCATGCTCCCGGTGGCGGCGTCGGCATCCCCTGGCTGGACCTGCGCCGTATCGCCGGCGGCCTCGACCGGCTGCCCGCCGGGCCGCTGCGGATCTCGGAACCGGTCATCGACATCCCGCAGTTCTACGCGCTCCTCGCCCAGAACGCCCATCGCACGCCCGCCGTACGGTCGCTGCGCCGGGCCTGGGTCCAGCCCGCGCTCGGTGCCCCATATCTGGCGATCGGTCTGGATCTGTACGACACCGGCCAACAAGCGGTGGATTCGGTGCGGTTGATGATCCAGCAGTCGATCGGCGCGGTTCCGGACGGTCTGCCCGTCTCCACGGTCGCGATGAACGACGAGTACGACCCGGTCGGCATGTGGATGCGGGCCTCCACGCGCCCCTTCTTCGACCGTGACGGCTATGTCCAGCCGCAGGCTCCCGCGCCCTCCTACGGCTACGGCTACCCGCGTCCCTACTGACGCCTGACGGTGCCGCTCCGCCGTCGGTGCCTGGGGTGAATTCGCCCCAGGCGCCCCGCAGTTGAGCCCCTTTCCCGTGGGTATGCACTCCGCTCAGCCCGAACTCTTGTCCGTATAACGGAATGCCGCGGATCACATCACAGTTACGCATCCTTTCCCCTTCAGGGCTGGTGACTGATCGCGAATCGGATGAAGACTCCCGCAACACAGGGTCTCGGCCCTTTGTCCGAGCGTCATCCCGGAACGGCGTCGCGCGCACCTTCTCGAAATTCCATATACGCGAACTTCCGCGATGCCTGCAGGACTTGCACCAGTGATGTGAATCAGGCCGCTACCGCGGCGTCGCATGGGCCGGCCACCGTCGGCCGAGAGGGGTCAAAGGCACCGTGACCGCACCGATCGAGACCACCGGAGCAGCTGCTGAGGCGCAGCCGGAAGCGGTGCTGAAAGGCGTGGAAGGAAAGCGGATCGAGGGGCGCTCGCTCGGTCAGATCGCCTGGCTGCGCTTTCGGCGGGACAAGGTCGCGGTGGCCGGTGCCATCGTTGTCATCCTGCTCATCGCCATCGCCGCCCTCTCCCGCCCCCTCCAGTCACTGCTGGGGCTGGACCCCAACAGCCCCAACCAGTCGCTGATCGACCCCAACACCACGCTCCCCAAGGGCGACTTCGGCGGCATGAGCGGGGACCACCCCCTGGGTGTGGACCCGAAGTTCGGCCGCGATCTGCTCGCCCGGATCCTGGAGGGCTCCTGGGTGTCGCTGATCGTGGCGTTCGGCGCGACCCTGCTGTCGGTCGCCATCGGCACCGTCCTCGGTGTGGTCGCCGGCTTCTACCGCGGGCGGGTGGACGCCTTCATCAGCCGGATGATGGATGTCTTCCTGGCCTTCCCGCTGCTGCTGTTCGCCATCGCGATCTCTGCCTCGCTGCAGGGCGGCGCCTTCGGTCTGGAGGGTCTGCCGCTGCACATCTCGGTGCTGATCTTCGTGATCGGCTTCTTCAACTGGCCGTACATGGGGCGGATCGTGCGCGCGCAGACGCTGTCGCTGCGCGAGCGGGAATTCGTGGACGCCGCCCGCGGCATGGGAGCGCGCGGGCCGTTCATCCTCTTCCGGGAGCTGCTGCCCAACCTGGTGGGTCCGATCATCGTCTACTCGACGCTGCTGATCCCCTCCAACATCCTCTTCGAGGCGGCGCTGAGCTTCCTGGGCGTCGGTATCCAACCGCCTCAGGCGTCCTGGGGCGGCATGCTCAACCAGGCGGTCAAGTACTACGAGGTCGACCCTCAATACATGATCGTTCCCGGCCTCGCGATCTTCGTCACCGTGCTGGCGTTCAACCTGCTCGGTGACGGTCTGAGGGACGCGCTGGACCCGCGCAGCCGCTGACGGCCGTGCCTGGCACCCGCTCAGAAGTCTCACCCGCGTTTTTCGCAGTTCTGAAGTTTCGACGCATCGAGTAACGCCGTTGCTCGACGAACGAAGGGGACACCGACCATCATGCGAAGGTCAGTTCCGGTCGCGGCTGTCGCGGCCATCACCAGTGCGGGCCTTTTGCTGGCCGGCTGCAGCGGGGGCAAGGGCTCCTCGGAAGGCTCGGGCGAGGCGAACGCCGCCACCAAGGGCATCGTCAACGCCTCGGACGAGAAGGGCGGCACGGTCACCTACGCGATCAGTGACGCCCCCGAGTCGTTCGACCCGGGCAACACGTACTACGCCTTCATCTACAACTTCAGCCGGCTCTACGCGCGCCCGCTCACCACCTTCAAGCCGGGCCCCGGCACCAAGGGCAACGAGCTGGTCCCGGACCTCGCCGAGTCGATGGGCAAGCCCAGCGACGGCGGCAAGACCTGGACGTACAAGATCCGCAAGGGCGTCAAGTACGACGACGGCTCCGAGGTCACCTCGCAGGACGTCAAGTACGCCGTCGAGCGGAGCAACTTCGCGCGTGACACCCTCTCGCTGGGCCCGAACTACTTCCAGCAGTTCCTCAAGGACAACGAGGGCGGCTACAAGGGCCCCTACAAGGACAAGAGCAAGGCCGGTCTGAAGTCCATCGAGACCCCGGACGAGCAGACGGTCGTCTTCCACCTGAAGAAGCCGTTCGCCGAGTTCGACTACCTGGTGAGCGCCCCGCAGACCGCTCCGGTCCCGCAGGCCAAGGACAAGGGCGCCGACTACACCAAGTCCGTGCTGTCCACCGGCTCGTACAAGTTCGAGAGCTACCAGGAGGGCAAGAAGCTCACCCTGGTCCGCAACCCGCAGTGGTCGGCGAAGACCGACCCGCTGCGCAAGCAGCTGCCGGACAAGATCGTCCTGAACCTGAAGGTCGCCCAGTCGACGATCGACAAGGACCTCAAGTCCGGCAACACCCTGGTGGACCTGGCCGGCCGTGGTGTCGACGGGCAGACGCAGGCCCAGCTCCTGACCGACCCCAAGGAGAAGGCCAACACCGACAACACGCTCGGTCAGCGGCTCGTCTACACGGCGCTCAACACCAAGGTGAAGCCGTTCGACAACATCGAGTGCCGCAAGGCCGTCGAGTACGCCATCGACAAGAAGGCCGTACAGACCTCGCTCGGCGGCCCGATACGCGGTGAGCTGGCCTCCACGGTCCTGCCGACCGACATCGACGGCTACCAGAAGTACGACCTGTACCCGCAGAAGTACGACGGCGACAAGCTGGATCTGACCGAGGCCAAGAAGCACTGGGACAAGTGCGGCGCCGGCAAGACCACGACCACGATCCTGGCCCGCAACGACCGCCAGGACGAGGTCGACGCGGCCACCACGGTCATCGACTCGCTCAAGAAGATCGGTGTCACCGCCAAGATCCAGTCCTACCCGACCAGCAAGTACTTCTCGGACTACGCCGGTGTGCCGAAGTTCAACAAGAAGAACAACGTCGGTCTGATCATGATGCAGTGGGGCTCGGACTTCCCGACCGGCTACGGCTACCTCCAGCAGATCCTCAACGGCAAGGCGATCAGCCAGTCCGGTAACACCAACCTGTCGGAGCTGGACGACCCGGAGATCAACAAGCTGCTCGAAAACGCCATCGCCAACACCGACAAGGCGGCCCGCGAGAAGGCGTACGCCGAGATCGACAAGAAGACGATGGAGCAGGCGGCGATCGTTCCGCTCACCTACTTCAAGGTCCTGATGTACCGCTCGCCCAAGGCCACCAACCTGGTGTCCACCTCGGCCTTCAGCGGTCAGTACGACTACCTCAACATCGGCGTCAAGAAGTAGCAGCCCTGGAAGGCAGGTGAAGGCATTGGTGTCCGCGGGCCGGTTCCGGCCGGTCCGCGGCGCCGACGCCGCATCCCCGTGTTCTCGTACATCATCCGCAGGTTGATCAGCGCAGTGGTGCTGCTGCTGATCGTCAGCGCGGTCACCTTCGGCATCTTCTTCCTGCTGCCGAAGCTGGCCGGGCAGAGCACCGACCAGCTTGCCCAGCAGTACATCGGAAAGGCCCCCACGCCCGCGGACATCGCCGCGGTGAAGAAGAACCTCGGCCTGGACAAGCCCGTGTACGAGCAGTACTGGGACTTCCTCAAGGGCATTTTCGTCGGCGTCGACTACAAATTCGGTCCGGAAGCGGCCAAGTGCCATGTGCCGTGCTTCGGTTACTCCTTCAAGACGCATATCGAGGTCTGGCCGGAGATCCAGTCCCGGCTCCCGGTGACCCTCTCGCTGGCCGCCGGCGCGGCCGTGCTGTGGGTCGTCTCCGGTGTCGCCACCGGCGTGCTCTCCGCGCTGCGCCCCGGCTCGCTCTTCGACCGGATGGCGATGGGCGTCGCACTGGCCGGTGTCTCCCTCCCCATGTTCTTCACCGGCGCCCTGGCGCTGGCCCTGTTCACCTACCAGTGGCCGATCTTCGAACGCAGCGACTACGTACCGCTGCTGGAGGATCCGTTCCTGTGGGCCCGGACCCTGGTCCTGCCCTGGGTCACCCTGTCCTTCCTCTACTCCGCGCTCTACGCCCGGCTCACCCGGGCGGGCATGCTGGAGACGCTGAGCGAGGACTACATCCGTACGGCCCGCGCCAAGGGCCTGCGCGAGCGCAAGGTGGTCGTCCGGCACGGTCTGCGTGCCGCGCTCACCCCGATCATCACGGTCTTCGGCATGGACCTGGGCCTGCTGCTCGGTGGTGCGCTGATCACCGAACAGGTCTTCTCCCTCCAGGGAGTCGGTGCCTTCGCGGTCCAGTCGATCACCGCCAACGACCTGCCGAACATCCTCGGCGTCACCTTGCTCGCCGCGTTCTTCATCGTCATGTGCAATCTGGTGGTGGACGTTCTGTACGCCGCCGTCGACCCGCGGGTGAGGCTCTCGTGACCGACTCCTCCGAGGACAAGACCGAGACCGCGGTGGCCGAACCCGCCGCGGCCACCGCAAAGGAAGCACCGCAGACGGCGGCCTTCCTCCAGGTGCGTGATCTGAAGGTGCACTTCCGCACCGACGACGGGCTGGTGAAGTCCGTCGACGGCCTGAACTTCAGCCTGGAGAAGGGCAAGACGCTCGGCATCGTCGGCGAGTCCGGCTCGGGCAAGTCCGTCACCTCGCTCGCCGTGATGGGTCTGCACCGCGCCTCCCGCCAGCAGCGCAGCAAGGTCGACATGTCCGGCGAGATCTGGCTGGACGGCAAGGAGCTGGTCTCCGCCGATCCGGACGAGGTACGCCGGCTGCGCGGCCGCGAGATGGCGATGATCTTCCAGGACCCGCTGTCCGCGCTGCACCCCTTCTACTCGGTCGGCAACCAGATCATGGAGGCCTACCGCGTCCACAACGACGTGGACAAGAAGACCGCGCGCAAGCGGGCCGTCGAGATGCTCGACCGGGTCGGCATCCCGCAGCCCGACAAGCGGGTCGACGACCATCCGCACCAGTTCTCCGGCGGTATGCGCCAGCGCGCCATGATCGCGATGGCGCTGGTCAACAACCCCGAGCTGCTGATCGCGGACGAGCCGACCACCGCACTGGACGTCACCGTCCAGGCGCAGATCCTGGACCTGATCCGCGATCTGCAGAAGGAGTTCGGCTCGGCGGTCATCATCATCACCCACGACCTCGGGGTGGTCGCCGAGCTCGCCGACGACCTGCTGGTGATGTACGGCGGACGGTGTGTCGAGCGCGGCCCGGCCGAGAAGGTCTTCTACGAGCCGCAGCACCCCTACACCTGGGGTCTGCTCGGGTCCATGCCGCGCATCGACCGTGAGCAGACGGACCGGCTGATCCCGGTCAAGGGCTCCCCGCCCAGCCTGATCAACGTCCCGTCCGGCTGTGCCTTCAACCCCCGCTGCCCGTATGCGGACGTGCCGAAGGACAACCTCACCCGTACGGTCCGCCCCGAGCTGCGCGAGGCAGGCGGCGGGCACTCCTCCGCCTGCCATATGTCGCAGGAGGAGCGGGAGCGTATCTGGACCGAAGAGATTGCGCCGAAGCTGTGACCGAGACGACTGACGACCAGAACAAGAAGATCCCGCTCCAGAAGGGGGCGGAGGCCTCCGCCGACGCCCCCTCCGACGACGGGCCGCTGCTCAAGGTCCGCGGTCTGGTCCGGCACTTCCCGATCACCAAGGGCCTGCTCAAACGGCAGGTCGGCGCGGTGCAGGCGGTCGACGGCATCGACTTCGACGTACGGCCGGGGGAGACGCTCGGCGTCGTCGGCGAGTCCGGCTGCGGCAAGTCGACGATGGGCCGGCTGATCACCCGGCTCGACGAGCCGACCGGCGGCTCCATCGAGTTCCAGGGCCAGGACATCACCCATCTGTCCCAGGGCCGGCTGCGGCCGATGCGCCGCGACGTGCAGATGATCTTCCAGGACCCGTACGGTTCGCTGAACCCGCGGCACACCATCGGCGGGATCGTCTCCACCCCCTTCCGCCTCCAGGGCGTCGAGCCCGAGGGCGGGGTGAAGAAGGAGGTGCAGCGGCTGCTGGAGCTGGTGGGCCTGAGCCCGGAGCACTACAACCGCTATCCGCACGAGTTCTCCGGCGGCCAGCGGCAGCGCATCGGCATCGCCCGTGCGCTGGCGCTCAAGCCCAAGCTGGTGGTCGCCGACGAGCCGGTCTCCGCGCTGGACGTGTCGATCCAGGCCCAGGTCGTCAACCTCATGGACGACCTCCAGGAGGAGCTGGGCCTGACGTACGTCATCATCGCCCATGACCTCTCGGTCATCCGGCATGTGTCGGACCGGATCGCGGTGATGTACCTCGGCAAGATCGTGGAGTTGGCCGACCGCAAGGCGCTCTACGAGACACCCATGCACCCGTACACCAAGGCGCTGCTGTCCGCCGTACCGGTGCCCGATCCCAAGCGGCGCACCCAGCGCGACCGGATCCTGCTCAAGGGCGATGTGCCCTCGCCGATCAACCCGCCGTCCGGCTGCCGGTTCCGTACCCGCTGCTGGAAGGCGACCGAGGTGTGCGCCACCACCGAGCCGCCGCTGGTCGCGCTGCGGACCGGCCATCAGGTGGCCTGCCACCACCCCGAGAACGCGCCCGACCAGGCCCCGGCCGCCGCCACGGCGTCCGGCGGCCCGGCCGGCAAGGCGCCAACCGGTAAGTAACACCGAGGAATTGGCAAAGTCCCGGACGTAGCGGGACGGGAGGGTGCAGAGTCGGCGCGGTTGTTCCCCATCCGCTCGTGTGTCCGAAAGGACGGCTCATGGCACTCTCCCGTTCTGCGCGTCGCACCTCCCGCTGGCTCGCCCTGGCCACCGCCGTGGCCTCGGCCGCCACCCTCGCCGCCGCCCCCGGCGCTTCCCCCGGTGCCCCCGGCGTCGGTGACTCCTACTTCCCCGGGCTGGGCAACGGCGGCTTCGACGCCCTGCACTACGACCTCGGGGTCAGCTACCACCCCGGCAGCGGCCGGCTCGACGGCCGGACGAAGCTCACCGCCCGCGCCACCCAGAACCTCTCCGCCTTCGACCTCGACCTGCAGAAGCTGACGGTCGACACGGTCCGGGTGAACGGCCGGCGGGCCCACTTCGGCAGATCCGGCGACGAGATAACCGTCCGCCCCGACTTCCCGCTGCGCCGCGGCAAGAAGTTCACCGTCACCGTCGCCTACCACGGTGTCCCCAAGCCGCTGAGCGGCCCGATCGTCTTCGGCTCCGACTACGGCTGGATGAAGACCAAGGACGGCGTCTTCGTCGCCTGCGAGCCCAACGCCGCCTCGACCTGGTTCCCCTCCAGCGACCACCCGGACGACAAGGCGACCTACGACATCCGCATCGACGCCCCCAAGGGGCTGACCGGTGTCTCCAACGGCCGGCTGATCAGCTCCGGGGAGGCACACGGCCGCGCGTACGCCCACTGGCGCGAGAACCGTCCGATGGCGACCTATCTCGCCACCGCCACCATCGGGAAGTTCGACGTCCGTACGGGCACCACGCCCGGCGGCACGCCCATCTACGTCGCCACCGACCCCACCCTGCCCACCGGCAAGGTCGACGTCTACGGCATCACCGCGGAGGCCACCGACTACTGGTCGAAGGTCTTCGGCCCGTACCCCTTCGAGGTGACCGGGGCGATCGTCGACGACATGCCGCAGGCCGGCTTCTCGCTGGAGGTGCAGTCCAAGCCGGTCTACTCGGCCGTGCGCAGCGAGTCGACCATCGTCCACGAGCTGGCGCACCAGTGGTTCGGCGACTCGGTCTCCGTGAAGCGGTGGAAGAACATCTGGCTCAACGAGGGCTTCGCCACCTACGCGCAGTGGCTGTGGGCCGAGCACCGCGGCACCCGCAGCGCCCGTGACACCCTCCGCCAGCAGTACGCCGACATCCCGGCCGGCAACGACTTCTGGAAGGTGAAGATCGCCGATCCGCAGCGGGACACCATGTTCGCCGGGGCGGTCTACGTCCGGGGCGCGATGACGCTCCAGGTGCTGCGGGAGCGGATCGGCGACAAGGCGTTCTTCGAGCTGCTGCCGGCCTGGACCGCCCGCCACCGCTACGGCAACGCGGAGACCTCCCAGTTCATCGCGCTCGCCGAGAAGATCTCCGGGCAGCAGCTGGACGACCTCTTCGACGCCTGGCTGAAGACGGACAGCAGGCCGGCGCTGCCGCAGTAGGCCCCGGCCCCCGGTCAGTCGGCGTCGGGCCGTCCGCCCCGGGGGCGCAGCTGCTGCGGCCGCGGCAGATGCAGCCCGAGGTAGACGGCCCCCATCCGCAGGCCGAACACCACCCCCGCCGAGATCGCCGCGGCGGGGGTGGGTGCGGTGCCGAGGTGGTGCAGCAGCAGATAGCAGCAGCCGCCGGCTAGCGCGGCGATGGCGTAGACGTCCTCGCGCAGCAGCAGCGGGGGGAACTCCCCGCACAGCACATCGCGGATGACCTCACCGGCGACTCCGGTCAGCACCGCCAGGATGATCACGGCGAGCGGGGTGGCGTCCGCGTCGATCGCGGCGCGGGCGCCGATCACCGTGACGACGGACAGCCCGATCGCGTCGACCACCAGCAGCGATTTGTGCGGCAGCTGCCAGAACCGCAGATAGGCCATGGTGCCGACGCCGACACAGATGATCACGGTCAGCAGCACCCAGTCGTGCGTCCAGTACAGCGGCTGCCGGTTGAGGATGAGATCGCGCAGCGTGCCGCCGGAGATGGACGCGGCGAAGGCGAGCACCAGGCCGCCGAAGGGGTCCATGTTGGCGCGGTAGGCGGCCAGCACCCCGCTCGCCGCGAAGGCCGCGACGCCGGCCAGGTAGAGGACGTGAAGCATGGCGCTCATCATCGCAGGCCCGGAAGGAACGGTTCCGTTCGAGGCCGTCAAAACTGACACTACCGGTCGGTAACTATCCGGTGTAGCGTGCAACCCATGGCTCTGGTGACCCACGGCAACAGCGAGTTCGACCGCGATACGGCGGTCACCCGCCGCGCCCCCGGCGTGTACGACGCCCACCTCTCCGCCGGCTGGACGATCATCCAGGCGGTCAACGGCGGCTACCTCCTCGCCCTCATGGGCCGCGCCCTGGGCGACGCCCTCCCGCACCCCGACCCGATGTCGGTCACCGCGCACTATCTGACGGCCTCGGTCCCGGGCCCCGCGGTGATCCGCACCGAAGTGGTCCGCACCGGCCGCACGATGTCGACCGGCACCGCCAGCCTCATCCAGTTCGCGGAGGACGGCAGCGAGGTCGAGCGGCTGCGGGTGCTCGCCGCGTACGGCGACCTCGGCGCGCTGCCCGACGATGTGCGGACCACCGCCAAACCTCCGGCCATCCCGCCGTACGAGCACTGCCTGGGCACGGACAGCTCTCCCGGCGGCCGCCCCGCGATCCCCGGCAGCACCGCCATCGCCGAGCGGCTCGCGCTCCGCCTGGACCCGGCGACCGCGGGCTGGGCCGTCGGCGCCCCCTCCGGCAAGGGCGAGATGCGCGCCTGGTTCGGCCTCGCCGACGGCCGCGAACCCGACCCGCTCTCCCTCTTGCTGACGGTCGACGCGCTACCGCCCACCGCCTTCGAGATGGGCCTGTCCGGCTGGGTCCCCACCGTCGAACTGACCGCCCACATCCGCCACCGCCCGGCCCCCGGCCCGCTGCGGGTCGCCATCACCACCCGTAACCTCGCGGGCGGCTTCCTGGAGGAGGACGCTGAGGTCTGGGACTCCGAGGACCGACTCGTCGCCCAGTCACGGCAGTTGGCGCGCGCGGTCCTGCAGGGGTAACGGGTCGCCCCGGATGCCGCTTCCGTCTCCTTTTCGCAGGTGACTCCGGGTACGGAGACGGAAAATGGGCGGCAAAAGTGCGGGCGGTGGCACTGCGGAACGTGTCAGACTGAGCGGCATGGGGGACGTGGCTCTCAGAATTGATGATGCGACCGTCGTGTGGCTGCGGGCCGAAGACCCGGCCGCCACCCGCCGGCCGGACACGCACGAACAGTCCGGCGCACAGCCGCCGTCCGGCGGCGGCCGACGGCAGCAGTCCGACACCGACGGCGAGTTGGAGCTGCCCGAGGAGTTCGGCTCCGCCCAGCCGGTCAGCGTGGACAGCCGGATGAGCCGGGCGCTGACCCGCGGCGGGGCGGCCCTCGAAGAGGCCCTGCGGCCGCTCGGCGGCGTCCTCGGCCAGATCCATCGCTCGATCTCCAGCGGCAGCCACCGCCCCGACGAGGTCACCGTGGAGTTCGGCGTCACCCTCGGCTCCGATCTGAGCCTCGGGGTGTTCTCCGGCAAGGGAGACGCGAGCTTCAAGGTCTCGGCCACCTGGAATCTCGGCAGCGGCACGGGGGAGCCCGGCGGGACGGCCCCGTGATCGCAGGCGCAGGCCCGGACACCCCGCTCCAGCAGTCCTTCGCCTCCGTACGCCATGGCGACCACGCCATCGGCGCCGGGGTGCTGGTCGCCGACCGCCTCGTCCTGACCTGCGCCCATGTCGTCAACAGCGCACTGGGCAGGGACCGTTTCGCCCAGGACACCCCCGGGCCCGGCGACACCGTCACCCTCCGGCTGCCCCACGTCGCGGCCGGCCATGACCTGACCGCACGGGTCTTACGGGAGATGTGGGTGCCGCCGCGGGCCACGGCGGCCGGGAGCGCCCCGGTCGAGCCCGGACGGGTGCCCTACCACGGCGATCTCGCCGTCCTGGAGCTGACCGGCGCCGCCCCCGAGGGCGCCGAACCGGCTCCGTTCCTCCAGCACAGCTACGCCAACGAGACCATCGCTTTATGGGCGAGCGGCAATCCGCTGCCCACGGTGCGGGCCGTGCCCCGGGTCTCGGCGCCGCCCTGGATCGCCCTGGACGTGCTCGGCGGCGCCCAGGTCACCGAGGGCTTCAGCGGCGGGCCGCTGTGGGACCGCGAGCGGCAGGCCGTGGTCGGCCTGGTCGCGGCCGTGCACCGCGCCCCCGAAGGGGCCGCACCCGGGAGCCGGCCGACGACGATGTACGCCATCAGCGTCCCGGCCATCGAGGCCGAACTCCCCACGCTCCCGCCCTCGGCGGTGCCCACCGCCCGGCGCGGGGTCCAGCAGCTGCTCACCGCGCTGGAGCGCGTACTGAAGGGCCGCGAGGCGGTCCTGGCCTGCGAGGAGCGGCTCGCCGCCCGGCTCGGCCGGCCCTCGGCGGGCCCGGCGGCCGACCTGGAACGGCTGGCCGGCCTGGCGGTGAGCGTCCGCCGCGGCATCCCCGAACTCCTCGACCTGGTACGGGACCACGAGCCGCCGGCCGCCGACCCCTACGACCCGCACCCCCGGCCCGGCCTCTACGGGGCCCGTGAGGACTGGGAGCGGCTGCGCCGCGCCGCCCGTACGGTCCGCCCCGGCGAGTACCTGACCACCCGCCAGCGCCGCGACCTCTCCGGCCTGTTGGCGCACTGCACCCGTACGGACCCCCGCACCCTCCTGGAACGCGTCCTGCCGCACGCCCCGGAGCTGCCCGCCGTCACCGGCCTGGCCGACGCGATGGACGCCCTGGAGGGCTTCAGCTCCACCACCGGGGCGCCGGTGCCCCCGCTGCTGCAGGGCGTGGTGCGGATCAGCGTCGAGGAGCGCGCGGCCGGTGCGTATCCGGCCGAGGACCTCGACGCCTGGGTCGAACGGATCGCCGCCCGGTCGGGGGTCGACGAGGCGGCGGTCAGCCAGTTCCGCGCCGATGTCACGGCCGCCGCGGCCCCGGTCCGCACCCCGGCGGCCGGCCCGCCGGCCACCGGAACACCGGCCACCGCCCCCCGCGTCCAGGTGGAGCTGCTGCCCACCCCGACCGGCCGCCGCTTCACGTACCAGATCTGGACCTTCGCCGACCGTCAGCCGCACCGGCTCGCGCTGGTCCGCGATGCCGAGGCGGGCAGCGAGCAGGTGGTCGACGACATCCGCCGGGTGCTGCGCACCGAGGTCCGGGAGGACCCGGAGACCGCCCTGGTCGAGTACTTCCTGCCGTCCGCCTGGCTCGGTCTGGACGTCGACTCCTGGGAGTCGCCCGACAGCGACGAGGACGGGCCGTTCGCGCCCGGGATCACCCGGCGGGTCGTGGTGCGCACCACCGAGCGCTCCCGGGAGAGCTACGCCGGCTGGAAACAGCGCACCGCCGCCCTGCCGCACGCCAAACGCCTGGTCCTCGACCACCGGCACACCGACCGCAAGGTGGCCCGCGCCCAACTGGAGGTGCACCGCGACGCCGGTACGGTCATCGTGTGCTGCGAACCGGACCACCACGGAACGCTGTTGCGCCAGTGCGTCCAGGCAGGCGTCCACACCGTGCTGTGGCACCGCGCCGAACACGGCGCACACATCGCCCAGGACCTGCTGGCCCTGGTCGACGGCACCGACCACGCCGAGGTACCCGAGGTGGTGCGCCTGGAGCGGGCCAAGGCGATGGCCGAGCCGGAGAGCGTGGTCCACCACGGCCGCCGGCTGTCCCTGCTCTACGACGCGCCCGACCATCGGCCCCCACAACTCGCCCCGGACGCCTGGGTGCTGACCCAGCCCTGAGTACCGGAGCGTGGACGCAGTAATGAACGAGGAGAACGTGCGGTGACCGGACAGAGCGCAGCAGGCGCACATGACGACCCGGGGGCGGAGCCGGAGGACTGGTGGGTGTTCCGCGGGCCCGCCCCGCTGCCCGCCCCGCCGCCCTGGCGCCACCTGCCCTCCGGCCGCGGGACGGCGCCCCGCGCCCCGTACCTCCTGGAGCGCAACGAGATCTCCGTCGTCAACGCCGCCCTGCATCTGCACCGTCCGCTGCTGGTCACCGGCCGCCCCGGCGCCGGCAAGAGCTCGCTGGCGCGCGCCGTCGCCGAGGAGCTCGGGCTCGGTGACGTACTGCGCTGGTCGGTCAACAGCCGCTCCACGCTCCAGGACGCCCTCTACCGCTACGACGCCGTGGGCCGCCTCCGGGAGGCCTCACTGCGCCGTGAGCGCGAGGTCCCGCACGGCTCCGCGCGCCGCCCCCGGGCACGGCGCGCCACCGCGGCCGGCGACATCGGGCAGTACCTGCGCCTCGGCCCGCTCGGCAGCGCGCTGGCGGCCGACCGCCCCCGCGTCCTGCTCGTCGACGAACTCGACAAGGCCGATATCGATCTGCCCAACGACCTGCTGGTCGTGCTGGAGGAGGGCGAGTTCGAGATCCCGGAGCTGGCCCGGCTGCCCGAGCACCAACAGGAGGTCCAGGTCTTGCTGAGCGGAAGCCGGGAGCGGGTCGCGGTCCACCGCGGAGTGGTCCGCTGCACCCACTTCCCGGTCGTCATCATGACCAGCAACGGCGAACGCGACTTCCCGCCCGCCTTCCTGCGCCGCTGCGTACGGCTGGATCTGCCGGAGCCGACCGGCGACCGGCTGCGGAAGATCATCGAACACAACCTGGGCGAGCACGCGGTCGCCGCGGCGGAGGACCTCATCGAGGTCTTCCACCAGCGCGCGAAGACCCAGACACTGGCCACCGACCAGCTGTTGGCCGCGGTCCATCTGCGCATCAGCGGCGCCGACCTCACCAAGGAAGAACTCCTCGCCGCCGTGCTGCACCGCCTCGACGAGTCCATGTCGCCATGATCGACCGACTGCGACAGGCGATGTCGGCCGCAGGCTACGACCTCGGGGCCACGGAACTCCTCGATGTGCTGTGGCTGTCGAGGGCGATGGAGGGACGTACGGCGGCCGAGGCGCCGGGGGAGTCGGGGGAGTCGGGGGAGCGTGTGGGTGGGACGGGGAGTGGGAGCGGTGCCGGGGCCGACGGGGCCGGGGTGCCGGAGGAGTCGCGGGGGGAAGGTGTTGCCGAGGACGGCGGTTCGTCCGACGGGCGGGCCGGGGCCGGGGCGGTGGATGCGGCCGATACGGTCGCCGATCGAGCAGGCTCCGAGGGCCCTGGCGAGTCCTCGGATCACGCCGACCCGGCCCGTAGTCCTGGCGATCGCAGCGACCTCGCCGACCACACCGATCGCACCGACCCCACCCCCACCGCCGGACCCGGCGGCACGGCCGCGCCCGGCGACGAGCCTTCGTCCGGGCCCTGCGACCCGCTGACGCCCGCCGTCCCGCCCCGTCGCGCGCTGTACGCCATGGGGAGCCAGGGCGGTGAGCCGGGCGCGGACCGGGCCCGGACCGCGCGGGTCCCCGGCGGGCGAGCGCTGCCCGACGCCCAGCAACTGGGCCGGGCGCTGCGCCCGTTGCGCAGGTCCCGGGACCACCCGCACCGCACCGTCACCGATATCGAGGCCACCGTCCGCCTCGCCGCCGAGACCGGTTTCCTCGATGTCGTCTCCCGCCCGGACCAGGAGCGGCGCTGGTCGGCCGTGCTGCTCGTGGACTGCTCACCGTCCATGCAGGTCTGGGGGCCGCTCGCGGCCGAGCTGCGCGCGCTGCTCGCCCGGAGCACGGTCTTCCGCTCCGTCCGCATCCTTCCGGTCGACCCCCAGGACCCGAGCGGCCCGGCGGGGCGCCGGCGGTCCGCGGGCGCGGCGGTGACCTTTCTGCTGACCGACGGTACGAGCCCGGGCTGGCGCAGCCCTCAGGCCGTACGCGCCCTGGCTGCCTGGGGCCGCGGCGGCCCGCTGGCCGTACTGAACCCGCTGCCCCGGCGGCTGTGGCGCGGCACCGCCCTGGACGCACGGCCCCGGCTCCTCGCCGCACCGGGCGAGTTCGACCCCCTCGGACGGCTCATCGTCTGCGATGGGCTGAGCGGTGAGCGCGATCCGGAGGCGGACGGCCTCCTCGCGCTGCCCGTGCTGCATCCGACCGCCTCCGCGCTGGAGCAGTGGGCCGGGCTGCTCACCCGCCCCGGCGTGCCGCATCTGATCGAAACGGTGCTGCTGGACGAGGCGCCCCCCGCGTCGGCGCGGCCTGCCGCACCACACGGCACGGCCGAGGAGCTGCTGGCCCACTTCCGGGGGGCGTTCTCCCCCGAGGCCTACCGTCTCGCCGTCCGCCTCTCCGCCATCCGTCCCCTGACCACACCCCTGATGCAGCTGGTACGGGCCGCCACGATGCGGGACGCCGGGCCCACCCATGTCGCGGAGATCCTGCTCGGCGGCCTGCTGGAGCGCACCGACCAGGCACGGGGCGCGGCCGCCGCCCACATCCTGGACCGTGCCCTGGGCGCGCCGCCACCGGGCCAACTCACCCAGCCCGTCTACGACTTCCGGCCCGGCGTACGGGAGCTGCTGTTCAGCGGGCTCGGCGCCGAACAGGCCGTGGAGGTCGTCGAGGCGGTCGGCCGGTCCCTGGAGCCGTACATGGGACGGCTTCCGGACTTCCCGGTCCTGATGGGGGACGAGGAAGGGGAGCTGCGGCTCCAGGCGTCGGCGCGGGCCTTCGCGGTGCTGGCCAGTCCGGTGCTGGAGCGGATGGGCGGTGTGGTGCCGGAGCAGACGGACCACACGGTGCCCCCGCAGCGCCGCCCCACGCCCCCGCCCCCGCCGTCACCGCGCTTCGGCGTCCTCGGTCCGGTGCGGGCCTGGCGCGGTGCGACACCGCTCGAACTGGGCGGCCCGGAGGAACGGGCGCTGCTGGCCGCCCTGTTGCTGCGGCCGGGACACTCCGCGAGCGCCAGCGAGCTGCTGCCCGACCTCTGGGGCGACCGGCCGCCGCGTGGCGCACTCTCCTCGCTGTACGCCTGCGCCACCCGGCTGAACACGGCGCTCGGCGCCGACGCCGGGGCGACCACCGGCGGCGCGGACCTCCTGGTCAGGGAGCAGGACGGGGGCTATGCCCTGCGCCGTCCCGACGGCAGCGCGCCCGTCCTCGACGTCGATCTCGACCGGGCCGAGCAGCTGGTCGACCGGGCCCGCCGCGCCGTGGAGCCGGCCGTGGCCCGCCGACTGCGCGACGAGGCACTGGCGTTGTGGGACGGCGAACCGCTCGCCGGGCTGCCGGGGCCCTTCGCCGCGGACTGGCGGACCCGGCTGGCACGCTGGCGCAGCGATCTCCTGGACGAGAACTACCGCCCCCTTGCCGAGGAGCCCGCGCCCGATCCGGCCGGGCCCCGGGCCGACGCGGTGGCCCTGCCGCCGGCGCCGGAGCCGTTCGCCGGGCGGAGCGGGCCGCTCTCCCGGCTGGCCGCCGGACTGACGGGCGGCACGAGCGACGCCCCGGCCTGCCGTTTCGTCCACGGGCCGGCCGGGGCCGGCAAGACGGCCCTCGCGCTGCGGGTCGCGCACGAGGTCGCGGAGCACTTCCCGGACGGACAGCTGTTCCTGGATCTGCGCGGCAGCGCCGACGAGGCGGGGGAGCGGGTGACGGCGACCGGTGCCCTCGAAGCGCTGCTGCGTGCGCTGGGCGTGCCGGCCGGCCACATCCCCCTGTGGCGCGACGGCCGGGCGGCCCTCTACCGCTCGCTGCTGGCCGAACGCCGCGTCCTCATCGTGCTGGACGACGCACCTGACGCCGATGCGTCCGCCGCGTCCGAGGCGGCGGCCCTGGCCCTGGCCCCCCTGCTCCCCGGTCACACGGGCAAGCCCGGAGGCCGGGGCGGCGCCGTCCTGCTCACCGGCCGTGGGTGCCCGCCGCTTCCCCCGCCCGCCGAAGCCGTCGAGCTGGCCGGACTGACCCCCGCCGAGGCGCAGGAGCTGTTCACCGACCCCGGCCCCCCGACGCTCCGGTGGCTCGATGCGCAACTCTCCGAGCAGGCACGACGGGCCTTCCGCCTGCTCGCCGTCACGGACCCCGCCGAGGTCTCGTCCGAGGCCTTCTCGTCCGCCGCCTTCTCGTCCGGCGCCGCGGCCGCACTGCTCGATGCCACGGCACAGCGGACCCGCGCCCTGCTGGACGAGCTGCTGGCCGTCGGCGCGCTCCGTAAAGCGGGCTCCGGTCGCTACCGCTATACGGGCCAACTGCGGCGCCTCGCCTCCCGGTCCGCCGCTCACGAGCTGTCCGAGGCGGCGCGCGACGAGGCCCTGACCCGGCTGCTGACCTGGTATCTCGCCCTGGGCCGGCAGGTGCACGCCCTCCGGTGCCCGGGCGACCGGATGCTCCATGACCTCGCCCGCGCCCCCTCCGCCGGCCCCCTGCCCACCACGAAGGACCGGGCCAAGGCCCTGGCCGTCTGGGCCGAGGAGACCCCTGGGCTGCTCGCACTCGTCCGCCGGACCGCGCTCCGCACACCGGGGATCGTCCGCCAGGCCGCAGACCTCCTTCTGCTCGCCCAGGTGACGGCGGATTCCGGGGCGCTCTCCGCCGCCTACGAGCCGGCCGCCCGGACGGTGGCGGCGCGGGCGGCCCGGGACGGCGACGCACGGGCGGAAGGCCGGGCCCGGGTCGCGCTCGCCGAGGCGTACCTCACGCTGGGCAAGTGCGCCGAGGCCGAGCCCGAGGCGCGGCGCGCGGAGCAGCTGGCCGGCCGCTGCGGCGACCCTCTGACGCGCTTTCGCGCACCGTATGCGCGCGGCATCGTCGCCCTCCAACAGGGGCGGCACGACACCGCGGAGCGGCATCTGGTCGCGGCATGGCAGCAGTGCACCGAGCGCGACGAACTCGGCGAGGCTGCCGCACTCGGCGCACTGGCCCGGCTCTGGGCGGCGACCGGCAACAGCAACGAAGCTGTGCTGTTCGCCGAGCGGAGCGTAGCCCTCCACCACCGCGTCGGCCGCGGCTCCCCGCGCCTCGCGCACGGCCGGTACGCCCTGGCCGAAGCATTGTCGGCGGCCGGCCGGCCCGCCGAGGCGCTCCGTGAACTCTTGCAGGCTCTGCCCCTCTTCGAGGAGGACCGACAGCGGCTCTGGGCAGGGCGTACCCGCTGCCGGATGGCCGAGGCGATGGTCGCCCTGATCCGTCCCGGCGAGGCGGTGACCGCCGCCGAGGACGCGGCGAAACGACTGCTGGTGCCGGGCGGCGAGCGGTGGCGCGCCGACGCGCTGACCGCCCTGGGCCACGCCGAGACCGCCCTGGGCCGCAAACAGGGCGCCCAGGCGCACTGGCGCGAAGCACTCGCCGTCCACGAGGCGTTCGGCGCCCCGGAGGCCCGCACCCTCCGCGCGCTGCTACGGGACAAGACGGGAACGCCGACGACCGGCCCCCGCCGGCCCGGCCCCTCCCGCACCGCGGACACCGCACGCACCGGCACCGCCCTGCGCGACCTGACCGCCGCCGTCCGCACCCTGACCGACCAACTACGCCTCCAGCCGGCCGACGAGGAACCCGGCCAGGACCTCTCCGGCCGACCCACCCCCCTCCCCGCCCTCGACACCCTTGAGGCCGAACTCACCACCACACTGGCCGACTTCACCCCCACGACCCACCTCCCCCGCCCCGACCTCCACCGCCTCCGCACCTCCCTGGAATCCCTCACCTCCCCCGAGGCCCTGCCGACACCCTCGTCACCCGCCATCACCGAGGCCGCCACAGCGGTCCGCGAACTCGCACGGCGCATCGATCCGTAGGAGGGCCGGAGCGCTCACCCACCACCCCCCACGAACTCCCCCAACACCGCCCCCAGTTCCGCCGGTGCGTCCTCCTGGACCAGATGGCCCGCGTGCTCGATCAGGTGGAGACGGGAGCCGGGGATGCGGGAGGCCAGTTCGTGGCCCCTGGTGGGTGGGATCCAGGTGTCCTGGGTGCCCCAGCAGATCAGGGTCGGCAGGGCGAGCTCGCCGTAGCGGGGTTCGATCTCGTCCGTGAAGCGCTGGTCGTTCTGGGCGATCTGGCGGTAGAAGGCCGGCCGGCCCTCGTCCGTGCACCACGGTTCGACCAGCCGGTCGAGGACGGCCGGGTGCAGGCCGGGGCGGCTCGCGGAGGAGATGTACTCGCGCACCAGCGCGCGGTGGAGGTCCGGCGGCAGCTGTCCGAACACCTCGGGGTGCGCGCCCAGCAGCCGGTACGTGGGCGAGCCCCAGGGGGCCAGTGCCACCGGGTCGACCAGGGCCAGCCGCGCATAGCGGGCACCGTGCAGCAGATGTGCCCGCAGGGCGACACAGCCGCCGAAGTCATGCGCGACCACGGCCGGCCGGGCCGCCTCCGTGGCCAGGCCCCAGTGGGTGAGCAGCTCCGTGAAGACACGGGCCTGAGCGCCGAGTGAGACGTCCTGGCCGACGTGCTTCTCCGAGGCGCCGTAGCCCGGCATGTCCCAGACGAACACCCGGTGCCGTGTGGCGAGGGCGCGGGCGACACCCCGCCAGACGTACGACGAGAAGGGCGTCCCGTGCAGGAGGACCACCGCCGGTGTGTCCTCCTGACCTTCCCCGAGCACGGCCCACCGCACCTCGTCGCCCGACGTGCTGCGGAATGTCCGGTCCAGAAGCCACTGTGTCATGAGTGTCAGGCTAGTGACTCCTTACAGGGGTGTCGAGAGGTCGGGCTTCGTCGAGGGGCCGGTCGGTCGTCCCATGGGCCGCCAGGGGAAGCCGGCCGGTGGGCTGTCGTCCCGCTCCCCGGCGTACGGCGCTCCCGCGCGCTGCGGATGCGCCCCCGGAGCCGACCGCGCCAGCTCGTAGAATCGTGCGCACCATGGTTTACCTCGACCACGCCGCCACCACCCCGATGCTCCCGGAGGCGGTGCAGGCGATGACCGCCCAGCTGACCGTCACCGGCAATGCGTCCTCGCTGCACGCCGACGGCCGGCGGGCCCGGCGTACCGTCGAGGAGGCGCGCGAGTCCCTCGCCGTCTCGCTCGGCGCACGCCCGAGCGAGATCGTCTTCACCGCGGGCGGCACCGAGGCCGACAACCTCGCGGTCAAGGGCCTGTACTGGGCGCGCCGGGCCGCCGACCCGGCCCGTACCCGCGTCCTCGCCAGCCCCGTCGAGCACCATGCGGTCCTCGACGCCGTGGAGTGGCTCGCCGAGCACGAAGGCGCCCAGATCGAGTGGCTGCCGGTCGACAGCTACGGCCGGGTGCACGCCGAGGGGCTGCGCACGGCCATTGCCCACAACCCCGCCGATGTCGCACTCGCCACGGTCATGTGGGCCAACAACGAGATCGGCACCATCCAGCCGGTGCGTGAACTGGCCGACGTCGCCGCGGAGTTCGACATTCCGCTGCATGCGGACGCGGTGCAGGCCGTCGGCCAGCTGGAGGTCGACTTCGGCGCCTCCGGGCTCGCCGCGATGACGGTCTCCGGCCACAAGATCGGCGGGCCGTACGGCATCGGCGCGCTGCTGCTGGGCCGCGAATACGCCCCGGTGCCGGTGCTGCACGGCGGCGGCCAGGAACGGCACGTCCGCTCCGGCACCCTCGACACCCCGGCCATCGCCGCCTTCGCCGCGGCCGGGCGCCATGCCGTCGCCCACCGCGAGGACTTCGCCCGCGACATCGGCGCGCTCCGCGACGACCTGGTCAAGGCCGTCCGCGCCGCCGCCCCCGACGCCGTCCTCGGCGGCGACCCGGACCCCGCGGGCCGGCTCCCCGCCAACGCCCACTTCTCCTTCCCCGGCTGCGAGGGCGACTCCCTCCTGCTCCTCCTGGACGCCCAGGGCATCGCCTGCTCCACGGGCTCCGCCTGCACCGCCGGTGTCGCCCAGCCCAGCCATGTCCTGCTGGCCACCGGCATGTCCCCGGACCTCGCCCGCGGCACTCTGCGGTTCTCCCTGGGGCACACCTCCACCGCGGAGGACGTGGCGGCCCTGGCCGAGGCCATCGGGCCGGTCGTCGAGCGGGCACGGAGCGCGGGCCTGAGCTAGGAGTGCGCTCCTGAGAGCTGGGAGTGCGGGACTGTGAGCTAGGAGTGCGGGCCTGAGCCAGGGGGTTTCCGAGGGCCTGTCCGAGGGGTGGTGTGGGCCCGTGGCGCCCGGCGCCGGGGCCCGTGCGCCTCAGGTCTTCCGTGCGGGCGGGCTCTCCCCCGTCCGTACGGGCTTGCGCAGCTCGGCCCGGACGAGCCGCAGATAGCGGTCCCAGTCCCAGTGCGGCCCCGGATCGGTGTGATCCGTTCCCGGCACCTCCACATGCCCCACGAGGTGCTCCCGGTCGGCCGGGAAGCCGTACCGCCGGCAGATCCCCGCCGTCAGCCGCGCCGACGACGCGTACATGGCATCCGTGAACGACTCCGGGCGGTCCACGAACCCCTCGTGCTCGATCCCGATGCTCCGCTCGTTGTAGCCGCGGTTGCCCGCGTGGAACGCCACGTCCAGCTCGCGGATCAGCTGCGCGACATGCCCGTCCTTGCGGACGACATAGTGCGCGCCGGCCTCGTGATCCGGGTCCTGGAAGACGTCCAGCGCGGTCGCATAGCTGCCCTGGACGACATGGATCACCACCCGGTCGATCCCGTAATCCGCCGGCCGGTCCGCCCGCCGGTAGTTCTCCGGGGACGCCGCCACCCACTGCGCGCCCCGGTGATCCACGGCGCCGGCCTTGCGTGGTTTGTCGTTCCCCGGCAGCCGCCACCACCACTGCGCCAGCACATCGCGCCCCGCGAACGCCGCGGTCCCGGCGGCGACCGCCCCACCACCCCCGATCCACAAGGCCCGGCGCCGCGTGACGGCGGATGTGGCCTCCTGGCCGCCGCCCTTCTCCCCGTCCCTCTTCCCCATGCGCTGCATAACGCTTTCGGCCCTGTCGGCGGTTCCGTCTACTCTGGACTGGCTATGACTGATGACGCCCCCCGCCGCCTCCGCGTACTCGCCGCCATGTCCGGCGGCGTCGACTCCGCCGTTGCCGCCGCCCGCGCCGCCGAGGCCGGCCATGACGTGACCGGTGTGCATCTCGCGCTCTCCGAGAACCCGAAGTCGTTCCGCACCGGCGCCCGCGGCTGCTGCACGATCGAGGACTCCCACGACGCCCGCCGCGCCGCCGACGTCATCGGTATCCCCTTCTACGTCTGGGATCTCGCCGAACGCTTCCGTGAGGACGTCGTCGACGACTTCATCGCGGAGTACGAGGCCGGGCGCACCCCGAACCCCTGCCTGCGCTGCAACGAGAAGATCAAGTTCGCCGCGCTCCTGGACAAGGCCCTGGCACTCGGCTTCGACGCCGTCTGCACCGGCCACTACGCCACGGTCGTCCTGCGCGAGGACGGCACCCGCGAGCTGCACCGCGCCTCCGACATGGCCAAGGACCAGTCGTACGTCCTCGGCGTCCTCGACGACCGCCAGCTCGCGCACGCCATGTTCCCGCTCGGCGACACCCTCACCACCAAGGCGGAGATCCGCGAAGAGGCCGCCCGCCGCGGTCTGTTCGTCGCCAAGAAGCCGGACAGCCACGACATCTGCTTCATCGCCGACGGCGACACCCAGGGCTTCCTGGCCAAGCGGCTCGGCACGGCTCCCGGCGACATCGTCGACGAGTCCGGCAACCGCCTCGGTACGCACGAGGGCGCGTACGGCTTCACCATCGGCCAGCGCAAGGGCCTGCGCATCGGCCACCCGGCCGCCGACGGCAAGCCGCGCTATGTCCTCGACATCTCCCCGGTCGACAACACCGTCACCGTCGGCCCCGCCGCCTCCCTCGACGTCATGGCGCTGACCGCGATCCGCCCCCGCTGGTGCGGCCGTCCCCCGACGGCCGGTCCCGCGACGTACACGGCCCAGCTCCGTGCCCACGGCGGCGAGACCGAGGTCACCGCCGAGCTGATCGGCGACGCCGAGCTCCAGGT
This sequence comes from Streptomyces sp. G7(2002), assembly GCF_028870195.1. Lineage (NCBI taxonomy): Bacteria > Bacillati > Actinomycetota > Actinomycetes > Kitasatosporales > Streptomycetaceae > Streptomyces > Streptomyces sp. G7(2002). The sequence goes on from NZ_CP102609.1 coordinate 6,705,505, forward strand.
GTCCTTCACCGAGCCCGTCCGCGGTGTGGCCCCCGGCCAGGCGATCGTCCTCTACGACGGCACCCGCGTGGTCGGTTCGGCCACCATCGCCACCACGGAGCGGGCGGTGCGCGCCGAGGCATAGCCGGGCCTCCCGGAGGTGCTCCGGGGGAGGCGCGAGCCACCACGGGGCGTCGCGCCGAACGGACAACGTGCGTCGCGCCGAACTGACAAATGTCATGGCGATCCCGGGACAGGTGAAACTGTTGCCGGCCACGGCTGTGCACCAAGCTGATTGCAGCGCGGAAAGCAGCGCGGAGAGCATCAGTGCACAGCAACATGGGGGAGTGCGCCGTGAGTCGGAGCAGGCCGGTGGCCGAGGGGGAGCGCGGCAATCCGCTGCTGAAGAGCCTTACGCCGTTGATCGTGGACGCGGGCATTCCGGTGGCCCTGTATTACGTCCTCAGCGACGGCTTCGGCTTCAGCACGATGGCCGCACTGGGCTGGAGCAGCGTGGTACCGGCGCTGCGGACGGTGTGGGACCTGGTCATGAGCCGCAGCGTCAACGGCCTCGCACTGCTGATGCTGGCCGTCAATGCGGTGGGCCTGGCGCTGAGCGCGGTGGCCGGTGATCCACGGCTGATGATGGCCAAGGACAGCGGTGTGAGCAGCGTGGTCGGGATCGCGATCCTCCTCTCCGTGCGGACGAAGCGGCCGCTGATGACGGCGGGACTCAAGCCGTGGGTCACCAAGGGCAGCGCGGCCGGCAACGCCGCCTGGGACCGGCTGATGGCCGGATCGGAGCGGTTCCGACGGGCCGAGCGGCGGTTCTCGGCGATATGGGGGACGGCGCTGCTGACCGAGTGCGTGGTCAAGGTCATCGGCGCCTACACCGTGCCGGTCCACACCATGGTCTGGCTGGGCACGGTACTGACCGTGGTGGCCGTCCTGGCGGCGATGCTCATCGCCGGGGGCAGCTGCGCCGACCCGATGGAGAAGATGGTCAAGGCCGAGGCCGGAGCCGAGGTCCTGGTCGGAGCCGAGGTCGCGGTCCACTCGGGTGTCCTGACGGGAGACCCGGGCGTTGCGCGCCGGCGCACAGGCGTCGTGCGCAACGACGGGAAAATGGCTGGTCAACTGTGAGGTCCCGCACAGCGTGCGATGCGGGCGACCGGTGCGCGGCAGCCGTCACCGGTGCGCTGACCTGCGGGCATGCGGCGGGGAAGGGCGGAACGCAGGAGTCGGGCGATTGCGCACGGGAACGACGTGTCGTATATCCCACAGTCGATCAGCGGGGTGCCGCCAAATAGGGTCGGCAAAGCGAAGGAACGCCGGCGGCAGTCGGACCGGGAAATGGTGACGACAAGGACTGGCAAGGAGTTATAGGCCTTGTGAGGACTCGTCAGGGTCCGGACCGCAGGCGGCCTTTCCGCGGCCACGAAGGGAACGGAAGTCAATGTCGACTGTTCAATCTGAGGTCAAGCCCGGTATTCATACGGCCGGGCCGGCGGCAGCCCTGTACGCCGAGCTGGTCCGGCGGAATCCCGGGGAGCCCGAGTTCCACCAGGCGGCACTGGAGGTGCTGGAGACGCTGGCCCCGGTGCTGGCGGCCCGTCCGGAGTTCGCGGAGGCGAAGATCCTGGAGCGGATCTGTGAGCCGGAACGGCAGATCATGTTCCGGGTCCCCTGGCAGGACGATTCCGGGGCGATTCACATCAACCGCGGTTTCCGGGTGGAATTCAACAGCGCGCTCGGCCCGTACAAGGGCGGTCTGCGTTTCCACTCGTCCGTGAACCTGGGGATCGTGAAGTTCCTCGGCTTCGAACAAATCTTCAAGAATTCTCTTACCGGGCTGAACATCGGCGGCGGTAAGGGCGGCAGTGATTTCGATCCGCACGGCAAGTCGGACGCCGAAGTCATGCGATTCTGCCAGTCGTTCATGACGGAGCTGCACCGTCATCTCGGGGAGCACACGGACGTACCGGCCGGCGATATCGGCGTCGGCGGCCGGGAGATCGGTTTTCTCTTCGGCCAGTACCGGCGGATCACCAATCGCTGGGAGGCCGGTGTGCTCACCGGCAAGGGGCTGGCCTGGGGCGGCTCCAAGGCCCGTACGGAGGCCACCGGTTACGGCAACGTCCTCTTCACCGAGGAGATGCTCAAGCAGCGCGGTGAGGAGCTGGACGGGCAGCAGGTGGTGGTCTCCGGGTCCGGCAATGTCGCGATCTACACCATCCAGAAGGCACAGGCGCTCGGCGCCAACGTGCTGACCTGCTCGGACTCCGGCGGCTATGTCGTCGACGAGAAGGGCATCGATCTGGACCTGCTGCGGCAGATCAAGGAGGTCGAGCGCGGCCGGATCAGCGAGTACGCCACGCGGCGGGGAGTGTCGGCCACATACGTACCCGGTGGGCGGGTGTGGGATGTCGCGTGCGATGTGGCGCTGCCGTCGGCGACCCAGAACGAGCTGGACGCGGACGCCGCCCGGATCCTGGTCCGCAACGGCGTCAAGGCGGTCTCCGAGGGCGCCAACATGCCGACCACACCGGAGGCGGTGACGCTCCTCAAGTCGGCCGGTGTGGCCTTCGGCCCCGGTAAGGCCGCCAACGCGGGCGGTGTGGCGACCAGCGCGCTGGAGATGCGGCAGAACTCCGCGCGCGAGGCCTGGGCCTTCGAGCGGACCGAGGGCGAGCTCGCGGCCATCATGCGCGGGATCCACCACCGCTGCTACGAGACCGCGGAACGCTTCGGGCTGCCGGGTGACTATGTCGCCGGCGCCAACATCGCCGGCTTCGAGCGGGTCGCGGAGGCGATGCTGGATCAGGGACTGATCTAGCCGGAGGCCGTGGCCGGCCGGGCGGTCCGCACCGGACCGCCCGGCCGGCCGATCGTATGGTGACCGCATGAATATCTGTGTTTTCTGCTCCGCCGCCGATCTCGACGACCGCTATGTCACCCCTGCCCGTGAGTTCGCCGAGCTGATCGGCCGGGGCGGGCATGCGCTGGTCTGGGGCGGTTCGGACGCCGGCCTGATGAAGGTCATGGCCGACGGGGTGCAGGAGGCCGGCGGGAAGCTGATCGGCGTCTCCGTGGAGTTCCTGGCGCACAAGGCGCGCGAAGGCGCCGATGAGATGGTCGTCACCAAGGACCTCGCCGAGCGGAAGGCGCAGATGCTGGTGCGTGCCGATGCCGTCGTCGTCATGGTCGGCGGCACGGGCACCCTGGACGAGGCCACCGAGATCCTGGAGCTGCGCAAGCACGGGATGCACAGCAAGCCGGTGGTGCTGCTCAACACCGCTGGTTTCTACGACGGATTGAAGGAGCAGTTCGAGCGGATGGAGGCGGAGGGCTTCCTGCCGCTTCCCCTCACCGAGCTGGTCTTCTTCGCGGCGGACGGCGTCGGTGCGCTGGCCTACCTGGAGGAGAAGGCGGGCTTCCAGGCCTGAGCCGCCGCGCCCCGCGTCCGGCCGTCCCGCTCGTTAGGATCGGCCCCATGGGTACGCACTTGATCACGGGCGCAGGATCGGGCATCGGAGCGGCGGTCGCACGGCGGCTCGCGGACCGCGGGGAGGACCTGTGGCTGCTGGCGCGCAACGCGGTCCGGGCGAAGGAGCTGGCCGCGGAGTTCCCCGGCGCCCGTACGCTCGTGGGTGATCTCGCCAACCCCGAGAAGCTGTCGTGGGCCTTCGGGCAGCAGCCGCTGCCGGACCGTATCGACTCCCTCCTGCACAGTGCGGGCGTGATCGAGCTGGGCGCGGTCGCCGATCTGCCGGCCAAGGCCTGGCAGCGGCAGCTCGCCGCCAACCTGGTCGCGCCCGCCGAGCTCACCCGTCTGTTGCTGCCGCTGGTGCGAGTCGCTCAGGGGCATGTCGTCTTCGTGAACTCCGGTGCCGGGCTAAGCGCGCGTGCCCAGTGGGGTGCGTACGCGGCGAGCAAGCACGGTCTGAAGGCGCTGGCCGACTCGCTGCGGGCGGAGGAGCACGACAATGGCGTCCGGGTCACCTCGGTCTATCCGGGGCGTACGGCCACGCCGATGCAGGAGAGCACCCACCGCCAGGAGGGCAAGGAGTACGACCCGTCCCGCTGGATCGACCCGGAGTCGGTCGCGACGGCCATCCTCACGGCCATCGATCTGCCGCGGGACGCGGAGATCAACGATGTGTCGGTGCGGCCCGGACGCTGAGGCCCGGGCTGCCTCTTTGGCGGTTTTCCACAGCTTCCGTACGGGCGCCGCTGCTTTCGCCGCGGCGACGTACGCTGCATGAGTGACCATTGAAGCGAAGTCGACCGCGGCGGCGGGGTGCGGGTTCCGGGAGATCCGGGGGCTCGTGACGGAGCTGAGCCGTCGGCTCGACGCCCATCAGCGCAGCCGGATCGCCGAGCTCGATCTGACGCCGACGCAGGCCAAGGCGCTGGAGGAGCTCGGCGAGCCGAAGACGGCGCGGGAGCTGGCCGCGGTGCTGTGCTGTGAGCCGCCGAATGTCACCTATGTCATCTCCAAGCTGGAGAAGCAGGGCATGGTCGTGCGCCGGCCGCATCCTCTGGACGGGCGGGCCAAACAGCTCGTACTCACCGATGCGGGCCGGGAGTTGCGGCTCGATCTGCTGCGGCGGATGGGTACGGCCTCGCCGCTCGATCATCTTTCGCGCGAGGAGCGGGCCGCGTTGCGCGATGACCTGCTGAAGGCGCTGGGGCGGGGCGACTGATCCGCTCGCGGGAGCAACGCGCCGCCGGGGCCCCGGGGTGCACACCGCATCCCGGGGCCCCGGCGGTTTCGTATGCGTTCCGTTCGTATGCGTTCAGTAAAGTTATAGCTGTAACTATTGCCTCCGTGGATAGCTACAGCTTTAACTAAAACAATGATCACTGAGAAAGCTGCGCCGCACGCGACGGCGCACGAGGCCGGGACGGCCACCCAGGGGCAGGGGCAGGGTGAGGACCAGGCGCAGGCGCCCGCTTCCCCTCCGGGCCGGTCCCGCGGCGGTGTCCAACTCCTCGTCCTGGCCTTAGGGTTCGTGATGGCGAGCCTGGACACCGGCATCATGAACGTCGCCGCGAACGATCTGCGGGCCCGGCTCGGACTGACCATGTCCGGCCTCACCTGGGTCGTCGACGGCTATGTCCTCGCCTTCGCCGCGCTGCTGCTGCTCGCCGGATCGCTGGCGAAGCGGTTCGGCGCCCGGCGGATCTATCTCGTCGGGCTCGCCGTGTTCACCGCCGCGTCCCTGCTGGGCGCCGTCGCGCCGAACGGGGCGGTCCTGGTGGCGGCCCGCTTCGTCCAGGGAGTGGGCGCGGCGCTGTTCATGCCCAGCTCGCTGTCGCTGCTGATGCACGCCTTCCCCGAACCGGCGCGCCGGGCGAAGATCCTCGGCATCTGGTCGGCGATCGTCTCCACCTCCGTAGGGCTGGCGCCGACCGTCGGCGGCCTCCTGGTCGGCACGCTCGGCTGGCGCAGCATCTTCCTCGTCAACCTCCCCATCGGCCTTGCCGGGTTGCTGCTCACCCGTCGGGTGATCGCGGCGGTCCCGGCCCGCGGCTCGGCGCTCGGCGGCAGCGGTCATGTCCTGGGCCTGCTGGCCCTCGGGGCGCTGAGTTACGCGCTCATCGAGGGGCCCGACAGGGGCTGGTCCGCACCGGTCGTCCTGGGGGCGTTCGCGGTCGCGGCGGTCGCGCTGGCCGGCTTCCTCGTCCGTGAACGGGCCGTCCGCGCCCCGATCCTGCCGGTCTCGCTCTTCGCGGACCGCAGCTTCGCCGCGGCCAATGCGGTCGGCTTCCTCTTCAACTTCGCGTTCTACGGGGCGCTGTTCGTCCTCGGCCTCTTCCTCCAGACCGCGCGCGGGGCGAGCCCGGTGACGGCGGGGCTGCAGATGCTGCCGGCGGTGCTGGTCCTCCCGTTCGGCAACATGCTCTACGCCCGGTTCGGCCCGCGGATCGGCAACCGGACGGCCCTCACCGCCTCTCTGGCGCTCTCCGCCGTGGGCTACGTCCTGCTGTTCCTGATCCTCGCGCCCGGCCTGCCGTATTGGGTGCTCGCGGTGGTGCTCGCGCTCACCAACATCGGCGGCGGGGTCAGCTCCCCGGCGCTGACCGGGGTCCTGATGGCGGCCGCGGGCCGCGAGCACACCGATATCGGCAGCGCCACCCTCAACGCCAACCGTCAGATCGGCTCCCTGGTGGGCATCGCCGGTATGGGCGCGGTCCTGACGGGGGCGGGCGACGGCTACCAGGGCGCGGCCTTCGCCTTCGCCCTGACGGCGGGCGCGCTGGCCGTCGCGGCGGTGGTCGGCCGGATGGGCATCCGCACTCGGGCGTGAGGCGGATGGGGATCCGTATCCGGGCGTGAGGCGGGCGGGCATACGCACCCGGGCGTGAGGCGGGCGGGCATACGCACCCGGGCATCAGCGGCGTCCACGGCCCGGCGTGCGGGCCGTACTCCGCCTGGTGTGGCGGGCGTACGCACCGGAGCGTGACCGCCGTACGCTCGCGGGCGGGGCGGACCGCGGCGTTCCGCGCCACCTCACGCACGCACACCCACCGCAGCACCCTGCCCCGCACACCTGCCGCACCCTGCCCCGCCCACCGGCGCATACCCTGCCTGAGTGAGCGAGAACAGCACGCAGAAGTGGACCGCGGGCGCGGCGACCGGGATCGGATCGATGCCGGGCGGTGACGCGCGGGAGGCGGCCAAGACCGTCACCGGATCGCTGGAGACCTTCCCGTATCTGCCGGAGCTCCCTGCCCGCGGGCCCGGTGCCGACATGATCGGCCGGACCCTCGGGATGCTGGTCGAGGTCTACGGCCATGTGGAGCCCAGCGGCTGGCGGATCAGCGACCGGCCGGGCCGGGACACCCGGCGGGCGCACTCCTGGCTCGGGGAGGATCTCGACGCCCTGGAGGAGTTCACCCAGGGGTACGAGGGCCCGCTGAAGGTCTCCGCGGTCGGCCCGTGGACCCTGGCCGCCGCCCTGGAGCTGCGCAACGGCGAGGCGGCCGTCGGTGACCCCGGTGCCTGCCGGGATCTTGCGGCGTCCCTGGCGGAGGGGCTGCGCGGCCATCTCGCGGACGTACGGCGGCGGATCCCCGGCGCCCGGGTCGTGCTGCAGCTCGACGAGCCGTCGTTGACGGCGGTGCTCCAGGGGCGGGTGAAGACGGCGAGCGGCTACCGCACCCACCGGGCGGTGGACCGGGCGGTCGTCGAGGGCGCGCTGCGTGATCTTGTCGGGGTGGCGGAGGGCGGCCCCGTGGTCGTCCACTCGTGCGCGCCCGAGGTGCCCTTCGGGCTGCTGCGGCGGGCCGGTGTCACGGGCGTCTCGTTCGATTTCTCGCTGCTCACCGAGCGTGAGGAGGAGACGATCGGGGAGGCCGTCGAGGGCGGGACGACGCTGTTCGCGGGCGTGGTGCCGGGCGTGGACAGCCGATTGTCAGACCCTGCCGGTAGCGTCATGGGTGTCAGGACGCTGTGGCGCAGGCTGGGGCTGGCGCCGGGGACTCTGAGCGAGTCCGTGGTCATCACTCCGTCGTGCGGTCTGGCGGGCGCTTCGCCCGCTTATGCCCGCTCTGCTCTCGCCCACTGCGTCCGGGCGGCGAGATCACTCGCAGACAACCCTGAGTGACCGCACTCAAGGACCACGGGAGGACAAGACGGTGGCTGGCGAACAGCACGCAGCGGAATCCAAGGTGCCCGCCGCGGCGCGGGAGGAGCACGCGCAGCTCGCTGAGCAGATCGAGGAGCACCGCTTCCGGTATTACGTGAAGGACGCCCCGGTCGTCAGCGACGCGGAGTTCGACAAGCTGCTGCGCTCCCTGGAGGCCCTGGAGAACGAGCACCCCGAGCTGCGCACCCCCGATTCCCCGACCCAGAAGGTCGCCGGGGCCTACGCCACGGAGTTCACCGAGGTCGAGCACCGCGAACGGATGCTCTCGCTCGACAACGCCTTCGACAACGAGGAGTTGGCGGGCTGGGCCGAGCGGATCGCCGGTGAGCTGGGCGGCGATCCCAAGAGCGCGGGGTATCACTTCCTGTGCGAGCTGAAGGTCGACGGTCTCGCCGTCAACCTCACCTACGAGCAGGGCCGGCTGACCCGCGCCGCCACCCGCGGCGACGGCCGTACGGGCGAGGACATCACCCCCAACGTCCGTACGATCGCCGAGATCCCGCACCGCCTGAAGGGCGACACGATCCCGGATCTGGTCGAGGTGCGCGGGGAGGTCTTCTTCCCGATGGAGAAGTTCCTCGCGCTCAACGAGCGGCTGGTGGCCGACGGCAAACCGCCGTTCGCCAACCCCCGTAACGCCGCGGCCGGTTCGCTGCGCCAGAAGGACCCCAAGATCACCGCCAGCCGCCCGCTGCACATGGTCGTCCATGGCATCGGTGCCCGCGACGGCCTGGAGATCGACCGGCTGTCGGAGGCCTACGACCTGCTCAAGGAGTGGGGCCTGCCGACGGCCACGCACAACAGGGTCGTCGACTCCCTGGAGTCCGTACGGGAGTTCATCGACCATTACGGCGACGCCGAGACCCGCCGTACGGCCGTCGAGCACGAGATCGACGGCGTGGTCGTCAAGCTGGACGAGATCCGGCTCCAGGGGCGGCTGGGCTCGACCTCGCGGGCGCCGCGCTGGGCGATCGCCTGGAAGTACCCGCCGGAGGAGGTCAACACCAAGCTGGTCGACATCCGCGTCGGCGTCGGCCGTACGGGACGGGTCACGCCGTATGCCGTGGTCGAGCCCGTGACGGTGGCCGGGTCCGAGGTGGAGTTCGCCACCCTGCACAACCAGGACGTGGTCAAGGCCAAGGGGGTGCTGATCGGGGACACCGTCGTGATCCGCAAGGCCGGCGATGTCATCCCGGAGATCCTGGGACCGGTCGTCGATCTGCGGGACGGCGGCGAGCGGGAGTTCGTGATGCCGGCCGAGTGCCCCGAGTGCGGGACGGCGCTGCAGCCCGCCAAGGAAGGCGATATCGACCTGCGGTGCCCCAATGCCCGCGCCTGCCCCGCCCAGATCCGTGAGCGGCTGTTCTACCTGGCCGGCCGCAAATGTCTGGACATCGAGAACTTCGGCTATGTCGCGGCGACGGCACTCAGCCAGCCGCTGGAGCCCGCGGAGCCGCCGCTGAAGGACGAGGGCGATCTTTTCGGCCTTTCCATCGAACAGCTGCTGCCCATCAAGTCCTATGTCCTCGACCCCGATTCCGGTCTGCCCAAGCGGGACCCGAAGACCGGCGAGGAGAAGGTCGTCACCTTCTTCGCCAACCAGAAGGGCGAGCCGAAGAAGAACGCCCTGGCCATGCTGGAGAACATCCAGGCGGCCAAGCAGCGCCCGCTGGCCCGGATCATCACCGGTCTGTCGATCCGGCATGTGGGCCCGGTGGCGGCCGAGGCGCTGGCGCGGGAGTTCCGCTCGATCGACCGCATCCGGGAGGCGGACGAGACGGAGCTGGCTGCCGTCGACGGTGTCGGGGCCACGATCGCCGCCTCGCTGAAGCAGTGGTTCGCCGAGGAGTGGCACCAGCAGATCATCGAGAGCTGGCGGGCCGCGGGCGTCCGAATGGAGGAGGAGCAAACGGGTGAAGAGGGCCCGCGGCCGCTGGAAGGCGTCACCGTCGTCGTAACGGGCACACTTCAGTCACACACCAGAGATGGCGCGAAAGAGGCCCTCCAGAACCTCGGAGCGAAGGTGACCGGTTCCGTTTCGAAGAAGACCGGATTCGTAGTGGTGGGCGACAACCCTGGTTCGAAGTACGACAAGGCCATGCAGTTGAAGGTCCCCGTGTTGGACGATGATGGCTTCGCGGTGCTGCTGGAGCAGGGTCCTGACGCAGCGCGAGCGGTAGCTGTCACTCCACCTGAGGAGGAGTGAGGTGTCACCTCATCGGCGCATACCAGATTGATCCGCGACGCCGGGTCGCATTCGGGCAACCGTCGTCGATCGCTGCCCGTCGCGGCCTTCCGCGGCCTACTGTTGAGGAGTGCGCCTGCCGTGGCGCGGGCACAGCCGGCTGTGAGAGGGATCGGAATGAAACCGACCGACAGCGCCGCTCCGGCGTCGCGGCTCCGGCGGCTCGTCGTGCCCGCGCTGCCCGCGACCATCGTCACCGTGGCGGGCCTCGCGCTCGCCACGGGCGTCATCGTGACTCTCGGGGAGGGTGAGGCACTGTTCCCCGGCGGCTCCGTGGGCTGGTCGCTGGCGATCCTCACCGGCATCATCGTCGGCCACCTGGTCGCCCTCGGCCGGGACCGCTGGTGGGGCGGCACGGGCTCCGGCGCCGCCCTCGCGCTCGCCGTCCTGCTGCTGTACGGCTGGATGCCCGCCGTCCTCGTCAGCCTCTCCGTGGTCGTCCTGGTCGGTGCCGCCCGGCGCCACCGCTGGCGACAGGCCGTGGTGCACGGTGCCGTGGACATCCTCGGCCTCGGCACCGCGGCGCTCGGCCTCGCCGCGTTCGGCGTGGTCTCCAGCGTCCGCCACCCCTGGGCCCCGCCGTCCTGGAACCTCGCCGTCCTCCCCGAAGTCGTCGTCACCGCCGCCGGCTACCTCTTCGTCAGCCGCGGTCTGCTCTGGGTCAGCCTCACCCCCCGCACCGGCCAGCTGCCCGCCATCCCCCGAACGGCCGTGGTCCGTCAGGCACTCGTCGGTATCGCGCTGCTCGGCATCTCCCCGCTGATCGCCGTCTGCGCCATCCACGCCCCCCTGCTGCTGCCGCTGTTCGCGGTCCCGCTCATCGCGCTGGACTCCACCCTCTGGATAGCCCGCGCCCGCGCCGAGGAGCAGCTGCGCGACCCGCTCACGGGCCTGCCCAACCGCCAGTGGCTGCTGGAGCGCACCTGGACCGCCCTGGACGACGCCGAGCGCGTCGGCGCCCGCTCGGCGCTGGTCCTCATCGACCTGGACCGCTTCCGCTCCGTCAACGACACCCTCGGCCACCTCGCCGGCGACCGCCTGCTGCTGCAGATCGCCGACCGCCTGCGGCACGCCCTCCCGCGCGGCGCCGAGGCGGCCCGGCTCGGCGGCGACGAGTTCGCCGTCCTGCTGCCCACCACCGACTCCCTCACCAGCTCCCAGCGGGCGGCCCGCAACCTCGTCGCCGCCCTCGGCTCCCCGCTGGACCTCGACGGACTGACCCTCGTGCTCGAAGCCAGCGCGGGGGTCGCCGTCTTCCCCGACCACGCCCTCGACGCCGAGGGGCTGCTGCGCCGCGCCGATGTGGCGATGTATCAGGCCAAGCGCGACCGCAGCGGTGTCGAGCTCTACGAGGCCAAGCGGGACGGCAACACCCCCGACCGGCTCGGCCTGTTGGGCGATCTGCGCCGCGCCCTGGACGCCGGCGACGTCGAGCTGCACTACCAGCCCAAGGTCGGCTTCGACGGGCATGTCGCCGGACTGGAGGCACTGGTCCGCTGGGTGCACCCGGACCGCGGCCGGGTGCCACCGGACGAGTTCATCGCCATCGCCGAGTCCTCCGGACTGATGCCCCGGCTGACGGAGTACGTCCTGGAGACCGCGCTCGCCCAGGTGGCGCGCTGGCGCGCGATGGGCCTGGAGGTGCCGGTCGCCGTCAATGTCTCCCCGCGGGACGTGCACTCCCCGGGCTTCGCCGGAGCGGTCGCCGCGCGGCTCGCCCGGCACCGGGTTCCACCGGGCGCCCTCCAACTGGAGATAACCGAGCATGTCCTCCTGGAGGACCCGCAGCGGGCCGCGGACACCCTCGCCGGGCTCACCGCGCACGGCGTCAAGATGTCCCTCGACGACTTCGGCACCGGCTACTCCTCCCTCGTCCACCTGAGGCGCCTCCCGGTCAGCGAGCTCAAGATCGACCGCTCGTTCGTGGCCCGGCTGGCCGTCGACACCGAGGACGCGGAGATCGTCCGCTGCACCCTCGACCTCGCCCACTCCCTCGGCCTCCTGGTCGTCGCGGAGGGCGTGGAGGACGACGAGACCTGGGAGCGGCTGCGCGACCTCGGCTGCGACGCCGTACAGGGCTGGCTGGTGGCCGCGGCGATGCCACCGGACGAAACCACGGCCTGGCTCAGAGCCCGCGGAGAACGCGGCTGGCAGCGCGAATCGGAGACGGCCGCCCTTGCGGCGGAGAAGGCCGCCGAGCGCCCTTCGGGACAGGTCTTGAACTGACCCGGCCACCGGCCGTCCCGTGTCCCCGCTCCGAAGAACCCGCGCAGCCGCCCACGGCCGAGGACCGGCCCGACGAGGAAGAGCACGGACCGCCGTCCGGGCAGTCCGGGTCCGATTCCGGGCAGTCCGAGTCCGATACGTCCGACGCGCCCATCGAGCCCGCCCCGCATGTCGAGCCCGGCACGAACGGCCCGCCCGCGGTGCCCGCCCCGCCCGACGGGCCCGGCGTATCCGACGAGCCCGCTGCGCATGTCGAGTCCGACGCATCCGACGAGCCCGCCCCGCCCCGCGATCCCATCGAGCCCACCCGGCCCACCCGGCCCACCCGGCCCACCGAGCCCGCCTCGCCCGACGATCCCACCGAGCCCACCCGGCCCGGCGACCCCGCCTCGCCCGACAACCCCGCCAGGCCCGCCCCGTCCCACGAGCCGGACGAGCCCAAGGCGACGGACGAGGAGCCGGGCGAGGCACCGGACGACGTGCCGAACGAGGCGCCGGACGACGGGCCGGAAGACGCCGATGAGCCGTCCCCGCCGGAGGCTCCCTAGCAGGCCGCGGTGTGCGTCGGGGGATCTTGAAAACGGTCCGTGCGCGGCGCCCGCGGCCGCCCCCGGCGAAACGGTTTCGCGGCAGCTCTTCCGTACGCCATAGGATTGGGCCGGAAAAGTTCACAGGAGCATTCGCCGAGAAGACTCCGCCTGGACATTCCGCCCGGAACACTCCGCCAAGAACACCAGAGGATCGCTGCATGCCTGGCATCACGCGCGAGGAGGTCGCTCACCTCGCCCGGCTGGCACGTCTGGAGCTGAAGGCCGAAGAGCTCGACCACTTCGCCGGACAGCTCGACGACATCATCGGCGCGGTCGCCCGCGTCTCCGAGGTCGCCGATCAAGACGTACCGCCGACCTCCCACCCGCTGCCCCTGACCAACGTCATGCGGCCGGACGAGGTCCGTCCGTCGCTGACCCCCGAGCAGGCGCTCTCCGGCGCCCCGGCCCAGGAGCAGCAGCGTTTCAAGGTGCCGCAGATCCTGGGGGAGGAGTGACCGACATGGCAGACCTGATCAAGCTCACCGCCGCCGAGATCGCGGCGAAGATCGCCTCCGGCGAGCTCACCGCCGTCGAGGTGACCGAGGCCCACCTGGCCCGCATCGAGGCCGTCGACGAGAAGGTGCACGCCTTCCTGCACGTCGACCGAGAGGGCGCGCTCGCCCAGGCCCGCGCCGTGGACGAGAAGAAGGCCCGCGGCGAGAAGCTCGGCCCGCTGGCCGGTGTCCCGCTCGCGCTCAAGGACATCTTCACGACGGAGGGCATTCCCACCACCGTCGGCTCGAAGATCCTCGAAGGCTGGCTGCCGCCGTACGACGCGACGCTGACCAAGAAGCTCAAGGCCGCCGACGTCGTCATCCTCGGCAAGACCAACATGGACGAGTTCGCCATGGGCTCGTCGACGGAGAACAGCGCCTACGGGCCGACCGGTAACCCCTGGGACCTGACCAAGATCCCCGGCGGCTCCGGCGGCGGCTCCAGCGCCGCCCTCGCCTCCTACGAGGCCCCGCTCGCCATCGGCACGGACACCGGCGGTTCCATCCGCCAGCCCGCGTCCGTCACCGGCACGGTCGGCGTCAAGCCCACCTACGGCGGCGTCTCCCGCTACGGCATGGTGGCCTTCTCCAGCTCCCTGGACCAGGGCGGGCCCTGCGCCCGTACGGTCCTGGACGCGGCGCTGCTCCACGAGGTCATCGCCGGCCACGACCCGCTGGACTCCACCTCCATCGACGCGCCGGTCCCGGCGGTCGTCGAGGCGGCCCGCAACGGCAGCGTCGAGGGCATGCGCGTCGGCGTCGTCAAGCAGTTCCGCGGCGAGGGCTACCAGGCCGGTGTCATCCAGCGCTTCGACGAGTCGGTCGCGCTGATGAAGGAGCTGGGCGCCGAGATCGTCGAGCTGGACTGCCCGTCCTTCGACCTCGCGCTGTCCGCGTACTACCTCATCGCGCCCTCGGAGTGCTCCTCCAACCTGGCCCGCTTCGACGCCATGCGCTACGGCCTGCGGGTCGGCGACGACGGCAGCAAGTCCGCCGAGGACGTCACGGCCCTGACCCGTGAGGCCGGCTTCGGCCCCGAGGTCAAGCGCCGGATCATGCTCGGTACGTACGCGCTCAGCTCCGGCTACTACGACGCGTACTACGGCTCCGCCCAGAAGGTGCGGACGCTGATCACCCGCGACTTCGAGAAGGCCTTCGAACAGGTCGACGTGATCGTTTCGCCGACCACGCCGACCACCGCCTTCCCGATCGGCGAACGCGCCGACGACCCGATGGCGATGTACCTCGCCGACCTGTGCACGATCCCCACCAACCTGGCAGGCAACGCGGCGATGTCGCTGCCCTGCGGCCTGGCCCCCGAGGACGGGATGCCGGTGGGCCTGCAGATCATCGCTCCTGCCATGGCCGACGACCGGCTCTACAAGGTCGGTGCCGCGGTCGAGGCCGCGTTCACCGCCAAGTGGGGCCACCCGCTGCTTGAGGAGGCACCTGCACTGTGAGCGCCATGACCAAGAAGGCCAAGAACTTCAAGAAGTCCAAGGGCGGCCTGTATCTGTCGATCGGCAGCACCGCGTTCGGCGCCCTCAGCGTCGCGAAGCAGGCCAAGCTGGCCCGTCAGGAGAACGACACGCTCCGACTGATCGACGCCGCCGTCTCGGCCGCGGCGATCGTCACCGGCCTGGCGATCCTCTACCGCGAACTGAAGCGCCTGGGCGACGACGACGTCCTGCTGGGCTGAGAGGGAAAGTTTCACCGTGACTGTCACTGACCTGGTGTCGTACGAGGACGCCCTCGCGACGTACGACCCCGTCATGGGCCTTGAGGTCCATGTCGAGCTCGGCACCAAGACCAAGATGTTCTGCGGGTGTTCCACCACCCTGGGCGCGGATGCCAATGCGCAGACCTGCCCCACCTGCCTGGGCCTGCCCGGCTCGCTGCCCGTCGTCAACGCGATCGGCGTCGAGTCCGCGATCAAGATCGGCCTGGCGCTGAACTGCTCCATCGCCGAGTGGTGCCGCTTCGCCCGGAAGAACTACTTCTATCCGGACATGCCGAAGAACTTCCAGACCTCCCAGTACGACGAGCCGATCGCCTTCGACGGCTACCTCGACGTACAGCTGGAGGACGGGGAGATCTTCCGGGTGCACATCGAGCGCGCCCACATGGAGGAGGACACCGGCAAGTCCACCCACATCGGTGGCGCCACCGGCCGTATCCACGGAGCCCGGCACTCGCTCCTGGACTACAACCGCGCCGGTATCCCTCTCATCGAGATCGTCACCAAGCCCATCGAGGGCGCGGGCGAGCGGGCCCCCGAGGTCGCCAAGGCGTACGTCGCCGAGCTGCGCGAGCTCATCAAGGCGCTGGGCGTCTCCGAGGCCCGCATGGAGCAGGGCCAGATGCGCTGCGACGTGAACCTCTCGCTGCGCCCCAACGGCACCGAGAAGTTCGGTACGCGTTCGGAGACCAAGAACGTCAACTCCCTGCGCTCCGTGGAGCGTGCGGCCCGGTTCGAGATCCAGCGGCACGCCGCGGTGCTCTCCTCCGGCGGCACGATCGTCCAGGAGACCCGGCACTTCCACGAGGAGGACGGCTCCACGACGGCCGGCCGCATCAAGGACAACGCCGAGGACTACCGCTACTTCCCCGAGCCGGACCTGGTGCCGGTGGCCCCCTCCCGTGAGTGGGTCGAGGAACTGCGCGCGGCGCTCCCCGAGCTGCCGCGGGTGCGCCGCAACCGGCTGCGCGAGGAGTGGGGCATCTCCGAGCACGACATGCAGTCGATCCTCAACGCGGGCGCGGTCGACCTGATCACCGCCACCGTCGACGCCGGTGCGGACTCCGCCTCGGCCCGTAAGTGGTGGATGGGCGAGCTGGCCCGCCGCGCCAACGAGGACGGCGTCGAGCTGGCCGCCCTGCCGATCACCCCCGAGCAGGTCGCCCGGGTCACCGCGCTGGTCGCCGACGGCTCGCTCAACGACAAGCTGGCCCGCCAGACCATCGAGGGCGTGCTGGCCGGCGAGGGCGACCCGGACACCGTCGTCGAGAAGCGCGGTCTCAAGGTCGTCTCCGACGAGGGCGCCCTGGGCACCGCCGTCGACGAGGCGATCGCCGCCAACGCCGCCATCGCCGACAAGATCCGCGGCGGCAAGGTGGCCGCGGCCGGCGCCCTGGTCGGCGCGGTCATGAAGGCCACGCGGGGCCAGGCGGACGCGGCCCGTGTCCGTGAGCTGATCCTGGAGAAGCTGGGCGTCGAGGGCTGACGCGCGCTGCTTCTTGTGCGTGAGGCCGAGCGGCCGTCCCTCTACGGAGGGGCGGCCGCTTCGTCGTTCCGGGGCCCGCTCAGTGGCCCAGCCGTTCCAGTGCGGCGAGTGGATAGCGTTCGCCGGCGACGGCGTCGGCGGGTACGGCCGCGCGGAGTTGGTCCGTCTGCTCGGGGGTCAGGGTGATCCCGGCCGCCGCCGCGTTCTCGTCCAGGTAGGCGCGGCGCTTGGTGCCGGGGATCGGGACGATGTCCTCGCCCTGGGCGAGCAGCCAGGCGAGGACGGCCTGCGCAGGGGTGCAGCCGAAGGACTCGGCGGTGGTCCGCACGGCCTGGACGAGGCCGAGGTTGCGGTCGATGTTCTCCTCGGCGAACCGCGGCCACCGGCGGCGGGCGTCCTCGGCGGTGAGATCGTCGCGTGCGGCGAGCGCGCCGGTCAGCATCCCGCGCCCGAGCGGTGAGTACGCCACGATGCCGATGCCGAGTTCCCGGCAGGTCGCCAGCATCTCGCCCTCCACGACCTCGCGGGTGAAGAGGGAGTACTCCAACTGCACGGCGCTGATGGGGTGGACGGCATGCGCCCGCCGCAGCGTCTGCGGGCTGATCTCGCTGAGGCCGAGGTGGCGTACGGCACCGTCGGCGACGAGCCCCGCCATCGCACCGACCGTCTCCTCGATGGGGACGGCCGGATCACGGCGGTGCATGTAGTAGAGGTCGATGTGGTCCGTACCGAGGCGGCGCAGCGAGGCGTGGCAGGCCTCGCGCACCCAGGCGGCGGAGGTGTCGACCTCGTTGACCCGCCCCGTGGTGGCGTCGTGCCGCAGCCCGAACTTGGTGGCCAGCACCAGCTCGTCCCGCTGCGCGGCGGTACGGCTGCGCAGCCAGCGGCCGAGGAACTCCTCGTTGGCGCCGCGCCCGTAGGCGTCCGCGGTGTCGAGCAGCGTGACGCCGAGCTCGACGGCGCGGTCGAGCGTACGGAGCGACTCGGCGTCGTCCGGGACGCCGTACGAGGTGGACATCCCCATACAGCCGAGGCCGAGCGGGGAGACGGCCGGGCCGTGGGCGCCCAGCTGGCGGACCTTCATCGTCACCTCTGCGCCCGTCAGTTGGCGATGTCGGTCAGAAACGCGGACCAGGCGGCGGCACTCAGGGTGAGTATCGGGCCGCCGGGGTTCTTGGAGTCGCGGATGTGTATGGCGTGGGGGCAGGTGGCCACTTCTACGCAGTCGCCGCCTGCGCTGCCGCTGTAGCTGGACTTGAACCAGTTAAGACCGCGAGAGAAGTGCTGGGCTGCTGTGCTGGTCATGACTCTCCTAGCAAGTCGTCCAGCAGGCTCTTCGTCTCCTCAGGGGTGAGGGCCTGCGACCGCAGCATCCCATATACCTGTTGATACACGCTGACCTGATCTGGATCGTCGACCAGGAAGCTGATCCGTTGCGCTTCGATGTAGGCGAGATACTCATGATCGGGTTTCTCCAGCAGGACCAGCGGGCCGTCCAGGGCGGCATGGGTGCATCGGGCCGTCGGCATGATCTGAAGCCCTAAGAAAGGGAGTTCGGCGCAGGAGCGGAGATGGCGGAGCTGTGCGCGCAGGAGTTCCTGACTGCCGATCGGTCGATGGAGGACCGCCTCTTCCAGGATGAAGTTGAGCATGGGGCGGGGCGTCTTACGCTCCAGCAGCTTCTGTCGGCTGATGCGTCCTGAAACCCATTCCTCGGCCTGTTCCTCGTCCAGTGGTGGGTAGAGGGAGTCGAAGGTTGCTCGTACGTACGACTCGGTCTGCAAAAGCCCCGGCACCACCTGGTTCTGATACGACAGCAGCGTCAGCGCCTCCTCCTCATGCTCCACCAGGTCCTGCACGAACGCCGGCAGCTTCTCCCGCTCCGGGACCTTCGCCACCGCGACCGCCAACGGGTGCGCTACCGGCGGGAGCGCCGATCCGTGCCGCTGGCAAGGGAGTTCGCCCGTCATGCGCTCGCCGACTGGGACCTGGAGGGCCGGGCGGACGACGTTCTGCTCTGCGTCAGCGAACTGGCGACCAATGCCCTGCTGCACGGTGTGCCGCCCGGTCGTGAGTACCGGCTGTGTCTGTCGCTGTACGAGGACGGGCTGCTGCGTGCGGAGGTGCACGACAGCGGGGGCGGCGAGCCGCGGGTTCCGGTACGGGGCGCGGCGGAAGAGGAGTGCGGGCGGGGCCTGTTGCTGGTCTCCGCGCTCGCGGACAAGTGGGGGGTGGGGGAGCGCGATCCGGGAAAGGTCGTGTGGTGTGAGTGGTGGCCGGAGTTCGGGGGCGGTCCGCGGTGACCGGGCGGGGGCGGCCGGCGCGGGTCAGCGGCAGCCCATGGTGTCGGCGACCTTGGTCAGGACGGCGCGTTTGATCGCCGCGTACTGTGCGTCCGAACCCGTGGCTATGACGTGCACATAGCGGCTGCCCGGGCCCTTGGCGCACTCCAGTGCCGTGGCCGCGTCGCGGTCGAAGCGGAGGTCCTTGTCCGTCAGCTTCGAGGGCCGGGCGGACGAGACCTGTACCCGGGCCCGGACGCCGGTCGGCGAGAAGGCGTCCAGGGTCGCCCGGTCGCGCAGCACGAGCGCCGAGAACAGTCCCAGGTCGAGCGCGTCGTCGCCCTCCTCCAGGGCGGAGCACCTGCTGACCGGGTCGTCGCTGAAGCCGCCGAACCGGTACACCTTCCCGTCGGCCCACTTCCGTACGGTCCTGGCGTCCGCCACGCCGCAGGGCGTCTCGCCGCGCGAGAGGCGCACGGGCTTCGGCGCGGGCCAGGTGAAGCTCCGGGGGACGGGGAAGGGCTTGCCGCCGCACCGGGCTATCTGGGCGTTGCCGACGGCGAGCAGGCTCCTGGCGGCGAAGTCCGAGGCGGTGTGCCGGTCCGCCCCGGCGCTGGGGACGTTGATGTGCGCCAGCTTGTTGTGGCACTGGGGGAGGCGGAGCCAGCCGTCGACCCGGTTGCGGTTCGGCTTGATCATCCCGGGCAGGCCGTGGCGGAGCGGGACGGTGCCGAGGCCCCACCACAGGTGCGCCTTGAGCGGGGTCTTCATGACGGTGGCGTCGAGCCGCCAATCGCCCCGCTGCACCGTGCAATCCGGGTCGCCCCACCGGTCCTTCGTCTCCGTGACCTCCCAGGGGGCGTCGCCGGACGGGGCCGCCTTGGTCAGCAGCGAGCGGTCCAGGGAGCTCCAGCACGCCCGGTCGGGCAGGGCGCCGCTCCAGGGCCACTTGTCGTTCACCGTGACCCAGACGGCGAGGAGCAGCGCGGCCGTGGCCAGGGCGACCGCTGCCCACAGCTGCTTGAGGCGCGGTGCGCGGCCTCCCGTGTTCGCCGGATGTTCGACTTCCCCCATGCCAACTGAACCTAGGTTGTGGTCCTTTGACGCCGCAACCGCCTGTGGACAGTTCCCGGAGTTGTCACCCCGCTGCCTATCGCCGGTCACGGGAGTCCGCTAGCGTCCCCGTCGCCCCATCGCAATGGATTGAGTGCAGACCATTGGCTGACTGATGGACCGTCGACTGGGAGGTCGGGCGTGGCACCTGAGGTATCGCGTAGACGGGTACTGGGAGTGGGCGCGGCGGCGGGCGCGGCGATGGCCGGGTCGCTGCTGCCGCCGTCGCTGCAGCGGGCGCTGGCGGACGACGCGGCGCGGCCGGTGCGTGGCGGGGGCGGAATCGAGGACGTCAAGCACGTCGTCGTGCTGATGCAGGAGAACCGCTCCTTCGACCACTACTTCGGGGTGCTGCGGGGAGTACGCGGCTACGCCGACCGCAACGCGATCGAGCTGCCCGGCGGCCGGAGCGTCTACGAGCAGCCGGGGCTGCTGGGCCTCGGGACCGTGCTGCCCTTCCCGGTGCGTGAGGCGGCCGCCGTGCAGAAGAAGGACCTGCAGTACATCGGCGCGCTGGACCACAGCTGGTTCGGCGGGGCCGTGGCGTGGAACGGCGGCTGGATGAACGGCTGGGTCACCGCCAAGACGGCCGCCACCATGGCCCACTACGACCGGCAGGACGTCCCGCTGCACTACGAGCTCGCGGACACCTTCACCGTCTGCGACGCCTACCAC
Source organism: Streptomyces sp. G7(2002) (assembly GCF_028870195.1). Lineage (NCBI taxonomy): Bacteria > Bacillati > Actinomycetota > Actinomycetes > Kitasatosporales > Streptomycetaceae > Streptomyces > Streptomyces sp. G7(2002). The sequence goes on from NZ_CP102609.1 coordinate 6,725,988, forward strand.
TCCTCGATCCACTCCTCCACCAGCCCCAACCGCAACCACCTGGTGAGCGGCTGGACGGGCTACGAGCCCAACGGGAAGCGGGCGGTGGGCAACGACGCCTACGAGGAGGACACCCACCCCGGCTACACCTGGACCACCTACGCCGAGCGGCTGGAGCAGGCCGGCCGCAGCTGGCGGGTCTACCAGGAGTGGGACAACTTCACCGACAACAACCTGGAGTTCTACGCCCCCTTCAAGGCGGTCGCGAAGAAGGCCCTGGCAAAGGTGGACGGGGTGCAGAACATGACCGCCTTCTACGGGAAGGTGGCGGGCGCCGACGAGGCCGGGCGCACGCGGCTGCAGGGGCTGCTGGAGGACGGCGTCAAGGGGCTGAGCCGCGCGGAGCGGAGCCTGTTCGAGCGGGCGCTGCGGCGGGGCGAGCCGGACACCACGGCGAGCGCGTTCGCCGCGGACGTGGCGCGCGGCACGCTGCCCGAGGTGTCCTACCTCGTGCCGTCCGCGGCGGACTCCGAGCACCCCGGCTCGTCCTCCCCGGTCGAGAGCGCCACCATCGTCTACAAGGTGCTGGACGCGCTCGGCAGGAACCCGGACGTCTGGCGGCACACCGCGCTCTTCCTGACCTACGACGAGAACGACGGGTTCTTCGACCATGTGCCGCCGCCGGTGCCGCCCGCCGGGACCGACGGGGAATTCTGGGACGGCCGGCCGACGGGTCTGGGCATCCGGGTGCCGATGATCGTCATCTCGCCGTGGACGGTCGGCGGCTACGCCTGCTCCCAGGTCTTCGACCACACCTCGATCACCCGGTTCCTGGAGCGCTGGACGGGGATCGAGGAGCCCAACATCAGCGCCTGGCGGCGTACCGTCTGCGGCGATCTGACCGCCGCCTTCGACTTCTCCCGCGGGCGCCGGCAGCCGTCGGTCCGGCAGCCCGGCCCGGTCCCGGCGTTCAGCGGGCGCTGGGCGCCGCGGCCCCCGGCCCGGCAGACGCTGCCGCGGCAGGAGCGCGGCAGCCGCCCGGCCAGGGCGCTGCCCTACCAGCCGGACGCCGACGGCGGCCTCGACCCGGGCGCCGCGGTCTTCCGGATGGCCGTCCGCAACGCCGGCAAGGCCTCCGCGCATCTGGCGCTCTATCCGTACGCGAAGGAATTCGACGCGCCGCAGCACCGGGATGTGCGGGGGAAGGGGGAGTGGGAGGTGCCGGTGAAGGAGGGCAGGTACCGCTTCGCGGTGACGGGGCCGAACGGCTTCCGGCGGGAATTCGCCGGTACCGGTAGGGGCGCGGCCGCGGCCGTCACGATCAGCACGCGGATCGACGCCGGGCGGCAGGAGCTCCATCTGACCGTCCTCAACCACAGCCGTACCGAGCTGACCTTCACCCTCGCCCCGCTGGCCTATACGGACGCCGCGCCGCGCACGGTGAAGGTGAAGGCCGGCGGCAGCCGCACCGTCGCGCATCCCGCCGCGGCCGCGCACGGCTGGTACGACCTCGCTCTCACGGTCGCCGAGGACCCGTCCTTCCGCCGCCGGCTGATGGGGCATGTCGAGAACGGCAAGGAGTCGGTCACCGGCTGAGACGCGGTGTACGGGGCGGGGAAGGGGACGAGGTCCTTTTCTGACCTCTTTTGTGGGGAAGTCCACAAAGAGGTCAAAGGATCTCTTCCGGCTGCGATTCTGCTCCGGAGAGGCGGACCGGGCGCTTCCGCTTTCGGGCGGGCGACGGCCCGCCCCGTCCCCGTACATCCGCGCTCGGCACCGCCCGTCCCCGGGAGATATCGACGCACAACCCGGGAAGCAGACGAGGTCCGTGACCGCTCTGGCTCGGTGGTGTCTCAGGCGCCGCATCGTGGTGATCGTGCTCTGGCTCGCCGCCTTCGCGGGGGTCGCCGTGGCCGCCGGGGTGACGGGGGCCGCGTACTCGAACAACTACGAGGTACCCGGGACCGAATCCGGGCAGGCGAGCGCCCGTATGGCGAAGGCCTTCCCGGAGCGCTCCGGGGACAGCGACACCCTCGTGTGGCACACGGACTCCGGAACGGTGCGCTCCGCCGCCGTGAAGAAGACCATGCGGCACACCCTGGAGAAGATCGCCGCCCTGCCCGGTGTCTCCGAGGTGGAGAGCCCCTACGGCAGGCACGCCGACGGCGCCGGCGCACGGCAGATCAGCAAGGACGGGCACACCGCCTACGCCTCCGTGCTCTTCGATCGGCGCACCGACGACCTGGACGTCGACCAGGTCCAGAAGGTCGTCGACACCGCGCAGACCGCGTCCCGCCCGGGCCTCCAGGTCGAGCTGGGCGGCGCCGGCATCGCGCTGACCGAGGCGCCCCGGGCCCAGCTCCCGGAAATCATCGGGCTGTGCGCCGCGGCCGTGGTGCTCTTCCTCGCCTTCGGCTCGCTCGCCGCGACCTTCCTGCCGATCATCACCGCGCTCGCCGCCGTCGGCACCGCCTCGGCCGGTATCACCCTGCTCAGCCACGCCATGACCGTCGCCGACTTCGCCCCCATGCTCGGCATGCTGATCGGGCTCGGCGTCGGCATCGACTACGCGCTGTTCATCGTCACCCGGCACCGCAAGGGCCTCCGGGAGGGCCTGCCGGTCGACGAGGCGGCCACCCGGGCCGTCGCGGTGTCCGGGCGCGCGGTCGTCTTCGCCGGTGCCACGGTCTGTATCGCCCTGCTGGGCATGCTGATCCTGCGGCTGAGCTTCCTCAACGGAGTCGCCCTCGCCGCCTCGCTCACCGTCGTCCTGACCGTGGCCGCCGCCGTCACCCTGCTGCCGGCGCTCCTCGGGCTGATCGGGATGCGGGCGCTGAGCCGTCGCGAGCGCCGCCGGCTGGCCGAGCAGGGGCCGCGGCCCGAGCGGACCACCGGTATCGCCGCCCGCTGGTCCGGCTTCGTCGAGCGGCATCCCAAACTGCTGGGCACCGTCGCGGCGGCCGTCATGCTCGCCCTGGCGCTGCCGGCCTTCGGTCTGCATCTGGGCACCTCCGACCAGGGCAACAACCCGGCCACGTCGACCACCCGCAAGGCGTACGACCTGCTCGCGGGCGACGGTCACGGGAGCGGCTTCGGCCCCGGCTCCAACGGGCCGCTGACGCTCGTCGGCACCCTGGACGGCGCCAAGGACCGGATCGCGTTCGACGCCCTGCCGGACCGGCTGCGGGACACCCCCGGCGTCGCCCGGGTCAGCCGTCCCGCGTTCGACGGCGGGCACAGCACCGGCGTGATCACCGTCGTACCCACCAGCTCACCGCAGTCCCGGCAGACCTCCGACCTGGTGGAACGCCTGCGGACGGAGGTGCTGCCCAAGGCCGGGGGCGCGGCCACGCTGCGGGTACAGGTCGGCGGGATCACCGCAAGCTATGACGACTTCGCCTCCCTCATCGTCGGCAAACTGCCGCTCTTCATCGGCGTGGTGATCGCCCTGGGCTCGGTCCTGCTGCTGCTCGCCTTCCGCAGCATCGGCATCCCGCTCAAGGCCGCGCTGATGAATGTCGCGGCCGTGGCGTCGTCCTTCGGGATCGTGGTCGCGGTCTTCCAGTGGGGCTGGGGCAGCGAACTGCTGGGGCTGGGCAGCGCCGGCCCGATCGAACCGTTCCTGCCGGTCATCATGGTGTCGGTGCTCTTCGGCCTGTCCATGGACTACCAGGTCTTCCTGGTCTCCCGGATGTACGAGGAGTGGCAGCTGACGCACAACAACCGCCGGGCGGTACGGGTCGGCCTCGCCGAGACCAGCCGCGTGATCAACTCTGCGGCGGTCATCATGATCGCGGTGTTCGGGGCCTTCGTCCTCAGCGGCGACCGGATCATCGCGATGTTCGGCATCGGCCTGGCCGCCGCCGTCGCCCTGGACGCCTTCGTACTCCGCACACTGCTGGTGCCCGCCCTGATGCATCTGCTGGGCGGCGCCAACTGGTGGCTGCCGTCCTGGCTCGACCGGTGGCTGCCCCGGATCAGCATCGAGCCGCCGCCGGAGCCGGGCGCGGTACGGCTGCCCGGCCCCCAGGACGGGGAAAAGCCGCTGGTGAGGGCCTAGGGCCGGTACCTGGACCCCGGTCCCGGGCCGCCGGTGCGCGATGTCCACGACCGGCGTGTCGCCGACTGTCGCCCGCTCACCGCCGCCGTTCTCATCCGACTCTCAGACGCGGCGCCTACGGTCGCGCCCATGGGTACCAGGACGACCGAGAAGAAGACCGACGACGAGAAGACCGTGCCGGCGCAGACCGCCACGGAGACGGCCGCGATCCCGGAGGCCACCGAGGCCGAGGCGGCCGGGAAGGCCGCCGCCAAGGCCGACGAGCAGACCGATGACAACGCCGCCCTCGCCGCGCAGGACGAGGCCAGTGACCTCGACGCGGGCGACGGCACCGACGAGCCCGGCCCGGACACCACCCCCGCAGCGACCTCCAACGGGATCGCCGCCGGCGCCGGTGCCGTCGTCGCCGCGGGGCTCGGCCTCGCGTCCGTGACCGGCACCTGGCTCGGTACGACGATGGCCGAGCGGGCCAACCTGCTGGGGCAGATCAAGCTCCAGTCGGGCAAGGCCCAGGCCGCCGAGCAGATCTCCGCCGTCTACGGCGCCTCCTGGCACACCAACGCCATGGTCAACGGCTTCTTCGCGCTCCTCGCCGTGATCGCCGGCGCCGTGGTGCTCACCCGCTCGCGCGCCACCTGGGTGCGGGCCGTGGCCTGGGGCGGACTGGCGCTGGGCGCGCTGGGCATCCTGATCTCCGCGGGCATGTACCTCGACCTCTTCGGCGGCATGCCCACCGTCCCCAAGATGCCGGCCGGCGGACCTGCTGCTCCGTAACACGGAAGCCGACGCCCGCCCAAGACCCACCGGTCCGTCCGGTGGGTCTTTGCCGTTCGGCGGGGGCGCGGCGGCCCCGCTGCCTCCGCTCCGGTGGCCGAAGCGACAGTTACCACCCCGTGTCACACCGGAAGCCGCAAGTTGATTGAGCCCTCACAGTCACCGAACTAACATGGGTAACTACCCTGTGTAGATCATTAGTTGGCCGGAAGGCCGCTAGTCGGCCGATGAGGTGAGATCCGCGAACAACTCCGTCGAACCCTCCTCCTTTCCGGATGATTCCGGAGCGGACTATTTCATCCGCGAGTACCGCACCGCCGTGAACCCCGCCCGGCGCGACCTCCTGGAGAACAAGCCGCCGCTGCTCCTCCTCAGTACGTCGGCGGACGCCCCGGAGTCCCACACCCACCGGGTCCTCGAAGCGCTGCGCTGGGCACTCGGACCCGAATACAAGCGCGTTCCGCACACGGTGCTGTACGCCGAGGGCGACGTGCCCCTGCTCACCGTCCAGGCGGGCACGGGCCTCGGATTCGACATCCCGCGGCGCTCGACCCCTGACCGCTTCCCCAACTTCTGGCTGATGGCGGATGTCATCGCCCAGATACAGGAAAGCCGTCCGGGCGGCGGCGGCCTGGGGGCGCGGAAGTTACGCGACCACGTCTACCGCCAGCGGGCCGAACGGGGCGGCCTCCCCGGCCTGTTGTGGCACATGGGCGGCACGGACACCGCGCCCATCGGCGGGGTGTACGGCTTCTTCGTCGGGCTCGTATGGCACTCCCTCACCCGGACCCTGCCCCGGTGGATCTGGGCCCGGCGGCAGAACCGCCGCCTCGTCAGGTCCAAGCGCAGCGGCTGGCTCGGCAAACACCTCAACGCGACCGCCGGCGGGGCGCCGGTGTTCGAACTCCTCGACCAGGTAGGGGCCCGCCAGTCGCCCCGGCTGAGTCTGGAGCCCAGCCATCCGCGCCACAAGGAGGGCCTCGCCGCCCTCGAACTCCTGCTGCTGCGCGCCCTGCTGGAGGACCTGCGCAAACCCGCCGTCGGACGGCTGCTGCCCAAGCGCCGCCGCAGGGTGGCCCGCCCCGTACTGCTGGTGGAGATTCCGCCGGAGGGCGCCCCGGGAGCCGACGCGGCGGAGCGGTTCCTGCGCGCGTTACACACCCTGCAGGCCGGGCTGGACGGGCCCGGTCCGCTCGTCATCGCGGTCGGCCATCCCTCCGGCTCCCTGCAGGCCGATCTGGGCGTGGAGCGCACCAACCTCCGCCGGGCGAGCAGCCTGCTCCACTCCAGCAACCCGCGGCCGGTCCTGGTGCCCCTGGAGGACGAGCCCTTCGAGCGCCCCGGACTGCAGATTCCCCCGGTACAGCCGCGGAAGTTCACGATGGGCTGGCGCGCCGTGACCGTCGTCGAACTGACCGCGCTGGCCACGCTCCTGGTCGGCGGCGCCTTCGCGCCCGGTTTCTGGGAAACGCCGCCGGACACCCGGTGCGTGGGCGGGGACCGGCCGGCCGCGGCCGGCAGTCAGACCGAGCGCGTCGAGGTCAGGCCGAAGGAGTGGTACCAGGATGTGCTGAACCGGATCAAAAAGCAGAACGAGGAGGCCGAGAAGTACGCCGACGCCCGCGCGGTGCGCACTGTCGTGCTCTTCGAATCGACCCCTCCGACAAGTGCCGAGGACACCATCTTCGACGGGGCCATCCCCGAACTGCGCGGGGTCGCCATGTGGCAGCAGCGGCTGATAGAGGACGCCGCTTCGGACGCCTCCCGGGTACCGCTGCGGGTGGAAGTGCGGAAGGCCGGTGCGGGCTTCCGCGAAGCCGTCCGCGCCGTGCGTGACCTCATCAGGGAAGTCGGGCAGGAGAACTCCCGAAAGGCGTACGAGCAGATCGTCGGCGTCCTGGGCTTCGCGCAGAGCACGAAGGAGACCCAGGAGGCCGTGAAGGAACTGGGCGGCATCGGCATGCCGATGGTCGGCACCACCGCGACGGCGGACGAGATGCAACAAAGCGGTTCCTACTGGCCCTTCACGCCGGCCAACAGCACGGAAGCAGGCGTTGAGGCCGCCTTCGCCGCCCATTCCCCCCTCGTGGCGAAGCCGGGGCAGACGGACCCGCACGCGCCGGTGGAATGCGTTCCCGCCGGGCACGCGGTGATCGTACGGACCCCCGACGACCTCTACAGCGAGAGCCTCGCCGACAGGTTCCAGCAGGCCTTCAAGGGGGGTGAGACGGTCATCAGCTTCCGCCAGGACTCACAGCCCTTCGCCACGCAAGCGGGTACGCAGAAGGCGACCACGGCCGACCAGCTCGTCGGCCAGGTGTGCCAGGCCCTGAAGGCCGAACCGGACACCGCCGTCTACTGGACCGCACGGGCGAAGGACTTCACGGCCTTCGTCAGGGCCATGGACACCAACGGGACCTGCATCGAGAACGATCTCACCGTGCTCGGCGGCAATGAGCTGACGAATGTGGCGCTCACCGGCCAGTATGCCGACAAGGACTGGCTGCGGCTGTACCACTCCGCGCACCGCCTCCCCGAGGAGGACAGCCGCGCCAGCGCGAAGACCAAGGACTTCGTGCGCCAGTACAACCGGCAGTATCCGCAGGACCCCTGGAGGCAGGACGGGCACTCCGCGGTTTCCTACGACGCCTTCCACGTCCTGTCCAGGGCTGTGGACAATGCGGGCAGCACCGTGCGGCGGGAATCCGTTCTGACCGCCCTGAGAAACAACATCACCTTCGACGGTGCCACCGGGGTGGTCAGCTTCTCCGAGTTCAGCAGCGGGCCCCCGAAGCGGAAGACCCTGGTGATCCTCCGGCAGTCGGCCGGCGAGCCCGAAGCGGTGGTCGCCTGCGGGGCGTACAGCCTGACGGCACCGAAGCAGCAGGATTCGCCCTGCCGCGACTGACCCTCACCGCATCCGTTTTCCGGGGTCCCTACGGCCCCCGGACACCGTCCCTAGGCATCCGTCCGGATGCCGCCACCAGTTCCTAAGGACCGTACGGGCACGAAGATCGGGAAGTCTCCCGATGTGGCGGACCCTCCTTGGCGACGAGGCTGGAACCACTCGGCACACCGTCGGGGAAGCACCTCACCGCCGTCAGGGGAGACACCATGTACCACTCCGAACTGGAGATGCGGGTCCGCTACGAAGAGCTGCGCCGCGCCGCCGACCGGCAGCGCCTGGTGCGCGAGGCCACCGAGGCCCGGCGCACCGGGATCCGCGGCGCCGCCCGGTCCGGGGCGAACGAACCCGAGGGGCGGGTGAGTGCACGGGGCCGGCGGGCGCGGGTACGCCGCGCCACCGCCTGACCCCGAGGCCCCCGTGCCACACCACACGCCGGCCCCGCAGCCGGCCCGACCGCCCCACGCCCGGCCCCAGGTGCTCACCGCACCGGGCCGGGCGTTCCGGGTACCGGGCCACTCGCTGCGCGCAGTGAAACCCCCTGCCGGATTGTCAGACCCCTGTGCGATGCTCAGCAGCGTGGAGACCAGGTCCGTCAGTCCCGTGTTCGTCGGCCGCGCGGCCGAGCTGGCCGTGTTGGGGGACGCGCTCGACCACATCGCGGCGTCCGGCGAGCCCCAGGCCCTGCTGATCGGCGGGGAGGCAGGGGTCGGAAAGACCCGTCTCATCGAGGAGTTCGGCGAGCTGGCCCGCGCCCGCGGCGCGCTCGTCGCGCTCGGCGGCTGTATCGAGATCGGCTCCGAAGGCCTGCCCTTCGCCCCGTTCTCCGCGATCCTGCACACCCTCAACTGGCATCTGCGCGACGAGCTCGCCGCCGCCGTCGCCGGCCAGGAGGGCGAACTCTCCCGCATCCTGCCCGAATTGGGGGAGACCCCCGGCGAGGCCCATGACGAGGAGATCGGCCGCGCCCGCCTCTTCGAGCTGACCGCCCGCCTCCTGGAGCGGCTCGCCGCGCACCGCACCCTGGTCCTCGTCGTCGAGGACCTCCACTGGGCCGACCGCTCCACCCGCGAGCTGCTCGCTTACCTCCTCAAGGCCCTGCACGACGCCAACGTCCTCCTGGTGGCGACCTACCGCTCGGACGACATCCACCGCCGCCATCCGCTGCGCCCCTTCCTCGCCGAGATCGACCGGATGCGCACGGTCCGGCGCGTCGAGCTGGCCCGCTTCAACCGCGAGGAGGTCCGCTCCCAGATCGCCGGGATCAACGGCAGCGAACCCGAAGAGGACACCGTCGACCGCGTCTACAAGCGCTCCGAGGGCAACGCCTTCTTCGTCGAGGAACTGGCCCGCGGCCTCGCCGACGGCTGTCTGCACGGGCTCAGCGACCCCCTGCGCGATCTGCTGCTGGTGCGCGTCGAGGCGCTGCCCGAGGACGCCCAGCGGGTGGTGCGCACGGCCGCCGAGGGCGGCTCCACGGTCGAACACGAACTCCTCGCCGCCGTCTGCCGGATGCCCGAGGACGACCTCATCGAGGCGCTCCGGGCGGCCGTCGGCAGCAACACCCTCGTGCCCACCCAGGACGGCACGGGCTACCGCTTCCGGCACGCCCTCGCCCGCGAGGCGGTCGTCGACGATCTGCTGCCCGGCGAGCGCACCCGCCTCAACCGCCGCTACGCCGAGGCCCTGGAGGCCAACCCCTCGCTGGTCCGCACCGAGGTCTGCGCCGCCCGGCTGGCCAGCTACTGGTACAAGGCCCATGACGCCGCCAAGGCCCTGCCCGCCGTCCTCGCCGCCTCCGTCCAGGCCCGCCGTCGCCATGCGTACGCCGAGCAGCTGCGGCTGCTGGACCGCGCCCTGGAGCTGTGGGACGACGCGCCCAAGGAGGTCCGCCAGGGCGTGCGCCCGGTCGACTACGCCGAGGCGTATCCGGCCTGCGGATGCGACGACGGCGACGCCCTGCGCTTCCTGGACCTGCTCGCCGAGATCGCGGTGGCCGCCCGGCTGTCCGGCGACAACGAACGCGCCTTCACGATCACCAAGCGCGCCCTGCGCTCGCTGCGCGACGAGAACGACCCTCCCCCAAGCTCTCAACACGGTTCGAGCAGGGGGGACCCCCTTCGCAAGGCCTGGTTCCTGGTGCAGCGCTCCCGGCTCTGCCAGAGCACCGGCCGCGGCAACGGCTGGGCCGACCTGGGCGCCGCACAGGAGCTGGTGCGCGGACTGCCGCCGTCCTCCGTACACGCCGAGGTGATGGCCGCCGTCGCCAGCTGGGCGGTGCTGCACGAGCCGGGACCCGACACCTTGGCGACGGCCGAACGCGCGGTGGAGCTGGCCCAGTTGGTCGGCGACAAAGAGGCCGAGCTCAACTCCCGGCTCACCCTGGCGGGGCTGCGGGTCGACTCCGGCGAGGTCGAGGAAGGCCTCGCCGACTTCCGTACGAGCCTGGACCGCGCCGTCTGCCGCGGCTACTTCGCCGTCATCGCCCGCGGCCATGTCAACCTCCCCTCCGCATTGGAAGGCGTCGGCCGCTCCCGCGAAGCCGTCGAGGTCACCGAGCGGGGCGTCGAACTCACCACCCGCTACGGCCTCAAGGACAGCACCAGCTGGGTGCTGGGCAACCGCGCCGAATCCCTGCAGTCGCTGGGCCGCTGGAAGGAGGCGGGCCGGGCCGTCGCCGACGCCCGCCGCCTCGCGCAGAGCCACCGGGCCATCGCGCTGGCCGCCAGCCGTCGTATCGATCTCGCGCTGAACGAGGGAGACCTCGCCGAGGCCGAGCGCGAACTGGCCGTCGCCCAGGAGCACTACGGCACCCACGATCCCCAGCCGCAGCACGCCATCGTCATGGCGCAGCACGCCCTGCGCGTCGCCGCCCGCCAGGGCCGCCTCCTCGACGCCCGCAGCATCCTCCAGCAGGCCCTGGACGCCGGCTTCCCGCCCGGCACCCACCGCTATGCCTGGCCGCTGCTGTGGGCGGCCACCACCGCCGAAGCGGACGCCCGCGGACTGCCCGCCGCCGAGCCCGGCCGGGCCGTGATCCTCGCCCGCATCCGGGACGCCGCCAAGCGGCTGCCGCAGCTCAGCCCGGTCTGGTCGGCGTACGGCCTCGCGGTCGACGCCGAACTCCGCCGTGCCGAGGGCCGCGAGACCCCCGACGCCTGGGCCGGGGCGGTCGCCGCCTTCGAGCCCCTGGAGCGCCCGCACGAACTCGCCCGGGCCTGCTACCGCTGGGCCGAATCACTCCTCCACGGCAGCGAGCGGGCCACCGCCGGACTGCACGGCCGCACCCCGCGCGAGGCCGCCGTCCTCCTCCTCACCCAGGCGCACACCGCCGCCGTGACGATGGGCGCCCGCCCGCTCGCCGACGAACTCGAACTCCTCGCCCAGCGGGCCCGTATCCCGCTGCCGGGCCTGACACCGGCTGACACAGCCGGGACGGCCGGTACGCCCGCCGGTAACGGCCGCGCCGCCACCCAGGCGCCTGCCCCTTCCGACACCGCCCCCGCCGCATCCCTCGGCCTGACCCCGCGCGAACGCGACGTGCTGCGGCTGGTAGCCGACGGCCGCAGCAACCGCCAGATAGCCGACGCCCTCTTCATCTCCCCGAAGACCGCCAGCGTCCATGTCTCCAACATCCTCGCCAAGCTGGGCGTCTCCGGCCGGGGCGAGGCGGGCGCGGTGGCGCACCGCCTGCGCCTGTTCGGCGAGCCGACACCGGGCTAGGCCGGGTCCGATGGGTCATGGCCCCGCGGCCGCCCGGGCGTCCTGACGACGACGGTGCCCGAGGAGAGATCGATCGGGCCCCTGCCGGGGTCGCCGTCACCCACGTCATCGACGACGAGCGACATCTTCTGCCGCTCCTCGTCGGTGTGTTTGCGCCCCCGGTGCGAACAGTTCCTCCGCGATGTTGAACATGGTGCCCTGCCCCCTCTTCGGCGTGAGCGCACCCGTCCCCCTGCCACCCGAGTGTAGGCAGGACATCCGAAAAGGGGATCTGCCGGATCAGCTCACCTTGAGGCGGAGAATCCGGTCATCGCCCTTGTGCGGGGTGCCCCGTCCGTCGGTGTTGCTGGTGACCAGCCACAACGCCCCGTCGTCGGCCGCCACGACGGTCCGCAGCCTTCCGTAGGTGCCCTTCAAGAAGGCCTGCGGAGCGGCCACCGGCTTCGTCCCGTTCAGCGGGATCCGCCACAGCCGTTCGCCGCGCAGCGAGGCCATCCAGATCGAGCCCTTGGCGTAGGCGATCCCGCTGGGCGAGGCGTCCGCGGTCTTCCACTGCTCGACCGGGTCCACGAACCCGGGGCCCTTCGATCCGCCCTTGGCCTCGCCCTCGACCTCCGGCCAGCCGTAGTTCTTGCCCGGCTCGATGAGATTGAGCTCGTCCCAGGTGTCCTGCCCGAACTCCGAGGCCCACAGCCGCTTGTCGCCGTCCCAGGCCAGCCCCTGCACATTGCGGTGGCCGTAGTCGTACACCACCGAATCCGCCTCGGGGTTGCCGTGCGCCGGCTCGCCTTCCGGCGTCATCCGCAGGATCTTGCCGGCCGGGGAGTCCTTGTCCTGGGCCAGCCCGCTGTCACCGGTCTCGCCGGTGCCGACGTAGAGCATCTTGTCCGGGCCGAACGCGATCCGGCCGCCGTTGTGGAGCTGGCCCTTGGGGATGCCCTTGAAGATCGTGTCGGGCGCGCCCAGCTGATTGCCCTGCGGACGCTTCTCGTCGTAGTTCATGCGGGCGATGCGGTTGTCGGACGCGGTGGTGAAGTACGCGTACACCTGGTGGTCCGCGCCGAACGTCGAGGACACCGCGATCCCCAGCAGCCCGCCCTCGCCCCCCGGGTCCACACCCGGCACCGACCCCAGCTCGGTCTTCTTCCCGGTGTCCGCCGAGACCCGGACGATCTTTCCGGTGTCACGGGAGGCGACCAGCAGATCCCCGCCCGGCAGCACCGCCACACCCCACGGCGACGTCAGGCCGGTGGTCAGGGTCCTGGTCACCTTCACCGAGCCCTTGGCGGGCGGTGCGGTGGAGGACGGCTTGGCGCCCGGTGAAGCGGTGGCGCCGGGGCTCTTCGACGGGGCGGCGGCGGAGTTGTCACCGCCCTGGGGCGCGCCGCCGGACGAGCAGCCCGCTACCAGGAGCAGCGAAGCGGCGGCCAACACGGCGGTCTGGGAACGGCGTTGCACGGCAGGGTCCTCTCGTCGGCAGGGCGTGGACAAGAACACCACATCGCGCGCCGCGGCGCCGCGCCCTGTGGGTTCCGGAGCCACTCCCACCTGCCATGATCCGGCGCGGCCGGCCGGGCCGCGAGCGGGGCGGGCCCGCGGACCGGACCGGGCGCGGCAGGTCCCGTGGCGGGCGCGTCGGGCTCACGGGGCGACGCCTCGCCGCGGCCGGACGGGGGAACGGGCTCAGGCGAAGACGCCCCCTAGTACCAGGACCCGCGCGCCGGCGGCAGCGCGGCGATCTCCGCCAGATCCTCGCGGGTGAGCGTCAGATCCACCGCCTTGGCGTTCTGCGCCGCCCAGCGTTCCTTCTTCGTGCCCGGTACCGGGACGACATGCCGGCCCTGCGCCAGCGCCCACGCCAGCGCCACCTGCCCCGGCGTCGCACCGTAGCGGGCGCCGACCCGCCGCAGCCCGGCCACCACCGGCTGGTTCGCGGCCATCATCTCCGCGGTGAAGCGGGGGTGGCGGGCCCGTATGTCCTCCCGTTCGAAGCCCTGCCCCGGGGTGAGGGTGCCGGTCAGATAGCCGTTCCCCAGCGGCATCGCCGCAAGGAAGCCGACACCCCGCGACTCACACCACGGCAGCAGCGCCTCCAGCGCCTCCGGCGACCACACCGACAGCTCGGCCTGCACACTGCTGACCGGGAACACCTGCTGGATCCGCTCCAGTTGGGCCAGCGTGCCGTCGTGCATCCGGGAGCGGCGACGCCCCGCGCCGGCCGGCCGCCGCTCCGTACGGGCCGTGCGGGCCGGCCGTACCGCCCGTGCGCCCACCGCGCACAGCCCCAGCGACCGCACCTTCCCGGCCGCCACCAGCTCCGCCATCGCCCCCCAGGTCTCCTCTATGGGCACCTCGGGATCGGCCCGGTGCAGCTGGTAGAGGTCGATACGGTCGGTCTGCAGCCGGCGCAGCGAGGCATCGCAGGCCCGCTTGACGTAGCCGGGCCGCCCATTGGCGACGATGTGCTGCTCACCCACCAGCAGTCCGCATTTGGTCGACACGAACGCGTCCGCCCGCCGCTCCTTGAGCACCCGCCCCACCAGCAGCTCATTGGTGAACGGGCCGTACATGTCGGCGGTGTCCAGCAGGCTGCAGCCCCGGTCCAGCGCGGTGTGCACGGCCTGCAGCGAGCTGTCCAAGCTGCGCTGCGACTCGGTGTACCCCCAGCTCATCGGCATACAGCCGAGTCCGATGGCGCCCACTTCGAGGGCCGCCGCACCGATTGTCCTGCGCTCCACCTGGTTGTGCCTCCGTCCCCTCGCCCCCGGTCAAGGGCCAGACCAAACTAACGTCTGAACAGAACGTCTCTTCGCATAGCCTCGGGGCATGGCAACACCGGACCAGCGCACCGACGCACGCGACGTATGGCTCCCGATCCCGCCCGACGAGATCGAGGGCCTCCCCGACGGTCTCCACTACGTCCACTGGGACGCCGGCCCCGACTACCCGGCCGACCCCGCCCGGTGCGCCTTCTATGCCGTTCCCTATATGAAGAGCCCGGAGATCCTCCTGAGCCCGCTGGCCCGGATGAGCCGGGTACGGGCGGTGCAGACGCTCACCGCCGGCATCGACCACATACTCCCGGGGCTGTCCGACATGCCGTCCGGTGCCCAACTGTGCAACGCCCGCGGGCTCCACGACGCCAGCACCGCGGAGCTGGCGCTCACCCTGATCCTCGCGGCGCTGCGCGGCATCCCGGGCTTCGTCCGGGCCCAGGACGCGGGGGAGTGGCGGCCGGACTTCCGCCCGGCGCTCGCCGACAAGTCGGTCCTCATTGTGGGCTATGGTTCGATCGGCAGTGCCATCGAAGACCGGCTCACACCCTTTGAATGTGCGCGGGTCGTGCGCATCGCACGCACCGCGCGTGACACAGTGCGCGGTCCTGTGCATCCACTCTCCGACCTGTCCGCCCTCTTGCCCGACGCGGACGTCGTCGTGCTGGCGACTCCGCTCACCGACGCCACCCGTGGCCTGGTAGGAAGCCGATTCCTGGGGCGGATGAAGGACGGCGCACTGCTGGTGAACATCGCGCGCGGCGGAGTCGTCGACACCGACGCACTGCTCGCCGAGCTGGAATCCGGACGGCTGTACGCGGCGCTCGATGTCACCGACCCGGAACCCCTGCCCGCCGGACATCCGCTGTGGCACGCTCCCGGCGTACTCATCACTCCACACGTCGCCGGCCCCAGCTCTGCCTTTCTGCCCCGTGCGAAGCGGCTGCTGAGGGACCAGTTGACGCTTTTCGCGGCCGGAGAGCCCCTGCGAAACGTGGTCGCCACCGCCCACTGAAAGCAGTTGCGCGTAGCGCTACGAGGCCGTACGACTGCAAGGAGTGTTCGCTCTTCGCTCTTAGTCACGCTCCGTAGAGACGCTATGTCCCTGAGTGACGGAACTGGTGTATCGTCCCGAGCGGGGACGACGCCGGGAAAGACGCGGCGCGTGCGAACGATCCGGGACTCGAGGGGGGCGACGGGCGATGTACGGCCGATGGACGAGTAGCGAGAAGCACGATCCGCGAGCGCCCGCGGGAATACTGCGAGGACCCCAGGAGCATCGCTCGCGACGGCGCCCGGTGCGGGTGAGCGGGAGAATCCGGTGAGCGCCCCCGGGGCGATGCTCTCCAGGCCACCGGCATCGGCCGGCAGTCCACCGAGCGCGGTGCCCCAGATCGTGCTGGCCGTGGTCTGCGGCGGCTATGCCATCGGCGCCGCGTTCGGCTGGGGATCGCCCGAAGTCGCGGCCATCATGGGGGACTTCGGCCTCAGCTTCGCGGCGTTCCTGGCGGCCGTCTCCTGCGGGCTGTACGCACGCAAGCGCCGCAGCCGGTTCCGTCCGGCCTGGATGCTGTTCGCCGCGTCCTCCTGCATGGCCGGCCTCGGCAACGGCGTATGGGGCTGGTACGAGGTCATCGAAGGGATCACGGTACCCAGCCCCTCCCTCGCCGACTTCTGTTTCCTGCTGTTCGCACCGCCGGCCATCGTGGGCCTGCTGGTGCTCGCCAAGAGGCCGGTGACCAGGGCGGGTTGGGTCTGCCTGGGTCTCGACTCCTGGCTGATCGCAGGGTCGCTGGTCACTCTCTCATGGAGCCTCGCGCTCGCGCACACCGCCCATTTCCAGGGCCGCAGCGTGGCCCAGAGCGCACTGTCGCTGGCCTATCCGCTGCTGGACATCGTGCTGGTGAGCATGGTGCTCGCGCTGCACTTCCGGCGCTCCTCGGTGCACCGCTCCGCCATCAACACCGCTGTCGCGGCGCTGGCGTTGACGGTGCTGTGCGACGCCGTGTTCAGCTCGCCGCTGCTGCGCGAGCACTACCGCTCCGGCCAGATCCTGGACGCCGGATGGTTCGCCGGCTCGATGCTGCTCGCGTACGCGCCCTGGGTCGCCCGCCGCGCGGGTGAGGAGTGCACCGCGGAGGAGGCCAAGCCCGCGGCCCGCCGGCTCCAGCCGCACGGCAGCCGCCCCATCGCGGGCTCGCTCGCCGCGCTCACCCCGTATCTCGCCGCCGCCGTCTGCACGCTGGGCATCCTCACCAACGTCCTGGACGGGCGGCGCATCGACCGCGTGGTGCTCTTCACCGGCTGCACGGTCGTCCTCGCGCTGGTCGTCCGCCAGGGCATCATGCTGCTCGACAACATCACCCTCACCCAGGAGCTGGCGCAGAAGGAGAACCACTTCCGCTCCCTGGTGCAGGGCTCCAGCGACGTCATCATGATCGCCGCCCCGACCGGTGTGCTCCGCTATGTGAGCCCGGCCGCCGCCGGTGTCTACGGCCGCGACGCCGAGGAACTGGTCGGCTCCGAACTGGCCTCGCTGATCCACCCCGAGGACCTGGGCCGGGTGGTGCACGAGGTCCGCAGATTCCTCGCCGCGTCCCCCGAGGAGGAACCGACCACCCGCATCGAATGCCGCTTCCGCGCCGGTGAGCAACGCTCCGGAGGTGACGGCTGGCTGAACGTCGAATCCACGGTCAACCGCCACGACGGCGGCCTGATCTTCAACTCCCGCGATGTCACCGAACGCGTCCGGCTGCAGGCCCAGCTCCAGCACAACGCCTCACACGACGCGCTCACCGACCTGCCCAACCGCGCGCTGTTCACCGAACGTGTCACCCAGGCCGTCACCGGCCGCCGGGCCAGCGACCACGACACCGCCGTGCTCTACATCGACCTCGACGGCTTCAAGCAGGTCAACGACACCATCGGCCATCAGGCGGGCGACGAACTGCTGGTGCAGGCGGCCCGCAGGCTCGCCGACTCGGTGCGCTCCGGCGACATAGCGGCGCGGCTGGGCGGCGACGAGTTCGCCGCGCTGATCACCGGCGACGGCACCCGCGACCGGGCCGCCCGGGAGTTCCGTATCCACGAGATCGCCGACCGGCTGCGCATCAAGCTCTCCGAGCCGTACCGCATCGACGGCCGGGACGTGCGGGTGGCGGCCAGCATCGGCGTCGCCTTCGCCGACCCCGGGGTGACCCCCGCGGGCCTGCTGCGCAACGCCGACCTCGCGATGTACCGCGCCAAGCAGGCCGGCAAGGGCCGGGTGGAGCTCTATGCCCCGCAGATGCAGAACGAGGTCGCGCACCGCGCCGAGCTCGCCGGCAAACTCCGTACGGCCCTGACCGACGGCGCGTTCGCGCTGCTGCACCAGCCGGTGGTGGAGCTGGCGACCGGACAGGTCACCGCGGTCGCGGCACACGCCCGCTGGCGCTCGGCCCAGGGCATTCTCTTCACCCCGGCCGAATTCCTGCGGGTCGGCGACCGCGGCCGGCTCGCCGAGGACGGCGACCGCGCCGCGGAGCTGGACCGCTGGCAGCTGGAGGAGGCCGTCGAGCAGGCCGCGGCGCGCCACCGGGCCGGCTATCCGGTCCCGGTCGCCGTCCGGCTCTCCGCCCGCCGGCTGCTGGACCACGCGCTGTCCCCCAAGGGTGTCGAGTCGCTGCTCACCCGGCACGGTCTGCCCTCGCGCGCGCTCGTCGTGGAGCTGTCCGAAAGCGATCCCCGTATCCCGCTGGACGACCTGGAGCGCCGGCTGGTCGCGCTGCGCCGGCTGGGCGTACGGATCGCCCTCGACGGCTTCGGCAGCGGGTACGCCGCCATCAGCGCGCTGCGCCGGCTCCCGGTCGACGTACTGCGGCTGGACCGCGGGCTGGTGGACGGTGTGGTGGAGTCCGCCCGGCTGCACAAGATCACCGCGGGGCTGCTGCGGATCGCCGGCGACCTGGGCATGCAGTCCGTCGCGGACGGCGTCGATCTGCCCGAGCAGGTCCTCGCGCTGCGCTCCATGGGCTGTACGCACGGCATGGGCGCGGCCTTCTCCGGGCCGCTCGACGAACACCGGCTGCGGCGGTCCCTGACACACGCCCACTATCCGGTGCCGGACGTGGCGGGCCAGGGCCGCGCGGTGGTGCTCACCGGCAGCGGTCTGCCCGCCCGGCAGGGCGGCCCCGTGGGTCCGGAATCGCTCGTGCATCCGCCATTGCGCTCAAATAGTGAGACCTCCGTCCCACCCACTTGACACTCGGTGCACGGCGGGGGGAGGGTCAGTGCCATGCGCACCCGAATTCTCGTACTTGGAAAGCGCGTCGGCTGAAGCTGGTCCCTGACGAAACCAGCTCATCGCACCGACGCGCTCCCCTCGCTTGCCACCTGGCACGGGGGGTTTTTTGTTGCACAGCAACCTCACAAATCCCGTCAAAACCCTCAGCTTCGAGAAGAGACGCAGATGACCGAGCAGGCCTCCGGGGCCCACCATCCGCAGCCGCGGGCCCGTAACGCCGGCGGACCGCAGCAGCCCGCCACCGTCGAGCACGTCACGGGTGCGCAGTCCCTCATCCGTTCGCTCGAGGAGGTCGGGGCCGACACCGTGTTCGGCATTCCCGGCGGTGCGATCCTTCCGGCGTACGACCCGATGATGGATTCCTCGAAGGTCCGGCACGTCCTGGTGCGTCACGAGCAGGGCGCCGGTCACGCCGCCACGGGATATGCGCAGGCCACCGGCAAGGTCGGCGTGTGCATGGCGACCTCGGGTCCGGGTGCCACCAACCTCGTCACCCCGATCGCCGACGCCCACATGGACTCCGTCCCGCTGGTCGCGATCACCGGTCAGGTCGCGTCCAAGGCGATCGGCACGGACGCGTTCCAGGAAGCGGACATCTGCGGCATCACGATGCCGATCACCAAGCACAACTTCCTGGTCACCGACCCCGCCGAGATCCCCCGGACGATCGCCGAGGCATTCCACATCGCGGCCACCGGCCGCCCCGGCCCGGTCCTGGTCGACATCGCCAAGGACGCGCTCCAGGCACAGACCACCTTCGCCTGGCCGCCGCACACCGAGCTCCCCGGCTACCGCCCGGTGACCAAGCCGCACGCCAAGCAGATCCGTGAGGCCGCCCGGCTGATCGTCGAGTCCAAGCGCCCGGTGCTCTACGTCGGCGGCGGCGTGATGAAGGCCGGCGCGACCGCCGAGCTCAAGGTGCTCGCCGAGCTGACCGGCGCCCCCGTCACCACCACCCTGATGGCGCTGGGCTCCTTCCCCGACAGCCACCCGCAGCACGTCGGGATGCCGGGCATGCACGGTGCGGTCACCGCCGTCACCGCGCTGCAGAAGTCGGACCTGCTGATCACCCTCGGCGCCCGTTTCGACGACCGGGTCACCGGCAAGCTGGACTCCTTCGCGCCGTACGCCAAGGTCGTGCACGCGGACATCGACCCCGCGGAGATCGGCAAGAACCGTGCCGCGGACGTGCCGATCGTCGGTGACGCCCGTGAGGTCATCGCCGACCTGATCGTCGCCGTCCAGGCCGAGTACGACGCCGGCCACCGGGGCGACTACAGCGCCTGGTGGAAGGACCTCAACCGCTGGCGCGACACCTACCCGCTCGGCTACGACCTGCCGGAGGACGGCAGTCTCTCCCCGCAGCAGGTCATCGAGCGGATCGGCGAGCTCGCCCCCGCCGACACCATCTACGCCGCGGGCGTCGGCCAGCACCAGATGTGGGCCGCCCACTTCATCGGCTACGAGCAGCCCTCGACCTGGCTGAACTCCGGCGGCGCCGGGACCATGGGCTACGCCGTCCCCGCCGCGATGGGCGCCAAGGCCGGGCAGCCGGACCGTACGGTCTGGGCGATCGACGGCGACGGCTGCTTCCAGATGACCAACCAGGAACTGGTCACCTGCGCGCTCAACAACATCCCGATCAAGGTCGCGATCATCAACAACGGCGCGCTGGGCATGGTCCGCCAGTGGCAGACCCTGTTCTACAACCAGCGCTACTCCAACACCGTGCTGCACAGCGGCCCCGAGTCCAACGGCCTGGTGACGGCGGGCAAGGCCAGCGGCGGCACCCGCGTCCCGGACTTCGTGAAGCTGTCCGAGGCGATGGGCTGTGTCGCGATGCGCTGTGAGGACCCGGCGGAGCTGGACGCGGTCATCGCCAAGGCCAATGCCATCAACGACCGCCCGGTCGTGATCGACTTCATCGTCCACGAGGACGCCCAGGTGTGGCCGATGGTCGCCGCCGGCACCTCCAACGACGAGGTCATGGCCGCCCGGGGCGTGCGTCCCGACTTCGGCGACAACGAAGACGACTGAGCCCAGGACGTCACGGACGCACGGAAGAAGAGAGAAGACCATGTCCAAGCACACGCTCTCCGTCCTGGTGGAGAACACCCCCGGCATCCTCGCCCGGATCGCCGCCCTGTTCTCCCGCCGCGGCTTCAACATCGACTCCCTCGCGGTCGGGGTCACCGAGCACCCCGACATCTCCCGCATCACCATCGTGGTCAGCGTCGAGTCGCTGCCGCTGGAGCAGGTCACCAAGCAGCTCAACAAGCTCGTCAACGTTCTGAAGATCGTCGAGCTGGAGCCGGGCTCCGCCATCCAGCGCGAACTGGTCCTGGTCAAGGTCCGCGCCGACAACGAGACCCGTTCGCAGATCGTCGAGATCGTCCAGCTCTTCCGCGCCAAGACGGTGGACGTCTCGCCCGAGGCCGTCACCATCGAGGCCACCGGATCCAGTGAAAAGCTGGAGGCGATGCTCAAGATGCTGGAGCCGTACGGCATCAAGGAACTGGTGCAGTCCGGGACCATCGCCATAGGCCGAGGCGCCCGGTCCATCACCGACCGCTCGCTGCGCGCACTGGACCGTACGGCCTGACCGCCGCGGTCCGACCGGACCGTATGGCGAGACCCACCGCCTTTCCCCGCCCCGCCCGACGTACTGTGTGGGCACCCCGCTAGATCCAAGGAGATACCCGAAGTGGCCGAGCTGTTCTACGACGACGATGCCGACCTGTCCATCATCCAGAACCGCAAGGTCGCGGTCATCGGCTACGGAAGCCAGGGCCACGCCCACGCGCTGTCGCTGCGTGACTCGGGCGTCGATGTGCGGGTCGGTCTGCACGAGGGTTCCAAGTCCAAGGCCAAGGCCGAGGAGCAGGGCCTGCGCGTGGTGACGCCGGCCGAGGCGGCCGCCGAGGCCGACGTCATCATGATCCTGGTGCCGGACCCGATCCAGGCCAAGGTCTACGAGGAGTCCATCAAGGACCACCTGAAGGACGGCGACGCGCTGTTCTTCGGCCACGGTCTGAACATCCGCTACGGCTTCATCAAGCCGCCGGCCAACGTGGACGTCGCGCTGGTGGCCCCCAAGGGCCCGGGCCACCTGGTCCGCCGCCAGTACGAGGAAGGCCGCGGTGTGCCGTGCATCGCGGGTGTCGAGCAGGACGCCTCGGGCAAGGCGTTCGAGCTGGCGCTCTCCTACGCCAAGGGCATCGGCGGCACCCGCGCCGGCGTCATCAAGACCACCTTCACCGAGGAGACCGAGACCGACCTGTTCGGTGAGCAGGCCGTGCTCTGCGGTGGCGCCTCGGCGCTGGTCAAGGCCGGCTTCGAGACCCTGGTCGAGGCGGGCTACCAGCCGGAGATCGCGTACTTCGAGTGCCTCCACGAGCTGAAGCTGATCGTGGACCTGATGTACGAGGGCGGCCTGGAGAAGATGCGCTGGTCGGTCTCCGAGACCGCCGAGTGGGGCGACTACATCACCGGTCCCCGCATCATCACCGACCAGACCAAGGCCGAGATGAAGAAGGTGCTCGCCGAGATCCAGGACGGCACCTTCGCCAACAACTGGATGGCCGAGTACAACGCCGGTCTGCCGAAGTACAACGAGTACAAGAAGGCCGACGAGGACCACCTGCTCGAGACCACGGGCAAGAAGCTCCGCAAGCTGATGAGCTGGGTGGACGACGAGGCGTAAGCCCGGGGACAGGGGGTCGCGGCGATGCTGCGGCCCCCTCGTCCATGGCGCCCCGCGGCGCCTTGTCCGCCGCGTAGAACCACGCACGGGTGATCCTTCCGCATCGGCACAGGACGCGCCCCCCACCGCCACTACACTGCCAAGCACAAGCGCGTCAGGCTCACAGCGTCGTGCGTCTTCCACGCGGCATGCCCCCTTCACCGCCTTCGGCCGTCGGGACGGCCGTCCGCGAAGGACTAGTGAGGACTGAAGACCACGTGAGCTCGAAACCTGTCGTACTGATCGCCGAAGAGCTGTCGCCCGCCACGGTCGACGCCCTCGGTCCGGACTTCGACATCCGGCACTGCAACGGCGCGGACCGCGCCGAGCTGCTCCCCGCGATTGCCGATGTCGACGCCATCCTCGTGCGCAGCGCGACGAAGGTCGACGCCGAGGCCATTGCCGCCGCCAAGAAGCTGAAGGTCGTCGCCCGCGCGGGTGTGGGCCTGGACAATGTCGATGTCTCCGCCGCCACCAAGGCCGGCGTGATGGTCGTCAACGCCCCGACCTCCAACATCGTCACCGCCGCCGAGCTGGCCTGCGGTCTGCTGGTCGCCACGGCCCGCAATATCCCCCAGGCCAACACCGCCCTGAAGAACGGCGAGTGGAAGCGCAGCAAGTACACCGGCGTCGAGCTCAGCGAGAAGACCCTCGGTGTGGTCGGCCTCGGCCGGATCGGCGTCCTGGTCGCCCAGCGGATGTCGGCGTTCGGCATGAAGGTCGTCGCCTACGACCCCTACGTCCAGCCGGCCCGTGCCGCGCAGATGGGCGTCAAGCTGCTTACGCTCGACGAGCTGCTCCAGGTCTCGGACTTCATCACGGTGCACCTCCCCAAGACCCCGGAGACCGTCGGTCTCATCGGGAACGAGGCGCTGCACAAGGTCAAGCCGTCGGTCCGGATCGTCAACGCCGCGCGGGGCGGGATCGTCGACGAGGCGGCGCTGGCCAGCGCGCTGAAGGAGGGCCGGGTGGCCGGCGCGGGCCTGGACGTCTACGCGACCGAGCCCTGCACCGATTCGCCGCTCTTCGAGTTCGACCAGGTCGTCGCCACCCCGCACCTCGGTGCGTCGACGGGTGAGGCGCAGGAGAAGGCCGGTATCGCGGTCGCCAGGTCGGTGCGGCTGGCGCTGGCCGGCGAGCTGGTGCCGGACGCGGTCAACGTCCAGGGCGGGGTGATCGCCGAGGACGTCAAGCCCGGACTGCCGCTGGCCGAGCGCCTCGGCCGGATCTTCACCGCGCTGGCCGGCGAGGTCGCCATGCGCCTCGATGTCGAGGTGTACGGCGAGATCACCCAGCACGACGTCAAGGTGCTGGAACTCTCCGCGCTCAAGGGCGTCTTCGAGGACGTCGTGGACGAGACGGTCTCCTACGTCAACGCCCCGCTGTTCGCGCAGGAGCGCGGCGTGGAGGTGCGGCTGACGACCAGCAGCGAGTCGCCCGAGCACCGCAACGTCGTGACGGTGCGCGGCACCCTCGCGGGCGGCGACGAGGTGTCGATCTCCGGCACGCTCGCCGGTCACAAGAACATCCAGAAGGTCGTCGCCGTCGGGGAGCACTCCATCGACCTGGCGCTCGCCGACCACATGGCGTTCCTGCGCTACAGCGACCGCCCCGGTGTCGTCGGCACCGTCGGCAAGATCCTGGGCGAGGCCGGCATCAACATCGGCAATATGCAGGTCTCGCGGGCCGATGTCGGTGGTGAGGCGCTGGTCGCGCTGACCGTCGACGACACCATTCCGCCGAACGTGCTCAGCGAGATCGCCGAGGAGATCGGCGCGACCTCGGTGCGCGCGGTGAACCTCGGCGACTGACCGCCAGGTCTTCGCAGGTCAACGGGCCCGGGCCCCGCTTGTGCGGGGTCCGGGCCCGTTTGCGTGCCCGCATCGTACGGGCGCCGTCGCGGTCCGCGACCGGGCGCCCGGCGAGGTCTCACACCTCAACCATTCACCCGAATGGCCTATCCGAGGGTGAGGTCGCGGGGGCCGTCGGCGCGGTCGTGGGGCCGCCGGGGCCGTCGGCCGCCGGTCCTCCCGAGTCGCTGGGGAGATGTTCGCGTCGCGCAATGGGAACTGCGCGTGCCCCCGCCGGTGCGTGCGGAAGGAGAGAGACGCCATGAACGCACCCCTGGGGGACGCCCCGCAGAGTCTGACCGGCTTGCACGTGGTCGATGCGGACGGTGCAAAGGTGGGCACGGTCCAGCAGGTCTACCGGGACGATGCCACCAACGAGCCCGAGTGGATCACGGTGCGCACCGGGCTGTTCGGCATGAAGGAGACCTTCATCCCGCTCGCCGGCGCCCGGCGGACCGGCGACGAACTGCATGTTCCGCACGCCAAGGCCACGATCAAGAACGCACCGCGGATCGACGCCAACGGCCATCTCGACCCCTCCGAGGAAGAGGAGCTGTACCGCCACTACGGGATGACCCGGCCGGGCATGGCCGCCCCGGATGCGGCCGGCCCCACGTCCCGGCCCGGCCCCCGGGCGACCGGGGACACCGGGCCTCCCACCCCCACGGGCGGCGAGCGCAACAAGCTGATCGAGGGGCCGATGGCCGGGGCGGGCGCGGGAGCGGGCGCGGGAGCCGGTACCCGGGCCGGACCGCAGGCGGGCGACACCGGCGACACCGCGCGCGGCAAGGAGCAGATGCCCGAGACCGGCGCCGAGGAGCGCGAGAGAGGCCGCCACCCGGGCGAGCGGGAAAAGGGGCGCGACGACGGTACGGGCGGCGGGCGCGAGGGGCCGGACCGGCCGCGCTGACCCGGGTGGGGTGTCCGGCCCGGCGAGCGGCGAAGGCCGCGGTCGCACATCCACTCTCCGGCCACCGCCCTTCGCGGGGCGTGGCAAGCGACGTATACGTACGTCTAAAACGGGTGTCTGGTACGAGCGTATGTGCGGCGATAGGCTGCCCTCATGGGACACCGTGAAGATCTTCTGGAGGGCGCCAAGCGCTGCCTCCTGGAGAAGGGATACGCGCGCACCACCGCCCGCGACATCGTGGCCGCGTCCGGCGCCAACCTCGCGTCCATCGGATACCACTACGGCTCCAAGGACGCCCTGATGCGCCAGGCGATCATCGCGTCCAGCGAGGAGTGGGGGGCCGGTGTCGCCCAGGTGCCGGGCGCCGACGAGGCGGTGCCGGAGGACGCCGCTCCGCTGGAGCGGTTCGCCGCGGTCTGGGACCTGTTCCTGCAACGGATCGCCACGGAACGGGAGTTCATCGCCGCGCAGGTCGAGGTGCTGGGGCTGCTGCCGCGCGACGCGGCCCTGCGCGAGGCGATCGGTGAGGTGCTCCCGGAGGGCGGCGAGGGGCTCGTCGCGGTCTTCGAAGGGGTGCCGGACACCGAGGTCGACGCGGAGGCGGCCCGTGTCGTCGGCTCCTTCTATCAGGCCCTGCTCACCGGCCTGATGGTCCAGTCGCTGCTCACGCCGGAGGCCATGCCCTCCGGCCGGGACCTGGCGACCGCGCTGCGCCGGGTCACCGCGGGCGAGGTGCTGGGCAAGAAGGAGTGACGGACGCCCCGGGCGCCCGTCCGGTGGAGATTTGCGGCGGCTTGTCCTGCGTGCTGTCCTGAAGTGAAGAGGTTGCGCAGTCGACGCCCGCGGGCGTGGTGAACCGTGGTTGAGCGGCCGTCAGTACAGGGCCGGCCCTCCACCCGGCCGGCGCCCGTGGGTGCTGAGCGGCCGATCCACCCTCCACGGCACGCCAGTCCCTGCTCACTGGATGCCGGTGACGAAGGGCCTGCGCATGACCGAGAATCCGCACGATCCGGCAGAGCAGAAGTCGGCAGAGCAGAAGAAGGCGGAGCAGAAGAAGGCGGAGCAGAAGAACGCGGAGCACCCGCCTCGGACCGGCCCGCGGCCGGCACCGCGATGGTCGCAGCGGGGACCGGCGTCCGCACGTGCCTACGCCCCGGTCGCCGCGCCCACCGTGTGCCCCGTCTGCGGGGGCCCGGTGGAGGGTGAGCTCACCTGTCAGTTCTGCGGGCAGGTCATGGTGCTTCCGCACGGGATACACCTGTCCACCGTGGGGCTCCGGTTCGGCGGGTTCCTGCTCGAAAACCTCCTGATGATCTGCACGCTGTACATCGGCTGGCTCATCTGGGCCTTCCTCGTCTTCCCGCGGGGTCAGACCCCGGCCAAGCAACTGCTGCACATGCGGGTCATCTACATTCCGGAGGCCCGCGCGGCCCGCTGGTGGCGGATGTTCTTCCGTGAGTTCATCGCCAAGGGCATCATCGGACTCCTCGCCTCCGTCACTCTCCTCATCCCCTACTTCTGGCTGCTCTGGGACCGCAACCGGCAGGAGCTGTGGGACAAGATGGCCACCACGCTGGTCATCACCGACCCCGAGGACCGGCTCCGCCCGCCCCGTCCGCCGGCCGCCTCGCTACCGGAGTGAGCGCTGAGCCGGGTGAGCGAGGGGACGGACGCTCTCCGCGGGCCCGAAGGCCGAGGTCAGAGGCTTGTGCAGGGGGCTGCGGACCGTCCCGCGCCATTCACGGCGGACCGTCCCGCGCCGTTCACAACCGCGCCGCCTTGAGCGCCATGTGCAGCAGCAGCCGGTGCTCGCCGTCGTCCAGATCGAGGCCGGTCAGCTTCTCCACCCGGCCCAGGCGGTAGTAGAGCGTCTGCCGGTGGATGCCCAGGGCGTGTGCGGTGCGGCTCGCCTGGCCCGCGCAGTCGAGGAACACCTCGGCGGTGCGCGCGAGTTCCGCGTGGGCGGGGGCCAGCAGCGGGCCGATGGCCGGGTCGGGTGCGGTGCCCGGCAGGGCGGTCAGCATGCGGTACGGGCCGATGGCGTCCCATTGGGTGATCGGGCCCAGCCGGGGCTCGGCATGGGCCGCGCGGGCCGCGTCCAGCGCTTCCCGCCAGGTGGCCGGAAGGTCGGTCAACTCCCTTGTGCCGAGGCCGATTCCGGCGGCGCCCGGCCGCGGCGGCGGGGGATGCGCGGAGCCGTCGCGCGCGCCACCGCGCGGCGCCCGCCCCTCGGCCGGTCCGGCGGACGCGCGCGGGGAGCGCAGCAGATGTTCGGCCACCGTGTGGGCCGGGGCGGACGCGCCGGACGCGCGCAGACGCACCAGCGCGGCCAGGGCGGGCACGGGCGCAGCGGAGTGCGGGAGGACGGCGGACCCGGCGCGGCCGTTGCGTCCCGAGCCGGGGCGCGCCGCGGGCTCCGGCTCGTCCGCGCCCGCGGCCGGGCCGTCCGCCGGGCCGCCGCCCGCCGGCAGC
The DNA here is from genome assembly GCF_028870195.1 of Streptomyces sp. G7(2002). NCBI lineage: Bacteria > Bacillati > Actinomycetota > Actinomycetes > Kitasatosporales > Streptomycetaceae > Streptomyces > Streptomyces sp. G7(2002). The sequence goes on from NZ_CP102609.1 coordinate 6,753,459, forward strand.
GCACACGCCGCGAGCAGGCCCGGAAGGCTCGGCAGCGGCGCCGCGTCGGTGTCCGAGGTGTCCCAGGGCACCACCGCGACCAGGGTGAGCGGGGCGCCCGGGGTGAAGCGCAGGCTGTCCCGCAGCGCATCGCGCAGCGCGGCCGCAGCGGCCGGCTGTCCGTCGGGCGGGGCGGCCAGCAACTCCCGCAGCAGATCGCCGAGTTCGGACCCGGCGCGGGCCTCGTCGGCCAGCAGGGCGCCGATCCGGGCGGCGCTCTCCATCGCCTGCGCGATCCGCGGGTCGGGCGGCGTGCCCCGGCTGCCCAGTTCGAGGTCGGTCAGATGCCCGTCGTCCAGCAGCCAGACGTAGCCGTGCACGATGCCCCGATGGCGTACGGGCAGACAGATGCGGCCCTTGAAGACCCCGGCGGCCGGGTCCGGCGGAATGCGCAGCGCGGTCTTGGCGCGGGCGATGCCGAAGGCCTCGAACCAGGCCCGTACCGCCGCCGAGGAGCGGCGCTGGAGGATCGAGCGGGTGCGGACCGGGTCCATCACCTCGTCGTCGTCGCCCTCGTGCGCGCCGAACGCGATCAGTCCGAAATCCCGGTCCTCCAGCGTCGCCGGTGCGCCGAGCGCCGCCGAGATCTCGTCCACGAGCTGCTGGTAATCGCCCCGCATCGCCCGCCCGGCTCCTCTCCTGTCGTCACACCACCGGCATCGCCGGTGTCTCGGACACCTCTCACACCACTGTCACCACTGGCACGGTCACCTCACCCTCATTCTCATACATCTGTCTGAGATCCCGACCACGAAGGCGTGACAGCTGTCGATGGCCGGGAAGTAGCGCGATCCTTAAGTTTCAGGTGGCTCAATATTGCCGACGCGTTCGCCCGCCCGGTGTCCGCCCGGTACTTGTCACTCTGAATCGTGGAGGTGCCCATGCTGGGTCCCGTGCTCCTGGCCGCAGCGCGCAGTGACAGCATCCGCCGGCTTGTGGCGGCCGCTCCGGTCACCCGGCCCGTGGTGGACCGGTTCGTCGCCGGAGAGCGTCTGGACGAGTCCATGGCGGCCGTGCGGTCCCTGGCCGCGCGAGGCCTGGAGGTCACCCTCGACCACCTGGGCGAGGACATCACCGACCCGGCCGAGGCGCTGCGCAACCGCGATGCCTACCTCCAGCTGGCCGCGGCCCTCAAGGAGCACGGACTCGGCGTCAAGGCCGAGATGTCGGTCAAGCTGTCCGCTTTCGGTCAGGCGCTGGCCGGCGGCCACGAACTGGCGCTGAAGAACGTCACCCCGGTGGTCGAGGCCGCCGCCGAGGCCGGTACGACCGTGACCCTCGACATGGAGGACCACACCACGGTCGACTCCACCCTCGCGATCCTCGCCGACCTGCGGGAACGCTTTCCCCAGACGGGTGCGGTGCTGCAGTCCTACCTCTTCCGCACCGAGGACGACTGCCATGCGCTCGCCGGGGAAGGCTCCCGGGTGCGGCTGGTCAAGGGTGCGTACAAGGAGCCCGCGACCGTCGCCTTCCAGGACAAGCGGGAGGTCGACAAGGCCTATGTGCGGTGCCTGAAGATCCTGATGGCGGGGGAGGGCTACCCCATGATCGGGTCGCACGACCCGCGGATGGTGGCCATCGGCCAGGAGCTGGCGCACCGCAACGGCCGCAAGCCGGCCGACTACGAATTCCAGATGCTGTACGGCATCCGCGAGGCCGAGCAGCAGCGGCTGGTCGCCGAGGGACACCGTATGCGGGTGTACATCCCCTATGGCACCGACTGGTACGGCTACTTCATGCGCCGCCTGGCCGAGCGCCCCGCGAACCTCGCGTTCTTCTTGAGGTCGCTGGCGACCCGCGGCTGATCGCCTCGCGCCTGATCGCCCCGCGGAGGCGGGCGCGGGTGGATGCTGGAAGCCGGGGGATGCTCCCGGACGGCGCCGCCCGCAGCCGCCCACCCGAAGCGGCCGCGGCCGCACCACCGACGTACGAAAACCGACGAGCGAAATCGAAGGAGACACGGCCGCTATGGACGCTGTGACCCAGGTCCCCGTGCCGGTGAACGAGCCGGTCCACACCTACGCCCCCGGCAGCCCGGAGCGTTCCCGCCTGGAGGCCAAGCTCAAGGAGCTGGCCGGCAACCCGATCGAGCTGCCGATGACCATCGGCGGCGAGCACCGGATGGGCGGCGGCGAGCGCTTCGACGTCGTTCAGCCGCACAACCACTCCGCCCGTCTCGGCACGTACGCCAACGCGACGGTCAAGGACGCCCAGGACGCGGTCGACGCCGCGCTGGCCGCCGCCCCGGCCTGGCGCGCGATGTCCTTCGACGACCGTGCCGCGATCATCCTCAAGGCCGCGGACCTGCTCTCCGGCCCCTGGCGCGAGACGCTGGCCGCCGCCACCATGCTCGGCCAGTCCAAGACCGCCCAGCAGGCCGAGATCGACACCCCGTGTGAGCTGATCGACTTCTGGCGCTTCAACGTGCACTTCGCGCGCCAGATCCTCGCCGAGCAGCCCCCGGCGAACTCCCCGGGTGTCTGGAACCGCTCGGACCACCGTCCTCTTGAGGGCTTCGTCTACGCGATCACGCCGTTCAACTTCACCGCGATCGCCGGCAACCTCCCGACCGCGCCCGCGCTCATGGGCAACGTCGTGGTCTGGAAGCCGTCCCCGACGCAGACCTACGCCGCCGTGCTGCTGATGCAGCTGCTGGAGGAGGCCGGGCTGCCCAAGGGCGTCATCAACCTCGTCACCGGCGACGGCAAGGACGTCTCCGAGGTGGCACTGACCCACCCCGACCTGGCGGGCATCCACTTCACGGGTTCGACCAAGACCTTCCAGTACCTGTGGAAGACGGTCGGCATCAACATCGAGAACTACAAGACCTACCCGCGGCTCGTCGGCGAGACCGGCGGCAAGGACTTCATCGTCGCCCACCCGTCGGCCGACCGCGCCGTGCTGAAGACCGCCATGACCCGTGGCGCCTTCGAGTTCCAGGGCCAGAAGTGCTCCGCGGCCTCCCGCGCCTACGTCCCGGCCTCGCTGTGGAACAGCGGCCTCAAGGAGGAGTTCGCGGCCGAGGTCGACGCCCTCGCCATGGGCGATGTCTCCGACCTGTCGAACTTCATCGGCGCCGTCATCGACGAGCGCTCGTTCGCCAAGAACAAGGCGGCGATCGACCGTGCCAAGGCCGACCCGACCGTCGAGGTCGTGGCCGGCGGTACGTACGACGACAGCGAGGGCTACTTCGTCCGCCCGACGGTCCTGGTCTCCACCGACCCGGAGAACGAGATCTTCAAGGACGAGTACTTCGGTCCGATCCTCGGCGTCTACGTCTACGACGACGCCGACTACGACGCGATGCTCACCCAGATGGAGTCCGCCTCGGCGTACGGCCTGACCGGTTGCGTCATCGCCCAGGACCGTGCCGAGGCGGCCCGCACCTGTGAGGTGCTGCGCTTCGCGGCCGGCAACTTCTACATCAACGACAAGCCGACCGGCGCCGTCGTCGGCCAGCAGCCCTTCGGCGGCGGCCGTGCGTCCGGCACCAACGACAAGGCCGGCGCCAAGCAGAACCTGATGCGCTGGACCTCGACCCGCTCCATCAAGGAGACCCTGGTCCCGCCGACGGACTACCGCTACCCGCACATGGGCTGACGTCCGACCGGCCGCACGCCGACGGCCCGGCTCCCCTCTCCCCGGGGGCGCCGGGCCGTTCGGCGTTGCTTCAGGCGCCCCGCGCCGGGCCGGTGATCGCCTCGCCGATGACGAAGCCCTTGGCGGGGCCTTCGGGGATGATCACGTCGATGCCGCACGCCACGCGGTGCACGTCCGTGTAGACCGCCTCGTCGGGGCGCGGTGCGGCGAGCACGGTGACCGTGCCATGGCCGTCGTAGTCATCGATGAGGACGTAGACGGGGATGCCGGCGCCTGCGTAGGCACGGCGCTTGGGCTCCCGGTCACGCTCGGTGCCATCGTGACCTGGCGAGAGCACCTCCACGATCAAGTGGACGGCGGACGCCTTGATGCCGATGCCGTCATCGGTGACATGCGCCTCGGAGTCTTCCGGCGCGATGAAGCAGTCAGGGATCCAGACCTTGCGATCGTGAACGACGTTGATGTCTTGGTACGCGGCCCATTCACCCTCGTCCAGGTGCCTGTCGACGGCCCGGCGAAGCCGGTTGGCGATCTGGCCGTGTGCAAAACGTCCGGTGGGCGACACCTTGATGGACCCCTCGAAGATCTCGGCGTGAAGGCCCTCGGGGGGTTCCATGGCTTTCCATGCCTGTCACAGGACCTCATCCAGATCGGGCCCGGGTGTCGTGGCCTCTGGCGTCGTCACGGGCTTTTCCTGCGTGAGCGCGGTCATGGTGCAGCACCTCCTCAGTGCGGGCGGGCTCGGCCTGGTGGCACAAGCGACACCGCCACGCTAGGGAGCGCCGGGACCGCCATGACCAGCGAATGTTCCCGGATCACTCGTTCGAGCACACGCCTGCCGTCTCAGATAGTAGGAAGCCCAAGTAATTGTGCAGACATCACGGCCGAGCTGTCCTAGCGTTGTAGGAGCCGAACGTAACGCTCCATCGAGCGAGTGCGGATGCGGCCCGGTGCGCAAGCGCAGGTGACCCCTGCCGTGCCGAGGCCCCCGCCTCTTCCGGCCGCTTGTGGATCGACGCATCCCATTTCATCTCGGGGCTCTGGCTTAGGAGACGTGAATCATGGCTGAGACTGCCGTCCGCAGGACCCGTCACTCCGCCCGTACGACCGGCGACGCCGACCGCAGGAATGCCGCGGCCGCCCTCCAGCGTGCCCTCGACCGCCGTGACAACGGCGGCTCCACCGGGCACTGAGCCGATGCGTGCGCGACCCGGGTCGGTCCTGTCCAGGCCGGCGTCGATGCCCTGCCGCTGCTGCTGGCGGATCCGGCTGTCCGTGGCCCGGTGGCTCTTTCTCTCTTGAACGCGTCCTGAACGTGCGGGGCGCCCGGATCCCGGGCGCCCCTACAGGCGATCGTCCCCTGGCTACCGCGCGGGCGAGCGGGTCACCTCGAAGTGGTCGATGCGCTCGCCGGACTCGGCGAGGGCGGTGACCTTCATCCGCGGGTGGTGGCCCGGTGTGACCTCGACGGCGATGAAGGAGTAGCCGGTGTAGCGGACCCGGGACCACTCCACGGTTTCCTTGGTCTTCTTCTGGCCCTTGGACCAGTGGTAGGTGTCCACGTGGTCGAGGTCCTTGACGTGCCCCTCGTAGCTGTCCGGCACGGGGAAGTCGTAGAGGGCCCGGCCCGCGCCGCCCGCGGTCACGTACACGATGCCCTCGCGGGTGGTGTCCACGCTCGCGCCGATCGGCATCTTCTTGGCGACCCGCCCGCTCTTGAGGGCGTCGGTCCGCTCGTAGACGTGGTTGTGGCCGTTGACGACCAGGTCCACCTGGTGCTTCTCGAACAGCGGCAGCCAGGCGTCGCGCACCGCGCCGTCGGAGGCGTGGGAGTTGGTGGTGGAGAAGGCGCAGTGGTGGAAGAAGACCACGAGGAAGTCGATGCCGTCGGCGGCGCGCAGCTCGCCCAGGCGGCGGTCGAGCCAGCGGGTCTGCCGGCCGTCGGTGTAGCCCTGGTTGGCGGGGATCTCGTAGGAGATGTCGTTGGCGTCCAGGGCGACGACCGCGGTGTTGCCGTAGGTGAACGAGTAGACGCCGGGGGCGTTCTTGGCGTCCGGGCCGTTGCCGGGCAGCGTCCAGCGGGCGTTCTGGCCGCCGTAGCCGTTGGGGGAGTACCAGGCCTCCATGTCGTGGTTGCCGGTGGTCACCATCCACGGCACGGACTTGGCCACCGACTCGGTCTGCGCGAGGAACTGGTCCCAGACCCGGGCGTCGTAGGCGTCGTGCTCGGAGCCGTCGCCGTCGGTGTCCGCGTAGCAGATGTCGCCCGCGTGCAGGTGGAAGGACGGGTTCTGACCCAGGATCAACTGGTCGTTGGCCAGGGCGTGGTAGCTCACTCCCTGGTCGCCGAAGGCGGTGAAGACGAAGGCCTCGGGACGGGCCGGGGCGGTACGGAAGGTGCCGACGGTGGAGAAGTGGCGCGGGTCGGCCGGGTCGAAGCCCTCGTGGCCGACGCCGTAGTAGTACGTCGTTCCCGGGCGCAGTCCGTCCAGCGCGGCGTGCAGGTAGTACTGCTGCACGGCCGGCAGCTTCGCGGACAGCGACGGGGTGTGCAGATCGCGGACCTCGGCCTCGATCTTGCGCCCCAGGTCCCAGGGCTCGATTCCCACCCGCAGATACGGCCGCTTGACCGCGAACGGCACCTGCCAGCTCACCCGCATCTGGCTCTTGGGGTCGGCGCCGAAGGCCAGATGGCGGCCGAAGGGGGCGACCAGCGAACCGTCGACGGCGGCCGTGGTGGGCGAGGACAGCAGTGTGGGCGAGACGCCCTGGGCCGAACCGGCCAGCAGTCCGGAGCCCGCGACGACTCCCGCGGTGGCGGCCGAGGTACGCAGCAGGCCTCTGCGGCTCAGCTTCGTACGGAGGTAGTCATGCTGTTCCGGCATGCTCATCCGGGCCGCCAACTGCTCCGGGATGCCGACGCGGGGGGTGTGCGAGGGCAGGGGGGCGGCCCCACGGGGATTTCCAGTCATGCCGCCGAATTTCTCAGCGTGACCCGACCGCAGTGGGGACATGGGGTGAACGGCAGCTGACCGGCTCCCCATGTGTCCGTATGGCGGACGTTACGTGTCAATCAATGGGACGGAGAGTAGGGTCCAGACATGTCTCGCAGCATTCGCCTCGCAGTGATCCCCGGTGACGGTATCGGCCAGGAAGTCGTGGCCCAGGGCCTGAAGGTCCTGACCGCGGTCCTCCCGCAGGACGTCAAGCTGGAAACCAAGGAGTACGACCTCGGTGCCCGGCGATGGCATGCGACCGGTGAGACCCTCCCCGACGCGGAGCTGGAGGCGCTCAAGCAGCACGACGCCATCCTGCTCGGCGCGATCGGCGACCCGTCCGTACCCTCCGGGGTGCTGGAGCGCGGTCTGCTGCTCAAGCTCCGCTTCGCCTTCGACCACTTCGTCAACCTGCGCCCGTCGAAGCTCTTCCCGAACACCTCCACGCCGCTCGCCGGCCGCCCCGACATCGACTTCATCGTCGTCCGCGAGGGCACCGAAGGCCCCTACACCGGCAACGGCGGCAGCCTGCGCACCGGCACCCCCGCCGAGGTCGCCACCGAGGTCAGCCTCAACACCGCCTACGGCGTGGAGCGGGTCGTCCGCGACGCCTATGAGCGGGCCAACGCCCGCCCGCGCAAGAAGCTGACGCTGGTGCACAAGAACAATGTGCTGGTGTACGCGGGCCACATGTGGAAGAACATCTTCGACAAGGTCGGCCAGGAGTACCCCGAGGTCACCACCGACTACCTGCACGTCGACGCCGCGACGATCTTCTTCGTCACCCAGCCCGAGCGGTTCGACGTGATCGTCACCGACAACCTCTTCGGCGACATCCTCACCGACCTCGCCGCTGCCGTCACCGGCGGTATCGGCCTGGCCGCCTCCGGGAACATCAACCCGACCGGCGACTTCCCCTCGATGTTCGAGCCGGTGCACGGCTCCGCGCCGGACATCGCGGGCACCGGCAAGGCCGACCCGACGGCCACGATCCTCTCCGTCGCGCTGCTGCTGCGCCACCTCGGCTACGAGCCGCAGGCCGCCCGCATCGAGGAGGCCGTGGCCACCGATCTGGAGGCCAGGGACGGATCGGCGCGGAGCACCGACGAGATCGGTGACGCACTGGCCGCACGAGTAGCGGGCTAGGCCCCTCGCGCACTCACGCACCATGGACAGCGCCGGGCCTCCCAGGGCCGGCGCTGTTCGCGTGGGCCCGGCCGGGGGCACGGCACGGTCGGGTGCGACCATCGGACCCGGACCGCGCACGCGGTTCCGGCGGCGCGGACCCACGGGCGATAATCGGACGTGGCATCGTTGCCCGCGAGGAAACTCGGACGTCCCAGTAACGACCGGTACGTTCAAGAGCCCTCATGGGCGCGGCCGCCACAACCGCACGGTGGGGGCCGAACCCCTTACCCCCGGCCGGAGGGCTGGGCCGGTGATGCTCCCCAGCCGACGCTGGGAGGTACCCCCAGGTATCGCACACGCAGTGAAGGACATGCATTCATGACGACGCCCACGATCGAGCTCAAGCCCTCCTCGCACCCGCTGTCCGACGCGGAGCGGGAGCAGATCCTGGCCGCCCCCGGCTTCGGCCGCCACTTCACCGACCACATGGTGACGATCAAGTGGACCGAGGGCCGCGGCTGGCACGACGGACAGCTCGTGCCGTACGGCCCGCTCTCCCTCGACCCGGCGACCAATGTCCTGCACTACGCCCAGGAGATCTTCGAGGGCCTCAAGGCGTACCGCCGGCCCGACGGCTCCGTCGCCACCTTCCGCCCGGACGCCAACGCCCGGCGCTTCCAGGCCTCCGCACGCCGGCTGGCCATGCCGGAGCTGCCCGTCGAGACCTTCATCGAGGCCTGCGACCTGCTCGTCCAGCAGGACAAGGACTGGGTGCCCGCGCACGGCGGCGAGGAGTCGCTCTACCTGCGCCCGTTCATGATCGCGACCGAGGTCGGCCTGGGCGTGAAGCCCGCCAACGAGTACCTCTTCGTGGTCATCGCCTCGCCCGCGGGCGCGTACTTCGCCGGCGGCGTCAAGCCGGTCTCCATCTGGCTGTCCGAGAACCGGGTGCGCGCCGTCCCCGGCGGCATGGGTGACGCCAAGACCGGCGGCAACTACGCCGCGTCGCTGCTCGCGCAGGCCGAGGCCGCCGCGCAGGGCTGCGACCAGGTCGCCTACCTCGACGCCGTGGAGCACAAGTGGGTCGAGGAGCTCGGCGGGATGAACCTGTACTTCGTCTACGGCGACAAGATCGTCACCCCCACCCTGACCGGCTCGCTGCTCGCCGGGGTCACCCGTGACTCCCTGCTGTCCGTCGCCCGCGACCTGGGCTACGCGTCGGAGGAGGCCCGGGTCTCCATCGACCAGTGGAAGACCGACACCGCGAACGGCACCCTCACCGAGGTCTTCGCCTGCGGCACGGCCGCCGTGATCACCCCGGTCGGCACGGTCAAGAGCGCCGGCGGCGAGTGGACCCAGTCCGACGGTGAGCCCGGCAAGGTCACGCTGAAGCTGCGCGAGGCGCTCCTCGACATCCAGCGGGGTGTCGCCGAGGACAAGCACGGCTGGATGCACGAGCTGGGCTGAGCCCGCCCCCGTATGCGGGCCCGGACATGACCCAGGCCGCCCCCGACAGCGCGTCGGCGGCGGCCTCGGTCCTGTCCGGGCCGGCTCAGCCGGCCTCCGCGGGGATTTCCGCCGCGGTGGCCGGGGGAGCGGGCGGTGCGGTGCGCAGCGCCGCGACCGGACGGGGGTCCCGGGCGGTCAGGGCCAGGTACGCGACCCCGCCCACGGCCGCCGCGAGCAGGAAGCTGAGGTCGATGCCGCCGGTCAGCGGGAGCAGCGGCCCCTGGTAGAGCGGTGTGTCCACGCCCATCAGGCCGACCGCCGAGCCCAGCGCCCAGGCCAGCGTCGCCCGGACGTGCCAGCCCGCCCGGTACCAGTACACGCCTCCGCGGGTGCCGCGGTTGTAGACCTGCAGGGACTCCGGGTCGTAGGCACCGCGGCAGCGGGCGAAGCCGATCACGGTGATCACCGCCCAGGGCGTCCCGACGGCGGTCATCAGCAGCACGAACGAGGTCATCGCCTCCTGGGCCGCCCACAGGAAGTGGCCGGCGTAGACCAGCGCGGTCGCGGTCGCGGCGACGACATAGGTGGCCTGGGTGCGGGTCGCGCGCGGCAGGATCGCATCGAGGTCGAGGCCCATGCTGTAGAGCATCAGACCGGCGTTGCCGACGGAGCCGGCCGAGGCGTTGAGCAGCAGCAGCGCCAGGTACCAGAGCGGCGCGCCGGCCACCAGCGGGCCCGCGTAGTCCGCGCCCGCACCGACCGCGAGCGCGGTGAACGTCCCGAAGAGCTGTGGCACCAGCAGGCCGACCATCAGGCCCAGACAGGTGGCGCCGAAGACCTTCCTGGAGCTGTGCCGCCGCGGGGAGATGTAGCGGCTGTAGTCGCCGAGCAGGGTGATGAAGGCGATGGGGCCGCTCAGGCCCGCGGAGACGGCGGCCAGCAGCCAGGTCTGCCAGAAGCCGCCGAGCAGATACGAGCTGCCGTGCGGTGCGGCGGTGGTGAAGGTGTCGGCGTAGGCGACGACGCCGAGGGCCAGCAGGACGGTCAGCCCGATGGCGAGCACCTTGCTCAGCCGCAGCAGGACCCGGTAGCCGTAGACCGCGCCGACGGCGGTGGCGCCCGCCAGCAGGGCGTAGACCAGGGCGTAGGTCGCGCCGCCGGTCGGCAGTCCGGTCAGCCGGTGCAGGCAGCCCACCACCGCGTCGCCGCCGACCCACAGGGTCAGCGCGGTGTAGCCCAGCGACAGCAGCAGGCCGATGACCGAGCCGATCAGCCGGCCGCGCACACCGAAGTGGGCACCGCTGCTGGTGGAGAGGTTGGTGGCGCTGCGCAGCGAGACCAGCGCGAGCGGGGCGGTCAGCAGGGTGCCGACGAGGGTGCCGGCCGCCAGGGAGGTCACCGAGGGCCAGAAGCCGAGCCCGAAGGAGACCGGGAGCCAACCGAAGATCACCACGCCCAGGGCGAGGTTCGACCCGAGCAGGATCGAGATCAGGTCGCGAGGGCCGCTGGTGCGTTCCTCGTCCGGGATGGTGTCGACTCCGCGTTGTTCGATCGGCATGAGGGCTCCCCTGAGAGGCCGGACAACAGTGTGTGAGCAGCGCTCCGTGCGCCGTGCTCCGGGCTGTGGACAGTGCTCGCCGGGGCCGTGCCGCGCAGCGAGATCTATTGGAGCGGCGCTCTACTCGCCGCATATTTAGAGCAGCGCTCAATGTGACTCATGCCTAGGCCATCGGTCAATGCTTTCCTCTTGGCGATTTTCATGGTTAGAGTGATGCTCAAATCGAGCTGGAGGTGTGGCGGGATGCGGTTGACCCCGACGGAACGCGACCGGCTGCTGCTGTTCGGCGCGGCCGAGCTGGCGCGGACGCGCCGGGCCCGCGGACTGAAGCTGAATGTGCCCGAGGCGACCGCGTTGATCGCGGACACAGTCTGCGAGGCGGCGCGGGACGGGCGCCGCCTCGCTCAGGCCATCGAGGCGGCACGCGGTGTGCTCGGCCCGGACGATGTGCTGCCGGGCGTGGCCGACGTGGTCACCGAGGTGCATGTGGAGGCCGTCTTCGACGACGGCTCCCGGCTCGCGGTGGTCAGCGACCCGATCGGCGCCGGCCCGTCGGCCGGGCGGAGCGAGCAGACCCCCGCGCCCGGCGCGGTGCTCCCCGGCCCGGCCGACCCGGAGCCCGCGCCCGCGGTGGTGCTGACGGTGCGCAACACCGCGACGGTGCCCATCAGCGTCACCTCGCACTTCCACTTCTTCGAGGCCAACCCGCGGCTGGACTTCGACCGCGGCGCCGCGTACGGCATGCGGCTGTGCGTCCCGGCCGGCTCGTCGGTGCGGTTCGACCCCGGCGGTGCCTCGGAGGTCGGTCTGGTCCCGATCGGCGGCGACCGGATCGCGATCGGCTTCGCCGGTCTCGTCGACGGCCCGCTGGATGCGCCGGGGGCCAGGACGGAAGCGCTGCGGCGGGCCGCCGCCTGCGGCTACCTGGGAGCGGAGGAGAAGGCATGACGGGCAGCATCGACCCCCACGAGTACGCGTCGGTGCACGGCCCGCGGGCCGGTGACCGGGTCGTCCTCGGTGACTCGGGCCTGGTCGTCCGGGTCGAGTCCGACGCCCAGAAGCCCGGTGACGAGTTCCTCGCCGGCTTCGGCAAGACCGCCCGCGACGGGCTGCTCCTCAAGGCCGCCGCGGTCCGCGAGACCTGCGACGTGGTGATCAGCAACGTCCTGGTCATCGACGCGGTCCAGGGCATCCGCAAGGTGTCCATCGGCATCCGCGAGGGCCGCATCCACGCCATAGGGCGGGCCGGCAACCCCGACACGCTCGACGGTGTCGATGTCGTCGTCGGCACGGGTACGTCGATCGTCTCCGGCGAGGGCATGATCGCCACCGCGGGCGCCGTCGACACCCATGTCCATCTGCTCTCGCCGCGTGTCATGGAGGCCTCGCTGGCCTCCGGCGTGACCACCATCATCGGCCAGGAATTCGGGCCGGTCTGGGGCGTCGGCGTCAACTCCCCCTGGGCGCTGGGGCACGCCTTCAGTGCCTTCGACGCCTGGCCGGTCAACATCGGCTTCCTCGGCCGCGGTTCCTCCTCGGGCGACGCCCCGCTCGTCGAGGCGCTCGCCGAGGGCGGCGCCTGCGGCTTCAAGGTGCACGAGGACATGGGCGCCCATGCCCGCGCCCTGGACACCGCGCTGCGGGTCGCCGAGGAGCACGACGTCCAGGTCGCGCTGCACAGCGACGGCCTCAACGAGTGCCTCACCGTCGAGGACACCCTGCGGGTGCTGGACGGCCGCACCATCCACGCCTTCCACATCGAGGGCTGCGGCGGCGGTCATGTCCCCAACGTCCTCAAGATGGCCGGGGTCCCCAACGTCATCGGCTCCTCCACCAACCCCACCCTCCCCTTCGGGCGGGACGCGGTCGCCGAGCACTACGGCATGATCGTCTCCGTCCACGACCTGAAGACCGATCTGCCCGGTGACGCCGCCATGGCCCGCGACCGCATCCGGGCCGGCACGATGGGCGCCGAGGACGTGCTGCACGACCTCGGGGCGATCGGCATCACCTCCTCCGACGCCCAGGGCATGGGCCGCGCGGGCGAGACCGTCCGCCGCACCTTCGCGATGGCGGGCAAGATGAAGGCCGAACTCGGCCCGATGCAGGGCGACGGCGCCCACGACGACAACGCCCGGGTGCTGCGCTACGTCGCCAAGCTCACCATCAACCCCGCCATCGCCCATGGCCTCTCGCACGAGATCGGGTCGATCGAGGTCGGCAAGATGGCCGACATCGTGCTGTGGAAGCCGCAGTTCTTCGGCGCCAAACCGCAGCTGGTGCTGAAGTCCGGATTCCCCGCCTACGGCGTCACCGGCGACCCGAACGCCGCCACCGACACCTGCGAACCGCTGGTGCTCGGCCCGCAGTTCGGGGCGTACGGCGCGACCCCCGCCGAGATCTCCGTCGCCTTCGTCGCGCGTGCCGCGGCCGAACAGGGCGGTGACGGTATGCCCACCCGCCGGCGCCGGGTCGCCGTCCGCGGCACCCGTGGCATCGGCCCCGGCAACCTCGTCCACAACTCCCGGGTCGGGCAGGTCCAGGTCGACGGGAACAGCGGGCTGGTCACCCTCGACGGTGATCCGATGCGCTCGGAACCGGCCGACACCGTGTCGCTGTCCCGGCTCTATTTCCTGTGACCACGCCCTGTGGACCGGCCCCCGTGGCCGACCTCGTGAACACCCCGCCTGTCACACCGACACAGACCTGAGGACCTCCGCATGAACACCCCTGTCGCCGACGGCTTCCGTATGCCCCCGGAGTGGGCCCGGCACGAGCGCACCTGGATGGCCTGGCCCGGCCCGAGCTTCACCTTCGGCGAGGAGGGCGGCGAGACGCTGGCCGGGGCCCGCCGCGCCTGGGCGGCCGTCGCCCGTGCGGTCCGCCGCTTCGAGCCGGTCACCGTCGTCGCCGGAACGGGCCAGTCGGAAGGCGCCCGCGCGCTGCTCGGCGCGGACATCGAGATCGTCGAACGCCCGCTCAACGACGCCTGGATGCGCGATATCGGCCCCACCTTCCTCACCGACGGCACGGGACAACTCGCCGCCGCCGACTGGGTGTTCAACGGCTGGGGCGCCCAGGAGTGGGCCCGCTGGGACCTCGACGAGAAGATCGCCGAGCAGGTCTGCGCACTGGCCGACGCCCGCCGTTACGCGACCCCGCTGGTCAACGAGGGTGGCGGCATCCACATCGACGGCGAGGGCACCGTGTTGCTCACCGAGACCGTCCAGCTCGACCCGGGCCGCAACCCCGGCCGTACCCAGGAGGAGGTGGAGGCCGAGATCCACGCCCACCTCGGCACCACCAAGGCGATCTGGCTGCCGCGCGGACTGGCCGCCGACTACGGGCAGTTCGGCACCCGCGGCCATGTCGACATCGTCGCCGCCTTCGCCCGCCCCGGCACCGTGCTCGTCCACACCCAGCCCGACCCGGACCACCCCGACCATGCGATCTGCTCCGAGATCGCCAAGCTGCTGCGCGGCTCCACCGACGCCAGGGGCCGGCAGCTGGAGGTCATCGAGGTGCCCGCCCCGACCGTCATCGAGGAGGACGGTGAGCTGGTCGACTACTCCTACATCAACCACTACCTCTGCAACGATGGCGTGGTGCTGTGCGGCTTCGACGACCCGCGCGACGAGGAGGCGGCCGCGATCTTCCGGCGGCTCTTCCCCGACCGGACGGTGACCCTCGTGGACGCCCGTACGATCTTCGCAGCGGGTGGCGGTATCCACTGCATCACCCAGCAGCAGCCGAAGGTCTGATCCGCAGACCCGCCCCAGCCGACCCCGGAGGTCCCCGTGCCCGGTCCCGCGCGCCGTCCCCGGCGCCGGCTCAACCAGCCCCGCGAGCAGGTCCTGGCCGCGGCGATGGCGACCATCGCCGCGGAGGGCCTGGACCGGCTGACCATGGCCGGACTGGGCCGCGAGGTCGGCATGAGCAGCGGCCACATCCTCTACTACTTCGGTACGAAGGACGAGCTGCTGCTGCAGACCCTCCAGTGGAGCGAGGAGCAGCTCGGCGCCGAGCGCCGGGCCGCCCTCTCCCGCCGCGTCCCGGCCCGCGAACGGCTGGACGCCCTCGTCGACCTCTACCTCCCCGAAGGCCACCGCGACCCGCGCTGGACGCTGTGGCTGGAGGTGTGGAACCGCTCCCAGAACGCCGACGACGAGACCCGCGAACGCCAGCTGGAACTCGAACTGGCCTGGCACCGCGACCTGGTGGCCCTGCTCGTCGAGGGCATCTCGAAGGGTGAGTTCCGCCCCGTCGACGCCGAACGCTTCGCCACCCGCACCCGCGCCCTGCTCGACGGCTTCGGCTCCCAGCTCGTCGTCGGCCTCCCCGGCACGGAACGGGAAGAAGTGCGCGGCCACATACGGGAATTCCTGGACGAGTCACTGTCCGCCCGGGAGAGCTGACCCCGGCACGGCCCCCCGTCGGGCCGGGGTCGCGCCCGCCCCATGACCACAACGCACGTAAGTACCCACGATCGTTGCCGCCCGCGCTCTTGCCCAGGGCCTCCGGGTCCGCGACCGTAACCGGCTATGGGACGAGAGCAATGGAAGAAGATCTGGGTCGGCTCGGCCGGCAACATGGTCGAGTGGTTCGACTGGTTCGTGTATGCGAGCTTTGCGGTCTATTTCGCGGATTCGTTCTTCCCGAAGGGGAATGACACCGCCAACCTCATGAACACCATGGGGATCTTCGCCGTGGGCTTCTTCATGCGCCCGGTGGGCGGCTGGGTGCTCGGCCGGGTCGGGGACCGCAGGGGCCGCAAGGCCGCGCTCACGCTGACCGTCACGCTGATGTCCGCCTCGGCGGTCCTGATCGCCGTCGCGCCCACCTACGGGGTGGCGGGCTACGGCGGCGTGGCCGTGCTGCTCATCGCGCGGATGCTGCAGGGGCTGTCGGTCGGCGGCGAGTACGCGGCCAGCGCCACCTACCTCACCGAGGCCTCCGCACCCGGCCGCCGCGGCTTCGCCTCCAGCTTCCAGTACGTGTCGATGACCGCCGGGCAGCTGCTCGGCCTCGGCCTGCAGATCGTGCTGCAGCGCACCCTGTCCGAGGACGCGCTGCACAGCTGGGCCTGGCGGATCCCGTTCATCATCGGTGCGCTGGGCGCCGCGATCGTCTTCTACCTGCGCCGCAACATGCTGGAGACCGAGGTGTACGCCGCGGACGACAGCGCCAACGCCGACCCGGCACGCGGCACCCTCAAGGCGCTGCTGGCCCACAAGCGCGAGGCGTTCCTGGTCATCGCGCTCACCATGGGCGGCACGGTCGCGTACTACACGTACACGACCTATCTCACCAAGTACCTCTCGGGCAGCGCCGGACTGCCCAAGCCGACCGCCTCCCTGGTCAGCTTCTGCGCCCTGTTCATCTTCATGTGCATCCAGCCGCTCGCCGGAAAGCTGTCCGACCGGATCGGCCGCCGTCCGCTGCTGATCACCTTCGCGGTCGGCTCGACGTTCCTGACCGTGCCGATCATGACGCTGCTCAAGCACGCCGGCAGCTTCTGGCCGGCCCTCGGGCTCTCGCTGCTCGCCCTGGTCGTCGTCACCGGCTACACCTCGATCAACGCCTGTGTGAAGGCCGAGCTGTTCCCGACCGGCATCCGCGCGCTGGGGGTGGCCCTGCCGTACGCCATCGCCAACGCGCTGTTCGGCGGCACCGCGGAGTATGTCGCCCTGTGGTTCAAGGAGGGCGGTATCGAGTCCGGCTACTACTGGTACGTCGCCGGCTGCGCCGCGGTCTCGCTGATCGTCTACGTCACGATGCGCGAGACCCGGTCCATCGATCTGCACCGGGTCGGCAAGCAGGACGAGGCCGCGGGAACCGACCGGGGGCGGGTGGGGGCACCCGTCGCCGACTGAGGATTCCGTCCCGGCCGAAACGGCCTCCCCCGCCCGGGGGAGGCCGTTTGCCGTTCTCGGGGGATCCGTGTCCGGCGCCGGGCGGCTTGGCTGGACGGCATGAAGAACACCAGGCGTTCACTTCTGCCGCTGCTGCTGACGGGGCTGTTGGCCTCAGGCGTCGCGGCGCCGCCCGTGGCGGCCGCCCGGCCCGCCGGGGCGCACCCGGCCACGGCGTCCCCGGCCGCGTCCCGCCCGGCCGCCGACGACCTCCGTGCCAGGCTCGCGGCCGTACCCGGGATGCGGGTGATCAAGGAGAACCCCGCCCCGGCCGGCTACCGCTCCTTCGCGCTGGTCTACCGCCAGCCCGTCGACCACCGGCACCCCGGCAGGGGCAGCTTCGAGCAGCGGCTGTCGCTGCTCCACCGGTCCACCGCCCGGCCGATGGTGCTGTACACCAACGGCTACGACCTCACCTACCAGGACCCCGGGTTCCGGGCCGAGCCGACCCGGATCGTGGACGGCAACCAGATCAGCGTCGAGCAGCGGTACTTCGGCACGTCCCGCCCCCGCCCCACCGACTGGTCGAAACTCGACATCCGGCAGGCGGCGGGCGATCACCACCGGCTGATCCGGGCCCTCAAGAAGGTCTACCGCGCCGCATGGATCTCCACCGGCGGCAGCAAGGGCGGTATGGCCACCGTCTACCACCGGCGCTTCCACCCGCACGACGTGGCCGGCTCCGTCGCGTACTCGGCACCCGACAACACCGACGACCGGGACGACACCGCCGAGGACCGCTTCCTGCGGCGGGTGGGCAACCCCGCCTGCCGGAGCGCGCTCACGGCGGTGCAGCGCGCGCTGCTGGGGACCCGGCGGGCGGAGATGGCGGGCCGCCTCACCCGCTGGGCCGCCGGCCACGGCTACACGTTCCGCACCATCGGCAGCGCCGACCGGGTACTGGAACTCGCCGCGCTGCAGCTGCCCCTGCACTTCTGGATGCAGAAGGACGAGGCGGAGGACTGCGGCCGCATCCCCCGGCCCTCCGCCGCCGGCGACGCGCTGTACACCTGGTTCGAAGGCGTGACCCGTCTCCCGGCCTACGCCGACCGCCACCTGGCCCCCGTCACCGCGTCCTACTACCAGTTGGGCACCCAGCTCGGCTTCGTCTCGCTCGCCTCCCCGCACCTGGCCGGAATGCTGCGCCACCCCGGACTCCAGGAGATGCGCACCTACGTGCCGCGCAGCATTCCGCTGCGGTTCCAGCCGGACGCCATGCCCGACATCGACCGCTGGGTGCGCCGGCACGGCAGTGAGCTGCTCTTCGTGTACGGCGAGAACGATCCCACCCGGGCCGAGCCCTTCCGTACCGGCAAGGGCAGCCGCGACGCGCACGTCTACCTGGCCCCGCACACCAACCACCTCGCGAGCATCGACAAGCTGGCGTCCCGGGACCGCGCACGGGCCACCGCCGCGCTCCGCCGCTGGGCCGCCGTGGACAGTCCGCCCGCATCGTGAGACTTCCGCGTGTCCGGCCCGGGGGTGTGGCACACTGCGGACCGTGCTCTCGTTCGCCATGATTATTGGCAGCAGGCGCGCCGGTCCGCAGTGACCGCCCCGTACGAACCGAGTACGGCGTGGCCACCGTCGTCCCAGACCCGCGCGCAGACCTCTCGCACCCGCGAGAGGTTTTTTCGTTTCCGGCCCACACCCACCGGAGGCGGAGCGCGAGGGATCATGGAGGGACGGTGGAACCGGTTATTCCGGTAGACCGAGATCCCGACAGGAGCCAGACCAGCATGACGGACGCACACGAACCCTCCCCCCGGCCCGCCGGCGCGGTGTCCGACGACTTCCACGTCTTCGACACCACGCTCCGCGACGGTGCACAGCGCGAGGGCATCAACCTCACGGTCGCCGACAAGCTGACCATCGCCCGGCACCTCGACGAATACGGCGTCGGCTTCATCGAGGGCGGCTGGCCCGGCGCCAACCCGCGCGACACCGAGTTCTTCCAGCGCGCCCGCGAGGAGATCGACTTCCGGCACGCCCAGCTGGTCGCGTTCGGCGCCACCCGCAAGGCCGGTGTCCGCGTCGAGGACGATCCGCAGGTCGCCGCGCTGCTGGAGTCCCAGGCCCCGGTCATCACGCTGGTCGCCAAGTCCCATCTCGGGCATGTGGAACTGGCGCTGCGCACCACCCCCGAGGAGAACCTCGCGATGGTGCGGGACACCGTCGCGTATCTGCGGGCACAGGGCCGCCGGGTCTTCCTCGACTGTGAGCACTTCTTCGACGGCTACGCCCTGGACGCGGTCTACGCCAAGCAGGTCGTCCGCACCGCGAGCGAGGCAGGCGCCGATGTCGTGGTGCTCTGCGACACCAACGGCGGGATGCTCCCGGCGCAGGTCACCGCCGTCGTACGGACCGTCCTCGCGGACACCGGCGCGCGGCTGGGCATCCACGCCCAGGACGACACCGGCTGCGCCGTCGCCAACACCCTGGCCGCGGTGGACGCCGGCGCCACCCACGTCCAGTGCACCGCCAACGGTTACGGCGAGCGGGTCGGCAACTCCAACCTCTTCCCGGTCGTCGCCGCCCTGGAGCTCAAGTACGGGCGCCAGGTGCTGCCCGACGGCAAGCTCGCCGAGACCACCCGGATCTCGCACGCCATCGCCGAGGTCGTCAACCTCACGCCCTCCACCCACCAGCCCTATGTGGGGGTTTCCGCCTTCGCCCACAAGGCCGGACTGCACGCCTCCGCCATCAAGATCGACCCGGATCTCTACCAGCACATCGATCCGGCGCTGGTCGGCAACACCATGCGGATGCTGGTCTCCGACATGGCCGGCCGGGCGTCCATCGAGCTCAAGGGCAAGGAGCTGGGCATCGATCTCAGCGGCGACCGCGAGCTGGTCGGCCGGGTCGTCGAGCGGGTCAAGGAGCGCGAGCTGGCGGGCTACACGTACGAGGCCGCCGACGCGTCCTTCGAGCTGCTGCTCCGCGCCGAGCTGCAGCGGGCGGAGGGCGGCCGGCCGCGCAGCTACTTCACGGTGGAGTCCTGGCGGGCGATCGTCGAGGACCGCCCGGACGGTACGCACGCCAACGAGGCGACCGTGAAGCTGTGGGCGAAGGGGGAGCGGATCGTCGCCACCGCCGAGGGCAACGGCCCGGTCAACGCGCTGGACCGGGCGCTGAGGGTGGGGCTGGAGCGGATCTATCCGCAGCTGGCGCACATGGAGCTGGTCGACTACAAGGTCCGCATCCTGGAAGGCGCCCTGGGCACCGGCTCGATCACCCGGGTCCTGGTCTCCACCAGCGACGGCCGGGGCGAATGGTCCACGGTCGGGGTCGCGGAGAACGTCATCGCCGCGTCCTGGCAGGCCCTGGACGACGCCTATGCGTACGGGCTGCTGCGGGCCGCGGTCATGTGGCGGAGCCGTTCAGGCCTGCGGGGCCGCCTTGACGGCCGAGATGTCGAAGAGGAGCTTGACCTTGTCGCTGACCATGACGCCGCCGGTCTCCAGCGCGGCGTTCCAGGTCAGGCCCCAGTCGGAGCGCAGGATCTCGGCGCTGCCCTCGAAGCCGACCCGCTCGGCGCCGTAGACATCGGTGGCCGAGCCGTGGAACTCCAGGTCGATGGTGAGCGGCTTGGTGACGTCCCGGAGGGTGAGGTCGCCGGTGATGCGGTAGCGGTCACCGTCCACGCGCTCGGCGGCGGTGCTGCGGAAGGTCATCAGCGGGAAGGACTCGGCGTCGAAGAAGTCGGCGCTGCGCAGATGGTTGTCGCGGTCCGCGATCCCGGTGTCGATGCTCGCGATCGTGACGTCGAGGGACGCGGTGGAGCGGGACGGGTCGGAGCCGTCGAGGCGGAGCGCGCCCTCGTACGTGCCGAATGCGCCGCGGACGTTGGTGACCATGGCGTGCCGGACGGTGAAGCCGATGCTGCTGTGGGCCGGGTCGATGGTGTAGTCGCCGGTCAGCGCCGCGAGCGCGGGGTCCGCGTCGAGGACGGCAGCGGTGGCGGCGGGGGCAGTGTTGCCGACGGTGTCGGCGGTGCGCTTGCGGTTGAACAGAGCCATGGCTCCTCCTCAAAGACGGTGCACTCGGTGTGCGCGAGGTTTTGTTTAAGCTTCAACGAGATTCACCGTAACCCCATCTGGTTCAACATTCAACCTCTCTCCTCGGCCGGGCTCGGCCGGACGGGTGGCGGCCGGTGGTCCGGCGCGGTCATTGCCGCTCGGCGGCGGCCCGTGCTAGACCATCGGGAACTCCCAAGTGCGCAGCGCCACCGCCCAGTTGACGCCGTGGAGAGGACCGACCGTGCCACCAGTCCCCGCCCTGCCCGTCTGGTCACGCAGAGGATTTCTCGCCGCCTCCACCGCGGGTGCGCTCGGCCTCGCCGCCGGCCCCGCACACGCCACCCCCGGGACGGCCGCACCGGCTGACGACGAGTTCGCCACCCTCCGCCGCCGCTGGTGCGAGCTCGCCCTCGGCACCGGCTTCGACCCCACCGCCCCGCCCTACGCCGCCGCCCTCCAGGAGACCGGCGCCCTCGCGAGCACCTTCCAGGCGAGCATGCGCCCGGAGGCCGGCTCCCTCTGGCCCGACTGCCGCTACGACCCGCCGTCCGGCATCACCCAGAGCTACAGCCGGCTGCACACCATGGCCCAGGCCTATTCCCAGCCCGGCACCGGCCGCACCGGCGACCCCGGCCTCGCAGAAACCCTTGTCACCGGCCTCGGCCACCTCGAAGCCACCGTCTACAACACCGCCACCACCCGCTACGGAAACTGGTGGGAGTGGCAGATCGGCAGCCCCAGACTCCTGCTCGACACCGTCGCGCTCCTCGACGAGCGGCTGCCCGGCGGCCTCGGCGACGCACTGCGCGGCCGCTGTCTGGCCGCCGTCGACCACTTCGTGCCCGACACCCTGCTCGGCGACTACACCGGGACCAGCACCGGCGCCAACCGCGTCGACCTGTGCCGGGTGGTCGCGCTGCGCGGCGTCCTCGGCCGCGCCCCCGGCAAGATCGCCCTGGCCCGTGACGCCCTCTCACCGGTCTTCCCGTACGTCACCAAGGGCGACGGCCTCTACGCCGACGGCTCCTTCATCCAGCACACCTGGGTGGCCTACTCCGGTACCTACGGCTATGTCCTGCTGGACGGCCTCGGCCGGCTGTTCACCCTGCTCGGCGGCTCGTCCTGGCAGATCACCGACCCGGCCCGGCAGATCATCTTCGACAGCGTCGAGCGGGCCTGGGCCCCGCTGCTCCACAACGGCCTGATGATGGACCTCGTCAACGGCCGCGCCATCAGCCGCGGCTACCTGCGCAGCGACGAACGGCATGTGCTGCGCAGCGACCACTACCACGGCCATGCGCTGATCGCCGCCGTCGCGCTGCTCGCCCGGAGCGCGAGCAGCGCCGAGCGGGACCGCTGGCACGGCATGATCAAGGGCTGGATCGCCCGCGACCGTACGCTGCCGGTGCTCACCGACCGGCAGTACACCGTCGCCGACCTCGCCCGGCTCCACACGATCGCCGCGAGCTCCGCGGCCCCCGCCCCCGAACCCGTCGGCCACCGGCTGTTCCCCGCCATGGACCGCGCCGTGCACCGCCGCCCCGGCTGGGCCGCCGGCCTGGCCATGGCCTCCGACCGCATCGCGTACTACGAGAACGGCAACGGCGAGAACCCGCGCGGCTGGCACACCGGCGCCGGCATGCTCTCCTGGTGGGGCGCGGATTTCGGGGGCGACCAGTACACGGATGCCTTCTGGCCCACCGTCGACCCCTACCGGCTCCCCGGCACCACCGTCTCCACCAAGCGGCTGGCCGACAACGAGGGCGGCGGCTGGGGCGAGCCCAAACCCGCCGCGCGCTGGGTCGGCGGCACCACCGATGGGGAATTCGCCGCCCTCGGACAGGACCTGCGCGGTCTTGCCTCGACCCTCACCGCCCGGAAGTCCTGGTTCGCGCTCGCGGACTGTGTCGTCTGCCTGGGCGCCGGCATCACCGCCCGCGACGGGGTGCCCGCCGAGACCGTCGTCGACAACCGCTGCCTGGGCGAGTCCGGCGCCGCGGCGCTCACCGTCGACGGCGTACCGCAGCCCGGCACACTCGGCGAGACCACCGCCTTCCGCCGCGCCCACTGGGCCCACCTCGCCGGACACGGCGGCTGGGTCTTCCTCGGATCCCCCGGCGGCGCCCCCCTCAAGGCGCTGCGCGAGGCCCGCACCGGCTCCTGGCACGACATCAACAGCACCTCCTCCCCGCAGCCCTTCACCCGCCGCTATCTCACCCTCTGGCACGACCACGGCACCGACCCCACCGACGCCGGCTACGCCTACCTCCTCATGCCGGGCGCCACCGCCCGCACCCTCGCCGCCCGCGCCGCCGACCGGCGCTGGCTGACCGTGCTCGCCAACGACGCGGGCCGGCAGGCGATCGCCGTCGACCCGCTCGGCGTAACGGCCGCCAACTTCTGGCGGGCGGGCGGCGCGGGGCCGCTCACCAGCAGCGGCCCGGCGAGCGTGCTCGTCCGGGAGCGGCCGGGCGGGCGGCCGGCGGGCCGCGGCCGCACGGCCCGGCTGTGCCTCGCCGCCCCCGACCGCTCCGGCGATACCCTGGAGATCACCTGGTCACGGCCGGTGCGCGCGGTGCTCACCCACGACCCGGCGATCGAGGTACTGGCCACCGGGCGGGCCCTGCGACTGCGCCTGACCCCCGGTACGAGCTGCGCCACCCACACCTGCACCGTGCGGTTGCGGTGACCGGAAACCGGCCCGCCCGACCAGCCGGTCACGACAACAGCGCGCCGTCGCTGTTTGTGGGGCCCATACAGACGCCGAACGGCTCCGCCACCCGAACGGAGGCCGGGACGCAGGGCGCGTACAGCACGGTTCTGTGCTGCCTGCCCACCAAATCGCATGCGACGTTGTACGAAACCGACATCGGTGTGCGGCGCCTCGCCCACGTACCGTCGATACATGACCACTGTCGAAGATGTGCCCGCCGGCGCCAACGACGCCCGCGGGCGCGTCGCCGAACTGCACGCCATCCGTGAGCAGGTTCGGCGAGGCCCCAGCGAGCGTGCCACCGAAGCGCAGCGTGCCAAGGGCAAGCTGACGGCCCGCGAGCGGATCGAGCTGCTGCTGGACGAGGGTTCGTTCAACGAGGTCGAGCCGCTGCGGCGGCACCGGGCGACGGGCTTCGGCCTGGAGGCGAAGAAGCCCTACACCGACGGCGTGATCACCGGCTGGGGCACCGTCCACGGCCGGACCGTCTTCACCTACGCGCACGACTTCCGGATCTTCGGCGGTGCGCTGGGCGAGGCCCACGCCACCAAGATCCACAAGATCATGGACATGGCCATCCAGGCCGGTGCGCCGCTGGTGTCGCTGAACGACGGCGCCGGTGCCCGTATCCAGGAGGGTGTCTCCGCGCTCGCCGGCTACGGCGGCATCTTCCAGCGCAACACCAAGGCCTCGGGTGTCATCCCGCAGATCTCCGTCATGCTCGGCCCCTGCGCCGGCGGTGCCGCCTACTCCCCGGCCCTGACCGACTTCGTCTTCATGGTCCGCGAGACCTCGCAGATGTTCATCACCGGCCCCGACGTGGTGCGCGCGGTGACCGGCGAGGAGATCACCCAGAACGGCCTGGGCGGCGCCGATGTGCACGCCGAGACCTCGGGCGTGGCCCACTTCGCGTACGACGACGAGGCCACCTGCCTGGAAGAGGTCCGCTACCTCCTCTCGCTGCTTCCCGCGAACAACCGGGAGAACCCGCCGACGGTGCCCTGCGAGGACCCCGCCGACCGCTCCGGTGACGCGCTGCTGGACCTGGTCCCGGCCGACGGCAACCGCCCGTACGACATGCGCAAGGTCATCGAGGAGATCGTCGACGACGGCGAGTACCTGGAGGTCCACGAGCGCTGGGCGACCAACATCATCTGCGCGCTGTCCCGGCTCGACGGCCGCGTGGTGGGCATCATCGCCAACCAGCCGCAGTCGCTGGCCGGTGTGCTGGACATCGAGGCGTCCGAGAAGTCCGCCCGCTTCGTCCAGATGTGCGACGCCTTCAACATCCCGATCGTCACCCTGCTCGACGTCCCCGGCTTCCTGCCCGGCGTCGACCAGGAGCACGGCGGCATCATCCGGCACGGCGCCAAGCTGCTCTACGCCTACTGCAACGCGACCGTTCCGCGGATCTCCCTCGTCCTGCGCAAGGCCTACGGCGGCGCCTACATCGTCATGGACTCGCAGTCCATCGGTGCGGATCTCACCTATGCCTGGCCGACGAACGAGATCGCGGTGATGGGGGCCGAGGGCGCCGCCAACGTCATCTTCCGCAAGCAGATCGCCGAGGCGGACGACTCCGAGGCCATGCGGGTGCGCATGGTCAAGGAGTACAAGTCCGAGCTGATGCACCCCTATTACGCGGCCGAGCGCGGTCTGGTCGACGACGTCATCGACCCGGCGGAAACCCGCCACACCCTCATCCGCGCCCTGGAGATGCTGCGCACCAAGCACGCGGACCTGCCCGCGCGCAAGCACGGCAACCCGCCCCAGTAGCCACGCCCCGCACCCGCACCCGGCACCACGCCCACCGCGACGACGGAGAAGACACCGTGAATCCTGCCCACCGCACCGATCCCATCCGCGTGGAGAAGGGCCAGGCCAGCGAGGAAGAGCTCGCCGCCCTGACCGCCGTCCTGCTGGCCCGCGCCGCCCACCAGCCGGCGGCCGCCCCGGCCCGTCCGCACGCCACCGCGGCGCGCTGGCGGCGCCTGGAGCGTCAGAACGGTTTCCATGGGGCGACCAGCTGGCAGCGGTAACGCGCTGACGCGCGCTGTTTCCGACGAGGGGCCCTGCGGTGGTGCGGGGTCCCTCGCGGTTGTTTGGGGTGGCGTGGCCGTTGTTTGTCTGCGGGTGGGTGGTGGCTGGTCGCGCAGTTCCCCGCGCCCCTTCGTGGCGCGGCCGATCCGTCACTTGCTTCTGGGCGGTGCGGCGTGGTGGGGGCTGGGGTTTTGCGGGGTGCGTGGTTGCCGCGGGGGTCGGAGGGGACGCACCGGTACCCGTCCTCGGCGCGGGCGACGCGGCTACGTGCGATTGAGTACCCCGGCGTTCGCTCCAGTCCTGCGGGCGGGCACCGGTACATCCCCTCCAACCGTTCAGCGTTGCCGGCTGCGGCCCGGTGACACCGTCCGTTACGGCCCAGACCCTGGCCGCGCCCCATCTGCGGGCGGTCCGGCCAGTTCCCTGCCAAGGGGTGCCGCGGATTGGTCGTAACGGTGATCGGTACGGCGGGTCAGCCGCGTACGTACGGCGGTCGGAGGGGATGTCCGGTGAGCCGCCCGCAGGACCCGGAGCGAACAACGGGGTGAAGAACCTCTGGGACCCGCGTCGCCCGCGCCGTGGGGGCACCTCCCGGCCGAAGGCTGGGGGAGGGTTACCGGGCGTCCCCTCCGACCCACCACCCACAACCCGTAGGCGAAACGGCGCCAGCCCACGGCAACCCCGCACCGGCCCCAGCCAACGGCAACCCCCTTTTTCGGACGTGGTGTTCCGGTTTGGCATGTCGCGTCCGGATCAAGGCGTAGGTTCGCCTCAACCCTGGGGAGCAGAGCTGTTCAAGCCGCGATCCCCATGCTGGCATGCGCTCGTCATCCCATCTCCTGGTGTTCCCGCCCCGCGGGCCTAGGACGACCGGAAGGAAAGCCCATGCTCAGCACGCTCAGTGCTGGTGCCGCAGTGGCATCGTTGCTCCTCACCGGATCGGCATCCCCCACCACCACAGCCCGGTTCGGCGACGACCCGCCGACCGGAAAGATCACCATTACCGTCGCCACGGTCAACGGTTCGGGCTGCAGACCCGGCAGCGCCGCGGTGGCCATCGCCCCCGACAACACCGCCTTCACCGTCACGTACAGCGAATACCTCGCCCAGGCGGGCAGCGGCAGCAAGCCCACCGACTCCCGCAAGAACTGCCAGATCGCGCTCAACGTCCATGTCCCGCAGGGCTTCACCTACGCGATCGCCCGGGCCGACTACCGGGGCTACGCCTCCCTGGCCCCGGGCGCCAAGGGGCTGGAGACGGCCGGCTACTACTTCCAGGGCCAGCAGCAGACGGCCCGTAAGAGCCACAGCTTCACCGGCCCCTACGACTCCAACTGGCAGACCTCGGACGAGACCGACATCGACGCGCTGGTGTACGCACCCTGCGGCGAGGAGCGCTACTTCAACATCAACACAGAGATGCGGGTGGACGCCAAGTCCGCGGACCCCAAGACCACCAGCTACATGGCCATGGACTCCACCGACGGCAGCATCAACACCCTGTACCACTTCGCATGGAAGGAGTGCCCCGGGCGCCGCTGACGGCGGGTGACCGTCCCAGGGGCCCGTACACCGGTGCGTAACGGGCCCCAACGGCACGACGAAGGCCCCCGCACCGGAAAACGGTGTGGGGGCCTTTCGTCGTTGCGCGCGTGCGGGCACGGGGGAGCCCGGACGCGTCCTGCTAGCGCAGCCGCGCCATCAGCGCGTGCTCCACGAGCGTGATGAGCGCGCTCTTGGCCTCGCTGCGATGCCGCGCATCGGTGGTGATGATCGGCGCGTCCGGGCCGATCTGCAGCGCCTCACGCACCTCGTCGGGCGTGTAGGGCTGATGTCCGTCGAAGCCGTTGAGGGCGATGACGAACGGCAGTCCGCTGTTCTCGAAGTAGTCGACCGCGGGGAAGCAGTCGGCGAGACGGCGGGTGTCGACCAGCACCACCGCGCCGATGGCACCACGGACCAGGTCGTCCCACATGAACCAGAAGCGGTCCTGACCCGGCGTACCGAAGAGGTACAGGATCAGGTCCTGGTCCAGGGTGATCCGGCCGAAGTCCATGGCCACGGTGGTGGTCGTCTTGTCCGGCGCGTGCGTGAGGTCGTCGATGCCCGCCGAGGCGGAGGTCATCACGGCTTCGGTGCGCAGCGGGTTGATCTCTGAGACGGCCCCGACGAACGTGGTCTTGCCCACGCCGAAGCCGCCCGCCACCACGATTTTCGCGGAGGTGGTGGAGCGGGCTGCACCGCTAGAGCTTGCGAAGTCCACTGAGCACCCTTTCGAGCAGTGTCACATCTGGCTGTCCGCCGGCGGTCTCGTCCCCGCCGGGCTGATGGATGGCGACGAGTCCGGCCTCTGCCAGGTCGGCGACGAGGATCCGGGCGACGCCGAGGGGGATGGAGAGAAGCGCGGAGATCTCGGCTACTGACTTGATCTCACGGCAGAGGTGGCAGATGCGCTGGTGCTCCGGCAGCTGGCCCTGCAGCTTGGAGGGGTCGGCGGTCGTGCTGACCAGCGCCTCGATGGCGAGCTGGTAGCGCGGCCGGGTCCGGCCTCCGGTCATGGCGTACGGGCGCACCAGCGGGTTGTTCGCACCGGTGGGGGCGGGCTCGGGCGCGCGCCGTCGCGGCTGCACCGGCTGGATGCGCGGTGCCTGGGGCTGGTCGTACACCGACGGCTCGTACGGCTGGGAGTCGTACGGCCGGGGCTGTTGCTGCGGGGGCCGCTGCGGCCGGCGGCTCGGCGCAGACGGGAAGTTGAAGCGGTTGTTATGGGTCTCGCCCACAGGCCCGGACTCCTGCCCGGAACCATACGGGTATCCGCTCGGGGGCGTTGCCACGTCTCCTCCTCCAACTTGCCTGTCTGACGCCGGTCGCGCCACCGAACCATAAGGCGCGGTGGCGGGAAACGCACTGCCTGTCTTTTAGTTGAGAAGACTTCCCTGCAGTTCGGCGCGCAGATCCGGCGTCAGTACCGTGCCCGCGCGGTCGACCAGCAGGGCCATCTCATAGCCGACCAGGCCGATGTCGCACTCGGGGTGCGCCAGTACGGCCAGCGACGATCCGTCGGAGACGGACATGATGAAGAGGAAACCACGCTCCATCTCCACCACGGTCTGGTTGACGCTACCGCCCTCGAAGATGCGGGACGCGCCGGAGGTCAGCGACGTCAGGCCGGAGGCCACCGCCGCCAACTGATCGGCTCTGTCACGAGGGAAACCCTCGGACATGGCGAGGAGGAGACCGTCCGCGGAGACCACGACCGTGTGGGACACCCCAGGGGTGTTGTCCACGAAGTTGGTGATCAACCAGTTCAGATTCTGCGCCGCCTGGCTCATCGGGCTCACACTAACGCTCCTGATCGTAGGTGCTGCCGGGGCCGAAGCCCTGTTGGTCATTCTGGGGGACCCCGGAGGAGTCCGTGCCGACGTTGCGTCCCTGCTGGACACCGCGGCGCAGGTTACTCAGCCTGCCGCGGACGTCCTCCGGGGCGCGGGAGACCTGGGGGCCGCCCTGTGGGGTCTGCTCCGCTGCACCTTCGACCAGGTTGGCCTTGGGCACCCGCCGGGGGAGGCCGGAAGAGGTGACTCCGCCCGCCTTCGGCTCACGCAGCTGCTCCGCCCGCTCCCAGCGCTCGTCGTTGGAGCTGCGCCAGTCCGAGCCGTCCTGGCCGGTCTCCGGCGCGCTCCGCTGCTCGTGCACCTGGGGTGCCTGCTGGTCGCGGCCTCCGCGGCGCGGAAGGCCGGCGTCCGTCAGCGATGAGGCGTCGCTCGGTGTGGGGCCCGGACGCTCGAATGGTACGCGCTCAGCGGCGCCAGCGGGAGCGGCAGTTGTATTCCGGTCAGATTCCGCTTCGGTCCCGAAGTAGCCCCCGAATGCGGGGCGTTCGGCCCATTCGTCCGGCTGTGCCGTCTCGTGGGAGACGTAGGGCTGCTGGCCCGTGGTCTCCGCGAAGCTCGACTCGCCGAATGCCTGGTTGCCGTGGGACCGGTCGTCGTAGAGCGGTTGATCGGCTTCCGCATATGCCTGGGCGGGGTAGTCCTGGTACGCGCCGCCGGACGACACCTCGTCACGGAAGAGCGGACGCTCGTCCTGCTGGTACTCGGAACCCTGCTCACCTGAGGCCTGGGCCTCCAGGGCGGCCCGGCGCTCCTCGCGGAGCATCGAGCGGCCCATCATGTCCAGCTCCGCGCCGTCCGCACGGCCGTAGCGGCTGTCGTCGAAGCCCAGCTCGGCGGCGGTGCGCTGCTGGCTCTCGTACGCCGCGTGCTGGTGCTCGGGCACGATCCGGGACACCGTGAAGTCGTCCTCGAACTGCTCCTCGCCGCCACCACCGTGGGTGATCGCCTCGGGCAGCATGACCAGCGACGTGGTGCCCGCCTGCTCGCCGGAGGGGCGCAGCTGCACCCGGATCCCGTGCCGGTCGGCCAGCCGGCCGACCACGAACAGGCCCATGCGCTGGGAGATCGCGGCATCCACGCTCGGCGGGTTCGCCAGCTTGTGGTTGATGTCCGCGAAGTCCTCGGGGGTGAGCCCGATGCCCTTGTCGTGGATCTCGATCATCACCCGGCCGTCGGGCAGCCGGGTCGCGGCCACCCGCACCTTGGTCTGCGGGGAGGAGAACGTGGTGGCGTTCTCCAGCAGCTCGGACAGCAGGTGCACGAGGTCGGTCACGGCGGTGCCGTGGATCTCGCTCTCGGGGACGCCGGTGAGGTCTATTCGCTCGTAGGACTCGACCTCACTGATCGCCGCCCGCAGGACATCGACCAGCGGCACCGGCTGGTTCCAGCGGCGGCCGGGCTCCTCGCCCGCGAGGATGAGGAGGTTCTCGCCGTTGCGCCGCATACGCGTGGCGAGGTGGTCGAGCCGGAAGAGGCTCTCCAGCTGGTCCGGGTCCGCCTCGTTGTTCTCCAGGTCGGTGATC
Organism: Streptomyces sp. G7(2002); assembly: GCF_028870195.1. Classification (NCBI taxonomy): domain Bacteria; kingdom Bacillati; phylum Actinomycetota; class Actinomycetes; order Kitasatosporales; family Streptomycetaceae; genus Streptomyces; species Streptomyces sp. G7(2002). Next base: position 6,783,834 of record NZ_CP102609.1, read on the forward strand.
AGCTCCAACTGGCGCTCGATCAGACCCTGGTTACGGCTGGACAGGTTGGTGAAGATCGCGTTGACGTTGCCCCGCAGCAGAGCCTGCTCGGCGGCGAGCCGGACGGCCTCGCGGTGCACCTGGTCGAATGCGCGGGCGACCTCGCCGATCTCGTCGGTGGTGGAGATCGGGATGGGCTGCACACGGGTGTCGACCCGGCCCGGGTCCGTCCGCGAGAGCTGGTCGACCAGCATCGGCAGCCGCTGCTCGGCGATGCCGAAGGCCGCGGTGCGCAGCTCGCGCATGTTGCGGCTCATCCGGCGGGCCATCAGACCGGCCACGACGAAGGCGATGATCAGCGCGGCCAGCACGATGGCGGAGTCGACGAAGGTGGACTGGCGGGCGTCCTCGGCGATCTGCGCCGCCTCGTTCACGGCCTTGTCCGACAGGTCCTTCTCGATGGACCGGTACATGTCGAACTTGCCGGTCGCGGCAGCGAAGTAGGTGTCGGAGGTGATGCCGCGCAGACCGAGCGACTCCGGCGCGGCGCCGGTGGCGATCTGGGTGCCCATCTGGTCGATCGACGGCGGGGCGCGGAACGGCCGGCCGGCGGCCTGGGCCTGCTCCTTCGCCCGCGCGACCTTCTGCTGCGCGGCCTGCTTGAGCCCCGCGGCGTCCTTCTTGAGGCGCTCGACGTCCTCGGGCGTACCGCCGGAGGTGTACTCGCCGATGGCGATGCCCTCCAGGTAGCGGTACGACGCGAAGGCGGTGAGCTGAAGCTTGTGCTCCTTGCCGCCCTGCGGGGACGCCGGGTCGACCAGGAGGTGGGTGCCGATGGAGCGCTCCAGCGACTCCGCCGCCTTGGCCAGCGCCACGGCGTAGACCGTGCGGCCGTAGGAGGTGATGTTGCCGGTGCCCAGGCCGAGTTCGTTGGCGAACTCCATCAGCGGGTGCTGGACCTCGACATAGCCCTCTTCGGTCTGCACACCGCGCAGCTTGGAGGTGTAGGCGGCCTGGCGCAGCTGCTGGAGCTTGGGCTCGGCCTTCTCGAACGAGGCGAGACGGCGCTTGAGACCCGGCTTGTCCGGCATGGACTTGGCGACCTGGTGGAACTTGTCGGCGGCGGCGTCGGTGGCGTCACGCGCCCCCAGCACGGCCGGGTCGTCCTTCTTGCCCTTCAGCAGCGGCGCCGCGGTGCGGTCCCGCTCGTCGATCAGGGCATTGCTGTAGGAAAGCGCGGCGCGAACGAGCTTCGCGGTGTTCTCCGCGTCCTGGGCTTCCTGCCATGTGGCGAACGAGCTGTCCACCCGCAGACCGCCGAAGACCAGGGCGAGCCCCACGGGGATCAGCAGAATGGCGTTCAGGCGGGTCGCCACGCGCCAGTTGCGCGGGGAGTACTTTCCGCCACTGACCGGAGGCTTCGCGACCGTATTTTCGGGCGCGTCGGAAGCCGGTAGGCCACCTCTGGGTGGCGGGGTGAAGTTGCCCCGCCGCGGTTCCTGCGGCTCGGGGCTCGCCTTGCTTCGCCTCACTCGACCAACAACCTCTCGGCGCCGGCACTGTCTTGCTGTGCCGTTTCTTCTGGGCGTTCCTACTCCGGAGTTCAGCGAATTTCAGCACGTCAGGGCGGTGCGTTCCAAACACTGGGTAAAGGCGGAGGAGGCGCGAAAGGGCCTGAGATAAAAGGGGCGTTAAGGGCGAGCCGCGCCAAAATGCAGGAGAATTGTGAGCGCAGCGAAGCCGGATGTGCGCACGGGGTGTCGAAACCCAGCTGATTCACTGTCGAAACGTTATGAAGCAAAATTGTGGGCGTGTCGAAGGACACAGATCCACTCACGGATGCCGGAATCCGGTCCGGGGCAGGCGGGCGCAGCCCCGCCGGTGGCAACTGCCGTGCGGCCCGCACCGGATCCGGTGCGGGCCGGTGCGCGGACTACTGCAGCCGCGCCATCAGCGCATGCTCCACGAGCGTGATGAGCGCGCTCTTGGCCTCGTTGCGGTGCCGGGCGTCGGTGGCGATGATCGGCGTCCCCGGGCCGATCTGCAGCGCCTCACGCACCTCGTCGGGCGTATGGGGCTGGTACCCCTCGAAGCCGTTGAGGGCGATGACGAACGGCAGTCCGCTGTTCTCGAAGTAGTCGACGGCCGGGAAGCAGTCGGCGAGACGGCGGGTGTCGACCAGCACCACCGCGCCGATGGCACCACGGACCAGGTCGTCCCACATGAACCAGAAGCGGTCCTGACCCGGCGTACCGAAGAGGTACAGGATCAGGTCCTGGTCCAGGGTGATCCGGCCGAAGTCCATCGCCACGGTCGTCGTGGTCTTGTCCTGGACGTGGCTGAGATCGTCGACGCCCGCCGAGGCGGAGGTCATCACGGCCTCGGTGCGCAGCGGGTTGATCTCCGATACGGCCCCGACGAAGGTGGTCTTGCCCACGCCGAAGCCACCCGCCACCACGATCTTGGCGGAGGTCGTGGCGCGGGCCGTATTCCCGTCCGAACCGCTGTCAGAGCTTGCGAAGTCCACTGAGCACCCTCTCGAGCAAGGTCACGTCCGGCGTGCCACCGGCCTCGCCACTGCCGCCGGGCTGGTGGATCGCCACCATCCCGGCCTCCGCCAGGTCCGCGACCAGGATCCGTGCCACACCCAGCGGGATGTGCAGCAGGGCGGAGACCTCGGCGACCGACTTCACCTCACGGCACAGGTGGCAGATCCGCTGGTGCTCGGGCAGCAGCCCGGGCAGCTGAGAGGGGTCGGCGGTCGTGCTGACCAGCGCCTCGATGGCGAGCTGGTAGCGCGGCCGGGTCCGGCCTCCGGTCATGGCGTACGGGCGCACCAGCGGCTGGTCACCTTCGTTCCCGTACGGCGCTTGGCCATAAGCGCCATACGGGTCGGAAGTGGCGGGTGGCGGGGTCATGGGTCCTCCGGGCGGGACAACTGACTGTCGTCGGGTTGGGCCGGTGGGGGGTGCGGCACATGGATGGTTGGTGCTGGACGGAGCGGCGCTGCGGACGCCGTTCAGTGCAGCAGGCTGCCCTGCAGTTCGGCGCGCAGATCCGGCGTCAGTACCGTCCCCGCGCGGTCGACCAGGAGAGCCATTTCGTAGCCGACGAGGCCGATGTCGCACTCGGGGTGCGCCAGTACGGCCAGCGACGATCCGTCGGAGACGGACATGATGAAGAGGAAGCCACGCTCCATCTCCACGACGGTCTGGTTGACCGTCCCGCCCTCGAAGATGCGGGACGCGCCGGAGGTCAGCGAGGTCAGGCCGGAGGCCACCGCCGCCAACTGGTCGGCGCGGTCGCGGGGGAAGCCCTCGGACATGGCGAGGAGCAGACCGTCCGCGGAGACCACCACCGTGTGTGACACCCCGGGGGTGTTGTCCACGAAGTTGGTGATCAACCAGTTCAGGTTCTGCGCCGCCTGGCTCATCGGACTCAACTAACGCTCCTGCTGGTGAGTGGGATCGACAATGCCGTGGGTGCCGGTGGACGACGTCCCGGCCTGCCGGCCTTGCTGAATACCCCGACGGAGATTGGTCAGCCGCCCGCGCACATCACTGGGCGCACGCGAGACCTGGGGACCGCTCTGGGTGGACTGCTGCTGTTGCGCGGTGCCCGCGACGAGGTTCGCGCGCGGGACCCGGCGGGGCAGTCCGGAGGTGGTGATACCGCCCGCGGCGGGCTGGCGGATCTGCTCCGCCTGCCGCCACGTCTCGTCGTTCGGCGAGCTGCGCCACTGGGAGGCGGCTTCGGCCGGCGCGGCACTGCGCGCACCGTTGACCGGTGCGTCGTGACGCGCGCCGTTGACCGGGGCCTCGTTGCGCGTGTCGTTGCGTGCCTCGCCGTCCTGTGCGGCCCCGCGGCGCGGCAGCCGCGGTGCCTCGGGCTCGGCGGCGCCCTGGGGCGGTACACCGGCAGCGGCGGCCGCCGGGTGGTTGAACCAGTCGGACTCGATGGTGTCGAAGATCGGCGTACGGCCGTCACCGGGACCGGCGTCCGCGTCGCCGAGCACATCGGCGGACGGCGCACCGCTGTCCTGCGGCTGCTGCACCGGGAACTGCCCGGTGCCCTGCGACTCGTCGGCGTAGGCGCCGCGGTCGGCGTCCGGCCGCTGGTACTGGCCGGTGTCGAACTGCCCGGTGTCGTACTGGCCGGTGTCGCTGTCGGGCCGCTGGTACTGCCCGGTGTCGCTGTCGGGCCGCTGGTACTGGCCCGTCTCGTACTGACCGGTCTCGTACTGCCCCGTGCTTCCGCCCGGCAGGGCGAACTGCCCGGTGTCGCCGGGGCCGTTGCCCGCGCCCTGGCCGGCCGGACGTGCGTCCTGCGGGCGCTGTCCGCCCCGGGAGCCGTCCGCGGCGGGCGGCGGACCGTTGAAGTCGGGACGGGCGAACGCCGCGGTGTCACCGGGGCCGCCGCCCGGCGCGGGCCGCTCGAAGCTGCCGGTGGTCTCCGGCTCCTCGTGGCCACGCGGCCGGTCCTGGGTCTCGCGGGGCGCCAGCGGCCAGTCGTCGGAGGCGCCGCGGTCACGGCGCGCACCCCAGCTCGTACCGCCCGACTGCTGTGCACCCTGGCCGCCCTGACCGCCGGCGGGCGGACCGCCCGGCAGCTCGGCCGCGGCACCGCGTGCCGGCAGCTGCGGACGCTCCTCGCGGCGCGGTGCGCCGGTCGGCGGGGCCACGGTGGGCGCCGGGCCGTTGTCCGCGCCGCGGGTGGGCAGCGAGGGACGCGAGCCGGAGGGGCGGCCGGCGGCCGGGCGGGCGTCGCCGCCCTGCGCCGGGGCACCGGGGGAGCCCGCACCGGGCGGGTTCGCGCCGGGAGGTGCCGTACGGCCGGACGGCGCCGGGGCACCGAAGGCGTTCGGCGCACCGCCGCCGGGGCCACCGCGGCCGGGCAGCGCGGGGCGCCCGCCGGCCGAGGGGCCCGAACCGACCTGACCGCGCGGCTGCAGCCCCGCGAGCCGGCTGGACTGCCCGCCGCCGTGGTCGCCGGAGCCGCCCTTGGCGTTGCTCGGCGCCGGCTTCTTGCCGCCCTGGGCGAGGTCCACCGGCAGCATGACCAGCGCGGTGGTGCCGCCGGAGTCGGAGGGCCGCAGCTGGATACGGATGCCGTGCCGCAGCGACAGCCGGCCGACCACGAACAGACCCATGCGCCGGGAGACCGAGACGTCCACGGTCGGCGGGCTGGCGAGCCGCTCGTTGATGGACGACAGGTCCTCGGGCGACAGGCCGATACCGGTGTCGTGGATCTCGACCAGCACCCGGCCGTCGGGCAGGGCGTGGCCGGTGACCTTGACCTTGGTCTGCGGCGAGGAGAACGAGGTGGCGTTCTCCAGCAGCTCGGCGAGGAGGTGCACGAGGTCGTTGACGACCCGGCCCGCGACCTCGGTCTGCGGTACGGCGTTGAGCTCGATCCGCTCGTACTGCTCCACCTCGGAGGCGGCGGCACGGAGCACGTCGACCAGCGGCACCGGCCGCGTCCACCGGCGTCCCGGCTCCTCACCGGCGAGGACCAGGAGGTTCTCACCGTTACGGCGCATGCGGGTGGCGAGGTGGTCGAGCTTGAAGAGGGAGGACAGCTGGTCCGGGTCGGCCTCGCGGGACTCCAGTTCGGAGATCAGCGAGAGCTGACGCTGGATCAGACCCTGGGAACGGCGCGAGAGGTTGGTGAACATCGCGTTGACGTTGCCCCGCAGCAGCGCCTGCTCGGAGGCGAGGCGGACCGCCTCGCGGTGCACGTCGTCGAAGGCCGCGGCCACCCGGCCGATCTCGTCCCGGCTGTGCACACCGACGGACTCGACGGAGGTGTCCACGTCCTGCGGGTCGGACTCGGACAGCTGCTTGACCAGCTCGGGCAGCCGGTCCTGGGCGACCTTCTGCGCGGTGTCCTGCAGCCGGCGCAGCGAGCGGACCATGGACCGCGCCACGACGAACGCGCCGACCAGCGAGACACCGAGGACGAGCAGGATCAGCGCACCGCTGATGATCGCGGTCTGGGTCGCCTCGTTGCGCAGCTCGCGGGACTTCTGCTCCATCTCCGAGAGCAGCGTGGTCTCGATCCGGGACATCTCGTCGACCTTGACGGTGTCGGAGTCGTACCAGTCGAGGTAGCGGTAGTCCTGGCTGCGGATGCCGGAGCCGCTGGCGAAGGCGCGGTGCGCGAAGGCGACCGCGGCCTTGATCTCGTCGTTGTTGCCGTCCAGACCGCGGGTGAGCGCGCCGGCGCTGTTCTCGCCGTTGCTGGTGTAGATCTGCGAGAAGCGGTCGCGGGCCGCCTTCTCGTTGTCCTCGGCGTTACGGCCGGCCAGCCGGTCGTTGGAGGACAGCTGCGGGCCGCCCTCGTGGGCGAGGCCGGCACTGACCAGGGCGCGCTGGATCGACGCGTACTCCTTGGCCGACGAGAACGCCGCCAGCGCACGGGTACTGCGGATCATCTCGGGGTTGCTGGTCGCCTGCGCCATGTCCTGGGAGAGCGACAGCAGCGAGTTGATCAGCTGGTTGTAGCTGGTGATGGTCCGCGCCGAGTTGTCCTCGTCCTTGTAGGCGCCGTTGCGGATCTCGTTGAGGGTGTTGAGCTGGCGGGTGATCTCCAGGACGGTCGCCCGGACACCGGTCATCGTGGCGTCCTGGCCCCGGATGTCATCGGTGGCCTGGTTGAACGACAGCCGGGCGCGGTCGGTCGCCTCCCGGGGGGCGACGACGTTGGCGTCGTCCTTGGCGTTCCCGCTGCCGGCCAGCGGACCGGCCGACTTGTCCCGCTCCACCTGCAACGCGTCGGCGAGCTCGGTCGCCTGCCGGGTCATCTCGGTGAGCAGCTGCATCTTGTCGAGCTGGTCGATGTTCTCCAGCGACGTGCCGATGCGCATGCCACCCAGGGTGGTCGCGGCGACCACGGGCAGCGCGAGCAGGGAGACCAGACGGGTGCTGATGCGCCAGTTGCGCAGCGCTATTCGCGAACCGGGGCCACTGGCCCCCTTCGACGCCTTGGGCTTACCGCTGTCCGCGGCGTCATTGCCCGGCGCCTGGCCGCCTCCGTCGACGGGCAGCGTGCTGCCCCCGGCGGAACCGTTGCCCTGGGCGCGCTGGGGCGAGGAGGCGCGGTCGGTTCCGCCGCGCAGCTCCGGGTCCGCCGCAGCGCTGCCATCCCTCTTGAAACGTCCCTGCACTAGCGTCGCAACCTCTGGACCAGGCGTCCCACCTCGGCGGGACGGTGTCGAGTCGTATGGGGGACCGCTAAGTCCCCCCATGGCGGTCGTGAATGACCGGCGGGCTGATCTCTCCGGTGGAAGAGAACGGCACCACCGCGCGGCGCTTCGTTGCGCCCTGCGCGCCGGCTGAAACGTGCGGCGGTCCGTGGAATTCCAGCACAGTGCAGGATCTCCAACAAGAGCGGAGTCCCGCACTGTGACTTGGGTGACGCAATGTACGGACGGCGTCACGACTTGTAGAAGGTTCGCCCGTCGATAACGGACTTTTATCCGCGAGTCGTCCGCCCCTCCAGGCTGTCCCAGGTGCGGTGATCGGGAGCGGAACGTGCACTTCAATCCGCCATTGTCCGATTCGCCCAAGGTTGTTGATCATGGGAAATGCGGCATTTGTCACACACTTCGTGAGCAAACTCACAGGAAGATCATTGAGTCTCCCCGCACTTCGCAGGGAATAGCGCGCTTAGCCTGACGCTTTACACAGTTGCCAAGAATGACAAGGCAGCTTTCCGCAAGCCCTTTCCCGACTTCGATGACGCGAGGCATGCAGCAGTGAAGACGACGACGATGTTCCGCAACATAGCCAACCCGCGGCGCACCACCCTGGCCCACCTCACCGACGCCGACGAGCTCGGCATCGAGGCACCGGAGCACACCGTCGAGCTGCCGGCCCAGACCGCCAACCCCCGCCGTACGGTCCTGATGGAGGCTCCCCAGCAGGACGTCCTGGCGTAATCAGGGACGGACCGGCAGCAGCCCCGCGATAGCCTGGAGTGTCAACTCCGGCCAGTGATCAATGAGGGGCAACAGCAACCCGTGCGCATCGCCAGATTCTCCATCGACGGCAACGTCGGCTTCGGCGTCCTCGAAGGCGACGAACTCGACGTCATCAAGGGGCATCCCTTCGCGGAATTCGAGCGCTCGGGCCAGAAGGTCCCCCTCGACAAGGTCCGGCTGCTGCCGCCGGTCCTGCCCAACAAGGTCGTCGCGATCGGCCGCAACTACGCCGAACACGCCGCCGAGCTGGGCAACGCCGTCCCGGACGTCCCGGTCACCTTCTTCAAGCCGTCCACCTCGGTGATCGGCCCCGGCGACCCCATCGCGTACCCCTCCTTCTCCCAGGAGGTGCACCACGAGGCGGAGCTCGCCGTCGTCATCGGCCGGATGTGCCGTGAGGTGCCCCGCGAGCGCGCCAAGGACGTGATCCTCGGCTACACCTGCGCCAACGACGTCACCGCCCGTGATGTGCAGCAGCGCGAGAAGCAGTGGGCGCGGGCCAAGGGCTTCGACAGCTCCTGCCCGCTCGGCCCCTGGGTCGAGACCGGGCTGGACCCCGCCGACATCGCCGCGGGCCTCGCCGTCCAGTGCACGGTCAACGGCGAACAGCGTCAGCTCGGCCGCACCAGCGACATGGTCCGCCCGGTCGAGGACCTGATCGTCCACATCACCGAGGCGATGACCCTGCTCCCCGGCGACGTCATCCTCACGGGCACCCCGGCCGGGGTCGGCCCCCTCAACGTCGGCGACGAGGTCGCCGTCACCATCGAAGGCATCGGCACTCTCACCAACAAGGTGATCAAGCGTGGCTAACGCGACCCCCGTCCGCGTCCGTTTCTGTCCCTCCCCGACCGGTAACCCCCACGTCGGCCTGATCCGTACCGCCCTGTTCAACTGGGCCTACGCACGGCACAACAAGGGCACCCTGGTCTTCCGGATCGAGGACACCGACGCGGCCCGCGACTCCGAGGAGTCCTACCAGCAGCTGCTGGAGTCCTTCCACTGGCTCGGCTTCGACTGGGACGAGGGCCCCGAGGTCGGCGGCCCGCACGAGCCCTACCGCCAGTCGCAGCGCATGGACCTCTACAAGGACATCGCCGACAAGCTCCTCGCCGCCGGCCACGCCTACCACTGCTACTGCACCACCGAAGAGCTCGACGAGCGCCGCGACGCCGCCCGCAAGGCCGGCAGGCCCTCCGGCTACGACGGCACCTGCCGTGCGCTGACCGCGGAGCAGAAGGCCGCGTACGAGGCCGAGGGCCGCGCCGCCATCGTCCGCTTCCGGATGCCCGACGCGCCGATCACCTTCACCGACCTGGTGCGCGGTGAGCTGACCTTCACCCCGGAGAACGTCCCGGACTACGGCATCGTGCGCGCCAACGGCGCCCCGCTGTACACCCTGGTCAACCCGGTCGACGACGCCCTGATGGGGATCACCCACGTCCTGCGCGGCGAGGACCTGCTCTCCTCCACCCCCCGCCAGATCGCCCTCTACCAGGCCCTGATCGAGCTGGGCGTGGCCAAGGAGATCCCGGCCTTCGGCCACCTCCCCTACGTCATGGGCGAGGGCAACAAGAAGCTCTCCAAGCGCGACCCGCAGGCCAACCTCAACCTCTACCGCGAGCGCGGCTTCCTCCCCGAGGGCCTGCTCAACTACCTCGCGCTGCTCGGCTGGTCCTTCTCCGCCGACCAGGACCTCTTCTCGGTGCAGGAGCTGATCGAGAAGTTCGACATCGCGGACGTCAACGCCAACCCGGCCCGCTTCGACCTGAAGAAGGCCGAGGCGATCAACGCCGACCACATCCGGCGCCTGGACCTGGAGTCCTTCATCACGGCCTGCGAGCCCTGGCTGAAGGCCCCGCACGCCAACTGGGCCCCCGAGGACTTCGACGAGGCCGCCTGGCGCGCCATCGCCCCGCACGCCCAGACCCGCCTCACGGTCCTCTCCGACATCACCGCCAATGTCGACTTCCTCTTCCTCAAGGAGCCGGTCGAGGACGAGGCGTCCTGGACGAAGGCGATGAAGGGCGACCCGGTGGGCCTGCTCACCACCGCCCGCGCCAAGCTCGGGACCGCCGACTGGACCTCCGGCCCCGAGCCCCTCAAGGAGGCCGTCCTGGCCGCCGGTGAGGAGCACGGCCTCAAGCTCGGCAAGGCGCAGGCCCCCGTCCGGGTGGCCGTCACCGGCCGCACGGTCGGCCTGCCCCTCTTCGAGTCCCTGGAGATCCTGGGCAAGGAGCGCACCCTCCAGCGCATCGACGCGGCCCTGGCCAAGCTGGCCGGCTGACCTCGTACGCACCCCTACGGGCCCGGATGCCGCACGGCTTCCGGGCCCGTGGCATATCCGGTGCGGTTCGCTAGATTGCCGCCATGCCCCTGCGCGCCGTCCTGTGGGACCTCGACGACACCCTCTTCGACTACACCGGCTCGGACCGGGCCGGGGTGCTGCGGCATCTGCGGACCGAAGGGATCCTCGACGCGTACGGCGGAGAGGAGGTGGCGCTGGAGCGCTGGCGGACGGCCATGGAGACCGAGTTCGCCCGCTTCCTCGCCGGCGAGGTGGGCTTCCTCGATCACCGCAGGGGCCGGACCCGGACGTTTCTGGGGACGCCGCTCTCCGACCCCGAGGCGGACGCCTGGTTCGGCCGGTACCTCGCACACTACGAAGCGTCCTGGGCGCTCTTCCCGGACTCCGCTCCCGCTCTGGCGGCCCTGGCCCCGCTGGTACGGCAGGCGGTGCTGTCCAATGCCGCCACCGCCAACCAGGAGCGCAAGCTGGCCGCCCTGGGGATCCGTACGCACTTCGAGGCGGTGTTCTGCGCCGATGGACTGGGGCACGCCAAGCCGGCCGAGGAGGCGTTCAAGGGGGCCTGTAAGGCGCTCGGCCTAACCCCCGACGAGGTCCTCCACATCGGCGACAAGCTCGACATCGACGCCCTCGGCGCGCGGGACGCCGGGCTGACGGCCGTATGGCTGGACCGTGCGGGCACCGGGGAGGACCCGCCCGCGGGGGTGCGTCGGATCGCGAGCCTGGCGGAGCTCCCCGAGCTGTTGCACGGGGTTATCGGTTTTGGTGCGCCGTCCACGATCAGGTAATGTTCTTCCTGCGCCGCCCGAGAGGGCCGAAAGGCCCGGCCGGGAAGCGTAAGTCAAAATGAAACCCCCCACGGGGGGTTGCGCTTTGATGGCCTATGGTGTAATTGGCAGCACGACTGATTCTGGTTCAGTTAGTCTAGGTTCGAGTCCTGGTAGGCCAGCTCGCAGAGCTTATCTGCAAAGCCCCCGTTGTGTAGCGGCCTAGCACGCCGCCCTCTCAAGGCGGTAGCGCCGGTTCGAATCCGGTCGGGGGTACAGATCCTTCCCAGGGGGACAGTCCGGGTCGCACCCACTGTCACTCATGCAGGATCGCTAGGGCCCCCGTTGTGTAGCGGCCTAGCACGCCGCCCTCTCAAGGCGGTAGCGCCGGTTCGAATCCGGTCGGGGGTACTGGTCTAAACCACCATGGGCTATGGTGTAATTGGCAGCACGAGTGATTCTGGTTCATTTAGTCTAGGTTCGAGTCCTGGTAGCCCAGCGCGGTGTGTCCTCGTGACACGTCCAACTGCAGGAAAACTTGCCCCCGTTGTGTAGCGGCCTAGCACGCCGCCCTCTCAAGGCGGTAGCGCCGGTTCGAATCCGGTCGGGGGTACAGAAAGAGAAGGCCCCCCGCATCATGCGGGGGGCCTTCTTGCGTCAACTGCCGCTTCCGAAGCGCCTGTTGGACTCCTCGGCCTCCGCCAGCCGGCGCAGGCTGAGCAGCACCGGCTCGTAGAGCACGGTCAGGGCGACCGCCGCCTCCACCTGCTCCGCCGGGGTCCCGAACTCCTCGACCAGATCCAGGTCGACGACCGCGAGCTGTGCCGCCTGGCGGGCGTAGGGCAGCAGATGCGGGAGGTCGCAGGCGTAGTCGAGGCGGTGCAGTGCGGCGATGGCGGTGACGAGCATGCCGAAGGCCGGGGAGCTGTCGGCGATCTCCAGGTTGAAGTGCCAGTCGACCCGCCTCAGCAGCTCCGTGGCGGTGCGCCGGGCGACCGCGGTCGAGGGGGCGCTCTCGTCGGGCTCCGGGCCGTGGGGGAGTGCCTCCACGGCGATCCCTAGGCGGGAGAGCTGGTCGCGGGAGTCGTCCTCGACGGCCGCCACGACGTCCCGGGCGGTGCTCACCGGGATCCGGCCGACCTGGATCAGGGCCCGGACCAGTCGCAGCCGCCGCAGATGCTCCTCGTCGTACTCGGCCTGGGTGGCGGTGACCCGGCGGCCCGGCGGCAGCAGCCGTTCGCGCAGGTAGTACTTGATCGTGGCGGTGGACACCCCGCTGCGCTCGCTCAGCTCCGCCAGTCGCATACCCCTTGCACCTTCCATTGGAGAGTGTCACTATCTAATCATGGATAGCGACGCTATCCAATGTCGGAAGGGGGCTGTCATGAGTGGCAAGCCGGTGCAGGGACGGATGACGGCGGACGGTGGCCGGGAGGTGGTGGTCTTCCTCATCGGGATGCGCTTCAACAGCTGGCGCGCGGTGCGCAGTTGGCTGCCGGTGTTCCTCGCCATGCCGCGCATGATCAAGGAGCTGGCCCGGGATCCGGACAGCGGGATGATCGGCTACCGGCTGCTTCCCGGACTGCCGAGGAACTTCGCCGTCCTGCAGTACTGGGACTCGAAGGAGAAGCTCTTCGCCTACGCCGCGGATCAGAACGGGGAGCACCGGCCGGCCTGGGCGGCGTTCAACCGGCGGGTGCGGGAGGGGCGGAACAAGGTCGGCTTCTGGCACGAGACCTATGTGGTCCCGGCGGGCTCGTACGAGAGCATCTACGTCAATATGCCGTCGTTCGGGCTGGGGGAGGCCCTGGGGGTGGTGCCGGTCGGCCGCCGCGGGGAGCGGGCCGTGGACCGGATGGCGGCCTGAGGGCCTGGGGCGGCCCCGTGCGGACGGTCCGCACGGGGCCGCCTTTTTTCGGCATCGTGACCGCGGGCGGCGATGGCCCCTGCCTCGGTCCGCCCCACTGCGGGGTGCTCAGTCGGTGCGCGGCCTTTTCGGCATGGTGACCGCAAGCGGCAACGGCCCCCGCCCCGGCCCGCCCCGCCGCCGGGTGCTCAGCCGGTGCGCCGCAGGCCCTCGGAGAGGCGGGCCGCCGCGTCGATGACCGCCTGGGCGTGCATCCGGCCCGGGTGGCGGGTCAGCCGCTCGATCGGGCCGGAGACCGATACGGCGGCCACCACACGGTTCGAGGGGCCGCGCACGGGGGCGGAGACCGAGGCCACGCCCGGCTCCCGCTCGCCGATCGACTGGGCCCAGCCGCGGCGCCGTACGCCGGACAGCGCGGTGGCCGTGAAGCGGGCGCCCTGCAGACCGCGGTGCAGCCGCTCGGGCTCCTCCCAGGCCATCAGGATCTGGGCGGCCGAGCCCGCCTTCATGGGGAGCGTGGAGCCGACCGGGACGGTGTCCCGCAATCCGGACAGCCGCTCCGCCGCCGCCACACAGATCCGCATATCGCCCTGCCGGCGATAGAGCTGGGCGCTCTCGCCCGTCACATCGCGGAGGTGGGTGAGTACCGGACCCGCCGTGGCCAGCAGGCGGTCCTCGCCGGCCGCCGCGGCCAGCTCGGACAGCCGTGGGCCCAGGATGAACCGGCCCTGCATGTCCCTCGCCACCATCCGGTGGTGTTCCAGAGCCACGGCCAGCCGGTGGGCCGTGGGTCGTGCAAGCCCTGTCGCCGCGACCAGCCCGGCGAGGGTGGCCGGACCGGACTCCAGGGCACTCAAAACCAGAGCTGCCTTGTCGAGAACGCCGACGCCGCTAGAGTTGTCCATGCAACGATACTCGCGTCTCACACTGTGAAACGCAAGTTCAATTTTCCAGGGAAGTCGTCAATCTGTAGGTGTGGCCCTGGACCAGGGCACGGCGCAAGGCCCGGCAAGGGGATTTCTACGGGCATCGCGCACGGACGAGAAAAGCCGGCACTGAGGCCGGCCGGAGGGAAAGCGATGGGACGGACACTCGCGGAGAAGGTCTGGGACGACCATGTCGTCCGGCGCGCGGAAGGCGAGCCCGACCTTCTCTTCATCGATCTCCACCTCCTGCACGAGGTCACCAGCCCGCAGGCGTTCGACGGCCTCCGCAAGGCCGGCCGCCAGGTGCGCCGTACGGACCTGACCATCGCCACCGAGGATCACAACACCCCGACCCTCGACATCGACAAGCCGATCGCCGACCCGGTCTCGCGCACCCAGCTGGAGACGCTGCGCAAGAACTGTGCGGAGTTCGGGGTCCGGCTGCACCCGCTGGGCGATGTCGAGCAGGGCGTTGTCCACGTTGTGGGACCGCAGTTGGGACTGACCCAGCCCGGCACCACCGTGGTCTGCGGTGACAGCCACACTTCCACCCACGGAGCCTTCGGCGCGCTGGCGTTCGGCATCGGCACCAGCCAGGTGGAGCACGTACTGGCCACCCAGACGCTGCCGCTGGCGCCCTTCAAGACCATGGCGATCACCGTCGACGGTGAGCTGCCCGAGGGCGTCACCGCCAAGGACCTGATCCTGGCGATCATCGCCAGGATCGGCACCGGCGGCGGCCAGGGCTACGTCCTGGAATACCGCGGCTCGGCCATCGAGAAGCTGTCGATGGAAGCCCGGATGACCATCTGCAACATGTCGATCGAGGCGGGCGCGCGGGCCGGCATGATCGCCCCGGACGCGACCACCTTCGACTACCTGCGGGGCCGCGACCACGCCCCCCAGGGCGAGGACTGGGACGCCGCGGTCGCGTACTGGAAGACGCTGCGCACCGACGACGACGCGGTCTTCGACGCCGAGGTGCGCATCGACGCTTCCGCACTGGCGCCGTTCGTCACCTGGGGCACCAACCCCGGCCAGGGCGCGCCGCTTTCGGCGAACGTCCCCGATCCGGCTTCGTACGAGGACGCCTCGGAGCGGTACGCCGCCGAAAAGGCCCTGGAATACATGGGGTTGACGGCGGGTCAGCCGCTGCGCGAGATCGGCGTGGACACCGTCTTCGTAGGTTCGTGCACCAACGGCCGTATCGAGGACCTGCGCTCCGCGGCCGAGATCCTGGAAGGCCGCAAGGTCGCCGACGGCGTACGGATGCTGATCGTCCCCGGCTCGGTGCGGGTCTCCCTGGAGGCCGTCGCCGAGGGGCTGGACAAGGTCTTCACCGCGGCGGGCGCCGAATGGCGGCACGCGGGCTGCTCGATGTGTCTGGGCATGAACCCCGACCAGCTGGCGCCCGGTGAGCGTTCCGCATCCACCTCGAACCGCAACTTCGAGGGCCGGCAGGGCAAGGGCGGCCGTACGCACCTGGTCTCGCCGCAGGTCGCCGCCGCAACGGCGGTTCTCGGCCATCTGGCCTCACCGGCCGATCTGTCCGACGTCGCCGTCGCCACGCCCGCGGGAGTCTGAACCATGGAAGCTTTCACCACCCACACCGGCCGGGCCGTCCCGCTGCGCCGCAGCAACGTCGACACCGACCAGATCATCCCGGCCCACTGGCTCAAGAAGGTCACCCGCGACGGCTTCGAGGACGGGCTGTTCGAGGCCTGGCGCAAGGACCCGCAGTTCGTCCTCAACCAGGAGCGTTACAAGGGCGCCACGGTGCTGGTCGCCGGCCCCGACTTCGGCACCGGATCCTCACGTGAGCACGCCGTCTGGGCGCTGCAGAACTACGGGTTCAAGGCCGTCATCTCCTCGCGGTTCGCGGACATCTTCCGCGGCAACTCCCTCAAGAACGGGCTGCTGACGGTGGTCCTGCCGCAGGAGACCGTCGACCGGCTGCAGACGCTGCTGGAGGCCGACCCGACCGCCGAGGTGACGGTCGACCTGGTCGGCCGGCAGGTTCGCGCCGAGGGTGTCACCGCCGACTTCGAGCTGGACGAGAACGCGCGTTGGCGCCTGCTGGAGGGGCTGGACGACATCAGCCTCACCCTTCGGGAGGAGTCGTCCATCGTGGAGTACGAGGCGAACCGGCCGCCGTTCAAGCCGCGTACCATCGAGGTCTGACCTCGGGTTTTATGGCTCAAAGCTATATTGCGTACGATGCGCCCCCTGTGCAGTTGGCAGGGGGCGCATCGCCGTGTTGAGGCGGCTGTTGAGGCCCCGTGAAGCGACAACTCGCCGCAGATGGCACAATTAGCGCATGGAACGCGACGACCAACTCGAGCTCTACGGTCTCGTCGCCGACCGGCTCAAGGACGCACATACAAGAGTGCGGACACTGCAAGTCCCGGAGGGCGTACGGATGGCGCTGACCCGGAAGCTGCTCGTCATCACGGCCGCGGCTAAACACGATCTTGCGGACGCGGCAAGGCGTCTGGAGTGGTTCATGGATGACCTCGACGAAGGTCGTTATCCCGAAGATGTGCACGCCGACAGAAGTCCGTGAAGGTCGAGTTCGTTGCGGCACAAGGGTGATTAGCCCGTTTCGTGTTTGATTTGCGGTATATATCTGCCTAACGTGCGAAAAAGCTTGGAAACTTTCGTTCCAGCAATGTCTCCGAAGGGGAAGACGTGAACAAGGCGCAGCTCGTAGAAGCCATTGCCGACAAGCTCGGCGGCCGTCAGAACGCCGCGGACGCGGTGGACGCTGTACTGGACGCAATCGTCCGTTCAGTTGTCTCCGGCGACCGCGTTTCGGTCACCGGATTCGGTTCGTTCGAGAAGGTCGACCGTCCGGCCCGCTATGCCCGCAACCCGCAGACGGGTGAGCGCGTGCGGGTCAAGAAGACCTCGGTGCCGCGCTTCCGCGCCGGTCAGGGCTTCAAGGACCTGGTGAGCGGCTCGAAGAAGCTCCCCAAGGGCGGCGAGGTCTCCGTGAAGAAGGCCCCGAAGGGCAGCCTCACCGGCGGCGCCGCCATCAAGAAGGCAGCCGCGAAGAAGGCCACCGCCAAGAAGGCCGCCGCCAAGAAGACGACGGCGAAGAAGACCGCGGCGAAGAAGACCACCGCGGCGAAGAAGGCCACCGCCAAGAAGACGACGGCGAAGAAGGCCCCGGCGAAGGCCGCCGCCAAGAAGGCGACCACGGCCAAGAAGACCACCGCGAAGAAGGCGACGGCGAAGAAGACCGCGCCCGCGAAGAAGACGACGGCGAAGAAGGCCCCCGCGAAGAAGGCCACCGCACGCAAGACCACCGCCAAGAAGACCACCGCCCGCAAGCGGTAATTCAGCGACCGCGACGCCACGCGTGGGGCCGGTCTCCCTTCGGGGAGCCCGGCCCGCGGTGCGTTCGGCCGCCGTCCGGCGAGCAGGTCCCGGGCTCCTTCGCTCGCCGTACGGGCGGCCGAAGGGGCCCGGGACCTCCTCGTCTAGGCTCTCTCCCATGCAGGCCACCGCGTATACGTACGACTCCGAGACCCGCTCCGGCAGCGTGCTGCTGGACGACGGCACCCCGCTGCCCTTCGACGCGGCGGCCTTCGACGCCGGCGGTCTGCTGCTGCTGCGGCCCGGTCAGCGGGTCCGTATCGACCTCACCGGCGAAGGCGACGCCCGCCGGATCGTCCTGATCACGCTCCAGACGCTCTGACCTGCGGAGGCGACGGCCGCTCCGACCCCTCCGGCGCGGCCGCCCCCGGGGCGGGACGCGGCGCCTGGAGCGCCGTGTGCGGGCCCACGCCCAGCGCCAGGGCGGCCAGCAGATCCTCGCCGGTGTCCACGTCCCGGCGTACCGAGGGCACCTCAGGGCCGGTGATCTCCCGCGCTCCGGATGCCAGGTGACGGGCCCGCGACGCACCTCCGAATGCCGGTTCCAATTCCACTCCGGAAGTCGCGGTCAGAAGTGTTGTCCCGATATCCGCCGCATCCGCGAGAAATGCACGGGGAAATAGCGAAGCGGAATGGAGCACCAGTTCCAGTTCGGCGGGGCGCAGTGCCGGGAGGTCGGCGTTCAGCGCGGCGACCGCCGCGCCCGGGCGACGCGCCCGGACCACGCTCGCTCCATGGGCCAGCGCCGCGTTGAGACCGCGGGCCGGTGTGTCGGGCACGATCCGCGCGCCCAGCGCCGCCAGACGCTCCCCGGCCAGCTGGTCATCCGTGACAACCGCCACATCCCGGACGTCGTCGCAGGCCAGCGCCGCTGTCACGGTATCCAGGGCGAAGGCGAGGGCCAGCCGTGGCCGGAACTCTTCCCCCGCGGCCCGGGAGAGCCTGCTCTTGGCCCGCACCAGTGGTTTCAGCGGCACCACCAGGCTCCATCCCACATCCGCTCCGTCTCGTCGCATCGCCGCCATTCTCACCTGCTGCCGCCGCTCCGCGGGAGCGTCGGGGTTACGGTGTCCTCGACAGAGCGGGTACCTGGGGCGACACTTGTGCGGCTGCCGGCCCGCAGCAGCTTCGCAGGTCCCCACAAGGAGGGTGTCCCAGTGTCCCGCCGCAGAATCGGCTTCTGGTACCGCTTGGCCGCGGTCATCTGCAAACCGCCGCTCTTGGTTCTGTTCAAGCGGGACTGGCGGGGAATGGACCACATTCCGGCCGACGGCGGATTTATCACCGCGGTCAACCACAACTCGTATCTCGATCCGCTCTCGTATGCGCACTATCAGTACAACACCGGGCGGGTCCCCCGATTCCTCGCCAAGGCCGGACTCTTCCGGAGCGGCTTTGTCGGCCTGATGATGCGCGGCACCGGACAGATCCCCGTCTACCGGGAAACCACCGACGCCGCCAACGCGTTCCGCGCCGCCGTCACCGCCATCGACAAGGGCGAATGCGTGGCCTTCTACCCCGAGGGCACCCTCACCCGCGACCCCGAGCTGTGGCCCATGCAGGGCAAGACGGGTGCCGCGCGG
Source organism: Streptomyces sp. G7(2002) (assembly GCF_028870195.1). Classification (NCBI taxonomy): domain Bacteria; kingdom Bacillati; phylum Actinomycetota; class Actinomycetes; order Kitasatosporales; family Streptomycetaceae; genus Streptomyces; species Streptomyces sp. G7(2002). The sequence continues at coordinate 6,802,623 of NZ_CP102609.1, forward strand.
GTGGCGCTGCTGACGAAGGCGCCGGTCATTCCCGTCGCGCAGTGGGGCGCCAACGACGCGATGCCGCCGTACGCCAAGGAGAAGAAGCTCCGCCTCTTCCCGCGCAAGACGCTGCGGGTGCAGGCGGGACCGCCGGTCGACCTGAGCGCCTTCTACGACCGGGAACCGACCGCCGAGGTGCTGCGGGCCGCCACCGACGTCATCATGGCCGCGATCACCGAGCAGCTGGCCGTCGTCCGCGGCGAGCCCGCGCCGGCCGAACCGTACGACTGGCGCAAGGCGATCGCCCGGGAGCGCCGCGCCGCCCGGGAAGCCGCCAAGGCCACCCAGGGCGCCGGAGCGGACAGGACCCCCGCCGAACCGGCCGCCGCCACCGAACCGGCCGTCGGCCCGCAGCAGGCCCGAAGCACCCAGCAGGCACAGGAGGATGAAAGCAAGTGACGCGCTGCGCCGTCTACGGCACGGGGTCCTGGGGTACCGCCTTCGCGATGGTGCTCGCCGACGCGGGATGCGAGGTGACCCTGTGGGGGCGCCGCGAGGCCCTGGTCGACGCCATCAACAACGGCCGTACGAACCCCGACTATCTGCCGGGGGTCGAGCTCCCCGCGGCCGTACGGGCCACCACCGACCCGGCGGAAGCGGCCCGCGGCGCGGAGTTCGCCGTGCTGGCCGTCCCCGCCCAGACGCTGCGCGCCAATCTCGCCGAATGGGCGCCCCTGCTGCCCGCCGACACGGTCCTGGTCTCCCTGATGAAGGGCGTCGAACTGGGCACGGCCAAGCGCATGAGCGAGGTCATCGAGGAGGTCGCCAAGGTGCCCGCGGAGCGGGTCGCGGTGCTGACCGGCCCCAACCTCGCCAAGGAGGTCGCCGCCCGGCAGCCCGCCACCGCGGTCGTGGCCTGCGCCGACGAGGCGGTCGCCCGGCGCTTCCAGGCCGCCTGTCACACGTCCTACTTCCGCCCGTACACCAACACCGACGTGGTGGGCTGTGAACTGGGCGGCGCGGTCAAGAACGTCATCGCGCTCGCCGTCGGCATCGCCACCGGTATGGGCCTGGGCGACAACGCCAAGGCGTCCCTGATCACCCGCGGTCTCGCCGAGACCACCCGGCTCGGCCTCGCCATGGGGGCCGACGCGCACACCTTCGCCGGCCTGGCCGGCATGGGCGACCTCGTCGCCACCTGCTCCTCGCCGCTGTCGCGCAACAACACCTTCGGCACCAACCTCGGCCGGGGAATGACGCTCCAGGAGACCATCGCGGTCACCAAGCAGACCGCCGAGGGCGTCAAGTCCTGCGAATCCGTGCTGGATCTGGCCCGCAGGCACGGCGTCGACATGCCGCTCACCGAGACGGTGGTGGAGATCGTCCACGAGGGCAAGCCGCCGATGGTCGCCCTCAAGGACCTGATGTCGCGCAGCGCCAAGTCCGAGCGGCACTGAAATCGGCACCGAATGACCCGGTCCGGCGCCGTTCGCCGGGGTCCCGTGGCCCACGGCACCCCGGCGCGACGCCACCAACGGCCGCCGCAGCACTGACTCCGTGCCGGTCAGCAGGTACCCTCAACCCGATATGAGCAGCGAGACCTCCTCCCACAAGCCCCGCGTCGCCGTCGTGTTCGGCGGCCGCAGCTCCGAGCACGCCATCTCCGTGCTCACGGCCGGCGCCGTGCTGCGTGCCATCGACCGCGAGAAGTACGACGTGCTGCCCATCGGCATCACCACGGACGGCCGCTGGGCGCTGACCGCCGACGACCCCGAGCGGATGGCCATCGCGGACCGGCAGCTGCCCACCGTGGCCGCGCTCGCCGAGTCCACCGAGGGCGGCGTGGTGCTCCCCGTCGACCCGACCAACCGCGAGGTCGTCTACAGCGAGCCGGGCTCGGTGCCCAAGGCGCTCGGCGAGGTCGACGTCGTCTTCCCCGTCCTGCACGGCCCCTACGGGGAGGACGGCACCCTGCAGGGCCTGCTGGAGCTCTCCGGGGTGCCCTACGTCGGCTCGGGCGTGCTCGCCTCCGCCGTCGGCCAGGACAAGGACTACATGAAGCGGGTGTTCACCTCCTTCGGGCTGCCGGTCGGCCCGTACGAGGTCATCCGCCCGCGGGAGTGGGAAAAGGACCCTGCCGCCGCCCGTAAGAAGATCGTGGACTTCGCCGCGGAGCACGGCTGGCCGCTCTTCGTGAAGCCCGCCCGGGCCGGCTCGTCCATGGGCATCACCAAGGTCGACGATCTCGGCGGCCTGGACGAGGCGATCGAGGAGGCCCGGGCGCACGACCCCAAGATCCTCGTGGAGTCGCTGCTGAGCGGCCGCGAGATCGAGTGCGGGGTGCTGGAGTTCGAGGACGGCCCGCGGGCCAGCGTGCCGGCCGAGATCCCGCCGGTCACCGCCCACGACTTCTACGACTTCGAGGCCAAGTACATCGACTCGGCCGACGGGATCGTGCCCGCGCCGCTGACCGCCGAGCAGACCGCGCAGGTCCAGGAGCTGGCGGTCGCGGCCTTCGAGGCGGCGTCCTGCGAGGGCCTGGTGCGCGCGGACTTCTTCCTGCAGGACAACGGCGAGTTCGTGATCAACGAGATCAACACGCTGCCCGGATTCACGCCCATCTCGATGTACCCGCGGATGTGGCAGGAGAGCGGGGTGAGCTACCCGGAGCTGATCGACCGGCTGCTCCAGGCCGCGCTGCACCGCTCCACGGGGCTGCGCTGAGCCACGCGGGTTCCCGGGCCCGGTCCTGCCCTGATCCGGCTGATCCTTGAGGGCAGGCCCTGGACGAGGGCAAGCCCTAGACCCCTACGGGAACGGTCTTCTTCACGGCGCCCGCGAGGTCGGTGAGCGCATCGACCTCGGGGGCGTACTTCCCGGGCACGGTCACCTCGACATAGGCCTTGCGCAGCACGGTCGTGAAGCGGTAGCCGTCGTCCTGCTTCTCGAAGAGCCATCGGACCCCGTTGACTTCCGCCGCGTCGGCGTAGGGGTTGTAATGTTCACTCCCGTGCGTCAGGACGTCGGGCTTCGGTACCCCGCAGCGCAGTTTCACGGCAGGATCGCCCCACATGGCAGTGAAGTCGGAGACCGGTTCGGCGGTGGCCCGCTTCAGTCCGTCCACGGTGTGCGGCAACTCCTGGTGGAGCGCCTTGCAATACCGCGCGGCCGCACCCTCGGGGGAGGGGACGGCCACGTCTTCGGAAGGCGAACAGCTCACCGCGGCGAACAGCACGGTGAGCGCGGGCAGGGCCAGGTGCCGACGGCGCGCAGAGATCACCCGGCCGAGGATACGGGGGAGCTAGAGATGCACGACCGGGCAGGTAAGGGTGCGGGTGATGCCTTCCACTTGCTGGACTTTGGCGACCACCATGCGGCCCAGCTCATCGACGGTGTCGGCCTGTGCGCGCACGATGACGTCATAGGGCCCGGTCACGTCCTCGGCCTGCAGCACGCCGTGGATCTTGGAGATCACCTCAGCTACCGCCGAGGCCTTGCCGACCTCGGTCTGGATCAGGATGTAGGCCTGTACCACGGAACCTCCAGGGCGGCTACGAGGATCATGTGGGAAGAAGGGACGCCACGGTACCGCGTCACCGTGCGGAGCGGGGAGACCCGCGCGGTGAACTCGGCAAGTGCGGCACAGTCGTCAGCCACGTACGGACCGTCCGTACACATGGGAAGGGCAACAGCATGAAGGGCACCGTGGGCGAGCTGGGGGAGTTCGGGCTGATCAGGGAGCTCACCTCCCGGCTCACCTCCACTCCGGCCGTACGGATCGGGCCGGGTGACGACGCCGCGGTGGTCACCGCGCCGGACCGGAGGGTGGTCGCCAGCACCGACATCCTCCTGGAAGGCCGGCACTTCAGGCGCGACTGGTCCACCGCCTACGACGTCGGCCGCAAGGCCGCAGCGCAGAACCTCGCCGACATCGCGGCGATGGGCGCGGTGCCCACCGCGATCCTGCTCGGCCTGGTCGTCCCCGCGGAACTCCCCGCGACCTGGCCCACCGAGCTGATGGACGGGCTGCGCGACGAGTGCCAGGTGGCGGGCGCCGCGGTCGTCGGCGGGGACGTCGTACGCGGCGACACCATCACCGTCGCCATCACCGCGCTCGGCGATCTGCGCAACCAGGAGCCGGTCACCCGGGCCGGCGCCCAGCCCGGCGACGTGGTCGCGGTGACCGGCTGGCTCGGCTGGTCCGCCGCCGGGCACGCCGTCCTCTCCCGCGGCTTCCGCTCGCCGCGCGCCTTCGTGGAGGCCCACCGCCGCCCCGAGCCGCCGTACCACGCGGGCCCCGCGGCGGCCGGACTCGGCGCCACCGCCATGACGGACGTCAGCGACGGCCTGGTCGCCGACCTCGGGCACATCGCCGAGGCCAGCAAGGTCCGGATCGATCTGCGGTCCGCGGGCATCGACATCCCCACGCAGATGTCCGACATCGGCACCGCCGTGGGCGTGGACCCGATGCAGTGGGTGCTCAACGGCGGTGAGGACCATGCGATCGTGGCCACCTTCCCGCCCGATGTGAAGCTGCCCGCCCGGTGGAAGGTCATCGGCGAGGTGCTCCACCCCTCCGCGCTGCCCCAGGTGACGGTGGACGGCGCCCCGTGGGTGAAGGCCGGCTGGGACCACTTCGGCGACAACGGGGACGCCGAATAGTCCCCCAAGGGATACGGGCCGCCCGGGACGGGCGCCCGCAGGACCGAGGTGTGCCGCCGGTAGATTCGGCGGTATGCACATACCTCCACGCGTCCTGACCGTCGCCGGGTCCGACTCCGGCGGCGGCGCGGGCATCCAGGCCGACCTGAAGACGATGCTGGCGCTCGGCACCCACGGCATGAGCGTGCTCACCGCCGTCACCGCCCAGAACTCCCTGGGCGTGCAGGGCGCGTGGGACCTGCCCGCCGAGGCCGTACGGGCCCAGTTCCGCAGCGTCGTCGACGACATCGGCGCGCAGGCGGTGAAGACCGGGATGCTCTCCTCGGCCGAACTCGTCGAAACCGTCGCGGAACTGCTCGCCGGACTGCGGGTCCCGGTCGTCGTCGATCCCGTAGGGGTCTCCAAGCACGGCGATGCGCTGCTCGCCGCCACCGCCCTGGACGCGGTCCGCGGCGCGCTGCTGCCGACCGCCACCGTCGCCACCCCCAACCTGGACGAGGTCGCCCAGCTGACCGGCGTACGGGTCGAGGAGGAGGCCGACCTGCGGCGGGCGGCCGGGGCGATCCTGGACTTCGGGCCGCGCTGGGCCCTCATCAAGGGCGGCCATCTGACGGCCGGCCGCGGGTCCGGCGACAGCGCCGTCGATCTGCTCACCGACGGCACCGAGGAGCACTGGCTGCGTGCGCCCCGCCACGACAACCGGCACACCCACGGCACCGGCTGCACCCTCGCCAGCGCACTGGCCGCGCAGCTCGCCAAGGGGGACACCGTCCCGCAGGCCGCCGCGGCGGCGAAGGCCTACGTCACCGGCGCCCTCGCGGCCGGCTTCCGGCTGGGCGCGGGGATCGGGCCCGTGGATCACGGCTGGCGTTGGCGCGGCGCGCACTGACGGCGCTCACGGCGGCGCCACGGCGGGGCGCCGCCGGGTCCGTGTCCGGCTCCGGGAACGGCAGAAGCCGGCCCACCACGAAGGTGGACCGGCTTCACAAGCAACCGGCTGGGCTGCGCTACGGCTAAGACGTCAGCGCGAGACCTTGCCGGCCTTGATGCACGAGGTGCAGGCGTTCAGCCGCTTCGGCGTGCGCCCGATCACTGCACGCACCGTCTGGATGTTGGGGTTCCAACGACGGTTGGTACGGCGATGCGAGTGCGAGACACTCTTGCCGAAGCCCGGCCCCTTGCCGCAGACGTCGCAGTTGGCAGCCACGGGTCACTCCAAAGACTTCAGATGCACTTACGGTGAAATCCCGACGAGCCGAGTGCATTGCCCTACCGGCACCGTCAGGAGAGGAATGGCCCGATTCTCATCGGGCAACCGGAGCAGCATACAACGACCGCTCCCGTAGAACGAAACTACCACGCACCCCCGGGCCCCCGCCCCGGCCGCCCTGCCGGAGCGCGGCTACTGTGCGGTGCATCCCGTGACCCAGGAGGACGACGTGCCGTACCCGCTCGACGCCGCCGCGGTCCGCTCCTGGTGCGGGCTGGCTCTGGAGGCGCTCGGCCGGGAACGCGAGCGGATCGACGCGATCAACGTCTACCCGGTGGCCGACGGCGACACCGGCACCAACCTCTATCTGACGCTCGAATCGGCCGCCCGCGCGGTCGAGGCCGCCTTCGACGGACACACCTCGGCCGGCACCGCCCCCTGCCTCGCCGACGCCATCGGCGCCATGGCCCACGGCGCGCTCATCGGGGCGCGCGGCAACTCCGGCACGATCGTGGCGCAGCTGCTGCGCGGGATGACGGAGGTGCTCGCGGCCACCGACGGTTCGGCCGACGCGCTGCGGCGGGCGCTGCGCCGGGCCGCCGCATCGACGTACGAGGCCGTCGCCCACCCCGTGGAGGGCACCGTCCTGACGGTCGCGACCGCCGCCGCCGACGCCGCGGAGCGGGCCGCCGCCGGTGCTGCCGGTGCCGCCGAGGTCGCCCGCGCCGCCCACGAGGGCGCCCGCACCGCGCTGCAGGCGACCCCCGGCCAGCTCGCGGTCCTCGGCCGGGCCGGTGTGGTCGACGCCGGCGGCTGTGGACTGGTCGCCCTGCTGGGGGCGCTCGCGGACGCGCTGTCCGGGGAGGTCTCGGTGACACCGGTCGCCGTACGGGCCGACGCCCCGCTCCCCGAGGCCGCCGGCTGCGAGGTCGCGGACGGGGCGGCGGCGGAGGGCCGCGGGGACCCGGAGGGGCCCGCCTTCGAGGTGATCTATCTGCTGGAGGCCGGGGACGCGGCGGTGGCGCGGCTGCGGACCCGGCTCGACGGGCTCGGCGACTCCCTGGTGGTGGTCGGCGGGGACGGCCTGTGGAACGTCCATGTCCATGTCGACGACGCGGGCGCCGCGGTGGAGGCCGGCATCGAGGCGGGCCGCCCCTACCGGGTGCGCATCACGCACTTCGGCGGCGCCTCCCGCACCAAGGAGCCGGCCATGACGGCGCGCGCCGTGGTCGCGGTGGTGCCGGGCGCCGGGCTCGCCGGACTGTGCGCGGAGGCCGGCGCGATGCCGGTCGCCGTACGCCCCGGGGAGCCGCCCGCCAGCGGCGAACTCGTGCAGGCGATCCGGCAGGCGCACGCCCGTGAGGTGATGCTGCTGCCGAACGACCCCGATCTGCGGCACACCGCGGCGGCCGCCGCCGAACAGGCCCGCACCGAAGGAGTCCGGGTCGCGCTGATCCCCACCCGCGCCGCCGTCCAGGGCATCGCGGCGCTGGCCGTGCACGAACCGGGCCGCAGCTTCGACGAGGACGTGGTCGCGATGACCGCGGCGGCGGGCGCCACCCGCTACGCCGAGCTGGCGGTCGCCGAGCGGCAGTCGTGGACGATGGCCGGGGTCTGCCAGGCCGGGGACGTCCTCGGCCTGATCGACGGCGATGTCGTGGTGATCGGCTCCGACCTCACCCGCACCGCGATGACCGTGCTCGACCGGATGCTGTCCGCGGGCGGGGAGATGGTCACCCTGGTCCTCGGCGCGGACGCGCCCGGCGCGCTCGCAGAGCGGCTGGAGCGCCATGTCCGCGAGCGCCATCTCGCCGTGGACACGGTCGTCTACGAGGGCGGACAGCACGCGGCGCCGCTGCTCATCGGCGTGGAGTGAGCGCACCGGACCGGTGGGTGAACCGCGATTGTCACAGGTGTGGTGTGCAATGGATGCGTGGCAGCGCTCGACGAACCCCTGAAGAAAATCCTCGGTGGCACCACCGCGAAGGTGCTGGCCGAGCATCTCGACCTGCATACGGTCGGCGACCTGTTGCACCACTATCCGCGCCGCTATGCCGAGCGCGGTGAGCTGACCCGTCTCGCGGACCTCCCGCTGGACGAACACGTCACGGTCGTCGCGCAGGTCGCGGACGCCCGGGTGCTGAAGTTCAACGGCGGCCGGGGACAGCGCCTGGAGGTGACGCTCACCGACGGCAGCGGGCGGCTCCGGCTGGTCTTCTTCGGCAAGGGCATCCACAAGCCCCACAAGGACCTGCTCCCGGGGCGCCGCGCGATGTTCGCCGGCAAGGTCTCGGTCTTCAACCGCAAACTGCAGCTCGCCCACCCCGAATACGAGCTCCTCGACCGCACGGCCGACGACGGGGAGGACGCCGTCAGCGCCTTCGCCAACCAGCTCATGCCGATCTACCCGGCCTGCCAGCAGATGGCGTCCTGGAAGATCGCCAAGGCGGTCGACGCGGTGCTGCCCAGCGCGCGGGACGCTATCGACCCGCTGCCGGAATCGCTGCGCGAGGGCCGGGCGCTGGTCCCGCTCACCGAGGCCCTGCTGAAGATCCACCGTCCGGCCACCAAGGCCGATATCGCCGATGCGCGGGCCCGGCTGAAGTGGGACGAGGCCTTCGTCCTCCAGGTCGCGCTCGCCCGGCGCCGCCGCGCCGAGACCCAACTCCCCGCCGTGGCACGGACCCTGACCGAGGGCGGCATCCTCGACGCCTTCGACGCCAAGCTGCCCTTCACCCTCACCGAAGGCCAGCAGAAGGTCAGCCAGGAGATCTTCGACGACCTGGCGACCGAGCACCCCATGCACCGCCTCCTCCAGGGCGAGGTGGGCTCCGGCAAGGCGCAGCCGCTGGACGCACTGGTGCTGACGCCGCGCGGTTTCCGTCCCATGGGGGAGATGACCGTCGGCACCGAGGTGGTGGTGCCGAGCGGCGAGCTCGCCGTGGTGGACGGCGTCTTCCCGCAGGGCGAGCGGGAGGTGTGGCGCCTCGTGCTGTCCGACGGGAGCACCGTCGAGTGCGATGACGAGCATCTGTGGATCGTCGGGACCCGCGGTACGGGGGAGCAGGTGCTGACCACCCGTGAACTGCGGGGGGATCTGCTGCGGGCCGACGGCCGCCCCAAGTGGTCCATCGCCCCGGCCACGCCGGTGGACCTGGAGGGCGGCGAGGCCCGGCCGCTCGACCCTTACGAGGTGGGGCGGGCGCTGGGCGAGGCCGGCGCCGGCCGCCCGGCGGACCGGGTGCCGTCCGCGTACCGCAACGCCCCGCTCAAGGACCGGCTGGCCGTGGTGCAGGGCCTGATGGACGCCGGTGGCATGCGCGCGGGGGGCGCCGCGGTGTACCGCGCGGCGGCCGGCCCCCTGGCTGACGACCTGGCCTGGCTGGTGCGTTCCCTGGGCGGCGGGGCCCGGCTCCATCCCGTACGGGACGGCGCGTACGACGTCTCGGTGGCGTTGCCGGCCGGGTATCCGCCCTTCCGCGACGCGGGCCGTGAGCATGCGGTGCCCGGCGGGTCCGCCGGCCGCCCGGAGGACGGCACCGGCTTCCGGCGCGCCATCCGGGTCATCGAGTACGCCGGCCGCAAACCCGTCCAGTGCATCAGCGTCCGGCACCCCGGCCACGCCTATGTGACCGACCACTTCACCGTCACGCACAACACCATGGTCGCGCTGCGCGCCATGCTCGGCGTGGTCGACAGCGGCGGCCAGGCCGCGATGCTGGCGCCGACCGAGGTCCTGGCCCAGCAGCACCACCGCTCGATCACCGAGATGATGGGGGAGCTGGCCGAGGGCGGGATGCTCGGCGGCGCGGAGCGGGGCACCAAAGTGGTGCTGCTGACCGGCTCCATGGGGGCCGCCGCCCGCCGCCAGGCCCTGCTCGACCTGGTCACCGGCGAGGCCGGGATCGTCGTCGGCACCCATGCCCTGATCGAGGACAAGGTGCAGTTCCACGACCTGGGGCTGGTCGTCGTCGACGAACAGCACAGGTTCGGCGTCGAGCAGCGGGACGCGCTGCGCGGCAAGGGCAAACAGCCGCCCCATCTGCTGGTGATGACGGCGACGCCCATCCCGCGCACGGTCGCCATGACCGTCTTCGGCGATCTGGAGACCTCCGTCCTGGACCAGCTCCCCGCCGGACGCTCACCGATCGCCAGCCATGTGGTGCCCGCCAAGGACAAGCCGCACTTCCTCGCGCGCGCCTGGGAGCGGGTCCGCGAAGAGGTCGCGGCCGGCCACCAGGGCTATGTGGTCTGCCCGAGGATCGGCGACGAGGAGGACGCGCCCAAGGGGGCGAAGAAGGGCGCGGCAGGCTCCAAGGGCGCGGCGGCCAAGGCGAGTTCACCGGAGGACGCGGAGGAGAAGCGCCCGCCGCTCGCGGTGCTCAACATCGCCGGGCAGCTCACCGCCGGCCCGCTCGACGGCCTGCGGGTGGCGGTCCTGCACGGCCGGATGGCGCCGGACGACAAGGACGACGTGATGCGCCGGTTCGCCGCCGGCGAGCTGGATGTGCTGGTCGCGACGACCGTCATCGAGGTCGGGGTGAACGTCCCGAACGCCACCGCCATGGTGATCATGGACGCGGACCGCTTCGGCGTCTCCCAGCTGCACCAGCTGCGCGGCCGGGTCGGCCGTGGCTCCGCGCCCGGTCTGTGCCTGCTGGTCAGCGAGATGCCCGAGGCCAGCCCGGCCCGCGCCCGGCTCGCCGCCGTGGCCGGCACTCTGGACGGCTTCGAACTCTCCCGTATCGACCTGGAACAGCGGCGCGAGGGCGATGTCCTCGGCCAGGCGCAGTCCGGGGTCCGCTCCTCGCTGCGGATGCTCGCGGTCATCGAGGACGAGGAGGTGATCGCGGCCGCCCGCGACGAGGCCACCGAACTCGTCACCGCCGACCCCGAGCTGTCCGGATATCCGGAGCTGCGGATCGCCCTGTCCGCCCTGCTGGACGACGAACGGGAGCAGTATCTGGACAAGGGGTGAGAGAGGCCGCGGCGAGAGTGGAGCGCGGCGGGCAGGGTCCGGCGGCCCGCCGCCACGTGAGATCGATCACCGTGCACCGCGCTTCCCGGAAGCTCCGGCCGGACGTCGGCCGTCGGCTGACGGAATATCGTGGAGGTGCGGAGCCTGCCCGGCTCCCCCTCAGCACACCGACCACGCGCAACGTAAGGACGGGCCCATGACCCGCGTGATCGCCGGTACGGCCGGCGGCCGCCGCTTGGCCGTACCACCGGGAAACGGCACCCGCCCCACCTCCGACCGGGCGCGCGAGGGCATGTTCTCCACCTGGGAGTCGCTCGACGGACCGCTGGCCGGTGCCCGGGTCCTCGATCTGTACGGCGGTTCCGGTGCGGTCGGCCTGGAGGCGCTCTCCCGCGGTGCCGCGCACGTCCTGCTGGTCGAGGCCGATGCCCGCGCGGTGCGCACCATCCGGGACAACGTCCGTACGGTCGGCCTCCCCGGCGTCGAGGTCCGGGCCGGCAAGGCCGAGCAGACCGCCGCCGCCCCCGCACCGGGGGAGCCGTACGACATCGTCTTCCTGGACCCGCCCTACGTGGTGTCCGACGCGGAACTCTGCGAGATCCTGCTCACACTCCGTGGTCAGGGGTGGCTTGCGGAGCAGGCACTCGTCACCGTGGAGCGCAGCACCAGAGGCGGCACGTTCCCATGGCCGGACGGTTTCGAAGCGATCAAGGCCCGTCGCTACGGCGAGGGGACGCTTTGGTACGGTCGCGCCGCTTCGGCGTCCGCCGTATCGACGTCAGCAAGCGTGTCATGACCGGATCGGAGAGCGAGGAAACCGAGTTGCGCCGCGCCGTCTGTCCGGGGTCATTCGACCCCATCACCAACGGGCACCTGGACATCATCGCCCGTGCCTCCAAGCTGTACGACGTCGTCCACGTCGCCGTGATGATCAACCAGTCCAAGCAGGGGCTGTTCACGGTCGACGAGCGGATCGACCTCATCCGCCGGGCCACCGCCGAGTACGGCAACGTGGAGGTGGAGGCCTTCCACGGACTCCTCGTCGACTTCTGCAAGCAGCGCGACATCCCCGCGATCGTCAAGGGACTGCGGGCCGTCAGCGACTTCGACTACGAGCTGCAGATGGCCCAGATGAACAACGGCCTGTCCGGGGTGGAGACGCTCTTCGTCCCCACCAATCCGACCTACAGCTTCCTCTCCTCCAGCCTCGTGAAGGAGGTCGCCGCCTGGGGCGGCGATGTCTCCCACCTGGTCCCGCCGTTCGTCCTCGAAGCCCTCACCGAGCGCCTGCGGAAGAAGGACTGATCACCGCACTCGGCGCACCCCGCGCGATGCCGGACTGATGGGGCATCAGGTGGTGTCGGGCGGAGGGCCGGTGGACGTACAGTCGTCCCGTTCCGTCGTTCAAAACCCTTCAGAGAGTGGCGAGTCCAAGGTGGACGTGCAGAAGAAGCTCGACGACATCGTCGCGACCGTCGGCGGTGCCCGGTCCATGCCCATGTCGGCCTCGTGCGTGGTCAACCGCGCCGAGCTGCTCGCCATGCTGGAGGAGGTGCGCGCGGCGCTGCCGGGCTCCCTCGCACAGGCGCAGGAGCTGCTCGGCGGGCGGGAGCAGATGGTCGAGGAGGCGCGGGCGGAAGCGGAGCGGATCATCGAGACCGCGCACGCCCAGCGCGGATCGCTGATCTCCGACACCGAGGTCGCCCGGCAGTCCCAGGAGGAGGCGGACCGGATCCTGGCGGAGGCCCGCCGGGAGGCGGAGGAGATCCGCGCCGAGGCCGACGACTACGTGGACAGCAAGCTCGCCAACTTCGAGGTCGTGCTCACCAAGACCATCGGGTCCGTCGACCGCGGCCGCGAGAAGCTGCTCGGCCGCGGCCCGGGGCTCGACGAGCAGGGCTACGAGGACACCGAGGCCCCGGAGCGCAGCGGCGACCCGGAGACCCTCAGGCAGCGCGCCGATGCCTATGTGGACGCCAAGTTCGGGGCGTTCCAGGCCGTGCTGACCAAGACGCTGGAGGCGGTCGGCCGGGGCCGCGACAAGCTCCAGGGCGCCCAGGCGATCGATGAGCTGGCCGTCCACCTGGCGGCGCAGGGCGATCCGCGGTCCGGGCATCCGCAGGCCGACGCCGACTACCTCGCCGGCCTGGCGGACATCGGCGCCGACCAGGCACCACAGCCGCCCCAGGCACCACAGCCGCCTCAGGTGCCCCCGATGCCCCAGACGCAGCCCCAGCACCAGCAGCCTCAGGAGCACCAGCAGCCCCTCCAGCCCCAGCTTCAGCAGCAGGGCTACTACGACCCCGCGGCCTACCCGCAGCAGCAGGACGTCTACGGCTATCAGCAGCAGCCGCAGGAGGCGGCCTACGCCCAGGACGCCCAGCACCAGAATCTGTACGGCTACGACTGGCAGCAGCAGGCCCAGCAGCAGGCCCAGCAGCAGGGCTACGACCCGCACGCGTATCTCCAGCAGCAGGTGCCCCAGCAGCCCCAGCACGCCCCGCACGACCCCGCCGCCCGGCCCGGTGCGCTGGACGAGACCAGCCTCTTCGACACCAGCGTGATCGACCTGGACCAGCTCCGGCAGTACGAGGAGAGGCGCCAGTAGGCGGTCCTGCCCGCGGGGCCGGGGCGGGGGCCGGTAGCGGATTGGGCCTATCGGGGCCCGTCCAGTATCCTGGCTCTTCGGTCGCGCGTATTCCCGCGATCTCTGCTGCCCTAATCCAGTACCTCTGGCATACGGCGGCACGCAATCCCCGTAGAAAGCAGGAAGCCATCAACGCCCGCCTCGACCACCGTTCCCCTCTCGTGTTCGATACGCGCGAGCTGGGCCGGCGTCCCGGTGCGCTCAAGAGGGTCTCCCGCTCCGCCGAGGCCCCCCGGGACCTCGGCAATGAGGTCATCGGCGTACCCGAGGGCGCACCGATCGAGCTCGACCTCCGCCTGGAATCGGTCATGGACGGGGTGCTTGTCACAGGCACCGGCCGTGCAACCGTCAAGGGGGAGTGCGTAAGGTGTCTGGAGCCGCTGGAGCGAGAGCTCGACGCGGACTTCCAGGAGATGTTCACCTACCCCGACGCCGATGCCCGGGTCCGCGAGGCGGACGCCGGCGACGACGCCGAGGATGAGGAGGACACCCTCTTCCTCGAGGACGACCTGTTCGACCTCGAACCCGTGCTGCGTGACGCGGTGGTGCTTGCACTGCCGATGCAGCCGGTGTGCCAGGACGACTGCCCCGGTCTGTGCTCCGATTGCGGAGTGCGGCTGGCGGACGACCCGGACCACCACCACGACGCCGTCGACATCCGTTGGGCGGCACTGCAGGGACTCGCCGGGACCGTCAAGGACGGCGAGAAGGACAACATGGGCGGCGCCGAAGCGGGCGTCGACGAGAAGCAGGAGAAGTAGCCGTGGCTGTTCCGAAGCGGAAGATGTCGCGCAGCAACACGCGCCACCGCCGGTCGCAGTGGAAGGCTGCGGTCCCCACCCTGGTGGCGTGCGAGCGCTGCCACGAGCCGAAGCAGCAGCACATCGCGTGCCCGAGCTGCGGCACCTACAACAAGCGCCAGGTCCTCGAGGTCTGAGCGGCTGGTGACAGGCTCCATGTCAGACGCCAACTCGACTTCCCGCAAACGCGGGGATGAACCGACTCCGGCGGACACAGCCTCGTCCCACACGCTTCTGGAAGGGCGGCTCGGGTACCAGCTCGAGTCCGCCCTTCTGGTGCGTGCGCTGACGCACCGCTCGTACGCATACGAGAACGGCGGTCTGCCCACCAACGAGCGGCTCGAATTCCTCGGGGATTCGGTGCTCGGCCTGGTGGTCACGGACACGCTGTACCGCATCCACCCCGATCTCCCGGAAGGCCAGCTGGCCAAGCTCCGGGCCGCGGTGGTCAACTCGCGTGCGCTTGCCGAGGTGGGCCGCGGCCTCGACCTCGGCGCCTTCATCCGCCTCGGACGGGGCGAAGAGGGCACGGGCGGCCGGGACAAGGCCTCCATCCTCGCCGACACCCTTGAAGCGGTGATCGGCGCGGTCTATCTCGACCAGGGTCTCGACGCGGCCGGCGAGCTGGTGCACCGGCTCTTCGACCCGCTGATCGAGAAGTCCTCCAGCCTGGGCGCGGGCCTGGACTGGAAGACCAGCCTCCAGGAACTCACCGCGACCGAAGGCCTCGGCGTTCCGGAGTACCTGGTCACCGAGACCGGCCCCGACCACGAGAAGACCTTTACTGCTGCCGCCCGCGTCGGTGGTGTCTCGTACGGCACCGGCACCGGCCGCAGCAAGAAGGAAGCCGAGCAGCAGGCGGCCGAGTCCGCGTGGCGTGCGATTCGCGCCGCGGCGGACGAGGCGGCCAAGGCGGCAGCTTCCGGCGACGAGGTGTCGCCGGAAGCGGAGAACTCGGCTCCGGCCGCCGGCGACGGTTCGTCGTCGGCACACTGAAGCACCGATTCTGACCCCGTCCGGGGCGGCCGCGCGTCGCCCCGGACGGGGTCAGAAGTCTTTCGCCCCACCGTCGTTCCCAAGGAGCCCTCCGTGCCCGAGCTGCCCGAGGTCGAGGTCGTACGCCGCGGACTGGAGCGCTGGGTCAGCGGCCGCACGATCGACGCCGTCGAGGTGCGGCATCCGCGGGCGATCCGCCGGCACACGGCCGGGGCGGCCGATTTCGCGGCCCGGCTCAAGGGGCTGCGCCTCGGTACGGCGCGCCGGCGCGGCAAGTACCTCTGGCTCCCGGTGACCGGTGGCGGTCCGGCCGCCCAGACCGCGGCGGAGGGCATCAGCCCGATGGTCACGCCCTCCGTCACCCACGGGCTGGCGATCCTCGCCCACCTCGGCATGAGCGGCCAGCTGCTGGTCCAGCCGCAGGACGCCCCCGAGGAGAAGCACCTGCGGATCCGGATCCGCTTCGCCGACGATCTGGCCACCGAACTCCGCTTCGTCGACCAGCGCACCTTCGGCGGTCTTTCGCTGCACGACACCGTCCCCGGCGACACCGACCACCTGCCCGACGTCATCGCGCACATCGCCCGGGACCCGCTCGATCCCGCCTTCGACGACGCCGCGTTCCACGACGCGCTGCGCCGCCGCCGGACCACCGTCAAGCGCGCGCTGCTCGACCAGACGCTGATCAGCGGCGTCGGCAACATCTACGCGGACGAGGCGCTGTGGCGCAGCAAGCTCCACTACGAGCGGCCGACCGCCACCTTCACCCGCCCGCGCACCGCGGAGCTGCTCGGCCACGTACGGGACGTGATGAACGCCGCGCTCGCCGTCGGCGGCACCAGCTTCGACAGCCTCTATGTCAACGTCAACGGTGAGTCCGGCTACTTCGAGCGCTCCCTGGACGCCTACGGCCGCGAGGACGAGCCCTGCCGCCGCTGCGGTACCCCGATCCGCCGCCGTCCCTGGATGAACCGCTCCAGCTACTTCTGCCCCCGCTGCCAGCGGCCGCCGCGCGCCTGAGCGCGGGCCGGCGGCTCACTCCGCGGTGCGCTGGGCGTCGTAGTGCTCGCGGGCCTGGAGGACCTGCGGCATCCGGTCCTCCACCAGGTCGATCAGCAGCCGTAGTTGACGGGCGATCTGGTCGCCCAGCGGCGTCAGCGCGTAATCCACCCGGGGCGGGTTGGTCTGCTGTGCCTCGCGGTGCACGAGTCCGTCCCGCTCCAGTGCGTGCAGGGTCTGGGCCAGCATTTTCTCGCTCACCCCGGCCACCCGGCGCCGCAGTTCGTTGAAGCGGAAGGTCCCGTCGAGCAGGGCGCCGAGCGTCAGGCTGCCCCATCGGTCGGTGATGTGCCGGAGCGCGTCGCGGGACGGGCAGTCGCGCCCGAAGACGTCGTAGGCCAGGCCGTCCGTACAGCCGGGGGTGGGCTCCTCGGCCGTCTCGCCGGTGGTTTCGGTCGCCATAGGCACACCATACCCTCGCGCAGCGCTAACCATTAGGTTGCGCTTTCTAAAAGTTAGTGCTTCTCTTTTCCTCATCGCAGCCCGGCGTTCCCGGGCACCGACCGTCCCGGGATGCCGTGACCTTGAGGAGAACCGCCGTGACCACGCCTGCCCTGCCCGCCCCCGTCGTCTCGCTCGCGTACCACTCCGGCTTCGGCCACACCGCCGTACTGGCCGAGGCCGTACGCGCCGCCGCCGTCGAGGCCGGTGCCACCGTTCACCTGATCAAGGTCGACGAGATCACCGAAGCCCAGTGGGAGCAGCTCGACGCCTCCGACGCGATCGTCTTCGGCTCGCCGACCTACATGGGGACGGCCTCCGGCGCCTTCCACACCTTCGCCGAGGCGAGCGCCAAGCGCTGGGCGACCCGCGCCTGGCAGGACAAGCTCGCCGCCGGCTTCACCAACTCCGCCTCCAAGAGCGGCGACAAGCTGCACACCCTGCAGTTCTTCACGGTGCTCGCCGCCCAGCACGGCATGAGCTGGGTCAGCCTCAACCTGCTCCCCGGCTGGAACTCCTCCACCACGTCCGAGAACGATCTGAACCGGCTGGGCTTCTTCCTGGGTGCCGCAGCCCAGTCCCCCAACGACCAGGGCGCCGAGGGGGTCCACAAGGCCGATATCGCCACCGCCGAGCACCTCGGACGCCGTATCACCGAGCAGGCCCGCATCGTCGTCGCGGGCCGCGCCGCCCTCGCCGCCTGACCGGCGTACTACGGGCCACAGGCCTCCGGTCCCCGGTACGCGGAACGCCCGCGCCGCCCCGCGATCCGTCACGGGGCGGCGCGGGCGTTCATCCGGGTGCGGCGGTGTCACCGCCGGACGGGCTGCCTCAGAAGCCGAAGTCCTGCGTCCACCACGGGCCGCCCGACCCGAAGTGGGCGCCGACACCGAGGGTCTTGTACTCGCAGTTGAGGATGTTGGCGCGGTGGCCGGGGCTGTTCATCCAGGAGTCCATGACGGACTGGGCGTTGGCCTGGCCGCGGGCTATGTTCTCGCCGCCGAGGTCGTCGATGCCCGCGTCACGGGCGCGGTCCCAGGGCGTGTCGCCGTCCGGGTCGGTGTGGTCGAAGAAGTCGCGCCGGGCCATGTCGTCACTGAAATCCTGTGCGAGACCGGCCAATTCCTTGTCCGCCGTCACGGGGGAGCAGCCGGCCTGGGCGCGCTCCTGATTGACCAAGGACAGGACCTGGGCCTCCGCGGACGACTGGGCGTCGGGGGTTTTCGACGCTGCCGCGGTGCGCTCGGGCGAGGCCGAGGACGGGCGGTCGGCGGGCTTGGCGGACCGGTGCGAACCGGTCTTCCCGGTGGGGGATTTGGACGGCCGCTGCGGTGAGGGGGACGCCGAAGGGGTGGTGACGGCGGAGGCATGGCCGGTGCCGGGGGCCTTGGGGCGGGCACTGCCGCGGCTCACCTCGTCCGTGCCGCGGTCGGTCGGGGACGCGGAGATGCCGCCCAGCGGCCGGGAGGCCTCCGGCAGCGCACCCGCCCGGACGCGGTCGCCCTGGTCGCCCGGGCCCCCGTCGAACTGGCCGTTGCCGGGGATCAGTCCGGAGGCGACCGCCACGGCTCCCATCGCCACCGCCGCCGAGGCGCCGAGCAGTCCGGTGCGAACGGGGGTCATACCGCGGCCGCGCGCCGCGCGATGCCCACGGTGCCGCGTGGTGTCCGGCGCGCCGGGCCGGGCAGCCGTCGGAGCGTCAACAGGCCCCGCACCGGGGGCCTCGGGAGCATGGGGAGCAGAGCGTCGATGGCGGCCCATCCGCTGTCTTCCTTCCGTCCTCAGCGTCAACATGGCTCACCCATAAGAGTGAGCCTCGCTGTCGGGGGACTGTACGCCATGGCGCAAGGGGCAGAAGTGACCACTGAGCAATTGGCCGGTTAGCGTGCACACATGAATGAAGCTGTCCGAGTGACCGCGTGGGTACGTGGTCAGGTCCAGGGTGTCGGGTTCCGCTGGTTCACCCGGGCCAACGCTCTTCGCATCGGCGAACTCGCCGGATTTGCCGTCAATCTCGGTGACGGCCGCGTCCAGGTGGTCGCCGAGGGCCCGAAGGATCACTGCGACCAGTTGCTCGACTGGCTCCGCACCGGAGACACGCCCGGGCGGGTCGACGGAGTCACTGAGATCTGGGACACGCCCCGCGGGGGTTATGGCGGCTTCGAGATCCGCTGATCCGACCCGCCGGAACGGTCCGAACGGCCGTCAAAGGCGATCTTGCGGATGTGTCTTTGTCAGCTGCTTACGGGAGATAAGGCCTGGTGGTTGCCAACTCGGCCGACCCGTGCAAGGCTGCCGCTGTACGGATGATCTCCACGCCCCCGCGGGACCTTTCTGGGGAGTCGGCGCAGCGCCCTCGCGGCCGCGCACTCTCAGGTGCCCGAGGATACGGGGTGTGATCGTGTTGACCGTCAAACCGTTTGGTGAGACTCTGGAATCCCCGCGCACCTTAGCTGTTTGGCATTGAGTACACCAGAGAATGACAAGCACCGCGGGTGCGAATCCCTCACGACCCACACCGCTTCGGTCGGTCACTCATTGTGGAGGACCATCCATCATGGCAAAGGCGCTTCTCGGTTACGTCGGCGGCTCCGACCCCCGAGTCCTCTCCGAGATGCGACGGCTTCAGCAGCGCGTCCAAGACCTTGAATCCGAGCTTATTCGGATGCAGGCCGAAAACGACATGCTGTCCGCTGCCGCACGTCGCGACGACTCGATGCTCGACATCGACGTACCCCAGGCGGAGCCCGCGCTCACCTGACCCCAACCCCAGGGCCGGTAGGGCTGCTCGCCAGCCGCTTGAGGCACCGCTCTCTTCAAGATCTGCAAGGGACGCTTCGGCGTCCCTTCGTCGTTTCCCGGCTCTTCTTCCTGCGGCTTTCCCCCGAACCACGTGCTCACTTCAGCCTTACCGGCCCTCCCTTACCGCATGATGTGCCCTGCACTTTCGGCAATGAAACCGAAAATGAACGGCGCGGTATACCCGGGGGCCGTACGGGGCCGGGGCGCCCCGGAATGTTGGGGTCACCCGCCGAGGAGCGGCCGGTAGAGTCCAAAGGCGTGCATCTCAAGAGTCTGACCCTGCGAGGTTTCAAGTCCTTCGCCTCCGCCACGACGCTGCGCTTCGAGCCGGGCATCACCTGCGTCGTGGGTCCCAACGGCTCCGGCAAGTCCAATGTCGTGGACGCGCTGTCCTGGGTCATGGGCGAGCAGGGCGCCAAGTCGCTGCGCGGCGGGAAGATGGAGGACGTCATCTTCGCCGGGACGACCGGGCGGCTGCCGCTCGGCCGCGCCGAGGTCTCACTCACCATCGACAACTCCGACGGTGCACTGCCGATCGAGTACGCCGAAGTCACCCTCACCCGGATCATGTTCCGCAATGGCGGCAGCGAGTACCAGATCAACGGTGACACCTGCCGGCTGCTGGACATCCAGGAACTGCTCTCCGATTCCGGTATCGGCCGGGAGATGCATGTCATCGTCGGGCAGGGCCAGCTCGACTCCGTGCTGCATGCCGACCCGATGGGGCGCCGCGCCTTCATCGAGGAGGCGGCCGGCGTCCTCAAGCACCGCAAGCGCAAGGAGAAGGCGCTGCGGAAGCTGGAGGCGATGAAGGCCAATCTCGCCCGGGTCCAGGATCTGACCGATGAGCTGCGGCGCCAGCTCAAGCCGCTGGGGCGGCAGGCCGCGGTCGCCCGGCGCGCCGCCGTCATCCAGGCGGACCTGCGCGACGCCCGGCTGCGGCTGCTCGCCGACGATCTCGTCACCCTGCGCCGGGCGCTGGAGGCCGAGATCGCGGACGAGGCGGCGCTCAAGGAACGCAAGCAGGCCGCCGAGGACCGGCTGCGCACCGCCCAGCAGCGCGAGGCGGCGCTGGAGGAGGAGGTCCGTACGCTGACGCCGCGGGTGCAGCGCGCGCAGCAGACGTGGTACGAGCTGTCGCAGCTCGCGGAGCGGGTGCGCGGCACGATCTCGCTGGCCGAGGCGCGGGTCAAGAGCGCCACGGCGGCCCCGCCGGAGGAGCGGCACGGGCGCGACCCCGAGGACATGGAGCGGGAAGCGGCCCGGATCCGCGAGCAGGAGGCGGAGTTGACGGCCGCGCTGGAGGCGGCGAGCCGGGCGCTGGAGGACACCGTCGAACACCGTGCCGGGCTGGAGCGGCAGTTGGCGGACGAGGAGCGGCGGCTGCGGGACGTGGCCCGCGCCATCGCCGACCGGCGCGAGGGCCTGGCCCGGCTGAGCGGCCAGGTCACCGCCGCCCGTGGCCGGGCCGCCTCGGCGCAGGCGGAGATCGGCCGGCTCGCCGAGGCCAGGGACGCCGCCCGGCGCCGGGCGGACACCGCCCAGGAGGAGTACGAGCAGCTCAAGGCCGAGGTCGACGGGCTGGACGCGGACGACGAGGAGATCGCGGAGCGGCACGAGGCGGCCCGCCGGGAGCTGGCGGAGACGGAGACCGCGCTGACCGCCGCCCGCGAGGCGCTGACCGCGGCCGAGCGCGAGCGGGCCGCGACCGCCGCACGGCATGACGCGCTGGCGCTCGGGCTGCGCCGCAAGGACGGTACCGGTGCGCTGCTGGCCGCCGCGGACCGCCTGACCGGACTGCTCGGGCCGGCGGCGGAACTGCTGACCGTCACCCCCGGCTTCGAGATCCCGGTGGCGGCGGCGCTCGGCGCGGCTGCGGACGCCGTCGCCGTCACCGGCCCGGCCACCGCCGCCGAGGCCATCCGGCTGCTGCGCAAGGAGGACGCGGGGCGGGCGGCGATGGTGCTGGGGGGAAGCGGGGGCCGGAGCGGGACGGGAAGGGTGCCTGCGCCCGCACGGGCCGTGGAGGCCACGGAGGGCGGGGGAGCTGAGGAAGCCGTTGGGGCTGTTGAGGCGGCTGGAGTGTCGGCGGGGAGTGAGGTGGTTGGGGCTGTCAGGGCTGCTGGGGTGTCGGCGGGGAGTCAGGCTGCTGGGGCTGTCGGGGCTGTTGGAGCCACCGTGTCTCAGGGGGCTGGTGAGGTTCGTGGGACCGGTGGGGGTGAAGGGTTCGCTGGAGCGGCTGAGGGGGCCGTGGTGGGCGTCCGTGCGGGGGCGGCCGGGGCGCCGGGGGTGCCCGGTCCGGCCGGGCACCGTGTCCCCGGGCCGCGTGCGGAGCCCGTACCGGCGGCGGAACTGGTCCGGGGACCCGGGGATTTGACGGCCGCCGTGGCCCGGCTGCTGCGGGATGTCGTGGTGGTCGGGACGCTGGAGGACGCCGAGGAGCTGGTGGCCGCGCGGCCGGAGCTGATGGCCGTGACCGGTGCGGGCGATCTGCTCGGGGCGCATTTCGCGCAGGGGGGTTCCGCCGGTGCGCCGAGCCTGCTGGAGGTGCAGGCGTCCGTCGACGAGGCCGCGGCCGAGCTGGAGGAACTGGCGGCGCGCTGCGAGGAGCTGGCACAGGCACAGCGGGCCGCGGCGGAACGCCGTACGGCGGGCGCCGAGCTGGTCGAGGAGCTGGCCGAGCGGCGGCGGGCGGCGGACCGGGAGAAGTCGAAGGTCGCCGGGGACCTGGGCCGGCTCGGCGGACAGGCGCGGGCGGCCGCGGGCGAGGCCGAGCGCTGCGACGCGGCGGCGGCCAAGGCCGAGGAGGCGCTGCTGCGGGCCACCGAGGAGGCCGAGGAGCTGGCCGAGCGCCTCGCGGTGGCACAGGAGGAGCCGGGCGTCGGCGATGAGGAGCCCGACACCTCCGTACGGGACCGGCTGGCGGCCGACGGTGCCAATGCGCGGCAGACCGAGATGGAGGCCCGGCTCCAGGCGCGTACGCACGAGGAGCGGGTGAAGGCGCTCGCCGGGCGGGCGGACTCACTGGACCGGGGAGCGCGGGCGGAGCGCGAGGCGCGGGCGCGGGCCGAGCGGCGGCGCGCCCGGCTGCGGCACGAGACGGCGGTGGCCGGGGCGGTCGCGGCCGGTGCCCGGCAGCTGCTGGCGCATGTCGAGGTGTCGGCCGTACGGGCCGAGGAGGAGCGGGGCGCCGCGGAGCGGGCCAAGGCCGGACGGGAACAGGCCCTGGTGGCCGAGCGCAACCAGGGCCGGGAGCTGAAGTCCGAGCTGGACAAGCTGACGGACTCGATGCACCGCGGTGAGGTGCTGGGCGCGGAGAAACGGCTGCGGATCGAGCAGCTGGAGACCAAGGCGCTGGAGGAGCTGGGGGTGGAGCCGACCGGGCTGATGGCCGAGTACGGCCCCGAACAGCTGGTACCGCCGTCGCCGCCCGCCGAGGGCGAGGTGCTGCCGGACGATCCGGAGCATCCGCGCAACCAGCCGGTGCCCTATGTACGGGCCGATCAGGAGAAGCGGCTCAAGGCCGCCGAGCGGGCGTATCAGCAGCTCGGGAAGGTGAACCCGCTGGCGCTGGAAGAGTTCGCGGCACTGGAGGAGCGGCACCAGTTCCTGAGCGAACAGCTTGAAGACTTGAAGAAGACCCGGGCCGACCTGATGCAGGTGGTCAAGGAGGTCGACGAGCGGGTCGAGCAGGTCTTCACCGAGGCGTACCACGACACCGCGCGCGAGTTCGAGGGCGTCTTCGCGCGGCTCTTCCCGGGCGGTGAGGGGCGGCTGGTGCTCACCGATCCGGACGACATGCTGTCGACGGGGGTGGACGTGGAGGCGCGTCCGCCCGGGAAGAAGGTCAAGCGGCTGTCGCTGCTGTCGGGCGGTGAGCGGTCGCTGACCGCGGTGGCGCTGCTGGTGTCGATCTTCAAGGCGCGGCCCAGCCCGTTCTACGTGATGGACGAGGTGGAGGCCGCGCTGGACGACACCAATCTCCAGCGGCTGATCCGGATCATGGAGGAACTCCAGGAGAGTTCCCAGCTGATTGTGATCACGCATCAGAAGCGGACGATGGAGGTCGCGGACGCGCTCTACGGGGTATCGATGCAAGGTGACGGCGTCTCGAAGGTCATCAGCCAGCGACTGCACTGACCGCGCTCGCGCGGCGGGTTTCCGCGGCGGCCGCGGGCCGGTGCCGGCGGGCATGGCGTCCGCACTCGGCCCCGCTGTTGATCGCCCGGAGTGTCCGATACCCCATCAGTTCACAACTTGAACGAACGGCCCCCAAGGCGTCCGAGAAACAAATTCATTACGCCCTATTGACTTCGAAACTTGAAGGCATAGTCTCTGCAACGTTGCTTTTACCTTCAAGTGGTGGGTACCCCCAACCTATGCACCACTAGAAGGGCCAGCCCCCTACGCCCGGCAGCGCAGCCGGGCCACTGGAGTTCACGTTGACCAGCACCGCGCAGCCGACGGTTCCGGAAGGCCGTAAGGCCCATCCCGACCATCTCGGCCATGTCATCTTCATCACCGCGGCTGCCGCGATGGGCGGCTTTCTCTTCGGCTACGACAGTTCCGTCATCAACGGCGCCGTCGAGGCGATCCGCAGCCGCTATGACGTCGGGTCCGCCGTCCTCGCCCAGGTGATCGCCGTCGCGCTGATCGGCTGTGCCGTCGGCGCCGCCACCGCGGGCCGGATCGCGGACCGCATCGGCCGCATCCGGGTGATGCAGATCGCCTCGGTGCTGTTCACCATCAGCGCCGTCGGCTCCGCTCTGCCGTTCTCCCTCTGGGACCTCGCCTTCTGGCGGATCATCGGTGGCTTCGCCATCGGTATGGCCTCGGTCATCGGCCCGGCCTACATCGCCGAGGTCTCGCCGTCCGCCTACCGCGGCCGCCTCGGCTCGTTCCAGCAGGCCGCGATCGTCGTCGGTATCGCCATCTCCCAGCTCGTCAACTGGGGCATCCTCAACCTCGCCGACGGCAACCAGCGCGGCACCCTCGCCGGCCTGGAGGCCTGGCAGTGGATGCTCGGCGTGATGGTCGTCCCGGCCGTCCTCTACGGTCTGCTCTCCTTCGCGATCCCCGAGTCGCCGCGCTACCTGATCTCCGTCGGGAAGGTCTCCCGCGCCAAGGAGGTGCTCACCGAGGTCGAGGGCCACACCGTGAACCTCGACACCCGGGTCACCGAGATCCAGGACGCGATGCGCCGCGAGCACAAGTCGTCGTTCAAGGACCTGCTCGGCAGCAAGATGGGCTTCCTGCCGATCGTCTGGGTCGGTATCGGCCTGTCGGTCTTCCAGCAGCTGGTCGGCATCAACGTCGCGTTCTACTACTCCTCGGCGCTGTGGCAGTCCGTCGGCATCGACCCGAGCGCCTCGTTCTTCTACAGCTTCACGACGTCGATCATCAACATCATCGGCACCGTGATCGCGATGGTCTTCGTCGACAGGATCGGCCGCCGTCCGCTGGCGCTGATCGGCTCGGCCGGTATGGCCGTCTCGCTCGCCCTGGAGGCATGGGCCTTCTCCGCCAAGACCGCGGCCGGCACCCTGCCGCCCACCGAAGGCACCGTGGCGCTGATCGCCGCCCACGTCTTCGTGCTCTTCTTCGCCCTCTCCTGGGGCGTCGTGGTCTGGGTCTTCCTCGGCGAGATGTTCCCGAACAAGATCCGTGCCGCCGCGCTGGGCGTCGCCGCCTCGGCGCAGTGGATCGCCAACTGGGCCATCACGGCCAGCTTCCCGAGCCTGTCCGACTGGAACCTCTCGGGTACGTACGTCATCTACGCAGTCTTCGCCCTGCTCTCGATCCCCTTCGTGCTCAAGTTCGTGAAGGAGACGAAGGGCAAGGCGTTGGAGGAGATGGGCTAACCCCCCGCCAGTCCTTCTCCTCAGCACTGGGTACTGCCCCGGGTCATCAGGGACCCCGGGCAGTACCCCTTTTTTGTGCCCGAGTTGCCGGCCGGGACCGGGCGTGCCGGCGGCGGCACGCGATGCGGGGGCCGTGGGGCGGGGCATGCCACGGCGGTCCGGCCCGCCGTCCGCCTGCCGGCAGGCTCTTCGTCTTCCACCCGGAAGGCTGAGGCCCGTCAGTCCTTGAGGTCTGTCGGCCCTTGAACCCGTCAGCCCTTGAGGCGGGGCAGCACCTGCTCGGCGAACAGATGGAGCGAGCGCCAGCCCTCGTCGACGGGCATTCCGCCGCACAGCGGATGGAGGATCAACGCGCCCCCGTCGCCCGTCCGCCGGGCGAGCCGGAGGCATTCGTCGGGGGTGACGATGCGGTAGACGCCCTCCTCGCGCAGCGCCCCGACGTCCTGTGCGGACGAGCGCACCGCGGAGCGGCTACCGGCGGACTGCCAGGAGGCGTACATCCGGGCCTCGTGCAGCAGATGGCCGCCGTACTCGGCCCAGGCGCGGTCCGGATCCTCGGCGAGGTGGAGGAGCGCGGTCCGCTCGGGCGGCTGCATCACCCACCCGTCGGTGCCGAAGGCGGCGCGCTGCTCGTGGTAGTAGGCCTCCAGTGCGGGGAGGTGGGCACTGGGGAAGAAGGGGAGCCCCAGACGGGCCGCGCGCCGGGCCGCGGCCCGTGAACTGCCGCCGATCAGCAGCAGCGGATGCGGCTGGGTGTACGGGCGCGGGGTGACCTGGACCGTACGCCCCTGGTACGTGAACGGTTCGCCGGTCCAGGCGGACAGCAGGGTCTGAAGCACCTCGTCCTGGAGCGGGCCCCGGCCCCGCCAGTCCTTGCCGTGCGCCGCGTACTCCTCGGGCCGGTAGCCGAGGCCGGCGACCGTGACCAGCCGGCCGCCGCCGAGCAGATCGAGCGAGGCGAGGTCCTCGGCCAGCCGCAGCGGATCGTGCAGCGGGGTGATCATCGCGGAGACGGTGACACCGATCCGGCGGGTGGCGCCGAAGACGGCGCCGGCGAAGGTGAGCGGGGAGGGCATCCAGCCGTTGGTGGTGGCGTGGTGCTCCTCGGTCTGGACCGTGGTGAAGCCGCGGTCGTCGGCGAACGCCGCCATCTCGACGGCGGCACGGTAGCGCGCGGACAGCGTGGCGGGTGTGGGTGCGGGGTCGACGAGGTTGATCCGCAGAACCGACATCATCGCAAATGTCCCCTTCGCCAAGGCGGTTGGCGAAGGGGACGTTAGCTGACGTTGCGTCAGATCACTAGAGGCGGGATCCGGTCGGCCGGGGGGCGGGTCAGCCCACCTCGACCGGCTGCCGGGCCTCGGACGCCTCGTCCGTTCCGGCCGCCGGGGCGGTTTCCTTCGGCGACGGCAGTACGGCGAAGACCAGCGCGGCGATCGCGATCGTGGCCGCCCAGCCCAGGCCGTTCTCGCCGATCCAGGTGGTGGCCAACGGGCCGGTGAACCACTGGACCTTGGTGAAGCACAGGCCCGCGACGAGCGCCACGCCCCAGGCGGTCATGGCCTGCCAGCAGAAGCCGCCGACGTACCAGTAGCGGCTGGTGCGGTCGGTGTTCATCAGGCTGTCGGCGTCATAGCGCACCGCCAGCTTGCGCCGCCGGGCCATGTCGATGCCGTAGACGCCGATCCAGGCGGAGAAGGAGACCGCGAGCAGCGTCAGGAAGGCGATGAACTGGCCGATGAAGTCCTTGGCCACCAGCATCATGAACAGGCCGCCGACCAGGCTGATGACGGCGTTGATGCTGACCGCGAGGGCACGCGGCAGCTTGACGCCCATGGTCTGGGCGGTGAAGCCCGCGGAGTACATCGACAGGCTGTTGATCAGCACCATGCCGACCAGCGCGGTGATCAGGTACGGCACCGCGAGCCAGGACGGCAGGATGCTGCCGAGGAACGACATCGGGTCGGTGTTCTGGCCGGCCAGCTTCGGGCTGGAAACGGCCATCACGCCGCCCATCAGCACCATCGGCAGCAGCACCAGGGCCGCGCCGGAGACGGTGGCGCCGACGATCTTCTTGCCGGACGCGGAGTGCGGGAGGTACCGCGCGAAGTCGGGGCCGGTGGGCACCCAGCTGATACCGCCGGCCGCGATGGTGCCGATGCCCGCGATCACCATGGCGGTGGTGCCGGCCTTCTTGGCGAAGACGGCGTCCCAGTCCATCGTGGCGACCAGGTAGACCAGCACCATGATGCTGAACAGGCCGAACAGATACGTCGAGTACTTGTTGCAGACGTTCAGCGCCTTGCGGCCCAGACCGCTCACCAGATACGTGACAGCCACGAAGGCGAGCAGGGTGACGACGACGAGGACGTTGTTGCTCTCGACGCCCAGCAGCAGATGCAGCACGGTCAGCACCGCGTAGGCACCGGTGACCGCGTTGATCGTTTCCCAGCCGAAGCGGGCGACCCACAGGATCGCGCCGGGGAAGTAGTTGCCGCGGACGCCGAAGGCGGCCCGGGAGAGCATCGCGCCGGGCGCACCGCCCCACTTGCCCGAGACCGACAGCACGCCCACCATGCCGAAGGCGACGGCCGCGGCGATCGCGGCCACCAGCAGGACCTGCCAGAAGTTCAGCCCGTTGTTGACCACGAGCGAGGCGCCCATGGTGAGCAACAACACGCTGATGTTGGCGGCGACCCAGGTCGGGAAGAGCTCGCGGACGCGACCCTGGCGTTCGTTGTCGGGGACGGGTTCGATGCCGCGGGTCTCGACGGCGCCCTCGGGTGCGGGAGCGGAAGTGGAGGACGTGGTGCCCATTGGTGCAGGTATCTCCGTGCGGGGATCTGGACGCACCCCCACGGGGGAGGGGGTGCAGGCAGCGGCTGTGATGCCTGGCCAGAATTGATTGCCAGGACTCTACGCGCGTTGCGCGGCCGTCGACCATCGTACTTTGATCCAACTTGTGCCGGTACGCACTGTTGGACCCCACGACGAGGAAGAGTGTCGCCGAACCTCGTCGAAGGGTCCAGTCGGGCCCCTCCGATCAGGCAGAAGGCGCCGATTCCTGCCGCGTGCCGACCCGGTGGTCGGCCCGGCGCAGCAGCTCCTGCGGATCGTCGACCGGCGGGGAGATCCATGTCTCGTTGATGGCCCGCTTGAGGTCCTTGGCGAAGCCCTCGGGACCCTCGCGCAGTGTCCGGTTCCAGCCGGCCGTGGCCACCGCGCTGGCCTCGCCGAGATCGAGACAGGTGCGGTACGGGTCGGGCGCGAAGTCCACCGGCGGCAGGCCGAGCAGAGTGGCCGCGGCGTTGTGGCCCGCCACCTTGCCGAGGGGGATGGCGTGCTGACAGCTCTGCAGGACGGGGTGGTCCTCCTCGGCCAGGGCCGCGGCGGTGTCCCCGGCGGCGTAGAGGCCCTCGATACCGCGCACCCGCAGCCCGCGGTCCACGGCGAGCCGCCCCAGCGCGTCCCGGGGCGCGGGGATCTGCGCGGTCAGGGCGCTCGCCCGCATCCCCGCGGTCCATACGGCCGTACGGGCCGGCACGGTGCTGCCGTCCGCGAGATGCACCGAGCGCGCGTCCAGACCGGTGACCGTGGTGCCAAGACGCCGTTCGATGCCCAGCGTGTCCAGCGCCCGGGTGATCACCGGCCGGGCCGCCGCGCCGAGCCCCGCCCCGACGACGGCCGCGCGCTCGACCAGCACCACCCGCACCTCGTCCGCCGCACCGTACGGAGCGGCCCGCGCGCGCAGCCGGCCCACCAGCTCGGTGGCGATCTCCAGCCCGGTGAAACCGGCGCCGGCCACCACCGCGGTCCAGCGTTCGGGCCCGGCCGGTGCCTTGGGCAGCCCCCGCAGATGCTCCTCCAGCCGGACCGCGGCCGGGAGGGTGTCGATGTCGTGCAGGAGGGCGGCGCCGGGCAGCTCGGGCCGCACCACCGCGCTCCCGGTGGCCAGTACGAGGCTCCGGTAGGCCACCTCGGTGCGGCTGCCGTCGGACGTCAGGGCGGTGACCCGGCGCCGTGCGGTGTCCACGGCGGTCGCGGTGGCGGCGATCCGCCGCACCCCGGCAGGCCCCAGCACCCGGTCGAGCGGCACCCGCATCCGGGCCGGATCGGCCTGGTAGAGGCGCGGGCGGAGGACCAGGTCGGGGTCGGGGGTGAGCAGCGCCACGGAGCGCGCGCTCCCCTGGGCGCGCAGCAGCCGGGTCGCCGCGGCGGCGCTCCACAGACCGGCGAAGCCGCCGCCCAAAACCAGGACATCAATCATCCGGATTCCCCTCCTGATGCTCCGCGGGGCGGTCCCGGGGAGTAAATCCGGATACTACACATCCAGAATTCATTCAGGACACTGCTCATCCAGGTTCGGCGCGTGCAGTCCCCACGGGCGGAGCGTGGCTGATACTGGAGGAGTTATGGACATCGTCATCCTTGCTGTAGTCATCGCCGTGGTCGTGCTCGGCGCGATCAGCGGGCTCGTCGTCAGCGGCCGCAAGAAGAAGCAGCTGCCGCCGTCCCCGCCGGCTGCCCCGAAGCCCTCCGTTACCGCGCCCCCCGCCGAACCGCATGTCGGCGAGGAGGCCGAGACCCCCCGCGACGAAGAGCGTCGCACCATCGAAGAAGTCACGCTGCCCACCGCCGAGGCCCCCGTGGCCGAAGCGCCGGCCGCCGAGCCCGAGGCGCCCGCCGCCCCCGCGATCGAGGTCCCCGAGCCCACCGCGGGCCGGCTGGTCCGGCTGCGCGCCCGGCTCTCCCGCTCCCAGAACACCCTGGGCAAGGGCCTGCTGACCCTGCTCTCCCGTGAACACCTCGACGAGGAGACCTGGGAGGAGATCGAGGACACCCTGCTGACCGCCGACGTCGGCGTCGCCCCCACCCAGGAGCTGGTCGACCGGCTGCGCGAGCGGGTCAAGGTGCTCGGCACCCGCACCCCCGAAGGCCTGCGCGAACTGCTGCGTGAGGAGCTCCTCGCCCTCATCGGCACGGACGCCGACCGCACCGTGCACACCGCCAACGGCATCGGCAACGGCGGCGACGAGATCCCCGGCGTCGTCATGGTCGTCGGCGTCAACGGCACCGGCAAGACCACCACCACCGGCAAGCTCGCCCGGGTCCTGGTCGCCGACGGCAAGTCCGTGGTCCTCGGCGCCGCCGACACCTTCCGCGCCGCGGCCGCCGACCAGCTCCAGACCTGGGGCGAGCGGGTCGGTGCCCGTACGGTCCGCGGACCCGAGGGCGGCGACCCCGCCTCCATCGCCTTCGACGCGGTGAAGGAAGGCATCGCCGAGGCCGCCGATGTCGTCCTGATCGACACCGCGGGCCGGCTGCACACCAAGACCGGTCTGATGGACGAGCTCGGCAAGGTCAAGCGGGTCGTCGAGAAGCACGGCCCGGTCGGCGAGGTGCTGCTCGTCCTGGACGCCACCACCGGCCAGAACGGCCTGGTCCAGGCCCGGGTGTTCGCCGAGGTCGTGGACATCACCGGGGTCGTGCTCACCAAGCTCGACGGCACCGCCAAGGGCGGCATCATCGTCGCCGTCCAGCGCGAACTCGGCGTTCCCGTCAAGCTCATCGGCCTGGGCGAGGGGGCGGACGACCTGGCGCCCTTCGAGCCGCAGGCCTTTGTCGACGCCCTGATCGACTGACGCCGCCACCAGGGCACCACGCCCGGACCGTCACCGGCCCCCGGACCCGCACACGGCGGGTACCGGGGGCCGGTCCATGTCCGCCCGCCACCTCCCGGCCCGGGGTGGCCGGCCCCGCACCGCCTCGCCCGGGCACCCGTACGCCCTCCGGCGGACGAGAGCCGCGCCGACAGGAGAGCTCAGACCACCGAGCGGTTGCAGGCGTACGCCAGGGTGCCCACCATCAGCCGCGCCTGCGGCGGCCGGTCGGCGGTGTCCAGGGACGGCGGGCGCAGCCAGCGCATCGGGCCGTGGCCGCCGAGGTCGGAGGGGGGCGCGGTGAGATGGTCGCCCGGGCCCAGGGGGTGCAGGTCGAGCGAGGCGTCGTCCCAGCCCATCCGGTAGAGCAGATCGGGGAGTTGTCCGGCCGCGCCGGGCGCGACGAAGAACAGCGCACGGCCGGTCGGGGTCACCGCGACCGGGCCCAGCGGCAGACCCATCCGCTCCAGCCGCGCCAGCGCGTTGCGGCCCGCGGCCTCCGGCACGTCGAGGAGGTCGAACGACCGGCCCACCGGGAGGAGGATGGCGGCGCCCGGGGTCTCGGCCCACGCCACGGCGGCCTTTTCCCAGCCGGCACCGGCCGCCAGCTCCTCGCCGAAGGCCAGCGGATGCGCACCGGGGGAGGAGCAGTCGGCGGCGCCGCACGAGCAGTCCGTACGGCCGCTGCCCGCGCGCACCGCCCGGGCGCCGGGGACGACATCCCAGCCCCACAGTCCCGTGTACTCCGCCACCGCCGAGATCTCGGTCGAGCGGGCGCGGCGCCGGGAGCTGGAACGCATCTCTCGGATGCCGCCGATCGTGAAGCCCATGCCCCCTCCAACGGGTGGTGCGTGCCAGTGGTTACGAGTCGGCGGGTTGACGGTCCGGCGCCGTTCACGCTCCGCCGGCGGCCCGTGGTGCGGTGGTGTGACGTGGTGTGCCGGGTGGTGCGGTGTGCCGCGTGAGCCCTTCTGCGCTTCGTTCCGCCCGGCGTTCTTCGGCCTGTGTCAAGTCAATCGCGAGAGCTGGGCGGGGAGTTCATTCGAAGGGGTGGCGAATGGTGGCGTTTCCGCGATCGCCCTCGCGGCGGGCGTGATCGTAGGATTACTTTCGGTGCGCGAACCCCGGAGAGGCACCCTTCGCACGGGTATGCCGGTGGCAACGCACAGGTCGAGCACAGGCCAAAAGGTGTGGCCGGAAACCGTGATCGGGTAGATGTACCCCGGACAGGCGTCGTAACCGACGGCGTCCTGTGGGTAGTTCGCGGCACACACCAGGCACCAGGCACCAAGCCAGCTATCGGGATGGGGGCTTCCAGTGGGCGGCAACGGCGGCACGGGCGGCACCGACGCCGTCAAGCAACCCAACGCGCAGTTGGGTTCGTGGTTCATGCGCAGCGGCTGGTCCAAGGGCGAGCTGGCCCGGCAGGTCAACCGCCGGGCCCGCCAGATGGGCGCCCACCACATCAGCACCGACACCTCGCGGGTGCGCCGCTGGCTCGACGGTGAGCAGCCGCGCGAGCCCATCCCGCGGATCCTGTCCGAGCTGTTCTCCGAACGCTTCGGCTGTGTGGTCGGCATCGAGGAGCTGGGCCTGCGCTCCGCGCACCAGTCCCCGTCCGTCTCCGGTGTGGACCTGCCCTGGGCCGGGGCCCAGACGGTCGGCCTCATCAGTGAGTTCTCGCGCAGTGACCTGATGCTGGCGCGCCGCGGCTTCCTCGGCACCTCCCTCGCGCTCGCCGCCGGACCCAGCCTCATCGAGCCGATGCAGCGCTGGCTGGTGCCGGTGCCCGCGGGCCAGGGCGGCGCGGAGGAACCCGACCGCGCCCGGCGCCCCGCGCGGCTGTCCAAGCCGGAGCTGGACCTGCTGGAGTCGACGACCGCGATGTTCCGCCAGTGGGACGCGCAGTGCGGCGGCGGGCTGCGGCGCAAGGCGGTGGTCGGCCAGCTTCACGAGGTCACCGACCTCCTCCAGGAGCCGCAGCCCGAGGCGGTGTCCAAGCGGCTGTTCAAGGTCGCCGCCGAACTCGCCGAACTCGCCGGCTGGATGAGCTACGACATCGGGCTCCAGCCCACCGCGCAGAAGTACTTCGTGCTGGCCCTGCACGCCTCCAAGGAGGCCGGCGACCGGCCCCTGGGCTCGTACATCCTCTCCAGCATGAGCCGGCAGATGATCCACCTCAGCCGGCCCGACGACGCGCTGGAGCTGATCCACCTCGCCCAGTACGGCAGCCGCGAAACCGCCACCCCCCGCACCCAGGCCATGTTGTATGCGATGGAGGCCCGCGCCTACGCCGGCATGGGCCAGCCCAGCAAGGTCAAGCGGGCCGTCCGGATGGCCGAGGACACCTTCTCCGACGTCCTGCCCGGCGAGCCCGAGCCGGACTGGATCCGCTTCTTCTCCGAGGCCGAGCTGAACGCCGAGAACGCCCACTCCTACCGCGACCTCGCCTATGTCGCCGGCCGCAGCCCCACCTACGCCTCGCTCGCCGAGCCCGTCATGCAGCGCGCCGTGGAGCTCTTCGGCAAGGACCCCGAGCACCAGCGTTCGTATGCGCTCAACCTGATCGGGATGGCCACCGTGCACCTGCTGCAGAAGGAGCCCGAGGCCTGCGCGGCGATGGCGCAGCAGGCGATCCCGTTCGCCCGGCAGGTCCGCTCCGAGCGGGTCAACACCCGGCTGCGCAAGACCGTCGACAACGCGGCGCGGGAATTCGGCGGCGTCGCCGAGGTGATCCGGCTCAGCGACGAGCTCAGCCGCCAGCTGCCCGAAACCGCGGAGGCCGTCTGACGGCACCCCACCCCAGAACACCGGCCGCGGCCACCGCCCCGTACAGCCCGACTCGGCTCCCCCATGCCAGGTCACGCGGGCGGCAGCCGCGGCCGGGCTCGTGTTTGCGGCTCCCCCTTGCGCCTAAACCGGCGCCGCTCTCGCGGTGGTGGCTGCGCGCCGTGGGGGTTGCTCAATTCATGGTTTCTGTGGGTTGAACGGGTGAAGTGGTGCTGATCTGGCAGTTCATCGGGGCGTAACACGGAGGCCGTCTTCGTCACTGGGGTGAAACACCCGCAAGGTTTGGCCGAAACCACGCTGCGACAACCTCATCGCGAAGTCGGCCCACCAGAAACACGCCCGCACGGGCCGCATCGACGACGAGGAGACGCCGATGCCCCCAGGCATCCTGACGCTCGCAGCAGACAAGGCGACACTGAGCCCGGCCAACACCGGGTTCATGCTGATCTGCTCCGCATTGGTGATGGTCATGACACCCGGTCTCGCCTTCTTCTACGGCGGGATGGTCCGGGTCAAGAGCGTGCTCAACATGCTGATGATGAGCTTCATCAGCCTGGGCATCGTGACGATCTTGTGGGTCCTGTACGGCTTCGGACTCGCCTTCGGCACCGACAAGGGCGGCTTCATCGGCTGGGACGGACACTTCGCCGGACTCAGCGGTATCGGCCTGACGGAGCTGTGGGGCGCCACCACCATTCCGGTCTATGTCTTCGCGGTCTTCCAGCTGATGTTCGCGATCATCACGCCGGCGCT
The DNA here is from genome assembly GCF_028870195.1 of Streptomyces sp. G7(2002). NCBI lineage: Bacteria > Bacillati > Actinomycetota > Actinomycetes > Kitasatosporales > Streptomycetaceae > Streptomyces > Streptomyces sp. G7(2002). Next base: position 6,837,264 of record NZ_CP102609.1, read on the forward strand.
GATCAGCGGTGCGCTCGCCGACCGGGTGAAGTTCACCGCCTGGGCGCTGTTCATCGCGCTGTGGGTCACCCTGGTGTACTTCCCGGTCGCCCACTGGGTCTGGGGCGAGGGCGGCTGGCTGTTCGAGCTGCAGGTCATCGACTTCGCGGGCGGTACGGCCGTGCACATCAACGCCGGTGCCGCGGCGCTCGGCGTGCTCCTCGTCGTCGGCAAGCGCATCGGCTTCAAGAAGGACCCGATGCGGCCGCACAGCCTCCCCCTGGTGATGCTCGGCGCCGGTCTGCTGTGGTTCGGCTGGTTCGGCTTCAACGCCGGCTCCTGGCTCGGCAACGACGACGGCATCGGTGCGGTCGCCTTCGTCAACACCCAGGTCGCCACCGCCGCCGCGATGCTCGGCTGGCTGGCATACGAAAAGCTCCGGCACGGCTCGTTCACCACGCTCGGCGCGGCCTCCGGCGCGGTCGCCGGACTCGTCGCGATCACCCCGGCCTGCGGCGCGGTCAGCCCGCTGGGGGCCATCGCGGTCGGTGCGATCGCCGGTGTGCTGTGCGCCATGGCCGTCAACCTGAAGTACAAGTTCGGCTACGACGACTCCCTCGACGTCATCGGCGTCCACCTCGTCGGCGGTGTCGCCGGATCGCTGCTGGTCGGCCTGTTCGCCACCGGCGGGGTGCAGAGCAAGGCCAAGGGCCTGTTCTACGGCGGCGGCTTCGACCAGCTCGGCAGGCAGGCCGTCGGTGTGGTCTGTGTGCTGCTGTACTCCCTGGTCGTCTCGTATGTCCTTGCCAAGGTGATCGACCTGGTGATGGGCTTCCGGGTCGGCGAGGACGAGGAAGTCGCCGGTATCGACCAGGCCGCGCACGCGGAGACCGCATACGACTTCACCGGCGCGGGCGGCGGCTCGATCGGCCGCAAGGGACCGGCACTCGGCGAGGCCCTGACAAAGAAGGTGGACGCGTGAAGCTCATCACGGCAGTAATCAAGCCGCACCGGCTGGACGAGGTGAAGGACGCCCTGCAGGCATTCGGTGTGCACGGACTGACCATCACCGAGGCCAGCGGATACGGCAGGCAGCGCGGGCACACGGAGGTGTACCGCGGTGCCGAGTACACCGTCGACCTGGTCCCGAAGATCCGCATCGAGGTGCTGGTCGAGGACGCCGACGCCGAGGAACTGACCGACGTCATCGTCAAGGCGGCCCGCACCGGCAAGATCGGCGACGGCAAGGTGTGGAGCATCCCCGTCGACGACGCGGTACGGGTGCGGACCGGCGAGCGGGGGCCGGACGCCCTGTGAGGCGCCACGGCCGGGCTCCGGCTCCGGCCCCGGGCGGCTGTCCGCCGTCGGGGACCGGAGCCGGGGCGCGGCCGCCCGAGCGGCGGATGGCCGACCGCCCCGCAGCGGCACAGACTGGGCCTGCGGGCCCGGCCGGCACGGGGACGGCCGCACGGGGGCGACGGTGACGGCGGGGGACGACCACGACCAAGGAGCGCGCGAGGTGACGGAAAGCGTCGAGGAAACGGCAGGACCGGCCGGAGCACGGAGCCCGGGGAACACTCCCGCGCCGGAAGGGGGCTATCCGGCGGCCCGGCTGCGGCTCCTCCAGGACGAGGCCCCCACCGGACCCGACCGCCGCGCCGCCCTCGCCCGGCTCACCGACGACTGGCTGGCCGGCCTGCTGGCCCGGCACGGCGCCGCCGCCGGCCTGTCCGGCACCGCCCTGGTGGCCGTCGGCGGCTACGGGCGCGGCGAACTCTCCCCGCGCAGCGACCTCGACCTGCTCCTGCTGCACGACGGCCGCGCCGACGCCGGCGCCCTCGCCACGCTCGCCGACCACCTCTGGTACCCCGTCTGGGACCTCGGCCTCGCCCTCGACCACTCCGTACGCACCCCCGCCGAGGCCCGTAAAGCGGCCCGCGAGGACCTGAAGGTGCAGCTGGGCCTGCTCGACGCCCGCCACCTGGCCGGCGACCCCGACCTGACCGCCGCACTGCGCACCACCGCCTATGCCGACTGGCGCGAGAGCGCCCCCAAACGGCTCCCGGAACTCCACGACCTGTGCCAGGAGCGCGCCGAGCGGCAGGGCGAACTCCAGTACCTCCTCGAACCCGACCTCAAGGAGGCCAGGGGCGGGCTGCGGGACGCCACCGCGCTGCGGGCCGTCGCCGCCTCCTGGCTCGCCGACGCCCCGCGCGGAGGCCTGGAAGCCGCCCGCACCCGGCTGCTCGACGCCCGCGACGCGCTCCACCTGACGACCGGCCGCGCCACCGACCGGCTCTCCCTCCAGGAACAGGACCAGGTCGCCACCGCCCTCGGCATGCTCGACGCGGACGCGCTGCTGCGGCAGACCTACGAATCCGCCCGCACCATCTCCTACGCGGCCGATGTCACCTGGCGCGAGGTCGGCCGGGTGCTGCGCGCCCGCTCCCTCAAGCCCATGCTGCGCGGGCTGCTGCACGGCCGTACCGCCGGCAAGGGCGAGCGCTCCCCGCTCGCCGAGGGCGTCGTCGAACTCGACGGCGAGGCGGTACTGGCCCGCACCGCGCGCCCCGAGCGCGACCCCGTACTGGTGCTGCGCGCCGCGGCCGCCGCCGCCCAGGCCGGGCTGCCGCTGGCCACCCACGCGATCCGCCGCTGCGCCACGGCCACCGCCACCAAGCCACTGCCCGTGCCCTGGCCCGCCGAGGCCCGCGAACAGCTGGTGACGCTCCTGGGCGCCGGCACGCACACCGTGCCCGTATGGGAGGCCCTGGAAGCCGAAGGCATCATCACGCGGCTGCTGCCCGACTGGGAGCGCGTCCGCTGCCGCCCCCAGCGCAACCCCGTCCACACCTGGACCGTCGACCGCCACCTGGTCGAGACCGCCGTACGGGCCTCCGCTCTGACCCGCCGGGTGCACCGCCCCGACCTGCTGCTGGTCGCCGCCCTGCTGCACGACATCGGCAAGGGCTGGCCCGGTGACCACTCGGTGGCCGGCGAGACCATCGCCCGCGATGTGGCGGCCCGGCTCGGCTTCGACGCCCGCGACACGACGGTGATCGCCACCCTCGTACGACACCACCTGCTGCTCATCGAGACCGCCACCCGACGCGATCTGGACGACCCGGCGACCGTCGGCGCGGTCGCGGAGGCGGTCGGCAGCACCCGCACCCTGGAGCTGCTGCACGCCCTGACCGAGGCCGACGCGCTGGCCACCGGGCCCGCCGCCTGGAGCGCCTGGCGCGGCGGACTCGTCGCCGACCTGGTCAAACGGGTCGCCGCGCGGCTCGCGGGGGAGCCCGACACGGAGGTGCGCGGCGCCGGCGAGCCGACCGCGGAACAGGAACGGCTGGCGATCGAGGCCGGGCGCACCGGCGGTCCGGTCCTGGCCCTGCACGCGCGCGCCGAGGCCCCCACCGACGCCGCCACCGGGCCGGAGACACCGGCGCCCGCCCAGGAACCGGTCGGTGTGGAACTGCTCATCGCCGTCCCCGACCAGCCGGGCGTCCTGCCCGCCGCGGCCGGGGTGCTGGCCCTGCACCGGCTCACCGTCCGCGCCGCCGACCTGCTCCTCCTCGACCCGATCGACGACGGGCCGGTCCTGCTGCTGAGCTGGCGGGTGGCCGCCGAATACGGCTCACTGCCGCAGGCCGACCGGCTGCGCGCCGACCTGCTCCGCGCCCTGGACGGCTCCCTCGACGTCCCCGCCCGCCTCGCCGAACGCGAGCGTGCCTACGCCCGCCGCTCCCGGGTCGTGCTCGCCCCGCCACCCCGGGTCACCGTCGCCGGCGGCAGCTCCGACACCGCGACCGTCATCGAGGTCCGGGCCCAGGACGCCCACGGCCTGCTGCACCGCATCGGCCGTGCCCTGGAGACGGCCGGCGTCGCCGTCCGCAGCGCCCACATCAGCACCCTGGGCGCGAACGCGGTGGATGCGTTCTATGTCACGGGGGAGGACGGGGCTCCCCTCACGGACGCCGCGGCCCATGAAGTGGCGGTGGCCGTGGAGCGCGCCCTTCAGTAGCGGCCGGGAATGAGCGGCCGGGAATACAGGGCAGGAATGGTTTGCTTGCGGAGGCCGATACCCTAGAACCCGACTGGACCCCGCCCCCGACCCCGAGGATCGACGACCGCCGTGTTCGATACGCTTTCCGACCGCTTGGCGAGTACTTTCAAAAACCTCCGGGGCAAGGGCCGCCTGAGCGAGGCGGACATCGACGCCACGGCGCGCGAGATCCGGATCGCGCTCCTCGAGGCCGATGTCGCCCTGCCCGTCGTCCGCGCCTTCATCAAGCAGGTCAAGGAGCGGGCCACCGGCTCCGAGGTCTCGCAGGCGCTGAACCCCGCCCAGCAGGTCATCAAGATCGTCAACGAGGAGCTCATCGGCATCCTCGGCGGCGAGACCCGCCGGCTGCGGTTCGCCAAGACCGCGCCGACCGTGATCATGCTGGCCGGTCTGCAGGGTGCCGGTAAGACCACCCTCGCCGGAAAGCTCGGCCGCTGGCTCAAGGGCCAGGGCCACGCCCCGATGCTGGTCGCCTGTGACCTCCAGCGCCCCAACGCCGTCAACCAGCTCTCCGTCGTCGCCGAGCGCGCCGGTGTGGCGATCTTCGCGCCGGAGCCGGGCAACGGCGTCGGCGACCCGGTCCAGGTCGCGAAGGACTCCATCGAGTACGCCCGCGGCAAGCAGCACGACGTCGTCATCGTCGACACCGCCGGCCGTCTGGGCATCGACCAGGAGCTGATGCAGCAGGCCGCGGACATCCGCGACGCGGTCAGCCCCGACGAGGTCCTCTTCGTCGTCGACGCGATGATCGGCCAGGACGCGGTCAACACCGCCGAGGCCTTCCGCGACGGCGTCGGCTTCGACGGTGTGGTGCTCTCCAAGCTCGACGGTGACGCCCGCGGTGGTGCCGCGCTGTCCATCGCGCATGTCACCGGCAAGCAGATCATGTTCGCCTCCAACGGCGAGAAGCTGGACGACTTCGACGCGTTCCACCCGGACCGCATGGCGTCCCGCATCCTCGGCATGGGCGACATGCTCTCGCTCATCGAGAAGGCCGAGCAGACCTTCAGCCAGGCCGAGGCCGAGAAGATGGCGGCCAAGCTGGCGAAGGGCCCCAAGGAGTTCACCCTCGACGACTTCCTGGCCCAGATGGAGCAGGTCCGCAAGATGGGCTCCATCTCCAAGCTGCTCGGCATGCTGCCCGGCATGGGCCAGATGAAGGACCAGATCAACAACCTCGACGAGCGCGAGGTCGACCGCACCGCCGCCATCATCAAGTCGATGACCCCGGCCGAGCGCCAGGAGCCGACGATCATCAACGGCTCGCGCCGGGCCCGTATCGCCAAGGGCTCCGGTGTCGACGTCAGCGCGGTCAAGGGCCTCGTCGAGCGGTTCTTCGACGCCCGCAAGATGATGTCGAAGATGGCCCAGGGCGGCGGCATGCCCGGGATGCCCGGCATGCCGGGGATGCCTGGCATGGGCGGTGGTGCCCGCAAGAAGAAGCAGGTCAAGCAGGCCAAGGGCAAGCGCAAGAGCGGCAACCCGATGAAGCGCAAGGCCGAGGAAGAGGCCGCGGCCGCGCGCCGCGAGGCCGCCCAGTCCGGCAACCCGCTGGGCCTGCCGCAGGGCGGCCAGGACCCGCAGAACTTCGAACTCCCCGAGGAATTCAAGAAGTTCATGGGCTGACCCCCCACAGCTCCGCTTCGCGAGCCCCCGGCCTCACACCGCGGCCGGGGGCTCGCGCGTGCCGGGGGCGGGCATCCCTACCTGCCCATCCCCGCCGCGCATGCCGAAACCGAGGCATCTCTGCCCGCCTGTTTCTGCCGCGCGTGCCGAAACCGAGCATCCTTACCCGCCCACCCCCCGAAGGGGGGTGGGCGGCGGGGAAAAACCGGAGGGGGAAAGTCCGGCGGGGGGATACGAGCGATACGAGCCGGGAGAATCCAGGACACCGGATCCGAATACCGCCGAACGCCCGCCCCCCGCCGCTCCAGGGTCTGCCGCCGCCCCCGGGGTCTGCCGCCCGGGGCCTGCTGCCCGGGGTCTGCCGCCCGGGGTCTGCTGCCCGGGGCCTGCCGCCCCTCCCGCCCCCCTACCTGGTCCGCGCGATCAGATAGCGGAACACATTCGGCATCCACACCGTCCCGTCCGCCCGCTGATACGGATGCAGCGCCTCCGCGAGCTCCTTCTCCACCTGGCGCTGCTCGGCAGCCTCCAGCGCCGCATCGAACAGCCCCGTCGACAACAGCCCCCGCACCGCACTCGCCGGATCCGCGTACCCGAACGGGCAGGACACCCGCCCCGAACCGTCCGGCCGCAGCCCGGCCCGGTCCGCCAGGTCCTCCAGATCGTCCCGTCCGCTGGGCCGCCACCCGGCGGAGCCGACGACGTAATCGCCCGGGGCATCGGCCAGCCGCTCCGCCACCCGCAGCACACCGGCCGTGGCGCACCGCTCCACCGGACCCCAGCCGCCCAGCACCACCGCGCTGCCGCGCTCCGCCAGCCCGGCCGCCGCGGTCAGCGACGCCGTCAGCCCCTCGACCGTGCTCACACAGCCCACCGGGTGGAACGCCGTGACCACGTTGAACGCGGCGTCCCCGGGCGCCGCGGCCTCCAGGCCGCCGCTGACCACGCGGGTGTGCTCCGGCATGCCGTCCGGCGTGAGCCGCTCACGCGCCAGCTCCAGCCGGGACTCGTCCGCATCCACCCCGCTGACCTGCGCGCCGCGCGCCGCCGCGAGCAGCAGCGCCAGACCGGACCCACAGCCCAGCCCCAGCAGCCGGGTACCGGGACCGACCCCCAAACGGTCGTACGCGGCTTCGTACAGCGGCACCAGCATCCGCTCCTGGATCTCGGCCCAGTCGCGGGTACGCGCCCGCGACCGGGCCGGAGCGGGCGGGTCGTCGCAGCGCGTGGATCCGGAGTGCGGAAGCTGGTGCCGCACGAGCGTCGGTGACATCGATAGCGCCCCTATTCGCCGAGAACCCGAAGCTGTTCCGTACCGATCGCCCCCGTGTTCGCGCGTTGTGCGCCCCCGCAATCCAGACAACTGCGCATTCGCCCAAGCGTCCAGGGGATGCGCCGGGGTTGTCTCCCGCGCGCCCCCGTGTGCGCCGGGCCCGCTCCCTGGAGCGCCGTTCCAGGGTGCCCCGGCCGGCGCCGTTCCGCCACGGCAACGCCCGCCACCCGGAGGCCCGGACGTCCGCGCTCGCCGGGTCTACGGTGGGGTCCGAGCCGGTGCGGCCGGGCAGAGGAACGCCCCGTACCATCGCCGCGAAGATCGTTGCCCCGGTATACGACCGGCTACGCCATGCGGCGTACGCGGGGATACGTACCGGCTTGAGGGCTGCTGGGCGCCTTCTGCGCAGATCTGCGCACCCCGCCCTCGGCACGACTCATGACCAGAAACTGACTGGTACGTGCAAATTATTTGAGATGCCCCGGAATCGGAACACTCGGCGACCCCGGCTCGTTGTCACGACGTGAGCACGACACCGCCTGTCCTCGCCGCCGAACTGGCGCTCGCCTGGGCCGATATTCAACGGCACCACCCCGAGCTGCCGGATCTGGCCGCGCCCGAGTCCCTGATCGGAGAGTCCTCGTCCGCCTGTGGCGCGGAGCTCTCCTTCGAACGGCTGCTCCATGAGGCAGTCCATGGCATCGCCGCCGCCCGCGGCGTCCGCGACACCTCCCGTGCAGGCCGCTACCACAACCGCCGATTCCTGGCGATCGCCGAGGAGTTGGGCCTGGACCATATCGACGAGCCGCACCCCAGCAGCGGCTTCTCCCTGGTCACGCTCAACCCCGAAGCCAGGAGGCGCTACCGCTCCACCATCGAACGCCTCGCCAGAGCCCTCAAGGCGCACACCGCCGCCACCGCCACCGACACCGCCCGCAGCTTCCGCGGCCCCGCCGCACGGCACGGCTCCTCCGGAGGCGGCGTCCGCGTCAAGGCCGTCTGCGACTGCGGGCGCAACGTTCGCGTCGTGCCGTCCGTGCTCGCCCAGGCGCCGATCGTCTGCGGCGGCTGCGGCAAGCCCTTCCGTATCCCCGAGGTGGCCGCGGTCGGCTGACCCGGGGGCGTGTGGCACAATGGCTAGCTGTACTCGACAGTCGCACAGGACCCCTCTCTCCTCCGGCTGACGCGTCCATCGGGCACCCCGAGTACCGCAACCCCACGTGGCATCCCGTTGTGCCCCACCACGTCAAGACCAGGAGACACCACTCCCGTGGCAGTCAAGATCAAGCTGAAGCGTCTGGGCAAGATCCGCGCGCCTCACTACCGCATCGTCATCGCCGACTCCCGTACCCGCCGTGACGGCCGGGCCATCGAGGAGATCGGCCTGTACCACCCGGTGCAGAACCCCTCGCGCATCGAGGTCGACTCCGAGCGTGTCCAGTACTGGCTGGGTGTCGGCGCGCAGCCGACCGAGCCCGTCATGGCCATCCTCAAGGTCACCGGCGACTGGCAGAAGTTCAAGGGCCTGCCCGCCCCGGCGCCGATGAAGGTTGCCGAGCCGAAGGCCGACAAGCGCGCCCTCTTCGAGGCCGCTGCCAAGGCTTCCGGAGACGAGCCGAAGGGTGAGGCCATCACCCCGAAGGCGAAGAAGGCTGACAAGAAGGCGGACGAGGCTGCGGCCGAGTCCACCTCCGAGTCGACCGAGGCCTGAGCATGCTCGAGGAAGCCCTCGAGCACCTCGTCAAGGGCATCGTCGACAACCCCGACGACGTGCAGGTAGCCTCGCGCACCCTGCGCCGCGGGCGCGTACTCGAGGTCCGGGTCCACCCCGACGACCTCGGCAAGGTGATCGGCCGTAACGGCCGGACCGCCCGCGCGCTGCGGACCGTCGTGGGCGCCATCGGCGGCCGTGGCATCCGCGTCGACCTCGTCGACGTGGACCAGGTCCGCTGACAAGTTGAACACCGGCTCGGGCCGGGGAGGGCCCTCGGGCCGTCCCCGGCCCGAGTTCGTTGGCGACCGTTGATCCACGACCGCCACCATTCATTGAGGAACCACAACGGTCCTCGGCCACCTCCGCGACAGCGGCGGCGGTTCAGCACAAAAGGGGAGAAGACAGCGTGCAGTTGGTAGTGGCGCGGATCGGCCGCGCCCACGGCATCAAGGGCGAGGTCACGGTAGAGGTGCGCACCGACGAGCCCGAACTGCGGCTCGGCCCGGGCGCCGTCCTCGCCACCGAACCGTCCTCCGTCGGACCGCTGACCATCGCGACCGGCCGGGTGCACAGCGGCCGGCTGCTGCTGCGCTTCGAGGGCGTCGCGGACCGTACGGCCGCCGAGGCGCTGCGCAACACCCTGCTGATCGCGGAGGTCGACCCCGAGGAAGTCCCCGAGGACCCCGAGGAGTTCTACGACCACCAGCTGATCGACCTCGATGTCGTCACCCGCGACGGCACCGACGTCGGCCGGATCTCCGAGGTCTCCCACCTGCCCTACCAGGACCTGCTGATCGTCCAGCGGCCCGACGGCAGCGAGGTCATGATCCCGTTCGTCGCCGAAATCGTCCCGGAGATCGACCTCGAGGAGCAGCGCGCGGTCATCGACCCGCCGCCCGGCCTCCTCGACGACAGCCAGGCCGAGATCGCCAGCAGCCGCGAGGACAGCTGATGCGGCTCGATGTCGTCACGATCTTCCCCGAGTACCTCGAGCCACTGAACGTCTCCCTCGTCGGCAAGGCCCGCGCCCGCGGACAGCTCGATGTGCGCATCCACGACCTGCGCGAATGGGCCCACGACAAGCACAACACCGTCGACGACACCCCCTACGGCGGCGGCCCCGGCATGGTCATGAAGCCCGAGCCGTGGGGCGAGGCGCTCGACGAGATCCTCGCGTCCGGTGACGGGGAACCGGTGATCGTGGTCCCCACCCCCAGCGGTGCCCCGTTCACCCAGCAGCTCGCCGTCGAACTCTCCGCCAAGCCCTGGCTGGTGTTCACCCCGGCCCGCTACGAAGGCATCGACCGCCGCGTCATCGAGGAGTACGGCGACCGCGTCGACGTCCGCGAGGTCTCCATCGGCGACTACGTCCTGGCCGGCGGCGAGGCACCGGTCCTGGTCATGGTCGAGGCGGTGGCCCGGCTGCTGCCCGGAGTCCTCGGCAACGCCGCCTCCCACCAGGACGACTCCTTCGCCCCCGGCGCGATGGCCGACCTCCTGGAAGGCCCCGTCTACACCAAGCCCCCGGAGTGGCGCGGCCGCGGTATCCCCGAGGTCCTGCTCAGCGGCCACCACGGCAAGATCGCCCGCTGGCGCCGGGACGAGGCCTTCCGCCGCACGGACCGCAACCGCCCCGATCTGATCGAGCGCGCCGACCCCGCCGCGTTCGACAAACACGACCGCGCGATACTCGCCGCCCTGGGCTGGTCGACGGGCGACGACGGCCGATTTGGGCGGACGAGCGAGGCCGTGGAAGAATAGGCCGCTGCTGTGTGCGTCCGGCGCGCGCCCCTGCCACAGGGGGAACGACGCCCGCCCGGCGGAACGGCATCCGAAACATCCTTCCCATATCCCGTTGATGACCTGTGGCATCAGCGAAGAAAGCAGTAGGTCATGCACCTTCTCGACTCCGTCGACGCCGCGTCGAAGCGCAGCGACATCCCGGCCTTCCGCCCGGGTGACACCGTCAACGTCCACGTCCGCGTCATCGAGGGCAACCGCTCCCGTGTGCAGCAGTTCAAGGGCGTTGTCATCCGCCGTCAGGGCGCCGGCGTCCGCGAGACCTTCACGGTCCGCAAGGTCAGCTTCTCCGTCGGCGTCGAGCGCACCTTCCCGGTGCACACCCCGATCGTCGAGAAGATCGAGGTCGTGACCCGCGGTGACGTCCGTCGCGCCAAGCTGTACTTCCTTCGTGAGCTCCGCGGCAAGGCCGCGAAGATCAAGGAGAAGCGCGACAACTGAGCCGGGCCGCCCCGGAGCACGATTTTTTGTGCCGGGGCAACGCAAACCGACGCTCGCGTACGGTGTCCGGATCCGGCCGGATAGGCTCAGGGCCCGATGGACACCGACGCACAGCTCACGGAGCGCGACCCCTCTCCCACCCCCGACCAGGGGCCGGAGCAGGGGTCGCGCTTCGCGCGTTTCCGCGCCCGTGCGGCCGGTCTGCGCCACCGGCCGGTCACCCTGCTCGCGCTCTGTCTGGCCTTTGTGCTGCTGCTCAGTACGTTCATCGCGCAGCCCTTTCTGATCCCCAGCTCCTCCATGGAGAACACCCTGCAGATCGGTGACCGGGTGCTGGTCAACAAGCTGGCGTACCGTTTCGGCAGCGAGCCGGCGCGGGGCGATGTGGTGGTGTTCGACGGCACCGGGTCCTTCGTTCACAGGGAGCAGGGGGAGAATCCCGTCACGGGACTGGTGCGCGGCGCCGGAGCGGCGCTGGGCCTGGCCCGGCCCGCCGAGACCGACTACGTCAAGCGTGTGATCGGCATCGGCGGTGACCATGTGACCTGCTGCGACAAACGGGGGCGGATCGAAGTGAACGGTGAGCCCGTGAGCGAGGCGTATCTCCACCCCGGGGACGCGCCGTCCTCGGTGGATTTCGACATCGTGGTGCCGGAGGGCCGGCTGTGGGTCATGGGGGACCACCGCGCCAGATCCAGCGATTCCCGTGACCACCTCGGCCAGCCGGGCGGCGGCACGGTCCCGCTCGACAAGGTCATCGGCCGCGCGGACCTGATCACCTGGCCGGTGAGCCGCTGGCGCACCTTCGACGCCCCAGGAACCTTCGACCGGATACCCGCCGCGGCAGGCCCCCATGGGTAGCCGCGGACGCCCCCGCCACGGGAGCCCGGGCACCGGCCGGCCGAAGCGGAGCCGGGCGCAGGGCACCGACCGGCCGGCACGGGAGGGCGATGCCCCGTACGGAGACGCCCCGTACGGCGACTCCGGTGCGCGCGGCGGTGAGGGACCGTACGGCGACTCCGGTGCGCGCGGCGGCGAGGCCCCGTACAGCGACTCCGGTGCGCGCAGCGGTGAGGGACCGTACAGCGACACCGGTCCGCGCGGCGGCCCTCAGAACGCTGTCGGGCACGGCGGTAGGCGGTCGGCCCGCACCGCGGCCGGCGGGCGTGCCGAGCGGCGGCGCCAGGCGAAGCGCATCAAGCGCCGCAGGCAACGCTCCTACCTGAAGGAAATCCCGATCCTCGTTGGCGTGGCGCTGGCCATCGCCCTCGTCCTGAAGACCTTCCTCGTCCAGGCCTTCGTCATCCCGTCCGGCTCCATGGAGCAGACGATCAAGATCGGCGACCGGGTGCTGGTCGACAAGCTGACGCCGTGGTTCGGCTCCAAGCCGGAGCGCGGTGACGTCGTCGTCTTCAAGGACCCGGGAGGCTGGCTCAAGGGCGAGCAGATCAAGCCCGATGCCGGCGGGGGCGCCTTCCAGCCGGTCAAGGACGCCATGACGTTCATCGGGCTGCTGCCGTCGGCCGATGAACAGGACCTGATCAAGCGGGTCGTGGCGGTCGGCGGCGACACCGTCAAGTGCTGCGACAAGCAGGGCCGGGTCACCGTCAACGGCGAACCGCTGACCGAACCGTATGTCCATCCGGGCAATCCGCCCTCCACACTGAAGTTCACGGTGTCCGTCCCCACCGGCCGGATCTTCGTGATGGGCGACCACCGCTCCGACTCCGCGGATTCGCGCTTCCACCTGGACGAGCCGTACCGTGGCACGGTCTCGGAGGACAATGTCGTGGGCCGGGCCGTCGTGATCGCCTGGCCGTTCAGCCACTGGCGGCGCCTCGAAGAGCCGGACACCTTCACGACCGTGCGCGACGCGCCGGGCGCCAAGGCGTCCTCGGCAGGTACGCCGCATAAGGTGTCATCCGAGAGTTTGTCCGTACTCCCGACCCCTGCGGAACTCCCGCTCGTTATGGGAGTGGTGGGCCTGCACCGGTTGACGGGCGGGCGAGTGCGTGGAGTGAGGAGCAGATGTGGGGGACTTGGCGGTCGGCGCGCGGTCCGGAACCGAAGAGCCCGAAGAGCCGGCAGGGCGTGGTGAGACCGCGGGAGCGGCGACGAGTTCCGTGCATCAGTCACCAGCGCAGTCAGGGACACAGTCGCAGCGTTCGGCTCCGGCCGACGAATCGGACACATCCGATACGTTGGACAGGTCAGTGGGCGAGGAAGTGAGCGGCGGCATGAAGAAGGCCAAGAAGCCGCGTGCCTTCTGGAAAGAGCTGCCGATCCTCATCGGCATCGCTCTGCTCCTGGCGCTGCTGATCAAGACGTTCCTGGTGCAGGCGTTCTCGATCCCGTCCGACTCGATGCAGGACACCCTGCAGCGCGGGGACCGGGTCCTGGTCGACAAGCTGACGCCGTGGTTCGGCTCCAAGCCGGAGCGCGGCGAGGTCGTGGTCTTCCACGATCCGGGCGGCTGGCTGAACGAGACGCCGACCCCCGAGCCCAACCCCGTCCAGAAGGTCCTCAGCTTCATCGGGCTGATGCCTTCGGCCGAGGAGAAGGACCTGATCAAGCGGGTCATCGCGGTCGGCGGCGACACCGTCGAGTGCCACGGCACCGGCCCGGTCAAGGTCAACGGCAAGCCCCTCAAGGAAGACTCGTACATCTTCCCCGGCAACACCCCCTGCGGTGACCGCGCGTTCGGCCCGATCCACGTCCCCAAGGGACGGATCTGGGTGATGGGTGACCACCGCGACGACTCCCTCGACTCGCGCTACCACCAGAACCTCAAGGGCAACGGCACGGTCTCGGAGGACGAGGTCGTCGGCCGGGCGTTCACCATCGCGTGGCCGATCAACCGCTGGTCGACCCTGCCGGTACCGGACACCTTCGACCAGCCCGGGATCAACAAGGCAATGGGGGTGGCTCCGGCCGCCCTGGGCCTGGCCGGTGCGGTGCCGATCGTGCTGTGGCGCCGCCGGAGGCTGACCGGAGCGCGTAACCCCAGGTAAGGTGCCGTCCCGGATCTTCGACGCGGGCCGGGTCCGCGGGGTGGGAGCGCTGGGATGAGCAGCAGTACCGAACGCAGGACCGACGGCCACGGCCGGACGACGGGCAGTGTGCTGTCCGGTCTGGCCGTGGCCGTCGGCTGTGTGCTGTTCCTGGGCGGCTTTGTATGGGGGGCGCTGATCTACCGCCCCTATACGGTGCCGACCGACTCGATGTCGCCGACCATCGCGGCCGGTGCCCGGGTCCTGGCCGAGAGGGTGGAAGGCTCCGAGATACGCCGCGGCGATGTCGTCGTCTTCAAGGACTCCGTCTGGGGCGATATGCCGATGGTCAAGCGCGTCGTCGGCGTCGGCGGCGACAAGGTCACCTGCTGCACCAAGCGGGGCCTGCTGACGGTCAACGGAACCCCCGTCGAAGAACCGTATCTGCAGGGCAGTGGGCCCGCCTCACCCGTCGGTTTCAAGGCCAAGGTCCCCGCCGGACAGCTCTTCCTGCTCGGCGACCACCGCAATGACTCCCTCGACTCCCGCGTCCACCTCACCGACAGCGACCACGGCTCGGTGCCGCGCAGCGCCGTCGACGCCCGGGTCGACGCGCGCGCCTGGCCGCTCGGCAGCGTCGGGGTGATGCAGCGCCCGACCAGCTTCTCCGACCTCCCCGGCGGTATCTCGCAGCCCGGCCCGGTGCGGCCCATCACCCTCGCCGTGGTCGCCGGTGCGGTCCTCATCCTTGCCGGTGCGGCCTACGGGCCCGTCGCCCGACGTACGGCGCGCAAGCGTGGCTGAGGGACGGGCGCGTGGAGGGGGCGCCGAGGAGCCCGCGGGGCGCGGGGCGGCGGCCGGCGCCGGGGCCGACGGGGGCCGTGCGGCCGCTGAGGAGGCCTCCGAGCGCCGTGCGACGGCCGACGGGCAAGAGGGCGCGGCCGACGACGCACCGGAGACGACCAGCGTGCGCCAGGTCTCGCGCGTCGTGCTGCTCGACCCCGACGACCGGATCCTGCTGCTCCACGGCTTCGAACCGGACCGCCCCACCGACACCTGGTGGTTCACCCCCGGCGGCGGCCTCGAAGGCACGGAGAGCCGCGAAGAGGCGGCCCGCCGCGAGCTCGCCGAGGAGACCGGCATCACCGACGTCGTCCTCGGGCCCGTCCTGTGGAAGCGTCACTGCGCCTTCCCCTTCGACGGGCGGCGCTGGGAGCAGGATGAGTGGTACTACCTGGGAAGAACCGAACGGACTGCCACCCACGCCGGCGGGCAGACGGACCTGGAGCGACGCAGCGTCTCGGGACTGAGGTGGTGGACTTCGGAGGAACTGTCCGCATCCCATGAGACGGTGTATCCGACCAGACTCGCCGAGCTGCTGCGCACGCTGCTCGACGAAGGGCCCCCCGATGCGCCGGTGCTCCTGGAGACCGAGCGGGTCTGACGCACAATGGGGGGACGCACGGCTGAAGGGGATCTGCCATGAGCGCCGAGGACCTCGAGAAGTACGAGACCGAGATGGAGCTGAAGCTCTACCGGGAGTACCGCGACGTCGTCGGGCTGTTCAAATATGTGATCGAGACCGAGCGTCGCTTCTACCTCACCAATGATTACGAGATGCAGGTGCACTCGGTCCAGGGCGAGGTCTTTTTCGAGGTGTCGATGGCTGACGCCTGGGTCTGGGACATGTACCGTCCGGCCCGCTTCGTCAAGCAGGTGAGGGTACTCACGTTCAAGGACGTGAATATCGAGGAGCTCAACAAGAGCGATCTGGATCTTCCGGGGAGCTGAGGCGGCCGGAGGCTGCGGCGCGGCCGGCCCCCCGGGCCGGCCCACCGTGCCCCGGACGGGTGAGCGGGTTATCCACAACCGGCTCACTGTCCACCAAGATCCAACAGATCGTGTCGGGGGCGTCACAGTCGGTGCCGGAGGTGGTACCGCATGAACGCCATGCACGCCGGCCGGCAGGCCGGGAAGAACGCACCGATCACGGAGGCTCCGCCGAGGACGCGCTCCGCAAGGGACCGGAACGCGGCACGGGCGACGAGCTCGAGAGGCGGGCCGGGCGAGGCGCTCGGACCGGCCCCGAAGAGCGGGCGCGACGAAACGCTCGGGCCGGCCTCGACGAGTGGTCAGGGCGAGGCGCGAATCGGCTCCGGCCCGGTCGGCGAAGCGAAGGCGGGCACGGGGCCGGGGCAGGCCGCGAAGGTCACGCCGGCCGACTGCCGCAAGGGCGGAGCGCCACCCCCAGGACGTAAGCCCCCTACGGCCGAGCGGACCGCCGCCGGGCCACCGGGCACCGACCCGCCAGGTACCGGCCCCACGGCCGCCAAACCGGCCGACACCCGGCGCCGCGCCCTCGGCCGCTACGGCGAAGACCTGGCCGCCCGGCGGCTCATCGAGTCCGGAATGCGGATCCTGGACCGGAACTGGCGCTGCCGTGACGGAGAGATCGACATCGTCGCGGCCGACGGCGACGCCCTGGTGGTCTGCGAGGTCAAAACCCGCCGCGCCGGCTGGTACGAACACCCCATGGCGGCCGTACGCCCCGAGAAGACCGCCCGGCTGCGGCTGCTGGCGGAACGCTGGCTGGAACGACACGGCGGCCCGCCACCCGGCGGCGTACGGATCGATGTCATCGGCGTCCTGCTGCCGGCCCGCGGCGCCCCGGTCGTCCAGCACGCGCGAGGGGTGGCCTGATGGGATTCGCCCGCACCTGCTCCGTCGCCCTGGTGGGCGTCGAAGGCGTCGTCGTCGAGGTCCAGGCCGACCTGGAACCCGGTGTCGCCGCCTTCACCCTCGTCGGCCTCCCCGACAAGAGCCTCATCGAGTCCCGGGAGCGGGTCCGCGCCGCCGTCGTGAATTCCGGCGCCGAATGGCCGCAGAGGAAGCTCACCGTCGGCCTCAGCCCAGCCTCCGTACCCAAAGGCGGCAGCGGCTTCGACCTGGCCGTGGCCTGCGCGGTCCTCGGCGCCGCCGAGCGCCTGGACCCCCGCGAACTCACCGACCTGATGATGATCGGCGAACTGGGCCTGGACGGCCGCGTCCGCCCCGTACGCGGAGTGCTGCCGGCCGTACTCGCCGCCGCCGACGCCGGATACCGCCAGGTCGTCGTCCCGGAACAGACCGTTGCCGAGGCCTCGCTCGTCCCCGGCATCTCCGTCCTCGGCGTCCGCACCCTGCGCCAGCTCATCGCCGTCCTCGCCGACGAACCCGTGCCCGACGAGGAAGACCCCCGGGACGAAGGCCGCCCCGACCCCTCGCTCGCCGGGCTGGTCGTGCCCGGAACCGGCGTCGGTGCGGGCCTGCCACCCGGGGACCACACACCCGACCTCGCCGACGTCGCAGGTCAGCACAGCGCCCGACGCGCCCTGGAAGTAGCCGCCGCCGGACGCCACCACATCTTCTTCAAAGGCCCGCCCGGCGCCGGCAAAACCATGCTCGCCGAACGCCTCCCCGGGCTGCTGCCACCCCTGTCGCCCAAGGAATCCCTGGAGGTCACCGCCGTCCACTCGGTGGCCGGCACCCTCCCGCCGGGCCAGCCGCTCGTCCACCGGCCGCCCTACTGCGCCCCGCACCACTCCGCGACGATGGCCTCCCTCGTCGGCGGCGGCACCGGACTGCCCCGCCCCGGCGCCGTATCCCTCGCCCACCACGGCGTGCTGTTCGTGGACGAGGCCGCGGAGTGCAGCCCACGCGTCCTGGACGCACTCCGCCAGCCACTGGAGTCCGGTCATGTCGTCGTCGCCCGCGCCGCGGGCATGATGCGCATGCCCGCCCGCATCCTCCTCGCCCTCGCGGCCAACCCCTGTCCCTGCGGACGGCACGGCGCCACTGGCGGCGGCTGCGAATGCCGGCCGTCGACCATCCGCCGCTACCGGGCCCGGCTCTCCGGGCCCCTGATGGACCGGGTGGACCTGCGGATCGCCGTGGAACCGGTCGCCCGTGCCGAACTGATCGCACTCGGCCGCGGCGCGGAATCCACCGCGGCAGTGGCCGAACGCGTACGGACCGCCCGTGAACGCGCCGCGGCCCGCTTCGCCGGCACACCGTGGCACACCAACAGCGAGGTCCCCGGGCACGAGCTGCGCACCCGCTGGCAGGTCCACCCCGGTGCACTGGCCCAGGCGGAACGCGACCTCGAATGCGGCCTCCTTACCGCCCGCGGCCTCGACCGCGTCCTCCGCGTCGCCTGGACCGCCGCCGACCTCGCCGGCCGCGACCGCCCCACCAGGGAAGACGTCAACTGGGCCCTGGAACTCCGCACCGGCGTACGCCGCGGCGCGCTGACGGCGGCCGGCGGGGTCGGAGACCGCCACGAGACCGCGACCGCCCGGCCGCCGCACGAGCAGAGGTGACCATGAACGGGATCGACGCATGGGGCTTCGCCACCGACGGGCCGGAGCCGGCCGGGACACACCGGGACCGCACACCCGACCCGACGGCCGGGCCGGGCCACACCATGCCCACGAGGACCGAGCACCGCCCCGCGACCGCCGACCCACGGCCCGCCGCCGGCGAGGCACCCGACCCACAGCGCACCGCCCGTGCGGCCCTCACCCGCATCCTCGAACCAGGCGACGAAACCACCGGCCGCTGGCTGCGCGACATGGGCCCGGAAGCCCTGTGGCACACCCTGTCCGACGACGATGCGGACCTGCCCACGGGCGCAAGCCCTGCCAAGATCGCGGGCCTGCGGCTGCGCGCCACCCGGGCACACCCCACCGCGGACCTCGACGCCGTCACCGCGCTCGGCGGCCGGTTCATCTGCCCGGGGGACGACGAATGGCCAGGCCAGCTCGATGACCTCGGCGACGCCCGCCCCATCGGCCTGTGGGTGCGCGGGACGGCCAACCTCAGACTGTGGGCGCTGCGCTCGGTCGCCGTCGTCGGCGCCCGTGCCTGCACCGAATACGGCGCCCACCTCGCCGCCACCCTCGGCGCCGGACTCGCCGACCGCGGCTGGACCGTCGTCTCCGGTGCCGCCTATGGCGTGGACGGCGCCGCCCACCGAGGCACGCTCGCCGCGGACGGCGCGACCATCGCCGTCATGGCCTCCGGAGTCGACCACCCCTACCCGCGCGGCCACACCGAGTTGATCGGCCGGATCGCCGGACAGGGCCTGGTGGTGGCCGAGTTACCTCCCGGCGACCACCCCACCCGCAGCCGTTTCATCCAGCGCAACCGCGTGATCGCCGCACTCACCAGAGGCACCGTCGTCGTAGAGGCCGAACTCCGCAGCGGCTCACTCGTCACCGCCCGGCGGGCGCAGACCCTCGGGCGCTTCACGATGGGCATGCCGGGCCCGGTCACCAGCGGCCTGTCCGCCGGAGTGCATCAACTCCTGCGCGGCGAGGCCGCGGTGGTCACCGACGCCGACGAGGTCATCGAACTCGTCGGCACCATCGGCGACCTCGCCCCCGAACGACAAGGGCAGACCCGCATCCGCGACCTCCTGGACCCCGTCGCGGCCCTCGTGCTCGAGGCGCTGCCCGCGCGCGGCACCGCGGACACCGGCCATCTGGCCCAGGAAGCCGGCACGCCCCGCGAGGTCACCCGCGCCAAACTCTTCGAGCTGCTGTCCCTCGGATTCGTTCAAAGGTGCGGTGACCGCTGGGAGTTGGCGCGACGCGCCGAGGCGACCGGAGGTTCCCGGCGAGGCGGTACTTGACCTGGGGCGAACGGGTGAAAGGGTGAGGGGAATGACCGCAGAATCCAGGTTTGCCGTGCTTCGTGGCGCGGGCCCGACCCGTGGGGAGACGGCGATGTGGCGCAGGGGACGCACGAGGCCCCGCCCGTCATGTCACCGCGTCCGCCCGCACGGCCCTCCGGAAGCCCGCGCCCGGCACCGTGTCCGGATGTCGCCACGCCGTACGAGGTAACCCTGGGGTGCGGGCAGCGGAACGTATCTGCGCACCCCCGAACCTGCCTTCCTCGCGCACCGCGACGCTGTGGTCACGCTACGCTCACAGGCAATTCAACCCTCATACATCCATCCACCCGCGTCTCGGCAGAACGGCTCAAGGCGACGAATGCCCCAGCACACCTCCGGGTCTGACCGTGCGGCTGTACCACCCGCCGCACGCGGCAGCGTGCGCCCCGCTCCGCCCACCTCGCTCGACGAGCTGTGGCGCGCCTACAAGGCATCAGGCGACGGCCGGCTGCGGGAGCAGCTGATCCTGCACTACTCGCCGCTGGTCAAGTACGTCGCCGGCCGCGTCAGCGTCGGCCTGCCCCCCAACGTCGAACAGGCCGACTTCGTCTCCTCCGGGGTCTTCGGACTGATCGACGCCATCGAGAAGTTCGAGCCCGAACGTTCCATCAAGTTCGAGACCTACGCCATCACCCGTATTCGCGGCGCAATGATCGACGAGCTGCGCGCGCTCGACTGGATCCCGCGCTCCGTACGGCAGAAGGCCCGCGCCGTAGAACGCGCCTACGCCACCCTCGAAGCGCAACTACGCCGCACCCCGTCCGAGGCGGAGGTCGCCGAGGAGATGGGCATCGGGCTGGAGGAACTCCACGGGGTGTTCAGCCAGCTGTCCCTGGCGAACGTCGTGGCGCTGGAGGAACTGCTGCACGTCGGCGGCGAGGGGGGCGAACGCCTGAGCCTGATGGACACGCTCGAGGACACGGCCGCCGAGAACCCCGTCGAGATCGCCGAGGACCGTGAGCTGCGGCGGCTGCTCGCACGCGCCATCAACACCCTCCCTGAACGCGAGAAGACCGTGGTCACGCTCTACTACTACGAAGGCCTCACGCTTGCCGAGATCGGCAATGTCCTCGGTGTCACGGAAAGCAGAGTCAGCCAGATCCACACCAAATCCGTGCTCCAGCTCAGGGCGAAGCTCGCCGACGTCGGACGCTGAGTCACGGGCTGCGGGTGACGGTTCTTCCCCTTCGGTGTCGCCATGCGGAGTGCCACGGCGGGCGCGCCATCCGTAGAGTGGTGACGTGCCCAGGATTCGAGCGGCCTCTGTGGCCGAGCACCGGACGATGCAGCGCGGCGCCCTCTTGGACGCCGCCCGCACCCTGCTGTCCGAAGGCGGAACGGAAGCGCTGACCTTCCCCGCCCTCGCCGAGCGCACGGGTCTCGCGCGCTCCTCCGTGTATGAGTACTTCCGCTCGCGCGCCGCCGTCGTCGAAGAGCTGTGTGCCGTCGACTTCCCGGTCTGGGCCGCGGAGGTCGAAGCGGCGATGCAGCGTGCCGACACGCCCGAGGACAAGATCGAGGCTTATGTGCGCCGGCAACTCGCGCTGGTCGGCGACCGGCGCCACCGTGCCGTCGTGGCCATTTCGGCCGGCGAGCTGGACGCGGGTGCACGCGAGAAGATCCGCGCGGCGCACGGCGGACTCATCGCCATGATCGTAGAGGCGCTCGCCGCCCTCGGCCACGAACAACCCCGGCTCGCGGCCATGCTCCTCCAGGGAGTCGTCGACGCCGCGGTCCGCCGCATCGAACTGGGCGCCGCGGAGGACCCGGGCGAGATCACGGAGGCGGCGGTGGCGATGGCGCTCCGGGGGGTTCGCGGCTGACTTCGGGGGCCCTTCCCCCCGGGCCCCCGGCCCACCCACCCACCTCCACCACCTCCACGCTCGTTTGCCCCGCAGCCCGCAGCCCGCAGCCCGCAGCCCGCAGCCCGCAGCCCGCAGCCCGCAGCCCGCAGCCCGCAGCCCGCAGCCCGCAGCCCGCAGCCCGCAGCCCGCAGCCCGGCCGGCTCCTGTGGCGTGTTGTGTCCGTGCGCTGTGCGGCTTTCCCGCCGCCTGTGCCTGGGCCGGGGCGTGCGCTGTTGCACGAGCGGGCCCGCACCACCACCCCGCTGACCTGGCTGTTCTCGCCGTGTCGCGTTCACTCCTCCGCCGTGATCATGGCCGTCTCGCGCTCAGCCACCACCTCGCCCGAGGAGGCGCCAACCCCAACCCCGCCACCGTCGTCGCGTGCCTTCCTCGCTAAGCGCAGACCGAGCCGAGGAAAGCCGGGCGAGCGCCCAGATCGTCACCGCCGCGAGACCGACCGCCTCTGCGAGGGCAGTCGTCGTCGGGGCCGGACTGCTCGCTTGAGCTGTGGGCTCCGATGGTTCCGGAGGCGGGGGAAGTGTGTGGCCGCCCGCAGGTATGGGAACCCCGAAGATCGGCAGCAGTCGCGAGGGGCCGCCGCCGAGCATGCTCGGGGGCAGCAGCGACAACGGGTCCAGGTAGGTCTTCCCGCGGCGCAGGCCCCAGTGGAGGCAGGGTTCCCGGCAATGGAACGGGCCGCCGTGTTGCAGCACGGCGACCGGCTGGCCCGCCGTGACGCGCTGACCTTTCCGGACAGTGGAGCGTACGGGTTCGTAGGTGGTGCGTAAGGGAGGGCGGCCCGAGCGGGACACCTCGAGGGTCAGGACGCCACGCCCGGCGACGGTCCCGGCGTAGGCCACTCGGCCAGGGGCCGCCGCTCGCACCACGGCATCGGCGGGTGCGCCCAGATCCACCCCGCGGTGTCCGGCCGTCCACGGGGCAGGAGGCGGCTCCCAGCCTCTGACCACGGTGGGCCGTATACCCCCTGCTCCTCCCACCGGCCAGGACCTGCCCTCGGCCGGTGGCACGGCACGCACCACCGGCGCCACACCCTCGGCACGCCCTGCAACCTCGCCACGTTCCACACCCGCAGCCCGACCCGCAGCCCGACCCGCAGCCCGACCCGCAGCCCGACCCGCAGCCCGACCCGCAGCCCGACCCGCCACCCGATCCATCACCTCCACCGGCCGACCCGCCACGACCCTCGACCCGTGCTCCGCCGCGCGCTCCACCCCTCGTGCCACCCCATGCCCTGCCGTCGCGCTCACGGACGAAACGGCAGCAGCGTTCGCGAGCGCCGGGGTGAAGAACGTGAGGACCGCAGCCGCAGCCGCGGTCGGGGCCAGGAGGACACCTGCCGCGTGGGCGGGGAAGAAGCAGGTCGGTCCGTATCCGTTCGGTTGCCGGCGCGGTACCGGCGGGAGAGGCGTGCGCGACCGGGAGCGGGGCCGGAGCCGGGACGGGGGCCGGGGCCAGGACGGGGACCGGAACCGGGGAGGAGGAAGGGGGCCCGGCCCGCGTCCCGGTTGGCTGTGAGGCCTGGGCCTTGGCCGCCTGCGGTCTGCCGGTCGGGGGAGGCGTCCGCGGAGGACGGTGAAGGCGTGGAGGGTTCTCGGCGGGCCGGGATTCCGTCGCGTGATTCGTCGCATGTGCTGACGGTGACGCAGTCCGTCGCGGCGTGCGGATCTTGGTCCGAAGCTGTGGATGACCGGCCGGTTGTGGACAACGGTGTCACCCGCCCGGGGCTCGAAACGGAGCGTGTCGCCCGGTGCATCGGCCGTCCCGTACACTTCTGGTGGCGATCCGGGTCACCGGGTCGACTTCGCACGCCCCGCCGTCAGTGCACCAGTCCCCTTCGGGCAGCACGACGGCCGCGCCCCTCGGTCCTCGGACGGCTCCGCAAGGTGTCATCCCCGGCAGGCGCGTCGGGGCGTCAGGCACCGCGGCCGACCGGCCGCAGTGGAACCGAGAACAACAAGGAGTACGGCCATGGCCGTCGTCACGATGCGGGAGCTGCTGGAGAGCGGCGTCCACTTCGGGCACCAGACCCGCCGCTGGAACCCGAAGATGAAGCGCTTCATCTTCACCGAGCGCAACGGCATCTACATCATCGACCTGCTCCAGTCGCTGTCGTACATCGACCGCGCCTACGAGTTCGTCAAGGAG
This sequence comes from Streptomyces sp. G7(2002), assembly GCF_028870195.1. Classification (NCBI taxonomy): domain Bacteria; kingdom Bacillati; phylum Actinomycetota; class Actinomycetes; order Kitasatosporales; family Streptomycetaceae; genus Streptomyces; species Streptomyces sp. G7(2002). The sequence continues at coordinate 6,860,876 of NZ_CP102609.1, forward strand.
ACCGTCGCCCACGGCGGCTCGGTCATGTTCGTCGGCACGAAGAAGCAGGCCCAGGAGGCCATTGCCGAGCAGGCGACCCGCGTGGGCATGCCCTACGTGAACCAGCGCTGGCTCGGCGGCATGCTGACCAACTTCTCGACCGTCTACAAGCGCCTGCAGCGCCTGAAGGAGCTCGAGCAGATCGACTTCGAGGATGTGGCCGCCTCCGGCCTCACCAAGAAGGAGCTCCTGGTTCTCTCCCGCGAGAAGGCCAAGCTGGAGAAGACCCTCGGCGGTATCCGCGAGATGCAGAAGGTGCCCAGCGCCGTCTGGATCGTGGACACCAAGAAGGAGCACATTGCCGTCGGTGAGGCGCGCAAGCTCAACATCCCGGTCGTCGCGATCCTCGACACCAACTGCGACCCGGACGAGGTCGACTACAAGATCCCGGGCAACGACGACGCGATCCGCTCCGTCACCCTGCTCACCCGCGTGATCGCCGACGCCGTCGCCGAGGGCCTCATCGCCCGCTCCGGTGCCGCCACCGGCGACCAGAAGCCCGGCGAGAAGGCTGCTGCCGCCGAGCCGCTGGCCGAGTGGGAGCGCGACCTGCTCGAGGGCGAGAAGAAGGCTGACGACGAGGCCCCCAAGGCCGAGGAGAAGCCCGCTGAGGAGGCCGCCCCGGCCGCCGAGGCCCCCGCCGCCGAGGCCGAGAAGCCGGCCGCGGACGCCGAGCAGGCCTGACCCGCAGCATCCGGCTGATGACGGCGGGGGAGGGCGCCACAAGCGCCGCCCCCGCCGTCCACCCGTAGATCTTTCGACTTCGAGATTTCGAGAAGAGATTCACAGACCATGGCGAACTACACCGCCGCTGACGTCAAGAAGCTCCGCGAGCTCACCGGCGCCGGCATGATGGACTGCAAGAAGGCCCTGGACGAGGCCGAGGGCAACGTCGACAAGGCCGTCGAGGCGCTGCGCATCAAGGGCCAGAAGGGCGTCGCCAAGCGCGAGGGCCGCTCCGCCGAGAACGGCGCCGTGGTCTCCCTCATCGCCGGCGACAACGCCTCCGGCGTCATCGTCGAGCTGAAGTGCGAGACGGACTTCGTCGCCAAGGGCGAGAAGTTCCAGGCCGTCGCCAACGAGATCGCCGCGCACGTCGCGAAGACCTCCCCGGCCGACCTCGAGGCCCTGCTCGCCTCCGAGATCGAGGCCGGCAAGACCGTCCAGGCGTACGTGGACGAGGCCAACGCCACCCTCGGCGAGAAGATCGTCCTGGACCGCTTCGCGCAGTTCTCCGACGGCTACGTGTCGGCGTACATGCACCGCACCATGCCCGACCTGCCCCCGCAGATCGGTGTCCTCGTCGAGCTCGACAAGGAGAACGCCGAGGTCGCCAAGGGCATCGCGCAGCACATCGCGGCCTTCGCCCCGAAGTACCTCGCCAAGGACGACGTCCCGGCCGAGGTCGTCGAGGCCGAGCGGCGTGTCGCCGAGGAGACCACCCGCGCGGAGGGCAAGCCCGAAGCCGCTCTGCCGAAGATTGTCGAAGGCCGCATCAACGGCTTCTTCAAGGACGCGACGCTGCTCGGTCAGCCGTACGCGCTCGACAACAAGAAGTCCGTCGAGAAGGTCCTCCAGGAGGCCGGTGTCACCCTGAAGCGCTTCTCGCGCATCAAGGTCGGCATCTGAGCCTGTCGCGAAGGCAGCGAATGACCTACGACCCCGCTAGGGTCGTACGCAGTCGGCCGCTCAACGGCCGGCCGCAGATGTGACGAGGAGGCCATTGCCGCAGAGGGATCTGAACCAGACCCACGGCAATGGCCTTCTTCGTATGTGCACGAGGAGAGCTCAATGATTCACGGTGCCGACGGCGCGCACACAGACCATGCCGGCCACGGCGGCCGGCGACGCTTCCTGCTGAAGCTGTCGGGCGAAGCATTCGCCGGTGGCGGCGGACTGGGCGTCGACCCCGACGTCGTGCACGCGATGGCCCGCGAGATCGCCGCCGTGGTGCGCGACGGCTACGAGATCGCCATCGTGATCGGCGGCGGCAACTTCTTCCGCGGCGCCGAACTCCAGCAGCGCGGTATGGACCGGGCCCGCTCCGACTACATGGGCATGCTCGGCACGGTCATGAACTGTCTGGCCCTCCAGGACTTCCTGGAGAAGGAGGGCATCGACTCCCGCGTCCAGACGGCTATCACCATGGGCCAGGTCGCGGAGCCGTACATTCCGCTGCGCGCGGTGCGCCATCTGGAGAAGGGCCGGGTCGTCATCTTCGGCGCCGGTATGGGGATGCCGTACTTCTCCACCGACACCACCGCCGCCCAGCGCGCCCTGGAGATCGACGCCGAGGCCATGCTGATGGGCAAGAACGGGGTGGACGGCGTCTACGACTCCGACCCCAAGAAGAACCCGGACGCGGTGAAGTTCGACGCCCTCGAATACGGCGAGGTGATCACCCGCGACCTGAAGGTCGCCGATGCCACCGCCATCACGCTGTGCCGGGACAACAAGCTCCCGATCCTCGTGTTCGAGCTGCTCGCCGAGGGCAACATCGCGCGTGCGGTGAAGGGTGAGAAGATCGGCACGCTCGTCAGCGATCAGGACACCCGGGCCTGACGGCCTCAACTGCCGCGATTCCGTACGGGCATCGCCCCGTACGGGCGGCAACTCCCGGCCGGGGGAAGACCTCGGTACGGGGATGGACAACTGCCTGCCGGTCGGACACCGTGCAGGAGAAGACGCGCGGCAGGGGCGAGGCTCTGCTTCTTACCGAAAAGACCAGGAGCAAGTGGTGATCGAAGAGATCCTCCTCGAGGCCGAGGAGAAGATGGAGAAGGCCGTCGTGGTCGCCAAGGAGGACTTCGCCGCGATTCGCACCGGGCGTGCGCACCCGGCGATGTTCAACAAGATCGTGGCGGACTACTACGGCGCCATGACGCCGATCAACCAGCTGGCGTCGTTCTCGGTTCCCGAACCGCGGATGGCCGTGGTGACCCCGTTCGACAAGAGCGCGCTGCGCAACATCGAGCAGGCCATCCGCGACTCCGACCTCGGTGTCAACCCGAGCAACGACGGCAACATCATCCGAGTGACGTTCCCGGAGCTGACCGAGGAGCGCCGCAAGGAGTTCATCAAGGTCGCCAAGAACAAGGGCGAGGACGCGAAGATCTCGATCCGCAGCGTCCGGCGCAAGGCCAAGGAGACCCTCGACAAGCTGGTCAAGGACAAGGAGAGCGGCGAGGACGAGGTGCGCCGCGCCGAGAAGGAGCTCGACGACACCACCGCGAAGTACGTCGCGCAGGTGGACGAGCTGCTCAAGCACAAGGAATCCGAGCTCCTCGAGGTCTGATGAACGAGTCTTCCTGGGGGGCCCCGCCCGGCGCCGGTCAATGGGGACCGCCCGACCACGGACCGGCCTCCTCGCTTCGCGGTGCGGCGCCCCCCGCCCCGGCGGGTCCGGTGTACGACTGGGGCGATGCGGCGCAGACTCGGCCCATGCCCTTTGTGCCCGGGCAAGGCGGATACCAGGATGACAACCGGGAACATCGGGACATCCGGGATAACCGGGACCACCTGGACGACCGGGGGGCTGCTCGACGGAGCGGCCCCCTGTTCCGCGACGAAAAGCCGCAGGAGCCCATGCCCACCTCTCTTTCCGGGTCCGACAACTCGCCGGACTCAGAGAAGCCGAAGAAGAAGAGCGCGGGCCGCAACCTGCCCGCTGCCATAGGGGTCGGTGTCGGCCTCGGCGCGATCATTGTTGCGTCGCTCTTCGTCTACAAGCCCGTCTTCATCGGCGTGATAGCGATCGCCGTTGTCGTGGGCCTGTGGGAGCTGACCTCGCGGCTGGCGGAGCGCAAGGACATCAAGGTGCCGCTGGTGCCGCTCGCGGTCGGCGGCACCGCCATGGTGGTCGCCGGATATGTCCGCGGCGCCGAGGGAGCCTGGGTGGCGATGGCGCTCACCGCGCTCGCCGTGCTCGTCTGGCGGATGACCGAGGCGCCCGAGAACTACCTGCGGGATGTCACCGCCGGTGTCTTCGCGGCGTTCTATGTGCCCTTCCTCGCGACGTTCGTGGCGCTGATGCTCGCGGCCGAGGCCGACGGCCCGCTGCGGGTGCTGACGTTCCTGCTGCTGACGGTCGTCAGCGACACCGGGGCGTACGCGGTCGGCTGGCGGTTCGGCAAGCACAAGCTCGCCCCGCGCATCAGCCCCGGCAAGACCCGCGAGGGACTGGTCGGCGCGGTGCTCTTCGCGATGGCGGCCGGCGCGCTGTGCATGGAGTTCCTGATCGTGGACGGCGCCTGGTGGCAGGGCCTGCTGCTCGGCCTCGCCGTCGCGGCCAGCGCGACCCTCGGCGACCTCGGCGAATCCATGATCAAGCGTGACCTCGGCATCAAGGACATGGGCACCTTGCTCCCCGGTCACGGCGGCATCATGGACCGCCTCGACTCCCTGCTGCCGACCGCGCCTGTCGTCTGGCTGCTGTTCGTGGTCTTCGTGGGAGCCGGCTGAGCGCAGGGTTCTCGCAGGTGAGGGCAGGGAGAGGGATTCCTCTCCCTGCCCTCTTCCATGTCCGCCTGCCGTCTACCGAGGCGGCGACAGGGCGTCGACCACCGCGCGCAGCGGCTCCGGCGAAGTGGCGAACTCGCCGAGGAAGGCATACGACAGTTCCGTGACCAGGAACAGGTTGGTGGCAACGAGGACGCTCACCGCCGCGACCATCCCGTAGTGGATCAGAGCCTGCTCGGAGCCGAAGGTGGCGGAGAATCCGAGGACCAGTCCGCTGGTCAGAAGGATCGCCATCCACAGGGACAGGGGTGGGCCGATGTTGGTGCGTGCCTCGAGCAGCCGTTCCGTGCGTGCGAGGCTCAATTCCTTCAGCGACGCGACCGAGCTGGCGAGGAAGGCTCGCTGGGTGTCGTTGCGGGGCCGGATGCTCTCGTACGTGTGGTACAGGCGGCTCAGCGCGTTCTCGGCCTCGGGCGTGGTCTCGCCGACCGCGGCGCTGGGCCACTCGGCCGCCGCCGCCCGTCCGTACGCCAACAGGCTCTGCCTGATCCGCGCGCTCTCGGCCCTGCCGAACACATCGCGCCCTCCGGCCAGCTCCGTCGCCGCGGCGCCCTCGGTCCGTGTCGTCTGGTCCGCCGTGTTCACCTGACCCCAGAGCGCGAGGACGATGAAGCCGATGAGGAACCCGTAGACGACCGCGATCACGGGGAAGAGGAACTGCGCGATCTCGTTCTGCTCGCCCTGCTTGATGCGGGGGACACGGTGCCGGACGAGTGCCTGGACGATTGCGGTCCCGCCCGCGATCACGACGACGAGCCCTGTCAGCAGCAACCAGGGAGGGAGGTTGATCACGATCCAACGGGTCACGGCCACTGTTCCACGCTCCTGACGTACCCCACACCAGCCACCATGGCGCGGTGGCCAACGAAGGCACCGGGCTGCGGACACGCATGGTTCGTCTCTTCGGTGAGCGACGGCCGCGCAGGAGCGGCATCCACGGGGGAGGGGACAGGCTGCGACCGCGAGCGGGGCCACGATCACTCGCCCCAAAGCAGCTCCCGCCCAAAACCGCTCCATCGACCTCACGGATTGTCTGCGCCCCCCTCCCTCGCCTCATATACGCGCTTGAGAAGCGTACGCCGCAAAGCGTCATCCTCGAGATGAATAACTAGGTCATCCTTCAGCCTGGATGCTCGAGAGACGGCCTCTCGCAGCTGTTGTAGCCACCTTTGGTACATCTCGATTGCGTCCTGATGGCGGGCGACCTCAGTGTCCAGTAGCTCCTTCATGTCTGGATCGTCAGCCGCCTTGGCTTGCCTCGCCATACTCTCACTGAGCTCTTGCCCTCTTCCCTCAAGCGCCCGCACAGCGAATTCCTCAAAGCTTTCAACGACGGCACGGCTCACAATAATTCTCCTGGACCGCTTCTCGCTTTGCCGTCTCGCAATGTTTGCTTGAGATAGCGTTTCGCGGCTTACTGAAACTGCGGTGCCGACCTTTACGCTCTCCAAGAAGGTAGCGAAATTCACGATCCGTAAAGCAACGTCTGCGCGCCGCCTAATCTCTTCCACCAACTCCTCACGTGGCCCCAGGGAGAAGTCGAGTCGTTTGTTGACCCAGTCTTCTTTCTCATCGTTGGAGATGATGAGTACGGGTTTACGCACGTCGGCCGCCTTGATGAGAGTCTGCTCCCACCACAGGTAATCCCCATCAGGGTTAGTCCTCTTGGCCCTGTCCTTATACCCTGGCGGTATCCGGTTGTCTCTCCTGTGGGCAGCCTCAGCTTGTGCCTTAACGTAATCGTCCTCGGGAAGGGGCTGTCCGACCCTCCCGTCAAGAAGCTCTGCTAGTGCCCTCAATACAGGGTCATCATTGAGCACTCTACTGATTGTCAGGTCGAACACTCCTTGATGGGATTTAACTCGGTCGATGGCAGCGCGAAAGGCATCCTCAAGTGGCTCCTTGAGCCTCTTCTTCTCGTTACCATCGAGGGCCGAGCGATTTGCAAACTCATTAAGACGCTGCAGGGCCTGATTTTGTGCTGTCTCAAGCGACTTACACGTCTCGTCGTAGAAAGCGAGCTGATCGCGTGCAGCTTCGACTCTGTTGCGATGAAATTCAAGTGCAACCTGATGTGGAACCCAAATGTTTTCCTTGACCGTGAGAAGGCTCTCGATCATTTCCTTTCTGGCGATCGGTGTGACGCGATAGAGGTCCAGTAGGACGCTGGAGTCGATCACGACGAGCGACTCTTTAAGTGCCTGTGAAAGTTCCCCTTTCGCCATTCTCCAGTGACTGGAGAATGGCTCCATGAAAGAGCTGATAAGAATCGCCCCCTTGTGCGACACCTATGATCGTTCGCAATCTTCTGAATCAGGTTAGAGCACTATGAGCGCTGCAGGGAGCTGAACGCTGTGATTCCTTGATTTGTTGGGGCGGCTCTACGAATCAGGGAAATATTCCATTGCGGCGCCGGCCTGGTCGGGCGGTCGGCCACGGCCAACGAGGTTCATCGAAGTGCAGCGACTGCGTTGCCGACGGGAGGAGACGACGCGTGGCGCGACCATCGCGGATGCGCTGGAGGCCACCATCAGGCTTACAAAGCAGTCGTCCCGAGGGCAGTAACGTCCACGCCCATGACTTCGTCTCCTGATCGTGTGGACAGCAGGGAAGCGCTGGCGTCGTTTGTCCGCTCCCTGCACCGTGACCATGCCGAAAATGCCGCCGCGTGGGACAACGCCGATCTCGGTGACTTCCTGGAGGCTCTCGCCGCCTGGATCGACGATGCGGCTGGCTGGTACAGGAACACCGGCCATGACCTACCTGACAACGCTGACTGGGCTTTCTTCGCCAGAGCGCTGAGCGCAGCCACCGTGTACGAGTAGCACCCCGGCCCGAACCCTGGGCCGTCCCCGAGCCGTGTGAGGCCGGCCGCCAGTGACAGAGGGCCACAGGAGGTGACCGGCCCCACCCCGCTGTGGCCTGGGCCGCCGTAGACGATCTGCCACACTGGACGCACCATGCCTGCACCCGGAGAACTCACTTTCGTAGCGCCGCGCGGGGCCAAGAAGCCTCCGCGGCACCTTGCCGATCTCAGCCCCGTCGAGCGTCGCGAAGCGATGGCCGCCATCGGGGAGAAGCCGTTTCGCGCCAAGCAGCTGTCGCAGCACTACTTCGCCCGCTATGCGCATGACCCGGCGCAGTGGACCGACATCCCGGCGGCCGCGCGCGAGAAGCTGGCGAGCGAGCTGCTGCCGGAGCTGATGACGGTCATGCGGCACATCTCGTGCGATGACGACACCACGCGCAAGACGCTGTGGAAGCTGCACGACGGGACGCTCGTCGAGTCGGTGCTGATGCGGTACCCGGACCGGGTCACCATGTGCATCTCGTCGCAGGCCGGGTGCGGTATGAACTGCCCGTTCTGCGCCACGGGGCAGGCGGGGCTGGACCGTAACCTCTCGACCGCCGAGATCGTGCACCAGATCGTCGACGGGATGCGCGCGCTGCGCGACGGTGAGGTGCCGGGCGGGCCGGCGCGGCTGTCCAACATCGTCTTCATGGGGATGGGCGAGCCGCTCGCCAACTACAAGCGGGTGGTCGGGGCGATCCGGCGGCTGACGGACCCCGAGCCCGACGGGCTGGGGCTGTCGCAGCGGGGGATCACCGTCTCCACGGTCGGGCTGGTGCCGGCGATGCTGCGGTTCGCCGACGAGGGCTTCAAGTGCCGGCTGGCCGTGTCGCTGCACGCCCCGGACGACGAGCTGCGCGACACGCTGGTGCCCGTCAACACGCGCTGGAAGGTGCGGGAGGTGCTGGACGCGGCGTGGGAGTACGCCGAGAAGTCCGGCCGCCGGATTTCCATCGAGTACGCGTTGATCCGGGACATCAACGACCAGGCGTGGCGCGGTGATCTGCTGGGCCGGCTGCTGAAGGGCAAGCGGGTCCATGTGAACCTGATTCCGCTGAACCCGACGCCCGGCTCGAAGTGGACCGCTTCGCGTCCCGAGGACGAGCGGGCGTTCGTCCAGGCCATCGAGGCGCACGGGGTGCCGGTGACCGTCCGCGACACCCGCGGCCAGGAGATCGACGGCGCCTGCGGGCAGCTCGCGGCCTCGGAGCGCTGACCGCCCGCTGGTACGGTGTGGTCGAACAAATGCACATTCCGACAGGGGAGCGCCACAGCGCTGAGAGTGCGGAAGCGTCGTAGTCCTACGGTGCCCGCAGACCCTTGAACCTCGCCCGGGTCATTCCGGGTAGGAAGTTCGGTCGTCACTCATGCTGTTGCGCCCTGCCCGAAGTCCCCTCCGTACGTCCTCGGACGTCGGAAGCCGTGGACATCGGGCAGGGCCGCGTCTCTTCCTGGCCAGCCAGGAGGAAATCAGTGAGCACCACCAGCAGGATCACCGCGGCGGCGGTCGTCGCCGCGGTCGGTATCGCCGCCCTCGCCGGGTGCGGCAGCTCGGGCGGCGGGAGTGCGGACAGCAAAACCGTCACGCTGGTCAGCCATGACTCGTTCCGCGTCTCGAAGTCCGTGCTGGCCGCCTTCGAGAAGGAGAGCGGCTACAAGGTCACGATGCTCAAGGGCGGGGACGCCGGCAAGGCCGTGAACCAGGCGGTCCTGTCCAAGGGCAACCCCCAGGGCGATGTGTTCTTCGGGATCGACAACACCCTGCTCTCGCGCGGTCTGGACGAGGGCCTCTTCAGCCCCTACCAGGCCAAGGGGCTGGACAAGGTCCCCGCGGGGCTGCAGCTCGACAAGGGCGAGCACCGGGTCACCCCGCTCGACTTCGGCGACATCTGCGTCAACTACGACCGCGGCTACTTCGACCGGCACAAGATCGCGCCGCCGGAGACCTTCGACGATCTGATCAAGCCCCGGTACAAGGGGCTGCTCGTCACGGAGAACTCCGCCACCTCCTCCCCGGGGCTCGCCTTCCAGCTCGGCACCATCGCCAAATACGGCGAGAAGGGCTGGCCGGACTACTGGAAGAAGCTCAAGGCCAATGGCGTCGAGGTCGTCGACGGCTGGGACCAGGCCTACAACGACCGGTTCTCCGGCTCCGCGGCGGGCAAGGGCAAGGGCGACAAGCCGCTGGTGGTCTCCTACGCCTCCAGCCCGCCCGCCGAGGTGCTCGGCAAGAAGCCCGCGCCCAAGGAAGCACCGACCGGTGTCGCGGCCGGCACCTGCTTCCGGCAGATCGAATTCGGCGGTCTGCTCAAGGGCGCGAAGAACGAGAAGGGCGGCAAGGCGCTGCTGGACTTCCTGCTGAGCAAGGAGTTCCAGGAGGACGTACCGCTGCAGATGTTCGTCAACCCGGCCCGCAAGGATGCCGAGGTGCCGGAGCTGTTCACCAAGTACGGCACGACGATCGACAAGCCGGCGACGCTGGCCCCCGAGAAGATCACCAAGAACCGCGAACAGTGGATCAAGCAGTGGTCCTCGCTCGTTCTGAAGTAACGCCTCCGGACGTCACCGGCGCCCGGCGCGGCAGGCCCGCGCGGGGGACGGCGGTGCGGCTCGGCCTGATGGCGGTGCCGCTCGCCTTCTTCGCGCTGTTCTTCGCCTATCCCGTAGTGGCGATCGTCGGACGGGGCCTCAAGGACGGCGGGCAGTGGCAGCTCAGCCGGTTCGGTGCCGTGCTGAGCGACCCGGACGTCGTGCATGTGCTGTGGTTCACCGTCTGGCAGGCGGCGGCCTCGACCGGGCTGACGCTGCTGATCGCGCTGCCCGGCGCCTATGTCTTCGCGCGCTTCGACTTCCCCGGCAAACAACTGCTGCGGGCGGTCGTGGCGGTCCCGTTCGTGCTGCCGACCGTCGTCGTCGGCTCGGCCTTCCTGGCGCTGGTCGGGCGGGGCGGACTGCTGGACGACCTGTGGGGCGTGCGCCTGGACACCTCGGTGTGGGCGATTCTGCTGGCGCATGTCTTCTTCAACTACGCCGTGGTCGTACGGACCGTCGGCGGGCTCTGGGGACAGCTCGATCCGCGTCAGGAAGAGGCGGCGCGGGTGCTGGGAGCCGGGCGGTTCGAGGCCTGGCGGCGGGTCACCCTGCCCGCGCTGGGGCCGGCCGTCGCGGCCGCCGCCCTGATGGTCTTTCTGTTCACCTTCACCTCCTTCGGGGTGGTGCAGATCCTGGGCGGCCCCACCTTCTCGACGCTGGAGGTGGAGATCTACCGGCAGACCGCGGACTTCCTGGATCTGCCGACGGCCGCCGTCCTCACCATGATCCAATTCGCCGCGGTGCTGGGCGTACTGGCGCTGCACGCCTGGACCGTGCGCCGCCGGGAATCCGCGCTCCGGCTCGTGGACGCGTCGCAGACGGCCCGCCGGCCGCGCGGCCGCGGCCAGTGGGCGCTGCTGTGGGGGACGTTCGCCGTCATCGCCGTGCTGCTGCTCGTGCCGCTGGTGGTGCTCGTGGAGCGGTCGTTCGCCGGGCCGGACGGCTACGGAGCGGTCTTCTACGCCTCGCTGGCCTCCGCCGCGAGCGCCGACAGCACCTTCGCCGTCGCCCCCCTCGACGCCCTGTGGAACTCCCTCGCCTACGGGGCCGCGGCCACCGTGATCGCGCTGGTGGTGGGCGGACTGGCGGCTGCCGCCCTGACCCTCCCCAGGCTGCGCCGCGGCCCGTCCGGGCGGACCCCCGTGGTCAGCCGGTTCGTCCGCGGATTCGACGTGCTGCTGATGCTGCCCCTGGGGGTCTCCGCGGTGACCGTGGGCTTCGGCTTCCTGATCACCCTCGACGAACCCCCGCTCGATCTGCGCGCCTCGTGGTGGCTGGTCCCGCTCGCCCAGGCGCTGGTGGGGGTGCCGTTCGTGGTCCGGACGATGCTGCCGGTCCTTCGGGCGGTCGACAGCCGGCTGCGGGAGGCGGCCGCCGTGCTCGGCGCCTCGCCCTGGCGGGTGTGGCGCGAGGTCGACCTGCCGCTGGTGCGGCGGGCGCTGCTGATCGCCGCGGGCTTCGCCTTCGCCGTGTCGCTCGGTGAGTTCGGCGCGACGGTCTTCATCGCGCGGCCGGACCAGCCGACGCTGCCGGTCGCCGTGGCGCGGCTGCTGGGGCGTGCGGGGGAGCTCAACTACGGGCAGGCGATGGCCCTGTCGACCATCCTGATGGTGGTGTGCGCCGCCGCCCTGCTGGTACTGGAGCGCCTCCGCCCCATCGACCGATCCGGGGAGTTCTAGATGACGGCACGGGCCGGGAGCACGGCACAGGAGCTGCTGCGGCTGGGCGGGGTGACCGTCCGCTTCCACGCGGGTGGGCGCCCCGCGCTGGACGCGGTGGATCTGGAGGTCGCCGCCCACGAAATCGTGTGCGTCCTGGGGCCGAGCGGCAGCGGTAAGTCCACTCTGCTGAGGGTGGTCGCCGGGCTCCAACAGGCCGACGCGGGACAGGTGTTGCTGGAGGGGCGGGACCAGTCGGGAGTGCCCACCCACCGGCGCGGGGTCGGCCTGATGTTCCAGGACCACCAGCTCTTCCCGCAGCGCGATGTCGCGGGCAATGTCGCCTTCGGGCTGCGGATGCGGCGTTCCCCGCGCGGTGACCAGGAGCGTACGGTCGCCGAACTCCTGGATCTCGTCGGGCTGCCGGGCGCCCAGCGGCGCGCCGTGGCATCCCTGTCCGGCGGCGAACAGCAGCGGGTCGCCCTGGCCCGCGCCCTGGCCCCGCGCCCCCGTCTGCTGATGCTGGACGAGCCCCTCGGCCAGCTCGACCGCGGACTGCGCGAACGGCTGGTCGTCGAACTCCGACGGCTCTTCCACGAGTTGGGCACCACCGTGCTGGCCGTCACCCACGACCAGGGCGAGGCCTTCGCGCTCGCGGACCGGGTCGTGGTGATGCAGGACGGCCGGATCGCACAGACCGGCACCCCGCTGGAGGTCTGGCAGCGGCCCGCCACCGAATTCGTCGCCCGCTTCCTCGGCTTCGACAACGTGGTCGAGGCGACGGTGCAGGGCGAGGCCGCCGCCACCCCCTGGGGGAAGGTGCCCGTCCCGGCGGCCACCCCGGACGGGCCGTGCCGGCTGCTCGTCCGTCCGGCCGGGGTACGGCTGACGGCCGCCCCCGAGGGCCTGCCGTGCACGGTCGCCGCCCGTACCTTCCGCGGCACGCATGTCGCGCTGCTGCTCCAGCCGTCCGGCGGACCGCAGGTGGAGGCGGCCTGCGCGCTGCGGGACGCGCCCGAAGTGGGCGAGCGGGTGGGCATCGCCTTCCATGCGCAGGACGTGGTGGTGCTGGACGCCTCCGCCGCGGCGGGCTGACCGCGCGGAGGGGCGGCCGGCGGGGCGCCGGGCCGTGGGCCGCTACCGGGCGCCCCGCGTCCGCCAGTTGTGCCGTGCAGGACCGGAGGCGGCCTCAGCGGGCCGCGACCTCCGTGGGCAGCTCGTCGGCCTCCGGTGACCCGGCCTGAGGCGCGCCGGGCTCCGGCTCCGGCTCGCCGAACCAGGCGACCGCGACGGCGCCGGCCACCGCCACCACGAAGCCGAGGACGGCGACCCAGGCGAAGCCCGGACGGGAGGAGTCCCCCAGCCACAGCACGCCGAGAATGCCGGGTACCACCGTCTCGCCCACCACCAGCGCCGCCGTGGCGCCGTTCACCGAGCCGATCTGCAGGGCGACGGTGTGCAGATACATGCCCCCGATACCGGCGACGAGAATCGCGTACAGGGCGGGGTCGCCGAGCAGGGACGGCAGGTGGAAGGGGTCCACACCGTTCAGCACCCGTACGCCGACACCGAGCGCGCCGAACCCCAGACCGGAGAGCAGGCCCGCCAGGATCGCGGCCCGTCCGCCGAGCAGACGCACGATCAGCGTGCCGCCGCCGATGAGCACGACGGTGGCGACGAGCAGCCACCAGTGTGTGGCGATCGGTGTGTGGCCGCTGCCCTCCGGCCCCGCGGCCGTGGCCAGCAGCACCAGTGCCGCACAGACCACGCCGATGGAGGACCACTCGGCCCGGCTGAGCCGGATGCCGAGAAGCTTGATGCCCAGTACGGCCGTGATCACGAGATTGGCGCTGATCACGGTCTGGGAGAGGAACAGCGGCAGCAGCCGGGCCGCCAGCGCGCCCAGCCCGAACCCGACGAAGTCCAGCACCGTGCCCACCATGAACTCCCAGGTCACGGCCGCCTTCGCGGTCGAAGACAGGCTGGGCCCGCCATGCTGGGTGACACCGGAGGCGGAGGACTTGGCCGCCTCCCGGCGGGCGGATTTGCGGGAGCCCACCGCCTGCAGGACCGATCCCGTGCCGTAGCAGGCCGACGCCGCCACGGCCGTCAGAAGACCGATGATCACCAAGAGCTCCGTTCGCCCGCTGTCTGCATTACCTGTTCATTACCTTCCTGGCAGACGTGCATTTGGGGACGGGAGTTGCCTCCGGTGGCCAACACATCGAGTCGTCGGCCTACGGAGGCGGCGTCCGGCCTTCGGCGCAGGAGAGGCGGAGGGCGACAACCGTGTCAGGACGGCGTCTGGGTGCGGAGGCGGGCCAGCGCGTCCGGGGCTTCGTCCACCGAGTCGACCAGGGCGATCCGGGTCGCCATGGGCCGGTCCGCGGCGAGTGCCTGGAGCAGCGGCCAGGTGGGGAGCTTCTCGGTCCAGTGCGCGCGGTTCACCAGCACCATCGGGGTCGGCTCGCCCCGCGACTGGTAGTAGTTCGGCGTCGCATTGTCGAAGATCTCCTGGACGGTCCCGGCCGCGCCCGGCAGGAACACGACGCCGGCGGTGGAGCGCGCCAGCAGGCCGTCCTCGCGCACCGCGTTGACGAAGTACTTCGCTATGTGGGAGGCAAAGGCGTTCGGCGGCTCATGGCCGTAGAACCAGGTGGGGATGCCGACCGAGGCGCCGCCGCCCGGCCGGCTGTGCCGTATCTCGAAGGCGGCCCGCGCCCAGTCCGTGACGGACGGGGTGAAGTGCGGTGTCTTGGCGAGGAGTTCCAGCGCCGAGTCGAGCATCTCGTCCTCGAAGGGCGCGGCGTACGCCCCGAGGTTCGCCGCCTCCATCGCGCCGGGGCCGCCACCGGTCGCGACGGTCAGCCCGTCGCGGGTGAGCCGGCGGCCGAGCCGGGCCGCGCCCGCATAGGCCGCGGAGCCGCGCTCCAGGGCGTGGCCACCCATGACGCCCACCACCTGGGTACCGGCGAGGTGTTCGTCCAGGGCGTCGGAGACGGCGTCGTCATGGATGCTGCGCAGCATCGAGGCGAAGATGTCGCCGTCCGACTTGGTGTCCTGATACCAGCGGTAGGTGCGGGCGTCCGGCGTGGCGTCGAAGCCGGTGCCGGCCAGCCCGTCGAAGAGCTCGTCCGGGCCGTACAGGCCGCCCCGGTAGGGATCGAACGGCAGGCCCGGTACGGGAGGGAAGACCAGGGCGCCACCGGCGCGTATCTTGGCGGCGGCGTCCGGCTCCATGACGCAGCCGAGGAACACGGACTCCGTGGTGTCCGCGCTGAGCAGCGCGAAGGTACGGTCCGTCAGATCGACCGACTGGACGCGATGTCCGGCGAGGCTGCCCGAGGCGACGACCTGGTCGAACTCCTCCAGGGACTCGATCTCGCGGTCGTCGTGGTCGTGGTGGGTGTGGGTGCGGCGGGACGCTGAGGGCTGTGAATTCGACTGCACGTCCGTCATGTTAGGACCGCAGTGTGGCCACCAGCGGGCCGAGGTGTCCGTCCGCGGCCGCCGCGTCGAGTGCGGCGCGCAGCGCACTGTCGTAGGTCGGGCGCGCCTGCCGCTGTACGTCCCGGCCCTCGTCAGTGATCACGCTGTACACGCCGCGCCGGTCATCGGGGCACAGATCGCGGCGGGTCAGCCCGGACGACTCCAGGCGGGAGGCCAGCCGGCTCACGGAACTCTGGTTGAGGCCGATGAGGTCGGCGAGCTCCTGCATCCGCAGCTCGCCGTCGTCCGCCTCGGCCAGCCTGGCCAGCGCGCGGTACTCGGACAGCCCGATGCTGTGGTGCTGCTGCAGGGCCTTCGCCAGCTCCTGCTCGACGCGTGTGTGCAGCGCTCCGAGCCGGTCCCAGTGCTCCGCGTCCATCGCCCTCTGCCTTCTGCCGCTCTCTTCTGCGTTTTCACCGTGCGTCGCCGGGCTCTTGACAGCAGCGTACATGCAGCAGAAACTTATGTATGCGCATGCAAGGAATGTATGTGCATGGATCCGAGGGGGAGAGTGATGACGATGTCGGTGGACGTTGCCGCCGAAGGGCAGGGCCGGCGAGAGATCGAGCGGATCGCCACGACTCCCGACTGGTATGAGCCGCACAAGATCTCGCAGGCCATCAGGGCGGGCGGACTGATCCATGTCTCGGGCCAGGCGGGTATCGACGAGCGGGGCCGGACCGTCGCCGACGACTTCCTGACGCAGGGGCGCCAGGCGTTCGCGAATGTCGAGCGGGTGCTCGCCGCCGCTGGTGCCTCGCTCGCCGATGTGGTGAAGGTGGGCGTCTTCATCACGGACATGGCTGCCGACGCCGGCCAGCTCCTCACGCTGCGCGAGGAGTTCCTGTCCGAGCCCTATCCCGCGGAGACGCTGGTGGAGGTGTCCTCGCTGGCCCAGCCGGAATGGCGGATAGAGGTGGAGGCCACGGCGCTCGCGCGCTGAGGAGCGCCGCCCCCGCCGCACCGGATCACGCGGTGGTACGGACGGGGGCGCCGGGGGCAGCTCATTCCCGGTGGTGCCGCGGGCTGTTGTGCAGTCCCGGGCGGGCGGGGCCGCTGCTCGACGGCGGGGTGGTCGCTCGGCGGTGGGGCGGTCGGCCGGCGGTGGGGCGGTCGGCCGGTCGGCCCGCCGGCCGCGCTGACATGGCCGACGCCGTCACGGGAACGGGCCGCCCTTGCCCCCCACACCCACACCCCTCAATGCACCAGCGGAAGCGTGGCCATCTCCGCGACGGTCCAGGTCAGGGGGGCCAGGACGAGGACCAGAGCCAGGAAGCGCAGGGCCGCGGCGCGGTGGAGGACGGAGGCGGACGCGCCCAGGCGGCGGAGGGCTGCCGTGGTGTGGGCGCGGGCCGAGCGGGATTCCAGCGCGGCGGTGAGCGCGCTGGCGGTGACACAGGCGAGGACGACTGCCGCGCCCACGGCGGTGAGCGGTCCGAACGGACGGGAGGGAGAGGCTTCGTACACCTTCACGGCGGCATACGCGGCGGAGCCGACCGCACACAGGACCCCGAGCGGGCGGCCGAGACGGTGCGACTCCTCCTGGAGTACGCGCCCGGACAGCAGACGCAGTGCGCCGGGGCGGCCGGCGCAGAGCAGTCGGCCGCACAGATGCACCAGACCGGGACCGGCCAGCACGAGACCGAAGGCCGACATCGCCCAGCCGGCGAGTACACCAGGGGGGCTGCCGACCAATCGGCCGGGGAGCGGCAGCAGTCCGCCGGCGGCGTGGGCGCCGCGGCTGGTGTACGCCTCGATCGCCAGGCCGGCCGCGGCCAGGGCGATGCCCCAGGGGAGACCTGAGGGCGGGGCGGTCCTGAGGCGGGTCCCGGTCTCGGGGGAGCCGGCCTCGTCGCGGGGGCGCAGGGAAACGGCGGTCGCGGCGGCGGCGGTCAGCGGCACGGTCGCCAGCAGCATCAGGGCGCCGACGAGAGGCACCGGGTGGCCGGCACCGAGCAGGTCGGCGTCGATACCGAGGGAGGAAGGGCGGCCGAGGTGGCCCAGACCGCCGAGGTCGCCGCGGAGCCGGAAGAACACCAGCAGGGACAGCAGGACGCCGAGGAAGCAGGTCAGTGCGGTGGAGGCGGTGGCGAGCAGGGTGAGACGGAGAGGTCCCAGGCCGGCGGCGGTCATCCCGCGCTGGAGACGGGCGGCGGGGTCCGTACGCGCCGTGGACACCGCGAACTGGGCGGTGGCGGCGAGCGGGGCCGCGCACCACAGCAGGCGCACCAACGACTCGTCGGCCGCGGACGGGTGGCCGGCGGCATGGCCGACGGTGGAGAGCAGGAGGAAGCCGGTGCCGGCCGCCGCGGCGGTGACGGAGAGGCGGCGCAGCAGGACGAGCGGGTGAGAGCCGCGGGCTAGACGGAGAGCGAGCACGCTGCCCTGCTTTCCTCATCGGAGGAACCGGTGCCGGCGGGCGCACCGGTCGACTGGTGGCCGTCGAGGAGCGCGAGGGACCGGTCGGCCAGCGTGGCGACATCGGGGTCATGGGTCGCCAGGACCACGGTGATCTGGTGTGAGCGGGCCGCGGTGGTGAGAGTGCGCAGCACCTGCGTGCCGTCCGCGCGGTGCAGCGGGGCGGTCGGCTCGTCGGCGAACAGCACCTGGGGGGTGGTGGCGAGGGCGCGGGCGATGGCGACGCGCTGGCGCTGGGACTGGTCGAGCTGCGCGGGGCGGCGGCTCGCGCACATACCGACGTCGAGGCGGTCCAGCCATTCGATCGCGGTGTGCTTGGCGGAGCGGGTGCCGGTGCCGCGGAGCAGGAGGGGGAGGGCGGCGTTCTCCCAGGCGGTGAGTTCGCCGACGAGGTGCGGTTCGGTGTCGATCCAGCCGAACCGGTCCAGACGCAGCCGTTCGCGGCTGGGGGAGGAGAGGGTGTGCACGGGGGCGCTGTTGAACCAGACCTCGCCCTCGGCCGGGACGAGTTGACCGGAGAGACATTTCAGGAGGGTGGTCTTACCACTGCCGCGCGGGCCGGTGACGGCGAGGATCTCGCCTTCGCGGACGCCGACGGAGACTCCGGCGAGGGCGGAGGTGCCGCCGTACGTGTGGTGCAGGCCGCGGGCCCAGAGAACGTCGTTGTCAGGCGGGGCCACCATCTGCGCACCTCTTGTTGTAGGCGTCGAATCGTTCCCCCGACCGGGTGAACGACCATGGAGGGTATCGGTCACAAGCACGGTAAGGATTGGTGACCCCCGGTATTCGCCGCTTGGCAGCACAACGGCCCAGATTCACTCGTATGGCTTGAAGTGAGTGAATCTGAGCCGCTGGATATTCAATTGTGTACGAGTGGACCGGGAGGTGCCGCGAGGGTCAGAGCTTGGTCCAGGCCTCGGTGAGGACTGTGCGCAGAATCTGCTCGATCTCGTCGAAGACCGACTGGTCGGCGATCAGCGGCGGGGCGAGCTGGATGACCGGGTCGCCACGGTCGTCGGCGCGGCAGTAGAGACCGTTGTCGTACAGCGCCTTGGAGAGGAAGCCGTACAGGACACGCTCGGTCTCCTCCTCGTTGAAGGACTCCTTGGTGTTCTTGTCCTTGACGAGCTCGATGCCGTAGAAGAAGCCGTTGCCGCGGACGTCGCCGACGATCGGCAGGTCGTGCAGCTTCTGCAGGGTGCTCAGGAAGTTGCCCTCGTTGTCGAGGACGTGCTTGTTGAGGCCCTCGCGCTCGAAGATGTCGAGGTTGGCGACACCGACGGCCGCGGAGACCGGGTGGCCACCGAAGGTGTAGCCGTGCAGGAAGGTGTTGTCGCCCTTGTAGAACGGCTCGGCCAGGCGGTCGGAGATGATGCAGGCGCCGATCGGGGAGTAGCCCGAGGTCATGCCCTTGGCGCAGGTGATCATGTCCGGGACGTAGCCGAACTTGTCACAGGCGAACGTCGTGCCGAGGCGGCCGAAGGCGCAGATGACCTCGTCGGAGACGAGCAGCACGTCGTACTGGTCGCAGATCTCGCGGACCCGCTGGAAGTAGCCGGGGGGCGGCGGGAAGCAGCCGCCGGCGTTCTGCACCGGCTCCAGGAAGACCGCGGCGACGGTCTCCGGGCCCTCGAAGAGGATCTGCTGCTCGATCTGGTCGGCGGCCCAGCGGCCGAAGGCCTCGGGGTCGTCACCGTGGATCGGGGCGCGGTAGATGTTGGTGTTCGGGACCTTGTGCGCGCCGGGGACCAGCGGCTCGAAGGGGGCCTTCAGGCCCGGCAGGCCGGTGATGGACAGGGCGCCCTGCGGGGTGCCGTGGTAGGCCACCGCGCGGGATATCACCTTGTGCTTCATCGGCTTGCCGACGAGCTTGAAGTACTGCTTGGCCAGCTTCCAGGCGGTCTCGACGGCCTCGCCGCCACCGGTGGTGAAGAAGACCTTGTTGAGGTCGCCGGGGGCCTCGTTGGCCAGTCGCTCGGCGAGCTCCACCGCCTTGGGGTGCGCGTAGGACCACACGGGGAAGAAGGCGAGCTCCTGCGCCTGCTTGTAGGCGGTCTCGGCGAGCTCGACCCGGCCGTGGCCGGCATTGACCACGAAGAGGCCGGCGAGGCCGTCGATGTAGCGCTTGCCCTTGTCGTCGTAGATGTTGGTGCCCTCACCGCGCACGATCGTGGGCACGGGGGCATTCTCGTACGACGACATGCGGGTGAAGTGCATCCACAGGTGGTCGTATGCCGTCTTGGAGAGGTCGCCGCTCATTGCTATCTCGTTCCCCAGGTGTAGGTCTGCTTCCGGAGCTTGAGGTAAACGAAGCTCTCGGTGGATCGGACGCCGGGAAGCGTGCGGATCCGCTTGTTGATCATTTCCAGAAGGTGGTCGTCGTCCTCGCAGACGATCTCGATGATGAGATCGAAGGAGCCTGCCGTCATGACGACGTACTCGACCTCTTCCATGGTCGTCAGGGCGTCGGCCACGGGGTCGAGGTCACCTTCGACGTTGATGCCGACCATTGCCTGCCGCCGGAAACCGACCGTGAGGGGGTCGGTGACCGCGACGATCTGCATCACGCCTTGGTCGAGCAGTTTCTGTACGCGCTGGCGTACCGCCGCTTCGGACAGGCCGACGGCCTTGCCGATCGCGGCGTACGGACGGCGCCCGTCCTCCTGGAGCTGCTCGATGATCGCCAGGGAGACGGAGTCAATCGACGGGGTGCCGTTTCTGTCACGAGTGGCCACGCCGTTCACTGTGCACGAGCCTCGTCTGTCTTGCAACCCCAAAGCGATGAAATTAGTCGTGTCGCGATCGAAATTTCACTGATTCCGTTGTTCCTGGGTGGCGGGTGTGTTGAAAACGTGGGAACCATGGCTAGGGTGGATGTCCAAACCACCAGACTTCTGACTGAAGGGGGCGCACAGTGACCACCGCACTGCGTCGTCTGCGCAACTACATCGACGGGGAGTTCCGGGACGCCGCCGACGGGCGGACCACGGAGGTGGTCAACCCCGCTACGGGTGAGGCGTACGCCACCGCCCCGCTCTCGGCCGCCGCCGACGTGGACGCCGCGATGGCTGCCGCCGAGGCCGCGTTCCCCGCCTGGCGTGACCTGATCCCGGCCGAGCGCCAGAAGGTCCTGCTGAAGATCGCCGACCGCTTCGAGGAGCGGGCGGAGGAGCTGATCGCCGCCGAGTCGGAGAACTGCGGCAAGCCGATCGCGCTCGTACGCTCCGAGGAAATCCCGCCGATGGTGGACCAGATCCGCTTCTTCGCGGGTGCCGCCCGGATGCTGGAGGGCCGCGCGTCCGGTGAGTACATGGAGGGCTTCACCTCCATCATCCGCCGCGAGCCGGTCGGCGTCTGCGCCCAGGTCGCGCCGTGGAACTACCCGATGATGATGGCCGTGTGGAAGTTCGCCCCGGCGCTGGCCGCGGGCAACACCGTCGTCATCAAGCCGTCCGACACCACCCCGGCCTCCACGGTGCTGATCGCCGACATCATCGGCAGCGTGCTGGACGAACTCGGCCACTCCCGCGGCGTCTTCAACGTCATCTGCGGTGACCGCGAGACCGGCCGCCTGATGGTCGAGCACAAGATCCCGGCGATGGCCTCGATCACCGGCTCCGTGCGGGCCGGTATGCAGGTCGCCGAGTCCGCCTCCAAGGACCTCAAGCGGGTCCACCTGGAGCTGGGCGGCAAGGCGCCGGTCGTCGTCTTCGAGGACACCGACATCCCCAAGGCCGTCGAGGACATCTCGGTCGCCGGCTACTTCAACGCCGGCCAGGACTGTACGGCCGCCACCCGCGTCCTCGTCCACGAGTCCATCCACGACGAGTTCGTCACCGCGCTGGCCAAGGCCGCCTCGGAGACCAAGACCGGCGCGGTCGACGACGAGGACGTGCTCTACGGCCCGCTGAACAACGCCAACCAGCTCAAGCAGGTCAAGGGCTTCATCGAGCGCCTGCCCGCGCACGCCAAGATCGAGGCGGGCGGCGAACAGGTCGGCGACAAGGGCTACTTCTTCGCCCCGACCGTCGTCTCGGGCCTCAAGCAGGACGACGAGATCGTCCAGCAGGAGGTCTTCGGCCCGGTCATCACCGTCCAGTCCTTCAGTGACGAGAAGCAGGCCGTGGAGTGGGCCAACGGCGTCGAGTACGCCCTGGCGTCCTCGGTGTGGACCAAGAACCACGCCCGCGCCATGCGGATGTCCAAGAGCCTCGACTTCGGCTGTGTGTGGATCAACACCCACATCCCGCTGGTCGCCGAGATGCCGCACGGCGGATTCAAGAAGTCCGGTTACGGCAAGGACCTTTCGGCCTACGGCTTCGACGACTACACCCGGATCAAGCACGTGATGACCTCCCTCGACGGCTGAGCCGGGGGACCCCCTCCCGTCGGGCGCCACGGAACGCTCGACACACCGTCGCGGGCGGAGGCCCGGCAACTGACGCTCTGTCTCTTGCCGCCTCCGCCCGTGGCGCGTGAGAGTGCTCGCCATGGCTGATCTTTCGCGGCGGGCGCTGCTCCGGGGTATGGGCGGACTGGGTGTGACGGGGGCGCTGGCCGCCATGACCGGATGCGGGGTGCCGCCGGCCTATGTCGAGGCGGCGGACCGCGGAGGCCCGGACCGTTCGGCACGGGACCGCAAGCTCGTCTTCGCCAACTGGCCGCTCTACATCGACGTCGACGACCAGCACAAGCAGCGCCGTCCCACCCTTGACGCCTTCGCTCGGCGCACCGGGGTCTCCGTCACGTACACCGAGGAGATCAACGACAACGACGAGTTCTTCGGCAAGATCAGCCCGGCGCTGATGAACCACCAGAGCACCGGCCGCGACCTGATCGTCATCAGCGACTGGATGTGCGCCCGGTTCGTCCGGCTGGGCTGGGTGCAGGAGATGGACCGTGCCGCCCAGCCGCACGTCGCACGGCATCTCGATCCGCTGCTGCGCTCCCCGCACTTCGACCCCGGCCGCAAGCACTCCGTTCCCTGGCAGTCCGGGATCACCGGTATCGCCTACAACCGCAAGAAGCTCGGCCGGGAGATCAAGCACACCGCCGACCTGTGGAAGGACGATCTGCGCGGCCGGGTCACCCTGCTCTCCGGGCTCGATGAATCATTCGCGATGCTCATGCAGGGCAACGGGGTGGACATCACCCGCTGGACGGCCGACGACTTCTACCGGATGACCGACCAGATCCGCCGCCTCGTGAGCAAGGGCCACATCAGGCGGTTCACCGGCAACGACTACATCAAGGACCTGGACTCCGGGGATGTGCTCGCCGCCCAGGCCTACTCGGGCGATGTGATCCAGCTCCAGGCGGACAACCCGGACATCGAGTTCGTGGTGCCGCAGGAGGGCGCGGAACTCTGGGCGGAGAGCCTGCTGATCCCCAACCTCGCCGAGCACAAGCGCAGCGCCGAGCGGCTGATCGACTACTACTACCGCCCGGAGGTGGCCGCGGACCTGGCCGCCTGGGTCAACTATGTCTGCCCCGTGCCGGCCGCGCGTGAGGTCCTCGCCTCCTCCAAGGACAAGGAGCGCGCCGCACTCGCCGAGGACCCGCTGATCTTCCCCGATGACGCGATGCGCAAGCGGCTGGTCATCGCCCGCGACATCACGTCGAAGGAGCGGACCGCGTTCGCCAAGGAGTGGAACGCGATCGTGGGGCTGTGAGCATGTCGGCTGCGCCGGCTGTGCGGTGTCCGCTGCGCCCGCCCCAACCTGCGGTGTTCTCTGCCGTGCGGCGCCTCCTTATATCCCGGCAACGATTACGGAGAGTAGTCAGTTCCCTCGTATTGAGTGATGCGGTGCTGTGTGATGCTCAGTGCCATGACGTCGTGTACGTGTCGATCTCGGCCGACAGGCGGGCCTTGGCCGGTGTGTCCATGAAGGAGGCCTCGACGGCGTTCTTGGCCAGGGCGGCCAGGCCCGTGGCGTCCAGCCCCAGCAGCCGGGCGGCGACGGCGTATTCGGTGTTGAGGTCCGTGCCGAACATCGGCGGGTCATCGCTGTTGATGGTGACCAGCACGCCCGCGTCGGCCATCTCCTTGAGGGGGTGCTCCTCCAGGGTGCGCACCGCGCGGGTGGCGATGTTGGAGGTGGGGCAGACCTCCAGCGGGATGCGGTGCTCGGCGAGATGGGCCAGCAGCCGGGGGTCCTGGGTGGCGCTGGTGCCATGGCCGATGCGCTCGGCGCCCAGCTCGTTGAGGGCGTCCCAGATCGTGCCGGGGCCGGTGGTCTCCCCGGCGTGCGGTACGGAGCGCAGACCGGCCGCGCGGGCGCGGTCGAAGTACGGCTTGAACTGCGGGCGCGGCACCCCGATCTCCGGGCCGCCGAGACCGAACGAGACCAGTCCCTCGGGCTGCAGATCGCAGGCGATCCTGGCGGTCTCCTCCGCGGCCTCCAGGCCCGCCTCCCCGGGGATGTCGAAGCACCAGCGCA
Source organism: Streptomyces sp. G7(2002) (assembly GCF_028870195.1). Taxonomy (NCBI): domain Bacteria; kingdom Bacillati; phylum Actinomycetota; class Actinomycetes; order Kitasatosporales; family Streptomycetaceae; genus Streptomyces; species Streptomyces sp. G7(2002). The sequence goes on from NZ_CP102609.1 coordinate 6,884,881, forward strand.
GCACCACGCCCAGCTCCGACTCCGCCGCCTTGCGGGCGTCCTCGATGGCCTCGACGAACGCGGCGTCGGGGATACCGCGGCGGGTCGAGCTGAAGGGGGTGAGGGTCAGCTCGGCGTAGCGGATCTGCTGCCGCGCCATGTCCCGGGCGACCTCGTACGTCAGCAGCCGGACGTCCTCGGCATCGCGGATCAGGTCCACGACGGAGAGATAGACCTCGATGAAGTGCGCGAAGTCGCGGAAGGTGAAGTAGTCGGCCAGCGCTTCGGGGTCGGTGGGGACGGCGGAGTCGGGGTGCCGCGCCGCCAGTTCGGAGACGATGCGCGGCGAGGCCGATCCGACGTGGTGGACGTGCAGCTCCGCCTTGGGCAGGCCCGCGATGAAGGCATCGAGATCGGACAACGGTTCCTCCTGGTCAAAGGGTGCGCCGGGGTGCGGGGAACGGCCTGGCCATGCTAAGCCGGGCGGGGGCGGCCCGGGGCGACGGTTTGCGGACCTCTCCCAAGCGCCCGGCCGGAGCCACGGCCTGTCCTACGACGCCGCTCCGGCCTCTTCCCGCAGCCGCTGCCGGGCCGCCATCAGCGCGAAGCCCAGCAGATTCAGACCCCGCCAGCGTGCCGGGTCCGCGGCCCGCTCGTCGTCGGCGGCGAGGCCGATGCCCCATATCCGGTCCAGCGGACTGGCCTCGACCAGCACCCGGGAGTTCGTGCCGAGCAGGTACTCGCGCAGTGCGGCGTCCTGGCCGAACTTCTGGACGCTGCCCTCGACGACCAGGCCGAAGCGGTGCCGCTGCCAGGTCTCCTCGTCGAAGCCGCGGACCCGGCGCCCGGCGTCCTTGGCCTGCTTCGGGTGGGTCGCCGCGATCGCGCGCCGCTCCGCTTCCGCGTCATGGAACAGCCGGGCCTTGCCGGCCATCATCCAGTGTTCCGCGGTGGCGTACCGGACGCCGTCGACGGTGAAGGGGGCGGGCCACCACTGGCTGAAGCAGCTCGCGCCGAGGCTGCCGTCGCGGCGAGGGCTGTGGCCCCAGAAATAGACGTATTTGAGCCGCTTCCCGCGGGCGGTGGCCTGCCGCGCTTCCTCGACCGAGCGCGGTCCGTCCGCGGTGCGCCCGGCGGTGTCCCCTGTGGTGATCCCCGTGCCGTCGTGCATCATGCCGGGATTCTGTCAGCGGGCACTGACAACGTGTCGGGGCCCCTGCGGATGAAATCGCGTAATCCGTCGCGTAACCAAAAGGCAACAACGGAATCCCTTGTTGAGGCTCCTCTCCTCTGTCAAGATCAGCCATCGATTCCGGAAATAGCTACGCCAGGCAGAGCCGCTGAGCGGCGCCGGCGCCCGGCGGAGGAGAGCACCATGGATCACCGATTCGATGTCACCGAGCGGTTCGCCGAGGGCGCGCAATTCATCGCAGGCAGTCTCCGCGGCGGCAGCTCCGGCCGTACCCAGGACGTCGTGGACCCGGCGACCGGCGAGACGGTGTACTCCTACGAACTCGCGGGAACAGCGGATGTCGACGCGGCCGTGGAGGCCGCCCGGCAGGCGTTCCCGGAGTGGGGCGGCGCCACTCCGGGGGAGCGCTCCGACACCCTGCACCGTTTCGCCGCCGCGCTCGCCGAGGACGCGGCCGATCTCGCCTACGCGGAATCGCTGAACTGCGGAAAGCCGATCAAGCTCAGCAACGAGTTCGACGTACCGGGCTCGATCGACAACGCCGCCTTCTTCGCGGGGGCCGCCCGCCATCTGGAGGGCAAGGCGGCCGGCGAATACAGCGCCGACCACACCTCCGTCATCCGCCGTGAGCCCCTCGGCGTCGTCGGCTCCATCGCCCCGTGGAACTATCCGCTGCAGATGGCCGCCTGGAAGGTGCTGCCGGCCATCGCCGCGGGCAACACCATCGTCCTCAAGCCCGCCGAGATCACCCCGTTCACCTCGCTGCTGTTCGCCCAGGCCGCCCAGCGCGCCGGCCTGCCCGACGGGGTGCTCAACATCGTCTCCGGGGCGGGCCGGGACGCCGGTGAGCGTCTCGTCGGCCACCCCTCCGTCGCGATGACCTCCTTCACCGGCTCGACGGCCGTCGGCAAGCGGGTCGCCGAGATCGCCACCGGCACGGTCAAGCGACTGCACCTCGAACTCGGCGGCAAGGCCCCCTTCGTCGTCTTCGACGACGCGGATCTGGAGGCCGCCGTCCATGGAGCGGTCGCCGGATCGCTGATCAACACCGGCCAGGACTGCACCGCCGCCACCCGCGCCTACGTCCAGCGCCCGCTCTACGACGCCTTCGTCAGCGGCGTCGCCGACCTGATGGCGACCGTACGGCTCGGCGACCCCTTCGACCCGTCCACCGACCTGGGTCCGCTGATCTCGCACACCCAGCGCGACCGGGTGGCCGGTTTCGTCGACCGGGCGCGTGGCTACGCCACCGTTGTCACCGGCGGCGAGGCTCCCGGCGGCGAGCTGGCCAAGGGCGCCTACTACCGGCCGACGCTGATCGCCGGGGCCGCGCAGGACAGCGAGGTCGTGCAGTCCGAGATCTTCGGTCCGGTGCTGGTCGTGCTGCCCTTCGACAGCGACGACGAGGGCATCGCGCTGGCCAACGACACCCCCTACGGGCTGGCCGCCTCCGCGTGGAGCCGGGACGTCTACCGCACCGGCCGCGCCACCCGCGAGATCAACGCGGGCTGTGTCTGGGTCAACGACCACATCCCGATCATCAGCGAGATGCCGCACGGCGGCGCCAAGGCATCCGGCTTCGGCAAGGACATGTCGGCCTACTCCTTCGAGGAGTACACGCAGGTCAAGCACGTCATGTACGACAACACCGCGGTCGTGCGGAAGGACTGGCACCGCACGATCTTCGGGGACCGCCCGTAAGGGACGCTCCCCGCCGAGCACCACCGAGCACCACCGAGCACCACCGAGCACCACCGAGCACCACCGAGCCCCCCACCGGTCCCACTCCATGGGCCCACCCAGCGGCCAGCGCCGCGCGGCATCGTCACCACCGGCCGAGCGCCGGGCTCACCCCTGAAAGGGCACTGCGCATGGAGCACCACGAGCAGCCCGAACCCCTGTCCCCGGCCGAACTCACCGCCATGCGCCGTAGCCTGACCGACGGCCGGCTCGCCATGACCCGCCGTTCCCTGCTGCGTGCGAGCGGTGCCATGGCGGCCACGGTCGGCGGGCTCGGTGCCCTGTCGGCCTGCGGAATCCCGCCCGCGGGCCGTACGGACGCCGGCCGCTCCACGGATCATTCCAAGGCGGAGAAGCGGATCAGCTTCTCCAACTGGACCGAGTACATGGACGTCAGCGACGACGGCAAGCACCGGCCGACCCTGGAGCGCTTCACCAAGCGCACCGGCATCGCCGTCAAATACACCGAGGACATCAACGACAACGACGAGTTCTTCGGCAAGATCCAGGCGCAGCTCGCGGCGGGCCAGGACACCGGCCGAGATCTGATCGTGCTCACCGACTGGATGTGCGCGCGGATGATCTCCCTCGGCTGGATCGAGTCGCTGGACCCGGCCAACCTGCCGCACGCCTACGCCAATCTCTCGCCGCAGTTCCGCAGCCCCGCCTGGGACCCGGGCCGCGCGCACTCCTACCCCTGGCAGGGCATCCCGGCGATCATCGCGTACAACAAGAAGGCCACCGGGGGCCGCAAGGTCGACTCGATCAGCCAGCTGCTGGAGGACCCCAAGCTCAAGGGCCGGGTCGGCTTCCTCTCGGAGATGCGCGACAGCGTCGGACTGACCCTCCTGGACATGGGCAAACGGCCCGAGGACTGCACCGCGGACGACTTCGACGCGGCCATCGCCCGGATCCAGAAGGGCGTGGACTCCAAGCAGATCCGCCGCTTCACCGGCAACGACTACACCACCGACCTGGACAAGGGCGACCTCGCCGCCTGTGTGGCCTGGGCGGGCGATGTCGTCCAGCTCCAGAACGACAACCCGGACATCGGCTTCGCCGTCCCCGAGGCCGGCTACATGACGTCCAGCGACAACCTCATGGTGCCGAACAAGGCCCGCCACAAGGAGAACGCCGAACGGCTCATCGACTACTTCTACGAGCCGAAGGTGGCGGCGAAGATCGCGGCGTACATCAACTACGTCTGCCCCGTGGAGGGCGTACGCGAGGAACTCGCCAAGATCGACAAGAAGGCGGCCGACAACCCGCTGATCATTCCGGACCGGGAGATGGCCGAGCGGTCGCACTCCTTCCGGGCCCTGTCCGCCAAGGAGAACAAGGCGTTCACGCAGAAGTTCTCCGACCTCACCGGCGCCTGAGCCCCCACCTCCCAGGCCCTGTCCGAGCCGCTTCGCCCTCCGACCCACGGGACGACCGATATGACCCACACCGCGACCCCCCAGAGCAGCGGCGGCGACGTCCGCCTCCACGGGATAAGCAAAACCTACGGCTCCTTCACCGCCGTCCATCCGCTCGACCTGACCGTCCCCGCGGGCTCCTTCTTCGCGCTCCTGGGCGCCTCGGGCTGCGGCAAGACGACCACTCTGCGCATGATCGCCGGGCTGGAGGAACCCACCACCGGCACCGTCGAGCTGTCCGGCCAGGACGTCACCGTCCTGCCGCCGTACAAGCGCCAGGTCAACACCGTCTTCCAGAACTACGCGCTCTTCCCGCACCTGGACATCTACGAGAACGTCGCCTTCGGTCTGCGCCGCCGCGGCATCAAGTCCGTCAAGAAGCAGGTCGAGGAGATGCTCGACCTGGTCCAGCTCGGCCCGATGGCGCGCCGCAAGCCGCAGCAGCTCTCCGGCGGCCAGCAGCAGCGCGTCGCGGTCGCCCGCGCGCTGATCAACCACCCCCAGGTGCTGCTGCTCGACGAGCCGCTCGGCGCCCTCGACCTCAAGCTGCGCCGCCAGATGCAGCTGGAGCTCAAGCGCATCCAGACCGAGGTCGGCATCACCTTCGTGCATGTCACCCACGACCAGGAGGAGGCCATGACGATGGCCGACACCGTGGCCGTGATGAACGGCGGCCGGGTCGAACAGCTCGGCGCGCCCGCCGACCTCTACGAGAACCCCGCCACCACCTTCGTCGCCAACTTCCTGGGCACCTCCAACCTCATCGAGGCAGAGGTCGTCGAGGCCGGCGGCGAGGAGCTGCTCCTCAAGGCCGCGGACGCCACCCTGCGGCTGCCCGCCGCCCGGTGCAGCGCCGCGGCCCGCAAGGGCGAGAAGGTGCTGGCCGGGGTACGGCCCGAGAAGGTCTCCCTGACGCACGCCGACGACGCCGGCTCGGTCGCCGACGGCCGCAACCGGCTGCCCGGCCGCATCAAGGACGCCAGCTTCATCGGCGTCTCCACCCAGTACGTCGTCACGGTGCCGGGTCTGGGCGAACTCGCCGTCTACGAGCAGAACGTCGAGCGCGACGGGCGCCTCGTCCCCGGCGCCGAGACCGTCCTGCACTGGAGCCCGGCGCACACCTTCGGCCTCGACGCCGCACAGGACATCCAGGCCGGTGCGGACCTCGACGAGGAGGCCGCGTGACCACCACCGAGAAGCCCGCGCCACCGGACGGAGAGGCCGGGGCCGCGCCCCTGGAGGTGCGCAGGACCCCCGCCCGCAAACGGCTCGTCCCCTACTGGCTGCTGCTGCCCGGCATCCTGTGGCTGATCGTCTTCTTCGCCGCCCCGCTCGTCTACCAGGCGTCGACCTCGATCCAGACCGGCTCCCTCGAAGAGGGCTTCAAGGTCACCTGGCACTTCGCGACGTACTGGGACGCGCTCGGCGAATACTGGCCGCAGTTCCTCCGCTCCGTGGGCTACGCCGCCACCGCCACCGCGCTCTGTCTGCTCCTGGGTTACCCGCTGGCCTATCTCATCGCCTTCAAGGCAGGCCGCTGGCGCAATGTCGTGATGATCCTGGTCATCGCCCCGTTCTTCACCAGCTTCCTGATCCGTACGCTCGCCTGGAAGACGATCCTGGCGGACGGCGGGCCGGTCGTCGGCCTCCTGAACTCGCTGCACGTCCTGGACGTCACCAGCTGGCTGGGCCTCACCGAGGGACAGCGGGTGCTGGCCACCCCGCTCGCGGTGGTCTGCGGACTGACCTACAACTTCCTGCCGTTCATGGTGCTGCCGCTCTACACCTCGCTGGAGCGCATCGACCCGCGCCTCCACGAGGCCGCCGGGGACCTCTACGCCCGCCCGGCCACCACCTTCCGCCGGGTGACCTTCCCGCTGTCGATGCCCGGTGTCGTGGCCGGCACCCTGCTCACCTTCATCCCGGCCGCCGGTGACTACATCAACGCCGAACTGCTGGGCTCCACCGACCAGAAGATGATCGGCAACGTCATCCAGTCGCAGTTCCTGCGGGTCCTGGACTATCCGACCGCCGCCGCCCTCTCCTTCATCCTCATGGCGGCCATCCTCGCCATGGTCACGCTCTACATCCGCAAGTCGGGGACGGAGGATCTGGTCTGATGGCCGTCCACGGGACCACCGAAGCCACCGCGGTCCGCACCCCGAACCGGGGCCTGCGCTGGCTGCGCCGCAACATCATCGCGATCGCGGGCCTGTGCACGCTGGGCTATCTGATCCTGCCCAACATCGTCGTGATGGTCTTCTCCTTCAACAAGCCCAACGGCCGCTTCAACTACCAGTGGCAGCGCTTCTCCACGGACGCCTGGAGCGATCCGTGCGGCGTCGCCGACCTGTGCGGTTCGCTGGGCCTGAGCCTGCAGATCGCGTTGTGGGCCACCGTCGGCGCGACCGTCCTCGGCACCATGATCGCCTTCGCGCTGGCCCGCTACCGCTTCCGGGCCCGCTCCGGCGTCAACACCCTGATCTTCCTGCCGATGGCGATGCCCGAGGTCGTCATGGCCGCCTCGCTGGCGACCCTCTTCCTCAACATGGGCATCCAGTTCGGCTTCTGGACGATCCTCATCGCGCACATCATGTTCTGTCTGAGCTTCGTCGTCACCGCCGTCAAGGCACGGGTGATGAGCATGGACCCGCGTCTGGAACAGGCCGCCCAGGACCTCTACGCCTCCCCCCTCCAGACCTTCCTGCGGGTGACGTTGCCGATCGCCGCCCCCGGCATCGCGTCCGGCGCGCTGCTCTCCTTCGCCCTGTCCTTCGACGACTTCATCATCACCAACTTCAACGCGGGCTCCACCGTGACCTTCCCCATGTTCGTCTGGGGCTCGGCGCAGCGTGGCACGCCCGTTCAGATCAACGTCATCGGCACGGCGATGTTCCTGGTCGCCGTGTTGTGTGTAGTCGTCGGCCAGCTGGCCGGGGCCCGCAAAAGGAGCAAGAGGAGCTGAGAACCATGGCACGAGCTGCCATGACCCCGTCCGCCGCGCATGCGCTCGCGGACGCCGAACCCACCCCCTTCTGGCTGGCCGACCCGGACCGGCCGGCCGCCCGGCCCGCCCTCGTCGGTGACGAGACCTGCGATCTGCTGGTCGTCGGCGGCGGTTACTCGGGCCTGTGGACCGCGCTGATCGCCAAGGAACGCGACCCCGAGCGCGAGGTCGTCCTCGTCGAGGGCGCCGAGATCGGCTGGGCGGCCTCCGGACGCAACGGCGGTTTCTGTGCCGCCTCCCTCACCCACGGCCTCGGCAACGGCCTGGCGCGCTGGCCGAACGAACTGGCCACCCTCGAAGAGCTCGGCATCCGCAACCTCGACGCCATCGAGGAGGCCGTCGCCCGCTACGACATCGACTGCGCCTTCGAGCGCACCGGCGAGATCGACATCGCCACCGAGCCCCACCAGATCGCCGAACTCCGGGAGTTCGCCGAGGACGCCGCCACAATCGGCCTGGACCGGCACACCTTCCTCGACGAGGACGAGCTGCGCGCCCAGGTCGACTCGCCGACCTTCCGCGCCGGACTGTGGGACCGCAACGGCGTCGCCATGCTCAACCCGGCCCGGCTCGCCTGGGGCCTGAAGCAGGCCTGCCTCGGCCTCGGCGTCCGCATCTACGAGCGCACCCCGGCCACCGGTCTCGCCTCCGACGGCACGGGCATGGCCGTCCGCACGCCCTACGGCCGGGTCTTCGCCCGCCATGTCGCGCTCGGCACCAACGCCTTCCCGTCCCTGGTCAAGCGGGTCCGCCCGTACATCGTCCCGGTCTACGACCACGCCCTGATGACCGAGCCGCTCTCGGACGAACAGCTCGCCGCCATCGGCTGGAAGAACCGCCAGGGCCTGTCGGACTCGAACAACCACTTCCACTACTTCCGCATCACCGCCGACAACCGCATCCTGTGGGGCGGCTACGACATCGTCTACCGCTACGGCGGCGGTGTGCGGGCCGAGTACGACCACCACCCGGCCACGTACGAGAAGCTCGCCCGGCACTTCTTCCGCTGCTTCCCGCAGTTGGAGGGGCTGCGCTTCACCCACACCTGGGGCGGCGCGATCGACACCTGCTCGCGCTTCTCCGCGTTCTTCGGCACCGCGCACGCCGGCCGGGTCGCCTACGCCACCGGCTACACCGGCCTCGGCGTGGGGGCCACCCGCTTCGGCGCCGAGGTGATGCTCGACCTGCTCTCCGGCGAGCGCACCGAGCGTACGGAGCTGGAGATGGTCCGCAGCAAGCCGCTGCCGTTCCCGCCCGAGCCGCTGCGCTGGGCCGGCATCGGGATCACCCAGTGGTCGATGACCCAGGCCGACACCCGGGGCGGCCGCCGCAACCTGTGGCTGAAGGCCATGGACAAGGTGGGCCTGGGCTTCGACAGCTGACGCCCCGGCACAGGAGGGGGCGGGCGGCCGGGAAGCCGCCCGCCCCCGTGCGAGCATCAGCGCCCCGGTGCTTGCCCGCCGCCCGTCCCCGACCACCGGTCGCACACCGCACACCACACCGCGAGCAGCACCTCGGCCAGACACCAGCTGCCGACCACGTCCAGCGGCCAGTGATAGCCACGACGCACCAGACCGATGCCGACGGCCGCGTTGAGCAGCGCCACAGCGGTGATCACCGCCGGCATGACCGGGCCTGCGGCGGGGCGGCCCGCCCGCATCCGCCGCCGACCGCGGAGCACCAACAGCGCCGTTACGCCGTACGCCACCGCCGCCGTGGCGCCATGCCCCGACGGATAGAAGCCGTCGTGCGCACCGCCCGCCATCTGCGGCGGGCCCGGCCGGGCGAGCCACAGTTTGAGCGGGACGACCAGTGCGGGCACCGCGGCCAGGGCGAGGCCGGCGGCGAGCGGCGGCAGCCACCACCGCACCGGAGCACCCCCGTCGGACGCCTCCTGGCTCCGGCGGCGCCACCCCTGCCACCCCGCCCACACCATCACCACGCACAACACCGGCAGCGCCACGGCCGTATTGCCGAGATCGGCACAGAACTCGGCCGGCCCGACGGGGAGTTCACTGGCGGCGACGGCGCGGCCGAGCCGTTCGTCGAGGGTGCGCAGCGGGCCGTGGTCCGCCACCTGCCAGGTGAGCGCGGCGAAGAGCAGCGCACCGGCCAGACAGATCCACCACGGGGAGAAGCGCCGGGAGCCGACGTCGGATGGGCCATGGGACGGGCCGTCGGATGGGCCATCGGACGGGCCGTCGGAGCCCGGGAAAAGGGTCGGCCGCCTCGGAACAGGGGGGGTGGTTCCGAGGCGGCCGCGCTGACCGGTGTCCCGCGCGCCCCGGGGGGTCTGGGGCGGGCGGACATCCGATCGGTGAGGATTCCCGGAACCGGGGGTTCCGGTGTTGTGCGCGAGGGCACGGCCTGATCGGAGCCGGGGAAGCGCCGACCGGGCGTCGCCCGCAGTCCCCTGCGAGCGGGGTGTTTCTCTCATCTGCAGAAACCGTACGGCACGGGGAGCGCACCCGACAGGCGCATCACCCGGCCGCCATCGGCCCCGCACATCTTCTTCACGCCATGTCTCCAGCTACGCGCGTCCATGCAGAAATGAGGGCAGAAAGACGGACAGAACGGCGGACGGAACGGGGCCGGAAAGAGGAGCGGAAAGGGGCCGGAAAGGGGACTCACGCCGTTCCGGAACGGGGCACGGCCGGAACGGCGCACGGCCCGGGGCGCGGCATGAGCCGTGCCCCGGGCCGTGCCGGGGTCCCTCCCGCGGCGCGCGGTGAGCGGGTGGGTGCCGCTCAGAGCGCGGCGAAGGCGCCTTCGAGGATGTCCAGGCCCTCGTTGAGCAGGTCCTCACCGATGACCAGCGGCGGCAGGAAGCGCAGCACATTGCCGTACGTGCCGGTCGTCAGCACCAGCAGGCCCTCCTGGTGGCAGGCCTTGGCGAGGGCGGCGGTGGCCTCCGGGTTGGGCTCCTTGGAGCCGGACTTGACCAGCTCGATCGCGATCATCGCGCCACGGCCGCGGACCTCGCCGACGATGTCGTACTTCTCGGCGATGGCGTTCAGCCGGGCCTTCATGACCTCGCCGATCCGGCGGGCCTTGGCGTTCAGGTCCTGCTCGCGCATGGTCTCGATCGAGCCCAGCGCCGCGGCGCAGGCCACCGGGTTACCGCCGTAGGTGCCGCCCAGGCCGCCCGCGTGCGCGGCGTCCATGATCTCGGCGCGGCCGGTGACGGCGGCCAGCGGCAGACCACCGGCGATGCCCTTGGCGGTCGTGATCAGGTCGGGCACGATGCCCTCGTCCTCACACGCGAACCACTGGCCCGTGCGGCAGAAGCCGGACTGGATCTCGTCCGCGACGAAGACGATCCCGTTCTCCTTCGCGAAGTTCGCGATCGCCGGGAGGAAGCCCTTGGCCGGCTCGATGAAGCCGCCCTCACCGAGCACCGGCTCGATGATGATCGCCGCGACGTTCTCCGCGCCGATCTGCTTGGTGATCTGCGAGATGGCCTGGTCCGCGGCCTCCTGCGCGCAGTTCTCCGGGCCGGTCAGCCAGCGGTAGGGGTAGGCCACCGGCACGCGGTAGACCTCGGGCGCGAACGGTCCGAAGCCCTGCTTGTACGGCATGTTCTTGGAGGTGAGCGCCATCGTCAGGTTCGTCCGGCCGTGGTAGCCGTGGTCGAAGACCACGACCGCCTGGCGCTTGGTGTGCACACGGGCGATCTTGACCGCGTTCTCCACGGCCTCCGCGCCCGAGTTGAACAGCGCCGACTTCTTCGCGTGGTCGCCCGGCGTCAGCTCGGCCAGCTGCTCACAGACCTCGATGTAGGGCTCGTAGGGCGCCACCATGGCGCAGGTGTGGGTGAAGGCCGCCAGCTGCGCGGTGGCCCGGCGGACGACCGCCTCCGCGCTGTTGCCGACCGAGGTCACCGCGATGCCGGAGCCGAAGTCGATCAGGGAGTTGCCGTCCACGTCCTCCAGGACGCCACCGCCCGCGCGCTTGACGAAGACGGGCAGCACGGCACCGACGCCACCGGCCACCGTGGCCTGCTTACGGGCCCACAGCTCCTGCGACTTCGGGCCGGGAATCGCAGTGACGACGCGACGCTCCTGGGGGAGGGCGGGGCCTCCGGACAGTTCGGTCATGGCAGTCTCCTGGGGGTGGAACGGGACGTACAAAGGTGTTGTTCTCGCAGGCTAGGGGCGGCCGGGCGGGTCTGGCATGTTCCGTTCGGGAGAAGTGCGCGTGTTGCGTTGTCCGCACCGGACATAGCGACGCCCCACGGCCAGTAGATTGAACGACGGCCCGCCCGGCAACGGCGGCCATCAGCGCGGGCATGACAATGGACACGCGGCCGCACACCCCGGCCGCCGCACCACCACGCAGCAGGCCACGGCTCAAGGGGGACAAGGGGCACCGGATGGACACCGAGGGCACGCACGACGCACAGCACACCGCTCCCCAGCCGTCCGGCGGAGCGCACCGACCCGAACCCACCGTGCCGCGCCCCGCGGCACCGCCCGCCCCACCGGCCACGGCGCCGCACACCCCGCCACCACCCGCCACCCCGCCCGCCCTGCCCGCCACCCCACCGGGCACCGCGCCCACCGGCTCCGCCGCCGAACCGCCGCTGCTGGGCTGGCTGCGCACCCCCCGCCCCTCCGCCGCACCCGGGATCTGGACGTACGGCCACCGGCCCCGGGCGGCAGAGGATCCCGACCGGGTCCCCGGACGGCAGCTGATCATCGGGGCGGCGATTTCGTTCCTGTGCGGGTGGCTGCTGTGGTCGTTGTTGTGGAACGGCTACCTCGGGCCGTACTGGGCCTGGCCCATGGCAGTTCTTTTCCCCGACTCCTGGGTGCTCGGAGCGACCTCCGGCGACCAGCTCGCCTATGCCATTGCCTCCCGCGTCTACTACGGCCTGTGGATCGCCGGCCTGGTGGTCGTCTTCGGGCGCCTCGGCCGGTGGGCGGAGGTGGCACGCCGGTACGTGCTCCCGGCTTTCCGCCGTAAGCGCGCCCCCGCCCCCAAGCCCGAGCCCGCCGCCGACCGGGCACTGTGGCCCGAGCTGCGTTCCCAAGGCGCCTCGGATGCTGCCGACAAGCTCGCGGCCGAGGCACGTGCCGGCCGGATGAACGATGTGGACGTGGCCAGGATCGAGCGCGCCTGGCAGTCGGTGCGGTCCGGCAAGAACTCCACCGCCTCCTTCACCGACACCGTGCTCCGCCACGGCGCGGCGGCCTGTGCGCACCCTTCGGGGCGGCGCGATCTGTCCCGCAGGGCCGCCCACCACGATCTGCTCGCCCACCAGGTGCGGATCGGCACCGCCGCCGAACACCCGCGGAATCCGTATCAGCACCGCGGCGTGGGGAGCGCTCTGTCGCCCGAGGTACTGGGCACCTCGCTGCTGGCGGTGGGCCCCGCCGGAAGCGGCAAGACCACCCGCATCGTCAAGCCGGTCGTGGAGTCGATGTGTCTGCAGGCGCTGGCCGGGCAGTGCGCGGTGATCGCCGTCGGCCCGGCGGGGTCGGACCTCGGGCCGGACGACGCATTCGACGTGGTGGTCAGGGTCGGCCGCCCGGAACCGGAGTGCGATCTCGACCTGTACGGCGGCACCACCGACCCCGACGAGGCGTCCGGAATCCTCGCCGAGGCGCTGGTCGGTGACCTTGCCGAGCAGCTGCCCGGCGGTGACAGCCGGCGCGCGGCGACAGCGCTCTCCCAGCTGCTCGGTCCGTTCCGGGCCGCCCACGACCGCTTCCCCACGGTGCCCGAACTACGGGAACTGCTGGACGGCGCGCCCCGGGCGTTGGCCGCTCTGCGCACCGCGCTGGAGGATGCCGAGGCCCACACCCTGCTGCGTGAACTGGACGCCCGCGTACGCCAGTCGGACCGCCCCGGTGATGTCGCCGTATTGCTCGCCGACCGCATCGCGCTGCTCGACCGGCCGGCCTTCGCCGCCTTCTTCGACCCCACGGGAAACACCCGTCAGGTCTCCCTGCGGGCCCTCGACCACCCTCTGCGGGTCCGCATCGAACTGCCGGAGCGCGGGCATGCGGAGGCTTCGCGGATTCTCGCCCGGCTGGTTCTTGCACAGTTCACCGAGTGCGCGGTGGCCCGCGGCGACCGCTCGCTGTTCGCGTGTCTGGTCATCGACGAGGCCGCGCACACGATCACCGCCGAGGCCCTGCGCGGGCTGCAGCGACTGCGCTCGGCGAATGCCGGCGCGGTATTGACCCTGCGTTCCCTGGACGAGGTCCCCGACGCGCTGCGCGGCACGCTGCTCGGCGCGGTCGGCTGCCGGATGGCGTTCGCGGGCGTCACGACCTGGGACGGCGCGCGGTTCGCCGAGGTGTGGGGCAAGGAGTGGGTGGAGACCCGCGATGTGACCGACCGCCAGATCATCGCGGAGAGCGCCGCGGGGAAGGCGTTCCACATGGTGCGCCAACTGGTCACCGGCAAGGCGGCCACCGCCAAGGCCGTCACCGTCCGTACCGTCGAACGGGAGCGCTGGTCCGCCTCCGACCTGGCCAACTCCGTGCCGGCCGGGCACGCGGTGCTCTCGGTGACATCCGTAGCGGGGGAGCATGCCCCGCCCGTCCTCATCGACCTGCGTTCCTGACCGGCGGGGCGGGGGAGCGCCCGGAATCCCGCCGCCGTGGTCGCCACCAAGCCGTGTCCGGCGGGCACGGCCGGTGGATTTCGGCGCGGTGCCGCCTTTGCTGCCTGGTCGTGGGCCCGGGACCGGTGGCCGGACGGGCTATCCGGTGCCATGGGTCCCCCCGATTCCTCCGCTGAGGCAGAATCGGCACTGGCCGTTCATACGAGGCGGCGTAAACAATCGGGTGGCGAGCGGTCATCGGCCGGTTCGTGGCCGGTTGTCGTTCGGCCGCCCTCGTAGTCGTCGACGTCATGAAGGTCCCATGCCGCACACCCTGGCTTCCCTGGTCAATCACACCGCGCTCAAGCTGACCGTGCTCGCCGGCGAGGAGCGGCTGGAGGCGCCGGTGCGCTGGGCGCATGCGAGTGAGCTGATCGATCCGGTGCCGTACATGGAGGGCGGGGAGCTGCTGCTGATCACCGCGCTCAAGCTGGACGCGGAGGACGCGGAGGCGACCCGGAGGTATGTGCGGCGGGTCGCGGAGGCCGGGGTCGTCGGGCTGGGCTTCGCGGTCGGGGTCAATTACGAGGGTGTGCCGCAGCCGCTGGTCGAGGCGGCCAGGGAGCAGGGGCTGCCGCTGCTCGGGGTGCCGCGGAGGACGCCGTTCATCGCGATCAGCAAGGCGGTGTCGGCGGCCGTCGCCGCCGACCAGTACCGCGCGGTCACGGCGGGGTTCGAGGCGCAGCGGGAGCTGACCCGGGCGGCGCTCAGCGCCGAGGGGCCGGCCGAGCTGCTGGCCCGGCTCGCGGCCCATCTGGACGGCTGGGCCGCGCTCTACGACGCGTCGGGTGCGGTGGTGGCCGCCGCTCCCGACTGGGCGGCCCGCCGCGCGGCCCGGCTGTCGGACGACGTCGGGCGGCTGCGGGAGCGGCCCGCGCCCGCCAGCTCGGTCGTCAGCGACACAGACGGCGACGACCGGGTCGAGCTGCAGTCGCTGGGCACCGGGCGCCGGGCCCGCGGGGTGCTCGCGGTGGGGACCGGTGCGCCGCTCGGCACGGCCGGGCGCTATGCCGTGCACTCCGCGGTCGCGCTGCTCACCCTGACCACCGAGCGGTCCCGGGCACTGCAGGACGCCGAGCAGCGGCTGGGTGACGCGGTGCTGAAGATGTTGCTCGCGGGGGAGCCGGACCATGCGCGGGCGGTGGCGGGGCGGCTCTACGGCGGGCTGCTGGACGCGCCGTTCCGGGTGGTGGTCGCCGAGCCGGTGGCCGGTGAGGAACCGTCGTCGGGCGTGGCCGCGGGCGCCGGGGGCGTGGGGGTGCTCGACGGGCTCGCCGACGCGATGGACTCGGCGGCCGCGCGGACCGGTGAGGCGGTGCTGGCCGTCCCGGACGGCGACCGGCTGATCGTGCTGGTCGCGGACGGCGGGGCGGCCGCGGACGCCTGTGCCGCGTACGCCGCCGAGACCGAGGCCCGCGCCGGTGCGCGGCCGCGGGCGCGGGGCCGGGCGGGGCGGACGGAGGCGGCCCATGGCGAGGGGGTGGCCGTCGGGCTGTCGGCGCCGACCGGGCCGATCGCCGCCGCGAACGCCTATCGCCAGGCCGAACAGGCGCTGTCGGTGGCGCGGCGGCGCGGCCGTGCGCTGGTCGAGCACGAGGACGTGGCGGCCGGGTCCGTGCTGCCGCTGCTCGCCGACGACGCGGTCCGGGCGTTCGCGGACGGGCTGCTGCGGGCGCTGCGCGAGCACGACGCGACCGGTCGCGGTGATCTGGTGGCCTCGCTGCGGGCCTGGCTCGCCCGGCACGGCCAGTGGGACGCGGCCGCCGCCGACCTGGGAGTGCACCGCCACACCCTGCGCTACCGGATGCGGCGGGTGGAGGAGATCCTGGGGCGTTCGCTGGACGACGCGGATGTGCGGATGGAGCTGTGGCTGGCGCTCAAGGCGACCTCGGCGCCCCAGGGGGAGTGAGGGCGGGGCGCCTCCTGCTCGTTCCCCGCAGGTGGCAGCCCCTGGGCGGACGGGCGCGGGCGCTTCTGGGGCCCGTACCTCCACGCGCCCCGGATCCGCCTCGTACGCCCCCTCCACCGCGGAGGGACGGGGGCGGTGATTACTACGCTTCGGACAAACGCCACGACGGCGCCGCACCCCTACCGTGGGTCCAGAGTCAAAACCGCAGAGACGCTCCCTGAGCCATGCGCACCACCCACCACTTCTGAAGGGCCGGGTTCCACTGTGCCGATCCCCACTGATGCAGCCCCCACCGCCTTTTGGCTCGCCGGCCGCGAGGCCACCGGCGAGGCCACCTTCGATGTCACCTCCCCCTGGGACGGACGTCTCGTCGGCACGGTGAGCGTCCCCACCGAGGCCCAGGTCGAGGAGGCCATCGCCGCCTCCGTCGCCGTCCAGGACGAGCTCGCCGCGACCCCCGCGCATGTGCGGGCCGCCGCGCTGGACCATGTGCACCGCCGGCTGGTGGAGCGTACGGAGGAGATCGCCCGGCTGATCTCCGCCGAGAACGGCAAGCCCATGAAGTGGGCGCGCGGCGAGGTCGGCCGGGCCGTCTCCGTGTTCCGCTTCGCCGCCGAGGAGGCACGCCGCTTCAACGGCGGCGAGGCGCAGCGCCTGGACACCGACGCCGGCGGCGCCGGCCGGCTGGCGCTGACCCGCCGCTTCCCGCGCGGCACGGTCCTGGGCATCGCCCCGTTCAACTTCCCGCTGAACCTCTGCGCCCACAAGATCGCCCCGGCGATCGCGGCCGGTGCCCCGATCCTCCTCAAGCCCGCCCCGGCCACCCCGCTCTCCGGTCTGATCCTCGGTGAGCTGCTGGCCGAGACCGACCTGCCGGCCGGTTCCTGGTCGATCCTCCCGGTGCCCAACGACCGGATGCCGGCGCTGGTCCAGGACGAGCGGCTGCCGGTGGTCTCCTTCACCGGCTCCGAGAAGGTCGGCTACGCGATCCTGGACTCGGTGCCGCGCAAGCACTGCACCCTGGAGCTCGGCGGCAACGGCGCGGCCGTCGTCCTGCCGGACTTCTCCTCCGAGGCGGACCTGGACTGGGCGGCGCAGCGCATCGCCACCTTCTCCAACTACCAGGGCGGCCAGTCCTGCATCTCGGTGCAGCGGGTGATCGCCGACGCCTCCGTCTACGACCGTCTGGTGCCCAAGATCGTGGCGGCCGTCGAGGCGCAGGTCACCGGCGACCCGTCGGACGACGCGACCGAGGTCGGCCCGCTGGTCGACGAGAACGCCGCCAAGCGCGTCGAGTCCTGGGTGGACGAGGCCGTGGAGCGCGGGGCGAAGCTGCTCGCGGGCGGCAAGCGCGACGGCGCCTCCTACGCGCCGACCGTGCTGGTGGACGTGCCCGCCGACGCCACCCTCGCCTGCGAAGAGGTCTTCGGCCCGGTGCTCACGCTCAAGAAGGTTGACGGGGAGGCCGAGGCCTTCGCGGCCGTCAACGACTCCAAGTTCGGCCTGCAGGCGGGGGTGTTCACCCACGACGTGCAGACCGCCTTCCGCGCCCACCGGGCGCTGGAGGTCGGTGGCGTGATCATCGGCGATGTGCCGTCCTACCGCGCCGACCAGATGCCCTACGGCGGCGTCAAGCAGTCCGGTGTGGGCCGCGAGGGCGTGCGCTTCGCGATGGACGACTACACCTACGAGCGGGTGCTGGTCCTCACCGGCCTGGCCCTGTAACACCCGGCCCGGCCCGGACCGGTGGACAGCGACGGCCATCCCTTGGGCCGTATCGCCGTCCGGGCCCCGGCCGGCGCACCCCCCGGCGCCGGCCTCGACGCGGCGCGCTCCGGCACCCTGTTCCGGAGCGCGCCGCGTCCCCCGTTTTCCGGCACCGCCATGCCGGATCTTGACGGTACGGGACGCGCCCCCTCCGCTTCCTCCTGTCTGAGGGGGAGCCGGGGGGCGCTGCCCCAGGGGGGAGACGCCGCCGCGCGTACAACTCCCGCGGTATGCCGCACCCCCCGAAGGGCGGAGGGCGTCCGGCCGGACCGGTCCGGTGCCGGGAGGCAGGTCCCGCTTGGTCTGCGGTGGCCCGAACACTTCCCCGCGCCCGGTAGCTCCAGTGGTGCAACCCGTGCGGATCGGGTAACTCTCACAAGTAGCGCTGTCCAGCGGCCGACCGGCCGCCGGCGCTGAACTCCCGACCCAGCGGCGAGGTGAGCTCCTGATGACCGCTCCATCCATCCGCAACGTTTCCGAGCGCGAAGCACGCCAGGTCGCCGAGGCGGCACGCGAGCAGGACTGGCGCAAGCCCAGCTTCGCCAAGGAACTGTTCCTGGGGCGCTTCCGGCTCGACCTCATCCATCCGCACCCCACCCCCGCGGTCGACGACGTACGCCGCGGCGAGAAGTTCCTGGCCACGCTGCGTGAATTCTGCGAGGCGGAGGTCGACGGCGCCCGGATCGAGCGCGAGGGGCAGATCCCGGACGAGACCGTGGACGGGCTCAAGGCGCTCGGCGCGTTCGGGATGAAGATCGACCCCAAGTACGGCGGCCTCGGCCTCACCCAGGTCTACTACAACCGGGCCCTGTCCCTGGTCGGCACGGCCAGCCCCGCCATCGGCGCGCTGCTCTCGGCGCACCAGTCGATCGGCGTACCGCAGCCCCTGAAGCTGTTCGGCACCAAGGAGCAGAAGGAAACCTTCCTGCCGCGCTGCGCCCGTACGGACATCTCGGCCTTCCTGCTGACCGAGCCCGATGTCGGCTCGGACCCCGCCCGTCTGGCGACCATGGCCGTCCCGGACGGCACGGACTATGTGCTCGACGGTGTGAAGCTGTGGACCACCAACGGGGTGGTCGCCGATCTGCTGGTGGTGATGGCGCGGGTGCCCGCGTCCGAGGGCCACAAGGGCGGCATCACGGCCTTCGTCGTCGAGGCGGCCTCGCCCGGCATCACCGTCGAGAACCGCAATGCGTTCATGGGCCTGCGCGGCCTGGAGAACGGTGTCACCCGCTTCCACCAGGTACGGGTCCCGGCCGCGAACCGCATCGGCCCCGAGGGCGCCGGACTGAAGATCGCCCTGACCACCCTCAACACCGGCCGGCTGTCGCTGCCCGCGATGTGCGTCGGCTCGGGCAAGTGGTGCCTGAAGATCGCCCGTGAGTGGTCCGGGGCCCGCGAGCAGTGGGGCCGGCCGGTCGCCAAGCACGAGGCCGTCGGCGCCAAGATCTCCTTCATCGCGGCGACGACCTTCGCCCTCGAAGCGGTCGTCGACCTGTCCTCCCAGATGGCCGACGAGAACCGCAACGACATCCGCATCGAGGCCGCCCTCGCCAAGCTCTACGGCTCCGAGATGGGCTGGCTGATGGCCGACGAGCTGGTCCAGATCCGCGGCGGCCGCGGCTTCGAGACCGCCGACTCGCTCGCCGCCCGCGGCGAGCGCGCGGTCCCCGCCGAGCAGATGCTGCGCGATATGCGCATCAACCGGATCTTCGAGGGCTCCACGGAGATCATGCATCTGCTGATCGCCCGCGAGGCGGTGGACGCCCATCTGTCGGTCGCCGGCGATCTCATCGACCCCGACAAGACCCTCGCCGACAAGGGCCGGGCGGCGGCCAGGGCCGGCGGGTTCTACGCCCGCTGGCTGCCCAAGCTCGTCGCCGGTCCGGGCCAACTCCCGCGTACGTACCAGGAGTTCGGCCGCCTCTCGGGTCATCTGCGGTATGTCGAGCGGACCTCCCGCAAGCTCGCCCGCTCCACCTTCTACGCGATGTCCCGCTGGCAGGGCCGGATGGAGACCAAACAGGGCTTCCTCGGCCGGATCGTCGACATCGGCGCCGAACTCTTCGCGATGAGCGCCGCCTGTGTACGCGCCGAATACCTGCGGGAGACCGATGACCACGGCCGTGAGGCGCAGCAGCTGGCCGATGTGTTCTGCCGGCAGGCGCGGATCCGCGTCGAGGAGCTGTTCGGCCGGCTGTGGACCAACACCGACGAACTCGACCGCAAGGTCGTCTCCGGCGTCCTCGACGGCAGCTACGCCTGGCTGGAGGAGGGCATCATCGACCCCAGCGGCGACGGCCCCTGGATCGCCGACGCCACGCCTGGCCCGAGCATGACCGACAACGTCCGGCGCCCCATCCGCTGAACGTCTCGGCCGCACGCCCAGGGCCGGTCCGGCAGCGATCCACCGGACCGGCCCTGGAGCATGTCCCGCGGAGCACACCGGGCCACATGATCGGGAAGACGCCCCCTAGGTGTCCTGGCCCCCTCGGCGACCGGCCACAATGGACCACATGACGGACTCCCTCGCCCACCCGCATCTGCGTTTCGAGCCGGCCGCCACCGGCCCGGACGGCCCGCGCGACATCGTGATCCTCGGCTCGACCGGGTCGATCGGCACCCAGGCGATCGACATCGTGCTGCGCAACCCCGACCGGTTCCGGGTGACCGCGCTCTCCGCAGCCGGCGGCCGGGTCGAGCTGCTCGCCGATCAGGCGCACCAGCTGCGGGTGAACGCCGTCGCCGTGGCGCGCGAGGACGCGGTGCCCGCGCTGCGTACGGCGCTGGCGGACCGCTACGGCGCGGGCGAGCCGCTGCCCGAGATCCTGGCCGGCCCCGACGCCGCCACCGACCTGGCCGCTTCCCCCTGCCACACCGTCCTCAACGGCATCACCGGCTCCATCGGGCTCGCCCCCACGCTGGCCGCCCTCAAGGCGGGCCGGGTGCTCGCGCTGGCCAACAAGGAGTCGCTGATCGTCGGCGGGCCCCTGGTCAAGGCGATCGCCCGCCCCGGCCAGATCCTCCCCGTCGACTCCGAGCACTCCGCGCTCTTCCAGGCGCTCACCGGCGGCGACCGGGCCGAGGTCCGCAAGCTGGTCGTCACCGCCTCCGGCGGCCCGTTCCGCGGCCGCACCAAGCGTGAGCTGGCCGATGTCACGCCCGAGCAGGCGCTGGCCCACCCCACCTGGTCGATGGGCCCGGTCGTCACCATCAACTCCGCGACCCTCGTCAACAAGGGCCTGGAGGTCATCGAGGCGCATCTGCTCTTCGACGTCCCCTTCGACCGCATCGAGGTCGTCGTCCATCCGCAGTCCTACATCCACTCGATGGTGGAGTTCACCGACGGCTCCACGCTCGCCCAGGCCAGCCCGCCCGACATGCGGATGCCGATCGCCCTGGGCATCGGCTGGCCCGAGCGGGTCCCGGACGCCGCCCCGGGCGTGGACTGGACGAAGGCGCAGACCTGGGAGTTCTTCCCGCTGGACGAGGAGGCCTTCCCCTCCGTCCCGCTCGCCCGCCGGGTCGGTGATCTCGGCGGCACCGCCCCCGCCGTCTTCAACGCGGCGAACGAGGAATGTGTGGAGGCATTCCTCAAGGGCGGGCTGCCGTTCACAGGGATTGTGGATACGGTCGCCGCAGTGGTTGCCGAGCACGGCACGCCCGCACGGGGAACTTCCCTGACGGTCGCGGACGTCCTGGAGGCGGAAACCTGGGCGCGCGCCCGCGCCCGCGAACTGGCCGCCCGTGCGGCACGGACACCTTCGGAGGCTCGCGCATGACGACCTGGATGACCATCCTCGGCATAGTCGTCTTCGTCGTCGGCCTGCTGTTCTCCATTGCCTGGCACGAGCTCGGCCACCTCTCCACGGCCAAGATGTTCGGTATCCGCGTGCCGCAGTACATGGTGGGCTTCGGGCCGACGCTCTTCTCCCGTAAGAAGGGCGATACCGAGTACGGCATCAAGGCCGTCCCGCTCGGCGGCTACATCCGCATGATCGGCATGTTCCCGCCCGGCGACGACGGAAAGCTGCAGGCCCGCTCCACCTCGCCGTTCCGCGGCATGATCGAGGACGCCCGCTCGGCGGCCTTCGAGGAGCTGCAGCCCGGCGACGAGAAGCGGCTCTTCTACACCCGTAAGCCCTGGAAGCGCATCATCGTGATGTTCGCCGGGCCGTTCATGAATCTGATCCTGGCGGTCGTGATCTTCATGAGCGTGCTGATGGGCTTCGGGATCAACACCCAGACCACCCAGGTCGGCTCGGTCTCGGAGTGCGTCATCTCGGCCGCCGCCAAGACCGACAAGTGCCCGGCCGGCGCCAAGGACTCCCCGGCCAAGGCCGCGGGCCTGCGGGCCGGCGACAAGATCGTCTCGTTCAACGGCCACCCCGTGCCGGACTGGGGCGCCCTGCAGCAGCAGATCCGTGACACCACCGGGCCCGCCACCCTCGTCGTCGAGCGGCACGGCGCGCGCGCGACCCTGCACGCCGACCTCATCGAGAACAAGGTCGCCAAGACCGACGGCCGCGGAGGCTATGTCCCCGGCGAATTCGTCACCGCCGGATTCCTCGGCTTCACCCCGGCCAGCGGCGTCGTCCAGCAGTCCTTCGGCCAGTCCGTCGACCGCATGGGCAACATGGTCGAGCAGGGTGTCTCCTCGCTGATAAACCTGCCCGCCAAGGTCCCGGACCTGTGGGACGCGGCCTTCAACGGCGGCGAGCGCAAGCAGGACTCCCCGATGGGCGTGGTCGGCGCGGCCCGGGTCGGCGGCGAGGTCTTCTCCCTGGACATCCCGCCGGAGCAGCGGGTGGCGACCATGCTCTTCCTGGTCGCCGGGTTCAACCTCTCGCTGTTCCTGTTCAACATGCTGCCGCTGCTGCCGCTGGACGGCGGGCACATCGCGGGCGCCATGTGGGAGTCCGTCCGACGGGCCTTCGCCAAGATCGTCCGGCGACCCGACCCCGGCCCCTTCGACGTCGCCAAGCTGATGCCGGTCGCCTACGTCGTCGCCGGGATCTTCATCTGCTTCACGCTGCTGGTGCTCGTCGCCGACGTGGTGAATCCGGTGAAGCTGACCTAGAAAGCACGTTTGGCGGCGGCCGGGCACCTCTGTGGCGTTTGGAGGTGCCCGGCCGTCCCCATTCGTGGCGCCACACGGGCGCGATGTGCTTGCCGCGACTCCTGTGCCGTAATCTCGAAGACCGGAGCCCGCCGCTGCGGGGCCTAGATCCACACCTTGGGGTTGCTCGCCAGATGACTGCCATTTCACTGGGAATGCCGGACGTACCGACCAAGCTTGCCGACCGCCGGGTCAGCCGCAAGATCCAGGTCGGGCCGGTCGCCGTGGGCGGAGACGCACCGGTCTCGGTGCAGTCGATGACGACCACACGCACGTCCGACATCGGCGCGACGCTGCAGCAGATCGCCGAGCTGACGGCCTCCGGCTGCCAGATCGTCCGGGTCGCCTGCCCGACGCAGGACGACGCCGACGCGCTGCCCGTGATCGCCCGGAAGTCGCAGATTCCGGTCATCGCGGACATCCATTTCCAGCCGAAGTACGTTTTCGCCGCGATCGACGCGGGCTGCGCCGCGGTCCGGGTGAACCCGGGCAACATCAAGCAGTTCGACGACCAGGTCAAGGAGATCGCCAAGGCCGCGGGCGACGCTGGCACACCGATCCGGATCGGCGTCAACGCCGGCTCCCTGGACCGCCGCCTGCTGCAGAAGTACGGCAAGGCCACCCCCGAGGCGCTCGTCGAGTCCGCGCTGTGGGAGGCCTCCCTCTTCGAGGAGCACGGCTTCCGCGACATCAAGATCTCGGTCAAGCACAACGACCCGGTCGTGATGGTCAACGCCTACCGCCAGCTCGCCGCCCAGTGCGACTACCCCCTCCACCTCGGTGTCACGGAGGCCGGCCCCGCCTTCCAGGGCACCATCAAGTCCGCCGTCGCCTTCGGCGCGCTGCTCAGCGAGGGCATCGGCGACACCATCCGGGTCTCGCTGTCCGCGCCGCCCGCCGAAGAGGTCAAGGTCGGCATCTCCATCCTGGAGTCGCTCAACCTCCGCCAGCGCCGGCTGGAGATCGTCTCCTGCCCGTCCTGCGGCCGCGCCCAGGTCGATGTCTACAAGCTCGCCGACGAGGTCACCGCGGGCCTGGACGGCATGGAGGTGCCGCTGCGCGTCGCCGTCATGGGCTGTGTCGTCAACGGCCCCGGCGAGGCCCGCGAGGCCGACCTCGGTGTCGCCTCCGGCAACGGCAAGGGCCAGATCTTCGTCAAGGGCGAGGTCATCAAGACCGTCCCCGAGTCGAAGATCGTCGAGACCCTCATCGAAGAGGCCATGAAGATCGCCGAGCAGATGGAGAAGGACGGCGTCGCCTCCGGCGAGCCGACCGTGGCCATCGCCGGCTGACCCACGGCCCACCGCACCGCCGCCGAGCCCCGCCGCCCGCCCCGGGCCGCGGGGCTCCGCGCTGCCCGGACAATCCGTCCCGCAGCGGCCGGGTGCTCCCCGCAGGCGCGAGGTAAAGTGCCAGGACCTGCTCCCGCCTGGCCTCCCAGGCCCGTAACGGTGAGGCTTTCCGACACGTGCTGACGACCACCGCCATCAAGGTCCTCGAGCCCGGGGAGCTCGACGACGCCCTCGCGGTCCTCGACCGCGATCCGGTCGCCAATGCCTTTGTCGCCGCCCGTGTACAGATCGCCGGCCTCGACCCCTGGCGGCTCGGCGGTGAGATGTGGGGCTGGTACGTGGACGGTCACCTGGAGTCGCTCTGCTACGCCGGTGCCAACCTCGTCCCCGTCTGCGCCACCTCCGAAGCCATCCGCGGCTTCGCCGAGCGCGCCCGCCGCCAGGGCCGCCGCTGCTCGTCCATCGTCGGCCCCGCGGAAGCCACCGCCGAACTGTGGTCGCTCCTGGAGCCCTACTGGGGGCCGGCCCGCGAAATCCGCGCCCACCAACCCCTGATGGTCACCACCGCACCCTCCGCCGAGATCGCCCCCGACCCGTACGTCCGGCGGATCCGCAAGAACGAGATGGACCTGATCATGCCCGCGTGCGTGGCCATGTTCACCGAAGAGGTCGGCATCTCCCCGATGGCCGGCGACGGCGGGCTCCTCTACCAGGCCAGGGTCGCCGAACTCGTCGGCGCAGGACGCTCCTTCGCCCGTATCGAGAACGGCAAGGTCATCTTCAAGGCCGAGATCGGCGCCGCCACCCAGCGGGCCTGCCAGGTCCAGGGCGTCTGGGTCGACCCCGCCTACCGCGGCAAGGGCCTCTCCGAGACCGGGATGGCCGCCGTACTGCGCTACGCCCTCAGCGACGTCGCCCCCGTCGTCAGCCTCTACGTCAACGACTACAACACCGCGGCCCGCGCCTCCTATCGCCGGGTGGGCTTCGAGGAAGTCGGGGCGTTCATGAGCGTACTGTTCTGACGCACCGCCTTGTACGCTCCGAGCATGGATGACGTCGCGGTCGGCCCCCTTGATCTCGCTGCCCGCGTGGACGACGCGCTGGCCGTCCAGGCGCTCGCCTTCGGCCTCAGCGACGAGGAGATCGCCGTCCGCCGGCACATCGTGCTGCGTCACCTCCGCTGCCCCGGCGCCCGGGCGCTCGGTGCCACCACCCCCGACGGCCGGCTGACCGGCTTCGTCTACGGCATGCCCAACGACCGCGCCCACTGGTGGTCCACCGTCGTCGAGCCCTACCTCCGCAGCGAGGGACTCGACCACTGGCTCGACGACTCCTTCACCATCACCGAGCTGCATGTCCACCCCGCCTACCAGCACCGCGGCATCGGCCGGGCACTGATCACCCGCATCACCGACGAGGCCACCGAACCCCGCTCCATCCTCTCGGCCATCGACACCGAGAGCCCCGCCCGCCGCCTCTACCGCTCCCTCGGCTACCACGACCTGGCCCGCCGCGTCCTCTTCCCGAGCGCCCCCACGCCGTACGCGGTGATGGGGGCGCCCCTCCCTCTGAAGCGGCCTTGACCTTCCTCCCGCGTTGTCGGCTTTCCCGCCGTGGTTGTTGCTCGCCGTTGCGCCTGCGGCGGGCTGGGTGGGTGTCGGGTGCGGTGACGGGCCTCCGGGGCAGGGTTTCCGGACTGCTTCGCTTTACGTCCGGAAACCCTGCCCCTCCGGCCCGTCCCCTCCCGTTGGGGGAGTGACTACAGGTGGGTGGGGGCGGGCGTCCGTAGGACGATTCACTGCTCCCTACGACGTGCACGGGACCACCGGCGTGCACCCCCACCCACCGTTTTACCCACCCCTCAACGGGAGGGGACGGGTCGGAGCGGGTGGGGGTGTCCGGACGTAAAGCGAAGCAGTCCGGACACCCCCACCCGCGGAGGCCCGTCACCGCACCCCGACAGCCCCGCGCAGCGGACCCGGCCCGCCGCCAGGCGCAACGGCGCGGGCACCGCGCAGCGGGCCACAAACGGCGAGCAACCCCCACGGCGGGACAGCCGAAAACGCGGGAAGGAAGCCCAAGCGCAGCGGCATCGCATTTCCTTGTGCCATACCCCTCCAGCTAACCTCCAGGGAGTCACCTTTCTTACGCAGGAGAATCTCCCATGGCCCACGCCGCACAGGTCCAGCGCATGTCCCGCTTGATGATCAAGACACTGCGCGACGACCCGGCCGACGCCGAGACCGCCAGCCACAAGCTGCTCGTCCGCGCCGGTTACGTCCGCCGCTCCTCCGCCGGCATCTGGACGTGGCTGCCGCTGGGCAAGAAGGTCCTGGAGAACGTCTCCCGCGTGGTGCGCGAGGAGATGGACGCCATCGGTGGCCAGGAGGTCCTGCTGCCGGCCCTGCTGCCCAAGGAGCCCTACGAGGCCAGCGGCCGCTGGGAGGAGTACGGCGACCTGCTCTTCCGCCTCAAGGACCGCAAGGGCGCCGACTACCTTCTCGGCCCCACCCACGAGGAGATCTTCACCCTCACGGTCAAGGACCAGTGCACGTCCTACAAGGACCTGCCGGTGATCCTCTACCAGATCCAGACCAAGTACCGCGACGAGGCCCGTCCCCGCTCCGGTGTGCTGCGCGGCCGCGAGTTCCAGATGAAGGACTCGTACAGCTTCGACACCACCGACGAGGGTCTGGAGCAGTCCTACGCGCTGCACCGCGAGGCCTACACCAAGATCTTCGAGCGGCTCGGCCTGGACTACCGCATCGTCTCCGCCGTCTCCGGCGCGATGGGCGGCTCCGCCTCCGAGGAGTTCCTGGCCCCCGCGGCCGCCGGTGAGGACACCTTCGTCGACTGCCCGGCCTGCGACTACGCCGCCAACACCGAGGCCGTCACGGTCAAGGTCGAGCCGGTCGACGGCGCCGCGCACGGCCCCGTCGAGGTGCTGGACACCCCCGACACCCCGACCATCGAGTCCCTCGCCGAGTACCTCGGTGTGCCGGCCGCCGCGACCCTGAAGAACCTGCTGGTCAAGGTCGACGGCGAGATCGTCGCGGTCGGCGTCCCCGGCAACCGCGAGGTCGACCTCGGCAAGCTCGGTGAGCACCTGGCACCGGCCACCGTCGAGCTGGTCACCGCCGAGGACTTCACCGACCGCCCGGACCTGGTCCGCGGCTATGTCGGCCCGCAGGGCCTGGCCGGCAAGGCGTTCCGCTACATCGCCGACCCGCGCGTCGCCCCCGGCACCGCCTGGGTCACCGGCGCCAACGAGGAGGGCAAGCACGCCAAGAACGTCGTCGCGGGCCGGGACTTCGAGGTCGACGACTACCTCGACGTGGTCGTCGTCGAGCCGGGCGACCCCTGCCCCGAGTGCGGCACCGGCCTGAAGATCGACCGTGCCATCGAGATCGGCCACATCTTCCAGCTCGGCCGCAAGTACGCGGACGCCTTCGAGCTCGATGTGCTCGGCCAGAACGGCAAGCCCGCCCGGGTCACCATGGGCTCCTACGGCATCGGCGTCTCCCGTGCGGTGGCCGCCCTCGCCGAGCAGACCCACGACGACAAGGGCCTGTGCTGGCCCCGCGAGATCGCCCCGGCCGATGTGCATGTCGTCGCGGCCGGCAAGGCCAAGCAGACCGAGCTCGCCCTGGAGGTCGGCGAGCAGCTCGGCGCCGCGGGCCTGCGGGTGCTCGTCGACGACCGGGCCGGGGTCTCGCCGGGCGTGAAGTTCACCGACGCCGAGCTGCTCGGCGTCCCGACCATCGTGGTCGCCGGCCGGCGTGCCGCCGAAGGCGTCGTCGAGGTCAAGGACCGCCGTACCGGCGAGCGCGAGGAGCTGACGGTCGAGGAGGCCGTCGCCCGCCTCAGCGCGTAACCGGCGCACGACGAACGGGCCGGCCAGGGGTACGCCCCGGCCGGCCCGTTCGCATGCGCAGCGAGCCGGTCCGGTGGAGGGACACGGGCTCACGCCGATCCAGTGGACGGCCCCTACAGCCAGGCCGCGAACTCCAGCAGCTGTTCACCGCGCTGCCGGTCGCCCACGGCCGCCTCCCGCACGCCGGTGTCCACGGCCCGGTACAGCGTCCAGTCGCGCAGCCGGTCCCGGTCCACCTCCAGGGAGTCGGCCAGCTTGGCCACCCGGCGGCGGGCCGCGGCCGCCGCGCCGGAACCGGCCAGCAGATCCTCGAACCGGTCCAGCACCAGCGCCGCCAGGTCGTACGCCCGCTCGCCGACCACCGGCGCCGGGCCGACCGCCAGCCAGGGCGCCCGCACACCGGCCAGCACCTTGCCCTGACGGAACGCGCCGTGCAGCAGAAACTGCTCGTCGGACCCGTCCGGCAGGCCGCGCCGCAGCTCCAGCGCCTGCTCCACCAGCGGCCCGGCGGCCCGGGTCAGGGCCCCGGCGGTGCGCAGCCCCTCCGCGGCCTCCTCCGTACGCGCGGCCAGCGTCTCGAAGGGATGGCCCGGGCCGGGCTGCACCCACAGCCGCCGCACCGTACCGGCCGCCTCCAGCAGCGCCTTGGCCTCCGGCAGCGAACGCAGCGACACCCCGCCCTGCAGCCGCTCCAGCAGCAGCGCACCGCTCTTGTCGTCGGACCGCAGCAGCCGCACCGCGCCCCAGCCGTCCCACACCTCCAGCGCCGCCGCCTCGTGCGCCGACACCCGCCCCGGCACCGGGAACTTCAGCGCCGCGGGCGTTCCGTCCTGCTGCCGCACGAGCGCGAGCAGACTGCTGCGGCCACCGGGCGCGTGCACCCGCTCCAGCGTCAGCTCCCAGGCCTCCAGCCGCTGCTGAACCAGCGTCGGGAGCGCCGTGAGCCACTGCCGCACCGGACTTTCCGGATCGCTGCTCAGCGAACTCACCAACCGCTGCGGCGGTTCGATGGGTGCCGTTGCCATGCTTGAGCTGTCCTTTTCCTGGGGGCCGGGACCGCAAAGGCGGCCGGTCGTTCAGAGCGCGCCCGCGGGGGCGCTCGCGGAGCCGGACGGAGCGGCGTCCGCGGCCCGTTCCACGAGCCCAGGGAAGGCTACGCCGCCGCCGCGCCAGCGCACCGACCGCACCGCCGCCTCGCGCAGCGCGGCCGCCGCCTCCCGGCGCCTGACCGAGCCGCCGGCCCGTACGAGATCCGCGTACACGGCGGCCAGCCGGTCCTCCAGCTCCGCCGCCAGCCGGGCCGCGGCGGCCGCGTCCGGCACCGGGAAGGGCAGCTTGTAGGCGGCGGCCGCGGCCTGCGGTGTACCGCCCAGGTCGCGCACCACGCGGCGCAGCGCATCCCGGCGGGCGCGATGTCCGTCGTAGGCCGCCTGGGCCTCCTCGCGCCGGTCACCGGCGATCCGCCCGCCGACCACCCCGTAGCCGTACACCGCCGCATGCTCGGCGGCCAGCGCCGCCTGCACCGCCGTCAGCTCCTCGTGGCCGCTGTCGTCGTTGTCGCGCCTGCTGCCGCGAGCCGTTCCGGCCGTCATCCGCACGCCCCTTCGCTGGTCGTTGCCCGGTGTCCCGCCGTGCCCGTCATCCGGCCCGCTCCGCCAGCAGATACGCATGCACCGCACCGGCCGCCGCGACCGAGGCCAGCAGCCGGGCCAGTTCCGGGGGCGCGGCGAGCAGCGCCTTGGTGCGGACATCGGCGAGCCGGCGTTCCGCGTCGGCGAGCGCCGAGCGGGCGGCCCGCTCGTCCTGGGGGACCGGGGGGCCGGACGGCCGGTCGCCGTGCGGCGAGGGACCGGACGCGGGCGCTCCGGCGTCGCGCGCCGGGCCGTCGGAGGGCGAGGTGCGGTCGTCGCCGAACGCCTCGGCGTGCCGGGCGACTTCGGAGCGCAGCGGGCGCAGCCGTGACTCCAGTGCCGGATGCGCGGCCAGTGTCGCGTCGTAGCGCGCCAGCAGGGTGGTGCTGTCGCGGGCCGAGCGTTTGCGCAGCCGTTCGGCGGCGGAGGAGTGTTCGGCCCGTTCGGGGCCGGAGTCCTCCGAGCAGCCCGTGAGCAGGGCCGCGCCCCCGAGGGCGGCGCCGGCCAGCAGGGTCCTTCTACGCGCGTACGCCACTTTCGGCACGTTGCACTTCCCGGGGTCTTCCGTAGTGATCACCGCAGGCGAGAGTATCCGTGACCACCCACCGAATCGTCAGTACCCCGCCGGAACCGATAGGCTTTGACCCGACACGCGACCTACCCACAACAGCACACGCGGCCGAGGAGTCACCCGGATGAGCACCACCCAGAGCGAGAGGCTGCGCGGACTGCTTGAACCGCTCATCGCCGCGCGCGACCTGGATCTGGAAGAGATCGAGGTGACACCGGCAGGCAAGCGGCGGGTGCTGAGGATCGTGGTCGATTCCGACGAGGGCGTCCAGCTGGACGAGTGTGCCGCGCTGAGCCGCGAGGCCTCCGAGGTCCTGGACGACTCCGATGTGATGGGCGGCGCCCCGTACACCCTCGAGGTGACCTCACCCGGCGCCGACCGCCCGCTGACCGAGCTGCGGCACTACCGCCGCGCCGTCGGCCGCCTCATCAAGGCCCAACTCCACGAGGGCGGCGAGCTGGTGGCCCGGATCATCGCCGTCGACGAGTCCGGACTGGACCTCGAGGTGCCGGGCGTCAAGGGCCGCAAGCCGACCGCACGCCGGGTCTCCTTCGACGAGATCGCCAAGGCGCGCGTCGAGCTGGAGTTCAACCGCAAGTCCGACAAGCGCGACGCGCAGCACGACGAGAAGATCGACGAGAACAAGGAGGAGGCGTAGCCGTGGATATCGACATGAGTGCCCTGCGGGGTCTGGTGCGGGAGAAGGAGATCTCGTTCGACCTGCTGGTCGAGGCGATCGAGTCGGCCCTCCTCATCGCCTACCACCGCACCGAAGGCAGCCGCCGGCGGGCGCGGGTGGAGCTGGACCGCAGCACCGGCCATGTGACGGTGTGGGCGAAGGAAGACCCCGAGGACCTCACGGAGGGCGAGGAGCCCCGCGAGTTCGACGACACCCCCTCCGGCTTCGGGCGGATCGCGGCGACCACCGCCAAGCAGGTCATCCTGCAGCGGCTGCGGGACGCCGAGGAGGAGATCACGTTCGGTGAGTACGCCGGACGGGAGGGCGATGTCGTCACCGGCGTCGTCCAGCAGGGCAAGGACCCCAAGAACGTCCTGGTCGACATCGGCCGCCTGGAGGCCATCCTGCCGGTGCAGGAGCAGGTCCCCGGTGAGGACTACGCACACGGCACCCGGCTGCGCTCGTACGTCGTACGGGTGGTCAAGGGCGTCCGCGGCCCGTCCGTGACGCTCTCGCGCACCCACCCCAATCTGGTGAAGAAGCTCTTCGCCATGGAGGTCCCGGAGATCGCGGACGGCTCGGTGGAGATCTCCGCCATCGCCCGCGAGGCCGGCCACCGCACCAAGATCGCCGTACGGTCGACGCGCTCCGGCCTGAACGCCAAGGGCGCCTGCATCGGCCCGATGGGTGGCCGGGTGCGCGCCGTGATGGCCGAGCTGCACGGCGAGAAGATCGACATCGTGGACTGGTCGGACGACCCGGCAGAGCTGGTGGCGAACGCGCTGTCGCCGGCCCGGGTCAGCAAGGTCGAGGTCGTGGACCTGGCGGCACGCTCCGCCCGGGTCACCGTGCCCGACTACCAGCTGTCACTGGCCATCGGCAAGGAAGGGCAGAATGCCCGGCTCGCCGCCCGCCTCACGGGCTGGCGGATCGACATCCGTCCGGACACCGAGCACACGCCGCAGGACTGAGACCGTCCGAGGCAGCCGGCTGCGCCGCGGCCCCCGAAAAATCGGTGGTGCCGCGGCGCTCCGCCGGGAATTCTGAGCAGCGCTCCGGCCTTCACCCCAGCGGGGCCGGGCCGGCGCGGGGAGGTAGACTTAAGCAGTGTCTGGCCGGACGCATGCCCGCGCATGCCCTGAGCGCACCTGTCTGGGATGCCGGGAGCGAGCGGCCAAGGGCGATTTGCTGCGCATCGTGGAGATCGAGGGTGAGTGTGTCCCCGATCCTCGCGGTACGCTGCCCGGCCGGGGTGCTTATGTGCACCCGACACTGGTCTGCCTCGACCCGGCGGTTCGCCGCCGGGCGTTCAACCGGGCCTACCGGGCCCGGGGACCGTTCGACACGACGGCCTTGCGCCAGTACGTCGAACGCGCCGAGCAGCCCCTGCAATAACGCACAGCACGAAATGCACAGCGCACGGAAAACCGTGCGGTCAGGTACCTCGCGAGTCGGAAGTAGGTCGAGATTGCGATGAGCACTCGATGAGTACGCGATGAGTACGCCCATGAAGTAGCGACGGTCCGGTGGACAAACCCGGACCTAGAAGGAGCGAAGTGGCTAAGGTCCGGGTATACGAACTCGCCAAGGAGTTCGGTGTTGAGAGCAAGGTCGTCATGGCCAAGCTCCAAGAACTTGGTGAATTCGTCCGTTCGGCGTCCTCGACGATCGAGGCGCCGGTTGTTCGCAAGTTGACCGACGCTTTCCAGGCAGGCAGCGGCAATGGCCGCGCCGCCGGTAAGTCCGCGGCGCCGCGGAAGTCGGCCCCCGCGAAGCCGTCCGCGCCCTCTCCGGCGCAGGCGGCGCGTCCTGCTGCCCCGAAGCCGGGCGCCCCCAAGCCGGGCCCCGCGGCTCCGGCAGCCCCCGAGGCACCGAAGGCCCCCGAGGCCCCGGTGGCTCCCAAGAGCACTCCCGCCGCCGGCCCCACCCCGGGTCCGCGGCCCACGCCGGCCCCGAAGGCTCCGGCGCCCAAGCCCGCTCCGGCCGCCCCCGCGCAGCCCGAGTTCCAGGCTCCGCCGTCCGCGCCGGCCGCTCCCGCCGCCGGCCAGTCGGCTCCCCGTCCCGGTGCCCCCGCCCCGCGTCCGGCCCGTCCGGCGTCCGGCCAGGGCGGTCAGGGCGGTCAGGGTGGTCAGGGCCGCGGTAACGCTCCGCGTCCCGGTGGCGAGCGTCCGAGCCCGCGTCCCGGCGGCCGTCCGTCCGGCCCCCGTCCGGGCAACAACCCCTTCACGTCCGGTGGCTCCACGGGCATGGCCCGTCCGCAGGCCCCCCGTCCCGGTGGCGCTCCGCGCCCCGGCGGCCAGGGTGGTCCCGGCGGTCCCCGTCCGCAGGGCGGCGGCCAGGGCGGCCCCCGTCCCCAGGGTGGTCAGGGCGGCGCGCGTCCGACCCCGGGCGGTATGCCCCGTCCGCAGGGTGCGGCCCCCGGTGGCGCCCCGCGTCCCGGTGGTGGCGGCGGTAACCGCCCGAACCCGGGCATGATGCCGCAGCGTCCCGCTGCCGGCCCGCGTCCGGGCCCCGGCGGTGGCGGTGGCCGTGGTCCCGGCGGCGCCGGTCGTCCCGGTGGTGGCGGCGGTCGTCCCGGTGGTGGCGGCGGTTTCGCCGGCCGTCCCGGTGGTGGCGGCGGTCGTCCGGGTGGCGGCGGCGGTTTCGCCGGTCGTCCCGGTGGCGGCGGTCCCGGTGGTGGCGGCGGCTTCGGCGGTCGTCCCGGCTTCGGTGGCCGTCCCGGCGGTCCCGGTGGCCGTGGTGGCACGCAGGGTGCGTTCGGCCGTCCCGGCGGTCCGGCGCGCCGTGGCCGCAAGTCGAAGCGGCAGAGGCGTCAGGAGTACGAGGCCATGCAGGCCCCGTCGGTGGGCGGCATCATGCTGCCGCGCGGCAACGGCGCGACGGTTCGCCTGTCGCGTGGTGCCTCGCTGACGGACTTCGCCGAGAAGATCAACGCCAACCCGGCGTCGCTGGTCCAGGTCATGCTGAACCTGGGCGAGATGGTCACCGCGACCCAGTCGGTCTCCGACGAGACGCTGCAGCTGCTCGCCGAAGAGATGAACTACGTCGTCGAGATCGTCAGCCCGGAGGAGGAGGACCGCGAGCTGCTCGAGTCCTTCGACATCGACTTCGGTGAGAACGAGGGCGGCGAGGACATGCTCGTCGCGCGTCCGCCGGTGGTGACCGTCATGGGTCACGTCGACCACGGTAAGACGCGACTGCTCGACGCGATCCGCAAGACGAACGTCATCGCGGGCGAGGCCGGCGGCATCACCCAGCACATCGGTGCCTACCAGGTCGCGACCGAGGTCAACGACGAAGAGCGTCGGATCACCTTCATCGACACCCCGGGTCACGAGGCGTTCACCGCCATGCGTGCCCGTGGTGCCAAGTCGACCGACATCGCGATCCTCGTGGTGGCGGCCAACGACGGTGTCATGCCGCAGACGATCGAGGCCCTGAACCACGCCAAGGCGGCCGAGGTGCCGATCGTGGTCGCGGTCAACAAGATCGACGTCGAGGGCGCCGACCCGACCAAGGTGCGCGGCCAGCTCACCGAGTTCGGTCTGGTGGCCGAGGAGTACGGCGGCGACACCATGTTCGTCGACATCTCCGCCCGTGAGGGTCTGAACATCGAGCAGCTGCTCGAGGCCGTGGTCCTGACCGCGGACGCCTCGCTCGACCTGCGCGCCAACGCGGAGCAGGACGCGCAGGGCATCGCGATCGAGGCCCACCTCGACCGTGGCCGTGGCGCCGTGGCGACCGTCCTGGTCCAGCGCGGCACGCTGCGCGTCGGCGAGACGATGGTGGTCGGCGACGCGTACGGCCGAGTCCGTGCGATGTTCGACGACAAGGGCAACAACGTCGAGGAAGCGGGTCCGTCGACCCCCGTCCTGGTCCTGGGTCTGACCAACGTCCCGGGTGCCGGAGACAACTTCCTGGTCGTCGACGAGGACCGTACGGCCCGTCAGATCGCCGAGAAGCGCGCGGCGCGCGAGCGCAACGCCGCCTTCGCCAAGCGCACCCGCCGGGTGTCCCTCGAGGACCTGGACAAGGTGCTCAAGGCCGGCGAGGTCCAGCAGCTCAACCTCATCATCAAGGGTGACGCTTCTGGTTCCGTCGAGGCCCTGGAGTCCTCGCTGCTCCAGCTCGACGTCGGCGAAGAGGTCGACATCCGCGTGCTGCACCGCGGCGTCGGTGCGGTCACGGAGACCGACATCAACCTGGCGTCCGGCTCCGACGCGATCGTCATCGGCTTCAACGTGCGCGCCGAAGGCCGTGCGACGCAGATGGCCGAGCGCGAGGGCGTCGACGTCCGGTACTACTCGGTCATCTACCAGGCGATCGAGGAGATCGAGGCGGCCCTCAAGGGCATGCTCAAGCCGGAGTACGAGGAGGTCGAGCTCGGTACCGCGGAGATCCGCGAGATCTTCCGCTCGTCCAAGCTCGGCAACATCGCGGGTGTGCTCATCCGCTCCGGCGAGGTCAAGCGCAACACCAAGGCGCGCCTCATCCGCGACGGCAAGGTGGTCGCGGAGGACCTCAACATCCAGGGTCTGCGCCGGTTCAAGGACGACGTCACCGAGATCCGCGAAGGCTTCGAGGGCGGTATCAACCTCGGAAACTTCAACGACATCAAGATCGACGACGTCATCGCGACGTACGAGATGCGCGAGAAGCCGCGCGGCTGATCGTGCAGCGGCCCGCCCGTAGCGCGGTCCACCCGAGGTGGTGGCCGGGCGACGGGCGGGTGGCCGGCCGGGGCCGGTCGGCGGAGAAATTTCCGTCGATCGGCCCCGGCCGTTCCGTGTACGGTTCGAAATGACCCTCCGGCGCACGCCGGGCGGTGACCCCAGGGCCTCGCGGGTGGCTTGACCCGTCTTGCATGTACGTAGGGACGCTGTCCTTTGACCTGCTTCTCGGCGACGTACGGTCGCTGAAGGAGAAGCGCTCCGTCGTCCGCCCGATCGTCGCCGAGCTGCACCGCAAATACGCGGTGAGCGTCGCCGAGGTCGGGGACCAGGATCTGCACCGCAGGGCCAGGATCGGCCTGGCGGTGGTGTCCGGGGACACGGGGCATCTCACCGATGTCATGGACCGCTGCGAGCGCCTGGTCGCCGCACGGCCCGAAGTGGAACTGCTGTCGGTACGCCGACGGCTGCACGGCGACGAGGACTGACCTGATGACCAGGCATCCCGCCGCCGGCGGAAGCACAATTGTGGAAGAAAGAAGGAGACGGACCAGTGGCCGACAATGCGCGGGCGAAGAAGCTGGCGGACCTCATCCGGGAGGTGGTCGCCCAGAAGCTGCAGCGCGGTATCAAGGACCCGCGGCTCGGTTCGCATGTGACCATCACGGACACCCGGGTCACCGGCGACCTGCGGGAGGCTACGGTCTTCTACACGGTCTACGGGGACGATGAGGACCGCGCCAGCGCCGCCGCCGGACTGGAGAGCGCCAAGGGCATCCTGCGTTCCGCGGTCGGTGCGGCCGCCGGCACGAAGTTCACGCCGACCCTGGCGTTCGTGGCGGACGCCCTGCCGGAGACCGCCAAGACCATCGAGGACCTGCTCGACAAGGCACGGGCCTCGGACGCCAAGGTGCGCGAGGTCTCCTCGGGCGCGCAGTACGCCGGCGAGGCCGATCCGTACCGCAAGCCGGGCGAGGACGAGGACGACGAGGGCACCGCGGCAGAATGAAGCGTGAGAGCAACAAGCCGGGCGGGCTCGTCATCGTCGACAAGCCGTCCGGCTTCACTTCGCACGACGTGGTGGCGAAGATGCGCGGTATGGCGCGCACCCGCCGGGTCGGGCACGCCGGCACCCTCGACCCGATGGCGACGGGCGTACTCGTCCTGGGCATCGAGCGGGCCACCAAGCTGCTGGGCCACCTCGCGCTGACGGAGAAGGAGTACGTCGGCACGATCAGGCTCGGCCAGACGACCGTCACCGATGACGCCGAGGGCGAGATCACCGAGTCGAAGCCGGCGCACGGCCTCGCCCGTGAGGACATCGACGCGGGCGTCGCCGAGCTGTCCGGCGCGATCATGCAGGTCCCGTCCAAGGTCAGCGCCATCAAGATCAACGGCAAGCGCTCGTACTCGCGGGTCCGTGAGGGCGAGGACGTGGAGATCCCGGCCCGTCCGGTGACCGTCTCCTCGTTCGTGGTGCACTCCGCGCACGAGGCCGAGGCCGAGGACGGCACCCCGGTGACCGATCTGCTGGTCTCCGTCGAGTGCTCGTCCGGTACCTACATCCGCGCGCTGGCCCGCGATCTGGGGGCCGGGCTCGGCGTCGGCGGCCATCTGACCGCGCTGCGCCGCACCCGCGTCGGCCCGTACAAGCTGGACCGGGCGCGCACGCTCGAACAGCTCCAGGCCGCGGTGGACGACACCGAGGGCGAGGGCCTGCCGGTCATGCCGCTCGGCGACGCGGCGGCCGCGGCGTTCACCCGCTGGGATGTCGCCGAGCCGCAGGCGCGGCTGCTGCTCAACGGCGCGCGGATCCCGATGCCCCGCTTCGAGGGCAGCGGCCCGGTCGCGGCGTTCGGGCCGGACGGCCGGTTCCTGGCGCTGGTGGAGAACCAGGGCGGGAAGGCCAAGAGCCTGGCGGTGTTCGCGGTCTAGGGCGGGTTCGTGGCCTGATATCGAGGGCCGGGTCCGGAGCGTGGAGACGCGCTCGGGACCCGGCCTTCTGCATGGCCGCACACGGGACACCGAAGGCCACCCGGCGGCGGCGAGGGCATGCGGGTGCCGCCGCAACCGGCACCGGCGCCGGCCCGCGCGCCACCCGCCCCTGCCCCTCCACTCCGACAGGTTCCGGCCATTCACTCATTCGGTGAGGCGCTCGGAGTGAATCAAGGAGTGGACGGGGGCGCGTTGGCAGCGCTCCCTGTCGGGACGATCACCGCCTGCTTACCGTTCGGAGGACGGACAGGGCGAGAGGACCGGCGATGGCATTGCTGGATGCCGATGCGGACGTGGCACTGGTGCGTATCCGCGATCTGGCAGGTCGGACGCGGGGTACGGGCTTCCTTGCGGACCACGACGGCACCGTGGTCACCAGCCACGAAGCGGTGGACGGCGCGGCACAGCTGGTGCTGCAGCCCATGGCGGACGGCGCGGGCGGGGGTGCGGCCGGGGGCGGCGGATGGACCTGCCTGGTGGCGGCCGATGCGATCACGCCCCTTCCGGAGGCCGGGCTCGCCCTCGTACGGACCGACAGTTTCGGACCGCACCGGCTCGCGCCGCTGCCCCTCGCCACGGGCCGGCCGGCGCCGGGCACCCGCGCCCGGCTCTGGGCGGGCGGCTGGCTGGACGGCACGGTCGTCGGGCCGGGCTCCGGGGTGATGTACACGGCCACCGCCCGCGTCCACCTGCTCGACGAAACGCTGGAACTCGGCCTCTGCGCGGGCGGCCGGGAGGCGCTGCGGCTGGGCGGTCCCGCGGTCGGCGGACCGGTGCTGGACGCACGGACAGGGGCGGTGCTCGGGGTCCTCGGCACCGCGCTGCACCCCCAGGCCCCCGGCGCTGTCCGGGCGGGGCAGACCCCAGGGCGCCGGGCGGACGGCTTCGCGATCCCGCTGCGCGCGGTCGCCGAGGCCGCACCGCGCGGCCCGCTCGCCGCGCTGCTGGAGCGCAATGCGGCGCACGTACCGGCTTACGGCAGCGAGCTGAACCAGGCCGGCGCGTGGCACCTCGCCGAGGTGGCGCTGGGCTCCGCCGCGCGGCCACGACTGTGGCGCGAGCCGGTCGAACGGCCGGACGTGGCGGCGGAGTTCACGCGCTTCGGGGACGACGACGGGGCAGCGGGCGCACGCGTACTGGCACTGGTGGGGGAGCCGGGGACCGGGCGGAGCACCGAACTGGCCGGGCTGGCCGGCCGCCGGGCCCAGGGTCCGGCCCCCGCGCCGACCGTCTGGCTGCGCGGTGCGCAGCTGCGGCCCGGCGACGACGGCATCCGCAGCGCGGTCGAGCGCGCGCTGCGCTCCGCGGGCCGGACCGTCGCCGACGCCGGCCGTACGGCCGGTGATCCGGCGGACATCACGGCGCAGGGCGTGGCCCGCGCGGCGGCCGCGGCCGGACGTCCGCTGCTCGTGCTGCTCGACGGGCCGGAGGAGATGCCGACGGGCCTGCTGCGGCGGCTGGCCGAGTGGACCGGGGCGACGGCCGACTGGCTGGGTACGGCCGGGGTGCGGCTGGTGATCGCCTGCCGTCCCGAGTACTGGGAGCGGGCCGGTGCGCTCTTCCCGCCCGGCCTGCTGCACCGCCCGCACCGTCCGGTGCCCGCGCTGCCCGCCTGCGTGGAGCTCGGAGACCTCCCCCAGGAGGCGGCGGAGCGCGCCCGCGCCCGCTACGGCCTGCCACCCGGCACACCGGCCGCGCCGGACGCCCGCCATCCGCTGGCCCTGCGGCTGCTCGCGGAGGTCCGGGCGGCGCTGCCCAAGGGGGACACATCCGGACGGGACACCGGCCTCGGCACTCCGGACCGCCACCAGATCTTCGACGCCTACCTGGACCTGGTGTGCCTGCGCATCGCCGTACGGATCGCGGCCGCCCACCGGCCCGTGCTGCGCGGCACCGCCGTACGCAGGCTGGCCGCCCAGGTCGCCGGCCAGGTGCACGAGGCGGCCCGCCGCTGTCTCGGCCCCGGCCCGGGCGCGCTGGACCGTACGTCCTTCGAGGAGGTCTTTCCGCGGGCGGCCGGCTGGGCCTCTGCGGTGCTCACCGAGGGGCTGCTGGTCCCGGCGGGCACGGGATACCGCTTCGCGCACGAGGAGTTGGCGGAGTGGCTGCAGGGTGCCCATGCCGACCTCGATCTGCTGCCCGTCCCCGGACGCCGCCCCGGGCCGGTCGTCCAGGCGCTGCTGCGGCTCGCCGCCCGGGAGGGCTCGGTACAACTGACCTTCCGGCTGGCGGAGTTGGTGCCGATGGCGACCGCCCCCACCGCCGGTACACCGGCCCCGCACGCCGTGGACGGCCGCTGGTGGGCCGCCCGCGTGCTCTCCGGGGTGCTGCTCCGGGTCCCCGACGCGAGGCCGTACACGGGCGTGCTGCGGCTGCTCGCCGACCGGATCACCGAACGGTCGCTCCGGGCGGGCGGTTTCCCGCACACCGGGCTGGAGGCCTTCGGGCCGTGGTTCTGGGAGCGGCTGGCGCTGCCGGACGAGGACCGGATGGATCTGCTGCGCCGCCTGCTCCCGGCCGACGGGCCACCGGCGGGGGCGGGCCGGGTGCCGGGTGGTGGGGAGCGGGGTGGCGCGCAGCGGGCAGGAGCGGCGGGCGCCACGGCCGGTGCGCCGGCCGGTCCGTCGGTGCCACGCAGCCGG
Source organism: Streptomyces sp. G7(2002) (assembly GCF_028870195.1). NCBI lineage: Bacteria > Bacillati > Actinomycetota > Actinomycetes > Kitasatosporales > Streptomycetaceae > Streptomyces > Streptomyces sp. G7(2002). The sequence continues at coordinate 6,924,979 of NZ_CP102609.1, forward strand.
TCGTCCGCGTCCGCGTCCGCGTCCGCTGCCGTTGCTCCTCCGGCTGGGCTCTCGTCGTCCTGCTCGTCATCGGCCGGTCTGGCGTCGTCCGGTCCGTCAACGACCGGTCTGGCGTCGTCCGGTCCGTCGTCGGGTGACCTGTCGTCGCGCGATGCGTCGTCGGGCGATCCGTCGTCGGGCGATCCGGTGCCGTCCGACGACGGGCAGTGCTCCGGCCGCGCCTTCGCCCCACCCCCGCGCGTACGCGTCCATCCCACCGATGACCCGTCCGCCGGCCGGTGGGACGGCGAGACCTCGCGGGGCCGGACGCACCCGGCCGGAGCGCCCCGCCCCACTCCTGTTGCGGACACCGGCGACGGACCGTCCGGCGAGGACGAGGCCGCCGGAGCATCCATGACCGAGACGGGCGCACCGCGCTCCTCGCGTTTTCTCGACGCAGCGGCCGAGCTGCTGTGCGCGGACCCGGAGCGGATGCAGCCGCTGCTGTGCGCCTGGTTCGACGACACCCGCCCGCTGCAGCGCCCCGGTGGCGACGAGGCCGGCGGCCCGGCTCGCCGTGCCCTGCCCCGCGAGATCACCGTGGCCGCCGCCGCGCAGGCCCTGCTGCACACCCACCGCCGACAGGCGCTCGACGCCCTCACGGAGGCGCTGGTGGAGGCCGCGCACCCCAAGGGCGACGAGCTGATGGACGCGCTCGCCGAGGACGATCCGGCGGCGGTGTGCCGGGCCGTGGACCGCTGGGCGCACGACAAACGCCCCGAGCGCCGGGCCGCCGCCGCGTCTTACGGCCTGCGGGCCGCCCCGTACGTGACCGCCGCAGCCGACCGCGCCCTGCTGCGCTACGCCGCCCTCTGCCTCCTGGCCCGGACCGCCGACAGCGCCCACCACGGCTCCGCGCTCGCCCTGCTGATCGGCGATCCGGCCACCCGCGCCCGCTTCCTGGACCGGGCACTGGCCCGCTTCGTGGCGGGGGATCCACAGCTGCCGCCCATGGCGTTCCGGGCCGCCCTCACCGACCATCCCGGGCCGGTGCTGGACGCCTTCCGGGCCCGGCTGGTCGGAGGCGCCGGTCCGCCGGTGGCCGCCGGGCTGCTGCGGATGCTCGCCCGCACCGAGGAACCGGTGCTCGCCGCCCGTATCGACGGTCTGGTCCGCGACTGTGCCCGGCACTGCCCGGACCGCACCGCGCGGCCGGTCGCGGAGTTCGTCGAGCGCCGTCTCGAACGCGGACCGGCCGCCCGTGCGGCGCTCCGCCCGCTCGCCGCCGAGCTGCTGACCGGATACCCCGTACCGGTCCGGTGCGCGCTCGCTGCGGTGGTGGCCGAGGTCGGCTCCGGCGACTCGGCCCCGTTGCGCCGTGAGCTGCTGGAGGTGCTGCTGACGCAGGAGGCGTCGTACGCGGCACCGCACGGCGGGTACGAGGAGACCGGGCGGGACACCCGTGTGCTGGAGGCGCTGCTGCAGGCGGCCGCGGAGGGAGCGGAGCGGCGGCCGGCCGAGCGCACCCGGGAGCTGGTGCACCGCACCGGGATGCTGCTGGCCCGTACGCCCGAGGGCGCGGACTGCTTCGACCGGCGGCTGGTGGAACTGGGGCGGCGGGTGCCCGGCTTCGCGCGGCGGGTGCAGGACTGGGTGGCGGACGAGCCGGGGGAGTGGGCGGCAGTGGTGGGCCCCGGCGCCCGAGCCACGCTCGCCGGGTCCCTCGGCTGACCGGCGGGCGAGCGGGCCGGACACGCCGCCCGGCCCGCGTGGACGCACCGGCTCGCACCTGCCGGCCGTCCCGCGCACCGGCGGTTGACGGCCGTCCTGAGCCACCCTTCGCGCGGAGCACCACCCACGGCATGGCAGTCTTAGACCTGCGCCATGCCGACGTGGCGCAATGGACGGACAAGGGTTCGGGCGAGGAGCGGGCACAGTGCAGCGCTGGCGTGGCTTGGAGGACATCCCCGAGGGCTGGGGGCGCAGCGTCGTCACCATCGGCTCGTACGACGGAGTGCACCGCGGCCACCAATTGATCATCGGCAAGGCCGTCGCGCGCGCCCGTGAGCTGGGGATTCCCGCGGTGGTCGTCACCTTCGACCCGCACCCGAGCGAGGTCGTGCGGCCCGGCACCCACCCGCCGCTGCTGGCGCCGCACCACCGGCGCGCGGAGCTGATGGCCGGTCTGGGGGTGGACGCGGTGCTGATCCTCCCGTTCACCAAGGAGTTCTCGAAGCTGTCCCCGGCCGACTTCGTGGTCAAGGTGCTGGTCGACAAGCTCCACGCGCAGGTCGTCGTCGAGGGCCCCAACTTCCGCTTCGGGCACAAGGCGACCGGCAACGTCGAGACCCTCGCCGAGCTCGGGACCACCTACGACTACACCGTGGAGGTCATCGACCTCTTCGAGCGCGGTGCGGCGGGCGGCGGCGAGCCGTTCTCCTCCACGCTCACCCGACGCCTGGTCGCCGAGGGCGATGTGGCCGGTGCGATGGAGGTCCTCGGCCGGCCCCACCGCGTCGAGGGCGTCGTCGTACGCGGTGCCCAGCGCGGCCGTGAACTGGGCTTCCCGACGGCCAATGTGGAGACTTTGCCGCACACCGCGATCCCGGCCGACGGTGTCTACGCGGGGCTGCTGCAGGTGGAGGGCGAGGCGATGCCCGCGGCCATCTCGGTCGGCACCAACCCGCAGTTCGACGGCAAGGCGCGCACCGTCGAGGCATACGCCATCGACCGCGTCGGCCTGGACCTGTACGGCCTGCACGTCGGGGTGGACTTCCTCGCCTACATCCGCGGCCAGGAGAAGTTCGACACGCTGGACGCCCTGTTGGAGCGGATGGCGGTCGACGTGAAGCTGGCGCGGGGGCTGATCGCGGCGGCGGGGTGAGCGCAGGGGTGGGTTAGTTCCCTCTGCTTCTCCTGCCTCTGGGGTGTTCACCTTGCCGGGGTTTTCCTTTGCCTCTGGGTTGCTCCTTGCCGCCGTTCTTCCGGGGGCTGCCGCGTTACTTCCCCCCAGGGGCTGCCGCCTTCCCCCCCCCACCCCCTACCCCCCGCTGGTTTTTTCCCCGCCGCCCACCCCCCTTCGGGGGGTGGGCGGGTATAGGAGAGGTGCGGCAGCTTCGGGGTGGGCGGATTCAGCGGTCCCGCCGTCCCAACTCGGCTGATATCAGGTGGAGTTCGGCCGGGATCGGTTCACTCGACCGGGGGATGACGTGATACGGGGCGGGGCCCGGCACATCACAAGTGCCGGGCCCCGCCCCGTATTGCGCTACGCCTGCCTCACTGCGGAGGCGGCTGCTGCTGCCACCCGGGCGCCAGACCGGGCCCGTCCGGCTGCGGTGCGTCCGGAGCGGGCTGTTGCTGCTGCCAGTGAGCCGGCGGCTGGCCCTGCTGTGGCTGCTGGGTCCAGCCACCCTGCTGCGGCGGGTAGCCGGCCGGCGGCTGGCCCTGTTGCGGCTGCTGCGGCTGGCCCTGCTGGGCGTACTGCTGCTGCGCGTACGGGTCGCCGCCCATCTGCTGCTGGGCGTACGGATCCCCGCCCATCTGCTGCTGGGGGTACATGCCCTGCGCCTGCTGCGCCCGCGCGAAGTCCTCGGCCACCAGGGCGGAGAGGTTGAAGTACGCCTCGCGGGTCTTGGGCCGCATCATGTCGAGGTCGACCTCGGCACCGGCGGCGAGATGCTCGTCGAAGGGGACGACCACGACACCGCGGCAACGGGTCTCGAAGTGCGACACGATGTCATCGATCTTGATCATCTTGCCGGTCTCACGGACACCCGAGATGACCGTGATGCCGCGCTGCACCAGGTCGGCGTAGCCGTGCGCGGACAGCCAGTCCAGGGTGGTGCTCGCGCTGCTCGCGCCGTCCACGGACGGGGTGGAGATGATGATCAACTGGTCGGCGAGATCGAGGACTCCGCGCATCGCGCTGTAGAGGAGACCGGTTCCCGAGTCGGTGAGGATGACCGGGTACTGCTTGCCGAGGACATCGATCGCCCGCCGGTAGTCATCGTCGTTGAAGGTCGTCGAGACGGCCGGGTCGACGTCGTTGGCGAGGATCTCCAGGCCCGAGGGAGCCTGCGAGGTGAACCGGCGGATGTCCATGTAGCTGTGCAGATGCGGGATCGCCTGCACCAGGTCACGGATGGTCGCACCGGTCTCGCGGCGCACCCGTCGGCCGAGCGTGCCGGCGTCCGGGTTGGCGTCGATCGCCAGGATCTTGTCCTGCCGCTCGGACGCGAGCGTGGAGCCCAGTGCGGTGGTCGTGGTGGTCTTGCCGACACCGCCCTTGAGGCTGATCACCGCGATCCGGTAACAGGACATCACCGGCGTACGGATCAGCTCCAGCTTGCGCTGCCGCTCCGCCTCTTCCTTCTTCGCGCCCAGCTTGAACTTGGACGGCTGGGCATTGGCGCCCGGCTTGCGCTTCTTGGGCTGGTTGCGCAGCAGCCGGTCGGAGGTCAGCTCGACGGCAGCGCTGTAGCCGAGCGGTGCGCCGGGAGCGGCCCGCTGCTGCGGCTGCTGCTGACCCGGCTGCGAGTACGACGCGTAGTTGGCCGCGGCGTTCGGGTCGCCGGTCTGCTGACCGGGCAGCGGCTGGTACTGCTGCGCTTGCTGGGCCTGGGCCTGCTGCGCTTGGGCCTGTTGCGCTTGCTGGGCCTGCTGGGCCTGGTGTGCTTGCTGAGCTTGTTGGGCTTGCTGCGCCTGCTGGGCTTGCTGTGCCTGCGCTGCCTGGGCCTGGGCCTGGGCCTGCGCCTGGGCGGCCTGAGCCTGCGCCGCCTGCTGGGCGGCCTGCTGCTGGGCGTAACCGGACTGCGCCTGGCCCTGCTGCGGATAGCCCTGCGCACCGGTCTGCGGGTAGCCGTAACCGGACTGCTGCGCGGCCGCGTGGGGTTGCTGCTGAGCCTGCGGCTGCGGTTGCGGCTGAGCCTGCTGGGGGTAGCCGTACGCGGGCTGCGGATAGCCGTACGCGGGCTGCTGCTGCGCGGGCGCGCCCTGCTGCTGTTGCGGGTAGCCGGCCTGCTGTGCGGGCTGTCCCTGGGCGTACCCGGCCTGTGGCTGGGCCTGCGGCTGCGGCTGCGGCTGCGGTTGCGGCTGCGCCTGCGGTTGCTGCTGGGCGGGTGCCGGCTGCTGGCCCTGCTGCGGCTGCTGAGCGGCCTGTGCCTGTGCCTGTGCCGTCCGCGGGTCCGCGGGCTGGTACTCCGGGGGCAGCGGCGGCAGCGTGGCCTGTCCCGGCACACCCTGCTGCTGACCCTCCGCCGCGGTGCCCCAAGGAGCACCCTGCTGAGGAACTCCTTGCTGCGGAACGCCCTGCTGGGGCACACCCTGCGGCGGAGTTGCCTGATGCGGCGTCGCCTGCTGCGGAACGTCCTGCTGCTGCGGAGCCGTCTGCTGGGAAACCTCCTGCTGCGGAACACCCTGCACGGGCACGCCCTGCTGGGGCACAACCGGCTGCGGCTGCGGCTGCGGCTGTGGTTGGGCCGGTGCGGGCTGTGCGCCCTGTGTGGCGGCCTCGGGCGCGGGCTGCGCGGGAATCGCGGCCTCAGCGTCCGGTGCACCGTCCTCGACGGGGGCGGGCGCAGCCGAGGTCTCCGGCTGCGGTGCCGCGTCGGCGGGCGTGACCTCGGGTTCGGACGCGCTCTCCGCCTCCGGCTCCGTGTCATCGTCGTCGCCCCAGAGGGAGACCGACGGATCGACGCCCGTGCCCGAGCGCTGATTACCGGTAACGGCACCCTCGTTCGCGGCCGGTGCGGCCTCCGTGGGCACCTCCGGCGTGGTGGCCGGGGGAGTGGCGGCGGCCGGGGCGTCATTGCCCGTTTCCTGGGGGCGCAGCGTCGGGAATCCCGGCGGTGCGGCCTCCGCGGGCCCGGGGAGCGGCTGGCCCAGGGGCGGCCCGACGGGGGGCTGGGCCCCGGCGGTCGGAGTGGCGGGCGAGGACGCAGGAGGAGCCGCGGACGAAGCGGTGGCACTGGTGCCGCCACCACTGGTGTCGTTGCTCGCGTACCAGGCCGGTGCGGCGAAATCGATCTTGAACTCACCGGTCAGGTCGAACTCGGACTGGTCGTCGTCAGGATCGTTTCCGTCCGGACGGAAAGCCTCCTGCTCGTTCACTGTGCCTCCTGGTGTACTGCAACGCACCTGAACGGCAGGACCGGATACAGGCGGATCGATCGGATGTAGCGGAAGTCGGAACACACCACCCGGGGTTGCGCCAACACTAACTGTCTCCATCCCCGTATCGACTGCCGTCGTGCTGTGCTCCTGCGGCTCTCCCACACAGCCTAATCAAGAGTCGGGCCATAACGGCAGTCGATGTCATGTCGTCTTCATACCGTTCGGCACGCTTACGGGCGCACCCGTGGATGCGCCCGTAAGTCGTGCCCCGCGGCCGGTTGCGGACGCGCTGCGCACAGCGCTCCGCGGGCCACCGGCCCGCAATGACGGTCAGTCCATCCGGCGTGGCCCGCCGAGCAGGTTGGTCTCGGCCTCCGTGGGCTGCGTCATGACGAACTGGTGGCCGTCGCGCGAGCACCACAGCATGGCGTTGTCGCTGAGCGTCGGCAGTACCGCGCCGACCTGCTCCGGCAGCCGCATGATTCGCGTCACAACGTCCGCCTCCTCGGGCGAAAGCCGCTGCAGACCGACCACATCGGCGCGGCCGAGCATCTGCGGCGACCGCGGTCCGAGGAACGGCAGCACGGTCAGCACCGACTGCCAGGGGCTCGGGGCGAGCTGATTGCGCGGCGGGCGTGCGCCCATGTCCCGTACGACCAGCACGGGGCTGGAAACCGACGGTCCCTGGGGGGCGATCTGGCGCACGTCGTGGACGGACACACACTGCTGTCCGCCGCCCGCGGCCTGCGCCATCTGACCCCAGGCCTGCGGACGCGCCGTCTCGACCGCGACCCGGGCGCCGATGGCGACCGTACGCAGCGCCAGCACCTGCGCCATCCACATGCTGCCGACGAGCGCGATCTCCATCGGCGCGGGCCGCAGCAGGCTCAGTACGGCGGGCTGGTTCTGCGGGTCGATGCCGATGATCACGCCGTCGTCGCCGACCGGCAGGGTCAGTGAGGCGAGTGACTCCGCCGTCAGCACATGCGGGCTGCGCCGCGGACCGCGCAGACCGTAACCGGGCCGCGGCTTCGGACCGGTCGGCCCCGACTGGTCCTCGTCCGGGCGCGGCTGGTGGGAGAGCCGGCGGCCGCCGGCGTCGCCGCCGAGAGGGGGATTGCGCCAGCCGTTGCCGCTGGTGTTGACACGGGGCTGATAGGTGGGAGAGGCCATCAGCGGGTACCTCCGAGGGGAAGCGTGGCCAGCAGGCCGGGCAGCTGTTCCCGGTCGAGCCGTACGAGGCCGACCTTCACGGAACCGGAACGGCGCTCCAACTCGCTCTGTGCGGCCGAGAGTTCGTTCTCGCTGCGGGTGGAAAGACGGATGTAACCCGAGATCGCCGGGGCGCGGCCGCCGCCGTGGGTGGCGGTCAGCGCGAAGGTGCTGGCCATCGCCCTGGTGCTGGTCAGCAGCTGGGTGACGGCCGCCAGCGGCGCACCGCCCTCGCCCAGTTGGGGCCACCGGCCGATCCAGTACGTGGAGTGCCACCGGTCGTCGCAGCGCATCGCCCGGGTCGTCTCCTGGGTACGCCGGGCCGCCCGGCCGTCGCGCCCCATCGCACCGTTGGCGGCCCGCGGGCTGACGCACACCGCGGTGCCGATCGCTGCCACGACCTCGCGCTCGGCGAGCACCTTGGCGCGCACCCCGTGCGCGGTCAGCCGGCTGACGAGCTGGTCGGCGGCGCGCAGCAGCGAACGCTCGGCGCCCTCCACCCCGCCGCCGCGGGCCTCGATCGCCTCCGCGCACAGCTCGGGGTCGAGCTTGAGCGCGATCCAGGTCAACTGCAGGCCCGGGGTCTGCGACTGGGCCTGCAGCGGCGCGTACGAGCGGGCCGCTACGGCCTGTTCGGGCAGATGCGGGGCCGGTGCGGGCTGGGTGTACTGGACGAACTGCACCGACTCCAGGTGGATGTCCTCGATGTCGAGCGCGGTGTGCAGCACCTCGAGCGGCAGCATGTGGCTGCCGCGCTGCGGGCGCAGCGGCTCGTCGCGGGCGTCCACCTGGACGATGGCGGTCAGGAACGTGCCGTCACCGACGAAACCGATGGCGCGCTGATCCGACTCGGTCGTGAACTCGTAGGTCCGCAGCGCCGGTTCGCACTCCACCACGGGGGCGATCGCCGGGTCGACGCCCTGCGTGGCCGCGAGGGCGGCGGCGCTCTCCTTGCCGCGGCGCTTCATGGCGCGCACGGTGGTGATCCATTCCGGCAGCGGAATCCTCCGCCGCCGGCCGAGCGCGAAAATGACCAGAATGGCCGCGATCACGATGGCCGCGGTCAGTGCGGCCGGGTGGATCGACCAGCCCACCAGTACCAGGGCCGCGGCGAGTTCGATGATGGCCAGCTGCTGGACGCGCACCCCGCCGATGGTTCCGGCCTGTTGGCGCAGCCGCGGTGCCACCGGACCTGCCGGGCGGGCCGCGGAACCCCGGCCGCCATTTTCTCTGTTGCCCGGAGCTGTGCCGTTTTGGCCAGCATTTCCCGCGTATTGCGGTGCAGCGGAAGGCTGTTGCTGCTGTTGCCGCCCGTTGCGGCGTCGAGCCCTGGTGGCGCTGGACATCCCCCGGCCTGCTCCTCTACTGGTGGTGTGGCCTCTAGGCGTATCGGCCGCCGCTGAGACTGGTGCGTTGGAAGGTGGCACCCGTACCGTACGGGTCGATCGACACACGGCATAGTAGAGGGCGCTACGGCGTGAGTGCCGGGGGCGGTCGATGTGGATCCGACAGGCGGGGAGAGAAAGCAACAATGGCATCACGTCGGGACGAGCTGAATGCGTATTCGTTCGCTCGAAAGCGCACGAATGCGGCATTTCTGAAGCCGCTGCCGAACGGTTCGATCGAGAGCGCCCCCCGCCCCCTCAAGGCGGTGGTACCCAGCATCGTGATGGGCGTTGTCATCCTCGTGGGATTCGGTGCCTGCGGCATTCTCAAGCCGGTTGCCCCGCAAGGCTGGGACGAGATCGGGAAGAATGTCATCGTCGGGGACGAATCCACCACGCGCTATATCGTCCTGCAGGGCAAGGACAAGCAGAAACTGCTGCACCCCATCCTTAACCTCTCCTCCGCCCGGCTGCTTATCGACCCGAAGTTCAAGGTGGTCAAGGTCAAGGAATCCGAGCTGGACGGAAAGATCCCGCACGGTCCGGCCATCGGTATTCCCTACGCCCCCGACCGGCTGCCTTCCACCGAGGACGCCGACAAGCCGAAGACCTGGGCGGTGTGCAACCGCCCCGGCAGCGGCCTCAACAGCAAGCCCCAGCAGGCCGTGTTCGTCCTGGGGGGCAAGGACAAGAAGGCCGTCGAGGGCAAGAACAGGGTCGCCCCCCGTCAGGCGCTGTACGTCGAGGACCCCGAGAAGAAGAGGTGGCTGGTCGACAGCGAGGGCAAGGCCTTCGAGTTCAACGGCGGAAGCGAAGCGGTCAACGACAGGCTGCGCCGCATGATCTTCGGCTCCGCCCAGCCGCAGCAGGTGTCGCAGGAGTTCATGGACACCCTCCTCGTCCTCCCGCGCCAGCTCGGGATCACCATGCCCGTGGTCTCCGGCGCGGGCGGAGAGACCACCGACCCCAAGGTCCCGGAGCGGGCCAAGAAGATCGGCTCGATCCTCCAGGACAGCACCGGCCAGAAGTACGTCGTCGAGCGGGACGGCGTCGAGCAGGTGTCGGGCTTCATCGCGAACCTCCTGGAGGAGGGGGCGAACGCGGACAAGGTGAACGGCGACGGTTCGCCGATCAAGCCCGAGCCCATCGCCGTCAACGCCGTCGACCCGAAGTCGGACGACGCGGGGAACGCGACGAACTTCATGGGCGAGATCGCCAGCGGCTTCCCCCGCCCGTGGCCGTCCGAAAGCCTCTCGGTGGCCAACGACTTCGAACACGGCTCCATGACCGGCGGACTGACCAGGCCTACGCGCAACGGTGTGTCCTGCAGCGTCTACAACGGCAAGAACATCAAGCTCCCGGGCGGCGAGGAGAAGCAGCTCGGCTACCCGAACGGTGTGCCGGACATGCAGACCTGGGTCGGCGACGACTACCCGGTCAAGATCGCCACCGGCGCCAACTCGTACGTCACTCCGGGCAGCGGCCTGCTGTACACGGAGGTGCGCAACCCCAAGACGAAGACCGGCAGCCAGTTCCTGATCACCGACACCGGACTGCGTTATCCGCTGCCGAGGAACAACGACAGCGACAGCAAGTCCGGCAAGGCCGACGACGAACAGGACAAGGCGAAGATCCACCTCGGCTATGAGGGCACGCATCCGCCGCTGATCCTGAAGGCCTGGTCCGAACTCCTCTCGGCCGGCCCGTCGCTGGACATTCAGAGCGCCAAGAAGCCGCAGTCGTCCTGAGATGAGCGAAGGCCGCGCCGAGTCCCGGGGAAACCGGCATTCGGTGCGGCCTTCGGCGTACTCCGGATTCCCCCGCTCCCGCTTTTCTTCCGGGGCCGCGACGGACTTCTCGATGTGATCTTCGCCGGTCCGGCCCTGTTGGCGAATGACCGATAGCGGCACATCTGTCCGTTTCTCGTGAACGACGTTTCACTGACGGCCAGTTGACATTGTTGTGATCCCGTCACAACAGCGCTCCCCCTGTTGGGAACAGCCATATCGAGTGGTTAAAGTAGCCAAAGGCGTCAGCAGGAGATGCCTGCCGCGCGAGCGCCTGTGGCTGCCCGGTGCGGTACGACGTACAAGTCTCATGGGGGACGTTGACTATGGCTGGTCAGCAGTACACAACCACCGAGGAGGAGATGGTCGCGTTCAGCGGCAAGATCTCCTCGGTCAACCAGTCGATCCAGGGCGAGATCTCGCGCCTGAACACGGTCGTCGACACCATCACGTCTGGTTGGAAGGGTGCTGCGGCCTCCTCGTACAACCAGCTCCAGTCAAAGGTGAACGAGGACGCCACCCGTCTCAACCAGCTCCTGGGTGAGATCAAGGAAGCGATCGACCAGACCACCAAGAACTACTCCGCCTCCGAAGAGGAGCAGGCGCAGTCGATCTCGCACATCTCCGCCTCGGCTTCCCCGTTCGGATGATGGGGCCGCGCCGCTGACCGCGGCGCACGGCCCAGCCGCCGCAGCCCGGGCCCGCCGGTCGTACCGCCGGCCCGCTGTGGTGCGTGAATCGACCAGCATCATCAACTCCTGAGGAGACACCATGTCAGGCCAGATCCTCGTTAATTTCGCGACGATCTCGCAGGCCAGCTCCGACGTGCGCGGAACGGCCAACAACATCCGTCAGCAGCTCGACGACCTCGAGGCGGGCGTCAAGAAGATCGCCGCGAGCTGGGAAGGTGCGGCGCAGGAGGGCTACCAGGCCCGCCAGCGCGAGTGGGACCAGCGTGCCGCTTCCCTGCACTCGACGCTCGAGGCCATCGCCAAGGCGCTGGACCAGGCCGCTCAGAACTACCAGGCCACTGAGCACAAGAACTCCGGCATCTGGGGAGGCTGACCTTCGGTCAGTCGAGCCGGATACGGCCAGACCTGAGCAGCCCGGCTGCTCGCACAGTGGTCCATGAGGGCGAGCGCGCTGCATCAGTGCGCTCGCCCTTCTGCCGTCCACCACCCCTTCACTCCTCCGCCTCCTTCCTCTCACCCTTCATTCCTGCCTAATTCGCCACACATGGAGAGCTGAAAGCCCGTGGGATCTCGCGCCATTGGTCACCGAGCCGGGCACCGCCGCCGAGCGGCGGGTGCACTGGTCACGGCGGCGTGCATCGTCGGCCTGTCGAGTGCCACCGCCGCACCGGCGGTCGCGGACCCGAACGTGCCGCTCAACAGTGGTGAGTGCAAGTTCGGCACCAACGACATCAAAGAGACCCCCTGGTCGCTCCAGCGCCTCCTGACCAACCAGATGTGGGCCGACACCAGAGGGAAGGGCGTCAAGGTCGCCGTCATCGATACCGGCATCGACGCGGGCAACTCGCAGATCAAGCCCAACATCGGAGGCGGCGGCAAGAAGTTCGTCCCCGGCGAGGGCAAGCCGACCGACGATCGGGTCGGCCACGGCACCAAGGTGGCGGGCATCATCGCCGCCATTCAGAAGCCGGGTTCGGGTTTCCACGGAATCGCCCCTGAAGCGACCGTCATTCCGCTGCAGCAGACCACCGAGGAGAAGGCCGGCACCGCCGCGAGCCTCGCCGCCGCCATCGACCACGCGGTCGGGCTGGGGGTCGACATCATCAACATCTCCCAGGGCACGGACGCCGGCCGGGAGAAGCTGGTGCCCCTCAGGGCGGCGATCCAGCGAGCCGCCCAGAAGAACGTCCTCATTGTCGCGTCGGCCGGAAACGACGGCGCGAGCGGCAAGGAAAAGAACATGTATCCCGCCGCGTTCCAGGAGTTCGACAACGTCCTGTCCGTTGCCGCCTCGGACCGCAACAATGAGCGCGCCCCCTTTTCCCAGCCCGGAAAATGGGTCGACATCGCCGCGCCCGGCGTGAACATGGTTTCCACCGTCCCGGATGGCGGCAACTGCGTCGACCAGGGCACCAGCTTCGCCGCACCCTATGCCGCGGGCGCCGCGGCCCTCCTGATCGCGAAGCACCGGAACGAGGTCCCGAAGTGGACCCCGCAGCAGGTCATCTGGCACCTGGAGCAGACCGCGGAGCGTGTGCGCCCGAAGGCGGACCAGAACATCGGCTGGGGCGTCGTCGACCCGGTGGCCGCCCTCAACGACGACACCAGGCCCACCGCCGAACCCCAGCCGGACAAGCCCTCCAACGCGGCTGACGGCTCCAACATCTTGCCGGCCGCCGTCACCATCGGTGAATCCGCCGAGGAACGACGCGCCCGCATCTCCATCTACATTGTCGGCGGCGGCCTTCTTGCCGTCGCCGCGGTCGTCGGCTCCGCCATCGCGCTCCGCGACTGGCGTCGGAAGAACGCATAGCACACACGGGGAGGCCAGGTATGGCTAACGATTCCTATCGCGTTGATCTCGACAGACTCGATGAGGTCGTCAAGAAGCTCAACAACGTGCTCAAGGACATGCAGAGCGCCTCGGGCAAGGCCAAGAGCGGGACGCATCTGCCGGACGGCGCGCTGGGCAAGGGCTTCGAGGAAGAGCGCGAACTCCGGCAGACGCATGGCGAGATGAAGGACTTCATCGAGCAGCACGTGCTCAACAAGCTGGAGGGTCTGATTGATGATCTCCAGAAGAAGACTACGAGGACTCATGGCGCCTATCAGGACCAGGAGCAGAGCACGAGCAACGCGTTGAAGAACGGCCACTCTTCATCGCAGAACAAGTACTCCTGATCGACGGTAATGAGCTCGCAGAGGAAGAGGGGGCAGGGGCGTGGGTAGTTACGCGGACAGTAAGTACGCACCACAGGACAAGTGCTATGCCATCGAGAACACCACGAAGTTCCACAAGATCGACTTCACGACGCTGAAGTCCATGGTGGCCGATGCGAAGCCGGAGACGGTCGCCGGCGTTTCCCACGCCTGGAAACAGGTACACGACGCGATGGTGGCCGACAACGGCGGTGGTATCCGCGCGTACTTCGACAAGGCCATCGACGAGGTCTTGGAGCACTGGGAGGGCGACGCGGCGGAGGCGTTCCGCAAGCGCGCCAAGGGGATCAGCGAAAACATCGGGAACGGCGCTCTGTATGCCAAGAACGTCAGCGAGGGCATGGGCCGTGCACATGAGGCCCTGAGCGAGTACAAGAAGCACCTCGACGGCATGGAGATGCCTGACTTCGGCGACCGGGCCTGGGACTGGGCGACCGACAACATCGCCCGCCAGGACGAGAAGGCGGACTCGCAGCTGGCCAGTGGTAAGAGCGCGACTCAGGTCGTCGAGGACAACGAGGACGACCTGTCGGCCCAGAAGGAGACCCAGCTGAAGGCTGCGGCGACCATGGAATATCTGGGCGCTGCTTACCGGACCAATTCGGCAGCTATCGGGAAGCCGACGGCCCCCAATGTCGACGACCCGAACAGCATCCCGCCGCCGGACAATCCGGGTATTCCGCCGGTTCATTACCCTCTCCCGGGAAGCGTCACCAAGCCCAAGGGGATGTCCAAGGGTTCGATGAAGCCCCTGGGGCAGGGGCCGGGGCTCTCGAGCGACGGCCTGAAGACGCCGGGGATCAACGGCGGCATCGGCAACACGATGCCGGGCAAGGGCTCCTTCACGCCGCCGAGTGTGGGTACGGGGCTTGACAGCGTCACTCTGCCGCAAGCGCCCACTGGTCCCGGCGGCGGTGTCGGTGTCCCAGGTGGTGCCGGTGGTGGCCCTGGTACCGGAGGCCTGAGTGGTGGTGGCGGTCCCGGCGGTATCGGGGGCGGCCCGGGCGGCGTTCCCGGTATGCCGGGCGGTATGGCCGGCCGCGGCACGCCCGGAGGACGCACCGGTGGGACCGTTGGTGGTCGCCCTGGTGGTACGTCCGCCGGAGCTGGGGCAGCCGGCCGTGGGGCCGGCCGTCCGGGCATGCCCGGTATGGCCGGTGCCGGTGCGGCGGGCGCCAAGGGCGGTGCCACGGGTGCTGGTGCAGCAGGCCGTGGCGGCGGTCTCGCCCGCCAGAAGGGTGGCCTCGTCGGCGGCGGTACCGGAGGCAAGGGAGTCGGCGGCACCCAGGGTGGCTCGGGTTTGCACCGCAGCCGCGGCGGCGCCCAGTCGGGTGAAGGCGCTTCCGGTAGCCGGCGTCCGGCCGGGATGCCCGGGGCGCACGGTATGCACGGTGCCAAGGCCAAGGACGACAAGGGGCAGAACGGCGAGCGCCCGGACTACCTGGTCGAGGACGAAGAGACCTGGACGCCCGAGCGCAATGTGGCTCCGAAGGTGATTGAGTAGCTAGCCTTCGGGTGTGACAGCGGCGGAAACGAGGTGGGCCCGCAGTCCTTCGGGCTGCGGGCCGCAACCTGTTGAGGAGAGGTGTTACAGCATGGGCTTCACGCGGACGCTGCGTGCGGTGGGTGGCGTAGCGGTGGCAGGAGCGCTGCTCTTCACCGCCGCGCCTACCGCTTCGGCGGACTACATCAGGGACGGACAGTGGGCGCTTGACGCGTTCAATCCGCAGAAGGTGTGGAAAGAGTCGACCGGTAAGAACGTCACCGTTGCGGTCATCGACTCCGGTGTCAACGGGGATCACGTCGACCTCAAGGGCAATGTGCTTCCAGGGAAGAGCTTTGCTGACGGGGGTGGTACAGCCGATCATGAATCCGGCGATGACCACGGCACAGCAATGGCCGCCTTGATCGCGGGGCATGGGCACGGTCCCAACCACGCTGACGGCATCATGGGTCTGGCACCTGATGCGAAGATCCTTCCGATCAAGAGGAACGAATCGGTTGGTGGAAACGCGAACAGCATCGATGGCCCAATTCGCTACGCGGTTGATCACGGCGCAAAGGTCATCAACATGTCCTTTGCTGGACCTTACGCGCTGAATGAGCAGGAAAAGAGCGCCATCAGCTATGCCGTAAAGAAGGACGTGCTGCTGGTTGCTGGTTCCGGTAACGAAGGCACCAGTAAGGCGTCGTATCCAGCTGCAGCGTCCGGTGTGTTGGCGGTCGGTGCAGTAGCCGAAGACGGCAAGGTCCTTGACAAGTCGAACTACGGCCCGCACATCCGCCTGATTGCTCCGGGCGAGAACATCTACTCTGCCGGAACTACCCCGAAGTACCGGCAAGCCACCGGCACCTCCGACGCCACGGCCTACGTATCCGCCGCCGCGGCCCTCGTTCGCTCGAAGTTCCCGGATCTCACCGCGGGTCAGGTCGCCAATCGGCTCACGAAGACGGCGATCACTCCCGATGGCAAGACGGGCATCACGTCGCCCGACCCCAAGTACGGCTACGGCGTGATTCGTCCGTACAGGGCCCTCTCGGAGGACATCCCCGACGGGTCGAAGAACGGGCCGCTCACGATGCCGAAGGATTCTGAGCCTTCTGCCGGCGCGGGTGCGGATGCTCCGGGGAACGAAGCTCAGGAGAGCGCGAGCGACAAAGCGGGCAGCCTGAGCCCCCTCGCGCTCGCCGGTATGGCTCTCGGCGTGGTTGTCGTGCTGGGAATTGTCATCGGTGTGGTCGTTGCCTCGAAGAAGCGCCGCAATGGTCCGCCTCCTGGTGGCACTGGCTTCGGTGGTCCGGGTGGCGGCTCCGGAGTTCCGCCCCAGCAGCAGTTCGGTGCCTACCCGCAGCCGGGAGGCCCTGGTGCTTACCCGCAGTCGGGAGCACCTGGTGCTTACCCGCAATCGGGAGCGCCTGGCGCTTACCCGTCGGCACCTCCCACTCAGCCTCCGGGGCAGTGAGGTCTCCTCGTCTTCGCTGTAGAGATCTCCGGGTGGTAATCAGGCGCCGGACCGCCGCAATTCGCTAGGGCACCTCTCCTCGAAACGAGCTGGTGGCAGGCGCCTGGTGTAGTAGCGGGCCACCGCGCAGTCGCAGTTCCGGGCAATCGGATGGGGCCCACAGCCGAGGAGGCTGTGGGCCCTTTTGCTGTGACCGTGGGACGCCGGATCAGCCGAAGACCGAGCGGACCTCGTCCGTTACGCCCTGGTTGCGGGTGGCTGCGCCGCCGGTGTGGCGGTCGGTGTGGCGCTGGGCGGCGTCGAGGCCTCGGTTGGTGAGGTCTTGCCTGGCGTGGTCGATGTAGGTGCCGGGGTCGGTGAGGCTGGTGACGCCGTCCTTGTACTCCTGGGCGCCTTCCTTGATGCCGTCGACGTATTCGCCGGCCTTGTCCTTGGCGATGTCGGTGGTTTCGCCCCAGTCGATTCCGTCGCGGGCGCCGAAGTGGCTCTCGATGCCCTGTTGCGCGACGTTCTGGGCCATCTCCGTGGCGGCTTCCTGGGCCTTGGCCTTGCCCTCTTCGACGATTTTGTCCCGGGCGATTTCCTTCGCCTGATCGACGACCTTGTCCTTGACGGTTTCCTTGACCGTCTTCTTCACATAGTCCGCCGCAATCTTGCGGGCTTCCTTGGACACGGCCTTCTTCGCCATCTTCTTGATGGCGTCCATGGTGGCGTGCTCCATGGCCTTGGTGGCCGCCTCCATGACCTCGCGTTTGATCTTGTCGAGGATCTGACGGACGATCACTCGCGTCGCCTGAGTGGCGCCTGCGGCACCGATCTCGGACAGACCGAGGGTGAAGGGCGCGGCGGCCTGTGCCGCGATGATTTCGGCGGCCAGAATCACGAGCTGGACAATGACCGCGATTTTCCCGGCGAGAACGGCGAGGGCGGCCGCGTCGAAGGCGAGAGCGATGACTTCAGCGGCCGCGGCGGCGTCGCGGAGGTAGTTGTCCCCGCTGTCTCCGCCGCCGGAGAAGGTTCCCCATTCGTTCGCAAAGCCCTCGATCGCATCACCGGAGTTGGCGGAGACGACTTCATTGGCTGCCGAAGAGCCCTGCGAGGATGCTTGATTGACCGACTCGGCGAAGTTGCGCCAGGCCTGCGCGCATTCGTGGAGCTTGTCCTCGTCGGCGTCCGGCCAGTTGTAGCCGAGGAGGTCCAGGACCCAAGCTACCTCGCTTGGCAGCGTCAATGACACAGTAATCGTCCCCCGTGCAGTTGTAGCCGATTGCGGAGTGCAATGGTGGTGGAGAAGAAGGAGAAGAGAGGCTGATGGCGCGCATCAGGGGGCGGGGCGCGGGGCTCAAAGGGCCGGCCCGGGCTCATGGGTGGCGGGACGGGCGTCAGATGGCCGGGCGGCCGACCGCGCTGATGGTGTGAATGCCCTGCTCGTCGGATTCGGTGTACGAGACGGCCATGTTCTGGAGCTTGTCGCCAATACCTTCGAGGCGTTCGCCCAGGGAGTCCATCGACTCGAACATGCCGTCCCTGATGGGCGTGTAGATCGTTTCGAAAATATCGCCGAAGTCGCAGTTCTCCCAGGGGCTGCCAAGGCCTTCAAGATCGTCTTGGAGCTTCTTCGACGCCTTGGAGAAATCGCTGCCGATGTGCACGAACGCGTTGCCCTGTGTGCGCAGCACATCCGGCTCTACATCAAACGCCTTGCCTGCCACCACTGCCCCCGTATTGCGGGATGTCCCGCGCAGATACTTGTCGCATCCTTAACGATTCCACATTAGGCGATCTGAACGCAGACATGTCAAGGCGAGGGGTGTGGAGGGAATGTGGGAGTCCTGTCGCATCAACAGCGTTTGGATTCGGGGGAATTGACCCACCTGGGGCATTGGTGAATCTTGTGGGGCGGCATGGATGTGCGTGCCGCGACGGCGTATTGAAAGGGAAGGTTAAATATTGGTACGCCGTTGGTCAATCATTTGGATTTCCGGGGCGGAGTGACGGTGGTGAGTTCTCGGTGTGCGGTGTTAGGTGTTCGGTGTTGAGTGTCCGGCGTCGGCGGGCCAACCGGCCCCTTCATGGGGCGAGTTGAAGCTCGGCTCGGGGATCGGGGCGGACCGGCGATCACTCGTCCCGTAGCATTCCCGCTCATGGACGTACCCGGCGATGAAGAGCCCCTCTCCGAGACTTATGTGGGACTGACGCCTCGTCAGGCCCGGCGAATACGCATCGTCCTGGCCTCGGTGCTGATGGCCGCGATGGCCGGGGTGCTCGTGGTGCGCCTGGCGTCGCGCACATCGGTGCTGGTGGTCGGGGTGTACGGAGCCGCACTGGTGCTCTGCGGTGTGGTGATCGAACTCAGCCGTAACGGGCGCACCCGGCTCGGCACCTGGTTGCTGGGCATCGGCCTGGCGGCCGCCCTCGCCTCGGACTGGCTGCTGTTGCCCTGAGGTGAGGCCGGGGGAGGACCGGGGAGAAGGGGAGGGCAGCCCCAGCCCCCCGATCAAAGCCCCCAGCCCCCGGTCAAAACCCCCAGACCCCCAGTCCCTCAGAACAACCCGTGCCACATCTGCTCAATGACCAGCGACCACCAGTTGCTGTCATCGTCCAGGGCCCATGAGTCGATCGCCGCGATCTGGTCCTGGAAGGTGGCGACCGCCGTTCCCGCCGCGTACGGGTCCATGCCCTGCATCTGCCGGCGCGTGGTGACCAGCAGGGCGAGCGAGCGGAGGTAGGCGGACAGGGTGCGGTTGACGAACCGGCCGCCGCCCGAGGACGGTTGGACCGCCCAGACGGTGCCGACCAGGTTCTGATTCTCCTCCGCGGCGGTGCACTGGACGGCGAGCGTGTAGAGGCCGTCGGTGCCGATCCGGACGTAGCCGGCGAGGGTGGCCAGGGTCTGTTCCTGGGCCTCGGTGCCGGTTTCCCGCAGGTAGGTCGCCACGTCCGTGAACAGTCCGCCGGCGGGCGGGGAGTCCGACCGGTCGGCGGTGAAGAAGTACGGCACCTGAGCCGGCAGACCGGCCCAGACCAGGGTGTTCTTCGTGGCCTCGGGCAGCGGGCCGGTGGCGAGGTCATCGGCGTCCGGGCGGGTGACGCCCTGGGGCCCGAAGACCTCCACGAGGTGCTTGCCGAGTGCCACGTCCCGCATCGGCGGTGCGGCCTCGACCCGCTGCGGCACCGGCAGCCGGTGCGGCCGCGGCGGTGGCTGCTGTCCCGCCAACTGGTGCATCAGCGCGACGTGCTGCAGCAGTCCGGTGATGCCCTCGGCGCGCTCCTTGGGCCGCATGCCGTAGCCCTGGGTGCAGGAGAACGTGGCGTTCGGGAAGGTGCGGAGGATGAAGTCGCCGGGGTAGCCGCCGGGCAGGAGTGCCGACCGCAGATCGGTGTGGACCGCGCGGACGTTCGCGGGGTGCACACCCAGCCGCTGCAGCTCGTCGAAGAGCTGGAACTCGGCGGGCGGCAGTCCGGGCGCCGAGACACGGGCGAGGCTGGTCTCCTCGCCGGTCGCCGGGTCGGGGTAGGTCGCGACGGCGGTGTTGCCGGGGCCGGTGACCGGCGGCTCGGCGGGTGCCGCCGGAGCCGCGGCGGCGCCGGCACCGTGCTTCTGCTGGTACATCCGCACGACCTCGTCGACCGGTACGGACGGCCACACCGTCAGCTCGCCGGACGTCCGGTCCACGACGCCGCAGGCGGCACCGACCTCGGCGGGCGGGCGCCGCTGCCCCGTCTGCGGGTCGACCTCCGGAGGCGGCGGTACGGCCCACACCACCCAGCCGAGGTCGAACTCCTGCATGGCCACCTCGCGCGGGGGACCCTGATGTCCCTCGGGGTTGAGCCAGCGGGCGGCGGTGGCATGTGCCTGCGCCTGGTTGATCACGAGTGGTCTCCTTCGAGGCCGTCGGAAGCGTCGGAGTCGGCGGAGCCGGTGCGCTGGGCCGGCACGGTGGGGGTGGCCGCGGGTGCCGCGGCGAGGATCTGCCGGGCGGTCACCCCGCGTGCGGTGGCGACGACAAGCACCCCGTCGGGCGAGAGATCGGCGCCGGTGAGCGGGGTGTCCGAGAGCAGCGCGGCCACCACCTCCTGACCGGCGCGGTCCCAGACCCGCAGATAGTCGGCGCCCCGGCTGAACCCGAAGGGCGCCGCCGCCTTCGCCTCCTCGGAGGGCAGCCGCACCTGCGCCGGGTCGGCGTCGACATAGCCGGGCCGCAGCAGATCGTGCAGGAGCAGCGCCGAGCCGCCGGCCTCGGAGGAGTCGCCGTCCGGGCCGGGCATCGTACGGGAGCCGGGGGTGCCCTCGGGGACGACGAGGGCGGCAACGGGGCGGGGCGCGGCCGTGCCGGACGCCGGTAGCGGTCCTTCCCCGCCGCCCCCGGCGCCGTCCGCGCCCGGGGCCGTCGCGGTCGTACCGTCCCCGCCCTCCTGGGCCAGGGAACCGGTGGTCACGGCGCGGACGCCGGCCAGCGGCACGCTCCACAGCGTGCGCCACGGCAGGGCGAAGTCGAGGGTGTGCAGCGCCTCCGCGTACGGCGCCAGCCCGTCCTCGACGAAAGCGGTCTCCAGAAACGCCGCCCGCATGCCGGCCGGGGCCTGGGAGCGGGTCAGCAGCGGAGCGGTGCGCAGGTACGTACGGGCCGGGGCGCCCAGCTGCTCCAGCGGTACGGCCTCGATGGCGGCCCGCATCGTCACCGGATCGGCGTGGGCGAACAGGCCCGGATCGGTGAGGAGTTGGGGCAGCAGACCGGCGTCGAGGGTGTGGGCGGCGAGATGGTCGCGGATGTACGGATCGGCCTTGGACCAGTTCTGCTGCGGCACCGCTTCCAGCAGCGCCATGGCGATCTTGGTCTGGGCGTCCCGGACGTCCGGCAGCCCGGAGCGGATCTCCTCGGCGATCCCCGGGTGCTGCAGACGCAGCAGCGTACGGCCGCCGTCGGCCCCGGCCCCGTCCTCGTCGTCCGCGTCCCCGGCCTGCTCGACCGGCTGGATGAACGGCGCGGCCAGCAGCATGCCGTCGGCGAGGTCCTGGCTCATGTCCCGTCCGGCCACGGCGTTCGCCAGCGCACCCCACAGCTGGACGGGCAGGCCCTCGCCCTCGGCGAACGCGAGCGGAGCCAGCAGCAGCCGCAGGGTCTGCGGATCGGCGCCCAGCCGGCGGGCATGCAGATCGAGGGCCTCGCCGACGCTGCCGGGCAGCAGGGTCTCGTCCGCCGGGTCGAAGCCCTCGGGCTGCATGAGCAGGGACTGCACGGCGAGCTGGACGGTCAGCCGACTGCCGTCCGCGCGCCGGGCGAGGGACTCGGCGAGCGTCCGGCGCACGGCCGGGTCGGTGGTGAAGGGGAGTCCGGGCGCCCCGGCGTCGGGGTCGAGCGCGGTCAGGGCGTGCAGCACCAGACCCTCGGGGTCGGCCCACTCGGGCGCATCGAGATCGATGATCTGCACCTGGCCGGGCGGCAGCGCCTCGGCCAGCTCCGCGGCCAGCTCGCGCGGCACATCGGCGAGCAGCTGCACCTTTTCGGCGGCGGCGAGCGGCTTGAGCACCTCCCGTACGAGGCGGGCCGGCTCGTTGGCGGCACGTACCGGGCCGGCCCGGTCGACATCCGGCACCACAATCGTCACCGGCTCTTCACGAGCGGCGAGTTCGGGGCAGATGTCGTCACGGCGGTCCGCGCTCAGTCCGAAATGATCGGCGATGAGCCACAACACCTGTGCCGCGGTGCGCCCCGAGGGGCTCGGTACGGCGGGCGCCGGCAGGTCCGGGGGCACGGTCGCCGGGTCCAGGTCGTCCAGCGGCAGCTGCTTGCGGTAGCCGGGATCGCACATCATCAGGAAGCCGGTGACCAGGCGCGAGCGCCCGCTGCCCGGGTTTCCGGTGAGCACGACGACGCGCGGGGCGCCGGGCCACCGCATCCGCCAGGCCGCGAGCGCGCGGAGCGCCGCGGTGCGGCCGCCGACAAACGGATGAGGTGCGTATCCGGCCGCTGCGGCGTTTCCTTCATCTGAGGCGCTCATGGCTTCCTCGTCCCCCATCAATCCCGCCTCCACCTTTGTGGATTCCTGCGTGTACCGGCTCGATCCTATGATCCGGACCGCGCGCACGGGACGGCGCGGGGGTGGCTGTGCCGGAACTGGAACACGCAGGCCGGGACCTTGCCGGGCGACTGCGTCAGGTGGCTCGCGAGTCGCGCGTTAAGTGAGTTGTCCCCTGGGTGTGATGTGGAGAAAGCGGGAATGCCCTGTGCCGAAAGGAAGCAGATCTGCCCGAGGAATCCGGCGGCCGATCTGCTTTCT
Organism: Streptomyces sp. G7(2002); assembly: GCF_028870195.1. Classification (NCBI taxonomy): domain Bacteria; kingdom Bacillati; phylum Actinomycetota; class Actinomycetes; order Kitasatosporales; family Streptomycetaceae; genus Streptomyces; species Streptomyces sp. G7(2002). Next base: position 6,947,610 of record NZ_CP102609.1, read on the forward strand.
TCCGTATCGCCTCTATGGACTCTTTGAACTGATTTCGGCGGCGGAAAAGATCGGCCGCTCCCGCCGCACCGCCGCCCGGCATCGCGCGGGCGGTGGCCGGTCAGCCCCGGTGCCCGCCGCCCCGGCCGCCGCGCCGCGGAGTGGACACGATGTTGCCCGTCGGACCGTCGCGCTCGGCGCGCTCCTCGTCCTCCTTGGCTTCCTGCTCCTTCTGCCAGGCGGCGAACTTCTCGCGCGACTCCTCGCGCTCCGCCATGGTCTGGTTCTCCGCGGCCCGCCGGATCTCGTTCATCCGGTCACCCAGCGCGTCCATGTACCGCGGCGTCTCGATCGCGTCCTTCATGCCGATGCGGCCGGAGAGCACCTCCTTGGCCATCTCCTGGAGCTTGCCGCCGACGTTGGGGTTCTCCGCCAGGACCTTCAGTGCCTTACGCAGCCGGTGTGCCTGCTCCGGATCCTGGGCGACGTCCATCAGGTCCTCGTCCTGGATCTGCCGTTCGTTGCTCATCCCTGCCCCCTTGAACGTGATGGCACAGCAACCGCGTGTGCTGCACCGGCGTCCTGAAGTCTAATGACGGATGTGAACAGGTCGTCAAGGAGGGGCTTGTCGGTATTGCCGCATATTGCTCCGTATGCATTCCGCGGTTCGCCGTCCGCCCGCTCCGGAGAGGGCTTCGTGCCTATTGCGGGTGTGCTAGACCTGAGGCGATGTTGGCAGGTAGCTGTCATTCAATTCGGGGAGAAATGATGTCCGACGAAGTCCGGCTCAGTACAGAGGAGTTGCACAAGCTCGGTGCGACCTTCGAGATACGCGCGGAAGAACTGGGCCGGCAGCTTGCCGCATTCAGACGACGGGCCGATGCCGAGGCCCTTCGGGACGGTTTCGGCAGCGAGGAGGAGGCCCGGCCGTTCCGTGAGCTGTACGAACAGGCCGAGCAGGCGCTCGTCCAGCTGCAGCAGCGGCTCGCCGAGGTCGGCGGAGGGATCAAGGAGACCGTCGCGAATACGCAGGCGGCCGAGGAAGAGCTGGTCGAGATGATGCGGAGCGTCAAGTGAGCGAGCGACGCAACCCCGAAGCCCTGCACGAAGCGGCGGCCGGCTGGCGGGAGATGGGCAAGCACCTCGACGGGCTCGTCCGCGATCTGGACCGGCACGTCGGCACCGCCGCCGCGGCCAACTGGCACGGCCCGGCCGGTGAGGCGTTCGCGGGGGAGTGGCACCGCCTCAAGCGGTCCGTCGACGACGCCCTGCCGGCCTTCGAACTGGCCGCCGCCGACCTGGAGAACGCGGCCGCCGCACCCTCCGAGGACAAGGGCGGCGAGGAACACCACGAGGCACCGCCGGTGAAGAACTCCGCCACCACGCAGTCGTCGTCCGGCCCCGAGGTCGCCTACGGCTTCATGGCGCTCGGCCAGCTCGCCAACGGCCTCGGCGGCGCGTTCGGCAAGCGCGGCGGGGGCGGCGGCCAGTCGCGGGGACCGGTCGTACGGCACACCTGGGAGACCTCCACGGCCGCGCAGGGGCCCGACCCGTTCGGACCGGCGAAGAACGGCGACGCCAAGACGCGTGGCGGCGAGGGCATCGCCAAGGGCGTACGGACCCAGCCGGACGTCGCGGAGCCGGCCCCCGGCGAGGAGCGGACCCCGAAGGCCGGGCAGGACAAGAAGGGGACGGCCGCCGAGCCCGCCGCCGCTGCCGCCACCGGCGGCGACGCCCGCGCCAAGGGCGCCCCGGCGTCCGGCGGCGAGGCTCCGGGCCAGCCCGCTCCCGACGTCACCCAGCACGGCGCGTTCGGCTGACCGCGCCCGGCCACCGGCCGGCACCGGCGCGAACGCACCGCGCACCGAAGAAAAACGGCGGTGGGGCGCCCCTCCCAGGAGGGACGCCCCACCGCCGTTCCGTGTCCGGCCGGTCAGCGGCCGTTCGCCGGCAGCCAGCCCGTCTGGACCAGCTGCGCACCGCGCTTACGCGTGATGAACGTGGCCCGTCCGGGCGTCAGGCTCTGGCCCTTGATGTTGCCCATCAGCGGACCCTCGGCCGGATCGGCGGAGAGGATCAGACCCTGGGCACCGAGCTCCTTGGTGCGCTGCATCACGGGCTCGAAGGACGACCGTCCGGCACCCGAGGAGCTGCGCGCGATGATGAGGCGCAGACCCAGGTCACGGGCGAACGGCAGGTACTCCAGCAGCGGCTGCAGCGGGTTGCCGCTGCTGGTCGCCACCAGGTCGTAGTCGTCCACGATGACGAACGCGTCCGGCAGGTCGTACCAGCTGCGGTTGCGCAGCTGCTCCGGCGTGACGTCCGGGCCCGGCATCCGCCGGCCCAGCGAACCGGCCAGACCGCTGATGACCTCCTGCAACTGCGGCCCCGCGGCGCAGTACTTGTACAGGTGGCTCTCGGGAACCTCGCCGAGCAGCGCACGACGGTAGTCGGAGACCACCATCAGCGCCTTGTCGGACGGGTACCGCTCGGCGATCTGCTTGGTCAGCAGGCGCAGCAGCGACGACTTGCCGGACTCGCTCTCGCCGTAGATGACCAGCAGCGGGTCGGTCTCGAAGTCGATGAACGCCGGCGACAGCGTCGTCTCGTCGACACCGATCGCGATCCCGTGGTCCGGGTAGTCGCTGCCCTTGGGCAGCTCGTTGACGTGCAGCATCGTCGGCAGCATCCGCACCGCGGGGGCGGGGTCGCCCTGCCAGTGCTCGCTGACCGTCGACACCAGGTTCGCGATGCCGTCGCTGAGCGTCTCCGGGTCGCTCATCCCGTCCAGCCGCGGCAGCGCCGCCAGGAAGTCGAGCTTCTCGGGGGACATACCGCGACCGGGCTTGCCCATCGGGACGTTCTCCGCGCGCTTGCGGTCGAACTCCGACTCCATCGGGTCACCCAGGCGCAGCTCGACGCGGTTGAGGAGCTGGTCGCGCAGCGCGGGACGCACCTCGGTGTAGCGCGCGCCGGCGATGATCAGGTGGACACCGAAACCGAGACCCCGGGCGGCGATGTCCAGGATCACCGGGTCCATCTGCTCGTAGTCGGTCTTGAACGTCGCCCAGCCGTCGATGACCAGGAAGACGTCGCCCCACTTCTGGTCGGGGTAGGTGCCCGCGGCCCGCCGCTGGCGGTAGGTCCCGATCGAGTCGATGTTGTTGGCCCGGAAGAACTCCTCACGCTCGTTGAGGATGCCGACGACCTCGGAGACCGTACGGCGCACCTTCTCCGCGTCCAGACGCGAGGCGACACCACCGATGTGCGGCAGGCCCTCCATGGACAGCATGCCGCCGCCACCGAAGTCGAGGCAGTAGAACTGCACCTCGGCCGGGGTGTGGGTGAGCGCGAACGAGGCGATGGCGGACCGGATCAGCGTGGACTTACCGGACTGCGGACCACCCACGACCAGACCGTGACCGGCACCGGCGGAGAAGTCCAGGTACATCACGTCACGCCGCTGCTCGAACGGCTTGTCCACCAGCGCGACCGGCACCACGAGCTTGCCGAGCGCGGTGTACTCCGGTGCGTGCACACCCCGTTCGGGCGTGACCGCGAGCGTCGGCAGCAGCTGGTTGACCGTCGGCGGCTCGTCCAGCGGCGGCAGCCACACCTGGTGCGCCGGCGGGCCCTGGCCCTGCATGCGCTGGACGATGACATCGAGCACGGTGTCGGCGAGCGCGTCGTCCTGTTCCGGGGCGACCGGCTCGACCGGCGTGGGGTCCTCGATGATCTGCTCGACGACCGGGGCCGCCGTGAACGGCACCGGCAGCCGCCGCGTCCGGCTGCCGCCGGCGCCGCCGCCGGCACCGGGACCGCGGTAGGGACCCGAGACGTACGCGGCCTTGAACTGGACCATCGTCTCGGTGTCGTACTTGAGGATGCCGGAACCGGGGACGTTCGGCAGGTGGTAGGCGTCCGGCACACCGATCGCGGTCCGCGACTCGGCCGCGGAGAACGTCCGCAGACCCAGCCGGTAGGACAGGAAGGTGTCCAGACCGCGCAGCTTGCCCTCTTCCAGACGCTGCGAGGCGAGCAGCATGTGCACACCCATCGACCGGCCGATACGGCCGATCTGGATGAACATGTCGATGAAGTCGGGCTTGGCGGTCAGCAGCTCGGAGAACTCGTCGAGCACCATCACCAGCGACGGCAGCGGGTCCAGGGGCGCACCCGCGGCACGTGCCTTCTCGTAGTCGGTGATGTTGGCGTAGTTGCCCGCGGAGCGCAGCAGCTCCTGACGGCGCTGGAGTTCACCGGTGATCGAGTCGCGCATGCGGTCGATCAGGGTGACGTCCTCACCGAGGTTGGTGATGACGGCCGCGACGTGCGGCATCTCGGACATACCGGTGAAGGTGGCGCCACCCTTGAAGTCCGCGAGGATGAAGTTGAGGGTCTCCGAGGAGTGGGTCACCGCGAGCGCGAGCACCAGGGTGCGCAGCACCTCGGACTTACCGGAACCGGTCGCACCGACACACAGACCGTGCGGGCCCATGCCCTCCTGCGAGGCCTCCTTGATGTCGAGCATGACGGGCTGGCCGTCCTTGTCGACACCGATCGGCACCCGCAGCCGCTCGTGGAGCGTGCGCGGCCGCCAGGTACGCGACACATCGACGGAACCGGCGTCACCGAGGTTCAGCAGATCGGTGAAGTCCAGGTTCGACAGCAGCGGTTCTTCGCCGTCGGCACCGGAACCCGCCCGCAGCGGGGCCAGCTGGCGCGCCAGGGACTCCGACTCGGCGATCGACAGGGTGTCGCAGACACCGTGGTAGACCGCGCCGCTGGCCGACTCCAGCACCAGCTTGCCCGGCTGGACCTGTACGGCCAGACCGCCCCGGATCTCGTCCAGATCACCCGGTACGACCTCCAGGATGGTGACGCCCTGCAGGCCCTCGGCCCCGGCGATCACCGAGTCCATCGGCACATCGCCGCCGTCCAGCACGATCACCACATGCGGGGAGTCGGTCACCGGAGTGCCCTGCGGGTTGAACCGGCCACGGCCGTCCAGGTCGTCCGCGAGCAGCTCCTCGACCTCACCGAGGTCGCCGACGACCAGCCGGCGCGAACCGGCGCCGTCCGTGGTCTTGTCCTGCACGTGCGGCAGCCACTTCGTCCACTCCCACTCCGCCTGCGCACCGGGCGCGGCGACGACCGCGACCATCAGGTCCTCGGGCGAGTGCAGAGTGCACAGCTGGGCGATGACGGCGCGCGAGGCGCCGTAGACCGTGTCGGGGTCACCGGAGACGGTCAGGTGGTAGAAGGCACGCAGCGAGACCGCCAGCGGCAGGTTGTCCAAGTGCCCGTGCTTGTCCAGGAACTCCTTCATCGCATGCGCGGTGAGCGGCTCCAGCTCGTCGACCGGAGCGGTCTCCGGAGCCCGCAGGGGAGTGGCCAGCTGCTGCGGCCCGAGCCCCAGCCGTACCTGTCCGAAGTCCGGATCGCCCGACCGGCGCTCCCATACCCGTTTGCCCTCGGCCACGATGGACCACAACTGGCTCGGGTCGGGGTGGGTGTACAGCTGGGCGTCCCGCTGCTTGCGCGCGGTGCGCCGTACCTCTTTTCGCTTCTGCGTAAGGTACTTGAGGTAATCCTGGCGCTCTTGGAGCATTTGCCCGGAAGGCCCTTGGCGGGCCTTGACGATCTGCACGATCGCCATTGCCAGAGTGGACGCCACCATAAAGCCGCCCATGATTTTCATGAACGGCTGATTGCCCATGAACAAGAATCCCGCTGAGGACGCCATGCCCATCATGGGCATAAGGGTCATCAGCATGTTCTCTGATTCACCCTCACGCGGAAGCTCCGGAGGTGCCTCGAGTGTCACCTCCTCCGAGGGGACTTCGGGTGGCAGCGCGCGGGGCGGGCGCTTGACGATGACAACGCTCACCGAGGCATCAGTCCTTCATGCATCTCGCAGTCTCGGACCGCCCCCGTTGGATTCGACGGTCCCCCGGGCCAAGTACTTGGCCCGACGCAGGCGTTGATCCTACTGTTAAGCGTCAAGTCTCGGGGCGGGTGGGGCGGCCGCTGAATTGGACGGTACGCTGACGCCTCGCGAGCGTGCCCCAGCCCCGTGGAGACGGCTCTATATATAGGGCGCGCGACGCGACAAAACGCCCAACGGATAGGGGGAACCGCCAGGTGAGCACGAGCACTGGCACCGGCTTTTGCCGGGTCACAGTCGCCGCGCCGGACGCACGGATCGACGTGGCTCTGCCGGAGGACGTCGCACTCGTGGACATTTATCCGGAGATTCTGCGGCTCTCCGGTCAGTCCCAGGCGGAGGGCGCCCCGACCGGCTATCACCTTGTACGCCGCGACGGCACGGTACTTGACGCCGGTCAGTCGCTCGCGCAGCAGCAGATCCTCGACGGCGACCTCCTTCTTCTGAAGCCGTTCGCCGAGTCGCTGCCGCTCCCGGTCTTCGACGATGTCTCCGACGCCGTCGCCTCCGCGGTCAAGCGCAACCGCAGCCGCTGGAGCGACGACCTCATGCATGTCGTCGGCCTCACCGCCGGTGTGCTCCTGCTCGTCATGATGGCGTTCGCCCTGTGGTTCTCGAACCCCATCGACCGCGACATGCACCGCCTGCCCGGCATCATCGCCGGTGTCGTCGGCATCGTCCTGGTCGCCCTGGCCGGCGTCCGCGCCCGCGTCTACGACGACCACGGCTCCTCCATCGCGCTGGGCCTGGCAGCACTTCCGCATCTGCTGCTCGCCGGCTCCGGCATCTTCCCCGTCGAGGAGGGCGCCGGCCCCGGCCGGCTGCACCTCCTCGTCGGCTGTGTGACCGTGCTGATCGCCTCCGCGCTCCTGGTGGTCCTGCTGCCGCGCGGTGACGCACCCTTCGTCGCCGCCGCGTTCCTCTCCGCCATGGGCACCCTCGCGGTCTTCGCCGCGATCCTCACCGACGCCGGGCCCAGCGAGGTCGCCGCCGTCACCGCCGTCGTCGCCATCGCCCTGGTCGCCTGGCTGCCCGGCCTCTCCGCCCGCTTCGCCCGGCTGCCCATCGGCTACAAGTCGCCCGACCAGATCGCCAAGGGTTCCTACGACAACAGCGGCGAGACCGAGTCCGTCGACTTCGTCAAGATCGGCAACCAGGCCAAGCGCGGGCACGAGCTGCTGCTCGGCCTGGTCGCCGGCTGCGCCGCCCTGGTCGTCGGCTCGGCCGGTGCCGTCCTCGGCTTCTCCGACAACATGTGGGCCCAGCTGCTGGCGATGGCCGCGGGCATCACGATCATGCTCCGCGCCCGGCTCTTCGACTACACCGCGCAGGTCGCCTGCCTGACCATCGCGGGCATCCTGACGATCGTCCTGCTGATCCTGGGCATCGCGCTGAACCCGCCGACGGAGATCTTCGTCGAGCTGCAGCGCTTCCAGGACTCCGGTCCGCTGAACATCCGGACCGTCTGGTTCTCCAGCAGCATCGCGGCGGGCGCCGCCCTCCTGGTGGGCGTCGGCCTGGTCGTCCCGCGCAAGGGCGTCACCCCCTTCTGGGGCCGGATCTTCGACCTCTTCGACGGTCTGATCCTGCTGTCCCTGGTGCCGCTGTGCCTGGCGGTCCTGGACGTGTACGCCACGGTGCGCGGCCTCACCGGCAGCTAGCACCCCCGCTGCACCGGGCTTTTCCGCGGCCCCCCGACCAGCCGGTCGGGGGGCCGTTGCCAGCTGGTACGCTGTGTGACGGCCCGGTCGAGTCATCCAAGATTCCCTGTGAAGCAAATCCAGGGGCGCTCACGGGCCGAAACCAAGAGGAGTACCGCGTGTCGCTCGACGCCGCCACGAAGAAGCAGATCATGGCCGAGTTCGCCACCAAGGAGGGTGACACCGGTTCCCCCGAGGTTCAGGTCGCGATGCTCTCCCGTCGCATCTCGGACCTGACCGAGCACCTCAAGACCCACAAGCACGACCACCACTCCCGCCGTGGTCTGCTGCTGCTCGTCGGCCAGCGCCGTCGCCTGCTGCAGTACCTGGCGAAGAAGGACATCACGCGCTTCCGTGCGCTGGTCGAGCGCCTGGGCATCCGCCGCGGCGCGGCGGGCGCCAAGTAAGACGCCGTAGAGGGAGCGGTTCCCACCGGGGGCCGCTCCCTTTGCCATATGCACCGGATCTCCGCCCCGCCGCGAGGTGGACGGAAGCTTTGTAGTCTGGTGCCATATCGCAAAAAGCGAACGCGGTAGGAGCGCCACCTGGCCGCCGGTCCTCGGTAGTGGCCCCCGGATGATCCATGGAGATCCATGGCCCTCGCTCCGGGTGCTTCGATCGAAGACCGGCCCGTTCCGGCGCTCCACCGAAGACGGTCCCCTGCCACACGGGCAGCGGACACATACGAGGAGATATTCCTGGTGGAGAACGAGACCCACTACGCCGAAGCCGTGATCGACAACGGTTCCTTCGGCACCCGCACCATCCGCTTCGAGACGGGCCGCCTGGCCAAGCAGGCCGCCGGTTCCGCCGTGGCGTACCTGGACGACGACACCATGGTGCTGTCGGCCACCTCCGCTTCCAAGACGCCGAAGGACCAGCTGGACTTCTTCCCGCTGACCGTCGACGTCGAGGAGCGGATGTACGCAGCCGGGAAGATCCCCGGTTCCTTCTTCCGCCGTGAGGGCCGCCCCTCCGAGGACGCGATCCTCACCTGCCGCCTGATCGACCGGCCGCTGCGCCCCTCCTTCAAGAAGGGCCTGCGCAACGAGATCCAGATCGTCGAGACGGTCATGGCGCTCAACCCCGACCACCTCTACGACGTGGTCGCCATCAACGCCGCCTCCTGCTCCACGCAGCTGGCCGGCCTGCCCTTCTCCGGCCCGGTCGGCGGCACCCGTGTCGCCCTGATCAACGGCCAGTGGGTGGCGTTCCCGACCCACAGCGAGCTCGAGAACGCCGTCTTCGACATGGTCGTGGCCGGCCGCGTCCTCCCGGACGGCGACGTCGCGATCATGATGGTCGAGGCCGAGGCCACCGAGAAGACCATCCAGCTGGTCAAGGACGGCGCCGAGGCCCCGACCGAAGAGGTCGTCGCCGCCGGTCTGGAAGCCGCCAAGCCCTTCATCAAGGTCCTGTGCAAGGCCCAGTCGGACCTCGCCGCCAAGGCCGCCAAGCCCGTCGGTGAGTTCCCGATCTTCCTCGACTACCAGGACGACGTCCTGGAGGCGCTCACCGCCGCGGTCAAGGACGAGCTCTCCCAGGCGCTGACCATCGCCGGCAAGCAGGAGCGCGAGACCGAGCTGGACCGCGTCAAGGGCGTGGCCGCCGAGAAGCTGCTCCCGCAGTTCGAGGGCCGCGAGAAGGAGATCTCCGCCGCGTACCGTTCGCTGACCAAGAGCCTGGTCCGTGAGCGCGTCATCAAGGAGAAGAAGCGCATCGACGGCCGCGGCGTCACGGACATCCGTACGCTCGCCGCCGAGGTCGAGGCCATCCCGCGGGTGCACGGTTCCGCCCTGTTCGAGCGTGGCGAGACCCAGATCCTGGGCGTCACCACCCTCAACATGCTCCGCATGGAGCAGCAGCTGGACACCCTCTCCCCGGTGACCCGCAAGCGCTACATGCACAACTACAACTTCCCGCCGTACTCCGTCGGTGAGACCGGCCGCGTGGGTGCGCCCAAGCGCCGGGAGATCGGCCACGGTGCGCTCGCCGAGCGCGCCATCGTGCCGGTGCTGCCGACCCGCGAGGAGTTCCCCTACGCGATCCGCCAGGTCTCCGAGGCGCTGGGCTCCAACGGCTCGACGTCCATGGGCTCGGTCTGCGCCTCGACCATGTCGCTGCTGAACGCCGGTGTGCCCCTCAAGGCCCCGGTCGCCGGTATCGCCATGGGCCTGATCTCCCAGGAGATCGACGGCCAGACCCACTACGTCGCCCTCACCGACATCCTCGGTGCGGAGGACGCCTTCGGCGACATGGACTTCAAGGTCGCCGGCACGAAGACCTTCGTGACCGCCCTCCAGCTGGACACCAAGCTGGACGGCATCCCGGCCTCCGTCCTGGCCGCCGCGCTCAAGCAGGCCCGCGACGCCCGTCTGCACATCCTCGATGTGATGAACGAGGCCATCGACGTTCCGGACGAGATGTCCCCGAACGCCCCGCGGATCATCACCGTCAAGATCCCGGTGGACAAGATCGGTGAGGTCATCGGCCCCAAGGGCAAGATGATCAACCAGATCCAGGAGGACACCGGCGCCGACATCACGATCGAGGACGACGGCACGATCTACATCGGTGCCGCCGACGGCCCGGCCGCCGAGGCCGCCCGCGCCACGATCAACGGCATCGCCAACCCGACCATGCCGGAGGTCGGCGAGCGCTACCTGGGCACGGTCGTCAAGACCACCACCTTCGGTGCGTTCGTCTCCCTGCTCCCGGGCAAGGACGGTCTGCTCCACATCTCGCAGATCCGCAAGCTCGCCGGTGGCAAGCGGGTGGAGAACGTCGAGGACGTGGTCGCGGTCGGCGCCAAGGTCCAGGTCGAGATCGCCGAGATCGACCAGCGCGGCAAGCTCTCCCTGATCCCCGTGATCGAGGAAGAGGACGCGGCCGCGGACACGAAGGACGACGCCGCCAAGTGACGTCTCGTACGCACACGACGACGGCCCGCACCTCCACGGAGGGGCGGGCCGTCGCCCGTACCCAAACGCTTCTCAAGGGCACCGCGGGCGCCGGTACGGTCCGCCGGACCACCCTCCCCGGCGGCCTGCGCATCGTCACCGAGACGCTGCCGACGGTCCGCTCCGTCACCTTCGGGATCTGGGCGAACGTCGGCTCCCGTGACGAGACCCCGTCCCTGAACGGCGCCACGCACTACCTTGAGCACCTGCTCTTCAAGGGCACCGAGCGGCGCAGCGCGCTGGACATCTCCGCCGCCATCGACGCGGTCGGCGGCGAGATGAACGCCTTCACCGCGAAGGAGTACACCTGCTACTACGCGCGGGTGCTCGACACCGATCTGCCGCTCGCCATAGACGTGGTGTGCGACATGCTCACCGGCTCGCTGGTGGAGGCCGAGGACGTGGACGCCGAGCGCGGCGTCATCCTCGAAGAGATCGCGATGACCGAGGACGACCCGGGCGACTGCGTGCACGACCTGTTCGCGCACACCATGCTCGGCGACACCCCGCTCGGCCGCCCGGTCCTGGGCACCGTCGACACCGTCAACGCCCTCACCCCCGAGCGCATCCGCCGCTTCTACAAGAAGCACTACGACCCCACGCACCTCGTCGTCACGGCCGCCGGCAACATCGACCACGCCAAGGTCGTCCGCCTGGTCCGCCGCGCCTTCGAGCAGGCCGGGGCCCTGGACCGGACGGACGCCACCCCGATGGCGCCGCGCTCCGGCGCCCGCGCCATCCGCACCGCCGGCCGCGTCGAACTGCTCAACCGCAAGACCGAGCAGGCCCATGTGATCCTCGGGATGCCCGGGATGGCGCGCACCGACGACCGGCGCTGGGCGATGGGCGTGCTGAACACCGCCCTGGGCGGCGGGATGAGCTCCCGCCTCTTCCAGGAGGTCCGCGAGAAGCGCGGCCTGGCCTACAGCGTGTACTCGTACACCTCGGGCTTCGCCGACTGCGGGCTGTTCGGCGTCTACGCCGGCTGCCGCCCGAGCCAGGTGCACGACGTCCTCAAGATCTGCCGCGACGAACTCGACCAGGTGGCGTCCCAGGGCCTCACCGACGACGAGATCCGCCGTGCGATCGGCCAGCTGCGCGGCTCGACCGTCCTCGGGCTGGAGGACACCGGCGCGCTGATGCACCGCATCGGCAAGAGTGAGCTGTGCTGGGGCGAGCAGATGTCGGTCGACGAGATGCTCGCGCGGATCGCCGCCGTCACCCCGGACGAGGTGCGCGAGGTGGCCCGGGACGTCCTGGGCACCCGCCCCTCGCTGTCCGTCATCGGCCCGCTGAAGGACCGGCAGGCGGCCCGGCTGGACGACGTCGTCGCGTAGGCCCCGCTGCGATACCACCAAGAGAGAGACGGGAAACGATGAGCAAGCTGCGCGTGGCCGTACTGGGAGCCCAGGGGCGCATCGGCTCCGAGGCCGTACGGGCCGTCGAGTCCGCCGAGGACATGGAGATGGTCGCCGGGCTGGGCCGGGGCGACAAGCTGGAGACGCTGGTCGAGGCCGGTGCCCAGGTCGTGGTCGAGCTGACCAACCCCGGCGCGGTGATGGGCAACCTCGACTTCTGTGTGCGTCACGGTATTCACGCGGTGGTCGGCACGACCGGGTGGACCGATGAGCGCCTCGCGCAGCTGCGCACCTCGCTCGCCGCCTCGCCCGGCGCGGGCGTCCTCATCGCCCCGAACTTCTCCATCGGCGCGGTGCTGACCATGCAGTTCGCCCAGCAGGCGGCCCGCTTCTTCGAGTCGGTCGAGGTCGTCGAGCTGCACCACCCGAAGAAGGCGGACGCCCCGTCCGGCACCGCCGCCCGCACCGCCCAGCTGATCGCCAAGGCCCGTGAGGAGGCCGGCTGCGCCCCGCAGCCGGACGCCACCAGCACCGCGCTGGACGGCGCCCGTGGCGCGGACGTGGACGGCGTCCCCGTGCACTCCGTACGGCTGCGCGGTCTGCTGGCCCACCAGGAGGTGCTCTTCGGCGGGGAGGGCGAGACCCTCACCATCCGCCATGACTCCCTCCACCACAGCAGCTTCATGCCGGGCATCCTGCTCGGTGTGCGCCGGGTGGTGAACACTCCGGGCCTGACCGTGGGCCTGGAAAACTTCCTCGACCTGGGCTGACGGGTATGGGCGGAAAGATCACGTACTTCTTCCTCGCCACCGTGCTGGTCCTGGTGTTCGGCGTGGTGGCGCTGGAGGGCGTACTCCTCCTGCTGACCGGTGAGCCGGCAGCCATGGGCATGGGAGCGGTGGCCTTCCTGCTGCCGTGCGTCGGCGGCTGGTTCCTCTGGCACAACACCCGCTTCGCCCGCGACGCCCACCGGCTGTCCCGGGCGCTGGAGGCAGAGGGCGGACTGCCCGCCGACGAGCTGCGGCGCACCCCCGGCGGCCGGATCGACCGGGACGCGGCCGACGAGGCCTTCGCCCGGCGGCAGGCCGAGACGGAGGAAGCCCCCGGCGACTGGCGTACGTGGTTCCGGCTCGCGGTCGCCTACCACGACGCCCGGGACACCCCGCGCGCCCGTAAGGCGATGCAGCGCGCCATCGCCCTGCACGACAACAAGCCCGTACCGGCCGCCTAGGCCGTCCTACGGATCAGGGCCGGCCGGATCCTGATCCGTAGGCGCGGCGGCGCCCGGGGCGGATGTGGGCCCGGAACTCAGGCGCGGTACTCCGCCGCCCATGCCTCCAGTACGTCCGCGGCCCGCTCGAAGGCCTCCGGACGGGACAGGAAGTCGCCGTTGTGGTCCGTGATCAGGGTCCGCAGCGGCTCACCCTGGGACCGCTCGATGATCAGGGCCTGGCCCTGCACCGTCCGCGGCAGCCCCAGCCAGCGCACCGGCTGCTGGCGGGTACGGACGGAGCCGATGGCGCTCCACGGCTCGGTCGCCGTACGCAGCAGGTTCACCTGGCGCAGACCGTGCGAGCTGACCCACAGACCGACGCGCAGCAGCCGTAGCGCGAGGGCGATCATCAGTGCCCCCACCACCGCACAGGCCGCGGCGCCGGGCAGCGAGCCGGCCATCGCGATGATCATCGCGGAGATCAGGACGAACGAGGCGAGCAGCAAAAGCACCGCCGCCGCCCCTACGCGCCACGGTCCGGGGCGGTAGGGACGGCGCCAGTGGTCGGGCTCGTCATGCGGGAGTGCGGCGGTATCCGCGGCACCGGTGTCGAGGTCGAGGTCGCGGTCGGCCGTCAGAAAGGGCAGGGGCACGGCTGATCCTCACTCATGGGCACGCTGACTGAAGCTGTGACCGGTGAGGTTATCGGGACCGGCGGAGCGGAACCACTTTGCGGCACGCCCCGCCCGTCCGTTCAGCGATGCGCCTCGGACTGATGCACCCGGCTCGGACCGGAACTGTCCTGCTGCAGGGCAGGAAGGCCGAACAGCAGGGCGCCGGCCAGGCCGCCCACGACTGTCAGCGTGATGAGAGACTGGCCGAGGAGCTGCGCGCGGGAAGCGCGCTGGCGCGGCGGGGGAGTGACATTGCTGCGGAACCGGTCTGCCTCGGCAACGAAGGCGAACGGGACGGGCTCTCGCCGGCGGAACATGAGCGGGCTCTCCTAGGAACCTCGAGGTGGGCACTGTCACAGGGTTAGACGTCTGCGGCGTCCGGTTGGTGCCCGTTTTCAGGGACTTCTGTGAAAAATATCAACTGCCGCTCCGCAGGCTGCTACAGAGCCGCCCGTTTTGCGGCTAACGCGGCATCACGTCGCATTTCCCGGACTGTCACCGGCGGGTCGTAGGCTGGGCGCGCACGAGGAACGAATGGAAGGAACCGCCGGTGTCCCAGACCCCTGCCGAGAGCACTGAGAGCCCCGACAGTGCAGCCGTCAGCTTCCGGAGCGAGGTGACGGTCGAGCTGGTCAAGCACAGCGCCGCGGACAGCGATGTGCTCTGGGCGGCCCGTGTCTCCACGGCCGGCGAGCAGTCCCTGGAGGAGCTCCAGAAGGACCCGGAGCGCTCCAAGGGGTTGATCAACTACCTCATGCGGGACCGGCACGGCAGCCCCTTCGAGCACAACTCCATGACGTTCTTCATCAGCGCGCCGATCTTCGTCTTCCGCGAGTTCATGCGGCACCGCGTCGGCTGGTCGTACAACGAGGAGTCCGGCCGCTACCGCCGCCTGGATCCGGTCTTCTACGTCCCCGGCCAGGACCGCAAGCTCGTCCAGCAGGGCCGCCCCGGCAAGTACGAATTCGTCGAGGGCACCCCGGCGCAGCAGGAGCTCACCGGCCGCGTCATGGAGGATTCCTACCGCCAGGCCTACGAGGCGTACCAGGAGATGCTCGCCGCCGGCGTCGCCCGCGAGGTCGCCCGCGCGGTGCTCCCCGTTGGCCTGTTCTCCTCCATGTACGCGACCTGCAATGCCCGCTCCCTGATGCACTTCCTGGGTCTGCGCACGCAGCACGAGCAGGCGAAGGTGCCCTCCTTCCCTCAGCGGGAGATCGAGATGGTCGGCGAGCAGATGGAGGCCCACTGGGCCAAGCTCATGCCGCTCACGTACGGCGCATTCAATGCGAATGGCCGGATCGCTCCGTAAGGCCCAGGTTGCGGGCCGGATGACGGAGCGCGCAGGACAGACGTGCGAAGTGTCCGGATTGCGGCATTTTGAGAAGTTCATCTACGCTGAACAGACGGACCCGGCACTGCTTGAACCCCCGAGCAGGCAGTGCCGGTGTCCACATCCCGGCTCCCCAGAGGCGCATCCCGCGGTGAGCTACGAGTAGCGTGGGACCCATGGCTCCGACTTCCACACCGCAGACCCCCTTCGGGCGGGTGCTGACCGCCATGGTCACGCCGTTCACGGCGGATGGCGCTCTCGATCTCGACGGCGCGCAGCGGCTCGCCGCCCATCTGGTGGACGCCGGCAATGACGGCCTCGTCGTCAACGGCACCACCGGAGAGTCCCCGACCACCAGCGATGCGGAGAAAGCGCAGCTGGTCCGCGCGGTGGTCGATGCGGTCGGCGATCGCGCCTTTGTCGTTGCCGGAGCCGGCACCAACGACACCCACCACAGCCTTGAGCTCGCCCGCGCCGCCCAGGACGCCGGCGCCCATGGCCTGCTCGCGGTGACCCCGTATTACAGCAAGCCCCCGCAGGAGGGCCTGCTCCGCCACTTCACGGCCATCGCGGACGCCACCGAGCTGCCGGTGATGCTCTACGACATCCCGGGCCGCAGCGGTGTCCCGATCAACACCGAGACCATCGTCCGGCTCGCCGAGCACCCCCGGATCGTCGCCAACAAGGACGCCAAGGGCGACCTCGGCCGCGCCAGCTGGGCGATCGCCCGCTCCAGCCTGGCCTGGTACAGCGGCGACGACATGCTGAACCTCCCGCTGCTCTCGGTCGGGGCCGTCGGCTTCGTCTCCGTGGTCGGCCATATCGTGACCCCCGAGCTGCGCGCGCTCCTGGACGCCCATCTCAATGGCGATGTCACCAAGGCCACCGAGATCCACCAGAAGCTGCTGCCCGTCTTCACCGGCATGTTCCGGACCCAGGGCGTCATCACGACCAAGGCCGCGCTCGGCCTCCAGGGACTGCCCGCCGGCCCGCTGCGGCTGCCGCTCGTCGAGCTCTCCCCCGAGGAGACCGAGCAGCTGACGCGCGATCTTGCCGCCGGCGGGGTACAGCTCTGATCACAGACTTCATAACTGAATACGGACCAACAATCGCCCTACAGCAAGTGCACGAATGTCATGCGCGCCACGTGCCCTCGACGGCAGCGTGGCGCGTGTGGTGAGGAGAGTCTTTTGAGTCATCCGCATCCTGAGCTCGGCGCTCCGCCGAAGCTTCCCAAGGGTGGCCTGCGCGTCACCCCCCTCGGCGGCCTGGGTGAAATCGGCCGCAACATGACGGTCTTCGAATTCGACGGCCGGCTGCTGATCGTCGACTGCGGAGTGCTCTTCCCCGAGGAGGAGCAGCCCGGAATCGACCTGATCCTTCCGGACTTCACGTCCATCAGGGACCGCCTCGACGACATCGACGGCATCGTGCTCACGCACGGCCACGAGGACCACATCGGTGCTGTCCCCTACCTCCTGCGCGAGAAGCCGGACATCCCCCTCATCGGCTCGAAGCTGACCCTCGCCCTGATCGAGGCCAAGCTTCAGGAGCACCGCATCCGCCCCTACACCCTTGAGGTGAAGGAGGGGCACACCGAGAGGATCGGCTCGTTCGACTGCGAGTTCGTCGCGGTCAACCACTCGATCCCCGACGCCCTGGCCGTCGCGATCCGCACCCCCGCGGGCATGGTCGTGCACACCGGCGACTTCAAGATGGACCAGCTCCCGCTGGACCGCCGTCTGACCGACCTCCCCGCCTTCGCGCGACTCGGCGAGGAAGGCATCGACCTTCTGCTCTC
Organism: Streptomyces sp. G7(2002); assembly: GCF_028870195.1. NCBI lineage: Bacteria > Bacillati > Actinomycetota > Actinomycetes > Kitasatosporales > Streptomycetaceae > Streptomyces > Streptomyces sp. G7(2002). Next base: position 6,964,572 of record NZ_CP102609.1, read on the forward strand.
CGACTCCACGAACGCCGAGGTCCCGGGCTTCGTCCCGCCCGAGCGGGACATCTCCAACGTCCTGCGCACGGTGTTCGCCAACGCCCAGAAGCGCATCATCGTCGCCAGCTTCGCCAGCCATGTGCACCGCATCCAGCAGATCCTCGATGCCGCCCATGAGTACGGCCGCCGGGTCGCCTTCGTCGGCCGCTCGATGGTCCGCAACATGGGCATCGCCCGCGAGCTGGGCTATCTGAAGGTCCCCGCCGGCCTGGTCGTCGACGTCAAGGCGCTCGACGATCTTCCCGACGACGAGGTCGTGCTGGTCTGCACGGGTTCCCAGGGCGAGCCGATGGCCGCCCTCTCCCGGATGGCCAACCGCGATCACCAGATCAGGATCGTCCAGGGCGACACGGTGATCCTGGCCTCGTCCCTCATCCCGGGCAACGAGAACGCGGTCTACCGCGTGATCAACGGCCTCACCCGATGGGGCGCGGACGTGGTCCACAAGGGCAACGCCAAGGTCCATGTCTCGGGCCACGCCTCGGCCGGCGAGCTGCTGTACTTCTACAACATCTGCAAGCCGAAGAACCTCATGCCGGTGCACGGCGAATGGCGCCATCTGCGGGCCAACGCCGAGCTGGGCGCCCTGACCGGCGTACGGAAGGACCGGATCGTCATCGCCGAGGACGGCGTGGTGGTCGACCTGGTCGACGGCGTCGCCAAGATCGTCGGCAAGGTCCAGGCCGGCTATGTCTATGTCGACGGCCTCTCGGTCGGCGATGTCACCGAGGCCCACCTCAAGGACCGCCGCATCCTCGGCGACGAGGGCATCATCTCGGTCTATGTGGTCGTGGACAGCACCACCGGCAAGATCGTCGGCGGCCCGGACATCCACGCCCGTGGCTCGGGCATCGACGACGGCGCCTTCTCCGGCGTGATCCCCAAGATCGACGAGGCCCTGGCCAAGTCGGCCCAGGACGGCATCACGGAGCCCCACCAGCTCCAGCAGCTGGTCCGCCGCACCGTCGGCAAGTGGGTGTCGGACAACTACCGCCGCCGCCCGATGATCCTCCCCGTGGTCATCGAGGTCTGACGCACAGAGTCGTACGAACGTACTCAAGTAGGAGCGGGGCGCCCGGATTTGCATCCGGGCCCCCCGCTCCAGTACGTTTACGTCTCCGCCTGAACGGGAAGCGCCGCACGCCGTGCGTACGGAGCGTCCCGGGAAGACCGGGCGGAATTCCGACCCAGAGCAATCTGATAAAGTCGGATCAGCCGAAAGGCACCCCCCCCCGACGGGAAATCAGAACGAATTCGAGCCGGAAACGGAACGAAATCGGATCTGATAGAGTCGGAAACGCGAAGAAGCCGGAAGGCGGAAACGCAGCGGCGAAAATCGGGCCCGCAAGGATCTGATAGAGTCGGAAACGCAAGACCGAAGGGAAGCGCCCGGAGAGCCTGGTGAAACAGGCACAAAGGAAGCGTCCGTTCCTTGAGAACTCAACAGCGTGCCAAAAGTCAACGCCAGATATGTTGATACCCCGTCCACCGGAAACACTCCGGAGGATGAGGTTCCTTTGAAAAGCCCACCACGGCCCATGCGGTCGGGGTGGCACACACAGCGAGGACGCTGTGAACGAGAGGGCTTATTCCGCCCACTCGTTCCGCTCTCGTGTGTGTTGACCCGATTACGGGTAAACATTCACGGAGAGTTTGATCCTGGCTCAGGACGAACGCTGGCGGCGTGCTTAACACATGCAAGTCGAACGATGAACCTCCTTCGGGAGGGGATTAGTGGCGAACGGGTGAGTAACACGTGGGCAATCTGCCCTTCACTCTGGGACAAGCCCTGGAAACGGGGTCTAATACCGGATACGACTACCGACCGCATGGTCTGGTGGTGGAAAGCTCCGGCGGTGAAGGATGAGCCCGCGGCCTATCAGCTTGTTGGTGGGGTGATGGCCTACCAAGGCGACGACGGGTAGCCGGCCTGAGAGGGCGACCGGCCACACTGGGACTGAGACACGGCCCAGACTCCTACGGGAGGCAGCAGTGGGGAATATTGCACAATGGGCGAAAGCCTGATGCAGCGACGCCGCGTGAGGGATGACGGCCTTCGGGTTGTAAACCTCTTTCAGCAGGGAAGAAGCGAAAGTGACGGTACCTGCAGAAGAAGCGCCGGCTAACTACGTGCCAGCAGCCGCGGTAATACGTAGGGCGCAAGCGTTGTCCGGAATTATTGGGCGTAAAGAGCTCGTAGGCGGCTTGTCACGTCGGATGTGAAAGCCCGGGGCTTAACCCCGGGTCTGCATTCGATACGGGCAGGCTAGAGTTCGGTAGGGGAGATCGGAATTCCTGGTGTAGCGGTGAAATGCGCAGATATCAGGAGGAACACCGGTGGCGAAGGCGGATCTCTGGGCCGATACTGACGCTGAGGAGCGAAAGCGTGGGGAGCGAACAGGATTAGATACCCTGGTAGTCCACGCCGTAAACGTTGGGAACTAGGTGTGGGCGACATTCCACGTCGTCCGTGCCGCAGCTAACGCATTAAGTTCCCCGCCTGGGGAGTACGGCCGCAAGGCTAAAACTCAAAGGAATTGACGGGGGCCCGCACAAGCAGCGGAGCATGTGGCTTAATTCGACGCAACGCGAAGAACCTTACCAAGGCTTGACATACACCGGAAAACCCTGGAGACAGGGTCCCCCTTGTGGTCGGTGTACAGGTGGTGCATGGCTGTCGTCAGCTCGTGTCGTGAGATGTTGGGTTAAGTCCCGCAACGAGCGCAACCCTTGTTCTGTGTTGCCAGCATGCCCTTCGGGGTGATGGGGACTCACAGGAGACTGCCGGGGTCAACTCGGAGGAAGGTGGGGACGACGTCAAGTCATCATGCCCCTTATGTCTTGGGCTGCACACGTGCTACAATGGCCGGTACAATGAGCTGCGATACCGCGAGGTGGAGCGAATCTCAAAAAGCCGGTCTCAGTTCGGATTGGGGTCTGCAACTCGACCCCATGAAGTCGGAGTTGCTAGTAATCGCAGATCAGCATTGCTGCGGTGAATACGTTCCCGGGCCTTGTACACACCGCCCGTCACGTCACGAAAGTCGGTAACACCCGAAGCCGGTGGCCCAACCCCTTGTGGGAGGGAATCGTCGAAGGTGGGACTGGCGATTGGGACGAAGTCGTAACAAGGTAGCCGTACCGGAAGGTGCGGCTGGATCACCTCCTTTCTAAGGAGCATCTAGATCTCGCAAGAGATCCAGAGCCACTACGTCGGCAAATGTTCGACGGTGGTTAGCTCATGGGTGGAACGTTGACTATTCGGCGCACTTGATTGGTTGTCACTAGTACTGCTTCGGCGTGGAACGTGGGGATTGATGGAGTGGGCCGGGCGCGCTGTTGGGTATCTGAGGGTACGGACTGTGAGTCTGGACCTTCGCGATGCCGGCCCCAGTGAACTCAGCCTTCGGGTTGGGGTGGTGGGTGGCTGGTCGTTGCTTGAGAACTGCACAGTGGACGCGAGCATCTGTGGCCAAGTTTTTAAGGGCGCACGGTGGATGCCTTGGCACCAGGAACCGATGAAGGACGTGGGAGGCCACGATAGGCCCCGGGGAGCTGTCAACCGAGCTTTGATCCGGGGGTGTCCGAATGGGGAAACCCGGCAGTCGTCATGGGCTGTCACCCGCTGCTGAACACATAGGCAGTGTGGAGGGAACGCGGGGAAGTGAAACATCTCAGTACCCGCAGGAAGAGAAAACAACCGTGATTCCGGGAGTAGTGGCGAGCGAAACCGGATGAGGCCAAACCAGTCACGTGTGATACCCGGCAGGGGTTGCGTGGTTGGGGTTGTGGGAGTTCTCTTTTGCAGTCTGCCGGCTGTGAGGCAAGTCAGAAACCGTTGGTGTAGGCGAAGGACATGCGAAAGGTCCGGCGTAGAGGGTAAGACCCCCGTAGCTGAAACATCAACGGCTTGCTTGAGAACCACCCAAGTAGCACGGGGCCCGAGAAATCCCGTGTGAATCTGGCGGGACCACCCGTTAAGCCTAAATATTCCCTGGTGACCGATAGCGGATAGTACCGTGAGGGAATGGTGAAAAGTACCGCGGGAGCGGAGTGAAATAGTACCTGAAACCGTGTGCCTACAAGCCGTGGGAGCGTCGCGCAGAGACTTGTCTCTGCGTCGTGACTGCGTGCCTTTTGAAGAATGAGCCTGCGAGTTTGCGGTATGTTGCGAGGTTAACCCGTGTGGGGAAGCCGTAGCGAAAGCGAGTCCGAATAGGGCGTTGAGTAGCGTGCCCAAGACCCGAAGCGGAGTGATCTAGCCATGGGCAGGTTGAAGCGGAGGTAAGACTTCGTGGAGGACCGAACCCACCAGGGTTGAAAACCTGGGGGATGACCTGTGGTTAGGGGTGAAAGGCCAATCAAACTCCGTGATAGCTGGTTCTCCCCGAAATGCATTTAGGTGCAGCGTCGTGTGTTTCTTGCCGGAGGTAGAGCACTGGATAGGCGATGGGCCCTACCGGGTTACTGACCTTAGCCAAACTCCGAATGCCGGTAAGTGAGAGCGCGGCAGTGAGACTGTGGGGGATAAGCTCCATGGTCGAGAGGGAAACAGCCCAGAGCATCGACTAAGGCCCCTAAGCGTGTGCTAAGTGGGAAAGGATGTGGAGTCGCAGAGACAACCAGGAGGTTGGCTTAGAAGCAGCCATCCTTGAAAGAGTGCGTAATAGCTCACTGGTCAAGTGATTCCGCGCCGACAATGTAGCGGGGCTCAAGCACACCGCCGAAGTCGTGTCATTGCAGTAATACTCCCAACGGAGGCTGTGATGGGTAGGGGAGCGTCGTGTGCCGGGTGAAGCAGCCGTGGAAACGAGTTGTGGACGGTTCACGAGTGAGAATGCAGGCATGAGTAGCGATACACACGTGGGAAACGTGTGCGCCGATTGACTAAGGGTTCCTGGGTCAAGCTGATCTGCCCAGGGTAAGTCGGGACCTAAGGCGAGGCCGACAGGCGTAGTCGATGGACAACCGGTTGATATTCCGGTACCCGCTTTGAAACGCCCAATATCGAATCCATTAATGCTAAGGCCGTGAAGCCGGCCTGGAGTCTTCGGACAAAGGGACGTGGTGGAGCCGCCGATCCAAGGTGGTAGTAGGTAAGCGATGGGGTGACGCAGGAAGGTAGTCCAGCCCGGGCGGTGGTTGTCCCGGGGTAAGGGTGTAGCCCGTCATCTAGGCAAATCCGGATGACTTGAGGGTGAGACCTGATGCCGAGCCGATTGTGGTGAAGTGGATGATCCTATGCTGTCGAGAAAAGCCTCTAGCGAGTTTCATGGCGGCCCGTACCCTAAACCGACTCAGGTGGTCAGGTAGAGAATACCGAGGCGTTCGGGTGAACTATGGTTAAGGAACTCGGCAAAATGCCCCCGTAACTTCGGGAGAAGGGGGGCCATTGCTGGTGATGAGTCTTGCACTCTGAGCTGGTGGTGGCCGCAGAGACCAGCGAGAAGCGACTGTTTACTAAAAACACAGGTCCGTGCGAAGCCGTAAGGCGATGTATACGGACTGACGCCTGCCCGGTGCTGGAACGTTAAGGGGACCGGTTAGTCAACTTTCGGGTTGGCGAAGCTGAGAACTTAAGCGCCAGTAAACGGCGGTGGTAACTATAACCATCCTAAGGTAGCGAAATTCCTTGTCGGGTAAGTTCCGACCTGCACGAATGGCGTAACGACTTCTCGACTGTCTCAACCATAGGCCCGGTGAAATTGCATTACGAGTAAAGATGCTCGTTTCGCGCAGCAGGACGGAAAGACCCCGGGACCTTTACTATAGCTTGATATTGGTGTTCGGTTCGGCTTGTGTAGGATAGGTGGGAGACTTTGAAGCGGCCACGCCAGTGGTTGTGGAGTCATTGTTGAAATACCACTCTGGTCGTGCTGGATGTCTAACCTGGGTCCGTGATCCGGATCAGGGACAGTGTCTGGTGGGTAGTTTAACTGGGGCGGTTGCCTCCTAAAGAGTAACGGAGGCGCCCAAAGGTTCCCTCAGCCTGGTTGGCAATCAGGTGTTGAGTGTAAGTGCACAAGGGAGCTTGACTGTGAGACTGACGGGTCGAGCAGGTACGAAAGTAGGGACTAGTGATCCGGCGGTGGCTTGTGGAAGCGCCGTCGCTCAACGGATAAAAGGTACCCCGGGGATAACAGGCTGATCTTCCCCAAGAGTCCATATCGACGGGATGGTTTGGCACCTCGATGTCGGCTCGTCGCATCCTGGGGCTGGAGTCGGTCCCAAGGGTTGGGCTGTTCGCCCATTAAAGCGGTACGCGAGCTGGGTTTAGAACGTCGTGAGACAGTTCGGTCCCTATCCGCTGTGCGCGTAGGAGTCTTGAGAAGGGCTGTCCCTAGTACGAGAGGACCGGGACGGACGAACCTCTGGTGTGCCAGTTGTCCTGCCAAGGGCATGGCTGGTTGGCTACGTTCGGAAAGGATAACCGCTGAAAGCATCTAAGCGGGAAGCCTGCTTCGAGATGAGGACTCCCACCCCCTTTGAGGGGTTAAGGCTCCCAGTAGACGACTGGGTTGATAGGCCAGATATGGAAGCCCGGTAACGGGTGGAGTTGACTGGTACTAATAGGCCGAGGGCTTGTCCTCAGTTGCTCGCGTCCACTGTGTAGGTTCTGAAGTAACGACCTGTGTTTTTGCCGGGTTGGTTAACTTCATAGTGTTTCGGTGGTCATTGCGTTAGGGAAACGCCCGGTTACATTCCGAACCCGGAAGCTAAGCCTTTCAGCGCCGATGGTACTGCAGGGGGGACCCTGTGGGAGAGTAGGACGCCGCCGAACAATTATTCAGCTCCGGTCCCTGAACCTCTGGTTCAGGGACCGGAGCTTTTTTGTTCTGCCCCCCGGGTGATGGGCGTAACTCGAAGTTCATCTCAGCTGACCAGGATCCGCTGTATGCGGACAGTAGGAACGCTCAAGTCGGCCGGTGTGCGTGCGGGTGATGAGGTCGTGGTGCCGGCGTATGGCAGCGCCGAAGTGGCCCGGGCCGTGGTGGAGTTGGGCGCGGTGCCGGTGTTCGCCGATGTGGACGGCGACAGCTACTGCCTCGATCCGGCCGCGGTGGCGGACGTGGTGACGACTCAGACCGCCGCCGTCGTGGCGGTCAACCGCTTCGGGCGGCGGGCGGACGCCGGCTGGATCCGTGAAGTGGGCCAGCGGCACGGACTGCTGGTGCTGGTGGAGGACGAGCCCGGAGCGGACCCGGCGGGCGCGGACCTGCGGCGGGCGCATGCGGCGTATCTGGACGGCAGGCTCAATGGCGTCCGGACGCCGACGCCGGCGGCGGGGCACACCTACGAGCAGTACGTGGTGCGGGTGCCGGGCAACGGGCGGCCGGACCGGGACGCGTTCGCGCGGACGTTGCGGGCCAAGGGCGTGGCGTGCAGTGTGCCCGTGCTGGCGCCGGTGTACCGGATGCCGGGGCTGCGACGGGATGTGTTTCTGCCGCAGACCGAGCGGGCGGTGGACGAGACGCTGGCGCTGCCCGTGCATGCGGGGATGTCGCGGCGGGAGCTGCACAAGATGGTCGGTGCGTGCAACGCGCTGGGCGGATTGCTGCAGCCCGCTTTTTAGTGAGCGGTGCCCGGGCGGTTCGAACCTGTCGCCGAGTTGGGGTAATATCTATTCCGCTGCCGCGCCCCAATAGCTCAGTCGGCAGAGCGTCTCCATGGTAAGGAGAAGGTCTACGGTTCGATTCCGTATTGGGGCTCCAGAGGAGAAAGGCCCCCGCCAAGTGGCGGGGGCCTTTGTCGTATCGGGACGCGGTGCCGCGGTACGCGTCAGTTTTGCGGGGCTTCGATATAGGCCAGGCCGTGGGCGCCGGATATGTCGGTGCGGTCGACTTCCAGGGTGGCGAGCGGGCTCAGGGTGGTGAGGTCGACGACGGTCACGGTGCTGGAGACGTTTCCGGAGACATAGCCGAGGCGGCCGTCGGGGGAGGAGGTGATGGTGAGGGGGAGCCGGCCGACCTCGACCTCAGCGAGGGGGGCGAGAGTATCGGCGGCGAAGACGGTCAGGGCTCCGGGGAGTTGGGCGCCGAGCGGTCCGCCGGGGGTGGTGTCCGGGCGCAGTTCGCCGGCGAGGAGCAGACCGGTCGACGTGGCGTGGACCGGCATGACCTGTCCCTTGGTGGGGAGGGTGCGGATGATTTCGTGGGTGGCGGTGTCGATGACGTGGATGCCCGTAGGCGCCGAGGACGGGGTGGCGAAGTCGGCCTTGGGAGCCGCCACATAGGCATGACGGCCTTCGGGGGCGATGGTGAGGCCTTCGCTGCCGGGGACGGGGATGCGGCCCGTGCACTCGCCGCGGTCGAGGTCGACGACGGAGACGAACGGGGCTTCCTTGTTGGTGGCGTAGCCGTACCGTCCGTCGGGGGTGATGGCGAACCAGTGCGGGCCGGGGGCCATGGTGGAGATGCGGCCGAGGCGGGCGTGGGTGCGGGTGTCGATGACCAGGACGCCGCCGGGCTCGGTGTCGGTGGCCTCGACGCTGGCGTACAGGCGGCCGCGGGCGCGGTCGAGGGCCAGGCCGTGCGGGGCGTGGTCGGGGCTGGTGTCGAGGGTGTCGACGATGGTGCGGGTGTCGACGTCGATGACGGTGATCCGGTGGGCCCGGCCTTCGTGGGCGTGGTAAAAGCCGGAGCGGTAGGTGCTGGCGCAGTACAGCAGCCGGTGGTCCGGGTCGAAGCAGAGTTCGTGCGGCTGCGGCGGGAGTTGCAGCACCTCAAGACGTTCGTGGGTGGCGGCGTCGAAGAAGGTGACGGTCGGACCGGTCTGGCTGACGACGGCGAGCAGGTCGCCGGGCGAGCCGGCGGGTGTGGAAGTCATGGTCCGTATCGTGGGCGGCCGTGGGGAGTGACTCCAGTGCGGTGCGGGCAAGGGTGCCCTGCACCGTACGCAAGGACGCAGGTGGTGCTGGGGGGAGCGGCCAGTGGGCTGTGATCCGGTTCACACGGGCCGCTGCCCCCCTGGTCAGCCCGCCTGGAATTCGGGGACGCGCATGGCGAGGATGGCCATGTCGTCGGAGGCCGGTTCGGCGGCGAAGCGTTCCACGGCGCGCAGCACGCGGGTGGCGACGGCACCGGCGGTCAGTCCCGTACAGGTCGTCAGGACGTCGGTGAGGCCGTCGTCGCCGAGCATGCGGGTGCCCTCGCGGCGTTCGGTGACGCCGTCGGTCACGCACAGCAGGACGTCGCCGGGGTCGAGGGTGACGGTCTGTTCGTAGAGCTCCAGGTCGTCCATGACGCCGAGGAGCGGCTGGGGTTCGGCGGCCGGTTCGACCGTGCCGTCCTGGCGCAGCCGGAGCGGAAGGGGGTGGCCCGCGCAGACGACCTTGAGGACGGCGCTGCCGTCGTTCTGCGGCCAGAGCTCGCCGTAAAGGAGCGTCAGGAAGCGGCTGCGGGCGCCCTCGTCGAGGATGGCGGCGTTCAGCCGCTCCAGGACGGCGGGGCCGCCGAAGCCCTCGCGGGCGAGCAGCCGCAGCGCGTGCCGGGCCAGGCCCGTGACGGCGGCGGCCTCCGGGCCCGTACCGCAGACGTCGCCGATGGCGAAGCCGTAGACGCCGTCGCGGATCGGGAAGATGTCGTAGAAGTCGCCGCCGACCTCGTTGCCCTCGCCGGCCGCGCGGTAGATGACCTCGACCTCCACACCGGGGATCTCAGGCTGCTCGGGGGGCAGCAGACTGCGCTGGAGGGACTGGCTGATGGCCGTGCGCTCGGAGTAGAGGCGGGCGTTGTCGAGGGCGAGCGCGGCCCGGCGGGAGAGGTCCTCGGCGAGTTCCAGGATCTCCTGGCGGAAGTGTTCCTCGGTGGGCTTGCCCAGGGTGAGCATGCCGATGACGCGGTTGCGGGCGACGAGGGGGAGCACGACCGTCTCCCCGCCGACGGCGGAGGCGGTGGCGAGCGTGGCCCCCGGACCGGTGGACGGGCGGGCGGAGTTGCCCAGGCCCAGGCTGCGCATCGAGGTGCGCAGCGCGGCGTCGTGGGCGGCGTCGCTGGGGGCGGTCCACACCCGGGCGCCGGGGGTGGGCACCGGCTCGGGCGGATCGACCTTCATCAGAAGGGTCTTGAGGCCGTCGATCCGGTCCTCGTCCTCGTGCAGGACGTAGGAGAGTTCGGGTTCGGAGGTCTGGTCGGCGACGGTGTAGACGGCGCACCACGTGGCGAGGGTGGGGACCGTCATCTGCGCCATCAGGGCCAGGGTCTGGTCGCGGTCGAGGGTGCCGGCCAGGAGGTCGGAGGCCTCGACGAGGAAGGAGAGGGAGCCGCGGCGCAGCTTCTCCAGCTCGGTCAGGCGGGCGCGTTCGACGGCGAGGGCGATGCGGTCGGCGGCGAACTGGAGCCGTAGCGCTTCCTCGTTGGTGTAGCGGCCGGCGCCCTCCGCGGCGACGCCGAGGGAGCCGGTCAGCCGGCCCTCGACCTTCAGCGGGACGGTGACGACCGAGCGCATGCCCGTGCCGCTGAGGAGGGGGACGGCGCCGGGGACGGCGGTGAGGTCCTCGTGGACGGCGGGCATCCGGGCGGAGCCGTAGCGTCCGGATCCGGCCTCGACGGGGACGCGGGCGAACCGCTGGCGGGCGGAGGGCAGGCCCGTGGAGGCGCGGACCTCCAGCTCGGTCTCGTCGTCGGTGGCCAGGAGGAGGTAGGCGGCGTCGCCGTCGAGCATGTCGCGGGCGCGTTCGACGGTGCGCTGGAGCAGGCCGTCGAGGTCGTCCGGGGCCGGGGAGCCGATGAAGACCTCGAACGGGTCGGAGGGGCGTCCCTCCGACTGCGAGGCCTGGGAGGCGGCGTCCGGGGCGGGTGTGCGCTGGGGGCTCTGCAGGATCGCGCGCTCGTGGTCGCGCACCAGGAGGCAGACCGTGGAGGCCTCGCCGTCGGCGTCGCGGACGCGCAGGTGGGAGGCGTAGACGGGGACGACCCGGCCGTCGGCGCCCCTTATGCCGTAGGAGCCCTCCCAGCGGGACAGCTGGAGTGCCTCGGCGATGCCGGTGCCGGTGCCGGGGGTGTGCGGCCAGGCGGCGAAGTCGGTGAGCGGTTTGCCGATGACCTGCTCGGGGTCGTAGGCGAAGAGGTCCTGCGCGTCCTCGTTCCAGAAGCTGATGCAGCCGCTGCGGTCGATCTGGATCACGGCGACCCGGACGCGGGTGTCGGTGACCGGGAGGGCGTCCACGGGCAGCGCGGGGCCTGCGGAGCGGGTGCCGGCCGGGCGCTCGGGGAGGTCGAGCTGGAACCACACGTGTTTTTGTGCGGCGGTGTACTCGACACCCCAGCGGGCGGCCAGCGCGCCGCACAGCAGCAGGCCGCGGCCGCCCTCGCGGTCGGGGTGGACGACGACCTGGCCGGCGTTCTGGAGCGGAATCTCGCGTTCGGGGTAACGGTCGGCGACGGAGATCCGTACTCCGCCGTCGTTGCGCAGACACAGCACATCGGCGGCGGTGCCGGCGTGCACCACGGCGTTGGTGACCAGCTCACTCGTCAGGACGACGGCGTCGTCGACGATGTCGGCGCAGCCCCAGCCCTGGAGGGTGTCGCGGACGAATGCACGGGCAGTGGCGACCGAGCGCCCGACCGGCTCGAAGGTTGCGGCGGCCCGCGCGGTGATCACTGGTCTCCTCATGCGTGTGTCGGTGATCTGCTCCCCCATGGTCGCGGCGCCCCTCCGAATACCTGTTGTGCTCGCCCCACCGCCCGTGCTCGATGGCCGGGGCGGTGGACAGCCGTATGCCAGGTTACTTACCTTCGCCGCACCCAAGGATGCCGGTCACGTGTGTTTCCGCCCCAATCGTGCACCGGGACGGTGTGCGATGCTGCCGAACTGTTATGGCCTGGTTGAGCCATGGTGAAACACTGGGCAAGTATCAAGAGAAAGCCCGGGTAGAACGGTCGACCCTGCGGGAGGGACAACGTGGAGTCTGGCGCAGCGGCGCGGGGCGCAAGCACACGCGCGAAAGGCGGACGATCCCGGAACAACGGGACGACCGAGGTGGATACGGCTGCGCTGAATCGGCTGTTGGTCGCGTTGGTCGCGATGCGGGACGGGAACTTCCGCAAACGGCTCACGGTTTCCGGCGACGGCGTCATGTCGGAAATCGCGGCGGTCTTCAACGAGGTCGCGGACCGCAATCTGCATCTCACGGGCGAGCTGACGCGGGTGCGCCGGGTCGTCGGCCGTGAGGGAAAGCTCACGGAACGGCTGGAGGTCGGCGCCGCCGAGGGCTCCTGGGCCGCGGCGATCGACGCCTCGAATGCGCTGGTCGACGACCTCGTACGGCCGGTCTCCGAGGTGGGACGGGTGCTGTCGGCGGTGTCCGAGGGCGACCTGGAACAGCGGATGGATCTGCGCTCGCGCAGTTCGGACAGCTCTTCGGAGCACCCTCTGAGGGGTGAATTCCTGAAGGTCGGCCGGACGGTCAACGGGCTGGTGGATCAGCTCTCCGCATTCACCGACGAGGTCACGAGAGTGGCCAGTGAGGTCGGTACGGAGGGCAAGCTCGGCGGCCAGGCGCGGGTGCGCGGAATGTCGGGTTCGTGGAAGGACCTCACGGAATCCGTCAACACCATGGCGTCCCGGCTGACGGCCCAGGTCCGTGACATTGCTCTCGTCACCACGGCGGTGGCCAAGGGTGATCTGTCGCGCAAGGTGACCGTCCATGTCTCCGGCGAGATGCTGGAGCTGAAGAACACCGTCAACACGATGGTCGACCAGCTCTCCTCGTTCGCCTCCGAGGTGACGCGCGTCGCCCGCGAGGTCGGTACGGAGGGCGAACTCGGTGGTCAGGCACAGGTCCCCGGTGTCGCCGGGGTGTGGAAGGACCTGACGGATTCGGTCAATCTCATGGCCGGCAACCTCACCGCGCAGGTGCGCGGGATCGCTCAGGTCACCACCGCCGTCGCGAACGGCGATCTGTCGCAGAAGGTCACGGTCAGTGCACGCGGCGAGGTCGCGCAGCTGGCCGACACGATCAACACCATGACCGAGACGCTGCGGACCTTCGCGGACGAAGTGACGCGGGTGGCGAACGAGGTCGGCGCCGAGGGCCAGCTCGGCGGTCAGGCGCAGGTGCCGGGCGCGGCCGGTACGTGGAAGGACCTCACCGATTCGGTGAACACCGCCTTCCGCAACCTGACGGCGCAGGTGCGGGACATCGCGCAGGTGACGACGGCGGTCGCCAACGGTGACCTCTCGCAGACCGTCACCGTCGATGTCGCCGGTGAAATGCTGGAGTTGAAGAACACCGTCAACACGATGGTGGGTCAGCTCTCCTCGTTCGGCGCCGAAGTGACGCGCGTTGCGCGGGAGATCGGTGTCGAGGGTGAGCTGGGCGGCCAGGCGGCGGTGCCCGGTGCCGCGGGGACGTGGAAGGACCTCACGGACTCCGTGAACACCGCCTTCCGCAACCTGACCGGGCAGGTGCGCAACATCGCCCAGGTGACGACGGCGGTCGCCAACGGTGACCTCTCGCAGAAGGTCACCGTCGATGTCTCCGGCGAGATGCTGCAGCTGAAGAACACCGTGAACACCATGGTGGACCAGCTGTCCTCGTTCGCCGACCAGGTCACACGGATGGCCAGGGACGTGGGCACGGAGGGCCGGCTGGGCGGTCAGGCCCGGGTGGACGGCGTCAGCGGCACCTGGAAGGAACTGACCGACTCCGTCAACTTCATGGCGGGGAACCTGACTTCACAGGTGCGGCAGATCGCCCAGGTGACGACGGCGGTCGCCCGTGGTGACCTGTCCCAGAAGATCGACGTGGACGCGCGCGGCGAGATCCTGGAGCTGAAGAACACCATCAACACGATGGTGGACCAGCTCTCCGCCTTCGCCGAGCAGGTCACCCGGGTCGCCCGGGAGGTCGGTACGGACGGCAGGCTGGGCGGCCAGGCGCAGGTGCCGGGCGTCGCGGGTGTCTGGCGCGATCTGACCGACTCCGTGAACGGCATGGCCGGCAACCTCACGGCTCAGGTCCGCAACATCGCGCAGGTCGCCACGGCGGTCGCCCGCGGTGACCTGTCGCAGAAGATCGACGTGGACGCCCGGGGCGAGATCCTGGAGCTGAAGAACACCCTGAACACCATGGTCGACCAGCTCTCCTCGTTCGCGGAGCAGGTCACCAGAGTCGCCCGCGAGGTGGGCACCGAGGGCATCCTGGGCGGCCAGGCCGAGGTGCAGGGCGTCAGCGGTACGTGGAAGGACCTCACCCAGTCCGTCAACTTCATGGCGAACAACCTGACCTCGCAGGTGCGCAACATCGCCGAGGTGACGACCGCGGTGGCCCGCGGTGATCTGTCCAAGAAGATCACCGTCGACGCCAAGGGCGAGATCCTCGAACTGGTCACGACCGTCAACACGATGGTGGACCAGCTGTCGTCCTTCGCCGAGCAGGTGACCCGGGTGGCCCGTGAGGTGGGAACCGAGGGCCAGTTGGGCGGTCAGGCGCGGGTGCCGGGTGCCACCGGTATCTGGCTGGACCTCAGCGACAACGTGAACCTGATGGCCAACAACCTGACCATCCAGGTGCGCAACATCTCCCAGGTCTCGGCGGCGGTCGCCAACGGAGACCTGACGAAGAAGGTCACGGTCGAGGCGCGCGGCGAGGTCGCGCAGCTCGCCGACACGGTCAACACGATGGTCACGACGCTGTCGTCGTTCGCCGACGAGGTCACGCGAGTGGCCCGTGAGGTGGGCACCGACGGCATCCTGGGCGGTCAGGCCCGCGTCCCCGGCGTCGCCGGTACGTGGAAGGACCTCACCGAGTCCGTGAACTCGATGGCCAACAACCTGACCGGCCAGGTCCGCAACATCGCCATGGTCACCACCGCCATCGCCAAGGGCGATCTGACCAAGAAGATCGACATCGATGCGCGGGGCGAGATCCTCGCGCTGAAGACCACCATCAACACGATGGTCGACCAGCTCTCGTCCTTCGCCGAACAGGTCACCAGGGTGGCCCGCGAGGTGGGTACGGAAGGCCAGCTGGGCGGTCAGGCGCAGGTGCGGGGCGTGGCCGGCACCTGGCGGGACCTGACCGAGTCGGTGAACGAGATGGCGGGCAACCTGACCCGTCAGGTGCGGGCCATCGCCGCGGTCGCCGCGGCGGTCACCCTCGGCGATCACAACGTCCGTATCGATGTGGACGCGGCCGGCGAGATCCTGGAGCTCCAGGACAACGTCAACACCATGATCTCCACGCTCCGGGAGACCACCCTCGCCAACGAGGAACAGGACTGGCTCAAGGGCAACCTGGCCCGGATCTCCGGTCTGATGCAGGGCCGGCGCGACCTCAAGGACGTCGCCACGCTCATCATGAGCGAGCTCTCGCCCGCGGTCTCCGCCCAGCACGGCGCGTTCTTCCTCGCGGCGCAGCCCGACAGCCAGGAGATCGGCGCGGACGGCGGCGAGGCCGGCGCGTACGAGCTGCGGCTGATGGGCTCGTACGGCTACGCCATGGGCGGGATGCCGACGACCTTCCGGCCGGGCGAGACGCTGATCGGCACGGCCGCGGAGGAGGGGCGCACGATCCTGGTGGAGAACGTCCCGTCCGGCTATCTCAAGATCGCCTCCGGGCTGGGTGAGGCGCCGCCGGCGAATGTGATCGTGCTGCCGGTGCTGTTCGAGGACAAGGTGCTCGGGGTGATCGAGCTGGCGTCCTTCCAGCCGTTCACCCAGATCCAGAAGGACTTCCTCAGCCAGATCGCCGAGATGATCGCGACCAGCGTCAACACCATCTCGGTGAACACCAAGACCGAGGTGCTGCTCAAGCAGTCGCAGGAGCTGACCGAGCAGCTCAAGGAGCGCTCGGGCGAGCTGGAGAGCCGGCAGAAGGCGCTGGAGCTGTCCAACTCGGAGCTGGAGGAGAAGGCCGAGCAGCTGCGGGCGCAGAACCGCGACATCGAGGTGAAGAACACCGAGATCGAGGAGGCGCGGCAGGTCCTGGAGGAGCGTGCCGAGCAGCTCGCGGTCTCGATGCGCTACAAGTCGGAGTTCCTGGCGAACATGTCGCACGAGCTGCGTACGCCGCTCAACTCCCTGCTGATTCTGGCCAAATTGCTGGCCGATAATGCCGAGGGGAATCTCTCCCCGAAGCAGGTCGAATTCGCCGAAACCATCCATGGCGCCGGTTCCGACCTGCTCCAGCTGATCAACGACATCCTGGACCTGTCCAAGGTCGAGGCCGGCAAGATGGACGTCAGCCCGACGCGGATCGCGCTGGTCCAGCTCGTCGACTACGTGGAGGCGACGTTCCGGCCGCTGACCGCGGAGAAGGGACTCGACTTCTCCGTACGGGTCTCCCCGGAGCTGCCGGCGACACTGCACACCGACGAGCAGCGGCTGCTGCAGGTGCTGCGCAATCTGCTGTCCAACGCGGTGAAGTTCACCGACAGCGGCGCCGTCGAGCTGGTGATCCGGCCGGCCGGTGCGGATGTGCCGGTGGCCATCAGGGAGCAGCTGCTGGAGCACGGTTCGCTTCGCGACCCGGACGCGGACATGATCGCCTTCTCGGTGACCGACACCGGTATCGGTATCGCGTCCAGCAAGATGCGAGTCATCTTCGAGGCGTTCAAGCAGGCGGACGGCACGACCAGCCGCAAGTACGGCGGTACGGGCCTGGGCCTGTCCATCAGCCGGGAGATCGCCCGGCTGCTGGGCGGCGAGATCCATGCCGCGAGCGAGCCCAACCGCGGCTCCACGTTCACGCTCTACCTGCCGCACAACCCGGGCGGGCTGCCGCCGCAGGGCTACCCGCAGCTGGTGGCCGGCGGGATCGCGATGGACGCGGAGGCGCGCGAGTCGGAGGTCGGGCAGCAGGAGGCCGAGGAGCAGCCGGACCACGAGCAGGGCGTCGGAGGCAGTCTCAGCCGGCGTCGGCGCCGGGCGATTTCGGGGACCCCGCGGCGCTTCGAGCTCTCCGGGCGGCAGCCGTCCGCAGCGCCCCAGCAGGCGCCGCAGCAGGTCCCGCAGGCGCCGCCGCAGCAGACGCCGCAGCCGGTCCCGCAGCAGCCCGCTGAGGAGCCCTGGATCGGCAACGGCCAGGATCTGGTGGACCCGGCCTTCGAGGGCGGATTCCACGGTGAGAAGGTGCTGATCGTCGATGACGACATCCGCAATGTCTTCGCGCTCACCAGTGTCCTGGAGCAGCACGGGCTGTCGGTGCTGTACGCGGAGAACGGGCGCGAGGGCATCGAGGTGCTGGAGCAGCACGACGACATCGTCCTGGTCCTGATGGACATCATGATGCCGGAGATGGACGGTTATGCGACCACGGCGGCGATCCGTCGGATGCCGCAGTTCGCCGGACTGCCCATCATCGCGCTGACCGCGAAGGCGATGAAGGGCGACCGGGAGAAGAGCATCGACTCCGGAGCCTCCGACTACGTGACCAAGCCGGTGGATACCGATCATCTGTTGTCGGTCATGGAGCAATGGATGCGCGCGGAGTGACGGAGCGTCCAGTATGGAGGCGAAAGGGGATCATCGCGTGCTGACTCAGTGTTGCCGCGGACGTGTGGAAGCGTGGGATACGGGGAACCTTCTGGTCTCTGTCTGCGTTTCTGCTACGTGCACAGTGACATCGCGGTGACAGGGTGTGGCGACAGGCGGGGTGCAGCTACCATGACCGGCACAAGGACGGGCGGCGTGACGGAGTCGTCCCCTGGGGCGGCGTCCGGTTCCATGCCGGGGCGAGGAGGACGGGCCATGGTGCAGAAGGCCAAGATCCTCCTGGTCGATGACCGGCCGGAGAATCTGCTGGCGCTGGAGGCGATCCTCTCTGCGCTCGATCAGACACTGGTGCGGGCATCGTCCGGGGAGGAAGCGCTCAAAGCACTGCTCACGGACGACTTCGCGGTGATTCTGCTCGATGTGCAGATGCCGGGGATGGACGGTTTCGAGACGGCCGCGCACATCAAGCGGCGCGAGCGGACCCGCGACATCCCGATCATCTTCCTCACGGCCATCAACCACGGCCCGCATCACACCTTCCGTGGATACGCGGCCGGCGCGGTGGACTACATCTCCAAGCCGTTCGACCCGTGGGTGCTGCGCGCCAAGGTCTCGGTGTTCGTCGAGCTGTACATGAAGAACTGCCAACTGCGGGAGCAGGCCTCCCTGCTGAGGCTGCAGCTGGAGGGCGGGCGGCCGAGCGCCGACGAGGCGCGGGAGTCCGCGGGGCTGCTCGCTGAGCTCTCCGCGCGGCTGGCCGCGGTCGAGGAGCAGGCCGAGGCGCTGTCCAAGCAGCTGGACGAGACGGCGGATGCGGCGGCGGTCGCCACCGCGGCGCATCTGGAGCGCAAACTGACCGGACTGCGCAGGGCGCTGGACGCCCTGGAGCCGGGGTCGGGAAGCGCTGCGGGGTGAACTGACACCCCTTCATGAGACGGGCGCGCGACACGTTCGGGTGAAGCGCCGTGCGCTCGTGTCATGCCTGCTTTCGCCTGTAATCTCGTCGCCATGGCCTCACGTACGTCCGGCAAGGGAACCCAGAGCACGGCGGGCCCCTCGAAGCAGCGCGCCGGACGGACCGCGGGCGCCGCCAAGAAGACCGCCGCGAAGAAAGCGCCCGCGAAGCCACCGGCCAAGAAGGCCGCGGCCGCGAAGAAGGCACCGGCCAAGAGGGCACCCGCCAAGAAGGCCGCTCCCAAACCGGCGCCGTCACCCACCGGTGGTGTCTACCGCCTCGCCCGCGCCTGCTGGCTGGGGCTCGCGCACGGCATCGGGGCGGTGTTCCGCGGTATGGGCCGTGGCGCGAAGAACCTCGATCCGGCGCACCGCAAGGACGGTCTGGCGCTGCTGTTGCTCGGGCTGGCGCTGGTGATCGCGGCCGGTACCTGGTCCAACCTCAGCGGCCCGGTCGGTGACCTCGTCGAGCTGCTGGTGACCGGCGCGTTCGGCCGGCTCGATCTGGTCGTACCGATACTGCTGGGCGGCATCGCCGTACGCCTCATCCGGCACCCCGAGAAGCCGGAGGCCAACGGCCGGATCGTCATCGGGCTCTCCGCGCTGGTCGTCGGAGTCCTCGGACAGGTCGCGATGGCCTGCGGCTCTCCGGGCCGGGACGACGGCCTGGCCGCCATACAGGACGCTGGCGGCTATCTCGGGTGGGTCGCGTCCAAGCCGCTGATCTTCACCGTCGGACAGACCCTGGCGGTGGCGCTGCTGGCGCTGCTGACCCTCTTCGGGCTGCTGGTGGTCACCGCGACGCCGGTGAACGCCATCCCGCAGCGGCTGCGGGCGCTCGGCATCAAGCTGGGCGTGGTGCACCCGGTGGCGGACGAGGCGGACTACGACGAGGTCGAGGAGTATGCGGAGGAGTGGCGTGAGCAGCCCGTCCGCAGGCCGCGCCGCAGCGCGGCCGCCGCACCGGCCGCGAACGATCCGGACGCGATAGAGGAAGCGGCCCTGGCCAAGCGGCGCCGGCCGCGACGGGCCTCCGCACAGCCCGCCCCGGACCGGCCGATGGACGCGGTGGATGTCGCCGCCGCGGCCGCCGCCGCCCTGGACGGCGCGGTGCTGCACGGTGTCCAGCCCTCACCGCTCGTCGCCGGCCTCAGCAGCAGCATCTCCGGGGACCGCCGGGGCCACGACGGCGAGGACACCGCGGGGGAGAGCGGCACGGTGCCGCCGGCCCGCGACGCGGAGCCGGAGCCGCCCGCGGCCGAGCACACTCCCGCCGTTCCGGACTTCACCAAGGCCCCGCCCGAGCGCTCGGGCGAGCTGCCGGCCCGCGCCGAGCAGCTCCAGCTGTCCGGTGACATCACCTACTCGCTGCCCTCGCTGGACCTGCTCTCGCGGGGCGGGCCCGGCAAGACCCGCAGTGCCGCGAACGACGCCATAGTGACCTCGCTGACCACGGTCTTCCAGGAGTTCAAGGTCGATGCCGCGGTCACCGGCTTCACCCGGGGCCCGACGGTCACCCGCTACGAGGTCGAGCTCGGCCCGGCCGTCAAGGTCGAGAAGATCACCGCGCTGGCCAAGAACATCGCCTACGCGGTCGCCAGCCCCGACGTCCGCATCATCAGCCCGATCCCCGGGAAGTCCGCGGTCGGCATCGAGATCCCCAATACCGACCGCGAGATGGTCAACCTCGGCGATGTGCTGCGGCTGGCCGACGCCGCGGACGATGATCATCCGATGCTGGTGGCGCTCGGCAAGGACGTCGAGGGCGGCTACGTCATGGCCAACATGACGAAGATGCCGCACATCCTGGTGGCCGGCGCCACCGGCTCCGGCAAGTCCTCCTGCATCAACTGTCTGATCACCTCGGTCATGATGCGGGCCACGCCGGAGGACGTCCGGATGGTGCTGGTCGACCCCAAGCGCGTCGAGCTGACCGCGTACGAGGGCATCCCGCATCTGATCACGCCGATCATCACCAACCCCAAGCGGGCCGCCGAGGCGCTGCAGTGGGTGGTGCGCGAGATGGACCTGCGCTACGACGATCTCGCGGCCTACGGCTTCCGGCACATCGACGACTTCAACGAAGCGGTGCGCAGCGGCAAGGTCAGCTCACCGGAGGGCAGCGAGCGCGAGCTGGCGCCGTACCCGTATCTGCTGGTCATCGTCGACGAGCTGGCGGACCTGATGATGGTCGCGCCGCGCGATGTGGAGGACTCGATCGTCCGCATCACCCAGCTCGCCCGTGCGGCGGGCATCCACCTGGTGCTCGCCACCCAGCGCCCGTCCGTCGATGTGGTCACCGGTCTGATCAAGGCCAATGTGCCCTCCCGGCTCGCGTTCGCCACCTCGTCGCTCGCCGACAGCCGGGTCATCCTCGACCAGCCGGGCGCCGAGAAGCTGATCGGCAAGGGCGACGGCCTGTTCCTGCCGATGGGCGCCAACAAGCCGGTGCGTAT
Source organism: Streptomyces sp. G7(2002) (assembly GCF_028870195.1). Classification (NCBI taxonomy): domain Bacteria; kingdom Bacillati; phylum Actinomycetota; class Actinomycetes; order Kitasatosporales; family Streptomycetaceae; genus Streptomyces; species Streptomyces sp. G7(2002). The sequence continues at coordinate 6,985,460 of NZ_CP102609.1, forward strand.
GCAGGGCGCGTTCGTGACCGAGGCGGAGGTCGGGGCGGTCGTCCAGCACTGCAAGGACCAGATGGCGCCCGTCTTCCGCGATGACGTCACCGTCGGCACGGCCAAGAAAAAGGAGATCGACGAGGACATCGGCGATGACCTCGATCTGCTGTGCCAGGCCGCTGAGCTGGTGGTTTCCACCCAGTTCGGTTCGACGTCCATGCTCCAGCGCAAGCTGCGGGTGGGGTTCGCCAAGGCCGGGCGGCTGATGGACCTGATGGAGTCGCGGAACATCGTCGGGCCGAGCGAGGGGTCGAAGGCTCGTGACGTTCTTGTGAAGCCTGACGAACTGGACGGAGTGCTGGCGGTGATCCGGGGGGAGGCTACGGAGTAGCACAGACATCCGGGTCACCCGCAGGAAAGAAGAAGGCAACCGTTTCTCCTGCCGATACGTCAAGTTGAGGGAGATGAGGGAACGATGCTTCACCATCGAGCCCCAGGGCACCGCCGACGGCGTTCCGATGGCGTACAAAGTCCGCTCTCCCGCTTGCCCGACCCTTTCGCCCCACCCCTAGACTGAACTTCCAGCAGGTGGCTACACGCTCGAAAGGCGCCTCCGTGTCCATCGGCAACTCCCCCGAAGCAGACCGGCCTTCCGTCGGTGCTGCCCTCCAGAAGGCCCGTATCGGAGCGGGACTGACCGTCGAAGAGGTCAGTACGACGACACGGGTGCGCATTCCCCTCGTGCACGCGATCGAGCAGGACGACTTCTCCCGCTGTGGCGGCGACGTCTACGCCCGGGGGCACATCCGGGCGCTCGCCCGCGCCGTCTCCCTCGATTCCCGACCCCTGATCGACCAGTTCGACGCCGAGCACGGCGGCCGGCCCGCGCCAACCCCCGCCGCGCCCCTCTTCGAAGCCGAACGGATCCGCTCCGAGCCGCGCCGCCCCAATTGGACCGCGGCGATGGTGGCGGCGATCGTCGCCGTGGTCGGTTTCGCGGGCTTCACGCTCTTCACGGGCGGCGACAAGAGCGACGGCGGCCCGATCGCGGCCGGCGACGCCCATGCCAAGCCGGCGCCGGCGCCCACTCGCCATCCCTCCACCATCAAGCCGCCCATCAAGCCCGACCCCGAGCCGTCCGACAGCGCCGTTGCCGGGCTGCCGAAGGACAAGGTCACGATCAAGGTGACCGCTCGCGACGGCCAGAGCTGGATCTCCGCCAAGGACGCCAACGGCAAGCTCCTGGAGGACGGACTGCTCAAGCAGGGCGAGTCCAAGACCATCACCGACAAGAAGCGGATCGACCTGGTCCTCGGTAACGCCGGAGCCGTGCAGCTGTACGTCAACGGCAAGGAGGTCAAGCGGGTCGGCGAGAAGGGCACCGTCGAGCGGCTCAGCTACACGCCTGGGGACCCCCAGGCGGGCTGAGTGCCCTTCCCCGGGGGCGTCCGCCGCCCGGCCCGGGGGCCCGGGTCCGGCGGCGGAGACCTGCGCGCCAAGGGGGTGGCCGGGACAAAGTAGGCTGAGGCCTATGCCCGAACGCCGTACCGTCGCCCTTGTCACTCTTGGCTGCGCCCGTAACGAGGTGGACTCGGAGGAGCTCGCAGGCCGCCTGGCAGCGGACGGCTGGGAGCTCGTCGAGGAAGCCGCCGATGCCGATGTCGCCGTCGTCAACACCTGTGGTTTCGTCGAGGCCGCCAAGAAGGACTCCGTCGATGCCCTGCTGGAAGCCAACGATCTGAAGGATCACGGCAGAACCCAGGCCGTAGTGGCCGTCGGCTGCATGGCCGAGCGCTACGGCAAGGAGCTCGCCGAGGCGCTGCCCGAGGCGGACGGGGTGCTCGGCTTCGACGACTACGGCGATATCTCCGGCCGCCTGCAGACCATCCTGAGCGGTGGCATCCACGCCTCGCACACCCCGCGCGACCGCCGCAAGCTGCTGCCGATCAGCCCCGCCGAGCGCCAGGACGCCGCGGTCGCGCTGCCCGGCCACGCCCAGACCGATTCCGGTGAGCCGACTCCGCAGGCGGACCCGCCCGAGGATCTGCCGGAGGGCGTCGCACCGGCCTCCGGGCCGCGGGCCCCGCTGCGCCGACGTCTCGGCAGCAGCCCGGTGGCCTCGGTGAAGCTGGCCTCCGGCTGCGACCGGCGCTGCTCGTTCTGCGCCATCCCGTCCTTCCGCGGCTCCTTCATCTCCCGCCGGCCCTCCGATGTGCTCGGGGAGACGCGCTGGCTGGCCGGGGAGGGCGTGAAGGAGATCATGCTGGTCTCCGAGAACAACACCTCCTACGGCAAGGACCTCGGCGACATCCGGCTGCTGGAGACGCTGCTGCCCGAGCTGGCGGCCGTCGACGGCATCGAGCGGATCCGGGTCAGCTATCTGCAGCCCGCGGAGATGCGGCCCGGCCTGATCGACGTGCTGACCGGTACCGACAAGGTGGCGCCCTACTTCGATCTGTCCTTCCAGCACTCGGCGCCCGGTGTGCTGCGCTCCATGCGGCGCTTCGGCGGCACGGACAGCTTCCTGGAGCTGCTGGAGACGATCCGTACCAAGGCGCCGCAGGCCGGTGCCCGCTCGAACTTCATCGTCGGCTTCCCCGGGGAGAGCGAGAGCGACCTGGCGGAGCTGGAGCGCTTCATCACCGAGGCCCGGCTCGATGCCATCGGCGTCTTCGGCTACTCCGACGAGGACGGCACCGAGGCCGCCTCGTACGAGGACAAGGTCGACCCGGACGTGGTCGCCGAGCGGCTGGCGCGGGTGTCCCGGCTGGCCGAGGAGCTGACCGCGCAGCGCGCCGAGGAGCGGATCGGCGAGACGCTGCGGGTGCTGGTGGACCGGACCGACGACGAGGACGGTGTCGTCGGGCGGGCCGCGCACCAGGCACCGGAGACCGATGGCGTCACCCTGCTGTCGACGGACCAGGAGCTGGCGCCCGGTCGTATGGTCGAAGCAAAGGTGGTCGCGAGCGAGGGCGTGGACCTCGTCGCGGAGGTGCTGTCGGTGGAGGGCACGGGGTGTACCGAGGAGGCGGGCAGATGACCGGAGTCCCGGCATCCGCAGCTGGTGGCCCGCGCACGGCGCCGGTCGTCCGGCAGGCCGGGCTGTGGAACATCGCCAACGTCCTGACGATGCTGCGGCTGGTGCTGGTCCCGGCCTTCGTGGTGCTGCTGATGCACGACGGCGGAACGGATCCGGTCTGGCGTGTCTTCGCCTGGGCCGCGTTCGCCGTCGCCATGATCACCGACATTTTCGACGGGCATCTGGCGCGCGCCTACAACCTGGTCACCGACTTCGGCAAGATCGCCGACCCGATCGCGGACAAGGCGATCATGGGTGCCGCGCTGGTCTGTCTGTCGGTGCTGGGTGATCTGCCCTGGTGGGTGACCGGAGTGATCCTCTTCCGGGAGCTCGGCATCACGCTGATGCGGTTCTGGGTGATCAAGCATGGAGTCATTCCGGCCAGTCGTGGCGGCAAAATCAAGACATTGGCGCAGGGCACCGCGGTCGGTATGTACGTCCTGGTGCTGACCGGCCCGCTGGCCACCTTCCGCTGGTGGGTGATGGCGGTGGCGGTGGCGCTGACCGTCATCACCGGACTCGACTACGTCCGGCAGGCCGTGGTGCTGCGCCGGGCCGGGCTGGCCCGGGAGCGGGCCGAGCGCGCCGAGCGGGGCGCGGCCGGGTGAGCGGGCCGGGTTCTGCCGCCGCCGGGGTGCTGGAGATGCTCGCCGGGCGGGGCCAGAGCCTGGCCGTGGCGGAATCGCTGACCGGTGGACTGGTGGCGGGCGCGCTGACCGCGGTCCCGGGGGCCTCACGGGTGGTCCGGGGCTCGGTCACGGCGTATGCGACCGAGGTCAAGCGGGAGGTGCTGGGCGTGGACGGCGCCCTGCTGGCCGCGCGGGGGGCCGTGGACGGCGAGGTCGCCCGGCAGATGGCGAGCGGTGTGCGGCGGGTGCTGGGTGCCGACTGGGGCCTCGCCACCACGGGGGTGGCCGGCCCCGATCCTCAGGACGGGCATCCGGTGGGCACCGTTTTCGTGGCGGTCCAGGGACCGGACGGTGCCGGAGCGGTGCGCCGGCTGTCGCTGGCGGGTGATCGCGACCGGATCCGCCAGGACACCATTCGCGCCGTGCTCGCACTGTTGTTGAGCGAACTGACAGAAAATACGCGGGCACAGGATACGGAACAACACGGGGGGAATGGATGTTTGCAGCCCTGAGTGAACACGTACTTGCGCCCGGCACTGGTACCGCCCGAGGCGGTACGGTGGGGCGAGAAGGATCCGGATCCGAGGTCCGAGGAGGGAGCCAGCGATGATTCTGCTTCGTCGCCTGCTGGGTGACGTGCTGCGCCGACAGCGTCAGCGCCAGGGCCGAACCCTGCGCGAGGTCTCTTCCTCCGCCCGGGTATCGCTCGGCTATTTGTCCGAGGTCGAGAGGGGGCAGAAGGAGGCTTCCTCCGAACTGCTCTCGTCGATCTGTGACGCGCTGGACGTGCGCATGTCCGAGCTCATGCGGGAGGTCAGCGATGAGCTGGCGCTCGCCGAGCTGGCAGCGTCCGCGGCCGCGAGCGATCCGGTGCCCGCACCGGTGCGGCCGAAGCTCAATTCGGTGTCCGTCACGTCCCTGGCCGGTGTGCCGGAGGACCGCGTGACCATCAAGTCCCCGGCAGACGTCGTGGATGTCGTCGCGGCCTGACACCCCTGTTCGTACGCATCGAAGCCCTGGTAGGCGAAAGCCTGCCGGGGCTTCGTGCTGCCCGCGCGGGGGCGGGTGTGTGCGGCGGGCCGGGGCCCCGGCGGGCGCCCGGCCGGACCGTCCGGGCAGCTCGGAACGGGCGATTCATTTGTACGATGACTAAATCGGATAAATCGCCCGAACAGGAGTATCTGGATGTCTGTCGTCAAGAGCACACTCTCCGACGAGGACCTCGGCATCGTCGGGAACGCCCTGCAGGGAGCGCTCGTCGACCTGGTGGATCTCTCCCTCGTCGCGAAGCAGGTGCACTGGAACGTCATCGGTCCGCGCTTCCGCTCCGTCCATCTCCAGCTCGACGAGGTGGTCGCCAGCGGGCGGCAGCACGCCGACACGGTGGCCGAGCGGGCGGCGGCGATCGGGGTGTCCCCGGACGGGCGGGCGGTGACCGTCGCCGAGACCAGCGGCATCGGCGAGGTCAAGGACGGCTGGATCAAGGACGGTGACGTGGTGCGGGCGATGGTGGACGCGCTGGGCGCGGTCATCGGCCGGATGCGCGAGCGGATCACCGCCACCGCGGACCCGGACCCGGTCAGCCAGGACATCCTCATCGGTCTGACCGCCGACCTGGAGAAGCACCGCTGGATGTTCCAGGCCGAGGCCCAGTGACGGACGGCGCAGGGCGCTGAGGCTCCGGGATCGCGAGTGTGCCTTCCGGGGGCGGCGGCGTCGAGGTCCCGTTCCGGGGCTTGCGCGGCCGGCTGCGCGCCGGAAATGCCCCGGTGCGCTCTCCCGCCGGGCGGCGGGATCCGTCTAGCGTCGGCCGGAGGAGGCAGCCATGAGGGGGCGTGACTTCGCGGCCCGCGGACCGGCCGGACGGCGTCCGCGCACCGTGCCCGGGCGCTGGATATCCGGAGTCGTGGTCGGGGGGCTGTGGTGGTGGGCCGCGGTCCGGCTGGTGGTCTGGCCGCAGTCGGCGGGGGTGGTCGAAGGGGCCGTGATGCTGGGTGGCTGGGGGCTCAGTCTGCTGCCGGTGCACTGCGTTCCGCGGGCGAGGCGGGACTACGGGAACTCTCCTCGCGCCATGGCACGGGCGGGCCTGCGGGTCCGGGCGGGCCGGAAGGCGCTCACCAGGGCATGGCGACGCCACCGTTCGGGCGGAGGACCTGGCCGGTCATGAAGGACGAGGCGTCCGACACCAGATGCAGCACGGTGTGGGCGACGTCCTCCGGCTCTCCCACCCGCCCCAGCGGTGACATCCGGATCATCGGCCCTTCCGCCTGCTGCTGAGCCTCCGCGGTGTGGCGGTCGGTCATCGCCGTACGGATCCAGCCCGGGGCGACGGCGTTGACGCGGATGCCGTGCCGGCCGACCTCGGTGGCCAGGGTCTTGGTGAGCTGGACGACGGCGGCCTTGGCGGCGCCGTAGGAGAGCAGCCCCGGGGCGCCGGTGTCGATCGCGCCGGAGGCCATGTTCACGAGGGAGCCCGGGGTGGCGGTGGCGATCATGGCGCGTGCGGCCTCCTGGCAGCCGTACAGCACGCCTTTGAAGTTGGTGTTCCAGACCCGGTCCAGATCCGCGTCCTCGGTCTCCAGGACGGGGGCGGAGTGCATGATTCCGGCGATGTTCGCCATCACGTCGAGGCGGCCGGTGGTACTGCGGGCGGCGTCGACGACGGCGGCGACCTGGTCGCGCCGGGTGACATCGAGCCGATGGGCGTGTGCGGAGCCCTCTGCCGCGGTGATGGCCGCGGCGGTCGCCTTCGCGCCCTGTTCGTCGAGGTCGGCGCAGTGGACGGTGGCTCCGGCCGTGGCGAGGAGGGTGGCGGTGGCGCGGCCGATACCGCTCGCCGCGCCGGTGACGAGCGCGGTGCGGCCCGTGAGGTCGTACGCCGGGAGAGGCATGGTGCGAGGGTAGGGAGAGATCTGACGGGGCGTCAATTGGTGTGCGGGAGGTGCTTCGGGTCAGCCGGCGCGGTGGCCGTCCGGTGGGTCCGGCTGGCAGGCGGGACACCAGTAGGTGACGCGTTCCTCGGCGGTGGGGTCCTGGTCAGCGGTGCGGACCTCGGTGCCGCAGCGCAGACACGGGCGGCCGGCCCGGCCGTAGACCCACAGCCGTCGGTCGGGGCGGGCGCTGGGCGTGGTGATACGGGCGGGGCGTCGCTTATTGGCTTCGAGGAGCTTCTTGGCGAGCGTGGGCACACGTTCCGGCCGGGGCAGCGCGCTCAGCGGGAGCCAGGGCGAGGCGCCCAGCAGGAAGCACAGCTCGGATTTGTAGACATTGCCGATCCCGGCGAGATTGCGCTGGTCGAGCAGGGCCTCGCCGAGGGGGCGCTCCGGGGTGGCGAGCAGCCGGCGCAGGGCTTCGGCGGGGTCCCAGTCCGGGCCGAGGAGATCGGGTCCCAGATGGCCGACGACCCGGGACTCGTCGGCGGTGCGCAGTAGATCGAGCACGGGGAGGCGGTAGCCGACGGCGGTGTGGTCCGCGGTGCCGAGGATCGCCCGGATCTGGTGGGCGGGGCCGCCGCGCCAGCGCTCGGCCGGGGCGTAGATCTTCCATGCGCCGTCCATCCGCAGATGGGAGTGGAGGGTGAGACCGCCCTCGAAGCGGGTGAGCAGGTGCTTGCCGCGGGGGAGGACGTCCAGCACCCCGCGGCCGGTCAGATCCACCGTCGCCAGCTGGGGGACGCGCAGATCGCAGCGGGTCAGCGGACCACCGGTCAGCGCGTCGTGGAGCCGCTGGGCCAAGCGCCAGACGGTGTCACCTTCGGGCATGCCACCATCATGCCGGGAGCCGGGAGCCGGGAGCCGGGAGCCGGGAGCCGGGAGCCGGGAGCCGGGAGCCGGGAGCCGGGAGCCGGGAGCCGGGAGCCGGGCCTGGGCAGGGCAGGGCAGGGCGTCGTTGCGGTCACCCGCGCAGGCGCAGCCCCCGTGGGGTCGGGTGGAAGCCGGCGGTCTCCAGGATGGCGGCGAAGGGGGAGGTGAGGGCCGCGGTGCCGTTGATGCGTTCGGTGGTGATGGTGCCCAGGGCGCCCGCGCGGGCGGCATCCGTGAGTGCCTCGACGGCGAGCTGGAGGCGCGGGTCCATGGCGGCCCGGTCAGGTTCGTGGCCGAGCGGCCAGAGGAGCAGGGTCTTGCCGCCGCGCTCCATGTAGAGCGTCAGCTCACCGTCGACGAGGACGACCAGGGAGCCCGCCTTGCGGCCGGGCTTGTGCGTCGAGCCCTCGGGCGGCTCGGGCCAGGGCAGGGCGGCGCCATAGGCATTGGCGGGGTCGGCGGCGGCGAGGACGACGGCGCGCTGCGGGCCGCCGCGCCGGGACTGCGCCGGGCCGCTGTCCGGCAGTGCGTCACCGGCGGTGCGCTCCCGCTGGGTGCTGACCGCGCGCAGCCGGTCCACCGCGCCGTCCATCGCGAACTGGGCGGCGCCCAGCCCCTCCACCACATAGCCGCGACGGGCCTGACCGGACTCCTCGAAGGCGGCCAGCACCCGGTATGCGGCGGAGAACCCGCCCTCGACCCCCTCGGCGGCGACCGCGCCCCGGGTGACGATGCCGTGCCGGTCCAGGAGCGCACGGGCCAGGGCATGCGCGCGGTGGGTGGGGTCCGGCTCGGCGGTGGGCAGGAGCGACCAGCGGCCACCCACCGTCGGCGGACCGGAGCGGGAGGCGGTGGGCCGGCCGCCGCGGCCCGCGGCAGCGGTGAGGGAGCCGTACCGGCCCCGGGGGACGGCGCGGCGGGCGCGGTGGGCGGTCGAACCGGCCGTACGGCCCGAGCCGAGGAGGGCGCGCAGCGGGGCGAGGGTGTCGTTGGTCAGCCGGCCCGACCAGGCCAGGTCCCACAGCGCGTCGGCCAGTTGCGGATCGGTGGCGTCCGGGTGGGTGGTGGCGCGGACCTGGTCGGCGAGCTGGCGGAAGAACAGGCCGTATCCGGGGGCGAGGGCGGTCAGCAACGACTCGTGCAGCGCGGTCAGTTCCAGCGGGAGCGGCGGCGGGAGCAGCAGCGGGGCGGAGTCGGCGAGATGGAGGGAGAGCCAGCCGTCCTTGCCGGGGAGCGCACCGGCGCCGGCCCACAGCACCTCACCGGTGGCGGTGAGCTCGTCCAGCAGGGCGGGGGTGTAGCCGCCGACGCGGGACGGCAGCACCAGCTTTTCCAGGGCGGAGGCGGGCACCGGAGCGCCCTGGAGCTGCTCGATGGCGCGCACCAGGCCGTCGATGCCGCGCAGGCTGTGCGAGGCGCCGCCGAGCGGTGCCGGCATCCCGCCGGCAGCCGGTGCCGGGCGCGGTGCGCTGACGTGCTGCCACTGGGGGAGGAAGGCGGCGAGCGCGGCGGGCGGCACGGGCTCCAGCTCCTCGCGCAGTGCGGCGAGGGAGCGGCGGCGCAGTCTGCGCAGCACCTGGGCGTCACACCACTCCTGGCCGATGCCCGCGGGGTGGAACTCGCCCTGGACGACCCGGCCGGCGGCGGCGAGACGCTGCAGCGCCCCGTCGGTGACGGCCGTGCCGAGGCCGAAGCGGGCGGCGGCCTGCTCGGAGGTGAACGGGCCGTGGGTGCGGGCGTAGCGGGACAGCAGATCGCCGAGGGGGTCCTTGACCGGTTCGGTGAACGACTCCGGGACACCGACCGGCAGTGCCGTGCCCAGCGCGTCACGGAGCCGGCCGGCGTCCTCGACGGCGGCCCAGTGGTCGGCGCCGGCGATCCGCACGGAGAGGGCGCGGCGGGTGGCGGCCAGCTCCCGGGGCCATGCCGGGTCCGCACCGCGCTCGGCCAGCTCGGCGTCGGTCAGCGGCCCCAGCAGCCGCAGGACGTCGGCGACGCCCTCGACGTCCTTGACGCGCCGGTCCTCCGTCAGCCACTGCAGCTCACGCTCCAGCTCGGCCAGCACCTCGGCGTCCAGCAGCTCACGCAGCTCTGCCTGGCCGAGCAGCTCGGCGAGCAGCCGGGAGTCCAGGGAGAGCGCGGCGGCGCGGCGCTCGGCGAGGGGGGAGTCGCCCTCGTACAGGAACTGGGCGACATAGCCGAAGAGCAGCGAGCGGGCGAACGGGGACGGCTCGGGGGTGGTGACCTCCACCAGGCGGACCCGGCGGGCTTCGAGGTCCCCCATCAGCTCCGCCAGACCCGGGACGTCGAAGACGTCCTGGAGGCATTCGCGGACGGCTTCCAGCACGATCGGGAAGGACCCGAACTCGCTCGCCACCTGGAGGAGTTGGGCGGCCCGCTGGCGCTGCTGCCACAGCGGGGTGCGCTTGCCGGGGCTGCGCCGCGGCAGCAGCAGGGCACGGGCGGCGCATTCCCGGAACCGGGAGGCGAACAGCGCGGAGCCGCCGACCTGGTCCGTGACGAGCTGGTCGACCTCGCCCTGGTCGAAGGCGACATCGGCGGCCCCCACGGGGGACTGCTCGGGGTCGTACTCCGTGCCGCGGCCGAGCGGGCCGGCGGACGGGTCGAAGCCGCCGTCGCCGTCGAGGAGATCGAGGCCCATCAGATCGGCGTCGGGCAGCCGCAGCACGATGCCGTCGTCGGCGTGCATCACCTGGGCGTCCATGCCGTAGCGCTCGGCGAGACGGGCGCCGAGGGCCAGCGCCCAGGGGGCGTGGACCTGCGCACCGAACGGGGAGTGGATGACCACCCGCCAGTCGCCGAGCTCGTCGCGGAACCGCTCCACGACGATCGTGCGGTCATCGGGGACATGGCCGCAGGCCTGCTTCTGCTCGGCGAGATAGCCCATCACATTGGACACCGCCCAGTCGTCCAGCCCGGCGGCGGACAGCCGGGCCCCGGCGTCCTCCGGCGCGAGCGAGCCGATCTCGCGGAGGAACGCGCCGAGCGCGCGGCCCAGTTCCAGGGGGCGGCCCAGCTGGTCGCCCTTCCAGAAGGGCAGCCGCCCCGGCACCCCGGGGGCGGGGGTGACCAGCACCCGGTCACGGGTGATGTCCTCGATGCGCCAGGACGTCGTGCCGAGCGTGAAGACATCGCCGACGCGGGACTCGTAGACCATCTCCTCGTCGAGTTCCCCCACCCGTCGCCCGCCCCCGCCCTTCCCGGAGTCGCCGCCCGCCAGGAACACCCCGAACAGGCCGCGGTCGGGGATGGTGCCGCCGGAGGTGACGGCCAGCCGCTGGGCCCCGGGGCGGCCCGTGACGGTGTGCGCGACGCGGTCCCACACCAGGCGCGGCCGCAGCTCGGCGAAGGCGTCGGAGGGGTAGCGGCCGGCGAGCATGTCCAGCACGGCCGTGAACGCCGACTCGGGAAGGGAGGCGAACGGGGCGGCCCGCCGGACCAGGGCCAGCAGCTCCTCGACGTCCCAGGTGTCCATCGCGGTCATGGCGACGAGCTGCTGGGCGAGGACGTCCAGCGGATTGGCCGGCACCCGCAGCGCCTCGATGGCGCCGGAGCGCATCCGCTCGGTGACCACGGCGGCCTGCACCAGATCGCCGCGGTACTTGGGGAAGACGATGCCCGTCGAGACCGCGCCGACCTGATGCCCGGCCCGGCCGACGCGCTGCAGCCCGGAGGCGACCGAAGGCGGCGACTCCACCTGGACGACCAGATCGACCGCGCCCATGTCGATGCCCAGCTCCAGACTGGAGGTGGCGACCACGGCCGGCAGCCGGCCCGCTTTCAGGTCCTCCTCCACCTGGGCGCGTTGTTCCTTCGACACCGAGCCGTGGTGGGCGCGGGCCAGCAGCGCCGGCGCGCCCTTGGCGGCACCGGCCTCGGCCATCAGCTCCGCGGGGGAATGGTGCTCGGGCAACGCCTCACCCGTGGTCCGCTCGTAGGCGATCTCGTTGAGGCGGTTGCACAGCCGCTCCGCCAGACGGCGGGAGTTGGCGAAGACGATCGTGGAGCGATGGGCCTGGACGAGATCGGCGATCTTCTCCTCGACCTGCGGCCAGATGGACGGCTTCTCACCGGTGTCGCCCTCCTGGACGGGCGAGCCGCCCAGCTCGCCCATGTCCTCCACCGGGACGACCACCGAGAGATCGAAGCGCTTCCCGGACGGCGGCTGGACGATCTCCACCCGGCGCCGCGGCGACAGATAGCGGGCCACCTCCTCCACCGGGCGGACCGTCGCCGACAGCCCGATCCGTCTGGCCGGGCGGTCCAGCAGCTCGTCCAGCCGCTCCAGGGACAGCGCCAGATGCGCCCCGCGCTTCGTGCCGGCGACGGCATGGACCTCGTCCAGGATCACCGTCTCGACGCCCGCCAGCGCCTCCCGGGCCGAGGACGTCAGCATCAGGAACAGGGACTCGGGGGTCGTGATGAGGATGTCCGGCGGGCGGTTGGCGATCGACCGGCGCTCGGCGGGCGGGGTGTCCCCGGAGCGGATGCCGACCGTGATGTCCGGCTCCGGCAGCCCGAGGCGGACCGACTCCTGGCGGATGCCCGTCAGCGGACTGCGCAGATTGCGCTCGACGTCGACGGCCAGTGCCTTCAGCGGGGAGACGTACAACACCCGGCAGCGCTTCTTCGGCTCGGCGGGCGGCGGGGTGCTCGCCAGCGCGTCCAGCGACGCGAGGAAGGCGGCGAGCGTCTTGCCGGAGCCCGTCGGCGCCACCACGAGGACGTCGGAGCCCGCGCCGATCGCCCGCCAGGCGCCTTCCTGCGCGGCCGTGGGCGCGCTGAACGCCCCGGCGAACCAGCCGCGGGTCGCGGCGGAGAACGAGTCGAGCGCTGCCTTGGCCATGTTCCCCATCGTGCACCGGACCACTGACAACGCGGTCCCGCACGCCGCGACGGCCGGGCCCTCCCCGGCCGTCCACGCTGCGGACGCGCAGGTCGGCGGCCACCCGGCGGACGCACAATGGCGGCATGGTCATGGTCAGCGGGGAGCAGGCGGCCGGCGGCGGGCCCGGTGCGGCCGCCGTGCCGCGGGCGCGCGGTGAGTGGGCGCGCCACTGGCGCTACGACGGGCTGCCCGGCCTCGACCTGCTGCGTGCCCGCTACGTCCGGCACTCCTTCCCCCGTCACGCGCACGACGGCTATGTCGTGTGCGCGGTGACGGCCGGCATCGAGGAGGTCGGGCTCCGGGAGGGCACCGTCCGGGCGGGCCACGGCGGCGTCATCATGCTCAACCCGGAGGTCGCGCACACCGCCCGGGCGGGCGTGCCCGAGGGCTGGGCCTACGCCACGCTCTACCCGTCCTACGAGGTCGTCGCGGAGATCGCCGAGGAGACCACGGCCCTGCGCGGCACCGCGGGGTTCGACCGGACGGTCGCCGAGGACCCGCAGCTCGCCGGCGTGATCACCGAGATCCACCGGGCCGCCGAGACCGGCAACGCGCTGGCCGCCGACAGTCTGCTGCGGATCGCCGTGGCCCGGCTGCTGCGCCGCTACGGAGGCCCGCTCCCGGCGCGTACGCCTCGCACCGCGGGAGCCCGGACCGCCGCCCGCGCCCGGGCCGTCCTGGAGGAGCGGATGGCCGACCCGCCCTCCCTGGAGAGGCTGGCGCAGGAACTCGGTACCGGCCCGTTCGCGCTGCTGCGGGCCTTCAAGGGCGCGTACGGCATGCCGCCGCACACCTGGCTCACCGACGCCCGGGTGCGCCGGGCCCGCAGGCTCCTGGAGGCGGGCCACACGCCCGCCGATACGGCCGTCGCCGTGGGCTTCACCGACCAGCCGCATCTGAACCGGCACTTCACCCGGATCGTCGGCGTACCGCCCGGCGCGTACCGGAGGGAGCGCTCGGCCTAGGGGCGGGCGGTACGGGAGGGGGACGGGCCCTGTGAGCGCCGTGCGGCGGTGCGTGCCCCGGGCGCAAGAACGTACAAGACGTGCGAGGTCGCCGGACCCTAGGGTCCGGGACGTGCCAGAACAGACAGAGATACGCACCACGGAGCGGGCCGCGCCACCGCCGCCGGCACCGCCCGCGACATCCGACGCCGCCGTCATCAGGGACGCACTCGGCGTCGGCGTCGCCGTCGGCCTTTCCGGATTCGCCTTCGGTGTGACGTCGGCCGGCGTCGGGCTCAGCCTCCTGCAGACCTGCGCGCTCAGCCTGCTGGTGTTCACCGGTGCCTCACAGTTCGCCCTGGTCGGCGCGCTGGCGGCGGGCGGCAACCCGCTCACCGCCGCGGCCGGCGCGTTCTTCCTGGGCGCCCGCAACGCCTTCTACGGGCTGCGGCTGTCCGCCGTCCTCGGGTACCGGTCCACGGTCAAACCCTTCGCCGCCCACTGGGTCATCGACGAAACCTCGGCCGTCACCCTGGCCCAGCCCGACCGGCGCACCGCCCGTCTGGGCTTCACCGTCACCGGGCTGACCCTCTACGTCCTGTGGAACCTCACCACCCTCGTCGGTGCCCTGGGTGCCGAGGCGCTCGGCGACACCGAGGCCTGGGGACTGGACGCGGCCGGCCCCGCGGTCTTCCTGGCGCTGCTGGCGCCGATGCTCAAGGACACCGTGGAACGGGTCGCGGCCGGTCTCGCCGTGGTGCTGGTCATGGTGACGCTGCCGCTGCTGCCCACCGGTGTACCGGTGCTGATCTCGGCACTCGCCGCACCCGCCGTCCTCGTCGTCCAGGGGCGCCGGGAGCGGGCGAAGGAGGCCGGCACGGCGCAGGAGCCGGGCGCCGTCCCGGCCGGCCCCGCCGCGCCGCCCGCGCGCCCGGACGGGGCCCCCGACAGCCGCACCGCCACAGAGGAGGACCGGGCATGAGCGTCTGGATCGCGATCGCCGTCACCGCCGTCGGCTGCTACCTGGTCAAGTACCTCGGCCTGGCGGCGCCCGCCGGCGTTCTGGAGCGCCCGCTCGTCAAGCGGCTGGCCGCGCTGCTGCCGGTGGCCCTGCTGGCCGCGCTCACCGCCCAGCAGACCTTCAGCGACGGCAGCCACCTGATGCTCGACGCCAAGGCCGCGGGGGTGGCCGCCGCGACCGTCGCCCTCGTCCTGCGGGCGCCGTTCCTCCTGGTCGTCGGCGTCGCCGTGGCGGTCACGGCAGGGGTGCGGGCCCTGGGAGGGTGAGCGCTAGAGGGGACGCCCGTACGCCCGGAGGGTCAGCAGCGCCCTGAGCGTCACCATGGGGCGGCTCTCCAGGGCCGTCCCCGGTGCCCACACCCGCCAGTTGACCGGCCAGCCGCCGTCCTCCTCCTGGAGTGCGACGAGGTGGTCCAGCGCCCGCTCCATCTCCTCGTCGGTGAACCAGTCGCGGGCCAGTGAGCCGGGCGCGGGCGCGAAGTCGTACGCCAGGTGGTGTTCCCCCGGGGCGTACCCCGGCGCCACCGGGACGTCCGCGGCCTGGTCCGGGTCCAGCAGCACCAGACGCCGGTCCCGTACCAGCCGGCCGAGCCGCTGCGCCGCCGCGGCGGCCCGCGGCCGGTCCGGGGCGCCGTCCAGGAAGGCCACCGCCGCCTCGACCTCGTACGGGTGGGTCTCCTCCATCGACTCCACGGTCGCCCAGCAGTAGTCCGTGGCCCGGAACAGCCAGGCGTGCCACACCTCGTTACGGTGCAGGACGCCCACCACGGGACCGGTGGCCAGCAGCGCGCTCGGCGGATCGTCGACCACCGGGATCCAGGGCGCGGCCGGATAGCCGCGCAGCGAAGGGTGCAGCGCTGGCAGCGCGCCCTCCGGGGTGGAGATCTTCGTCAGATAGCGGCAGATCCGCTCCACCTGGCGGCCGTCGCACCGCCCGATCAGATCGAGGACCTTCAGGGCGTGCGCGGTGTGCAGCGGCTGGCTGACCGGGCCACGGAGATCGGGCTCCAGCGCGTGGCCGAAGCCGTCGTCGTCATTGCGGTACGCGGCGAGCGCGGTCTCCACGGGGTCGGCCCCGCCGCCGAGGAAGTGGTACTCGAAGAGCCGCTGCTCGAGCACCCGGGCGGTCAGCCAGACGAATCGCTCGGCACGCGCCAGAGGAGTCGAAGGTGAGCTTACGTTTTCGGCCATGGGCTGACCGTAGGGCGGTTTCCCCCCGGTGGCACCGGCTCGCGACCGCTGCCCTCCCAGGGCGGGATACTGAAGGCATGCGGTTGACGGTCTTCTGGCAGCGGATGGCGGATCACTTCGGTGCGGCGTATGCCGACTCCTTCGCGCGCGATCATGTGATGTCCGGCCTCGGCGGCCGGACCGTGCACGAGGCACTGGACGCGGGGTGGAGCGCCAAAGAGGTGTGGCGGGTGGTCTGCTCGGTCATGGATGTGCCGTCCGACAAACGATGAACGGTGCTGTCGCAGGGCTCTGACCTGGGCGGAAGAGGGCGCGATGGCCGGGAATCGCCGCTCGGGGCACGGCCCCGGACCGGGAGTGTCATGACCGTACGCGACACTTGGCTCCGTGCCCGAGTCAGATGAGATCACCAGCAACGACGTCCCACGCTCCGAGGACCGGACCGATGCGCGGATGCCGCGCTGGCTGCCGCGCGCCATGGTGCTCGCGCTCGCCCTGGTGGCCTGCTTCCAGCTCGCCACCTGGGGATTCCACCAGCTGATCAACCTGCTGCTGAACGTGCTGATCGCGTTCTTCCTCGCGCTGGCCGTCGAACCGGCCGTCGACTGGATGGCCGCCCGGGGCATGCGGCGCGGCCTGGCCACCGGTCTGGTCTTCGTGGGCATCCTCGGCGTCGCGGCCGGATTCTTCGCACTCCTGGGCTCCATGCTCGCCGGCCAGATAACCAACATGGTCGAGGAGTTCCCGCAGTACCTGGACTCCGTGATCAGCTGGGTCAACAACACCCTGCACACCCATCTCTCACGGGTCGAGGTGCAGAACAACCTGCTCAAGTCGGACTGGCTGCAGAAGTACGTCACGGACAGCGCCAACAATGTGCTGGCCGTCTCGGCGACGGTGCTGGGCAGCCTGTTCAACCTTCTGACGGTGGCCCTGTTCTCCTTCTACTTCGCCGCCGACGGCCCCCGGCTGCGGCGCACGCTGTGCTCGGTGCTGCCGCCGCACCGCCAGACGGAGGTGCTGCGCGCCTGGGAGATCGCGGTCGCCAAGACCGGCGGGTATCTCTACTCGCGCGGACTGATGGCGCTGATCTCCGGTATCGCGCACTATGTGCTGCTGGAGGTCCTGGGAGTGCCGTACGCCCCGGCACTGGGCATATGGGTGGGCCTGGTCTCCCAGTTCATCCCGACCATAGGGACCTATCTCGCGGGCGCCCTGCCCATCCTGATCGCGTTCACCGTCGACCCCTGGTACGCCCTGTGGGTCTTCGGCTTCGTGGTGATCTACCAGCAGTTCGAGAACTACGTCCTCCAGCCGCGGATCACCGCCAAGACGGTGGACATCCATCCCGCCGTCGCCTTCGGCTCGGTCGTCGCCGGGACGGCCCTGATGGGCGCGGTGGGCGCGCTGATCGCGATCCCGGCGACGGCGACACTGCAGGCCTTCCTCGGCGCGTACGTGAAGCGGTACGAGGTCACCGACGACCTGCGGGTGCACGGCAGGCGCGGGCGCGGCGTCAGGGCCCTGGCCCGTATGCGGCGGAACCTGCACGACGTGCAGCCGTCGGCTCCTCTGGAGGACCGGAAGGCGGACGGCACCCAGGCGGAGGGCGAGGAGGTCCGCTGACGGAGGGGCGCACCACCGGAGGGCAGGGCGGCGTTCGTACGGGGCGGACCATGGCGACGCCCCGGGACCCGGAGAGGGGTCCCGGGGCGTCGCCATGGCACAGCCGCGAGGGCGGCGGCAGTCCGGCTGGGCCAGGCTCTCCGGATCAGGCGAACTGGCCGGGCCGGTAGTCGCCGGCGGGCTGCTGGATGATGACGTTCGCCCGGTTGAAGGCGTTGATGAGGGCGATCGCGCACACCAGGGCGGCCAGCTGCTCCTCGTCGTAGTGCTTGGCGGCGTTCGCCCAGGCCTCGTCCGTGACCCCGCCGGCCGCATCCGCGATGCGGGTGCCCTGCTCCGTCAGCTCCAGCGCGGCCCGTTCGGCCTCGGTGAAGACCGTGGCCTCCCGCCACGCCGCGACCAGGTGGAGGCGTACCGAGGTCTCCCCGGCCGCGGCGGCGTCCTTGCTGTGCATGTCGGTGCAGAAGCCGCACCCGTTGATCTGACTGGCGCGGAGCCTCACCAGCTCCTGCGTCGCGAGCGGCAGCGTCGAGTCCTCGAGCACCTTGCCCGCCGCGATGATGTGCTTGAAGACCTTGCCCACGGTCGGGCTGCTGAAGGCGTCCAAACGGGCATTCATGGTGATCTCCTCTGCGTTTTTGATGCTTGCACCCCCATGACGGCCCAGCTCGGCAGGATGTGACATGAACGCCTGACCTCTGTCTTCCCTCCCGCCACGGCGGGGCCGGGCGACGGCGTTCACGGCCCCCTGCCGAGAGGCCACGACAACGGTCAACCTTTGACGGCACGGGACGGCGCTCCCCGTCGGCGACGTACGGGTGATGCCGCTTGACACCAAAATCGAACATCCATTCTCATGGGAGATCCGGCCTCTGTTCTCGGGCTTTTCGCGGAGTTATCCACAGGCCGCAGCCGGGTCCGGGCGCATTGTCAGTGGCAGGCGTTAGCGTCATGGACGTGAAGCGATCGACTCAAGCAAATCGGGTGGAACCCATGGCAGGCACTGACCGCGAGAAGGCGCTGGACGCCGCACTCGCACAGATTGAACGGCAATTCGGCAAGGGCGCCGTGATGCGCATGGGGGAGCGGTCGAAGGAGCCCATCGAGGTCATCCCCACCGGCTCCACCGCCCTCGACGTCGCGCTCGGCGTCGGCGGCCTCCCCCGCGGCCGCGTCATCGAGGTCTACGGCCCGGAGTCCTCCGGTAAGACGACCCTGACCCTGCACGCCGTCGCGAACGCCCAGAAGGCCGGCGGCTCCGTCGCGTTCATCGACGCCGAGCACGCCCTCGACCCGGAGTACGCCAAGAAGCTCGGCGTGGACACCGACTCCCTGATCCTGTCCCAGCCGGACAACGGCGAGCAGGCGCTGGAGATCACGGACATGCTGGTCCGCTCCGGCGCGCTCGACCTCATCGTGATCGACTCCGTCGCCGCCCTGGTGCCGCGGGCCGAGATCGAGGGCGAGATGGGCGACTCCCACGTCGGCCTCCAGGCCCGGCTGATGAGCCAGGCACTGCGCAAGATCACCAGCGCGCTCAACCAGTCCAAGACCACCGCGATCTTCATCAACCAGCTCCGCGAGAAGATCGGCGTGATGTTCGGCTCGCCGGAGACCACGACCGGTGGCCGTGCGCTGAAGTTCTACGCCTCGGTGCGCCTCGACATCCGCCGCATCGAAACCCTCAAGGACGGCACGGACGCGGTCGGCAACCGCACCCGCGTCAAGGTCGTCAAGAACAAGGTCTCCCCGCCCTTCAAGCAGGCCGAGTTCGACATCCTCTACGGCCAGGGCATCAGCCGCGAGGGCGGCCTGATCGACATGGGCGTGGAG
Source organism: Streptomyces sp. G7(2002) (assembly GCF_028870195.1). NCBI lineage: Bacteria > Bacillati > Actinomycetota > Actinomycetes > Kitasatosporales > Streptomycetaceae > Streptomyces > Streptomyces sp. G7(2002). The sequence goes on from NZ_CP102609.1 coordinate 7,004,476, forward strand.
CACGGCTTCATCCGCAAGTCCGGTGCTTGGTACACCTACGAAGGCGACCAGCTCGGCCAGGGCAAGGAGAACGCCCGCAACTTCCTCAAGGACAACCCGGATCTCGCCAACGAGATCGAAAAGAAGATCAAGGAGAAGCTCGGCATCGGTGTGAAGCCGCAGGACCCGGCGGTGGAGCCCGGCGCGGACGCCGCGGTGGCGGCGGCCGAACCGGCTGCCGCGGCTCCGGCACCGGCGGTCAAGGGCGCCAAGGGTTCCAAGGCCGCCGCGGCCAAGAGCTAGCCCGCCATGACGCGGCGAACGGAATGGCCGGGCAGCGAGGACGAGACCCACAGCGCTGCCGGCGACGCCGAGACCCGTAGCGGCCGCAGGGGCCGTCGTGGCCGTGAGGACAGCGGTGGCCCCTCCTCGTCGAGGGCCGAGTCGGGGCCACCGCGTACGCCCGAGGAGCAGGCGCGGGCCATCTGCCTGCGCCTGCTCACCGGGAATCCGCGTACGCGCAAGCAGCTCGAGGACGCCCTGCGCCAACGGGGCATCCCCGAGGAGGCCGCGGAAGAGGTGCTGTCCCGCTTCGAGGACGTCGGCCTGATCGACGACGCGGCCTTCGCCGACGCCTGGGTGGAGTCCCGCCACCACGGGCGCGGCCTGGCCCGCCGTGCCCTGGCCCGTGAACTACGCACCAAGGGGGTGGACTCCGCCGTCATCGAGGTGGCCGTCGGCCGCCTCGACTCCGAGCAGGAGGAGTCCACCGCCCGCGAGTTGGTCGATCGCAAACTGCGCGCCAGCAGAGGCCTGGACCGCGAAAAGCGCCTTCGCCGACTGGCCGGAATGCTGGCCCGCAAGGGGTACCCGGAGGGCCTCGCCCTCCGCGTCGTCAAACAGGCGTTGGAGGAGGAAGGCGAGGACCCGGATCTCCTGGAGGAGCACTATCTGCCGGATGCATGAGGGGCGGCGGCGAGGACAACGACAACGTCCTTGCCGCGGGTGCCGGGTGCCGGGGCCGGGTGCGGGTGCGGGCGCAGAGGCCGGGCAGCCCCACCGTCACCCCACAACCTCAGCCCCCACCCCCAAGCTCAACTCCCAAGCTCAACCGCCAACCCAGCCCCCCGCCAAGCCTGGAACCCGCCCGCCAGGTCGGTTGCCCGGTGCAGTCCCAACTGGCGCAGGGAGAGCGCGGCAAGGGTCGAGGCGTAGCCCTCGTTGCAGATGACCACGACCGGGAGGTCGTGATGTGTCGCTTCCGCGGCGCGGTGGTCGCCCGTCGGGTCGAGCCGCCATTCCAGCTCGTTGCGCTCGACGATCAGCGCGCCGGGGATGGTGCCGTCGCGATCCCGCAGCTCCGCATAGCGGATGTCCACCAGCAGCCCGCCCGCCTCCTGGACGGCGGCGGCCTCCTGGGGGTCCACCCGGTGCCCCAGCTCGCGCCGGGCCTGCGCCAGCAGCGCGTCGATCGCGCTCATGCCCACTCCTCCGGCTGCTCGACCGCTTCGAGCCGCAGCACCGGCCCGGTGCGGCTGTAGCGGCGCATCAGCGGCAGCGGCGGGTAGTAGGCGTGCACCGACACCGCATGGGTGTCCGCGGAGAGGTTGAGCACCTGGTGCACATGGTGCGGGCCGAACGCCCGGCCGCGCCCGTCGCTGAGCCGGCGCTCCCGGTCCACGCCGTCGGCGAGTTCCAGGGTCTTCCAGCCCTCGGTGGGCAGTGCGGCGGCGAGCGACTGTTCCGTCAGCTCACCCGCGGCCGCCGCGAAGGCGCCGCGCGAGCCGCCGTGGTCGTGCCAGCCGGTGCCGGTGCCGGGCGGCCAGCCGATCAGCCAGGCCTCACTGCCGCCCGGTCCGTCCAGCCGGATCCAGGTGCGGCCTTCGGGGTCGAGGGGGAGTGAGGCGACGAGGGCCGGGTCGGTGGCGGCCCGGCGGGCGAAGTCGAGGAGTTCGGAGGCGCTGGGCCCGCCGTCATGGCCGGTGGCAGGCGGGCGCGCAGGGGTGTCTACGTCGGGCACGGAAACCGTCCTGAGTGATCGCGAAGAGGCGCGGCTGCCGGACAGGGGCGGGCGGCCGCGCGGGGAAGGAGATGCGGATCAACAGGACGGACGACACATGCAGCCCGCATAGCGGACCAGGTCGAGATGGACCCTCCGCCAGAATCGCGAGCTGTGATCAGTCACTCTCGGAGTGAAGCATGGAGCTTCCCACAGGGTCAACCGTGGAAGCCTCCTCCTCTCCGGCCTCGCCGCCCCCGGACGCCGCCGCGTCCCCGGACCGCCGGGCCCGGCCGGACCCGGTCACCGGCCCGTGTGCCCCGCCCCGCACCGCGTTCGCGCACGCCGCCATCTCGGCCGGACGGACGCCGGACAGCGCGGTGACCAGATGGCCGTCCGGCCGCACGAGCAGCACGGTGTGCGCGGCCGCGCCCGGGTAGGCCTCGGTGACCAGGACCTCGGCGTCCATCGGCAGTGCGTCGACCGCGTCGGCCAGCTGGGGCATCAGGCCCGCCGACTGCCAGTGCCGACGGTCCCAGACGCCGGTGCCGGGGGCCACCAGCACCACCAGCAGCCCACGCCCGAGCCGGTCGCGCAGCCGTACCACCGCGCCGTCCGACGCGGTCACCGCCACATCCGTGACCGGTGCGCCGGGCGGCGTCTCGACGAGGAGGCCGCCGCTCTGCCCGTCGGGCGGCGCCAGCGGGGTGCGGGCATAGACCGGTGGTGCGCCGAGCGGGCCGCGGCCCAGGTGGCCGTCGGTCAGCAGGGTGCTGCGGCCGCGCGCCGCGCCCGGAAGGACCGTCCGCCAGCGGACCGCGCGGCCGTCCCGCAGCAGCGGCAGCGCCTGGTCCGCCGCGCGCAGCCGGGCCGCGACCGCGCCCCGGCGCTCGGCCTGGTAGCTGTCGAGCAGCACGTCGGACGCACCGTGATGCCAGGCCAGCCCCAGCTTCCAGGCGAGGTTCTCGGCGTCCCGCAGCCCCTCGTCCAGGCCCTGGGTACCGAGCGCGCCCAGCAGATGGGCGGCGTCCCCGGCAAGGAAGGCGCGGCCCTGCCGCCAGTCCCGGGCCAGCCGGTGGTGGACGGTGTGCACACCCGTGTCGAGGAGTTCGTAGGGCGGGACCAGCCGGCCGTGGCCGCGTCCCCGGGGGAGCGCGCCGTCGCCCTCCGTGCCGGTCTCGTCGGCCGGGCCCGCCGGGGACTCGCTGGTCCAGCCGGCCAGCGAGTCGCGGATCCGGGCGACCAGGGCGTCCGGTGTGACGAGTTCACGCCCGGGCGGCAGCAGCCAGTCCAGCCGCCAGACATGGCCGGCCAGCGGGCGGGCGGAGACCTCGCTGCCCGGTCCGCCGCCCTGCCGGGGCGGAGAGCGGTGCAGCAGGGCCTCGCCGGGCCAGGGGAGCTCGCAGCGCAGCGCGGCCACCGCATGCCGTTCGACGGCCGTACGGCCCGGGAAGCGGACATCCAGCAGCTTGCGGACGGTCGACCGGGGGCCGTCGCAGCCGATGAGGTAACTCCCGCGCCACCACGTCCCGTTGGGGCCGCGGGTGTGGGCGCTGATGCCGTGCTCGTCCTGTTCGAGATCGGCCAGCCGGCTGCCGGTGACGACCTCGGCGAGCTTCTCGTGGGCGAGTGCGGTGCGCAGGGCGCGGGTGAGCGCGTGCTGCGGGAGGTGGACCGGGGACGCGGTGGCGGGGGTGGCCGCGCCGTCCGGGGTCCGCGGGGCGAAGGCGACGCGTTCCCGCAGGCGCCGGCGGCGCATGGTGCGCCAGGCCGTCCAGTGGGTGCCGGCACTCTCCAGGGTGTCGGCGCAGCCGAGCCGGGCGACGAAGGCGGCGGTGTCCGGGCGGAGCACGACGGTGCGGGCGGGCCGGGTTTCCTCCTGGCCGGTGGTCTCGTCGAGGACGACGGTGGGGACGCCGAGGCGGGCGAGGGCGAGCGAGAGGGAGAGGCCGACCGGGCCGGCCCCGACGACGATCACCGGGTCCACGGCGCAGCTCCCCGGGGCCGCTGGTACGTACGGGACATGCGGGAACTGGCAGTTGGAGCCCGGTGCGTGATCACACAGCGTATGCAACCCACTGCGACCGCTCGCGTCAAGTGACGGAGGCGGTGGCGAGGGTGCCACCGCCTCCGGACGGATCGATATCGGCCGCGGGGCGGCCTGCTGTGCCGTCAGTCCTTCGTGCCGGCCGCTCCGTCGGGCGTCGCGTCGGCGGCCTCCATCGCGTCGGCGGCCGTGACCGGCTCGCCGGCCGTGGCGACACCGATGCCCGTCTTGGCCCGCCGGCCGCGCCGCTCGATCCAGTTGGCGAGGGCGGACAGCGCCAGGCACATCGCGACGTAGATGGTGCCGATGACGATGATGAACGGCACGTAGGTGTCATTGCCGTTGACGATGATGTTGGTGCTCATCTGGCGGGCGGTGAAGAGCAGTTCCTCGAAGGTGATGATGTAGCCGAGGGAGGTGTCCTTCAGGGTGACCACGAGCTGGCTGATGATCGTGGGCAGCATGGCCCGCACGGCCTGCGGGATCAGCACGGTCGTCATGACCTGCGTCTTGCTCATGCCCAGGGCGTACGCGGCCTCCCGCTGCCCCGTGGGCACGGAGTTGATGCCGGCCCGCAGCACCTCGGCCTGCACCGAGCCGTTGTAGACCGTCAGTCCGATGACCAGTGCCCAGAACTGCGGCTGGTCCCCGGTCAGACCGATGGCCTCCCGGTTGGTCAGCAGGATCACCCACAGCGCGTAGATGGTGATCAGCAGCGGAACGGCGCGGAAGAGCTCGATGAACCCGGTCGCCAGCCAGCGGACCGGCTTGTGGTCCGAGAGCCGCGCCACCGCGAGCAGCACGCCCAGCAGCAGCGACAGCACGGCCGCGACCGCGAAGACCTGAAGCGTCGTCAGCACACCGTCGCGGATGTTGGTCCGCACACCGGCGTTGTTGAAGATGTTCCACACCTCGGGCGCGAGCTGGCCCTCGGTGTTCAGCCGCATCACCACGAAGGCGATCAGCCCCAGCACCGCGAGCGAGCCGACAACGCTGTAGACGAGGTTACGTGCCTTCGCCTTCGGTCCTGGTACGTCGTAGAGAACGCTGGCGCCGCTCATGCCCTTACCTCGCTTTGTTCCGCCCCGCCTGCGCGTGGCACCCACGTCGTGCTGATCCGCCCCTCGCGTCCGTTCATCGGGCGACCGCCATACGGCGCTCCAGCAGCCGGAAGAGGGCGCTGAGGGCGAAGGTGATGATGAGGTAGGCGAGCGCGGTCCACAGGAAGATCCAGGCGATCGCGTATCCCTTGTCGTTGAGCAGCTTGGAGACGTTGAACAGCTCGCCGTAGCCGAACGCTCCGGCGATCGCGGAGTTCTTCGTCAGCGCGATGAAGATGCTGCTCAGCGGGGGCAGTACGGTCCGGGTGGCCTGCGGGAGGACGATCTGGCCCAGTGTCTGGGTGAACGTCATACCGAGGCTGCGCGCGGCCTCCGCCTGTCCCAGCGGCACGGTGTTGATGCCGGACCGCACCGCCTCGCACACGAAGGAGGAGGTGTAGAAGCCGAGTGCCAGCGTGGCCAGCACGTACGGGCTCGCGCCCTGGAAGAGGACCTGCGGTACGACGAAGAAGGCGACGAGGAAGAGCAGCGTCAGCGGTGTGTTGCGCAGCACCGTGACCCAGGCCGTCCCGAAGGCGCGCAGCGGCGGAATCGGAGAGACCCGGAACCCGGCTATGAGCACGCCGAGTACCAGCGCGAGCAGGGCGCTGGACGCGGTGATCGCCAGGGTTCCGAGGAATCCGTCCCGGAACTCGGGCAGATAATCGAGGAGTACGTTCATGGGGTCTCCGCGGTAGCGGTCATCGGGTCGACGGCGGGAAAAGAGTCAGCGGCGGGCGAAGGCACTGCGCCCCGTACGCCCGCCGCGGCGGGCGTACGGGGCGGCAGAGTCCGGTCGGTCCGCGAGCGCCTCAGTAGCGGGGCAGCGGCGTTTCCGGGGCGACGAACTTCGACCCGGACTTGCCGAGCGTGCCGTCGTACGCCTTCTTGTAGTCACCGTTCTTGATGTGGTTCTCCAGCGCATCGGTGATCGCGTTGCGCAGGGCCTTGTCGTCCTTCTTCATGCCGACGCCGTAAGGCTCCTTGGTGAAGGACTTGCCGACGACCCGGAGCTTCTCGGGGCGCTGTGCGGCGTAGCCCTTGAGGATCGCGTCGTCGGTGGTGACCGCGTCGACCTGGCCGTCCAGCAGGGACTTCACACAGTCCGAGTACTTGGACTGCTCGCTGGTCTTGGCGCCGTACTTCTTCTTCTTGATCTCCTGGAGCGGAGTGGAGCCGACGATCGAGCAGACCTCCTTGCCCTTGAGGGTGTCGGGTCCGGTGATCTCCTTCTCGTCCTTGCGCACCAGGAGGTCCGCGCCGGCCGTGTAGTACGGGCCCGCGAAGCCGACCTGCTTCTTGCGCTCGTCGTTGATCGTGTAGGTACCGACGTAGTAGTCGACCTGGCCGTTGGAGATGGTGGTCTCACGGACGTTGGAGTCGATCGTCTTGAACTCGATCTGCTTCTCGGAGAAGCCGAGGTCGGCGGCGACCATCTTGGCGATCTCGATGTCGAAGCCGGAGTACTTGCCGGTGGTGTCCTTGAACCCCAGGAACGGCTGGTCGGCCTTGACGCCGATGACGATCTTCTTGGCCTTCTGCGCCTTCTTCAGGACCGCCGAGTCGATCTTCGGCGCCGAGGCGACCTTGTAGTTGCCGCTGAAGACATCGCCGCCGGCCGGCTTGTCGCCCGCCGCACCCTTTTCGCCGCCACAGGCGGTCGCCGTCGCCGCCAGCGCGAGCACCACCGCACCGGCCGCAGCCGTCTTACGAATCCTCATGGTGAACATCCTTTGGTTCAACAGGTGTTGGCAATGATGGTGGCCCAACTGCGGCCTCAGTGATGGAGGATCTTCGACAGGAAGTCCTTCGCGCGGTCACTGCGCGGGTTGTTGAAGAACTGGTTCGGCTCGGCCTCTTCGATGATGCGGCCGTCCGCCATGAAGACGACCCGGTTCGCTGCGGAGCGCGCGAACCCCATCTCATGGGTGACCACGACCATCGTCATGCCGTCCCGGGCGAGCTGCTGCATGACGTCCAGCACCTCGTTGATCATTTCCGGGTCGAGCGCGGAGGTCGGCTCGTCGAACAGCATCACCTTCGGGTCCATCGCCAGCGCGCGGGCGATCGCCACACGCTGCTGCTGACCGCCGGAAAGCTGTGCGGGGTACTTGTCCGCCTGGGTGCCGACACCGACCCGGTCGAGCAGGGCGCGGGCCTTCTTCGCGGCTTCCGCCTTGTCTGTTTTGCGGACCTTTATCTGGCCCAGCATCACGTTTTCGAGCACTGTCTTGTGCGCGAAAAGGTTGAAGGACTGGAAGACCATGCCCACATCGGCGCGCAGCCGGGCCAGTTCGCGGCCCTCCTGCGGCAGCGGCTTGCCGTCGATCGCGATGCTGCCGCTGTCGACGGTCTCCAGGCGGTTGATCGTGCGGCAGAGCGTCGACTTGCCGGAGCCCGAAGGCCCGATCACGACGACGACCTCGCCGCGGTTGATCGTCAGGTCGATGTCCTGGAGCACGTGCAGCGCGCCGAAGTGCTTGTTCACGTTGTCCAGCACGACCAGCTGGTCCCCTGCCGGCGCGGGACCCTCGGCGTTCTTGGTCACCGATACTTCGCTCATCGGCGTGTAGCTCCGTCCTCCTCGGTTGGGGAGGACCCTAGTAACGCCCTTCGACCAGCGTCATTACATCTGAGGGGAACTTGAGCATAACGATCCGGCTGCGGCGGGACGGCCGTGTGCGCGGCGCGGCTCCCGCGGTGGACACACCGCCATGGTGGTGTCCTGGGCGTACCGGCTGGGTAACGGATGGCGGCGCGGAGGTGGCCGCCTCTTGACGCGTAGGCCTCCTATCGCCGTAGATGCCCTGTGGCCTGTACGCACGCACCCGGGAGGAGGCCTGATGAGACTGCTGCTCGTCGAGGATGACGATCATGTGGCCGCGGCCCTGTCCGCGGTGCTCGCCAAGCACGGCCTGGCCGTCGTGCACGCGCGCAACGGCGAGGACGCGCTCAAGGCCCTGCTGCCCGACGACGCGGAGCCGTTCGCGGTGGTGCTGCTCGACCTCGGGCTGCCCGACCAGGACGGCTTCGAGGTGTGCGGCCGGATCCGCAAGCTCTGCGCCACCCCCGTCATCATGGTCACCGCGCGGTCCGATGTGCGCTCCCGCATCCACGGGCTCAACCTCGGCGCGGACGACTATGTCGTCAAGCCGTACGACACCGGTGAGCTGCTGGCCCGTATCCACGCGGTGAGCCGGCGCACGGCGCCCGGGGGCGGTGAGCAGCCCGCCGAGGAGGGCACCGCCGAGGAGGCGCTGTGTCTGGGCGCGGTCACCGTCGAACTCTCCACCCGCCAGGTGTCGGTGGACGGTGCCGCGGTCCCGCTCACCCGCAAGGAGTTCGACCTGCTCGCCCTGCTCGCCCAGCGCCCCGGTGTGGTCTTCCGCCGGGAGCAGATCATCAGCGAGGTGTGGCGCACGAGCTGGGAGGGCACCGGCCGGACGCTGGAGGTGCATATCGCCTCACTCCGCGCCAAACTGCGCATGCCCGCACTGATCGAGACGGTGCGCGGCGTCGGCTACCGCCTGGTCGTCCCGGCCGCCGGCCCGGGGGTGCGGACGTCCGCCGCCCCGGCCTCCTGAAGGCCGCCGCGACCAGGTGCGCACCCGACTCCTCCCGCTTCTCATCGTCCTCATGGCCGGTGTCCTGCTCGCGCTCGGCATCCCGCTCGGCGTCATCACCGCCGGGGTGGAGCAGCAGCGAGTGGTCGTCGACCGGATCGACGACGCCGCCCGCTTCGCCTCCCTCGCCCAGTTCGTCACCGCCCGTCCCGACGCGGACGCCCGGAACAAAACCCCGGAGGAGGACGAGCGGCGCGCCACCCTCCGTACCGAGCTCGCGCGCTACTACGGCCTCTACGGCATACGTGCCGGTGTCTTCTACCGCGATCGCACCCCCATGGCCGCCGCACCTGCCGGTCTGCCGGTACCCCAGGACGGTGAGGCCGCACGGGCCTTCAGCGAGGCGCTGGCCGGCCGCCGCAGCCATGACCCGCACCAGGTCTGGCCCTGGGACGACACCGGCCGCATCCCGGTCGCCTCACCGGTGATCCGCGACGGCGATGTGGTCGCCGTCGTCATGACCGACTCGCCCACGGACCAGATGCGTGCGCATGTCCTGCGCGGCTGGCTGCTGATCGCGGCCGGCGAGTGCGCGGCCATGCTCGTCGCCGTCGCCGCCGCCTTCCGCCTCACGGGCTGGGTGCTGCGGCCCGTACGGGTCCTGGACGCGGCCAGCCACGACATCGCCACCGGCCGGATGAACGCCCGCGTCGCCGCCACCGCGGGCCCGCCCGAACTGCGCCGGCTGGCCCGCTCCTTCAACGAGATGGCCGACAACGTCGAGGACGTCCTGGAGCAGCAGCGCGCCTTCGTCGCCGACGCGTCCCACCAGCTGCGCAACCCGCTGTCCGCACTGCTGCTGCGGATCGAGCTGCTGGCCCTCGAACTCCCCGACGGCAACGCGGAGATCGCCTCGGTCCGCACCGAGGGCAAACGGCTGGCCCGGGTCCTGGACGATCTGCTCGATCTGGCCCTCGCCGAACACACCGCCGCCGACCTCCAGCTCACCGATGTCGCTGCGCTGGCCGCCGAACGCGTCGACTCCTGGCGCCCGCTGGCCGACGACAAGGGCGTCGGCCTCACCTACGAGGGGCAGAGCGCCGTCACCGGCTGGGCCGACCCGGTGGCCCTCTCCAGCGCCCTGGACGCCGTGATCGACAACGCCCTGAAGTTCACGCCGGAGGGCCGTCCGGTCACCGTCGGCGTCGCACCGGACGGCGAGCTCGTTCACGTCACCGTCGCCGACCGCGGCCCCGGCCTCACCGACGACGAGCTCTCCCGGGTCGGTGACCGTTTCTGGCGCAGCGGCCGGCACCAGAACGTCTCCGGCTCGGGACTCGGCCTGTCGATCACCCGTGCCCTGCTCACCGCGGGCGGCGCCACCATCGCCTATGCCCCGCACCCGCCGCACGGCCTGAAGGTCACCGTCACCGTGCCGCGCACCGAGCCGTGAGGGGAGCCGTGCGGGGCGCTGGACAGCCCGGCCGACTGTGCTAACGTGAACGGCGTTGCAGTTGTGGTACCCATGAACTTTGTGCGCGCCCGGTGGCTGGAAGCCCCGGGCGTTCCTTGTTATCCGGACCTGTTCCGGTGTGGGGCAATCATCTCGGCGACGAGGAGGCCGCGCAGTGTGGTCTCCGGCTTGCCCCATGAAGGAGAAAAACATGGCTTCCGGCACCGTCAAGTGGTTCAACTCGGAAAAGGGCTTCGGCTTCATCGAGCAGGACGGCGGCGGCCCCGATGTCTTCGCCCACTACTCGAACATCGCCGCGCAGGGCTTCCGTGAGCTCCTCGAGGGCCAGAAGGTCACCTTCGACGTGACCCAGGGCCCCAAGGGCCCGCAGGCGGAGAACATCGTCGCCGCCTGACGCACCTCGCGTCCCGCGATCGGGGCCCGCACCGGCACGTCCGGTGCGGGCCCCGGTCCGTTCGCGGGCACCCCTCCGGCCCGGGGCCGGACGTCTCAGGGCTTCTGGGACACGTAATAGCGCCGGGCACCGGTGTGCAGCTCCAGCGGGTCGGTGAACACCGCCGTCCGCAGATCCACCTTCTGCGCGGCATGCACCTGGCGGCCGATCCAGTCCCGGCTGTCGATGACGGTCCGGGTGATGCCCTCGGTCAGTGCCGCGTCCTCGCGGTCCGTGGTCACCAGCAGATTCGCCACCGCGATCGTCTTCACCGCCTGCCCGCCCTGGGCCATCGGATAGGCATCAGCAGGCATCACCGCGGCACGGTAGTAGCGGGTGCGCTCCCCCTGGCGGTGCAGTGCCTCGCTCAGATCGCCGAGCTGGACCAGCCGCACCGGGAAGCGCCGCGCCAGCCGCTGCACCGCCGTCGTCGGCAGTCCGCCGGACCAGAAGAACGCGTCCAGCTTGTCCTGCTCCAGCAGCTTCGGCATCCGGTCGATGCCGACCCGCACCGGCTCGATGTCCTTGTTGAAGTCCAGGCCGGCAGCCTCCAGCAGCCGCCGGGTGATCAGCTGGACACCGGAGCCGTCGGCCCCGACCCCCACCCGCAGCCGGCGCAGATCCTTCGTCGAGCGCACCGCGGAGCCCTTCGGCACCACCAGCTGCATGTAGTCGTCGTACAGCCGCGCGCAGGCCCGCAGCCGGTCCGCGCCCGGCTCGCCCCGCACCTTGTACTCGGCGACCGCGTCCGCCGTCGCGATGGCGAAATCCGCGCGCCCGGCGACCAGCTGCCGCAGATTGTCGATCGAGCCCTCGCTGCGGGCCAGCCGCAGATCCACCTCCGGCAGGTCATGGGCCAGATCCTGCTTCAGCAGCTCCCCGTAGCGCGCGTAGACGCCGGTCGGCACGCCCGTCGTCAGCGTCACCTGTCCCCGGGGAGCGGGCGTAGTGCCCATCGACATCAGCCACCACAGTCCCAGCCCGAGGACGACCAGGGCCGCGATCGCCGACTGGACGGCCCGGCGGCCGGTGCGGGGGAGTGCTGTGACCATGGGCGGGATCCTGCCAGGACCACGCCGGGAAGGGGAGGGGTGGGCCGGTCCGGTGATGTCACACGTGGCCCGGCCGGCTCTCCCGACTGCCGGTGTGCGGCACGGCCGGACGCCTGCTGCTCTCGCTCGGGGAGAGGCCGGGCGCCGCGGCACGGACCGTGGCTTGCACGCAGAACAGCAGGGGTTACGGTGGCGAAGTGGCGCCCGGTCCGCTCCGGCGGCAGCGGCGGCCCCTCCTCACCTCTCACACAGCGGGGACCCGGCACGTCCCCACCGCGCGCCCGGCGGCGCGCACGCCCGCAGAATCCCCCCACCCTGAGCGCACCGGCGCCAGGTGCCCCACACCGCGGCCCCCTGACGCGCCGGTGCGGGAAGCGACACCTCATGAAACCGCCCACCGAACTGCGGCCCGACACCCGTGCCCGGTCCGAAGCCGTTCACCCGCCCCCGGTCGCCGCCGATGCCGGGCTGCTCCTCCTGCGGCTGACCGTCGGACTGATCCTGGCCGGCCACGGCGCCCAGAAGCTCTTCGGGCTCTTCGGCGGCCACGGGCTCGAAGCCACCGGCAAGGGCTTCGAAGCCCTCGGCTACCGCCCCGGCACCTTCTTCGCCGGCCTCGCCGGAGCCTCGGAGGTCCTCGGCGGCCTCGGCCTCGCCGCCGGGCTGCTCACCCCCCTGGCAGCCGCCGCACTGATCGGCGTGATGATCAACGCCATGGCTCTCGCCGCGCCCAAGGGGCTCTGGGCGGAGACCGGCGGCCTCGAATATCCGCTGACCATCGCCGTCGTCGCACTGACCGTCGCGGCCACCGGACCCGGCCGCTTCGCGCTCGACCGGCCCTTCCGCTGGGGGCACGGCGGCTGGCGCAGCGCGGCCTTCGCCCTGGTGGCCGGCGGTCTCGGCGCCGCCCTCGTGCTGGCCCTGTGAGCGGACCCCCGCTCGCCCTCGTGCCGGCCCTGTGAGCTGGCCCCCGCCCCGCTCTCCTGTGCCCGGAGCCGGATGATCCCTCCCGGGCCTCCGGCGTCGGGAGGTACTTCCGGCACCGCCTACCCTTGTGGCATGAGCAGCAGCGACCGGAGTCAGGCAGTGGGCGTGAACAAGAGTTACGAGATCCGCACCTACGGGTGCCAGATGAACGTCCACGACTCCGAGCGGCTGTCCGGCCTGCTGGAAGAGGCCGGATACGTCCCCGCTCCCAAGGACGGCGAGGGCGCCGACGTCGTGGTCTTCAACACCTGCGCGGTGCGGGAGAACGCCGACAACCGGCTCTACGGCAACCTCGGTCAGCTCGCTCCGAAGAAGGCCGCGCGGCCCGGTATGCAGATCGCCGTGGGCGGCTGCCTCGCCCAGAAGGACCGCGACACCATCGTCAAGAAGGCCCCCTGGGTCGATGTGGTCTTCGGGACGCACAACATCGGCAAGCTGCCGGTGCTGCTGGAGCGTGCCCGCGTCCAGGAAGAGGCGCAGGTCGAGATCGCCGAGTCGCTGGAGGCGTTCCCCTCGACCCTGCCCACCCGGCGGGAGAGCGCCTACGCGGCCTGGGTCTCCATCTCCGTGGGCTGCAACAACACCTGCACCTTCTGCATCGTGCCCGCGCTGCGCGGCAAGGAGAAGGACCGCCGGCCCGGCGACATCCTCGCCGAGATCGAGGCGCTGGTCTCCGAGGGCGTCAGCGAGATCACCCTGCTCGGCCAGAACGTCAACGCCTACGGCTCCGACATCGGCGACCGCGAGGCCTTCAGCAAGCTGCTGCGCGCCTGCGGGAAGATCGAGGGCCTGGAGCGGGTCCGCTTCACCTCCCCGCACCCCCGCGACTTCACCGACGACGTGATCGCCGCCATGGCCGAGACGCCGAACGTGATGCCGCAGCTCCACATGCCGCTGCAGTCCGGCTCGGACACCGTCCTGAAGGCGATGCGCCGCTCGTACCGCCAGGAGCGCTTCCTCGGCATCATCGAGAAGGTGCGCGCCGCCATGCCGGACGCCGCGATCTCGACCGACATCATCGTCGGCTTCCCCGGCGAGACCGAGGAGGACTTCGAGCAGACCCTGCACACGGTCCGCGAGTCCCGCTTCGCCCAGGCCTTCACCTTCCAGTACTCCAAGCGCCCCGGGACCCCGGCCGCCGACATGGACGGCCAGATCCCCAAGGCCGTCGTCCAGGAACGCTACGAGCGCCTGGTCGCCCTCCAGGAGGAGATCTCCTGGGCGGAGAACAAGAAGCAGGTCGGCCGCACCCTGGAGGTCCTGGTCGCCGAGGGCGAAGGCCGTAAGGACGAGGCCACCCACCGCCTGTCCGGCCGCGCCCCCGACAACCGTCTGGTCCACTTCACCCGCCCCGACGAGCCGGTCCGCCCCGGCGACGTGGTCACCGTCGAGATCACCTACGCCGCTCCGCACCACCTCCTGGCGGAGGGCCCGGCCCAGGCGGTCCGCCGCACCCGGGCCGGCGACGCCTGGGAGAAGCGCAACGCCGCCCCTGCGGAGAAGCCCCAGGGCGTGCTGCTGGGCCTGCCCACCATCGGGGCCCCGGCGCCGAGCCCGGCGCCCGCCGCGGGCTGCGGCTGCGACTGACCCGGCCCGCACCGGGCGGCCGGCAGGGCATGGCGAACGGCCCCGCACCAGGGGCGTTACGCTGCGTGTCATGCTCGTAGCCGCCGCCCTCTGCCCCTGCCCGCCGCTGCTCGTCCCGGAGGTGGCCGCCGGGGCGGCGCCCGAACTCGATGCGCTGCGCGCCGCCTGTCTGGACGCGATCGGCGTGCTCGCGGCGGCCCGTCCCGACCGGCTGGTCGTCCTCGGTCCCGTCGACGAGGCCGGCGGCGGCCCGTATCCCCAGGGCGCCATCGGCTCCTTCCGCGGCTTCGGGGTGGACCTCGAAGTGCCGCTGGGCGCCGCGGAGACCGCACCGGACCGGGAACTCCCGCCGTCGCTGTCCGTCGGCGCCTGGCTGCTGTCCCGTACGGACTGGGACGACGCCCCCGTGGAGGCGCTGGGGGTGGCACGGTCGCTGCCCCGCGACCGCTGTCTCGCGATGGGCCAGGAGATCGCCGCGGCCGCTCCACGGGTCGCCCTGCTGGTGCTGGGGGACGGCAGCGCCTGCCGGACGGTCAAGGCGCCGGGCTACTTCGACGAGCGGGCCGAGGCCTTCGACGCCGAGGTGGCCCGCGCCCTGGGCGACGCCGACACCGACGCCCTGGCCGCGCTCGGCGAGGAGCCGGCCGCCGGCCTCCAGGCCTCCGGACGGGCCTGCTGGCAGGTCCTGGCGGGTGCGGCGCAGGGTGCGGGCCTGAGCGGCCGGCTGCTCCGCGAGGAAGCCCCCTACGGCGTGGGCTACTTCGTGGCGGCCTGGTCGTAGCGCGGCCGCACGACGGGTACGACAACGGCCGCGAGGAGCTGTGCCCCGCGGCCGTTGTGGCGGTGCTCCGCTCAGCGCGCCTGGTGCCGGGTGCTCTCGCTGTCCGCGGCGGCCTCCGCCGACTGCTGCCGGGGAATCCCGGCGCTCTCGCCGGCCTGCTCCGCGCGCGCCGCCCCGGCGTCCGCCGCCCCCGCCGCCGTGTCACCGGACGCCTCCGGAGCCGCAGCCTCCTCCGCTTCGGCCTCGGCCGCTGCCGGGCGCTCGGCGTCGTCCGCGTCGTTGGCGTCCCCGTTGTCCCCGTTTTCCCCGGCGCCCACGGCGTCCGCCGAAACGGCCGTCGCCGTCGGCTCCTCCGCCTCGGCCGTCACCGCCGTAGCGGCGCTCTCCTCCGTCATCGCTTCGGACTTACGGCGGCGAAACCGCGAAAACACGCCCATAACTGCTCCTACGCTCTTCATATGGCGAAATCCCCGGCCGCCCGGGAGCGGACCGTTGCGCCGCCCGCGGGCGCCGGGTGCTGCTCCGGCTCTCGGGACCTCGCAACAGGCAACGAGGTCGTCGGTGGCCCGTCACGTCGCTCGTTCGAGATGGGGGCGTGATGTTTGCGAGACTGACGGGGTGAACACCGCCGTTCCCGCTCCGCGGGTCATCGCCGTCGTCGGTCCCACCGCGGCCGGAAAGTCCGATCTGGGCGTCGCGCTCGCACAGCACATGGGGGGCGAGGTCATCAATGCCGACTCCATGCAGCTCTACCGCGGCATGGACATCGGCACCGCCAAACTCACGCCCGAGGAGCAGCAGGGCGTTCCGCACCGCCTCCTGGACATCTGGGACGTGACCCGCGCCGCCAGCGTCGCCGAGTACCAGCGGCTGGCCCGCGCCGAGATCGACCGGCTGCTCGCCGAGGGCCGCACCCCGGTCCTGGTCGGCGGCTCCGGCCTCTACGTACGCGGCGCCATCGACGCGCTCGACTTCCCCGGCACCGACCCCGAGGTACGCGCCCGCCTGGAGGCCGAACTGGCCGAATCGGGCAGCGGCGCCCTGCACGCCCGGCTGGCCGCCGCCGACCCCGAGGCCGGCCGCGCGATCCTGGCGAGCAACGGCCGCCGTATCGTGCGCGCCCTGGAGGTCATCGAGATCACCGGCCGCCCCTTCACCGCCAACCTCCCCGGCCACGAAGCGGTCTACGACACCCTGCAGATCGGCGTCGACGTCGCCCGCCCCGAGCTCGACGAGCGGATCGCGCAGCGGGTCGACCGCATGTGGGAGGCAGGCCTGGTCGACGAGGTGCGCCGGCTGGAGGGCGAGGGGCTGCGCGAGGGCCGTACGGCGTCCCGGGCGCTCGGCTACCAGCAGGTGCTCGCCCAGCTCGCGGGGGAGTGCACCGAGCAGGAGGCGCGTGACGAGACGGTTCGCGCCACCAAGCGCTTCGCACGCCGCCAGGACTCCTGGTTCCGCCGGGACCCGCGGGTCCACTGGCTCAGCGGCGCCGCCGAGCACCGGGGGGAACTTCCGGGGCAGGCGCTGGCGTTGCTCGAACGACCGGTCACAGCCTGATCACGTCATGGCATCGGGACGCTCCGGCCGTCATCCGGGCCCCTGAGGGCGTGTCATCATCGACCTTCGATCGAGGCGTGCAGTCTGCAGTGGGGAGGGCGCGTGGCAATGGAGGCCGGCCCTCGCAACGGAGCGCAGCAACCGGACAGCGGCGCCGACACGGCACCCCTGACCGATGACGGTCCGGACACCGACGACGGCCTGTCCGGCGCCGAAGGTGCCGGCAGCGGACCGCTCACCGACGCCTTGGACGACCCCGACGCCCTGGACGACTCCGACGCCCCGGACTCCGGAGCCGACGGCCCCGGCGAGGGCGGCGAGTCCTTCCGGGAGCTGCGCCCGCCGCGCCGCCTTCGGCTGTGGCAGCTGGCGCCGATCGTCGCACTGTCCGCCCTCGGCTCGCTGATGTTCGCCTTCCCCCTTGCCTTCGAGCTCGGCGGCGACGGCGGCGCGATGATCGCGATGCTCGGCCTGCTGCTGTGCTGCTGCGCCGCGGGCTGGGGCATGATGGCCGCCCGCCGCGTCGGCTACACCTGGCCCGGTCTCCCCGCGCAGGGTTCCGGCTGTCGCGTCGGCTGGCGCGTGGTGCTCATCTACGCCGTCCTGGTGGCCATTCCGGCATCGCTGGCCATCTGGCGCGTGGCCCGGCTGCGCTGAGGCGTGGCCCGGCTGGGCCGGGCGGACGGCCGTGAGGTCGTTCGGTTTCACGAGGGGCCGCGTGCTTTCGGGCGGCCCTTTTCCTGTTTCAGGCAGCGCCCCTTCATACGGCTTCTTTCATACGGCTTCATACGGCCCGTTTGTTCCCCGCCGCCCACCCCCCTTCGGGGGGTGGGCGGGTATAGGTGTGCGTCTCCTGGGCGGGCGCAGATGAACCGGAGCACCTCCCCGTGCGGGTGCGGACGAGGCCGGGCACCTCCCCGTGCGGGTGCGGACGAGGCCGGGCACCTCCCCGGACGCGCAGATGAGGGCGAGCCCCCGGCGGATGCACAAGGACCCGGCACCTCGCCGAGCGGATAAAGATCATCCCCACGCCCCCTACAGCCGCCCCGCCCGCCCTCCCCGTACGATGCAAGGGTGACCAGCACGCAGCGCATCGCCTTCCTCAAGGGCCACGGCACCGAGAACGACTTTGTGATCGTCCCCGACCCGGACGGCCGGCTCGATCTGCCCGCCACCGCCGTCGCAAGGATCTGCGACCGCCGGGCCGGCCTCGGCGGCGACGGCCTGCTGCACGTCGTACGCTCCGCCGCGCACCCCGAGGCCCAGGACCAGGCCGACGAGGCCGAGTGGTTCATGGACTACCGCAACGGCGACGGTTCGGTCGCCGAGATGTGCGGCAACGGCGTCCGCGTCTTCGCGCGCTATCTGCTGCACGCCGGCCTGGTCGAGGCCGGCGACCTCGCCGTCGCCACCCGCGCCGGCGTACGCCGCGTCCACGTCGCCAAGACCGGCGATGTCACGGTCTCCATGGGCCGCGCCGAACTCCCCGAGGAGAGCGTCGTCGTCACCCTGGACGGCCGCAGCTGGCCGGCCCGCAACGTGAACATGGGCAATCCGCACGCGGTCGCCTTCGTCGAGGATCTGGCCCACGCCGGCGACCTGCGGGCCGTACCTCCGTTCAGCCCAGCGTCGGTTTATCCCGAGGGCGTGAACATCGAGTTCGTCGTCGACCGCGGTCCGCGCCATGTGGCGATGCGGGTCCACGAGCGCGGTTCGGGCGAGACCCGCTCCTGCGGCACCGGCGCCTGCGCGGTCGCCGTCGCCACCGCCCGCCGGGACGGTCTGGACCCCGCCGAGACCGCTGTGCCCGTCACATACACGGTCGATGTGCTCGGCGGCAGCCTCTCGATCACCGAGCAGCCCGACGGCACGGTCGAGATGACCGGCCCGGCCGAGATCGTCGCCGAGGGCACCTTCGACGCCGCCTGGCTGGCCGCCGCCCTCGCCTGACGCGACCTGCGGCGTTCCCTGTTCCCGGGCCTTGTTCGAGAAACGGTTCCGGCCAAAAGATTCGCTCGAACGGGTGATCCGTATCACGCTGAGCGAGAGGTGGACAGCGGTGCGTGATGGGCTCGGTAGCATCAAGCACCGGCCCGGACGCCCGAACTGACGCGCTCCACCGCCGGTCGACGCTGCCGGAGGTGCCCATGAGCGCAGAGGCCACTAACCCTGGTAATCCTGGAGCAGCGGGCCGCAAGCGCGGCCGCCGCCGACTGGAACTCAGAGGGCTGCGCCGCATCGGCCGCGCCGCGCTGCTCGGCCCGGCCCCGCGCGACGGCCTCCCGCACGCCCTCGAACACGTCGCCAAGGTGCACCGCGGCCACCATCCCGACGCCGACCTGGACACCCTCACCAAGGCCTATCTGCTGGCCGAGTCCTCGCACCGCGGCCAGCTGCGCAAGAGCGGCGAGCCGTACATCACCCACCCGCTCGCGGTGACCCTCATCCTTGCCGAACTCGGCGCGGAGACCACGACCTTGACCGCCTCCCTGCTCCACGACACCGTCGAGGACACGGAAGTGACACTGGATCAGGTGCGGGACCTGTTCGGCGACGAGGTCTGCTATCTCGTCGACGGGGTCACCAAGCTGGAGAAGGTCGACTACGGTGCGGCCGCCGAGCCGGAGACCTTCCGCAAGATGCTGGTGGCGACCGGCAACGACGTCCGGGTGATGTCCATCAAGCTCGCCGACCGGCTGCACAACATGCGCACCCTCGGCGTGATGCGCCCCGAGAAGCAGGCCCGGATCGCCAAGGTGACCCGCGACGTCCTGATCCCGCTCGCCGAACGCCTCGGCGTCCAGGCGCTGAAGGCCGAGCTGGAGGACCTGGTCTTCGCGATCCTGCATCCGGAGGAGTACGCCACCACCCGGGCCCTGGTCATGGAGTACACCGCCCGGCCCGATCCGCTCGCCGCCCTCGCGCGGCGGGTGCGCTCGGTCCTCGACGAGGCCGGTATCGACGCCGAAGTCCTCGTCCGGCCCCGGCACTTCGTCTCCGTCCACCGGGTGCGCCTCGCGCGCCGTGAGCTGACCGGGGCGGACCTGGGACGGCTGCTGGTGCTGGTGGCCGAGGACGCCGACTGCTACGCCGTCCTCGGTGAGCTGCACACCTGCTTCACCCCGGTGATCTCCGAGTTCAAGGACTTCATCGCGGCCCCCAAGTTCAACCTCTACCAGTCGCTGCACACCGCGGTCACCGGCCCGTCCGGGGAGGTCGCCGAGACCCTGATCCGTACGCACCAGATGCACCGGGTCGCCGAGGCCGGGGTGATCGCGCTCGGCAACCCCTACGCCCCCACGGACGGCGTGGACGCCCCCGAGGGCGAGCGGGCCGACCCGACCCGCCCCGGATGGCTCTCCCGGCTGCTGGAGTGGCAGCGCACCACCCCCGACCCGGACACGTTCTGGACCTCGCTGCGCGACGATCTCGCCCAGGACCGGGAGATCACCGTCTTCTGCACCGACGCCCCGCCGGACGGACCGTCCGGCGGTACGGGCGGTGTCATCGGTCTGCCCGCCGGCGCGAGTTGTGTGGACGCCGCGTACGAACGGCACGGCGAGGCGGCGCACTGCTGCATCGGCGCCCGGGTCAACGGCCGGCTCGCCACCCTCTCCACCGTCCTGCACGACGGCGACAGCCTGCAGCTGCTGATGGCTCCGGACTCAGCCACCGGCCCCTCGCCCGAATGGCTGGAGCACGTCCGTACCCCCGCCGCCCGGCTCGCCATCGCCCGGTGGCTGGCCGGGCCGCGGGAGTCCTGCGCCCGCCCGGCAGGCCCCGGCGAGGGGTTCGGCGCTGCGCCTCCCGCCGACCGCGGCGCCGCGGGACCGGACCGCCCCGGAGCGGGACCGGCCGCCCCCGCCTCGGTCCTCGCGGTGGCGGATCTGCCCGGTGCCGCGGTCCGGCTGGCCGGCTGTTGCACCCCGGTGCCGCCGGACGCCGTCACCGGCTTCGCCGTACGCGGCGGAACGGTCACCGTGCACCGCGCCCTGTGCCCCGTCGTGGCGCGGATGGCGGCCACCGGCCGGCCGCCGGTCGGGGTGCGCTGGCGCGGCGCGGACCAGGGGGGCCACGGCTTCCGGGTCACCCTCCTGGCCGAGGCCTTCAGCCGGCCGCATCTCCTCGCCGACCTCACCGAGGCCATCGCCTCCCAGGGCGCCGCCGTGGTGTCGGCCGCCGTCGAACCCCCGCAGCAGCAGCGGGTCCGCCACACCTACACGCTGCATCTGCCGAACGCCGCCGGACTGCCGTCCCTGATGCGGGCCATGCGTCAAGTGCCCGGAGTCTTCGATGTGTTGCGTGCCGGGCGGGCCCGGCAGCCCGCGGCCCTGCGCCCCTGAAGGGCCCAGGGGACCGGGAACTGACGGCCCGTCGGAAGCTGCTCCGCCCGGCGGCGTAAGACGGGTGCCCGATCCGCCGCCCGTTCGGGTGCCGTTTGCCCCGTCACCCGCGGGGGAGGGGGCCGCGTTGGTAGCCGTAGTTCATGTCCCTTCCCTTGCGCCGTCCGTCCCGCGATCCCGACCGCCCCGTTCCCGCCCTGCCCCGTGGCCCGAGCAGGCGGGGCCGGCGGACCGGCCTGCGGGCCGCCGCTCTCGGGCTGGCCGGCCTGGTCACCCTCGGCGTGGCCGAGCCGCCGGCCGTGGGGCCGCAGGGCCTCGGCGACCGTCTCTTCCCCACCCTCGGCAACACCGGCTACGACGTCACGTCCTATGACGTCACCCTCGACTACTCCGGCCACAACGACCGGCCGATGAACGCCACCACCGAGATCACCGCCCGCGCCACCAGCGAGCTCGACCACCTCAACCTCGACTTCGCCCGCGGCGCCGTACGCTCCGTGAAGATCGGCGGCCTGGCCGCCCGGCACGAGCAGCACGGCGAGGACCTGGTGCTCACCCCGCCCTCCCACATCTCCCAGGGCCAGGAGCTGAAGATCTCCGTCGAGCACACCAGCGATCCCCGCATCAAGAACGACGGCGGCTGGATCCGCACCTCCGACGGGCTGGCGATGGCCAACCAGGCCGACGCCGCACACCGCGTCTTCCCCTGCAACGACCACCCCTCCGACAAGGCGCTCTTCACCTTCCACATCACCGCGCCCCAGCAGCTGACCGCCGTCGCCAACGGGCTGCCCCTACGCCCCGGCACCCGCGCGGGGCGCCGCACCTGGACCTACCGCACCACCCACCCCATGGCCACCGAGCTGGCGCAGGTCTCCATCGGGAAGTCCAGCGTGCTGCTGCGCCACGGGCCGCACGGCCTGCCGCTCCGCGATGTCGTACCGACCGCGCACCGCACCGCGCTGGCGCACTGGCTGGCCAAGACCCCGGGCCATGTGTCCTGGATGGAGCGCAAGATCGGCCCCTTCCCCTTCGAGGCGTACGGGGTGCTGATCGCCAACGCCAGGACCGGCTTCGAGCTGGAGACCCAGACCCTGTCGCTCTTCGAGAAGGCCCTGTTCACCTCCGACCATCTGCCCGCCTGGTACGTCGAGTCCGTGATGGTGCACGAGCTGGCCCACCAGTGGTTCGGCGACAGCGTCAGCCCGCGCCGCTGGTCCGACGTCTGGCTCAACGAGGCCCACGCCACCTGGTACGAGGCCCTCTACGCCCAGGAGAAGGGCGACCACCGGGCTTCTCTGGAGGCCCGGATGCGCCACGCCTACGAGCAGTCCGACGGCTGGCGCGCCGAGGGCGGGCCGCCCGCCGCGCCCAAGACTCCCAGCCCGGGACAGAAGATCAGCATCTTCCGCCCGATCGTCTACGACGGCAGCGCGCTGGTCCTCTACGCGCTCCGCCAGAAGATCGGCCCCGCCGCCTTCGACCGGATCGAACGCGAGTGGGTGACCCGGCACCGCGACGGTGTGGCCGACACCGCCGACTTCGTCCAGCTGGCCTCCCAGATCTCCGGAGAGGACCTCACGGCCTTCTTCCAGGGATGGCTCTACGGCGACCGGACGCCGCCGATGCCGGGGCATCCGCAATGGGCGCCCAGGAAGGGCGCGGACAAGCCCGGGGCCAAGGGTGCCGCCCCCGGCCACGGGGCCAAGAAAGTCGCCCCGACCCCCGGTGGACCCAAGGGAGCCGCCGGAAACCCCGGAAAACCCGCGTGACGGCCCCTTCCGGCCGTGGGACCATCGTCAGGTCGGCACCGGCCCGGCCCGGGAATCTCCCGGACGGCTCGGACGTTGACACCAGCGACGGCCGCGGGACCACCGCGACGGCCGCCATGACGACAGTCCCGGCGGGACCGCGAGGTCCCCGTGAGGGCTTCCCAACGACGCGAAGGATCAAATGACCTCCTCTTCTTCCCTTCCGCAGGACCGGCAGCGCCTCCCCGAGAGCCTTCGGGCCAACGCCCTGATGGAAGAGGACGTCGCCTGGAGCCACGAGATCGACGGGGAGCGTGACGGCGACCAGTACGACCGCTCGGCACGTGCCGCACTACGCCGTGTAGCGGGCCTTTCCACCGAGCTCGAGGACGTCACCGAGGTCGAGTACCGGCAGCTCCGCCTGGAGCGGGTGGTGCTCGTCGGCGTCTGGACCACGGGCACGGTCCAGGAGGCGGAGAACTCGCTCGCCGAGCTCGCCGCCCTCGCCGAGACCGCCGGCGCCATGGTGCTCGACGGTGTCATCCAGCGCCGTGACAAGCCCGACCCGGCCACGTACATCGGCTCGGGCAAGGCCCTGGAGCTGCGGGACATCGTGCTCGAATCCGGGGCGGACACCGTGGTGTGTGACGGTGAGCTCTCCCCGGGCCAGCTGATCCACCTGGAGGATGTGGTCAAGGTCAAGGTGGTCGACCGGACCGCCCTGATCCTCGACATCTTCGCCCAGCACGCCAAGTCCCGGGAGGGCAAGGCGCAGGTCTCGCTGGCGCAGATGCAGTACATGCTCCCCCGGCTCCGTGGCTGGGGTCAGTCGCTCTCCCGGCAGATGGGTGGCGGTGGCTCCGGTTCGGCGGGCGGCGGTATGGCCACCCGTGGTCCCGGTGAGACCAAGATCGAGACGGACCGGCGGCGGATCCGCGAGAAGATGGCGAAGATGCGCCGGGAGATCGCGGAGATGAAGACCGGCCGGGACATCAAGCGCCAGGAACGCCGGCGCAACAAGGTCCCCTCGGTCGCCATCGCCGGCTACACCAACGCCGGAAAGTCCTCCCTGCTCAACCGCCTCACCGGCGCCGGTGTCCTGGTGGAGAACGCCCTGTTCGCCACCCTGGACCCGACCGTCCGGCGGGCCGAGACGCCCAGCGGACGGCTCTACACCCTCGCCGACACCGTCGGCTTCGTCCGGCATCTCCCGCATCACCTCGTCGAGGCGTTCCGCTCCACGATGGAGGAGGTCGGCGAGTCCGATCTCATCCTGCATGTGGTCGACGGCTCGCACCCGGTGCCGGAGGAGCAGCTGGCCGCGGTCCGTGAGGTGATCCGCGAGGTGGGCGCGACGGACGTGCCCGAGATCGTGGTGGTCAACAAGGCCGACGCGGCCGATCCGCTGGTGCTGCAGCGACTGCTGCGCCAGGAGAAGCACGCCCTCGCCGTCTCGGCCCGTACGGGCCAGGGCATGGAAGAGCTGCTGACCCTGCTCGACGAGGAACTTCCCCGCCCGCAGGTCGAGATCGAGGTGCTGGTGCCCTACACCCAGGGCGCCCTGGTCTCGCGGGCCCACGCCGAGGGCGAGGTCATCTCCGAGGAGCACACCGCGGACGGCACGGTCCTCAAGGCACGGGTGCACGAGGAGCTGGCCGCCGAGTTCCAGCCGTTCGTGCCGGCTGCCTGACGGCCCCGCCGCAGCAGACACAAGGCCCGCCCCCGGGAGACCGGGGGCGGGCCTTCGTCCTGCCCATGGGCGCGGTGGGTGGCGCCGTCCCGGCACCACCCACCTCATGCGGCTACTGCTTGCTCGCCCACTTCTTGCTCATGTTGTCGAAGAGGCTCTTGGCCTCGGGGCCCAGGTGCGGGCCGGCCGACCAGCGGGCCGGACGCGGCCCCATCGACATGTTGGAGACCAGCACCGGCTTGCCGTCCGCGCCCTTGACGAACCAGGGGCCACCGGAGGATCCACCGGTCATGGTGCAGCCGATCCGGTACATGGTCGGCTTCTTGGCGTCCATCGACAGCCGGGTCGGCTTGTCGGTGCACTGCTGCTGCGCCGCACCGTCGAACGGCGGCTCGGCCGGGTAGCCCTGCGCGGTCAGGCTCGGGATCTTGGCCATCGCCGGGGCGTTGAAGTCGACCTTGTAGGCGCCGCCGGCCATTTCCTCCAGCGACTTGCCGCCGGTGCTCTGCTCCGGCTTCACATGCATCAGCGCGTAGTCGTACGGAGCCATCGGGACACCCGGAACGGCGCCGCCGTCCTTGATCCACTGCTGGGACGTCGCCATGTCGTCCGCCCACCACTTGCCCGACGGGACCCGGTCCTCGAAGGGCTTGTTCTTCAACTGGCCCGCGGAACCGCCGGTCTTGTTGAAGTTCGGCACGAACATCATGTTGCGGTACCAGCCGCCGTTCTTGCCGGCGTGCACACAGTGCGCCGCGGTCCACACGAGGTTGGACTTACCGGGGTGCGCCGGGTCCTTGACGACGGTGGCGGAGCAACGCGACTCGCCCTTCGGGGTGCTGAACAGCAGCAGGCCCACGCCGGGGGCGGTGGAGGTGTACGGGGTCTTGACGGCCTGGGCCGGGACGGCGGCGGGCTCCGGGTCGGTCTTGCCCTGGTCCTCGGAGATGTCCTCGGGCTTGCTGGGGTCCTGGGGCGGCTTGACCTTGTCGATCTTGTCCTTGTCCCAGAAGTCCTTGATGATCGGGTTGATGAACTCACCGGCCTCGCGGAGCCACTTGTCCCGGTCCCAGTTCTTCCACTCGCCGTTCTTCCACTTGTCCAGGTCGACGCCGTGTTCCTTGAGCTTGTCCTGGATCTCCTGAGGGATCTTGAAGTCACCCCCGCCCGTGGTGTCCTGGGCCGCGGACTGGCTGGGATTGGCGCCCGCGTTGTCGCCCTCCGGCCCGCAGCCGGTGGCAGTCAGCGCCATGACGGCGGTGAGAGCGGCGGCGGCCAGGACTGGCCGACGTATGGATCGCATGGGTGAGTTCCCCCTGGTGAATCGGACTGAGCCGTGTGACGTGAGCTGATGCTGCGCCGGTCCCGTTCTTTGTCATGAACCTCAAGATCCCGGCGCAACACCCCACTATGCCGGTGACGATGGGGACGGCGGTACTCGGGTCCCCGGTTCCAGGCCGCCAAGGATCTTGGCGACAACCGTGATCCCGCGTCGCCGCCGTCGTTGGTACGGACGGGGGACGGCCGGGCCGCCCGCAGGGCCCGCGACCTTCAGCAGCTCACCAGCAGGAGGACACAACTGCCGTGGCGTTGACCGAAACCGTGCCGGCGGCACCGGCCCACGAAGGGATCCTGCGCCGGCAGTCCCTGCGTGAGTCCGCTGCCCGCACCTATGCGCGCTCGCTGCCCATCGTCCCGGTGCGCGCCCGCGGGCTCACCATCGAGGGCGCCGACGGCAGGCGCTATCTCGACTGTCTCTCCGGCGCCGGCACCCTGGCGCTCGGCCACAACCACCCGGTGGTGCTCGAAGCGATCCGCACGGTCCTCGACTCCGGCGCGCCGCTGCACGTCCTCGACCTGGCGACGCCCGTCAAGGACGCCTTCACCACCGAGCTCTTCGCCACGCTGCCCCGAGAGTTGGCCGAAAAGGCCCGTATCCAGTTCTGCGGCCCGGCCGGCACGGACGCCGTCGAGGCCGCCTTCAAACTCGTCCGCACCGCGACCGGGCGGGACGGTCTGATGGCCTTCTCCGGCGCCTACCACGGCATGACCGCTGAGGCGCTCGCCGCCTCCGGGGGAGCACAGCACTCCAGCGTGGTCCGGCTGCCCTATCCGTACGACTACCGCTGCCCCTTCGGGACCGGCGGCGAGCGCGGCGCCGAACTCGCCGCGCGCTGGACCCAGAGCCTGCTCGACGACCACAAGAGCGGAGTGCCCCACCCGGCCGGGATGATCCTGGAACCCGTCCAGGGGGAGGGCGGGGTGATCCCCGCGCCGGACAGCTGGCTGCGGCGGATGCGGGAGATCACCGCCGCCCGGCAGATCCCGTTGATCGTGGACGAGGTGCAGACCGGTGTCGGCCGCACCGGCGCCTTCTGGGCGGTGGACCACAGCGGCATCGTGCCCGACGTGATCGTGCTGTCGAAGGCGATCGGCGGCAGTCTGCCACTCGCCGTGATCGTCTACCGCGAGGAACTGGACTCCTGGCAGCCCGGCGCCCACGCCGGCACCTTCCGCGGCAACCAGCTCGCCATGGCCGCCGGGGCCGCCACCCTCGCCTACGTCCGGGCGAACGGCCTCGACCGGCGTGCCGGGGAGCTCGGAGCCCGGATGCTCACCCGGCTCGACTCCCTCGCCGCCGCCCATGACTGCATCGGCGAGGTCCGCGGCCGCGGCCTGATGCTCGGCGTCGAACTCGTCGACCGCGACGCCGACGCCGACGCCACGGGCGCCCGCCCCGCCGACCCCGGGCTCGCCGCCGCCGTCCGGGACGCCTGCCTGGACCGCGGCCTGATCGTCGAACTGGGCGGCCGCCACTCCGCCGTCGTCCGGCTGCTGCCACCCCTGACCATCACCGACGAACAGGCGGACGCGATCCTCGACCGCCTCGCCGACGCCCTCACGGCGGCGGTCCGCACCACCCCCGGGCCGACGGGCTCGTCCCCCACGACAATGCGAGGCACCACCCCATGAACGAACGCCCCGGCCCCGACGGCGGCCAGCCCGCCGAGCGCGTCCCCGCCCACCAGGGCGCGGGCACCATCGAATCGGTACCGCGCCAGCAGCGGCGCGCCCCGGACGAGACCTGCCACCAGCAGCCCCACGAGGCCCCGGACCGGGCCGTTCCTCATGGCGCCCCCGCCCCCGGCCCCGCCGACCGCGCCCGCGGCGGTGACCACGACCCGCTCGACCACCCGGATCCGGCGGTCGCCGCCGACGCCGCGGGCATCGAGCACCTACTGCGCTGCTGGCTCCGGGAGAGCGGCCCCCACCACCCGGCCGAAGGCCGGCTGCGCCTCCCGCTGCAGGCCGCCGCGAGCGCCCTGATCATCCCCGTCCGCTACTGGTCCCCCACGGGCTGGCACCGCCTGGGCGCCCCCACCCTCGAAGGCGCCCCGGCCGGCGCCGCCCCGCTGGACGCCGTCACCCTCGCCGCGCTGCTGCGCAGGGAGGCCGCGCACGGCGACCGGCGGGTCTCCGACGGTGGCGAGCACCGCGTGGCGGACGGCGAGCAGCGGCCGGAGCCGGCCGGAGTGCCGCAGCAGGCACCGGACGGCGACGGGGCCGAACTCGTCGGCCGGGTCGCCAACTCCGTCCGCAATGTCGCCGTCTTCCTCACCGACCGGCGCGCCCGGCCCGCCGACGACCACGGCGCCCTCTTCCTCGAAGCCGAGCAGTCCCTGCTACTAGGCCACCCGCTGCACCCCACACCCAAGAGCCGCGAAGGTCTCTCCGAGGCCGAGACCCGCGCCTATTCGCCCGAACTGCGCGGCGCCTTCCCGCTGCACTGGATGGCCGTGCACCGCTCCGTCCTGGCCGCCGACTCCGCCTGGACGGAGCGCGGCAAGCCCGTACCGGCCGAGCAGCTCACCAGGGGCCTCGCCGGGGGCGGCTGCCGGCTCCCCGACGACACCGTGCCGTTGCCGCTGCACCCCTGGCAGGCCAGGGAACTCGCCGACCGCCCCGACATCGCCGCCCTCCGCGAGGCCGGTCTGCTGCACGACCTCGGCGTCCACGGCCCGCTCTGGCACCCCACTTCCTCCGTCCGCACCGTCTATCGCCCTGACGCGGACGCCATGCTCAAGCTCTCCCTCGGGCTGCGCATCACCAACTCCCGGCGGGAGAACCTCCGTAAGGAACTGGCCCGCGGCGTCGAGGTGCACCGGCTGCTGCGCACCGGCCTCGCCAAGCAGTGGCAGACCGTGCACCCCGGCTTCGACATCGTCCGTGACCCGGCCTATCTCGCCGTCGACGGCTTCGACGGCGCACCCGTCCGGGGCCTCGATGTCGTCATCCGCCACAACCCCTTCAGCACCACCGACGACGCCGTCTGCATCGCCGGCCTCACCTCCCCCCGGCCCTGGCCGGGCCGCTCCGGCGTGCGCTCCCGGCTCGAAGATCTCGTCTGCACGCTCAGCGCCCGCACCGGCCGCCCCCTGGGCGCGGTGGCCACCGAGTGGTTCCTGCGCTACCTCGAAGCGGTCGTACGGCCCGTGCTGTGGCTCGACGGCACGGCCGGCATCGTGCTGGAGGCCCACCAGCAGAACACCGTGGTCCTGCTGGACCCCGACGGCTGGCCGGTCGGCGGCCGCTACCGCGACAACCAGGGCTACTACTTCCGCACCTCGCGCCGCGCCGAACTGGAACGACGGCTGCCCGGCATCGGCGCGGCCAGCGACACCTTCGTCGCCGACGACGTCACCGACGAACGCTTCGCCTACTACCTCGGCATCAACAACGTCCTCGGCCTCATCGGGGCCTTCGGCTCCCAGCGCCTGGTCCGCGAGGAGATCCTGCTCGCCGCCTTCCGCCGGTTCCTCGCTGATGCCGCCGCGGCCCCGCCGGCGCACCGCTCGCCGCTCCCGGAGCAGCTGCTGGCCGCCCGCACCCTGCGCTGCAAGGCCAATCTGGCGACCCGGCTGCACGGCCTGGACGAACTCGTCGGCCCGGTCGAGACCCAGTCCGTCTACGTCACCCTCCCCAGCCCCCTCGCCCCGTAGCCGCCCCTCACGACCCACGACAGCAGACCCCCGCATCCAGCCCCCGGCGCCGGCGCCCCGCGACCCATACGGCCACGCGGCACGCGGCCACGAGAGGAGAGCGTCGCCGTGCCACCCACCGACCCCGGCCTCAGCTTGAGCTCCGCCGACCCCCTCGGCCGGCAGCTGCCGCCGGAATGCCGCGCGCTGTCCGACGACGGCCGGCGCCCGCCCGCCCCGGCCTCCGGCCCGTTGCTCGACAATCTGGCGGGCTGGGGAGCGGCCGACACCCCCGCCGGGCCGTTCGCGCTCGTGCCCGTCCGGCCGGACCGCGATCTCGACCGGATCACGGGCTGGATGAACGATCCGGCCGTCGCGGCCTTCTGGGAGCTGGCGGGCCCGCCGGAGACCACCGCCGCCCATCTGCGTGGCCAGCTCGACGGCGACGGCCGCAGCGTGCCCTGCCTGGGGGTGCTGGCCGGGGTCCCGATGAGCTACTGGGAGATCTATCGCGCCGACCTCGACCCCCTCGCCCGCCACTACGCCGCCCGGCCCCAGGACACCGGTCTCCATCTGCTCATCGGCGGGGCCGGCGACCGGGGACGCGGGCTGGGCAGCGCACTGCTGCGCGCCACCGCCGATCTCGTCCTCGACCACCGCCCGCGGTGCACGCGGGTCATCGCCGAGCCCGATCTGCGCAACACCGCCTCCGTCGCGGCCTTCCTGAGTGCGGGGTTCCGCTACGCCGACGAGATCGAACTGCCCGGGAAACGCGCGGCGTTGATGGTCCGCGACCGGGCCCGACGCCACCTGCTCTGACCCCGGGGCCGTCCCCCGACGGCCCCGCTCCGGTCCGCCGTCCACCGCGCTGCCCCGGTTGTCCCCCGTACGAGCCGGGGCGGTCCCGCTTCGAGGAGTCCCGCCTTGTCTCCTGAGCCCCAGCCTTCGCACCGCGCCTGGCAGCACGCCGCGCGCCGACTGTTCGCCAAGACC
Organism: Streptomyces sp. G7(2002); assembly: GCF_028870195.1. NCBI lineage: Bacteria > Bacillati > Actinomycetota > Actinomycetes > Kitasatosporales > Streptomycetaceae > Streptomyces > Streptomyces sp. G7(2002). The sequence continues at coordinate 7,034,791 of NZ_CP102609.1, forward strand.
CTGGCGGAGTTCGCCTACGAGGAAGTCCTCACCCCCGAGCCCGACGGCACCGCCCCCGACGGCACCCCGCAATACCGCCTGCCGGTCACGGACACACTGGTCTACCGCTTCCGCGCCCGACGCGGCGCCTACGGCCACTGGCGCGTCGACCCCGACTCGATCACCCCGGACACGGACCCCTTCCACTTCCTCACGCATGCCCACGACACCGTGCTGGGCCTGTCCGGCGACACCACCGGCCACCTCATCCGCGAGCTGACCGCCACCCTCGCCGCCGACACCCGCCTCGACGCCGGCGCGCTCAGCGCCGCCGAACTCGCCGACCTGGACTACGCCTCCCTCGAAGGCCACCAGACCGGCCATCCCTGGCTCGTCGCCAACAAGGGCCGGCTCGGCTTCTCCGCCACCGACGCGGCGACCTGGGCCCCCGAGGCCCGCACCGCCAGGCGCCTGCCCTGGCTCGCCGCGCACCACAGCATCGCCCACTACCGAGGTATCCCCACCCTCGCCACCCCCGATCGTCTCTACGGCGAGGAACTCGCCCCCGCCACCCGGCACTCCTTCGCCCGCGCCATCAGCGACCAGGGCCTCGACCCCGCCGACTACCTCTATCTCCCCGTGCACCCCTGGCAATGGGACGAGACCATCGCCCCCCTCTTCGCCCCACAGCTCGCGGACAGATCCATCATCGCGCTGCCCACTGACAACGACCTCCGCCTGCCGCAGCAGTCGATCCGCACCTTCCTCAACCTCAGCCGGCCCGAGGCCCGGACGGTCAAGCTGCCGCTGTCCATCCTCAACACCCTCGTCTGGCGCGGTCTTCCCACCGAACGCACCCTCGCCGCGCCCGCCGTCACCCGCTGGGTCCACGGCCTGCGCGACGCCGACCCCTATCTGCGCGACGAGACCCGGGTGATCCTGCTCGGCGAGACCGCGTCCGTCACCGTCGAGCACCCCCTCTACGACCGGCTGCCCGGCGTCCCGTACCAGTTCAAGGAGCTGCTCGGCTGTATCTGGCGCGAGCCGGTCACCGGCCATCTGGACCCCGGCGAACGCGCCCGCACCCTGGCCGCGCTGCTGCAGACCGATCCCCGGGGCCGCGCCCTGACCGCGGAGCTGGTGCGCCGCTCGGGTCTGGCTCCGCGCGCCTGGCTGGCCCGGCTGTTCGCCGCGCTGCTGCCGCCGCTGCTGCACTTCCTCTACCGGTACGGCACGGTCTTCTCCCCGCACGGCGAGAACGCCATCGTCGTCTTCGACGAGCAGGACGTCCCCACCCGCCTCGCGGTCAAGGACTTCGTCGACGACGTCAACACCAGCTCCCGGCCGCTCCCGGAGCACGACTCCATGCCGGACGACGTACGGGCGGTGCTGCTGACCGAACCGCCCGCCTTCCTCACCCAGTTCATCCACTCCGGCCTCTTCGTCGGCGTCTTCCGCTACCTCGCGCCGCTGTGCGCGGACCAACTGGGCGTTCCCGAGGCCGAGTTCTGGTCACTCGTACGGGCGGAGGTCCTGCGCCACCACGAACGTTTCCCCTCCCTCAAGGAGCGGCACGAGACCTTCGACCTGCTCACCCCGCGGATCGAGCGGCTGTGTCTGAACCGCAACCGTCTGCATGTGGACGGTTACCGGGACCGCACCCACCGCCCGCACGCGGCCGTGCACGGCACCGTCCCCAATCCGCTCCACATGCCGTGACGGACCCGGCTGTCAGTGGTCCCGCGTAGGCTTGCAGCGCTATGACAAAGCCCTCCCTCCCCGATCTGCTCCACGCCGCCGTCACCGCCGTCGGCGGCACCGAGCGCCCCGGCCAGGTGGCGATGGCCGAAGCCGTCGCCGAGGCCGTGGACGAACAGGCCCATCTGCTGGTGCAGGCCGGCACCGGCACCGGCAAGTCCCTCGGCTATCTGGTCCCGGCGCTCGCTCACGGCGAAAGAGTGGTGGTCGCCACGGCCACCCTGGCGCTGCAGCGCCAGCTCGTGGAGCGCGATCTGCCGCGGACGGTCGAGGCCCTGCATCCGCTGCTGCGCCGCCGCCCGGAGTTCGCCATGCTCAAGGGCCGCTCGAACTACCTGTGCCTGCACCGCCTCCATGAGGGCGTCCCGCAGGAAGAGGAGGACGGCCTCTTCGACGTCTTCGAGCAGGCGACGCCGACCAGCAAGCTCGGCAAGGACCTGCTGCGGCTGCGCGACTGGGCGGACGAGACCGAGACCGGCGACCGCGACGCGCTGACCCCCGGGGTCTCCGACCGCGCCTGGGGCCAGGTCTCGGTCTCCTCCCGGGAGTGCCTGGGCGCCTCGAAGTGCGCGTACGGGGCGGAGTGCTTCGCCGAGGCCGCCAGGGAGCGCGCCAAGCTCGCCGATGTGGTCGTCACCAACCATGCGCTGCTCGCCATCGATGCGATCGAGGGCGCTCCGGTCCTCCCGCAGCACGAGGTCCTGATCATCGACGAGGCCCATGAGCTGGTCTCCCGGGTCACCGGCGTCGCCACCGGTGAGCTCACGCCCGGCCAGGTCAACCGCGCCGTCCGCCGGGCCGCCAAGCTCGTCAACGAAAAGGCCGCCGACCAGCTCCAGACGGCGTCGGAGACCTTCGAGCGCCTCATGGAGCTGGCCCTGCCCGGCCGCCTGGAGGAGATCCCCGAAGATCTCGGCTACTGCCTGATGGCGCTGCGGGACGCGGCCCTTACGGTCATCTCGGCGCTCGGCTCGACCCGCGACAAGTCGGTCCAGGACGAGGACGCCGTCCGCAAGCAGGCCCTCGCCGCGGTGGAGAACGTCCATGCCGTCGCCGAGCGCATCGCGAACGGCTCCGAGTACGACGTCGTCTGGTACGAGCGCCATGACCGCTTCGGCGCGTCCCTCCGGGTGGCTCCGCTGTCCGTCTCGGGCCTGCTGCGCGAGAAGCTCTTCGACGACCGCTCGGTGACCCTCACCTCCGCCACCCTCAAGCTGGGCGGCGACTTCAACGGGGTCGCCGCGTCCCTGGGCCTGGCCCCCGAGGGCACGGAGGGCGAGGACGTCCCGCCCTGGAAGGGCCTGGATGTCGGCTCCCCCTTCGACTACTCGAAGCAGGGCATCCTGTACGTCGCCAAGCATCTGGCCCAGCCCGGCCGGGAGGGCAGCCGTACGGACATGCTCGATGAGCTCACCGAGCTGATCGAGGCGGCGGGCGGCCGCACTCTCGGCCTCTTCTCCTCGATGCGCGCCGCCCAGGCCGCCGCGGAGGAGCTGCGCGGCCGTCTGGACCTGCCGATCCTGCTCCAGGGTGAGGAGACCCTCGGCGAGCTGATCCGCGCCTTCGCCGAGGATGCGCGTACCTGTCTGTTCGGCACCCTTTCGCTCTGGCAGGGCGTCGATGTGCCGGGGGCGAACTGCCAGCTGGTGGTGATGGACCGGGTGCCGTTCCCGCGTCCGGACGACCCGCTCATGAGCGCCCGGCAAAAGGCCGTGGAGGAAGGCGGCGGCAATGGCTTCATGGCGGTGGCGGCGACCCATGCGGCTCTGCTGATGGCCCAGGGCGCCGGCCGTCTGGTCCGCGCCACCGGTGACCGCGGTGTGGTCGCCGTCCTCGACCCCCGGGTGGAGCGGGCCCGCTACGGCTCCTTCCTCCGCAAGTCGATGCCGGAGTTCTGGTACACGACGGACCGCAACCAGGTCCGCCGGTCGTTGGCGGCGATCGACGCAGCGGCGAAAACGGCGGAGGCCTGAGGCCCGTCCGGCGCATCACGTCCGGGCCGCGGCCGGTCAGGCCCTGGCCGCGGAGCACAACACAGAGCCCCGGAACCGGCGCAGTGGTTCCGGGGCTCGGCCGTGAGGGGTGGGTCAGACGCGGCGCAGTACCGCCACCACCTTGCCGAGGATGGTCGCCTCGTCACCGGGGATCGGCTGGTACGCGGAGTTGTGCGGCAGCAGCCACACATGGCCGTCCTCGCGCTTGAAGCGCTTGACGGTGGCCTCGCCGTCCAGCATGGCGGCGACGATGTCACCGTTCTCGGCGACCGGCTGGCGGCGGACCGTGACCCAGTCGCCGTCGCAGATGGCGGCTTCGATCATGGAGTCGCCGACGACCTTCAGCACGAACAGTTCGCCGTCGCCGACGAGCTGGCGGGGGAGCGGGAAGACGTCCTCGACCGACTCCTCCGCGAGGATCGGACCGCCGGCGGCGATGCGGCCGACGAGCGGGACGTAGGACGCGGCGGGCTTGCCCGCGGTCTCCGTCGCGGCGCTGCTGGCCTGGTCCGAACCGCGGACCTCGTACGCCCGGGGGCGGTGCGGGTCGCGCCGCAGGAAGCCCTTGCGCTCGAGCGCCATGAGCTGGTGGGCGACGGAGGAGGTGCTGGACAGGCCGACGGCCTGGCCGATCTCGCGCATGGACGGCGGGTAGCCGCGCCGCTGCACGGAATCCCGGATCACTTCGATCACCCGGCGCTGGCGGTCGGTGAGCCCGGAGCTGTCGGCCCGGATCCCTGGGGGCCGGCCGGGCAGTGCGCGGGCGGGCTTCTGCTCTTCGGAGTCCAACGTGGCGTCGTCCATCGGCCGCTGTGCCTTCTGCGGGTGCTCGAACCGGCTCTGGGAGTGGCTTTGTGCAGTGATGGTCGCGCTGTCTGCGGTGGTGGTCACGTCGGCCCCTCTCGAAATGTTCTCCCTAGTTAGCCAACGGTAGTTGCTTTCGAAAGGTTGCGCCAAACACACGTTCGAGTGAAATATTCGCTGATTGCCTACCCGGATCAAGTGGCTGGGTGTATGGCCGAGCGGCATTTCGGGCCCTGGACCGCACGTGTCCGCCCGGGATTTGCGGGTGGACGGGGGCCGGGCCGTCGTCGTACGGAGGCCTCGGCGGCCGGCCGTTCCGACCCGGGTGATTCTGTCATCCCGGCCCCACCGCGCCGCCGGCCGGGTGGCTTCCCGTACTCTCATGGGCGACCGCCCGGCCCGTCTCCGCCGCGACACGCGGTAGGCAGATGTAAGCGGGCCGACACCACATCTAGTGGTTAGATGCGTTCGGTCACCCAGAAGTTGTGGTGCCTGGTCCCTCGGGGGCCGGGAATCGCCTATGCTGGTGGCTGCTCCGAAGGGCCCGTACGGACCGGCTGCAGGCCTGTCGCCGTACGCCGGGCTCGTTGGCGTACGTACGTCCGTATATCAAAGGGTGAGGAGGGTGGAGAGCCATGCACTGCCCCTTCTGCAGGCACCCGGACAGCCGGGTCGTCGACAGCCGCACCACCGATGACGGGACGGCGATCCGCCGGCGACGCCAGTGCCCCGACTGCTCCCGCCGTTTCACCACCATCGAGACGGCGTCACTGATGGTGATCAAGCGGAGCGGGGTCACCGAGCCCTTCAGCCGCAACAAGGTCATCGCGGGAGTGCGCAAGGCGTGCCAGGGGCGCCCGGTCACCGAGGACGCCCTCGCCAAGCTCGGCCAGCGGGTCGAGGAGGCGGTGCGCGCCACCGGCAGCGCCGAGCTGTCCACCCACGACGTGGGGCTCGCCATACTGGGGCCGCTGCAGGAACTCGACCTGGTCGCGTACCTGCGCTTCGCGTCCGTTTACAGGGCCTTCGATTCACTTGAGGACTTCGAGGCGGCCATCGCCGAGCTGCGCGAGCAGCGCGAGCAGGGGCCGCCCGGGCAGGAATGCGGGACCGACGGGGAGGCCGGCGGACCGGCCGTCCCCGTCCCCGCCACCGCCGCCGACTGAGCTCGGCGCGCATCCAGGACCTGTGTCGGGGCGAGAGCAGGGCGCCCCGGTATCAGAAAGACATACACCGTGCCACGGAATGCGTGCGCACATATGGGCGTTTGCCCGTATACAGGGAGGCGGCATGACAGAGACGACGAGCGGCCCGGCACGAGGCTCCCGCGCCAAGGGCAGCAAGGCGAGCAAGGGTCTGCGTATCGAGCGCATTCACACCACACCCGGCGTGCATCCGTACGACGAGGTGGAGTGGGCGTCTCGTGACGTCGTCATGACCAACTGGCGCGACGGCTCGGTCAACTTCGAGCAGCGTGGCGTCGAGTTCCCCGACTTCTGGTCGGTGAACGCGGTCAACATCGTCACGAGCAAGTACTTCCGTGGCGCGGTGGGTTCCCCGACCCGCGAGGCGAGCCTCAAGCAGCTCATCGACCGTGTGGTCAAGACCTACCGGAAGAGCGGCGAGGAGAACGGTTACTTCGCCTCCCCGGCGGACGCCGAGATCTTCGAGCACGAGCTGGCGTACGCCCTGCTCCACCAGGTCTTCAGCTTCAACTCGCCGGTGTGGTTCAACGTCGGCACCCAGCAGCCGCAGCAGGTCAGCGCCTGCTTCATCCTCTCCGTCGACGACTCCATGGAGTCGATCCTCGACTGGTACAAGGAAGAGGGGATGATCTTCAAGGGCGGCTCCGGCGCCGGCCTGAACCTCTCCCGCATCCGCTCCTCCAAGGAGCTGCTCTCCTCCGGTGGCAACGCCTCCGGTCCGGTCTCCTTCATGCGCGGCGCCGACGCGTCCGCCGGAACGATCAAGTCGGGCGGCGCCACCCGCCGTGCGGCCAAGATGGTCGTCCTGGACGTGGACCACCCCGACGTCGAGGCCTTCATCGAGACCAAGGTGAAGGAGGAGGAGAAGGTCCGCGCGCTGCGCGACGCGGGCTTCGACATGGACCTGGGCGGCGACGACATCACGTCCGTCCAGTACCAGAACGCCAACAACTCGGTCCGGGTGAACGACGAGTTCATGAAGGCCGTCGAGACCGGCTCGAAGTTCGGGCTGCGCGGCCGGATGACCGGTGAGGTCATCGAGGAGGTCGACGCCAAGGGACTCTTCCGCAAGATGGCGGAGGCAGCCTGGGCGTGCGCCGACCCCGGCATCCAGTACGACGACACCATCAACCACTGGCACACCTCGCCGGAGTCGGGCCGGATCACCGCGTCCAACCCCTGCAGCGAGTACATGCACCTGGACAACTCCTCGTGCAACCTCGCCTCGCTCAACCTCCTGAAGTTCCTGCGCGACGACGACCTGGGCAACCAGTCCTTCGACGCCGAGCGCTTCGCCAAGGTCGTCGAGCTGGTCATCACCGCGATGGACATCTCCATCTGCTTCGCCGACTTCCCGACCCAGAAGATCGGCGAGACCACCCGCGCCTACCGCCAGCTGGGCATCGGATACGCCAACCTCGGCGCCCTGCTGATGGCCACCGGTCACGCCTACGACTCGGACGGCGGCCGCGCGCTGGCCGGTGCCATCACCTCCCTGATGACGGGCACCTCCTACAAGCGCTCGGCGGAACTCGCCGCGGTCGTCGGCCCGTACGACGGCTACGCCCGTAACGCCGACGCCCACAAGCGCGTCATGAAGCAGCACTCCGACGCCAACGGCGCCGCGGTGCGCATGGACGACCTGGACAACCCGGTGTGGGCGGCGGCCACCGAGGCCTGGCAGGACGTCCTGCGCCTCGGCGAGAAGAACGGCTTCCGCAACGCCCAGGCCTCCGTGCTGGCCCCGACCGGCACCATCGGCCTGATGATGGACTGCGACACCACGGGCGTCGAGCCGGACCTGGCGCTGGTGAAGTTCAAGAAGCTGGTCGGCGGCGGCTCCATGCAGATCGTGAACAACACGGTCCCCAAGGCGCTCAAGCGGCTCGGCTACCTTCCCGAGCAGGTCGAGGCGATCGTCGCCCACATCGCCGAGCACGGCAATGTCGTCGATGCCCCGGCCCTGAAGACCGAGCACTACGAGGTCTTCGACTGCGCCATGGGTGTGCGCTCGATCTCCGCCATGGGCCACGTGCGCATGATGGCCGCCGCGCAGCCCTTCCTCTCCGGTGCGATCTCCAAGACGGTCAACGTCCCGGAGACGGCCACCGTCGAGGAGATCGAGGAGGTCTACTTCGAGGGCTGGAAGCTCGGCCTGAAGGCGCTGGCGATCTACCGCGACAACTGCAAGGTCGGCCAGCCGCTCTCCGCCAAGAAGAAGGAGGAGGAGAAGAAGGCCGAGCCGGTCGCCGAGAAGAAGGTCGTCGAGTACCGCCCGGTCCGCAACCGCCTCCCCAAGGGCCGTCCCGGCATCACCACCTCCTTCACGGTCGGCGGCGCCGAGGGCTACATGACCGCCAACTCCTACCCGGACGACGGTCTCGGTGAGGTCTTCCTGAAGATGTCCAAGCAGGGCTCGACCCTCGCGGGCATGATGGACGCCTTCTCCATCGCGGTGTCGGTGGGCCTCCAGTACGGCGTGCCGCTGGAGACCTACGTCTCGAAGTTCACCAACATGCGCTTCGAGCCGGCCGGTATGACGGACGACCCGGACGTGCGGATGGCGCAGTCGATCGTCGACTACATCTTCCGCCGCCTGGCGCTGGACTTCCTGCCGTTCGAGACCCGCTCGGCGCTCGGCATCCACTCCGTCGAGGAGCGCACGCGCCACCTGGAGACCGGTTCGTACGAGCCGTCCGAGGACGAGGTCGACGTCGAGGGCCTGGCCCAGTCGGCGCCGCGGCAGTCGGAGTCCGTGACGGAGTCCACCCCGGCGGTGAAGATCGTCGAGGACGCCGCCGCCCCGGCCCCCAAGCAGGCGCACACCAACGCCGAACTCGTCGAGATGCAGCTGGGCATCAACGCCGACGCTCCCCTGTGCTTCTCCTGCGGGACGAAGATGCAGCGGGCCGGCAGCTGCTACCTGTGCGAGGGCTGCGGGTCGACCAGCGGCTGCAGCTGACACCGCCCGGAAGGCGTCCGACGCACCTCTGAGCATCTGCCGAGGACGCTGAGCCGCACGTGAGAGAGGGTGCCGACCACCGGTCGGCACCCTCTTCCGCATTGCCACCCCGGGTAGGCCCGCGTACTTCGCCGTGGTGCCCGTCCGGGGGCGCCGGGCAGGGGTGCGTCAGCGGCCCATTTCCGAGGTGAACGCGTTCGGGTCGGTGTCGAATCCCCGGAGTGCCGGGTGGATGCGCCACTGTCCCGCCTCGTCCCGGGTGAATTCGGCGACCGTCGCGGCGGTCGCCCCCGCGATCTCGGTGAAGTCGTGCTCCACCAGATCGGTGTAGCCCTCGCGGATCCGTACGGCGGTGTTCGCGATATCGCCGAAGACCTTGCGGCCCTCGCCCTGCTGGATGGCCACCCCCACGATCACCCGGGTGTAGTTCTCGGCCAGCCGGTCCAGCTCCAGCGTCATGATCTCGTCGAAGCCGAACCCCTGGCCGGTCCTGCTGTCCCGGTTGAGGGTGATGGTCCCGTCGGGCGACCGGCTGTCGAAGTGCACCAGATAGGCCGGTTCGCCGTGCGGCGCGTCGGCCGTATAGGTCGCCGCGACGATGTCGAGGTCATTGTCCGGCGTTCCGATGGGGCTCGGGTCCCACTTGAGCGTTACCTCGACCTTCTCGATCCCTTTGTTGAGCGTGCTCACCGGACTTCCCTCCCGTCATCTCCCGGGGGCGTGGCGCGGCCTGCGCGGTCACGCGGACAACTCCCCAGGGCTTCCCGTTGGCTGACCATCGTGCCACGCCCGACGCCCCGTGGGCGGAGTGAACTGCCCCTGGTCACACGTGGTTTGCATCCAACTCGGGTGGCTGAAAAGTGCCGTCAGGCCAGGGGTGCCGCCGGGCGCCGGCTCAGCTTGTCCGCGCGTCCCAGAGGCGGTTGAGCTGGCCGTCCAGTGCGTCCAGCGCGTCGGCGGGGGAGAGGTGGCCGATCAGCACATGGGTGGTGAGGCCGTCGGCCAGGGCGAGGAGGGTGCGGGCCGCGCGGTCCGGGTCGGCGGTGTCGGACGCCTCGGCGATCAGCTGCGCGAACACCGTCTGCAGACCGGCGTAGTTGGTGCGCAGAATTCCGGCCAGGGGCGGACTGACGGCGGCCTGAGCCACAAAGGCCAGCCAGACCCGCGCCTCGGCGCGATGTTCCTCCTGGAGCAGCGACACCTCGGTCGCGGCGTGCCCCAGCGCCGTACGGGCCGACTGGGCGGGTGAGGCGGCGAGCCGGGCCGACACCCGCGCGGTGACCCGTTCGCCGATGTGGCCGAGCGCGAAGACCAGCATCTCCTCCTTGGTGCCGAAGCAGCGCTGGACGGCGCCCATGGACACCTGCGCGCGGGCCGCCACGTCGCGGAGCGTGACGCCCTCCAGGCCGCTCTCGTCAGCGAGTTGGCACACCGCCTCGGCGATCTGCCGCCGGCGGCTCTCGTGGTCGACCTGCTTGGGCATGCCCTGCGCTCCGATTATTCGATGCGTGTGTATCGGTGACAAGGTTACGATGCCGAAGCGATGCAGGTGCATCGGAACGGCTGGAAGACGGCCTGAGCGGCCCAGGAGGGCCGGCCGGGCCGCGAAAAGGGGAGGACATGCGCAACGCGCTGTGGAAGATGACGGCCCGCGCCCAGGCGACGGCGGTACGCACCGGGGAGGTGTCGGCGGTGGAGCTGGTCGAGGCGCATCTGGAGCGGATCGCCGAGGTCAACCCGGCCGTCAACGCCGTCACCCAGCTGCTCGCCGAGCGGGCGCGGGGTGAGGCGGCGGAGGTCGACCGCCGGCGTGCGGCGGGCGCGGAGCTGGGGCCGCTGGCCGGTGTGCCGTTCACCGTCAAGGAGACCACGGCCATCGAAGGTGTGCCGACGACCTACGGCGCGGAGCGCTTCCGTGACTTTGTCGCGCGCTCCGATGCGCCCCCGGTGGCGCGTCTGCGAGCGGCGGGCGGCATCCCCGTCGGGCACAGCAATATGCCGACGCTCATCCTGGCCGGCGTCCATTCCCGCAGCGAGCTGTTCGGGGACACCGTGAACCCCTGGAGTGCCGCGGTGACGCCGGGCGGCAGCAGTGGCGGCGACGGCGCGGCCGTGGCGAGCGGTATGGCCCCGCTCGGACTCGGCAACGACTCCGGAGGTTCGGTGCGCATTCCCGCGTCCTTCTGTGGCGTCGCGGGTCTGAAGCCGACCTACGGGCGGTTCGCCGCCGATCACCGCATCGGCCCGGACGACCCCTCGCTCGCCGCCCAGTTCCTCGTGGTCGACGGCCCGTTGGCCCGCACGGTCGATGATCTGCGGATCGCGTACGAGGTGCTGGCCGGGGCGGATCCGTGCGACCCGCGGACCGTGCCGGTGCCGCTCTATGGGACGCCGACGGGGCGTCCCCTCAAGGTGGCGATGGTGACGGACCCCGGAGGAAGTGGCGTGCATCCCGTGGTGCGCCGGGCCGTGGAAGGCGCGGCGGACGCGCTGCGGGACGCGGGGTACCAGGTGAGCGAAGTGGCGGACATGCCGCGGCTGGACGATGCCCTCGACGCCTACGCCCGGATGACGCTCACGGAGTTCGCCACCACCTGGCCGGCCGTCAAGCCGTTGCTCGGGGAGGGCGGCCATCGCTATGTCGAGTGGGGGATGGCGAGGTCGGCCCCCGTGGAGCTGCCGGAGTATCTGCGGCTGACCGGGGTGCGGATGGGGATCCAGCGGGACTGGGCGGCCTTCCTGGATGAGTATCCGCTGGTCCTGGGGCCGGTGTTCACCGATCCGCCGTTCGCGCCGGGGGAGGAGGTACGGGACGAGGAGAGCTATCAGAGGGTGCAGCACGCGATGCGGCTGTGCACCGCGACCAGTTTCGTCGGCGTGCCCGCGGTGGCCGTACCCACGGGGGTGGTGGACGGGCTCCCGTACGGAGTGCAACTGATCGGGCGCTCCTACCGGGAGGACCTGTGCCTGGAGGCGGCCGAGGCGGTGGAGCGGCGGCTCGGTGTCCGCACGCCCATCGATCCGCGCCCGTAAGGAAGTTCGGGGTGGTGGGAGTGTGACGCGCAGTGATCCCGGTCCGTCCTTGGGCCGTACGATGGCGCGGTGCTGGTCAAGTGGATTCGCCTCACCGTCGTGGACCGTCGAGGGTTCGAGCGGGGGCAGCGGAAATGGGCGGGGCTGCTGGGTGAGCCGGGGTTCCGAGGGCAGGGCGGCGGATGGAGCCGGGCGCGGCCGGGCGTCGCGCATCTGGTCGCCTTCTGGGAGAGCCGGGCGTTCTACGACTCCTTCATGGCGCGCTCGCACGACCGGCTGGCGGCCGCGCAGGTCGGCACGTACAAGGACGCCCAAGTCCGGCTCTTCGAGCACGAGTTTGATGTGAAGGTGGGCTTCCGCCCGTCCTTCGGCGATGTGGACGTCCTGCGGCTGGCGCACTGCCAGGTGCGCCAGGAGCGGGTGGATCACTTCATGCTGATGCAGGAGAAGGTCTGGAACCCGGCGATGGCGGGCTCGCCGGGCATGCTGCGGGGGATGCTGGGGCGGGCTCCGGGGGAGGAGTTCCTGGTGCTGTCGATGTGGCAGTCGGCGGCCGAGCGGGGGAAGTACCGGCCCGAGCGGGTGGAGCGGCTGGCGCTGCGCGCCCAGATAGCCGCGGATGTCCGGGCGATCGCGGGCGACGTGGTGCAGCTCGAACCGTCGTGGACGGTGTGAGGGACGGCGTGGTCAGCGGGCCGCTCCGGGGGAGGCTCCGGCCTTGCCGGCGGCCGTGAACGCCCCGGCGTGGGCGGCCGCCAGCGTTGCCGCCACGGCCTGCTCGGCGACGGTGTCGTCCACCGGCTCCCGGGTGATGAACAGGCGGAAGAAGAGCGGCGCGGAGACGGAGCGGACGAGCGCTCCGGCGTCGATGCCGCGGTGCGCAGTGGCGTCGGAGGCGGCGTCCGCCGGGATTTCCGGCGCAGCGTCCGGGGGCGCCGGCAACTCCCCGCGCCGGACGGCGCGTTCGACGAGGGCCTCGCAGCGCGCGAACCGCTCGATGTAGTAGTCGCGCAGGGCTTCGGCCGCCCGCTCCGACTGGAAGGCGGCGGCGATCATCGCGGAGCCCGACGCCGCCACTGCCGGGTCCGTGAACGAGGTGACGACCTCCTGGGCCAGGGCGCGCAGATCGCCCTCCAGGGACCCGGTGTCGGGCGGGATCCAGCTGTCCTCGCCCGCAAGGTCCAGGGCGTCCGCCACCAGGCCCTCGACGTCCTTCCAGCGCCGGTAGAGCGTCGTCTTGTGCACGCCGGAGTGGGCGGCGACGTATTCGACGGTCAGGCCGGGATAGCCGTGCTCGGTGAGGCCGGCCAGTACGGCGTCGCGGACGGCGGCGCGGGTGCGGGCGGTGCGGCCGCCGGGGCGCCGGGTGCCGGGGGTGGGTGCGGGGCCGCCGCACTCGCGGCCGTTGCCGGGGACCGTCTGCTCAGGCAATTGCGACTCCAGTTGCATTAGCGGGTTCCGTCTGTCATCATCATCGTAATGCAACGAGGGTTGCATTTACCTTGGGGGGATGATTGCCCACTCAGATTTCCTTGCACGACATCACCAAGTCCTACGGCGACCGCCTGCTGCTCGACGGCGTCTCCCTGTCGATACGCCCCGGCGAGCGCATCGGGATCGTGGGGGAGAACGGCGCCGGGAAGTCGACGCTGCTGCGCATCCTCGCAGGCGCCGAGCGGCCCGACGAAGGCCAGGTGGTCCTCCGGGCCGACGGCGGCGTCGGCCACCTCGGTCAGACCCCTGACCTGCCGCCGGACCGCACCGTCCAGGACGCGATCGACGCCGCTCTGGCGGACCTCAGGGAGATGGAGCGCCGGCTCCGGTCGCTGGAGAGCGGGCTCGACCGGGCCACTCCCGCCGGTCTGGAGGAGTACGGCGATCTGCTCACCGTCTTGGAGCTGCGCGGCGGATACGAAGCCGATGCCCGCGTCGACCGGGCACTGCACGCCCTGGGCCTGGCGCGGCTGGGCCACGACCGGCGGCTCGGCAGCCTCTCCGGAGGCGAGCAGGCCCGGCTGGGGATTGCCTGCCTGATCGCCGCGGCACCCGAGATCATGCTCCTCGACGAGCCCACCAACCACCTCGACGCCACCGCCCTCGACTGGCTGGAAGGCGCCCTGCTCGCCCACCGGGGCACGGTCCTCACCGTCTCGCACGACCGGCTCTTCCTCCAGCGCATCGCCACCGCCCTCGTCGAGGTCGACGCCGACCGCCGGGGCCTGGTCCGCTACGGCGGCGGATACGGCACCTTCATCGCGGCCAAGGACGCTGCCCGCCGTCGCTGGGAGCAGGACCATGCCCGGTGGTGCGAACAGATCGCACAGCTCACCGACTTCGCCGAGGGCGCGGCACGGAGCGTCGCCCAGGGCCGGCCCATGAAGGACGGCAACAAGATGGCGTACGACCGGGACAAGGGCCGCGTCCAGGCATCCGTGTCCAGCCGGGTGCGCAACGCCCAGGAGCGGCTGCGCCGGCTCCGGGAGAATCCCGTCCCCAGGCCGCCCGATCCGCTCCGGTTCCGTGCCGCGCCGGACGTCGGCGAGGCCGAGGGCACCCTCGTGCGGCTCGACGGCGTGCGGGTGGAGGACCGGCTCGCGGTGGACTCCCTCGCCGTCGCCGCCGGTGAACGCCTGCTGATCCACGGTGCCAACGGCGCCGGTAAAACCACTCTGCTCCGTGTCCTGGCGGGGCTCACCACACCGGACCGCGGCACGGTGCTGCGCCGAGGGAGGATCGGCTTCCTCGCGCAGGAAATACCGGTCTCCCGTCCCGCCGAGCCGCTGCTCTCGGTGTTCCGCCGAGGGCTGGCCGGAGACGTGGAGGAGCTCACCGCCCTGCTGTTGTCGTTCGGCCTGTTCCGCGAGTGCGACCTCCATGTGCCCGTCGGGGCGCTCTCCGCGGGTCAGCGACGCCGGCTCGCGCTGGCCCGGCTGCTGGCCCGCCCGGCGGACCTGCTGCTGCTCGATGAACCGACCAACCACCTGGCGCTCGGCCTCGTCGAAGAACTCGAAGCCGCGCTGTCGGCATGGCCCGGCGCCCTGGTCGTCGTCTCCCACGACCGTCTGCTGCGGCGACGCTTCGGCGGCCGTTCCTACGAGATACGCGACGGCCGCCCGGTCCTGTCAGCCCACTGACCGGCGCTCATCGGCCGGTAGCACTTCTACGGCCCGGCGTGGCATCCAGCGGGCCGCTTCCCCCGGGCGTCGAGCCACCACAGGGGCTGGCCAGGGATACCCGACAGCGACGGACCCACGGCCGTGCCCCTGGCATCCGCACCGCACAAACGCGCAGAAACGCGCAGAAGGAGACGGGAAGGGCAACGGACGGATGTGCGACAGAGCTGCGACCGCGACAGCGTGCGACATGTACAAGGCACCCGATCTAGGCTGGCGGCATGGCTCGGCCCCGACGCATCGTTCTCATCCGCCATGGAGAGTCGGAGGGGAATGTCGACGACACCGTGTACGAGCGGGAACCCGATCATGCGCTCGCTCTGACCAGGGCCGGGCTGCGGCAGGCGGCGGACGCCGGCGGCGCGGTACGCGAGATGTTCGGCGACGAGCGGGTCTCCGCCTATGTCTCGCCCTACCGCCGCACCCACCAGACCTTCCGCGAACTCCGCCTCGACCCGGCCAGGGTCCGGGTGCGCGAGGAACCCCGGCTGCGCGAGCAGGACTGGGGCAACTGGCAGGACCGCGAGGACGTACGACGACAGAAGGCCTACCGCGACGCCTACGGCCACTTCTTCTACCGCTTCGCCCAGGGGGAGTCCGGAGCCGACGTCTACGACCGGGTCGGGGCGTTCCTGGAGAGCCTGTGGCGCAGTTTCGAGGACCCCCAGCACCCGCCGAACGTCCTGATCGTCACGCACGGGCTCACCATGCGGCTGTTCTGTATGCGCTGGTTCCACTGGACGGTGGCCGACTTCGAGTCGCTGTCCAACCCCGGCAACGCGGAATGGCGCACCCTGCTGCTCGGCCCGGACGGCCGCTACACCCTCGACCGGCCCTTCGCGCGCTGGTGTGAACCCGTGCCTTATGGGGCCACCGGTTAGAGTGCACACCGATGACCCTCGACCACCGTGACGCAGACCGCTGTGAGCGGGCTCTGGCGAGCCTGCGCGGACTGTCCGTGGGTGATGCCCTCGGATCTCAGTTCTTCGTCCCCGCGAACTACCCCTCCCTCAAGCGCCGTGAGCTGCCTCCCGCCCCCTGGCAGTGGACCGACGACACCGAGATGGCCTGCTCCGTCCTGACCGTCCTCACCACCCACGGACGGATCGACCAGGACGCCCTGGCCCGCTCCTTCGCCGACCACCACGACTTCGACCGTGGCTACGGGCCGGCCGTCAACCGCATGCTGCGGCTGATCCGCGAGGGCGGCGACTGGCGTGAGCTGGCGTCCGGGCTCTTCAACGGCCAGGGCTCGTGGGGCAACGGAGCCGCGATGCGTATCGCTCCCCTCGGCGCCTGGTACGCCGACGACCCCGAGCAGGCCACCCACCAGGCAGAGATCTCCGCCTACACCACCCACCAGCACCGCGAGGCCGTCGTCGGCGCCATGGCCGTCGCCGCCGCGGCCGCCCTGGTGGCCGACCCGACCCGCGACACCGGCCCCGAGAAGCTGCTCGACGGGGTGCTGGAGCTGATCCCGCGCAGCGCCGTACAGGCCGGGCTGCGCCGCGCTCGCGACATGCTCGACTACGCCGACTCCGGCACCGTCGCCGCTGTCCTGGGCTGCGGACGACGCACCAGCGCCCACGACACCGTGCCCTTCGCCCTGTGGGCCGCCGCGCAGCATCTCGGCAACTACGAGCAGGCGTTCTGGACCACGGTGCAGGCGGGCGGTGACGTCGACACCACCTGCGCCATCGTCGGTGGCATCGTCGCCGCCGCCGGACACGCCGGTGCCCCGCCCGAGGCGTGGCTGGACGGCACCGAGCCCCTCCCGTCGTGGTCCCCGGCCCTCGCCGACTGATCACCGCCGTACCGCTCGACCCTTTGCTCTCCTCACCTGTCGCGAGCCGATCGTCCGCGCCCGCTTCCGTGCGCTCCGATGCCCTCCAACAGGCGGCGCCGACCGGTGAGTTCGGCTCCGTGCGGGGGTGCGTGAGTCAACGGAACGGCGGCGTCCGGTACCGGCCCTGGCCCACCCGCGCCCGCTTCGGGATACCCGCCGGTAGCGGCACCGTCCGGTCCCGCTCACACGGTCGCCGCCGCCGTTTGCCGCCAGGTCCGGATCCGATGCGGACGGCTGGGCCGAATAGGCGTAACCTGGCTGGCGCCATGCCGTACGAGCCCCCCACACATTCCGTCGAGCGATCATTGCGCGCCACGACGGGCGCCAAGATCGTTGTAGGTATCGACGAGGTCGGACGCGGAGCGTGGGCCGGTCCGGTCAGCGTCTGCGCAGCCATCACCGGTCTGCGCCGGCCGCCCGACGGACTCACCGATTCCAAGCTGCTGACCCCCAAGCGCCGCACCGAACTGTGCGAGGTGCTCGGCGAGTGGGTCACGTCGTATGCCCTGGGGCACTCCTCACCGGAGGAGATCGACGAGCTGGGCATGACCGCTGCCCTGCGGCTCGCGGCCGTACGCGCCCTGGAGGCGCTGCCGGTCCGGCCGGACGCGATCATCCTCGACGGCAAGCACGACTACCTGGGCGCGCCATGGCGGGTCCGCACGGTCATCAAGGGCGACCAGTCCTGTATCGCGGTTGCCGCCGCGTCCGTGATCGCCAAGGTGCGACGCGACGCGATGATGACCGAACTGGGCCTGGCATACGCCGACTTCGACTTTGCGGCCAACGCCGGTTACCCCTCGCCGACCCATCGCATCGCCCTGGAGGAGTACGGTCCTACGCCGCACCACCGAGTGTCGTGGTCCTACATGGACGCCCTGCCCCGGTGGCGGCATCTGAAGAAGGTGCGCATCACCCCCGAAGCAGCCGCTCTGGAAGCCGGTGGCCAACTCGGCTTCGACTTCTGAGCGGTGTGGACATGAATTCGGTACCCGATGACATGTTCCGCACTTACGTTTGATAGACATCCCTTTATGCCTCTCATCCCCGAGGAGCCTCAGATTCACGAGAGTGTCCCGGGTCCCCGCGCAACTCCGGCCGCCGGCCGTACCGCGCCGACCCCCCGTCCCGTTCCTGGTCCCGGTCCCCGCCCCGCGCCTCCGCGCGGCGCTCCCGCGTCCAGTGTCCGTCCGGGCAAGCCCGGACCTGCTGCCCCGCCGCGTGGGCCTGTCGCCGCTCCGCCGGCGCAGCGCACCAACTCCCCGCAGCCGCCTGCCGGTGAGCCCGGCACCACTGCGGGAGCGCAGCTCCAGCTGATCCCGGCCCCCGCCGACGGCGCCGTCGACGCCGCCGACGAGGCAGTCGACCTGCTGCTGGACTCCGGGCGTGCGCCGGGCGAAATCCTGGTGCTGACCACCGGCGAAACCCATCCGTGGGCCGCGCATGAACTGTCCTTCGGTGAGGCGTCCTACTGGGCCCAACACAACGCCGCGGACGATGTGTTCTACGCGGACGCCGCGGCCGAGCGCGCCACCGGCCGGCCCGTCGTGGTCGTCGCCGTCAACGGTGGTTCGGACGAGGTCACCGCCAAGGCGCTGCCCGCGGCGATGGCCCGTGCCGGAACGTTGCTGGTCGTCTGCGGTGACCCGCAGCGGATCAACGCCGTGCTCGGCGCCAACGCCTGACCGCTGCCGGTTCGCAACAGCCCGTCGGCCCTGGAGGCCGTCGGGCTCGCTGCGCTCCCCACGGGCGAGGCCCGGACACCGGACGGTGCGGCGGTGCCGGGCAGGCGGCCTGCTCTCCCGCCGCATGCGGGAACGGGCAAGCCCACCCGCTCGGTCCGCTCAGCGCGCTGCCGTGTGCCGATGGGCTTCCGGGGCGCCGCCGCCGGTGCGCCGCGGCACCGACCGGCTCTGCACCGGAATGTTCACGGCCGCGCGCGGTGTCTCCGGACGTGCTGCCGTCGTGCGCCGCATCTCCGTGCGCCGCACCCCCGAGGGGCCCGGTTGTCCGAGCGGCTCGTCCGTCGCGGAAGGCCTGGGGCGGCGCCCGCCCCGGCCCTCTCCCAGTACCTGCCAGCGGTCCGGGGTCAGCGTGATGTACGCCCCGCAGCGCAGCCCGTGCAGGGTGCAGGCGTCACGCAGCCCCCACATCCACGCCCCGTCCGTCTCCGTCCAACGGGACTCGCCCTCACGGCAGTAGAGCAGTACGGCGGTGCGCACCGGGGCACGCAGCCGCAGGTCGTGCGGGATGACCCGGCGCAGATGCGCCAGCAGCACATTGCGGAACTCCCAGCCGTCGGGAGCGGCCGCGAGCTCGGTGAACGAAGCGCTGGCCGTCACCCGCTCCTGAGGATCGAGCACCGCGACGATGGCCGTCGATGGTTTCGGGCGATGACGATCGTGCAGGCCAGCGACGACCTCACGGGGGTTGCGCAGCAACGGGATGCCGGCCGAGGCCCATTCTGCGGGCTCCAGCATCCGTCCCAGTCGGGCGGAATCGGCGGACGCGGGCGGGGACATATGCGGGGGCGAGGCGAAGCCGAAGGTCACGTTCCTCCCTTCGTCTACGCGTCCGCATGTCAGGCGGGGGCGGGGCGCGGGTACGCACCACGACATGGCCCTGCCTGACCACGGACGGCCGGTAAGGGGAAGCAACTCCAATTCTCGCGGTCGCACACCCATGCGGCAACGAGCAATTCCCGCCCATGACCGGAATCGCCGCAACTATCCCAAATATCCGCGCTCGCCGCCGCGGGGCGTACCGCGCTCAGCCCTGTACGGCGAGGACCAGCGGAAACACCCCCTCTGCTCCCGCCCGGCGCAGCAGCCGGGCGGCCACCGCCAGGGTCCAGCCGGTGTCGGCGTAGTCGTCCACCAACAGCACCGGGCCACCTGCCGCGGTCAGAGCCTGCGCCAGCTCGGGCGGCACGCCCAGCGAACCGTGCAGGGCCCGCAGCCGCTGGGCGCTGTTGCTGCGCGGAATCCTGCCGTCGGCACCGTCGTCGGACGAGGACACCGTGCCCAGGAACGGCATCCGGCCGACCGCGGCGATCCGCTCGGCCAGCGACCGGATCAGCTGCGGACGGCTGCTCGACGAGAGCGCGACGACGCCCACCGGGCGGGCCGGTGCCTCTGCCGCCCCCGAGGCCCAACCACCGGGCCCCTTGGCCCAGTCGGCGAGAACCGTGACCACCGCGTTCGCCACATCGTCGGGGACCGGGCCGTCCGGAGCCT
Source organism: Streptomyces sp. G7(2002) (assembly GCF_028870195.1). Lineage (NCBI taxonomy): Bacteria > Bacillati > Actinomycetota > Actinomycetes > Kitasatosporales > Streptomycetaceae > Streptomyces > Streptomyces sp. G7(2002). The sequence goes on from NZ_CP102609.1 coordinate 7,054,781, forward strand.
GCGGGGCGAGCATCGGACGCAGCCGGTTGCCCCACCCGATGTCGGAGAGCCGCCCCAGGGCGCGGCCGGTCGCGGCCAGCTCGCCCGCCGGGATCCGACCCTTGAGATCGACACCGACGGCCGGCAGCCCCGTCGGCCACATCCGCCGCGGCTCGACCTCCACGCCCGGCCGCCCCAGCTCACCGCGCGCCGCGTCCAGCGAGGCGGCGGACACCTCGGTGGTGAACCGCGCTCCGGCACAGTTGTCGCAGCGGCCGCACGCCACAGCCGCCTCGTCGTCCAACTGCCGCCGCAGGAACTCCATCCGGCAGTCCGTCGTGGTGGCGTACTCGCGCATCGCCTGCTGTTCGGCCTCGCGCTGGCGTGACACCCACGCATAGCGCTCGGCGTCGTACGCCCATGGCCGGCCGGTGGACGTCCAGCCCCCCTTGACGCGCTGCACGGCGCCATCCACATCGAGGACCTTGAGCATGATCTCCAGGCGCGAGCGGCGCAGTTCGACCTGGGGCTCCAGGGCCGGCAGCGACACCGGCCGGCCGGCGGCCGCCAGGACGTCCAGGGTCCGCCGCACCTGCTCCTCGGGCGGGAACGCCAGCGAAGCGAAGTACTTCCAGATCGCCTCGTCCTCCCGCCCGGGCAGCAGCAGCACCTCGGCGTGCTTGACGCCTCGGCCGGCCCGGCCCACCTGCTGGTAGTACGCGATGGGCGACGACGGCGAGCCCAGATGCACCACGAACCCCAGGTCGGGCTTGTCGAAGCCCATGCCCAGCGCCGAGGTCGCCACCAGCGCCTTGACCCGGTTGGCGAGCAGATCCTCCTCGGCCTGCTGGCGGTCCGCGTTCTCCGTCTTGCCGGTGTACGAGGAGACCGTGTGTCCCCGATGCCGGAGGAACGCCGTGACCTCCTCGGCGGCGGCGACGGTGAGTGTGTAGATGATCCCCGAGCCCGGCAGCTCGTGCAGATGGTCCGCGAGCCAGGCGAGCCGGTGCGCGGCATCCGGCAGCGGAAGCACACCCAGGCTCAGGCTCTCCCGGTCCAGCGGCCCGCGCAGGACCAGCGCCTCGGTGGAGCCCTCGCCCGTCCCGAGCTGTTCGGCGACATCGGCGGTCACCCGCGCGTTGGCCGTCGCGGTGGTGGCGAGCACCGGCACACCGGGCGGGAGATCGGCAAGCATCGTGCGCAGCCGTCGGTAGTCCGGCCGGAAATCATGGCCCCAGTCGGAGATGCAATGTGCCTCGTCGACCACCAGCAGACCCGTCGCCGCGGCGAGCTTGGGCAGCACCTGATCGCGGAAATCGGGGTTGTTGAGCCGCTCGGGGCTCACCAGCAGAACATCCACGTCACCGGCCGCCACCTCGGCCTGGACGGTGTCCCACTCCTCGGTGTTGGCGGAGTTGATCGTGCGCGCGCGGATCCCCGCCCGCGCGGCCGCCTCGACCTGATTACGCATCAGGGCGAGCAGCGGGGAGACGATCACGGTCGGTCCGCTGCCGCGCTCGCGCAGCAGCGCCGTCGCGACGAAATAGACCGCGGACTTGCCCCAGCCCGTGCGCTGCACGACCAGGGCACGGCGGTGGTCGGCGACCAGGGCCTCGATCGCGCGCCACTGATCCTCACGCAGGCTGACCTCGCCGCCCGGATCCCCGACGAGGCGGGTCAGGACGGCATCGGCTGCGGCACGCAGATCTTCGTTGCTCATGCCCCCATGCAACCCGATGCCACTGACATCGCGCGAACCCCCACCCGAACCTGTGGATAACCTCGTCGCCCGAGAGTTATCCACAGGGGTCGCGGCGCAGCGGCCGGCCGCGGGATCTTCGAGCCATGAATCCGCACAGCGAACCGAGCAAGCGCAGCGACGACAGCAAGCCCGCCGCCACCTCCTCCGACTCGTCCACCCCGAACCCCTCGAACTCTCCCCGCCCGCCCAAGCCGTCGCCCCCGGCCAACCCGCCGAGCGCCGCCAGGCCCTCCCCGCGCATCGCACCTACTGGTGCCACTGACCCCAACAGCACCGCAGAACCGGCCGGCCCGCCCGGCCCCGCGGACGCCACCAACCCTTCCGCCCTCTCCCACCCCGCCTACATCGCCGGCTCCCCGACCCCGTCCGACCCCTCCCACTCCACCGCCCCCACCGATGCGGCCACCGGACCGTCCGCCGACGCCCAGGTCACCCTGCGCAGTCCGGCCGAGCTCGCCGACGCCCTGCCGTATCTTTTGGGCTTCTATCCGGACGACAGCGTGGTTCTGGTCGCGCTGCACGGCGAGCGCGGACGCTTCGGCGGCCGGGTCAGGCTCGGCATCCCCACCGACCGCGCACACTGGCCGGACGTTGCCGACCAGCTCGCCGACTGTCTGATCTCGGCAGGTCAGGAGCGTGACGAACGGCCCGCGGCGATCATCGTCTACCTCTGTCAGGAGCCCGCGGCGGGCGAGAGCGGCAAGGACGTCAAGGACCGGCTCCGCCCGCTCGCCCAGCGGCTGCGTACCGCCTGCGGTGCGCTCGACGTACCGGTCCTGGAAGCCCTCTGCCTCTCCAACGGCCGCTTCTGGTCCTACTGCTGCCCCGACTTCCGCTGCTGCCCCGCCGAGGGCACACCCCTGGTCATGCCCGGCACATCGGTCATGGCCGCGGCCGCCGCATACGCGGGAATGCAGGTGCGCGGCTCCCTCAAGGAGATGGAGGCCAGGCTGAGGCCCCGCACCGGCCCGCGGGCCGCCGAACAGGAAAAGGTGCTGGACACGGCAGCCGGTGCGCTGGTGCCGCGCATGCTCCGGCGGGACGGTGCGGCGGCCGTCCGCCGGGACACCCTCGAGCTGGCCGGCGCCATGATCCACCGGTTCCGTCAGGACACCCCCTCGGGCAGTAACCGGGCCAGGGACGCCTGCGACGACGCACTGATCACCGACGCCGAGGCCGCCGACCTGATTCTCGGCCTCCAGGACCGGGTCACCCGTGACCGGGCGGCGGAGTGGATGGACGGCTCCGCCGCCGCGCCGGCCCTCCGGCTCTGGCGTGCCCTCGCCCGTCGCTGCGCCGGCGGCTATGCCGAACACGCGGTGGCACCGCTCACCCTCGCCGGCTGGGTGTGCTGGTCCACCGAGGACGGGCCCTCGGCGCGCGTCGCCCTCAGCTGCGCCTTGGCCATCGACCCCGACTACACCTTCGCCCAGCTGCTGCACCGCGCCATCAACGAAGGCCTCGATCCGGAGCCGCTGCGCCGCTGCCTGCGCGAGCAGCACCGAGAGGCGGTGGCCGCGACCGAGGCGCCCACGCCTTCCACCGCTCCGGCCGCCGAGGAGACGCCGCGGCCCACGAAACGCACCGGGCCGGCCCGCCCCGGCCCCGCCGGCCGTCCCCGGGGACCGCGCGGCGCCACGGGCCCGGGCTCCCGTACGACCGACGGGCGCAGCAGGCGCAGGGCCGGCCGGGACGGCGACCGGAGCCGACGGTGACCGGGCCGCTTCTGCGCGGCCGGCGTGACCTGGGCGCCGGTCGGAGCGTTCACCCGAGTGGCGTAATCCGTAGGGAGTCCCGACCTCACCAGGGAGCACAGCGCGTGCCAGGCATCGTCCCCACTGCTCAGCCGGCGCACCGGCTGCCCGGAGCGCGGCGCACGGCACCGCCCCGGGCCCCACAACCGCAACCCGTCCACTCCTCACTCATCTGTGTGGCCCTCCCGTCCCTCGCCGTCTCCCCGGTGTCGGGGCAGCTGACCGGCCAGGGCATGGACGGCTTCTACCGCGATGGCCGGCGGGTCCTGTCCCGCTGCGAACTGCTGGTCGCGGGCGAGGAACCGCTCGTCGTCCAGGGCCGGTTGGCCGGAGCGGACCGTGCCCGGTTCATCGGGACGATCCGCAGGATCGGCGAGCGCGGGCCGGATCCGGAGATCCACGTGGAGAGGGTGCGGTCGGCCGACGGCACCGAGCAGATCACGTTCCGCAGCAGCGCCACCCGGCCCGTCCGGCTTCCGGTCGAGATCCGGCTGGGCACGGATCTCGCGGAGCTCGGTGCCGTCGCCGTCGGCCTCCCGGGCCCCGGCCTGCGGGCCGCCGTACACGGCTCCGGACTCCGCTGGTCCGCACCCGGTGTGCACGCGGTGGTGTCCGCGACGCCCGGTCCCGCGGATGTGCTGGCATCGGCGGGCCTGCTGCGCTGGGAGCTGGATCTGCCGCCGGGTGCCCGCCGGACCATCGAACTGCGCGCCGGACTGGAACACGACAAGGGCGGACCGGGCGGGACTACAGGGCACCACCGGCGCCCCGGTAAGGCCCGCATCCCCGGTCCGCGCACCGGGCCGGTCGCCCCGCGGGCGCGCAGCGACCGGCCGCCGCGTCCGTGGACGGCGGCCCGGGTGGAGTGCGACGACCCTCGGGCCGACGCACTCATGGCGGGCAGCCTCGACGATCTCCACGGCCTGGTGATGCGCGACCCGGCGGCCACCGCGGACCTGTATGTCGCCGGCGGATTCCCCTGGCGCTGCGGCCTTGCACCGGTCGAGGCGCTGTGGGCCGCCCGGATGCTGCTTCCCCTGGGCACCCGGCTCGCCGCGGGCACGCTGCGCGCGCTCGCACGTGGTCAACAAGCCGCGCCAGGGGCGGATTTCGGCCGAATCCCCGGGCCGCTCAGGGATGCCGGACCCCACGCCCCACCGAGCTGCACCGGCATCGAGGCCACCCTTCTGTTCCCCGCCGTTCTCGCGGAGGCCCGCCGCTGGGGTCTGCCCGAACGGGAGACGGAGAGGCTGCTCCCCGCCGCGGAGCGCTGTCTGCGATGGCTGAGGATCGTCACCGACCCACCGGGCGGCGGCTCCGGAGGCTACGTCTCCGACCCGGTTCCCGGCGGCCCGTACCGCTGCGAGACCCAGGCCCATGCCCACCGTGCCGCCCTCCTGGGCGCCGATCTCCTCGATGCCTGCGGATCCTCCGACGCCGCGGCGCTACGGGACTGGGCCGACGACCTGCGCACCCGGTTCCGCAGGGACTTCTGGCTGGAGGACTGCGCAGGCGGCCGCCCCGCCGCCCTGCTCACCGCGGACGGGCGACCTGTTCCACACCTCGCTTCCACGACCGCCTCGCTGCTCGACACCGGCCTGCTCGGCGGCGGCGCTCTGGCCCCCGGCCTGCTGGATACGGCACAGACCGACCAACTGGCCGGACTGCTGGGCAGCCCTGCCATGGACTCCGGATGGGGCCTGCGCGGACTGGGCGCCAAGGAGAGCGGCTACAACCCGTTCGGGCACCGCAGCGGCGCGGTCCGTGTCCACGAAACGGCGATCGCCGCCGTCGGGCTGGCCGCGGCCGGCCATGAGCGGACAGCCGGCGCCCTGACCAGAGGGGTTCTCGACGCCGCGGAGAGCTTCGGGTACCGCCTCCCCGAGATGTACGCGGGGGAGCAGCGCACCGCCGGCGGTGCCCCCGTGCCACATCCGGCGGCCTGCCGCCCCGCAGCCGTGGCGGCGGCCGGCGCGGTGCACATACTGGTCGCGCTCGCCGGCCTGCGCCCCGATGTTCCCGCCAGGACAGTGTCTGTGCGCCCGCCCGCCACGGCCCCGCTCGGCGCACTGCAGCTGACTGGCCTGAGCGTCGCGGAGCAGCCGTTCGCCGTACGGATCAGCAGACTCGGTATGGGGGTGGTGGAGACGGCGGCGGACGGTCTGCAGCTGGGCTCGTGAGGTGCTTCGGGCCTGTTTATCGTCAGGCGGACGACTATGATCACGCCCATGCCTCCCTACGACCCGTCGGCCTTCCCGCCCTTCGCTGTCACCGTCGACCTGGTCGTGCTCACCGTGCGCCGCCACGCCCTGTGCGCGCTGGCCGTGCGCCGCGGTGAGCCGCCGTTCCAGGGCCGTTGGGCCCTGCCCGGTGGATTCGTCCGGGCCGATGAGGACCTCGAGGGCGCGGCCGCCCGGGAGCTCGCCGAGGAGACCGGTCTGCACCCCCAGTCCCCGGCGGGCTCGTCGCCCGTCTACGGCGCACACCTCGAGCAGCTCGCCACGTACGGCGACCCCAAGCGGGACCCCCGGATGCGGGTGGTCAGCGTCGCGCACCTGGTCCTCGCCCCCGACCTGCCCGCTCCCAAGGCCGGCGGCGACGCACACAGCGCACGCTGGGCACCGGTCGAGACCCTCCTGGAGCAGGACGACATCCACACCCGGGAGGGCGAGCTGGCGGCCCCGCTCGCCTTCGACCACGCCCGGATCCTCGGCGACGGCGTGGAGCGCGCCCGCTCGAAGATTGAATACTCCTCGCTGGCCACGGCCTTCTGCCCGCCCGAGTTCACCGTCGGCGAGCTGCGCCGGGTGTACGAGGCGGTCTGGGGCGTCGCCCTCGACCCCCGCAACTTCCACCGCAAGGTGACCGGTACCCCCGGGTTTCTGGTTCCCACCGGCGGCACGACGACGCGTCAGGGTGGCCGCCCCGCACAACTGTTCAGAGCCGGTGGGGCGACGCTGCTCAACCCGCCGATGCTGCGCCCTGAGGTCTGAGGCCGGGGTGCGGCTCCAGGCACTGTGGGGCCGAAGTTCACCCGCGGTGACACGACGAACCGTCAAAATGGAACAATTGCGAGACAATAGGACATATTGCGGTACCTTGGCCGGGTGAGTCCTCTCGTGTCCCCCACAGCTCCCGACCGGCCTCACGCCCCACGAGGGGTGCGATGCCTCGCACTGCCGAGCCGCCCGGCGATCCCCATGGCTTGCGGCCGGCTGCCGGCCGCGCGCCCGGTCGTCCAACGCCGCTCGACCGGGGCGCCACCTCTCTGGCGCCCGGCCCGTGCGAACTGCGTCCGACGACCCTGACGCGTCGCCCCGCGCGCCCCTGCTTCCTGCTCACCCGCCCTCGGCCCCGACGTCCCCCTTGGGTGGTCTGCGTCGCCGGTGCCATCGAGTGGCCTTTTCGTGGCGTCAGTTGGGCGCGCTGTCGACCGACTGAGCCCCACCGCGAGTGCGGGGTATCGGCGTATTCCGTTCCCCCGTAATGGGATTGCCTGTGGCGCCTCTCATAACGCCTCTCCTGGGGTCGTCCTGCCGTTCAGGCGTCGCGTCAAGAGTCCGTTCGGAATCGACCAAGGTGCCTCTGTTCGTGATGCGACTCACGCGCCAACCCGTGTGTGGTGCAACGGTGTTGTCGCCGACCGGTCTGGTCTGCGGCGATGTCTCCGCGGTGCCGGGTGGCTTCAGCTGCTGATCGGGAAATGCATATGTTTTGGCGTCCTGTTGTTGTGGCTGCTGTCCACAACTCGCCTGGGAGAGCGCATTTCTTTCCGATAAAGCGTCAATTCGGGGATGGGGGGCGATCACCCTTTCGTGTGCTTTTCACCAAAGACCTCAAGGGTGTTCAGGGTGTCGCCGACAAAAGATGCGTGAGTACCCTTGCGCACACCATGATGACCGCGGCTCGCCCCGGCGACACCGGCCTCGCAGGCCCGGGCGAGCTCGACCGCTACCCCTACGCCAACGCGGCCAACGCCGCGAACGCCAACAACGCAGCCGGCCAGGACCGTGCCGAGCGGGTTTCGCAGGTCTGGGACGGCTCCGAAGCAGACATCGGCCGGGTCGGCCGTCGCGCGGCCGGCAGTCGCGGCCGCGGCCTGCACGGCCAACTCGTCCAGCAGCTCGGCCAGATGATCGTCTCCGGCGATCTCGGCGCCGACCGCCCGCTCGTCCCCGAGGAGATCGGCCAGCGCTTCGAGGTCTCCCGCACCGTCGTCCGCGAGTCGCTGCGAGTCCTCGAGGCCAAGGGCCTCGTCAGCGCCCGCCCGAACGTGGGCACCCGAGTGCGCCCGGTCAGCGACTGGAACCTCCTCGACCCCGACATCATCGAATGGCGGGCCTACGGGCCACAGCGCGACGACCAGCGCCGCGAGCTGTGTGAGCTGCGCTGGACGATCGAGCCCCTCGCCGCCCGGCTCGCCGCCGGCCACGGCCGTGAGGACATCCAGCAGCGGCTGGCGGACATGGTCGAGATCATGGGCCACTCCGCGGCCCAGGGCGACACCATGACCTTCTCCCGCGCCGACGCCGAGTTCCACTCGCTGCTGCTGCAGCTCGCCGGCAACCGCATGCTCGAGCACCTCTCGGGCATCGTCTCCGCCGCCCTGCACGTCTCCGGTGGCCCCGGCGGCGGCTGCGAGCGACCGGTCGAGACGTCCGTGGGCCAGCACATGCGGGTCGTCGACGCCATCGGATCCGGCGACGCCACGGCGGCCGAATCCGCGATGCGGCAGCTCCTCGCCGCCCACGGCGAGGCCGTCGGCCAGGGCTCCGGGACGCCCGTGGACCACGTCGTCCCCGCGCCCCGCGAGCACTGAAGGCCGTACCCGACCGCGTACGGACTGTAGGCGCCGCGCGTCCCCCGTGCCCTGCACACCCCTCCGGGCAGGGCACGCCGTACGCGGCGATGGCGCACGAGATCGCCGGATCCGGGTCGTCGACCGGATCCGGCGAGAGACCTTGGGAGGGTTGCATGTCATATGACTGGGAATGGGTCGTTATGGGGTGTGACTCGGGCCACGCAGATTGGGCGTAACGCTCTTCAGGGAAGCGCGATGACTTAAGAGGTGATAGCCGAGGAGGGAATACGAGCGGCGTTCGTGACGCTGTTCAACTCCCCGGTTGCCCCTGCGCCGTCGGTCCATCCCCACCGGCGGTCGTCGGCTCCGATCCACACAGGACGGGGTCGGAAGCCGTTTCCATCGTTCCGAGAGGTTGTTCGTGTCGGCCAGCACATCCCGTACGCTCCCGCCGGAGATCGCCGAGTCCGAGTCTGTGATGGCGCTCATCGAGCGGGGAAAGGCAGATGGGCAGATCGCCGGCGATGACGTGCGTCGGGCCTTCGAGGCTGACCAGATTCCGCCAACCCAGTGGAAGAACGTTCTGCGCAGCCTCAACCAAATCCTCGACGAGGAGGGTGTGACGCTGATGGTCAGTGCCGCAGAGGCGCCCAAGCGCACCCGCAAGAGCGTCGCAGCGAAGAGTCCGGCGAAGCGCACCGCCACCAAGACCGTCGCGGCGAAGGCCGCCACGGTCAAGAAGACCACCGCAGCCGCGGCGCCCGCCCCCGTGGCGGACCCGTCGGCCGGTGAGTCCGAGTCCGCGCCTGCGAAGAAGGCTGCGGCGAAGAAGGCGACCGCCAAGAAGACGGTCGCGAAGAAGACCACGGCCAAGAAGGCCACCGCGAAGAAGACGACGTCCAAGAAGGACGTCGACGAGCTGCTCGACGACGACGTGACCGAGGAGACCCCGGCGCCCGGTAAGGGCGAAGCACCCGAGGCCGCCGAGGGCGCGGAGAACGCCGGCTTCGTCCTGTCCGACGATGACGAGGACGACGCCCCTGCCCAGCAGGTCGCCGCGGCCGGCGCCACCGCCGACCCGGTCAAGGACTACCTCAAGCAGATCGGTAAGGTCCCGCTCCTCAACGCCGAGCAGGAGGTCGAGCTCGCCAAGCGCATCGAGGCGGGCCTGTTCGCCGAGGACAAGCTGGCGAACTCCGACAAGCTCGCCCCGAAGCTCAAGCGCGAGCTCGAGATCATCGCTGAGGACGGCCGCCGGGCGAAGAACCACCTCCTGGAGGCCAACCTCCGTCTGGTCGTCTCCCTGGCCAAGCGGTACACGGGCCGCGGCATGCTCTTCCTGGACCTGATCCAGGAGGGCAACCTCGGTCTGATCCGTGCGGTCGAGAAGTTCGACTACACCAAGGGCTACAAGTTCTCGACCTACGCGACGTGGTGGATCCGCCAGGCCATCACCCGCGCCATGGCCGACCAGGCCCGTACGATCCGTATCCCCGTCCACATGGTCGAGGTCATCAACAAGCTCGCGCGCGTCCAGCGCCAGATGCTCCAGGACCTGGGCCGTGAGCCCACCCCGGAGGAGCTGGCCAAGGAGCTCGACATGACCCCTGAAAAGGTCATCGAGGTCCAGAAGTACGGCCGTGAGCCGATCTCGCTGCACACCCCGCTGGGTGAGGACGGCGACAGCGAGTTCGGTGACCTCATCGAGGACTCCGAGGCGGTCGTCCCGGCCGACGCGGTCAGCTTCACGCTTCTGCAGGAGCAGCTGCACTCGGTGCTGGACACCCTCTCCGAGCGCGAGGCCGGCGTCGTGTCCATGCGCTTCGGCCTCACCGACGGCCAGCCCAAGACGCTGGACGAGATCGGCAAGGTCTACGGCGTCACGCGTGAGCGGATCCGCCAGATCGAGTCGAAGACGATGTCGAAGCTGCGTCACCCGTCGCGCTCCCAGGTGCTGCGCGACTACCTCGACTAGTCCCACCCGTCCGGACGGCATCACGAGCCCGGTCCCTCCTAGCCGGAGGGGCCGGGCTCGCGCCCGTCCGGGTGCGAGGGGCGGCCGATTGGGTCACTCTGGGTATGCGCGTACTGCCTCAGAGTCAGGAGTCCGAATGCGTCCGATCGTCCCCGCTGCCCTCGGAGCCCTTGCGCTGGCCCTCGCGCTGCCGACGCCGGCGGCCGCGGACGAGTCGGTGATCGGTGGAAAGCCCGCACCGCTGTCGCACAGTCCTTGGGCGGTGGCTCTGGCTTCCCATGAGCGTTTCGGGGCCCAGCGCTCGGGACAGTTCTGCGGCGGCGTACTCGTCGGGCATTCGACGGTGGTGACGGCGGCGCACTGTCTGAGCAAGGAGGTGCTGGGCGTCCCCTGGCGCCAGGTACGGGACCTGAGGATCGTCGTCGGACGCGACAACCTTGCCGGCGGCGGCGGACAGGAGCTCAAGCCTGCGAAGATCTGGGTCAACCCGCGCTACAACAGTTGGACGAACGACGGCGACATGGCTGTCCTCACGCTCGACAAGCCGCTCCCGAACCGGCCCATCCTGATGGCTGGACGACATGACAGCGCCTACCGGCCGGGCAATGCGGCCACCGTGTACGGGTGGGGCGACACCACAGGCGGGGGCAGCTATGCGTCACGCCTGCGTGCGGCGCACGTCAATGTGCTGCGTGATGCGGTCTGTGCGCGGGCCTATCCGGGCAGTGCCGACGGCAAATACAGGGCGCAATCGATGCTGTGCGCGGGGGAGCCAGCCGGCGGCCGGGATGCCTGTCAGGGCGACAGTGGCGGGCCGCTCGTCGTGCACGGGCGGCTGGTGGGCCTGGTGTCGTGGGGGACCGGCTGCGGTCAGGCGGGCAGTCCGGGGGTCTATACGCGCGCCTCAGCGCTGCTCCCGGCCGTGTCCGCACACGGGGCCGGCTGAGCGGCGCGAGGAGCTGTCGGGCGTGTGTGAGCGTACGAGTGCGGGCGGTCTCCCCGGTGGTGCCGGGGAGACCGCCCGCGATACGGCGCTGGGCCGCTGCTCGCTCGTCGTGGATGCGAAGTGTCAGCGTTCCTCTTCGGACGCGGACGCCGGAGAAGCGGTCAGCCGCTCCGTCTCGTCCTGTATTTCCGCGGCGATCTTCTTGAGTTCTGGCTCAAACTTGCGACCGTGGTGGGCGCAGAAGAGCAGTTCTCCGCCGGACATCAGGACGACGCGCAGGTATGCCTGGGCGCCGCAGCGGTCGCAGCGGTCAGCGGCCGTCAGCGGGCTCGCGGGTGTCAGAACAGTAGTCACGTCGCCTCTTCTCTAGCTCGACGAGCTGTCGTACCAGGGTCAACATCCAACCAGGCCGAAAACGTTCCCGCTCGTGCCTTTTCCTCGAAAAAATTCTTCGAGGGGGCCGGGTGCTGCCGGGTGGCGGCGAATGAGCCGTATTGCTTGGTGGTCTGATTCACGTTGGTTGTTGGTCTGTCCTCCCGGCCGGCTTGCCGGTTGTTGATGAGGACGTGCCCGGAGCCTAAATGGTTCATGCCTCGAAGGGAACGTGATGTGCACGTCACTCGGACGTCACCCCAACGAGGGATCGAACGTACGAGCGAAATTCTACTACCATGGTCGTGCTTACGGGTGGCGTCACATCGGCTCTACCAGGCCTCGGTACCCTCTGACCGGCGACACCGCCACAACCGAGTCCGCGGAATGCGGACTGCCAGAAATTCAGCGAGGAGCGAACCGCGTGACCGCCGAGATGTCCGTGCCGTCCACCGCAGTGCTGACCGGGGCAGACCGGGACGGTTCCAACTACACCGCGCGGCATCTGCTCGTCCTCGAGGGGCTCGAAGCCGTCCGCAAGCGCCCCGGCATGTATATCGGCTCGACGGACAGCCGGGGACTGATGCACTGCCTCTGGGAGATCATCGACAACTCCGTCGATGAGGCACTGGGCGGCTACTGCGACCACATCGAGGTGATCCTCCACGACGACGGGTCGGTGGAGGTCAGGGACAACGGCCGCGGCATCCCAGTGGATGTCGAGCCCAAGACAGGTCTCAGCGGCGTCGAGGTCGTGATGACCAAGCTGCACGCCGGCGGAAAGTTCGGCGGCGGCTCGTACGCGGCCTCCGGCGGTCTGCACGGTGTCGGCGCCTCGGTCGTCAACGCCCTGTCCGCCCGGCTGGACGTCGAGGTGGACCGCAGCAGCAAGACGCATTCGATCAGCTTCCGCCGCGGCGTCCCCGGCATCTTCACCGAATCGGGCCCCGACGCCCCGTTCGACCCGGGCAACGGCCTGCTCAAGGGCAAGCGGATCGCCAAGACGAAGACCGGCACCCGGGTGCGCTACTGGGCCGACCGGCAGATCTTCCTCAAGGACGCCAAGCTCTCCCTGGAGACGCTGCACGCCCGCGCCCGCCAGACGGCCTTCCTCGTGCCGGGCCTGACCCTCGTGGTCCGTGACGAGCGCGGCATCGACGGTGCCGGAAAGACTGAAGAGACGTTCCGCTACGACGGCGGCATCAGCGAATTCTGCGAGTACCTCGCGCAGGACAAGGCCGTCTGCGATGTGCTCCGGCTGAGCGGCCAGGGCACCTTCAAGGAGACCGTGCCGGTCCTCGACGATCGCGGTCACATGACACCGACCGAGGTCACCCGGGAACTGGGCGTCGATGTCGCGCTGCGCTGGGGCACCGGCTACGACGCGACGGTGAAGTCGTTCGTCAACATCATTGCGACGCCCAAGGGCGGCACCCACGTCTCCGGCTTCGAGCGATCGGTCGCCAAGACGGTCAACGAGGTGCTGCGGTCGAGCAAGCTGCTGCGCGTCGCCGAGGACGACGTCGTCAAGGACGACGCCATGGAGGGGCTCACCGCCGTCGTGACCGTACGACTCGCGGAGCCCCAGTTCGAGGGCCAGACCAAGGAGGTGCTCGGCACCTCCGCCGCCTCGCGGATCGTCGCCCAGGTGGTGAGCAAGGAACTCAAGGCGTTCCTGACCTCCACCAAGCGGGACGACAAGCAGCAGGCGCGCTCCGTCATGGAGAAGATCGTCGCCGCGGCCCGTACCCGCATCGCCGCCCGTCAGCACAAGGAGGCCCAGCGGCGGAAGACGGCGCTGGAGTCCTCCTCGCTGCCGGCCAAGCTCGCGGACTGCCGCAGCGACGATGTCGACCGCAGCGAGCTGTTCATCGTCGAGGGAGACTCGGCGCTGGGTACCGCCAAGCTGGCACGGAATTCGGAGTTCCAGGCCTTGCTGCCGATCCGCGGCAAGATTCTGAATGTCCAGAAGTCATCGGTTTCGGACATGCTCAAGAACGCCGAGTGCGGCGCCATCATCCAGGTCATAGGGGCCGGATCCGGCCGTACCTTCGACATCGACACCGCCCGCTACGGCAAGGTCATCTTCCTGGCCGACGCGGACGTCGACGGTGCCCATATCCGCTGCCTGCTGCTGACCCTCTTCCAGCGCTACATGCGCCCGATGGTCGAACAGGGCCGAGTGTTCTCCGCCGTCCCACCCCTGCACCGCGTCGAACTGATCAATCCCAAAAAGGGCCAGGAAAAGTACATCTACACGTACTCGGACAACGAACTGCGCCAGACCCTGCTCGAACTCCAGCGCAAGAAGGTCCGCTACAAGGACAGCATCCAGCGCTACAAGGGCCTGGGTGAGATGGACGCCGACCAGCTCGCTGAGACGACCATGGACCCGCGCCACCGCACCCTGCGTCGTATCAACATCAGCGATCTCGAAGCGGCGGAGAAGGCCTTCGACCTCCTGATGGGCAACGAAGTCGCCCCCCGTAAGGAGTTCATCACCAACTCCGCGTCCACTCTGGACCGTTCGCGTATCGATACCTAAGGGGGCTTGCAGCTCCCGACGGGCGCCTGTCCACCCAGGGGCGGAGGGGCGCCCGTCGCCGTTTCCACCCGGGCCCACCATGGCTCTGATCTGGACGGCAGCGCTGCTCGGCCTGGAGTTCCTGATCGGCTGGTCTGCGGCGCCGGCTGGGCCTGGAGGATTGTGCATCTGGGCGGACGAGGGTGGCACGGTGTGGACCACGGGCGGCTGGGCGGCGGTCGGCGTGTGGCTCTGTGGTCCGGTGCTGCGCATCGGTCTCATGGGCATCGCAGCGGCCATGGGCATCCATCGGGGCAGCGCGGCCACCATGCTCTCCGTGGCCGCAATGCTGCTGACCTGCGCGGGGGCCACCACCTGGCGGGGCCGGGCGGTGCAGCACACGCGCGGTGTCCTGCTCCCGGCTTGAGGCCGTGAACACGCCGCGGAAGGACCGTACGTGCCGCTGAACGCCTGGACGAGCTGACCGCTGCACGAGTCGCTGTCCCGTGAAGACATCAGCAGCGCCCGGATGTGGATCCGCCGGGCAGTGCGTCTCCTGATGGTCGCGGCGCTCGTGTGGACCGCCCTGGCGGGGTCGGCCTTCACCGGCTTGGGGCCTGGCGCTGGCGGGCTACGTCGTACGGCTGGACGCCGAGGCGCGCGGTAGCAGCACCCAGCGGCTTCTGGCTCAGGAACGGGTGGCGAGGAAGACTGAGGCCGAATCGGTGGCGCTCGTCGAGCGCGGGCGGATCGCACGGGAGACCGCGACGTGCTCGCCCACAGCCTCAGCGCCCAACTGGTGCACCTGGAGGCGGCGCGGCTGCTGATTCAGCGCAACACCGACCTCGAGGCTGACCGCGACCAGCTCCTGGAGCGGTGGCGGCGTGCCGGGGATGGCCCGTGAAGGGCTAGAAGGTACCCGTGAGGCGCTTTCTGCGCTGCGCGGGGAGATGATCCCGGTCGAGGGCTTTCCGCGCCGTCTGGCCGCCGCTGAGGCGCTCAGCGGCATGTGACGGGCGAGGTCCGCGCCGTGCCGGGCGAAGCGGGCCTCGCGTCCGCAGGGTCGCCCAGGAGGCGCTGACGAACGTGCGCAAGCACACTCCGGGCGACCGGGTGAGCGTGCGGCTGGAGTACGGGACGGACGACGTGGGGCTCGAGGCGCGCGACTTCGGTGGCCGTGGCACGCCTGGTGAACTCGCCAAGAGCGGCTCCGGGTGTGTTCTGCTCGGGATGCGGGGGCGCGCGGAACTCCTCAGCGGAACGCTGGAGTCCGGCTCCGATCGAGCGGTTTCGTAGCGAGGTTGCGGGTGCCCGCATGTCTTCCCGCTCTCCAGGCCGGCGCACGCGGTTACCTGACTAAGGACGCCGACGGCGACGAGCTCGTCCGTGCCATCGACGATGTGCTCTCGGGCGAGGCCGGTCTGCGCCCAGGATCCAGCAAAGCGGGGTTACGGGGCCGGGCCCAGGCCATCCACTACGTGTGCCGCCACGGCCTCGCACAGCCGCCCGGGCAGCCCATCACCTGATGGGGTGAAGGATTCGCAATGAAGAGTCCAGGATCTTCCTTTCTGTCCACCCTTGGGCCGCACGGACAACAGACCTGTGCATCAAGGAGAGTTCGGTGGACAAGCAGGACGGCCGCTCGGTCGGTGAGCCAGGGGCCCTACGGCTCGAAGACCCCTGGTACGACGCTCTCGCCTCCGGGTGGGGCGAACGGGACGACGCGGCGGAGACAACGGACGTGTGGGGTGGCACGCAGCCACCGCCGCCGGTACCGGAACCGCAGTCTGCGCCGCACGACGAGGTCTATCTGGCGGTGCAGCGAAGCGCGGCCTTCCAGGAGGTGCGCCGCCGCTACCGGCGGTTCGTCCTGCCCGGCACGGTGGTCTTTCTGGGCTGGTACCTCGCCTATGTGATCGCGGCGACCGCCGCGCCGGACCTCATGGCCCACCGCGTCGCCGGTGCCCTGAACATCGCGATGCTCGCCGGACTCGGCCAGTTCGCCACCACCTTCCTGCTCACCTGGGCGTACGCGCGCCATGCCCGGCTGCGCAGGGACAGTGCGGCGCTCGACATCCGCTGGGAAACCCAGGAACTGACCGGAGGGAACATCCGGTGACCGGTGACCACCAGACCCTCGCGCTGCTCCTGTTCAGCGTGTTCATCGTCGTCACCCTGGCGATCACCACCTGGGTGAGCCGCCGCAGGCGCGGTTCCACCGAGGAGTTCTACGCGGGCGGAAGACTGTTCTCGCCCATGGAGAACGGATTCGCCATCGCGGGGGACTACATGTCTGCCGCTTCCTTCCTCGGCATCTCCGGACTGATCGCCCTCTTCGGATACGACGGCCTGCTGTACTCGGTCGGCTTCCTCGTTGCCTGGCTCATCGTCTTGTTCCTTGTCGCCGAACTGGTCCGCAACTGCGGCAGGTTCACCCTCGCCGATGTCGTCGCCGCCCGGATGCGGGAACGCCCCGTCCGTATCGCCGCCGGCGCAGCCTCCGTCACCGTGTCCGTGCTCTACCTGGTGGCGCAAATGGTCGGTGCCGGCAGTCTGGTCGCCCTGCTCGTGGGGAGCGCGGGCCAGCAGGCCCGTACCTGGATGGTGATCGGGGTCGGCGCCCTGATGGTGGTCTACGTCGCCTTCGGCGGCATGCGGGCCACGACCTGGATCCAGGTCGTCAAAGCCGTACTCCTCATGGGCGGCGCCGTCGCGCTGACCGTCCTGGTACTGGCCCGCTTCCACGGCGACATCAACGAGCTGCTGAACACCGCCGCCGAACGCAGCGGCCACGGCCGCGACTTCCTCGCGCCCGGCCTCAAATACGGCGGCGACTGGACCTCGCGCCTCGACTTCATCAGCCTCGGCATCGCGCTCGTCCTGGGCACTGCCGGACTGCCGCACATCCTCTCCCGCTTCTACACCGTCCCCACGGCGCGCGCCGCCCGTCGCTCCGTCGTCTGGTCCATCGGTCTGATCGGTGGGTTCTACTTGATGACCATCGTGCTCGGGTTCGGTGCCGCTGCAGTACTCGGCAGCGACGCTGTCCGGGCGTCCAATACAGCCGGCAACACCGCCGTTCCGCTGCTGGCTCTCGATCTGGGAGGCGGCGCCGGTTCGACCGGAGGGACTGTGCTCTTCGCCGTGGTGGCCGCAGTCGCGTTCGCCACCATCCTGGCCGTGGTCGCAGGCATCACGCTCGCGTCGTCGGCCTCTGTGGCACACGACCTGTATGCCTCCCTACGGCGCCCACGTGGCACAGCACAGGACGCCCAGCGCGCCGAGGTGGCCGTGGCGCGTATCGCAGCGGTGGCCGTCGGCGCGGTCGCCATCGGTCTCGCCCTGCTTGCCCAGGACTTGAACGTGGCCTTCTTGGTAGGGCTGGCGTTCGCCGTCGCTGCGTCGGCCAATCTGCCGGTCCTGCTGTACACCCTCTTTTGGCGACGCTTCACGACCCGCGGCGCGGTGTGGTCCGTATACGGAGGTCTGATTCCTGCGATCACCCTGGTCGTCCTGTCACCGGTGGTCTCCGGGAGTCCGGAGTCGCTCTTCCCCGGACTGGATTTCGCCGTCTTCCCGCTCGACAACCCCGGCGTCGTATCGATCCCGCTGGGCTTCCTGATGGGCTGGCTGGGAACGGTGCTCTCCCCGGAGGCCGCCGACAAGGCACGGCACGCGGAAACGGAGGTACGGGCGCTCACGGGGGCGGGGGCGGCTTAGGGCGTACCCAATGGGGCAGTGGCGGACATGCTCTGAGACCGAAGGAGCAGACGGGGCCGGCCCCGTCTGCTCCTCCTGGACGGTTCTTAGACGCCAGGCGGGGGGCAGGGCTCGCGCCGCATGGCCCACAGCACCGGCCCGCCTCCCGGCAGTCGCACCTCCTCGCGCACGGTGAAGCCGAAGTGCTCGTAGATGGGGAGGTTGGACGGTTTGGAGGACTCCAGATAGGTGGGCAGGCCCGCTGCGTCGGCCTTGGCCAGCCCCGAGCGCAGCAGGGCTGCTCCGTGTCCCTGGCCCTGGGCGGCCGGGTCTGCGCCGATCACCGCCAGGTACCAGTGAGGTTCTTTCGGCGTGTGCTTGGCCGCTGACTCGACGGCATCGCGGAACAGCAGAGCCCGGTCACCGAGGATGTCCTGGAGCTCCTGGACGGTCTCCGCGTCAGGAACGGCCTTTGCCTGGCCCTCTGGCGGCACCCATAAGGCGGCCCCTGCGTCGGTGCGCTCGCACACGCCGTGGTGGACGTACTGCCGGGTGAAGAGTGTGGTGAAGTAACGGCCCAGCCCTGCCTCGCGAGAGGAATCGTCGGGGAAGAACCAGCGCATCATGGGGTCATCGTCGAAGGCGCATGCCAACGTGCGGCTGACCAGTTGAGCGTCGTCGAGCGTTGCCATCTTCGGGATGTTGGTTATCGGCACATAGGGCATTTTGCGCCCTCGGTGATCTCCGATGATCGGCGGGTGGTCCACTCGCGGGGTAGGACAAAGGAGCGGCCCGATAAGGGATTCACGGGATCCGTCGGAGAGCCTCTAGACCCACTCGTAGCGGTGCTCGGGGCGGCCGGTCTCGCCGTACCTGAGCGTGAGGCGCACCCGTCCGGCGCGTTCCAAGAGTTTGAGGTAGCGCTGGGCGGTCTGCCGGCTCAGTCCCGCCTGCAGGGCAACGTCCTGTGCGGACAGCGGGGCCTCCGCGGAGCGCAGCACTGAGCGCACACGGTCGGCGGTTGCGGTGGAGTGCCCCTTCGGCAACTCGGCCGATCCGGCGTTGGCAGCCCCCAACGCCCCGAAGATCCGGTCCACTTCGGACTGCTCCGCCTGCCCGCCGCCCGCAAATGTGCGGTGCAGCGCCGCGTAACCCTCCAGCTTGGAGCGCAGGCCCGCGAAGGTGAACGGCTTGACCAGGTACTGCAGCGCACCGTGGCGCATCGCCGCCTGCACGGTGGCGATATCGCGAGCCGCAGTCACCATGATCACGTCGGTGAGCAGCCCACGGCGCCGCAGCTCGCTGACCAGTTGGAGCCCTGTTCTGTCGGGGAGGTAGTGGTCCAGGAGGATCAGGTCGACGGGGTGGGTCTTGAGGGCGGTAAGGGCCTCTGCGGCGGTGTGCGCGAGGCAACTGACGCGGAATCCCTCGATTTTGGCGACGTATGCCGCATTGATTTTCGCGACGTGCACATCGTCGTCCACGACCAGTACATCGATCATCGGCCGGCCTCCGTGGCGCCTTGGGGGCGGTGAGTGCCCGCTGTGGCCCGACTGGTGGTGTGAATGCCGGTGACTGCTTCCTGCGGGGCTACCGCACGGGGCTCGGGAAGGTCATCGGAGAGTGCGTCGGGGACCGTCACGGTGAATACCGCACCGCCACCGGGGCGCTCGGCGACCTCGGCGTTACCTCCGTAGCGCTCGGCCAGTCGGCATACGAGTGCCAGGCCGATGCCGCGCTGTCCGTGGGCAGGCGGCTCCTTGGTCGTCCATCCTTCGGTGAAGATTTCCTCGCGCCGTTCCTCGGGCACGCCCGGCCCGTTGTCGCTGACGCGCACGATGGCGGTTCGGCCGTAAGCGCGGATCTCCGCCTCCAATTGGGCGTCGCGCTTGCCCGATGTGGCATCCAGGGCGTTGTCGACGAGGTTCCCGAGAATGGTGACCAGGCTGGGCGGGTCGACGAGGCGGTCGGGCAGGTGCGTCTCGGGGGAGATGCTCAAGGAGACGCCCCGCTCGGTGGCGACGGTGGCCTTGCCCACCAGGAGGGCGGCGATCAGCGGATCGTGGATGCGCTCGGTGACCTGCTCGGCGGTCGCGCGATGCACGCCCACCGCCTGGGTCACAAACTCCACGGCTTCCTCGTGCAACCCGAGTTCGAGCAGTCCGAGCAGGGTGTGCAGCCGGTTGGCGTGCTCGTGGTCCTGGGCGCGGAGGGCGTCGATGAGGCCACGGGTGCCGTCCAGTTCGCGGCCCAGCCGCTCCAGTTCGGTGCGGTCGCGCAGGGTGACCACGGCACCGCCGTCATCGGTCGGCATACGGTTTGCTACCAGGACCCGCTGTCCGCTGACGGCCAGTAGGTCCGGCCCCGAGACACGACCAACCAGCACATCGGTGGTGCGGCCCGGTGGCATGGCTGCTTCCAAGCGGTGCCCGGTGTCCTCGGTGCGGAGGTCCAGGAGGCGCTGCGCCTCGTCGTTCATGAGACGGATGCGGCCGTGTTTGTCGAGCGCGAGGAACCCCTCGCGGATGCCGTGCAACATGGCCTCCCGCTCGGCGAGCAGCGCCGAGATGTCGGAGAAGGCCAGATCGTGGGTGCGGCGCTGGAGGCGGCGGGAAACGAGATATGCGGCGAGCGCGCCCACGGCGAGCGCGCCGCCCGCGTAAGCGAGCAACTGGGGGACGGTGGAGAGCAGCCGTTCCTGCACGCTCTCGTACGCGATGCCGACGGAGACGGCGCCCACGACCGTGCCGTCCTCGTCACGGAGCGGGACCTTGCCGCGCGCGGACCGGCCGAGTGTGCCCTCGTCGATCTGCATGACCTCCTGACCGGAAAGTGCGGCGCTCGGGTCGGTCGAAACGTGGCGCCCGATCTCATCAGGGTCGGTGTGCGACCAGCGCACACCCCGCTTGTCCATGATCACCACGTACTCGGCACCGGTGGCGGCGCGAATCCGCTCCGCCTCGTTCTGCACGGGACCATGACGGGTCGGACGGGAGGCCTCCAGGGCATCGTCGAGGCGAGACCCGGCCGCGGTGGTCTGTGCGATGGCGAGAGCGCGGCGCATCGCCTGGTCGTCGAGCTGCGTACTGAGTGGGGCGAGGAACAGGCCGGTCGCCAGCGCTGTGACACCGGTGGCGATGGCCAGCTGCACCATCAGCACCTGGGAGAACACCCGCCGCGGCCAGCCCAGGCGTGGCCGGGTACGGCGCGGCAGCTTTGGGGCGGCCGACCCGTGGTTGGCCCGGGCCGTGGCCTCGACGGCCGGTCGGCTGTCGGCCGTGCGCGAGGCGCTGCCCGGCTTGCCGGCGGCGTCGGAGACCGGAGTATCGGCGGGAAACGGCGCGGAACCCGAGGGCTCTGCGCCGCTCGGGCGTGGAACCGACTCTTCCTTTTCGCCCATACGAACGAACAGTAAGCGTGGCGGCGGTCGGGCGGGAATCCCAGACAGGGGGAATTCGGAGGGTGTCCGGGCGGCGACTCGGATGTGACTCCGTCCAGCCCGGAGTTGGGAACCTGGGGTCGAGTGCATGCCCCGCCTGTTGCTGGCGTCTTAGCCCAAGGCGAACACCAAGATCCCCCACGCCATCACAATCGCCCATGTCACGACGCCAGCAGCCACCACGAGGATGATGGCGCGACTCACAGCCGCCATGGTCGGCTCGTCCTGCTCGGGGCTGTTGATCTCCGGTTCGTCCATGCGATCCCCCGAATAGGAGGTTACTGATGCGCCGGAGTCGTCGTCGGCCTGCTGATTGGCCCGGAGGCCGTACATCGCAGCGAAGGCGCAGGTCAGGCGCTCATCAGTGCGTCGGGGGAGAGGTGATGGGAGTTATCCACAGGCCTTTTGGCTGCGGAGTGTGCACGCTTAGCCTCGCATGGTGAAACCGAAAGGCCCTGCGCGGGGCGGTCAGGGGGCTGCCAGGGCGAGGGTGAGTCGCGCGACGGGTGCGCAGAAGGGAGCGGGCATGGGGTCGACGGGGGATGGCTGCGGGGCGTGGCGTGAGAGGTGGAAGAGGGCGGGCAGCGTGGCGTTCGGCCGCCGAGGCGGGGCTGTGGAGGCTCGGCGCAGTTGGTCAGTGCGTTTCCTCTGCCGCCTCACCTGGTCCTGGGATGGCCCCGCCCTTCCGGATAGCCGCGTCGGATCGGGCCATGCGTCAGGGGGCCGGGACGGCCATCGGCTCCCAGACGGCTATCGGTCCGGCGGGCGCGCGGTCCCGCACCGGCCGCGTGTGGTGCACGCGAAGGCTGCGGAAGGACTCGGCGACGGTCGGAGAAGGCTCGCGAGATCACCTAATGGAGGCCAGGGGCGTCCCGTGAAGCATGACGTTCGCAGCGGTGACAGAGACAACCGCCATGCGCGCCGGTGGACCGAGCGGCGCACCACAGCTAGCGGGCGCCGCAGCACCATCGGCCCGCTGTTCGACGGTGACCAGCCAGGTGCGCCCATCGGAGTGCGCGACGGTAACGGCCCAGGCAGGGGAGGCTTCCGCGACCGCCGAGCTGCCAGGCGTCCGGCTGTCGGCAGGCTTGGGTTCGAGCCACACCGTGTCGGTCCGTATGACGTCGAGTGCGTCCGCCCGATCCTCCCCGATCAGCCTGCGGACGGCAAGGTCAGCGGCCTGGCCCGGCCGGTCCCAGGCCGAGCGCCCACGGCAGTGGTCGCCCGTGATCCGTCCGTCGCGCGCCGCCTCCACGGCCTCCTTGACCAAGGGGGCCGACGCCCGTCCGTAGGCGTAGCCGTAGGGGAGGACGAAAAGCGTGGGGGAGAAGCGGTGGCCCCCGATGTGGGTGACCTCCCAGGTCTCGGTTCCGCAGGCGGCGAGCTCGGCTGCGAGCGGGCGGCCGAGCAGGGCGCAGCAGCGGTCCCGCTTGCCGTTGGTGCACACGAGGACCAGCGGTTCACCGATGTACGTCTCCCAGAGGCCGTCATGCTCTCCCGCACCCAGGGCCGCGAAGTCCAGGCTGAGGGCGGCCCGGGGGTCGGTGACGGTGGTCGTGCGGATCCAGGAGCGGCCCGGGGCGGTGTGCGCGAGGAAAAGGCGTCGCCTGGAGGTGCCGTGGCAGTCGGCGTGGCGTCCCGGCCGCCGGATCAGGGCGACGCGTACGCCCGTCCCCTCTGCCGCGGCCTCAAGGGCCCGGCCGACGTCAGGATCGAGGTGGCTGTCTGTCAGCGCGTGGGCTCCCCAGGGCCCTGTCTGCTCGATGAGCAGCCAGGTCCGGGCAGGTGCCGCGGTGCCGGCGAGAGATTCGGCCGATTCACGGGAAGCGGTGGCGCAAGTACTCACATAGGTGAGCCTAACCTCATCCGCTCGGCGCCGGATTTTGGGTGTGCGTCCAGGGACGATGACGAGCGGAGCGCCCCGAGGCGTAATGGGCGCCGCTCCGTGTGAGGTTCGGCGATGTCGATGCCGACCGAGCCGGTGCCGGCGATGTCAAGGCTGGCTCCGTTTCCCATCCCTGTGCTCGCAGGCCGCCTGTCACGGCAACGGTTGTGGCGGGCGGGGGCCGTGGTACTGGCCGCTGGGGCGCATGCGGAGAGGGTGTTCGGCGTATTCCTCCAGGGCGTGTGCGATCCAGCCTGCCGTGCGGGAGATGGCGAAGATGGTCTCGCCCGCCTCGGTCGGCATGCCCGTCGAGACGGTCAGAACGGCCAAGGCCAGGTCGACGTTGGCATGCAGCTCTGTATGGCGGGCCGTGGTGGTGATCACTTGACGGGCTGCTTCCAGGGCGGGGCGGGCCCGCGGTACGTCCTCCAGGAGCTGGAAGAGGGTGCGGGCTCGTGGGTCCTCGCCCGGATAGAGGCGGTGGCCGAGGCCCGGTACCTGGCGACCGGCCCGCAGGTGGTCGGCGACCACGGCGGCCGCGCTGCCCCGGTCCAGCACCTCCAACAGCATCCGGTGGGCGAGCCCGCTTGCTGCGCCGTGCAGCACGCCGTCCAGTGCCCCGAAGCCGGCCGAGACGATCGCGTACGGATGGGCGCGTGCGGAGGCGGCGACCCGGACCGCGAATGTCGAGGCGGCGAGGTCGTGGTCGATGAGCAGGACCAGAGCGGCGTCCAGGACGCGGAGCACCGCGGCGTCGGCCTGTTCGGCGGTCAGCCGTGACCAGAGGCGTGGTGCGAGTGAGTCGGCAGCTCCTTGCTGCGGGGCGTGGGACGGCAAGGCGTCGACGAGGGTCGGGATGAGGCTGCGTGCGGTGTCGACGACGGTGTCCTCGGACAGGTCGAAGCGCAGGGGGTCGGCTGCCGCGGCGGCGATCGCGGCTACCCGTAGCCGGTCCATCGGTCCGCTGTGGGCCGGCAGTGCTTGCACGGCTCGGCGGGCGGCGGACAGTGCGTCCTGCGGCGCCGTGAAGTGGATGCCGGGCCGCATGTCACCGGTCCACAGCCACTCGGCGACTTCCTCGTAGCTGTAGTGGGCGGCGAGTTCCGATGTGTCGACGCCGCGGAAGTAGCAGTGGTCGCGGTCGATCAGTGTGATGCCCGTACGGACCGCCAACTCGCCACCGGAGGTGGAAGGTTCGCGGCGTCCGGCACGGCGGGCGAGTGCGTCGACCTCCTTTGCGTCGAAGGTGCTGCCGCGGCCGCCGGGCTCGCGGCGGCTGGTGAGCTGGCCGCGGCTGACGTAGGCATACACCGTCTCCGGCTTCACGCCGAGCCGGTCGGCTGCTTCCCGGGTACTCAGCCGCTGCCCGCCCGTACCTTGCGCCGTTTCTCGATCCGCCATGAGGCCACCGTATCCAGACCCGTCCATATTGATTCAATCAACATTGACAACTATTGAGTCAAGCATAGACAGTCGGATCAATGTTCGGGTGAGGAAGAGCAAGGAGATCAGCCATGCCGACCGCCGAGGTGAAGGCACCGATCGACGCTCCCAGGGGGCTTGCGGGCGTCATCGTCACCGAGACTCAACTGGGCGACGTCCGGGGCACCGAGGGCTTCTACCACTACCGCCAGTACTCCGCCGTCGAGCTGGCCACGGCCCGCACCTTCGAGGACGTCTGGTACCTGATGTTCCACGGGGAGCTGTCCGACGCCGCGCAGCTGGCGGCGTTCAGGGCCGAGACCTCGGCCCTGCGCACACTGCCCGCGGCCGTACGTGACGCGCTGCCCGCCCTCGCCCGAGCCGGTGCACTTTCCGGTCCGCTCGCCGGGCTGCGCACCGCGCTGTCGCTGCTCGGTGCAACGGCGGGCTTCCGGCCGCTGTACGACATCGACGCCGGCCGCCGCCGTGCCGACGCGCTCGCCGCCTGCGCCGCCGTGCCGACCCTGATCACCGCGTTGCACCGGCTCGGCCAGGGCCTGCAACCCGTCGAGCCGCGCGCCGACCTCGGTCACGCGGCCAACTACCTGTACATGCTCACCGGTGACGAGCCGGAGCCGGAACAGGTCCGCGCCATCGAGGCGTATCTGATCTCCACCATCGACCACGGTTTCAACGCCTCGACCTTCACCGCGCGCGTCATCACCTCCACCGGCGCCGACCTCGCGGCCTGCCTCGTAGGCGCCGTCGGCGCGCTGTCCGGGCCGTTGCACGGCGGTGCGCCCAGCCGGGCACTGGACATGCTCGACGCCATCGGCACCCCTGACCGCATCGACTCCTGGATCCGCGACCGCGTACGGCGCGGTGACCGGATCATGGGGTTCGGGCATTCCGTCTACCGCACCGAGGACCCGCGTTCCCGGATGCTGCGAGGTATTGCCGAGCGCTTCGGTGGACCGCTGGTGGAATTCGCCGTCCAAGTGGAGGCGAGGGTCGAAGAGCTGCTGGCCGAGCTCAAGCCCGGCCGTGAGCTGCACATCAATGTGGAGCTCTACGCGGGTGTCGTCATGGAGCTGTGCGGACTGCCGCGTGAGATGTTCACGCCCACCTTCTGCGCGGCCCGGGTGGTCGGCTGGAGCGCCAACATCCTGGAGCAGGCCGAGGATTCGAAGATCATCCGTCCTGCGGCGCGGTATGTCGGACCTCCGCCGCCGCAGCCGCTGCCCGTCGTCGCGCCCCTTTAGCCGGGCCGGGCCCGCGTCGCCGGCGGTCCGTTACGATCGACAGCTCGTCCGCCGCCGGTCCGCGCGGCCCGCCACCCGCACCATGGAGGCGCTCCCCTTGGCCACGCAACAGATCCCGGTCGTCGTGCTCGCGGGCTTCCTCGGGTCGGGCAAGACCACCCTCCTCAACCATCTGCTCGGCAATGGCGACGGCACCCGTATCGGCGCGATCGTCAATGACTTCGGCAGCATCGAGATCGACGCCATGACCGTCGCCGGGCAGGTCGACTCGATGGTCTCGCTCGGTAACGGCTGTCTGTGCTGCGCGGTCGACACCAGCGAGCTGGACACCTACCTGGAGCGGCTGGCCCGCCCCTCCGCCCGTATCGACGTGATCGTCATCGAGGCCAGTGGGCTGGCCGAGCCCCAGGAACTCATCCGGATGATCCTCGCCAGCGACAACGACCGGATCGTCTACGGCGGGCTGATCGAGGTCGTCGACGCCGCGGAGTTCGACGACACCCGGGCCCGGCATCCCGAACTGGACCGGCATGTGGGCATCGCCGACATCGTGGTGCTCAACAAGGCCGATCGCATCGGCGACGCGGCGCGGCAGTCACTCATGGACACGCTCGCCGGCCTCGCTCCCGGCCGCCCGGTGATCTGCACCGCATACGGGCGGGTCGATCCCGAGCTGTTCTTCGACCGCGGACCGGGCGAGGACCACGACGCGGCCGTCCGCCAGCTGTCCTTCGAGGACCTGCTGCGTGAGGCCGCGGCAAACGGGGCGGCCGCCCACGACGCCCACGACGTCCGTGATGTTCATAACGCCGACGACTGCTGCGGCCACTCCGGCGATTGCGGCCACCCCGGCCATACCCACCACGCAGGCCACCTCCACGCCGCCTACGAGAGCGTGGAGTTCACCTCCGCCGAGCCGATGCACCCGCGCCGTCTCATGGACTTCCTCGACAGCCGCCCGGCCGGTCTCTACCGCATCAAGGGCTTCGTCCACTTCGACGTACCGGAGAACCGCCAGAAGTTCACGGTGCACGCCGTCGGTGACTTCCTGCGCTTCTACCCCGCGCCGTGGCCGAAGGGCGAGGAGCGGTGCACCCAGCTCGTCATGATCGGCAGTGGCATCGACGCCCCGGCCCTGCGCAAGGAGCTGGAGAGCTGCCGGCAGAGCGCGCCGTCGGAGGCCGATCCGAACAGCATGTGGGGCGTACTGCGGTACGTGGCAGCACGCGAGCAGGCGGAAGACGAGTGACGCCGCCGGGCCGGCTGTTCACCGGACCGACGGCGTCGACCACCTCTGCCACCGCGGCTGCTGGCTACACCGGCCCCGCCAGCGCCGTCACCGGCTTCATCAGCGGCACTCCCGAGCCGTCCCGGCGCGGGTCCACCTCCGGGAGCTCGACCGGACTGCCCTTGGCATCCGCGGCCCGTACCGGAGCCGGTCCGGCCCACGCCTGGGTCAGACAGTCCTCGCCCTTCAGGAACCGCTGGCAGCGCACACCGCCGGTCGCCCGGCCCTTGCGCGGATACTGGTCGAACGGGGTGAGCTTGGCCGTCGCCACCGAGTCGTCCAGGGTGCCGTGCGAGCCGGCGACCGTGAACACCATGGCGTCGGCGGCCGGATCCACCGCGGCGAACGAAATCACCTTCGCGCCCTCGCCCAGCTTGACGCCCGTCATACCGCCCGCGGGCCGGCCCTGCGGCCGCACCTGCGACGCCGGATAGCGCAGCAGCTGCGCCTCGTTGGTGATGAAGACCAGGTCCTCCTCACCGGTGCGCAGCTCGACCGCGCCCACGATGCGGTCGCCGTCCTTGAGGGTGATGACCTCCAACTCCTCCTTGTTGGAGGGGTAGTCGGGCACCACCCGCTTGACGACGCCCTGTTCCGTGCCGAGCGCCAGACCCGGCGAGGACTCGTCCAGCGTGGTCAGGCAGATCAGCTCCTCGCCGTCCTCCAGGGTGAGGAACTCGGAGAGCTGTGCGCCACCGGAGAGGTTGGGCGCCGCCGCGGTCTCCGGGAGCTGGGGCAGATCGATCACCGAGATCCGCAGCAGCCGTCCAAGGGACGTCACCGCTCCCACCTCGCCACGGGTGGTCGCCGGCACCGCCGAGACGATCACATCGTGCTTGACGCGCTTGGCATCGGCGTCGAAGGGCACATCCCCGGTGACCGTACGCGCCAGCAGGCCCGTCGAGGACAGCAGCACCCGGCACGGGTCGTCGGAGACCTCCAGCGGCACCGCGCCGACCGAGGTGCCCGCCGACTCCAGCAGGACCGTCCGCCGGTCCGTGCCGTACGTCTTCGCGACCGCGGCCAGCTCGCCGGAGACCAGCTTGCGCAGCTCGGTGTCCGACTCCAGGATCCGCGTCAGCTTCTCGATCTCGTCCTGCAGCCGGTCACGCTCCGACTCCAGCTCGATACGGTCGAACTTGGTCAGCCGGCGCAGCGGGGTGTCGAGGATGTACTGCGTCTGGATGTCGCTCAGCGAGAAGTGCTCGATCAGCCGCTCCTTGGCCTGCGCGCTGTTCTCGCTGGAGCGGATGAGGCGGATGACCTCGTCGATGTCCAGCAGGGCCGTCAGCAGGCCCTCGACCAGGTGCAGACGGTCGCGCCGCTTGGTCCGTCGGAACTCGCTGCGCCGGCGCACCACGTTGAAGCGGTGGTCGACATAGACCTCCAGCAGTTCCTTGAGGCCCAGCGTCAGCGGCTGGCCGTCCACCAGCGCGACGTTGTTGATGCCGAAGGACTCCTCCATCGGCGTGAGCTTGTAGAGCTGCTCCAATACGGCCTCGGGGTTGAAGCCGTTCTTGACCTCGATCACCAGCCGCAGTCCGTGCTCGCGGTCGGTGAGGTCCTTGACGTCCGCGATGCCCTGGAGCTTCTTCGAGCCGACCAGGTCCTTGATCTTGGAGATGACCTTCTCGGGGCCGACCGTGAAGGGGAGTTCGGTGACGACCAGGCCCTTACGGCGGGCGCTGACGTTCTCCACCGTGACCGTCGCACGGATCTTGAACGTGCCACGGCCCTTCTCGTACGCGTCCCGTACGCCGCCGAGGCCCACGATCCGGCCGCCCGTCGGCAGATCGGGACCCGGCACGAAGCGCATCAGCGTGTCGAGATCGGCGTTGGGGTGCTTGATCAGATGGCGGGCCGCGGCGATGACCTCGCCCAGGTTGTGCGGCGGCATGTTCGTCGCCATACCGACGGCGATGCCGGAGGCGCCGTTGACGAGGAGGTTCGGATACGCGGCGGGGAGGGCTGCCGGTTCCTGCTCCTGGCCGTCGTAGTTCGGCGAGAAGTCGACGGTGTCCTCGTCGATGGACTCCGTCATCAGGGACGTGGCGGACGCCATCCGGCACTCGGTGTACCGCATCGCGGCGGGCGGGTCGTCATTGCCCAGGGAACCGAAGTTGCCGTGGCCGTCCACCAGGGGCAGCCGCATGGAGAACGGCTGTGCCATGCGCACCAGCGCGTCGTAGATCGATGCGTCGCCGTGCGGATGGAGCTTACCCATCACCTCGCCGACGACGCGGGCGCACTTGACGTACCCGCGGTCGGGGCGCAGCCCCATTTCGTTCATCTGGTACAAAATGCGGCGGTGTACGGGCTTGAGACCGTCGCGGGCGTCCGGCAGGGCGCGCGAGTAGATGACCGAATACGCGTACTCAAGGAAGGAACCCTGCATCTCGTCGACGACGTCGATGTCGAGGATCCTCTCCTCGAAGTCGTCCGGCGGCGGGGTCTTCGTGCTGCGGCGGGCCATCGCGGCTGCGGCTCCTTCTGCTGCGTCTACTGCCGATGTCGGGAAAGCGTCGGGTCAACCAGGCGGGTCAACCAGCTGGGGGATCAACCCGCGAGTATGTCTGAGTCTGACGCGGACCATTGTGGACCGCCCCACTGACAACGCCGACCGCGACTCCCCCTTCAGCTCCCACCGGGCCGAGCGCGGGGCACGTTCGGGGCCGGTCGGACGGGAACTTCGCCAGATGCCGACGCGCTTGCATACAGTGACAGAACTTCCTCGCAAGCGGATCGAAGGGACGTACATGCCCATGGGTCACACGGCCACAGAACAAGCCGGCTCCGGCGGCCTGACAGCGACCGAGCACCGGCTGGCCAATGGCCTGCGCGTGGTGCTCTCCGAAGACCACCTGACCCCGGTTGCAGCGGTCTGCCTGTGGTACGACGTCGGCTCCCGCCACGAGGTCAAGGGCCGTACAGGCCTGGCTCACCTCTTCGAGCATCTGATGTTCCAGGGTTCCGCGCAGGTGAAGGGCAACGGCCACTTCGAGCTGGTGCAGGGCGCCGGCGGTTCGCTCAACGGCACCACGAGCTTCGAGCGCACCAACTACTTCGAGACCATGCCCGCCCATGAGCTGGAGCTCGCGCTCTGGCTGGAGGCGGACCGGATGGGCTCGCTGCTGACCGCGCTGGACGACGAGTCCCTGGAGAACCAGCGCGACGTCGTCAAGAACGAGCGCCGCCAGCGCTACGACAACGTCCCCTACGGCACGGCCTTCGAGAAGCTGACGGCCATGGCGTACCCCGAGGGCCACCCGTACCACCACACGCCCATCGGGTCGATGGCCGACCTGGACGCGGCCTCCCTGGAGGACGCGCGGGCGTTCTTCCGTACGTACTACGCGCCCAACAACGCCGTCCTGTCGGTCGTCGGCGACATCGACCCCGAGCGGACGCTGGCCTGGATCGAGAAGTACTTCGGTTCGATCCCCTCGCACGACGGCAAGCAGCCGCCCCGGGACGGCACCCTGCCCGACGTCATCGGCGGCGAGCTGCGCGAGGTCGTTGAGGAGGACGTGCCCTCCCGCGCCCTCATGGCGGCCTACCGCCTGCCGCACGACGGCACCCGTGAGGCGGACGCCGCCGACCTCGCGCTGACCGTCCTGGGCGGCGGCGAGTCCTCCCGCCTGTACAACCGGCTGGTGCGCCGCGACCGCAGCGCCGTCGCCGCCGGCTTCGGCCTGCTGCGGCTGGCCGGTGCCCCCTCGCTGGGCTGGCTGGACGTGAAGACGTCCGGCGGGGTCGAGGTTCCCGACATCGAGCGCGCGGTCGACGAGGAGCTGGCCCGCTTCGCCGCCGAGGGTCCGACCCCGGAGGAGATGGAGCGGGCGCAGGCCCAGCTGGAGCGCGAATGGCTGGACCGGCTGGCCACGGTCAGCGGCCGCGCCGACGAACTGTGCCGCTTCGCCGTCCTGTTCGGCGACCCGCAGCTCGCACTGTCCGCCGTACAGCGCGTCCTGGACATCACCCCCGAGGAGGTGCAGGCGGTCGCCAAGGCCCGGCTGCGCCCCGACAACCGCGCGGCGCTCGTCTACGAGCCCACCGAGCCGTCCGACGCCGACACCGAGGAAGGGGAGGCGGACCAGTGAGCGACGCCACCACCCACGCCGATTCCCCCGTGAGCCCCATGGACTTCCACCCGCAGCCCCAGGGGGGCGCGCCCAAGCCGTGGGCCTTCCCGGCCCCCGAGCGCAGCCAACTGCCCAACGGGCTCACCCTCCTGACCAGCCACCGCCCCGGCCAGCAGGTCGTCGCCGTCGAGATCAACCTCGTCGCGCCGCTGGACGCCGAACCCGAGGGCCTGGACGGTGTCGCCACGATCATGGCGCGTGCGCTGTCCGAGGGCACCGACACGCATGACGCGGAGGAGTTCGCCGCCGAGCTGGAGCGCTGCGGCGCCACCCTGGACGCGCACGCCGACCACCCCGGCGTACGGGTCTCCCTGGAGGTGCCGGCGTCCCGGCTGACCCGTGCGCTCGGCCTGCTCGCCGACGCGCTGCGGGCGCCCGCCTTCCCGGAGAGCGAGGTCGAGCGGCTGGTACGCAACCGCCTCGACGAGATTCCGCACGAGCTCGCCAACCCGGCACGTCGCGCCGCGATGGCACTGTCCAAGGAGCTGTTCCCGGCCACCGCCCGTATGTCGCGGCCCCGGCAGGGCACCGAGGAGACCGTCGCCCGCATTGACGCCGCGGCCGTCCGCGCCTTCTACGACGCCCATGTACGGCCCGCCACGGCCACCGCCGTCATCGTCGGTGACTTCACCGGCGTCGACCTCGGCGCGGCGCTCGCCGACACTCTCGGCGCCTGGAGCGGCTCCACGGCCGAGCCGCTGAAGGCCTCGCCGATCGTCGCCGACGACACCGGCCGGGTGGTGATCGTGGACCGCCCCGGCGCCGTCCAGACGCAGCTGCTCATCGGCCGTATCGGTGCCGACCGGCACGACCGGGTGTGGCCCGCGCAGGTCCTCGGCGCCTATTGCCTGGGCGGCACCCTCACCTCCCGTCTGGACCGCGTGCTGCGGGAGGAGAAGGGCTACACCTACGGGGTGCGCGCCTTCGGCCAGGTGCTCCGCTCCACCGCCCCCACCTCCCCCGAGGGATCCACGGGCGCCGCGCTGCTCGCCATCAGCGGCTCGGTGGACACCGGCTCCACCGTTCCGGCGCTCGAGGACCTGTGGAAGGTGCTGCGCACCCTCGCGGCAGAGGGGCTGACGGACGAGGAGCGGGATGTCGCCGTGCAGAACCTCGTCGGGGTCGCGCCGCTGAAGTACGAGACCGCGGCGGCCGTCGCGGGCACCCTCGCCGACCAGGTGGAGCAGCAGCTCCCGGACGACTTCCAGGCGCAGTTGTACGCCCGCCTTGCGGAGACCGGCACGGTCGAGGCCACCGCGGCGGCGGTCAACGCCTTCCCCGTGGACCGGCTGGTGACGGTCCTGGTGGGCGATGCGGCGCAGATCGCCGAGCCGGTCAAGGCGCTGGGCATCGGTGAGGTGACCGTCGTCAGCGGCTAGCCCCCGTGTGACGGAAGGTCATATGCAGACCGTGCGGCTCCCGTGGTGCTTCTCAGCCACGGGAGCCGCCGTATGTCCGGTTTATTGCGGCTGGTGCCCCGGTTCTTGTGGCATCCCGCACAAAAAAGCGGTTCTGTTTGCCGATTGAAAGTTGCCCCGTTTAGCGTCGGTCCGGCTGTTCGTCACAAGTCCGCCACAACAGTGGCACCGGACAGCCATCGCCGAGTCCCCGTACGGCGCGAGCCAGGGGAGCCGGGGACCCACACGTCCCTTGGGGTGAATCGGACTCCTCTCCGAGGAGTCCGTAGGAGACCTTCCTGCTCCGAACCCGTCAGCTAACCCGGTAGGCGAGAAGGAGGGAAAGGACAAGCCAGCACATGGCGTTCATCCGTGCCACCGGGAAGCACCGTCGCGCGAGCCGTCCCGTTCGGACGACCCGCAACGTCGCCGGCATAGCCACCCTCGCGGCCGGCGGTGTGGTCGCCTCCGTGGCCTCGCCGGCGCTGGCCGCGACGGACGAGGCGCGCCTCCACGACACCGGACTGCAGCAGGCCGTCGTGCTGGGCGACGAGCTCGCCAACCGTGTCGAGGCCCAGGCCGACGCGCAGCAGGCCGACGCCGAGGCCGCCGCGGCGCGGGCGAAGGCCGAGGCCGTCGCCAAGAAGCAGGCCGATGAGGCCAAGCGGCGTGCCGAGGCGGCGAAGAAGAAGGCAAAGGCCGCCCATGAGGCCAAGGTGCGCGCCGCCCGCGACGCGGAGCGCAAGCGCCTCAACGCCTTCGTCGCCCCCATTGGCGACTCCTACGTCTCCACCGCCTACAAGGCCTCCAGTGGCCTGTGGTCCTCCGGCAGCCACACCGGCATCGACTTCCACGCCGCCTCCGGCACCAGCGTCCACGCCGTCGGCTCGGGCACCGTCGTCGAGGCCGGCTGGGGCGGCTCGTACGGCAACAACATCGTGATCAAGATGAACGACGGCACGTACACCCAGTACGGCCACCTGTCGTCGCTCGGTGTCTCGGTCGGCCAGCAGGTCACCCCGGGCCAGCAGATCGGCCTCTCCGGCGCCACCGGCAACGTCACCGGCCCGCACCTGCACTTCGAGGCCCGCACCGGCGCCGACTACGGCTCGGACATCGACCCCGTCGCGTACCTGCGCGGGCACGGCGTCAACGTCTGATTCCCGGCCTCGTCGGCGCCGCCCGTACGGGGGCGTGCGCCCTACGCCGATCGTCCTTCCGGAGCCCCGGTCCCACGGCCGGGGCTCCGGCGTATCCGGATTGCGGTGGGTACGCACCGGATACGCCTGCGGCGCGCGACTTCCGGCCAAAAAATATCCATGAATATCCCGAGGCCATCGGAAAAGCCGTGCCGGTCGAATAGAGTCACGGAAAAGTCGCCGACCGGCGGCGTTTCCAGGGGATTACGGCGGAGGCACGGAAGATGCGAGGCCATATTTCCGCGCATGCGGTGTGCACGGCGATTCGCGACGACATTGTCTCCGGTGCGCTGGCGCCGGGGAGCCGGCTGATCGAGGAGATCCTGGCGGCCCGTTACGGCGTCTCCAGAGTGCCGGTCCGCGAAGCACTGCGCACCTTGCAGTCCGAGGGCTTCGTCACCACCCGCCACCACGCGGGCGCCTGCGTCGCCGAGCCCACCGAGCAGGAGGCCGCCGATCTCCTCGACGTCCGCGCCCTGTTGGAGCCGCTGGGCGCCGCCCGCGCGGCCGCCCGCCGCAGCCCGGCCCACCTGAAGGTGCTCCGCGGCCTGGTACGGCTCGGCCGCGAGCGGGCCCGGCACGGCAACCCCGCGGATCTGCGCCAACTGGACGGCTGGTTCCACGAAACGCTGGCCCAGGCGGCCGGCAGTCCCAGCCTGACGGCGCTGCTGACCCAGCTGCGGCGCAAGATCGAGTGGATGTACGCGGTGGAACTGCCGCCCCGGGCGGGCGAGTCCTGGGACGAACACGGCGCCGTGCTGGACGCGGTGGCCCGGGGGGACGCCGAACGGGCGCGCGCCCTGATGGCGGCTCATGTCGAGCGCTCACTTCCGGTCTACCGGCTGCGGCTCCCCGCCAAGGCCGAGGTGAGGGATCCGAAACCGCCCGTCAACACGGCACGCGTCCGCCCTTAACAATCGCCCCGTATACAAAGAAGCGCGAAATTTGCTGCGGCCGTGCAGAGCGGTGCTTCAGCAGAGCGATGCTTTATTCGGTCCGAGCCTGCATTTGCCGTGCCTATATTTATCGCACCGCGTTCGCTTAATGGCGTGCGCTTTTCATGACGGCTCCTGGTCGGCGGCCACCCCGCAATTCCGCGCCCTGTCCCGCGGAATGCACAGCGGCGCATGCGGCATCGCCGCGCAAACCCACCGGGCACGGCGGACCGTCACCCCCGCCGGAGTCCCGCATGCCGGCCCAGCAAAACGGCCCCGCCGCGGCAACCGATCCGGTCACCACGGCGGGGCCGCCGCAGACGGCAGAAGTCCTGGCGGACTCAGACGGTCTCGGGCAGTTCCTCGAGACCCTCGGCGACGAGCTTGGCCAGACGGTCGAGCGCCGCCTCGGCGCCCTCGGCGTCGGAGGCCAGCACGATCTCCTCGCCGCCCTGGGCGCCCAGGCCGAGGACCGCGAGCATGGAGGCCGCGTTGACGGGGTTGCCATCAGCCTTGGCGATCGTCATCGGGACGCCGGAGGCGGTGGCCGCACGGACGAAGATCGACGCGGGGCGGGCGTGCAGGCCCTCGGCCCAACCGACATTGACGCGGCGCTCTGCCATGGTGTTGCCCTTCAAAGTCGTGACAGTTGTCTAGACCAGTCTCTCACGCTGCGGTGTGTGGTCCGCCAGCCCTTCGTCCTGGCCTTTACGGCTGTGGGGCCCGGGGAAGGCCCGGCAGGCCGTACGCCCTACGGCGCACCGGCCTGCCCCGCACCCCGAGCGTACGCGCGCCGGGCCGGTTGTCGGTGGCCGGTCGTACGCTGTCCGCATGCAGACGCCGCCGGAGCACGCGTACCCGACCCACTGGGAAGCCGACGTGGTGCTGCGTGACGGCGGCACGGCGCGGATCCGCCCCATCACCACCGATGACGCCGAGCGGCTGGTCTCCTTCTACGAGCAGGTTTCGGACGAGTCGAAGTACTACCGCTTCTTCGCGCCCTACCCGCGTCTGTCCGACCGCGATGTGCACCGTTTCACCCACCACGACTATGTCGACCGGGTCGGGCTCGCCGCCACGATCGGCGGCGAGTTCATCGGCACCGTCCGCTACGACCGGATCAACGAGCAGGGGCTGCCCGCAAAGAACCCCGAGGACGACCAGGCGGAGGTCGCCTTCCTCGTCCAGGACGCCCATCAGGGCCGCGGAGTCGCCTCCGCCCTCCTGGAGCACATCGCGGCCGTCGCCCGCGAACGCGGCATCCGCCGGTTCGCCGCCGAGGTGCTCCCCGCGAACTCCAAGATGATCAAGGTGTTCACGGACGCCGGCTACACCCACAAGCGGACCTTCGAGGACGGCGTGGTCCGCCTCGAATTCGATCTGGAGCCGACCGAGCAGTCCATGGCCGTGATGCGCGGCCGTGAGCAGCGCGCCGAGGCCCGCTCCGTACAGCGGCTGCTCGCGCCGGGCTCGGTCGCCGTCATCGGCACCGGCCGGACCCCCGGCGGCGTCGGCCGTACCGCCCTGCGCAGCCTCCTGGACTCCGGCTTCACCGGCCGGGTGCACGCCGTCAACCACGCCTTCCCCGAGGACCTGCAGCGGCTGGACCCCGAAGACGTACCGGCCGTCCGCACCCTGCGGGAGATCACCGACCCGGTCGACCTCGCCGTCATCGCCGTCCCCGCGGACAGCGTCCCCGACGTGATCCGCGACTGCGGCGAACACGGCGTCCAGGGCGTGCTGGTCCTGTCCTCCGGCTACGCCGAGGCGGGCCCGGACGGCAGGGAGCGGCAGCGCGCCCTGCTCCGCCAGGCCCGCTCGTACGGCATGCGGCTGATCGGGCCCAACGCCTTCGGCCTGATCAACACCGCCCCCGACGTCCGGCTGAACGCCTCCCTCGCCCCGCAGATGCCCGGCGCCGGCCACATCGGCCTGTTCACCCAGTCCGGCGCCATCGGCATCGCCCTGCTCAGCGGACTGCATGCGCGCGGCCCCGGTGACGGCGGGATCGCCGGTATCTCCGCCTTCGTCTCGGCCGGCAACCGCGCCGATGTCTCCGGCAACGACCTGCTCCAGTACTGGTACGAGGACCCGGACACCGATGTCGTGATCCTCTATCTGGAGTCCATCGGCAACCCCCGCAAGTTCGCCCGGCTCGCCCGCCGCACCGCCGCCGTCAAACCGGTGGTGGTCGCCAAGGGCGCCCGGCACAACGGCACCGCTCCGCCCGGCCATGCCGTGCCCACCGTCCGGGTCCCCGACAGCACCGTCGCCGCCCTGATGCGCCAGGCCGGAGTGATCCGGGTGGACACGGTCACCGAGCTGATCGACGCCGGGCTGCTGCTGGCCTCCCAGCCGTTGCCGGCCGGCCCGCGGATCGCCATCCTCGGCAACTCCGAGT
Source organism: Streptomyces sp. G7(2002) (assembly GCF_028870195.1). Classification (NCBI taxonomy): domain Bacteria; kingdom Bacillati; phylum Actinomycetota; class Actinomycetes; order Kitasatosporales; family Streptomycetaceae; genus Streptomyces; species Streptomyces sp. G7(2002). The sequence continues at coordinate 7,091,963 of NZ_CP102609.1, forward strand.
CGCTGGCGCTGCTGGCGTACGACGCCTGCCTGACCGAGGGGCTGCGCCCGCAGCGCCCCCGTGTGCTGGCCTCCGCCGCGACACCGGACGACTTCCGGGCAGCGCTCGCCGAGGCGCTGTCCGCCGACGGCTGCGACGCCGTGGTCGTCACGGCCATCCCCTGGGTGGGGGAGGGGGCCGCCGTCTCCCCGGGCGGCAGTGAGGGCGCCGCGCTCGCCGACGCCCTGCGCACCGCGGCGGCCGCCCACCCGGAGAAGCCGGTCACGGTCGTCCACCTCGCGATGGACGACCTGGCGCAGACGCTCGCGGCACCGGCACCGGCACCGGCGGCCGAGTCCTCAGCTCCCGCGCGCGACCAGGCGGCCCGCCCCGAGCCGGCGGCCCGCACCATCAACCCGGCCCCGGCCCCGGCCCCGCCGCCCCCGCCGATCCCGCCCGCCCCGTCCCACTTCCCACGCCCCCCTGCCCCCACCGGACCGCCGCCCACCCTCGCCGCACGCCAGGCGACCCCGGCGCGCGACGCCGAGGCCGGCATCCCGCGCCGGCCCCGCCGTGAGCCCCTCCGGATCCCCGCCTACCCCGCCGCCGAGCGCGCCGTCCGCTCGCTCGCCGAGGCCGTCCGCTACGCCGCCTGGCGCCGGGAGGCCGCCGACCCGGGCCGGGTGCCGGAGTACGACGACATCCAGGAGGCCGCGGCCGGCGCCGACATCGAGCGCCTCCTGGACCGGCTCGGCCCTGACGTCCCCACCAGCCGCTCCGTCCCGGTGCCGCCCCAGGACGCCGAGGCCCTGCTCGCCCGTTACGGCATCCACACGCTCCCCGTCCTCCCGGCCCCCGACCCGGACACCGCCGTCCGCGCCGCCGCCCGCCTCGGCTACCCGGTGGCCCTCAAGACCACCGCACCCCATCTGCGCCACCGCCCCGACCTCGGCGGCGTACGCCTGGACATCGCCGGCGAGGCCGAACTCCGCCGTACCTACGCCGAATTGACCGACTACCTCGGCTCCCCGGAGGAGCTGCGCCCGGTCGTCCAGTCAATGGTTCCGCGCGGTGTGGACACCGTCGTCCGCGCCGCCATCGACCCCGCCGCCGGCGCCGTCCTCTCCTTCGGCCTGGCCGGGGCGCCCTCCCAGCTGCTCGGCGATATCGCCCACCGCCTCATCCCCGCCACCGACCGCGAGGTCGCCGAGCAGATCCGCTCGATCCGCGCCGCCCCGCTGCTGTTCGGCTGGCGCGGCTCCCAGCCCGTGGACACCGCCGCCCTGGCGGAGCTGCTGCTGCGCGTCTCCCGGCTCGTCGACGACCACCCCGAGGTCGTCGGCGTGGACCTCGAACCGGTCGTCGTCGCCGCCCAGGGCCTCTCCGTCCTGGGCGCCACCGTCCGGCTGGCCCGGCCGCCCGCCACGACTGACCTCGGCCCCCGCCGACTGCCCGTCTACTGAGGCTCTCGCGGCCCGGTACGCCCCGTAAGATGGACCCCATGGCTAAGACCGGTACGACGACCCAGGGGCTGCGCGCGGCGATCGAGCGCAGTGGCTATTACCCGACGCTCGTGGCCGAGGCGGTGCAGGCCGCGGTCGGCGGTGAGCCGGTGGTGTCGTACCTCGTCCATCAAGAGACGACCTTCGACGCCAACGAGGTCCGCCGCCATGTCACGGTCCTGGTCCTGACCGGCACCCGCTTCATCGTCAGCCACACCGACGAGCAGGCCGCCGACGCCACCTCCCCGTCGCCGTACGCCACCACCTCCACCGAGTCCGTCAAGCTGGGCCGGATCTCCTCCGTGGTGCTCAGCCGGGTGGTCGCCAACCCGGAGTCGTACACCCCCGGGCAGCTGCCCCGCGAGGTCGTGCTGACCATCGGCTGGGGCGCGGTCGCCCGCCTGGACCTGGAGCCCGCCGCCTGCGGCGACCCCAACTGCGAGGCGGACCACGGCTACACGGGCTCCTCCACCGCCGACGACCTCTCGCTGCGGGTCAGTGAGGCCGGGGACGGACCGGACTCGGTGCGCGAGACGCTCACCTTCGCCCAGGCGCTCTCCGAGGCCACCGCGGCCACCACCACCCGCTGATGGTCCACACCGCCCCCGCCTGGCCGGAACCCGAACCGCTCGACCCGCTCAGCGCCCCGGTGCCCCGGTACGGCACCGCCTCACTCGCCGATCTGCTGCCCACCATCGCCGCCGGGCTGGGCATATCCGGCCTCACCGGCGCGATGGAGCTGGCCCCCGCCGACCGGGCCTGCGTCTTCCTGATCGACGGCCTCGGCTGGGAGCTGCTGCGCGCCCACCCGGAGGAGGCACCGTTCCTCACCTCGCTCCTGGGTACGTCGTTCAACGGCAGCGGCCGTCCGCTCACCGCGGGCTTCCCGTCCACCACCGCCACCTCCCTCGCCTCGGTCGGCACCGGACTGCCGCCGGGCGCCCACGGCCTGCCCGGCTACACCTGCGAGGACCCGGCGACCGGCGCCCTGATGAACCAGCTGCGCTGGTCCCCGTGGACCGATCCCTACGTCTGGCAGCCGTATCCGACGGTCTTCCAGCTGGCGGATACCGCCGGCATCCACACCTGCCAGGTCTCCGCACCGAACTTCCAGCACACCCCGCTCACCAAGGTCGCGCTCAGCGGCGGCACCTTCCACGGCCGGCTCTCCGGCGAGGAGCGGATGGACCTCGCCGCCGAGCAGCTCGCCGCCGGCGACCGTTCGCTGGTCTACACGTACTACTCCGAGGTCGACGGCAAGGGACACCGCTACGGCGTCAACTCCGACGCCTGGCGCGGCCAGTTGATGTACGTCGACCGGCTCGCGCAGCGGCTGGCCGAGCAGCTGCCGCCGCGCAGCGCGCTCTACATCACCGCCGACCACGGCATGATCGACATCCCCTTCGACCCCGAGTCGCGGATCGACTTCGACGAGGACTGGGAACTGCGCGCCGGCGTACGCCTGTTGGGCGGCGAGGGCCGGGCCCGGCATGTGTACGCCCACCAGGGCGCGGCCGCCGATGTGCTCGCCGTATGGCGCGAGGTGGTCGGCGAGCAGATGTGGGTGGCGAGTCGTGAAGAGGCCATCGCCGCCGGGTGGTTCGGGCCGCGGGTCGACGACCGGGTGCGCGCCCGGATCGGCGATGTCGTCGCGGCCGCCCATGCCGACATGGTGATCATCGCGACGGAACGAGAGCCCCGGGAGTCGGAGATGGTCGGAATGCACGGCTCCATGACCCCGGTGGAGCAGCTGGTGCCGCTCCTGGAAGTCCGCACCTGACGCGTAGGGTCAACTCGCCCGCACCTCGCCCCGCCCCCTCACGAGCCCGAAAGGCCCGCAACTTCCCATGCCCGAGCTGGTGTTCTTCTCCGGAACGATGGACTGTGGAAAGTCGACACTGGCTCTGCAGATCGAGCACAACCGCTCCTCCCGCGGACTGCAGGGAATGATCTACAGCCGCAACGACCGGGCCGGCCACGGCAAGCTCTCCTCCCGCCTCGGGCTGGTCACCGAGGCGGTCGAGGCGGCGGACGACATGGACTTCTACGCCCATGTCGTCGGCCATCTCTCCTCCGGCGGCCGGGTCGACTACGTCATCGCCGACGAGGCACAGTTCCTCGCTCCCGAACAGATCGACCAGCTCGCCCGGGTCGTCGACGAACTCGAACTGGACGTCTTCGCCTTCGGCATATCCACCGACTTCCGCAGCAAGCTCTTCCCCGGGTCCCAGCGCCTGGTCGAACTGGCCGACCGGGTGGAGGTGCTGCAGGTCGAGGCGCTGTGCTGGTGTGGCGCCCGCGCCACGCACAACGCCCGCACGGTCGGCAACCGGATGGTCGTCGAGGGCGCACAGGTCGTGGTCGGCGATGTCGTCGGTGACGTGGACGGCCCGTCCGCCGAGGTCGGCTACGAGGTGCTGTGCCGGCGCCACCACCGCCGCCGCCAGACCTCGGCGACCGCCCGCGCGGCCGCGCTCTCCCCGGACGTCCTGCCGGTCGGCGGCGCGCGGTAGGAGGAGCCGCGGACGGGCTGAGGCGGCGACCGGCGACCCCGGCGCCGACGGCCTCCCTATGCGCCTCCACACGGCCGTGGGGAGGCCCGCGCCGGACGGCGGACACGGCCCGGTGCGACCGGTGCTCAGCCCTTCTGGATGATCGTGAAGACGGCGCCCTCGCTGTCGGCGACGGTCGCCAGCCTGCCGTGCGCGGAGTCCCTGGCGCCCTCCAGCACCCGTCCGCCCAGCTCGGCCACCCGGCGGGCGGCCGCGTCCGTATCGGAGACCGCGAAGTACGTCATCCAGTGGGAACCCCGGTCACGCGGCAGGGCGCCGCCCACACCGTGGATGCCGGCCACGGGGTGGTCCTTCAGATGCAGCGTCAGATAGTCGAAGCCGGCGTCGTCGTCCGAGGACAGGGGTTCCGTCTCGAAGCCGAAGACATGCTCGTAGAACGGCCCGACGGAGCCGGTGTCCCGGGTGACCAGCTCGTTCCACACCGCGGTGCCCGGCTCCCCGGTGAACGCGGTGCCCATCATCGTCCTGCCCTGCCAGACGCCGAAGATCGCCCCTTGCGGGTCGGAGGCGATCGCCATCCGCCCCGTGTCGTCGTCGGCGTCCAGCGGCCCGACGCCCACCGTCCCACCGCAGGAACGGATCTGTTCGGCGGTCACATCCGCGTCGTCGCTGGCCAGATACGTGGTCCAGGAGACCGGGAGATGGCGGTCGGGGGCCAGCTCGCCGACCCCGGCGACTTCCCGGCCGTCGAGGAAGGCCCGGGCGTACGGACCGAAGTGCTGCGGCCCCGGACGGAACTCCCAGCCGAACAGCGCGCCGTAGAACTCCTGCGTCGCGGGCAGGCTGTGGGCCAGGAGGCTCACCCAGCAGGGCGCGCCGGGCATCCGCCGGGTCGCTGCCTCGGTCGTCATTGTCACTCTCTCCTCGGAGCGTCGGGTGCTGACCATGTGCGGTACGGGCGCGGGTCCCGTCCAGATGCTCGCACCCGGTGACCTGGTGTGCGCCCCGGCCGCGCCGTCGATGGCGCGTTCGCGAGGGAGAATGCCCGTTTTGATGTTCCGCCATCCGTTTCGGCGCGGGTGCGGCAGGGTGTAACTGCGCCATACGGAGGGTGGGCACCCACCTTCTGTACGTAGTCGTTGCTACGCAAGGATGAGTCCCATGAACGCCATCATCACCGCTACCGAACTCGCGAGCGAGTTGGCACGGCCCACCCCGCCGGTGCTCCTGGACGTCCGCTATCAGCTCGGCGGGCCGCCCGGCCGCCCCGAGTACGCGGCCGGCCATGTCCCCGGCGCGGTCTATGTCGATCTCGACAGTGAGCTGGCCTCGCCCCCCGGCCCGGCCGGCCGTCACCCGCTCCCCGATCTCGATGTCTTCGCAGGGGCCATGCGGGCCGCGGGTGTCCGCGCGGACCGCCCCGTGGTCGTCTACGACGGCGGTCAGGGCTGGGCGGCCGCCCGCGCCTGGTGGCTGCTGCGCTGGACCGGTCACCCCGATGTGCGGGTGCTGGACGGCGGTCTCGCCGCATGGAAGGCGTCCGGTGGCGCCCTGAGCACCGAGCAACCGGCGCCGCCGGCCGGGGACTTCACACCCCTGCCCGGTGCGGTGCCGCTGCTCACGGCGGACGACGCGGCCGCCCTGGCCCGCCGCGGACTCCTGCTGGACGCCCGCGCCGCCGAGCGCTACCGCGGCGAGGTCGAGCCCATCGACCGGGTCGCCGGCCATATCCCGGGCGCCGTGTCCGCGCCGACGACCGAGAACGTCGTCGAGGGCGACACCGTCTTCCGCGACGCCGCGGACCTGGCCAAGCGGTTCGCGTCGCTGGGTGCCACCGCGGACGTGGAGGTCGGCGTCTACTGCGGCTCCGGGGTCTCCGCCGCCCATCAGGTGCTGGCCCTCGAAGTCGCGGGCATCCCCGCCGCGCTGTACGTCGGCTCCTGGAGCGAGTGGTCGGCCGACTCGTCCCGTCCGGTCGCCACCGGCCCGCAGCCCGGCTGAGCCCCCGCCGGGCCCCGTCACGAGGCCCCGTACAACGCCGTCAGCCCGCCCTGGCTCCCCGGGGCGGGCTGACGGCGTTACGCGTTGGGGGCAGCGGCCCCGTCACTCCGGCTTCTTGCGCCGGGTGCCGAAGACGATCTCGTCCCAACTGGGCACCGCGGCACGGCGCCCGGGCCGTACACCGTCCGCCTCGGCCTGCCGGTCCGTCGTCCCGGTCAGCCGGTCACGATGCCCGGCCACCGCGCGCGGCATCAGCACATCGGCGTACGCGGAACCCGCGCCCGCACCCGCGCTCGCCGCCGGGGCCGGCGGCTCCTCGACCTCGGCCTCGGACTCCTCATCGCTCTGCGGCGACTTCACGCTCTCCGGTACGACCATGTCGCCACGGAAGCTCGGCACCGCTTCCAGCAGGCTGGTCAGCGAATCCCGCTCCCGCTCACCCGTGGCCTCCTCCGCGACCCGCGGCTCGTCGTCCTCACCGCCGGACTGCGCCGCGCGCTCACCGCGCTCGGACGACTGCCGGTCCAGGGCGCGGTCCAGCGGCCGGTCGCGCGGCAGCCGCGCGATCCGCGGAACGAACGGGAAGCTCGGCTCGGGCGTGTCGTCGCTCTCGCCGATCAGCGCCCGGGCCTCGTCGTCCACGGCCTGGACGAGCCGCCGCGGCGGGTCGTAGGTCCAGCTCGCAGAGTGCGGTTCGGTCGCGACGCGGTAGACCAGCAGCACCTCCCAGGTGCCGTCGTCCCGGCGCCAGGAGTCCCACTGGACGCTCTCCTTGTCGGCGCCGCGCAGCAGCAGCCGCTCCGCGACCGCCTCACCGAGCTGCGGACCGGTGTTCTCGCCGGGGCGCCGCACCGGGGTCTTACGGGCCCGCTCGGCCATGAACGCACGCTCGGCGAGCACCGGGCCCTCGAAGCGGCGCACCCGGTCGACGGGGATACCGGCGAGCTGGGCGACCTCTTCGGCGGAGGCACCGGCTCTTATACGCGCCTGGATGTCCCGCGGCCGCAGGTGGCTCTCGACCTCGATCTCGATCTGGCCGAGGCGCGCGCGGTCATTGCGGACGGCGGCGCGCAGCCGTTCGTCGATCGGAAGCGTGTACTCGGTGCTGTCCGCAGCTTTGAGCACCAGCCGTGTGCCGTCGTTGGAGACGGCCACGACACGCAGTTCGGGCATGGGGACCTCCCGGGTGGTGCCTGCCGACGTCACGTGCGTCGCTGCTTCCGCTAGTCGAGTGTGGCCTGCCCGGGTGCAGCCTGCCACAACATTGCCGAGTTGCCCGGCGTGTCGGGGCTTGGCCCTGAAACGCCGTTATGACACGGTTACCAGTTCGCCACGCTCGGTGACCATGTCGCTTGCCTTGCCGCCGTGCACCCGTGCGGAGCGGCGGCGCCCCGGGTGAGTGCCGCCTTCAGGGCCCCTCCCGCGGGTTCCGGGCAGCCGGACGGGAACCGGGGCCAGGGCTCGCCACAGTACTCCATTTGGACCACTTAGGTGGACCGCCGCGCCGCCGAACTTCTGGGTGGGCAAGGGTGTTCGGTCGTCTTGTCGACGTCTCTACCTGGCACTCAGGTGGCGAGTTTCACAGATTCCCCAAAATCGGAACTAATGGCTCCGCCGAATGGTCACTTCTCCATGCAAGATGGATCGAAGGGGCTATCAAAGGTTGGAGATGGACGAAGAAACCGAAACCGACACGAAGAAGAAGGAGAGGCGGATAGACCTGAGCGTGGCTCAGGTAGCCGGCAGTGCGCTCGCCGCGGCCGCCGCCGCGTACCTCGCGGGCCGGCTCGGCGTCTACGGAACGATCATCGGCGCGGGTCTGGTCAGTGTCGTGGCCACCACCGGCGGCTCGATATTCCAGCACCTGTTCCGGCGCACCGGCGAACAGCTCAAGGAGGCGACGGTCACCACTCGGCCGAAGCCGCGCCGCTCCTCCTCCACCCGCACTCGATCCACCACACCGCACGCACGGCAGGCCGAGCCCACGATGGTGCTGCCGACCTTCGACAAGCAGGGCACGGAGGACAAGGTCACCTCCGTCGCCGCCAGGACACCCGGGCGCGACACCGCCCGTACCCAGCTCATCCCGCGGGCCGAAGAGGCCCGCCGCCGTGATCCGGCGAGCGCCCACCCGCAGTCCGACGACGCGACGCGGATGCTGCGCGCCGCCGGCCATGGCGCGATCGGCGCCCCGCGTACGGCGGACGGCGCGGGCCGGGGGCGGCCCACCGACCGGACGCAGCTGGTGCCGCGCCTCGACGAGCGGACCATGGCGCCCGCCCGTCCGGCCGGTCCGCCCGCGCGGCACCCGGCCGGACCGCCCGAGGAGCTCGGCACCACGACGTACGGCACCCGGCTGCGCGGCTGGAAGCGGCCGGCGCTCGGCGCGCTCGCGGTCTTCGTGCTCGCCATGGGGGCGGTCACCGCCACCGAGCTGGTCACCGGCCAGACGCCGAGCGGTGAGAAGGGCACCACGCTGAGCCACCTCACCCACACCGGGGGAGGGGGCGGACAGCAGCCCGGATCGCCCCAGTCGCCCGATCCCGGTTCCCCGGAGCACGGCAAGCGCCACGGCAACGACGGCGAGCCGAGCCCGGACCCGGGCACCTCGGAGGACCCCGGCACGGACAGGAAGAAGGACGGCGACGCCCCGTCGCCGGCCCCGAGCCCGTCCGACGGCGACAAGACGTCGCCCGACCCCGGCACGCCCTCGTCCCCGGACCCGTCCCCGAGCGGTTCCGCCGGCGACGGTGGCACCGGCAACGACGACGGTTCGACCGGCGGCGAGGACCAGGGGGACCGGCAGAACCAGCAGGAGTCCGACGCACAGGACCCGGTCCCCGGAGCCTCCTGACCCCGGCCGGCGGTCCGAAGGATCCGAAGGAACGGACCGCCCGCTCGGGCGGACCCCGCGACGGACGTGCCCCGGTGCCCCTTATGGGCGCCGGGGCACATCCGTCGTCGTCGGTCAGTCCCCCAGGACCCGCCGCAGATACGGGTTGGCGAACCGGCGCTCCGGGTCCAGCCGGTCGCGCACCGCGGTGAACTCACCGAACCGCGGATAGACATCGGCGAGCGAGGCGGCGTCGCGGGTGTGCAGCTTCCCCCAGTGCGGACGCCCCTCGTGCGCCGTCATGATCCGCTCGGCGGCCGCGAAGTACGCCTGGTGCGGTGTGCCGCGGTACATGTGCACGGCGAGGTACACGGTGTCCCGGCCCGAAGCGGTGGACAGCGGAATGTCGTCGGCCGGCGCGGTGCGCACCTCCACCGGGAAGCTGACCTTGAAGTCGGAGCGCTCCACCAGGGCCTTCAGCTCACCCAGCGCCGCGACCGCGGCCGCGCGGGGCAGCGCGTACTCCATCTCCACGAACCGCACCCGCCGCGGCGAGGTGAACACCTTGTACGGGATGTCGGTGTACGTACGGGCCGACAGCGCGCGGCTGGAGATCTTGGCGATGCCCGGTATGGCGGCCGGCACCGCCCGGCCGACGGCGCAGGCGAGTTGGAAGACCCCGTTGGACAGCAGCTCGTCCTCGATCCAGCCGCTGACCTTCCCGGGGGGCGCCGCCGGGCCCTGGCTGCGGTTGTTGCGCTTGGTGTTGCAGCTGCCGGTGTGCGGGAACCAGTAGAACTCGAAGTGTTCGTTCTCGGCGACCAGCTCGTCGAACCGGTCCGTCACCTCGTCGAAGGGCATCGGCTCCTCGCGGGCGGTCAGCAGGAACTCCGGCTCCACGGCGAAGGTGAGCTCGCTGATCACGCCGAGCGCGCCCAGGCCCAGCCGCGCCGACGCGAAGACCTCCGGGTTCTCCTCGGCGGAACAGGTCAGGACCGAGCCGTCGGCGGTGACCAGTTCGAGGGCGGTGATCTGGGCGGCGATCGACGCCGAGTCGCGGCCCGTCCCATGGGTGCCGGTGCCGGCCGCCCCGGAGACGGTCTGCTCCATGATGTCGCCCATGTTGGTCAGCGACAGCCCGTGCGCGGCCAGCGTCTCGTTGAGGTGCTTGAGCGGCGTACCGGCCGCCACCGTCACCGTCCCGGCCCCGCGGTCGACGTTACGGATTCCGGTCAGCCGCTCGGGGCGGATCAGCAGTCCGTCGGTGACGGCCGCCGGGGTGAAGGAGTGCCCGGTGCCGGCCGCCTTCACCGTCAGCCCGTCCGAGGCGGCGGAGCGGACCGCGGCCGCCAGCTCCTCGGTGCTCGCCGGGGCCACGCTCCGGGCGGGGCGGGCGGTGACATTGCCCGCCCAGTTGCGCCAGGGTCCGGTGGTCGGAGCACGCCCTCCCGAGCCGCCGACGGCGTTGCTGACTGCCATGGTGACGTCCCCTCCCTCCGCGCGGGCCGGCCGCGTACGGCCGCCGTTGGTGTGAGCGCATGATGTCAGTCACCGACGCGACATCCAGGTGGGGTGACGGGAATCACAGGGGCGGGGAACCGGTCGGAATCAACCGGCTCCCGGACATGTCGTACCGCCGGTAACAAGCAAGCGGGCGGCGGCCGTTCACCAACGTGCGCCGGATCGGCCCTGTGTGCCCCGAGCTCCGCAGGACCGGCCCTACGCCCCCACGCTCTCCTCGCCCTGCCGCTCCGGGTCGCCCTGGCCGGGCAGCCCGCCGGCCGCGGCCGGGCCCGCCACCGGAGCGGTGGGCTGCGGACGGAGCCTGCGGTAGCCGGCGAACGCCACCAGCGCGGCGAGGAGTCCGGCCGCTCCCGGCACGAGATAGCCGCGGGCGGCCCCCGCGGCGTCCACCACCCAGCCGGCCGCCGACGACCCGAGCGCGACGCCCACCGCCAGGCCGGTGCTGGTCCAGGTCATGCCCTCGGTCAGCTGCGACCGCGGGACATGCTCCTCGATCAGCGCCATCGTGGTCACCATCGTCGGGGCGACGGACAGCCCCGCGACGAACAGCGCAACGGCCAGCAGCGGCAGCGAACCCACCAGCTGCAGCGGCACCATGCTCACCGCCATCACACAGACCCCCACCACCCACCGCCGGGACGCATGCCCCTTGAGGTGCAGCAGCCCGAAGACGGCACCGGCCAGACACGAGCCGAGCGCATAGACCGCCAGCACCAGGCTGGCAGCTGCCTTGTGCCCGACCTCCTCGGCGAACGCCACGGTCACCACATCGATCGCCCCGAAGATCGCGCCGGTCGCCACGAACGTCACCACCAGCACCTGCAGCCCCCGTGAGCCCAGCGCCGACCCCTTGGCGTGCTGCTCCCGCGGATGCGGCACCGGCTCCGTCGCACGCTGCGCCGTCAGCCAGAAGACCCCGACGGCCAGAAAAACGGCGGCCAGCAGCGGACCGGCTTCCGGGAACCACGCGGTGGACAGGCCGATGGACAGGATCGGCCCGAAGATGAAGCACATCTCGTCGACGATCGACTCCCACGAATACGCGGTGTGCAGCTCGCGCGGGGAGCCCCGGTAGATCTCCGCCCAGCGCGCCCGGATCATCGAGCCGACGCTCGGCACACACCCCACACAGGCCGCGAAGACGAACAGGGTCCAGTCCGGCCAGCGCTGCTGCGCACTCAGCAGCAGACCGGCGACCGCGGAGATCGACACCAGGGTGGCCGGACGCAGCACCCGGCTCTGGCCGTGCCGGTCCACCAGCCGGGAGATCTGCGGGCCGAGGACCGCGGCCGACAGCGCGAGCGTCGCGGACAGCGCGCCCGCCAGGCCGTAGCGGCCGGTCAGCTGGGAGATCATCGTGACGATGCCGATGCCCATCATCGACAGGGGCATCCGGCCCAGGAGCCCGGCGGTGGAGAACGACTTGGTGCCGGGGCGGCCGAATATGGCGCGGTAGGGACTGGGCAACGGGGAGGCTCCGCCGGTGAGGACCGAAGATCGGTAAGGGATGTCTGTGGCCGATACAGCTTACGGGTGGTGGGCCGCCGGCCGCCTCCGGATTCCCGGCGACGCCTCCGTGCCCGTCGGCCCGGTCCGCGCCGGGCCCTGGCCGCCGCCCCCAGGGGAAGGGTGGCAGGATCGATGGCATGCCCGAACAGCGCGATCCCAGCCCCTATGACGCCCTGCTGCTGCTGTCGTTCGGCGGCCCCGAAGGCCCCGACGACGTCGTCCCGTTCCTGGAGAACGTGACCCGCGGCCGCGGCATCCCCCGTGAGCGCCTCAAGGAGGTGGGGCAGCACTACTTCCTGTTCGGCGGCGTCAGCCCCATCAACGCACAGAACCGGGAACTGCTGGACGCGCTGCGCAGCGACTTCGCCGAGAACGGCCTGGACCTGCCCGTCTACTGGGGCAACCGCAACTGGGCGCCCTACCTGACCGACACCCTGCGCACCATGGTGCGCGACGGCCACCGCCGGATCGCCGTCCTGGCGACCAGCGCCTACGCCTCGTACTCGGGCTGCCGGCAGTACCGCGAGAACCTCGCCGACGCGCTCGCCACCCTGCAGTCCGAGGGCCTGCCGGTGCCGGAGGTCGACAAACTGCGGCACTACTTCAACCACCCCGGTTTCGTCCGCCCCATGGTCGACGGGGTGCTGGCGTCCCTCGCCGAACTGCCCCAGGACGTGCGGGACGGCGCCCATCTCGCCTTCACCACGCACTCCATCCCCACGGCCGCCGCCGACACCTCCGGCACACCCGGCGACCACACCCGGGGCGGCGAGGGCGGCGCCTATGTCGCCCAGCACCTGGACGTGGCACGGACGATCGCGGACGCCGTCCGTGCGGAGACCGGTGTGGACCACCCCTGGCGGCTCGTCTACCAGTCCCGCAGCGGCGCCCCGCACATCCCCTGGCTGGAGCCGGACATCTGCGACCACCTGGAAGAGCAGCACACCGCGGGCGTCCCGGCCGTCGTCATGGCCCCCATCGGGTTCGTCTCCGACCACATGGAGGTCAAGTACGACCTCGACACCGAGGCCACCGCCAAGGCCGCCGAACTGGGACTGCCGGTCGCCCGGTCGGCCACCGTGGGCGCCGACCCCCGGTTCGCCGCGGCCGTCCGCGACCTCCTCCTGGAACGCGCCGCCACCGAACGGGGCGGCACCCCGGAGCGCTGCGCCCTGGGCGCCCTCGCCGCGAGCCACGACCTGTGTCCGGTCGGCTGCTGCCCCGCGCGCGCACCGCGCCCGGCCGCGGCCGGTGCCGACTGGCGGGGCCCGGTCGCCGAGGCCCCCGCGTAAGCCCGTACGCCCGCCCGACCACCGCTCGCCCGAGCAAGGAGCATCGTGCCCGATCCGCTGTACCCCGACGCCCCGCAGACCGACCCGGCGCAGACCGAAGCGCTGTACGACGAACTTCTCGAACTGGCCCTGGAGGCCGCCCGCCGCGCGGGGACCCTGCTGCGCGACGGCCGGCCCGCCGACCTCGGTGTGGCCGCCACCAAGTCCAGCCCCATCGACGTCGTCACCGAGATGGACATCGCCTCCGAGAAGCTGATCACCGGCTTCATCGGGGAGCGCCGCCCCGACGACGGCTTCCTGGGGGAGGAGGGCGCCAGCACCGACGGCACCAGCGGTATCCGCTGGGTCATCGACCCCGTCGACGGCACCGTCAACTACCTCTACGGGCTGCCGTCCTGGTCGGTGTCCATCGCGGCGGAGAAGGACGGCGAGGTGGTCGTCGGGGTCGTCGCCGCCCCGATGCGCGGGGAGACCTACCACGCCGTCCTGGGTCGTGGCGCGTTCAACAACGGCGAGCGCATCCGGCACCGGCCCGCCCCGCCGCTCTCCCAGGCGCTGCTCGGCACCGGTTTCTCCTACCTCGCCGAGCGCCGGGCCGCACAGGCCGAGGTGCTGCGCACGCTGCTGCCGCAGGTCCGCGACATCCGGCGCGGCGGCTCGGCCGCGATCGACCTGTGCGATGTGGCCTGCGGCCGGCTCGACGCCTACTACGAGCGTGGCCTGAACCCCTGGGACATGGCGGCCGGCGCCCTGATCGCCCGCGAGGCCGGTGCGCTCACCGGCGGCCGCCCCGGCCGCGCGGTCTCCCTGGAGCTGACCCTCGCCGCCTCCCCGGACCTCTTCGCGCAGCTCCAGCCGCTTCTGGACGAGCTCGGCGCCTGGCACGACTGACCGGACCCCCGTCCGGGCACGACAGCGCCCCGGCACCATCCCCTGGATGCCGGGGCGCTGTCGTCGTGCGCAGTGGAGCGGTCAGGCGTTGCTGACCGCTCCATAACGCACGCCGTGCTCGGTCGCCAGTCGCTGCAGGTCCTCGAGCTCCGCCTGCTCGACCTCGGCGAGGAAGTCATCGCCCGCAGCGCGGGCCCGGTCCAGATCGGCTTCGGTGTTCTGTATGCGCTGCAAAATGCCTGCGGTGAACGCGTCCATGTGCGCCCCCTCGTCGTGGGTCGGTGGGCACGGGGGTGTGCCGACGGGTGGGTCGATCACGGCGTGGTCCCTGCGATGGATCAGTCCATGGCAAGTAGCCGGAGAAACAGGGCGTGATCGCGGGTGTGCAGTCGTCCTCCCCATCCGCCACCTCAGGGAAACCTCAACCCGCCCGGGAATCCTGCCCGTCGGGCCCTCGGCCCCGCCCTCCACCCACCCCGCACCCCTCTTACCGCCGGTTTATGGCTCTTGGGGGCAGGATGGAAGAGCTTTCAGACATGTTTTTGCTGCCCGCAAGGGCCCTGAGGAAGGACTAGCGACGTGCGTGTTCTCGTCGTCGAGGACGAGCAGCTGCTCGCCGATGCGGTGGCCACCGGACTACGCCGGGAGGCCATGGCGGTCGACGTGGTCTACGACGGCGCTGCCGCTCTGGAACGGATCGCGGTCAACGACTACGACGTCGTGGTGCTCGACCGTGACCTTCCGGTCGTCCACGGTGACGACGTCTGCCGCAAGATCGTCGAGCTGGGGATGCCCACCCGCGTCCTGATGCTCACCGCCTCCGGCGACGTCAGCGACCGCGTCGAGGGCCTGGAGATCGGCGCGGACGACTACCTTCCCAAGCCCTTCGCCTTCACCGAGCTGACCGCCCGGGTGCGCGCCCTGGGGCGCCGTACGACCGTCGCGCTGCCGCCCGTACTGGAGCGGGCCGGCATCAAGCTCGACCCCAATCGCCGTGAGGTCTTCCGCGACGGCAAGGAGGTCCAGCTCGCACCGAAGGAGTTCGCGGTGCTGGAGGTCCTGATGCGCAGCGAGGGCACGGTCGTCTCGGCCGAGCAGCTCCTGGAGAAGGCCTGGGACGAGAACACCGACCCGTTCACCAACGTCGTACGGGTCACGGTCATGACCCTGCGGCGCAAGCTCGGCGAGCCCGCGGTGATCGTCACCGTCCCGGGCTCGGGATACCGGATCTGACGGAATGCCCTCCCTGCCTTCGTTCTCCAAGGCGGCCGGCCCCCCGCCGTCCGCTCCGCCCAAGCCCACGTGGGACCCCCGGCCGGTCAATGTCCGGCCCTTCCCGTGGCTGCGCCCCACGATCCGGATACGGCTGACGCTGCTGTACGGCGGCATGTTCCTGATGGCCGGCATCGTGCTGCTGACGATCATCTACATGCTGGCCGCGGACGCGCTGCACGACGGCAGCGCACTGCCGCTGAAGATCCTCGGCGGCAAGTTCCAGTCGACCAGTGACATCTGTGACCTGCCCACCGAGACGTCCGGGCAGCTGCTCCAGGAAGCCGTCAACAGCTGTCTGCAGCATCAGCGGGCAGTGGCGCTCAACAGCCTCCTCAACCGCTCCCTGCTGGCCCTGCTCGGCCTGACGGTGGTGGCGTTCGCGTTCGGTTATGCGATGGCGGGGCGGGTGTTGTCGCCGTTGGGGCGGATCACGCGGACGGCGCAGCGGGTGGCGGGTTCGGATCTTCATCGGCGGATCGAGCTGGGGGGTCCGGATGATGAGCTGAAGGAGCTGGCGGACACGTTCGATCAGATGCTGGACCGTTTGGACCGGGCTTTTGAGTCGCAGCGGCGGTTCGTGGCGAATGCGTCGCATGAGCTGCGGACGCCGTTGGCGATCAATCGGACGTTGCTGGAGGTGCAGCTGGCGGATCCGGGGGCGTCGCCGGAGCTGGCGCAGCTGGGCAAGACGCTGCTGGCGACCAATGAGCGCAGTGAGCAGCTGGTGGAGGGGCTGTTGTTGCTGGCGCGCAGTGAGAACAAGGTGGTGGACAAGAAGCCGGTCGATCTGTCGGAGGTCGCGGCGCAGGCGGTGGACCAGACGCGGGAGGAGGCGCACGCCAAGGGGGTGGAGCTGCGGGGGGTGCGTCATCAGGTGCTGGTGCAGGGCAACGGTGTGCTGCTGGAGCGGATCGCGTTGAATCTGGTGCAGAACGCGGTGCGCTACAACGTGCCGGAGGAGGGCTGGGTCGAGGTGGTGACCGAGCCGCAGCCGGGGTGTGCGGTGCTGGTGGTCGCCAATACGGGGCCGGTGGTTCCCGCGTACGAGGTGGAGAACCTCTTCGAGCCCTTCCGGCGGCTGCGGACCGAGCGCACCGGCAGCGACAAGGGCGTCGGTCTGGGCCTGTCCATCGTCCGGTCGGTCGTCCGCGCCCACGACGGCACCATCACCGCGCAGCCACGCGAGGGCGGCGGACTCGTCATGAGGGTCGTCCTGCCGCTCTGATGCAGGCCAGAGGGCGGTTGTACGCCCGCTGGAGCCCCTGTGCGCCCCCGTGGGCAGTCGTCGGACATCTGTGCGTACGATCGCTCGTCTCGTGGCCGTACACCGCCTCGCCTCCCGGTTTGACGAGAAGGGGGGTCGGCGTGGATCCTTCGCCGAGTTCGCTTTGCGCGGAATTGAACCGGTCCGCCCGCCGGTCTTTGTGTGTGTGATCCCTCACAGGCGCGAAATTCCGGCCATCTACCCTCTGTGATCAAAATGCCCGCCGGAATGCCGGGGAAGTCCGGGTTTCCGGGGGGTCAGATCACGGGAAGTACAGGTGATGGGCTGCGCGAGGTGCGACATTCGGACCGTGTACGGTCCTGATCGCCATCCAAACCGATCACCTCTTCAGGGGTGCGGTTGGGTGTCGATTGAGTAACAGACCTTGATGTGAGGCAAAATCTCCGCCTCAGGTCGGGCACAAGTCCGGCCTCTCACGCGTTACGAGCGCTGAGACACCGCAGACACCCAGAGGGGGAGAGCGAAAATGGCTACGGATTACGACACCCCACGCAAGACCGACGACGACCTCAACGAGGACAGCATTGAAGAGCTGAAGTCGCGGCGGAACGACAAGTCCGCCTCGGCCGTCGACGTCGACGAGTTCGAGCAGGCCGAGGGCCTGGAGCTGCCAGGCGCCGACCTGTCCAACGAAGAGCTCGCCGTGCGCGTGCTGCCCAAGCAGCAGGACGAGTTCACGTGCATGAGCTGCTTCCTGGTCCACCACCGCAGCCAGCTCGCTGCGGAGGACAAGAACGGGCAGCCGATCTGCCGCGACTGCGCGGCCTGAGACCGGGCTGCGCCGTGGCAGGCGTGAACCCGTTCCGTAAGGGACCCAAGGGCGCCGAAGGCCCGGCGGCCGGCGCACGATCACGCGAGGAAACCGCGCCCGTGCCCGCCGACCCGACCGCCCTCCCCGCGGAGCGGACGACCGGTGCATCACAGGAGCGAGGCCGCACGGCCTCGCTCGCGGCCATGCTCGGCCGCGGTGCCGGAAGAGGCGGCGGCAGGGTGCGGGCGGGGCTCGCCGTGATCGCCGACCGGATCATCGACCTCGCCCCGCGGATCCCGGTCCGCGACCTCGCCACCCTGCGCGCCCAGTTCCCCGGACTGACCCCCGAGGACCTGGCCGACAAGCTCGTCGCGGGCGCCTGCAACGGCACCGCCACCGTCGGAGCGGGCGTCG
Source organism: Streptomyces sp. G7(2002) (assembly GCF_028870195.1). Lineage (NCBI taxonomy): Bacteria > Bacillati > Actinomycetota > Actinomycetes > Kitasatosporales > Streptomycetaceae > Streptomyces > Streptomyces sp. G7(2002). The sequence continues at coordinate 7,109,732 of NZ_CP102609.1, forward strand.
GCGCGGCAGCGATGCTGCCCGTACCGCCCGCCATGCCGGCCGAGCTGGCCGCCGAGGTCACCGGCGTCGCCTCGGTCGAGATCAAGCTGATCGCCGAGCTCCACGAGGTCTACGGCCTCAGGCCCGCGGGCAACTTCCGGCAGCGGGGGATGGCCTATCTGGCGTCCTGGACGGAGGAGCGGGGCGTCGAGATCACAAAGCCGGCCACGCTGAACTTCGCCCTCGGTATGCAGATGAGGCGTGAACTGCGCCAGCAGATCATGAAGCGCACGCTGCGCAACCTCCCCAACCTCATCCCGTTCATGATCGGCGCCTCCGTCGGCGCGTTCATGAACCGCAGGGACACCCGGAAACTCGCGGACAAGATCCGTAAGGACCTGCGCACGAAGCAGGTCCCCTGGGACGCCCTCCCCGGCTCCGCCCCGGCCGCCCTGACGGACGGCGAGCGGACCGGACAGCCCCCGCCCCCGGCAGGCGGCTGAAGCCGCCTCCGCCGGCCAGCGGTCAGGCGCGTACGGCCGCCAGCGCGGCCACCAGCCGCTCCGGCTCCCGCGTCGAGAGATAGGCGTACGGCGTCGGGTCCTGCGGGTCCGTGATCTCCACCCGCACCGCGGTGCGGATGTAGCTGCGCAGCAGCATGAACGCACGGGCATCGGCCTTGTGCGTACGCCACGCCAGCGCCTCGTCCGCGTCCAGCACCCGTGCCTCGCCCAGCGCCGTCGCCGGGATCTTCGCGTCACCGGCGATCAGCGCGCCGCCCACCACCCGGATCCGTGCCGAGCCGTACGCGCTCACCGCCACCGCGGACAGCGCCGTGCCGCCGATCAGTCCGCCGAGCATCGGGAGTGTCCCCACCGGCAGCAGCATCACGGCACAGGCGACGCCGGCCAGCGCGGCGATCACCCACCAGGACCGGGGCGCGGTGAGACGTTCTTCGTACGACTGCATGGCTCCAGCTTGGCACGGCGGCGCGGGCCCGTTACGCGCGCGGGTAGGGTCTGCACTCGTGAGTGGAACTGACGAACCCAGAGCACGGCTGACGCCACCGGCGGACGCCGTCGCTCCGGTCCGGCATGCCGAGGCGCCGGCACCCGGAGAACTCCTCGGCGCGCACTACGACCGGTGCTTCGGCTGTGGCACGGGCCAGCCCCACGGTCTGCACCTGGAGGCGCGGGCCGGTGACGGTGTGAGCGTGTCCGCCGAGTTCACCGTCAAGGAGGCCCACCAGGGCGCGCCCGGCCTGGCGCACGGCGGCGTGCTGGCCACCGCGCTGGACGAGACGCTCGGCTCGCTGAACTGGCTGCTGCGGGTGATCGCGGTGACCGGCCGGCTGGAGACCGACTTCGTACGGCCGGTGCCCCTGGGCACCGTGCTGCACCTGGACGCGCGGGTCACCGCCGTGCACGGCAGGAAGATCTACTCGACGGCCGTGGGGCGCATAGGCGGCCCGGACGGCCCGGTCGCGGTGCGCGCCGAGGCCGTCTTCATCGAGGTGAAGGTCGACCACTTCATCGACAACGGAAGGACCGAGGAGATCCAGGCGGCGATGGCCGACCCGGACCAGGTCAAACGAGCGCGTGCCTTCGAGGTGAACCCGTGAGTCAGGTACGGAATCCGGTGGATGTGCTGCTGCGCCGGCTGGACCCGGACGTGCCCGTGCCGTCGTACGGGCATCCCGGCGACGCGGGCGTGGATCTGGTGACCACCGAGGCCGCCGAGCTGGCGCCGGGGGAGCGCGCCGTGCTGCCCACCGGGGTGTCGATCGCGCTGCCCGACGGCTACGCGGCATTTGTGCACCCGCGGTCGGGGCTGGCCGCGCGCTGCGGACTGGCGCTGGTGAATGCCCCCGGGACGGTGGATGCCGGGTACCGTGGAGAGATCAAGGTGATCGTGGTCAATCTGGACCCGCGCGACAGTGTGCGGTTCGAACGATTCGACCGGATCGCCCAACTGGTCGTCCAGCAGGTCGAGAAGGTGCGCTTCCACGAGGTGGCGGAACTTCCCGGCTCGGCGCGGGCCGAGGGGGGATTCGGTTCCACCGGCGGTCATGCGGCGGTGGGCGGCTCCACGGGCGGGAATGAATACGCATCGGTCGGTGCCGACCGGGAAGGACAGTGACGTGTTCGGACGTCGCAAGAAGAACGAGGCTCCTGAAGAGTCGGCCAAGGACACCGCGCTCGCCGACGAGCGAGCGGTGGGCGACGCCGACGAGGACGAGGCGGCGCAGCAGCGGCTCAGTCTTCCGCCCGCGCCGCGTCCCGACGGTCCCTGGGACGCGTCGGAGGTCTCCGAGCCCGGCGAGGGCCGGGTGGACCTCGGCGGGCTGTTCGTGCCCGGTGTCGAGGGCATGGAACTCCGGGTGGAGGTCGCCGGTGACGCCATCGTCGCCGCGACCGTGGTGCTGCAGGACAGCGCCGTACAGCTGCAGGCCTTCGCCGCTCCCAAGAACGAGGGCATCTGGGGCGAGGTCCGCGAGGAGATCGCCTCCGGCATCACCCAGCAGGGCGGGGTCATCGACGAGGTCGAGGGCCCGCTGGGCTGGGAGCTGCGCGCCCAGGTACCCGTACAGCTGCCGGACGGCACCAACGGGGTGCAGGTCGTGCGCTTCATCGGTGTCGACGGTCCGCGGTGGTTCCTGCGTGGTGTGATCTCCGGCCAGGGCGCGGTGCAGCCGCAGGCCGCGGGCGTGCTGGAGCACATCTTCCGGGACACCGTGATCATCCGCGGCGATGCCCCGATGGCGCCCCGCGACCCGATCGTCCTGAAGCTGCCGGACGACGCCCAGATGGTGCCGGACGGTGTGCAGCAGGAGCAGGTCGAGCAGTCGCGCTTCGGCGGCGGTGTGGAGCGTCTGGAGCGCGGACCGGAGATCACCGAGATCCGCTGAGCACCTCGCGCCGCGAAGCGGTGCGAACGCGTCCGCATCTCGGCCGGATGCCGACGGTCGTAAGGGCTCGTGCCCCCTTTGAGGGGGCGCGAGCCCTTGTTGTTTGTGCAGGTCAGATCCAGACGCGTATGAAGTCCGTCAACGGAGCGCTAATGGCCGTAAGGGAGGCGTCAACAGCGTTCAAGCCGCGTCGGAAGGACGCTTTGCTTTGGGGGTCCTCATCCCCCATCCATCTAGGAGCACACGATGGCCGACGTGGCCTTCGTCGTCGTCACGATCGCGGTCTTCGCGCTGGTGGCTCTCGTCGCCAAGGGGGTGACGAAGCTGTGACCATCGAGAACATCGTCGGCCTGATCGTTGCCGTCGCCCTGCTGGGATACCTGGTCCTCGCCCTCGTCTTCCCGGAGAGGTTCTGAGCACCGTATGAGCCCCGTTCTCGCAGGTGTGCTCCAGCTGATAGCGCTCACCGCGGCGCTCGCCCTGGCGTACCGCCCCCTCGGCGACTACATGGCCGCCGTCTACAGCTCCCCCAAGCACCTCCGTGCCGAGAAGGTCATCTACCGCTGCATCGGCGCCAATGCGGACGCCCAGATGCGCTGGCCGGCCTATCTGCGCGGCGTCCTGGCGTTCTCCGCGGTGGGCGTGCTCCTCCTCTACCTGCTGCAGCGCCTCCAGGGCGGGATGCCGCTGTCCCTCGGCTTCGCGTCGATCAGCCCGGACCAGGCATTCAACACCGCCGCCTCCTTCGTCGCCAACACCAACTGGCAGTCCTACAGCGGCGAGCAGGCCATGGGCCACGTCGTGCAGACCGCCGGCCTCGCGGTGCAGAACTTCGTCTCCGCCGCCACCGGCATGGCCGTCGCCATCGCCCTGGTCCGCGGCTTCACCCGCTCCCGCACCGGCGATCTCGGCAACTTCTGGGCCGACCTGGTCCGCGGCACCGTACGGGTACTCGTGCCGATCGCCGTCATCAGCGCTGTCGTCCTGGTGGCCTGTGGTGCCATCCAGAACTTCTCCGGCATCCACGAGGTCGGCCAGTTCATGGGCGGCTCCCAACAGACCAACGGCGGTGCGGTCGCCTCCCAGGAGGTCATCAAGGAACTGGGCACCAACGGGGGCGGCTACTTCAACGCCAACTCCGCCCACCCCTTCGAGAACCCCGACGCCTTCACCAACCTCTTCGAGGTCTTCCTGATCCTCGTCATCCCCTTCGCGATGACCCGTACCTTCGGCAAGCTCGTCGGGAACGTGAAGCAGGGCTACGCCGTCCTCGCCACGATGGGCATCATCTGGCTCGGCTTCACGGCGCTGATGCTGTGGACCGAGTTCGCCCACGGCGGCCCGGCCCTGCAGGCCGCGGGCGCCGCCATGGAAGGCAAGGAGACCCGCTTCGGGGTCGGCGGCTCCTCGATCTTCTCGGTGGCCACCACCCTCACCTCCACCGGCGCGGTCGACTCCTTCCACTCCTCGTTCACGGCCTTCGGCGGCGGGATCCAGCTGCTCGGCATGATGCTGGGCGAGATCGCCCCCGGCGGTGTCGGCTCCGGCCTCTACGGCATGCTCGTGATGGCGATCATCGCGGTGTTCATCGCCGGACTGATGGTGGGCCGCACGCCCGAATACCTCGGCAAGAAGATCGGCACCCGCGAGATCAAGCTCGCCGCCTGCTACATCCTCATCACCCCGACGCTGGTCCTCGGCTTCACCGCCGCCTCGATGGTCCTGCCCGACGCGCTGGGCTCGATGCTCAACACCAAGGCGCTGGGCGCCGGTTCGCACGGCTTCTCCGAGGTGCTGTACGCCTTCACCTCCGGCGCCAACAACAACGGCTCCGCGTTCGGCGGCCTCAATGCCAACACCCCCTGGTACAACACCACGATCGGTCTGGCGATGCTGCTCGGCCGCTTCCTGCCGATGGTGTTTGTGCTCGCCCTGGCCGGCTCGCTCGCCGAGCAGAAGCCGATACCGGAGACCGCGGGCACCCTCCGTACCGAAAAGCCGCTCTTCGCCGGGCTGCTCGTCGGCACGATCCTGATCATCACCGGTCTGACCTACTTTCCGGCGCTGGCCCTCGGGCCGCTGGCGGAGGGCCTGTCATGACCGCCCCCGTGAAACCGGAGGAGCCCGGCTCCATGTCCACCGCCACTCCGACCCGCGCTCCCCACCAGGACGTCCCAAGTGGGCACAAGCCCGGCGACGGCCGTGTGGGCGGCGGTCTCTTCGACCCCAAGCAGCTGATCAAGTCCTTCCCGGACGCGCTGCGCAAGCTCGACCCGCGGGTGATGGCCAAGTCCCCCGTGATGTTCGTGGTCGAGGTCGGCTCCGTGCTGACCACGGTCTTCGCCTGCACCTCCCCGTCGGACTGGTTCGGCTGGGCGATCGCCGTCTGGCTGTGGCTGACCGTCATCTTCGCCAACCTGGCGGAGGCGGTCGCCGAGGGCCGCGGCAAGGCGCAGGCCGACACCCTGCGCAAGGCCAAGACCGACACGGTGGCGCGCCGAGTGAGCGGCGGCAGCGAGGAACAGGTACCCGGCACCGAGCTGCGGATCGGTGACCTGGTCGTGTGTGAGGCCGGTGACATCATCCCCGGTGACGGTGATGTCGTCGAAGGCGTCGCGTCCGTCGACGAGTCCGCGATCACGGGCGAATCGGCCCCGGTCATCCGCGAGTCCGGCGGTGACCGCTCCGCGGTGACGGGCGGCACGAAGGTGCTCTCCGATCGCATCGTCATCAAGATCACGACGAAGCCCGGCGAGACCTTCATCGACCGGATGATCAACCTCGTCGAGGGCGCCGCACGGCAGAAGACCCCCAACGAGATCGCGCTGAACATCCTGCTCGCGTCGCTCACCATCGTCTTCCTTCTGGCGGTCGTCACCCTCCAGCCGTTCGCGATCTACGCGGGCGCCGAACAGCCCATGATCGTGCTGCTCGCCCTGCTGGTCTGTCTGATCCCGACGACCATCGGCGCGCTGCTCTCGGCCATCGGCATCGCCGGCATGGACCGGCTGGTGCAGCGCAACGTCCTGGCCATGTCCGGCCGCGCCGTCGAAGCCGCAGGCGATGTATCGACATTGCTGCTCGACAAGACCGGCACCATCACCCTCGGCAACCGCCAGGCCGCCGAGTTCGTCCCCGTACGCGGCACCACCGAGGCCGAGGTCGCGGACGCCGCCCAGCTGTCCTCACTGGCCGACGAGACCCCCGAGGGCCGCTCCATCGTCGTCCTCGCCAAGGAGAAGTACGGTCTCCGTGAGCGCCATCAGGGCGAGCTGACGGACGCCGAGTGGGTGCCGTTCACCGCCCAGACCCGGATGTCGGGTGTGGACGTCGACGGGCGCAAGGTCCGCAAGGGCGCGTCCGGTTCGGTCCTTGCCTGGGTCAAGGAGCGCGGCGGCACGGTCGCCGAGGACGCCCAGCAGCTCACCGACGCGATCTCACAGGCCGGCGGCACCCCGCTGCTGGTCGCCCTGGAGGACGAGAGCGGCCCCCGCGTCCTGGGAGTCATCCACCTCAAGGACGTCGTCAAGGACGGGATGCGCGAACGCTTCGTCGAGCTGCGCAAGATGGGCATCAAGACCGTCATGATCACGGGCGACAACCCGCTGACGGCGAAGGCCATCGCCGACGAGGCGGGCGTGGACGACTTCCTCGCGGAGGCCACGCCCGAGGACAAGATGGCGCTCATCAAGCGCGAGCAGGCCGGCGGCAAGCTGGTCGCGATGACCGGCGACGGCACCAACGACGCCCCCGCGCTGGCGCAGGCGGACGTCGGGGTGGCCATGAACACCGGCACCTCGGCCGCCAAGGAGGCCGGGAACATGGTGGACCTGGACTCCAACCCGACCAAGCTCATCGAGATCGTCGAGATCGGCAAGCAACTGCTGATCACCCGGGGCGCGCTGACGACCTTCTCCATCGCCAACGACGTCGCGAAGTACTTCGCGATCATCCCGGCGATGTTCGCGGTGGCCTATCCGGGCCTGGACACCCTCAACATCATGCGGCTGTCCAGCCCCAACTCCGCGATCCTCTCGGCGATCATCTTCAACGCGCTGATCATCGTCGCCCTGGTACCGCTCGCCCTCAAGGGCGTGCAGTACCGCCCCGTCAGCGCCGACAAGATGCTGCGACGCAACCTGGCGGTCTACGGACTCGGCGGCCTGATCGCCCCCTTCATCGGCATCAAACTCATCGACCTGCTGCTCTCTCTCCTCCCCGGAATCGGGTGACCGCCGTGAACAACTCCGTACGCAACACCGCCCGGTTGATCGGGGCGGGCCTGCGCGCCCTGCTCGTACTGACCGTGGTCTGCGGCGTCCTCTACCCGCTGGTGGTCACCGGAGTGGCGCAGGCGGCGTTCCCCCATAAGGCCAACGGTTCCGAGGTGAGCCACCAGGGCAAGGTCGTCGGCTCCTCGCTGATCGGCCAGCGCTACGACAAGGGCAAGGACAAGGACGGCGATCCGGTCCCCGACCTGAGGTACTTCCAGCCGCGCCCCTCGGCGGGACTGGGCAGCAACAAGGCCAACGGCGTCAACACCCAGTACGACCTCCAGGTCTCCGGCGCCTCCAACCTGGGCGCCACCAACACCGACCTCATCAAGGCGGTGAAGGAGCGCAGGCAATGGGTCTCCGTCACGTACGGAGTCCCCGAGTCGAAGGTCCCGGCGGACGCCGTCACCTCCTCCGGCTCCGGCCTCGACCCGGACATCTCCCCGGCCTACGCCCAACTGCAGGCGGCCACGGTCGCCCGGCGGAACCACCTCCCCGCCGGCACGGTGGACAAGCTGGTCAAGGAACACACCGACGGACGCACCCTCGGCTTCCTGGGGGAGCCGCGGGTGAACGTCCTGGAGCTGAACATCGCACTGAAGGAGCTGGTGCGGAGCGAAGGCAAGAGCTGAGCGCGGGTGACGGAGCGCGGGCGCGGCTGAGCCGGCCGGTGCGGGGCGGCGGTGCCGCACCGGATGGCCGCGTTGCCGCTGCGGGGTGCGAAGGGGCGGCCCTGGGGAGATTTTCCGGGGCCGCTCCGTCTTTTTTGTGAGGGGTGCGTCGGCTAACAGCCGTTGTGCGCAGGGTGATTGGCGAGGTCTCTCTCAACCTCTTCGTCCGCTGGGTGGCCCCTTGACCCACGCGGAGAACCCGGGCTGATCCGGGGCTGATGCGGAGCTGATCCGGACCGGTCCGGGGCGTGAGGCGAAGCTGGTCCGAGAGTTATCCACAGGCGTTGCCCGCCGAAGCGCGCGGTACGCATACTGACGCCACCGGCAGGCAAACCGCGGTCCGCGACAGAGGCGGTCAAGGTGTAGGCAGGCGGGGGCAGTTGGCGCCGCAGGGGCTGTTCCGAGAGCGGTGGCTGGGCCGGTGCGGGGGAAGTGGTGCGTGAACGGAGTGGGGGAGCAGACCATGAATGGCGGGGGAAGCGCGTCGGGCGAGAGCCGACGCAGGAGCGGGGCTCGGAACGAGGCACACGAGGCACACAAGGTGCACGAGGCGCCTGGGGAGGGGGCGAGGGCGGGAGTGGCGGTCGCCGGTCCGCCGACGGCCGGTCCGATGGTCGTCGTCGAGGACTTGCACCGCAGCTACGGCAGCGATGCCGGTGCCGTACACGCCCTGCGTGGGGTGTCCTGCAGCGTCCCGAGGGGCGAACTTGTCGCCCTGCGCGGCCGTTCCGGATCAGGCAAGACGACCCTTCTCAACCTCATCGGCGGCCTGGACACCCCCGACTCCGGACGGATCACCGTCGGCGGGACACCGCTGGCCGACCTCGGCGAGAGCGGGCTGCTGGAGATGCGCCGTGACCGCATAGGGTTCGTCTTCCAGTCGTTCGGGCTGATACCGATACTCAGCGCCGCGGAGAACGTCGGGGTGCCGCTGCGGCTGCGCAAGGTCCCACCGCGCGAGCGTGAGGACCGCGTTGCGCTCCTGCTGTCCTTGGTGGGCCTGTCCGACCATGCCGAGCAGCGGCCCGGCGAACTCTCCGGCGGTCAGCAGCAGCGTGTGGCCATCGCCCGTGCACTCGCCAACCGACCTGCCCTGCTCATAGCCGACGAGCCGACCGGGCAACTGGACGCTGAGACCGGCATGGAGGTGATGGACCTGCTGCGCGCCGTCGTCCGCAGCGAGGGCGTCACGGCCCTGGTGGCGACCCACGACGCAAACCTCCTGGGCCTGGCCGACCGCGTCCTGGAGTTGAGCGATGGCGTGATCACGGAGGCGGGTGCGGGGCCGGGGGTGGGGTGAGGAGGGGGGTGGGGTGGGGAGGGGAGGGCTCCCAGGGGCATCCCACGCCGAGCGGGGACGGTGGGCCCCGCCCGGCCCCGGGGGCATCCCCGTTCAACCCGCCCAACCCGCCGGACCCGATGACCCACCCGCCCCACCCACCCCACCCGCCCCTCCCGGGTGTCACCAGACGTCGCCGTCGCGCCAGTCGCAGGTGAGGTCGGTGTCGAGGTCGAGCGGGGTGGCCGCGGTCGGCAGGACGTAGATGCAGCCGTCCTCGTCGGCGGTGCGCTGGATGCCGTCCGGGGTGAGTGCCCAGGAGCGGCCGCGCCACTGCTGCCAGCCACGGGCCGCGTAGAAGGTCGCGGCCTCGTCGGCGGCGCCGAGCGCGCCGAGGTCGTAGCCGCTGCGCACCACCCGCTCCAGGGCGTCCATCAGGGCCGCGCCATGGCCGCGGCCGCGCCGGTCCGCGCGTACGCCGACGCCCTCCACATATCCGCAGCGCAGGGCCCGGCCGTCGTGCAGCAGGCGTCGTTGGACGACGGACGCATGGCCGATCAGTTCGCCGTCCTCGTGGATCAGGGCGTGCAGCCCGCCGAGTGAGTGTTCCCAGTCCTCCGCGGTCATGTCGTCGAAGACGTCGTAGAGGAGGGTGCGGGCCGCCTTGAGGGTGGCGGCGTCCAGGTCGGCGGTGTGGGCGATGCGTACGTCGGTCATGCGGGGCGTCGTCAGATGTGCCTCGGTCATGTGGGGCATCGTTGCAGGCGGCCGGTGGCCGGGCGACGGCATATTTCCGGCCACGGTCCACACCTTCCTCGGGGGGTATTCGGCGTCAGGGAAGCGTCAGAGAAGGCGTCTTGGGCTGGTGTGCCTCCGCACCGGCCGGTGTCATGGGGGCATGACCGGGCGATCTGCGCCGCCGGGGCAGCCGCCGACGGCGGCGCGTGGTGTGCGCCGCCCGGGTCCGGCCCGTCAGCCGGACGCGCGGCGGGCGTCGCGTACCTCTTCGCGCGGCGCCCGCCTGCATCTGCCCGTACGGGGCGCGCCCCGGCCGAATCGGCCTCCGGGTCGGCCGTTCCCCCTCATCCCTGGGCGACTCCCCCTGACGCGCCGCCCCCAACCCGATTGCCGCCACTCGACGCGTCATCCCACGCACCCGACGGCGGCCACCCGGCGCACCACCTCACGCACCCCGATGGCGGCCACCTGACGCGCTGAGTCACCATCCCGCTCGCCGCCACCCGATGCGTCGGCCCACGGACCCGTCCGCGTTCACCCGACGTGCCACCCGCTCGCCGCCACCCGATGCGCCGGCCCACGGACCCGTCCGCGTTCACTCGACGTGCCACCCGCTCGCCGCCACCCGATGCGCCGGCCCACGGACCCGTCCGCGTTCACCCGACGTGCCACCCCGCTCGCCGCCACCCGATGCGCCGCCCCACTCGCCCCACTCGCCCCACGCACCCGACCGCGCCCCCCGACGCACCACCCACCCGAAACTCCACCCACCCCGCTCCCCCAAAGCCCCCACCCGCCACGCCCCCAGGCCTCACCCATCCCCCACCCCCGTATCAGAGTCGCGTCAAGACCGAACCCGAAGTAGCCAACTGCACCTTTTGTCCCCTTGTTCGGTCGGTAGGGTCGCAGCAGGTTCAGCCCGGTGGGGGCGGCCTTCACGTAAGACAATGGGGCCATGGCACGCGGCAAGCTACGGATATATCTCGGCGCGGCACCGGGCGTCGGCAAGACGTACGCGATGCTGTCCGAGGCGCACCGGCGCGTGGAGCGGGGGACGGATGTCGTCGTGGCGTTCGTCGAGCACCATGGCAGGCCCCGTACGGAGGTCATGCTGCACGGGCTGGAGCAGATCCAGCGCCGGGAGCTGGAGTACCGCGGCACGGTTTTCACCGAGATGGACGTGGATGCGGTCCTGGAACGCGGGCCGGCCGTGGCGCTGGTCGACGAGCTGGCGCACACCAACGTCCCGGGTTCGCGCAACGGCAAGCGCTGGCAGGACATCGAGGAGCTGCTGGAAGCGGGGATCGATGTGATCTCGACCGTCAACATCCAGCACCTGGAGTCACTCGGGGACGTCGTCGAGTCCATAACGGGTGTCCGGCAGCGGGAGACCGTGCCGGATGAGATCGTCCGGCGGGCCGATCAGATCGAGCTTGTCGATATGTCGCCCCAGGCGATCCGCCGCCGGATGGCGCACGGCAACATCTACCAGCCCGACAAGGTGGACGCCGCCCTGTCCAACTACTTCCGGCCGGGCAACCTCACGGCGCTGCGCGAGCTGGCGCTGCTGTGGGTCGCCGACCGGGTGGACGAGTATCTGCAGGAGTACCGCGCGGAGCATTCCATCCGCTCCACCTGGCAGGCGAGGGAGCGCATCGTCGTCGGACTGACCGGCGGGCCGGAGGGGCGCACGCTGATCCGCCGCGCGGCCCGGATGGCGGCCAAGGGCTCGGGCAGCGAGGTGCTCGCCGTCTACATAGCGCGCAGCGACGGGCTGACCTCGGCCTCGCCCAAGGAACTCGCCGTCCAGCGCACCCTGGTGGAGGATCTCGGCGGGACGTTCCATCACGTCATCGGCGACGACATACCGAGCGCGCTGCTGGAGTTCGCGCGGGGGGTCAACGCCACCCAGATCGTGCTGGGCTCCAGTCGCCGCAAGGCCTGGCAGTACATCTTCGGGCCGGGGGTGGGCGCGACGGTCGCCCGCGAGTCCGGGCCCGATCTCGATGTGCACATCGTCACCCACGACGAGGTCGCCAAGGGCCGGGGACTGCCGGTGGCGCGCGGTGCGCGGCTGGGGCGGACCCGGATCATCGCCGGCTGGCTCGTCGGCGTCGTCGGACCCGTCCTGCTCTCGCTGCTGCTGACCAGCATGGCGAACGGACCCGGCCTGGCCAACGACGTCCTGCTCTTCCTCTTCCTGACGGTGGTCGCCGCGCTGCTCGGCGGGCAGCTGCCGGCGCTGGCGTCGGCCGCGGTCGGCTCGCTGCTGCTGAACTTCTACTTCACCCCGCCCACCCACACCCTCACGGTCAGCGACCCCCAGAACCTCGTCGCCATCGTGATCTTCTTCGCGGTGGCCGTCTCGGTCGCCTCCGTGGTGGATCTCGCGGCCCGCCGCACCCACCAGGCCGCCAGGCTGCGCGCCGAGTCGGAGATCCTCTCCTTCCTGGCGGGCAGTGTGCTGCGCGGTGAGACGACCCTGGACGCCCTGCTGGAGCGGGTACGCGAGACCTTCGGGATGGAGACGGTGGCGCTGCTGGAGCGGGCCGGCGATGTCGAGCCGTGGACCTGTGCGGGCCGGGCCGGTACGGACCACGGCAAGCCGCTGCTGCGCCCCGAGGACGCCGATGTCGACATGCCCGTGGGTGACCACATGGCGCTGGCGCTGACCGGCCGGGTGCTGCCCGCCGAGGATCGCCGGGTGCTGGCCGCGTTCGCCGCCCAGGCCGCCGTCGTCCTGGACCGGCAGCGGCTGGTGGGCGAGGCGGAGCGGGCCCGGGAGCTGGCCGAGGGCAACCGCATCAGGACCGCGTTGCTGGCCGCCGTCAGCCATGACCTGCGGACCCCGCTGGCGAGCATCAAGGCCTCCGTCACCTCCTTGCGCTCCGACGACGTCGCCTGGTCCCAGGAGGACGAGGCGGAGCTGCTGGCCGGCATCGAGGCGGGCGCCGACCGGCTGGACCATCTCGTCGGCAATCTTCTGGACATGTCCCGGCTGCAGACCGGCACGGTCACCCCGCTGATCAGGGAGATCGACCTCGACGAGGTGGTGCCGATGGCGCTCGGCGGCGTCCCGGAGGGCAGTGTCACCCTCGACATCCCCGAGGAGCTGCCGATCGTCGCCGTCGATCCGGGGCTGCTGGAACGCGCGGTCGCCAATCTCGTCGAGAACGCCGTGAAGTACAGCCCGGACGGTGCGGTGGTGCTGGTCTCGGCCAGTGCGCTCGGTGACCGGGTGGAGCTGCGCATCGCCGACCGTGGCCCCGGTGTGCCGGACAGTGCCAAGGACCGGATCTTCGAGCCCTTCCAGCGCTACGGTGACGCTCCGCGCGGTGCCGGGGTGGGCCTGGGACTGGCCGTGGCGCGCGGTTTCGCGGAGGCGATGGGCGGCACGCTCGCCGCCGAGGACACCCCGGGAGGCGGGATGACCATGGTCCTGACCCTCCGGGCCGCGCCCGGCCGTCCACCGGCCAGGCCCGATCTTCCCGCCCAGGCCACCACATGAGCCGGGCCGCACGGATCCCCCTCATCCCACGCCCGGCGGGCCCGGCCCGCCGGGAGACGACACCACGAGGAGAACGCCAGTGAACCGGGTGCTTGTGGTCGATGACGAGCCGCAGATCGTGCGCGCCCTCGTGATCAACCTGAAGGCGCGCAAGTACGAGGTCGACGCCGCCCCCGACGGGGCCACCGCCCTCAAACTCGCCGCCGCCCGCCACCCCGATGTCATCGTCCTTGACCTCGGTCTGCCCGATATGGACGGGGTCGAGGTGATCAAGGGGCTGCGGGGCTGGACGAGGGTGCCGATCCTGGTGCTCTCCGCCCGGCAGACCTCCGACGAGAAGGTGGAGGCGCTGGACGCCGGCGCGGACGACTACGTCACCAAGCCGTTCGGCATGGACGAGCTGCTGGCCCGGCTGCGGGCGGCGGTGCGCCGGGCCGAGCCGACCGGGCCGGCCGAGGACGAGGTGATCGTGGAGACGGAAGGTTTCTCCGTCGATCTCGCCGCGAAGAAGGTCAACCGCGGCGGCCGGGACATCCGGCTGACCCCCACCGAGTGGCATCTGCTGGAGGTCCTGGTCCGCAACGCGGGCCGGCTGGTCAGCCAGAAGCAGCTGCTCCAGGAGGTCTGGGGGCCCTCGTACGGCACCGAGACCAACTATCTGCGGGTGTACATGGCCCAGCTCCGCCGCAAGCTGGAGAGCGATCCCTCGCATCCGAAGCACTTCATCACGGAGCCGGGGATGGGCTACCGGTTCGAGCAGTAGCGCCCGGCGCCGGCCGCGGCTTTGTGCGGTGGGGACGAACTCCGTGTGCGGGCCGTGATCCCGGGACCCGGCCACCGGTACGCTGGGGCCATGAGTGCTGGGACCCGATCCGAGAAGCCGGCCGGACGCTTCCGCCGGCTGCTCGACAGGCTGTCCTCCTCCGAGGAGGAGTTGCAGTCCGCCGAGCTGCAACAGGATGCGCAGGACGCGGGATGCACCCGTATCTGCGACTGTGACGACCGGCAGATAGTGAAGGTCACCGGCACTCTGCGGCATGTCACGCTGCGGCCACGCGCCGGTGTGCCCGCGCTCGAGGCGGAGCTGTTCGACGGCACCGCCGCGCTCGACGTGGTGTGGCTCGGACGCCGCTCCATCGTCGGGATAGAGCCGGGCCGCAAGCTCATCGCCTCGGGCCGGGTCTCGTTGAGCCACGGACGCCGGGTGCTCTTCAATCCGAAGTACGAACTCCGACCGCTCGGACAGGAGTAGCCGGTGACGTCTTACGACCGACCGACGACTGACGCGCAGGCCGATCACGACGCCTCCGCAGGCCCCCCACCCGCCTCGCCCGACCAGGGCGCCGACGGAGCCCCCGACGGCAGGCAGGTGACCGAGGCGGCGCTGTTCGAGGCGTTCGGCGGGGTACGCGGCATGGTGGAGACCGTCGTCCCCGGCCTGTTGTTCGTCACGATCTTCACGATCAACAAGGACCTGCACCTCTCGGCGATCGCCGCGCTGGCCGTCTCGCTGGTGCTGGCGGCCGCCCGCCTGATCCGCAAGGACACCGTCAAGCACGCCTTCAGCGGCGTCTTCGGGGTGGCCTTCGGCGTGGTCTTCGCGATGATGACCGGCAACGCCAAGGACTTCTACCTGCCGGGCATGCTCTACACCCTCGGGCTGGCCTTCGCCTACATCCTCACCACGCTCGCCGGCGTCCCGCTGATCGGGCTGATCCTGGGACCGGTGTTCAAGGAGAACCTCTCCTGGCGCACCCGTAACCCGGGCCGGAAGAAGGCCTACGCGAAGGCCAGCTGGGCCTGGGGGCTGATCCTGCTCGCCAAGTGCGCGATCCTCTTCCCGCTGTACTGGTGGGCGGACACCACCCAGCTCGGCTGGGTGCTGATCGCGCTGAAGATCCCGCCGTTCCTGCTGGCGGTCTATCTCACCTGGGTCTTCCTGGCGAAGGCGCCGGCGCCGATCGATGTCTTCGCGGAGATGGAGGCGAAGGAGAAGGCCGAGCAGGAGGCCGAGGAGCGGCGCCGTGGCGAGCGCGAGACGCTCGACCGGGCCGCCGTCGACCTGCCACCGGATCTGACGGCCGGGAGCGCCGCGGAGGCCGCCACGGAGCGTCCGCGCGGACCGCGCCACCGCCGCTGACGGCAGGCACCCACACGAACGCCGGGGCCCGGGAACCGCTTGGTTCCTGGGCCCCGGCGTCGTTGCCACCGGTGGGTGCGCCCCCGCGCCGGCCGTCCGCCGCGCGCCGGGGCGCCGCCGCCGTCGCTACGCGTCCTCGCGCCGCATCGACAGCAGATCCTCCAGCTGCTCCTCGCGCGACTGCGCCGCCACGAACAGCAGCTCGTCGCCGGCCTCCAGCGCGTCCTCCTTGTTGGGCGTGAGCACCCGCGTACCGCGGATGATCGTGACCAGGGAGGTGTCCTCGGGCCACTCGACATCGCCGACCCGGGTACCGGCCAGCGCGGCCTCCGGGGGCAGCGTCAGCTCGACGAGGTTGGCGTCACCGTGGCTGAAGCGCAGCAGCCGTACGAGATCGCCGACGCTCACCGCCTCCTCGACCAGGGCCGACATCAGACGCGGTGTGGAGACCGCGACATCGACGCCCCAGGACTCGTTGAACAGCCACTCGTTCTTCGGGTTGTTGACCCGAGCGACCACCCGCGGCACGCCGTACTCGGTCTTGGCGAGCAGCGACACGACGAGGTTGACCTTGTCGTCGCCGGTCGCCGCGATGACGACGTTGCAGCGCTGCAGCGCCGCCTCGTCGAGCGAGGTGATCTCACAGGCGTCGGCCAGCAGCCACTCCGCCAGCGGCACCCGCTCGACCGAGATGGCGGTCGGCGCCTTGTCGATGAGCAGGATCTCGTGCCCGTTTTCCAGGAGCTCCCCGGCGATGGAACGGCCCACCGCGCCGGCGCCCGCGATTGCGACCCTCATGCGTGCGCCCCCTCAGGACCCGTGGCGAATGCCGCTTCGACCTTCTCGACCTCGTCGGTGCGCATCATCACGTGCACCAGGTCGCCTTCCTGCAGCACCGTCTGTGAGGTCGGCAGCATCGCCTCGCCCAGTCGGGTGAGGAAGGCGACGCGGACGCCGGTCTCCTCCTGCAGGGTGCTGATCTTGTGCCCCACCCAGGAGGCGGCGGTGTGCACCTCGGCGAGCTGGACGCCGCCGCTCGGGTCGCGCCACAGCGGCTCGGCGCCCGACGGCAGCAGCCGGCGCAGCATCTGGTCGGCCGTCCAGCGGACGGTGGCGACGGTGGGGATGCCCAGGCGCTGGTAGACCTCGGCGCGGCGAGGGTCGTAAATACGGGCCGCGACATTCTCGACACCGAACATCTCGCGGGCCACCCGGGCGGCGATGATGTTCGAGTTGTCACCACTGGAGACGGCCGCGAAGGCACCCGCCTCCTCGATACCGGCCTCGCGCAGGGTGTCCTGGTCGAAGCCGACGCCGGTCACCCGGCGGCCGCCGAAGGACGAGCCCAGGCGGCGGAACGCGGTCGGGTCCTGGTCGACCACCGCGATGGTGTGACCCTGGCTCTCCAGGGTCTGCGCGAGCGCGGAGCCCACCCGCCCGCACCCCATGATGACGATGTGCATGCTGATTACCCCGTGCCCTGTACTAGCGCGCTGACCTGCACAAACACCCTGCTCACTACCTTCTTCTCCCAGTACCGGCGACACGAAGCCACGGCTCGTGACAGGACCGGGTGCGTCAGCGGGAGCGCCGGGCGCACCGTGGTCCGGTACAACCGTAGCCGTAATGGCGGTTCCGGTAAGGGGCGCGGTGGGCAGCGGTCCACAGCGGGTCCGCACCGCCGGTGTGACGGCATCCCGTGCCGGGCTGCGCCGCGCCGGGCCCGTAAGGCACGCTACGAGGTGTGCCCAACCTGCCTCTCCAGCCCCAACAGGGCTCCTACACCTCGCACATGGTGGTCTGCGGCGACGATGCGCTGGCCCATCGTCTGGCCGCCGAACTCCGGGACGTCTACGGCGAACGGGTGACGCTCGTCGTCCCCTCCGCCCGGGAGCCGCACCGCCCCCGCATTCCGCCCCCGGCCCGCGCGCTCGGCCGGGCCGGCGCGCTGCTGGGCCGGATGTCGGCGGCGATGGTGCGTCCGTCGTCACCCGGGTCCGAGGCGCCCGGGGACGGTGCGGAGCCACCGGAGGAGACGGTACGGATCCTGGAGGCGGCGCAGCCGGACGACGCGGCGCTGAGCGAGGCCGGTATCGCCGGGGCGGGCGCGCTGGCTCTGGTCTATGACGACGATGAGCTCAACATCCATGCCGCGCTGCGCGCCCGCCGTCTCAACCCCCGGCTGCGGCTGGTCATCCGGCTCTACAACCGCAAACTCGGCCAGCATCTGGAGGAGTTGCTCGACCAGGCGGCGGCGGTCGCCGCGCTGGACTTAGAAGAGGGCGGGGACGCGGAGGGCGTCGACGCCTCCACGACCGTGCTGTCCGACGCCGACACCGTGGCCCCCGCGCTGGCGGGCGCCGCGGTCGCCGGTACCAGCAAGGTCATCGAGGCGGACGGGCTGCTGCTGCGGGCCGCGGAGCGTACGCCGGTGCCGCCCGGCCGGCCCGGCGCCCCCGGGTTGTGCACCCTGGCGCTGCTCTCCGCGTCCGCCAACGACCCGGCGGACGCGCCCGGTTCGGCGGCCGGTGACGAGGGGCCCGTCCTCCTGCCGGACGATGCGGCGGCCGCGGCCGCCGTCGGCTGCGGCACCGTCGTCCTGGAGACCGTCTCCTATACGGGCCGCCCGGTACGCCGCCGATGGCTCCGGGGCCGGGGCGCCCCGCTCGCGTCCCTCTTCTCCCGGCGGCTGCGCTGGTCCCTGGGCGGGGTCGTCGGTGCGGTGCTGGCGCTGGCCGTCGCGTCCTCCCTGACCCTGGGCGAGGACCCGGTGCACGCCGTCTACCTCTCGCTGCTGGACCTCTTCGCGATCAACGAGCCGGCGATCAACGATCCGGCGCCCCGCAAGGTGCTGCAGCTGCTGTCCGGGCTGACCGGGCTGTTGCTGCTGCCGGTGCTGGTCGCGGCGGCGTTCGAGGGGCTCGGCACCTTCCGCAGCGCCTCGGCGCTGCGCCGTCCGCCGCGCGGGCTGTCGGGCCATGTGGTGCTGCTGGGCCTCGGCAAGGTCGGCACCCGGGTACTGGCGCGGCTGCACGAGATGGGCATCCCCGTGGTGTGCATCGAGGGGGACCCGGAGGCACGGGGCGTTGCCCTGGCCCGCCGGCTGCGGGTGCCGACCGTCCTGGGGGACGTCACACAGGAAGGCGTCCTGGAAGCCGCGATGATCGACCGGGCGGCCACTCTGCTCGCCCTGACCAGCGAGGACACCACGAATCTGGAGGCCGCCCTCTACGCACGCTCGGTCAGTCCCCGGCTACGGGTGACACTGCGGCTGTTCGACGACCGGTTCGCCACCGCCGTCTACCGCACCCTGCGTGCCGCGCACCCAGGGGCGCTGACCCGCAGCCGGAGCGTCACCTACCTGGCCGCACCCGCCTTCGCCGGCGCGATGATGGGGCGCCAGATCCTCGGGGCCATTCCGGTCGAGCGCCGGGTCCTGCTGATCGCCCGGGTGGAGGCACGGGGCCATGCCGCGCTGGAGGGCCGTACGGTCGCCGAGGTGCTGCGGCCGGGGCGGCTGCGGGTGCTGGCGGTCGACACCTCCGCACCCGACGACCCGGAGCCGGACGCCGCGGGCGCCGCCGCCACGCCCCCGCCGGCCGAGGAGCGCACCCCGGCGCGGCTGGTGCACGAGCTCGGCGACGACTATGTCCTGCGGCCGCAGGACCGGGTGCTGCTGGTCGCCACCCGGCAGGGACTGGGCGATCTGCACGTCCGTAACCCGCCGGCGGCCGCGGCCCGGCCGAGCGGCGTCCGGCAGGGGTGACCCGTCCGGCAGGAGCGGCCGGGGGCGGGGGTGACGCGCTCCCCGCCGGCCGACGCCGCGGCGCCCACCGCACGCCCGGGCACGAGGGCCCCTGCTCACCCGCCCCGACCGCCCGCCCCGCCACCTCGCTGTCACCCCGCTGTCACCTCGGAGTCGCGCCCTGTGAAGGCACCGACGCCCCCGTGACGAATGCCACGAAGGCGCCCTGACGGCGTCCGCACGGCGTCCTCACGGCGCCCTGACGAGGTCGTGCCGTGCGTGTGACGTGCGGATCCTGTGGAGGCGTGGCCTGGCGCGCGCCCCTCAGCAGGCCGGACGCGCCCCGGCCGCCCCGCTCTGCTCCTCCACGCCACAGACCGTGCGGGGAGCGGGTGGGCGCAGACCTTGACGAAGGCTTAGCATCCTCTGCGTGTCCAAACTGACCGACGTGCCCAAACGGATCTTGATCGGGCGCGCACTGCGCAGCGACAAGCTCGGGGAAACCCTGCTTCCCAAGCGCATCGCACTCCCCGTCTTCGCCTCCGACCCGCTGTCCTCCGTGGCCTATGCGCCGGGCGAGGTGCTGCTCGTCCTGTCCGTCGCGGGTGTGTCTGCGTACAGCTTCAGCCCCTGGATCGCGGTCGCGGTCGTGGTGCTGATGTTCACCGTCGTCGCGTCGTACCGGCAGAACGTGCACGCCTACCCGAGCGGCGGCGGCGACTACGAGGTGGCCAACACCAACCTCGGTCCCAAGGCCGGTCTCACCGTCGCCAGCGCCCTGCTCGTCGACTATGTGCTGACCGTCGCGGTCTCCATCTCCTCCGGAGTGGAGAACCTGGGCTCCGCGATCCCGTTCGTCGTCGAGCACAAGACCCTGTGCGCGATCGGCATCATCGTGCTGCTGACGCTGATGAACCTGCGTGGCGTCAAGGAATCGGGCAAGCTCTTCGCGATCCCGACCTATGTCTTCGTGGCCGGCGTCTTCATCATGATCATCTGGGGTGTGATCCGCGGCGCCGTCATGGGCGACACCATGAAGGCTCCCACCGCCGACTACACCATCCACGCCGAACAGGGCGGCCTGGCCGGCTTCGCGCTGATCTTCCTGATGCTGCGCGCCTTCTCCTCCGGCTGTGCCGCGCTCACCGGCGTCGAGGCGATCTCCAACGGTGTGCCGGCCTTCCGCAAGCCGAAGTCCAAGAACGCCGCGACCACCCTGGCCCTCATGGGCGGGCTGGCCGTCACCATGTTCTGCGGCATCATCGGCCTCGCGATGGCCACCAACGTCAGGATGGCCGAGACCCCCGCCAAGGACCTGCTCGACCACGGCAAGCCGGTCGGCGCCGACTACACCCAGAACCCGGTCATCTCGCAGGTGGCCGAGGCGGTCTTCGGCAAGGGCAGCCTGCTGTTCGTCGTGCTCGCCGCCGCCACCGCGCTGGTGCTGTTCCTGGCCGCCAACACCGCCTACAACGGCTTCCCGCTGCTCGGCTCGATCCTCGCCCAGGACCGCTATCTGCCGCGCCAGCTGCACACCCGCGGTGACCGCCTGGCGTTCTCCAACGGCATCGTCCTGCTGGCCGGCGCCGCCGCGATCCTGGTCTACCTCTACGGCGCGGACTCCACCCGCCTCATCCAGCTCTACATCGTCGGCGTCTTCGTCTCCTTCACACTCAGCCAGATCGGCATGGTCCGTCACTGGAACCGCCATCTGATCACCGAGAAGGACCCCGCCAAGCGCCGCCGTATGCACCGCTCGCGCGCCATCAACGCCTTCGGCGCCTTCTTCACCGGCCTGGTCCTCGTGGTCGTCCTCCTGACGAAGTTCACCCACGGTGCCTGGGTGGCCCTGCTCGGCATGGTCATCTTCTTCGTGACGATGTCCGCGATCCGCCGCCACTACGACCGGGTCGCCGACGAGATCGCCGCCGAGGACACCCCCGACGACGATGTGGTCCGCCCCTCCCGGGTGCACTCCCTCGTCCTGGTCTCCAAGGTGCACAAGCCCACCCTGCGCGCCCTGAACTACGCCAAGCTGATGCGCTCCGACACCCTCGAAGCGGTCAGCGTGGACGTCGACCAGGCCGACACCAAGGCCCTGCGGGAGGAGTGGGAGCGCCGCGGCATCGAGGTGCCGCTGAAGGTCCTGGCCTCCCCGTACCGCGAGATCACCCGGCCGATCATCGACTATGTGAAGTCGCTGCGCCGGCAGAGCCCGCGCGCCGCCGTCTCCGTCTACATCCCGGAGTACGTCGTCGGCCACTGGTACGAACACCTCCTCCACAACCAGTCCGCACTCCGCCTCAAGGGACGCCTCCTCTTCACCCCCGGCGTCATGGTCACCTCCGTGCCCTGGCAGCTGGACTCCTCCGAGGCCGCCAAGAAGCGCGCCCGCAAGCGCGCCGAGTGGAACGCTCCGGGCGCGGTCCGCCGTGGCCCGGTCGCCCAGCCGAAGAAGGAGAAGGCAGCCACCATGAAGTAGGGGCTGCTACGGGGCGAGAGGCTGGGGCTACGGCACCGCCCTGGCCGGAGGGAGCGGGTGTGCCGGGCGGGCGGGCGGGCGACGGCGCCCGTGCCGACCAGGCGGGGCCTCGGCGCCCCCGACGGCGCACGGGCCGGGGCACCGCCTGGTCGGCACGCACCGCACGGGCCGGGGTGCCGCACGGAACTGCACGCACGCACGGACCGGGGCACCGTGCCGCCCAGGGCACCGTGCCGACCGGGCACCCACGGGCCGGGAGCCACACGGCGGGCCCTGTGCCGACCGGGGCACCGCACCGACCGAGGCACCGCACGCCGGGCCGTAGACTTGACGGTCGGCGTCCCGCCGTACCGCCCCGGCACCACCCCACCCCAGGAGCCCTCCCGCCATGCAGGCAGAACCCAAGAAGTCGCTGGTCGGCGAGGAGTACGAGGTCGAGGTCGGCCCGGTCGCCCACGGTGGCCACTGCGTCGCCCGCACCGACGAGGGCCAGGTCCTCTTCGTACGGCATGCGCTGCCCGGCGAACGCGTCATCGCCCGCGTCACCGACGGCGAGGAGGGCGCCCGCTTCCTGCGCACCGACGCCGTCTCGATCCTGGAGGCCTCCAAGGACAGGGTCGAGGCCCCCTGCCCCTTCTCCGGCCCCGGCCGCTGCGGCGGCTGCGACTGGCAGCACGCCGCGCCCGGCGCCCAGCGCCGCCTGAAGTCCTCGGTCATCGCCGAACAGCTGGAGCGGCTGGCCGGCCTCTCGCCCGAGGAAGCGGGCTGGGACGGCACCGTCGAGCCCGCCCCAGGCGACAAGGTCGCCAAGGGCGAGGTACCCGCCTGGCGCACCCGCGTCCAGTACGCGGTGGACGCCGACGGCCACGCGGGCCTGCGCAAGCACCGCTCCCACGACATCGAGCCGGTCACCCACTGCATGATCGCCGCCCCCGGTGTCTCCGAACTCGGCATCGAGCAGCGCGAATGGCCGCAGATCGCCACCGTCGAGGCGATCGCCGCCACCGGCTCCCACGACCGCCAGGTCATCCTCACCCCCCGCCCCGGCGGCCGCCTCCCCATCGTCGAACTCGACAAGCCGGTCTCGGTCATGAGGGTCGGGGAGAAGGACGGCGGCGTGCACCGCGTCCACGGCCGCCCCTTCGTCCGCGAACGTGCCGCCGGCCGCACCTGGCGCGTCGGCAACGGCGGCTTCTGGCAGGTCCACCCGAAGGCCGCCGACCTCCTGGTCGAGGCCGTCATGCAGGGCCTGATGCCCAAGAAGGGCGACATGGCCCTCGACCTCTACTGCGGCGTCGGCCTCTTCGCCGGCGCCCTCGCCGAACGCGTCGGAGACAAGGGCGCGGTCCTCGGCATCGAATCCGGCAAGCGCGCCGTCGAGGACGCCCGCCACAACCTCGAGGACCTCGACCGCGTCCGCATCGAACACGGCAAGGTCGACCAGATCCTGCCCCGCACCGGCATCACCGACGTCGACCTCGTCGTCCTCGACCCACCCCGCGCCGGCGCCGGCAAGAAAACCGTCACCCACCTCGCCTCCCTCACCCCCCGCCGCATCGCCTACGTAGCCTGCGACCCGGCCGCCCTCGCCCGCGACCTCAAGTACTTCGCCGAGGCGGGGTATGCACCGCGCCGGATGCGGGCGTTTGATTTGTTTCCGATGACGCACCATGTGGAGTGCGTTGTGGTGCTGGAGCGGGCAGCTAAGGGCGCCTGACCTGCGGTCTTGTGATTGCGACGCTGAAATGGCGCTCGCGACGCCCGGCTCTTGTGGTGTCTCAGGCGGTTCCCTCGTCTGCCTGCTCCGGCTCTTCTGACGGGGCCGCCGAGACCGTCGAGGCGCTGTTGGTCGCCGCCGCCGCAACGCCGGGCCTCGGCGCAACTCCTCGAGAGCGCCGAAACCTTCAGCGGAGTGGGAGGGGACAGCACCAACGCTCAAGGCGTCCCTCGCAGTCCCCCTCGCAGGCGGCCTACCACTGCGAGTGCGCTGACCCGGGACAGGTCATCGGAGTGCCCCTGCCTTGTGGGTGCCCCGGTGACCTGGTGCCCCGGTGACCTGGTGGTCCGGCGACCTAGCGGCCCGGGACAGCCCGAACCACCGCGGAAGTGCCCCCCAAGTCGTGCCGCACCCGTAGGATCGTGTAACTTATTCGAGTTGCCACGGAGCCGACAGGCCCCACGGCAGCCATCCCGCCGCTTCAGCGGCACACCACTACCGAACGGCCCCTCACCGGGAACAATTTCGGCATGCCGAAATTCGGACCGGGACTCGATTATGAGCCGCCGAGGGATTCCGCTAAAGTAGTGATCACGCCGAAAGGCGCGAAACCTCTCCGACAGGTAATCGGAATCGAATTCAGACCGGCAACGGACCGAAATCGCTTCTGATAGAGTCGGAAAGGCCGAAAAGCGAAAGCGAAACGGCCGACCCCGCTCCAACAGGGGGCCAGAGACGGAAACAGATCTGGTACGGTTGGAAACGCGAAGAAGCCGAAAGGCGGAAACGCACCGGCGAAAATCGGGCCAGCGAGGATCTGATAGAGTCGGAAACGCAAGACCGAAGGGAAGCGCCCGGAGAGCCTGGTGAAACAGGCACAAAGGAAGCGTCCGTTCCTTGAGAACTCAACAGCGTGCCAAAAGTCAACGCCAGATATGTTGATACCCCGTCCACCGGAAACACTCCGGAGGATGAGGTTCCTTTGAAAAGCCCACCACGGCCCATGCGGTCGGGGTGGCACACACAGCGAGGACGCTGTGAACGAGAGGGCTTATTCCGCCCACTCGTTCCGCTCTCGTGTGTGTTGACCCGATTACGGGTAAACATTCACGGAGAGTTTGATCCTGGCTCAGGACGAACGCTGGCGGCGTGCTTAACACATGCAAGTCGAACGATGAACCTCCTTCGGGAGGGGATTAGTGGCGAACGGGTGAGTAACACGTGGGCAATCTGCCCTTCACTCTGGGACAAGCCCTGGAAACGGGGTCTAATACCGGATACGACTACCGACCGCATGGTCTGGTGGTGGAAAGCTCCGGCGGTGAAGGATGAGCCCGCGGCCTATCAGCTTGTTGGTGGGGTGATGGCCTACCAAGGCGACGACGGGTAGCCGGCCTGAGAGGGCGACCGGCCACACTGGGACTGAGACACGGCCCAGACTCCTACGGGAGGCAGCAGTGGGGAATATTGCACAATGGGCGAAAGCCTGATGCAGCGACGCCGCGTGAGGGATGACGGCCTTCGGGTTGTAAACCTCTTTCAGCAGGGAAGAAGCGAAAGTGACGGTACCTGCAGAAGAAGCGCCGGCTAACTACGTGCCAGCAGCCGCGGTAATACGTAGGGCGCAAGCGTTGTCCGGAATTATTGGGCGTAAAGAGCTCGTAGGCGGCTTGTCACGTCGGATGTGAAAGCCCGGGGCTTAACCCCGGGTCTGCATTCGATACGGGCAGGCTAGAGTTCGGTAGGGGAGATCGGAATTCCTGGTGTAGCGGTGAAATGCGCAGATATCAGGAGGAACACCGGTGGCGAAGGCGGATCTCTGGGCCGATACTGACGCTGAGGAGCGAAAGCGTGGGGAGCGAACAGGATTAGATACCCTGGTAGTCCACGCCGTAAACGTTGGGAACTAGGTGTGGGCGACATTCCACGTCGTCCGTGCCGCAGCTAACGCATTAAGTTCCCCGCCTGGGGAGTACGGCCGCAAGGCTAAAACTCAAAGGAATTGACGGGGGCCCGCACAAGCAGCGGAGCATGTGGCTTAATTCGACGCAACGCGAAGAACCTTACCAAGGCTTGACATACACCGGAAAACCCTGGAGACAGGGTCCCCCTTGTGGTCGGTGTACAGGTGGTGCATGGCTGTCGTCAGCTCGTGTCGTGAGATGTTGGGTTAAGTCCCGCAACGAGCGCAACCCTTGTTCTGTGTTGCCAGCATGCCCTTCGGGGTGATGGGGACTCACAGGAGACTGCCGGGGTCAACTCGGAGGAAGGTGGGGACGACGTCAAGTCATCATGCCCCTTATGTCTTGGGCTGCACACGTGCTACAATGGCCGGTACAATGAGCTGCGATACCGCGAGGTGGAGCGAATCTCAAAAAGCCGGTCTCAGTTCGGATTGGGGTCTGCAACTCGACCCCATGAAGTCGGAGTTGCTAGTAATCGCAGATCAGCATTGCTGCGGTGAATACGTTCCCGGGCCTTGTACACACCGCCCGTCACGTCACGAAAGTCGGTAACACCCGAAGCCGGTGGCCCAACCCCTTGTGGGAGGGAATCGTCGAAGGTGGGACTGGCGATTGGGACGAAGTCGTAACAAGGTAGCCGTACCGGAAGGTGCGGCTGGATCACCTCCTTTCTAAGGAGCATCTAGATCTCGCAAGAGATCCAGAGCCACTACGTCGGCAAATGTTCGACGGTGGTTAGCTCATGGGTGGAACGTTGACTATTCGGCGCACTTGATTGGTTGTCACTAGTACTGCTTCGGCGTGGAACGTGGGGATTGATGGAGTGGGCCGGGCGCGCTGTTGGGTATCTGAGGGTACGGACTGTGAGTCTGGACCTTCGCGATGCCGGCCCCAGTGAACTCAGCCTTCGGGTTGGGGTGGTGGGTGGCTGGTCGTTGCTTGAGAACTGCACAGTGGACGCGAGCATCTGTGGCCAAGTTTTTAAGGGCGCACGGTGGATGCCTTGGCACCAGGAACCGATGAAGGACGTGGGAGGCCACGATAGGCCCCGGGGAGCTGTCAACCGAGCTTTGATCCGGGGGTGTCCGAATGGGGAAACCCGGCAGTCGTCATGGGCTGTCACCCGCTGCTGAACACATAGGCAGTGTGGAGGGAACGCGGGGAAGTGAAACATCTCAGTACCCGCAGGAAGAGAAAACAACCGTGATTCCGGGAGTAGTGGCGAGCGAAACCGGATGAGGCCAAACCAGTCACGTGTGATACCCGGCAGGGGTTGCGTGGTTGGGGTTGTGGGAGTTCTCTTTTGCAGTCTGCCGGCTGTGAGGCAAGTCAGAAACCGTTGGTGTAGGCGAAGGACATGCGAAAGGTCCGGCGTAGAGGGTAAGACCCCCGTAGCTGAAACATCAACGGCTTGCTTGAGAACCACCCAAGTAGCACGGGGCCCGAGAAATCCCGTGTGAATCTGGCGGGACCACCCGTTAAGCCTAAATATTCCCTGGTGACCGATAGCGGATAGTACCGTGAGGGAATGGTGAAAAGTACCGCGGGAGCGGAGTGAAATAGTACCTGAAACCGTGTGCCTACAAGCCGTGGGAGCGTCGCGCAGAGACTTGTCTCTGCGTCGTGACTGCGTGCCTTTTGAAGAATGAGCCTGCGAGTTTGCGGTATGTTGCGAGGTTAACCCGTGTGGGGAAGCCGTAGCGAAAGCGAGTCCGAATAGGGCGTTGAGTAGCGTGCCCAAGACCCGAAGCGGAGTGATCTAGCCATGGGCAGGTTGAAGCGGAGGTAAGACTTCGTGGAGGACCGAACCCACCAGGGTTGAAAACCTGGGGGATGACCTGTGGTTAGGGGTGAAAGGCCAATCAAACTCCGTGATAGCTGGTTCTCCCCGAAATGCATTTAGGTGCAGCGTCGTGTGTTTCTTGCCGGAGGTAGAGCACTGGATAGGCGATGGGCCCTACCGGGTTACTGACCTTAGCCAAACTCCGAATGCCGGTAAGTGAGAGCGCGGCAGTGAGACTGTGGGGGATAAGCTCCATGGTCGAGAGGGAAACAGCCCAGAGCATCGACTAAGGCCCCTAAGCGTGTGCTAAGTGGGAAAGGATGTGGAGTCGCAGAGACAACCAGGAGGTTGGCTTAGAAGCAGCCATCCTTGAAAGAGTGCGTAATAGCTCACTGGTCAAGTGATTCCGCGCCGACAATGTAGCGGGGCTCAAGCACACCGCCGAAGTCGTGTCATTGCAGTAATACTCCTAACGGAGGCTGTGATGGGTAGGGGAGCGTCGTGTGCCGGGTGAAGCAGCCGTGGAAACGAGTTGTGGACGGTTCACGAGTGAGAATGCAGGCATGAGTAGCGATACACACGTGGGAAACGTGTGCGCCGATTGACTAAGGGTTCCTGGGTCAAGCTGATCTGCCCAGGGTAAGTCGGGACCTAAGGCGAGGCCGACAGGCGTAGTCGATGGACAACCGGTTGATATTCCGGTACCCGCTTTGAAACGCCCAATATCGAATCCATTAATGCTAAGGCCGTGAAGCCGGCCTGGAGTCTTCGGACAAAGGGACGTGGTGGAGCCGCCGATCCAAGGTGGTAGTAGGTAAGCGATGGGGTGACGCAGGAAGGTAGTCCAGCCCGGGCGGTGGTTGTCCCGGGGTAAGGGTGTAGCCCGTCATCTAGGCAAATCCGGATGACTTGAGGGTGAGACCTGATGCCGAGCCGATTGTGGTGAAGTGGATGATCCTATGCTGTCGAGAAAAGCCTCTAGCGAGTTTCATGGCGGCCCGTACCCTAAACCGACTCAGGTGGTCAGGTAGAGAATACCGAGGCGTTCGGGTGAACTATGGTTAAGGAACTCGGCAAAATGCCCCCGTAACTTCGGGAGAAGGGGGGCCATTGCTGGTGATGAGTCTTGCACTCTGAGCTGGTGGTGGCCGCAGAGACCAGCGAGAAGCGACTGTTTACTAAAAACACAGGTCCGTGCGAAGCCGTAAGGCGATGTATACGGACTGACGCCTGCCCGGTGCTGGAACGTTAAGGGGACCGGTTAGTCAACTTTCGGGTTGGCGAAGCTGAGAACTTAAGCGCCAGTAAACGGCGGTGGTAACTATAACCATCCTAAGGTAGCGAAATTCCTTGTCGGGTAAGTTCCGACCTGCACGAATGGCGTAACGACTTCTCGACTGTCTCAACCATAGGCCCGGTGAAATTGCATTACGAGTAAAGATGCTCGTTTCGCGCAGCAGGACGGAAAGACCCCGGGACCTTTACTATAGCTTGATATTGGTGTTCGGTTCGGCTTGTGTAGGATAGGTGGGAGACTTTGAAGCGGCCACGCCAGTGGTTGTGGAGTCATTGTTGAAATACCACTCTGGTCGTGCTGGATGTCTAACCTGGGTCCGTGATCCGGATCAGGGACAGTGTCTGGTGGGTAGTTTAACTGGGGCGGTTGCCTCCTAAAGAGTAACGGAGGCGCCCAAAGGTTCCCTCAGCCTGGTTGGCAATCAGGTGTTGAGTGTAAGTGCACAAGGGAGCTTGACTGTGAGACTGACGGGTCGAGCAGGTACGAAAGTAGGGACTAGTGATCCGGCGGTGGCTTGTGGAAGCGCCGTCGCTCAACGGATAAAAGGTACCCCGGGGATAACAGGCTGATCTTCCCCAAGAGTCCATATCGACGGGATGGTTTGGCACCTCGATGTCGGCTCGTCGCATCCTGGGGCTGGAGTCGGTCCCAAGGGTTGGGCTGTTCGCCCATTAAAGCGGTACGCGAGCTGGGTTTAGAACGTCGTGAGACAGTTCGGTCCCTATCCGCTGTGCGCGTAGGAGTCTTGAGAAGGGCTGTCCCTAGTACGAGAGGACCGGGACGGACGAACCTCTGGTGTGCCAGTTGTCCTGCCAAGGGCATGGCTGGTTGGCTACGTTCGGAAAGGATAACCGCTGAAAGCATCTAAGCGGGAAGCCTGCTTCGAGATGAGGACTCCCACCCCCTTTGAGGGGTTAAGGCTCCCAGTAGACGACTGGGTTGATAGGCCAGATATGGAAGCCCGGTAACGGGTGGAGTTGACTGGTACTAATAGGCCGAGGGC
Source organism: Streptomyces sp. G7(2002) (assembly GCF_028870195.1). Lineage (NCBI taxonomy): Bacteria > Bacillati > Actinomycetota > Actinomycetes > Kitasatosporales > Streptomycetaceae > Streptomyces > Streptomyces sp. G7(2002). The sequence continues at coordinate 7,139,220 of NZ_CP102609.1, forward strand.
TTGTCCTCAGTTGCTCGCGTCCACTGTGTAGGTTCTGAAGTAACGACCTGTGTCTTTGCCGGGTTGGTTAACTTCATAGTGTTTCGGTGGTCATTGCGTTAGGGAAACGCCCGGTTACATTCCGAACCCGGAAGCTAAGCCTTTCAGCGCCGATGGTACTGCAGGGGGGACCCTGTGGGAGAGTAGGACGCCGCCGAACAATCATTGTGGGAAAGCCCCGCACCTTATGGTGCGGGGCTTTTCTGCGTTCAGGGCCCGTCAGCCACCTCCCATGCGCCGGTAGCCTGCGCCGGCTTTACAGGGTCATCAGTCGAGGCCGTCGGAGGGAAGGGCACCGGATAGGAATTCCGGGCGCACAGAGGGGCTCCTGAGGGAGCAGGTGACGGCCGCCCCGCCGCTAGGATTCGGCTCCGTTGCGTATGCCACTGCTACGCCGCCCTGCTAGATACCCCTGTCCTGCAAAAAGCCCTCCGTGACGGCGGGCTGGACACAGTACGGCAAGAGCGTGCCGGCCGGACTCGAATTTGGGCCCAAGTGTCTAAGGGCTGTCCTGTAAGTGGGGTTCATTCAGGCGAAGCCCAGCGGTACGTGCTTCTCGATGCAGAGCCGCAGGACGGTCGCCAGCTTGCGACCGTCCTCGATGTGCTGGTGAAGCATGTCGTCGCCATCCTGTGCCCACTGATCGGTGATGGTCTCCAGGCGGGGCAGAATCGCCGCGCAGTCGGCGGGCGAGAGGTCGTCACCGCCGTCGTCCGGATGATCGAGGAGTGGCTCCAGCGCAGTGGGCACCTCGCTCCACGGCCGTTCGCCGCCGAAGCCCCACATCTCGGAGAGCGTGAAACCCTCAGCCTGAGCCAGACGCCGCCGGAACGCAGCAAAGCCGCTGTAGGACCAGGAGACATCAGGACTGCTCGTGTCTCCATCGCCCGGAAAAAGAACCGAGCCCCATGCGCCCTCCCTGCCCCGCGTGCTGAGCACACAGGATCGACGAGATAGGGCAGGACCGGCAACCGAGATGATCTCCGCCTGGCTGCTGTGATCACTGCGTCGGAGTCGTCCTGGATAGCCCCGTTCACCGGGGGCTGAGCCCACGGCAGTTCGGCAATCTGGTCACTGCTCTGCGGCGCGAGGGAGTGGATCCGGTACGCAGAGGGAGTGGATCCGGTACGTAAGGGTCGGCCGTGGGGTCTGCCGTTGGAGGACCGGGTCCTGATGGTGGCCGCGTACTGGCGCACCAGCTTGACCTTGAGGCATCTCGCGCCGCTCTTCGGCGTCTCAAAGTCGGCAGCCGACCGCGTCGTCGATCACCTTGGGCCGTCACTCGCGCGCTGGTTCGGCGGTTCACGCGGTTGCGCGAAGGTGCTGAATGGTGGACGGGCGCCGGCATCCGCCGGTTGGCGCTGGGCTGGTCGAGGCGCTCGGCTCACTTGTTGTCGGTCGGTCGTGGGCGGAGGCGGAGGCGGAGGCGGGCGGCGGCTACGTTAGGTTGGAGGCGGAGGTCGGAACGGCGCGGAGGTGGGTCTCTGAACGGCAGGCCGCCGTCTGAACCAGGACCGTGTTCGATGCTGGTGGCGCGACGCGGTGATGCCGTCATCCACCGTCGGTGATGGTGGGATGCCGACTCCGGGCCTGGGGCGCTGCTCCCATCGCAAGGTCCGCGCCCGCGTAGAGCACGCCTTCGCCCGTACGAAGACCTGGAAGATCCTCCGCGACTGCCGCCTCAAGGGCGACGGCGTGCGCCATGCCATGCTCGGCATCGCCCGCGTGCACAACCTCACCCTCGCCGGTGACGGAAAACAGGCTGGTCAAGCAGCCTGTCTTAGATCATTTACGGGACAGCCCTTAAGATCACCACATCCGAACTGCGGCCCGACGGGCTTCCTGAACAGGACATGCCCCCACCCGCACGAGTCTCTCGTGCCTTGGGGGAACCACCTCGTGTCCATGCTCCTGCTGAAGCTTTCGGCGCAGGATCTGCTTACTCTCGATTCGCGTGACCGGATGGTGCCGCACCTTGCTGCCCGGTGGCGGTACTTCCGGGGAGCAGACGCATCGGAGTCGGAGCGTTCCGCATGGGCGGAGAGCCTGGTGAGCCTCGCGAACGACCTGGTTGCGGCGGGACGTGGGAACGTGGAGATGATCGTCGAGTGTGCTGCCACGCTCGATGAGGCGATCTGCCCTGGTGATCCCCGCCTTATCGACGTTGTTCTGGTGGGACGGCATCCAAAGCGTCACGTTGCCTCTGTGCAGTTGGTCGAGTTGAAGCGTTGGTCGACGGTGAGCCGGGTGGAACGGGCGACCGCGGATCTGTTGCACGTGCCGGGCATCAAAGGAGAGAAGAAGCATCCGGCGCTGCAATTGGGCGCATATTACGAGGCGTTCACGAGCGCTCGCGGCCCGTTCCAGGGTGCCGACTTCGAATGTGGCGGTTTCGCCTACCTGCACAATGCCACCGACGATTCCGTTCGGACCCTGATCGACGTGGACGCACCGACTGGCTCCTACGCCCGCATATACACGAGTGATCGGCGCGAGCAGCTGCTGTCCGACCTCAGGAAGCACTTTGCCGAGGACGGTGCGGCCTCCGTGGCCGAGAGGATGTTGCAGAGCATGGGTCTGCGCAACACCCCGCTGCTCGACGCCATGATCTGGTCCCGAGGAGCCGACACCGTCTTCACCCTGCGCGGGCGCCAGAAGGAGGTTGCCGACCAAGTGCTGGAGACGGCTTCGAAGGTCCTGCCGAACCCCCGGCACCCCGCCTTGGTGCCGGATGAGCGGCGGGTGATCTTTCTCGTGACCGGTGGCGCGGGAACGGGCAAGAGTGCGATCGGCCTACAGATCAAGGCAGAGTTGGAGGCCCAAGGCCGTACGGTCAAGTACGCCAGTGGCAGCCGGGCCTTCAACGGGGCCCTTCAAGAGCACGTCGGCTACGGAGATAGGCAGTTCAGGGAGACGTTCACCTATTTCAGTAACTTCGTCACCCCACCCGACCCGCTCTTGGACGTGCTGATCTGCGACGAGGCACATCGTCTCCGGGACCGGTCGACCAGCCGATTCTGGAAACCCGAGGACTGGGGCACGGGCCCACAGGTGGACGAACTCCTCGCGGCGTCCCGCCTGACGGTTTTCTTCCTGGACGAGGGTCAGTCCGTGCGACCGAACGATGTCGGTACCGTTGATCTGATCAGAGAAGCGGCCGAACGGCGCGGCGCTCGGATCGTTTCGTACAAGCTGCGGGAACAATTCCGATGCGGTGGCAGTGACGCCTACGTCCGCTGGGTACGGGCATTGCTCGGAGTGACGGACGAGGAGCCCGGTAAGTGGCGACCGGACGGACTGATGCACATCGAAGTGGCGGACACCCCGGACGATCTCGAACAGATCATTCGTACGGAAGCACTCGCCGGTGCGTCCGCGCGCATGGTCGCCGGCTATTGCTGGCCATGGACGAAGCCGCTCGGCAAGGAGCGAAGGCTGGAGCCCGACGTCCGCATCGGTGAGTGGTACCGGCCGTGGAACGCGGACAGTGAAAGCTTCTGCGAGGACGGGGCGCCGCCGTCGAGGATCTGGTCCGTGAATGAGAACGGCCTCGGCCAGATCGGCTGTGTGTACACGGCGCAGGGGCTGGAATGGGACTGGTGCGGCGTGATCATGGGTGAGGACATGGTGCGCCGCGATGACCGGTGGGTGTTCCGACGGGGCAAGGAACGCAAGACAGCGGAGCCAGGCATCAAGCGGGTCGCCGAGCCGGGTTCGTTCGATCCGAAGGTGAAAGCCGGCAGTGTCGACGACGAGGAATTCGCACGGCTCGTCCGGCACGCCTATCACGTGCTGATGACCCGGGCCAGCCGCGCCACGGTCCTCTATTCCACGGACAAGGAGACCCGGGACTATCTCAAGAAACTCGTCGGCACGGCCGAGATCCACGGATTGCGTCCCACCTGGGAGAACTTGCCAGTGGAGGCGCGTATGCCGCATCTTCCTCGGCCGGGCCGAGGACGGGGCAAGGGAAGACGTCGTAAGGGTGCGGGGTCGCAGGCGCCTGATCTACGGCTGTTCTGAGTAGCGCTGTTGCACGAGTGAGGTGGCGGGCTCACCGGGCCCGCCACCGGTCTGCGCTAGAAGAGCAGACTTGCAACCGCCACCAGGGCCGTCACCAGAAGGTTGGAGACGACTTCGGCAGCGATCTCGATCAGGATCGCGCGGATCCTTTCACGACGCGCAGACTTGTACTCGACCGAGGTCATGGCCACTCCAAAGCAGTGAGATCGGAATGGCAGGGGGACGCCCTACCGGGCATCCACGCTCGCGTCGCGTGTCACCACACGACGGGCACAACCATTCGTCACCCGCAGCTCGTTGGAGCGAACTCAGGAACGCAGCCTCGTACCCTCCGGGAAGGTGCGCAGCGCGATCATGCTATCCCGCGAGTCGGCTCCGAGGGTGTGGATTTCGGGGTGGAGCGCCCGGACCGTGTAGGCATGGCTTCGGGCGCTGTCGGGGGCTAGAGCGCTGGAGGGATCAGTGAGCGGAGCTTTTCGCGGGTTTCCGGGTCCGTCGAGTAGACGATCGTGCCGATCATCCCCCGGGTAAGCAGCACTTTGTAGGTGTTGCGGACGAGGCGGTCGACGTCCTCGTCCGGGGTTGCTTTGGTGAAGGACGGGTCCTTGGAGGCGCTGCGGTCCACCACCCATCGGTCCGTACGCCAGACGAGGTCCGGACCCATGATCACGCCGGACCAGTCGTACTCGAAGCCCTGCGCGGTGTAGACGCACCCGATCTGTCCGAACCCGGCGGGGTCGGTTGCCCAGAGGGGCGCCGGTGGGGCGCCGAGCAGGGCGCGGTCGCCGTAGAGGTTCCACGGTCTGGCCCAGTCGCCGATGACCACATCGCTGGGCAGGGAGTGCATGCGCGAAGTGATCTTCGTCGTCCACTTCCAGCAGTAGCCCGCGGACATACGCGCGCCGTAGCCCTGGGCCCGTCGGGCGGCCAGGAGGTCCTCCAGCTCCTGCGGGCTGTCGGCGGTCAGAAGTCGTACCTTGTCGTCCGGTTCCCACACGGTGGGTGCGTTGCCTTCGAGTCCCAGCAGGTCGACCACCCATCGCAGGTAGGCGTCGCTGCCACCGCATCGGAATTGGCTGTCGAGCCTCACTACCGTGCAGTCCAGGTCCTGTTCGGCCGCAGCCGCCTGGATCTGTTCCACGGTCCCCATCTCGCCCGGACGCACCACCTGGTGCTGGTCCAGCAGGAACACCGGAACCCGGGCGGCGTCCATCAGCTCTGCCACCTGTGGACGGCCGGTACGCAGAGCCGCCTTGGTGTAGCGGTTGGCGGAGGTCTTGCGGAGCCGGTGTGCTTCGTCGCAGACCAGCACGTCCAGGTCGTTCGGTTCGGCCTCCATGAAGCTGTTGAAATATCGGAAGAGCCGCTGGACCTCGGGCTTGCGGGCACCGGCGACCTTGCGCATCGTCTTGGTGAAGGACTGCGAACCGGTGGCGTGCAGGGCCGGCACCCCGCGCCGGTAGAGGTCGCCCAACAGGGAGAGGGCGATCACGCTCTTGCCGGAGCCCGGGCCGCCGGCTACGACGACGACCTGCTTGCGGTTGGACCGCCGGGCCTGTCGGACCGCCGACATGACCGTTTCGTAGGCGAGCCGCTGTTCGTCCAGCAGCACGAACTGCTCCCGATTGCGCACCTCTTCGGCGGCAACGGTCATCAGCTGCCGCGACGGCCGGGCCTTGCCCTGCAGCAGGGCATCGGCTGCCTCGGCACCCGGCTTCGCCGCCAGCCTGGAACGCAGGTAGCCCAGGAACGCGCCGCGCTGATCACCGGTGAACATCCGGCCCCGATGGTCCTCGGAGACCGCGCGCAACCCTGCCACCCCGAACTCGGTCGCGTTGTGCAGATAGGCCACCCCCGCGATCGACTCCGGGATCCGCTCCAATGCTCCGTTGAACGACACGAGATAGTCGCAGTAGCCGCGTACTTGCTCGATCGGATTCAGGACCGGCGCCGGGTAAGCGGGGATGCGGCACCGCAGCGGATCGTCGTCCTCCGGGTAGGCCTCGCTCCACTGCTTGAGTTCGACCACCACGTAAGACGCCCCACCGGTGGCCGGATGCACGCCGGCAAGTATCACGTCCGCACGCTTGCTGGTCAGCGGCAGCCCGTATTCCAGTAGCATTTCGACCTCGCCGAGCCCGGCCTCCACCAACGCGTTGGTCAGCGCGGGGATGCTGCGTTCCCAGGAACGCACTTCCGCCGGCTGGGGCCGATGGCGGTGCTTGTGCAGGAAGTTCTCGGTCAGGAGTTCCGCCAGCCGTCCTTCGAGGTGGGTGCGGTCGGCCAACGATGCCGCGGACTCACGGAACAGCAAGAAAATGCCCCCAGGCAGCACGAAGTGACTCGTGCGGGTGGGGGCATGTCCTTCAGTTCCGCGGAAGCGGAGCGGAAGCCCGTCGGGCCGCTGAGATTATCCCAACCATCCTAGAACAGGGGGTGGATCACGGACCCGGAGTGCACGGACGGCAGTCGAGGCCGGCGACGTGGAACAGACCGCAGAAGTCTCGCAGCCCCCTGGTACGCCCAGGTGTGGTGCCCAGAAGAACTGTCGCGGCCTCACCTACGCCCCCGATGCCCGGCCGGAGCCTGAGCAAGCGCCAGGCGACTCTGGTGTTGCATTGCGGCCGCGCGGCGACACGCGACGGCACGCGGCATCCGGGCAAATGCACGGCGTGTGGCGGTGATTGATGAACCGAGGGGGCTGCGCTGTGGCTGACGCGGAAGTGTCGAGCGGAAGTACCTACGATTGACGGTCGGCGCGTGATCGCCGTTCGGCCGAGGGTTCACCGACCGTGACAGAGGCGACGGACGAGGAAAGGCGCGGGATTACGACAGTTTCAGCTGCTGGAGTCGGTGGCAGTGCGGCGGCGCAGGACGCGCGATGCCGTGACCGGTGCACGGGGGCGATGCCGTCGTGACATGCTCGCCGGATAGGGGTGAGGCTCGGTCGAAGAGTGCCGGCCGTCGGCCGTGACGCTTTGGCCCGTCCACGGTGCGCCCGCTCGGCCGAAGTACCTCGTCCGAACTGCTGTTTCTCCCGATCCCCGCCCGGCCGACGCGATTCCCGTGACGCATCATGCGAGTCGTCGGTGGTGCTGGAGCGGGACGCTGGCAATGACGCATTTTCCCTGATGGGGCGTCAGTAAGCCTGGGCGCCGGCCAGGGTGAGAAACGATAACTCGAACCCCTACGGCCGACATGTGGCCGAGGCGCGTCAAGGAGCCTGGGTGCTCGGCGTGTGCACCATGAGACCGCTACCTCCTGGCGGTCCGGCACACCATTGGGCACATGTCCGCGCAGGTCACTCAGCTGGCCCGCTGTCTCTCTTTGCGGCACGACTGTCATCCGGGCGATGCCGTAGCGGACACCCCTGCTAAAAGGCGCGGTGGGTTGTGGGTCAGTGGGCCGACGCAACGCGGGCGGGTGCGGGCCCCGATCGGCCGGACCGGAAGGTGCAGTTCGGTGCCGATAGGCGAAGGGCCCCGTCGCCGTCATGCAGCGAAAGGGCCCGTCGCGTGTGTGCGTCGCGTGAAGGCGGGACGCCGACCGGGATTGGTTCCCGCCCCGCTGCCGTCCCACCCCACCGTCGCCCGCCCACCGGGGCGGACGACGGCATAAACAGCCCCGGAATCAGACCGCCGGAGCCGGGTAAGTCGGGTACTCCACCCCGGAGACGTGCTGGACGACGCGGATGACCTGGCAGGAGTAGCCGAACTCGTTGTCGTACCAGAGGTAGAGGATGGCGTTGTCGCCCTCGACCTTGGTGGGGCCGGCGTCGACGATCGAGGCGTGGCGGGAGCCGATGAAGTCGCTGGAGACCGCGTCGGGGGCCGTGGTGAAGTCGATCTGGCGCTTGAGCGGTGAGGTCAGCGAGACGTCGCGGAGGTGGTCGAGGACCTCCTCGCGGGTGGTCTCGCGTCCGAGCTGCAGGCTGAGGATCGCGATCGAGACGTCCGGCACCGGGACGCGGATCGAGCTGCCGGTGATCGTTGCCTTGAGGTCGGGCAGCGCCTTGGCGACGGCGGAGGCGGCACCGGTCTCCGTGATGACCATGTTGAGCGGCGCCGAGCGGCCGCGGCGGTCGGAGTTGTGGTAGTTGTCCAGCAGGTTCTGGTCGTTGGTGAACGAGTGGATGGTCTCCACATGACCGCGCAGGACGCCGTACTCGTCCGCCATCGCCTTCAGCGGCGGGACGATCGCGTTGGTGGTGCAGGACGCGCAGGACAGGATCTGGTCGTCCGGCTTGATCATGTCGTGGTTGACGCCGTGCACGACGTTGGGGACGTCGCCCTTGCCCGGTGCGGTCAGGACGACCTTGGCGATGCCGGGGCGCAGGTGCTTCGACAGGCCCGCGCGGTCGCGCCACTTGCCGGTGTTGTCGATGAGGATGGCGTTGTTGATGCCGTACGCCGTGTAGTCCACCGACGTCGGGTCGTCGGAGTAGATCACCTTGATCTCGTTGCCGTTGGCGATGATCTTGCTGTTCGCCTCGTCAACGGTGATCGTGCCCTGGAACTGGCCGTGGATGGAGTCACGGCGCAGCAGCGAGGCGCGCTTGACGATGTCCTGGTCGCCGCCCCCGCGGACGACGATGGCGCGCAGCCGCAGGCCGTTGCCGGAGCCGGCCTTCTCGATGAGCAGGCGGGCGACCAGGCGGCCGATGCGGCCGAAGCCGTAGAGCACGACGTCGCGCGACTCGCTGCGCTCGATCTTGTTCTCACCCGTGGCGCCGGCGACGGCCTCGGCGGTGAACTCCTCCACCGACAGACCGCGGTCGTCGGTCCGGTACGTCTCGGCGAGCAGGGCGATGTCGATCTGGGAGGGGCCGAGATCGAGCGTGGTGAGGGCCTGCAGGAAGGGCATCGTCTCGGTGACCGAGAGCTCCGTGCCGGCGATCTGCCGGGCGAAACGGTGGGTCTTGAGGATGCTGACCACCGACTTGTTCACCAGGGAGCGGCTGTGCAGCAGGACCGTGACGTCCTGCTCCCGGTGCAGCTTCCCGATGATCGGGATCATCGACTCCGCGATCTCCTCGCGGGTTTTCCAGTTGGTGAACGAGTCGTCATTGACAGTCACAGGCTTATCTTTCGAGCTAGGCGGTGCTCATATGCTAGCGCCCCGCCACTTTAGTCATTCAAACGGTCCCGGTTGAGAGTGGGATGCCGTGGTCGGGCGTCATGGCCATGTCGGGTGCAGCGTGTGGGGGCGGCTCAAGGGAAAGCCCCTGGGTAGCGGTGTCGCGGACGTGTTCGGCGGCTGCATCCGCGAAGCCGGATGGGTGGGTGTGGGCGGCGGGGCCGACGAGAATGTGACATCGGTGACCCACCGCCGGAGTCAGCGCCCGGATGTCAGCCGGATGTCCTGGGTCCAGGCATCTGTGCGGCCCGACGGGGTGGTCTTGCAGGGGGCCGCGTAGCAGCGCCAGTACCAGGTGCCGTTCTTCCGGCGCCGGATCTCGATCTCCGCGCCCTTGCACCGTCCGCACCGCGGGGGCCGCGCGAATGTCTCCGCGTGTTCGTGCGCCAGCAGCTTCCGTGCGAAGTACGCGCCCCGCATGGTCAACATCACCTCACGGGTCCAGCTCTGGGAGAGCACGTTGAGGCTGCCGAGCATCACCGTCCGCTCGTCGATCACCGCGATCTTCTGGTGCATGACGTGCATCGGGATCACGGTGTGGGCCACGGCGCGCAGGTCCGCGATGAGCGACTGGCTGGTGTCCTTCCGCTGGAGCTGGTCCGTGTCGTCGCGGATGAAGACCTTGATCTGCACACCCCGGTCCGCCGCCGCCCGGAGTTCGGGCAGCAGGGACCGGATCCGGTTCGCGACCCACGGGGCCCAGAGCCACAACGACTGCCGCGCCTGCCGGATCTCCCCGCTGAACGTGCCGTAGAAGTCCCGCTCGTCATCGACTTCCGTCACCTCCACATGCCGGCTCAGCACCTCGGCGAGCGCGGTGCCGAACTCCCCTCGTGAGGGGGTGGGCGCATGGGGCGGGGTGATCAGGTGTTTGGCGTGCAGCACCCGGACGCCCGGGGTGCCGATCAGCGCCGCCAGCTGGGCCAGGGCCATTCCCGGCCGTGCGCCCTTGACCCGCTCGCCACTGGCGATGATGTAGAGGCGGGTCCTGACCCGGGTCACTGCGACGTTGAACAACCGCACGCCGTCGCGCGGCCAGGGGCTGGGGGCCGGCCGGCGGTGAGCATGGGCCATCCACAGTTCACGGCTGTCCGCGCCGCCCTCCACCGTGTCGAAGACGACGATGTCGAACTCCCGGCCTTGGAACTTGTGGGCCGTGCCGACCTCGGCCGGCGCCGCGCCCGTGCCCTCCACGTCCCGCAGTGCCTCCAGGGTGGCGTCGGCCTGGACGCGGTACGGCGTGACGACGCCCGCCTCCTCGCCCTGCTCGCGATGGAGCTCCACCAGCGCCCGGGCGATCAGGGAACCGGCCGGCCACCATCCCTTCCGGCTGCCGGTCGGATGGGCCCGGGCCAGCTCGTGCAGGCCATCGGTGTCGATCAGGACGATCTCGGGGTCGTGGGCGGGCCGCTCGTACGAGGCCTGGGCCCCGCCCCGCAGGACTCCGCCGTACGCGAGATCGTTGGCCAGCTTCATCACGGCCGGGCCAAAACGGTGCTGCTCGGTGAGGGTGACGCAGGCCGGATGCGCCTGCGCGTCCGCCGGCTCACTGATCCCGCAGTGCTGGAAGACGTCGGGGAGCAGCCACCTCTTGATGTCGTCGCGGTCCTGGTCCTTGAGCGCGGCGGGTATGACGGGGCCCAGCTGCATGAAGTCCCCGAGCAGGACGGCGGCCCTGCTGGCCTTGCCGGTGGCGAGCAACACCTCGGGCAGGGTGGCGGCGCCGGCCTCGTCGACGAGGACGACGTCGTACGGGCCCTCGAAGACCGCCCGGTTCGTGCGGAACCGGGCCAGGGTCGTGGCGACCAGCTTGGCGGCCTTGATGATCTCGCCCTGGGCGTTGCGGGCGAGGCGTTCGTACTCCTCCTGGAGCTCCTGGTACCGACTCTCCAGCTCCCCCCGACGGGCGGTGTCGGTGGCCACGGCCGGGCGTAGCCGTTCGGCCCGGTCGTGCCGGGCCGGCCAGCCCCTCCGCCCGGCGCGTTCGGTCAGATCCTGGGCCTTTTGGGCCTGCTCTGCGGCCCGGCCGGCGCGGGCCGCCTCCTGTTGGCGGGCCGCCCGCTGCTGCCGGGCGTCCTCCGCCGCTGTCCGCTTGGCCTCGGCGTCCGCTTCTAGGGTGCTGATCTGCTCCATGGTGAGGGGAATGCTGTCGGTCAAGGCCGTGATCCGGGCGTTGAGCGTCGCCGCGTGCGCGGTCGCTGTGGCGCGGGCTTCGCGCGCCGTCAGCCGGGCCGCGGCGGCCTGCTCCTCGGCCTCCACCACCTGCCTCCGGAGTTCGGCGATCTTCTTGCGTGCGCGCCGTTTGGCTATCGTGCCCAGGCCTTCGAGCCGCGCCAACTCCTCGCTCGGGGCGCGGCAGCGGTCCTCCGCGATCAGCGCGTCCGCCTCGCGGTGCTCCGCGGCCTGCCGGACCTGAACGACTTCCCCGGAGAGCTGGTCCGCTTGCCGCCACTGGGCGCGGGACGGCTCCGCCGCCGAGACGCGGGCGGTGGCCGTCTCGGCGACCGATACGGCGTCATCCAGCCGGCGGTCCGCTTCGGCGAGCCGGCTGCGGGCGTGGGGCACGCGCGCCAGCACGGACGCGAGGTCCTGGCCGGGCGTGCGCAGTAGCTTCAGCGCGGCGAAGTACGACACGGCGTCAAAACCGGCCAGCGCGCTGTCCAGTGCCGCCAACTCCTCGGCCCGGTCCCGGATCGCGACGAGCTCGGCCTCGATCGTGCTGCGTCGCCCGGCAGTTTCCGATAAGCGCGCCTGAACCATCAGCGGCAGGGAGACGGACGTGTCCTCGGCCACCTCCCGAAGGTGCGGCGGGCCCACGCGGACGATGTCACCCGGGGCGTGGCGCTTCTCCCGCACCACACCCAGCAGGGCGTTGTCCACGGCGATATTGGTCGCGGAGACCAGCAGAACCCGTGCGCCCCGAGCGAGGAGATCGCCGATGGCACGCTTGAGCACGGTGGTCTTGCCGGTTCCTGGAGGGCCCCACACCAGGCGGACGCCTTCGCCGAGGCAGGCCCGATAGGCGTCCCCTTGCGCGGGGTGAAAGCCGGGCGGGTCCACATCGCGTGCCGGCGCTCCGCCGATGGCCCGGGCTGCCAGCGCGGCGGCCAGAGGGTGTTCGCCGAGACCGGCGATGCCGTCGCGCAGGGACTCGACGAGGAACGTGGGCGGCTGCTTCAGCATCCACAGGTGCGGATCCGTGATCTCGGCGAATTCGGCTACGCACAGGGTGAGCAGGGAGCCCTTCTGCACTGTCCCGGAGACGGCGAAGCCCTTCTCCTCGATGTCGTCGTCGTCCGGGCCGGCCAGCCGCAGGCAGTCGAGTTGGTCCGGGCCGATATCGGTGCCGCGCAGGTCCACCGCGTACTGACCGGGTTCACCGCTCCGGGCGGCCCGCCCGACACGCTGCCAGCGGGGCTGTCGGCCGGCACCGCCCTCGACTGCGATCCACTCGCCGAGCGCCGCGGCGATCTCCTCACGCCACCCCACGTACCCCCCTATCCCCCCGCCCGGAATCAGATCGGCACACTACCCAGCCGCGTGAACTGGCACACGGAGGGGTGCTGGGGGCGCGGAGCGGGTTGGTGGGTCCATGGCAACCCGGATGCCCTCGGCCGGTCAGCCGGTCAGCCGGTCAGCCGGTCGGCCGGTCAGCCGATGGCATGGCCTGGCGTCCTCCATTGGCGTGGCCGACGGGAGGACTTCGGAGGACTTCCTCCGCGTCGGGTTCGGCGAGAATTCCTGAGCGGGTGGCTGAAGGAGCGGGGCATTTCTGACCTCCTGGCCGTGGCATTGCCTGCTGAAAAGTGGTCGGGAGCGGGCTGCCTCTGCCTGGGAAAGGGCCCGGAGGTGGGAGGGGCTCTGCGATGGTCGCTGTTTTGGAGACAGGTGCGGGGGCAGCAGAGCACTGTCGGGGTGACCGGCACGGTGGAGGGTTTCGGAATTGCTTCCCTTTGGTGGGGAGTGGTGGCGAGGCCAGGTCTTCTTTTGCGTCGTGTGGAAGGGATGTTGTATGAGTGCCATTGTCTGGGGATACCTTCCCGATTCCGGGTACCGGGCGGGCACGGTCCTTGTGGGGTACGGCGTCGAAGCTGTCGACGGGAGCATCGGCAAGGTCGACAAGCATTCCGACGAGGTGGATTCCGCGCACCTTGTCGTCGATACGGGACCGTGGATCCTCGGGCGGCGCGTCGTGCTGCCGGCCGGCACCGTGACCGGCATTGACCAGCAGGAGCAGAAGGTCTACGTGGGCCGCACCAAGGACGAGATCAAGGGGGCGCCCGACTTCGAGAGCGCCGGGCACGAGAGCAGTGCGGATTACCTGCACCAGGTCGGGGTCTATTTCGGGGGATTTCCTCTGGTGTGAGGCGTGTTGCGCCGGGTGGCGGGGCCGGCTGTCATCCGTGGGTCGGTGGGCCGGCCCGCGTCCGCGCTCGCCCGTGTCGTGGGACATACCGTGCGCAGTCGGGCTCCGTGCCGCGGTGTCATTCCCTGTGACGTCCTTCACCGCAGCCGTCCTGTGTCCGGCTCCTGCACGCCGTTGAGGGTGAGGTCAGGGGCCGCGCCGGTGTTTCGGCACCGAGTCGTGGAGAGTGCAGAGTGAACTCCGCGGTCCGGGGAAGCCGTCAAAGAACCTTCTCGTCGAAGTAGCCTTTTGCGTGGCCCTCGCAACGGGTGGCGGGTGAGCTCCATGGCGTTGTGGTCGATCGGGCGTGAGGTGAGAGGTGTGACGGGCACGCAGCAGACCCCGGTGAACAAGGCGGCGGAGGCGCGGGACAGCGTTCAGGAGCTGCTGAGCGCGCACCGTCCGCAAGTCGATGAACTCTCCATGATCGACGCACTGCTGGTCACCTCGGAATTGGTCACCAATGCCCAGCGTCATGGTGCTGGACTCGCCGGTTTCTCCGCCCGGATCGCGACCGGTGTTCTGGAAGTGACCGTCGCCGATAACAGCCCCCGTCATCCCGCCACGGCCATCGGGCGCGACAAATTCGGGGTCGGTGGATATGGGTGGCCGATGATTCAGAAACTCACCTCCTGTGTCGTCATCGTCCCCGCCGATGGCGGCAAGGCCATTACCGTCACCGTTCCTCTCAGGTGTGACCGCACGGCCGACTGAAGGCGCTGCCGTCGAGGCGGCATTTCGTGGTGCGCCGGTCCTGGCGCACCAGTAGGTACTGTCACTGGCGCGATGCCGGCAACCCCATGAAGGGTGGCTGGCCGATGAAGGGTGCCAAGGGCCGTCCGTCTCGTCGTAAGGCAACCCTTTTGGTGTTTTGGTGTGCGGTAAAGCCGAGGCGACGATGCGTCATCCTCGGCTGCCGCCGGCTGAGTGTTCGCCCGCTGTGACGTCCGCAATGAGGCCTGAGAGTATTGCCGTCCTGCCGTGCGAGAAGGAAGTGCCCCGGCCGGCAATGCCCGCCCGGAGGGTGGGCGAGGGATGCAGCGTCGCTATGACGGTTCGGGCGCATTGAGGTGGAATAGTGTGATGCAGGGAGTACCTGTAAGAGCGGCCGAGGCGCGCAACTTCGTGCACGACCTGCTGCACAAGATAGGCAGCCCGGTCGATGATCTGGCCCTCGTCGACGCCCTGCTGGTGACCACGGAGCTGGTCACCAATGCCCAGCGGCACGGGGGCGGGCTCACCGGGTTCACCGCGCGGATCGTCGAGGGGTACCTGGAAGTGGCGGTCGAGGACGGCAGCGCGCACTGCCCCACCGCCGCCACCCCGCGCGCCCCCGGAGCCACGGGTGGATACGGCTGGCCCCTGATACAACGGCTGGCCCGCAGCGTCGACATCACCGCGACCGTGACCGGCAAGACCATTCGTGTCACCTTGCCCCTTTGATGCTGTCTGACGCGTGTGAAGCCGTCTGATGCCGTCGTCCTGTTCCTTGGCTCGTGAGCCGGCGGGCTGACTTGGGACGGTAGGCGACACAGTCACCCCAGCCACCCCAAACCGGCTACCCCCATGGCCAGTCGGGGCGGCACGGTCCTTCTGGGTGCCCCGGGCGACGATTGCCATCCTCGGTGTCCGTGCGGGATGGTTGCCGAAGGGGAACGGTCTCTGCCGGTTCGGTGAGGTGATGGGGTGCACTCGGTGAGCCTCGCGTGGTGAAGAGTTCCGGCGTATCCGCCGCGACCGCGACTGCGTCCGTGGCCGGCGTCGATGTCGGTGCCGCCTGGCAATCCGCACCCCACCCCGTACTGGTCATCAGCCCGTCCGGTGTGGTGCGCGCGGTCAATGACGCCGCTGCGCCGCTGTTCCCGGCCATGAGGGCGGGTGCACCGTTCGATGATGCCCCGGCTCGCTGGCTCGCCGACGCCCATCAGCGCTTCACCGACCCCCTGCGGTCCGACGACGACGATCCGGCGCGCGGCCCCGTAGGGGACCGGAGCTTCGAAGCCCGCCCGAGCCGCGCGGAGAACGGCGACGTGGTGTGGTGGCTGGTCGATGACACCGCCCGCCGGTCGGCGGAGGACGCCCTGCGCGCGGAGCGCGAGCGCACCGGGTTCCTCGCCCAGGCGTCGACGGAGCTCCTCGCCTCCCTGAACGCCGGCCGGTGCATGGACGTCACTGCCCGACTGGCCGCGCAGCATCTGGCGGACGCCGCCGTCGTGGTCACCCCGCCCGCCGGACGGCGGTGGACGGTGAGCTTCTGCGGACCGGACGGACAGGTGGTGCGCGACAAGGCCGTTGCCGACCCCGCCTCCGTGCCGGGGCTGGCCGAGGCCCTGCGGGGGTTTCCCCCCGTACCGTCGCGCTGGATAGACCCGGCGGCCGTGCCGGACCGGTTCAAGCCGTCCGCGCTCGGTGACATCGGCTCGGTGGTGGTCACCCCGCTCCCCGGGCACGGTGTGGCGGCCGGCGCGCTCATCCTCATGAGGCGCTCCGGCCACGCCGCGTTCAACGAGAGCGAAGAGACCTTCGCCCGGCTGTTCGCCGCCCGCGCCGGAGCGGCGATGTCCGCCGCGCGGCTCTACGCGGAACAGGCGGCCATCACCCGGACGTTGATGCGGGAGCTGCTGCCGCCCCGGCTGGAGCAGGTCAGCGGAGTGGAGTTCGCCGGCGGATACCGGGCCTCGAACGACACCGACCGCGTGGGGGGCGACTTCTACGACGTGCACGCGGGGGCCGGGCCCGACGAGGAGTCGCTGGTCGTCCTCGGGGATGTGTGCGGCAAGGGGCTGGAGGCCGCGGTACAGACCGGCAAGATCCGCAACACCCTGCATGCGCTGCTGCCGCTGGCCACCGATCATCAACGGGTGCTGCGGCTGCTCAACGGTGCGCTGCTCGATTCCGACCACACACGGTTCGCCACCCTGGTCCTTGCCTCGGTGGCGCGGCGGGGCGGCACCGTCCGGCTGAGGGTGACCAGCGCCGGACACCCCGCGCCGCTGGTCGTCCGGGTCGACGGCCGGGTGGAGGAAGCCGACACCCGCGGTTCCCTTGTCGGCGCGCTGCCGGAGGTGACCTCCAAGACGGCCTCGCTCGACCTTGCGCCCGGGGAGTCATGTCTGCTGTACACCGACGGGATCACCGAAGCGATGGGCGGGCCGATGGGCGAGGAGCTCTTCGGCGAGGAACGTCTGCGGTCCGCTTTGAGCGAGTGCGCGGGCCTGCCGGCCGAAGCGGTCGTGGAGCGGATCCGGATGCTCGCCGCCCAGTGGGTGGGGACCGGCCGGCATGACGACATGGCCGTGGTCGCCATCACCGCGCCCCACCATGCGCACCTCAGCGCCGTGGACGGCCACACCCGGGGCAGGTACACGGCATGAACACCGTTACTGCCACGGCGGGTGTGCCGAGGACCGCCGAGGGCCCGGAGGCGGGGGCGGAGTCGGAGTCGGACGCCGGCCCGTTCCGCCGCGTATGCCCGGGGTCCATGGGCGGACGGCCGCCGGGTAGGTGTGCGTCATGACCCTCTCGCCCGCTCCGATGACGGAAAGCCTGGCCGGCTACGTCGACCACCTGTGGGACGCGGTCGTGGCCGTGGACGAGCACACGGCCGTCCGCGGGGTTTTCGACGCGGTGGACGCGGGGGTTCCGCCGGAGGACGTGCTGCTCGACATCATCGCCCCCGTCCAGCACCGGGTCGGTGAGCACTGGGCGGCGAACAGGATGACGGTGGCACAGGAGCACGCCGCCACGGCCATCAACGACCGGGTCATCGCGGCCCTCGCGCATCACCGGCCACCGGCCGCCGCGGCGGAGCGGGGACGTATCACGGTGGCCTGCGTGGACGGTGAATGGCATGCGCTGCCCGCCCGACTCCTCGCCGAGGTGCTGCGGCTGCGGGGCTGGCGGGTGGACTTCCTCGGCGCGCAGGTGCCCGCGCCCCATCTGATCGCCCATCTGCACCGGACCGGGCCGCAGGCCGTCGGGCTGTCCAGCTCGATCGCCACCCGGCTTCCCACCGCACACGCGGCGATCACCGCCTGCCAGGCCG
The DNA here is from genome assembly GCF_028870195.1 of Streptomyces sp. G7(2002). NCBI lineage: Bacteria > Bacillati > Actinomycetota > Actinomycetes > Kitasatosporales > Streptomycetaceae > Streptomyces > Streptomyces sp. G7(2002). The sequence continues at coordinate 7,156,868 of NZ_CP102609.1, forward strand.
TGGGCGTCCCCGTCCTGGTCGGCGGCGCAGCCTTCGGTCCCGACGGCCGCTACGCCCGGCTGCTCGGTGCCGACGCCTGGGCGCCGGACGCCCGCACCGCCGCCGACTTCCTCTCCCGCGGTATGCCGGACACCAGGCCACCCGCACTCGGGCACCAGCCCGTCGACGACCTGCCGCACCTGTCCGACCAGGAGTACTCCCTGGTGACCCGTACCGCCCCCCAACTGGTCAAGGAGACCCTGACGCAGCTGGAGGAACGCTTCCCCGCCCTGCGCGACTACTCCGAACGGCAGCGGCAGCACACCGCGGAAGACCTCGCGCACATCATCGACTTCCTCGCCACCGCGCTCTACACGGACGACGACGAACTGTTCAGCGGCTTTCTCACCTGGACCGGGTCGATCCTCACGACCCGCGGAGTTCCCGCCCACTCACTGCACCCGGCGCTGGACGCACTCTCCGTCCAGCTCAAGGACTTTCCCCGGGCCCGGCGCATCCTCGGCCATGCCCGCCGCAGCCTCGACACCGGCACCAGGACCGGCCCTGGCACCGGCCGCGGCACCAGGGTCGACACCGGCCCCGGCCCCGGCACTGGCACCGGGACCGACACCAGGACCGACACCGGCCCCAGCTCCGGCCTCGGGTCCTCCGTATGACCGCGCCCCCGTCCGACGACCGCAGCTCCACCACCGCCACCCCGGACCGGCACACCGCCCACCTCCACCTCTCCGGGGACCTCGACCACACCACCGCGGACGAGCTGCTCGCCCTGGCCGTCCGGCAGATCGCCGCGCAGCCCGGTCTCCGTGACCTCCACCTCAACTGCGCGCAGGTGCGGGCCTGCGACCCGATGGGACTCTCCGTGCTGCTGGCCCTCCACCGCCGGACCAGCGCCACCGGGATCCATCTCCATCTCGACGACCGCCCGCCCGCGCTGGACCGCCTTCTGACGGTCACCGGCACCCTCGGCCCCCTCACCTCCCCGCCCGGACGGAGCAGTTCCACTACGGGCTGACGCGAGCCACCACGGAACGGCGGCTCTTGCCGAAGGGCGTCGGCTCATGAACCTGCTCCGCCGGGGCATACGCGAGTTCAGCGCTCCTTCCCGACCAGGGCTGGGGCGGGTACTCAAGGGCCGACGCTGAACGAGGCGTAAGTGCCCGCGAATTGTCTGCGGATGCGTACGGACGGGCCGTTCGGATTCCCCGTACCGCGGCCGTACCGCCCTTGCCGAGAGGGGCAGTTGATGAGAGACGACCGCACGGCAGGAGAAGCGTCAGCGTCAGGGGGCCGCGGTATATGAACGACCGGCAAAAGCCGTCGGACGGAGTGGCGGGCGAGGACTATCTGCCGCTTGCCGAACACGGGCTGATCGGCGATCTGCGGACCGCGGCGCTGGTCGGGACCGACGGCCGGATCAGCTGGTTCTGTGCCCCGCGGTTCGACTCGCCCAGCATTTTCGGATCGCTGCTCGATGCCGCGGACGGCGGACACTGGCAGATCAGCCCCGTCGGGGACGTCGCCAAACGCCAGCAGTACTACTTTCCCGACACCAATATCCTCATGACGCGGATGCTGACCGGGAACGGCATCGTCGAGATCCAGGACTTCATGCCGATACGGGCGGAGGGGGACCGGAATCATCGGCAACGGCTGGTGCGGCGGGTGGTCAGTGTGCGGGGCAGCTCGCGTATCAGGACCGTCATCGCACCGCGGATGAATTACGGCCGGGATCCGCACAAGGTGGAAACGCAGCCGCACGGTGTGCGTTTCACCAGTGAGGCGCTGGAACTCTCGCTCCAGGCAAATGTGACCCTGCGGACCGAAGGCCAGGACGCCCTCGGCGACTTCGACCTGGCGGAAGGCCAATCCGCGCTGTTCGTGCTGGAGTCCGGCAAACCCACTCGCGCCGAACCCGCCGTCGATCTGGTCGATACCCGGGCCGCCGAGGAGCTGTTCCGGTCCACCGTACGGTTCTGGCGCCAGTGGCTGAGCCAGTCCACTTACACCGGCCGCTGGCGCGAGATGGTGCACCGCTCCGCGCTGACCCTCAAACTCCTCACCCACGAGCCCACCGGGGCCATTGTCGCCGCACCGACCCTCGGGCTTCCCGAACAACTCGGCGGCGAACGGAACTGGGACTATCGCTATGTCTGGATCCGTGACGCGGCCTTCTCCCTCCACGCCCTGCTTCGCCTGGGCTTCACCCGCGAGGCACAGGCCTTCATCAGCTGGCTGACCTCGTGTCTGCGCCCTGCGCACGACGGTGACCACGGCCCGCTACGGGTGCTGTATTCCATCGACGGCGATGCCGAAATGACCGAGCATGTCCTCGACCACTGGGAGGGCTACCGGGGATCCGCCCCGGTCCGGGTCGGGAACGGTGCCGCCGGGCAGCTCCAGCTCGATATCTACGGCGAACTCTTCGACTCCGTCTATCTGTTCAACAAGCACGGTGCCGGGATTTCACATGAGAGCTGGATGGACCTGTGCGCCATTCTCGACTGGCTGCTGGAGCACTGGGACAGCCCCGATGCGGGCATCTGGGAGACCCGTGCCGGACAACAGCGCCACACCTATTCGCGGTTGATGTGCTGGGTGGCGGTGGAGCGCATGATCAGAATGTCCCGGCAACGTGGTGTGCCGGGTGATCTGGGACGTTGGATGTCGGTACGCGACACGATCTATCACCAGATCATGGACCAGGGCTGGAACGAGGAGGAAGAGACCTTTGTCCAACGCCTCAGCGGGGAGCCGGGGCAGCCGCCGGAGAACATTCTGGACGCCTCGCTCCTGGTGATGCCCATGGTGAAGTTCTTGTCGCCGGACGATCCGCGGTTCCGCTCCACCGTGAAGGCCATCGGGGAGAACCTCGTCACCGACAGCCTGGTCTTCCGCTACGACCCGAAGGTCTCTCCCGACGGCCTGGACGGCACGGAGGGGACCTTCTCGATCTGCTCGTTCTGGTGGGTCGAGGCGCTCTCCCGCACCGGCCGGATCGAAGAAGCCAGGGTGGCGCTGGAGAAGATGTTCACCTACGCCAATCACCTCGGTCTGTACGCGGAGCAGATAGGGATGACGGGCGAACATCTGGGGAATTTCCCCCAGGCGCTCACCCATCTCGCGCTGATCAGCGCGGCCACCAGCCTGGACGACTTCATGGGCTGAGCCGCCCTTCCCCGGCCGCCGGGCGCCCACCGCGCCCGCCACCGGCCGGGCTCCGGGATTCCTCGGATGCCGCCGCGCGGGAAACGCCCGCTGCTGACGGAATGGAGTCCGTTGCCGACTCGACTGCGGGCATACTGACCGGCGGTGCCGCAGGAGCACAATTTCCGGAGCGAAGCGCTGTCCATCCCAGGAAAACTGAAGGGCAGAAAGACCGTGGCTGACTTTCTCACCGACATCACCACCCTCCGCGACCGCGCCCGCCGCGAGATCGAAAAGGGGCCGGTCACCGAAGCGTACGGAGCCGATCTGGAGCGCGTTCTGCAGGTGCTGAACGAGGCGCTGGCCACGGAAATCGTGTGCACCCTGCGGTACAAGCGGCACTATTACACGGCTTCCGGTCTCTATTCGGAGCCGGTCGCGGCGGAGTTCCTGGAACACGCCGCACAGGAGCAGGAACACGCCGACAAGGTGGCGCAGCGCATCGTTCAGCTCGGCGGGAAGCCCGACTTCAACCCGGAAACCCTGACGCAGCGGGCGCACGCCGGGTACGACGCCAGCGACGACCTCCTGGAGATGATCAAGGAAGACCTGGTGGCCGAACGTGTGGCCATCGCCTCGTACACGGAAATCACGAAGTGGCTGGGTGACGGCGACCCGACCACACGACGCGTATTCGAAGAACTGCTGGCGCAGGAGGAAGAGCACGCGGACGATCTGCGGGGGCTGCTGGAACGCATTCCGCAGGACAAGCAGGCCGATTGACGGGCGTCGCGGGGCGGCCGGCAGCGGTGCCGCGTAATTGGCCTGATCATGGCGATCGGCGGCGGTGCTTCGCGATGCCGGGCGAGGGTGGGCGGCGGCAGGTGCGTCCGCCGCTCCGGGCCCCGGTGAGCAGGGCGGTGGGCCTCAGGACCCCAGCGCGCCCGGCATGTCGTCGGCCAGCGTGAAGTATCCGGCGGTGCCGGTGACATCGAAGAGCCGGCGGACGACCTCGTGGAACGGGCCGGCGACGACGAGCTTGCGCTGCTGCCGGTGATGGGCGCGCTGGGCGGCGAGCAGGACGTGCAGCACCGTGGAGTCGGCGAAGTCGGTGAGCGACAGATCGACGACGGTACGTGGAGCGCCGGAATCCTCCGCCAGCGCGCAGGCCTCTTCCAGTAGAGGGGCGCTGTCGTGATCGAGGGACCCGCTGACGCGGACGACAAAGGCCTCGTCCTCGACAGCGTGGGTCACCACAGCCGGTGTATGAACGTACATGGGCGACAGCATGCCATGCCTTTCGGGCACAGGTTCTAGTGCGGTCTCCGGTTCGGCCAGGCCGAAGACCGTCCCCTGTATGGCCCCGCCGTCAGATGCCGCAGCGCGTCCGGGAACGGACGCGATAGCCCTCGTTGGGAGTGCGCCGCGGCGACGGAAACATTTCTCATGAATCATTCAGGAATTCCGCAGATGGTCCTCACCGGTCCACCGGCTGCGCCACTCAGCGGGGTGATTGTTCCAGCGATGCGCATAAGGACCGTAGTGCCGGGCAACAGGCCTGCTCAACGACCTGAATCCCGGAGGTGGAGCATGAACACGGTTTTCGAGGACGTATGTGACACACCCCTGCAGGCGCCTTATGACGCGCCGTCACCGCGGGCCGGAAGATATTCCACCACGCTTCCGCGCATCGAGGACACCGGGAGTGTGACTCCCCATGACGCCAAGGCGCTGACGCCGCTGTTCTTCGAGCGGCTCGCGGAACTCGAAGAGGGCACCCCCGAGTATCAGTACGCCCGCAATACGCTCATCGAGATGAACTTGTCCCTGGTGCGCTATGTGGCCTCCCGGTACAGGAGTCACAGTGACCAGATGGAGGACATCGTCCAGGTCGGCACCATCGGTCTCATCAAGGCCATCGACCGGTTCGACCTCTCCCGCCGCACGGATTTCGCGGCGTTCGCCATTCCCCATGTCCTCGGGGAGATCAAGCGGTTCTTCCGCGACACCAGCTGGGCCGTCCATGTCCCGCGCCGTCTGCAGGAACTCCGCATCGACCTGGCCCAGGCGATGGAGCATCTGTCCGCCCTCCTTGACCGGGAACCCACCGTCAAAGAGCTGGCCGAGCACCTGCAGCTCACGGAAGAGGAGATCATCGAGGGCATCGTGGCCGGCAACGGCTACACGGCCGTCTCCCTGCACCTCTCCTGCGACGGCGAGTCGACGCAGGGCGCCGGCGGACCCGCCTTCGCCGACCTTCTCGGCGCGACCGACCCCGCCACGGAGCACGTCGAGGACCGGTACGCCCTGGCCTCACTCCTGCAACAGCTCGACGAGCGCGACCGGCTGATCGTGCATCTGCGCTTCGACCGGGAGATGACCCAGGCCCAGATCGGTGCGGTGCTCGGTATCTCCCAGATGCATGTCTCCCGACTGCTCACCCGCATCATCAAGCAGCTGCGCAAGGGCATGCTCGGCCAGCAGTGACCCCGCCGGGACCGCCTTCGGCGCCCGGGCCGCACGGCTCCCGACGGTGCGTCACGAAGGCCGCCCGCAGTGCCGGGCCCGCCCACTCCTGTGCAGCGCGGAGTGCCCTGCACAGGAGGCGCCGCCGCAGCGGAGTCGGCCGGACCACAGCTGTCGTACGGCATGGATGGTTCCGCTGTGGCCGGGTACCGGGCTCCGGAAGATCCGCTGACGCGCGGATGGGGCAGCAGACGAAGGGGCGGTATGGCCGGAGAAGTCAGCGGGCGACGGACACGACCGGCCCGGACGGGGCGGATGGCCCGCGTCCGGCGGTGGTGGGGGAGGGCACTGGGGTCGGAGGGCCATGAGCGCTCCACGGTGCTCCTCATCGCCAAGGGCACCTTGGCGGCGACGATCGCCTGGGTGATCTCCTACCACCTCCTGCACGCACAGTCGCCCGCCTTTGCCCCGTTCTCCGCAGTGCTGATCATGCAAGTGACCGTCTACCAGTCGCTGCTGCAGTCCTCGCGCTACGTGGGCGCAGTGGTGGCGGGCGTCGCGGTGCAGGCCGCCCTGGGCTTTCTCGTCGGGCCCGACGTGCCGGCGTTCGCCCTGGTGGCGCTGGTGGCGCTCACCATCGGCCGGTGGCCGGCGCTCGGCTCGCAGGGCTCCCAGGTGGCCACCGCGGCGTTCTTCGCCTTCTCCACCTATGTCTCCGCCACCTCGACGCTCGACAAGGTCACCCAGCTGGGGCAGATCATCCTGCTGGTCCTCATCGGCTGCGGGATCGGCGTCCTCGTGAACGTCACCGTGCTGCCGCCGCTGCGCTACCGCAGCGCCGAACACGGCATCCGCACCCTGGCCCACGCCCTGTGCGACCTGGTGAGCGACATCTACCCGGCGTTGCGTGAACGGGGACTCGACGAGGAGCGCACCGGGCGGTGGCGGGCGCGGGCCGAACAGACCGGAGAACTGGTCACCCAGGCCAGAACGGGACTGCGGATGGCCCGGGAGAGCCTGCACTACAACCCGCGCCGGCTCTTCCGCCGCGGCCGGGCACACACCTACTTCGAGGGTTATGCCGCGGTGCTGGAGGCGCTGGAGCGCACCCTGCGCCAAGTCGCCGCACTGACCCGCAGCCTGGACAAATGGAGTGCGGACGAAGACCGTTACCGCTACGGCGCCTTTCTGGCGAGCTACGCCGATTTCCTGGAATCCCTCTCCCACATCACCCGCGTCTTCGCTGACCTCGACGAGGACCGGCTCGGCGACCAGACATCCCAGCTGCACCAACTGGCCGACGAGGCACAGAACTACCGCCGACGGCTGGCCGAACAGGCGGAGCGGGACGACCTGCCGCTCACGGACCCCGGCCGCCCCTATGGAGTGCTGGTCATCGAGGCCGCCCGTTTGATGGAGGAGTTCCAGTACACCTGTGACGTTCTCCTGCACCATGTCGAACGGTGAACCGCCGGCCTCGCGAGGCGGTGTCACCGGTGTCCACCACGCGGCTGGACAGGGAGAACGGGGAGAACAGGCCGGACAGGGAGCACAGGCCGAACAGGCCGAACAGGCCGAACAGGGGGAGCAGGGAGAACAGGGAGAAGGGGCCACCGCAGGAGAGCGGTGGCCCCTTTCGTTTTTCGTGCGCCGGCCGCGCCCGATCAGTCAGTTCTTGAAGGCGTCCTTGGCCTTCTCCTTTGCTCCGCGGAGATCCCCCTTGGATTCCTTTGCGGAACCCTCGGCGGTGGCGCTTTCGTTCCCGACGGCTCGTCCCACTTCCTTCTTGACCTTGCCGATGGCCTGCTCGGCGAGGGCCTTGGCCTTTTCGCTGGCACTCATGGTCCGGTCCTTCCGTTGGCGGCATTGTTCGCGTGCCCCCGCATGGCGCTGTCAAACGGTGGAGGGGATATCGGGGAGCGGAAATGAGGGGGAGGATGTGAGGCAGTGGATATGGGGGGAGTGCATATGACCCGGAGCGCACACTGCGATGGAGGTGAGTCCCCTGCGGGAGCAGTGCACGCCCCGGGCCGTACTTTCCGTGTTTCCAGGGGCGTGGTGATGATGCCTCAGCGGACGCAAAAACCGGGGTGGGTCGGACAACGCGGCGTTGTCCGACCCACCCCGGATATGCGGGCTGTGGCGCTACCAGCGGTACCACCGGCCGCGCTTGCCGCCGGCTCCCGCGGAACGCAGGACAAATCCCAGCAGCCAGATGACGAGTACGGCCACCGCCACATACCAGAGCGCCTTCAGGGCGAATCCGGCGCCGAAAAGCAGCAGTGCGAGCAGAAGAACGACAATCAGGGGGACCATGGTTATCAACCTCCGGAACATCGTGTGCCCGGGCATGGGGCTCACACACAACGTTTCTTCGGAGGGAAACCGGGCACATTCGTGCGGCCGACGCGCCTTACCCCGAAATGCAATCACCGTGCCGGCGCTTGGGGCGTAGACGCCCGCGTGTGGGGCGTACGGGCTCCTCCGGCCGGTGCGGGCCTCACAGCTCCTGCGGTCGTACGGCCTCACAACTGCCGCCGATCAGGCCGCTGTTGATTTCGCCTCCACCCCGAAGGCATGGCCCGGATGGATCGGGGTAGGCGGGCCGCTGCAGCGTCCGCAGGTGCCGGGCGCGCGGGAAGGCGAGATGACCACCATCGTGAGCGAGACCACGACCGAGCAGCGACAGACCCACACGGCCTCTGCACTGCCGGAGGTGACGCAACCGCAGAAGGTGGCTCCTCGCGACGCGAGGGAGTTGTCGAAGCAGTTCTTCGAACGGCTCCAGGTTCTCGAAGAGGGCACGCACGAGTACCAGTACGCGCGGAACACCCTCATCGAGATGAATATGTCGATGGTGCGCTATGTCGCCCGCCGCTACCGCAATCGCGGCGACGACATGGAAGACGTCATCCAGGTGGGCACCATCGGTCTGATCAAGGCCATCGACCGGTTCGACCTCGCGCGTGAGGTGGAGTTCTCCACCTTTGCCGTCCCCTACATCCTGGGCGAGATCAAGCGGTTCTTCCGTGACACCGGCTGGGCCGTCCATGTGCCCCGCCGCCTTCAGGAGCTGCGCAGCGACCTGGCCAAGGCCAAGGAGCACCTCGCCGCCAAGCTCGACCGCGACCCCACCGTCCGCGAACTGGCCGCCCACCTCGATCTGTCGGAGGACGACGTCATCGAGGGCATTGTCGCCGCCAACGGCTACACCGCCGGTTCGCTCGACACGCCTGCCGACCCCGACCCGTCGGAGCAGCGCCGCACCCTCGTCGACGTCCTGGGGGAGAACGACCCGGCGCTGGAGGCCGTCGAGGACTTCCAGGTGCTCGCCCCGCTGCTCGGCACGCTCGACGACCGGGAACGGCGCCTCATCGAGCTGCGCTTCGGCCAGGAGATGACCCAGTCGCAGATCGGCGAGGAGCTGGGTGTGTCCCAGATGCATGTCTCCCGGCTGCTCACCCGCACCCTGTCGAAGCTTCGTGCCGGAATGCTCACGGAACGCTGAGACCGCCTGCGCGGTATGCGGGAATGCGGGGCCCGGGCATCCGGGGACGACAAACGCCATTTCGTCACGCCATTTCGTGCGGGAAGGAACCGGAAGATGCCGATGGCCCACCCTGCGGTGCTGCGGGAACTCGTCCAGGAATACGAGACGTTGGAGTTGCTGCACGCGCGGCAGGGCAAGGCCGAGGTGCGCCGGAGGATGGATGACATCGCCTCCACCCTGTGCGTTTCCACCGGCACCCGCGATGTGGACGCGGCACTGATGGCGGCCCGCCACAGGATGCCCGGCGCCGGGGTGGCGGGCGACTCCCTCGTCGCGGGCTGACCGGCCGACGGGCCCGCCGGCCGCCGCTGCCTTTCAGCACGGCGCCCGCCGTCGGCCGCGCCGGCCCACCCGGCCGCGCCCGACCACCCGGCCGAGCAGCGCCGCCAGAGCGGCCAGCGCGGCGATCGTGGTCAGCGCCCCCGGCAGCCCGTACGCCTCGGCGAGGAAACCGATCGACGGCGGGCCGAGCAGGATGCCGGAGTACCCCAGGGTCGACGCCACCGCGACGCCATGGGGGCCGGCGAGGGCGCCGGCGCCGCCGACCGCGACCGGGAAGACATTGGCCAGGCCCAGTCCGGTCAGCGCGTAGCCCAGGTACACCAGCCACAGCTGCGGGGCCAGCGCTCCCACCAGCATCCCCACCGCCGCGAGGAGACCGCCGGCCACCAGGACGGGGGTGTCGCCCAGCCGCTCCAGGAGCCAGGTGCCCGACATCCGGGAGACCGTCATCAGCAGCGCGAACACCGCGTATCCGGCCGCCGCCGCACCCGGCCCCGTGCGCAGGTCCGCGGAGAGATGCAGCGAGCCCCAGTCGGCCAGTGCGCCCTCGCCGTACGCCGTGCACAGGGTGATCAGCCCGTAGACCGTGACGAACAGCCGGGTACGGCCCACCGCCGCCCGGCCGCACCCCGGCACCGCGTCCGTCCCGTCGCGGCGCGGAACCTGGCCGGTGGCCGGCGGCCCGGGCGTCCGCAGCAGCACCCGGCCCGCGTAGGCGGTGACCACGAGCCCGGTCGCCGTCAGCAGCAACAGGTGGCACAGCGGGCTCAGTCGCGGGGCGAGGAGCCCGCCGAGTCCAGCACCCACCAGTCCGCCCGCACTGAACGCCGCGTGGAACGAGGGGAGGATCGGGCGCCGGACCGCCTCGGCCAGATCCACGGCCGCCGCGTTGAAGGCGACATTGAGGCCCCCGTACGCGGCTCCGAACAGCAGCAGGACGAGACCGAGATGAAGGGCCGAATGCGTCAGCGGGGGCAGGGCGACCGACAGCGACAGCAGGGCCGCCGTCACCACCGTCACCGGATGGTTGCCGTAGCGGCGGCACAGCTTGCCGGTCAGCAGCATCGTGGCGACCGATCCCACCGACACCCCCAGCAGGGCCAGTCCGAGTGCTCCGGCCGAGGCGTGGATCTGTTCCTTGATGGCGGGGATGCGCACCACCCACCCCGCGAACACAAAGCCGTCGAGGGCGAAGAACAGGCTGATCGCCCGGCGCAGGCGCGCCACCTGCGGGGGAGCGGTGGCCGGAGCGCGCCGGCCGGTGTCCGTCAACTGGTTCATGGAGTCCATCAACTGGTCCATAGGGGCCTCGGGTAGTTCAGTGTCGGACACGGTGGGCGAGCAGGGTGCCGGCCGTGGCGAGCACCAGCCCGCCGAGGGTGAGCGGGCCGATCCGCTGTCCGAGCACCAGCGCGCCGAGCCCCGCCGTGCTCATCGGGACCAGCTGGAACAGGCTGCTGACCTGGCTCGTCCCATGGCGCTGGAGGAGGCGGTAGAGCAGACCGACGCCGACGACGGAGTTGACCAGCGCACTCCACAGCAGCACCGGCCAGTACGCGGCGGTGAACTGCACGTCCCAGCCCTCGGCGAGGAGCGCGGGCACCAGCACCACCAGCGAGGCGGCCAGCAGTTGTACGGCATTGCCGCTCACCGGCTCCATCTGCCCGCAGAACCGCTTCTGGTAGACGGTGCCGGCGGAGATGCCCAGCAGCCCCAGCGTGAGAAAACCCAGTCCCGGCAGCGAGTCGAGGGACAGCCGGATCCCCTCGGCGACCGCGAGGGCCACCCCGCCGAGCCCGACGACGAGGCCCAGCAACTGGCCCGCCGAGACCCGCTCGTGGAGCAGCGGTACCGCCAGCAGCGAAGCGGTCAGCGGGTAGAGCCCGATGATCAGGGCCGCCAGCCCGGACGGCACTCCGAGGTCCATCCCCGCGTAGATGCTGGAGAACTGCACGGCCTGGACGAGCACTCCGGCGATGGCCAGGTGCAGCAGCCGGCGCCCCCGGGGCAGCCGCTGACGGCGGAGCCCGGCGACGGCCAGCAGCGCCAGCCCGGCGACGGCGAAGCGTAACGCCGCGAAGGTGTAGGGCGCCGCGTACCGCAGACCGAGCGTGCCGGAGAGGAACCCCGAACTCCAGACGACCACGAGGGCCACCCGGGCGGGCAGTTCGGCAAGGCGCCCCGCGGGCCGTGCGGCGGTGTCCGGCACACCGCTCCGGGCTGCGGACCGCTCGCCGCTCCCGAGCGGCGGACTGGGACTGATCACTGCTGACACTCCCTCTCTTCGTGTTCAATAAAATGCACGCTAGAGCAAAATATCGTTCACGGCGACAGTTTTGTGCCCTCGGGGGCGCAGCGATGGTCACGACGCCCGCCCGGGAACGGGAGCGGGAACGGGAACGGGGGTGAGAACGGGAACGGGAGCCGGAGCCCGCACGGCAAGAAGCCCCACGGGCCGTCGTCCGCAGGGCAGTTGGGGAGGGAGTGAGCGAGCGGGAAGGCTCAGTAGAGGCTGGAGAACAGTACGGCGACCATCTGGGCCGGCTCATCGGTGTCATTGCGGAAGGTGTGCGGATGACCGGCCGACCACTGGATGCAGTCGCCGGCGCGCAGCTCGTGGTCCCGGCCGTTGTACCGGGCCACCAGGGTGCCCCGGGTCGCCATGATGAGGTCGGAGCCCTCGTGCTGGAGGTCCTCGGTGAGGCCGCTGTGCGGTGCGAAGTCCCCGGTCACCACCTGATATCCGAGCTCCGGGGAGCGCAGCACCCGGTAGACGACACCCGGCGCCCGGTTCAGGGTCTCCTGCTTCTCCCGGGGGAAGACCGAGGGGGTGGCCCGGCCCCGGGAGAACCCCAGGAACGAGCCGACATCGTGGTCGAACACCTTGGCCAGACGCCCGAGCCGCTCCAGCGCGATATCGGTCTCGCCCCGCTCCAGACCGGCCAGGAAGGACACGGACAGCCCGCACTCCGCCGCCACTTGGCGAAGCGACATCCCCCGCTGCGTACGGAGCCGGTGCAGCACCTCGCCGGGCGGCGGGAATCCGAGTTCCGGATCCCGTGCGGGAGGGGTGGAGGGGGCCGGGTCTGCCATGCCCGCATCCTAATGCCGCAGGCCGGGGCGCCCGGCAAGGTCCTGCCGCCCGTCCCCAAGTGCCGTTGCCGGAGCACCGTGCGGAATTCAGGTGTGGCGCACCGGGCGGCAGGCTACGGTGCCTCGGTGACCACCACTCCCGCGCGCCGCGATGTAGGTCCTCCCGGCGTCGACTCCGATGAGAAGTCCACGTTGCTGGCGTTCCTGAACTATCTGCGGGACGCGGTGACGGCGAAGGCGCGGGGCTTGGCGGACGAGCAGGGACGCGCTGCGGCGGTGCCCTCCGGCACCAGCATTCTCGGCCTGGTCAAGCATGTGACCGCGGCGGAGGTCTACTGGTTCGCCTGGGCCTTCGAGGGCGCCGGCAGCGCGCCGCCGGACTTGAGCATGGAGCTCGCCGAGGGGGACAGTGCGGAGAGTCTGCTCGCTGCCTACCGTGTGGCGATCGAGCGGTCCAACGAGATCATCGAGCGCTGCGACGATGTGAACCGCCCGTGTGCGCGGGCCGCCGGGAAAGCCGCGGCGCTGCGGTCGATGCGGTGGGTCCTGGTGCACATGATCGAGGAGACCGCCCGGCACGCGGGCCATGCCGACATCCTCCGGGAGCAGGCCGACGGCTCGGTCGGCAGATGACCGTTCCCGTCCCTCGGGCCGGCCGGGCTCCGCGGCCCAGGCGGTCGACGAGGTCCGTTCGAAGGATTGAGGGACGGACCCCATGACTTGGGCCGCCGGTGGTCTGAGGGGCGGGACATGCCGCTGACGGCGTAATGACCGGGTTGGTCTGTTTGGCCGCGTCAGGCTGTGATTCTTGATCACGGTCGCGTCAGGAGCCCGTGTGGACAGATCGGGTGAGTGGATCCTCGAGCGGATCGGCCGTGACCGCGGGCCGGACCGCGGCCGCGCGGCCGGCAGGCTGGCGGAGGTCGTCGACAGCAGGGGCTTCGAGGTGGCCCGTCCGCCCGCGTGGATGCGCTGGCTGCCGGTCGCCTACGTGGTGTTCGTCCTGCTGCTCGAAACGGTCACCCCCACGCCGTGGGCGGTGAGCTTTCTGCTCATCGCCCTGCCGGTGATCGCCGCCTATACCCTCGGCCCGGTCGCGGTCGCGGCGGCCACGGTCTTCGCGGTCGTGCTGGAGGGTGTGGTGGCCGGCACTCCGTGCTGCACCGGCCACAACATCCATATGCTGTGGGAGAACCACCATGTCGCCGCGTATGTCGCCACCGGCCTGGTCGGTGCGCTCGGGGTGGCGCTGGCCGCCCACCGGCGGCGCCAGGAGCGGGACCTGGTGCGTGCCCACTCGGTCGCCGAGGCCCTGATGCGGACCCTGCTGCGGCCGGTGCCGCACCGGGTCGGCCACCTCCTCGCGGCCGGTCTGTACCGGTCCGGCGAGGTCGGCACCATGGTGGGCGGTGACCTCTACGACCTCCGCGCCACCCCGTCCGGTGAGCGCGCCATCATCGGCGACGTCCGCGGCAAGGGACTCCAGGCCGTCCGCACGGTCGCCGATATCCTCGGCAGCTTCCGCGAGGCGGTCCACGACGAGGGCGATCTGCCGGCCGTGGCCACCCGGATGGAACGGCGACTGGCCCGCGAGGCCGAAGACCTCCTCGACGACGAGCTGTTCGTCACCGCCGCCCTGATCGAGTACGACGCCGCCGCCCACCGAGTGACGATCATCAACCATGGGCACATCGAGCCGGTCCTGATCTCCGGCGGCGAGGTGACGCCGCTCATCGGGCCGCCCGCACTGCCCCTCGGCCTGGGGGCGCTGGCCGACGAGGAGCCCGTCGCCTACACCCATCCCTTCGCCCACGGCGATGTCCTTCTCCTGTGCACCGACGGCCTGATCGAGGCCCGCGACCAGACCGGGGCCTTCTACCCGCTCCTCGACCGCCTCCGCCACCGCTTCGGCGGCCGGACCGCCCCCGGCCCCGGCCCCGCCGACGTCATCGACTTCCTCAACACGGATCTACCGCGCCACACCCGCGTCTTCCACGACGACGTCGCGCTCCTCGCCCTCGCACCGGACGACGGAAGTGAGGTATAGCGGGCCTCCGTAGGTGAGCCCAGGGCCGCCACCGCGGTGGCCGGCCTCAGTCCTGCTGATGGGCGTCCTGCGCCGCGTCCACGAAGTCCTCCAGGGCTTTCCAGAAGGGGCGGTAGGCGGCGTCGAAGGCGTCGTGACCCCCGGGGTCGCCGGTCAGGTCGGCCCTGATGGCGGCGTAGAAGGGGCGGGTGGCCTTCTGGAGGGTGAGGGCCGCGGCGGCGGCCGCGGGCGGGCCCTCCAGTTCGACGACCCGTGCGCAGCGGCGGATCTTCGCGTACTCGGCGACCTCCCGGTCCTGCAGTTCGCCGAGTGTGGAGGTACGGGCCTCGGAGCGGGGGAGCCGGAGCACGGTGGAGATCTCCCAGAACAACTCGCCCATCCGGTGGGTCTGTTCGATCAGATCCAGATAGGCGGTGCGGCGGCTCTCCCGCAGTCGCTCGGCACGCTGCGAGCGCGCGGCGATCTCGGCCTGGATCCTGGCGGCCCGGGTGCTGCCGCGGCTGGTGACCCAGCTGGCGAGCACCGCCGTGCCGCCGGTCACCGCCGCGATTGCCAGAGTCCATACCGTGCTGTCGCCCACGCGGCGCCACAATACCGAGCCGCCGCGGCGCACCGGCCCGCCGCTACGACGGGAACTCGCCCGGCGGCACCGTGCTCGTGGAGGCATTGCCGCCGAACACCTTGTTCAGGGTGAAGGTCAGCACCGTGTACTGCGTCCCGCCGGCCACCCGCACCGTCCGGAAGTTCGCCCTGTCGTCGAACTTCTCGAAGCTGCATCCGCGGGTGAAGGAGCTCTTCCGGCCGTTCCAGTCCTCGCCGGTGGTGAAGTACACCGTGTACGAGCCGCTGTTGACGCTGCGTACGGTCGCCTTGGCGCCCTTGCGGACGTACACGGAGAACGCCGTACGGGTGCCGCGGGTCAGGGTCACCACCGCATCGGAGCTGGTGCCGTTGTTGATGGTCAGCCGGCCCAGACCGCCCCTGCTGCCGTCGCGCACGAACGTGCCGTTCGCCGGCCGCCGGTGCCGGGCCCGCTCCGTACGCGGCAGCCGCAGCGAGGCGTCATAGCCGAGGGCCTTGAGCGCGCGGCCGGCCGCCTTGACGCTCTGCGGGCCGTGGGCCGTGTCGAGTTCGACGCGGGGCGAGGTGGCGCAGCGGCCGCCGTTGCCGCGGGCGCTGCGCAGATCCTGCCCCAAGGCGCGCAGTGCGGTGGCGAGTTGACTGTTGCCCGCGAGGGCGTCGTCCGGTGCGGCGGCCGTCTGCAGGGCATCGGCGGCGGCCTCGGCCCGGGTCGCGGCGGTGTCCAGCGCCTTGTTCAGCGATGTGCCCTCGCGCGCCCCGTCGACCGTGCGCAGCGCGCTGTCGAGGGGGCCGAGGGCACCGGTCAGCGCGCGGCGGTAGGCGTCGGGGTCGGCGCTCGGCGTAGGGCTGGGGGACGGTGCCGCACCGGCCGCCGAACTGCCGGCGCCGCCCGCCGGCTCATGGCTTCCCCCGTCCGACGAACAGGCCGCCAGCGGCAGCGCCAGAGCGAGGGCCGCCGCACCGAACGCGGTGGCCCTGCCCGCCCGGCGCGGCCGCCGGAACCGTGGCGTCAGGCGTGCGGCGGCCGCGGTGCGGGACCCGTCGGACGCGGATGTCCTGCCCGTATCCACCGGTGTCCGGTCCGTATCCGCCGGTGCCCGGTCCGTTGTGCGCGCAGATGTGTACCTCACCATGAGTCCCCCGAATCCCCCGGTGTCCCCCGACATCCCCCGACATCCGGCAACTGCCGAAAGAACCAGGCTTCTCCGCCCACAAGGAGCTGTCAAGGCCGTTGTGCGGCACGGCAGTTGAACGCGGGCCGCGGCCGTGCGGAGATCTCCCGGAATTCCTTCTTCCGCACCGGTGCGCCGGTCACCTGCGCCTCTGTAGAGTCCCCGCCATGGCAGCGCTGAGTGATCTTCTCCCCGTGGCGGCCGTACGCCTCGACGTCCGGGCGGCGGACTGGCGGGAGGCGATACGTGCGGCGGGCGGACTGCTGACGGAGACGGGCGCCACCACCGGCGCCTACACCGCGGAGATGATCCGCAACGTCGAGGAGAACGGGCCGTACATCGTCATCGCGCCCGGCTTCGCCTTCGCTCACGCCCGCCCCTCACCCGCCGTGCACCGGACCGGACTGTCATGGGTCCGCCTGGAACAGCCGGTGGAATTCGGCCATGCGTCGAATGACCCGGTGTATTTGGTGGTGGGTCTGGCCGCCGAGGACTCCGGGGCGCATACGGCGGCGATGGCGGCCCTCGCGAAGCTTCTGGCCGACCCGGCGGCGGCTCGGGCCCTCCAGGAGGCCGCCGATCCGGAGGCGCTGCGTGCGGTGCTCGCGGAGGAGACGGGGAAGAGCGGGGAGACGGGGGCGGCGGAGACGAGTGAGACAGGGGTGGCGGGGGAGCGCGGTGCGCGCCCGCCTGGCGGGGCGGCCGCCGTCCACAAGATCCTTACGGTGTGCGGCAACGGCGTGGGTACCAGCCTGTTCCTCAAGAACACCCTGGAGCAGGTGCTCGACCGCTGGGGCTGGGCCCGCCATGTGACGGTGGAGGCGACCGACACCATCTCGGCCAAGGGCAAGGCCTCCGAGGCCGTCGCGATCCTCACCTCCCGGGAGATCGGCAGGACGCTGGGCGAGGTCGGCGTACCGGTCACGGTCGTCGAGGACTTCACCAGCGGCCGCGAGGTCGACCGCGCACTCCGCGCCACCTACGACGTCTGAGCGGCGGCGCCCGGCCCCGACACACGACGCCCCATCGACGAGCCGGGAGGACGGACGGCACCATGGACTGGCTCATATCCCTCGCCACGTTTCTCGTGAACGAGATCCTCAGCCAACCCGCGTATCTGATCGGCCTGATCACGGCGGCCGGTCTGATCGCGCTGAGGAAGACCGCGGGCCAGGTGGTCGGCGGTGCCCTCAAGGCGACGCTGGGCTTTCTGCTGATCGGCGCCGGCGCGGGACTGGTGGTCAGCTCCCTCGCCCCGTTGGGCGGCATGATCCAGGGCGCGACCGGCGCACAGGGCGTGATCCCCACCAACGAGGCGATCGTCGGTATCGCCCAGGCGCAGTTCGGCGCCCGGGTCGCCTGGCTGATGATCCTCGGCTTCGCGGTCGCCCTGGTGCTGGCCCGTTTCACCCCGCTGCGCTATGTCTTCCTGACGGGGCATCACATGCTCTTCATGGCCACCCTGCTGACCATGGTCCTGGCGACCTCCGGCCGGTCCTCGGTGAGCGTGGTGGTCGTCGGCGGACTACTGCTGGGCATCCTGCTGGTGGCGATGCCCGCCTTCGCCCACCCCTGGACCAAGCGCATCACCGGCAACAACAGCATCGCCATCGGGCACTTCGGCACCGCCGGCTACATCCTCTCGGGCGCCGCCGGACAGCTCGTCGGCAGGCGCAGCCGCAGCACCGAGGACATGAAACTGCCCGAGGGCCTGCGCTTTCTGCGGGACTCGATGGTCGCCACGGCACTGTCCATGGTGCTGATCTACGTCATCATGTCGCTGGTCTATCTGGCCAAGGCCGGCCGGGCGACGGCATTCAAGGCGTTCGCGGCCGAGGGCGGCAGCGCTGCCACGGACCTCGGCAATTACGTCATGCAGTCCGTCATGCAGGGCCTGCAGTTCGGGATCGCGGTCGCGGTGATCCTCTTCGGTGTCCGGACGATCCTGGGCGAACTGGTCCCGGCGTTCCAGGGCATCGCCGGCAAGCTCGTACCGGGCGCGGTGCCGTCCCTCGACGCCCCGATCGTCTTCCCGTACGCGCAGAACGCCGTGCTCATCGGCTTCCTCGCCAGCTTCCTCGGCGGCCTGGTCAGCCTCGCGCTGCTCACCTGGATCGGCCATCCGGCGTTCGGCCTCGCGCTCGTCCTGCCGGGGCTCGTACCGCACTTCTTCACGGGCGGTGCGGCCGGTGTCTACGGCAATGCCACCGGCGGCCGGCGCGGTGCGGTCGTCGGCGCCTTCCTGAACGGCGTGCTGATCACCTTCCTGCCCGCGCTGCTGCTCAAGGTGCTCGGCGCGTTCGGCAAGGAGAACACCACCTTCGGCGACGCCGACTTCGGCTGGTTCGGGACCTTGCTCGGCAACGCCGCCAAGGCGGGCGCCACCGGGGGCACCATCGCGATGCCGGCGATCGGTGCCGTACTGCTCGGCGCCGCGATCCTCTTCCAGAAGCGCGTCGTGGACACCGGCTGGGACCCGGGCGCCCGCCGTGACGCCCTGCTGCCGCGCCAGGCACCCGCGCCGGCCGGCCCGGCCACGGCGGTGGTCCGGACCCACGCGAAGATCGCGCCACCACCGGGGGCGCCGACTCCGCCGCCCCCTCCGGAGGGGAGCTGAACGCCTCGCGCGCGCCGGGCTGCTCACCCGTCCCGTCCCGGTACGTGGCTCGGCAGGCCACGCGCACCGGGACGGGCAGCCACCCCGGGCCCAGGCCCCGAACCCCACGGGCCCTGAACCCCACGGGTCCTGAATCCCACGGGTCCCGAAGCCCACGCCCTCCGGGCGGCCGCTCACCCCTCCCGGGACACCGCCCGGAGCGCCTGCTCCACCGCCGCCGTCAGATAGGCCCGGTCGGCGGCCTTCTCCATCACTCGCAGCCCCTGGGTGAACGTGACTAGGAAGCGGGCCGCGCTCCGTACATCCGTACCGGGCGCCAGCTCCCCGTTCGTGCGGGCCCGCAGTAGCAGGGCGAAGAAGGCCTCCTCCAGCGACCCGAGCGCGGCACGCAGCCGGGCGGCGGCCTCCGGGTCACCGGGGAGGAGTTCCAGCACACCGTGGGTGACCATGCACCCGGCGCCCTCGGGATCCGCGAGCGCGGCCTCCACGTACGAGAGCAGGAAGGCCCGCAGGGCGGGCAGCGCCGGTCCGGTGCCCGCCAGATCGTCCCGCGCCCTGGCGGCCTCGGCCGCGCTGTAGCGCTCCAGGGCCTTGAGGTAGAGGTCGTGCTTGGAGCCGTAGGCCGCGTACATGCTGGAGCGGTTGATGCCCAGGGCCGCCACGAGATCCTGTACCGACGTGCCCTCGTACCCCTGGCGGCGGAAAGTCTCCATCGCCACTCCGAGGGCGGCGTGCGGGTCGAACTCCTTGGGCCGGGCCATGGGCCGCGATGCTACCGGCTTCCCGGACGGCCGCTTCCGTCGGTGGAGGGCGGCGAAGCGGCGTGACCGGCGGGCCCTCCCGGGTGGGCCGTTCGATACCCGCCCCGCGCGCGTCCCGGGGCCCGTTCCCGCCTCGGACCTAAAATCGGGAGATGCCCGCAGGGGAGTTCCCGACCCGCTCGCCGAGGAACGGGCCGGTGTCCAGCGGCTGATCCGGAGGGCACATGACCACCGACGACGAGGGAGGGCGGGGGCGGCTGACCGGCCCCGCGGGGCCGGACGAGGAGCCGCACACCCCGGCCGCCCCCGCTCCCGACGGCCCCGGCCCGAACGCGTCCGTTCCCGACGCGCCCGGCCCGAACGTGCCCGTTCCCGACGCCGTGACCTGCCGCGCCCTGCGCTACGCCTTCGGCGAGACCAAGGCCGTGGACGGAGTCGACCTCTCCGTCCGCACCGGAGAGGTCTTCGGCCTGCTCGGCCCGAACGGCGCGGGCAAGACCACCGCGATCCGCTGCATCACCACCCTCCTGCCCGTCCCCGCGGGCATGGTGCGGGTCTTCGGGCACGACGCGGCGAAGGAGCGGATGGCGGTGCGCCGGCTGCTCGGGTACGTCCCGCAGCAGCTGTCCGCGGACGCCGGGCTGACCGGCCGGGAGAACGTCGCGCTGTTCGCCCGGGTCTTCGACGTCTCCCGCCGTGAGCGCGCCGCACGCGTCACCCAGGCGCTGGCGGCGGTCGGCCTCACCGACGCGGCCGGCCGGCTCGCCAAGACGTACTCCGGCGGCATGATCCGCCGCCTCGAACTCGCCCAGGCCCTGGTCAGCGCGCCCCGGCTGCTGATGCTCGACGAGCCGACGATCGGCCTGGACCCGATCGCCCGTACCAGCGTCTGGGAACACATCAACGCCGTACGGGCCGCCACCGGCATGACCGTCCTGGTGACCACGCACTACATGGACGAGGCCGACCAGTACTGCGACCGTCTCGCCCTGATGCACCAGGGCCGGATCCGCGCCCTCGGCACCCCCGACGAGCTGCGGTCCGCCCTGCGCGCCCGCCGCCGCGCCACCCGCACACCGGCCGCCGCTCACCCGGCACCCCTCACCCCGGGCACCCCCACCCCGGCCGCTGCCCCGGACACTTCCGCCACGACGGCCCCGGTCTCGGCTCCGGACACTTCCGCCACGACGGCCCCGGCCTCGGCGCCGCCCACCACCCCCTCCTCTCCGCCATCGGCCCCATCGCGCCCGTCCGACACCGAACCGACCCTGGAGGACGTCTTCCGGGACGTCGCCGGCAGCGGCCTCGACGAGCAGTCAGGAGACTTCCGCGATGTCCGAAGCACCCGCCGCACCGCAAACCGGGTCGGCTGACACCGCCAACGGCCGGCTGGACCTGCTGCTGGTCCCGCCGCGCGCCCGCACCGGCTGGCGGGTGCTGACCGCCCGTGTCGTCGCCATGTGCGTGGTCGAACTGCAAAAGCTGCGCCACGACCGCACCGAGCTGTACACCCGCGCCGTCCAGCCCGCCCTGTGGCTCCTGGTGTTCGGCGAGACCTTCACCCGCCTCAACGCCATCCCGACCGGCGGCACCCCGTACATCGACTATCTGGCGCCCGGCATCATCGCCCAGTCCGCCATGTTCATCGCGATCTTCTACGGCATCATGATCATCTGGGAGCGGGACGCCGGCATCCTGACCAAACTGCTGGTCACCCCGACCCCGCGGTCGGCCCTGATCGCCGGCAAGGCCTTCGCCGCCGGAGTGAAGGCGCTCATCCAGGCCGTGGTGGTGATCGTCATCGCCGCACTGCTCGGCGTGGCCATGACCTGGAACCCCCTCCGGCTGCTCGCCGTTGCCGTCGCCGTGGTCCTCGGCTCGGCCTTCTTCTCCTGTCTGTCCATGACGATCGCCGGGATCGTGCTCACCCGGGACCGGCTGATGGGCATCGGCCAGGCCATCACCATGCCGCTCTTCTTCGCCTCCAACGCCCTCTACCCGGTGGCGATCATGCCCGGCTGGCTCCAGACGGTCAGCATGCTGAACCCCCTGAGCTACCAGGTCGACGCACTCCGAGGCCTCCTCCTCGGCACCCACGCCCACCTGGCCCTCGACTACACCGTCCTGGTGGCCGCCGCCGCCCTCGGCATCGCCGCCGCCTCGTCCCTCCTGGGGCGCCTGGCCCGGTGACGTGGTCGTGGCTTCCGGGCGGCAGGCTTGCACGCATACGTCCGTACGCACGCCGCGCTTCGCAGGAGCGGGCAGGCCGGCGGATCCGACGGTGGCGGGTGCTCAACGGAGGGCGGCGAGGCCTGTCTTCGTGGCGTCCTTGATCAGAGCGTCATCGGAAGCCGCGTCCTTGGAGCCGCGGTCGGACAGGACGGCGACGACGATCGGGGAACCGCCGGCCGGCCAGACGATCGCGATGTCGTTGCGGGTGCCGTAGCCGCCGTTGCCCGTCTTGTCGCCGACCTTCCATCCGGAGGGGACTCCCGCCCTGATGTAGGGGCCGCCGGTCGTGTTCCCGCGGAGCACATGCGTGAGCAGTTGCCGGCGGCCTTCGGGCAGCACGTCTCCGAGGACGAACCGGCGCAGATCGGTGCCGAGTGCGCGTGGAGTGCTGGTGTCCCGGGGGTCGCCGGGCTTCGCTTCGTTCAGCGCCGGTTCGGTCCGGTCGGTCCGAGTGGTCCTGTCTCCCATGCCGCGGAGCGCCTTTTGCAGCCCGGCCGGTCCACCGAGCCGGTCCAGGAGCAGGTTGGCGGCCGTGTTGTCGCTGTACTGCACTGCGGCCTTGATCAGATCGCGCAGCGTCATTCCCTCGCCCACGTGCCGCTTGGTGATCGGTGCGTAGTCCTCGAGGTCCGAGGCGCGGTAGCGGATGACACGGTTGAGCTCGTCGTCCGTACTGCGCTTGAGCAGGACGGCGGCGGCGAGCGCCTTGAATGTCGAGGCGTGCGCGAACCGCTCGCCCGCGCGGTACGTCACCGTGCGGCCCGTCCCGGTGTCCAGCATGTAGACGCCGAGGCGGGAGTGGTACCGGCGCTCTACCTGGGCAAGGGCCTTGGCGGCGCGGTCCCGCGAGGCGTCCGGGTCGGCCGGTGTCGAGGCGGTGGACGATGAGGGCCGGGCCGGACCGGTGTCGCCGCTCCCGGCGCATCCGCTCACCAGGCCCGATGCGAGTACGAGAGCGACCGCAGGTATGGCTGTCCTGTAAGAGATCACGTCCAACAGCCTTCCGGCAGCAGTTCATGCGGTCAAAGACTCAAATGATGCTTCACATGCTGTTTTGGCATACGGTGCTCGGTGTGGATCTGGTGGCTGCGTGTCGGGTGTTCGTGCAAGTGGGCGAGCGTGGCAGCTTCACGCTCGGCGCCGAGGCCGCCCGGGTGCCGCAGTCCGTGGCGAGTCGACGGGTTGCCGCGCTGGAGGAGCATTTCGGGGAGCGGCTGTTCGACCGCTCGACGCGGCGGGCCGCGCTCACCCCGTTCGGACGCGACATGCTTCCGTCCGCGAAGCGGCTCGTGCAGTTGGCGGAAGCGCTGGAGTACCACGCCGAGCAGGCGAAGCTCCGGCCGCTCGGTCTCGCGGTGCCCGAGACATGCTCGGTACGGCACTTGGCGATGCTGGACGCGGCCGCTCGCGACAAGGACACCGTCCTGGACTTCCGTTCCGCCGGCCCGGCGGAACGTGCGGAACTTCTCCGGTCCCGTGAAGTCCGGGCCGCCCTCCTGGCGGTGCCGCCGGCAGACGCCGACTGGACGGTGCCGCTCGGCGTCGCTTCCCCGACGGACCACGGCACGGCGCCGCTCCACCTCGAAAGCCTGCGGCCCGGCAGGGCACAACGATCGTTCCGGCGCATCTGGATCCAGCCGGAAGACGATGTTCCGCACATCCGGGACCGTGTGGAGCAGACCGGCCATCGCGTCGCGCTCGTGCCCGCACAGATCGCGGTGGCCGCATCGCTGACCGCCGCCGTGGCCGCGACGATGCGCGCCGACGACTTTCTCCTGTGCTCGGCGGCGCAGGCGGATGAGCTGGGGCTGGGGTGGCGTCGGCTGGCGGGAACCCCCGTTGCCCGTGGCTACAGCGTGTCAGCGGTGACCGGTGACGACGCGGAGCGGGTGCGGGCCGGCTTCCGGGAGCAGGTGGCCCGCGCCTTGGGAACGCCCACGGACGGCAAGGAGCGTGCATGAACGCCGAGCGAGTGACACAGGAACTCCGCGGTGTTCTCGCCGGAGCGGGCCTGTCGGGTTCCTTCCTGGTGCGTGATCTGTTCACCGGTGAGGAGATCGGCATCGACCCTGATGTCGAGTTCCCGGTCGCGTCGCTGGTGAAGGTGCCGCTCGCCGTCGCCGTGCTGGACCGCATCCACGACGGGCGCCTCGACGGGGCCGCGGTGATCGACGTCGAGCCGGGACGCATCGCGTCCCCGGGGCCGGTGGGGCTCAGCAGATTCCGCCACCCCGCACGCATCGCGATCGACGACCTGCTCTACCTCAGTACGGCGCTCAGCGACAGCGTCGCCGCGGACGCACTGTTCGCCCTGGTCCCGCCCGCCGAGGTGAACCAGACCCTCCGCGACGCCGGCATCAGCGGCATCGCGGTGCGAAACCCTCTGCGTGACCTTGTCGAAACCCCGGCCGAGCAATTCGACCCGGGCGATGTGCACCTCGCCCACTCCCTCGCGATCGGCTCACGCACGGCAGGACGAGGCCACCCGATCCCACAGCTCGATGTGAGCCGAGCCAACTCGGGTTCCGCCCGTGCTTTCGTCGACCTCCTGGAAGCCCTGTGGGTCCCGGTACGGCTCCCGTCCGGCGTTGCCGCACCTCTGCGCTCCCTCATGGCCCACAACGTGATGCGGCACCGTCTCGCGCCCGACTTCAGCTCGGACGCCTCGAAGTGGTCATCGAAGACCGGCACCCTGCTGAACCTCCGGCACGAGGCGGGCGTCGTCGAGCACGACGACGGCGGCACCTTCGCCATCGCCGCACTGACCGAATCCAAGGTCCCGGCGGCAACCCAGCCGGCCGCCGAAGCACTCATGTCCCAGGTCGCGCGGACACTGCACGACCATCTGCGCGCCCAGTAGATGGCCGTTTCACCATCTGCGCACGGGTGTGGCCTGGTGCGATGTCCCCAGCCAGGTGGCGGCGGGGCCGTCTGCGCAGATCGGGCCACGAGTGGTTGGGCGCCGGAGAGGCGCGCCCGCCGCCCGGACGCCATAGCCCCAACTACACGCAGATAAAGCCGAGTTGATGGAGTGCCGACATTGCAAATCCTCGGTCCCTCCAGACAGTGGCCGCCGCTTCCTTGCGCCTTAGATGAAGTACAGGCCCTCCATCGAGCAGACGGACAGATCGCTGTGTTGTACTCGGAAGGCGGTGGTCTGCATCTCCTCCCATCCCCAGGGGTCGGAGTGCCCCAGTGCCAGGCCGGCCAGGGAGGCCCATTCGATCTCGTGGAGGGGCTGGTCCATGTCGATGTCGGCGGCGGCGAGCATCCAACTGCTCAGGCCGAGTGAGGCGATGACGGCGTGGGGGTCGCCCAGGACGACGAACGGTTCGTCGCCGGGCCAGCCGGAGGCGTGGAACATGGCGCCGTCGGGGAGCATCACGACGGTTTCGGTGTGCTCCATTCCGCCGTAGTAGGTGACGTGGCCCACGATCCGCGCTGCGGGGAAGCGCTCCCGCATCCGTTCGGCTTCGGCCAACAGCGGGTTTCCGTTGCCGTCGTCGGCGAAGACAGGGGTGGAGATGGCCCGCATGCCGCCCCACACGGCGGAATGAACGATGTCCAGATCGGAACGCACCGACGAGGGCAGCGGCGTCTGCACGGAGCGCGGCCCGAGGTCCTCCAGGACCTCCTCGATGCCGCCGAACGACGCGACGAACAGGTGGGCCTGATCGGGGTCGTTGGCCGGGAGGCTGCGGGCGTCGACGTTGAACGGCGGCTGAGCCACGGTGAGATGGCACAGGCCCATCGAGCCGCGAACTATCCGGTCCGGGGCAGAAGTCCAGTACTTGGTATCGGGCATGCGGGCCACCGTAACGGCCGGCGGTGACAACCCTCCTCGGGACTGCACGCATCAGTCGGGTGAGGATGCGGGGCGCGCGTTCCCTTCTCCTCTCCCCAGATTCTCTCCAACGGTTCGAGCGGTGTCCGTGAGAGCCTGGCTCGCGTCGCCGAGCCCGATGCGTGGGTGCTTGAACGTCGATTACTCAGAGCCAGTCCCGCCGCTTGAAGACGACATACAAACTGGTGCAGACAAGCGCCATCAGGACGATCGCAAAGGGGTATCCGAACACCCAGTGCAGCTCCGGCATGTGGTCGAAGTTCATGCCGTAGATCGTCCCGACCAGCGTCGGGGCGAACAGAATGGCCGCCCAGGAGGAGATCTTCTTGATCTCCTCGTTCTGTTCGAAGCCGGCCTCGGCCAGGGCGCGCATCTCGGCGTTCTGCTGTTGGTTCACCAAGGTCGCGTTGACGGTGAGGATGTCCTGCAGAGCCTGCCGGAAGCTGTCGACGCGCTCCGTGGTGTGGAGCACGTGATCGGCGACGTCGCGCAGATAGCGGCGCAATTCCTCGTCGATGGCGTATTTCTCGAAGCCCGCGGTGAGGCCTTCCAGCATGGCGTTCAGCGGGCGGGTGGCGCGCTGGAACTCGACGACCTCGCGGGAGAGTTCATAGATACGGCGGGAGACCCGGGGGTCGCCGCCGAAGACCTCGGTCTCGATTTCGTCGATATCGGTCTGGACACCGTCGACGACCGGGGCGTAGCCGTCGACAACCGCGTCGAGGATCGCGTAGAGGACGGCTTCGGGGCCGCGCTTGAGGAGTTCGGGGGTGTCCTCCATGCGCTGGCGTACGGCCGAGAGGTCAGGGGCGCCGCCGTGCCGCACGGTGATCACGAAGTCGCGGCCGACGAAGACGTGCAGCTCGCCGAAGTCGACCGCCTCCGCGTCGTCGAGGTAGCGCGCGGCGCGCAGTACGACGAAGAGCGTGCCGCCGTAGCGCTCCAGCTTGGGCCGCTGGTGGGCCTCCAGGGCGTCTTCGATGGCGAGCGGGTGGAGGTCGAACTCCGAGGCCAGGGTGACCAGTTCGGCGCGGGTGGGGCGGTGCAGACCGATCCAGGCGAGAGTGCCGGAGGTGGCCCGCTGCTGCCGGAAGGCGTCGGCGAGCGTGTCATGGGTGCTGACGCGGCGTCCGTCGCGGTAGAGGGCGGCGCTGATGACGCTGCTGGGGTTTTCGGCCGTCGTTTCCGTCGTATCCGAGTCGTCCGTGTTCTCGGCGGGCGGGGGGCCGGCGGGCCGCTTCTTCGCGGGTTTGCGCAGGCCACGCAGTCCACGCGGCCGACGACCGGGAGGCTCAGAGCTCACGGCAGACCGGACCTCCGTCACAAGGGGGATGAACAGGCACACAGAATCTCGACGCAGGATATCTGCCGAGGATGTCAGCACAGGTCAGCGGCCATGGTGCAGGATGGAACCGGACGTGACGCGGCGTGTGTCGCGTCCGCCGGGCTTTGTATGTTTATCTCTAGAATTGTGCGATGCAGATACCGCAGACAGTCAGCGCTCCCCCGGGTGAGGTGATTCGGTGAACGGCCCCGATGCCACCGACGAGCAGTGGGAAGGGCTTGCCGAGGTCGTCCCGCTCCGCGGCAGCAGTGAATGGCCTTCCTGGCCCGACCACCGTGCCCTCCCGGATGACGAGCCGACGGAGGAGACGCGGCGGTTCATCGTCATCCGTGTCCAGACCTTCGCGGACGCCCGCGAGGTCGCCGAGTACTTGATGGCACAGATCCCCGTCCTGCTGGACCTCACCAGCGCCGACACCGACGTCGCCAAGCGCATCCTGGACTTCTCCAGCGGAGTCGTCTTCGGGCTCGGCAGCGGGATGCACCGCGTCGACACCAATGTCTTCCTGCTCGCACCCGTCGGCACCGAGGTCGCGGAAACGGCGCTCGGGGGCGTCCCCCGTTCGTAGGAAGAGCTGTTGGGCGTAACGGTTCTCCGGTCGGGGCGCTGCATAGCGTCCCTGCATGAATACCGACACTGTGCGGCCGGCGGTCACCGAATTACGGCTGTCCGCCTTCAAGACCCACCGCGGCGTCACCCTGCCGCTCACCCGGCTGACCTTGCTGAGCGGCGAGAGCGGAAGCGGCAAGTCCAGTGCGCTGCAGGCGTACGAGATCCTCGCCCGGCTCGGGAGCGGGGAGCCGCTCGCACGGGCCGTGGGGGAGGTGGCGGGCAGCCCGGCGGCGTGTGTGCCGGCGGGGGCGCGCCCCGATGAACAGGGGCGGCGGGGGTTCCGTATCGGCTGCACGGTCGACGGTCCGGCGGGCCCCGTCAGCCTCGATCTCGCCGTGCAGGCCGAGCCCGAACTGCGCATCGTCGGCGAGCGGTTGACCGGTGGCGGCGAGACCTTGCTGACCACCGCGCTCACCGACCCGAACCGCCCCACCGTCCAGGCGGCCTGGCATACCGCGGGCGCGACTCCGGTGACCCGTGCCCCGCTGCCCGACGACCGGCTCGGCACTTCACTGCTGCCGTTGCGCGTCGCGGGCAAGACGGAGGGCCAGCGGCTGGTGCTCGCCGCCGCCGAACAGGTCGTGGTCGCGCTGCGGTCGGCCTTTGTGTGCGACCCGCGACCGGAGGTCATGCGGGGTGTGGGGACGGGCGGTACGGGGGGAGCCGGGCAGGACGGTGGATGTGGTGCGGACGGTGCCGGTGGTGCGGGGCGTGGTGCCGGGGCGCGGCGGAGCGGCCGGGGAGCGGGCTCGGGGGGCGGGCCGGGGAAGCCGGGAGGGGCCGGCGGGACTGCCGGGGCCTGGGGGGCGCGGAAGCGTATGGGGAGTGGTGGCGGTGAGGCGGGCAGCTGGGGCCGCGATACGGAGGGGGCACGTGGCGAGGGGCGGCTGCGGTCGTCCTGCGACAACCTGCCCGCGGTGCTGGAGCGTACGAGCCAGGAGTGTGCGCGGCGGCATGCGGTGCTGGTCGCGGCGGTACGGGAGGCCTGCGCCGGTCCCGTCGAGGGGCTGCGTGCGGTGCCACGGCAGGCGGGCGGTACGGGACACGGGGCCGCTGACGCCGCTGGAGTGGCGGGGCCGGCCGGCTCATCGGGGCCGCAGGGCGGGGCGGTGGGCGTGCGGGCCGTCCTCGACCGGGGGGCGCTGGGCGAGCTGCCCGTCGAGCAACTCGGCGATGGTGAGCTGCGGTTTCTGGCGCTGGCGCTGGTGCTGCTCACCGGGCCGGAGGTGCTGGCCATGGATCCGGTCGGGGAGGTCCCGTCCGCTCATCAGCAGATGACGGTGATGGCGGACGGGATGGACCGCTGTATGGACCCCAGGCAGGCGCGCGAGCTGGTGTCGCTGGCCCTGCGGATGACCGACCGGGGGCATGTGCGGCTGCTGGGGACGGTGCGGGACCCCTCGGTCGCCGAGGGGCTGCCCGGTGTACAGGTGCTACACCTAGGGGTATGAGCGAGGATCTTCATGCGCTGCAGCGACGCCTGGCCGAATTTGCGGCCGCGCGGGACTGGCAGCAGTACCACACCCCCAAGAACCTGGCCGCGGCGCTCAGCGTGGAGGCCGCGGAACTCGTCGAGATCTTCCAGTGGTTGACGCCGGAGGAGTCGGCGAAGGTGATGTCGAACCCGGGGAAGGCCGGCCGGGTCGAGGACGAGGTCGCGGACGTGCTGGCGTATCTGCTGCAGTTCTGCGAGGCGCTGGGGATCGACGCCCTGGCGGCCCTCGCCGCGAAGATCGAGCGCAATGAGTCGAGGTTCCCGGCGGTCCGCTCGGCGCGGCCGGACCGGCCGCGGGAGGGCGAGGAGTAGAAGCGGGGAGTAGGAGCGAGGGGTAGGGGAGAGGGGCAAGTGGCGCAGGGCGGGGCCGGCGGGGTGTGAGCGCCGGCCCCGCTCGCGCTTTCTCCGGCTTTCGGCGTTCCCCGGCGGCCGTTCCGGCGTTCCCTTCGGGTGTTTCGCGTGGCTTGTGCCGGTCGTGTGAGGGGTGGGGGTGCTGGGGCGGGAGGGGAGGGAGCGGGGGCGTGGCCGCCGCGTGTCACTCTCCGGAGTCATGGATCTTTCCACACCGCCTTGCTTGTCCACAGATTTGCGAATTCCCCTGGCTTTTTTGGGTGTTCACCTTCACTCTGGGTAGTGGAAAGAGTGCAGGGTGCATGCGAATGGAGAGGAAGGGAGGGAGCGGATGGACGCGGTGCGGATCATTGCGGCCAGTCGGCGCGGGCTGGCGGAGGCGAACACGGTTCAGGGAGTGATCGTCGAGGCATGGCAGGCGCAGGCCTTGGCGGAGGCGGTCGGTAGCCATCTCGCGATATTCGGGCCGTACGAAGTGCGGTCCAGGGCCCGGGGACTGGGCGACGCGGGCGGGCGGTTCAGCGGGGGACTGCTGTGCCCGGCGTCGGCCGCCGGCGGGCTGCGGGCGGCTCAGCTGTCCGAAGTGCGCGATGCCAAGGCGGCTTTAACCGGCCTGTGCCGACTGCTGCGAGAGGTGTGCGAAGCGCTGGTGGCAGTGGTGCTGCTGGCAGACGAGGAGGGGATGTACTGGACGTGCGTCGAGGCGATGGACACGGTCGATGAATCGAGAGACCGCGTGGCCGGAATACTGGAAAAGCTGGAGGTGCGCGACCGGAACCCTGCCTGAGCAAACCTGACCCGAACCGACCGCGATCACGCGGTAGGCAAGCCCCGAGCGGTGACGCACCGACCGCGGGCCGGGAGCGCTCGCGCCTCACATCCCGACGGCACATGCCCGAGCCGTCGCGTCGGCCCTGGCTGCCACTGCTGGTTTCACCGCACGACTGGTTTCACCGCACGACTATGACGGCCCCTGCGCGCGCCACCGCGTATCCCGCACGATTCATGGACCCGCACGCACTCACGCCCGCCCACCGACCGGTCAGCGCTGCCCACGCCGCCTGTGTAGCCCTAAGCAGCCTCCGCGTTACCTAGGCCGCCTCCGCCGTGGATCCGCCCACAGCGTCGGTGTCACGACAAGGGATGGCCTGCCCCGCCCTGCCCCGCCTCTGTCCCTCCCGTGCCGGGATCGACCCAACGGCTGCCCCACCGCCCCCATGCGCTCAAACGCTCTCCGACGATTGGGGCGTCGCCCGGAGTGCAGGATGGAGGTATGGACCTACGAATCTTCACCGAGCCCCAGCAGGGGGCCTCCTACGACACCTTGCTGAAGGTCGCCAAAGCTACTGAGGATCTTGGTTTTGACGCGTTCTTCCGCTCGGACCACTATCTGCGGATGGGCAATGCCGACGGGCTTCCCGGCCCGACCGATGCCTGGATCACGCTGGCCGGCCTTGCTCGTGAGACCCGGCGCATCCGTCTCGGGACGCTCATGACGGCGGGCACCTTCCGGCTGCCGGGTGTGCTGGCCATTCAGGTGGCCCAGGTCGACCAGATGTCCGGTGGACGGGTCGAACTCGGCCTCGGGGCGGGCTGGTTCGAGGAGGAGCACAAGGCGTACGGCATTCCGTTCCCCAAGGAGAAGTTCGCGCGGCTGGAGGAGCAGCTGGCGATCATCACCGGTCTGTGGGCCACCGCGACAGGAGAGGAGTTCAGCTACGACGGGACCTACTACCTGCTGGAGAATTCGCCCGCGCTGCCCAAGCCCGCCCAGGGCAAGGTGCCGGTGCTGGTCGGCGGACACGGGGCGACGCGTACGCCACGGCTGGCGGCGCAGTACGCCGATGAGTTCAATATTCCCTTCGCCTCGCTCGAAGACAGTGAGCGCCAGTTCGGACGGGTGCGGGCGGCCGCCGAGGCCGTCGGGCGGAAGGGCGATGAGCTGGTGTACTCCAACGCCCTCGTGGCCTGCGTCGGGAAGGACGATGCGGAGGTGGCGCGACGGGCCGCGGCCATCGGGCGGAACGTGGACGAACTGAAGGCCAATGGCCTCGCGGGCTCACCCGCCGAGGTCGTCGACAAGATCGGTCGCTATGCGGCCATCGGCGCGTCCAGGATCTACCTGCAGATGCTGGACCTGGAGGATCTGGACCACCTCGAACTGATCTCGGCACAGGTGCAGTCGCAGCTGGGCTGACGCCGGGCGGCGCTTCCGGAAAACCGGTGGGGATCGGGCTGTCTTGCGGCAATACTCGGACGGGTGTTCCTGACGATAACCACCACCGGCAGCGCCGACCGTCCCGCGACCGACCTCGGGTTCCTGCTGCACAAGCATCCCGACAAGGTGCAGCAGTTCACGACGTCGCACGGCACCGCACACGTCCTCTATCCGGAGGCCGACGCACAACGGTGCACCGCGGCACTGCTGTTGGAGGTCGACCCCATCGCCCTGGTGCGCCGGAGCCGGGGCAAGGGCCGTGGCGGCGCACCGGATTCGGCGCTGGGCCAGTATGTGAACGACCGCCCGTACGCGGCCTCCTCGCTGCTGGCGGTGGCGCTGCGGAGCGTCTTCGCGAGCGCGATGAAGGGGCAGTGCACGGCACGGCCCGAGCTGGTGGCGCAGGCGCTGCCATTGCGCATCGAGGTGCCGGTGCTGCCCGCCCGGGGCGGTACGGAGCTGGTGGACAAGCTGTTCCGGCCGCTGGGCTGGACGGTGCGGGCCGAGCCGGTGCCGCTGGACGAGACGTTCCCGGAGTGGGGCGACTCGCGCTATGTGCGGCTCGTCCTGGAGGGGGAGTGCCGGCTCGCCGAGGCACTGCGGCATCTGTATGTGCTGCTGCCGGTGCTGGACGACGCCAAGCACTACTGGGTCGCGCCCGACGAGGTCGACAAGCTGCTGCGGGCCGGCGAGGGCTGGCTGGAGGACCACCCGGAGCAGCGGGTGATCGTCGGCCGCTATCTCGCGCGGCGCGGGTCGCTGACGCGCCAGGCCATGGAGCGGCTGGCACTGGAGCGACTGGCCGAGTCGGACGATGTGGCCGCCGAGGAGCTCGACAACGCCGTGGACGAGGAGGCGGACACCGAGGACAAGCCGGTGCCGCTCGCCGTCCGGCGGCGGGAGGCGATCCTCACGGTCCTGCGCTCGGCCGAGGCGGCGCGGGTGCTCGACCTGGGCTGCGGGCAGGGCCAGCTGGTCGGTGCGCTGCTCAAGGAAGGGCAGTTCACCGAGATCGTCGGCGTGGATGTGTCGATGCGGGCGCTGCACGAGGCGCGGCGCCGGCTGCGGCTGGAGCGGATGTCCGAGCGGCAGTCGGAGCGCGTACGGCTCGTACAGGGGTCGCTGGCGTACACCGACAGCCGGCTGAAGGGGTATGACGCGGCGGTGCTCAGCGAGGTCGTCGAGCATGTCGATCCGGCGCGGCTGCCG
Organism: Streptomyces sp. G7(2002); assembly: GCF_028870195.1. NCBI lineage: Bacteria > Bacillati > Actinomycetota > Actinomycetes > Kitasatosporales > Streptomycetaceae > Streptomyces > Streptomyces sp. G7(2002). The sequence continues at coordinate 7,189,891 of NZ_CP102609.1, forward strand.
GCGCTGGAGTACGCGGTGTTCGGGGCGGCCAGGCCGCGCACGGTCGTGGTGACGACGCCGAACGTCGAGTACAACGTGCGCTGGGAGTCGCTGCCGGCCGGGCAGGTGCGGCATGCGGACCATCGCTTCGAGTGGACCCGGGAGGAGTTCCGGCAGTGGGCGCGCGGGGTCGCCGCACGGCACGGCTACGAGGTGAGCTTCGGCCCGGTGGGTCCGGACGACCCCGAGGTCGGCCCGCCCACCCAGCTCGCGCACTTCCGTATCACCGGTGACGGAAGTGGTAGGCCTGAAGACAGCGGGAGCGGCCGGGAAGGCCGGGGACCCGAAGGTGGCAGCAGCGCTGCGGACAGCGGCGCTTCGATGAGCGGGAAGGAGGTCGCGGCATGACGGACGACGCCCGTACGGGGTACGGCGAGGAGAACCAGCACCCGCACGAGAGCCGGCAGGAGAGCGGGAGCCGGCAGGGGAGCAGCACTCCTCAGGAGCACGCGGAGCGGCCGCAGGACCGGCCCGAGCGGGCGCCGCGCACGCTCGCCGTGCCCGACCTCTCGCTCGTGGTGCTGATCGGAGCCACCGGCTCCGGCAAATCCACCTTCGCCGCGCGGCACTTCCGGCCGACCGAGGTCCTCTCCTCCGACTTCTGCCGGGGGCTGGTCAGCGACGACGAGAACGACCAGAGCGCCAGCGGCGACGCCTTCGACGTACTGCACTTCATCGCGGGCAAGCGGCTGGCCGCCGGGCGGCTGACGGTCGTGGACGCCACCAATGTGCAGTCCGAGGCGCGCGCCCAGCTGGTGCGGCTGGCCCGGGAGCATGACGTCCTCCCGGTGGCGATCGTGCTGGACATGCCCGAGCAGGTCTGCGCCGCACGCAATGCGGCGCGCGCCGACCGGGCCGGGCTGCCCCGCCGGGTCATCCAGCGCCACCAGCGTGAACTCCGCCGTTCCCTGCGGCACTTGGAGCGGGAGGGTTTCCGCAAGGTGCATGTCCTGCGGGGCCCGGAGGAGGTGGAGTCCGCCGAGGTCGTCACGGAGCGGCGGTTCAACGATCTGCGCCATCTCACCGGCCCGTTCGACATCATCGGCGACATCCACGGCTGCCGTTCCGAACTGGAGACCCTGCTTGGCAGGCTGGGCTATGCGCTGGTGCGCGACGCGCTCGGCCGGCCGGTGGACGCGGTACACCCCGAGGGCCGTACGGCGGTCTTCGTCGGTGACCTCGTCGACCGCGGGCCGGACAGCCCCGGAGTGCTGCGGCTGGTGATGGGCATGGTCGGGGCCGGGCATGCGCTGTGTGTGCCGGGCAACCACGAGAACAAGCTCGGCCGCTACCTCAAGGGCCGCAAGGTCCAGCACACCCATGGGCTCGCCGAGACCATCGAGCAGCTGGAGAAGGAGGACGCGGCCTTCCACACCGAGGTCGGGGCGTTCCTCCAGGGGCTGGTCAGCCACTACGTCCTGGACGGCGGCGGACTCGTGGTGTGCCACGCCGGGCTGCCGGAGAAGTACCACGGCCGGACGTCGGGGCGGGTGCGTTCCTTCGCGCTGTACGGCGACACGACCGGCGAGACCGACGAGTTCGGCCTGCCGGTGCGCTACCCCTGGGCCGAGGACTACCGCGGCCGCGCCGCCGTCGTCTACGGCCACACCCCCACCCCTCGCGCCACCTGGCTCAACAACACCCTCTGCCTGGACACCGGCTGTGTCTTCGGCGGTGCGATGACCGCGCTGCGGTGGCCGGAGCGCGAGCTGGTGGACGTACCGGCGGAGCGGGTCTGGTACGAGCCCACGAAACCGCTCGCGACGGAGGCGCCCGGCGGGGCGGACGGCCGCCCGCTCGATCTGAACGATGTGGCCGGACGCCGGATCGTGGAGACCCGGTACATGGGCCGGCTCGCGGTCAAGGAGGAGAACGCCGCGGCCGCGCTGGAGGTGATGAGCCGCTTCGCGATCGACCCGCGGCTGCTGCCGTACCTCCCGCCGACGATGGCGCCCTGCGCGACCTCGGCGGAGGAGGGGTACTTGGAGCACCCCGCGGAGGCGTTCGCCGGCTACCGGGCCGACGGTGTACGGGAAGTGGTGTGCGAGGAGAAGCACATGGGGTCCCGTGCGGTGGTCCTGGTGTGCCGCGACGAGACCGTGGCCGGTGAACTCTTCGGTGTGCCGAAGGGGGTGTCGGGAGCCCTGTACACCCGCACCGGCCGGCCGTTCTTCGACGACCCGGAGGTGACCGAACGTCTTCTGCGGCGGGTCCGGGACTGCGCCGAGGAGGCCGGTCTGTGGGACGGGCTGGAGACCGGCTGGCTGCTGCTGGACGCCGAGTTGATGCCCTGGTCCCTGAAGGCGACCGGTCTGCTGCGCAAGCAGTACGCGGCTGTGGGCGCGGCGTCCGGGGCGGCGTTCCCGGGCGTGCTCGACGCGCTGGAGACGGCGGCCGCCCGGGGCATCGAGGTGTCGCCGCTGCTCGGCCGGCAGCGGGACCGGGCGGCGGACGCGGCGGCGTTCACGGAGGCGTACCGGCGCTATTGCTGGCGGGTCGGGGCGACGACGGACGCCGACGAGGCACCGCAGGAGCCGGACGGCGGCGCCGGGCTCGGTGAGCTGGACGGCATCCGGCTCGCGCCGTTCCAGATTCTCGCGGTCCAGGGCCGCAGCCTCGCCGGGCTGCCGCACACCGACCAGCTCGCCCTGCTCGACCGGCTGATCGCGGCCGAGGGTGCGGTGGCGGCCCGGGAGGCCGGGGATGCCACGGACCGGCCGGGGCTGCTCGCCATGACCCGGCGGATCCTCGTCGACACCGAGGACGAGACCTCGGTCGCGGCCGGTATCGCCTGGTGGCAGGAGCTGACCGCCGACGGCGGCGAGGGCATGGTCGTCAAGCCGGTGCAGGCGCTGATCCGGCAGGCCGACGGACGGCTCGTCCAGCCGGGCGTCAAGTGCCGTGGCCGCGAGTACCTGCGGATCATCTACGGGCCGGAGTACACCCGCCCGGAGAACCTCCAGCGGCTGCGCGTCCGTCACCTGGGCCACAAGCGCTCGCTGGCCCTGCGGGAGTACGCGCTCGGCCTGGAGGCGCTGGACCGGCTGGCGGACGGCGAACCGCTGTGGCGGGTCCACGAGGCGGTCTTCGCGGTGCTCGCCCTGGAGTCGGAGCCGGTGGACCCACGGCTGTAGGCGCGTCCGGCGGGGAGGGGCGGACCATCCCCCTCCCCGTCCCGCCCGTGCCGCCCTGGAGGACCGCCGGCAGCCGGCCGGGCTCCGGTCCGACCGGACCGACATCGCCCGACTCCCTCCGCCGGGCCGTCCGAGCGGCCAAGATGGACGGATGGGATTCCAAGTCGACTCCGAGGCCGGGCGGCTGCGCCGGGTCATCCTGCACCGCCCCGATCTGGAGCTGAAGCGGCTCACGCCGTCCAACAAGGACGCCTTGCTCTTCGATGACGTGCTGTGGGTGCGCCGGGCGCGGGCCGAGCACGACGGGTTCGCGGATGTACTCCGGGACCGGGGGGTGGAGGTGCACCTCTTCGGGGATCTGCTGGCCGAGAGCCTGCAGATCCCCGAGGCCCGGCAGCTCGTGCTCGACCGGGTCTTCGACGAGAAGGAATACGGGCCGCTGGCCACCGACCATCTGCGGGCGGCCTTCGACGAGCTGCCGGTGCCGGACCTCGTCGAGGCGCTGGTCGGCGGCATGACCAAGCGGGAGTTCCTGGAGCGGCACGCCGAGCCGATCTCGGTCCGCTTCCATGTGATGGATCTGGACGACTTCCTGCTGGGCCCGCTGCCCAACCACCTCTTCACCCGTGACACCTCCGCCTGGATCTACGACGGGGTGTCGATCAACTCGATGCGCTGGCCCGCCCGGCAGCGCGAGACCGTGCACTACGAGGCGATCTACCGCCACCATCCGCTCTTCCGCGGTGCGGGCTTCCACGTCTGGTCCGAGGGGCAGGCGGACTACCCCTCGACGATCGAGGGCGGCGACGTCCTGGTGCTGGGCAGTGGCGCGGTACTGATCGGGATGAGCGAGCGGACCACTCCACAGGCCGTCGAGCTGCTGGCGCGGGGGCTGTTCGCGGCGGGTTCGGCGCGCACGATCGTGGCGCTCGACATGCCCAAGCGCCGGGCGTTCATGCATCTGGACACCGTCATGACGATGATTGACGGCGATACCTTCACCCAGTACGAGGGCCTGGGGATGCTCCGCTCGTACACCATCGAGCCGGGCTCGGGCGATCAGGACCTCAAGGTCACCGACCATCCGCCGGAGCATATGCACCGCGCCATAGCGGCCTCGCTGGGCCTGTCGGACATCCGGGTGCTGACCGCGACGCAGGACGTGCACTCGGCCGAGCGTGAGCAGTGGGACGACGGCTGCAATGTGCTGGCGGTGGAGCCGGGCGTGGTGGTGGCGTACGAGCGGAACGTCACCACGAACACCTTCCTCCGCAAGCGCGGTATCGAGGTGATCACGATCCCGGGGAGCGAGCTGGGGCGCGGCCGCGGCGGACCGCGCTGTATGAGCTGTCCGGTGGCGAGGGACGCGGTGCCGGGGGCAGCCTGAGCGTGACCCGTAGTCCGCCGGGGAGCAGGCGCCGGACCCGTACGGCAGCAGGCAGTCCGTATAGGGATGCGGGTGTGCGTATATAATTCCAGGGTCCGAGTCCGTCCCGACCGCCGCGAACCAGGAGCCCACCCATGGCGATAGACCTCACGGGCCGCCACTTCCTCAAGGAGCTGGACTTCAGCGCCGAGGAATTCCGCCGACTGATCGACCTGGCGGCCGAGCTGAAAGCAGCCAAGCGCGCCGGCACCGAGGTCCCTCGCCTCCAGGGGAAGAACATCGCCCTGATCTTCGAGAAGACCTCGACCCGGACCCGCTGCTCCTTCGAGGTCGCGGCCGCGGACCAGGGTGCCTCCACCACCTACCTGGACCCGTCCGGCTCACAGATCGGGCACAAGGAGTCGGTGAAGGACACCGCCCGGGTCCTGGGCCGGATGTTCGACGGTATCGAGTTCCGCGGCAGCCGTCAGTCCGACGTCGAGGAGCTGGCAGCGTACGCCGGGGTGCCCGTCTTCAACGGACTGACCGACGACTGGCACCCGACCCAGATGCTCGCCGACGTGCTGACCATGGTCGAGCACGGCCGGGGCCGCCCCCTGACGGACACCGCCTTCGCCTACCTCGGCGACGCCCGCAACAACATGGGCAACTCCTACCTCGTCACCGGCGCCCTGCTCGGCATGGACGTACGGATCGTGGCGCCCCAGCAGCTGTGGCCCGAGAAGACGGTCATCGCCGAGGCGCAGCGGCTCGCCGAGGCCAGCGGCGCCCGCATCACGCTCACCGAGGACGTGGCCGAGGGCGTACGCGGTGCGGACTTCGTGACGACCGACGTCTGGGTCTCGATGGGCGAACCCAAGGAGGTCTGGGACGAGCGGATCGCGCTGCTCGCCCCGTACGCGGTCACGATGGACGTGCTGCGCGCCACCGGCAAGCCGGAGGTGAAGTTCCTGCACTGCCTGCCCGCGTACCACGACCTGGGCACGGCGGTCGGCCGGGAGATCCACGCCCGGCACGGGCTCTCGTCGCTGGAGGTCACCGACGAGGTCTTCGAGTCCGCGCACTCCGTCGTCTTCGACGAGGCGGAGAACCGGATGCACACGATCAAGTCGGTGCTGGTCGCGACGCTCGCCCGATAGGGCCGCCCGCCGCCCGGGCGCACACCGCACAAACAGCGCACTGCACATACAGCGCACTCATAAACAGGACACTGCATAGCCATACGCACAAATGGGCGATCATACGGTGGCAGCGGTTACCATCGAGCGCTCGCGGGGTTCGGACCCACCGGTCCGGACCCCGCTCTGTGTGCGGCCCACCCCCGCCGCGCGCACCGCACCACCAGAGAGAGAACCACCGTGCGCCCGCCCGTCTTCCGTCCGTCCGGACTGCGCATCAAGTCGCCCGATATCCTCGTCGCCGAATCCGGCGCGGATCTCGAAGGCAACGGCCTCAAGCGCAGCATGGGGCTCTTCCAGCTCATCTGCTTCGGCATCGGCGCCATCGTCGGCACCGGCATCTTCGTCGGCCTGTCCGACACCGTCGCCGAGGCCGGCCCCGCCGTCATCGTGTCCTTCGTCCTGGCGGCCGTCACCTGCGTCTTCACCGCCTTCTCCTTCGCGGAGCTGGGCGGCGCTATACCGGTCTCCGGCAGCGCCTACTCCTACGCCTACGCCACCCTCGGCGAGCGCATCGCCTTCCTCGTCGGCTGGTGCCTGCTGCTCGAATACGGCATCTCGGTCTCGGCGGTCGCCGTCGGCTGGGGCCAGTACCTCAACGAACTGCTCGGCAGCCTGACCGGCTGGCAGCTGCCCGCCGCGCTCTCCCAGCCGCCCGGCGACGGCGGCATCGTCAACATCCCGGCCGTCGTCGTGATGGTGCTCGCCGCGCTGCTGCTCGTCCGCGGCATCCGGGAGAGCGCCCGCGCGACCGCCGCGATGGCCGTGCTGAAGCTCGCGATCCTCGTCCTGTTCTGCGTGATCGGCTTCAGCGCCTTCCAGGCCGGCAACCTTTCGCCGTTCGCCCCGGAGAGCGTCGCCGGCATCACCTCCGGCGCCTCGCTCGCGTTCTTCTCGTACATCGGCTTCGACGCGATCACCACGGCCGGTGAGGAGGTCAGGGACCCGCGGCGGAACATCCCCATCGCGATCATGGTCTCCCTCGGTGTGGTCACCGTCCTGTACTGCCTGGTCGCGGTCTCCGCCATCGGCGCGCTCTCCGCCGACCAGGTCGCCGGCCGGCCCGCCGCGCTGTCGCTGATCGTCAACCACGTCACCCACTCGACGCTGGGCGGCGGGGTGATCGCATTCGGCGCCGTCGTGGCCATCGCCTCGGTCGTCCTCGCGGTCATGTACGGCCAGACCCGCATCCTGATGTCGATGTCGCGGGACGGACTGGTCCCGCGGATCTTCGAGCGGGTCTCGCCCCGGACGTCCACCCCGGTCGCCAACACCTGGATCGTCGCGGTCGTCTTCGCCGTGCCGGCCGCGGTCGTCCCGCTGGACGCGGTGATGAACCTGTCGACCATCGGGACGCTGGCGGTCATGGCGGTGGTCAACCTCAGTGTGATGGTGCTCCGCCGCACCCGCCCCGATCTGCCGCGCCGCTTCCGCGTCCCGCTCTTCCCGGTCAGCCCGGTGCTCGGCGTCGGCTTCTGCCTCTACCTGATGTACGGCACCGGCCCGGCGACCTGGCTCCAGTTCGCCGGGTTCCTGGTGGCCGGTGCGCTGCTCTACACGTGCTACGGGCGCCGTCGCTCGCGGCTCGGCGCGGCGTCGCAGGACCCGGCGCCGCAGGACCCGGCGCCGCAGGACCCGGCGTCGCAGGACCCGGCGGCCGGGGCCGACGAGGCCGGTGCGGCCACCGTCAGCGCCGGCGCGGGCGCCGCAGCTCGGGAAGGGTGAACCAGACGGCCTTGCCGCGCGGTGTCGGACGGCAGCCGGAGGCGGCGCTGAGGGACCGGATCAGCAGCAGACCACGGCCGTCGTGGCTTCCTCCGCAGCCCGGGGCGGCGGAAGGGGCGTCGACGCCGATCGCGGCACAGGCGTCGTCCGCGCTGTGGGAGTCGTCGCGGATCTCCGCATCGTTGGCGGTGTCGGCAGGAGCGTCGGTGTCGGCGTCGGTGTCGGTGTAGTCGTCGGGATCGGCACGCTCGTACCCGTCGTCCTGGCAGTCCGTGTCGTGCTCGTCGCCCGCGTCGTGTTCGTCGTCCGTGCCGTGCTCCTCGGGCCCGTCGGATTCCTCGCCGTGCCCGCCCTGCTGCCCGGTGTCCTTCGCGCGCTGCGTCGGGACACGGCCGTCGGCTGCCGGGGGGCCGTCCGCGGTGCGGACCGGCGGGGGACCGGCCGGTGCCAACGCCAGCACCGGGGCGTCCGGTTCCACCAGGGGGAGCGGGTCGCCGAGTCCCTCGACGAGCCGCGGACTGTCGTCGTGCACCTCGATCCGGCAGCCCGCCGGCCGCAGCTCCACCACCAGCTCGATGGGGTCGGCGCCGCGGGTGTGCTTGAGCACGTTGGTGACCAGCTCCGCGGTCAGCAGCTGTGCGGTGGTCCGGTCGGCCGTCGCCCGGAGGTCCTGCATGGCGGTCCGGACCATCGCACGGGCGATGGGCACCGCGGTCGCGCCGCGCGGCAGCGTGATGCGCCAGGTCGCAGGGGTGGGCGGTTCCAGCATGCGCGGTCGTCCGTTCACAAAGGGCCGGGTCGGAGGCCTGAGGCCGGATCGGATACCCCCACCGTAGAGAGCCCGGAGGCGGGGAATCAGGGGCGAGCGGCCGGGGCCGGCATGACCTACGTCCTGCGGCGGCCGGGACCTTCGGCAGGGTCACCCCGACGGCCCCGACGGCAGAAGTCGTATCGCGTTCTCATGACGACAGTCATGAACGAGTGATAACTTCGAAGAGCATCCGGAACAGCATCCACCGGCCGACCGGCCAAAGGGGGCAGGCAGTCCGATGAGCCCGTTCGCAGGATCCGCCCGCAGTACAGAGAACTGGCAGCACATCCGAGTGACGAGGCAGGACGGGATCGCCACCGTCACCCTGGCCCGCCCGGACAAGCTCAACGCGCTCACCTTCGAGGCCTACGCCGACCTCCGCGACCTGCTCGCGGAGCTGTCCCGGGAGCGTTCCGTACGCGCCCTGGTGCTCGCGGGGGAGGGGCGCGGATTCTGCTCCGGCGGCGATGTCGAGGAGATCATCGGCGCCACCCTGGGCATGGACACCGCGCAGCTGCTGGACTTCAACCGGATGACCGGGCAGGTCGTCCGGGCGGTGCGGGAGTGTCCGTTCCCGGTGATCGCGGCGGTGCACGGGGTCGCGGCGGGGGCGGGCGCGGTGCTCGCGCTGGCCGCGGACTTCCGGGTCGCCGACCCGTCCGCCCGGTTCGCCTTCCTCTTCACCCGGGTCGGGCTGTCCGGCGGCGACATGGGCGCGGCCTATCTGCTGCCCCGCGTCATCGGTCTCGGTCACGCCACCCGGCTGCTGATGCTCGGCGACACCGTCCGCGCGCCGGAGGCCGAACGTCTCGGTCTGATCAGCGAGTTGGCCGAGGAGGGCCGGGCCGACGAGGCGGCCGCGGCGCTCGCCCGGCGGCTCGCCGAGGGGCCCGCGATGGCGCACGCCCAGACCAAGGCGCTGCTCACCGCCGAGCTCGATATGCCGCTGGCCGCCGCCGTGGAGATGGACGCCGCCACCCAGGCGCTGCTGATGAACAGCGACGACTACGCGGAGTTCCATGCCGCCTTCACCGAGAAGCGGGCCCCCAAGTGGCAGGGGAAATAGCCATGCGGGTCGCCGTCATCGGCGGCGGGCCGGGCGGGCTGTACGCCGCCGCCCTGCTCAAGCGCCTCGACCCCACCCGCGAGATCACCGTATGGGAGCGCAACGCACCCGATGACACCTTCGGCTTCGGCGTCGTGCTCTCCGACGAGACCCTCGGCGGCATCGAGCACGCCGACCCGGAGGTCTACCGCGCCCTCCAGGCGGAGTTCGTCCGCTGGGACGACATCGACATCGTGCACCGCGGCCGCACCCTGACCTCCGGCGGGCACGGCTTCGCGGCGCTCGGACGGCGCCGGCTGCTGGCCGTGCTCCACCAGCGCTGCCGCGACCTCGGCATCGAGCTGCGCTTTCGCACCGAAGCCCCGCCGGCCGCCGAACTGGCGCGCGCGTACGACCTGGTGATCGCCGCCGACGGGGTGCACAGCACGACCCGCACCGCGCATGCCGACGCTTTCGGTCCGCAGCTGACCACCCACCGCTGCCGCTACATCTGGCTCGCCGCCGACTTCGCCTTCGACGCCTTCCGCTTCGAGATCGCGGAGACCGAGCACGGCGTCGTACAGCTCCACGCCTACCCCTTCGCCCGTCCGGAGCCCGGTCACGATCCCGCGGCACCGTCCGCCGGGCCCGAGGGCTCCGCCGGCGCCAGCACGGTCATCGTCGAGATGCGCGAGGAGGTCTGGCGGTCGGCCGGACTCGACCGCTGCGATGAGCGCGAGTCGGCCGAATGGTGCGCCAAGGTCTTCACCGACGCCCTGCGCGGCCGGTCGCTGCGCGGCAACAACTCCAGCTGGACCGCCTTCCGCACGGTCGTCAACGACCGCTGGTCGCACGGCAATACGGTGCTGCTCGGCGATGCCGCGCACACCGCGCACTTCTCCATCGGCTCCGGCACCAAGCTCGCCGTCGAGGACGCCCTGGCGCTGGCGGCCTGTCTTGAGGAGCAGCCCGACACCGCCACCGCCCTGGCCGCCTACGAGGAGGAGCGCCGCCCCGTCGTCGCGTCCACCCAGCGTGCCGCCCGCGCCAGCCTCGCCTGGTTCGAGGAGCTGGCCACCTACCTCGACCAGCCGCCGCACCAGTTCGCCTTCAACCTCCTCACCCGCAGCCGCCGGGTCACCCATGACAATCTGCGGCTGCGCGACGCCGGATTCGTCACGGCCGTCGAGGACGAGGCGGGCACCCCGGCCGGCACACCGCCCATGTTCACGCCGTTCCGGCTGGGCGGGCTGACCCTGCGCAACCGGGTCGTGGTCTCCCCGATGGACATGTACTCCGCAGCGGACGGCAACGGCACCCCCGGCGACTTCCACCTCGTCCACCTCGGCGCCCGCGCGATGGGCGGCGCCGGACTGGTGATGACGGAGATGGTGTGTGTCAGCCCCGAGGGGCGGATCACGCCCGGGTGTACGGGGCTGTACGCGCCGGAGCACGAGACGGCCTGGCGCCGGGTCACCGACTTCGTGCACACCTCCGCCCCCGGCACCGCCATCGGCGTCCAGCTCGGCCACTCCGGCCGCAAGGGCTCGACCCGGCTGATGTGGGACGGTATCGACCAGCCGCTCCCGCACGGCAACTGGCCCCTCGTGGCACCCTCCGCGCTGCCCTACCGCCCCGGCGTCAACCAGACCCCGCACGCCCTCGCCGAGTCCGAACTCGCGCTCATCCGCGAGCAGTTCGTACGCGCGGCCACGTCCGCCGCCCGCGCCGGCTTCGATCTGCTCGAACTCCACTGCGCCCACGGCTATCTGCTCTCCGGATTCCTCTCACCGCTCACCAACCACCGCACCGACGCCTACGGCGGCGATCTCACCGGCCGGCTGCGCTTCCCGCTGGAGGTCTTCGACGCGGTCCGCGCCGTCTGGCCGGCCGGGCGCCCGATGACGGTCCGTATCTCCGCGACCGACTGGGCGGACGGCGGCACCACCGCGGCCGACGCGGTGGCGATGGCGGAGGCCTTTGCCGAGCACGGTGCCGATGCCATCGATGTGTCCACCGGCCAGGTGGTGCCCGACGAGCGCCCCGACTTCGGCCGCTCCTACCAGACCCCGTTCGCCGACCGCATCCGCAACACCCTCGGGGTACCGGTCATCGCGGTCGGCGCCATCTCCTCCTGGGACGACGTCAACTCCCTGGTGCTGGCCGGGCGGGCGGACCTGTGCGCGCTGGCCCGACCGCATCTGTACGACCCGCACTGGACGCTGCACGCCGCCGCTGAGCAGGGGTACGCCGGGCCGGGCGCTCCCTGGCCGCTGCCGTACCAGGCGGGCAGCCGCACTCCGCCCACCGGGCGCACGGATGCGCCGAAGCCCCGCCTCACGCTGCGGTGACGGGGAGGCACGGGCAGCGGGGCGGGGCCGTTACGGGGCCGGTCCGAAAGGGGACGTCGGCGGGCCGGTGCGGTCCGGCGGGGAAGCCGTCAGGGGACCGGAGGGCCGGTGCGGCGGCCGGTCAGGGGCCGGTCAGGGTGTCGGCACGCTGGTGATCTGGGCCGACACGACCAGCTGGCCGTGCTGTTCGACGGTGACCTCGACCTGCCGGCGGTCGTCGTCTCCCCGGCCGGTGGTCCGCGCCTGAACCCAGGACGGCGCATCGAGTTCGGCGTACCGCGAGAAGGAGCACTCCAAGGAGACCGGCAGCGTGAAGCCGGGCGTCGTCGCCTGTGCGGCCTGCCGGGCGGCCTCGACCATCAGCATGCCGGGGGCGTGGTCCACGGGGTGGTCGAAGAGGACCGGGTGCGAGGTGTCCACCCGCAGCTGCCAGAGGTCGGGCCGGTCGGTGGGGGAGAGCACCACATCGCGGTCGTGTTCCCGGGCGACCAGCCGCGGGCTCACGGCCCCGGGCAGCGGCAGCGCCCGGGAGTTGGCGAGCGCCACATCGCTGTACTCGCCGCGCAGCCGACGGTAGACGGCCGGGCTGTGACAGGAGTAGTCGAGCGTCGCGGAGGCCAGCTCGGCGCCGTCACACACGATCCGGAACTCCTGGAGGGCACTGACGAGCCGCTTGCCGCGGAAGACCATGTCGTGGTCGGTGATGTGCAGTTCGACCTCGGCGGGCCGCTGCGCGGTGCGCAGCGCCTGCGGCGCGAGGTCGTAGCGGACCCGCTGCCAGATGATCGGGTGGTCGAGCGGAACCCGGTGCACGACATGGCTCAGTAATATGCCGGTCTGCCGCACCGTCTCTATCAGCAGGATCGGGTCGTGCAGCCCGTGGAGCGGACCGTAGAAGGTGTGGGCGCGCGGCCACTGGGCGCTGACCACCCAGCTGTCGGCCGCCGCGCCGCGCCGCCAGTTCGTCAGGAACACCTCGGAAACGGCCGTGCGGTGGACGTACTCGCGCGGCACGGTGGTGGTGAGCGCCGACGGTCGGTTTCCGTCGGCGGACCGGCCTTCGATCTTGTGGTGCTGATCGCGCAAGTACGGCGTGAGCGTGGCGCTGGCCATGGGTGGTTCCTTTCTGAGGTGCGGCTCTCAGCGCCCTGACGGGCTGAGGCTTGGTAACGGCCCGCCACTAAGATACGGACCATGTGGTTTGTTTTCCAGAGCCGAAAGAGCCGGCGGCTCTGCCAGGGCGGCGGCTCCGGTGTCAGACCGGGACCTTCACACAGCGGCCGTGCGGATCCAGATGGCTCAGCGCTCCGGGCGACGCGAGCCCCGGAAGCGTGTGTTTCCACAGGGCCGTGACCCGCTCCGGGAGATCGGCGCGGTTGGTCGCGGCGCGGGAGAACAACTGCACGCCCATATAGGCCGCGACGAAGAACTCGGCCGCCCGGTCCGGCGCCACACCGGGCAGTAATTCCCCGTTGTCCCGGGCCTCGGTGAACATCGTGGTGATGATGTCGGTCCAGGCCTGGTACGGCACCAGCGGATCCTCGCTGAAGGTCGTCTCCACCGCGATCCGGGTGCCGGCCTGCAGCAACGGGTCGCTGCGCAGGGCCAGTGCCACCTGGTGGGTGAAGTCGATGGCGTCCTGCAGCCGGGACTCGCTGACCTGCGGCAGAAACGGATCGGTCTGCTCCGTTATGACCGCGCGGGCCAGTGCGTCCTTGGACGTGAAATGGAAGTACACCGCTCCTTTGGTGACCCCGGCGCGCTGGATGATCTCGGCCATCGTGGCGGCCTGGTACCCGCGGGTGCCGATGACATGAGCCGCTGCTTCGAGGACGGCGCGTCGGGTGCGCACTGCGCGTTCCTGCTTGACCACCGATCATCCTCCGTATGCTCTCTTGGAGTTGTTGTGCCTGAGTGCGACCCGCTGCCCGTGGCCGCGCAGTCTATTTCCGCATCATAAAGAAGCCAACCATGCGGTATTGAATTTGCGCCCGGTCCGGAGGCGGGCCCCGGCGGGTAGGAACCGGCGCGGCCCTCCGGGGCGGCGCCATCGAGTGCTACGAGCGCGAGGAGCTGTCCGATGTCCCCCACCGTCGTCCCCGGCATACCTGCCCTGCACCGCGAGGTCCGGCTTGCCGCCCGGGCCGAAGGCGAGCTGACGGCACACCATTTCATGATCGCCGAGGTGCCGGTGCCGGAGCCGGAACCAGGGCAGGTGCTGGTACGCAACCGCGTCATGGCGGTGACCGCGGCGATGCGCACGCAGATGACCGGAATCCGTCTGCCCATGGCCTCATTCGTGCCGGGTCAGGCGCTGTGGGGCTCGGCGGTCGGCGAGGTGGTGGCGGCGCCCGGAGGCGGCTTCACACCCGGTGAACTGGTCCATCACCCCTACGGATGGCGGGAGTTCGCCGCGGTCGAGGAGTCGCGGGTACGGAGCCTCGCCGAGGATCCGCTGCCGTCCCCGGCCGCGCATCTGTCGCAGGGGGCGACCGCCTGGGGTGCCTTGCGCCTGGCCGCCGAGGTCAGACCGGGGGACACCGTGTTCATCAGCGGCGCGGCGGGCGGCGTGGGCAGCATGGCCGGACAGCTCGCACGGCGGCTGGGCGCCGGGCGGGTCATCGGCAGCACCGGCTCGGAGCGCAAAGCCGCGCGGCTGCGCGCCGAGTTGGGCTACGACGACACGGTCGTGCGCGGCGCCGGGCCGATCGAGCGGCAGCTGCGGCGGGCGGCGCCGGACGGTATCGATGTGCTGCTGGACACCGTGGGCGGCGAGCAGCTCACCGCGGCGCTCGCGGTGGCCCGGGCCGACGCGCGGTTCGCACTGGTCGGCGCGCTCTCCAGCCAGTTGGGCGGCAGCGGCGCCATCGCCCCGGTGGAGCTCGACCCGGGGCTCATCATCATGCGGCGGGTGGCACTGCGCGGCTTCGGGCTGCATGCGCATCCGGATCTGCCGCAGGAGTGGACCAAGGAGTTCGGCCAGGGCCTGCGGGAGGGCTCGCTTGTCTTCCCGCACGCCCTTCTGAAGGGGATCCAGCAGGCACCGCGGGCGCTGAGTGAACTGACACAGGGGCGTCATATCGGGGCCGTGCTGGTCGAGTTGTGAGGCCGGGGCACGAGGGCCGGGGCGGACCGGGAGCGCCGGGTCAGCCGGCCGCCGGGAGCTGCGCCGGAGTCGGCACCGCGGCCGGGATCCGGCCCGGTGCGGACGGCAGCAGCGCCCACAGGCCGACGATGGCTTCTTCGTCCCACCACGTCCCGTCCTCGCTGCCCAGATGCAGCAGACCCACCACGATCGAGGTCAACAACTGGGCTGTGCGCCGCGGTTCGGTGTCCGAGGCATGCGGCCCGGCCGGCCCGCCGGTCCCGCACGTCACCGCTTTGTCGAGAAACAGCGCATACCAGCGCTGCTCCAGGGCGTAGATACCGAGCCCCGGCGCGGTCTCCGGCCGCAGTCGCAGTCCGGCGCGCAGTACGGCGTCCGACTCCACCCGGCCGAACAGCTCGACGGTGAACTCCCGTACGGCGGTGGTCAGCGGCTGCGGGGAGCGGGTGAAGGCGTCCTCGAGCTCCTGGAGGGCCTCCAGTGCGGCGTCCCGCACCGCGAGCGTGAGGTCGTCCTTGGAGGTGAAGTGGAAGTAGAGCGCCCCTTTGCTCAGCCGGGCCCGCCGGCTGATCTCGACCATGCCCGCTGCGGGAACCCCCTTCTCCAGGAAGGTCTCTGCGGCCGAGCGGATGAGTGCCTGGCGGCTCTGGATGGCGCGATGCTGGGTGGGCACGGTGTCCGTCCCGTCTCTAGTACGGCTGCGAGCTCATTGCAGTCTACATAGAAAACCAACCATGCGGTTCGATATGCTTCAGGGGATTGGCCGGAACTGGTGGGCCCTGACGTGAAGGCGGCGATCAACCGCTTGTTCCGGCGCTCGGTGCCTCGCGGGGGGCATGTGCCCCCAGTTTGGCTCCGCCAGGGGATGTTGTCGACCCGTCAGGGCTGACGAGGATGCATTGACAAACAGCGCAGGCGGTTTTTAAATCTCCGAAGGCGGTAAACGGGACGTTCCCTTCCGTGGCACCGCCTCGACGGTTGCGTACCGCCTTGGACGGCGGTGCGCCATGGCGAGACCGCCGCTGCCGTTACCTGTCGTCGACCGCAGGCCGCCCCATCAGCCGAGCCAGCAACGCCACCAGAGCCCCTGCACCCCCCATCGCAATCCGGAAAGGTCTCCAGCCATGCGCGTAGCAACGGAAGTCGAACGTCCCGTGAGAGGTGTACGGGGCGCCGGAGGTGAGACGATCAGGGCCGCCGTCTTCGACCTGGACGGCACTCTCGCCAACACCCTCCCCGCGATCAGCAAACTGCTGATCAAGGTGGCCTCGGAGCAGGGATGTTCGGTGACCGCCCGACAGGCGGCCGCCGCCATCGGCAAGCCTCCCGGCCCCGCCTTCGGCCGGCTGCTGGGCAAGCCCGAGGACGACGGCCGGGTGCAGGCCGCCATCTCCCGCTACCGCGAACTGTTCGCCTACGAAGTGCTGTGCCTGGGGCCGCAGCTGCTCTTCCCCGGTGTGACCGCGGGGCTGTCCGCGCTGCGCGCCCATGGGGTCGAGCTGGCCGTGGCTACGTCCAAGACCACCCGCAGCGCGGAGGCGCTGCTCGATGTCATGGGCATCCGTGACCTGGTCGGCCCGGTCATCGGACAGGACATGGTCCGGCGCGGCAAACCGCATCCGGAGATGGTGCTGCGGGCGGCCGGCCGGCTCGGTGTCGCGGCCTGGCAGAGCGCGTATGTGGGGGACACCGTGGGGGACATGAGGATGGCGGTCACCGCGCGCATGGAGCCGGTCGCGGTGACCTACGGCGTCGGCACGTTCGGCGAGCTCGCCGCGGTCGCCGGCACCCGGATGTGCAGCTCCTTCAAGGACGTGGTCTCCGTGATCGCCGCCGCCCGGCCGCGCTCGGGCGTCACGGTGGGGGCCCAGCAGCGCCGTCGCTGAGGCCGGTGGGCGGGGGCCGCTACGCCCCGGTCATCGCCTCGTGCGCGTAACGGGCCCCGGCGGCCCGGAGCGTGGTGTGCAGTCGGCCGAACACCTCGGCCGCGCGGCCGCCCGGCCAGTCCTCGGGCAGGAGGGGAGAGGGCAGTCCGGGATCCGCGTAGGGCAGATGGCGCCAGGCGTCCAGCGCCAGCAGATAGTCGCGGTAGGCCGCTTCGGGGGGCACCGAGCGGCGCCGCGACCACCGCTGGAGGACCGGCTCCTGCTCGGCGAGGAAGGCGCGGTGCTGTGCGGCGACGGCGTCCAGGTCCCACCAGCGCGCGACCGCGTCGGCCGTGGGGGCGAAGCCGGCGTGCGTACCGGTGAACAGATCGACGTACGGGTCCAGTTGCAGCCGCTCCAGGGTGTGCCGGGTCTCCTCGTAGAGCTGCGCGGGGGCGATCCACACACCCGGCGCGGCGGTGCCGAAACCGAGCCGGGCCAGCCGGGAGCGCAGCAGATGCCGTTTGTGCCGCTCTTCCTCGGGGACGGAGAAGACGGCCAGCACCCAGCCGTCGGACAGCCGTGCGGCGGGCCGGCCGAAGATCCGCCGGTCGCCGTCCTCCAGCAGCTGGCGGGCCGCCTCGGACAGCCCGTACGCGGCCGCGCCGGAGGCCGTCCGCGCGGGGACCAGCAGCCCGCGCCGCTTGAGCCGGGAGACCGCGGAGCGCACCGACGGCGGATCGACCCCGAGCGCACCGAGCAGCCGGATCAGGGCGGCCACCGGCACCGGGGCGGCCGTTCCGCCCGGGGTGTCGGGGCCGCCGCGGCCGTAGGCGCCGTAGAACGTGACGATCAGGGACCGTGGGGTGCGCTGCGTTTGCTGGTCGTTCACCGGGTCACTCTAGATGGGGTCCCCGCAGCCGGAAGCGCTGGAGCTTGCCGGTCGGGGTGCGCGGCAGCGAGGTGTGGAAGACGATCTCGCGCGGGCATTTGTAGGGCGCGACGCGGGTCTTGGTGAAGGCGCGCAGCGCGGCGACGGTGTCGTCGCCCCGGGGGACGCCGGCCCGCAGCACGACATGGGCGACGACCACCTGCCCGCGGTCCTCGTCGGGCCGCCCGACCACCGCCGCCTCGGTCACGTCGGGGTGCCGCAGCAGCGCGTCCTCCACCTCGGGGCCCGCGATGTTGTAGCCGGCCGAGATGATCATGTCGTCCGCGCGGGCCACATAGCGGAAGTAGCCGTCGGGCTCGCGGACATAGGTGTCGCCGGTGATGTTCCAGCCGTCCCGTACGTACTCCGTCTGCCGGGTGTCCGCGAGATAGCGGCAGCCGGTCGGCCCGCGCACGGCCAGCAGCCCCGGTGCGCCGTCCGGGAGCGGCGCGCCGTCCGCGCCCACCACCCGCGCCTGGAAGCCCGGGACCGGCAGCCCCGTCATCCCGGGCCGGATCGCCTCGTCGGCGGCCGAGATGAAGATGTGCAGCAGTTCGGTGGCGCCGATGCCGTTGATGATCCGCAGACCGGTCGCCTCGTGCCAGGACTGCCAGGTCGCGGCGGGCAGATTCTCGCCGGCCGACACACACCGGCGCAGCGAGGAGACATCGTGCCCGGCGAGCTTGGGCAGCATCGCGCGATAGGCGGTCGGCGCGGTGAACAGCACCGAGATCCGGTGCGCCGCGATATCGCCGAGCAGCTGCTCCGGCCCGCCCCAGTCGGCGAGAAAGGCCGAGGCGCCCGCCCGCAGCGGGAAGATGACCAGTCCGCCGAGGCCGAAGGTGAAGCCGAGCGGCGGACTGCCGGCGAACACATCGTCCGGCTCCGGGCGCAGCACCTGCGCCGAGAAGGTGTCCGCGATGGCGAGCACATCGCGGTGGAAGTGCATACAGCCCTTGGGGCGGCCGGTGGTGCCCGAGGTGAAGGCGATCAGTGCGACATCGTCGGCGGAGGTCGCCACGGCCGGGTACGGCGCGCCGCCCGGCCGGGCGAGCTGCCGCAGATCGTCCGGACCGTCCCCGCCGTAGGTGGTGATCCGCAGCCCCGGGACCTCGGCCTTGGCGAGATCGTCGACGGCCCGTACCTCGCAGAGCGCATGCTGCACCTGCGCGATGGCGCAGATCGTGGCGAGCTCCTCGGGGCGCTGGGCGGCCAGCACCGTCACCGCGACCGCCCCCGCCTTCATCACGGCGAGCCAGCAGGCGGCCAGCCAGGGCGTGGTGGGGCCGCGCAGCAGGACGCGGTTGCCCGGCAGCACCCCCAGCCGGTCGGTGAGTGCGTGGGCGATGGCGTCCACCTGCGCGCGCAGCTGCCCGTACGTCCAGACCGGTCCGCTCGCGTCGCGGACCGCGGGCCGGTCGGCGCCGAGCCGCGCGATGGTGCCGTCCAGCAGCTCGGCGCCGCAGTTCAGCCGGTCGGGATAGCCCAGATCGGTGAGGTGCGGCCACTGCTCGGGGGGCGGCAGCCGGTCGCGCGCGAAGGTGTCGGTGTGGGCCGAGGACCGTAGCTCCATGACGGGTGCCCCCTAGGGCGTGTCCGGTGGGCCGGGGGTGGCCGACGGGCGGCCGACGGGTGGCCGACAGGCGGCCGGGAGAGGGATGGGGGACTGTGGAGGCCGGTGCGGAAACCGGTCGGGGACTGCTCGGTTGGCTGCTCGTTCTGCGGTCGAGGACTGCCGTTCGGATCCGTCGTCAGCGTAACGTGTTCGTGACGGCAGTCAACAGACCGCGATAGAGGACCGCTACCAGGGAGCCGCCTCGTGACCGTATTCGCGCTGGGACCGGACGAGCAGGAATGGTGCGCCGAACTGCGCGCGCTGACCGCCGAACGGCTGAGCCCGCTGGCGGAGAAGGGCGAGGAGGGCCGGGTCAACCGCCCGCTGGTCGCCGCCCTGGGCGAACTGGGCCTGCTGCGCCGTCTGTTCCCCGCCCAGGGCGCGCTGCGTGCCCTGGACCTGTGTCTGCTGCGGGAGTCCCTGGCCCAGGAGTGCACGGAGGCGGAGACCGCGCTGGCGCTGCAGGGCCTGGGCGCCTATCCGGTGGTGCAGTCCGGGACCGCGGCCCAGCGTGATCGCTGGCTTCCGGAGGTGGCCGCCGGCCGCGCGGTCGCGTCCTTCGCGCTGAGCGAGCCGGGCGCGGGCTCGGACGCCGCGGCGCTGTCGCTGGCCGCCGAGCCGGACGGCCCGGACGGCTGGCGGCTCACCGGCGAGAAGTGCTGGATCTCCAACGCCCCCGAGGCCGATTTCGCCACGGTCTTCGCCCGGACGGGCGGCGCGGCGGGTGCGCGCGGGGTCACCGCATTCCTCGTCCCCGCCGACCGTCCCGGCCTGACCGGCGCCCACCTGGACATGCTCAGCCCGCATCCGATCGGCACACTGGTGTTCGATGGCACGCCTGTGACCAGGGCGGACGTGCTGGGCGAGGTGGACGGCGGATTCGCCGTCGCGATGGCCACCCTGAATCTCTTCCGGCCGAGCGTCGGCGCCTTCGCGGTCGGTATGGCGCAGGCCGCGCTGGACGCGGCGCTGACGCATGCGGGCGCGCGCACCGCGTTCGGCGGCCCCCTCAAGGACCTCCAGTCCGTCGGCCACCAGCTCGCCGAGATGGCCACCCGGGTCGAGTCCGCGCGCCTCCTGGTCTACGCGGCGGCCTCCGCGTACGACACCGGGGCCCCGGACCTCGCCCGCCGCTCGGCCATGGCCAAGCTGCTGGCGACCGAGACCGCCCAGTACGTCGTCGATGCCGCCGTGCAGATCCACGGCGCCCGCGCGCTGCGCCGTGGCCATCTGCTGGAGCACCTCTACCGCGAGGTCCGCGCGCCGCGCATCTACGAGGGCGCCACGGAGGTGCAGCGCTCGATCATCGCCAAGGAGCTCTACCGGGCGCGGCCTTGAACGCCGCGCCCGCGTGGGCCCGTTGGGCGCCTCAGATGTTCGACTTCCAGACCTGGCCCAGCTTGCACTTGCCGGACTTCGGTCCCTGGTCGTTGGGGTTCTTGATGAAGGTGCCGGAGACCGAGGCGGGCCGGGTCTGGCCGGCGGGCACACCGCTGACGGAGATCTGCGCTGAGCCGAAGGTGGCGCCGGTCTCGTCGGTGAACTGGACGGTGCCGTTGTAGGACGCCGTGCTCCCGGAGTTCCCGTTGGTCACGCTCAGCTTGGCGCTGAGCGTGCCGGCCGCACTGTCGACCTGGCAGTCGGTGATGCGGATGTCCGACTCGGGCGGCGTGGTGGACCCGGCGGTCGGCGAACCGCCCGTGGTGGTACCGCTGCTGCTGGTGGTGCTCCCGGAGCTGCTGTAGCCGCCGTCGCTGCTGCTGTAGCCGCCGCTGGAGCTGCTGGAGCTGCTGCTGGAGCTGTGGCTGCTGCCGCAGCCCCCGCCGTGCGAATGCCGGGCACCGGTCAGCGCGACGACCACCAGTGCGCATGCGGCGACAGCGCGGACATGGCGAAACTGCATAGCTATTTCTCCCCCGTGACGACGGCCGCCCCTGTGGGCGGCCGCTGTGTGCGCGTACCCATACGCGCAACCGATTGGTGATGCGCTCGCCGGGTGTTCTGGGCGAGCGCGCGTCAGGCTAGCAAGCGCGGGCGCGGACGCCGAATTCCGGCCGACGGGCGAGGGCCGTGGCCGGATGTCACGCTGACTGCAGAGAGTATCCGTGAAGGGAATCGCCATGATCACTACTGACTTCGTTCCCGGCTCCCCGTGCTGGCTCGATCTGGGCGCCCCGGATGTCGAGGTCGCAACGGCCTTCTACCGGGCCGTGTTCGGCTGGCAGGCCGAACCGCACAGCGGCCGGGACACGGGCGGATACACCCTCTTCCGGCTGGACGGCAAGGCCGTCGGCGCGGTCGGCCCGCTCACCGAGGACGGCGCCCGCTCCGCCTGGACGGTCTACTTCCACACCCCCGACGCGGATGCCACGGTCCGGGCGGTGGAGCGGGCGGGCGGAACGGTCCGCGTGGCGCCGGTGGTGGCCGGTGCGGACGACGGGCGGTTCGCCCAGCTCACGGACCCGCAGGGAGCGGAGTTCGCCGTCTGGGAACCGGCCTCCTACCCGGGCTTCGAGGCCGCGGACGGGACGGGCTCACTGGTCTGGACCGAGCTCTACACCACCGATCCGGCCGCCGCGCAGACCTTCTACAAGGCCGTTTTCGACTGGAGCACCCAGGACATGCCGCTCCCCGGCGGCGGTGGCACCTACACCCTGCTGACGCCCGCGGGCTGCGGCGAGGAGCGGATGCACGGCGGCCTCATGGGCGTCCCGGCGGATCTGCTCGGCCCCGGCGGGAAGCCGTACTGGCACCCGGTGTTCGGCTCCCGGGACTGCGACGCCACCGTCGGCCTGGCGACGGGCAACGGCGGCACCCTCTCGATGGGCCCGGAGACCGCCGACGGCGTCGGCCGCCTCGCCGTCTGCACGGACCCGTCGGGCGCGGAGTTCGTGGTGCTCACGCCGCAGGGCACGCTGTGAGCGGCTCACCCTCGGCGTGACAACCGCCCACTGCCCGGGGTGCCCCCGTCCGCCGCCCCGCCCGCCCGGAGGCGCCGGGGAGCGGGTGCGAAACAGGTCATTCCCGTTTCCGGTCTGTTTGTCGCACCCCCCGCTTACACTGACTGCTCCAAGTCTGAGCAGGGGGCGGGATGAAGAACGGTGCCGGCAAGCTGACCCTCGATCTGGCAGGTGCGCCGGACACCGATACGGAGGAACTCCGCTCGCTCGCCGAGCAGTTGCGTCGCGCGCTGCTGGAACTCGACGTCGAGGACGTGCAGTTCGCCCGCGGCGGCACAGCTGCCCCCGAGGGCGCCAAACCCGGCGAGACCATCGCGGCGGGAGTGCTCCTCGTCACCGCCGCCCCGTTGTTCGTCCGCCAGGTGCTCCAGCTGGTCGACACCTGGCTGCGCCACCGCCCGCTCCGCAGCGTAAGGGTGGAACTCGACGGTGACACCATCGAGTTGGGGCATGCCTCCGCCGAGGACCAGCGGCGTCTGATCGACGCGTTCGTGAGTGCGAGGGCCCGGCAGGCCGGCACCCCCTCGTCCGGGGAGTGAGCCGGTGCCCGGTTCCCCAGCCGGCCGCAGGGACGCACTGCTGATCGCCACCGGCGAGTACGAGAGCCCGGCGCTCACACCGTTGCGCTCGCCACGCCAGGACTGCGAGGGTCTGGCCGCGGTCCTCCGCGACCCCGGCATCGGAGGCTTCGCCGTCCAGCAGCTCGTGGACGCCAAGTCGTACGAGGTCAAGCGCGCACTGGAGCAGTTCTTCCGCAACCGCGGCCGGGAAGACCTGCTGCTGCTCCATCTGTCGTGCCACGGCCTCAAGGACGACGAGGGCCGCCTGTACTTCGCCACCCAGGACACCGACAAGGACTTACCGGCCTCCACCGCGGTCCCGGCCGCCTTCCTGCACGACCAGATGGCCCGCTGCCGGGCCCGGACCATCGTCGTGCTGCTCGACTGCTGCTACAGCGGTGCGTTCCTCCCCGGCGCGAAGGGCGACGACTACGTCCAGGTGAAGGAGGAGCTGGCCGGCCACGGCCGCGCCATCCTCACCGCGACCAACCGCACGGAGTACGCCTGGGAGGGCGACCATCTGGCGGCCGCCGCACCGCAGCCCTCCCGCTTCACCGGTGCGCTGATCGAGGGCCTGCGCAGCGGCGACGCGGACGCCGACCAGGACGGCCGGATCACGGTCACCGAGCTGTACGACTACGTCTACGAGCACCTGCACCACGCCGGCGCGCGCCAGCGCCCCCGGATGTGGGCCGATCTGGAGTACCGGGTCATCCTCGCCCGGACACCCGTCCGTACGGCCTCTGGGGCGCCCGCCGGGTCGGCCGCTCCCGATCCGGCCCCTGATCCGGCCCCCGCTCCCGCTCCCGAGGCTCCGTCACCGTCGGCGGAGAGCGCGCCCCGGAACACTCCGACCGCGGTCCGGGAGCAGACGGCGCCTCCGCAGCAAGGCCTCTTCGCCCGGCTCAAGGACGCCTTCAACGGCGCGGGCCCCGGCACCGGCCCGGGCACCGGCCTCCCCTCCGTCCCGCGCCGGCTCGCCCGTCGTGGCCAGGACGCCCTGATCCGGATGGAGTTCCCGCTGGCCGAGACGGCGCTGGGCACGGACAAGGACATCGAGATCGATACCGCGGCGGTCTGTGACCAGTGCCAGGGCGCGGGCGTCGCCGTGGGCACACCGGTATACCCCTGCCACTCCTGCTCCGGCCTCGGGACGTCCGGGCCGGGGCCGACGGGCGGCAGCTCTCTCCAGTGCTCCGCCTGTGACGGGAGCGGGGTGCGCATTCCGTCACCGTGCGCCCCGTGCGCGGGCACCGGCCGGGTGCCCGTACGGCGGACACTCACCGTCCGGATCCCGGGAGGTGTCGACCACGGCACCCGCATCCAGTTCGCCGGGGAGAGCGAGGTGGGACCGGGCGGCGGCCCGCCCGGCGACCTCTACCTGGAGGTTATCGAACTCCCGCACCCGGAGCTGGCGCGCCAGGGCGACGACCTGCACCTGACCCGGCGCATCCCGCGCGCGCTCGCACGCAGCGGCGGCACGATCGAGGTGACCACGCTCGACGGCCCGAAGTCCGTCCGGATCCCCGCCGGGCTGCGCTCGGGACAGACGTTGCGGCTTGCCGCGCACGGCACGATGCATCTGCGCGAGGGCGGCCGCGGGGATCTGCTGCTCCATCTCGATGTTGACGAGGGCGAGGACGAGGGCGGGGACTGGGACGGGAACGAGTGCGTGGGCAGGGCCTGAGCCGCGAAGTGACGGCTGCCCTTCAGTAGTGGCTGCCGGTCCCTGCGGGGACATCGGCACAGCGGCAAGGGGCCGTTGTCAGTGGTCCATGTGACGATCGCTCGGGTACGGCCGGTGTGCGCGCAGCGACCACCGGCCAGGTCGCAGCTCGGGAAGGGAACCACCCGTGAACCACACCAACCGCTTCGCGCTCCGCCTCGCGCTGAGTCTCGCCGATCCGGCCACCGCTGAGGGGCTAGCCGAGCGGTTGCGCCCGGAGCTGCTGGCCGTTCTCGCGGACCGGTTCGGGCTCCCGGAGGGGATGGTCGAGGAGCTATTGGGCGGGGACGCCGCGCAGATGCGGGCCGCGCTGTTCATCGAGCCCGGGGAATGGCTCCTGGGGGCGGCCGAGCTCGGCGATCCGGCGGTCGGCCGGGCGTTGTGGTACGCGGTGTTCCGCGACGACGAGGAGGACCGCCGGCGTGCGATGAACCACGTACCCGGCCTGCCGGCGGCGCTGCTGGACGCCGCCGACCTCACGGATCCGCGCTGGTACGAGGACGACGGCCTGTTCCCGGTCCTCTGCAACGAGCGCGTCGGCTCCTCGCTCGTCCCCCTCCTCACCAGCGGATTCCCCGGGGTGAACGTCGTCGGCCTCGCCCTGTTCGGCGTGCATCTGCCCCCGCCGGTGGTCGTGGACGCCTGCATCGGCCTCCTGGAACTCTGGGGCAGCACCGAACCGTTCACCCAGCTCCTGGAGCTGTCCGAGGAGATCCCGGCTCTGGAATCCGGGCATCCATGGCTGCCGGAGCTGTTGCGGCAGGCCATCGACGCCCCCGATCCGGAGTCCCTCCTGAGGGCGCACCGGCCCGACGGGGAGTGGGCCGACCCCGAGCACCTCCGCGCGCTGCTGGAACTCCGCTACGGTGACGGCCCCGCCGTGCGGCCCGACGGCCTCGACTGGGACCTGATCCGGCGCGAGCACGAACGACTGCCCCTGGGAAAGGCACCGGGGCACTCCGGCAACTACGGCTCGGGGCTGCTCCAGCTCACCCGGTGGGAGGGCTGCCCCGCCGACCTGGTGAGGGAGAGCTTCCGTCACAACGCCTATCAGACCGCCTGGCAGGCCGCCGACCTCCCCTTCGAGTTCCTCTCGGAAATCGCCGCGGACGACATCCCGCTGAGCCACGTCCTCAAGCGCGGCATCGGCGAGGGCGGGCTGTCCCCGCAGCGGGTCTTGACCGAGCTGACACCGGCGGCGGACATCCTGCGCGCGCTGCCGTACGCCCACGAACCGACCCGCAAGGCCGTCGCCGATCTCGTGGCCCCGCTCGGCGCGGACCCCGTCAACTGGCTGACGTACTACGACCGGATGCGGCGCTTCCCCCGGAACAGCGTCGCCGCCCTGGTCGCGGACGTCACCGACCCGGGCTCCCGCAAGAAGCGCTGCACCAGCTGGCCACGGCCGCGGAACGCGCAGTTCCCGCCGGGCGACACCCCCGAGGAGTCCCGGGCCGCGTTCCTCGGGATGCTCGAATGTGCCCCGGAGGAGGTCCAGATCGCCGTCGTCCCTTCCCTCGATCCGCTGGCCGTCCAGCAATTCCTCCGGGAGGGGAATCCGTCCCCCGTGGTCCGCGAGGCGGTGGTCGCCGCCCACGGGCTTCCCGCCCAGTTGGCGATGGCCGCCGGAGCCGTCCGCGAGGAGAAGCTGGAGTACCTCCTCGGTCTCGACGAACCGGCGGTGGACGCCCAGCTGTTCCGCGACCACTTCCTCGACCGGTCCGAACGCGCGCGGCTGCTCGCGGGCCGGCTGCGCGGCGGCGGCATCCGCCCGGTGTCCGGCGAACTGCTCGCCGAGCTGGACGACTTGATCATCAGCCAGGACCGCGACCGGCTGCTGGACGGCCTGGAATCCGGCGACCTGAACGTGGCCCGCCGGATCCTCGACAAGCTGCGCCTCTATCTTCCGGCCGGCCGGCTGCGGCTGCTGAGCGCCGTGTGGGAGCGCGGCGGGCCGGACGCCGTACGGGAGATCCTGGCCATGAACCGCCTCCCGGTCACCCTCCGCCGCTGGACCGAAAAACTGCTGGACGTCCCCGACGGTCTGGAGCGGCTGCGGGCCCGGCTCGCCGAGGAAGCGGCGCCGGAGCGGCTGGCGGCGTATCTCACCAGGCCGGGCGACCGGCCCGATATACGGCTGAACCGGCTTCTCAGCGAGGGCATGGAGCTGCCCTGGGAAGCCCTGGTGGCGGCGCACCGCGCCGGTCCGCTCTCCGCTGACCTGGTGAACGCCCTCGTGACGGAGCACCCGGACTGCCCCCGCGAACTGCTGCTGGCAGGGCTGGCCAACTCCCCCGAGCGATGGGGAAGCTGGACCGATACCGCGCTGCGGAACGGATCACTCACCCTGGAGGACCTCCTCGACCACACGGCCCCCGCCCAAGCGGCGCTCGACCTCCTGCACCGCTACCGCTACGGGCACCGCGACGACCGGTTCCCCGAAGAGATGTGGCGGCCCGTGCGGGAGCGGGCCGCGGCGCTAGTCCGGGAACATCTGGGCACGGACGTCGAAGCCTGGTCCGTCTTCCTCCGGCTGCTCCCGACATTCGTCGGCACCCTCCCCGAACTCGCCGCAACGGCCGGAGCAGTGACCCGTGTTCCGGCCTGAGCGGCGAGTGCCTGATTTTGACGGGGCGCCCGCTGCGGGAGGGCCAACGGGGAGGAGAAACGGGGGAGGACCGCCGCGGGAGCGCCAACAGGGAGGACCACCGCAGGAGGACCACCACGGGCGGACCACCACGGGCCGACCACCACCCACCTCCCCTCTCCGAGACCGACCAGGCCATCAGCTGCGGCCGGGACGGCCCCGTGACGGGGTGCGGAGCAGTTCGGTTCGGCCCCCCTCTGCTCCGCACCCCGTTCCACAGCAGCCGCGCGGGTCCCTCTGCCCGGCGGCGGACCGGGGCCCCTCAGCCCCGGTGGTAGGTGTGGAACCCCCGGCCCGTCTTGCGGCCCAGCAGGCCCGCCTCCACCATGCGCTGGAGCAGCGGGGGCGGCGCGTAAAGGGGTTCCTTGAACTCGTCGTACAGGGACCGGGCGATCGCGGCGACGGTGTCCAGGCCGATCAGGTCCGCGAGCTTCAGCGGTCCCATGGGGTGGGCACAGCCGAGCTCCATACCCGCGTCGACGTCGGCGGCGGAGGCGAAGCCGGACTCCGTCATCCGCACGGCCGACAGCAGATACGGGATGAGCAGGGCGTTGACGACGAAGCCCGCCCGGTCCTGCGAGCGGATGACGCTCTTGCCGAGGGTCCGGGTGGCGAAGTCCTCGACGGCCGTGACCGTCTCGGGCGCCGTGTGGAGGGAGGTCACGACCTCCACCAGCGGCAGCACGGGCACGGGGTTGAAGAAGTGCAGGCCGACGACCCGGTCGGCGCGCCGCGTCGCCATCCCCAGGCGCATCACGGGGAGGGAAGAGGTGTTCGACGCGAGGACGGCACCGGGATCCTCGACGATCTTGTCGAGCGCGGTGAAGATCTCGGTCTTGGCGTCCGCGTTCTCCACGACGGCCTCGACGACGAGCTGCCGGTCGGCGAGGCCGTCGAGACCGGCGGTGAAGACCGTCCGCGCGAGGGCGTCCTGCGCCGCGTCCCGCTCCAGCTTTCCGTGCCGTACCGCGCGGTCCAGCGAGGCCGCCACCCGCTCCTCCGCGGCGCGGGCGGCCATGGCGTCCACCTCGCACACGACGGTGTCCAGTCCGGCCCGTGCGCACACCTCGGCGATACCCGCACCCATCTGGCCACCGCCCACCACCCCGACGCGCTGGATGCTCCCGCTCATGACCGTGCCTCCGCGTGCCGGACCAGGTGACGGGTGTAGGCATCGGGGGTGAAGAAAGCCGGCAACTCCCGTGCCAGGGCGGTCCGTTCGAAGAGATCCCGCACCGCGTCGACATCCGCCCAGGGGTACTCGGCACCCAGGGCGGCGCTCTCCTCGTCGAGCATCCGCAGCACCGTCTCCCGGTCGACGACGCGGTGCCGCAGCCACTGCCAGATCTGCGCACGGGCGATCTCGGCGGTTGCCGCGTTCTCCATCAGGCCGTACAGGGCGACGGCCCCGCTGCCGCGCAGCCAGGCGTCGAAGTAGCGCAGCGCGACCGCGATGTTGGTGCGCAGCCCCTCCGGTGTGGGGGGACCGTTGATCCGGCGCACCGACAGCAGGTCAGCGGCGGTCACCTCCACATCGTCGCGGGTCCGCTCGATCTGGTGCGGCCGGTCCCCGAGGACGCCGTCGAAGACCTCACGGCAGACGGGCACGAGCCCGGGGTGGGCGACCCAGGAGCCGTCGAAGCCGTCCTCCGCCTCACGTTCCTTGTCCAGCCGGACCGTGGCCGGCGCCGCCTCATGGGCGGCCCGGTCCGTGCCGGGCACCTGCGCGGCCATGCCGCCGATCGCATGGGCGCCGCGCCGGTGGCAGGTGCGCACCAGCAGTTCCGTGTACGCCCGCAGGAACGGGGCGGTCATCGTCACCTTGGCCCGGTCCGGCAACAGGAAGTCCGTACGGTGCCCGAAGGTCTTGATCAGGCTGAACAGGTAGCCCCAGCGGCCGGCGTTGAGCCCGGCGCTGTGCTCGCGCAGCTCGTAGAGGATCTCCTCCATCTCGACGGCGGCGGTGATCGTCTCGATGAGTACGGTGGCGCGGACGGTGCCGCGGGGAATGCCGAGCAGTTCCTGGGCGAGGACGAACACGTCGTTCCACAGGCGGGCCTCGCCCCGGTTCTCCAGCTTCGGCAGGTAGAAGTACGGCCCGTGGCCGGCGTCGATCCGGCGCTGCGCGCAGTGGAAGAAGTAGAGCCCGAAGTCGACGAGGGAGGCGGGCACGGGCCGGCCGTCGAACTCCAGGTGTTCCTCGTCCAGGTGCCAGCCGCGGGGCCGGACCATGACGGTGGCGAGCCGGTCGCCCAGCCGGTACTCCTTGCCCGCCTCGGTGGTGAAGTCGATCCGGCGCTCGGTGGCGTCGAGCAGGTTGAGCTGACCGCCGATGACGTGCTCCCAGGTGGGGGAGGTGGCGTCCTCGAAGTCGGCCATCCACACGTGCGCACCGGAGTTGAGGGCGTTGACGGTCATACGGCGGTCCGGCGGGCCGGTGATCTCGACCCGGCGGTCGGCCAGCCCCGGAGCCGGGGCCGCCACGCGCCAGGACCGGTCCGCGCGGATGGCGGAGGTGGTGAGGCGGAAGTCGAGCGGGGAGCCGGCCGCGAGACGGCTCGCCTGGCGGCGGCGCTCCCGCAGGACGTCCAGGCGACGCTCGCCGAAGGCGGCGGCCAGGTGGCCGACGAAGTCCAGGGCCGCGGGCGTGAGGATCTCCTCGTGGCGGTCGCCCGGCGCCGCGAGGACCCGGACGCGGTGTGTCAGTGCGCTGGTGGACATCAGGTTCTCCTGATCGGGAAGCGGAGCGAGGGCCGGCCGGAGACGGTCGCCCGGCCCTCGCCCGGTCACGGGCCGGAACGGCAGGCGCCCGAGGGCGGCCTAGGGGGAGACACCTCCTACTAGAGGGAGACGCCTCCTAGTGGAACTGCTCCTCTTCGGTGGAGCCGGTCAGCGCGGTGGTGGAGGAGGCGGGGTTGAGGGCCGTGGAGACCTGGTCGAAGTAGCCGGTGCCGACCTCACGCTGATGCTTGACGGCGGTGAAGCCGTGCTCCTGGGCGGCGAACTCCCGCTCCTGCAGGTCGACATAGGCGGTCATCCCGTGCTCGGCATAGCCTCGGGCGAGGTCGAACATGCCGTGGTTGAGGGAGTGGAAGCCGGCCAGGGTGATGAACTGGAAGCGGTAGCCCATCGCGGCCAGCTCCCGCTGGAACTTGGCGATCTGGTCGTCGTCCAGCGCCGCCTTCCAGTTGAAGGACGGCGAGCAGTTGTACGCCAGCATCTGGTCCGGGTACCGGGCGTGGATCGCCTCGGCGAACTCCCGGGCCTGTGCGAGATCAGGGGTGCCGGTCTCGACCCAGATCAGGTCGGCGTACGGGGCGTAGGCCAGGCCCCGCGCGATGACGGGTGCCATGCCGTTGCGGACCCGGTAGAAGCCCTCCGCCGTGCGCTCGCCGGTGACGAACTCGGCGTCGCGCTCGTCGATGTCGCTGGTCAGCAGGTTCGCCGCGAGGGCGTCCGTACGGGCGACGATCACGGTGGGCACATCGGCGATGTCGGCGGCGAGACGGGCCGCGTTGAGGGTGCGGATGTGCTGGCCGGTGGGGACGAGAACCTTGCCGCCGAGGTGGCCGCACTTCTTCTCCGAGGCGAGCTGGTCCTCGTAGTGGATGCCGGCGGCACCGGCCGCGATCATGGCTTTGGTCAGCTCGAAGGCGTTGAGCGGACCGCCGAAACCGGCCTCCGCGTCGGCGACGACCGGGGCGAGCCAGTCGGTGGTGTCGCTGCCGCCCTCGGCGGTGGCGATCTGGTCGGCGCGCAGCAGCGCGTTGTTGATCCGGCGCACCACCTGCGGAACGGAGTTGGCCGGGTACAGGCTCTGGTCGGGGTAGGTGTGGCCGGCCTGGTTGGCGTCGGCGGCGACCTGCCAGCCGGAGAGGTAGATCGCCTGCAGCCCGGCCTTGACCTGCTGCACCGCCTGCCCGCCGGTCAGCGCGCCCAGCGCGTGGATGTAGTCCCGCTCGTGCAGCTGCCGCCACAGCCGCTCGGCACCGCGCCGGGCCAGGGTGTGCTCCTCGCGGACGCTGCCGGAGAGCCGGACCACCTCCTCGGCGCCGTAGGTGCGCTCGATGCCCTGCCACCGGGGATCGGTGGCCCAGCGCTGCGCGAGCTCCTCGGCCGCCGTCGTCCTTGCCTCTGCCATGGTCGTCACCGTCTCCTCGGTTGTCCGGTCTGCCAATCTCCCCGCTGCCCGCGAAAGGGAATGGCACTGGGTGTCCTGTCTGGGATGCGGCCCGCCTTCCCGCCGCTGGGTGGAGCTGAGCAATGCCGCCGGTCAGCCTGCTGCCGTTGCCGGGATCTCCGACTTCAGGGCCGTGA
The DNA here is from genome assembly GCF_028870195.1 of Streptomyces sp. G7(2002). NCBI lineage: Bacteria > Bacillati > Actinomycetota > Actinomycetes > Kitasatosporales > Streptomycetaceae > Streptomyces > Streptomyces sp. G7(2002). The sequence goes on from NZ_CP102609.1 coordinate 7,221,288, forward strand.
ATCGGACCCGGTGGGGCGCGTTGGCCGCCATGGTCCGGCGGGCCGCACAGGAACTCTGGCACCGGCACTGAGTGCCAACAACTATGGCCGTGTGCCAACTTCTGCGAATCTTCATGGCCGCATTTGCCAACTTTGCGAAGGGTGTTGCGACGCATGGTTCACGTACGCTGACGACCGTCCCGGACTACGGAGGTGCGCGGTGAGCAAGACCTACGCGGGAGCGCGGCTGCGACGGCTGCGCGAGGAGCGCCGGATGAGCCAGGCCGAGCTGGCCCGGGTCCTGGGCATCTCACCCAGCTATCTGAACCAGATGGAGCACGACTCCCGCCCGCTCACCGTGCCGGTTCTGCTGCGGCTGACCGAAGCCTTCGGCGTCGACCCCGGCTTCTTCTCGGAGCGCGACACGACCCGCCTGGTGGCGGATCTGCGCGAGGCGCTGGCCACGGAGCTCACCGAGGCCCGGGTGTCCCCGGCCGACCTCGCGGAACTCTCCGCACGGATGCCCGCGGTCGCCAAGGTCCTGCTCGACCTGGGCCGCCGCAACCAACTCCTGGCCGAACGGCTCGCCGACGCCGCGGACGGCCGGGACACCGCACAGGAGGCACCCCGCTCACCGCACGAAGAGATCCGGGACTTCTTCTACCGCCGCCAGAACTACCTGCACGACACCGACCTCGCGGCGGAGCACCTGGCCGAGGAGATCGGCATCCGGCCCGGCGACGTCGTACGGGCCCTCACGGCGCGCCTCGCCGACGGCCACGGCGTGCGCCTGGCCGCCCGGACCGGCAACCACCTCCACCACTACGACGAAGCGTCCCGCACCCTCCACCTCTCCGGCCGCCTCCGCCCCGGACAGCGCGCGTTCCGTATGGCGACCCAGCTGGCCCTGCTCGAATACGGCGACGAACTGGACCGCCAGGCCGCCCAGGACTTCCCGGCCGGCTCACCCACCCACGCCCTGGCCCGCATCGGCATCGCCAACTACTTCGCCGCCGCGTTGATCCTGCCCTACCGCCCTTTCCACGAGGCGGCCGAAGAGGCGCGCTACGACATCGAACGCCTCACCGACCGCTACGGCCTCGGCTACGAGACCGTCTGCCACCGCCTGAGCACCCTCCAGCGGCCCCGCCTGCGCGGTGTGCCGTTCTCCTTCGTCCGCGTCGACCGCGCCGGCAACATGTCCAAGCGGCAGTCCGCGACCGGATTCCACTTCTCCCGCGCCGGCGGCACCTGCCCGCTCTGGAACGTCTACGAAGCCTTCGCCGCACCCGGCCGCATCCACGTCCAGATCGCCGAAATGCCGGACGGGCAGCGCTACTTGTGGACGGCCCGCGCGGTCACCCGCCACCGAGGAGGCTGGGGCGAACCGGGCAAGACCTTCGCCATCGGCCTCGGCTGCGAAATCCGCCACGCCGCACGCCTGGTCTACTCCGACGGCCTCGACCTCGACAGCGCCTCCGCCGCCACACCCATCGGCATGGGCTGCCGGGTCTGCGAACGCCTCGACTGCCCCCAGCGCGCCGCCCCGCCCCTGGGTCGACCCCTGAAGATCGACCAGAACAGCGGCACGTTCATCCCGTATCCGGTGGCGGATCACTCGGCATGACGGCCTGACCGGCCTCCTACACGCCCGGCCGCCCGCCAAGGCATCGGCGTACGCGGCATGGGCACCCTCCGCCTCCGCTTCCGCTTCCGGTGCAAGCCGCTAGCGGGGGGCAACTCCCGGCCCTTCGGCCGTCAGGACACCATCGCGGCGGCGCGGGCCACCGGATGCAGCGCGGCGTACTCCAACGGCGCCGACGGATCGATCGAAACATCCAGCGGGGCGGGTTCGGCACCCGCCCGGACCAGCAGATCCCCAATGGCGGCGATCATCGCCCCGTTGTCCGTGCACAGCCGCAGCGGCGGCACCCGCAACGCGATTCCGGCCGCGGCACACCGCTCCTCCGCAAGGCTCCGGACACGGGAGTTGGCGGCCACCCCGCCCACCACGACGAGAGTGCTGACCCCGTGGGCGGTGCAGGCGGCAACAGCCTTACGGGTCAGCACATCGGCGACCGCCTCCTGCAACGAGGCCGCCCCGTCCGCCACCGGCAGGACCTGCCCCCGGTGCCGCTCCGCCCACCGCGCGGCGGCCGTCTTCAGCCCCGAGAAGGAGAAGCCGTACGGATCGTCGCGCGGACCGGTCAGCGGCCGGGGAAAGCTCACGGCGCGGGCATCACCTTCGCGCGCCGCCCGGTCGATGGCCGGGCCACCGGGGTACGGCAGCCCGAAGACCCGGGCGACCTTGTCGAAGCACTCCCCGGCGGCGTCGTCCAGGGTGTCGCCGAGATGCATGATCGGCTCGCGGGCCAGGTCCCGGACGAGGAGCAGCGAGGTGTGGCCCCCGGAGACGATCAGCACCACACAGGGATCGGGCAGCGGGCCGTGTGCGAGGGTGTCGGCGGCGACATGACCGGCCAGGTGGTGAACCCCGTACAGCGGCACATCCAGCGCATACGCCAGGCTCTTCGCCCCGGCCAGCCCGACCTGGAGCGCCCCGGAGAGCCCCGGCCCGGTCGTCACCGCGACCGCCCCGATATCGGACATCCCCAGCCCGGCCTCGTCCAGCGCCCGCCGCACCACCGGGTTGAACGAGTGGACATGGGCACGTGCCGCGATCTCCGGCACCACACCCCCGAACCGCGCATGCTCATCCATGCTCGACGCCACCGCATGCCCCAGCAGCCGGCCGTTCCGCACCAGCCCGGCCCCCGTCTCATCACAGGACGACTCAATGCCCAGCACCACGGGTGCCCCACGCATGCACTGCTCCTCTCACTTACTGGGAACAGGTTAATTGCCTCCCTCTCGCTATTGCTAACGATGCGCAATAAGCACTCCAATTAGCGCACAGATCCTCGGAACGGAGCCAGAACCGGCACCGGACGCACACGCCAGGAATGCCCAGTCATCATCGAGTGCCACACGGCGCCGACCGGCGGCTCCCGTAGGAACCGGTGGTTCCCGTAGAAGGAGACGATGAATTCGCCATCGCCATCGCCATCGCCATCGCCGCGCGCCCGCCTGCGCCACGCGCTGCTGCGCATCGGAGCGGGGCGGCACGCCCCCGAGGCCGACCTCCGTACCGACCTCGAATGCGCACTGTCCGAACTGGCCGAGGAGATGCTGGGCGAGCGCTCCCGCGTCGGCTCGGTCACCCTCGGCAGCGCGGACCACACCTGGGGGCGGAACCTCGGTTTGCGGCTTGCCGGCCATGACGTGGGGCTGCCGAACCTGCTCTGGAAAGCGGACGGGAGCGCTCTCCCGGCACGGGTACGGGAGACGCACCCGGCGCTGCGCCAGGACGAGTGGGAAGCCGCGCTACTGGTCGGCAAGCTCATCCTCATAGTGCTCGAGTCGGAGCCCGACCCCGCCCCTGCCCCCGAACCCGTACCCGTACGCGATAAGGCCGTACCGCATCCGCAGCGCCTCCCGCGGCCGGCCCGAGCGCCGGGCAGGGAGAGCTTCTGCCGGTCGCTGACCGCCATCGCGGAACACGGGAATCCGCAGGACGAACTCACAGCCCTGCTGCGCACCACGCTTCTGGCCTTCGCGTCAGAGACTCCCGACAACCAGGAGGCCGCTCAACACATCGCAGTACTGTCCACAGCACCCCCGCAGCCGGCGATGCGCCTGTGCCTGAGCCGCTCGGGTCTCTCGCTCGGGCAGGTACTGCTGAGCGCCGACGGCTGTCCTGTGCCTGGCTCAGTACTGGAGGAATTCCCGGACCTGAACCAAGACGAATGGAACGCCGTCATGCACGTCACCGGCCTGGTCCTCTCGGCCTTCGAGACCGAACCGGCCAACGCGGCGGGGCGGTTGCCGCATTCCACCTGACGGCTCAGGACGCGAGGATCGCGGTACGGCACGCCGTGAGAGAACGCGAGAGAAGCCGCCACGACGCAGGGTGTCCCGACGCCCCTCGCGCAGGAAGGTGAACGTGGTGCACGTATCGCCGCATGCACCCCACAGATGCCGCCGCACCCGCTCCCGGCCCACATCACTGCGGTTCAGGAAGGACGCGGCGGCACCCGCCCCTCAAATGTCCCGGAAGAGACCAGGGGGCGCCGTGACCTGCTGCGATGGGCGGCTTTGGGGCGCTGACCTGCGCTGATGGCCTTTCGGCTGTTTCACGCTCGTGCCGCTTGATGGGGCCGGAAGTCCCAGAAAAGTCCCAGGGGACTCCCACTGCTGACGGCGCCTTTTCGATTCTCCTGGACGTAGGACGGTGCGTCGACGCCGGGACCTGTGCGCTAGCGGTCGCCTTGATCGAACGGCAGCACGGCTCCCTGGACCGCCTGCCCGTCGGCTGCGTCGGCGTGATGGGTTCCCGCCGCACCCGCGACGAACGCCTACGCCTCCTGCGGGAGGCCGTCATCGAGGCACAGCAGCTGGCCGCACTGCGTTCCCCATCGGCCTCGACCTGGGAGCTCGTACGCCCGAGGAGACGGCCGCGTCCATCACCGCCGAGATCATCGCCCACGCCAACGGGGCGAGCGGACTGCCGCTGTCGCTGCGCACCGGCCCCATCCACTGTTCCGCTGCCGCCGGGATACTGCCCACCGCAAGCACCTTGATCGGATGATTCCGCACCACGTACGCTGACGCCCGTTACTGTGCGTGGCGCAGGGTGAACAGCACGCTGAACGCGGTTCGTTCGGGTTGCCTGGGGGTTCGGGGGTGCGGGTTGGACAGCTCCATGCCGGTGGCGGCCGGTGTTCCGCCCATCCATTTCGGCGTGCACGAGGTGCGGACTGGAAGCGCGGACGGGGCACGGGCCGACTTCGAGCAGATGCTTGCTCAGCTCGCCAGTGCGACCAATCCGAACGTCCGGATGATCGCGGTGAATCCGGGCGACTGGGGAATCGACGCTTTCGCGGGTGACCTTGGGGGCTCGATCACGGTGTGGCAGGCCAAGTACTTCATGCCGAAGACCACAACCAGCCAGTCACAGCAGATTCGCGAGTCTCTCGCGAACGGGCTGAAAGCCGCGGCGGCCAACGGTCACACCATCACGCTCTGGATCCTGTGCATCCCCTCCAGCATGGACGGTCCGACAACCAAATGGTGGGACAGCTGGAAGAAGCGGAAGGAAAAGGAGCACGGCCTCGTCATCGAGCTGTGGGACGAGACCACGCTCGTGAAGAAGCTGCAGAGCCCCGAAGCTGACCAGGTACGCCGCGCCTACTACGAAGTTTTCACGGCACGCGCCGCCCCCGCCCAGGAGCAGATGCGCCTCGTGCTGGACGTGGAGGAGAACAAGGCCGCGGCGCTTGACTCGGCCCTGTTCGTGCGCCAGATGACCGAGGCCGGCCACGTCGAACTGGACTCGGCCAAACGTCAGTTCTTCAACGCCGACCTGGTGGCGCGCGAAGTCGCACACAAGGGCGTGCTGGCCGAGGTTGCCGCACTGAGCTCTGCCGACGCCACCCTTCACGGAGTGTGGGAGATGCAGTTCAACGAGTGCTCGGCCGAGGGCACCCTCCCAGCTCTGCACGGCCGGGTATGGCGCGAGGTGCGCTCAGAGCACGACAAACTACCCAAGGTGCTGCGTCTGGAGGTGACGCACAGCTGGGGTCTGGTCCACCGGCTGGTCGACAACCGTCGGGCGGGGTGGGTCACGCACTGGCGGCAGATCGCGAGCGGTCACGCCGACGACTGAGATCTCCCGACCGCCCGTACCGCTCGACCACTGATGAGGAGCATGCCGTGCACGCAGACCGGCCGGTCGTGATGCCCGAGGACGAGGTGCCTTTCCGCCTCGCTCAACTGCTGCTGCTCTTGGACGCCGTTGCCGCGCAGGATGCGAACGGGGCGACCCTGGAACGCATCGGGTACTACGACTTCCTGTCCGCGAACCCCTTCCTCGTCGTTCCCTCTGAGGGCCGGGACGCAAGCCTCCTGCGGCTGGCCGGATTCGATCCGCAGGTCCTCGCCTACGCGTCCTCATCACAGCGATTCACGAGCCGACGAGAACGGATCCAGCACGACCTGACGCTCCTGGTGGCCTATGGGTGCTGCCGCATCCGTAATCGCAACGGCTTCCTCACCTACTCGATCACCGAGGCCGGTCAGCACCTCGGCGGGCAGTTCACCGCTACCTACGCCACCTCCTTCACCACCGCTGCCGGCATCGTCGTCCGCCAGCTCCGCAAACTCAGCGACAAAAGGCTGCGCGAGCAGACCGCACGGTGGCTGAGGCCGGACGGAACCGACGGACCCGCTACTGCCCTCATGAGCGTCCTGGGGCCAGGGCCCGTGCTGGAAACGTCCTGGGAGGGATGATCACCATGGAGCCGCTTCCCGGCATCCGCATCCGCCGCCTGCGCCTGGTCGGCATGGAACGGTCCTACGACGTCGACTTCACCGCCGAACAGCGGGTGCGGAACCTCTCCGTCATTGCCGGGGCGTTCAGCTCCGGCAAAACGGCGGTACTGGAGTTCATCGCCTACGGCCTCGGCGCGAAACGGCACCCCCGCCACCAGGAGGTGCTGCGCAGGGTCCGTTCATGCCTCCTGGAAGTCGAGCTCTCCGGCGAGCCGCACGTGATCGAGCGGTCGGTCGGAGAACCCTCGAAGGTCGCCTTCGTCCGCCGCGGAACGCTCGAAAACAGGCCCGCATCCAGGGCCGAGAGCAGGCCCATCGACCCGCCCGGAGCACCGGAGAGCCTGTCCTCCCTCCTGCTGAGGCACTGCAAGCTCGAAGGGGTCCAACTACGCGAAGCACCCACCAACAGCGAATCGCGCACAGACCCGCTCAGCTTCCGCGACCTGATGTGGCTCGCCTTCCTTCCCAACGAACGCGTCGCGGACAAGAACTTCCTGTTTGAGAACGACTACATGCGCAAGCACAAACTGCGGCAGGTCCTCGACGTCGCCTTCGGAGTCCACGACGACCGCGCCGTCGAACTCGGCCAGCGCATCCAGGAACTCGGCGGCCGGCTCAACCGCGCCAAGGCCGAACTCGCAGCAGCTCGCACCTTCGTGGTGGAGCAGGCTCCCACCGCGGTGGACGGCGAACCAACACCTGCCGTCCACGAACGGGAGCTGGCCGACATCACCAGCCAACTCGAGGAGTTGGACCGGCGAGCGCAGGCGGGAACGGAGTTCGCGGCCCAGCTGCGCAACCAGCACAAAACGGCGGCCCAGACCTCTCGCCGGGCGGCAGCGGTCCTGCGGGACTGCGAAACGCAGCTCCAACGCCTGATGCCTCTCCGGGCACAGTACGCGGATGATCTCCTCAAGCTCGGCATGCTCGGCGAAGCACAGCAGCTCTTCGACCCCCTGAGCGTCACCACCTGCCCCGCCTGCCTGAACCGGCTGTCGGCTCCCCCCACCGCCGACAGCGGACGCTGCAGTCTGTGCCGTCACGGACTGACCACAGAAGAGGGGGCGTTGGTCCTGGGCGCTGCCGACACCGGCAGCCAGGCCGGGGACAGCAGGGTGGATGTCGCGGCCGAGACCCGGTCCACCAAGGCCCGCCTCAAAGAGATCACCAGCTACATCGATGAGCTCGGTGGCTCGCTTGCCGCACTCAAGCTCCAGGCCGAAGACGCGGCCCTCCGAGAAGAGGAAGCCGCCGCCGCGCTGGACGCCGCGACGTCTCCCTCCGTCTCACCGTTCCTCGCCGCACGCGACGACCTTCACCGAAGGCGCGAACAGGTCCTGCGCCAACTCGAACAGGCCGAGAGCGCGGTCAAGCTCCGCGAAGGACTCACCAAAAGGGCCGACGTCGTGGAACGCCACGAAACTGAGATCGGTCGCCTCCGGGAGGAACTCGCACGGCTCGGCGACGCCTCCCACGACCGCGACCGTGTCATAGCCAAGATCAGCAGCCGATACGGCGAGCTCCTGCGAGCCTGGCGCTACCCCAAGGTCAGTACGCCCTTCATCAAGACCGACCTCACCCCCTTCGTACGCGGCGAGCCGTACCAGGAAGCCTCGTCCGGCGCCCGCACCCTGCTGACCCTGGCCTGGCAGCTCGCCGTCTTCGAGATAGCCCTCGAAGAAGGGGCCGCGCACCCCGGATTCCTCATGATCGACAGCCCTCAGAAGAACCTCGGCCACGGAGGCACCCTCGATGCCGTGATCGCGGACGCCGTCGCCATCGACGACTTCTACCACCACCTCTCCCTCTGGCTCGCAGACCGCGGCAGCCGAGCACAGCTCATCGTCGCCGACAACAGCCCGCCACCGGCGGTGGAGAACAGTGTGGTGGTGCGCTACAGCCGCACCGAAGACCGTCCGCCGTACGGGCTAATCGAGGACGAAACCAGTGCGGACGAAGAGGCGGAGGCCGACCTCTGACACGTGATCACGGCTAAGCGCCTCGCTGTTGGTGCGAGGCAGGGGAGAACGAAAGGGGCCAGCTGGCTTCGGTCTACGACCATCAGGCCGCCCGCAGGGGCCGGAACGGGCCCGGAAACGCTGAGCAGACCGACCAGCAGCGCGAGACGTCGACGTGGAGCCCGGGGAGTCGCAGCTCAAGATCGCCGACTATAGGAAGCGCAAGCTGAAGAGCTCCGCAGTCAGCTCCGTGGGCCTGGCGATCGTCGGCTCGGTTACCTGTCGCCGGAGGCAAGATGGATCGGGGCCCACAGCCATGGGCCCCGATCCATCAGACGGTGTAGACGAGCTGGCGGCCGTAGACGCGCCCGTTGACGAGGTACGCCGGCGCTACGAGGAAGGACATCGGCGCATCAGGGTCGCATGCCCCCCAGGCTTCCTGTCTGTCGAGGTCTAGATGCCTTCCTGCGAAGTGGTCGTAGTTCCATTCATGTGCGAGCCCGACTCTGGCGATGCGCTCCATCAGGGTGACGCAGTCGGTCCGCAGCCGGTTGATCGCACCCTCGATGCCAGAGTCCTCCGCTAGGCGTAGCGACTGCTGGATGGACCAGCTGGACGCTGGACTGTTGTTCAGGAGCTGTCGGATGAGCATGGACATCAGGTAGGCGGTGCGTTCCCGGTGGGGCCGGTCTCGGGCGATGTCGGTTTTGTCGCTGTACCGGCGGGCGAAGTTCTGGCACTGCTGCTCAATCAGTGTCCGGGTCTGCCGGGAGAGCTCCTGGTGTTCGCAGTGCTGTGTTCCTGCGAGATCGTCACGTTGATCGAGTTGGGAGGCAAGGAGGGTGCCGAGCTGCCGTTCGAGGCGGTTGATGTGTGCCCACATGCGCTTATGCTCAGTGGCCCCGCGCTGCACCTCGAACTCCAGCGCTCCGATCCGCTGAAGGGCGGTCTCCAGAGCTTCTTCGGTGCTTGGCGCGGGGGCCGGAGGGACGTACTCGGCGTCTGTTGGCCAGCTGGCAGACTGCCGCTTCGGTTGCCTGGGCTCAAGGAAGAACATGGTCTCGGATCAGTAGTTGGAGTGGAAGCGGACCTGTGTAGCGGCTTCGCCGCCTCCCTGCACGAGCTCGGAGCGCACCTTGACTTCGGTCTCGCCGAACTTCATGAAGGTACGTACTCCGCGCTCTTTTCGATCGAAACGCATGACCGGGCCGAGGTCGATGGTGACCTCTGCCAGCTGGTCGCAGCCGTCGTCGGTGACATATCGGGGCTCGGCGTCCCGGGTGGCGAAGACACCGAACGTGATCCTTTTCTGCTCGTCGAACAGGGGGAAGATCACGTGGCAGACCTCGGCGTCCGTCGGCACTGACTGTCCGGCTGTGGCGAAGACGTTGAAGCGGTCCGCGCACCTGTCCCCGTCCGGTGTGCTCAGGCGGGACGATTCGGGGTCGACGCCTTCTTCGAAGAGCATGGAGGTATCGATGCCGTAGGTAAACCGGCTGCGGCGGGCGCGGGTTTGAGGGTCGTAGCAGAAGTGGACGGCCCCAGCTAGGACGGCGATGTCGGGGTTCGGTGGCACGACGATGGTGGCCCGGGCGGTGAAGCGCTCCCTGATGGCCTGCTGGAGGTACGGCGAGTTACTGAAGCCGCCGGCGAGGACGATCACGTTTGGGACCTCGGGGTCGTCCTGAGTGGATTCCATCTCGCTCAGCTGCGCCTCGATGAGATCGAGGGTCCCCGGTACGACGGTATCGAAGAGCGCGTGCAGCTGGGCAGGGGTGAGGACGATGGCGTCGTCGACCTTGTTCTGGCGGCGGGCCAGCCGGCGTCGGCCCGCTGCTCCCACCTTCCGGTCGATCCCGGTGGGGATGAGGAGGTTGATGTTCTCCTCCTGGTCGAGCCTCACTGCGACCTTGGCGCGTTCCCACTGGTCGATCATGTGCAGTAGGGCGTCTGGGCACTCCTCGCGGATGTCTTCCATGACGTCCTTGCCGAAGCCTTCGTGGATGTATTCGCTCTCGACTCGGCGGTTGAGGAAGTCGGAGCCGAGGCGGTCACCCAGGGAGCGCCCGATCTCGATCATTTTGCCGTCTTGGTCGTTCTGGTAGGCGGTGATGTCGACCGTGCCGCCTCCGCAGTCAACGACCATGAAGCGGGCGCCAGGGGCCATCAGCGGGGGGCCACCGTCGCCTTGGCGTGCTCCGGATACGCGGGCGTAGTGGGCTGCCGCTTCGGGTTCCAGCGAGAGAAGAACCCGGCCGTCTTCGCCGGGCAGTCCGGCGTTCTTAATCACATCGCGGTAGATGGCCTTCTGGTAGTCGGTGAAGCACGCGGGCACGGTCAGCACCCAGCGGATGTCGTCCTCGTCGTAGCCGCTGGCCATGATCTGATGGAGCATGGTCTGAACAACCTGGCGCAACAGCATGGTGAGCAGGTTCGTGGTCAAGAGGTCGCGGGAGCTCACGCCGCAGGCGTTGTCGGTCCGTCCGGGCTCGGAGGCATCGTCATCCGTGTTCGCGCTCCTGTCCGGACTCGTGGCTTCCTGCAGAGCGCCGAGGTCCATCTTGAAGCCGTGGTAGTACCTGGCGCCTGCGGTGCGCAGGGCCATGCCCTGGGTGAGCCACATGCGCCGAGCCTCGAAACCCCACGCGATCATCTCGCCTCTGGCGTCCAAGAGGAGCGCCGAGAGGTTTTTCACGGTGGGTCCCGGCTGCGATTCCCAGCTGTTGAAGAAGTGGATCTTTCGCGATTCGGGTGACTCGTTGTCTGGTGAGGCCGTGGTCCATCCTCCGCCGATCGCGTAGGTACCGATGTCTACTGCGGCGAAGACGCGAGCGTCGAACACGGGGCGTTCCTTACTCGAATGGCACCGCAGGATGAGTTCCCCCGGCGAGTCCGCCAGTGGGGCGGAGTAGCCAAGGTGTCCCAGGGGGCGGCTGCGCTCTTCAACCTCAAGCCCTGACAGGAGCGCGGAGTTCACCCATACAGATCAACATCGTTGTGCACTTTTGAGCATTCTGTTCACTTCTGCACAGCGTGGTGGCCTATGTTTCGCCGCCGACGGTTCTACGCTGCCTCGCATGGAACTTGATAGGCGCAACATGTGCGCGCCAGGTCCCCCGACCTGGATCGCACCGCCGGCGAAGCCAACGGGCGAAGCATTGATCCGTGCGAAGCTCGCGGAGTACCGGAGCATGTGCGAGGAACGGGATCGCCTCATTCTGGAAGCGAAGAAGGAGGGCCTCAGCGAGGTGGCCATCGCCGAGCTCTCAGGACACTCCCGTAACACGGTTCGGAGTGTCTTGAAGAACCACGGGATCGGCTAGCGGCTCGTAACGCGAGCTTGGTGAAGCATGCTGGTTGGTCGTGACTGGTGTGAGGGTTCGGCCGTTCGAGAGGTGTGGCTACTCGGCGGTGGATCGTCGATGACGGGTTGTGGACGCTGATCGAGCCGCTGCTGTCGCCGTTGCCTGAGCGGTCGCCTGGGTCAGGGCGGGTGTTGGGCCTGCTGTCTCCAGCCATCCAGTTCGTTTTCCACAACGGCAGGGCGTGGCAACTCCTGCCGGTGGAGTTGAGGTTCAGCCCGGAGGCCCGCGTACTAGCGGCGGCTGAACCGGTGGCAGTGTGGGTGCTGTTCTTGCTGATCAGCACCCACCCGGCCGGTTCCGCGGCAGTTCGCTCACGCACCGCTCACGTGCCACCCTCGTGGCCAGACGTGTCGTCGCCCGTTTCGGCGGTATGCCCCACACTGCATGCGGTGGCGCGCCGCAGCGCCGTTCGACCTGCTAACGCAGCGGTCATCCCCGAGTGGGGAACTTTTCGCCAAGGATGATGCGCCACAGGCGCAACGCTTCCTTGTGGTCCCCGTCAATCTCTGCCCTGTTCGCTGCTACGGCGCGTTCCCATGCTCGCTCCATCGCTGTTTGAGCGGCAAATCGCGTCGTCCATGACATGCCGTTCGATAGATCGCCGCCGTATCCGGCAGGGTCGTGTACCGACAAGTTCCCCTTGCTGTGCCGGAAGAAATATTCCAGCGCGTCGCGTGAGTCGGTGCCGAGTGACCATTCAAAGGTGCGAGCAACCAAGGATTCGAGGTGGAAGGAACTGAAGTGGTTGCTGTGCGTTTTGTTCCATTGCTTCACGAAACGTATGATCTTCTTTATGTCTCCGTCTACTCGATTGTTGATTTCATTGAGGTGATTCTCGTGCTTCACTGGATCGGTGGTGAGCCACTTCCCGGACCCGTCCGGAATGCCGTAACTGCCGCTGTCATATTTCACGACAGCTGCCACGTCCACCTCTAGGCCGTCGACGTAGAAGAGTCGAACTGCCTGACCTCGTGCGCCAATTTTCCTTACAGTGGAAGCGCCATTCAGGCTGCGCCGTACGCGATAGAGGAAGTCGGTGGAATTATCCCGGTAGCTCCGATTCCATAGGTCGGAGTCGACATACAGGTGCGTCAGCAAGTCGATGTCGCTGACGGGGCGACTCGCCGTGTGACGCCCCAAGGAACCGATGATCTTCGTCGACTCGTAGGTGATGGTGCTGGTGGAGGGGAAGGCGCTTTGTAGTGCCTTCACAACGGCATCGCGCCGTTCGTAGACCTTGTTCCAGGTCAACTGACCAGGCTTGATGTTTTCATCAAACTGGTTGAATGCAGATGCCACCGTGAGCGCCATACTCATGCCCTCTCATCGGTTTCGTAGGTCTGCCGGCCCTTGTCGATGTTGCGAGCGGCCAGTTTGAAGGCCCAGCGTCCTGGGGGATCGGAGGTCTTGTTGAGCTCGTCACGCGTGTTGGTCAGACCGCGCAGGACACCCCGCGAGTCCTCGCGGGCAAGGTCGGCCAGGTCAATTGTGAGGAACTGGCGGGCTGCTGTCTGGAGTTCCAGGTAGGAGTTCGCCGACGCCTGGGCCTGCGTCATCCTCCGTGAGGCGTTGACGGTCGTTAGGGTGGCGCTGAAGGCTGCAGCCGCCAGCGCGAGGAAACCTGGCCACATGCCAACGTCGCCGGCGAGCGCAGTACCGCCGGACACGGCGGCCAGGCAGGCAGCTGGAACACCGAGCATCAAGTTGATGAGGCGCCACAACTTAGCCTGCTCGAACTGGCCTTGCGCGCTCCAGAGGGCGCTCTCATGGATGCGGTCGGCCTCCTGGGCGATGGAGCGATGCGACTCGGGGAGGCCGTCAGGGATCAGAGACACGCACACCTCACCTGCCGCAGCCGGGTATCTAGGGCGGATCATGACAAGTGGGGGGAGCGGCAGTGTAGTTGGGGTCGCCCTTCTGCCGCCACCCGCCCGCATGGAAATTGAGGTGGGCCACGAGGGGTTTCCTCGTGGCGGGGGTGATCAGTGCGGCTGGGGTTGGGAGGTTTGCCTCGATGGCGATGGCGCCGAAATCGGTCTTGGAGCCTGTGCGGAAATCCGCTCACATATCGCTCGTGAGGAAGGAGATCAGCAGCATTCCTACGGCCGCGGACGGGCCAGTGGCCGAAGTTCGTCACCCCAGCTAGCCAGGTCTTGCTATTCAATCCGTCGAGTCAGGACTGGGTCTTCCCCAGTCGACGATACGTAGTCCACTTCGTTCGATAAGTGCCTGCGAAATATCCAGGCATTGGATGGGTGAGCGACTATGGCGGGCGAGCCAGCGTCTTCTACGGCGGCGTTCGTGGTCGGGTAGGTCGTTCCAATCGTCAACATGAATCCCTGCTTGACCGGGGCCCTGGTTTTCGTGCACCCACTGCTGCAGGAGAAGGAACTCGCGGGGCTTTTTGCTCAGTGTCACCAGGGCCCAGGCAGTGTGGTAGGGCAGACTGCGACCGTGCTGGGCCATCAGGCGGTGGGTCTGCCATTGGCGGAGCGGGGCTAGTAGCCAGCGTCTGACCGGGGGGCTCATGCGGATCCGCTCTCTGTCTGGAGTGATATGGCGGCGAGCCAATGGGTCGCTGTCTTGTGTAGTTCGTCTGTGCCGATCGTCTGGAGCGTTTGCGTCAGAGCGCGCAGGAAGATTTCGCGTTGCTGAGGGGTGCGAATGTCATTCAGCAGTTGATCGATGAAGCGAACGACTTCATCGCGCAAGACATTGGGTGATGTCTCGCGCGGTGGCTGGATAGTGCCTGCCTTGTCGTTGAGAAGATCGAGCTCGGCGAGTCGGTCGGGATACTGGTCGATCCACCACACGCTGCGCTGATCAGGGTCGGCCAGAACACGCTGGAGGAAGGCGATACGTCGGCGAGTCTCCTCGCGGTCGAGGTCGCCTAGCTGTTCCTTGCGCACATGTTCCTGGGCCAAGGCTCGGTCGTGGTCAGAGACGGTGAGCTGAGCCATACCCTGCGTGGTGAGGGGAGCCACGGGCTCTAACGGCTGGCTGAGGGTGGAATTGACGGCGTCCTGCGCGGCAGTGGCGTCAAGAACGCTGTACCCGGCAAGCGTGTGACGAGCGTGTTCTCGTAAGTGGTGGCGTGCCAGCCCAGCGAGATCGTTGTGGGGAGGCGTCGTGTCGTCCGGGACCTGCCAGATGCCGTCAATAGTGACGGTGAAGAAGACACTGGGCACATGGCTGGGCAGCCGTTCCTGCTGGATGCGGATGGGATGTGCCCCAGTGCCGCAGCCTGGAGCCGTCGTGGTGCTCGTGGCGTGCGGAGGCTCCAGGCGTCTCGACCGACGGGCGAAAAGGCTCATGCGGTCGTTGGGTCCTGCCCTCCAGCCGCTCCATCAGGAAATTCCTCTTCGGTATCAATCGTCTGCGGCTTTTCGGCTCGGTCGGTCGCGATGTGGGACTCCGGCGGCGGAGGAAGCAGGCGCGCGACCAAGTTGATCCTGCGCTTTCGACCGGCTTCCGTGGTGACGTTCTGTCCAACCAGGAGGTCGGCCACGGTGGCGTCGGAGAGTCGGCCACGGAGTACTGCTGCGCAGATGTCGATGACGTGGTCGTCGGGCACGTTGGGTGAGTCGAGCCACGCGGTGAGGGAGGTGGTGGCCTGGGCGGCTGTGGGCTGGTGCCGCCAGGCTGCGCGCCATCCACGGACGAACGGCTGTTTCCCCAGAATGTCGCTTGGGGCGTCGCTCAATTTCTGGGCCAATTGCAGCCCGATGGGGTCCTCGCCTGTTACGTCGGTCAAGGCGAGGAACGCGGTCGCGCCGGCCTGTTGCATGGCCTGGCTATCGGATTCTGCCCAGTCGACGATTTCGCTCAGCACCAAGTCGCTGAGGTCAGACTCCTCGGCCAGCGACCGGATGGCCTGGGCTACAGCAGCGGCACCGCGCTGGTCGGAGCGGGAGGCGAGGAGCCTGAGGCGGGTAAGTGCGACCCGCGGGTAGTTTAGTCCGAGGGCTCCGGCGCACACACCGGCGATTGTTTCCACGAGCGCCTCGCTCGCCGTCTTCTTCCCCGCCCAGTCGTACAGGAGCTTGCGGACGCTGACGCCGATCACGGGATCGATGGCCATGGCTTCCAGGACCCCAATGGCGAGGCGCTGGTGTTGAGCACTGTTTGCCTCGGTCCACTGCATGACGATCTGCATGACGGTATGTCCGTCGGGACCAGCAGCCAGCTGAGTTACGGCCTGGGCGATGCGTGGCAGGTGGCCCACGGCGACGCCTTTGGGGGCGCTGATCTGCGAGGCCCAGTCCAGCAGAGTCTCTCGCAGAGGCGGTCGCTCCTCCCAAACGTGGAGCAGGACGGCTTTGTCCAGTCCGCGACGGGAAGCGTCGAGGGAGATGGTGTCGTCGACTCGCTTCGCTTCGATGAGCTTCAAGCGCTCTTCCAGGTCCGGCCCAGCCAGTGCGCCGCCGGGCGGCAGATGGCCCTTAACCAGAGTGAATAGGCGGTCGGCAGCTCGCATGACGATGTCGGCAGGGCATCCGTCAAGCAGTGCAGCGGAAATCAGCAGCGCGCGCTCACGCAGGTGCTCCGGTGCGTCGTGGTTCCTAAACCAGGTGCTCAGGTGTTTGGCCCAGTCCCGGTAGGCGTCTTCGACCTGATCCCTGTCGACTTCGGCGCAGTTGGCGATGATCTCGGCCAGCCAGACCGCGTCCCCAGGTGATGCCGCGTCGTTGAGGAGCCCAGCTGGGCCACTGCCGTCTGCGAGCCAGTCCAGGCGCTGGGTTTCGCGATGGCGCAAGTGGCATCTGGCGACCTCGAGGGCTGGCGGGGCCACGTGGTCAACACGGGGAACCGTTGTGAGCGTGCCAGGGTTCCAAGCGTCGGGCCTTGCGAGGATGACCAGATACGCATCGACCGACCGGGCCTTCTTCTCGTAGTCGGCGATTCCTTGGTAAAAGTCGGCCGGTAGGCTCCGATAGTTGGACAGGTCCAGGATGAACCCGTGGTGGGGCGTATGAGGGATCTGTTCCGTGTTCGGTCGGTCCCAGTCCAGGACCAAGCTGCAGAGGTTCTTTCCCTGCACGCCTGCGTTCATCAGCACACGCAGGGCTGTTGTCCTGCGCCCCGTCCCCGCCTGACCCAGCAGCGCAATGACGTTCCGCTGGCCCTCGGCTCTGGACAGCGCTTTCGCAGCACGGTCGACCTGACGCTCCTGCCCCGCGGACGCGGCCTCGTGTACGTAGGTCTGTTGGACGAGGTCGATCTCCTCCTCTTCGAAGTGAGAAGCGCGTAGGTACTGCCACGCACGCTGATAGGTGTGGTGATGTTCTTCGTAGTCACCAGCCACTTGGGTGAGTACTGCGTTGTCAGACGCCTCAGCTTCCATCAGAACATGCTCTTGCGCCTTTGGGCCGGTTCCAGTCATGAACGACGCTCCGGGCGGATGATGGTTTGGTTGCCACCGACCTGAGTGATCCGTGCTCGCCCGCTCGCTTTGGCGTTTTGGCGGATGACGTTTGCCCGCTGAGCTTCCTGTGGGTTCTGCTCCTGCCACCTCCTTACCCACTCCAGCAACTCACGCGCCGTATCGTCATCTGTATCGGCGAGGTCCTGCAGCCGCACGCCCCAATGACTGGCCAGCTCTCCCGCGAGTGCTTCCTGCTCGCCAGCCCGTGTGGCGAGGAGCAACTCCCGGTCACCGTCCAAGCGCGTCAACAGTGCTGAGCCACCATCGGTGCGCCCACGACCGAGCCATTGAGCAACGCGGTCCCTGACGCTGCGCCACCCGTCCGTCGTCATGGCTGTGACCAGCGCCAATGCGCTGGTCGTCCCTACCATCGCCAGTTCCCCGGACATATCCAAGGCAGTCCCCCTCCTGTGATGACGCTGACGAGGGGAAGCATTTCTCTTTGCCTGCCCGGCGCGCAGTTACACAGTGAAAGCTGACGCATTCGGAGTGTTGTGTGACCAAAACATGCCACCTCACCTCGAGTGTGGTTTTTCGTATGTTGCGGTGGGCAACGAGCGTTGGAGGCTGAGGACCACTGTCCGCAGAGGACCTGGGATGTTAAGACGACTGTTGAGACGATGTCAGTGGGGTGGAACCCGCTTTCGGACCACTGCGATACTCGCGGCCTTGCCATCGGTGGGGCTCAGCAGGGGACTTGACGTCAACAGCGCGGGCCCCGGCGATGAGCAGTTGGACGACATGGTGGCGTGTGGCATTCGGCGGGCGGCTCACGCACTCCGATGGGTGAGGATGGCGCTGCTTCGCTCGCTTGCAGTGCGGCATAAGCGGTCCTATGCGGACTTGTGACTGCCACCTCTCCAGTTCGCCCGGAGCACGGAAGAGATTGGGAACGGACTGGCGCGCTGCCCGTAGGCTCACATCAACCCGATCCCTTTGGCTCCGACGCACAGGACCCGGTGTACTCGGTCGCTCCCCGCCACTTGGCTGGCGACGACGGCGTTCTTGCAGAGCGGGTCGGCGACACCGCGGATGACCTTGGCCGGCGCATGTGGCCTGTTCTACGAGAGCTCGACCCAGCTGTATGGCGCCGAGTGGCCCCTCTCGGCCAATCTGCTCGGCCGAGGCCGCTCTGAGGGGGAGGTCAGGAGAGCCCGCCCTGATCATGGGGCCGACTGATGAGGGCGGCGAGTAGTCGTTCGTAGGCTGCCGTTACAGGAATGCGGTGGTGCGGAACGCATTGCGAATCACGGCCAGGGATTCACGGTCGCGGGTGTAGTAGAGCTTGTTGGTGAGGAGGATGGCCCAGCGGCCCTTCGACGGCGAGATCCACATGCCGGTACCGGTGAAGCCGTAGTGCACCCAGATGTCGTCCGTTGCCGGAACTGTGCCCGGGGCTGGGTGCCAGAACAAACCGCGCTCTGGCGTGAGCTCACCCGTGTGGACCTGCAGGGACCTCTCCACCCAGCTGGTCCCGAATCCCGGCTGCTCCGCAGCGGCTGCGGGATCCAGCATGTGGCGCAGGAAGGCGGCGAGGTCAGCAAGGACGGAGAAGGCGCCAGCGATCCCGCAGACGCCACCGAGGAGGCGCGCGGAGAAGTCATGGGCAGTGCCCCGGAGGTGAAGCCTCGTGGCGTCATTCACCTCGGTGGGTGCGCAGCGGCCCGCAGCCCCGGCGGGAAGGGGACCGAAGGTCGTCTCTGCCATGCCAAGGGGATGCCAGACGCGCTTCTCGACTAGCTGGTCGAGACGCTGCCCCGCGAGGTACTCGGCGAGGTAGCCCAGCACGAGGGCGGCGCGGTCGGTGTATTCGACGGCCTCGCCGGGCGGGCGGTGCAGGGCCTCGTGGAGGACTCCGTCGCGGATGTCCTGGGCGTCGCTTCCGTAGAGGTTCTTGAGGTTGGCCCGGAGGGGGAGGCCGGCGGTGTGCGTCAGAAGGTGGTGGGCGGTGGCCTGACCGAGTGGGTGGCCGTGGACCTCAGGCCAGAAGTTGTCGAGCGGCTGGTTCAGTTGGAGCTTGCCGTCCTCGACGAGGGTGCCAATCGATGCCCAGACGGCGAGGACCTTGGTGAGGCTGGCGACATCGAAGATCGTGTCGAGTCGCATCGGCTGGTCGGGCTGCCTCGGATCGAGTAGCCCGACGGCGCCGTTCGCCTTTGTACCGGTGGCGTCGCCGATGGCCCATACGGCGCCGGGGTAGACCTCGTCGCGGACGCCGTCATGCAGAAGTTTGTCGATGCTGTCGATGTCGAGCGTCATGGTCTCCCGATCGTGTGCCGTGGGTGCCCTGTTGGTCAGGGTAGTGAGGCAGCCGGGTTGTGCCCGGCTGCGCCACAACGTGGGTCAGCTGAGCTGTTTGCCGAGGTCGGTCAGGGCGGCCGCCGTGGCGCTGAGGGGGAATCGTCTGGCGTTGGCCTGGCCTGCTTCCCGGAGGGCGGGCATGAGGCCCGGTGTGGTACGGAGCCGGTTGAGGTCCCGTGTGAGGGTGGCCGGATTAGTGAAGTCGGTGGCCAGGCCGGTGGCGGCGAGAGCCTCGTTCAGGCCGGGCACAGGCTGGTAGAGGACGGGCAGGCCGCAGGCTTGGGCTTCGAGTGCGACCAGCCCCATGGCCTCCAGAGTGGTGGAGGGCATGACGAGCACGTCGTGGTCGCCGAAGGCTCTCCACAGCTGTGGGCGACGGAGCCAGCCGAGGTATTGCACGCGTACCCCCAGGCGGCGCAGTAGCGGAGTGAGGGCGTGGAGCTGGGCTGGTGGGGCGGCGATGCTTAGTTCTACGCCCTGGGTGACCGGGATGGCATGGAGGAGAGCCTCGATGCCCTTCTCGGCGCTGAGGCGGCCGGCGTAAAGCAGGCGCAGGCGGTTGGTCTGTCGGTGGGCCGGTCGCGGTGGTGGGGTGGTGAGGAGCCGGTCCGGGATGCCCCAGGGGATCTTCGCGATCTTTCGCGGGTTGGTCCTTGGGGTGAGCTGGAGCAGGCGGTCGGCCATGGCGCCGGTGGGGACGACGATCGCGTCGGCGGCGCGGGCGGATTGCTGGAGGACACCCAGTTGATCGCGGTGGGTTTCGGCGAAGAGCAGGTCGGTTCCGTGGACGAGGGCGATGCGGGGAGGTGTGGGCAGGGCCTGGATGAGGGCGGGTGTCGCGCCGAAGGCCAGGTGATGCAGGTGGAGGACGCTGATCCGTGTCGGGTCGATGGCTGTTCTCAGCGTGTGGCGTAGATCGGCGGTGTACCGGCGGAAGGCTGGGCCTTCCAGACATTTGCCCGTCACAGGTAGGAGGTTCAGCCCGTGGGGCGTACGCGGGCGCTGCCCGGCGGGGGCGAGCATGAATGCCCGAGCCGGGATGAGGGGCGGGGATCCGGTGTAGAGGTCGAGAAAGAGTTCGACGCTTCCGCCGGGGCTGGGGAAGGGGAGGTCGAGGACCGTGGCAACCTCAGCGCTCATGGCTGGCCTCCGGAGATCTCCTCGAACAGGCGGGAGGTCTCGATGCCCTGGCTGGCTGTGTACTTGAGGCCGTGCTGCTGGTAGCTGGCCGTGGCACCGAGGGGCTGCAGGAAGACGAGCTTGCCGAAGGTCATGCCGGGATAGATGCGAACGGGCTGGCTGGCGCGGATCTCCAGGGTCCAGCGGATGGCGTGGCCCTGGTGGCCGAGTGGGGCGGACACATGGACCCAGATGCCGAGGGCGCCGGTAGCGCGGTCGCCGTTGAGGAGCTGTGCGTAGGTCTCTGAGCCGGTCTTCTCGTGGGTGACGCCGAGGTAGAGCACACCGGGTTCCAGGACGAACCCCGTGCGGGGGATGGCGATCTCGGTGGACGAGGTTGGGGCGGCGGCGTCGAGGTCTCCATCGCAGATGCGCAGGTGGGTGCCGAGGCGCCAGTCGTAGGCATTGGGGGAGAGCCTGTCGGGGTCGTACGGGTCGATGGTGATCTCGCCCGCGGCGTGGGCTGCGGCGATGGCGGCGCCAGTGAGGATCACGGCGCCACCGCTTCCAGTGGGGCGACGTCCCGCCAGTAGGCGGAGGGCTTGGGCCCGCTGGCTGCCTGGTACTTGCCGGAGTACGGGGTGATGGGCCCGACGGCGACGAAGAACATGATCTGCCCGATCTTCATGCCCGCGTAGACGCGTAAGGGGCGGATGGGGGAGAGCATCAGGGTCCATTGGCCGTGGAAGCCGATGTCGCCGATGGGGGCGGTGATCTCGACGAACAGGCCGAGCCGGCCGACGGAGGAGCGGCCGAACAGGAGGGGGACGAAGGTGTCGGAGCCGACCTGCTCGACGGTGTGGCCCAGGTAGAGCTGGCCGGGTTTGAGGACGTAGCCGTCGGCGCCGATCTTGATGCGGTGGGTCGGGTTGGGCTGGTGGGCGTCGAGGACAGGGGTTTTGTAGGTGAGCAGGGTCGGGCCCAGGCGGACGTTGTAGCTGTTGGGGTTGACCTGCGCATTGTCGAAGGGGGCGATGCGCAGGCGGCCGTCGGTCGCGGCTGCGGTGATCTCGGGGCCGGTGAGGATCATCGATGAGGTCCTTCGGTCAGGATCCGCTGGAGGGCCTGGCGGAGACGGAGGCCGGCTTGGTGGGTGCGGCCGTCCAGATGGCTCTCGGCTAGGTAGTCGGTGGTCAGCGCTGTCGGTAGCTCCGGCGGCAACGGGGTCGGTTCAGCGACCAAGGGGCCGGTGCTCTTGGTGAGGTGGGCCAGCAGAGCGTGAGGGCTGGTACGCAGCGTCTCGGGGACGCGGGCGTGGACGAGTTGGTTGTTGAAGGGCTCGATGGTGAGGAGGTCGCCGAAGGTGAGGACGTCATCGAGCTGGGTGGAGCGCAGGGCCGTCTCGTTGAGGATGACGGCTTCGGCGCCGAGAGCCGTGTGGAGTCGGGTGGCGAGGTCGCCGAGGAGGAGTCGGCGATCGAGGACCTGGCCTCGGTACGGCTTGGCGACTGCGCCGATGGGCAGTGCCAGGCGATCTCTGAGGTCCTCGATCCAGTCATGGATGGAGGCGAGTTGGGACGGTAGTGCTGCGGTGCTGGTGCTGAGGAAGCAGGTGTTGTGCGCTGTCCATCGCGTGGGGGCCGGTTCGGCGAGGGCGTAGCCGACGCCGAGTTCGCGGCCCTTGAGGACGAGGGTCTCGCCTACTTGGGTGGGACCGTACTGGTCGCTGTGGCAGTGCCCGGCGAAGATCACATCGAGGAAGGGGCAGGCGGCGGCCAGTTCGAGGTCCTCGTCGAAGCCGCTGTGGCTCAGCACGACCCAGGCATCGACCTCGTGGTGGTGCGCCAGCATCACTTCGCGCAGAGCCTGGGCTGGCTCTGTGACGCGATGACCTGCTCGTTGGTCGATGGGGATGGAGTGGAATGCCTGTGAGCCGATGACCGCGGTGATGGCGACGCGCTGTTCGCCGATGCGGGTGGTGCGCAGGCGGCGGAAAAGGGTTTGGCCGGTGGCGGCATCGACAACGTTCGCGCACACGGTGATGTCCCGGAGCGGGGATTCGAAGTGGTGGATCCAGCCGTGGTTCCCGGGCGCGATCACGTCGTAGAGGCCAAGGAGGATCGCTGTCTCAATACGGCCATGGCCGAGGCGGTAGTAGCCGCTGCCTTCGAAGAAGTCGCCACAATCGACGATCAGCGTGTCCGGCCGGATGGCGTGCAGATGGGTCAGCATCGGCAGGACGTCGTCGAACGAGCTGTGGACGTCGGTGGTGGCTGCGATCCGTCGCAGGGTGCGTGGACCGGTCATGGGGAGACCTCGCAGATGTCGGCGCCGAGTGCGAGCAGCTTGGTGGGAAGGTCGGCGTGGCCTCGGCGGAGCTGTTCGAGGCCGCCGAGGGTCGTGACACCGCGGGCGGTGAGGCCGGCGATGAGCAGGGCCGACCCGGTGCGGATGTCGGTGGCCTCCACTCCCGTGCCGATCAGCTGCTGTGGCCCGGTCAGGCGGCACTGGGTGGGGGAGGTCTGGTGGATGTCGGCACCGAGGCGAGCGAGCTGGGGGATCAGATTGCTGTGACGCCCGGGGTTGATCGCGTCGGCGAACAGATGGGTGCCGTGCATTCCCAGCGCCACTGCCATCAGAGCGGGTTCGAAGTCGGCATCGAGCCCGCGGGGAGAGAGCGAGGCGATGGCTCGCAGGGGCTGGTGGGTGGGCCGAGCGCCCTCGGCACGGACGTTGAGGGCGTCGTGCTGGGCGTCGACGGGAATGCCGAGCCAGCGCAATGCGGCCACCATCGGCGCCACGTCCTTGCTGCGTACGCCCTTGACGCGGCCGTTTCCGCGGGTGGCAGCGATGGCGCAGGCCAAGGTGCCTGCTTCCACCTTGTCTCCGGGGACTTCCCAGGCCACCGGCTCCTGTGATGCGGAGGCGGGCTGAGTCAGGGAGAGAACGCGCTCGTCGGCCCGTGTCTCCCAACCGGCCACCTGGAGCGCTTGCAGGACGCTGATGACTTCGGGCGAGAGGTTGGGCTGGCCCAGCCGCAGCGGTCGCCCGGCGACGGCGGCGCGCAGTATTGCCGCGATGCTCGCGCCGCGGGAGCGGAACGGCAGCATCACCGACACCGAGCCGGTGCGGCTCTCACCAGCTTCGACGCTGTAGCCATGGTCGTTGACGAGCGTGCGGTCGCCGAACGCCTCGTACACCTTGAAGTGCTGCTCCATCCCGCGGTCACCGATCCGGCAGCCGCCCGGCCACGGCAACACGGCCCGCCCGTGAACGGCGAGGAGAGCCGGAACCAGGTAGTACGAAGCCCGGATACGAGCGGCGGTTTCGTGGAAGTCCGGCGCGATGTGCACACCGTCGCTCGGCAGTACAAGGGCCGTGTCAGGCTTGCCGACCGGGTGGGTGATGCCGTGGCCAGCGTGCTGGAGCAGCATGAGCATGGCCTGGACATCGTCGTTGGCCGGGACATTGGACAGCTGGACGGGCCGGCACAGTACGGCTGCCGCAGCGAGGAGCGGCAGGGCGGCGTTCTTGGAGCCGTCGACAGTCACGGTCCCGGAAAGCGGCGGGCCGGGACGGATGGCGATCACCTCGGAGGTAATGGCTGGTGTCCGAGCGGTTGTCACGGTCGTCTCCTCGGAAGTGGAACGGGTGGTGCGACTTCGGGACTTGAGACTGCTTGGAGGCGGACCTCCGCCCAGCACCGCTTGCCGGAAGCGGTCGGTTCGGTGCCGTACCGGTCGGCCAGGGCCGCGACGATGGACAGGCCCCGACCGTGCTCGTCGTCCTGGCTGGGCGACCGAGTCCGGGGCAGATCGCGACTGCTGTCGCTGACCTCGACCCGAATGGCGTTGCCATCACAGCGGGCAGTCACGGTGACTGCGCCGGGACCTGCGTGCTGCACGGCGTTCGAGAGCAGTTCGCCGGCCATCAGCTCAGCGACGTGCAGTGGTTCGCTGCTGGCAGGCAGGCCCCAGTCGCGTATCGCGGCGACGAGCCGACGTCGCGCGGACGCCGCAGCAGCGGGTGTCCCGAAGACAGACAAGCGGATGTCGTGCACTTCCATGAGTGGCCTCCTGGATGGGTGCGGCTGCTCCACGCAACCGCTCCAGGAGCAAGCGGAGCCAGTCCGTGTGCTGGGGCTGCATCACTTATGCACGAGCTGCATCACAGCCAAGTACCTTTCCATTACGCTCGGTTGAGCAGGCAGGATCGGCGACGGCGGGAGGAGCCGTGGCACAGATGGCCGAAGCGCAGAGCGAAGCGAGACGGATCGGTGAAGCGATCCGTCAGGCACGCGTGTTACAGCGGCGCTCGCAGAAGAACGTCGCTGCCGCACTGGGGTATCACCAGTCCAAAGTGAGCCGCCTGGAAGCCGGCAGAGGTGCCCAGGACGTCCACATGCTGCGCGAGGTCGCGCGGGTGTTGGGCATCCCGCCGCACCACCTCGGCCTCGGCGCTGCTCCGGATGCCACTTCCTCCAACCTAGAGACAGAAGACATGCACCGCCGTACCTTTCTCGCTGCGGGCGTCGCCGCGCTTGCGGCCCCGACTAGTCCCGCCGGCGCACACCAGGATCTGATCCAGTCCCTTCTCCCCGGCCCGAGCCCTGCGGCCACAGACCCCGTACCGGGTCTGCCGGAGATGCGAGTTCACGTCGCCGCCGCACGCCGCCTCTTCTGCACCTGCCACTACACGCAACTGGAGCGCACGCTGCCCGGACTGATCGGGCAGCTCCGGCAAGCCATCGGCGAATCCCCCGGCTCGACCGACCTGTCCGCACTACTGGCCACGGCCTACCAGACCTCGGCAAGCCTGCTGCTCAAACAGAGTGATCACGGCAACGCCTGGCTCGCGGTCGGCAGGGCCATGGCCGAGGCCGAGCGCTCCGGCGATCCGGTGGTACTTGCGTCCAGTGTCCGAGTACATGCCCACGTACTCGCCCGTGACGGCCACACCGCCCAGGCCATCACCCTCGTCCGGCACACTGCCGACCAGCTCACAGGTGCGTACGACCAACGCTCCCCGAAATACCTCGCCGCGCTCGGCCTGCTGCTCCTGCGCGGCGTCACCGCCGCCAGCACCGGCGACGACCGCTCCGCCACCCAGGATTTCCTCACCGAGGCGAAGGAAGTCGCCCGCTATGTCGCGCTGGACCGTCCCGATGCCTGGGCCAATTTCAGCCCGACCAATGTTGCCCTGCACGGGGTCAGTGCAGCCGTCGCCTTCGGCGACGCGGGAATCGCCTTGCAGACCGCCCGACCCCTCATGCGTCGCCACATCCCTGTGCCCGAGCGCCGTGCTGCCCTGTGGGTCGAATCCGCCCGTGCCTACAGTCAGCAGGGCCGCCTCGCCGACGGCTACCAGGCACTGCGCATCGCCGAGAGCTGCGCGGCCCAGGACATCCGCCGCCCGGCTATCCGGGAACTAGTTGCCGACATGGCCGCCCGCGACCGCCGTCGTACCCTGCCGGAACTGCATCACTTCAGCCGTCGACTGGGAGTCCCCGCGTGAGCGATCAGCCTGACCAGCAGACCAAGAAGCCTTTCCTGTACGTCGTCGTGTGCGCGTCCGGAATCGCCGACGACGTCGGCAAGCTGATCACGGCTGCGCAGGAGGCGAACTGGGATGTCGGTGTCGTCGCCACCCCACAGGGCCTCGGCTTCATAGACACGACGGCGATCGAAGCGCAGACCGGCTATCCCATCCGCTCGGCCTGGCGCTCACCCGGTGACCCCCGGCCTCTGCCGCCCGCCGACGCCATAGCGGTTGCCCCGGCCACGTTCAACACGATCAACAAGTGGGCGGCCGGGATCTCCGACACCCTGGCCCTGGGCATCCTGTGCGAGGCGTACGGCTTCGGTATTCCGACCGCCGTCTTGCCGTATCTGAACTCGGCCCAGGCCGCCCATCCCGCGTACCGGCAGAGTTTGGACCGGCTGCGCGAGATGGGCGTCCTGATCGGTGGGTACGAGCCTCACCGGCCCAAGGCCGGCGGCGGGGCCGACCACTTCCGGTGGGACGAAGCGCTGGAACTGCTCGCCCCGAAGGTGTCGGGGCGGTCGTGATCACCGGAGTCGTGGCCGCGGCGCCTCCTGGTGGACGACTGCCGCCGCGGCAGGAGCAGCAGGGGGACTGCTGTGTGGACGCTGCGGCCGGGGTACGGACGCCGTCGGGGCGATGTACCCGAGGTGGTGGAGTCGCCAGACCAGGACGTCACTGATCGACTCGGCGCTGCCCAGTTCACGTTGCTGAGCGGCCTTAGTCAGCAGGGCGACGGTGTCGTGGCCGGCACGCTCGGCTTGGTCGAGTACAGCAGTCAGCGCGTCCCGGCCAGGCTCGGCTTCGAGGCGGTCGGCGAGGTGGGGGAGCGTGGCACGGATCGTGGCGGCGTGACGCCCCCGGGCCGGGCCGGACAGTCGCTGTCCGTAGGTGCGCATGGCGGCCAGCGGTCCGGCGGCAGTTGCCTGGTACGCGGCGCGCAGGCGGTCTGCGGCCTGTTGAGCGGCCTCGGCCTGTTGGGCATGGCCGCGGGCGGCGTGCCAGCGGGCAGCGCCGATGACGGCCAGGATCATGACGTCGAGGACCAAAGCGGTGGCGGCACCGTCCTGACCGCTGCCGAGCGCGGTCCCAGAGTGGACGATCTGGTTGGCCGCACGACGCAGGGCGTACATCTCCTCGTTCTTGGCGCGGATGTGGGAGCGAGCGGCGCGTTCGAAGTACCGAGCGGCTTCTCGCAGTTCTGTCTGTGTGGGGCCGAGCGAGGTTTGGGCGAGGGCGTCGAGGACCTCGCCGACTCCGATCAGCTGGGCCGCTGTCGCGCTGTCGTCGTCGGACGACATCGACGCCAGTGCGGAGCCAGTGGCCTCGGCGGCGAAGTGGCGGGCGCGGACGGGCGCGGAGGCTGCGCTGCGCTCCAAGACTGCGGGAGGCTCGGGCATGTCCGTCGTGGCCGTCAATCGCTTTCGGATCCTGGGCAGGGACAGGTCCGGGGCGAGTTTGGAGCCGGAGAACCAGACGGGTTCGTTGTCTTTGTTGCGGTCGCCGACCATGGCGACCGAGTAGCCGAGCACGTCGCCGGAGGGCGCGATCCGCTTCTTGACGCGTACGCCTTCGGCGGCGAGTCGGTCGAAGAACTCGCTCTCGTCCATGGCCCCGGCCAGCGCCCGATGGACGCGTTCACGAAGGAGGTCACGTGAGGTGGCGTCCTGACCGCGACGTTCGGCCTTGTGGCGCTCGGCACTGGTGGGGCGCTTGGCGGCGGTGCCGTCGCCCGGAGCGATGCGGCGGAGGCCGTAGTCAGCCTCGATGCGGCGAGCCTCGGTCTGGGCGCGGCGGGCTTCGTTGTGGAGGCGTGGGCGGCGGCCGTCGTCGCGGACGAGGGTGGCGATGATGTGGATGTGGTCGTCGGCGTGACGGACGGCCGCCCACCGGCAGGCTTGCTCGTCGCCGTCGGGGGCGATGCCGGTGGCGGCGACCGTGCGGCGGGCGATGGCGGCCCAGTCTTCGTCGGACAGCACCGGGTCCTCGGGGCTGACCCGCACGGAGATGTGCCACACGTGCTTGTCGGGGCGACGGTTCTTGGTCAGGGCGTTGACGGGCTGGTCGAGCAGGCGCTGCAGCTGCTCATAGGTGGCGCTGAGGTCGCGGCCGGGATCCGGGGTGAGCGGGTCGAAGGCGGCGACCAGGTGCGGGTCGATGTGCTCCTCGTGGGTGCCGGGGCCGTAGAGGTAGCGGATCAAGCCGATCGTCTCGCTGCCGCGCTTGTGGATGCTGGGGATCACGCCGACTCGCCGCCGTCGCGGTGGGCGAGCAGGGCGTCGGCGGCTTCCTCCATGCGGCGGGCCGCGTCGTGGACCGCCCTGGCGGTGGCGTCGAGGTGGGATGCTTCGGCGCCGGAGTTGAGGGCCTTGGCGACCTGGTTGAAGAGGCCGTGGATGCGGCCCAGGTGCCGGCGGGCGGCGAAGATTTCGTCGATGACTTCCCGTTCGGTGGCGATCTCGGCGGCGGTGCGGGTCAGGTCGCGGGCAGCCTTGTCGACGGCGTAGGCGAGGAAGGCGGCGTTGGTCATCTTGCAGTGGGCGGCTGCGGCGGTGAAGCGCGCGTACTCGGGCTCGTTCATGCGGCAGCTGGGCTGGTGCAGACGCTTGAGCGGCTTCGGCTGACGGGCGCGCTGACGCTTCGGCGAGAGGGTCTCGGCCTGCCGTCCCTCTCCAGGCTGCGGTCCGCCCTCGGCCGCAGCTTGCCGGTCCGGTGCCCCCTGGCGCCGGTCCGCTCCCGCCACCCCCGGGGCGGGAGACCCGGGAGCATTGCTCCCGGTACAACTTGCTCCGCCTGGGGCCGGGGTGGCGGCTTCCGCGTTGGGATCGGTGGGGGTTTCGTGGCGCGAATGGTGCATGGGGCCTCTCTGGGGGAGTGGGACGGGTGGGGAGTTCGGCTGTGAGCGCGTAGTGGTTGTGCGCAGGAGATGTCGTCGGGACCGGGGCCGGGCGCGGTTGTCTCAGGGGCCGGGGCGACGACGGGGACCGGTCCCCGCGAATCACTGAGTTCGGGGACCGCGCTTCTGGTGCCTGGTTTCCATTTCCCGCGAGCGCGGCGGTCGGCAGTGCCCCGACGGTCCAAGCCCTCGGATTGCCCTTTCAGCCCCGTTCGAGGACCGGGGCTTGGTGACCCTAGGCGGGGTGACCTGCGCCTTTCTTGGGACCGGTCCCCGAATCTGCTGTGTCCGATGGGGACCGGTCCCCGAAGCGTCTGGGGACCGGTCCCAACTTTCGACCGGGACCGGTCCCCGGGTCTTGGCGGGACCGGTCCCCGACGGAGTGTCAGGGGGACCGTCTCCGGCGGGGACCGCGAGCGGGACCGGTCCCCTGGTGAGTCCCTGCTCGGTCCCCTGAGTCGGTGGTGCACGGTCCCGAACCGTCTGGGGCTTCCGGTCCCTGTGCGGTGGGGACTGGTCCCCGGGACCGTCAGTTTTGGG
The DNA here is from genome assembly GCF_028870195.1 of Streptomyces sp. G7(2002). NCBI lineage: Bacteria > Bacillati > Actinomycetota > Actinomycetes > Kitasatosporales > Streptomycetaceae > Streptomyces > Streptomyces sp. G7(2002). The sequence goes on from NZ_CP102609.1 coordinate 7,250,802, forward strand.
ACGGGCGCCTGCGGTCGGGACCGGTGAGGATGACGCGTTCTGTCATCTCGGCGAGGCGGGAGGAGATGCGGTCGCCGAGGGCGGTGCGGAGGGCGTCGGTGGGGAGGTTGGTGGTGATGAGGGTGGGGCGCATGTGCTCGTACCGGTGATTGACGAGCCGGTAGGTGAGCTCCTCGGTCCACTCGCTGTTCTTGGCCGCGCCGAGGTCGTCCAGGAGCAGCAGCGGACAGCGCGCCAGGGTCTGCAGGTCGCGTTCGGCGTCGTGGCCGGAGCGAGGGCGCAGGCGGGCGTACAGGTCGGCGGCGGTGACGCCCTCCCAGCGCAGCCGGACTCCGGCGGAGAGCAGGGTGCGGATGGCGCCATACGCCTGGTGGGTCTTGCCGGTGCCGGTGGGACCGACGATCAGCAGGGAGGGGCCTTCGGCGATGCCCGGCGCGCCGCTGGGGCCGGGGCGTCCGGCGGCGGCGATCGCCTCGGTCCAGGCGGTGACCTGTGGGTCGTCACCCAGGGCGCGGCGGTATCGGGCGGGGATGCGGGCATCGGCCAGCTCCAGGGCCGTGACCGGTTCGCTCGGTGGCTCCTGCGTGGTGGCTGCCTCGGGGTCGATGCCGCGTGCGGTGAGGATGGCGCCGAGCCGCTCGGCGAGCGGGCCGAGGCGGTCTGGGGCGTGGGTGAGGGTGGCGGTCACAGGTCACCCCCGTAGGCGGCGGCGACGTCGGTCGGATTCGTCCACGACCGGTGGGCGGTGCCGGATGCGGTCGGGGCGGCGTTCATGGCCTCGTGGACGAAGCTGGGCAGGGTGCTGGGGTGCATGGCCTTGGCCCGGTGACGGTCAAGACCGGCACGTATGTGGTCGGGGGCTATGCCCTCGTCGAGGAGCTTTTTGACCTCGCTGCCGAGGTGTCCGAGCACGCCCGCAGGCGGTCGGTGGCTGCAGGCGGCGGCGTACTCGCCTATGAGGTCCTTCGCCGAGACGGTCTGGGGCGCGGGGGCGCTCGCGCCCCCCAACGGAGTAGATCCTAGATCCTTGTTCCTAGGTCCTAGATCCGGACCGTGCGCACTCGTCGAGGGCTCCGTGAGGTCTCCCTGCGTCGGCGATGAGGACTCACTGAATAGCTTCTGACCTGCGGATTCGTCGCTCACCGCGTCCTGCGTGACACCTCCGGGTGCCGGTGCGGAGGGCTCAGTGAGGGGTGCGTGCGTCGGCGGTGAGGGCTCACGCGGAACACCCTGATCGTGGTGGGGGCAGGCAGGATGGCGTACCCCGCTGGGACGGTTGACCTTCTGGTGCTGGGCGAAGGTGACGACGTGCAGGTACCGCTTGCCGTTGGCGCCTTGGTAACGGCAGATCAGCTCGGCAGTGTGGAGCTGGGCGAGGTCGTCTTCAACGCCCAGAGGGCCGTGTTCGGGGCGCAGGGACCACAACAGGCCGGCGATGACGGCGGGCTGGTCGCGGAACCGGCCGTGGTCGTCTGCCTGGGTGAGCAAGCCGAAGAACGTCCGCTCGGCGGACAGGGAGACCGCCGCGAGGGACTCCGAGTGGAATGCCTCGGGCTTGATGGTGCGGATACGGGCGATGTCGATCGACCACCTTCGTCGCAGATCGGGGGCAGGGAATTCGGCGGTGCCGGGGGCCATGGACAAGACAGCCACACCAGGGGCGCAAAAGTCCAGAGTTGGTTCTCAAACTCTGTACTACTTCCGGGTCGGTCGGAAACAATAGACCCGGATCCCCGGTTGCCGAAATCGGCCCTTCGAAATCTCTGACGGTCGGTGCATCGCTCACAGCAGACGGGAAAGGGTTCCCGTCGCCGGGGAACGCAAGCTACAACACATCCATGCCACCGCGTTCCCTTGAAATCGGCCCCGCAGGAAAGACCGCCGCTCGGGCCATCGTGCGCGCCCGTACCGCCCGCGGCTACTCCCAGCGTCAGCTCGCCGCCCGCGTCACCGCCCTCGGCCGGCCCATGACCGCCACCGCGCTCTCCCGCATCGAACGCACGGTCCGGCGCTGCGACATCGACGACTTCGTCGCCATCGCCACCGCGCTCGGAGCCGCCCCGCACACCCTCCTCGCCAGCTCTCCGAGAGACCGGGGCCATGCGGAGCGGGCGGAAACATAGCCGACGATCGCCGGTTGGCCAAACCGGCGATGCTCCGCATCATTGAATGTCCCGGCACCTCGTCGTGCCTTCTTTCGGTAATCCGCTCTTTCTGTGCGAGGAGACCCTTTGCCCCGACCCCTCATAAGCCCTGCCCGAAACCCCCTCGGCAACGAGGAGGCGGGGTGCTGATGAATGGCTTCAGCCGCTCGCGCGACAAAATGACCGTGGACGAACTCTGCGCCGAGCTTCAGGTCTCCTGGTCGACTTTCCATGACTGACGCTAAAAGGGCCAGGTGCCCCGCTGGGTGAAACTTCCGAACGCCATTCTGCGTATCCTCCGCAATCATCCGGAGAACTGGCCCACCGATTGCGAGTGCCGCGCATGACGAACCGGCCCTTCAAGGTCCGCTCCCTCCCGTACCTCACAGAGAACCTCCTATGCCTGCCCGATCTTTGCGTGCCCCCACAACTTCCCCGGGTGCCCTACACACGGCCTTCCTGACCGTGAAGGACGCCGCCGAGTACCTCGGCCTCTCACCCCACACCCTCTACGTCTGGCGCCACCGTCGACAGGGACCTCCGAGCTTCCGCATGGGTCCACGAGGTCGCGTGATGTACCGACTGGAAGCCCTCGACGCCTGGGTCCGCGAGCAGGAGCAGGCCGACTCGCGCTCAAACGAGGCTCTCAACCCGCTGAACGCTTCTCGTCAGGAACGGTCCACCCGCCTCACCAGCGCTTGACGCTCCCAGCGCCGTAGAACGCCGTCTCCATGCTCTACATCAAGGAGTTCCACCTGACCGGCTACATAGAAGACCGGTGGCTCAAGAAGCGCCCCAACCCGACGACCGGCAAGCGTGAACGCACGACCATGTACGGCAAGTGCACCCGCTACCGCGTCAAGGGCATCCCCGGCGTCAAGGACCGTTCCTTCGACGTACTCCAGGACGCCAAGACCTGGCTCGCCCAGGCTCAGACCGACGCACGTCGGGGCGAGTTCGTCGATACACGCGATGGAGCCATCTCCCTCAAGGACTACATCGCGACCCACTGGTGGCCCACCCAGAGTGGAGACCCGTCCACCCTCGAACGCATCGAGCAACGGGTCCGCCGGCACATCGTCCCGCACCTCGGTGCCCTGCCGCTCAATGGCGTCGGTACCGAAGTGCTGCGGAGTTGGAAGAAGCGACTCGAGAAGGATTTGGGCCCCACCTCCATCCGTCTCGTCTGGGCCACACTGTCTGGTGTTCTCCAGGCCGCTGTCGAAGACCGACGCCTCGCACGTAACCCGTGCCGTGCGAGCACAGTTCGCCCTCCGGCGGCTGCACCGGGCCGGGTCGAGGCATGGTTGCCCGAGCGTGTGCTGGCCGTACGCGCAGCTATCCCGGACCGCTACCGCGTGCTTGTCGAGATTGGTGCTGGACTCGGCCTGCGTCAGGGAGAGGCGTTCGGCCTGTCGGTGGAGGACATCGACTTCGACGCGGAGACCGTCCATGTCCGGCGCCAGGTCAAGATGGTGGGGACGAAGCTGTGCTTCGCGCTTCCCAAGGGGCGCAAGGTCCGCGACGTGCCCTTGCCCTCAAGCGTGGCCAAGGCACTACGGCAGCATGTGGAGTTCCTCGCACCCGTGCCGGTCACCATGCCATGGGACGATCCGCGCCCGCCGCAGACCCCGGTAGAAGCCAAGCACCGCCGGCCCAGGACGTACAACCTCCTGGTGACGGGCCGCGAGCATAAGGCGATCAATCGGAACTACTTCAACTCCTACGTCTGGAAGCCCGCCCTGGCCGAGGTCGGCGTGATCGCCGCGCTTGAGGAGAGCGCACCGGACGGATCCCGCGTCTGGGAGCCCTCGCGGGAGCACGGTTATCACGCCCTGCGTCACTTCTACGCCTCCGAGCAGTTGGAGGCAGGCGAGTCGGTCGTCTCCCTGGCCAGGTGGCTCGGGCACTCTGACCCCGGCTTCACGCTCCGGAAGTACGCGCACTTCCTGCCCCGCGCCGGTGCACGCGGCGGCGTCGCCATCGACGCGGTCTTCGCGTAGCCGCAAGCCGACTGGCAGAAGCTCGGTCCTGGCGCAAAGTCCCAGAGAAGTCCCAGGCATGCCGCCGCACCCCCTCCTGGCCCGTATTCACGCAGGTCAGAAAGGGTGCGGCGGCATCCGCCCCTCAGATGTCCCGGAAGATCTCGATCTGCGCCCCGATCGAGTTGAGGCGTTCCGCCAGGTCCTCGTAGCCGCGGTTGATGACATAGACGTTGCGCAGGACGGAGGTGCCCTCGGCGGCCATCATGGCCAGGAGGACGACGACGGCCGGGCGCAGGGCCGGGGGGCACATCATTTCTGCGGAGCGCCAGCGGGTCGTGCCGTCGACCAGGACGCGGTGCGGGTCGAGGAGTTTGACCTGTGCGCCGAGGCGGTTGAGGTCGGTCAGGTAGATCGCGCGGTTGTCGTAGACCCAGTCGTGGATGAGGGTCTGGCCCTGGGCGCTGGCCGCGATGGCCGCGAAGAAGGGGACGTTGTCGATGTTGAGGCCCGGGAAGGGCATCGGGTGGATCTTGTCGAGCGGGGCCTGGAGCTTGGAGGGGCGGACCGTCAGGTCGATGAGCCGGGTGCGGCCGTTGTCGGCGGCGTACTCCGTGCTGCGCTCGTGGTCCAGGCCCATTTCCTCCAGGACGGCGAGTTCGATCTCCAGGAACTCGACCGGGACCCGGCGGATCGTCAGCTCGGACTCGGTGACAACTGCCGCTGCCAGCAGGCTCATTGCCTCGACCGGGTCCTCGGACGGCGCGAAGTCCACATCGCGTTCGATGTGTGCGGCGCCGTGGACGGTGAGCGTGGTGGTGCCGATGCCGTCGACCCGGACGCCCAGCTCCTCCAGGAAGAAGCAGAGGTCCTGGACCATGTAGTTGGAGGAGGCGTTGCGGATGACCGTGACGCCGTCGTGCCGGGCGGCGGCCAGCAGCGCGTTCTCGGTGACGGTGTCGCCGCGCTCGGTCAGTACGATCGCGCGCTTGGGGGCGACGCTGCGGTCCACCTCGGCGATGTAGGTGCCGTCGGTCGCGGTGATCTCCAGGCCGAAGTGGCGCAGTGCCGTCATGTGGGGCGTGACGGTGCGGGTGCCGAGATCGCAGCCGCCCGCGTACGGCAGTTTGAAGTGGTCCATGCGGTGCAGCAGCGGGCCGAGGAACATGATGACGCTGCGGGTGCGGCGTGCCGCCTCGGTGTCCATCGAGTCGAGGTCGAGCTCCGCGGGCGGGACGATCTCCAGATCGTTGCCGTCGTTGATCCACCGGGTCCGTACGCCGATGCTGCCCAGTACTTCGAGGATGCGGTAGACCTCCTCAATACGGGCCACCCGGCGCAGAGTTGTGCGGCCCGCATTGAGCAGTGTGGCGCACAGCAGCGCCACACAGGCATTCTTGCTCGTCTTCACATCGATGCTGCCGGACAGCCGGCGTCCGCCGACCACCCGCAGATGCATCGGCCCGGCGTAGCCGAGCGAGACGATTTCGCTGTCGAGAGCCTCGCCGATCCTGGCGATCATCTCAAGACTGATGTTCTGATTCCCGCGTTCGATGCGGTTGACGGCGCTCTGGCTGGTGCCCAGAGCCTCCGCAAGCTGCGTCTGTGTCCAGCCACGGTGTTGCCGGGCGTCACGGATGAGCCTGCCGATGCGTACGAGGTAGTCGTCTGCCATGGGGTGACCGTATCTCAGATATGAGATGGAGCTGTATTGCGACATGCCGAGTTGTTCTACTACTATGCGAACAACTGAGAGGTAGTCATGAAGAGTGCATTACGTTCCCCCTCGCCCTCGGACGGCTCCGCGCGGACCTGGCTCGCCGCCGTCCCCTTCGTTGTCGTGATCGTGGTCTTCGCCGGTATCTATATGGGGGTGGCCGACCGGCTGCCCGATCCGCTGGCCACCCACTTCCGCGACGAACGCGCCGACGGCTTCTCCTCGGTTCCGGGCTTTCTGACCGGGTCCCTCGCCCTGCTCCTCGCCCTCGGCTCCGTCTTCGGCCTGCTCATCCATCTGCGGGTACCGGCCCCCCACATACCGTGGCTGATCGCCGGCTGCTACTTCACCTCCGCTGAGCTCGGTTACGTCTTCTGCGAGACGCTGCTCGCCAACGCCGACGTCAGCGACGCCTCGGCCGTCCGGGAACCGTGGTGGCAACTGCCCGTGGGTCTCGGTGTGGCGCTGTTCGCCGGCGCGCTCGGGCGGCTGCTCGCCGGGGCGGCGCCCCCATGGCCCCGGCGGGCACCCGGTGCGACGTCCCGGCTCGACGTCCCCGCCGGCACGACCGCCGGCTGGTCACGTACCATCAGCTCACCCCCGCTGATCATGCTGGGTGTCCTGCTGCTCGGCGCCGGACTCGTCGTGGGTATCCTCGCCGGCTGGTTCCCGGCCGCCGGACTGCTCTTCGGCGGCGCCGTGGTGCTGCCCCTGGCCTCTGTGCGGGTGACCGTGGACCGGCGCGGGCTGGCCCTGTCGCCGACGCTGCTTCCGGGTCGCTTCCGGCTGCGGCGCATCCCCGTCGACCGTATCGCCGAGGCCGGCAGCCGCCGGATCGCCTGCTTCGCCGAGTTCGGCGGCTGGGGCTACCGCATCCGGTCCGGCGCCAGCGGCCTCGTACTGCGCTCGGGGGAGGGTGTCGTGGTGCGGCTGACCAACGGCAGGGAGTTCGCGGTGACGGTCGATGATGCCTCGACGGCCGCCGCACTGCTCAACACGTATGCGGACCGCGCGCAGGCGCGGCAAGGAGGCTGAGGTGCTCTTCCGGGTCGACCCCGGGTCGTCCGTCCCGCTCGGCGACCAGATCGCGGCCTCGGTCCGCGGCGCCATCGCCGACGGCACGGTGGACACCGGGGAGCGGCTGCCGGCCGCCCGCGAGCTCGCCGCGTCCCTCGGCGTGAACGTCCATACCGTGCTGCGCGGCTATCAGCGCCTCAAGGAGGAGGGGCTGATTGAACTCCGCCGTGGCCGAGGTGCGGTGGTCATCGGTGGGGCCGCCCCCGCCCGCGCCCGCCTCGGGGAAACCGCGGAGCGGCTGATCGCCGAGGCCCGCAAGCTGGGGCTCTCCGACGAGGAGATCGTGACGGTGGTACGGGTGGGGCTCGCGGGACGGTAAGGCGAAGCGGGCAATGTCACCTACCTCACCGTCGAGGCTCCGCCGCGCTGCTGAGGCTCCTCCGCATTGCCGAGGCTCCTCCGCCCTGCCGAGTGCTTCGTGGGAAGTGCCGAGAGGTGGCGTCATGTGGCTGTGGCTGCGGCTGTGGCTGCGTCGTGGCTGGTCGCGCGGATACCTGCGCCCTTGGGGACGCCCCCCTCCCCGCACCGGACTTCAGCGGGGTCGCTCGGCTTCGCACTCGTCCCTCTCCTCGCCCGTCGGCGCCGGCCCCGGTGCGCGTAGGCCGCGTACCTGGGGGGAGAGCAGGGCGGCAGCCGAGGCGAGGACGATCAGGGCGGCGCAGCCGGCGAGGGCGGGGCCGACGCCGGTCCGTGCCGCGACCGGCCCGGCGATCAGCAGGCCGAGCGGCGCGAAGGCCAGTGAGCCGAACCAGTCGTACGAGCTGACGCGGGACAGCGCCGCCACCGGGACCTCGCGCTGGATGGTGGTCGCCCACAGCACACCGAAGATGTCGGCGGCGATACCCGAACCGAACATGGCCAGCGCGATCCACGGCACCGGCGCCCGCACGGCGAGCAGCGCGATCGGGAGGGCCAGCGGGAAGGTGGCCAGCACCGCGATCAGCACCGGCCGGCGCACCCGGATACGGGCGGCCAGCCCGGCGCCCGTGATGGTGCCCAGCGCCTGCGCGGCGACGATCAGTGACCAGGAGCGTGCCCCGCCCAGTTCGTTCTCGGCCACCAGCGGCCCCAGCACTCCGGCATTGGCATTGAGCGCGGCGACGACGACCGAGTACTGCGCGACGACCACCCACAGCCACTGCCGTCCGGCGAACTCCCGCCAGCCGTCCCGCAGATCGGCCCACCCCGAGGACCCCGTACGGGCCCGCGCGGGCAGCCGGAGGCCCCGGACCAGCAGCGCGCTCACCACGAACGACACGGCATTGAGCGCCAGGGCCCAGCCCGCGCCGACGACGGCGACGGCCACACCGGACAGTGCGAGCCCCAGCAGCATCGAGCTGTTCATACCGACCCGCAGCAGCCCGTTCGCCTGCTGCAGCCGTCCGGCGGGGACGAGCAGCGGAATGACGCCGTCCATCGCGGGGGAGAACAGCGCGGTGGCCGTTCCCGCCAGCGCCGCCAGTGCGCAGAGCGCCATCAACGGGGCATGCCCGGTCAGCGCCATGGCGGCGAGACCGGCGTAGGCGGCGGCGCCGACGAGATCGGTGACGATCATCAGCCGGGAGCGCGACATCCGGTCCGCCATCACCCCGCCGGCGAGGATGAACACCAGCTGGGGCACCGCCTGACAGGCCAGCACCAGCGACAGCTGCCCGGGACCCGCCCCCGGCAGCGCCAGCACCGCGAAGGACAGCGCCACCCGGGCGAAGCCGTTCCCGAGGACCGAGATTATGCGGGCGGCAGCCAGCAGGACGAACCGCCGGTCACGCCAGAGAGGCGGGTCGGCAGATGGCGGGGCGGTGGCGGCGGGCGGGGACGGGCAGGCGGGCGCGGGTTCCGGAGTGGCCGTCACGGCGTCAGCGTAGGAGCCGGATGTCCGTGCCGCGCGCGGAACTCCGTACATCGGCCGGGAATGTGCGGTGCACGGGGCCGCCCTCCTGCCGCCGCCTCCTTGTCAGGGCCAGACTGCGGTCATGACCTCCACCCCTGGACCCGCCCCGCTCCCCGAGCCCGCCCCGCCCGGGGCGGCCGCCGAAGCCACCGGCGAACGGAACCCTGCTGACCGGACCACCCCTGACGGAGTCCCCCCTGACCGAGTCACCCCTGTCCGGCCGGCCACCGACCGGGCAACGGCCCATCTCCTGGACCGCTTTCTGGCCGCCCTCCGGCCCCGGCTCCCGCTCAGGGCGCTCTGGGCACACGGCTCCCTCGCAGGCGGCGACTACCAGCAGGGCCGCAGTGACCTCGACCTGATCGCGATCGTCGACCGCCCGTGTACGCCGGAGGAGGAACGGCAACTGGGCGAGCTGCACGCGACCCTGGACCGTACCGACCCCCTCGCCGCGAAGCTGCACTGCAGCTACTTGGCGGCCGACGAGACGGCCGACCCCGCACATATCCACCTCACCTGGGCCCACCGGGAACTCAAGCGCCGCACGGTCACTCCGGTCACCCGACGCGAACTCCACACGTTCGGACGCGTCCTGTACGGTGACGCCCCCACTACCCTCCTCCCGCCGGTGACCGACGCGGAGCTCGCCACGTTCATCCGCACCGACCTGCGGGAATTCTGGCGGCCCGCCCTGGACGAGCCGGAAGAGTGGCTCCAGGACATCTGGGTCGACCTCGGCATGCTGACCCTGGCCCGCGCCACGGTGACCCTCCGCGACGGCACGCTCATCAGCAAGGGCGAGGCGCTGGCCGTCCTCGGTGAACTCGGCGCCCCGGACGAGGTCATCGCCGACATCCGGCACCGCCGCTACGGGCCCGCGGCACCGCCCCCTCCGCCCGGCCCCGCTCGCCCCTCCGACCGGCTCGGCCGCCGCGCCGACCTGACCCGGGCGTTCCTCGGCCCGGCCATCGACCGCACCCTGGCGACGTACGGCCACACCTTTCCGGCCCCACCCGGCTGACCGTCGTCCGAAAGCCCGGTCCGGTGTCCGGTGTGCGCTGACCGCCGCCCGCTCCAACGGGCCACTCGTGTACGGCCCTTCGGCGCGTGTACGGCAACCGGGGGAGTGGCGTACGCGTACGGAGGCGGTGGCGGGTCCGCTCGCCCGTCTGTGGTGCGCCTGACCCTCAACGGGTGACGCACGACCGGCAATTCGACCGGTACGACGTGAACTCGCCGTGTGGTGCCGGAAGATAGGTCAGCCGGACCCCGGCACCCCCTCAAGGCAGTCGTGCCGGGTCGGATGAAGCCGGACAATTGCCCTGCCCTAGATTTGCGGGGTGACGACCCTGCGCCCCTCCCGCACCGGAACCCCGGCCCGCCGCCGCACCCTCTCGCGCCCCCGTGCCCTCGTGTTCGGCGCTGTGCCTGTCGTGGCGCTGCTGGCCGTTGCGGGGTTCGCGCCGCTGCCGTACTCGGTGGCGCGGCCGGGCCAGACCACGGATGTGCTGGGTACGCACGGCGGCGGGGAGGTCATCTCGCCGAGCGGTGCCGCGGTGCGCAAGACCTCCGGGCAGCTGCGGATGGTGGCGATCCAGGCGACCGCGCCGGACGCCGGTATCCGCGTGGGGGCGGAATCGAGGGGTGGTTCCGCAAGGACCGTGCGGTGATGCCCCTGGAGGCGGTCTTTCCCTCCGGCATGTCCGATGCGGAGATCGCGCAGCACAATGTCGCGGAGATGAAGTCCTCGCAGCGGGACGCGACCACGGCCGCGCTCCGCTTTCTGCACCGGGACCCGGACCGGGTGAAGGTGCGGCTGCGGCTCGACGATGTGGGCGGGCCCAGCGCCGGACTGATGTTCTCGCTCGGCATCGTCGACAAGCTGGTGGGCGACGGCAGCGGCGGCGATCTCACCGGCGGCCGCACCATCGCCGGCACGGGGACGATTGACGCCGACGGAACGGTGGGCGCGGTCGGCGGGGCGCCGCTCAAGATGCAGGCGGCCCGCCGCGACGGGGCGAGCGTCTTCCTCGTACCGAAGGCGGAGTGCGCGCAGGTGCGGCCCGCGCCGGAGGGGCTGCGGCTGGTCCCCGTCAGCAACCTCAAGGGCGCGGTGCAGGCGTTGCGCGCACTGGCGAAGGGCGGCCCGGTCCCCGGCTGCTGAACCCGGCCGCCCCGCCGCCCGGCCCCGCTCGCCCTCCGACCGGTTCGCCCGCCCCGCCCCGGTCCCGCTCCGTCAGTCGTCGAGGATCGACAGATCCAGCCGGCTCAGCCGCGCGAGGTCGGCGAGGATATTGATCTCGACGATCTTCCCGTGGGCGATGGTGAAGCCCAGGACGGACAGCGGCTGCCCGCCTTGCGCCGTGACGAGCCCCGGGGTGCCGTTGACCAGTGCCGGGCGGGCGAACGGGGCGAACCGGGAGAAGGTGAGCGCCTGCTCGACGACCGCGCGCGCTCCGCGGACCAGCTTCGACAGTCCCTCGGGCGTACCACCGGCGTCGGCGCGCAGCACGACATCCGGGTCGAGGACCGCGAGCAGCCCCTCGAAGTCACCGCCGCGCGAGGCGGCGAGGAAGGCATCGACCACCTCCCGCTGGCGCGCGAGATCGGTGTCCGGTGCCGGGGCGGCGCCCTGGACACGGCGGCGGGCGCGGCTGGCGAGCTGCCGCGCGGCGGCGGGGGTGCGGTCGACGAGCGGCGCGACCTCGTCGAAGGGCACCGCGAACATGTCGTGCAGGACGAACGCCAGCCGCTCGACGGGGGTGAGGGTTTCCAGGACGACGAGCAGCGCGAGTCCGACCGAGTCGGCCAGCAGTGCCTCTTGTTCCGGGTCGAGGGCGTCCGGACGGCTCACGAGGGGTTCGGGGACATGCACCTCCAGAGAGTCCTCCCGGCGGGCCTTGCGCATCCGCAGCTGGTCCAGGCACACCCGCCCGACGACCGTCGTTAGCCATCCGCCGAGGTTCTCCACGTCGTCCGCACCGGACCGGCTCAGCCGCAGCCAGGCCTCCTGGACGGCGTCGTCCGCCTCGCTCAGCGAGCCGAGCATGCGGTAGGCCACCGCCCGCAGATGCCTGCGGTTCTCCTCGAAGCGTTCCGCCAGCCACTCGTGGTCGTTCATGGGCCTCATTCCTCCCCGTCGGTGTCCGTCACCGCACTGACGGATGTCACGGGCCGAACGTGACACGGGGGAGCCCCGGTGAGGGTGTGCGAGTTGCGCCCCGCCCGTTGTCCGCTCTCACAGGCCCGGTCTCACAGGCAAGTGGCGGGTCTCACCGGTTGGCGGGTCTCACCGGTCGTTGGGTCTCGCCGGTCGTTGGATTCCGCCGGCGCCGGGCGGACGGCCAGCGCCTCGATCTCGACCCGGAAGCCGGGCTGGACCAGGCCGGCGACCTGGACCAGCGAGCAGGCCGGTGGGCGCCGCGCGTCCTGGTGCTCGTCCCGTACGCGGCGGAACGCGGGCAGGTCTGCCAGATCGGTCAGATAGACCGTCAGCTTGACCACATCGTCCAGGGTGCAGGACGCCGCCTCCAGCGCGGTGGCCAGATTCGCGTAGACCTGGCGGACCTGCGCCTCGGCGTCCCCTTCACCGACGAGGCGGCCGTCGCCGTCCACCGGGACCTGTCCCGATACAGCGACCGTGGTTCCGGTGAACGCCACCCTCGGCGCTACCCTCCGGCCCGGAGTTACGCCCCTCGGTCGGCTTCCCGCGCCGCACGCTCCAGCCGGCTGCGGTAGTTCTCCCACCACGCCGAGTCGACTGGCGGCATGTCGTCTTTGCCCTTGTTCATCCCCACGGCGCCGTCCATGAGTTCCCGGAGGACATCGGCGTGTCCCGCGTGCCGGTGGGTATCGGCGATCACGCGCACCACGGCATGATGCAACGTCACCTCGTTCTTGTCGCTCGGCCACCACGGCACCCTGCCGATGGTGTCCAGCGCCAGTGCGTCGATCGTCGCGTCCGCGTGTGCCCACGCCCGGCGGTAGAGCCCCACCATCTGCTCGCGTGACTCGTCGGCGGTGGCCCACATGTCCGCGTTGAGCTCAGCGCCGTCTTCGAGCCAGGGCAGCGGCTCGCCGGACGGCCGTCCGAAGGTGTCGCCGAGGTAGCCCAGCTCCACACTCGCCACGTGTTTCACCATGCCCAGGAGGTTGGTGCCGGTCGGCGTCAGCGGGCGGCGGATGTCGTACTCCGAAAGCCCTTCGAGCTTCCACAGCAGGGCATCGCGGGCGGACTGCAGGTAGCGGTGAAGGTCGGCCTTGGGGCCCGATGCGGTCATGTGCCAAGTCTGCGGTTCGCATGATCTCTGTCCACCGTTTTTGTCCCTGCTGCTTGTCCCTGCTGCTTGTCCCTGTTGTTTGTCCCCGCCGTTTTGTCCCCGCCCGCGGCGAACCGGGTCAGGTGACGCAACGACCGCATCGGACGGGCCACTTGAGACCGGCGCCATGTCGCCGGTGCCATGTCCCCGGTGCCCGGGTTCCCAGGCACCCGGGTGGCCCGCGCAAGTCACCCGGGTTCGGCACCGCTTCCGTGAAAGGGACCCTCGTCCCCGAAGGCATGGGCGGCGAAGCGTCTGCCCATCCGGCGGTACGCGGCGGCGCCGGGGTGCAGGCCGTCGGTCAGGTCATCCGTCTCGTCGGGGCCGAGCAGTTCGCGTCCGTCGAGATAGTGCAGGTGGGGATCGTGTGTCTGCCGGGCCGCCACGATCCGGGCCAGTTCGGCGCGGACCACCGTCAGCGACAACGCCCCACCGGCCACCTCGGCAGGGTCGCCCAGGGCGGTGAGCTTTCCGTCCGGGCCCGTCGCGGTCGGACCGGGCGTCTCCTCAAGGGCCGGACAGCTCACCGGGGACATCAGGAGCAGCGGGGTGTCCGGGTGCCCGTCCCGGATCGTGTCCAGGAATCCGTGTACCGCCGGGCCGAACGTCCGCAGCCGGAAGGCGGCCAGGCTCACGATGTTGATGCCGGCCTTGAGGCTGATCAGATCGGCGGGCATATCGCGGATCGTCCGGGCCACATAGGGATCCAGCAGCGCGTTGCCCGCCTGGCTGAGGTTGATCACCTCCACGCCCCCGAGCGCGGCCGCCACCACCGGCCAGGTGCCGGTCGGGCCGTCCGCCTCGAGGCAGTGGCTGATGGAACTGCCGTGGTGCACCCAGTGGCGCCGCCCGTCCGGCAGCGGCGCCAGCACCTCGCCGTCGGCGCGCAGTGCCACCAGCTCCGTGGGGGTCTGCTGCGGCAGCCACAGCTCGATCTGCTTCATCCCGGCCGGCAGCCCGGCGAACCGTACGGTCCCCGGCTCGCCCGGGATCACTCGCTGTACGGTCCCGGGGCCCGCCATCAGCAGCACATTGCCCACCGGCGCTTGCCGTCGCCCGGCCGGGGCGCCGTCCACCAGCAGTTCCAGCATCCCGGTCGGGCGGGGCCGGGGGTCGGTGGCGAGCTGCCCCGTGGAGGTCAGCACCTCGAACTCCAGCTCGCGCGCATCGGTACGGAACACCAGCCGCACGCCCGAAGGCATCACGGTCACCCCGTGGACCGACGGGTCCTGGTACTGCTCCTTGGTCCACGCGGGCAACCGGCGCGGCATCACCCCCGCCTCCGTGACCTCCAGGTCCAGCGCACCCCGTAACTCCACGGGCCCGCCCACCAGCTGAACCGCCTTCATCGTCACCTCACCTCTCCCGTCCCGTGTCCCGCACTCCAAGCTCCGGATGTGCGGCGCCGGCCGCCGGTCCCTCACGACCCGCAGCAACCTTCGATCGTGTGTGGTGGCCGCGTCGATGAGACTCGCGTATCCCGAGAATGTAGGCCGCAGTCAGCGCAACGACACGGTCTTCGTCATGGGACAGCTCCGCGAGGGCACGTGACGTGGTGCTTCCCGGGATGTCCGCGAGCGCCTGTGTCAGCCGTCGCCGGGCAGACGATTCAAGGGTGGTGCGGGCAAGGCAATCAATGAGCCCGGTGGCGATCTGCTCCGCCAACGCGGGATCGCTCGCCAGGGTGCTCAGCGCATCGGCTGCGTCGACGTCATTCGAGTCCTCGACGACCATATCGACGAGCGTCGGGACCGCATCGGCCACTCCACGTGCCCCGAGCGCCAGCGCTGCATACCTGCGGACCACGAGGTCGGGGTTCGCGAGGGCGTCCTGCAGCAGCGCGGTCGCCTCACCGTTCGGCATCTCAGCGAGGGAGCGGACGGCACGTTTCCGTACCTCGGCCACCGGTGAGCCGAGGCCCTCCGCCAGCAGCGCCGGTGCGCCCTCGCCCGACTGCGCCAGAGCCCATCGAAGTGCTCCGGCGACGTTCTCGTCCGTCTCGTTCAGCGCTGCCTCGACCAGTGCCTCCACTGGCACCCCCACCTCTTCCACTGAGGACAAGGCCGCGCGCTGGCGCGTCCCGGCGCTCTTCGACCCCAACGCCTGGAGGAGGGCAACGATCTGGAGGACGTCCTCCCAGCCGTCGGGTTCCGCGGTACCGATCCGGCGAAGTCGTGTGAGCAACTCCGTTTCCCCTGCGATGCGTTCTCGCGTCTGGCGGATGAGGTCGTCGACGAGCTCCGATGGCGTGAAGCCGGGATCATCGAGCGCGCGGCTGACGTCACGCAGCGACAGCCCCAAGGACCGCAGGCTCTCGATATGGAAGATCCGCCGGATGTCCTCGCCGGAGTACTCGCGATAGCCACCGTCGGTACGTCCCGTGGGCCGCACGAGGCCGAGCGAGTCGTAATGCCTGAGCATGCGGGCGCTGACCCCCGACCGTCGTGCCACCTCACCGATCAACACTGCCTCTCACTCCTCCTGGCCGGTCCTGCCGAGGGCCACGACGCGCTTCGCCTCTTCGATCGCGAACTCGAAACCCGCATCCGGATCGCGCAACAGCCGTTCCGTGGCGATCGCGTGTGCCCGCACACGAGGGTCGACATCCGTCATCGCCGGGCGCAGAGCCGGCAACATCACCTCTCCGAGCGCGATCAGCGCCCGGCTGAGGCTCAGTTGCGTCTCCCGTTCGCCGCGCCCGAGCTGTGTCGTCAACACTGCGGCCAACTCGGCCTCTTCACCTTCGGGCACGAGCACGACCGCTGCCCGCCAAGCGCTCCGCGCCACCTCCTCGTCGGCGTCGGACAGCAGTGCCCGGGTGATCGCCGGCCAGGCCTGCCGGTCCCCGATCTTGGACAGCGTGTGCAACGCCTGACTCCGTGCCTGCGCACGCTCCGAGCGGACTTCATGGAGAAGCTCCGGAACCGTCATTGAGGGTGAGTGGCGGGTGAGTGCCCATGTCAGCATTTCGCGCACGTAGAACTCGGGCTCGCTCGCGCATCGTTCGATGAGTTTGTCGATGAACCGTGGGTCAGGGGTCGTGCCGACCGCAAGCGCTGCCCGCAGCCGCACCGACGAGCGGTTGTCCTCCAGCCCCTGGAGAGCTCGCGTCGTGTCCGTGTCCTGTTTCTGCATGGTCGTCCGGACCACCTCCTTGACGCCAGTGAAGACCTTGTCACGGTGTCAAGGTCAAGCGGAGCCAGGCCGCGAGCTCACCAGGAGCAGGCCGTTACGGTGCGGCCGGCGTGTGCGCCGAGCACTCCGGAGCCGTGTCCTTTCAGGCTTGAGTTCCGAGCCGGAGCCTCAGTTGTTGGTCAGGGTGCGGTTGAGGAGGGGGAGCAGGCGGTCCCAGTGGTGCTGCAGCGCGGCGGGGTTGAAGGCGTCGGTGTCGGACATGGTGAAGCCGTGGAGGGTGCCGGGGTAGATCTCGGAGGTGTAGTCGACACCCGCCGCGTCCAGGGCCTGGTTGAGCTCGCCGAGGGCCTCGGGCGTCATATCGGTTTCGGCGTGGCCGAGGTGGACCTGGGCGGTGAGCTTGGAGAGGAGACGGTGGCTGTCGGGCCCGTCGGCGCCCACGGGGCCGTGGAAGTTGGCGACGGCCGCCACCAGGCCGGGGTGGGCCGCCGCGGTGCGCATCGCCAGCAGGCCGCCTATGCAGTAGCCGGTCACCGCGACCGGTCCGTCGCCGACCTCGGGCCGGCTGGTGAGGAACCTGAGGTAGGCGTCGGCGTCGCTCAGCACACGTTCGGCGGTGTGTGCCTCGATCAAGGGCATCAGCTTGTCGACGACCGCGGGCCGGACCTCTTCTCCGATGTACTCGGGAAGTTCGATCAGCGGTGCCGGGCCGTGCCGGTAGAAGAAGTTGGGGACGAGTACGTAATACCCGTGCTCGGCCAGCTCGCGGGCCATCTCCCGCAGCACGGGCCGGATGCCGAAGGCGTCCGCGTACATCAGCACCCCTGGGTGCCGCTCGCCGTGGTCGGGGAAGACGGCGAAGGCGTCGGCCCGGCCGTCCGCGGTGGGAATCTGCAGTGTCTTGGTGGGCAAGCTCTTCCTCTCTTTTCCTTGGGCTGATGCCGGTGCACAGCCCCTGCCAGGGGTGAGGTCACCCCGTTGATCATTCTCAGCGGCGACGGCTGTCCGCCGGCTCCTCGGCCTCGGTGCCCGCGCACTTCGTCACGCAGAGTAAAGTACAACGTGTATGGCAGTGAATGCAACGCCCGTTGTACTTTTTCTTCGGGCGGATACCTTGACCAGGGCGGCAGCGGCAGAGAGGGAAGTCACCCATGAGGCAGGGCATGGCGGAGAAGCGGGCGGCCATCGTGCGGGGCGCGCGCAAGGTCTTCGGGCGTGACGGCTATACGCGCACGAGTATCGATTCGATCGCCAAGGAGGCCGTGGTCTCCACCCGCACGATCTACAACCACTTCCCCGACGGCAAGGCCCAGCTCTTCCGGGCCGTGGTGGTCGAGGGCTCGGAAACGGTCGTCGAGGCGCGTCTCGACGCGATCGACCGACGGCTGCACAAGGTGACCGCGGCCGACCTGGAGCAGGACCTCGTCGAGTTCGTACGGGCCTGGGTCGCCCCGTTGCACCGGTTCTCCGATCACTTCGCGGTCGTCCGGCAGATGCGGGTCGAGAGTGCCCATGTGCCGGAGGAGTTCCTCACGGCCTGGCGGCGCAGCGGACCGCAGCGAGCGGCCGAGGCGGTGGCCGAGCGGTTCGAGCGGCTGGCCGCCGACGGGCTGCTCGCGGCGGACGATCCGGCGCGGGCGGCCCGCCATTTGCTGCTGCTCACGGTGGCCGAGATCGACGACCGGAGCTTCCACGGGGCGTTGCCGCTCTCGGAGGAGGCGGAGGGCACGATCATCGAGTCGGGCGTACGGGCCTTCCTGCAGGGATACGCGCCGCGGTGATGCGTCCTCGCGTCGAGCGCATCCTTCGGCGCGGCAGTACCTTCCGCGCCCGGGGTGTGATCGACGGCCCGGTAGTGAGCGCGGTCATCCCGGTCAGGGCATGACCAGGCCGCAACGATGTACTAGAGTTATCTCGACATCGAGATATCTGCCGAGAGGCGTACCGCTGCCGCGCAACTAAGGCATACCTAACTTAGGCCCACCTTAGCGGATGGGGCAAGGACGGTGACGGCAGCATTGCGGTGGTACGCGCGAATTCATGCATGAAGGAGACTGTCGTGTCGGCGAACAGCTTCGACGCCCGCAGCACGCTGCAGGTGGGCGACGAGTCGTACGAGATCTTCAAGCTGGACAAGGTCGAGGGGTCCGCCCGTCTTCCGTACAGCCTGAAGGTGCTGCTGGAGAACCTGCTCCGCACTGAGGACGGCGCGAACATCACCGCCGACCACATCCGGGCGCTCGGCGGCTGGGACTCGCAGGCCCAGCCCAGCCAGGAGATCCAGTTCACGCCGGCCCGCGTGATCATGCAGGACTTCACCGGCGTGCCCTGTGTGGTCGACCTCGCCACCATGCGTGAGGCCGTCAAGGAGCTCGGCGGCGACCCGGCGAAGATCAACCCGCTGGCGCCGGCCGAGCTGGTCATCGACCACTCCGTCATCGCCGACAAGTTCGGCACGAAGGACGCCTTCGGCCAGAACGTGGAGCTGGAGTACGGCCGCAACAAGGAGCGTTACCAGTTCCTGCGCTGGGGCCAGACCGCCTTCGACGAGTTCAAGGTCGTCCCGCCCGGCACCGGCATCGTGCACCAGGTCAACATCGAGCACCTGGCCCGTACGGTCATGGTCCGCAACGGCCAGGCCTACCCCGACACCCTCGTCGGCACCGACTCGCACACCACCATGGTCAACGGCCTCGGTGTGCTGGGCTGGGGCGTCGGCGGCATCGAGGCCGAGGCCGCGATGCTCGGCCAGCCGGTCTCCATGCTCATCCCGCGCGTCGTCGGCTTCAAGCTGACCGGTGAGCTCAAGCCCGGCACCACCGCCACCGACCTCGTGCTGACCATCACCGAGATGCTGCGCAAGCACGGCGTCGTCGGCAAGTTCGTCGAGTTCTACGGTGAGGGCGTCGCCGCCACCTCGCTGGCCAACCGCGCCACCATCGGCAACATGTCGCCGGAGTTCGGCTCCACCGCCGCGATCTTCCCGATCGACGACGAGACCATCAAGTACCTGAAGCTGACCGGCCGCAGCGAGCAGCAGCTCGCGCTCGTCGAGGCGTACGCCAAGGAGCAGGGCCTCTGGCTCGACCCGGCCGCCGAGCCCGACTTCTCCGAGAAGCTGGAGCTGGACCTGTCGACGGTCGTCCCGTCGATCGCCGGTCCCAAGCGCCCGCAGGACCGCATCGTCCTCGCCGAGGCCGCCACGCAGTTCGAGCGCGACGTCCTTAACTACGTCTCCGACGCCGACGAGGCAGGCCAGGAGTCCTTCCCGGCCTCCGACTCCCCGGCCGCCACCGACGGCGTGCCGACCCGCCCGACCACGGTCACCGCCCCCGACGGCTCGACCTACGAGATCGACCACGGTGCGGTGACGGTCGCGGCCATCACCTCCTGCACCAACACCTCGAACCCGTACGTCATGGTCGCCGCCGCGCTGGTCGCGAAGAAGGCCGTGGAGAAGGGCCTGACCCGCAAGCCGTGGGTCAAGACCACCCTCGCCCCGGGCTCGAAGGTCGTCACCGACTACTTCGACAAGGCCGGTCTGACCCCGTACCTCGACAAGGTCGGCTTCAACCTCGTCGGCTACGGCTGCACCACCTGCATCGGCAACTCCGGCCCGCTGCCGGAGGAGGTCTCCAAGGCCGTCAACGAGCACGACCTGGCCGTCACCTCGGTGCTCTCCGGCAACCGCAACTTCGAGGGCCGGATCAACCCCGACGTCAAGATGAACTACCTGGCGTCCCCGCCGCTGGTCGTCGCGTACGCCCTCGCGGGTTCCATGAAGGTGAACATCACCGAGGACGCCCTGGGCACCGACACCGAGGGCAACCCGGTCTACCTCAAGGACATCTGGCCCTCCGAGGCCGAGGTCAACGACGTCGTGGCCAACGCCATCGGCGAGGACATGTTCAACAAGTCCTACCAGGACGTCTTCGCGGGCGACGCCCAGTGGCAGGCGCTGTCGATCCCGACCGGCAACACCTTCGAGTGGGACCCGCAGTCCACCTACGTGCGCAAGCCCCCGTACTTCGAGGGCATGACGATGGAGACCACCCCGGTCTCCGACATCACCGGCGCCCGGGTGCTGGCCAAGCTGGGCGACTCGGTCACCACCGACCACATCTCCCCGGCCGGTGCGATCAAGGCCGACACCCCCGCCGGCCAGTACCTCACCGAGCACGGCGTCGAGCGTCGTGACTTCAACTCCTACGGCTCGCGCCGTGGTAACCACGAGGTCATGATCCGCGGCACCTTCGCCAACATCCGCCTGCGCAACCAGATCGCGCCGGGCACCGAGGGCGGCTACACCCGCGACTTCACCCAGGACGGCGGTCCGGTGTCGTTCATCTACGACGCCTCGCAGAACTACCAGGCCGCCGGCACCCCGCTGGTCATCCTGGCCGGCAAGGAGTACGGCTCCGGCTCGTCCCGTGACTGGGCGGCCAAGGGCACCGCGCTGCTCGGCGTCAAGGCCGTCATCGCCGAGTCCTACGAGCGCATCCACCGCTCGAACCTCATCGGCATGGGCGTCCTGCCGCTGCAGTTCCCGGAGGGCGCGTCCGCCGAGTCCCTCGGCCTGACCGGCGAGGAGAGCTTCTCCTTCTCCGGCGTGACCGAGCTGAACGACGGCACCACGCCGCGCACCGTCAAGGTGACCACGGACAGCGGTGTCGAGTTCGACGCGGTCGTCCGCATCGACACCCCCGGCGAGGCGGACTACTACCGCAACGGCGGCATCATGCAGTACGTGCTGCGCTCGCTGATCCGCAAGTAAGTCCCCCAGGGCACCAGGACGGGCCGCACTCCCTCGGTCGAGGGGGTGCGGCCCGTCCGTCGTCACGGGGCGACGGGGTCAGGGCGCCCCGAGCAGCTCGATCTCGGCGAGGGTGCCCGGGCCGTCGGGCACCAGCCGGTAGTGCAGGTAGCTGCCCGGGTCGCTGATGCCGAAGACGCGGGTCTGGTGATCCCAGGTGAAGGATTCCCCGTCGCGGTGGTCCAGCCGTGTCCACCGCTGCCCGTCCGGGGAGCCCTCCAGCGTCCAGCCGGCCGGTGCGGTGGCACCGTCCGCCGAGGTGAGGGTGTACGACGTCACCCGCGCGGGGCGGGCGAGGTCCACCGGGGCGCCGGTCAGTGCGGCCGAGCTGCCGGAGGTGTTGTCGAAGAGCGGGCCGGTCGCCGGATCGGTCACATCGGCCGGCGGTGTGGGCACCTTGTCGTCCTTGGTGAGGGACGTCGGGGCCGCGTGCTCTCCGGTGCCCCAGGCGGACGGCCGGTCGCCCATGGTGAAGTCCAGCGTGCCGCCGCGGGCGAGGAGCCGGTGCGGAAGTGCGGTGGAATTCCAGGGTTTGCCGTTCACCCGGAGGCCTTGGACATAGACATTGCGCGCGTTGTTGCGCGGGGCGTTGACGGTGAGATCGCGGCCGTTCTCCAGGTGGACCGTGGCCTTGGTGAAGAGGGGGGAGCCCACCGCGTATTCGCCCTGGCCCATCACCAGCGGATAGAAGCCGAGCGAGCTGAAGACGTACCACGCGGACATCTCACCGTTGTCCTCGTCGCCCGGGTATCCCTGGCCGATCTCGCTGCCGAGGTAGAGCCGGGACATCGCCTCGCGGACCTTCTCCTGGGCCTTCCAGGGCCGGCCGGCCGCGTCATAGACATAGGCGATGTGATGCGAGGGCTGATTGCTGTGCCCGTACATGCCCATCCGGGTGTCGCGGGCCTCGGTCATTTCATGGATCACCTCGCCGTAGGAACCGGCGAATTCCTTGGACGCGGTCTCCGGGGTGGAGAAGTACGCGTCCAGCTTCTTGGCCAGGGCGGCGCGGCCGCCGTAGAGGTTGGCCAGCCCCCGGGTGTCCTGCGGCGCGGTGAAGGCGAAGGTCCAGGCGTTGGTCTCGGTGTAGTCGTGGCCCCAGACCCGGGGGTCGAACGCGCCGGGCGGCAGCCGCCAGTTGCCCTGGGAGTCCTTGCCCTGGAAGAAGCCGACCTTGCGGTCGAAGAGCTTGACGTAATTCTGGGCGCGGCTCAGGAAATAGGCCGATTCTTCCTTGTAGCGGGGCTTTTTGGTCTTCTCGTACAGCGCCTTGCCCATACGGGCGATACCGAAGTCGTTGAGGTAGCCCTCCAGTGCCCAGGACATGCCCTCACGGGTATCGGTGCTCGTATAGCCGAGGAAGGGCGCGGTGGCCATGCCCTTGCGGCCGACCCCGGGCTGCGGCGGGGCGACGGTGGCGTTCTTGACGGCCGCGGCATAGGCCGCCTCGGCGTCGAATTCCACGCCCTTGGCGTAGGCGTCGGCGAACGCCACATCGGAACTCGTCCCGGTCATCAGGTCCGCATAGCCGGGCGAGGACCAGCGGGAGATCCAGCCGCCGTCCTTGTACTGCTGGACGAAGCCGTCGACCATTTTCCCCGCGCGTTTCGGGGTGAGGAGCGAATAGGCGGGCCAGGTGGTCCGGTAGGTGTCCCAGAAGCCGTTGTTGACGTACACCTCACCGTCGACGATCTTCGAGCCGGTGTGCGTCGGAGTGTCCTGGCCGACCTGCGGCGAGAACGGGCTGGCGTAGCGGCTGCGCGAACCGACCTGTTCGAAGCCGGAGTTGGGGTAGAGGTAGAGGCGGTAGAGGTTGGAGTAGAGGGTGGTGAGCTGATCGCGGCTCGCGCCTTCGACCTCGATCCGGCCCAGCAGGTCGTCCCACTGCGACTGCGCCCGCTCCTTGACGCCGGCGAAGGTCGCGCCGTCGGGGATCTCCCGGTCCAGATTCGCCTTCGCCTGGTCCACGCTGACGAGCGAGGTCGCGATCCGCATGGTCACCGTGCGGTCCGCCCCGGGCCGGAAGCGGAGATAGCCGGTGACGTCCTTCCCGCCCCCGCCGTCGAGCCTGCCGCCGCCGGTGACCGGGGCGTCGAAGACCCCGTAGACGAACAGCCGGGTGGCGCCGACGGACAGTCCGCTCTTGACGTCCGAGAAGCCGGTGACGACCCCGCGCCCGGTGTCCAGGCTGAGCCCGCCCTTGTTGTTGACGTTGTCGAAGATCAGGCTCGCCCGGTCGCCGGGGAAGGTGAAGCGCATCAGCGCGGCATGATCGGTGGGGGTGATCTCCGTCTTGAGGCTGTTGTCGAAGGTCACGCCGTAGTAGTGCGGCTTGGCGGTCTCGTTGGCGTGGTGGAACGGCAGCGCACGGCCGGTGCGCGAGGCGTCCGGGGTGCCGGCCGCGACGGACGGCATGACCTGGAAGGTCTGCCGGTCGCCCATCCACGGGCTGGGCTCATGGCTGGCGCTGAACGCCTGGAGGGTGGGGAGGTTGTCGGCGTTGTTCTTCCGCGCGTACTCGTAGAGCCAGTCAGCGGAGCCCGCGTTGGTGACCGGGGTCCAGAAGTTGAAGCCGTTGGGGACGGCGGTGGCGGGGAAGGTGTTGCCGCGCGAGAAACTGCCGCTGGAGAGCGTGCCGCGGGTGGTGACGGCGTAGTCGGAGAGACGGTCGAGCGGTTTGTCCGGTGCCTTGGGCGCGAGGGTGAGGTCATCGACCCAGCCGCGGAAGGCCGCTGCGGTCCGCGGTGCCTCCGGTGCGTCATAGCCGACCAGGATCCGGTCGACGGTCTTGCCCGCGGCGACCGCGCCGATCCGCGCTTCCCGGTTGTTCCACTGATTGACGTAGAGCGTCTTGGAGGCGGCCTGACCCCGGGGCGTCAGCGGCGCGCCGTGCTGGTCGACGGCGGACAGCTCGCTGAGGTACGTCCCGTCGGTGAAGGCCAGATCGACGGCGGCATGGGTCGCCGGGTACGCCGGATCGCTCTTCGCCATCTCGGGGAAGATCTTGTACGAGAGCGAAGTGGCCGCGGTGACCGGAACATTGACGTCGAAGATCTTGTTGTACGAGTAGCCGCGGCCGGGGGCGGTGTGGGTGCCGGCGTAGCGCAGCGCATGTCCTCCGGTGAAGCCGGCGTGGGCCTTGGCGGTGGGGGAGTCGCGGGGGCCGGTGTCGGTCCCGGTGTTCATCCCGGGTGCCGCCGGGGCGGTCTCCGGGGTGACGCCGGAGGTCCGGGGCTTTCCGTCGGCGCCGGTGTCGACGGTGTCGGTCCAGTCCGGCTGCGGTTCGCCGGATTCGAACGAGGAGCGGAACTCCGTTGCCCCCTGGGGCGGTTGGGGCGGCGCGGCCTGGGCCGGGCCGGGCACGGTGATGACGAGCAGAGCGGCCGCCGCGAGGGCGGCGGGGCGGGCGATCCCCCGCAGTGGACTGTGCCGGTGTCTGAGCCGCACGCGAGCCCTCTCAACGAGATTGACATCGTTGTCAGTTGTCTGACGCCAGATAAACAGAGATAAGTAAGGTGCGTGGGGACTTTGGTGTCAAGGGTGGCGCTGAGATCGGTGCGCCGGTCGTGCCGCCGGGCGGTCCGGCGGATGGCGGCCGGGCGAATCCGCGCATACCGGGGAGGTCTCAACTAGGGAAAGACTGCCGTCCAACCCTGCATTCGATCTTGCCCCTGCGGCCGGAAGTGGACTATACCTGTCGCGTCCGACCGGCCGTACGACCCAGGCCGCGGATCCGGGGGGAAGGCGGGAACGCATGACTGCCCCGCATTTCCCTAGCGAGCCCGGTGCACATCCCGTACAACTCAGCTTCATCTGACCCGCGGTGCCGGGGTGGCTCCGGTACACCGCCTGAGTCCTGAAGAAGGCGAGGACTTGAGCATGGGATCCACCTCTGCATTCAACCGTCGCGATCTGGTCAAGCGGGCCGCGGCCCTGGGGATCGTCGCCGTACCGGCCATGGGAATGCTGTCGGCGTGTGCGAGCGGCGGCGGCAGCGACAGCGACAACAAGGTCGAAAAGGGAAAGAAGTCGGCCAAGAATCCGCTCGCGGTCAATGAGTCGGCCGGCCTCGATGTCGTCATCTTCGACGGCGGATTCGGCGACAAGTACGCCAAGGACGCCCAGAGCGAGTACCTCAAGGCCTTCCCGAAGGCCGACGGCAAGGTGAAGCTCTCGTCGACCCAGAAGATCCAGTCGACACTGCAGCCGCGCTTCAACGGCGGAAACCCCCCGGACCTCGTCGACAACTCCGGTGCGGAACAGATGGACTTCGGGACGCTGGTGGGCAAGGACCAGCTGACCGACCTCTCGGCGCTCCTCGACGCCCCCTCGGTCGACGACCCGAACAAGAAGGTGCGGGACACCCTGCGCCCCGGCGTCGTCGAAATGGGACAGTTCGGCGGCAAGGAAACCTGGATTCTCTACTACGCGTACACGGTCTACGGCGTCTGGTACTCCAAGAGCAATCTGCAGAAGCTGGACGCGGAATATCCGGAGACCTGGGACGACATGCTGGCCCTGTGCGCGAAGGCCAAGAAGAAGGGCGTCGCGGGCTGGACGTACCCGGGCAAGTACCCGTACTACCTTCCCTTCAGCCTCTACCCGTTCATCGCCAAGATCGGTGGTGCGGAGGTCCTGCGGAAGATCGACAATCTGGAGCCGAACGCCTGGAAGGACCCGGCGGTCAAGGCGGCATTCGACGCCTATTACGAGCTCTACAAGAAGGGCTATGTCCTCAAGGGCTCGCCCGGGCTGGACCACCTCCAGTCGCAGAAGGCGTGGGCCGACGGGAAGGCGCTGTTCATCCCCAACGGTTCCTGGGTGGAGAACGAGTCGGCCAAGCAGATCGCGAAGAATCCGAACTTCGATCTCGCGGTCGGCGCCCCGTCCAGCCTGTCGGACTCCGACAAGATGCCCTACGGCACGATCTGGGCCTCGGGCGGCGAGCCGTACATCGTGCCCAGGAAGGCCCGCAACGCCGAGGGCGGCATGGAGCTGCTGCGCATCATGCTCAGCAAGAAGTCCTCGCAGAACTTCATCCGGCAGGTCTCCTCCCTCACCTCGCTCAACGGCGGCACCGAGGGGCTGAAGCTCCCGCCGGGTCTGGCATCGGCGCAGGTGGCGCTGGAAAAGGCCGGCCAGAACATTGTCAACCCACGGTTGCAGGACTGGTATGTGGCGCTCCAGAAGGAGCGGATCGGGGTCGGTGCGCTGGGCGAGATGATGGCCGGCCGGCTGACTCCCGACGAGGCCATCAAGAAGATCCAGAAGTACGCGGACGACACCCGCGACGACTCCAGCGTGAAGAAGTACAAGCGCTGACCGAGAAATGCGTGGGATGACCTCCCGGCGCCGGCCGGGGGCGCGTCACCGGCGACGGCACACGCGGGGAGAGAACGGGATCGGTAGTCATGAAACACGGTAAGTACCGTTTCATCGCGGGTTTCTTGGTCCTCCCGCTGGCGATTTACGCGATCTTCGTGATCTCGCCCTTCGTGCAGGCGATTTACTACTCCTTCACGGACTGGACCGGGCTGAGTCCGGACATGAAGATGGTCGGCCTCGACAACTATGCGCGCCTCTTCCAGGACGATGTCTTCTGGTCCGCCGTGGGCAACAGTGTGACGTTGTTGCTGCTCCTGCCGGTGGTGACGCTCTCGCTCGGGCTCTTCTTCGCCTTCATGCTCAACGTCGGTGGCCGTCGCCGGAAGAAGGCGGTCATCGGCGGGGTGCGCGGTTCGGGCACCTATAAAATCCTCTACTTCTTCCCGCAGGTGCTGTCGGTCCCGATCGTCGCGCTGCTGTTCCAGTTCGCCTACAACCCGGAGAGCGGCGCGCTCAACGCCTTCTTCGACGCGATCGGGCTCGACAATGTGCAGCCGGACTGGCTGGGGGATCCGCAGATCGCCCTGTGGTGTGTGATGGCCGCGATGGTGTGGGCCAATGTCGGCTTCTATGTGGTGCTCTTCTCGGCCGGTATGAGCTCCATTCCGAAGGACTTCTACGAGGCCGCGCTGCTGGACGGCGCGAACCGCTTCAACACGTTCTTCCGGATCACCCTGCCGCTGCTGTGGGACACCGTCCAGACCGGCTGGATCTATATGGGCATTCTCGCCCTGGACGTGTCGGCCTTCGCCTTCGTGCAGATCATGAGCGTCGGTCCGGGCGGCCCCGACTATTCGACCGAGGTCCTTCCGCTGTACGTGTACCAGAAGACCTTCCGCGACGGTCAGGCCGGATATGCGACCGCCATCGGCGTTTCCCTGCTGATCGTGACCCTCATCTTCTCGGCCGTCGTCATGCGGCTGGGACGGCGCGAGCGACTGGAGTTCTGATGAGTGCGCAGACAGACCCCGCGGACCTCCCGGGGGTGACGAAGGAGCACCCACCGCCTCCGGGTGCGTCGCGGCTGCCCGGCCCGCGCGGCGGACAGGGACGGAAGGACGGCGCCGGCTCCGGCGGCGGAAGCGGCGAGGGCAGGGTCCTCAATGTCTTCTCGCACGGAGTCCTGGTGATCTGGGGCCTGTTGGTCACCATGCCGCTGCTGTGGGCGGTGGTGAGCTCCTTCAAGGACGACACCGAGATCTTCGGCTCGCCCTGGGGACTGCCGTCGGTCCTGCACTTCGACAACTGGGCCCGCGCCTGGGACAAGGCGCACATGGGCCAGTACTTCCTCAACTCGCTGATCGTCGTGGGCGGTTCACTGATCGGCACGATGCTGCTGGGCGCGATGGCGGCGTATGTGCTGGCCCGCTTCGACTTCCCGGGCAACCGCTTTCTGTATTTCCTGTTCGTGGGCGGCATGGGCTTCCCGGTCATCCTGGCGCTGGTCCCGCTGTTCTTCGTCATGAAGAACATGGCGCTGCTGGACACCTACCACGGGCTGATCCTGGTCTACATCGCCTACTCGCTGCCGTTCACGGTCTTCTTCCTCAGCGGGTTCTTCAAGACGCTGCCGACCTCGGTCGCCGAGGCGGCGCTCATCGACGGTGCCTCGCACACCCGCACCTTCTTCCAGGTGATGCTGCCGATGGCCAAGCCCGGCCTGATCAGCGTCGGGATCTTCGACTTCCTCGGGCAGTGGAACCAGTACCTGCTGCCGACGGTGCTCAACGTCGGTGACCCGGACCGGAAGATGCTGACCCAGGGGCTGGTGGCCCTGGCGGTGAGTCAGGGCTACAAGGGGGACTGGTCCGGTCTGTTCGCCGGGCTGACGATCGCGATGCTGCCGGTGCTCGCCGCGTACATCATCTTCCAGCGGCAGGTGGTGGCCGGTCTGACCGCCGGCGCGCTGAAGTAGGGGAGCCGAAGTAGGGGAGTGGGCCACGAGCTCGCCCGGCGGCCGGCGGCCGGCGGTCCGGCGAAAGATTTGAGCCACCTTGGCGTGCCGCCCGGCAGGCCTCCGGGGCGGCTCCGCTGCGGCGGGGCCGCCTCCCCGGGTGCCCGGATCAGGCGCTATCCGATCATGCCGGGCTCAACGCCTTGACGAGACTTCCCGGCTGGCGTTCTGCTTAGGGTTCACATGTTGAATCGATGGCCGCCCCCCGAGGACGTGGGTGCGGTCGGCGGGCGGTCGTCGTGCCTCCCCAGCTTCCGCTGGGAGGTACCCCCGGCCCCAGACGGGAGTGGATGAGTCGATGGAGACTCCAGGGTCGCAGTCCTCGCTGCACCGGGCCAATCTGGAGCGGGTCGTGCGCGCGGTGCGTATGGCGGGCTCACTCACGCAGGCGGAGATCGCCCGGAGCACGGGGCTGTCCGCGGCCACCGTTTCCAACATCGTTCGCGAGTTGAAGGACGGCGGAACCGTTGAGGTGACGCCGACATCGGCGGGCGGTCGGCGGGCGCGCAGTGTCTCGCTCTCCGGCGACGCGGGCATCGTCGTAGGGGTCGATTTCGGGCACTCCCACTTGCGCGTGGCGGTCGGCAACCTCGCCCACCAGGTGCTCGCCGAGGAAGCCGAGCCGATCGATGTGGACGCCTCCGCCGCCGAGGGCTTCGACCGGGCGGAACAGCTGGTCAACCGGCTGATCGCGGCCACCGGGATCGACCCGGGCAAGGTCGTCGGCGTCGGCCTGGGCGTGCCGGGGCCCATCGACGTCGAATCCGGGACGCTCGGCTCCACGGCGATCCTGCCGGGCTGGACGGGGACGAACCCCGGTCAGGAGCTGTCGGGGCGCCTCGGAGTGCCCGTGCACGTCGACAACGACGCCAACCTCGGCGCGCTGGGCGAGCTGGTGTGGGGCGGTGGCCGCGGGGCCTCCGACCTGGCGTACATCAAGGTCGCCAGCGGTGTCGGCGCCGGGCTGGTGATCAGCGGGCAGATCTACCGCGGGCCGGGCGGCACGGCGGGCGAGATCGGGCACATCACGCTGGACGAGGCCGGTCCGGTGTGCCGCTGCGGCAACCGCGGCTGTCTGGAGACCTTCACCGCGGCCCGGTACGTCCTCCCGCTGCTGCAGCCGAGCCACGGGCCCGATCTGACCATGTCGCGGGTGGTCCAGCTGGCCCGCGAGGGTGACCCGGGCTGCCGCCGGGTCATTGCGGACGTGGGGCGCCATATCGGCAGTGGCGTGGCAAATCTGTGCAATCTGCTCAATCCCAGCCGAGTGGTGCTCGGCGGGGATCTCGCCGAGGCCGGTGAGCTGGTGCTCGCACCGATCCGTGAGTCGGTCTCGCGCTACGCGATCCCCAGCGCGGCACGGCAGTTGGGGATCGTCCCGGGCACGCTCGGGGGCCGTGCGGAGGTGCTCGGCGCCCTGGCGCTGGTGCTGAGCGAGATGGGCGATTCGACCCTGCTCGACGGTGCGCAGACCGCGGACGCGCCGGCCCCGGCATAAGAGCGCCGAGTTCACACAGCTAACGCATGGCACCGTTGTCATCTCGTTAAGGATTTACTCCTTGACGGTCGGCTGGCGGCCGAGTTGACTTCCAGCCACCTCGGCCGCAAGGACGCGGCCTCGTCAGGGAGGCACCCCCATGAACGTTTGGACGCGTCGCGTCGTCATAGGCACAGCCGCTGTCTCGATGGCGCTCTCCGTGGCCGCCTGCGGCAAGGCCGGCGACGGCGCCAAGGGTGGCGGCGGCGACAACAAGACGATCGGCCTGCTGCTGCCGGAGAACAAGACCACGCGTTACGAGACCTTCGACCGCCCGCTCATGGAGGCGAAGATCAAGGCGCTGTGCAGCGACTGCAAGGTGAAGTACAACAACGCGGCGCAGGAGACCGAGACCCAGAAGAAGCAGTTCGACGCGCTGATCACCCAGGGCGTGAAGGTGATCATTCTGGACGCGGTCGACTACAAGGCCACCAAGTCCTGGGTGAACCAGGCCGCCAAGAAGGGCGTGAAGGTCGTCGCGTACGACCGGCTGGCCGAGGGCAACATCTCCGCCTACGTGTCCTACGACAACGAGAAGATCGGCCGCCTGCAGGGTGAGGCGCTGGTCAAGGCGCTCGGCGACAAGGCCAAGGACAGCAATGTCGTCATGATCAACGGTTCGCCGACCGACCCGAACATGCCGTTCTTCAAGAAGGGCGCCCACAGCGTCCTCGACAAGCAGGTCAAGAAGATCGCGTACGAGCAGGACATCCCGGACTGGTCGCCGGACGAGGCCAACAAGAAGATGAGCGCCGCCCTCGACTCGCTCGGCAAGGACGGCTTCCAGGGCGTCTACTCCGGCAACGACGGCATGGCCGGCGGCATCATCACCGCCCTCAAGCAGAAGGGCGTGGAGGTCCCGGTCGGCGGCCAGGACGCCGAGCTCGCGGGTCTGCAGCGGATCCTCAAGGGCGACCAGGCGTTCACCATCTACAAGCAGATCAAGCCGCAGGCCGACTCCACGGCCGAGATCGCGGTCAAGCTGCTCAAGGGCGAGAAGATCGGCTCCCTGACGGACTCCAAGGTCGACAGCCTCAGCGGCGAGGTCAAGGGCATTCCGGCCAAGCTGTACGACGCGCAGATCGTGACCAAGGACAACATCGCCTCCACGATCCTCAAGGACAAGGTCTACAAGGCGAGCCAGATCTGTGCCGGCGACGCCAAGAAGGCCTGCGAGTCGGCCGGCATCAAGTAAGGCCACGGGCCCTCCGGCCCCGGCTCCCCCCCCGACGCCGGACCCCCGGCGCTGGACCCCCGGCCCCGGCTCCACGCCCCGGCCCCGGTCCCCGGACCCCGGCCCCAGGACCCCGGTCAGGCGGGGCCGCGCGGCACCGCCCCGCGGCCCCGGCCCGGTCCGTACCCCTACCGGTCCCTACCGGTCCCTGCCCGCCCCGCGACACCCGTCCCGGGCGCGGACGCCGGACCGTCCCTCGCGAGCCCCCTGCTCCACGCACCACCATCCCCGCCGTTGTGACGGCGGCGAAGGAGATGATTCACGTGTCCGCTACGCCTGTGCTGGCGTTGCGCGGAATCTCCAAGCGGTTCGGCGCCGTCCAGGCACTCACGGACGTCACCCTGGAGATCCACCCCGGTGAGGTGGTCGCCCTCGTCGGCGACAACGGCGCCGGCAAGTCCACCCTCGTCAAGACGATCTCGGGCGTCCACCCGGTCGACGACGGCGCCATCGAATGGCAGGGCGAGACGGTCCGCATCAACAAGCCGCACGACGCCCAGGAACTCGGCGTCGCCACCGTCTACCAGGACCTCGCGCTCTGCGACAACCTCGACGTCGTCGCCAACCTCTTCCTCGGCAACGAGACCCGCACCGTCGGTGTCCTCGACGAGATCGCCATGGAGAAGCGGGCCAAGGAACTGCTGGACACCCTGTCCATCCGCATCCCCAGCGTCCGGATCCCCGTCGCGGCGCTCTCCGGCGGTCAGCGGCAGGTCGTCGCCATCGCCCGGGCGCTGATCGGCGACCCGAAGGTCGTCATCCTGGACGAGCCCACCGCCGCACTCGGTGTCGAGCAGACCGCGCAGGTCCTCGACCTCGTCGAGCGGCTGCGGGAGCGCGGCCTGGGCGTCATCCTCATCAGCCACAACATGGCCGATGTGCAGGCCGTCGCGGACCGGGTCGCGGTGCTGCGGCTGGGCCGCAACAACGGTGTCTTCGATGTCGAGGGCACCTCCCACGAAGAGATCATCGCTGCCATCACCGGCGCCTCGGACAACGCCGTGACCCGCCGCAAGGCGCGCACGGACCAGGTGAAGAAGGAGGCCGGGGCATGAGCGATCTCACCAAGGAGCCCGCGGCGACGACGGCCGCTCCGGCCCCCGCAGCGGACGCCGCCCCGCCGGCCGCCGTCGACCCCCGTCTGCTCGTCCGCGAACAGGGCTTCGCCGGCTATCTCAACGACTTCAAGCGCCGGGTGCGCGGGGGTGAGCTGGGCTCGCTGCCGGTCATCATCGGCCTGTTCGTCATCGCGGTCGTCTTCCAGATGAAGAACAGCAGCTTCCTGTCCGCGGACAGCCTCGCCAACATCGGCGTCTACACCTCCGGCCTCGGCATCATGGCCGTCGGCATCGTCTTCGTGCTGCTGCTCGGCGAGATCGATCTGTCGGTCGGCTCGGTGGCGGGTGTCGGCGCGGCCGTGTGGGCCGTCCTCAGCGTCACCAATGGCGTCAACGACTGGCTCGCGGTGCTGATCGCCATCGCGACCGGTGTGGTCATCGGCGCCCTGCACGGGTTCTTTTTCGCCAAGATCGGTGTGCCGGCCTTCGTCGTCACGCTGGCCGGTTTCCTCGGCTGGAGCGGTCTCCAGATCTGGATGATGGGCAAGGAAGGCTCCATCAACACGCCGAGCGGCAGTGTCGTGGAGAACCTCACCGGCTACTACTTCGAGGACAAGGCCGCCGCGTACGGTCTCGCACTGGTCGCGGTCCTCGCCTACGCCGGATCGCTGCTGCTGGACAGCAAGCGCCGCAAGGCCGCCGCGCTGCCGTCCCGGCCGCTCAGCGAGATCCTGCTGCGCACCGGCGTGGTCGCGGTGCTCGCCTTCGTCGTCGCCTATGTCCTGAACGAGCCGGCCGGCGCCCGCGGTCTGCCGCTGGCTCTGGTGCTGTTCCTCGCGGTCCTGGTCATCGCCGACTTCGTGGTGCGCCGTACCACCTACGGACGGCAGATCTTCGCGGTCGGCGGAAACGCCGAGGCGGCCCGCCGCGCCGGTATCAATGTGAACAAGATCCGGATCAGCGTCTTCGCCGTCTCCGGCATGCTCGCGGCCTTCGGCGGACTGTTCATCGCCAGCCTCTCCGGTGGCGCCACCAAGAACCTGGGCTCCGGCAACACCCTGATGAATGTCATCGCGGCGGCCGTCATCGGTGGTACCAGCCTCTTCGGCGGACGTGGCAAGATCTGGTCCGCGCTGCTGGGCATGCTGGTCATCCAGTCGATCCAGCAGGGCCTGAACCTGCTCGGCATGGCGAGTGAGATCCAGTACATGATCACCGGCGCGGTCCTGCTCGCCGCCGTGGTCATCGACTCGGTCTCCCGCCGGACGCAGAAAACGGCCGGACGCACCTGACCGCGGCGGTCGTCCGACGGCGTCGGCCCCCACCGGGCATCATCCGGTGGGGGCCCCTCCGCGTGCGGCGCCGTACGCCGTGCGGCGTGCCGGGCCCCATGTCACCCGAGTGACATACATCGCAAGGCCCGGGCGTCGCCGCGGCGGACGCAACATTAGACTCGTCTGATCGGCAAGCTCGATCCACGGCAGCAAGCAGCAAGGAGGCAGGGGTGGCGTTGCTTTCCCGTATCAGGGGACCGCGCGATCTGGACCGACTGGGCCCGGAGCAGCTCGAGCAGCTGGCGGGGGAGATCCGTACCTTCCTTGTCGATGCGGTGTCCAAGACCGGCGGACACCTCGGCCCGAACCTCGGCGTGGTCGAGCTGACCATCGCCCTGCACCGCGTCTTCGACTCCCCGAAGGACAAGGTCCTCTTCGACACCGGGCATCAGTCCTACGTCCACAAGCTGCTCACCGGTCGTCAGGACTTCTCCAAGCTCAAGGCGAAGGGCGGCCTGTCCGGCTACCCCTCCCGTGCCGAGTCCGAGCACGACATCATCGAGAACAGCCACGCCTCCACGGTGCTCGGCTGGGCCGAGGGCATCGCGAAGGCCAACGAGGTGCGCGGTTCGGACAACCGGGTCGCCGCCGTCATCGGTGACGGCGCGCTGACCGGCGGTATGGCCTGGGAGGCGCTCAACAACATCGCCGCCGCCAAGGACCGCCCGCTCGTCATCGTCGTCAACGACAACGAGCGCTCCTACGCCCCGACCATCGGCGGCCTCGCCAACCACCTGGCGACGCTGCGCACCACGGACGGCTACGAGCGTTTCCTGGCCCGCGGCAAGGACCTGCTGGAGCGCACGCCGGTCGTCGGCAAGCCGCTCTACGAGACGCTGCACGGCGCCAAGAAGGGCCTCAAGGACTTCATCGCCCCGCAGGGCATGTTCGAGGACCTGGGCCTGAAGTACGTCGGCCCGATCGACGGTCATGACATCGAGGCGCTGGAATCCGCCCTGACGCGCGCCAAGCGCTTCGGCGGCCCGGTCATCGTCCACTGCCTCACCGAGAAGGGCCGCGGCTACCAGCCCGCCCTCCAGGACGAGGCGGACCGCTTCCACGCTGTCGGCAAGATCCACCCCGACACCGGACTGCCCATCTCCTCGGGCGGCAAGGACTGGACGTCCGTCTTCGGTGACGAGATGGTCGAGCTCGGCAAGGAGCGCAAGGACATCGTCGCCATCACGGCGGCCATGCTCCAGCCCGTCGGACTGGACAAGTTCGCCAAGGCCTTCCCCGACCGCGTCTTCGACGTCGGCATCGCCGAGCAGCACGGGGCGGTCTCCGCGGCGGGCATGGCCACCGGCGGCCTGCACCCGGTCTTCGCCGTCTACGCCACCTTCCTCAACCGCGCCTTCGACCAGGTGCTGATGGATGTGGCGCTGCACAAGTGCGGTGTCACCTTCGTGCTGGACCGGGCCGGGGTCACCGGCACCGACGGCGCCTCGCACAACGGCATGTGGGACATGTCGATCCTGCAGGTCGTGCCCGGTCTGCGGATCGCCGCGCCGCGCGACGCCGACCAGGTCCGCGCCCAGCTGCGCGAGGCCGTCGACGTCGACGACGCGCCCACCGTGGTGCGCTACTCCAAGGGCGCCGTCGGCCCCGCGGTCGAGGCCGTCGGCCGGGTCGGCGGCATGGACGTGCTGCGCGAGCCCGCCGAGGGCGTCACCCGGCCCGACGTCCTCCTGGTGTCCGTCGGCGCGCTCGCCCCGATGTGCCTGGAGATCGCCGACCTCCTGGACAAGCAGGGCATTTCCACCACTGTCGTCGACCCCCGCTGGGTCAAGCCGGTCGACGCGGCGCTGCCGGGGCTGGCCGCCAAGCACCGGGTCGTGGTCACCGTCGAGGACAACGTCCGTTCCGGCGGAGTCGGTTCGGCCGTCGCCCAGGCACTGCGCGACGCCGGTGTCGATCTGCCGCTGCGTGACTTCGGCATCCCCGAGCAGTTCCTCGACCACGCCTCCCGCAAGGAGGTCATGGCGGAGATCGGGCTCACCGCGCCGGACATCGCCCGCCAGGTGACCGGCCTGGTCTCCAAGATCGACGGGCTGCCCCAGCCCCCGCTCCGTCCGGCCGACGGCGGTGCGGACGCCTCCGAGGCCGCCCGCGCCAAGGGTGCGGCAGAGCCGGCCGAGGCCGCCCGCGACTGATTCCGCAGACGGCACGATGGGCCGGCCGGTCATCCGTACGGATGTTCCGGCCGGCCCATCGGCATACGTACGGCCGCACCCCATCGGGTGAATCCCCGCCGTCCGGAGGCCCGCCGAAGCTGACTGTTTCCCGGCATTGCGGAGACTCGGTCAGTTCAGGAGAGTTGCGAGGGTCGTCCAGGCGGAGGTTCGCCCATGAGCACACAGCACGGCACACCACACGATTCACGCCGCAGTCGCGGCCTGTTCCGGACGAAGTCCGTGGAACAGTCGATCCTGGATACCGAGGAGCCGGAGCACACGCTCAAGAAGTCCCTGTCGGCGCTCGATCTGACCGTCTTCGGTGTCGGTGTCGTCATCGGCACCGGCATTTTCGTCCTCACCGGAAAAATCGCCAAGGAGCAGGCCGGACCCGCTGTCGCCCTGTCCTTCGTCGTCGCGGGTGTGGTCTGCGCGCTGGCGGCGCTGTGTTACGCGGAGTTCGCCTCCACCGTGCCGGTCGCCGGGTCGGCCTACACCTTCTCGTACGCCTCACTGGGCGAGCTGCCCGCCTGGATCATCGGCTGGGACCTGATCCTGGAACTCGCCCTGGGCTGTGCGGTGGTCGCGGTCGGCTGGTCCGGCTATGTGCGCTCCCTGCTGGACTCCGCCGGGCTGCATCTGCCCGCCGGCCTGTCCGGCACCCATGAGGGGCAGTTCGGCTTCGATCTGCTCGCCTTCCTCCTCGTACTGGCGCTGACCGGCATCCTGGTGCTCGGGGCGAAGCTGTCCTCGCGGGTGACGGCGGTGGTCGTCGGGGTCAAGGTCACCGTCGTCCTGCTGGTCATCGTCGCCGGTGCCTTCTTCATCAACGGCGCCAACTACACGCCGTTCATCCCGCCCAGCGAGCCCGTTGAAGCCGGTGGCGGACTGGGCGCGCCGCTGGCCCAGCTGATGTTCGGCTTCACCCCGGCCAACTTCGGCACCATGGGCATCTTCGCCGCTGCGGCCGTGGTCTTCTTCGCCTTCATCGGCTTCGACATCGTGGCCACCGCCGCCGAGGAGACCCGCAACCCGCAGCGCGATGTGCCGCGCGGCATCCTCGGCTCCCTGGCCATCTGCACCATCCTCTACGTGGCCGTGTCGATCGTCGTGACCGGTATGCAGAAGTACAGCAAGCTCTCCACCGACGCCCCGCTCGCCGATGCCTTCAAGGACCTCGGGCACCCCTTCTTCGCGGGCGTGATCAGCTTCGGCGCCGCCGTCGGCCTGACCTCCGTCAGCATGATCCTGCTGCTCGGCCAGAGCCGGGTGTTCTTCGCGATGAGCCGGGACGGGCTGCTGCCGCGGGTCTTCTCGAAGTCCCATCCGCGGTTCGGCACCCCCTACCGGTCGACCATCGCGCTGGGTGTCGTCGTCGCCGTCGTCGCCGGCTTCACCTCGATCGACGAACTCGCCGAACTGGTCAACATCGGCACCCTGTTCGCGTTCGTCGTGGTCGCGGTCGGCGTCATCCTGCTCCGCCGCTCCCGGCCCGATCTGCCCCGTTCCTTCCGCACCCCGCTGGTGCCGCTGGTGCCGGTGCTCTCGGTGGCGGCCTCGGTGTGGCTGATGCTCAATCTGCCCGCGGAGACCTGGGTCCGGTTCGCGTTCTGGATGGTGGCCGGATTCGTCATCTACTTCCTGTACGGGCGCTCGCACAGCCGCCTCGGCATCCGCACCCGGAAGGCCGCCAAGGACTGACGGCGCCGGAGGCCCGCCCGGCTCCTCCGCCCGGCCCCGTATGCCGCGCCCGTCGCGGTGTACGGGGCTTCGCTGTACCTACGCCTCGCCGCGCCCCCGGCCCCATACGGCCCGCGGCCCCGTCACCCGCGCGCCCAGCGCCTGGACCCGCTCCCGCAGCCCGCGGTCCGCGGTGACCACCAGACAGTCCCGCCCGCCGCACTCGTCCGCCACCAGCTGCACGATCCGGTCGTCGCCGCTGCCGTCCGCCGGCACCACCCGGACACCCTCGACGGACTCGACCCGCCGCGCGGCGCCCTCCACCACCAGGACCATCTCCACGGGCGGCGTCACCAGCCCCGGCAGCCCCTGGCTGACGTACGCGGGCAGCGCGTCGCGCAGCCGCTCCGCCGCGCCGTGCCGGTCCCGCCACCAGCCGTCGGGCACCGAGCCGACGACATTCGCGGCATCGACAATGACCAAGGAATCCATGCCGCCACCCTCCCACGCCGGGCCGCGGCCGTCCCCCGGCACACAAAGGCGCGGACCGGCTCCGCCGAGCCGGCCCGCGCCTTTCGCTGTCAGCTGTGCACCCTTACGCGGGCACGCTCGCGACTCCCGGGGCCAGGAACTTCTTGCCGGTCACCCGCTCGGAGACCCCCGCACGGTCCAGGTACGGCGTGATGCCGCCCAGGTGGAAGGGCCAGCCGGCGCCGGTGATCAGGCACAGGTCGATGTCCTGCGCCTCGGCGACCACGCCCTCGTCCAGCATCAGGCCGATCTCCTGCGCCACCGCGTCCAGGACACGGTCGCGGACCTGGTCCTCCGTCAGCACCGAGTCGCCCTGCTTGAGGAGCGCGGCGACCTCGGGGTCCAGCTCCGGCTTGCCGGAGTCGTAGACGTAGAAGCCGCGCTTGCCGGCCTCGACGACGGCCTTGAGGTTCGGGGAGACCGTGAAGCGGTCCGGGAAGGAGCGGTTCAGGGTCTCCGACACGTGCAGACCGATCGCCGGGCCGACCAGCTCCAGCAGCACCAGCGGCGACATCGGCAGACCGAGCGGCTCGATGGCCTTCTCGGCGACGTCGACCGGGGTGCCCTCGTCGATGACGTTCTGGATCTCGCCCATGAAGCGGGTCAGGATGCGGTTGACGACGAACGCCGGGGCGTCCTTCACCAGCACCGCGGTCTTCTTCAGCTTCTTGGCGACACCGAACGCCGTGGCCAGCGAGGCGTCGTCGGTCTTCTCGCCGCGGACGATCTCCAGCAGGGGCAGGATCGCGACCGGGTTGAAGAAGTGGAAGCCGACGACCCGCTCGGGGTGCTTCAGCTTCGAGGCCATCTCGGTGACCGACAGCGAGGAGGTGTTGGTGGCGAGGATCGCGTGCGCCGGGGCGACGGCCTCCACCTCCGCGAACACCGTCTGCTTGACGCCGATCTCCTCGAAGACCGCCTCGATGATGAAGTCGGCGTCGGAGAAGCCCTCGGCCTTGTCGAGGACACCGGAGACCAGGGCCTTGAGGCGGTTGGCCTTGTCCTGGTTGATCCGGCCCTTGCCGAGCAGCTTGTCGATCTCGGCGTGGACATAGCCCACACCCTTGTCGACGCGCTCCTGGTCGATGTCGGTCAGCACGACCGGCACCTCCAGGCGGCGCAGGAACAGCAGGGCCAGCTGCGAGGCCATCAGACCGGCGCCGACGACACCGACCTTGCTGACCGGACGCGCCAGGTTCTTGTCCGGCGCGCCGGCGGGGCGCTTGGCCCGCTTCTGCACCAGGTTGAACGAGTAGATGCCGGCGCGGAGTTCGCCGCCCATGATCAGGTCCGCCAGGGCCTGGTCCTCGGCGTCGAAACCGGCCTGCAGGTCGCCGTCCTTGGCGGCGGCGATGATGTCGAGGGCGCGGTAGGCGGCCGGGGCGGCGCCGTGCACCTTGCCGTCGGCGATGAACCGGCCCTTGGCGACGGCCTGGTCCCAGGCCTCACCGCGGTCGACCTCGGCGCGCTCGACGGCCACATCGCCCTTGAGGACGCCCGCGGTCCAGATCAGCGACTGCTCCAGGAAGTCAGCACCCTCGAAGATCGCGTCCGCGATGCCGAGGTCGAAGACCTGCTGGCCCTTGAGCTGCTTGTTCTGGTTGAGCGAGTTCTCGATGATGACCGAGACGGCCTTGTCCGCGCCGATGAGGTTCGGCAGCAGTGCGCAGCCGCCCCAGCCCGGGACGAGACCGAGGAAGACCTCGGGCAGCGAGAAGGCCGGCAGGGCCTTGGAGACCGTGCGGTAGGAGCAGTGCAGACCGACCTCGACGCCACCGCCCATGGCGGCACCGTTGTAGTAGGCGAAGGTCGGCACGGCGAGCTTCGCGAGCCGCTTGAAGACCTCGTGGCCGCCCTTGCCGATGGCCAGCGCGTCCTCGTGCTTCTTCAGCAGCTCGACGCCCTTGAGGTCGGCGCCGACGGCGAAGATGAACGGCTTGCCGGTGAGGCCGACGCCGACGATGTCGCCGTCCGCGGCCTCCTTCTCGACCTGGTCGATCGCGGCGTTGAGGTTCGCCAGCGAGCCCGGACCGAAGGTGGTCGGCTTGGTGTGGTCGAAGCCGTTGTCGAGCGTGATCAGCGCGAACCGGCCCGCGCCGTACGGCAGATCGAGGTGGCGGACGTGTGCCGACGTGACGACCTCGTCGGGGAACAGCTCGGCCGCGCCCTTCAGGAGTTCGGCGGTGGTGGGGGTGCTCACTTGCTGCCTCCGTCGAAGTTCGGGTTCTCCCAGATGACCGTCGCGCCCATGCCGAAGCCGACGCACATGGTGGTCAGGCCGTAGCGGACCTGCGGCTGCTCCTCGAACTGCCGGGCCAGCTGGGTCATCAGCCGCACGCCGGAGGAGGCCAGGGGGTGGCCGAAGGCGATGGCGCCGCCGTACTGGTTGACGCGCGCGTCGTCGTCGGCGATGCCGTAGTGGTCCAGGAAGGCGAGCACCTGCACGGCGAACGCCTCGTTGACCTCGAAGAGGTCGATGTCCTCGATGCCCAGGCCCGCCTTGGCGAGCGCCTTCTCGGTGGCCGGGATCGGGCCGTAGCCCATGACCTCGGGCTCGACGCCGGCGAAGGCGTAGGAGACCAGGCGCATCTTGACCGGGAGGTCGTGCTCCCGGGCGAAGTCCTCGGAGGCGATGATCGAGGCGGTGGCGCCGTCGTTGAGACCGGCGGCGTTACCGGCGGTGACGCGGCCGTGCGTACGGAACGGCGTCTTGAGGCCGGCGAGGTTCTCCAGGGTCGTCCCCGGACGCATCGGCTCGTCGGCGGTGACCAGGCCCCAGCCCGTCTCGCCGACCTCCGCGTTGGTGTTGCGCACCGAGATCGGTACCAGATCCTGCTGGATCTTCCCGTTCGCGTACGCCTTCGCCGCCTTCTCCTGCGAGCGCACGGCGTACTCGTCGGCGCGCTGCTTGGTGATCTGCGGGTAGCGGTCGTGGAGGTTCTCCGCCGTCATGCCCATGAACAGGGCCGACTGGTCGACGAGCTTCTCGCTCACGAACCGCGGGTTCGGGTCGACGCCCTCACCCATGGGGTGGCGGCCCATGTGCTCGACACCGCCGGCGATGACGGCGTCGTACGCGCCGAAGGCGATGGAGCCGGCGGTCGCTGTGACGGCGGTCAGCGCACCGGCGCACATGCGGTCGATGGAGTAGCCGGGGACGGACTGCGGGAGGCCCGCGAGGATGCCGGCCGTGCGGCCGATGGTCAGACCCTGGTCACCGATCTGGGTGGTCGCGGCGATGGCGACCTCGTCGATCTTCGCGGGGTCCAGGGCCGGGTTGCGGCGCAGCAGCTCCCGGATGGCCTTCACGACGAGATCGTCGGCGCGGGTCTCGTGGTAGATGCCCTTCGGGCCCGCCTTGCCGAACGGGGTGCGGACGCCGTCGACGAAGACGACGTCCCTAGCGGTACGAGGCACGTTGGCTCTCCTCCAGGTGCGGGATGGCACTGCTGCTGCGGGGCGCCCCGCGGGGCGCTTCCCACCGACATGCTACTTACGGGTAACCAAGCTGCACACCCCCACCGCCCGGAGCGTTGAAGGTCACACCCGGCGAAGGCCCCGGCTGCCGGGCAACCACGCCGCAACCGGCGGAAACCGGTGATCGAAAAGGGCTGAATGCCGTCGGGTCTTGGAGCAATTCATCCCATCACACACCTAAAGTGCCCATATGGATACGAACAGGAGTGGTGTCGTGGTCCGGCGCGGGCGTCCGGCGGGGCCGCGCACGATCGGACTGGTCTGTGCCGTCGCCGCCGCGGGCGCGCTGCTGTCGGGCTGCGGAAACAGCGGCAACGACACGGGAAGCCCCCAGAAGAGGGCGGCCCCCGCCACCGCCTCCCCGACCGGCTCGCTCAGCGCGGACCAGGCCCAGCGCAAGGCCCTGGTCCCCAAGGCCAAGGTGGACTACGGGCAGGCGCTGAAGGCCGCGATCGCGGCCGTTCCGTCCTCGGAGGCGATCGCCGCGGAGCTCAAGGGGACGCCCGCCAGCCCCTATTGGGACACCGCGGTGGCGACGACCGACGGGGCGGCCTACGCCGTGCGGGTCGACGCGGTCTCCGGCAAGGCGGAGCAGCCGCGCCCCCAGTCGGACGACCCCGAGGACAAGCAGGAGCTGGCCGCCCGGCTGACCAAGGCCACCGTCACGGCCCAGCAGGCCGCGCAGACGGCCACCGAGAAGACGAAGGGCACCGTCACCACCATCGAGCTCGGCGACGCCGACCACGGCAACAACAACGACAGCGTGGCCTGGACGGTGGGCGTGGTGACCACCGACGACTGGTACGAGACGACCTACGAGATCGACGCGGTCAACCGCAAGGTCCTGTGGATGAACATCGATCAGGACTGAGTGACCGTTCGACCGTGCCCCGGGCCGGAGTCCTCTCCGCCCGGGGCCTCCGCGTCAGTTGGGGTCCGTCAGCAGCGCCTCGGTGAGAAGCGGCGCGACCTGCTCGATCTGCCAGGCGCGGGCGCCGTGGCCCGACAGCACCTCGGCGACCGACTCCTGGGTCGGCTCGGCCGGCGGCTCCCAGCACAGCCGGCGCACCGTGTCCGGAGTGATCAAGTTCTCCTGCGGGAGATTCAGGCTCTCGGCGAGCGCGGTGACCGCCGCGCGGGCGGCCGACAGCCGGGCCGCGGCGGCCGGGTCCTTGTCGGCCCAGGCGCGGGGCGGCGGCGGGCCGTTGAGCGGCTGGCCGGGCTGCGGCAGCTCGCTCTCGGGCAGCGCCCGGGCGCGGTCCACGGCGGCCTGCCACTGCTCCAGCTGCCGGCGGCCCATCCGGTGCCCGAAGCCGGGCAGCCCCGCCAGCGCGTGGCTGTTCGGGGGCAGGCTCAGCGCCGCCTCCACGATCGCGGTGTCCCCGAGCACCTTGCCGGGCGAGACATCGCGCCGCTGGGCGACCTGGTCACGGGCCGTCCACAGCTCCCGTACGACCGCCATCTGGCGGCGCCGGCGGACCTTGTGCATACCGGAGGTGCGGCGCCAGGGGTCCTTGCGGGGCGGCGGCGGGGGAGCGGCGGCGATCGCGGCGAACTCCTGCCGCGCCCACTCCAGCTTCCCCTGCTGCGTCAGCTCCTCCTCCAGCGCGTCCCGCAGATCCACCAGCAGCTCGACATCGAGCGCGGCATAGCGCAGCCACGGCTCGGGCAGCGGACGGGTGGACCAGTCGACGGCGGAGTGTCCCTTCTCCAGGGCGAAGCCGAGAACGTTCTCGACCATGGCGCCCAGTCCGACCCGGGCGAACCCGGCCAGCCGTCCGGCGAGCTCGGTGTCGAACAGCCGGGTGGGGACCATCCCTATGTCACGCAGACACGGCAGGTCCTGGGTGGCGGCGTGCAGCACCCACTCGGCGTCGCCGATCGCCTCGCCCAGTGCCGACAGGTCGGGGCAGCCGACCGGGTCGATCAGCACGCTGCCGGCGCCCTCGCGGCGTAGCTGTACGAGGTAGGCGCGCTGGCCGTAGCGGTAGCCGGAGGCCCGCTCGGCGTCGACGGCCACCGGGCCCGTACCGGCCGCGAAGGCGGCCACGACCTCGGCGAGTGCGTCGTCCGTGGCGGTCACCGGGGGGATGCCCTCACGGGGCTCCAGGAGAGGGACCGGCGCCGGTCGGGGGTCCGGAGGCGAGTCTCCGGCTGCTCGCAGTGTCGTGTCTGCTGCGGTCTTTTGGGCGTCGGTCACCAGTCAAGGGTATCTGTGTATGCACGTCGCCCGTCGAGGGAACGTTCCCTCGACGGGCGAGCCGGTCGTGTGGACGGTCAGTGAATGATGCCGGTACGCAGGGCGACCGCCACCATTCCGGCCCGGTCGCCGGTGCCGAGCTTGCGGGCAATACGGGCGAGGTGGCTCTTGACGGTCAGCGCCGACAGCCCCATCGAGACACCGATGGCCTTGTTGGACTGGCCCTCCGCCACCAGCCGCAACACCTCGACCTCGCGTCCCGACAGCTCCCGGTATCCGCCCGGGTGACCGGGGGCGCCCGGAGGACGGCGCTGCATACGGGCCGCGTTGGCGCCGATGGGTGAGGCGCCGGGGCGGCCGGGAAGGCCCAGGTTGGTGCGGGTGCCGGTGACGACGTAGCCCTTGACGCCGCCGGCCAGGGCGTTGCGTACGGCACCGATGTCATCGGCCGCGGACAGCGCGAGGCCGTTGGGCCAGCCCGCCGCCCGGGTCTCCGACAGCAGCGTGAGGCCGGAGCCGTCGGGAAGGTGGACGTCGGCAACGCAGATGTCGCGCGGGTTGCCGACGCGGGGACGGGCCTCCGCGATGGACGACGCCTCGATCACGTCGCGCACTCCGAGGGCCCACAGGTGGCGGGTGACGGTGGAGCGGACGCGAGGGTCGGCCACGACGACCATGGCCGTCGGCTTGTTCGGGCGGTAGGCGACCAGGCTCGAAGGTTGCTCGAGGAGAACAGACACCGGGCCTCCTGGGGGAGTGGCGGGGGACGGAAGCCGGCTGGGGGGAGCCGGAATGATCCGTGTTTGAAGGGTCACTGACCTCTTCGGCAGTAATCCGGCGGGACTTTAGACTTTGATCACGATTTAGTTAGGGGCAATTCGGGCAAATCGGATGCATGATCGATCAGGGTCGGTCCCCAGTACGCACCGAGGTGATCAGAGCCGTACGCGAAGCCGACCGGACCGCCACAGCGGACCTCGTCAGGGGGAGACGGCGCGGCGGGCGCGGCGCCCGCCGCGCAGCGGAACGATCACCGGGACCGGCGGTGCCTGAGCATGCACGCCGCGGCCCGGCCGCAGGGAATGCCGAGGTCAGCGCGGCTGTGCGCCACGGCGCTGGGGCAGCGGGACGATCCCGCCGCGCGTCGTCATGTCGAGCGGGGCCGGCGGCAGGCCCGCCACCTGGCACAGCAGATCGCACCAGGCCGACAGGTGTGCCGCCAGATCCGGCACCCCGCCGGGGCCCTCGGCCGGCGTCCAGGAGGCCCGGATCTCGAT
Source organism: Streptomyces sp. G7(2002) (assembly GCF_028870195.1). NCBI lineage: Bacteria > Bacillati > Actinomycetota > Actinomycetes > Kitasatosporales > Streptomycetaceae > Streptomyces > Streptomyces sp. G7(2002). The sequence continues at coordinate 7,295,721 of NZ_CP102609.1, forward strand.
CTGGGTCGCCGGCTCACGCGCCGCGAGCCCGCCGAAGTAGTACGAGCCGGCCCGGGTGACCGTCCCGCTCGGCGCGCCGTAGTGCACCCCGCGCGCGTCCAGTGCGCCCGTGAGCCACGACCAGGACACCTCCGGCAGCAGCGGATCGGCGCCCATCTCCGGCTCCAGCTCGGCTCGCGCCAGCGTCACCACGCGGAACGTGCCCTGCCAGGTCTCGTCCCCGGCCGGGTTGTGCAGCACCACCAGCCGCCCGTCCGCCAGGTCCCGGTCCTCGCCGTCCGGACCCGCGCCGCGCTCGACGACCGCCGCCTCCAGCGCGTACGCGAACGGGGCGAGCCGTTTCGGGGCGGGTGTCGGATCGATCTCGATCTCCGGCCGCAGCCGTGCCGCGCGGAGCGCTTCGACCGCCTGACGGAAGGGGATCGGGGCCTCGTCCGCGCTGTCCGCGAGGTGTTCATGAGCCGCAGCCATGCCCGGAAGATTAGGCGGAACCGGGCCCGCATACGGGGAGGACACCCGGTGCGCGCGTCGCCCATTCGGAGGTGCCCCCGGGCGCATGCGGAGATATCGGCCACCTGCCCCGATCGCGGGTGGGCCGTCGTGCGAAGATTTGGGGCGTGAGCGCCAACCAAAGCCCTGCGGGCCAGCAGCAGACCGGTACGGAAGACTCGGCTTTCCTCAAGGCATGCCGGCGGGAGCCGGTGCCGCACACCCCGGTGTGGTTCATGCGCCAGGCCGGGCGCTCACTGCCCGAATACCGCAAGGTCCGCGAGGGCATCGCGATGCTCGACTCGTGCATGCGGCCCGAGCTGGTCACCGAGATCACGCTGCAGCCCGTGCGCCGCCACAACGTCGACGCCGCCATCTACTTCAGCGACATCGTCGTCCCCCTCAAGGCCATCGGCATCGACCTCGACATCAAGCCCGGTATCGGCCCGGTCGTCGAGAACCCGATCCGCACCCGCGCCGATCTGGAGCAGCTGCGCCGCCTGGAGCCCGGCGACGTCGCGTATGTCACCGAGGCCATCGGCATGCTCGTCCGCGAGCTGGGCGGCACCCCGCTGATCGGCTTCGCCGGTGCGCCCTTCACGCTCGCCAGCTACCTCGTCGAGGGCGGCCCCTCGCGCAACCACGAGCGCACCAAGGCGATGATGTACGGCGACCCGCAGCTGTGGGCCGACCTCCTGGACCGGCTCGCCGACATCACCGCCGCCTTCCTCAAGGTCCAGATCGCGGCCGGGGCGAGCGCGGTGCAGCTTTTCGACTCCTGGGTCGGCGCGCTCTCGCCGGCCGACTACCGCCGCTCCGTGATGCCGGCCTCCGCCAAGGTCTTCCGGGCGGTCGAGGGCCTGGGCGTCCCGCGGATCCACTTCGGTGTCGGCACCGGTGAACTCCTCGGCCTGATGGGCGAGGCGGGCGCGGATGTCGTCGGCGTCGACTGGCGGGTCCCGCTGGACGAGGCGGCCCGCCGCGTCGGCCCCGGCAAGGCGCTCCAGGGCAATATCGACCCGGCCGTGCTCTTCGCCCCCCGCGAGGCCGTCGAGACCAAGGCCCGTGAGGTCCTCGACGCGGCCGCCGGCCTGGAGGGCCACATCTTCAACCTCGGCCACGGCGTCCTGCCCACCACCGACCCGGACGCGCTGACCCGCCTGGTCGAGTACGTGCACACGCAGACGGCGCGCTGAGCGGAACCGCTCCCGCCCCCGGGGCGTCGTCGAGATCATGCACGCCTCCGCCGACGCCCCGATAGCCGGCCTCGCCGCCGCCTGGCAGCTGGTCGACCACCGCTCCACGGCCGCGACGGCCGATCCCCTCGTCCTCGACTGTGCCCACCGGCTCGCCGCCGACCCGGCCGGCGAACGCGCCGCCGAGTGGGTCTACGGGCTGCTCTCGATGACCCGCTACCTCGCCACGAGGGCGGGCGACGCGACGGCCGGGCAGGTCGCGGAAGCGTTGCGCACGGCGGCCCGCGCCCTGGACGGCCCGCCCTGCGGCCACCGCACGCACCCCTGCGAAAGCGCCCTGGAGCAGCTCGATTTCGATGAGCTCCTGTTGACCGGCAGCGCTCCGGACGTGGTGCTCCTCGGCAACGGCACGCCGACCGGGGCGGACCCGGAGTGGCAGGAGCCGGGCACCAAGGAGGAGTACCGCTGCCCGCACGCCGTCGCGGGGTTCGCGCGGATCGCCGCCGAGATCATCGCCCCCGGCACACCGGAGGGCATTCCCGAGCGCGTTCCGCACCACCACGAGGACGCCATCGATGACCTCGCGTCCGTCCTGCACGGCTATCCGCGCGGCGGCGTCGAGCCCGCCTACGAGGTCACCGCCGGCACCGGCCTCCCCGTGCAGCCCACCACGGGGGCCCTGGCCGGGCATCTCGTCCTGCTCCACGCCGCATGCTGGGAAGCCGCTTCCGGGACGATCCGGCCGCGCTGGGTGCTCGACGACATGATCGGGACGCTGGAAGACGCGCTGCGGGCGCTGGAGGGCGCGACCTGTTCCCACGGCGACGGCGCACACCCCGAGCTCTCGGGCGACCCGGAAACCGACGCCGGCACCGGCTACCACCTCCTCACCCCGGGCGGCCGCGCCCGGCTCCAGCGGAGCTACGAGGACGGCTTCGCGGACGCGCCACCCGCCGCCTGGACCTGCCGCGCCCATCTGCGGGCGCTCGCCCACGAGACCCTCGGCCCGCTCACCACGGCCCGCGACCGGTTCTTCGGCGAGCGCCGGACGGAGTACCTGGACGCGGAGTGCCTGCGCCCTGACGGGACGTGGGACGCGGCGCGGCTGGCGGGGGTGCTGCGGAGCGCTGCCGAGGGCGAGGAGCGGACCGAGGACCTCGGGCTGTGGGCCGGACGCCGCTTCGTACGCGGCCCCGGCGCCGCCCACGAACGGCTCGTGCTCTTCCTGACCGTGTGTCACAGCCTCGACTGCGCCTACCCGGACCCGCCGCCGTCCGTCTACCGCGAACTGCGCCCCGTCCTGGAGAGCGCCGTCGCGGCGGTGCCGGAGACATGCCCGCACGGGGACGCACACCCGGGAGCGGGGGCCGGTCTGCCCGGCGGGGCCGGTGAGCACCTCGCCCACCTCTTCGCCCCGGAGAGCTTCCCCGCCCCGAAGGGCGCGCGGGAGCCGGACGCCTGGGCCTGCCCCCGGAACCTCGCGCCGCTCGCCGAGGAGTGGCTGCAGTGGTGCGACACCTGGGACGAGGCCGCGGAGGACGGGTACGGCGAGGACGACGACTGAGCCGGGGCACACTGAGCCGGGACGTACTGAGCCGGGGCGCGCGGGCGTCCGTGGTGCGGCGTCAGGCTCCGTCGTCCCGTACGGCGCCCGCCGCCTTGCGGGCCGCCACCAGGACGGGGTCCCAGACCGGGGAGAACGGCGGGGCATAGCCGAGGTCGAGGGCGGTCATCCGCTCCACCGTCATTCCGGCCGTGAGCGCCACCGCCGCGATGTCCACCCGCTTGCCGGCGCCCTCGCGGCCGACGATCTGCACCCCCAGCAACCGGCCCGTACGGCGCTCGGCGAGCATCTTGACGTGCATCGGGCGGGCGCCCGGGTAGTAGCCGGCGCGGTTGGTGGCCTCGACGGTCACCGTGACGAAGCGCAGCCCGGCGGCGTGCGCCTGGCGCTCCAGCAGCCCCGTCCGGGCGATCTCCAGATCGCAGACCTTGCTGACGGCCGTGCCGACGACACCGGGGAAGGTGGCGTAACCGCCGCCCACATTGGCGCCGATGACCTGCCCGTGCTTGTTGGCGTGGGTGCCCAGCGCGATATGGCGGGTGCGCCCGGAGACCAGGTCCAGGACCTCCACACAGTCGCCGCCGGCCCAGAGGTGGTCCTGGCCGCGGACCCGCATCGCGAGATCGGTGAGCAGCCCGCCGGACTCGCCCAGCGGCAGCCCGGCCGCGGCGGCGAGCGTGGTCTCGGGACGGACGCCCATGCCCAGCACGACCACATCCGCCGGGTACTCGGCGTCCTCGGTGGTGACCGCGCGGGCCCGCCCGTCCGAGTCCGTCAGCACCCCGGTGACGGTCGTCCCGCACACCGTCTCGATGCCCATTCCGCACATCGCCTCATGGACGAGCGCGCCCATGTCCGGGTCCAGGGTGGACATCGGCTGGTCGCTCCGCTCCAGGACGGTGACCTCATAGCCGCGACGGATCAGCGCCTCGGCCATCTCCACCCCGATGTAGCCCGCGCCCACGACGACCGCCCGCCGGCCGGACGACGCGTCGAGGGTGTCCAGCAGGGCCTGGCCGTCGTCGAGCGTCTGCACACCGTGCACTCCCGGCGCGTCGATCCCCGGCAGATCGGGGCGGAGCGGCCGCGCGCCGGTCGCCAGCACCAGCTTGTCGAAGCCGGTCCATGACTCCCGGCCGCCGTTGTCCAGCTCCCGGGTGCGCACCCGGCCGCGGTCCAGGTCGAGTTCGGTGACCTCGGTGCGCATCCGCAGATCGATGTCACGGGCGCGGTGCTCCTCGGCCGTACGGGCGATCAGCGCGTCCGGGCCGTCGACCGCGCCGCCCACCCAGTACGGGATGCCGCAGGCGGAGTACGAGGTGAAGTGGCCGCGCTCGAACGCGGTGATCGCCAGCTCGCCGGGCTTCCGCAGCCGGCGCGCCTGCGATGCCGCGGCCATCCCCGCCGCGTCGCCCCCGACCACCACCAGCCGCTCCGCCGCCATGCCGTGTGCCCCTTCGTCGGGTGGTGCCTCGTCGTGTGGGTGCGCCGGTGCCACCGTCTGCTGGACGTCTGCCCGGGTCCGTCACGTTACGGCCCGTACGGCGTCCGCGGGGGCCGGCCGGGGCCTGCGCCGCGCGGCGGAAACCGGCCGCTCCGGCATCGGGCGGCTGCTCAGCGCTCCAGGACCAGTGCGAGTCCCTGGCCCACGCCGATGCACAGCGCGGCGAGCCCGGTACCCGAGCCCAGGGCGGCGAGTTGGTGGGCGACCGAGCCCGCGAGACGGGCACCGGACGCGCCCAGCGGGTGGCCGATGGCGATGGCGCCGCCGCGCGGATTGACCACCGCGGGGTCGAGTTCCGGCCACTGTCCGATGCAGCCCAACGCCTGGGCCGCGAACGCCTCGTTGAGCTCGAAGGTCGCCACGTCGTCGAAGCCGCGCCCGGACCGCTCCAGCGCGCGCCGTACGGCCTCCACCGGGCCCAGGCCGAACAGCTGCGGCTCGATGCCGGTCACCGCGCTCGCGCGGATACGGGCCAGCGGCTCCCGCCCGGTGGCCCGCAGTCCCTCCTCGTCGACCAGCAGCAGCGCGGCCGCACCGTCGTTGAGCGGCGAGGAGTTCCCGGCGGTGACCGTGCCGCCGGCCGTACGGAACACCGGCTTCAGCTTGGACAGCGACTCCAGGGAGGACGCCTCCCGGATCGTCTCGTCGCGCACCAGGTCCACATCCGGCAGCGGCACGACCTCGGCGTCGTAGGCGCCCTCCTGCCAGGCACGCACCGCCTTCTGGTGGCTGGCCAGCGCGAACACGTCCTGCTGTTCGCGGGTGATGCCGTGCTGGTCGGCGATCTGCTCGGCGCCCTCGCCCAGCGCGACCGTCCACTCCGGCTTCATCCGCGGATTGACCATCCGCCAGCCCAGCGTCGAGGAGAACATCTCCTGATGGCCCGCGGGGAAGGCCCGTTCGGGCTTGCGCAGCACATAGGGCGCACGGCTCATCGACTCCACGCCGCCCGCCACCGCGATATGCGCATCGCCGTGCGCAATGGCACGGGCCGCCTGGATGACGGCCTCCAGACCCGAGCCGCACAGCCGGTTCACGGTCACGCCGGGGACGGTCACCGGCAGCCCGGCGAGCAGGACCGCCATCCGCGCCACATTGCGGTTGTCCTCGCCCGCGCCGTTCGCATCGCCGAAGCAGACGTCGTCGATCCGCGCCGGATCGAGCTCCGGAGTGCGGTCCACCAGGGCCTTGACCACATGGGCGGCGAGATCGTCGGGCCGTACCCCGGCCAGCGCGCCGCCGTACTTGCCGACGGGGGTCCGTACGGCATCGACGATGTACACATCCCGTACGCGTGGGTCGGTCATCAGGCGCTGTCCTCGCTGTCCCGGCTCGACGTCGGTGGGGCGGTACGAAGATCGCCGCCCGCCGACCATGAGTCTTTGCCCGACACCGCCCGCTGTCAACGGGGCTCTCGGTCACCTTCCCCGGCCGCGCCGGACGCTCCGGCCGGCTCAGTGGCCGCGGGCGCGTCCGCCGAGTGGTTCGCCGGCGCCGGGGCCGGCCCGCCGGACGTCCGTTGCCGGCGCCGCGTCACCGGCAGCCGGTCGCGGACCAGCCGCCACAGCGCCCACACCAGGCCCGCGGCCACCGCGAACGGCAGCACCGCCCCGATCGCCACCAGCACCCACCGCACGGCCGTCACGAAGGCGTGCCAGCCGCCGGACAGCGCCTCGCCGAACGAGGCGGGCCGGTCGTCGTTCCGCTCCTCGGACGCGGCGTCCGGCTGCCGCAGCAGCAGCGTGACGGTGGCCATCCCGGTGCGCTCCTTGAGCGACTTCAGCTGTGCCTCCAGCGACTCCAGATTCGCCTCCCGGGTGCTCAGTTCCGACTCCAGGGAGACGACGTCGCCGATCGTCGTGGCCTTCTCCATCAGCGCCCGGATCCGCGACACACTGGCCCGCTGCGACCTGATCCGGCTGTCGGTGTCCACCACCTGATCGGTGACGTCCTTCGCCGAGACCTCACGGGAGAGCAGCTTGCCCAGCCCGGCCAGCCGCCCCAGCACCGCGTCATACTCCGCCGGCGGCACCCGCAGCACGATCCGCGACCGGTCATGCCCGTCGGCGTCCCGGTCGGTGGTCTCGTCGGCGGTGTAACCGCCCGCGCCGTCGACCGCCGACCGCGCCCTGGCCAGCGCCGCCGCGACGTCCTCGGTCTGCACGGTGACGGTCGCGGTCCGGATGATCTGCGAGGGCGCGGCCTTCGGGGCCCTGCCCGCCCGGCTGTCCGGCCGCGCGGTGCCGCCGTCCGCGGCCGCCCCGCCGCTCTGCCGCTCGCCCGCGGCCCGGCTCGGTGCGGCGGGTGCCTTGCCGGAGACCGCCGCGTCCCGGGCGCTGTCGCTGCCCGAAGCGCTGCACCCGGCGACCGCCAGCGAGACGGCGAGCAGCACCCCCGCCGTGGCACCCCGCCGGCCCGTCGCGGCCCACCCCGCCCGCACTCCCCCTGCCCGCACCGCTCCCTGCATGACGCTCCCCCTCGAAGTGGCGTGCCGTTGTTGGCCCTTCGACGGACCGCGGCCCACCGGGGTTGCCGTCCCCGCATCGCGATCCGGTCACGGTCGTGTCGGTGGGCTCTGAGAGAGTGGAGGCATGAGCGCAGCGCACACCCGTACGGGCCGGGAGCCCGGTCATGCCGTCGTCATCGGTGGAGGCATCTCCGGACTGGCGGCCGCGCACCGCCTGCTCGAAGGCGGCGCCCGGGTGACCGTCCTGGAGGCCTCCGGCCGGCTCGGCGGCAAGCTGCACGCCGGCGCGATCGCGGGCGTCCCGGTCGATCTCGGCGCCGAATCGATGCTGGCCAGGCGCCCGGAGGCGGTGGACCTCGCGCGCGCCGTCGGGCTCGGCGACCGGCTGCAGCCGCCCGCCACGGCCACCGCGTCGCTGTGGACCCGCGGTGCGCTGCGCCCGATGCCCAAGGGGCATGTGATGGGCGTGCCCGGGGATCTGGGTCTGCTCGCCGCCTCCGGGGTGATCTCGCCGGACGGGATGGCGCGGATCGCCGAGGACGAGACGCTGGCGCGGACCGAGGCCGGTGAGGATGTCGCGGTCGGCGAGTATGTCGCCGCCCGGCTCGGCCGGGAGGTCGTCGACCGGCTCGTCGAGCCGCTGCTCGGCGGCGTCTACGCGGGCGACGCCTACCGCATCTCGATGCGCGCCGCCGTCCCGCAGCTCTTCGAGGCCGCCCGGACGCAGCGTTCCCTGATCGAGGGCGTACGGGCCATCCAGGCGCGCGCCGCCGCCACCGCCCCGCCGGAGGGGACCCCGCCGGTCTTCATGGGCATCGACGGCGGGATCGGCACACTGCCGGCCGCCGTCGCCGACGCCGTGCGCCGGGCCGGCGGCGAGATCCTCCTCGGGACGCCCGTCGAGGAGCTCCGGTGGGCCGCCGGGGAGGGGTGGCGGATCCGCCTCGGTGACCGGACGATCGCGGCCGACGCGGTCGTCATGGCCGCGCCCGCGGGCGCGGCGGCGGGCCTGCTGCGCGCGGACTGCCCCGCCGCGGCCACCGCGCTGGACACCGTCGACTACGCCTCGATGGCGCTGGTCACCATGGCCTTCCGCCGCGCCGACCTGGACCGGGTGCCCGACGGCAGCGGCTTCCTGGTACCTCCCGTCGACGGCCACCGCATCAAGGCCTCCACCTTCGCCAGCCACAAATGGGGCTGGATCGACGCCGCCGACCCCGGCCTGTTCGTGCTGCGCACCTCCCTCGGCCGGTATCAGGACGCCGCCGACCTCCAGCGCGACGACTCCGAACTCGTCGCACTCTCGCTCGCCGACCTCGGCGCGGCGGTCGGCCTGACCGCCCGGCCGGTGGCGAGCACGGTCACCCGCTGGGAGGGCGGACTGCCGCAGTACTCCGTCGGCCATCTGGAGCGGGTCGCCAGGATCCGAGAGGCGGTCGCCCGGATGCCGGGTGCGCTGCGGGTGTGCGGCGCGGTCTACGACGGCGTCGGCATCCCGGCCTGCGTCGGCTCGGCGCGCCGCGCCGCGGACGAGCTCCTCGGCACCCTGACGCCGGACTCCGTCCCCGCCGAGTGAGAATGGACAACATGACAGACGCTTCCACTCCCGCTTCCGCGCCGCAGACCCCCACGGCGCCCGAGAAGGTGCCGCACGTCGGCAAGAAGGCCAAGGACCTCAACGAGGTCATCCGCTACACCCTCTGGTCCGTGTTCAAGCTGCGCGACGTCCTCCCGGAGGACCGCAGCGGCTACGCCGACGAGGTCGAGGAGCTGTTCGCGCAGCTCGCGGCCAAGGACGTGGTGGTCCGCGGCACCTACGACGTGTCCGGTCTGCGGGCCGACGCGGACCTGATGATCTGGTGGCACTCGGAGAGCTCGGACGCCCTCCAGGAGGCGTACAACCTCTTCCGCCGGACCCGTCTCGGCCGCGCGCTGGAGCCGGTGTGGTCGAACATGGCGCTGCACCGCCCCGCCGAGTTCAACAAGTCGCACATCCCGGCCTTCCTGGCCGACGAGCAGCCGCGCGCCTATGTGAGCGTCTACCCCTTCGTGCGCTCCTACGAGTGGTACCTCCTCCCCGACGAGGACCGCCGCCGGATGCTGGCCGACCACGGCAAGATGGCCCGCGGCTTCCCGGACGTGCGCGCCAACACCGTGCCGTCCTTCTCGCTCGGCGACTACGAGTGGGTGCTGGCGTTCGAGGCCGATGAGCTCTACCGCATCGTCGACCTGATGCGTCATCTGCGCGGCTCCGAGGCGCGGATGCACGTCCGCGAGGAGATCCCGTTCTACACGGGGCGGCGCAAGCCCGTCTCCGAGCTGGTCGCGGGTCTGGCGTAACCGGACGCGCGCGTCCGGCCGGGTACCCCGGACACGGCGCCGCGGGCCGCCCCCTGGGGGACGGCCCGCGGCACCACCGGTCCTCGGCTACTTCCCCGGCAGTGCGTGCTGCGCCCGGGTCGCCTGCTGGCCCGGCACCGGCTCCGCGCGCGGTCCGCAGTACACCTTGTGCGCCGGGATCTTCCCGTGCAGCAGATACGCCTCGGCGTACTTGTTCACACAGGCGTTGTCGTTGAACGCGACGCCGTGCGTGCCCGCGCCGTTCTCGGTGACCAGCGAGGAACCGGGCAGCCGGCGCTGCAGCTCCAGCGCCCCCGGGTACGGCGTCGCCGCGTCCCGCTCGGCCGCCAGCAGCAGCACCGGCGGCAGCGCACCGGGCTCCGTGTGGACATCGAGCGGACCGCGCCGCCCGTGGAGCGCGTCGTCGACCTGGGTCCGGGCCGCATGGCCGGCGACATCCACCAGGTCCTGCCCGGCCGCGGGGTGGTCCGCGCGGCGCACCGCGGCGTCGAGCTCGGCCGCGGCCGACGCCGACCGGTCGGGCCAGTAGGCGCACGGCAGATTCATCCAGGCGTTGTCCCAGGTCTCGAACGGGGCGACCCGGGCGATCTCGGTGTTGTCCCGGTCCCAGGTCCCCCAGTCGCGTGGCCAGGGCGCGTCATTGCACTCCACGGCGGTGTAGACGGCGTTGCTGTTCTCGTCGGCGGCGGCGCCGGCGGCCCGGGGCAGGGCCTGGGCGAGCAGCGGCTTGGGGTCGCCGTGCAGGTACCCCGAGAGCGCCTCGGCGCGCATCGGCCAGAAGGCGTCGTTGTAGCCGGTCTTGAGGAACGCCGACTGCAGCTGGCCGGCGCCGATCTTCCCGTTGAGCGGCTTGCGGCGCAGCTTGTACGCGGCCTTGTCGTAGGAGTGCTGCACCGCCTTCTTGGTCGTGCCGAGGTGGTACTGCTTGTCGTGCCGGGCGACCCAGCCCAGCCAGTCGCCCCAGCGGCGCTCGAAGGCGACGTCCTGGTCGAGGTTGTTGCGGTACCAGATCTTCCGGGGCGAGGGATTGACGACGCTGTCGAAGATCATCCGCCGGACGTGACCGGGGAAGAGCGTCGCATAGACCGCACCGAAGTACGTCCCGTACGAGGCGCCCATGAACGTCAGCTTCTTCTCGCCGAGCGCGGCCCGCAGCATGTCCAGGTCGCGGGCGTTGTTGATGGAGTTGTAGTACGGCAGGTCCGCGCCGGCCCGGCGGACGCAGCCGCGGGCGTACTCCCTGGCCTCCGCCCGCTTCTGGCGCTTGAAGGCCGCATCGGGGTGCATCCGGCTGTCGGAGGGCGCCTTGGCGAACTCCTTGGGGTCCTGGCACGACAGCGGTGCCGAGCGGCCCACACCACGCGGCGCATAGCCCACGAAGTCATAGGCGCGAGCGAGCTTGCTCCATTTGGGGAGCGCCCCGTAGAGCGGGAACTCCATGCTGGACGCGCCGGGGCCGCCGGGGTTGAAGACCAGGGCGCCCTGGCGTTCGCCGCGCGCCGTGGCGCGGATCCGGCTGACGGTGAGGTGGATCTTCTTGCCGTCGGGGCGCGCATAGTCGAGAGGAACGGCGAGCCGGCCGCACTCGACGGACGACGGCAGATGCTCCACCGCCGCGCAGCGGCCGAATTCGATGCGGTGCGCAACGGGCGCGGGTGGCGCGGCGGCGGCCCCCGTGGCGCCGCCTGCCGGGGCAGTGGCGAGGGCGGTCACCATCAGCGACCCGATGGTGCCGTACAACGCAAGTGCTCTCACTGGCCGTCCCTTCGTGTGTGCATACAAAAGGGATAGTTGGGGCGCTGATTGTCGTTGTAAAGCACCTGGCTCCGGTGTCGGAGGCTATGCCCCGGAAGAGTGGAGCGCCGCGCGCAAGGCGGGATCGGTGAGGGCGGCGGGGCCGCGGAGGGCGAGAGTGACGAGGGAGGCGGGCGTGGCAGCGGTGGCGGGGGAGTGGCCGATGCCGGGCAGTCGCCGTTCGCCGGCGGTGGTGGCCCAGTCGCTGTACGGGTGGAGCTCGAAGCGGGCCACGGCCCAGGTGCCGAGGGTGAGGATCAGCGGCAGCGAGAACCAGGCCAGGAGCAGGCCGCCGTCCGCGCCGTCCGGTGCCGTCCAGTAGGACGCCGCGGCGGCCGGCAGCACCAGGAGGGCGGCGCCCCGCACCAGGCGGACGGCACCGGCGACGCCCGGACGGACCGCGGCGGGCAGCGCCAGCCCGTCGGTCACCAGCCGGTCGGCCACCTCCCGCACCGCGTCGTCGCCGGTCAGGGCGTCCCGTATGGCCGGTATGCGGCGCTGCCCGTCGGGCCCTATGGCGCTGAGGGTGGCGCGCTCGACGGCGTCCTTGCCGACCGGGTCGACGACGGTGGCCCAGCCGGTGTCGGCGAGCAGCAGGCGTCGCTGCTGGGCCATCAGCACCAGCACCACATCGGCGAGCCGGTGCGGGCCGCCGGAGAGGTACGCCATTTCGTACAGGGTCAGCCCGGGGCCACGGCGGCCCACGGCGGCCGTCTCCGGGACGGTGTCGGGCGGCTGCGGGGCCGGCCCGGAGGTGGCGCGGGCGGCGGCGACCGCCGCGCGGCAGAGCAGCGCACAGGACAGCACCGCCGCCGAACAGGCGACGAGGAGGAAGAGCAGCCACATGTCGGTATTTTTATGCGAGGCGACACGATGACCGCCACAAAGTTTCTCAGTATGCGGGCAGTTGCCCGGCGTCAGCTGTCCGGTGTCAGCTGTCCGGCAGCCGGAACCGCCGCCGCGGCCGGATTCGGCGCCGCGGCCGGGTTCGCCGCCGCGGCCGGGTTCGCCGCCGCGGCTCGAACCGCCCCGGGACGACGAGCTGTCCCCGGACGACGAGCTGCCACCGGGCGACGAGCCGCCTCCCACAGCTCGCACCGCTTGGGGCTACGGCATCGCGGTCACCTCGGGCCCCGGAAGAGCCGCAGGGCGCGTGCCAGCCGGGCCGCGGGCCGGGCGGACGGCGGCTTCGGGCCCGCGCGGTCCCGCCACCAGCGCGCCAACTGCCGCCGCGCGGCCGGGTCTTCGGGCCGGCCCTGGGTCAGCAGATGCGCCGCGAAGTCCAGGGCGTCCTGGCGGTAGCCGCCGCTCATGGGTCGGTTCCGGGCATGGTCCGCAAAGGCCGCCCAGTAGTCCGCGCCGAGGATCTCGGGCAGCTCGGGCGCGACCTTGGCGACCACCTCGGCCCGCTTGGCGGCCAGCGCCCGGCTCTGCACCCGCAGCCGGGTCCGGTCGAAGCCCTCGGGGGCGGGCGTTCCGGCGACCAGCGCGGACAGCAGCGCGGTCTGCGCCAGCGCCAGCCGCTGACGCGCCGCGTCGGTGCCGGTGTCGGTGTCGGTGCCTGTGCCCGCATCGCCACCCGTGGTGCCCACTTCGGCCGGGGCGTCCGGGTGGGTGCCCGCATCCGGGTGGGTGCCCACGTCCGGTGCGGTGTCCGGCACCGGTGCGGTCTCCGGCCCCGGCGTGGTGTCCGGCACCGCCTCAAGCCGCCCGGTCATGGCGGGCCTCCTTCAGCACGGTGCGTATCGCATCGAGTTCGCCGGCCAGTTCCCCGCCTTCGGGGAAGTCGTCGTCCCGCTCCAGCAGCACCCCGGGCGGGGTGGTCCGGGCACACAGTTCGGCGAGGACGTCCAGCACGGGCCGGGTCACCGGGTGGGCATGGCTGTCGTGCCACACTCCGTCGCGCTCCACCCCGCCCGCGACATGGACGTAGGCCAGCGCCTCCAGCGGCAGTTCGTCGAGGGCGACCGCCGGGTCCTCGCCGCGGTTGATGTGGTTCGTGTGGAGATTGGCGACATCGATGAGCAGCCGCACCCCGGTCCGCTCGACGAGCTCGGCCAGGAACTGCCCCTCGGTCAGCTCTTCGCCCGGCCAGTTGATGAGCGCGGCGATGTTCTCCAGCGCCAGCGGCACCGGCAGGGCGTCCTGGGCGATCCGTACGTTCTCGCACAGTACGTCCAGTGCGTCATGGGTGCGCGGTACGGGCAGCAGATGCCCGGCCTCCATACGGGGCGAGGCGGTGAGCGGCCCGCCCGCCCGGACGAAGGCGATGTGCTCGGTGACCAGCGGTGCGCCGAGCGCCTCGGCGCGCTCGGCGAGCGCGGTCAGCCGGCCGGGGTCCGGACGCTCGGCACCGCCGAGGCCCAGCGCGACCCCGTGCGGGATCACGGTCGTGCCGCGCTCGCGCAACTCCTGCAGGGCGGACGGCAGATGGCCCGGGCAGATGTTCTCCGCCACCACCTCGACCCAGTCCACCCCGGGCAGCTCCGCGATCTCCGCGGCGATTTCCGGCCGCCAGCCGATTCCCGTACCCAGGCGCTCCATGGCTCCCCCTCTCGCTCCGTGGTGTCGGTACTCATGCCGCGTCAGGGCGGCCCGAACCCTGCACCGGCCGAGTTCAGAGGTTGATTTGAGCTTCACCGGCACCCCTGCGGGCCGCACGGTGTCGCTACGGGCCCTGCTACGCCGCACAACGGTGAGCGGCGCGAGCCGCGCCCCGACGGTGGCCTGATCGGACCGGGCACCGGGCCCGGCGGTGCCCCGGCCTGCTCACCTCTCAGCCGGTGCGCGGCAGCGCCTCACGGGTGGGACCGCCGGGCGACTGTGCCAAGTAGCCGGCGAGGGTGCCGCGGGTGCGTCGAAGGTTGTGTATGTGCTCGTCCACGGCCGTCATCTCGCCCTGGAGGACGGCCCGCAGATCGGCGCACCAGTCGAACTCCGGCGCTTCCTGCGCCTCCCCCCGGACACATGGCAGCACCGAACGGATCACCTCGGTGGACAGGCCCGCGTCCAGCAACGCGCGCACGCGCCGCACGGTGACGACCGCGTCCTCGTCGTAGTCCCGGTAGCCGTTCTGCTCGCGTCTGACGTCCAGGAGGCCCTGCGCCTCGTAGTACCGCAGCAATCGTGCCTTGACCCCGGTACGACGGGACAACTCCCCGATCAGCATGGTGCCCCGCCCATCGCGTCTGAGCTTCGTGATTGACCCTCGCGCCAGGCCTTCGCGCTTGACCTTCGCATCGATGTCAAGCCTTAACGTCCTCCACCGAACGGGTATTCCGCACAGGTGCCTGACTGATGCCTGACTGATGACTGGCTGATGCTGGAGTGATGCACGATGTCTTTCGTTGTTCAACGTAACGGTGTGGCGGCGACCGCAGAGGAGCTGGCGCCCCTCGCCTTCGCGGGATACGCCCACTTCACCGCCCTGCAGGTCCGGGACGGCCGGGTCCGGGGCCTCGACCTCCACCTGGAGCGGCTGCGGTCCGCCTCCCTGGAGATGTTCGGGCGGGCACTGCCCGACGACCGGGTCCGTGCCTACCTGCGGACGGCGTTGCGGGCCGGTCCGGCTGACCTCTCGCTGATCGCCACGGTCTACTCCCCGGCAGGCGAGTTCACCGTGGCCGGACCTGAGGTGGAGCCTGAGCTGCTGGTCCGTACGGCACTGGCGGCAACCGGCCCCGAGGGACCGCTGGCCCTGGCGGCGGTCGAGCACGAACGGGAGCTCCCGGCCGTGAAACATGTCGGCGAGGTGGCCAAGACGTATCGCCTGCGCCAGGCCGTCGAACAGGGCTATGACGATGCGGCCTTCGTCGACCGGCGGGGCCGGCTGAGCGAGGCCACCATTTGGAACCTGGCCTTCTGGGACGGCAGCAGCGTGGTGTGGCCTGCCGCCGACATGCTGACGGGCACGACGATGGGCATCATCCGCCGCCAACTGGAACACCTCGGTGTTCCCCAGCGCACCGAGGAAGTCTCCCTGGACGACCTGCCCGCGCTGGCCGGAGCGGTCGTCATGAACTCCTGGACCCCCGGAATCCCGGTACACCGCATCGGCTCGGTCCCCCTGCCGGACGCTCCGCTCTTCCTGAAGCAGCTGCACCGGGCTTATGAGGCGGAACTTTCCCTGTCGGTGTGACGGTGGGGGTGGGCGGGCGCGTGGTCCTCCCCGTGGGGAACGGGCAGTACTGGTACGTCACGCCCATGCCGCTCCCGTATGGCATCGGGACGCAGTGGCCCGCCTACGGCCGTCGTACGCGCGGGACTACGGCCGACGTACGCGCGGAAGAGGACAGAAGCGATCGTCCCCCTCGACCACAACGGTGTTCCCGGGCGCGATCTCTGTGAACCCGGCGTCGCGCACCACGGGCAGACCGCTGCGGGTGAGCGCGTCCCACTCCGTGCGCCCGGCGGACCGCACGGAGAGCGGGAAGCCGGCCGCGCGCCAGGCCGCCCGTTCCTCCTCGGAGAGCTCCCACCACGCCAGCTGCGCGCCGTGTCCTGCCTGGGCCATCTTCTTGCCCGCCGACATCTCCAGACCGGGGTTGAACCACAGCACCGGGCCCGCGGAGGGCGGCCCGGGCGGCTGCGGATCGTCCAGCTCCGTGCCCGAGACCTGGAGGCGTGCCAGGTCCTTCGGCCAGCCGTCCAGCGGCACCGGCGGGAAGACCCGCACCTCGGCCTCGTGGCCGGTGACCGTGATGCCCGGCAGCGCCTCGGCCCGCCGCCACTCCGCGCGGCGCGCCCGCCGCACCACCTTCCGGATCCGGGCGTCCTGCCAGTCCCGTACCGCCGCGGCCCACTCGCCGTCCCCGGCCGACCGCTCGTCCGACAGCAGCACCAGCACCGCCCGCGCCGCCGTCTCCAGCGCGTCCGTACGCGCCGGCGGCGCCTCCCGCTCGATACGGACGACGAGCGGCAGCACGAACTGCGGTGCCGCGTCCCGGTCGGTCTCTGCGTGCTCGGAAGCGCTGGTGGCGGTGTTGCCGGGCTCCCCGGCGGTCTCGGTGCTGGTCACCCGAACAGTCTGCCAGCCGCCACCGACAGCGGCCCCGCCCCGCTTCCGCGCCCCCGCCCCGCTCGCGGTTTCCGAGTGGCGGGCGGACCTCAACAAGCCAGGCGCGGGCCGCCTCGGCGTAGGGCTCAAGGTATTTGAGGCGGAAGGGGGAGTTGGGGCCGAGAACGGTGTCCCCCGCGATGCGTCCGCGGGAACGGGCGCAGCAGAAATCCGGTGTGGCTGCGGCGTTTCGCAGGGTGGTTTCAGGCATCAAGATCAGGCGTCGCCCGTCTGGAAGAGTCGCAGCCACCGTCCGGCAGCCGTGCATGCCAACGCCGCCCGCCCAGCGCGAGGTTGGGGTGCGTACGGCCGGGGGCGAACGCGCCCCCAGGCAGGCACCGGGCGGTCGCTGCGGCTACCGTCGGGTTCGGCGGGGGCCGCCAGGAGGCAGCGGAGGTGCCGGAACGCATGAGGCTCGACGGGGTGGGACGGCGGTACGGGGTGCGCGGCCCCTGGGTGCTGCGGGAGGTGGATCTCGACGTGCCCCCGCGGGCACTGCTGCGCATCGAGGGGACCAACGGCAGCGGGAAATCCACCCTGCTGCGGCTGCTCGCCGGGATCGACCGGCCCAGCACCGGACGGATCACCGGCCGCCCGCGCACCGCCTATGTGCCCGAACGCTTCCCGGTCGCCCTGCCCTTCACCGCCGCCGGCTACCTCACCCACCTCGGCCGCATCCACGGTCTGCACGGCCCCGAAGCGGCCCGCCGCGCCACCGAGTGGCTCGAACGCTTCGGGGCGGCCGGTCATGCGCACACCCGGCTGGCCGAGCTGTCCAAGGGAACGAGCCAGAAGGTCGCGGTCGCCCAGGCGCTGCTCGCCGAGCCCGGCCTTCTGGTACTGGACGAGGCCTGGACCGGTCTGGACCGGGGCGCGCGCGAGGTGCTCGACCGTGCGGTCGCCGAACGGGTCGCGGACGGCGGCACCGTCGTGTTCGTCGACCATGACCCGCAGCGGCTGGCCGGCGCCGCCGATGCTCGCTACCGGGTAGCGGACGGGCGGCTGCTGACCCAGGAGGAGGGCGGCCCGGCGGCTGGTGCGCGGACCGCGGCCGGTCCCCGCGTGCTCATCGAGGCCGAGGGCGCAGCGGGGAGCCTGCCGTCTGCCGGAGCGCCGCAGCTGCCCGGCGGACCGGAGATCGCGCCCGGACCGGACGGGACGACCCGGCTGACGGTTCCGGCCGTCCACTCCGACGCCCTGCTGCGCGCCCTGCTCACCGCCCGCCCGCCCTGGCACATCCGCTCGGTCACCGCTGCCCCACCGCCGCACGACGCCCCCGGCACCGTCCCTGTGACCGACGACGCCCCCGCACCCCACGAGGCCCCCCTCCCGTGATCGCTCTCCTCCGCTATCAGACGGCACTGCTCATCGGCTCGCACCGCTGGCTGCCGCCGGTCATCCTCTACGCCGCCTGGCTGGCCCTCGGCATCCGGAGCGGCGACCCGATCCTCGACGGGTTCGGCTATGCGGCCGGCGGACTGCTGCCGGCCGCCGTATGGCTGACCCGGGTTTGTGTCACCAACGAGCCGCCGGCTGCCCGCAATTGCGCTGCGGCCGCTGCCGGGCCTGGACGGGTGCACCTCGCCTGTGTACTGACCGCGGCCGGCACCGCCCTGCTGCTCGCACTCGTCGGCACGGCAGTGGTCGTGCTGCTGTCGGACCCGCGCTCCAACGACCATCAGGTCGCCGTTCCCGTCCTGCCCGCGGCGCTCGCCGGACTGCTCGCCGCGCTGGCGTGTCTGCTGATGGGCACCGCCGTCGGCGCGCTGAGCAACTGGCCGGTGCTGCGCAGCACCGGCTGGAGCATCCCGGCGGGTCTGCTCGCCGCCCTGCTGCTGTTGGTGCTGGGCGCCTCGCCCGCCAACGCCGCCGTATCGGGCCTGGTCACCGGCTCCGCCCACGGGACGATCAGCACCCCCTGGCTGCCGCTCGCCGCCACCGCCCTGATCGCGGCCGCCGCCGTAGCGGCCGCGTGCGCCCTCAGCTCGCGGCGCGGGTGAAGCGGGACGCGGCGCAACCAGGGCGCGGTTGAAGCGAGGAAGCGGAGGGCGCGGTTCAAGCGAGGGCCAGGGCTCTCCCCCGCCCCCTCCCCCCTCCCCCTTCGGGGGAGGGGGGGAGGCAGGGGCCGAAGTGGGTTCGGGGGTGGGGGAGGGGAGGAGCGGCCGTCCGCCTGCTCCCCCCACCCCAGTCGGCCTCAGTGGTGCCAGGGCCCGGTCACCGCGAATGTCGTCCCCGGCGTATAGCAATTGACATACATCGTCCGGTGGTCGGGCGAGAACGTCACCCCGGCGAACTCGCCCCACTCCGGCTTCTGCGGGGTGCCGATGTTCTGCCGGCCGCGCGCCATCGCATAGACCTCGCCGCGCCGGGTGAGGCCGAAGACGTGCTGGGCGCCCTCGCCGTCCTCACACACCATCAGGCCGCCGCTGGGCGCGAGGCAGATGTTGTCGGGGGACTCGCCGGGGAGCTGGAGATCCGTCTTCGGGCCGAAGACGACGACCTGGGTGAGCCGCCGCTTCTTCGGGTCGTACTTCCAGATCTGGCCGTAGTGGTCGGCCGCCGAGCCGTCCTCGCGGTGCGCGAAGCTGGAGACGAAGTAGACGCAGGAGCCGCCCCAGTAGCAGCCCTCCAGCTTCTGGGCGTGGGTGATCCCCTGGGGGCCGAAGTCCTGGAAGCGGATCGGGGTCTCCCGGGCGAGCGGATCGGGCACATCCACCCAGGTGACGTGGTCGAAGGTGGTGCCGGGCCGCTGGATGGTGGAGAGGTCGGGCACCCCGGGGACCCGCAGCGCCTGGAGGCGGCCGCCGGCCCGGAGCGAACCGCGGCCGCCCATCGGCTTTTCGGGCAGAAAGCGGTAGAAGAGGCCGAACGGCCTCTCGAAGGCGTCCTCGGTCTCGTAGACGATGCCGGTGCCGGGGTCCACGGCGATCGCCTCGTGCTGGAAGCGGCCCATCGCGGTCAGCGGGACCGCTCCGGTGCGCCGCGGATCGTACGGATCGACCTCGAAGATGAAGCCGTGGTCCTTGGTGTAGTTCTCCTCACCGGCCCGGAACTCGGTCTCCTCGCAGGTCAGCCAGGTGTTCCAGGGGGTGGGCCCGCCCGCGCAGTTGGTGGAGGTGCCGGCGATCGCGACCCGCTCAGAGAGGACCTTGTTGTCCCCGTCGAGTTCCAGGGCCGTACAGCCGCCCTCACCACCGGGGTCGTAGGTCAGATCACGGACCCGGGGGACGGCCTGGCGGGAGCCCGTACGGTTCTCGTGGTTGCGGACGAGGTGGGTGCCACCACGGCGGCCGGGGAAGGCCGACATACCGTCACAGTTGCTGGGCACCTTGCCCTCCCCCGAGGGCAGCGGGTCGCCCTCCCGGGACAGGACCCGGTAGCGGAAGCCCCGGGGCAGGTCGAGCAGGCCGTCCGGGTCGGGCACCAGCGGGCCGTAGCCGCGCTGTCCCATGCTCTGGGCGGTCGCGGTCCCCGCGAAGAGCTCCGTGAGGCTCCCGGAGAAGGCGATTCCGGCCCCCAGAGCACCTGTGCGGGCCAGGATCTGACGTCGTGTCGCGGACATGGGCAACTCCCTGTTGGCGGACAGGTGGCGTGATCCGCTCGTGTGTACCATGCCGCCGGGCCGCCGGGAACCGGCCGACGGGCACCAACCGGGTGTTGCCGCTGATACGTCCTGATCCGTAAGGCAGGCCCTACCGGGCCTCGGCCACCAGGGCACCCGCGTCGCGCGCCAGCGCCGTGAGCCGGGAGATCGCCCGGTAGTACTTCTTGCGGTAGCCGCCGCGCAGCATCTCGTCGCTGAACAGCTCGTCGAAGGCCTTGCCGGAGGTCACCACCGGTACCTCGCGGTCGTAGAGCCGGTCCGCGAGGACGACCAGCCGCAGCGCCGTGGACTGGTCGGGCACCGCCTGGACATCGGTGAGGCAGACCGCCTCGATGCCGTCGCACATGGCGCCGTAGCGGCTGGGGTGCACCTTGGACAGATGCTCCAGCAGGGAGGGGAAGTCGTCGAGAGAGGCGCCCGGGGTGCGGTACGCGGTGCGCGTGACGGTCTCGTCGTCGTACGGGGCGGGCGCCTCGGGCAGACCGCGGTGGCGGTAGTCCTCGCCGTCGATGCGCAGCGGACGGAAGTGGGCGCTCAGCCCCTGGATCTCGCGCAGGAAGTCGGCGGCGGCGAAGCGGCCCTCGCCGAGCTTGCCGGGCAGCGTGTTGGAGGTGGCGGCCAGCGCCACCCCGGCGTCCACCAGCTTGCCGAGCAGGGTGGAGACCAGGACCGTGTCACCGGGGTCGTCGAGCTCGAACTCGTCGATGCACAGCAGCTTGTGTTCGCCGAGCGTCTTGACGGTCTGCTGGAAGCCGAGCGCGCCGACGAGGTTGGTCAGCTCGACGAAGGTGCCGAAGGCCTTGCGCTCGGCCGGAGCGGGGGTGGCGTGCCACAGGGAGGCGAGCAGATGGGTCTTGCCGACACCGTAGCCGCCGTCCAGATAGACCCCGCGCGGGCCCTGGGGGGCCGCCGGCTTCCTGGCGAACCAGCGCCGCTTGCCCGCGCCCGCCCGCCCGGCGTCGATGCCGTCCGCGAAGTCGCTCAGGACCTGTACGGCCTCGGCCTGGCTGGGCTGCTGGGCATCCGGGATGTAGGTGTCGAAGCGGGCGCCCTGGAAGCGCGGCGGCGGCACCATCTCGGCGACCAGGCGGTCGGCCGGGACCTGCGGGGCGCGGGCGGTGAGGGCGGCGGGCACCGCGTCGTCCCCGTCGGCCGGCGGTGCGGCTGTCGGGTCGGGCTGCGGGGAGGAGTGCTGGGAAGGCGACACAGCCGTCCAGCCTATCTCCTGTGCGGTACCCGCCGGTCCGGTCAGCGAGGCATGTCACACTGCCGCCATGCGACGCCTGTTCCCGCTCCCCGCCCCACCTGTTCCGGCCCCTGACCTCGACAGCAGGGGGACGGGGAGCACCGACCCCACGGACCGTGAGTGGACGCTGGACGAGCTGGCCGAGGCCTATGCGTACCCGGCGGCGGACGACCCGGCGCGCTCCGGGCGCCCCGGCTGGCTGCGGGCGAACATGGTGTCCTCCCTGGACGGCGCGGCCCATCACGAGGGCCGCTCGCAGCCGCTCTCCGGCGCCGCCGACATGCGGATCTTCGGGGTGCTGCGGGGGCTCGCGGATGCCGTGGTGGTGGGGGCGGAGACGGTGCGGCAGGAGGGCTACCGGCCGGCCCGTGCCCGGGAGGCGTTCGCCGCCCGCCGGGCCGCCGCCGGCCAGGGCCCGGCCCCCGCCATCGCCGTGGTGACCGCCGGCCTCGGGCTGGACTTCACCCTGCCGCTGTTCACCGAGCCGCATGTGCCCACCGTGGTGCTGACCGGTGCGGGTGCGCCGGCGGACCGGGTGGACCGGGCCCGTGCGGCGGGCGCCGAGGTGCTGTTCGCGGGGGAGGGGCTGGGTGTCGACCCGGCCCGGGTGGCCGGGGTGCTGGCCGGTCGGGGCCACCGCCGGCTGCTGACGGAGGGCGGGCCGAGGCTGCTGGGGCAGCTGGCGGCGGCCGATGCGCTGGACGAGATGTGTCTGTCGCTGGCTCCCGTGGTCGCCGTGGGCGACGCGCCGCGGATCATGAACGGTCCCGCCGTCGCGGTTCCGGAGCGCTTCGCCCTGGCATCGGTGTTGGAAGAGGCCGGGTTCCTGTTCACTCGCTACCGTCGGTCCTGACAATCAGCGGAACTATCTG
Organism: Streptomyces sp. G7(2002); assembly: GCF_028870195.1. Lineage (NCBI taxonomy): Bacteria > Bacillati > Actinomycetota > Actinomycetes > Kitasatosporales > Streptomycetaceae > Streptomyces > Streptomyces sp. G7(2002). Next base: position 7,317,874 of record NZ_CP102609.1, read on the forward strand.
TTCCGCTTAGCTTCCGTTGGGCACACTAAAAGCCAACAGGTCCCGTGTGACGACGGGGCAGGATGGTGTCTGTCGGGCTCCGTGCCATGCGGCGCCCCGAAGAGAAGAAGGGCGTCCGTCGTGTTCACGAGCGTATTGATGATCGAGAAGCCTCTGACGCCCGTCGACGTGGAGTTTGTGACCACCCTGCACGGCGATGACCGGATCTCGTTCGTCGTGCTCATGCAGCCGCGCGGTAAGCAGGACGTGCTGCTGCGGGCCATCGACGACGTCGCCCTCGGCGAGTTCGACGATGCCGTACGGGAGGCGGAGGAACCGGGCGGCTCCCAGGCCGAGGCCCCCGCCGAGCTCGCCCTGGCGCACACCTTGCAGGCGCTGCGCGACGCCGGTTCGGAGGCCGTCGGGCAGGTGGTCGAGGACAAACCGCTGGACCTGCTGCGGTCCATCGTCGACGAGACCGGAGCGGACGAGGTGATCGTGCTGACCACCCCGCACTTCGTCGAGGAGTTCTTCCACCGCGACTGGGCCTCCCGCGCCCGTCACAAGGTCGGCGTCCCGGTCCTCAAGCTCTTCTCGCACGCGCCGGACGACCAGCCCCAGGGCACTTCCGGCAGCTGAGAAGCCGACGCCGCGGAGCCGGTCCCTCCGGAGGGACCGGCTCCGGCGTTCCCGCCCGGCCGGGCGGGAACCGCCCCGTGCGGGCGGGAGTCAGCGGCGGGCGCCGCGGTGCGGGCGGAGCCGGCCGTCCAGCACCTCGGCGACCTCGTCCGCCGCGTCCAGATGCGCCCGGGCGTGGGTGACCAGCACCGTCGCGGTGGCGCGCTCCTGGGTGAGGGTGCGCAGCAGGGTGAGCACCGCGGCGCCCCGTTCGTGGTCCAGGGCGCTGGTCGGCTCGTCCACCAGCAGCACCGCGGGCTCGTTCATCAGCGCCCGCGCGATATTGATCCGCTGCCGCTGGCCGCCCGACAGCTGATGCGGCCGCCGGCCCGCCAGCTCCGCCAGGCCGACCGCCGCCAGTAGTTCCCGCGCCCGGACGCGCGCCGTACGGGACGGGCGGCCGTCCAGACGGGCCATCACCTCCAGCTGCTCGGCGGCCGTCAGCGACGGCAGCAGGTTCGGCTGCTGGAAGACCGTGCCGATGGTGGTGCGGCGCAGCCTCGTCAGCTCGGAGCGGCCGAGTCCCGCGGTGTCCGTGCCGTCGATCACCACCCGTCCGCGGTCCGGGCCGATCAGCGTGGCGGCGACCGCGAGCAGGCTGGACTTGCCGGAGCCGGACGGCCCGATCACCGCCGTCAGACAGCCGGCGGGCACGGTCAGCGAGACCCGGTCCAGCGCGGTCAGCCGGGCGTCGCCGTCGGGGTAGGTGAGGGTGACATCGGTCAGTTCGAGGCTCATCGGGCACTTCCCAGGGCGGTCAGCGGGTCCACGGAGGTGATGCGGCGGATGGCGAGCGCGGCGCCGGCGGCCCCCAGCGCGATCATGATCAGGGCCGGTACCAGCACGGTCGGCGGATCGAGGACGAACGGCACGGTGCCGCCGATCGCGGCGCCCACCGCTGCCACCACGGCGGTGCCCAGCGCGGTCCCGGCCACCAGCAGGACGACGGCCTGGCCGAGCGCGTCCCGCAGCAGCGAGCCGGTCGAGGCGCCCAGCGCCTTCAGCACCGCGACATCGCCGCTGCGCTGGACCGTCCACACCGTGAAGAAGGCGCCGATGACCAGCGCGGAGATGACGAACAGAAAGCCGCGCATCAGCTGCAGCGAACCGTTCTCGGCGGTGAACGAGCCGATGGCCCGCACGGCGTCGTCGGTGGTGACGGTCTTCGTGCCGAGCTCCTTGTCGGCGGCCGGCAGACCGGACGTCCCGGTGGTGGACAGGGCCAGCACCGTGGCGCCGACGGAGCCGCGGTCGGGGCCGCTCCGGCCGGAACCGGGGCCCGCACCGGCCGGCCCGGAGCCGCCCGCGAGCCGCTGCCAGTCGCCCAGCGAGGTCCACACCACCGGCGTGTGGCTGTACATCGCCGCGCCCGACACCGCCGCGACCTCGAAGCTCCGCCCGCCCAGCGTCAGCCGTCCGCCGGCCCGCACACCGAGCGACGCGGCGGCCTTCGCGGACAGCACCACCGCACCGTCACCGACCCGCCCCGGCGCCGGCCGGGACCCGGGCCGCACCCCGAACGCCGACACCGCGGCGGTCCGGCCGCCCGCCTCGGCCCGGGCCGTCGCGATGCCCAGCGGCTCGGCGTGCCGTACGCCCGGCACCCGCGACCAGGCCCGCACGGTCCGCTCCGGCAGCCGCGAATCGGTGAAGGCGAGCTTGCTGCCGTCGATGGGCGCCGCGAACACCAGATGGTCGGCGGGCAGCCCGGTGATCGCCGAGGTGTTCTCCCGGCCCAGGCCCGCCGTCAGGCCCGACAGCAGCCCCACCAGCGCCGTGATCAGCACGATCACGGCGCCCATCAGGGCGAACCGCCCCTTGGCGAATCTCAGGTCTCTCCAGGCGACGAACACAGTCCTTGCCCTCTTCGGATCGGGCGCCGGACCCCACTGCCCGGCGGCTGGCCCCCACCGTCGCCTCCCGGACGGGGCCGTGGCATCGCGCCGGGGAGGGGTCCACCGGCGTCGAAAGGTGTGTCCCGCGGTCAATCCTTTGGTTGATGCCGCCGGTGAACAGGGCCCTTAGCCTGGAGGCGCCGTGACCGAAGAAGCCGTGACCTCTCCCTCCCTCACCCCCGTCCAGCGGGCGCTGCGCAGCTGCCTGCATCTGATGGTGGCCACGCTGCTCGCGCTCGCCGCCGTACGGGCGGTGGCCGACCGCACCCCGGACGCCCCCGCCGTGCTCGCCGCCGCGGTGGCGCTGTGCGCGCTCTACGTCACCGGCCACAGGCTGCCCCGTCTGCGCACCTCCACCGGCGCCGCCGCCCTCTGGCTCGCCGCCCTCGCCCTGGTCTGGCTGGTCCTGCTGGCCCTCACCCCGGACGGCGTCTGGGTGGCCTTCCCGCTCTTCTTCGTCCAGCTGCATCTGCTGCCGCTGCGAGGGGCCCTGCCCGCGGTCGCGGCCACCACCCTCGCCGCCGTCGCCGGATTCGGCCGGCACACCCACACCCTCAGCGTCGGTACGGTGCTCGGCCCCGTCCTGGGCGCCGCCGTCGCGGTCGCCGTAGTCCTCGGGTACGAGGCCCTCTACCGGGAGAGCGAACAGCGCCGCCGCCTCATCGAGGAGCTCACCGCGACCCGCAGCGAACTCGCCGACGCCGAACACGCCGCCGGAGTGCTCGCCGAACGCGAACGGCTGGCCCGGGAGATCCACGACACCCTCGCGCAGGGCCTGTCCAGCATCCAGCTGCTGCTGCGGGCCGCCGAGCGCGCCCTGCCGGAGCGGCCCGGCACCGCCCTCGGCCACGTCCGGCAGGCCCGCACCGCCGCCGTCGACAACCTCGCCGAGGCGCGCCGTTTCGTGCGGGCGCTCAGCCCGCCCGACCTGGCGGCCGGGTCGCTGCCCGCCGCCCTGGAGCGGCTCTGCGCCACCACGGCCGCAGCCTCCGGTCTCGCCGTGCACTGCCAGGTCTCCGGCGCGCCCACCGCACTGCCCACCCCGCACGAGGTCGCCCTGCTGCGCATCGCCCAGTCCGCGCTCGCCAACACCGTCCGGCACGCCGCCGCGGACCGCGTCGAGCTGACCCTCAGCTACATGGACACCGAGGTCGCGCTGGACATCGTCGACGACGGCACGGGGTTCGTCCCCGCCGAGGTGCCCGCACCCGGCTCCGCCGCGGTCCCCGGCACCGGCTTCGGCCTCGCCGCGATGCGCGCCCGGGCCCGCGCCCTCCAGGGCACCCTCGCCGTCGAGTCCGCCCCCGGGGAGGGCACCGCGGTCGCCGCCACCCTGCCCTGCCCCGCCACCGCGCCCGTCGCCGCGCCGGAGGCCGCCTCGTGACCGCGCCGGACCCGCCCGTCAGGCTGCTGCTCGCCGACGACCACCCCGTCGTCCGGGCCGGACTGCGCGCCGTCCTGGAGACCGAGGAGGACTTCGAGATCGTCGCCGACGTGCCCACCGCCGAGCAGGCCGTCGGCCTCGCCGCGCGGCTCGACGTCGACGTGGTCCTCATGGACCTCCAGTTCGGCGGCCGGATGCTCGGCTCGCAGGCCACCGCCGCGATCACCGCCGCCCCCGGCGCCCCGCGCGTCCTCGTCCTGACCACGTACGACACCGACGCCGACATCCTCGCCGCCATCGAGGCGGGCGCCACCGGCTACCTCCTCAAGGACGCCCCGCCGGAGGAGCTTGCCGCCGCGGTGCGCACCGCCGCCGCCGGGAAGTCGGCGCTCGCCCCCACCGTCGCGCTGCGCCTCATGGACCGGATGCGCACCCCCGCCACCGCGCTCTCCCGGCGCGAGACCGAGGTCCTCCAGCTCGTCGCCGACGGCCTGTCGAACGCGGCGGTCAGCAAACAGCTCTTCCTCAGCCAGGCGACCGTCAAGTCCCACCTCGTCCACATTTACTCCAAGCTGGGCGTGGACTCCCGAACGTCCGCGGTCGCCGCCGCCACCGCACAGGGCCTGATCCGCCGCTGACCACCGGTCTTCGCGCCGGAGCCGGCACCCGGCCGGGGTCCGTGGACCGGCTCTGTCGGTGCCGGGTGCGAGAATCATCGACAGCACGACAGAACGACCGCACCACCGCTCGCGACGATCGACATCAGGGAGACCCGCCCATGGCACCCGCCATCCCAGCCTCGATGGACCGGCCGCACTTCATCGGCATCGGCGGAGCCGGTATGTCGGGCATCGCCAAGATCCTTGCGCAGCGTGGCGCCCAGGTGGCGGGCAGCGACGCCAAGGATTCCGCGACCGCCCAGGCCCTGCGCGCGCTCGGCGCCACGGTCCACATCGGCCATGCCGCCGGGCATCTCGCCGCCGACGCCACCAGCGTCGTCGTCTCCTCCGCGATCCGCCCCGACAACCCCGAGCTGGCGGCAGCCCACGAGCGCGGCATCCCCGTCGTGCACCGCTCGGACGCCCTCGCCTCCCTGATGGACGCCGCGCGGCCGATCGCCGTGGCCGGCACCCATGGCAAGACGACCACGACCTCCATGCTCGCGGTCTCGCTCGGCGCCCTCGGCCTCAAGCCCTCGTACGCCATCGGCGGCGACCTCGACGCCCCGGGGTCCAACGCCGAGCACGGCTCGGGCGACATCTTCGTCGCGGAGGCCGACGAGAGCGACCGCAGCTTCCACAAGTACGCCCCCGAGGTCGCCATCATCCTCAACGTGGAGCTGGACCACCACGCCAACTACGCCTCGATGGACGAGATCTACGAGTCCTTCGAGACCTTCGTCGGCCGTATCCGCCCCGGCGGCACCCTGGTCATCTCCGCCGACCACCCCGGCGCCCGCGAGCTGACCGAGCGGATCTCCGGCCGCTACGACATCGAGGTCGTCACCTACGGTGAGTCCGCGGACGCCGACGTGCGCATCCTCAAGGTCAACCCCCGCGGTCTGACCAGCGATGTCACCGTCACCCTGACCAGCGGCAAGATCCTCACCTTCACGGTCTCCGTCCCGGGCCGGCACTACGCCTCCAACGCCGTCGCCGCGCTGGCCGCCGGTGTCGCCCTGGACCTCCCGCCGCACAACCTCGCTTCCGCGCTCGGCAAGTACACCGGCGTCAAGCGCCGCCTCCAGCTCAAGGGCGAGGCGGCCGGTGTGCAGGTCATCGACTCCTACGCCCACCACCCCACGGAGATGACCGCCGACCTGGAGGCGATCCGCGGCGCCGCCGAGGACGCCCGCGTACTCGTCGTCTTCCAGCCACATCTCTTCTCCCGCACCCAGGAGCTGGGCACGGAGATGGGCCAGGCGCTCGCCCTCGCCGACGCCTCCGTCGTCCTGGACATCTACCCGGCCCGTGAGGACCCGATCCCGGGCGTCACCAGCACCCTGATCATCGATGCCGCACGCGCCGCGGGCGCCGATGTCACCCCCGAGAGCGACCAGGCCGCCGTCCCGGACGTCATCGCCGGAATGGCGAAGCCCGGTGACCTTGTTCTCACCATGGGCGCGGGCGATGTGACCGACCTCGGCCCCGCCATCCTGTCCCGCCTGGGCAGCTGAGCTGAGGAGGCCCCAGATGCCGTACGAGATCGACAAGCCTGACGAGCAGTGGCGTGCCGAGCTGAGCCCCGCGGAGTACCAGGTGCTCCGCCAGGCCGGCACCGAGCCCGCCTTCGTCGGCGAGTACACCGACACCAAGACCGCGGGCGTCTACTCCTGCCGCGCCTGCGGCGCCGAGCTCTTCCGCTCCGACACCAAGTTCGCGAGCCACTGCGGCTGGCCCAGCTTCTATGACCCCAAGGACTCCGACGCCGTCGAGCTGATCGAGGACCGCTCGCACGGCATGGTGCGCACCGAAGTACGGTGCGCCCGGTGCGGCTCGCATCTCGGGCACGTCTTCGAGGGCGAGGGGTACCCCACCCCCACCGATCAGCGGTACTGCATCAACTCGATCTCGCTGCGCCTGGAGCCTGACGCGGAGTGAGCGGCCGGACGGCTGCGGGCAGCTTCGGTCCGGCCGCTGTGGGCGGCCGGATCAGCGGCAGGTGAGAACGGGGTTGCCCCAGTCGGCGTGGTCGGAGTCGTTCCCGTTGCCACCGTCGGTGACCACGAGTCGCAGCTGGGTGCCGCCGGTGAGGTCGGCGGTGAGGTGCTGCGCGGGCTGGTCGACCGTCATCAGCCCGCTGTCGGCGACCTTGGTGCCGTCCCGGTAGACCTGGAAGACGACCGAGCCGTTCGCGCCCACCTCGTCGTCGAGGCCCACGTCCACGCTGAGGGCGGAGCAGCTGCCGCCGAGGCCATAGGTGATCTCGCTGTTGGCGTGGGCTCCCAGGCCCTGGGGGTAGCCGGTCCCCTGGATGGTGAGGGCATGTCCGTCGATGCTGCTGTTCAGCCTCGCCGGCGCAAAGCTGCTCGCGTTGGAGCTCCACGGCCGGGCGACCAGCGCGGTGGTGTGGGCGGGTGACGGCTTGCCCTTGTTGCCCTTGTTGCCCCGGGACGCGGAGGGCGACGACGGTGCCGGCGATGAGGGCCGGGAGCTCGGTCGCTTCGACGCCTTGGTGGGGTGGGTGCTCGGTGTGCCCGACGCCGAGCGGGAGGCGCTTGCCGACCCCTTGGGAGAATCCGTCGGCGACCCGTCCTCATCAGGGGCCGACGAGAGACCGGACCGGCCGGGGCCGGTGGCCGAGGTGTCCTGGCCCTCCGGGCCGGACAGGGGGCCGACGGCTATGGCCACGCCGGCCAGGACACTCACGGCAACGGCGAGCAGGGTGAGGCGCGCCGGGGAGAACCGGGAGCCCCGGGCGTTGTGCGGTGCGGTGGACGGGTCCGGCGCCACCGGTGGCACGGGGGCGGTGGGTTCGCCGGCGGCGGAGGACTGCGGAGCGGCCCCGGAGGGACCGGGGCCCTGTCCTGGCCGGCCGGACGGCCGGGACGCGAAGTCGTCGCGCAGCTCGGTGTTCCGGGACGTCCGGTGCCAGGCGTCGGCGGTGTGGCGCACCGCCGCCAGCAAGGTGTCCCGCCAGGCCCCGTCGGGTCCCTCTCCGGGGCCGGGGGAGTGCAGGACGCTGTTGATGGCTTCCTTCGTCAGGTCCGCTGCCGCCTGGGCGGACCGGCAGCAGTCGCGGGCGTGGGCCAGCACCGCGGCGTAGTGCCGGCGGTGGAACTCGTTGAGGGCTTCCTCGCCCGCCCCGGCCGCCGCGCGGTCGCCGGGCCGGGCCGCGGCCGCACGGATACGCCGGACCAACTCGGTATCGGACGCCTCTGTCCCACCGGATGTGTCGAATTGCTCTTGCATGAGTGGGCTACTGACCCTTCAACGTCCTGACGATCATTGAAAACAGAACACACCGTAACGGCGTGACGGGCTCCGGCGGCCCGTCGTTGCCGTCTGACGGTGCGGATGAGAAGGGATTTGATGCGGCGTGACAACTGAGGAGGGCTGACGGCCGCGGGGCTCATGCCTCCCCGCGGCCGTCCCGTCAGACCATTTCCACGATCGCCGTCACCACCAGCCCCGAGCCGACGAGCCACCGGCCGCTGAATTCGGTGAGTTCCCTGCCGTCGACCACGGGGCCGGGGACGAGGAGTTGGGCGGTGAAGGTGGCGTTCGTCGGGTCGAGGGTGAGACGGGCCTCCTCGAAGTCGAGCCAGCGGCGGGTGAGCGGGTACCACGCCTTGTAGACGCTCTCCTTCGCACTGAACACCAGGCGGTCCCAGCAGACTTCGGGCTGCAGCGCGGCCAGCCGGCGGAGCTGGGCACGTTCCTCGGGGAGGGTGACGAGGTCGACCACCCCGGGGTCGTTCACGGGCAGATTGGGCTCCGCGTCCAGGCCGATCGTCCGCACCTCCGACGAACGGGCCACCGCCACGGCGCGGTAGCCGGCGCAGTGCGTCATGGCGCCGACGACGCCCGGCGGCCACTGCGGCTCCCGGTTGGGGCCGGGGAGCAGGGGGGCGGGGGCGAAGCCCAGCTCGGCCAGTGCCTGGCGGGCGCAGCCGCGTACGGTGCCGAACTCATGCTGCCGCTTGGGCACGGCCTTGGCCACCTGCGCCCACTCCTCGGGAAACATCTCGGACAGCGGCGCGTCCTGGAAGGCCTCGGCGGTCCTGACCGGGGCCGGCAGCAGCTTGTCGATCACGCCGGGCCCCCGGTGGTGCCGGAGCCGACCGTGGCCGGGGTGGGCAGGATCTGGACCGGTCGGCCCGGCGCGGCGGCCCGGCGCTGCCATTCCCGCGGATAGCCGAGCGACACCTCCTGATGCGGTACGCCGTCCAGCATCAGCAGCCGCGGGATGTGGAGGTGGCCGTAGACCACGGCGGCGGCCCGGAAGCGGCGTGGCCAGTCCGCGGTCGCCTCGGTACCGCACCACAGCGCGAAATCCGGGTACCACAGGGGCCGGGTGGGCTCGCGCACCACCGGCCAGTGGTTGACGAGCACAGTGGGCAACTCCTCCGGAACGGCGGCGAGCCGGGCCTCGGTGGCGGCCACCCGCGCCTGGCACCACGCCTCCCGCGTCGGATACGGGTCCGGATGCAGGAAGTGCTCGTCGGTGCAAACCACCCCGGCCTTCTCGGCCCGGGCGAGCGCCTCCTTCTTGGACGTCGACCCCGGCTGCCGGAAGGTGTAGTCGTAGAGCAGGAACAGCGGTGCGATGACGACCGGGCCGCCGGCGCCTTCCCAGACCGGATACGGGTCCTCGGGGGTGAGGACGCCCAACTCCCGGCAGATGTCCACCAGATGCTCATAGCGCGCCACACCGCGCAGCTGCACCGGGTCCTGGGCCGGGGTCCACAGCTCGTGATTGCCGGGCACCCACACCACCTTGGCGAACCGGCTGCTGAGCAGCGAGAGCGCCCAGCGGATGTCGGAGACGAACTCCCCGACGTCGCCGGCGACCAGCAGCCAGTCGTCGTCGGACTCGGGCTTTAATCCCTCGACGATGTCGCGGTTCTCCTTGTAGCGGACGTGCAGATCGCTGACGGCCACCAATCTGCCGCGTCCGCCGCCGTGTGGGGAGCCCGTGGCGGCGGGTCCGGCGGCGCCGGGGGTGAGGGTGCGGATCTCGTAGGTCATCATCGAAGTAAAGACGGTGCGGGCGCGAGAGTGAAGCGCGGACCGGGCGGAGGTGTGGTGCGTCACCGCCCTGGCGGCGGTGCGGCGGGCCGTCCGTCGGCCCCGGTGGCGGATGCGCCGCCGCGGCGGATGCGGGTGGCCAGCCACAGGTCGAAGCGGTCGTCGGGGTCGTCGAGGCGGCGGCCGGTGAGGTCCATGGCCTTGTCGAGGCGGTTGCGCACGGTGTGCCGGTGGACGCCGAGCCGCCGGCTGGTGGCGTCCCAGGCGCCGCCGGTCTCCAGCCAGGCGGTGAGGGTGGCGATCAACTCCTCGCCGTTGTCCGCGAGATCGAGCGGGCCGAGCACGGTGTCGGCGTAGCCGTGCAGCGTACGGCGGTCGCCCAGGTCGAGCAGGAGCCGGCTGGCCTGGCTCTGCCGGGCCTCCGCGGGCTCGCCGCTCGACCGGCTGACGGCGAGCAGGCCGGTCGCCTGGCGCAGGGACACCCGTACCGCTTCGGGGGCGGTGGCCGGGCCGATGCCGGCCGGGCAGCGCGGGGCGAAGCGGGCGAGCACATCGCGGATGTCCAGATCCTCGCCGACCACCGCCTCGATGACCGCGCCCGGTGCCCCATCCACGACCCTGACCAGGCCACCGGGCATCGCCAGCGCCAGATCGGCGGCCATCTCCTGCGCGGCGCCGTCCGCCGCCCCGGCGGCCCCGGCCCCGGCATCCGACGCGGCGGAGCCCGTACGACCGCCCGCACCGCCCCCCGCCGCCACCACGACACCCCGCACCCGCTCGGCCGTCAGCCCCACCGAGCGCAGGATGTCCCGGGCCCGCCCGGCGGCCGGATCCTCGTCCGCCAGCAGCTCCGAAAGCAGCGCCGACCTGCGACGGCGCTCCGGCTCATCGCGGAGGTGACGGCGCTCCAGCTCCAGGGAGAGCAGCGAGACCAGTCCGGGGACGACCGAACGGGCGGCGTCGTCCGGACGGCCGGTGAGCAGCAGCAGCCCCCGCAGCCGGCGCGCCCCCAGCGGCTGCACCTCCAGCTGCTGCCCGGCGGCCGTGCTGGAGGCGCTGCCGCGCAGTCCGCGTGCGGCGACCCGTTCGATCAGGTCTTGGGCCTGCGCCAGCGGTGTCCGGTGCGCCGGCTCTCCCGCCGAGAGCAGCCGCCCCAGCGGGTCGAACACCGCCGCGCCGACCCCGGTGGCGGCGGTCCACTCCGCGAGCATCGGCCGCAGCCCGTCGCCGGTCGCCGCGGCCGTCAGCCGCCGCTGGGTCGCGAACGCCCGCTGCAGCAGCGCGCGCTGTTCCTCGGCCCGGGCGTCGAAGACGGCCTTGGTGACGGCGATGAACGGCACCTCGTCCGGCACCGTCAGCAGCGGCAGACCGGCCTCCTCGGCCGCGGTCACCAGCGGCTCCGGTGCCTCCTGGTAGGGCAGTCCCTGCCCCAGTCCGAGCGCCAGACAGGCCGCCCCGCCCTCGGCCACGTCCCGCACGTACGCCCGGCACGCGGCCGGCTCCTCCGGCAGCAACAGGCCGATGGTCATGAGGAGTTCGCCGCCCTGCAGCCACTTACCCGGCGCCGGCAGATCCGAGACCGTGGCCGCTTCGATCGTGCGGGCCAGCAGCCGCGGCGGCACGTCGTAGCTGGCCGACAGACCGAGATCGGGCCGGGCCAGCAGGTCGGAGAGGTGCAGGGGCATAGACACAGTGTCCAGCAGATCGCCCCGCGATGGACACTCGGGCGATCGCCCGGCAACGCGGGTCCGGGCGGCCGGCCGGCTACGACGTGCCGCCGCGGCTGCCGGGGGGAGCGCCGTCCGGGGCCGGAGGTGCCGCCCCGTCCGGCGGAGGGCGCGGGCCCGGTGGCGTTATGGTCGAGAAGTGTGGGAGCGGGGAACCCTCCCCGCTTCTCGACCCGACGAAGGGACGTGAGCTCGGTATGCAGGCGGCGTTTCTGGTGGCTCCCGAGGGCACCGAAGAGGTCGAGCTGACCCGGCCGTGGCGGGCGGTGACCGACGCGGGCGGCGGCCCGACGCTGGTCTCCACCAGCGCGGGCAAGGTGCAGGCGTTCCACCACCTGGACAAGGCGGACACCTTCCCCGTCGATCTGACGGTGGACGAGGCGACCGCGGCGGACTTCGACGGCCTGGTACTGCCCGGCGGGGTGGCCAACCCGGACGCGCTGCGGCTGGACCGGCGGGCCGTGGCGTTCATCAAGTCCTTCTTCGACGCCGGGAAGCCGGTGGCCGCGATCTGCCATGCACCGTGGACGCTGATCGAGGCCGACGTGGTGCGGGGCCGCACGCTGACCTCCTGGCCGAGCCTGCGGACCGATATCCGCAACGCGGGCGGCACCTGGGTCGACGAGCAGGTCAAGATCTGCACCGCCGGACCGAACACCCTGATCACCAGCCGGAAGCCGGCCGATCTGGAGGCCTTCTGCGCGGCGTTCGTCTCGGAGTTCTCGCACTGAGGACCCGTCGGCGGAGGCCCTAAGGCCCGAGCACCACCGCCGATTCCGGCGGCAGATGGAGCACGCCGTCCGCGCCGGGGAGCCGGGCGCCGGGCCAGCCCGCCAGCGCCTGCAGCCCGGTCCCGCCGCCGTCGTCGACGGCCGGGACGGCGGCCGTGGTGTCGTGCGCGAGATTGACCGCCACCCGGAGCGGGCCGCGCCGCAGCAGGAGCCAGCGGGCCTCCTCGTCGTAGCGGACGGCGGTGTGCCGCGGATCCGGGTCGGTCAGCGGGGGCAGCTCATGGCGCAGCGCCAGCAGTGTGCGGTACCAGGCCAGCAGCGCGGTGTGCGGCTCCCGGGCCGGTTCGGTCCAGTCCAGGACGCAGCGGTCGCGGGTCGCCGGGTCCTGCGGGTCGGGCCAGTCACCGGCGGCACCGGTCCACTCGTGCGCGGCGAACTCGCGCCGCCGCCCCTCCCGTACCGCCTCCGCCAGTTCCGGATCCGTGTGCGCGGTGAAGTACTGCCACGGGGTGGTCGCGCCCCACTCCTCGCCCATGAACAGCATCGGGGTGAACGGCGAACAGAGCACCAGTGTGGCGGCGCAGGCGAGCAGGCCGGGGGAGAGCCCGGCGGCGAGCCGGTCGCCGAGCGCGCGGTTGCCGATCTGGTCGTGCGTCTGGGCGTAGGCCAGCAGCCGGTACGCGGGCGTCACCCGCAGGTCGAGCGGGGCGCCGTGCCTGCGGCCACGGAAGGCGGAGTGCGTACCGTCGTGGAAGAAGCCGCCGGTCAGCGTCTTGGCGAGGGCGGCGAGCGGGGCCCGCGCGAAGTCGCCGTAATAGCCCTGGGACTCGCCGGTGAGCGCGGTGTGCAGGGCGTGGTGGAAGTCGTCGTTCCACTGGGCGTGCAGACCGTGTCCGCCGCCCGCCCTGGGGGCGGTGGTGCGGGGATCGTTGAGATCGGACTCGGCGACCAGGAACAGCGGGCGCCGCAGCTGCCCGGCCAGCGCGTCGACGGCGGCGGTCAGTTCGGCCAGGAAGTGCGGGCAGCGGTCGTCGTGCAGCGCGTGGACGGCGTCCAGCCGCAGTCCGTCGAGCCGGTAGTCGCGCAGCCAGGAGAGCGCACTGCCGATGAAGTAGCCGCGCACCTCGTCGGAACCGGGGGCGTCGAGATTGACCGCCGCGCCCCACGGGGTGTGATGGGTGTCGGTGAAGTACGGGCCGAACGCGGGGAGAGGGTTGCCGGACGGGCCGAGGTGGTTGTGCACCACATCGAGCACGACCCCCAGACCGGACCCGTGCGCCGCGTCCACGAACCGCTTGAGCCCGTCCGGCCCGCCGTACGGTTCGTGCACCGCCCAGGGGGCGACCCCGTCGTACCCCCACCCATGGGTGCCGGGGAACGGGCAGACCGGCATCAGGGAGATATGGGTGATGCCCAGGTCGGCGAGGTGGCGCAGCCGCGCGGCCGCGGCGTCGAACGTGCCCTCGGGGGTGTAGGTGCCGATGTGCAGTTCGTAGAGGACCGCACCGGGAAGCGGGCGGCCGGGCCACGGATGCCTCCATACGAACCGGTCGTGTGCGACGACCGCGCCGGGCCCGCCGGGGCCCTCCGGCAGCCGGGCGGCCCGCGGATCGGGCAGCGGCGGCCCGCCGTCCAGCCGGAAGGCGTACCGGTCCCCGTCATGGGCCGGTACCTCGGTACGCCACCAGCCCGCCCGGCCGGGGTCGCGCTCCATCGGAACCGCGGGCTCGGCCGCCCGGTCCCCCGCCCACTGGAGAGCGACCCGCCCGGCCTCCGGCGCCCACACCTCGAACAGCACGGCCGTCCTCCTTCGTTCGGTCCCGGTCCCCGACCCAAGCACGCCGCCGCGCCGCCCGACAGCCCGACGTGGCGCTACGGACCGACATCGCGCCATCCCGGTGGGCCGTTCCGGCGAGTCCTCGGGACTTTGACGACAGGCCCGAGGGCCCGGTAGGACCGTCCCCCGCACACACATCGCCTGGACAGCGGCTCGCGGTGGCCGGAGAATCTCGGTATGACTTCGCTCGAGTTCCCTGCGCGTCCGGCGCGCCCGTCGGACGCCGACCGGGAACGCGCCCTCGACCTGCTGCGCGACGGTGCGGCGCAGGGACGGTTGTCCCAGGACACTTTCCTGCGGCGCCTGGAACTCGTCCTGACCGCTCAACAGCAGTCCGAACTCGACCTCGTCACCGCCGACTTGGCGAGTCGCGGCAAGGTCCAGGGCGTACTGCTGCGGGTCGTGGGCCGGGCATCGGCCTTCCACCTCCGGGTGCGCCGCGCCTGGCGTACGGAGCGGCTGCCGAAGCTGCTGCTGCCCGAGCCGGGCCCGCTCCCGCTGCTCATAGGGCGGGCGCCCGGTGTGGGCCTGCGCCTCAACCACGAGACGGTCTCCCGCGCCCACGCCGAACTCCGCAGCGCCGGCAAGGGCTGGCTGCTGCGCGACCTCGGTTCCACCAACGGCACCTGCGTCAACGGCCGCCGGGTGGTGGGCGAGGTCGCGGTCGGCCCCGGCGACCACATCAGGTTCGGACAGGTGGATTACGTCCTGACGGAGCGGTGAGCCGGGCGGCGCGCGCCGCCCGGACCGGAGCGCGGCGGCCGCGGACCGCTGTCGCCTGACGGCACGGCAACCACCGCCTCACAGGGGCTCGCCCTGCCGCGGCGCCTCCTCCTCCCGCATCGGCCGGTCGCCCGAGGGGGCCGACGTCCATACTCCTTCACCGTGCGTCAGACCGGGCAACAAGCCCTGGAACTCCTGGACATGGCGCGCCGGAAGAAAGCCGCTGACCAGCCAGGAGTGCCGGCCGCCGGTGGTCTCGGCGAACTCGGCGCCCAGCGCCGCGAGACGGGCGGTCACCGGGGCCAGCGCGGCGAGCGGAAGGTCCGCCTCGAAGGCGTGGTACGGCTCGTACACCCGGGTGCCGGCCCGCTCCAGGGCCCGCAGCAGCACCCGGGGGGTGACCGTACGGAAGTCCCCCGCGGTGCTGAGCGGTCCGACGAATCCGGACCGGGTCAGCACCACCCGGCAGTCCGTCACCGCCAGACCGCGCGGTCCGCACCGCAGGTTCGCCAGTACCGTCTCCTCGATGGCCTGGTGGAAGCCGTGCGGCAGGGCACCCAGTTCGGTTTCGTAGGCGAAGACCGGGCCGGAGTGGCGGGCGCCCGGCTCGACCCGGAGCCCGACCGTGGCCCAGGGCCCGGTGTGGCCGCGCCGGGCGATCTCCTCACAGGCCTCGCCGACCCCGGATGGCCGCTCGACGCACACCACCCGGCTCGGCGCGAACTCGGCCTCGATGCCGTGCTCCTGGTGCAGGGTGGCGGCGATGATCTCCTTCTGCACCTCGCCGTGCAGCAGCACCGAGGTCGCGCCGTCGGGCGCGGGACGGACCTGGAGCAGCGGGTCCTGGTCGGCGAGCGTCAGCAATGCGGCGCGCAGTGCGGCGGCCCGTGCCGGGTTGCGGGCCCGGACCAGGGTTTCGAGGGTGGGGGAGGGGAACAGCGCGGCGCCGGCGGGGGCGTCACCGGCCGGGCCGAGACGGTCACCGGTGCGGATGCCCGGCAGCCCGCGGAGCACCGCGATCTGACCCGGGGTGAGCGGCCCGTCGTCGCCGGGCGGCGGGCCGACGACCTGGAGCGAGGTGATCCGGCCGGTCAGGGTGGCGCTCGTGCCGTCCGCTGCGGGCCGGTGCAGCTCGATCCGCTGCCGTGGCCGCAACTCGCCCTCGTAGAGCCGGAGGTACGCGGTCCGCTCGCCGTCCGGCGGCTGATGGACGGCGAACACCGTGCCCCGCGGCCCGGTGCCCGCGCCGGCCGGGGCCGGCGGGACCAGCCGGACCATACCGTCGAGGAGTGCGCCGATGCCCTGGCCGCCGAGCGCGGAGCCGAAGTACACCGGGTGCAGCGAGCCGTCGGCGGTCCGGGCGGCCAGCGCCGCACGGAGCCGGTCCGCGGTCAGCGGCGGCCCGCCGTCACCCGCGGCCGGTCCGCCGGAGGCCGGGCCGGTCAACTCGGCCAGCACCGACTCATCGGCCTCGGCCACGGCTTCCGCGATCCGCTCGCGGACCCGCGGGTCCTCCAGGGCGTACGGCACGGACGTGGCCTGCGCGGTGCCGAGGCCGGTCACGGACGTCATCGGGACGGTGGCGGGCGTCAGCAGACGGCGGATGTCGGCGAGCAGCGCCTCGCCCCGGGCGCCGGCCCGGTCGATCTTGTTGATGAAGAGCAGGGTGGGCAGCCGCAGCCGCCGCAGTGTCTTCATCAGTACCCGGGTCCTGGCCTGGACGCCCTCCACCGCGGACAGCAGCAGCACGGCGCCGTCGAGCACCCCCAGGGCGCGCTCGACCTCGGCGATGAAGTCGGAGTGGCCGGGGGTGTCGAGGAGATTGACCTGGGTGTCGCCGACGGTGAAGGAGGCGACGGCCGAGCGGATGGTGATACCGCGCTGCCGCTCCAGCTCGCCGGTGTCCGTGAAGGTGTCACCGGC
The DNA here is from genome assembly GCF_028870195.1 of Streptomyces sp. G7(2002). Lineage (NCBI taxonomy): Bacteria > Bacillati > Actinomycetota > Actinomycetes > Kitasatosporales > Streptomycetaceae > Streptomyces > Streptomyces sp. G7(2002). The sequence goes on from NZ_CP102609.1 coordinate 7,334,441, forward strand.
GTCGACACTGCCGAGCCGGCCGATGGCGCCGGTGTCGAACAGCAGCCGCTCGGTGAGGCTGGTCTTACCCGCGTCGACGTGGGCGAGAATCCCGATGTTCAGGGTGCGCGAAGGAAGCATGGAAGGTGGAGTCCTCAAGAACTGTCGTCCGGTGGGGGCGATGAGTAGTTCCGAGGAATCGGCGCATTCCGTGCTCCTTGACGAGGGAAGAACGACGTACGCGGCCATGCTTTCCGGCCGTACTGCGGGGGCGCAACCGAATTAGGCCCCCCGGCCCCGCTCGTCCCCCGCCCGGCTCAGTGCTGGTGCAGCCCCCGCCCCGCCAGCGTCAGAAAGGTCTCGCCGACCGCCTCCGACAGTGTCGGGTGGGCGTGGATGTGCTGGGCGACATCGGCCGGTTCGGCGTCCCAGCCCACGATCAGCTGGCTCTCCGCGATCATCTCCGAGACCTGCGGCCCGACGAGATGGACGCCGAGCACCGCGCCGGTCTTCCCCAGGCTCTCAACTTCTCCCCCACTCTCAACTTCGTTCGAGCGGGGGGACCCCCATGCCCAGGGGAGACCCCAATCGCCGCCCGCCCCGTCCGCCGCCGCGATCACCTTCACCATGCCGCCCTGACCGTGCACCATGCCCTTGGCGGTGGCGGCCAGCGGCATGGTGTTCACCTTGATGTCCAGGCCGCGGGCGCGCGCCTCGGCCTCGGTCAGGCCGACCGAGGCGGTCTGCGGCGAGGAGTACGTCACCCGCGGCACGGTCGCGTAGTCCACCGCCCGCGACGGCAGGCCCGCCAGCGTCTCCGCCACCAACAGGCCCTCCGCGAACGAGGCGTGGGCCAGCCCCAGGGAGGGCGGCGGCAGCAGATCGCCGACCACGTGGATGCCCGGCACGGAGGTCTCCAGCCGTGACCAGTCCGCAGGCGCGACGAACCCCCGCTCGTCCGCCGCCAGCCCGGCCGCCGCCAGGTCCAGCCCGTCCGTCACCGGGGCCCGCCCCACCGCGACCAGCAGCCGCTCGGCCCCGATCACCAGCTTCTCGCCCTTCGGGGTGCGCACCGTGGCCCGCACCCCGTCCGCCAGCAGCTCGGTGCCGGTCAGCGTCGAGCCCGTACGGACCGTGATGCCGCGCTTCTTCAGCCCGCGCGCCAGATGGCGGCCGACGTCCTCGTCCTCCAGTGGAAGCAGCCGCCCGGCCGTCTCGACGAGGGTGACCTCGGCCCCCATGGAGCGGTGGAAGGACGCGTACTCGACGCCGATCGCACCGCCGCCCAGGACCAGGACGGACGCCGGAAGTCCGGCCGCGAACAGCGCGTCGTCGCTGGTCACCACCCGTCGGCCGTCCGCGGCCAGGCCCGGCAGCAGCCGCGGCCGGGAGCCGGTGGCCAGCACGATGCCGCGCCGTGCGGTGAACTCCCCGGCGCCCTCGACATGAACCGTACGGGGGCCGGTCAGCCGCGCCGTGCCCTTGACGACCCGCACCCCCGCCGTCCGCAAGTGCCCGGCCACGCCCTGGTGGTTGCGCTCGACGATGCCGTCGCGGGTGGCCACCAGGGCCGGCCAGTCCAGGGAGTCGACGGTGGCCTTGACGCCCCACCGCTCGCGGGCCTCCGCGATGCCGTCCACCAGCTCGGCCGCGTGCAGCATGGCCTTGCTGGGGATGCAGCCGCGGTGCAGACAGGTGCCGCCGATCAGATCGCGTTCGGCCAGCACCACCCGCAGGCCCAGGGACGCGGCGCGCAGGGCGGTGCTGTAGCCGCCGGTGCCACCGCCGATGACAAGGACGTCCGTCGTGTTCGGGTCTGTCTCACTCATGTGATCAGACTCCGCCCACCTGCGGTGATGAGTCCAAGGCAATGTTTCCATGGAGGTGATGAAGAACCTTCATGTGCGGTGCTGTCTGCTGGCGCTGCATGAGGGGGGCCGAGTGCACCGGGAGGGGCGGGCATGAGTCTGCGGCAGATGGAGTACCTCGTCGAGGTCGTCGAGCAGGAGTCCTTCACCCGCGCCGCCGAGGCGCTGCACGTCACCCAGTCCGCGCTCTCGCACCAGATCAAGGCGCTGGAGCGGACGGTCGGCGGCCCGCTGCTGGAGCGGATGACGCGCGGGGTGCGGCTGACCGTGATGGGCCGGGCCTACTTCCCGCACGCCCAACTCGCCGTCCGCAGCGCCCGGCAGGCCCGCCGCGCCGCGCTCGCGGCGGGCGGCGCGGAGAGCGGCGAACTGCATATCGCGACGGTGCACTCCCAGGCGGTCGGGGTGCTCCCGGAGGTCTGCGCCCGCTGGGCCACCGCGCGTCCGGGCGTCCGGCTGGTGCTCCATGAGTACGCCACCACCGAGGAGCTGGACGAGCAGATGGCCCGCGGGGTCGCCGATCTGGCGCTCGGGCCGCGCCCCAAGGACTGGCCGGGGCCGGTCACTGTCGTGGGACAGGAGCGGATGGTGCTGGTCGTCCCGCACGGCGACCCGCTCGCCGCCCGGGAGTCGGTCCGCCTCGCGGAGCTGGCGGACCGCCCGTGGGTGCGCTGCAGCCTGGAGCCGGTGGTTGACAGCCGGCGCTGGCTGGACTGGGAGTGCGAACGCGTCGGCTTCACCCCGCGTACCGCCGTCCGCACCCAGCACAGCTCCACGGCCGTCCGGATGGCCGCGGCGGGCGTCGGTGTGCTGTTGACCGCGGCCCATGAACTGCGCGGCCTCGACTGTGCGGCCGTGCCCACCGACCCGCCCTGGCACCGCGAGATCACCGTCTTCTCCCGTGTCGAACCGACCGGCGCGGCCGCGGAGTTCACGGAGCTGCTGCGCACGGTCGGGAGCGCGGAGCTGAGCCAAGACGCCCCGATGTGACGCGGTGTCACTCGCGGACGAACAGCGCCACCGGTGACTCCGCCAGCAGCTCGCTCAGCCCCACCACCGCGCCGCCCGGCAGCTCGCGCCCGGAAAGCAGCTCGCGCCAGGAGCCGTCCGGCGGCAGCCGCAGCAGGGTGTCCCACCAGCCGCCGGTTTCCACCAGCCGCAGCGACAGCCGGGTCACCACCGTCAGCACCCGCCCGCTGCGGCAGAACGCCACACAGTGCTCGGCCGCCGGGCCCTCCGCGTACACCGGCTCGTACGACGCCGCGGCGCCGAACCACTGGGGATGGTCGCGCCGCAGCCGCAGCGCCGCGGCGGTCAGCCGCAGCTTCTCGCCGGACGGATCGCGCGGGGGACTCCCGCCGTCCAGCGCGGTGAGCAGCTCGGGGCGGAAGCGGGCCGGCCGCCGGTTGTCCGGGTCGACCAGCGCGGCATAGCCGAGTTCGGTGCCCTGATAGAGGTCGGGGACGCCCGGCATGGTGAGCTGCAGCAGCGCCGCGCCCAGCACGTTCGCGCGGACGAACGGGGCGAGTTCCCCGTCCAGCGCGGCGAGCGGGGCGGCCGTGGGACCACAGGGCCCGTTGCGGACGAACTCCTCGACCGCCTCCTCGTAGCCCGCGTTCCGCTCGGTCCACGAGGTGCGCAGCCCGGCCTCCCGCGCGGCCTTGAGGACCGCGGGCACCACCCGCTCCGCCGCGTCGCCGTCGCCGGCCGCGCCCAGGCCGAACGCGGTCTGCCAGGCCAGCCACGACACCATCGGGTCCGCCGGGCCGAGGCCGTCCACCCCGCACACCGCCTCGTCGGCCATCGCCCCGAGCACATCCCGCCACCGGTCCGGGCACTCCGACAGCACCGCGATCCGCGCCCGTACATCGGCGCTGCGCTTGGTGTCGTGGGTGGAGAGCACCGTGCCGGACAGCGGCCGGTCCCGCTGCAGCCCGGCGCAGTACGTATGGAACACCTCCGGGGCGAGCGCCGGCTCCCCCGGATCGCCGCCGACCTCGCAGGCCGACAGCAGCACCGGATAGCGGTAGAAGGCGGTGTCCTCCACGGATTTGGCGTGCAGTGCGGACGCGGTCTGGGCGAACCGCGCGGTGAAGTCGGCGCAGTCCGTACTGCCCTGGTCCGGGGCGTCGGTCAGCCGGCCGAGCGCCAGATCGCGGACCAGATCCACCGCCCGCGCCTCCTCGGGCACTCGGAAGGCGGTACGCGCCTGCGCCGCCGCCGCGTCCAGCATGGCCGCGTCCTGCCCGGCCCGCGCCGGATCCGCCGCATAGGGACGGTAGACCGGCAGCCGCACCAGCAGCTCACGGAGCGCGTGCCGCAGCGCCCAGGTCGCATGGTCGCCCGGTTCGGGGGCGCGTGCGCTGATCCGCGCCGCGGTCCGCACCAGCCGCTCGATCTCCGCGGCCAGCTCGTGGGTGACGACCTCGTACGCGGCCCGGCGCACCGTCTCCTCCCAGTCGCCGCCCTCGTCGGCCAGCGGGGTGACGAAGTCCCGGTAGTGGGAGAACAGCCGTCCGGCGCCCTGCGGGCAGACGAAGAGTCCGTCGATGTGCCGCAGGGCGTCATAGCCGGTCGTGCCCGCACAGGCCCAGCTGTCCGGGAGCCGCTCGTCAGCGGAGAGGATCTTCTCCACGACCGTCCAGCGGCCGCCGGTCCGCTCGTGCAGCCGGGCCAGATAGCCGCCGGGGTCCACCAGACCGTCCGGGTGGTCGATGCGCAGCCCGTCGATGACGCCCTCGCGGATCAGCCGCAGCACCGTGCCATGGGTCGCCTCGAACACCTCGGGGTCCTCGACGCGCACCCCGATCAGCTCCGAAATGGTGAAGAAGCGGCGGTAGTTCAGCTCACTGCGGGCCAGCCGCCACCAGCCGAGGCGGTACCACTGGGCGTCCAGGAGGCGGGCCGGCGGCAGCATCTCCGTCCCGGGGCGCAGCGGGAAGGCATGCCCGTGATAGCGCAGCACCTCGCCCTCGACGCGGAAGTGCCGCAGCTCCTCGCCGATCCGGCCGCCGAGCACCGGCAGCAGCAGCCGTCCGCCGTGCCCGGCGTCCCAGTCGATGTCGAACCACCGCGCGTACGGGGACTCCGGGCCGTCGCGCAGCACCTGCCACAGCGGCCCGTTCAGCGACATCGGCTCCGGCACCGCCATATGGTTCGGCACCAGGTCGACGATCAGCCCGAGGCCGTGCGAGCGGGCCGTCGCCGCCAGCGCCCGCAGCCCCGTCTCACCGCCGAGCTCGGCCCGTACCGTGGTGTGGTCGACGACGTCATAGCCGTGGGTGGAGCCCGGCACGGCCTCCAGCACCGGTGAGAGGTGCAGGTGGGAGATGCCGAGCGCGGCCAGATGCGGGACGGCCCGCTCGGCGGCGGCGAACGGGAAGTCCGGCTGGAGCTGCAGCCGGTAGGTGGCGGTCGGCGACGGACTCGAGGGCTGCGTCATGGGAACACCCGTACCCCGCCGGAGGCCCGTTGTGTCATCCGCCTCCCGCACGGTGTCGTTGTTTCCTCCGACGGAGTGGGCTCCGGGGGCGGGGAGCTTCGTAGGTCCGGTGCGTGGGGCGCGCGGCGGCCCGCCGGTTAGCGTCTGGCGATGACCGCTGCCACCGCCGCCTTCCGCCGGGTGCTCGCGCTGGGCGGGCCGATGCTGCCCGTCCTGTCCTTCCTCGGCAGGCTCCCCACCGCCATGTGCCAGTTCGGCAGTCTGCTGCTGGTGGCGGAGACGAGCGGCTCGCTGGCCACCGCGGGGCTGGTGGGCGGTGCGCTGGCGGCGGGACAGACCGCGGGCGGCCCGCTGCTCGGCCGGCTCGCGGACCGGCACGGACAGCGGCCGGTGGTGCTGGCCGCCTGCTGGTTCGACGCCCTCGCCGTGACCGCGCTGGTGCTCGCCGCCCTCGCCCGGACCGGGGCGCTGCCGCTCGCCCTGATCGCGCTGCTCGCCGGTGCCGGGGTGCCGCAGATCGGGCCGCTGGCCCGCACCCGGCTCGTTGCGCTGGCCCGTCGCGCACGGGCCGACGACCGCCTGGTCCACACCGCGCTGTCCTTCGAAGGCACTCTGGACGAGGTGTCGTTCGTGCTCGGTCCGGCGCTGGTGGGACTGTCCGCCACGGTGGCCCACCCGGCCGTGGCGCTCGCCCTGGCCGCGCTGCTGCTCGCGGTCTGCGGCTCGGCCTTCGCCCTGCATCCCACGGCCGCTGCGGTGCGGCCCACGGGCGCCCCGTCCGCCCGGGCGCCGGTCTCTTCCGGCCCGGCTCCCGCCCCGGACGGTCCCCGCGCCCGGCGCCCCGCCGCCCGGGCCGCCCGCGCCCGGATGCCCCGCGCGGTGCATGCCATGCGCGCCTCGATGGTGCTGCAGGGCGCCCTCTTCGGTGCCTGCCAGGCCGGTATCACCGCGCTCACCGCAGACCTCCACCGGCCCGCCCAGGCCGGGCTGGTCTATGCCGCGATGGGCGTGATGAGCGCGGTCGCCGGGCTCTCGCTGGCGCTGGTGCCCGCCCGGATCGGGCTGCCGGCACGCTGGCGGGCGGCGGCCGTGGCGCTGATCGTGCTGTCCGTGCCGCTGCTGTTCGTACGGTCCCTGGGGGCGCTCTACCTGGCCGTCGTGGTCCTCGGCGCGGCCTTCGCCCCGCATCTGATCACGCTGTTCGGCCTCACCGAACGGCTGGTGCCCGCCGGCCGGCTGGCCGAATCGATGGCCTTTCTGACCAGCGCGATCGTGGGCGGCCAGGCCCTGTCCCTGGCCGTCTCCGGCCGGCTCGCCGAGGCCCACGGGCCGACCGCCGCCTTCGCGGTGGCCGTCGGCGCCGCCGTCCTGATCCTCGGCCTCGCCCTGACCACCCGGGGCACGGACCGTCCGGCCGCCGCGCTCACGCCGGCCGCTGCAGCACCAGCAGGCTCCGCCCGATGAGCGTCAGCCGGTCGCCGGCCTTGACCTTGGCGCCGCCGCCGTCCGCCACCGCCTGCGGCCGGTCGGTGTCCACCACGACCTGCCACTGCCGGCCCAGGTGCTCGGGCACCATGAACTCCTTCTCCTGGTCGTGGGCGTTGAACATCAGCAGGAACGAGTCGTCGGTGACCGGCTCGCCCCGGGGGCCCGGCTCGGAGATCGAGCTGCCGTTGAGGAACACCGCCAGCGACTTCGCATGGACCGACTGCCAGTCGCGCGGCCCCATCTCCTCGCCGCCCGCCGTGAACCAGGCGATGTCGGACAGCTCGTCATGGGTGCCCTCCATCGGGTGGCCCTGGAAGAACCGCCGGCGCCGGAACACCGGATGGTCGCGCCGCAGCCACACCATCTGCCGGACGAACGCCAGCAGCGCCCGCTGCTCCGCGTCCTCGTCCGCCGCCGCGTCCGGCCCGTCCAGTCCGTCCGGCCCGTCCGCGTCCGTACGGTCGGTCTCCCCGGCGCCCCCGCCCCGCCCCCGCTCCGGCCAGCGCACCCACGACAGCTCGTTGTCCTGGCAGTACGCGTTGTTGTTGCCGCCCTGGCTGCGCCCGAACTCGTCCCCGTGGCTGAGCATCGGCACGCCCTGCGACAGCATCAGCGTGGCCAGGAAGTTGCGCATCTGCCGCGCCCGCAGCCGCCGCACCCCGGGATCGTCGGTCGGCCCCTCGGCACCGCAGTTCCAGGACCGGTTGAAGCGCTCCCCGTCCCGGTTGTCCTCGCCGTTGGCCTCGTTGTGCTTGTCGTTGTACGCGACCAGATCGTGCAGCGTGAAGCCGTCATGGCAGGTCACGAAGTTCACCGAGGCCAGCGGCCGGCGCCCGTCCTCCTGGTAGAGGTCCGAGGAACCCGTCAGCCGGGACCCGAACTCCGCCAGGGTGCGCGGTTCGCCCCGCCACAGGTCCCGCACGGTGTCCCGGTACTTCCCGTTCCACTCGGTCCACAGCGGCGGGAAGTTCCCCACCTGATAGCCGCCCTCACCGACGTCCCACGGCTCGGCGATCAGCTTCACCTGGCTGACGACCGGATCCTGATGGACCAGGTCGAAGAACGACGACAGCCGGTCCACCTCGTGGAACTGCCGGGCCAGCGTCGCCGCCAGATCGAAGCGGAAGCCGTCCACCCGCATCTCCTGCACCCAGTAGCGCAGCGAGTCCATCACCAGCTGGAGCACATGCGGGCTGCGCATCAGCAGCGAATTCCCGGTGCCCGTGGTGTCCATGTAGTACTGCTTGTCGTCCGACAGCCGGTAGTAGGAGGCGTTGTCCAGCCCCCGGAACGACAGCGTCGGGCCCAGATGGCTGCCCTCGGCGGTGTGGTTGTAGACCACGTCGAGGATCACTTCGATACCGGCCTGGTGCAGCGCCCGCACCGCCGTCTTGAACTCCAGCACCTGCTGCCCGCGGTCGCCCCAGGACGCATAGGCGTTGTGCGGGGCGAAGAACCCGATGGTGTTGTAGCCCCAGTAGTTCGTCAGCCCCGCGTCCACCAGCCGGTGGTCCTGGACGAACTGATGCACCGGCATCAGCTCCAGCGCGGTCACCCCGAGCTTCGTCAGATGATCGATGATCGCCGGATGCGCCAGCGCGGCATAGGTGCCGCGCAGCTCCTCGGGGAGCTCCGGATGGCGCATCGTCAGGCCCTTCACATGGGCCTCGTAGAGCACCGTCTCGTGGTACGCGGTGCGTGGCGGGCGGTCGTCACCCCAGTCGAAGTACGGGTTGACCACCACCGACGCCATGGTGTGCGGCGCCGAGTCCAGGTCGTTGCGCACCTCGGGACGCCCGAAGTGGTAGCCGTAGATGGCCTCGTCCCAGTCGATCCGGCCGCTCATGGCGCGGGCGTACGGGTCGAGCAGCAGCTTCGCCGAATTGCAGCGCTGCCCCCGCTCCGGCTCGTACGGACCGTGCGCCCGGAAGCCGTAACGCTGCCCCGGCATCACCCCCGGAAGATACGCGTGCCGCACATTGGCGTCGCTCTCGCGCAGCTCGACGGCGGTCTCCGAACCGTCGTCGTGCAGCAGACACAGTTCGATGCGTTTCGCGGCTTCGGAGAACACCGCGAAGTTGGTGCCCGCCCCGTCATAGGTGGCACCCAGCGGATACATCTGTCCCGGCCAGACCTGCATGGGTAGACTCTTCCACTTTCTCGTCGGGCGCTGCGGCGACTCCACGACACACGTCCGCGGAACGGTTCGCCATACTTCCCCCTGGATGGCGCAACTTGTCGCACACAAAGGGCTTTTCGCGAGATCTCCGCTGAATGGTGGCAACCTGCCGCGATGTCGGATCGTCCTACTGGTCGTCCTACTGGAGGACTACCGGGGGGAACCGACATGCATGTCACGACGAGGTGACAGCAGGGGGGAACCGTGCACCACCTGATGCACCGCCACCTCGGCAAGGCCGTCGCGGGCGCCGCCATCGCCCTGACCGGCACCGCCGCCATGGTCGCGGTCACCTTGCCGTCCGACGCCGGCGCCGCCGCCGGAACGGACCCCCGGAGCCGGCCCGCCGCGGCCGCCGCGCCCGGCCCGGGCCGCGACCAGGGGCCGCCACCACCCGGCGTCGTCGAGAGACCCCCCGTGGAGGGGGAGCGCGGCCGGGGACGGGACCCGCTCACCGACGACGAACTCCGGCGCGCCCGGGACCTGGCGCTGCCGCGCACCCCGCGCGGCGCCGCCCGGAACGTCACCGGGAGGCCGGGTCCCGAGCCCCTCACCACCGACCTGGCCGAACTCACCCCCGCGGAGACCGGGCTCGCCGACCCGCCGCGCCGGGCGACGGTCACCTTCTACGACTACCGGGACGACAGCTACCTCACCAAGACCGTCAACCTCACCACCTCGACGGTGGAGTCGGCGGACGCCCGGCACGGCGTCCAGCCGCCGCCCAGCCGCGCCGAGGCCGTCGAGGCGGCCCGGCTGCTGATCGCCGCCCCGCTGGGATCCGGTCTGCGCCAGGACTACCGCGACGCCACCGGACGTGACCTCACCGGTCCGGATCCGCTCTCCGTCACCGGCTTCGTCTACCGCGGCCGCGCGGAAGGCGACGCGCCGGGAGCCCTGGGCGACTGCGGGCAACACCGCTGCATCCGCCTTTTCACCAAGGTCAAGAACGGCCGGTGGATCGACACCCGCCGCTTCGTGATCGACCTCAGCGCCCGCACCGTCGCCCGCCTGGGCTGACCGGCGCCCCCACCGACCGCCACTCCACCCCACCGGAGCCTCCGCCATGCCCGGAAGACGCACCACCGGCACCCGCCGCCCGCACCGTCGCGCCGCGCTCCTCGCCACCGCCCCCCTGCTGCTCGCCGTGGCCGCCCTGACGGCCGGCCCGGCCGCCCAGGCCGCCCCCGAGGCCCCCGCCGCACCCGTACCGACCCCGAACTGCAGTGCCGCCCACCGCATCACCCAGACGCTCGACGGCGGCACCGTCTGGCGCATGTGCTGGCACTACGAGGGCAACGCCGGTCTCGTCCTGGACGACATCTCCTACCAGCCCAAGGGCGAACGCACCCCCGTCAAGGTGCTCACCACCGCCAAACTCGCCCAGATCCACGTCCCCTACGACGACGGCCGGAACGAGTACGACGACCTCACCGGGCAGGGCTTCGCCCAGGGCCTGCAGAAGCTCGACCCCGCCGAATGCCCCGGCGGCACCCTCAAGACCGTCAAGGTGCCCGGCGCCTGGGACCCCGCCCACCCCGACATCCGCGGGCTGTGCGCCACCACCCGAGCCCGCGGCCACGCCTACCGCATGGGCCCCTACCCCGGCGAGCGCGCCAAGATCTACCAGCTCCAGGGCACGGACCTGCTGCTCTACACCGTCAACAAGGTCGGCTGGTACGAGTACATCAGCGAATGGCGGTTCTCCGGCGACGGCACCATGACCCTGCAGGTCGGCGCCACCGGCACCGTCTCACCCGCCGACTACGACGCCGGTGACGGCCGGGGCGCGCCGCTCGGCAAGGGCGCCAAGGACTACGCCACCAGCCACAGCCACAATGTCTTCTGGCGGCTGAACTTCGGCCTGGGCGGCTCCGCCGGCAACAAGGTCGAGCAGTTCGACTCGGCCACCACCGTCCCGGGCGGCGGCCGCACCCCCACCATCCGCACCACCCGCACGCCGGTCACCAAGGAGCTGGCCGGGGACGCCGGCCCGCTGCGCTGGTGGCGGGTGGTCGGCGCCGGCCGCAACAAGGACGGCCACCCGCGCTCGTACGAGATCGTCCCCGGCCCCACCAGCAAATACGCCGGGCGCAGTTACACCAGACATGACGTCTATTTCACCGAGTACAACACATGTGAACAGTTCGCCAGCAACAACCTGGCCAACTGCGGCACCAAGGCCGGCAACAGCGTCGACACCTGGGTCAACGGCCAGCCGCTGAAACACCCCATCGCGTGGGTCAACATCGGGTTCCACCACATCGCCAGGGACGAGGACCAGGAGCCGATGCCCGTGCACTGGCAGGGCTTCCAGCTGGTCCCACGCGATGTCACCGCTATGAATCCGCTCACTCCCCCCTCGCTGTCCGGGCACAACGGGCACTATGGATAAGGGGAGTTGATAACCGACTCCACCCATCCTGCTGCACCGCCTCCCGCACCGCAGTAGTCTGCCTTGATCGTTGGCACGGGGGTTCGGAAGGCGGTGGCAGGTGAGCGGCGGGCTGGAGTTGCCCCCTGGTGACGAGAGTCATGAGGGCCATGAGGGCGGCTCCGTCGACGCACCGCCCGGCGCGGTGTCCCTGGCACGACCGCTGGAGATCGGTGCGGAGCTGGACTGGGGCGCCGAGGCCTGGAGCGAGGTGCGCACCCGCGCCCGCCGGGCCGGCCGCGCCTACATCTGGCTGAATCTCGTCGAGCAACGGCTGCGGGCCGTCGTCGCCGCCGTCCTGCGGCCCATCTACGAGCCGGTGCACGGCGACGAATGGGTCGTCGCCGCGGCCGGTCCCGCCGGTCAGGAGTGGGTGCAGCGGGCGGTCGCCGTCCGCGAGGTCAGCCGCCGCAAGGGCTACCTCCTCGACCCCGCCGACGACAACATCGTCAGCTTTCTGACCCTTCCGCAACTCCGCGAACTGATGGTCCAGCACTGGCCCTGCTTCGAGCCGTACTTCGACGACCGCCGCGATGTCGAGCTGGCCCTCGACGAACTCGAGGTCGCCCGCAACATCGTCTCCCGCAACCGCGCCCTGTCCGAGACGGTCCTCGCCCAGGCCGAGCGCGCCTCCGCCCGCCTCCTGGACATCCTCGGCTCCGGCGTCGGCACCCGTATCTCCGGACGGCTGCCCATCGACGCGGTGGAGGACCTGGTCGGCGACCGCTACGCCGATGTCATCGGGGTGCACTCCGACCGGGTGCGCCTGCAGCGCCAGCTCCCCGCCGAGGACCTCTTCGGCGACGCCCGCCGCCTCGACGCCGTGGGCATAGGCCTCAACCTCCTGGTCCAGAACTACTCGGGCCGTCGCCTGGTCCGGCTCGCCGAATCCGGCTGCCGCGTCCGGCTGCTCTTCCTCAACCCCGCCAGCAGCGCGGTCCGCCGCCGGGAGCGCGAAATCGGCCTCAAGAAGGGCGAGATGAGCCGCTCCATCGAGATGAACATCCTCCATATGCGGCGGGTGCGGGCCCGGCTGCGCGACCCCGGCGCCTTCGAGATCCAGGTCTTCGACGAGACCCCGCGCTTCACCGCCTACCTCGTCGACGGCGATGGCCCTGACGGTGTGGCCGTCGTCCAGCCCTACCTGCGCAAGAGCCGCGGAATGGAATCCCCCGTCCTCGTCCTCCGCGGCGGCGGCCGGGAGGTCGTCCGCCAGGACGCCCACACCCGCGACGGTGACAACGGCCTGTTCGAGACCTACCGGGAGGAATTCGAGAGCATGTGGGCGGATTCCCGGCCGGTTTCCTGAAGCGGCCGGTTTCCTGAACCGGACGTCGGTTTCCTGAACCGGACGCCGCCCCCGTCACCCGCGGGGGCGGCAGTCGCCGCACGACGGGCCACCCGGCACCGCGGACCGGCCCCCGACTACCGTGGGGCAATGCACTTCCGTGTACTCGCCCCCCTGGACGTGCGGTCCGCCGACGGCCGCCCCGCTCCCGTCCCGGAGACGAAGGTACGCGCCCTGCTCGCCGCGCTGCTGGCGCACCACGGCCGCCCCGTGTCCACCGCCCGGCTCGTCGCACACCTCTGGGGCCCGCGGCCGCCCGCCCGTCCCACGGCCTCCCTCCAGAGCAAGGTCTCGCAGCTGCGCCGCGCCCTGGACACCGCGGAGCCCGGCGCCCGCAAACTGGTGACGGCGACCCCGCCGGGCTACCGGCTGGACATCGCCCCCGACGCCCTGGACGCCGGCCTCTTCACGGCGCTGACCGCCCGCGCCCGGGCCGCCGCCACCCCGCGACAACGGGCCGGACTGCTCGGCGAGGCCCTGGAACTGTGGCACGGCCCCGCGTTCGCCGGCTTCGCGGACAGCGACCTGGTGCGCCCGGTGGCCGAGAGCCTGGAGGAGCAGCGGCTGACGGCGCTGGAGGAGCGGGCCGCGGCCCGCCTGGAGCTGGGCGAGCACGCCCCGCTGACCGCCGAGCTGGCCGGTCTGGCGGCCCGGCACCCGCTCCGGGAACGGCTGCGCGCCCTGCAGCTGACCGCCCTGTACCGGGCCGGCCGGCAGAGCGACGCACTCGCCGCCTATGACGAGATCCGCGCGCGCCTGGCCGACGAACTGGGGGTGGACCCCGGCCCCGAACTCACCGCGACACACCGGGCGATCCTGCGCCAGGAGCCGTGGCGGCCGCATGACGGTGGTGCCTGGCAGGACGGCGGCGCCCGCCACGACGGCGGTGCCTGGCAGGACGGCGGTGCCTGGCAGGGTCAAGGCGCCCAGCGCGACGACGGCACTCGCCACGACCACGGAGCCCGGCACGACGGCGGCACCCGCCACGATGGCGGCACCCGCCACGACGGCGGCACCACCCGCCCCACGGACCGGCCGGAACCGGACCTGGCCACCGCACCGCCGGCCGGCCCCCGCCCCCGCACCAACCTCCCCACCCCCCTCACCGCACTCCTCGGCCGCCGGGACGCCGTACGCCGGATCGAGGCGCTCCTGGCGGCCAACCGCCTGGTGACGCTCACCGGCCCCGGTGGCGTGGGCAAGACCCGCCTCGCCCTGGAGACCGCCGGCCGGCTGGCCGGCTCCTTCCCGGACGGTGTCTGGCTGGTCGAACTGGCCGCGCTGAGCCGCCCGGACGCCCCCGAGCGCGCCGGGAGCAAGTGCACCGCTGCCCAGGTGGCCGAGGCGGTGCTGGCCGTGCTGGGCATCCGGGAGGGCGCCTCGGCCGGACCGGTGGCCGAGCGCCTCATCGGCGCGGTACGCGGCAAACGCCTGCTGCTCGTGCTGGACAACTGTGAGCACCTCGTCGAGGCGGCCGCGGAGGTCACCGCCGAACTGCTCGGCGCCGCCCCGGACCTCCGGGTGCTGGTGACCGGCCAGGAATCGCTGGGCCTGACGGGCGAGACGCTGTGGCCCGTACCGCCGCTGGAACCCGCCGGTGCCGTCGAGCTGTTCACGGCCCGCGCGAGCGCCGCCGACCCGGACTTCGTCCTCGACGCCGACGCCACGGCCGCCGTGGCGGAGATCTGCCGCCGCCTGGACGGTATCCCGCTCGCCCTGGAGCTGGCCGCCACCCGCGTACGGGCCCTGGGCGTACGGGAGCTGAGCGCCCGGCTGGACGACCGGTTCCGGGTGCTGGCGTCCGGTCGGCGCGGGGTCCCGCCCCGTCAGCAGACCCTGCGCGCAATGATCGACTGGAGCTGGGAGCTGCTGCCCGCCGCCGAACGCACCGTGCTGCGCCGGCTCGCCGTCCACGCGGACGGCTGCACCCTGAAGGCCGCCGAAACGGTCTGCGCGGGCGACGGCGTCCGACGGGACGAGGTGCTCGATCTGCTGGCCCGTCTCGTGGACCGCTCCCTGGTGACGGTGGCCCGGACACCGTACGGCCCCCGCTACCGGCTCCTGGAGACGGTCGCCGCCTACTGCCTCGAACGTCTGCGGGAGGCCGGTGAACTGACGGCCGTACGCCGGAGACACCACCGCCACTACACCGAACTGGCCGAGCGCGCCGCCCCGTTGCTGTACGGGCCGGACCAACGCGAGTGGCTGGAGCGGCTCGACCAGGAGACGGCGAACCTGCGGGACGCCCTGGACGCCGCGGTCCGGGAAGGCGCCGCGGACCACGCGCTGCGCCTGGTCGACGCGCTGGCCTGGTACTGGTTCCTGCGCGGCCGGCTCGCGGAGGCGGGCCGCTCGCTGACGGCGGCGCTCGCGGCGTACGAGGCCGCCCGCGCGACGGCGGCGGACGCCGGGGACCCGGCCGCCGAGGGGCGCCGCCTGCGTGCCGCCACCTGGCAGGTCGGCATGGCCTCACTGGCGGGCGATGACACCGACCCCGTGGAGCGGGCCACGGCCGTGCTCCGGCAGTACGGGACCCATGACGACCCGGGCGCCCGGGCCTGGGCCCAGTGGTTCCTGGGCTTCGCCCAAGTCGGCCTGGGCGAACCGGCAGTGGCGAGGGAGCGGGTGGCGGACTCGCTGGCCGCCTTCCGGGCCCTGGGCGACCGCTGGGGCATCGCCGCGGCGCTGAGCAGCCGCGCCCAGGGCAGCGTCGGCGGAGATCTCCGGGCCCGGCTCCGCGATGCCGAGGAGAGCGCCGCGCTCTTCCGTGAACTGGGCGACCGCTGGGGCCAGTTGCAGGCCGCCGATGCGCTCGGCGCCCTTGCGGAGATCACCGGTGACTACGGCCGCGCGGCCCGGCTCCACCGGGACGGGCTGCGGATCGCCGAGGAGCTCGGCCTCTGGATCCAGGCCTCCTACAAGCTCTCCGGACTGGGCCGGATCGCGCTGCTGACCGGTGATCTGGCGGCCGCCCGCGACTTCCACGAGCGGGGGATGCGGCTGGCCGCGGAACAGTCGCACCTGCGGGGCGAGATGTTCGCCGAGTGCGGACTCGCCCTCGGCGCCCGGCGGGAGGGCCGCCTCGACGACGCCGAGGCGCATCTGCTGCCCTGGCTGGAGTGGTGCCTCGGCCGGGACGGCGACCCCGGTACCGCATTCGTCCTGAGCGAGCTGGGCTTCCTCGCCGAACTGCGGGGCGATCCGGAGACCGCCCGCCGTCACCACCTGGACGGGTTCGTGGCGGCCCGCGCCACCGCCGACCCGCGTGCCGTCGCGCTGGCCCTGGAAGGGCTGGCCGGCGCGGTGGCACTGACCGGCCGGTGCGCCGTCGCGGCCCGGCTGCTGGGGTGTGCGGCCGCGGCCCGCGCCACCGCGGGCGCGCCCCAGCCGGCCGCGGAGCGCGGCGATGTGGCCCGGAGTACGGCCACGGCACGCCGCGGCCTGGGCGACGCGGCGTACGAGGCGGCGTATGCGAGCGGCGCGGGGGTGGCACCGGAGGTGCTGGTGAAGGAAGCGACGGGGAGCGCGGGGGCCCGGGGAGCGAGAACTACGGCGTCCCCGTGATCCCCCCGTCCACCCGGAGCTCGATCCCGTTGACGTAGTCCGCGAGCGGGCTCGCCAGATAGGCGACCGCGGACGCGATGTCCGCCGGGCGCCCCAGCCGCCCGCTCGGGTTCGGCGCATACTCCTTGACGAGGTCCGCCTCGTCCGGCCATTCCTGGGGGCCGTCCTCCGCCGCCGCCCGCTCCTCGAACATCCGGTACATGGAGGGGGTGAGGATCACCCCCGGGCTGACACAGTTCGCGGTGACCCCGGTCCCGGCGAGGTGCCGGGCCAGGCTGGTGGTCATGTTCACCACGGCGGCCTTGGCGGCGGAGAACGCCACCATGTGGGGCAGCGGGGTCCGTACGGCCCGGCTGCCGATGGTGATCACCCGGCCCCAGCCGTGGGCGCGCAGCGACGGCAGCAGCGTCTGGCTGACCCGCACCGTCGGCAGGACGTTCCCCTCGAAGGCGGTCCGCCAGTCGGACGGCCGGGAGCTCTCCCAGTCGTGCTCGGCGAACGGACCCGCGTTGTTGACGAGGATGTGCGCCCCGAAGTCCCGTGCGGTGAGGGCGACCTGCTCGGCGACGCCCGGTTCCGTCAGATCACCGAGCACCACTTCGGCCCGCACACCGCGGGCCGCGACCTGTTCGGCGACGGCCGCCGCGGCCCCCGCGTTCCGCCCGTGGACGAGGACGTCGCACCCCTCGTCCGCCAGCGTCTCGGCGATCGTGGCCCCGATACCCGCACTGCTGCCCGTCACCAGCGCGCTGTGTCCTGCCAGCCGTAGGTCCATGGCGGTCAGCCTAGGGGCGCGGCGGGCCGTGGGCTCCCTGCCGCGACAGGTGGCCGGTGGATTGTCAGTGGTGCGTGGGAGAGTGAATGAGCAACGGGGGAAGTACCACCGAAGGAGGCCCCGCATGAGCGAGTGCAGCATGGATGTCCCCCCGGCCGAATGCCGGGGGATCTTCATGGGAGGGCGCGCGCCGAGTGAGTGCGGGGCCGGGCGAAGCGAGGTTTGGGCATGAGCTGGCATCAGGGGCTGCTGGTCAGCTTCGATCTGGAGACCACGGGCACCGACGTCGAGCAGGACCGCATCGTCACCGCGGCCCTGCTCCGGCTGGAGGGGGACGGCCGGCCGGCCGGGAAGCTGACGTGGCTGCTCGACCCGGGGGTGCCGATTCCCGACGAGGCGGCGGCCATTCACGGCATTTCGACCGCATATGTCCAAGAACACGGGCGTCCGCCGGCGACTGCCATAGAGGAGATCACCGAGGCGCTGGCCGAGGCCCTGCGCGCGGAGATCCCGCTGGTGGTGATGAATGCCCGCTATGACCTCTCGCTCCTGGACCGCGAGTGCCGGCGCCACGGCCTGCGCACCCTGACCGAACGCCTCGGACACGCACCCGCACCGGTCATCGACCCCCTCGTCCTGGACAAGCACGTGGACCGCTACCGCAAGGGGAAGCGCGCCCTCCAGGCGCTCTGCGGTCACTACGGCGTCCGGCTGGACGGTGCCCACGAAGCGGGCGCCGATGCGGCGGCCGCGGCCGGCGTCGCCCGGCGTATCGGGGAGAAGTACCCGGCCGTCGCCCTCCCGTCGCCGCGCGCGCTGCACACCCTCCAGGAGCAGGCGGCCGCTGATCAAGCCGCCTCGTTCCAGGCGTATTTGCGGCGCTCCGGTGACCCACAGGCGATAGTCGAGCCGGCCTGGCCGCTGATCCCGTACCAGGCCAGGGCCGAGCGATAGCCCGCTCGCCGGACTCGGCCCGTCAGGCCGCCCCGCTCAGAAGGGATACCACCGCACCGTCGCGTCCTTGTCGCGCAGGGAGGCGATCCGGCGCTGGAATTCCCTGAGCGCCGCCGGGTTTCCGGGCGCGTGCTGGGACACCCAGGCGCAGCTCGCCGTCTCCCGGGACCCGCGCAGCACGGCGCAGCCCTCCCAGTCCCGTACGTCCCAGCCGTAGACGGACACAAAGGTGTCGTAGGCGTCGGGGGCCAGGCCGTAGCGGTCCCGGCTCAGCGCCATCACGACCAGATCGTGCTCCCGCAGATCGGAGGAGAAGGTTTCCAGGTCGACCAGCACCGGTCCGTCGGGCCCGACATGAATGTTGCGGGCCAGCGCGTCACCGTGGATGGGGCCGCGCGGCAGATGCGGTTCCAGGGCGGTGGCGGCCGCCGCGAAGGCGTCCCGCCGCCCGCGCAGATACTCCGCGTCCGGCGCCGACACGGCGTCACCGGCCAGCCGCAGCCAGCGCTCGACACCGCCGAGCAGCTCGCGCCGGGGGAGTGCGAACGGCGGCTCGGGCAGCGCGTGCACCAGCTTCAGCAGCGCGGCGAGATCGTCCGGACCGGCGGGCCGTACGGCCTCCGGCAGCCGCTGCCAGTAGGTCACGGGATGCCCGTCGGCCAGCGTCGCCACGGGCTCCGCGGCCCGTACGGCCGGCACGCCCTCGGCCGCCAGCCACTGGGCCACGCCCAGTTCCCGCTCGGCGCGCTCCAGGAGTTCGGCGCTGCGGCCCACCCGTACGACCGGTCCGTTGTCGCCGAGGGCGAAGACGGCGTTCTCGCCGAGCGAGAGCAGCGCGGCATCGGCCGCCGCCTCGGGGTGCCCGGCCGCGGCCAGCACGTCCCGGGCGCGCGCCTCCGTGAAGGCGGCGGGGCTCGGTTCGGTCATCGGGGTGCCTCCTGCGGTGCCGGTTCGCGACCAGTGTCGCAGGTCGGCCTCATGGCCCCGTAGGACATCCCCGGCGGGGAGTTCCGCCGGGGAATCGGCCGGGGACCTTGACGGGGGTGCCGGCCGTCACGACGATGACGGCGGCCGGGAACGGCCGGCGGGGGAGAGGGGGAGCGATGGCAGCGGTGCCAACGGCGGGGGCATACGGGGGCAGACCGCCCGGACCGCGTCGTGCGGAGCCCCTCCGATGACCCTGACGACCGCTCCCCGGCGGTCCACCGCACCGGCCGCGGACGGCGCCGCCCGGCCCCGGCGCGACCTGGGCGCCTGGTTCCTCGTGCTGCCCGCGCTGCTCCCGATCCTGGTGCTGAGCGTGGGGCCGCTGCTGTACGGCATCGGGCTGGCGTTCACCGACGCCCAGTCGGGCCGGACCCAGGCCACCCGTTTCGTGGGGCTGCTGAACTTCTCCGACCTGTTCCAGGACTCGCTGTTCTGGGACTCGTTTCGGATCGGCCTGATATGGGCCTTCGGCGTCACCGTCCCGCAGTTCCTCCTCGCCCTCGGGCTCGCCCTGCTGCTCCATCTCGATCTGCGGCTGCGCTGGCTGGCCCGGGCGCTCGCGATCATCCCGTGGGCGATGCCCGAGGTCGTCGTCGGCATCATGTGGCGGCTGGTCTACCACCCGGACGCCGGCATCCTGAACGAGACCCTGCGCGGCCTGGGCCTGTCCGGAGCCGGCGACGGCCGGGACTGGCTGAGCGGACTGGCCACCGCCTTGCCCGCGGTCATCGTCGTCGGCGTCTGGGCAGGGATGCCCCAGACCACCGTCACCCTGCTGGCCGGTCTGCAGAACGTGCCCCGCGAACTGCACGAGGCCGCGTCCATGGACGGCGCGGGCGCCTGGCGCCGCTTCCGCACCGTCACCTGGCCCGCCCTCAAACCCATCGCCCTCGCCGTCACCGCGCTCAACTTTATTTGGAACTTCAACTCCTTCGCCCTGGTCTTCGTGCTGACCGACGGCGGCCCCGGCGGCCGGACCCGACTGCCGATGCTGTTCGCCTACGAAGAGGCCTTCCGCTACGGGCAGTTCGGATACGCCGCCACGATGGGCCTGGCGATGGTTGCGGTGATCTCGGTCCTGCTGGCCGTCTATCTGGCCGGCCGGCTGAAGGGGGACGACGACCGGTGACGGCCACGGAGAGCACCGGCGGCAGCGAGCGCAGCAGCGCCCCGCGCGGTGCGGGAAGCGCCCCCGTCCCGCGCGGCACCCCACGACGCACCTCCACCGCGCGACGCACCTCCACCTCACGACGCCGCGCCACCCCGCGACGCACCGCCACCCGCGCCGGCCAGTACGCCGCACTCCTCGGCTATCTCGCCTTCCTCGCCTTCCCCTTCCTCTGGCTGCTCTCCACCGCCTTCAAGCCGCCGCGGGAACTCAGCAGCATGCACCCCACCTGGATCCCCGAGGCGCCCACCCTGGAGAACTTCCGGCAGGCCTTCGCGCAGCAGCCGCTGCTTGCGGCGGCGGGCAACAGCCTGCTGGCCGCGGCGGTCTCCGCGCTGCTCGCGATCCTGCTGGCGACCCCGATGGCGTATGTCCTGGCCCGCTTCCGCAACCGTCTCTCCCGGGCGGCCACCGGCTGGGTCGTGATCAGCCAGGCCTTCCCGCTGGTGCTGGTGATCATCCCGCTGTTCCTGATCCTGAAGGGCCTCCATCTGGTGGACTCCAGGATCGGTTTGATCATGGTCTATGTGGTGTGGTCGCTGCCGTTCGCCCTGTGGATGCTGACCGGCTATGTCCGCGCCATACCAAGGGAGTTGGAGGAAGCGGCGGCGGTGGACGGCGCCGGCCGGCTCCGTACGCTCGTCTCGGTCACCGCCCCGCTGCTCGCGCCCGGCCTCGTCGCCACCGCGCTGTTCGCCTTCATCACCGCCTGGAACGAGTTCTTCTTCGCCCTGGTCCTGCTCAAGTCCCCCGAGAAACAGACGCTGCCGGTCGTGCTGACCCACTTCCTCGGGGCGGAGGGCGTCGCCGACCTCGGCCCGCTCGCCGCCGCCGCGCTCCTCGCCACCCTCCCGAGCCTGCTGCTCTTCGCCGCCATCCAGCGGCGGATCACGGGCGGGATGCTCGCCGGGGCGGTGAAGAACTGATGCGCCACGACCGCGCGCCCGGGCGCCCGCCCCGTTTCACCCGGCGGGGCCTGCTCACGACGGCCGCCGCACTGCCGGCCGCGGCCCTGCTGCCGGGCTGTTCCGACGGCCGGCGGCGGACGGCGGGCGGCCGGATCACCCTGCGCTTCCAGTCGCTGGCCTGGCAGCAGGACTCGCTCAAGGCCAACAAACAGCTGGTCGCCGAGTGGAACCGACAACACCCCGACGTCCGGGTGCAGTACGTCCAGGGTTCCTGGACCACCGTCCACGACCAGCTGCTGACCTCCTTCGAGGGCGGCGAGGCGCCGGACATCATCCATGACGCCTCCGACGACCTCGCGGACTTCGCCTACGGCGGGGACCTCGCCGACCTCACCGCCCTCCTGCCGCCGCGCCTCAAGCGCGACATCCCGCAGCGCAGCTGGGAGACCGGCACCTTCGCCGGCCGGATCCACGGCGTCCCGTTCCTCCAGGAACCACGGGTACTGATCGCCAACCGCGCGAAGCTGGACCGGTCCGGCGTCCGCATCCCCACCCCCGAACACCCCTGGACCTGGCAGGAGTTCGAGGAGGCGGCACAGCGGCTGACCCGCGGCACCACCTACGGCGTCGCCTGGCCACTGAAGGAGCCCGTCTCCGCCACCCTCAACCTCGCCCTGTCCACGGGCGGCCGGATCTTCCACCGCCGCCGCGACGGCAAGGTGGAGGTGCGCTTCGACGCCGTCGACCAGCAGGTGCCGCGCACCATCCACGACCAGGTCAACGTCGACCGCAGCGCCTCCCGTACGACCCTGGGCATGGGCGGCTCCGACACCCTCCCGGGCTTCTTCGCCGGGCGCTATGCGATGGTGCCGCTCGGCTTCTCCTACCGTCAGCAGATCGCCCAGCAGGCGCCCAAGGGCTTCGACTGGACGGTGCTGCCCGCCCCCAAGGGCACCGCCCTGGACCAGGGGGTGAGCCCGCAGACCCTGTCGATCGCCGAGGACTGTCCGCACAAGGAGGAGGCGATGGCCTTCATCGACTTCCTCCTCAGTCCGCCGAACATGGTCCGGCTCGCCCTGGGCGACTGGCTGCTGCCGACGGGTCAGGAGGCGCTCAAGGATCCGGCGCTGCGGGCCGCCGAATACGACTGGGCGACGGGCACCGCCCTGGCGGGCTCGCTGCATTCCGCCCCGGCCCAGTCCGTCCGCGGATATCCGGAATGGAAGGACAAGATAGCCACCCCAGGTCTTCAGGAGTACTACAGCGGCGCCATCGGCCTGGACACCCTGCGGAAGCGGCTCGTCGAGGACGGCAATCTGGTGTTGGCCCGCTATCAGCGCTGAAGCGCGCGCAGCCGTACGGGTCATCACAGAAGGCCGGCGATGGCCGAGCAGCAGCGCTGTTGGGGGGCCGGTACACCCCAACTGCCCCTGCCCGAAGCCGTGATGGACGGTACGCACACGTCCGCCACCGAACACGAACCGTCACCGGTATACCTGTCGCCCGGCGTTCGGTTCACTGCCGCGTCACTCTCTATTGCGGGCACGTAAACGGAGTTGAGTCCCTCCGGTTCAACTCCGGGGTCGCTTTGACCACTTCTGAAACATTTCCCATTTCAGAGCCCTTGTTGCTTATCTCACACGCCCCGACTGGCCTTGAATTGAACTCATCAATCAGACAGGGTTTCGAACCAGTCCGACGCAGATCTTCCTGTCTGTTCGGGCTATTGCGCAACGCTTTCCCCCCACACCACGAACGAGGAGAACCCTCGCAATGGCTCACAAGCGTTCCAGCAAGAAGCGGCTCATCACGGCAATAACCGCCGCGGTCGCCGCCACTGGTATCGCCGCCGTCACCGCGGTCACCGCGGGCGCGTCCCCGGCCGCCGAAGGCAAGATCTACGGAGCCGAGGCCAAGGGCGCCGTGAACGGCAGCTACATCGTCATGATGAAGAAGTCGATCCGCACCATGGAGAGCGGTGACCTGGCCTCCAAGTACGGCGGCAAGGTCAAGCGGAACTACTCCTCCGCCATCGACGGCTTCTCGGCGACCGGTCTGAGCGCCGATGAGGCCAAGCAGCTCGCCGCCGACCCGGCCGTCGACAAGGTCGTCCAGAACAAGAAGTTCCACATCAGCGAAGCCCAGGCCAACCCGCCGTCGTGGGGCCTGGACCGCATCGACCAGGAAGACACCAAGGGCGACAAGAAGTTCAACTACCCCGACACCGCGGGTGAGGGTGTCACCACCTACGTCATCGACACCGGTGTCCACATCAAGCACAAGGACTTCGGTGGCCGGGCGTCGTACGGCTTCAACGCCATCGACGGCAGCGACAAGGCCGAGGACGACAATGGCCACGGCACGCACGTCGCGGGCACCATCGGCGGTACCGAGCACGGTGTCGCCAAGAAGGCCAAGATCGTGGGCGTCAAGGTCCTGGACGGTGAGGGCTCCGGCACCACCGAGCAGGTCGTCGCGGGCATCGACTGGGTCACCAAGAACCACAAGGGCCCCTCGGTCGCCAACATGTCGCTCGGCGGCGGCGCGGACGAGGCTCTCGACGCGGCCGTGAAGAAGGCCATCGACGCCGGTGTCACCTTCGCCGTCGCGGCGGGCAACGAGTCCTCCGACGCGGGCCAGGGCTCGCCGTCGCGGGTGAAGGAAGCCATCACCGTGGCCTCCAGCACCAAGGATGACGAGCAGTCCGACTTCTCCAACTTCGGCAAGGTCGTGGACCTCTACGCCCCCGGCTCCGACATCACCTCGGACTGGAACGACGGCGCCACCAAGACCATCTCGGGTACGTCCATGGCGACCCCGCACGTCGTCGGTGCCGCCGCGGTCTACCTGGCCGGTCACAAGGACGCCAAGCCGGCCGACGTGGCGAAGGCCCTGACCGACGGTGCCACCCCGGACAAGATCACGAACCCGAGCGAGGGTACGCCCAACAAGCTGCTGAAGGTCGTCGAGTAATCACCTGACTCCCTCAGCTCCACCCGCCGGCCGTCGCGCTCGCCCCCACGGGGCGCGGCGGCCGGCGCTGTTGTGCGCTCCGGGACTCCCGGCCGAAGGCTTCCCTCGCCCCTCAGTGGCCCGCGGGACGGAACCCGCGTAGACACTGTCTACTCCATACGGTAGACAGTGTCCATGACTGATCAAGAGGCGGGCCTGCGTGCCCGTTTGGTCCAGGTCGGCATCGACCTGTTGACCGAAGAGGGAGTGCAGGCACTGTCGTTGCGGGAGATCGCCCGCCGTGCCGGGGTCTCCCACGGGGCGCCGCGGCGCCACTTCCCGACCCATCTGTCCCTGCTGTCCGCCATCGCCCGCCAGGGGTTCGCCGATCTGGCGGAGAAGGCCGCGGCGGACATCGACGCCCACCCGTCGGACCCCCGCGCCCAGCTCATGGCCCTGGGCCGTGGCTATCTCGACTTCGCGCTGACCCACCGCGGCATGTTCGAGCTGATGTTCCGGCATGACCTGCTGGAGAGCGGCCATCTCGGCCTGCGGGACACCAGCCTGCCGCTCTTCCAGGTACTCGTCGATCTTGTCGCCCGGGTACAGCCGCAGTCCGATGTGCCGGCCAGGGTCGTCGCGGGCGCCCTGTGGAGCAATCTGCACGGCATCGCCCAGCTGTGGAGGTGGGGCAGCCTGCAGCTCGCCACAGGGGCCGACGAAGTCGAGCCGCTGCTCCGGGCCGCGCTGGACGCACACCTCGGGCGGGAGGGCCGATGACTGCCCGACGCCGTCAGCGCCTCGTCCTCACCGGCAGTATCACCGGGGTCGTGATCGTCGCCCTGGACGGCACCGTACTGACCGTGGCGCAGCCCGCCCTCCAGCGGGATCTGCACGCCTCCTTCGGGCAGGTCCAGTGGACCAGCACCGGCTATCTCATCGCCGTGGCGAGCCTGCTGGTGTTCGCCGGCCGGCTCGGTGACCGGTACGGCCACCAACAGATCTTCGCCCTCGGGATCCTGGGCTTCGGCGCCGCCTCGGCAGGGATCGGCCTGGCACCCGGCGTCGGCTGGGTGATCGGACTGCGGGTGGCTCAGGGAGTTTTCGGCGCGCTGCTGCAGCCGGCCACCCTGGGAATGCTGCGCGCCACCTATCCGAGCGACCGGCTCGGTATGCCCCTCGCCCTGCGCACCAGCGCCATCGGGCTGGCGGCCGCCGCCGGCCCGGTCCTCGGCGGCGCGCTGGTCGCCCACTGGGGCTGGCGGGCCGTCTTCTTCCTCAACGTGGTACCCGCGGGCCTGATCGGCCTACTGGCGCTGGCCGTTCGCGTACCCACCCCCGCCGACCGGGAGACGGCCGGAGCCACCACCACTGCCGGGGGCACCCGCGCCCCCGCCCCTCGACTTGACCTGCCGGGCGCCTGCCTCCTCGCGCTCGCCCTCGTGTGTCTCGTACACACCCTCGTCACCCTCCCGGAGACCGGTTGGACGACGGCCACCACACTGGGCGGGGCCGCGGCGGCGCTCGCCTGCGGCGCCTTCATCCGGCACGAACGCCGCACCGCGAGTCCGCTGGTACCCCTCTCCGTGCTCCGCTCGACGACCGTCGCCTCGGCCCTCGCGGTCCTGCTCTCCGCGTCGGCGGCCCTGTTCGGCGCACTGTTCGTCAGCACCTACTTCCTGCAGGACGTCCTCGCGATGGACCCGCTGCAGTGCGGTCTGCGGGTGCTGCCGCTCGCCGTGATGATGGTGCTGAGCGCCCCGGCCTCGGCCGTACTGCAGCGCCGGTACGGCCCCCGCCGGACGACCGTGGCGGCGATGACCCTGCTCACCCTCGGCATCCTCGCGCTGTCCCAACTCGACCGGACCTCGACGGCGCCGGCCATCAGCGGGGGATTCCTGCTGCTGGGCGCCGGCTTCGGCACGGTGATGGTCACGGCGACGGCAGTCATCGTGCGCCAAGTGTCCGCGGACCACGCCGGAGTGGCCGGCGGCCTCCAGCAGACCGCGATGAACATCGGCCCGGCACTGGGCGTCGCCACGGCGACCATGCTGGTGACCCTCACGGCCCCCACCGCTGCCGGAAACCGTCCAACCGGCGGGCCGCACTGGACCGGCGAAGCCTTCCTCTCCGCGATGGGCCCCACCCTCCTGACCCTCGCCGTCGTCGCCGCGACCGGCGCCCTGGCCGCGGCCAAACTCCCCCGCCGCACGGCCGGTGGCGACTCTCCGCAGTCGCCGGCAATCACCGGGCGCGATCGCGACCCGGCCGCAGCGACAAAGGCCGTGACGTCCGGGGACTGACGAGCCGACCGGCCCGCCGACAAGCAACGCCCCGGACCGAGGGGCCCGCACCAGCGGGGCGCCTCAACTGCGCCCCCTTCCGCCGCCACGCGCCGCGCGGCGAAGGCCGGTACTCGACATCTCCAACTCAGGCTCTGTCCCGCCTCGTTGTACGAGTTATCCACAGGAGGGGCCCTCCGGAAACACGCCGGGCGCCACCTCCCCTACCGTCGGTGACATGCACGGAGGACTGCCGTTCATCGGCATCAGCACCATCGTCTACGGCGTGATCGGACTGCTCACGGTCGTAGTCAGCGCCATCCGCAAGACAGGGGGAGACCGACTTGCACACCATCACCGTCATCGTGCCCGCACACAACGAGGAGGAGGGACTGCCGGCCACACTGGAGTCCCTCGCCTGTCAAACGGTCCGGCCTGACCAGGTCCTGGTAGTCGACGACGCTTCCACGGACCGCACGGGTGAAGTGGCGGCCTCACACGGCGTGACCGTGCTGCGGCCACCGCACAATCTCGGCAGCAAGGCCAAGGCACAGAACTACGCCCTTCCGCAGTGCACCACCGACCTCGTCCTGGCCGTCGACGCGGACACCGTCCTCGCGCCGGACTACATCGAGACCGTCCTGCCCGTCTTCGACGACCCCGGCGTCTCCGTCGCGGCAGGCACGGTCCGCACCCGCCACACCCGCACACTCTGGGAACGCGGGCGCTCCACCGAATATCTCTTCGGATTCCACTGGCACCGCCCCATCCAGGCCCGCGCCAACAGCCCCATGGTCTGCTCGGGTTGCTGCTCCGTCTTCCGGCGCGACGACCTGATGGCCTTCGGTGGCTTCCCCGAGCGGACCATCGTCGAAGACATGGATTACACGTGGTCCCAGCAGATCGCTGGCAGACGCGCGGTCTACGTCTCCGACGCGGTCGCGCTGGCCGCCGACCCCGAGGACCTCACCTACCTCCGCAAACAGGTCTGGCGCTGGATGGCCGGCTTCTGCCAGAACGTCCGGCTCCACCTCGGGCGGCTGATCCGCCACAAACCCTTGCTGGCGGTCTGGGTGCTGCTCGCCCTCCTGGAGATCCTCACCGCGCCCTTGTGGTGGGCGACACCGTTCCTGCTCGTCGCAACAACCGACCAGCCACCCGCACTCGCCTTCGCCTGGTGGGCCGGCGCCGAACTGCTCCTGACGATCCCACCACTCCTCTACGCCGCCCGCCGCCGCAAACTCTCCCTGCCCACAGTGCTGTTGAACATCCCCTGCGTCTACGCAACCAAGGCCGTCAACCTCGTCTACGCCTGGAAGGCCCTCATCGTCGAACTGCTGCTGGTACCCCTCCACCTGGCACGAGGCCTCACCGTCTACGAGAAGGGAAGGGCCGACCACCGGCCGACGCGGACAGCTCTCGCCGGGACGGGGTGAGGCGCGGGTAGGCGTCCTGCCGGCCGCTGAAATCAAGGCAGATGACCCGAGGGTGCCGCCGGGGCGACAAGGACCCCGGCGGTCCCGAGGGGCCATATCCCGCCGCCCACGAACGCGTCACGGGCGGGGCAGGGAAAGCCGCGCCTATCGTGCTCGGGGCGGGTCTTCCGGCCGGGGCGGCCGGCCGGGCCGAATCCGACCGGCTGCGGTCACCGCCGGGCGTCGCCTGACCCCGCCCGAGCGTTGCTCCTTACCCTTGTGCAAAGAGAGGTATCGAACGTGCCAACAGGCCGTCGGGCGGCGCGAGGTCGAGGCGTCCCGTCGGGCGGTGTGACCCGGGCGCCCGGCGGGGCGGAATTCCATGGTCGGGTCGTCGGCGCGGCTCCTATGATGGCCAGCCCTGACCACTGGCGGCCACGGCCGCACTATCCGCGCGGCAGGGCAGTGAATGTCCGTCGACGCACCCCTAAATGACTGCTGATCACATACCGCACACCTTCCAGGTCGATCTCCGGGGCCTGGTGGATCTGCTCTCCCACCACCTCTACTCCAGCCCCCGGGTCTATCTGCGCGAACTGCTGCAGAACGCCGTGGACGCCGTCACCGCACGCCGTGCCGAGCAGCCCGACAGCCCTGCCCGGGTGCGGCTGCACGCGGACGCCGGGGGGCTGCGCGTGAAGGACACCGGGATCGGGCTGACCGAGGCCGATGTGCACAGTCTGCTGGCCACCATCGGCCGCAGCTCCAAGCGCGACGGCCTGGAGTCGGCCCGTGCCGACTTTCTCGGTCAGTTCGGCATCGGTCTGCTGGCGTGTTTCGTCGTCGCGGAGGAAATTCGCGTCGTCAGCCGCTCCGCGCGAGACCTCACCGCCCCGCCCGTCGAGTGGACGGCCCGCGACGACGGCTCGTACACCGTGCGTACGCTGCCCGGAGACGCGCACCCCGAGCCCGGCACCACCGTGCACCTCACGGCCCGGCCCGGCGCCGCCGAATGGCTCGCCGAGGACCGGTACTGAGCCTGGCCAAGGACTTCGGGACGCTTCTGCCCTATGACGTACGGGTGGGGGAGGAGCCGGTCACCGATCGCCCGGCCGTCTGGGAGCGCGGCTACCCGAACCCCGCCGCACGCCGTGTCGCCCTCGCCCGCCACTGTCATGAGCTCTTCGGTTTCACCCCGCTCGACTCCATCGACCTCGATGTGCCGGTCGCGGGCGTACGCGGTGTCGCCTACGTCCTGCCGTCCGCCGTCAGCCCCGCCCAGCGCGCCGGGCACCGGGTCCACCTCAAGGGCATGCTGCTGACCGAGCGGGCCGATGAACTGCTGCCCGACTGGGCGTTCTTCGTCCGCTGTGTCATCGACACCGACAGCCTGCGCCCCACCGCCTCCCGCGAGAGCCTGTACGCCGACGAGACCCTCGCCGCGGTCCGTGACGCCCTCGGTGCGCGCATCAAGGACTGGTTCACCGCACTCGCCGCCGGAGAGCCCGAGCGGCTCGCACAGTTCCTGTCCGTGCACCACCTAGGCGTGAAGTCGCTGGCCAGGCACGACCGGGACGTGCTGACCACCATGCTGCCCTGGCTGCCGTTCGAAACCACCGACGGGCAGCTGTCCTTGGAGGAGTTCGCCCGCAGGCACCCCGTCGTGCACTTCACGCGGACCGTCGAGGAGTACCGGCAGGTCGCCGCGATCGCCGCCGCCCAGGGCATCGGCGTCGTCAACGGCGGCTACACCTACGACGCCGAGCTCGTCGAACTGCTGCCGTCGGTACGGCCCGGCACCGATATCGCCGAACTCGACGCCGACACCGTCACCGCCCACCTCGACCCGGTCGACCCCGCTGAGGAACTGGCCCTGTCCGGATTCCTCGGCGCCGCCCGGAGCAAGCTCGACCCGCTCGGCTGCGACGTGGTGCTGCGCACCTTCCACCCGGTGTCCGTCCCCGCCCTCCACCTGGACGACCGCTCGGCCCGCCAGGAACGGGCCCGCGCCGAGGAAGAATCGCAGGCGGACGAGTTGTGGGCAGGCATCCTCGGCAGCCTGCGCGGCAGCGCACCGCGTGCCCGGCTCGTCCTCAACCACCACAACCCGCTGGTCCGCCGGATCGCCCGGATCGATGATCCGGAACTCGTCGGGACCGCCGCCGAGGCGCTGTACGGCCAGGCCCTGCTGATGGCCCCGCGCCCGCTGCGGCCCGCCGACTCGGCGCTGCTCAACCGTGCGTTCCTGGACCTGCTGCGCTGGGCCACGCACTCGGACGGCCAGGAGGAAAGCCGATGACGTACGAGAACGGCACGCCGCACACCGTCGAGTCGATCCGCCAGGCCCTGTGGGAGAACGACGCCGAGCCCAAGGGGCCGGCCCGCACCCACCGTGCCGAGGAACTCGTCGCCCTCGCCGAGACGGCCGGCGACCGGCAACTGCTCCTCGACGCACTGCTGGATCTGATCAGCGCCTACCAGTTCAGCTCGGAGAGCGGCAAGACGCTGGTGCCGTTCTCCCGGCTGCTGCGCATGTGGGACGAGAACCCCGGGGATTTCAGCGGCCCGGCACTCCACCGGCTCCACTGGCGATTCAAATGGATCATTTACAGCCTCACCGGCAACCCCGACATCCCGCTGGACGCCATCCGCCGCTGGCTCCCGGACATGGAGCGCCACTACCGCATCGCCGGGTATTCCCTGCGGCCGGTCCGCTCGGCCGAGTTCTACCTCGCCCAGCACCTCGGAGACGACGCCCTGGCCGCCCGGCTGCTGGAGGAGTGGACCGGCGCCGACCGGGACCGGATGAGCGACTGCCTGGCCTGCGAACTCAACGAGCAGGGCGAATGGCACGCGGACCACGCGGACGACGAGCGCGCCCTCGCCACCTGGGCACCCGTACTGAACGGGGAACAGTCCTGTGCGGAGCAGCCGCACCTCATCCTCGCCCTGTCCCTGGTGCCGCTGCTGCGTCTCGGGCGGTTCGACGAGGCCCGCCGCAACCATCTGCGGGGCTATCGCCTGGCCCGCGGCAACGGCAGCCTCGTACCGGCCCTCGCCCGCCACATCGAATTCTGCGCACTGACCGGCAACGAGGCCCGTGGCCTGGAGATCCTCGCCGAGCATGCGGCGTATCTCGACAACGACGGGGAACCGCTCTCCCGGCTGGAGATACTGAGCGCGGCGGCCTTGCTGCTGCGCCGTCTGGTGGAACTCGGCCACGCCGACCGCCCGGTGCCCTTGCCGGGCGGCATCACCGTCACCGCGGAACAGCTCCTGGCCCGTACGCGGGAAGCCGCCGACGGCCTGGCCCGCCGTTTTGACGAGCGCAACGCCACCGACCGGGTCGGCACACGGGTGGCCGCGCGGATGGCCGGCACCCCGTTCACCGACCGGCTCCCCCTCGGTGTCCGCGGCGCCCGGCTCGCCCCGGGGTCCGTCGCCCGGCCGAAGCCTGCGCCGGAGTCCGCGCCGGAGTCCACGCCGGAATCCGCTCCGGAATCCGCTCCGGTGGCGGCCGAGGCCGGCTCCGAGGACCTCGCCGCACTGCTGGCCGAGGCCCGGCGCCTCACCCTGGCCCAGCACCCGGACGCACGCGCCGCATGGCGGGCGGTGGCCGAAACCGCCGAACGGACCGGCACCGGACTGGACGCGTCCGCCAGCGCCGAGGTGACCTACCACGCCGCCGTCGACGCGCTCGACGACCCGGACACGGCCGTCTCGCTGTTCCGCCGGGCCGCCGAGCAGTTCGAGGCCGCGGGTGACCTTGGCGAGGGCGCCGCCGGCCGGGCCCGGGCCGCCTACACCACGGCGGTCTCCGGCCGTACGGAGGAGGGGCTCGCCGAACTCGACGCGCTCTGCGGACAGTTGAGAGCACTGCACGCCGACGGGCGGGCCACCGCCCGGCAGCTGACCGGGGCGCTCCTGGCTGCCGCCCGCGTCCGGCGGGGCACGCTCCCGTCGGCGCCGGACCCCGACGCGGCCGCGGAAGCCCTCGCCGAGGAACTCCGTGCGGTGCTCCGTCTCGCCGAGGAGCACCGCACCGAGGACCGGCGGATGCGCTCCCGCATCGCCGACACCTCCTGTCTGCTGGGCGGTCTGCTCGCCGGGCGCGGCGACGCCCCGCAGGCCGCGGAGCTGTTCGCCCGGGCGGTGGAGCTGTACCACGAGGCCGCCGCCCCCTGGTTCGCCGCGGAGGCCGAGGCCCGGCTCGCCGAACTCTCCCTCGCGCTGGGCCGTCCGGAACAGGCCGAGAAGGCCGCCCGCGCCGCCCTCGACCACGGCGCCGAGCTGCTCGAACCCCTCGGCCGCGCCCACCTCCACCTCATCCTCGCCGAGGCCCTGGCCGCCTCCGGTCAGGACGACAACGAGGTGGCCGGCCACGCCCTCGAAGCCACGCACTGGGCCGACGAGGCGGCCGGAAGCGAAGCGCTCGCCGCCTGGGCGCGGCTGGTGCTCGGTGGCGCCCTGCTCCGCCTCCGGCGCTTCGACGAGGCGGCATCCGTCCTGGAGAGTGCGCTGCCGGACCTCCAGGAGCACCACCAAGAAGGACAGGTCGTGCAAGCCCGCTGGTGGCTCGGCGAATGCCTGGACGCGCTCGGCGACCACCGGCAGGCCAGTGAACAGTTCCTGCTCGCGGCCGACATCGCCAAGGGCTGGGACGGACAGCGCGACCACGCCGTCCTCGCCCACCTCGCCGGCGACGCCCTCAACGGCGCCGGGCTCAACGAACAGGCCGCCGCTGCCTACGCCCGCGCCGAGGAACTCTGGCGCGGCCTCGGCCGGCCGCACAATGCGGCCCGCGCCGTGCGGGCCCAAGCCTGGCTCGCGCTGCGCGACGCCGGGCGCGGCCTCCCGGCCGCCCGCGATCTGATGGCCACCGCCGAGCAGTTGCTCACCGAGGCCGTCGCCGAACCGGCGGACGACGACAGCCACGCCATGCTGCGGACCGCACTCGCCGGCACCTACCGCCAGACCGGCGAACTGCTGGTCCGCGGCTGCGCGTCCGAGCCCGGCGACGAGGACGACGACGGCACGGCGCGGCACGCCTACGAGGAAGCCCTCGGCTACGCGGAGAAGGCGATCACTGTCCTGGCCCCGCTCGGCGAGACCGGTCGCCACGACCGCACCGGCGCCCAGTTGATGGCCGCCTGGCTGGAGGCCGACCTCGGCCGGAACTCCGCCGCCGACACCCGCGCCCGTGCCGTCCTGGACGACTACGGCGACGAGGACGGCAGCGACCCCGACGCCACCGCGGAGCGGCGCCGGGCCGAGGCACGGGCCCTGCTCGACTACATCGGGTAGGCCGGATCCGTACGCGTGCCTGCGGGAAACG
Organism: Streptomyces sp. G7(2002); assembly: GCF_028870195.1. Lineage (NCBI taxonomy): Bacteria > Bacillati > Actinomycetota > Actinomycetes > Kitasatosporales > Streptomycetaceae > Streptomyces > Streptomyces sp. G7(2002). Next base: position 7,367,519 of record NZ_CP102609.1, read on the forward strand.
AGGTGCGGGGGAGGGCGGGGGAGTGCGCGCGATTCCTACCGCGCCACTCCCACAGCGCACCGCGGACTCTGACCGGCCCCCCGCAACCCGGTTGCAACCCGGTGCCGGGGCCCGGCCGGCCTTCGACGTGGCACAGGTATCACGTGACGCAGATATCACGTGACGCAGGAATCCGGCGCGGAGGGGCTCTCCATCCTTCCCTCCGCGCCGGATACCGCGGCGCCCCGTCCGGTGCGTCCGGCGGGGTGCCGGCTTCCGCCCCTACGGGTGCGCGCACCCCCGCCGCTCTCACCCGCTGCGTTCCGCGCGCCGTGCGCGGAAGCGGCGCACGGCATCGCGATTCGCGCAGGCATGGGAGCAGTAGCGCTGCCGGCCGGCCCTGGTGAAGTCGCCGTACGCGCGACCGCATTCGGCCAGGGCGCAGCGGCTGAGCCGGTCCATACCGCGTCCGGTGAGGTGCAGCGCGGTACCGACACTGACCACGGCCCGCACCACACTTGCCAGTCCCAGATCGTCGTCGCGGTAGTGGATGTGCCAGCCGCCGTCGGCATGGTCGGTGAGCCGGGGATGGCTCGATGACATCGTCAGCAGTTCGTTCAGCTCGGCCGCTCTCTGCCGGGGCGTTTCGGCATCGACCACCGCCAGCCAGCGCGGGATGAACGCCAGGAGTTCCGCCAGATCGGCTTCACCCACCGGCCGGTCGATCGCCATGCCCGCCTTCACACAGCGGTCGGCGAATTCCTCGGGGGAGCGGGGCGGTACGGCCGCCAGATCGACGATGAGCCGTACGGGATCTTCTCCGTAAGGGTTCTGTTGCACAAGCCTATTACAGCAGGCTGTTTCCGGAGTCACCCCGCCCCCGGAAGGAAGCACTGATGCACAAATGGCTGCCGCTGGTTGCCACTTGCTCGGGAACGTTCATGCTGCTCGTCTACTCGACGATCGTGACGGTGGCGCTGCCCGGCGTGGCCGACGACCTGCACGCAAGCTTCAGCTCCCTGCAATGGATCATCGATGTCTACACCCTCGCGCTGGCCGGCCTGCTGCTCGGCATGGGATCACTCGGCGACAACCTGGGCCGCAAACGCCTCTACTTGACCGGCCTCACCGTCTTCGCCCTCGCCACCCTCGCCTGCGGTCTTGCACCCGACGTCATGACGCTGATCGCGGCACGCGCGGTACAGGGACTGGCCGGTGCCGCGATGTTCTCGACGCTGCTGCCGCTCATCGGACTGACGTACACCGGCCGCGACAGAGGCGTGGCCTTCGCCGTATGGGGTGCGGTCGCCGGTGCCGCCGCCGGCATCGGCAATGTCGCCGGGGGAATCCTGACGCAGTTTCTGTCCTGGCAGTGGATCTTCCACGTCGGAGTGCCGGTCTGCCTGGCCACCCTGGCGCTCTCCGCAGCGGTGCTGACCGACGACGCCAGAACCCCGACCCGCATCGACTACCTGGGCATCGTCACGTTCACGCCGGCGGCCCTCGGCATCACCTTCGGCATCATCAACGGGGGTGAGCAGGGGTGGACCTCCGGCCCGGCCGTGCTCGGCTTCGCCGTCGGGGCGGCGATGCTCGCGTTGTTCCTCCTCGCCGAACGCACCGGCAGCAACCCGATGATCGCCCCGGCCCTTTTCCGCAAGCGGGAGTTCAACGGCACCCTGGTCGCGGCCATGGGCTACTACCTCGCCGGATTCGGGGCGCTGCCGGTGATCTCCCTCTGGCTGCAGGACGGCGCGGGGCTCAGCGCGCTGTCCACCGCCCTGGTCATCACCGTGCAGCCGGTGGCCTTCTTCGCCACCTCGGCCGTGGCCGGCAGCATGCTGCACCGGCTGCCCGCGCACCGGACCCTCGGCGGCGGCGCGCTCGCCGTCGGAGCGGGAAACGTACTCATGCTGGCGATCGGCGCCGGCTCGTCCTGGACCGCGCTGATCCCCGGCCTGGTGGTCACCGGGGTCGGCGCGGGCATCGTCTCGCCCGTCCTGCCGTCCGCCGCCATGTCCGCAGCACCCCCGTCACAGAGCGGAGTCGCCTCCGCCGCAGCCAACTGCGCCCGTCAACTCGGCCTGGCCCTGGGCATCGCCGTACTCGGCTCCGTCTTCCACCGGTTCTCCACGACGTCCGGCGGGACCGGCCTCCACGCGGCCTACGCCCATGGCCTCACCGCCGTGTTCGCCGTCGCCGCCGCCATCGGACTGGGCAGCGGAATCCTGGCCCTCCGGCTTCTCAAACCGCCACGCCCTGCCACACAGCCGGCGTAGAGCCCCGCGACGAGCGGCCCTCGGGTGGTCAGCGTGGGCCGCCACCCTCGGCGGAATCCGCCCCGGCCGACCGCTGGGCTGACCCCATCACGGTCATCGCCAGCCGGCCGAGGGCGACGGCCGCCTCGCTGTCCTCCTCGGCGCTGAACACATGCACCACCAGACCCGTCTCACCGGGCGCGGCCGGGACGTGCAGCGTCTCGTAGTCCAGGGTGAGCAGCCCGGCCTCCGGGTGCCGCAGCCGCTTGCGCCCCGCCGCGCACATCACCACCTCGCCGGTCGCCCAGATCCGCCGGAACTCGGCGCTGCGCGCGGACAGTTCGCCGACCAGAGCGGTCAGTTCCGCGTCGTCGGGGTAACGCCCCGCGGAGACCCGCAGCTGGCCCACGGCCTCGCCTGCCCGGTCCTCCCAGTCGGGGTGGACGGTCCGGGAGGCGGGGTCGAGGAAGAGGTATCTGGCGTTGTTGCGGTCGCGGCGGCCCGGGTCGGCCACCCCGCCGATCAGCTCGGCACCCAGACCGTTCCAGGCCACCACGTCGAGGCGGTGGTTCGTCGCGAAGGCCGGGAAAGGCGCCATGGAGTCCAGGAGCCGCTGCAGCAGGGGGCTGACCCGGGCCCTGGGCGCGGGGTCACGCCTGGCACCGGCCAGGGTGGCGAGATGCCGGCGCTCTGCCGCGTCGAGACCGAGCGCCCCGGCGAGCGCGTCGAGCACCTCGGTGGACGGCTGGGTGGCCCGCCCCTGTTCGAGGCGTACGTAGTAGTCGACGCTGATCCCGGCGAGCTGGGCCAGCTCCTCACGGCGCAGCCCGCGCACCCGTCGGCGACGGCCCCCGGCGAGCCCGACGTGCTCCGGCGCGACGCGCCCCCGGCGGGCACGCAGAAAGCCCCCGAGCGCCCGCCGGGCATCACCGACCCCGTCGACCCCGCCGGCGCGTTCGGCGCTCTCGATGGCACCACCGCCCTCGCCCCCGCCCTCGATCCGGTCGTCTACGCCGTCCATGCGCTCGATGTGGTCCACGCCGTCCATGAGCTCAAGTATGCGTGGCCCTCGCAGTACCAGGACCGCCGTTCCGCCGGTCGAACAGGGTGCTGGTTACCCGCTCGCGCCCGGGAGAACGTGGGGACATGAACGAAGCCACACCGCGGCAGCGGAAGGATCCTCGTCGTCAGCGCCCACCCGGAACCCCGTTCGCTCAACGCCGCGCTGACCACCTTTGCGGTCGAGCACTTGCGGGCGGCAGGGCACGAGGTGCGGGTATCCGACCTCTACGCGATGAAGTGGAAGGCGGCGGTGGACGCCGACGACTTCCCCGACCACCCGGCGGACCGGCAACTGGGCGTGATGGCCGCCTCCGAGCGGTCCACGCTGGCGGGCCGGCTGGCGCCCGACATCGCGGCGGAGCAGGAGAAGGTGCGCTGGTCGGACGCGGTGATCCTGCAGTTCCCGATGTGGTGGTTCTCGGTGCCCGCGATCCTGAAGGGCTGGATCGACCGGGTGTTCACCAGCGGGTTCGGCTACGGCCCGGAGGTGCCGCCGCCCTACAGCGAAGGCGCCCTGGCGGGACGGCGTGCGCTGCTGTCGGCAACGATGGGCGCCCGGGGGTCGGCGTTCTCCGACCGCGGCATTCACGGCCGGCTGGCGGACGTCCTCCACCCGGTGCAGCACGGCCTGTTCTGGTTCACCGGCATGGCGCCGCTCGAACCGTTCGCGGTGTACGACGCGAACGAGCTGCCGCAGGACCGTTTCACGGCGGCGAAGCAGGCGTACGGACAACGGCTCGACGGCCTCTTCACGGACGAGCCGGTCCCGTTCCGGTCGCTCGTCGGCGGCGACTACGGCCGCGATATGCGACTGCTGCCGGGCGCGGAGTCACCGGGAACTGCCGGACTGGACCTCCACGTCCACCCACAGGCCTGAGCGGCGGGGCAGCCGCTCCATGTGGCCCTGCCGTCATGGCGGGGAGGCTCGCGTCCGGCCGAGGGCGCCGGCATCAGGTCAGCTGCCGGCTCTGAGGGCTTCCAGGTGCCGTCGCAGTACCTGTCGGAGCAGCTTCGGCGGATAGCGGTCCGGCAGCAGGGTTGCCTGGAGTGTGAGTCCGTCGAGGAGGGCGGCCAGTCGCGTGCTTTCCAGTTCGACGTCCATGCCGTCCGGCAGCCCGCCGGCGGACTGAGCCTCGTGCAGTACGCGCGACATCAGGCTGTGCAGGTCGGCCTGCATCTCGGCGGCGCAGGGCCGCAGTTCGGGGCGGGTGTGTGCGGCGGCGGTGAACGCGAGCCAGAGTGCCGCCTCCTGGCGGCGGGGCTCGTCCAGGGGGAGGAGCTCGGCCAGGAGCTCCTCTGTCTCGGCCCGGCGGTCGGTGTGGCCGTCGGGGGCCAGCAGTCGCTCGGCATGGGGGCGGACGCGGTCGCCGATGCGCCGGCTCAGCTCCCGCATGGTGAAGGTCATCAACTCGTCGTGATCGGCGAAGTAGTGGCGGACCGAGCCGATGGCGAGTCCGGCTTCCTCGGCGACGTTGCGCAGCGACGCATGCTCCAGCCCCTGCCGGGCGGCGACGGACAGGACGGCCTGCGCCACCGCCCTGCGGCGGACCACGGGATCAACGATCTTCGGCACATTGCCTTTATAGCACGACCGGGCTAACATTTTTTTAGCTCAATCGTGCTATCAAGATGGGTGGTATCTGCGTGAACCCCTGGCTGCTCGCCGCGATCATCGCGGTGGTCGTGATCGCGGTCGTGATCAAGCGGATGATCGGCGAACCGGTCAACGCAAGGGACCTCTTCGTGGCCCCGGCGATCCTGACCGGGATCGGCATCCTGTCCCTCGTCAAGAGGACGGATCTGACCGGCACCGACCTCACCTGGGTCATCACGGGTGCCGTCTTCGGTGCGGCCCTCGGCGCACTCCGCGGCGCCACCGTTCAACTCGTCGACAAGGGAGGCGTCCTGTGGCAGCGGTACACCGGCCGCACCTTCCTCGCCGTGATCGGCACCCTGGCGCTCACGGCCGGCTTCAGTGTCCTGGCGGTGAAGATGGGCATGCACGAGCACGCACGTCCCCTCCAGCTCTCCATCGGCGTGAGCTTCCTCGGCGAGTCCCTGATGGTCGGCCGTCGCGCCATGACGTCGGGGATCCCCTTCGCCCCGGCGCGTGCTCGCTGACGGCAGGCCATGAGCGGAGCCGGAGGGCCGGTCGGTATCGCCCGCCCGGCGGCCGGTCGGCATCGCCCGCGAACCCTCTTGACCTCAAGCAAAGTTGAGGTTCTAGCGTGCTCTCCAGCTGACCACCCTCTGACGGCAGGAGAAGGCACCCGTGATCCTCGTGACAGGAGCCACCGGAAATATTGGACGCGCTCTGCTGGAGGAGCTGCGCGCATGCGGTGCAGGGCCGGTGCGAGGTCTTACCCGGGACGCCGCACGGGTCACCTTCCCTGAAGGAGTCGAAGCCGTTGAGGGGGATCTCGGACGGGCGGGATCCCTCAACTCGGCGCTCAATGGCGTGCGTTCACTGTTCCTGGTGCAGGGCATGGGGGCAGAGAGTGAGGTTCTTGAGGCTGCCCGGCAAGCAGGTGTGGAGCATGTGGTCCTCGTGTCGTCGATCACGGTGCAGACCCATCCGCACCTGCCCGCCGCCGGGGTGAATGCGGCCGTCGAGCGGTTGCTGAAGGACTCCGGTATGGCCTGGACGATCCTGCGGCCGACACAGTTCGCTTCCAACACCTTGTGGTGGGCGACATCGATCCGCGAGCACGGGACGGTCCATGTGCCGTACGCGGATCTGGGGCTTCCGACAATCCATCCCGCGGACATCGCGGCAGTGGCCCGAGCGGCGCTCGTCGAGCCGGGCCACCGAGGGCGGACGTACCCGCTGACCGGACCGGAGCGCGTCACGGCACGGCAGCAGGTGGCGGCCCTGGCTGCGGCTCTGGGACAAGAGCTGTCCTTGGTCGGGATCAGCCGGGAGCAGGCCCACCGGCAGATGGCTTCCTTCATGGGGGACGAGACCGCGAACGCGGTGCTCGACCTCATGGGCGGGGACCTCAACGAGGAACTGCTGAAGGTGCGCGATACCGTCCCGCAGCTCACCGGCCGCCCCGCCACCCCCTTCCGGCAATGGGCCACGGAGCACGCCGCCGCCTTCCGCTGAGCGCCCCGCCCCGCGGGGGAGGGGTGAGCCGGCGGACGGTCACCGCTGGGTGATGTCGGCGCTGACGATCGCGCCGTCGGAGACCGTGTAGGTCCCTTGGTACACCCGCACCGAGCCGTCGGTCTGGGTCGCCCGCAGGACGGCGCCGACCTGCCCGGGGCTGCCGTCGTTCACCGCGCTGAGCTCGATGTGCGCCGTGGTGTCGAAGCCCGAGACCCACTTCGAGTACGAGCTGCCGCCGATGTTCTTGCCGCCGAGGTCCCAGGCCCCTGAGAAGTCCCCGGCGTTGATGTCCCGGTAGTACTCCTCCACGATGGCGCTCGCGTTGTCGGGGGACGGTGAGAGGTCCGACGGGCTGGGGGTCTCCAGGTCGGTCGGCGGCATGGTCTCGGGGTAGGTCGGCGCAATGGAGCCGATGTCGGTGGGCGGCATGGAGCCGATGGCCGGGTCCGGGGTCGGGGTCGGGGTGGCCGACGAGATGACGTCGACCGCCCCGTCGTCCGAGGAGCCGGTGGACGAGGCGAGAACCACGGCGGTCACCCCGCCCACCACGATCAGACCGGCCATCAGCCAGAGCAGCCACAGCGGGAGGATGGTGGGCCCCACACGGACGTAGCCGTGCCCGGCGGTCCCGGCGGGCCGGTCGGCGGCGGCGGACACCCCGCCCCCGCGCGGCATGCCGCAGCTCGGACAGGATGTCGCCGCGGCATCCTCTTGGAGCGCGCCGCAGTGCAGGCAGGACGGCATGGTCATCTCCCCCCGATGTCCCTCGTGTTCATGGAGCCGGCCTCGTGTTCATGGACCCGGCCTTCGCGTTCATGGACCCGGCCTTCGCGCCGGCCCCGGCTACAGCCCGTGGATCGCCTGCTCGATCGCCACCGCCAGGGTGGTCAGAGCGGTGAACCCCGGTACCGCGCCCACGAGCGCCCTGGCGAACACCTTCAGCTTGCCCTTGCGCGGTGTCTCCGAGGAGGCCTCCTCGCGCGCATCCTCGGCGGCCTCGATCAGATCGTCGCGTTCGGGGTGGTCGGACTGGCCGAGCTCGTCGATCAGCCGGGAGAGCAGGGCGTCGAGGTCCTGGGGCGACGGCTGCTGCCCGTCGCCGTACTGGGTCAGCCCGCTGTCCCGGACCTCCGCCTTGGCGTTCCTGCCACTGGCCACGGCGTTGCCGACGACATTCGAGCCGCCGGTGGCGATGATCCCGTCGTTCCTGCGCATGCGGATTCCTCATTCCTTCTGGGTTCGTCAGTCCAGCTTGAGCAGCGGGATCTTGTTGATGATGTTCATCGCGGTCCGGGACCTGTCGCCGGAGGCGACCGAGCTTGAGTCCACCCGCGCTCCGTGGGACGCGATGATGCCGTTGTTGATGATCGTCTGCTGACGCTGGATCAGCTCGCCCACGTCGATGCCACGCGCCTCGGCGAATTCGACGAGTGCGTCCAGAACCCGCTTCTCGACCGTCTTCAGGACCATGCCGCTGTCGGCCTTCTGGAAATGCCGTTGGTGGCGGGTGGCCGCGGCCTGCCGGCGGACGCTCTGCCGCGCCCCGTAGTCGAAGCTGCGCAGCCTGGTGATCAGCTTTCTCTGGCGGCGCAACCGCCGGGACATCCCGTAGTCGGGGGCGAATCCCGCGATCGCGCGCACGGGCGAGGCCAGCAGAATGAAAACGGTGCTGACCGCCGTCTCCGAGACGAGCTTGGCGAGCTCGCCCAGGGGCGGGCGGGGCATCAGGGTGTCGATGACCCGGTAGCGGTCGAGCAGGGGGAACAACACCGTCGGGACGGCTTCCACGAAGAGGTTGGAGTCCGACCGCACGAAGCGCAGGAACAGCGAGGTGACCAACTCGCCGCCCCAGCCGGTGGAGTGCACCGCCAGATAAGGGCGGGCGCCTTCCTCGGGCGTCCGCTTCAGCGCGTCCAGCTGATCGAAGGGGATCCGGGGGACGGGCCGGCCGAGCGGTTCGGGCAGGAAGCGGGTGTCCCCCAGGAGGGTCGCCCCGTCGGCGAAGAGCCGCTCCTCGATCTCCAGACAGGGCAGCGCCAGGGTGCTGACGCGCTCGGCGATATGGGCGTAGAGCTCCGTCACATCGAATTCCTGCGGCTCTCCCCCCGGCCGGCTCGATGTGGTGACGTCGAAGGTCAGGGACCATGAGTCGAGCTCGGCCCCGTAGCCGATGAACGGTGAATAGCCGCTGTAGGTGGTGACGTTCCCGTCGGCGTACTCGCCGATCTGGCGCAGACGCGTCGCGATATCGCCGTTGAGCGGCGGGGGCGCGGCCGCCGGGTCGAACCGGTCCGGGCGCAGGCTCTGCAGATGCCGACCGTATTTCGTCGAGAGCTCGAAGGAGAGCACCGTCACCCAGGAGAGGAAGAGCGCCAGCAGGGTGATCCCCCCGTCGGCGACCCAGAACGTGAAGACGAAGGCCAGCAGGAGCAGGACGGTGAGCACGAGATCCCGGCCGTGACGGCGCGCGTTGGCCAGATAGGCGTGCCGGAGCACCACGGGGATGTCGCACGCCGGGGCCGCCGCCACCCCCAGATGCGGTTCGGCGGCGACCTGTTTGATGAGCGACCCGGCGTAGGCGCGGTCCAGGTAGGCGGCCGCACACAGATACCTGGTCAGATCCCGGCCGTTACCCCAACGCGGCACGGCGGTGCGGCGGTTGGCGGCCAGGCCGGGCGCTGTCGGCGCAGGTGAGGGAGGGCCGGAAGGCTGCTGCGGCAGCGTCGCGGTCGCCTCGGTGGCCTCCAAGGCCGCTCCGCAGGAGCCGCAGTACGCGGCCCCCGGAACCGCTTCCCGGCCACATCCGGGGCATGTCGTCAAATGCGTCATTCTTCCCCCCCACGCATGAGCCGAGCTCACGTCCAACAAGTGCACCACAAGAGCAATCTGAGTAAATGTCGGAGTCACCCTTTGAGGCTGGACCGTTACAGATCGGGAAGGGGGTGGCCGCCGCGTGCGCGCCCGCTCGGTCGAAGGGGACGGTGCGCCGGAGCGGGAGCGCACGCGATGGGGCGCTCAGGCCAAAGTGCCGCCCCGGTGGCCTGACGCCACCATGAAGCCCACCTGACACCCCCCTGACGCCCCTCCCATAACGCCCAATGACGTCACCTCGAAGCGGGAATTCAGTGGCGAGTGCGGGCCGTCACGGACGAACATGCCATGCATGAGTGACCAACCCGCGCGATGGACCCAGGCAACCGTCTACCCCGATATGTGGGCCGATCCGGACGACGACCCCCGCAGCGAAGGACCTGGTCCGGACGGCGAGCTTCCGACGCTGCAGGACTTCCTGACGAACTACCGCAGGACCCTGCGGATGAAGTGCGAGGGTCTGGACGCGGAGCAACTGGCCCGTCGGTCGGTGCCACCGTCGACGATGTCGCTGCTCGGCCTGGTCCGGCACCTCGCCGAGACGGAACGGGACTGGCGCAACTGGATCACCGCCGGTGACCCGCTGCCGAAGCTGTACGGCGCGAAGGACGCGGACTTCCATGGAGCGGTCGCCGAGCAGGCCGTGGTCGACTCGGCGTACTCCGATCTGGAGCGCGAGCAGGCCGCTACCGACGCCGCGCTGGCCGAGCACCCGGACCTGGGCGAGCGTGTGGGGAAGGAAGGGATCGCCATACGGGAGCTGCTGGTGCACAGGGTCGAGGAGTACGCCCGGCACTGCGGGCACGCCGACCTGTTGCGCGAGTGCGTCGACGGAAGGGTGGGCCAGTAACGAGGGCCATGGGGTGGCCGTGGGCTTGTTCGCCGCACCGTGATGAGTCGGAAGCGACCTAGCGTTGGGGCCTGGCGTTGTCGGACAAGCCCTAGCGTTTCTGCGCCCGGTACCGCTTGAGGAGTGCGGTGATCTTCTCGTAGTTCGCCTTGCCGTTCAGCTCACTGAGGAGGTCGTCGGGGCAGAGCTCATAGTGGTCGCCCCACCAGCGGCGCCCTCTGTTGTCCCAGATCCGGTAGCCGCCCGGTACTCCTCTGGCCACGTACCGCCGTCCCACGCTTCCTCCCCGGCCCGGTTCCGAGTATGCCCGCACGGCAGCGCGGGGGTACTGGGAGCAGCTTGGGTGCCGCACTCCGCGTGGGCAACCGCTTTTCTGCCGGGCCGCTCGGTCAAGGCGCATGGCTATGACGCACGGCTGACGGCCCGGCAGAAGGCGGCACCGGCAGCGAGTTCCAGGTGGCTGAGAGCTAAGCTCCGGACACATGCACACAGTTGCCATCCTGGCTCTTGAGGACGTGGCGGCCTTCGATCTGACCATCCCCTGCCAGGTGTTCGCCATGGCGCACGGCCCGGACGGCAGCCCTGCTTACGAGGTGCGGGTGTGTGCGGGGCGGACGGTCACCGCGACCGCCGGCCGGCATCCGTCCTTCCGGATCTCCTCGCCGTACGGACTGGACGACGCCCGCGACGCCGACACGGTGATCGTGCCCGGTGTCCGCCCGGACCGGGCGCCGTCGCCGCGAGCCCTGCGGCTGATACGCGAGGTGGCCGACCGGGGTGGACGCGTGGCGTCGATCTGTACCGGGGCGTTCGTGCTCGCGAAGGCCGGTCTGCTCGACGGGCGCCGGGCGACCACGCACTGGATGTTCGCCGGCCAACTGGCGCAGCGCTTCCCGGACGTGGAGGTGGATCCCTCCGTCCTGTTCGTCGACAACGGTCAGATCCTGACCTCCGCGGGCGTCGCCGCGGGGCTCGATCTGTGCCTGCACATGGTGCGCCGGGACCTGGGGGCGGCCGCGGCGGCCCGTACCGCCCGCATGATCGTTATGGCGCCGCAGCGAGCCGGCGGCCAGGCGCAGTTCATCGAGCACCGCGATCCCCCCAGCAACACCGACCACCTCGGGCCGGTCCTGGAGTGGATGCAGGAGAACCTCGACAAACCGCTGACCGTCGCCGACATCGCCCGCCGGGCCGCGATGAGCAGCCGCAGCCTGTCCCGGCGGTTTCGCGCGCAGACGGGGACCACTCCGCTGCAGTGGCTGCTCCACCGGCGTCTGCAGCGGGCGAGAGAGCTGCTGGAGACGACCGACCTGAGCATGGAGCGGGTCGCCCGGGCGGCGGGGTTCGGGTCGACCGAAACGCTCCGGCACCACTTCTCCCGGCATGTCGGCACCACCCCCACCGCCTACCGCGCGACGTTCCAGAGCTGCTGAGCTGTGAGGATGCGCAAGTGGTGACGGACGCGGAGTGGGAACGGGTTCAAGGTGAGCTGCGCTTCGGTCAGGTCTTCACGGGCACCGTCGTCCGAGTGCCCAGGCCCGCGGCGGCGGGCCGCCCGCGCCGACGCCGCCCGCACCTGGCCGGATCTTACGGACCATGGGCAGTCATGCCACTGTTCGACGGCCTTCGGCGTGGACAGACTTGGCGGCACATCGCGTCGCCGAACACTTTCTGGAGCACGATATGCACAGACGGAATCTTCTTCGCTCCGGCGTGGTCGCCACGGCCGGCCTCGGTCTCGGGGCGGTCACGACCGCCCCGGCGTCACCCGCCGAGCCACGTCGTGGGCCGCTGCGGGTGCACACGGTGCTCTACGACGGAGTGGAGGAGCAGGACTTCGCCGGGCCGGTGGAGGTCTTCGGCATCATCGAGCCGAGCCGGCTCCAGCAGACGTTCGTCACCGCCGGAGGACCGGGGACGGTGACTACGTCGTCCGGTATGGAGATCGTGATCCGGGCACCGTGGTCGCCGCGCTCGGCCGACGTGATCATCGTGCCCGGAGGCGGCTACGGGAAGGGGTCGGGGGTGAGCGAGCAGATCCGCCTCGGCACCCTGCCCAAGGCGCTGGCCGCGGCTCGCCGGCCCGGTCTGACCCTGGCGGGGGTGTGCACCGGGACGATGCTGCTCTCCGCCGCCGGCCTCACCCGGGGACGGCCCTGCACCACGCACCACATCGCCAAGAAGGAGCTGACGGAAGCGGGCGGGAAGGTGGTCGCCGGCCGGGTGGTCGACGATGGCGACCTGGTCACCTGTGGGGGAGTCACCTCCGGTATCGACCTCGCCCTGTGGCTCGTCGAGCGCCACTACGGACCGCCCTCCGCCCTCGTCGCCGAAGAGGTGCTGGAGTACGAACGCCGGGGCACCGTCTGGCGAGCGGGGTAGGCCGCACCGTATTGCCGCCGCCCGCAGGCCAGTTGAGCGGGGAGGGCGCGTTAAATCAGGTCCTACGAGCGGCGTCCGCTGGGTAGTCTCGGCGCGGGAACGGCGCCGGACGGGGGCGAGACGCCCCGGCCGGAGAGCCGCACCGGACCAGTCCGAGCAGCGACCGACCGAAGCGGGGGCTTCCATGGCAGATCATGACCTGACGGGTTTTGACCGCGGCACCTTCACCCACGACGGCACCACCCGCCGGATTCTGCGGCGTGGCACGGGGCCCGCCGTGATCGTGCTGGCGGAAATACCGGGGATCACGCCCAAGGTGCTGGAGTTCGCGGAACGCGTGGCGGCCATCGGCTGCACCGCCGTGCTCCCGGTGCTCTTCGGCACGCCGGGCCGCGATGCCGATCCCGCGCACATCGGCCGGCTGAAGGCCGGACTCTATATGGCCTCGTCCATCGGAAAGGTGTGCGTGAGCCGGGAATTCACCGTGCTGGCCACCGGGAAATCCTCCCCCGTGGTGACCTGGCTGCGGGCCCTGGCCGCGCACGAGCACCAGCGCTGCGGCGGCCCCGGCGTCGGGGCCGTCGGCATGTGTCTCACCGGGGGCTTCGCCCTGGCCATGGCCACCGACGAGCGCCTTCTCGCCCCCGTCCTGTCCCAGCCGTCCATGCCGCTGCCCGTTACCAAGAGCCGGGCCGGCACCACCGATATCTCCGCCGAGGAACTCGCCGCCGTCCGGGGTCGGTGTGAGCGCGAGGGCCTTCGGGTCATGGGGCTCCGGTTCCGCGGGGACCGGCTGGTACCGGGTGACCGGTTCGCCTTTCTGCGCCGCGAGCTCGGCGAGGCGTTCACCGCCGTCGAACTGGACGACTCCGCCGCGCGTCCCGACGCGGTGCAGTCGCCGCACGCCGTACTGACCGAGCACCTCATCGACGCACCGGGCCAGCCGACCCGCGCGGCGCTGGACGGGGTGCTCGACCTCTTCCGTACGCGCTTGCTCGAACAGGGCCCGCTCGCGGACACGGAGGGCGTGGGGGCAGGTGCGTGACGTGGGCGGAACGCCACGGACGGCCTCGCGGAACGGGAGGCGCGAGGTGAGCCGCGGCCCGGCCGGCGGGCGTTCGGGGACCCGCCCGGTCAGCCGTGTCCGGCCTCCGGGAGCGGAAGGTCCTCCTGGCCGGCGAGGAAGGCCCTGACCAGGCGGCCGGCCCGGGGGCGGCATTCCTGGAAGTAGGCGTGGCGTGCGCCGGTGATGAGGTGCATCCGGGCCCGGGGGATACGGGCGGCGAGCAGCGGGGCGTTGGCCGCGGGCGTGAGCCGGTCCTGATCGCCGTGCAGCACCAGGGTGGGCGCCACGATCCGGGGGAGCGCGTCCCAGGCGTCGTGCTCGTTGCTTGCCACCAGATGGCCCCGGCGGGCGTGCGGGGGCATCCCGGGGTCGCCGAGCGTCGTGTACGGGCCGGGATGGTCCGCCAGCCAGGCAGGGGAGTACATCAGGTCGAGGAGGGCCTGCCGCGACGCGGTCGGGTCGGCCTGGGACAGGGCGCGCCGTACCGAGGCGTCCCGCTCCTGTGCCTGCGGTCCGCCGGGTGAGGTGCACCCCAGGACGAGGCGGCCGACCCGGTCCGGGTGGCGGGCGGCGACCCACTGGGCGACGCGGCCGCCCATGGAGGTCCCGTACACATCGGCCCGCTCGACACCCAGGTCGTCCAGGACCGCGATCACATCGTCGGCGAACAGCCGGGTGGAGTAGGGCCCGTCGGGTTTGCCGCTTGCCCCGGTGCCGCGGTAATCCATGGTGACCGTGGTGTGTGTGGCGTGGAAGTCCTCGCGCACACCGTCCCACCAGTGGTGGTTGTTCGCCTGTCCGGCAAGGAGCACCAACGGGCGGCCGGAGCCGTGACGTTGATAGGCCAGGACGGTGCCGTCCTGGGCACGGGTCGAGGCGTGGAGCTGCTGAGGGGGGTCTGTCATGCCGTTCCTCGGGTCTTCCCGGACGAAGCGGCCAGTTGTTTGAGGTCCACCGCTCGCTCCTGAGCGGCCATGCTCATCCGGCATGGCACCATCAGTTCTCGCTCTTTCCTTGCCCCTGCCATGCATGTTCATGATGTCACTGGCCGGGTGGCGCTCACCCGGCGCCTGATCGCATGCTTCCAGCAGCAGCAGCAGCAGCAGCAGCAGCAGCAGCAGCAGCAGCCGGGCCGCCGTGCTCCCTCAGCCTTGGAGGTCACCGTATGAACGAGCTTCCGCTCTCCGGCATCACCGTCGTCAGCGTCGAGCAGGCCGTGGCGGCCCCCTTCGCCACCCGCCAACTGGCGGACCTCGGCGCACGTGTGATCAAGGTGGAACGCCCTGACGGAGGCGACTTCGCCCGGCGGTACGACACCACGGTGCAGGGGCAGTCCAGCTACTTCGTATGGCTCAACCGGTCCAAGGAGTCCCTGACCCTGGACCTGAAGTCGACGCGTGGCCGGGAGATCCTGGAGGAACTGCTCGCCGGCGCCGATGTGTTCGTACAGAACCTGGCCCCGGGCGCGGCCGCCCGGCTGGAGCTGGACGCGGCGTCTCTTGCGGGGCGGCACAAAACGCTGATCCCCTGCACCATCTCCGGTTACGGCACCACCGGGCCCTGGGCCGACCGCAAGGCGTACGACCTGCTGATCCAGTGCCAGACCGGTCTGGTGTCCCTCACCGGAACCGCCGAGGAGTCCGCCCGTGCGGGGGTGTCGGTCGCCGATATCGCCGCCGGTATGTACGCCTACTCGGGCATCCTGACCAGCTTGTACACCCGGGCGGTCAGCGGTGTCGCGCGCGCCGTGGAGGTCTCCCTCTTCGAGGCGCTGGCCGAATGGATGCACCAGCCCGCCTACTACACCCGGTTCGGCGGCACCCAGCCTCCGCGGCTCGGCACCCAGCACGCGACCGTCGCGCCGTACGGGGCCTACACCGCGGCCGACGGGCAGGAGGTGCTGTTCTCCATCCAGAACGAGCGCGAGTGGGCCGCCCTGTGCGAGCGGTTCCTGGAGCGCCCGGACCTGGTGGACGATCCGCGCTTCGCCACCGGCCCGGACCGGGTGACCCACCGGGACGCGCTGAACGCGATCGTGGCCGAACGGTTCCGGCGGTCGGACAGCCGTGAGGTGACGAAGCTGCTGGACTCCGCGGGCATCGCCAACGCCGGGGTCAACAGCGTCGAGCAGTTCCTCGACCACCCGGTGCTCCGGGAGCGGGGCCGCTGGCGCGACGTGGGGATTCCCGGCGGGACCGTGCCGGCGCTCCTGCCGCCGGCCGACCTCGCCGGGACCGCCCCGCGCATGGACGCCGTCCCCGCCGTCGGCGAACACACCGAGCGGATCCTGGCCGAGCTGGGACACGGCACCGCCGAGATCGAAAGCCTCCGCGCCCACCACGTCATCTGACGAAGCCACCCCCGCGCCCGCCGGCAAGGAGAAGCACAGCGTGAGTACTCTCGACAGTCTTTCCGAGGACGAGCGGGCCATCGTCGGGACGGTGCGCGGCTTCGTCGACAAGGACGTCCGGCCCGTGGTCCGGGAGCTCGAACACGCCGACACCTACCCCGCGGCCCTGATCGAGCAGATGAAGCGCCTCGGGATCTTCGGTCTGGCCGTCCCCGAGGAGTACGGAGGCACTCCGGTCTCCACGCCCTGCTATGTGCTCCTCACCGAGGAACTCGCCCGCGGCTGGATGAGCCTGGCCGGTGCCATGGGCGGCCACACCGTGGTCGCAAAGCTGCTGCTGCACTTCGGCACCGAGGAACAGAAGACCCGCTACCTCCCCCGGATGGCCACCGGCGAGATCCGGGCCACCATGGCCCTGACCGAACCCGGCGGCGGCTCCGACCTCCAGGCCCTGCGCACCGTTGCCCGCAGGGACCCGGACGGCTACGTGATCAACGGCTCGAAGACCTGGATCACCAACTCCCGGCGGTCCCGGCTGATCGCCCTGCTGTGCAAGACCGACCCCGACGCCACCCCCGCGCACCGGGGCATCTCGATCCTCCTCGTCGAGCACGGGCCCGGTCTGACCGTCTCCCGCGACCTGCCCAAGCTCGGCTACAAGGGCGTCGAGAGCTGTGAACTCTCCTTCGACGACTACCGCGCGCCGGCCGGTGCCGTGCTCGGCGGCGTCACGGGCAAGGGGTTCGCCCAGATGATGAAGGGGCTGGAGACCGGCCGGATCCAGGTCGCCGCACGGGCCCTCGGCGTCGGCCGGGCGGCGCTGGAGGACGCACTCGCCTACGCCCAGGAGCGCGAGTCCTTCGGCAAGCCGATCTGGCAGCACCAGACGATCGGCAACTACCTGGCAGACATGGCCACGTCCCTCTCGGCGGCGCGCCAGCTCACACTGCACGCCGCACGCGAGGCGGACGCCGGGCGGCGGGTGGACATGGAGGCCGGTATGGCGAAGCTGTTCGCCTCCGAGACCGCGATGCAGATCGCCCTCAACGCGGTGCGTATTCACGGCGGTTACGGATACTCGACCGAGTTCGACGTCGAGCGGTACTTCCGTGACGCGCCCCTGATGATCGTCGGCGAGGGCACCAACGAGATCCAGCGCAAGGTGATCGCCGACCAGCTCGTCGAGCGGGGCGGCCTTGACGTGTGACGGCCGGGCGGCGGGCGAACGGATCGTCCGGACAGTGCCCGACGCCTACGCGGTGTTCGCCGCCACCCACCCGGAGAGCTGACGTCCTGACACCGGCCCCGGACACCGTCACCCGGCGTTCCTCGGATGCTGCCGGGCCGACCGCTCGTTGCCCCGCCGGTAGTTGCCCGTCCACCGGGCCATCACCAACTGGGCGTCGCCGGACGCCACTTCCCGCAGGAACCGCTCGGCCCGGCCGCCCCGCACCACCGCCGCCCGACGTCCGTGATGGCGCATCACCACGGATCCGTCGCCCAGCTCCTCATAGGTGAACCCATGCGCCTTCGACATCCGTCTCCCCCTGTCATGCCCACTCCGGGCACCTCATCGTGGTGCCACAGCCGTCCTGCCGCGAGCGGTTTTTCGCGGGGCGCACGTCGCCGGCCCGGTTCGGGGACGGTTCGGGGACGGTTCGGGGTGGGTCTTGCGGATCGGCCGGGCGGGGGCTGATCCGCAAGGACGCGGCCTAGCTTCCCGAAGGCGGCGGCCCCGTGCTGCCGCGGGGGACGAGTTCGGTCGGCAGGACTATGTGGCGCTGATGGGCGCCGTCGGAGTCGTCGATCACCGACCGGGCCAGGCGTACGGCGGTGCGCCCCAGGTCGGCGGCGGGCTGGGCCAGTGTCGTCAGGCCCAGGACCCCGGCCATGACGTGGTCGTCGAAGCCCATGACCGAAACCCGCCCGGGGACCGGGACATTGGCCTCCCGCAGCGCCGCCAGCAGGCGGAACGCCATATCGTCGGTCTCGGTGAACAGGGCGGTCGGCGGGTCCTGGAGGCTCAGCAGCCGGCCCACCGCCGCGCCCATCCCGCTGCCCTTCCAGCCCGGCACGCTCATGACGAGTTCCTCGTCGTGCTCCAGCCCCGCCTCGTCGAGGGCCCGCAGATGTCCGGCGAGCCGGTTCTTGCTGCTCCAGTGGAAGCCCGTCGCGTCGACCGTCTGCAGGAACGCGATCCGCCGGTGCCCGAGATTGATCAGATGGCGGGTGCCCCGCAGCGCGGCGTCCGCGTCGTCCACGTAGACGCTGGGGCGCCCCGGGGCGTGCTGGCTGACGAACACGAGGGGCATGCCCAGGTCGTCCAGGCGGGCACGCTCGGCGGGGGTGAGCGAGAAGCTCACCACGAGCAGGGCATCGGCATTGCGGCGGGCGGGCAACCGGTCGAAGAAATCGGCACGTTCGCGCACATCGGCCACGCTGTAGACCAGCAGGTCGAGACCCGCCTCGCGCAGCGCGGGCGCCATACCGGCCAGCGCCGCGCTCAGGAACCACGACTCCAGGTGCGGGAGGAGTACGGCGACCCGTCCGGTGCGGCCGGTCACGAGACTGGAAGCGCTGCGGGTGATCGCGAACGAGAGCTCGCGGGCCGCCTCCTCCACACGGGCGCGTGTGGTGTCCGAGACCGTCGACAGTCCGCGCAGAGTGCGCGACACCGTGGATACCGAAACCCCCGCCCGATGGGCCACATCGGCCATCGTGGCCTCGCTCCGAGCTGAGGACATGCCGGGACGCTAGCACAAAATGACGATGACAGCGTTGCCAGTAGATCCACAAGGAAATCTGTTGTTCACGAACCGTTGACCTGGTGACAAGGCCACTTCTAGCCTGCAAGCGCTGTCATCGATGGCAGCCAAGACGTGAGGAGCACTCATGGCCTTGAGCCGCAGAACCCTGCTCGCGGGCGGTCTCGCCGCCGGAGCCGGGCTCACCAGCGGTTGCGCGGGCAAGCCCTTGGACACCCTGCTGACCCAGGCTGCCCACGTCCCGCGTACCCCGGCCACCCTCGTCTGGTGGGTGTCCGAAATCCCCTCCCGGAACGGTCCGGTGGTGGCCGACCTGATCATCCGTGCCTTCGAGCGCCGCCATCCGCACCTCCGTGTCCGGAAATCGAACGCCCTCAGCACCACCGACGGCAACCGCGCCGCGGTCACCACCCAGCTCGCGGGGGCCTCACCCACCCCCGACGTCTACCTGGGCGACACCACCTGGCCGGCCCAGTTCGGCGCCAACTCCCTTGCCCTGCCGGTGCAGACGCTGCTGCCCAAGGACTTCTGGGGGGACTATCCGGCGGCCCTGCGACGGGTCAGCGAGTACCGCGGAGCCGTGTACGCCCTGCCCTTCTACACCGACAACTCCTTCCTCTTCTATCGCAAGGATCTGCTGGCCAAGCACGGCCTGCCGGTGCCCCGCACCTGGGAGGAGCTGCTGCGCACGGCGCGCAGGATCCAGCGGGCCGGGGACGCCGCCTACGGCTTTCTCTGGCAGGCCTCCGTATCGGAGTCGCTGACCTGCAATGTCGCCGAGTTCCTGGCCGACGCCGAGGCCCCCGTACTGGACGACGCGGGCCGGGTGGCGCTGAACGGGCCGGGCGCGGAGCGGGCCTTCGCGCTGATGCGGGAATTCACCGAGACCGGGGTCACGCCCCGTACGGTCACCACCTACGCGGAAGCGGACTCCCAGGACGCCTTCACCGGCGGCCGCGGCGTCTTTCTGCGCAACTGGTCCTACGCCTGGGGCAATGCGGCCAACCGCTCGGTCTCCAAGGTGGCCGGCCGGGTCGGGGTCGTCCCCCGCCCCGGCTTCGACGGCGACGGTCCGCGCGGGGTGAGCTGCGCCGGCGGCTGGAGCAATTTCGTCAATCCCAACTCCCATCACCTCGGGGCCGCGGTCGCCTTCGCCCGCTTCTGCGCCGGAGAGGAGGCGCAGATGATCCTGCTGAAACACGCCGGGGTGATTCCGGCACTCGAAGGGGTGCTGACCCGGCCGGAGGCCCGCCGGGTCGGTGATCCGACGCTCACCCGGGCCCATGAACTGCGGCTGGTCGCCCGGCCGGTGCAGACCCCGTACTACCCCCAGGTCAGCAAGGCGCTCTACACCCAGGCCAACGCCGTCACCGGCGGCCGGGCCACGCCCGCCCAGGCCGTGCGCGCGGCCCGCGCCGACATCCGGACCGCGCTGGAAGGCAGGGCCCTGTGAATGCCGTTACCTCCTCCGCGACCGTCGCGCGGGGCCCGGACCCGCAGCCGGCCGGACCGCCGGCCGGACCCGGACCGCGCGGCGGCGGACCGGCCCGGATGAGCCGGCGCCGACGGGCGCGCACCGGCTGGTTCTTCGCCTCGCCGGCGCTGATCGTGATCGCCGCCGTGACGGTCTTCCCGGTGCTCTTCTCGCTGCTGCTCAGCTTCGCCGATGTCCGCCTGGAATACGGCGGGTTCCGTCTGCTGTCCCTGACGGGCGACCATTACGCCGCCGTCTTGAGCAGCCCGGAATGGCGCTATGCGCTCGTCTTCACCTTCGGCTTCACCGCCGTCACCGTCCTGCTGGAGCTGGTGCTCGGCACCGCCGCGGCGCTCGTGCTGGAACGGCTGGGGGCCGCCCGCGGCTGGGTGCTGGCGGTGCTGCTGCTGCCCTGGGCGCTGATCAATGTCGTCGCCGCCCAGTTGTGGGGCTATCTCTTCAACGGCACCTATGGCGGGCTGACCTGGATCTTCGAGCAGATCCTCGGCCGCCAGCCGGACATTCTCGGGCAGCCGGCCTCCGCCATGGGCGCCATGGTGGTGGTCGATGTATGGAAGACCACACCCTTTGTCGCGATTGTCGTCCTCGCCGGGCTGATGCTGATTCCCGGCGATGTCTACGAGGCGGCAGAGATCGACGGCGCCGGCGCCTGGACGACGTTCTGGAAGGTGACCCTGCCGCAGCTGCGGCCGATCATGGCCATCGCCGTCCTCTTCCGCATCCTGCAGGCCTTCGGCATCTTCGACCTGCCGTTCGTCCTGACCCAGGGCGGACCGGGCACCGCCACCGAATCCCTGGCGATGCTCGGCTACAAAACGCTCTTCCAGAACCTCGACATCGGCCGGGGCGCCGCGGTGGCCACCACCACCGCCGTGATCGTGATCAGTTGCTGTCTGCTCTTCCTGCGGGTCTTCAAGACGCAGGCCGACGAAGGAGGGCGGGCATGAACCGCCGTGCACCGGCCTCCGGCATCCGCCGGTACCTCAACGCCGTCAACCTCGGCGGTCTGGCGATCGTGGTGCTGTCGGCACTGCCGCTGTACTGGATGATCGCGTCGTCCTTCAAGGGGCCGGGCGAGATCAGCGCCGCCCCGCCCAGCCTGGTACCGGAAGCGGCCACGTTCGGCAACTACGCGGAGGCCTTCGTCCGCAACGGCATCGGCCGCTATCTGCTCAACAGTGTGCTGGTGGCCTCTGTTTCCACCGTCGCCGTGCTCGGGCTGTCCTTCTTCGCGGGGTACGCCCTGGCCCGCACCCCGCTGCGCGGCCGCGGCGCCATCATGACCACGCTGCTGATGCTGTCCGTCTTCCCGCCGATCGCGCTGGTCGTGCCGCTGTTCCTGCTGGAGCGCCAACTGGGGCTGCTCAACAGCTACGCGGGCCTGATCGTGCCCTATGTCGCGCTCAATCTGCCGTTCGCCATCTGGATCATGCGCAACTACCTGGTCGGTATCCCCCGTGAGCTGGAGGAGGCGGCCACCGTCGACGGCGCAGGACCGCTGCGCACCGTCCTGACCGTCATCGCGCCGCTGGCCCGGCCGGGACTGTTCACCGCGGGCATCTTCACCTTCACCGCGACCTGGGCGGAGTTCCTCCTGGCGCTGACCTTCAACAGCGAGGACGGCCACCGCACCGTTCCGGTCGGCATCGCCCTGTTCACCAGCCAGTACACGGTCCCCTACGGGACGCTCTTCGCGGGGGCCGTGGCCGCCACCGTACCGATCGGCGTCCTGGTCATGATCTTCCGCCGCTCGATCGTCTCGGGCATGACCTCCGGCGCGGTGAAGGGATGACCCCGGCCCCCGTGCCGGCCGGCCCCGTGGCCGCCCCCGCCGCACCCGGTCCGACCCGGCGCCGCACCGCGCCGTACCCCTCCCGCAGCTACCGCTGGGAGGTGCCCCCATGCGTCCGCTCCCGCCCCGAAAGGCCTCCACGTGACCGCACAGCACCTCGACCCCGCCCGCGACACCACCGACTGGTGGCGGCAGGCCGTCGTCTATCAGGTGTACCCGCGCAGCTTCGCCGACTCCGACGGCGACGGCATCGGTGACCTCCCCGGAGTGACCTCCCGGCTGCCCTACCTCGCGAGCCTGGGCGTGGACGCCGTCTGGCTGAGCCCCTTCTACCCCTCCGAGCTGGCCGACGGCGGCTACGACGTCGCCGACTACCGCGATGTCGACCCGCGGCTGGGCACCCTCGACGACTTCGACGCCATGGTCACCGAGGCACACCGCCTGGGCCTCAAGGTGATGGTGGACATCGTGCCCAACCACTCCTCCCACCAGCACGTGTGGTTCCAGGAGGCGCTGCGCGCCGAGCCCGGATCCGCCGCACGGGATCGCTATGTCTTCCGCGAGGGCAAGGGCGAGCACGGTGAACTGCCGCCCACCGACTGGATCTCCTGCTTCGGCGGCCCCGCCTGGACGAGGCTGCCCGACGGCTGGTGGTACCTCCACCTCTTCGCCCCCGAGCAGCCCGACTTCAACTGGGACAACCCCGAGGTCCGCGCGGACTTCCGCACCACGCTGCGCTTCTGGTCCGACCGCGGCGTCGACGGCTTCCGGGTCGATGTGGCACACGGGCTGGCGAAGGACCTGGCCGCTCCGCTCCGCGACATCGGCACCGTCGAGGGCTACACGCCCGGCGACCTGCCCGAGGACGGCAGCCACCCCTTCTGGGACCGCGACGAGGTCCATGACATCTTCCGGGAGTGGCGCAAGGTCTTCAACGAGTACGACCCGCCCCGGGTCGCCGTCGCCGAGGCCTGGGTGCGCAGCTCCCGCCGTACCGCCTACGCCACCCCGCAGGAGCTCGGCCAGGCCTTCAACTTCGACTTCCTCAAGGCCTCCCTGGACGCCGCGGAGCTGCGGGCCTCCATCGACACCGCGCTCGCCGACGCACGGGCGGCCGGGGCGACCGCGACCTGGGTGCTCTCCAACCACGATGTGATCCGGCACGCCTCCCGCTACGGCCTCCCGGCCGGCCGCGACGAAGAGGCCTGGCTGCTCTCCGACGGACAGGAACCCGCCCTGGACCGGGAGTTCGGCCTGCGCCGGGCCCTGGCCGCGACCCTGCTGATGCTGGCGCTGCCCGGCTCGGCCTATGTGTACCAGGGCGAGGAACTGGGCCTGCCCGAAGTCGCCGACCTCACCCGCGACAGCCTGCAGGACCCGGTATGGACCCGGAGTGGCGGTGCGCTGAAGGGACGGGACGGCTGCCGGGTGCCGCTGCCCTGGCGGCGCGAGGGCAGCTCGTACGGATTCGGCAGCGGCGGCTCCTGGCTGCCGCAGCCCCCGGGCTGGGGCGCGCTGTCCGTCGAGGCACAGCAGGACGAGGCGTCCGCGCCCCTGGAGCTCTACCGCACCGCGCTGGCCACCCGTCGCCGGCTGGTGGCCGACGAGGCGCTGGAATGGGCCGACGACACCTCGGCGACCGAGCGGGGCATCCTGCACTTCCGCCGCTCGGGCGGCTGGGAGTGTGTATCGAACCTGACGGACGAGCCCCGGCCGCTGCCCGCCGGTGAGCTGCTGCTGAGCTCCGCGCCGGTCACCGGCGACCAGCTGCCGCCGTGGACGACGGTCTGGCTGCGCACCACGCGCTGACCGGCCGCGCCCCGGGGACCTGTCAGGCGCTCAGCGCCGTCAGGTCCCCACGGGCGTGCGCCAGGGCCGCGCTGTCGTAGCGCCGCAGCAGCAGACGGGCCAGCTCGGGCGCCGGGCCGAGCACGGGGGCGAGCAGGTCGGCGCGGGCCTCGCGGGCGCCGGCGGCGATCCGGTCCGGGAGGAAGCCGGGGGCGATGACGTACGGGGCGACGGCCACCCGCCGGACGCCCTCGGCACGCAGCGCCCGTACGGCGTCCGCGGTGCGGGGAAGAGATGCGGAGGCGAACGCAGGACGCACGGCACACCAACCAGCGGTGCGCCACCACTCCCGCGCGATTTCAGCGATCACTGCGCTCGCCTCCGGGTCCGAGGAGCCCGCCGAGGCCAGGACGACCCCGGTCGAACGACGGTCACCGGGCCGCAGCCCGGCTTCCTCCAGCCGGCGCTCCAGCGCGGCGGTCAGGAGGGACGACGGGCCCAGCACGTCGGCCTGACGGATGGACAGCAGGGGCAGCCGGACGGCCGCCTCCCGCAGTACCGCCGGGATGTCGGACTTGGCGTGGAAGGCCCGGGTCAGCAGCAGCGGCAGCGCCACCACGTCCCGCACTCCCTCGGCCGACAGGCGCTCCAGCACCCGCGGCACCCGGGGGGCGTTGAAGTCGAGATAGCCGACCTCGACCCGCAGCCCCGGCCGCAGCGCCCGCACCCGCGCACAGAGCGCGGAGACGGTCGCGGCGTGCCGCGGGTCGCGGCTGCCGTGGGCGATGACGAGAAGCGTGGGGCGGGTGTCCATGGGTCAGCTCTTCACGAGGAGGCCGCGGCTGCGCAGCACCCGGCGTTCGACGGGGGCAAAGATCAGCAGCTCGATGCCGATGCCGACGATGAGGATGAGGAGGATCGCGGACAGCACCCAGGACATGTCCTGGAGCTCACGGCCCTGCTCCAGCAGCTGGCCCAGTCCGGTGCCCAGATCGGGCGCGTTCACGATGAGTTCGGCGGCCATCAGGGAGCGCCACGAGAACGCCCAGCCCTGCTTGAGCCCGGCGATGTAGCCCGGCAGCGAGGCCGGCAGCAGCACATGCCGTACCCCGGCGAAGCCCGTGGCACCGATGGTGCGGCCCGCCCGCAGGTAGAGCGGGGAGATCTGGTCGACACCGGCCACCAGCCCGTTGGCGATGGACGGGACCGCGCCGAGCAGCACCACCGTGTAGATCGTGGCGTCGCTCAGCCCGAACCAGATGATCGCGGCCGGGACCCAGGCCACCGAGGGCAGGGACTGCAGCCCGCTCAGGATCGGCCCGATCGCGGCCCGTACGGCCTTGACCCGGGCGACGATCAGCCCGAGCACCGTGCCGATCGCCACCGAGGCCAGGAAGCCGAGGGCGCCGCGGGACACACTGGTCCACACAAAGCTCAGCAGGGTGCCCTCCAGCCACTTCTGCTGCAGCGAGTGGCCGACCTCGACGGGGCTCGGCAGCAGGTAGTGCGGCTTGAGCTCGAAGTGGTAGGCGAGCTGCCACAGGGCGAGCACGATCGCGATGGCGATCAGCGGAGGGAGCGCCTTCGAGGTGGCGGTGCGCAGCCACGGCTGCCGGTCGACGACCCTGGATTCCAGGGCGTCGAGCCCGGCCTCCAGACCGGCGATGTCGCCGGAGCTGTCACCCGCCTCCGCGGCGGTGGACGGGGCCTTGGTCTCAGTGCTGGCCATGGCGGCGGATCTCCCCACGGAGCTGTTCGGTGATCTCGATGGAAAGGTCGGCGACCGCGGAGTCCTCGATGCGGCGCGGCTGCGGGATGTCCACCCGCCACTCGTGGGCGATCCGCCCCGGGCGGGAGGACAGCAGCACCACCCGCTCGGCGAGCCGTACGGCCTCACGGACGTTGTGGGTGACGAAGAGGACCGAGAGGTTCGTCTCGCGCCAGATACGGGTCAGCTCGTCGTGCAGCACATCGCGGGTGATCGCGTCGAGCGCCGCGAACGGCTCGTCCATCAGCAGCAGTTGGCTGTCCTGGGCGAGCGCACGGGCCATCGCGACCCGCTGGCGCATCCCGCCCGACAGCTCGTGCACCCGCTTGCCGTGGGCGCCCTTGAGCCGGACGAGTTCGAGCAGCCGCTCGGCCTCGTCGCGGCGCTCCGCGCGCGGCACCCCGCGCAGCCGCAGCGCCAGTTCGATGTTGCGGCCCGCGGTCAGCCACGGGAACAGCGCATGCTCCTGGAACATCAGGGCCGGCCGGCCGCCCGGCGTCTCGATGGCGCCGGCGGACGGCGCGTCGAGGCCTGCGACGAGGTTGAGGAGGGTGGACTTGCCGCAGCCCGAGGCCCCCAGGAGGCAGACGAATTCGCCGGGCGCCACATCGATGGTGATGTCGTCCAGGACATGCTGCTGTGCGCCGGTGCGGCCGAACGACTTCGAGACATGGTCGATGCGAGCGGCGTACGGCACGGTGGTGCCCGGGTCCGCCGTGGCGGGCTGCTGCTTGGTGAGCGTGGTGGTCGTCATCGGTGTCACCTCCTGGGGGAGTGCGGTGCTGCGGGCGGGAGCTACTTGCTGCCGAGTCCGGCGTCGTCGACCGGCTGCTTGCCCTCGGACCTGAGCACCTTGTTCAGCAGCGTGAGGTCGTAGATGCCCTTGAGGTCGGGCTTCTTGAGCAGGCCCGCCTTGACGGCGTGGTCGGCCTCCTGCTGGAGGGTGGCGGCCAGCGGGTCATCGGTGACATCGACGTTCTTGAACGCCGAGTCGATGACGTTCTGCGGCAGTGCCTTGCCGGCGACGTCCGCGGAGGCGAGCTTGTCGTTGAGGGTCTTCTTCGCCTCGGCCGGGTGCGAGCGGATCCAGGCGTTGGTCTTCACCGAGGCACGCAGCACCGCCTCGACGGCCTTCGGGTGCTCCTTGAGGAACTTCTGCGAGACGATCATGTTCGTGATGACGAACTTCCCGTCCTTCCACAGCTTCTTCTCGTCCAGGATCGTCTTGCCGCCCTCGGCGACGAGCTTGGAAGCGGTGGGCTCGGGCACCCAGGCACCGTCGATGGCGCCCTGCTGGAAGACCGTGGGCGTCACCTTGTTGTCGGTGCGCTGGACGGTGACGTCGCCCTTGCCGGTGGTGGGGTCGACCTTGTAGCCCTTCTCGGCCAGGTAGTTGAGCAGCGCGACGTCCTGGGTGTTGCCCAGCTGCGGGGTCGCGATCGTCTTGCCCTTGAGGTCGTGGAGGCCCTTGACCTTCTTGGGGTTGACCACCAGCGAGACGCCGCCGGAGGCCGAACCGCCAATGATCTTCAGGCTCTTGCCGTGCGACTTGGCGTAGCCGTTGATCGCGGGGGAGGGGCCGATCCAGCCGATGTCGATGGCGCCCGAGTTGAGCGCCTCGATCTCGGCGGGGCCCGCGTTGAAGACGGAGGACTTCACCTCGGTGCC
Organism: Streptomyces sp. G7(2002); assembly: GCF_028870195.1. Taxonomy (NCBI): domain Bacteria; kingdom Bacillati; phylum Actinomycetota; class Actinomycetes; order Kitasatosporales; family Streptomycetaceae; genus Streptomyces; species Streptomyces sp. G7(2002). Next base: position 7,394,722 of record NZ_CP102609.1, read on the forward strand.
GCCCAGTTCCTTCTGGAACCGGCCGCTCTGGAGGCCGACCAGGGGGGTCGCGTGCGTGGTGTTGCCGAAGTACCCGATCGTCAGGTGATCGAGCCCGTCGGTCTTGGCGCCCTTCGGGGCGACACCGGCCGCGGTGTCCTTCTTGGCCTCGGAGCCGTAGCCGCAGGCGCCCAGCGCGCCTATCAGGAGCGGGACGGTGGCGGCGGCCGCCAGCAGGCGGTGACGAACGGCAGACACGGGAGGAGTTCCTCTCGGAGGGCCGGGCGGTGCACGCCCTCTAGGGCGCGCCCGGCGAAGCTGTGGATCTTCGGAAGGGGGGTGTGGGGGATACGGAGTCGGGCATCGTCAGCGCACACATCGGCCGACTCCGCCCTGCCCGCTGCCCAGGGCGCCGCTGCCGATGCGGCCGCCCTCTTTCGCGAAGGTCGAGAAAACGTCCTTGAGCATGCTCAGAAGTCCCATCCCTCGTCGTCCGCCGCGGCCGCCGGCGCGGCCTCTTCGGCCGCCTCCGCGAAGGCGGTGCCCGCCATGCCCGCGGTCAGCGTCGTCCCGTCCGCCGGGTCGATCAGCAGGAAGGAGCCGGTGCGGCGGGAGTCGGCGTAGGCGTCCAGCGCCAGCGGCTCCGCCGTGCGCAGCACGATCCGCCCGATGTCGTTGGCGACCAGCTCACCGGGCGCCGGGTGCTGGGAGAGGTCGTCCAGGGTCAGCCGGGACGGAATGTCCTTGACGATCGCCTTGACCGTGCGGGTGGTGTGCTTGAGCAGCACCCGCTGCCCGACGGTCAGCGGCCGGTCCGCCACATGGCAGACGGTCGCCTCGATGTCCTGCGAGACACCCGGCGCGGTGGCCGTCGGGGCGATCAGGTCGCCGCGCGAGATGTCCAGGTCATCGGAGAGCCGGACGGTCACCGACTGCGGTGCCCAGGCGACGTCCACGGCCTGGCCGAGCGCGTCGATCGCCTCGATGGTGCTCGTACGGCCCGAGGGCAGCACGGTGACGGCGTCGCCGACGCGCAGCACACCGGAGGCGATCTGGCCCGCGTAGCCGCGGTAGTCGGGGTGTTCGGCGGTCTGCGGACGGATCACGTACTGGACCGGGAAGCGGCCGGGGTCGTCCGAGGGGTCGGCGACGACGGCCACGGTCTCCAGGTGCTCCAGCACGGTCGGGCCGCCGTACCAGTCCATGGTGGCGGACGGCGTCACGACGTTGTCGCCGGCCAGCGCCGAGATCGGGATCGCGGTGATCTCCGGGACGCCCAGCGAGGCCGCGTACGTCGTGAACTCCTCGGCGATGGCGGCGAAGACGGGCTCGGCGTAGTCGACCAGGTCCATCTTGTTGACGGCCAGGACGACATGCGGGACCCGCAGCAGGGCGGCGACCGCGGCATGCCGGCGGGTCTGCTCGACGACACCGTTGCGGGCGTCGACCAGCACCACGGCCAGCTCGGCGGTGGAGGCGCCGGTGACCATGTTGCGGGTGTACTGCACATGCCCGGGGGTGTCCGCGAGGATGAAGCGGCGGCGCGGAGTGGCGAAGTAGCGGTAGGCGACATCGATGGTGATGCCCTGCTCGCGCTCGGCGCGCAGCCCGTCGGTCAGCAGCGCCAGGTCGGGCGCCTCCTGCCCGCGGCTGCGGGAGGCGTGCTCGACGGCCTCCAGCTGGTCGGCGAGCACCGACTTGGAGTCGTGCAGCAGCCGGCCCACCAGGGTGGACTTGCCGTCGTCGACGGATCCGGCGGTGGCGAAACGCAGCAGCGAGGTGGCACCCGCGTCAACGGCGTCGATCGCGCTCGTGGTCGTGCTCATGGTTAGAAGTACCCCTCGCGCTTGCGGTCCTCCATGGCGGCCTCGGACATCTTGTCGTCGGCCCTCGTCGCGCCCCGTTCGGTGAGCCGGGACGCGGCGATCTCCGTGATCACGGCCTCGATGGTGTCCGCGTCGGAGTCGACGGCGCCGGTGCAGGACATGTCGCCGACGGTGCGGTAGCGCACCTGCCGGGTCTCCAGGCTCTCGCCGTCCTTGGGGCCGCCCCACTCACCGGGCGCCAGCCACATACCGTTGCGGGCGAAGACCTCCCGCTCGTGGGCGTAGTAGATGGCGGGCAGCTCGATCTTCTCGCGGGCTATGTACTGCCACACGTCCAGCTCGGTCCAGTTGGACAGCGGGAAGACCCGGACGTGCTCACCGGGGGAGTGCTTGCCGTTGTAGAGCTGCCACAGCTCGGGGCGCTGCCGGCGCGGGTCCCAGCCGCCGAACTCGTCGCGCAGCGAGAACACCCGCTCCTTGGCGCGCGCCTTCTCCTCGTCCCGGCGGCCGCCGCCGAAGACCGCGTCGAAGCGGCTCTTCTCGATGGCGTCCAGCAGCGGGACGGTCTGCAGCGGGTTACGGGTACCGTCCGGGCGCTCGCGCAGCTCACCGCGGTCGATGAAGTCCTGCACGGAGGCGACGTGCAGCCGCAGCCCGTGCCGCTCCACCGTGCGGTCGCGGTAGTCGAGCACCTCGGGGAAGTTGTGCCCGGTGTCGACATGCAGCAGCGAGAACGGCACCGCGGCCGGCGCGAACGCCTTCAGCGCGAGGTGCAGCATGACGATGGAGTCCTTGCCGCCGGAGAACAGGATCACCGGCCGCTCGAACTCGCCCGCCACCTCACGGAAGATGTGCACCGCCTCGGACTCCAGGGCGTCCAGGTGCGACAGCGCGTAGGGGTTGTCGAGGTCGTCGGTCACGGCAGCGGTGGCGGTCATGCCAGTCCCCTTTCGGTGAGCAGCGTGTGCAGCGCCGCCGCGGACTCCTGCACGGTCTGGGTGTGCGATTCGAGGCGCAGATCGGGCGACTCGGGCGCCTCGTACGGGTCGTCGACGCCGGTGAGCCCGGAGATCTCGCCCGCCGCCTGCTTGGCGTACAGGCCCTTCACATCCCGCTCGGAGCACACCTCGACGGGCGTGGCCACATGCACCTCCAGGTAGGCGGTGCCCTCGGTCTGGTGGCGCTTGCGCACCGCCTCGCGGCTGTCGGCGTACGGCGCGATCACCGGCACCAGCGCCTTGACGCCGTTGCTCGCCAGAAGTTCGGCCACGAAGCCGATGCGCTGGACGTTGGTGTGCCGGTCCGCGCGGGTGAACCCCAGGCCCGCGGACAGGAATTCGCGGATCTCATCGCCGTCGAGCACCTCGACCCGGTGGCCCTCGCCGCGCAGCCGTCCGGCGAGCTCGTGCGCGAGGGTCGTCTTGCCCGCGCTCGGCAGACCGGTCAGCCAGATCGTGGCGCCCGTCATGGATATCTCCTGATGCTCGGTCATCCGTGCAGCCCGCACTCGGTCTTGTTGCTGCCGGCCCAGCGGCCGGCCCTGGCGTCCTCGCCCTCCAGCACCCGGCGGGTGCAGGGCGCGCAGCCGACGGAGGCGTAGCCGTCCGTCAGCAGCGGGTTGGTCAGCACACCGTGTTCGGCCACGTACGCGTCCACGTCGGACTGTGTCCAGCGGGCGATCGGCGAAACCTTCACTTTCTGCCGTTTCGGGTCCCAGCCGACGACCGGGGTGCCCGCCCTGGTCGGCGACTCGTCCCGGCGCAGCCCCGTCGCCCAGGCGTCGTACCGGGCCAGGCCCTCTTCGAGGGGCTTGACCTTCCGCAGCGCGCAGCACAGGTCGGGGTTGCGGTCGTGCAGCTTCGGGCCGTGCTCGGCGTCCTGCTCGGCCACCGTCTGACGAGGGGTCAGGGTCAGGACGTTGACGTCCATCACCTCGGCCACCGCGTCGCGGGTCCCGAGGGTCTCCGGGAAGTGGTAGCCGGTGTCCAGGAACACCACGTCCACACCGGGGAACGCCCGCGAGGCCAGATGCGCGACGACCGCGTCCTCCATCGAGGAGGTGACGCAGAAGCGCGGACCGAAGGTCTCGGCGGCCCACGTGAGGATCTCCAGCGCGGGCGCGTCCTCCAGGTCGCGGCCCGCCTGCTCGGCCAGCTGCTGCAGGTCGGCTGCGGTGGTAGCGGTGGTCACGACTCACCTCCGTCGGGTGCGGCAGGGGACTTACCGGTCAGCCCCTGGGCCAGCAGGCCCAGGAACTTCAGCCGGAACGCACGGCTGCAGGACCGGCATTCCCAGGCTCCATGGCCTTCCTCGGAGGGCTGCAGGTCCTCGTCCCCGCAGTAGGGGCAGTAGAAGGGCGCCGCACGCTCACTCATTTGAGGGCACCCTCTTCCGCACGGGCCGCCCAGGTGGCGAACCGCTCGCCCTCCTCGCGCTCCGCCTCGAAGTTGCGCAGCACCCGCTCGACGTAGTCGGGGAGTTCATCGGCGGTGACCTTCAGACCGCGGACCTTGCGGCCGAAGCCGGGCTCCAGGCCCAGCGCGCCGCCCAGGTGCACCTGGTAGCCCTCGACCTGGTTGCCGTCGTTGTCCAGCACCAGCTGGCCCTTGAGGCCGATGTCGGCGACCTGGATACGGGCGCAGGCGTTGGGGCAGCCGTTGAGGTTGATGGTGACGGGCTCCTGGAAGTCCGGCATCCGGCGCTCCAGCTCGTCGATGAGGGACGCGCCGCGGCCCTTGGTCTCGACGATGGCCAGCTTGCAGAACTCGATACCGGTGCAGGCCATCGTGCCGCGCCGGAACGGCGAGGGGGTGACCTGGAAGTCCAGCGCCTCCAGCCCGGCGACGAGCGAGTCGACCTGGTCCTGCGTCACATCGAGGATGATCATCTTCTGCTCGACGGTGGTGCGCAGCCGGTCGGACCCATGGGCGGCGGCCAGTTCGGCGATCTTGGTGAGGGTGGTGCCGTCGACCCGGCCGACGCGCGGGGCGAAGCCCACGTAGAAGCGGCCGTCCTGCTGCTGGTGCACCCCGATGTGGTCGCGCCACTTGGAGCGCGGCTGCTCGGGCGCGGGGCCGTCGATCAGCTTGCGCTGGAGGTACTCGTCCTCCAGTACCTGGCGGAACTTCTCCGGGCCCCAGTCGGCCATCAGGAACTTCAGCCGGGCGCGGGTGCGCAGCCGGCGGTAGCCGTAGTCGCGGAAGATCCCGACGACACCGGCCCAGACGTCCGCGACCTCGTCCAGCGGCACCCAGGTGCCCAGGCGCTGGGCGAGCTTGGGGTTGGTGGACAGACCGCCGCCGACCCAGAGGTCGAAGCCGGGGCCGTGCTCGGGGTGGACGACGCCGACGAAGGCCACGTCGTTGATCTCGTGGACCACGTCCTGGACGGGGGAGCCGGAGACCGCGGTCTTGAACTTGCGCGGCAGGTTGGAGAATTCCTTGCTGCCGATGTAGCGGTCGTGGATCTCGTCGACGGCGGGCGTGCCGTCGATGATCTCGTCCGCCGCGATACCGGCCACCGGGGAACCGATGATCACGCGCGGGCAGTCGCCGCACGCCTCGGTCGTGGAGAGCCCGACGGCCTCCAGCTTCTCCCAGATGGCGGGGACGTCCTCGATACGGATCCAGTGCAGCTGGATGTTCTGCCGGTCGGTGATGTCCGCGGTGCCGCGGGCGTACTCCTCGGAGACCTCGCCGATGGCGCGCAGCTGGGCCACGGACAGCCGCCCGCCGTCGACCCGGACCCGCAGCATGAAGTGCTTGTCGTCCAGCTCCTCCGGCTCCAGGATCGCGGTCTTGCCGCCGTCGATCCCGGGCTTGCGCTGGGTGTACAGACCCCACCAACGCATCCGGCCACGCAGGTCGTTGGGGTCGATCGAGTCGAAACCGGCCTTGGAGTAGATCGTCTCAATGCGTGTCCGCACATTGAGACCGTCGTCGTCCTTCTTGAACTGCTCATTGCCGTTGAGCGGCGTGAAGTGGCCAACGGCCCACTGGCCCTCACCGCGGTGGCGTCCGGCCTTACGGCGGGTCGTGGCAGCTGCGGGGACTTCGGAGGAGGCGGCCATGGGTGTACGTCCTTCTGGGCGGGCTCAAGGGATCCGGAACGGTCGCCGGGCACCACGATGGCCTGCGCAGACACACCGAAAGGCGGCGCGTGACAACGCGTCGGGGAGGTCTGCGGGTCAAGGGGGTGTCGGCGCGTCCGCGACGATGGGGACGGCGTGGAAAATGCGTGCTGCTGGGTGCTGCCCGGGGCCGAAGGCCCCTGGTGAATGCAGCCTCAGCCCGCCCGACAAATGGCGCTGGACATGCGGCCGAGGTCGACGTGCCGCCGACTCACCAAGGCAATTCCAGCTCGAGACATGACGGAAGCCTGGCACGCCGTTCTCCGGCCAGTCCACCGTCATCCAGGATTTGGACACCTCTGTCCCGCATCGCGAGACGGTGTGCTGTCGGTCACTCTCCGGCGGGGGTGCCGGTCGTGATCGGACCCGTGGTCGGACCCGTGGTCGGACCCGTGGTCGGACCCGTGATCGGACCCGCGCCGGGCCAGGGTCCGGGGGCGGGTATCCCGTCCTCCTCGGCGACCTTGGTGTCGTACAGCCGGAAGCCGCGCCGCTGGTAGTTGGCCATCGCGTGCGGGCCGTCCTTGCTGCAGGTGTGCAGCCACACCCGCTTGGTCGGCGCCCGCCCCGGCCACCGTTCCGCCAGGTCCCAGGCCCGCTCGATCCCGTACGCGAGCAGATGCCCGCCGATCCGGCGCCCCCGGAACGCCGGGACGAGCCCGAAGTAGGTGATCTCCACGGAACCGTCCGCCTCCCCCGCCAGCTCGATGAACCCGGCCGGCGTACCGCGCTCGTACGCCACCCAGGTCTCCACCCCCGGCCGCCCGAGGAACTCCGCCCACTGTGCGTACGGCCAGGTCAGCCGGTCGGTCCAGGCGATGTCCCCGCCGATCGCCGTGTAGAGGAAGCGGCTGAATTCGGGCGACGGTACCTCGGAGCGGACGATACGGACGTCCTGCTCGGCCGGCGGCGCCTGGGCGGGGGACAGGTCGGCGGGCGAGGTCTGTTCGAGGTGCCAGGTGGTGACCGAGATGCTCATGCGGCCAGCACATCACACCGGGACCCGGGCCCCGGGCTCAGACCGACAGGGGAGCAGGGGGGGCCGGACGGGGGGCAGGGGAGGTCGAAGGGGAAGGGGTCGGGCGGGTGGCAGCGGACCGTCCCGAATCGTGAGACGCCGGTTCACTTCGTGGGGGATCTCGGGCCTTGCCGGGCCTGAGTGGCTCCCCGGAGTCACCGGCCGGGCGGTTCTCCCTGGCCGGATCCCGTCATCCGGGCGAAGACCACCACGTTGCCCGCGTAGCCGGAGCCCGCCGCGTAGGCGCCGCCGCAGGTCAGGACGCGCAGCTCGGGGCGTCCGGTGGTGCCGTAGACCTTCCGTGAGGGGAACTTCCGCTTGTCGAAGACCTGGACGCCGTAGACCTCGAAGACCGCGGTCCGCCCGTCCTCGCGGGTCACCCGGACCGTCCGGCCCTTCTCCAGGGCGCCGAGCCCGTAGAAGACCGCGGGCCCGCTGCGGCTGTCGACATGCCCGACGATGACGGCGGTGCCGTTCTCCCCCGGGGTCGGCGCGTTCGCGTACCAGCCCGCCAGCCCGGGGTCCTCGGCCGGCGGGGCCGCGATCCCGCCGTCCGCGTCCAGGCCCAGCGGCATCAGCGGAGCCGACACCTCGATCGACGGAATCGCCACCCGGGAGGGGGCGGAACGGGGCAGCGGCGGCGGTGCGGGGCCGTCGGGCGGCAGGTCGCCGGGGAAGAGCGCCGAACCGGCTCCGGGCTGCGGAGGCCCGTCCGCCTCACCGGTCAGGCCCTGGCGCACCATGCCGAGGCCGATGAGACCGGCCAGGAGCAGCACGCCCCACCTGGGCCGACGCGGGGCCGCCGGCTTCCCGGGCGCCGCTTCCGGCGGGCCTGTCGAGCTCATCACTCACCTCCCGTGGCCGCGCGCCCGGGAGCACATGGTCCGCAGTCGGCAGGCTAGGGCCGCCCCGAGCGGGCAGCGACAGCAGCCGGTCGAACGGGTGGCGGCGCGGGGGCCGTGGAGCCCGCCGGCCTGCCTGTGCCCGCCGGCTCCTGCCTGTGCCCGCCGGCTCCTGCCTGTGCCCGCCGGCCCCTGCCCGGGGCCGCGCACCCTGCCCGGGGTCGCCCGCCGTGCCCGGGGTCGTCCGCGCGGCCTCTGCCCGGGTCCGCCCGCGCGCCCGTGGCCGGTTCCCGCCGGGCCTGCCGCCGGGCGGCGCCCCCTTGGAGGGCGCCCCCTTGGAGGGCGCCGCCCGCCGAACGGTGACCGAGCGGTGCCCGGCCGCCGGCTACTCGCCGTGGAACACCGCCCCGGCCAGCCGCTCGACCTGGTCCGGGTCCGGGGACCAGCAATAGAGCATCACCTCGTCCGCGCCGATCGCCCGGAACGCGGCCACCGCCTCACGGATCTGGTCCCCCGAGGTGAGCAGACCGTTCACCACGTGGTCGGTGTAGCTGTGCGGTGCGTAGTAGGCGCGCAGTTCCGCGCGGGCGCGGTCGAGGGTCGGCTGCGGGCCGAGCGCGGCATTGACCTGGGCCACCAGCCGCGGCCTGCCCCTACGGCCGGCCCGGTCCCAGGCGTCCTCCACCTGACGGAACAGTCCGTCCATGTGCCCGGGCGGCAGTGCGGCGCCGAGAAAGCCGTCGCCCCAGCGGGCGACGCGCTCCAGCGCGGCGGGCACGAAACCGCCGAACAGCACCTCGGGCCCGCCGGGCCGCGCCGGGCCGGGGCCGATCGGGCCGACGTCCGCGGAGAGCGGTTCGCCGGACCAGAGGCGCCGCAGGGTCGCCATCTGTGTGTCGAGCCGTCGGCCGCGGGTGCGGAGATCGATGCCGGAGGCCAGATAGTCGTCATCGCGTCCGCCGATACCGATGCCGAGGGTGAAGCGGGAGCCGGACAGCAGATCGAGCGTGGCGGCCTGCTTGGCGAGCAGCGCCGTGCGGTGCAGCGGGGCGAGCAGCACCTCGGTCTGCAGCCGGATCCGGGAGGTGGCGCCGGCCAGGGTGGCCAGCGTGATCAGGGGCTCGGGGTTGCCGAACACCAGCCGGTCGAGGAGGGCGACGGTGGTGAACGGGGTGGCTTCGGCGCGCCGGGCCCAGCTCAACAGCTGTGCGGGGTCGCCGATGGGAAGGCCAAGGCCTACGGACATGGTGGTGTCCTCCAGAAGGGCATGCGGGCATGCGTGATCACGGATTGTCGTGTCGCCCGCTCATTCGGCTCCGCGCGTGCTGTACGCGCGGGCTGCTCCCGTTCTGCGACGGCCTTCTGGAGAGCTGATTCAGAGCGCGGTCACTTTACGAGAGGGCAGCACGGCGCCGCATCCGGTTTTTCGCCCGGTCCCGTCGACCGTCCCCCGGCCCCTCCGGCCGCGGCCTCGGCCCGCCGCCCCTCGGCCCGCCGACCCGTCCCTCAGCCCGCCGGGCGACCCTCAACCCCTCCGGCACCCCCTCCGGCACCCCCTCCGGACCCGTCCCTCAGCCCCGCCGAGCCGCCGCCACCGCGGGCGCCAGCGACTGCGGCAGCAGATGCACGGGTTGCGGCGGCAGCCGGAGCTCCACTTCCACGCCGTCCGCGAAGCGGTAGGGCCGGTGCGCCAGCACGCTCGCGAGATGGCGGCGCAGCCGGGACAGCTCCGCGCGCACCGTGACCGTACGGCTGTCGTCACCGAACAGGTCCCGGGCGAGTTCGGCGGCGCTGCGCCCCTGCGGATGCGCGGCGAGCACGAACAGCAGCTCGGCATGGCGCGGGGTCAGCTCGTGCGACCAGCTGCCGGCCGGTCCGCTGACGGTGACCGTCGAGCCGTCCCGGCCGCTGACGTCCAGCACCACCCGGCTCGGACCGATGTCCCGCTCCTGCTGCCCGACACGGATCAGCCAGCCGCCGGGCAATGGCTCCAGAGTGCACCTGCCGTAGCGCGGCAGCCACAGCGGCCCGGCCTCGGGGGACTTGGGCAGCGCCACCCGGTCCGGCGGGGTCAGGCCCGTCACCCCCACGACCCAGCCGCTCGGGTCGACGGCCAGGGCGCGTCCGCCGATCCGCGCCAGCACCGGCGCCGCGCTCGACCGCAGCCGCTCCAGGGAGAGGTGATGGCGGCTGCGCAGCTCGCCCTCGGCGAGCCGGGCGACCGCGGACACCAGCGAGAGCGTCGTGGGGTGGAAGCCGGGCGCCGGACCGCTGACGTCCACCGTGCCCAACAGCCGCCCGTCGCGCGGGTCGTGGAGCGGCGCCGCGGCACAGGTCCACTGGTGGTGGCTGCGGACGAAGTGCTCCGCGGAGTGCACCAGCACCGGCCGGCGGGCCACCAGCGCGGTGCCGATGGCGTTGGTGCCGACGACGTCCTCCGCCCAGTGGGCGCCCTTGTCGAAGCCCAGCCGGTCGGCCATCCGGCGGACCGGCGCGCTGCCCTCCCGCCACAGCACCCGGCCCTCGGCATCGGTGACGACCATGATCTGCTGCGCGGCGTCGGCCGCCGCCAGCAGCCCCTCGTTGAGCACCGGCAGCACCGGGGCCAGTCGGGACATCTGCCGGCGGTGCTCCAACTCCGCGACGGGCAACGGGTTCTGCGGCTGGTCCCGGTCCGGGTCCACACCCGAGACCCGCACCCGGCGCCAGGATTCGCCGATCACCGCGCGGGGCGCGTCGGACGGGGCGTCGGACGGTGTCCCGCCCGTGAGCACGGCCTCCCGGACCGTGGCGAGGCGGTGTGCCGTCGCTCGGATGTCCTGGGACGAGCAGATGGCACTTTCGATCGGTCTGTCGCTCACGCTGCTCTCCGATGTGCACTGTCCTTGTGCCCGTGCGCTTCGTGCCGTCACCAGGCAGTCCTGGAACGGCATTGTCCAGGTCCGTACCGGCGCACTGCAACGGACTGCAACCGTTGTGGCCTATGACGCGTTCCGGGGAATCTGGGCCGAGCGGCCGATGGTGCCCCGCCACCGCGGGTTCGCCGGACACCCGTCGGGGAACCGCCGGTGGTGGCCGGGGATGCCATCGGCCGTCGTGTGATGTCGGCAGTGCGGGGGAGGGGGCTCACCATGATGGCCGCTGCCCCGCGCGTCGTCGTGATCGGAGCGGACGAGGGGGTCCGTATTGCGCGTGCGGCCCGTCTGGCGGACCACTACGGGGTCCCCCGGCTGCCCGCGGTCGACCTGCTGATCAGACGTCAGCCGCTGCCCGCCGACGGCTATGTCGTCGACGGCGCCCCGCAGCTCCTCGACCGGATGGCCGGCACCGGCGGTCTGCTGCCCGCCCTGGCCTTCGCCGACCTCGTCGTCCTGCTGCACGGTGCGGAGTGGAACGGCGCGGACGAGGCCTGTCGCGTGCTGCGCTACTACGAGGCGCGCGGTGTGCTGGTCGCCTTCCCTCCCCACGCGCCGGACGGCGACCTCGTCGTGGCCATCGATGCGGCGCTGCGCGGGCGCCTCGCGGACCCGCCGGAGCGCCCCGGCCGCCCCTGAGACCGGGGAGCGGTGCCGGGTCGGCGCGGCACCGCTCCCTGACCGGCGCGGCGGCGGTAACCCCCTGTCCTCGTCCCCTCGGTGCGGCCACCGGCCCAGAGGTGACGGGGAGCCGCCGCCGCGCCACGATCCGGCCGGGCGGGGGCTCAGCAGTCGATCACCGGCCGCGCCCGCTCCACCACCGCCGCGAGGTCCAGCGTGTGCGGCAGCGTGCCGAACGCCGCACCCCCGTCGCCGCCGAGCCGGGAGGCACAGAACGCGTCCGCGACCTCGGACGGCGCATGGCGCACCAGCAGCGAACCCTGGAGCACCAGTGCCATCCGCTCCACCAGCCGCCGGGCCCGTGCCTCGATGCCCGCCAGGTCGGCGAGTTCGGTGAGCATCCCCTTGATCGCCCGGTCCAGCCGGTGGTCCGCGCCCCGCGCCGCCCCGATCTCGGTCAGGAACGCGTTCAGCGCCTCGGGTTCGCGCCGCAGGGCCCGCAGGACGTCCAGCGCCTGGACATTGCCGGCGCCCTCCCAGATCGAGTTGAGCGGCGCCTCGCGCAGCAGCCGGGGCATCCCCGACTCCTCGACATAGCCGTTGCCGCCCAGGCACTCCAGCGCCTCGGCCACCATCGGCGTGCACCGCTTGGTCACCCAGTACTTCGCCGCCGGGATTGCCAGCCGCAGGAAGTGCCGGTCCTGCTCGGTGCCGCCGTCGTACGCCGCCGCCAGGCGCAGCGCCAGTGTGGTCGCCGCCTCCGACTCCAGCGCCAGATCGGCCAGCACATTGCGCATCAGCGGTTTGTCGGTCAGCCGGCCGCCGAACGCCTCCCGGTGGGCGGTGTGGTGGATCGCCTGCGTCACGGCCTGTCGCATCACCGCCGCGGACGCGCTGACGCAGTCCAGCCGGGTCGCCGCGACCATCTCGATGATCGTCGCCACCCCGCGCCCCTCCTCGCCGACCCGGCGCGCCCAGGTCCGCCCGTCGAACTCGACCTCCGCCGAGGCGTTGGAGCGGTTGCCGAGCTTGTCCTTGAGCCGCTGGATGCGGAAGGAGTTACGGCTGCCGTCCGGAAGCACCCGTGGCAGCAGAAAGCAGGTGAGTCCGCCGGGCGCCTGGGCCAGCACCAGGAAGGCGTCCGACATCGGCGCCGAACAGAACCACTTGTGTCCGGTCAGGACGTACTCACCGGGTGCGGCCAGCGGCTCGGCGCGGGTGGTGTTGGCCCGTACGTCGCTGCCGCCCTGCTTCTCCGTCATGGCCATCCCGGCCAGCGCGCCGCCCTTCTCGGCGACCGGCCGCAGCTCCCGCTCGTACACCTGTGAGGTCAGCAGCGGCTCCCATTCGGCCGCCAGCTCCGGCTCGGCGCGCAGCGCGGGCACCGCCGCATGGGTCATCGACAGCGGGCAGCCGTGCCCCGCCTCGGCCTGCGTCCACACGATGAAGCCGGCGGTGCGGCGGACATGGCCGTCCGGCCGGGACCAGGCGTCGTTCAGCCCGGAGGTGACGGCGTGGCCGAGCAGCCGGTGCCAGGCCGGGTGGAACTCCACCTCGTCGATGCGGTGGCCGTAGCGGTCATGGGTGTGCAGCACCGGTGGATGCGCATTCGCCTGTTCGCCCCACTGCTGGGCGTGCGTGGAGCCGGCCGCCTTGCCCAGCGTGCCCAGCTCTTCGCGTACCTCGCCGAGCCGCTCGGCGGCGATGTACCGGGTGATGCCCTCGGTGAGGGCCGGATCGTTCGCGAAGACGTCGTAGCCGACCAGCGGCGGGGGCTGGTTCGTGACCGAGTGAGTGGTGGCTGCCATGCAGATACGGTAAGGAGGTGCAGCCCGCAAACGAACCAACCGAGCGGCCCGCGGGCCGTCTGACCAAGGCCCGCGCGCTGTACCGCAATGTTTCCAAGCGCCGGCTGGTCTGGCTCCTGCTCAAGGACACCGTCAACTCCTGCATGAAGTACCGGGTGACCGGGCTGGCCGCCGAGGCCGCGTTCTGGAGCCTGCTGTCGCTGCCGCCGCTGATCCTCGGGCTCCTGGGCGTGCTCGGCTATACGGACGCGTGGATCGGCCACGACACCATCGACAGCGTCCGGCAGCGCATCCTCGACGGCGCCGGCGCCGTGCTGTCCGACAAGGGCGTGAACGAGATCGCCCGGCCGCTGCTCAACGATGTCTTCACCGGCCGCCGCCCGGATGTCATCTCCTTCGGCTTCGCCATCGCCCTGTGGTCCGGCTCCCGGGCGATGAATGTCTTTGTCGACACCATCACCATCATGTACGGGCTCGACGGGCGGCGCGGCATCGTCAGGACCCGGCTGCTGGCGTTCGCGCTGTATCTCGCGGCGCTCGTGGTCGGCGCCGTCGCGCTGCCGCTGATGGTCGCCGGGCCCGACACCGTCGTGAGCTGGCTGCCGGCCAGCGAGCACATCATCCGGGCGCTGTACTGGCCGGTCGTCCTGCTCCTGTCGGTCGCCTTTCTGACCACCCTCTACCACGCCTCCGTACCGGTCCGTTCGCCCTGGCCGGAGGACATTCCCGGCGCGGTGGTCGCCCTCGGCATGTGGCTGCTCGGCAGCTTTCTGCTGCGGCTCTATCTCACCTCGACGGTCGAGGGACCCACGATCTACGGCTCCTTGGCCGCGCCGGTCGCCGTGCTGCTGTGGATCGGGGTGTCCGCCTTCGCGGTGCTGGTGGGGGCCGCGATGAATGCCTCGCTCGACCGGGTGTGGCCCTCGGTCGCCACGGCCGCGGCGCGCGAGGAGATCGCCCGGCGGACGGCCGCGCGGTCCGGCGCGGAGTGGGAGACCGGCGGCGCGGACGGTGCCCCGGCGGACGGCGCTGACCGCGGTGACGACGGCGGGCGCCGGGGCGGGGGCCACGACGCCGGCGGCACCCGCGACGACTGAGCCGGCGTACCCCGTCCCGCCTCGTCCGGCCCTGGTGCGCCGCGCACGGCAGCGCAGGAAGCCCTGCACGGGCCATTGACACTCACCGAACCCGGGCAGATGATCCTTGCCGATCGTTCGGCGAACGAAAGTTCACCAGGCGAACCAGTAAGCCGGCGAACCCGCGCCACTGATGGCGCATCGCGCACCGTGATCCGCGAACCGTGATCCGTGAATCCGAGGTCCCATGTCTCCCACCGGCATGTCCCGCACCGGTCCTCCGCCCTCCACCGGCCGCCGTCACACCTTCCGTTCCGTCGCGCCCGTCCTGGCGCTGTGCTGGCTCGCCGTCTTCTTCGACGGGATGGACGTCAACGTCTACGGCGCCGTCATGCCGCACATGCTCGACGACCCCGGCCTCGGCCTCACCCCCGGAGCGGCCGGCGCGATCGGCAGCTGGACCACCTTCGGCATGCTGATCGGCGCGCTCGGCACCGGCACCCTCACCGACTGGCTCGGCCGCCGCCCCGTCCTCGTCGTCAGCGTGCTGGTGTTCTCCGCCGGGTCGGCGGTCTGCGCGCTCGCAGGCGCGCCCGGACCGTTCGGCGCCGGACGCTTCTTCGCCGGCCTGGGACTCGGCGGTCTGATGCCCCTCTGCCTCTCGATGGTGATGGAGTTCGCGCCGCCCCGCCGGGCCGCCCTCGCCACCGGCCTGCTGATGACCTCGTACCACGCGGGCGGCATGTTCGCGACGGGCCTGGGCCTGACGCTCGCCCCCGCGCTGGGCTGGCGCTGGGTGTTCTGGGCGGGCGTCCTGCCCGCGGTCGTCGCCGCCCCGCTGCTGCTGCGCCTGCTGCCGGAGTCGCCCGGTGTGCTGCTCGCCAAGGGCCGCACCGCCGAGGCCGAGGCGGTCGCCGACCGCTACGGCATGGCCCGCCCGGCCTCCGCCGACGCACCGGCCCAGGGGGCCAAGGGCCGCCTCGCCGCGGTCCTCGCCCTCTTCCGCCCCGGCGTCCGCCTGGCCACCCCGCTGCTGTGGCTCGCCTCGTTCTGCGGACTTCTCCTGGTCTACGGCGTCAGCACCTGGCTGCCGCAGATGATGCGCGCCTCCGGGTACGGCCTCACGTCCTCGGTCAGCTTCCTGCTCATCATCAACGCGGGCGGGATCGCCGGCATGCTGATCGCGGGCCGCATCGCCGACCGCTACGGCCCGGTCAGGGTCTCCGCCCTCTGGTTCCTGCTGACCGCCGCCGGCGCACTGCTCCTCGGGGCGCGGCTGCCGCTCGGCGTCACGTATGTGGTGGTCGCGGCCACCGGTGTCTGGCTCTTCAGCGCGCAGGTGATGGTGTACGCGGCGGCCAACCGCGTCTATCCGGCCGCCGAACGGGCCACCGGCCTCGGCTGGGTCACCGGCATCGGCCGCACCGGCGCGGTGGCCGGCCCCTGGCTCGGCGGCACCCTCGCCGCCACCGCCAACGACCAACTCGGCTTCACCGCCTTCGCGTTGGCCGGCCTGCTGGGCGCGCTCGCCATCGGTTCGGTACCGCTGGCCCGCCGCCTCGGCCGCCGACCGGCAACGGCCTCGCTGCCGGAGACGGCCGGCGCGGAGCCGTGAGCGGAGCCCGCGCCGGGTCCGTGTGCCGGTCCGCGGTGCTGGCGCCGCTGACACGACCAAGAGGGCAGCGCCCAGGGCGGGTTCAGGGAGTCGTCGCGTAGCGGTCCGCGAGTACGGCCACGGCCCGGGCGAGGGCTTGCCGCAGTGCGGAGGGGCCGAGCACCTCTGCCTCCGTGCCGAGCCTGAGCAGGTCGCTGACCGCCACGGCGGGCGCCTCGACCGGCAGCTCCACCCGCACCCAGCCCTCGTGGTCCGGCGGCCCGGCACTCTCCAGGGCGCGTGCGCCCGCAGCACCGAACTGCACCGGCAGCAGGCGCTGCGCCAGCGGTGAGATCCGCAGTTGCGCCGTTCCCTGCTGCAGCGTGGCCTCCAGGCGGCGGGCAGCCTCCTCCCAGTAGGCGGCCAGGGCGAATCCGGCCGGTCGCTCGAAGTGCTCTTCGGTGAGGTCCACGGCCAGGAACCGCGCCATCCGATAGGTCCGTACGGCCCCGTCCGCGAGCGCCACCAGGTACCAGAGGCCGCCCTTGAGGACGAGACCGAGCGGATGGAGTTCCCGGTGGATTTCACCGCTCCAGCGCCGGTAGTGCACACGGAGCGTCCGCTGCTCCCACACCGCTTGCGCGACCGACGCCAGATACGGCGCCGGATCGGCGTCCCGGAACCAGGCCGGCGCGTCCAGGTGGAACCGGTCCTGTATGCGGCGGGTGCGCTCGGCCAGTTCGGCCGGGAGAGCGGCCTGCACCTTCAGCTGCGCGGTCGCCAGCACCGCGCCCAGGCCCAGGTCTTTCGCCGGCCCGGGCGCTCCGGCGAGGAAGAGCGCGGCGGCCTCGGCGTCGGTGAGCCCGGTCAGCCGGGTGCGGTATCCGTCCATCAGGCGGTAGCCGCCGGCGGGACCGCGGTCGGCGCGGACGGGAACTCCCGACGCGAGGAGCGCCTCGATGTCCCGGTGGACCGTACGGACCGACACCTCCAGTTCCGCCGCGAGTTCGGGAGCGGTCATCCGCCCGCGGTTCTGGAGCAGCAGAAGCAGGGAGAGAAGCCGGTCGGCACGCATACGGAGATTGTCCCGCGTACCTGACAGGAGGTGTCAGGTACGGCCCTCAGGCTGGTCACGCACCGCACGTACGACCCCGTGCGGCCGACCGAGAGGACTTCCATGCCTGTGCAGACCACCGGCCGTTTCAGCTACGCCAACTGGGAGGAGAGGGCGGTCGGTTCGAGCGAAGCGAGCCCGAGGCTTGCCCACGCCTCCGTCACCAACACCTTCTCCGGCGGCATCGAGGCCGTCGATACCACCTGCGAATACAGCATCGTCTACATCACGGAGAAGACCGGCACCTTCACCGGTATGGAGAGGCTGGCCGGGCGGCTCGACGGTCGGGAAGGCGGCTTCGTCGTCGAGGAACGCGGCTCGTTCGGTGCCGACGGCTCCGTGCGCTGCACCTTCGAGGTCGTGCCAGGAAGCGGCACCGGGGAGCTGACCGGGCTGCGCGGAAGCGGCAGTTTCACCACCGGTCCCGGCGCCTCCTCCTTCCCCTACACCTTCCACTACGACCTGGACTGACCCCGGGCGCCCCGCACCGGTCGCCGGTGCGCGCGCCCTCGTCAACATCCTCATGTCCCGCTCCGACGCCCGGAGTTGTGAGGAGCGGCCCGGCGTCCGCTATTCTCGTGCAACGTACGGGAATGAGTGGAGGGGAAGACGATGACGCCGCACACGCACGACGTCGTACCGCGTTCCGGCTGGGTCGCGCCGTCCGGGAAGCCGCCGTTGGCCTCGCGGATGATGCGGGCGACATGGCGCGGACTCCCGGCCAAGCGGCACGACGTCGGCTGGGAGCCGGGGCTCGTGGTGCCGGCCGCTGACGGCAGTCCCCTGCGCACGGACCACTACTTCCCCCGTACGAAGGGCGACTTCCCCACGCTTCTCGTGCGCTCGCCGTACGGCCGGGGGGTGCCGTGGTCACCCCTGTACGGCATCCTCTTCGCCGAACAGGGCTTCCATGTGGTCCTGCAGAGCTGCCGTGGCACCGGCGGCTCGGGCGGGCGGTTCGACCTGTGGCGAAACGAGGCCGCCGACGGGCAGGCCGCCGTGTCCTGGCTGCGCGAGCAGCCCTGGTTCACCGGCACGCTGGGCACGATCGGCCCCAGCTACCTGGGCTATGTGCAATGGGCGCTCGCCCTGGACCCGCCGCCGGAGCTCAAGGCGATGGTGGTGCAGGTCGGTCTGGACGACCCCCATGCCCTCTTCTACGAGGGTGGTGCGCTGCTCCTGGAGAACGCCCTCGCCGTCGGCGCCGGCATGACGTACCAGCACCGGGGGCTGATGCCCTTCGTGCGGTCGACGCTGCGGCTGCAGCGCCGGCTGCGCGAGATCACCGGCGCGCGGCCGCTGCGCGGGGCGTATGAGTCCGCCCTCGGTGAAGTGCCCTGGCTGGACGAGGTGATGACCCATCCGGACGCCGACGACCCGTACTGGCACGGTGCGTCCGTGGCCGCGGCGGCCGAGCAAGCTGCCGTGCCCACCAGCGTGATCACCGGGTGGCACGATGTGCTGGCCGACCAGAACCTCCGGCAGTTCGCGCGGCTGCGCCGGGCCGGAGGTGAGTCCTCCCTGCTCGTCGGCCCCTGGACACATACCTCCGCGCTGCAACAGGGCTGGCCCGAGGTCTTCTCCGAGAGCCTCGCCTGGCTGCGCGCGCACCTGTGCGGCGACCGCACCGGCCTCCGCCCCACCCCCGTACGCGTCCACGTCGGCGGCGAGGACGTCTGGCGGGACCTCGACGACTGGCCGCCGGCCCCCGCCACCACGGCCTGGTTCCCCGCGGAGAACGGAACGCTCAGCCGGCAGGACCCGGTGGAATCCGGCCCGTTGGCGTCCTTCCGCCATGACCCGGCCGACCCCGCCCCGTCCGTGGGCGGGCCGCTGCTCTCCCGGAGCGCCGGTCCCCGCGACAACAGCGCACGGGAAGCGCGGGAGGACGTGCTGACGTTCACCGGCCCGCCGCTGACCGAGCCCGTCGACATCCTCGGCCCGGTCTCCGCGCGGCTGCGGATCTCCACGGACACCGGCCACGCCGACGTCTTCGCCCGCCTCTGCGACGTGGACCCCGAGAACCGGTCCACCAATCTGTGCGACGGGCTGGTGCGGCTGCGGACCACCGGGCAGGCCCCCTCGGAGGTCACCGTGGCGATGAGGGCCACCGCCCACCGCTTCGCCGCGGGTCACCGGATACGCCTCCAGGTCAGCGCAGGCGCCCATCCGCGCTACGCCCGCAACCCCGGCACCGGCGAACCGTCGGCCGAGGCCACCCGCTTCCTGCCGGTCCACCTCACACTGCACTCGGGATCGGCGCTGATGCTCCCTCAGGAGACCCCGTAGGGGAGGACCGGGCCGGTCACCGCACCGGAATCCGCGCGTACCGCCCCGCCACACCCAGGTCGGCCTCGATCTCGGCGGCGGCGGTGCGCAGCGCGGGGAGGAGGGCCTCGCGGGCCTCGTCGGGGGTGCAACGGGCCGCGTGGGTGGAGACGTTGACGGCGGCGACGACTTGGCCGGTGCGGTCGTGGACGGGGACGGCGAGGGAGCGGAGGCCCTCCTCCAGTTCCTCGTCGACCAGGGAGTGACCGGCGGAGCGGACCTCTTCCAGGAGGGCCAGAAGCCGTTCCGGGTCGGTCACGGTGTGGCGGGTGAGCGGCTCCGGCCGTGTGCGCGCCAGCCGTGCGGAGCGCTCGGCCGGGGGCAGTCCGGCGAGCAGCACCCGGCCCATGGAGGTCGCATACGCCGGAAAACGGGTGCCCAGCGTGATGTTGACGCTCATGATGCGCACGGTGGGGACCCGGGCGACGTACTGGATGTCGTCGCCGGAGAGGACCGCCATCGAGGCGGAGTCGTGCACCCGCTCGACCAGTGAGGCGAGGTGGGGCTGGGCGATGTCGGGCAGGGTGAGCCCCGAGAGGTGGGCGAAGCCCAGCTCCAGCACCTTCGGCGTGAGGCGGAAGAATTTGCCGTCGGCGGTGAGGTAGCCGAGGTGCTCCAGGGTGATCAGGGCCCGGCGGGCGGTGGCGCGGGCCAGGCCGGTGGCCTCCGCCACGGTGGTGAGCGGGAGCGCGGCGCGGCCGGTGCCGAAGGCGGTGAGGGTGATCAGCCCGCGGGCCATCGATTCGACGAATTCCGGGCCCAGTTCCTGCTTGGACGCGCGCATCCAGGTGGCGTGGGACGGGCCGGTAACCGTCGCGGAGGGGGTGGCGGCCCGGGGCGCACGCAGGGCGTCCTCCATGGCGGCGACCGTCTCGCGGAGGCGGGGGAGTACCGCGCCGGGCAGCGCGTCCGCGCTCAGCCGGCTGGTGTGGCTGACGACGCTGAGCGCACAGACCGTGCGGCCGGCGGCGTCGAGGACCGGCATGGCCACGGCCACCAGCCCCGGCTCGATGAGCTGGTCGTCCAGCGACCAGCCGGCGGTGCGCGCGGCGGCCACCCGTGCGGTGAAACCGGTCTCCGAGGTGTCCTCGTCGCGCCGCGGCGGGACGGCCGGGAAGCCCGCGTCCGTCGGGTCGGCCGCCCGGCGCGCCCGCCAGCGCCGCCAGTCCGCCTCGTCCCACCCGTCCGCGAACAGCGCGCCCGGCGCGCCCCGCTCGGCGGGCAGCAGATCGCCGATGCGGAAGGCCAGTGACATGGCGCGGCGGCGGGTCGCCTGGTGGACGAAGCGCACCCCGTCGCCGTCCGGCACCGCCAGCGAGACCGACTCGTCCAGCTCATCGGCCAGCCGGTCGGCGAGCGGGCCGAGCCGTTCGGGGAGTTCGGAGGCGGCGAGGTAGGCGTTGCCCAGCTCCAGCAGACGCGGCGCGAGCACCGCGTCCCGGCCCTCGGTCCGTACGTAACCGAGCCGGGCGAGGGTGCTCAGCACCCGGTCCACGGTCGAACGGGCGAGGCCGGTGCCGCGCACCAGATCGCCGACGGACCGCCGGCCGCCGCCGGCCGCCAGCTCCCGCAGCACGGACACGCTGCGGATCAGCGGCCCCACCGCCTCCGGTGGCGGCGGCGCTGACGGGGCGGTGGCGGCGGGGTGGGTCATGGCCTCTCCCTGGTGCGTCGATCTCGTCGGAACCGTACCCGGCGGACCGTTGACAGGGCCGGGGACCGGGGCCAAACTCAAGGCGGCGTCATTATGAACTTAAGTTCACTGTGCGAACAACCTGGTGCGGGGCGGCCCCTGGGGCCACGCTCCGGTATGACCCGAGGGTGAGGACATGGCCGACATCCGTTCCCTGCACGAGGCCGTCGCGGAGCTGATCCATGACGGCGACACCGTGGCGCTGGAGGGGTTCACCCACCTCATCCCGTTCGCCGCCGCGCACGAGATCATCCGTCAGGGCATCAAGGACCTCACGCTCGCCCGGATGACCCCCGACGTGGTCTACGACCAGCTGATCGGCGCGGGCGCGGCCCGGAAGCTGGTGTTCTCCTGGGGCGGCAATCCGGGCGTCGGTTCGCTGCACCGCTTCCGGGACGCGGTCGAGCACGGCTGGCCCGCCCCGCTGGAGATCGACGAGCACAGCCACGCCGGGATGGCCAACCGCTATGCCGCGGGCGCGGCCCGGCTCCCCTTCGCGGTGCTCCGCGGCTACCGCGGCAGCGACATCCCGGCCCGGACGCCCACGGTCTCCACCGTCGTCTGCCCGTTCACCGGAGAGGAGCTGGCCGCCGTCGCCGCCCTCAACCCGGATGTCACGGTCATCCATGCGCAGCAGGCCGACCGGGCCGGCAACGTCCAGCTGTGGGGCCTGACCGGGGTGCAGAAGGAGGCGGCGCTCGCCGCCCGGCGCGTACTGGTCACCGTCGAGGAGATCGTCGAAACGCTGGAGCCGCGCCCCGGTGCGGTCGTCCTGCCCACCTGGGTCGTCGACGCGGTCGCGCCCGTCCCCGGCGGCGCCCATCCGTCGTACGCGGCCGGCTATTCGGTCCGTGACAACGCCTACTACCGGGAGTGGGACGGCATTTCACGGGACCGGGCGGCGTTCGGGCGGTGGCTGGCGGAGTGCGTGCGAGGGGAACGTGTGCAGGGAGGGGAGGGGCCTCCGGTGCGGGGAGCGGCCGGGGAGGACGTGGCCGAGCGGCGCGCCTCCGGCTCCGGCCCCGAGGGCGCCCCCGACTGGACCCCCGACGAGCTGATGGAGGTCAACGCCGCCCGTGCGCTGGCGGGTGCGCGGACCTGCTTCGTCGGGATCGGGCTGCCCAGTACGGCCGCCAACCTCGCCCGCCGTACGGTCAATCCGGACCTGGTGCTCGTCTACGAGTCCGGCACCCTGGGCTCCAAGCCGACCCAGCTGCCGCTGTCCATCGGGGACGGCGAACTGGCCGACACCGCGGACTCGGTGGTGTCGGTGCCGGAGATGTTCAACTACTGGCTGCAGGGCGGGCGGATCGACGTCGGCTTCCTGGGCGCCGCGCAGGTCGACCGGTTCGCCAACATCAACACCACCGTCGTCCACCGCGGCCCCGGCAAGCCCGAGGGACGGCTGCCCGGCGCGGGCGGCGCCCCCGAAATCGCCGCCAACTGCGGGCAGGTGCTGATGGTCCTGCGGCACAGCCCCCGCAGCTTCGTCGGTGCGCTGGACTTCGTGACCACCCTCGGCCACGGCGCGGGCCCCCGGGACCGGGCGGCGCTCGGACTGCCCGGCGCCGGTCCGGCCGCGGTGATCACCGACCTCGGCGTGCTGCGCCCCGACCCGGTCACCGCGGAACTCGTCCTCACCGACCTCCACCCGGGAGTGACGATCCACCAGGTCCGGGCGGCCACCGGCTGGGACCTCAAGGAGGCCGACCGGATCGGCGTCACCGCCCCGCCCACGGCCGCCGAACTCGCCGCGCTGCGGTCCCTGAAGGCGGCGGCCTCGGACGGACAGTCGCCCAGGGAGGCCCCCGGGATCCGTGCGGGCGAGGCCCTTGATTCCCGCAGGGGCGAGACCCCGGTGACCCGTACGGTCGACAGCCCCCGAGCTCCTACGGGCGGCCCCCTCCCTCCGCTCCCGTAACGACGCCTGATGCTCATCGGCCGCCTACGGGGCATCTCCACGTCGCCGGAGCGCCCACGCCCCGAGACCGCCGCGACCGCCCCGTCCCGCACACGTCCCGCCACCACGCGGCCCGCGTCCGCCCGTCCCACCGGACCCGCGCCGTGCCCCCACCGCAGGGAGATACCGCCCATGGCCCTGACCCCGCCCACCCCGTCCGACGACGCTCCTGTCCCGGCGTCTCCGTCGGTGGCCGCACCCCCGCCCCGCCCCGCGCCCGGCGCCCCGCCGCTCCCCGGCCAGGCCGACATCAGCCGCGAGATCGCCGCCCGGCACACCGCCGCGGAACGGGACCGGGCGGCGGGCGCACCGGCCCCGGACCACCCCGCCAGGGACTTCGCCCCCTACCGCAGCACCACCGCGCGCCACCCCCGCCGCCCGCCCGTCGAGATCGACCACCGCGCCGACCCGGAGGCCGTGGAGCTCGGCGGGCCCGCCTTCGGTGTCACGGACGTCAGCGACCTGGACGCCGACCTCACCCGGCAGCACACCGGCGAACCGCTCGGCGAACGCATCACCGTCACCGGCCGCGTCCTGGACCGCACCGGCCGCCCCGTACGCGGTCAGCTCGTCGAGATCTGGCAGGCCAACGCCGCCGGCCGCTACGCCCACCGGCGGGACCGGCACCCGGCCCCGCTCGACCCCCACTTCACCGGAGTCGGCCGCTGTCTGACCGATGACGCGGGCCGGTACGCCTTCACCACCATCAAGCCCGGCGCCTACCCGTGGCGCAACCACCACAACGCCTGGCGCCCGGCCCATATCCACTTCTCGTTCTTCGGATCGGCCTTCACCCAGCGGCTGATCACCCAGATGTACTTCCCCGGCGATCCGCTCTTTCCCTACGACCCGATCCTCGGCTCGGTCACCGATCCCGCCGCGCGCGCCCGTCTGGTGGCCGCCTACGATCACGAACTGAACGTCCCCGAAAGGTCCTTGGGCTACCGCTGGGACGTGGTCCTGGACGGCCCGTCCGCCACCTGGATCGAGGAAGGCCGCTGATGCCCCGCGCCACCCTCCGCCCCGACCGGTCCGGCGCCGCGGCCGGCACGCCGTCCGGGCCGCTCGCCCCGACCCCCGCACAGACCATCGGGCCGTTCTACGGCTACGCCCTCCCGTTCCCGGACGGCGCGCAGCTCGCCCCGGCAGGCCACCCCGAAACGGTCACCGTGCACGGCTGTGTACGGGACGGCGCCGGCGAGCCGGTGCCGGACGCGCTGCTGGAGTTCTGGCAGGCGGCCCCGGACGGCAGCCGCACGGGCGCGCCCGGTTCGCTGCGCCGGGACCCGGCCACCGGCGCCCTCCTCGGCCGCAACGGTGTGGACTTCACCGGCTTCGGCCGGGTCCCCACCGACGCCGACGGACGCTATGCCGTCCGCACCCTGCCGGCCACCGCCCCCGCCGGGCGCCCGGACGCCGCGCCGTACCTCTCCGTGTGCCTCTTCGCCCGCGGACTGCTCCACCACCTGTTCACCCGCGTCTACTTCCCCGGGCACCCGACGGCCCGCGCCACCGACCCGCTGCTCGCACAACTGCCCGCGGACCGCGCGGACACCCTGCTCGCCCGCCCCGACGGCCCCGGCCGGTACCGCTTCGACATCCGGTTGCAGCGGGCGGAGGACGGCACACACGAGGAGACGGTCTTCCTTGCCTTCCGATGAGCTGCCGTGGACCGAGCATCCCCAACAACGCGACGAATCCGCCGACTTGGGGCTGCTGGCGCCGTCCTGGGCCGGCTCCGCCGTGGCCGGCCTCACCGGTGACGCCGGGTATCTGCGTGCCCTGCTCGACGCCGAGGCCGCGCTGACCCGCGCCCAGGCCGCCCTGGGGCTCGCACCGCGGTCGGCGGCCGCCGCCGTCACCGCCGCGGCCGCCGAGCCCCACCGCCACGACGCCCGTACCCTCGCGCTGCGCGCCCGCACCGCGGGCAACCCCGTGGTCCCGCTCGTCGCCGATCTGACGGCCGCGGTCACCGACCGCGACCCCGGGGCCGCCGCCTACGTCCACCGGGGCGCCACCAGCCAGGACATCCTGGACACCGCCACGATGCTGGTCTGCGCCCGCGCCCTGGACACCGTCCTGCCGGACCTCGCCCGCACCGCCGCCGCGCTGCGCCGTACCGCCGCGGAGCACCGCGACACCCCCATGGCGGGCCGCACCCTCACCCAGCACGCGGTGCCGACGACCTTCGGCCTCAAGGCGGCGGGCTGGCGCAGCCTCGTGCTCGACGCCCATGACCGGCTGGCGTCCGTACGGGCCGCACTGCCGGTGCAACTGGGCGGCGCGGCCGGCACCCTCGCGGCCTTCCACGCGTACGCGGAGGCGGAGGATGGGCGGCCCCCCGCTCCCGACCTGGGGAGCAGGCTCCTCGCCCGCTACGCCGCCGAGACCGGACTCGCCGCACCGGCCCTGCCCTGGCACACCCTGCGCACCCCGGTCGCCGATCTCGCCGGTGCGCTGGCCTTCACCGCGGGCGCCCTCGGCAAGCTGGCCGCCGATGTCCTCACCCTCTCCCGCACGGAGCTCGGCGAGCTCACCGAGGGCAGCGGCGGCGGCTCCTCCGCCATGCCGCACAAGACCAACCCGGTGCGCGCCACGCTGATCGCGGCCGCCGCCCGGCAGGTCCCGGGCCTCGCCGCGGTGCTGTACGGGTCGCTGGCCGCCGAGGACGAACGCCCGGCCGGCGCCTGGCACGCCGAATGGCAGCCGCTGCGGGACGCCCTGCGGCTGACCGGCGGCGCGGCCCGGGACGCCGCCGAACTCACCGCGCACCTACGGGTCCATCCGCGCCGTATGCGGCAGAATCTCGACGCGACCGGTGGTCTGGTCGTCACCGAACGCCTGGTCGCCGCCCTCACGGCCCTGACCGGCCGCGCCGAGGCCCGCCGCATCCTGGACACGGCGGCCCGGCGCACCGCGGAGCGGGACATCGAACTGCCCGCGGCGCTGGACGAGGCACTGAACGAGGCACTGCCCACGGCCCCGTGCGAGGACCGGCCCGCCCCGTCCGACGGCCCGCCCGCCCCACGGGGAGTCCCGGCCCTGTCCCCTTCCCGCCTGCGTCAACTCCTCGACCCCACCGGATACTTGGGCTCCGCCGGCGCCCTCGTGGACCGGGCACTGGAACGCCCCGAGCACCCCGCACAGGAGTTGCCATGACCCACCCGCCCGCCACCCCGCTCCCGCACCACACCGTGGACGGTCCCGAAGACGCCCCGCCGCTCCTCCTGGGCCCCTCGCTCGGTGCCTCGCTTGCCGTCTGGGACCCCCAACTCCCCTCCCTGGCACGGCACCACTGCGTCATCCGCTGGGACCTCCCCGGCCACGGCGGCACCCCCATCGGGGTGCTGGGCGACCACGGGGGGCCCGCCCCCACCACCACCGTCCCCGGCCTGGCCCGACTGGTTCTCGGCCTCGCCGACTCCCTCGGTGTCGACCGGTTCGCCTACGCCGGGATCTCGCTCGGCGGCGCCGTCGGGGCCTGGCTCGCCGCCCACCACCCTGAGCGGATCGCCTCGCTCGCCCTGATCTGCTCCTCCGCACGGTTCGGCGAGCCGGCGGGCTGGCAGGACCGGGCCGCGCTGGTACGGGAAGCGGGCCTCGCCCCGATCGCCGAGGCCGCCGCGAGCCGCTGGTTCACCCCGGCCTTCGTCAGCTCCCCGCAGGCCACGGCGCTCCTCGACGCAGTGCGCCGGTCGGTGGCGCCCGCGGGCTACGCGGCCTGCTGCGACGCCCTCGCCGCCTTCGATCTGCGCGCAGACCTGGCCCGGATCACCGCCCCCACACTCGTCGTCGCGGGCCTCGCCGACCCGGCCACCCCACCCGCCCACGCCCGCGAACTCGCCGACGGCATCGCGGACGCCGGCCTGCTCGAACTGTCCGGCGCCGCCCACCTCGCCAACGTGGAACGCCCCGCCCCGGTGCTGGCCGCCCTCCTCGACCACCTCGCCGCACACCCGGACAACGGCCCCGTGGCCACCGCCGTCGGCACACCCGCACCGCACCCCGCGGAAGGAACAGCCCAGTGACCCACCCCCGCCACACCACGGTCGGCATCATCGGCGGCGGCCCGGCCGGCCTGCTGCTCGCGCGGCTGCTGCACCGCTCCGGCATCGACTGCGTCGTCCTGGAGAGCCGGGACCGCGCCTACGTCGAACGGCGCCAGCGCGCGGGCATCCTGGAACAGGGCACCGTCGAGGTGCTGCGCGCCTGCGGGGCGGGGGAGCGGATGGACCGCGAGGGCCTGGTCCACGACGGCATCGAGCTGCGCTGGAACCGGCGCGCCCACCGCCTCGACCTCCCCGCGCTGACCGGCGGCCGCCGGGTGATGGTCTACGCCCAGACGGAAGTGGTGAAGGACCTGATCGCGCTGCAACTCGCGGACGGGGCACCGCTGCTGTTCGGGGCGCAGGCGCTCGCGGTGACCGGCGCGGACACCGGCCGGCCCGGCATCCGCTATCGCCACCGGGGCCGCGAGCAGACCCTGACCTGTGACTACGTCGTGGGCTGCGACGGGTTCCACGGTGTGGCCCGGCAGGCGCTACCGGAGAGCGCACGCCGTACGTACACACGCAGCTACCCCTACTCCTGGCTCGGTGTGCTCGCCGAGGTCCCGCCCTCCCACGACGAGTTGGTCTACGCCCACTCCGCACGCGGCTTCGCACTGTTCAGCATGCGGACGCCGACCGTCAGCCGGCTCTACCTCCAGGTCCCCAACGGCACCGACCCGGCCGACTGGCCCGACGACCGCATCTGGGACGAACTGGAAGCCCGCGGCGCGGTCGACACCCCCTGGAAACCGGCGCGCGGGCCGCTCACCGCCAAGGCCGTCCTGCCCATGCGGAGTTCGGTCACCGAACCGATGCGGTACGGGCGGGTCCTGCTGGCCGGCGACGCGGCACATATCGTGCCGCCCACCGGGGCCAAGGGCCTCAACCTGGCCGTCGCCGATGTCACCGTCCTGGCCCGCGCCCTCGACCAGTTGCACCGCACCGGCTCCACCGAACTGCTCGACGCCTACTCCGACACCTGTCTGCGCCGGGTCTGGCGGGCCGAACACTTCTCGTACTTCATGACGACGGCCCTGCACACCGCCCCGGACCAGAGCCCGTTCGACACCCGGCTGCAGCTCGCCCAGCTCGACCGGATCGCCGGCTCGCCGCACGCCGCCGCCGAGCTGGCGGAGAACTACGCGGGGCTGCCGCTGCCCTGAGGCCCGTTCACCGGCTCCTGCCGGTAGCGCACCAGCAGCATCGCCGCGTCATCGTGCAGCGGCCCCTCGGCATGCTCGACCAGGTCCTCGCGCACCGAGCGCAGCGCGGCCTCCGGGTCGGGGTCCTTGAGCAGCGCGGCACGTTCGTCGAGGGGGTAGAAGCGGTCCGCCGCATCGCGGGCCTCGGTCACGCCGTCGGTGTAGAAGAGCATCTGGTCGCCGGGTGTGAACGGCACCTGGTAGGGGACCGGGGCCATGGCGCCGTGCAGGGTGAGGCCGAGCGGCAGCGCGCGGTCGGGCGGTGCGGCGAAGCCGACCGTGCCGTCGGGGCGGACCACCAGCGGCGCCGGATGGCCGAAGTTCAGCAGGGTGGCCCGCGGACCGTCACCGATCTCGGCCAGCACCGCCGTGACGAACCGTTCGCCGGACAGATGGCGGTTCAGCGCCCGCTCGACCCGTTCGCCGACGGCCGGCAGATCCGGTTCGTCGTGCGCCGCCTCCCGGAACGCACCCAGCACCACCGCCGCGCTCTCCACGGCCTCCAGGCCCTTGCCCTGCACATCGCCGACGATGATCCGCACCCCGGCGGGCGAGGTCACCACCTCGTACAGATCACCGCCTATCCGGGCCTCGGCCACCGCCGAGGTGTACGAGACGGCGATCCGCAGCGGGCCCGCGCCGCGCGGCACCGGGCGCAGCAGCACCCGCTGGGCGACCTCGGCGATCGAGCGGACACTGGCCAGTTCCGCCTCACGGCGTTGCCGCATCACCGCGGCGACCACTCCGGCCGCGGTCACCCCGGCCACCGACAGCAGGGCGGTCAGGCCCCGCCGGCTCTCGAACAGACCGTTGTAGACCCCCAGGCCGAGGCAGAGCACGAACGCCGCCAGCCCGACCACGGCCGTCCGCCGCCAGCCGCCGACCAGCCCCGCGAACGCCGGCCCCAGCGACACCAGGGGCAGGAACCCGACCCCCGGACCCGCGGTGAGATCGACCGTGGTGACCACGGCCATGACCGCGTACGGGAGCACGGCCAGCACACGGGAGCCGGTGCGCTGCTCCCCGTTCTCCACGGCCAAGGTGTTCTCCGACGGTGTCAGGTGAAGTGATCGGGCAAGGGGGCCGTCGGCCGTCGGAGTGTCCGAAAGCGGCCCCCCGACCTCCGGCCTGAGCATAGGCAACATATGCCGTACCGAAATACCTCGAATGCGTGCTGTTACCGAATTGCAGTGGCAGGCACGGCCGGAAGGTGCCCCGCGCTCCTCCCCCCCCGGTCCGAACGACTGACTGTTGTGGCCTGTCCCGCCGCGGTGCCCGGCGAACCCGTGCAGGTCGGGTTGAGTGGCGGCGGTGTGGCCGGCCGGGCGCCCTCCGTACCGGGCGGCCGTCCGGACGGGACGGAAAGGAGCAGCTTGTGGAAGGTGTACCCCCGGACGTCTGGAAATGGGCGGTCGACCGTACGCCCGACCCGAAGCGCGAGCCCGGACCGATCAACCTCCAGCGGTATGCGTTCGTACCGGCCTACGCCGGGATCGCCACGTTCTTCGGGCTGCCGCTGTGCCTCAACCCGGACGACCTGCGTGCGGGCCATGTCGATGTGGCCGTCGTGGGAGCGCCGGTGGACATGTCCACCGGGCACCGGGGGGCGGCCTACGGACCGCGTGCGATCCGGGCCGACGAGCGGATCCTGCCCCACACCCCGCAGATGCTCGTCAATCCCACCACCCGTATCAAGCCCTTCGAGGAACTGACGGTGGTCGACTACGGCGATGCCGCGGTGGACCCGTTCAGCATCGACAACTCCATGGAACCGATCCGCACTCTGGTCCGCGAGATCGCCGGAACAGGCGCGATCCCGATCGTGCTCGGCGGGGACCACTCGATCCTGTGGCCGGACGCCGCGGCGGTGGCCGATGTGTACGGTGCCGGCAAGGTCGGGGTGATCCACTTCGATGCGCATCCGGACTGCTCTCAGGACCTGTTCGGACATCCCGTCTCACACGCCACACCGGTCCGCCGGTTGATCGAGGACGAGCACATCCCCGGGCGCAACTTCATCCAGATCGGTCTGCGCAGCGCGATCGCGCCCGACGACGCCCTGTTCGCCTGGATGCGCGAGCACGGATTGCGCGCGCACTTCATGGCCGAGATCGACCGGCGCGGATTCGACGTGGTCCTCCAGCAGGCCATCGACGAGGCGTTGGACGGGCCGGAGTACCTGTTCGTGTCGCTGGACATCGACGTGCTGGACCCGGCCTTCGCACCCGGCACCGGCACACCGGAGCCGCCCGGCCTGACGAACCGCGAACTGCTTCCCGCCCTCCGCCGGATCTGCCATGAGACGCCGGTCGTGGGCATGGAGGTCGTCGAGGTCGCACCCCACCTCGATCCCGGTTACACCACGACGATGAATGCCCGCCGGGCCATCTTCGAGGCGCTGACCGGGATCGCCATGCGCCGTAAGGGCCTGCCCGGTCCCGCCTATGTGGACCCGGAGGTCGCCGGACCGCCGCCGGGGCAGCAGACATAGCCCGCACGCCGAACGGCCGTAAGGCGGTTGCCGTCCGACCGTGGGCTCCGGCGTGCAGACATCACGCATCAACCACCTTCTCCGCACCTGATGGTGATAGTGCGTCAGATTCCTGGAAGGGGGTGGGCTGGGTTCAGGCGAGGTAGGGGCGGGTCGAGTTCACCCGGCCGGGGCGCAGGATGCGGATCGGGCCGAGGTTGCAGGAGGGGCAGTCGGCGCGGGTCAGCGGGGAGGCGACACGGACGCCCCGGGTGAAGTAGTCGGCGCGCCGGTGGCCGGCCAGATCCGTGGTGTGCCGGATCTCGTACTCCTCTTCCCAGCCGTGTCCGCAGTGCAGACAGACGAACGCATACGCCTCGTGAACCGTCTCGGTGTCCCGTTCCATGATCACCACGCCCTTTCCCCGGGCCACGGCGCTCGCGCCAGGCCGGATGCTTGCCGCACCTTCCATTATTGCGCTCGGCAACGGCGATGGCGGGGGCAGATTTCCGGGCCGCAGAGGGGCCGCCGCCAGGCTCGCCACCAGGCACGATGCCCTTGCCGGGTATAAAGGCGCCATGGGGCACGACGCACACCGCGTACCGCGGCCGGCCGGGGCGGCCGGGGCGGCCGGGTCCGGCGACGACGCTCTTGACCACGAGGTCGAAGAGGTGATCGCCGCGGTGCTGACCGCCTCCCGGATGCTGGTCGGGGTCTCCGCCCGGGCACTCGGCCGGACCGCGCCCTCGCTCACCCTGCCCCAGCTGCGGGCCCTGGTGGTGCTGGACGGCCGGGGCCCGGTCAAGCTCGCCGCGCTGGCCGACGCGCTGGGCGTCAATCCGTCCACCGCGCTGCGGATGGCCGACCGGCTGGAGGCGGCCGGCAGCGTCACCCGGCAGGCCAACCCCGGCAACCGTCGCGAGGTCGTGCTGAGCCTGACGGACCGGGGCCGCGGTCTGGTCGCGCAGGTGCTCGCCGACCGGCACGCGGAGATCGCCACGATCGTGTCCCGGCTGCCGGCCGCCCGGCGCGCCGGGCTCGTCGAGGCGCTGCGTGCCCTTACCGACGCGGCGGACGAACCGCCCGTGGCTCCGCGGCCGGCACCGCCGCCCGAACCGTCGGCTCCTTAGGGGCGGCGGGCCCCCGCATCAGCTCCGGTGCTGCGTCAGCGCCTGGTACACCGCCCTGATCAGCCCGGCGTTGCGCGGATCCTGGCCCGTCGTGCCACCGCCGTACTTGTTCATGGTGTACGCGTACGACAGCCGGTTCTCCGGATCGGCGAAGGCGAACGAGCCGCCCGCGCCACCGTGTCCGAACGCCCGCGGATTGGGCCCCGCCTGGCCCTGGTGGTTGAGCATGAAGCCCAGACCCCAGCGGTGCTCGTACCCCGCCGGGGCGAGCGCATCGATCGTCAGATCACGCTCACCCGGCAGGCTCTGCGACCGGCGCATCGCCTCCAGGGTGCCGGGCCCCACGAGCGTGCCGCCCGCGAGCGCGCCGTACACCGTCGCCAGCCCGTGGGCACCGGCATGGGCATTGCCCGCCGGGATCTCGGCCGACCGGTAGGCGGCACTGTTGACATCGCCGGTGGGGATGTACGTCAGCGCCAGCATCACGATGGCCAGGGGATGGTCGGCGAGCGACCGGAACGGCGGCTTCGGTACACCGGGGAACTGCTCGGCGATCCGCGCCTCGTCCAGCTGCCCGACCATGTCGGCACAGCGGGCGTGCTCCTCGGCGGGGGTGCCGATGAACACCCGCGCGCCCAGCGGCCCGGTGATCTCGCTGCGCAGGAACGCGCCGAGGGACTGCCCGGTGATCCGCCGTACGACCTCGCCCACGAGGTATCCGAAGGTCACCGCGTGATAGCCCTGCGCGGTGCCCGGCTCCCACCACGGCGGGGTGGCCGCCAGGACGGCGCACACCCGCTCCCAGTCATAGGCGTGCCCTGCGGGCAGCGGCTCACGGGGCGCGATCAGACCGGCTCGGTGGCTGAGCAGCCAGCGCACGGGTATGTCCTGCTTGCCGGCCTGCCCGAACTCGGGCCAGTACCGGGTCACCGGCGCATCGAGATCCAACTCGCCCCGGTCCACGAGGAGATGGGCGCACAACGCGGTCATCCCCTTCGATGTCGAGTAGACATTGACCAGAGAGTCGCGCTCCCAGAGGCGGGTCCCGGCCGCGTCCGCGTGGCCGCCCCACAGGTCCACCACTGCCTCGCCGTCCACGGTCACCGTGACCGCCGCGCCGACCTCACCGTGCTCGCTGAAGTTCCGCTCGAACGCGTCCCGTACGCCGGTGAATTCCGGTGCGCAGTGGCCGTTGACGGTGGCTGGCTCCACAGTGGCTCTCCTCGCGTCGTGCCGGTGCGGTCATCACGGTGCGGTCATCCCGGCCCTCCGTACGTGCGTACGGCGTGCGTATCGGATGATCCGTCCAGGTCGATGCCCGTGGCAACGATGTGCGGCCGGACGGCTCAGCCCCGCGTGTCCGGAGAGAGCCGTCGGTGTACGGGCGCATGGGCGCGGACACACGGGCGCACGGGCGTGCCTCGGCTGCGAGTCCTCGCATCCGCATCGGACGCTGCGCCCGTATGGCGTCCGTCGGGCGTCCGGATCGTTGTGACAGCTCAGCGGCGGCGTCGTGGACGACGCGCGACCTATGGGCCGGGCGGGGGAGGAGCGGGGGAGCGGCATTCGAGGCGGCCGGAGGCGGCGGGGGATGGGCGGGGCGAGGCGGCTGGGGAGGGCGGCGAAGGGGCGGGTCGAGGCGGTCGAGGAGGGCGGGCGCTTGGCTGAATTCCGCCGCGACCGTGATCAATGGCCCGCCCGGCCGCCCCATGGTCGTCATCACGGCGACGGAGGACGCGAGGGTGACGGAGAGCGTGACGACGGCGGTGGCGACGTCGGTGACCACGGCTGCCGCGGCTACGGCGGCTACGGCGAGGATGACGGCCGCGACGGCTGCGGCGACCGGGACGGTCGGGATGACCGGGATGGTCGGCGTTCGTCGCGGGGGACTGGGAGCACCATCTGCCCGTGGAGACCGGGCCCCGCGAGTCGGTGATCCGCAAGACCCAGGACGACGGCTTCGAGGACGCCCCGCTCGGTGCCCTGCTCGACGACGCCGGGGTCAAGGCCCTGGCGCTCTGCGGGGTGCCCTCCGAGATGTGCGTCAGCGCGACCGCCCGTACGGCCCTGGCCTGCGACTTCCCTGTCGTTCTGCCGCACGACGCCCACGCCACCTACGACATCCCGGCGGCCCCCGGCATCAGCGAGCGGGTGCCCGCGGCGCTGTCCTCGCGGGCCGCGGAATGGGCCCTGAGCGACGAGATCGAAATCGTCGCCCGCCCAGGCCGCCGAGGTCACCTTCACCGCCCTCCGTCCCGGCCGGTGAACCGCCTCCCCTCCCGGCCGGTGAGCCGTCTCCGCCCCGGCCGGTGTGCCGTCTCCCCTCCCGCCTCCTGGTCGGTGAACCTGCTCCCAACCCGACCGGCGCATTGCTCCCGCCCCGAGCGATGAATCAGCACTCCGGGCGCGGTCTACCTCACCGACCACACAGGCCACACACCCGGAGGACGCCATGTCTGCCACCTCACCCGCCGCCCCCGCCCCTGCCGCCGTCCAGCCGGTGATCGTCACCCCCGACCTCGACCGGCTGCAGGCCTTCTACAGCGGGCTGGTCGGTGCCGAGGAGTTCACCCGGGTGCCCGAGGAGGGCCCGGCTTTCTTCGTCGGTCTGCGGATCGGTGGCTCGGAGCTGGGCATCGTGGTGGACCAGAACGTAGAAACCGGCACTCCCACCCGGATCCTGATCAGCATCGTCGTCCAGGACGTCGACGCCCTGCTCGACCGGGTCGGGCCGCTCGGCGGAACGGCGCGCGGCCCGGCCAACGACATGCCCTGGGGGCAGCGGGTCGCCCATATCCAGGACCCGGACGGCAACGCGGTCAACCTCACCCAGCCGCTCTGACCGGCACCGCACCCGGTCCGGACGGGACGGAACGGGACGGGACGGTAGCCGGGCTGTCCCGGCCGGCACGGTGCCCGCCGGGCCAGCCCGGCACGGTGCCCGCCGGGCCAGCCCGGCACGGTGCCCGCCGGTCCGGCCGGCCGGGTGCCCGCCGCCCCGGTACCCGCCCTGTCGGGTGCCCGCCGCCCCCGTCCCCCCCCAGACGCTCAGTTCTGGTTCCTCTCCAATGCGTTGATGTACGCGTCCATGAAGTGGTCCCGGACCCCGTCGGAGGCGGGCGCCAGTACATCGGCGGTGAGGCCCTGGGCGCGGTCGACCAGGCCGCTGATCAGCGGCATGGTGTGGTGGATGGCGCCCTGGGTGTCGATGTAGCGCAGGGCGGAGACATGGTGGAAGGCGGGCTCCGGGGGGAGCTGCGGCACGATGTCGTTGTTGTTGACGAAGCGGTACATGCGGTCGGAGAAGGCCGTGTTGAACTCCTTGGACAGCTGCCGGTCGCAGGTGCGTGGCTGGCCGAAGGTGTAGACGCCGTTGGCCGTCACATGCGGCTCCTCGAAATGCAGCCGCGCCCCGGCCAGCATCGCCAGCGCCCCGCCGAGGCTGTGGCCGGTGAACCACACCGTCTGGCGGTTGTCGCGGAAGGCGTCGACGGCGGCGCGGACCTGCGGCCAGACGGCCTCCAGCGCCTCACCGAAGCCGTAGTGGACATACCCCCTGCCGCCAGGACCGGGCCACGGCGGTGTGGTGGCGTCGGACAGCCAGTCGCGCAGTTTCACCGGCTCCGTTCCCCGGAAGCTGGTGATGATCATGCTGTGCCCGCCGAGGGTGTACGCCTGGGTGTCCTCCAGGGGGAACGGCGGGCGGAACGTGGTGTGGTGATGGCGCACCCGGTCGAAGCCCCATTGCCGGGCGGTGGCTTCGATGGTCTGCTCGTCCTTGTAGGCGAGTTCGGAGGCGCGTGCCATACAGAGCGCATGACGGACGCTGTAGCCGGTGGCTTTCTGGTCGATCGTGGCGCTGGTCAACGAGGGCTCCTCTGGCTGAGGTCGACGAGGGCTGCTGCGAGGGCCGAGCGCTGCGCATGAGGCATCTTCGGTCACAGAACGCTCGTGCTGACTACACAGCGTAATCCCCCGATCGGTGCCATGCGGTTGCCGCCCGTTCAAACCACTCGTTCGTGCCTCCGGTCGCACACACCGGGCCGCGGGGCGAGCCTGGAAGCGTTCAGCCCCCGGAGGAAAGGCCCCACAGTGAACAGCGCGGAACAGGCGTCACACACGGAACACGTATCGGCCGAGGTGATGGTGGAGCTGGAGAGCTGCGCGACGCAGGACGCGCACGCCGTCTTCAGTGCGCTGCGTACCTCCTTCAGCTCCGACCGGGCGGCGGACGATGTGCCCGAGGAGGTGGCCGGTGCGGGGTCGACCGTGTGGACCTCGACCTTCGACGTGAGTGAGCGCAAGGCCACCGCCGAGCCCCGTCGGCTGACCGCGCCCGTCATGGTCAGCCTCCAGGGCGGCTACTGGGCCGTCGACCAGCTGTGCAAGGGCCTGGAGCCCGCGTTCGCCGTGCACGTCCTCGGGACGGCCGCCGGCGACCAGGAAAAGGAAGTCGAGCTGCGGCTGGAGACCCGCTAGCGGGCCTCCAGCCGCCCCTGAGCGGCGGGGCCACCACGGCCACGGCGCACGGCGCATCAAACGGCCGCTCACGGCAGCCGCCTCGCGGCCCGGACCGGAAAGGCATGAGGGAGTGGAGTCCACCCAACATCCGGCGGACACCGGCGGTGCTCCGTCGGCGGACGGCCAGAGCTCCTCGCTGGTGCTGCACATCAACGGAGTGACGCAGACGCTGACCGTGGACCACCGGACCACGGTCCTCGACCTGCTCCGTGAACGCCTCGGTCTGACCGGCGCCAAGAAGGGCTGCGACCACGGCCAGTGCGGCGCGTGCACCGTGCTCGTCGACGGGCGGCGCGCCAACAGCTGTCTGCTGCCGGCCGTGGCACAGGACGGGCGGCAGATCACCACGGTCGAGGGCCTGGCAGAGGGGGAGCGGCTGCACCCCCTGCAGCAGGCCTTCCTGGAGCGGGACGCCCTGCAGTGCGGCTACTGCACCCCCGGCCAGATCTGTTCGGCCGTCGGGATGCTGGCCGAGACGGCCGACGGCTTCCCGTCCCATGTCACCCCGCCCACCGCGGACCCCGCGGCTCCGGTCGAGCTGACCGACGACGAGATCCGTGAGCGGATGAGCGGAAATCTGTGCCGCTGCGGCGCCTATCCGCGGATCGTCGAAGCGGTACGGGAGGCGGCGTCATGAAGCCGTTCGGGTATCTGCGGGCGACGAGCGTCGAGGAGGCCGTACGGGCCGCGGCCGGGCAGCCCGGCGCCCGCTTTCTCGGCGGGGGCACCAACCTCGTCGACCTGATGAAGCTGGGCGTGGAGACGCCGGAGCTGCTCATCGACGTCACCCGGCTGCCGCTCGACCGTATCGAGGAGCTGCCGGACGGCGGACTGCGGATCGGGGCGATGGTCCGCAACAGCGATCTCGCCGCTGCGGTCCCGGTCCGCGACCGCTACCCTGCCCTGTCGCAGGCGCTGCTGGCCGGCGCCTCGGGGCAGCTGCGGAACATCGCGACCACCGGCGGCAATCTGCTGCAGCGCACCCGCTGCCTGTACTTCCAGGACATCACCAAGCCCTGTAACAAGCGCGCCCCCGGCACCGGCTGCCCGGCCCGCGAGGGGGTACACCGCGATCTCGCCGTACTGGGCCACTCCGCGCACTGCGTCGCCACCCAGCCGTCGGACATGGCGGTGGCGCTGGCCGCCCTCGACGCCGAGGTCCATCTGCACGGCCCCGATGGCGAGCGCACCGTGCCGGTCACCGATTTCCACCGGCTGCCCGGCGACAGCCCGGAGCGGGACACCGAGATCCGGCCCGGCGAACTGATCACCGCAGTCCAGCTGCCGCCGCCGGCCCCGGGCGCACGCTCGCGCTACCGCAAGGCCCGCGACCGCGCCTCGTTCGCGTTCGCCCTGGTCTCCGTCGCCGCCGTACTGGAGGTGCGGGACGGCGCCGTACGACGGGCCGCCCTCGCCTTCGGCGGGCTCGCGCACCGGCCGTGGCGCGCCCGCGCGGCCGAAGAGGTGCTGCACGGGTCGCCCGCCACCGAGGACACCTTCGCCCGCGCCGCCGACGCCGAACTCGCCGCCGCCCGGCCGCTGCGCGACAACGGCTTCAAGGTCACGCTCGCCCGCAATCTGGCCGTCGGCGTGCTGGCCGCTCTGGCCGCCCCGGCCGACGACCACTGACGACCCCTCCCACGACAAGGACCACCGCCACCGCCGACCCGGCACCGGCCCCCGACCCAAGGACGCGCGTCATGAGCCCCGACTCGTTCCCGCCCGGCCCACCCCCGTACCCCGTGGGCGCCCCGCTCGTGCGCCGGGAAGGCCGGGAGAAGGTCACCGGCACCGCCCGATACGCGGCCGAACACACCCCGCCGGGCTGCGCCTACGCCTGGCCGGTGCCCGCGACCGTCGCCCGCGGCCGGGTCACCGCCGTGGACGTCGCGGCGGCACTCGCCCTGCCGGGGGTGTACGCGGTGCTGACGCACGAGAACGCGCCGCGCCTCGCGACCACCGACGACCCCACGCTGGCGGTGCTCCAGGACGACCGGGTGCCGCACCGGGGCTGGTATGTCGCCCTCGCCGTCGCCGACAGCCTCGAAGCCGCCCGCGCCGCCGCCAGGGCGGTCCGCGTCCGCTACGAAACCGCCGCACACGACGTACGGCTGACCGCCGGTCATCCGGGGCTGTACGACGCGGAGACCGCCAACGGCGGCTATCCGGG
Organism: Streptomyces sp. G7(2002); assembly: GCF_028870195.1. Lineage (NCBI taxonomy): Bacteria > Bacillati > Actinomycetota > Actinomycetes > Kitasatosporales > Streptomycetaceae > Streptomyces > Streptomyces sp. G7(2002). The sequence goes on from NZ_CP102609.1 coordinate 7,433,167, forward strand.
CACCCGCGAACGCGGCGACTTCGAGGGGGCGTTCGCCGCCGCGCCCGTCACCGTCGACGCCACATACACCGTGCCCCCGCTGCACAACCACCCCATGGAGCCCCATGCCTCCACCGCCTGGTGGAGCGACGGCCATCTGACCGTCCACGACTCCAGCCAGGGCGCCACCAAGGTCTGCGAGGACCTCGCCGCGCTGTTCCGGCTCGACCGGAGCGAGATCACCGTCCTCTCCGAGCATGTCGGCGGCGGCTTCGGCTCCAAGGGGACGCCCCGCCCCCAGGTCGTCCTGGCCACGATGGCCGCCCGCCACACCGGGCGCCCGGTCAAACTGTCCCTGCCGCGGAGGGAGATGCCGGCGGTCGTCGGTCATCGCGCACCCACGATCCAGCGGGTGCGCCTGGGCGCGGGCGACGACGGGGTCCTCACCGCCCTCGCTCACGAAGCCGCCACCCACACCTCCACCGTCACGGAGTTCGTCGAGCAGGCCGCGGTCCCGGGGCGCGTCATGTACGCCTCGCCGAACAGCCGCACCGTGCACCGTGTGGTCCCGCTCGACGTACCGACGCCCTCCTGGATGCGCGCACCGGGCGAGGCACCGGGGATGTACGCCCTGGAGTCGGCCGTCGACGAACTCGCCGTCCTCCTGGACATCGACCCCGTCGACCTGCGGATGCGCAATGAGCCGGACACCGAGCCGGACAGCGACCGCGCCTTCAGCAGCCGGCATCTGGTCGGCTGTCTGCGGGAGGGCGCGGAGCGCTTCGGCTGGCGGCCCCGGGACCCCCGGCCGGGGGTCCGGCGCGAGGGCGATCTGCTGCTGGGCACCGGTGTCGCCGCCGCCACCTACCCCGTCCTCATCGCCGCCTCCTCCGCCGAGGCGCACGCCGCCGCCGACGGCACCTACCGGATCCGGGTGAACGCCACCGACATCGGCACCGGCGCCCGCACCGTCCTCGCGCAGCTCGCCGCCGGTGTGCTGGCCGTGCCCGACGAGCGGATCCGCATCGAGATCGGCAGCAGCGATCTGCCGCCCGCCATGCTGGCCGGCGGTTCCGCGGGCACCGCCTCCTGGGGCTGGGCCGTCCACAAGGCCTGTACGGAGCTGCGGCACCGGCTGCGGGACCACGTCGGACCGCTCCCGGCCGACGGGCTGACGGCCGCCGTCGACACCCGCCAGGAGACGTCCGAGCGCTCCCCGTACGCCCGGCACTCCTTCGGCGCCACCTTTGCCGAGGTGCAGGTCGACACCGTCACCGGAGAGGTCCGGGCGCGGCGGATGCTGGGTGTCTATGCGGCCGGCCGCATCCTCAACTCCCGTACGGCGCGCTCCCAGTTCATCGGCGGGATGACCATGGGCCTGGGGATGGCGCTCACGGAGGGCAGCGGTCTGGACGCCGAGTTCGGCGACTTCGCCGAGTGCGATCTGGCCTCCTATCACGTTCCGGTCTGCGCCGACGTCCCGCTGATCGAGGCGCACTGGCTGGAGGAGGAGGATCCGCACCTCAACCCCATGGGCAGCAAGGGCATCGGGGAGATCGGCATCGTCGGCACCGCGGCGGCCCTCGCCAACGCCGTACGGCACGCCACCGGGGTCCGGCTGCGCGACCTCCCGCTCACCCCGGACAAGGTCCTGCCGCGGCTGCCGGACCGGCCGGGGTGAGCACCGTGCCGGAGGACTCCACTGACCCAAGATCTGTTGCGGAACCCGCCCGGCCGGGTCACCATGACAAATGACCCATACGTGATTAATGCTCACTCTTCGTGTTTCGGGGTTCGTTGGTCCAACGAGGTGAAGGGCGTGAGCCTCGCGGTGAGGAGCCACGACATGACACTTCCCGGCGACCGGCACTACACGGTCGAACTGCATGCTTCGGCGGAGCGTGTGCCGCAGATCCGGCGGATCCTGGCCGCGCACCTGCGGTACTGGGATCTTGAGCTGCATATCCCGCCCGTGTGCCGGGGAGTGGCGGAACTCCTGACCAACGTCCATCGCCATATCGGCCCGGACGCCCCGTGCGTCGTCGAACTCCGCTGGACCGGCCGGCACCTCACGGCCTCCGTCGCCGACCAGGGGCCACGCCTGCCGAAGCTGCTCAGCGCGGGCGGCGGGGGGCTCTCCAGAGTGGCGGCACTGAGCGACAGTTGGGGCACCTGCGGCACCCCGGACGGCAAGGTCATCTGGTTCACCCGCCGGGTCGAGGCGGCCCGCAAGTCGCCGCTGACCAGCCGCACCCCGCTGCGCAGCGTGCCCGATGCGAAGGGCCAGCCGGCGGTGCCTCCGGCCGTACCGGTCGAGCCGCTCGTCGAGCCCCTGCAGGAAGCCACCGGGACCGCTGCCGAGGCCACCCCGGCGGCGTCGAACGCGGTGTCGCTGGTCTGACCCGCCGTCAATGAAGGCGCGAGGCGCTGACGCCCACCCCCGTCACGCCTCGCCCACCGGCTGATATCTGTCGCGCCGGGCGCGGGGAAACCGGCAACGGGAGGCCGCCGCGGTTACGATCGCGGTATGGCAACGGTCAGGTCGGCCAACAGCAGCATGCGGAACCGCGGTTCAGCGGTTCCGTTTCGTGTGCTGTGGCTGGCCGCGTTGCTGATCAGTGTGCTGGTCGCCCATGGGGCGCGGGCGGAGAGCGCCGAAGGCCATCTGGTGAACGCCCTGCCGGTCGCGGCCTCCGCCGCCGCGGACTCCGGCGGCTGGCTCGCCTCCGGACACAGCGGTCACTCCGAGGGACCGGAGCACCCCGGGCACCACTCCGACGAGCTGTGTGTCGCGGGCCAGCCCCAGCAGGGTGCCGCCATGGCGCTGCCCTGCCCCACTCCCGCTGCGGGCTCCTCCTGGCATCCGCCGTCGCAGAGCCGGTCCAAGGCGTCCGAGAACGCTCGTGCCGCCCTCCCACCGTTGCGCAGCGCAACGGGATCCGTGGTGCAGCAGGTCTAGATTCCGGCCGATTCCGGATCACCCCCTGCCGATGCCGTCCGCCCGTGTGCATGCGTGTGTGCGTGTGCTGCTCCGGCGCGGCGGCAGTCCCACGGAGAACCTGTGCCGTTGCGCGTTCCGTTGTGCCGTCCGTTCCGTTTCCTCGTCCCTGGTGGCGCCTGCCTCCGTAGTGGCGCCCGATTCCTGAGCGGCGCCCGCTCACCGAGGCGCGCCCGCTTACGCCACCGCCGGCCGGCCGTCTTACTGCTCCTGGTCGCCGGACTGCTGTCCGTGGTGCTCCCGTGCGCCGACGGCGCGGACGGCCACCACGATGTGCCGGTGCCGGCGGCGGTCTCGTCGGGGCGGTCCGCCGCCATGGCCGCCGCGCCCGTCCAGGCGACCGCCGGGACGGACGGCGGGCACCACGACCCCGCGTGTGTGCCCGGCCCGTCCGGTCATCTCCCGCAGGGCCGGCCGGCCGCCGGTACGGAGGGCGCCGCGGTGCCCGCCGTCCTCGCGGGGGCCGTTCGCGTCGCGGCCGGCCGGCGCCCGGCCGCGGGGAGCGGGGCCGGTCACTACAGACCGGCACGCGGCGGCCGGTCCACTCTCGCCGCCCTCTGCCGGTGCCGGATATAGGAGCCCGCCGTCGCGCCCGGCCACCCCGGCCGGCGCGAGAGGAGCGCCCGTATATCCCCACCCACCGAACGAGAGCGAAAAATGCACTCTCTCCCCACGGCGGCCCGTTCCGTCTCTCCTGCTGCCCCCGCCTCCCCGACGCCGGGCCCGGCCCCCGCCTCCGGCATCCCCGGCCTGGTCGGCAACACCCCCGTCCTGCACATCTCCGAGCCGCTCACCCCGCCCGGCCGCGGCTTCTGGGCCAAGCTCGAAGGCCGCAACCCGGGCGGCATCAAGGACCGTCCCGGACTCCACATGGTCGAACGCGCCCGCGCCCGTGGTGAGTTGCAGCCCGGCGCCCGGATCATCGAATCCACCAGTGGCACCCTCGGGCTCGGCCTGGCGCTCGCCGGAATGGTCTACGGCCATCCCGTCAGCCTGGTCACCGACCCCGGCCTGGAGTCCTCGATGACCCGGCTGCTGACCGCGTACGGCGCCCAGGTCGAGCTCGTCCCCGAGCCGCACCCCAGCGGCGGCTGGCAGCAGGCCCGCCGTGACCGGGTGCGCGCACTGCTCGCCGCCCACCCCGGCGCGTGGTGCCCGGACCAGTACAACAACCCCGACAACACCACCGCCTATCTGCCGCTGGCCCTCGAACTCGCCTCCCAGCTGGGCCATATCGACGTCCTGGTGTGCAGTGTGGGCACCGGCGGGCACTCCGCCGGGGTGTCCCGGGTGCTGCGCCAGCTCTACCCGCAGCTGCGGCTCGTCGGCGTCGACACCATCGGCTCGACCATCTTCGGACAGCCCGCCCGTGCGCGGCTGATGCGCGGGCTGGGATCGAGCATCTACCCGCGCAATGTCGCCTACGACCAGTTCAGCGAGGTGCACTGGGTCGCACCCGCCGAAGCGGTCTGGGCCTGCCGCACGCTGGCGTCCTCGCACTACGCCACCGGCGGCTGGAGCGTCGGCGCGGTCGCCCTGGTCGCGGGCTGGCTGAGCCGGACCGAGCCGGCCGGCACCCGTATCGCGGCCGTCTTCCCCGACGGACCGCAGCGCTATCTGAGCACGGTCTACGACGACCAGTACTGCGCCGAACACGGCCTGCTCGACGCCCCGCCGGCGGACGGGCCGCAGACCCTGAGCCGGCTGGGGGAGCGGGAGGTCACCGTCTGGAGCCGGTGCGCGCAGGTCGTCGATCCGCTCGGCACGTCCGGTGTGGCGGGCCCGACCGGCGACGCGCCCGCCCACGCTGCGGGGGAGGACCGGTGACCGGCATGCTCACACAGTTCCGTTCCTACGAGCGCAGCGCCCGGCTGCTGATGGTCAATCAGTTCACCATCAACCTCGGCTTCTACATGCTGATGCCGTATCTGGCCGCGCATCTGTCCGGGACGCTCGGCCTGGCGGGCTGGCTGGTCGGACTGGTCCTGGGCGTCCGCAACTTCAGCCAGCAGGGGATGTTCCTGGTCGGCGGCGCGCTGGCCGACCGGTTCGGCTACAAGCCGCTGATCGTGGCCGGCTGTGTGCTGCGGACGCTCGGATTCGCGACGCTCGGGCTGGTGGACTCGCTGCCCGCGCTGCTGGCGGCGTCCGCGGCCACCGGACTGGCCGGTGCGCTGTTCAACCCGGCGGTCCGGGCCTATCTGGCCGCCGCGGCGGGCGACCGGAGGCTGGAGGCGTTTGCGCTGTTCAACGTCTTCTACCAGGCGGGCATCCTGCTCGGCCCGCTGGTGGGGATGGTGCTCACCGGCGTCAACTTCCAGGTCACCTGCCTGGTTTCGGCGGGGATCTTCGCGCTGCTGAGCATCGTGCAGATCCGTGCGCTGCCGGCCCGCGGGGACGAGACCGCTCCGGCCGGTGACGACCGGCGGGCGGGCCTGCCGTCCTCATGGCGCGGCGTGCTGGCCAACCGGCCGTTCCTGCTGTTCTCCGGAGCCATGATCGGCTCGTATGTGCTGTCGTTCCAGGTCTATCTGGCGCTGCCGCTGGAGGTACGGCGACTGGGCGGCGAGGGGGAGTTCGGCACCGCGGCGGTCGCCGGGCTGTTCGCGGTGTCCGGGCTGAGCACCATCCTTGGCCAGACCAGGGTGACGCGCTGGTGCAAGGCCCGGATGACCGCGGGCCGCGCGCTCGCCCGAGGTCTGCTGACCATGGGGCTGGCCTTCGTTCCGCTGCTGGCCGCCACGGCGCTGCCGGTGCCGGCCGAGGGCCCCGGCCGCTGGGCCCTCGCGGCCGTCCCGCCGGCGCTCTGTGCGCTGCTGCTCGCGCTCGGCACGATGATCACGTACCCGTTCGAGATGGACACCATCGTCCGGTTGTCAGGAAACCGCCTGGTGGCGACCCACTACGGGCTCTACAACACCATCTGCGGTATCGGCATCACCCTCGGCAATCTGCTCACCGGTGCCGCACTGGACGCCTCCCGGTCGGCCGGACTGCCCGCCCTGCCCTGGATCGCCCTGCCGGTCCTGGGCCTCGCCTGCAGTGCCGCCCTCTACGGACTGCACCGCACGGGCCGTCTGGCCCCGGTCGCCGGGCCGGCGGCGGCGATGGGCTGAGCGAGCCGGTGGCCACCCCGTCCACGAGGAGCGGGGTGGCCACCTCCCGACTGGCACCGGATCCGGGCTGCCGAGCCGGTCATCGGCGGCGGGCCGTCACCAGCCACGCCGCGCTGCCGAGCGTGACGCCGTCGGGGCCCTGGTGTTCGGCCAGCGCATCCCGCAACGCGGTTTCTGTCTTGGCCCGCGCTTCCGCACTCGCCTCGGCGAGCATCGCGCGCGAGGCCGGTATGCCGAGCTGGTAGGCCACCACGTCGTCCGGATCGGTCCCCATCCACATCGGCTCGTCGACGGCGCTGATCGTGATCTCGTCGAATCCCGCGCTGTCCAGCAGCTTCTCGATCCGGTCGGTGTCAACGAGGGAGAACGGGCCCGGGGCGCCCGGCGCCTCGAGCTCCGGAAGCTGTACATACGGGGCGATGGCGCCCATCGGCACGGTCAGATAGGGATTGTCCCGCACGCTCCGCCAGCACAGGAACGCCAACTGCCCGCCCGGACGCAGCGCTCGGGCGATATTTGCGAACGCCGCCTCCGGGTCGGCGAAGAACATCACCCCGAAACGGCTGATCGCGATATCGAAGGCGCCGTCCTCGAAGCGATGGACCTGTGCGTCCCCTCGCTCGAAGGTGACCTGCGGCAGTCCGGAGCCCGCGGCCTGCTTCCGGGCCTCGGCCAGCATCGGCGCCGACACATCGACGCCGAGCACCGCTCCCTCGGCCGCGGTCCGCGCCGCCTCCAGGCTCGTACCGCCGCTGCCGCATCCGATGTCCAACACCCGGCTGTCCGCCTGGATCCCGGCCGCCGCCATTAAGTGCGGAGTGAGCCGGCGATACCTCGCCTCCTGCCTTTCCCGGTGCTGGACCCAGTACCGTCCGTCGTCCCCGTTCCAGGCCCCGCCCTGTTCGGCGTTGTCCGCAGCGATCTCGTCGGGCAGCGGTGTCCCGCCGTCCCCGGCCACGCCCTGATCATTGCCCTGTCCCATTGCTCCCCCTTGTTCGAAATGCCCGCAGTTGGCTGTACGGCGTTCCCGACCAGGGAGTTCGTCGCCCGTACCCCGATGTGCCATATCTGCGACACCCCCCCCTTCCCTGGCGCTCGTTCCTCTTGGAACACTCTGCTGACCGTGGTTTCGCACCACTCCTCACACAACCGCACACCAGTACCGTCATTTCGCCAACTCCCCCACATCTGAAGAGGTTCCCCAGCCCATGCCTGAATTCAATCGCCGGCGTTTCCTCCAGATCGCCGGCGCCACCGCGGGCGCCTCGGCCCTGTCGAGCAGCATCGCCCGTGCCGCAGCCATCCCCGCCAAGCGACGCTCCGGATCCATCAAGGACGTCGAGCACATCGTCGTCCTGATGCAGGAGAACCGTTCCTTCGACCACTACTTCGGCTCGATGAAGGGCGTACGCGGCTTCGGTGACCCGCGCCCGCTCGTCCTCGAAAGCGGTAAGTCCGTCTGGCACCAGCCGGACGGCGACAAAGAGGTGCTGCCCTACCACCCGGAAGCCGAAGACCTCGGCATGCAGTTCATCGAGGGCCTCGACCACGAGTGGGCGGGCGGCCACAAGGCCTGGAACAACGGCAAGTACGACAACTGGATATCCGCGAAGACGGCCGGGACGATGGCCCACCTGACCCGCAAGGACATCCCGTTCCACTACGCGCTCGCCGACGCGTTCACCGTCTGCGACTCGTACCACTGCTCGTTCATGGGTGCCACCGACCCCAACCGCTACTACATGTACTCGGGCCACGTCGGCAACGACGGCTCGGGTGGCGGCCCGGTCCTCGACAACGCGGAGCTGGGGTACAGCTGGACGACGTACCCGGAGCGGCTGGAGAAGGCCGGGATCTCCTGGAAGATGTACCAGGACATCGGTGACGGCCTGGACGCGGACGGCAAGTGGGGCTGGATCGAGGACGCCTACCGCGGCAACTACGGCGACAACTCGCTGCTCTTCTTCAACCAGTACCGCAACGCCAAGCCCGGCGACCCGCTCTACGACAAGGCCCGCACCGGCACGAACGCCAAGAAGGGCGACGGCTACTTCGACCTGCTCAAGGCCGATGTGAAGGCCGACAAGCTCCCCCAGGTCTCCTGGATCGCCGCCCCCGAGGCCTTCACCGAACACCCCAACTGGCCCGCGAACTACGGTGCCTGGTACATCTCCCAGGTGCTGGACGCGCTCACCTCCAACCCCGAGGTGTGGAGCAAGACCGCCCTGTTCATCACCTATGACGAGAACGACGGCTACTTCGACCACGTCGCCCCGCCCTTCCCGCCGGCCTCCGCCGACCGGGGCAAGTCGACCGTGGACACCACGCTCGACCACTTCCCCGGCGACGCCAAGTTCGCGGCCGGCCCCTACGGCCTCGGCCAGCGTGTCCCGATGCTCGTGGTCTCCCCCTGGAGCACCGGCGGCTACGTCTGCTCGGAGGTCTTCGACCACACCTCCATCATCCGGTTCATGGAGCGCCGGTTCGGCGCGCACGAGCCGAACATCTCGCCCTGGCGGCGCGCCATCTGCGGCGACCTGACCTCCGCCTTCGACTTCGGCCTGGAGAACACCAAGCCGGCCTCGCTCCCCGCCACCGACGGCTACGAGCCGCCGGACAAGGAGCGTCACAAGGGCCTCGTGGCGAAGCCGCCCGCCAACCCCGTGCTGCCCAAGCAGGAGCCGGGCTCCCGCCCCGCCCGCCCGCTGCCGTACGCACCGCTCGTCGACGGGTCCGCGACCCCCTCCACCGGCCGCTTCACCCTCACCTTCAAGAGCGGCGACAAGGCCGGTGCCTGCTTCACCGTCACCGCCGGCAACCGCACCGACGGCCCCTGGTCGTACACCACGGAGGCCGGCAAGAAGATCTCCGACACCTGGAACACCTCCTACTCCAAGGACGTGTACGACCTGACGGTCCACGGCCCGAACGGCTTCCTGCGCACCTTCAAGGGCGCCGGCAAGAAGACCGGGCCCGAGGTGACCGCCCGCCATGACGCGACCGCCGGCCGCGTCGAGCTCACCCTGACCAACCCCGGCCGCACCGACTGCCATCTCACCGTCACCCAGGCCTACGGCGGGGCCAGCGAGACCTACCCGGTCCGTGCGGGCGCCACCGTCAAGAAGTCGTTCGACCTGCGCGCCAGCAAGCGCTGGTACGACCTGTCGGTCACCTCCGACACCGACGGCACCTTCCTGCGCCGGTTCGCCGGCCACGTGGAGACCGGCGAGGCGGGTGTGAGCGACCCGGCGATCATCACGGACTGAGCCCCCACGACGCTCCGTCCCTCACGCTCATTCCGCCGGTGTCCCGGCGGAGAACGGGGCGCCCGCCGAAGCGGCGGGCGCCCCGTTGCGCTGCCCCGGCCGGCCCCGTGCGGTCAGTCGGCGAGCCGTAGTTGCAGCCAGCACGAGAGCCGCACATCCGGGTGGCCGAGGTCGATCCCGAACAGCTCATGGGCGCGACGGAGGCGGTACTTGAGGGTGTTGGGGTGGACGGTCAGCCGCTGCGCGGCCTCCCCGACATTGCCGGCCGCGTCCAGCCAGGCCACCACCGACGCGGCGTACGCGGTACGGCGGGTGCGGTCGTGCGCGCGCATGGCCTCGATGCCCGGGTGGCGCAGACGGGGGTGGCGCTCCAGCGCGTCGGCGCAGTGCAGCAGCAGGACGCGGGCGTGCACATCGGTGAGCGCCGCGACCTCCGGCGCGTCCGCGTCCGCCGTCGTCACCCGCAGGATGTCGTCCACCTCGGCGCGCAGCGCGGGCAGTCCGGCGGGGTCGTCGGCGGGGCGGCTGACCGCGGTGCGCAGCGCCGTGTCCAGGGTGCGGCCGAGCGCTGCCACGGCCTGTCCGGCCAGCCGGCGGGCCTCGTCCGGGCCGGCCCCGGGCAGCAGGACGTAGACGGTACGGCCGACGGTGGCCACGGCCGCCTCACCGTGCACGGCGGACCAGTGACGGGCGGCCGCCGCACCCAGCCGGACCACCTCCGGTCCGGTCCGGTCGGGCCCGCCCGCAGCCGGCGCACACCCCAGCAGCGTCAGCCTCGGCCGCTCCGGCAGACCCAGCCGAAACCGGATCTCCTGCGCGCCGCCGTCACCGCACAGCGCCGCCCGCAGCGCCTCCTCGCGGGCCCGCAGACCGAGTTCGGCCGAGCTGCGGCGGCGCAGCATGTGCAGCGCGGCGAGCCGCGCGCCGTCCAGCAGCGCCCGGTCACCGGCCGCACCGGCCCCGGGGTCCCCCTCGATCGCCCAGATGGTGCCCAGCGGCAGCTCGCCCGCACGGATCGCGGCCGCGGCGCGCGGCAGTTCACCGGGGGCGAGCCGCGGCGGCCGGACGACGCCGGGCGCGGCGAGCACCTCGCGGTACTGGCGCTGCGGTGCGGGCTCGTCGGGCACCCGCCGGTCCAGGATGCCGCGGCGGCGCAGCTCGTCGATCCGCTGGCCCGGCACCGACGAATACGCCAGCACCCGGTGGTCGAGGTCCTCGATCGCCACCGAGCCACCGATCACCGCGGCCACGGCGTTGGCCAGCGCGAACAGCTCCTCGCTCGTCCCACCGAGGTCCGGCGGGTTCGGCGTATCCGACAGATCCACGGTCGGACCCTAGGCGATCGCGCCAACGACGGGGAAGCGGGTGGGACGCAGCATGGTGCGGAGCCGATCCCGGGCCGGGGCCGACGGGCCCGCCGAGCGCCCCGCACCCCCGGTACGACCCAGCAAGGAGCACCCCATGGCCCACAGGACCACCACCGCAGCGCCGGTCCACCCGTCCGGTGACGCCCTGCTCGGGCTGTTCCCGCCGGGCACCACGACCGCGCCGGACGGCGGGCTGCGCATCGGCGGATGCCCGGTGACCGAGCTCGCGGCACGCCACGGCACCCCCGCCCTGCTCATCGACGAGGGCGCCCTCCGGGACCGGGCCGGCCGCTACGCCGACGGGCTGGCCGCACGCCGGCCGGACTCGATGGTCGCCTTCGCCTCCAAGGCCTTCCCGTGCACCGCCGTCTACCGGCTGCTCGCCGAGGAAGGCCTCGGCGTCGATGTCGCCAGTGGTGGTGAACTGGCGCTCGCGCTCGCCGGGGGCACCGACCCGGCCAAGGTGATCGTGCACGGCAACGCCAAGACGGAGGAGTACCTCCGGGCCGCAGTCGAGGCCGGTGCCGGTCTGGTCGTCATCGACAACTTCGACGACATCGACCGGCTGGAACACCTCATGGCCCGCACCCACGGCGCCGGCGGCCGGACCCAGGGCGTCCTCGTACGGGTCACCCCCGACATCCGCCCCGACACCCATGAGGCGGTCTCCACCGGCCAGCGCGGCTCGAAGTTCGGGCTGCTGCCGCCGCAGGCACGGGAGGCGATCGCCCGGCTGCGCGGCAGCGCCCGGCTGCGCCTGGACGGACTGCATGTGCACATCGGCTCGCAGATCCTCGACACCGAGCCGTTCGTCCGGGCGGTCGCGGCGGTGGCGGAGCTCGGCCGGTTTCCCGTCTACGACCTCGGCGGCGGGCTGGGGGCCCGCTATACGTACGACGACCGGCCGCCGACGGTCGAGGCCTACCTGGACGCGCTGACCGCCGCGGCCGATGCGCTGCTGCCGGCCGGCGCCCGGCTGATCATCGAGCCCGGCCGGTCGATGGTGGCGGAGGCGGGGGTCTCGCTCTACCGCGTGGTGACGGTCAAGCGGGCCGGCGGCGAGACCATGGTCGCCGTGGACGGCGGGATGGGGGACAACCTCGAAGTGGCCCTGTACGGGCAGCGGTTCGAGGCGGCCGTCGCCACCCGGGTGCACGGGACTTCCGGAGGACCCGGCGAACTCTGCCGGGTCGTCGGCCCGCACTGCGAGTCCGGCGATGTGCTCAGCGCGGGCGTGCACCTCCAGGACCCGAGGCCCGGCGATCTGATCGCCGTCCCGGTCACCGGCGCCTACACCTACTCCCTGGCCAACAACTACAACGCGGCCTGCCGCCCACCGGTCGTCTTCTGCCGCGACGGCCGCTCCCGCCCCGTCGTACGGCGCGAGACCCACGCGGATCTGATGCGCCGTGACCTGCCCTGAGCGGCCACCGCCGTCCCCGCCCCGGTATGGCGGCCCCGGGCCGGGGGCCGGCACCCCTACGGGCACCGGCCCCCGGCCCCCGGCCCTCAGGGTGTCAGGAGACCCCGCCGGGCAGGCTGCCGCGGATCTCGCGGGCCGCAGCGACCAGGTTCTCCAGGGCGGCCCGTACCTCGGGCCAGCCGCGGGTCTTCAGACCGCAGTCCGGGTTGACCCACAGCCGCTCCGCCGGAATGGCGTCAAGTCCCTTGCGCAGAAGGGCCGTTGCCTCGGCCACGTCCGGGACGCGCGGCGAGTGGATGTCATAGACACCGGGCCCCACCTCGCGCGGATAGCCGGCCGTGGCGAGCTCCGAGGCGACCTGCATATGGGAGCGGGCCGCCTCCAGACTGATGACATCGGCGTCGAGGTGCTCGATGGCCCGGAGGATGTCCCCGAACTCCGCGTAGCACATATGGGTGTGGATCTGGGTGTCAGGCCGGACCCCGCCGGTGGTGAGCCGGAAGGCCTCGGTGGCCCAGGCCAGGTACTCCGCGTGGCCGGCGGCGCGCAGCGGCAGCGTCTCGCGCAGCGCCGGCTCGTCGACCTGGATGACCGAAGTGCCCGCCGCCTCCAGGTCGTTCACCTCGTCGCGCAGGGCGAGCGCCACCTGGCGGGCGGTGTCGCCCAGCGGCTGGTCGTCGCGGACGAAGGACCAGGCGAGCATGGTGACCGGGCCGGTGAGCATGCCCTTGACCGGCCGCTCGGTGAGCGACTGGGCATAGCGGGTCCAGCGCACGGTCATCGGTCCGGGGCGGGAGATGTCCCCGGCCAGGATCGGCGGCCGGACATAGCGGGTGCCGTAGGACTGCACCCAGCCGTGCTGGGTGGCGAGATAGCCGGTCAGCTGCTCGGCGAAGTACTGCACCATGTCGTTGCGTTCCGGCTCACCGTGCACCAGCACATCGATACCGGCCTTCTCCTGGAAGGCGAGGACCTCGCGGATCTCCGCCGAGATCCGCTCCTTGTACCCTTCGGCGTCGAGCCGCCCGGCCCGCAGCTCGGCGCGGGCGGTGCGCAGTTCGGCGGTCTGCGGGAACGAACCGATGGTGGTGGTCGGCAGCAGCGGCAGCCCGAGGTGCGCGCGCTGGGCGGCGGCACGTTCGGCGTACGGCTGGGAACGGCGGCCGTCGGCGTCGGTGACGGCCGCGGCGCGGGAGCGCACCGCCGGGTCATGGGTGAGCGCCGAGCCTGCCCGGGAGGACAGGTCCGCGCGGTTGGCGGCGAGTTCGGCCGCGATGGTGTCGGTGCCCCGCGCCAGCCCGCGCGCCAGCGTCACGATCTCCGTGGTCTTCTGCCGGGCGAAGGCGAGCCAGCGGGCGATCTGCGGGTCGATGTCCCGCTCGGCGCCGGTGTCCAGCGGGACGTGCAGCAGTGAGCAGGAGGACGACACATCGACCCGCCCGGCCAGGCCCAGGAGCGTGCCCAGGGTGGCCAGCGACTTCTCGTAGTGGTTGATCCACACATTGCGGCCGTTGACGACGCCGGCGATCAGCCGCTTGCCGGGCAGCCCGCCGACCGCAGCGAGAACCTTGAGGTTGCCGGCCGCGGCTCCGGTGAAGTCCAGCGCCAGGCCCTCGACGGGCGCCTTGGCCAGCACCGGCAGCGCCTCGCCCAGCCGGTCGAAGTACGAGGCGACCAGCAGCTGCGGGCGGTCGGTGAGTGTGCCGAGGTCGCGGTAGGCGCGGGCCGCCGCGTTGAGCACGGCGGGGGAGCGGTCCTGCACCAGCGCCGGCTCGTCCAGCTGCACCCAGTCGGCGCCGGCCGCCCGCAGATCGGCGAGCACCTCGGCGTAGACGGGCAGCAGCCGGTCGAGCAGCGTCAGCGGATCGAAGCCGGCCGCGACGCCGGGCGCGGGCTTGGCCAGCAGGAGGTAGGTGACCGGCCCGACGAGGACCGGGCGCGCGGCGAGGCCCAGGCCGAGCGCCTCCGTCAGCTGGCCGACCTGCTGGGCGGAGTCCGCGGCGAAGACCGTGTCCGGCCCCAACTCCGGTACGAGATAGTGGTAGTTGGTGTCGAACCACTTGGTCATTTCCAGCGGCGTCACGTCCTGGGTGCCGCGGGCCATCGCGAAGTAGCCGTCCAGGGGGTCGGCGGCCACCGCGGCGCGGTGCCGGGCCGGGATCGCGCCGACCATCACGCTGGTGTCCAGGACGTGGTCGTAGTACGAGAAGTCGCCGGTCGGCACCTCGTGGACGCCGGCCCCGGCGAGCTGCTGCCAGTTGTCGCGGCGCAGCCCGGCGGCGGTGGTGCGGAGGGCGTCGGCGCCGACCCGGCCCTTCCAGTAGCCCTCGATGGCCTTCTTCAGTTCACGGTTCGGCCCCTGACGGGGGTAGCCGTGCACGGTCGCTCGTGCTGCCGCGGCTGCGGACCTGCTGGTCACGGAACTCTCCTTCGCGAGTGTGTCTCCATGGACCCCGGGAGGGTCGAGGACGCGAAGGGACGGCAAACCTGGCGGGCCCCGGCGCTCTGCCGCCGGCCGTGCCCGCCCGATGTGTCCGCCGACCCGCCCTCGAGGTCACCGAGATCACCCCGCACACCGGTGGCGCGGGGGCACTGGCAGGTCTTCGGACTCGCGGGCACGTCCGCCGAAGGCGGACATCTACTGGCCGTCGCTTCCCAGACCCGGCCGGGCCCAGTGCGTATGACGGCGGTCGTTCCCACTCACCGCTGCGGGGCAGTCCCGGATTTCCACCGGGTTCCCTCTTGCGACGCGCCTGCCTGGCGGGCAGGGCGAACCAGTTGCACCGGCCACCCTAGGCGCTGGCGCCCGGATCGGACACCGGGGCCGGGGCTCCCGCGGGTGACATGGGCCACCGCCGGGACGCCGCGCGGCCCCGCCCGCGGCGCCGTCGCTTGCCCTGGAGTGCGCTCCAGCTCCTAGCGTGGGCGCACGATCTGCAGCTGTCGCTGAGCGAAGGGAACACCGTGCGCTACACACTGTTCGGCAGGACCGGTCTGCGGGTGAGCGAGCTGAGTCTGGGCGCCATGACCATCGGCGACGACTGGGGCTGGGGCGCCCCCAAGGACACCAGCGGCCGGATCCTGGACGCCTACGCGGAGGCGGGCGGCAACTTCATCGACACCGCCAACAACTACACCGGCGGCACCTCCGAGCGAATCCTCGGTGAGCTGCTCGAAGGCCGCCGGGACCGCTTCGTCCTGGCCAGCAAGTACACCTGCGCGACCCGCAAGGGGGAGGTGAACGCGGCGGGCAACCACCGCAAGAACCTGGTCCGGTCGGTGGAGGCGAGCCTGGACCGGCTGCGCACCGACCACCTCGATGTGCTGTGGGTGCACGCACGGGACAACTTCACTCCCGTGGAGGAGGTGATGCGGGCACTCGACGACGTGGTGCGCTCGGGAAAGGTGCTCTACATCGGCGTCTCCGACTGGCCCGCCTGGGAGATCGCGCAGGCCAACACCCTTGCCGAGCTGCGCGGCTGGACCGCCTTCGCGGGCTCGCAGCTGCGCTACAACCTGCTGGAGCGGACGCCGGAGCGCGAACTGCTGCCGCAGGCCCGCGCCTTCGATCTGGCCGTGCTGGCCTGGGCGCCGCTCGCGGCCGGCAAGCTCACCGGAAAGTACCGCCGCGGCGAGACGGGCCGGCTGGACACCGTCGACGCGGGCACCGTGCGGGACCACAACGAGGAGGAGACCGTCACCGCGGTGCTGGAGATCGCCGAGCAGGGCGGCTGGAGCCCCGCGCAGGTGGCCCTGGCGTGGCTGCGCAGCCGGCCCGGCAACATCATCCCGATCATCGCTGCCACCAAGGAGAGCCAGCTCCTCGACAACCTCGGCGCCGTCGGCATCACGCTGGACGCCGACGCGCTGGCCCGGCTCGACCGGACCAGCGCGGTGCCACTGGGCTTCCCCCACGACTTCCTGCGGGAGCCGGGCATCATCGAGAACGTCTACGGCGACCGCTGGGCCGAGATCGACGACCGGCGCTCCACCTACCGCCGTACGGCGAGCGAGATCCGCTGACCGGACGCCGCGCCACGGGCGCCCGCCGCCTGCCGGGTTCGCCCGGTACGCCGAACGCCGCCACCCCTGGGGGCCGGGCGGCGGCGTTCGGTGGTCTCTTGGCTGCTGGTCATCCGCAGCCGCGGGCCCCGCGGAGGGGCGCCCGCCGGGTCAGTGCGTCAGCGCGCTGCGCTGCTTCCACTGCTCCCAGCTCTCCTGCCAGACCTCCAGGCCGTTGCCGACGTCGGTCTTGTTGGTGTTGCTGGTGTTCTTGACCTCGACGGTGGAGCCGATCGTCAGGAAGTCGTAGGCCCTCTTGGCGTCCGAGGTCGTCATGCCGAAGCAGCCGTGGCTGTTGTTCTCCACACCGATGGACTTGTTCCACGGGGCGGAGTGCAGGAAGGTCCCGGACGCGGTGAGGTGGGTGACCCACTTGGAGTCCAGGCTCCACTCGTCGCCATGGCCGATGGTGGAGGAGTCCATCGTCTCGGCCGCGTTCTTGCTGCGCACGGTGTGCACGCCGCCGCGGGTCGGGTCCTGCGGGGAACCGGCGGAGCCGCGGATGCTGCCGACGCTCTTGCCGTTCTCGTACATGGTCATCGTGTGCGAGGGGACATCGATGACGGCCTTGTGGTCGGCGCCGATGTTGAAGGAGAAGTCGTAGTCCCGGGCGAACCAGCCGCCGTCACCGGAGTTGATGCCGGACAGTGCGCCCTTCACGGAGACCTTGGTGCCGGACGGCCAGTAGTCCTTGGGCCGCCAGTCGATGCGGTCCTTGCCGGAGTAGTCCTTGACCCAGCCCCAGGAGCCCTCGACCTTCGGCTGGGTGGTGACCTTCAGCGCCTTCTCTATCTCGGCCTGCCGGTCCTTGGCTATCGGGTTGTCGAAGAGGATCGAGACCGGCATGCCGGTGCCCACGGTCTGCCCGCCGGACGGGGTGTTGGTGAGCTTGTTGACCTTGCCGGCCTTCTCCGTGGTGAACTTCGAGGTTTCCGAGGACTCCTTGCCCCCGTCGGACTTGGCCTTCGTCCGCACGGTGTACGTGGTCTCCGGCATGACCTTGCCGTCCGAGTTCCATGACGCGCCGTCACCGGAGAGCCGTCCGGAGACCTTGCCGCCCTTGTTGTTCTCGACCTCGACCGAGGTGAGCTTGCCGCCCTCGGCCCGTACGGATATTTCCGAGCCGAGCTTGGCCGGGGCGTTCCCGGCGGCCGGCGTGACGGTTACTTTGGCAGCGGGCTGGTCGGCCTTCGATGCGTCGCCACCGGGCCCGCACGCGGTCAGCAGCGCGGCTGCCGCGGTCAGGGCGGGTAGCAACCGGGCGGAGTGGCGACGTGGTCCGGCGTGCACGGGGATCCCTCCAAAGCAGAACAACTGTCAGTGGCGGGGCCCGGCCCCGTGAGGGGGTCGCCGTCAGGGGCCGCCAATGCACCCGCCGCATAAGCAGAGGGTCTGTCCGCTGAAGTGGTTGTCCCGTGCATGGGTTGAATAGGACACAGTTCGATATCGGGGCGTGAAAAAGCGGCGGGCGGCCCTCCCGGCCGCCCGCCGCATGCACCTGCTGCCGCCCTCGTCAGGTGGACGGCGGTGAGCCGCCGCCCGGGGACCCGCCCTGGGCCGACTGATTGCCGGTGGAGTGGTCGCCGGTCGTGTTGCCGGCGGTGGTCCCGGCGGTGTTGTCGCCGGTGGCGGTCCCGGTGGTGTTCTCACCGGTCGAGGTCCCGGTGGTGTTCTCGCCGGTGGCGGTCCCGGTGGTCTCGCCGGTCGTTCCGCCGTCCGGCGAGGTGTCACCACCGGTGGGGGACGTGTCGGTCCCGCCGCCGGGGGACCCCGTCCCGCCGGTCTCCGACGGCGAGGTGTCGGTGCCCCCGGTGGGCTGTTCGGTGGACCCGGGGCTGGTCTCGCCGGGCGACTGGCCCGGCGGGGGCTGGGACGAGGCGGGCCCGCTGGGGGTCTCGGCCGGCGGGCTCGTCGGACGGTCCTCGCCGCCGGTGGTGCCCTCGGGCCGCTTGAACCACTTGCCCGTCTTCGGGTTGCGCAGGGTGAATTCCTTGATCTTGGCCTTCGAGGGCCTGACGACGACCGCGTTCGAGGACTGGTAGCCGGGCCACTTGGTGCCGACCGTCTTCACGTCTCCCTTGAGCGCCGTCGGCGGCGTCAGCGGGTTACCGCACTTGCAGCGCACCCGTGGCACCCCGTACGAGTCGACCATGACCGCGGTGCCGGCCTGCAGGACCGACTGGAAGGTGGTGGCCTTGCCGTCCTTGAAACCGTGGTTGGTGACCCGGGTGTCATAGGCCAGCTGAACGGGCGTCAGCGACCGCAGATAGGACGGGACGTCGCCCGGTTGCTTGCCCAGGACCCCGGCGAACGCCCGGTTCTTCGCGGGCGCCTCCATCAGATAGGTGATCTGCTTCTCGACATCACAGCTCGCGCTGTTCTGGGTGCCGCCGTAGAGACCGGGCGTCGCACCCGAGAACTCGCTGTTCCCTCTGCCGGACGGCTTTCTGGGCGTGGCGGACGCGGTCGGGGAGGAGTCGTTGGCCGACGACTTGGTGACCGGGTCCTGGCCGGTGGAGGCGGCCGGTTCGGCGAACACCTCGCTGGTGCCGCCCCCCGGACGGGTGAGGACGACGATGAGGATCACGGCCACGACCACGACGGCCGCGATGATCGCGACCCGCGGCGCGGACCGCCACCAGGGCCCGCCGGCTCCGGCACCCCCGCCGGCGCGACCGCCCCCACCGCCGCCGCCCCCGCCGCCTCCGCCGCCTTCGCCGGGACCGCCCGGCGGAGGGCGGTAGCCCGGCGCGGTGGGCTCCTCCGGCTGCGCCTGCCCCGGCCACGAGCCCACCTGTGTCGGCTCGTGCCCGGGGCTGGACGGCGTACCGGAGAGCGGGCCCGACGGCGGTCCTGTCGGGTGACTGTCAGGCGGCGGGGGAGATGTCACGGGTGCCTCTTCCGGCGCGTGTGGGCCATCCGGCGATGCGAATTTTGCCCGTTTTGTCTAGGTCAAGGACATTGTGTGTCCGGGAGCGGCGCCGTCCGCAAGCGGGGCGGCACGTCGGTGCTTACGGTGGTGCGTGCATGCCGTCCCTGCGCCAGATGCACGGAATTGCGTGTTCCGCGGGAGGGGAGAGCAGCTTCCGTCACCCGCCGGGGCAGGAGTCCATCCCGGGCGGACCGTGGGTACCGCGGTCCCGCGACCGGCAGAAGAGAGGTTGAGCCAGATGCGAGGCCCCGCGTCAGCCGGTTCCCCGGGTCCGGTGCGCGCTCATGGCGCACCGCCCGCCGTCCGGGCCTGGGTCCAGGCCCTCGGCGCGGCGCTGGCGGGCCTCGTCACCATGATCGTGGTCGCCGCCCTCGGCCTGTGGGCGGCGGGCGCGGCAGACCTCCCCGGCGGGGCGTTCCCGTCCGTGGTCGCGGCCACCGTGGTCGTCGCGGCCGGCGGCTCGGTAGGGGTGGCCGGCGACGCGGGGGTCATCGCGGAGGCCGATGCCGCCCTGGACGTCGTACCGCTGTCGGTCACGCTCGCCGGAGCGCTGGTGCTCGCCGTCGTCTTCCTGCTGCCGCTGCGCCACCGGGCGGTGGCCGGCACCCCGGAGCTGCTCGGCCGGATCGCCCGCACGGCGGTGTGCTGGCTGGTGCTTCTGCTGCTGATCGCGCTCGCCGCCCGGCACAGCTTCCGGATCTCCGTGGGCAACGACCTCGCCGACCAGCTCGGCGCCGAACTGGGCACCACCCCCACCGTGGGCTTCCGCGCCGATGTGCCCGCCACGCTCGGCGTCGGGCTGCTGTGGGTGCTGGCGGTGCTCGTGCTGACCTTCCTCGTCTCCCGCCGGGCCCCGCTGTCGCCCCGGCTGCTGCACTTCCAGGAATTCGTACGGCCACCCGCGTTCGCGATGCTGCTGACGCTGCTCGTCTACGCCGTGATCGGGCTGATCGCCGGCATCGTCGAGCTCATCACCAACAACCACCCGTCCCAGACCCTCGCCGTCATCTTCCTCGGGCTGCCGAACCTGGCCTGGATGGCGCTGGGCATCGGCACCGGCGGCGCCTGGGTGGGACACATCGACAAGGCCCTGGGGCTGCCCCTGCCGCACCTCCTCGACCAGGTGCTCCGCACCCACGGGCAGCGGACCCTCGACCTCGGCGCGCTCGCCGAGCACGACCGCCGGGCCTGGCTGCTGGTGGTGGTGGCGGCCGTGGTGCTGCTCGCCGCCGCCTTCACCGCGGCGGTCCGCTCCCCGGCCCGGCTGCCGGCCTGGCGGCACGCCGTCGAGATGGCCGTGGCGCTGGCGGTCACCCTGTTCGTCGTCGGACTGCTCACCCGGATCTCCGCCCACTACGGGCTCTCCGTGATCGGCGTCGGCGACCTCGGCGGCGACCTGGGCGGCGAGGTCACCCTGGAACCGCAGCTGCTCCGGCTGGTGGGGGCGGGCCTCGTGTGGGGGCTGGTCTTCGGCTTCCTCGGCAGCCTGCTGGCGCGGGGCGTACGGCATCCGGGTGAGGTACGGGAGCCGCGCGAGGCGGGGAAGCCCTGAGCGCCTGCCCGTCCTACCCCGCGCGGCCCGGGAACATCGGGGTCGCCCAGCGCGGCGGTGGCGGGGGCGCCGCGCTGCGCCGGCCGCCCTGGTCCGCCTGGGCGTCGACCTGCGTCCTGGGGTGCGCCTGGGGGGTGCCGGCCGCCACCCGGGGGGCCGTGGCCCGTCCCGCCGCGCGCAGTGCCGCGACGAAACCCCGGCAGGTCTCGTAGCGGTTCTCGGGGGCCTTGGCCAGGGACTGCTCGAACACCGCGTCGACGGCCTCCGGCAGATCCGGCCGCAGCTCCGTCATGGCCGGCGGCGGATCGTACTGATGCGCCCACAGCAGCGCCATGTCGTCATCGCGGCGGAACGGCGGCGCCCCCGTCAGCATCTCGAACAGGACGCAGGCCAGGCTGTAGACATCGCAGCGGCCGTCCACCGGGCGGCCGGAGATCTGCTCGGGCGCCACATAGTCCAGCGTGCCGACGAACTGGCCGACGCTGGTGAACCCGGTCAGCGACAGGGACTTCTTCGTCAGGCCGAAGTCGGTGAGGTAGGCGTGCTCGGGGCGGTCGCTGTCGGTGCCGGCGGCGATCAGGATGTTGCCCGGTTTGACGTCCCGGTGCACCAGGTCGTGCGCATGGGCGGCGTCCAGCGCGGAGGCCACCTGGAGGGCGATCCGGCAGGCGGTCTCCAGCGGCAGCGGTCCCTCGCGGTCGAGCAGGGCCCGCAGATCCCGCCCCCGGACGTACATCATCGCGATGAAGAGCACGCCTTCGGTCTCCCCGGCCTCGAAGACCGGCACGATGTGCGGGTGGTCGATCGCCGCGGCGACCCGCGACTCATGGGCGAAGCGCTGCCGGAAGGTGTCGTTCCGGGCGAGCTCGGGCGCCAGCAGCTTCACCGCCACGGTGCGGCCGAGCCGCAGGTCCTCCGCGCGGTAGACCACCGCCATCCCGCCCCGGCCGATCTCCTCCTGCAGCAGATACTCGGCGATCCGCCGCCCGCGCAGCCCGGAGGAGTCGGGAGCGGTGGAGCGCTCATGAGGCCGGCCCGGCCCTCCGTTCACCGGATCTCACCCACGGGGTTCGGCGGAGGGGGCGGCGGCTCGCCGGGGTGGAGCGCGCGGGTCCGGTCGGGGTCCGGGGGCGGTGCCGACGGCCCGTCCGGGGGGCCCGACGCCGTGGGATCCGGGGCCGGGGGGCCCGGCTCCCGTCCGGGGGCTCCGGCGCCCGAGGAAGCCGGCGGATCCGCCGCCGGTCCCGGCTCGTCCGGTGCCTCCGGGCCCGCTCCGGCCCCTTCCCGCTCCCCGGACCGCGATGAGGGCCCCGCCGTCACCGCGTACGTCTGCAGCGACACCCCGTCGCAGTAGCACCAGCGCTCGTGCCGTGCGTCGTAGAGCCAGACCGCGTCGCCGTCCACGACGACTCCCAGCCGGGTGCCGCGGGTGCGCCGGGCGAAGGACTCGCCGTCCAGCTGCCCGGCGGCCAGCTCCTCGATCAGCTTGCGGTACCGGATCAGTTCGCCCTCCGCGGCGCCCAGCAGCGGACGGGGGTCCGCGGTCCGGGCGCCGGGCTGCGCGGCGGCCGGCGGTTCGCGCGGCACGGCCAGCAGCAGCCGGCCGTCGACCCACGCCGACCAGCCGTTGGAGCACAGCGCCCGTGCCCAGTCGCCGCGGCGGTCGATGATCTGGACCGGCAGCAGGGGGTCGAGCGGTGCGGACGGCCGGGTGGTGTCGGGGGCCGACCAGGTCGCCATACCCTCCGGGGGGACGACATGGCTGGGGAGGAATTCCGGCGAGGTCACAGGCGGCTCCACGGCGCTACTTGCGCATGATCTCGGGCTCGTGCCGCCGCAGCAGCTTGACGACCACGAATCCGAGCAGCAGGGAGAGCACGAGCATCATGCCCATGTTCAGCAGCCAGGTCCCGGGTTTGTGCTGGAACAGCGGGTCCGCGGTCCCCTGCGGCATGATGTGGTGCAGATCGATGGTGCCCGCCATGGCCCCGAGCCCCCACCGCGACGGCACCAGCCATGCCAGCTGCTCCAGCACCAGCACACCGTTCAGTTTGAGCAGCGCACCGCAGAACACGACCTGGATGATCGCGAGCAGGACCAGCAGCGGCATGGTGACCTCTTCCTTCCGCACCAGCGCGGAAACGAACAGGCCGAGCATCATGGCGGTGAACGCCAACAGCGCCACAGCAAGCGTGATTTCGATCAGCGGTGGCATCAACACCCCTTTGCCGCCCGGCGCGTTCAGCTTGACGCCGATCAGCGCCACCAGGGTCAGCACCACGGCCTGGACGACCGTGATCAGGCCCAGCACCAGCACCTTGGACATCAGATACGCCGAGCGGGACAGGCCGACGGCTCTCTCCCGCTGATAGATGGTCCGCTCCTTGACCAGCTCCCGTACCGCGTTGGCGGCGCCGGTCAGCACCGCACCGACGCACAGGATCAGCAGCGCGTTGACCGCCGAGTCCTGGGTGAGTGCGGACCCGGCCAGGGCGTGCGCCATCGCGCCCATCACGAACGGCAGCGCGACCATGATGATCAGGAAGGTCCGGTCGGCGGTCAGCGCCGCCGCATAGCGCCGGACCAGGGTGTGCAGCTGTTTGCCCCAGCTCTGTGCCTTCGGCGCGGCCACCGGGCCCGCCGGGGCCTCGGGGGCGTGCGGCGGCTGATGGGAGTCCGCGGCGACATAGCGCCGGTGCTGGGGCGAGGCACGGAACTGACCTGCCCAGTCACGCTCCTTGTCGTTCTCGAAGGCCTCGAACGCCTCCGGCCACTGCTCGTACCCGAAGTAGGCCAGTGCCTCCCCCGGCGGCCCGTAGTAGGCGATGGTGCCGCCCGGTGCCAGGACCAGCAGCCGGTCGCAGACGTCCAGGCTCAGCACGCTGTGGGTGACGACGATGACCGTACGGCCGTCGTCCGCCAGACCGCGCAGCATGTGCATCACGGAGCGGTCCATCCCGGGGTCGAGGCCGGAGGTCGGCTCGTCGAGGAAGAGCAGCGACGGTTTGGTCAGCAGCTCCAGGGCCACGCTCACGCGCTTGCGCTGGCCGCCCGAGAGGCTGTGGATCGGCTGGTTCACCCGCTGGTCGAGGCCCAGTTCATGGATCACCTCGTCGACCCGCGCCTGCCGCTCGGCCTTCGCGGTGTCCTCGGGGAAGCGCAGCTCCGCGGCGTAGCCGAGGGCCCGGCGCACGGTCAGCTGCAGATGCAGGATGTCGTCCTGCGGGACGAGTCCGATGCGCTGGCGCAGCTCGGCGTAGTCGCGGTAAAGGTCACGGCCGTCGTAGAGCACTGTGCCGTCGTCCGCGGGGCGCAGTCCGGTCAGCGCGTTCAGCAGCGTCGACTTGCCCGCACCGCTCGGTCCGACCACGGCGAGCAGTGTCTTCTCGCCCACCGGGAAGGACACCTGCTCCATCAGCGTCTTCCGGCCGTTGTCGACCCGTACGGCCAGGTCCTGTACGTCCAGCGAGATCTCACCGGTATCGATGAACTCCTGGAGTTCGTCGCCGACCAGGGCGAACGCGGAGTGGCCGATGCCGACGATATCGCCGGGGATCATCGGGGCCCGGCCCACCGGCTGGCCGTTGAGGTAGGTGCCGTTGTGGCTGCCCAGGTCGACGATCTCGAAGCCCTCGGCGCCGGCGCGCAGCTCCGCGTGCCGGCGGGAGACCGAGAGGTCGTCGACGACCAGGTCGTTCTCGGGGGCGCGGCCGATCCGGGTGGTCCGGGCGGCCGGCAGCGGCCGTACGGAGCTGGGTTGGCGGAAGGTGTGCGTGCCGGCCGGATGCGAGACGGCGGAGGGCCGCTCGGTGCGGGTCGGCGGTGCCGGCGGGGTGGGCGGTTCCGGAGCGGCAGGCGGCGCCGGCGGTGGTGACACCCTGGAGAGCACCGCACACGGACCGTCCGCGGGGTTGCCGAACCGGATCACACTGCCCGGCCCGATACCGGTCTCCTGGACCCGCCGTCCGTCGGCGAAGGTGCCGTTGGTGCTGCCCTCGTCCTCCACCGTCCAGTGGCCCGACTTGGTGCGCAGCACCGCGTGATGCCAGGAAACCCGGGCGTCGTGCAGCACGAGTTCACATGCGGGGTCCCGCCCGACGTGGTAGACGCGGCTGGGGCTCATCACCTGGGTGCTGCCGTCGGACTCGATGACGAGTTCCGGCGCGGTGGGCGCATCCTGCCGCTCAGCCATACCAAAATGCTACGGCCGCGAGCCGGGCTCCGCCTGTCGGCGCGGCAGCGCCCGCGGCACACAAAGTCCCCTTCTCAAAACGGCATTTCGGGTCATGATCACCCTTTATACGAGCGAATACGACCGGTTACTCGCGAGAAACGGCACAGGTCAACTAGGGTGAACGCTCCGATTGGTCCCACCTGCAAATTCCATGGAAATGCCGGAATTTGCTGCACTGGTCGAAAGAAGTCCTGTGGAACCCAGGACGCACAGTGCAGTGCAGGGCTACGTGGTGTCGGTAACACCGCTGAACGTCGGCTTTGTAAGACCCAGCCGGTCCGTCCGTCCTCCGGGACACGACGGGCCGGTCCCTTCTTATTCACCTACCTCCCGAAGGCAAGGCAGAGATGGCACGAGTCTCCCGACACGACCCCGAGCAGTTCTCCCGGCAGCGGGCTCACCCCGTCGACGAGGTACTCCCCGTCGGCAAACTCACCCTCTACGGTTTCCAGCACGTCCTCGCGTTCTACGCGGGAGCGGTGATCGTCCCGATCGTCCTCGGGAACGCCCTGGGTCTCTCCCGCGAGGAGCTCGTCTATCTGATCAACGCGGACCTGCTGACCTGCGGTGTCGCCTCGATCATCCAGGCTCTCGGCGTCTGGAAGATCGGCGCCAGGCTGCCGCTGGTCCAGGGTGTCACCTTCACCGCGGTCTCCCCGATGATCGCCATCGGGCTGGGCGCGGGCGGCGGCACCGCCGGGCTGCTCGTCGTCTACGGCGCGGTGATCACCGCGGGCATAGCGACCTTCCTCTTCGCGCCCTTCTTCAGCAAGCTGGTGAAGTACTTCCCGCCGATC
Organism: Streptomyces sp. G7(2002); assembly: GCF_028870195.1. Lineage (NCBI taxonomy): Bacteria > Bacillati > Actinomycetota > Actinomycetes > Kitasatosporales > Streptomycetaceae > Streptomyces > Streptomyces sp. G7(2002). Next base: position 7,458,893 of record NZ_CP102609.1, read on the forward strand.
GTCATCGGCACGATCCTCACCGTCATCGGCCTCACCCTGATCCCGCAGGGCCTCAAGGACGCGGCCGGCGGTGCGCAATTGATCGGACACCCCGGATACGGCGATCCCAAGAACCTCGCCTACGCGCTGGGCACCCTGCTCTTCATCCTGCTCGTCGTCCGGCTCGGGAAGCCGATCCTGAGCAGCCTCGCCGTCCTGCTCGGCCTGGTCGCCGGTACCGCCGTCGCCTGGCTCCTCGGCGATGTGGACTTCGGCGGGGTCAAGACTGCCGACTGGTTCGGCGTCAGCACGCCCTTTCACTACGGAATGCCGAAGTTCGAGCTGTTCCCGATCATCGCCATGGTCGTCGTCATGCTGATCACCATGGTGGAGACCACCGGAGACGTGTACGCCATCGGGGAGATCACCCGTAAAAAGGTCGACAACGCCACCGTCGCCAATGCGCTGCGCGCCGATGGTGTCGCCACCGTCCTCGGCGGTGTTTTCAACTCCTTCCCCTACGTGGCCTTTGCCGAGAACATCGGCCTGGTGCGGATGTCGAAGGTCATGAGCCGGTTCGTGGTGGTCGCGGCCGGCGGCTTCATGATTGTGATGGGGTTGCTGCCGAAGGCGGGCAGTGTGGTGGCCGCCATTCCGCATCCGGTGCTCGGCGGTGCCGCGATCGCGATGTTCGGCATGGTCGCCGCGGTCGGTATCCAGATCCTCGGCAAGGTGGATCTGCGCGAGGAGCGCAACGCCCTGATCCTCGCGGTCAGCCTCGCCGCGGCACTCCTTCCCAACGCGGTCGAGCCGTTCTTCGCGCGGATGCCGGAGGACGTCCGGGCGGTCCTCAACAGCGGGATCACGCTGGGCAGCCTGACTGCCGTTCTGCTGAACCTCTTCTTCAACGTCTTCACGCGCCGTAAGACGATGGAGATCGACTGGGACGAGATCGAGGGCGACGACGAACAGGCGGACGCGCACGAGCCGTTCGGCGCGCACGGTCCGGCGGAGCCGTACGCCCCGCAGGCGCACCACCGGCCGGGCCCGCCCAACCCTCCGGGCCCGCACCACCCGCAGGGCGGGCCGGACTGGGGGATACCCGGCCACTGAGTCCGTCAACGGCCGCGGGGGGGGAGGGAACCGGTTGTCCGGTTCCCTCCCCGCCCGCTTTTGCCGGTGCCCGCACCGGCCCGCGTCAGTGGGTGGGCACGGTGTTGAACGGCGGCACCTCGCCCGCATCCCCGATCAGTTCCCAGAAGTGGTCGACCAGCCGGCGCAGATACGCCGAGCGCTCGGCCGCGACCTCCTTGAGCCGGGAGTCGTCGTTCCGCGCGACCACATGCCCCATGTAGCGCTCGGAGAACTCCGCGAACTCCGCATGCATCGTGCGCAGCGCGTCCCCCACCCGCGTCTTGCTCAACGTGGTGATCTTGGTGACCGGCCCGACATGCGTCTTCCAGCGCCCGTCGATGGCCGCCCGCAGATGCCCGGCCAGCTCCTCGTCCCGGCCCATCACCCCGATCAGCTTCCGCAGCGACAGCCCCAGCGCCTCCACCAGCGCCTTGGTCTGCCGGTAGTCGCCGCTCCACTGCTGTGCCGACTCGGCCGCCCAGTACAGGGCCGGGTCCATGCCGATCAGCTGTGACAGTCGCTCCACGCTGAGCTGGCGGGCCATCCGGTGCTCGGCCAGGGTCCGCGGCTCGACGCCCATCAGCGCCGTCGGCGGGCACCACAGGACATCGGCCAGGACGAACAGCTGCGGCTCGGTCGGCATCTGGGAGCCGTACTCCCAGGCCTCGACCAGCTCGGGGCGGACCGGTGTGCCGCACGCCGTCATGGCCTGGGCGACCTGAGCCGTACTCAGGCCCACCCGGGCCCGCGCGGATCTGGCCTCGGCGGGGGAGAAGGGAGTGCTGTACACGTACGGGGCACCTCGCTGCACCCGGCGAACGAGGGGTGCTTGGGGGGAGACGACATGGAGGAACATCCAGGAGCGGGCAGATTAACAGATGGTCGATAGGTACGAATCTCCAGTTCCCCTTGGACTCGAAGGCGGGAGAGGCCGCACGGTCGGGCCGCTGGGAGTTGTGCGCTATCTGTCCGATTTCACACCTCAACTCGCTTACTGGGTATAGCCGATGCCTCGGTACTTACCGGGCAGTAGCCATGCGTCGAGACCGTGCGGACGGCGGGACGTAATGAGAGCGTTACGCAGAAGCAGGTGTGGTGTCACAGTCTCCGTCGAGGCTGATGTTGTCGACGGGCCCCGCCGCGCGGGGCCGGCCGACGGCACCACCGACATCCGGTCCTCCCCCCACGATCCGATCAGGATGGGACCCCACATATGCGATCAGTGCTGGAACGCGCCCATGCGTTCCAAGGCTTGGAGCCTGCCTTAGCAGCAGTGCGCCCGCGCGCCCGCGTCCGTACCGCGCAGAGACGGACCCGAAGAGCGACCGCGACCCGCGCACGCGTCATGCATCTGACATTCAGCTAGAGGTCCGGACCGCTGCCGCCGATGCGGCGGTCCGGGCCCGCTTTCGCATGCCTCCTTGCACGAAAGGACATCCCCAGGTGCTCACTTCGCACCGCAACACCTCCCAGGGCTCACCCACGGCCCTGCTCGACGCCGTGGACCACTCCGTCCCCACCGCCCCGGCCGACGACCCCCGAAGCGGCGGGCATGTGCTGGTGGTCGGCGCTCCGGGACCGCGCCGGGAGCGGCTCACCCGGACCCTGCGCGCCACCGGCCACGAGGTCAGCCACGCCCCGCCCGGCGACGTCGACCGGCGGATGGCGCAGGCGCAGCCGGACGCCATCGTCGCCCTCGACGACCGGGGCGCACCCGGCGCCCACGACGACCGCGGCCCCGACGTGATCCGTGAGGTCCGCACCGCACCCGCCGGGCGGGCGCTGCCGCTGCTCATGGTCACCGACGGCCCGGGGCCCTCCGGAGTGGCGGACATGCTGCGCCGCGGCGCCGACGACTGCATTCCGGAGGCCTCCGACCCGGTCGAGCTGTCCGCCCGTATCGAGGCCAAGCTCCGGCGGGTACCCGTACCGGTCGAGAACCTGCCGCGCGACCCGCGCACCGGCCTGTACTCCCACGCGCACTTCCTGGACGAGCTCGACCGCGAGCTGCAGCGCCCCGAGGCCGCCCGGAACGGCGGGGTGCTCGCCGTGGTCCGGGTGGCCGAGATGGCCGCCCTGGAGGCCCGGCTCGGACAGCGAATACGCCGCGAGGTCGCCGAGCGGCTGGCGGGCGTCGCCGAGCGGCTCGGCAGCTTCTGCGACCGGCTCGGCTGGGACGACGACGGCCATCTGCTGATGCTGCTGCCCGGTGTCGACGAGGAGACGGCCCGCCGCGGGCTGGAGAAGTTCGCCGCGACCGTCGCCGGTACCCGGTTCATCGTCGCCGACGAGAACGTCCGCCTCACCCCGGCCATCGGCTGGCTGCCCCTGGCCGGCTGCGCGGACGGCGACCGGGCCACCGGCCAGGCCCGGGACGCGGTCCAAGAGGCGCTGCGCCACCGGGATCTGCGCCCGGTCCGGTACGCGCCCTGGATGCGCGGCACACCGCACCGCCACCGGCGCCCGTCGTTGAGCGCGCTGATCCGGCCCGCCCTTTCGGCGCTCTCCCCGGTGCTGGCGCTGCTGCTCGGCGTCGCGGTGCCGTTCGTGCTCTACCTGCAGACGTACGCGCTGGGCTGGGACCTCGGCTCCGCCATGTACTGGGTGGTGGTGGCCGGGCTGGTGCTGTCCGCGCTGCTGATCGTCCTGGAGTGCCTCTTCTCCCTCGACGCGGCCGCCCGGCCCGAGTCACCCGGTGCGCCGTACCCGCCGGCCAGTGCCGTCATCGCCGCGTATCTGCCCAATGAGGCCGCGACCATCGTCGAGACCGTCGAGTCGTTCCTCCGCCTCGACTACCCCGGCGAGCTGGAGATCCTGCTCGCCTACAACACACCGCATCCGCTGCCCGTCGAGGACACCCTCCGCGAGATCGCGGCCCGGGACCCCCGGCTGGTGCTGCTGCCGGTCGCGGGCAGCACTTCCAAGGCGCAGAACATCAATGCCGCGGTCACCCGGGTCCGCGGTGAGTTCGTCGGTATCTTCGACGCCGACCACCACCCGGCCCGCACCGCGTTCCGGGACGCCTGGCACTGGCTGTCCAACGGCCATGACGTCGTCCAGGGGCACTGCGTGATCCGCAACGGCGAGAGCTCCCGGGTCGCCGAGCTGGTGGCGGTGGAGTTCGAGGCGATCTACGCGGTCAGCCACCCGGGCCGCACCCGGCTGTACGGCTTCGGCGTGTTCGGCGGCTCGAACGGATTCTGGCGTACGGATCTGCTCGCCCGTACCCGGATGCACGGCTCGATGCTGACCGAGGACATCGACTCGACGCTGCGCGCCCTGGGCGAGGGCGCCCGGTTCGCCGTCGACCGCACCCTCATCTCCCGTGAACTGGCGCCCACCACCCTGAAGGCGCTGTGGAACCAGCGCTCCCGCTGGGCGCAGGGCTGGCTCCAGGTCTCGCTCAAGCATCTGTGGCGGAGCCTGCGCTCCCCGGTGTTCACGGCCCGTCAGAAACTGGGGCTCTTCGTCCTGTTGGGCTGGCGGGAGGTGCAGCCGTGGCTGACGCTGCAGATCCTGCCCATCCTGCTGTACTCGGCCTGGAAGGCCGGCGGGCTGCAGCGGCTCGACTGGGCGGTGCCGGTGTGCGTACTGGCCGTGCTGTTCACCATGGCGGCCGGCCCGGTGCAGGCGCTGTTCGCCTGGCGGATGGCGGTCCCCGAACTCCGTTCCCGTGGCCGGTGGTTCTGGTCCTATCTGCTCGTCTCGACCTTCTTCTACAGCCACTTCAAGAACATGGTGGCCCGACAGGCCCATCTGAAGGAGGCGTTGGGGGACCGGCAGTGGCGGGTCACCCCGCGGGCCGCCGCCGCGAAGGCGGTGGCCCGTCGATGAGCAGCACGGACACCGCTCCGGCCCGGGGCCGGGCCAGTGCCATCGACGGCTTCCGTGGGCTCGCCGCGCTCAGCACCGTCGCCTTCCACGTCTGGCAGCAGTACTTCCGCTATGACGCGCAGGGCAGTCATCCGCCGGTCGACAACCCGGTCCTCGGCGCCGCCTTCTCCCTCGAAGTCATCGACCTGTTCTTCGTGCTGTCCGCGTATCTGCTGACGCTGTCGTACGCCCGGGCCGCCCTCGACGGGCGCTCGACCCGGCCGGCCCGGGTGTTCCTCTTCCGGCGGGCGATCCGGATCCTGCCGCTGTACTTCCTGGCGGTGCTGGTCGTCTGGGCGAGCCGCAACCCCACCCTGCCGGGCAACTGGCGGGACCTGGTCGAGCACCTCACCTTCACCCATGTCTTCGACCAGCAGCGGATCTTCTACACCCTGGGCCCCACCTGGTCGCTGTCGCTGGAGGTGCTCTTCTACCTCGTGCTGGTGGCGCTCGGGCCGCTGGCGGTCCGCGCCTGCCGTCCGCTGCGCCGGCGCCGTACCCGGGTGGCGGTGTGCGCGGCGGGATGTCTGTTCCTGTACGCCGCGCCGCTCGCCTGGATCGCCGTCGCCCACTACCGGTTCGGGGTGCCGCACACCGACTGGGTGGTGTACTTCGGCCCGCAGGCCCGCTTCGGCGGCTTCGCGGCCGGCATGGGGCTGGCCGTGCTGACGGCCGCCCTGGGGGACCGAGGCCGCCTCGGCCCGCGCACCGCACTGCCGTTGGCGGGGCTGGCGCTGGCCGGACTGTTCGCGCTCTCCCTGGACTCCGCGCCGGAGAACTTCACCTTCACCTTCTACCACCCGATCGCCTCGGCCCTGTGGGTGGTGCTGATCTTCAGCACCCTCCACGTACGTCAACAGACCTTCTGGCAGGGCCTGTTGACGGCCCGCTGGCTGACCGCCGTCGGACTGGTCAGCTACAGCCTCTTCATCTGGCACGAGCCGGTCATGCTCCAGCTCCACAACGCCGGCCTGCTGCCCTCCGGCCAGTCGGGCTTCCCGCTGGCCCTGCTGATCGTGTTCCTGGTGGCGGTGCCCGTGGCGGCGGCGAGCTACTGGCTCATCGAGTATCCGGCGAGCCTGCTCGGCCGGCTCAAGGACCACCGCGGCCGGCCACGGGAGTTCTACCCGGAGCCGGCCACCCGCTGACGGCGGTCGGCAGGCCCTTCGTCCTCGCCGGAGATCAGCGCCCCGTGCGCCGGTCTCCGGCGAAGATCTTGTCGAGGTGGTAGTCCAGGGTGCGGCGCACATCGTCCAGCGTGCGGCGGTCGTGGAGCACATCGCCGCCCAGCCCCACCGCACCGGCGACCAGCAGATCGGCCTCGCGCCACGGGTCGAGACCGGGCGCGGTCCGCCCGTCGGCCTGTGCGGCGGCGATCAGATCCGCCACCAGCCGCTCCAGCGGCTGTTCGGCGGGCAGAAAGACCTCGGCGAGGGCCGGGTCCGTCAGGCTGCGGGCGTAGTACGCGGCGAACACCCGTAGTGCGGTGGCCCGTTGGGCGTCCACCGGCAGGAATTCCTCCAGCACCGCCCGCAGCAGACCCCGGGGCTCCGCGGTATCGAACCGGATACGGGAGCGGGCGATGCGCTCGTTCTCCGCGTGCAGCAGTTGCAGCGCGTCGACCAGCAGCCGGTGCTTGCTCTCGAAGTGGTACTGGACCGAGCGCAGCGAGACCCCGGCCTCGGCCGCGACCTCCCGCAGGCTCGCCGCGTGCAGCCCCCGCTCGGCGGCGATCCGCCAGAGCGCCTCGGCGATCCGCAGCCGCTTGCCCGACGGGTCACCCACCGCCGGCCGCCCGGCCGCCGGGACCGGTGTCTGCTTGCGCCGCCGGTAGGCCCTGGCCTGACAGCTGCGGGAGCAGTAGAGCGCCGGCCGGCCCCGCCCCGCCGGGGGGAGGGCCGTGCGGCACATCCGGCACACGGGTCCTCCCGCCCGCCCTGTTTCCGCACGCACAATTCCCCTTTCCAAGCCCTAAATTGTGTGACGTAAATCGAATTCCTCAGTAATCAGGCCGCTAATAGCGACTTTCCGAATGATACGTTCGTAACGTCCCCGGGGAACAGGGGGCTTATCGACAGAACGTGGGGGACCGATGAAGTACGACATCCTGCAGATCGCCGGCGCCGTCATGATGGTGCTTTTCGCGCAGGGCGCGATCCGGCTGCTCTTCGACCACACCGACACCGGATTTCTCGGCTGGCTCGACGGTGGCTTCGCCCTCACGCTGGCCGTGCATCTGGCGCTGGTCGCCGTGGGCGTGCTGCTGACGGGCTGGTCCCACACCCGGGCGAAGGCGCTCGGCCGGCGGAGCTGACACCGGTTTCAGAACGCGGAGTTGGTGAACCAGCGCGTCAGCAGCTCCTCGTCGCCCGTGGTCTCGACGGTGTCCGCACCGCGGTCCAGGCGCCCGTACACGAGCAGCAGCAGATCCGCTGCGGTTCCCCGGACGCCGGCGTCGGCGGATTCGGCCGCCGCGTCCCCGGTCCGCGGCTCGGCCACGAAACCGTCGGGCCGCAGACGGACCAGCCAGTCGCCGTCCGTGTCGGTGCAGCGGAAGCGGAGCGTCTCGTCCTTGCCGCGCAGCCGGGCCACGTGGGGCGCGAAGGACGTGGCGAACGGCAGATTGGCCAGGAACTCGTCCACCCCGTCCGTCGCGAGGGCAGGGTCGATCACCGGGCGCCGGCCGACCGCGCGTTCCGCGTCCGTGCGGTGCACCAGCGTCTCGAACAGCATCCGCCGCATCCAGAACCGGGCGTGCTGATCGACGCCCCACGCCCACATCGGGGCATCCGGGTCGGTGGCGGCGAACGCGTCCGCCGCCTCCGCGGCACTCGCCGACAGCCAGTCGGCCCAGCCGTCCTCCGCCGTCGGCAGGTCCAGCTCCACCTCCCGGCTCCGCGGCGGCTCCTGGACCAGCCGACGCAGCAGGACGGAGAACAGGCGCTGCACGCTCCCGGTGTGCCGGACCAGATCGCGGAGTGTCCATTCCGGGCAGCCGGGGACGGGGGCCGACAGGTCCGCGCCGTCCAGCGCCGCCACGAAGGCGGCGGTTTCGGTCGCGACGGCGGCGCGGTGCACGGCGGGACCGACGGCCGCCCGGCCCGCGGGGTGCGAGGAGTTCATGGACGGTGGTTCCCGATCTCTCCGGCCCGGCGTCCGGACCGGCCGGGCATCTGTGCGCAGCCTGTCACAGCCGGCGGGCGGGGGAGCCGGGGCACCCCACCCGTGTCTCCGGGCACCGGCCGTGGTGTGCCGGCCGTCGCGGGTCAGCTGACGTGGCGGGTCGGCCGACGTGGTGGATCAGCCGACGTGGACCCGGGGGCGCCGGGCCGGGACGGGCTCGGCGCGGCGCAGGACCTCCCGGGTGACCGGCGCGACCTCACCGTCGCCGAAGACCAGGAAGCGCAGCAGATGGCTGAGCGGATGGCCCTCGGTCCAGTTGAAGTAGGCGTGCGGGACCTGGCCGGTGTGCTCGCGCAGCTCCATCAGGACGGCGGCGATGGTGTTCGCCACGCCGGCGCCCTCCACCCGCAGGATCTGCGCCCCGTACCGCTCCTCGCCCTGGACGTGCAGATCCGTGGTGAAGTCCGAGGAGTCCCTGACGGTGACCTCCAGGAACAACACCGGCCGGCCGTCGGGTATATGGGTCTCCTCGCGCTGGCTGTACTCCTTCTCCCGGTACTCCGCCTCGTCCCGCTCATCGGGCTCGTTGGCGATGACCCGCAGCGGCCCGGCCGCCAGCGCGGCGTCGATCAGCCGCCGCGCGGGCTCGTCGAACTCGACCTTCACGGCGCGCAGTTCGAAGGCCCGGTGGACCCGTGAGGCGAACGAGGTCAGCAGGATGCCGAGGATGAACAGCAGGGCGATCTTCAGGCCGTCCGGCCGCTCGATGACATTGGTGATCAGGGTGTAGCCGAAGACGAGGGTGATGGCGCCGAAGCCGACGGCGGCCGCCCGGTGGCGGCGGTGCCGGGCGGCGACGGTGGAGGCGAAGGACGCCGAGAGCATCAGCACCAGCACACCGGTCGCATACGCACCGCTCTGCTCATCGACGCTGGCGTTGAAGAGGACGGTGATGCCGAAGGCGATGGCCAGGAAGATCAGCACCAGCGGGCGCACCGCACGGGCCCACTCCGGGGCCATGCCGTAGCGCGGCAGATACCGCGGTACGAGATTGAGCAGTCCCGCCATCGCCGAGGCACCGGCGAACCAGAGGATGGCGATGGTGGAGAGGTCGTAGACGGTGCCGAAGGCCTCGCCGAGGTACTGGTGCGCCAGGTAGGCCAGCGCACGCCCGTTGGCCGAGCCGCCGCTCTCGAACTCGTGCTGCGGAATGAGCAGGGTGGTGGCCAGGCTCGACAGCAGCAGGAAGCCGCTCATGACCAGCGCCGCGGTGGTCAGCAGCCGGCGGGTGCCGCGGATCCGGCCGGCCGGGTGCGCAGCGGTGTCCGCGGCATCGCCCCGCACCTGCGGCATGACGGCGACACCCGTCTCGAAGCCGGACATGCCCAGCGCCAGCTTGGGGAAGACCAGCAGCGCCACACCGACGATCGCCAGCGGTGAGGAGTGCCCGGCGGTCATCGCCCCCCACCAGTCGCCGACCACCACCGGGTGCGTCAGTACCTGCCAGGCCGAGGTGGCCAGGACGACGATGTTCAGCGCCAGGTAGGTCCCGACGAGTCCGACGGCTATGCCGATCGCCTCGCGGAATCCCTTGAGGAACACCGCGCCCAGGGCGGCCAGCAGCACCAAGGTGATCCACAGGTTGGCGCCGTGCAGCAGGGGCGGGGCGAACGGGTTCTCCACGACGTGCGCCGAGGCATCGGCGGCCGACAGCGTCATCGTGATGATGAAGTCCGTGGCGGCGAAGCCCAACAGCACCAGGACCAGCAGCTTCCCCGCCCACCAGGGCAGCAGCCGCTCCAGCATGGCGATCGAACCCTCGCCGTTCGGGCTCTCCTTGGCGACCCTGCGGTACACGGGCAGCGCGCCGAGCAGAGTGAGGGCGACCAGTACGAGGGTGGCGAACGGCGAGAGCAGCCCGGCCGCCAGCGCGGCGATGCCCGGCTGGTAGCCCAGGGTCGAGAAGTAGTCGACGCCGGTGAGGCACATGACCCGCCACCAGGAGTGCCCCTTGTGCTCGGCCGGCGGGGTGCCGTGCGGACCGGGGTGGCGGGCGGCCTTGCTGCTGAGCCCGTCCAGGAGCCAGACGCGCCACCGTCGGGCGGTGGTGGTGGGGGGTGGGGGGTCAGCCTGGACACTGGTCATGCGGGGAGGTCCTGCCGATCATCGGTCGTCGGTTCGGGCAACGAGGAGCGAGTATGCATCACCGCGCGCGCGGTGCCCCGTCCCACCCCGCGCCCGGCGACATCGGCCGGTGCACCCCTGCGTCAAGGCGGTGTCAGAAAGCATCCGCCGCCCGTACATACGGCGTTAAGGACTGCACCGTGGCGCTCCCGCACCACTCGCGGGGCGCAGGCTGGCGGCTAGGGGGTGTCTTGCCGATCGGGCCGCAGCAGGAGGTGTTCGCCGTGACCACCCTTCACCGCCCGGCGCCCGCACCCCGCCCGTACCGTCCCCGCCCCACACCGTTCCCGCGGGTGAGGCCGCCCGTCACGCACCCGGCCCGCCAGGTGCCGGATCGCACCCTCGCCCGTGATCTCGCCCTGCCGCTCGGTGCCGTGGGGGCGGCGCTGCTGGTGACCGCCCTGATGCTGACCGGCGAGACCGTCCACACATCAGCCGTGCTGGCGCTGTTCGCCCTGCTGACCGCCGCCGTGGCGCTGCGCACCCGGCCGCTTCTGGTGCCCCTCGCGGCCCTGGTGTCCTGGATGTTCTACGACGGCTTCGTGCTCCACCAGCGCTCCGAACTGGCCTTTCAGCCGCAGGACCGGACGAGCCTGCTCGTCCTCCTCCTCGCCGGCGTGCTGGGCGCGGTCTGTGCGGCCGCCGTACGGGCCGTCCGCCGGCACCCGGCGGGCTGACGGCCCGTCCGGTATACCGGCCATGGGGTGCTTGCGCTGTGCAGGGCTCAGCCCCGGCACCAGCACCTGCGGTGCCGGGCCGCGCGCCGGTACCGGGACACCGCGGCCCGCCGCCGCCGGCCCGCCGCACCCAGGAACCCGAGTCCGATGCCCAGCATCCAGATGTCCTTGGCCAGGGGAATGCCCTCCTGGGTCGGCCGCAGACTCCCCGGCTGCCGCATCCCGGGAGTCCGCAGATACAGCCCGACCAGCCCGCCGGAGAACCCGGTCAGCGCGAGTCCGGCCAGCCGGGTGGGGACGAGCGGCGCCAGCAGCGCACCGCCGACCGCGAGTTCGGAACATGCCAGCAGCCGGGTGAACTGCTCGGCGCGGATCTTGGTCAGGAACGGATAGCCCACACACGCCATGCTGTGCACGCCCTCGGCGGTCGCCCGGTCGGCCCGCAGCAGCGTCAGCCCGGAATCCAGGATGAAGGCGCCGACGGCCAGACGCGGAGCCAGGTCTCGCGCTTCGGGCAACTGCACCATGGGAGCCTCCAAGATCAGTAGTCGGCCCCCTCACCGAGCTTAGCCAGGGGGCAAGGGGGCTGCATCCGGCAGCCGCGGCGCGGGGGTACGGCGAGGGCGGGCGACAAGCGGTGACATCCTGCGGCCCGGGACCCGCGACCGGCGGCCCGCGACCGGAGACCGGCGACCCGCGACGACGCATCCGCGACCGGCGCCCGCCCCGCGTCCCCGCCCCGCACCGTCACAGCGCAGGGACGTCGTCCCACTGGTCGAGGACGTCCTCGGCCGAGTCCGGTCCGGCTTCCGGCCGGCCGCCGTCGAGGGACTGCTCGGTCCAGATGACCTTGCCGCCCGGTGTGTAACGGGTGCCCCAGCGCTGGGCGAATTGGGCGACGAGGAAGAGACCGCGGCCCCCCTCGTCCGTGGTGGCGGCCCGGCGCAGATGCGGGGAGGCGCTGGTGCCGTCGGAGACCTCGCAGATCAGGGCACGGTCGTACAGCAGCCGGACCCGGATCGGCTGGGCGCCGTAGCGGATGGCATTGGTGATCAGCTCGCTCAGGATCAGCTCGGTGGTGAAGTCGATCGCCGCCAGCCCCCAGGACTCCAGCATGCGCAGACAGCCCGCCCGGACGGGGGCGACGGCCGCCGGGTCGGAGGGCACCTCCCATTCGGCGACCCGGGCGGGCTCCAGCAGTTGGGTACGGGCCACCAGGAGGGCGATGTCATCGCTGGGGTGGTCGGGCAGCATCGCGTCGAGGACCGCCGAACAGGTCTCCTCCGGGGTGCGGTCCGCCCCGGCCGCCAGGGCCGTGCGCAGCTGCTCCAGTCCGGTGGCGATATCGCGGTCGCGGTTCTCGACCAGCCCGTCGGTGTACAGCACCAGCCGGGAGCCCTCGCTCAGCGTGAGCTCCGTGGTCTCCACCGGCACGCTGCCGCCCAGTCCCAGGGGCGGGGAGACGGGCACCTCGGGGAACGAGACGGTGCCGGCGGGGCGGATCACGGCCGGTCCGGGGTGTCCCGCGGTGGCCAGGGTGACCCGGCCGGTGACCGGATCGTAGATGGCGTACAGACAGGTCGCGCCGGTGATGCCGGTGCGTCCCAGGTGCGCCGGTACCCCGTCGGTGTCGCCGTCCGCGCCGCCGGACCAGGGCCCTTCGTCGTCGGCACCTCTGCCGCCGGTGCCGAGGCCGGCCGCCCGCGCCTCGTCCGTGTCGATGTGCGTGACCAGTTCGTCCAGGTGGTTCAGCAGCTCGTCGGGCGGCAGGTCGAGGGCGGAGAAGTTGTGGACCGCGGTCCGCAGCCGGCCCATGGTGGCGGCGGCGTGCAGCCCGTGTCCGACGACATCACCGACGACCAGCGCGACCCGGGCGCCGGGCAGCGGGATGACATCGAACCAGTCGCCGCCGACCCCGGCGTGCGCGGGCAGATAGCGGTGGGCGACCTCCAGGGCGGACTGCTCGGGCAGGGTCTGCGGCAGCAGACTGCGCTGCAGGGTGACGGCCGTGGTGTGCTCGCGGGTGTAGCGGCGGGCGTTGTCGACCGCGACCGCGGCCCGCGCGGTCAGCTCCTCGGCGAAGGCCAGGTCCTCCTCCTCGAAGGCGTCGGAGGCCGCGGACCGCCAGTAATTGACCAGTCCCAGCACCACGCCCCGGGCCTGCAGCGGTACGGCGATCAGTGACCGGATACCGGCGTCCAGCACCCGCTGGGTGCCCTCCGGATCCTGCCGCCGCCACGCGTCCGAACCGCGCAGATCACCGACGAGGACGGGCCGGCCGCTCGTCAGGCCCGTCGCCATCGGCGTACCGGGCACATAGCGGAGTACCTCGCCGACCCGGTAGATCGCCGCTTCCTCGGGGACCCCGTCGACCGCCATCCGCCGCAGTTCGGCGCTCGCCCCGGCCGCTGGTTCGTCGCCCCGCAGCACCGGCTCCAGCAGCTCGACGGTGACCACATCGGCGAACCGCGGCACCGCGACCGCGGCCAGCTCCTCGGCGGTCCGCCCCACGTCCAGCGTGGTGCCGATCCGCAGCCCCGCGTCATAGATCAGCTTCAGCCGCTCCTGGGACACGTCCGCCCGCCCGGCCAGCGCCCGCAGTTCGGTGCTGTCCCGCAGCGTCACCACGGTCCCGGCGGCCCCGCCGTGGGGGCCGGTCGGCCGTACGTTCACCGCGAGCAGCCGGTCGCCCGCCAGCAGCACCTCGTCCGTCGCCTCCCGCCCCGATGAGAGCAGCGCGCTCAGCTGCGGTTCCAGGCCGAGATCGGTGACCGGGCGCCGTTCGGCGTCCGCGGGCAGTTCGAGCAGCCGCCGGGCCTCGTCGTTGGCCAGCAGCAGCCGCCCGTCACTGCTGAGGATCAGCACGCCCTCCCGTACGGCGTGCAGCACCGCGTCGTGGTGGTCGTACCTCCGCCGCATCTCGGCCGGATCCAGTCCGCGCGTCTGCCGGCGCAGCCGACGGCTCACCAGGGCGGCCCCGCCGGTCACCAGGAGCAGCGCCCCGGCGGCGGAACCGAGCAGCAGCGGCAGCTGGTCCACCACCTGTGCGTTCGCCCGCTGGACGCGGATCCCGGACACCGGCCCGACGAGCTCGCCGCTGCGTTCGAGCACCGGGGCCGTCGTGTGCGCCGCAGGGCTCCGGGCCGCCTCCGCCCGCGGCTGCGGCAGTGCGCCGGGGTCGGCGGACCGCATGGCGGCGCGGGTGCCCGGCGCATGGGCGAAGGACTCGGCCCCGACGACCGAGAGCTGACGGGCCTCCCGGGTGCTCGCGTCCTGTGCCTGGAAGACGAGCGCCAGGACGGCCGCGACGACCAGCAGCACCGCGAGGGCGAGCTGCAGCACCCATACCCGGCCCGCGACGCCGTGACCGTTCAGCAGCGAGCGCAGGCGCTGTCCCGGGGAGCGTGGTGACGCCGGAGAATCGTCACCTTCTCGCCCGAAAATTTCCGTCATGACCCATATTTAGCATTGTGCTCCACCGCGGGGTGATCGGCCGTCCCGGCGCCGTGCGCTTCCGCAGCGCCTCGCTCCTGCGCTATTGAGCGATGCTCAGCCGCTCTCTATGCTCGGCGCGTCCGATGCAGTCCGTGGTACGAGCCGCCGCACGCCAGGAGCCCGGATGACCTTCAACCTCGCGACCGCCCTCCGTGAGTCCCGCCGGTCCCACCCCGACAAACCCCTGTGCCACCTCGCAGACCGGACCGCCACCTACGCCCAGGCCGACGAGGCGTCCGGCCGTATCGCGGCCACCCTGCGGGGGCTCGGCCTCCGGCCGGGCGCCAAGGTCGCCGTCCACCTGCCCAACGTGCCGCAGTTCCTGTTCACGTATTACGGGATCCTCAAGGCGGGGCTGGTCATGGTCCCCCTCAACCCCCTGCTGAAGGCCCCCGAGATCGCCTATCACCTACAGGACTCCGAGTCCCGACTCCTCGTCACCTTCGAGGAGTTCGCGGCGGAGGCCGTCAAGGGGGCAGAGCTGGCCGGCGGCGTCGGCACCTATGTCGTCCACCCGCCGGGCAGCGACCGGAGGATCGCGGGCACCCGTCATCACGACGAGCTCTACGCCGCCGACGACACCGGCGAGATCGCGCCGACCAGCGCCGATGACACCGCCGTGCTGCTCTACACCAGCGGGACCACCGGCCGCCCCAAGGGTGCCGAGCTCACCCACTTCCAGCTCCACATGAACTGCACCGTCTCCGGCGAGCTGTTCGGCTTCCGCCCGGACGACATCGCCCTCGCCGTGCTGCCGCTCTTCCATGTCTTCGGTCTCTCCAGCGTCCTCAACATGGCCGTACGCCACGGCGGCACCCTCGCCCTGGTACCGCGGTTCGGGACCGACGCGGTGCTCGACGCCCTCGAACGGCACCGCTGCACGGTCTTCGCCGGCGTCCCGACCATGTACGCGGCCCTGCTGCAGGCCGACACCGTCAAACGGGACCTCGGCGCACTGCGCGTCGGTGTCTCCGGCGGTGCGGCGATGCCCGGCGAGGTCATCCGTGCCTTCGAGGAGAAGTTCCCCGGCGTGGTGATCCTGGAGGGCTACGGGCTCTCCGAGACGGCCAGCACCGCGACCTTCAACATCAGCGCGGAGCAGCGCAAGGTGCTCTCGATCGGCAAGCCGATCTGGGGCGTCGAGGTCCGGATCGTCGACCCGTCCGGCGCCGAACTGCCGCCGGGTCCCGAGCATGTGGGCGAGATCCTCGTCCGCGGCCACAACGTCATGAAGGGCTACCACCGGCGCCCCGAGGAGACCGCCGAGGCGCTGCGCGACGGCTGGCTGCACACCGGAGACCTCGGACACCGCGACGAGGACGGCTACTTCTTCGTCGTCGACCGCAAGAAGGACCTCGTCATACGGGGCGGCTACAACGTCTATCCGCGCGAGGTCGAGGAGGTCCTGCACACCCATCCCGCCGTCGCCGAGGCCGCGGTCATCGGCCGCCCCGACGACCGGCTCGGCGAGGAGGTCATCGCCGTGGTCAGCCTCAAACGGGACACGACGGCCACCGCCGAGGACCTCACCGCCCACTGCAAGGAGCGGCTGGCCGCCTACAAGTACCCCCGCGAGATCCGCATCGTCGACGAACTGCCCAAGGGCCCCACCGGCAAGATCCTCAAGAAGGCACTGCGCGCCGGGTGAACCGGGGGCGCATCCGGAACGAGTTCCGGATGCGCCCGCACCCAGCCGTCGCGCCGTGCCGCTCGTCCGCGTCGTTGTCAGTGGCCTGTGCAAGGCTGAGGAGCATGGGAATGACACCGGACGGGCGGCCCGTTCCGCCCCCGCACGCAGATGAACGCACCATGCTGGAGAGCTGGTTGGAGTTCCACCGCGCCACGCTCCCGCTGAAGTGCGCGGGCCTGGACGACCGGCAGGTCCGCCAGGCCTCGGTGGCCCCGTCCACCATGACGCTGCTGGGCCTGGTCCAGCATCTGGCGGAGGTCGAACGCAACTGGTTCCAGCGGGTGTTCGCCGGACAGGACATACCGCCGGTGTACGAGGCGCAGAAGGGTGACGGGTTCATCCTCGCCCCCGACCGCGGGATCGACGAGGCGCTGGCCGACTGGCGCGCGGAGGTCGCCCGGAGCCGCGAGCTGACCGCCACCGCTTCGCTCGACGACTCCGGCACCCTCTCGGAGCGGGAGGCCGGTTTCGTCGGGGACCAGGGGGTGTCGCTGCGCTGGATCCTGGTCCACATGATCGAGGAGTACGCACGCCACAACGGCCATGCGGATCTGCTCAGGGAGCGCATCGACGGTGTCACGGGCGCTTGAGGCCTGGAGGTCTGGAGGCCTGAGGGGCTTCTGGGGGAGGGGCACGCCGGGGCACGGCTGAGCGATGACCTCCCACGGCCGCCCGGCCGCCCGGCCGCCCGGACCCGGCCGCCCGGACCCGGCCGCCCGGCCGCCCGGGCACCGCGTCCGGGCGGCGCGTGGCGCACCACTGAAAACCGGGGCCGAATAAATGGCTGGCGCCGACGCGCGGGACCGGTCTACAGTCTGCAGCGTTCGGGAGGACGGCCGGAGGCTGTCGCCGTCGGCTGTGGAGAAATGCGGGAGGTGAGTACTGATGACTGTCGTTGCGCAGGGCGCTGCCCGCATCCAGAAGATCATCAACTCCCTCCCTGTGGTCTCCGGCTGACTCGACGTCACTCTTCTTCGCGTGCGCCTCGCGCGCACGGCCGGGACCGCTCCTTCTCGAAGGGCCATCCCGTTGTTCGACCTCACTCTCTCTGCTGCGCACCCGCTGACCGCCTATGGCTGGGACGACGGGTTCGCGCGGAGTTTCACCCCCTTTGCCGGGCCGGGGCTGGTGCCCGGCCGTATCGTCCGTGTGGACCGCGGCCGGGTGGACGCCGTCGTGGCGCACGGCGACGGCACCCGTACCGTTCTGGCGGACACCGCGCTGGTGGCGACCCGCGACCCGATGCGGGTGCCGTGCACCGGCGACTGGGCCGTGATCGACCTGGAGAACGGGCGCAGCGGCGACCATGTCGACGGTGTCGTACGGACGTTGCTGCCGCGCCGGACCGCGTTCGTACGGTCGACCTCGTCGAAGCGTTCCGAGGGCCAGGTGCTGGCCACCAACATCGATCACATCGTCATCTGTGTCTCGCTCGCGGACCAGTTGGACCTCGGGCGGATCGAGCGGTTCCTCGCACTGGCGATGTCCAGCGCGGGCGCCGAGGGCCCGCCGCACGCCTCCGGGCTCGCCACGGAGGGCGGCGCGCAGCCGGTGGTCGTGCTGACCAAGGCGGATCTGGCCGGGGACCCGGACGGTCTGGCGTATCTCATCGAGGATGCCGAGGCCGCGGCGCCCGGGGTACAGGTGCTGGCGGTCAGCTCGACGACCGGGGACGGGCTCGATGTGCTCGCCGCCGTACTCGCGGGCGGTACGTCCGTCCTGCTGGGGCAGTCCGGTGCAGGCAAGTCCACGCTGGTCAACGCCCTGCTCGGCGAGAGCGTCCAGCTGGTGCAGGCCAACCGTGACCGGGACGGCAAGGGCCGGCACACCACGACCACCCGTGATCTGCGGGCGCTGCCCGGCGGCGGGGTGCTGATCGATACCCCCGGGCTGCGCGGCGTCGGGATGTGGGATGCCGAGTCCGGGCTCGCCCGGACGTTCTCGGATGTCGAGACGCTGGCCGAGGAGTGCCGCTTCCACGACTGTGCGCACCGGGCGGAGCCCGGCTGCGCCGTCCAAGAGGCCGTCGAATGCGGGGAGTTGCCCGCCCGTCGGCTGGAGAGCTACCGGAAGCTGCAGCGTGAGAACCAGCGCATCGTGGCGAAGACGGACGCCCGGGTGCGCGCCGAGCTCCGCCGCGACTGGAAGCAGAAGCAGGCGCTGGGCCGGCACCTGATGGAGCGGAAGCGGGGGCCGCAGAGGTGAGGTGAGGGGAGGGAGGGCCGCCCGGCATCGGCCCTCCCTGCCCGAACGCCACGTCCGATTTCCGCCAGCCGGGGCGCCGCGCCCGGCGCACACTGAGGGCGTGAGGGACGACGAGGCCAGGTACGAAGCGGTGACCAGCCGGGATGCCCGGTTCGACGGGGAATTCTTCTTCGCCGTGGTGACGACCGGTATCTACTGCCGGCCGAGCTGCCCGGCGGTCACTCCCAAGCGGGTGAATGTGCGGTTCTTCCCGTCGGCCGCCGCCGCGCAGGCGGCCGGTTTCCGGGCCTGCCGCCGCTGCCGGCCGGACGCCGTGCCGGGGTCCGCCGAGTGGAATGTGCGCGCCGACCTGGTCGGCCGGGCCGTGCGGCTGATCGGGGACGGCGTGGTCGACCGGGAGGGCGTCGGCGGACTGGCGCGGCGGCTGGGATACAGCCCGCGACAGGTGCAGCGGCAGCTGACCGCGGAGCTGGGCGCGGGACCGGTGGCGCTGGCACGGGCCCGCCGGGCACACACCGCGCGGGTACTGCTGCAGACCACCGCGCTGCCGGTCACCGAGCTGGCGTTCGCCGCCGGGTTCGCCAGCATCCGTCAGTTCAACGACACGATCCGGGAGATCTACGCGGGCACGCCCAGCGAGCTGCGGGCGGCGGCCGGGAACGGGGGTGCCGTCGCCCGCCGTACCACCGCGGCCGCGCCGGGAGCCGGGGCCGGGCGGCCGGGAGACGGCTTCGCGGACCGCTCCGCAGGCGGATCCGCGGACCGCTCCGCGCCCGCCGGCATCCCGCTCCGGCTCGCCTACCGCGGCCCGTACGCGGCCGCAGAGATCTTCGACTTTCTGCAGCTGCGGGCGGTGCCGGGGGTCGAGGAGATCCGCGGCACCCGCGGGGAGCGCACCTACCGCCGTACGCTGCGGCTCACCCACGGCAGCGGTATCGCCGAGGTCGACGAGCCCGCCGGGCCGCGCCGGAGGCGTCGCCCACCGGCGGGCCTGGTGTGCCCGGCGGCCCGCGGCACGGACGGCGGCTGGCTGGAGTGCCGTCTGCGGCTGACCGACCTGCGGGATCTGTCGACGGCCGTACAGCGCCTCCGTCGTCTGTTCGACCTGGACGCCGACCCGTATGCGGTCGCCGAGAGGCTCGGAGCCGATCCGCTGCTCGGCCCGCTGGTGGCCGAACGGCCGGGCCTGCGGTCACCCGGCGCCGCGGACCCCGAGGAACTGGCGGTACGGACCGTGCTCGGCGGCCCGCCGGAACACGCCGCCGCGCTGGTGCGGAAGTACGGCAAACCGCTGGACGCGGCGGACGGCGGCCTCACCCACCTCTTCCCGGCGCCCGGGAACCTGACCGGCGCCGAGGTCGCGGAACCGGTGCGCACGCTGTGCACCGCACTCGCCGACGGCACCGTCACGCTGGACGCGGGCGCGGACCGCGGCGCCACCGAGCGGGCGCTGGCCGCCCTGCCCGGAGTCGGCCCGCGCGCCGCCGCGTACCTCAGGATGCGGGCGCTGGGCGACCCCGACGTGGGGACGACGCCGGGGAGCGACCAGGAACAGGGCGCGATGGCGGGTCCGGCCGCATGGCGGCCCTGGGGCGCCTACGCCCTGCACCATCTCTGGCGCGCCGGGCTGCTGCCGGCCGGCGAGATGTCTATCCCGAACGGGACGCCCAGGCCGAACGGGACACCCATCCCGGACGGGACACCCATCCCGGACGGGACACCCATCCCGAACGGGACACCCAGGCCGGACGAGGGGCCCGGGGCGGGGGAGCCGTCAGGGCCGAGGGAGCCGTCAGCGTCGGCGGAGATGCCCGGGGCAGAGAACCCGTCATCGTCGGCGGAACCACCCACGTACGCCACCGCCGGCCGGGCCGTCTGACGCCTCAGCCCACGCGCACCCCACGGCCGGCCGGTCCGGTCAGCCCGCCACCACGGCCCGGGTCCGGTCAGCCCGTCACCACGGCCCCGGTCCGGTCAGCCCGCCACCACGGCCCCGATCCAGGCGCCGACCACCAGCAGACAGGCGAACAGCTCGACCAGCACGCTCAGCCCGATCGCGCGCAGGGCCGTACGGGTCGAGGCCCAGGCATCGCCATGGCTGCCGAGCCGGATCCGCTCCAGCAGATAGAGACCGCCGACCGATCCCAGCACCCCGCCGATGACCGGAATCACGAAGAACCCCACGATGCCGGCCACCCCCGCCAGGAACAGGGCCCGGTACGGCGTCCCCACGGCCCGCAGATTGCGGGCCGGCAGCAGCCACTTCAGCACCTGATTGAGCAGCAGCAGGGCGGTGGCGGCCATGAGCACCACCCAGGCGAGCGCGGACTTCTCGGACAGCGTCCACCACATCACGCCCGCCCAGACGATCAGCGGCCCGGGAATACCGGGCACCAGCACCCCGAGCAGCCCGAGCAGCATCACCAGACCGGCCGTGACCAGCTGCCACACACTCATACGGCGGCCACACTTCGCCCGGCCCGCCCACCCTCGCTCCGTCCAGGCCTGCCCGCCGTCCGCTCGCCGCACGCGCTCATGCGCCGCGCCACACTTCGCCCGGCCCGCTTGCCTTCGCGAAGCGCGCACCCCGTCCCTGCCCGTTCGCCGCACTCGCTCACGTGCCGGCCTCACACCCGGCGGGCGCACGCCCCGTGACGGCTCGTACGCTGCACACTCTCATGGGCCCAGCGTGCCGGAAGCGGCCCGGAAGTGCTTGCCGGGCGGGCGGCCGGAGCGCGGGTGGCCGGAGGCCGCGGCGGACGGAACGGTCACACCGCGGCCGAACTGACCGCCGCCCACGGCGATTCGGTCAGCCGGTCCGTGGGCCACGCCGCTGACATGCGCTGTTCACCGACTCCGCCGGACGGTCACTCTTGGGAGGCCGACCGCCCGGTGGACGCTCTTTCGCGCCCTGTTGAGTGCGCGGCCGCGCAGGGACAATACGGCGCATGAACCAGCAGGGGGCCGGGTGCGGCCAGGAGGACGACTGGTGGCGGCAGTTGTACGGCGAGGGAGGGGGAGAGGAGACCCCGGGACGCGCCGCGATGCGTGATGCCGGGCCGTCCGACGCCCCGGACACCCTCGATGACCGGGTCGCCTCGGCGCTCCGGGCGGTGGCCCCGCCACGGCGGGGCGCCCCCGCACCGCAGCCGCCCCCGGCCCGCCCCACGGCCTCCCCGCCGGCACCGATCCCGCTCCAGGCCACCGGGCCGGGCTCACGCCCGGCGTCCCGTGCCAGGACCGCCGCCCCGTCCGCGCCCGAGCCACCCCGCGATATCCCCGAACCAGCCACCACCGGGGTCACCGGCGACCGGCCGCCGCTGTCCGAACCCGAACTGGGTCCCCTGCCCGCCGCCGATCCGGCCGCACTTGACGAACTTGTCCCGGACACCGCGCTGGACGGCGCCCGGTACGGCTCACTGACCCTGCTCGCCGCCTCCCAGCGCGGCGACCTCGCCCGCCACCGAGGTGACGTACGCCGCGACGCCCTGCTCACCGCCCGCTTCGGGGCCGGCCGGCACGCCCTGATCCTGGTCGCCGTCGCCACCGGCCGGCCGGCCGCCGAGGGCGCCCAACGCGCCGCCCATGACGCCTGCGCCTGGATCGGCGGCGCGGTCGGCCGCAGTTACACCCGACTGGCGGAGGACATCCGTACGGACCACCGCAGCGCCCTCAAATCCGGGCTGCAGCGGCTCACCGACCGCAGCTACGGCAGGCTGCGCGGCCGGGCACGGGAGCTGGACGTCGCACCGGAGCGGTACACGGCCGCGCTGCGCTGTCTGCTGCTGCCCGCCGACCCGGACTGCCGTACCCGGGTGTTCTTCGGTATCGGCGCGGGCGGTCTCTTCCGGCTCCGTGACGGTGCCTGGGAGGACCTGGAGCCCCCGCTGCCGGAACAGTCCGCGAAGGAGGGACCGGACGGCACCGGCGGACGGCTCCGTTCCGCCTCCGGCCGGTCGCCGGCCGACGGCTCCGACGGGGCCGAGCCGTTCCTCTTCCGGACGGCCTTCGCCCGTCCGGGGGACACTCTGCTGCTGTGCAGCGCCGGTCTCGCCGAGCCGCTGCAGCAGGAGCCCGCGTTCGCCGCTCGGCTGGCCGGACAGTGGTCAGCCGAGCCTCCGGGCCTGGTGGCCTTCCTCGCCGCGGCCCAACTGCGGGTGGCGGGCCACCCGAAGGACCGTACGGCCGTCGGGGTGTGGGAGTCGTAGCGGCGGGCACACGCGGTCCCGGGGTGCGGGCCGGCAGGAGCGGCGCAGCGGAGGCGGCCGGGGCACCCCATGGGTTTCATGGGACCAGACCCCACCGCGTCAGCGGACGTCACCCACCCGTCGAAGGAGCGAGCACGACATGGCGAAGCAGACCGTGGCCGAGCAGTTCGTGGACATCCTCGTGCGGGCGGGGGTGCAACGGCTCTACGGCGTCGTCGGCGACAGCCTGAACCCGGTGGTGGACGCCATCCGCCGCAACTCCGCCATCGACTGGATCCAGGTCCGCCACGAGGAGGCCGCCGCCTTCGCGGCCGGGGCGGAAGCGCAGCTCACCGGCTCCCTCGCGGCCTGCGCCGGCTCCTGCGGCCCCGGCAATCTGCACCTCATCAACGGTCTGTTCGACGCCCACCGCTCCATGGCCCCGGTCCTCGCCCTGGCCTCCCACATCCCCTCCAGCGAGATCGGCACCACCTTCTTCCAGGAGACCCACCCCGACCGGCTGTTCACCGAGTGCAGCCACTACAGCGAGCTGATCTCCAGCACCAAGCAGATGCCGAGGGTGCTGCAGACCGCGATCCAGCACGCCATCGGACAGAGCGGCGTCGCGGTCGTCTCCCTCCCCGGCGACATCGCCGCCGAGCAGGCCCCCGAGCGCGCGATCGAACATGCCCTGGTCACCTCGCGTCCGTCCGTGCGTCCCGGAGACGCCGAGATCGAGAAGCTGGCCCGGATGATCGACGAGGCCGACAAGGTCACGCTGTTCTGCGGCAGCGGCACGGCGGGCGCGCACGCCGAGGTGATGGAGTTCGCCGAGCGGGTGAAGTCCCCGGTCGGACATGCGCTGCGCGGCAAGGAATGGATTCAGTACGACAACCCCTTTGACGTGGGCATGAGCGGACTGCTCGGCTACGGCGCGGCCTACGAGGCCACCCATGAGTGCGATCTGCTGATCCTGCTCGGCACGGACTTCCCGTACAACGCGTTCCTGCCCGATGACGTCAAGATCGTCCAGGTGGACGTCCGGCCCGAACACCTGGGCCGCCGCACCACGCTCGAACTGGCCGTCTGGGGCGATGTCCGCGAGACCCTGCGCGGTCTGATCCCCAAGGTCCGGCCGAAGCCGGACCGCAGGTTCCTCGACCGGATGCTGAAGAAGCACGCCGACGCGCTGGAAGGCGTGGTCAAGGCCTACACCCGCAAGGTCGAGAAGCACACCCCGATCCACCCCGAGTACGTCGCCTCCGTCCTGGACGAGGAGGCCGCCGACGACGCCGTCTTCACGGTCGACACCGGCATGTGCAACGTCTGGGCCGCCCGCTACCTCACCCCCAACGGCCGCCGCCGGGTGATCGGTTCGTTCAGCCACGGCTCGATGGCCAACGCGCTGCCGCAGGCGATCGGCGCCCAGTTCATCGACCGCGGACGCCAGGTCGTCTCCATGTCGGGCGACGGCGGTTTCTCGATGCTGATGGGCGACTTCCTCACCCTGGTCCAGTACGACCTGCCGGTGAAGGTGGTGCTGTTCAACAACTCCTCACTGGGCATGGTGGAACTGGAGATGCTGGTCTCCGGTCTGCCGTCGTACGGCACCACCAACCAGAACCCGGACTTCGCGGCCATCGCCCGCGCGGCCGGGGCACACGGCGTCCGGGTGGAGAAGCCCAAGCATCTGCGCGCCGCCCTGCGCGACGCCTTCCGCCACAAGGGCCCGGCACTGGTCGACATCGTCACCGACCCCAACGCCCTGTCCATCCCGCCGAAGATCAGCGCCGAGATGGTGTCCGGCTTCGCCCTGTCGGCCGGAAAAATGGTCCTGGACGGCGGAGTCGGCCGCATGCTCCAGATGGCCCGCTCCAACTTGCGCAACATTCCCAGGCCTTAGGCGCTGTCCGGCGGATCATCTGCCGATGCGCGCCACCCCGACTGCGCCCGGAACCGGCTGGAGGGACGAGAAGCCGCTCGATCTCATGCTGGCTCACCGGTCGTTGCAGTTCCGGCCCTCCCGCTGGAAGCGGTTGCGCGACCGCATCACTGCGGGAAACGCTCCCCGCGAGCTACGGACCGCCGGCGTGCCGGAGAGCGACGTGCTGCCCGACCAGGAGGTCGACCAGGGGCTTCTGGGCAGGCAGCGGAACGGGGACCTGCTCCGCCAACGCGTCCACGCCGAGACGCTGTTCCTTACCGGCACCACGAGGGCGTTCAGAGAATCGGCCCGGCCCGTCTTCGCCGTGACGAAGGAGGGTCCGCCCACCGCCGCGACCGAGTTGTACCTTCCGGGCCCGGGTTGCAACTACCACACCTGCCGGGGTCTGTACGTCTGGAAGAATCCGCATGCGCACGACCGGGAACACATCCATGTGGTGTTCTCTCCCCACTGGGTGAAATGAGCGGCACGCACGACGCACGCACGACCGCTCCTGCCTCTCTGCCCTTCGGACTCTCGACCCCGAAGCATGATCCGCCGGACAGCGCCGGGCGGGTCCGCCCTGGCGCCCGACGACCGTCAGGTGGTCGCCACCAGCAGATCCTCGCCGCTTGACGGGCGAAGGCCGTCGGGCCGCTCGGCGAAGTAGCGTACGGCGAGCGCGGCTCCCGGCACGTGGTGGGCGTCCTCGAAGCCGGCGTCGCGGGCCAGTGCCAGCATCTCCTGCGGGGTGTAGAAGCTGATGAACGGCGTTCCGGCTGCTTGCGCCTGTGGCTTGGTGGCCTCCAGCGCGGGGCGGTCGGCGTCGTCCACGAGGTCGGTCGGCAGCATGAATGTCATGGCGAGCGTCGAGCCGGGGGAGAGCCCGGCGAGCCGCCGCAGGGTCGCCGCGTTGGCGTCCTTGGTGAGGTACATGGTGACGCCGGCGCAGACCACGACCGCCGGCCGGCCGGGATCGAAGCCGGCGTCGGACAGCTGCTCCCACCAGTCCCCGCCTGCCTCGAAGTCGACGGGCACCAGACGCAGCCAGTCGGGGATCCCGTAGCCGAGTTCGATCAGGCGTTGGCGCTTCCAGGCCTGCGTGGCCGGCTGGTCGATCTCGAACACCCTTAGGCGGGCGGCGATGTCCGGCCTCCGCTGGGCAAAGGTGTCCAGCCCGGCCCCCAGGACGACGTACTGGGCGACGCCGTGACCGGCCTGCTCGACAACCAGGTCCTCGATGAAACGGGCACGGGCCACAATGGCCGCCCGGAACGGGCTCGTGCCGCGCGGGTCCATGTCCGGGCGCCGCCGCCATCCCTCCTCAGGGGCCGCGAGCTGCAGTCCGATCTCGTCCTCGATCACATGGGGCGGCGAGTCGACCTGCACATGCATCGCCCGCCAGAGGGCGACCCGCACCGCGGTGCCGTCCGGTACCTCGCTCTGCTCGTCTGCCACGATGTCCCTCCCCCCACGGTCAGTTCTTGGCCGGAGCCTGCAGGCTCCACAGACGTCCGTCGGGGTCACGGACCGTCATCTCCGTGGTCCCGTAATGGGTGTCCTCCCACGGCGTGACCACCTCGACGGCAGGATCGGGACGGAGCGCCTCCGCATCGCTCACCCCCAGCACGATCCGCGTCCGGGGCTCCCGGTCCTCGGGGACCTCGGCGATGAAGACGTAGGGACCGTCTCCCTTGCGGAGTTGGCCGGAGCTGTGGTCGGTCGAGAACTCCAGCTCGAAGCCCAGTGCCTGGAAGAACTGTGCTGCCTTGCCCCAGTTGTGCGTCTCCAGGAACACGGCCTCGATGCCTTCGGTCGCCATATCAGGTCTCCTTCTCAGACGATTCCTGCCGCTGCCCATGGGTGTCGTCGAGGTAGGCGCGCAGGGCGGCCGCGACCAGCGCCGAGAGGGACGAGCCCGACTCGATGGCGCGATATTTGACCTGCTTGATCAGTCCGACCGGCAAGTACACGTTGAACTGCTTGACCTCTTCGTCACTCACAGCAGTGATGCTAGCATCCTAGCAAGCTAGCGTGTAGTGCATTAGGCAATGCCCGCCGCCCCCTCACGTCTCAGTGCGGGCGGGCGTCACGAACGTCCAACTCCCCTGCTTCTGAGGCGTTTTCCGCAAACAGGGCATGGCCTGGCCACCTGGTCGCCCTCGCCAGGGTGACGTTCATGAGTGGGGCCGGCTTCTGGAGTTCCGGTCCGGAGTCAAGAGACAGCCAGGCACGGCGACTTCCGGCTCACCGGGGCAGCGGGGTCGACATCATCGACCCCGCCCTGGGGAACTGCGCGCAGCAACGGTCAGAGACGCAGCGCGAGTCGTTCCGCGGAACTCACCCCGTGGCCGGCCGGTGAGGTGAGCGCGGAGCACGACCTCGCGCGGTCGCCGCTCACAGGCCGCGCAGGCGCCCGTTCTCCTCCGGGTGCTGGAGCGCGTGCACCAGGCCGGTGACAAGGTTCGCCCGCTCGGGCATGGCGTCGATCACCAGGTACTCGTGGTCGGCGTGGGCGCCGCCCCCGACCGCGCCCAGGCCGTCGAGGGTGGGCACCCCCAGCGCGGCCGTGAAGTTGCCGTCGCTTCCGCCGCCGACCGCCTTGGCTTCGATGCCGGGAAGCAGTCGCTGCGCCACCGCGAAGAGCCCGGCCGCGGCCGATTCGGGCATCGGGGGGCGGCCGATGGCTCCCTGAACTGCGATCTCCGCCTCATCGAGATGCGGGGCCAGCGCCGCGAAGGCAGCTTCGATGCGCTCCTTCTCGTCGGCCGACTCGACCCGGACATCGACGATGACGGTCGCCTCCGCGGGAACGACGTTGTCCAGAGTTCCCGCGGACGCGACGGTCGGGGTGACGGTCGTGCCGACCTCGGGCCGGTTCAGCGTCGCGATGTCCAGTACCTGATGTGCCGCTTCGACCAGGGCGTTGACCCCGGCCGCGGGCTCCAGGCCGGCGTGCGACGCCCGGCCGGTGACGCGGACTTCGAACGTGCCGCAGCCCTTACGGCCGGTCTTCAGGGCTCCGCCCTCAGCGGCGCCCTCGAACACAAGGACAGCGCCGCAGGCAAGGGCGCGCTCTTCGATGAGAGCGCGAGAGGAGCGGGAGCCGACCTCTTCGTCCGCGGTCACCAGGATCTCGACGCCCGAACGGTCATCGAGCGCCGCCAGGCCATGGATGGCCTGCACCAGTCCGCCGAGCATGTCAAAGACGCCGGGGCCGGTGGCCCGCCCGTCCTCGACCCTGAACGGGCGGCGTGCCAGAGTGCCGAGCGGAAACACCGTGTCGTGGTGACCGAGGATCAGCACGGTGGGATCGCCCCCGGCCGACCAGTGGACGTGCGGCCCGGCTTCGCTCTCCACGAGGACGGCCTGCCCGCCGAGGCGGTTCTCGATCACTGCGGCGACAGCTGTGGCCGATGCCCTGAGGGCGTCGAGGTCGCGCGAGGGGGACTCGACCTCGATGAGCGTCCTGAGGTCCTCAAGCATCGCGTCAACGGTCACATCGACGGCCTGGTGCATCGTCACGTGGCCAAGGGTACTTGGTGCACTGTTCTGGCCAGGCCGATGTCTCTGACCCACCCACGCGATCTCTAAACCACACTTATCCCCGGAAAGAGTGAAATGTTAGCAAATTCTCTCAGTATGGGGCCGCACGCGCCGAAGGGAGTAACAGGAAGCGGCAGTGAGCCGCTTGGAGCGATCGGGAGATTGTTATGTCACGGATCACGCGGGTGACTGCCATGGCCGCGCTTGCGGCAAGTACAGCCCTGGGTGGCATGTCGGCAGCGTTCGCAGACAGTGGCGCGGCCGGTGGGGCGGCCAATTCGCCGGGAGTGGTGTCGGGCAACGCGATTCAGGTCCCGATCCACATTCCGGTCAATGTGTGCGGCAACACCATCAACATCGTGGGGCTGCTGAACCCGGCCTTCGGTAACACCTGCCTCAACGGTGGCATTGAGCGCCGTGTGGTGCACCACCACCACAAGCACGTCAAGCACCACCACCACAAGCACGTCAAGAACGTCAAGCACGTCCACGTCAAGAAGCACCACCCCAAGAAGCACCACCACAAGCCGGCCGGCGGCATCCACACCGGCGGCGGCGGCCTGGTCGGCGCCGACCGCTAGGCCGCTCGCTCGGATCATCTGATCGTTGCGAGCGGGCGTTCACCGCGCTCATGGCCCGGCCGACGCCGATGAGGGCCTGAACCGGGCGGGTTCGGTGGACTCCACGATCACGCGCCTCACCAGCACACGGCCGGGGCCCCACCACGGGGTCCCGGCCGTTGAGCTGTCTGGCCTCTGCCGCCGCCTCTGACCGGCCGGTGAGCCCGACGCACCCCCGGTTCAGCCGGCAGGCGGATGCTGCGGCCGGAGCCGGAGGGTCAGGATCTGGAACGGGCGCAGCTCGACCGTCACATCGGAGGTCGGGCCTTCCTCCGCCTCGTGCAGCGGCCGTTCCAACAGGTCGGTCACGGTGGCGCGTTCGACGGGAAAGCCGGGGGAGAGGATGCCGGTCGCGCGGCCGCCGTGGGACTCGTACAGGCGCACCACCACATCGCCACTGCGGTCCTCGGCGAGCTTGACCGACTCGACGGTGACGGCCGGATGGTCGACGCGGATCAGCGGGGCCACGGGCGGCGCGGCGGCCGGCCTGAGGGGCAGGTTGAGGGCCAGCCCTTCGGCGACCGCGTCACCGACCCCGGCGCCCGGCAGCAGGGCATAGGTGAAGCGGTGGGTGCCCTGGTCGGTCTCCGGGTCGGGGCTGTGCGGGGCGCGCAGCAGGGTCAGCCGCACCGTCGTGCCCAGGCCCTCGGGGTGCGGGGCGCGGGTCACCTCATGGCCGTAGGTCGAGTCGTTGAGCAGCGCGATCCCGTAGCCCGGCTCGGCGACCCGCAGCCAGCGGTGCGCACAGATCTCGAAACGGGCCGCGTCCCAGCTGGTGTTGGTGTGCGTGGGCCGGTGGACGTGGCCGAACTGCACCTCGGAGGTCGACCGTTCGGCGTGCACGTCCAGGGGGAAGGCGGCCTTGAGGACCTTCTCCGACTCGTGCCAGTCGATGGCGGTGGTGATGTCGAGACGGTGGGAGCCGGCGCGCAGGGTCAGGTCCTGGGTGAGCCGGGACGCGCCGAACGCCCTGGTCACCCGTACCGTCGCGGACAGCGGCCCGGCCGCGGCCAGCTCCACGGACTCGGCGTCGGTCAGATCGGTGTGCCGGTGGCGGTAGTGCCGGTCGAGGTCCCAGGCGTCGTACTGGGTGGGGTGGTCGGGGTGCAGCTGCAGCAGATTGCCGCGGGAGCCCGGTGCCAGGACCTCCCGTCCGGCGTGCAGATCGCGTACGGAGGTCAGCAGGCCGTCGGCGTCGAGATGCACCCGCAGCAGTCCGTTGTCGAGGGTGAGGGTGCCCTCGGGGCCGGTGTCCGCCCGTACGGGCGCGGGCGGTGGCGTGGGGGAGTCCGGGCCGGGCGGGAGGACGGGGGCCGAGCCCAGCGCGGGTACATGGACCGCGACGGCGGTCGGCCCGCCCGGCTCCGGGTCCGTCGCCGGCAGTGCGACGATCTCGTCCCGGGCGTACGGCGAGGCGTTGAACACCGTCGGCACCTCGGCCGCCTCGGCACCGGCGCTCTCCAGCGCCCCGAGCGCCGTCTCGATGATCCCGGTCAGCTCGGTCTCGACCGCCGCATAGGTGGCACGGGCCTCGCGATGCACCCAGGCGATGGACGAGCCCGGCAGGATGTCGTGGAACTGGTGCAGCAGCACGGTCTTCCAGAGGCGGTCGAGGGCGTCGTACGGGTAGGCGTACGAGGAATCGGCGCCCGCCCGGACCGCCGCTGTCGCCGCCCACAACTCCGCCTCGCGCAGCAGATGTTCACTGCGCCGGTTGCCCTGTTTGGTCTTCGCCTGCGAGGTGTACGTGCCGCGGTGGAATTCGAGGTACAGCTCGCCCGACCAGACCGGCGCCGCCGCCCCGTACTCCTCATGGGCGGATGCGAAGAAGCGGGCCGGCGGCTCGATCTCGACCCGTGGTGAGCCCTCCAGGGACCGCAGCCGGCGGGCCCGCTCCAGCATCTCGCGGGTCGGGCCGCCACCGCCGTCACCCCAGCCGAAGGGGACCAGGGAGCGGGTGGCGCGGCCCTTGTCGGCGAAGTTGCGTTCGGCGTGGGCGAGTTCGCGGGCGTGGAAGCGGGAGTTGTAGGTGTCGACGGGCGGGAAGTGGGTGAAGACGCGGGTGCCGTCGATGCCCTCCCACCAGAAGGTGTGGTGCGGCATCTTGTCGGTCTGGTTCCACGACAGCTTCTGGGTCAGAAACCACTTCGCACCGGCCAGCCGGGCCAGCTGCGGGAAGGCGGCGGTGTAGCCGAACGAGTCCGGCAGCCAGATCTCCTCGGTCTCCACCCCCAGCTCCTCCAGGAAGAAGCGCTTGCCGTGCACGATCTGCCGGGCCAGCGCCTCACCGCCGGGCATATTGGCGTCGGACTCCACCCACATCGAACCGACCGGTGCCCAATTGCCCGCCCGTACGGCCTGCTTGATGCGTTCCCAGAGGTGCGGCTGGTGCTCCTTGACCCAGGCGTACTGCTGCGCCTGGGAGCAGGCGAACACCAACTCCGTGTACTCCTCGGCCAGTTGGGTGACATTGGCGAAGGTGCGGGACGCCTTGCGCACAGTTTCCCGCAGCGGCCACAGCCAGGCCGAGTCGATGTGCGCATGCCCGGTGGCCGAGACGCGGTGGGCGCTCGCGGTGGCCGGGCGGCTCAGTACGTCCGCCAGCGCGGCCCGCCCCGCGGTCGCCGTACCGCCGACGTCGTGCAGATCCAGCGCGTCCAGCATGTCCTCCAGGGCCCGCAGGATCTCGTGCCGGCGCGGGCCGTCGGCGGGCAGTTCGTACATCAGCTCCGACAGCACCTCGATGTCGAGGATCAGCTGCCAGACTGTCTCGTCGAGCACCGCGAGGTCCGCCGAGGCGAAGCGGTACAGCGGCCGGGCGGGAGCGGTGAGTACGTCGCCGAGGTCGGTGGGGCGGAAGTCCCGCAGCACCGCCGGGTTCGCGGCGGCCTCCAGCAGCAGCCGCACCTCCTCACCGCCGCTGACCGGCGCGCCGACGGGGACATGCCGGTTGCGCGGATGGATGCCCTTGAGCGGCACCCCTTCGGCGTCGTGGACCAGGCCCTCGGCCTGCAACCCGGGGCCGTCGCCGCTGAATCCGGGGTCGATGACGGCCTCCACCCGCCGCCCCGCCCACTCCCGCGGCACCTCACCCGCCAGCTGGAACCAGCTGGTGGACCACGGCGGCCCCCAGGGCTCGCCGACCGCGAACGGCTCGTAAGCGGCCTGCAGCGCCTCGCCCACCGGTACCGGTTCTCCGGGGGCATGCCAGACGGCGAGCCGCAGCGGCACCCGCGCCGCGTACTGAGCGGGCCTGATGAACTGCCTCAGCGCCCGCTCCAGGCGCCCCTCCACCAGCAGTCGGTCGTCGTGCACAGCGGCTCCTCACGCTCGTACTCCCCACGCCCCGGGGCGCGGGCGGGCTGCCCCGGCGGCAACCGGGGGAGTGCTCCCTCGTATCCGGGTACCGGCCGGGGTTCCGCGACAGGCTCGGGTCGGGCTCGGGTCAGGCATACCCACTGAGGCGCGGCCCGGCCCACCCGGCGCGCGGGCGGCGGACCGGCCACATGGAGCGCCGAAGCGGCAAGGGGAAGCATGGCGGCAGATCCGATGGGCATGCTGACCGTGAGGCTGTTCGAGGCAGAGCGCCGAGGTTCGTTGGGGGCGGGGGAGAGAATGCGTCAGCCTGTGCGGCGCGAGGAGCGGGACAAAAGACAGGAAACGGCCGACGGGGGCCGGAACGGGGGGACCACCGCACGAGCACCAAGAGTGCTGGAGCGGAAGGTGCGGCATGCGGATCTGAAGGCGGTCGGTGAGGTGCGCAGGGAGCTGCGCCAGCTGCTGAGCCGCTGGACGCTGCCGGGGGGCGGCGAGCTCGCGGAGGTCGCGACGCTGCTCACCAGCGAGCTGGTCACCAATGCCCTGGTGCATGCCGAGGGCGGCGCCGTCGTCACGGCCAGGGTCAGCGACCGGCTGCGGGTGGAGGTCCGGGACTTCGTGCCCGGACGGCCCGAACCGCGCGCACCGACCACCGACGGGACCTCCGGCAGGGGGCTGATGCTGGTGCGTTCCTTAGCCGACGCCTGGGGGATACGCACCGAGAGTCTCGGGAAGAGTGTGTGGTTCGAGCTGGGCGGCGGACCGGCCTGACCCATGGGCGGGGGCGTCGGTCGGCGCGGTCCGCCACCGGTCAGCCGAATTGCCGTTCGATCTCGGCGAGTTTCTCCTCGAGGGAGTCCAGACGGGGGATCGTCTGGGTGTCGTCCTCGGCGGTGAGATCCACGGTCCGCGGGGGCCCGGCCAGGGCCCCGGCACCCTCGGCCTCAGCGCCGGCCACGGCCTTGAGGGCCGGGCGGGAGCGCACCGGCGACTCTCCGGTGAGCAGCGGCGGGGAGTCGCCGACTATGGCGGGGTCCGGGCCGGCCACCTCCGCGGGCGCGGCCGCCGCCTGGGTCACCGCCAGTTGCCGGCCGCCACCCCGGCCGATGCCCCAGGCGCGGTGCTGCCGGTTGATGGCCTTGATACGGGCCCGGTCGAGCTTGCCCTGCTCGCGCCGGCGGTGCCGGTTCTGCTCCTTCTCGCGCCGGTCCTCGCGGACCTCCTCGACCGCCTCGTCCAGCGTCCGTACGCCCTCCAGCAGCATCAGCGACCAGGCCGCGAAGGTCTCGCGGGGAGCGCGCAGCCAGCGGACGATCCGGATCTGCGGCAGTGGCCGCGGCACCAGGCCCTGCTCGCGCAGCGCCGCCCTGCGGGTCTGCTTGAGCGCCCGGTCGAAGAGGACCGCGGCCGACAGCGACATCCCGGCGAAGAACTGCGGCGCACCCGCATGGTCCAGGCCGCGCGGCGCATGCACCCAGTTGAACCAGGCCGCGGCGCCCGCGAACGTCCACACCAGCA
This sequence comes from Streptomyces sp. G7(2002), assembly GCF_028870195.1. Taxonomy (NCBI): domain Bacteria; kingdom Bacillati; phylum Actinomycetota; class Actinomycetes; order Kitasatosporales; family Streptomycetaceae; genus Streptomyces; species Streptomyces sp. G7(2002). The sequence goes on from NZ_CP102609.1 coordinate 7,492,366, forward strand.
TCCGGGATCCGAGCGCCGCATCACCGTGGCTGGCCTCCCGTACGGCGAGGACGGAGCAGAACATCGCCGCACCGTCGAGCCCGAAGGGCACCAGATACTCCCAGCCCCCGGAGAGGTTGAGGTTCTGTGTGCCGAAGCCGACCAGCCCGTGGAAGGACAGGGCGGCGGCGACCGCGGCACAGCAGAACAGCAGCAGATAGGAGGCCGAGGCGAAAAGGGTCTCCTTACGCCGCCGGCGCTCCTCGCTGCGCTCCCAGGAGTCCTCACCTGCGGACCGGGCGGCCGCACGCTTCCCGCGCACCACCAGCGCCGAGGCCGCGCATACGCCGACGAGCAGCAGGGCGCCGGGAACCAGCCAGTCCAGCGGTATGTCGGTCATTCTCATTCTGGGATCCCTTTGGCTCGGATACGCGATTTCCGCGACATCCTGGCGGAAACCACAGCCGTAACCGAGGCATTCAGAACAAGAGGACGCCAAGGGGTGCGATGGAGATACTTTGCCTTCGAACTATTGCGCGCAAGGGGAAAGTGATTTCGATGCAAATCGGCCTGTCGGGCGGGACGCCTCGGGCCAATCGTGCAGGAGCTCGTCGGGCCGACGTGTCACAAGCTCTTATGACGCCCGCCGAGCAAACGCCTGCGCAGCGCTTCGGCGCTTCGGGTCGAAGGCGTCGATTGCCCCTGCGCCCTCGTCGCCCGGGCCGCTGTCCCACCCGCGGATCTTGCGCGCCACACCCTTCAAGCGGGGATGACCGGGCCTGAGCGCGATCTCGAAGTGAGATTCCTTCGGTGTGGTGAAGTCACCGCCCCACGCGACGGCGCCGTCGAGTTCAGCGAGGATGTCCCGGATGACGACCAGTTCGTTCGGGTATAAATTGTGTTTTGCGCCGACCGGGTACCCCACGGGGCGGATCGCTATCGCGCTGCCGGACAGATAGTTCGACTCGTACGCCTCGGTCACCTTACGGTCGCTCGTCCAGCCGTGAACGTCGCCGGCGCGCAGGGAGTCGATCTCGTAGTGGAATCGGCGGGCCACGTTGAGGAGGACTGTGGCGGCGTCCCCCTCGGCGAGTGAGACCTTCTGGCCGCTGCCTTCGATGGTGAAGCTGGTCGCCTCGTCCAGGACGGGCCACCTGTTCTTGGATACCGGGCCCTTCCACGCGTGGGTATCGGCTGAAGCGCCATGGGCTGCACCGAGGTTGACCAGTGTCGCGGCAGCCGCAAAGCCGGAACTGGCGCCTATGAACCGGCGTCTTGACAGGCCAGTCTGGTTCATGACTGGTTCTCCTTTCTGAGCAAGCGGGTGAGATGTGTGGTGCCGAACCACAGGAGGACCGTCATGGCGGCCAAGGAAATGAGGGCGCAGGTCATGATGGCCGGATTGATCCATGCGGGGACCAAGTCGTATTGCGCATGGCACTTGTTGTGCAGCGGGAAGATTCTCCGGAACTCCTCGGCATGGGAGTTCCAGTACTTTGCGTCGTAGCGCTCGTGGTGGACGAACAGGCAGGTTTCGCGGACGTTGAGACCTCCCCCGAACACTCCGCGGACCCACGATGCGAGGCCGGCGCAGAGCGAGACGGAGCACAAGCGCGTCCACCACATCGCGCGCCGCCATGATCCGTTTCGCAGGCCGATGGCGAGTGGGAAGAGGTTCCACAGGTTCCACACCAGCCATGCGGCGAGGATCACTGCGACGGCGAGGGTCGAGGCTTCTTTCATGCCGATGTTCTATCCGTTGTCATCGAGCGGAGCGGGCGCGGGCCGCCTTGAGGTACTTTTCGTGGTTCGCGCGGTACCGGGACAGGTTGCGCTTCTCCATACCCATGCGGGCCAGCAGAGCGTCGACGAAGCCTTGTTCGAAACTGCTGAGCTTTTCGCTCCCGCCGGGGAGGTTCTGGTAGTCCGCGGGCTGCACGGCTCCGGAACCGGTGATGAGGTAGAGCTGCGCGGCTGAGAGGGTTTTGTCCAGCGAAGTCAGGGCGTTGTGGGCGGAGGTCTTGCAGTCCGTGGCGTTGCCCCACCTCTGGGCGAAGTAGTTGTTGAAGCGTCGCAGGCCGCCGCCACCGTTGTAGTGGTCCTTCATGGCGTCGACGATGGATTTGTTGCCACGCACGGCCCGGGCGAGGTGGTACCCGTCGGCGTCCTCGATCAGGTCGTTGAAGCTGAAGGTCGATGCGACGCCGGGGACTGCGAGCTTGGCGTGGGCGAACTGCAGCGGATTCGCATACTGCTCCTCGGAGTTGCGCCAGTCGGCCCAGAACGTCATCAGATCGCCGGCCCAGCCACCGACATCCCCGCCGTTGGCGGCCTTCTTGTTGCCCGGCTGATCCGTGAGGAGGTGCGCGTTCGCCGTGGCCATCATGTGCTCGGCACCGAGTTGGTAGCCGGTGAAGGGGTCGGTGAAGGACTTCCTGATGCTCATGCCCTTGGAGTCGCAGTACTCGACGAACCCGGAGTCGTACGAGCCGATGAGGTACCACCAACCGAGCTTGTTGGCCGTTCCCTTGTTGCCGTACTCGCGGTGGCGGAGGTACTCCATGACGAGCTGGCTGCGCTTCTGGCCGCTGGCTCCGTATGAGCCGGCCAGGTCGTACAGCTGCTGGACGTAGGCGATGAAGCCGTCCGCCGGTCCTCCTTTGTCGTTCACCGAGGAGACACCGTGGTCGATCCCGGAGACCACATCGCGGTCCAGGTCGAACGTATCGGAGCCGTTGGTGACCTTGAATTCCTTGATCTGGTTGAACGCCCAGTTTCTGGGGATGGGGAAGCCGAGATTCCCGGAGAACCCCCAGGACATGCCGGATACGAAGGAGAAGCGGGCGAACGTCTCGTTGCTGACGGTGCTGCAAACGTTCCGGGATCCGTACACCCCGTGCGTGTATTTCTTGCCCTGGCTGGCGAGAGCGGCCTGCACGCCGTGGAAATACGGAACGATGGCGCTGTGAATCTCTTCGCCGGTCGCGTCGTAATCGACGGCGAAGTAGATGGTGGTACCTCGGTTGAATCCGTAGTCGGAGGCGTGTTTGTGTGCGTTCAGCCCGTGCTGGTAGCCGGAGCTGTAGGAGAAGTCTGTGAGTTTGCGGGCGTTGTCCTGGTAGATCGGGAAGACCTTGAGGCCGTTGCTGAAGAGGGTTTCCAGCTCGCCCGGCTTGATCTCTTTGTCGAGGGTTGAGCCGGGCGGGTCATAGATGTAGCGCCCGACGAACCGATACCCGTGGTCGTGCAGCCATTTGGCGCGAGAGCCAGTGATTTCGTACCGGGTGTCCGATCCGGTCGCCGGGCGGTCGGGGTCTCCCATGGAGACCAAGAGCTGGGCCCATGTCGCATAGTCGCCATTGCCGTTGTCGGTCAGCTTGTTGAACTTCTGGAAGATCTTGACCCATGCGGCGAGACTTGAACTGCCGGAGTCGTAGGTGGACCGCCAAGTCGTGAGGACCGGGTCGCCCTCCTGGCTGTAGGTCGGAGAGTTGAAGACGCATGCGGCAGAGAAGAGTTGGACGAAGACCCCGGAGTCGCCAGGGGCAAGGGTGTGGGACTTCAGGCCTTCCTGGGTGGCGGGGCCGAAGTTGCCGGTCGGCGCGGAGATGCCCAACTCGTACTGGAGGGCGATCATCAGCGACTTCTGGACATCTCGGGAGTAGATGCCGTCGGTGGGGCCGATGTTGTAGGCGCTGCGGGTCCAATAGCGGCCGTTGAGCCACTGCTGGATCGAGCGGATTCCGTCGGTGCCGCCGGCCACGACGACGTAGGCGTCCATGTTGAAAAGGGCCTTGGCGATCGGGGCGTTGATGACGCCTTCGCCGCCGATGCCCATGTTCCCGCGAAGCTTCTTGACGGCATCACGGGTGACGCCGGTGAACCAGCCCTCGCTTCCGGGCTCTACGGCCCAGTAGCCCTTGCACCACAGGGCGTACTCAAGGACGGAGACAAGGTTGCGGTTCTTGTCCCACTCGAAACCGATGTCCCCGAGGGCGGCGAACTTCGCATACGTGGTGGGACCGAACGAGGCCACGACCGGGCTGATACCGAGTTCGTGCTGGAGTGCCATGACAAGGGAAGTCATGGTCCCCCATCCGGTCCGGCCGTCCTCGGGGCAGCGAACGTAGCCCGCAACACTGCCGTAGTGGGAGTTCACCCACTTCTGAGCTCTGAGAACTTGCTCGTCCGCCACAGCTGATTCCTCTCGTGGGGATACTCCGGGGCGAGCCCGCAGCCCGGTTGGGCGACGGGCGGTATTGCGGTATTGATGCCGGCGCCGCAGTGCCTCGACAGGCCAGGCTGTGGCTCTCGCCGGGCCGGGTAGAGGCCGGCGGCCAAGCCGGTGGGCAGGGCGAGTGCGGCCGCGGCGGCGACGGTGGTGGGTGCGCGGGGACCGGTCGCGGATGAGGGTGGCCACCGCGACGGTGAGGGTGCCGAGTGAGGCGCCGTACCATGCACCGGTCCCATGAATTGCCCATCAGGGAAGCGGAATTGCTCAGATATTGACGGCGTGCGTTCTGAGCGGGACGGCGCGTAGGAGCAAACCTGGCGTCACTCGACGAGGACTTGGTGAGTCGGCCTCAATGGAGGGCAGGGCCTGCGCATCGGCAAGGCGAAGTGGTTTCCGGTTTGGCGGGCGCGCCTGTCGCGCGGGCGCCTCCAGGCGTTCTGATCTGAGCCACTCACGCCAACACGCGGGATATTGCGCCACGTTGGCCCGGCGAACCCGGCTAGGGCACCCGCGTCGCATAGCGGATGACCGCACGGAAACCCGAGCTCCTGGTGAATGTGTATGGCATGACTTCCCCCAGTCATTCGGCTGCGAAGGCACAGCCGTTCCGCCGGCGCCGGCCCCTCGCCGGAAAGGTCTCCCCAAAAAAAGCACAGTGCAAGGCACGGGCTGCCGGCCGTTGCCAGCTGAGGAGTGCACGCATCTCATCCCATGCGTCCCGGACAGTCAACCGTTCTCTGCGGCTTGCCGCTGAACCGCGCTCTCCGTATGTGGGATCCGGCCAAACCGGCTGGATTGCAGTCACTCTTGCTGCAGATAGGCCTGCATGTCTCGGCCATGGCGCAGCAATTGAGTCAAGAAATCGGGAGACTCACCCTTCAAGGCTGATATTTCAGACATAAGGCCTGAGGTCTCTCTGTTCATCGCTGGTACCTGTGGGCTACTGTGCCTGAGCGCGGCCACTCGCAGCCCTGTTCGGTGCTGCCGGGGTCGCGCCGAGGCCGCACCGGAATGGCGCCGACTCTCTTCAGTCGGAGCGGGGATGTAACTGATCGCGGTGCGCGCGGTATTGCTCCCGCGAGGAGTTCTGTGCCGTCATTCGGCTCGAACGGCCAGGCTCATCGCGCATCTTCCAGACGCAACTTCACTGTGCCCGGTGATACCCGGATTGTTCTTCCTGGGTAGGGCGTTCTCACGAAGAAGGAAGTGGCTTTCTCATGCGTAACGTCATACGTGCCACCGCCGCCGGAGTGGCACTCGCTCTGGCGCTCCTCACGGCTCCTCAAGCGACGGCCCAGGACTCCCCGTCGAGCGGCCCGGGCATCGCCGGCACCGGCGTCCTGCTGTCCGAGGAGGGGGCCAAAGATGCTCGGACTCGTGCGATCGCTGAAGCGGACCCGGATGCCGTCGCAGCGACCGCAACGCTCTGCGGCAGCGGCTACAAGCTGGACTACGCCGAGCGGCTTCCGGACGCGAGACGGTTTGGAACTCTGTTCGCCTACACGAAGTTCACCACGGGGTCGTCCGGTGTCTGTGTGCTGTTCGACAACAACACCGGCAGTGCGAAGCACATGAAGCTCAAGCTGTGCCCCAACAAGACCGGTGCGACCTGCAAGGTCGATGAAGGTACCTACAGCCGGTACGCGGGCCCTCTGAAGTACGAGAACAGCAACGGGAGGTATGTCCAGTGCTCCATGGTCACCGCGCTGATGTGGGACGCGAACGGCAGGGCTCTCATCAACCGCGTCATGTCAGCCACGGTTTGTGACTGACATCAGCCGATGCGCTGTGATCGCGGTACCGCTGGATGCGGAGTCGTATTCGAGGGTGGGTCTCCGGTCGTCAGCCGGGCAGCGGGATCTCGAAGTGCACGGTGCCGAAGCCGGCTCCGTGTTCGCCGGTGGGCCTGGCGTCGAAAACCTGCTTGGCGATGCTGTTCCAGAAGCCCTGTGCACCGGGGATGTTGACGTTGGTGTGGAGGTAGACGCAGTCGTATCCCGCCGTGGCGGCGGCGAATTCGCAGGCCCTCCGCACCATGGCGCGGGCGAGCCCGTGCCGCCTGTGCCCGGGCCGGACGTAGACGCGTACGAGCTGTGCCGCGCAGGCGTAGCGCTCGGCCAGCCATCGGGGGTGCGGGGGATGGGCCGGTCCGCGGGACAGTAGTCCGGTGGTGGCCACCACTTCACCGTCCGACAGGGCGACGATCAGTTGATGGCGCGGGTGGTCCAGGTATGTGCCCTGGATGTCGATGACGTCGGAGTGCCATGCGGGCACATATCCGTAGTCGAATTCGCGGTAGAAGGTGTCCAGCATGACGCTGCGCGCGCCGTCGCAGTCCTGGGGTTCGGCCGGGCGGACCGTGTAGGTGTCGATCCCGTGCGGCTGTGGTCGTCGTTCGTGCATACCTGTCCATGGGGGGTGTCGAGGCTCGGGTTTACGGCCTTGGGGCCGCACCCTCAGAATACGGTTATGGAAATCATTTTCAAATTGGATCCCGGTATATCGGCACCGGGTCCGGCGGGTGACCACCCCCTGCGGGCCGCCTGACGAAGCGGCTCGCAGGGGGGAGGATCACCGGGACCCGGTCAGGTTCCGGGGGCGGGTGCCCGTAGCCTTCGCCGCCGCCGGTTTGGGTACGAAGGCGCAGGCGAGGGCGGAGCCGATGATCCCGGTCGCTGCGGCAGCGATCAGGACCCGGTTCAGGCCCCCCTCGGACATGGCGCCACCGTGGTGCTGGAACAGCAGGCCGAAGGCCGCGACGCCGAGGGTCTGTCCCAGCTGCCGGAAAGTGGTCATGGCGCCGGCGGCCATCCCTCCCCGCTCGGGCGGGAGCGCCGCGAAGACCGCGGCTCCCATGGCAGGCCCCATCAGCCCCACGCCGATGCCGGTGAGGGCCAGCCCTGCCGCAAGGGAGCCGGCGGATGAGTCCGCGTCCAGCCCTGCCTGCAGCGCACAGCCGATCCCGCTCAGCAGCAGGCCCGTGGCGAGGATCGCGCGCGGGGACCTTCCGTGCAGCCTGCGTCCGCTGATCAGGGAGGTGGCGAAGGAGGCCAGGGCGAGGGGCATGAGGGCGAGGCCGGCGCGTACCGGCCCCAGGCCGAGTCCCGACTGCAGCCATACCGAGGTGTAGACGAGCGCCGCGAACGCCGCGGTGGAGGCGGCCACGCACATCATCACCCCCGAGAAGGACGCCCGGGAGAACAGCCTCACGTCCAACAACGGCGCACCGCTGCGGAGTTCGATGCGGGTGAAGACGACAAGGGAGAGGGTGGCGAGCGTCAGCAGCCCCAGCGCTGCGGGGGAGGTCCAGCCCTCGTCGGCGGCCAGTGTCAGGGCGTAGGTGAGCGAGCCCGCGCACGCGGCGAAGGCGGCCATGCCCGGCAGGTCGATACGCCTCCCGGTGCCCGGCCGCCCCGCGGCCAGGACCCGCAGGGACAGCGCGACGGTGACGGCGACGAGCGGAAGGTTGAGGAAGAAGACCGCCCGCCAGCTGAGGTACTGGGTGAGGACGCCGCCCAGCATCGGCCCCACGGCAGCGGCCAGGCCCGTCACCGCGCCGAAGATACCCATCGCCCGTCCCATGTCGGGGCCCCGGTAGACGGAGCCGATCAGAGCGAACGTGGTCACCGCCATCGCCGCGCCGCCGATGCCCTGCACCCCGCGGGCTGCGATCAGTACACCCGCGTCGGGGGCCAGACCGCAGACCAGCGAGGCGATGCCGAAGACCGCCAGGCCGACGACGTACACCGTGCGCGCGCCGAGCCGGTCCACCAGTGCCCCCATCGTGAGCATCAGTACGGCCAGGACCAGTGTGTAGATGTTGGCCACCCACTGCAGAGCGGACAGCGAGGCGTCCAACTCCTCCCCCGTGCCGGGCAGGACGACGGACAACACGGTGGTGTCGAGCAGGAACAGGAAAGTGCCGAGACAGACGGCCACCAGTGGCCACCACTTGCGCATGAGGCTTCCTCCGAAGAGTTTGTCGGTTGCCTCTCACGGTCGGGAACAACCCCTCGTCCCCACCATCTGGCCCGCTGTGTGCGGCGGATGCTGGCACACTCATCCCTGATGAAGACGGATGCTGTCACCTTGGATGACGTCGATGCGGGGCTGGTGCATGCCCTGCAGATCGATGGCCGCGCCCCGTTCCGGCTCATCGGCGAAGTCCTCGGGGTCTCCGAGAACACTGTCGCCCGCCGCTACCGCCGCCTTCGCACCGCCGGCGTCCTCCGTGTGGTCGGCACCCTCAATGGCGCCCGCCTCGGCCACCACGCCTGGACCATCCGGCTGCAGTGCCCTCCGGACGCGGCAACCGCCATCGCCAAGGCCCTCGCCGGCCGCCCCGATACCTCCTACGTCCACCTGCTCTCCGGCGGCACCGAGATCTCGTGCAGCGTCCAGACACCCACCGCGGACGAGAGTGAAGCGCTGCTGCTGCACAAGCTCCCCCGAACCAGCCGCATCACCTCCGTCTCCGCCCACCTCCTGCTCGGCCACTACGCCCTGCCCAACAACTGGGCCGGGCCCGCCCGCCTCACCCCTGAACAGGCCGCGCCGCTCACCCCGCCACCCACCGACGACAGCGACATCTCCCTGGGGCCCGCGGACCGCTCGCTCTTCGACCTCCTGTCACAGGACGGACGGGCGAGCTGCACCGAACTCGCCGCCGCGACCGGATGGTCCGAGTCGACCGTCAGGCGGAGGCTCACCACCTTGCGCCGAGCCGGCGTGCTCACCTTCCTCGTCGACATCTCGCCGGCCGCACTCGGCTTCCGTTCCGAGGCCCGCCTGTGGATGTCGGTGCGGCCCTCCCGGCTCACCGCTGTGGCCTCCGCGATGGCCCGCCATCCCGAAGTCTCACTCGTGGCCCAGACCACCGGGCCGACCAATCTGCTCGCGGCCGTCAACTGCCGCAGCTCCCTCGACCTCGCGCGGTACCTGACCGAGAGGATCGCCTCGTTGGACGCGATCCACACGCTGGAGACGGCCCCCGTCCTCCGCACGGTGAAGCGAGCCGGTTCCCTGCTGCCGCTCGGGCGCTGAGCTGGAAGCAACAGCCTGCCGGCGCCGGCAACTTGGGTGTCAGGCGGTTGTCGTGAGGCGCTTGACGCGGTCCTCGTCGCGGGTGCGGGGGCAGGTGACGCAGGTGTCCTCGGGGCGCAGGGTGTAGAACATGCAGCAGCTGGCGCGGTCCCGGGTCGGCAGGGCCTCGCCGCAGGGGCCGGTCAGCGCACGGAATCCCGCGCTCCCGACGTAGGGAGCGGTGGCGCCCGGCAGCAGGCGCTCCAGGGCGGCCATCGCACGCGGCTCCTCGCCCAGCAGCTGCGCCACATACCAGAGGCCCTCGACGACCTCGTCGGACGCCATCCCCCACAGCGCCCGCGGCCCGCGCCGCATCCGGGTACGGAAACCCTCCAGGACGGGCCCGAGGTGCGCGGCCACCGCCGCCCGGACCTCCGCGCGCAGCGCCTCCTCGTCCGGAACGACCCGTGCACCGGGCAGCGTTGCCGCCGGATCGTCCGGGAGGCAGGCGAACGAGCTGATGCGCACTGACATCCGGCCCAGCTCGCGCTGGAAGGAGACGTCCTGTACGGGCAGTCGCGGGACCCGGCGGTGCAGGAACCAGGGGACGGTGATCAGCAGGCAGGCGGGCCAGGCGTAGCGGTGCAGCGCGAAGCTCGCGACCACGTCCGGCCGGCCCCGCTGTCCGTAGTCCCGCAGGATCTGTGCGTCGTCCCAGGAGAGAAAGGCGTCGAGGGCCTCGCCGCCGGCCGCGAGCCCGGCCGCGCAGACCCAGCCGTCGCCGCTGGGTGGTGCCGCATGCCAGGTGGTCACCTGCAGACCGGGAAATGCCTCGGCGAGCCGGGCGTAGGACTCGGCGACCGGGTGGGTCGAGGCCGGGGCGGCGAGAGCAGAAGTCATGGGGAGACCACCGAATCGCGATCGTTAACAGGTAAGCCTTACCTTATTCGAAGACTTTACCCGCGCGCGATCGGCGCCAGTCCCGCCGGACCGGCGAGGTTCCGGGACCGGGAGACGGATTTGTACTGTGGCCCGCGCCGCCTATGGTGCTGGGATACGTCAGGAGGATCCGTCATGGAACAGGGCACAGCGGAACAGGAGCCGGTCGCGCGGGCGTGGGTACCCGCGCAGCCCGGACCTGCCGCGCCCCGGCGGCACTCCGTCCGCGGTCAGGTGCTGGCCGCGCTGCGTCATGCGCTGGTCGGCGGGGAGCTGACCCCGGGCGAGGTCTACTCCGCCCCCGCGCTCGCCGAGCGCTACGGCGTCTCCGCGACCCCGGTCCGTGAGGCCATGCAGCAGCTCGCGGGCGAAGGCGCCGTCGAGGTCGTGCCCAACCGCGGCTTCCGGGTCGCCGAGTGCAGCTCCCGTGAGCTCGCCGAGCTGGCCGAGGTCCGGGGGATGCTGGAGGTGCCCGCGATCGTCCGGCTGGCACGGGCGCTGGCCCCGGAGCGCTGGGAGGAGCTGCGCCCGCTCGCCGCGGCGGGTGTGGCGGCCGCCGCCCGCGGGGACCGGGTCGGCTATGCCGAGGCCGACCACGCCTTCCACGTCGCCCTGATGTCGCTCACCGGCAACCGCCGGCTGACCGAGGTGGCCGGCGATCTGCTGCGCCGCACCCAGTGGCCGGCCGGCGGCTCCCGGTTGCGTACGGCCGAGCTGCTGGCCGACGCCTCCGAGCACACGGCGCTGCTCGACGCCCTGGTGGCCCAGGAGTACGCGGTCGTCGAGCGGATCGCGCGCGAGCATGTCTCGGCGGCACGGCATCCGCATTAGGGCGTGTCGTTCGGATCATGGCGGGCTCGCCGATCCGAACGACACGCCCTGGGCCCGTCCGGCGGACCGCGGCCGGGGCCGGGGCCGCGGGACAGGCCCTGGGGCCTCTCGTGCGGCTCAGTCGGGGAGCAGTTCCTCCAGTGGCAGTGCCGCGACATCGGCGGCGGGCCGGGAGAGATAGAGCTCGGCGTGGTAGAAGCCGTCGGATTCCTTGCCCGCGGTGGACAGGCCGAGGCCGGCCAGGGCGTCGAAGGTCGCCCGCCGTTCGTTGCCGTCGGCGAACCGGCGCTGCCGGAACGTACGGGTGGTGAGCTTCTCCGTCACCAGGCCGGCACGGGCCAGCAGCGCGGAGACGGGCTGGTAGGACACCGTACGCAGCACGAACGCGGCGACCCAGGGCGGTGCGGACACATTGTCGACGAGGTGGCCGAAGGTACGCGCGGTGATGTAGCCGACGCCGCCGGTGACGGTGATCAGGTCGGTGCCGGACAGGACCCGCCGCAGCTCCGGGCTCGGCTCGTCGAGTTCCAGGTTCTCCGCGAAGCCGTGGTCGAGGAGGCCGACGGACCGGGCATAGCCGACCGCGCGGTCCGCCGAGTCGATGCCGGTGATCCGGAAGGGTTCGGCGCGCCGCCGGGTGGCGAAGAACGTGCGGTCCTCTTCGATGAGTTGGCCGGTGGTCGGCATGCCCGGACCGGGCGCGGCGTAGCGGCCGTAGAGGTCGGAGAGGGACAGCCGGTGGTTGAGCAGAGCGGCGTTGACCCCGTACGAGCAGCACAGGTCGACGACGTTCAGTGGCGGGCGGTCGCTCCGGTGCCGTTGGAGGGTCTCGGCCACGGCGCGGAAGACCGCTTGGCCGTGGTGCGGAATCTGGTAGTCCAGGGGGTGCAGTGTGGTGAAGTACCGACGGGGATCCGGGCAGTTGTAAATCGCCTCGAAATCTGCCTTGCCCCAGTCGGTTCCAGCGGTTGTGTTCGTCACTCCTGCTGTCATCTATGGCCTCCTGTAAAGGCTGTGCCAGTGGGTGAGGGTCTCGGCTGGTCCCGGACCAGCATCCAAGTCCCTGCCGCCGCCTCACAGTGCGACTTGCGGCCATTCTCGGGGCCAGTGGGGCGTGATGGAACACCACTGCCCCCTGCCTCCGCCCATGGTCCCACCTCATGGTTCGCCCGGCTCGTCGACCGTTGGGGCGTACCGCAACCACCACGCCCCGGCCGATCCGCCGCGGGGACCGTCCAGATCCAGCCAATCGCGGCGCGGGCGGGCATGGCCGACTACGGGGGGTTGACGGGGAGGGGTGGAGCCGCAAAGGAGGCGCCGAACGGGCGACGGCCAACCACCCGCAGCAGGCGGGTGGTTGGCCGTGGTGCGCGAGCGGTTTCCCGGGGGAGACGTCCCTAGGTCGCCGTGACGGCGGCGGAGAGATGGTCGGCGAGCCAGGTGGGGACGCCGCCCATGAGGCGGAACAGCCGGGCGGCCTCGGCGCGCAGCCGGGGTGCGTCGGTGTCCGGGACGGCGTCGGCCAGCGCCGCGAGGGCCGGTGCCGTGCCGATGAGGAAGCCCAGCTCCTCGCGGATCCGCAGGGACTCGGCGAAACCGTGCCGGGCCTCCGCCAGTTCGCCGTCGCGCAGCGCCAGCCCGGCCAGATGGCGCCAGGTGAAGGACAGCAGCAGGGTGTCGCCGTGTGCGGTGGCGCCGGCGTGCGCACGGCGGTAGGCGGCGCGCGCCGCGTCCGGGCTGTCGGCGACATGCTCGGCCATCAGCCCGCGGCGGAAGTCCAGCAGCGGGCGGCCGGGCGCGGCGGGTGCCAGCAGCGCGGCGGCCCGGCCGAGCGCCGACCGCGCCTCGTCGGCCCGGTCGCGGACGCTCAAAACCGTGGCGGCGTAGGCGAGATGGCCCCGCTCGCAGGCCGCGCCGCCCCGCTCGTCGTCGTCATGCGCCAGTGCCTCGGCGGCGCGCAGCGCGTCCTCCGCCGCGGCCCAGCCGGTGGCCGTGAACATGCAGCGCTCCACCAGAAGCGCGGCGCGACGCAGCGCGGACGGGGCGTGATGGACGGAGTGTGGCTCCAGCAGCGCGGCCGCGTCCTCCCAGCAGCCGCGGGAGCGCAGACGCCAAACGGCACGGTCGAGGGGAGTGTCCCCCTCGACCGTGCCGTGTGCCGCTGCCTCCGGTGCGGATGCGGGTGCCGGTACCGCGAGCGGTACCGGATCCGCAGAACTGACCGGATCCACGGGATCCGCGGATCCTGACATGGCGGTATCCGCCACATTGCCCTCCCCGAGCGCGCCATTGAGCTGGAAATTGGAGACCGTGGGCGAATCTCAGCACGGATTCCGTAGCGGGGCCAAGGGGGCGGGTGAAAGTTTTCACAATCACTCGGGGCACGGGTCTGACGGGGGGCGCGGCGCTGATCGGATGCGCCGGGGCGCGGCGCGCCCGGCCGGCGCCCGGACGCCGTGGACGCGATGCCGCCCGATCGGATGACCCCGAACGGCGCAGTCCGGGCCGGCCGTGTCGAACCCGCCGGCGGAACCCGCGGGCGCACGCCTCCGGCACCCGGGGCGGGACCTGTGGCGCCCCGCCGCGCCGGCCGACGCCACCCGTCGCTCGCCGTCAGCTCATCCGCAGCGCGAGGAAGAAGTCGAGCTTGTCCTCCAGGCGGGCCAGATCGCGGCCGGTGAGCTGCTCGATCCGGCCCACCCGGTAGCGGAGCGTGTTGACGTGCAGGTGGAGGCGGGTGGCGCAGCGGGTCCAGGAGCCGTCGCAGTCCAGGAACGCCTCCAGCGTGGGGATCAGTTCGGCGCGGTGCCGGCGGTCGTAGTCGCGCAGCGGGTCCAGGAGGCGGGCGGTGAAGGCCCGGCGGACGTCGTCCGGCACGAACGGCAGCAGCAGCACATGCGAGGCCAGCTCCTCGTGCCCGGCGGCGCAGACCCGGCCCGGACGGGCGGCGGCGACCCGGCGGGCGTGCCGGGCCTCCTCCAGCGCGCCGCGCAGCCCCTCCGCCGAGTGCACCGAGGCGCTCACGCCGACCGTCAGCCGCCCGTCGTCCGCCAGACCGCGGCCGAGCGGCTCCTGGACGACGGAGAGCAGCTCATCGGCGTGCAGACCGGCCGCCGAGGCGTCCCCGGGCTCGTCCGGGACGGGCAGCGGCACCAGCGCCACCGCCTCGTCGCCGGTGTGGGCCACGGCGATCCGGTCGGAGGGCTCCGGACCGAAGGTGCCCGGGTCGACCAGCATCTCCTCCAGCAGGCTCTGTGCGACCGGGCCGCCGGGGGCGTCGCCGTCCTCCCACTCGACCCGGGCCACCACGATCTGCCAGTGCGGCGCGGTGCCCAGCCCGGGCAGCAGCACCGGGGCGGCCACCCGCAGCCGGGCGGCGATCTCGGCGGGCGGCGCGCCGGTCTGGACGAGCTCCAGCACCTCCTGGGCGAGCCGGCGGCGGACCGTACGGGCCGCGTCGCGCCGGTCGCGTTCCACGGCGATCAGCTGGGTGACACCGTGCAGCAGGTCGAGGCGCTCCTCGGGCCAGTCGCCGGCGTCCGCCTCGACGGCCAGCAGCCAGTCGCTGAGCAGCGTCTGGCGCAGGTCACGGCCGTCGTGGCGGATCGGGAACAGCGAGAACGTGGCGCCTCCCGGTGCGCCGGCCGCCTCGATCGTGACGCGGTGCGGGCCGCGGCGTCCGCTGCGGGCGGCCGCCAGATGCTCGCCCGCGAGCCGGGCGGCCGTCCCGGCGGACAGCTCGGGTCCGGCACCGGCCAGCGTCGAACCGGCGATCTGCCGGCCGGTGGGGGAGAGCACCCAGGCCCGCAGGTCCAGGTCTGAGCCGAGCAGGTCCAGGACCACCTCCGGGCCGCCGCCGGTGGGGCCCGAGGTCATCAGACGCCGGTGACGGTCCACCACGGCCGCGAGGTCACCGGCCCGTTCGCTGGAGACCTGGCGGACGACATGCTCGGTGATGGAGGCGAACGAGACGTCCTCGACGACCGAGAACAGCGGCAGCCGGTGCCGGACACAGGCCGCCACCAGGTCGTCCGGGACCGAGCCCAGCTCCGCCTCGCCCGCGGCGAGCCCGGCGACCCCGGCGGCGGCCAGGATGCGGACGAACCGCTCGGAGTCCTCGGGCGCGCGGCGCCAGGCCAGACCCGTCAGCACCAGTTCGCCGCCGGAGAGGTAGCGGCTGGGGTCGCGCAGGTCGGTGGTCATCACGCCGCGTACGGTGCGGTCCAGCTCGTCCTCGCCCCCGAGCAGCCGAAGGCCCAGGGATGGGGTGTCCAGGAGTGCGCGGAGCCGCATGACCTCGCCCGCCGTTCTTTGCTGTCTGGTGTTGCCGGTGGAATGCCGCGAGGTTTCAGAGCCTCGTCTTTCGTTCGAATCTACAAGACAGGTGGCTTGGCCAGCCAACCGCTTCATGGTTTCGGTGACTGCACCGGGCGGGTCAGGGGCGCGTTCACTAAGCCTCAACCGTTAACGAGACATGAACGGCTCCATGGCGATGTGAGCGCAGCGTCCTCACCATGAGTAACGAACGACCGATTTCGTAGAAGAGGCCAACCATGGACTTCCTTCGCCCCGCCAGCTGGGAGGAGGCGCTCGCCGCCAAGGCCGAGCACCCTACCGCTGTGCCCATCGCGGGCGGCACGGATGTGATGGTCGAGATCAACTTCGACCACCGGCGCCCCGAGTACCTGCTCGACCTGAACCGCATCGGTGACCTGAGCGAGTGGGAGGTCGGCGAGAAGACCGTACGCCTGGGCGCCTCCGTCCCCTACACCCAGATCATGGAGCATCTGCGGGCCGAACTCCCGGGCCTGGCCCTGGCGTCGCACACCGTCGCCTCCCCGCAGATCCGCAACCGCGGGGGCGTCGGCGGCAACCTCGGCACCGCCTCCCCGGCCGGTGACGCGCACCCCGCGCTGCTCGCCTCGGGCGGGGAGGTCGAAGTCGAGTCCGTACGCGGCCGCCGGATGATCCCGGTCGACGACTTCTACGTGGGCGTCAAGCGCAACGCCATGGAGCCCGACGAGCTGATCCGGTCGGTGCATCTGCCGAAGGCCGACGGACCGCAGCAGTTCTCCAAGGTCGGCACCCGTAACGCCATGGTGATCGCGGTGTGCGCCTTCGGTATCGCGCTGCACCCCGCGACCCGCACGGTGCGCACCGGCATCGGCTCCGCCGCGCCCACCCCCGTACGGGCCCGTGAGGCCGAGGAGTTCCTCACCGCGGCGCTGGACGAGGGCGGCTTCTGGGAGTCCGGCAACCCCATCCCGCCGTCCGTCGCCAAGCAGTTCGCGCAGCTCGCCTCCGGCGCCTGCAACCCGATCGACGATGTGCGCGGCAGCGCCACCTACCGCCGGCACGCGGTCGGCATCATGGCGCGCCGCACCCTCGGCTGGACCTGGGAGTCCTACCGGGGCAACGAGAGGAGCGCACAGTGCGCGTGACATTCACCGTCAACGGCCGCCGCCAGGAGGCCGACGACGTCTGGGAAGGCGAGAGCCTGCTGTACGTCCTCCGGGAGCGGATGGGCCTGCCGGGCTCCAAGAACGCCTGTGAGCAGGGCGAATGCGGTTCCTGCACGGTCCGGCTGGACGGTGTGCCGGTGTGCTCCTGTCTGGTCGCCGCAGGTCAGGTCGAGGGCCGCGAGGTGGTCACGGTCGAGGGCCTGGCCGATTACGCCAAGCACCGCGAGGACGCCCACCCCGGCGCGGGCTGTCCCTCCGGCGCCTGTGGCACCTCCCTGCAGGCCGCGCAGCAGTGGCAGGCCAAGGGCACCGACTCGCAGACCGGTGAGGGCGGTGAACTCTCCCCGATCCAGCAGGCGTTCATCGACGCGGGCGCCGTCCAGTGCGGCTTCTGCACGCCCGGCCTCCTGGTCGCCGCCGACGAGATGCTGGAGCACAACCCGCAGCCGACCGACGCGGACATCCGCGAGGCGCTCTCCGGCAACCTCTGCCGCTGCACCGGCTACGAGAAGATCCTGGACGCGGTACGGCTCGCGGCCGCCCGTCAGGGCCAGGAAGAAGGGGTCTGACCATGGGAACCACCGGCACCCCGACCAAGATCACCCAGGGTTCGCAGACCAAGGGCGGCATCGGCGAGTCCACCCTGCGCCCCGACGGCACGCTGAAGGTCACCGGCGAGTTCGCGTACTCCTCGGACATGTGGCACGAGGACATGCTGTGGGGCTTCACGCTCCGCTCCACCGTCGCGCACGCCGAGATCGTCTCCATCGACACCTCCGAGGCGCTCGCGCAGTCCGGCGTCTACGCCGTGCTGACCTACGACGACCTGCCCACGTCGATCAAGAACTACGGCCTGGAGATCCAGGACACCCCGGTTCTCGCGCACGGCAAGGTCCGCCACCACGGTGAGCCGGTGGCCCTGGTCGCCGCCGACCACCCGGAGACGGCGCGGCGCGCGGCTGCCAAGATCAAGATCGACTACAAGGAACTGCCCGTCGTCACCGACGAGGCCTCCGCGACCGCCGACGGCGCGCCGTTGCTCCACGAGGGCCGCGACGACCACCACGCCGGGCACGTCGCGCACCCCAACATCGTCCACCGTCAGCCGATCGTCCGCGGTGATGCCGGCGCGGCCGCCAAGAAGGCCGATGTCATCGTCTCCGGCGAGTACGTCTTCGGCATGCAGGACCAGGCCTTCCTCGGCCCGGAGTCCGGCCTCGCGGTGCCCGCCGAGGACGGCGGGGTGGACCTCTACATCGCCACCCAGTGGCTGCACTCCGACCTCCGCCAGATCGCCCCGGTCCTCGGCCTGCCCGAGGAGAAGGTCCGGATGACGCTCTCCGGCGTCGGCGGCGCCTTCGGCGGGCGCGAGGACCTGTCGATGCAGATCCACGCCTGCCTGCTGGCGCTGCGCACCAACAAGCCGGTCAAGATCGTCTACAACCGTTTCGAGTCCTTCTTCGGCCACGTCCACCGGCACCCGGCGAAGCTCTGGTACGAGCACGGCGCCACCAAGGACGGCAAGATCACGCACATGAAGTGCCGGATCGTGCTGGACGGCGGTGCCTATGCCTCCGCGTCCCCGGCAGTGGTCGGCAACGCCGCCTCGCTGGCGGTGGGTCCGTACGTGATCGACGACGTCGACATCGAGGCCGTCGCGCTCTACACCAACAACCCGCCCTGCGGCGCCATGCGCGGCTTCGGCGCGGTCCAGGCGTGCTTCGCGTACGAGGCGCAGATGGACAAGCTGGCGGCCAAGCTGGAGATGGACCCGGTGGAGCTGCGCCAGCTCAATGCCATGGAGCAGGGCACGATCATGCCGACCGGGCAGCCGGTCGACTCGCCGGCCCCGGTCGCCGAGATCCTGCGCCGCGTCAAGGCCCGCCCGCTGCCGCCGGAGCGCCAGTGGGAGTCCAGCGAGGGCGCCGACGTCCGTCAGCTGCCCGGCGGCCTGTCGAACACCACCCACGGCGAAGGCGTCGTCCGCGGTGTCGGCTACGCGGTCGGCATCAAGAACGTCGGCTTCTCCGAGGGCTTCGACGACTACTCCACCGCCAAGGTGCGCATGGAGGTCATCGGCGGCGAGCCGGTCGCCACCGTGCACACCGCGATGGCGGAGGTCGGCCAGGGCGGTGTCACCGTCCACGCGCAGATCGCCCGCACCGAGCTCGGTGTCACCCAGGTGACGATCCACCCCGCCGACACCCAGGTGGGCAGCGCCGGTTCGACGTCGGCCTCCCGTCAGACGTACGTCACCGGCGGCGCGGTCAAGCACTCCTGCGAGCTCGTCCGCGAGAAGGTCCTGGAGCTCGGCCGCCGCAAGATGGGCACGTACCACCCGGCGTGGGCCACCGCCGAACTCCTCCTGGAGGGCGGCAAGGTCGTCACCGACGGCGGCGAGGTCCTCGCCGACCTGGTGGACGTCCTGGAGGGCGAGGCCGTCGAGATCGAGGCCGAGTGGCGGCACCGGCCGACCGAGGCCTTCGACCTGGTCACCGGCCAGGGCCACGGCCATGTCCAGTACTCCTTCGCGGCCCACCGCGCGGTCGTCGAGGTGGACACCGAACTCGGCCTGGTCAAGGTCATCGAACTGGCCTGCGCCCAGGACGTCGGCAAGGCGCTCAACCCGCTGTCCGTCGTCGGCCAGATCCAGGGTGGCACCACCCAGGGCCTGGGCGTGGCGGTGATGGAGGAGATCCTCGTCGACCCCAAGACCGCGAAGGTGCGCAACCCCTCCTTCACGGACTACCTCATCCCCACGATTCTCGACACGCCGACCATCCCGGTCGATGTGCTCGAACTCGCCGACGAGCACGCCCCGTACGGGCTGCGCGGTATCGGTGAGGCCCCCACCCTGTCGTCCACTCCGGCCGTCCTCGCGGCGATCCGGAACGCGACCGGGCTGGAGCTAAACAAGACGCCGGTGCGCCCCGAGCACCTCACCGGCACATAGAGAGCCGTCCGGGGGCGACCCCGGACACCGGCCTCCGGGCGGTGCGTGTCAGGGGTGTCCCTGTCCGTCCTCCTCCGCGCACCGCCCGGAGACCACCACCCCGCAGTACGCAGTCGCTGCTCCGCCCCGGCGGAGCCAGCACCCCTCACGTTCGTCTCGGGCCGTCCCCCGGGTCGTGCAGCCGAAGTTTCATCCCAAATCTCGCACCTGGTGCGAGTGCCCCTGTGAACCTTGGGAGTAAGGCACCATGACCCAGCAGTCCACTGAGCCGAGGACGACGGCGGAAGACGCGGGCGACGGCTCGCGCCAGCCCGCCGGCCGCTCCTGGCTCGACCGGTACTTCCACATATCCGACAGAGGATCGACGGTCGCGCAAGAGGTGCGCGGCGGCATCACCACCTTCATGGCGATGTGCTACATCCTCCTGCTCAACCCTCTGATCCTCTCGACACCGGACGTGGAGAAGCACACTCTCGCGCATGCGGGCGTGGTCACCGCGACGGCGCTCGCCGCGGCGGTCTCCACCCTGCTGATGGGCTTCATCGGCAAGGTGCCGCTGGCGCTGGCAGCCGGCCTGAACGTCTCCGCCGCGCTGACCGCCCAGGTCGTCCCGAACATGACCTGGCCGCAGGCCATGGGCATGTGTGTGGTGTACGGCGTGGTCATCTGTCTGCTGGTGGTCACCGGACTGCGCGAGATGATCATGAACGCCATCCCGCTCGCGCTCAAGCACGCGATCACCATGGGCATCGGGATGTTCGTCGCGCTGCTGGGGCTGGTGAAGGCCGGTTTCGTGGGCAAGGGTGAGGGCGGCCCGGTCACCCTCGGCCTTTCCGGGCAGCTGTCCGGCTGGCCGGTCCTGTTCTTCTGTGTCACGCTGATCTTGATCTTCATGCTGCAGGCCCGCAAGGTGCCCGGCGCCATCCTCATCGGCATCGTCGTCGGCAGCGTCCTGTCCATCGCCGTGACCAGGATCGGCGGGCTGACGGCCAAGGACTGGGGCGGTACGCCCCCGGAGCTGGACGGCGGCGCGGTCGCGATGCCCGACTTCGGTCTCTTCGGACATGTCGAGTTCGGCGGCTGGGGCTCCATCGGCGCGCTGAGCGTCGGCATGATCGTCTTCACCCTGGTGCTGGCCGGCTTCTTCGACGCCATGGCCACCATCATCGGCGTCGGCACCGAGGCCAAGCTGGCCGACGACAAGGGCCGGATGCCGGGTCTGTCCAAGGCGCTGTTCGTGGACGGCGCGGGCGGTGCCATCGGCGGCGTCACCGGCGCGTCCGGTCAGACCGTGTTCATCGAGTCGGCGAGCGGTGTCGGCGAGGGTGCGCGTACCGGCCTGTCGTCCGTCATCACCGGCCTGTTCTTCGCGGCCTGCCTGTTCTTCACCCCCGTCACCCAGCTCGTCCCGGCCCAGGTGGCCTCGGCCGCTCTCGTCGTCATCGGCTCGATGATGATGAGCGCCGCCGGCCATGTGGACTGGCGCGACCGCTCGGTGTCCATCCCGGTCTTCCTGACCGTGGCCCTGATGCCGTTCACCTACAGCATCACCGCGGGCGTCGGCGCCGGTGTCATCGCCTACGCCGCCATCAAGGCGGCGCAGGGCAAGTGGCGCGAGGTCGGCGGCTTCATGTGGGTGCTGACCGCCATCTTCGTCGTCTATTTCTCGCTCCATCCGATCGAGCAGTGGCTGGGCGTCAAGTAACCGCCCGCCCGCTTCCCCCCCCGTCCGTGAGGAGACCGACATGCTGGACATCGCCGAAGAGCTGCACCGGTGGGTCGAGCAGGGCCGTGAGTTCGCGGTGGCCACCGTGGTGGCCACCAACGGCAGCGCGCCCCGCCAGCCCGGGGCCGCGCTGGCCGTCGACAGTGACGGCACGGCGATCGGGTCGGTCTCCGGCGGATGTGTGGAGGGGGCGGTGTACGAACTGTGCCAACAGGCGCTGCAGACCGGTGAACCGGTCCTGGAGCGCTTCGGCTACAGCGACGAGGATGCCTTCGCCGTGGGCCTGACCTGCGGCGGCGTCATCGACATCCTCGTCCAGCCGGTCCGGGCGGGCGCCCCCGCGACCGCCGACGACGGCGGCTTCGCGGGGGAGCGGGCGGACAGCACCGCCGCCACGCTCGCCGCCGGGCTGGCCGCCGCGGCCTCAGGAGAGGCGGCGGCGGTCGCCCGGGTCATCCAGGGCCCCGCCGGACTCCTCGGCCACGCCCTGCTGGTGCGCGCCGACGGCAGCCACACCGGCACCCTCGGCGGCCACCCCGCCCTGGACCGCACCGCGGTCGAGGAGACCCGCGCCCTGCTGGACGCCGGGCGCACCACCAGCCTGGAGATCGGCACGGGCTTCGCACCCGGGGAGGAAGCGGAGGCCGGTTTCGAGGACCAGGCCCCGGCGGACAGCGACAACGACGCGCAGCGCAGCGGGTCGCGCTGCGGCCAGCCCGTCGTCCTCCTCGTCGAATCATCCGTCCCCGCGCCCCGCATGATCGTCTTCGGCGCCATCGACTTCGCCGCCGCGCTGGTCAGGGTCGGCAAGTTCCTCAACTACCACGTCACGGTCTGCGACGCCCGCCCCGTCTTCGCCACCAGGACCCGCTTCCCCGACGCCGACGAGATCGTCGTCGACTGGCCGCACCGCTATCTGGACGCCCAGCAACTCGACTCCCGCACGGTGCTGTGCGTCCTGACCCACGACGCCAAGTTCGATGTACCGCTGCTGGAGCGCGCGCTCAAGCTCCCGGTCGCCTACGTCGGCGCGATGGGCTCGCGCCGCACCCACCTGGACCGCCAGCGACGGCTGCGGGAGGTCGGCCTGACCGAGCTCGAACTGAACCGCCTGCGCTCGCCCATCGGACTCGACCTCGGCGCCCGCACCCCGGAGGAGACCGCCCTGTCCATCGCCGCCGAAATCGTCGCCAACCGCCGAGGCGGCACCGGCGCCCCGCTGACCGGCGCGCACACCCCCATCCACCACGACACGGGGCGGCCGGTGGGGCGGATCGGGTCGGTGGCGTGAGGGCCTTGGCAGGGCCTTGGCTGAGACCGCCGGGGCCGGTGGAGCGGCGGAGAGCGTCTCCGCGGCCGTCCGGCCCGCGACCGGCCGAGGCGACTTCCCGCCGCCTTCCTCCTCCTACTTCGGCCGGGTGACCGAGCCGGTGCCCGCCGGCTCGCTGGAGCCGCTCGCCCGCCGACCGCTCCGTACCGCACGTCCGGGCCGCCGTTCACGCATCCCCAGCACCCCGATGAGCAGGGCGATGACGACCGCCGCGGTGGGGACGATCAGGCCCGCGCGGTAGCCCGCGAGCGGTGTGAGGGGCACGTCGCCGCCGCCCGCGACGGTGGTCACGGCAGTGACCGCCGACAGCCCGAGGGCCGCGCCGAACTGGACCGAGGTGTACAACAGACCACCTGCCAGGCCCTGTTCACAGGACGCGACGCGGTCCGTGGCGACGATCGCCAGCGGCCCGTGGACCAGCGCGAAGGCGATGCCGACCAGCAGCAGGCTCGGAAACATCGCGGCATAGGTCCAGTCCACGCCGACCGGCAGGAACAACGCGTAGCCGAGCGCGGCGAGCAGCAGGCCGGCGACGATCACCCGGGCATGCCCGAAGCGCCGTACGAGGCGTGGGGTGAGCGTCGGCGCCAGTACCGCGTCGGCGCCCATCGGCAGCAGCGCAAAGCTGGTCTCCGCGGCCGACCAGCCGCGGAACTCCTGGAGGTAGAGCACCGCGAGGAACTGGAAGCCGAAGAATCCGGCGGTGAACAGCAGCCCCATGACGCCGGCGCGCACCAGCGGCCGGGAGCGGAGGATGCCCAGACGGAGCAGGGGTGTGGGAGTCCGCCGTTCGACCGTGACGAAGACGGCGAGCAGGGCGAGGGCCGCGGCGAGGGTCCCCATGGTCCGTAACGCCGGTGCGTGAGCCGCCTGTTCCACGGTCATGACCAGAAGCAGCACCGCCACGGTGACGGTGATCGCACCGGTCACATCCACCCTCGGACGGGGCTGCCGCGGGGCGGAGTCCTTCGGGACGAGCGGGAGCGCGGCGAGCAGCACCAGCAGGGCGGGCGCGATCGGGGCGAAGAACACCCAGCGCCAGTCGGCGGCGGTCAGCAGCCCGCCGGCCACCAGCCCGATCGAGAAGCCACCGCCCGCAGTGCCCGAGTAGACCAGCAGGGCACGATCGCGGCGCGGTCCGGCCGGGAAGTTCGTGGTGATGATCGACAGCCCGGCCGGCGCCATGAACGCGGCGCACACGCCGGTCACGAAGCGGGCGGTGATCAGCATCCAGCCCTCGGTCGCCAGCCCGCCCAACCCGGAGAAGACCAGGAACACGGTCAGCGGCACCAGGAACATCCGACGCCGGCCGAACAGGTCGGCGGCCCTCCCGCCCAGCAGCATGAACCCGCCGTAGCCCAGAACGTAGCCGCTCATCACCCACTGCAACTCGCCGGTGGCGAGGCCGAGTTCGGCGCGGATCGGCGGGAGGGCGACATTCAGCATGCCGATGTCGAGCCCCTCCAGGAAGACCGCCCCGCACAGGACGAGAAGCAACGCCCAGGACGGTGCCGCGGATCGGGACATCACAGTGCTCCTCGGTCAATGGGGGGCTCGGTGCTGGACACGCAGTCGGTTACCTCTTGTTACTGACCGCATCGTGCGGCACCGTGAAGAGCTATGGAAGGCACTTCGAAGTCACTGACACACCCCGAGGGAACCAAGGCGGCCGCCCCCGCCGACCACGACAACGACGCGCGCCAGTGGGACGTCCGCGAGGGCTGCGAGGTCCGCCAGATCCTCGACCGGGTCGCGGACAAGTGGTCACTGCTCGCCATCGCCCTGCTCGACCGGCGGGTGCTGCGCTTCACCGAACTCCGTCGCGAGATCGACGGCATCAGCCAGCGGATGCTGACCGTCACCCTTCGCCAGCTGGAGCGTGACGGGCTCGTCCGCCGCACCGTCCACCCCGTCGTGCCGCCGCGGGTGGATTACGAGTTGACGCCGTTGGGCGTCACCTTGCACGACACCATTCAGGCCCTGGTGACGTGGACCGAGGAACACCAGACGGAAATCGCGGCAGCCCGCGCCGCCTACGACGAGCGCGACACGGAGTCCGGCACACCATGACGGACCGGCGGTTCCACGGCTGATTGCCGCGGGACGGGTCGTGGGTGCCGACCCGGGCCGGCCCCTGCGGCGGCAAAAACAGATGAAGCTCCCCGGATGCCGCGTTAGCGTCCCCGGGTGACCAGTGACGACGACGCGCGTGTGACCACGGAGCTCCGGGACATCCCCGAGTCCGACCTCGACCAGGCCCTGGACCTGGTCTATCTCGCCTTCCACCTCAAACCCGCCGACAAGACCCGCGCGTACCACCGGGAGCTGCTGCGGGCCTGCTCCCGTATCGGGGCCCATGACGACGGGCGGCTGAGCGGGGTGGCCGCCGCGCACCGGCTGACCCTCTCCGTCCCGGGTGGTCAACTCCCTTGTGCGGCACTGGACTTCGTCTCGGTTGCGCCCACCCATCGGCGCCGCGGAGTCCTCACCTCGATGATGGACGAGCTCTGGCGCCGCTGTGCCGCCGAGGGGCGGCCGGTGTCCTGTCTCTGGGCGTCCGAGAGCGGCATCTACGGCCGCTTCGGCTTCGGCGCCGCCACCGAGTCGTACCGCATCGAGATCGACTCCTCGCGCCCGCTCGCCCTGCGTGTCACCCCCGACAGCCGCCCGCTGCGGCTGATCGACCCGGCGGACGCGCCCGCCCTGCTCGCACCGCGCTACGACGCCACGCTGCCGCAGCGCGCCGGCCGCTTCACCCGCGACGCGGCGTGGTGGCGCGACCATGTGCTGGACCTCGACGGGGCGCGCGGCGGCGATGACCGGGACGGCTTCGGCGCGGTGCGGGTGGTGGTGCTCGGCGCCTCCGGTGAAGTGCCCGCCGGCTATGCGGTCTACCGCACCCGCGGCGGAGGCGAGGACCGGCCCGGAGCGGTCCTCGTCGAGGAACTGGAGGCGGATACCGCACCGGCCGCCGCCGCCCTGTGGTCCTACCTCGCCTCGATCGACCTCACCTCGACGGTACGGATCCAGGCCCGCCCCGCCGACGACCCGCTCCTGCACCTCGTCGCCGACCGCGACCAGGTACGCGTCACCGGCCAGGAACCCTCCATGTGGATCCGGCTCGTGGACGTCCGGGCCGCGCTGACTGCCCGTTCCTGGGCGGCTCCCGTCGACCTCGTCCTCGATCTGCGCGACACCGCGCTACCGGCCAACGCGGGCCGCTTCCGGCTGACCGCCGACCCCGACGGCGCCACCTGGCTGCCCACCGACGCCGCACCCGATCTCTCCCTGGACGTACGGGAGTTGGCCTCCTCCTACCTCGGTGGTACGCCTCTGCGCCGCTTCGTCCACGCCGGGCTGGTCACCGAGCACACCCCGGGCGCGGTCCGCCGCTTGGACGCCGCGCTGGAGACCGAGTGGCTGCCCTTCACCGGGGGCAATGACTGACCGGTGGGCGCGGGCCGGCCGGGGCGTCTGCCTGCGGCGGGCCGGGGCCGTCGGGTGGGACCGCCCCCGACCCATCTACGACCCGGTCCTCAGCCCGCGCCCCCGCCCCACCCCGGCCGCAGCACCGCCATCACCAGCACGTCATGCCACGCGCCGTCCCAGAACAGCGCCTCCCGCATCCGGCCCTCCACCTCGAAGCCGCACTTCTCGTACGCCCGCCGGGCACGCGGGTTGTAGTCGTAGACCTCCAGCTGGACGCGGTGCAGGCCCACCCGGTCGAAGGCGTAGCCGAGCAGCAGCCGGGTCGCCTCGCTGCCGACACCGCGGCCGGTGGCCTCCGGGACGAGGGCGATCCGGAAGCTCCCGTGGGCGTTCGGCGGATCGATCTGGCTCAGCGCGAGTTCACCCAGGAAGTCACCGCTTTCCCGGTCCTCGATGGCCAGGTCCAGACGGTCCGCCCGCCCGGCGCTGCCGGCGCACCATGCCTCCAACTCCGCCAGTGTGAAGTCATGGTGGGTACCGGTCAGCCGACGCGTCTCCGGGTCCTGGCACGCGGCATGAAAGGCGGCCGCATGCCGTATCGCCAGCGGTACGAGACGGATCCGGACGCCGGTGAGTACCGGCTTCTCGGCGAGTGCGGTGGCATCGATCATGGGGCGATGATGTCCGGACGACGGCGGGGCGGCAAGGGAATTGGCCCGGGGGGCGCCGCGGGGAGACGGGGGCGTGGACACCCATCGTGCGGTCACCTCGGCCGCCGACGTGCACATCGCTGAGCAGGGTGCGTTAACGAGTGCCGCCCTGTCCGAGGCGGCTTCGAGGCCTTCAAGAAGGCATACGAAGAGTACGTGCCGTGGCTCGTCCGCAAGGCGATCGAGGTCGGTGCATCGGTCTACGAGATCTCCTCGGCCATGCGGGACTTCATCGGCCTGTGAGTCAGCCGGTGCAATGCCACCGCAGGTGATCAGCGGCTGGCGGGATTCACTGTTCCGCCGGCCGCGCTCCTGTATGAAACTGCTTCATCAACATTGCACCTCCAAAACACCCAAGGAAGACATGAGCGACAGTTCGTATCCAGCACGGTCTGAGACCAAGGCCTCTGTCCGAGGCGATGCCTGGCCAGTGGTCCCGCTCGCTGTCGCCCTGCTGCTGTTGCACACTCTGGGTGACCAGGCGTGGGCATATGTGACCGCCGCGGTGGTCGGCGGCATCGGCTTGCTGGCCTCAGTGATCGCTTTGGTCGAGTGCGTAGGCGCCATCAGAAAGGGTCTGGCCCGGGCCGAGGCCGCATGGGTCATTGTCGTTCTGCTGGTGGCCAGTTGTGCGGTGGTCTACCGGTTGATTGTGACGTGATGCTGCACGCAACCCCCCGAGAGTAGAGCTGACCGGGCTCGCTCGTGGGCCTCATATGCGCCATGTGCAGGCTCCGGGATCTGAGTCCTGGGCGGCCGCAGTTGGGGAGGGCCGGGCGCCCGGGCGTCGCCAGCCGGACGAAGCCGTGCCGCCCCGCCCTACGGCAACGCCCCCGCCCGGCGTGCCGCGATCACTGCTTGGAGGCGGGTGTGGGCGCCCAACTTCCGCATGGCGGAGCGGAGATAGCTCTTCACGGTTTCCGGGCGCAGACCCAGACGCTCCGCCACCTCCGCGTTCGTCGCGCCCGATGCCACGCAGGTCAGTACATCCACCTCTCGGGGCGACAGGGCAGGGGCGTCACCTTCCGCGCCGGGCCGTCGTGAGGAGGCCGCCGCGAGTCGTCCGCACGCCGCCAGCAGTTCCTGCCGCAGCAGGGGATCACCGACCCGCTGTGCCAGCCCGCGGAGTTCGCCGTGCGCCTCCCGGACCTCCTCCCAGCGCGCCGGGTCGCCGGCGGTCGATGGGGGTCCCCCCTGCTCATGAAGAGCTCGGGGGAGGGCCAGCGACAGCAGCTGCGCCGCCTCGTCCTGGAGCAGGAGCGCCTGTTCCAGCTCCCGTGCCGCCTCCATGGCCGCCGACACCGTCCGGTCGCCGAGCCGTACGGGGCGGCGCAGCGCCCCGTACAGCACCCCGCGCACCCGCCGCCGGACGATCACCGGCACCGCGAGCACCGACCGGAGCCCCTCCGCGGCCACCGCGGCGTCGTACTCATGGCTGATCACTGAGGACGTGCTGTAGTCGGTCACCGCGAGTGGCCGGGACAGCGCCACGGCCTTCCCGCCCAGCCCGTTGCCCTGCACGATGTCCAGGCCGCGCAGCACCGCGGTCTCCGTACCGGCCAGCTCATTGATGCGGTAGCGCCCCGCACCGGCCAGCAGACCGCCGAACGCCACCGGCAGGCCGCCGGCCCGCCGCAGCCGCGACAGCGCCGCCCGTACGTCCACCGCCTCGTTCGCTCCCGGGTCGAGCCGCACGCCGAAACCTCCGCTTCCCCCCGTTCGGGGGTGGTGAGACCTGCGCCACTGATTACACGATGGCAGGTAGCGGTGCGGCAATGAGGAGGACATATGACGGACACGGAAGCCGGGGCGACGGGGCGCGCACCGGACGCCACCGAGGAGTTCCGGGCGGCGCGGGACCTGCTGCTGCGGCACCGGGAGGACTATGACGCGGCCCGTACGGCGTTCCGCTGGCCCCGTCCGGAGCGCTTCAACTGGGCTCTGGACTGGTTCGACACCCTCGCCCACGGCAACGACCGCACCGCGCTGCACCTCGTCGAGGAGGACGGCAGCGAGACGAAGCTGAGCTTCGACGCGATGCGCCGCCGCTCCGACCAGGCCGCCAACTGGCTGTCCGCCAACGGGGTACGGGCCGGCGACCGCATCGTCATGATGCTCGGCAACCAGGCGGAGCTGTGGGAGACCGCACTGGCCGCGATGAAGCTGCGCGCCGTCGTCATCCCCGCGACCCCGCTGCTCGGCCCCGCCGATCTCGCCGACCGGATCGACCGCGGCCGGGCCCGGCATGTCATCGTGCGCGCCGCGGACACCGCCAAGTTCGCCGATGTGCCCGGCGACTACACCCGGATCGCGGTCGGCGGTGCGCCGGACGGCTGGCTGGCGTACGAGGAGGCCTACGACAGCCCCGAGACCTTCGAGCCGAGCGGCCCGACCCGGGCGGACGACGCCCTGATGCTCTACTTCACCTCGGGCACCACCGCCCGCCCCAAGCTCGTCGAGCACACCCATTCCTCGTACCCCATCGGCCATCTCGCGACGATGTACTGGATCGGTCTGCGGCCCGGCGATGTGCATCTGAACATCTCCTCGCCCGGATGGGCCAAGCACGCCTGGTCCAATCTCTTCGCGCCCTGGAACGCCGAGGCCACCGTCTTCATCCACAACTACACCCGCTTCGACGCGGCCCGGCTGATGGCGGAGATGGACCGGGCCCAGGTCACCAGCTTCTGCGCCCCGCCGACCGTCTGGCGGATGCTCATCCAGGCCGATCTGTCCGCCCTCCGCCATCCGCCGCGGGAGATCGTCGCGGCCGGTGAACCGCTCAACCCGGAGATCATCGAGCAGGTGCGGCAGTCCTGGGGCGTCACCATCCGGGACGGCTTCGGGCAGACCGAGACCGCCGTCCAGGTGGCCAACACCCCCGGCCAGACCGTCAAGCCGGGCTCCATGGGCCGCCCCACCCCCGGCTTCGACGTCGTCCTTCTCGACCCGGTCAGCGGCGCCCCGGCCGACGAGGGGGAGATCGCCCTCGACCTCTCCGCCCGGCCGGTCGGCCTGATGACCGGCTACCACGGGGACCCGGTACGCACCGCGGAGGCGATGGCCGACGGCTACTACCGCACCGGCGACATCGGCATCCGCGACCGCGACGGCTGGATCACCTATGTCGGGCGCGCCGACGATGTCTTCAAGGCGTCCGACTACAAGATCTCCCCGTTCGAGCTGGAGAGCGCCCTGCTGGAGCACGAGGCGGTCGCCGAGGCCGCAGTGGTGCCGGCCCCTGACCCGTTGCGGCTGGCCGTCCCCAAGGCGTATGTGGTGCTGGCAGCCGGATGGTCGCCCGGCCCGGAGACCGCAAAGCTGATCTTCGAGCACTCCCGCGCGGTCCTGGCCCCCTACAAGCGCATCCGGCGGCTGGAGTTCGCCGACCTGCCGAAGACCGTTTCCGGCAAGATCCGCCGTATCGAGCTGCGCGAGCGCACCGCGCAGGGCGACGGCGGTGCCGAGTACTGGGAGGAGAACCACCGATGAGCCAGCAGCACCAGGAGCTGTCGTACGCCTGCGGGGCCTCCGGGCGACCGCTGCTCGGCCACACCATCGGCACCGATCTGGCCCGCGCCATCGCCCGGTTCGGCGAGCGCGAGGCGCTGGTCGAGGTGGAGAGCGGCCGCCGCTGGACCTACACCGAACTGGGCCGTGCGGTCGACGAGGTGGCGCTCGGTCTGCTCGCCAAGGGCGTCTCCAAGGGCGACCGGGTCGGCATCTGGGCACCCAACTGCGCCGAATGGGTCCTCGTCCAGTACGCCACCGCGCGGATCGGGGCGATACTCGTCAATGTCAACCCCGCCTACGGCGTACACGAGTTGGCCTATGTCCTGCGGCAGGCCGGCATCAGCCTCCTGGTCTCCGCGACCCACCACAGGACCAGCGACTACCGCCGGATGATCGAGCAGGTACGCGCCGAGAGCCCGGCGCTGCGCGAGGTGGTCTACATCGACGATCCGACCTGGGGCGGGCTGCTGGCCGCCGGCGCCACCGTCCCGCAGCACCGGCTCACCGACGGCGAAAAGGCGCTCACCGCCGACGACCCGGTCAACATCCAGTACACCTCGGGCACCACCGGCTTCCCCAAGGGGGCCACCCTCTCCCACCACAACATCCTCAACAACGGCTACTGGGTCGGCGAAACCCTCGCCTACACCGAACAGGACCGGGTGTGTCTGCCGGTGCCCTTCTACCACTGCTTCGGCATGGTCATGGGCAACCTCGGCAGCACCTCGCACGGCGCCTGCATCGTCATCCCGGCCCCCGCCTTCGACGCCGCCACCACCCTGCGGGCCGTCCAGGACGAACGCTGCACCTCCCTCTACGGCGTCCCCACCATGTTCATCGCCGAGCTCAACCACCCCGACTTCGCCTCCTACGACCTCTCCTCCCTCCGTACCGGCATCATGGCGGGCTCGCCGTGCCCCGAGGAGGTGATGAAGCGGGTGGTCGCCGAGATGCATATGACCGAGGTCTCCATCTGCTACGGCATGACCGAGACCTCACCGGTCTCCACCCAGACCCGCCGTGACGACGACCTCGCCCACCGCACCGCGACCGTCGGCCGGGTGCTGCCGCACATCGAGGTGAAGGTGGCCGATCCGACGAGCGGGGTGACCGTGCCCCGCGGCACCCCCGGGGAGCTGTGCACCCGCGGCTACAGCGTGATGCTCGGCTACTGGGAGGACCCCGAGCGCACCGCCGAGGCCATCGACGCGGCCCGGTGGATGCACACCGGCGATCTCGCGGTGATGAACGACGACGGCTACGTCCGGATCGTCGGCCGCATCAAGGACATGATCATCAGGGGCGGTGAGAACGTCTACCCGCGCGAGATCGAGGAGTTCCTCTACTCCCACCCCAAGATCGCCGATGTCCAGGTCGTCGGCGTCCCCGACGAGAAGTACGGCGAGGAGATCGCCGCCTGCGTCATCCTCCGCGACCCCGAAGACCCGCTCACCCGCGACGAGTTGGCTCGCTACTGCCGCTCCCGGCTCGCGCATTACAAGGTGCCGCGCTACCTGGAGGTGCTCGACGCCTTCCCGATGACCGTCAGCGGCAAGGTCCGCAAGGTCGAACTGCGCGAGCGGCTGGCGAGGGAGCTGGGGCGGGTGCCGCAGTGATCCCGCGCCCGGGGTGCCGGGCGCGGGGTGCTCAGCGCGGCCGCGCCGCCCCCTGCGGGACGTACCCCAGGGCGACCGGCCCGGGCGCCGTGGCGGGGCCGGCCGCGCCCCGCCACGGTGCGAGCAGATCGGAGAGGCGGGGCGGCCAGAGCGGGTCGGCGGACACGCCCTACGCCGCCGGTGGTCAGGCCCGCCGCTCTCCCGGCCAGTCGAGCAACAGGCGCTGGGCCTTGGGAAGCGAGGCGACCACGAGGTCGTACGAGTCCTCGATCATGTCCAGCACGAGCCGGTCGGGAAGGCCGCCGTCCAGGGAAACGGTGTTCCAGTGCCGCTTGTTGAGGTGATAGCCCGGCACCACCTCGGGGTGCGCCGCTCGCAGCCGCTCCGCCAGCTCCGGCTCGCACTTGAGGCTCACGGTGAGCGGGGCGTCCGTCAGCGTGGTCAGCGCGAAGATCTTGCCGCCGACCTTGAACGTCGACACATCCGGGTGTCGCGGGAAGGGGAATTCCTCGGCCGCGCCATTGAAGTCCAGGCAGACGGCCCGCAGGGTGTTCGCGTCGATCATCCTGCCATTCTCGCGGGGCGGGGGGGCCGAGGCCGCGGTGGGCCCGCACGGCCGCGGTTTCACCGCAGCGGCGGTGCGCGGTCCGGACGTGGCGGCAGAGACGCCGGCAGACGTGTGCCTCCGGCGAACGCGCTGCTTCACGGCCGTGAACCGGACCGGCCGGATCAGCCGGACCAGCCGGGCTCCCGGCGCATCCCGGTCCGTGGCCAGCGGTCGAGTCCCAGGGCCGCCTCATGGGCGCGGATCGCCCGTAGTCCCGGGGTGAGTTCGGCCTCGGGGAGGATCCGGAATCCGATACGGGCGTAATACGGCGCGTTCCACGGCACCTCGGTGAAGGTGGTCAGGGTCAGCGGGACCGGGCCGCCGTCCCGCTCCGCCCGGTCGATGAGCGCCCGGCCGATGCGGCGGTGGGCCCGGTCCGGGTGGACCGACACCTGCTCGATATGGGTGCAGCCGTCGACCGGCTCCCAGAGCAGATAGCCGACCGGGCGGCGGCCCTCTCGGCCGGGTCCTGGTTCCTCGTACGCGGCCAGCACCCGCCCCGCCCGCTGGAACTCCGTCAACTGCTCCGGTGAGGGCGGCTCGTCGTCGGCGACCGAGGCCATATCGAGCGCGCGGAAGGGCTCCCCTGCCGCCCGCTCGATGGCGCGCAGCGCGGGCAGTTCGTCGAGGGCGGGTACCTGGATGATCACGAGGTCAGTGTCGCGGGTTCCGGGGGCGGGGGCGAGCGGTTTCCGTGGGCGGCCGGTGGGCTGCTCGTGGGCGGTGACGCCCGGAGGCTCACCGCAGCCGGCCGTCCGACGCGCGGGCGTCGAGGTGCGCGACGTACTCGCGGGCCACTTCGGCGGCGGGGGTGCCGTCGGACGGATCGAGGCGCAGACCGGTGCGGGTTTCGGCTACCCAGCCGGGACGGCTGACGACGGCGGCCGCGGACGGCCCGGTCACCGTCCCGCCGCGCCGTACTTGATCAGTTCGTCGGCCGGGTCGTTGACCGGCTGCGGGGTGCCCGTGAGGTCCATGACGAACAGCGGGATGTGCAGTTCGTCGGCGCGGGCACGGGCGTCGCGGGCGTAGCCGGCGAGGGAGAAGAAGACCGCGACGGCCGAGTCGTTGAGGCCGTTGAGCCAGACGCATTCGATCTCGCGCAGCTTGGTGGCGTGGGTGGTCGGGTCGACCTGGGCGACCACACCCGTCCCGCGCAGATCCACTCCGGAGGCGGTGCGCTCCCGGGTCCGTGCGGCATCGGCGTAGCCCAGCCACTTCAGATACTGCTCGGCGGCGGTGACACAGTCGCGGGCCGTGCGGATCGTGACCGGGCGGAACGCGGGCCGCAGGACGGCGCGCGGAGGGTCGGCGGCGGGCGGTGGTGCGGGCCTCGGCGCGGGGCGGCCGGACGAGGGGAAGTTCGGCGGCGGCAGAGGGGGCGCCGGAGCGACCGGGACCCGGACTACCGTGCCGCAGGCGCAGCCGGACTCCGGCGCCGGCCACTCGTCCTGACGTCCGCAGACCTCACAGCGCACCTCCACCCAGGAGGCCTGCCAGGTGCGGTGCAGTATCTCGACGGGTACCCCGCCGCGCAGTACGGACAGGGTGAGCGGGGCACCGCAGGCGCACGGGAAGGTGGGCGGGGTGAAGGCGTTCTCGCGGCGGCACGTGGGGCACCGCACCGGCACGCTCTCGGCCATGGTCGGCTCCTGGCAGGTCGGGCGGCAGACAGGTCGGATCTGCTGCTGGCTCCATGGTCCCTCCAAAACCGGTCGGCGGGGGCCGAATTGGGGCGGAGAGTCCCAGGCGGGGGAGAACGCCGGGGAGCCACGGTGCACGGAGGGAGCGCATCGCGGCGCACAGGGATCGTTCTCGTACGGGTGACATCGCACAGGGCCCGGCGTCCGTGACCGTACGGATGCCGGGCCCTGCAGTGGTTTCCGTCCGGCAGCGCGGGCAATCGGGCGCGACAGGACATCGCACCGCCGGACGGAGACTGGGGGGAGGAGGCGGGCTCCGCGGCGGGGGGAGCGGCTCACCCTTCCTGTCGGGCGAGCGCTGCCACCGCACTGCGTGCTCCCCGTATGCCGCGGAGCCCACGCTCCCGCTCCGTACCGGCCGGCCACCCCTCAACGGGCCGTGCCGGTACGGACGCACGAGGAACTGACCTCCCGTCAGTCCTCGCGCAGTTCGCGGACCCTGGCCTCGACGCGCTTGCCGTAGTCGGGGTCGGCGGCGTGGAAGTGAGCGAGGTTCTTCTCGATCACGTCGTCGCGGCTGACCTGGGAGAGACCGCCGGCGATGTTGTTCACCAGACGCTTCTTCTCTTCCTGTGACATCAGCCGGTAGAGCTCACCGGCCTGGAAGAAGTCGTCGTCCTTGGTGTGCGCGGGGGCCTCATGGGTGCCGACGTGGCCGTTGACGGCGAGCGGGGCGGAGAGCGGCCGGCCGGTCTGCACCGGGCCGCTGTAGGAGTTGGGCTCGTAGTTCTTGGCGTACCGGTCGTAGCCGTTGGTCGCCATGAGGCCGTCCCGGCCGTAGTTGGCGGCCGTGGTCGCCTTGGGGGCGTTCACCGGCAGCTGGGTGTGGTTGACGCCCAGGCGGTAGCGGTGCGCGTCGGCGTAGGCGAACAGCCGGCCCTGGAGCATCTTGTCCGGGGACGGGCCGATACCGGGCACGAAGTTGTTCGGGGAGAACGCGGACTGCTCGACCTCGGCGAAGACGTTGTCGGGGTTGCGGTCCAGGACCAGGCGGCCCACGCGCTGCAGCGGGTAGTCGCTGTGCGGCCACACCTTCGTCAGGTCGAACGGGTTGAAGCGGTAGTCGGCCGCCTCGGCCGCCGGCATGATCTGCACATACAGGGTCCAGGAGGGGTACACGCCCCGCTCGATGGACTGCAGCAGGTCGGTCTGGTGGCTGTTCGGGTCCTTGCCGGACAGCTCGGCGCCCTGTTCGGCGTCCAGGCAGCGGATGCCCTGGTTGGTCTTGAAGTGGTACTTGACGAAGAAGGCCTCGCCCTCGGCGTTCGTCCACTGGTAGGTGTGCGAGCCGTAGCCGTTCATGTGGCGGTAGGAGGCCGGGATGCCGCGGTCGCCCATCAGCCAGGTGATCTGGTGGGTCGCCTCGGGGGCGTGCGCCCAGAAGTCCCAGACGTTGTCCGGCTCCTGCTTGCCCGTGAAGGGGTCGCGCTTCTGCGAGTGGATGAAGTCGGGGAACTTGATCGGGTCCTTGATGAAGAACACCGGGGTGTTGTTGCCGACGAGGTCGTAGTTGCCCTCCTCGGTGTAGAACTTCAGGGCGAAGCCCCGCGGGTCCCGGGCCGCGTCCGGGCCACCGAGGTTGTCGGCGACGGTCGAGAAGCGGATGAACGTCTCGGTCCGCTTGCCGACGGTGTCGAGGAAGTCGGCGTGGGTGAAGCCGGTGACGTCATCGGTCACCTCGAAGTAGCCGTACGCCCCGGAACCACGGGCGTGCACGACGCGCTCCGGGATGCGCTCGCGGTTGAAGCGGGCGAGCTTCTCCAGCAGGTGCTGGTCCTGGAGGACGATCGGGCCGCCGACGCCGGCGGTGGCGGAGTTCTGGTTGTCGGCGACGGGGGCGCCAGCCTCCGTAGTGAGAAAGCGCGCCGTCAGCGTGGGCTTCGACATGGTGACCTTCCGTACGAGAGCGCGGAAGTTGGCTTCCGCACGTCGGAGCGTAAGAAGCGCTCCGACCAAACGTCAACAGTTTGTTGAAACAAACCTGGGGGGTGTCCGAGGGTGTTCCGGACGGCGGCCACACCTGGGCGCGACAGGACAAGTGTCGGCGCGGCCGCCGCCCGGAAGCGGAGGGGAAGCCTCTAGACGGCCCGGACCTCCAGGAGGACCGGCCGCCGCGTGGAGACGGCTTCCTTGCGTGCCCACTCGGCCGCCGAGCGGAGCTCCGCCGGATCCGCCGGACCCGCGAGGTACCGGCTCGCGCAGCCGTACGCCTCGACGAGCTTCACGTGGTCCGGGAAGTCCGGCTCGTGGCCGGGTGGGGTGAGCACAGGGGTGAGCATGATCAGTACGAACGGGACGGCGTGCTGCGCCGCGGTCGCCAACTCCTCGGCCAGGGCCGGGAGATCGTGGCTGTCGATGACCGCCACGACCTCGGCCTCCCGCTCGCCCAGGGAGTCCAGCGCCGTGCGGACGCCGATCGCGGCGGGCACCTCCCAGCCGGGCGGGCCGCTGCGGGCGCAGGCGCCCGCCGTACCTCTGACGACATGGGCGTCCGGCGCGAAGAGCCCGGCGATCTCCGCCGGGACCCCGGACGCCGGGACAGGCGGCCGCGGCGCCGCACCGCGCACGGGTCCGGCCCGTGGCGGCCGGAAGCCGGCCCCGGCGTCGCGCTCGGCGTCGTAGCCGATCTCCGCCACGGCCCACTCGGCCGGGACATCGATCAGGACCGGTCCGGGGCGGCCCTCCCGCGCGATCCGGAACGCCTCGCGAAAGGCCCCCGGAAGCCGCGCCGGATCCTCGATCCGCTCGGCGCGCTTGGTGACCGGACCGGCCAGCCGGACGAGATCCGGCGGCCGGCAGGTCGCGTGGTGCGGCGAGCCGTCCGGGCCGGTGTCCGCCCGGCCGGTGATACAGACCAGGGGGACGGCGTCCTGCCGGGCCGCGTCCAGTCCGGTGACCAGCCGCGCCGCCCCGGGACCCGCGGCCACCGCGGCGACGCCGGGCCTCCCGCTCGTACGGGCCCAGCCGAACGCCATGTGTGCGGCGGCCTCTTCGCGGCGCACCGGCAGCCGCCCGATACCGCCGGCCTCCATCGCGGCATACAGCGGGAGGAGGGCGGCACCGGAGCAGCTGAAGACGGTCCCGACACCCTCGTCCTTCATGATCTGGACGGCCGCCCGAACGGCGGGGATCCGCTGCACCGCCATGGACTCAGCTTTCGGTGGTGTGTCCGGAGAGGCGTTCGACGCCGCGCAGGAGGGCGGAGTGGTCGAGGCCGCCGTCGCCCTGGGCGCGGAGGGCGGCGACGAGTTGGGCGACGACGGTGCCGACGGGCAGGGCGGCGCCGACGGCGCGGGCGGCGTCGGTGACGATGCCCATGTCCTTGTGGTGCAGGTCGATGCGGAAGCCGGGTGTGAAGTCGCGGGTGGTGAAGTTGTCCTTCTTGCGGGCCAGGACGGTGGAGCCGGCCAGTCCGCCGCCCAGGACGTCGAGGGCGGCGGGCAGGTCGACGCCGGACTTCTCCAGGAAGACGACGGCTTCGGCGCAGGCCTGGATGTTGACGGCGACGATGAGCTGGTTGGCGGCCTTGACGGTCTGGCCGGAGCCGTGGGGGCCGCAGCGCACGATGGTTTTGCCGAGGGTTTCCAGGAGGGGGCGGGCGGCGTCGAAGTCGGCCTGTTCGCCGCCGGCCATGATGGACAGGACCGCTTCGATGGCGCCGGCTTCGCCGCCGGAGACGGGGGCGTCCAGGACGCGGATGCCCTTGTCGGCGGCGGCGTGGGCGAGGTCGATGGAGGTCTGCGGGGTGATCGAGGACATGTCGATCAGCAGGGCGCCGCGGCGGGCGTGGGCCAGGATGCCGTCGGGGCCGTAGGCGATGGCCTCGACCTGCGGGGAGGCCGGGACCATGGTGATGATGACGTCGGCGCCGGTGACGGCCTCGGCGATCGAGCCGGCCGCGTGGCCGCCGTTCTTGGCGAGCCGCTCCAGCTTGTCGGCCTCCAGGGTGTAGCCGGTCACCGAGTAGCCGGCCTTGATCAGGTTCTCGGCCATGGGCGAGCCCATGATGCCCAGACCGATCCACGCGATCTTGGGAAGATTGCTCATGAGTGTCTCTTTCGAAGGGCTTGCGACGGGTCAGGAGCGGGCTGCGCGCCGGTCGGCCGGGAGCCAGCCGAAGGCCTCGGCGCTGGGGCCGTCGCCGGGCTTGTACTCCAGGCCGGTCCAGCCGTCGTAACCGGCCTTGGCGAGGCGGTCGAGCAGCGCGGTGAAGTCGAGGTCGCCGGTGCCGGGGGCGCCGCGGCCGGGGTTGTCGGCGATCTGCACATGCGCGGTCCGGTCGGTGTAGCGGTCGATGACCTCGTCCAGGTCCTCGCCGTTCATCGACAGGTGGTAGAGGTCCATCAGGAAACGGGCGTTGTCCAGGCCCGTCGCCGCGTTCACCGCCTCCACGACCTCGATCGCCTTCGGCGCCGAGACGATCGGGCAGCGCGGCGACTCGGGCGCGTTGAGCGCCTCGATCAGCAGGGTGCCGTCCACCTCCGCCACCGCCCGCGCGGCGAACGCGAGGTTCTCCAGGGCCAGCCGGTCCTGTTCGGCCGGATCGACGCCCTCGACACGGTTGCCGTACAGGGCGTTGAAGCTCGTGCACCCCAGCGAGCGGGCGAACTCCACCGCCACCGGCACGTTCGCCCGGAACCTCGCCGACTCCTCACCCGGAACCGACAGCGCGCCACGGTCCGGGCCCGGCAGCTGCCCGGCATAGAAGTTCAGCCCCACCAGCTGTGTCCCCGCGTCGTCGAGCGCCGCGCGCAGTGCGTCCAGCTCCGCCTGCTCCGGCACCGGGGCATCCACCCACGGCCACCACAGCTCCACCGCTGTGAAACCCGCCGCCCGCGCGGCCGCCGGCCGCTCCAGCAACGGAAGCTCGGTGAACAGGATCGACAGATTGACGTTGAAGCGCGTGTCCGGGAAACCCATAACGGCGGCGCTCCTTCCGGATAGTGGAACTGTT
This sequence comes from Streptomyces sp. G7(2002), assembly GCF_028870195.1. NCBI lineage: Bacteria > Bacillati > Actinomycetota > Actinomycetes > Kitasatosporales > Streptomycetaceae > Streptomyces > Streptomyces sp. G7(2002). Next base: position 7,531,374 of record NZ_CP102609.1, read on the forward strand.
TTTCTGCTTAATGGAACACTGCCTGGCGGGCTCGGAGGCTGTCAAGGGGGCCCCGGGGCAATTTCTGGTGGCCGGGCCGAACCGCGCGTAGGTTGAGCGGCGTGCGATTGAGAGTGGAATTCACGACGGAACCGTTCGATCTGGACGAGGCGCCGGCGCATGCGGTGGTGGCGCGGGACGTCGTCACGGGCGCCGAGCTGGACGCCGTGGACGTCGGCCCGTTCGGCAATACGGCCGAGGGCGACGCCGACCGGGTGCTCGATGCGGTGAACGCCCTGCTGCGCGAATCCCTGCAGGCGGGTGCCACCAGGGTCTCCCTGCAGGTCAATGTCATCGGTGAGGCCGGGCCGGGCGAGGGGGACGCGACATGACGGATCCCGCCGACCACCCCTTCGTCCAGGCGGTCAAACCGCTGGTCGACGCGATGGGCGGACAGATGGTCGCGCCGGACCTGGCCGAGGGTGACGATGTCGTCCTGGCCTGGGAGGGGCAGGACCGGGTGGCCGTACGGCTCCCGCATCTGTCGGACTCGCTCGATCACCTCCTCGCCGAGCTCCAGCGCCGGCACGGGGTGCCGCTGGCGGAGCTGGACCGTAAGACCAAGCAGTCGGTCGTGCGGATCCTGGAGTCCCGCGGCGCCTTCTCGGTCCGGCACGGAGTGGAGACGGTCGCCAGTGCTCTCGGGGTGAGCCGCTTCACCGTGTACAACTACCTGAACAGGGAGAACGCCGCGAAGGACGCCGACTGAGGGCAGTCGGTCACGGCCCCGTCCCGGCCGCCGGAGCCGCCGTCCCGCAGCACCGGACGGCGGCTTTTGTGTCGCCGAGTTTTCAACAAAGTGTTGACGTGATGTTGCCAGGGGTCTTAGCTGTTTCCAGCCAAGCAGAGCTGTCCAGCACCACCAGGCCACGGAGGCTTCCCGTGTCTTCGAGTTCACCGCGCTCGACGGGGGACACCCCCGTGCCCCCCGCGGGGCTCACCCGGTTCAACACCGCCGACGACGGTACGGCGCGCGCCGCACTGCACGAGGTGTGCGCCAGCCGGGCATGGGGCGAGCGGATGCTCGCCCGGCGCCCCTACGCCACCACCGACGCCCTGTTCGCCGCGAGCGACGCCGCGATGGCCGAGCTGACCGCGGCGGATCTGGCCGAGGCGATGGCCGGGCACCCGCCCATAGGCCGGCCGAAGCCGGGTGACCCGACCTCGCGACGCGAGCAGAGCGGCATGGCGGGCGCCTCCGACGCGCTCAAGGCGGAGATGCTCGAACTCAACCTGGCCTACCAGGAGAAGTTCGGGCATGTCTTCCTGATCTGCGCCTCCGGCCGCACCGGAGAACAGATGCGTGACGCGGTCCGTAACAGGATCGACAACACGCCGGAACAGGAACGAGAGATCGTTCGTGCGGAACTCGGCAAGATCAACCGCATTCGTCTGACCCGTATCGCGGAGCACGCAGAAGGAGACGCAGCATGAGCAGCGAGACGGCCGCACCGACGTCGGTGTCCACCCACATCCTGGACACCAGCGTGGGCCGCCCCGCGGAGGGCGTCGCCCTCACGCTCTCGGTGCGCTCCGGCAGCGACGGCGCCTGGACCGCCCACGGCGCGTCCACGACCGACGCGGACGGACGCTGCAAGGACCTGCCGGCCCTGCCGGACGGCACCACCCATGTGCGCCTCGACTTCGCCGTCGAGGAGTACTTCGTTTCAAACAAGCACCGCGCTTCACACCAGCAAGCCGAGGAACAGCAGGACGCCCCCCGCGTAAGGGACAGCGGAGCATTCTTCCCGGAGGTGGCAATCACCTTTGCCGTCCAGCCGGGCGAGCACTATCACGTACCGCTGCTGCTCAACCCGTTCGGCTACTCCGTATACCGAGGGAGCTAGCACCGACATGACAGCCCATTCCCGCCCGGCCCGCCCGGTGATGCTCGGCCAGAACCAGTACGGCAAAGCGGAGAACCGCGTCGTCAAGATCACCCGTGACGGCGACACCCACCACATCAAGGACCTGAACGTCTCGGTGTCGCTCTCCGGCGACCTGGAAGAGGTCCACCTCTCCGGTTCCAACGCCCACTGCCTGCCGACGGACACGACCAAGAACACCGTGTACGCCTTCGCCAAGGAATACGGGATCGAATCGGCCGAGCAGTTCGGCATCCACCTGGCCCGGCACTTCGTCAGCAGCCAGGAGCCGATCCACCGGGCCCGTATCCGGATCGAGGAGTACTCCTGGGAGCGGATCGCCACCTCCGACGCCAACTCCCGCTTCATCGGCGCCGACGAGGTCCAGCACTCCTTCGTCCGCAAGGGCCAGGAGACCCGCCTGACCGAGATCACCTATGACGGTGAGCGGTGGCAGGTCATCTCCGGCCTCAAGGACCTCGTGGTGATGAACTCCACCAACTCGGAGTTCTGGGGCTACATCAAGGACAAGTACACGACCCTCAAGGAGGCCTACGACCGCATCCTCGCCACCGAGGTGTCCGGCCGCTGGCGGTTCAACTGGACCGACGACGAGCAGCGGATGCCGAACTGGGAGCGTTCGTACGAGCAGGTCAAGAAGCACATGCTGCAGGCCTTCGCGGAGACCTACAGCCTGTCGCTCCAGCAGACCCTGTACCAAATGGGGGCGCGCGTCATCAACAACCGGTCCGAGATCGACGAGATCCGCTTCTCGCTCCCGAACAAGCATCACTTCCTGGTGGATCTGGAGCCGTTCGGGCTCAAGAACGACAACGAGGTCTACTACGCGGCGGACCGCCCGTACGGCCTGATCGAAGCCACTGTTCTGCGCGACGGTGTCGAGCCCAAGATCCCGGTGGATCTGACGAACCTCTGAGCGGCTCCGACGCAACGCCGTGCCGTGCGTTCCCCTCCCCACCCCGCAGCGGGGAGGGGAGCGCACATCCTGAGGGGAACGACCCATGGCACAGCACCCGCACGACCCGCACCACCCCGCGTCCCCGGTCCATCCGGTGGACGAGAAGCCGGCGGCCAGGCGGCTCGTCCCGGCCGCGCTCCAGCACATCGCGGCCATGTACGCCGGTGTCGTCACCCCTCCGCTCATCATCGGCCAGGCCGTCGGCCTGGACACCGCGGGCCGGACCCGGCTGATCGCCGCGAGCCTGCTCATCGCCGGGCTCGCCACGCTGCTGCAGACCCTCGGCCTCCGCCGGTTCGCCGGCAACCGCCTGCCGTTCGTCAACGCGGCCAGCTCCGCCGGCATCACCCCGATGCTGGCCATCGCCGAGACCACCGCCCGCGGCCATCAACTCCCCGCGATCTACGGGGCGGTGATGGTCGCCGGAGCCTTCTGCCTCGCGGTCGGCCCCTTCTTCGGCAAGCTGCTCCGCTTCTTCCCGCCGCTGGTCACCGGTGTCGTCATCACCCTCATCGGGGTCACGCTGATGCCCGTACCGGTCGGCTGGGCGCAGGGCGGCGACGCACAGGCCGCCGACTTCGGTGCCATGAAGTACCTGGCGCTCGCCGCCTTCACCCTGGTGGTGATCCTGCTCGTCCAGCGCTTCACCCGGGGCTTCGTCAAGCAGATCGCGCTGCTGATCGGCCTGGTCGCCGGCACCCTCGCCGCGGTCCCCTTCGGGATGGCGAGCTTCGACGGGCTGCGCTCGGCCCCGGTCGTCGCGCTGCCCACCCCGTTCTCCTTCGGCGCCCCCGAGTTCCAGCCCGCCGCGATCCTCTCGCTGTGCATCGTGATGCTGGTGCTGATGACGGAGTCGTCGGCCGGCATGCTGGCCCTCGGTGAGATCTGCGACCGCCCGGCCACCGGCGCCACCCTCACCCGCGGACTGCGCACCGACGGCCTCGCGACCCTGCTCGGTCCCGTCTTCGGCGGCTTCCCGACCAGCGCCTTCGCGCAGAACGTCGGGGTGGTCTCGCTGACCCGCGTCCGCAGCCGGTATGTCGTCGCGCTGGCCGGCGCCACCCTGCTGGTCCTGGGCGCGTTCCCGGTTCTGGGCGCGGTGGTCTCGCTGGTGCCGATGCCGGTGCTCGGCGGCGCGGGAATCGTGCTGTTCGGATCGATCGCGGTCAGCGGTATCCGTACGCTCTCCGCGGCCGGTCTCGACGACAGCTCCAACATCATCCTGGTGGCCGTGTCGCTCGGTGCGGGCATCATCCCGCTCGCGGCACCCACCTTCTACGCCGACTTCCCCGCCTGGGCGCAGACCGTGCTCGGCTCCGGGATCAGCGCCGGAGCCCTGACCGCGGTCGCGCTCAACCTGTTCTTCCACCATCTCGGCACCCGGAGCACCCCACGGGCAGCGGTACTGTCAGCCGCCTCGTCCGGCTCCGGCACTCAAATCCCCTAGGGCCATGCCGTGCCCACCGCCAGTACCGAAAGAAGGAACCGCACCATGGCTGCACCGGCATCCCCTGACAGCGCGGTGAAGCAGCGCCTCGTCATCGAGAACTGCGCCATCGCGACCGTCGACGCCCACGACACCGAGTACGCCACCGGCCATGTGGTCGTCGCCGATCGCGTCATCGAGTCGGTGGGCGCCGGTCCGGCCCCCGAGGGCCTGGAGAACGTGGTCCGCCGGATCGACGGCACCGGACACCTGGTCACGCCCGGCCTGATCAACACGCACCACCACTTCTACCAGTGGATCACCCGGGGCCTGGCCACCGACCACAACCTGTTCAACTGGCTGGTCGCGCTCTACCCGACCTGGGCCCGTATCGACGCCCCGATGCTCGCCGCGGCCACCCAGGGCTCACTCGGCATGATGGTCAAGGGCGGTGTCACCACCGCCTCCGACCACCACTACGTCTTCCCCCGGGGCTCCGGCGACCTCGTCGGCGCGGAGCTCGCGGCGGCCGCGGAGATCGGTGCCCGGATCACCCTGGCCCGCGGCTCCATGGACCGCAGCGAGAAGGACGGCGGGCTGCCCCCGGACTTCGCCGTCGAGACCACCGAGGGCGCGCTGCTGGCGACCGAGGAGGCCATCGACACACACCACGACGCCTCCTTCGGCTCGATGGTGCACATCGCCGCCGCGCCCTGCTCGCCGTTCTCCGTCTCCACCGAACTCATGCGGGAGGGCGCCGCGTTGGCCCGCCGTAAGGGCGTACGCATGCACACCCACGGCTCGGAGACCGTGGAGGAGGAGAAGTTCTGCCACGAGCTGTTCGGCATGGGCCCGACCGACTACTTCGAGTCGACCGGCTGGCTCGGCGACGACGTGTGGATGGCGCACTGCGTCCACATGAACGACTCCGACATCGCCGCCTTCGCCCGCACCGGCACCGGCGTCGCGCACTGCCCGTCCTCCAACGCCCGCCTCGCGGCCGGGATCGCCCGGGTCCCCGACATGCTGGCGGCCGGCGTCCCGGTCGGCCTCGGCGTCGACGGCACCGCCTCCAACGAGTCCGGCGAACTCCACACCGAGCTGCGCAACGCACTGCTCATCAACCGCCTCGGCGCCCACAAGGAGGCCGCCCTCAACGCCCGCAAGGCGCTGCGGCTGGGCACCTACGGCGGCGCGCAGGTCCTCGGCCGGACCGCCGAGATCGGTTCGCTGGAGGCCGGCAAGCTCGCCGACCTGGTGCTGTGGAAGCTGGACGGCCTCGGCCACTCCTCCATCGCCGACCCGGTCACCGCGCTGGTCTTCGGCGCCGCCGCGCCGGTCACCCTCTCCCTCGTCGGCGGCCGGCCGGTCGTCGAGGACAACCACCTCAGCAACGTCGACGAGGACGCCATCGCCCGCACCGCGCGGGCGGAGGCACAGCGTCTGGCCCGGATCGCCGCCGAGGGCTGACCCCCACGGCGCGGTCCCAAGACCGGCGCACACCCCAGACTCGGCCGGGAGGGACGGCTCCCGGCCGGGCTTGTGGATCCGAGCGGGATCCACAAGCGCCGGACCCCGGGGGTGCGGGAACTCCCGTACCCCCGGGGCCGGTAGGCCCGGCCACCACCGTCCATGCGCCACAAGCGCGCCCTGCCGCACCACGCTCACCAGGCGAACTTCCCGCGGTACGCACCACATGGCAAGCCCTCCGTGACAGCCTCGCTCGCCGGCCCCCGGCGACGCAGAAAACGAAGGAGGCCCGCAGTGGCCGCAATGACCGGGCAGAAGTCGGAGGGGGACCGGAAGCATCCGGTCGACGAGACCCTCCCGCCCTTGAAGATGTTCACCAGCGGCCTCCAGCATGTGGCCGCGATGTACGCGGGTGTGGTGGCCCCGCCGATGATCGTGGGCCCGGCCTGCGGGCTGAACGCCACCGAGACCGCCTTCCTGATGGGCGCCAGCCTCTTCACCGCGGGCATCGCCACCCTCCTCCAGACCCTCGGGTTCTGGAAGGTCGGCGCCAAGCTCCCCTTCGTCAACGGCGTCTCGTTCGCCGGTGTCACGCCGATGGTCGCCATCGGCAAGGCCCAGAGTCCCGACAACGCCCTCCCGATCATCTTCGGCGCGGTGATCGTCGCCGGTGTGCTGGGATTCCTCGTCGCGCCCTACTTCTCCAAGCTCGTACGGTTCTTCCCGCCGGTGGTCACCGGCACCGTCATCACCCTGATCGGCGTCTCGCTGCTGCCGGTGGCCTTCAACTGGTCCCAGGGCGGCAACGACCGGGCCCCGGACTACGGTTCGCTGACGAACATCGGGATGGCCGCGCTGACGTTCCTGATCGTGCTGGTGCTGCGCCGGGTGCTGCGCGGCTTCCTCCAGCAGATCGCCATCCTGCTCGGTCTGATCGCCGGCACGCTGATCGCGATACCCGTCGGCATCACCAACTTCTCGGCGCTCTCGGAGGCGTCCCTGGTCGGCTTCCCGACGCCGTTCCACTTCGGCGCCCCGCAGTTCGACATCGCCGCGATCGTCAGCATGTGCATCGTGATGCTGGTCTGTATGACCGAGTCGACGGCCGACATGCTCGCCCTCGGCAGGATCGTCGGCCGTCCGGCGGACGAGCGCACCATCGAGGGTGGACTGCGCGCCGACACCCTCGGCACCGCTCTCAGCCCGCTGTTCAACGGTTTCGCCAACAGCGCCTTCGCCCAGAACATCGGCCTGGTCGCGATGACCAAGGTGCGCAGCCGCTTCGTCGTGGCGACCGGCGGTCTGATCCTGATCGTGCTGGGGCTGTGCCCGGTGGCCGCCTCGGTCATCTCGCTGGTCCCGCTGCCGGTCCTCGGCGGCGCCGGCATCGTGCTCTTCGGCTCGGTGGCCGCCAGCGGTATCCAGACGCTGGCCTCCGCCGCGATGGAGAAGGGGGACAACGCCCTGATCGTCGCGGCGGCCGTCGGTATCGGGCTGATCCCGATCGCCGCGCCGGACTTCTACCACCACCTCCCCAAGGACCTGCTGGTCGTCCTGGACTCCGGCATCAGCACCGGCTGTCTGGTCGCCATCGTCCTCAACCTCGCCTTCAACCACTTCGGACGGAAGACGGCAGAGGGGGACGCCGCGGACGAGGACACGGCGCACGAGGACACGGCGGACGGTACGGCCGCGGCCGCCCATGGCGACCCGGAGACCCCACCGCAACCCGCCCCCGGCACCACGGACGAAGCCGGCGCACCCGCGGCGGCGCCCGCCCACTGACGCCGGGGCGGACCGACGGCCCGTAGGGGAGCGGCATGCGGCGCTTCGCCACGGGCCGTCGGGCGTGACGCGGGCGGTGTGCGGGTGTGCGGGTGTGAGGGCGTGCGTTCTGCGGCCTGCGGCCTGCGGGTGTCAGTCGATGTGGTAGCTGTCCCCGTAGACCTTCCAGGTCAGCGGGGTGTGCAGCGCGAGGTTGCCGTTCTTCAGGAACACCCGCTGCGCGGTGTCGATCCGGCTGGTGTCGCTGTGCGCCTCTTCCTGCCGCATCGCCCACACCCGGGCGTCGAGGAAGGCGTTGAGGTAGGTCTTCTCGTCGCCGCCCCGGGACGGCGGATCGGCCTTGGCCAGGGCCCGCTCGCGGATGGCGGGGAAGCCGGTCCGGTCGTCGCCGCCGCCGTGCACCACGAGCGCGTCGTAGTACGCGAACTGGCCCAGCGCCCCGATGCCGTCGGCCTTGCCCTGCTCGACCGCCGGGCCGAAGTAGAGCCGGTCCCGCTCGTCGTTCTGGGCCTTCTGGAAGGCGGGGTCCCGGGCGGCCTTCTTCCAGTCCCCGGGGTAGCCGGGGTCCAGCCCGTCGTGCGAGTCGCCGCCGTCCACCTCGCGCAGGGCGGGGAGGTACTTGGCCAGCACGTTGTCCGGCTTGCGGCGGGTGTAGAGCTCGACGAGTTCGCGCATGTCGTGCGTCCCGGACGTGAAGCCGATGATGCCGCCGGTGTAGCCGCGGCCGTCGCCGATGTCCTCGATGTACCCGTACTGGGCCTTCCAGTCCAGGGAGGAGTTCTCCGCGCTGGAGACCAGCTGCATGGCGATCTCCTTCTTCGCCGGGTCGTCGAGGTCCGCCCCGGCGCGCACTCGGACCGGGGCGTGGTGCGCCGTGGCCGGACGGTGCGGGGCGTCCGGGAGCGTGGTGGCGGCGACGGCGGCGGCCGGCACGACGAGCAGGGCGAGGCCCAGGGCGACGCGGGTGGTGGTCCTGGGCAGGGTCCGGCCTCTCGATCGGGTGCGCATGGAGTCCTCCAGTCGGAGCGGGCCGTGGATTCCGCAATCGTTAGGAAGCTTTCCTACCAGGCTGGCCAGGTGTCGTATACCCGTCAAGGCTGCCCCCGACCGCCCCGTCCCGCGAGTTGTCCGGGGCGGTCAACACGTCCGGGAGCCCGGTGCGCCCCGCCGGCCCCGCGGGGATTCAGCCCAGCAGTCCGCGCAGCAGCTCGCGGATGCCCGGTCCCGGGTCGAAGTCCTCGGTGGGGAAGGCGAGTTGGTGGAAGGCGACGCCGTCCATGTAGTCGAAGAGGATCTGGCAGTGCCGCCGCGGGTCCGGTGAGCCGAAGCGCCGCAGCCACTCCGCTCCCCAGCCGACGACGGTCTCGCGGCCGCGGGTGAGCGTCGGGCGGAGTTCGGGGCGGGCGGTGGCCTCCAGGTAGAGCGCGAAGCGGGCGGCGGTCCTGGCCCGCTCGGGACCGGTCGCGTACCGGAGGAACCGGGTGACGGCGTCGGCGAGTTCACCGGCGTCGGCCGGGGCGGCGGCCGCGGCGAAGTTCTCCCAGTCGCGGCGCTCCAGGGCCTGGAGGTGGTCGACGATGCCGTCGATCAGGGCCGCCCGGTTGCGGAAGTAGTTGGAGGTGGTGCCCGACGGCACTCCCGCTGCCGCGTCGACGGCCTGGTAGGTCAGCCGCCGCGCGCCCTCGCTCCCCAGTACCTGGATTCCCGCGTCCAGTACCTGCTCCCGCCGTCGTGCCACCCTGAGCGCCCTTCGCCATGACTTTTACTATGTTTGTAGTGCCGATCTACTACAGACATAGTACCGTGCCGGCATGACCCGGAAACAGCGCACGGCGGCCGTCGTCGGCGGCGGCATCGGCGGGCTCGCCACTGCCCTCTCCCTCCGTGAGAGCGGCTGGTCGGTCGACGTCTTCGAACGCGCCCGCAGCCTCCCCGCGGCCGGTACCGCCCTCGGGCTGTGGCCCACCGCGCTGGGCGCCCTGGACGCCCTCGGGGTCGGCGCGCAGGTGCGCTCGCTGAGCCGGCCGCAGACCTCCGGCGCCTTCCTGCGGCCCGACGGCGGCCGGATCGCCACCCTCGACGTCGAGGCCATGAAGCGGCGCACCGGTGAAGTGGGCCGTCTCATCTCCCGGCCCGATCTGCTCGCCCTCCTGCAGGAAGCGGCTGGGGAGGTCACCTTCGGCGAACGCATCGAGGACCTCGGCGCGCTGGACGGCTCGTACGACGTGGTGATAGCGGCCGACGGCCTCAACAGCGCGGCCCGTACGGCACTGTTCGGCCCGCGCCACCGCGCCCGGTACGTCGGCGCCTCCTCCTGGCGCGGCACGGTCGACGGGGAGATCGGGAGCATCACCGAGACCTGGGGTGAGGGCCGCCGCTTCGGCATCACGCCCAGCTCGGGCGGCCGGACCAACTGGTTCGCCTGTGCCGTCGTGCCCGAGGGGCAGCGCGACCCGGGCCGGGAGGCCGCCACCCTGCGCGAGTGGTTCGGCCACTGGCACACCGGAGTGCGCGACATCGTGGACCGGCTGACGGAGGACGGGGTGCTGCGCCTGGACCTCTACTACCTCGATCCGCCGCTGCCCTCCTACGTCCAGGGCCGTACGGCCCTCATCGGCGATGCGGCCCACGCCATGACCCCGGACCTCGGCCGCGGCGCCTGCGAAGCGCTCGTCGACGCCGTGGAGTTGACGCGGGCCCTGACGGCCGCGCCGGATGTGCCGGCCGCGCTGCGTGCGTACGACCGCGCCCGGCGCCCGGCGACCCAGCGGCTGGTGCGTACCGCACGGCTGATGAACCGGATGGCCCACGCCCGGCGGCTGCCCGGCCTGCGGAACGCCGCGATGCGGACCGCGATGACGGTCGGCGGTGCGCTGGGCTGAACCGGGCCGCCGATTCATCCGACGGCCCGGTACGGCGGATCGCGTCAGGGGCGGGGCGCGGCGAGCACCTCGGCGAGCTGCTCGGTCATCCAGTCGAGTTCGTCGGCCGCGATGACCAGGGGCGGGGCCAGGCGGATCGTGGAGCCATGGGTGTCCTTGGCGAGGATGCCCCGGGCCAGGAGCCGTTCGCAGGCCTCGCGCCCCGACATGAGCTGCGGGTCGATATCGATACCGCTCCAGAGCCCACGGCTGCGGACGGCGCGCACACCGTGGCCTATGAGCGCTTCGAGACGCTCGCGGTGCTGCGCGCCGAGCCGGGCGGCCCGGGCCTGGTACTCGCCGGTCCGCAGCAGCTCGACGACGGTGTGGCCGACGGCGGCGGCCAGCGGGTTGCCGCCGAAGGTCGAGCCGTGATTGCCGGGCCGGATGACGCCGAGGGTCTCGCGGCGGGCGACCACGGCGGAGAGCGGCACGATGCCGCCGCCGAGGGCCTTGCCCAGGATGTACATGTCCGGGGTGACCCCTTCGGCGTCGCAGGCGAAGGTGGTGCCGGTCCGGCCGAGACCCGACTGGATCTCGTCGGCCACGAACAGGACGTTCTCCCGGCTGCACAGCTCACGCACCGCCGGGAGGTACCCCTGCGGCGGGATCACCACGCCCGCCTCGCCCTGGATCGGTTCGAGCAGCACCGCCACCGTGTGCTCGTCGACCGCGGCCGCCAGTGCGCCGGCGTCTCCGTAGGGGACGGTGCGGAAGCCGGGCGTGAACGGGCCGAAGCCCTCCCGAGCGTCGGGGTCCGTCGAGAAGCTCACGATCGTGGTGGTGCGCCCGTGGAAATTCCCGTCGGCGACGATGATGTTCGCGCGGTCCGCGGGTACGCCCTTGACCTCGTAGCCCCACTTCCGTGCCACCTTGAGCGCGGTTTCCACGGCCTCGGCGCCGGTGTTCATCGGCAACACCAGGTCCATCCCGGCGAGTTCGGCGAGGTCCCGGCAGAACGGGCCGAGCCGGTCGTTGTGGAAGGCGCGGCTGGTCAGGGTGAGGCGTGCGAGCTGTTCCCGGGCCGCGGCCAGCAGCCGGGGGTGCCCGTGGCCGAAGTTGAGCGCCGAATAGCCGGCCAGGCAGTCCAGATAGCGGCGGCCGCCGACGTCGGTCACCCATGCGCCCTCGCCGGAGCTGAGGACCACCGGCAGCGGGTGGTAGTTGCGGGCCGTGGCGGTCTCGGCGAGGTGGAGGTGCTCCCGGGCCTCGGGGGCGAGCGGAAGGTCGCCGGCGGTGTCGGTGGCGGTCATGTGCGGGTCCTCGTTCCTGAGTACGCGGGTGCGGGGGGTGCGGGAGGTGTGGGCGGTGCGGGAGGTGCCAGGGGCATGGAGGTGTCAGTGCTGCGGGATGAACTGCTCCGCGGCGGCCAGATAGCCGGCGAGCAGGGCGTGGGCGACGTCCCGCACCCGTTCGTCGGGCGGCAGGAACGTCGGGGAGTGCAGTTGCTCGGTGCCGCCGTGCGTCCCCACGAACAGCATCAGTGAGGGCATCCGCTCGGAGAAGTACGAGAAGTCGTCCGCGCCCGCGGACCGCAGGTCGGCGTCGACCTTCAGGCCGAGTGAGGCGAGCAGCGGCCGGGTCGCGGCGGTCAGCGTCGCGTCGTTGTCGAGCACCGGCTCACCCCGGGTGATCCGGACGTCCGCGGTGCAGCCGTACGCCTGAGCCACCAACTCGGCGGTCTCCACCAGCCGTTCATGGATGACCTCGCGGTCGGCCGTCCGCATCGCGCGCAGGGTGCCGCCGGCCTCGGCGGAGCCGGGGACGACATTTGCCGCGGTCCCGGCGGCGAGCGTGGTGACGCTCAGCACGACGGACGACATCGGGTCGATCCCGCGGCTCACCAGGCTCTGCAGGGCGACCACGACATGGGCGAGGGTGACGACGGGGTCGCGGGTGAGGTGCGGGTAGGCCGCGTGGCCGCCGCGGCCCCGGACGGTCACGGTGAACTCGTCCGCCGAGGCGTTGACACCACCGGCGGTGCAGGCGACGGTGCCCGCCGCGAGCAACGGCTGGACATGCGCCCCTATGGTCGCCCGGCACTGCTCCCGTTCGAGGATCCCGTCCTCGGTGACGTCCTGTGCGCCGGAGGGATAGGTCTCCTCGCGGGGCTGCAGCACGGCGAGCAGCGGGGCCGGACCGCCGGCCCGGTCCACGGCCCGCGCGAGGGCGACCAGAGCGGCCAGGTGCACATCGTGACCGCAGGCGTGCATCACGCCGGGGTGCTGCGACGCCCAGGGCACACCGGTCTCCTCGTGCACCGCCAGGGCGTCGAGTTCACCGCGGACGGCGACGGCCGGACCGCTGCCGCCGACGCGGACCACGGCGCCGGTGCCGGCGACCTCGGCAGCGGTGTGCCCGCCGGGCAGCGCGGCGAGCACCAGCTCGCGGGCCGCGGCCTCGTCGCCCGACAGACAGGGCCGGGCGTGGAGCTGATGGCGCAGCTCGACGGCGTCGTCCAGCTCCCGTTCGAGCTGTGCGGCGAGGGTGGTCAGGGTGTGGTCGAGGCTCATGCGCCGCCCTCCAGACCGTAGACCCGGCGGGCGTTGTCGTGTCCGATCATGCGGGCCACCCGGACCGCCTCATCGAGGTCCCATTCGCCGCTGCCGACCCACGGCGCCATCGCCCGCAGCATCCCGCGCCGCCACAACAGCGCGCCCAGATGGTGCAGTTCGGGCGGGCCCCAGGCGTCGCTGGAGAAGAGGATCTTGGCGAACGGAGCCAGCTCCAGCGACTCGGCCACCACGGCGTCGGAGCGTACGCCGGTGTAGTTCACCCCGAGCCCGACATCGAAGTAGACATGCGGGAAGACCTGCGCCAGATAGCCGGCGTTGCGGTGGAAGGGGTAGCAGTGCAGCAGCATCAGGTCGACCCTGTACGGCTGCACGCTCCTGATGAATTCGGTGAGCAACAGCGGGTCGCAGCGGTGCAGTTCCACGTCCGGATCGCCGTACCCGGCGTGCAGCTGGATGGGCAGCCCCCGGTCGACGCCGGACCACAGGACGAAACGGAGCAGTACCGGGTCGGTGACCCGTACGGTCCCCGTGCGCGCGCACTCGGCCAGCCACTGCCCGGCCGCGGCGGCCACCTCGTGGTCGGCCGGCCGCCCGGGGTCGAAGTCGAAGCCGAACCGGTAGGCGACGATGCTCTTGAGGCCGACCGCGTCGGTGGTCCGTGCGGCGAGGGTCTCGCGGAACCGCTCGGGCAGCTCCGCCGCGGCCACACCGCTGCGCGCCACGTCCTCCAGCACGGACTCCAGCCGTACGACCTCGTCGACGGGGCGACCGGAGGCACTGGCCATCTCGTCGGTGCCGAGGATCTCCGCACCCCCGTAGCCGGTCTCCAGCAGGTAGTGGTCGATACCGGAGGCCGCGAGCAGTCTGCGGGTGATCTCCGCCGCGCCCAGCTCCTGGCGCCGGGCGAGATAGGCCTCCGGCGCGGCGTGCGCGGCCAGGCCGAGGACCGGGGCGCACCAGCGCCGCACCGCGAAGCCGATCTGCGAGTCGAACTGGGTCATCCAGGGCGGGACCGGACGGTCGGACTCGGTGAGCATCAGCTCCAGTTGAGCGCGGTCGACGTCATCGCGGAGCGCGCCGTGGACATGGTGGTCCACGAGCGGCAGTTCGGCGATCGCCGCCGCCAGGGCATCAGTGGACATCGGCGACCTTCCGGATACGTGCGGCGTCGTCCAGCCCGGCCAGCTGCGCGAGCTCGGACCGCTTGACGGACAGATGGGTGGCGAGGAGCCGCGGGTCGAACCACGACCGCACGACATCGTCCGATTCGAGGGCGTGCAGGGCCTCTTCGAGGGAGGAGGGGAGGGCGGGGACACCGTCGAGCACCGAGGCGTCGGTGTCCTCCGGCCACACCGTGGGCTCGTCGTAGTCGCGGACCAGCCCTTCCAGTCCGGCGCGGAGGAGGACGCCCAGGGCGAGCCAGGGATTGGCGGTGGCGTCCGCCGCGCGGTACTCCAGGTGGAACTGCCCGGCGGCGTCGCCCCCGGCGAGCTGTGTCGTGGGGCAGATCCGCAGCAGCGACTCCCGGTTGCGCTCGGCCAGGAAGATCCCTCCGGCGCTCCAGCGGTGGGGGGTGAGCCGGAGGAAGGAGACCGGGCTCGGTGCCGTCCAGGCGGTCAGGGCCGGTGTATGGCGCAGGATGCCGGCGGAGAACCGGGCACCGAGCGCGGAGAGGCGGCCCGGGCGCGAGGGGTCGAAGAGGAGCGGGCGGCCCTCGGCGTCCTTCAGGCTCAGATGGAGATGGACCCCGTTGCCCACCCCGTCGGGGTCGAGGAGGGGCGCGAAACTGACCGGCAGGCCACGGCGGCGGGCGAGGTCGCGCACCAGCTCCTTGAGCAGCACGGCGCGATCGGCGGCGGACATCGCGGTACCGGGGCGCAGGGTGATCTCGAACTGGCCGTCCCCGTATTCCGGGAGCCAGTTCTCCGGCTGCAGCCCGGCCTGCTCCAGGAGCCGTACGAGGTCCGAGCCGAAGGGCTCCGCCTGGCGGAAGCGCTGCAGCGAGAACGGCGGGCTCGACGGGAGTCCGCCGAGCACGAATTCGTGCTCGATCGCGGCGACCACCTCGATTCCGGTGCGCTCCCGCAGCTCCTCGACCGTGTCGCGGAGGAAGGTGCGCGGACAACAGGGCCAGGGCTCCCCGTCGGGCAGGGTCTGGTCGGCGAGGTAGAGCCGCAGGGCCGGGGTGTCGCCGTCCGCCGGGATGTCGATCCCGGTGGCCGGATCGGGGATCAGCCGCAGGTCGCCCCGTGAACCGAAGACGTTGTCGGGCGCGATCGGGCCGAACGCCGAGATCGCGAGATCGGCCGGGACCCATCCGGTGCCGGAGCGCAGCGCGGAGGCCTGTTCCGAGGAGGGCACGGCCCGCCCCCGCACCTGCCCGGCCAGATCGCAGGTGGCGACGAAGACGGTGGCGGCGTCGGTCATCGGTGGGTCCTCGGGTGCGGCGCGGAGGGTGGGGGAGGGGCCGGGGACGGTGGCGGGACCGAGGAGTCCCGGCTCCTTCCCCGTCGTGTGCACCAGGGTCATCGGTTCTCCTTCGTGGATACCCCCGGCTTTGGCCGGGGGAGGAAACGAAGCTCCTGCGGAGCAGGGCAGGGAAAGCCGTATCGCCGCCAGGCGATACGGCGTCCTCCGGGGTCATGGTGAGGGTGTCCCGATTGAGCGCCCGGTCTCAACTGTCGTACCTCTCGGGTAAGTTGGTGATCGTGACGGCAGCAGCGCAGACGTGGGGGGAGACCGGGCGTGCCCGGTACACCTTCCGGTTGCGTGTGTCGTCGACGGCGAACGCTTTGCTGCTGGCGGAGTGGGACCGGTGCCGGTGGGTGTGGAATGAGTGCGTCGCCAAGTCGAAGGCTGTCCATGCGCATAACCGTGTGCATCCCGAGGACAGGCAGACGTGCGGTCCGGTGCAGCTGTCCGCGATGCTGACCGAGCATTCCGTGGCTGTGTGAGGGCGCTTCGGTGCCGCAGCAGCAGTTGATACGCGATTTCGGCAAGTCCCGGGCGAAGGCGATGAAGGACATCAAGGCCCGGTTGCCGATGCGGCAGCGTGCCGGCATGCCGAAGTGGAAGAAGAAGCGTGACGCCTCTCCCACCTTTGAATACACCCGGCGCGGTTTCCGTCTGAAGGACGGCCGTCTGCGTCTGGCAGGCGGGATCGTGCTGACCGTGGTGTGGTCGCGTGACCTTCCGTCCGACCCGTCCTCGGTGCGGGTGTACCGAGACGGTCTCGGCCCTTGGTACGCGTCGTTCGTTGTCGAAACCGGGTCCGAGCCACTGCCCGAAACCGGGTGTGTGATCGGCATTGACTGGGGAGTCAAGGAAACCGCGACGACCACCAGCAACGACCCGAAGTTCCTCGCCAAGACCACTATGGCCCGTAAGGCGGCGGATGCCGCGATCAGTGCGACGAAGGCCGCGCTGGTCGAGATGGGCCGTAAGCACGCGCGGAAGGTGCACCTGGTGCACCCGGCACACACCACGATGGATTGCGCAGACTGCGGAGCGAGAGCCAAGCACGCACTGCCCCTTTCCGAACGAACGTATACCTGCACCGCATGCGGAGCCTCCCGGCCACGGGATAAGAACTCCGCCCGCGTGATGTCCCCCAGCTACCGCTGGGAGGTGCCCCCAGCTCCGGGGTGGTCTCAACCCGGCTAGTGCTGATCTTGTAAGCCCTGCCACCTGCTAGGCGTCAGGCAAAGTGAGCTAGGAATTCCCCTCGCTTATGAGGGGGAGGTTTCAAGAGGGCACCTTTCGGTCGGTCGGGTGCGCGTCGGCGACCAGCACGCTGGTCATCCGGGCGCCGATGCGCCGGGTGAGGGAGGGCGCCGCGAGGACGACCGCGACACCGGCCAGGCACCAGGCTGCGGCGATCCAGGGGAAGTAGGTGTACGGCGCACTCTGGCCGGTCGACTGCTGGAGGAAGACGAAGCCCAGATAGCCCAGCCCGGCGACCGGCACCACCAGCTCCCAGCGGGGGATGCGGCCCCGGCCGGAGAGGGTGAAGACGATCACCCCGACCCCGGCGACCGCGTACACCACCAGGACGCACAGCACGCCGATGGTGGCGTACCAGTAGTACGTGTCGAAGGCGGCGGCCCCGGTGCCGTACATCACCGCGGTCAGCGCCGCCGCGACGGCGCCGCACACCCGCAGGGCCGTGGTCGGGGCACCGGTGACGGGGTGGGTGCGGGCGAGGGCGCGCGGCCCGAAGCCGTCCCGGGCCAGCGCCTGGACCATACGGGCGGCCGCCGCCGAGGAGGACAGCGCGGCGGCGAAGGCGGAGGCGACCGCGGTGAAGGCGATGACGAGCGCGAACCAGGTGCCGATGTACTGCCCGGAGAGCGTCGAGAGGGCCGACTCCGCCGCGCCGAACTCGCGCACCCCCTGGGCGTCGGTGCCGAAGCCGATGGTCTGGGCGAACATCATCAGGACGTAGAGGCAGCCGGTCAGCAGCACACTGCCGGCCAGCGCGCGGGGGATGTTGCGCTTGGGGTCGTCGGTCTCCTCACCCAGCGACGCGCAGGCCTCGAACCCGGCCCAGGACAGGAAGGCGAAGACGGTGGCCGTCACCACCGCGCTGTACGTGGTGCCGCCGGCGGTGAACACCGAGAGGTCGAGGCTCTGGTGCCGGGGCGCCGATCCTGTGGTGGCCCGTCCCATGATGACGGCGGCGAGTACCAGCATGGCGAGGATGCCGATGCCCTCCACGATCAGCAGGGTGCGGGCGGTGGTGCGGCCGTCCCGGGAGTTGAGCGCGGTGACGCCGAGGGCCGCGAGGAACGCGACGGCCACCCAGGGCCCGGTGGACCGGATGCCCATCGCGTGCAGGAACGCCTGGGCGAAGACACCGGTCGCGGCGAGGGTGCAGACGAGGAAGGCGAGGTAGGTGCCCAGCAGGGCGAAGCCGCCGAAGAATCCGGCGCGGGGGCCGATGGTGGCCCCGGCCAGGGCGTAGACGGAACCGGCCTGGTTGAAGTGCTGGGTCAGCCGCCAGAAGCCGTAGGCGACCAGGCCGACACCGAGCAGGCCGAGCAGGAAGACGAGGGGGACGGCCTTGCCGACCGTGGTTGCCACTCCGGCCCCGTTGAGGCCCATGGCGAGTGTCGGCCCCATGAGACCGACGGAGAGGGTTAGCGCTTCCCACAAGCGCAGCTTGCGTGTTCGAGGGGGATTCGACACAGGGCGCTCCGAGGAGGAGACGGGGCTGAGTCCACAGCAGCCCGAGCCCCGTCATGAAACATACGTTCCAGGGAGCGCGTCAATAGGAGTGCATGAAATATTCATTTCATGGCGTGGCGTCATTCCATGGTGCGGTCGCCCGACGCCTCCTCAGCGGCCCTCATCCGCTCCTCCGCCGCCGATCCC
Source organism: Streptomyces sp. G7(2002) (assembly GCF_028870195.1). NCBI lineage: Bacteria > Bacillati > Actinomycetota > Actinomycetes > Kitasatosporales > Streptomycetaceae > Streptomyces > Streptomyces sp. G7(2002). The sequence continues at coordinate 7,549,748 of NZ_CP102609.1, forward strand.
AGCCGTACGTGCACCGCGGCCACCAGCGCCTCCACCACCGCCACGGGCGCCACGATGCTGTCGAACGGACTGGGCGCCTCGACCCGCACGGGCAGCACGACATCGGCGAACTCGGCCACGGGCGACAGCCATGGATCGGTGAACAGCACGACCCGCGCGCCGCGCTCCTGCGCGAAGCGGGCGAGTTCCACGGTGTCGCGCTGATAGCGCCGGAAGTCGAAGACCACACACACCTCGCGCCGTCCGAGATCCACCCGGAAGCCGCCGTCCCCGCCGGGGGCCGGTATGTGCACCTGTGTGCCCGGCCGCAGCAGCCGCAGATGCAGATCCAGGTACTCGGCCAGAAGACGGGAGAACCGCCCGCCGAAGCTCACGATCCGCTTCGCCGGGTCACAGATCAGCTCGACCGCCCGGTCGAACTCCTGCTCCGGCAGCGCGGCGAAGGTGTGGCTCAAGGCCCCCCGGCCGACCTCCGCCGCCGCCTCGACCAGGTCCGAGGTCGGCGAGGTCTCGCTGATCACCGGCCGCAGGGTCAGCGGGGAGGCCCGGCGCGCCTGCACCTCGTCCCGCAGCGACTGCTGGAACTGCCGGTAGCCCTCGAAGCCGAGCCGGGCGACGAAGCGGACCACGGTCGGCGGGCTCACCCCCGCCCGCCCGGCCAGCCCGGACGTCGACTCCAGGCCCGCCGCGGGGTAGTGCGCCATCAGCGCGCGGGCGATCTTGAGCTCCGCGGGCGACAGGGAACCCTGGACCCGCCGCACACGCTCGGCCACCGTCATCCCCGGCTCCTGGCCCGCGCTCGCGTCCCCGCCCGCGTCCCCGCCCGTGGCCGGCGGCTCACCGTGATCTCCTGGCCGGTCATCCATCCGACTGCCTCTCCACTTGGTGATCACATGACACCACACCGTCCAGGGGCACCCGCCTTGTCGCGCGACGGCGGCCGGAACGCCGTTGTGCCGCGGCTCCCCAACGGAACCGCGGCACAACCGGAACGACGGACGCCGAGTCGGCTCAGACCAGCAGCTCGTACGCGGGCAGCGTCAGGAACTCCGCGTAGTCCGCGTCCAGCGCGACCTTCAGCAGCAGGTCATGGGCCTGCTGCCACTTGCCCGAGGTGAAGGCCTCCTCGCCGATCTCGGCGCGGATGGCGGCCAGTTGCTCCGCGGCGAGTGTGCGCACCAGCTCCGCGGTGGCCTTCTCGCCGTTCTCGAAGACGACACCGGCGTCGACCCACTGCCAGATCTGGGAGCGGGAGATCTCGGCGGTCGCGGCGTCCTCCATGAGGCCGAAGATGGCGACGGCGCCCAGGCCGCGCAGCCAGGCCTCGATATAGCGGGTGCCGACCTGGACCGCGTCGATCAGGCCCTGATAGGTGGGCTTGGCGTCGAGGGAGTCGATGGCGATGAGGTCGGCGGCCGACACCGAGACGTCCTCGCGCAGACGGTCCTTCTGGTTCGGCTTGTCACCGAGCACCGCGTCGAAGGAGGCACGGGCGACCGGGACCAGGTCGGGGTGCGCGACCCAGGAGCCGTCGAAGCCGTCGCCGGCCTCCCGGTCCTTGTCGTTCTTGACCTTGGCGAGCGCCTTCTCGTTGGCCTCGGGGTCACGGCGGTTGGGGATGAAGGCCGCCATACCGCCGATGGCGTGCGCACCGCGCTTGTGGCAGGTGCGGACGAGGAGTTCGGTGTAGGCGCGCATGAACGGCGCCGTCATCGTGACCGCGTTGCGGTCCGGGAGGACGAACTTGGCGCCGCCGTCACGGAAGTTCTTGACGATGGAGAAGAGGTAGTCCCAGCGTCCGGCGTTCAGTCCCGAGGCGTGGTCGCGCAGCTCGTAGAGGATCTCCTCCATCTCGTACGCGGCCGTGATGGTCTCGATGAGGACGGTGGCGCGCACCGTGCCCTGGGGGATGCCGACATAGTCCTGGGCGAAGACGAAGATCTCGTTCCAGAGGCGGGCCTCCAGGTGCGACTCGGTCTTCGGCAGGTAGAAGTACGGGCCCTTGCCGAGGTCCAGCAGGCGCTGGGCGTTGTGGAAGAAGTACAGCCCGAAGTCCACCAGGGCGCCGGGCACCGGCCGCCCCTCGAACTGCAGATGACGCTCTTCGAGGTGCCAGCCGCGCGGCCGCATCACGACGGTGGCGAGCTCCTCGGCGGGCTTGAGGGCGTACGACTTGCCGGACGCGGCGTCCGTGAAGTCGATGCGGCGCTCGTAGGCGTCGATCAGGTTGAGCTGCCCGGAGACGACGTTCTCCCAGGTCGGCGCGGAGGCGTCCTCGAAGTCGGCGAGCCAGACCTTGGCGCCCGAGTTGAGCGCGTTGATGGTCATCTTGCGGTCGGTGGGGCCGGTGATCTCCACCCGGCGGTCATTGAGGGCCGCGGGCGCCTCGGCCACCTTCCAGCTGTCGTCGGCGCGGATCCGCTCGGTCTCCGGAAGGAAGTCCAGCGTGCTGGTCCGGGCGATCTCGGCGCGGCGCTCGGTGCGGCGGGCGAGCAGCTCGTCGCGGCGCGGGGTGAACCGGCGGTGAAGCTCGGCGACGAAGGTGAGCGCGGCGTCGGTGAGGACCTCGCCCTGCCGTTCGGGGGTGTGCGCGGGGTCGACTTCGACGATGGCCAGCGGGGACGGCGCTGGTGCGGACATGAGCTGTCACTCCATTCAGCGGCGGTGCCCGGCGGCCGCCGGGACACCGGGCGGCACGGGGTGCCGCGGGCTCCCGGGTACGGTCGCGGGCGCCGACTGGGTTCAGGGCGCTTCTGACCAGTGGAGACTAGTTTCCTTATCGCGGAACTTCAATGGTTTGTTGACGTCGAGATTCTCAGGGTCGACAGAAGTGGTGATCGAATGGCTCTCGGTGCCACGGCGGTCACTCTGCATTACTTCCACCCCGGGTACGGAGACCGCCGGCCAAGGCCCGCTCTCACTCCAGACGGTGAAGATCCTCCGGCGTGTCGATGTCGTACGGCTCCGCGATGTCGGAGCACTCGACGAGGGTGAGGGCGTCCGCATACCGCTGGAGGTAGCCGCGCGCCCCGCGGTCGCCCTCCGCGTCCGCCGCGATGTCCGCCCAGCGGTCGGCGCCGAAGAGCACCGGGTGGCCGCGCCGGCCGTCGTACGCCGCGGAGGCGAGCGAGGCGCGGCCCTCGTACGCCGCCACCACCCGCGCCACCGCCGCGGCACCGATGCCCGGCTGGTCCACCAGGGACACCACCACCGCATCCGCCCCGGACTCCGCCAGCGCGGCCAGGCCCACACGCAGTGAAGAGCCCATGCCCTGGGCCCAGTCCGGGTTCTCCGAGAGGCCGTACGCCGCGAGTTCGGCCCGTTCGCGCACGGCAGCGGCGGCCGCCCCCAGCACGATGTGCACAGGGTGGCAGCCGCCGTCCCGCAGGGCCCGTGCGGCGTGCTCGACCAGTGGCCGTCCCCGGTGGTCGAGCAGCGCCTTGGGCCGTCCCCCCAGCCGCCGCCCGCCGCCCGCGGCGAGCAGCAGACCCGCCACCCTTCCCTCGGGCCGCCCGGCGTTCCGCGTCCCCTCAGGGGCGTCCGGCCGGGCCCGGTGCGGCTGTTCTCGTGGGTCTTTCGGTGCTGTCGGTGCCATGGGGACTGCTTACCCCATGACACCGTGCCCCGCGGCCCGTTGGGGCGTGGCCGGCCGGGTCAGGCCGCGTCACCGGAGGCCCGTGGCCGGGGGATGTGCGGTCGGAACCGGTCGCGCAGATGATGTGTGCGTTCCTCTGCCCGCCGGCGCTCGGCGACATAGCGGTCTATGTGCTCCATCGTGATTTCCGATGCGTCGGACAGGCCGTACGCGCGGCAGATGAGTTGTACGACGCTCACGCGGCGGGGGTTCGAGCCGTTGCCGGGGCCGGAGTTGGGCTCCATGGCATTCTCCGATCCAGTGATATGCCGGATATTTCCTTGAAAGGGAGAATGCTCCACCGTGTCCCGCCATACGCATCGGATCACGTCTGCCCACACCAAAGGGTGTCCGGGGGAACGTATGTGCCGACGCGTCATCAAGCCATTTCCGGGCACCGCGCGTCAGGGCGGTACGCGGAAGGTCCCGGCCGCCAAATCCCGTCGCGAAACCGGCCCTTCGGACAAGGCGCCATGTTCGTCACCGGCGATGTGAGGGTGTGGCGCCTGGCCGGATAAGGTTCATCCCCGTTGCGGACATCGTGGCCGTCGTGCCGAAGTGGCGGGCCTTTTTGAGTCGGGGGACCCAGTAGTGGTGAACAGTGCGGGCGGATCCGGAATCTTCCAGCCGCTGGAAGGTGACGATCCGCGGGCGATCGCGGGCTACCGCCTCACGGCGCGGCTCGGCTCCGGTGGCATGGGGAAGGTCTATCTCTCCTACACGCCCGGCGGGCGGCCGGTGGCCATCAAGGTGATCCGCCCCGAGTTCAGCGAAGACGCGGAGTTCCGCCGCCGCTTCAAGCAGGAGGTGCAGTCCGCGCAGCGCGTGCAGGGCCTGTTCACCGCGCCGGTCATCGACAGCGACGCCGAAGGCCCCAGCCCCTGGCTCGCCACCGCGTACGTACCCGGCCCCTCGCTCGCCGCGGCGGTCGCCGGGCACGGCAAGCTGCCGGTGCCGACCGTGCTGCTGCTGGTCGCCGGGATCGCCGAGGCGCTGCAGGTCATCCATGGCGCGGGCATCGTGCACCGCGATCTGAAGCCGTCCAACGTGCTGCTGGCCGCCGACGGCCCGCGCGTCATCGACTTCGGTATCGCCCGCGCCGCCGACGCCACGTCCCTGACCAGCAGCGGCGTCACCGTCGGCACCCCCACCTTCATGGCGCCCGAGCAGGCCGCGGGCAGCACCATCAGCCCCGCCACCGATGTCTTCGCGCTCGGCCAGGTCGCCGCCTACGCGGCCATAGGCACCCCGGCGTTCGGTGAGGGCACCTCGCACGGAGTGCTCTACCGCATCGTCCACGAGGAGCCGGATCTGACCGGACTCCCCGACGAGCTGCGGGAGTTGGTGACCCGCTGTCTGTCCAAGGAGGCGTCGGACCGGCCCTCCGTAGCCGAGGTGATCGCGCTGTGCGGCGCGGCCTCCGGCCAGACGCAGCTGCGCCGCCCCGAGGAGTGGCTGCCCACCGCCGTCGCCGCCGACATCACCACACGGGCCGCCGCGCCCGCGCCCGCACAGACGCCGCCGCCCCCGCTGGAGGCGCCCACCGCGGCCGCTCTGGCCCAGCCGCCGAACCCGCCCGCCCCGTCGCCGGGCCGGCCGACGCAGCCGCCGGCCCCGCCCACGGCGCCGGTCGCACCGGTGCCGACCGAGCTGAGCCACCCGCAGACCCCGCCGCCCGGCTTCGGCCCGGCGGCCTACGCGCCGACCGTCGCCGGGACCGGCGCGCCGACGGCCACCGGACCGACCGCCGCAGTACCGACCGCCGCCGTACCGATGGCCACCGGACCGGCGGTGACCGGCCCGACCTCCGCCGTGCCCGCCCCGCAGCCGCCGAAGAAGAAGCGCAAGGGGCTGATCGCGGTCCTGGCCGTGGTCTGTCTGCTGGCCTTCGCGGGCGCCGGCGGCGCCCTCGTCTACACCTTCATGAAGGGCGAGGGCCAGAAGAAGGGCAACCAGTCCGCCGGCGGCAGCAAGACGGCGAACAAGGACTCCTCGCCGACGCCCACCGGGGACCCGACCGCGAGCCCCGGTGACGGCGGGAGCGGCGCCCCGGTGAAGGACCCGACCCCGGTCGACTACAAGACCATCAACCTGCCCGACGACTACCACATTTCGCTGTCCGACGAGCCGGTCCACCCGACCGACTCCGACAACGACACGGACATCGACTTCTCGTACACGGACAACTCCTACACGGACGACGAGGTCGACACCGAGACCGGCAAGCTGGTGCTGCTCAACGCCGGCCAGGAGGGCACGCTCGCCACCTGCCGCAACGAGACCCGGTTCACCGACAGCATCCTGACCAAGCGGCTCTCCAAGGGCGCGCAGATGTGCCTCACCACCAAGTACGGCCATGTCGCGCTGATCACCTTCAAGGGCTATGCCCCGAAGACGGACCCCAGCAGCTACATGACCATCGACGTCCGGGTCTGGCGCAACGCGGTGGAGCCCGAGCAGGAGTCCTGAGACGGGTTGGCTGCGCCTGGCGGGGTGGGTGCGCTGAGCGGCTCTCGGGGGGGCCTCGGGGGCTCAGCGTGCCGTCGGGGGCCCTGTGCGCGCCGTCGGGCGGCCGCCTGCGTACCCCGCTTGCCTGGGCGCTCCCGGCTTCCCCGCCTCGCCACCTCCTCCCCCACCCCGTTAGGGGTGGGCACCTGCGTCACTACACCCGCCCACCCCCCGAAGGGGGGTGGGCGGCGGGGGAAAAAACCTAACGACTTGGTGCGCGAAGGGCGACGTCGCCGGCCATAAGTCAGCACAACGGAAGGGGCGGCGCCGGAATCCTCCGGTGCCGCCCCTTCCGGCTGTCTGTCTACGTGCTCAGGAGCCCGACATGGCATCCCCGAACATGGGGTCATCCCCCGAGTTCCCGATGCCGACGGACGACGCACCGAAACTCACCGCGCCGGTGCCCGTGACGCCTCCGTTGGAGCCGCGCAGGACCCACACGGCGCCGTCGTCGCTGTTCTCGCCGCCCGCGCCCACCGACAGATCGGCGCGGCCGTCCTTGTTGTGGTCGGCGAGGTGGATGGCGTCGCCGAACATGTCCGACGACTCGTTGGCGCCCGGGACACCCGAGGTGTCCTGGTTGAAGGACTGGGCGCCGGTCCCCGTCAGGCCGGAGGCGCCGCCGCGCAGCACCCAGACGTTGCCGGCGTGGGTCGCGGAGCCGATGGTCTCGAAGTTCGCGCCGACGGCGAGGTCCGGGTAGCCGTCACCGTTGACGTCGCCCGCGGCGAGTGTGCCACCGAACGAGTCGTCGGACTCGTCCGCTCCCGGCACGCCCGCGGTGTCCTGGCTGAAGACGGCGCTGCGAGTGGTGTCGACGCCCGCCGCACCGCCGTAGAACACGGTGGCGTAGCCACCCTTCGCCGTCTGGTCCGTGACGGAGACGAAGTCGGTGCCGACGACCAGGTCGTCGTGCCCGTCGCGGTCGAAGTCCGCCACGGTGAGCGCGCCCGCGTACCCCGTGCCCGCCTCGGTCTGCAGAGTGGGCCCGGTCGAGGCGCCCCGGTAGACGAAGTTGCCCGCGGAGGACCCCACCACCACGTCGTCCGTCCTGTCGTTGTCGAAGTCCCCGGCGGCCAGCTGGACGGCGCCCTTGGGGTAAGCGCCGGACTCGATCTGCGCGTCGAAGCGCAGCTTCCCGGCCGCGCCGCCGGACTTGGTGAAGCCGCCCTTGAAGATCCACACGTCCTTGCCGGTGGAACCGACCGCCAGATCGGCCTTCCCGTCACCGGTGAAGTCGCCGACCGCGAGGGACTGGCCGAACCGGTCGTGGCCCGACGCGTTCGGGTCGCTGATCGTCGTGCCGCCTGACAGGCCGGACGAGCCGCCCCACAGGATGGTGACCGAACCGCCGTCGACGTCGCCGCTGACGTCCTCCAGCGGTGTGCCCACGACGAGATCGCCGTAGCCGTCGTTGTTGAGGTCACCGTGCGCGAGTTCGGTGCCGAAGCGGTCGGAGGTCTCCGAGGCGCCCGGCACGCCGGAGGAACTCTGCGATGTGGTCTTGTGGCGCGCGGCGCTGATACCGCTCGACGAGCCGTAGTTGACGACCACGGCGCCCGCCTTCGCCTTCCCGCCCGCGACAGCACCCGGGGCGCCGGTCGCCAGATCGCGGTAGCCGTCACCGTTGAAGTCGTCGGCGAGGCCCGACGCGGCGGCGCTCGCGCCGCCGGGCAGCGTGATGAGCAGGCCACCGGCCAGTGCGGCCGCGACGGCGGTGGCGCCCAGGACGACGGGACGCCGGGAACGCTTGTGATGGGGCCGGGACATGAGTTCCTCTCCAGGACATACGTGCGGACTCGGAGATGACCTCTGGTGAGCCTGAAGGGTTGTACGGGAAAGGGGGCCGGCCGCGGAGGAGGGCCGGCGGCGTGAACGCCGAGGTCACGACCGTCGGCGCGCGCCAGGGGCCGGCCCGGACCATGGGCTGGTGTTCCGATGAAGGACGCGCCGCCCAAGGAGGTCACCGCCTGGGAGGCCGAGCGCCACCAGCAGTCTTCGGAACGCATCTGCGTGGAGCACGCGAACGCCGAGCACAAGCAATGGCGAACTCTCCAACGCTTCCTCGGACGCCGCGAGTACTTCGATGAGAGCTACCGAGCCGTCGCCGGCCTGATCTCCGACCGCACCGCCGAAAGATGATCACCCACCAGCCGACCCGCCAGGCCGGCACGCCCCGACCTCAATCGCGCACCACGCCCTAAGGAGCCGTCAGGCATGGGCCACGCCCACCGGATTCACTCGGTGATCCGGTTTTTTCGCTCTCCGTATGGCGCGATCAGCGCAGAGTGGCGTTAACTGGCCCGCATTGTGGAACGGGCAACGGCTTTGGAGGACGCCGTCGTTGTGGAACAGCTGCAGAGGGACAGACGAGTGACCGGGGTCGAGGGCGACCCACGGGTCCAGGAATTGCGCGGGGCAGTGGCCCGGCTGCGCCGCCAACTGGCCGTACTTCCAGGGGAGTTACCGGATCGGGTGGCCGCCGATGATGAGCTGGCCGCATTGGACGCGATGGTGAGCCACGGGATGCCCGAGGTGCCCCGGCTGCGCCGTTCGCTCCTGCTGATTGCCGGGGCGGTCGGATCGGTGAGCGCGCTGTCACCCGCGCTGGCAGAGGTGCGCGAGGGTATCGACCGTTTCGGCGAGCTGCCGCGCGCTTGGTGACCACCACCGCGCAGCCCGGACCGGAGTCCGGCGCACCGGTGCGCTGACCGGCTCGCGAGCCGGTTGGTTGCGCGCCGCGGCAGAGTCGTGTGCGGACCAGCCCCGTACGCTGCCTGCCCGTCCGCGAAGGGCCGTACGCCGCCCGCGCGCCCCCGAAGGAGCCATTGCGGGCTGCCTGCCCGCCCGCGAGCCGTACGCCGCCCCCCCCAGCCCGCGAGGAGGGCCCGTACGCCACCCGCCCCCGAAGGCCCCGCCCCGTCCCGCTACGCCGGCGTCTGATTCGCGAGGGCCACCGACAGCTGCGCCGCGACGTCCTGCAGGACCGGCACGATCTTGTCCGTTGAGGCCTCGGTGACCCGGCCCGTCGGGCCGGAGATGGAGATCGCCGCCGAGGTGGGGGAGTTGGGCACCGGCACCGCCAGGCAGCGGACACCGATCTCCTGCTCGTTGTCGTCGACCGCGTAGCCGAGGCGGCGGACGTCGGCGAGCGCTTCGAGGAAGCGGTCCGGGTCGGTGATCGTCTTCTCGGTCGCGGCGGGCATGCCCGTACGGCCGAGCAGCGCGCGGACCTCCTCCGGGGGATGGTTCGACAGCAGGGCCTTGCCCACGCCGGTGGAGTGCGGCAGCACCCGGCGTCCGACCTCGGTGAACATCCGTACCGCGTGCCGGGACGGGACCTGGGCGACATAGACGATCTCGTCGCCGTCGAGCAGCGCCATGTTGGCCGTCTCGCCGGTCTCCTCGACCAGGCGGGCCAGGAACGGCCGGGCCCACGTGCCCAGCAGCCGTGAGGAGCTCTCGCCGAGCCGGATCAGACGGGGGCCCAGCGCATAGCGGCGGTTGGGCTGCTGGCGGACGTAGCCGCAGGCGACGAGCGTGCGCATCAGGCGGTGGATGGTGGGGAGGGGCAGCCCGCTGCTGGTGGACAGCTCGCTCAGGCCGACCTCGCCACCGGCGTCGGCCATCCGCTCCAGCAGGTCGAAGGCGCGCTCGAGGGACTGGACGCCGCCGCTGGCGCCTGGCTTGGCTTCGGCGGCGGAGGTGCTGGCGCTGGACGACGGCACGGAGCGTTCCTTTCGGGGCGGGGCTGATCGGTCTCGGCTGGCACGTGCGGGCGCCGGGCCCGACCGGAGAAGCCTACCGGTCCCCGTACGCCCGCACATGGACTCTCGCACACTCGTTCCCACCGGTCAGGCTTGCTTTGTCCCACGGAGTGAACCGCCGGGCGCACACCTAGCCGCGATCTCTTGACGGTGCCAGTGGCCATAGCTACGTTCTGCTGCGCGAAACATACTGTCCATTCTGTGGAATCCTCCAAATCGCTGGAGCGTCATGCGCATTCTCGTCATGAACCCGAACACCACGGCTTCCATGACCGCTTCGATCCGCGCCACCGCCACCGCAGCCGCCGCCCCGGGCACCGAGATCATCGCCACCGAACCCCTGTGGGGGCCGGAGTCGATCGAGGGCCACTTCGAGGGCTATCTCAGCGCCGCGGCCGTACTGGACCGGCTCGCCACCCTCGACCTGGCCTTTGACGCGCTGGTCATGGCCGGATTCGGCGAACCGGGCCGGGAGGGTGCCCAGGAACTGCTGGACGTACCCGTCCTGGACATCACCGAGAGCGCCGCCCAGATGGCGATGATGCTCGGCCACGCCTACGGCATCGTCACCACCCTCGACCGTGCCGTACCGCAGATACAGGACCGGCTGCTGACCGCGGGACTGCTGCAGCGCTGTGCCGCGGTCCGGGGCACCGGGCTCGGCGTCCTGGAGCTGGAGGAGGACGCGGAGCGCACCGTCGAGGTGATCATCGAGACCGCTCGTGACGCCGTCCGGGCCGGTGCCGAGGTGATCTGTCTGGGCTGCGGCGGGATGGCCGGGCTCCAGGAGAAGGTCGCCGCGGCGCTGGGGGTACCGGTGGTGGACGGTGTCGCCGCGGCGGTGAAGTTCGCGGAGGCGGTCGTCGGCCTCGGGCTGACCACCAGTGCGGGCCGCAGCTTCGCGCCGCCCCGCCCCAAGGTCATCGGCTCCTGGCCGCTGAGCGCCCATCTGTCCCCGGGGCGCGCTCAGGGCTCCCCACGCCCCACTGAATTTTCCGCACAGACATCAGGCATCTGACAACTGACCCCCTAAGCTCCACCCAACCTGCCTGGGAGGACACGTGTCCACACCCCCGAAGCCCCCGCAGCCGGACCCACGTCTCTTCAACGAGGACCTCGCCCCGGCCCCCGAGCGCAAATGGGGCACGTACAGCATCTTCGCGCTGTGGATGTCCGACACCCACGCGATCAGCAATTACGCCTTCGCCTCCAGCCTGTTCGTGCTGGGCCTGCCCGCCTGGGAGGTGTTCGTCGCGCTGCTGGCCGGCATCTCGATCGTCTACTGGCTGATGAACCGCATGGGGCACGCCGGGCACCGGACCGGTGTGCCCTATCCGGTGCTCGCCCGCGCGAGCTGGGGCGTCTACGGCGCCAACATCCCGGCGCTGCTGCGCGCCGTCATGGCCGTGGCCTGGTACGGCATCCAGACCTGGCTGGCCTCGACCGCCGTGGTCCTGCTGACCCTGCAGCTAGCGCCGGGCCTGGAGGTCTACCACCACAACTCGGTGCTGGGGCTGTCCACCCTGGGCTGGATCGCGTTCATGGTGATGTGGGGGCTGCAGGCCGTCCTGCTGACCCGCGGGATGGAGTTCATCCGCAAGGTCCAGGACTTCGCGACCGGACCGGTGGTCTGGCTCGTGGTCCTCGCGCTCGCGGTGTACCTCGTCGTCAAGGCCGGCGGTGACATCTCGCTGACCCGCAGCCTCACCGGCCTCAGCGGCTCCGCGCAGCTCGAACAGAGCCTCATCGCGGTCAGTCTGACCGTGGCCACCTTCTTGACCCTGGTCCTCAACTACGCGGACTTCGCCCGCTTCACGCCCGACCACCGCTCCTACCGGCGCGGCAACCTGATCGGGCTGCCGGTGAACTTCACCGCCTTCGCGATGGTCGCCGTGCTGGTCACCGCGGGCACCATCTCCGTCTTCGGCGAGGCGATCTACGACCCGGTGAAGGTGATCCAGAAGATCGACAACCCGGTGGTCACCGTCGTCGGCGCGCTGTCCTTCATCGTCGCCACCATCGGCATCAATGTCGTCGCCAACTTCGTCTCGCCCGCCTACGACTTCGCCAATCTCGCGCCGAAGTATCTGAACTTCAAGCGCGGCGGCATGATCACCGCGGTGCTGGCCATCGTCGTCATGCCCTGGAAGCTGTACTCCTCGGCGCTGGTGATCCAGTACTTCCTGGGGGCCCTCGGCGCCTTCCTCGGGCCGCTGGTGGCGATTCTGCTCGTCGACTACTACCTGGTGCGCCGGGGCCGGATCGATGTCGATGCGCTGTTCTCGGCCGATGCCCGGGGGGCGTACTTCTACCGCCGGGGCTACAACCCGAAGGCCGTGATCGCCTTCCTTCCGGCGGCCGCGGTCTCCGCCGCGCTCGCCCTGGTCCCGGCCTTCGACGTGGTGGCGCCGTTCTCCTGGATCTTCGGAATGGGGCTCGCCGGTGCGCTCTACGTCCTGGTCTCGGGCCGTGACCGGTCCGCCGCAATCGCCGCACCGGTGCCGGACGAGATCATCCCGTCGCAGGTCAGCGCCGCCGTGGCGACGGATCCTGCGGCCTCCGAGGGGGCCGGGGCGGTCGTCGTGCCGGTCCCGGCCGAGGGGTCTTGACGGGCCGGGGTCCGGAGTGAAGACTCATTCAACAGACTGTTGAAACCGCATGTCACTCCGGCGTGCGCGACGCGCTCCGGGTGCGCGGCCACTTCGGCGGCCGTGCACCCCACGCGCCCGCACGCCACGATGAAAACAGCTACGAGGAGGGGACCGGGTGTCCGAAACAGAGCTGGTGCTGCGCTCCAGGCGCGTCGTCACCCCGCAGGGGACGCGCGCCGCGTCCGTCGCCGTCCAGGACGGCAGGATCACCGCGGTGCTGCCGTACGACGACCCGGCTCCGGCCGGGGCGCGGGTCGAGGACCTCGGTGACGACGTCCTGCTGCCCGGCCTCGTCGACACCCACGTCCACGTCAACGACCCGGGCCGCACCGAGTGGGAGGGCTTCTGGACGGCCACCCGCGCGGCCGCGGCCGGCGGGATCACCACCCTCGTGGACATGCCGCTCAACAGCCTCCCGCCCACCACCACGGCCGCCCACCTCGACACCAAGCGCGCGGTCGCCCGCAGCAAGGCGCATATCGACGTCGGCTTCTGGGGCGGCGCCATCCCCGGCAACGTCAAGGACCTGCGCCCGCTGCACGACGCCGGGGTCTTCGGCTTCAAATGCTTTCTGTCGCCGTCCGGTGTGGACGAGTTCCCCGAGGTCGACCAGGAACAACTGGCCGCCGCCCTCGGCGAGATCGCGGGCTTCGACGGCCTGCTGATCGTGCACGCCGAGGACCCGGGCCACCTGGAGGCGGCGCCCGAGCCGCATGGCCCCAAGTACGCCGACTTCCTCGCCTCCCGCCCGCGCATCTCCGAGAACGACGCCATCGCCGGGCTGATCGTGCTCGCCCAGCGCCTCGACGCGCGGGTCCACGTCCTGCATCTGTCCTCCAGCGACGCACTGCCGCTGATCGCCGCCGCCAAGCGCGAGGGCGTCCGGATCACCGTCGAGTCGTGCCCGCACTTCCTGACCCTGACCGCCGAGGAAGTCCCGGACGGCGCAACGGAGTTCAAGTGCTGCCCGCCGATCCGTGAGGCCGCCAACCAGGACGCGCTGTGGGAGGGGCTGGCCGACGGCACCATCGACTGCATCGTCTCCGACCACTCGCCGTCCACCGCCGACCTCAAGACCGCGGACTTCGGCGCGGCCTGGGGCGGTATCTCCTCCCTCCAGCTCGGCCTGCCCGCCATCTGGACCGAGGCCCGCGAGCGCGGCCACACCCTCGACGACGTGGTGCGCTGGATGGCCACCGCACCGGCGGCGCTGGTCGGCCTCGACCGGAAGGGCGCCATCGAGCCCGGCCGGGACGCGGACTTCACGGTCCTCGCCCCCGAGGAGACCTTCACCGTCGACCCGCAGGCCCTCCAGCACCGCAACAAGATCACCGCATACGCCGGCAAGACCCTGTACGGCGTCGTCCGGTCCACCTGGCTGCGCGGCCGCCGGATCAACGACGGCACCACCCTCGCCGAGCCCACCGGCGAGCTGCTCGAACGGCCGCACCGCGCATGACCGCCGCCGGCCTTCCCCGCTACACCGGCGACGCCGCCCCGTACCGAGGCGGCGACCCGTACGCCGACTACCGCACCCCCGGCCCTGACGGCTTCCCCTTCACCCAGCTCCCCGACCTGGCCGACCGGCGGCTGGGCGCGGGCGTCATCGCGGCGAACGACGAGTTCTTCGCCGAGCGGGAGAACCTCCTCACGCCCGGCCCCGCCCGCTTCGACCCCGAGGCCTTCGGCCACAAGGGCAAGATCATGGACGGCTGGGAGACCCGCAGACGGCGCGGCACCGACGGCGACCACCCGTTCCCGGCGGACGAGGACCACGACTGGGCGCTGATCCGGCTCGGCGCCCCCGGCGTGATCCACGGCATCGTCGTCGACACCGCCCACTTCCGCGGCAACTACCCGCAGTCCGTCAGCGTCGAGGGCACCTGCGTCGAGGGCTCCCCGTCACCGGCCGGACTCCTCGCCGACGGGGTGACCTGGACGCCCCTCGTCCCGCGGACCCCCATCGGCGGCCACGCCGCCAACGGCTTCCTCGTCGATACCGGCCGCCGCTTCACCCATCTGCGCCTCAACCAGCATCCCGACGGCGGTGTCGCCCGCCTCCGGGTCCACGGAGAGGTCGTCCCGGCGCCGGACTGGCTCGCCGCGCTGGGCACCTTCGATGTCGCCGCGCTGGAGAACGGCGGCCGGGTCGAGGACGCCTCGGACCGCTTCTACTCCCCACCCGCCCACACCATCCAGCCGGGCCGCTCCCGCACGATGGACGAGGGCTGGGAGACCCGGCGTCGCCGCGGCACCGGCAACGACTGGGTCCGTTACCGCCTCACCGAGCGCTCCGTGATCCGCGCGGTGGAGATCGACACCGGCTGCCTCAAGGGCAACTCGGCGGGCTGGGCGGCCCTGTTCGGCCGCGACGGCGAGGGCGGCGACTGGACCGAACTGCTGCCCCGCACGCGCCTGCAGCCCGACACCGTGCACCGCTTCCTGCCGGCCGGGGCGCCGCCCGTCACCCACGTCCGGATCGACATCTTCCCCGACGGCGGCATCGCCCGGCTGCGCCTGCACGGCTCACTCACCGCGGACGGTATGCGCCGCCTGGCCGCGCGCCACGAGGAGCTGAGCGGCTGACCACGACGGGTCCGGCGGTTCTGATGGGATGTCAGAAGTGCCGGGCGGTCACCCCGGCCGGAGGGGATGGGCGGCACCGGCCGGGGAACCCGCGCGCCCGTCCCAGCGGCTCACTCCCCGACGGAGTTCCAGAACATGAGCTCGTACGACTGGAGCAGACGGCCGTAGCGATGCGCCGTGGCCGGCTGCGCCTGGCCGGTGTCGAGGCCGTGCTGCACCGCCTCGCGCGCCTTCTCGTCGACGGCCGGCGCCGGCTCGGCGAAGAACCCGAAGAAGCCACGGGCCGCTTCGGGAAAGCCGTAGTGGTCCCGCATCGCCGCCGCGACGACCGCGCAATAGCCGCCCCAGGCGGCGAAGTTGGCGGTCAGCGCGATCGCCACATCGGACGGCTCGCCGCCCAGCGCGAGCCGCGCCGCATAGGACGGGTACGCCTGACAGCCGGGCCGCGGCTGGTACTCCGCGATCTCCCGCTCGCTCAGCCCACAGGCGTCCGCCAGCCCGGCCAGCTGCTTCAGCGCCCGCGTCTCACCCTGGGCGAGCAGATCGAAGAAGTCGGCGACGGGCGGGTCACCGTCCGCCCGACGCGCCAGATGCTGGAAGCTGAGGCGGTCGGAGGCGATCACCTGGTGCTGTTCGAGGGCGAAGGTGGCGAACACGGAGCGCGGCGCCGCACCCGCCTCGATCTGCGAGACCAGCCGGTTGGCGGCGGAGTCCGGGGTGAGCGCGCGGACCGCGTCGTCCAGCACGGCGGCCGCGGTCGGGCGAGGGGCGTCGGGAGCGGTTCGGGCCATGGGTCGGTCTCCTCCTGGGCGAGGGCGGCGGCCAGCACCTCAGATTAGGGCGCGGGGCGGGGCCGCGGGGGAGATGGCGCGACGCCGCCGGGTGGACGCCACCCCATCGCGCACGGGAGACGCGGCACACCGCCGGGCGTGCCGCGTCCTCCGTGCACCGGGCGGGGGCGGCGCGGCCCCACCCCCGGTGCAGCAAGCGCCCCTCAGTGCACCACCACCTCATTGACCTCGGGCGCCGCCGTCCCCTCACGCCACGTCAGCCGGACGCCCTCGACCGGGCCATCGCCCGCCGCGAGCCGCGTATAGGCGCCGGACAGCGTGCCGAGCGTGCGCCAGGCACCGCCCGTACGGACCTCGACCTTCGCCGCCCCGGCCGGCGCGCCCTGCGGCCGCAGCACGACCACGGAGTGCGCCGCACGGGGCGCCTCGGGAGTGAACTCCAGCGCCTCACCGGGCTGCGCCGCCCGCGCCGCGCGGTAGACGGTCGCCGGATCACCGTCAGCCGCCGACCGCAGCGCGCTGCCCTCCGTCGCGGGCGGGCCTCCGGCCACCGTCACCGCTTCGGCCCCGGCCACCGCGAACTCCCGCACCACCAGCCAGTTGTCCTGCGCCTGGGTGGCCCGGGCGCGGACGTACCGGGCCCGGGCCCCGGCCGGCGGCTCGACCCGCACCTCGGCCTTCCCGTCGAACGCGGCCAGTTTTTGCCAGGTCTTGTGGTCCGACGAGTACTCCAGGACGCCGTGCCGCAGATAGTCGTCCGGGCTGCCGCTCTTGCCCATCGCCAGGGTGACCGTGCCCAGTGGGGCGCTCGGCCCGCAGATCCAGTGCCACGGAGGAACCGGCCTTGGGCGCCGCGCCGCTCCAGAAGTACGTGGCGTCATCACCGTCGGTCATACGGGAGACCGCGTTGTCCTGGTAGACGGAGAGATCCGTCGACGCCTTGGGGCGGCCGGTGACGCCCAGCGCCCGGTCGTGCGCGGCCACCGCGTCCTCGACGAAGGTGTCCAGCACCCCGTCCGCCACCAGGACCGGAATCCTCTTCCCGGCCATGTCCACGTACACGAACGACCTGGCCTTCTTCACCAACTCCGGTATCTGCTGCCGCAGTTGCCAGGCCTGCGCGCCGTTGCCCGCCTTGGTCGCCTCGATCAGCTGCAGTGCCGTACGCGCCGCGACACCCCAGGCCCGGGTCGCGTCCAGCCACGGCTCGCTGTCCTGTACGAAGCCCCGGTCGGCGAGCCGGTCGCGCAGCACCGCCGGAGCGTCCTGCAGGTTCCGCAGCACCGCATCGAGCCGCCGCGCCTCGCCGTCCTTGCCGAACTCCTCGATGGCGGCGGCCAGTTCGGGCGCCTGCCGCGGGTTGAGCGACGAGGAGTAATGGGCGTCCGCGAAGGCCCGCAGCGCCCGTGCCGTACGGGCGTCACCGCCCGCCAGCTCCTCGATCGCCCCGCCCCAGGACGTCCGGGCGTCGTACGCCGAGTCGTTCCACGCGTAGTCCGCGACCGTGTACAGCGCGAGCTTGGACGCCGCGGGCTGGATCATCGGGTTCGCGGTGATCCCGGCCAGCTGCCCCGGCAGCCCCTTCTCCCGGCCGTTGAACGGCCCGAGCAGCAGCCGGTTGGTCACATAGTCATTGACCGGGTAGTTGTCCCACGTCAGGATTTGGTGCCCGAAGACCTCCCGGGCCTGCCGGGCCTGGGCGACGGTCATCGTCGGCGCGATCACCCCCACCCCCGTCCACTCCACCAGCACCTCCTTGTCCAGCTGGGTGGCCAGCGCCTTCTTGTACGGCGACGGCTTCACGTCGTAGTACTCGGTCGGCACCATCTGCAGCGGCTCGGCGCCCGGATGCCCGGCGATGAACTCCTGGTTGACGCGGTTGAGCAGATGCGCCTGCGCGGCACCCGCCGCCCCGCCGCCGGTCCCGAACCGGTCCTTGTCCGCCGCACAGTTCCAGTCCGTGTAGCTGATGTCGTCCAACGGCACCGCGAAGGTCCGCACACCGATGTCCCACAAGGTCTCGAACTTGGCGGTCAGCGCCCGGAGATCCGCGTCGGAGCCGTAGCAGACGGACAGCCCCGGGGAGAGCGCATAGGTGAACTCCACATGCCGCTCGCGCGCCCGGTCCACCAGCTCCTTGATCTGCGCCAGCTGCTCCGCGGGGTACGGGTCCCGCCACTTCTCCCGCAGATAGGCGTCGTCCTTCGGCGAGTACACATAGATGTTCATCTTGTGCGCGCCGTAGAAGTCGAGCTGGTCGAGCCGGGCCCGGTGCGACCACGGGGTGCCGTAGAACCCCTCGATGACGCCGCGCAGCGGGGTGGCCGGCCAGTCCCGTACGACGGTGCCCGGCACCTGGGCGCCCGGCCGCTCGCGCTGCGGCAGCAGCTGCCGCAGCGACTGCGCGGCGTAGTACGTGCCGTTGGCGTCCTTCCCGGACAGCGCGATCCGCCCCTTGCCGACGGCCAGCGCATAGCCCTCGGCGGGCAGCCCCCCGGGGCCCCGCGCGCCCAGCTCCGTCAGCGCCCGTGCCGCGTCCGCACCGTCCACATACACCGTCAACTGCGGGCCGTCCGGCTGCGGGCCGTCCGGCGCCCGCCCGGCCCGCACGACCCGCTGCGCACCGGCGTCCTTCAGCGACTTCTCGACGACGTCCAGCGCCGGCGCATCGGCGCGCGGCCCGGCGACGATGGTCACGGACGGAGTGACGGTGACCCGGTCGGACCGGCCGTGGACGGACCGGGGCGTGGGCGAGAGGGCACGGGAGGCGGAGCCTTCGGGGCTGTCCCGGGCGCCGTCCCGCCCCGCCTTCCCTCCCGCGCCCGGCGGCCCGGCCATGCCCGTCAGGGGGAGCACGGCCAAGGCCATGGCCAACGCGGTGGCCGCCGCGGTGCGCTTACGGTGCATCCTTCGGTCCTCCTCGGTGCAGCGAGGTTCAGGGACGAGGGTCGTGCGACCTCTTCGCGCCAGCAGGCTTCACCTGGCCACCACACCGGGGCAATGGACTTTCGGGCCGAAGGGATGGACGTTGCCGCTCCCCGGAGCACCCGCGGGGCGCCCCCTACCGGGAATTCGCGGCGATCACCACAAGGCTCATCATCGCCAGCAGCACATGCGTCGCAATGACATAGATGAACACCCGCACATACAGCCCGCGGGGCGGCTTGTTCTCGACGTACTTCCGCGCGGGCACCGCCTCGGACAGCGGTTCCGACGGCGGGGGAGTGGCAGGAATGGTCTGATCGGGCACGACGTGGGTCCTTCCCTCAAGAACGGTGCCGAGGGCTCACAGCCCGCGGCGCCTCGTGTCGTCGCCGAGGCACAGCTCGGCGGCCCCGCTCTGCAGCAGCGTGTGGACGAACAGCAGCTCCACCCCGCCCGGCGAGGCGGCGGCGATACGGTGCGGGGTCAGCGAGTCGAAGTGCGCCGCGTCCCCCGGCTCCAGCACCTGTACGGCCGCACCGAGCGTCAGCCGCAGCCGCCCCTTCAGGACGTACAGCCACTCCTCGCCCGGATGGACCCGCACCAGATCGCCCTGCGCCCGCTCCGGCACCCGCACCCGCAGCGCCTGCATCGCCCGCCCGGCACCGCCCACGGTCCAGTACGTCCAGCCGCCGGCCTCCGACGCCTCCGCCCGCCCGGCCCGCACGATCGGGTCCCGCTCCGGAGCGGTCTCGCCGAGCAGCTCGGATACCGTGGTGCCATAGGTACGGGCCAGCGCCAGCAGCATCGGCAGCGAAGGCTGGCGCTGATCGGTCTCCAGCCGCGACAGATGCGCAGGCGAGAGCCCCACCAGCCGGGCCGCGGCCTCCAGCGTGAGACCACTGCGTCGCCGCAGGTCACGCAGGCGCGGCGCAACGGTGGACAGCTCGTCCGGCGGACCGCCGGCGGGCTCGTCGGGGAGCTCGGTCATATCCCCGGTATAGCGAGCTTTCACCTCTCGGGCAAAAGATTTGCCTCAGAGGCAAAAGCGCCCCCTCGCGCCGGGGCGGGGATGCCGCCCGGGCGGGCGGGCCGTCCGAAGCGCACGGGGACGCCGGGCGAGTAGAGCACGCTCGCCGGTGTCCCGCACGGCTCGGGCAGGCCCGCGGCCGTCACCAGGTTCTCGTGGCACTCGATCAGCTCGGCGCGGTGCAGTGGCCACCTCGGGTGGGTGTTCGGCAGATACATCGGCCGCCCGAAGAAGCTGCTGTGCATGCCCCAGCGTGCGGTCAGGAAGTGTTCGAGCGCGGTGGGCTCCTCGATCTCTTCGCCGAGCCGTATCGTCAGCCTGCTGTGGGCGCCGCGCGGTCCGGGCCAGCGGCGGCGGCTGTGGTAGCTGATGGTGTCGGCGCTGCGGCTGATGCTCATGCGGGACCACAGATACGGCAGTCGGAGAAAGGTCCGTGCGATCGCCACGGGGATGAGGCGGGAGGCGTCGAGCGAGCGGAAGACCACGCCTCGGCGCCCGGAGGCATCCACGGTGTAGAGGCGCACGTTCGTCTCCGGGAAGCTGCCCAGATACGGCACGCCGGGCAGCCGGAACCATCCGACGCGGTGCATGCGGAAAGCGACCAGGCCGACGTAGGTGGCGCCGTCGAGCGTATCGGGGACCGTACCTGCGGGCAGGAGCGGCGTGATGTCGGCGGGGTCGACGGCCCAGTGCACAAAGGCCAGATCCAGCCACGACTGAGTGAGGAGAGGGCGCGGCGTCGTGTGCACGGGGGCCGGCGTTATGGGTTCCGGGGCGAGGGGCGTAGGCGGCACTGCGGCAGGATCGCACACCCCCCTGTGCGGCTCTGAGGGTGTGGCCGCGATATGCGGAAATGTGCGGCAGTTGGTGGGGCGGTCTTGTGAACTCCCGGAAAACTTCCGCCCGTTGGCATTGACAGGATCATGTCTACGCGCGTCATTCTGGAGGGCATGAGAATCCCCCCACGGATCACCAGGTTCGGCGCCGTCGGCGCCCTCGCTTCGGCCCTTCTCATCGGCGGGACCGCTGTCACCGCCACCCCTGCCGTCGCCTCGACGCACACGGCCACCTCGTACGCCGCGACGGCGCATGTGGCGTCCGTGCACGTCCAGGACGTCGGCAAGGTCTGCTACTCCAAGCTGCCTTCGCAGGCCCATGACACCCTCGATCTGATCGAGAAGGGTGGGCCCTACCCGTATCCGAAGGACGGCACGGTCTTCGACAACCGGGAGGGCATCCTCCCGTCCCAGGGCACCGGCTACTACCACGAGTTCACCGTCATCACTCCCGGCTCGCCCGACCGCGGTGCGCGACGCATCGTGACCGGCGAGAAGAAGGAGGAGGACTACTACACCGCCGACCACTACAAGACGTTCGATCTCGTCGACCGAGGCTGCTGAGGCCGGCCGGACCGACGGGCCGTCGGCCGACCGGCAGACGGCCGGGCAGGTGAGCGGCCGGCCGGATGTCAGGGCACCGGCCGGCCGTCAGGACAACGGAACAGCAGGGGGAGCGGGCCGAGTGGGCCCGTGACCCGGAACCCGCGGCGGCCGGGGTGTACACGCACCCCGGCCGCCGCCGTGCGTGCGCGCTGGATGCCCGCGCTGTGCGCCCCCTCCCACCTCCCTCTTCTCCCCATTCTCGGCAGAAGGGGCGCACGGGGCGCACCCCCGAGAGAGGATTGTCAGTGGCTCCCGGTAGCGTTTCGGTGAAAACGAGGAGCGGGCGGGCATCGGCGGAAAAAGACCATGTGCGGTCAGCTGCTGCGGCACGCCCCGGAAAGTGCCGTATCCGCTGAAGGCCATGGCGAGGCGGCATGGAGCGTCGGAGACAAGGAAGGACGGCGAACTGCCGTGTATCGCTGGGAAATCACCCGGGCCGCACTGGCGCAGCGTGTTTTCGCCATCGTCCGGAGCCGGACCTATGACGAGGCCAGCGCCACCGCCGACACCCTGCTGTCGGCGGGCATCACCAGCCTGGAGATATCCCTCACCACCCCCTTCGCCCTGGAAGCGGTCACCACCCTCACCCGGGAGCTGGGCGACGACGCGGTCATCGGCGCCGGCACGGTCCTTGACGCGGCATCGGCCCGGATGGCGGTCGACGCGGGCGCCCGTTTCCTGGTCTCGCCGAGCCTGGACGCCGAGGTCATCCGTACGGGCCACCGCTATGGCGTCCCGGTCTTCCCCGGGGTGTCGACGCCGACCGAGATGGTCCGCGGTCTGGAGCTCGGGGCGGACGCGCTCAAGCTGTTCCCCGCCTCGGCACACGACCCGTCCTGGCTGGCGGAGGTGCGTGCCTCACTGCCGCAGGTACCGCTGCTGCCGACGGGCGGGGTGACGGTCGACAGCGCGCCGGAGTGGATCGCCGCGGGCGCCGTGGCTGTCGGTATGGGCGCGGCGCTCTCCGACGGCGACCGTGACACCGTTGCCAAGCGCGCCGCCGATCTGCTCACCCGCCTTGAGGACGCCGCCCCGGACCGTCCGACGATCCGGGGTGCCGCGGACTTCTGAGAGGACGGACGGCGCGTCCGGTGCGGAGACTGACGGTGCGTCGGTGCGCCGCCTTCCCGGCCCCTGACCGGCCGTCCCACTGGCCGGTCAAGGGGTTCACCCGCACCCCGGGCTCTGCCACCCTGAGCGCTTCGATCATGCGACCACGCCGCCGCGTACCGGAGTCACAGGAGCCCCCATGAAGCGCGCCGCCACCCTCTCCGCCCTCGCCTGTCTGCTCGCCGTCACCGCCGCCGCCCCGGCGGCCTCGGACACCCCCACCGCGGCACGAGGAGCCACCACCGCCTCCACGGGGAAGCAGTCGGCCCTCGACACCGTCCCCCGGCGCAAGGTACTGCGCGTCTGCACCACCGGTGACTACCGTCCCTTCAGCCACCTCGACCCCGCGACCGGCACGTACAGCGGTGTGGACATCAAGATGGCCGGGGATCTCGCCAAGAGCCTCGGTGCCAGGCCGCGTTATGTGGCCACGACCTGGGCCGGGCTCGTTGGCGATCTGTCGGCCGGCCGCTGCGACATCGCCATGGGCGGAGTCTCGGTCACCCTCCCGCGCGCCCGCTCCGTGTACTTCAGCGAACCCACCCGCACCGACGGCAAGACGCCCATCGTGCGCTGCACGGACAAGGACAAGTACCGGACCCTGTCGCAGATCGACCGGCCCGGCACGCGCGTCATCGTCAACCCGGGCGGCACCAACGAGGAATTCGCCCGCGCCCATCTCCACCGGGCAGCCCTCACGGTCCATCCGGACAACACCACGATCTTCGACGAGATCATCGCGGGCCGCGCCGATGTGATGATGACCGACGCCAGCGAGACCCGCTACCAGGCCAAGATCCACCCCGAACTCTGCTCGCTCCACCCGGACAAGCCCTTCTCCTTCTCCGAGAAGGCCTACGCACTGCCCCGCGGCGACGATGAGTTCAAGGCGTATGTGGACCAGTGGGTACACCTGGCCACGCACGACGGCACGTACCGGAAGTACGAGGACGCATGGATGAAGTAGCGGGCCGGTGGCGGCCCGCCGTTTTGGAGAGTCGGCTCTAATGTCGGTCGGACTTTCCGGCACACGGCACACGGCATACGGCACACGGCGAGAGGCGGAGGACGAGATGGCCGGTTCGGGGCGGACGAGTGCGGAGTTCGATCTTGCGGCGGCGCAACAGGCCCTGGCGGCCCAGCCGTTCAGCAGGCTGGTGCAGGCGCGGATCACCGAGTTCGGGGGTGGTGCGGCCACGCTGGAGATCGATATCCGCGAGGAACTCCAGCAGCAGCACGGGTTCGTGCACGGCGGGGTGCTGTCGTACGCCGCCGACAACACCCTCACCTTCGCCGCCGCCACGGCCCTGGGCGCCGCCATCGTCACCGGCGGCTTCTCCATCCAGTACGTGCGTCCGGCGCGCGGCCGCACGCTGCGCGCCCGCGCCCAGGTCGTCCAGGCCGGGCGCCGGCAGGCCGTGTGCCGCTGCGAGCTGACCGTGCTCGACGAGGAGGGGGCGGAGAGCGTGTGCGCGGTGGCGCAGGGGACGGCGATGCCGCTCAACGGGCCGGCGGGCGGCGGTGGTGAGGGGTAGCCGGTGCGCGGCGGCTCAGCCGTCGGTGCCGGCGTCGGCGGCCGCGGTGTTCCCGGTGCCGGGCGCCGGTGCGCGGTGACTGAGGACGTTGACGACCCGGCCGTTCGGGTCCTCGACGAAGAAACGGCGGACGCCCCATTCCTCGTCCTGGAGCGGCCGGACGATCCGCGCCCCGGAGGCCAGGACGGCGGCGTGGACCGCGTCCACGTCGTCGACCTCGATGCTCAGGTCGGGAGTGACGGGGGCGGTCTTGTCGTGGGTCATGAAGATGAGCTGGGCCGTGGGGTTGGCGGGGGAGGCGAGGGTCATGACCCAGCCCAGGTTCATGACCTCCTCGAACCCCAGCAGGCCGTAGAACGTGCGGTTTCCGTCCAGGTCGTCGGAGTGGATGTCGGGGACGACGCGGCGTACGGGCATGGGCGCTCCTTCGGGACGTGCGGGCGGTCGGGCACGGGCGGGAGGGCCCGGTCCGGTGTGCGGTCACGGCCGGCCTCGGCAACGTACTCCGATGTACGGCAAGACCTCCTGAGCCCGCGCCCGGATTCCCGGCCGGGCGGGCAACGGATGGCCCCCGTCACCCACCTTGTCCGGACAATGTGACCTCCGGACTTCCCGTCATCTGCCGGGGCGGATACGCTCGCGAGCGTGGGGAAACGCGAGACAGAACAAGCCCTGGGCGCCGACGGCCCCGTCCAGTTCAGCGTGGACCGGAGCAGTCCGGTCCCGTTGTATTTCCAGCTGTCCCAGCAGCTGGAGGCCGCGATCGAGCACGGCCGGCTGGCTCCCGGCAGCCTGCTCGGCAATGAGATCGAGCTGGCCGGCCGGCTGGGCCTGTCCCGGCCGACGGTGCGGCAGGCGATCCAGTCGCTGGTCGACAAGGGCCTGCTGGTGCGCCGCCGCGGTATCGGCACCCAGGTCGTCCACAGCCAGGTCAAGCGCCCGCTGGAGCTGAGCAGCCTCTACGACGACCTGGAGGCGGCCGGGCAGAAGCCGGCCACCCGGGTGCTGCTCAACACCACCACCGAGGCCGACGCCGAGGTCGCCGCCGCCCTGGGGATCGCCGAGGGGGCGGAGGTCGCGCTGGTCGAGCGGCTGCGGCTGGCCCATGGGGAGCCCGTCGCGCATCTGCGCAACCACCTCCCCGCCGGGCTGATCGCGCTGAGGACCGCCGAGCTGGAGGAGACCGGTCTCTACCGCCTGATGCGGTCGGCCGGGATCACCCTGCACAGTGCCCGTCAGGCCGTCGGGGCCCGTGCCGCGACCGTCGAGGAGGGCGAGCGGCTCGATGAGCCCGAGGGCGCCCCGCTGCTCACGATGCAGCGGACGACCTTCGACGACACCGGGCGCGCGGTCGAATTCGGCTCGCACGTCTATCGCGCGTCGCGTTACGCCTTCGAGTTCCAGCTGCTGGTACGGCCCTGAGCGGAGCGGGCGGGCCCCACCGCCCCGAGAGCCGCCGGACCGGTCATCGCGTCCCCCTGAGCACGGCCGGACGGGCTTTATCGCCCGGAATATCCCGTTATGCAGGGCCCGCGAGACCCCACTTCGTCAGAATGTTCTGACAAACCATTGACGTGGCTCCGCGCGCGCCGTTACAAACTCCTCCAACCGCATTCCGGCGGCCGGGAGAAAAGGCGGTCCCACGATGATCGGCGTGCGTACGACTGGCTCCTTCACTGTCCGCAGCGTCGCTGTGCGCGGCGCAGCCGCCTTACTGGCGACCGTCGCACTGGCCACCGGGTGCAGTGCCACCGGCGGCCAGGACGCCTCCGGCGACGACGCCGATACCCCGCGCATGACCATCGGCATGGTCAGCCACTCCGGCGACGGCGACACCTTCTGGGACATCGTGCAGAACGGCGCCCAGCAGGCCGCCGCCAAGGACAAGGTGAAGTTCCTGTACGCCCACGACAAGGAGGGCGGCCAGCAGGCCGCGCTGATCCAGTCGTACATCGACCAGAAGGTGGACGGGCTGATCGTCACCCTCGCCAAGCCCCAGGCCGTCAAGGCGGTCGTCCGCAAGGCCGTGGCGCGGGGCATCCCCGTCATCACCGTCAACTCCGGTGGCGAGTTCTCCGCGGCGTACGGGGCGCTCACCCACATCGGGCAGGACGAGTCGGTGGCCGGCCGCGCGGTCGGCGACGAGCTGAACGCGCGGCGGGCGAAGAAGGTGCTCTGCGTCATCCACGAACAGGGCAATGTGTCGCTGGAGGACCGCTGCGCCGGCGTCCGCAAGGCCTTCCGCGGAACGGTCGAGAACATCGACGTGGACGGCACCAACGCACCGAACTCGCAGTCCTCGATCGAGGCCAAGCTCCAGTCCGACAAGTCCCTCGACGCGATCGTCACGCTCGGTGCGCCGATGGCGGCGATCTCGCTCAAGGCCAAGGAGGAGGCGGGCAGCCGGGCGCAGATCGCGACCTTCGACCTGAACTCCGCCGTCGTCAAGCTGCTCAAGGCCAAGGACCTCAGTTTTGCCGTCGACCAGCAGCCCTTCCTCCAGGGCTACGAGGCCGTGGATCTGCTCTGGCTCCACAAGACCAACGCCGATGTCCTCGGCGGCGGCAAACCGGTGCTCACCGGGCCCGCGCTGGTCACCGAGAAGGACGTACCGAAGCTCACCGAGTACACCGGGCGAGGCACCCGGTGAAGCCACACGGAAGACGGGACCCCATGAACCGGGACAGATCACCGGTCACGGATACTTGGCCGGTCGGTCCCGGCCGGCCGGGACCGATGCACCACACCACACAGCGGCCGGCCGGGCCGGCCGGACAGCGAATACAACCAACGCAGCCGACACGGCAAGATCAGCGGGAAGGGCGAGTCCTCGTGGCACGGGTTCGGAGAAGGGGACGCGTCATAGGCGCCGTGCTGGCGGCGGCGCTGGGCGCCTCCCTGGCGGGGTGCAGCAGCACCGGAGGGCTGCGCGCCGAGCAGGAGCGCGCCGCGAAGGCCGCCGGCGGCAAGGCCGCGGTGAACACCCCCAGGTGGACGTTTGCGATGGTCACCCACTCGGGAGACGGCGACACCTTCTGGGACATCGTGCAGAACGGCGCCCAGCAGGCCGCCGTCAAGGACAACATCAAGTTCGTCTACGGGCACGACAAGGAGGCCCAGCGGCAGAGCCAGCTGGTGCAGTCCTACATCGACCAGAAGGTCGACGGGCTGATCGTCTCGCTGGCCAAGCCCAACGCCATGAAGGACGTCGTCGCCAAGGCCCGGAAGGCCGGCATCCCGGTGATCACGGTGAACTCCGGCGCCGAGGAGTCCAAGGCGTTCGGTGCGCTCAGCCACATCGGGCAGGACGAGACGGTGGCGGGCGAGGCGGTCGGCGAGGAGCTGAACAAGCGCGACCGCAAGAAGGCCCTGTGCGTTCTGCACGAGCAGGGCAACGTGGGCCATGAGCAGCGCTGCGACGGCGCCGAGAAGACCTTCAAGGGTGATCTGCAGAAGCTGTATGTCGAGGGCACCAACATGCCCGATGTGCAGTCCTCCATCGAGTCCAAGCTCCAGTCGGACAGTGCCATCGACGCCGTCGTCACGCTCGGCGCGCCCTTCGCCCCCACCGCCGTCAAGGCCAGGGAGCAGGCCGGCAGCAAGGCCGAGATCGACACCTTCGACCTCAATGCCCAGGTCGCGACCGGCCTGAAGGACGGCACCCTCGGCTTCGCCGTCGACCAGCAGCCCTACCTCCAGGGCTACGAGGCCATCGACCTGCTGTGGCTCTACAAGTACAACTCCGACGTCCTCGGCGGCGGCAAGCCGGTGCTCACCGGACCCCAGGTGATCACCAAGAAGGACGCCGCGGCACTGCAGGAGTACACGAAGCGGGGGACCCGATGAGCCACACGGACGCCCCACCGCTGCAGCCCGCCGGCCCGTCCGAGAGCGGAGGCGACGAACGGCTGCTGCACCGCTCCCTGGCCCGCCGGCTGATGGGCCGCCCCGAACTGGGCTCCGTCGTCGGTGCCGCCGCGGTCTTCCTCTTCTTCTCGATCGCCGCCGAGCCGTTCCTGCGGGCCGCCAGCCTCTCCACCGTGCTCTATGCGTCCTCGACGATCGGCATCATGGCGGTGCCGGTGGCACTGCTGATGATCGGCGGCGAATTCGATCTGTCGGCCGGTGTCATGGTCGTCAGCTCGGCGCTGATCTCGTCGATGTTCAGCTACCAGATGACGGCCAACACCTGGGTGGGTGTCGGGGTGTCGCTGCTGGTCACCCTCGCCATCGGCGCGTTCAACGGCACCCTGCTGACCCGTACTAAACTGCCCAGCTTCATCATCACGCTCGGCACCTTCTTCATGCTGACCGGCCTCAACCTCGGCTTCACCAAGCTGATCAGCGGCACCGTCTCGACGAAGACCATCGCCGACATGGAGGGCTTCGAGTCGGCCCGCACGCTCTTCGCCTCGCATCTGACCCTGGGCAGCGTGGACATCCAGGTCACCATCCTGTGGTGGCTGGCGCTGGTCGCGGTCGCCACCTGGATCCTGCTGCGGACCCGCGTCGGCAACTGGATCTTCGCGGTGGGCGGCAACGCCGACGCCGCACGGGCCGTGGGTGTCCCGGTCACCAAGACCAAGATCGGCCTCTACATGGGCGTCGCCTTCGCCGCCTGGGTCTCCGGACAGCATCTGCTGTTCTCGTACGACGCGATCCAGTCCGGCGACGGCGTCGGCAACGAGTTCCTGTACATCATCGCCGCGGCGGTCGGCGGCTGTCTGATGACCGGCGG
Source organism: Streptomyces sp. G7(2002) (assembly GCF_028870195.1). Taxonomy (NCBI): domain Bacteria; kingdom Bacillati; phylum Actinomycetota; class Actinomycetes; order Kitasatosporales; family Streptomycetaceae; genus Streptomyces; species Streptomyces sp. G7(2002). Next base: position 7,578,462 of record NZ_CP102609.1, read on the forward strand.
CTTCGGCTCCGCGATCGGTGCCGCCGTCGGCGCCTTCATCTTCGGCATGGCCAGCAAGGGCATCGTCTACGCGCAGTGGAATCCGGACTGGTACAAGTTCTTCCTCGGCGCGATGCTGCTGCTCGCCACACTCCTGAACGCATGGGTCCGCAAGCGGGCGGAGGAAAAGGCATGACAGCGCTGGTCGAGCTGACCGAGGTCAGCAAGTACTACGGGAACGTCCGGGCCCTGGAAGGCGTCTCGCTGGAGGTGCACGCGGGTGAGATCTCCTGTGTGCTCGGCGACAACGGCGCCGGCAAGTCCACCCTCATCAAAATCATCGCGGGGCTGCACCGGCACGACGCCGGCTCCTTCACCATCGACGGTGAGGAGACCACCCTCTCCTCACCGCGCGAGGCCCTGGACCGCGGTATCGCCACCGTCTACCAGGACCTGGCCGTCGTCCCCCTCATGCCGGTGTGGCGGAACTTCTTCCTCGGCTCCGAGCCGACCACCGGCGCCGGCCCCTTCAAGCGGCTCGATGTCCACACGATGCGCGAGACCACCCGCAGCGAGCTGCTGCGGATGGGCATCGACCTGCGCGATGTCGACCAGCCCATCGGCACCCTCTCGGGCGGCGAACGGCAGTGCGTCGCCATCGCCCGCGCCGTCTACTTCGGTGCCAAGGTCCTCGTCCTGGACGAGCCGACCGCGGCGCTCGGCGTCAAACAGTCCGGTGTCGTCCTCAAGTACGTCGCGGCCGCCCGGGACGCCGGGCTCGGCGTGGTGTTGATCACCCACAATCCGCACCATGCCTATCTCGTCGGCGACCGCTTCGTGCTGCTCAAACGGGGCACGATGGCCGGCAGCCACGCCAAGTCGGAGATCGCCCTGGAAGAGCTGACCCGTCAAATGGCGGGCGGCAGCGAGCTGGAACAGCTCAGCCACGAGCTGGCCCGCACCGCGACCCCGGAATTCCCCGGAGGTCACCGGCCCGAGTGATCTCCACCGCGCCCCGCGCAGGCCGCCCGGCCGCGCGGGGCTCGTTACTCTCCGTCGCGGTGCGCGGAACGGTGCGGGTGATGCACAATCGCAGCGAACCAGCACATCGAGGCCCCGGCCTCCCGAGACCCGCAGGGACGAGACGACTCTTGCGAGCACACAGCCGTCGCATGGGGGTACCACCCGCGCCCACCGGGCAGTGGGGGAGTACCGGCGAAGAGGTGGGTCGATGAGCATGTACCGGGACCGGGTGCACCGAGGATCCGCCGGCGCCACCGTGCTGCGCACGGTCGGCACCCGCGAGCGGCGCTCGCATCTGACCGCCCCCCGGGTGCCCACCGTCGGTATCGACATCGGCGGCACCAAGGTCATGGCGGGCGTGGTCGACGCCGACGGCGCCATCCTGGAGAAGGTCCGCACCGAGACGCCGGACAAGTCCAAGAGCCCCCGGGTCGTCGAGGACACCATCACCGAGCTGGTGCTCGACCTCTCCGATCGGCACGACGTCCACGCGGTCGGCATCGGCGCGGCCGGCTGGGTCGACGCGGACCGCAGCAAGGTGCTCTTCGCCCCGCATCTGAACTGGCGCAACGAACCCCTGCGCGACCGGCTCGCCGGCCGCCTCGCGGTGCCGGTCATGGTCGACAACGACGCCAACACCGCCGCCTGGGCGGAGTGGCGCTTCGGCGCCGGCCGCGGCCAGGACCACCTCGTCATGATCACGCTCGGTACGGGCATCGGCGGCGCGATCCTGGAGGACGGCGCGGTCAAGCGCGGCAAGTACGGCGTGGCCGGTGAATTCGGCCATATGCAGGTCGTCCCCAGCGGCCACCGCTGCCCCTGCGGCAACCGCGGCTGCTGGGAGCAGTACAGCTCCGGCAATGCGCTGGTGCGCGAGGCCCGCGAGCTGGCCGCCGCCGACTCCCCGGTCGCGTACAACATCATCGAGCGGGTCGGCGGCCGCGTCGGTGACATCACCGGACCGCTGATCACCGAGCTGGCCCGGGAGGGCGACGCGATGTGCGTCGAGCTCCTCCAGGAGATCGGCCAGTGGCTCGGCGTCGGCATCGCCAACCTCGCCGCCGCCCTCGACCCGTCCTGCTTCGTCATCGGCGGGGGCGTCAGCGCCGCCGACGACCTGCTGATCGGCCCGGCCAGGGACGCCTTCCGGCGCCATCTCACCGGCCGCGGCTACCGTCCCGAAGCCACCATCACCAAGGCCCAGCTGGGCCCCGAGGCCGGCATGGTCGGCGCCGCCGACCTGGCTCGTCTGGTGGCCCGCCGCTTCCGGCGCGCCAACCGGCGCCGCGTCGAGCGCTACGAGCGCTATGAACGGGCCGGCCGCCGATGACCGACACCGATCTGCACACCGTGCACGACGACCACCACCCGTCCACGCCGCCCCGCGCCAAGCGCCGCCGCCCGGTGCTGATGGCGCTGATCATCTTTCTGCTGATCGCGATCCCGGCCGGCTATATCGTCATCTCCGCCGAGCAGAGCCGGGACAGCGGTGAGGGCAAGGAGCTGGAGGCCGCCGCCACCGGCCTGACCAACGCCTTCCCCTCCAAGGTCCAGCAGCGGATCTACAACGTCCCGGTCCCGGTCGGCTCCACCCCGGTCTACTACTACGAGACCAACTCCTGGCAGACCAGCTCGCTGTTCGTGCAGTTCCGGACCAATGAGTGGGGCCTGGAGCACTACCTCGCGGCGGTCGGCACCAGCACCGCCGCCCTCAAGAAGGACCAGAAGACGATCCCGCCCGGACAGGCGGCCAAGGTCGGCTGGGACCTCAACACCGACGGGCCCTGGGCCGGCACGACGACCACGGACCGGGCACCGCACCCGAACCAGCGGATCATGGTCAGCTACGACGAGCCGGGGCACCCGGTGGTCTACACGGTCTCGACCGTGAAGTTCTGAACGGTCACCGGGACCGGCCGCGGACGCCATTCGTCGTTGGTTGCCTACCGGTTCAAGCCCCGCCGGAGTGGGATCTCCGGCGGGGCTTGTGTGCGTGGTGAGCCACGACGACGTGCGAGGAATGCCCGTCAGGCAGCGGGAGTGGGTGGGCGCTAAAGGCCGCTGAGGAAGTCGAGGAGAGCCTTGTTGACCTCGGCCGGACGTTCTTGCTGCGTCCAGTGGCCGCTGTCGGGTATGTCGACCACCCCACGCAGGTTGGGGACGATCACGTCCGGGTTGTCCAGGAAATCCGGGGGATAGATGCCGCGGACGGAGTCGCGTTCACCGCTGAGGTACAGCGACGGCGGGGTGATCGGGGCGTCCTGCCAGGCGGTGGTCAGTTCCCAGTTGCGGTCGAGGTTGCGGTACCAGTTGAGGCCGCCGGTGAATCCGCTGGTGGAGAACTGTCCGGCGAACGTGGCGAGGTCGGCTTCGGTGAGCCACCCGGGCAGGACGTCCGGTTCGGCGAACGGGCCGAGGAAGCCGCCGGCGCCTTCGCCCGCGGCCTTCCGGGCGCCCGCGAGGACCTTGCGCAAGGTTGCCGGGATGTCCTTGCTCAACTCGGCCTCGGCGACGTGCGGCTGCTGGAAGTAGACCTGGTAGAAGTCCTCGCCGAAGCGCTCACGGGCGGCGGCCATGGGCGGGACGGGGCCACGCGGCAGGGGCGGGACGCTGATGCCGACCACGCCGCGTACGACGTCCGGACGTATCAGGGCGGTGTTCCAGGCGACCATGGCGCCCCAGTCGTGACCGACGACCACGGCCTGCCGCTCGCCGAGGGCATGGATGAGGCCGACGACGTCGCCGACGAGGTGCAGGATGGTGTAGTGGTCGATGCCTTCGGGGCAGTCGGTGCCGCCGTAGCCGCGCTGGTCGGGCGCGACCACGCGGTAGCCGGCTTCGGCGAGTGGCTGGATCTGGTGACGCCAGGAGTACGACGTTTCCGGGAAGCCGTGGAGGAGCAGAACAAGCGGGCCTTCGCCCTGTTCGGTGATCTGCAGGCTGATGCCGTTGATGGAGACGCGATGGTGCTTGGGCAAGGCAGTTTCCTCTTTTCCTTTACCGGGTTGGTTACTTGGTCGGTGGTGATGGAGGCGAGCACGAGCTCCCGCCTGTGGTGAGGGCTTCAACGGCTCGTGCCGGCGGGTGACTTGGCATCCGGATGTTCCGCGTGGGTGCCGGGGCATCCTGAGGCCGTCACGGCCGGAGGGTCAGGCCGCGGCGACGTCGATGGACTTGTCCTTGAACGAGCCGGCCAGCAGGCTCTTCATCACGCGCCTGCCGACCGAGTTGCCCATCAGCGACCTGGTGAGGGTGCGGGTGAGCTTGTCCCGGCGGGTCTGGGGGACGAATATCACCAGTTCCTTGCGGCCGTGCTCCTGCATGGTGGCGATGAAGGGCCGCATCCTCTGCTCCCACTCGCGCAGTGCCCGGGAGGGGTTGCCCGGGTTGCGCTGCAGCATGGTGCCGAGCAGGTCCGCGCCGGCGATGGCGGTGGAGGCGCCCATGCCGGAATAGAGCGTCAGACACCAGGCCGCGTCGCCGAGGAGAACGACTCGGCCGGTGTGCCACGTCGGCATCACCACCTGGTGGACGGAGTCGAAGAGACGGTGGTCGGCCTGCTCGAACTGCCGGAGGAGGTTGTCCAGCACGGGTCCGGTCGGCTCGGGGCCGAAGGCGCGGTGCAGTGACTCGATGGGCGGGCGCTGGAACTCCGCGTCCTCGTCGTCGGTGCGGTAGGTGAGCAGCAGCCCCGGCCGGTGGTCGGAGAAGGGGAAGACCCAGGCGGCACGCCCTGGTTCCGTCAGGACGACGCCGTCGGTGAGCCCGTAGCCGGGCACGGGTTCCTTGAGGATCGTGGCGCCGATGATGTGGTGGAACGGACGGAAGTAGTCGGAGTCGGGGCCGAAGGCCAGGCGACGCACCGTGGAGCGCAGGCCGTCGGCCCCCACCACGAGGTCGAACGCCTCCGTGGTTTCGGTGGTGTTGTCTCCCGAGGTGGTGCGCAGCGTGACGTCCACGCCGTCGCGGTGCTCCTCGACGGCCACCGGTGTCGTGCCGTAGCGGATCTCGGTGAAGGGCTCGGCGGCATCGTAGAGGGCGCTCTCGATGTCACCCCTGAGCAGCATGCGGGGGGAGCCGGGAAGGTCGCCGTATCCCAGGCCCGGCCGGCGGCGGCCGGCCCGGTCGATGTCGTAGGACCTGCCCTTCTCGACGACGGCCCGGTTGCCGATGGCGTCGAGCACGCCCATCCGCTGCGCGGCGAGCTGGCCGGAGTCGAACAGCCCGACGAAGTATCCGGCGGGACGGCGCTGGGGAGCGCGCTCGACGAGCAGGGTCTCCCAGCCGATGTCGTGGAGGCGCAGGGCCGTGGCCAGGCCTCCGATACCCATGCCCACGATGAGGGCACGCGGCTTGTTCATGGCGGTCGTTTCTCCAGTCCTCTTCGGGGATCGAGGTCTTCTTGGAGCGGCGAGATCACGGCGGCGCGGCAGCGCTCACGGACCTCTCGGAACGCAGCACAGTAAACGGAGAAGGCATCTCCGTTTACGTGATCCACCGTAACACCAAAATGGAGAAGTCATCTCCGCTTTCTGGGGTACGGTGGACTCATGAGTAACCGAACCGCCTCCACCACGCCCTCCGAGAACGCCCCGGCGCGTGCCCTGAGGGCGGACGCGGAACGGAACAGGCAACGCATCATCGCCGCCGCTCAGGAGGTCTTCGCCGAACGAGGGCTGGACGTCACCCTCGACGACGTCGCCCACCACGCGGGCGTCGGCGTCGGCACCGTCTACCGCCGCTTCGGGGGCCGTGAGGAACTCGTCGAGGCCGTCTTCGAGGACGAGGCGCTGCGGGTGGTCGCACTCGCGGAGCAGGCCCTCGCCCACGAAGATCCCTGGGACGGCCTCGTGGAGTACTTCCTGGCCGCCGCCCAGCGGTTCGCCGAGAACCGCGGCCTGAGGGAAGTCCTGCTGGGACACGTGGACGGCAGGCCCCGGGTGGCCGCCGCGCGGGAGCGCCTCATGCCCGCGGTCGGCGCCCTCATCGCGCGCGCCCAGCAGGACGGCCGGCTCCGCGATGACATCGAACGGACCGACTTCCCCCTCATCCAGATCATGCTCGGAGCCGTCACCCAGCACAGCCGGACCATCACGCCGGACCTCTGGAAGCGCTACCTCACCCTCATCCTGGACGGCATACGCCGCGACAGGGGCGGCCCGTCCCCCTTGCCCCACCGCGCACTCGACCTCGACGAATTCGCCCAGACCATGAAGTGACGCCCTCCACCCACGCCGGTCGACCGGCGTCCGGCCAGGGGAGAACGCCCGCGTCGGCGCACCCGGCTCACGCACCGCCGCTCGAGACCGCGTGATGCATCGGCTGCGCCCTGTCGCTCACCGCTGAGGCCGGGGTTACCTTCGGGCCGCGGTGTCGGAGGGGAGTTCGGCGAAGCGGTCGCGATACGCGCTCGCGAAGCGGCCGAGGTGGGAGACGCCCCACCGGTAGGCGATCGTGCCGATGGGGTCGGTGGAGGCGAGGATGTCCTCACGGATCCGGTCGAGCCGCAGGTTGCGGACGTAGGACAGGGGCGAGAGGCCGAGCCGGTTGCGGAACGCCGAGCTGATGGTGCGAGGGCTGCAGTGGGCAGCCTGCGCGATGTCACTGAGGCTGATGTGTTCGGTGAGGTTCGCCTCGATGAACGCGAGGGCTGCGCGCACGGCACGCGGGTGGCCGGGTGGAGGACCGTCGCGCAGTTCGGCCGTGTGCGAGTGCGGCTGGGCCAGGAGCAGGGCGGTGACGATGGACCGCAGCTGGCCGCGCTGCACGTCCGAGCGCTGGAAGAGGGGGTCTCCCGAATCCAGCTGTTCGAGGAGGGAACGGACCAGTAGCCGCACCGCCCGGCCCTTGGACGCGGCCAGGTCCAGGGCGAAGTCAAAGCGTATGGGGGACAGCGGCGGGTGCCCGGTCAACGCACTGAACTCCTGGTCGACCAGGGCGGCGTCGATGCGCAGTCCCAGGAACCGCGTCCCGCGGGCACGCACGGGCCGCAGTTCCTGGGAGTCGCCGGGGTTCACGACTCCCGCCGTCGACGTGTCCAAGGTCGCCCGCAGGCTGCCCCGCGCTGCCGAGATCGCGCCGGAGACGCCTATGTTGACGAAGTAGGACCTGCGGCCCTCGGCCGAGGCGACGCGCACATCGAGCGGTGAGGCGAAGTAGCCCACTGCGAAGTCGTGGGCGGCTACGCCGCGCAGTTCGTGATCGCCGCCGCACAGGCCGTCCAGCGGCGATGTGGCGACAGAGCCGCCGAAGAGCAGGGTGGCGGCGTTCAGGAGGTCGACGGGGTTCCGGGATTTGCTGATGAGGTAGGTGCGCAGCGGCTCCGGCACGGCGTTCACCTCCCTTGGTGCGCCCGCCGCGGTGCCGTGGAGCGTATGTGGCGGGCGGCCCGATTCCGGCGTCAGTGTCTCAGCCATGGCGGTCTGCCCTCTACCATCTGCTCTCTGCTCTCTGCTCTCTGCCCTTTGCCCTTTGCCCTCTGCCCGGTCGGCGGTCCGGAGGTTCGGCGGTTCGGCGGTCCGGCGGTTCGGCGTCCGGCAGGACGAACGGGACGGTGCGGGGCGCACCGGACCGAGGGGTGCATCTTCTTCCGCGGGTTCCCCTGTGAGTTGTTCTGCGGGCGCGCTCACATCGGCGGTGCGACGAACAGCCCCGGGTCCACGTCGTTGTGGGACTTGACGGCGATGAACTCGTCCATCTCGTTGGCCGTGCCCCACTGATCCGCGTTGGCGGGGTCGTGCAGGTCGTAGATATGGGGGTGCCAGGTGTCCTCGTCCAGGATTTCCAGCTCGGTGGTGTACTCGACGGTGTTGCCGGCCCGGTCGAGGAAGTAGCTGAAGGAGTTGTCACCGGCACGGTGGCGCCCCGGCCCCCACAGCCGCTCGATGCCCATGCGCCGCATCCGGCCGGTGCCGCGCATGAACTCGTCGATTCCGCGCATCTCGAAGGAGGCGTGGTGGAAGGCCGCGTGCGGCCCGCGCACGATGCCGAAGCTGTGGTGGAAGGTGTTGCACCGCAGAAACCAGATGATCCCGCCGCGGCCGCCGAGGCACATGGTGTCCGAGAGGCGGAACCCCAAGTGCCTGATGTACCAGGCAACCGTGGCCTCGGGGGTGGGAGAGTTCATCAGGACGTGGGAGAGGCGCACGGGGATCGGCTCGCGGGCCTCGATCCGGCGGTGCCGGCGCGCGGCGACGTCGGCGGAGACCTCCACCACGCGGCCCTCGTTGTCGAAGAAACGGACCGCGTAGCCGCCCCCGGGTGTGTCCAGCGCCTTCGGTTCGTGGACCAGCCGCACGCCCTGCGCGATCAGCTGTGCGGCCAGGATGTCGACATCGCCGGCGCCGGCAGCGCCGAAGGCGATCAGGTCGGTGCGCTTGTGGGCATCCTCGCGCAGTCGCACCACGTACTGCTCCGGGGAGCCCTCGGCTGCCAGGAACGAGACACCGGTGTCACCGGCGGCCTCCGTCAGCCCCCACAGCTCGGTGTAGAACTGACGCTGCTCGGCGAAGTTCGGCATGGCGACATCGATGTGCCGCAGGTGGGTGATCAGACTGCCGCTGTTGCTCATGGTGAACTCCCTTGGGTCGCGCTGGTCAGCTCGGTCGTTCGGTCAGCTCGGGCGTCCCGTGGTCCAGTTGAGGACGGTGGGCGGCACGGGCCCTTGCCCATGCGGCCGCCAGGGAACATCCGGGTGTCTTGGGGCGAAGCGGGATCCCATTTGCCGTCCGGCGTCCCGGCCCGCGCGCATCGGCGACTGCCCCAGGCGTGCCACAAGGAACCGCAGCACATCGTCCGACGCGCGAAGGGCAGTCCGCCGGAACTCCCGCGTCTCGTGGGTCACTTCGCGCCGGACGGTCACGCGGGCTCGGCCATGAGCCGGTGACCGGCATCCGTCAGCGGATACGCCTCACGATGGCGCTGCGCATGCTCCAGGCCGGCGATCGCCACCGAGGTCTCCACGAGCGTTCGGCACCGCTGTCCGCGCCGACTCACGAACGCATCGAGCCCCGCCCCGACCGACCTGTGCCGCCCGAGCTCTTCGGTCAGCACGAGCCCGTCCTCGATGGCCAGAGCCGCGCCGCTGGCCATCTGCGGTGCGGGCGCGTGCGCGGCGTCACCGATGACGACGCCGTTGCCCCGGTTCCAGGCGCCCTCAAGGAACGCAGTCAGCACCGGGCGGCGCACCACCGACTCCGACACGGACACCAGAGGGCGGATCTCCTCCACCCGGCCCGGGAAGGCCTCCAGTAACTGCTGCAGGCGCGGGACGAGTTCAGCCTCGGGCAGGACGCTCTGCTCCACTCCGTTCTCCGTCAAGAACACGTACGCCTGGCCGGCCGAGATGGGCACGAGGCCCGCCGTGTCGGCCTTCCCGGCAAACTGGTGGATCCCGGTGGCCCACTGCGGGCGGGGCACCAGAGCCCGCCAGACCATCTGCCCGTGATAGCCGAGCGAGGTCTCAAGGCCCAGCAGGCTCCGCGCCGATGAGCGGATCCCGTCCGCGCCCACCAACAGCGCGACCTGCCGGACCGTCCCGTCCGACAACTGCACGCGGACCAGCTCCCCCTCCTGGTCCACCGCCGTGACGGTCAGTCCCTGTTGTACGACCACGCCGCGCTGCTCGGCTTCCGTGTGCAGGATGCGGTGCAGCACGGGGCGCGCTATGCCGGCCATCGCCGGTCGCCGCGCACCGATCAGGCGCGGTAGCCGGGCCCGGCCCGCGGGTTCGCCGTCCACGTCCACGTGCGTGATCACGCTCATGCCGTAGCCCGCGGTCAGACAGTCGTCCGCGAGACCCAGCTCGGCCAGCGCGCGCAGCGCGGGACCGGTCAGGCACAACCCCCAGCCGGAAGTCGCCCTTGACGGATTGACCTCAGCGATCTCCACCTGCCATCCCGCGCCTGCCAGGGCAGTGGCCGCTGTCAGACCAGCGACGCCCGCGCCCACGATCATGGCCGTACGCGCACCGCGATAGCTGTTCATGTACGCCTCCAGAGCACCTGATTTCTTCGAAACCGTAAGCTCCGTCGGCGCTCCGCCTTATCCGAATCAGGCGGCGATCATCCGCTGTCCGCAATCGACCACCTGATCGGCGACTGCATCCGGTGCGGAGGCGTCGAGATCCAGCCCGTCCCGGTTCAGTCGCAGGCCTCCGACCCGCGGGCGGCCGATGTGCTGGGACGCGCCTTCACACGCCTCTGCGTCGTGGCGGGCCCAGGGCCGATGCTGCTGTACGTCGCTGACGCCACTCATCACTCCCGCCGGACGGTGCGAGCGATGGGGCCGGCATTGATGTCGGCCCCATCGAGTACGACGAGCTCGGCCAGGTTGGTGTTCGCGTCGGAAAGCGTCTTCGAGGGCCCGCAAGGAAGCCGGCGCCGGCCTGGCGTGAACGGTCGCCTCGCCGGGCTTTGTACGTCACGGTCCGAGCGAGGCGGGGCGAAGCACAGCGAGGGCTGTACCCGAGGGAGCTCGTACAGCCCTCCTCATGTGTGCGCTCGTATCAGCCGGGGGTGCCGCCCGACCTCAGCGGTCCTCGCAGGCGAGCGTCAGGCACAGCATCAGCACCTCGTAGGGGGTGCTGTCGCTCTGTGCGGTGGGTGTCTCCTCGGAGTCCGCGACGAACCGCCACTGCGATGGCTGGGCGTGCTTGGTCTCTCCCTTCTTCTCCACCTCGACGTGGAGTGTGCGGGCCTGCGGATCGTTCGTCTCGACGAGCACTTCGTCGCCACCGACCGAGAAGTGGTCGTGTAACAGGACCAGACCGAACCGGTCCAGGTTGCCGTGCTTCTCCAGCACGGCCTTGATGTCCCTGGCGAACTCCGCGTCCTGTGAGCCGAGCGGTTCTGCGTCTTCGAAGCGAGGAAGGTTGTGCGATGCGCGGCTGGTCTGCGTAGGCATGAGCATCTCCCTTCGACCGCGCCCTGCGGTCTCAAGACACCATAGGCAGATGGTGAGTTGCGGCAGAAGTGCCCGACGGTGGCAGGGGCCCAACGCGAGCCGGACGGCGCTGCTGGGACTCAACGGCGAAGCTCTGGGGGCTGCGGCGGCTCGTCAGGACCACGCGGCGCACGCCCTGCCGTGATCCGGTGGGCCCCTCGACGGGCAGGGCCGCGACGGCCCGGCCTGGCGGATCGTACCGCGCGAGACGCTGTGGCGCGGTGCGAGGTCGACCTCCGTGGGGAGCGGACTGCCGACCGCGTAGTCCTCGCGATCGATCGCCCGCCGCAGCTCCTCGGCGATCTCCTCGTGTCGTGCCGCCACATCCCCCCGCTCGCACAGAGTGGCGCTCCATTCACGTAGCGCGACCAGCGTGGGTGAGGCACCGTGACACGTCCTTGCGTGCCACAAATGTGCAGGAATGGTGGCCAAGAGTTTCGAAGATGTTACGGACCAGACATCGACGGCGTGCCTACTATGGCCAACTTGTTCAGACGAGTTATTCGCACAAGTTCTCACCCCCCACGCGAATCCCGTGTGTCCCCTGTGCCCCCTTGTGTACCCCTCTGGAGAGACCGTGACCGAGATCCTGCCGAGAGCCGCCGTCCTTACCGGCGGTCTCGTCGCCGCCACACTCGCCCTCAGCGCCTGTAGCGCGGGCTCCGACGCGTCGACCAACGCCGACGGAGAGAGCGCGGCCACCGCGATCACGGCCGAGGACTTCGGGGGCATGGACGCGCTCGTCAAGGCAGCCAAAGAGGAAGGCACGCTGAACGCCATCGCGCTCCCCCGCGACTGGGCCAATTACGGCGCGCTGATCGACGGCTTCGAGAAGAAGTACGGCATCAAGGTCAAGGTGGAGAACCCGGACGGTGCCAGCCAGGACGAGATCAACGCCGTCACCTCCCGCAAGGGCCAGGACGGGGCGCCCGACGTCCTCGACCTCGGCAGCTCCTTCGCGTACAGCGCCGCCCAGAAGAATCTGCTGGCGCAGTACATGGTCGCCGATTTCATTGACATCCCCGACGGCCAGAAGGACACGATGAGCCGCTGGTACAACGGCTACGGCGGCTATATCTCCATCGGCTGCGATGCGAATCGCGTGAAGACCTGTCCCACCACCTTCAAGGAACTGCTCAAGCCGGAATACAAGGGGAAGGTCGCGCTCAACGGCAACCCCACCCAGTCGGGTTCGGCCTTCGGCAGTGTGTACGCGGCCGCCCTCGCCAACGGCGGTTCCTTCGACTACATCCAGCCCGGCCTCGACTTCTTCGCCAAGCTCAAAAAGAACGGCAACTACACGCCCGTCCAGTCCACCTCGGCCACCATCACGAAGGGCAAGACGCCGATCGTCCTCGACTGGGACTACCTCAACGCCAGGTACTCCGACGAGTTCAAGAGCAAGGGACTCGACTGGCAGGTCACCGTCCCAGAGGACGGTAAGTTCTCGCAGTACTACTCGCAGGCCATCAACGAGGACGCCCCGCACCCGGCGGCCGCCCGACTGTGGCAGGAGTACCTCTACAGCGCCGAGGGCCAGAACCTCTGGCTCAAGGGCTACGCCCGCCCGGCTCTGATGGCCGCCATGGAGGAGGACGGCACGCTCGACAAGACCGCGGCCGCCAAGCTGCCGAAGGTCTCCGGCACGCCGAGATTCCCGACCGAGTCGCAGCTGGGCCACGCCAAGGATGACATCGCTCAGGGCTGGGGCAAGCTCGTCTCCCGATAACCGCGACTCTCACCTCGCCGGTGGCCGACGCGGTGCCCGCCGTTCCTTCGGAGCGGTGGCGCCGCGCGGCCGGCAGTGTCAGTAGCCAGCACACCCCGCCCGGCGACTCCCCGGCGCACGTGTGCCGGCCTGCGTCCCAGCCCCGCGCCGAGGATGCCGCACGGTGCTGCGGACCGCATCCGCGCTCGGGATGCCCACCCTGCACGTCTCCGTACCGGACGTGTTCGCCGACTGGGTCTGGTGGCTGTCCACGACGCCCGGCCGGCTGGGCTGTCAGCCGCTCGGCCGTACCACGGAGGAATGGGCTCACCCCCAGGTGAGGGGGTCGAGGTGCAGATAGAACCGCTCGCGGTCACGGTCGAGGGTGATGCCGTACCGGTCGGCGAACGTCTCCTCCGCCGAGTCCGCCTGCTGATCGTCCGTCCACTTCTCCAGTCGGGCCGAGGCGAGCAGGAGCGCGATGTCGGCGTAGGGGTCGGCCCGTCCGAGGCGCCCCAGGTCGATGAAGCCCGCCACCGTCAGTGCCTCCGGGTCGAGGATGATGTTGGGCAGGCACAGGTCGCCATGGCAGACGACAGTCTCTGCGGTCTCCTGCGCCAGGCGGTGTTCGAGCTGTGCGGCGAGGCGCGCGAGCAACTCGTCCGGAGGGGTTTGCTGCTGCTCCACGGGGAGGAACTCTGACTTCACCGCACCACGCGCGACGACGTCACGTGCTGCGGCGTACATCTGGGTGAGGTCGCGGGAGAAGGGGCACTGCCGCGCGGGCAGGGCGTGCAGCTGCCGCACGGCTTCCGCGATCGGCTCCCACGCCGTCATGAGCGCCGGAGCCGACACACGGTCGGCGGGGACTCCTGCGACAGCGCTGGTCAGCAGAGCCGCGCCGGCCGTGTCGACGCGCCAGTCGAGTACCCGTGGACCGGGTACCCCTTGCCTGCTGAGCCAGTCGACGCGGTCCCGCTCTGCCTCCAACGAGGTCACACCCTCGGCAGGGACGCACTTGGCGTATCGCGAACCGTCCTCCGTGCGGAAGACACTGGCTTCGGACTCGCCATCAGTGACGGGCTCCCACCGGCCGCTGTCGCGGTTGGCATGCAGCAACGTTCGGAATGCGGAGAATGAATCGATCACGCCGCCAAAACTAACCTGAACGCCCCAATATGGCAGGGTAATTAACCTTGAACGGCAGTCGGTTACCACCACGCACCCAGGGGCGCGACATCGCGCACACCGCACAGGCCACCACCGCCGACACAGATGTCCTCGGGGGCAATGCCTCACACTCAGCCGCTGAGTTCCCGGGCGTTGGCGATGACCTTCTCGACCGCCAGGGCTATGTTGTCGATGGCATTGAGCGGTGCCAGAAGAACCTCGTGCCCGAAGCTCAACACGCTCTCGTGAATGCGCTTGGAGACGGGGAGGCCGAACCGGGAGGGCTTCACCCGCGCCATGTACTCGGTGCCGGTGGTGAACCTGGTATCCACCGCCGCAACAGGCACTGTCAACCGCACACGAGGGATGAGGCCGGCGCGGGCGGGGGCTCCAGAGGGGAGTAGCGCCGCCCGCGCCGGGCGGTGGATCCGCTCGGCACGGGGGGAACCGTCGGATCCGTATGGACCGATGACCAGTCGGCTACTTCTACTGCGTCACCGGTTAATTCCTCGTTACACCCGCACGGCCAGGTGCCTGGAAGAGCGCAAATGTCCTTACGTATCGGACGTATTGCACGGCCGAGTAACGTGACAGCACCCTGCGACGCAGAACGGCATACGGGCGCGCATGGTCGTCCCCGTATGCGATGACGGTCAGGGTGACTCCTGTGGGGGGTGGCCACCCTGGCCGTGCTCGCGCCCCGCCGCCGAGGCGCTGCGTGCGTCAGATTGCGATTCCCATGAGCCACAGCTTCGAACCCGTGCCTGTAGATGATCGGTACTCCCGTAGCGGGGGCGGCACCCCCGCACAGCGGACAGCCCTGATCGTCCACACGATTGCCGACATAGCCGCCGCGTTCTTGGGGCTGTGGATCCTGCTCTACCTGCTGGAAGCGAACCAGGCCAACGTCTTCGTCCAGTTCGTGAAGAGCGTGGCGGACTCGCTCGCCTGGTGGGCGCGGGACATCTTCACCATGGACACCGAAGGGCTGCGCGTCGCCCTCAACTACGGTCTGCCTGCCGCGATCTATCTGCTGGTCGGACACCTGATCGCCGGGCGGGTGCGCCGCCTCTGACCAGTGACGCGGCAGAACGGGTCCCCCCCGGGGGTGGACGGTTCCCCCGGGGCCCGGTGTGATCGACCAGCCGTTGTGCGGGTGTGGCTGTCTGCTTACAGTTGGCGCCTCATTCTTCGCCCGCCGTGCAAACGGCGGGCTTCTTCTGCACACTGGGGAGATTCATGCGCAAGCGCGCAATCTTCGCTGTACTCGGCGCTGCCGTCGCGTTGGGCGGCTCCACCGCCGTCGCGTACGGGGACGAGACCGTCGGTGACGTCCAGATCACCACTGCCGCCGTCAGTGGCGGCAAGGACATCGCGATGGGCCTCGCCGACAAGACGGTCACGGTGTCGGTGACCGCCACCGACCCCTCGGGCATCTGGGACGCCGACTTCCATCTCTGGCGCGGCACCGACCCGGACAACCCGGACGGCTACCTCAAGCCGAACGAGGACACCACCCCGGCGGACTGCGTCGCCTCCTCAGCGACCACCTCCACCTGCTCGAAGACCTTCACCTTCGAACCGGACTCGTGGCTGACCAACGCCGACGCCGGAACCTGGAAGGTCGGCATCGAGGTGTGGGCGAACGACGACAGCCGGGCGGTGCGGGACGCCTACACCACCGTCCGGCTCCAGCGCTTTTCCAAGCTGACCGTCAACGCGAGCCCGGAGCCGATAGCCGCCGGCAAGCCCCTTACGGTCACCGGAAGGCTGACCCGGGCCAACTGGGACACCGACACCTACGCGGGCTACACCGCCCAGCCCGTCAAGCTCCAGTTCCGCAAAGCGGGCACCAGCACCTACAACACCCTCCAGACGGTGAACACCTCCAGCACCGGTGACCTCAAGGCCACCGCCACCGCGTCCGTGGACGGCTACTGGCGCTGGAACTTCGCCGGCACCTCGACCACTCCGGCCGTCAAGGCGACTGGCGACTACGTCGACGTGCAGTAGCGCCCAGCAGTCGTGGCGCCGGGTGCCGTGGAGGCCCCGGCGCCTTGCCTCTCGCAGCACTTCCACGGAGCGGTGAAGCCGCCGAGTCGGCGCGCCCCGGACATTTTCTGGAGTGGAAGTAGCCCGCTTTGAGAACTGTTGCTGAACCGCCTTCGTTTCTTCACAGGTTCGGATTGACGCAACAGGGTGAACGGCGGCGAATTCGTGCGGCTATTCCCTGTCCGGCCAGCAGGTGGATCACGGCTGGCAGAGCGTAATTGAGGAGGGCGCCCACGCCCTCTGTGTGCATGGTGAAAATGTCCTGTGACCACCAAGTCGGCGCATCCGCCACGCCTTTCACAAACTCCACGAAGATGCTCACCTGCAGCGAGCGCATTCGTCCGATACGGGCGCGCATGAGAATTCGCTCGCCTGCGGGTGTGACATTTGATGGGACGACGGCGCAGACCTGAGTGTGCCGATTGATCGTCGGCACACGACGGATCCGAGGTCCCCCCGGCTGCAGGATCCGTGCCCGACGCGGGCGGGGATGTGGCCCCCCCCGCTCAGCCCCGCTCGCGTCCGGCATCTACTTCTTGGTATCGGTACGCCATCCGCTTCGCCGAAGCCGGAACTCGGCGGTTGGAGCCTCCCGCTCGGCCGGGACCGGTACGTGGAGAGGTGGCGTCGAGGCGGCGCTCAGGGAGGGCCAGGTGGCGGACCAGATGTCCACGGCAGGCTGGATGCCCACGGTGGATCCCATGCCCGCTGGAGACTGCCGGCTCCCGCCCGGCAGCGAGGGCGAGCGTGAACTCCAGGAGCGCATGGGCACCACCGCACGCGCTGACAAGTTCTACGACGAGCAGGTCCTGGACCGGCTCAACACCAGGATGCGGGACTTCGTGGCGCGCCAGGAGATGTGCTTCCTGGCCACCTCCGACCGGCACGGTGAGTGCGACAGCACTTTCCGGGCCGGTCCGCCCGGCTTCCTCCAGGTCCTCGACGACAGGACGCTGGTCTACCCCGAGTACCGGGGCAACGGCGTGCTCGCCAGCCTCGGCAACATCGAGGAAAACCCCCATGTCGGTCTCCTGATGATCGACTTTCTGAAGGACCGGATCGGCCTGCACGTCAATGGGCGGGCCCGAATCGTCTCCGACGAGGAGATGCGCCGCGCCCAGCCCGAGCTGCCGGTCGACCCCGTGCCCGGGCGCCGAGCCCAGCTGTGGGTCGAGATCACGGTTGAGGAGGCGTACATCCACTGCGCCAAGCACATTCCGCACCTGCAGAAGGCGTCGGCCGAGCAGCGCCAGAGGCAGGCGTGGGGCACGGACGGCTTCAAGCGCAAGGGCGGGGACTTCTTCGGTGCGGCGGCCGACGCCCCGGACCGCCCTCCGTACCAGCCGCGGCGGCGCATGCGTGACGTTCCGTCGTGGACGCAGGCGGGGCCGCTGACGAGGTCCGCTGTATGGCAGCGCTCGGTTCAGCGGCTGCTGGCGGCGGTGGCGCGGCGGGCCCCCAACGCGGAGGAGGGGAGCGAGGGGGCCTTTCGAGGCTGGTTCTGCTAGCCAAAGCCTGTTGCTGGACGCTGGTGAAGCGAGTGTGTGACGGTCCGCCCCGCGCTCGCTGGAATCCAGGTGGCGTACGAGCACGATGGTGGCGGATCGGCGCCACGCTCCGGCGGCTCCTCTTGGCGTCGGGTCTATCTGGTGCGGGCAGTTCCGACACCGGATGGGCGACGTGGCCGTCCGCATCCGGCGAGGGGCTTATGCCGGGGCCGGTGCCTCTTTGGCGGGCTGAGGGCGCAGGAACCAGTACAGGACGGGTGCCAGATAGAGCGCCCAGGCGGTGGCCTGGAGCACGCTCGGGTTGGGCTGGAAGTTGAAGATGCCCTTGAGCAGGGTGCCGTACCAGCTGTCGGGAGGGATGGTCGCGCTGATGTCGAAGAGCCGGTCGTCCAGGCCGGGGAGGAGGTCGGCCTCCTGTAGGTCGTGGATGCCGTAGGCGAGGACGCCTGCTGCCACGACGACCAGCAGGGCGCCGGTCCAGGTGAAGAACTTCGCCAGGTTGATGCGCAGTGCGCCGCGGTAGAAGAGCCAGCCCAGCGCGACGGCCGAGAGCAGTCCGAGGGCGGCTCCGAGCACCGGCTGTGCGCCGTCGCCCGTCGACTGGACGGCAGACCATATGAACAGCGCCGTCTCCAGGCCCTCACGGCCGACCGCGAGGAATGCGGTGGCGACCAGCGCGCCGGTGCCGATGGCCAGGGCTTCGTTCAGCTTGCCCTGCAGCTCGGCCTTGAGGTGCCGGGCGGTGCGGCGCATCCAGAAGACCATCCAGGTGACCAGCCCGACGGCCACGATGGACAGGGCGCCGCCGAGCGCCTCCTGTGCCTCGAAGGTCAGCTGGGAGGAGCCGAATTGCAGTACCGCGCCCACGGCCAGGCTCAGACCGACGGCGATGCCCACGCCGAGCCAGATCGGCGGCAGTTTGCTGCGGTTGTCGGTCTTGACGAGGTAGGCGACGAGGATGCAGACCACGAGGCTGGCTTCCAGGCCCTCGCGCAGGCCGATCAGATAGTTGGCGAGCACGCCGGTCTCCTAGCGAAGATCATGAAGATCGTGAGGTGTCGGTTCAGGGGTGGCTGTTGAGGAACCCGATGACGCTGGCGCCCCACCATCCGCCCTGGGAGATCGTGGCGGCGATCCCCGTCTGCATCAGCAGGCGTCGAGGTACGCGTCCGGGGTGCTCCTGCACATGCCTCAGGCGCTGGCCGAGCCAGTGCGCGTAGAGGCCGTTGAGCATGACGGCGAGGACGAGTCCGAGCTTGACCAAGGTCAGTGGGGATGACAGGTCCGGGCGGAGGAACAGCCCGCTGAGGACGAGTCCGCCCAGCCCCAGCCAGATCGGTGTGTGCAGCGCACAGGCGGTCTGGAGGACATCGCTCAGACGGCGACGTCCGAGCAGCCAGAGCAGGGCGAACCAGTCGACGGCGAGCACGGCACCCAGCCCGACGATGAGCGCCGCGAGGTGGAGGAAGCGGGCTGCGGCCTGCAACGGCGGGTCGGGGTGGACATGGGAGGCCGTCCAGCAGGCTGCTGCCAGGACCGCGCACGCCACGACGCCCAGGGCGACCAGCGCCCACGGCGGTGTCGGAGCGCCGTCGGGGCCCTCGTCTTCGACGGCGAGGGCCGGCCGCCCCGGTTCCCCGGCCGGCCGGGGTCCGAGTGCAGCCTGGCCTCTGGCGGAGGTGGATTGCACCGTCAGCTCTCCGGCTTGAGTTCCACGTTGCGGAACGTGGCAGTGGCCCCCTCGCCGAGCGCGGGCTTCTCGCCGCTGGCGCCGTGTCGCAGGAACGTCGGGGTGTCGAGCTTCGCGCGGAGGGTGTACTTACCGGCCTTGGGTATGGAGAAGTTGTTGGCGTAGTGGAAGAACTCCGAGTAGTAGAAGTTCAGTTCCTTGGCCTGGACGACCTTGCCGTCCTTGTTGACCACTTCGAGCGTGATGGGCACGTCGGGCACGATGCGGCCGGTCTTGGCCTCCATCGGGATGATCTCGATGTGGTGGGTCTCGTCCTTGGCCGGGGCCCGGTGGACCTGCTTGCCGTGTGTGCCGTGCTCCGCGTGGAACCACGGCTCGGCCGCCTCGACGATGTAGCCGACGTTGTAGTCGCCCACGCGCATCTTGCCGCCCCTGGCCGCGATCTCCGCCGCCAGCACGGTGTGCTGGTGCGCGACGCCGGCCGGGGCTGTCTCCTTCGACTCGCTCCGGGCGGCGGGCTTCTTGTCCGAATCGGCGCCACCGCAGGCGGTCAGGGCAAGAGCGAGTGGCACCGCGAGGCACACGGCGGGTACGAATCTGGGCATGGCTGAATCCCTTCGGGCTGGAGGTGAGGTTAGGCGAACCTAAGTATATGAAGCGTTCCAGTCAACCCCTCTCGCAATTCGGGCATTAGCGAGTGAAGCGGGCGATATTCGTGGGAACGGACCGCCGCTTTCGTGGGAGTTGTGCAGAGTCGAGCCGTTGGTGACGCTCAGGAAGTGCCGATGGTTGGGCGGGATTTGGACAACTCGGCCGCTCTGTTGCTTACACTGCGTCCGCCTCCCCCCCGCCTCCGCCCTCCCAGGGAGAACCCTCATGACGCTTCGCATGTCCCAGCCCATGGCCGCGGCCCTGCTCGCCGCCGGAGCACTCGCCGCCCTGACCGGCTGCGCCGAGAAGAGCCAGAGCGGCGACTCGAAGTCGGGGGCCATCGCCGTCGAGGCCACCGACGACGCCTGCAAACTCTCCAGGACTTCTGCCAAGGCCGGGCCCATCGCCTTCAAGGTCTCCAACCAAGGCAGCAAGATCACCGAGTTCTACCTCTACGGACCCGACCGAAAGGTCGTCAGCGAGGTCGAGGGCATCGGCCCCGGCACCTCCCGCACGATGAGCGTGAAGGTGTCCGAGCCCGGGGCGTACGCCACGGCATGCAAGCCAGGCATGGTGGGTGACGGGATTCGAGGCAAGTTCACCGTCACGGCCAAGCAGCACGGATGAACTGACTCCGTACGTGGTGCGATCGGGGCATCGAGGCGTCGCGGCGTCTGCGGTGAGGCAGCCGCGGCCGGGTGTGACACTTTCGTCCGGCGCGCCGCAGTGGGGAGTGCCGATCGCTATCGGCCGCGTGGTGCCTTGATGTCTGCGGTCCCCCCGCCTCAAGTTGCCGCGCGCGGCGCGGGCGGCCCCCAGCCGGCCGGCCGCGCCATTGACCTGTCGATTGTGAGGTGGCGGTCCGAGGGCATCGATGTGAAATGGCGGTGAAGGGAGTTTCGGAATCGTCCGACGGGAAATGCGCGGAAGCGTGAGTTATCCCAATGAAGGCATACCGCAAAATCGCCCCTACGACTCCGGTCGAAACTCTCCCTACCACGGCGGACCGAACTCGCCGGATCCCGGTGAGACGGCTCCGCTGCCGTTTGTCGAGGCGCCCGCCCCGCATCGCAGCAATTCACCCTCGCCCTACGACCCCGCCCCAGCCGGTCCGTACAACGCCGTTCCGAACACAAACTCCGATGCCGGAAGGAGTGGGAGAGGGAACCGGCGAGGCCACGGAGCGGATCGACTCGCCTTGATCATTCACAGCCTCGCGGATGTCGCCGCGGCATTCCTCGGGCTGTGGATCCTGCTCTATCTGCTCGAAGCGAATCAGGCTAATGTCTTCGTCGGCTTCGTGCACGGTGTGGCCGACTGGCTCGCCGGCTGGTCGCAGGACATCTTCATCATGGAGACGGAAGGGCTGCGCGTATTCTTCAACTACGCTCTTCCCGCGCTGATTTACCTCGCGGTCGGCCACGGCGCAGCCGCATGGCTGCGACGCCTCTGACTGTGCTTCCGCCGAGCTCAGGGGGCGCAGGCTTCCCGTGCCCCCTGAGCGCCGAGACGAGTGTCCACCCGACTGGCGCACCCATCCCCGCACGTGGTGAATTCGCGGAATTGTTGTACGTGAGGCAGCCGCTGTCAGCGCCGCGTACTTTTTGATCTCACTCGGGCCCTGTTGTCCCTAAAAGTCAGTGGGGTCCGCGAGTTCGCAGAAACTGAATGTTGTTCGGCCTGAACCCAAGGGTGGGTTGGGAGGGAGTCACCAGCATGTCAGTTGCACCACCCCCTCCCCGGGAGGAGGGGCCCAAGCAGCCGATGGGAGCCCTGCTGGCTCTCCCCCTCCCAGCGGTAATGCAGCACCAACGCCAGAAGGCGCGTTAACGCAGCTCGCCTCGTCGAGGGTGTGGGCGTGCCGAACGGAGGGGGCCTTCCGGGCAACTACGCCACAGGCATGGACCGGATCGCGGAGATATCGAACTGCAGCCGGACTTTCTCGCTCACCATGGCGCCGCCCGCTTCCAGGCGTTGGTTGTAGACCAAGCCCCAATCGGTGCGGTCGATGGTGGTGGTGGCGTCAAAGCCGGCCCGCTCGTAGCCGAACGGGTCCAAGACCGAGCCGAGGTAGTCGAGTTGCAGCTCGACCGGACGGGTGATGTCGCGGATCGTCAGATCCCCTGTCATGCGGAAGCTCTCTGCGCCCTCGTGGATCGTGGAGGTGCTGCGGAACACCATCTCCGGGTAGCGGTGCGCGTCGAAGAAGTCGGTGCCGATGAGGTGTGCGTCCCGCTGTTCTACGCCCGTGTCGACGCTGGCGACCCGAATGACGAGTTCGGCCCGGGATTGGGAGGGCCGGGCTCCGTCGAAATACAGCGTGCTGTCGTAATCGGCGAAAGCACCCCGCACCGTCGTGACCATCGCGTGCCGCACGGAGAAGCCGATGCGACTGTGCGGGCGGTCGATGGTCCATTGCCCGGTCAGCGCACGAAGTGCGGGGTCGAGCGCGACTCCGGTGGCATCGGCCGCCGGGAAGGGCGTACGGGGGCCAACAGCCTGCGTCTGCTCGATCGTCGCGCTCTGGCGACGGCTGAAGATACCCATGCGGTTGTAGCCTCCCTCGAATTGGATTAGTCCGTGCTATCACGGCATTGACAGGCGCCACGCAGCGAGATGGGCGGCCTCGTCCGGAATCCATGCCCCCGACTGCAAAGATGCACAGGATCGACACGAAAATGGATGCACTGACGGGCAGTCCGTGATGGGCGGGAATGGCCGGACTCAACGCGCGAGGCGGTAAAGGCCGTTGAGACCGGGGGAGCCCCTCGCCGTACGTCCGAGGTCGCTCGGTCAGAGCCGCACCACGTCACCACACCGCTCGGTACACCCTGGTCAGTGCTTGCCCTTACCTCCGTGCTTGCCCGCTGCCTTGGGGCTCTTGTTGGGGTCGGCCGGTGCCGCCGTCTTCTTGTCGGCAGTCTGCGCAGCGGACGAAGAGGGCGAGGGGGTGGGTGAAGATGAGGGAGCAGTCCCACTCGATGCCGGGGACGGTGAGAGGGAAGGGTTCACGAGCGCGGACGGCTCAGCCTGCGGCACCTGCGCCGTACCGGTGTCGGGCGAGAACCACGTCAAGCCGGCGAGCAGCGCCACGGAGAACAAGGCGGCACCGCCCAGCAGCGCCACCAGGCGGGAACGGCGGGTCAAGGGCAGGCGAGGGCGGTGCGGCGCGGCCCGGTGCACCGTCGTCTTCCACTCCGTTTCCGCTGCCCGGACAGAGACGCCCCCGACAGACCCGACAGAGGGGGCAGGTACGGCGGTGCCTGGTATTGGGGTACCGGGGACGGCGGTGCCCGGGCCGGTGATGTGCGGCCCGCGCACGGCGGAGGGTGCGGGCCTGCGGCCCTGGTTGGGTAGTTCCTGCGGCAGGGGCTCCGGCGCCCCGCGCCAGGCTCCGCGCCCGAACCAGTCCGCCGCCTGATCGGCCGTGGGCCGGTCCTCGGGCTGCTTGGCCAGGAGCCCGAGCAGGTAGCTCTCGAACGCAGGCGGGAGGCTGGCGCCGAGCTGCCGGGGTGGCACGGGGGAGGCGTCGAGGTGCTGGTGGAGGATCGCGAGGGCGGTGTCCGCCTGGAACGGCGGCCGCCCGGTGAGGAGTTGATAGAGCACGCACCCCAGTGCGTACACGTCCGAGGCAGGGCCGGCGGGCCGGCCCAGGGCGCGCTCGGGCGCGAGGTAGAGACTGGTGCCGACGATCTGTCCGGTGGCGGTGAGGGCGGCACCGGGGTCGTCGACGAACCGTGCGATGCCGAAGTCGCCGATCTTCAGCGCACCGTGGGTGTCCAGCAGGAGGTTGGCAGGCTTGATGTCCCGGTGGACAATGTTCTGCCGGTGAGCCGCGGCGAGCCCGGCCGCGGCCTGCGCAGCGAGAAGGGCCACGCGCTCGGCAAGCAGCGGGCCGGAACCGGCGAGCCGGGCAAGGCTGTCGCCCTCGACCAGTTCCATCACCAGGAACAGTCGGTCCTCGTGCTCGCCGAAGTCGAGGACACCGACCACGTGCGGGTGGTTGAGGCATCCGGCCGTTTGCGCCTCCAGGCGGAAGCGGGAGGCGGCGCTGGGGTCGGAGCCCTGGGGAAGCAGCAGTTTCACCGCCACCGGTCTGCCGAGCGATTCATCGAAGGCCCGCCAGACCTCCCCCACCGCTCCCCGACCGACCACGTCCTGCAGCCGATACCGGCCCGCTATCAGCACCTGTGTTTCATCCTCATGCCATGAGACGTCTCGACCACCGCAGGCCGTAACTCACCACGTGGGTGAGGGTGGGAGGTGCCGCAGCAGCCCCAGCATACCGGCTCCGCAGGTCCCCCTTCCCGGCCCTGGCACTCCTGCCGGAGACCGTGTGCCGGCACCCGCTCCTTGCATCCCAATGGTGTTCTGGTCGGCTATCCGCCTCATCGGCTTCGCTTGCTCTCGCCGAGCGCGACGTCGTCAAGGGAGCGCGGCAACCCCGGTCCGCGGCGCCCTGCGGCTGGATCAGGACAACGAAGGGCGTGGGGTCGTTGTGGAGGGTGGTGGCGACGCTCGGCATCTGTCGCGGACCGCTGCTCCTCGTTCCGTCAGAACGCCGACCGGACGTGGCCGTGGATGCCTTCTGGGTATGGGTGGACGGCTCATCATCGGTCGTTGGCGGCCAGTGGTGCGCGGCGTGCTCGACCGGCGCACGCGCTTCGGGCGTCCGCCTTCTGCTGTGACGGAAGGGGTGGGTGTTGGCCGCGGGCCCGTTGGCGCAAACTGCCTGGTCGGCCGCCATGTCGGCCAGCGGCCGTGTACTGTCCGTAATCGGTCGATCACGTTCCGGTAGGTCCGATGCCGGGTATGGGGTGTCGCTTCCAGTAGGGCGCTGCGCTGGTCTGCTCTTCCCTTTTGCTGCGGTTCGGAGGCTGGGTCTCTGTGTCAGTACGTGTGGGTGACATCCGGGAAATTCTTCAGCTGGCGGCGCCGGGGGGAGCGGTCGAGATCCCGGCCTCTGTGCTCGATGGCTGCGCGCCCGATGTGGGTCTGGTGTTCCGCGGCGGGGAGCTGCGGGTCGAGGGCGCGGTGTGTGCTCCGAAGGAGTTGTGGGTCACCGGTCAGGCCGCCACTACCGCTGGTGCGGCCCTGGTGCCGGTGCGGGTCGCTTTCACCGGCGACGGTGAACTGGTGATTGGGACGCTGGCAACCGCCGATCTCGGTGAGGGCCGCGGGCTGTTGCTGATCGATGGTGCTGCGGCCGGCGCCGAACTTCCCCCCGGGGCCTGGGCGGTGGCGGATGGACGGGCCTTGCGGCTGACCGGACGGGGCCCCGCAGCAGCCCGGACCGATGCCGGGCGGCTGGACGGCCTGGGCCGGTCCCTTCCCCCGGTCCGCCTGCGGACGGCCGCCGAACGTGAAAGGGACCGCGGGCCACGGGCCTTGGTGACCGAGCATGGCATCCTCGTCCCCGGCCGCCGGCGTACCGGCGCGCGGGCGTGCGGGTTCTTGAGTCGCCGATGGTGCGCGGCTGGTCGCCGATCGGCACACCCGGTGGCGGCGACGTCGGCAACGGCATCAGCGTCAACTACGAGAGCCCGCCGCTGCGGATCGCGGGGGCGCTGACCGCCCTGCCGGCCTCCCCGCCCTACAAGGCGGTGATCGGCGGGACGCTGCTGATGGACACCGGCACGTTCAACGGTTCCTTGATGGGTGCGTATGTCGTTCCCGACGGAAACGGGGCCCGGCCGTCGTTGTTCGCCTACGGCTCGCTGGGCAGCGAGACCGGTATCGGTCTGCCCTGCTTCCAGGTACGGGGTATCGCCGCCGGGTTCGGGTGGAACAGCCGGGTGCGGGTCCCGTCGGCGGAGGCCCTGGGCGAATTTCCGTTCCTGGTCGCCCTCGACAACCCGGGCGAGATCGGCGCGGACGAGGACGAGGTCGATCCGCTGTCCGTGCTGAATAAGCTGATCGGCGGCTCCAACCCGTGGGTGCGGCCGCAGGAGGGAGACCTGTGGCTGGCCGCCGGCCTGGCCTTCGACTGCTTCGCCTCCTTGCGTGGCCGCATGATGGCTCTGGTGCAGACCGGATCGGATCTGACGATCAGTCTGCTCGGGGCGGGTGGCGCCGAGCTGCCCACGAAGGGTGACAAGAAGATCGCCCGGGTGGAGATCGGTATCGAGGCGACGCTGCGGCCCATGGCCGGGGAGCTGAGTTTCAGCGCCGGATTCACCGAGAAGACCTTCCTCATCGACCCGAACTGCAAGCTGCGCGGTGGCGTGGGGATGAAGTTCTGGTTCGGCAAGCACCCCAAGGCCGGGGATTTCGCGCTGATCCTTGGTGCCATCCCGCGGGGCCGTGAGCTGCCTGCCCGCTACCCGAAGCAGCAGCCCGCCGGTCTGACCTGGGGCATCGGCGACACGGTCAACATCACCGGCAGCGCCTACGCCGCACTGACGCCGAAGTCGCTGATGGCGGGCGGCGGGCTCGATGTCACCTTCCACGCCGGGCCGCTGCGGGCCTGGCTCCACGCCAGGGTGGATGCCCTCGTGGAGTGGAACCCGTTTTACTTCGATGTGGGCATCGGGGTCCGGGTCGGTGTCTCCGCCACCATCAAGGTGTGGTTCGTCAAGGTCACGATCTCCATCGAGGTCGGGGTCAGCGTGCGGGTGTGGGGGCCCGCGGTGGGCGGGGAGGCCACCGTCCACCTGTGGTTCATCTCCTTCACCATCGGATTCGGCGCCGACCGCCGCAGGGAGCCTCCCGCGCTGGACTGGGGCGGATTCCAAGGCATGCTGCCACCGCCCGCGACCATGGTCCGTACGACCGCGATTTCCGGATACGCCGGTGAGGGCACATCCGCTCCTGCCGCCCGGAGCGCTGTCAAGCCGTGGTTGGTCGACAGCGGCGGCTTCACCTTCACCGCCGACACCCAGGCGCCGGTCAGCAAGGTGTTCCTGGACCGCGACAGCACCATGCCGGTGGAGACCGACCGGACGGTGGACATCCTGCCCATGCAGGTCAAGGGCCGGGACAGCGAGCTGCGCGTGTGGCTCGACTACAACGATGGCGCCGAGAGCCTGACGGACTGGGGGCGGACGCTGATCCGCGGGAATGTCGTCAACGGCCTGTGGGGCACGAGCCGGGATGCGGGCAATGACGGGCTGATCCCCGACCGCATTCTGGGAGTCCGGCTGATCTCGCCCCCGGTGGACTACGGCGAGTCCACCGGGTTCATCGACGAGGAGGGCATCTCGTTCGACCCGATCGCGCCGGACGGCAACCAGCCGCTGTCCGCGGGCGAGGAACCCTCCGGCGCCGACCCGCAGCGCCCCGGCCGAGTGATCGAGAAGATCCAAAACGGTATCGACGCGGCCGGCACCCGCAGCAACCGTTTGGCCCTCACCAGCGCGCTGGGGAGGCTGGGTTCGGAACTCGGCGCACTCGATTCGGACTTGAGCGGGTACGCCCGGGCCGCGGGCACCGCCTTCACCGCGAATCCGATGCTGGTGCCCGCCGGCTGATCCGGCGCCGTCCCGTCATTTCTCGCCGGCCGGCCCCCCTTTTCCTCCACCGGCCGGTCCGCTGCCCGCGCTTGCAGCCGCCCCTTGTCGAAAGGCACGCTCGTGACCACCGCACCCGAATCGGGGCCCCAGCCCTGCACCGCGCCCACGGCCCGGCACCGCACCCGGTTCTTCGACCACCGCATCCCCTCGCTGTACGCCGGCCGCTACGAGATCGGCAACCGACAGGTCCTCAAGGACGTCGACGAAGGCGCCGACCGCGAGATTGTCGCCACGCCGCAGCCGTTCGACGTCATCGAGCCGCGGTTCAGCATCGACCCGGGAGGGATCAACGCCCGCTTCCCGGTACCCGACGCCGTCGGTACCTACAGTGAGATCCTTCCGCACATCAACCTCGACGCCCCCGGCCTGCCCTGGAACCGGCCCCTGGTACCTGGTGCCAGCGAGGAAGAGCGTGAGGCACAGCGCGCGGTGCCCTGGATGGCGCTGCTGCTGTTCCGGGAGAACGAACTGCCCGAGGATCCCGATGCCGTCGGCCTGGTCAAGGCCGGCACCGTGCGGGGACTCCTCACCCGCGGCCTGGGCGCGGGGGAGCCGCCGGACCTGCCGGAGCTGAGCATGCGGCCGGAGGAGTACGACGAGCACTGCGCGACGGTCCTGGTCCCGGCCGACCTCTTCGACAAGGTCAAACCCCTGCCGGTGGAGATGGGCTACCTCGCCCACGTCCGCGAGGGCGGCCCACCCGACGCCACCCTGTCCGACGGCGACCCGGAGCCGGACGAGGGGCAGCTCAACGGCGTCGTGGTTGCCAACCGGTTCCCCGCCGCCGCGGGCGGCCGGCATGTGGTCCACCTCGTGTCGTTGGAAGGCTTCGACCGGTACCTGACCGAGCCCGCCCCGTCCCAGGGCGTGCGTCTGGTCTCGCTCACCTCCTGGGCCTTCACCACCAATGCCGACTCCGGCATCGGCTTCGGTGACCTCGCCCAGCAGTTGGCCACCACCGACGGCGAAACCCCGCGCTCCGCGGACGGGCTGCGGCTGCGCCTGCCGGTCAGTGCCCCGACCAACCCGGACGCCGAGGAGCGCGAAGCCCTCGACCGCATGGAGGGCGGCGCCGTCGCCCTGCCACAGCGCCTGGAGACGGGGGAGCGCACCGCCGCCTTCCACCGCGGGCCGCTCACCGCCCGGCCTGCCCGCGCGCTGCCCGCGCCTGCTGCCCCCCGGCTGAAATCGCCTGGCGAGGCATTGATCTACCTGGAGAAGTACGGAGTCTTCGACACCAGCTACGGCGCCGCCTTCACCGCAGGGCGCACGCTCGCTCTGTCCGACGCAGAATTCCGCACCGCCCTGCTGGAGTTCCGCTCCACCGCACGCTCCGCCGTACGCCGCCTGGCCTCCCACCCCCAGCTTCAGCTCGGTACCCGTGCGGTGACGGCCCGGCAGCTGACCGCACCGCTGTCCTTCGAAGCCTTCGACCGCATGCTCCTCGATGGCGACGGCGACCGCTTCACCCGCGCCGTAGTGCCACGACCACCGGTGCCCGGCGGGCCCGCACCGCGGCCGATGTGCGGTCACTGCTGTCCCAGTCAGGTGTCGCCAGCATCATCACCCAGGCCGCCGAGGGCGAGTTCCGGCCCGTCGCCGACTGGCTCGACCGGCTGCGACGGCTGGAGATGCTGGGCTTCGAGCACCTGGTCCCGGACAGCCGGATGCTGCCCCCGGAGAGCATCCGCTTCGCCTACGTCGATGCCGGCTGGGTCCGCGCCGCCGTGGACGGGGCCCTCAGCGTCGGCGTCGGCCACGCCCTGGACGCCGACCTCAACGACCTGGCCACCACCGGCGGACGCCTACCGGCCTGCGCGGTACTGCTCCGCTCCGATCTGGTACCGCACTGGCCCCAGACCATCATCACCGCCTACGCGGGTCCCAGTGTCGTGGAGCCGCTCCGCAGCGCCCTCTTCGGCACCGATGTCCGCCTCATGCTCTACCCGCGGGTGATCGACCGGTTCGAACTGGCCGAGCCGCCGCGCGGCCTCTGCTTCGGCATCGGCAACGTGGGCACGATCCAGCTGCGCGAGATCAGCGGTGACCACATCGGCTATCCCATCGAGGGGATCGAGGGGGAGTTCCCACCGGGAAAGGGCGACGGCCGCTTCCGTCGCTTCCTGCGCCCCGGTGACGCGGACGTCCTCAATGTCTACGGCACCGGCGACGCTCTGGTTCCCGCCCTGTCGCAGGCCCACGGCGTCGAGCGGCTCTCCTCGGCGCAGTTCGCCCTGCAGATGATCAACGCGCCGCAGGCGCAGACCTTCTCCTACCGGCCCTGACCAGCACACCCCGCCCCATCCCGCGACGCTCGTGAAAGGACCGATGGGCCATGTCAGTGGACAACACCCTGGTCGTGCCGGTCGAGGTGGCCGCCCTCGCCGTCAACCGACAGACCCGCGACACCGGAAGCCACCACGTCATCCACCGCTGGAACACCAACTTCAAACACATCGGACAGGGCGTCCCGTCCGAGCCGGAGCCCTTCACCGGCGCCGAGGAGTGGACCGGGCGCGAAGACCGCCTCGGCGTCTATCTCCAGTGGGAACTGCCCGCCGCACTCACCCGCGGCCGGCACGATGACGACGAGGGCGTCGGCGACTTCCCCCTCGTCCCCAACCGATGGCTGGTCGTCCGCCACGCGGACAGCACCCGCACGCT
Source organism: Streptomyces sp. G7(2002) (assembly GCF_028870195.1). Lineage (NCBI taxonomy): Bacteria > Bacillati > Actinomycetota > Actinomycetes > Kitasatosporales > Streptomycetaceae > Streptomyces > Streptomyces sp. G7(2002). The sequence continues at coordinate 7,608,360 of NZ_CP102609.1, forward strand.
CACCGCCTGGATCGTCGAAAGCGACTACCTCGATCCGACGAACGGCACCGTCTCCTTCCAGGACCCGGAAAGCGCCACGCCCCAGGCCACGCTCATCGGCAAGTGCCATCCCCTCACCGGTCCCTGGCAGGAGCCCGCCGACCGGCGCGCCCCCTTCCTCACCGCGATCGGTCCCGGGCTGCTCACGTTCTCCGTCTTCCAGCCCTATAACGAGAACGTCTTCTCCCTGCACGACACGCTGGAAGGCGTAGCGGAGCGGGAGCAACTCAGCTACTTCGTCGCCGGCTGGTACGCCGACCCGGCTGCCGACATCCTCGCCGGCACCGAGGACCTCGCAGACCTCCTGCGACGCCTGGAGTGGACCAAGCCCGCCGGCTCCGGCAGCGGCATCCGCACCTCCGTCTACACCGGCACCGTCCTCGGCCTGGACTGGGACCTGACCGGCCCGGTCCCCGACTCCCCTTGCCCCCGCCGCGAGGACGTCACCACGATGGTCGCCAACACCATGGGCGAGGCCGCGGCCGAACTCGGTGCCCAAGCCGACGGCACAGGGGCCTTCTCCGCGGACGAAGCCGACCTCTTCCGCGCCTTCCTGCTCGGCGGCATCGAGGGCCTGGAGGACCGTGACCGTCCCGAAGCGGACATCCTCACCGACCGCCGCGCCCACGACACCGCTTTTGGTCCCGTGCCCGGCGGCTACCGCTGGTTCATCGGCGAACGCGGCGGCGACCCAGGCCACATTCCCTCGCCGGACGCCGTAGCCGCCCGGCACACCGCCCGCGCGGCCGAGGCGGAGACCATCGCCGACCTCAACCGCAGGCAAGCCGGACATGACGCCATCGAAGCCGAACTGGACGCCGCCCGCGAACGCCTCTATCACCTGTGGTGGCTCAGCCGTCTGGAACGGCACTCCGACGAGTTCGGGGAGCGCATCGACGCCGAACTCGACCCCGCCAACCCCGACGGCGCGGCCGGTCACGTCACCGCCCTGGCCCGGCGCCTGGCCGAGCAGCGCCGCACCCTGCCCTGGGGCAGGACGGAGGAGGAGCTGTCCGCGAGCATCGCCACCCGTTACCCCGCCTTCGGAGCACGCGCCGCCCGTCGCCTCATCCGCGTCCCCGCCCAGGACTTCGAGTACTCCGCCGACCCCGCACTCGCCCTGCAAGGCGCCAACCTGCACGCACCGCTCACCCGCGGCACCCCACTACCGTGCCGTACCCCCGATCGCCTGATCACCCGCGCATCCGGCATCACCACCAGCGACGTGGCCGGCCTCGTCCGCCAGGTCGACCTCACCCACCTGCCCGCCTGCTTCCACGCGCTGCTGACCGAATTCCTCATCCTCGACCGGGCTCTCGCCACCGGCCAGATCCGCGAGGTCACCGGAACACTGCCCGAGTACGGCACGGCAGCCTGGCAGATGCCCTGGCAACCGCTGTATCTGCTGTGGAAGGCCGAGTACTTCCCCCTGCCGTTCCACGACGGCACCACCGCACACTGGGAGTTCATCGACGGCTCCCGCTACCAGTGGCAGGGCACCGGCACCCCCGGCACCCCTCTGGTCATCTCCGGACGGCAGATCCTCACCCCCGCCCCCGGGCACACTCTCGACGGTGCTCTCGGCGCCTATGCCCGCGTCCGCGACCAGCTGCCCGCCGACAGCCTGCGGCGCCTGCGCGCCGACATCCGCTCCACCGACCTGCTCTCCCAGACCCTCGACGGCTTCGGCGCGGCCATCGCCCAGCGCCGGGCCCACGGCGGACTCCAGCCTGCCGACGACGACATCGCCGACCTCATCGGCAACGGCGGCTACCCCCCGCCGGACCCCGGCGGCATGCCGGCCAGCGACTGGGATCCGTGGCCCGAGTCCACCTTCCAGGAACTGCGCGCCGGACAACTCTCCTTCCTCAACCTGGCCGTCGTCGACCGCTTTGGACGCTCCGTCAACCTCATCGCAGAACCCAGCCACTTCCGGCCCGAGATGTCCGACACCATGCGGCCCGCCCACCCGGTCAGCGGCTACGACAGCGGGCGTCTGGTCGAACTCGGCCCCCGCCTGCTCCAGCCGGCCCGGCTCGACTTCGCCTTCCTGTCCGCCACCGGCGACGAAGAAGACACCGACCTCACCCCCGGCACCAACCCCGTCTGCGCCTGGCTGCTCCACAACCGCCTCGACGAATCCCTCGTCGTCCACACACCCGACGGCACATCGCTCGGCGAACTGCGCGTCACCCTGGGCCCCAACGACGAGCACGAGGTGTCCTGGACGGCACTGCCCGGCTCCGACCTCGACGACTTCGAGCAGCTGCAGACACGCTCCCCGCACACCTACCGCCTGCTGAGCGCCATCAAAACCCGCGGCCCGCAGACCTTCGACGCCTTCCGCGCCACCGTCGACCGCACCCTGGAGACCATCGACCCGGACGGCCCGGCCGACCCCGGCCTCGGATTCCTCCTCGGCCGCCCCCTCGCCCTGGTCCGCACCCGGCTGACCATGCAACTACGAGGCCCCGTGCGCACCGACGTCAGCTGGCAGGCCCTCTTCGACCCGCCGCAGCCGCAACTGCCCGACTACCCCTGGACGATCCGCCTGGGCGAGGTAGCCCAGACCGACGACGGACTGGTCGGATACGTCGCCGACAACGACTACACCCACTTCGAGACCGTGATCACCCCCGCCACAGGCAGCGACGACTACCTACGGCCGATCGGCGACAAGCCCAGCCTGCAACTCGACTTCGGCGGCCACAACACCGCCGTGGCCACCGTCCTGTGTGACCCGCGCGCCGCCGTCCACGCCACCACCGACATCCTCGCCACCAAGCGCGTATTCATCCCCCAGGAATTCACCGACCAGGCCCTCGCCCGCATGTCCGTGAACTTCCGCACCGGCCCCCTGCTCGCCGGCACCACCGCACTGCTCGGCGCCCAGGAACAGGCCCAGGAGACCGTACTGATGCCCGCACCCGCCGGCATCACAGGCACCTGGACCTGGACCGAAAAGCGCGGCAGCACCTGGGAGAAACTCCCGATCCTCAGCCAGGACCCCTCCGACCTCCCGCTGGCCGAACCCGAGATCCGCTCCGGCTTCCTCACCCTCGACAACGCCGCACTGCACAGCAGCACCGACAGCTGACCCACCACCAGCGCACCGACAACGGTGCTGCGGCACGCCTGCCAGCCCGAGGAGCATCATCATGGCCCTGGTCTCCCCCACCCGCACCACGGACCCCACCGCCCAAGAACCGCTGCTGTCCTACGACCTGACCACCAGCCCCGACCCGCTCAAGGCCTCCCCGGAAAAGCCCGAGGAACCCGAGGAGCGCGGTGAGCTGATCATCGTCGGCTCGCGGCACAGTGGCACTCCGGCCGATGTGAAATGGATCAAGGTGAAAGTGCCGGCCGGGACGATGTCACCGGACCTGGCCACGAACCTGTCGAGCGTCAACCCACGGATCACCCTCAACGGCTGGACAGCCCCACTGGACGAGACGGCAAAGGAGTTCGTCTTCTCCCCGGCCGGAAGCCACGAAACGATCGGGCCCGACACCGGATTCACCATCCAGCTCTCACAGATCCCGATCAGCCGCAAGGTCGGCACCGTACCGATCTGCGTGACCGAACACTCCCGAACCGGCAAGAGCGCCTTCCAGGACAGGTCCACCGTGTTCAGCGTCGGCAAATTCCCGGCCGACTTCTACATGATCGAATTCGTGGCTGACGAAACCCGGATCGACAACGGCGGCGAGATCACACTGACCTGGAAACGCTCCACCAACGCCACCTACGAACTGCTCTACGGAGACACCAACCTCAACGTCACCAACGAAACCACCCGCACCATCACCAACATCAAATCCGACACCACCTTCTACCTGCGCGGCACCACCGGCGACCCCACCAACCCCGTCACCCGCACCCTCTACGCCCAGGTCACCGTCCGAAAACCAGACCTTGAAATCGGCAACCTCACCGTCCACGGCACCGTCAACGGATCCCTCACCGTCAACGGCCCGATCCAGGCCAACGACACCCTCACGGTCAACAGCCTCCGCCCCGGCTACAACTCCCTCATCGTCAAAGGAACCACCCAACTCCACGGTTACACCAGAATCGACGACACTCTTCAAATGGGCCCGGAGGGCACGCTCATCAGTTCGCAGGGCTATATCGGCATGCTTGAAGTTGGAAATTCCTTGAAGGTGGATGATATCCAACCGAAGTACAAAGAAGAGATCAAGCTCTCAGACGTAAAGGTCGATGGGACGCTCACGACCCGTGGCAACCTCATGGCCTATGGCGCCCTCCACGCCACTAGCGGCCTCGCGGCCCGTGACATCACGGTTCACACCAGCTTCACGGCTTACGGGCAAACCGTCCTCGCAGACCTTGTCGGGAATACCCATAAGCTATGGGAATCCAGCAAGCAAGACCCGCAGCTTTATTATGAATCCAGTCCAGTTGCATCTTCTGGTATTGCTCTAGCGGTAATGGATGTTCAGGATACTGGGCGGAATGGGCAGCTGACGCTGTCCATCGTGGGTTCCACAAAGAAGACGACTGTCTGGTGGGAGCACAGGGGATCTGCATCCACGCTACTCTTTGTCCGTAAGGGGGAGCGATTTGCAGCGGACGGAGGTAACATCCAGGACTCGAACCTGGATCAGATCCTGAAAGTGTATTGGATTCCGCTGGGAAAGCCGTGATGTCCCGCAAAGAGTTGCGTAGCCGGATCGCGGAGTAGGCGACACCGTACGGCGTTTGATGGCCGCCCGGGCTGAAGTTCCCCGCGATCTTGGACACTCGATCGTTACGCTGCGAGGGCGTGACCTTGTTCGGAACTCTGCCGCACCTGCGCACGGTTCACCGACGATGGTGAGTGCGACGAGGGCGGTGAAGACGCGGTGCAGCAGGCCACGCGCGTAACCCTGTGTCTGCTGGCTCACCGAATCGGGCAGCTCACCGAGCAGATCCAGGAACTTGGAAGGCCGCCCGGCCCGGCTCGTGGAACGCTGTGCCCCGCAGCTGCTGACCGTGGTGGGCATCGGTCTGGATACGGCCGTCACTTTGCTGATCACGATGGGGGACATCCCGGAACGTCTGCACAGTGAGGCGTCGTTCGCCGCGCTGTGCGGGGTCAGCCCCGTAGAACGCTGCTCGGGCACTCGGCAGTACCTCGCCTCAAACGCTACGCCGCCCGCGAGGTGTTCCACCTGGTCAGGCCCGTACAGACAAGCTCCCCGTCATAGGGGCAGTTGTGTGAGAGGTGAGGAACCCCTGGCGGCTTGTCGGCCCCCGGGACGCGGCGCTTGGTACCAGCGGAGCGAAGGTCGACGCCTGTGGATCACTCCTGCCGGAAAGAGGCGCACCTTCCCGCTGGGTGGCGGTCTTCAACTTCCCGGCCGAGCACTGGATCACCCTGCGGACCACAAATCCGGTCGAGTCGACCTCCACCACCGTCCGGCTGCGGACCCGTGGCACCGCAGCCCTGGCCGTGGTCTTCAAGATTGTCGAGTCCGCCCAACAGCGGTGGCGGGCGGGCGGGCTGTCAACGCGCCTCACCTCGTCCCCCTGCTCAGCTCCACGTTCCGGGCCACATTGCGTGCCAGTTCGTCCTCTCCAACGACGTGCCCGGGTGGGGCTGTGTGTTGGTCTGTCCGGGTGATAGTCGGGTCAATACGGTGGTGTTCCATTGGCCATTTCGGGTTAATGGTGGTGACTGTTTTCCGGTGGGTTGCCCATCTCTCCGGGGAGAGAGGCAACCCCTGTGGTGCGCGGACGCGTGGTACGTGTCGGCGGGTCTCTCTCTGTCCCGGTGTGTAGGCGGTGGTCCGGCGCGCGTATACCGGCGCCGTGTGACGCGGGCCCCGGAGGGGAGTTCTCGGGCGACCCTCTCAGCTGAGAGAGGTTTGTCATGGATCTGACTACAGGTTGGTGGGGAGCTCCGGCGGTGGCCGGGGTTCGGCCGGTTGTACCGGCCGGTGGATCTGAGGTGGCCGCTGTTCGGCGGCTTGCGGCCGCGCCGTTCAGTGCGGCGTTCTCCACGGTGACGATCCCGGCGGGCACGACCCCGCTGGCGGTGGCGGTGGCGCCGAACGGCAACGTCTACGTCGGCAACGCCAATTCGAACAATGTGACGGTGATCAACAGCACCACGAACACCGTCCTGGCCACCGTCCCCGCCGGCTCGAACCCGGCCATGATCGCGGTGGCGGCGAACGGCAACGTCTACGTCACCAACCAGAGCTCGAGCAACGTGACGGTGATCAGCAGCGCCACGAACACGGTCCTGGCCACCGTCCCCACCGGCGGGGGCCCGTTCGCGCTGGCGGTGGCGCCGAACGGCAACGTCTACGTCGCCAACAGCACTTCCAACAACGTGACGGTGATCAGCAGCGTCACGAACACCGTCCTGGCCACCGTCCCCGTCGGCGCGGTCCCGGACGCGGTGGCGGTGGCGGCGAACGGCAACGTCTACGTCGCCAACCGGAACGCGAACACCGTGACGGTGATCAGCAGCGCCACGAACACCGTCCTGACCACCCTCCCCACCGGTGGTTTCCCGGGCTATGCGGCGGTGGCGCAGAACGGCAACGTCTACATCGCCAACCAGACCTCGAACAACGTGACCGTGATCGACAGCGCCACGAACACCGTCGTGGCCACCGTCCCCGCCGGCACGGTCCCGGGGGTGATCGCGGTGGCGCAGAACGGCAACGTCTACGTCACCAACACCGTTTCGAACAACGTGACGGTGATCAACAGCGCCACCAACACCGTCCTGGCCACCGTCCCCACCGGCGGGGGCCCGTTCGGGGTGGCGGTGGCGCCGACCGGCAACGTCTACGTCGGCAACAGCAATTCCAACAACGTGACGGTGATCAGCAGCACCACGAACACCGTACTGGCCACCGTCCCCGTCGGCGCGTTCCCGTTCTCGGTGGCGGCGGCGCAGAACAGCAACGTCTACGTCACCAACGCCAATTCGGCCAACGTGACGGAGATTTCGCCGTTGACGGTGACGACCTCGCCGGCGTCGCCGGTGTGCGGGCAACCGGTGACGTTCAACATTTCCGGGGGGACTCCGAACGGGACAGCGGTGGTGAACTTCGGGGACGCCAGCCCCACGGTCACCGTCCCCCTGGACGCCACCGGGAGCGGGCAGACCACCCACACCTACACCGCCGGTTCGTTCACCGCGACCGTGAACGGCAACCCCACCCCCGTCACCGTGAGCACCAACCCCACAACGACGACGCTGTCGGTGACGCCGAACCCCTCCAGCTGCGGGCAGAGCGTGACCGTCTGCGCCACCATCACCCCGGCGCCAGGCACCACCTCAGTGCCGACCGGCACGGTCACCTTCACCCTCCCCAACGGCCAGACCCAGGTGGTCCCCGTCAACGCATCGGGGCAGGCCTGCTTCACCACCACCGCCCTGACCACCGGCACCCTCACCGCCGCCTACAGCGGTGACAGCTGCTTCACCGGCTTCACCACCAGCACCCCCGTCACCGTGAACCGCACCCCCACAACGCTGACCGCGCAGCCAGGCACGATCAGGCTCCGGCTGACCCCGCTGCCCGAGTTCTACATCCCCACCCTCAGCGCCACCCTGAAGACCACCTCGGGGATGCCGGTGGCCGGTCAGCCGGTGACCTTCACCGCCACCACGATCTTCGGCCCGGTCAATCTCGGCACCGCCGTCACCGACGCCAGCGGCACCGCCACCATCCACAACGCCGTCGTCCCCGTCTTCGCCATCGCCACCCCCTTCTACACCGCCACCTTCCCCGGCACTGCCTGCTACACCTCCGCCACCGCCCACGGCATCCTGCTGTTCATCCCCCTCCCGGGCTGATCTGACTGGCTCCGAAAACCCCACGTCACCTGGTCTGCTGCGATGGGAGGAACACACCGTGGCCCAACTGGACGAGTCGGCCGACCAGTCGAGGGGTTTGGCGGCACGTGCGGATTCCAGTGGTGGGGCTCCGGCCGTGAGGGCGGCTCCAGCATCGGCACGGTGATCCAGCAGACCACGGCGCAGGAAGCGCGGCAGAACAACCCGACTCCGCGCTCGCGAGCTGCGATTGGAGGGTGCCCCAGCGACGGTGATGACGACAACGACGGCACACCTCGGCTGCCGAACGGCCACTCTGACAGCACAGCTTTGAGGAGCGGGAGGCCGTGCGTAGGAACTCTCCCGACCCTGCTGATCCACAGGTATTGACGATTGCTCTCGCCCGGCTAATGCGTTGACCGCGTGGTTCGCTGGGTTGGCGCTCTACGAACGCCGCACCAAGGAGGGCAAGACGCGACGCGAGATCGTCCGATGCCTCGAACGCTACGCCGCCCGTGAGGTGTTCCACCTCGTCAGGCCCGTACAGACATGCTCCCCGTCATAGGGGCAGTGTGATACCGCGTGAGAGGTGAGGAACCCCCGTCGGCTTGCCGGCGGGGGGTCCTGCGTTCGGGGACGGCCTGGAGGTGTTCGGCACGGTCTTGCTGCGCTCCGGCTCTGCCGTTCGGCCACGACTGTTGCATCAAGACCGGACCTGGAGTGCCCGTTCTGTTGCTCCCGCAGTTGATATGGGTGTGCTGTGGCAGCGTGCCCACGCCGTGGCTGTCCTGCTGGGAGAATGGGCGGGTGCTGTCCGGGGCGGGGTCTGACTCATGCTCAAGGCCGTTCGGTGCATGTCCGGACCAGCCTCACGCCTCCGCGGGGGTGGCCGGTCGTGTCGCGTAGCGGTGGCGCATGGCGTCGCTGGCCGCGGGGCCTGCGGTGAAGACGTAGGTGGCGCTGTCGTCGAGTCGGCGGCCGGTCTTGGCGTCGACGACGACGGGCTCGACTTCCTCGCCGCTGTGCGCGTCGATGAGGATCATGCTGCGTTCGGCCGATGTGAGGCGGGAGTTGCCCCATGCGGCCAGGGCGACGATCACCGGTCGCAGGGAGTGCCCGAGTTCGGTGAGGACGTACTCGTGGCGCACGGGGTTGGACTGGTAGGGCCGGCGCTCCAGTAGCCCGTCCGCGACGAGGGTTTTCAGCCGGGCGGTGAGCATGCTGGAGGAGATGCCCAGGCTCTCCTGGAACTGGTCGAAGCGGGTGTAGCCGTCAAAGGCGTCGTGGAGGATCAGCAGCGTCCACCACTCGCCTACGTGTTCCACCGTCGTAGACAGCGGGCACTCTCGGTCCGACAGCCTGATCCGGCTTGCCACGGCGACCATCCCCTCGGTTACTGCTAAAATCGAAGTTAGTGGGTGCTATTTTAGCAGTAACGTCGGGAGCGGTGCCTTCTGTGTCCGCACCCGGGAACGGAGCACACCGTGACCACGTCCATCAGTGAATCCCTCGAAGGCCGATGCGCTCTGGTCACCGGCGGCACCAAGGGCACCGGAGCCGCCATCGCCCGACGTCTCACCCAGGCCGGCGCAAACGTACTGGTCACCGCCCGCAGCCGCCCCGACCACGTCGAGGAGAATGCGTTCATCACCGCCGACCTGTCCACCGCCCAGGGCGCAGCCCACGTCGCCGCCGAGGTGGACGCCCGCGTGGGAGGCGTCGACATCCTGGTCAACACCCTCGGCGGGTCCGAGTCGCCGGCTGGAGGGTTCGCAGCGCTCGGCGAGGACGACTGGGCCAGGGAGCTGAACACGAACCTGCTGGCCGCTGTCCGCCTGGACCGCGCACTCCTGCCGCACATGATCGCCACGGGCAAGGGCGTGATCGTGCACGTCACCTCGATCCAGCGCCGCATGCCGCTGTGGAACGGAACCCTGGCCTACGCCGCCGCCAAGGCCGCCCTGACCACCTACAGCAAGGGCCTGGCCAACGAGGTCGCCCCGCACGGCGTCCGCGTCAACACCGTCTCGCCCGGCTTCGTGCAGACCTCGGCCGCCGACAACCTCGTCGCCCGGATCGCCCACGACGCGGACATCACCCAGGAAGCGGCGCTGGGCCGGCTCATGGACTCCCTGGGCGGCATCCCACTGGGCCGTCCCAACCGGCCTGAGGAAGTCGCCGAGCTCGTCGCCTTCCTCGTCTCCGACCGCGCCTCGGCCATCGTCGGTGCCGAACACGTCATCGACGGCGGCACCACCCCCACCGTCTGAACCTGCCACCACCCCAGGGAGCGTCATGCACGACAACCAGCCCCGAACCAGCACCCCGGACGCCCTGCCCGAGGTGATCACCCGCTACCTGAAAGCGCACCGCGCCCACGACACCGCCACCGCAATCACGGCGTTCACCAGCGAAGCCACAGTGATCGACGACGGCAACACCTACGAGGGCACCGAGGCGATCGGGGATTGGCTCGACCGATCCGCCACCGAATTCAACTACACCATCCACCTCACCGGCGCCCAACGGACCGACCCAACCCGCTACATCGCCACCCACCACCTTGAGGGCAACTTCCCCGGCGGGGCCATCGATCTGCGCTACCAGTTCACACTCCGCGACGGCCTCATCGAACGCCTAGTCATCGCGCCCTGAGTCCCCACCCACGCCACACGTTGCCGGCACATGCGAGAAGCCCCGCCCCCGAACGGCGAGGGCGCTTCGATGAGGCTCTCGCGACGAAACTCCCCTGGCCGGGGATCTGCTGGTCCGAATCGACGCGATCATGTTCCTAGCTGGCGCGGTGGCCACTCTCGCCACGGGTGACGCCGCTGTTTCTCGGGACCGAACCGCTGCCGTCCGTCTTCTGCTGGGTGTGCATGCTGATGGGCCTCGGTTTTCTGATCGCCGCGGGCCGGAGTGATCCGTTCCGCCACCGCTCAGCGCCGTCAGGGGGCGGCGCCGTCGCCCCCGTCCGCGCCGTCGGCCACATAGCGCTCCAGCCAGGACGGAAACTCCGTCAGGTCCGCGAGCACCACCTCGGCGCCGGCGTTGCGCAGTTCCGTGGCGTCGCACGGGCCGGTGGCGACCGCGACGGACAGCGCGCCGGCGGTGTGCGCCCCGACGACGTCACCGATGTGGTCGCCGACGTAGACCTGCGCCTGGTGCTTGCGCAGCGCCTCGGCCTTGCCCGCCGCCCACAGGGAGCCGAAGAGGGCGTCCGCGTCGAGGCCGAGGTGTTCCAGGTGCAGCTTGGCGTTGGGCTCGTACTTCGCGGTCACCACGATCGCCCGGCCGCCCGCGGCGTGGATCGCGTCGATGGCCTCCCGGGCACCGGGCATGGCGGGCGAGGCCGTGACCGCGTACTGCGGATACAGCTCGCGGAAGAGAGCGGCGGTCTCCGCCACTCGCTCCTCGGGGAACCAGTGGCGGATCTCGTGCTCCAGCGGGGGCCCCAGCCGGCTCGCCGCGAGGTCGGCGTCGATGAAGGTGCCGGTCCTGGCCGACAGCTCCTGATAGACGGCCTTGATGCCCGGACGCGAGTCGATCAGCGTCATGTCGAGGTCGAAGCCGACCGTCAGAGAGTGTGCAGCCATGCCTGCCATTGTGCCTGCGGCGGCATCCCCGGTCAGGGAGGCACGACCCCGGTCCCTCAGCGGGGCACCCGCCGCATCCGCCACACCAGGAACAGCGCCGACGATCCCGGGCACGCCGAGCGCCGCGCACTCGGCCCGGCTCAGCCGCCGCGATACGTAGGCGAGCCCCCAGCCGCTCGCCGGCGCGAGCCACGACTCCAGCGCCGCACCGGCCACCAGCAGGAGGACGGCCGGCGTCAGGACACCGACTGGGCCGGCACGGACCGAGGCTCGCTCATGCCGGAGCCGCGGACGAGATTGCCTTCCTGGGCCCGGTGTTCATGGACGAGTCGGACGGCTATGGCGCCTTCCCCCGCGGCGGAGGCGACCCGCTTGACGGACCCGCTCCTGACGTCACCCGCGGCGAAGACACCCGGCATCGTGGTCTCCAGCATCAGTGGCCCGCGCCCGAGCGATTCCCAGATGTTCTCGTCGGCCGCTGCCCGGGCGTCGGCGCCGGTGAGCACGAACCCCCGTCGGTCCAGCGCGACCACGTCCTTCAGCCACTCGGTGTGCGGCCGGGCGCCGATGAACACGAACAGGGCGCGGGCCGGCAGTTCGCGACGGTCGCCGGAGGCGTTGTCCTCCACGGTCAACGACTGCAGGGTGCCCTCTCCGTTGACCTGGCGCACTTCGGTATGGGTCAGCACCTCGACCTTCGGATGGCGTGTCACCTGGTCCACCAGATAGCGCGACATGTCCTTGCCGAGGTCGCCGCTGCGGACGATCAGATACACCTTGGGTGCGTATTCGGCGAGGAAGAGCACCGCCTGGCCTGCGGAGTTGCCCCCGCCGACCACGGCCACGGGGTCCATCCGGCACAGGTTGGCTTCGTGGAGTGTGGCGGCGTAGTAGACGCTGGAGCCTTCCAGATGGTCGATGCCGGGGACGTCGAGCCTGCGGTAGCGCACTCCCGAGGCCAGGACGACGGTGGCGGCCCGGATCTCGGAGCCGTCCGCGAAGGTGAGGGCGTACCGGCCGTCGCGCGGTTCGAGCGAGGTGGCCTCGGCGGGGACGGTGAGCTGTGCGCCGAATTTGCGGGCCTGGAGCACCGAGCGTTCCATGAGTTCGCCACCCGAGATCCCGGACGGGAAGCCCAGATAGTTCTCGATGCGCGAGGAGGTGGCGGCCTGGCCTCCGGTGGCCATGGCGTCGACGGCTACGGTGACGAGGCCGTCGGATGAGCCGTAGACCGCGGCGGCGAGCCCGGCCGGGCCCGCGCCGATCACCACCAGGTCGTATTCACCGTCGCCGTGCGCAGAGGTGGGGAGTCCGATGAGGCGGGCGAGGTCCGCGATGCTGGGATTGCGCAGTACCTGCTCTCCCTTCCACATGACGACCGGGGTCTCGTCCGGACGGATGCCGAACCGGCGCAGCAGCGCCTCGGCTTCCTTGTCCTTCTCCAGGTCGATCCATCGGTGTGGTAGCCGGTTGCGGGCGGCGAATTCACGCAGTCGCAGGGTGTTGGGCGAGTAGCACGAGCCCAGGATCCGGAAGCCGGCGCCCAGGCCGATGAGCAGGGACCGGCGGCCGAGGTAGGCGCGCAGAATCAGGTCCCCGAGGGCCGGATCGCGTGCCACCAGGGCCCGTTGGCGCTCCACCGGGACCGCGAGGACCTGGCCGGGCTCGCGTACGACCGCGGTGTCGAACGCCGTCTGCCCTTCGAGCAGACCGAGTTCCCCCAGAAAGCGGCCGGGGCCATGTACCGCCACGGTGCGTTGGTCGGGACCGCCGTAGTCGTGGATGATCTCGACCATCCCGCTGACGATGGCAAGGAACTCCTCGCACGGTTCGCCCTCGCGGAACAGCACCTCGCCCCGCCGTGTGGGGCGGTACTCGCCGTACTGGGCCAGCTCATCGAGCTGTTCCGGCGTCAGCCGGGGGTAGGCGCCGTGCTGATCGGGGGTTTCGGTGGATACCCCGTCCGGGCCCGCGGCAGTCATCAGACCACGGCCTCGTGGACGTAACACCAGCGCCAGTTCTCTCCCGGTTCGAGGGGCTGCACGATGGGGTGGCCGTCGTTGGCGGCGTGCAGACGGGCGTGTTTGAGTGGCGAGGAGTCACAGCATCCGACGTGTCCGCAGGTCAGGCACAGCCTGAGGTGCACCCAGGGAGAGCCGAGGCGCAGGCACTCCTCGCAGCCCTCGGGGGTGCGTGGCGTCACCGGGCGCACGAGCGACAGGTGCCAGTCGCTTTCGGTAGTCATGATGGTCGTCCTTCCTTGGCGGACGGGCTCAGCGGCGACCCGCGATGGTCTCCTCGACCCATTGGCGCAGCACGTTGGCGGGGGCCGCGCCGGCCTGTCGCGCGATCGCCTCTCCCTGGTCGAGAAGGAGCAGGGTCGGCACGGCCTGCACCTGGAATCGCTGGGACAGCCTGGGGGCCTGGTCGACATCGACCTTGACGAGCTTGATCTTTCCGGCGAGCTCGCGGGCGACCTGTTCCAGTGCGGGGCTGACCATGCGGCAGGGACCGCACCAGGTGGCCCAGAGGTCGACGAGGACGATGGGCGCCGCCTTATCGGCGATCTCCGCGAAGTCGTCATCGCCGGCATCGACGATCCAGGGCAACGGGGTACCGCAGTTTCCGCATTTGGGGCGCCCGTCCCCCGCTGCCGGCACCCGGTTCTTGCGGCCGCACGACTCACAGACGACCGTGTTGCTCCCGCTCGTTGTCACCGTGCTCACGCAGCCATTCCGTGGTCGGCCTCGGCCGGCCTGTCGTACGTCACGACCAGTTCACCGTTCTGGGCGTCGACCCGGATCGCCGTGCCGTCCTGTACATCGCCGCGGATCAGGGCCCGCCCGACGAGTGTTTCGACCTCGTGCGAGATGTAGCGGCGCAGCGGCCGTGCCCCGTAGACGGGGTCGAAGCCCTGCTGGGCGATGAGCTCGCGGGCCCGCTCGGTGAGTTCGACGGTGATCTGGCGTTCGGCCAGGCGCCGGCGCAGGTCGTTGAACTGCAGCTCGACGATGCGCTTGATCTGGTCCATGCCCAGCGGCTTGAACAGCACGACGTCGTCGACGCGGTTGAGGAACTCGGGGCGGAAGTGGCTTTGCAGTTCGCCCATGACCAGGGCCCGTGCCTCGGGTTTGATCTCGCCCTCGGGGGTCACCGCGTCGAGCAGATGGGCGGATCCGATGTTGGAGGTCATGATGACGACGGTGTTGCGGAAGTCGACGGTGCGGCCTTGGGCGTCGGTGATCCGGCCGTCGTCGAGTACCTGCAGCAAGGTGTTGAAGACATCGGCGTGTGCCTTCTCGACCTCGTCGAACAGGACCACGGAGTAGGGCTTGCGGCGTACCGCCTCGGTGAGCTGACCGCCCTCCTCGTAGCCGACGTATCCGGGCGGCGCTCCGACCAGTCTGCTGACGGTGTGCCGTTCCTGGTACTCGCTCATGTCGAGACGGACGATGCTCTCCTCGGTGTCGAACAGTGCCGCGGCCAGCGCCTTGGCCAGTTCGGTCTTTCCGACGCCGGTGGGGCCGAGGAAGATGAACGAGCCGATGGGACGGCGCGGGTCGCGGATGCCGGAGCGGGCCCGGATGATGGCGTCGGTGACCAGCTTGACGGCCTCGTCCTGGCCGATCACCCGCTCGGTGAGGATCTCGTCGAGCCGCAGCAGCTTCTCCCGCTCGCCTTCCTGCAGCCGGGTCACCGGGATGCCGGTCCAGGCGGCGACGATCTCGGCGATCTCGTCCTCCGTGACGACCTCGCGCAGGAGCCGGGTATCGCCCTGCTTGGCGGCGAGCGCCTCCTCTTCGGCGGCCAGCCGGCGTTCGAGTTCGGTGAGTGTGCCGTAGCGCAGTTCGGCGGCGCGGTTGAGGTCGTAGTTGCGTTCGGCCTCCTCCGCTTCCTGACGCACCTGTTCCAGTTCCTGACGCAGCTCCTGCACTCGCCGGATGGCCTGGCGTTCGGCCTCCCACTGGGCGTTCATGGCGTCGGCCTCGGCGCGCAGGTCGGACAGTTCGCGCCGGAGCTCCTCCAGCCGCTTACGGCTGGCGGCGTCGGTCTCCTTTGCGAGGGCCGCATCCTCGATCTCCAGGCGGGTCACCCGGCGGGTGATCTCGTCGAGTTCGGCCGGCATGGAGTCGATCTCGGTGCGCAGCCGGGCGCAGGCCTCGTCGACGAGGTCGATGGCCTTGTCCGGCAGGAAGCGGTCGGAGATATAGCGGTGGCTGAGGGTGGCCGCGGCGACCAGCGCGGTGTCCTGGATCTTCACGCCGTGGAAGACCTCAAGACGTTCGCGCAGGCCGCGGAGGATGGAGACGGTGTCCTCCACGCTCGGCTCGTCCACCAGGACCTGCTGGAAGCGGCGTTCGAGGGCGGCGTCGGACTCGACGTGCTTGCGGTACTCCTCCAGCGTGGTGGCGCCGATCATGTGCAGCTCACCGCGGGCGAGCATCGGCTTGAGCATGTTGCCGGCGTCCATGGCGCCCTCGGCGCCGCCGCCGGCTCCGACGACCGTGTGGAGTTCGTCGACGAAGAGCAGGATGCGCCCCTCGGCGGCCTTGACCTCGCTCAGCACGGCCTGCAGTCGTTCCTCGAACTCACCACGGTATTTGGCGCCCGCCACCAGCGAGCTCATATCGAGGGAGAAGATGGTCTTCTCGCGCAGCCCCTCGGGGACGTCGCCGCGGACGATCCGCTGTGCCAGGCCCTCCACGATGGCCGTCTTGCCGACGCCCGGATCGCCGATCAGCACGGGGTTGTTCTTCGTCTTGCGGCTGAGGATCTGGGTGACGCGGCGGATCTCCGCGTCCCGGCCGATCACCGGGTCCTTCTTGCCGCTGCGCGCCTCGGCGACCAGATCACGGCCGTACTTCTCCAACGCCTCGTACGCGGCCTCGGGCGTCGCCGAGGTGACCCGCTGGTTGCCGCGGATGCGGGTCAGCGCGGACAGGAAGACGTCCTTGGTGATGCCGTGTTCCTTGAGCAGCCGTCCCGCCGCGGTCCTGGAGCCCTCATCGGCCAGTGCCAGGACGAGGTGCTCCACGGACACATATTCGTCCTTGAGCCGCTTGGCCTCCTGCTCGGCGGTGTCCAGCAGCTTGGCCAGCCGCTGGGTGACGTACACCTGGCCGGGTGTGGCGCCGGGTCCGGTCACCTTCGGTCTGCGTGACAGCTCGCTCATGAGCGAGGCGCGCAACGCCTTGGTGTCGGCGCCCGCTTGGTCGAAGAGCCGCGGCACCAGCCCGTCCGGCTGGTCGAGGAGGGCGAGCAGCAGATGCTCACCGTCGACCTCGGTCTGGTCCATCCGGCCGGCGATCGTCTGCGCTTCCTGAAGGGCTTCCTGGGACTTCTGGGTGAGCCGGTTCATATCCACGATTCATCACTCCTCGAGCCGGCGTTGCTGCGTCTCAACGCGGCCTCCAGCTCGCTGATCCGGTCGAGCAGGTCGAGCACCAGACCGAGGGAGGCGTAGTTGAGGGGGAGCCCGGCCCGTAGCCGTTGGATGCGGGCGAGAGTTGCGGGCGCGCCCGGGCCGAACCACAGCCGGCCGCTGTCGTCGCGGGTCGCGTCGACCAGGCCGAGGGTGACGAACCGCCGGACGAGATCGGGGTGGAGTCCAGAGCGCCGGGCCACGACGTCCAGGCTGAGTCTGTCGACGGGCGCGAGGGCGTAGTTGCGGACAACGACGTTCAGGGCCCGCTGCTTGTCCGGCGCCGTCGGCCGGCGATGCCCGGCCTCCGGCCCGGCGGCAGCGCGCCGTGGATCATGGGTCATCCTGGCTTCCTCGGGTCGAAGGTGGACACGGCAGCCAGCTCCTCGAAGAGCTCACGCTCCCGGTCGCCGAGTTCGGGCGGCACCATGATCCGGACCTCCGCGTAGAGATCTCCGTTGGTGCCACGGGGGTTGGGCATGCCCTCGCCGCGCAGCCGCAGCCGGCGGCCGCTGGACGAGCCCTTGGGAACGGTGACTTTGGCGGTGCCGCCGGGCGTGGGTACCGGTACCGTCGCGCCGAGCGCCGCCTCCCAGGGCGTGACGGGAAGCGCGACGTGGATGTCCCGGCCCTCCAGGCGGAATCGCGTATCGGGCTTGATCCGTACGCGGAGATACAGATCTCCCGGGGGACCGTCGTCGCTGCCCCTGCCGCCTTCCCCGGCCAGCCGGATGCGCTGTCCATCGACCACGCCACGTGGGATGTTGACGTCGTAGGTCCGCTGTCCGCCGGGTCCGGCGAGGGTGATGCTGCGATGGCCGCCGTGGTAGGCCTCCTCGACACCGAGCTGGATCTCGGCCTCCTGGTCGGCCCCGGGAACCGGGCCCCAGCGTCCGCCGCCTCCGCCGCGGCCGTACAACCCGCCGAACAGGTCCTCGAAGTTGATGCCGGAGCCGTCGAATCCCTCGCCGTAGTCGGTGAACCGGACCCGGCCGCCGCCGGTGGACCGGCCGCGGCCCCGGGCTCCCGCCCCGGCCCCCACGCCCGCGCCCACCCGTTCTTCCCAGTCCTCCGGGATCTGCCGGAAGTCCTCGCCGAAGCGGTCGTAGCGCTTGCGCGTCTGGGGGTCGGACAGCACGCTGTACGCCTCGTTGAGCTCCTTGAAGCGCTCCTCGGCCTGCGGGTCCTTGTTGATGTCGGGGTGGTACTTGCGGGCCAGCTTGCGGAAGGCCTGCTGTATGTCGTCGGAGCTCGCGTTGCGCTGCACCCCGAGCACGTCGTAGTAGTCCCGTGCCATGGGGCGTCACTCCTGCCGCTTGCTGACCATGACGGCCGCGGGGCGCAGCTGCCGGCGCCCCTCGCCGTAGCCGGGACGCATCACCCGCACGACGGTGTTCGGCTCGGCAGCGGGGTCGTCGACGGTGCCGACGACCTCGTGCACGGCCGGATCGAACGGCACTCCGGTCTCCTCGTAGCGGGGATACCCGAGCCGGCGGAGCACGTCGACGGCCTGGTCGCGTACGGCCTTGACGCCTTCGACCACGGCGGACGGATCGGATCCGGCATGGGCGAGCGCCAGGTCCAGATTGTCGACCACCGGCAGCCAGGCCGCCGCGGTGCGGGCGCGTTCCTCGTTCCGTACGGCGTCCAGTTCCTTGGCGTGGCGCTTGCGGAGGTTGTCGAGGTCCGCGAGGGCGCGGCGCCAGCGGTCCTGGAGTTCGTCGAGGGCCGCGGCGTGGTCGTCCACCTCCGGCTGCTCCGGGGGCAGGGCCTGGCTCAGCTCGTCCTGGGGCGTCGTCGGCTCCTGTTCGGTGGACATCGCCGCACCTCAGCTCTTGTCGAATTCGGCGTCGACCACGTCGTCGTCGGATCCGGCGGAGCTGCCCGAAGCACCGCCTGCCCCGGCGTCCGCCGTGGCCCGCTCCTCCGCGGACGGGCCCGCGCCTGCCTGGTGGGAGGCCAGTGAGGCGTGGATCTGCTGGAGTTCGGAGGTCAGCGACCTGACCTTGTCGAGCGGCGCTTCTCCCTTGACGGCT
Source organism: Streptomyces sp. G7(2002) (assembly GCF_028870195.1). NCBI lineage: Bacteria > Bacillati > Actinomycetota > Actinomycetes > Kitasatosporales > Streptomycetaceae > Streptomyces > Streptomyces sp. G7(2002). The sequence goes on from NZ_CP102609.1 coordinate 7,627,254, forward strand.
TCCCGGGCGTCGGTGACGAGCATCTCGGCCCGTGCCTTCTCGTGCGCGGGTGCGGCGTCGCCCAGCTCGTTCAGCCGGCGTTCGACCTGGTAGGCAACGGCGTCCAGCTCGTTGCGGGCGTCCACGGCCTCGCGCAGCGCCTGGTCCTCGCCGCGGTGCGCTTCGGCCTCCTGGACCATCCGCTCGACCTCGCTCTGGTCGAGGTTGGAGCCCTCGCTGATGGTGATGCCCTGCTCGGCGCCGGTGTCCTTGTCCCGTGCGGTGACGTTCAGGATGCCGTTGGCGTCGACGTCGAAGGTGACCTCGATCTGCGGCTCGCCACGGGGCGCGGGGCGGATGTCCTTGAGCTGGAAGCGGCCCAGGACGCGGTTGTCCTGCGCGAGCTCGCGCTCTCCTTGCAGGACGACGATGTCGACGGCTCCCTGGTTGTCCTCGGCGGTGGAGAAGGTCTCCGTGCGGCGGACCGGGATGGTGGTGTTCCGCTCGATGATCTTGGTCATCACACCGCCGCGGGTCTCCACGCCCAGCGACAGCGGGATGACGTCGAGCAGCAGGACGTCCTTGACGTCACCTTTGAGCACTCCGGCCTGGATCGCGGCGCCCATGGCCACGACCTCGTCGGGGTTGACGCTCATGTTCGGGTCCTTGCCGCCGGTCAGCCGGCGGACCAGGTTCTGGACGGCGGGGATGCGGGTGGAGCCGCCCACGAGGATGACCTCGTCGATATCGTTGTCGCTGATCTTGGCGTCGGCCATCGCCTGCTTGACCGGTTCCATGGTCCGCTCGACCAGGTCGGAGGTGATCTGCTCGAACGTGGACCGCATGACCGTCTCGGTCAAATGCTTCGGGCCGGCGGCGTCCGCGGTGATGAACGGCAGGCTGACCTGGGTCTGGGTGACCGAGCTGAGTTCGGTCTTGGCCTTCTCCGCGGCCTCGAAGAGCCGTTGCAGGGCCTGCGGGTCATTCCGCAGGTCGATGCCGTTGTCGCGTTGGAAGTTGTCCGCCAGGTGGTCCACCAGCCGCCGGTCGAAGTCGTCGCCGCCCAGGTGGCTGTCGCCCGCGGTGGAACGGACCTCGACCACCCCGTCGCCGACGTCGAGCAGGCTGACGTCGAAGGTGCCGCCGCCCAGGTCGAAGACGAGCACGGTCTCGTGCCCCTTCTTGTCCAGCCCGTAGGCGAGGGCCGCCGCCGTGGGCTCGTTGATGATGCGCAGGACCTCCAGTCCTGCGATGCGCCCCGCGTCCTTCGTCGCGGTGCGCTGGGCGTCGTTGAAGTAGGCGGGGACGGTGATGACGGCTTCCGTCACCTTCTCGCCCAGCTGCTTGGCGGCGTCGTCGGCGAGCTTGCGCAGGACCAGTGCGCTGATCTCCTCGGGCGCGTACAGCTTGCCGCGTACCTCGAAGCGCGCATTGCCGTGGTCGTCGGCGACCACGTCGAAGCCGACGGCCTTCGCCTCGTCGGAGATCTCGTCGTAGCGGCGGCCGATGAAGCGCTTTGCCGAGTAGATGGTTCCCTTGGGGTTGAGGATCGCCTGGCGGCGGGCCAACTGGCCCACGAGCCGCTCGCCCGAGTCGGTGAACGCAACGACTGAAGGGGTCGTGCGGCTGCCCTCGGAGTTCGGGAGAACCGTCGCCTCACCGCCCTCCCACGCGGCGATCACCGAGTTGGTGGTTCCGAGGTCAATGCCGACTGCCTTAGCCATGGGGATACTCCTTCATCGAAGCCACGGAAGTGTTCGCGCGCCCTGTGCCGCGGGGTCTCACTTCTCCGTGGCGGTGGTGCCGGCCGCCGCGCTCCCGAGCCGGTTGAGCAGCTTGGCGGCCTGATCGGCCACCTCGGCGTCCGCCACGACCTCGTACCGGCTCGGCTGCATCGCGCTGACCGAAGCGAAGTCGCGGCGCCCGCGCTGCAGGCTGTACAGAAGCAGTCCGAGCAGCGCGCCGATCACCGCGCCGAAGATCAGCCCGTAAAGGGCCAGCAACAGCGACGACAGCACCGGGTCGAGCCAACTGAGCAGGCCGAAGAGCCAGCCGATCAGTGCACCGGGGAGAGCTCCGGACGCGGCCCCGCTGAGCGCCGCCCTGCCAGGGCCGACACGGCCGACAACTTGTTCGACGAGTTGCAGGTCGTGGCCGATGATGGCGACTCGTTCCACCGGGAATTCCTGGTCGGACAGGTAATCGACGGCGCGTTCCGCCTCCGCGTAGGTGGGGTAGGACGCGATGGGACGACGATCCTGCTGGCTCATGTCCGCTCCTCCCGACGACACGCCACTGCTACTGGTTCACGGCTGACCGCTTCAGTCTCGCCATCGCGGGCGACCCGCGGCCTGCGCCTGCGAGGCCGAAATCCGTAGGGAATCTCGGTCTGCCAGGGTGAGCTGCGAGGCCGACATATCGGACAAGATCTGCGTCGTTGGGTAGTGTGGATCCCGGGCGAGTCCCGTAGAAAGGCCCTTGATCCCACCATGGCCACGACCTCGGGCACGACGGGCCGGTCCCCACGGACCAGCTGGGGCCGCGAGCACCTGGCGAACCTGTACAGCCTTTTCGTGCTCTCGATGATCATGAATGACGCGCCGGACGAGAGTGACGTCCTGACGCGGGCCCTCACCGCCGTTGGCACCCTCGGTCCGTGCCGCGCCGAGGCCGCCTACCTCACGCTCGACAACGGCCTGACCCGCACACCCGCCGACTGGCCCGACGCCACCCCCCACCTCGATGCCCAGGTCCGGAGACTGGGCGGTCAGGGTGGGCCGGTCACGGTGCCGGACCGGGAATGGGGCTGGAGCCTCGCGCTGCGCAGCACGGCGGACGCCATCGGCCACCTGGTGGTCAGCGCACCGTCCCGGCCCACCGATGACGAGTACTTCCTGCTGCGGGTCCTGGCTCAGCAGACCGCGGCGGCCCTGACGCAAGCCATGGCCCGGCGCACGGAACACGACCGTGAACAGCAATTGCGGCAGCTCAGCGATGACCGCGCGGCCACGAACGCCCGGCTCACCACGTCCGTCTCCGAACTGGAGCATCAGCGCTCCGTCCACGAGATGCTCAGCGACGCCTCCGCGAACGACGACGGCGTACAGGGCATCGCCGAAGCCCTCCACAGGCTCACCGGCTACCCGGTCGCCATCGAGGACCGCTTCGGCAATCTGCGGGCCTGGGCGGGCCCGGGCCGCCCCGACCCCTACCCCAAACCCGAGGCGACCCCGCACGAAGAGCTTCTGCAGGATGCGGCCCGCCGACAGCGGCCGGTGCGGGTGGCGGAACAGGTCATCGCGCTGGCCCAGCACCGTGGCGAGGTCCTCGGCACCGTGGCCCTGATCGACCCCGAAGCAGGCGCCGGCGAGGAAGAACGGTTCGCCCTCGATTACGCCAGCACCGCGCTGGCCCTGGAACTGGCCCATCTGCGCAACCTCGCCGAGGTGGAACTGCGGCTACGACGCGAACTCGTGGACGACCTGATCACCGGCACCGACGACGCGAGCGCCTACGCCCGGGCCGCCGCCGTCGGCCATGACCTGCACGGTCCGCACTATCTCGCCGTCGTGCAATGGACGGGCAGGCCGGCCGACGACACCTTCGTGCAAGCGGTCGGCAGGTCGGCAGCCGGGCTGCGGATGCGGTCACTGCTGGCCAGACGGTCCGGGATGGCCGTCCTCGTACTGCAAGGCCGTCCCCAGGCGAAGGCCCTGCACGAGGCGGTGGGCCGCGAACTCGGCTCGCCCACCGGCTCGATCGGTGTGGGCGGCCGCTGCGACACCCCGAGCGAGATCCCCCGCTCGTTCCAGGAAGCGTTGCGCGCCCTGGAGGTCCGCCAGCGCTCGCAGTCCCCCCACGGCGCCACGACCTTCGACGAACTGGGTCTCTACCGCATCCTGGGGCCGGGCGGCGGCTACCGGGAGGTCGAGCAGTTCGTCCGTGAGTGGCTCGGCCCGCTCCTGGACTATGACGCCGCACACCACTCGGACCTGGTCCAGACCCTCTCCCAGTACTTCGAGTGCGGCGGCAACTACGACGCCACGGCAGCCGCCCTGGCCATCCACCGCAGCACCCTGCGCTACCGGCTCCAGCGCATCCGCGAGGTCAGCGGCAGTGACCTCGGGGCCGTCGACAGCCGGCTGAACCTGCACGTTGCCACCCGGGTGTGGAAAGTCCTGGGCGGCTGACCCTGACCAGGAGGCGAGCGATGCACCGGCGGACAGCGGACGCTCCCGTGGCCGCTGTCGCTCACCTGGGCGGAGTACCACTGACTCCCGGCGACCACATCTGTGCCCTGTACCGGGGGCGTGCCGAGCGGGACCAGTTCATGACCCCCTTCTTGGCGGAGGGCCTGAGTGCAGGGCACATCTGCCTCCTCTTGGGCACCGAGGGCGACGGCCGTACTTTTCGCGACGTCTTGGCCTCGCACGCCCCCGCGGTGGGCCGGGGCGGCAACAACCTCCAGATCAGGGGCCCGGATGAGTATCTGCGGGACGGGACCTTCGACGGAGACCGCACACTGGCCCGGCTCTCCGCATGGTCGGACGAGATGGTCCCGTCCGACGACGGCACCTGCGCCCGGCTCGCCGCCGATATGAGCTGGGCCCAGCCCTTGGTGCGGCCCGCCTTCGTCCAGGACCTGGTCCGGTACGAGATGCGCGCGACCCGGTGGCTGCGGTCGTATCCGCAGGTGGGGATGTGCATGTACGACCTGGAGATGTTCCACAGTGACCTGATCGTCCCACTGGTCAAGGCCCATCCGAAGGTCTGGCTGAACGGCATGATCATGGAAAATCCGTACTTCCTCGATCCCGATGAGGAGACCGGGCCACCGGCCTCCGGGGAGACCTGACACCGCTCACCGCTCACCGCTCACGGCTCCGGCCGTGCGCACATCCCGCCGCCCGGTTCCGGCACGAAACCCCGGCTTGCCGCACGGAACGTAGGCGCTGCCTATCCGACGTCCTTGGGTGGCGGAGCCGAGCCGTCACCGCGCCCCCGCCGGAGTTCCTGTTCCTCTTCCGCGTCTGCCGCCTCTTCCCCCGGCGCCGGTCGCTCCTGCCGGCTCTCCCGCGCCTCCCGGACCGGCTCGACATCCCGTTCCAGCGGTGTCGTGCCCAGCGCGGCCGTCAGCTCCTCCAGGGCCCCCAGCAAAAGTTCCGCGCCACGCCGCACCACCGGATCATCACCGTCGTCCGCGCCCTCCCAGGCGTCGAGAGCCGCCGCTACCCGCTCCCATCCCGGGGCCCGCCGCTCGCGTACGTCCCGGGCCGCCCGCGCGGTGTCCGCCCGCAGGGCCGCCGCGAACAGTGCGGCTTCCGGGACGGGCCGCACCCCTGGCCCCGGCAGATGGGCCTCCAGAAGCATCGCCGCCCGCCCCATCGACTTGAGCGCCCCATACGCGTCCTGGGCCGCACTGCGGGTCAGTCCACGATGCTTCACCGGCTCTTGCTTGGCCCGCTCGAAAGCCTCGTCCCACACGGCCTCCTTCTTACGGGCGGCAAGCAGTGCCTGCCGCACTTCCGCGCGATGCCCGCCGCCGGGATCCGCGTAGCTGCCGACCACCGCCGCCGCGTACCGCCCGTTCGCGGCGAGCCAGTCCGCGAGACGGTCCAGCAGCCGCGGGGTCTCCCAGGCCGGAAAGACCACATAGGCCAGCATCGCGAGCGCACCGCCGAGCAGGGTCAGCAGCACTCGGTCCCGCACCGTCTGGTGCCACTCCTCGCCCCCCATCCCGAGCAGGAAGACGACATACGCTGCGGCGAAGGACTGCGAGACCGCGTACCCGGTGCGCATCAGCAGGTACATCAACCCGGCCGAGATCACGGCCAGCCCGCCGGACAGATATGCGCCCGGGTGAGCCAACTGCACCACTCCGGTGGCCAGGCCGACGCCCACGAGAGTGCCGGAGAACCGGGCCACAGCACGGGAGTAGGTCTGGTGGAAGTCGGGCCGCAGCACCATGACGGAGGTGATCGGCACCCAGTAGCCGTGGCCCAGCGGAAGCGCATTGCCGAGCAGGTAGCCGAGGCAAGCCACCCCGGCGAGACGTACCGCGTGCCGGAGAACAGTCGAGTCCCAGGTGAGCTCGCGGCGCATCGCACGCAGCACGACCGGCACCATCCGGAACATGGTCGGACGCACCAGTGCCGGGGCGTTCGCCGCGTGAGTGTCGCCGCTGTCCGCGGTCTCCACGACCTCGCGCAGCAGATCGAACAGCCGCACCGCCGCCAGCCGCGCCGGCCCCCGCAGCACCTCCTCCTCCCCGCCCCGGAGGGCCTCCATGGCTTCGGAGGGCACCCGGACCGGGGTACCGCGGCGGATCGAGTGGGCAGCGGCGTCCAGCACCTCGCCGGCCGCCTTCAGGAGTTCCCGCGCCCGGTCGCGTTCCGGCCCCTCCGCCGGAGCGCCGACCCGGGGGTCGGCGAGGGAGGCGAGGACCGGGCGGATGCGCTCGGCCAGGCCGCGGGGGCCGTGCAAGGCGGCGGGCCGCCGGCGCGCCTGCCACGGCGTGACCGCAGCGGCGTCGCGGGCCGTCATCATCGGTTCCGGGGCGAAGGGGGCCACCGGGTCGTCCCGCAGCCGCCGGGCGTAGTCGGCCACGGCGGCGAGGGCGCAGGCGAGCGCATCCCGGTGCGCTCCCCAGCGGCGGATCGGGAACAGCAGGATCAGCGTCGCTTGCACCACCCCGCCGAAGGCGATCACCGCGGCGTGCTCCAGCGCCTGCACCACGGTGGTCGGCAGGGTGATGGTCACCAGCATGATGCCGATCGTGGTGGCCGCGACGATCCCGGAGGTCGAGCCCGCGGCCCAGGCCATTCCGGCGCCAAAGGACCACACGGCGAGCAGCAGGAGGAACGACACGGGGTGCGCCCCCGCCAGATATCCCAGGAAGGTGCTGAGCGCCAGGCCCGCGCCGGCGGCCAGCGCGAGCACCTTGCGCGGGCGCCAACTCCGCTGGAACGTGGCGGTGCCGGCCGAGAAGGCTCCGAACGCGGCGGACGCGGCATAGGCCGGGGAGACAAGCCACAGCGCGAGCCCGATCACGGTTGCCACTCCGGCCGCGGCGCGCAGTGCGACCAGCGGCTCGAGCCGGGTCCTCTCAATGGTCAGTCCGGAGCGCACGATCAGCCCCAGCGCCCGCAGCCACGTCACGGCGCCGAGCTTAGGGCGAGGCCGGGGCCGTCCGCCGTCAGCCGCACCGTGCACCCGTCCACGTGAGCTACCACGCGGTGCCGCCCGGGAACGAACCGAGGTGGCCGGCGGGAACGCCGGCCACCAGACGGGGCCGATCCAGGTGCCGCTGTCCCGGGTGTTCGCCCAGGCCGTAGTACTTCCCGGGCTGTTCGCCGCCTGGTGAGCGCGTCGCGCGAATCGGACTGTGGGACACCAATGCCCGCCTTCCGGTTCGGCGAGGCACGGTAGAACGGGGAGCGGTTGGCTGCTCGCTCCCGAACTGCCGCCGGTTCAACGTGAGACCGCGGGGCGGGTGCATTGGCCCAGGGCGGTGCGGGGACGGCAGGCGGGGCGTGAGTCCGGCTCAGGAAAGTTCTTCCAGCATTCCGTGCACATGAGCCACGGCAACCTCTATGTCGGTGTACTTGTACTGCCCGGCGCGTGACTCCGCGGAGAGGACTCCGCAGCGGTGCACTTTCTCGAAGTCGCCATAGGGGAACTTGTACCGGCCTTTGTTCTCTTCGTTTTGTTCGTCGTCTTCGCCGAGGTACCACTTCCGGTATTCGGCGAAGCCGTGCTGCTCCAGGTAGCGGTTCTCCTCCTCGGCCGAGGGGCGGTGTTCGCTCCACTCGTCCCGGTCGTCGAGGACCACCTGCCGTTCCCTGACCAGCTTCTTCGCGTGTTCAAAGGCTCGTGCGTTCAACTTCACCACCACGAGGTTCACACCTCCCACGCGTTGCCGTGCCACGGGACTACGGGAAATCCTCCGGGAATGGCGCTCACCGGGGGGAGGGGATAACGCTCCGTTGCCTGACTGTGTGCCCCTGTATCAGCGGCGGATGATCCGCCGGTATCCGCCGGTCCGGAGCATCCATGGCTCATGCGGCGAGGTAACGCTTCGCGTCCTCTTGTTCACGCCATTCTACGCCGCCGACGGGCGGCTCTCACGGCCAATTCCGGGGACGTTCCGATCGCTTGGCCTGTCAGGTGAAATAAGCGCCACGGCTTCGGCCTGGCATGCGCAGGCGTGCCCCGGAGGTGTCTGGAATCCTGGAACTGGGCATTGCGCGCCGGTGGGCGGACAGTCGCCGGTGTGGGGTAGTCACCGAGGGCGAGGAGGCGAAAGGCATGACCGTGATGGGCGTGTCCAGGTTCGAAAGGTTCTTCCGTGCCGCCGCAAGTCTCGACGTGGACAAGAACGATCTGAAGCGGTACAGCGACTTCGTCGACGGCAAGCTCTACGACCTCCTGCTCGTCGCCCAGGCCGCGGCCAAGGCGAACGACCGGGACATCGTCGAACCGTGGGATCTACCGATCACCAAGGGGCTTCAGGAGAGCATTCACCGGTTCCGGCAGCTGGACGAGGAGGTCGAGCTCAAGCCGATCCTCGAGCAGTTGGCCGCGCACCCCCTGCTCGACCGGGCACCCAGCGAGGAGACCGAGGCCCGGTACCCGGAGATCATCGGCGGGCTGAGCGTGGCACTCGCCGAAACCTTCAAGATCATGTACCCCGACGTCAAAAACCCCCAGACCAAGCACTGGGAGGGCGCGACCGCCATCTTCGACCTGCTCCTGTAGCCGGCTCTGCCCGGATTGCGCAGGTCGCCCCTCCAGGGGCCAGAGCCACCCGCCCCCGCCCGGCTTGGCGAGCGGCGGCCGCGCAGCTGTGGCTACCGCAGCACGGCAGACAGCGACGCCATGCGTGGCAGGTTCGGAGAATCAATGGCTCTCCGTGATGAGGGAACTTGATGGTGTGCCACTGGAGGCGGGGGCGCCGTCACGTGAGTGACGGGGTCACAGATCCAACTGGAGTTTGAGCAGGCATACGACTACGTCGGTGCGGGAACTCAGCAGGCCGGCCATGAGAATGCCCCGTTGGTTCTGGAGAATCCGGTAGCGGCCGTGCAGGGGTTCCGCCTGGGGAATGAGTACGGCGACCTGCCTGCCGTTGCGGGCGACCTGCTCGACATAGCCGATGACTGGATGCACCAGGGAGTGCTGAGGGCTGTCGATGATGTCGAGCCGTGGGCCGGGGTTCCATCGCGCCCAGTCGGCGCGCATGGCGTCTGCTTTCGTCCGGTCGTCGAAGACGGCGACCACGACGACCTCATCGCCCAGTGAGGACGCGGCGTTGAGTGCGGCGGCGGCGATCATGTCGACCCTGCCCAGGGGGACGATGACCAGACTGTGGGTTCGTGTGGGGCGTGGCGGGGTGCCGTCCAGTCCGAGTTGGTCGCGAACGCGCGTGTAATAGCGCTCGATCCGGGAGAACAGCAGCATCAGCAGCGGCACGGTGAGGACGACGATCCAGGCACCGGCGAGGAACTTGGTGGCGAGCAGGACGATTCCGGCGACGGCGGTCAGCACAGCCCCGACGCCGTTGACCAACGCACGGGGCAACCAGCCGTCGGGGCGTTCCACGCTCCAGTGCCGGACGAGGCCGATCTGGCTGATGGTGAAGCCGACGAAGACGCCGATGGCAAAGAGCGGGATCAGGCGCTGGGTGTCGGCACTGACGACGACCAGCATGACGCCGGCCAGCACCGCCAGTGCCACGACGCCCCAGCGGTGGACGGGCCGCTCCGAGCGGAGGGCGAACAGATGAGGGAGACGGTCGTCCTTGGCGAGGACGCTCATCAGGACCGGAAGGCCGCCGAAGCTGGTGTTCGCGGCGATGCCCAGCACGAGAGTGACGATGAGGCTGATGGCGTAGTAGGGCCAGCCGGTCCCGAAGGCGCCGGCGGTCAGCTGGGCCAGCAGCGTCACACCGCCGCGTGGCACCACGTGATGGCTGCGGATCAGCAACGACAGCCCGATGAGCATGGCGCCCAGCAGCAACCCCAGCATCAGCTCGGTGTGTTGCGCCCGCTTGACGCGTGGTTGGCGGAACATCGGAACGGCGTTGGCGATGGCCTCCACCCCGGTCAGCGCCGAGCATCCGGCGGAGAACGCCTTGAGCACCAGGAGCACGCCCAGCGCCTCGACGGCGGGGAAGGACTGGGACGTTCCGACCGTGGCTGCGGGATGGGCCCGGAACAGCCCCACGACGATGACACCGATCACGCTGACGATGAACAGCACTGTGGGCAGCATCAGCACCCGTGCGCTGTCCGCGATGCCGCGCAGATTGACGACGGTGAGGAGGAACAGCGCGATCAGGCATACGGCCAGAAGATGATCGGAAAGGACGGGAAAGGCCGATGCGAGGCTCGCGGCGCCGGCGGCGAGACTGACGGCGACGGTGAGGACGTAGTCGATGATGAGGCTGGCCGCGGCCATCAGACTGACCGTTCTGCCCAAATCTTTCTTCGCCACCGCGTAGGCTCCACCGCCGTCCGGGTGCACGGCGATGACCTGGCGGTAGGAGACGACCAGGACGGCCAGCAACCCGGCGATGACCAGGGTGATCGGCAGCATCGCCGTGAGTGCGCCCGAACCGGCGGCCACCAGTACGACGACGATGGCCTCCGGGCCGTACGCGACCGAGCTGAGGGCGTCCAGTGATAGGGCGGCCAGCCCCTGGAGCACGGTCAGGTGGGACTTTCCGCCCTCGCCGTGACGCCGTGGGACCTTGGGGTGCGATTTCTTGGGCGCAAGCCCGAGGGTCACGGAAACTCACTCGTTCATGTGGCGGATGCACCCACCCATGCCGGGCCGTGGCACAACGGCAATGCTCATGATGTCTCCATTTCGGTGAGAGGTAGCCGCCTGATCCAGCTTCGGAGAGTCTCCGGGGACCTGCACGCCCACCGCGCTGGACGGGTGGGATGTGGAGGACGGCCAGGCACAGGTTCTGGACCTGGCGGACATCCAGGGCGCGGGAGAAACGGGCCTTGGAGGACCTCGCGACGGCCGTGAGCCGCACACCCCTGGAACGGGACGTCGGCTCTGCTCGCGAGGAGCAACGGGTGCGGGCGGCCGTGGAGGCGGAAGGTGACGGATCAGGACCCGCGCACCGGGGTGGATGACGGCGCCGGCGACGGGGAGCGCCCCGCCTCCTGGAGCGGGAAGTAGTCTCCCGGCCGCGTCGAGCGCCGCCACACGTACGCCGCTGTCGCCATCACGAGGATCAGCCCCGCCAGGATGAGGAGTTCGATCCCCTCGACGTTCCACCGGAAGGACTTCTCCGCCTCGGCCGTCACGATGAGCACCTTGCGGATGCCGGCAATCAGGCCGACGACGAGGAACGGCTCCGCGTCGAGGGTCTGGTTCCTGATGGTGAGGCGGACGGTGTGGAGCAGCTCGGCCACGATGAACAGCACAAGGCCGTTGTCCAGGGCGGAGAGAACGACCACATCCTCGCGGTACGGCCCCTGGATCGACCTGATGACGTCGTGGACGACCCCGACGGCCAGGAGCCCCGCGAGCACTACGAGGAACGCTGCGACGACGAGGTGGATGCCGTCCTCGATGAGTTGCAGGAGGCCCTGTACCCGGCCGCCCTCGATCTTCGGGAGAATGGGGCGCACAGTCAGCATGCTAGGGGTGCCCCGGCCCGCAGGCGCGGCGTGCTGCCGAACGGGCGAACGGGCGGACCCTCCCTATGGTGGCAGCCTGGGGGTAGGGGCGAGGCGCGAGGATCTGCGCCGCCGCATCGCAGGGGCATCCGCTGGCGGGCGGACACCGTGACGGCGCCCCTGGTGGCGGACGAGCCGGTCGACGTGTCCGACGTGGCCGAAATCGTCGGCACCCGTCTGGAGGACGGCGACTGGGACATCGGCGTCTTCCCACCGACCTGCCGAGCCGGGCGGAGCGCAATCCGGTCAGCACCGAGGCCGACCCCGAGCACAGGGTCGCACTGACCTCACTGCCCGCCTGCCGCTCCCGGCATCTGCGGCGCCGGGAGCGACAGGCGGTGGTCGGCGTCGTCAGGCAACAGACCGCGCAGGACGAAGAGCCGCTGGCTTCCCCCGTCGTCGGCCATACGGCACCCGGGGAGATTCCAGGCGCGAGCGCCGCGCGGTGCGGGGCCTGGGCGGCCACGTCCGCCCCGCTCTGGTACCCCCTACTACCGCTTCCAGCGGGCGGTAGCCACCCGGAGAAGTTCGGTGGCTGCCACCAGCGCGGGGCGAGGGAATCGCGAGTGATGATCCTTCTCAAGTTGCCGTACGCAAGTTGAGGGGTAAATAGCATGGTGAGGCACCGTAAGCGCATCAGCCGGCGGGGGCTGCTGGTCACGGCGGTGATCGCGACGGGAGCGGTCCTGGCTCCTGTGGCGGTCCAGGCGGTCCAGGCGGCCCCGGCCGACACGGCAGGCGGGAAGCAGAACCCGGTCCGCGCGCTGGAGCAGACGGCCCACCCGCTGCGCTCGACCGAGCCCGGGAGGAGCACGGCCGACCTGCGGGCCCTGGGTTCGATGATCGGCGACGCCAAGGTGGTCGGCCTCGGCGAGGCCACGCACGGCTCCCACGAGTTCTTCACCATGAAGGAGAGGGTCTTCCGCTACCTCGTCGAGGAGAAGGGCTTCACCACCTTCGCCCTCGAACTGAGCTGGTCCGCGGGGCTCCAGATCGACGACTACCTTCAGACCGGCAAGGGCGACGCCCGCAAGATCGCCGAGGAGACGCTGACCAACACCCCTTGGGACCATGAGGAGTTCGTGAGCCTCATCGAGTGGATGCGTGACTACAACCGCCGCCACCCCGGCCGCACCGTCCACTTCATGGGCGACGACATCGGCGCCCCCGCAGTGAGCGACGAGTTCTTCGGCCGGGTGACCGGTTATGTGCGGCAGAACCACCCGGAGGCGCTGCCGCGGCTCAACGAGCTCTACACCGGCCTGCGCCCGATCGACGACGTCTTCGCCTACCTGGGCAAGCCGCTTGCGCAACGGCAGCAACTCGCCACCAAGGCACAGCAGGCTTTGGAACTGATCAGCAGTCAGAAGGGCTCCGGCGGAGAGGCGTTCGAATGGGCAGAGCAGAACGCCCGCTCCATCGCCCAGACCGCCAAGTTCCTCACCATGAACCCCGACGACCCTGGCACGCTGCCCTCCTTCCAGCGCTTCCGCGACGAGGTGATGGCCCAGAACGTCACCTGGTGGCAGCAGCGCACCGGCCACAAGATCCTGCTGTCGGCGCAGAACGACCACGTCGGCCACGTCGCCGGCTATTCCGAGCTCTATCCCAAGACGCAGGGGTCGTTCCTGCGCGACACGATGGGCAAGAACTACCTCCCCATCGGCTTCACCTTCAACCAGGGCTCGTTCCTGTCGAAGGATGCCGCCCTCGGCGGCGACTGGAAGAAGTTCACCGTGGACGGCGCCGAGCCCGGCAGGAACGAGCACACCCTCGACCAGGTCCGCTACCGGGACTTCTACCTCGACGTCCGCAACGCCCCGGCCCCCGCGCGGGCCTGGCTGAACGTCGCCCGGCCCACGCTCGGCGTCGGCACACAGTTCCCCGTGAAGCCGCGCGACGTCGCGATCGCGAAGTCCTTCGACGTCCTCATTCACCTTCACGAAGTCCGGGAGGCAGACAAGCGGATGCCGTGACGGCCAGGCCCCGGCACGAGCCGCTCGACGCTTCCTGACCTACGGGGAGACCGGCCTCCCCTGTGTGCCGTCCGCCGGAACGCCCCCGGCCGCGCGGGAGCGTCGACCGGGCCGCTGCCGAAGGCCGGCCCGGGGACCTCGCTGCCTACCGACTACAAGGAGCTCGTCGGCCTGTTTGGCGCGGGCAGCTTCGACGGTAGCTCGGCCTCCTCGTTCCCGGCGTCGCGGGCAGTCCACCAGCAGCCGCCGGCCGACGCTATGGATGAGCACCCCTCCCGGCCGATCCCGCAGACCGCCCGGTTCGAGGTACAGCAGGCCGTACTCCCCGACCCCGAGACGGACGGCGAGCCGGCCGCGTCATAAGGTCGTCCGCGCGGCGGGGGAGGGGAGGGAGGCCTGATGGCGATCCGGGAGGACGCGGCAGCCAGTGGCCCGCGGGCGGGTTTCAAAGACATCGTCGTACGGCCCGCGACCGCCGCGATCAGACAGCTCGCCTCCGGGCTCGGTAGTGCCCTCTCGGCCCTGTTCGTGCTGCTCTGGCTGGCCGTCACCGCCGTGACCGGTCCGATCGGGGTGGGACTGCTCATGGCACCCGCCGTACTGCGCGCGCTGCACGCTCTGGCCGGCCGGGAGCGCGACCGGCTCGGTCGCTGGGGTCCCGAAGTCGTCGCCCCGGAACCTCCGCCGACGCAACTGCGGCTCGCCCTCGTCGACCCCACCACACGACGGGAGCTGCGCTGGCTGGTCCGCCACGCCACTCTGGGGTTCCTCCTGGGCGTGCTCGGCGTCCTGCTGCCGATCTCGGCCCTCCGCGACGGCACCTTCCCGCTGTGGTGGCGGTTCGCGCCCGAGGAGGTGGCCACTACGTCGCTGGGGCTCGGGAACGTGCAATCCTGGCCGGCCGCGGTCGCCGTCGGCCTGCTGGGCCTTGGCTGGACCGCCGTCATCCTGGGCCTCACCCCCGGCATGGCGCGCTTGCAGGCCCGCCCGGGACGACGACTCCTGGTGGCCGGCCCCGAGACGGACCTGTCCCTGCGCGTCGCCGAGCTCACCGCCACGCGCGCGGCTGCCCTGGACGCCCATGCCACCGAACTGCGCCGCATCGAGCGCTCCCTGCACGACGGCACCCAGAACCGGCTCGTCTCCGTCACCATCCTGCTCGGCGCCGCCCGCCGCATGGTGGCCCGCGATCTCGCCGGCGCCGACGAAGTCCTCGAACGCGCACACTCCACCGCCGAGCAGGCGCTGGCCGAACTGCGTGCGGTCGCGCGCGGCATCCTGCCTCCGGTGCTGGCCGACCGGGGACTCACCGGCGCACTCTCCGGGCTGGCCGCGAACTGCGCGGTGCCCTGCCGGATCGACGTCGACGTACCCGAGCGGTGCGCCGCCTCCGTCGAGGCGACCGCCTACTTCGTCGTGGCCGAAGCCCTGACCAACATCGCCAAGCACAGCGGCGCCGACCACGCCACCGTCACGGCGCGCAGCCGCGGCGGCCGTCTCCACCTGTGCGTCGAGGACGACGGCCGGGGCGGGGCGGACGAGGACGGCGGCTCCGGACTCACCGGCATCCGCCGCCGGATCGCGGCACACGACGGCAACCTCTCCCTGACCAGCCCGTCCGGCGGCCCGACAACCCTTGAGGTGGATCTTCCATGCGGATCGTGATCGCCGAGGACGACCCGTTGCTGCGCGAGGGGCTCGCCCTGCTGCTGCGCGCCGAGTCCCTCGATGTCGTGGCCACCGCGGGCGCCCCCGACGAGGCACTGGACGCCATCGACGCACACAGACCGGACGTCGCCATCTTCGACGTGCGGATGCCACCGACCCACACCGACGAGGGGATCGTCGCGGCGGTCGAGGCCCGGCGCAGGCAACACGGCCTGGCCGTCCTCGTCTTGTCCGCGTACGTCGAGCAGACCTTCGCGACGGAACTGCTCACCGGCGGCGTGGGCGGCCTCGGCTACCTGCTCAAGGAACGGGTCGGGCGGGTGGAGGAGTTCCTGGACGTTCTTCGGCGGGTGGCGGCCGGAGGCACCGCCATCGACCCCGAGGTCATCACGCAGCTCTTCGCCCGGTCCCGCCAGGACACCCGGCTGGACCGGCTGAGCCCTCGCGAGCGGGACGTACTCGCCCTGATGGCCGAGGGGCTGGGCAACAACGCCATCGCGGAACGGCTCGTCGTCACGGACAGCGCTGTCCACAAGCACATCCGCAGCATCTTCGCCAAACTCGGCCTCTCACCCACCCACCGACTGGACCGGCGCGTCGCCGCCGTCCTCCACTACCTCGAGGACGCCCGCCGCCGGGCCTGAAACCGGTGCGGCGGGCCCCCGCCGGCAGGTCAGTGGCTTGGAGCGCACCGTAAGAGGTCGCGCAGCTAGGCACGGTGGTGGCAGCTCGGCCGCAAGACAGGTGTTCCGCCAGATGTGGTGGCGGCGCATCAGAATGGATCTCTCTGCGCTGCAACCGTCCCGGGGATTCGGCAGTCGTCTTCGGTGCCGTCCGCGCCGCCGCCGAGGCGGATCAAGCCGCCCTGGCCCGGGTGATCTGACTCCCCAGCGCCGGACGCGTCTTGCCAGCTTTGGCCCCGGGGCGCCCCGGGGCCACCAGAGTGTGGGGGAAACACACTTATGCATAAGCGCACCACCATGGCCGCCGTTGCCAGCGCCCTGGCGCTGTCCGCATTTGCTGTTCCGGGTGCCGCCCAGGCGGACGAGGTCGTGGGCGACACCACGATGAAGGTGGTCGTCAACGGCGGGTCCGACATCGTCCTGGGCACCACGAAGACGAAAACCTTCACCATGACGGTGACCGCCACCGACGACTCGGGCATAAAGGAGGACTACAACGTCCCCTCGCTGTGGCACGGGCCCGGCCAGAAAATGCCCGACGACCCCGACGGGTTCGTGGTCCCCGACAATGGCACCGGTGACTGCGTGGCCCACAGCGCCACCACGACCACCTGCACCTTCACCCTGACCATGAACCCGAGGATCGACACTCAAGACAACACCACGGCGGGAATATGGAAGGTCGTGACCTGCCCCGCGGGCGCGGGGAGCAGGCCCCGGCACGTCACCGCGCGGTCCGGCCGGGGGGCCATCCCCGCGCCCGCGGGGATGGTCTCGGGATCGCCGTCTCGCAGCAGCGCTCGGCAGCTGCTCCCCGCACCCGGGCCGCCGACCCGTACGGGCACGGATTCACGCCGGTCAAGGCCGACGCCGACCGATGCTGCTGTTCCTCAGCGCGGGGAGTCGGGGGCGCTTCCGTCGCTGAAGAGGTTCATGGAGTCGTGAATATCCTTCAGGTCCGCAGAAGCGCCGCTCAGCTCCAGAGCAACGGCCGCCGTCAAGTTGTCCCGGAGAAGTGGCTGCTGTACCTGCTCGATGAGTGCCAGTGACCGTGCCGCTCGGACACTCTTCTCTGCGTCGTCACGCAAGTCAGCCAGTACTCGGAGCATCATGCGTCTCTCTTCCGCCCGATTCCGGAAGAAGAAGAACGACAGCACTTGCGAAAAGGCGCCGGCGGCGGTCATGACGACAGCCAGCGCCATGTCGTCCGAGCGATAGATGCCGACCGCGATCCCGGCAGCGATGATCACGTAACCCAGGATTGCGGCAATGATCGCTGCGAAGAAGCTGACGTCAGCCCTTCGACCTACCTTGTTGTAGTACGTCTCCAGGACGTCAGAGAGTGGGTCTTGCCGTGCCGTCGGCACTTCTACCGGAAGCGGGAGGGGAACTGTCTGCCCGGATTCCTCGCCTGCTCTCTCCGGACCTGCCTTCGTAATATCGGCTTCTGGCACGGGAGTTGCTGCCTGGGCCTGTTTCGTGGCCTGAAGTCTCCTCCAGGCATCCCGGGCCGCCACACTCGCAGCCTGAGCTGCAACCGCCGCCAAGATTTCTACCCCTGCCACTGCCTCCCCCTGGGCGCGTTCGTGCCGACAGGCTAGCTGTTCATTGCGCCGAATATGCTGCGTCGCGGCAAACGACTGCTCGTGAGCAGCCATGCCAGGCCGGATGCACAGCGTCATGGCGAGGATGGTAGATGGACGACACCACCACCCCACATCAGCCCGCCGCCAGCGGTCGGCGGCGGCGCGCCCGCTTCCGTGAAGCGCTCAAGCACGCCGAGCGGGCCTTGTTCACCCGGCCGTTGCGCCCAGGCCGACGTCGACACCTGGCTCGGGCACCTCGGCCTGGCCGCCAACACCGACCAGCTGGCGTTTCAGGCCCGGATCGCCACCACCGGGCCCGAGGCCGCCAGCTCTCCTCGCCCGCGGTCCGGGCAGATCGACCTCACCGTCAGCAACCTCCGGAACGGCGCCACGGCAGCAGGCCCGATGGAGAAAAATCGCCCGGGTGACTACCGACACCGCCCGGTCTAGCTGCTCAAGGAGCCCGCGTGCCGACCACACTCTCCCAGCTCAGCGCCGACCGGCAGCTCACCGCCCTGCGCCGCCCGCTCCCCTGCAACGGCATGGCCACCGTGCTCCGCCAGGGCACAGCCGCAGAGCCCGGCGAGGCTCCGGCGTGGCTTCTGTTCCTGTGCTCCGAGCACTCAGAGGACCTGCCGGTCTGGCCCGGGCCGTGGCCGACAGCGCAGACCGGCTGACGCTGTCGTGCGGGGCCGTGCTGGACTACCGGAACCACCGAGCAGGTCCAGGTAGACATCTCTGAAGTGCTCAACTCTACGGCCGCAGCCTCTGCTGATGCCCCACGCGGCCTGCTATGAGCTGGACACGGCAGAATTCCCCGTGCGCATGTTGTGGGTACCGAAGGACGGTGGGGCCCCTCGTCCCACCCGGAAACGGACAACGGAGGGCCACGCCCGGGTGCACTGAGACGCCGCCAATCTCCGCGTAGTCCAGGCACTCAGAGTCGTGCTCTTCTCGAGACCGGGCGGGTCCCGAGGGTTGAACTCCACCGCCGGCAACGGCGCCAGAACCGATGCGACGAGACGGGATACTCCATGACCCTCACCTTCACCCGCCACCGCGACGACAAGCGCGACGAACTGCGCCCCCGAGGTGCCGCCCCCGTCCACGTGCGCCGTGGCGCCCCCAACGGCCGGCCCCTTCCCGAGGGGTGGAAGCCGCGCTTCACCCTCGCTGATGACCCTGCCGGCGCCTCGCCACTCGCCGTGGTGGTCCAGCAGGGCGGCGGTCACCTCGCCGTGCTCACCCCCAACCACGAGCACCTGGCCGAACTGCACCTGCCACCGCGCGAGAAGCGATGGCGGCCCTCGTACGAGATCCACCTGCCCGACGGGACGGTGCTGCGCGGGCGGGAGGGGACGATGCCCTCGCAGCTCCTGTGCCTGGTGCAGCTGCCGTTCGTCCTGCTGTACCTGGTTGCCCTGGCATTCTCCGACTCCCCGGCCGGCACCTTTACCGCCCCGTTGCGGACGGCCTGGAAGCGGCCGGGTGCACTCTTCGGCCGGGCGACCCTGACCGAGTCCGCGCGCGGCCGGTTCCGCGTCCGCGGTGACAGGCTCGACCACCGCGTCGCGTACGCACAGGCGGTGGCGAAGTACTGGGAGCGGTAAGGCACAGGGTAGCTGTCTGATAACAGCGCATTGCTTGCGGTCATCAGACCGTTCTCGGGCGTAGAACCTCGTGCGTGCAGTGGTTGGCCGCACGGCGTATGGAGTGAGCGACCGAGTGTGGATTGGTCGCTGCTTGAGTCGCTTGGAAACTCGGCCGTCGACCGGGCCGGCGAGTCGGCGCGGACCGGATACCGCACCAGCGAAGGCGGCCAGGCCGGGCAGGTCCAGGTGCGCTGGGTGGGACCGCGGGGGAGTGGCGCTCGCTACCAGGAACAGGAGCAGCTCCAGCGCTGCCAGGCGGTGCTGCGCAGCTGGGGCTTCGAGACTGTGGAGGTCCGTGGCCCTGGCGGCCGCCGCTACCTGGAGGCCGAGGCCGGGCTTGGTTGAAGGCGGTCCACGAGAACGCCTCCGATGCGCGGCACCGCGGCTATCCAGGACGACTCCGACGCAGTGATCACAGCAGCCACGCGGAGATCATCTCGGTTGCCGGTCCTGCCCTATCTCGTCGATCCTGTGTGCTCAGCACGCAGGGCAGGGAGGGCGCATGGGGCTGGTTCTTTTCCCGGGCGATGGAGACACGAGCAGTCCTGATGTCTCCTGGTCCTACAGCGGCTTTGCTGCGTTCCGGCGGCGTCTGGCTCAGGCTGAGGGTTTCACGCTCTCCGAGATGTGGGGCTTCGGCGGCGAACGGCCGTGGAGCGAGGTGCCCACTGCGCTGGAGCCACTCCTCGATCATCCGGACTACCGCGTCATGCCGCCGTGGGGAGAACCGGACGAGGAATGTGCGATAGAAGTCTTTCAGGGACATGGCGCGCAGGAAGGAGTGACCCGATCACGAGGGTCGAGGCGCTCACCGTCATGGAGAGGTGCGCGGGCGCCGATCGCAGGAGCGGGGTGGTTCCCCCGTGCCGGCCCGCTCCCGCGCACATACGACAGCCCGGGCGTCCCACGTGGCAGTGGCACACGGGCTGCCGTCAGTAGCGAATCCCTCAGAGGCCGTCGGATGGCACCGGCGGCCAGGATATTCGCCCTCTCGCACGCGTCCACGACGGTCTGCCCGGCATTCACGTCGGCGACGCGCGACTGGCAGTTTTCCATCCGGAGCATCATCTCTACATCCGGGGCATCATCGCGCTCCGCCATTCTTCGGTGCAGCGGGTCCGCAGAAAGTGGATGAGGATGAGGTCATCAGAAGAAGCGGATGCTGTTACGCAGAGCGCCTATGACGTTCGTCGCGAGACGCGAGTGTCGGTGCTGGCTCCGTGCTCGGCGTCACTTGGCACCCCGGAGTTCTGAAATCGGGGTTCTCATGGCCCAACAATCCACGCCTTGGGCTCAAGGGACCGAAAGCGAGCGCACTCGGATGATTACCTCAGGCCGGGCTTTTGACCCAATCGATGAGCCGAGCCCACCAGCCGCCCCTCCACCGGCCCGATGAACTCCCCGGGGCACCAGGAGCGCGTGTGCGTCGCGACGACTCGCCCTGTCGGGCTGGTGCCGATCCCGTTCGAGTCGCCGCCTTTACTGGGCGCGCACGCTTGCGTTCCGCAGGCTCACACATACACCGCTGGGCGTTTGGTACGCCCATGAGCACTTGGTCCACATGCCTCCCGCAACCCTCAAAGGTCAACTTCCGGCACGACGGACAGACGGCACGTTGGCACACGATTACCTCCTTGGTTCTTCGCTTGAGATCCACGATATTCACGCCATCACCACAAGGAACTCCAGAATTTACAACTCCTTCAGAAGTAGCTTCCTTGCGTCGGTGTGAGCCGTCCTCATGGAGCCGAATCACGATCCAAGTTACCTCGCCGGCGGTCATGAAAATCCGGACATGAGGGGCAGGCGCCGCATATCCGTCGCGGAGAGTATCTCACTAAGTGGCGCCAAGTGACCTGTTTGAAAAAATTCCCGGAGTTGCTCGGGACACCGAAACAATGGTTGCATCTCGCCCGGTCGAGAAAAGGAGGCACAGCGCCTTCTGTCACTGCCCGCCACCGCATTGCTTTTCAGGCCGTCGACCGGGCCGGCGTGGGCAGGAATCGAGAACAGCAACCGCTCTCCCCCAACGGGTGGTACGCCAGTCAGGAGGGAGCAACGTGGGTTGCTCACACGCCGCAGGATGTCCCCTTTTCCCCCTACTTAAAGCGAGCTTGCAAGGCTGGCGCGAGTACTACTGCGACAGCGCAGATCAATGGCTCGGCTGTGCCCGCTACCGGATGTCACTCACCGGCGAGCGCGTGCCGATCAGCCTGCTGCCCAACGGAGCCAGCGCGCGACACCTCGAAGCCCCGGCCGAGGCGGGCCGATCCAGCGCCACCAGCGCGGCGGCCGCCCCTCGACAGTCCCCGCCACGACCCACTCCGGGGTCACCGGAGCCCGCGTCCTGGCCCCAGCCGGCACCGACCCAGCCACATGAGCAGTCACAGTCGTGGCCTGGAACCGCGACACCGGAAGCCATGGCCCAGTTCGGAGCCACACCTCCACCAGCAGATGTCTGGCATGACCGGCCGTCACCGCCCCCACAGGCCGACCGACCTTCAGACAGCCTCGCTCGACAATCACGGCACGCGCCCGCCCCGAAGCGCGGCTGGTGGGCTCGTTTTGCCGATTGGATGAGAGGACCCGCATGAGTACCTACTGGCCCTGGTGGGCGGGCGCTATCGGACTCGCTCTGGTCACCATCAACCACACCCTCATCACTGATCGGTCTCTCGGGGTGTCGGCCGCGTGGGATCGCGTGCTGCACTGGCGTCGCGAACGCGAGCTCGAACGGATGGACGAGGAGTTCGCCGACGATCAAGCTCTGGCCGAGGCGCTTGCCGCAGCCACAGCGGAGCACTTCGGCACCGGCACCGGCGCGTCCACCGTGCCGCAGGCTCCGCACGAGAAGTCGCAGCCACTGGAAGCCGACACCGAATCGGCAGCGAGTGAGCGCCCGGCAGCCACGAGCCTGCGCCCGGCCCCGCTGGTCACTCAGGCTGCCCTGCTGATGTCGATCTTCCTCGGTGGGTTCATCGCCGCGGTCGCCTCCGGGCGGTTCCACCTCCGCTACGACATGGGCCCCGGTTTTCGGGACCTGGTCACCGCCGATTCGACCGCCATGGTCGCCATGCTGTTCGTGGGAGGTGTTCTCGTCGGCTTCGGCACTCGGCTGGCCGGTGGGTGCAGCTCCGGCCACGGACTCAGCGGCTGCGGCCGGCTGCGGCCGGTCAGCCTCGTCGCGACCGCCGTGTTCTTCGGCACCGCCGTCGCGGTGTCGTTCCTGCTGTGGAAGGTGATCTGATGCGTACTCGGGGCGCGATCCTGCTGGCCAACATCATCACCGGACTAGCTCTCGGTTACACCGTCACCAACATCGGTTTCGGCGACTTCGCTGAGCTGAACCGCATGTTCACCTTCCAGGACCTGCGCATGTTCCTCTCCTTCGCGGGTGCTGTGGTGATCCTCGTGTGCGCGTTCGCTCTGCTGCGGGTCCGCCGCACCCCGGGACGCATCCACGCCGGCGTGATCCCCGGCGCGGTGTTGTTCGGTACGGGCTGGGCGATCTCAGGCGGGTGCCCGGCAATCCCGATCATCCAGGTCGCCAGCGGATACCTACCTGCCCTGATCACCATCGTCGGCGTCATCGTCGGTATCCGGTTGTGCCGCTGGGCCAACGCCCGGTACTTCCACCTCGACCGCGGCTCCTGCGGGCTGTAACCCAGCACCCCCCACCGACACGAGCCATGCAGCTTGGGTCTCTCACTTTGACGATCCCCCCGACGGCCTCCGGCAGCCCGTGCACATCTGACAACGTGATCAAGCCCAATCGGAAGCGCAGCTCGTAAAGAGTAAGACCGTGTCCTATGTGGTGAGGCGGACGTATCGCTTGTAGCAGCAGATGGCGGCGGCGAGTCCGAGAAAGGCCAGGTAGTTGCGGTGGTCGCGTTCGTAGCGGGGGCTGAGTCTGCGGTAGCCCGACAGCCACGACATGGTGCGCTCGATCACCCATCTACGCCGCCCTAACCGTTCGCTGGACTCGATGCCCTTGCGGGCGATCCGTACTCCAATCCGCTTACCACGCAGCCATTTCCGCAGGTCGGGTCTGTCATACGCCTTGTCGGCGTGCAGGCGCTCGGGTTTGAAGTAGCGGCCGCGGTGAGGGTCGTGTCTCGTTTGGTGACCCTCGACCATCGGCTTCAGCCCTTGGCTGTCGTGGGTGTTCCCCGCCGAGACGCCGACGACCAAGGGCAGTCCGTTCGCGTCCGACAGGATGTGCATCTTGGAACCCGGCTTGCCCCGGTCCACGGGGCTCGGACCTGTGAGTTCGCCCCCTTTTTGGCCCTGACGTGGGCGGAGTCCAGGACCACGCGGGAGACGTCGATCAAGCTGGCATCGTCGAGCTGGTGCAGGATCGCCTCGTGCAGCCGGCCCCACACGCCGGCCCGCGACCAGATCAGAAACCGGCGGTGGGCGGTCGACTTCGATATCCCGAAGCATGGCGGCAACGCACGCCAGGAACAGCCACTGACCAGCACGTAGATGATGGCCGCGAACACCGTTTCATCAGGCGTGTCCTGGGTCCCACCACCCTGCGACCGCACCTTCGACGGCGGGACCAACGGCTTCGCGATCTCCCACAGACCGTCCGGAACAATCCAACTCCACGTACCCCGCCCCATACACAGGCCAACGTCCGCCTCACCACATAGGACACGGTCTAAGACGCCGTTTCTGATGGTGTGATCGCTCGTTGAGCCGTGCATGACGGATCTGGTTGAGCGTGGTGCCGGACGAGTTGTGGGTGCTGTTCCGGCGGGTGGTTCCGCCGACGGAGGTCATACGCCTGCAAGGCGGCGGCCGCCGACGGGCCGGTGACCGCGCCTGTCTGGCAGCGATCATCTTCGTGGCCACCTCGGGCTGCACGTGGCGGCAACTGCCGCCGGTGTTCGGGCCGGCCTGGCCCACCGTCTACCGGCGCTTCGCCCAGTGGAGCCGGGACCGGGTGCGGGCCAGGCTGCACCGCGTCATCCTCGACGAGCTCGGCGCCCGCGGAGCGTTGGACCGGTCGCGGTGTGCGATTGACTCCGTCAGCGTCAGGGCGGCAAAAGGGGGCCACTGACCGGACCGAATCCGACCGATCGAGGCAAGAGCGGATCGAAAATCCACCTGATCACGGACCGCAACGGGCTGCCCCTGTCCCTGGGCATCTCCGGCACCAACATGCACGACAGCCTCGGACTGGAACCACTCGTGGGCGGGATCCCGCCCATCCGCTCCCGCTGCGGACCGCGCCGCCGGCGTCCAGCCAAGCTCCATGCCGACAAGGGCTACGACTACGACCACCTGCGCCGATGGCTCCGTAAGAAAGGCATCCGTCACCGCATCGCCCGCAAGGGCATCGAGTCCTCCACCAGGCTGGGCCGCCACCGCTGGGTCGTCGAAAGGACGGTCTCCTGGCTCGCCGGATGCCGCCGCCTGCACCGCCGCTACGAGCGCAAGGCGCAACACTTCCTTGCCTTCGTCGGCATGGCCTCGGCCCTCATCGCTTTCCGCCGACTCACCAACTAGGGCAACGTCGTAAGGAATGCCCGAGATGCCTGTTGCATTGCTGCCCAGTCTGCTCCTGCAAGCCGTGCGGGCTGTGACGTCAGAGGAGAAATGCCCGAGCCCGTTCCGCCACAACTGCTGCTGTCTTCCCCTCCGGCCCGAAGTGGTTGAGACCGTTCAGGGTCTCTTGGACGGCTGTGGGGAGTATCTCGCGGAGTGCGCCGAATTGCGTCTTGCTCGCCAGTTGGCTGCGGCTCCCGCAAAGGAGCAGCACCGAGGCGGTAACAGCCCCGAATCCGGCAAGTTTGCCCTGTTGGGCGGCTACCTGCTCGTGCTCGGCCAGATTGGCTGCCAGAAGAGGCCGCATGCGCTGCCAGCTCGGCCCACGGAAGCCAATGCGCAAGGCATAGCGCAGATACCAGTACGGCAGCTTGGCCAAAATCGGCGGAGCGCCGCCCGCTCCTTGGATGAAGTGAACGAAAGCACCGTAGGAGTCGCCTGCGGTCAGTCGTTCCCGGTATGGGCCCATCCAGCCGGTGGGAACAGGAGCTGCGGGCACTCCAGGCTCATAGACCGCAGTGCGGTCGAACACCGGGTATGACCGCGCGGTCTCAAGGATGACAAGCCCGCCATAGCTGTGGCCGAAGGCCAGCCGCGCCCCGTCTCAGACTGGACGGCGAGAAGGTCCTCCACCTCCTTGCGCAGGGTGTAGTGGGGGCCCTGAGGGCCGCTTGCACCGCGTCCTCGCCGCTCGACGAGGTGCACCCGGAACGAGGTGGCCAGCACTGAGGCCAGCGGCAGGTAATCGTCAGAGGTTCGCAGAGCCCCGCCGAGCAGGATGAGGTGCGGGCCGTCGCCCATCGTCCGATAGCTGATCGGCGTCCCATCGGCCGGCAATGCCGTGCGCTGGCAGGCCAGTGGGGTCTGGAAGTTCTGGCTCACATGGTTCCCCCTCTCTCCAGGTCCTCAAAGGCCGCCAGGAGGCGTGCGGTGTGTTCGGCGTACTCGTCGTACGGCACGCCGCTGCGTGCGACGAGAGCAGCCAGCCGCTCCTCGAACCCTTGTTGGGCCGAGGTCACCAGCCGCACCCCCTTTTCCGTGAGGCTCAGCCGGCGGCGGCGTCCGCCGGCCGGATCGGGCTGCGCGTCGAGAAGTCCCTCCGCGGCAAGGGCCGCGGTCATGCGGCTCACCGACGGCTCGGTCACCCCGAGGCAGTCGGCGAGGGCTCGCTGCGTCGGGGTTCCCAGCTCCCGCACCAGAGTTAGCGCCAGGAAGCGGCTGTAGGACACGTTGTGCTCGGCCTGCAGGGTTCGGTTGGCTGCCCGGTCGAGGCGGGCGGTGAGGACGTGCAGGTTGAAACTCAGATTGCGCTCCACATGGGCAACTTAGGACGCTAAATTAGCGTTGCAAGTTAGTTTGGTATACCTCAAGCGGCATCCCGATGAGCGCCGAGAGGGCCGCGTCCTCGCCGGCCCGCAACGCCCGCCCCCGCTGCACCTCAGTCGGCGGCACCACTCGCTGGAACGCCAGGAGCCAAGAGAAACGACGTGTAACCGGCGGGGTGGTTCAGGCCGTCACCGTCGGGCTGGGTGTCGCCTGTGGCGTCCGGTGGTGGGTCGGACATGCTCGCGTCGTTGCGATCGTGGACGCCGGAGAGCACCTCGACCGCCACAAGCAGTTCACTGCGCCCTTCGAGCCTTCGCTGATTGCTCATGCGTTCGCTCCCTCCGATGCGAGCCACACACAGTGCCGCCCACGCCTCACGGAGGTAAGAGCAAAAAGACGCCATGCAGGGTGCTGGTGCCCCGTGGTGGGCTCCGCGGCCTCTGTGGGTGTCGGCGAGAGCACGGGGACGGACCAGCTTCCCCACCGGCGCGCCCGTGATCGCGGACGTCCGTGCCTGCTGTGTACCGAACCCCGCTCAACATGACGAGACGTCAGCAAGCGGGCGTCAGTCGACTACGCCGAGTCCTGAACGAAGAGGGCGCGGTAGTACGCGACTTCCGGTTGGCGCTTCATCCAGATGTTGCCGATGGGGGTCTCCGTTGTTGCGTTGTCGGACCATCCGGTTGGTTTCCGCTGCGCTCTTCGAGATGCACGACGAATGGATCGCCTTGCCGCGCCGCCACCTCCCGAAGGTGATATGGGTGATATCTGCCGTAAGCTCTCTTTTGGTTCCTCCGCACTACCCAACGCACCGAAATGCAGCCGCCAGTTGATCCCCAACAGCACGGCGAGGGCCACAACCTGGCGGATGCGTGTTCCCGGCCGAGTGGCACTCGCTTCGGTATCCTCCCGTGCAGGTCATCGAAGGCCATTTACCCAAAGATTGCTGGGCAGTTGACCTCAGGGTTTCGTGGTAGCGTCCTTGTTCGAGGGACAATGCAACCTGAAAGGGAAATCGTGAACACGGAGAAGATCGCCGCTCGCCGCCTCTCGCTGGAAGAGGTGGCGAAGCTCGGCGTGAAAGACAGGATCTTCATTTCCGCCGACACGGCAGAACTCAAGCTTCCCGACTGCTATGTCCCTGCTTTTCTGACCAAGTCCGGTGAGGGTTTCGAGGGCGGCTCGGTCACGGCGAGAACCGTATTCCAGGAAGAGGTCTCCTGCCTTCCCGACGACGAGAATGAAGCCGGAATCTACTTGGCCGACGAGAACGGCTCGGTGACCATCGAGGTCCTCCAGTCCGCCGGTGTCGTGCTGGACCTGGCACTTTTCGTCCCTAGTGGGGACAAGGGGGCCCTCACGGCCCTTTACGCTGCAGCCCGGCAAGCCTTCGGCGCCGACGTCGTGCAGATCTGGCGCCAGGGCCTCAAGGAGGTTCCCGACGTGAAGGTCGACATCTTCGAGGAGCAGATTCCCCGGGGGCGCAAGGGGAGCGACAGCCCCAAGCGTGACCGTCGCGCGGTCGACACCTACCCCACCCGTGCGGACTTCATCGAGTTCTCCGCGGGGTGGAAGCCGGTCGTTGAGATTCACAGGCCGGTCGTTGACGACACCCCGACCATCTGAGGCGGCGTTACCTCTCGGTCTCGGCCTGAGATGATGGGGACCTTTGAAAACGGCCGGGGCTGCTCCTCGCCCCACTTCCTTGGTCTTTGAACTGTCTGGGGAAGATGGGGAGCGGAGAGCGGTCCGTGATCGCCGGTCTCCCGGGGAGCGATGTGCTTGGCGTCCTTCAGGCTCGGGCGCAGGGACTGGGCCTTGGCCGTCATCGCCTTGGCGAGCAGGGGCTCGATGTCCCTCTTGCGCGCCAGACCCCGGAGGGGCTTCTTCTTTCCGCCGGAGGCGCTCTTGCGCCGCGACCACCACCAGGCGCCGACGGCGGCGAGGGCGAGCAGCACAGCGATGGGGGGTGATGCGGGTGCCCATCAGCAGCGCGGTGTGGTCGAGGTCGGGCCACAGCTGTTCGGGGTGCAGTAGGGCTCCGGTCGGCTGGTAGGGAGCCGGTGTGCCGGAGTCGGTGAGGAGGGCTGCGGCGTTTCCGCCGAGCCAGGCGAGGTTGGTGAGATTTTAGAGCGCGCAAGGCGTGAGTGAGCTGTCCGCGCCCACCCCGCAACGCCGCTTCTCCAGGCCAGAAAACACCGGTCCTGAGCACGAGCAAGGCACCGCATCCGTATCAGCAAATCACGGTGAGTTACGACGAGCCGGGGCGCGCGATCGTCCACACAGTCTCCACGATGAGGCTCTGACCTGCGTGTACCCCCGCTTCGGGCGTGGTCGGCGGCCGCGATACGGCGGCTCTTCCTGACCCGGGTGTCAGGATCTTGTCAGAGAGTCGGTAGCGTGGCCGGGTGAGTGAGAAGACCCTGCAGCACCGGATCGACGGCCCCGACGATGCCCCCGTACTCGTCCTGGGCGCCGCTCTGGGGACCACCTGGCACAGGTTGTAGATCGCGTCCCGTGCGGTCCAGGTGGTCCAGGTCAGAGGCGTAGGAGCAGGTCAGGGCCTTGAGAGCCAAGAGCGTCAATGCTGTTGGTGAGACGAGTGTGATACCGCGTGAGACGTGAGGAATCCTCGTCGGCTTGCCGGCGGGGGTTCCTGCGTTCAGGGACGGGCCCGGTGGGCCGCCTTTCCTGACAGCGGCCGACCTCATTACGGAGCGCCTTCGGCCGGCGCGGCGTCGTGGCGACGCTGCTGGCCATGGCGCTGATAGCGGGTGCTGACTTACGTCAGGCCACGCGTGCAGCTGAGGCGGCGCAGACCAATGTCCGGCAGGCCGCGGTGGCCGTGCGGCAGTCGCGCAATGCCGCCAATGACGCAGCGAAGCATGCCGAGGCCGCGGCGAAGGCGGTGTACAAGGCCGCGGACGTAGCGGGTCAGGCGGTGGATGCGGCCAATGCGGCGCTAGACCGCGGTGAAGCCGCCGTCAGCGGCGACTACGGCTCCTGTGATGAAGCTCGAGCGTGGTGAGGCGAGGAAACACAGGACCTCGGCGATCTCTTCGGGCTGTGCCACTCGACCCAGGGGCTGCACGTCGGCGAAGGACGCCAGGTACGCACGGCTGTCGGAGCGGATCGTGTCGAGGAAATCGGTCTCGATGACACCTGCGGCAACGATGTTGGCGCGGATGCCCAGTGGCCCCCCCTCGACGGCGAGCACCTTGGTCAGCTGGGCCAGAGCGCCCTTCGACGCGCTGTAGGCGGCGCCTTCGGGCAGGGCGACGGTGCAGGTGTAAGAGCCGGTACTGACGATGGCGCCGCCGCCGCGGTTCTTCATGGCCCGGAAGGCTTCGCGGGTGCAGAAGAAGGCGCCGCGGGCGTTGACCGCCATCACAGCGTCCCAGTCCTCGGCGGTGGTTTCGGTGATGGGCTTGTTCAGGGTGCGTCCGGCGTTGTTCACCAGGATGTCCAGTCCTCCGAAGGTGTCCAGGGCCGATTGCACCGCGCGGGCGGCGGTCTCTTCCTGCGTGATGTCGCCGCACATCGCGAGTACGCCGGGAAACTCGTCCGGCAGAGTCGTGATGTCAGGGCGTAGGTCGACGGCGACGACGCGGGCACCGCGGGCGTGGAGGAGCGCCACGGTCTCCTTGCCTACGCCGCGCGCGGCCCCGGTGACGAGGGCGCTCTTCCCAGCGAACTCGGCGGATTCGGATGCTTCGGCGGACGCAGTTGCAGGTGTCATGGGTGCGGTCCCTGGAGAAGGCGAGTGTGAGTGCAGGCGCCGGTGCGGGGCACCTGAAGTGCTGTGCAGTGACACGGTGAACGGGCCAGGTGGGCCAAGCCGTTGACGCGCTCACGGGGGCGCTGCGTTCACTGCCAGGCCGTCGTGGACGTCGCACGGCCGGGCCGTTCAGTGCGCGGTGAGCCCGCCGTCGACCACCAGCTCCGAGCCGGTGATGAACGAGGAGTCGTCGCAGGCCAGGAAGAGGATCGCGGGCGCGATCTCGTCGGCACGGCCGGCTCGGCGCATGGGGGTGCGTTGGATGTCCGGCTGCTGGTCGCCCTGGTCGTCCAGAAGTTCCTGGATCATCGGCGTGGCGATCACCCCGGGATGCACCGAGTTGATCCGTACTCCCTGCCGGGCGTACTCGACCGCGGCGGTCTTGCTCAACAGGCGCACGGCCCCCTTGGACGCCTGGTAGGCCGCAGCTGCACCGCTTCCTACCAGGCCGAGTACTGACGACGTATTGATCACCGACGCGTTGCCGCTCGCACGCAGGAGCGGCAACGCCGCCTTCATGCCGAGCCATGTGCCTTTCTGGTTCACGTCGATGACGCGGTCCCAAGCCTCTTCCTGCGTGTCCTCGATACCTGGCCAGTCCAGGATGCCGGCGAGGTTCACGAGCACGTCCAGCGTTCCGAACCGGTCGCGTACGACGCTGATCACTTCGTCCCACTCCCGCGCGGAGGAGACATCGAGGCGGGCAGCGACGACCTTCGCGCCGCGTTCCCCGATCCGGTGGGACAGGTCCCGCAGGGGGCCTTCGGCGACATCGGTGATCACTAGCCGGGCGCCTTCGCGGGCGAAGAGTTCGGCGGTCGCTGTGCCGAGGCCGCCGGTCGCGCCCGTGATCAGCGCGACCTTGCCGTCAAGTCGTGGTCCTGTCATGGATATGGTCCTTGATTCTCGTTGTTGCTGGCTGACTGACTGCTGTGTCGGGACTTCTTGGTCCGCCGACGGCGGATTCGCCCCCGGTGACCACGGCGGCCGCGGCCCGGCCTCCTCTACGACGACTTCTGCTCCCGGTAGAGCACGAGGTGCTCGTGATACAGCACTCCGTCCCGGAGGTCGCCCGTGGCGGTGAACCCGGTGTCGTCGACGTAGTCCAGGTGGCTGCCGGTCACCGTGTACCGGCCGGTGTACGCGCTGCGCCGCTCGCCGCGAGCTTCGTCGTAGCGGCCGTCCGGCAGCAGCTCCTGACGGATGTGACCATCCGCGGTCACCCACATCCCGACCACGTCGACGTGGTCGCCCTCAACGGTCCCGGCCATGGCGGACTCCTCTCCTCTCCTCGAATGGTGCGGTCTTTCCCGCTCCACCGAGTCTGGGCAGGTCAGCGGCCATCAACCAGGACGCGTGCTGCCTGGGTGTGCCACGCCCAGGCAGCACACCGGGCTGTCGCCTAGCCAGGAACACATGGACGACAACCACCTGGGAGACTTCTTGCGCACACGCCGCGCCGGCCTGCGGCCGGAGGGCGGCGGCATGGCGAGCTACGGGGCCCGCAGAGTCGCCGGACTGCGCCGCGAGGAGGTCGCCGTCCTGGCCGGAGTGAACGCCGACTACTACACCCGCCTGGAACACGGCCGAGCGCAATCCCTCACCCCAGGTGGCCGACGCGCTCAGCCGCGCGCTGCGCCTCGACGCGGACGCCCGCGCGCACTTGTACCGGCTGGCCGCGGCCACGCGGAACGACCGGCGCTCCGTCCATGCCGCCGAGCGGGTCAGCCCGGCGCTGCGACAGCTTATGGACGGCTACCCGAACACTCCAGCGTTCGTCATGAGCCGGACCCTGGGCCTCCTTGCCGTCAACGCCCTGGCCGATGCCCTCTACGCCCCGTTCGACCCGGCGGGCAACTTGGCCCGCATAACCTTCCTCGACCCCGCAGGCCGCAACTTCTACACGGACTGGGACCGGGTACCATGCCGAACCAGGCAGCCCCAGCGCCCAGTCCCTCAATCTGCTCGGTTCCATCCACGCCGCCCGGCGCCAGCCCGACCCCCGGCCCCACCGCTAATCAGCCGCCGCGGTGCCTCAACTCGCCAAGGTGCTCAGCGTGCAATCCCCTGCCATACGCAAACCGGGCTTGGTGTGGACCGAGCTACCCGGCCCGTCAGGGTGCCCCGGCCCGCAGGCGCGGCGTGGTGCCAAACGGGTGCCGCCGCGTCGCCGGTGGCATCCGCTGGCGGGCGGACAACGTGAGGGGCCTCTGGTGGCGGACGAGCAGGTCGACGTGTCCGACGTGGCCGAAATCGTCGGCACCCGCCTAGAGGGCGGCTCTGGGACATCGGCGTCTTCTCACCAACCTGCCGAGCCGGATGGAGCGCAACCCGGTCAGCACCGAGGTCTAGTCGCAGCCACTCGCAGTCGGCCGAGCCGGAGGAGGCGAGATCGGGTGGGGGCGAAGCCCGCGTCGGCGGGCAGCGGCGGGCGGGCCGCCACGTCCTGGAGGCTCTCCCAGTCCGGAAGGTTGATGGCAGCCAGGAACTCACCATCTTTCGGGTGGCTGTTCGGTGTGCAAGCGGCGATCAGCTCGGACATGGTGACCTCCCGGTTCGAGGCGGCCGGGGATAGTTGAGGCCCGGCCGCGCCTGGCAGCCGGGTCTGCTGACGCGGCAGCGGTGTGGGCTCCCTTACGGTCGTGCCTGCGGGGGCAGGGTGAGAATTTCGGCTCCGTTGTCGGTGATGGCGATGGTGTGCTCGCTGTGCGCGGTCCGGCAGCCCGTCGCGCTGCGCAGCGTCCAACCGTCGGCGTCGGTGACGAGTGTGGCGGTGTCGTCCATGACCCAGGGCTCCAGGGCGAGCAGCAGTCCGGGGCGCAGCTTGTATCCGCGGCCGGGCCGTCCGGTGTTCGCGACGTGTGGGTCCTGGTGCATGGTCGAGCCGATGCCGTGGCCTCCGAATTCGGTGTTGATCGGGTAGCCCGCCTTGCTGAGGACCGTGCCGATGGCGTGGGAGAGGTCGCCGATGCGCGCCCCAGGCTTGGCGGCGGCGATGCCGGCGGCGAGTGCACGTTCGGTCGTATCGATCATCGCGACGCTCTTCGCCGGCCTGGCCTTGCCCACCAGAAAGCTGATCGCGGCGTCCGCGGCCACCCCGCCCCTGGCTACGGCGAGGTCGAGAGTCAGCAGATCCCCGTCTGCCAGCGTGTAGTTGTGAGGCCGCCCATGGAGCACTCCGTCGTTGACGGCCGTGCAGATGTAGTGCCCGAACGGGCCGCGCCCGAAGGAAGGCGCGTAGTCGACGTAGCAGGACTGTGCTCCCGCCTCGGTGATCATCTCCTTGGCCCACTGGTCGATGTCCAGCAGATTCGTCCCGACCGTGCTGCGCTGCTTCAGCGTGTGCAGGATGTCTCCGACCAGGGCGCCGGTGTCCCTCGCCCGCTCAAGCCGCGCGGAGTTCAGGATCTCAATCATGGGGGACCTCTCATGTACGTCCAATAACTATACCGGTATAACTGTACCGGTATTAGAATGGGTTCATGGTCAGGTTGCCGCTCACCCCCGCCGAGGTAGAACGCGGACAGCGCCTTGGCGCCCTGCTCCGCCGAGCCCGGGGCCGCCGCTCGATGCTGGACGTGGCGCTCGCTTCACACATCTCGCCGGAAACTCTGCGGAAGATCGAATCCGGCCGTGTGGCTACTCCCGCCTTCCCGACCATCGCAGCGATCGCCGACACCCTCAGCCTGTCTCTCGACGCCGTCTGGGCCGAGATCAGTCAGGCGGAGCGAACCGTCGAGGATCAGTCGGTCCTGCTTGTCACACGGCACCCATCGCTGGTTTCGTAACGCCGCACCCCAAGAGTCAGCGGTTCACTGACCGTGCTGAGCCGGTACGCCTGCGCGCACGCTGATCACCTCGTCGACCAGCCCGAGCACCGCCTCGCGGGCCTGTCCGTCGCTTCCTGCCCGAAGGCCGACCAGCTCGGTGAACACCAAGCCACTGGCTAACCGGCAA
Organism: Streptomyces sp. G7(2002); assembly: GCF_028870195.1. Lineage (NCBI taxonomy): Bacteria > Bacillati > Actinomycetota > Actinomycetes > Kitasatosporales > Streptomycetaceae > Streptomyces > Streptomyces sp. G7(2002). The sequence continues at coordinate 7,661,108 of NZ_CP102609.1, forward strand.
TCCCCCTACGTGGCGTCGCTTGGAAGCGACCAAGCGCGCGAAGCCTCCAGCGGAGTCATTCCTGCCTCAGCCCGGCCACGTTGGTGGTGAGGAAGTACGTGGCCGCGCCGGCGAGTAGTACCGGTAGAAGTCCGACGGAAGCCACCGCTGCGGCCTGAGTCAGTTGGTCGCACCGGCGGCGGCCCTCCCCGCACCCGGCCCGTTCACGTGCTCGCCGACCGGGCGTACTCCTCCCGCGAGATCCGTGAGTACCTGCGCCGACGGCAGATCCCGCACACCATCCCCGAGAAGCGCGACCAGGCCGGACACCGGCGCCGACGCAGCTCAGCAGGGGGCCGACCGGCCGGTTTCGACCGCGAGATGCAAAGGCGCAGGCACAAGGTCGAGAACCGCATCGGTCTGTTGAAACAGGCCAGGAGCGTCGCCACCGCTATGACAAGCTCGCCGTCCGCTACGAAGCCACCATCCAACTCGCCCTGATAAGGCAAGCCCTGTGACCACATCTCAAACACGCCTTAGCGCAGTGCCGACCGGCAGCGTCTGGACCCGCGTTTCCTCGACGGTTGCTACCAGGGCACGATCTGGCCCTGGTAGTTGAGGTATTTCAGGCCGGGTTCGCCGCTGTGGCGGTCGATCGTGTCCGCCACGCGGATGGACTGGTCGATGGTCAGCGGTGCGTCCGGCCCGCCGAGTTCGGTGCGGACGTGGCCGGGGCACATAAGCAGGAGTGCGTGAGCGGCTTCGGCGTACCGGGCGGCGTAGCTGCGCATGAGCTGGTTCAGGGCGGACTTACTGGCGCGGTAGACGTCCTGTCCACCCCTGGTGTTCAAGCTGAGGCTGCCCTGGCGCGAGGACATGACGCCGATGGTCCCGGTGGGCGCGACCAGCGAGCGGAAGGACTCGACCACGCGCATCGGGCTGAGCGCGTTCGTGACCATGACCTCGACGAACATCTCCTCCGGGACATCGCCGATCGGAATGTCGCCCCTCGTGATGCCGGCGTTGACGAACAGCAGGTCGAGGGTGCGCTCCGCCAGGCGCTCGCGCAGCGCGGTGATCTGCTCCGGCTGCGTCATGTCCAGTGACTCGATCGTGACCCGCCCACCGGACGCCTCGGCCACGTCGTGAGACCGGTGCGGTCACTGCCCCTGACGGTTCCGATGACGTCCCAGCCGCGGTGCGCGTACTCGGTAGCGAGGCCGAGCCCGAGGGTGCGGGAGGCTCCCACGATGAGAGCGGTCTTGGCGCTCATGCCTGGACCGCCGGCTTCAGGACCTCTTCACACCATTCGCGGAAGGTGGTCGGGCTCGCGGTCTGCGGGATGCGCTGTACGCCGTCGTCGAGACCGGCGTCCTTGGAGCGCATCATGTCGGCATAGCCCTCCACGAGCGCTTCCCCGACGCCGCGTCCGGTGAGCGCGGCGCGGAAGTCGTCGAGCGACTGCCGCTCGTAGCGGACCGGGCGGCCGAGCACGTCGGACATGATGCGCGCCATGTCGTGCGCCGAGAGGTCCTCGGGACCCAGCACCGGGACCTCGCCCGTCCCCGTCCACGAGCGGTCGAGCAGCAGGTCGGCGGCGGCCGCGGCGATGTCCCGGGTGGCGGCCATCGGTGCTTTGCGGTCGGCGGCGACGGTGTCGGTGAAGACTCCGTCGTCGCGGATCGAATCCGCCTGCCGTAGCAGGTTGTCCATGAAAGTCGGGTTCGCGAGCGCCCGGTAGGCCACGCCCGTACTCGCGATGAGGTCGTCCATGGCCAGCGACACCGTGACCAGTCCGGCGCGGCCGGCGACGGGTGTGCCGCGGCCGAGCGCCGAGACACCGACGACGTGCCCCACTCCGTGGGTCGTGAATGCCTTCGCGGCGGCGCGGGTGAACCCGGAGTACGCGGCGTCCAGGCTCAGTGCCTGCGGGTCCGCCGGCGGGACCAGCCAGAAGACGGCGTCCGCGCCGGCGAAGGCACGGTCGACGACCTCGGCGTCGCCGTGCGAGCCGGTGACGACATCGACGCGGGCGCGGACCGCGTCGGGAAGTTTCCCGGGGTCGCGCACGATGACGCGCAGCTCTTCGCCACGCGTGGGGGTTTCGTTGAGCAGGATGTCCAGGAGCCGGCCGCCGATCTGGCCGGTGGGGGTGGTGATGAGGATCATGCTTCGAGTCTCGGGCCGGCGCATCTACGGCGTCCAATACTCTTCCTGGGCAATTGGTACCTTGAGGGCATGGATCTTGATCTGCGCAAGCTCCGCTACTTCGTCGCGGTGGCCGAGCGCCGGCACTTCGGCCGGGCGGCGGAACAGCTCTACATCACACAGCCCCTATGACCGGTATCTCCGCCTGGAGCCCTCTTCGACCCTACTGGCGTGCGCCTATCGGTATCGCTGCTTTCCCCGCGTGGGGCGGTACCCAGGTGAGCGACCGTTTCCAGGCACGGTCGGACGCGCCAGATCAGCACAAGTTCAGTACGGGTTCGGCGATCGGTCCGTATGCGGGCTGGAGGTGGACGCGGGCCTGATGGGCTGCCGCCTCTTGCTGAGCGTGCTGATGCCTGCGGTGCCAGTGCATCGCGAAGGCCAGCGCGGTCCACGCGTGTCCCGGATGGCGACCTGCCGTCGGCGGCGTGGCGTCGCCCTGTGCTCGTCGGCATTCGGCCTGGCGTGGGGTGCCGCTACGAGAATGCGGCGGTGCAGAACGCGTTGCGAATCGCGGTCAGGGGATCCCGGTCGCGGGTGTAGTAGAGCTTGTTGGTGAGGAGGATTGCCCAGCGGCCCTTCGACGGTGAGATCCACATGCCGGTACCGGTGAAGCCGTAGTGCACCCAGACGTCGTCCGTTGCCGGAACTGTGCTCGGGGCTGGGTGCCAGAACAGACCGCGCTCTGGTGTGAGCTCACCCGTGTGGATTTGCAGGGACCTCTCAACCCAGTTCGCCCCGAATCCCGACTGCTCCGAAGCGGCTGCGGGAACCAGCATATGGCGCAGGAAGGCGGCGAGGTCAGCAAGGACGGAGAAGGCGCCGGCGATCCCGCAGATGCCACCGAGGAGGCGCGCGGAGAAGTCATGGGCAGTGCCCCGGAGATGGACCCCCGTGGCGTCATCCATCTCGCTGACCTGCTCGGCGACTCCCAGACTGATGAGCCTGCTGAGGGCGTTGGCGATGGCGCCTGAGGGCTTATCAATGATTCGGCTGATCCGGACGGCGGTGAATGACTCGTCGGGGTGTGCCTGGAGGTGGTCGATGACCATGTGTCGGAGCGCTCCCGGCGCGAGCCGCCTCCCACGCTTGGCGCGGGGCGCGCCGGTTCCGTCGGCCGCCCGCAGTAGGCCGCTGACCGTGGGCGCGGGTTGATCCTCGTCCGGTGGTCGGGGTCAAGGCGCTGTCAGTCGACGACGCCGTTGGTGAATCCTGAGGACTGATCGTGATGTGGACCTTTGCGATCCGTTGTGGTCGGCCAGAGTCAGATTCAGGGTGTTCCTTGAGCTGGGGTGGAGAATGTTCTGCGGGCTTGGGCGGGACGCAGTGAGTACCGGGAGGATTGGTGGGTGCTGTCCCGGGCCGGGGTCTGGCTCATGAGAACTCTGACCGCGGTGTCTTACTCACGCTGTGCCGACCGTTGGCGGGGGGTGGTGCGTTGCCGGCGCCGGGCCGGCCGGGTGTGTCTCGATAGGGGCCTGCCGACCGAATAGGCGTTGTCACAGTTCTGACTGCCCGCGCGGTCCGGTGCCGGCTACACGATGTGCCATCGGGGCGGAAGGTGAATGAACGTGACAGATACGTCCTTAATCCCGCGTACTCGCCGACGTCGGCCCACGGGGGAGGTGGTCCTTCGAGTGTTGACGGTGATCCCGCAGAGCGAAATCGCCGCCGCATCAGCCGCCTCGTTGTGCCTTGCATTCGCCGGCACCGCTCCGGACTCCGTCATAGTTGGCGGATCAGACGCCACATTGCCGACCGCGCCCTATCACGTGGCCATCCTTGAAAAGGGTGTGGATGGGTAAGTCGCACGTCTGCGTTGGTTTCCGACTCTCGGCCAACAAGGTCTTCACTCCTGCCCACTGTGCCGACGGCCTAGGGCGTGTCCGCAAAGTCCCGTCGTCCGCCCGGAGGGCGGGGCTCGCGGCGTCTGGTGCGTGCGCTCGCAAGGCGGAGGGTCGTCCTTGTAGTGGGCCTACGTGGACGATCCCGACAACGCAGATGGGGGTCCCCCCGCGCCGTTCAGGCGTGGGGGAGTGCGTGCCAGGCGTCGCGAGCCAGGCGGGACTTTGCGGACACGCCCTAGTACTGCAGCCGCAGTTGCGGGAGTCGGTGGTCGCGGCCATCGGCCACATGCCCAGTCGAAGGCTGGTGCGTGGGACGGCCCGGTCAGCGGTTCTCCTTCGCTGTCTCAGATGCCTTGCCCGGCCAGATGGTGGTCGCTATCGGCCAGATGACGCTGTAAATAAGGACCTTGGTGAGCGGGTTGAGCCAGACAAGTAGCGGAGCGCCTTCGTCGAGGGTGCCGACCAGCATCACCAGGCCGAAGATCAGGCCGACGCTGATCGCATAGGCCAGCAGGAACCTGAGCCAGGACTTCCAGGCGTCCACGACGGCCGCGCGGCCGTAGAGCTCAGGACGCCGCGCGGCAGCGGCTCCGCCGAAGCGGCGGGCGAACTTCGCGTCTGCCCAGCGGACGGTGCGGTGTCCGTAGACCACGGTGATTCCGAGGTAGGCCGCCGACAGGCCGTGCCAGACCGTTGGCTCAGCGCCGTCCTGGATGCTCAGGACGGTGGCGCCCAGCAGCACGACATCAATCAGCGGGACGCACAGCAGCAGCGCGCCGCCGAGGATCCGCCAGCCAGCGGCGTAGCGCGCGGCCAAACCGCCCACAAGGAAGATCCAAAAGAGCACATCGCAAGCGAGAATCAAGAAAAGGATGACGCAGCCCCCCAGTGCACAATGCGATCACCATTGTCCCGGGCGGTTCTGATCCACAGTCCGTAACCCGCCAGTGCTACGGGAGCATTGGCCTCGTCGGCGGTAGTGGCTGAGACGGGCGCGGTGTTGATGGCGGCGACGCCAGCGACCCCAGTACAGGAAGTGACCGGCTTCGTGTCGGGCGGTGTGAGCGAACGTGTTCAGCAGGCGGCGGATCTCGTTCACGCTCAGTCGGATCAGGTCGCGGCTGTGTCCTCCCTGTCATGAGTGGTGGCCCGGACCGCTGTCAGGTGGGCGGAAGCCGCCATGGCCAGGGTGATGTGCCGGTACCAGGCTCAAGAGGCACCGGGCGGTCGCCACTCGCTACGAGAAGCTCGCTGTCCGCTACGAGGTGACCGTCCTCGTCGCGGCTATCAATGAGTGGCTGTGACTGTCTCGTGCCCCACTCGCAGCCTCATCAGTGCCTTGGCCGTAGAGTGCGATCATGCGGGCTGTAGTGATCGACTCCGACGGGCAATTCCATCTGGAGCGACGGCCGAACCCGGTGGCGGGGCCAGGAGGTGTGGTGGTCCGTGTGCGCGCCGCAGGTCTCAACGCCGCCGACCTGCAGCAGGCACGGGGGGACTATCCGGCGCCGCCGGGATGGCCAACCGACGTGCCCGGCCTGGAAATCGCCGGTGAAGTCGAGCACGTGGGGAGCGCCGTTACCGGCATCTCCACCGGAGACCGAGTCATGGCGCTGGTCGGAGGCGGCGGTCACGCCGAGCGGATCGCCGTCCCCGCCGATCTCCTGCTTCCGGTGCCGGATGCGCTGTCCTGGCAGGAGGCCGGCGGCTTCCCGGAAGCCTTCAGCACCGCCTGGGACGCCCTGATCACCCAGGCCCAGGTCCGCGCGGGCGACCGTGTACTGGTCACCGGAGCGGCAGGCGGCGTGGGAACGGCCATGGTGCAGGTTGCCGCCGTTTCCGGAGCCCATACCGTGGCGAGCGTGCGCCGTCCCGAGCTTCACCACCAGGTGAAGGCGCTCGCCCCGGACGGCGCACACGTCGACGTTGTCACTCCCGCTGATGAGGCGCAGCACGGGCCGTACGACGTGATCGTGGAACTCGTCGGCGGGCAGGACTGCCTGCAACGGGTCGGCCTGCTGCGCAGCCGCGGCAAGGTCCTCGTCGTCGGGGTTCAGGCCGGCGCTACGGTGCCGCTGCGGATGTTCGACCTCATGCTGGTACGCGGCCATCTGATCGGAACGACCATCCGCGGCCGCACGCACGCGGAAAAGGCGCTGCTCGCCGACCTCGTTCGCACCTCGGTCGTTCCCCTACTTGCCCAAGGTCGCTTGCGGGTCCCCGTAGACACGACCTTCTCCCTCGACCGGTACGCCGATGGTTATGACCGGCTCGCCGGCCCAGGCAAGTTTGGCAAGGTCATCCTGACTTGCGGATGACAGCGCGCCGTCCAGGGACTCGTAACGGACCTGGAGCGTGGGCCGCCGGTTGATCAACTCTTCGACTTCGGCACCGTTCCGTGGGCCATAGCTCGCGATACTCAACAAATACTGCTCGTAGTCGGTGGCGATGGGAGCTGCCTGGCGGAGGATTACGGGCCACCGCGCCATCCGGTCGGCGGCCTGCAGTGACGGACTGCGAAACCGCTGGGATGCGGCCGAAACGAAGCCGTGGTTCATGCGGCGTGGTAGTGGTCCGCCAACTCGGCGATGGCGCGGGTCATCTCGGCGCGGGCCTCGGAAGGGCCGACGACCTGGACGTCGGTGCCGAACTGCAGCAGGTGGCGGACCGCCTCCACGACAGGGTAGGCGACCTCGACCCGGAGCCACTCGTCGGTTCCGGCCTCGGGGGCAGGTGGCGCGGTGAAGTAGCCGCCGGCGATACGGGTCACCATGTCCAGCCGCTCCCGGCGCACCCGGACGACGATCGTGACGCCGACGCTGCGGTCTTCCACTTGGCGGCGCAGGTCGTGCCAGACCTGGGTCAGCTCTGCGCCGGGGCGGCGGCGCGCTTCGGCCGCGAGGAGGCTGACCTGCGACAGCCGGTCGGTTCGGAAGAGCCGCGGTTTGCCCTTGTGGTCGGCGACCAGGTACCAGGTGCCGGCCTTGGCCACCAGCCCGTAGGGGTCGAGGGTGTAGGTGCGCAGCGCGGTCTGGCCGCTGTGGCGGTAGCGGACGCGCAGCCGACGGTCGCTGAGGACCGCGGTGTACAGGGCCTCGAGGTCGGTCTCGGGGCGGGGTGCGGCATGCCAGCGGTCGGGTTCGATGAGGATGCGGCGGCTGGTCAGCTCGGCCGCCGGGCGGTGCGGGGCGGGCAGCGCGGCCATCACCTTGCGCAGCGCGGAGCCGTGGGCGTGGTCGAGGCCGAGCGCCGAGTGGGCGCTCTGCGACGCCAGCACGAACAGCGCGCGGGCCTCGTCGGTGGTCAGGCCCGTGACGTCGGTGCGGAAGCCGGCCAGGAGCCCGATGCCGCCGTCCTGGCCACGCTCGGCGTACACCGGGACGCCGGCCGCCGACAGTGCTTCGACGTCGCGGTAGATGGTGCGCTGCGACACCTCCAGGCGCTCGGCGAGTTCCTTGGCCGGGACCAGGTCACGGTGCTGGAGCAGCAGCACGATCGAGAGCAGGCGGTCGAATTTCACCTGAGCAGAATATGACGGCAGATGTCATATACGCCCATCAAGATCGCTCCCGTTGGCACGACGAAGGAGCAGGACTGTGGAGCGTCACGACATCGAGACCCTGGCCGCCCGTACCGAGGGGCCTGTGCTGTTGCCCGGCCAGGAGGGCTTCGACGAGGAGCTGACGGGCTTCAACCTGGCCGTGCGGCACCATCCGGAGGTGATCGTCGGCGCCGCGCGGGCCGAGGACGTGGCGGCGGCCGTCGACTTCGCAGCGGCGCACGGCCTGCCGGTAGCCGTACAGAACACCGGGCACGGCTTCTCGGTGGCCGCAGAGGGCGGGCTGCTGGTCACCACCCGGCGCATGGCCGCTGTCCGCGTCGACCCCGAAACGCGCAGTGCGTACGTCGCAGCAGGCGCCCGCTTCGACCAGGTGATCCCCGAGGCGGCACGGCACGGCCTGGCGCCGCTGAACGGCTCCGCCCCGCACGTGGGCGTCGTCTCCTACACCCTGGGCGGAGGGCTCCCTCTGCTCGGACGCAGCCACGGCTGGGCCGCCGACCGGGTACGGGCCATGGACGTCGTGACCGCCGACGGGCGGCTGCGTCACGCCACCCCGAACGCCGAGCCGGAACTGTACTGGGCGCTGCTGGGCGGCCGGGACAACTTCGGCATCGTCACCGGCATGGAGTTCGACCTGGTCCCGGTGGCCCGGCTGTACGGCGGCGGGCTCTTCTTCGATGTCGAGCAGACCCCCGGGATCCTGGAGGCGTACGGGGGGTGGGCCGCCACGGTGCCCGACGAGATGAACTCTTCGCTGGCGCTGATTCCCTTCCCGGACGACCCGCAGGTGCCCGAGCCGATGCGCGGACGCCATGTCTGCCACGTGCGGATCGCCTTCACCGGCTCGACCGAGGACGGCGAGCGGTTGGTCGAACCGCTCCGCCAGGCCGGTCCCCGACTGCTGGAAAACCTGCGCGACATGCCCTACGAGCAGAGCGCCGACATCCACGACGATCCCCCGGTCCCCATGCCGTGGGCCGCCGACAATGCCTTGCTGGCGGACTTGGACGGCGACACGGTCCGTACGATCCTCAAGCACACCGGCCCCAGCACCGCACTGCCGGCCATCGTGGAACTGCGCCACCTGGGCGGCGCGCTGGCCCGCCAGCCCGCGCACCCGAACGCCGTCGGCCATCGCGACGCGCGCTTCATGCTGGCGGTCCTCACCCCCTTGACGGGAGACTCCACCGCCGACGCGCACGCCTTCCTGGAGCGCATGTTCAAGGACCTGGAGCCCTGGACCAGCGGCCGGTTCCTCAACTTCATGGGCCACGGCGACACCGCCGATCAGGAACGGACCCGCACCGCCTACACCACGGACGACCACAGGCGGCTGACCGCTCTGAAGGCCGAATACGACCCCCAGAACATCTTCCGCCTCAACTACAACATCCCGCCGCGCGCCGCCCGGTGACGTCGAGTGCTTGGAGACCTCATGACACCGTCATCTGCGGACGTCGCCCCGACGCATCCCCGCAGGCCGGCGCTACCTTCGCTGCGCCGGATCCTCGCCATGGACGCCGCCGGAATGATCGTGTTCGGGCTGGTGTACCTCCTCGTCTCCGGCCCCCTCGCCCGGCTGCTGGGGGTCGGCGACAAGCTGGTGCTGACCACCGGCGGCCTGATGCTGACGATCGGCGCGGGCGTCGCTCTGCTGGCCCGGCGAGCTGATCCACCCGCCGCATCGGTATGGCTCGTCGTCGCGATCGGGGCCGCGTGGGTGGCGGCGAGCTTCGCCTCCCTCGTCCTCAACTGGTGGGACACCAACACCGTCGGCACGGTGTGGACCGTCCTGCAGACCATCCCCGTCTCGGTATTCGCCCTCCTGCAACTCGCCGCACTGCGTGGCAGAACCTGACCGCTGGCTGTCGTCCCATCCGCACCGAGCGGACCACGTAGCGCCACCAACTCTTGGAGACCCCTGTGACCGCAGATAGTCGGCCCGTCAACGTGCCGAGCCCGGTCGTCACTTTCATCAACATCTTCGAAATCTCAGCCGAGCACCTCGATGCATTCATCGCCCAGTGGGAGCAACGCGCCGCACTCATGAGCACCAAATCCGGCTTCATCGACTCCCGGCTGCACCGGGCCCGATCCACGGAGACACGGTTCCAGCTCGTCAACGTCTCTCACTGGGAGAGCCGGGAAGCGTGGGAGGCGGCCACTGCGGACCCTGAGTTCGGTAGGCGCACCAGAGCCGCGCAGGACGGCCCGCAGACGCAGATCACGTCAAGCCCGGGTCTGTACGACGTCGCCGTCGAGTTCCCCGCAGCAGCTGCCGAGCCCGAGGCAGCTCATGGCAACCAGGAACTCCAGGGCCAATGACCGGAGCCGCGACAAACGTGTCACCGACGCCAACTACCTTGATGAACCACGCGCCTTGAAGCGGCCGGCCGCCGTTCCAACCCACAGAAGAGCCACCGCGACGCTGACCAGTGGGTTGCCTCTCGAAGCGGTGCGCTGCCTGCCGGGTCACTGCCCTTCACGCGTGGGCGACCGGTCAGTGCCGCCCAGCCAGGAAAGCGGCCCCGTCCGGAGTCGTGGCGGCGCCAGTGTTCACAAAGGCCAGATGCGGTGTGCTCGAGGGTCGGCCCGTCGCGTTCCGTTCAACCGTGGTGATCGTGACGCCCTGTGAAGAGGCTCGACGTCTCCAGGACAGCGCGGCGAACGAGGCAGACGGACCCTGGACTGAGGCGGCCTGGTTCGGACGGGTGATACCGGAAGGAAGCACCGAGCTTGATGAATTCTCTTGGTCTGATTGTCCGTTGTTGGCAGCCCTCCGAGCAGGCGGTGAAACGGGCCGCGCTGGCCTCGGTGATGACGGCCGTCCTCATCGTGGTCACCGGCGGCGCGGTGCGCCTCACCGAATCCGGGCTCGGCTGCGAGACCTGGCCGAAGTGCACCGACGACAGCCTGACCCCGACCGCTGACATGGGTATCCACGGCGTGATCGAGTTCGGAAACCGCATGATGATCGGCCTCATGGGCGTCGTGGCCGGCCTGGTCATTTTGACCGCCAGGTCGCGTACACCGGTGCGTCGCGATCTTGGCCGGCTGGGCTGGGCGCAGTTCTGGATCATCATGGGCAATGGAGTGGTCGGCGGCATCACTGTGATGACCGGGCTCAACCCGTACATCGTCAGCTCGCATTTCCTTCTGGCCATGGCACTGCTCACCGTGGCCGTAGTGACCTGGCAGCGCGCCCGGGAGGGGGACGCCCCAGCGCGTTACCTGGTGACGAGGCCACTGCGGCAGCTGACAGGGCTGCTCGTGGCATCCGCTGCAGCACTGATCGTGATCGGCACCGTGGTGACAGGCGCAGGGCCGCACGCGGGCGACGCACGCAAGGTGCACCGGATCCCGCTGGACTGGCAGGAAATCACCCAAGTGCACGTGGACTTCGTCTACATCGTGGTGGGCCTGACCGTGGCGCTCTGGTTCGCGCTGCGCGCTGTGTCAGCGCCTGCCGTCGTCCGTCGTCGGGTACTGGAGCTCCTCGCCGTGTTGGCCGGCCAGAGTGTCATCGGGTATGTGCAGTACTTCACGCATCTGCCGGAGCTGGTCATCGGTGCCCATATGTTCGGCTCGTGCCTGGTGTGGATTGCGGTACTGCGGATCTTCTCCGCGCAGAGCCAGCGCTCCGAACTGCCGGCGCGGCCCATGCAGGACGGTTGATCGTCCCGCACGTCGGCCGCTTCCTCACGCCGCAGCAAGCGGTGGCACGCGCCTCGGCTCGGTGCGGCGGCCCAACCGCCTATGCCGCCCCCGGTACCACCTTCTGGGGCGTGCATCGAAAGTGCCTGGTGAGGATGGCGGAGAGAGCCCATTTTGTGATCCAGAAAGATTGGATGGTCATGCTTGAGACTCCCCGTTTGATCCTGCGTCGCTGGGGCGAGGAAGACGTTGCGCCCATGGCTGCCGTCAATGCCGACCCCGAGGTCATGCGGTGGATCCGTGACGGCAGCGTCCGTGACGAACAGCAGACTCGCGGCGGGGTCCAGGCATGGGAGAGCGAGTGGGAGTCACAGGGCTTCGGCCTGTTCGCCGTGGAGATCCGGTCCACTGGCGAGCTGGCCGGGTTCACCGGCCTTTCGGTGCCCGACTTCTTGCCGGAGGTACTGCCGGCGGTGGAGGTCGGCTGGCGGCTGGGACGTTCCCACTGGGGGCAGGGCCTGGCTACCGAGGCCGCGAGGGCTGCTGTGCGGTTCGGGTTCGAAGAGCGAGGGCTGGAGCGGATCGTCAGCATCGCTCAAGTGGGCAACGACGCCTCCGAACGGATCATGACCAAACTGGGGATGCATCCGGTCCGTGAGACCGTCCATCCCACCGGCGGTCGGCGAGTACGGGTGTTCGAGTTGTCGTCGGACCAGTACGTCACAACCACTCGTTGATGGCGGCAACGAGGACGGTAGCCTCGTAGCGGACCGCGAGTTTGTCGTACCTGGTGGCCACGGCTCGATGCGTTCTGTGCCTGCTGGCTCAGCGAATTGGGCAGCTCACCGACCAGAATCCAGGATCTGGAACGCCGCCTGGCCCTGCTCGCGGACTCCATGCCCCGCAGTTGCTCACTGTGGTGGGCATCGGTCCGGACGCGGCCGTCACTTTGCTGATCACGATGGGGGACAACCCGGAACGTCTGCACAGTGAGGCGTCCTTCGCCACGCTGTGCGGGGTCAGCCCCGTAGAACGCTCCTCGGGCACTCGGCACTACCGTCGCCTCAACCGCGGCGGCGACCGGCAGGCCAACGCCGCCCTGCACCGGATCGTGCAGACCCGCCTGCGCTTCGACCCACGCACCCAGGACTACTTTGAGCGCCGCGTCAAGGAGGGCAAGACGCGACGCGAGATTGTTCGATGCCTCAAACGGTACGCCGCCCGGGAGGTGTTCCACCTGGTCAGGCCCACACAGCCATGACCTCCGTGATAGGGGCTGTGTGAGAGGTGAGGAACCCCCGTCGGCTGGCTCCGGCGGGGGTTTCTGCGTTCGGGATGGGCCTGGTGCGTGGTGTTCGACGCGGTCTTGCTGTGCTGCGGCTCGCTGTGCTCGACGGGGGCAGGGAACGCGGCGGTGACGATGCGGGTGCGGTGGCCGGGGTACAGCAGAGGGCGGGGGCGTTGCGCGGCAGACGAGGGCCCTGGGGAATTCCGTACTGCTTGGGTACCCGGGCGAATGGCCGAGCTCGGCATAAACACCGACGTCGAATGACGTGACCGGATAACAGTTATGCGGTGTCGCAGCTGTGGAAGATCAATGAGCATGTCCATGACTCCGGAGCAGGTCCGGAACTTTGTTCGGAATGAGCTGCTGGATAGGTGTTGGCAGCGTCGCAGAATCAGGATGCATCTACGGCCTCACCTGCTGAACTCCTTCTTGGGAGCTGCCTTGGGTAGTCCAGTGGCCCCGCTCTATCGACCCCCGTTGTCAGTGGTGGCCTCTACGGTTCATTTGTGGCTGACATGGGATTCCTGTGCGTGGCCGTAGGGGCATGGGTGCTGGCCGTGTGGGATGCGCTTTCGCCGTTGGTGAGAGATGCCGTCGCACCCGCCGAGGGTAGTGAGGGGCAGGATGCATGGAGTTGGACTACGACCGCCTGGTCGCATTGCGGAAGCAGAGCGCCGCGTGGCGGCTGCTGACGGCCGGCAATGCGGCGCTGATGCTGAGCTTTTTCAACAAGGTGTTTGTCGAGCAGGGGGCTCGCTCCATTGCCGGTACGGAGCTGGTCGAACGCTTGGATGACGAGTTGTTCGCGCTCAATGAGCGGCTGGGACAAGGCGCGTTTCCCAAGTCTGCGAAGGCGTATCTGGATGACTGGTCGGCGCCGGAGAACGGCTGGCTGCGCAAGTATTACCCGCCGGATTCGGATGAGCCGCACTATGACGCCACGTCTGCGGTCGAGAAGGCCATCGCGTGGGTCCGGTCGCTTGAAGAGCGTACGTTTGTCGGCACGGAGTCGCGCCTGAATACGATCTTCGATCTGTTGCGGCAGATGACGTTCGGGACCGAAACCGACCCCGAGGCGCGGCTGGCGGAGCTCACGCGGCGTCGGCATGAGATCGACCAGGAGATCGCGCGGGTTGGGGCCGGCGAGGTGGACGTCCTGGACAGTGCGGCGTTGCGGGACCGCTACCAGCAGGTGACAGCGACGGCCTATGGGCTGCTGGCCGACTTCCGCGAGGTTGAGGCGAACTTCCGGGGTCTGGACCGCGACCTGCGGAGCAAGATCGCCGCGTGGGACGGGGCTAAGGGTGAACTCCTGGATGAGGTGCTGGGCAGCCGGGAGAGCATCGCGGAGTCGGACCAGGGCCGGACCTTCCAGGCGTTCTACGACTTCCTGCTCGCTCCGAGCCGTCAGGACGAGCTCAAGGTGTTGTTGGCCGAGGTAGAGGCGATGGAGGCCATCGGAGAGCCCGACCCGAGGATGCGGCGCATGCCCCGGGACTGGCTGGAGGCCGCCGAACGTACCCAGACCACAGTGAGGCAGCTGTCGGATCAACTGCGCCGGTTCCTGGACGATCAGGTGCGCTCGGAGGATCGCCGTGTCCTGGAGCTGGTCCGTGGGATCGAGTCTCAGGCCCTGGCCCTGCGCGATGTGCCCGGCGTGGGACTGGTCGCCGAGATCGATGCGGCAGCTCCGGCCATCGCCCTGCCGATGGAGCGGCCTTTGTATGCGCCGGTGGTCAAGACACCGATCGACAGTACCGGGATCCAGGTAGGGGACGAGGAGTTCGCCGCCGACGCTTTGTTCGAGGCGGTGTATGTGGATCCGGCCCGGCTCGCGGCTGCGGTGCACCACGTCCTTGACTCCCGCACACAGGTGTCCTTGACCGAGACGCTGCGCGAACACCCCCTGGAGCAGGGACTTGCCGAACTGGTCGCCTACTTCGCGTTGCCGGACGACGGGTTCACCACCGTGTTCGACGACCACCGTCAAGAAGAGATCGCTTGGATCGGCGAGGACGACGTCCAGCAGGTCGCCACGGTGCCCGTGGTCACCTTTGCCCGCACCAGCCCCGGCATCGCCTGGGCGTCCAGCCTGAAGGAGGGGCGATGACCAAGCCTGCCACCCCCACTCCGCAACAGCCGTACACCCTCTCGCTTCCGGTCAACCAGCTGCTCAAGGGACCGGTATTCCGCGACCAGCACGAGCGGGCCTGGGATGCCCTGCTGCACCACAGTGCCGGTGTGAAGGACTACGTCGAGGTCATGGGGCTACGCCTGGTGATCGACGAGATGGAGGGCTACGCCTTCCTCCAATCGAAGCCCGACGACGAAGACGACGTCCGAGACCCCCGCATGGCGCCGCCGCGGCTGATGCCCCGCCGGTCGCTTTCCTACCCCGTCAGTCTACTGATCGTGCTGCTGCGCAAGCGGCTCGCGGAATTCGACGCAGGCGCGGACGGCACCCGCCTGATGATCAGCCGGGACGAGATCGTCGAGCTGATCCGCACGTACCTGCCGGCTGGCAGCAATGAGGCACGTCTGGTCGACCAGATCGACGGTCACATCAACAAGGTGGTGGACCTGCAGTTCCTGCGCCGGGCCCGCGGTCAGGAGCAGCTGTTCGAGGTGCAGCGGATCATCAAAGCCTTCGTCGACGGGCAGTGGCTCGCCGACTTCGAAACGAACCTGGCCCAGTACGCGGCCACACACACTCCCCAGGAGAAGCAGCGGTGATCCCCGCCCAGCCCGGCCCCGCCGACACGGCCCCCTCCACCGACGTTGCCGCGGCCGGATTCCGGCTGGAGCGTCTGGAGGTCTACAACTGGGGCACGTTCGACAAGCACGTGTGGTCCTTCGGCCTCGGTGGCGCCAACGCGCTGTTGACCGGGGACATCGGCTCCGGCAAGTCCACCCTGGTGGATGCGATCACCACCCTGTTCATGCCCGCCCACAAGATTGCCTACAACAAGGCTGCCGGCGCGGAGAGCCGCGAGCGCAGCCTGCGCTCCTACGTCCTGGGCCACTACAAGTCCGAACGCAATGAGACCACCGGGACGACCAAGCCGGTGGCGCTGCGCAAGCCGGGCAGCTACTCCGTCATCCTGGGCGTGTTCCATAACCCGGCGCTGGCGGCGACCGTCACGCTGGGGCAGGTGTTCTGGCTGGCCGATCCGAACGCCACCAGCCCCGAGCGGCTGTTCCTCGTCGCCGACCGGGCGCTGTCCGTCGCCGGAGACTTCGCCGACTTCGGCACCGAGGTGCGGGCTCTGAAGAAACGCCTCGAAGCTGGCGATGTCCGCGTCCACAAGACGTTCCCGCCCTACAGCAAGGACTTCCGGCGCCGTATGGGCATCGAGTCCGAGCAGGCGCTGGAACTCTTCCACCAGACGGTGTCGATGAAGTCGGTGGGCAGCCTGGACGACTTCGTGCGCAGTCACATGCTCGAACCGTTCGATGCGGCGGCCATGACCGACAACATCGTGAGTCACTTCGACGCGCTGACCACCACCTACAACTCGGTTCAGCGGGCGCGCGCCCAGATCGAGGCTCTCACCCCGCTGCTTGAGGACTGCGACGCCTACGAGGGCCTGGCCGCACGCATCGACGAGGCCGACGCCCAGCAGGCCGCCCTACGGTACTTCATCGCCGAGCGCACGTCGGTTCTGCACGAAGCCCAGCGCGCCGAGCTGGAAAGGATGCTCGCCCGCCTGGACAGCGAGAAGAAGACCGCGAAGGACGAGCTGGATCGGCTGCGGGGCCAGGAGCGCCGGTGTGAACTGCAGCGTGAGGGCCTGGGTGGCGGGCGCCTGGGGGAATTGGAGCGCCAGATCGAGGAGACGGAGCAGCGGCGGGCCGCTCAGCAGAAGCGCGCCCGCCAGCACTCCGCCCTGCTGGAGCAGGCCGAGCTGGCTCCGGTCACCGATCAGGCCCAGTTCACCGACCGGTTTGAGGAGATCGCCCGGGCCCAGCATGACGTCGCCGCCACGACACAGGAGACGCGCACGGCGCTGGAGACGCTCGCGGTCGAGGCCGCACGGCTGAAGCAGCGGGCCGAGGACCTCAACGAAGATCTGATCAGTCTGCGCTCGCGCCGCAGCAACATCCCCCGAAAGCAGTTGGAGGTACGCACCCGCCTGAGCCGTGAACTCGGCATCGAGGAGAGTGTCCTGCCGTTCGCCGGCGAACTCATTCAGGTCCGCGACGAGGAACAGGAGTGGGCCGGAGCCGCCGAGCGGCTGCTGCGCGGCTTCGCCGTGTCCCTCCTGGTCCCCGGCGACCAGTACGCCCGTGTCTCCGACTGGATCAACGACCACCACCTGGGGACGAAGCTGGTCTACTTCCGCGTCCCGGACAAGCTCCCGCCGCGGCGCCTGCCCACAGGCGTGTCCACGGTGCTGTTCACCAAGCTCGAAGTGCGCGACGACTCGCCGTTCGCCCCGTGGCTGGCCGGCGAGCTCGAACGCCGCGCCTCCCACGCCTGCGTGTCGACCATGGAGGACTTCCGGCACGCCGAACTGGCCATCACCGCACAGGGATTGATCAAGGGGGCGCGGGGCCGCCACGAGAAGAACGACAGCACCCGCATCGACGACCGCAGCACTTATGTGCTTGGCTGGACGAACCAGGCGAAGATCGATGCCCTCCTGGATCAGGCAGGGCGGGTCCATGGCGCCCAGCGCGAGATGGAGAAGAAGAGGCGCGGGCTGGGAGCCGCCTACGAGGACGCCATCAGCCGTGACAAGGTCCTCGACCGGCTGGCGGCGATGCAGGACTACAGCGAGATCGACTGGCCGTCCGCGGTACGGCGCATCACCGAGCTGACCGGCGAGAAGCAGCGTCTGCAGGCCGACTCCAAGGATCTGGACGAACTCACCCGGCGCCTTACGGAGATCGCCGGCGAAACCACCGAACAGGAAGTCGCCTACGAGAAGGCCAGCCAGAGCTGGGGCCGGGTCTGTGGCGAACGGGACGCCGCTGAACGCGCTCGCGACGAGGCCCGCGCCGTACTCGACGAACCGGCTGCCGGCGATGCGCAGGCCCACTTCCCGGCCCTCGAGCAGCGCCTGACCACAGCCCGGTTGGCGTGCCGGACCGCGCAGGAGTGCGCGCAGACCGAAACCCGGCTGCGCGAGGAGATGACGGCGCACAAGCACCGCTGGGCCAAGGAGCAGACTCGCCTCGCCCAGACGATCGCCGCCCAGATGAGCGCCTTCCGCAACACCTATCAGGTTGAGACCAGCGAGCTCGACGCCTCCGTCGCCTCCGCCCCCGGATACCGCGCTGTGCACCAGCAGCTCGTCGCCGACGACCTGCCGCGCTTCCAGGGCCAGTTCCGCACCTACCTGAAGACCAACGTGATCCGCGAAATCGCCGGATTTCACGCGCAGTTGAACATCTGGGCCGACGAGATCGGCGACCGCATCAACACCATCAACGAGTCGCTGGCCGACATCGACTACAACCCGGGCCGCTACATCATGCTCAAGCCCGAGCAGACCCCCAACACCGAGATTCGCGAGTTCACTACGGAACTGCGCGCCTGCACCGACGACGTCCTGTCCGGCGACGACTCTGACCTGTACTCCGAGGAGAAGTTCCACCAGGTCCAGCGCCTGATCGAACGCTTCAAGGGCCGCGAAGGCTCCACGGAAAGCGACCGCGGCTGGACCAAGCGTGTCACCGACGTGCGGTACTGGTTCGTCTTCAGCGCCAGCGAACGACGCCGCGAGGACGACTCCGAGTACGAGGTGTACTCCGACTCCGGCGGCAAGTCCGGCGGCCAGAAGGAGAAGCTCGCGTACACCATCCTGGCCGCCTCCCTCGCCTACCAGTTCAAGCTGGACACGACCAGCAGCAGAAGCCGTACCTTCCGCTTCGTTGTCATCGACGAAGCCTTCGGCCGCGGCTCGGAGGAATCGGCCCGCTTCGCCCTGGACCTCTTCAAGCGCCTGGGCCTGCAACTCCTCATCGTCACCCCGCTGCAGAAGATCCACGTCATCGAGCCCTATGTGTCCGCCGTCGGCTTCGTCGATAACCCGACCGGACACCACTCCCGCCTACGCACCCTGACCATCGCCCAGTACCGCCAAGAACGCCTCGCCCACACCCTGGCCGCCCTGCAGCCCGCGTCCGGGCAGGGGCGTTGACATGGCAGCCACCAACAGCTCCGACTGGACCACACCCCGCGATGTCGTCGCGCGTCTGCGTAAACGCTGGGAGCGCGGCGACTACCTTGCCGAACTCGCCAACGGCACCGACTGGGAACCCTTCAGCATCCCCCTGCGCGGCCCCAAGGCCGGCGACATCACCCAGCACTACGAGGCAGCCCTGGCATGGGCCAGGTCATGGGCTCCTGAGGTACACAAGCACGTGCGCATCGAGCACCGGCGGCTCGGTGGGCGCCTGGCCGGCGTGAACGACGTGCCCGCTCGGGTATGGATCGAACGCCGCGAAGACCTGTGGAGACTCCTGGGCGTCACCAGCACGGTCCACCGCTACGAACTTCTCCTGGCCTGCGCCCGCGAGGCCCTGCCCCGCCTCGCTACCTGGATGGCCGATCACCCGATGAGGGTCGTCCGGTGGGAAGCCGACTGGCCACGACTGCAGGCCACCATCCGGTGGATCAACGGCTACCGCGGGCCGGCCGTCTACCTGCGCCAGCTCGACGTACCCGGTGTGGACACCAAGTTCATCGAACACCACCGCGCCATCCTGACCACCCTGCTCGAGCACTGCCTCCCCAGCGACCGCATCGACACTGAGGCTGCGCGCACCGACTTCGCCGCCCGCTTCCGCTTCCTACGCAAGCCCGCCTACTTGCGGTTCCGGCTGCTCGGTGACGAGTCACTGGCAGGCTTCAGTGAACTCACGGTCCGTGCCGACGAATTCACCTCCCCGCCGTCCGGCATCACGACCGTATACGTCGTCGAGAACGAAACCACCTACCTGGCCTTCCCGAACCAACCCCGCAGCATTGTGATCCTCGGCGGCGGCTACGCCGTCACACAACTCTCCGCCCTGTCATGGCTCCACCACAGGAGCCTGATCTACTGGGGCGACCTGGACACCCACGGATTCGCCATCCTCGACCGGCTGCGCCGAGCATTCCCGCACACCCAGTCCATCCTGATGACCAGGAACGTGCTGTTGGAGCACCGCAACCAATGGGTGAAGGAGGATGCCCCCACTCACGGGCACCTCGCCACACTCTCACCGGAAGAAGCCGATCTTCATGAAAGCCTTATGGAAGGGGAATTCGGTCACAACGTACGACTGGAACAAGAACGCGTGCGGTACCACCTGCTCGAAGGTGCCTTGAACGACCTCCACCAAGAGTCGCGCAATCCAACTGCCGGGACTGCTGACGCCGAGCAGGGTGAGGAAGTCTGCCGTATCGTCACTGTTCAGTCCGACTAGCGGATCGCCCCTGGTGCGCCCCGGGCCCCGGGTGCCTACCGTTGCGCGGGCTGTGCCCAGGCGCTCTGCGCTGGGCCCGAGAGTGGTGCTGTTCCGGCTAGCACCCTGGATGCGCAGGACGCGCTGATGCTCGGGTAGCTCGTTGGCGTGGCTGAGCGGCCTGCCGATGCACCGCGCGGGGAGGGCTGGTGTGTGGGCCCGGCAGATGAGTTCGTCGTGGGTTAGGTGGAGGGACCGCAAGGCGTTCGCATGTGAGCGACCCCGCCCCCCCCCAGCCCAGCACCGCCAGGCGGCGAGCGCGGAAAGGGGCACGGTGGCCACCGCTCCAGAACAGGCGCAGCCGAAAGCCCAACCGCCTGCGGCCCAGGCGAGCGCGCCGCACGCGCGCGGGGCATCCAGAGGGGGCCTCGGGGCATGCGCGTAGCCCACTTTGCTATCGGTTTCGGTGCGGAGCCCGGCGCGGTACGCGCCGAGATCCGTCTCGACAGTCCCCTCGGCGCCGGATACCGAGCCTGAGAAGCGCTCAGGAGACGATTTGGGCGAGAGCACCGGTCAGGGCGGCCGCAAGGGTGAGCGCGGCAGCGAACGTGGTGGCGGCTCGCATGAGGGCAGCGGGATAGGTGGCGCCATCCAGCCGGGCGAGCAGGCCCGCAGCGGCGGCAACCAGTAGGGCGAATATGACGACCAGCGCAGTGAAGAGAAGGACAACGACGAGACGGGTCACGGCAGACTCCTTGCAAAGGTGAGGCGTTGACGTGACGAAGGTCGCGGAAACGATGTTCGCCGGGGTCCGGCTGGACAATGATGAACACCGGCGAACACATCGAGCCGGAGCGGGACGGATGCACGACGAACCTAGCGAGCTGGCGGCGCTTATCGAGCTGCGCAAAAGGCTCACCGACGGCCTGGCTCGTGCCGGGCTGAACAAGACTCAGCTCGCCGCCCGAGCAGAACTGGGCCGCACCACCGTGCAGGAGGCGTTCCAGGCGGGCAAGCCCGCTCCATCGGCCGAGACGGTTGTCGCGCTGGCACGCGTGCTACGCCTGCCAGACCAGCAACTACTAGATCTGCGGCGCGTCGCCGCCGGAGAGATCGACCCTGGCCTTGGAAAGGACCACGGCCCGGGCAAGCCGATCACGGAGTGGGACCCTCACGACTTGGAGGTGCACCCCGCCGGGGTCGGCTCTGGGGCCTTGCCCCAGCGGGTGCTGCCTGGCTACGTCCCGCGTAGCCATGACCGGATCCTCGCCGACGCGGCGCTGGAGGCCGGACAGGGCAACAGTCGGATGCTGGTACTGGTCGGAACGTCCTCCACTGGCAAGACAAGAGCCTGTTGGGAGGCCATTCAGCCACTCGCGACCCGCGGGTGGCGGCTGTGGCACCCGTTCGACCCGACCCGAGCCGAGGCCGCCCTCGACGACCTCGAACGCGTCGCGCCGTGCACAGTGGTCTGGCTCAACGAAGCCCAGCACTACCTCGGCAACCCCCAGCTCGGTGAGCGGATCGCGGCTGCCGTCCATACCCTCCTCACGCACCCCAAGCGCCGACCGGTCCTCGTTCTGGGCACGCTCTGGCCCGAGTACGCCGACCAGTACACAGCCCTGCCCCCCCCGCTGCCTCCCCGGATTCTCACAGCCGGGTCCGAGAACTACTCGCCGGACGCATCCTCACCATCCCCGACACCTTCGACCAGGACGCACTGCGGACCGCATCTGTCCTGGCGCATGACGGCGACCAACTGCTCGCCGACGCTCTCACCCGAGCCCACACCCACGGACGAATCACCCAGGACCTCGCCGGCGCCCCCGAACTGCTACGCCGCTACGAGCACAGCACACCGACCGCCAGGGCCGTACTGCAGGCGGCTATGGACGCACGCCGTCTTGGTGTGGGCCTACACCTCCCGCAAACCTTCCTCACGGATGCCGCGATCGACTACCTCAGCGACCAGGACTACGACGAACTCACAGACGACTGGGCAGAGGCGGCCTTCGCCGACCTCGCCCGCCCCGTCCACGGCAAGCAGGCACCCCTGAGCCGCACCGGTGCCCGGCCCAGGCGCCGCCCACCCGGCGCCCCGACATCGGCGCCCACGCCCTCCTCAGTGACCGGACCAGTGTTTCGGATCGCCGACTACCTCGAGCAGCATGGCCGCTCCACCCGGTTGCGGCTGTGCCCACCCGCATCGTTCTGGGCCGCCGCCCACGCCCACCTCACCCACCCCGACGACCTCGGCAACCTTGCGATCGCCGCTGAACGAAGGCACCGCTTGCAGTGGGCACAGCACGTCCGACTCCGCGCTGCCGACGCAGGCCACCCCTACTCCCTCATCTATCTGGCACGGATGCGGGAGGCGGCTGGGGACATGGAAGTCGCTGAATCCCTCTACCAGCGAGCCGTAGACGCCGACGGCACCAGCGATCTGACTGAACTGGCGGAGCAAAGGAGAGGGGCCGGGGATCCGGAGAGCGCCGAATGCCTCTACCGGCGGGCCGCGGACGCCGGCGACGCAGACGCCTTGTTCCTCGTGGCGGGGCGCCGGAAGGCAGCCGGAGACCGTGAGGGCGCCGAAGCCTTCTACCAGCGGGCCGCAGACGCTGGCCGTGTTGACACCCTTGTCGATCTAGTGGAGCTGAAGGAGGAGGCCGGGGACTGGGAGGGTGTCAAAGCTCTCTACCAGCGGGCCGCCGACGCCGGCGACACCTACGCCATAGCCCGTATGGCAGACATGCGGGAGGAGGCCGGGGACCAGGAAGGTGCCGAAGCCCTCTACCGGCAGGTCGCCGATGCCGGTGACACCGGTGCTCTGATCTACCTGGCCGAGCTGAAGGAGGATGCCGAAGACTTCGACGGCGCCGAGGCCCTCTACCAACGTGCCGTCGATGCCGGCGACACCGGTGCTCTGATCTACCTGGCCGAGCTGAAGGAGGAAGCTGGAGACTTCGACGGCGCCGAGGCCCTCTACCAACGTGCCGCCGGTGCCGGCGACACCGGTGCTCTGATCTACCTGGCCCAGCTGAAGGAGGAGGCCGGGGACCAGGAAGGTGCCGAAGCCCTCTACCACCAGGTCGCCGATACGGGCGACATCCACACCATGGTCCACCTCGCCGAGCTGAAGGAGGATGCCGGAGACCTCGAGGGTGCGGAGACCCTCTACCAGCAGGCTGCTACCAAACCCAACGCACTGACAGCCCTGGCCCGAATACGGGAACAGGCCGGGGACCGGGACGGCGCCAAAGCCGTCTACCGGCGAGCCGCAGACGCAGGCCACGCTGGCGCCATGGTTCGCCTGGCAGAGCTGCGGGAGTGGGCCGGGGACCAGAAGGGCGCTGAGACCTTCTACCAGCAGGCTGCTGCCACCGGCGACCCCGATACGCTGATCCACCTAGCACGAATGCGAGACGAGGCCGGGGACCAGGAGGGCGCTGAGACCTTCTACCAGCAAGTCGCCGATTCCGGCGCCCTTGACGACGACGAGGTCAAGATGAGGTGGCCCTACGGACTCGACCCGGACGGCTCGCCTACGTCCCCTTGGTCGTGAACTGAGGATGCCACGCGAGAGCGCAGCACACGACTCTTCGTCCGCTGGAACGTCGGCGAAGTCACCGCATACCAGAACATCGCCGTCAGGCCCTCGGGCGCGAACACCGGCTGTGGCCAGTCAAGTCCCCATGGCGTCAGACCCTGCTTGCCACGGTTGGCACCTTCGGCGGCCCCGCTCGCCAGAACGACCTCGTCCACGTTTATCGACGCGATGGCCCCTCGGATCACCGACATGCAGTCGCCTCCGCACGACCCTCAGGAGCCCGTCGACCCTAGGACCAGCGACTCCGGCTGGCCTTCCTTGCGCGGTAGAAGTTTCGCATTCTCTCTAGATCAGGGCCGTTAGTCCGTCGACATTCAGTGCACTAGCCAGCGGCCGGGACGGCCATCAATGTCGAGCGGGCACGTAACTCACCCTGGTCCCTGGGGAGTCGACGTCACCGTGGAACTGCACACGTCGGCTGATCCAGTGTTCGAAGATGGGGATAAGCTCGTTTCCGTGCTGTGGCCGGAAGGCGCCCTCGTACCACCCAAGTCCGTGCCGGTTACAGGAAATGCACAGAAGCCCTCGCACACAGTCCTTGCAGTAGTTCTCGGGCTCGTGCCCGCTGGTGCAGCCGTGGGCATGGTCGAGCTGCCAGCCCCTCTGCCCCGGATCCGAAGTCCCACATAGGCAGCGGCCGCCTTGCAAAGCCAGA
Source organism: Streptomyces sp. G7(2002) (assembly GCF_028870195.1). Classification (NCBI taxonomy): domain Bacteria; kingdom Bacillati; phylum Actinomycetota; class Actinomycetes; order Kitasatosporales; family Streptomycetaceae; genus Streptomyces; species Streptomyces sp. G7(2002). The sequence continues at coordinate 7,685,303 of NZ_CP102609.1, forward strand.
ATCGCGTCGCGGGCGAACTGTGAGATGCCCCGGCCGTAATGCACGATACACAGGCCGCGCGCACGGGATACAGCCTCGCACTCTGCGTATCGGCATGTCGGTCCCCATTCCGCCTGCGACTTCCACCCCCGTATGGGTGTGAGCTGTTTGCCGTCCGACCATTGCTGATAGTGGGTAGCGCAGTAGCCGCCTGGTCGCATGGCGGGGTGTTGAACTGGCACTTGGTGTGTAGACCCGCTGGCAACTTTGATCTGATAGGTCTGAGCTGAATCCCTTGGCGCGCTTGCTCGTAGCGCGACTTGCACAGCGGCACACCCTCTGACCGGGCCCGGAAGCGTCGCCCGCATCCTTGGAAGCTACATTCTTCTGCGCCTTGGCTCATTGCCCACCCCCAGCCTGCCCCGTGAACGCGCACCAGACTTGAGGGGCAAGCTACCGCATGACTTGCAGTCCGTGGCCGCCCGGCCATGACTGGCAACCAGTTGCCGTCTACAGCACGTGAAAGCTGTCCCGCTCAGACGTCAGCAACGACCGCCGACCCTACGACAGGCCCAGGTCGTCCCAGGTCCAATGGCCGGCGGGTGTGCCGTCGAGATCGAAGCCCCACCGGTCGACAGGTGTGTCGACAGGCACCTCATCGACGTCTCTGGGTGGTATCCGGCTGAGCACCTGTCGGGTGGCTTCGATCTGCCCGACCTCTTCCAGACTTTCCAACAGCCAGGCGGCACCGTCCGGATCGGTGACATCGGTGTCCGACGCGGCACGGTGCGCAAGCAGCGCCACGGCCTCATATTTCCCCATCTTGTCGAGGAGGGCGATCAGCCGCCCCACGCTTTCGGGGTCGCGCACGTCTGTACGGGCAGCCACGCCACGGTCAAGCAAGGTAGTGATCTCGGCTTCCATGCCGAGTTGATGGAGGAACTCGATCAACTCCGCGAGAAGCGCGGGATCGGAGATGTCGGTCTCCTCCGCAGCTCGCGTGGCCAGGGCGGTGAACTCCGCGTCCCGTTGGTGGGCCAACAACGTGCGCAGCAGCAACGACACGGCGTCCGGATCCGAGAGGTCCGCGAAGGTGGCGGCGCCTCGGTCGAAGAGGGTGTGCACGGCTTCCGTCTGATCAAGTTGGTCGAGGACATCGACAAGCCAGGCTACGGCTTCTGGTTCATGAAGACCGACGTGCTCCTCCGGCTGGCGACGTAGCAGGACGGTGATCGCCTCATGCAGACCCTCCTCCCGCAAGGCGTCGAGCAGCAGCCACACGTCGGTGGTGTCGCCGATGTCGATTGACGCTGCCGCCCGGATCGCCAGATTGGCGGCAATCGGGCTGTAGGCGTTGAGTTCCGCAAGCAGGGCCGGCGTGAACGCCATGTCCGAGGTGTCGGCCTCGCGAGCGGTGCGGACGGCAAGCACGTGGTACGCCTCGTCGAGGCCCAGAGTCCGCAAGGCTTCCAGCAGATCGAAACTGCCACCGGCGTCGGTCGCATCCCCGACCTTCGCCGCACGGGCTGCCAGCCGGGCCGCGGCAACGTCCTGTCCAGCTGCGCGCAGCCGCATGAGGAGATGGGCGACCGACTCCGCGTCATCACAGTCGACATGGGCCTCCGGCATGCGCCGCATCAGTGCGGTCATCGCCGTGTGTCGGCCTGTTTCGGCCAGTACCTCTACGAGAAGTCGTACACCGTCCGGGTCGCGCAGAGGGGTATGACGGGCGGCCCACACGCTGCCGTGCGCTTGCGGGTCCTTGGCCTCGTCGAGAAGCTCGGCTAGAGCGTGGGCGCAGGTCGGGTGTCCGACGAGCACGGCCTTGTGCCACAGGTGTACCGCCTGCGTCAGATATCCGTGGTCGCGCGCTGACGTGGCAAGCTCTACGAGGTCGTCCGCATCTCTGGTGTGATCGAGCAGGGCGTGCCACAGGGAGGGCGTTCCCGGCCGGTCCTTGTGCCGAGGGCGGACATGTTGCACGAGATAGTCGGCCGGTTCGAACAGGGCCTCGTCACCGGGTCGGGTGAGCGGTCTGTGCATCGCGGTCAGCGTATGCCGTATGTCAGTGCGCCGTCCGTCGTCGCGTTCCCCCGTGCTCAGGGCCGTCAACACGCCCTCGGCCCAGGCCGCACCGCTCGGGCGCCGACGCGGGTGCAACGCGCCGGCGGCAGCGTCTGCGAGTAATCCGGCGGGCAGCGGACTGCGATGACCGAGGCGTCTTGCGTCGAGAGCCGCAGTCAGTACTGCGTGTTCCACATGGTTGAAGTGGCTGCCGGGACCGCTTCGGTAGGCAGCGAGGAGTGCGGGCCCTCCGCTGAGGTGCTGCACGACGAGGCCATCGGCGGCCCCCGCCCTTAGCGCGTCAGCAAGTCGGCGATCACCGTCCACTTCTGCGGCCTGCGCCATCGTGTGCCACTGAACCAGTTCGGAATCGGAGAAGTGGTCGGGCACCATGACCCTGCGCGCCGCGGAACAGTCCAGCAGGCCTCGGACCTGCCCATGTGGATCCCCTGTGCGACCAGGTCGCGTCAGCTCCTCCCAGTAGGGATCAGTCCACAGGGTCCCCACCGCCACGAGGCCGGGGGTCGTGACCAGTCGCTGCCGCAGCTCGGCCGCTGCCTGCTCCGCATCGTGACCGTAGAAGAAGCGCTGCGCCTCGTTAAGCCAGAGGACTGTGCCGGGACCGAACAGCGCCTGTAGCAGGAGATGCAGAAGGTCACTGGAGCCTGACGGGCGCAGGAGCCGCCGCTGAGGCGCGAGATCAGTCAGAGCTTCGAACAGCGCGCGGGTTTTTCCGGTGGCCGAGTCCCCTGTGAGCATCACGAGCACCGATTCTCCGCCCGACAGGGCCGGTGCCAGATGCGTGCGGATCTCGTCGTCATGCCGTCTGGGCATGTAGGACGTGAGGAACGGATAGCCGCCGGGGTCGGGGGCCGCCAGCACGGCACGGTGCACTTCGAGGGCCTGGGGGCCGACATCGGCAATGAGCTGCTCGTGGACGTACACCCCGGTCCGGTCCGCGGAAATCACAGAGGGAGGACTCGGAGGCTGGGAGCACTTCCAAAGATCGTGCAGCTCATCGAGACCTTCGGGACCGAGACCGACGGCCTTCGCGATCGCGGCGACTGTGCCCCACGACGGGTGTGTAGGTCCGTGGTTCAGGGCCTGGCTGAGTGTGGTGCGCCCGAGTCCAGCACGCAGGCGAAGTTGCTGCATCGACAGCCCGGACCGCCCGCGCAGATCCTGCAGCCGCTCCCGCAGCTTCACCAGGTTCCGAGATAATGCCTCGCCGCTCTCCACGTCAACTCCCCGCCCGGTAGCGTCACCACACTGTTCGGTGCCGTTCATTCTCGTCCACCCGGACCGCAGCGAACACGGACATCGGCAAGGTCTGGTGCGCAGGCAGAGTCGCACTGACGAAGGAGTTCTCGATGTCCCCTGCGTTGCTGGCCACCATGGCAATCTTGGCCGTGACCGTGTCCCTGATCGTCTCCGCCCTGACCGGCGCGGTGGCCGCCTTTCTCGCGCGTGCGGACGGTGCGACACCAGCTGCTGCACTCGTCCGGGCCGGCATCGCGTTCGGAGCCACCCTCTCGTTGATCGCGGTCGTGGTCACCACGGTAGCGGGATTGCTGAACTGACGTTCGGCAATGTCTACACACGTCGTTCCGGCTGATCAGCGCGCGCGGCAGAGAGCCACGAGGAACATCCGAACTATGCAGTGGTACCAGCCGGGTTGGTTTCTCCATGGCGCGCTCGATGTCGGGGAGAGCACGGGGCAGGTTGTCCGGAGCACTGTCGTTGACCTGCTCATCCCCCATCGCACTCACTGCCAGTACCGCTCATCTTCTTCACGTCTGATGCGGTCGCAGCACTCAGGGCACAGATCGGTCTGCCCGCCGACGGCCTTCTCGATCAGCCACGGGGCCCCACAGCCGGTGCATTGGGTGAGAGCCTCCATGCGGAATCGCGCCGCGCAGTTGAGGCAGTGCATCACGCCCTCGTCGGGCGGCTTCACGAACAGGGTCCCGGGGATGAGCGTGGAGTAGCAGCACTCGGGGCAGTCGTGCCAGGGACCTTCCGGATCTTCGACGAATTTCTCCGCAAGGTCCTCGGGCGGCCAGAGGGTGTCGCAGAAGTGGCAGGTGATGTGGTTGTCCGTGGCCAGCAGCGCCGGCTGGCCGCAGTTCGGGCATACGAGGGTGTGGTCCGTCGCGTCCTTCAAGACGGTGGCGCGCAGCCGCCTCATTCGCTCGTCAACGAACTGCTGGATCGACGTGAGTCCTGATCGGACTTCCCCCATCTCCGACCAGATGCGCTCACGTTCGTGTTCCGGCAGTTTCAAGCCCGGGATCAGTGAGTGCCACGCGAAGTGCAAGAGAAAGTCCAGGACGACGGTGGCTCGGGCCGCGACTGCGCGAGCGCTGTGCGTGAGGCCGAAGTGCTGAAGGGCGTTGCGGTCCTTGGTCAGGTCACGGAGGGCTTTGGCCTCTTTCTCGCTAATCTGCACGTTGGCGATGTGCCTCAGGCGCTCGATGGCTGCCGCCATGGTGCAACTGTCGAAGTCGGACTCGTTCAGGCTCTTGGTTGTGGCCTTCCCGGGGTCGCGGAACACCAGGGTCCAGTGCTCCTCGTACAGCTTTGCCTTGATAAGCACTTCCGCCCCGGCCTGGAGGTGGAGCACCGCGTACTTGAGGTCGCGCGGGGAGGGCTCTCCCACGAGGTGCTCCACGGCGCTGCGCAGGTAGTCGACCCCGTTCGGGACGGGCGGGAAGTCCAGAGTGGCTGTGGACGCCGGACGTCGCCGCTGCGATCCCGCCGCCCTTGTCGCCTGCGCGCCGATGTGCACGTTGCTATCCCTCTGGCTCACTGCTCCCCCTTCTGCTGACTCTGTAGCGCTTCGCGGGACTGTCCTGTCACCCAACCGGCCGTCTACTCGGCATGATGTGTTGCGATGGTATAGGCGAGGCCGTCCCCCGCCTGGTCCGTCGGCCTGAGAGGTGGTGGCCGTACAGGTGCCGTATTTCGAACATTTGGGAGTGAATTCAGATGGATAGGTGACCGAAACTGAATTAAATACGATCGTTGTGCATTAAGAGACTTATGCTGGCAAGATGCGGCCCCGGATCCTGAGGGGGTGGCGGCATCTCAAGGGGCTAGTCGCTCCCGTTGCTGTGCGTTCCCCCCAAGGTCCCAGGGTGTGTACGAGCGCAGCAAGGGAGCCGCGATGACCCAGCTCAGTGAGCCGCCTGCCATTCCGTGCCCGCGAGACGGCTCCGCCGAACCACATGGGACCGTAGTCCCGATGCCGCCCCGGCTCACCAAGGCGGTCATCCGCAACTTCCGGCTGCTCCGCAGAACCGACCTCTCCTTTGCCGACAAGGTGACGCTGTGCGTCGGCCGTAACAACACGGGAAAGACCTCGCTGGCGAAACTGTTCGCATTCTTCGTGGCGAGGAAGAAGACCACGCTGCACATTGAGGACTTCTCCGCCGACTGCTACGAGGAGTTCCTCGCTGCTCATCGCCTCTTCGTCTCGGGTGAGGCGGAGCAGGCGCGTGACACGGTTCCGGCAGTCACCCTCACCCTTCACATCGCTTACGACAAGGAATGCGGCCAGTACGGCCCCCTGGCCCCTTTCGTGGTGGACCTCGACCCCGACTGCTCCGAGGTAGTGATCAAGTTCGCCTATGCGTTGGGGGACGGCGCCCTGAAGGAGTTCTTCGGCGGCGTGGCAGTGGGGCCGGATGCCACGGTCACGCTTGAGCAGCTGGGCAGAGGCATCCCGAAGCACTTCGAGACGTCGGTGATGGCGGTCGACCCGACCGATGAGGCGAACGTCCGACCGGTCGACCTCGCGGACGTGCGAACCCTGGTGAGGGTGGACTTCGTCGAGGCGCAGCGAGGGCTGGACGACGAAGGCGAGGGGCATGCCGCGCCGATCGGAGCGGTCTTCGAGCAACTGCTGACCGCAGCGGAGCAGAGCCAGAACGCGACGTGGCTGGAGGAGCTCGCCACGAGCATCGACAAGATGCTCGTGGACACCTCTGGCAGTCTCGACAGCGGCCTCCAGCAGGTCCGCGAACGGGTGGCGCCGGCGTTGGAAGCCTTCGGCTATCCGGGCCTGGGCAACCAGGAGTTCGTCACGGCCGCCCGGCTGGACTCCAAGAGGCTGCTCAGGAACTTCGCACGCATTCACTATCCCGGAGTGGCCGGCGTGCGGTTCCCGGAGTCGTACAGCGGCCTCGGCACGCGGAACCTGGTGATGATTCTGCTCAGGCTCTTCACCTGCTATCGCGACCACACGGCGACCTCTCCGGAGTCGGGGATCCATCTCGTCTTCCTGGAGGAACCGGAGGCCCATCTGCATCCGCAGATGCAGGAGGCGTTCGTCCAGCAACTCACGGACTCCGACGGTCTGTTTCCCCAGATTGACGCGGAGATGAGAGCGAGCATGCTCGGGCAGGCGGGAGCGGTCGAGGAGAGCTGCACCGCAATCGGCAGCAGCACCCGGTGGAACGCTCAGTTCGTGGTGACCACTCACTCAGCGCACGTGGCCAACCGTGGACACTTCTCCGACATCCGGTACTTCCGGAAGGAAGAGGACGCCGTGGAGAGCGGAGGCGAGCCGGGGCCGGCCCGCACTGTCATCAAGGACCTTTCCCAGGTGACCGGCGACGAGAGGTTCCTCCGCAAGTACCTGACCCTCACCCGGGCCGACCTTTACTTCGCGGACAAGGCCATCCTCGTCGAGGGCGCCAGCGAGCGTATCTTCGTCCCGGCTGCGGAGGAGAGGCTGGTGGCGACGAGGCTCGGAGAGCCGCGCCAGCACCAGTACGTGACCCTGATGGAGGTGGGAGGGGCGTATGCCCACAGGTTCTATCCGCTGCTCAAGATCCTCGGGATCCCGGCCCTGATCATCACGGACCTCGATCCCGTCGACGACCGGGAGCCCAAGATCCGCAAATGCCTGGTGTCCGAGGCAGGACGCACGTCCAACCAGTCCATCAGGGCGTGGTGCCCCGAGATGGCGGACGTCACGGTGGCCGAGCTGCTGCAGCGGGCTGAGACAGACCCGCCGATCGCCGGCGGCAACATGTGTCTCGCCTACCAGGTGCCGGAGGAGCCCGGTGGTCCGTGCGGCCGCACTTTCGAGGACGCCTTCGCGCTGGCCAACCGGGCCCTGTTCGGTCTCCCCAGGGGTGACGCTCCAGCCGAGGAACTGGAGCAACAGGCCCGTAGTAGCGTGGATACCAGGCTCAGCAAGGTCGACTTCGCCCTCGACCACGTCCTCGGAGACCACGACTGGCAGGTCCCGAAGTACATCAGGCGCGGTCTCGAGTGGCTGATGGCACAGGACGGGACGGCGACGAAGGCGGACGTCCAGTGACGACCGAGGCGGACGACGTCACGCGCACGATCCTCACGGCTCTCCAGGCAGGCCGTCACTTCAAGGTGGAGGCCGGTGCCGGTGCGGGCAAGACCAGCTCACTGATCGAGGCGCTCCAGAGCATCCTGGCTGACCGCGCCCGCTACCTCCCGCGGACCCACCAGCGCGTCGCCTGCCTCACGTACACCAATGTGGCCCGCGACGAGATCATCAGCCGTACCGACCGCAGCCCGTACGTCTTTGCCGAAACCATCCATGGCTTCCTGTGGCAACTGCTCTCCCCCTTCCGTAAGCACCTGTTGCTCCACATCGTCGAGCTGGACATCATGCTGTCGAAGATGGAGGGCTATACCTCGCTGGACGGTTACACCGTCGAGTACAGCACCGGCTTCCAGAACGTGGACCACGACACCCGTCGCGTGCAGCTGGGTCACAACGATCTTCCCGTCCTCGCGAGGGCGTTCTTCGCCCTTCCCAAGTTTCGGGCCCTGGCTACCGACCGCTTCCCGATCGTCTTCGTGGACGAGTACCAGGACACCCCCGCCGGCCTGGCAGAGGCCATGCTGGGCACGCCGGGCGATGAGGCAACCGCGCGTGGCCCCCTCTGCGGCTTCTTCGGCGACCACTGGCAGCAGATCTACGACAACGCGTGCGGGGAACTCGAGGACGCCCGCCCGACACCGGTCTTCAGACGGCGCAATCGGCGCTCACAGCGCGCCGTCGTGAACCTCCTGAACACGATGCGTCCTGAACTGACGCAGACCACGGCGTCAGGAGTTGGCGAGGGCACCGTCGCCGTCTATCACACCAACGAATGGGCCGGGACAAGGCTCACCCACCACCGGAAGGGGCAGCTCGGCTGGGACGCGGCCCACGCGGCCCGGAAATGGGTACTGGACGACGTTCGCGACCGGTTCTGGAGCACCGGGGCATCCGGTCACGAAGCCCAGGCGCGGGCGGAGGACCCCAGCACGAAGATCCTCATGCTCACGCACGAGACGATCGCCGGCGAACTGGGATATCAGAAGCTCCACGGCGCCTTTCGGCGTAACGATTCCTATGTGAGGAAGGAGGACCACGCTATGTCCTTCTTCATGGACACGCTGGAACCGGCCCTGCTCCACCACCGGAACAAGCGCTACGGCGCGATGTTCAACGCACTCGACCCCCGTGGCCGTTCACCCATCAACTCGCCAGCCGACAAGCAGGAATGGATGGCGTTCCTGACGAGACTGGGGGAGGCCCGCGAGACGGGCACGGTCGGCGACGTCCTCGACCTCTGTCTTGAGCAGCAGCTCTTCGACGGACTGGGGAAGGTGCGCGAGCGTCACCGGAAGGCCGTATCACCATCCGGTACCGGCCCGCAGGCTGTGAGTGACGGCAAGGCCGAAGCCCGGGCGGAGGCGCGGTCGAAGGAGTACCAACAACTGCGCCAGGTGCCGTACGCGGAGCTGCTGGCGTTGAACGAGCACCTCGGCGGCGGCACGCCCTTCGCCACACAACACGGAGTCAAGGGACTGGAGTTCAACCGGGTCCTCGCCGTGGTCAGCAAGGGACACTCCCGCTTCCAGATCCCCGAGATGCTGGCCAACTTCTCCCGGCGCGAAGATCTGACGGACAAGGAACTGGAGGCGTTCATCAGGGCACGCAACCTCTTCTACGTGGCATGCTCACGGGCCAGAGAGCACCTGGCCCTCCTCTTCACCACGAAACTTGAGCCCGCTGCACTGGACACCCTCAGGGAGTGGGTGGGCGAGTCGCGGATCACATCGCTGCGGTTCGACGAGGATACGGTGGTGGGTGGCTAATGAGGGGACAAGGCAGGCAGGACGGACCCCCGGGGCGACCCCAACAAGGGATACCCCGGGTTGCTGTTCGCCCGGATGTGATCGCTTCATGGCGACCGCGGGTAGCCCCCGGCCGCCGAAGATTACGGAGGAGTGCAGGCCACCAGCAGAGCATGGGCCGGACCGGCAGCTGCCCCGGTAGCCGCCATCCGCGATCACCGTTGTCTTGCCGACGGCACCCCACTTTGAAATTCACGCCTTCATTCGACTAAGGCTCCTCGAATTCGACTTCTCGCTGCCTGAGCGCTCGGCGGCCGCAAGAGTCGGTGCCTTCGGTGACGGACAGCGTGGTGCGCTGGCTACCGGCATCCCCTTGTGCTCCTGCCACGTGACTTCTTAGCGGCCCGGTATCGCGCTGGTACCCGCTTCTCATCGGGAGCGAAGACGAGGTGGGCGTCGCGGCGTGGGTGGAGCGAGGGGGGCCGGGCGCGCTGCGCATGGTGTGAGGGGCACGCCCGGACCGGTGTGGGCGGGCGGCTATCAGGTGCTATTCACGGCCGAGTCGGCGAGCGGAACCTGCGCGGCCGGCCGCTGACCTGCTCGGCGACTCTCAGACTGACGAGCCTGCTGAGGGCGTTGGCGATGGCGCCTGAGGACTTATCAATGATGCGGATGATCCGGACGGCGGTGAATGACTCGTCGGGGTGTGCTGGAGGTGGTCGATGACCATGTGTCGGAGCGCTCCCGGCGCGAGCCGCCTCCCACGCTTGGCGCGGGGCGCGCCGGTTCCGTCGGCCGCCCGCAGTAGGCCGCTGACCGTGGGCGCGGGTTGATCCTCGTCCGGTGGTCGGTGTCAAGGCGCTGTCAGTCGACGACGCCGTTGGTGAATCCTGAGGACTGATCGTGATGTGGACCTTTGCGATCCGTTGTGGTCGGCCAGAGTCAGATTCAGGGTGTTCCTTGAGCTGGGGTAAAGAATGTTCGGCGGGCTTGGGCGGGACGCAGTGAGTACCGGGAGGATTGATGGGTGCTGTCCCGGGCCGGGGTCTGGCTCATGAGAACTCTGACCGCGGTGTCTTACTCACGCTGTGCCGACCGTTGGCGGGGGGTGGTGCGTTGCCGGCGCCGGGCCGGCCAGGTGTGTCTCGATAGGGGCCTGCCGACCAAATAGGCGTTGTCACAGTTCTGACTGCCCGCGCGGTCCGGTGCCGGCTACGCGATGTGCCATCGGGTCGGAAGGTGAATGAACGTGACAGATACGTCCTTAACTCCGCGTACTCGCCGACGTCGGCCCACGGGGGAGGTGGTCCTTGGAGTGGACACGCACCGGGATGCTCATGTGGCTGCCGTGCTCTCTCCGGTGGGGGCGGTGATCGGTACCGAAGAGTTCCCGGCCACCGCGGCCGGATACCGTGAACTACTCAAGTGGGCCAGAGGGATGGGCACGGTGCGGCGGGCCGGAGTGGAGGGGACCGGCTCCTTTGGGGCGGCCCTGTCCCGCTACCTGCTGGCCCGGGGCGTGGAAGTGTTCGACGTGAACCGGCCGGACCGGACTGACCGCCGTCAGCGCGGCAAGTCGGATCCGCTCGATGCCCAGAACGCGGCCCGGGCGGTGCTGAGCGGGAGGGCTCGCGCCCGGGCCAAGTCAGGCGATGGACCGGTGCAGATCGCCCGGATGTACAAACTCACCAAAGGGTCGGCGGTCAAGGCCCGCACCCAGGCGATCAATCAGCTCAAGGCCGTCCTCGTCGCCGCCGACCCGAATCTGCGGGAAGAGCTGGCCGGGCTGGGCAACCCGGAACTCTTCCGTACCTGCGCACGGTTCGCCGACGCCAGCAAGAACGACGAGGGCGGTGAAGAGGCGGTGCTGCATGCTACCCGCATCACCCTGTGCCTGCTGGCCCACCGAATCGAGCAGCTTACCGAGCAGATCCAGGACCTGGAACGCCGCCTGGCAATGCTCGCGGAACGCCACGCCCCGCAGTTGCTCACTGTGGTGGGCATCGGCCCGGACACGGCCGTCACTCTGCTGATCACGATGGGGGACAATCCGGAACGTCTGGGCAGTGAGGCGTCCTTCGCCGCGCTGTGTGGGGTCAGCCCCGTAGAACGCTCCTCGGGCACTCGGCAGTACCGTCGCCTCAACCGCGGCGGCGATCGGCAGGCCAACGCCGCCCTCCACCGGATCGTGCAGACTCGCCTGCGCTTCGACCCGCGCACCCAGGACTACTTTGAGCGCCGCACCAAGGAGGGCAAGACCCGGCGCGAAATCGTCCGATGCCTCAAACGCTACGCCGCCCGCGAGGTGTTCCACCTGGTCAGGCCCACACGGCCATGACCCCCGTTATAGGGGCTGTGTGATACCGCGTGAGAGGTGAGGAACCCCCGTCGGCTTGCCGGCGGGGGTTCTTGCGTTCAGGGACGGGCCCGGTGAGGTGTTCGGCACGGTCTTGCTGTGCTCCGGCTCTGCCGTTCGACCATGACTGTTGCATCAAGACCGGACCTGGGTGAGGGGCCGTGAGCGTTCGGCATCGGATGGTCAGGGCAGAACTCGGCTTGTGTACACGCCAGTTGATCGAGATCGCCCGTAAACGCATGCCCAACTTGCCTTGTTCTTCAGAATGAGTTGCTCCGGTGGCTTGGGCGGATGGCCGCGCGGGGAGCCCGCCGTGCGGCTCCCTGGCCGAACCGTGTCGCGAGCCCATGTGCGGGGAGCCGTGCTGGCGTACGACGTCTTCGGCCGCGGCGAGCCGCTGGTCCTGGTCCACGGGGAGATGACCGGTGGTCACAGCTGGCGCGCTGTACGCGAGGCCCTTGCCCGGTCCTTCCGGGTATTGGTCTACGACCGTTGCGGCCCGCATGCGCGCGGGCCGCAACGAGGAGGGCGCCCGCGGCTTCCTCGAGGCGTCGGTGCGCCGTCCAACGCGACGGGGTCAGCGTCGGCAGGGGGTGGTGCCCAAGCGGTGCCCGGCCCGCCCCCACGAACGCCTGGTCCCGCGTGGATTCGGTGGACCGCCGCCCGGAGTACGGTGAACAGGAAGGGACATTTCGGCGCTCCCGTCCTTGCCGTAGTCGGAAGGCCGGGGGTGGGCCGGCCCGGCTCGTCTCTCCGCCCGTCGGTAGCTCGCCGCGGATGGCCGAGGGCGGTATCGTCGCCGCATCGCCCGAGGCCGCGCGCCGGGTCGCAGAAGGCCTCCGGCACTGCGGTGAGCGAGACGCAGTTCTCGCCAGAGGAAGCAGTCATGGCATCACTAGCCGAGCGGAAGGCGTACCGCGAGAAGGTCATGCAGGCTCTGTACGAGGCCACAGAGGGCAACCGCCTTCTGGGTGTCACCGGGGCCAAGCTGGCGCAAGATCTCGCGATCCCGGCAGAGGATCTGGCTGCCGCCTGCACGTATCTGGTGGGCGAGGACCTGATCACGGTCGACTGGGCCGCGGGCAATACGCCGGCCATGGTCACGCTGACGCACCAGGGCATTCGGCGCATGGAGGCTGAGGAAGAAGAGCACGGTTGACGCCACGCTCCGGTGGCGTCCGAACCCTTCGGCTGCGAGCGGAGGCCCGGAAACAACCCATCCGGCCGTTAGTGCCGTTCCTCCGCGGCGGGTACCGGTGAACCATGGCTGGCACCTTCACCACCCGCACGATCACCATCGGCGCCACTGAGACCATGCACGACCTGACGAACGCATGCTCCGCGTTCCTCCGGGAGGCCGCTCATGGGCGAAACGGACTGCTGAACGTCTTCACCCTCCACCCGACGTCCGGCCTGGCCGTCATCGAGACCGGCGCGGGCAGTGACGATGACCTGCTGGCAGCCCTCCGCGGCGTTCTTCCCGCGGACGACCGCTGGGGGGACCGCCACGGTGGTCCAGGCCACGGCAGCGGCCATGTGCTCCCGGCTCTGGTGCCACCACACGCCACGTTGCCCGTGGTCGAGGGCGAGCTGGAGCTGGGGGCCTCCCAGTCCGTCGTACTGGTGAACACCGACCGGGACGGCCCCGAGCGCCAGGTCCGGCTGTCCTTCCTCGGCTGACCGGACGACCCACGCGGTCCTGCGGCTGACAGCCCCCCGTTGGCAGCCGATGTAGCACGAGAGTGTCCGGCTGCCCGCACGGGAGGCGCTGCCTCTTCGCAATTCTCGGGCCGACTGGTCCAAGGTCTCCTGTGCCGTTCATCCCGTCGCTCCGGGTCGGCTCGGTGAGCCTTACCAGGAGTAAGCTGGAACTACCGAGGGCAATTCGTACACCAGCCTCCACGCTCGTGTCGTTTTCGGCGATCGCGACACCGGGCCGGTGTGATCGGCCTGGGGCAAGGTCCGCGTCATGACCACGACCATTGCGTATACGCCGGCGGTCGAAGACCGGACCTCTTCGCTGCCCCTGCGACTCATGTTGGCACCGGTCGGCACCGCTCCAGCTCTGCTCGACGGTGCGTGGTGGCCCCGCTCCCGTGACCTCACGGCGGAGCTTCCCGCACTGACGGCCGTCCTCGACCCGTTGTGGGGTCGGATCACCCACGTCACGGTGAACCCCACCTTCTGGCCGGTCATCCCACGGAAGGTGCCCGTCGCGGGGCATGCGGTGGGTGTCGGCTGGTTCACGGCCGAGCAAGACCCCCACAAGCTGCTGCTGCTCTCCTACACCGTCGGCCGTTGGGACCTGCTCGTCATCCCTCCGGAGACCCGTCCTGCCACCGCCGCCCGGCTCATGACCGAAGCCGCCGATCCGCTGGGCACCTTCACCGCGAGCGCCCTGATGAACGAAGCGGAGCAACGCCGGATCGCGGAGGAGACGGAACTGTCCCTCGTCTCGGTCTGGGACTCCGAAGGCGGCCATGGAGCAAGCCTGCCGACCTCTCGTTCCCCCGCCCGAGCAGTCATTGCTCAGGTACCAGATGCGACGAGAGGTATCTGAGCGTCGTGTCAGTCATCACGAGCGCGACGTCGGTCCCGCAGCCCGCTCCGGGCGAAAGCCCCAGGCCAACGGCCTGGGGCTGATCTCTTATCCGGACGGTCTCCCACAGTGCGCCGTTCGCGCGCCGCAACATGCAACCAGTGCCGCGTTGGCGCGACGCACCCACGAAGGGTCCCATTCCGTTGCTCAGACCCGGGCGGCTACGGCGAGGGCCGGGCCGACTGCTCGTCGGACCGGCTCTCGCCGCCGTTCACGCCCCCCATCTCTCGGCCATCTCGGCCGCCTCCCTGGCGCCTCGGCCGAGAGAGAAGGCCGGATACCGTCGCACGGGGCTGCTTGCCCTTCTCCCGCGTACAGCATTCCGTCCGGGCCCTTCTGCGCATACCAGTCGAGATGCCGCCGAAGGTCGGTCCACAGGGAGGTCGCCCGCGCCGTCGCTCTGGGCATCCTGGTGACTGTGCAGCAGCAGCCGCTGCGCGAGCCGCCGAAAGCCGGGACGGATTCTGTGGTCTGCGATGCCGACCAGCTACACGACCTCAATTGCACCCCCACCCTCCTCGTGGCTAGTTGGTCCAGGCCGCACAGTGACCACGCGCCCGTGCACGGACCGGTAGCGACGCGTGCCCTGTCACGCCGGACCCGGAGACCGACGCACGTCTGGGCTGTGTCGACTACCTCAGGGGGCGTTTCCCAGTGTTCTCAGGAGGTGATGGGGTGCCGGGCAGTTGATCGACATCGTGGAGATCTGCTGTCGCTCGGGCGCACGAAAGGCACTGCGGTCGGACGGTGATCAGGTTGCAAGGAGATGGTCGCCAGTGGGTGACCGACGGGACCCAGCAGCTGACCTCCGACGTTCGTTCCTGTGGCGCGGACCGCACCGCAACTCCCCCTGATACGCCGCCATTCACCGCCGCGCGGCGACGCACTGGCACCACCAGCACCAGAACGTCCAGCAGTGCCACTGCCCCCAGGGGCGTCCGTGCACAAACGGTTCCAGCCCGCTTTTTGCGCTGGCTGTGAGTTCGCTCCGCCGGCGAGGCGTGATGTCCACGCATGGTCCGTGGCGGCAGCGGACCCGGGTAAGCGCTGCGCCATTCGGGCGACATCTGGGTTCTCCCTCTATCCGGGGCCCGCCGGTGATGCCTTAAATAGCAATAGTGAGTCCGGAGGTCGCCCATCCCTCTCGGGGGCTCATGTTTTGCCGGTTGGCCGGTAGCGGTCAGCGCATTTCCTATGGGTGCTCCTTGGACGGCTGGTCAGTTGCCCCTCCCAGCTGTGATCTGACTGCCAGTCGGTCCTTGAGGAGCCCCGAACTAGATCCACGCAGACCTAGATCGCGAGGGCTCAACATGGGCAAGGGTTTTCAGCCGAAAAGGCAGCAACTGCTTTTGAGTCGTGGGGTGTGGAAATCAACTCACGCTGCCGACTCCGCTGAATTCGACCATACCGGTTTCGGCGGATCTCATCTCAAGCTGGGCTCCACGGACCGTTAGCACGCCCAAGCGACCGACTCGGGCGACAGCTCCGCCGGTTTCCAGACTCCCCCTGTTCTTTCCATCAGACCTGGATGCCGGACCCCCTCTGCGTCCGGCACAGGCGACGGTCCGGCATCAGGCAAGCTCCGGTGCGGCGTCACCAGGAGCAAGCGGTACGAGCGCCAACGCCTGAGTGTGCTCAGGCAGTTGTGACGAGTGCGCACACCACGCTCGGCCGAAGCCTTCATGTTCCTCCCGGCGCGCAGCACATGGCACAGCTCACCCTGTGCCCAAGGCGCCGGTCGCAGCGGTGCAAGCGCGCCGCTCTCCCACAGTTCCAGGGCGGCATCAGGGCTGCCCCGGAAGCCTTAGGAAGGGAAATCCACGATGGCAACATTTGTACCTCTGGGTACCGCCGCCACCTACGGGGTGCTCGCCAACACGGCGGTCACCAACACCGGTCCCACCGTGGTCGCCGGCGACCTCGGCGTGAGCCCCGCCGGTGCGGTGACCGGCTTTCCTCCCGGCACGGTCACCGGAACCATCCACGTGAACGACGCTGCCGCGGCGCAGGCCCAGGCCGACCTGCTCGTTGGGTACGCCAACGCACTCTCCCAGCCGGTCACGGGCACCGTCGCGACGGAACTCGGCGGGACCACCCTGACCCCCGGCGTGTACAACTCCCTCTCCGGCACGTTCGGCCTCAACGGGACACTGACCCTGGACGCTCAGGGCAACCCCAACGCCGTCTTCATCTTCAAGGCGACCACCACGCTCATCACCGGAGCCACCGGCAACGTCAACCTCATCAACCAGGCGAAGTCCGCCAACGTCTTCTGGCAGGTCGGCAGCTCCGCGACGCTCGGCGCCGGCTCCACCATCAGGGGCAGCATCCTCGCCTTCACCTCGATCACCGCCACGGCGGGGGCCATCGTGGACGGCCGGCTGCTGGCTCTCGGCGCCGCCGTCACGCTGGACTCGAACGCGGTCACCGTGCCGCCCCTGTCCACCTGCCAGGTGGTGATCCAGCCGGTGGCCGGGCCGGTGGTGGTCGGGCAGCCGACTCCGGTGTCCGCTGTGGTGACCTGCAACGGTCTGCCGGTCTCGGGTGCCTCGGTCACCTTCACCGGTGGTGCGGTCCCGGTGACCGCCACCACCAACGCGGCGGGCATTGCCACCGGATCGCTGACCTTCAACACGGCCGGGCCCGCCACCATCACTGCCACCGTCACCGCGGCCGGCAGCGGGTGTGCGTGCACCGGCGTCGTCTCCGCGCCCCTCCCCATCACCGTCACTCCGCAGCCGTCCTGCCTGGTGGTGATCCAGCCGGTGGCCGGGCCGGTGGTGGTCGGGCAGCCGACTCCGGTGTCCGCTGTGGTGACCTGCAACGGTCTGCCGGTCGTCGGCGGGTCGGTGACCTTCACCGGTGGTGCGGTCCCGGTGACCGCCACCACCAACGCGGCCGGTGTCGCCACCGGAACGCTGACCTTCAACACGTCCGGGACCGCCACGGTCACTGCCACGGTCACCGCGGCCGGCACCGCGTGCGCGTGCACCGGCGTCGCGTCCGCGCCCCTCACCATCCCCGTCACTCCGGCGACGGGCCCGCTGAGCTTGGCGCCCGCCTGCTGGCACGTCAACCTGCCCATCCCGATTCCGAGCCTGTTCGCGGCGACGTTGACGGCCACCCTCACGCCGGCGCAAGCGGGCGTCACGGTCAACTTCTTCGTCTACGGCCTGCCGGTGGGATCCGCGGTGACCAACGCCAACGGCATCGCCACCCTCAACGCCGGCCTGTCCATCCTTCAGATCAGCGCCAGCAGCTACACGGCGACCGCCACCGTCGGCGGCGTCCCGGTCCAGGCCACCGGTGCCCTGCGGCCCTGCTTCCCGCCGGTGTGACCGGCATGCGCCCGATCGACCGGGGCGGCGTGAAGGGTCCTGCGGCGGTACTCGCGCACAGGTCTGATCCACGCTGTGCCGCCCCTGACCTGAGGGCCGTCCGGTAAGCGGCCCGTCCCTCAAGGGCTGTCCCCCGTCGTGGAAGGACAGGGGACAGCCCCCTCAAACTTACCGGTGGGCCAGCCGGCTCCACGCACGTCGGCAGGACAGAGACCGGGGGTGGAACACCCCCGGCTGCCGGAGCGTGGACAGCTCATTGGTGAGGCCCGGGGCCGGTGCTTTCCTCCGCCATCGGTCCCGGGACAGCCGAGCGGCTCTCGCATCCCAGGACCCGGCGTGGCGCCGCCAGGTGGCCGGTGAGACGGTTTCCGCGACATCCCAGGCGCCCGCCGAGCCCGCACCACCCCGTAGTGAACCCGCCAGTGAGTGGACAGTTTCCATGAGCCTTGCCGCGTTCCTTCTCTCCCTCGGCGTCGCGTGTCGCACCACCCGTTTCATCACCAAGGACACGCTGGCGGCGGGGTCAGATCGTGGATTGGCGATCACTTCGGTGACGACTTCCGGGCCGCATGTCTGGTCAGCTGCGGATGATGCACGAGCATCTGGATCACCACCGCCACAGCCTTGTACGCCTCCTGCTTGGGAGGCTCTCCATGGTTCCAGGCGCCGGCGACTGCTCTCACACTCTCCTACCTGGCGGGACTCGCTTCACGGTGGCTGGACTGACCAGCCCCTCCATACCTGTCCGTTGCGCGGCGCCTCCCGGTCAGACGCACTCCATGGAGCCTCGGAGCCCCAGATGATTCCGGCCACGATCCGGCGCTGAAGAAGAAACCCGAAAGGATCGCAGCCATGCCATGCAATTGCGGCGGGGGAACTCCTCAGACCGTCACCGGCTACCAATTGAACCTGCCCGACGGCACATTCCGTCAATACGTCACCTACCAGGAAGCCGAGGCTGCAAATCAACGAGCAGGTGGCACTGGGCGATCACTATCGTGATGCAGTGACGCCTGCCTGGTGGTCAGCGCCCCCTCAGCCTTGCAGCCGCGGGCACCGCCGAAACACGTCGCACCAATGAAGTGCTCAGGCTTGCGCTCGTGGCGGCGTGTGGGCCCGCTGGTCCGCCGGATGTTCACCGCCTTCGAGCGGCACGGCCCTTCGCGCAGGCAATCGGCATACTCCCAGCAGCGCCCGTTGTGCCCACCTGCAGACGTGTCGGCTTCTTCCCGCCTCCTGATAACGGACGGCAGTGCTGTGACCGCATAGGCCCGGCTCGTGGAACGCCACGCCCCGAAGCTCCTCGCCCCGGTGGGCATCGGCCCAGACACGGCCGTCACCCTCGCCGCGCTGTGCGGAGTCAGCCCCGTCGAGCGCTCCTCGGGCGCCATCATTACCGTCGGCTCAACCGCGGCGGCGACCGGCAGGCTAACGCTGCCCTGCACCGGATCAAGCAGGCCCGGTTGCGCTTCGACCCACGCACACGTGACTACTACGAGCGCCGCGCCAAGGAGGGCAAGACCCGGCGCGAGATCGTCCGATGCCTCAAACGCTACGTGGCCCGAGAGGTCTTCAACCTGGTCAGGCCCTCACCATCATGACCTTCGTCATAGGGGCAGCTGAGACAAGAGGCCCCGCCGGAACGCTCCGGCGGGGCCTCTGCGCGCGGCGGGCTATGACGGCGCAGTGTCAGGCTCGGGCGCTGTTGTACTCCGGCTCTCCACTTTCGAGCACGCGGAGCAGGGACGCGGTGACGACACGTGTGCTACGGCCGATACGCAGCACACGGCATGGGAACTCCCCGCGACGAGCCAGGTCGTACCCCTTCGCACGCGAGAAGCCCAACGCCCTGGAAGCGTCCTCCACGCTACCCGTTCCGTCCCAGGTGGCGCGGATGTTCGTAGGGCTATACCGGGCGCCCTGAACCTCGTTGGGCTGTTCGTGCATTTCGTGATTCTCCGGTGCAAGAATAGTGCTGCTTACGCATCGTCGGTACGGTTTGAAGCTGCCCCAACTTGGGCTCTTATCGGGTACTGCGGTCGACGTTGGCCAATCCAATGCAAGGTCGACCTCATTCCTGGGGACCCTGGGAAGAAGTGATGCTCTGCTGTTCTTCGCGGCGCGGCCGATTAGGGAATGCAGATGCGATTCTCGTGGGATCGGGAGCGTGCACGGTACTTGTTCCATGGGGTACGCGGCTACGTAGGGCTGAGTGATGTGGAGCAAGTTGCATTGATGGGCGTCTCGGCGATGCCTCTCGTTGCGTGGTCAAGTTGTGGTGAGCTATTAATGATCCGCGGGATCGCCGGTTTGGCTAACCGGCGATCCCGCGCTATGTTGCTTCGCTTCGAAGTAGCCGGCGTCTATCTGCCCCTTGTGCGGAGAGCCGCTCAACCCCAACTCGCCGGCCACGCTAAGAATCGGCCTACCTTCGCCTTGCGGAGAGGCCAGAGCGACGTCGCCACGTGCAAGCACGTACTGCGGACCATCTCCATGTACGCGGAGCAGGCAAGGGCTCCATCGCGTCCGTCATCGGCAAGGGCGGAACATCTCCGCGTGCGCGGAGCTTCAGCCGGACGTGCGACTGGTCGGCCCCTGGGGGAGCATCTCCGCGTACGCCGAGTGGACCCCACGGGGAGGAGCCCCGATTCAGGTCGCCAGGGAACATCTCCGCGTACGCGGAGCAGAAGGCTCCATCTACGGGATGAGACTCCTGGCACAGGATCATCTCCGCTTACGCGGAGCGGACTACGGCGGATCCCGCGTCGACGTGTACGACGCCGGAGCATCTCCGCGTACGCGGAGATGCTCCGGCCGGTGTGGTCGAGAACGTCGTCGACGTCCGGTCCGCTCCGCGAAGGCGGAGATGCTCCCGCGACCCTCGCCGACTACACCAAGCAGCTCAAGTCCGCTCCACGAACGTGGAGATGCTCCGCGGTACATGGCGACCCATTCCTGCTCGGTGAGGTCCGCTCCGCGAACGCGGAGATGCTCCGAACCAGATGAGAGCCTTACCTGTATCGCCCCCGTCCGCTCCGCGCACGCGGAGATGCTCCGGGGACCAGCTTCACGCGGCGCCACAGGCCCTCGTCCGCTCCGCGAACGCGGAGAATCACCACGCTTTGAAAGAGCACTGCGCTCCGAGTGATCGCAAGTCGTGGGCCCTGGGTATACCTGTTGATGTACCCGCGCGCTGGTCTCTGGCTCGTGAGAAATCGGACCTGGGTGTCCGGCCTGTCCTTCGTCGATCACCAGTGCGGGGTTTACTGATGCCGGGCTGCTGAGGCGTGTCCCGAGGCGAGTCGTGCCCGTGAACTGGGCACTGTCTCACTGCTGACCGCCTCGACGGCCTGGTGGCGAGGGCCGACAGGCTCAGACAGCAGGAGGTGCACCATGGTGAGTGTCCCAAGTCCTAGAAAACGTCCTTCTGTTGTGGACGAGGTGGTCCTTGGTGTGGACACGCACCGGGATGTTCATGTGGCCGCCGTGCTCTCCACGCTAGGGGCGGTCATGGACACCGCGCCCTTTCCTGCCACGACGGGGGGCTATTGCGAACTCTGGGAGTGGGCCAGCCGGCTGGGTACGGTGCGCAGGGCCGGGGTGGAAGGGTCCGGAAGCTACGGAGCTGCCCTCTCCCGCTACTTGCTGGCTCATCGGGTCGAGGTGTTCGAGGTGAACCGGGCTGATCGCTCGGTTCGTCGACGGCGGGGGAAGTCGGACCCGGTGGATGCGCAGGAGGCGGCCCGGGCGGTGCTTAGTGGCCGTGCTCGCTCCCAGGCCAAGGCCGGCGATGGGCCGGTGCAGTGCGCCCGACTGTTCAAACTGGCCAAGGACTCTGCTGTCAAGGCCCGCACACAGGCGATCAATCAGCTCAAGGCGATCATGGTCACCGCCGATCCGGATCTGCGCGAGCAGCTGGCTGGTCTGAAGAATCCAGCCTTGGTCAGGACTTGCGCGCAGTTCGACGATCGTGACGATGACGACGGCGAGAAGGATGCCGTCGGGCAGGCCACCCGTATCGCCCTGTGTCTGTTGGCCCAGCGGATCGATCAGCTGACCGGGCAGATTCGTGACCTGGAGCGGCGTCTTACTGGGCTGGTGGAGCGTCACTTTCCGCAGTTACTTGTCCCGGTGGGGATCGGGCCGGATAGTGCCGCCACCTTGCTGATCACGATGGGGGACAACCCAGAACGCCTGTGCAGTGAGGCGTCGTTCGCGGCGCTTTGCGGGGTCAGCCCCGTCGAGCACTCCTCCGGTCGTCAGCGTCGCCACCGGCTCAACCGCGGTGGCGACCGGCAGGCCAACGCTGCCCTGTATCGGATCGTGCAGTCACGGCTCCGCTTCGATGCGCGTACCCGCAACTACTATGAGCGGCGCATCGTGGAGGGCAAGACCCGGCGCGAGATCATCCGCTGTCTCAAACGCTATGCCGCCCGAGAAGTGTTCAACCTGGTCCGCTCTGGCATCGGGCCCCGCGAAGTGGCTTAAGCCAGCCGATCGTTCGCACCAGGACGAGCGCTTGCGAGATCCCCCGCGCCAGTGGTCGCATGCACCCTCGCCGTCCTTGCCCACATGCCGACCAGACAGCACCAAGGCGCTGCGCTCCGTGTGCTCGGCGACGCCATCCTCGGCTTGGCGAAACCGCCTTCCGAGAAGTCTTCCACCTGGTCGGATCCAAGTTCCAAGCTGCGTAATAGGGGCATCCGTGAGGCCTGACGGCATAGTGGACCGGGATTTCCTGGATTTCGTACGATCCTCGGCCCCAGGCGCACGGCCCCAGGCGCACGGCCCCACCCCTGCGACCCTTCAGCTCGATAGATCACCGCCGACGTAACAGGCCGGACGGCGTAGCTGGGCACACCGGGCAGTCCTTCTATACGGAACGCACCTGCTGACAGCCGGAGTCGGTGTTCTAGACGTCGTCCTGTGTTTCGTCGGGCTCGGGCGTGACGGTGGGCTCGATGCTGGGGCCGCGGTACTCGGGGTGGGCGCGGTCCATGGCGCCGGCAACATGCAGCGGGAACGGGTGGCGGGTGCGCGCGTCCCAGGCCAGGGGCTGGTGCCACAACTGGGCGGCGAGAGCGGCGAGGCGTTGTGGATCCCTCTCTCCTGCGTGGGGGACGGCGATCTGGGCGGCGGTGAAGCTGTGCCAGTCCTTGCGTTGAAGGAGGAACGCAGGTGCCCGCCGACAGGGCGTAAGGGCTGCTGACGGCCCCGGGATGTCCAGGGCCGACAATGCGGTCGGTGGACAGCGAGCCAGGAATTCTCGTCAGGGAAGCCGCAGGAGAACGGCGCGACACACGTGGTTCAGTCGTCCTGCAGTGACCGCAGAAGTCGTGCTCGTACGTCGGCCCTCCGGTCTCTTTCGGCTGTGTCGTCCGGCTCCGGGGGCGCGTGTGAAATGTCGTCGGGTGTTGTGTCGGCGTTGGCCCGAAGTGCCTCGTCGATCATCTTGCTGGAGCGGATGACGACGGACTTCGCCGGCTCTTGTGGCCAGACGGCGATGAGGTAGTCCTCGACAGGCTCTTCGCTGACCCCGTCCGGGTTGATCGAGCGCCCCGAGGCGTGGACGCGCATGCGATACCAGCCCGGTCCTTGGGGGTTGAGCGCGGGAAGGTCATCGGGCGTGATGTCGTAACCGGAGTTGATGCACAGATCGCCGGCGACCGACCGCACGCTGATCTCTACGATCTCTTCCCAGTCGGCCGCCTCCACGGACGGTGCGGCATCGAGGCACTGGGCCTTCACGCGCACATGTCCGGTGTTGATGCCGGTGAGGATCCACGCTCCGTGGTCCATCGGAGCGGCGAGGCCGTTCGACCATCGAACCGTTTCCATGGGCACCTGGGCGTCGTCCGAGACGCCGAAGATGCCTTCGTTGACGAACATGACTGACGATGTGGTCACGTGTATGAGGCTACCCGGGCGCAGGAATGGAGGAGGCACTACGGAGAATCCCGCAGCGCCCCCTCCATGAGCGGTCAGTCGCCGATCAACACCCGGTAGGGATCTCCGTCCAGCATCCGCTCGGCCTTGTAGAAGCTGCTGTTCATGCCGCCCTGGTAGTTCTGATCGGAAACACTGATCATGCAGGCGCTTGCCCCCTTCGCCCCCGTGCGTGAGGGCACTGTGGGTATGGAGCATCCCGGGAAGGTGCGACGCTGACCGCCGGCGGACAGGCCCTCCTTCGACGTGGCCACCGGGTACTCGTCACAGCTCTTCCCCTGAGGCCGTGACTCGTCCCTGGGACAGGCCAGGTCACGGTTGCGTTTCATGGTGGCCGCGTTCGTCGTCCGGGTCAGGGGACTTTTGAAGGTAGCTCCCGGCAGACCGGAGCGCTGAGCACGAGTGATGTGCGATGCCAGTTGCGGTGCCCTGCTCTTGCTGTAGATGAGCGGTGAGGCGTACCACGGGACAACACATCCGACCGTGGCCCTACCGGCCGTTGCGTTGTCGCAGCGGAACTCGTTGAGCTTGAAGGAGGATTTCGACGTTCCGTAGGTCCCATTTGTCACGGACAGCGTCCACGTGGTGGCGCAGCGGCCAATAGCGCCGGAGCGCGTTGCCGTGGTGTCGAAGAAAGACTCCCCCAGCTTCCAGGAACTCAGCGGAGCCAATTTCCTGGAAGGAAAGGCCGACTTGTGGACCTTGCAAGCACCGTCCTTCGTTGCCTTCCCGCTGATAGATGCCTTCAGAGCATCTCCCCAGCCACGGTAGGCAGAGACTTCAATCTGGTAGCCCCATCGGGGCATTCCGGAATCACCATAGCTGTAGTTGATGACGTTCATATCGGCCGAGCCTGTCACCTGTCGGCGGCCGTTGACCACGCGGAAAGTCTGGTAGGACAGCCCGGAGATCCAGCACACCTCCTCGCGCTTTCCGAGGATCTGACCACGGGCGTTCACACACCACTGCGGTGGCTTCACCCCCGCCTGAGGCGCGGATCGTCCGCGAAACATCGTCGCCTGCGCGCCGACTGCGCCCGTTCTCAGGCACACCCCCTTGCCCGTTGCTTTCGGAGTAGAGCAGGTCTCGGACGGGCCAAGTATTGGTGCAGGCTTTACAGCAGGTTCAGCCCCTGGGCCACTCGCGCTCAAAGCGTGAGACTGGATTTCCTGTGACATTGCCGCCGGTTCGGGAACCGCGGGACCTGCCGTGAGTGTGACGAGAGCGCCAACAGCTAAGGCAGCGGACATGAGCATTTTCTGCAATTTCAAAACATTCCCCCTGGGTTGAGTTGGCGATGGTGCGCGATGCCGCACACTTCGTCGGCGCAATCTCACCAGGAATAAGGGAAGCTCGAAAGGCCAATTCCAGTCGGCAGCCAGCCACTTACAGACGAAAGCCCGTTGCGCGCTGAAGGCTCGGCGCGGCGACTTGACCACCAAAACATTCTTCAGGGTGGAATTACCTAGTCCGCAAGGCTCGCCACAGCGGGCCCGGCAAGCTGTCTTTTCGGAACCGCATGCTCTTCCTCGACGACATCGCCGTCGGGGCGGCAGGATCTGTTGGGGCTGGCCCTGGTCTTGACCGCTGCACGACACCGCACCTCTCGCCATGACAACACCAAGCGCCACGGACTCAGGCAGTCGCACCGCGAGACGGCCGCTGCCGACAACGAACGCCACGACCTGACCAGCCAACGCGGAACACAAGTCCCCGGCTGGACGGGGGTGACCAGCCGGGGACTGCAGTGCGTGTGCCCCGCGCATCACAATCAAAACGCGCAGGCACGTTGGCCGCGCGGGTTAGTTGGTGCAGGTGTCGAGCATGGAGGACAGGGCGGTCTTCTCGCTGTCGGTGGTGGTGAGTTTGAAGACGGACTTCACGTGGGTGTAGTCCTCGGCGTAGGTGCACCAGAAGGCGTGGTTGGCCGGCTTCCAGTCGGCCGGGCCGCTGTCGCTCTTGGAGCTGTTGGAGGATTCGGAGGCGACGACGAGCTGGGGGTCTTTGAGGTCGTTGCCGAAGGCTTTGCGTTGGTCAGCGGTCCAGGTGTCGGCGCCGGAGCGCCAGGCTTCGGCGAGGGGGACCATGTGGTCGATGGTGGCCTGGGCGACGTTGGTGACGGTGGTGTCGTCGTAGACGGAGTGCCACTTGCCACTGGTCGGCTGGCACTTGTCGGACCCGTCGATGACGTCTTTGCCGTCGCGGGCGAGGACGTCCTGGCGGGTGGTGCAGCCGTCGGGCTGCTTGGCCCAGATGTCGAACTTGTCGCGGGCGTAGCCGTCCATGGAGTGCGGGGCGGCGACGGTGAGGGCTGCGAGTTCGGCGCGGGCGGCCGACTGGCTGGGCGGGGCGGGCGGTTCGGCGAGCGCGGGAGCCGCGGTCAGGCCGACGAAGGCAAGGGCTGCGGCAGCGGAGCCGAGGACGGCACGGCGCATGAAGGTCTCCAAAAGTGTGGGGGTTGGAGAGACGCTTCAGCAAACCGCGAGGCGACGCCGCGTGCTACGCGCGTTGACCGAACATGACAGCATCATTCCCCTCTCATTACCTATGCATTGGACGATCGCACCACCAGCCAGACGCCTTACCAAAAGCCTCTTGGGATGCTCGGGGAGCTTCGGGGCGGGCTACCGGGCCCATGGTCTGTGGCAGGGGCGATCGGTTCGGTGAGGCTACGGTGCCGGCGTGAACGTCACCGTCGCATCCGGGCAGCCGGCCGCGATCGTCCGCAGGGCCCTGGCTTCGGTGGGGTCGACGGTCAGCTTCCAGCGGAGTTTCGCGGTGACCCAGTCGGTGGCGTAGGTGCAGGTGGCGTCCTTGGCGGGTGGCATCCACTCGGCGGGGTCCTTGTCGCCCTTGGTGCGGTTGGGGCCCAAGCTGACGGCGACGAGGCTGCGGTCGGCCCCCAGGTCGTTCGCGTACTGCTCGCGGCGCTGCGCGGTCCATTTCGAGGCGCCGGAGTCCCAGGCTTCGGCGAGGGGGACGACGTGGTCGATGTCGAGCTTGCGGGCATCGGTAACAGTGCGGTCGTCGTAGTAGGAGCGCCAGGTGCCGCCGGTCAGACGGCAGCTCTTGCCCTGGCGGGGCTTCTTGACCGCCTCGGCCAGCAGGACCTCCTTGCGGGTGTCGCAGCCGTCGTGGTCCGCGTCGGTCCACAGACGGAACTTGTCCCGCTCGTATCCGGTCCGGGATTCGCGGGCCACCGTCAGCCGGCCCATCGCATCCGTCAGGTGCAGGGTGCCCTTCGTGCCCTCGGAGGAAGTCGCGCTCGGCTCAGCCGACGGCTTCGCGTCCTCATGAGTCGCGGGAGTGCACGCGGCCGCGGAAAGCAGCAGGAGGGGACAGGCGAGGACCGCCAAGCGGCGCGTGCGGTACATAAGGCTCCCTGTCGGGTGGGGTGATGTCAGACTCCATGGGTCTACCCACCGCACCAGGGCACGTCAACCAGTGAACCCAGTGATCGCGGCAGCCGGCCCAATGCGCCTCCCTGTGCGGTTGTCGTCCGTCATGCCTCCCACAACCGGGTGACTTCTGCGTCTCAGACGAACTGCCCACTCGGGCATCGCGTCTGTGAGGCCATGAAGATCTACGAAGAGCACCTCAGGGAGCCAGGACTTGTCGTCGTGGACATCACCGCGGCCGACGAAGAGACCGCTACCCAGGCAGCGGCTGCGCTCGGCGGGCTATGGCTCTCCAGCGGGCCCTCCGCCCCCTGGCACACCCCCGGCCAGGCCGGCGTAACCGTCCGCGCCTACGCCGACCTGCGCCGCCCACCCCTGACCGGCGGCAGCTTTGACCCCGGCACCTGCTGAACCACGGGGTGCGGGGGTACTGAAGCGCAGGGTGTGAGTCACCAGCCGGGGCCCGTGGCGGCCGTCGTCTGCACGGTCGGGTTTTCTCGATTTGAGGTCATACCGCCAGACTCCCACGAGTACGCGAAACTGAAGGGTGCTCAGCGGGAACCCGAGGATCCGAGGCCCTGATGTTAGGGGGTGGGTTCGTGGTGAAGAGTCCGCGACAGATGCTGGAGTTCTACGCACAGGACATGCGACTAAGAGATCCCGCGGGTAGGGGCGCCGTCGCGAGCGCCGCGATACCGTCGCCCGGACCAGCGGAATCTCTTAGTGGTCGAGTGATGATCGGTCGTGGCGACGGACCCGCGAGGGCGGTTTTGCCGTCGGGGGGCTGAGTAGTGTCCCACGCGCTCGCCGAGAATTGACAGTTTGTTACTCGCTACCACTGGGTTCTCTGTACGTCTGGCCGGAACGGTCGAAACCTGACAGGGCGCGCATGCCCCACGCCTCCGAATTCCGGACCGAGACGTATTGCGTTAGAGCGCACTCCAACTCCTAGCTTCGGAAGCGTGCGATACATCAAACTCGGAACGACCGGACTGGAAGTCTCCGCCATCACTCTCGGCTGCATGAGCTTCGGCGAGCCGGACCGGGGCGGCGAGCCCTGGTCGCTGGGCGCGGACGCCAGCCGGGACATCATCAAGCAGGCCCTCGAGGGCGGCGTCAACTTCCTCGACACGGCCAATGGGTACAGCGCCGGAAGCAGCGAGGAGATCGTCGGCCAGGCGGTCAAGGACTTCACCCGGCGCGAGGAGGTCGTTCTCTCCACCAAGGTCTGGATGCGGATGCGCCCCGGCCCGAACGGCGCCGGGCTGTCCCGCAAGGCGATCTTCGCCGAGCTCGACGCCTCCCTGAAGCGACTGGGGACCGACTACATCGACCTGTACCAGATCCACCGCTGGGACTACGACACCCCGATCGAGGAAACCCTCGAGGCGCTGCACGACGCGGTCAAGTCCGGGAAGGTCCGCTACATCGGAGCCTCTTCCATGCACGCCTGGCAGTTCGCCAAGGCCCTGTACCTGGCTGACCTGAACGGCTGGACCCGGTTCGTGTCGATGCAGGACCACTACAACCTCATCCACCGAGAAGCAGAGCGGGAGATGCTCCCGCTCTGCGCCGACCAGGGCATCGGCGTGATCCCGTGGAGCCCGCTGGCGCGGGGCAGGCTGACGCGGGCCCGGGACACCACCACGGCGCGTGCCGAGACCGACGAGGGCGGCAAGATCCTCTACCGCGACGGGGACCAGGCAGTGGCCGAGCGCGTCCACGAGATCGCGGGCAGGCGGGGTCTGTCCCCGGCTCAGGTCGCCCTGGCCTGGGTCATGCGCAACCCGGTGGTGACCTCGCCCATCGTCGGGGTCACCAAGCCGGCCCAGCTGGCCGACGCGGTCGCCGCGGTGGACGTCGAACTCGATGAAGACGAGGCCGCCTACTTGGAGGAGCCCTACCAGCCGCACGAGGCCGCCTACCTGGAGGAGTCCTTCTACAAGCCGCAGCCTGTGGCGGGCTCCCGGTAGTTCGGGCTACCGCCGGGGCCAGAGCCAGGTCCGTGTCCACACCGGCAACGGCCATGACAACCGCCGGGACGTCTACCAGGACCGCCGCGCCTACGTCTGGGACAACACCGGCGACACCGCCGCCCTGCGCAACGATCACCGTCGCATCGTCGATGCCGAAAGCTGGGACGCCGCGGTCACTGACCGGCCTGAACCGGCCGGTGAGCTGTGCCGCTCACCGGCCACCCCTGGCGCGCCGCAGGCCCGTGCCTGCGGCGCACCGCTGCGTCCCGCTCAAGGGGCTGGGCCGCGAACGCGTCCTCTGCCCATGCTGCTGGCCCCGTGAGCAAACAGCTGGGATGAATCCCAGCAGGACCGGATGCGTTGGCTACACCCGCTCGAAGTCCACGTCGGTGCTCTCGCAGCCGGCGGCGAGCTGGCGCAGGGTGTCGCGCTCAGCGCGGTCGACGGTCAGCGACCAGCGGAGCTTGGTGCTCACCCAGTCGGACAGGTAGGTGCACTGGGCGTCGATGGCCGGCGGCATCCACTGGGCGGGGTCCTGGTCTGCTTTGGAGCGATTGCTCTTGGCAGTGACTGCGACCAGGGAGCGTTCGGCGCCGAGGTCGTTGGCGTAAGCCTGGCGCCGGGCTGCGGTCCACTGGGAGGCGCCGGAGTCCCAGGCTTCAGCCAGCGGCACCATATGGTCGATGTCCAGGCCGGACGGCCCCTGGACGGTCGTGTCGTCGTAGTAGGAGCGCCAGGTGCCGCCGGTGATTTTGCAGCCGGCTCCGATGATGGGCTGGGTGACGGCTTCGGCGAGGAGGACCTCGTTGCGGGTGCTGCAGCCGTCCTTGTCCTCGTCGATCCAGTGCTTGAACTTGGTGCGCTCGTAGCCGTCGCGGGACTCGGCGGCCTGGGGGAGGGCTTCGATACCGTCGTGCAGGCTGAGAGTCTCGGCCGCATGAGCGGCGGTGGTGGCGGTGGTGAGGGGCAGCAGGGCGAGGGCCGCGGCCGCGAAGGCGCGGACAGTCTTCTTGATCATGATCTGTTGATAGCGCCATAGCGTCGGTCGCCGCCCGGGAACAGGGATGGTGGTCACTCGGGGGAGTGGCTAGTCGTACCGGGGCGGCGAAACCAGCCCCGTGGAACTACGCGAACTCCTCTCGTCACCGTCGTTCAACCGGTGCCGGGGCAATTGCCGCTGGTAGGGGTGCGCGTCGCAGGTCGGCATGGCCGCGGACGGTGACGCCGGCTTGGCCGGGGGTGTGCCAGGGGCGGACGGGCCGCTGGAGAGCCATAGCTCGCCAAGTGCCGCCGCGGCTTCGGTGGCAGTCGCTACGTCGGCCGCGGTGATGTCGATGACTACCAGGCCCGGCTCGCTCAGGTGCTCTTCAGCCCGAGCAGTGTGGCCAGATAGCGGTGTGTGGTGTTTATCCGTTCGGTGGAAGTCCGCGCTCTGCCCGGTTCGGCTTCCGTCAGCCGGTATGACGGGCGTGAACCGCTCGCCCGACAGCCGAGGCCACCCGGCGGATGGCGCCCCGGCCCGGCGGCCGTTCGGCGGGCGTGACGCCCGGCCGATGGCGGGGGACCCGTACCCGTAGCGTCCCGGGACTGATCCGGCACCGCACGGGAGTTGGCAGGTTGACGGCTTCGCCGTCCAGCCCGACGGGGATGAACGGGAGGTCGGCTTCGACGACGACCTCTTCAGAGGTGGCCAGATTGGTCAGGCCGTGCGTCTGCCCATCTCGCAGCCGGGCGGCGGTCTCGGCGGGTGTCTCCGCCCTGGCGGCCAGTACCCCCAGGAGCCCGGAGTCCAGTTGCGCACGCTTGCCGAGCCCGGCCGGGTCATCGGCCCGGTAGGGGTTGTTGCTCACCAGCACGGCATCAGGCCGGTCCACAGTGAGCAGCCCGGCCCGTACCACCAGCTCCGGGCCCTTGTGGCGGGCGAGGAATTCCGGGAGGATCCGCACCGTCGTGCCGACCTTGTCCTCCCGATAGGCCGGGTCCTGTACCAGGGCGGCATAGGCACCGAACGACACGTTGTTGACGAACACCCGCTCGCCTGCGAACCCGAGGTCCACGCGCAGTTCGACGCCGTCCGTGAGGGCCTCCAGTGCGGCCGAAGGGTCGTCACGGTCCAGGCCGAGGTCCATCGCGAAGTGGTTGCGGGTACCGGCCGGAATGACCACGAAGGGAACACCGTTCTTCGCGGCCACGCCGGCGACAAGAGCCTGCGTGCCGTCTCCGGCGGCCACCCCCAGCAGATCCGCACCGTCATACACCGCGCGCCGGGCGACAGTAGCGAGGTCCTGGGGCCGGGAAGGATCGAGCAGGAGAACCTGAGCCCCCAACGCACGGGCTTTTTCCGCTATCCGGAACCGGCTCGCTTTTCCACCTCCCGAACGGGGATTCACGATCAGATACGGCCGCCGTGCAGCGGTCACCGGTCGGAACGTGTTCTCGGTCATGACAGTACTCATGGGTGGGGGGTGATGACGGCGCGTCCTTGGATCTTGCCGTCGTGCAGGAGCTGGTATGCCTCGTTGGCGCGTTCCAAGGGGAAGTGCTCGAGCAGTATCTTGATTTTTTGCTGCTGGGCGAGGGTGATCACTTCCATCAGTTCGGGAAGGGAGCCCCAGTAGGGCGAGGCGACCGAGCACTCGTGCGGCGGGTTTGAGAAGTTGACGGGCAGGGCTCCGCCGCCGAGACCGACGATGGTCAGGTGGCCGAGCACCCTGGCCACCTGGGCCGCCATGCGCAGAGTCGGGTCGATGCCGACCATGTCGAGCACGAGCTGAGCGCCCTGTTGCCCCGTCATGTCCTTGATGCGTGTGACCGCTTCCTCGCCCGAGAGTAGCGCCTCGTCCGCGCCCATGTGCTTGGCGGTTTCCAGCTTGCCGGCGTCGGTGTCCACGGCGACGACGGTGGTCGCCGCGCTGAGCGCTCGCACCATCTGGATGGCCATCTGGCCCAGACCGCCCGCCCCGATCACTACCGCGGTCGAGCCCGGCCCCAGCAGGTGCACCGATCGCTTGACGGCGTGATAGCTGGTCAGTCCCGCGTCGGTGAGCGGGGCGGCCTGGCGGGGGTCGAGGGTGCCCAGCGGAATCAGGAATCGCGCCGTCGGGACCAGCAGGTACTCGGCCATTCCGCCGTCGTGACCGCCTCCCAGGCCCCCGCCCTGACCGCTGACCTTCTGGCAGTAGTTCTCCCTGCCCTCGCGGCAGTTGGCGCACATCCCGCAGCCCCAGGGGCCGTAGACCATCACAGGGTCTCCGGGCGCGAACCCGGTGACACCCGGCCCCGGCCTTTCCACCCATCCCGCATTCTCATGGCCGAGTGTGAAGGGCAGTTCCGTGGCGAATCCGGGTGGTGGTCCGGGTGCCTCCATGATGTGCAGATCTGAGTGGCACGCGCCGGCACCCCCGACCTTCACCAGGACCTGTCCCGGCCCGGGCTCGGGCGCCGGAACCTCGCGCAGCTCGGGCGGTTGCTGCCATCCGACGAGTTGAAAAGCCCGCATAGCGATCCTTCATGCATACCGAGTCAGTCGCGGATCCCGTCGATGTCGACCAGGACGTGGCGCGGGCCGCGGAAAATCTGGTTGTGGCGGTACGGCGGGGGGTCCTCCACGAGCCGGGGGTTTTCCACCCGTCGGAGGAACTCGCCGACCGCGACCTGGACCTCGAGCCGCGCGAGCGGAGCGCCGAAGCAGAAGTGGATGCCCTGGCTGAACCCGAGGTGCTGGTTGTCCCGGCGTTCGAGGTCAAGCTCGTCGGGGTTGGCGAACCGCTTCGGGTCGCGGTTCGCCGAGCCGTATGCCAGGAAGATCGGCGCTCCCTTCGGGATGGTGGTGCCTGCGATGTCGATGTCTTCCAGGGCGGAGCGGGTGTGCCAGAACTGGACCGACGACTCGAAGCGCAGCAACTCCTCGGCCCCGGGCACGATCAGCTCGGGCCGGCGGCGCAGCTTCTCGAGCGCGTCGGGGTGCCGCAGCAAGGTGAGCACGCTGTGGGCGATGAGATTGACCGTGGTTTCATGCCCGGCGAAGATCAGGAGCAAGGCATTGCTCACGAGCACGCCCTTGGACATCCTTCCCTCCGGGCCGTCCTCGTTCACCATCGCCGAGAGCATGCCCGGGCCGGGCTGCTGGGCGTACCGGTCGAGCAGCTCAGCTGCGAACTCCCCGAACTCCTTCACGGCCTGGCGCCCCCCGGCCAGTCGGCTCTGGATCTCCTCGGAGGCAGCCTCGGGGCCGAAATCCAAGGCGTCCAGTGCTGTCTCGATCCAGCTGTGGAAGCGTGGCTCGTCTTCCAGTGGCACGCCCAGGACCTTGCAGATCACGGTCACCGGCAGGGGGTAGGCGAACTCGTCGACGGCATCGATTCGGGTCTTGCCCTGCATGTTGTCCAGGAGGCCGTCCACGATGCGGCGGATCTCGGGTTCCAGGTCGGAGATCAGGTGGGGGGAATGGGGTGGGCCGACGAAATGCGGCGTCATCATCCGGCGATCTCGATCGTGCTCGGGTGGATCCTGGGTGATGATGTTCGGCTCCAAGATGACCGTCTCCGTGATCGGCTCGGCCTCCGCCTCTGCCGAGCCTTCGGCCAGGGTCGCAACCGGGTCGGGGAGCTTCCTGACATCCGAACTGATCCGGGGGTCGTGCAGCAGCGTGACGATCTCTTGGTAGGTGCTGACGACGTAGGTGCCGTCCGGCTGCCGCGCCACTGGTGTCTTGCGGAGTTCCTCGTAGAACGGGTACGGATTGGCGCGGTTGGCGTAGCGGAGGGCCTGCTGCCAGGGGGTTTCCTCGACCACGAGGCTTCCCTCCTTCTTCCTGTCGATGCTGTCCGCTTGCACCGCCCGAACCGGCGGGCGCGTCAACGAGGGCGCGGCCGGAACTCGGCCCCCCGCTCGCTCGGGTCGTGGCCGGTCAGGACGACGTCGGGGATCGCCGTCGGGACGCCGGGTTGCGGGAACTCGGCCGGAATCGGCTTCATGTCGGGGGGCTGGTCCCAGCCCGGCGGCGGAGGCGGGAACGGCCCCGATTGCTCGATCAGCTTCCCGTAGTACTCCAGCCACTTGCCGTGATCGAACGTGACGGCGGCGACGATGCGGCCCCGGCGACCGTAGGCGGCGGCGAAGCGGCGCTCTTTGACGGACCCCTGGGTGAAGACGATCTCGTCGCCGAACGGTGGCACGCCGACGGACTTGATGTTGAGGCCGAACTGACCGGACCAGAAGCCGGGCAGCAGCAGATGCGGGCGATAGTGGGGCTCGAGGTTCACCATGTTGTGGGCCGCGGCCTCGGCGCCGAGAACGGCGTTGTCCCAGTGCTCCATCGCGAGGAACTGGTACTCGTACAGCACGTGGGGCGAGCGCGCCACGTCCCCTGCCACGTAGATGCTGTCGGTGACCACGCCGTTGATGTCGAAGGCGCGACCGCCGGCGTCGCAACCGACGCCCCAGAAACCGGACGCCAGCCCGGCGCCCTCCAGCCATTCCACGTTGCGGATCGACCCCAGCGAGGCCACCACCACGTCGGCGTCGATGGTGGTTCCGTCCGAGAGATGAGCACGCCGCACGTGTCCGCCGGAGTCGCCCTCCAGTGACGCCACGCCCAGCCCGCAGCGCAGGTCCACGCCGTGGTCGCGCTGGATCTCCGCGGCGATCTCACCGATCACCCCGCCGAGCGCGCCGACCAGCGGTGCCGAGCCCCGCTCGACGACGGTCACCGGGAGATCGAGTTCCCGGCAGACCGAGGCCACTTCCGAGCCGATGAACCCGGCGCCGATGACCATGACCCGCGACGGCGGCGCGGCCAGCGCCTTTTGCAGCTGTGCGGCATCATCACGCGAGCGCAGCGAGTAGACCCCGTCCAGGGCGGCCTCGTCCGGGTTCGGCCACTGTCGCGCCCGGGTGCCCGTGGCGATCAACAACCGGTCGTACGGG
This sequence comes from Streptomyces sp. G7(2002), assembly GCF_028870195.1. Taxonomy (NCBI): domain Bacteria; kingdom Bacillati; phylum Actinomycetota; class Actinomycetes; order Kitasatosporales; family Streptomycetaceae; genus Streptomyces; species Streptomyces sp. G7(2002). The sequence goes on from NZ_CP102609.1 coordinate 7,720,003, forward strand.
ATCTGCTCGCCGTCGGCCAGGCGCACCTGCTTGGCGGCCCGGTCCAACCCGGTGGCGGTCGCCCCGAGCCGCCACTGCGCATTCACTTCTCGCAGGCGGGGCAGCTTGGTGTGGTCGGCCGGTACCCAGCCTTTGAGCACCTGTTTGGACAGCGGGGGACGGTCGTAGGGCTCGTATGGCTCGTCCCCGATGATGGTCAAAGACCCGGTGAAGCCCTCCTCACGCAGGGCTTCGGCGGCTCGCAGTCCGGCCAGGGACGCACCGACGATGACGATCCGGCCGTTGGCTCTGAACTGGCGCACCAGCTCTGCGACCGTTGCCGGCACGGTCATGACGTCGCGCTCCCCTTCGCGCCGTCCAAGCGGTCGATCAAGATCGCCTGCACCGGACACGCCGCAGCGGCTCGCTCAACCTGCAGGCGCCGCTCGTCATCGGGGTTCGGCTCGTAGGTGAGTGCCTCTTGGCCGGTCAATCTGAAGTCCTTGTGCGCCAAATACACGCATTGTGCGTATCCCTGACATCGATTCAGATCCACGGCGATTCGCATGGGCAGACTCCTTCCGATCGCCGCCCAGCTGGACAGCCCGCCCGTCGCCCCCGCCGACGCCACCGGCTGAGCACCTGCATGTTCGGGCTTCTTCGCCGCGGCGGTAGCTTCGCGGTGACGCTTACTGCTGGTGCGCGTCACGATCTGAAGGTCGCGGTACACATCCGATGGCGTCGGCATCAAGCTTTACCCGGCCGATACCCCCTAAAAAAATGGTCACCCCGTCTTCCGACGACCGCAAATGCGCTGTTACGGAAACCCCTCTCAGGGCAGCTGTAGTTCTCGATCACTGACCGGTTCGTGCAGGTCCGGGGGCTTCCGGAGTCCCTGCCCGCATGGGAGCGGCCACCGTGATCACGAGCGTTCGTGGAGGCAATACGGCCAGGTAGACACAGCCGGCTGAAGCCGCTGTTACTCGGCGCACCACCCCAGCCGAGCCAGGACAGCACCGCCGCCCGGCTCCAGGCGTTGACCGCCGCGGCGCCCCAGAGCAGTTCCAGAGCCTAGCCGACCTCGCGTAATGGCAAGGATGCGGAGCGTGGCAGGTCACCCCAGGGCGCGGTCGAGATTGAAGGCGGCGCTGATCAGGGCAAGGTGGGTGAAAGCCTGGGGGAAATTGCCCTGTTGCTCTCCGGTGTGGCTGATCTCTTCCGCGTACAGGCCGAGGTGGTTGGCGTAGGTGAGCATCTTCTCGAAGGCCAGGCGGGCTTCGTTCAGGCGCCCGGCGCGTGTGAGGGCCTCGACGTACCAGAAGGAACAGATGGAGAAGGTGCCCTCCTCACCTTCCAGACCGTCCGGGCTGGCCTTGGGGTCGTAGCGCCAGACCAGGGAGTCGGAGACCAGTTCGTCACCAAGGGTGTCAAGGGTCGACAGCCATACGGGGTCGCTGGGAGAGACGAACTTGGTCAGCGGCATCATCAGCACCGCGGCGTCCAGCACATCGCCGTCCTCGTGCTGGACGAACGCCTGCCGGGCGGGCGACCAGCCCTTGTCCATGATCCGCCAATAGATCGCGTCCCGGACCGGCCCCCAGCGGCCGAGCTCGGCGGGGAGGCTGCGGTGCCGGGCGATGCGGATGGCGCGATCGATGGCCACCCAGCACATCAGGTGGGAATACAGGAACTTCTTGCGCCCGCCACGGGTCTCCCACACACCCTCGTCCGGCTGGTCCCAGTGCTCACAGACCCAGTCCACCAGTGCGCACACCGCGCGCCAGTGGCCGCTGGAGATGGGCCGGCACCACTTGTCGTACAGATAGACGGAGTCGAGCAGGGCGCCGTAGATGTCGAGCTGCAGCTGGGTGGCCGCGCCGTTGCCGACCCGCACGGGCGCCGAGCCCCGGTAACCCTCCAGGTGGGACAGCTCGCGTTCGGGCAACTCGGTGCGTCCGTCGATGCCGTACATGACCTGCAACGGGCCGGACGATCCGTTGCCGCGCCGGTCGGTGTAGCGGGTGAGGAAGCCCATGAACGCCTCTGCCTCCTCGGTGAAGCCGAGCCTGAGCAGGGCGTAGACGGCGAACGCGGCGTCGCGCACCCACACGTAGCGGTAGTCCCAGTTGCGGCCGCCGCCGATCTGCTCGGGCAGGCTGGTGGTGGGGGCTGCCACGATCGCGCCGGTGGGGGCGTAGGTGAGCAGCTTGAGGGTGAGGGCGGAGCGGTGCACCATCTCCCGCCATCGGCCGCGGTAGCGGGACTGGTTCAGCCAGCGCCGCCAGAAGGCGACCGTGGCGGTGAACTCCCGCTCGGCCTCGGCGCGCGGGCAGCGGCGCGGTGGAGCCTCGCTGCTGACCTGCTCCAGGGCGAAGACCGTCGTGTCGCCCTGGGAGAGTTCGAACTCCGTCCACACGTCCTTTTCGTCGTACTCCAGCGGCACCGTGGCAGTCAGCGTCAGCGACAGCTCCTCGGAGGCGAACAGGGCGGCCCGGTCCAGCAGCCGTACGGTGTGCGGGTGGGCGCCGTAGCCGAACCGGGGGGCCACCCGAGCCCGGAACGGGATGGTTCCGCGGATGCACACCACCCGCCGGATCAGCCGGTCGCGGTCGGATGCGCCGGAGTCCGCCACGGGCATGAAGTCCTGGATCTCCCCGAGCCCGTCCTCGGTGAAGAAGCGGGTGATCAGCACATTGGTGTCCGGGAAGTAGAACTGTTTGGTGCTGGCCGGCACGGTGGCAGCCAGCTCGAATGCCCCGCCCCGGTCCGCGTCCAGGAGGGCTGCGAAGACGCTCGGGGTGTCGAAGGAGGGGCAGCAGTACCAGTCGATGGTGCCGTCGGTGCCCACCAGCGCCACCGTGCGCAGATTCCCGATCAAGCCGTGCTCAGCGATCGGTAGATACCGGGCGGACTTGTGCTGTGCCGGTGCTCCAGTCATCGCAGCACCTCCCTTTGCTCCCGCCTCTCTTGCTCGGGCGCTTGTGATCGCACCATCCGGTGGAGATTGGACCTGCTCGGTCAGTTCGCGGTGGGCATCGCGGCACCCCTCGACCGCGGCATCCATGATTGCGAAGTCGAGGGCCCGCCGCGGATCGGTTGCGGCCTTACGCTTCGGTGCCTCGCATCGAGGGTCGCGGGGCAACCACGTCCATGTACCTCCAGTGTCCTGCAAACGCAGGAGCAGGTGTCTTTTGCGCCCTGGCCGGTCCCAGCCGTTGTGGGAATCCCAGCCGGCACTGAAAACGCAAGATCGAACTGCACGGAGCTGGCTCGCACCCGGCATCGCAATCCTTCATCCCGCCGCGTCAAGAAGGGTGGCTCCGCGCTGCTGATCTCTCTTGTCTGCTGAGGATTTGGCACTACCGGCGGACGGGGCGGCGCCGTGCATTGTGACGCCGCATAATTCGGTAATGGGAGTCGTTTTCATGTAGGCTCCGTGTGTCCAGAGGCTGGCTCTCTGTCCCGCGGCGGTTGATGAAGATCGTTCGTTCATCGATCCGTTTGCTGCGGGGGAATCCAGTGATGCCTCCGGGTTGGGCGGTGGTCGCAGCCACGGCGCCGCCCAACCCGGTACACACACCCGCGTGATCAGGGCGGATCTCCGTCACTCAGTAGCGGATCGGGGGTGGAGGTCCGGCCGTCCCGGCCCAGTGACAGTTCTGCGTCGGTGAGCAGCGCGGCTGCAAGGGTGGAACGGATTCGTTGCGCGTCGAGATCTATGCCGGTGAAGGTGATCTCGTTGCGTCGCTCGCCGTAGTAGTCGTGCCAGAACCATGAGGCGAGCGTGCGCCGTTGTGGCGAGACGGCATCCCAAGCGTGCTGGGCGCCTGCTTTCAGCCAGGAGCCTGCTTCGCGAAGTTCCAGGTGCGGCCCGGCCGAGCGCCAGGTCACGACGGAATCGGGGCGGCTGGACAGCCACAGATGCCCGCGGCTGCGAACCACGCCGCACATCACGGTGCCGAGTGCGTCTGCCAGCCGCTCCGGGTGCAGCGGGCGGCGGGCCCGCCACAGTACGGAATTGACCCCGTGGTCACTGTCTCGGCGTGAGCGCGGCACGGTCACGGGCTCCAGCTGGGCCCGCCACTCGTCGGCGATCCCACAGGCTGCCGGCTGGATGAGGGACGGCGGCAGCTCCATCTCCGTTTCGTCGGGGCCCGTGGGCCGCACGAGCAGAGCGTCGCTGTTGAGTTGACTGGCCAGCGCAGCAACATCGTCCCTGCGGTGCCCGTCGTTGCTCACCTGCCCGGGAAAGACCAGCGCGTGCGCCGCCTCGATTTGACGGGCGGCGATCTCTGCGGGTGTCAGTGGGTCGTTGCGAGAACTTCCATTCCACAGGTGCACGGTCCGGTGGACGCAGTCGATGTCCGCCATGAAGGACGCCGGATCGACCCCTACGAGGGTGGGGCCGGTTCGTAATGGTCCCCCAATGAGCTGCTCCCGATCCGTTTGCGCCACAACTCCACAAGGAACGGGAGGGCATCAAGCTCCGTCGGTAGGGCGAGGATGACGTGGGGCTTTCCTGCGGTGCGTTTGAGGGAGAGGAGGTCCTGGCGGAGGATGATCGCCGGATCGCCGGTCGCGCTCAGAGGTGCGGTTTCGTGCAGACGCGGATCATTTCCGGCCACGAAGCGTTGGACGGTCGGGTACTCCTCACCCGTCGTGTTGTGGATCGAGACGGTCAGGACCACGGCGCGGGGGGAAAGATGCATCGCGTGGTTCACCACTGCGCCGCGTGCGTCAGGGGTGTTGCCGATGACCACGCTCAACAGGCCCTTGGGCATGGTGGAGTTCATCAGTTGAGGTGCGGGAGGCGCCGGGGTGTAGGTGCTTCGCGCAAGCCGACGCGCAGCATGCCGTCGCCCGGCATCCCGGCCAGCAGCCAGGCGCCGACCGACTCGGCGTCGGCTTCGGTGGCGATCGGGCCCAGAAGCACCGGGGTGCCCATGGGTCGGCGGTCTACTGCGCACGGTTGTACGGCGGCGTACAGCTCGCTGGTGGAGTGGCAGTCCAGGAGCCGCCCCAGGCATCCGGTCGCGACCATGACTCCGTGGTGGCAACTGCGGACGGCATTGCGCAGGCGGTCCATCACCTGGCTGTCCACGGCGTCCCGGCAGTTCGTACATGCGACCAGGGTGAAGGGGCGGTTCCCACTGCCGTGGGTCACGTCGGTCATGCCGACCCCCCCTCTATTGAAAATGGTTTCCATTTTTATATCACGCCATGGCTTCTGGCTCCGGCGGGCCCCAGGGGGCGCCGCTCCCTCCCTTGCTCCGGTGGAGGGTCTACAAGGTTCGGGCTGATAATGAAGTGATTACCGTTTCCGTTTCTGTTTGCTCGGGAGGCCGCGATGCGGCTGTCCTCGATCCGTGGCCCGGCGCTGCTCATGGTTCTGGCGCTCGGGTTGGTCGGCGGCTGCGGCGGTGCCGCGGGCGCCGATGCGCCCGGCGGCTCCCGGGACGGCGCCCGCTCGTCGGCCATTCCGGTCGTCGCCTCGACAAACGTCTACGGGGACATCGTCGAGCAGATCGGCGGCGACCGGGTCAAGGTCGTGTCGATCATCAGCGACCCGGCGCAGGACCCGCACTCGTACGAGGCCAGTACGCAGAACCGGCTGGCGCTGTCGAAAGCGAAGGTCGTCGTGGAGAACGGCGGCGGGTATGACGACTTCGTCGGCCGGATGCTGGACAGCGCCAAGAACTCCTCGCCCACCGTCATCGCTGCCGTACAGGTCTCAGGGAGGGCACCGAAGACGGGTGCCCAGCTCAACGAACACGTCTGGTACGACTTCCCCGCGATGGGGAAACTGGCCGACCGGATCGCTGCCGCTCTGGCCAAGACCGCCCCCGCCGAGGCCGACGCGTTCCGCCACAACGCCAAGACCTTCAAAGAGAAATTGACCCGCCTCGAAGAGCAGGAACGGGGGATCAAGGAGGCTCATGGGGGCAGCCCGGTGGCGGTCACCGAGCCGGTGCCGCTGTATCTGACCGAGGCGAGCGGACTGCGGAACAAGACGCCAGCGGACTTCAGCGAGGCCGTCGAAGAGGGCAGCGATGTCTCCCCGCAGAGCCTGCGGCAGACCCTTGACCTGTTCACCCGTAAACAGGTCAGGGCACTGGTCTACAACCAGCAGACCTCCAGCCCCGAGACGGAGCAGGTCAAGAAGGCAGCCGAGGACAACCGGATCCCGGTGGTCCCGGTGACCGAGACGCTGCCCCGCGGGCAGGACTACATCAGCTGGATGACGGCCAACGTCGCCGCCCTGAAGCACACATTGGGCACGTGATGGACCGCACCGAGGCGGTATCGCCGCATCCCGGGCCGCGCGGAGCGACCGGGCGAGGGCGCGAGGATCCGGCGGCCGGGCCCGTGATCAGCTTGCGTGGCGCGGCACTGGCGTACGGCGGACGCGTCCTGTGGCGAGGGCTCGATCTCGATGTCCGCCCTGGTGAGTTCATCGCCGTCGTAGGACCGAACGGATCGGGCAAGACCAGCCTGCTGCGGGTGCTGCTCGGCCGGCAGCAGCTCAGCGAGGGTGTGCTGACCGTCCTCGGGCACGCCCCGCGCCGTGGCGGCCGGCACATCGGATATGTGCCCCAGCAGACGTTCCAGCCCGCACACGCGCTGCTGCGCGCCCGCGATCTGGTGCGCCTGGGACTCGACGGCCACCGCTGGGGGCTGCCACTCGGCCGCCGCGCGGTCCGCCACCGGGTGGACGACCTGCTGGATTCGGTCGGTGCGACGCCCTACGCGGACGTTCCCCTCGGAAGGCTCTCCGGCGGCGAGCAGCAGCGCATCCGCATCGCGCAGGCGCTCGCCACCGACCCGAGGATCCTGCTCTGCGACGAACCGCTGCTCTCCCTCGACCTGCACCACCAGCACAGCCTCACCGGCCTGGTGGAAGAGCGGCGCCGCAGCGCCGGGACCGCCGTCGTCTTCGTCACGCACGAGATCAACCCCGTCCTGGGCCTGGTGGACCGCGTGCTCTATCTGGCACGGGGCGGGCACCGTGTCGGGCCGCCGGACGAGGTGATGACCTCCACGACCCTGTCGGAGCTGTACGGCACACAGGTCGATGTCGTCCGTGTCAGGGGCCGGATCGTGGTGGCCGGGGTTCCCGAAGCCGGCACCGGCCACACCCACGCCGACGGGGCACACGGGGCGCACGGGGGAGAAAGCCTGTGACCGGGCTCGGGTTGCGGCTCCTCGCCGACGCCGGGGAAGACACCAGCATCTGGCATCAGATCTTCAACTTCGACAACTACGGAGAGCTGCTCGGCCTGGTGCAGAATTCCCTGATCGCCGGGGTGCTGCTCGGCCTGGTCGGCGGGCTGGCCGGGGTGTTCGTGATCATGCGGGATCTGCCGTTCGCGGTGCACGGCATCAGTGAACTCTCGTTCGCCGGGGCCTCGGCCGCGCTGCTGCTCGGGGTGAACATCGTCGCCGGGTCCATCGCCGGGTCCCTGCTGGCAGCCGCAGCGATCGGCGTCCTGGGGGTCCGCGCCCGCGACCGCAATTCGGTGATCGGCATCATCATGCCGTTCGGGCTCGGCCTCGGGGTGCTGTTTCTTTCCCTCTACAAGGGCCGGGCGGCGAACAAGTTCGGCCTCCTGACCGGCCAGATCATCGCGGTCGACACCCCGCAGATGGCCTGGCTCGTCGGCACGTCGGTGGTGGTGCTTGTCGCGCTCGCCGTCGTCTGGAAGCCGCTGACCTTCGCCAGCGTCGATCCGGAGGTGGCCGAGGCCCGCGGTGTGCCCGTACGGACGCTGTCCCTGACGTTCATGCTGGTCCTGGGCCTCGCGGTGGCACTGTGCGTACAGATCGTCGGGGCATTGCTGGTGCTCGCGCTCCTGGTCACACCCGCGGCCGCCGCGGCCCGGATCACCGCCTCCCCCGTGCTGCTGCCGGTGCTGAGCGTCGTCTTCGCGCTGTGCGCTATGGAAGGCGGCATCCTGCTCGCGCTCGGCAGCACCATCCCCATCAGCCCCTATGTCACCACCCTGGCGTTCGTGATCTACCTCGGGTGCCGGCTGGTGGAGGCGCGGCGTACGCAGCGGGCACCACGGACCGCGCTCGGCTCGCCCGGTGACCCCGTACGGACGCACACTTGAAGAAGCCGGTACCGACGGAAGGAGTCCTTATGCACCCCGTCGCACTCGCCGGCGGCGCAGCCGGATGGCTGGCTCACCATGCCGTCTCCGGAGTGGTGGGCGCCCTGATCATCAAAGGCGCCGCCAAGCGCCTCCCCGAGGCAAAACCCGCCGCCCGCAAGGCAGTGATCAACGGTCTGGCCGGCGGCATCCGAACCAGCCGGTGGCTGGCCTCGGCCGCGGAAGAGGCCCGGCTCAAGGCCGGTGATGTCCTCGCCGAGGCTCGTACATCACTGGGCGAAGAGGTCCCGCCACCCTCTGCGGTAGCCACCGAGCACGACCACGGGCATGAGCACTGACCATGTCCGATGTGGTCGTACGGTCCGTGGCCTCGGGCCGGGTCCGGCTGACCGTCCCCTGGGTACGGGCACGCCCCGGCAGCGCCGGACTGGTCGATGAGCGTCTGGTGGGCATGCGGGGCTTCCGGGCGCTGCGGATTTTCCCGCGCACCGGCAGCGTCGTGATCTGGATGGCCCCGGACCTGCTGGATGTCGATCGCCTGGTCACCTCCCTCGAAGAGCCCCCGCCCCCTTCCGCGCCCGCCAAACCCACCCGCTCCACCCCCGACTCCTCCACCGGCGAACTGGCCCGGCTGGTCGTCGGCGGCGCCGTCCTCGCCTTCATGGCCCTGCGCCGGCTGCTCGGCCGCCCCCGCATCACCGCAGGCTCCTCCGGCCTCCTCGGCGCGATCACCCTCTTCACCGGTTTGCCCTTCTTCCGCGGTGCCTTGCGCTCCCTGCGGGGCCGAAGCCATCCCGGCACCGACACCCTCGTCACTGCGGCGACCGTCATCTCGCTCGTCCTGCGTGAGAACGTCGTCGCCCTCACCGTCCTCTGGCTCCTCAACATCGGCGAATTCCTGCAGACCCTCACCCTCCGCCGGACCCGACGGGCCATCGAGGAGCTGCTCACCATCGGCGAGGAACGCGTTTGGCTCGTACGGGAAGAACGCGCAGACGGCGAGGGGCGCATCGAGACCGAGGTGGCGCTCGAAGAGGTCGCGCCCGGCGATCTGGTCGCCGTCTACGAGCACCACCGGATCCCCGTCGACGGCCGCGTCGTCACGGGTGAAGCCCTCGTCGACCAGGCCGCGATCACCGGCGAGGCGCTGCCCGTCTACGCCCGCGCCGGGGCCGAGGTCTACGCCGGAACCATCGTCACTTCCGGCTCACTGACCGTCCGTGCCACCTCCGTCGGTGCGGACACCACCGTCGGCCGGATCATCAGCCGGGTCGAAGAGGCCCAGTCCGACCGGGCACCGATCCAGACCGTCGCCACCCGCTTCACCCAGCGCTTCGTCCCCGTCTCCTTCGCGCTGGCCGCACTGACCTACGTCGTCACCCGCGATGCCCGCCGCGCCATGACGATGCTGCTGATCGCCTGCCCCTGCGCGGCCGGACTGGCCACCCCCACGGCCATCAGCGCCGCCATCGGCAACGGCGCACGCCGCGGCACCCTCATCAAGGGCGGCACCCACCTGGAGGGCATCGGCCGGGTCACCGCCGTCGTCTTCGACAAGACCGGCACCCTCACCTTCGGACGCCCCCTGGTCACCAGCGTCGTCACCCTCAGCGACCACTTCACCGCCAACCAGGTCCTCAGTCTGGCCGCCTCCGGCGAACTGCACGCCCGCCACCCCCTCGCCCAGGCCATCGTCGCCCACACCGAAGAACAGCACCTCCACGCGCCCATCCACCAAGCCTGCGAGGTCGTCCTGGGCATGGGCATGCGCGCCGAACTCGACGGCACCCGGCTGCTCGTGGGCAGCCCCGCCTTGCTGCGCCAACACGGCGTCGAGCTAACGGAAGAGGCCCAGAGCTGGACCGAGCGGCTGCGGAGCGGCGGCGAGACCGTCATCTGCATCGCTCACGACGACGATCTGATCGGCCTGCTCGGCGTCTCCGACGCCGTACGGGCCGGGGCCGGCGCCGTCATCCAACAGCTCAGAGATCTGGGGGTGTCCCGTCTGGTACTGCTCACCGGCGACGCACCAGAGACTGCGCAGGTGGTCGCCGACAGCCTGGGCATCGCCGAAGTGCATGCACATGCCCTGCCCGAGGGCAAACTCCAACTCATCCGCGACCTGCAGGCCGAGGGCCATACGGTCGCCATGGTCGGCGACGGCACCAACGACGCCCCCGCCCTGGCCCTCGCCGACGTCGGCATCGCCATGGGCGCACACTCCTCCCATGTCGCCCTCGAAACCGCCGACATCGCGCTGCCCGGCGACGACCTGCGGCAGGTCCCCGCCGTCGTCGAACTCAGCCGCCACACCCTGCGCCTCGTCCGCCAGAACTACGGCCTCGCCATCGGCGTCAACCTCGTGGGGCTGGTTGCCGGCGCCGGCGGCTCGATCAACCCGGTCCTCGCCGCCCTGCTGCACAACACCAGCAGCATCGCCGTCGTCGCCAACTCGGCCCGACTGGTCAACCACACCCCGCATCTCCCCCCGACCGATGAGGACATGCTGATGGCGGCCCCGTTGGAGGACCGGCGAGTGCAATGAGGGCACTGCTGAACTACCTTTCCGCGCACCGTTCCGGGGAGAAGTACCTGCTCGCCACCCAAGCCGCCTACGGTGCCGCCCGGTCCACCAGCCCCAGGCAGGGGGCGAGCAGCAGGCTGGAGGGGCGGCGTTCCCTATATCCCACGGCGGGCTCGACGAGGAGGAAGCATGACTGCGACGACGCGGAACGACGCTCCCATTGCGATCGAAGGCGGCGGTGTGGAACTGCGCATGCAGGAAGTCGGGGGAGACATGTCTGTCGCCTTCGTGACGATTCCCCAGGGCACGGACCTGGCGCCGGCTTTCAGAGGTCTGCCCGGTGATCTGTGCCAATGCCCCCACTGGGGATACTTGCTCAAGGGGCGGCTGAAGATGCGGACAGCGGGCGGGAACGACATCTACGAGGCCGGGCAAGCCTTCTACTGGGCATCCGGGCACGCCCCGGAGGCTCTTGAGGACTGCGAGTACCTCGACTTCTCGCCGACGAAGGAGTTCACCGACGTGGTCGACCACCTCAAGTCGCAGGTGGGGTGACCCGCCGGGGGCAGTGCGGATCCCTCGCCCGCGGTCTCCTGCATGACCAGTGCGGTTCGCTCGCGGCGATCGGTTCGAGGCCACGTCGGGATGTACATGGCAGCAGTTGCTCTCCGCGTCGTTCGGGCCATCCGGAGCCACGTCCCATCGGCCCTTTTCCGAGTGGGCCAAGGCGCGGGTGTGAGCCAAGCTCCATCGCCTGGTCTCGACGAGCTCAGCTCCCATGGCGAGCTGGACTGGTCCGCTGTGCGATCGACTCGGTGAACATGCGGCCCTGAAAAGGGAAACCTGACGGGTCCGAAAACCAGTAGTCAGTGGAGCTGTACGACCTCGTGCGGGGCGGTGACTGCTGCGCCCGCCTGCCCGCCGCGGCCGGCTGGATCCCGGCTTGTGAGATTCGTACGCCCCGATCAGGACGCCCAACCACCCCACCTCTTAGGGCCGGATAGCCGACCAGAACGCCACTGCGATGCATCGGCGCCGCCCGCACCCCCGGCCGCCCCCGCCAGCCAACCACGCCCGAGACGCCGAGCGACACGTCACCAGCGGGCGGCACCGGCCGTCGGCACTGAGGTGGACCTTGGAGGCCCCGCCGCGCGAGCGGCCCAGGCCCTCACCTGGAGCAGCCTCACCTACCAGGTACGCCACTGATTCCAGCAGCGCTCACGACAAATGATCAAGTTGGAAAGGGGCGGGGACCATCCTGCTCCAGCGCGTGAGCGGTCGGCCGCTCCAAGGAGGACCATGGAAGCCAAAGCACTCCATAGGTACGGGCCAGGGCCACGGACTGGCGCGAGCAGAGGTCCTTATGGTCCGGCGTATGGAAGGAGTGCCCGTGTGAGCACAGCCGATGGGCGTCCGGCTGACGCCGGCCAGCCGGAGGAGCGATCGTCGCAGCCGAGCGGACTGATGGATCTTCTCGGCGTTGCCGCGGTGCTGCTGGATGCCGATGGGCGGACCGTCTTGTGGAGCCCGGAGGCCGAGAAGCTATTCGGCTATACCGCTGAGGAGGCGCTCGGGCAGTACGCTGCGCCGCTGCTCGTTCACGAACAGCACTAGGCCGCCTGTTCTCCTACCTCGACACCCAGATCACCCGGCTCGCCGGCCCCAACTTCGCCCAGATCCCGATCAACCGCACCCACGCCCCCGTCAACGACATGACGCGGGACGGCTTCCACCAGGACGCGGTCCACAGCGGCGTGGCGCCCTACCGGCCTAACTCCCTCGACGGTGGCTGCCTCTTCCTCGCCGGAGCGGACACCGGGGCATACATCGAGGTACCCGTGGAACTCCCGTCCGCGAAGAAGGTCCGGGAAGCACCTGCGAGCTTCGACGACCACTTCAGCCAGCCCCGCCGCTTCTGGCTCAGCATGACCCCGGTCGAACGCGAGCACATCATCGCGGCCTACACCTTCGAGCTCAACAAGTGCTACGAGCAAGCCATCAAGGAGCGGGCACTGCGGGTCCTCGCCAACATCGACCCGGAACTCTGCGAGGGCGTCGCCGCAGGTCTCGGGCTGCCGCCTGCCGAGGCCGACCGCCCCCTCGCCTCCGTCGACCCCAGCCCGGCGTTGTCCCAGATCGGCCGGACCTGGCCGCTGGACGGTCGCATCATCGGCATCGTCGCGGACGACAACGGTGACCTTGAGGGGGTACGCGCGCTGCGGCAGGCCGTGCTCGATGCCGACATGGTCCCCCTGGTCATCGCCCCGGCCGGCGGCAAGTTGGACGCGGCCGGCGATCCGATCACTGTGCAACGCACCTTCGCCACCGCCCGCTCCATCGAGTTCGACGCCCTCGTGCTCGCCGGGGCCCCCGGACCCGGCAAGGACGCCTATGGCGCGCGTGACGCCAAGGCCGGTGATCCCGCGGCGGGCCGGACCGAGACTGACCCCCGGGTCCTGCTGATGCTGTCCGAGGCGTTCCGCCACGGCAAGGCACTCGGCGGCTGGGCCGGCGCCGAGGACGCCCTCCAGGCCGCAGGTGTCCCCACTGACGCCCCCGGCGTAGTCATCAGCAACGACGGCTCCGGCACCCTGGATCAGCTCTCCCAACTTCTCGGCCAGCACCGTGTGTGGGCGCGGTTCTCTACGGATGCCTAGGGCCTGGCGAGTTTGTCGCTTGCCGCCCCCGGCTCCTGGAGTCGCGCCCTGGCCGGGTACGGCGTAAACAGGAGAAACCGGGGCAAGGAGGCGCCATGACGGTGGATGTCATCGAAGGTTCCGGTGCCACCGCCTGTTCGGTGGGATCCAGGACCGCACTGGGCGAGAGCGCGGGCCGGCGGGCCTGCTCGACCGGGCCTTCTCCCGGTCCCTCCCGCGGCCGCCGGCCCGGAACAGTGGCCGAGAGTCGGCAGGGGCCGGAGGGAGGATGACCAGCGGGCAGTGCCCCGGTGGGCCGACGGGCCGCGCCCCGGCTCCGTTGCTGGGCGTGGAGGAAGAGTTCTTTCTCGTCGATCCAGCCAGCCGGGCGGTGTCATCGCTGGGCAGGCGGGTGGTGGCGCGGGCCCGGGAGGCGGTGGGTGACCTCGTCTCGGGGGAATTCGATGAGTGTCAGGTTGAGGTGAAAACGCCTCCCTGCCGGGAGGGCGCCGCCCTGTATGACGAGCTGGTCGCCGTACGAGGGGCCGCCGCAGCAGCCGCGCGGGCCGAAGGGCTCGGCGTCTGTGCTTCCGGTACACCGGTCATTGGGCGCGAGGGCCCGGCAATCGTTGGGGACCATCCGCGCTACCGGGCGGGCCTGGACCAGTTCGGGGCCTTGCTCGATGGATTCGCCATCTGCGCCGCACACATTCACGTGCACTTGCCGGATCGGGAGGTGGCGGTGCTGGTCGGTAATCATTTGCGGCCGTGGTTGCCGCTGCTCGTGGCGATGAGTGCCAACTCGCCTTTCCTCGACGGGCGGGACATGGGGTATGCCAGCTGGCGCACCGTGATCAGGGGCCGCTTCCCAGCCTTGGGGCCCCCGCCGTACGTCGAGTCCTTGGACCACTACGAGCGGCTTGCCGCCGCCCTGCATGAGTCGGAGGCGATGCTGGATGCCAGCGTCCCTTTTTGGGACGTGCGACCCAATCCCCAGTTCCCCACCCTGGAGATCCGGGTCATGGATGTCCCGGCGGAGGCGACGGACACCGTCGGCCTGGCGGTTCTGATCCGGGCGCTCGTGGTGACGGCCGGCGCGCTGGTACAGCGCGGCCACACCGGCCCCGAGACCTGCAGCGAACTGGTGCGCGCCGCCTACTGGCGAGCCGCGCGCGACGGGTGGGCGGGCGAGGGGGTCGATGCACTGACGGGCCGGATCCTGCCCTCCTCCGTGCAGGCCGCCCGGCTCGTCGAGCATGTCCGCCCTGCGCTGGAGGAGCACGGGGATCTCGACCGGGCCGTCGGCTTCCTGCGTCGGCTCGCCGAGCGGGGCTGCGGCGCTCAGCGTCAGCGGACCTCGTGGCGCCGTCGCGCACACCTGGCGGACGTAGTGGATGATCTCGAGCGGCTGACGTTCGACGAGGAGAGCCACCGGGAGGACGTCCACCGGGAGGCGTCACCGTCAGGCCGGCGTGAGAGTGGTGACCAGCACGTCCCTGTGCGCAGGCCGGGACGGATCCAGCGGACGGATGGGTGACACGCCGTGCAAGGTACGGCGATCGTCCGACAGCAGCAGGCTCGCGGGTTCGTCCAGAGTGGCCGAGAGCAGAGTGGGCCCCTCCGGAGCGAAGACGCTGCTCCGGCCCCCGCTCGCATTGTTGCGTCCGACCAGCAACGAAGACACCAGCGTCACTCCGTCGCGGTGCCGGCCCTCCGGAGTCGGCTGCCCTTCGCCGCCCGCCGTGGCGACAACCCGGAACGGATGCACCTTCGCGATCCAGCACGGGGCGGAGTCCAGGGCGCCCGCGACGTGTCCGAGAAGCGACACGACCGAGCGCAGCAGCGGGTCTGTCACAAAGGCGTCGGTCAGCGGATCGAAGTGCCGGTCGACGTCCACGTAGAGCGGGTTGCTCCGATCCGGCTGCACAAACGGGGTGTCCGGCAACTGGGTCAGCTCGCCGGTGGCGGGGGTGAGCGAGAACCGTCCGTAACGGCGCAGCCGGCAGGTGCCGCGTTCGGCGGCATACCGGTCCTGGGAAAGGCCCTCCCAATGCGAGGCGAAGCGCGCCCACTCCTCCTCTCCGGAGCTGAAGTGTGCCCTCACGGCGGCTGCGGGCATGAGGTGGACGCCGGTCGAGGCCAAGGACTCGCGAGCCGCCGCCACGGCGGGCGAAGGCTCCTGGAAGGCCGTGGTCTCCGCCGGAGTCCAGAACTCAGTACTCTCGTCCATCACACCCTCCTGTCGTCCTTTCGCCCGGCCCTGCCGATGAGGACGCGCTTTCAGGTCACGCTCCGTGTGGACCTGCGGGTGCGGACGTGCGGCAATGGCGCCGGCAGTGCGCTGCGGTCCTCCCGCCAGGCGGCGAGCAGATATCCGGCAAGTCGGCTGTCGAGAAGTGTGGTGGCACCGATTCCGAAGGCGACATCGGTTTCCAGGTCTGGCTCGTCCTTCAGCAGACCATCGACCACTTCTGTGCGGACGACCTGTTCATGGACGGCGTCGGCTTCGACGTGTTCGTCGTAGAACCTCTCCGCGGCTGGGCCGGCACTTGTGCGGCGCATGGCTTCTGCGAGGCGTCGTGATCCTGGCGACGAGGTGACCTCGACCGTGGCGAAGTGACCGACCAGTGCCCCGCGCAGTGACCGATGCAGCCCCAGCAGGGACATGAGATTGACGATGGCGAGCGTCTCCGCGGGAGCCAGGTCGAGGTAGTGCCCGTACGCGGTTTCCAGGGCGAGGTCTGCCATGAGGTCGGCGAAGAGCTGGGCGTGGATGTCCTCGGCCCGCCCGGCACCGAACTCATCGAATTCGATGGCGGCCATGCCGGCCTTGGCGCGGCCCCGCAGACGAGGGAGGACCCAGGCGTGCGGGTCGGCTTCCTTGAGGTGGTACAGCGAGCGGAGGGCGGCGTACTCCCTCAGCTGCCACAGTCGGCCTTCGCGTTTCAAGTAGTGGCTGACGCTGTTGCCGTCGTCGGTGGCGGGCTCGGTCAGGAGGCCGGCCATCGCCTCCTGCGCGCCGAGCGCCGGGACGTCAGCGCGGAGGGCCCGGAGGAACGCCTCCTCCAGGTAGCGCCGCACCGACAGCAGTGCGGGAGCCCATTCGCGGTCGTCGTCCACGCCGTCGAAGCCCTGATAGTGCAGTTCGTACAGCACGTAGAGGGCGAGCTGGAGATCTGCCCCGTACGGGCCCTCACGCTGGACCTCCTCCCGCGTCGGCAAGGGTCCCTTCCCGGTGCGGAGCCACGAGATCACCGCGTCGGACAGGTAGCCGCGCGGTCGCGGAAGCTGCGGCTTGCCGGGCCGGGCGGCTCCGAGGTCGGCCTTCATTGCTGGTCTCCTTCGGTGGTCCGGTCGGCTGCTGGGCAGTCGGTGCCGGCTGCACGGTCGGGCGGGAGCTTCGAACGATTGCGGTGGCTGGTGTCGCACCAGGGGTAGCTGCGGCTGCGCCGGCACATGCAGATCGCAACGGTGAAGCGTCGGGAGACGGCTACTGCACCGTCGTCACCGACTACTTCCACCGGCCCTTCCACCAGGAGCGGGCCGTTTCGGACGAGGGTGATGCGGCGTGGCCGCTCAGGAGTTTTCGGCACGGATGATCACCAGTTCCTCTGTGTCCTGGACCTCGTCCAGCAGGCCTTGGCACCGCAGCCAGGCCAGCCGGGAGCGCAGGACCGGGCCGAACGGTATGACCGCGCGGTCGCTGACCGTCGCCCGCAGCCCCGCGGATGTCAGGCGCTCCAAGGTGTCCTGGGTGCCGCACAGTCCGGAATGGACCATGAGCAGGACGCCTCCGGGGCGGAGCGCGCGCGGCGCGGCGTCGCAGATGCGGTCGACGAGCAGCCGTCCGTCGCGTCCCGCGTCCCAGGCGCGGGACGGCCCCCGGGGCGTCTGATTGCCGGGTGCGGGGACGTAAGGCGGATTGCTGACGAGCACGTCGAAGGAACGGCCGCCGACAGCTGCGGTCAGATCGCCGCGACGCACGGTGACGCGCTGCCGGGAGAGCCAGGCGTTGATCCTTGTGGCCAGGACTGCCTGCCAGGAGATGTCGACGGCAGTGACCAGAGCGCCACACCGCGCCGCTCCCACCGCGAGGGCCCCACTGCCCGAACCGAGGTCCAGGAGCTCGGTGCCCGCCCCCACACCTTCGCGGTACAGGGCGCGCAACAGCAGCCGCGTGTCGTGCTGCGGAAGATAAACACCGGCAAGCGTCACCAGCGGCCGCAGGCCGGGGGCCGTGGCCGGCCACGTGCTCATACGGCACCTCCGCTCCGAGAGCCGGGTACCAGGATCTGGATGGGTCCGCGCGCGTCTTCTCCAGCCTGCTAGCTATCCGATCCCCTGGCCACCTGGCGGTAGTGTCGTGGTCATGACCTTGGGCCATGCCTGCGTCCCTCTTCCGGCGATGAACCGGGCCGCGCTGAGGTGCAATGCCCGAGCCTGGAGGTATGGGGGCCAGCGCGTGCTGCGGTAAATGCGATCGTCGAGACGCGATGGTGAACGCGGCCCGTCACGAGCGACGACGAGAAGGAGGCATGCCGGGCACGGCCGGTGAGCCCGCGCGTCCCCTGCAGGGAGGACACTGAGGCATAGAGGTCTCGGCGCGCAGATTCTCCTTTAGGCCGATCACGCCGGGCAAGCAGCGGTTGGGCGCCGGTCCGTCTGCCCCTCCCCCTGAGCGCAGCCCCGCCCTACGGAGCCAACTGCCTACGCAGTCATCTGTAACCCGCGAGAGGAGCGGCAGGCTGCGCCCGGCAGTCTTGGGTCATCTCGGCGCCGAGGGGGAGTTCGAGTAGGGTGCGGTCGCTGGCCAAGTGCGGCTTGCGGGCTGGATGATTTCGGCAAGTGCCAGGGCGGTCTTCGGCGCCGACGAGGTCGGAGATGAGGTCGGTCTGGTGCGTGGAGCCGGAGGCTTGTGGGGCCGTTCGATGGCTCGCTGTGTCAGCCGTTGGAGGCGACGATTCCTTCTGCCACTTCTGCCTCGTCCGTGATCGCACCTTGGGTGTAGGAGACGGCGAGCGTGGTGAACTCCACGCCACGTGAGACGTCGTAGCGGTCGATGGCCTTGATCAGGCCGATCGTACCGACCTGCAGCATGGCCACGGTGGGCTCCCTGCAGGCGGAGAAATGTCGGGCGGCGTAGCGCACCAGAGCGTGTTGCGCACGTACCGGTACTCGTGGGCGCCCTCTTCCAGCGCGTCGTACCTTCTGAGGCTGTTGAGTGCCCTGTGACACGTGGTGTTACCCGCTATGGGCAGGCAAAAGGCCGCGGCGCGAGCCCGCAGGTGCACATGCGCCGCTGTCCGCCGCGCGCCAAAGTGAGAGATGCGGCCTCCAGAGAAAGGTGGGCGGGCCCGTGACCAGTAGGAACAAGCTGACTACGTATCGTGGCAATCGGCACTTCGGCCGGACCCGCGAGCCGCAGGGCGGGCAGGCCCCGTCCGGTGACGCACCCTGCTTCGTGGAGCAGATCCATGACGCCGACCGGCGGTCCCGGGGAGCGGGAGTGCTGGCTGCTGGACGTGGAGGGCGACGAGCGAGCCGGATGTCGTGACACCCCCGACGCCCGCCGAGCCCGGTCCGTCCGCAGCGGTCGGATCCTGCAGCGCGTCGTCGAGGAGGAGGCCCCGGGCGGAGGGAGCGGTGATGACCGGGACAGGTGAGCTGCTGGCGGCAGCGCTACCCCCGGCTGAGCAGGCGCTGCTGGACGACGCCCCGGCCGGCGAGGAGTACGCGGTGCGCCCGATGCTGGCCGTGCTCAGCGACCGCCGGGAATTCGACGATGAGTGGATATTCGAACGCAAACTCGACGGGGTGCGGGCGCTCGGCCTGCGCGAACCTGACCGCACCCGGCTGCTGTCCCGAACCGGCCGCGAGGTCAACTCCAGCTACCCGGAAATCGTCGACGCCCTCGGCCGCCAGGGATGCCGCGACTTCACCGTCGACGGCGAGATCGTCGCCTTCGCACACGGCCGCACTGACTTCGCCCGCCTCCAGCATCGGATGCAGCTCACCGACCACGAGCAGGCCCGCGCCAGCGGCGTCGCGGTGACGTACTACGTCTTCGACATGCTGCGGCTGAACGGCCGCGACCTCAACGGGCTGCCGCTGCGCACCCGCAAGTCCCTGCTGCGCAGGGCGCTGGACATTCGACAGCCACTGCGCTTCACCCCGCACCGCAACCACGGCGGCGCCCGCGAACTGCAGGATGCCTGTGCCCGCGGCTGGGAGGGGCTGATCGCCAAACGGGCAGCCGGCCGCTACCTTCCCCGCCGCTCCTCGGACTGGCTCAAACTCAAGTGCGCGCAGGGCCAGGAGTTCGTTATCGGCGGCTTCACCGAACCAGCCGGCAGCAGAACCGGATTCGGTGCCCTGCTCCTCGGCTACCACGCGCACGGCGCCCTTCGCTATGCGGGCAAGGTCGGCACCGGCTTCGACCAGCAGACCCTGCGCCGGTCCGTACCCTGCTCGACGCCCGCGGGTGCGACCTTTCCCCATTCGACGGGTCCGTGCGTGACCGGGGCGTCCACTGGGTGCGGCCCGAACTCGTCGCCCAGATCGGCTTCACGGAGTGGACCCGCGACGACATGCTGCGCCATCCGCGGTTCCTCGGCCTGCGTGACGACAAGCGAACAGAGGACGTGGTCCGCGAACGTCCGGCCCGGGGCTGACCAGGAGCCGCGCCATGTCCGACACCGCACTCATCGTGATCGACATGCTCAACTCCTACGACCACGAGGACGCCGAACTGCTCCTGCCCTCGGTACGCACGGTCCTGCCGCACCTCACCTCGCTGATCGAACGGGCCCGGCAGAGCGAGGCCCAGGTCATCTACGTCAACGACAATTTCGGGCTGTGGCGCTCGCACCATGACGAGCTGCTGGACACCGTGCTCAGCGGCCCGCACGCGGACCTCGTGGAGCCGCTCCGGCCGGATGAGGAGTCGCTGTTCGTGGTCAAGGCGCGGCACCCGATCTTCTACCAGACGCCCCTCGAATATCTCCTGCGCCAGCACAGCATCGACACGATCGTGCTCGGCGGCCAGGTCACCGAACAGTGCGTGCTCTACTCGGCGCTCGACGCGCATATCCGGCACTTCGGTGTCACCGTCGTCGAGGACGCCTGTGCGCATATCCACCCTGATCTCGCCGAGGCCGCCCTGCGCATGATGGAAGGCAACATGCAGGCCCGCATCGTCAGATCCACCGCTGAGGAGATTTTCTGAGCTGGAAGGATGACTTCGCTGTCGAGTCGCAGGGCTCTCTCTTGTTCCCGTCCCACTGCCCGGATCTCTTCCTTGTGTCTCCAGTGCTATCGCTCGGCCCCTGGTGCTGGGCGATCACTGACATGGAGAGATGGGGCCTGGGCGAGGTACGCGACCCGCACGAGAAAATGCCTGATCCGCCAGGGAAGACGAAACTCACCGAGACGGAGCTGAAGACTGCTCACCTGTGGTGCCGTTCCTCCGACGAACCGTTTGCCGCGCATGCCTGTCGTGTGCTGACCTCGGCGGCGCCGGCCTGCGCTACCGCGATCAACACAAGCCCCAGGGAACGCAGTTGGCAGACGATTCGGGCGTCGGCCGAAAACTGGACCGGTTGGGACCCGACGCCCTGGCCGTGGGCCGGGCGGAGCCGACGGACCTGCTGTCAGGACGGCGGGGTGCCGCCAAGAGTGCGCTGTTGGGCCAGCCCACGATCGCGGGCCTCGGCCGTCTGCTGTGCGACGAGATCCTCTGGCGGGCCGCGTTGCTCCCTGGACTCCGGCGTGCGACCTCAGCTGGACGGCGTACCGGCGCCTCCACGAGCGGTCCACCGGCTCCTTACGGAAGTGGTGTTCCGCCGGTGGCATTGAGGACCTCGGCGGTGATGTAGCTGGCCTGGGGTGAGGCGAGGAAGACGTAGGCGGGTGCCATCTCGGCAGGCTGGGCCGGCCGGCCCAGGGGAGATTGCTTGCCGAAGGTGGTGGTGTCCGGGAGCGTCGCCGGGATCAGAGGAGTCCACACCGGCCCGGGGGCGACTGCGTTGACGCGGATGCCGTCGGAGGCCAGCATCTGAGCGAGCCCCTGGGTGAAGGTGACGATGGCGCCCTTGGTCATCGCGTAGTCGAGCAGGTGGGGGCTGGGCTTGTATGCCTGCACAGAGGCTGAGTTGATGATCGATCCGCCTTGAGGGATGTGCGGCATGGCCATCTTCGACAGCCAGAACATGCCGTAGAGGTTGGTGCGGACGACGCGGTCGAACTGTTCGGTGGTGATGGCGCTGATGCCGTCGGGCTGTGACATCTGGTAGGCGGCGTTGTTGACGAGGATGTCGATCCTGCCGAACTCTGTCACCGCCCGTTCGATAAGACGTTCGCACTGCTCTTCCTCGCGGATGTCGCAGGGCACCGCCACCGGGGTGCGCCCGGCTTCCTCGATGTGGCGGGAGGTCTCGCCGGCTTCCTTGCCCTCTTCCGGGAGGTAGGTGAACAGGACGTCCGCGCCCTCGCGTGCGAAGGCCAGGCAGACAGCCCGCCCGATGCCGGAGTCCCCGCCGGTCACCACGGCCTTGCGTCCTTCCAGAAGGCCGCTGCCCCGGTAGGACTCCTCCCCGTGGTCGGGCGGAGGGTCCATGGGCCCCGTCCAGCCCGGGTGGGCCTGATCTTGCTGCTCGAATTCCGGCTGAGGGTGCTTGGTGACCGGGTTCTGCTCGGCTCGGTTGTCGCCTGCCACTTCGCGTCTCCTTCATTGAGTGAGAATGGTGGGGTGCCCTGAGCGAAGCGGGCGAGCGGGGCCAGGTCGGTGCCCTTCGGCCCCCTGGAGCCGTGGCTGCTTCTCGGGGCAGAGCTGGGTCAGCTGGGCGGATAGAGGCGCCCTGCGAAGCACGGCTTCCGTTCCGGCTGGCACCTGGCAGTTCAGGGCGTGAGGACGGTCTTGACCATGCCGTCTTCCTTTGCCTGGAAGGTCTTGTAGGCGCGTGGGCCTTCTTCGAGGGGCAGCGTGTGGGTGGCGAAGTCGTAGACGCCGAGGACGTCGGCATCGGTGAGGAGCGGGAGGATGTCGGGCACCCAGTGCTTGACGTTGGCCTGGCCCATGCGCAGCTGGATCTGCTTGTCGAACATCGTCATCATCGGCATGGGGTCGATGGTGCCCCCATAGATGCCGATGAGCGAGATGGTGCCGCCGCGGCGCACGGCATCGACGGCGGTGTTGATGGCAGCCATGCTGTCCACACCGGCTCGACCCATCATCTTCTCCCCGAGCGTGTCGGGCAGCAGGCCGGCGAACTGTTGGGCTGCCCTGGCCAACGGCGCGCCGTGTGCCTCCATGCCCACCGCGTCGATGACGGCGTCGGTGCCGCGGCCGCCGGCGGTAAGGCCGCGGATTTCATCGCCCACATTCTTTCCGTATTCGTTCAAGTTCAGGGTGTGCACACCCCGGGCGCGTGCCCGCGCCAGACGTTCAGGGACAAGGTCCACGATGATCGCGATACCAGCGGTGGGGCCGCCCCGGCAGTGCCTTTGTGCGCTCAGGGGGCGAGAAGAGAGTCGTCATGTACCTGAGCTCCGGGGAGCTGGTGGTGGGCGGCGACCAGGGCCGCGTCCACGTCGGAGGTGCCGGTGGATATGCACAGGGCGCAGGCGACCTCTGCTATTCGTCCACGCGGCTCTGCGTCACCGCGTTCGGCGTGTACCGCCTGGAGGGCCTCGTACTCGTCTACGAGCTTGCGTAGTACTGCAGAGTGGGCCATCAGCATGCCGGATTCCTCAGCCTTGGGCTCAACGTTCTCAGTGGACAGTCACGCCAGTACCCGGAACGCCACTCATGTCCCGCGGCCGCGCGGATATGAGGAGACCGCCGGCCCTTGAGCCACCGCAGCGGGCAAAATTTCCGCGACACGCGTGCCAGGGAGTCGCGCAATTCGAGCCTGGCCTCCGCGAAGGCTCCGGTCCGGTGATCGTCACCTCCCGATAGCGGCGCTCCTTGCCCGGCACCCCGATGGCCGGGTGGAGATGCGTTCCCGTAGGGGCACCGAGCTGACGGCGGCGTTCTCCGACATCGCGGCGGCCGCGCAACGTGACCTGCCGGACGGGGGTGTTCTCCTCGACGGTGAGCCGGTGTACCCGGGCGGGGTGCACGCCCTGTGGGGCGTGAACCTCCGGGTGGAGCGCGGCGAACTGACCGCCATCGTCGGCCCGTCCGGCTCCGGAAAGCCCATCCTTCTCAACCTGCTCGGTACCCTCGACCGGGCCACCTCGGGCGAGGTCCGGGTGGCCGGGTACGACGTCAGCACGCTGTCCGACGCCCAGCTCTCCGCGCTGCGCGCCCGGCACATCGGCTTCGTCTTCCAGCACTTCGAAGGCGACGCCGGCCGGGCTACCAGACCCACCGAAGGTCATTGCCCCGGATCCTGCGACCGCCGACGCCGAGGATGATGCCGAGCTACAGGAGCGCACCCAACGGCCACGGCGCGGGCGTCTCGGGCTTGGGCGGCTTGACGAGGCAGCACTTCGAGCAGTGATCGTCGGGCATGGGCAGCATCTTCGCGGGGCGCCGGCCGGGGCGGGAGCGTGTGAACGGGGCGGACGCGGCCGGTGGGCTACTCGGAGAGGGTTCGTTGGCTCGGGTGTCGGTGTGCCCTTGCGGTCGACCCACGCCACGTACAGCGCTTGGCAGCATCGTGGTGCTCCGGGGTGGCGGCTAGCTTCCTGGCGACACGGTGTACACCGTGCGGGTGTTACGGCTATGCGTTCGCCCAACATGGAGCTACGGCGGTTCAAGGCCGGACCATGTCCGCCCCCCGCAGCAGGAGCTGTGCCACGGCCATGCCTGCAACTACGATCGCCGCCCGGAACGGCCACCGGTTCCCAGCTTTCGATGGCACAGCCGTGCTCAGGATGGAGATGGCTGCGGCCGCCGCCAGTATCCAGCTCATCGCCCCCACCGGCCCAGGTGGCCCTGCTACGAGCACGGCCACAGCCGCCAGCATCATGAGCGGGGCCAGCCGCCGGCAGGCCGTCCGGCCCAGCCGCTGGGGCAGTCCGCGCACACCGGCCGCGAGATCGTCGTCGATGTCTGGAAGGACGTTCACCAGGTGCGCGCCCATGCCCAGCAGCGCGCCAGCCGCCGGGGCCCACCAGTGCGGCCAGGACGGCGACAGCAGACCGAGCGTGACGAAGGCCGGTAGCGAACCGAAGCCCACGGCATAGGGGAGCGGGGAGAGCACTGTGTGCTTCAACCACAGGTTGTACGCCCAGCCCGCGGCCGTGCCCCCCAGATGCATCGCTCCGGCTGCCGCGCCGCTCAGTAGTGACAGCGGTACGCACAGCCCCAGCGCCGTGCCGGCTGCAACAGCCACCACTCGAGGCGGGAGTTCACCGGCGGCCACCGGCTTGTCGCGGCGGCCGCCATCTGTGTCGCGCTGTGCGTCGACCGCGTCGTTGCACCAGCCGATCGAGAGCTGGCCGGCCAGCACCGCTGCTGCTACCGCTGCCGAACCCGCCGGCCCGCGGCCGGCCGCCGCGGCCAGCGCGGTCACGAGGACCGTCACGGCCAGTGCCGGCTCCAGGTGGCAGGAGCGGAGCAGTGCCGGGACACGGTGTGTCGTGAGCGGAAGGGCCTCGGACGGGTGTAGAGACACGACTGCAAGGTACAAGCCATTCACGACAAGGAAGGCATTACCGTCATGCGTGTCCCAGTCATCGCCGGCGATGCTTTCCCTGCTCCAGCGGCGCCGGGCTGGAGGGCTGTGCCCGCCACGGGGATCACGGTCGCAGCCGTTCGCACCGCACTGCCGCCGCACCGTTACGCACAGGACGACCTCGTCGAGCCGATCGGCGACCTGTGCCTGCCCCCGGGGGCAGACCGCGCTTTGCTGCGCCGTCTGCACGCATCTGCCGGCGTGCGAACGCGGCACCTCGCGCTGCCGATCGAGCGGTATGCAAGCCTCGGCGACTTCGGGCAGAGCAATGACGCATGGATGGCTGTCGGCCTGGAGCTGGGGGAGGAAGCCCTCACCGGCGCACTGCGCGATGCGGGACTCGAGCCGACCGATGTGGACCTACTGGTGTGCGCCTCCATCACCGGCATCGCCGCCCCGTCGCTCGACGCCCGTCTGGCCGGGCGCGTGGGGTTGCGGCCCGACGTGAAAAGGCTTCCGGTGTTCGGCTTGGGGTGCGTGGCGGGCGCGGCCGGCATCGCCCGGCTCCACGACTACCTGCGCGGACATCCCGACGACACTGCTGTGCTGCTCAACGTCGAGCTGTGCTCGCTGACGCTCCAGCAGCGCGACCGCTCCCGCGCCAATCTCGTCGCCGGCGCACTGTTCGGTGACGGCGCGGCAGCGCTCGTCGCACGAGGCAGTAGCTGTGGCATCGGCGCCGGCATCCGGGCGGGCGACGCCGGACCCTCGGTGGTTGCCACGTGCAGCCGCCTGTATCCGGGCACTGAGCAGCTCCTGGGGTGGGACATCGGCGCCGATGGGTTCCGCGTAGTGATCGACGCAGGTATCCCTGGCATCGTGCGGGGCCACTTCGGCCGGCACGTGCGTGCTTTCCTCGCCTGTCACGGGCTCACCACCGACGACATCGAGACCTGGGTGTGCCATCCGGGCGGTCCAAGGGTTCTCTCCGCCGTGACCGACACCCTTGGACTCCCCGCCGACGCCCTGGACAGCGCATGGTGCTCACTCGCGGCGGTAGGGAACATGTCGTCCGTCTCCGTGCTGCACATCCTGCAGAACACCTGGCAGTCCCGTCGGCCAGAGCCCGGTTCCTGGGGCCTGCTGATGGCGATGGGCCCCGGGTTCTGCTCCGAACTCGTCCTGTTGCGCTGGTGAGTGGCCGCATGAGCTGGTACACGCTTCTCGTCCTGGCCGTCGCCGTCGAACGTGTCGTGGAACTCATCGTCGCCCGGCGCAATGCGGCATGGACCCTGGCTCGCACCGGTGTGGAGTACGGCCGCGGCCACTACCCGGTCATGGTCGCCCTGCACGTGGGCCTGCTCGTGTGCTGTCTCCTCGAGCCCGTGATCGTCTACCGACCGTTCCTGCCCGTCCCGGGTTGGCCCATGCTCGTGCTGGTCGTGTTGGCACAGTCGCTGCGCTGGTGGTGCATCACGACACTCGGGCCCTACTGGAACACCCGGGTCATCGTCGTTGCGGGAGCGAGTCTGGTGAGCGCCGGACCCTACCGGTTCCTTCGCCATCCCAATTACGTCGCCGTTGTCGTGGAGATCGCAGCCCTGCCCCTCGTGCATTCCGCGTGGATGACCGCCGCGATGTTCAGCCTCGCCAATGCGATCCTGCTCACGGTCCGTGTGCGCTGCGAGAACGCCGCGCTCACCCGAGCGGTTCCCGCGTGAGCGGCGGCCACGACCTGCTGATCGCCGGAGGCGGGCCCGCCGGGCTGGCGACCGCCCTGTATGCTGCGCGCGCCGGCCTGGACGCCGTCGTGGCAGAGCCGCGCCAGGCGCCGGTCGACAAGGCGTGCGGTGAGGGTTTGATGCCCTGCGCCGTCCACGCCCTTACCGCCCTCGGCCTCCAGGTCGCCGGCCACCCGATTGCCGGCATCCGCTACGTCCAGGGCCCACGTCAGGTGCAGGCATCATTCAAGCAAGGCCCCGGCCTCGGTGTGCGCCGAACCAACCTGCACAGCGCCCTGCACCGGGCCGTAGTGGAGGCGGGGGTGCCCGTACTGCCCCTGCGAGTGGAAGAAGTACGGCAGGACGCCACGGGCATCACCATCCCCGGCACGGGGCTGCGCGCCCGGTGGCTGGTTGCCGCGGACGGCTTGCACTCACCGGTCCGCCGCTCGCTCGGCCTGGCAACGCAGCCCTGCGGTACACCCCGCTACGGGCTTCGCCGCCACTACGCCGTGCAACCTTGGTCTCCGTACGTCGAGGTGCACTGGGGACGGCATCTGGAGGCGTACGTCACCCCGCTCGGTCCGCAACTCGTAGGCGTCGCCTTGCTGACCGCCCACCGTGCCCCCTTTGATGCCCAACTGGAGCACTTCCCCGCACTGACCGCCAGGCTCCGCGCTGAAACGGCCGTCACTGTGGTGCGAGGCGCAGGGCCGCTCCGTCAAAAGGCCCGTGCCCGATTCGAGGGGCGGGTACTGCTCGTGGGCGACGCCGCTGGATACATCGACGCGCTCACCGGTGAAGGTATTTCGCTGGCTCTCACAGGCGCCGAAGCCTTGGTCAACAACGTGCGCCGAGGCACACCAGGTCGCTACGAGGCTGACTGGAAACGCGCGACCCGCCGCCATCGGCTACTGACGGAACTTCTGGTACGGGCCCGACAGCAGCCCGTGCTTGCACCGCGCATCGTTCCCACGGCCGAACGCATGCCGCGGGCCTTCGCTGCCGCAGTGAACGCCCTGATGTGAACCCTCGCCGCCTTCAAATACCCCCTCAGGCCGTCGCCCGCCCCACCCAGGACAACCGCGCCGAGCAGCCCGCGGACGTCCGGCCCGGCAGACGCCGGCCGATGGGCGGACCGGCCGGGCCAGCAGCACCCCGCAGCGACTGGAGCGACCGGCAGGACCCACTGCGCCCACTCCGCCGAACCGGAGAACGTCCGCCGCTGCTTCAAGCCCTCCCCGGAGGCCATCGCCGAGGCCACCAGCCTGCTCGCCCCTGGAAGAGCAAGCGCTGACGCGCCCTCGGGGGGGAGGCTCCGTGTGGGTCTTCGAGTAGAACCAGCGATGGGTGCCAGTGCGTGGCCCGCAGCCTGTTGCGAGAGCTCGGTGGCCCATTGAGTGAGCTTGTCCCGCAATGACTTCAACTCTTTTGAGACGGTGACGTTGGGGATGTTCTCGAGTCGGTTGGGCCTTGTCGCCGTAGTCGCCTGTCCGGAACGGCATCCGCTGATCGGAGCACTTGTGAGTCAGTGGTGGATGTTGAGGCGGGAAACGGCTTTGTTGACCATGCCGCGTAGCTGTTCGGCCGGGCGCTGTTGTTCGCCGTGGAGGGCGTTGAGGATCAGCAGGGCGGCGGTGGAGGCGGGAACGGCCCACTGGGCCAGGCGCAGCTGTCGCTGGGCTTGCGCCAGCGGGACGGGGTGGCTGGTGGACATGTCGGCCTGGTCGGGGTCGGGGGAGGTGGAGAGTTCCACCTTTTTCCCGAGCACGCGGCTATAGGCGGTGGCGGCGAGGGCGAGGCCGGTCAGGGCCGTCTTGGCCGCGGTAGAGGCCATCAGGCCCCGCTGGTAGGGAAGGCGGGCCTTGTTGGCGGTGAGCAGTCCGGTCGCTCCGATCAGGTGAGCGGTGATGGCGGCAGCGTTGACAGGTGTCCACTTAGCCCAGCCGACGCTTGCGATCCGTGCGGTGTCTGTCGGGCTGCTGCCGGCTTCCTCTGCGGCGCCGTTGACCCCGATTGCGCCCATAAGCGTGCCGCCGAACCACGCCGCGAGACCCACATCGTGCATGCTGCGCAGGAACGTGTTGCGTTCTGTCATATCGACCTCAGGTGTACGGGGGCGCTGACGTGAGAGTTCGTCGTGCGCGGGAGATGTCCGTGACCACTCCTACCGGCGTGCGCCGGTTCCGGCGAGCCGGACAGTGCAAACGGGGTGGGGCCATGCCTTCTGCCTCCAGGACGTGACGCGGCCTTCGGACTCGCCTCCTGATCACCCGCGGGTAACCCGGCTCAAGTGTTAGCCGTTGTAAAACTCGACTTCCGTGATGAGGGCGGCCGCGGTGACCGGGCCCGGGGTGTCATCGGCGGCTGCACCGGTCACTGCTGCCCGGACGGCGCGGGCGACGTTCAACGGAAGGTGTCCCGGGGCGACCGCAAACTGGACCTCGATGGGCCGGCCAGGCGGATCGTCGTGTTGCTCCATCTTGACCGGGCGGGCTCCCAGCATCGGGGTGAGGCGGGCAACGCCGGGGACGGCCATGACGACGTCGTCCAGCTCGCTGGCGGGCCCTCGCACTGTTCCTGTTCCGGGGACCGGGTGCCGAGCTTCGCACGGCTGCAGTTTCCGGCGTGGGCCTGAGAGCCGCGGAAGAGCAACAGCGGGTCCACTAGCCGCGGCAGGAGCGGGTCGCTCAAGCGAAGGAGCGCATGATGAGTAGGGCCGTGGTCGGCTTGTTGGCCGGGATGGCGCTGGGCTTCGCCGGGTACTTCGGCGGCTTCGGTGCCTTCCTGACGGTGTTGGGGCGGGCGCCATCGGGCTTGTGGCCGGGCGTTTGATGGAAGGTGATCTGGAACCGGGCGACTTCTTCCGCCGCCGTGACGACCAGCAGCGGATCGGCGATGTGCAGCGGCGGGCGCGGGGAGAATGGCGGCGGTGACGACTGACGCCGACCGGCCCTGGGCACTGTCGGCGGAGCGCGGTGCGATCGCTATCGCCGACCGGATCGTTGCGAAGATCGCTTCCCAGGTGGATCGTGAGGCGCTGAAGGAGTTCGGTGTGGCAGCCGGAGATCTCCGGCCAACCGTCCGGCACCACGCGTGACGGCGTCCATGGAGCGGGCGCCGAGCGGCATGGACGTGCCTGACCTGGTGTCGGTCGCGAGGCTCCGCTCGGGCCACTCGCAGAGCGCAGGTCAGGACCGGTGCGGATGAGCGCCAGGGAACCAGGCTCGAATACCCGGCGGCTGCCGGTCGGCAGTGACAGGTGTCCTCCGGATGACGGCGCGGGAGCGGACCACGACTCTGGCCGGCCGGCTCAGCGCTTCTGGTCCGCCCGACGGCCGCGGCTGTCGTTGCCCCCTTGTGCGTCACCGGCATCGGACTGCTCCTGTACGACGTGGCCGCGGTGCGGGCACACCCGACCGCTATGGGCTGGCGACGGCACCTCGCCGACAACCGGCCACGTGGTCGTTGGATGACGGCTTGGCTCAGTTAAAGGGGCCGCAGTCGCCGTGGTTGGGCCTGTGGCTCTTTCTCCTGGCGCCAGGACTGCGCAGGCTGCTCCCGATGCGCCAGCCCGCCGAATCCCGGGGACAGGAGAGGTCCACGCCGGGCTCAACAGCGTGACAAGACCTGGGCACAGGACGGCTGGCGGATGCCGCGGAGCGTCATCTGGCCGTCCTGAATGGGGCGCGGGCGGGGTTGAGAAGAGCACCAAGCGATGCCCGTCCAGGACTCTCTTGTCGCCCTCGTCAAAGGAGGACAGCGGTCGCTCGATGCCGTGCTCCGACGCTGCTGACGGTCTCGGTCCCCAGGGCCTGCGACTCTGGAAGAGGAGATATCGCGCGGCGGCCAGGAACCTCGTCCGCCGTCGACCGATCGCAACTACTTACGCCCGGACTGCTCGTCGGTGCATGTTGACTATGGACCAAAAGTTCAACGTGCCGCGAGAACTCACCAGCCAATTGTCTAGCAGTTGCCGTGAAGTCAGGAGGGGATCACAGTTGGAGTAGGAGTGTGTCCGGTAGGAGGGCATCGTGATCGTTCTCGGAATTATCCTACTCGTCGTCGGGTTCGTGACCGGGATAGCCATCTTGTGGACGATCGGCATCGTGCTCGCTGTTCTCGGTGTGATCTTCTGGATCCTCGGCTCGTTGGGTCACGCGGTGTTCGGGCGGAGGCACTATTGGTAGAACTCGCCGACTCCGGATGCGCCCCCGAATCCCGTTCTTGGCAGCGATTTGCGGTGCTGGCTGAGGTAAGTAGGCCAGCGCATTTGTAGCCAGCCTCAGTTCAGTACTGTTCTTATGCGGCCCATCCAAGGCGGAGGAGATCCATGTCGACTGGAATCCTGATAGCGATCGTCGTAGTCGTCGTGATCGGCGTGTTGGTCTGCGCAATGCTGGCTCGGATGATTGTTAGGCGTCGCCGCCTGAAAGAGAAGTTCGGGCCGGAGTACGAACGGGCCCTGGATTCCCAGGACAGCCGTATGGCCGCGGAGCGCGAATTGCGTGAGCGCGAAGAGCGTCATGATTCGTTGGAGATCAAGCCCCTGCCGTCAGGGGTGCGGGACGAATATGCTGATGGCTGGAGTCGCGCGCAAGAGCGTTTTGTTGACCGGCCCGATGATGCGGTCCATGAGGCTGACAGGCTGGTGACGGCGCTTATGGGTGAGCGGGGCTATCCGACGAGCGGGTTTGAACAGCAGCTCAAAGACCTGTCGGTCGAGCATGGGCGCACGCTGGAGCACTATCGTGCCGCCCACGAGGTTAACGACCGCAGCAGTAAGCATGAGGCAACCACGGAAGAGCTACGGGGTGCGATGGTTCACTACCGCGCACTTTTCGAGGAGCTTCTGCACAACGGTCACCAGCCAGGAAAGCATTGATACGCCTCGCGACCGCAACAGAACATCACCTCAGGCGAGGCGATACCAAAAGGGAGGCTGAGGGATGGGACGCAGGGATCTGCCTGAATCGGACGCGACGGGCCTGTCAACGGACGACCTGGCAGGCGCAAAACGGAATGTAGATGCACAAACCCCTGGACCTCTTACCGATGCGCCACCGACTTTTCCAGGAGAGGCTGACACAATCCACCGGGATCTGTCCGCCGAAAGCGAAGCCGGTGCCCCCTCGCAGAATCCGGATGAGAATGGGCCCTCGGAGGGGAGCGACGAGCCACTTCTCGGGCCTGAGCGGGAGGACTTCCGGATCAAATGGCAGCGCATTCAAGGCGAGTTCGTGGATGACCCACAAAAGGCCGTCGGTGCGGCTGATCAATTGGTTGCTGAAGTCATGCAGGCTCTCGCCGCGATCTTTTCGGATCACAAACAGGGTCTCGAGAGTCAGTGGCAGCAGGGAGAACAAGTGGCGACAGAGGAACTGCGTGTCGCGCTTCAACGGTACCGTTCGTTCTTCAACCGCTTGCTGAAGACGTGACTGCCTTTCCGTGATCCTGAGTGGCCTTCATCCTCGGGTGGCGTCCTGCGGCCAGACTACCTGCACGGGGGTTCCGGTGCGCTCGGCGTAGGCGACCACGTCCGCAGCGCCCCCGTAGCCCCGCGCGGGCTGTCCGTCCCATACCGCGATCAGCTCGTCCGCCAGGCCGACCAGGGTTTCTCTGCCGGCCATGTGCGCGTAACTGTCCGATACCGTCAGGCCGGTCTCGTGAATGTCGATCGCCTTCCGGTACAGCGCGTCATAGACCGGGTGGTGCCAGCTAGGGAGGCTCTCGCGGTACTCCCAGGCGGGCACGACCACCTCCAGGCGGCCGCCGTACTCCAGCACTGCCTCTGCCAGCCAGGAGTCCGGCCCGTCCGCGATGCACGAGACCGCGACCAGTTCGGTCGGCTCCCAGCGGCGCACTGCGCCCTCCAGGCGGCGGACCTGCCGCTCGACGTTCTGACCCAAGCCGCGGTGCCCGGTGATTCCCACTCGCATAGCTGATCGCCCATTCTAGAGGTAGACGTCATGGAGGCGCTCGTAGAGGTCCCGCACGACCTCGGGAGTGTCTTCCGATCACGCGATTGTTGCGTTGATCGTGAGGGATGGGAGATGTCTGATGTTGTTTGAGCGGTGATCGAGCCGCAAACACCGCGGCGACGCCGGCCAGCCGCCTGGCGACAACCATGCCGGAGGAAGCGAGGATGGCAAGCTGCGCCTGCCACACGAAGACGCCTGACACTGGGAAGGCGACGAGCACCGGTCGGCCGCCGTGTCCCGTAGCCGCAGCCACCCGCAGCGGTGTCCCGCCATGGCGGAGACACCGGCCGGTCGGGAGAGGGGTGGTGGTTGAGCCCGCCCATGAGGAGGTCGGTCAGGAGGCCGCCGCGCACGTTGCGTGAGGTGATCACCTGGCTGCGCAGGTAGTCGAGTCGGTCCTCGTCGGTGACCAGGGGCATGCCCTTGTGGTTGGGGGCGAAGACGGAGCCGGTGTAGACGCCGAAGAAGCCCTGGTGCACGGCGAGGAAGACGAAGGCCATGCCGGCGGCAGCACCAGGAAGACGGCTGCGAGGTAGGCCGCCATGTGGGTGAGCAGCAGGACTCCGTCCAGCAGGCGGTGCGTGAGGGCGCGGTTGGTCAGCGCCCTCACGCCGGCGGCGTGCAGGTTCAGGCCCTCCCTGGTTCGGCGGATCCCTGATGGGCGCCGTCGGCCTCAACAGGGCCGCCGAACTGGAAGGCGGCTCGAACAAGGCCACCGCACGGATCTCCAGTACCGGTTGGGCGAAATGGGCGCCCGTCGGTGCCGCAGCCGTCGCGGCGCACCTGGTCAGCGGTGCCGGCCTCCTCAACGCCAACAAGGAGCGGGTGGCGCAACAAAGGAGTGTCGCCGCCTCCAGCGCCGCGAAGATCGCCTTCACCGCCAGCGCCCTCGCGGCCACCGCCTACACCCGCGTTCTCGGCAAGAAGGTGGACCTCGCCACCTCCGACAATCCGGAGGACCGCGAGACGGCGGATAAGGTGCCCGGCGACCTCGCGAAGGCGCAGCGACAGCTCACTTTGATGCAGTGGGTGGTCCCGTCCCTGACCGCCGGGATCGTCGTGCTCACCGCGCTTCAGGGTGAGCAGCAACGGCCCTCGCAGCAGAGCCAAGACCTCCTGCGGCGCGTGGCCCGCTTTAGGACGCGCGCATGACATTGTGCATCGCCCAGCTCTTCGGGAGACAAAACGTCAGGCCGGGTCGTCGGCCCGTGGAGCGGGCGTCGCCGTCGTCGCGGGTCGGCAGGGTGGGCCAATGAGGGTGTGGCACCGGGGCGCTTCGCCGAGGGGGAAGCGCCCTGACCACTGCCCCGCCGCATCACACTGGCCAGCACACCCATCTCTCTCCAACGCATGATCGACAAGACGCCCCCTAGTACTGCAACGGTGTTTGTGCTGATGGCTGGGCAGTTCTATGGGCTGTGCCCGCGTCGTGTGTAGTGACTGATGCGGGCCTGGTGCTGACGTCTGCGGCGCCAGTGTGACCAGTGCAGGCTTGTGGGCCACCGGCCGCCCTTGCGGGCGCCGTAGAAGTCGCCCGGGCGCCAGTAGCCGCTGGTGCGGTTTATGTCTTCCCGGCCACCGGCCCGCTGTAGCGCAAGGTGTCGATCTCCACCCCGTAGTGCTGGATCGTCCGCCAGACCACCGGCAGCAGTAGCCCCAGCCCGGCCGGAACCCTGTCGGTCCGCCCAGGGTGCGCTCGCCGGCACGTTGAACAGAATGATGGTGAGGGCAGAGCTCGGCGCACGCCCCCTCGGCTGCCGGCAGGAATCCCCCACCCGACCCGTGTCCAATGCCAGCCCACCGGGCGACAGCCTGAACAACCACGAGAAGGACGCCCGCGATGACCTCCACGACCTCGGCCGGCGAGATCTCCTGCCCACCGCGGGCCGGCACGTTGTACGACGTAATGGAACTCATCTTGGACCGGGGAATGGTCATCGATGTGTTCGTCCGGGTTTCCCTGGTCGGCATCGAAATCCTTAAGATCGACGCCCGGATCGTCGTGGCAAGTGTCGACACCTATCTGCGGTTCGCCGAGGCATGCAACCGGCTGGACTTGGAACGCGACTCGGGCACCGTCACCGTTCCCGAGCTGTTCGGTGGCCAAGCAGCCAAGAAGGTCGCCAAAAGTAAAGCCAAGAAGGCAGTTCATGCCGCTGGCGATAAAGTGCGTGAGGTAGTCGGAGCCGGGGAATAAGGAGCGTATGCCGTTTCCCATCGGCCTATCCATCGCGTTTCCGAGATGCCGGGTGTGCACACGCGAGGTCTCTAACGACCGTGTGCCCAGCGGCTGGGTGGCGCGGCGCGACCTTGAGTGCAGACTAGGTAGCGACTCTCGCCGCGATTACACAATGCAGCTGTCGGCACTTTCGTGAGTTAAGAGGCGCTGCCCGGGAGTATCGACTTGGTGAGCTACCGGATCTTCGACGATGTGCTGACGCTGTAGCTGATCGCCTCCGTTGCAGGTGCTGCCGCGGCTCCGGCCGCTCGAAAACTAGGCACTGTTTCTCGGATCTCCGGACGTGGGTGGGGTGTTGGGGTCAGGCTGGTTCCATGGGCCGTGGGGATTTAACGAATGCGGAGTGGCATCGACTGGAGTCGTTCTTGCCTCGTGGTGGTGCGCGTGGGGGTCGGTGGAGTGATCATCGGCGGGTGACTAACGGGGTGCTGTACCGGGTGCGGACGGGTGTGCAGTGGCGGGATCTTCCCGAGCGGTTCGGGCCGTGGGAGACGGTCTACAAAGGTCATCGCCGCTGGTCAGCGGACGGAACGTGGGCGATGCTGCTGTCCCGTGTCCAGGCCGCCGAGGATGCTGAGGGCCGAATCGACTGGGACGTGTCAGTGGACTCCACCGCGGTGCGGGCTCACCAGCACGCCGCCGGCGCGAGGAAGGTGCCCCCAGCCGCGGTTCCTCAAAAGGGGGCCGGGCAGGGGACAAACCGGGTCGGTCCGGTGCTGCGGAAACTGGCCGTCCGATTGGAGGAGGTGGTCAGATCGGCGAATGCCTGGGACGCTCCCGCGGCGGCTTCATCACCAAAATCCACCTCGCCGCCGAGGGACGATGCCGACCCCTCGCGCTCCTTGTGACACCCGGGCACTACGGTGACGGCCCCCAGCTCGACCGGGTGCTGGAGCAGGTTTCCGTGCCCCGCATCGGCGTCGGACGGAGCTTCGTTGACCCGGCGCGCACACCGTCCCGGCGGAGACACGACGAGTCCGGAACAGTTACGGACCGAGTCTGCTCCTCGTCGTCATGTCGGCGCATGCAACGGGTGGCTCGCTCTGGCAGGTCCCTGACCGCGGACGAGGAGAGTCACAGCGGCTGGTTTGCCGCGTTGGAAGAGCGTCACGAACGCGGCGTGTTTCCCCTACGGACGAGCGGGTACTCGGTCGTCGATCTTCACCACGACCGGATCACCTTCTTCGCAGAACGATCGGCTCAGCAACCGCGCCGTCGCGTAGTACACCTGCGCGGCCATGGCCCAGTCGGCATACGAGACCCACTCCTCGGTGCCCTCAGCGCGCCGGGAGGTCACAGCGAGATGGTAGAGCGAGAGCAGCATGGCGCCCAGGGACCGGCCGGAGAGCACCGCAGCCACCAGGCCGCCGTCGCGTTCCTCCAGAGCCGGGGTACGGAAGTGAGGGTGATTGCCGACCTGTGCTGCCACGAACTCCCATGTGTCGCGGTGGCATACCAACGTTGCCGACGCCTCCGGCCGCGTCCTGGCCAAAGCCGGGTTCACCGGCACCGGCACCTCCGTCCGGCACGCCGACGACGGAACCGCAGTGGCATATCAGGTGTACGCATTGCCGAAAGAAGACGACGTCCTGGTCCCGATCGACTGACGAAGGGGACGTCCGCCTGGCACGGCGGGCACCCCCTTGGCTGCCTCGGAAACGAACAGCCTGTCGTCGTACCCCCTCCGTGCCCTTGGCGCTGAGGCATCTGCGACAGGAGGGCAACATGGCCCGCAACTCCATCAATCAGCGCGCGATCGAGAAGCACCTCAAGGAGATCGCTAAGGGCTATGAGCGCGCGGCCCGGCGAAATCCGATCCGTGTGCCGATCCAGACGGGGACGTCAGCCGAAGGAGGCTCGGTGCCCGGCCGTGGCACCGCCGAAGGCGATCCGATCCTGGCGCGACTCCTGCTGTGGCTGGACGAGCAGGCACAGCAGAACCCGTCACACTACGTCGACGTCACCCGGTTCATCCAAGAACAGGAACTGCACGGCGAGGACGCCTCCGTGCTCGTCTTCGAGCTGGAACAGCGTGACCTAGTGAAAGTCGCGCGCACCTTCGACGGAACGTCCGACGTCTGCCTCACCGATGCGGGCCGTGCCGCGATCCACCGATTGACGAAGCTGCGGGGAGACCGCGCCGCACGGCTCCGCTACGCCATGGACGCCTTCCAGCGGTGGCTGTTCGACACCTCCGGCAACCAGCAGCCCGTCGACCCGGCCCTCTTCTTCGCCGCGCCCGGCGCCTTCTTCGCCGGATCCGCCATCTCCGGCGAGGACCTGCACGAAGCGCTCGTCTACCTGGCAGAGCACAAGCTGATCGAACGCATCGACACCGACCCCGCCACGGTCGCCATCACACCCCAGGGCGTCAGCTGCGCCCTGGCAGGAGGAAGCGTGCAGGACCACATCAACCAGCCCCGTCCCGGCAGCACCTACAACAACTACCTGCCGAACGCCAAGGGCGTGATCATCGGCGAGCAGCAGCACTTCACCCAGAACAACACCGACGGCGTCGACCCGACGCTGTTCGTCCAGCTCGCCGGATACATCGGCCAGGTCAGCAGCACCCTGGGTATGTCCGACACGGACCGCGCGGAGTTGGAGCGCGTCGCCCAGGACCTCCACGCTGAGGCGACCTCCGAAAGCCCTGAGCCGGGCCGCCTGCGCCAGGTCGCCACCCAGGTCAAAGACAAGCTCATCGAGGCCGGGACCACCATCGCGGCCACGATGGGCGTGCAGATGGCTGAGCAGGCCCTCGCCGCGCTGGTGCAGTAGCTCTACCGGCAACGCAGCGGGCCCCGGGGATCAACCGCATCCGGGGGCCCGCCTGCATGGAATCGCGCTGTCCAAGGACGGCGCGATTCCGGCGCTACGCGGGAGCCGGCTGCGGCTCCTCCAGGGCCCCGGCGACCTTCCGCGCCAACTGTCGTGGCGGTTCTGCTGCCGGGGAAGGGCAAGCACCGCCGGCGGTGACCAGCGTCGATGCCGCTCCCGGGCCCCTTGGAGATGAGTGCCGGCGGTCGAGACAGCGAATGACGCACAGTGGCGTGGTCTCCGTCGAGGTCGAGGAGGAGATCCCGGAGGCGCGCTCAAACCGCATGCCCGCCTCACGGTCGGCGGCTGGCCCGGCCGCTACGGTCTCGGCCCGCCGCACCGTGAGGAGACCCTCCGGCCGTGGGCCGGAGGCAGGGCTGACGCCTCACAGGTGGCTCGAATGTGGTATTGCCCCAATGCGGGCGCCATGGAAGCATTCCGTCATTTCATGGGGCATGCGCCACAGGGGTGCAGGCTTGACCAGTGGGGGCAAACGTGCGGATCCGTCACGTGCTGACGTCCATGGCGGCGGTGGGGGCCATGGCTCTGACGGCAGCCACTCCGGCGGAGGCAACGCCGGCCTGGACGAACTGGGCCACGTACGAGGCAACCAGTTCGAACAATGCCAGTTACGGCACCCTTGACTACCGCTACGAGTCGACGGGAGGCGGCTGGTACAAGGCAGATTTTTCCTACATCAACCTCAATGACATGAGGGGTGGGGACGGCTGGGGGAGTGCGATTCGGAGCCATTACGACACCCCCTCAGGAGCGCAGTGGGGCCTTCTGGCTCAGGTTGACGACTTCGGCGGAGAGTTCAGGCCAGGGGAGACCTACTACAACGTCAAGAACGTGTGGTTTGAGGTCTGCAACTGGAACCCGAGTTCGGGCGCAATGAATTCCTGCGTAAAGATGCGCAAGAAGACAAGCTGACGAAAGGACGGTACCGCGCAGGAACGTCTCCAGCAGGCCGCAGGCGCAAACCCGCCGGGCGCGGCCGTCCCCGCCCGCCGCGACTGTGCCGCGAAGACGGCGGGCACCAATACCGGGGGCGCTGTCCTTCGCTGGAGGCCGCTGGGTGTGATTGGTTGATTTCGTTACGGGTGGGGCTGGAGTGACGCAGGAGGGGCGGCGCTGCGCACAGCAGGCCGGGGTGCTGTCCGGTCGGCCACGAGTACAGCTTGCGGCCCTCCGGCTGCCAGGTGCTCGCGTTGCCCGTTGCTCTGAGCCCTGCTCCATCGTTGAAGGGGTGTTCAAGTCCCCCGCGAACACACGTGGCCCCGGCCGGGCGAACCGGTCGGGGCCACGCTGTTGAGCGCGTTGCACCTCACCGGCCCAGCCCCGGGGTGGTAGCGGGGGCGGTGGCAGACGTTGTGGTGGAGTGTGGAGCCGTGGTGGAAGGCGCCCCTGTGCAGGTGCTTCCGCCGTCCAGTGAGGGAGGGCGGCCGGTGGTTCTCGGTAACGTGGTGCTCGGTGTGGCGTACGGCCCCGCCGACGTGGTCGACATCCTGCGGCAGGCAGGAAACGAAGACAGCGTCATCACGCTGGACGATCGGAAGCTGATTGAGTGGCAGGGCGGCGGACCGGAGGTCTGGGACTGACCGTCCGCACGCGAGACAGCCAGTCGGCCGGGCGCGCCTCAGGGGTCGCGGTGGATGAGCTGGATGCCGAGGTCGTCGGCCTGGGCGTCAGCATCGAGGCGAAGGCGGACAGGGGGCGCCGTCCAACTCCACCTCCGCGCCGCCCCCGGCACCCGTACGGACCCACCCGGCCCGGCGAGCGCCGTGTACTCCTCGTCGATACCGCGCAGCAGTCCGCCGATGCCCTCCGCCGCGATATAGAGCCGACCCTCCCGGCTCTTGACCACGTCCAATATCGCCCTGCCGACCGGACCGCTCACACCCACCACTCCCCAACCAATTCCGCCGCCACCTGCCAGGCCCACGCGGCGGTGCGGCTTCATGCTCTCGAAGAACGCTCTGCCTGCCACCCGTGAGTCACTCGCGCCTGATGTCCGATTTGCTTAGAGGAGCTAACAGAAAGGGCTCGTTGGACCATGTCCCGTTTCGTGGCGTCTCGTTGAACAAGCTGTGGGGAAGGGACAGGGCCCGCCGTGGCTGGTGACGGATGACTTGTGGGTGCGGGTTGAACCGTTGCTGCCGGTGCGGCCCCGGCGGAGTCGGAATCCGGGCCGGTTGCCGCTGGATGACCGCAAGTGCCTGCAGGGGATCTTGTTCGTGTTGCATACCGGCATCCAGTGGGAGTGGCTGCCGCAGGAGCTCGGCTTCGGCTCGGGGATGACCTGCTGGCGCCGGCTGCGGGACTGGCACGAGGCCGGGGTGTGGGACCAGCTGCACCAGGTCCTGCTGACCGAGCTGCACCGGGCCGGGAAGCTGGACTGGTCGCGGGCGGTGATCGATGGCTCGCACCGCCAGGCACGTCGGGGCGGCCCAAAACCGGCCCGAGCCCGGTCGACCGCGCCAGACCGGGCTCGAAGCACCATGTGATCACCGACTCGCGCGGTACTCCGCTGGCCATCACGCTGACTGGTGGCAACCGGCACGATGTCACCCAGCTGCTGCCCGTGCTCGATGCGATACCCCACATCAAGGGCCGCACCGGCAGGCCGCGTCACCGGCCGCGGCAACTGTTCGCCGACCGTGGCTACGACTACGACAAGTACCGCCGCCTGCTGTGGAAACGCGGAATCAAGCCGGTCATCGCGCGACGCGGAGAACCGCACGGTTCCGGGCTCGGAACCGTCCGCTGGGTGGTAGAGCGCACGAACGCCTGGATCCACGGCTTCCGCCGCCTGCGGATCCGATGGGACATCCGTGACGACATCCACGAAGCATTCCTCAAGCTGGCCTGCTGCGTGATCACCTACCGGCGCGTCCGAGCATTGTGTTAGCTCCTCTTAGTGTCACGTCCAGGTCTCCGGTCCGGGCCGCCATCGTCTCCCCGTGCGTGCGTCAACCGGGCCGGAGATCCACGCGCGCCAGGAATTCAGGGGCCGGTTGCCGGGCGGTGCGTGAGCGCCTGGAAGGTGGCATCCCGCTCCGCGGGCAAGGAGTCGCCGACCACGCCCGAGTCGGACAGCTTCACTTGTCGATGGGGGAGCCGGAGGTCAGCACCTCCAGTCGCTGCGCGGCAGGAGCGACTTGAACGCGTAGAAGGTCACCGACAACTTCTGACCCGGCTTCACGACCTCCTTTCCACCGCCCGCGTAGCCGGGCTTGTACCACAGGCACCATGCCTCGCTGGTGCGGTTCCACGCTGACCAGCCGCCCCGCGTAAGGCCCTGGCCGGCCACGTTCCGGCTGCCCTTGGTGTAGGAAGCCATCGGCCCTTCGAACTGCCCGCGCCCCCACAGGCAGAAGTGCTCCACATAACAAGGCTCGGCTGCTTTCGGCGCCGGCGCAGCCAAGGCGGCCGGAGAGGTGACCAGCACGAGCGAGGCAGCGGCAAGGGCGACTTTGCGGAACAGAGGGAACACGGGCACGAAGCCTCCAGGGACTTAGTTGCGATCTCCTCGCTGATCATCCCGGACGACCGCAGGCGCGCCTATCACCTCCAGGAGGAATGCCGTGCGCCCCGTGTTGACCTCACACCAGCTCCGCGTCCTGGCCAAAGCAGGGTTCACCCGCACTGGCACCACCCTGCGCAGGAGCGGACGCCTGCCGGTGCAGGGGGCACGGGGGGCCAGGCCGTTAGCCGGGGTGCGCGGCCGGTGGAGGAGCGCCGGCGCCGACTGCGTGCAGATGGTCCAACGCCTGTCGGTAGGAGTCGAAGATGCCGGTCTCGGCGTAGGGCAGGCCGAGTGCTTCGCAGTGCTCACGCACCAGGAGCTGGGCCTGCGGCAGTGAGTGGCTGGGCATGCTCGGGAACAGATGGTGTTCGATCTGGTAGTTCAGACTGCCCAGCATGTACGCGGTGACCCGGCCACCGCGTACGTTGCGTGAGGTGAGGACCTGAGTGCGCAGGAAATCGAGTTTGTCTTCGGCTGAGGGCATCGGCATCCCTTTGTGATTGGGCGCGAACGAGGCCCCCAGGTACAAGCCGAACAGGCCCTGCTGGACCAGGGTGAACACGACCAGCTTGGCGGGGGAGAGGACCAGCGCAAGGGCGGTGAAGTAGGCAGCGGCGTGCAGGAGCAGCAGCGCCCCTTCGACGGCGATCGGTGCGGGAGCACCCGGGCGTCGGTGGCGCAGTGCGCGGACCGATGCTACGTGCAGGTTCCACCCTTCCATCAGCAGCAGCGGAAAGAACAGCGCTGCCTGATGGCGAGTCCACCAGGCACGAACGCCCCGTCGGGCTGCCGCGTCGCCCGGGATGAACACCAAAACACCCGTGCCGATGTCAGGGTCGCGTTCGGGCTGGTTGGGGTGCGCGTGGTGGCGGTTGTGCTTGTCCACCCACCAGCCGAACCCCAGCCCGATCAGCAGGTTCCCGAAGAACAGCCCGGTCAGATCGCAGGCACACTTGTTCGAGAAGAGCTGCCGGTGGCCCGCCTCGTGGCCGCGAAAACCGCACTGGGTGAAGGCGAAGGCGAGAACCACGGCTACGGCGAGCTGCCACCAGGAGTCGCCGACGATGACGAAGAGCATCCAGCCCAGGGCCGTCAGCACCCCGGTCCCCACCAGCCTGGCGGCACTGCGGAGCGGACGCCGGCGCAGCAGTCCCGCGCTCCTGACCCGTCGGGACAGTTCGGCGTAGTCGCTGCCACCCCGCACAGCTCGCACCCCCGTGCCCCCGGCGGCGCGCTGCCGCGCATCACTGCTCGGTGCCATCGCCTTCTCCGTTCTCGTACCGGGCGCTTGGTTGACCTCGTGTGCAAGACCGAAGGAGTGCCACACTGAGTGCCGTCATCACCGGTGCGGCTCAGGTCGGACCACGGCTGGCGAGCCCGGAGACCTGACCAGTCGTTCCCATCCGGGACATACGCCGCTGGAGTCGAGGCCCCCAGAGGGTCAAGTGCTCTTCGATGACATCCCATGCGTGTTGATCATCGACGGGCAGGGACACACTCCCCGCCCTTGGGCCCAGGCGATCCGTGACAACCGGCTATCAGCCGTGCACGGTGCGGGCGTCGACTCAAGGTCCGGGGGCTCATGATGCCGCGAAGATGACCACCGACCGGTTCTCAGGCGGGGCTTGGCTACCAAGGAGCCCCCGGTCGCCCCATACGGCCATTCTCGCGCATGCTTGGAGCCTCCGCAGAACAGCGCAGCCGCAGCGCGTTATCGCGCTCAGGTCAATCGTGCGTTCTTCGATGCCGAGGAGGGACTTCACCTCCCCGGGACGGGCCCGTTCCGTGCTCACGGTGAGGGCGGCGACTTCCTTGGCACGCTTCTCGGACGTGCCGTGTTCCTGGCCTGCTCCTTGATGTGCTCGTAAGGGCCCGGTTCGGGGTGATGTCTCCCGGCTGCCGAACCGGTGTAGCCCCCAGGGCGTCCGGTGCGGCAGCCGAGCTGTTCAGGATGCCGGGCCGGTGGTGGCCGCTTTTGTCTGCAGACCGTGAGAGGTGACCAGTCGGGCGCTGCCGTCGGCCAGCCGGTAGGACAGGCCCACCACGGCCGTGCGTCCGGCGGCGACTTGGTCGGCGAGTGCCCGGGAGCGGTCCAGGAGCAGGTCGACGGTGTGGCGAATGTGTTCGGCGATGATGTCGTCGTCGCTGGTGAGCCCGGCTGCGTGAGCGGCCAGGACGCTGGGGGTGACGCGTTCGATGACGTCGCGCACGTACCCGGTGGCGGCGACGCCATCGGACAGGGCGGCACGGGTGGCCGCGACCGCACCGCATGAGTCGTGGCCGAGCACCACGACCAGCGGGCAGTCCAGCACGCTCACCCCGTACTCGATGCTGCCCAGCACCTCCGGCCCCGCGACATGGCCTGCGGTGCGGACTACGAACAGGTCACCCAAGCCCTGGTCGAAAATGATCTCGGCGGCCAGACGCGAGTCGGAACAGCCGAAGAGCACGGCGAAGGGGCGCTGGCCGGGAGCTGTCTCGGCACGGCGCGCGGCATCCTGGTTGGGGTGCTGTGGAGCGCCGGCAACGAAGCGCTGGTTGCCGGCCAGCAGCAATTCGACCGCTTCGGATGGGGACGGAGGCGAGGCGTCAGTCATACCCGCAGGCTACGACCGACCCCAGCCCACCGCAGTGCCGGGGCCGCCAAAGGCAGGCACGGGTGACGCGCTTGCTGTCATCACCGCGGTAACGGCTGTCCGGCGGCAGCTCCACCAGCTGACCGTCAAGCACCACCGATGGTTACCGCGGCTCTCCACCCGTCAGGCGTCCGGCCCGCGGGTGCTCGCTCGCCTTGGCGGGTTTCGGCCCGAACTGCTCGGCAGGGCACGCGGCTGCGCCGTCTCATCGGCACCGCGCCTGTGCCGCCTGGGCCCCGCGCTCCCCTGGTGTTGGTGTGCCGGGCTATTGGCCGCGGCCGGTGAGGTAGTCCCGCACCCGGTCCATCAGCCCCAGTCCCGGTGCGAGCGCCTTGTTGGCCGGCGGGGTAGTCGGGGCAGCGGGGTGCGGGCGGGTAGGGGCGGTCTTCTTTGCCCGGCGGATCTTGTCGCCCAGGTCCTCCAGGACGGCTGCGTCGACGTTGTTGCGCATCTGCGGGAAAGGTTGTTCTCCTCGTCATCGACGTGCGCGGTCACTTCGGTCCGCAGTTTCACCATCAGACGGTCGAAGTCCTTGTCCGTGGGCTCGCGATGCTGGAGGTCCTTGAGCAGGTGCTCGACGCGGGCGTGATCGGCGAGCTCCTTGTCTGCCAAAGAGTGCCCGCCCTCGAGGTGTTTGCGCACCGCGGGGTAG
Source organism: Streptomyces sp. G7(2002) (assembly GCF_028870195.1). Classification (NCBI taxonomy): domain Bacteria; kingdom Bacillati; phylum Actinomycetota; class Actinomycetes; order Kitasatosporales; family Streptomycetaceae; genus Streptomyces; species Streptomyces sp. G7(2002). The sequence goes on from NZ_CP102609.1 coordinate 7,764,449, forward strand.
AGGTACTGCTCCTCGGCGACGGAGTGCCGCACCAGCTCGATCGTCAGCGCAGCCACCAGACGCCCGCGGGCCTCACTGCCGGGAGGAGCGTCCTCGAACTGATGGAAGAGCTCGTCGACCTCACGGTGGTCGGCGGTCAGCTCCGCAACCACATCGCCGCCATGCCCCACGGCACGCCGCCTCTCACTTGGGCAGCCGGCCCACCCGGCTGACGCACCCACGAGTTCCCGGACGCCGCCCGCACAACACCGGTATGTGCAGAATTCCCCCAACTGCCTGACCGATGGGCGTGGCGCCCGCCCGCCCGTCCCGGGAAGCGGCATCATCACGGCGGGCGCGGTGCGTTCTGTGCCCATCGTCCCGGCCACCCTCACCGGCCGGCGGCCCTGTGCCCCGCCTCCCATTCCAGGTTCGCCCGGCGGGCACAGGGCCGACGACACCGCTTGAGCGGCAAACGATCCGTTCCGTGCCCCCATGTCCCGGCCACCCTCACCGGCCGGCGGCCCTGTGCCCACCCCCACTCCCCGGGGCGTCCGGCGGCACAGGGCCAACAACAACCCCAACGGACGCTTCCTCTCCTCGACGTAGCAGGCCCGCAGGGCGGCAGGGTCGGCGCAGTGCGACGTGGGGCCTCGCCAGACACCCGCATGTCGGGAAGCGACGATCGTGATCGACTGAGTGAACGGCGCTTCGTTGCTGCCTGCTGCCACCACCGCCGAATGCGATGTCACAGAGGAGAGGGAATGCGCCACACGTGGGCAGAGAAACCCTCCCGCACCCATCACTCCCCGGCCTTTCCCAGGGGCTCGCAGCAGCCGGACCCTCCGGGCCGCGCCTGTGCCCGCGGTCCCGGGCGCCGCCGCCCGATCACGTGGCGAGGAGCAACATCCGTCGACCGGGACGTGCCGGCCGCCGTCGGCTCCGTGCTCGCTGACGTCCTGCGCGACAGAACGGCTTCAGCCTGTGCCCTGGACGGGGTCTTCGGACGTGATGTCGCCGAACGCATCGCCCGGTTCACGCTCGACGGCGGCAAACGCATGCGGTCACAGTTCCTGTGGTGGGCCTTGCGCGCCTGCCGGGGAGGCCAGGACCACGACCAGGTCCACCGCGCTTTGCGCATCGCTGCCGCACTCGAACTCATCCAAACCGGTGCACTCGTGCACGACGACCTGATGGACGCCTCCCGCCTACGCCGCGGCAGACCCACCCTGCATGCCGACATCACCAACCAGTACGCCGCCGCTCATCGGCCGGGAGCAAGCGAACCTCTGGGCGCCGCTGCAGCCCTCCTTGGTGGTGACCTCGCGCTGGCCTGGGCAGACGACACTGTCGTCCACCTCGAACTGCCACCAGAGACCGGCCGCGGGGTCCGGGACATTTGGACCGCCATGCGAACCGAGATGGCCGCAGGCCAATACCTCGACCTGCACGCTCAGGCCACCGGATCGATGTCCCTGTCCGAGGCGATCCGCATCGCCTACCTCAAGAGCGGTTTGTATTCGGTGGAGCGCCCCCTCGCGCTCGGCGCCGCCCTGGCCGGCGCCGACGAAGCCACCACCCGGGCGCTGCGCGCAGCCGGCCGCAGCGCCGGAATCGCCTTCCAACTCCGCGATGACCTCCATGGCGCCTTCGGTGACCCCGGACAGACCGGAAAGCCTTCGGGCGACGACATCCGGGAGGGCAAGCTCACCCCTCTCGTCGCCATCGCCCGCGCACGCGCCGTGGCCAACGGCGACGAGGCATCCCTTGCTGTGCTGGAAGGCTGTGCGGGTGCCCGCGACCTGACGCCCGCAGACCTCGCAGCGGTACGGCACGTACTCGTCATCACCGGTGCCCGAAGTGCGGTCGAGACGAAGATCGCCCAGCTCGTCACGCAAAGCATGCACCACCTGACCTCAGCCAATCTGGAAACCAGCGCCCGCCGCAGACTCCACGCCCTGGCGCGCGCAGCAGCCGGCACACCCGCCACCACCGGATCATTCACCTCGCAGCCGACGGACGAGGCGGGCCCACCGTCACCACCGTCAGGCAGTACCGCCGAAGCCGACCGCTGGTGAATGGCAGAGCGCGATGGAGCAGGGGATTGCTTCCTGCCCGCGCCCGACCTCGTTCCATGCATTCGGCGCAGCACGAGGAGCGCGGCCCGTAGCACGGTGATCTCCTTTGAGGACCGACGCCCTCACCGAGGAGAACGCTGTGATCATCAAGAAGCTGCACGAAGCCGGGCTGCGCAGCGAGCACGCCTACTGCGCCGCTCTGGGTTCCATCGGCATCTCGTTCCTGAGCTGGGCCACCTCCGCCAAACTGGAGAAGTCCGCCGACGTGGACCGCGCCGACCGGTGGGGCATCTTCGTCGGCGAATGGGCCCCCACCTTCTTCGGCCTCGGCCTGGCGCTGGCCCAGTACGAGAAGGACGGCGGCCTCCTGCACCGGCGCTGACGGCACCGGCGGGCCCCGCTCTCACGGGATTGCGGGTCCACGCCGGTGTGCGCCTCGGCATCCCGGGTAGCGGCTGGCCGACGGGAGCGCCCCTTGGTACCGGTCTTCCTCATGCCCTTCTCCTCGGTCTGCGCCGCGCGGCATTCGCCACCCTTGATCTCGCTCTCACCTAGCTCGCCGGTGGCACCTTCTCCTGCCTGCGTCCTCCTTGCTGCGGTCCGCCTCGGGCGCGTAGCGCTCCGGCGGAAGGACCTGTGCGCGCTCTCGTTCTTCTCTGACGGTGATCGAAACGTGGGGCTCTCGCATTGCGCGCAAGGTGCTGAAGAAGGCGCCCGGTGGTGCCTGCGAGCGGATGGGTGCAGCCTGAGAACAGCGCTTTCGGGTGATTATCAGGAGCTCGTCATGATTGTGATTCTCGGAGTCATCCTCTTGATCGCTGCGGTAGTCGTCGGCGTCGCCGCCGTTGTCACCAACATGGGCAGCGCACACGAGCTGACGGCAGCGTTCAAGGTTTTCGGATTCCACATGACCGGATCCACCGGCATGTTGTTCCTCTTGGGTGCCATCGTCGGCGCGGTGGCAGTGCTCGGGCTGAGTCTGCTGCTCGGCGGCATGCGCCGAACCAGCCGCAAAAAGAACGCAATGCGTCAAGCGCTCAAGGGGGAGCGCCACGATGCAGCCGCTGCACGCAGCACGGACGACGAGGGCCGCGTCGACCCCCCTGACGCGAGGAGCGACCTGGGAACAGCGGCACGGCAGGACGGCAGCTCTCCTCGGGATGGCCGACCCGACGGTGACGGACACCGTCACAAGCGACACCTATTCGGACATCGACCTGCCCAGCGGTAGGTCATGAGCCGAGCCAGTCGTCCGCATCATCGCGCACGAGCCGTGAGCCACTCGCCGAGGTGGCCGAGTCGGCCTCCAGCGCGCCGCCAGCACGGCAAGCGGAGAGCGTCACTGCGTACCCCGCGACAAGCGCCGAGCGGCACGCCGCCCGGCGCTGTCGGGTAGCCATGCCGTCGCCCGGCTGTTCGGCGGAGCCTCCGGAAGCCCGCAACCGTCACTGACCCAAGACGGCCGTGGGCTTCAGGCCGGCGAATCGCCCCTGGGGCGTCCCAGCTGGGGCGGGCGGGTCACATATGCCGAACACAGGCCAGAGCCTGCCGCGGTTTCGTGGCTTTGTGGCATGTGCATCACGGGGCGGCATTTTCCCTGTTGGTTCGAACTATTCGAATGCACTGTGTGCGATTATTGCTTCCAGTAGCGGGGTGCGAGAAAGAGGCGAATCGTGAGCGCGAGCGAAAAGGCGAAGGCGAAGGCCGAGCAGGTCAAAGGCACGGTGAAGAAAGAAGCCGGTCGATCCGTCGGCAACGAGGGCATGACCGTCAAAGGTCAAGCGCAGCAGAGCAAGGGTGCCGCCCGTGAGGCCAAGGAGAAGGCGAAGGACACTTTCAAGAACAGAGGCTAATTGCATGGAGCGGTAGGTCACGTTCCGAAACTCTGTGTTGCCTCCCACCTACGCGCAATTCGGTCCCCCCGCGTTATGGGTGCCGGGCGACGGGTGAAGCACGCCCGAGGGAAACTGGGCGCGCAGGTGGGCGAATGCGCCAGAATCCGTCGTCGGTGGCGGCCGATCTAGGCGACCCAGCCCTTTATACGTCTGGGCGAGGTTGCCCTGGGTGATCTGAGCCGTGCCAGTGTGAGCACAGAGCCGGGCGTAGGTCGTAGACGGCGGCGACGGGCTCGGCGGAAGCGCGGAACCGGCTCGATAGCACCTTGATGACGGGTGGTAGTCAGGGGTTTCAGCTCTGCGGCGGCAGCGGTCAGACCAAAGAGAATTCGCCCATTAGCCGGACCTCGCCCGGCAGCCGCTGGTGCCCGGCCGAGCGGCGGGCGTGCGCCCCCGACTCGTCCGACAGCCGCCGGACGACGGTCCCCGGGCCGGCGTGCGGGGCAAGCGCCAGCACGGCGCTCACCTCCGGCGCCGGTCAGTAGCGCACCGGCCCCGTCAGCGCCGTCCGGCGCCTCCGATTCGGCCGTGAGGGCTGCCTCCAGAGCCCGGCCGCGCAGGGCGCCCTCACCGTTGCCGCTGTCGACGAGGATCATGTGCTGGATCAGCAGCCACCACAGCATCAGCAACATGGCCAGCGCGGCGATGACGACGGGCCGCCACCAGCCCTGGCCCGTCAACGGGTGCGCTGCGGCGTGGGGAGCAGCACCCGCGCCTTCCGGGCGGCCCGTGCGGCGCTCTTCGCCACTACCCGGTCCGCAATTCTGGTCGCGCCCTGCTCACCGCCGGAACACCCCAAGGAACCGACGGGCGCCGACACGATCTCAGTGATCCATCGCTTCGGCCCGCCAGAAATAGCCTCGCCCCCAAGTCACCAGGACGACGGAAGAAGACAAACCCCAGCGCAACCCGCATCACGGCGCATACCAAGCGCGTGGCGTACCCCACCGGCCAGCCGGAAGCCCTCGGGCGCTGCGCCGAATGGATGGCTGTTCGTCAACGTCCTTGCCCCTGTTTCCCTCTCCCGGGATTAATTGAGACGTCTGAACCGGTGGGCCGCCCGTCCCTACCCGAGGAGCTCAGCAGTTAGCCCACCCGTTGCCAGCCCTTTGCTCCCGAGGCGACAGCGGTCGGCTTCCCCCTGCGCCGCGGATGGGTGCCCCAGGATGGCCGACGGACCCCTCAGCCGCTCGTGATTCCGGCTGATGCCGCCCCTCTCGCGCAGCGAAGCACCCGATTCCCTTCGTGGTCGGCACGTCGGCGACGGAGGCCACCCGACCAGGCCGTGCCGTTAGCTGACACCGGCCCGGAACGCCGGGGGAGTCAATGCAGCTGACGACTTGGACCCCTTCGCAGTTGTGATTGCTCCTCCGGCACTACATAACTCGGTCGACTCTGCACCCCGAGGCGGTGGCCTGCACGCGTCGAGGCGGCGAACGCTCCCACCGCGGACCGGGCGATCCGACAAAGGACCAGCACTACGAAGAGGCCAAGAAGAAGAACATCGAAGTCCGTTCCACCATCAACAAGGAGCAGCTGCGGCGGTCCGTCGGCCGCTCAACCCCTTGCCCAGGCAGGCCATACGGAGACAAGCGGCAGGCTGCGCACAGCAGTTGAGGTGCTGTGCAGTCAGTCGGTAGCCAGCATCACTTCCCGCAGGTGTGTGCAGATGCGGGTGATGAGGCGGGAGACGTGCATCTGGGAGAGGCCGAGTTCCTCGCCGATGTCGCACTGCGTCATCTCGGCGCCGAAGCGGAGTTCGAGGAGAGTGCGGTCGCGGTCGCCGAGCTCGGCCAGGTGCGGCTTGAGAGCCAGGATGTCCTCGGCCAGTGCGAGGGCAGGATCTTCGGCGCCGATGAGGTCGGCGACAAAGCCGGTCTGCTGCTTGGAGCCGGAGGCTTGAACGGGCCGGTCTATGGAGTCACTCTCGTAGCCGTTCGAGGCAACAACTCCTTCCCCCACCTCCGCCTCGTCTAGATCAAGGTGAGCGGCGAGATCGGCGACAGTCGGCTCGTGAACGCCCTGGCCTTCGAGCTGTTCGCGGGCGCGGGCAAGATCGATGCGCAGTTCCTGCAGACGCCGGGGCACGTGGACCGACCAGGTCGTGTCACGGAAGAACCGCTTGATCTCACCCTGGATGTAGGGGACGGCGAGCGTGGTGAACTCCACGCCACGCGAGGTGTCGTAGCGGTCGATGGCCTTGATCAGACCGATCGTGCCGACCTGCAGCATGTCCTCGACGGATTCCCGGCGGCCGGAGAAACGCCGGGCGACGTAGCGCACCAAGGTCAGGTTCATCTCGATAAGGGTGTTGCGCACGTACTGGTACTCACGCGTCCCCTCTTCCAGCGCGTCAAGTCGCAGCAGGAAGACCTTCGTGAGCTCGCGCGCATCGCCGGGAGCCATGTGCTGAGGGTCCTCGATCTGCGGCAGCACCGTCGGGTCCGGGACAGCACACACCTTCGACGCGGCCTCCATCGCCGTTCCTGCCGTTATGGTGCTGTCGCTCATGGCCGGCTCCCTCCGGTTGCTGAGCCCCCGTCGCCAGGCCCCTACCCGACACCTCCACGAGCACACCCTGCCAGTCGCGTCGGGTCCGCTCACCCCATCGGAAACTGGTGAACCTGACGCCTGACCGTTCGATGCGGCGTCGGGTGCGGAACGAGCATCACGGCCATGCACGCGGGACTGACCGACTCCACAGGCAGTTGACTCGGGGGTTCGTACCGCCGGACTGGGTGACATCCGCCGCGCCCGTACCTGGCGCGGCAGGGCCGGTTACTTGTTCGGCCCGCCGGGTAGCGCGAGACGAAAGCCGCAGTCCGGCCTGGTGAAACCACTCTCCCGGCACCGAAGCCGTCAACCCGGCATCCGTGCCCGGGCAGACGGCGGGAGCGGCAAATCCGTCCCGGCCGACCAGGGGAGAAAGGAAGCTGTGCCGGCCTGACGTCCGGCCGCCCCTCCACCCAAGCCCCGCAGCGGAGTCCGGGCGGACTCGTCACGTAGCGACAGTGGACGGACTCTTCACGTATCGGACCGGGCCATGTGGGTGCCTGATCGAGCGCAAGTCATCGGCGATCGTGAATTGAAAGCCTCGTGAACACCAGGAGTTCTACGAGCACCTCGGCACACCGAACTGTTCGTCGAGGTGCGCTTCGGCGCCGAGGATGATTCCTGGGGAGATGCGGGCCTGCGGATGTGGGGTGAAGGTGGAAGAGGGCCTTCTGCATCCCAAGAGAACTTCGGGGGCATCTGGGGAGTCTCGCGCAGGGGGCCGCATGGCGCCTGAGCGGCGCGATCCCACGAACGTGACATGAGGCCATTCATGGAAACCGATACAAAAGTCACTCTGGCCGCCGCGCTTGCGGCTGGATATGTACTGGGCCGGACCAAGAAGGGCAAGCTCGCCATCGGGGTCGCCTCGATGGTTGCCGGTCAGCAGCTGAGCCCGCGTGAATTGATCGGCCAAGGGCTGCGCAAGCTAGCCGCCACTCCCCAGGCCGCACAGCTCATCGACCAGGTTCGTGGTGAGCTCTTGAAGTCCGGTCGCACCGCGCTGTCTGCGACAGCCGACCGCAGCTTCGGGGCACTTGCCGATGCCCTGCAGAAGCGCACCAGCGCCCTTCAGGAATCCCCGGAAGACGAGGAAGAGCCGGCCGAGGACGAAGAGCCGGCCGAGGACGAAGAGCCGGCCGAGGACGAAGAGCCGGCCGAGGACGAAGAAGAGGGCGCAGCCGAGGACGAAGAAGAGCCAGCTGAGGACGAGGAAGAAAACGCGGACGAGGGCGAAGAAGAGCCGGCTGAGGACGAGGAAGAAAACGCGGACGAGGGCGAAGAGGATAAGCCCGCACGGCGCCGCACGAGGAAGCCTTCGGCGAAACCGGCCCGCACAACGAAGTCCTCAGGAAAGAAGGCTCCGGCGAAGAAAGCTGCGTCCGGTAAATCGGCAGCGAAGAAGACAGCCGCCAAGAAGACATCCCGCCGCGCCAGTCGCAGGAGGTAAGCCATGGCTAAGGAGGGCGACACCAGTCCGGACAAGGCTTCCGGCCTTGACATGCTCAAGGAGCAGCTGGCCGGATTTGCCGAAGCGCAGGGCCAGAGGCTGGTGGACAAGGCCGGAGAAAAGATCAGTGACCTTGCACAGGGACTGGGTGATGTGGGGGAAGGGAACAGCACCCTGCTCAACGTCGGGAAGCGGGTTCTCGGCGGAGGCGAGTCACCTGTAAAGGCTTTCCTCAGCGAGAAAGCCGGTGGCCTCAAGGACAAAGCAGTCGACACCGTGAAAGGGTTCTTCGGCGGTGGCGGCAAGGCCGGGGACACAAAGGTCACCAACATCGTCGAGGTGATCGACATCGGTATGCCCCTGCGTACCGTGTATGACCGATGGACCCAGCTTGAGGAGTTCAGCAGCTTCACCAAGGGCGTCAAGAGTGTCACGCAGTCGGACGAGATCGAGAGCGACTGGAAACTGAAAGTGGCGTTCTCCAACCGCAGTTGGAAAGCGACTGTACAAGAGCAGGTTCCCGATGAGCGGATCGTGTGGAACTCCGAAGGGGGCAAGGGCACTACACGCGGCGCCATCAGCTTCCACGAACTGACCCCGGAACTCACACGCATTGTCGCTGTGGTCGAGTACTACCCCTCCGGCTTCTTCGAGAAGACGGGCAACATCTGGCGCGCTCAGGGACGGCGCCTGCGTCTAGACCTCAAGCACTTCCAGCGGTACGTCACGCTTACCGACAACGAGGACCTCGAAGGCTGGCGCGGCGAGATCCGCGATGGCGAAGTTGTCCGAACCCACGAAGAAGGACTTGAAGACGACGAAGATCAAGACGCCGAAGGCGAAGAAGACCAAGAAGCCGAAGATGAAGAAGACTCCGAAGACCTGGAGGACGAGCCCGAGGAAGGCGAGCCCGAAGAGGACGACGAAGACGCTGAAGACGATGAGGAAGCCGAGGAAGAAGAATAGGATGCGCCGGAGGAAACCGCACGCCGGCGCAGATGCGGATGCAACTTTATGGCGCGTGAAATGCGCCTGAAAGTCTCGGCGATTTCACTATGCTGCGGCGTGAACTATCCTGGCAGTGACGCCACGCTCGCTGATTCGCGGTGCGGCGTGCACGAGAGGCGGGTCCGCTCATGACCAAGCATGAAAAAACACCCCACCCTTCCCACGGTGAAGGGCCGAGCCGCCATAAGGGAAGCAAAGAGCACGGATGGTCTCCTGATATCGACGAGACCAGGCAACAAGACAATCCGAGCGCGCATCGGTCGTTCCATCCTGACCAGTACGCCCCCGAGTCCGGGCCCCGCAAGGAAACTTCCCAGGAAGAGATGGAGGGCGTCACGGGCGACACCGTCAAGAGTTCCTCCCGTCGGGGAGAGAAGCAGGGCGGCAGGTCCAAGGAGAAGGGAATGCACGACGAAGGCCGGCGAGGCCCTTCGCAGCGTCCCAGCGGCAGCAGGGATGCCGAGGCATCCTCGGGTGTCGACCCGCAGGAACCGCGCTCCGAGTCGGACTGAGTTGTCCGGCTGACGCATCACGACCTCGCCCGCCGCGGTCGAGGAGATCCTTGGAGGACCGCGTCATGCTCAGCGCCATCGCAGACGTACTCAGGTCTATCGGCGGGGCCATCGCCACCGTCGTCACGCTCCCCTTCCGTGCCGTCGCCCGGCTGTTCGGTGGAGCTTCCGACAGCGCCCACGGTCACCACTGACACCCCTGGTTCGCTGCTGCCCTGTCCTTGAGCTGCGTCCCCGGACCGCGAACGGACGTGATGTCATTCGACGCGGTGCGGGCTGTGGCGGGCGACGCTCAGGTCGACACGCGTGGGGAGGTTGTCCCAGCCTGCGGATTGCCGTGCCCGTTCGACGGCGTCGTGCAGGCCCTCCATGATCTGCTGCGGACTGGTGCCCGGGCCAAGGGTGAGGCCGATGCGGGCCTGTGGGTGCGTGTGTTTGCCGTAGAAGAGTGCGTGGCAGCCCCGGACGCCCGGCAGCATGGTGAGGTCGGTGGTGAGCGCGTCGTTCAGCGCGTGGTTGCTGACCGTTACGGTCTCCTCGGATGAGTCTGCGACGGTCAGTTGGCTGGGGCGGCGCCGATGCTGGGACAGCAGCCACGCCACGGCGAGCAGCATGAGCAGGGCCAGCACCGCGATGGTGGCCGGCCACCACCAGCTCATGTCCGTCCACCGGGTCTGATCCGCTGGGACCAGGACGTTGTGCGAAGCAGCGAGGGGCCAGCTGGCTGGCGGCATGAGATTCAAGCGCCGGTAGATATCGGCACCGCCGGCGAGCACCAACAGGCCGCCACCCAGCAGCACGAGCCCGAGCAGGGCCAGAAGCGTTCGGTTGATCTTGGCGTGTTCCCTCATCATGCTCTCCAGGGAGGAAGGCTGCGTACTGCCGGTCGGAGGCCGCTACTTCGTGCTCCGGCGCACGCGGACCCTCAGCCGAGGCGGGCGGGTCAAAGCGAGTTGATCGCGTTCCTCGCGGCGGAGGGTGTCAGTGAGGTCGTCCTTGACGTCGGCGGTGTCACGAAAGCCCACGCCGGCACGGACGGTGACGCGGCGGCGTCGCACCCGCACTCGCGCCGTGCTGACCCCCGGGACACGCATGGCCGCGTCGCGCAGCAGCAGCGCTGCGCCCTTGCGCGCGAGTACGGCATGCATCCGTATGTGGCTGTTGGTCGGCACACGCAAGGGCAGTTGGTGCCGCAGGCCCGGGGTGAGGGCCAGGATGATGAGCCACAGGCCCAGGGCCGCGGTGACGGCCGCGCCGGTGAGGATCCAGATGTTGCCGAGCGGGCGGGTGGCGAGTTCGTCTGTCAGGGTTGTCCACCATGCGGTGGCTCGGTGTCCGGTGCGTATCCAGATCGCTTCGAAGAGCAGCGCCCCCGCTGCCAGCAGGGTCAGAGCGGCGGCCAGGCAGGCGGGGATCCGACGCGCCGACCAAGGACGCCGGGAGCGGTCTTTCGCCGGCACGCTTTGCTTCGCCGTTCCAGCAGGCCGGGCATGTGTGGTGGCCGGCTGCGATTGTGGCAGATCGCCGTCATGGCCGGGCGGGGCGTGTGGAGTGGGGGAAGTCATGATGTTCCTGTCGTGGCGCGGGTCGTCAGGTCATTCGGCCCGGCCTCGTAGCAGGCTTTCGCTGGAGACGAGCCGCTGGACGGAGACGGTGAGGTCGTCGATGCGCAGGCCGGTCAGGTGAGAGACCCGGTCGGTGATGTACTGCCGGATTTCGCCGCAGGTGCGGGCGATGTCGACGGGGTAGGGCAGGTCCAAGGAGACCTTGAGGCGGGCCGAGCCTTCGTGCACGGCGACTGTGGAGTGGGCAGGGCCCAGGCCGAGACGTGCGGGTGGGCGGCCGGTATGTCGGATGAGGGCTTCGCGTGCCGCCCGGATCGCGATGCGTGCCACCACGGTCTCGGGGATCAGTGTCGCGCCGCGTCGGGCGGGCACGGGAAGGGAAGGCGTACTCGTGCCCTCGCCTCCCGGGCCGCCTCGGAGGGAAACCGACGGGAGCTGGGTTGTCACCGGACTCGCCTGGCGTGCCCCGTGCGGGGGCTGGGTCCGTAATTGCTGCGAGGGCGGTCGAAGGTCTCCTGGCGCCCGTAGCCCTCGCGGGTGCGGACGTAGTCGCTGACGTGCACGTCACTGCGCGCCAGGTGGCCGATGATCAGGCCTACCAGGCCCATGGCGGCGACTACGAGGAAGGCCCCGAAGCCGCCGAAGTAGCCTGCGAAACCCAGGGTCAGACCGGTCAGGAGCCCCACCGCGGTTGCATTCATTGTTCATTCACCCGTCTTACGTTGCCGTTTCTTCCCGCGCGCCGTGCCGGCGCGGCCGGGAAGAGGGTGGGGAGGTCACTCCACCCGCTGCTCGCTGTCGTCGTCTTCGTCCCCCGGTATGTCGACGTCGTTGACGGCGATGTTCACCTCGACGACCTCCAGGCCGGTCATCCGCTCCATTGCTGCGATGACGTTGGTGCGGACCTCGGCGGCGACCTCGGTGATGGGGTAGCCGTAGTCGACGACCACATCCAGGTCCACCGCCGCCTGGCGCTCGCCCACCTCGACGCTGACACCGCGGGTGACGCTGGGCTGCCCGCCGGGCATCCGCTCACGGACGCCACCGATGGCACGGGCCATGCCGGAGCCGAGGTTGTGGATGCCCGGTACCTCGCGGGCTGCCATCCCGGCGATCTTCGCCGCGACGGTGTCCGCGATCGTGGTCCGGCCACGGCTCTCCGGCGAGACGGTCCCGTGCTTCGGACCTTGCTGCGCCGTGGTCTCGTCGGTGGGCCTGCGCCCTTCCGAGGCAGGGTGGAATGTCGCGTTCGTCATGGCGTTCTCCTGGATGAGTGGCGCGGGCGCTGGAGTCGGTGCCCGTTACAAGGTTGGACACGTACGGGGTGAAATCGTCACACTTGTTTATGATCTGGATCACGTAGGCTGGTCGGTGGCTACCCGACCGGGCTCGCGCCATCAGGGAGCCTGGGTGGGTGACGGCGGGCCTCGCGGTCCGCGAGGCGCCTCACGTAGGAAGCGAACAGTGGATGTGGAGCACGAGGGATTCTCGTCACCCCGGCGTGCGGAGCCGCCTCCGTCCAGCGGGGTGGAGCGTCCCGGCGAGCCGGACCTCGGGGACGTGGAGGACCGGATCCTGGTCGCCCGCGCCGCTGAGGGCGATGACGACGCCTTCGCTGTGCTCGTGCACCGCCACAGCGGTCGGCTGCTGGCCCTGGCATTTCACATGCTCGGCAACGTGCCGGATGCCGAGGAGGCTGTGCAGGACGGCTTCATCAGCGCATGGCGGCGCCTTACCCAGTTCCGGGGGGACGCGGCGTTCCGCACGTGGATGTACCGCATCGTCACCAACCGATGCCTCAACGTCCGCCGCGCGCACGCCCCTTCCGTCTCCCTCGACACCGTTGCTGAGCCCACAGCGCATGACGCCGGCGGCGAACCGGCCCGTGCTGCCGAAAGCACGGCAGCCACCGCCGCGTTGGCCCACGCACTCGCACACCTGCGGCCCGGACAGCGCGCCTGCTGGATCCTGCGGGAGCTGCACGGACTGTCGTACGAAGAGATCGCGCACGTGGTGGGGGAGAGCGAACAGACCGTACGCGGAAGGCTCTTTCGCGCACGGCGCACGCTGATGAAGGAGATGGCCTCATGGCGCTAGAAGATCCCCGTGCCACCTCCCCACCCGAGAACGTGCCCCCGTCGCACCGGGCCACCGACCCGGCACGGCTCATCGGCGACGAACGGCTGCCCTGCGGACGCCTGGTCAGCCACGTCTGGGAGCAGGCCCGCGCCGGAAGCGATCAGCCCGACACTCACACGGCCGACTGCACGTACTGCCAGCAGGCAACCGAGGGACTGGCAGCCCTGGACGCCACCACCCGCACCCTGCGGGCGGAGCGGCCCAGCGCTCGCACGGTCGCCGATCGGGTCGTGCGCGCCGTACGCGCGGAGGCACGGCTCGGCCGGATGCTGCCTCTGGACGATCCCGCTCAAGACCTGCGGATCGCGGAAACCACCGTGGCCAAGATCCTGCGCCGCGCCGCCGACCGCATCCCCGGAGTATGCGCCGCCAGCTGCCGCCTGACCCCTGACGATGCCGGCACCACCGTGACGATCACCATGACCCTCGCCGCCACCCTCGACCACCCCCTGCCCAGCCGAGCCGCCCAGGTGCGCCAGGCCGTCGCCGACGCCTCGGCGCAGGAGATCGGCCTCGCCGTCAGCAGCATCGACCTGAGGATCGTGTCCGAACTGGAGCCCTTGACCTCCGCCGAGCCCATCCCACGGAAGGGAACCGGGCCATGATCACCGTCGACACGGCCAGCGTCGAGCAGACAGCGGCCCGGGCCGCGCTGGCAGTCCCCGGCGTAGAGGAACTACAACCCAGCCTGCGCCACTCCCTGGCCGACGCCGCCACCTACATCCGGCGGACCTTCGGCTCGCTCACACCGTCCCCCGAAGCCGGCATCCACGCCAGCTACACACCCGAAACCAACGCCTGGCACCTCGAAGTCCGCTGCGCACTCAACGACCACCGCCGCGCCCTCGACACCGCACGCGACGTCCGCGAAAGCGTCCGAGCAGCCGTCATCTCACAGTTGAACGCTCGCGGCAGACCGGCAAGCGTCACCATCGTCGTTACCGTGACCCGCATCACCGGAGATGGAGCACCGCTCCAGCACGTCGCTGCGGTGCAGTGAGTCGGAGTTCTTCGTTGACGCCACCCTGGACGGTTTTGAGGACGATCGCCGGGTGTTCTCCCGCACCTGGAACGAGATGCTGCCGCGTGATCATCTGTGACGCGGCAGGCGGCCGCGTTCTCGTCACCATCTCGTGGGCTTGATGGCGCTGGGCGACGTCGCCCGCGCCTTGCCCGCCCCGCAGGCTGGTTACCTTGGTGAACCGCTGCCCGTCGACTGACCCGCTCCGCTCCTCGGCTGCTCACACGTGTGGCGAGATGGCGCTCGGCCCGTTTCAGCGTGGAGAGGAAGGGCGCAGCCGCTTCAGCGCTCTGCCCGCAGGTCTGCGGTGCCCCAGCCCGTGAGGGATCTTGCCGCTGTGATCGCCGCTTCACTGGCATAGGGCGGCGCGGTGACGCCTTGCGCCCGGTGCACGGCAGCTCCGAAATCAGGCTGTCACTCGTAGCCCGGACGTAGCCCTGTTCACCGCCACCGATGCCCGGAGTCCCAATCAAGGTGGCCCTCAATGAAGTACCACACCTCCCGAGACGGGTGTGTCTGGTGTGGCGGGGCACGAGCTGGGCGGGAGACTTGGCGCCTGGTCGGGCGCAGAAGCGGAGGTGAGCCGTCTTGTTGCATCGCCGTCTGATCGCCATCAGCTGATTGGGGCGGCGAATATAGTCGCAGAATTTTTTGTCATTGCGGTCACCGTGCGGAACCCCCTCATCATTTCCGGCTGTTGTGCGGCCGCGTCCGGTACTTGCAAGGCGGGGTGGAACCTCTTCCACTCGGTTCCGGTATCTCAAAGTGGACCGCCATGCGAACGTATTTTCATACTCAACTTGCACTCTTTCGAGGCATGTCGATGCGACCTTGGTGGCACTAGCATTTGCATGAACGTCACGGTGCAATCCCATATGGGAATGAAGGTGGTGCGGTGACGGCGAGGAGTCGCGAGTAAGAGAGGGATGGTGGCACTGACCATGCAGATCGCGAACGGAATCCCTGCGTATGAGATCAAGGGCGTGACCTGGCAGAAAGGGAGCGCGAGTATCGGAGACGGAAACTGCGTTGAAGTCTCACGTCTTCCAGGAGGCGGGATTGCAATGCGTAATTCCCGGTTCCCTGAGGGGCCGGCCTTGGTCTTCACTTCGATGGAGATGGAGGTCTTCGTCAAGGGAGCCAAGGATGCCGAGTTTGATCATCTGATGGCCTGAAACCTGCGGTCCCGGAGCGTGAACCTGGGGCCACTGCTTGATGTGACGGGCATATGCACGCCAGACTGGGGGAGTCCTCTGCCTTCAGCCTCTCGGAGTGCATATGTCCGTCGCCCCTGGATGGGATCCGCATCCCGCGGCCGACACTGCCGTTGTCAACATGCGAAATCCGGAATGCAATCATGCTGCCGGAATCATGCTCGGCGAAGAGCTTCGCAGGCACCGTCAGCGGCGGAACCTGACCCTGAAAGAGGCAGCGCTGGTAATCCGCGGCTCGACATCGAAAGTCAGCCGTCTGGAGCGGGGAGAGAGCCCCCCCAAGCAGCGAGACATCATGGATCTCGCCTCCCATTACGGCCTCACCCGCGAAGAACTCGCAGTTATCGATCAACTGCTCGCACACGCACTCAACCAGGAATGGTATGAGCAGTTCGCGGATGTCACGCCCGATTACCTTCGTAGGCTCATTCAATTCGAGGGACGGGCCGAGAAAATTCAGATCTTCGAGAACCAGGTGGTTCCTGGGCTGCTACAGACTCCTGCCTACGCGCGGGCCATGGTCAAGCTGTTCATGCCTGTCACGCCGACAGACCGCGTAGTGGACCGGATTGTTGCATTGAGGATGCGGCGCCAGTTCATCATGGACCAAAGCCTGCGCCGCCTTGATCTGTTCCTGGATGAAACCGTGCTGTACAGGCGCCGCGGTAGCAACGAAGTCATGCGGGAGCAAATGCAGCACCTGCTGAAAGCAGCTGAGGCCGACAAAGTTTGCGTTCGGTTGATCGGCAAAGACTGTGCCACGCCGCCGCATCCCATCACCCATGTAACTTTCCCTAACGGGGCCGGCGAGTCCTCAGAAGTCGCTTATGTCGAAATGATCAGCGGCGCCGTCTACGTTACCCAGAAGAAGGCACTTGATAACTATCGAAGGGCCCTGACGACGCTCCGGCAGCATGCTGACGAACTGGAGCCCAGTATGGATAAGCTGAGGAAGGCCATAGAGGAGTACGGCGGCTGACACCATTTCAGTCGGCTCCCCGTAGCGGGCCCCGTTGCGATGAGCTCGCTATGTGCGGCCAACTCCTCCCCATTCGATCCAGTCCGTGGCGCGCAAATGCTGCGGTGGAGGAGGTGTGTCTGGTCTCCAGTCGACGACTTCCACCAGGTCCGGCGGCAGGATTTCCAATCCGTCGAAGTACCGGCGAACTTCGTGGGTTTCGCGGACTCTTCCCCAGTTCTGCTGGGTAACCTCGGCCATCAGCGCTGTGGCGCCATCCCGTACGTCCGGACTGTCACTGACGAGCTGGCAGATGACCATGTAGCTCTTGGATGGTAGTGCGGCTGCGACCCTTTTGACGAGGGCGGCGGGATCCCGGTCGTCGTCGGTGTCGGGCAGGCAGTGCAGGACCGAGACGAAGAGCGCGGCGATCGGCTTTTCCCAGTTGAAGAACTCCTTTGTCGATTCCAGGATCTCCTTTGTGTTCCTCATGTCCTGGTCAATGACCATGACATTGCTGTTTTTTCGGAGGGTGGTTCGTCCGTGCGCGAGGACCATCGGATCGTTGTCGATGTAGGCGACTTTCGCTTCCGGTTTAATCCGTTGGGCGATTTCGTGGACGTTGTCCTGGGTGGGGAGGCCGGAACCGTGGTCGAGGAATTGGGTGACGCCGAAGTCCCGTACAAGAATACGCACGATGCGCTGAAGGAAGGCCCGGTTGTTGCGAGCGAGCTTCTGGGTGCTGGGGGCGATTTGGAGCAGCCGTGTACATGCCTCGCGGTCCGGTTGAAAGTTCTCCGAGCCCCCTAACAGGTAGTCGTACATGCGGGCGACGCTGGGGGTCTCCATGTCGAGAGGCCGAGCTTGGGGTTTCTCCCATTGGGCCATGCGTAGCTCCTTCGGCCTTGGGCGTAGGCCAGATGTCCCAGTAGAAGGGTTCATCGTAGAGCTCAGGAGCGCATGGGCCAATCGCTCAATCGGGCTTCAGCCAGAGTGAGTTATTACATCCGGGAGTGAGGGTTTTACCCGCGGCTCCGGAGCCCGCTGCGAACCGCCCTCCCGCCGCCGGCTCACCACCCCACCCCGGCGAGCGGAACGCACCGGGGCACCCCGAGCAGCGATCGCTCGGCAGTCCGCAGCCAGGCCCGCACGGTGTAGTCGGCAACACCCATGAAGGTGGCGGTTCGCGCCACGGGCAGTCCCAGCCGGTGGCGCAGGAGGAAGGCGTCTGCCTGTTGTCCTTCCAGTAGGCAGTGGACGCTCCAGGAGTGGCCTGGTCGACATTCGGAACGGGCTGTTGCCTCCTGCCTCAGCAGGTGCCAGGCCCGGGCCGCGGGTGTCTCACTGCGTAGGGCGGCGGTCCACTCTGCCGACAATGTTTGGAACACATCCTCGACACAACGAACTGCAGCTGATTCGCGCTCAGTTCGCACGCAGGCATATTGTAGATAGACGTCGCGGTGCAGCTGGCGAAACGCCCTGTACTCCAGAGGGAAGCGGGCAGGCAAGGTCTCCTTGCCCCCGGCGTACACGGGACGCTCACGGGATGAGGGGGTCATGCTGTATCCGCCTCCTCCCGGTGCGGGCGCGCATCGTCCTGGCAGGCTGCCCACAGCAGCCTGAAGTCAGTCGGATCACCTCCGAGGCGCACCACCAGTGCGCTCAGGATCACCCAGTTCGGAACGGTCGATCCGGCGAAGAAGGCGTCCAGTTCCTCAGTTGCAACGTCGCACTCCGCCGGCAGCCCCATCCGGTCTGGGTCGGCGCACGCAAGTCGGGCACCGCGCAGGGCCGCAGCAAGACGGCGACGTGCTGTTGCAGGATCGCGGGTCACCGGCACACCGCGGGCTCGCTCCCACAGCAGCCGCAGGTCCGGCGGGTGCCCTCCCAGCACGTGGACCAGCATGTAGATCACCGGCCACGATGGCAGGATGTCGCCCTGCAGTGCCTGGCTCACGATCGCTGGCGGCAGCTCGGTGTGCCGGGCGATGTCTTCTTCGCTCAGGGCCGAGTGCTGTTGCAGCGCTCGAAGGGCTCGCGCAAGGGCCTCAGCGGAGTCCCGAGTCGATGCGACGACCGGCAAGTGCCGCTCAACGTCCGCCCCAGCTGCGTGGTCTCTCTCTCTTCGAGGCCGTGGGGTCATGCGAGTGTGTAAGAGTTTGGTCACCTTGGTCTTGCCCCACCGCG
This sequence comes from Streptomyces sp. G7(2002), assembly GCF_028870195.1. Classification (NCBI taxonomy): domain Bacteria; kingdom Bacillati; phylum Actinomycetota; class Actinomycetes; order Kitasatosporales; family Streptomycetaceae; genus Streptomyces; species Streptomyces sp. G7(2002). The sequence goes on from NZ_CP102609.1 coordinate 7,783,008, forward strand.
CTCGCGCCGAAGCCGCGCTGACGTTGGCCGCCTCGGCTACCAGCGACCAGCTCGCACCGTCGTCGCGCGCACTGTCGACCGCAAGAGCGGCAAGGCACACCGCATCCTGGTGAATCCCGGAGGCCAGTTCCAGCACCCGGGCAAGCGACGGGACATCGGCATCAAGGGTAAGTGCCTCGTCCGCCTGGAGGGCCAGGTCGATGGCCACCGCTCGGAAGGACTCGCCTTTCTGCCGGACGGCTTGCCGGTCGTGGTCCCGCTTCTGCTGAGCCCGGCGCCGGCACACCGAGTCGCAGTAGTCACGACGGGGGCCACGGGTGCCCCGGTGCGTGATTTTCTCTCCGCAGAAGGCGCAACGGCGCGCCTGAAGTGACGGCTCAGCCATCAGATTGATCCCTTCGCCCAGCCGTGCGTCCTCGCCGCACGGGCATGAGGCAACGGCGTCGCGCGGGCACCGCCATATAGCGGTGCCCGCTCCGGAACTCGGTGACGGCTCAGCGTGCACATAGGAAGCCGGCACCCATCAGGCTGAACGCCTCAGATTGCGCCCTGACCACCCTCGCCACTGCTGCCCGGCCGATCGCGCAGGATCAGGATCGGCAACACGTCCGTAAGCAGGGCATGGATGAGCACGAGCCCCACGAGCACGGCCAGCAGGGACGCGCTCCCCGTAGGGATTCGGCTCATCCAGGCCGGAAGGCGGGTTTCGTCGCCCGTCGGAGACGGGATAGATTCATTGCTGGAGGTCGGGGGCGGCTCGTTGTCGGCACCCCGGCCCTCCTTTCCGACGGTCATGGCCTTACCTTTCGGTTTGTCGATGGCCTGTCAGGTGGCCTCGGGAGGCAAGCCCGAGGCCACCGCACACAGTCGGCCATCGCTCAGCTGCGTGCGGTGACATCACCATATCTAAGATTCCGCCCCGTCATTCGCAGACTCGATTTTGCCCCTCTTGCATTTCCCTTCATGCAAGCCGATGGCCCCATGCAACGGGAGTGGCCTGGAGCTAGTTGAGCAGTGTTGCAGCTGAACTGGGTCAGGATGTACAGGCTGACGAGAATTCATTGACCGAATCCGACTGAAGCTAGTCATGAAATGATCATTCTGACCGAACGTGCAGCTCAGGGCCCTCGCCTGGGAGCAGCCCTCCAGGCGCTCCGGGTGTGGAAGGAGGGGCGTGAGTTCATTTCTGGCCGCACGTGCACATGGGAATTCAAGCAAATTACTCACGCAAATATCTATTGCGAGCTGCGCCCAGGGAGCGGAGTGGCCAAGCGCTAGCGAAGTCGCCGCCTGGCTCGTTACGTCCCGAGAAGAGAGCGGGGTGATCTTCACTGCAAATCCGTCTCGCGCTACCGAGATCGAGCTCTGCAAGGCATCAGGTGCAACTCGCCCGCGATATCGAAAATCTGACCATACGTTGACCCTCTCGAGTCGGTGCGCCGACATCACTTGCGGGTGCGCAGGGTGGTGCGGACGCCAGGGTGCGGCGACTTCCAGCGATGCGCTGGTGTGCGGTGTTGGCGGGGGCGTCGGCGAGTGTGCGCAACCCAGGCCGACGGGGGCAGCTTGTCCGAGGAGGCCCTCCGCAGGATTTGCCTGTCCCAGTCTCAGCTGAGCCGACGACAGGTGCTGACGCCGAAGGGTGAGGCGTACGGGAAGTCGTTGCTGGTTCCGGAGGGGCGGTGACGGGGACGATGCGATGTCGCCGTCCAGATCGTCGCCGATCTGGCCGTCCGGGTCCTAGCCCTAGACGGCCGGCTCAAGCGCGTCGACCGGCAGATCCGGGAGACATTCCGCACTCACCCACAAGCAGAAATCATCGAGTCGTTGCCCGGTATGCGCCCGATACTCGGTGCCGAGCTCGTCGTAGCCGCAGGTGACCTGTCGGCCTACGCGGACGCTGTCCTCCGCGGCCGGGTTGGTGCCCGTGCCGAGGGATTCAGGGCGTCGTACCGGCAACCTGCGCCGTCCCAAGCGTTACAGTCGCCGACTGCGCAGGTGTTTTACCTGTCTGCGCAGACCAGCATCATCCGTGAAGGACCGAACAGGGACTTCTACCTCAAGAATCCCGGCCAGGGCGGCAAGGACATCCAAGCCGCCATAGCGCTCGCGCGCCGACGTGCCAGTGTCCTGTGGGCACTCATGCGCGACAAACGGGAGTTCACCACCGACCCGCCAGCCGTGCAGGTGTCGGACCGCACGCAACATTTCAGAAGCGCACGTTTCGTTTCAGTGCGTTCTTCAGCACCGCACCTAAGGCTTCGGTGACTCCTCCGAGACGCGCAGTTAAGGCAACTATCCGCCCGTGCTCAACCGTCCTTCGAGCATGACGCACCCGAGCTCCGCACCGTCCCCAAATCTGCCTGACTGGCCGCACTGCGGCCACGGCACTACCCCAGAGGACCCAGTCGGCTGCCGCGGCATCCACGTAACCGGCCACACCGCATGCCTCGCCCACCTAACCGACGCTGACCGCGACGCCTACCTGGCTGGCCTGGTCCCCGGCAGCGACATCGACCACCGCGGCACCCCGTTCACCGGACCTCTCGTCAGCGCCCTCCTCGACGTGCTCCGCGACCCCGCCACCGGACACCCCCGCCTCGGCCTCGCCCTGTTCGGCTCGGCGACTTTCGAAGGCGGCGCCAGGTTCGAGTCGGCGGCCTTCCAAGCCGCCGTATTCGACCGGGCGGCCTTTCAGGGCGTCACCAGCTTCGCTTCGGCGACCTTCCAACACCGCGCCGTGTTCTATTCGGCGACCTTCCAGGACGGCGCCACGTTCGAGTCGGCGGCCTTCGAAGGCGGCGCCACGTTCGAGTCGGCGACCTTCCAAGCCGCCGGGTTCGACCGGGCCACCTTCCAAAATGACGCCGAGTTCGGCCGGGTGACCTTCCACGGCGGCGCAGGGTTCGAGTCGGCGATCTTCCATGGCAACGCCGAGTTCGGCTCGACGACCTTCCGAAGCGACGCCGGATTCGACTCGACAACCTTCCGAAGCGACGCCAGGTTCGGCTCGGCGACCTTCCACGGCGACGCCGGGTTCGACCGGGCGGTTTTCGAGCGGTTGGCCAGCCTCGGGCCGTTGGTGTGCGCTGAACGGGTGGTGCTGTCCGGGGCCGTGTTCGGCAGCCCTGTAACCCTCTCGTTTGCCGCGCGCCGCCTGGAGTGCCGGCGGACCCGCTGGTCGTCAACGGCAGAGATGCGTCTGCGCTACGCCACGGTGGACTTTGCCCACGCGGTCTTCGAATACCCCCTCACCATTGCCGCGGAGGCCGAGCCATTCGTGCTCCCTGACGGGCTGCCGGTTGCGGAACATATCCTTGCCAGGGACGCCAGGGTGCGGATCGCCTCGCTGCAGGGAGTGGACGCGGCACACCTAGTCCTGGCCGACGTCGACCTTTCGGGGAGCCTGTTCACCGGGACCGTGCATCTGGACCAGCTGCGGATGGAGGGCGCCTGCTCCTTCGGCACGGCACCGTCCGGCATGCGCTGGCGCAGGTGGCCCCCTGTGAGGTTCACCCAGCGCCGCATAATCGCTGAGGAACGTCACTGGCGTGCGAGCCAGCCGACAGCAGCTGGGGGCTGGACCGTGGCGTTGTCTGGCTCCGGACACGTCGGGCCGACGCAGCTGGCGCCTGTGTACCGGGCGCTGCGCAAGGCGTTCGAGGACGGCAAGAACGAGCCGGGGGCGGCGGATTTCTACTACGGCGAGATGGAGATGCGCCGTCATGACCGCACTGGCACCACTCCTGCCGAGCGCAGACTGCTGCACGGCTACTGGCTTCTGTCCGGCTATGGCCTGCGCGCCTCCCGGGCCCTGGGCTGGCTCGTTGCCGCTATGGTCGTCACAATCGTGCTGCTGATGGGCTTCGGACTCCCCAAGGACGCCCCGAAGCAGGAGGCGACCGGCACTGTGCCGCCCGGCGGAGGCAAGGTCACCTTCGAGATCGACAAGGCGGATCCCCAAAGCCCAACCAAAGACAGGTTCACTGGCAAGCGCTTCGAGAAGGCCCTGAACGTCACGCTCAACTCGGTGGTGTTCCGCTCTTCCAGCAATGACCTGACCACGGTCGGCACCTACATCGAGATGGCCTCCCGCGTAACCGAGCCCGTTCTGCTGGGCCTCGCGGTCCTGGCCGTCCGCAACCGCGTCAAGCGCTGACCCGCCGCACCCGAGGGAATGGGCAGCAGAAAGCCGCCGCCACCCCACACTGAAGCAATCGGTGTACCCGCTTGGCCGCAGACCGCCGCACGGCAGATTTCAGTGCCGAGGTCACAGCCTCGCCCACTGAACTCCGTGCGGTCCGAACAGCAGGCACGTTGACACCCAACACGCTGTTGGGACAGCCCTTCTAGACATCTTTAACGGTGCGGGTCACGTTGGGTCGTGACCGCTGGCGTGGGCCGCGCTAAGCCGGAGGAATGAGGTGTCCCGACGGCGGTGCGTTGGCAGTCTCGAGGCGGACGCGAGCGTCGATCGAGGGGGTTGTCACTAGGGCGCTCTTACTGCCGGTGGCCGGGCCAAGAGGCCCGGCCACCAATCGACTTGGGTTAGCGGGAGATGCGTGCGGTTGGTGGAGGTGGGGCCGTGGTCCGTGGCGGACCGGCCCGGGGCGCCGCCGTGGCCCTGGTGCGTGCGGGCCTGTTCTGCGGGGCGGGTGAGGTGGCGTGCTGCCACCGGGTACGTACGGCGCACAGGTCGGCGAGCGCGCGGCGGCTGCCGACGACGAGCTGGTACGGCGTGGTGGCCGGGTCCTGGGTGAACGCCTCGATGCGCCGGCCGATGTGGTGGGCGATCTGGAGGACGGAGCGCTGGAGGATCCGTTCGCCCCAGGATTCCGGGGAGCCGACGGGTCTGGCGAGGAGGTCGAGCAGCTCTCGCGGCTCGGCCCCGGCGCTGAGGAGGCCACGGTGCTGTGCCTCCCACAGGACCGTCACGGGGTCGACGGGGGTGCCGCGCCGCGTCAGGGTGATCAGGCACTGCCACAGCTCGGCGTGCAGGGGGTGCGTGAAGTCGTCGGGGGTCAGCCACCGCATCTGTTCGACGTTGCTTGGATGCGCGGTCGCGGTCGCGAGCAGTAGCCGTTCCTCGTCGGCTGCCTCCTCGTCGTGGGGTGTGGCGGGCGAGGGTGCGGGGGTGTGGGGCAGGGAGCCGGAGTGCGGCGGGAAGCGGGCGGCGATGTCGTCCGCCACGGTGGCGAGGGCGTCGGCTTCGGCGAGGGTGGTGGCCACGCGCTGGGGGAGCGAGGTGTCGCGCGCGGTTTGCGTGAGCCGCTGGGCGGCGGCGCACAGTCGGCGCCGTGAGTGCTCTGCCTCGATCATCCGCGCGTACGCGGGGGCGTGCCGGGGCCACGGGCACACCTGAATCAGGGTGTGCAGATAGGAGGCGGACAGCCCGCGCACTTGTTTGTGGGCGGCGGCGAGCACCTCGTCGAGCCACTTTGTGTTCTTCGTGTGCTGGAGCGGGTCGGGGGCCGGCAGGGAGCGGATCGCGGCGAACAGCGCGGCGTGCACGGCGGTGGAGAACGCCTCGGAGACGATCCCGGTGACGTCGCTGAGACGTTGCGGTTCGAGGAGGAGAGCGCCGAGGAGGGCCTGCTCGACGTGGAACACCGGTTGCGCCGGCGGGATGGTGTCGAGGTCGTCCGCATGGGTGTCGGGGGTGCGGGGCATCAGGCGGCCAGGGTGAAATCGTCGGGGTTGAGGGTCTTGCCGAGGTGTGGGGCGAGGAGGTGGGCGGCGAGGCGGGGCGGTACGGCGTTGCCGATCTGGCTGAAGACTTGGCCCTTGTTGCCGGCCCAGGGGTAGTCGGCCGGGAAGGTCTGCAGAACTCCCGCCTCCTGGGCGGTGATCCGGATGGGCACCGGGACGGGTAGCGACTCCGCGTCCCCGGCAGGCGAGGCAGCGGGCTCGGCGACCCAGGTGCATTCGTTCGAGCGATGCCCGAAGAACAGCGTTCCCGCGGGCTCGGACAAGGGCCGGATGGTGGCGTGGGCCTGGTTGTTGCTCCGCAAGGACCACGACCAGTCAGGCTCCGGCACGGGACGGCCCGCTGCCTGTTCGTCCTGGGCGCTGTGCCGGGCGGCAGGCTCGGTTCCTGCCCGGTTGGAGCGCTGGAGGGGGGTTTCCGAGTGGGGTGTCCAGGTGCCGCGGTCTCGGGCGGTGGACAACGCCTTCCGCGAGCCGGAGGGGAAGGGCTCGGCGCCGCCGCCGGGCCCGCCGCCGGCACAGACGGTGGGCACAGGCCGGTCGGTCGCTCCCCAGCCCAGAGCCTGCGCCATGCTGACCCAACGGGTGCGCCCGGCCCGAACAGCCCCTCGGGCTCTTCGATTTTGGCGTGGGTTGGCGGGGGCGCCTGGGCGGTGCGGACGCGGGAGGCGAGCAGGATCGCCCGCCTCCTTGTCTGGGGCACCCCGTAGTCCGCGGCGTTGAGGATGCCCGTCCACACGGAGAACCCCCAGCTGCGCAGGATCACCGCGTACTGCTTCCACAGGGGGAGGACGTCCGGCACTTCCTCCATGGCGACCCACTCCGGCTCTCCGACCAAATTCAGGTCGTGGAGGTAGCGCATGGGCTCGGCGGCCAACAAGGAACGCACATCCCGGCAGGCGCCGAGGAGCGCTTCGCGGGTGTCGCGACCAGCGGCGAGGCCTGAGACCGCCTGGTGGACCAAGGGCTGGTCGATCAGCCCGAGGCGTTTGCCGGTCATCGACCATGCCTGGCACGGCGGGGACGCGATCAACCCGTGCGTTCGGCCGATGAAGGGCCACGTCGGATACGTCGCCACGTCGGTCCGGATCGTCAATTGTCCAGCGGCAGTACGCGTTTTGCAGGCCCACTCGTCCCATTCCAGGCCAAGATCCTGGGCGCCGAGGACGCTCAGTGCCCTGCTCCAGCCGCCCGGCCCCGCGAAGAGGTCGAGGATCAAGCGGCCAGCCCGAAGTCGTCCTGCACCGCGGCTTCGGCATCACCGCGACAGGCCCAGGGCGAGCAGCCGTCCACGACGCCGTTCTCCAGCTCGTCGGCATCGTCAGCCCCGATGCGCAGGGCGGCCCGCTCGGCGGAGGTGACGTGATCGATCGGTGCTTCGCCGAGAGGGACGCGGGAGCGGTGCAGGAATGCCTCGCCCAGCAGGCGGTTGCCGCTGGCGTTGGCGCGGGCGTTTCCCTGACGGATGGCGGCGTCGAAGGCCACCACGTCCACCCACTCGGCAGGCGAGGTGTCGCGGATGTGGCGCCACTGCGCGTTGCCGTGGAACGGGCACCCGAGGCACGACGACTTCGGGGTGTCCGCGAGGTTGAGCGACGACAGGTAGCGCACGCAGTCGGCCCTGCTCCAGCCGAGGTCGATGAGCGGGTGCCGGTTGCGCATGTACTTCACGTCGGCGTCCTTGGCCCGTTGGAACTCGTCGGTGGAGATCCCGACCCACTGCTCGACGAACACCTCGCGCGGGATGCGGGCGGGGTAGGGGTAGCCGAGGAGTTCGCGGACCTGCTTCTTGATCGGCTTGATCTTGTATTCGCCCGTGCACTGCCTGCGGGTCATTCCTGGACGCCCGTCCTTGTTCAGGATGTGGAGGGGCATGGAGGCGAATCGGTGGTCCGGGTTCAGGGCGTCGCTGCGAATGTTCCCGGACGACACACGTAGAAGGGGTATTCCGGCGGGCTTGGCTATCTCCCGTTCCAGGCGGTCTAGATGGGCGTAGATGGCTTCGGGTTCCCATCCGGTGTCGGCGAAAATCGCGTAATCGACCTTCGGGAGGGTCCCCTCGGCGGAAAGGGCGAGGAGGGTGCTGGACTGAACTCCCGCGCCCAGGGAAAGGGCGCGGAATCGGGGCTGATCTGAAATGGTCTGTCCTGGGGTGGGGAATGGGGAACGCGCCGTCAATGCGGCTGGGGTGTTAGCGGGTGGGGCGGGACGAGCCGGTCACGACCGGGGCGACGCGCGCGGCGAGGGCCGGGGTGGAGATCCCCACGCCCGAGACCACGGGCAGCGGGCTCACGCTGCTCAGGCGCCGGGTGAAGTGGCCGAGCGCCGGGATGTCGACCGGCCCTTGGTAGCCGGTCGGGGCTGTGCTGGCGGGTGCGTAGAGCCATCCGGAGGCGCCGGCGACCGCGGCGGGGAGGCTGGTGTCGGGGGTGGTGCGCGGGATGAGGTGTGGGGTGCGAAGGCCCGCTTCCCGCGCGGTGTCGTGCCAGCGGGCCACATGGTGGGCCAGGTCGACGACCATCCCGCCGGCGGCACCTGCGTCGGCGAACAGGCGGGCCAGGTGCTCGGGGCCGTGGCGGCGGACGGGCTCCCAGTAGGTCATGACGACGGTCGGCCGGAGGCCGGCGGCATGCTCGACGGCGCGGACGGCGGCATCGAGGGCGTTTCCGCGTCGCAGCGCGCGGTGGTAGGCGGCCTGGATGACGGGGCCGTCGAGGACGGCGTCCTCGGTGGCCAGGCCGACCTCGAAAAGGTCGGCACCTGCCTGCGCGAGCTGGTCGAGGTGACGGCGCTCGGCGGATACCGGATTGATGGGGCTCCTTGAAAATGGATCTGACCGTGATTCCGTGAAACGCGTCGGTACCGGCTCAGCGGGAGCAACGGCGATGGTGATAAGCGAACGTCAGGGCCAGCAGCAGGGGGCCCCACAAGGTGAACAGACCGCTGACCGTCATCGCCAGCACGTCCCAGCCCTCGGCGTACGGGAAGCCGTCAGCACCGCCGAGGCGGAAGGCCCCGAACGCCCAGTGGACCATCAAGGCGGTGAAGAAGAGGCCACAGATCGTCGCGGGGATGGTCACTGCGAAGGGCGGGATGCGTCTGCCGCCCAGCTTGGGGACCCAGGTGGGCACAACCTCACCCCACTGACGCACCAAGCCGAAGCTGAGCAGTGCGAATGCCTCGGACGTCACGCTGAGTCCGACGACGTAGGGGATGTTCCACGGTGACGGGGGCAGGACCTCCCCGCCCATGCCATAGCCGAAGGCGATGGGCAGACGCCACAGGCAGACAGGCAGTGCGACCAAAGGCATCGCATGGGCTGCTCGGGCAGCCCACCGGGGAACGGGCCGTTCTGTCGCTGTCGTGTTGATGTGCGCCGTGTGGGTTGTCATGCCTTCACTATGTCGGGGCAACCCACGAGCCTGGATCAGCTCCGCGGACGATTCGACTCCGCCGGAAGGGCGAGGAATGCGGAGCAGAAGTCCGACTCCGTCGGTACCGTCACCCACGTCACGGCCGTGAAGCTCATGGTGGGGTGAGGATCCGGGTCCGAAGGAGCGGGAACGACGCGCGGCCATACATTGCTCTCTTGAGTGTTTTGATCCGGTTGACGTGGCCTTCGACGACGCCTGAGCTCCAGGTGAGAGTGAGGCCGGCGGTGACGGCGTCGAGATCGCGACGGAGGAAGCCGGCGAACCCGCTCATCGGTTTCGGGGCGTCCTGCTCGGCCTGGGGAATCCATTCGAGCAGGAGGTGTCCGCGCTGGTGGCGGACGAGGTCGGAGAAGGACCGGGCGAGGTCGCAGGCGCGGGCGATGTCGGGGCAGGCGAGGCGGACTTCAAGCAGTCGTTCCTCCCGGCTTTCGGTCAGGGCCTCGCGTGGCCGCATGATCCATGAGGTGATCTTGCGAGGACTCGGGATGTCGGCCCGGACGGGTTCAGCGGTGCCGGCCCGGAGCGCGGCGAGGTGCTTGCGGACGACCTGACGGCTGCCCCGGTAGCCGCGTTCGCGGATCTCCAGGAATAGTCTGGTGCCGCTGACCTGGCCTGATATCTCGGTGAAGCGGCTGTTGAGGTAGGGCTTGAACGGTTCCAGGATTCCGGCAGGGCGGCGATCGCGGGCGGAGGCCAGCAGTTGGTCGAGGTCGGTGTCGCGGAAGCGACGGACGGTCTTGCGGTCTAGGTTCAGCCTCCGGGCGATGGCGCTGATGGTCCAGCCGGCGTCCACGAGGCGGTGCACGTCTTCGTGCCGGTGCCGTGTCCGCTCGACCATCTGTGTTGCTGGAAGGCCGGGCAACGGTAGATCCATGCGAGGTGGCTCGGGTGGGTCGGGTGCCTCATCTTCGATGCGTTTACGCAGACAGGCGCGGTGCTGATGGCAGGTCTTCTCGACCGCGGCGGAAAGGTTTTGAAGGAGGTGCCAGCGATCAGCGATCTCCAGGGCATGCGGAGCTGCTTCTTTGACCGCTCGGGTGTATGCGGTGGCCCTGTCTCGGCAGACGATCTCGACGCCTGGATGTGCGCGAAGCCAGTCGGCGAACGTTTCGGAGGTGCGGTCCGGCAGCACATCCACGACGCGTCCGGCCTCGACGTCGACCAGAACGGTGCCGTAGGTGCAGCCTTTGCGGAAGGCGAACTCATCGACGCCCAGCACTCGCGGCGAACGTTCCGGCACCACGGGCGCTTCGAGCAGTCCCAGCAGCTTGCTGCGGCCGGCGGACAGACGGAGCTGTCGACAAAGGCGTTCCCCGGCTCGGCCGCCGAGCTCGACGGCGACCGCGTGCAGCCACTGCTTCGTGCCGATGCTGGAGCGTCGATAGCGTTCGCTCAGCCCGCGGACCTGCTCGACGAAGGTCTTCCTCTTGCAAGAGGAGCGGTCGCAGAAGAAGCGCCGCACCCGGAGCCTGACCTGTAACTTGCGCCCAGTCAGCGGGCGTTCGGCCAGACCGCGCTCATACGCGGAGTGCACACGACGCGCTCTTGCCCAGCACCCCGGACAGCGGGGCGCCGGACCGCATGCCGCAGCCGACACCTCCAACGCGTCCGCAGTGAACGCAACCCGCTCCAACCTCACATCGATCCCGGGAAACAGCACATCTTCGATCGTCTTGATCACCACGGTGCACGAGACCCTGATGAAACGGTTCGCCGTTCCCGTCGCTGACCTGGGGATTCACGGAACTGCGGTCAGAGCCGTTTTCAAGAATCCCCATCAGGATGGAGGCCGGCCGGAACGAACACGCCAAGCGAGCAGCGGGGTTGGGCGTGAAGGGGATCGGAAGTGGTCAGGGCGGGGCCTTTCCCGGCGGGCTTCCTGCTCGGTCACGACCGCCAGGAAGCCGTCGCCCAGTTCAACGGGCAGCCCCGCGCGGGTGTGGTCGAGGAGGTCGACGGCGTCGATGAGATGGTCGGCTGCGTCGGATGCGAGATGGGCGAGTTGGCGCACGCGTGCGTATACCGCGTGGATGGCGGGGCTGTGGTACATCGGCTGGGCGTTGAGGGTGTCCACGATGGCGAGCGCGGACCGGGCCAGGTGTTGTGCAGATTCCGTCTGGGCGTTCAGCAGGGTGGCGGGGGTTGGCCCGTTGAGTGCGTGCCGCTGGTGAGCGTCGTTGAATCGGGTGAAGTCGGTCGCCAGATTGAGGAGTTGTTCGGCGGGCTCAGGGGAGGCGGTCTTCTCGGTCAGGATGGCTCAGGGGCGATCGGGGAGTCAGCGGCGGCGGCCGGGGCGGCTGGGGCGGTCGAGCTGTGCAAGGGCGTGATGGATCTGGGGATTCACTCCGGACCCGCGGACCGGTGTGATCAAGGCGCTGTTTCCATGCCGCGTGCTGAGGGGGATGTCGGCAACGACCCGCTCCACCGCCATTGGCGCGGTCAGGTGGGCGAAGAAGTTGCGGACGAGGCACTCAGGGGTGTCTTGCGTGAACGTGGCCAGCGGCGCGCCCTCGTAGTAGACGTGCTCGACCTGCCAGGCGATCTCCTGGCCGGGCGTGTGCTGCAGTCGGCAATACAGGTCGGGCGAGGTGAGGACGTCGTCCTCGGCGGACCAGTCGTTCAGCTCGGCGAGCTGGTCCAGGGGCATGTCTGTGATCGGGATGCGGTCGGCGTGACGGGCATCGCCGAGCAGCTGGGGCAGTGCCTGGGTGACGGCGGCGACCGCCTCCAGGGGCGTCTGCCTGCTGAACGTCGCTTCCCAGTAAGGCTCATGGTGGGCCACGGTGAGCCACTGACCGCGCGGGTGCAGTGGGGCGAAGTCGACGAACAGGCTGGCGTCGGGGCTGTCGACTGCGACGTGCCCGGTGGCGGCATCGTGCTCGTGCTTCCACCCGAAGAGGTGGATCAGGGGGCCGATCACGTCGGCGACCCGGTCGCCGGCGCCTGCCATGTATCGAGGCGAAACCATGACCCGGTCGTCGTGTGCGTACGGGCTCATCGGCGCACCTCCCGCTTCACCGCAACCGTGGGCATGGTGGCCGCCGCGGCTGTTGACGCGGCGGCCGGCACTGTGGTCGCACCGGTACGGGCCCGGTGCTGGGCCAGCGCGCGGTGTCCCTCGGTGGTCACGGTGATGCCCCGCCCTTGGTGGAGCGGTATGGAGGTGTCGAGGCAGACCAGGCCGCGCTTGTCCAGGGATTGGAATGTGGCGATGGTGATGAGTGTGTGGTCGGGGGTGAGGACGATGGTCGAGCCGCGGTCTCGCGTCTGCATCGTGGCCCCGCCCTTCGCGAGCGAGGTCAGTGCTTCGTACTGGGTGGGACTGATCCCTTGTAGCGCCTGTCGGGTGGTGGGCAATGCGCGTTCTAGATCGTGGCCGATGCCGGTGGCCAGCTGGTGGCAGGAGGCCGCGCACACGTTGAGGTCCCAGGCGGCGTCGCCGAGGTGGCCGGCCATCTCCGGTGCGTCACGGGCGTGCCTTGCGTTGCGGATGTTGTCCTCGTCGTGGCTCGGTCCGCCAAAGCCGATGCCGTCCAGGGGGTTGCCGGCTAGCGCTTGCGCGAGGTCCCAACTGGCCTGGGACGCATCGGCAACGAGGCCACCGAGACCCCTGAGTGATTGTCGGCTGCCGATCACGGCTGCGTACGGGCTTCCGTCGAGGGCGGACAGCGACAGGAGCACCTTCCCGACAAGCTCCTGGCTCTTGAGTACGAGGGGTGCGAGCTGCCGAAGGGTTTCTGTTCCAGGCGCGGCGGCGAGGCCGCGGACCCGGTCGTGGAGGGCCATGAAGTCGTCGCCGAGGTGGCGCAGGTGGTAGATCTGCTCGTTGAGATCGATGTCGGTGGTCAACAGGGCTCCGGGGGCATGTCCTTGAGAAGGGCGGCGGGTGTGGGAATCAGCGCGGGCGACGACGGGTCGCCGGGCCGGACGGCGGGCTGGGGGGCGCAGGTGATGCACGGCGGGGTGCGGCCGGGATATCTATCGGTGTGGGGATGCCGAGGCCGACGCGGACGGTGAGGCCGTGGGTGTAGGCGTGCGTTTCGGCGGCCGTGACGGCGCCGAGCAGGCCGCGTTGATCCAGCCCGGGTGGCGGCTGATAGGAGGAGCCGTCCGCCGCGAGGGCGAAGCCGTGCTGCTCCAGGAGTGAGCGGGCGGCGGAGGTCTGGGCTGTTGCTGTCACGGTGGCGTCGGTGAACTGGAAGCGGAGGTCCGGATCGGCTTCGGGAGTGCCGGGGCTCCAGCGCGTCGTCCAGGAGAGGTCGACAAGGTCGAGGGTGTGGGCCAGGAGCCCGTACATCGCGTCCCCGGCGCGCTCGTTGGCGTCCTGGGCCGTGCCCGGTGGGAGCAGGTAGAGGGTGCGGCCGAGGTGTTCACGGGCGAGGAATCCGGCATCGTTCAGCAGCCGGTCGGCGGCGGGGATGCGGCGGTTGAGGACGACGAAGGTGTGCCCGTCGTCGGTGGACCCGATGAACACATCGGGGATGTCCAGAAGAGGCAAGGCGGTCCAGGTGGTTTCTTGGGGGTGGGGTCTGGCGGTTGCTTAGCGGGCCCGGCGCGAAGCGGTCTGTTCCGATGTCGCCACCGGGGGCGGGGCGGCGGGGGACGGAAGCCGCGTCGGGGTGGGCGTGCGCAGGGTGCTGCGGGCCTCGTCGAGGGAGTGTGCGGCGGCGTGGAGATGCATGCGCAGCGCGCAGTGATGCTCGATGTCGTGAAGCCGTGCAGCCGTGGACGTGTCGGGGTTCGGTTTGCTGAGCGTGGCGAGCGGAACCATGGCCTGCGCGTAGTGGTACTGCGCTCTGCTGAGCGGGACGGCCGCGTTGGTGAGTTCCTTGACCGGGTGCCAGGCGGAGCCCGTTTCGTGGGCAGAGTCGAGGTGGTAGTGGGCGTCGCCGGCGAAGCGCAGGGCGAGATGGCTGAGCAGGTCGATGTGGCGCAGGGCGGTGAAGAAGCCGCCGGGGCCGGCGTCGACGGGGTGGGAGCGAACGTCGGCGATGACGGCGTCCAGCGCTGTGGCTGGCGTCATGTCGTCGAGTTCATAGGGTTCGTAGGTGTCGATGAGGGTGTCCTGTCAGGGGGCTTGGCAGCGTGTGCGGGCGATCTGCTCGCTCCTGCGGTCCGTCCGCGGCCGGGACGGCGTGTGTCGTCCCGGCCGCGGCGGTTCAGTGACGCGCGGGGGAGGAGCGGTCGGCTGGCGTTGCGGGGGCGTTGCTGGTGTTACACGCGGGGTGTGGTGGCGGGCTTACGCGGCCGTTGTGAAGTCGCTCTGCTTCGGCGTGGTCTTGGCGACGGCGCGTTCGGTGATGGCCTTCGAGGCACGCTCCGAGGCGGCGGAGATCTCGTCCGCTTCGGGCTGCAGGTACCAGGGCTTCATATCGAGACCGGCAACGCGCATTCCGGTGGCGAAGCACAGCGCGCTGCCCTTGGGCAGGGCGCGAATGGCGTCGGCCGCCAGGATGCGTTCCTGTCGCATGGACACGCTGGTGGACTTGCCGGACTCGGAGTGCGAGATGGACGTGCTCTCCACGTCGTGGTCGCCAATCATCCGGCTGAGCTTGTCGGCGAAGTCGGGGTCGTCGATGCCGGGGCCGACGACCTTGATGGTGGAGGCCGACCACATGGCGTCCATGCCGACATCCCCCCAGACCTTCTGGCCCTGGCGGTAGGACTGCAGGATGGTGATCGGGATGATGCCGCGGCTGCCCAGGTGCGAGTACAGGTCGGGCAAGTCCGAGATCTTGCACACGTTGGCGGCCTCGTCGAGGATCGCGAGCATCGGCGGGTCGAGCCTTCCGCCGGCTCGTTCGGCGCGGGCGGTCGCGGCCCGCATGACCGAGTCCGCGCACGCCGCGATCAGCGCGCTGGCACCGCCGCCGCCGTCCTTGGAGAGCAGGTAGAGCGTGTCGGTGCTGTCCACGAACTCCGACGGCTTGAACTCAGGGGTGCCCTCCTGCGGGGTGACCCACGCGGCGATCTCCGTGTTCAGCAGGGCGGCGGCGTACTGGCGGGCGGTCTCGTAGATGCCGTCGCGGGTCTCCGGCGGGCCTTCGACGGTGCCCTTGAGCTGGGCGGCGACAGCTACGAAGCCGTGGTCGCGCAGGATGTCCAGCGGGGTGCGGTCCGCGGGGAAGGCCAGCCAGGACGTCACGTCCGTGATGGGTCGTTCGTCGAGCGCGGCGGCCAGGAACAACTGCGAGAGGATGTTGGATCCGGCCTTGGACCAGAAGTCACCCTGCTGGGAGGCGTCCACGCTGGCGGCGAGGAAGTGACCGGCCAGACGGCCGGCACCCTCGAGGGTCTTGGCATCCGCCAAGGGATTCCACCACATGGTGCGCTCGGCATGGGCGATCTGCTGCGGGTCCATCGACCAGACCCGGCCGACCGTCGCCCGCGCATCGATAGTGGCCGTGTAGGCGTCGCCGCCGGCCTTGTTCGAGGTCAGCAGGACCGGTCCGGGGGCGTTGAGGATCGAGGGGATCGCGAGCGAGGTTGTCTTGCCGGAGCGCGGGGCCATGATCGCTACGGCGACGTCCTCCCAGCCCATCCGCACCTCATGCCGGGTGCCTTGCAGATCACCGAGGAGGACTCCGGTGTCGCGGGCAGCGATGTGCTTGGCGTCCTTCAAGCTCGGTCGCAGGGAGCGGGCCTTGGCGGTCATGGCCTTGGCAAGGAGGGGCTCGATGTCCCTCTTGCGCGCCAGCCCGCGCAGGGGCTTCTTCTTTCCGCCGGAGGTGCTCTTGTGCCGAGACCACAGCATGAAGCCGACAACGGCCAGGGTGACCAGCACGGCGATGGGGACGATACGGGTGCCGAACAGCAGCGCGGTGTGGTCGAGGCCGGGCCACAGCTGGTCGGGATGGAGGAGCGCTCCGATCGGCTGGTAAGGCGCTGCCGTGCCGGAGCCTGTCAGCCACGCGGTGGCGTTTCCGCCGAGCCAGGCGAGGTTGGTGAGATTTGAGGGCGTGCAAGGCGTGAGTGAGCTGTCCGCGCCCACCCCGCAACGCCGCTTCTCTGGGCCAGAAGACGCCGGCCCTGATCATGAGCAAGGCACCGCATCCGTACCGGCAGATCACGGTGAGCTACGACGAGCCGGGGCATGCGATCGTCCACGTCGTCTCCACGCTGAGGCTCTGACCTGCGCAAACCCTGCTTCGGGCGCCGTCGGCGGCCATGCTCCGGTGGCTCTTCCTGACCCGGGTGTAAGGATCTTGTCAGAGAGTCGGTAGCGTGGCCGGGTGAGTGAGAAGACCCTGCAGCACCGGATCGACGGCCCCGACGACGCCCCCGTACTTGTCCTCGGTGCCGCTCTGGGTACCACATGGCACATGTGGGACCGGCAGATCCCCGAGTTGACCCGCCACTGGCGGGTCATCCGCTTCGACCTGCCCGGCCATGGCGGTTCGCCCGCGCACGCGGCGTCCTCCGTCGCCGAACTGGCCGACCGGCTGATCGCCACCCTCGACGCACTGGGTGTGGACCGCTTCGGCTACGCCGGCTGCAACATCGGTGGCGCCATCGGCGTCCAGTTGGCGCTCACCCGCCCCCATCAGGTCACCTCGCTGGCCCTGGTGTCCACCTCGCCGCGTTACGGCACCGCTGACGCCTGGCGCCAGCGTGGTGTGGTCATCCGCACGAACGGGCTCGACCCGATCGCCCGCACCGCGCCCGAGCACTGGTTCACCCAGGGCTTCGCCGGCGCCCAGCCCGCGATCGTGGAATGGGCCGTCCAGATGGTGCGGACCACCGACCCCGGCTGCTACATCGCCGCCTGTGAGGCGCTGGCCTCCTTCGACGTGCGGTCCTCCCTCGGCCGGGTCGGCGTCCCCACGCTCGTTGTCGTCGGCTCCGAGGACCAGGTCACCCCGACCACCGACGCCCGCACCCTCGTCGCCGGCATACCCGACGCGAGCCTGGCGCTGGTGCCCGGCACCTCCCACCTGGCCCCCGTCGAGCAGCCCTCGGCCGTCACCGAACTGCTCATCCGGCACTTCAGCACCGCCTGGCACGACAAGCCGGGCCCCGGTGGCCAGACCGCCATCGGTGCCGCCGCCCCCAAGCCGCAGATCGCGCCCCCGGTGCCCCCGCAGGCGCCGCCCGCCGCCATAGAGTCCGGCCACGCACAGCCGGAGCAGGTCCGCGGGGCCACCTACGAAGCGGGCATCAAGGTCCGCCGTGAGGTGCTCGGCGACGCCCATGTCGACCGGGTCGAGGCCGCCGCCGACGACTTCACCGGCGACTTCCACGACTTCATCACCCGCTACGCCTGGGGCGAGACCTGGACCCGGCCGGGCCTGGACCGCCGTACCCGCAGCATCATCACGCTCACCGCGCTGGTCGCCCGCGGCCACCACGACGAGCTGGTCCTGCACACCCGCGCGGCCCTGCGCAACGGCCTCACCCCCACGGAGATCAAGGAAGTACTCCTGCACACCGCCATCTACTGCGGTGTCCCGGCCGCGAACTCCGCATTCGCCGTCGCCCAGCGGGTGATACGGGAGGAGACCACGCCGGAGGCGTGAGCGCGGGGCAAGATGGCCCCATGGAACTCACCAAGAAGACGCACGCCTGTGTCCGGCTGGAGAAGGACGGGCGGGCACTCGTCATCGACCCCGGTGTCTTCAGCGAAGCGGATGCGGCCGTCGGTGCGGACGCGATCCTGGTCACCCATGAGCACATGGACCACTTCAACGAGGAGCGGCTGCGGGCGGGCATGGAGGCCAACCCGGCAGCCGAGATCTGGACGCTGGCCAGCGTCGCCGAGCAGCTGTCGGCCGCGTTCCCCGGCCGGGTGCACACGGTCGGCGAGGGGGACACCTTCACCGCCGCCGGGTTCGAGGTGGAGGTGCACGGCCAGCTGCACGCCGTCATCCACCCCGACATCCCGCGCATCACCAACGTCGGCTACCTCATCGACGGCGGTGCGGTCTTCCACCCGGGCGACGCCCTGACCGTCCCGGAGGGCCGTTCGGTCGACACCCTCCTGCTGCCCGTCCACGCCCCCTGGAACAAGGTCGCCGAGATCATCGATTACGTCCGCGAGGTCGCGCCCCAACGGGCCATCGACATCCACGACAGCCTGCTCCAGGACCACGCCCGCCCGATCTACGACTCCATGATCGACAAGCTGGGCGGCACCGATCACGGCCGGCTCGCCCCCGGCGCCCGTGCCGCTCTCGGCTGACGGCCTGACTGTCAGTCCCTCGCTGTAGGTTTACAGACATGCGCATCGCGACCTGGAACGTCAATTCGATCACCGCCCGCCTCCCGAGGCTGCTGGCCTGGCTGGAGAGCACCGGCACGGACGTGCTGTGCCTCCAGGAGACCAAGTGCACCGCCGAGCAGTTCCCGCACGACGAGCTGCGCGAGCTCGGCTATGAGGCCGCGGTCAACGCCAACGGCCGGTGGAACGGTGTCGCCCTGCTGTCCAAGGTGGGGCTCGAGGACGTCGTCATGGGCCTCCCCGGCGGCCCGGACTACGAAGGGGCGCAGGAACCGCGGGCCGTCTCGGCGACCTGCGGCCCGGCCCGTGTGTGGTCGGTGTACGTCCCCAATGGCCGCGAGGTCGGCCATGCGCATTACGCCTACAAGCTCGGCTGGTTCGAGGCGCTGAAGACGGCGGTCGCCGAGGACGCGGCGGGCCCCCGCCCGTTCGCGGTCCTCGGCGACTACAACGTCGCACCGACCGACGAGGACGTCTGGGACCCGGCCGTGTTCGAGGGCGCCACCCATGTCACCCCCGCCGAGCGGGCAGCGCTGACGGCCCTGCGCGAGGCGGGCCTGTCGGACGTCGTCCCGCGCCCCCTCAAGTACGACCGGCCGTACACCTACTGGGACTACCGCCAGCTCGCCTTCCCCAAGAACCGCGGTATGCGCATCGACCTGGTCTACGGCAACGAGCCGTTCGCCAAGGCCGTCTCGGACGCCTATGTGGACCGCGAGGAGCGCAAGGGCAAGGGCGCCTCGGACCACGCCCCGGTCGTGGTGGACCTCGACGTCCAGGGCTGAGTGAGGTGGAGGGCAGGCCCCCGGGGAGCGCCCCCAGGGGCCTGCCGCCGCCGTCCGTGCGACGGGCCCCGCCGCGTCAGTGCCTCCCAGGCAGCAGCTTCCGGAGGTCCACGGATTCACCCAGCGCCTTGAGGCCCGCGTCGCCGGGGTGGAGATGGTCGCCGCTGTCGTAGGCGGGCAGCATCCGCTGGGGCCGCTGCGGATCGCGGATCACGGCGTCGAAGTCCAGGGTCGCGTCGAAGACCGCGCCGGCGTTGGCGCGGACGAAGGCGTTGACGGCCTGCCGGCGGGCCTCCACGGCCGGGGTGCAGTCGTGGTAGCCCTCACAGGGTGCGATGGTCGCCACCACGACCCGCAGCCCCCGCTCGTGCGCCCGCCGCGCGAGAGCCCGCAGACCGGCGATGACCTCGTCCGACGACGTTCCCCAGCGCACATCGTTGATGCCCTCGAACACCACCACCGTCCGCGCCGAGGGCTGCGCCAGCACATCCCGCTCCAGCCGGTGCTGGGCACTGACCCCGCCGGTGTCGGTGCTGACCCCGTCGCCCTGATAGCGGTCGGTGACGATGCGGTTGGCCGAGATGCCGTGGTTGAGCACGCCGTAGCGGGGCAGTGCCTGCTGCGTCTGGAAGCGGCGGGCCAGGACGTCGGGCCAGCGCCGGTTGGTGCCGCTGGTCGACTTCACCCCGTCGGTGATCGAATCGCCCAGCGCCACGATCGAGCCGGGGCCGCCCTCGACCTCGACCCCCGTCAGGAACGGCCAGACGGTCAGCGTCTCCGGGTAGGCCGTGCCCCCGGCGTCCGCGGTGCGGTCCCCGCTGCCCGCCGCGCTCAGATACGACAGCTGGGCCGCCTCCTGGTGCACCGGCGCCGCGGTCACCGTCCCCGGCAGATGGATGCTCACCAGCAGATCGGCGCCGGCCGGAACGGTGAAGTCCACGGGATCGCTGAACGCCTCGGCCCCGGCCGCGATACGGGTCCCGGTGTGCCCCCGCCCGAAGGTCAGCGGCACCGGCGCGCGGTCCGCCGCCGCCCCCGCGCCGCGTACCGCGATGCTGGCCGCCCCGATGTCCACCGGCGTGGCCGCGAAGGTGTTGGCGAGCCGTATGCGGGCCCGTGGTCCGCCGGCACCGCTGTGCACGACCAGCCGCAGCGTACGGTCCGTCCAGGGCCCGACCGCCCGGTAGCCCGCGGTGCTCGCCGCCCAACTCCCGGTCCTGCGCCCGGAGTCACGTACCGCCACCGCGAAGACATGGAGCGCGCCCGCCGCCCCGTCCGCCGTGGGCAGCACCACCGAGGCCACCTCCCGCCCGGCCGGCAGCGGTACGGTCACCGCGTACAGCCGCGCCGACTCGTCCGACGGCCCGCCCGGAGTGTTGAGGTGCGGCAGCGCCACGGCCTTGGTGCTCAGCGGCCCCGACCGCCAGTCGGGCGCGGTGAGTTCATAGCTGCTGCGCGAGCCGTCCCCGTAGTGCACGGTTCCGGTGCCGGCGGCCGGGCCGCCCGTCCCGGCGACCAGGAAGGTGAGCGCCTCGCCCCGGCCGCGGACCGCCACCGCCTGGCCTTCCGCCACCACGTTGTCCGGCGCGCCGGGTGCCGTACGCGGCAGGCCGAGCCGCGTACCGTCGAGCGTCAGGACGCTCCCCGGCGACCAGCCGGCCGCCGCCAGGTCCTGGGCGGACAGCGACCGGCCCGCACCGTCGAAGTCGGCCGCGCCGGGTGCGGAGTTGTCACTGACCGCCCGGTTGTCGAAGTGCCGGGCCAAGGGCAGCGGGCGGTGCGGGGACTGTGCCGGGCCGGCCGGCGCGGCCGTGGCCGTGCCGGGGCCGGTGGCCGGCAGTGCGGTCGTGGTGAGCAGCAGTGTCAGGGCGGTGCCCCATCGTCGTACACGCATCGGTCCGTATCCCTCCGGGTGGCGTCAACGGGCAGGTGGTGCGCTGCGATCCAGGCCGGTCCCGCGAAGGACAGGGGGCTTCTGCGGATCCAGCAGATCCGATCCGAGCGCCATGAAGTTAGGGAGACGATGAGGGAGCGTCAAGGTGACGAACGGGGCACGATGGCGCCGCGCGCCTGTGGCCGGGTCCGCAGGCCGGGTGGGACCCTGCACACCATGAACATGTCTTTCCTGGACAAGTGGCGCAAGCGTCATCAGGCGCACCGGTCCGTGCCGCTCGCGGAGTCGGTGCGGGCCGATCCCGAGAGCGTCGTCGAGCTGCTGTCCGAGTGCGAGCTGCTCCGGGCCCAGGCCGCCACGGCGGGTGTGGAACTGGACGACTCCGTACGCTCGTTGGAGCTGCTGGACCAGCTCCAGCCCGTGTGGCGGGACGATCCGGAGGTGCTGCCCTGGCTCGGCAACGACGCCGGCCTCTACCTCGGCACGGTGCTGGTCCGCACGGTGCGCGGCGCCGTCTGGCATGTCTGGCCGGACGGACAGCCGGTGGTCCGGCTGGCGTCCGGGCGGGAGATCGATGTGGTGGCGGCGGGCCATGAATGGGCCGACACCGGGGTGCCCGAACTGTCCCAGGTCTGCGCCGAGGTCTCCGAGGCCTGAGACCGGTTCCGGGCCTGAGACCGGTTCCGAGGCCTGAGACCGGCGTCAGAGGGCCGGGTGGCAGTCCCGTACCGGGTCCGCGGGACGTTCATCGGTAACCCTGATTTATCCGCCCATCTCCGCGCATACGTGCGTGTCAGTGGAGAAGTGCCCCATGTGCCCCGGTAGGTTGCGGGCTCTCCGCTGTACGGATGAGAGTGGGCAGGTCTGCATATGGCCGGTGATGCGCTGATTGAACTGCGCGGGGTCAACAAGCACTACGGAAAACTCCATGTCCTCCGGGACATCGACCTCACCGTCGGCCGCGGGGAGGTGGTCGTGGTCATCGGGCCCTCCGGGTCCGGGAAGTCCACACTGTGCCGGGCCATCAACCGCCTGGAAACCGTCGAGTCCGGCAGCATCAAGCTGGACGGCAGACCGCTGCCCGAAGAGGGCCGGGCGCTCGCCCAGTTGCGTGCCGAAGTCGGCATGGTCTTCCAGTCGTTCAACCTCTTCGCCCACAAGACCGTGCTGGCCAATGTGATGCTGGCGCCGATCAAGGTCCGGAAGAAGAAGAAGGACGACGCCGCCCGGCAGGCCCGTGAACTCCTCGACCGGGTCGGGCTCGCCTCCCAGGCCGACAAATACCCCGCGCAGCTCTCCGGCGGCCAGCAGCAGCGCGTCGCCATCGCCCGCGCCCTCGCCATGGACCCCAAGGCGCTGCTCTTCGACGAGCCGACCTCCGCCCTCGACCCGGAGATGATCAACGAGGTGCTGGAAGTCATGCGGCAGCTCGCCCGGGACGGTATGACGATGGTCGTCGTCACCCATGAGATGGGCTTCGCCCGCTCCGCCGCCAACCGTGTGGTGTTCATGGACGACGGCTGCATCGTCGAGGACCGCACCCCCGAGGAGTTCTTCACCGCGCCGCGCAGCGAACGGGCGAAGGACTTCCTCTCCAAGATCCTCAAGCACTGAACGGGGGCGTCGCGATGCCGCACAGTCACTCCTCGCCCCTGCGCCGCGCCCTCGTGGCGCTCGCGCTCGCCGTGCTCGCGCTGGCCCTCGCCGGCTGTGGCCGGGCCGGCAGCCCGCCGGTCAAGGGCCCCACGGGCAGTGAACTGCCCCAGTACCCGGTCGCCAAGAACTTCTCCCTGCCCGAGTCCCCGACCTGGATGAAGGCCAAGAGCCGCGGCCATCTCGTCATCGGTGTCAAGGAGGACCAGCCCTACCTCGGAGAGAAGGACCCGGCCTCCGGCCTCTACGCCGGTTTCGACATCGAGATCGCCAAGATGATGTCCGCGGCCCTCGGCTTCCCGCCCAGCACCATCGAGTTCAAGACGATCGCCTCCGCCAACCGCGAGACCGCCCTGCAGAACGGCCAGATCGACCTCTACGTCGGCACGTACACCATCAACGACAAGCGCAAGAAGCTGGTGGGTTTCGCCGGTCCCTACTACATGGCCGGCCAGTCGCTGCTGGTGCGCACCGACGAGAACGACATCAAGGGACCGCAGGATCTCGCCGGCAAACGGGTCTGCTCGGCGGCCGGCTCGACGCCGTACCAGCGCATCCAGGCCGAGTACCCCAAGGCGAACCTGGTCGCTTACGACACCTACTCGGTGTGCGTCGACAACCTGCTCACCTACCAGGTCGACGCGGTCACCACCGACGACGCGATCCTGCTGGGCTACGCCGCCAAGGTGCCCGACGAGCTGAAGGTGGTCGGGAAACCGTTCTCCGAGGAGCCGTACGGCATCGGCGTCCCCCGCGGCGACAACGCGCTGCGGTTCGCGCTGGACGACGCCCTCGCCGCGGCCGAGAAGAACGGCCTCTGGCAGAAGGCGTACGACGCGACCCTCGGCCTGTCCGGGGTGCCCGCCCCCAAGCCGCCCCCGATCGACCGCTACCCGGCGACCTGAGCCGGCAAGGAACTGACCGATGAACGTTCTCCTGGACAACCTCTCCCTCTACGGGGAGGGCCTGCTGGGCACCGTCGAACTCACCGTCTACGCCTCCCTGCTCGCCCTCGCCCTCGGCTTCCTGATGGCCGCGTTCCGGGTCGCGCCGGTCGGCTCGCTGCGGGCCTTCGGCACGGCCTGGGTGACGGTGCTGCGCAATACGCCGCTGACGCTGCTGTTCTTCGCCGTGGTGCTGGGGCTGCCGCGGTTCGGCCTGGTCCTGCCCTTCAAGCTGTTCGCGATCCTCGCGCTGGGCTGCTACACCTCCGCCTTCATCTGCGAGGCGGTGCGCTCCGGCATCAACACCGTGCCGGTCGGGCAGGGCGAGGCGGCCCGCAGTCTGGGCATGACCTTCCCGCAGACCCTCGGTGACATCGTCCTTCCCCAGGCCTTCCGGTCCGTCATCCCGCCCATCGGCTCCACGCTGATCGCGCTCGCCAAGAACTCCGCGATCGCCGGCGCCTTCAGCGTCGTCGAGCTGCTCGGGGTCTACAAGCCGCTCAACGAGATGGGTTACAGCATCATCTGGACCTTCGTCTGGATCGCCGTCGGCTATCTGCTCGTGACCCTGACCATCAGCGCGATCTTCAACGTGCTGGAGAAGCGCTTCGGAGTCGCCCGATGACCACCGCTCTCTACGACGTCCCCGGCCCGCGGACCCGGCAGCGGCACCGGCTCTACGGCCTCGGCGGGACGGTCGTGATCCTCGCGCTGATCGCCTGGATCGTCTACCTCCTCTTCGCCACCGGCCAGTTCGTCGCCGCGAAGTGGACTCCCTTCACCTACACGGGAATTCAGGACCTCCTGCTCCGGGGCCTGGGCAACACCCTGAAGGCCTTCGCCTTCGCGGCGGTGCTGTCGCTGGCGCTGGGCGCGGTGCTCGCGACCGGCCGGCTCTCCGAGCACCGGATCGCCCGCTGGGTGTGCACCCTGCTGGTGGAGTTCTTCCGGGCCATGCCCGTCCTGGTCATGATCTTCTTCATCTATGTCGCGCTGAAGGTGGAGCCGCTGCCCGCCCTGGTCGCCGGACTGACCCTCTACAACGGCTCGGTGCTCGCCGAGGTCTTCCGTACCGGCGTCAACTCCGTCGACCGCGGTCAGCGGGAGGCCTCCTACGCACTGGGCATGCGCAAGACCCAGGTCATGACGCATGTCCTGGTGCCGCAGGCGGTCCGGGCGATGCTCCCGGCCATCATCAGCCAGCTGGTGGTCGCCCTGAAGGACACCTCGCTCGGCTTCCTCATCACCTACGAGGAGTTCCTGCACGCCGGCAAGCTCATCGCGTCCAACCTCGACTACGACCTGCCGTTCATCCCCGTCGTCATGATCATCTCGCCGATCTACATCGGGATGTGCATGCTGCTGTCCTGGCTGGCCAACTGGGTCTCCAAGCGGCAGAAGCGCAACCCCAAGGTCGAGGCCGTCGAGGTGGCCGCCCCCGAACCGGGCACCTTGCTGCCGGGGGGCCGCCCGAAGCCGCCGGCCTGAGGCCGGGCCCCGGTTCAGCGGGCGATACGCGCGAGCCAGGGCGTGAGAGCGCCGCGGAAGATCAGTTCCTTGTAGGTCTCATCGCCGGGCAGTGGCACGACCAGCCACTCGCCCGGCGGGAAGAGCCGCCCCTTGACGTGGGCGAGACCGCCGTACACCGACCGCAGAAACGCCGGTACCGCATCCCGTGGGACATCGGCGAACTCCACCCCGTCCACGGTGATCTTCGCATCGTCCTCCGGGAACAGCTGGACGCTGACCGCGGGCGCTCCGCCCAGCTCCACAAAGGCCTCGTGCGGCAGCGAGCCGTCCGGGTCCAGGACGGTGAACAGCCCGGCGGAGGTGCGGCGGGAGGTCCGGTCCGCGCCGATGTCATCCGTGACGGTCAGGCCGAGCCGGTACTCGTCCGCGAGGTCACGGATGGCGGAGACGGCGGACTCGGTCGTGGGCAGGTGCGGGTGCCGGTTCGGATCGGATTTCCCCATGCCCGTGATCATTCCTCATGGGGCACCGTCCGTACGCGGCGGAGGGGCCCGGCCGGCCCGGCTCCTCCGCCCCTCACACCCGCCAGACCCCGTCCCGCATCAACTCCCGGTCCGCCAGCTCGTTCTCCTCGCGCCACACCAGCATCCGGCGCGGCCGGAACGCGAGGAACACCCAGGTGTCGCGACCCCGCGGATCCCAGCCCAGCTTCTTGACGAAGGCGTCCCCGGTGTCGTCCGGCAGGCCGTCCGAGGCGATCACCTCCGCTGTGCTCTCGATGAGGACCACATCGCGGGTGGGCCCCAGGGCGACCCAGCACTCCTCCTGCGCCCGGAGGTTGCGGACCGTCGGATTCTTCGCCTTGGTGGCCATCCACAGCCGCTCGTCGTGCCAGACGAAGGACAGCGGCACGAGGCGGGGCGGGCCCTCACCGGACGCCGATGACACCCACGCATCCTCGTCCGTCTCCAGCCGCCTGAGCGCATCCCGCTTCCGCTGACCGGCCTCGCGCGCCGGTGGGTAACCCGTCATGGCGGGAGGCTATCGATCATGCGCCTGCGCCGCCTCGGGCCGGGGCGGTAGGTCCCGGGTCGTACGACCGGGCCCCGGCCCACCGGTTTGCCCCGGCCCGCCGGATTACCCGGTCACGGCGGAGAATGCCTAGTCGCGCACCGGCACCGACACATACGACGGATCGTTCGCCGGGGAGGAGAACGTCAGCCGGGCGCCGGACGGGTTGTGCTCGATGTACAGCGGGTCGACGGTGTCCACGACCACGGCGAGACGGTGGCCGGCCGGTACGTCGTAGGCCGTGGAGAACAGCTCCAGGTCCACGCCGAAGGGCTGGTTCGGGGTCTTGCCGTGGAAGGTGTAGGGCGCATGGGTGACCAGCTTGCCGATGCCGAGCGGGCCCACGTCGTAGAGGTAGGCGATGGCGGTGCCGCTCTCCGCGGTGCTGGTCACGGTGGTGTGCAGCCGGGTGGTTCCCCGCACCCGCTGGCCGGTCTCGTAGCGTTCGGACTGCCAGACGCCGGCGAGGGGGCGCGGCAGCAGCGGGATCGAGGCCATCGGCGGCAGCCGGAAGAACTGGTCCATCATGCTGGAGAGGAAGATCAGGCCGCCGTTGGCGCCGGAGTCCCAGTTGGTGTGGATCCGCTTGCTGTCGGCCAGCTCGATCTTCCGGTGCGCGGACGGCACGTCCTTCCAGCTCTTGTAGCCCTCGTACGCGCCGGTGGAACGGGACTTGAGCAGCACCGGCGACTCGTGGTCGATGCCGTTGTCCGCGCCCTGGAGGTAGTGGTCGAACCACCGCTTGGTGTTGGTCCAGGTGTCGTTGGGCAGCCCGAAGAGTCCGAGCCCCTCGGCCGTGGCATGGTCACCCGGGCGGAACTCCAGCCGCTTGGGGCCCTTCAGCTTCTCGTAGAAGTCGGCGTACTCATTGGGCGGGAAGAGGGAGTCACCCCAGGCGTTGCCCAGCATGATCGCGGCGCCATTGGCGTTGATCTTGTCGAGGTAGGTGCTGGGGGAGCGCTTCCTCCCCCACTCGATCATGTCCTGTTCCTTGGAGAGGTCGGAGGCGAGGAAGTCCTTGAGGATCGTGCGGAGTTCGGCGCTGGGGCGCCCCGTCAGCTCGCCGGTGCCGCCGAGCATCGCGGCCGCCTGCTTGTGCTGTGTCCGGCCGCTGTAGATCGAGCTGATGAGGTCGCCCCAGCCGCTGAGTGCCGCGACTGCCTTGATCCGCTTGTCGAATGCCGACGCCAGCAGGCTGATCCCGGCGCCGTAGGAGACCCCGGCCATGCCGACCTTCTGCGGGTCGGCCGGGGTGTGGGCCAGCGCCCAGTCGATGACCTTCGAGGCGTCGGCGATGTCCTTCGGGCCGGCCGTCTCGATCTCGCCGCCGGACTGCCAGAACCCGCGGGAGTTGTATCCGACGACCACATAGCCCGCCTCGGCCAGTTTCCTGGCCTGCGCCAGGTACTCGACCTGCGGCATCGACCAGCTCGTGGGCAGCACGATGACGGGGTGGCGCCGGGTGCCGTCGGCGCCGGCCGGGGTGAAGACGTTGGCCTTGAGCGTGATGCCGCCGTCGCCCTCGATGTCGACGAACCGCAGGGAGGCGGAGCCGCCCGAAGTCGCCGCCGCGGGGGCGGATTCCGGTGTTGCCGCCTGGGCGGTGGCCGGTGCGCCGGTGAGGACCGTGGCGGCGAGGACGGCCGCGGAGACGGTGCCGATCGCGACGCGCGGCGTCGTACGGGAGGGCGTCATCTTCTGCTCCAGATCTCAGGACGCGGGCCGCCGCACGCTGTCCGAGGACAGGTGGGGCGCGCGGCGGACCCGAATGTGACTGGAGAGTAAGGTCCGCTCCTTACCTCTGGTAACCCGTCGGTAGGTTACGGGTGGGTAACGCCCGTGTGTTCAGGGGGAGTCGGGGGCGGGGTAGGGGGTGCCCCGGAGCGGCCGCCCGACCGGCCGGCCGCTTACGATCCGGGGCGAGAGTGTCGTCGCGGACGTCGACCGATCGGGAGTGGGGGAGCGGTATGGCCGCGGGAGAAGAGGTGCTGGTCGTCGGGGCCGGTGTGGTGGGCGCTTCGGTGGCGTATCACCTGACGCGGCTCGGCCATGAGCGGGTGACCGTGCTGGACTCCCGGGGCCCGGAGGCGCTTCCCGGGTCAACGGGCCTGGCTCCGGGGTTCGTCGGCCAGCTCAGCGCCACACCGGAGCTGGCCGTACTGGCGAAGGACAGCGTGGCCACGTACCGGGCACTGTCCGCCGCCGCGGACGAGCCGGCCTTCTGGCAGGTCGGCTGCCTCGAAGTGGCCACCACCGAGGAGCGCCTCGCGCAGGCCCATCAGGATGTCGCGCAGGGCCGTGGGCTGGGCATCGAGGCGCGGGTGCTCGACGCGGCGGAGGCCGTGGCGCTGGCTCCCGCACTGGTCGATGCCGAGCGGGCGCTGGGGGCGCTGCACATCCCGTCCGACGGGGCCGCCGATCCGGCCGCCCTGACCCGGCTCCTCGTCGCCGCCGCCGAGTCGGCCGGTGCCCGCTTCCGCTGGCGGACGCCCGTACAGGCGCTGGAGGAGGACCGAGGGCGCCTCGTCGGGATGCGCACCGGCACGACGGGCGAACTGCTGCGGGCCGACCGGGTCGTGCTGGCCACCGGCATCTGGGGCCCGGTGCTGGCCGCCGGGGTGGGGGTGCGGCTGCCGATGGTGGATGTCCAGCATCCGTACGTCTTCACCGCCGAGCGGCCCGAGCTCGACGACACCCCCATCGACGCACCGATCGTGCGCTACCCCGACCATGCCGTCTACACCCGCCGCCACGGCCGCCGCTACGGCCTGGGCAGCTATGCGCACCGCCCCCTGCCCTGGGAGCCGTCCGCCACCCGTGACAGTGCCGAAGTGCCGTTCCAGGAGGCTGATTTCGGCTCGGCGCTCGCCGAGGCGCGCCGGCTCGTCCCGGCCTTCCGGCAGGCCTCGCCGGGGCGCCGGCTCAATGGTGTCTTCGCCCTGACGCCCGACGAGCTGCCGCTGGTCGGCCCGGTGGCCGAGGTGCCCGGACTGTGGGTAGCGGAGGCGAGCTGGGTGACCCATGCCGCCGGCGTCGGCCGGCAGGTGGCGGCCATGCTGCTGGAAACGGGGAGGCCCGCCGTGGACCCCGCCCGACTGGCGCCGGGGCGCTTCGACCACTGGAGCGACCGCAAGGTGCACGAGACCGCGCTCGGCCACTATCGGGGCATCTACGACGCGCACTGAAGGACGTTGAAGGACGTTGAGGGGCGGGCGGGCGTGTGAGGTAGCCGGCCCCCCGCGCCCTGTCCCGTCCGGCGTCAGCCGCTCGCCGCCGCCGGTTCCGCGCTGTCGGGCAGGGAGTGGAGAAACTCCGCCAGCGCGGCGTTGAACTCGTCCGGCCGTTCCAGATTCGGCAGATGGCCCGCCTGCTCGATGACCGACAGTGTGGCGTCCGGGACCCGCGCATGGATGTCGCGGGCGTCGCTCACGGGGGTGTAGGCGTCCTCCGTGCCGACCACCACCAGGGCCGGTACCGCTGTCTGCGACAGCAGGTGCGTGTAGTCGGGGCGTTCGGCACGGCCGCGCAGTGCGGCAGCCGCACCCTCGGGAGGCGCGGCCGTCATCATGGCGAGGACGTGGGCGGCGACCTCCGGCCGGTGGGTGAGGGTGTGCGGGGACACCATCTTGCCCAGCACCTCCTGCGCATAGCCGGACATGCCCTCGCGGAGCAGTCGCGCCGCCATGTCCCGGCGCGCGGTCCTGCCCTCCTCGGTCTCCGCCGCGGCGAAGGTGTCGGCGAACACCAGGCCCCGTATCCGCTCCGGGAAGAGCCGGTAGCACTCCATGACGATCTGGCCGCCCATGGACAGACCGCCGAGGACGAAGCGCTCGATGCCGAGCCCGTCGAGCAGGGCGAGGAGGTCGCGGGCGAAGGTCTCCAGCGGGGTCGTGCCGGGGACGACCGTGCTCTCCCCGTAGCCACGGAGATCCGGGGCGATCACCCGCCATCCGGCCCGGCTGAAGTGCTCGGTCTGCGGGCGCCACATCGAGCGGTCGAAGGGGTGACCGTGCACCAGCACCAGCGGCTCACCGCTGCCCTCGTCCTCGTACCCGACAGTGATCTCTCGGCAAAAGACCGAACTCATGGACCGTCCCCTCCGCTGCGGCTTGACGCCTCGATGCTATAGAGGGCAATCTCTCGGTGCAATGTAAATATTGCGCTCGGTGCAATGTGCTTCGGGTGCCATGGGGGAGTGAGCGATGGACGACTATCGCGTGATTGCCGAGGAACTCGCGGCGGAGATCGCCGCCGGCCGCCTCCGCCCGGGGGACCGGCTGCCGCCGCTGCGCCGGTTCGCCCGTGACCGGCGCATCGCGAGCTCGACCGCGGCCCGGGTGTACCGGGAATTGAGCCGACGCGGGCTGACGGTGGGCGAGGTCGGCCGCGGCACCTTCGTCCGCACCGCCGCGCCCGCCACCGAGCCCGCCCTGGCCGAGCCGGGCGAGGCCCGGGTCGACCTGGAGCTGAACTTCCCCGTACTGCCCGGCCAGCCCGCGCTGCTCGCCAAGAGCCTGGGGCATCTGCTGCGCCCCGACGCCCTGGCCGGCGCGCTCCGCCCGGTGGGGGCCGTCGGCACGGACGTGGCCCGTCAGGCCGCGGCCGCGCATCTCGCCCGTGGTGACTGGGCCCCCGATCCCCGCCAGCTGCTCTTCGCGGGCAACGGCCGGCAGGCGGTGGCCGCCGCGATCGCCGCGCTGGTCCCGGCCGGTGAGCGGCTCGGCGTCGAAGCGCTCACCTACCCCGTCGTGAAGGGCATCGCGGCCCGCCTCGGCGTCACGCTCGTCCCCCTCGCCATGGACGAGCACGGCCCGACCCCCGAGGCGCTGCGCACCGCCCCTCCGCTGCGCGCCGTCTACGTCCAGCCCGCCCTCCACAACCCGCTGGGCCACACCATGCCTGCCGGTCGGCGTACGGAACTCGCGGACATCTTGCGGGAGTTGGACCTCTACGCCATCGAGGACGCGATCTACGGGTTCCTCCGCCACGACCTGTCCCCGCTCGCCGCCCTCGCACCGGAGCGCACGGTGGTCATCGACAGTCTGTCCAAGCGGCTCGCGCCCGGACTGACACTGGGATTCCTCACGGTGCCCGACGGCGCCACACAGGACTTCGCGACCGCCCTCAGGGCGGGCACCTGGACCGCCTCCCGCTTCGCACTCGACGCGGCCACCCGCTGGATGGCCGACGGCACCGCGGCGGCCGTCGAGGAGGAGAAGCGCGCCGATGCCGCGGCACGTCAGCGCATCGCCGCCGAACGGCTGGCCGGCTTCCGGGTCCGGGCCGATCCACAGGCGTATCACTGCTGGTGGGAACTGCCGGACCCCTGGCGGGCCGACACCTTCGTCGCCGCCGCCGCGCGCCACGGGATCGCCGTCACCCCGTCCGGAGCGTTCGCCATCGGCCCGGGCCACGCCCCCAACGCCGTACGTCTGGCGCTCGCCTCGCCGCCCCTCGACGTCCTGGCCGGGGCGCTCGACGTCCTGGCCGGGCTGGCGCAGGGGGCGCCGGAGGACACCGGGGCGGAGTGAGGGGGCGCCGGGCCGGGCGGGCGGCGGCTCAGGTGCCGCTCATCAGGTGCCGCTCATCAGGTGCCGCTCATCAGGTGTCCGAGACCGGTGCGCAGTTCCGCCGTGTTCATCACGGGCTGCAGCGAGACCTTCGCGTGCAGATCCATGAAGAACGATTCGAGGAGCGTCGGCATCTGCGACGACTCCGTCATCTCGAAGTAGAAGTAGGCGGTGCGTTCACCGTCGTCGAGGGTGAAGTAGGCCGCCTCCGGCTGCAGGGCGGCGATGGCCGTCTCCATGATCTTCGGCAGACTGCCGTTCTGGATCACTTCGTTGCCTGTCTCGGTCGGTATCCGGGCCGTCAGAACCATCCTCATCTGGCTCACTCCTCGCGTGGAGGGCGTGGGGCGGGTGGAGCGCGGCGGCGAACCGGGAGCCCGGGTGCTCGGCGCCTCCTCGGGAAGCTCCGGTGCACCGCTTGTGCGTGTCTGTCCCTGTCTGTTCTCAGGATCTCATGGCCGGGGTGCCGGGGTCAGGTCCGTCCCCGGGGTGCGGACGCGCATCGGAGCCGGTCAGCAGATGCTCGGGGCGGCCGCTGGGCGGAACCTCCTCGGCCGGCGGCACCGGGCCCGGCGGGGTGCCGTCACCGAACGGCCGGCCGCCCAACTCCTCACGGTGGTGCGGTGTCAGCCAGCCGGAGAGGTCCGGACCGTCCGGGACGATTCCGGTCGGGTTGATGCCTGTGTGTACCCGGTAGTAGTGCTGCTTGATGTGGTGGAAGTCGACGGTGTCGCCGAAGCCGGGCGTCTGGAAGAGGTCCTTGGCGTAGGCCCACAGCACCGGGTCCTCGGCCAGCTTGAACCGGTTGCACTTGAAGTGCCCGTGGTAGACGGCGTCGAAGCGGACCAGCGTGGTGAACAGCCGGATGTCGGCCTCCGTGAGGGTGTCACCGACGAGGTAGCGGCGGTCATGGAGGCGCTCGGACAGCAGGTCCAGGCGCCGGAACAGATCGCGGAAGGCGGCGTCGTACTCGCTCTGCCCGGTGGCGAAACCGGCCCGGTACACGCCGTTGTTGACGTCCCGGTAGACGCCCGCCATGACGATGTCGATCTCCTCGCGCAGCGGCTCCGGATACAGATCGGGCGCGCCGGGCCGGTGCAGCGCCGTCCACTCCGTCGCGAAGTCCAGGGTGATCTGCTGGAAGTCGTTGGTGACGAGCTGACCGCTGGGCACGTCGACGAGGGCGGGGACGCTGACCCCGCCGGGGTAGTCCCTCTCGCGGGCGTCGTAGGCCTCGCTGAGGAAGCGGATGCCGAGTACGGGGTCGCGGCCGCCCGGATCCAGGGTGAAGCGCCAGCTGCGGTCGTCCTGGATCGGGTCGGTGAGGGCGAGCGAGACCGCCTCCTCCAGGCCGAGCAGCCGTCGTGAGATGACGGCGCGGCTCGCCCAGGGGCAGGCGCGGCTGACCACCAGCCGGTAGCGGCCGGCCTCGACCGGCCAGCCGTCGCGGCCGTCCGCCGTGACGCGGTCCGCGAAGTGGCTCCTGGACCGCTTGAAGGGCTTCCTGCCGTACGCGACATTGCCGTCGGTGGCGGCGTCGGTGGCGGCGTCGGTGGCGGCGTCCGAGGTGCCGCCCGTGGTGCCGCCGTTGTTGCCGGCATCGGGGTGGGGCATCACCGACTCCTTCCGTCTGCGGTTGCTCCGGGTCCTCAGGGCGAGCCTTCCCTGACGGGGGCGGGTTTTCCCCCGCGTCAGCCGCCCGGCGCACGGCCGCGGCCGGGCCACGGGAGGCCCGGCTCAGCCGAGGTGGGTGAGATCGGGGCGCAGCCGGTGCCAGATCGGATGCCGCAGCCGGCCGGCCGAGGTCCAGCCGGTGAGCGTGATCTCGGCGACGAGCCGGGGCTCTGCCCAGTGCACCCCCGCCAACTCCACCGGGTTGAGGAACGGGGACCGGTCGAGCCGGATCACGTCCAGGTACCGGGCCAGCTCATGGCGCTCCCGGTCGGACAGCCCCGAGCCGACCGAACCGACATAGCGCAGCCCCGCGGGTTCCGCCACGCCCGCCAGGACGGAACCGGGGAGTCCGGCCAGCCCGCCATGGCCTTCCGTCCAGCCTCCGATGATCACGTCGAGGGTCAGCAGATGCTTGGTCTTGCGCCACTCGGGTGACCGCACACCCGGCAGATAAGCCGAGGTCAGCCGCTTTGCCACCACCCCTTCCAGACCGGCCTGCAGCGAGGCGTCCCACGCCTGCTGCCCATGGCCCTCCACATATCCGGGCGCCGACCAGTTCGGGCCGCGCAGCCCCAGCCCGGACAGCAGGGACCGGCGCTCGTAATACGGCGACCCGAGCAGCGAGCCGTCCAGATACATCAGGTCGAAGAGGACGAGGTGTACGGGGTACTCCATGGCCAGCCGGGCCGTACGGCGCGGGTTCACCACACCCATCCGGCGCTGCAGCAGCCCGAAGTCGGGCCGTCCGCGCGCGTCCAGCACCACCACCTCACCGTCGAGCACCGCGGTCCGGCCCCGCAGCTGCTCACCCAGCGGCGCCAGCTCCGGGTAGGTGCCGGTCGCGTCGTTGCCCGCCCGGGTCACCAGCCGGATCGTGCCGTCGCCGGAGGTGTTGACGATGCAGCGCGCACCGTCCCATTTGGCCTCGAACGCCCAGGCCGCCTCCTCGTTCCCGGCAGGCAGCGGGCCGACCGTGGCCAGCATCGGCCGGATCACGGGGTAGGAGGCCGAGCCACGCTCGGCGGACGGGGCCATGGTTCGATGATCGGGCGATCCGGGGGCGTTCGCAGATCGGCATGCGGGCGGGCGATACGGGGACGTTCGCAGACCGGCACGCGGCCGGGCGAGGCGGTCCCTCCCGGGTGCTCAGCCGCCCCCGCCCGGACGTGCCCCGCTCCGAGGGGCGTCCCCGCGCGGCGGTCCCTCCGCGGGCAGCTGTTCCTCGCCCTCCGTACGGACATGCGGCAGGATCCGGTCCAGCCACCGGGGCGTCCACCAGGCCGCCGGGCCCAGCAGCGTCATCACCGCGGGGACCAGCAGCAGTCTGACCACCGTGGCGTCGATCAGTACGCTCACGGCCAGCCCGAGGCCCAGCATCTTCACCACGATGTTGTCGCTGATGATGAACGCGGCGAACACGCTCACCATGATCAGTGCGGCGCAGGTGATCACCCGGGCGGTGATCTCCAGGGCGTGCGCCACGCTCGCCTTCGCGTCGGCGGTGCGCAGCCATGCCTCGTGCACCCGCGACAGCAGGAAGATCTCGTAGTCCATGCTCAGCCCGAAGACGATCGCGAACATCATCATCGGCACATAGCTCTCGATCGGCACCGTGCCCGAGACCCCGAGTGCCGGCCCGCCCCAGCCCCACTGGAAGACCGCCACCACCACCCCGTACGAGGCGGCGATCGACAGGACGTTGAGCACCGCCGCCTTCACCGCGACCAGCACGCCCCGGAAGACGGCCAGGATGATGACGAAGGCGAGCGCGACGACCACGGCGATGATCAGCGGAAGCCGGCTGGAGACGATGTCCAGGAAGTCCACCTGGCCGGCGGTCGTACCGGTCACATAGCCGTGCGCGTCGGTCCCCTTCACGGCCGCGGGCAGCAGATCGTGCTTGAGCCGGTTGACCAGATCCGTGGTGTCCGCGTTCTGCGGGGCCTGGGTGGAGTAGGCGGTCCCGGTCAGCACCGCGCCGTCCGGGGTGGCCTTCAGCGGGGTGATGAAGGCCGCGCCCGGGACATCCGTGAGCACCTTCCGTGCCTGTGTCGCCAGCATCGGGCGGTCCGCCTGCGGGACAGCGGACTCGTCGATGACGAGGGTCAGCGGGCCGTTGGAGCCGGGGCCGAACGCCGAGGACATCAGGTCGAAGGCGCGCCGGTCGGTGAACGACTTCGGGTCCGCGCCGTCGCCGATGTGCCCCAGCTGGATGGAGAAGACGGGGATGGCGAGCACGACCACGATGACCACCCCACCGGCCAGATACCACCACGGGCGGCGCTCCACCCGCTGTGCGTACCGGTGCCAGGTGCCCTGCGCCGCCTCACCCGGTCCGGCGTCCGTCTCGGCGATCGGGCGGCGGACCCGGAGCCGGTCGATCCGGCGGCCGATCAGCCCGAGCAGCGCCGGTACGAGGGTGAGCGCGCCGAGCACCGCCGAGACCACGGTGATGGCGGCCGCCACACCCAGCTTGCCGATGAAGGAGACGCCCGAGACCCACAGCCCCATCAGCGCGATGATGACCGTGCAGCCGGACACCAGCACCGCCCGGCCGCTGGTCGCCACGGCCCGCCCCGCCCCGGTGACCGGATCCGCACCGTCCATGAGGTTCTGCCGGTGCCGGGTGATCAGGAAGAGCGCATAGTCGATGCCGACGCCGAGGCCGATCATCGTGGCCAGGGTGGGGGAGACGGTGGCGAAGACGAAGACGGCGGCGATCAGCCCCAGACACGCCAGCCCGCACAGGGCGCCGATCAGCGCGGTCAACAGCGGCACACCGGCGGCCAGGACACTTCCGAAGCCGACCAGCAGCACCAGGATCGCCACCCCGAAGCCGATCACCTCACTGGTCCGGTCGTCGGGCTCGGGCCGGGCCAGCTCGCCCAGCGGCCCGCCGTACTCCACCTCCACACCCGCGGAACGCAGCGGCCGCACGGCCGAGTCGACCCCGTGCAGATAGTCCGGCTTCAGAGTGGACGGCTGCACACTGAACCGCACCGTGATGTACGCGGTCCGGCCGTCGGTGGACAGCGGGCCGACGTCGGGCGTCCCCGGCGGCGGTTTGGCGGGCGGTGCGCCGGGCGACGGCAGCGGGTTCTGCGCGGACAGCACATCCGGCAGCTTGCCGAGAGCGGTGACGGCGCCGTCGATCTCGTCGCGGAAGTCCGTCAGCGGCTCGGCCGCGTCATGCAGCACGACCTGGCTGCTGTAGCCCCCGGCCTTCGGCTCGTGCTCCTGGAGCACCTCGCGGCCCCGCGTCGACTGGACCCCGGGCAGCGCGAAGTCGTCGGAGTACTCCCCGCCGTACGTACGCTGCAGGAACTGCAGCCCCGCCAGGGCGACCAGCCACAGCACCAGGACGACGACGAAGTGCCGGGCACACCACTCGCCGGTCCTGCGCAGCAGCCCCTTGTCGCCGGACGCGCCGAGTGCGGCCGCCCCGCTCGGATTCCTCGGCAACGACATAGCTGCTCCCGATGCGGGCCGGCGCTCCTGGCACATACGGACAGGCAGCAGTCAACGCCGGTTCCGCCGCCGCGGCATGCCCACCGGGGAATACGGGTGTCGGCCGAACGGGTGCGTCACCGGCGTCAAGCGCCGGTGGGGAGCGCTTCCTTGCGGAACACCAGCAGATAGCGCCAGAAGAGCAGCCGGCGGATCCGGCACCCGGGGAGCAGCGCGGCGGCCTCCCGGCGGATGCGGGGGAGCGGCATGCCCGGCGGTGCGACGGGTGGTTTCACCGGAGCCGTACCGGAGGGACGGAGCCTCTCCGAGGCGCCGACGGTGAGCCTGATCCCCGCATTCACCGGCGCGGCAGCCAGCCCCCAGCCCCAGTCGGCCGGTGACTTCTCCTGATAGCAGCCCAGGACGACCAGCACTCCGCCCGGTGCGAGGGCCTTGCGCAGCGCGGTGACCGTGTCGAACGGCATGTGATGGAGGCTCGCCAGGCAGGAGATGAACCCGTAGTGCCCGTCGGGCAGTTCCAGCTGGGTGATGTCCGCGTGCTCATAGCGGGGCAGTCCGCCTCCGTCCGCGACTTCCCCGTCCGCGGCCCGGGCCCGTGCGAGGACTTCGGCCGACGGATCGACCGCATGGACATCGAGCCCCAGCCCGGCCAGCCGGCGCGCGAACCGGCCGGTCCCGCACCCGACGTCGAGGGCGGTGCGGCAGCCGCGCGGCAGGTGCCGTAACAGCAGACGGTGGTAGTGGTCGTTGTGGTCGAAAGGCATCCACCGAACCTAGGGCGTGCACGCAAAGTCCCGCCATGTAAGCCATGGTGCCCGCGCTCACGTGGTGCCGTGCCCGCCGTCACCTGGTCAGCGTCACGACTCTCGAAGTACCGAGCCCCCGCCCGTGTGCGTCAAGCGCCCTGACCTGGAAGTACGGGCCCCGGTTCGCTGTCGCGAGGGCCGTCTCGAACCCGGTGCGGGGGACGCGTCCGCGGACGACCCGCAGGGAGTGGGGACGGGGTCCGGCGAGCAGTTGCCACCCTCTGGTCTCCGTGGAGCCGTTCCACGAGGCGTAGACGACGCCGTGTCCGCCCCTGGCTCGTGCCGCCGCACTCGGCGGGTAGTACGGCCGGCCGACCCATTGGTTGCGGAAGGCACGGTACGAGATGTTGGATCCCGGCATCTTCGCGTCGTAGAGCAGGCTCTGCGAGCCGTTGTTCTGGGAGTTTCCCGGATACGCGTACTCCGAGTAGTAGGAATTCTGGCCCCACCCGATGAACTGGTTCCCGTTGGGAAGGGCCTGGGTGTTCCCTTGGGAGGCGGAGTACAAGGGCGGTGCGTGGTAGTAGGTCTTGTGGACGGTCGCCCGGCGGCGCGCGAAGTTGAGGTTGAGGATCAGGCCGTGTGACTGCTGCTCGGGTGTGCCGTCCGGCTGGCTGCAGCAGCCGTCGTCGAACATGCTGATCCGGCCCTCCGGCCGGAACCTGACGTCGTGTTGCCAGTAGAAGTCCGCATTCGGGCCGAAGGTGAAGTCGCTCTTTTTTCCGCCGAGTTGCCAGCGGATCCGGCCGGTCCTTCTGGAGATGTCGTAGGCCGCCCACATGTTGCGTGCCGAGACCAGCACTTCACCATGGGGTCCTTCGTCGATCGAGTTCATGTGGTAGGCGTCCCACACTCCGCCGGATGACGACGCATCGGAGGCGGGCACCTCGGATTCGGTCGGATCGACGTGATCGAGAATGTCCCACGAGAAGACGAGTTCCCCCGTGGCGAGGTCGACCTCCTGAACCTCGCTGTCCAGGATGGCGCCGTCCTCCGGACCGCCGTAGGGGCTGAGGTCCATGGGGACCGGCTTGGTCGCGATGAACAGTGCGGTTCCTCTGCGGGTCAGGATGAATTCGTGCTCGTCCGGATGGAAGCCGTGACGGGCGAAAACCGTTCTGACCAGGTGGTAGTGGCTGTCGTAGATGTAGTAACACCCGCCCGGTTCGGGGGCGCCGCCTGGCAGGTTGGTGTATGCGGGCGGGATCGCGATGGACCCCTGCCACCAGGTCAGCACGGGCTCCGACGTGCCGTTCCGGGGGTGGTGATAGGTCTGCACCTTGAAGTCGGCGTTCTGCAGGCTGGTTGAGGGCAGCGGCCGGAACCAGACCGGCTCACCGGAGTTGTCGGAAATCAGCGCTCCGGTCTGGCCGATCATCGGGCTGCTGATGGTGTACGGGCCGGTGAAGATTTTCCCGGTTGCCGTTCCCGGGCGCTGCGCGGTCACGCTGACCCGCATGGGACGAAGTCTCGGCGCCGAGACGAAACTCCACACGCCGGGGCCCGAGGTGATCAGCTCCGGCGCAGGGGGGCTCCCCGACGGAGGCGCCGGCTCGGTCGCACACAAGCGGGGCCCTGGGGGCGAACTCGCCTCGGCGGGAACCACACAGCACGCGAAGGCGAGCCCCGCGGCCAGTGCGCAGGTCCCTGGGGCGCGGCTCATCCGCCTGGCCCTGCGAGCCCACGGCTTTCCCTCTGCCATCGTCTCTCCATCGCGATGTGTCACATTCCTGAGCCGCCCGGGAAGGTCCGTCAGCAAGATCAAAGCCGGGAGACCTGTGCTGCCGGTGACGCTAAGCGCTGGGGTCAGCCGCCGCCTGCTGGAGACGCCGTCCGGTGGACCGTTCACCCAGTCCCCCGGCGGCATACGTGGTCATGCCGACCCAACGGTCCATCAGACCGGCGCTGAGCAGGCACGAACGAGCCGCAGCGCCTAGCGTCACAGAGCACGGCTCCCGGCATCGAGCAGTCCTGGGTATTTGGCCGGGAGAGGGACGACAGGAAGTAGGCACAGGTGCGATCATCAGCAATGAGTGAAGCCGCCGTGTGCGCACACCCGCTCCGGTCAGGCGTCCGCCGCTTCCCTCCCAGGAAAGGAGGCCGGCGGGTAGGCAGTCTTAGGGGGCGCATCAAGCGGTCGGGCAAACCGGCGGCTGCTCTGCTGCTGGCGATGGTCCTCACCGGCTGCGGATTCGTCACGCCCTCGGGAGACTCCGACGGTTCCGGGGAGAACACGGGCAACGGCGACGTGGTGGGCACTCCCGCGCCGCTGCGCAACGTGCCCCGCGAACTGTCCACCCTGGCCGACGGGAAACTGGTCGTCTACCGCATGCCGGGCATGCAAGGAAAACGGATCAATGCAACCGCCATGCTGTTCACTCCCAGAAAATCTCCGCCGGCCGGCGGCTGGCCACTTTTCGTATGGGGTCACGGGACCGTCGGATGGGCCCCGGAGTGCGCACCGAGCGTCCAGCTCCAGGAACACAAAAAATGGGCTGACCAGCCGAACGCCGCGTTGTTGGCGGCCGTCCTGAAGATGGGCATTGCTGTTGTGGCCCCGGACTACGAGGGGATGGGTCCGGTGGCAGCGGGCGTCACGGCCGGACACGGCTATTACCATCTCTCAAGCCAGGGCAAGTCCATGATTTTCGCCGCAGTCGCCGCGAAACGGTATCTCGGCGGAAAGGCGTCCGGGAAATGGGTGCCGGCTGGTTGGTCCGAAGGGGGATTTGCTGCACTCGCCGCCGCATACTACTCCCGGCTGTCCAAGAAGGCAGAGCCCGCTCTGGACTACCGGGGGACGATTTCCCTCGCCCCCGTCCCGGACGTCCCCGCCATGAACAAGCTCCTGTGGCGGGACATCGCCAACGGCTCCAAGCCCGGGACCACGCCCACGGAACATCAGATCGACCAGCTTGTCTTCGCCAACGCGGAGACCATCTATTTCACGAAAACCCAACGCTATGCGGGCTATCGTGTCGCCCCCGAAAGGATCTACGGCCAGAATATGCTGAAGTTCTATCAGCAGGACTGGCGGACGTGTCTGGACGATCTGAATGCCATGGTCAAGCGTGACATCAAAAGCTATCTGAATTCCTCGCCTTCCCGCCGCTTGTCCTCATATCCGGGGATCCGCGGAAACCGTCCGAACTCGCTGCCGGAGAACAGGCGATTCTTCGAACGGAACCAAGGAAAGCTGGAGAACTCGACACTGCCGGGATCGGTCCTCTGGCTCTACGGGGCCGATGACATCACCAGCCCGAGCTCTGTCACTTACCACGTCGTCAACAAGATGCTGGCCAACGCCAACGACATCAACCTCGCCGTTTTCGAGGGGGCCGGCCACTATGACGTGCCCACGGTCGGCCTACCGCTGATTCAGGCACGCCTGAGGCAGCTCTTCCGGTGAAGCCATGAGCGGATCGCGCTCGGCTTCCGCGGTGTAGCGGATGCGGTTGGTGCGTTGCCGTCGTCGCCTGGCCGTTCCTGCTGCCCGTACGGCTCCTTACGATTCCTTACGATCACTTGTGGCACGGCACGAGGTAAGGACCGATCTGTTGATGAACCATTCCTGGGCGCCTGTTGAGCTCGGTATGTCCCTTGGGTGTTCCGGCTGTTGCCGTGGAACGTGTGCCGGGGCGGGGGGTGCCCGATGAGCCGGGCGGTGCTGGTGACCGGGGCGTCGCGGGGGATCGGGCGGGCGGTGGCCGAGATCTTCGCCGCGCACGGGGACCGGGTCGCGCTGCATTACGCGTCGCGGCGGGCGGCCGCGGAGGAGGCGTTCGCGGGGCTGGCGGGGAGCGGGCATGTGCTGGTGCAGGGGGATGTGAGTACGCCCGAGGGCGCGGCGGCGCTGGTCGACGCGGCCGTGGACGGGCTGGGCGGGGTCGATGTGCTCGTCAACAACGCGGCCGCGAACGTGGCGCACCCCCTGGACCGCACCTCGTTCGAGGACTGGCAGAGCGCCTGGCGGCAGGTCGTGGACGTGAATCTGCTGGGGGCGGCGCACGTCAGCTACTGCGCGGCGCGGAACATGATCGAGCGGGAGGTGGAGGGGCGGATCGTCAACATCGGGTCGCGGGGCGCGTTCCGCGGTGAACCGGATCACCCGGCGTACGGCGCGTCCAAGGCGGCGCTGCATGCGATGGGCCAGTCGCTGGCGGTCCACCTGGCGCCCTACGGCATCGGTGTGGCCTCCGTGGCTCCGGGATTCGTGGCGACCGAGCGGGTCGCGGACCGTCTCACGGAGGACGTACAGCAGCAGAGCCCGTTCGGCCGGGTCGCCGCCCCCCGGGACGTGGCGTCCGCCGTCCACTACCTCGCCTCGCCCGAGGCGCTCTGGTCCTCCGGGGCGGTGCTGGACATCAACGGGGCGTCGCATCTGCGCTGAGAACGGGGAAGCCCCGGCCGAACGGGGGAATTCGGCCGGGGCGGTTTCGGGGGGCGCGGGCGGCGACGGCGGTGGCCTCCGGGCCTGCTGCCGAGCGGCGGTGGGCCGGCTTCCCGGAGAGGGCCGTGCGGCACCCTCGGGACGGCACCCGCTTCCAATTGAACGATAAACCATTGGGTCGGTTTTCGGCCACCTGGTGACCGCTCCCACCCGTGACCGGCCCCGCCGACCCGCGCGGGCCCCTCGTCAGGGCTCGATACGGATCGGCCGATAACCGTCGTCCAGCAGCCGCGGCAGATACCAGTCCAGTGCCTCGACGGTCTGGCTGCGCTCGCCGCCCCCGTCGTGCGACAGCACGATCGCCCCGGGGTGCATCTGGTCCAGGACGGTGTAGGCGATGGTCTCCGCGCCGGGGACGGTCCAGTCCTGCGAGTCGACCGCCCAGCCGACGGGAGACATGCCCAGGGCGTTGCAGATGCTCAGCGAGGTCTCGTCCCAGTCGCCGTACGGGGCGCGGGCGAGGTCGGGAGCGGCGCCGAGGACGTCCTCGATCAGGTCGCTGGTGCGGCCGAGTTCGCTGCGGACGAGGCCCGGCGGCAGCGTGGTGAGCTGCGGATGGGTCCAGGTGTGGTTGGCGACGGCATGGCCGTCGTCGGCGAGGGCGCGCAGCAGGTCGGGGAACTCCAGGGCGTTCTCGCCGATGACGAAGAACGTGGCGCGGGTGTCGTGGCGGCGCAGGATCCGCAGGATTTCGGGGGTGTGGGCGGGGTGCGGCCCGTCGTCGAAGGTGAGGAAGATTTCCCGGCGGTCGGTGGACAGACGGAAGGCGACATCGGGGTGCGGGGGTGAGGCGCCCGGCCCGGAGCGGGAGGTCTCGCCGGCCATCGGGCGGAGCCGGAACGGGCCCGGGGCGCTCGCCGGGCCGGCGTACTCGGCAGGCAGCGGCGGCCCGGCCGAGGTGGCAGGTGGCTGCGTCGGACGGGTCGGGGCCGACGGCCGCGGACCGGTCTCCGGAGCGCCGCCGTCGGAGGAGAACAGGACCCGGGCGGCGGAGAGCGCACCGACCACGACCGCGGCCTGCAGGAACTTCCGCCGGGTGCGCGTATGCCTATCGGAGTCCACCCCTCACGTGCTCTCACGCGGCCTTCGGCGGGTACGGGAGCGACACCGGGGCGGGCGGGTTCCGTACCCGATCGGCCCGCACCCGCGGGCCGCCCCGGCAGCCGCCGCCGGAGGGCGCCGGAGCACCGGCCGCGATGCGGCGCGGGCCCGCGAGCCTCCCTCTCCCGCTGCCGGGCGGCCCATAGCTTGTCCGCCTATGAGCCAATTCTTCAGGCCGAAGCGGATGATGGTGGGCCGTCCGCTGGACAGTGCGCGGCTCGGTGAGACGCTGCTGCCGAAGCGACTGGCGCTACCGATCTTCTGCAGTGACCCGCTGTCCTCGGTCGCCTATGCCACCGAGGAAATCCTGCTGGTCGTCGGCCTCGGCGGGATCGCGCTGCTCCACCTGACCTGGTACGCCGCGGCCGCCATCGTGCTCGTGCTGGTCGTGGTCGTGGCGTCCTACCGGCAGACCTGTTACGCCTATCCCAGCGGCGGCGGGGCGTACCGCGTCAGCGCCCAGAACCTCGGGCGGAGCGCGGCGCTCACCGCGGCCAGCGCGCTGCTGGTGGACTATGTGCTGACCGTCGCGGTGTCCGTCGTCTCCGGCGTCGCCGCGATCACCTCCGCGATCCCGTCCCTCGGCGGCCATGACGTGGCGCTGTCCGTCGGGTTCGTGGCACTGCTGGCCCTGATGAATCTGCGCGGGGTACGGGAATCGGGCCGGGTCTTCGCCGTCCCCACCTATGGATTCGTCTTCTTCATCTACCTGATGTTCGCGTTCGCGGCCGTACGGATGGCCACCGGCGCGCATATCCGCGCCGAGTCCGCCGACCTGCCGCTGCACGCCGTCTCGCCCTACACGGGGCTGGCGCTGGTCCTGCTGGGGATGCGCGCCTTCGCCTCCG
This sequence comes from Streptomyces sp. G7(2002), assembly GCF_028870195.1. Lineage (NCBI taxonomy): Bacteria > Bacillati > Actinomycetota > Actinomycetes > Kitasatosporales > Streptomycetaceae > Streptomyces > Streptomyces sp. G7(2002). Next base: position 7,827,099 of record NZ_CP102609.1, read on the forward strand.
GCTGCACCGCGCTGACCGGTGTCGAGGCGATCAGCAACGGAGTGCCCGCCTTCCGCCGGCCGAAGAGCCGCAATGCCGCCACCACGCTGCTGGTCATGGGGTTCTTCTCGGTCACCATGTTCGGCGGGATCACGATTCTGGCCATGCTCTACGACGTGCATGTCGCGGTGCAGCCCACCGAACTCGGGCTGCCGCCGGGCACCCCGACCTCCACCGCGCTCGCCCAGATCGCCCGGGCCACCTTCGGCGACCTCGACACGCTCTTCTACCTGCTGCAGGCGTTCACGGCCGGGGTGCTGATCCTCGCCGCCAACACCGCCTTCAACGGCTTCCCGATGCTGGCGTCGATCCTCGCCGAGGACGGGTTCGTGCCCCGGCAGCTGCACAACCGCGGGGACCGGCTGGTCTTCTCCAACGGCATCATCCTGCTCGCGCTGGCCGCGATCGGGCTGATCATCCTGTTCGACGCGGAGCTCACCCGCCTCATCCAGCTCTACATCATCGGCGTCTTCGTCTCCTTCACGCTCTCCCAGACGGGCATGGTCCGGCACTGGCGGAGCGTCCTCGCCGCGCCGGGGCTGCCGTCACGGGAGCGGGCGCGGCACCGGCGCTCCCAGGCGATCAACGCGGTCGGCGCGGTGCTCACCGGGGTGGTCCTGATCATCGTCCTGATCACCAAATTCCTGCACGGCGCCTGGATCGTGGTGATCGCCATGCCGCTGCTGTTCCTGGGGATGCGCGCGATCCACCAGCACTACGGGCGCCTCGAACGGGAGTTGGCGGTCGCCCCCGGCGCCCGGCCCTGGGAACCGGCCGGGAACCATGTGCGGGTGCTGGTCAACTCCCTGCACGCGCCGACCCTCAAGGCCCTCGGCTATGCCCGCGCGATGCGTCCCACCTCGCTGGAGGCGCTGACCGTCGCGGTCGAGCCCGGCGATGTGCGGGAGCTGCGCGCGCAGTGGGACGCCCATGACATCGACGTACCGCTCCAGGTGCTCAGCTCGCCCTACCGGGACTTCACCGGGCCGGTGATCGACTACATCCTGGATGTCTGTGCGCGGTATCCGGGCGGCGCCGTCACGGTCGTCATCCCCGAATACGTCGTCGGACGCTGGTGGGAGCAGCCGCTGCACAACCAGAGCGCACTGCGGCTGAAGGCCCGGCTGCTGTTCACGCCGGGCGTGACGGTGGTCAACGTGCCCTATCGGCTCCCGTCCGGCAAGGAGCCGGGGGAGGCGTAGGGGAGGTGTAGGGGGAGGGGCCGGGGCCGCACGGGCCGTGGGCCGGCGCGACGCCCGCGGCCGGCGGGCCGGATCACCGCCACCCCGCCGGGCTCAGGCCGCCGCCCGGTGCCCCTTCGGCTCCGCGGCCGTGAGCGCGGCCTTGGTGACATCCGCGACCAGCTCCACGACATCGGGCCCGTACGCCTGCGAGTTGACCACCTTCAGCAGCAGACAGAACTGGCCATCGGTGCCGTGCTTCCGGGTCAGCCGGGCCCGGTTGCGGACGAGATGCCGGACCGCGGCCCGGTGGGTGACCGGGCGCTGGCCGGCCGCCAGGAACACCGGGCGGTCGCCCTCTCCGGCGGTCAGCCGGGCCAGCAGGACATATTCGACGGCGCCGGGCTCCATCCGGTACGTCGAGCCGCCGATCGTGAAGGTGCCGCGGCCCGCGCCGGACTCGTCACCGGGGTGCACCGCGACACCCGGCAGCAGATTCGCCAGATGGGCCGCCAGCCGGCGGTGCGCGGTCGGGTCGCCGACGCAGAACTCGGTGCGCGCCCCGAAGCCCTGGAGACCGGTGTCGTGCGGGGCGACCTCGGGGTGCGCACCGCAGTTCTCGATCACCGCGGCCAGTCCCAGCAGCGCCAGCGCGTCATGGCGCGGGATGCTCCAGTGGGCCGAGGAGCTGTCCCGGTGGGTGACCAGGACGCACTCCGAACCGCCCGGCAGCCCGAAGAAGCCTTGCTCACGGGTCAGCTTCCGGCGGGCCACCGCGGATTGCACGGCCCAGCCGGCGGCCAGCCCCACGATCAGGGCCGCGGCCGCCACGGTCAGGAGCAGCAGGGTGTCGTCCATGGGCGGGGAGCGTAGCGGCATTCCGGGTGGGTGTTCGAGGGCGGGGCGGGCGGCTGGGACGGCTTGTCCCGGTCCGTACGGGCATACCTGATCCGTACGGAAACGGGCAGCTGATCCCGGCCGCCACCGGGGGCCCGTGCCCGAAATGCCCTCTGTCGGCGCGGTGTTGCCGCGAGTAGGCTCCGGGCCCCTGCCGCCCCCGTGCACCCTCTTGGAGGAAACCCCGGTATGACCAGAGCCCGACGCCTCACCGTCCTGGGAGCAGTGGCCGCGCTGGCCGGCTCCCTGGTGGTGGTCCCGGCCGCCGCCGGATCCGCCGCGCCCGCGCGGCCCGCCCCCGTGGACCGGGACCGCGCCACCACCGTCACACCGGAGAAGACCCCGGTCGCCGTCGGCCACGGCGGGGCCGTCTCCAGCGTCGACCCGGATGCCTCGGCCGCCGGTATCTCGGTGCTCAAGAAGGGCGGCAACGCCGTCGACGCCGCGGTCGCCACCGCCGCCGCGCTCGGCGTCACCGAGCCCTACTCCGCGGGCATCGGGGGCGGCGGCTACTTCGTCTCCTACGACGCCCGGTCCAGGACCGTACGCACCCTCGACGGCCGGGAGACCGCCCCGCGCTCCGCCGGCAAGGACCTCTTCCTGGAGAACGGCACCCCGCTCCCGTTCGACGACGTCGTCACCAGCGGGCTGAGCGTCGGCACCCCGGGCACCGCCGCCACCTGGGACACCGCCCTGCGCAAATGGGGCAGCCGCTCCCTGCACCAGGTCCTGCGTCCCGCACAGCGGCTGGCCGCGGACGGCTTCACGGTCGACGAGACCTTCCGCCGGCAGACCGCGGACAACGAGGCGCGCTTCCGCGACTTCCCGGCGTCCGCCCGCCTCTACCTGCCCGGCGGCAAGCTCCCGGTGGTCGGCTCCACCATGAAGAACCCCGATCTTGCCCGTACGTACCGGGAGTTGGCGACGAAGGGCGTCGGCGCGCTCTACGACGGGGCGCTCGGCCGGGACATCGTCCGCACCGTCCGCAAGCCGCCGGTGCGCGCCGGCTCCCCGCGCACGGTACGGCCCGGCGATCTGACCGCGGGCGATCTACGGGCCTACCGGGTCCTGAGCCAGGCGCCGACCCACACCGGCTACCGCGGGCTCGACGTCTACGGCATGGCGCCGTCCTCCTCCGGCGGCACCAGCGTCGCCGAGGCGCTCAACATCCTGGAGAAGAGCGAGGTCTCCCGGCTGAGCGAGAAGCAGTACCTGCACCGCTTCATCGAGGCGGCCCGGATCGCCTTCGCCGACCGTGGCCGCTGGGTCGGCGACCCGGCGCAGGAGGACGTCCCGACCAAGGGCCTGACCTCCCAGCGGTTCGCCGATGCCCGCGCCTGCCTCATCCACGACAACAAGGCGCTGACCAGCCCGCTCGCGCCCGGCGACCCGCGCCACCCCGAGCGCTGCGGTACGGGCGGACGGGCCGCGCCGACGACGTACGAGGGGGAGAACACCACCCATCTGACCGTTGCCGACAAGTGGGGCAATGTCGTCGCCTACACCCTGACCATCGAGCAGACCGGCGGCAGCGGCATCGTCGTCCCGCACCGTGGTTTCCTGCTCAACAACGAGCTCACCGACTTCTCCTTCGCGCCCGCCAGCGCCTCCGTGCATGACCCGAACCTGCCCGGGCCCGGCAAGCGGCCGCGCTCGTCGATGTCGCCGACGATCGTGCTGCGGCACGGCCGGCCGGTGGTGGCGCTCGGCTCGCCCGGCGGCGCGACCATCATCACCACCGTGCTGCAGACCCTGGTCAACCACCTCGACCGCGGAATGCCGCTGGTCGACGCCATCGCCGCACCGCGTGCCAGCCAGCGCAACGCGGCCCGGACCGAGCTCGAACCCGGCCTGTGGAACAGCCCGCTCCGCCGGCAACTCGAAGCGATCGGACATGCCTTCAAGGAGAACCCCGAGATCGGCGCGACGACCGGCGTCCAGCGACTGCCGGACGGCCGCTGGCTGGCCGCGGCCGAAAAGGTACGGCGCGGCGGCGGCTCGGCGAGGGTCGTGCACCGGTCGTAACGCCCGCGGCGCGGGAGCCGGATGTCACACCGCCGACACGGACGGACCGCTGTGTGCCGTCCGTGTGTCGTCGATGTTCCGCTCCGCGCGGCGTCGTTGATGGTCATGGCGGTGGCGATTAGCCTCCTGGGACCGTTCGTTCGAATGAGCGGTCCCAGGGAGGGCACGCAGCGTGAGCGTTGACGAGAGCCAGGACAGCGAGACCGGGCAGGTCCCGGCCCGGCACATCGGTGCCACGGCGGGCGAGTTGGAGGGCCTCGCCGAGCAGGCACGGGCGCTCGCCGAGGGCCGGGTGACCTCGACCGCGCTGGTACGGCGGTCGCTGGAGCGCATCGAGGCCACCCAGGGCACCGTCAACGCCTTCCGGCGGGTACGGGCCGAGGCGGCGATGGCGGAGGCCGCGGAGGCGGACCGCAGGCTGGCGGCCGGGGAGCGGCTGCCGCTGCTCGGGGTGCCGGTCGCGGTCAAGGACGACACCGATGTGGCGGGCGAGCCGACCGCGTTCGGCTGCGCCGGAGAGTTCCCGCCCAAGGAGCGCGACGCCGAGGTCGTCCGGCGGCTGCGCGCGGCCGGCGCCATCATCGTCGGCAAGACCAACGCCTGCGAGCTGGGGCAGTGGCCGTTCACCGAGGGCCCGGCCTTCGGCAACACCTGCAACCCGTGGAACCTCGCCCACACTCCGGGCGGCTCGTCCGGAGGTTCGGCCGCCGCGGTCGCGGCCGGGCTGGTCCCCGCCGCCCTCGGCACCGACGGCGCCGGCTCGGTCCGTATCCCCGCCGCCTGGTCCCATCTCGTCGGCATCAAACCCCAGCGCGGCCGCATCTCCACCTGGCCGGACCCCGAGGCCTTCCAGGGGATCACCGGTATCGGACCGCTGGCCCGTACGGTCGAGGACGCGGCGCTGCTGCTGGACGTGGCCAGCGGCAACCACGACGGCGATCTGCACCGGCCGCCCGCCATCGCGGCCCGCGAGGCCGCCGGCCGCGACCCGGGACGGCTGCGGATCGCGCTGTCCTGGAAGGCGGCCTTCACCTTCACGCCCAAGCCGCTGCACCCCGACGTCCGGGCCGCGGTGACCGGTGTGGCCCGTACGCTGGCCCGCCTCGGGCACTTCGTCGAGGAGGCGGAGCCGGACTACGGGCTGGTCGGGCTGGCCTTCGTGCCGCGTGCCACGGCCGGGGTGGGGGAGTGGGCGGACCGGGTCCCCGACCGCTCGCTCCTGGACCGCCGGACGCGGGAGGCGGCCCGGATGGGCCGGCTGCTCGGCGGGCCCGTACTACGCCGGGCGCGCGCCGCCGAGAAGCGCCAACAGCGGCGGATCGGCGCGCTGTTCGGCCCCTACGACGTGCTGCTGACGCCGACCACGGCCACTCCGCCGCCGCGGATCGGCACCCTCGCCAAGCTCAGCGGCTGGCGTACGGATCAGGCCATGATCGCCGCCTGCCCGTATGCCTGGCCGTGGAATGTCCTCGGCTGGCCGGGGGTGAGCGTCCCCGCCGGGTTCAGCACGGACGGTCTGCCGCTGGGCGCCCAGCTGCTCGGCCCGGCCCACGGCGAGCCGCAGCTGATCTCGCTGGCCGCCCAGCTGCAGGACGATCTGCGCTGGCACGAGCGGCGCCCGGCCGGCCATCCGGTGCCGTACGACGGGGTCCGGCCCTGAGGTGCGGGGGCGGTCGGCCCTGAGCTGCGGAGGCGGACCGCCCTGGGCCGCCGGGGCCGACGGCCAGGGCCTCAGCCGAGGAGGGTGAGGACCTCCTCGGTCGTGCCGGTCTCGCCCAGCCGCGGGAAGATCCGCTCCAGGCTGTTGCGGTGCGCGTCGGCGTCCAGGTCGGTCATCGCGTCGGTGGCGAGGGTGACGTGGTAGCCGTGCTCGTACGCGGCGCGGGCGGTGGACTCCACACCGATGCTGGTGGCGATGCCGCCGAGGACGAGCTGGGTCACGCCGCGGCGGCGCAGCTCCCGGTCCAGGTCCGTGCCGTGGAAGGCGCCCCACGTCTGCTTGGTGACGGTGAGGTCGCCGGGCCGCCGGCCGAGCTCGGGCACCAGCTCCGCCCAGTCGGCGGGCGGCTCGCCGGCGGGCCGCGCGGACTCGGTACGGCCGGGGGCGCCGCCCGTGACGTTCACCAGGACGACGGGCAGCCCGCGCGCCCGGAACGCGGCGGCCAGCCGCGCGCCGCGCTCGATGACCTCGGCGGCCGGCAGGGGCGCGGTGGGCAGACCCGCGATGCCCTTTTGCAGGTCGATCAGTACCAGGGCGGTCGTGGCGTCGAGGGTGGTGACGGGCATGTGGGGCTCCTAGTGGGGTGGTGACGGGGGATCAGGGAGGGTGCGGGTGCGGCCGGAGTGGCGCTCCGGCCGGAGCGGCGCCCCGGGCATCGATGGCCGGATTCAGCCGCCGGTCCGGGGCGCTTCGGTCCCGGGCTCGCCGCTCCGGGGCGGGCCGGTCTTCCGGGGCTCGCTGTTCCGGGGGACGCCGTTCCGCAAGCTGCGGTCGGCGAGGGTCAGGGCGAGCAGCAGCAGACCGAGCACGACGCCGGTCACGGCGATCGCATGCAGCCCGGAGGCGCGCGCCCCGTACAGCAGCCCGATGAGGCCGGCCGCGGTGATCGCGCCGAGGTACTGGGCGGTGCGCTGCAGCCCGGCGGCCGCGCCCACGCCGTCGGCCGGGGCCTGGTCGTAGACGGCGGCCTGGTTGCCGGTGGCGGCCAGCCCCTGCGGGATGCCGAAGAGCGCCCCGGCGCACAGCATCGCGACCAGCGGGCTGCTGCCCCGCAGCAGGAGGAGGGTCGCGCTGCCCAGGGCGAGACAGACAGCGGCCACGGTCAGCGGCGCGCGGATGCCCTTCGTCCGGGCGCCCGCGAGCGAGCAGCACGCCGCCGCGCCGGACATCGGCAGCAAGATCAGACCGGCGTGGAACGACGAGAAGCCGTGCGCCTCTTCCAGCCACTGGCTGAAGCCGTAGAGCACGCAGTAGATGACGAGATAGGCCAGCCCGTGCCGGAGGTAGGTGCGGACCAGCGCGCCGTTTCGGGCAAGCATCCGCAGATCGAGGAACGGCGCCGGATGGCGCAGCTGCCACCACACCAGGACGCCCGCCAGCCCGCCGGCCGCCACCGGCAGCGGCCACCGCGGGTCCTGGAGGCCCAGCAGGAAGAACATCGCGCAGGTCAGCGTCGCGGCGAAGAGCACCATGCCCAGCGGGTCGGACGAACCGGCGGGGGTGGTCTTCGCCCCTCCGCCGCCCGCGTCCTTCGGATCGGCCGGAAGCCAGGCGAGTGCGCCGAGCAGGGCGAGCAGCCCCAGCGGGATGTTGACGGCGAACACCGCGCGCCAGCCCGCGGTCGCGGCGAGCAGCCCGCCGAGGGTGGGACCGAGGGCCGCGCTGCCCAGCGCGGCGAGCGAGAGCCGCCCGAGTACGGAGCGGGGCGTGGGCCGGCCCACCCGTCGCGATTCGCTGCGCAGCAGCGCCATCGCCGCGGGGTAGGCGGCCGCGGTGCCGATCCCGAGCACGACCCGCGAGACGATCAGCAGCGTGAAGCCCGGCGCGAGCGCCCCGAGGAGGCCCGCCGCGCAGACCGTCAGCGCACCGGCGGCGAACACCCGGCGGGGGCCGATGCGGTCGGCGAGCCGCCCCAGCGCCGGCTGGCCCACCGCGCTGGACAGATACATCGCGGAGACGAGCCAGGCGGTGCCGGCCGGGCCGACGTGGAAGTCCTGGCCGATGGCCACCAGGGCGGTGGCGATCATCGTCGAGTTGAGGGGGTTGAGCAGCGAGCCGAGCAGCAGCGGTGTCATCAGCCGGGCGCCGAACGGGCGGCCGGAGGCGTCGGATGCACCGGGAGCGGCGGTCCGGCCGGTCCCGCGCGCGGTGGCGACCGCCGGGGAAGCGGCCGCCTGCGGTGCGGCACCCTCCCGCTCCGGCTCGGCGGTGTTCATTCCGGCATCAGCCGCCGCATCAGCTCGGTGGCCGTCGCCAGGGTCCGCCGCTCCTCCGCGGTCAGCCGCTCGGCGATGGCCACCGCCAGCCAGTTGTGTTTGGCCTGCCGGACGAGGGCGAGCATCCGCCGGCCCTCCTCGGTGAGGGAGAAGACGACCTGGCGGCCGTCCGTCGGATGCGGGCTGCGGACCAGGATGCCGCGCTCCTCCAGCGCCCCGACGGTCAGCCGCATGGACTGCGGACGGACCAGCTCGGCGCGGGCCAGCGCGGCAATGGTGGCCTCGCCCCCGGTGTCGATCCGGCCGATCACCGCCCGCTGGGTCGCGGTGAGCTCTCCCTGCGGTGAGGCGGCGCGCAGCTGCCGCATGAGCAGGGAGACGGTGGCGCTCAGCTCCGTCGCGAGACGTTCGTGGTCCTTTTCGGGCATACCGCCAGCGTAGGAGAACGACAGGTAAACTTGCAAGTTTGCCTGTTGAGCTGGACCGGGTCCCCGGGCCGCGCCACGCGAGAGATGGTCTTGCCACGGTGCGTGACGGGGCCTACGGTCACCTCCACACGCGTAGATCCCGCGCGGGCTGCAGGGCTGAACGCATCGACAAAGGAGCAGCTCATGGCCGATGTTGTGCGTGCCGCACTGGTCCAGGCGACCTGGACCGGCGACACCGAATCGATGATCGCGAAGCATGAGGAGTACGCCAGAGCGGCGGCCGCGCAGGGCGCGAAGGTGATCGGCTTCCAGGAAGTCTTCAACGCTCCGTACTTCTGCCAGGTCCAGGAGCCCGAGCACTACCGCTGGGCCGAGCCGGTGCCCGACGGCCCGACCGTCCGGCGGATGCAGGACCTGGCCCGCGAGACCGGCATGGTCATCGTCGTCCCCGTCTTCGAGGTCGAACAGTCCGGCTTCTACTACAACACCGCGGCCGTCATCGACGCCGACGGCACGTTCCTGGGCGCCTATCGCAAGCACCACATCCCGCAGGTCAAGGGCTTCTGGGAGAAGTACTACTTCAAGCCGGGGAACGCCGGCTGGCCGGTCTTCGACACCGCCGTCGGCAAGGTCGGCGTCTACATCTGCTACGACCGTCACTTCCCCGAAGGCTGGCGGCAGTTGGGCCTCAACGGCGCCCAGCTGGTCTACAACCCCTCCGCCACCTCCCGCGGCCTGTCGGCCTACCTCTGGCAGCTGGAGCAGCCCGCGGCCGCGGTCGCCAACGAGTACTTCATCGCGGCGATCAACCGGGTCGGCGTCGAGGAGTACGGCGACAACGACTTCTACGGCACCAGCTACTTCGTCGACCCCCGGGGACAGTTCGTCGGCGATGTCGCCAGCGACTCCAAGGAGGAACTGGTCATCCGGGACCTGGACTTCGCCCTCATCGACGAGGTCCGCCAGCAGTGGGCCTTCTACCGCGACCGCCGCCCCGACGCGTACGACGGGCTGGTGCAGCCGTGACCCATGACCCCGCGGGCCTGCACGCCCGCCACCAGGCCGTCCTGCCCTCCTGGCTCAGCCTCTACTACGAGCGGCCCCTCGAACTCACCCATGGCGAGGGCCGCCACGTCTGGGACGCCGAGGGCAACCGCTATCTCGACTTCTTCGGCGGCATCCTCACCACCATGACGGCGCATGCGCTGCCCGAGGTGACCAAGGCCGTCAGCGACCAGGCCGGCCGCATCATCCACACCTCGACGCTCTACCTCTCCCGGCCCATGGTCGACCTGGCGGAGCGGATCGCGGCGCTCTCCGGCATCCCCGACGCCCGGGTCTTCTTCACCACCTCCGGTACGGAGGCCAATGACGCGGCCCTGCTGCTGGCCACCACGCACCGCCGCTCCAACCAGATCCTGGCGATGCGCAACAGCTACCACGGCCGGTCCTTCTCCACCGTCGGCATCACCGGCAACCAGAGCTGGTCGCCCACCAGCCTCTCGCCCCTGCAGACGCTGTACGTCCACGGCGGGGTGCGCAGCCGCGGCCCGTACGCGGAGCTCAGCGACGGTGCGTACATCGCGGCCTGCGTCGACGACCTGGAGGACATGCTCCAGCAGACCGCGGGCGGGGTCGCCGCGCTGATCGCCGAACCGGTCCAGGGCGTCGGCGGATTCACCATGCCGCCGGACGGTCTCTACGCCGCGTTCCGCGAGGTGCTCGCCCGGCACGGCATCCTCTGGATCAGCGACGAGGTGCAGACCGGCTGGGGCCGTACCGGCGACCACTTCTGGGGCTGGCAGGCGCACGCCGACAACGGTCCGCCCGACATGCTGACCTTCGCCAAGGGCATCGGCAACGGCATGTCCATCGGCGGGGTGGTGGCCCGCGCCGAGGTGATGAACTCGCTCTCCGCGAACTCCATTTCCACCTTCGGCGGCAGCCCGGTCACCATGGCCGCGGGCCTGGCCAACCTCGGCTACCTCCTCGAACACGACCTCCAGGGCAACTCCCGGCGGGTCGGCGGTCTGCTCATCGAGCGGCTGCGGGCGGTCGCGGCGGGCCTCGATCTCGTACGGGAAGTGCGCGGCCGCGGCCTGATGATCGGCATCGAACTGGTCCGCCCGGGCACCGACGAGCGCTCGCCGGAGGCCGCCTCCCTGGTCCTGGAGGCTGCCCGCGAGCGCGGTCTGCTGATCGGCAAGGGCGGCCAGGGCGGCGCCTCGCTGCGGATCGCGCCCCCGATGACGCTGACCGTCGCCGAGGCGGAAGAGGGCGCGGATCTGCTGGCGGACGCACTGCGGACGGCACAGGGGCGGCTGGCGGCCCCGGCATAAGGAACACGGCGGGGGCGGGGGCGTCGCCGGGCGCGAAGCCTCCCGCCTGCCCACTGCCGATGTCCGTGGGGGGAACAGGGTATGCAGTGCCGGACGACACGGGCCCGGCCGGACCGCGCAGGGCAAGCCCCGGCCCCGGAAGGCCTCATGCGGTCCCGGAAGGTCTTATGCGGCCCCGGCGGCCTCGCGCACCGTGTCGGCCACCAGGGTGAAGAAGCGCGTGTGGGCGCGCCGGCTGCACGGGGCCTCCGGGTTCCACGGCAGCAGCCGGGACCGGGCCTCGATCGCGCGCCAGTGGGCGTCGGACCGGAGTTGTTCGGGCCGGGCGGCGTTGGCCCGTACGTCCATCAGCACGATGTCCGGCTCCATCGCCGCGGCGTCCGCCCAGCCGACGGTGGACCAGTTCACCCCGGCCCCCGCCGCCGGCTGCAGCAGTCCCACGCCGTGTTCGGTCAGCGCCCGCAGATCCGGCCAGGAGCTGGGCCGGGCCAGATGCACCCGCTCCGGGCCCGCGGGCGACAGTGCCAGCACCCGCGGCCGTACCGCCCCGCCGGTCGCCTGCCGCAGGGTGTCCTCCGCGGCGTCCAACTCCCGTGCGCGGACGAGGGGTTCGCCCTGGCCGAGCGAGCCGGCGAGCGCCGCGAACCGTTCGCGCACCTCGGCCAGGCTCCGGCCGGGGCCCACCGCGACGGTGGCGACCGGGACATGAGCCTCCAGCTCCAGGGCGGTCTTCGGCTCCAGCCCGTAGACCTGCTCGCCGTCATAGGTCACGGCCACCACGAGGTCCGGGCGCGCCTCCAGCAGGGTGTCCGGGTGCAGCGCGCCGCCCGAACCGAGGTAGGGGATCTCCGCGAGCGGCAGCTCACCGCCCTTGGCGGGATCGGGGGCGGCGCCGTCGTGCTGGGACCCGAAGAGCCCCACGGGGCGTATGCCGTGGTCCCACAGCGTCGCCCCCGCCTGTATGTACGTCACGATCCGAAGCGGCCGGTCACCGGCCACCGCCAGGCGCCCCCGGTCGTCGGAGAACTCCCACGGTGTGCTCTGTTCCATGAACCCGCCGCCTTTCCGATCCGTCCGTCAGAATGCCGGGCCGCCCCCAGGGTTCGCCCGCCGGTGTCGGCGGATATCTGCCCATCGCGCCACTCCCGCACCCCTCCCGCGGCCGCCGTGCCCACCGCCTCCGCGGCCCGCGTTGAACCGTCCAGCTGATCATCGGTGCAACACGAACGTCTCCGCTGATTAACGGTCACGGTATTGCCACCGTGGGTGACATGCTTCTACGGTCTCCTTCTCGACCGTGATCTACGGGTGTAGACCGGTTGTGGCGTGGCGTCAGCGGAGCAGACCTGCCGAGGGGATGGTGCGCGTCGAGCTCCGCCTTCCCGTGCCGCCGATGTCGCTGGTGTGGAAGGGAGCAGGATTGTGAGCCGTACGGTCGTTCAGGGCGGACTGGTGATCACCGCCGCCGATGAGGTCCACGCCGATGTCCTGGTGGAGGACGGCCGGGTCGCCGCCCTCGCGGCGCACGGCAGCCCCAGCGCGGACGGCTGGGCCGGGGCGGCGGACCGTGTCATCGACGCCACCGGCAAATACGTCATCCCAGGGGGCGTCGACGCCCACACCCACCTGGACTTCCCCTTCGGCGGGACCTTCTCCTCCGACAACTTCGAGACCGGGACCCGCGCCGCGGCCTGGGGCGGCACCACCACCCTCATCGACTTCGCGGTCCAGTCCCGTGGCAAGTCGCTGCGCGCCGGCCTGGACGCCTGGCACGCCAAGTCCGACGCCCAGTGCGCCATCGACTACGCGTTCCACATGATCCTCTCGGACGTCAACGAGCACACCCTCAAGGAGATGGACCTCCTGGTGGCGGAGGGCGTCACCTCCTTCAAGCTGTTCACCGCCTACCCCGGCGTCTTCTACAGCGACGACGGACAGATCCTGCGTGCCATGCAGCAGTCCGCCGACAACGGCGGGCTGATCATGATGCACGCCGAGAACGGCATCGCCATCGACGTCCTCGTCGAACAGGCGCTGGCCGCGGGCCGGACCGATCCGCGCTACCACGGCGAGGTCCGCCGGGTCCTCCTGGAGGCCGAGGCCACCCACCGCACCATCCAGCTGGCGCGGGTGGCCGGCGCCCCGCTCTATGTCGTCCATGTCTCCGCCGAGGAAGCCCTCGCCGAGATCGCCCAAGCCCGCGACAAGGGGCTGAACGTCTTCGGCGAGACCTGCCCGCAGTACCTGTTCCTGTCCACCGACAACCTCGCCGAGCCGGACTTCGAGGGCGCCAAGTACGTGTGCTCCACGCCGCTGCGGCCGCGTGAGCACCAGGCGGCGCTGTGGCGCGGGCTGCGCACCAACGACCTCCAGGTGGTCTCGACCGACCACTGCCCGTTCTGCTTCCAGGGGCAGAAGGAGCTCGGCCGCGGCGACTTCTCCAAGATCCCGAACGGGATGCCGGGCGTGGAGAACCGGATGGACCTCCTCCACCAAGGGGTCGTGGAGGGCCGTATCAGCCGCCGCCGCTGGATCGAGATCGCCTGCGCGACCCCGGCCCGGATGTTCGGCCTCTACCCGAAGAAGGGCACCCTCGCCCCCGGCTCCGACGCCGACCTCGTCATCTACGACCCCACCGTCGAGCAGACCGTCTCCGCCGAGACCCACCACATGAACGTCGACTACTCGCCGTACGAGGGCAAACAGCTCACCGGACAGGTCGAAACCGTCCTCTCCCGCGGTGAACTCGTCCTCGACCGGCGGGAGTTCACCGGACGCGCGGGACACGGGCAGTACATCCCGCGCGGCACCTGCCAGTACCTCATCTAAGGAGCGCCGCTGTGGACTTCGGAGTTGTCCTGCAGGCCGACCCGCCCGCTTCCGCCGTTGTGTCCCTGATGCGCCGCGCCGAGCGCAACGGGTTCCGCTACGGCTGGACCTTCGACTCGACCGTGCTGTGGCAGGAACCGTTCGTCATCTACAGCCGCGTTCTGGAACACACCGAGCGTCTGATCGTCGGCCCGATGGTCACCAACCCCTCCACCCGCACCCCGGAGGTCACCGCCTCCACCTTCGCCACCCTCAACGAGATGTACGGCAACCGCACCGTCTGCGGCATCGGGCGCGGCGACTCCGCGATGCGGGTGGCCGGGCGCCCGCCCAACACCCTTGCCCGGCTGGGCCAGGCGATCGGAGTCATCCGCGATCTGGCCGAGGGGCGGGAGGCGTACGTCGGCGAACACCGGATCAAGATCCCCTGGATCAAGGACGGCAAGCTGCCGGTCTGGATGGCCGCCTATGGCCCCAAGGCCCTTGCCATGGCGGGCCAGTTGGCCGACGGATTCATCCTCCAGCTCGCCGACCCCTTCCTCACCGAGTGGATGATCAAGGCCGTACGGCAGGCCGCGGTGGACGCCGGCCGCGATCCCGCCGAGGTGACGATCTGTGTCGCCGCCCCCGCCTACGTGGGCGAGGACCTCGCACACGCCCGTGAGCAGTGCCGCTGGTTCGGGGGCATGGTCGGCAACCACGTCGCCGACCTCGTCGCACACTACGGCGAGCACTCCGGCATGGTGCCGGACGAGCTGACCGCGTACATCGAGTCCCGGGAGGGCTACGACTACGCCCACCACGGCCGGTCGGGCAACCCGGACGCCGGCTTCGTGTCGGACACCGTCATCGACCGTTTCTGTCTGCTCGGCCCGGCCGCCGCGCACATCGAAAAGCTGCGGCAGCTCCAGGCGCTGGGCGTGGACCAGTTCGCGCTCTACGCCATGCACGACGCCAAGGAATCCACCATCGACGCCTACGGAGCAGAGGTCCTTCCCGCGTTCGCCGACTGAACGGGGCCCGGTGCGCGGCGCGTTGATGCCTTGCGCGCGTCGCGCCCGGGCCGCCCGCCGGGCGCGGCGACCGAGCCCTCCGCCGCGCCGGCCGGCGACCGGCGGCCCGCACCCGGACGAAAGGTCCCCGCATGTCCGCGCCCTCCTCACCCGTGCCGCCGGAACTCCCCATAACACCAGCGGGCCAGATCACCGCCCCGGACGGCCGCGTCGAACCGGCGCCGGGCGCCATCGCCCCGCACGGCCGGTACGTCAATGCCGATCTGCGCCCCGTGCCGCTGGCCGAACGCCGCTGGACCACCTACAACTTCGCGGCCCTGTGGGTCGGCATGGCCCACAACATCCCCTCCTGGACCCTCGCCTCCGGCCTGGTCGCGCTCGGCATGGACTGGAAGCAGGCGGTACTGACCATCGCGCTGGCGAACCTCGTCGTCCTGGTCCCGATGCTGCTCACCGGGCATGCCGGCCCCAAGTACGGCATCCCCTTCCCGGTGCTCGCACGGGCGTCGTTCGGGCTGCGCGGCGCCAACCTGCCCGCGCTGGTGCGCGCCGCCGTGGCCTGCTGCTGGTTCGGCATCCAGACCTGGATCGGCGGCCAGGGCATCTACATCCTGCTGGGCAAGGTCTTCGGCGGCGGCTGGGCCGGGGCCACGGAAATCGCCGGCTATCCCTGGACCCTCTGGCTGTGCTTCCTGGTCTTCTGGGTCGTCGAACTCGCCATCATCTACCGGGGCATGGAGACCCTGCGCCGCTTCGAGAACTGGGCCGCGCCCTTCGTCCTCGTCGGCGCGCTGACGCTGCTCGGCTGGATGGCGGCCAAGGCGGGCGGATTCGGCCCGCTGCTGGACCAGCCGAGCACACTGGGCTGGGGCGAGGACTTCTGGCCCGTCTTCTTCCCGTCTCTCATGGGCATGATCGGTTTCTGGGCCACCCTCTCCCTCAACATCCCCGACTTCACCCGCTTCGGGGCCGGTCAGCGGGCCCAGGTCTGGGGACAGTCCCTGGGGCTGCCGACCACGATGACCGCGTTCGCCCTGCTCTCCGTACTGGTCACCTCGGGCTCGCAGGCGGTGTACGGGGCGCCGATCTGGGACCCGGTCGCGCTGGCCGGCAAGGCCGACAATGTCTTCGGCCTGCTCTTCGCGCTGGTCACCGTCCTGATCGCGACGATCTCCGTCAACATCGCGGCCAATGTCGTCTCGCCCGCCTACGACCTGGCCCATCTGGCGCCGAAATTCATCAACTTCCGTACGGGCGCGCTGATCACCGGCGTGATCGGCGTGATCATCCTGCCGTGGAAGCTCACCGCCACCCCCGAGCTGTACATCTTCACCTGGCTCGGAGTGGTCGGCGGACTGCTCGGCACCGTGGCCGGCATCCTCATCGCCGACTACTGGATCATCCGCCGCACCGTCCTCGACCTCGCCGATCTCTACCGCCCCGGCGGCCACTACTGGTACACGGCCGGCTGGAACTGGCGAGCCGTCCTCGCCTTCGTCATCGGCGGACTCCTGGCGGTCGGCGGCTCCTACTCGCACCCCGGCAAGGGCCCCTTCCCCACCGACGGTCTCCTCCCCTTCCTCAAACCGCTGGCCGACTACGGCTGGGCGGTGGGGCTCGCCACGGCGCTGGCGCTCTATACGGTGCTGATGACCACTAGGGCACCTGGCCGTGAGCAGCCGGACAGATCCTAGATTCTGACCACCCGGGGCCCTGGGCTCGATGCAAGACAGCCCCTTCCTGCGCATCGAGGAGGGGGCCACAGTCATGTCCGGTCTCAGGCGGCGGGGTACTCCCCGAGGAGCGCCGCTACCTCCGGCACCTTTCGGAAGGGCTTCAGGCTCTCAAGAACCACCCGCGCCCGGTCGGCCGTTCGCTCAGAGGCCCCGCCGGTGGAAAGAGCCAGCATGCGTTCTGCGGTTGCCGCCGCTTCCTCCGGCTCGTTGGCGTCCGCATAGGCCACCGCCAACCATGAGAGATAGAGCGCCAACTCGCGTGCGTGTGTGGTGTTGTAGCGGTCCAAGACCTGGGTGAGGAGTGGAACGGCACGAAGCGGCCTATGCAGTTCCGTGTAGACCCTGGCGTCCATGACCTCCAGCTCGTCCACGGACACCCAGTAAGTCCAGACTGGTTCATCCGCCCCGTGCTCATCCGTAAGCGCTTCATGGGCCTGGCCCAGTGCCTGAATCGCCTCTTGAGGGCGGTCGGCCCTTGTGTGTGCCCATGCCACGCGGTCCAGGAACAGTGCGCGTGCGCGGGGTGGAGCGTCCGGCCCGGCGGCGTCAACGGCAGCCACCGCCATCTCCACGGCATCACGGGGATCACCCTGATTGGCCACCTGGTAAGCGAGCGTGCCCAGAAGCTGACCCGCCAGGGTGCCATCTCCGGCTTTCTGCGCGGCAGAGAGGCCCAGACGGTAGACCTTCTCCGCCTCCGCGTACTCTCCGGCGTCGCTGGCCACCCAACCCGCAATCTGGGCCAGCTCCGCAATCCCCCGGAGTAGATCCCGCCCAACGGCTTCTGTGTGCGTGGTCGTTCGGAAGAGGTCCACCGCGGACCTCACATCACGGCGTGCGCGCCCGATCAGGTCACGTCCGTACACCACGTCGTCCGCCAATCGCAGGCCGTGGACCCGGTTGGCCAGGTCCACCACCGTGGACCGCCCGATCCGTCGGCCGGGGCCGTCGGCCAGCGGGGCGAACGGGTCACCAGGCGGGAGAAAGTCGTCCACCGTGCGCGGTTCGGCTGGGGCGGTCGCCTCCTCTGCAGCCGTTGCTGTCTCTAGTTCCTCCCTGGACACCCCTAAGACGGTGGCCAGGAGGGGCAGCCATTCGCGCGGTTTCCGCTTCCCTGCCTCCCACCGGTACACGTCCTGGCGACCCAGGGAGGCATTCAGCCCCAGTGTGGGGAGATCGCGGGCAACTTCGTTCAGCTTCTCCGCCAGGCGATCCTGCGACCAGCCGCGCGCTTTGCGGAGGCGACTGATCATTGCCCGGATGGTCTCCCCAGTCATGACCCCAGTCTGGCCTACGCAGAGGCATACACGCAGGCCGCTCCTGAAGCGCAAGAGGGCCGGAATGCTGTCCGTCATGGCAGGTGACCCGCGCAGAGAAGCGGAAGCATCGGACGACGGCGCCTTGACGGCATGGGACACGACGGCCCTCCGATGGGAGAGACGACGGTGGCATCTGGAGGCGTCGGCGCCGCCGCACAACCCGTACGCGGAGCCGAGTCGTGCCCTCATGGCGCGCACGCCGGCCGGGTTATGGAGCGTGCGTCATGGCTGCCGCTGATCGCGCCCCGGCCGTCATGGTGTCTGCCGGTCCGGAGTTGGAACCCGTCGCCGTTCCGGGGTGCGACGTGTGCCAGTCCTGCGACCGGGAGAGGGCGCCGGCACGCCGGGACGGACGCTCGTTGACCGTCCGGAGCTGTAACGCCGTTATCGCGGGCCATCCACACGGAAGGGAGGTACGGGCATGACCACGACTGAGACGCAACCCGCGTCCTTCAGATCACCCGAAGAGCTCACGGTAGGGACGGTCGTCTTTGACCGGGACGCCGACATGGTGGCCGTGGTCCGAAAGGTGAAGGGCCTGATGGTCGACCTGGAGCGGCCTACGGGTCTTATCTGGGGCGTGGCGTACGCGCGCCTGCGGCCCGGCACGCGGCGCGAGGAACGACAGCTTCAGGCCTTGGCGAAGCTCCAGCGGGCCAGGAAGCGGGGATTGCCGTGACCTGCACGAAGTGCGCTGAGCTGGAACGTGATTTGGAGGCGGACGAAAGGGTCGGCGACATGACCAGAGCGGTTGACTGCCGGGTGCTGCTCCGGCGTCACCCGCAGCACGACGGGGCGGCCGTGGAGATCGGTGCGCTACCGCCCACGAGAGGCGACGAGAAATGAGCCGGCCGCTTGGTGCCCGTAAGCCCAGGGGGGATCTGAAGAAGACTGCCCTTGTGACCAAGGACGATCAGAGCGCGGGCAAGCAACGCGACGAGAAAGCCGCCCTGTTGGACCGGATGCGGGAGCGCATCCACGGCAAGCCGACGAACGGCTAGCCCCCTGAATTCCGTCCCCCTGCCGGATGTCCGTTCCGGCGCCCCCGCGTGCTGAGTGATCCCGACAGGGGGGCGGGTAAGACCCCCGGCCGACTCCCATGGACATCGGCAGCCGGCCGGGTCAACCATCGGTGAAGTCACCTGGAGGAACAGTGATCACGATCCTTGCGAACAACGGTGGCGACAAGCTCCCGGGTGAGCCGTGGCCGGGCCCGCAGCCGTCCCCGACCCCGGACGGTGGCCCCGGCGTCCCCAACCCGCCCAAGGTTGCGTGAGCAGTGACCACCGACGCACACAAGGAGCGCCCCAGCCTGGACGGGTTGGGGCGTGCCCTCATGTCTTCCGGGGCCCTCTCCTCCGACTGGGCCCCCTCGTACGCGGCCGTTCCCCGCTCCACCGTGTTGCCGGACCTCATGTGGCCGTTCGACATGGCGGTCGGCCGGAGCGTGGCCGTTTCCAGGGCGGACGACCCCGCCAAGTGGCAGGAGTATGCGGACTCCGACGTACCGATCGTCACTCAGTGGGACGACGGGAAGCACACCGGCACCGAACCGGGAAACGTCCCCACGAGCTCCGCGTCCATGCCCTCCGTGGTGTTCCGGATGCTCCAGGACCTGGACCTCCAGCCGGGCCACAAGGCATTGGAGATCGGCACCGCCACCACCTGGAACGCGTTGCTCATGGCCCACCGTGCGGGGCCGGGGTGCGTGACCACGGTGGAGGTGGACCGGGTGGTGGCCACAGCCGCCATGGCGACGGTGGAGCGGCTGGGAATCCCCCTTCACGTTGTCCACGGCGACGGGTTCCAGGGCTACTTGGAAGGGGCGCCGTATGACCGGGTGATCGCTACGTGTGGTCTCCGGTCCATCCCGTTCGCGTGGGTGGAGCAGTGCCGGCCCGGCGGGGTCATCGTGGTTCCGTGGGGGACGAACTACAGCCACGCCGACGCCGTGGCCCGCCTGGTCGTGGCCCCGGACGGAGCGAGCGCGTCCGGGAAGTTCACCGGTCCCGTGGAGTTCATGAAGCTCCGGTCCCAGCGGTTTGCCCACCGGGCGCATTCCGATTACGTAGAGGGGAGCGTGGCGGACGGCGACGAGTCATCCACGACGATCACGGAAGCGGAGTTCGTCGGGGACCAGTTCGGCCCGGAGCGGTTCGCCATGGGGCTCCGCGTCCCCCAGTGTTCGTACGTCGTGGCGAACAAGAGCGACGGCGCACGGCCGGTCTGGTTCTACAGCCTGAGTGACGACTCATGGGCGTGTGTGCAGTTCCGCGACGGGAAGCCGGCCCGTGTGTGGCAACAAGGCCCCCGCCGGCTCTGGGATCACGTGGAGAACGCGTTCCGCTGGTGGGTCCACCGCGGAAAGCCGGACCACACCCGGTTCGGCCTGACCGTGACCGCCGAGGGCAAAAGGGTATGGCTGGACGATCCGGCCGACTGCTGGGCTCTTTGAGACTGCCCCGTCCGTGTGCTGCCCGCGTGGTGCATGGGCGGGGCCCTTTCCCCTGTCCGGCTGTGTCCGCCTTGATGCGGCCGGGCAGCGGGCGGACGGCCGCGGACACGACGAGGGACCCGCCCTCCACGAAGGAAGGTGGGCCTTGACAGGTCCGGGCGTATCCCGGCTACCCGGGAGTGCACCGATGCCCCTGCCACCTGCTCATCGGACAAGTGGGCAAGTTTGGGCAAGTTCCTTTTGCCCGTGGGCCGTCCATAGCAAGCTCTGTCACAGAGATCGTCATCTCCGACCGAGGAGGACATCATGACTCTGCACAAACTCGGCAAGGACCCCGAGAGCCCCAGCGGGGGGTCTCCCACGATCTACCTGGATGACGCAAAAGATACGTACCTGGTCCAAGGGCTGAAGGTCGAGGACGCAGACCGCCTGACTCAACTGGACCTTCCCACTCATGAGACGGTGGTCGAGATCCCCCGACGCATGGTGCAGTTCTTTTTGGAGGTGAAGGGTGACGCAGGCCCCGACGTTTGATTCCCTGTTCCGCAACTGCCAACGCTCGGCAGTCCACTTGGAGATGCGGGACGGGTACATGAGGTCCGATCCCGCCTTCATCGACTGGGCCGCGGGGAAGGCCATCGACCCCGCAGAACGTTGGCGAGGCTGGCTCGACATCGTGAAGGAGGCGACAGGACGAGGAGTATCGGTCCGTCGCGCACGCATCGTCTCGGAGCCCGTCTCCGACTACATCCGCTTCGAGCACTCGGTCACCGACGGGCTCAACATCAACGCGGGAGAAGAAGTCGGCTGGCTGCCACGCCAGCAGGCGACGGAACTGGCTCTGCCGGGCAATGACTTCTGGGTCTTCGACGACAAGGCGGTGCTGGTCAACCACTTCGATGGTGATGGCGACTCGCTGGAGCACGAGTACACCGAGGACCCCCAGTTGGCATCCTTCCTCTCCTCAGCGTTCGAGAAGGTCTGGGACAAGGCTGTCCCCCACGCGCAGTACCGGTTGGTGTGACGACGGGACAGCCTGAAGCACAGTGGCCACTCCACCTTCCTCCTCCGCAGTAAGAGAGGCACGAGAATCCTTCGGCCGGCGCCTGCGCGAGATCCGGAAAGACTCCGGACTCACCGCGCGGGCGCTGTCCGCGCTCGCAGGCTGGCACGAATCCAAGTGCTCGAAGATCGAAAGCGGGACCAGGCCACCGTCATTCGATGACATTCGTGCCTACGCTGAACACTGCGGAGTTCCGCACCTCGCCAACGACCTGATCGACACCGCACGCGGCATCGATGGCATGTACGTCGAGTGGTGCCAACTGGAACGGTCAGGACTGCGCCGAGCCCAAGAGTCGGTGCTCCCTGTCTGGGAGCGCACGCTCCGCTACCGCATCTACTCCTCGTGGCTCATCCCAGGCCCGGTGCAGACCGAGGCATATATTCGAGCCCTCCTGACCTCGATCCGCGACCGGCGCCAACTCATCGATGACGTTGAGGAGGCAGTGCGCGTTCGCCTCGACAAGCAGCACATCGTGCACGAGGGCAATCACCGATTCTCGATCATCTTGGAAGAGTCTGCCCTCCGGTACCGGATCGGCGGAGTCGAGACGATGGCCGGCCAACTGGGGCACCTGCTCACTGTCTCAACGCTGCCGTCCGTAAGCCTCGGCGTCATTCCCTTGACAGCTGATCGCTCAGGGCTGTGGCCCGTGGAAGGCTTTTTCCTCTTCGATGACGCACAAGCGAACGTCGAGCTGATCTCAGCTCATCTGACCATCGTGCAGCGACATGAAATCGGCCTGTACGCGGATACGTTCACCACCCTTGCTGAGCAAGCCGTATATGGGGCAGGGGCGCGCAGCCTCATCACGCAAGCGATTGACGCTCTCGGGTGATCGTGGGCAAGTTCGGGCACACTCGTTGAGCCCGTCTTGCCCGCAGCCGTTGACTGAACCGAGACAACGTGCGAGGCGAACGGCGGAGGGCCATGAGCACCCCGATTCGGGTACACCCAACAACTCGTGGAACTGCCCCTGGACGGCTGGCTGCTGGAAGGGCTAGGAGCCCCCGGTTACAAACAGTGCGCTGCCTCGGACGAAATGCGTATTCGGGCGCTCAAGCGGAAGGACTGGCCGGTCGCACGCGCCGTCGCCCGGGACATCCGAAGCCATGTCGCGCATGGGCAAAGGGCGCCAATGACTCCCACCCCGGCCGCAGAAACCTGGACAGTCGAGCAGCCGGGGCGGAGAGCAAGTGATCCAGGGCCGACCCTCTGAGCGTCGCAGGTCGGCCTCTCCCAGGGAAGGGCAGGAACACCATGGCAGTCGTCTTAGACCAACCGGTCAAGGCCCGGCAAGGCCGCGACCTCGTTACACCGGAGCTGTTTGAGCGCCTGGTGGACTTCTGCGCCGACGAGTACGGCCTCGAACGCTCCGTCGCAGAGCGCGTTCAGAGCGAGGCCATCGCGATGTGCCACGTCATGGGCATTACCCAGGCCGGTGACGACATGGCCCCGAGCAAGCAGGTGGATTCCGGCTGGCACACCTTCATGCTCCACACCGAGGAGTACGCCAGCTGGTGTCAGCAGAACTTCGGCTACTTCCTGCACCACAGGCCGAAAAGCAAGATTCGCACGAAGGGCCTGATGGCCGATGTGGTCGGACGCATCAAAGCGCAGGGGTTCGAGGTGGATGAGCGGCTGTGGGGCACCACGGCCGACTGCAATCCTCCCGCCTGCTGTGGTGACGGCCCCTGCTGCTAGGTAGTTCACTCCGGCGCCCGGGCTCCTCAGCCCGGGCGCCAGTCATTTCCCTGGAGAGGAAATTCATGCCGGCATCCCATCAGGGCACTGGCAGAGTGACGGCATTCTCGATGTTCGGGCCGGTTTTCGGCTATGCGTCCACACTCTCTGATGGCCGTCAGACTGCATATGTCGGCCCGCTTACGCCGGGCGTGCGGTGGCCGAAGCTGTGGCAAATGGCGACTCGATGCTGTCGCACGACAGCGCAGGATCGCGAAAAGGCGCAGTGGATCATCACGCAAGCTTCTCGCGCCTTCATCATGCAAGCCGACCTCGTTGTGCAGCTGCCCCATGCCGCTTGGCGCATGGAACCCGGAGAACGCCGGATTGATGTTGTCGATTGGTCAAACCATCACGCACTCGTCGTGGGGAACATGGTCGTACACGACCTCACGCCAGAGCAGGTCTCAATGAAGCACACCTATTACCCCCAATACTTCGAATGCTGCTGATGAGCAGTGGTCGATGCTGGAGTCGTTGCTGCCTGCGGTGGGCATAAGTCGCAGGTGGCCTGGCTGTCGGCGGCTGGTAGACGGTGTGCGGTGGTGGGTTCGGACCGGAGTTCCGTGGCGGGACCTGCCGTTTGAGTACGGACCGTGGCAGACGGTGTATGGACTGTTCCGGAGATGGCAGCGTCGGGGTGTGTGGGCCCGGCTGCTCACGTTGTTGCAGGCGAGGGCTGATGCGGCCGGGCTGATCTTCTGGGAGGTCAATGTCGACTCCACCATCTGCCGGGCACACCAGCATGCTGCCGGTGCCCGCCAACGCGGTGCTGTGCAGAAGGAACCGCCGGGCGGAGTGAGCGCCGAACCTGAAGACCATGGACTGGGCAGGTCGCGAGGCGGGTTCACCACGAAGATTCATCTGGCGTGTGAGCAGGGACAGAAGCCGTTGTCGCTGCTGATCACCGCCGGGCAGCGCGGTGACAGTCCGCAGTTCGAGCCGGTCCTGAACGCGATCGGGGTGCCAGGCCCGGCACGCGGTCGAATGCGGGATCAGCCGTCTCAAGCAGCACCGGGCCGTGGCGACCCGGTTCGACAAACTTGCGGTTCGGTTCGAGGCGACGGTTCAGGTCGCGGCGATTCATCAGTGGCTGTGAACCCTCAGTCTGCCGTCGTGCGGATGCCCCGGCAGGAAAGGACGGGCCTGCGGTCATTACGGAGGAAGGGCGCATTTCCTGGCATTGGCGCGGGGCGGTGTGTATCGGGTTGCACCTTCCGTAGCGGCATGTGGTCCGGTGGACTTACGTCCCGATCCCTTGAGGAAAGGTCCCTGCTCATGCATTCGTCCTTCATGCCACCCCGCCAGGTCAAGATCGGTGACGCGGCGGCCTTCGCCGGCAGCACGCCACGGGCGATTCGCCATTACCACGAGATCGGCCTGCTCCCCGAGCCTGAGAGGGGCGGCGATGACCGCCGCCGCTACGGGTACGAGGACATGATCCGCCTGCTGTGGATTCGCAAGATGGCCGACGCCGGGATCGCCCTGGACGACATCCGTGACGCCTTTACCACCGGCACGGCTTCCGTCGGTGCGGACAGCGGAGACGGTATCGCGGGCATTCTGGAGCGGTTGGAGGAAACCCTCACCGAGCAGGAGGCGGAATTGCGGCGGCAACGGACCGCCGTGCAGCGGATGCGCACCGAAGGAAGCCGGATGGGTCTGCTCTCCGACTTCGTCACCGAACGCCTCAAGAGCCTGCCCGAGGGCTCTCTGCGTCAGGCGGACCTGGACAGTCTGCTGGTCACCGAGCGGATCTTCGGCCCGCTCGGCGCGGCCGTCCAGGCCACCCGCTTCGTCGTCCTGGCCACGCATCCCACTCTGCGGGAGGACTCCGACCGCATCGATGACGCCGAGGAGGCACTCGATGACAGCGTCGCCGTCGATGATCCACGGGTGGCTCAAGTGGCCGTCGAGCGGCACGCCTTCGAAAGCGCCCTGCAGGCCGTCATCGAGGAGTCCGGCCTGGGGAAGGACGACGATGCCCTCTTCGACGCCTGGGACACTTTGCACCCTGCTACCGCCGATGACGGCGAGGACGAGGCCGACCTCAGCTCTGGCAGGCGGGAGGCTGACTCCATGAGCGTGTTCGAAGCCATCGGCAAGATGCCCTACGACTTCTCCCCAGCCCGCCTGCGCTGTATGGAACTGACCGAAGAACTATCCGCCCAAGACTCACCCGCTACCTAAAACACGGCCTAGGGCACCCGGCCGAGCCACTCGCGCGAGCTGAATTTGCCCGCCGCCAGCTCCTGCGCACGTGCCAGCTCCGCGTCCGAGGCCATGCCGTCCGAACCGCCGTAGCGTGCCCGGAACGACGCGATCATGCGCTCGATGACCTCGGCGCGGGGCAGCCCGGTTTGCCGCCGCAGTGGATCCACCCGCTTCCGGGCGCTGGTGATGCCCTTGTCCGACAGCTTTTCCTTGCCGATCCGCAGCACCTCGGTCATCTTGCCGGCGTCGATGTCGTACGACATGGTCACGTGGTGCAGCACCGCCCCGGCGCCTGAGGCGAACCGCTTCTGCGCCGCCCCCGCGACCTTCCCGGCTTCCGTCGCGATGTCGTTCAGCGGCTCGTACCAGGCCTTGATGCCCATATCGCCCAGCGCCGCCAGTACCCAGTCGTCCAGATACGCATAGCTCTCCGCGACGGACAGCCCCTGCACCAGGGACTGCGGCACACTCAGCGAGTACGTGATGGTGTTGCCCGGCTCCACGAACATCGCGCCACCGCCGCTGATCCGCCGGACGACGGTGACACCGTGCCGCTCGGCGCCCCGCTCGTCGACCTCGTTGCGCAGCGACTGGAAGCTGCCGATGATCACCGCGGGCCGGTCCCACTCCCAGACCCGGAGCGTCGGGGGCCGCCGCCCCGCCGCGACCTCGCTCGTCAGCACCTCGTCCAACGCCATGTGCAGCGCCGGGGGTTGCGGGCCCGCATGGATGATCTGCCAGTCGAAGTCGGTCCACTCGGCGGCATCCGCGACCGCCCGCCGGACCGCGATGCCCACCGCCTCGCTGCTGAACCCGAACAGCGCGGCACCGGCGGGCAGCGCCGCATCGATCCGCGCCGCCAGGTCCCGGGCCGCGGCGTCCGCCGGAGCACCCTCCAACGCGCCGTTGATGGCCTCCAGCGCCTCGTCCGGTTCCAGGAAGAAGTCCCCGGCGACCCGGACCCCGCGCAGCACCCCGCCCGCCACCGCGAGATCGACCACCACGAGCTTGCCGCCCGGCACCTTGTACTCACCGTGATGTCTGCCCTGCATGTCGCCTCCCCCTCCCACGGAACCGCTGAGCTCTCTCACGGGCGCGCCGCCAGCCCCTCCAGCAGCCGGGGCAGCGCACTGCCGATCGGCTCGCGGATCACCTCGGCGGCGAGCTCGTCGTACGGCGTCGGCGCGGCGTTGACGATGATCAGCCGTGCGCCGTGTTCGGCGGCCACCCCCGCGAGCGAGGCGGCCGGCTGCACCTGCAGCGTCGTACCGACCGCGAGGAAGACCTCCGCCGCCTTCGCCACGCCCAGTGCCGTACCGAGCACCTGCGGGTCCAGCCGCTCACCGAACATCACCGTCGCCGACTTCAGAATCCCGCCGCACACCAGACACGCCGGATCCGGCTCGCCCGCGGCCACCCGCGCCAGCGCCTCCTCCATCGAGGACCGGGCGTGACAGTGGGTGCAGATCACCTTGCGTACCGTGCCGTGCAGTTCGAGCACCTTGCGTTCGGGCATCCCGGCGCGCTGATGCAGTCCGTCGACGTTCTGCGTGATCACCCGCACCGGTGTCCCGGACCGCTCCAGCCTGGCCACCGCCTCGTGCGCGGCATTCGGCCGCGCCCGGAATGCCGGGCTCTCCTGCCGCATCCGCCACGACCGCCGCCGGATCTCCGGATCGCCCATGTACGTGTCGTACGTGACCAGCTTCTCCGCCTCCGGGTCCCGCCGCCACAGTCCGTTCGGCCCGCGGTAGTCAGGGATCCCGGAGTCTGTGGAGACACCTGCTCCGGTGAGGATCGCGACGAGGGGGCGGCGGGGCGGCTGGTCGGGGGAGGGGGCGGTACCGGTCATGGTGCGAGCGTACGCAGTCCCTGTGCGGGGCGTCGTGTCAGTTTTCGGTGTCCGGGTGCCAGCCGGGGGCGTGCCGGCGGGCGAGTGCGTCCCAGGCGGGGGAGCCGCCGGGGAGGGGCCAGCCGCGGGTGAGATGACCGCCGGAGTGGGCCTCGTGCAGCAGCTGCGCCAGCCGCCGCCCCTCGTTGGCGATCTTGTACGGCGCGAGGGGATCACCGGCGTCCCGCTGCCGCTGGAGAGACGCGATGCGTTCCTCGTAGGCCCGGAGATCCGGCTGGGCCAGGAGGGCGTGCAACTCGGGCAGTCCCGCGCGGTTCAGCCGCAGCACGGGCGGGCGGCCGCCCTCGGCGAGCGCGGCCGCGAGCCGGTCGTGGCCGTCCAGCACCACACTGGTGTCGAGCGCGCTGATCCCCCACAGCACCACCGGTGGCAGCACCCCCTCGCGGTACTGGCGCCGGCAGGCCTTCACCCGTGGGGCATCCGGGGCGGACAGCGGACGCAACGGCAGGAGGTCCCGGCTGTCGTGCGCGGGGCTTCCGCAGAACCAGGCGATATGGCCGCGGTCCGGATCGTGCTGCGCCAGCGTTTCCCAGTAGGCGTCGACCGCGTAAGGGGACATGCCCGGCCGCAGATGCCAATCCCCTTCATGCAGCGGCCCGTTGCCGCTCTCCCGCAGCGCACTCGCGAAGTGATGCGCCCACCGGGCGAACCAGGCGTCGTCGTCCGGGCAGACCTCCCGGTACGTACGGGCCGTCTCGGCGCGCAACGGAGGTATCGGCGAGGTGTACCGGCCGGTGCGCGCATAGTGCACTCCGCGATGGGTGACGCGCTGCCGCGCCAGCAGGACGACCTGGTCTCCCTGGAGGAGCACCAGCCGCCGCCCGTCGCCGACTTCGGCCCGGAGCGGGGGACGGGCCGGTCCGTCCACGCCGAGCGCCAGCCCTTCCCAGCGGACGCCCTCGGCGGAGCGGGGGAGCGTGGTGCGCTTCATGGGTGTCGCCTCGCTTCTTCGGGGGGCAGGGGGCAGGAGGGGCTCCGGGAGTCCGGGACGCCCGGCTACCGGGACCGGGACCGGACATGAGCCTAAGGCCCGCGGCCGGGACGGTCGTACGTACGATCGCGAAGGGCCCGGCCGACGGGAGCGGCCGCCCCGCGCCCACCGCACCGCCTTCCCACCGCACCCGAGGAGTCACCGTGTTCACCACCCGCCCGACCCTCCAAGGCACCTTCGGTATGGCCTCCACGACGCACTGGCTGGCGTCCCAGTCCGCGATGGCCGTCCTGGAGGACGGCGGGAACGCCTATGACGCAGCGGTGGCCGCGGGGTTCGTGCTGCATGTGGTGGAGCCGCATCTGAACGGGCCGGCGGGTGAGGTGCCGATCATCCTGGCGCCCGCGGACGGGCCCGTGCGGGTGCTGTGCGGCCAGGGCCCGGCGCCGGCCGGTGCGAGCGTGGCGCACTACACCTCACTGGGGCTCGACCTGGTGCCCGGCACCGGACCGCTCGCCGCCGCGGTCCCGGGCGCCTTCGACGCGTGGATGCTGCTGCTGCGCGACCACGGCAGCAAGTCCCTCGCCGAGGTGCTGCGGTACGCCATCGGCTACGCCGAGCACGGCCATCCCGCCGTCGAACGGATCGGTGAGACCGTCGAGACGGTCCGTGCACTGTTCGAGACAGAGTGGATCTCCTCCGCCGAGATCTACCTCCCCGACGGCCGGCCCGTCGCCCCCGGAGGGCTGCTCAGGAACCGTCCGCTGGCCGCCACCTGGCGCCGGCTGACCGCCGAGGCGGAGGCCGCCGCGTCGGGCCGCGAGGCGCAGATCGAGGCCGCCCGCCGCATCTGGCGGGAGGGCTTCATCGGTGAGGCCCTCGCCGGCTTCGCGGCCCGGCCCGCCATGGACACCTCCGGTGAACGCCATGCGGGCACCCTCACCGGCGACGACCTGGCCGCCTTCTCCGCCACCTACGAGGCGCCCGTCACCCACGACTGGAACGGCTGGACCGTCGCCAAGGCCGGGGGCTGGTCCCAGGGCCCGGCCTTCCTCCAGCAACTCGCCTTGCTGCCACCGGAGTTGCCCGCGTACGGCAGCCCCGAGTACGTCCATCTGCTCATCGAGGGCTGCAAGCTGGCGATGGCCGACCGCGAGGCCTGGTACGGCGACGCCGCCGACGTACCGCTCGACACCCTGCTGAGCGACGGGTACAACGCCGACCGCCGGGCCCTGATCGGCGCGCAGGCCTCGTACGAGCTGCGCCCCGGCAGTCCGGACGGCCGCACCCCGCGGCTGAGCAAGCACGCGGCGGCGGCAGCGGCGGGCGTGGACGGCTTCGACGCGCTGGGAGTCGCCGGGAGCGGAGCGGGCGAGCCGACCGTCGCACAGGGGGTGCCGGGGACGGCCGGGCCCGGCGCGGTACCGGCGGATGTCGCCCCCGAGATCGACCGGAACGGTGCCACCCGCGGCGACACCTGCCATATCGACGTCGTCGACCGCTGGGGCAACCTGGTCTCCGCCACCCCGTCCGGTGGCTGGCTGCAGTCCAACCCCGTCGTCCCGGCGCTCGGCTTCCCGCTCGGCACCCGGCTGCAGATGGCCTGGCTGGAGGAGGGCCTGCCCAACTCGCTCACTCCGGGGCGCCGCCCCCGCACCACTCTCACCCCGTCCCTCGCACTGCGCGACGGGGTCCCGGTGATGGCCTTCGGGACGCCGGGCGGCGATCAGCAGGACCAGTGGCAGGTGCACTTCTTCCTGGCCGTGGCGCTGCGCGGGGCGGTCCGCGGCGGACTCGACCTGCAGGGCGCCGTCGACGCCCCGAACTGGCACAACGACTCCTTCCCCGGGTCCTTCTTCCCGCGCGGGATGCGGCCGGGGAGCGTGACCGTGGAGTCCCGGATCGGGCAGGGGACCATCGACGGGCTGCGCCGGCGTGGTCACCGCGTCACGGTGGGTGACGCCTGGTCCGAGGGCCGGCTGTGCGCGGTGGCGCGCGACCCGGAGTCCGGGGTGCTGTCCGCGGCGGCGAATCCGCGGGGGATGCAGGGGTACGCGGTCGGGCGCTGAGGCGCCCCGCCGGGGCCGGGGGCGGGTGCGCCGCTGGTGCGCACCGGGCGGCCCGGCGCCCGGCGGTGCCCGCCGCGGCATCCGGAATTCACCTGGAGTCCAGCCGTCGTGTCAGTGGCTCGTGTTTCGATGGACACATGATCGAAGCACTTCGTACCCAAGATTCGGGAGAGACCGCGATTACCCCGACTGCCACCACCCCGCCCGCCGCGACCCCGGCCACCGCCCCCGGCGAGCCGTCGCTCGACCTGTCCACGCTGGACCTGGCCGCCGTCGAGACCGCGATCCGCCGCGCAGCGGCCGACGAGATCGTGCCCCGCTTCCGGCAGCTCGCCGCCGAGGACATCGTCGAGAAGAACGGGCCGCACGACCTCGTCACGGTCGCCGACCGCCTCGCCGAGGAGCACCTCACCGCCTCCCTCACGGCCCTGCTGCCCGGCTCGCGGGTGGTCGGCGAGGAGGCGGTGCACGCCGACCCGCGGGTGCTCGACGCACTGCACGGTGACGACCCCGTCTGGATCGTCGACCCGGTCGACGGCACCCGCCAGTTCGTGCACGGCGACCCGGGCTTCTGCACGCTCGTGGCGCTCGCCCACCGCGGTGAGGTGCTGGCCTCCTGGACGTACGCCCCCGCACTCGGCCTGATGGCCATCGCCCGCCGCGGCGCCGGCGCCCAGCTGAACGGCGTACCGCTGCAGGCCGGCAGCCCGTCCTCCGGTGCGGTCCTCGATGTCGCCACGTCCCACTACGACTTCACCGACGACGAGCAGAAGCGGGTCCTCGCCACCCTGGAGACCGGCGGTATCGCCCCGCGCCCCTGTGGCTCGGCGGGCCTGGAGTATCTGCACATAGCCCGCGGCGAGATCGACGCCATCGCCTTCAGCTGGGAGAACGCCTGGGACCACGCGGCCGGGCTGCTGCTGGTCCATGAAGCGGGCGGCGCGAGCGGCACGGTAGCCGGCCGGCCGTTCCGTATCGAAGGCGGCAATGCGCTGCCCTTCACCGCGGCGCGGGACGCCGAAACGGCGCGGCGTATCCTCGGACTGCTGGCAGCCGCCAACTGACCCTCAAGGACGAGGGCCGGACGTGAGGGGAGTGGCGCAGGTGCCGAGGATGCTCGATGCCGTGGTGATCGGAGCGGGACCCAACGGCCTGACGGCGGCCGTCGAACTGGCCCGCCGCGGTATGTCCGTGGAAGTCTTCGAGGCCCGCGGCACCATCGGCGGCGGCGCCCGGACCGAGGAGCTGACCCTCCCCGGCTTCCGCCACGACCCCTGCTCGGCGGTGCACCCCACCGGCATCGGTTCACCCGCCTTCTCCGCCATGCCACTGGACCGCCACGGCCTCGAATGGCTGCACCCCGACCTCCCGATGGCGCATCCGTTCCCGGACGGCACGGCCGCCGTGCTCGCCCACTCCGTCGGCGAGACCGCCATGTCCCTCGGACCGCGCGACGCCGGGACCTACCGCAGGCTCATGGCGCCCTTCGTCGGCAAGTGGGACACCATGGCCCACGACTTCCTGCGCACCCAGTGGCTGGGCCTGCCGCAGGACCCGCTGACCTACGCCCGCTTCGGCCTGGTCGGGATGCAGCCGGTCAGCCTCCTCAACCGCCGTTTCCAGGACGAGAAGGCCCGCGGGCTGCTCGCCGGGCTCGGTGCCCACGCCAATGCCCCGCTCAGCGGCTTCGGGACCTCCGGTATGGCCCTGATGTTCGCGCTCGCCGCGCACCACAAGGGCTGGCCGGTGCCGCGCGGCGGCTCCCAGGCCATCTCCGACGCCCTCGCCGGGCTGCTGCGCGCCCATGGCGGAGTGGTGCACACCGACTTCGAGGTCAAGCGGCTGGACGATCTGCCGCCGGCCCGCGCGTATGTCTTCGACACCTCACCGACCGCGCTCGCCCGGATCGCCGGACTGGGCAATGCCTACCGCGACGTGAAGTACGGCCCCAGCGTCTTCAAAGTCGACTACGCGCTGTCGGCCCCGGCACCGTGGACCTCCAAGGAGGCCCGGCGCGCCGGCACCGTCCACATCGGCCCCACCAGCGGCGAGATCGGCGCCTCGCTCAACGCCGCCACCCACGGCCAGGACCCCTCCGTCCCCTTCCTGATCACCGCTCAGCCCAGCCTGATCGACCCCACCCGCGCCCCCGAGGGCAAGCACACCTTCTGGGCGTACGGCCATGTCCCCCACGGCTGGGAGGGCGACGCCACCGAGGTCGTCGAGCGGCAGATCGAGCGCTTCGCCCCCGGCTTCCGCGACCTCGTGCTGGCCCGTGCGGTAGCCGGCCCGCCGCAGATCGCCGCCCGCAACGCCAATTACGTCGGCGGCGACACCGCCACCGGTTCCGCGGCCGGCCTGCGCCTGCTCATCCGCCCCAAGCTCGCCCGGGTCCCCTACGAAACCGCGCACCCCGCCGTCTACCTCTGCTCCCAGGCCACCCCGCCCGGCCCCGGCGTCCACGGCATGTCGGGCCACTACGCCGCCAAGGCGGTCTGGCGCCGCCTGCGCGCCAACCACCGCTGACCAACGGCCCGTTCGGCGCCCCGCCGCACGGGCGGGCGCCCCGCAACCCCGCCCCGCACCCCGCCCCCGCTCGTCGTTACCCGCGGATCCGTGGGACACCGCCTAGGCTCAGCCACCATGAGCACCTCCCTCACCCTCATCCAGGGCGACATCACCGAACAAGCCGTGGACGCCGTGGTCAACGCAGCCAACTCGTCGCTCCTCGGCGGCGGGGGAGTGGACGGCGCGATCCACCGGCGCGGCGGTCCGGAGATCCTCGACGCGTGCCGCGACCTGCGTGCCGCGCAGTACGGCGGTGGCCTGCCCACCGGCCAGGCCGTCGCCACCACCGCCGGCCTGCTGCCGGCCCGCTGGGTCATCCACACCGTCGGCCCGGTGTACTCCGAGACCGAGG
Source organism: Streptomyces sp. G7(2002) (assembly GCF_028870195.1). Taxonomy (NCBI): domain Bacteria; kingdom Bacillati; phylum Actinomycetota; class Actinomycetes; order Kitasatosporales; family Streptomycetaceae; genus Streptomyces; species Streptomyces sp. G7(2002). The sequence goes on from NZ_CP102609.1 coordinate 7,860,148, forward strand.
ACCGCTCCGCCCTGCTCGCCTCCTGCTACCGGGAGTCCCTCCGGATCGCTGACGAACTGGGCGCGCGGACGGTCGCGTTCCCGGCCATCTCCACCGGCGTCTACCGGTGGCCGATGGAGGAGGCCGCCCGCATCGCGGTGGAGACCGTGCGGGACACGGAGACGGCGGTGGAAGAGGTGCGGTTCGTCCTCTTCGACGAGCAGGCGTACGCGGTGTTCGCCGCGCTCGTCGACTGACTACGGCAGAAACGGATGCCGCAGAAACGGATGCCGCGTGCCGAAGGCGCCTGCTCCCTGCACTGAGCCACCTCCACTGCGCCCCCCTCCACTGCGCGACGGGTGCTGAGCTACAGGTACCAAGATATGGGCGCTGACCTGCGAAAACGCAGGCTCAGCCGTTGCCCGGTCCGGCGGTCCTGGTCCGGTAGGTGAGCCGGAGCGCCATGAGGGCGGAGACGGACTCCAGCCACCGGGCGACGTCCTGGTCGCCCTCCACGGTACGCACCAGGGACGCCGCCGACTGCAGCCAGTCACGTACCAGTTGTGCGGCGGCGTCGCCCGGCACCGGCTCGGGGAGCGTCGCGGCGTACGCGGTCCCGCCGCTGCGGACCACTTCGGCGAGGAAGGCGACCGCGCGCGGAAGGACGCCCTGCCGGTCGAGTACGACGGCGGCGCCCACCGCCCCGTCCCCGAACAGCGTGGTGCGGTGCGAGCCACCGAATCCGATGCCGTAGCGCAGCAGCGCCGTGACATCCAGCGTGGCGAGTTCGTCGTCGGTCCTGCCCGGGGGAGGTGAGGGATGCATACCTGTCTCGGAATCGGTCACTTCACGGTGACGGTGTAGGTGTGGTAGGTCGGACGGCTCGATGCCGGTGCGGCCGTGGATCCGGCGGGCGGGGGCGGGGAAGCCGTTGCCGAGTCGTCGCCCTGGTCGATACAGGCGTGCACGGGGCAGTGGATCAGCCGGATCGTGGTGCTGCCCCGGCCGACGGCCTTGAAGCGGAAGAGCTGGCTGCCGCCGCTTGCCCCGTCCGCCTCGCTCCCCGAGTTCTCCTGATCCTCGCCCGCCGCGCGCACCACACGGGCGGCGGGCTTCGGCTCGGCCACGTACCAGCGTTCGCCGAGCGAGGCGTTGGAGGGCACGGACAGCGTGAACTCCTCGCCGGAGTCGGCCTCGATGGCGGTCTCGTCCGTGTCGTACGTGCTGGGACCCATGAGACCGCATCCGGTGAGGGCGGTGAGGACGGCGAGAGTGGTGAGGGCGGTGAGTGCCGGTGTGAGTGCCCGGCGAAGGGCGGTGCCCGGGAGTTGAGTACGCATCATGGATCGCTTCAGTCGGCGGGCAGGTGGACGGCGTAGGCGTCGGGCATGCGGTTGTCGGAGGCCTTGTCCATGCGGCCGTTGACGAAGTCGTCCTCACTGACCCAGGTGGTGGTGCCCCAGGGGTTGTAGACCTGGAGCATGTCGCCCTCCTGGCCGATGATCATCATCGCGTGACCGGAGCGCTCATCGTCCTTGTTGTACCCCTCGACGCCGATCGGCACCGGCTTGCCCTCGGCCACGGACTTCTCGATGTCCGGCAGCACATCGCGCCGGGCATCGGCGCTCCTGGTCTCCTGGAAGTCGTACGACGCTCCGGTGTGCGGGCTGATCTCCTTGTCGACCACGGTGGTCTTGCCGTCGTTGTCCATGCCGTTGGGGTGCCGGGAGAACGGGAAGTCATAGTCGTAGTTCCCGTCGCCCTCGTCGTGCACCCGCTGCTGTTCGGCGCCCAACCGGTCGCGGAACGCCCCGGGGTCGTCCTCCTGGCCGGACGGGCCGCCGGTGAGTTCAAGGGCGTAGACGGGGTCGACCATGGCCCGTGCGCTCACGGTGGAGGACGGAACGCAGGTGTTTCCGTCCTGCGACCACCGTTCGCCGTTGAAGGCCTGGTCGTCGGTGTTGTTGTTCCTGCCGTCCTTGGCGCGCCCCTCGTTGTCCATGCTGTCCGCGGCGGTGGTCACCGGGGTGAGGTGGCGCTGGAGCCAGGCCGGGTCCTTGCCATGGATCTTTCCCTGGAATTCCGACACGGCGTTCAGGTCGTACCCCGCGGCCAATGCCTTGACCAGGTAGGCGCGTTCCTGCGGCGACTTGGAGTCGGCGAGCATCCTGTCGAACGCGGCGCGGTCGCGGGCGCTCATCTTCTCCATGTACTGACCGGAGCGTTCGAGGTCGTTCGCGCTGAGCAGCTCGTTCATCTCCGCCGGACCGGAGGGGCCCGCGGTGTCCGCGAGGGCGAGTTTGTCGGCGGCGGAGAGGCCACTCGTGTGCATCTTGCCGGCCCGCGCCTCGGAGGCGAACTTGTTGAGGTCACGGGCGGCCGCGCGGGCCGCGTCGTCGGCGGACCGTGCCGCGGAGCGCATCTTGTCGACACCGGCACAGGCCACCGTGCCGGCCCGCCAGATCGCGTCCTCCTCCTCGTCGGTGTCCACCATGTTGTCGAAGAAACCGTCCTCGGCACCGAGAATGGACAGTGCCTCGCGCAATTGGCCGCGGCCGGTCCCGTCCAGTTTCTGGGCGTCCTCGACCGCGTCACTCAGGGACAGCAGCGCATTGCCCCCCTTTTGCAGGGCTTCGGTCATCTGATGGGCCGCACGGGCCGCGGCCTGGACGACCTCGGACGCCGCCACGCCGGATTTCCCCACCCAGACCTCCGGCAGGCCCGACGTGGCCACCTGGTCGACCTTGACGGCGACCTCTTCGGCGGACTTCGACTGGGTGCGGTAGCGCTTGCCCAGCAGTTCGAGTGTGCCGGGGGAGCCGACCGGCGCCGGGACGGCGAGGGCGGTATTGATCTCGGCGATCATCTCGTTCTTGTCGTCGCAGTCGAGGAGCCGCTTGTAGCACTCCTCCAGCTTGGCGCGACGCTCCGTGGTGGATCCCTGCTCAGCCATCGAGTGTGGAAAGGCCTTTGTGTGCGATGCGGTCGGGGGACGGAAAGCGCGGGCCGGGCTCAGCCGAAGGGGGACGGGCCGGTCACGGCGGCAGGCCTCGTCGACACCTGGGAATCTCCGGCGCTCCCCGCCGAGTTGACCTGGGCGATCACTTCGTGGTCGGCCTGGTCGTAATTGGACCGGGAGGCACGGACTTTGCCGGCGAGTTCGTGGAGCGCGCTTTCGAGCGTCTTCGCTTCGTCCTGCCAGGCGGTGGAGAACGACCGGTAGGCGGGGCCGGAATCGGTGCCGCCGAGTATGTCGTCGTCGAAGCAGACCGCGTCGGCTATGGCGGACTTGATGTCGCCGGTATCGTCGCCCGCCGAGTCGAGCTTGTCCGCCTCGGCGTCCATACCGCCCTGTTGGACGTGGTATCCGGACTGACCGGCCATCGCTCCCCCGAGTGTTCTGTGATGTCCGCACATGTGCGTCGGACGCCGAAAGGGCAGCATGCCCATGACATGCTGCCGCGGGACGACGCCTGAGTGGAGCTCATCTTAACGGTGCGGCGGGCGGCCGGACGGCGGGTCCTTGGCGCCGTCCCCGCGAAAGCGACCCCGGCCCCTCCACCGAACGAGGACCGAGGAGGACCGAGCCCTCCCTGGTCACCCGACGTCGATGTCGGATTCTCGCCAGCCGAACGGGCCCCGGCTGAGGAATCCTGAAGTCATGCACACCGACACCGAGCGCTGTCTGCGCGCCGTGCAGTCCAAGGACGCCCGCTTCGACGGCTGGTTCTACACCGCCGTGCTCACGACCCGTATCTACTGCCGTCCCAGCTGCCCCGTGGTGCCTCCCAAGCCGGAGAACATGCGCTTCTACCCGAGCGCGGCCGCCGCCCAGCAGGCCGGTTTCCGGGCCTGCAAGCGGTGCCGCCCGGACGCCAGCCCGGGGTCCCCGGAGTGGAACGAGCGGGCCGACCTCGTCGCCCGCGCCATGCGGCTGATCGCCGACGGCATCGTCGACCGCGAGGGCGTCCCCGGACTCGCGGCCCGGCTCGGCTACAGCACCCGGCAGATCGAGCGGCAGCTGCTGGCCGAGCTGGGGGCCGGGCCGCTCGCCCTGGCCCGCGCCCAGCGGGCGCAGACCGCCCGGCTCCTGGTGGAGACCACCGCACTGCCGATGGCCGAGGTCGCCTTCGCCGCCGGTTTCGCCAGCATCCGCACCTTCAACGAGACGGTGCAGGAGGTCTTCGCCCTGTCCCCGACGGAGCTGCGGCAACGCGCACGGCCCGGCCCGCGGGGGACGGTGCCCGGTGCGCTCGCGCTGCGGCTGCCCTTCCGCCAGCCGCTCAACCCCGACAACCTCTTCGGGCATCTCGCCGCCACCGCCGTCCCCGGAGTCGAGGAGTGGCGGGACGGCGCCTACCGCCGGACCCTGGACCTCCCCTACGGGCACGGCATCGTCGCCCTCGCACCCCGCCCCGACCACATCGACTGCCGCCTCTCCCTCACCGATCTGCGCGATCTGGCCGGCGCCATCGCCCGCTGCCGCCGGATGCTCGACCTCGACGCGGACCCCGAAGCCGTCGACGGACTGCTCCGCGAGGACCCGCGACTGACCCCGCTCGTCGACAAGGCACCCGGCCGCCGGGTCCCGCGGACGGTCGACGCCGACGAATTCGCGGTCCGCGCCGTCCTCGGCCAGCAGGTCTCCACCGCGGCGGCCCGTACCCACGCCGGACGGCTGGTCCGTGCCCACGGCGAACAGATCGACGACCCGGGCGGCGGCCTCAGCCATCTCTTCCCGTCCGCCGCCGCGCTCGCCGGGCTGGACCCGGAGCAGCTGGCGATGCCCCGTACCCGCCGGGCCACCCTCACCGGCGTCATCGCCGCCCTATGCTCCGGTGCGCTGCAACTGGGTGTCGGCACCGACCGGGACGCCGCCCGGGCGCAGCTCGCGGCGCTGCCGGGCATCGGCCCCTGGACCGTCGAATGCATCGCCATGCGCGCGCTCGGCGACCCGGACGCCTTCACGCCGACCGACCTCGGTCTGCGCCGCGCGGCCGCCGGCCTCGGCCTGCCGCACACCCCGGCGGCCCTCATCCGGCACTCCGCGCTCTGGCGCCCGTGGCGCGCCTACGCCGTCCAGTACCTCTGGGCGACCGACGACCACCCCATCAACCACCTCCCGAAGAACTGAGCCCACCACCATGACCGTTCACGCAGCCGAACCCGCCGCCCCCGTCACCCACACCGTCCTGGACGGCACCCCGGTGGGGCCGCTCACCCTCGTCGCCGCCGGCGAGGCCCTCAGCGGCCTCTACATGACCGACCAGCGCCACCGCCCGCCCCAGGAGACCTTCGGCGACCCGGCGGACCCCGACGAGCCGCCGTTCGCCGAGACCATCGCCCAGCTCCAGGCCTATTTCCGCGGCGAGTTGACCATCTTCGACCTGCCGCTCGCCCTCCACGGCACGCCCTTCCAGCGGCGGGTGTGGGCGGCGCTGTGCGCGATCCCGTACGGCGAGACCGTCTCGTACGGGCAGCTCGCCGAGAGGCTCGGCGCCCCGTCGGCGTCCCGCGCGGTCGGCCTGGCCAACGGCCGCAACCCGGTCGGCATCATCGTCCCCTGCCATCGCGTCGTCGGCGCCAACGGCAGCCTCACCGGCTACGGCGGCGGCCTCGACCGCAAGCGCCGGCTGCTCGCCTTCGAACGGACGGAGGACGGCCTGTTCCCGGCGGAGGCGTGCGGGTGACGGCGGTCCCGTACGGACGCACCCGACACGCCGCAGCCCGCGGCCGGCCCTAGGGCGTGTCCGCAAAGTCCCGCCTGGCTCGCGACGCCTGGCACGCACGCTCGCTGCGTTGTCGGGATCGTCCACGTAGACCCACTACGCGGACGACCCTCCGCCTTGCGATCGCGCTCGGCATCCGGTGGCTCTTTTGAGGAGCCGAGACGAAGCGAGCGCAGCGAGCGAAGTGCACCAGACGCCGCGAGCCCCGCCCTCCGGGCGGACGACGGGACTTTGCGGACACGCCCTAGCCGCCCGTCACCGCGCGTACCTCCGCCACCAGCCCCTCCGCCGCGGTCAGTGACCGGTGCAACTCCTCGTCCGTGCGGCCGAGTTCGCTGAGCAGGGCGGTGGCGCGGGCACCGAAGCCGGGCGGTGTCTCCGGCATCGCCGCGGCCGCCGCGAGTGCGCCCTTTTCGTTGAGGCACCAGACGCGGTGGTGGGCGTGCAGGGCCTGGACGAGGTCGCCGACGGCGCGGGACAGACACAGGGCCGCATGCAGCACGTCCCCGGCCGTGTACGACTTGCCCGCCATCGCCACCGAGAACCCGGCGTCCCAGACCGCGTCGCGGGTCAGCGCCTTGCGGAGGGCCTCCGGGTAGTCCTGGGTCTCGTGGCGGAGGCGGGCCAGTTCGCCGTCGGTGTCGGCGAGCACCCGGCCCAGTGCCGCCTCGCCCGGGTAGGCGGGGGACCAGAAGCCGAGCGGGTGGCCGGCCTGGACGCCGATCTCGAAGCGGCCCGCGCGGCACTCCTCCCACACCTGCCGCACCCGGTCGACGTCCCGCAGGATCCAGTCCACATGACGGCCGTCGGGCAGCACCAGCCAGGCCCCGCCGTTGACCCACGCACCCCAGGACCCCGGCCCGTACACCTCGACGGGACCGCCGGTCACCTCCGCGGCCAGCGTCTCCAGCGCCGCCAGATCCGGCTCACCCCGGTAATAGACACCCAGATCCCAGTCGGAGTCCGCCCGATGAGTTCCCCGGGCCCGGCTCCCGCCGAGCATCACCCCGACAACTCCCGGCACCTGTGCGACCTCGGCTGCGATCTCGTCCATGAACCTCACCCTAGGCAGCACCGCCGCTCCGCCGTCCATCTCTTTTACGACGGACCGTCAGTCCCGCTCTGCGGAATTCCGTCCTCCAGTTCTGCCGGGCCGCGGCCGGCCGCGAGGGCCTTCAGCGCGGCGTCGAGCCGCAGCGCCATCTCGTGGCTGACCAGGGTCTGTGCCTCGTCCCAGTGCACCAGCCGCCAGGAGAGCAGTTCCTCCTCCTGGAGCCGGATCGCGGCCAGCCGGGCGGCGTCCAGCACCCCGCCGTCGTAGAGGTAGAACACCAGCGGCGGCCGGTGCCTGCTGCGTACCCAGTCGACGGCGAGCAGCGGGCCCGGCTCGATGTCCAGGCCGATCTCCTCGGCGGTCTCGCGGCGCGCGGCCTGGCGGGGCGATTCACCGGCGTCCGACTCGACGGTGCCGCCGGGCAGGATCCAGGTGTCGCGGTAGTTGGGCTCCACGAGCAGCAGGCGGCCCTCCGCGTCGCGGAAGAGGGTGCCCGCGCCCGCGAGCACACGGGGCAGACCGGCGATGTAGGCGGCGTAGTCCAGGGTCGTCACGGCGCGAGCCTAGACGGAGCGGCTCCGGCGCCGCGCCCGTCCGGCGGATCTTCGAGGGGCGCACTCCGGGGGCGCTCGGCGGCACCGCGGACCGGTGTGCCCTGTTCGCCGCGCCGCGTGCCGGATAAGGTCACAGCGGCGCGACTGCCAGTTCGAAAGCAAGGGGTCACACGGTGGCGGACGCATCAAGGACACACTCAGCACATGTGCTGATCGCCGCGGACAAATTCAAGGGTTCGCTCACGGCCGTCGAGGTCGCCGAGCATGTCACGGCCGGTCTGCGGCGCGCGGCCCCCGGTCTGGAGGTCTCGGCCGTCCCGGTCGCGGACGGCGGCGACGGCACGGTGGCGGCGGCCCTCGCGGCCGGCTTCACCCGCCACGAGGCCCGGGTCACCGGCCCCACGGGCGCGCCGGTCACGGCCACCTTCGCCATGCGCGTGGGGGCACCCCCAGCGGTAGCTGGGGGAGGCACCGCGGTGGTGGAGATGGCGGAGGCGTCCGGACTCCAGCACCTTCCCCGAGGCGTCTTCGCGCCCCTGAAGGCCACCACGTACGGCACCGGCGAGCTGCTGCTCGCCGCCCTCGACGCGGGCGCGACCTCGATCGTCTTCGGTGTCGGCGGCAGCGCCACGACCGACGGCGGGGCGGGGATGCTCGCGGCGCTCGGCGCGCGGTTCCTGGACGCGGACGGCGAGCCGGTCGCCCCCGGTGGCGGCCCGCTGCGCGACCTGGCCACCGCCGATCTGTCGGGGCTGGACCCCCGGCTGGCGACGACACAGATCGTGCTCGCCAGCGACGTCGACAACCCCCTCACGGGCCCGAAGGGCGCCCCGGCGGTCTACGGCCCGCAGAAGGGTGCGAGCGAGGAGGACGTGGCCGCGCTGGACTCGGCCCTGGCGCACTACGCCGAGGTGCTGGAGCGCGCGGTGGGCCCCCGGGCCGCGGAACACGCCCTGGCGCCCGGCGCGGGCGCCGCGGGCGGTATCGGCTACGGCGCGCTGGTCGGCCTGGACGCGGACTTCCGGCCGGGCATCGACGTGATGCTCGACGTCCTGGGCTTCGCCCCGGCGCTGGCGAAGGCCACCTTCGTCATTACCGGCGAGGGCTCGCTCGATGAGCAGACCCTGCACGGCAAGGCACCGGCCGGTGTCGCCGCCGCGGCCCGGGCGGCCGGCCTGGACGTGGTCGCGGTCTGCGGCCGGCTCCAGCTGTCCCAGGAGGCGCTCACCGCGGCCGGTATCCGCCGTGCGTACGCCCTGGCGGATCTGGAGCCCGACCCGGCCCGCTGTATGGCCGAGGCGGGGCCGCTGCTGGAGCGGGCGGCGGAGCAGCTGGCGCGGGACTTCCTGGTCTGAGGCGCGGTGCGGCCCGCCGCGGGCCGCACCGCCACAACGCCGCGGGCCCCGAGCGAAAGATTCGCTCGGGGCCCGCGGCGTTGTTCTGCGTTCCGCTAGGGAAGCTGTGCGGCGCGGGACTCCGCGCGCGACTCACGGCGGTTGTCGCGGAAGGTGTTCACCCTCCGGGCCGTCGCGAACAGCGGGATCATCGCGCCCAGGACCACCTGCAGGGAGCAGCCGGTCTGCAGCAGCAGCTGGCCGCCCGGGGCGTCCAGGGCCCAGGCCGTGAGCATGCCCATGCTGAGGAGGATCCAGCTGAGCATCGCCACCGCGAGCCTGCCCCGCGGCTTGGGGTACTCGACCCGGCTCACCATCAGCCAGGCCACCCCGACGATCGCCAGCAGCGTCGGCACGAACGGCAGCTCCAGCAGCACGATGGCCACGACGGTCAGTGCGCCGAACGGGCCGGGCATGCCCTGGAACATGCCGTCACGCATCGGCACGCAGGAGAACCGCGCAAGCCGGAGCACCACCGCCAGCAGCACCACGACGGCCGCGACCACGGACACCCGCTGGTTCGCGTCCTGGGTGACCATGCCCCAGGTCACCACGAAGTACGCGGGCGCCAGACCGAAGCTGATCAGGTCGGAGAGGTTGTCGAGCTCGGCCCCCATCGCCGAGGCCCGCAGCTTGCGTGCCACCAGCCCGTCGAAGAGGTCGAAGACCGACGCGAGCAGCATCAGGATCACGGCCATGGCCGCGCTGTGCCGCGCCATCCCGCCGTCCTCGTTGCCCGTCAGGTGCGGGATGAGCACGCCGGTGGTGGTGAAGTACACGGCCATGAAGCCGCAGATCGCGTTGCCGAGGGTGAGGGTGTCCGCTATTGACAGCCGCGTGGACAGCGGCATGTCGTCCTCGTCCTCGTCGGTCTCGGGCGCCCAGCCGGCTTGTGTTTCCGGATCAATCACGGTCAAGGCGAGTCACCCCCGCGGTAGTGGCCTGGCCGACCTCGACCGCGGCCTCGACGCCCTCCGGGAGGTAGACGTCGACCCGCGAGCCGAAGCGGATCAGCCCGATCCGCTCGCCCTGCTCGACCTTGGTGCCCTGGGGCACGTAGGGGACGATGCGGCGGGCCACCGCGCCGGCGATCTGCACCATCTCGATGTCGCCGAGCTCGGTGTCGAAGTGCCAGACCACCCGCTCGTTGTTCTCGCTCTCCTTGTTGAACGCCGGAACGAATCCGCCGGGGATGTGCTCCACGGAGGTCACCGTGCCGGCCAGCGGCGCACGGTTGACATGAACGTTCAGCGGGCTCATGAAGATCGCGACGCGAGTCCGTCCGTCCTTCCACGGCATGATGCTCTGCACCACGCCGTCGGCCGGAGAGATGACCCGGCCCTGAGCGATCTCCCGCTCGGGGTCCCGGAAGAACCACAGCATGCCCGCCGCCAGTGCGGTGGTGGGCACGGCAACGGCGGCCCAGCGGCCCGACCGGCGGGACCGGGCGAGGCTGACCGCTGCCGTGGCAACGGTCAGCAGGAGCCACGGCGACGCTCCGCGCGCGAGGCGGACACGACCGCGTGATGCAGAGGATTGGCTGTGGGGCATGGATGACCTTCGTAGCGGAGGATGCCGCTTATGGATACGGGGGACGGCGGCTTTCCATGGATGCTATCGGTTACGAGCGGCAACTGGCCAAGAGCCAGAGCCAATCCGTGGCCGAAGAACGATGACGGGGTGTGATCTTCGTCTAGGCCATACCGGCCCAAACGGGATGTTCACCCCTGGATCCGGTACTCCTCGAGTAGCCGTCGACCAATGATCATTTTCTGGATCTCGGCGGTACCTTCACCGATCAGGAGCATCGGGGCCTCGCGGTAAAGGCGCTCGATCTCGTACTCCTTCGAGAAGCCGTAGCCACCGTGGATGCGGAAGGCGTCTTCCACTACCTCCTTGCAGTACTCGGAGGCCAGGTACTTCGCCATGCCCGCTTCGAGGTCATTTCGCTGGCCCGAGTCCTTTTTGCGAGCGGCGTTAACCATCATGGCATGCGCCGCTTCGACCTTTGTCGCCATTTCTGCCAGTTTGAACTGGATGGCCTGGTGCTGGGCGATCGGCTTGCCGAAGGTGTGGCGCTGCTGTGCGTACGAAACACCCAGCTCGAAGGCGCGCTGGGCGACACCGCAGCCGCGCGCGGCGACATTGACCCGGCCGACCTCGACGCCGTCCATCATGTGATAGAAGCCACGTCCGGTCTCGCCGCCGAGCACCCGATCGGCCGGGATCCGCAGCCCGTCCATGATCAGCTCGGTGGTGTCGACACCCTTGTAGCCCATCTTGTCGATCTTGCCCGGAATCGTCAGGCCGGGGCGCACCTCGCCGAAACCGGCTTCCTTCTCCACGAGGAAGGTCGTCATCGACTTGTGCGGCGCGGTGCCTTCCGGGTGGCCCTCGTCCGTACGGCACAGCACGGCGACGAGCGTGGACGAGCCGCCGTTGGTGAGCCACATCTTCTGGCCGTTGAGGACGTATTCGTCACCGTCCCGCACACCCTTGGAAGAAATGGCCGAAACATCCGAGCCCAGTGCGGGCTCCGACATCGAGAAGGCGCCCCGGATCTCACCGGCCGCCATCTTCGGCAGGAAATAGTCCTTCTGCTCCTGGGTGCCGTGCTGCTTGAGCATGTACGCCACGATGAAGTGGGTGTTGATGATGCCCGAGACGCTCATCCAGCCGCGGGCGATCTCCTCGACGGTCAGCGCATAGGTGAGAAGGGACTCACCCAGACCGCCGTACTCCTCGGGGATCATCAGGCCGAACACACCGAGTTCCTTGAGGCCCTCGACGATCTGCGACGGGTATTCGTCGCGGTGCTCCAGCTCCGTGGCGACCGGAATGATCTCCTTGTCCACGAAATCGCGGACGGTGGAGAGGATTTCCTGCTGAATGTCGGTCAGGCCCTCGGTCTGCGCGAGACGGGTCATGGCTACTTCTCCTTCTTGGCCGGCGGGGCCTGCAGCTCCGGGCGGCCGGGCTGCTCGCCGCCGCGCTCCTTGATGTAGGTGGCCGTGGGGACCATGACCTTGCGCCGGAAGACGCAGACCAGGGTGCCGTCCTGCTTGTACCCCTTGGTTTCGACGTGCACGATGCCGCGGTCCGACTTGGAGCGGGACGGGGTCTTGTCGAGCACGGTCGTCTCGCCGTAGATCGTGTCGCCGTGGAAGGTGGGCGCCACATGCTTCAGCGACTCGATCTCCAGATTGGCGATGGCCTTTCCGGAGACATCGGGCACCGACATGCCCAGCAGCAGGGAGTAGATGTAGTTACCGACGACGACATTCTTTCCGAAGTCGGTGGTCTGCTCCGCGTAGTTGCTGTCCATGTGCAGCGGGTGATGATTCATCGTGAGCAGACAGAAGAGGTGGTCGTCGTATTCCGTGACGGTTTTCCCCGGCCAGTGCTTGTACACATCGCCGACGGTGAACTCTTCATAGGTGCGGCCGAACTGCATCGCGCTTAAGCCTCCGGGGCCTCGAACTTGGACGTGCGGATCATGCCGGCGGCCCGGCCCTTGCCGGCGACGACCAGCGCCATCTTCCGGCTCGCCTCGTCGATCATCTCGTCGCCGAGCATCGCGGAACCCTTGGCTCCGCCCGCCTCCGAGGTGTGCCACTCGTAGGCGTCCAGGATCAGCTCGGCGTGGTCGTAGTCCTCCTGGGAGGGGGAGAACACCTCGTTGGCGGCCTCGACCTGACCCGGGTGCAGCACCCACTTGCCGTCGAAGCCGAGGGCGGCGGCGCGGCCGGCGACCTCGCGGTAACCGTCAACATTCTTGATCTGAAGGTACGGACCGTCGATCGCCTGCAGATCGTAGGTGCGTGCCGCCATCAGAATGCGCATCAGAATGTAGTGATACGCATCCGCCCCATAGCCGGGAGGCTGCTCGCCGACCACCAGGGACTTCATGTTGATGGACGCCATGAAGTCGGCCGGGCCGAAGATGATGGTCTCCAGGCGCGGCGAGGCCCCGGCGATCTCATCGACGTTCACCAGGCCCTTGGCGTTCTCGATCTGCGCCTCGATGCCGATCCTGCCGACCTCGAAGCCCATGGTCTTCTCGATCTGCGTCAGCAGCAGGTCCAGTGCCACGATCTGCTGGGCGTCCTGGACCTTCGGCAGCATGATGCAGTCGAGGTTGGGGCCGGCGCCCTCGACGACCGTGATGACGTCCCGGTACGTCCAGTGCGTCGTCCAGTCGTTGACCCGCACGACCCGCGTCTTGCCCGTCCAGTCGCCCTCGTTCAGCGCCTCGACGATGTGGTGCCGGGCGCCCTCCTTGGCGAGCGGCGCACAGGCGTCCTCCAGGTCCAGGAAGACCTGGTCGGCCGGGAGGCCCTGGGCCTTCTCCAGAAAGCGCGGGTTGCTGCCGGGGACCGCGAGACAGGAGCGGCGCGGGCGCAGGCGGTGAGCCTGGGTCATGCGGGGACCTCCAGAGGGTCGAGCTGGTTCGCTTTCCGGATTTCGTCGACGATACGGCCGATGATCTCCGTAATACCGAAATCCTTGGGGGTGAAGACGGCCGCCACTCCGGCTTCCCGGAGCGCCGCCGCATCGGCGGAGGGGATGATGCCGCCGACGATGACCGGCATGTCGTCCACGCCGGTGCGGCGCAGCCGGGCCAGCACGTCCGGCACCAGCTCGGCGTGCGAGCCCGACAGGATCGACAGCCCCACGCAGTGCACGTCCTCGGCGACGGCGGCCGAGACGATCTGCTCTGGGGTCAGCCGGATGCCCTGGTAGATCACCTCGAAGCCGGCGTCCCTGGCCCGTACGGCGATCTGCTCGGCGCCGTTGCTGTGCCCGTCCAGGCCGGGCTTGCCGACCAGCAGCCGCAGCTTGCCGCTGCCGAGCTCGGCAGCGGTCTTGGCGACCTTCTCGCGGACCGCGGCGAGCGGGCTGCCCTCCTCGGCGGTGACCGCCAGGGGGGCGCTGGAGACGCCCGTAGGAGCCCGGAACTCGCCGAAGACGTCCCGCAGCGCCCAGGCCCACTCACCGGTCGTCACACCGGCACGTGCGCACTCCACGGTCGCCGCGAAGAGGTTGCCGTCGCCCGCCGCGGTCTTCTTCAGGACCGACAGTGCGTCCTGGGCGCGCGTCTCGTCGCGGTTGTCCCGCCAGTCGTGCAGCGCCTGGACGACCCGCGCCTCGTTCGCCGGGTCGACGGTCATGATGGCCGTGTCGAGATCCGCGGTGAGCGGGTTGGGCTCGGTGCCCTCGAAGCAGTTGACGCCGACGATCTTCTCCTCGCCGGCCTCGATCCGGGCCCGCCGCTCGGCGTGCGCGGAGACCAGCTGCGACTTGAGGTAGCCGGACTCCACCGCGGCCATCGCGCCGCCCATCTCCTGGATCCGCTCGATCTCGGTGAGGCATTCGGTGACCAGGGCGTCCACCTTGGCCTCGATGACATGCGAGCCGGCGAAGATGTCCTCGTACTCCAGCAGATCGCTCTCGTGGGCGAGGACCTGCTGGATACGCAGGGACCACTGCTGGTCCCAGGGGCGGGGAAGCCCCAACGCCTCGTTCCAGGCGGGGAGTTGCACCGCGCGGGCGCGGGCGTCCTTGGAGAGCGTGACGGCCAGCATCTCCAGGACGATGCGCTGGACGTTGTTCTCCGGCTGCGCCTCGGTCAGGCCGAGCGAGTTGACCTGGACGCCGTAGCGGAACCGGCGCTGCTTCTCGTTCTCGATGCCGTAGCGCTCGCGGGTGATCTTGTCCCAGATGCGGCCGAAGGCGCGCATCTTGCACATCTCCTCGATGAACCGGACTCCGGCGTTCACGAAGAACGAGATACGGGCCACGACATCACCGAACTTCTCCGGCGGCACCTGCCCGGAGTCCCGCACCGCGTCCAGCACCGCGATCGCGGTGGACATCGCGTAGGCGATCTCCTGGACCGGTGTGGCGCCCGCCTCCTGCAGGTGGTAGCTGCAGATGTTGATCGGGTTCCACTTCGGGATGTGCGCCACCGTGTACGTGATCATGTCGGTGGTCAGCCGGAGCGAGGGTCCCGGCGGGAAGACATGCGTCCCGCGCGAGAGGTACTCCTTGACGATGTCGTTCTGCGTGGTCCCCGACAGCTTGGAGATGTCGGCGCCCTGCTCCTCGGCGACCACCTCGTACAGCGCCAGCAGCCACATGGCCGTCGCGTTGATGGTCATCGAGGTGTTCATCTGGTCCAGCGGGATGTCCTGGAACAGCCGTCGCATGTCACCGAGGTGGGACACGGGGACCCCGACCCGGCCGACCTCGCCGCGGGCGAGGACGTGGTCGGGGTCGTAACCGGTCTGCGTCGGGAGGTCGAACGCGACCGACAGGCCGGTCTGGCCCTTGGCGAGGTTGCGTCGGTACAGCTCGTTGGACGCCTCGGCGGTGGAGTGGCCGGCGTACGTCCGCATCAGCCACGGACGATCCTTCTGACGCTCAGTCATATCAGGCCCGTATCTTCGTGGTCCGGAGTCCGAGTCGCCTCAGACGTTCCGGAACCGGTTGATGGCGTCGAGGTGCTTGGCGCGCATTTCTTCGTCGCGCACGCCCATCCCCTCCTCGGGGGCCAGTGCCAGCACGCCGACCTTGCCCTGGTGGAGGTTGCGGTGCACGTCGTACGCCGCCTGTCCGGTCTCTTCGAGGGTGTACGTCTTCGAGAGGGTCGGGTGGATCTTGCCCTTGGCGATCAGGCGGTTGGCCTCCCACGCCTCGCGGTAGTTGGCGAAGTGCGAGCCGACGATCCGCTTCAGCGACATCCACAGGTAGCGGTTGTCGTACTCGTGGTTGTAGCCCGAGGTGGAGGCGCAGGTGACGATGGTGCCGCCCTTGCGCGTGACGTACACCGAGGCGCCGAAGGTCTCCCGGCCGGGGTGCTCGAAGACGATGTCCACGTCCTCGCCGCCGGTCAGCTCGCGGATGCGCTTGCCGAAGCGCTTCCACTCCTTGGGGTCCTGGGTGTGCTCGTCCTTCCAGAACTTGTAGCCCTCGGCGTTGCGGTCGATGATCGCCTCGGCGCCCATCTTCCGGCAGATCTCCGCCTTCTGGTCGGAGGAGACCACACAGATCGGGTTGGCGCCGCCGGCCAGCGCGAACTGGGTGGCGTACGAGCCGAGTCCGCCGCTGGCGCCCCAGATCAGGACGTTGTCGCCCTGCTTCATCCCGGCGCCGTTCTGCGAGACGAGCTGGCGGTAGGCGGTCGAGTTGACCAGACCGGGCGACGCCGCCTCCTCCCAGCTCAGGTGCTTCGGCTTGGGCATCAGCTGGTTGGACTTGACCAGCGCGATCTCGGCCAGACCGCCGAAGTTGGTTTCGAAGCCCCAGATGCGCTGCTCGGGGTCGAGCATCGTGTCGTTGTGGCCGTCGGAGGACTCCAGCTCGACGGAGAGGCAGTGCGCGACGACCTCGTCGCCGGGGCCCCAGGCGTTGACACCGGGGCCGGTGCGCAGGACCACGCCGGCCAGGTCGGAGCCGATGACGTGGTACGGCAGGTCGTGCCGCTTGGTGAGCGGGGAGAGCTTGCCGTAGCGCTCCAGGAACCCGAACGTCGACATCGGCTCGAAGATCGAGGTCCACACGGAGTTGTAGTTCACGGAGGAGGCCATGACGGCCACCAGCGCCTCGCCCGGGCCCAGCTCGGGCACCGGCACCTCATCGACGTGCAGCGACTTGCGGGGGTCCTTCTCCTTGGTCTCCAGGCCGGAGAACATGTCGGCCTCGTCCTTGTGCACGGTCACCGCGCGGTAGGACTCGGGGATGGTCAGGCCGGCGAAGTCGGCGCTGGTGGTGTCAGGCGCGAGGATTGCGTCCAGGATTTCGTTCACGGTGTGCCTCCGGCGAAGTCCGTTGAGGGAACGGCTTGAGGGAACGTCGGGGGTGTTGCGGAGGTGGTGCCGTCGGTTCGGCCGGGGTGGCTCCGTTGCCTTCGCCTCTGCGGGGGTCGCAGAGCCGTCGGCCGCGGTGCCTGGCAGCGCTGGGTGAGCGCGGTGCCCAGCGGCAGCTGGGAGGTGCCTGTGACGCAGGCATCCGGGCGGACAGCCACGTAGGGCTGGTGGGACAGCCGGCACGCGTGGGTTCATCAGCGTGCCGGCCGCCCGGACACCTTCAACGTATGACACCGCGTGCCAGGCGACAAGACACTGAGTGCCAAGAATTTCTCTCAGATGTCATCTGGTCGGCACGCATGAGCAAAAGAGGGCCGATGGGAGGCCTGGAGGTGACACAAAGAAAGGTGATGTGTGCGCAGCGTGTGCGGGGAGGGCGTTACGCCATCCGGGTCGCGGCCCGGTCAGCCGAAGGGTGCCGGGCCGCGCTCGTGTCCGGTGGTGGCCGGAGAGCCGCTACTTCCGCTCTTTGATCGCCTTGCGGATGGTGCGCATGACCTCGTCCAGCGGGGCGTCCGTACGGGCCACCGCGACCAGCACCTCGCCCTCCCGTGAGACGGACGCCGGAGGGGTCTCCCCACCGCTGGTGCGGCCCGCGCCGATACCGGCGCCGAAGGTCTCCCGGACGATCGCGAAGGCATGGTCGAGCTGTGCCTCGACATCGCCCTGGGCGTCGGCCCGCAGCCAGCGCCGCAGGACATGGTTGTGCGCGGTGACCACGGCGGATGCCGCGACCTCGGCGAGCAGCGGATCGTCATCGCCCTCGCGGTGTGCGCCCTCGTCGAAGTGGCCCAGCAGGTAGCGGGTGAACAGCCGCTCGTAGCGGGCCACCGAGGCGATCTCGGCCTCGCGCAGCGTGGGGACCTCACGGGTCAGGCGGTAACGGGCCACCGACACGGCCGGGGAGGCCGCGTACATCCGCATGACCTCCTTGATGCCGCGGCAGACCGTGTCGAGCGGGTTCTCGTGCGGCGGGGCGGCGTCCAGGACGGCCTCCGCGCGGACCAGGGTGTCGTCGTGGTCGGGGAAGATCGCCTCTTCCTTGGAGCGGAAGTGGCGGAAAAAGGTGCGCCGGGCGACGCCCGCGGCGGCCGCGATCTCATCGACCGTCGTCGCCTCATAGCCCTTGGTCGCGAACAGCTCCATCGCCGCAGCCGACAATTCACGGCGCATTTTGAGCCGTTGCGCGGCCGCCCGGCGGGTCCCGGGAGTGGCGGCGTCGGGGTCGGAGGGCTGCGTACGAGCGGGCTGGGACATGTGGGGACGGTACTGCATATTTACGCGACCTGCGGCATGAGGTGCCACCTCCGCCCCGGTGAGCGGGGGTGGACCGCCGTCGGGTTCCAGCAGTCCACCCCATCCTCCCCCGGCCGGGCCGGGGTGCCGCCACGCGTCAGCGCCGGGCGTACTCACGGAAGCCGCGGCCCGTCTTGCGGCCGAGGCAGCCCGCGGCGACGAGGTGCTCCAGCAGCGGCGACGGAGCCAGCCCGGGGTCGCGGAACTCCGCGTGCAGCACCTTCTCGATGGCCAGTGACACGTCCAGGCCGACCACGTCGAGGAGTTCGAACGGGCCCATCGGGTAGCCGCCGCCGAGCTTCATGGCGGCGTCGATGTCGTCCAGGGTCGCGTAGTGCTCCTCGACCATCTTGATCGCGTTGTTCAAGTACGGGAACAGCAGCGCGTTCACGATGAAGCCGGCCCGGTCGCCGCAGTCCACGGGGTGCTTGCGGACCTTGGTGCAGACCGACCGCACGGTGGCGTGGACGTCGTCGGCCGTCAGGACCGTACGGACCACCTCGACCAGCTTCATGGCGGGCGCCGGGTTGAAGAAGTGCATCCCGATGACGTCCTGCGGGCGCGAGGTGGCGCGGGCGCAGGCCACGACCGGCAGCGACGAGGTGGTGGTGGCCAGGACGGCGCCCGGCTTGCAGACCTTGTCCAGCGTCCTGAACAGCTCCTGCTTGACCGCCAGATCCTCGGCCACCGCCTCGACCGCGAGGTCCACATCGGCGAACGCGTCGAGCGACCCGGCCGGGGTGATCGCGGCCAGCGCGGCGTCCCGGGTCTCGGCGCTCATCCGGCCCTTGTCCACCGAGCGGCCCAGCGACTTGGCGATCCTGGCCTTCGCCTTCTCGGCCTTCTCCAGGCTGCGGGCCGCCAGCACGACCTTGTAGCCCGCCTTGGCGAAGACCTCGGCGATACCGCTCGCCATCGTCCCGGAACCGGCCACACCGACGCCGGTGACCGTACGCCCGGCGGCGAGCTCATCGGCGGACGCCGGGCTCTCCGCGTCCGGCACGACCGTGGCGCTTCCGGGAGCCTCATACGTGTAGAAACCGCGGCCCGCCTTCCGGCCGGTCAGCCCCGCCTCGGCCAGCTGGCCCAGGATCGGCGCGGGGGCGTGCAGGCGGTCCTGGGACTCGGTGTACATCGCCTCCAGGACCGTACGGGCGGTGTCGACGCCGATCAGGTCGAGCAGCGCCAGCGGGCCCATGGGCAGACCGCAGCCGAGCCGCATCGCGGCGTCGATGTCCTCGCGGGTGGCGTACTTGGACTCGTACATCGCCGCGGCCTGGTTCAGATAGCCGAACAGCAGGCCGTCCGCGACGAAGCCGGGGCGGTCACCCACCGCGATCGGGTCCTTGCCCAGGTCGCGGGCGAGCTCGGTGACGGCCGCGACCGCGGTCGGCGCGGTCAGCACCGAGGAGACCACCTCGACCAGCTTCATGGCCGGCGCGGGGTTGAAGAAGTGCACACCGAGCACCCGCTCGGGGCGCTGCGAATCGGCGGCCAGCCGGGTCACGGACAGGGCGTTGGTGCCGGTGGCCAGGATGGTGTCCGGCCGGACCACCGCGTCCAGCTCGGCGAAGACCTGCCGCTTGAGCTCGTAGTCCTCGGGCACCACCTCGATGACGAGATCGGCGTCCGCGGCGGCCTGCAGATCGGTGAAGGTACGGAACCGGGCCAGGGCGTCCTGGCGCTCCCGCTCCGTGAGCCGCTCGCGCTGCACGGCGCGGGCGGTGGCGGATTCGAGGGCGGAGACGGCGTGGCGGGCCGCGGCTTCGTCGGTGTCGATGCCGATGACCTCACGGCCGGCCCGGGTCAGCACCTCGGCGATACCGGTGCCCATGGTGCCCAGGCCGATGACGGCCACGGTGGAAAGGGACAGTGAGGGGGCTTGAGTTGAGAGATCAGGGGTGGACTGAGTGCCCATCGCGAGACTCCTGAGGGTGTTCCCCTGAGGGCAGGGGAGAAGTGACGACTGAGGGGTATCCGCGCGGACGCGAGGCCTGCGATCGCAGCGGCAGAACAGCGGCGGAAAGCCGCGAGGAGCCGCAGCGCCATGGCAGCGCCGGCGGTGTGGGAGACGCGGCGGAAGCCCTGTCCCGGGGCCCTGCCGTGTGCTCCGTACTGTGTCGTGCTGTGCCGAACCGACTTCACTCTGTGGCGGCTGCGTCACCAGGCCGCCCGAGCAGTGGTGCTGCTCGTTCCAGCAGGTTAACCGGTGAGTAACCAGAGCGCCAGGGGTAGCGGGGGTCACTAGGCTGTGGTGCAGGCCACGTCGCGGGAACCGGGGCGGCCCGGCGGGAGGGGAGCGGCAAATGGAAGAGGAATTCCACGAGTTGACCGACCGGGTGCGGGCCGAACTCCGCTCCCCACAGGATCTGGTCGCCTACGAGCGGCTGCTCGGGCTGGCCCGCAAGAACACCCCGGCCGGGCGGGAGGAACTGGCCCGGATGCTGGTCGCCGTCGAACGTCCGCTGTGGGCCCGGGAGATCGCCGCCTTCATCCTCGGCTGCGCCGGCGACAAGCGGGCCTTCGAGACGCTCGTGCTCTTACTGAACTACCGCGACCCGGTGCGCTGCGCCACCGCCGCGCATGCGCTGGGCCGGCTCGGCGACCCCCGCACCGCCCGCGCCGCGGCCGCGCTCGCCACCAATCCGCTGCGTACCGCCTACGCGCTGCACCCGGTCCGGCTGCTCGCCGAACTCCGCGCACCGCAGTCCGTCCCCGCGCTGATCGCGACCCTGGAGCGGCTGCTCACCCCGCACAACCCCTACTGGCGGGTGGCGCTCGCCTGTGTGGAGGGCCTGGGCGCGCTGGGCGACCGGCGCGCCGTCCCCGCACTCACCGCCGCCGTCACCCATCCGCGGCTGGCGGCCGCCGCGGCGGCGTCCCTGGCGCGGCTGGGGGTGCACGAGGACGTGACGGCGGCGGACGGGGCAGCGGCGGCGGACGGGGCCTCGGCGGCGGACGGGCCGGACGACGGGGAGAACGCCCGCGCAGCCCGCCCGGCGAGCCGGGTCCCCGGCCCGGAGCGGGGGGCGGGGCCGGGCGGCGGTCAGGGGTTGTCCGGCTAAGGGGCTGTCCGGCTACGGAGTGCGTGAGGCCGGCTTCCGCCCGGCCGGTACCTGGCCGGCGGGCGCTGCGGCCGGTTCCCGCTCGGCAGGCCGCTCCGGCCGGTTCCCTGCCGTCGGACCGTTGCGGACGGTTCAGGGCTCCGGCGTCAGCGGGCGTCGGTAGCGCAGCTCCGGGACGCTGCTCCCGCCCACCTCGTACGCCTCCTCGGCGCCGTCCGGAACGAAGCCGGCCCGCTCGTAGAACCGCTGGGCGCGGGTGTTGCCGCGTACCACCCACAGATACAGCGTGTGGAAGCCGTGCGCCCGGGCGCGGGCGGTGCCGGCGGCCATCAGGGCGCGTCCGATGCCGGTGCCGATCAGACCGGGTGCCACGTAGAGGGCGAGCAGTTCGCCCGCGGCCGGCTCCGGCGCGGGCAACTCCCCGGCTCCCGGGGCGATATCGGGGTCACGGGCCGGACCGACGCACGCCCAGCCGACGACCTCCCCGTCCCGCTCGGCCACCAGGTCCGACACCTCCGGCGACCGGCGTCCGAACCACGACCGCCGCCGCTCGGCATCCGCCGCCACGCTCATCGCGTCCAGATACGCCTGGGGCATCAGCCCGCGGTAGGCCGTCTGCCAGCCGCGGACCCGCACCGCGGAGACGGCTTCGATGTCCGCTTCGGTCATCTCCCGTATCCGTACGGGGCGGGGCGGCCGGGTGGATACGTGCGCAAAAGTCCTCTCGGTCCCATCCATGCCCGAGAGGTTAGGGGGTCCGTCAAGGGGTTTCTCCGGCCGCGCGCGGGGCGCCGCTTGACCTTGTCCCAGGGGACAGGGTCCGAGACTCCCGGCATGGAACAGGCAAGCAACTCCGGGCCGTCCGCGCCCGGAACGCATCGCAGGGTCGTGCTCGTCACCGGCGCAGGCACCGGGATCGGGCGCGCCACGGCCCACGCCTTCGCGGCGGAAGGGGCACGGGTGCTGGCGGTGGGCCGCCGGCCCGGACCGCTGGCGGAGACGGCCGCGGGGGCCGGCGCCGGGGACGGCGAGATCGTGCCGTACGCCGCCGACATCACCGTGGACGGGGCGCCCGAGGAACTCGTCGGCCACGCGGTCGAGACGTACGGCCGGCTGGATGTGCTGGTCAACAATGCCGCGGTGGTGGGCAGCGGGGCGCTCGGCAGCTTCACCAAGGAAGGGGTGGCCCCGCTGCTGGCGACGAACCTCGTCGCGCCGGTACTGATGACCCAGGCGGCCGTCCCCCACCTGGAGCGGACCGGCGGGGTGGTGGTCAACATCAGCACCTCGGTCGGCCAGCGGGGCTGGCCGGGCAACTCGGTCTACGCCGCGACGAAGACCGGACTCGAACTCCTCACCCGTAGCTGGGCGGTGGAGCTGGCACCGCGCGGCGTACGGGTCGTCGCGGTCGCGCCCGGGGCGATCGAGACCCCGATCGCACGGCACCAAGGGTGGTCCCCGGAGCAGCGGGCGGCCGTACGGGAGTGGCAGATCGCGCACACCCCTCTGGGGCGGGTGGGCCGCCCCGAGGAGGTGGCCTGGGCCGTCACCCGGCTCGCCGCGCCGTCCGCGTCCTTCGTGACCGGGGTGGTCCTCCCGGTCGACGGGGGAGCGGTGGTCGGCTGACGGACCGGCGGCCGGGGCGGGGCCGCGCGCCCCGCCCTGGTAGAAACGGTGCCGGACAGGGGAGGTGATCCGGTGCGGATCGGGGAGCTGGCGCAGCTCACGGGGGCGTCGCCGCGCGCACTGCGCAACTACGAACGCGAGGGGCTGATCACCTCGGAGCGCGCGGCGAACGGCTATCGCGTCTACGACGCGCACGCGGCCGTACGGGTCCGCAACATCTGCCACCTCCTGGCGGCAGGGCTCACGCTCGCCGACGTCCACTGCTTCACACCCTGTCTGGACGGCGATATGACCACCGCCGCGCCGTCGCCCGAGGGGCTGCGTATCGCCCGCGAGCGGCTCGCGGTCATCGATGAGCGGATCGCCGCCCAGACCGAGGCCCGCGACCGGCTGGCGCGGGCCCTGGAATCGGTGCCGCCCGGCCAGGCCTAGAACGGAGGCACCCCTTAGGGCCGCGGCAGGGTCAGATCAGGGTCAACTGGGTCGGTTCCGCAGGGCGGTCGGAGGCCTGGTCGCCAAGGTTGCCGGCCGGTCCGGGAGCGGTGTCCGGTGGCGGGATGCGGCGGGCCTCGCCGGGCCGGGCGGGCCCGATGCCGTACTCCGCGGCGAATTCATGGACCTGGCGGGTGATCCGGCGCTGGTACCACTTGGGGGCGTAGGCGCCGTCCGCGTACATCGTCGTGTAACGCCGTACCAGATGCGGATGGTGCTGCCCCAGCCACGCCATGAACCACTCGCGGGCGCCGGGCCGCAGATGCAGCACCAGCGGGGTGACGGAACCGGCGCCGGCCTCCGCGATGGCCCGGACCGTGGCCCGCAGCTGCTCCGGTGCGTCCCCGAGGAACGGGATCACCGGCGCCATCAGCACACCGCACGGGATGCCGTGCGCGGTGAGCGTCCGCACCACGTCCAGCCGGCGGTCCGGGGCGGGCGTGCCGGGCTCGACCGTGCGCCACAGCTCGCGGTCCAGGAAGCCGACGGAGACCGAGATGCCGACGTCGGTGACCTCGGCGGCCTGCTGCAGCAGCGGCAGATCGCGCAGGATGAGCGTGCCCTTGGTGAGGATCGAGAACGGGTTCGCGTGATCGCGCAGTGCGGCGATGATGCCGGGCATCAGGCGGTAGCGGCCCTCGGCGCGCTGATAGCAGTCGACGTTGGTGCCCATCGCTATGTGGTCGCCGCGCCAGCGGCGCCCGGACAGCTCGTGGCGCAGCAGCTCGGGGGCGTTGACCTTCACCACGATCTGCGAGTCGAAGCCCTGCCCGGTATCGAGGTCGAGGTAGCTGTGCGTCTTGCGGGCGAAGCAGTAGACGCAGGCGTGGCTGCAGCCGCGGTAGGGGTTCACGGTCCATTCGAACGGCATCCGGGAGGCGCCCGGGACGCGGTTCACGATCGAGCGGGCGCGCACCTCGTGGAAGGTGATCCCGCGGAAGTCGGGGCTGTCGATCGTCCGGCTGACGACATCCGTGCCGAACAGCGCGGACGGGCTTTCGCCGAGATTGTCCCAGCGCATCGGGCCTCCTTCTGGATCCTGCCGAGCCCCCTTCGCAATAATAGAACACATGTTCCCTTGCGGCCCGGCGGCCCTGAATTTGGGCGTGCCGCCGAGGGGTGGTTGGCTTGGCGGCGCACCGCAGGACCGGCAGGTCTACTACTGGAGGAAGACGCACATGGGGCAGGTCGAGGCCATCACGCAGCGCGAGATCGCGGCGGACCCGGAGGACGTGTTCGACGCGCTCGCCGACTACACCGGCACGCGCCGGCAGCTGCTGCCCGAGCACTTCAGCGAGTACGAGGTCCGCGAGGGCGGCGACGGCAAGGGCACCCTCGTCCACTGGAAGCTCCAGGCCACGAGCAAGCGGGTGCGTGACTGCCTGCTGGAGGTCGACGAGCCGACCGACGGCCAGCTCGTGGAGAAGGACCGCAACTCCTCGATGGTGACCACCTGGGTCATCACCCCGGCCGGCGAAGGGCGCGCCAAGGTCGTCGTCACCACCACCTGGCAGGGCGCCGGCGGTATCGGCGGCTTCTTCGAGAGGACCTTCGCCCCCAAGGGGCTCGGCCGGATCTACGACAGCCTGCTCGCCAACCTCGCCGCCCACGTGGAGAAGTGAGCGGCCGTCACTCCCGTCACCCGGCATGCATGCCGTCACACTCACCGGTTCGGGTGGTTTCCGCCGAGTCGAAGTGTGCGGCCCGCCGGAGCGGTTCCGTACGGAAAGCCCTGATGGGAGCCCAATAGGCCTCCCGGGCAACGTACTTGACGCCCGGTCCCGCCCCGTCCGACCCCCTTTGCCGCGCTTGATCGGTGTTGTCGCCCAATGCGAGAACTTGGGCGGCAACAGGCGTGACGAGGGGAGCAGCACGTGGGCGGGACCACCCTGAGCGAGCGGGCCGGGCGAACCGATCCGCCCGTATCCGGTGCGACGACGGCAACGCCAAAGGCAACGGCAACGGCAGTGCCAATTGCTCCGGCACCGGCAATTGCTCCGGCACCGACCCCGACCCCGGCTCCGGTCGCGAGCGGCGAACCCGAGGAGCCCGGCCACCCCGGTGCACCGGCGCCGCTCGGCCCCCGCCGTCTCCGGCCGGTCGTCGCCGGCCTGATGCTGACGCTGCTGCTCGCCGCCCTCGGCCAGACCATCATCGTCACCGCGCTCCCGGAGATCGCCGGTGAGCTGCACGGTCCGGGCGCGATGTCCTGGGTGGTGATGTCCTACCTGCTCGCCTCGGTCATCGGACTGCCCCTCTACGGGAAGCTCGGCGATCTCTTCGGCCGTAAGCCCGTCTTCCTCTTCGCCCTCCTCGTCTTCACCGTCGGCTCGGCGCTGGCCGGCTGGTCGCGGACCATGGACGAACTGGTCGTCTTCCGGGCGGTCCAGGGCGTCGGCGGCGGCGGGCTGATCATCGGCGTCCAGGCGATCATCGCCGATGTCGTACCGCCCCGGGCCCGCGGCCGCTACACGGGTCTGCTCGGCGCCGTCTTCGGCCTCGGCTTCGTGGCCGGACCGCTGATCGGCGGCTTCTGCGCCGACCATGCCTCCTGGCGCTGGTGCTTCTCCCTCAACGTTCCGTTGGGTGTGCTGACGTTCCTGGTCATCGCCTGCGTGCTGAAGCTGCCCCGCCCCACGAGGCGCGCCAAGCCGGACCTCGCCGGGGCGCTGCTGCTCGCCGCGTTCTCCATCTGCCTGGTCCTGCTGGCCAGTTGGGGCGGCACCACCTACGCCTGGGACTCGCGGGTCGTCCTCGGCCTCGCCGCCGGTGCGCTCGGCACCGCCCTGCTGTTCCTCGCGGTCGAGTACTTCGCTACCGAACCGCTGATCCCGCTGCGGCTGTTCCGCGACTCGGTCTTCCACGTCACCGGTCTGACCGGCGCCGCCGTCGGCCTCGCGCTCTTCGGCGCCGTCAGCTGTCTGCCGGCCTTCCTGCAGAGGGCCGACGGCGCCACGGCCACCGAGTCCGGGCTGCTGATGCTGCCCCTGACGGGCGGCCTCGTCATCGCCTCCCTAGTCTCCGGCCGCCTCATCAGCCGCACCGGCCGCCACAAGGTCTTCCCCGTCCTGGGGTGTGTGCCGGCCGCGGTGGGGATGTGGCTGCTGTCGCGGTGCCAGCAGGACACCGCGTGGGAGGTCTACAGCCTCGGGACGGCCCTGCTCGGCCTCGGGATCGGCTTCGTCCTGCCGGTGCTGGTGCTCGCCGTGCGGCACTCCGTACGCACCCCCGACCCCGGCGCCGCGACCGGCGCCACCCACTGCGTCCGGCAGATCGGCGGCAGCGTCGGCGCGGCCCTCTTCGCCATCCTCCTCGCCGACCGGCTGGCCCGCCGGCTCGGCGACCGGCTGCCCGGGTCGGCGCGGCTGCCCGCTCCGGAGTCGCTCACCCCGCGACTGGTACGGGCGCTGCCCGCCGCGCTGCGCGACAGCCCTGTCGCCGCGTACGCGGACGCCATGCCGCGGATCTTCCTTTTTCTCGTGCCGGTGCTCGTCCTGAGCCTTGTGCTCGCCTTCTTCCTGAAAGGGAAACCCCTGGTGTCCCACGCCTCTCCTGCCCCGCAGGCCGCCCCGTCCCCGCAGATGCCGTACGGCGACCCGGCCGACCCCGCCGCCGTACCGCAGGCCCGTGCCGCGGCGGACACAAACGCCGTCAACTCCCATGGCCCCGGCTCCCCTTACACCCGCGCACACCGCCACACCACCACCGGACACACCGCCGTCATGGCCGGCGTCCCGGTCTGCGGCACCGTCCAGCACCACGACGGCAGCATCGTGCCGCGCGCCGCGCTCACCCTCATCGATGTCGCCGGCCGGCAGATCGGCCGCGGCGCCACCGGAGAGGACGGACGGTATGCGCTGAGCACACCGGGCGCCGGCTCGTATGTGCTGATCGCGTCGGCGGGCGGCCACCAGCCGCAGGCGGTGACCGTCACGGTCGGCGAACGGCCGGTCGAGCTGGATGTCGTGCTCGGCGGCGCCGGGCGGCTCGCGGGCACCGTCACCACCGCCGACGGCACGCCCGTACGCGATGCCATGGTCACCCTCACCGATGTACGCGGCGAGGTCGTCGCCACCACCCGCAGCGGACGCGAAGGCGGCTATGTCATCGGGGAGTTGGTGGCCGGCGAGTACACCCTGGCCTCCAGCGCCCCGGCGTTCCGCCCCGCCGCGCTGCCGGTGACCGTCCAGGCCTCCCGGGAGACCCGCCAGGACATCGAGCTCGCCGGTGGCGCGGTGCTGCGCGGGACCGTACGGGCCGGCGGTGGCCGCCCCGTCGAGGACGCCAGGGTCACTCTGCTCGACGCCGCCGGCAATGTCGTCGACACGGCGACCACCGGGCCCGACGGGCTCTTCCGCTTCGTGGATCTGTCGGCCGGCGAGTACACCGTCATCGCCGCCGGATACCCGCCGGTGGCCACCGTCCTCCAGGTGGCCGGCGGCGGCCGCACCGAACGCGACCTCCAGCTGGGGCACGAGGACTGAACGCACCGAGACGGTTGCCGTAACAGCTGTATCTGATGCCTCGTCAAATATGCCGCAGCTAAAGGGGGATGGGATGTGGCCCGTCCCCCGCGGCCCCTACGGCAGGCGCCCCCGTGGTTGGATGCCCGTATGGCGGAGATCAGTTTTCCGGAGCCGCGCATCGGGCCGGAATGGGCGCGGCGGCGCATCGGGGCGTTCCGTGACGCGGCGGCGTTCGAGCGGTTCGCGGCGGTGTACCGGGAGGCGATGGACGGTCTGCCCGAGCCCGATGAGCAGCGGACCGTGGACACCTCGTACGGGGCGGTGCGGGTGTACCGCTTCGGTACGGGGGACGGAGTGCCGCTCGTCCTGATGCCGGGAAGGCAGTCGTGCACCCCGCTGTGGCGGACGAATCTGCCGGGGCTGATGCGCAGCGGACGCCCCGTGTACGCCGTCGACGGCCTCGGGGAGCCGGGCTGCAGCGCACAGTCGGCGCCGATGACGTCCGGCACCGACCAGGCGGCCTGGATCGACGAGATGCTCGCCCGGCTCGCCCTGCCCCGGGCGCATGTGCTCGGGGTGTCGATCGGGGGCTGGCTGGCGGTGCAGGTCGCTCTGCACCGTCCGGAGCGGATCGCGTCGGTGATCGCGCTGGATCCGGCGAACACCTTCGCGCCGCTGAGCTGGAAGATGATCGTCGTCTCGCTGGGCAGTGTGCTCCCCGGGATGCCGGAGGGGCTGCGCAACCGGCTGCTGGGCTGGATCTCGGGCGGGATCGACGACGCCTCGGAGCACATCGAGGGCCGGCTGATCGCCTCCGGTATGCGGGACTTCAAGGTCAGCTTCCCGGCCCCGGCCCTGCCCGGCGAGGACGCGCTGCGCTCCCTCGGCGTCCCCGTACTCGCGCTGATCGCCGGGAAGAGCATCGCGCATGACGCCGGGAAGGCCGCGGCCCGCGCCCGCACCCTGCGCGACAGCACCGTGGAGGTCTGGCCGGACGCCTCCCATGCGATCAACGGGGAGTACCCGGAGCGGCTCGCGGAGCGGGTGCACACCTTTCTCGGCGTGGTGGAGAACCGTCAGGGCTGACCCGTGAGGGAGGCGGGGGCCGCACCGAAGCGCAGCCGGGTGATGAGCGGGCGGTCCGTGCGCAGCAGTGGCAGGGCGGCGGCGCGCGGGGCGAGATAGCCGATGAAGCCGCGGCCCGCGGGGAGCGGCACCTCTGACACCTCGCTGATGGCCGGATGGGCCTGCCGCAGAAGGTCCCGGTCGACCGCGTCCATGCCCCAGGGCATCGGGGGCAGACGATGACCGCCCGGCCCCTTCGTACGGGTGCGAGTGCGGGTGCTGAAGCGCCGCGAGACGGTGTCGAAGACCATCGTGCCGCCGGGGAACGCATCGGCGCAGGCGGCGATCAGACGGGTCACCTGCGCGGGCTGCAGATACATCAGCAGGCCCTGAGCGGTCACCAGGACACCGCGCGAGGGGTCGATGTCCGCCATCCACTGGCTGTCCCGGGCGTCGCAGGCCACCAGCCGCTGCCGCGCCCCGTGCGGCAGGACGCGCTTCCGCAGCGCCAACGGGCCGTTGAGGTCGACGGTGACCCACTGGGCCCGGCCGTTGTCCACCCGCCAGAACTGCGTCTCCAGGCCCTCGCCGAGAGCGACCACGGTGCCGTCCGGCCGGTCGGCGAGAAACGCGCGCACCACTCGGTCGAACCCGAGGGCGCGCAGGGCGATGGCCTGCGCCAGCCAGGGCCGGGCGGCGCCCATCCGCTCCCGGAAGGGGAACTCGATCTCGGTGAGGAGCTGTACGGCGCGTGGATCGGGCAGCACCGTGTCCGGGCGGGCGGCCTCGGCGGCGCGGTGATAGAGCGTCCACAACGCCGTTTCGGGAACTCCCTTGAGGTCTGCCTTGACGCGGCCTGGCACCGAGTTCCTCCCAGAGTGCGGTGTGGGGCGGTGAGCCGCGGCGCGCAGGCCCGGCGGACCACCGGCTGCGCTGCCTCGCTCATGCGGCGTTGATATCCCGGTCCCGCCCCGCACGGGGCCGTTCGGGGTGCCGGTCACCCTGGGGAGTGCAAAGTCGTACCGCCTTGTACTGCGTCGTACCGCCTGGTACGGCGGCCGGGAGGGGACGGATGCGGCCGTGGCGGCCCGCCAACGGCCCGTGCCCGTACGGCGCGTAGGGTTTCTGCCGCGGATTCCCCGGGAATCCGCCGCGGGACCAAGGGGGACGGGGGAGTCATGGCGGCAGCGGGGTGGCGCAAGTGGGTACCGGGCCGGAGGGCGGTGGTCGTCCTCGTCGTGGTCCTGGCGGTGCTCGCCGGAGGTGGGTACGCCGCGAAACCGCTGTGGCAGCCGTGGTGGTACGCGACAAACGTCTGCGCGGGACTGCTCTCGGCGGACGACCTGGCGGAGGTACTCCCCACCAAGCAGCTGCAGGCCGCTGAGGAGGAGGCGGATCTCGCCCACGGTCGGATGAAGTGCGGGGTGAACACGTCGGACCACGAATTCTCGCTGATGGCGAGGGTGGAATCCGATCCCGGAGAGGTGGACCGCCTGCTCAGCGGCGAATTCACCATCCCCACCCCGCCGCGGTTCGTCTTCCCCGCGGGAATCCCCGGCTTCCATGCCGGGTTGGGGCACTACCTCGTGCAGGAGTGCCCGGACCTCGGGCGGGATTCCCTCGGCCGCAACCGGCGGCTGGTCACCTGGGTGAACGGCAAGTGGGACGAGAAGCACGGCACGCCCGCCACCCTGCGGATCGCCGTCTCGCTCGCCAACGGCGCGGCGGAGAAGGCCGGTTGCGGTGCGCCGCGGCTGCCACTGCCGCAGCGGGCGGTGCTGCGTCCGACGGCCGTGCCGCTGGAGAAGGGCGGCGCCGGCTGTGGCTGGCTGGCCCGTGCCCGGCTCCCCGAGAAGCCGGGAGGCAAGCACTGGCGGGTCATCGCGCGTACGGACCCGCATGCGGCGGTCACCAGCTGCGCACTCGTGGACGGCACGAGCGGGGCGGAGTACGCCGAGTTCAGCGGCTGGTACGGAGACTGGACGGACAAGTCCTTCGACACACTGATCGGCGCCAACGTCCGGCTGCCGCGCGGCTTCCCGGACGACGGCCAGGTGATGACCGAGCACTTCGGCACCGCCGCCCTCGCCCGCTGCGAGGGCGAGTCCGCCCACTGGGAGGCGAGCAGCTACCCGGACAGCGCGGGCCGGTCTCTCGCGGGGCGTGAACTGCGGCCGCTGCTCGTCGCGTTCGCCCGGGACCAGGCCGAGCGCCGGGGCTGCGGCCGTCCGGCGCTGCCGGGGCAGCGGATCTTCCCGAGCGGGAGATGAGGGAGGGGGCCCGCCTCTGCCTGCGGGTGGACGACAATCGGCGGCCGCGTATGCGGGCGGCCGCCCGGCGCCGTGGGACCGGAGGTCAGTGCGTCAGATCGCGGTGGATGACCCGGGCGGCGCGCTCGACGGTGGCCACGCCGTCGTCCATGGTGTGGTTTCCGGTGGAGAGGACGGCCATGCCGTAGTCGTTCCCGCTGCCGTTGAAGGTGCCGACGCTGTTCACCCGCCAGCCGTCGGTCTTGCGCGGCAGCCAGCCGTTCTTGACGTGGACGGCGTCGGGGTCCGGGGCGCCGGCGGGGACGCCCCACCGCTGGTCGGGGACGACCCGGTGCATCAGGTCGAGGGCGTAGCCGCGGGAGGCGGCGGTGAGCACCCGGTTGTCCGTGGTGAGCAGCTGCATCAGTGTGAGCTGGTCGGCGGCGGTGATCTGGGTCAGGCCCCAGGCACCGTGCGTGCCCGGGACGGTGTGCCGCATACCGGCCAGGGACAGGAAGTGCTTGATGCCGGCCGGGCCGACGCGGCGCCACAGCGCGGTGGTCGACTTGTTGTCCGACTTGGTGATCATGGCGGTGGCCAGCCGCTTCTCGTGCGGGGTCAGCTTGCGGTGGGCCTCCTCGGCCTGCCGCAGCAGGGCCGCGAGCACCGTGACCTTCACCACACTCGCCGAGTCGAAGTGGGCGCCGGCCTTGAACTCACAGTGGGTCCTGGTGCGCCGGTCGTAGACCGCCAGCGCCGAGGCGCCCTCCCGCCCGTGGAGGGCGTCGGCGATGTCCTGGGACAGCGCGGGCGCCAGGCCCGGCTTCTTCGAGGTGCACACGACCTTGGAGCCGCCCACCGGCGTGCTGGCGGAGCCGGCCGAGGCCGGGGTCGCCGTGGTGAGCACCGTGAGCAGCGATCCGGCAGCCACGACCGCGGCCAGCCCGCGGCGCGCGGAGGTCGATATGCGTGATCCGTGCATGGAGAAGGTGTCCTGTCCCGCTGTGTACCGGAGGCTCCGCCGTGGGGCGGCCGGCCTCGTGCGACCGGATGTGCGTCGGGCCACTGCGGCCGTGCGGCCGGCCGGTGTCCCGCTTCATGGGTCACGGTGACGATACGCGGCGGGGGTGCGGACATCCCGGGCGTGATGGGTGGATTGTCCGTATTTGGGGGGTGTATCGGGATGTGACATTCGCCAAATCCGGGGGCGAATGCGGGCATGTCTCCAGGGGGCGTCTTCCCGGTCAGGCCGGATCGGGAAGACGCCCCCTAGGGGCGTGGCAGGGCCTTACGCGGCTTGGTGGTGACGCGCGGACGGCGGGTCGCGCCCGTCCGGCGCCGGCGTGCGGCGGCCATCAGCTGGCGGCTGCGGAGGGCCATCTCGATCTCGAAGCGGGTCCGTGGGTCCCGGAGGCGGGGGCCGAACAGCTTCTCCAGCTGGCGCATCCGGTAGCGGACGGTCTGCGGGTGGATGCTGAGCGCCTTGGCCACCTCCGGGGCCCCCATGCCGCCGAGCCAGGCGAGCAGGGTGGCCTCCAGGCGCTCGCACCGCTCCGGCGTCAGCCCCGCGAGCGGGCGCAGACGGCGGGCGATCAGCGTGTGGGCCAGCGACTCGTCCTGGAGGAGGACGAGGGAGGAGAGGTGGTCGTCGACGAACACCACTCCGGCGTCGGGGCCGTCGTGCGCGGACGCCAGGTCCAGCAGCCGGGACGCGGCGCGCACGGAGGCCTCGGCCTCCGTCGGCGCCACCGCATGACCGACCACCGCGGCGCGATGGCGCAGGACGCCCTTCAGCCGGGCCCGTCCGCTCTTGCCGTCGGCCAGCGCGGCGGGGATCAGCAGGCCCGGCGCTTCGCCCGGTGTGCTGACGAGGCAGTCGCCCAGCGCGGACGCCACCAGATGGATGTCGGTGTCGGTGCGCAGCATGACCGCGCGCACCTTCTCGGGCAGCGGATGGCCGGACCGCAGGACGTCCTGGATCAGCCTTGCCACCTGCTGCGGGCCGCCCCGCTCGATCACTTCCTTGAAGCCTGGATTGCGATCGCAAAGAGACTGCGCGATCAGTTCGGTCAAGATCGCGAGTTGGGCTTCGCTGTCGGCTCGCGTGTCACCGCATTGCGGTAACCGGACGCCATTGAGTGCCTCGCTCACCATTCTGCCTCTGTTTCATCGCGTGGGAAGCTGGTCCGGCCTGTTGTACCTCACCTGGCATGTGCCGTCGGCAGCTGACAGAACTCGTTCAGAAGTCCTTACGGATTCCGTCAGAAGTCCTTCCGCTTTGCGACAGAAACTGTGCGAGATGCGGTGGGAGACGAGCGTACCCCCAGCTTCCGCTTGAAAGGAATCGTGTTGCTGTGATGAAGAAGTCGTGCGGGTTGCGCTCAACGCGGCTGCCCTGGAGCGCGCTGGACGGGGCGTCAGGCAGAAGGCCCTGGTTAGGCTGGGCAATCCGTTCGGCATCGCCGAAACTGTGGTGACCGGGCGACGTGAGATGTCGTGCGTACCGCCTCCTAGCTGCGACGGGACTGGTGCATGTGAAAATCCTCATCTCCGCGGACATGGAGGGCGCCACGGGTGTGACCTGGCCGGCCGATGTGCTGCCGGGCACGCCCCAATGGGAGCGCTGCCGCCATATGTTCACGTCCGACGTCAATGCGGCGATTGCCGGATTCTTCGACGGCGGCGCCGATGAGGTGCTGGTCAACGAGGCGCACTGGACGATGCGCAATCTCCTGCTGGAACAGCTCGACGAGCGTGCGCAGATGCTCACCGGACGGCACAAATCGCTGAGCATGGTCGAAGGTGTGCAGCACGGCGACGTCGACGGGATCGCCTTCGTCGGCTACCACACCGGGGCAGGCACCGAAGGCGTCCTCGCGCACACCTACCTCGCCAACACCCTCACCGGCGTCTGGGTCGACGGCACCCGCGCGAGCGAGGGCTATCTGAACTCCCTGGTGGTCGCCGAGTACGGCGTCCCCGTGGTGCTGGTCACCGGTGACGACCGCACCTGCCAGGACGCGCTCGGGTACGCCCCGCAGGCGCCCGGTGTGGCGGTCAAGGACTATGTGTCGCGCTATGCGGCGGTCTGCCGGCCGCCGGCCCGTACGGCGGCCGACATCCGGGCCGCCGCCCACAAGGGAGCGGCGCTGGCGGTGCGTCATGAACCGTCCCGGCGCGGGCCGTTCCGGTTCGAGCTGGAATTCGACGCGGAACATCTGGTGGGCGCGGCCACCTGCGTGCCCGGCGTGGAACGATGCGGGGAGCGCCGCATCGCGTATACGAGTCAGAACATGTACGAGGCCATCCGGTGCTTCAAGGCGGTCACCACCGTCGTCTCGTCCGCCGTGGAGGAACAATATGGCTGAGGTGGAGTCCGCCGGGGAGCCCGGGACCGGGCAGGCCCCCGGTGTGGACCGGCAGGCGCTCGACGAGGTGGTGCGGTTCACCTCCGACCTGATCCGGATCGACACCAGCAACGCCGGTGACGGCACCTGTCAGGAGCGCCCGGCCGCCGAGTACGTCGCCGAGCGGCTGGCCGGGGCCGGACTGACGCCGACGCTGCTGGAGCGCAGCAAGGGCCGTACCAATGTGGTCGCCCGTATCGAGGGCACCGACCCCGCGGCCGATGCCCTGCTGGTGCACGGCCATCTCGACGTGGTGCCCGCCGAGCCCGCGGACTGGAGTGTGCACCCCTTCTCCGGGGAGATCCGCGACGGTGTGGTCTGGGGCCGCGGCGCCATCGACATGAAGAACATGGACGCGATGGTGCTCGCCGTGGTCCGCCAATGGGCCCGCAGCGGGGTGCGGCCGCGGCGGGACATCGTGCTCGCCTTCACGGCCGACGAAGAGGCCAGCGCCGAGGACGGCTCCGGCTTCCTGGCCGACCGGCACCCCGGGCTCTTCGAGGGCTGCACCGAAGGCATCAGCGAGTCCGGGGCCTTCACCTTCCATGCCGGCGGCGGGATGCAGTTGTATCCGGTCGCCGCGGGGGAGCGCGGGACGGCCTGGCTGAAGCTGACCGCCCGGGGACGGGCCGGGCACGGCTCGAAGGTCAACCGCGACAACGCCGTCAGCCGGCTGGCCGCGGCCGTGGCCCGGATCGGCGAGCACGACTGGCCGGTCCGGCTCACCCCGACGGTACGGGCCGCGCTCCGCGAACTCGCCGCGCTGCAGGGCATCGAGGCGGATGTCGATTCGCCGCGCTTCGATGTCGACGCGCTGCTCGGCAAGCTCGGCCCGGCCGCCAAACTGGTCGAGCCGACGGTCCGCAACAGCGCCAACCCGACGATGCTGGCGGCCGGTTACAAGGTCAATGTGATCCCGGGAACCGCCGTCGCCCATGTCGACGGCCGGGTGCTCCCCGGCGGCGAGGCGGAGTTCCGTACGACCATGGATGAGCTCACGGGACCGGACGTGAGCTGGGAGTACCACCATCGCGAGGTGGCGCTCGAGGCCCCGGTCGACTCTCCGACGTTCGCCGCGATGCGGGCCGCGATCGAGCGCTTCGACCCGGACGGCCGTGTCGTGCCGTACTGCATGTCCGGCGGCACCGACGCCAAGCAGTTCTCCCGGCTGGGCATCACCGGCTACGGCTTCTCGCCGCTGAAACTGCCCGAGGGCTTCGACTACCAGGCGCTCTTCCACGGTGTGGACGAATGTGTGCCGGTCGAGGGGCTGCACTTCGGTGTCCGGGTACTCGATCATTTCCTGCGTGCGGTCTGACCGGCCGAACGCATGGCCCGACCGGTGGTGGAGAGGAACTGCAGCATGGTGACCACGGCTCCGTACGGTGGCTGGACGTCCCCGATAGATGCCCGGATGGTCGCGGCGCACGACGGCCGGCCGGCCTTCGTGGGTGTCGTCGGCGACGAGGTGTGGTGGACGGAGCCGCGGCCCGCCGAGGGCGGCCGGCGGGCGCTGGTCCGCCGGCGGCCGGCCGGCGCCGAGGAGTCGGTACTTCCCGCGCCCTGGAACGTCCGCAGCCGGGTACTGGAGTACGGCGGCCAGCCCTGGGCCGGTGCGGTCACCGAGCGCGGACCGCTGGTCGTCTTCAGCAACTTCGCCGACCAGCGGCTGTACGCCTACGCACCGGACAGCGACGAGGCCCCGCGCCCGCTCACCCCGCACTCCGGCGTCGGTGACGGGCTGCGCTGGGCCGATCCGGTGCTGCGCCCGGAGCTCGGTGAGGTGTGGTGCGTCCTGGAGGAGTTCACGGGCGACCGGCCGACCGATGTGCGCCGGGTGATCGCGGCCGTGCCGCTCGACGGCTCCGCCGCCGAACACCGGGCCTCGGTAAGGGAGTTGAGCGACGACCGGCATCGCTTCGTGACCGGTCCGCGGATCTCCCCGGACGGACGGCGGGTCGCCTGGCTCGCCTGGGACCACCCCCGGATGCCCTGGGAGGGCACGCTGGCGATGGTGGCGCGGGTCACCGGGAAGGGCGAGTTCGAGGACATCCGGCCGCTGGTCGGCGACCTCGGCCCCGGCGCGCCGCACGGCGGCGCGGCAGGTGAGTCCGTCGCCCAGATCGAGTGGGCGGCCGACGGCTCCCTGTTGTTCGTCTCGGACCTCAGCGGCTGGTGGGAGCTGCAGCGCATCGACCCCGACGCGGCGGACGACGGTGTGGTGGCGAGCCGCGCGCTGTGCCCCGCCCGGCAGGAGGAGTTCGGCGGGCCGCTGTGGACCGTCGGCCAGCGCTGGTTCCTGCCCCTGGAGAACGGCACCCTCGCGGTGATCCACGGCCGGGGCGCCACCTCCCTGGGCATCCTCGACCCGGTGAGCGGCGAGCTGGTCGACGCGGCGGGCCCGTGGACCGAATGGGCGCCCAGCCTCGCCGTGCACGGCAGCCGTGTCCTCGGCATCGCCGCCGGCCCGCACAGCTCGTACGAGGTCGTCGAGCTGGACACCTGCACCGGACGCGCCCGGGTGCTGGCCTGCCGGCATGCCGATGTCCTGGACCCGGCCTACTACCCCCGGCCGGTCGACCGGACCTTCACCGGCCCCGACGGGCGGGACATCCACGCCCACATCTACCCGCCGCACAACCCCGACCACCGCGCCCCCGACGGTGAGCTGCCGCCCTTCGTGGTGTGGGCGCACGGCGGCCCCACCGGCCGGGCCCCGCTGGTGCTCGACCTGGAGATCGCCTACTTCACCACCCGTGGCATCGGCGTCGCCGAGGTCAACTACGGCGGCTCGACGGGCTACGGCAGGGAGTACCGCGAGCGGCTGCGCGGCCAGTGGGGTGTGGTGGACGTCGAGGACTGTGCCGCCGTCGCCCGCGCGCTGGCCGACGAGGGCACCGCCGACCGCGCCCGGCTGGCCATCCGCGGCGGCAGCGCCGGCGGCTGGACCGCAGCCGCCTCCCTGACCGCCACCGACCTCTACGCCTGCGGCACCATCAGCTATCCGATCCTGGACCTGACCGGCTGGGCCACCGGCGAGACCCATGACTTCGAGTCGCGGTATCTGGACTCGCTGGTGGGACCGCTCGCCGAGGTGCCCGACCGCTACCGCGAGCGCTCGCCGCTGCACCGCGCGGACCGGATCACCGCGCCCTTCCTGCTGCTCCAGGGCCTGGACGATGTGATCTGCCCGCCCGCGCAGTGCGAACGGTTCCTCGCCGAGGTCGCCGGGCGCGGTATACAGCACGCCTATCTGCCGTTCCCCGGGGAGGGACACGGCTTCCGCCGCGCGGAGACCATCGTGCGCGCGGTGGAGGCCGAACTCTCCCTCTACGCCCAGACCTTCGGCATCACCCGCGGCGATGTCCCGACGCTGGAGCTGCGCGGATGACGCCGCCCGGGGCGGTCCGGCCGCCGCGGCTGCGGCCCGGCGACCGGGTGGCGGTCGTGGCGCCCAGCGGCCCGCTCATGGCGGAGCGGCTGGACCGCGGGCTGGATGTGCTCCGCGGCTGGGATCTCGACCCGGTCGCCGCGCCCCATGCCCGCGGCACCCACCCCACGCTGGGCCATCTCGCCGCCTCCGACGAGGAGCGGGCCCGTGACCTCCAGGAGGCATGGTGCGATCCGTCCGTCAAAGCGGTGTTCGCGGCGCGCGGTGGCTACGGCGCCCAGCGGATGGTCGACCTGCTGGACTGGGACGCCCTCCGGGCCGCGGCCCCCAAACCGCTGATCGGCTTCAGCGATGTGACGGTGCTGCACGAGGCGTTCGCGGTGCGGGCCGGGGTGTCCACCCTGCACGGGCCGGCCGTCGCGGGGGAGGTCTTCCTCAAGGACGACGCCACCCGTGACCACCTGCGGCGCACGCTGTTCGCGCCGGAGACCGTCCGCACCCTGGTGTCGCCGTCCGCCCGGCCGCTGGTGCCGGGCCGGGCCCGCGGGGTCACCGTCGGCGGCTGTCTGGCCATGCTCGCCACCGAGCTGGGCACCCCGTGGGCCCGGCAGGGCGCGGCGGGCGGGCTGCTCCTGCTGGAGGACGTCGGGGAACCGCCGTACCGCATCGACCGGGCGCTCACCCAACTCCTGCGCTCCGGCTGGCTGGACGGAGTCGCGGGGATCGTGCTCGGCTCCTGGGCCCGCTGCGGTCCCTACGACCGGGTGCGGGAGGTGCTGGTGGACCGGCTGGCCGGGCTCGGGGTGCCGGTGGCCGAGGAGTTCGGCTTCGGACACGGGGATTCCGCGCTGACGGTTCCGCTGGGCCTCCCCGCCGAGCTGGACGCCACGGCCGGCACGCTGACCTTCGAGGAGCCGGCGACGGTGTGAGCGCTTAGCCGTCTTGACGGTTTGTCATTGCCCCGCCGTCCAGGGCCTCATGGGAAATCCCCCGCTCTCCTGGACCGGGACGCTCCTGAACGCACGTCCTAACGGCGACGCGTGTCAGGAGCGTTGACTTGCCGTTACTCGTGTCACAGCATGAGCGCGCCGCTACCGACTGGTTGGTACGACCTGTGTGGAGGTCCTCGTGCCCAGCGTGTCCCGAGCCGTGTCCCGCCCCGTGCTCCGCAGGTCCCTCGCCCTGCTGGCCGGCTCCGCCCTCGCCGCGCCGCTCTTCCTGACCGCCCCCGCGGTCGCAGCCGCCGACCCGTACACCGTCACCGCTCTGAAGGTCACCGTCCGGGCCGGCGAACGCCACTGCACCCTGGACGCGGATGTCTACCGCCCGGCCGGAGCCGACGCCGCCCACCCGGCGCCCGCCGTGCTGACCACCAACGGCTTCGGCGGCAGCAAGGCGGACGGCTCCACCGACGCCCTCGCCAAGGCCTTCGCCACCCGCGGGTATGTGGCGCTGGCCTACTCCGGGCTCGGCTTCGGCAAGACCGGCTGCCCGATTTCCCTCGACGACCCCGGGATCGACGGCCGGGCGGCGAGCGGGCTGGTCGACCTGCTGGCCGGTGCCCGTACGGCCGACAACGGGACACGTCTCGACTATGTCGCCAAGGACGGCGCACAGGATCCGCGGGTCGGCATGATCGGTGGCTCCTACGGTGGCGCGATCCAGCTGGCCACCGCCGCCGTCGACCACCGGGTCGACGCGCTGGTCCCGCTCATCACCTGGAACGACCTCTCCTACTCGCTCGACCCGAACAACGCCGGCCTGACCCACGGGGTCACCGGCCCGCTGCCCGGCGCCTACAAGTGGCAGTGGACGAACGGGTTCTTCCTGATCGGCGAGGCGCAGGGGCTGCTGCATCCGGAGCTCGACCCGTCGCGCACCGGCGGCTCCGGCTGTCTGCACTTCGTCGCGCGGGCCTGCGAGACCAAGCGGCTGCTGGATTCCGGAAAGTACCCGGCGGAGAAGACCGACGCCGTCTTCCGCTATGCCCGCAGCGTCTCCCCGGTCTCGTACCTGCCGTCGGTCAAGGCGCCGACGCTGCTCGTGCAGGGCCAGAACGACAGCCTGTTCAACCTCAACGAGGCCACCGCCACCTACCGGACCCTCGCCGCGCAGGGCACCCCGGTCAAGATGATCTGGCAGGCATGGGGCCACAGCGGCGGGATGAAGAAGCCGGCGAAGGGCGAACTCAACCTGGGGCAGGGCAATCTGGACACCAGTTACGTCGGACAGCGGATCCTGGCGTGGTTCGACCGCTATCTGCGGCACCGGACGGCGACCGGCACCGGCCCGGCCTTCGCCTACCACCGGGACTGGGTGACCGACGGGTCCGCCTACGCCACCTCGCCCGCCTTCCCGGCGGGCGGCACCCGGCGGCTGTATCTCTCCGGGGACGGCAAGCTCGTCGGCCACCGCGGTGAGGTGGCGCGCGGCAGCCGGTCGTACCGCAATCTGCGGATGGCGAGCAGCCACTCGGAGAGTTCGCTGGCCGGGATGCTGGGGCTGCCGGACGTGGCGCCGTACGACGCGAGGGGCACCTTTCTGGACTGGACGTCGGCGCCGGTGGCGGGCGGGCCGGTGGAGGTGGTGGGCGCGCCCAGGGCGACGCTGAAGGTCGTCTCACCGCGGGCCGAGCAGGCCCAGAAGTCCTCGGACGCGGCCGACAGGCTGGTGCTGTTCGCCAAGCTCTACGATGTCGCGCCGGACGGCAAGAAGACGCTGGTGCACCGGTTGGTGGCCCCGGCCCGCGTGCCCGATGTGACCCGGCCGTTCACCGTGGAACTGCCGGCCATCGTGCACCGTTACGAGCCGGGGCACCGGCTGCGCTTCGTGATCGCCGCGAGCGACGACGCCTATGCGGGCAATCGCGGCGTGAAGCCGGTGACGGTCAGCAGTACGCCCGAGGACACCGGGGTCCTCGAACTGCCCGTCACCCAAGGGGTGTTGCGGTAGCGGATGGGGTGGATGCCGTAGGGACAAGTGGAGGGGCGGAACGTCTCGGGCGCGCTGCGGGCACCGGTGTCAGCCGGTAGCCGGGCGCGTCAGCCGGGGCGTCCGCGAGGGTGACGGCTCAGTCGTCCGTGACCTCGATGGCCTGCACGGGGCAGGCGCGGGCGGCTTCCCGCACCAGCGGGTCGCCCGCGCCGTCCTCACGGCCGGGCAGCAGCGCACTGAAACCGTCGTCGTCCTGGGTGAAGACCCCCGGCGCGGTCAGGGCACACTGGCCGGCGCCGATGCAGCGGTCGGTGTCGATCGCGATCCGCATTCCGGACCCCTTTCGTTGGTCTGCCGT
Organism: Streptomyces sp. G7(2002); assembly: GCF_028870195.1. NCBI lineage: Bacteria > Bacillati > Actinomycetota > Actinomycetes > Kitasatosporales > Streptomycetaceae > Streptomyces > Streptomyces sp. G7(2002). The sequence goes on from NZ_CP102609.1 coordinate 7,901,075, forward strand.
CATGGCTGCTACCAGGCCAGCGGCAGTTCGATCATGCCTTGCAGCGTGTCTCCGGGCTTGAACGGAATCTCGGCGGCCGGCACGGCGAGCCGTAGCTCCGGGATCCTGGTGAACAGCGAGCGCAGCGCGATCTCCATCTCCGCGCGGGCGAGGTTCTGCCCCAGGCACTGGTGGATCCCGAAGCCGAACGCCACGTGATGACGGGCCGAACGGTCCAGGTCCAGCTCGTCCGGCGACGGATAGACGGTGTCATCCCGGTTGATCAGCGAGGTGGGGAACAGGACCCCGTCGTCGGCGCGGATGATCTGCCCGCCGATCTCGATGTCCTCCTTCGCCACCCGCAGCACGCCGTCCGCGATGGACAGGAACCGCATCAGCTCCTCGACGGCGGCCGGCATCAGGTCCTCCTCGGCCTTGAGCCGGTCCAGATGTCCGGGGTGCTCCAGCAGGGTGAAGGTGCCGAGCGAGATCATGTTGGCGGTGGTCTCATGACCGGCCACCAGCAGGATCATGGCGAGCCGGACCAGCTCGTCGTGGGTGAGGGAGCCGGGCCGCAGCCGCTCCTCGATCAGCTCGTCCAGCAGCCCGTCGCCCGGGTTCTTCTCCTTGGCGGCGATCAGCCCGGCGAAGTACTCCTCCAGCTTCAGCCGGGCGTCCTCCGCCTCCTCGGCGGTCCGGCCGCGCAGGATCCGGCGGGACTCCTCCTCGAAGAACTCATGGTCGGCGTACGGGACACCGAGCAGTGAGCAGATCACCATCGAGGGGACCGGCAGCGCGAACGCGGAGACCAGCTCGGCGGGCGGGCCCTGCTCCAGCATCCGGTCGAGCAGCCCGTCGACGATCCGGTGGATCTCCGGGCGGAGCGCGGCGATCCGTTTGACGCTGAAGCTGGGGATCAGCATCCGGCGCTGGGTGTTGTGCTCCGGGTCGTCGACCCCGATCAGCGGGGTCCGGACCCGGCGGATCGCCGCGAAGCGCTCGAACGGAATCGGGAAGGCCGGGTTCTGCCGGTCGGAGGAGAGCCGCTGGTCGCTCAGCAGCGCCCGGGCTTCGGTGTGGCCGGTGACCGCCCACACCTTGCGGCCGTCGTAGAACGTGACATGGGTCAGCGGACCGGCCTCGCGCAGTGGCTGATAGCCGGCGGGTGGGTGGTAAGGACAGGTGCGGTCCTGAAAGTAGGGGATGGCTTCGGTCACGGAATTCCTCCCGTACGAGGCTTGAGTGGCTCACGTTGCTCGTGTGTGAGTGGGCAATGCTGCGGCGCGCCGTTATCGCCGCGCCGATCTCACCTCATGCCTCGGATGCCGGGCATGTCTACGCGCAGTTCGGCCAACTTCGTTCAGGTTCGGTCGAGTTCGGACCGATCACCTCCGTTTCGCGGTCGTACGAGGGTGTCGATCACGCCGTCCAGATACCGGTCGCGTGCGGCGTCGGCCGGCAGGCTCTGAGGGACGGCGTGTCCCAGCTGGGTGTGTCCGAGGTAGGCGGTGTAGGCCAGCAGACCGCGGTGCCGGGCCTCGTCCCCGGGGAAGCCCAGCGCCTCGAAGAGCGCGGCGACATAGCCGATGCGCCGGTCGGTCACCCGGGCGAGCGCGGCGGCCACCCGTGGATCGGCCGCGCTCGCCAGCAGGGAGACCTCCAGCGGGTCCGTGGCGGCCAGTGTCGTGGCCTGTACGAGCAGCAGGCGCAGTCGTCTGCCCGGATCGGGCTCGGCCTCCACCTCGGCGATCACGGCTTCGGTGCAGGTCTCTTCCCAGTGCTCCAGCGCTGCCTCGATCAGGGCGTCCCGGTTGCTGAAGTGCCAGTAGAAGCTGCCCTTGGTGGTGCCCAGCCGGGCGGCCAGCGGCTCCACGGCCACCGCGGCGAGGCCGCCCTCGCCCATGGCCGCCAGGGCCGCGTCGGCCCAGTCCCGGGCGGTCAGCCGCTGCCGTGCACTGCTGTCGCGGGGTGCCTTCACTCGCTGCTGCGCCATATCCATACGGTACCGTACGGTCAAACATACGCCACCGTATGGAGGTGCCCTGTGCGTACCGTCCGCGATGTTCATGCCCGCACCGTCCAGGCCCCGGCCGACACCGTCGGCGCCCTGCTCGACCGGCTCGGCGGTGCGGACGATCCGCTCTTCCCCACGCCCGTCTGGCCGCCGATGCGCTTCGACCGCCCCCTGGGTGTCGGCGCCGACGGCGGGCACGGCTTCGTCCGCTACCGCGTCGCGGCGTATGAGCCCGGCCGCCGCGTCCGTTTCGACTTCACCGGCGGTGAGGACGGGTGGCACGAGATCACCGTCCGGCCCCTGGGGCCCGGCAGCTGCCGGGTGGAGCACGTCCTGCAGAGCCGGCTCCCGCTGGGTCGGCGAGTGATGTGGACACTGGCGATCCGCGCCGCGCACGGCACCGTCGTCGAGGAGATCTTCGACAACATCGAACGGGCCGCCACCGGCCGGGCGTCGGCACCGGTCCGCCGGTCCCCGCGGGTACGCCTGCTCAACCGGCTGCTCTGGGACCGGCCCCGGGCCGTCGAGCTCCCCGCCGCGGCCCGGCTGGCGCACCGCGCCTTCCCGCGGACCGACTTCCAGGACGCCTGGCAGATGGATCTGCTGCCCGGTATGCCGCAGGAGCCGGAGGCGTGGGAGGGGGTGCTGCGCGGTGCGTCCTTCCCGGTCGCCGGGCGCGCGGACGGCGAGATCCTGCTCGGCAAGGACGCCCGGCACCTGGACTTCCGCGCCTCGATCCTGGTCGCGGACGGCCGGGTCACGCTCAGCACGGTCGTCCGCCTCCACCACACCGCCGGCCGCCTCTACTTCGCCGTCGTCCGCCATGTCCACCCGTTCATGGCCCGTCTGATGCTGCGCCGCATCCACCGCCGGCTGGCATTCGCCGCACCGACGGCGGGGGAGCGGGCGGCGGCCCCCGTGTGACACGGGTGGTGGGTGGGACACTGCCTGTATGGGACAACGACATTCCGGCGGGCACAACAGCGGTACGGAGCAGGCCTGGTCGGCGCTCGGAGGAGACCCGGCCCTGACGGAACGGATCACCTACGGCGGTCCGCCCGGTCTGCTGCCGGCCAGGCTCCCGGCCCTGTCGCTGGCCCGCTCCACGGTCGCGGTCTGCGCCCTCGCGGCGGCCGAACTCGCCGCCCGCCGCGAGGGCGGTCCGCTGCCCGCCGTACGCGTCGACGACGGCGCGGTGGCCACCGCCTTCGTCAGCGAACGCCATCTGCGGACCGACGGCCGGGCGCCCTCGAACTTCGCCCCGCTCTCCCGCTTCTGGCGCACCGCCGACGGCTGGGTACGCACCCACGCCAACTACCCCCACCACCGCGCCCGGTTGCTCCACGCCCTGGACCTGCCCGACAGCGCCGGGGTGCCGGACGTCGAGACCGCACTGGCCGGCCGCCGTGCCGTCGAGATCGAGGAAACCGTCTACGCCGCGGGCGGGCTGGCCGTCGCCGTCCGCACCCCCGAGGAGTGGGCCGCCCACCCCCAGGGCGCCGCGGCGGCCGCCCCGCCGCTGCTGACCCTCGGACCGCTCGGCGCCGACGCGCCGCCCCGGGCGCTGCCGCCGCTCGCCGGCGACCCGGTGCGGCCGGCCGCCGGGCTGCGGGTGCTCGATCTGACCCGGGTGATCGCCGGGCCGGTCGCCACCCGCACCCTGGCACTGCTCGGCGCGGACGTGCTGCGGATCGACGCCCCCCAGCTGCCGGAGAGCCAGGACGCCCACAGCGATACCGGCTTCGGCAAGCGGTCCGCGCTGCTCGACCTCGGCTCGCCCGCCGGCCGGGCGGACTTCGAGGCACTGCTGGCCCGCGCGGATGTCGTGGTGACCGGCTACCGGCCGGGTGCCCTCGACCGCTTCGGTCTCACCCCGGAGGTACTGGCCGCACGCCGCCCCGGGCTGGTGGTGGCCCGGCTCTCCGCCTGGGGCGAGGACGGGCCGTGGGGTGGCCGGCGCGGCTTCGACAGCCTGGTGCAGGTGGCCACCGGGATCGCCGCCGTCGAAGCCGAGGCGGGCTCTGCGTCCGAGGACTCAAAAGAGAGCAGAGGCGGAGTGAAGCGCAGCGGCACGCCCGGCGCACTGCCCGCCCAGGCGCTGGATCACGGTACGGGCTACCTCATGGCCGCGGCGGTGCTCCGCGCGCTGACCGAACAGAGCCGCACGGGCGGCTCCACCCTCGCGACCTTCTCCCTGGCCCGCACCGCGCGATGGCTGACGCACGGCCTGGCGGGGCACGACGGCCCGCTCACGACCGGAACGGCGACCCCCGGCGACGCCCTCTACGACCCCGCGGACCACCTCCGCGAGACCGACAGCCCCGCGGGCCGGCTCCGCCACGCCCTCCCGCCCGTCTCCTTCGCCGGCGCACCGGCCACCTGGACGACCCCGCCCGGTCTGTGCGGAACGGACGCGCCGGTGTGGCGGGAGGGCCCGTGACGGCCGGACGGGTCCGGGCGCGCCGCCAGGGCTTCGGCTGGCCTGCCGCTGCCGCCCTTCGTACGATCTGCCGATGACGAGCAACGACCGCTACCTCGCGCGCGGACCGCGGGTGGGCATCCGGCACTTCACCGCCGCCGACCGGGAAGAGTTCACCGCGCGGGCGCGGGAGAGCGCGGAGCTGCACCGCCCCTGGCTCTTCCCGCCCACCACGGACGCCGCGTACGACAGCTATCTGCTGCGGCTCCAGGAGCCGCAGCGCGAGGGGTTCTTGATCTGCGAGCTGGCCGACGGCCGGATCGCCGGCTACCTCACGGTCAACAACATCGTGCACGGCGCGTTCCGTTGTGGCGCGATCGGATACGGCGCCTTCGCGCATGCCGCCGGCCGCGGGCTGATGAGCGAGGGCCTGCGGCTCGTGCTGCACCACGCCTTCACGGCGATGGGGCTGCACCGGCTGGAGGTCAACATCCAGCCGGCCAACGAGCTGTCGATCGCCCTGGTCAAGCGGGCCGGGTTCCGGCTGGAGGGGTTCTCCCCGGACTTCCTCTTCATCGACGGCGCCTGGCGCGACCACGAGCGCTGGGCGATCACCGCCGAGATGGTCTCCGGGCAGGCGGAGTGATTCGATGTCCGCCATGACCCCTGACTTCCACCGCACCGTGCCGGTCTTCCGGATCTTCGACGTGGCCAAGGCCCATGAGTTCTACCTCGACTACCTCGGCTGCACGGTCGACTGGGAGCACCGCTTCGAGCCCGGTATGCCGCTCTACACCCAGGTGTCGCGCGGTGACCTCGTACTGCATCTGTCGGAGCACCACGGCGATGCGACACCCGGCTCCACGGTCTACACGGAGCTGACCGGGGTGCGTGCGCTGCACGCCGAGCTCGCCGGCAAGAACTACCCGTATCTGCGGCCCGGTCTGGAGCAGGACGAGATCGGGACCTCGCTCACGCTGACCGACCCCTTCGGCAACCGGCTGCGCTTCAACGAACCGGGCGCCGCCGCGCAGCCGTCCGACGGGGCCCCGGCTACCGGGACTTGCGGTTGATCTTCATGGTGTCCATGTCGGTGGCCGTGGACCGCAGGTCCCGGTAGCCCAGTCCGGCGGCCCGCAGCGCGGTCTCCGCCTTGTCCTCGGCCAGCGCGGCCGCCATCTCCTCGCCGTCCGCCGCGTCCGAGACGATGACATAGCGGTAGCTGAAGGAGTGCAGCGCGGTGTCGTACGCCAGCGAGCCCTCAGGCGTGAACTGCATCTGGGCCAGACCGTGCTCGTCCACCTCGGCCAGCAGCTTCTCCCGGGACCCGGCGGTCAGACCGTCCCACTTGCCGCGGACGATGACTCGGTAGGTGTGCTGGGTCGCCATGGGGGCCGTTTTCCGTTCCGCGGGTGTCAATGAGCCGAGTTGCCAGGCTATTTCGCCGGATCTTCCGGGGCCTCCCAATTTCCGGTGGGCCTATGTGACGATCACCGTATGCGCCGTACCGTACTGATCGATGCCCCCTCCAACCTGGGGCTGCGACCGCCCGCGCCCGGCACCGTTCCCGGCTGCTACAAGCTCGCGGGCGCACTGCGTGAACAGGGACTGCTGCGCCGGCTCGGTGCCCTGGAGGGCGGTGTGGTGGTCCCGCCGCGCTACGACCTGGGGGAGTGGAAGGAGGGCGACGGCGACTTCAACGCCGCGGCCCTCGCCGCCTACACGAGCCGGCTCGCGACCCGTATCGAGGGGCATGTGGGCAGCGGCGACTTCCCGGTGGTGCTGGGCGGTGACTGCAGCATCCTGCTCGGCGCGGTGCTCGCGCTGCGGCGGCTGGGGCGCTACGGCGTCGCCTACCTCGACGGGCACGGCGACTTCCGGCATCCCGGCAACACGGCGGTCTCCGGCCCGGTCGGGGCCGCGGCCGGGGAGGGCGTGGCACAGATCACCGGACGGGGCCAGGCGGACCTCACGGACCTCGACGGGCTGGGGCCGTACGTCCGCGACGAGGACGTGTGCGTCCTCGGCATCCGCGACGCGGACGAGGACCAGGAGGAGCTGACCGGCCTCGGCATCAGCCACGCCCCGGTCGGCGAGATCCGGCGGCGCGGCCCGGAGGCGGTGGCCCGTGAGGTCCTCACCCACTTCCAGCGCTCGCACCTCGACGGCTTCTGGATCCATCTCGACGCCGATGTCCTCGACCCGTCCGTCATGCCGGCCGTCGACAGCCCCGACCCCGGCGGTCTGCTCACCGACGAACTCCGGTCGCTGCTGGGGCCGTTGGCCGCCTCACCGCGCTGCGTCGGCATCAACGTCACCATCTACGACCCGGACCGCGACCCCGAGGGGACCGGCGCGGTGCTGCTCGCCGAGCTCCTTGAGAGTGTCTTTGCGCAACCCTGACCTCGCCCCGCCCCCGGGAGCCCTGTGCAGAGCGGCGATCACGCGGTTCCATGGTCAACAGGAGGCCGCCGCAGCCGAGGTGGCCCGGTCCAGCATTGCGAGGCAGCCGTGGCCACGAGTGTGCGACGCACCACCCTGACCCTTCCCGCCGCCCCCCTCGGCCCGGACAACCCCCTCCCCGCGCTGCGCGCCGGCCAGGACCCGCACCACATCGAGGTCCCCCGGGACGCCGGTCTGCCCGCCGACATGGCGCGGCAGATCGGCTGTGCGCCGCTGCGCTCGATCCTGCCCGCCCCGCTGCGCGACGGCTACGGCCGGGCCCGCCGCAGCACCGACCTCGACGCGCTGGTCATCGAGAACGACCGGCTGCGCGCCACCGTCCTGCCCGGCCTCGGCGGCCGGGTGTACTCCCTGCACCACAAGCCCACCGACCGTGAACTCCTCTATCGCAACCCGGTGTTCCAGCCCGCCGCCTTCGCCCTCAACGGCGCCTGGTTCTCCGGCGGCATCGAGTGGAACATCGGCGCCACCGGTCACACCACCCTCTCCTGTGCCCCGCTGCACGCCGCCTGCGTCCCGGCGCCGGACGGCGGGGAGATGCTGCGGCTGTGGGAGTGGGAGCGGCTGCGCGATCTGCCCTTCCAGGTGGACCTGTGGCTGCCCGAGGGCTCCGACTTCCTCCATGTGGGCGTGCGGATCCGTAATCCGCACCACCACACCGTGCCGGTCTACTGGTGGTCCAACACCGCCGTGCCCGAAGGTGAGCGCACCCGCGTCCTGGCGCCCGCCGACGCGGCCTGGCACTTCGGCTACGAACGGACCCTGCGCCGCGTCCCGGTCCCCGAACACGACGGCACCGACCGCAGTTACCCGCTGCGCAGCACCTACCCCGCCGACTACTTCTACGACGTGCCCGACGGCGCCCGCCGCTGGGTCACCTCCCTCGACGCGGACGGCCGCGGTCTGGTGCAGACCTCCACCGACACCCTGCGCGGCCGCAAGCTGTTCCTGTGGGGCGCGGGGCGGGCCGGGCGGCGCTGGCAGCAGTGGCTCACCGAGCCGGGCACCGGCGGCTACGCCGAGATCCAGGCCGGTCTGGCCCGTACCCAGCTGGAGCATCTGCCGCTGGACGCCGGCGGTGAGTTCACCTGGCTGGAGGCGTACGGGCCGCTGGACGCCGACCCCGCGACGGTGCACGGTGCGGACTGGGGCGCGGCCCGCGAAGAGGTCGCGGCCCGGCTGCAGGCGGCCCTGCCCCGGGCGGATGTCGAGGCCGCGTACGCCGCCTGGCTGCCGTATGCCGATCAGGAACCGAAGGAGTCGCTGGCCACCGGCTCCGGCTGGGGCGCACTGGAGGTGGCCCGCACGGGTCTGGACCTGCCCGGTACGCCCTTCGGCCCGGCCACGCTGGGCGCGGAGCAGGAGCCGTGGCTGACGCTGCTGAGGACCGGGGACCTGCCGGCCGGCGGCCCCGTACCCGGACCGGTGCTGACCGCACCCGCCTGGCGCGACCTGCTGGAGTCCGCACCTCCCGGCCCGTCCACCGACTACCACCTGGGGCTCGCCCAGTGGCAGGCGGGCGACCGCGCCCAGGCCGTCCGCAGCTGGGAGCGGGCCCTCGGGCACGGTGCCGGCTGTCTGCCGCTGTACTGCCTGGCCGTTGCCGAGGCCACGGCGGGCGAGCCGGCGCGCGCCGCCGACCGGTATGCGCAGGCCTGCGCCGAGGCGGCCCGGGCGGCCTCGGCACCGGACCCGGCCGCCCGGGCCTGGCGGGTGGTGCTGCCGGCGCTCGCCCGGGAGGCGGTGCCCGCGCTGCTCGCGGCCGGCCGTACCGATGAGGCCGCGCAGCTGCTGGCGGACCTGCGGCCGGCCGACCCGGCCGACGGCCGCTTCCAGCTGCTGACCGCGCAGGTGCTGCTCGCCCAGGGGCAGCCCGTCGCCGCCCGGGAGATCTTCGAGGCCGGCTTCGAGATCGCCGGTCTGCGGGAGGGCGACGAGGTGCTCTGCGACACCTGGTACGCCATCGCCGAGCAACTGGTCGCGGGCGGCGGCCCGGTCACCGAGGAGGTCCGCGCCGCGGCCCGGTCCGCGCATCCGCTCCCGGAGCGCTACGAGTACCGGATGCGGCCGGTGTAGTCGGCGCCCGGCGGACGGCGCCCGACGCCCGGCGGACGGCACCGTCCGCCGCCCCGCCCCGTCCGCCGTCAGGCCAGCGGCTTGTCGAGCACCGCCTTGGTGTGGCTGAAGGTGTCCAGCGAGTACTCGCCGTGGTAGCGCCCCATCCCGCTCTCGCCGACCCCGCCGAACGGCAGCTCGGGCGCGGTGAGATGGGCGACCGGCAGCCCGAAGGTGAGCGCGCCCGAGGAGGTCTCGGCCAGCAGCCGGCGCTTGGTGTCCTCGGACGCGGTGAACGCGTAGAGCGCCAGCGGCTTGTCCCGGTCGTTGATGAAGGCGATCGCAGCGTCCAGGTCGGGCACCGGCACGATGGGCAGGATCGGGCCGAAGATCTCCTCCTGCATCACCGGTGCGTCGGGGGCGACATCGGCGAGGACGGTGGGCGCCAGATAGCGCGCGGCGCGGTCGTGCGCACCGCCGATGACCGTGCGGCCGCTGTCGAGCAGGGCCGTCAGCCGGTCGAAGTGCCGTTCGTTGACGATCCGTCCGTACTCCTCGGCGCCGGCCGGATCGGCTCCGTACGTCTCGCGCACCGCCGCGGCGAGATGCGGCTCGATCTCCCGGGCGGTGTCACCGATCGCCAGGACGTAGTCGGGTGCCACACAGGTCTGGCCGGCGTTGAGGAACTTGCCGGTCACCAGCCGCCGGGCCGCCGCGGCCAGATCGGTGCCCGGGTCGAGGACGACCGGGCTCTTGCCGCCCAGCTCCAGCGTGACCGGGGTCAGATGCGGTGCGGCGGCGGCCAGCACGATCCGGCCGACGGTGCCGTTGCCGGTGTAGAAGATGTGGTCGAAGCGCTGGGCCAGCAGGGCGGTGGTCTCCGGGACGGCGCCCTCGACGACGGCCACCGCGTCGCTGTCCAGATAGCGCGGCAGCAGCCGGGCCAGGGCGGCCGAGGTGGCGGGGGCGAGTTCGCTGGGCTTGACGACGGCGCAGTTGCCCGCGGCCAGCGCGCCGACGAGCGGGGCGAGCGCCAGCTGCAGCGGATAGTTCCAGGGCGCGATCACCAGGACGACGCCGAGCGGTTCCCGGACGGTGTGCGCGGTTGCCGGGAGCAGTCGCTCGGGCAGCTCAGCGGGCCGCGGCTCCAGCCAGTCGTCGAGCCGGTCCAGGGTGTGGTCGATCTCGTGGAGGGTGAAGCCGATCTCGGTGCGATAGGCCTCCTCGGGGCCCTTGCCGAGGTCTTCGGCGAGCGCGGCGAGGAGGTCGTCGCGGTGGTCGGTGAGCAGGGTGCGCAGGGCCGTCAGCTGGCCGCGCCGCCATTCCGGGGAGGCGGTGCGGTGGGTCGTGAAGGTGCGGCGGAGCCGGCCGACGACGGCGGCGGCGTCCAGGTCGGTGGTGTGGTTCTGAGGGGCCATGACGCCGAGGCTACACGAAACGAAAACATTTCGTTTCGTAATGCTGGCGGTAGACTCCCGGTGTGGCCGAACGCACCGAGAGCAACCAGACCGCGCCCCCCGAGGGGCAGCCCGCCCGCGGCCGGCCGCGGGACGCCGAACGCGACCGGGCACTGCTGGCGGCCACCCTCCAGGTCCTGCAGGAGAGCGGCTACGGCGGACTGACCACCGCGGCCGTCGCCAAGCGGGCCGGGGTGTCCACCGCGACCCTCTACCGCCGCTGGCGCTCCAAGGAAGATCTGGTCGTGGGCACCGCCGTCAGCTGGGCGAGCGACCTCGGCCCGCAGCCGGACACCGGCAGCCTCAGAGGCGACCTCGCCGTCCTGCTCCGGGACAAGGCGGAAACGCTGGAGGGCCCCGGCGGACGGCTGCTGCACATCTTGATCGGCGAGGCCGCGCACAACGAGGCGCTGGCCCGGGTCCTGGACTCCGCGATCGTCCAGCCGGTCCGCGACCGGGCCGCCGAGGTGGTGCGCCGCGCGGTCGCCCGCGGCGACATCCCGCCGCTGGAGGATGCCCATGTGCTGGCCGATCTCGTCGTCGGCTCCATGGTCAGCCGCCTCTTCCTGACCCCCGATGTGACCCACCAGGGCGCTACGGACGGCCCCACCTCCGGTGAGGCGGCGATCAGCGAACTCCTCCCGTTCCTGCTGCGCGCCATGGGGGCACAGCCCGGCTGAGGGGCCGGGGCGGGGCCGCTGGACAGGCTTTCCGGCCTGCCGGCAGCGCGCTCCACCATGAGCGGCGGCCGCCCGTCCCGCTCTGCGAGGTCTCAGCGGACCGCGGCGATACGGGTGAGGGCCTCGGTGAGCGTCTGCGGTGCGCAGCCGAAGTTCAGCCGCGCGAAGCCGTGGCCGGAAGGGCCGTAGCGGTGACCGGCGTTGAGGGCGACCCGGGCGGCGGCAAGGAGACGCGCGGTGGGATCGTCGCCCCAGCCGAGGGCGCGGAAGTCGAGCCAGGCCAGAAAGCCTGCCTGCGGCTGCCGGTAGCGCACGTCGGGGAGCAGCTTCTCCAACAGATCCGCCAGCAGCACCCGGTTGTGGTCGAGCACCTCCAGGGCGTCGGCGAGCCAGGGGCCGCCGTCGTTGAACGCGGCCACCGTGGCGAGCACTCCGAGGTGCCCGGTGCGATAGAGCGAGTGGGGCGACAGGCGGTCGACATACCGCCTCGGCGCCGGATCGGCGGTGACGACGACGGCCGCCTTGAGCCCGGCCAGATTCCAGCCCTTACTGGCCGACAGGAACGAGAACCCCCAGCGCCTCGCCTCGTCCGACACCGACAGGAACGGGACGAACTCGGCCCCCGGCAGCACGAGCGGGGCATGGATCTCGTCGGACAGCACATGAACGCCGTATCTGTCGGCCAGCTCGGCGAGCACGGCCAACTCCTCACGCCGGTGCACCAGGCCCACCGGATTGTGCGGATTGCACAGCAGATACGCCGTGGCGTGGTCGGCGAAGGCCCGTTCCAGAGCGTCCGGATCGAGCTGCCACCCGTGTGGTCCGTGGGCCAGCGGTGCCTCCACCACGTGGGCCCCGACCTCACGTATCCACCAGGCGAACGGCTCGTACACCGGAGGGCTGATCACCACCCGGTCACCCGCGCTGACGACCCGGCGCAGGACCTCGACCATACCGATCCCGACATCGGCGACGGTGCGCACCTCGTCGGCGTCGATCCGCCAATCCCAGCTGCGCCGGGCGTAGTTGGCGATCGCGTCCGCCAGCTCGCGGGTCGGCGCCGCATGGCCGGTGTCCGACCGGTCGACCGCCTCATGGAGGACCCTGGCGACCGGCTCCGCCAGCGGGAAGTCCATCTCCGCGACCGGGAGGGGCAGGACGTCGTCCGGGAAGGTCCGCCATTTCGCGCTCCGGCGCTTCCGCAGTTCCGCGAGAGGGGGGATCGAAAGATTGCCCATGAGGGGGACTCCTGACGGTGGGCCTGGTCTGCCGTAGTTCCTCGATGATCGGCGCCGCGGGGAGCCGTCCGCTTCCGATAAATTGACAAGCAATGCCGAAAAGCCGCCACGCCCCGCGCATGACCACGGGCCTGCGCCCTCTGCCCGCCGGTACCGGCGTCGACGCGCACCGCCATGATGAGCACCAGATCGTCTACGCCGGCCGCGGCGTACTGTCCGTCACCACCGAGGCGGGCAGCTGGATCGCGCCCGCCACCCGGGCCGTCTGGATCCCGGCCGGCACCGTCCACGAGCACCACGCCCATGGCGACACCGACCTCCATCTGGTGGCACTGCCGGTGCGGGACAACCCGCTGCGCCTGGACCGGCCCGCGGTCCTCAAGGTTGGCCCGCTGCTGCGTGAGCTGATCCTCGCCTACACCGAGCGGCCCGCCGACCGCGGCGCCGAACGCCGCCGCCTCCGGGCCGTCCTGCTCGACCAGCTCCGCCACTCGGCCGAACAGCCCCTCCATGTGCCCGCCGCCACCGACCCGCGGCTGGTCGCGGTGTGTGCCCTGCTCCGCGACGACCCGGCCGACAACCGGACCCTGGCGCAACTCGGCGCCACGGCCGGTGTCAGCGACCGCACCCTCACCCGGCTGTGCCGGGCCGAATTCGGCATGAGCTTCCCGCAGTGGCGCACCCAGCTGCGTCTGCACCACGCCCTGCGTCTGCTGGCCGAGGAAACCCCCGTCACCGTCGTGGCACACCGCTGCGGCTGGGCCTCCAGCAGCGCCTTCATCGACGTGTTCCGCCGGGCCTTCGGCCACACCCCCGGCGCCCACCGCGCCCAGCGCTGACCACGCCGGCCGAGCCCGCTCCGCCCGGTCCCCGCGCGCCTCGTACGCCATTTCGGTGACCGTCGGCGCGAGCGTGGAATGAACCCCGGTCGTCACGCGTTGTAGCGGATCATGAAGGCAATCATCGCAAACAGCTACGGCGGCCCCGAGGTCCTCGAATACACCGACCACCCCGATCCGAAGGTGGGCCCGGACTCCTTCCTGATCCGGGTCAAGGCGGCCGGCGTCAATCCGGTGGACTGGAAGATCCTCGCGGGCTATCTGGACCCGATGATGGACTGCCACTTCCCGCTCATCCCCGGGTGGGACGTGGCGGGCGTGGTCGAGGCGGTCGGCGCGGACGCCACCGAGTACGCGGTCGGCGACGAGGTCATCGGCTATGTCCGCAAGGACGAGGTCCAGCACGGCACCTTCGCCGAGCTGGTCGCCGCCCCGGTCAGGACCCTGGCACGCAAGCCGGCATCGCTCAGCTGGCAGCAGGCCGCCGGACTTCCGCTCGCCGGACTGACGGCCTATCAGGCGCTCGGCCGGGTCGGTGTGACGGCGGGCGAGACCGTTCTGGTGCATGCCGCCGCGGGCGGCGTCGGCTCGCTCGCCGTCCAGATCGCGGTCGCGCAGGGAGCGCGCGTCATCGGCACGGCCGGCGAGCACAATCACGAGTTCCTGCGGTCCCTGGGCGCCGAACCGGTCACATACGGTGACGGTCTCGCCGACCGGGTGCGCGAGCTGGCACCCGAAGGCGTCGATGCGGCCGTGGACTTCGTCGGCGGTGGCGTCGTGGAGGTCTCGCAGGAACTGCTCAAGGACCGCGGCCGGGTGGCCTCCATCGCCGACGGCGAGGTGAAGGCGAAGGGCGGCCACATGGTGTGGGTCCGTCCGGACACCGCCGACCTGACGGCCCTCGGCGCGCTCGCGGACGCCGGCAAGCTGACGGTGCCGGTCGCGGCGACCTTCCCCCTGACCGAAACGGCCGAGGCATTCCGGCAGAGCATGACGGGACGGACCCGCGGCAAGATCGTGCTGGATGTGTCCTGAGGCGGGGGGCGTTACCCGGCCATGGAGTGAGCCGGTCTCATCGAGGTGACGGCGCCCGCCCCGGCTCCGCGGGCGGGGGCCACACCGTCGTCCGCCTTGGGCGACACCAGCGTCCTGGCTCCCCCGCATGCTCACCAGCCGGCTTCGCGGCGGCCGACAGAGCCGGGCACGGCTACCGATGCCGCACCGTCGCAGGCCCGTCGTCACAGGCCCGTCGGCCTCAGGAGCACAGGGCGGAGTCGAGGAGAGCCAGGACATCGCCGGGCCCCTGCTCGGTGGGCGGTCCGTCGGCGGTGACGGCGACCGTGACGGCGCGGCCGTCATCGGTGACACCGGTGCGTGTGGCGTAGCCGGGGATGTCCCCGCCATGCCCCCACGACCGGCCGCCGCAGCTCAGCGGCGCGCTGGTCACCCCCAGCCCGTACCGGACGCCGGGCCCGATACCGGCACTCTCGGGGACCTTGACGGTGGTGCGCATCTGGGCGAGCTGCGCGGGTTCGAGCAGCTCGCCGTCGAGCAGGGCGGTGAAGAAGCGGTTCAGGTCGCTCGGGGTGGAGATGACCTGTCCGGCGGCCCAGCCCCAGGACGGGTCCAGCTCCGTGATGTTCTCCAGCGGTCTGCCGGGCTTCGCGGCGAAGTAGCCCTGAGGGTGCGCTTCCCGGATGCCCTCGTCGCCCACGCCGGGGAAGTAGGTGTGGCGCAGCCCGGTCCGGTCGATGACCCGCCGGGTGAGCTGCTCGGCGAGCGGGCGGCCGGTGACCTTCTCGATGAGCAGCCCGGCCAGGACGTAGTTGGTGTTGCTGTACGCCCAGCTGGTCCCGGGAGCGAACACCGCCTTGTGCGCCAGCGCCGTATCGAGCAGGGCGCGGGGCCGGACGTAGGTGTGGCGGGCCGTGCCGGTGGGGTCAGGGATGAAGTCGGTGTAGTCGGGCAGTCCGCTGGTGTGCTGCAGCAGCTGACGTACCGTGATGCGGCGTCCGTCGATGCCCTCGCCCCGCACCAGGCCCGGCAGATACCGCTCGACGGGGGCATCGAGAGCGACCTTGCCTTCGCCGGTCAGCTGGAGGACGACCGTGGCGGTGAACGCCTTGGTGTTGCTCCCCGCCCGCACCTGCCCGTCGACCGGCACCTTCGCTCCGGTCCGCAAGTCCGCGACACCGGCGGTGAAGTGGTGGACGCGCCCGTCACGCCCGACGGTGGAGGCCAGGGCGGCGGGGTACCGGTCCTCGTGCACCAGACGGTCCAGCCCCTTCCGCACGGCATCACCGGAGCCATCGGCCCGCGTCGCGGACGAGGGCAGTGCGCCGCCCACGGCCAGAGCCGCAGCCATCACGGCGCCCATCGCGATCACCCGCCGCCGCCCGGACGCTGAGACACGCACACGCCGCACCCCACGAGAACGATCGAGCATGGGGAACCCTCCTTGTGCACCCTGCTGGGCACCTCGCGCATCCGACCCGTTCAGCCTGCGCATTCGAGGTCCACTGAACCATCCGGACGGCAGGCCCATGCACGGTAGAGGCAACCCCCGGACCTCGGGCATCCGTTCACCACTGCCTCACTCGCCTCACTCATCTCACCCGCCACATTCGCGTAGATGTTCTTCAGGGGCACCTGGCATGATCACGGCGTGACCGGTGAGATGGTGCGGCCCGACCCCAGGAAGTGTGTCCTCCTCGATGTCGACGGCACGTTGATCGACGCCGTGGACAACCAGCGCCGGGTCTGGGAAACGTGGGCCGGGCGATACGGATTGGACGCGGCGGAGGTCTACCGGGTGGCGCTGCGGACGCGGCCGTTGGAGACCTTCGCGAGAGTGGTCCCGGACCAGGATCCACGGGAGTGCCTGGCGGCGCTGCACACATTGGAGGACGAGGACGTCCGGTCCGGCGTCTACGCGGCCTTCGACGGTGCGTCGGAGCTGCTGGGCGCTCTGCCGTCGGAGGCGTGGGCGCTCGTGACCTCCAACTACGAGCACCGGGTGCGCGGGCGATTCGCTCGGACCGGTCTGCCGGTCCCGCCCGTCATCGTGGATGCCGCCGCGGTGGAAGAGGGCAAACCCTCACCCGTGCCCTACCTCCTGGCCGCCGGGCAGCTCGGTGCCCGGCCCGAGGACTGCCTGGTCATCGAGGACGCCCCGTCCGGAGTCGAAGCAGGTCTCCGGGCCGGAATGACGGTGTGGGGCGTCAACTCCGCGGCCGCGGTGGCCGGTGTGCACCGTCATTTCACGAGCCTGCGCGAAGCGGTCCCCGCCATCCTCGCCTTCGCCCGGCCGGAGGAGGCGACCGGAGTGGGATGAGCCCCGCCGGAATTCACCTACCTGACCAAGGCCGGGCATCGCCTACGACCACCGACCAGGACTTGGGAATTGCCCGTCCTAGGCGTCCGCGTCCTGCTTCCGGTCGACGTACTCGAAGACCGAACCGTCCGGGTGGCGGGCCACCAGGTTGCGGCCGATCGGTGTGGGCAGGGGGCCGGCGATGATGTCCGCGCCGACCGCCTTCAGGTCGGCCACCGCGTCGTCCACGTCCTTGACGGCGAGCGTCGCCGTGATCTTCCGTAGCACCGACAACTCCGCCTCGGGGCCGCTCATCAGGAAGAAGCACCCGACGGCCGCGACCGCCACCCCGCCGCGCTGGAAGCGGATGGCCTCGGCCCCGGTCAGCCGTTCGTAGACGCCGATCGCGGAATCCAGATCACTGACGCACACCCGCAATGAGGTCCCCAGAATGTCCATACGGACCACCCTAGTTGGGGGACCTGCCGGTGCGCGATCACTTGGCCATGATCAGCCCGCTCTTCGCCGCGCCCCGGGACAGCACGATGTCCCGGATGCTGTCCCGGGCCCGTGCGTAGTCGCTGCGCCCGGGCTGCGCGGCCAGCGCCGCGTTGAGGTTCACGACCCGGAAACCGTCGTTGACGTCGGTGAGTTGGGGGAGGAACTCCGCCTTGCGGACCGTCCAGCGCCCGCCGGGAGCGGTCGGTCCGGCGAAGGTGAAGCGGGCCATCGAGCTCTGGTTGCCGCGGCCGTCCGGCCGGTCGCTGTGGTTGAACATATGGCCCGCGAGCTGGTCGCCCATCCCGTAGACGACCCAGGTGCCGTTGACCTTCTCGTAGGCCTGCGGGACATGCGCATGGGTGCCCAGGATCAGATCGATGTCGGGCCGTCCCGCGGTGCGTGCCGCGGTCAGCGCGCGGGCCAGGGTGCGCTGTTGTTCGTCCGGCGGCTGCTGCCACTCCGTGCCCCAGTGGATGCTGACGACGACCACATCCGCACCGGCCCGGCGGGCGGCGCGGGCATCGGCGAGGATCTTCTTCCGGTCGATCAGATTGACCGCCCAGGGCGCCTTGCCGGGCAGCGGGATGCCATTGGTGCCGTAGGTGTACGAGAGCTGGGCGACCTTCGCGGGGCCGGCCCGCAGCAGCGTGACCCGGGAGGCCTCGGTGGCGGAGCGGGCCGAGCCGGCATGGCGCAGACCGACCGCGTCCATGGCGCCGAGGGTGCGGTGCACCCCGTCGGCGCCGTCGTCGAGGGTGTGGTTGGAAGCGGTGGAGCAGGAGTCGTAGCCGGCGTCCTTGAGGGCGGCCGCGACCTGGGGCGGGGACTTGAAGCTGGGGTAGCCGGTGAACGGCCCGCCGTCCCTGCCGTAGATCGTCTCCATATGGCAGATCGCCAGGTCGGCGCCGGAGACCACCGGTTTCACCCCGGCGAACATGGCGCGGAAGTCATGGCCCTGGCCGTGCGCATCGGCGCCGGACCGCCGGATGATCTCGCTGTGCGGCAGTACATCGCCGGTGGCCAGGAGGGTGAAGCCGGCCGTGGCGGAGGCCCGCGCGCCGCCCGGCGGGGAGGGCGGCGCGGAGCGTGTGGGGCCGGCGGACTGCTGGGTGCCGCAGCCCGCCGCCAGGAGGGTCAGCGCCGCTATCGCGGCCAGGCGTCGTTGTGGGGTCACGCCCCATCCATACCGGGATTAATAGGATTTATCTGCCGGGGAGGGGGTGCGGCTGGGCCGTCGGAGGGATGAGCGGAGGGCCGGTCCGGCCGGGCGGTCCTCAGCGGTGGGGGCCGCGGGGCCGTGTGGCCGGTGTCGGGGTGAGCGGTCCGTCAGCGCCGGGCGCGGTGCGCCGCGGTCAGACGCGGCAGAGGATCTCGCCGTGCAGGACGCCGAACCAGCCGTCCTCGTCGGCTCCCCAGGTCCGCCAGGCCCGCGCGATCCGGTGCAGCTGCTCCGTCGTGGCGTGCCCGCCGTCCACCGCGATCTGTGCGTACGAGGAGCTGACCGTACGGTCCGCCCACAGTTCGCTCCACCAGGACCGCTCCTCGGGCGTACGGAAGAGCCAGGTGGCGGCCGTGGCGGTGATCGCGTCCGGGGCGAAACCGGCCTGCCGCGCCCAGGCCTGCAGCCGGCGTCCGGCGTCCGGCTCGCCCCCGTTGCCGCGGGCCACCCGCTGGTACAGGCGCTGCCAGTCGGTCATCCCGTCGCTCTCCGGGTACCAGGTCATCGCCGCGTAGTCCGAATCGCGGACGGCGACGATCCCGCCGGGCTCGGTGACCCGGCGCATCTCGCGCAGCGCCTGGACCGGGTCGCCCACGTGCTGCAGGACTTGATGGGCGTGCACCACACAGAAGGTGTCATCGGGGTAGTCCAGTGCGTGGACATCCCCGACCGCGAAGCGGACGTTGGTCAGCCCGCGGGCGTCGGCCGTGGCGCGCGCCTGCTCCAGGACGTCCGGCGCCTGCTCCAGGCCGGTGACCTGCCCCTCCGGCACCAGTGCGGCCAGATCGGCGGTGATGGTGCCGGGGCCGCAGCCGATGTCCAGGATCCGCATGTGCGGACGCAGTGCGCCGAGCAGGTATCCGGCCGAGTTGGCGGCGGTGCGCCAGGTGTGGGAGCGCAGTACGGACTCGTGGTGCCCATGGGTGTAGACGGCGGATTCCTGCGGCATGGCCGGCTCCTTCACATGCGTCGGAGGGCGGCCGGGCGGCGCACCACAGCACCCCCGGCCGCCGCCCGGGCGACCGCTCGCACCGCGCCGCGGCCGCCCCTCGGTGTGGTGTCCACACCGTACGCCGCCATCCCGAATGATGAGAGTGGCATCTCATCATTCGGGCAGCAGGCGGTAGACCGTCAGCTCCTCGTTCTGCTTCTCCAGCGTCAACTCGCTTGGCGCAGGGGCCACTTCGCCATCGAAGGCCAGTGTGGTGCCCTCGGGGAGGTCGCTGATCCGCAGCCGGGACAGCCGCGCCTCACCGAGTACCGGAGAGCTGCGCGGGGTGCCCGTCAGGGCCGCGAGAAGCAGCCGGGTGCGAGCCAGCCGCCCGCCGTGCACCACCCGCACATCGAGCACCCCGTCCGCCAGATCGTGCCGCCGCACCGGCGCGAACCCCAGCCCCCGGTACTGGCAGTTGCCGACGAACAGCAGCCATACGGCGCGCCGCTCGCCGTTGATCCGTACGGTCAGCGGCTCGGCGGTGCGCAGCACCTCCCACGCCGCCAGCACCCCGGCGGGCCAGGCGCCGATCCGGCCCGCCCACCGCTCGCGGATCCGCACCAGCTCCGGATACGCGCCGATCGAGAAGGTGTTGAGGAACTGCCGCCCCTCCAGATGCGGCCCGGCCCGGAAGCGCGCCACATCCACCGCGACGGCCTCACCGGTCTCCACGGCGCGTGCCGCCGACGCATAGGTCTCGATGCCCAGGTCGTACGCGAAGTGGTTCAGCGTGCCGCCGGGCAGCACCGCGAGCGGCAGTCCGTGCCGTACCGCGACCGCCGCCGCGGCATTGACGGTGCCGTCCCCGCCGAGCACCCCCAGCGCACCGCCCAGTGTCCTGGCCCGCTCCGCGGCGTCCTCCAGGGCCTTGTCCAGCGACGGCCCGTCCGGATCCCCGCACACCGTCACCTCGGCCTGCGGCAGCACCCCGTGCACCTCCTCGGCCCGGTCCGGGCGGGGGCCCGAACGCTGCCCCGACCTCTGGTTCGCCACCACGACCAGACCGCGGCCGCGCGGCAGTGCGGGCGCCTCCGCGCGAGGCCGGGCGGGCGGCGCCAGCTGGGCGCGGGTCGGTGCGAAACCGCGCACCGCGAACGCCGCCCCGGCCCCCAGCGCGGCACCCGCCAGCACATCACCCGGATAGTGCACGCCCGTATAGACGCGGGAGAACGCCACCGACGCGGCGACCGGCGCCAGCGCCAGCCCCCACCACTTGTTCTCCATGGCCACACCGGTCGCGAACGCCACCGCCGAGGCCGCGTGCCCGGAGGGGAAGGACGAGGTGATGGGCTGGCGGTGCAGCTGCCGTATCACCGGCACCGCTTCCAGCAGCGGGCGCTGCCGCCGTACGGAGCGCTTGCCCAGGGTGTTCACCGTCGCCGACGCCACGGCCAGCGAGGCCACTCCGCGCAGCGCGGCCCGACGCATCGGCCGGCCGCCCAGCGCGGCCGCACCGGCCGCGAGGCCGAACCACAGCAGCCCGTGGTTGGCGCTCCGGGTCAGCCGGGGCAGCACCCGCTGCGCGCCCGGCCATTCGCGCGCGGCAATCAGGTCAAAGGTCCGCCGGTCGAGATGGGTCAGTAGCGATCGCATGCGCCACCTTGTACCCCACACGGCCCGGAACAGGCAGGATCCCGCCGCGCGGGCCCCGCGCGCGGCGCAGCGGAGCGTCCGGCCCCACGGAGATCGGGGAGAGCGCCCCCAGCGGCCAACGGGCTGCCGGCCCCCCGCCCGCCGTGCTTCCATGCCCGGATGATCAGAAGACGTCACGACAGCGACCTCGACGCCTGTGTGGCCGTCCTGGCCGAGGTGCACACCCACAACGGCTATCCGCACCACTGGCCGGACGATCCGGCGCGCTGGCTGACCCCCGACGGGCTGACCGCCGCCTGGGTCGCCGAGACGGACGGCACGGTCACCGGCCATGCCGCGCTGTGCGGCCCCGAGGTCAGCCGGCTGTATGTCGCCCCCGCCGCCCGCGGTGCGGGCCTCGGCGGACGGCTGCTGCGCGCCGTCGAGGCGGAGGCGGCGGCCCGCGGACTGCGGCCCGTACTGGAGGTGAAGACCACCGACACCACGGCCATCGCCCTCTACGAGCGGCTGGGCTGGCGGCGCCGCGCCACCGAGCGGCAGGACTGGGGCACCGGCGAGGTGGTCACGGTGCATCGCTACGAGGCGCAGCCGGCGCGCCCGGCGCATTGAGCGCCGGTCCCACCCTCCGCTGACGTGTCGCCCCCCGTCGCCACCCCCGTGATCTGCCAAGGTGGACGGGGCCGCCCTTCATGTGATGGGCCCACGATCGACCCGCCGTCGTGGAGTGGAGGAACGGATGCAGCGGACCGCCCCGGATCCGCGGCCTGAGCCGGACCCGGATCCGCCGGTGGGCCTGCCGGTCCTCCCGGAACTCGCCGCCCACCTCGCCGCGGCCGCCGACCGCACCGAACCCGAGCCCTTGGGCGGCGCCGCGCCGCTGCGCACCGCGGCCTGCGGCTACTGGGAACGCCGCGGCCTGGTCACCACCCCCGACCGGGTGCTCGCCGCCCCCGGGGCGCCGGCCCTGCTGCTCGCGCTGTACGCCGCGGCCGGCGGCGCCGTGGTGCTGCCGCGGCCCTGCTCCGCGTCGTACGCACCCCCCGCCCGGCTGCTCGGCCGGCCGGTGCACCTCGCCCCCGTACCCGCCGAATCGGGCGGGGTGCCCGACCCGTTCGCGCTGCTGGAGACCGTCCGCCGGGCCCGGATGCACGGCGACACCCCCCGCGTGCTGGTCCTTTCCGTCGCCGACGACCCGACCGGCACCTGCCCCGCGCCGGAACAGCTGCACGAGGTCTGTGAGGCGGCGGCGGACGAAGGGCTGTGGGTCATCAGCGACGAGAGCCGCCGCGATCTGCTGCACGATCCGCATGACACCGTGGTGCTCAGCCCCGCCGAGATGCTGCCCGACGGCGTCGTGGTGCTCACCGACCTTCGGGCCACGCTGGTCCCCGCCTCCTGGCCCGCCGCCCTGGCCCGCTTCCCCGGCACCGACCGGGGAACCGTCCTCCGGGCTGCCGTGCTGGACGCGCTCGCCGCGGTCCGTACACCGCTTCCGGGGCCGCTCGGCTGCGCCGTCACCCATGCGCTCGGTGAGTCCGACGAGGTGCGCGCCAGGACGGCCACCGTCGCCCGGGTGTACGGCGCCCTCGCCGCGGCACTTCACCACACCGTCACCGAGGCCGGTGCCGTCTGCCGTCCGCCGCACTCCGGCAGCCATCTGTACGCCGACTTCGAGCCGCTGCGCCGTCCCCTCGGGGCCCGCGGGATCGTGGAATCCCACGCGCTGGAACGGAAGTTGGCGCCCTGGGCGGCGCGCGGCGGACACCACTTCGGTGACGCGCCGGGCGCGCTGCGGGTACGGCTCGGCGCCGAGGCGCTGCTGGGCGCCGACCGGGAGCAGCGGCGGCGCGCCCTGGCGGCCCCCGATCCGCTGGAACTCCCGCACATCACCGAGGTGCTGACCGCCCTGTCCCGCGCACTGGCCGGGCTCACGACATCCGCGGACGGCTGACCGCCCCGGCGCCCGCCCGCGCCCCATCTCACCCGGACCCGCCCCGGTTCTGTCCACCGAAAGGAGCCCCTCGATGACCGAACAGACCGAGCGCTCCCTCGCCGAGCAGCCCCCCGACACCGAGCGGCCCCCCGACACCGAGCGGCTGCCGCCCGCCGCACCCGGCGAGGCCGCCGAACGGGGCGGGGGAGCGGGCCACACCCCGGGCCCGGCCACCGGGCAGGCCACCGGGCAGACCCCCGGGCAGGCCACTGGGCAGGCCCCCGGACAGGCCACCGCGGACGCGCCGGTCCTCCCGCACGCCACCGCGAACGCGCCCGTCCTCCCGCAGGTCACCACGGACGCGCCCGTCCTCCCGCACGCCACCCCGCCCCCGCTCACCGCACCCCGCCCGCTGGGCGAACCCCGCACCTGGCCGCGGGACTTCACCCACCGGCTGACCGCGCCGCTGCCCGGCGTCCGCGCCCTGGCCCGGATCGCCCGGGAGGGCAAACTGCGCCCGCCGCCCGAGACGCTCGCCGAGATCCAGCAATTGCCCTTCGAACCGGGCCCGATGCCGGCCGCCGACACCACCACCCTCGCCGTCACCTGGGCCGGGCACGCCAGCTGGATCATCCGGATCGGCGGACTGACCGTACTGACCGACCCGGTCTGGTCCCGCAAGATCCTCGGCACGCCCGCCCGGGTCACCCCCGTGGGCGTCCGCTGGGAAGACCTGCCGCCGGTCGATGCCGTCGTCATCAGCCACAACCACTACGACCACCTCGACGCCCCGACCCTCAAGCGGCTGCCGCGGCACACCCCGCTGCTGCTCCCCGCCGGAATGGCGCCCTGGGCCCGCCGGCGCGGCTTCACCCGGGTCACCGATCTCGACTGGTGGGAGGCGGTCGAACTGCCCGCCCCCGGCGGCCCCGTACGCGTCGACTTCGTCCCCGCCCACCACTGGAGCAAGCGGACCCTGACCGACACCTGCCGCTCCCTGTGGGGCGGCTGGCTGCTGACCGCGCCCGACGGGCGGCGGATCCACTTCGCCGGGGACACCGGCTACGGCCACTGGTTCGAGGAGATCGGCCGCCGCTACCCCGGCATCGACCTGGCGCTGCTGCCCATCGGCGCCTACGACCCGCGCTGGATGCTGCGGCCGGTGCACACCGACCCGGAGGAGGCGGTCAAGGCCTGCCAGGACCTGGGCGCCCGCGCCCTGGCCCCGATGCACTGGTCGACCTTTCTGCTCTCCGGCGAGCCACCCCTGGAACCGCTGCACCGGGTCCGCGCCGCCTGGGCCGCCACCGGACGCCCCCGCGCGGACCTCTGGGACCTGCCCGTCGGCGCCTCCCGGGTGCTGGCCGCGCGCTGAGCGGGTGTTGGCCGTGCGTTGACGCGTCCGCGAACCGGAACGGGCGGACCGCGGGCGGGACTTGGGGCTGTCTGGGTCGTGTGATCGTCCCACTGCCAGGGCGTATTGGCGTTGGTTTCGACCGGGCGCGGGGCGGGCTCAGCACCATGTTCCTCAGTATCCTGCGAACCAAGATACTGAGGAACATGGTTGACACCGCACTCTGGATTGCTTCGTTGACCGGCGGCACTGCCGTTCTTGCCAGTTGGGTGACAAGTCGAGGTACGGCTCGGGCTGCCTGTATACAAGCTGATGCCGCCGCGAACACTCAGCGGACCGAACGGCTCCGCGAAACGCGACGGACCGCTTACGCCAACCTCGTCGAGCAGGCTCAGCGCATCGGTGAGCTGTACTGGCTGGTGTCCGATGTTCACCGGACTGGCTGCGAGCAGGAGCAGCTGCCTGCTCTGAGAGACCTCCGCTTCCGGTTGCGCGACGAGTACGGCAAACTGCGCCATCTGGTATGGATCGTCACCTTGGAAGGGCCGAGTGAAGTAGCCGACGCCGCGGACGGTCTTCGACGGTCAACCGCCCCTCCGTACGACGCGCTTTTGGCCGCGATCGAGGGCGATCCGGATGCCGCCGAGACGTTCAACAAGTGCTACGAACCGTTCTGGCAGTCTGTCTTGAACTTCGTTCGAGCCGCGCAAACCGCTCTGCAATGGATGTAGTGCTGATCCGACAGACCACCCCGCTCATGCCAACCGGAACGCTGTGGATGCCGGGCTGGTCACACGACCCATCGGATAGTGCCTTTAGAGCCCTACGACCCACCCTCGCCACGGGCCGGTCCGAGGCGTCGCCAGACGGCCGGCGCCGCCGCGATCACCACGGTCAGGGCGATCGCCATGGCCACGCCCTGCCACGCATTGCGGAACAGTGAGCCGCTCAGCAGCCCGATGAGCTGATACGTCGCCGCCCACGCCAGACACGCCGGAACATCGCCACGGACGAACCGCCGCAGGGGCATCGCCGCGAGCAGACACGCCAGCATGACCGGGATCCGCCCTGCGGGCACCAACCGGGACAGCACCAGTACCAGGACGCCGTGCTCCCGCAGCTTGTGCTGCGCCTGGGCCAGCCGCTCCGGTGCGGCGCGGGCGCGCAGCCGGGCCAGCCAGCGCGAACCGTGAGGGGAGTGGCTGCCGCGCCGTCCGAGTGAATAGAGCCCCACATCGCCGAGGAACGCCGCGGACGACGCCACCACGAAGACCATCAGCAGGGCGAACGGCGAGGTGTGATGGAAGGCGACCACCGCCGCCGAGCTGACCAGCGCCCCCGTCGGCACCACGGGCACCAGCGACCCGAGCACCACCAGCAGGAACAGCGACGGATAGCCGACCACCTGCTGCGTCGACTCCGGCGGCACGCTCGGCACCAGCTCACCGAAGAGCGTCATCACACGACCTTCGGCCGGACCGACTCGCCGTGCCCGAGCCGGTGCACCGTCACCTCCGGCGCCAGCAGCGCCATCTGCCGCTCGAACTCCTGGCCCGGCGCATGGAATTCATGCGGACGTACGGCATCCATCCCGATCGGCCAGTACGTGCCGTAGTGCACCGGGACCGCACAGCCCGGCGCCAGCCGCACCGCCGCCTGCGCCGCCCGCCGCGCATCGAGATGGCCGTGCCCGAGGAACGGCCCCCAGCCGCCCACCGGCAGCAGCGCCACCTCGCACGGCCCGACCTCCTCCGCCATCTCCTCGAACAGCCCGGTGTCGCCCGCGAAGTACGTCCGGGCCGCGCCGCTCACGACATAGCCGAGCGCAGGCACCCGGCGCGGTCCGTAGGGCAGCCGCCGCCCGTCGTGCGCGGCGGACACCGCACGGACCGTCAGAGCGCCGGCCGCGCACTCCTCGCCCGCCCGCAGCTCGGTGACCCGCAGCGCACGGGCCGCGGCCACCCGCCGCAGCCCCGGCACCGCGGCCGTCGCCCCGTGCGGCACCACCAGCCGGGTCCCCGGCGCGAGCCGGGCCAGCGAGGCGGGGTGCAGATGGTCGGCGTGCAGATGCGAGACCAGGACGACATCGGCCCGCGCGGCCTCGGCAGGCGGCAGCGCGCCCCGCCGGCGCCGCAGATGGGCCAGCCGGCGCACGAACAGCGGGTCGGTCAGCACCCGCACCCCGGAGTCCTCGACCGTCACAGTGGCATGCCCCCACCAGGTGACCTCCACCGACACCGAGCACCTCCCGTCCCGACGCGCCGCCCCGTTCCGCGGGCGGCCGCCTCGCTTCCTGTGTGTGGTCCTCCCGCTTCCCGTGTGCGGTCCTCTCGATCCTCCACCATCCGGCCCGGAAAAAGGCCGGCGGGGGAGCGACCGGCCCGGCGCACCGGGTGCCCCGACCCGGTCCCGGGCGCGCCGCCAGAGCCGTATCGGCGCGACTGAGCGGCGCGTCCCCGTATCAGCGGATGCGCGTGCAACGCCGTATACGGGGCAGCACTTGTGCCCGCGGCACCTGGTGCCATGCTGGCGGCAGGCCCGCACGGCCGGGGCGGGCCGGAGGGTGAGGTGGAACGGCGTGCGGATGCCGCGGTGGAAGGCCCTCAGCGGTGCCCTGTTCCGGGTGCTCGCGATCTGGCTCGTGTCCAGCCTCACCCTGCTCGCGCTCGCCGCGCTGCTGCCCGACTTCCGGCTGCAGTCGCCGGGCGGCGACAGCCTCACCCGCACCGCTGTCACCGCCGCGCTGGGCGCCGGCGCGTTCGGCCTGCTCAGCGCGCTGGTGTGGCCCGTTCTCGTGCGGGCCCTGCTGCTGGTGCCGGCGCTCGTCCTCGGACTGCTGGTCTTCTTCCTCAACGGCTCCCTGCTGCTGCTCGCCCTCGATCTGATCCCCGAGGGGCGCGGACAGGCCGCACCGGAGACCGCGGTGATCGTCGCGGCTGTGATGTCCGCCGCCTCCTCCGCCACCTCCGCCTTCCTCGCGGTGCGCAATGACGAGGCCTACCACCGCAGACTGGTCCGGCTCGCCGGACGCCGCCGCGGCCGCCGGGCCGGCCCCGCCCGCGGCCCGGCCTCCCCGGGCACGGTCTTCCTCCAGCTCGACGGAGTGGGCCACGACCTGCTGTGCGAGGCCGTCCGGGGCGAGCAGCCGCTGATGCCGACCGTCGCCCGCTGGACCGGCGCCGGCCACCGCCTCACCCCCTGGCGCACCGACTGGTCCAGCCAGACCGGCGCCAGCCAGCTCGCCCTCCTGCACGGCAGCAACGAGGACGTACCGGCCTTCCGCTGGTACGAGAAGGACACCCGCACCGTCGTCGTCAGCAACCGGCCCAGCAGCGCCGCCGAACTCCAGCGCCGCGCCATCGAGCGCACCGGCGACGGCGGACTGCTCGCCTACGACGGCGCCAGCCGCGGCAACCTCTTCAGCGGCGGCGCCGACCAGGTCGCCCTGGTGATGTCGGTGGCGGCCCGGCGCGGCAGGTACAACCGCTCCCGCGCCGGCTACTTCGCCTACTTCTCCGACCCGGCCAATGCGACCCGTACCGCCGTCTCCTTCGCCGCCGAGGTCGTCCGCGAGCTCGTCCAGTCGCTGCGCACCCGTTTCCGCCGCGAACTGCCGCGGGTCACCCGAGGCGGCCTCTACCCCGTCATCCGGGCCTTCGCCACGGTCGTCGAGCGCGATGTGGTGGTCGCGGCCGTCATCGGTGACCTGCTCGCCGGCCGCACCGCCATCTACGCCGACCTCGTCGCCTACGACGAGGTGGCCCACCACTCCGGGCCCGCCCACCGCGATGCGCTCCAGGTCCTGCGCAGCCTCGACCGGGCCATCGCGCTGATCGCCAGGGCCGCCCGGCACGCACCGCGCCCCTACCGCATCGTGCTGCTCTCCGACCACGGCCAGAGCCACGGCCCGACGTTCCTGGAGCGCTACGGGCTGAGCCTGGGCGATCTCGTCCGCGCCGGCTGCGGGCTGCCGGTACCCCGCCGCGCGGGACGCACGCCGAGCGGAGCCGAGGCCAGGGAGGCGGCGCGGGCCGCGCTGCACCGCCCCGAGGAGGCCGCGCCGCACCGCCCCGAGGAGGCCGCGGGACAGCGCCCGGAACGGACGGCGGGCCCGGGCTCCTCCCAGCCCCTCGTGCTGGCCTCCGGAAACCTCGGTCTGGTGTCCTTCCCCGACGTGCCCGGCCGGATCACCCGCGAGGAACTGGACCGCAGACACCCCGCTCTGCTCTCCACCCTCGCCAACCACCCCGGCATCGGCTTTCTGCTGGTCCGCTCCGCGGTGCACGGCCCCGTGGTGCTCGGCCCGGCCGGCGCCGAGCACCATCTCGACACCGGCCGCCTCATCGGCGCCGACCCGCTGGCACCGTTCGGCGACGGCGCGGCCGATGCCGTACGCCGCACCGACCGCTTCCCGCATGCCGCCGACGTCATGGTCAACTCCGCCTGTGACCCGGAGACCGGCGCGGTACACGCCTTCGAGGAACAGATCGGCTCGCACGGCGGGCTGGGCGGCGCCCAGAGCCGGCCCTTCCTCCTGTGGCCCGCCGAACTCACCCCGCCGGCCCCGGACGGTGAGACGCTGACCGGCGCCGAACAGGTGCACCGGGTGCTCCGCCGCTGGCTGGGGGAGGCCGAGGGGCCACAACTGCCCCTGGGACCCGCGGCGGACGAACTACGGCGCGGAGTGCGTCCGCCCGAAGGTTTTCCACCCCCGGACCCCGCCGCGCAGGACAAATCCCGTTGATTTTGGCGGACGCCACCGATCGCCGACGATGAGCACCGCTCGGTAACCCCGGGTGCACAGCGCACGACGAGAGGCCCACCACGCCATGGACGACCGGCACACGCGCCGCTTCGGTCTGGGAACCGCCACCTGCCTAGTGATGGGCAACATCATCGGTGGCGGCATTTTTCTGCTGCCGGCATCGGTGGCCCCGTTCGGCACCGTCAGCCTCGTCGCCTTCGGCGTACTGACCGTCGGCGCCGTCGCCCTCGCCCTGGTCTTCGGCCGGCTCGCCGAGCGCCACCCGGACACCGGAGGCCCCTACGTCTACGCGCGCGAGGCGTTCGGCGACTTCGCCGGATTCCTCTCCGCCTGGTCGTACTGGACCATGACCTGGGTCAGCAACGCGGCGCTCGCGGTCGCCATCGTCGGCTACGTCCATGTCCTGCTCCCCGGCCGCCCCACCGACGCCACCGACCTCGCGATCGCGCTCGGCGCGCTCTGGCTGCCGGCCCTCGCCAACTTCGCCGGCACCCGCTACGTCGGCCTGGTCCAGACGGTCTCCACCGTCCTCAAGTTCATCCCGCTGCTCTTCATCGCCGTCGTCGGCCTGTTCTTCTTCGACCCGGCCAACCTCGGCTCGTTCCACGAAGGCAGCGGCAGCGCGCTCGGCGGGATGTCCGCGGCCGCCGCGATCCTGCTCTACTCCTACGTCGGTGTGGAGTCCGCCGCGATGAGCGCGGGCGAGGTCCGCGACCCGGAGCGGAACGTCGGCCGGGCCACCGTCCTCGGCACCATCGGCTCCGCCGTGGTCTACCTCCTGGGCACCGTCGCCGTCTTCGGCACCGTCGCCCACGACAAGCTGGTGAAGTCCCAGGCGCCGTTCTCCGACGCGGTGAACGCGATGTTCGGCGGGCACTGGGGCGGCACGGTCGTCGCGATCGCCGCCGTCGTCTCGATCATCGGCGCCCTCAACGGCTGGACCCTGATGAGCGCCCAGTCCCCGTACGCCGCGGCCAAGGACGGGCTGTTCCCCGCACCGTTCCTGACCAAGCGGCGCGGTGTGCCGACCTTCGGAGTCCTGGCCGCCGTCGTCCTGGCCAGCGCCCTCACGGTGATCAACTACCTGATCGGCTCCGGCGGCGTCTTCGAGATCCTGGTGCTGATCACCACCTTCTCGGCGACCGTGCCCTACCTCCTCGCCGCCGGCGCCCAGGTCTACTTCCTGCTCACCGGCCGCCGCGAGAAGGTCCGCCCCGCCCGCTTCGCCCGCGATCTGACCCTCGCCCTGACCGCCTTCGGCTTCACCTTCTGGCTCGTCGCCGGCGCCGGCTACGCCGCGATCTACCAGGGCGTGCTCTTCCTGTTCGCCGGCATCCTCGTCTACGCCTGGATGGCGGCCCGTCGTACGGCGCGCCAGGGGGAGGAGGCGGCGACCTCGCTGCCTACGCCCGCGGACCACGAAGCGGTTCCCCCGCCCGCCGCAAGTGCCGCAGCGCCTCCGCATACGACCTGATCAGCCCGGTCTCGTGGTACGGGACACCCAGCTCGGCGCAGTACGCCCGCACGATCGTCTGCGCACGCCGCAGGTGCGGTGTCGGCATGCTGGGGAAGAGGTGGTGCTCGATCTGGTAATTGAGCCCGCCGAGCAGGAAGTCGGTCAGCGCCCCGCCCCGGACGTTCCGTGAGGTCAGCACCTGACGGCGCAGGAAGTCCGGCCGGGCGCCGCCCGTCAGCGTCGGCATCCCCTTGTGATTCGGCGCGAAGGTGCACCCCAGGTAGACACCGAAGAGTGCCTGGTGGACGAGCAGAAAGGCGAGCGCCCTACCGGGAGACAGCACCAGGAACAGCGCGCTGAGATACAGGACGATATGGGTCAGCAACAGCGCCGCCTCGCTTCCCCAGTGCTTCATGGTGGGGGAGCGCAGCGCCCGGATGCTCGACACTCGTAGGTTGAACCCCTCCAGCGTGAGCAGCGGGAAGAACAGCTGCGCCTGATAGCGGCCGATGAAGCGGGGCAGCCCCGTGGCGGCCCGCGCCTGGTCCCGCGACCACACCAGGATGTCCGGTGCGACATCCGGGTCCAGCTCCTCATGGTTGGGGTTGGCGTGATGCCGGGTGTGCTTGTTCATCCACCAGCCGTACGACATCCCCACACCGAGGTTGCCGAACAGCAGACCACCGACCTCACTAGGCCGGCGCCCGCGGAACACCTGACGGTGCGCCACATCATGGGTGACCAGCGCGACCTGCGCGAACACCACCGCCAGGAACGCTGCCACGGCCATCTGCCACCAGCTGTCACCCAGCGCGAAGAACGCCACCCAGCCACCGGCGAACGCCATCGTCACGAGAGTGAGCCGCACGGCGTAGTAGCCGGGCCGGCGCTGCAGCAGCCCCGCCGCCACGATGCGGCGCGACAGCCGTGCGAAGTCACTGCCCGCGGACGCCGCCGGACCGCCGGCCGAACGGAAGAACTCAAGACTCGTCGTCATACCGACGAGTCTTCTGACCCGGCCCCCGCCCCGACAGCCGGTCCACCCCCGCACCGAGCCGGGGGTTACCGCTACCTCAGGGGGGTGCCTGCCTCCCCGCGGCGGGGTGCCGGGCGCCCGGGCGGGGTGTGCATGTCGTCCATGACGGACGGGGTGTGCGGATCATCCGCCGTTCGGTGTCCGGCCGGGCTCCCCGGCGCCGCCACCACCCTCCGCACCGGCCTGGCCCGACAGGTCGACCTGGCCGTTGCCCTGGCTGAAGACGGGCAGCGCCCGCACCAGGTCGGGGGGAAGGGCGAGGCCCTCCTCGGTGGACGGGTTGACCGCCAGCCACAGGTCGTCCGCCGGCCAGTTCGCGGCCAGCTCGACGACGGGGATGCTGAGCGCGGCACCGGGATCTCCCCCGGCCGCCACCAGCGCGTCCTCGGTGGTGAAGACGGGGATGTACCGATTGCCGTCCTGCTCGATCACCGGCAGCGAGATGGCGCCCTCCGGACGCGCCTCCTCGCCCTCGACCGGCGGTGCCTGCGGCAGCAGGGCCATACTGTTCGCGAGTTCGACCAGGGCGGCCTGGGTATCCGCCGCCTCCGCCGCGGACGGCGCTCCCTCGGGGGACGAGGCCCCGCTCGGGGGCGCGTTTTCGTCGGGTGTCGGGGTGCTCATGGCTTGTCCTCTCGTCGGCGTCGCTCACCGGCCACCCGCTCGACACGGGCGGACACGGGTTTGCCGCAGTCGCCGCCGGATGCCGCCCAGCGGCACGGGGCCGGGGCAAGCGTGGCAATACCCCCCAGGCTATGCCGCCCCACGCTCTGCGCAACGTTCACGACTCCTGGGGGCCGGTCCCTCCCCTGTGACCTGGGCTTCTCGTACCGAAACGGTCAGCTCGGCGACGGCAGCAACGCCAACCGCTCCACCGCCGTCCGTGTGCGGACCTGACCGGAGTGCAACGCATCGCCGCCGGTCCGTCCCACGGCTTGGCGGTTCCGCCCGACGGCACCGTGCTCACGTGGGGCTGGATACGCCACGAACACGGCGCAGGCATCGCGACGACGACTGTTCGGACTCACCCCGCACCCGCTCATCAAAGAAGCCGAGACCATACTGACTGCTGATGCACGAGGAGAACTGACCAGGCTCAGATGGGGGTTGCATGATTGCGGGGTCCGACCATCCGGCTTCGATGACGAGTCGCTCGAAGCTCCTGCTCCGCCGAACGGCGGTACACCTCGGCGCAATGCATCTGAGTGGAGCGCTGCTGGCGCTCACTTTCCTTGTCCCGCCGGCGTGGGCTCTGGACGCCTATGGAGCGGCACCGGCCGGCGATCCCACAGCAGACGTGCCGCCGTTCATGATCTTCCTGGCCGCCCTGCTCGCCTGCGTGACCTTCCACGTGATGGTGCAAATTCCCTCAGGCCTTCTGGGCAGCTGGCTCGGCAGAAACAGGGGAGCGCTCGTCAGCTACGCATTCGCCCTGACCGTGGCCGGCACGCTCACGCTCGCCTTCCTGTGGGGCGTCCTGCGGGTAGGCAACATCGCCGAACTCACCGACTTGTGGGTCGACTTCATGGCGCGCGGCTCATTGGCTCTGGCCGGGTACGTCGGGCTGACTTCCCTTTGGGCCCGCCCTTCGCGACCCGCATGAGCCGTTGGCGAGGCGTGCTCCCACGTACATCCACGGGCAAACTTCGACCCCCTACGGTTGAGTTCAGTCACTGTTGTTCACCGTGCAACCATCGTGGACCGTTGCCAGTCCTCCACATGCAACACGAATTCGTCAAACTGTGGAGGGGATCTCTCTTGCGTAAGCGTCCTGTCGTCGCTGCTGCCGCCGCTGTCACTGCCGGCGCGCTGTCCTTTCTCGCCGCCGCCCCGGCTCAGGCCGCGGAATACCACTCAGCATTGAAGATTCGCGGCGTCCAGTACGACGCGCCCGGTCGGGACTCCAACAGCTGCTCCTCGGGCAACACCGACGAGGAGTACCTGACGATCAAGAACTACTCGTCTTCGGCGACCATCAACCTCAAGGGCTATGTCGTCAAGGACGCCACCGGCAATCGCTTCACCTTCACCGCCAGCCACTACCTCCAGCCCGGCGACTACGTGAAGCTCCGTGGCGGCCACGGCACCGACAGCGACACGTACAACGTGGTCTACCGCGACAACTGCAACTTCATGTGGAACAACGACCGCGACACGATCTACCTGTACAAGCCCTCCGGCAGCCGCTCGGATGTCCACGCCTACACGAAGAGCGGCTCCGACTCCGACGGCAACGGCTACATCCGCTATCACAGCTGAGCGAGATCCCCGCGCGCCGCGTAGGCATGTGCCTGGCCCCCTTCTCTCATTACCTCCCGCGTAATCGACCCCCACCCCACCACCCGGCAAGGTGAAGGCATCGGTTCACGGGCCGGCGCACTCCGGCCCGTGGATCGGTGCCAGGCAGTGGTGCTGTTCGGGCATCACGCATTCACGCATGACGCATCACGCGTGATGGATGACGAGGAGTGGGAGTACGTCATGACGCAGCATCAGGAGCAGGTCGCTCAGCAGGCGCCTAACGCCGGCGACCAGTACACGGTTGCCGTTGCGCGGTACTTCGAGGCGTGGAATGCGCGCGAGGAGGGGGCGTTGGGCAAGGCCGTTGGGGCGGCGTTCTGTGAGGACGTCACCTATACCGATCCGTTGGCCGATGTCGTGGGGCATGACGGGCTGGTGGCCGCGATCGCCGGGGCCCACGCGCAGTTCCCCGGTTATGAGTTCCGGCAGCTGGGTGAGGTGGACGGGCACCACGACATTGCGCGGTTCGGGTGGGAGTTGGTCAGTGTGGTGGACGGGGCGGCGCCGGTGGCCGGGTTCGATGTGATGCGGCTGGGGGAGGACGGGCGGATCCGGTCCGTCCTGGGGTTCCTGGACCGGGTGCCTGCTGTTTGAGTCCGGCAGCCGAACCCGGCGGCGCTACGACCTCACCTCGCCCCGCAAATACGCCGCCGTCTCCGGATCGGCCGGCAGGAAGGTTTCCACCGCCAGTTCGGAGACGGTCACGTCCATGGGGGTGTTGAAGGTGGCGATGGTCGAGATGAAGGACAGCACGGTGTTGTCGTGTTCGATCACCATGGGCAGTGCGAAGGGTGCATGGTCGCCGAAGGCCGCCACCTCACGGCCGCCCGGTGGCAGGGGGTAGGCGCGCACCTCGTCGTAGAGCGCGCGCAGGGGGGCGGAGCGCATCAGGGCCAGCTGCCGCTCCATCTGGGAGAGAAGGTGGCCGCGCCACTCGCGGTAGTTGCGGATGCGGGGGGCCAGGCCTTCGGGGTGCATGGTGATCCGCATGGCGTTCAGGGGCGGCTGCAGCAACGAGGGGGCCACGCCCTCCAGCAGCATGCTGATGCCGCGGTTGGCCGCCTGGACGTGGTAGGTCCCGTCGACCACCAGCGCGGGGAACGGTTCGTAGCCGGTCAGCAGGCGTTCCATACCGGAGCGCAGGGCGGCCATCGAGGGGTCGTCCAGCGGGGTCTCCGGGAAGGTCGGGGCGTAGCCCGCCGCGATCAGCAGGGCGTTGCGCTCCCGTACGGGGACGTCGAGATGTTCGGCGAGCCGGAGGACCATCTCCTGGCTCGGGCGGGAGCGGCCGGTCTCGATGAAGCTGATGTGGCGGGCGGAGGAGTCGGCGCGCAGCGCCAGCTCCAGCTGGCTGATCCGGCGCCGGCCGCGCCATTCGCGCAACAGTGTGCCCACGCCCGTGGTCGTCTCCGGCGAGGACGCCGCAGCAGTTGTCATGGGAGGGACGGTAGCCGAGGGGTGGGGATGCGGGCAGGTCGAGCTGGGGGAACGAGCCGGGGGCGGGGGCCCGGACGGGAGGGGGTGGGTGCCGTGCTGCCGTTACGGGGGAAAGGGGCGGCGGCGTGCCAGGGTGGGAGTGGTGTGGCCGGCGCGGCAGGAGGCGGCGGCCGGACAGTGATACGTATCGGGAGCCGGCTCATCGGTGCCGGCACACGGCGAGAGGCGAGCGCGATGAATGCTCAGGTGGAACCGCTCAGCGCGACGGAGGTCGAGGAGCGTCTCGCGGAGCTGCCGGGATGGTCCGTGGAGGGTGAGCAGCTGCGCCGGCACTACCTCTTCCACGGGCACTTTCCGGCCGCCGCCATGGTCCTCCACATCGCGCAGATCCAGGAGGAGTTGGGGCACCATGCCGATCTCACCCTGGGCTACAACCGGATCGACATCGCGGTGAACACCCACAGCATCGGCGGCCGGATCACCCACCTCGACTTCGGTCTCGCCCGCCGTATCGAGGAGATCGCGCCGGGCCACGGGGTGCGCTGACCCGGCGCGGGCTCAGCTGCCGGTGCGGGGCCGTACCACGCGCCCCGCACGTGCCAGTTCCACATTGAACTGGGCGCCGGACAGCAGCGACAGATGGGAGAACCACAGCCAGATCAGGAACACCACCGGCCCCGCGAGCGAGCCGTAGAGCCGGTTGAAGGTGCCGACGTACGAGGCGTAGAGGGCGAATCCGGCGGAGGAGATCAGCCAGAGGAGCACGGCGACCACGCCGCCGGGGGCCGCCCTGCGCACACCGCGGGAACTGGGCGGTCCGGAACGGAACAGCACCATCGCCAGCACCGTGGCCAGGAGCAGCAGCAGCGGCCACTTCAGCACGTTCCAGGTCGCCTCGCCCGCCTCCCCGAGCCCCACGGCCCGGCCCAGTGCGGTCGCGATCGGCCCGCTCACCAGCAGCGCCACCGCGCTGCTGATCAGCAGCGCCATCAGCAGCAGCGCCGTGCACAGGATGCGCGGCGCCTTCCGCCACGGCGGCCGGTCGTCCTTCGTGCGGTGCATGGCGTGCAGCGCACGGCGGAACACCGCCAGATAGCTGCAGGACGACCACAGCGCGCTGATCAGGGCGCCGCCCACCACCACCCACGCGGCGGTCTGTTGCTGCGCCATGCCGACCAGCGCCCGGTGGACGGTCGGGCCCGCCTCGGCCGGGGCGAGCGAACTGATCTGGTTGATGAGCTGTTCGGTGGCCGGCGGATCGGCGAGACCGATCAGCGACACCGTGACGATCAGCGACGGCAGCAGCGCCAGCACCGAGTAGTACGTCAGGCTCGCGGCCCAGTCCGTCACATCGTCGTGCCACACGGACAGTGGCGTACGGCGCAGCGCGGTACGGCACTGGGCCCAGGTCGGCAGCGCGGCCGGCTGCCTCGGCCCCGCCGCCCCGAGTGCCCGGTCCAGCAGTGTCCGGTCCAGCTCGCGGCGCATACCGCTCCCGCCCATGTCGTATCCGTCCTTTTCTCCGTCGGTCCGCCCTGCATCATCTCCCGGCCCGGCCGCCGCCCACGACACACGGCCGTCCGGTGCCCCGCTCACTCCAGCCCGCGCGCCCGCCTGAACCGCACCAGCCCGTCCGCCAGGTCCACCACGGGATCCGGATAGTCGTACGCCGCGCGCTCGGGCCCGGACAGCTTCCACGGCTGGTGCACCGCCGGGCCCGCGAGCCCCGCCAGCTCGGGTACCCAGCGCCGTACGTAGGCGCCCTCGGGATCGAACCGCCGGGCCTGGACGAGCGGGTTCAGCACCCGGTTGGGCCGGGTATCGGTGCCGGTCCCGGCCACCCACTGCCAGTTGAGCTGGTTGTTCGCCACATCGCCGTCCACCAGCAGGTCTAGGAAGTGCCGCGCGCCCACCCGCCAGTCCACATACAGCGTCTTGGTCAGAAAGCTCGCCACCAGCATCCGGGCCCGGTTGTGCAGCCACCCCTCGTGCAGCAGCTGCCGCATCCCCGCGTCGACCACCGGATAGCCGGTAAGGCCCTCCTTCCAGGCCGTCACCTCGGCGCCGTCATAGCGCCAGCGGTCGCCCTTGGTGCGGTAGTCGGCGCGTGCCGCACCGGGCCGGGCCGCCAGCACCTGATGGTGGAAGTCCCGCCAGGCCAGCTGCCGTACGAAGGCCTCGGCACCGGCGTCGCTCCGGCCGGACGCCTTGTGCACCAGCTCGACCGGCGAGAGGCATCCGAAGTGCAGATACGGCGACAGCCGCGAGGTGGCATCGCCGGGCAGATCGTCCTGGCGGTCCTGATAGTCGGCCATTCCCGACCGCTGCCAGGCCCCGAACCGGCGGCGCCCCGCCCGCTCGCCGCCCTCCGGCAGCGCGGGCGACGGCTCGCCGTCCGGGCACAGAACCTGCGCGGACGGCAGCTTCTCGGACCGCACCTCGGCGGGGACCCGTACGGAGCGCGGCGCGGGCAGCACCGAACGCCGTCCCGCGGCCTGCCAGCGCCGGAAATACGGGGTGAAGACCGCGAAGTGGTCCTTGCCCGGGCCGGAGGGCAGCACCGCGCCGGGCGGCTGCGCGGTGATCACCGCGTCATGGACCACCAGGGAACGCCCCGCCGCCGCCAGCTCCGCGCCCAGCCGCCGCTCCCTGCGCAGCGCGTAACCGCTCACCCCGGCCGCGAGGTGCACCTCCCCGGCCCCGGTCTCCGCGGCAACCCGGCAGGTCTCGGTGACCACGTCCCCCGTACGGATGACCAGCCGACCGCCCCGTTCGCGCAGCCCCGCATCCAGATCCGCCAGCGCATCGGCCAGAAACGCCGCCCGGTTGGGCACCATGAACCCGGCGCCGGCGATTCCCGTGTCGACGACGAACAGCGGTACCACCTGTGGCGCGGCCCGCAGCGCGGCATGCAGCACCGGCTGATCGTGCAGCCGGAGGTCGGAGCTGAACAGGCAGAGCGCTACATCCATGCCCTACGTCTACACCGAACCGCTGCCTCGCGAGCCGCCCGCCGCGGCGCCCGAGGGTCAGGCGAAGGGCAGCCCGCGCCACGGCGAGGACGGGTCCTGGGTGAGGACGCGGTGGAGATGCACCGCCTCCGCGTACTGCGGCCCGAACCAGCCGTTGTCGAACGCCAGCATCCGGCCCAGGGCATAGCCCGCGGCGAACTCCTCCCACGAGCCGTACACCTCCCTGGTCCGCGCGATGACCTGCTGCACGGCCTGCTCGGCCTGGTGCGGTGCGCACAGCCGGGCGCCCAGGCCCCAGCGGACGAGATTGACGGCATGCGCATGGTCCAGCGCGACCAGGGACACCACCCTGCCGCCGGCCGGCAGCAGCCCGTCCGTGCGGAACCGCTCCTCGTAGCGGGTCACGAGCTCGGGGACGGCGGGGGTGTCCGCGGCGTCCGGGGAGCCCGCGGCCTCCGGCTCCTCGCCGGCCGCGTCCTTTTGGCCCTCGGCAGCCCGGGCGCGTGCGCGCAGCGCCGTCTCGGTCTCCGCCGGGACGAACTGCCCGCCGAGCAGCTGGTCCAGACGCTGCTGCCAACTGGCGGGGTCGGTCACCGACCACTGGTCGCGCAGGGTCTGCGCGTCCGCGGCGTGGTCGAGGAAGGCCGTACCGAGTTCGTTCCACGGCACGCTGTGGTGCACCGCGATCGGCGCCCCGCACGCCAGCCCCTGGGCGACGGGGCCGTGCAGCGGACCGCCGTAGTGCGTGACGAGCATTCCGCCGGGCCGCACCCCGCCCTGGGCGCGGAGCCGCAGCCAGCCGGCGCGGTGGGTGCGTGACGCGGCGAGGTACGCGGCGCACGGCGTCCCGGGGTTCACCGCGAGCCGCCACTTGTCGTTCGGCCAGTCCTGCGCCAGTTCCTCCACCGAAACGCGGTCGAAGAACTGCTGCGCCTGCCACGGCGGCAGCATGCCGCGGGTCAGGACGGGAATGCACTTACCGCCCGCCGCCGGGTCGTCGTAGACGGGCAGCGGGTCCTGACCCTGCTGCGGGACCGCCAAATACAGATCCTCACCCGCGATCGCCGCGACCTGACCGTCCCAGTCCCCACGTGCCGTTGCTTCGCACAGCCGCCGCTCGGTATCCGTCGGCGGCATCCATCCCGGAGTAGCCACAGGCCAAGACCCTACGATCACCCGCTCTCCCGCGGGAACCTGGGGTTGCCGGCCCGGCAAGGAAGATTGCATGCGCACCATCCGTCACGGAGGCTCGGAGCATGAGCAACCCCGACCGGCCCGGCCCCGGGCACCACCACCCGCACGACAGCGCCCACCTCGACTGGGAGGTGCTCGGCCCGCACCTCGAACGGGGCGCCGAGCTGTACACACCGCTCTACGAACAGGTCGCGGACTGGCTGCGTGAGCCGGCCACCGGCGCGCCCGGCCCCGGCTCGGGCGGAGTGCGCAGAGTGCTCGACATCGGCAGCGGGCCCGGCGTCGTCAGCTGTCTGCTGGCCCGCGCCTTCCCCGACGCCGAGGTGGTCGCGGTGGACGCGACCGAGGCACTCCTGGAGCGGGCCCGCGACCGGGCCGTCCGCCTCGGCCTCGGCGACCGGGTCCACACCCATCCCGCCGAGCTCCCGGACGGACTCGACGCCCTCGGCGGCGCCGATCTCATCTGGTCGAGCAAGGCCCTGCACCACATCGGTGACCAGCGTGCCGCGGTCGCCGCCCTGGCCGGGCATCTGCGGCCCGGCGGACTGCTCGCCATCGCCGAGGGCGGTCTCGCCCCGCGCTTTCTGCCGCGCGACCTCGGTATCGGCCGCCCGGGGCTGCAGTCCCGGCTCGACGCGGCCGGCGAGGAGTGGTTCACCGAGATGCGTGCGGCGCTGCCCGACGCCGCCGACGAGACCGAGGACTGGCCCGCCTTCCTCGCCGACGCCGGTCTGCGCACCCCGCGGACCCGCAGCTTCCTGCTGGATCTGCCGGCCCCGCTGTCCGCCGGTGCCCG
Source organism: Streptomyces sp. G7(2002) (assembly GCF_028870195.1). NCBI lineage: Bacteria > Bacillati > Actinomycetota > Actinomycetes > Kitasatosporales > Streptomycetaceae > Streptomyces > Streptomyces sp. G7(2002). The sequence continues at coordinate 7,941,083 of NZ_CP102609.1, forward strand.
CGCCTACGTCGTGGCCAACCTGACCCAGGCGCGCGACATGTACGGCGACCGCTTCGACGAGGACGACCTCGCCACCCTCGCCCGCCTCACCGATCCCGAGGACGCCGCCGGTATCACCCGCCGCCCCGACGCCTTCTTCCTGTCGGCGCAGACCGTCCACACGGCACGGGCGCAGTAGCCCACGGGGCGGCGGCCGGCGCCCCCGCGCCCGTGCGCCGGCCTGCCGTCTCCGCCCGGATCAGCCCTGATCCATCGGCTTGGGATGGATGACGGCGAAGGTCGCGCCCTGCGGATCGCTCACCACGGCCATCCGGCCGGCAACCATGTCGAAGGGCCGCTGCAGCGCCGCGCCGCCGGCCGCGGTCACCTTGTCGACCGTCTCATCGGTGTCCGCCACCGAGAAGTACGCGAGCCAGTGTGAGGGGGTGTCGGACGGCATCTGCTCGGACATCGGCTGCATTCCGCCCACCGGACGGTCCTTCACCACCAGGGAGTAGTAGTTGTCGGCGCCTTCCATGGGGGAGCTCTCGATGCCGAGGGCGGCCTTGTAGAACGTGGCGGCGGCGGACGGGTCGGTGGTGTTGAGCTCGTTCCAGATCAGCGCGCCGTGCTCGTTGACGATGCCCGCGCCGGGGAAGTCGATGGCCTGCCAGACGCCGAACACCGCGCCGGTGGGGTCGGCCGCGATACACATCTTGCCGAGCGTCATCACGTCCATGACGGGCATCAGGACCGTGCCGTCGGCACCCCGCACGGCTTGGGAGGTGGCATCCGCGTCGGCGGCCGCCAGATAGGTGGTCCATACGGTCGGCGGCGCGGGCTGGCCGCCCATCGGCACCGCGGCCATGATGCCGGCCACCGGCTTGCCGTGGAGCTCACACACCGCGTAGCCGCCGGTCTCGGGGGGCCCGATCTCTCCCGTCCACCCGAAGACCTGGGAGTAGAAGTCGATGGCCGCTTGCTGGTCAGGGGCCGCGAGGTCGATCCAGCAGGGCGTCCCGGGCTGGTAGGGAGCTGTGACTTCAGGCATCAAGGCCTCCTCGATGGGGCACCTCCCAGACCCTTCAGGCACGGGGGAGGAGCGGAACGCGGAGGGGTACCGGCCCCGGTCGGCACGCCTCGGGAGCCACCCCACACTCACCCTCCACACTCACCGCCGTCCGCCGAGCCCGCCACTCGGATGCACCGCGGCGCCGCCCGGAGGAGCCGGGCGGCGCCGGGACGGGCAGCGGATCAGGCCACGTCGAAGGTGGCCGGGTCCGGGCCGAGCCGCTTGCCGGATTCCAGGCCGGCCAGCGCGGAGAGGTCCGCGTCATCCAGCTCGAAGTCGAAGACGTCGATGTTCTCGGCGATGCGCGAGGGGGTGACGGACTTCGGGATGACGACATTGCCGAGCTGGAGGTGCCAGCGCAGCACGACCTGGGCGGGGGTCTTGCCGTGCTTGGCGGCGAGCTCCGCGATCGTCGGGTCCTTCAGGAGGCCCTTGCCCTGGCCGAGCGGCGACCAGGCCTCGGTCACGATGTTGTGCCGGGCGTGGAAGGCGCGGGAGGCGGCCTGCTGGAACTGGGGGTGCAGCTCGATCTGGTTGACGGCCGGGACGACGGAGGTCTCGCCCAGCAGCCGCTCCAGGTGCTCGGTCAGGAAGTTGGAGACGCCGATGGCCTTGGCGCGGCCGTCCGCGTAGAGCTTCTCCACCGCCTTGTACGTCTCGATGTACGTGTCCTTGGACGGGAGCGGCCAGTGGATCAGATAGAGGTCGACGTACTCCAGGCCGAGCTTGGCCAGGGAGGTGTCGAACGCGCGGAGCGTCGCGTCGTGGCCCTGGTCGGCATTCCAGAGCTTGGTCGTGACGAAGAGCTCGTCACGGTCGATGCCGGAGGCGGCGAGCGCCTTGCCGGTGCCTTCTTCGTTGCCGTAGATCGCCGCGGTGTCGATGCTGCGGTACCCGGCGTCCAGGGCCTGGCCGACGGCGCTGAACGCCTGCTCGTCCTCGACCTGCCAGACGCCGAAGCCGAGCTGCGGCATCGCGACGCCGTTGTTGAGCGTGATGGACGGAACCTTGCTCACGGGGGAATCGATCCTTACGTCGGCATTCGTCTTCAGGGATGTCAACGATCATCCGCTGTCGCGCATTCCCGTGCGGCGGGACGGGATGCAGGAGTTGCGTCGCTTTCCCGGGCGTGCGCCGTGGCCGGGGCCGGGTGACCGCCCGCGGCCGCGGGTGCGGAGCGGGTCGCGGCGGTGAGTTCGCAGAGCGCGAACGCCCCGGCGCACAGCACCGTGAGTCCGGCACACAGTTCCAGGGCCCCGACCAGCCCCGGGAGCCCCTCGGGGACCGCGGAGGCGCCGGGGGAGAGGCCGTCGGCAACCGCCTGCCCGAGCCACAGACAGCCACCGCAGGCGAAGGCCGCGGCACTGCCGGACCAGGCCAGGACCAGCGGCGTACGGACCCTCAGCCGGGGCAGCGGGCCCGGCAGGACCAGCAGCAGCAGCCCGGCGGCGCCGGCGAGCGAGAGCAGGCCCGCGGCCCAGTCCGACGCGGAGCTGATGACGGTACGGGCGGCCACATCGGGCGCCGCCACACCCAGGGTCGAGCCCGCGCCCCAGAGGATGTGGACGGTGCCCAGCGCCGCGAGCAGCACCGCGGCGGGCAGCAGGAAGATCCGCTGCACCGCCCGGGTGCCGGTGTCCGGCAGCGCGCGCAGCGGGCGCCGCAGCAGACCGCCCCAGCGCTGGTGTGCGTACAGCGCGAAGGCGCCGAGCAGGGTGACGGCCTCGACGGCGAAGCCGCCGTAGACGACGCCGAACACCCACGGGGCGAGGAAGTCGCCGGCGGACAGCGGGTTGCGGGCGCCGGTGACCAGGGCGGTGACGCTGCCGCCGACGAGGCCCGTCATCAAGGGGATGAGCAGTCCTGACGCCATCCACAACGGGAAGGCGAGCAGCCAGGCCGGGGTGCGGCGGCCGGCCGGGCGGGTGAGGGTGTGTGCCACCACGGCGGCGACGGCGTCCAGGAGGAAGGTGACGACATTGGCCGTGATCCAGGCGGCGCGGCCGATGCGGTGGTTGTCGACGACGCCGATGTCGAAGCCCAGCACCCACAGCAGCTTGAGCGCGAGGTACGGGACACAGGCGACGACCGCGAGCCGGCCGAGGAGAGTGAGGCGTCGGGTATCCATGGCAGGAGCCTCGTCGGCCGCGGCGCGGACGGCGTCCGACCGGCGGACGATCCGGGTCCGCCGGACGGGGGAGCGCCGCGGTGCCGGCCGGCGCCCACGGCCGCCCCGACCGTCACGCCTGGTACAGCGCGTCCACCTCGGCCGTGTACGTCGTCTCGATCGCCTTGCGCTTGAGCTTCAACGACGGGGTCAGCAGCCCGTGTTCCTCGCTGAACTGGTTGGCCAGTATCCGGAACGTACGGATCGACTCGGCCTGGGAGACGAGCGTGTTGGCGGCGACTACGGCGCGCCGGATCTCGGTCTCCAGGTCCGGGTCGCGCACCAGGTCGGTGGCCGGCATCTCCGGTTTGTCGCGCATGGCCAGCCAGTGGGTGACCGCCTCCGGGTCCAGGGTCACCAGCGCGGCGATGAACGGCCGGTCGTTGCCGACGACGATGCACTGGGCGACCAGCGGATGCGCCCGTACCCGTTCCTCCAGGCCCACCGGCGAGACGGTCTTGCCGCCGGAGGTGACCAGGATCTCCTTCTTGCGGCCGGTGATGGTCAGATAGCCGTCCTCGTCCAGCGCGCCCAGGTCACCGGTGGAGAACCAGCCGTCGTGCAGCACGGCATCGGTCGCCTTGGGGTCGTTGTGGTAGCCGTGGAAGACCTGCCCGCCGTACAGCCAGATCTCGCCGTCCTCCGCGATGTGCACGGTGGTGCCCGGGACGGGGGTGCCGACGGTGCCGAAGCGGGTCCGCTCGGGCGGGTTGGCGGTGGCGGCCGCGGTGCTCTCCGTCAGCCCGTAGCCCTCGAAGATCCGCACCCCGGCGCCGGCGAAGAACAGCCCGAGCCGGCGCTCCATCGCCGAGCCGCCCGACATCGCATGCCGCACCCTGCCGCCCATGGCCGCCCGGACCTTGCTGTAGACCACCTTGTCGAAGAACTGGTGCTGCATCCGCAGCGAGGCACCGGGGCCGGATCCGGTCCCGAAGGCCTTGTGCTCCTGCGCCTCGGCATAACGGACCGCGATCTCGACGGCCTTGTCGAACGGCCCCACCTTGCCGTCCGCCTCCGCCCGGCGCCGGGCCGCGGCGAAGACCTTCTCGAAGATGTACGGCACCGCCAGGATGAACGTGGGCTGGAAGGTCTGCAGGTCGGGCAGGAGCGCACGGGCCGCCAGCTCGGGCTGGTGGCCCAGCTTGACCCGGCCACGGATCGCGGCCACCTGGACCATCCGCCCGAAGACATGGGCCAGCGGGAGGAACAGCAGCGTGGCCGCCTCGTCGCCCGGCTTGGAGTGGAAGACCTTCTCATAGCGCAGCACGATGTTGTCGGACTCGGCCATGAAGTTGGCGTGCGAGATCAGACAGCCCTTGGGGCGGCCGGTGGTGCCGGAGGTGTAGATGATCGTCGCCGTGGCGTCCGGCGTGACGGCCATCCGGTGGCGGTGGACGACATCGTCGTCGATATGCGCACCGGCCGCGGTGAGTTCGGCCACCGGGTCGGCGTCCAGCTGCCACAGCTTGCGCAGCTGCGGCAGCCGGTCGATGACCGAGCCGACGGTCATCGCGTGGTCCTCGTGCTCGACCAGGCATGCCGAGACGCCCGCGTTGTGCAGCATCCAGAAGACCTGCTCCGCCGACGAGGTTGGATACAGCGGTACGGACTGGACGCCGATGGACCACAGCGCGAAGTCGAACAGGGTCCACTCATAGCGCGTACGCGACATGATGCCGACGCGGTCGCCGAACCGGACACCCTGGGCCAGCAGGCCCTTGGCCAGTGCGATGACCTCGTCCCGGAACTGGCCGGAGGTGACGTTCTGCCAGTTCCCCGCTTCGTCCTTACGCGCCAGCGCGACGCGGTCGGGGTCGGATTCGGCGTGCTCGTAGACGGCGTCCGCCAGCCCGCCGACCCGGGGCGCGGTCGCCAGAGGCGGGACGGTGAACTCGCGCAATGACCCAGCTCCTCGTGGTGTTGCTCACAAGGCCGCGACCGTACCCCACCGTGACGGCATCCGGCAGAGCCGTACCACGTCGCGAACACGGCCGCACAGGAACTGGCCAACTGGAGAAAACGGGTTACTTCGGAGAAGCGTGGACATGATCCAGCCGGTTCAACGCCGGACGATCACGACGCCGGGACCATATCTGCACCAAATCTCTGCACGTGACAGTGGATCAGCCGGTCCGTCCTGACTCCTGTCGCCGATCAGGGGAGCTGCAGGCGGTCGCCGCCCGCGAGGATCGCGTCGGCCAGTGCCTCCGCAGGGCCCCGCGCCGCGCGGTCGAGCTGTCCGTACAGGAGAACGAAATCCACGCCGCCCAGTTCCGGAAGTCCGGCACGTGGCTGAATCTGGACCAGTCCTGGCGGAATCATGCCCCTCGTATGTGCCATAACGCCCAGGCCTGCCCTGGTTGCGGCAATCAGTCCGTTCAGGCTTCCGCTGGTGCAGGCGATCCGCCACTCCCGGCCCGCGCGCTCCAGCGCCTCCAGCGCACGGGCGCGGGTCAGCGCGGGTGGCGGGTAGACGACCAACGGGACCGGGCGCTGCGGATCGAGGCGCAGCCGCTCGGCCCCCACCCACACCAGCCGGTCGCGCCAGACCAGCCGTCCGCGGGAGTCCTCCGTGCGCCGCTTGGCGAGGACGAGATCCAGCCGACCGGCCGCCTCCAGCTCGTGCAGGGTCCCCGAGAGTTCGACGGTCAGTTCCAGATCGACCTCGGGGTGGTCCCGCCGGAACTCTTCGAGGACCTCCGGCATCCGGGTCAGCACGAAGTCCTCGGAGGCGCCGAAGCGGAGCCTGCCGCGCAGCCGGGTGCCCGCGAAGAAGCTCGCGGCGCGCTCGTTCGCCTCCAGGATCGTGCGGGCGAAGCCGAGCATCGCCTCGCCGTCCTCGGTCAGCTCCACGCCATGGGTGTCCCGGGCGAACAGCCGGCGCCCGGCGGCCTCCTCCAGCTTCCGTACGTGCTGGCTCACCGTCGACTGCCGCAGCCCGAGCCGGTGCGCGGCCTGGGTGAAGCTCAGTGTCTGCGCCACGGCGAGAAAGGTGCGCAGCTGGGCGGGTTCGAACACGGGCCCTCCGTCCCTGGCCGGCCCTCGGGCCTGCCGGCCCCTGGGCGCTCATCGCCAACTGTAATAACAGTGACCACGGTAAGAGGGGTTCCCGATCGCTGCAGCTCACGGCACCCTGGACAGGGCCCAGGCACAGGGCCCGCCCAGGCCACAGGACCCGCCCAAGGCCACAGGACCCGCCCAGGCCCCGTGCCCGCCCGGGCCACCGTGCCCCGAGCCGCCGAACGACCGAAGAGAGACCATGCGCCGCCCCCCTCTGCCCAAGCTCCTGTCCCGGCTGCCCGTGGACGGTTACATCCTGGCGTTGGTGGGCACCGTCGCCCTGGCCGCGCTGCTGCCCGCCCGCGGACCGGCCGCCACCGCCGCCGAGGGTGCCTCCACCGGAGCCGTAGCGCTGCTCTTCTTCCTCTACGGCGCCCGGCTCTCCACCCGGGAGGCGATGGACGGCCTGCGCCACTGGCGGCTCCATCTCACCGTCCTGGCCTGCACCTTCGTCGTCTTCCCGGTACTCGGCCTGGCCGCCCGCGGACTGGTCCCCCAGATCCTGCCGCCCACCCTCTACACCGGTCTGCTGTTCCTGTGCCTGGTGCCGTCCACGGTCCAGTCCTCGATCGCCTTCACCTCCATCGCCCGCGGCAATGTCGCGGCGGCGATCTGCGCCGGCTCGTTCTCCAGCCTGGTGGGCATCGTCGTCACCCCGCTGCTGGCGGGCCTGGTCCTGCACGGGGGCGGCGGCGGCTTCTCCGCCGGGTCACTGGTCTCGATCGTCTGCCAGCTCCTGCTGCCGTTCCTCGCCGGGCAGTTGCTGCGGCGGTGGGTCGGGAACTGGCTCATCCGGCACAAGAAGGCCCTCGGCTACGTGGACCGCGGCTCGATACTGCTCGTCGTCTACACCGCCTTCAGCGCCGGGATGGTCCAGGGCATCTGGCACCAGGTCTCCGCGCTGCGGCTGCTGTGTCTGCTGGGGGTGGAGGCCGTGCTGCTCGCGGTGATGCTGTCCGCCACCTGGTACGGCTCGAAGAAGCTCGGCTTCCACCGGGCGGACCGGATCGCGATCACCTTCGCCGGCTCCAAGAAGAGCCTGGCGGCCGGTCTCCCGATGGCCAGCGTCCTCTTCGGCGCACAGGCCGGGCTCGCGGCGCTGCCGCTGATGGTGTTCCACCAGATGCAGCTGATGGTCTGCGCGGTCCTCGCGAAGCGTTTCGCGGAGTCCGCGGCCCCGGAGGCGGCAGTGGCGGGCGCCGCCGCGGGAAGCGCGGCGGTGACGGAGGCCGCGGGGGATGTGGTGGCCAGCGTGGAGCGGCGTTAGCGGAGCCCCGTGCGGTCCCGGGGTTCAGGGGGACAGGGGCAGGCTGCGTGCCGGTCCCCGCGGGCCCGCCCCGGTCCGTAAGACGCCCATGGCCCGCCCCGACGCGGTCGCGTCAGGGTAGGCCATGGATGTTGTCGTCCGCCGCGCCGATCAGTTCTTCGCTGATCAGTTCTTCGCGCCTCCCCGCACCCGGTCCAGCGGCAGCCCCGTGACCAGTGGGCCGTTCGCCGGGGCGTTGCCGGCCCGTACGCCGGACAGTTCGGCGTCGGTCAGCGCCCGCCGGTAGACGCGTACCTCGTCCAGTGCACCGGTGAACTGGACGCGGCTGTCGGGCTTCTGGCCGAGGTGGACGCCGAAGACCGAGCCGCGGCTGACCGACCCGGGGACACCGGGGGCGACGGTGGTCTCGCCCCCGTCCACGGTGAGCAGCAGCCGGCCGCCACTACGGCGCAGCGCCAAATGGTGCCAGCTGCCGTCGTTGTAGGCGTCGTTGGTCACCGCCTGGGCGGTGGCGGGCGGTTGGGCGCCGTCGACAGCGGTGAGGCGGGCGACGATCCGGTCATGGGCGGGGTCGCCCGCGAGTGAGACCTGCGGGGACCTGGTGCCCACACTGCCCATCCACAGCAGCGGCTGTTCACCGGTGGTGGCGTCATAGCGGAACCACAGGCTGCAGGTGAACTCGCCGGTGCCCAGGGGGAGGGAGCGGCGGAAGGGGAGGCGTACCGCATCGTCGGTGCCGTCGAAGGACAGCGCCCGGCCGAAGTGGCCGTCGGTGCCGCGGGCGCCGCCCAGGACGAGCGCCGGCCGGGCGCCGGGGGCGGTGTCGCGGGTCGTGGGATCCGGGGCGCGCCGCGGGCCGAGCCAGTCCTCGGTGAAGCGGGCGAAGCGGATCTCGTCCCGGGCGTCGACCGCGCCGCCCTCATACATCAGGCCGGTGACCTCATGGGAGATGGCGACCAGATCGGAGTAGCCGGACCAGTCGGTGGCGACCCGGGCGCCGCGGTCGGCGCTCTCCCAGGTGCGGCCCTCGTCATAGGAGGAGCGGATGGTCATGGTCCGGCGCCGGTCGGGGTCGGCGGGTGCCGCGAACAGGGTGCGGCTGCGGCCGGTGCTCGGGTGCGGCAGGCGCAGCGCCGAGCCCTGCACCATCGGGGTGTAGAGGTCGGGGAGGGCGCGGAACGGTGCGACGAAGGAGCCGCCGCCGTCGCGGCTGACCGCCGCGGTGCGATGGCCCAGGTCGGTGCCGTCCTGTTCGCGGCCGTTGACGTAGACCGAGCCGTCGGAGCGCTCCAGGAGGGTCATCTCCGAGGGCTTTTGACGGAACGTCCCACCCGGCGCGACGGGCCAGGTGTCCAGCGCGCCGACCTTCCAGGTGGCGCCGCCGTCGTCGCTGTGGATCAGGGCGGCGTGGTTGGCGGTGACCCGGTGGTCCGCGTAGCTCTCGGCATTCATGCTGAACACCAGCCGGCCCGCGTGCCGTCCGTGGGTGAGCTGGATGCCGTGCACCGGACCGGTGGCGTACCAGGAGTTCCACTGCGGAGGCCGGATGCTGTCGGTCAGGTCCCGGGGCGGGGACCAGGTCGAGCCGTCGTCGTCGCTGTACTGGAGATGAGGGGTGCGATCGCAGGGGACATCACAGCTGAGGCCGTCGGTGCGGCCCTTGTTGTAGGTCTCGGCAAGGACGATACGGCCGGTGCGGCGGTCCACGATGGGCGCCGGATTGCCGTGGGTGTCGCCGTTTCCGCGGTTGATGACCTGAAGCGGTCCCCAGGTCCGGCCGCCGTCGGTGGAGCGCTTGAGGACGAGGTCGATATCGCCCGCGTCGCCGCAGTCGTGCCGCCGGCCCTCGGCGAACGCGAGCAGGGTCCCGCGCGTGGACTGCACGACGGCCGGTATACGGAAGCAGTAGTAGCCCTTCTCTTGCGACGCCTTGAAGAGGATCTGCTGGTCGAATCCACCGGCGGGGGCGGCGGAGGAGCCCGGCGCACCGTCCGGCGCGGCATGGACGGGGGCGGTCGGCAGGAGGGCGACGGCGGTGGCGGTCAGTGCGGCGAGCAGGGCCGCGACGCGGCGTCGCCGGGGTCTGCTGCGGGGGCTGGGGTGTGCGCGGAGAACTGACGTCATGGTCCGGCCTGCCCTTCGAGGCATCGGCGTCGGGTCATCAGGACATCCCACGTCCTATGTGCATCGCGACGGAAGCTACTGCCGCGTGCGGACCGCGACAAGGAGCATGCGCCGGTTCTCCGTGCCGCAGCCGGAATTCACTCTCCCGGCTCGCAGGTACTGCGCCGGGTGCGCCGGGTGAGCCGGGTGCGCTGCGGGGGCCGGGAGTGCCGCGTGTGCCCGGCGCACCGCATGTGCCGTATACGCCCGCCGGATCTCATGGCCGCAGCACCACCTTGCCGAGATTGGCCCGGGCCTCGATGATCTCGTGCGCCTTCGCGGCCTCGTCCAGCGGCAGTTCGGCATGGACGGCGGCCCGCAGCCGGCCGGACCCGGCCAGCTCCCACAGCTGTGCGCGGTGCTCCTCGTACAGCTCCCGCTGGACGGTGGAGAAGCGGCGCATCGTCAGCCCGGTGATGGTCTTGTCGCCCGCCAGCAGTTCATACGCCGGGACCGTGCCGCCACCGGAGTTGAAGAAGATCAGCCGGCCGCCGGGAGCCAGCGCGGCCAGCGCCCGCGGCAGCAGCTCGCCGCCGACGCCGTCCAGGACGATATCGGCCGGTGCACCCCAGGACTCCTGGTCATAGGTCACCACCTCATCGGCCCCCAGCCCGCGGAGGAACTCCGCCTTGGCGGCCGAGCTGACGGCGGCAACCACCCGGGGCACCCCCTGGAGCTTGGCCAGTTGGACGGCGAGATGCCCGGTGGCGCCGGCCGCGCCGGTGATCAGTACGGACTCGGCGCCCCGCGGTGCGGCGGTGCTGAGCGCGGCGAGCGCGACATGCCCGCTGCGCACCAGCGCCACCGCCTCCACGGCGCTCGCCCCGTCCGGTATCCGGCTCGCCAGAAAGGCGGGCGCGAGGGCGAGTTCGGTATAGGAACCGGTGAAGGTGAGCGAGGTGACGCGGTCGCCCGGGGCGAAGCCGGTGACGTCCGGGCCGAGCGCGACGACCGTACCGGCGATCTCTCCGCCGGGCATGGAGGGCAGCGGATCGCCGCCCCCGTTGCCGTCACCGCGGACCCGCCGTACGCACGGCAGCGTGACGCCGATCGCCTCCGTACGCACCAGGAGTTCACCCGGGCCGGGCACCGGCTCCTCCGCCGTCTCCTCGACGCGCAGGACGTCGGGACCGCCGTAGGAATGGAATCGGACGCGGCGCATGGGCGGGCACCTCCAGGGTCGGCAGCCGGTGCGTACCGGCCAGGCTTCATTGGGTTCCCCAACGATACCGACGAACCGTTGGGGCGGCCAATGGTTTTTTCATTGGGCTCTCCAATGGCTTTCTCGCTACGATGGCCCCATGGCCGACACTCCGTACGCCCCCAGCCGTATCCGTGCGCTCCCCAGTTGGCTGCTGGGCCGCGCCGCCGCCCGCGGCCACCGCCTGGTAGCCGACGCCCTCGCCGCAGAAGGCATGCGGATGATGCATCACGCCGTCCTCTCGGCGGTCGCCGAACTCGGTCCGGTCTCCCAGGCGGAGCTCGGCCGGACGCTGGCCATCGACCCCAAGGACATGGTCGCGATCGTCAACGACCTCCAGAAGGACGGGCTGGTGACCCGCACTCCCGACCCCAAGGACCGGCGCAAGAACGCCGTCGAGATCTCCGCCGACGGACGGCGGCGGCTGCGCCGCACCCAGCAGCTCGGCGACGAGGCCAACGCGGAGCTGACCGCGGCCCTGACCCCGGCCGAACGCGAGCAGTTGATCGCCCTGCTGACCCGGATCGCGCTGCCGGAGGGGTGAGGTGCGGCCGCCGGGTCGTGCGCGGTGTGCGCCTCAGTCCGTGGAGGCCGCCGCGCTCAGGGCGAGCCGGTGCTCACCCGCGTACACATTCATCGAGGTGCCGCGCAGAAACCCGACCAGGGTCAGTCCGGTCTCGACGGCCAGATCGACGGCGAGCGAGGACGGCGCCGAGACCGCGGCCAGCACGGGAATGCCCGCCATCACCGCCTTCTGCACCAGCTCGAACGACGCCCGGCCGGAGACCATCAGCACACAGGAGGACAGTGGCAGCCGCCCCTGTTGCAGCGCCCGCCCGACGATCTTGTCGACGGCGTTGTGCCGCCCCACGTCCTCCCGGATGTCGAGCAGCTCACCGTCCGTCGTGAACAGCGCCGCGGCATGCAGGCCCCCCGTCCGCTCGAACACCCGCTGGGCCGCCCGCAGTCGGTCGGGGAGGGCGCTGAGCGTCGCCGGTTCGATCCGGACCGGGGTGTCGGGGGAGGTGTCCAGGGGCCAGCGGGCGGTGGTGCGGACCGCGTCCAGGCTGGCCTTGCCGCACAGCCCGCACGACGAGGTCGTGTAGACATTGCGCTCCAGGGTGATGTCCGGGACCGGAACCCCGTCCGCGAGCCGGACGTCGACCACGTTGTAGGTGTTGCTCCCACCCTCACCGGTGGCCCCCGCGCAGTAGACGATGTTCGCCAGTTCGGCGGCGCTCGCCAGGACGCCCTCGCTGACGAGGAAGCCGGCGGCGAGCGCGAAGTCGTCCCCCGGGGTGCGCATGGTGATCGCCAGCGGCTTGCCGCCGAGCCGGATCTCCATCGGCTCCTCGGCGACGAGGGTGTCCGGGCGGGTGCTCACGGCACCGTCGCGGATCCGGATGACGCGGCGTCGCTCGGTGACCCGTCCCATGTCTGATCAGTCCCGTCCGCACCGGGCCGGCGCAGTCCCGGTGCTGTATGTGTCGTCGGCCCAAGCGGACCTTGATACGGAGATCGCCGTGGCCACCGGCTGCCGCGGGGGCGAGGTGACCTCGGCGTTCTCATTCTCCTGCACAGGCGGGTGGGGCGGTGCGCCGGGGACGGGCGGTGTCAGTTCTGCATCTCGCGGCCCCCGAACGCGCCCGAGCCGTCGGCCGCGGACCAGGCCGCCGCCAGTCCGGTCTGGTCCAGCGTCCGCCAGTCCGGGGTGTCCTGCACCAGGAACCGGCCCAGCCGCCGTCCCAGCTCGACCATCGCCCGGCCGGTCACACCCCGCTCGGCGCCGTACATGTCCAGGGCATCCGGCCGCTCCGGTACGGCGCGCAGCGCGGCTTCCAGGGCGGCGGCATCCTGCAATGCCTTCACCGCACCCCCGGCCGTGTGCGGGCGGGCGACGGTGGCCGCGTCGCCCGCGAGCAGCAGCCGGCCGACGGTGTAGCGCGGCGCCGTGAAGTCGTACATCGGCTGGATGAACAGCTCATCGCGGGGCGTCAGCCGGATCAGCCCTCCCCAGTAAGGAGGCAGCAACTCATCGGTGACATGGGCGAGATGGGTGTGCAGGGCGTCGGTGAGGGTGCCGGGCGGCAGGCTGGTGGGGGACTCCAGCGCCAGGTCGAGACCGGCGGGCGGGGCGGTGTACAGGACCCAGTTGGCGCGGTGGCCGCCCTGGCCGTCCGGGATGCGGTAGATGATGACGTGGCCGCCGGGGAAGACGACGTAGATACAGTCCTCCACCGCCCAGGGGGTGGCCGGCAGGCCGGGGAAGTCGAGTGCCGTCAGCCGCTCGGCGGGGACGGCGCCGCGCCAGGCCAGATAGCCGGCGTAGCCGGGCCGCACCTCGGGAAACGCGGCGTCGCGGACCGTCGAGCGGTAGCCGTCGGCGCCGATGACCAGGTCGAAGCGCTCGGTACGGTCTCCGGCGTGAGGCCGCGCGCCTCCGCTCTTGTCGGTGCCGGTGCCGGTGCCGGTGCCGGTGCCGGTGCTTCCGCTTCCGTCGCCGTCGTCGAGTTGCAGGGTGGCGCCGTCCGCGGAAGTGCCGGCCCCGGCCACCCGTACGCCCGGCCGGAAGACGGTGTCTTCAGGCAGCCGCTGCCGTAACTCCCGCCAGAGTGGCCCCCAGCAGTACGAGCGGAACGGGAAGGGCAGGACGGCGAGCGGGCGGCCGAGCGGTGCGGCGCCGTCGCGGTGGTACCAGCGGCGGGTGGTCAGCTGCACCCAGGGCATGGCGGCATCGAGATATCCGGCGGCCGCGAGTTCGGCGTACCGGGCGTCGTGCACCGCCAGGCCGACGCCGCGGTCGGCGAGGTGGCCGGCGGTGCGTTCGAGGACGGTGATCCGGCCCGCGCCGGCGCGATGCGCGGCAAGAGCTGTGGCGCAACCGGCGATACTGCCGCCCACGACGGCGACATCGGCCCCTGCGATCTGAATGCGATCTGTGTTCATACGGCGGGTCCCCCCTGCACTCTCCGGCGGCCGGTGGTCGGCCGGCGGCCTGCTGTCGACGGGGCACATTCTCACAGGAGTTGCCCCTTTCCGGACGTGATCCACGTGGCGGAGCAGCGGGTCGTCCAGGAGGGGGCAGGGGATGCGCGTGCGGCGACCTCGGTTGTCCGGAGGGGGACGTCGGGGGTGCCCCTGTCGCCCCTGTCGCCGGGACGTGGCTGCTTCCGCGTACGACGGCCGACCGTGGACCGGTCACGAGCATGAGTCCGGCCGGCTGTCGGAGAAACAGGAGGAAGACGGAGGGATGGCCGGGCCGTGGTGTGGGTAGGTGGTTGAACCGGGGCCTGGTCAGCGCCCCGGATTCCGGGCCGGCCGACCGCCGTGGCCCGCGAGGAACGGCCCGGTGACGGGATCTGTGGGGGATCCCGCCACCGGGCGTACCGAAGACACCGCCCCCTTACGGGGGTGGGGAGTTCACCGACAGCGGCGGCCTCGGTCATCGCCGCTGAACCCGTGCCGAACTCCTCCGTCTCCCGGCCCTCTTCACGGTTTCGGGCGCTCTGCTCGTGGGCCATCACGGCCGCCCACCACCGGCACCACCACCGGACCGCGCCCGCCCCGGGCGCCTGTGACCGATGCCGGAACCCTCCCACCGAAATGGCTGGAACAGGCTCATCCCACCTCACCCCACCCGGTCCGATCCGCGAGACCAGCCCAGGTCACCGGCCTCTGTCCGGGTAATGTGCAGCCGATCACGGATGACGTGCCCGAAGCACGACACCACATCAGGCACCCGACCGACCACGAATGGCGAGACGCACATGAGCGAAGGGACAGCACCGGCGGCCGGCGAAGCGGCCTCCGTCGCCGACGAGGCGGCCCGTGAGCGGCTGCTCTACCTGCGCGGCAGCATCGACAACCTCGACGCCGCCCTTGTGCATCTGCTCGCCGAGCGCTTCAAGTGCACCCAGCAGGTCGGCGAACTCAAGGCCCGGCACAGCCTGCCGCCCGCCGACCCGGCCCGGGAGGCCGCGCAGATCGAACGGCTGCGCCGGCTGGCCGAGGACGCCAAGCTGGACCCGGCGTTCGCCGAGAAGTTCCTGAACTTCATCATCGGCGAGGTCGTCCGCCACCACCGGGCGATCGCCGACCGTACGCACGAGGCGTCGGCGGAACCGGCGGAACCGGCCGGACCCACCGCGGGCTGAGCCCCGTACGCACGACGGACGCCATGGCACCGCCCGCGCGGCAACCGCCCCGCGGGCGCCCTCGTCTCCGACGCGGCCGGCAGCACACCGGCCGCGAAGCCCGCGGCGCACGGCCGTGAAGCCCGCAGTCCACCGGCCGCGAAGCCGACGGCGCCCCGCCCGCGAATCCCACGGCCCACCGGCCGCGAATTCCACACTCCGCAGGCCATGAAGCCGACGGCGCCTCGCCCGCGAAGAACCACGCCCTGCAGGCAGCTCGGCGACGGGGCGGACCCCTCGGACGCCCCTCCCACCCGCAAATTGGCGCGGCTCGTCCTTGACCATTAGCCCCACGGTCGCCTCACCCAGCTGGCCCCGCCGCCCATACCGAGTGACACTCGCCATACCTGATGCCGGACCGTCCCGCAGTGTCACCGCGCCCACTACCGTCCAGTAACACGGTTCCTCCGGGAGCCGCCCGAGCGCCACCACCCTGCCCCTCCGGCCGTGCACCGAGAGCGGAGACACACGATGGCCACCACCCCCGAATCCCCCGCGGACCCGCGGCACAGCGCCCGCCCCGCGCCCGCCCCGACGCTCGTCCTGAAGCCCGGTACGTCCTGGCAGGACGCCTGGCAGCGCAGTCTGGCCGCGGCCCCCGAGGCGTTCCGCGACGACCACGCCCTCAACCTCTGGGGCGCCGCCTGGCACCCGGACGGCCACCCGCTGCCCGCCACCAGCCCCGTCGACGGGAGCCCCATCGCCGGCCCGCCCCGGCTCGACGCGGACGCCGCGCTGCACGCCGTACGTGCCTCCCTCGACCAGCACCGGGCCTGGCGCCAGGTCCCGTTGGCCGAACGCAAGGCCCGGATCTCCGCCACCCTCGACGCCCTGACCGAACACCGCGAACTGCTCGCCCTCCTCCTCGTCTGGGAGATCGGCAAACCCTGGAAGCTCGCGCAGGCGGACGTCGACCGGGCCATCGACGGGGTCCGCTGGTACGTCTCCGAGATCGACCGGATGCTCGTCGACCGCACCCCGCTGCCCGGCCCGGTCAGCAACATCGCCAGCTGGAACTACCCGATGTCGGTCCTGATCCACGCGATGCTCGTGCAGGCGCTGGCCGGCAACGCGGTGATCGCCAAGACGCCCACCGACGGCGGTCTGGTCTGTCTCACCCTCGCCTGCGCCCTGGCCGCCCGGGAGGGCGTCCCGGCCACCCTGGTCAGCGGCAGCGGCAAGGAGCTCTCGCCCTCCCTCGTCCGCTCACCCGAGATCGGCTGTGTTTCGTTCGTCGGCGGCCGGGACACCGGCGCCCGGGTCGCCACCGCGGTCGCCGACCTAGGCAAACGCCACATCCTCGAACAAGAGGGCCTCAACACCTGGGGCATCTGGAACTTCACCGACTGGCCGGCCCTGACGCCGCTGCTCCGCAAGACCTTCGACTACGCCAAGCAGCGCTGCACCGCCTACCCCCGCTTCGTCGTCCAGCGCGAGGCCTTCGCCGACTTCCTCGCCGCCTACCTCCCGGCCGTCCGCAGCGTCCGTTTCGGCCACCCCCTGGCCGTCGCGGACCCCGCCGATCCGCTCCCCGAACTCGACTTCGGCCCGCTGATCAACGCCGCCAAGGCCAAGGAACTCGCCGATCTCACCAACGAGGCGATCTCCCGGGGCGCGGTCCCCCTGCACCGCGGCAGCCTGGCGGACGGTCACTTCCTGCCCTCCCAGGACACCTCGGCCTACCTCCCGCCGACCACCCTCCTGGCCCCGCCCCCGTCCTCCCCGCTCCACCACGCCGAGCCGTTCGGCCCCGTCGACACCCTCGTCCTCGTCGACACCGAGGCGGAACTCCTCGCCGCCATGAACGCCAGCAACGGCGCCCTGGTCGCCAGCCTTTCCTGTGACGACAAGGACACCTACGACCGCCTCGCACCGCAGATCCGCGCCTTCAAGGTCGGCCACGGCAAGCCCCGTTCCCGAGGCGACCGCGATGAGCTCTTCGGCGGCTTCGGCAACTCCTGGAGCGGTGCGTTCGTCGGCGGTGAACTCCTCGTCCGCGCCGTCACCGAAGGCCCGGTGTCCGAACGCCTGCCGGGCAACTTCCCCGACTACCACCTGATGCCCTGACGAGGGCGCGAAACCGGCGGTCCTAGCCGATCCCCTGCCGATCGGGGGACGAGGCGAACCGCCGGTCCGGCGCCGACGGCACCGCACGCTCCACCGCCTGCAACAGGAGCGTGCGGTGCCGCACCAGCGGTTCCCGGCGCGGCTCCGGCGCGAGCAGCAGCAGATCATCGATCCCGGCCAGCATCCGCCGGGTGACCTGCGGACTGTGCACCGCGGCCGCCCGGATCTCGGTGAGCCCCAGGTCCACCAGATCGGCCCAGCCCGGCACGTTCTGCACCAGCCGCACGGCTCCCCGGCGGTCCCGGTGGTGCACCGCCCCGAGCGGCCGCCGCACCACCGCCGCGAGAATCTGCACGATCCGGTCCAGGCACTGCACGGCCGTGGTCGGATCGTTCACCGCCGGCGACAGCGCACGCAGCGCGATGTCCGACAACTGCCGCAGCCCGAGCCCGAGATCCTGGTGAAAGGTCCGCTCCACCCCCACCGACACCGTGCGCCGCAGCGCCCACCGGGGCGGCGTCGTCCCGCCGTGCACCGCCAGCACCGGCGTCCCCGGCAGCACGAAGTCCCCGATCCGCGGAATCAGCCGCAGCACGACGCCCTGCCGCCGCGCCACCCGCACCAGCCGCGCCACATGCGCATCCAGCACGACCCCGGCCCGGCCCGCATGCGCCACGCGCCCCGTCTCGGGCGCCAGGGAGGCCCCGTCCTCCGCGCCCTCCCCGCCCGTGCCCTGCCGCGCCAGCATCCGCAGCGTCTCCCGGGTGATCCGGTCGACCACCGGCCCCACCTGCATCAGCCGCAGCGTGGCCGACACATACGCGATGAACAGCAGCAGACTGAGTGCCACCAGGACCATCGTCAGCAGGTTCTGCACCACGGGCACCGACGTGACCTGCCGGACATCGGTCTCACTCTCGTACGAGGTGAGCACCAGCAGCGAGAAGAGGAAGGTCGCCAGGAACACCGTGAGCGTGATCTTGCTGATCCGGCTCCGGATGAAGATCCGCACCACCCGCGGGGTGAGCTGACCGCTGGCCATCTGCACGGCGACCAGCGAAATGCTGAAGACCACACCGATGAAGGTCATCATCGCCGAGCTGATCGTCGTCACGATCGTCCTGGTGTCCTCGGCGATCGATACCAGCTCCCGGACCGCCGCGTACGCCTTCTCGCGCTGCAGCAGCGCGATGATCTCCAGATCGAGCGTCGACGCTCCCCACCACAGCAGCACCGCACCCACCAGCCCCACCGACGGCGCGAACCAGAAGGTGTCCCGCAGATGCTCCCGCAGCGGTGACAGCGCACGTGGCCTGCGCGGACCACTGATATGTGCGATATGTCCCTCATTGCCCATAAATCGAGGTTATGTGGGCGACGGATACGCAGGTGAAGGGCACTCCGAAAGCTTGGTATTGTTGTCCATGTCGCCGCGGGGAACGCCCCGCGAAGATCACACCTAGTCCGGGTGGCGGAATGGCAGACGCGCTAGCTTGAGGTGCTAGTGCCCTTTATCGGGCGTGGGGGTTCAAGTCCCCCCTCGGACACCAGCGAAACCCCTGCTGAGCAGGGGTTTTCTGCATTTCTGGGGCGACGGGGCAAGAGGTGTCCAAAATGCCTGTTCCATCCCCTTTGTTTGGGAGTATCCTGAAGACCGGCCTACGGGGCGAGCGAGGGAGTTCGACCGGACTGGCCTCGGGGAAGGGAGCTCTGGCTCTCGCCGAGGACAAGAGGAAAGGTCGGGCTGAGAGGCCGAAAGGTCGTAAGACCGGACGGCGACCCCCAAGCACCTGATCCGGACAATGCCGGCGAAGGGAGCCCACCTCGTAGGTCTTTTGTGTGCCCCGGTCAGCCGCTCCGCATCATGTCCGCGCACTTCTCCCCGATCATCATCGTCGTGATG
This sequence comes from Streptomyces sp. G7(2002), assembly GCF_028870195.1. NCBI lineage: Bacteria > Bacillati > Actinomycetota > Actinomycetes > Kitasatosporales > Streptomycetaceae > Streptomyces > Streptomyces sp. G7(2002). Next base: position 7,960,155 of record NZ_CP102609.1, read on the forward strand.
CACGGATTCACGGCCGGCAGGAACGGCATCACCGAACCGTCGGCCACCCTCAGACCCGTGACGCCCTTGACGCGCAGCTGGGGGTCGAGCGGTGTGACCTGGTCGTCGGCGGCGCCCATCCGGACCGTGCAGGCGGGGTGGTAGACGGTGTTGTGCGTGGTGCGGATGTAGTCGAGGAGCTCGGTGTCGGAGCGGGCGGAGGGGCCCGGGGCGAGTTCGGTGCCGGCCCAATCGGCCATGGGGGACTGGGAGATGATCTCGCGGGCGAGCCGCAGGCCGTGGATCATGACGCGCTGATCGTGTTCGTCGGTGAAGTAGCGCGGGTCGACCTTGGGCTTGTCACGGAAGTCGCGGGTGCGCAGGCGCACGGTGCCCAGGGAGCGGGCGCGGGTGACGTTCGGGGTGAGACAGAAGGCGTTCTCCGAGGTGGGGTAGCCGCGGCGGTAGGTGTTCATGTCGAAGGGCACCTGGCCGTAGTGGAACATCAGGTCCGGGCGGTCCAGGCCGGGCTCGGTGTCGGCGAAGATGCCGATCTCCCACCACTGGGTGGAGGAGCGGACCATGGGCTTCTTGGCGTCCCACATGATCACGCCCTCCGGGTGGTCCTGGAGGTAGGAGCCGACGCCGGGGGAGTCGACGATCGGTTCGATACCGGTGGCGCGCAGATGGGTGGCCGGGCCGATGCCGGAGAGCATCAGGAGCTTCGGGGAGTCGATGGAGCCGCAGGAGACGACGGTCTCACGGCGGGCGTTGACCGTGCGGGTGTGGATCAGGTCGGGGGCGAGGTAGTCCACACCGGTGCAGTGCCGTGCGGAGTCGAAATTCAGGCGCCTGGCCTGAAGACCGGTGCGTACGTCGAGGTTCTTGCGGGTGCCCATGACGGGGTGGAGGTAGGAGACCGAGGCGGAGGAACGGATGCCGTCGGGGCGGCAGTTGATCTGGAACCAGTTCGCGCCGCGGATGACGGTCTCGCCGGTGTTGAAGGCAGTGGTCGGGATACCGGCCGCCGCGCAGGCCTCCAGGAGGGCCGCACCGCAGGGGTCGTGGGGCGGGATGGTGCGCACGACGACCGGGCCGTTGCGGCCGTGGTGGTCGCCGGCGGCGTCGTTGTTCTCCAGCCGCTGGTAGAGCGGGAAGCAGTCGGCCGCGCTCCACCCCGTACAGCCCATCGCGGCCCACTCGTCGAGGTCCTCGGCCGGGGCCCAGAAGGCGATACAGGAGTTGTGCGAGGAGCAGCCGCCGAGCACCTTGGCGCGGGCGTGCCGCATGAAGCTGTTGCCGTTCTCCTGCGGTTCGACCGGATAGTCCCAGTCGTAGCCGGATTCCAGCAGCCCCATCCAGCGGTCCAGGCGCAGCACGTTCTCGTCGCCGACGTCGGAGGGGCCGGCCTCCAGCAGGCATACGGTGACGGTCGGATCCTCGCTGAGCCGGGCCGCCACGACGGCGCCGGCCGTGCCGCCGCCGACCACGACATAGTCGAACTCGTCCACAGGGGCCTCTTCGGACATCGTGCCGTCTCCAGATCAGGGGGTGGGGTTGCCTGCGTCGCCCGGGGTGCCGCCGTCCGGGCGGACGGCGGCGTGCATGGCGAGGACGCCCGTGCGCTTGCGCTGGACGAACCAGTAGTAGGCGAAACCGCCGATCGCCACGACGCCGATGAACAAGAAGGCGCCCCAGCGCAGATACCAGTGCTGCGGGCCGGTCGCGTTGTAGACCGCGGCGCGCGGCCAGGCGAGGTTGAGTGACATCGCGATGCCCCAGAGGACCGCCAGGATGTTCACCGGAATACCGAACCTGCCGAGGGAGAACTTGCCCTTGGCCGGCGTCCAGTTGCCCCGCAGCCGCTGGACCAGCATCGGCAGGGTGACCGACAGATACGCCAGATAGATCATGATGATCGCGATGCTGGTGATCACCGAGAAGATCTGCGGCTGGTTGACGTTGATGACCAGGATGCCGACCGCCACCAGCCCGATGACGACGGCCGGCAGCACCGGCGTCTGGAAGCGGGGGCTGACCTTGGCGAGCAGGGAGGCGGCCGGGAGGTTGTTGTCCCGGGCCATCGCGAACGCCAGCCGGATGCCGGCGGTGTGCACCGCCAGTTCGCACACGGTGATCGCGATGACCACACACCAGAGCACGATCTGCCCCACGGTCGAGCCCAGCGTGGAGAGCACCACGTACTGCAGCCCGTCCACCTTCAGCTGTTCGGCCTGCAGATCGGGCACCGAGAGCAGGGCGAAGAGCAGGATCAGACCGCCGATGAGGAAGGACGCGACCAGTGCCCGCAGGATCGCGCGGGGGGCGTTGCGGCCGGGGTCCTTGGACTCCTCACCGAGCGACGAGGCGGTGTCGAAGCCGTACATGACGTAGGCCGAGGCCAGTGACGCGGTCAGGAACGCGCCGAAGTAGCCGAGGCTCTCGCCCTCGCCCAGACCGAAGGTGTCGGTCACCACGTCGGGGCCGCGGGTGACATGCGCGGCGAGCAGCAGGATCAGGACGATGGCGGCGATCAGCTCGATCGCCACGCCCGCGGAGTTGATCCGCGCCATGAGCTTGACGCCGAAGGCGTTGACCAGGGTGGTGAAGGTGATCAGCACGGTGCCGAGCAGTACGGCGTTCTCGGCCGCGGACTTGCCGGTGCCGTCGCCGATGAACTGGAACCACGACGAGATCTGCGGCAGCGTCACCTGGTAGGCCAGCGCCACCGCGGACAGCGAGACCATGGTCGCGGTCACCATCATCCAGCCGCCGAGCCAGCCGATGTGCGGGCCGCCGAGCTTCTTGGCCCAGTTGTAGACCGATCCGGCCACCGGATAACGGGCGGCCAGCTCACAGAAGCACAGCGCCACCATCAGCTGTCCGGCGAAGACCATCGGCCAGGACCACCAGTACGCCGGGCCGCCATGGGCGATACCGAAGTAGAACAGCTGGAAGGTGCCGGTGAGGATGGAGATATAGCTGATTCCGGCGGCGAAGGTGTGGAAGTTGCCCAGCGTGCGCTTGAGTTCCGGCTTGTAGCCGAGTTCGGCGATCGCGTCGTCGTCGTGCGAACCGTCGGCCCGGGTGCCGGGGCGGGAGGATTCGGGACCGGTCACTCGAACCACCTCTGCGGCCGTGGCGCGGTGTTGCGCCAGACGTGCTTGGCCTCCTGGTACTCGGCCAGCCCCGCGGGCCCCAGCTCACGGCCGACGCCCGACTGCTTCATCCCGCCCCACTCCGCCTGTGGCACATACGGATGGAAGTCGTTGATCCACACCGTTCCCGCGCGCAGCCGGGCGGCGACCCGGTGGGCACGCTCGCTGTCCTGGGTCCACACCGCCCCGGCCAGTCCGTACACCGTGTCGTTGGCGAGCGAGACCGCCTCGTCCTCGTCGCGGAACCGCTCGACGGTCAGCACCGGGCCGAAGCTCTCGTCGCGGACGACGGACATGTCCGGGGTGCACTCGTCCAGCACGGTCGGCAGATAGTAGAAGCCGTTCGCCAGCGACGGATCGTCGGGTGCGGAGCCGCCGCAGAGCAGTACGGCGCCCTCGTCGAGCCCGGCCGACACATACGCCTCGACCTTTGCCCGGTGCGCGGCCGAGATCAGCGGGCCGGTGCGGGCATGCTCGTCGAACGGCCCGCCGAGCCGGATCCGCTGGGCGCGGGAGACCAGTTCGTCGACGAAGGCATCGTGCAGCTCCTCCTGGACGAGCAGCCGGGCGCCCGCCGAGCAGACCTGCCCGGAGTGCAGAAAGACCGCCATCAGGGCGTAGTCCACGGCGGTGTCGAAGTCGGCGTCCGCGAAGACGATGTTCGGGTTCTTGCCGCCCAGCTCCAGCGCGATCTTCTTCACGGTGGGCGCCGCCGCGGCCATGATGCGCCGGCCGGTGAGCAGACCGCCGGTGAACGACACCATGTCCACCCGCGGATCCTCGGTCAGCAGGGCACCCACGGCCGGGCCGGTGCCCAGCACCAGGTTGGCGGCCCCGTCGGGCAGTCCGGCCTCGGCCAGCAGCCGCATGAGGTGGATGGCGGTGTGCGGGGTCAGCTCACTGGGCTTCAGGACGAAGGTGTTGCCCGTGACCAGACAGGGCGCGACCTTCCAGGCGGTCTGCAGCAGCGGGTAGTTCCACGGGGTGATCAGCGCGCAGACACCGACCGGCTCGTGGCACACCGTGCTGGCGATCTCCGCGGCACCTGCGTCCACCACCCGGTCGGTGCCCCCGGCCGCGCCGAGGTTGCCGAAGTAGCGGAAGCAGTTGGCGATGTCGTCCATGTCGTAGCCGCTCTCGACCAGCCGCTTGCCGGTGTCCAGCGACTCGGCCCGGGCCAGCGCGTCCCGGTCGCGCTCCAGCAGCTCGGCGACGCGCAGCACCAGCCGGCCGCGCTCGGCCGCCGGGGTACGGGGCCAGGGCCCGTCGTCGAACGCCGTACGGGCCGCGGAGATCGCCGCCGCCGCTTCCTTCGGCCCGCCCTCGTCCACGGTCGCGACCAGCGTGCCGTCCGCGGGGCAGCGGATCTCGCGCACCTGCCCGTCGGCCGCTGCGGTCCACTGACCGCCGATGAACAGCTCCGGCATGGTGGTGCCTCCGGTCTCCGGGCTCGTACGGGGCGGCCGCGGCGGGCGCGGCCGCCCCGGCCGGCGGCGTCAGGCCGCCGGTCGGCCCGCCGTGCGGACCTCGGTGACGATCACTGCACCGAGAGTAAGACGGGCGGTGCGGCTCCGCACGGTACGAGGGGCCGGGGGAGAGGGGAGCGGCACCGGGCGGGGCCGACGGAGTGACACGGGCGGGCGGACAGGAGAATGGAGGGATGGGCAGCGAGCTGGGCCGGGACCGGAAGCCGGAGCGTGACGGGGATCGGGGTCGGGATCGGGAGGAGCCGGCCACGGGGCGGCACCCCGTTCCCGACGTCGCGGCGTACCTCTCCGGGCGCTGGAGCATCGAGCGCACCGTCCGCGACCTGCGGACCGGTGCCGAGGGCAGCTTCCGCGGCACCGCCGCATTCCGGCCCGACGCGGCCGGCGGGGGGCTGCTGCACAGCGAGGAGGGGCAGCTGAGCTGGGGCGGGACGGTGGCTCCGGTGAGCCGCACCCTGCGCGTACGGCCCCGCCCGGACGGCACCGCCGCGATCGAGTTCGCCGACGGACGGCCCTTCCACGACCTCGACCTGCGGACCGGCCGGTGGACCACCGTCCACCCCTGTGCCGCGGACCGGTACGAGGGGACCTTCACCGCCGTCGGGCCGGACACCTGGCATCTGGAGTGGCGGGTCGGCGGTCCGGCGAAGGACCAGTTGCTGTGCTCGGTCTACCGGCGGCTGGGGTGACCGCGACCGGGCCGGTGCGGGCGTCCGCGGGGCCGTCCCCCGTACACAGCGCACAGCACCCCCGGGGACAGATGTCCGCGGGGGTGCCGGCGTCGGTCAGATGAGGGTTCAGGCGGCGGGCAGCTTCCCCCGTCCGAAGAGCTTCCGCTCGTCGTGCAGCGCGAACGGCGTGGTCCGCAGATCGGCGATCTGGATGCCGAAGATCTTCAGTTGCAGCATCAGCTCGGTCTTCAGGTCATAGCCCGCGCTGAGCGCCCACGCCGGGGCTCCGCCACCGGTCGCCCCCGCGGCCCGTCCGGTGAGGTGGACGGACAGCTCGCCGCCCACGCCCGCCGTGTCGTAGAGGAACACCTCGGCCCGAGCCCCGATACGGGCCGTCGCGGAGGCCGCGCCCTCGACCCGCGGCGCCGCTCCCTTGGTCTGCTGCTGGGCCTCGTGCAGCGGCTTCCAGCCCTGGCTGCGGTCGTACTTCGCGCCGACGGCGAACGAACCGGCGGTGCGCTGGTCGGCGTCGAGCACGATGCGGCCGTCAGCGGAGAAGCGGTAAGTGAAGGTGACCTCGGTGCTGACCACGACGGGAATCGGGCCCACCCAGAAGACGTGCCGTCCGGTGACCGCCGCGAGCGGCACCGCGACCTGCCCGGTGTCCGCCTTGCCCTTGACCTTGCCGTGCACCTGCCAGCCATAGCCGTAGGAGCCGCCCAGGCCGATGGCCGCGCGCTGCGGCAGCAGGTTCAGCCCGCCGCGCTTCTCGTACTGGAAGATCAGCTCGGGCCGGAACGACACCTCGCCGGACAGCCGGGCGGGGGACTTGGCGGTCGCCTGCACGCCCTTGGGCAGCGGCACATTGACGCCCAGCCGCAGGGTGGTGAGCGCCTTGCGCGCCTCGGGCGACAGCGCGCTGCCGGAGGAGCTGGGGGCCGGGCGGGTGCCGGAGGGGACGAGCTGGGTGCGCACCCCGGAGGAGTCGGACGCCGACGGGCTCGGGGAGCCGGAGGCGGTGGCGTCCGGGCTGCCGGACGACGTGCCCGGGCTGCCGGACGGTGCCGGGCCGCCGCTGTCCGAACCGGCGCCGGTAGCGGGCTTCTTGACGGTGACACCCGAGGAGAGCGGCTTGACCGAGATCTCGCCGGGCTGCAACGCCGAGCGCTGGTCCACCTTCTGATCGCCGAGCAGCTCCGAGAGCGTGGCGGGGGACGTGGTCACCCGGACCTTGCCGTCGCGGGAGCCGGTGACCTTGCCGACCTTGAACAGCGCACCCGAGGGGGCGTGCCGGTTGGGCGCGGCGGCGATCACATCACCGGTCCGTACGGTCTTGCCGGCCGACGGCTTGAGCTCGGCCTGCTTGCGCTGCGCGTCGTACGACGAGAGCTGCACGGAGACCGAATTGCCGGAACGCGTCGGTGCGTCGGACGGCCGGGCGACCGCGGCAGCGCCCTCCGGACCGGAGGCGCGGGCATCGTCCGGCACGGCACCGGGGGCCGTCGGCCCGGTGGCGGGTATGCCGGCCGAGGACGTGCGCGGCGTGTCGGGACCCGAGAACAGGGCGTGGGTGCCGAGCGCGGCGGGGACGAGTACGCCGACCGCGGCGGCGGGCACCGCGAGGCGACGCCAGGAAACAGCCATGGGATTCCTTGATGGTGCGGGGGGTGGCGGGGAGGAACAGCGGGGCCGCGCACCGAACGCAGGGACGAGTCCGGATGACTGGGGAAAGTCATCCAAGATCGAACATCTGTAGGGGTTCGGGCGGCTTCCTCGTAGCATGGCGACGAATGATCGCTTTCGCCATGGGGAAAGACACCGAGTCGGGAGGGGACGGGTGGAGACTTCCACAACGGTGCCGGAGTCCGCCGCCGCGCTGCACGCCGGGATCGACGCGCTCACCGACGAGGTCATCGACGGCCTGCGGGCCCAACTCCCCTCCTACGCGGCGGTGTCGGCGGACCAGATCCGGCCGAGGGTGATGGCGTCGCTGCGCAACGGCCTCTCGCTGGTGCAGCGCTGGGCCGAGGAGCGGCGGACCGCGCGGGGAAGCGGCCGCGACGACGGCCCGGCGTACGGCATCCCGTCGGCGCACCTGGACGAGGTGACGGACCTGGCCCGTTCGCTGCCCGTCGAGGACATCATCTCGGCCTACCGGATCGGGACGGACATCGTCTGGCGGCGGTTCGGCGAGGAGATGACCGCCCGGGGCGGGACCGCCGAGGATCTGCTGCCGATCGCCGAGACCCTGCGGGCGTGGGTCGACGCCAACACCCTGCGGATCGTCCGCACCTGCCGGGTCGCTCTCCAGGGCGACGACCCGGCGGCGGACCGCCGGCATGCGGCCATGGTCCGCGCCCTGCTGCTCGGCGAGGCGCGGTGGGACAAGTCCCCGGCCGGCTTCGGCGCCTGGGGCGCCGGGCTCACCGGCGACAGGCCGGCCGACGGATACCGGACCGAGCGGCAGGCCGACGACGCGGAGACCGAGGACGGCTCATATGTGCACAGCGCCCTCCGCCTCCCCTTCCGTGCGCGGCTGCCCGAGGTTTCCCCGCCCGGCGACCCGGGCGGTGCCCCCGCCGCCGCGGGCCATGCCGGTCCCGGCGACCGCGCCTTCCGCCGGACCGTCGATCTGCTGCGTCCCTGGCTCGCCCTGGACGAGGCGGGGCGGCCCCTGGTCACGACCGTGGACGGGGATGTGGCCGGGCTGCTGGTCGGGCGCCCGGCCGGGCTGTGCCGCAGCCTGATGCTGGGACTGGGCGCCCCGGCGCCCGCGTCCGGACTCGCCACCGAATTCACCCGGGCCACCCAGGCGCTGCGGGCCGCCGCCGGATTCGGGCTCGTCGGGGCGTTCACCCGTGAGGAGCTGGGGCTACGGGCCACGGTCGTGGCGCTGCCGGCCGTGGGCGAACAACTGGTAACGCTCCGCCTGTCCCCGCTGGCCGAACGGGGCGAGGACGGCGCTCAGTTGGAGGAGGCCGCGGCCGCCTATCTACGACAGGGGCTGCGCCTGGAGGCTGCCGCGCGGACCCTCTACGTCCACCCCAACACCCTGCGCAACCGGCTCCGGCGCTTCGAGGAGATCACCGGTACCAACCTCCGTGACCCGGCGGATCTGGCCGAGGTCTGGTGGGCGCTGACCCACCGCCGGTTCCACGGGCCGGCGAGCTGAGCCGCATACGGCGGTTCCCGCCCGGTCCCGGAGGCCAAGGCACTCAACGGGACCGGACGGGGTGGGCCCGTCCGAAGGCTCAGTTCTTGACCGCCCGCAGTGCGTACAGCAGCGGAACGATCGGCTCCGACGGCGGAAGGCGCCACCAGCCGTTCTCGGCCGGCACCATCGCATCGAACCGCTTCCAGGGCAACATCTCGGTCTCCCGCACCAGTTCGACGGTCAGCCCCGCACCGATCACGGCGGAGATGACCTCCCCGAGCCCGTGCCGCCACTCATAGCTCGTCGTGGCTCCCTGCACCGGCGGACCGTCGGTGTAGGTGCACGGCGTATCGCTCCTGAGGGGACCGCGGCCGCCTGAGTAGTCGTTCCGGAGGAGGAGTTCTTGCTGGTCCGGCCCCCCGGCCGGCCCCAGGGAGTCCAGCAGCGGATGGAACTCGACCAGATAGAACGTCCCGCCCGGCCGGAGCAGTGAGCTGACGATCCCGGCCCAGGCGGTCAGATCCGGCAGGTAGCACAGCGCCCCCTTGCCGGTGTAGACGACATCGAACCGCCGCGCACCGAGCGCCTCCGGGGCCCGGTGCACATCGGCCTGGACGAACTCCATGGTCCGGCCGCCCTCCGCGGCGAGCCGCCGGGCCTCCGCGACCGCCGCCGCGGAGAAGTCGAGCCCCACCGTGTGCGCCGCGCCCCGTTCGGCGAACGCGGCCGTCTCGGTGCCCAGATGGCACTGCAGATGCAGCACGTCCCGCCCGGCCAGCTCGCCGAGATCCGTCCACTCGAACGGCGCGAACCAGTCCTCGGCGGTACGGGAGCCGTCCAGTCCGTAGAACTCGCTGGCCACATGAACCGGGGTACGGGCGTCCCAGTTCGCCTGGTTGGCCAGGACCATCTCCTCGGCGGTGGGCGGGATTCCGGGTAAGGGCGTCAGTTCACTCTTGTTCATGGTCATCCGTCCCTCCTACCCACCGGGCCGGGGAGGCCACCCGTAGGGGACGGAGGGACGGCCGGCGCCTCCTACCCCTCCTCGGCCGGTGTCGTCCACACCTCCCCGTCGAGGACATTGCGCATCCCCACCCACACCATGTTCATCAGCCGCACGGTGATCCGCTCCGGGGGCTCGTCGGGGTGGAGCACCATCCAGTCGGTGAGCGAGTCCGCCGCTCCGACCAGGGTGTACGCCACGAAGTCGGCCTCGTCGTCGGGGCGGGCGGGGCCGGTGCTCTCCGCGCCGCAGATCCGGACCAGCCCGGAGACCTCGGCGAGCACCGCCCGCCGGGTCTGCGCCAGCTCCGCCGCTATCGCCGGGCTCAGCTCCGACGCCTGCCGGTGCAGCACGACCCAGCTGTCCGGATGCTCGGTGACGAAGGTGAAGAACGCCAGCAGCCCCGCCCGCAGCCGCAGCTCGGGGGAGGGCGCGGGGCCCGCGGCGGCCCGGAACGCGGCCACCAGGCGCTCGGCCTCGCGGCGCAGACAGGCGAGGAACAGTCCTTCCTTGGAGTCGAGATAGAGATAGACCATCGGCTTGGAAATCCCGGCGAGTTCCGCGATCTCGTCGACCGAGGAGGCGTGGTAGCCGCGCTTGGCGAAGACCCCGATCGCCGCGTCGATGATCAGCTGCTCCCGGACCGGCCGGGGGATGCGTCGCCTGCGTGTATCGCTCATTCGTGCCAGCCTACCTCAGCCTTACTGATGGGTAAGTTTACTTCGAAGTAAGGTCGCGGGGGAGGGGACGCTGCTCGCCGGGGCCGCCATCGAGAGGTGTAAAGCGGGGTGACGGTGGTAGGCGACCCCACGCAACGCTCCATTCCGCAACGGCAGTTGTCCGGGTGGCTGCTGAGGCGGACGGATGCGGCAGGGCCCGGGTGTTCCTGGGCCGGGCCCGGACCGCGCGGGGCGTGCCCGGCGTTGGGTGTCGCCGGGAAATGGAACGGGCCGCCGCCTGTGAGTGGCGTGGTGGCGGCCCGTACCCCCGCATCGGCCGAAACCTTCTCCGTGGCCTGGCTGCCTATAAAGTGACGCGCCGTCACCTCGCGACCGGTCACAAGGAACACTGTCGCTCGTCTGCAACAACCGCCCTCCGCTAGGTATGTTGGGGACTGCGGGGCGTGGTCGTACAATCACGCAACGATCGGCCGCTGCCCCCTGGCTGATGGCTGCCGAAGCGACGGGAAAGTGTGGAATGAGCCAAGAAACGCGACCGCAGTCCAGCGCCGTCGACGTCAGCATCCCGAGTGTGGCGCGGATGTACGACTACTACCTCGGCGGCAAGGACAACTACGCGGTCGACCGCGAGGCCTGCGAAGAGCTGAGCAAGGTCGTACCGAGCACCCAGGTGCTGGCGATCAACAACCGGCGCTTTCTGCAGCGAGTGGTCCGCTGGCTGGCTCGTGAACACGGCATCCGGCAGTTCATCGACCACGGATCAGGCCTGCCGACCCAGGACAACGTCCACCAGGTCGCCCAGCAGGTCGACCCGGATTCCCGCGTGGTCTACGTCGACAACGACCCCATCGTGCTGGCACACGGCCGTGCCCTGCTGGAGGAGAACGCCAACACCGCCGTCATCCAGGCGGACATGCGGGACACCGACGGCATCTTCGGCAGCCCCGAGGTCGAGCGGCTGATCGACTTCGACAGGCCCGTCGCCGCGCTGTTCGTCTCCGTGCTCCACTGCATACCGGACGCCGACGACCCGGCCGGTCTGATCAAGCGGGTCGCCGACCGGCTGGTACCCGGCAGCTTCCTGGTGGTGTGCCAGCTGGTCAGCGAGGACGCCGCGACCCGCGACTTCGTCACCGAATTCATGCGGGTCAGCACCCACGGCCAGTGGGGCCGGGTACGACAGGCGCATGAGCTGGCCGGATTCCTGGAAGGGCTGGAGGTCCAGGAGCCGGGCCTGGTGGAGGTCTCCACCTGGAAGCCGGACGCGGACATCGGCCCCAAGCAGCTCACCCAGGAGTGGATCGAGTACGGGGGCGTCGCCCGCAAGCCGTAGCGGGGGCACCCGGCGACACGGGAGCGGGGCGGGGCACCCCGGTGGGTACCCCGCCCCGCTCCGCCGGCGCCTGCGGATCAGCTCTCCTGTTTGAGCAGCCGCTCCAGGATCGCCACGGATTCGCGCGGCGACTCGGACTGGGCGCTGAGCCGGTCCATCACCGCGAGGTAGTGGTCCACATCATCGCGCTTGTCCAGATAGAGCGCGCTGGTCAGCTGCTCCAGATAGACGATGTCGGGCAGATCCGGCTCCAGGAACCGCAGGATCGTGATCGGACCACCGGCCGCCGCCAGTCCACCGAGGCTGAACGGGGCGATCTGCAGCGTGACATTCGGCAGCTTGGTCATCTTCAGCAGATGTCTGAGCTGATCTGCCATCACCTCCGGCCCGCCGAGCGGGCGGCGCAGTGATGCCTCGTCGATCACCGCCCACACCCGCGGTGCGTCGGGGATGGTCAGCAGTTCCTGGCGCTGTACCCGCAGCTGCACCCGGCGCTCGATCTCCTCGGGCGAGGACCGCGGATGGCCGAGCTGCGCCACCGCACGGGCGTAGTCCGGGGTCTGCAACAGGCCCGGCACGAACTGGACTTCGTAGGTGCGGATCACCGAGGCGGCCTCTTCGAGGCCGATATGGGTCTCGAACCAGCCGGGCAGCACATCGCCGTACTGATGCCACCAGCCGGGGCTGCTGGTCCGGCGGGCCAGCTTGAGGAAGTCGGCGCGGACCGCCTCGTCCGTGACGTTGTAGAGCGTCAGCAGATCGGCGACATCGCGCTCCTTGCAGCTCACCCGGCCGAGTTCCAGGCGGCTGATCTTTGCGTGCGAGCCGCGGATGGCGTCCCCGGCGGCCTCACGGGTGATGCCCGCGCCTTCCCGCAGCCGGCGGAGCTGGGTGCCCAGCACGATGCGCAGGACGGTCGGGCCGCCCCGCGGATGGTCGAGATAGCGGCGCAGGGACGGACCGCTGCTCGGCTGCGCGGCGCTCATGCTGACTCCCCTGAGTGGTCGGGCGAACGCCCAGTGTCCCATCGCCCCGAGGCTGCGTACAGGCGGGGGGATTATCCAGTCGACATATGCGCCAATCGTGGCGGCATCCGCGTCAGTCCCGGGCGATGAGATCGTCGAAGTCGCCGTCCTTGGCGCCCTGGACGAAGGCCACCATCTCCTCGCGGGTGTATATGAGCGCCGGACCGGAGGCGAACCGGGAGTTGCGCACCGCCACTCCGCCGTCCGAAAGAACCGCCAGTTCAACGCAGTTGCCACTGGGGTTGCTGCGGCGGCTCTTGCGCCAGACGGCCCCTTCGATGCTGGTCGCCTGCATGCCGTTGCTCACCGACTCCATCACAACTGCTCCCTTGCTGGAGGGCGTTCCTCCGATCGATGCCGAGCCTGCGATCACCTTGGCGTGAACGAGCCCCTGTGTCGCCGTACTTACCGATGTAATTGCAGATGCACTTGCACCGGGCGACGGCTGACGAGGATATTAGCCCTCCGAGGCAGTCCGGCCCAGCCCCGAAATCCCCTTCGCGGAGATGTTGATGACCACACATCCGGCAGAGACCGTGCACGACGCCCTTCGGGAGGAACCGTATGAGGACGCCTGGTGGGCGCCCGCCCCCGACGGCTTCGCCGCCTGTGCCCTCAGCGGCCACGCGCGCACCGTGCCGGAAGCCCGCCGGTTCACCCGGGCGACCCTCGAAGGCTGGCGGGTGTGCGCCGGTCTCGCCGACGACACGGTCCTGGTCGTCTCCGAACTCGTCAGCAACGCCCTGCGCCACGGCCTCCGGGGCACCGGAGCGGGCGGCAAGGACACCGCGGCACCCGTCCCCTTCTGCAACGCCTGGCTGGCGCTGACCCGGCAGGAGACCACCGTGCTGTGCGCGGTCTCGGACGCCGGCCCCGGCACCCCCGTTATCAAGCCCCAGGACGCCCTGTCGGAATCCGGGCGAGGCCTGTACATCGTCGACCGGCTGAGCGACTCCTGGGGCTGGACGCCCCCCGACCGGTCAGGGAAGACGGTCTGGGCGACGATGTCGATGCGCGGCTGAGACCCGCCCGTACGGGACGCTGCGCCGGCCTCCCGTGAAGAACGGGTCCTGGCGCTGCCGTATGTGACGATTCCCGGGTCGCCGTTACCTGAGCGGAAGGCCCGAGAAACCGATGGATCTGCTGTCCCTGCGCTACTTCCGGGCGGTCGCGCGCCGAGAACACATCAGCCGGGCCGCCGAGGAATTACGGGTGGCCCAGCCCTCGGTGAGCCGGACGATCGCCCGGCTGGAGGCCGAACTGGGCGTGCCGCTCTTCGACCGGCACGGCCGGGCCATCCGGCTCAACCGTCATGGCGCCGCGTTCCTGACCCGGGTCGAGCGGGCGCTGGACGAACTCGACGACGCCCGCCGGGAAATGGCCGATGCGGCCGGACTCGACGACGGCGGGATCGCGATCGCCGCCGAGACCCTGCTGCCCCTCACCGAGCTGCTGGCGGGATTCCGCGCCGCCCACCCCGGCGTCACCGTCCGGGGCCTCCAGTCCACCCCCGAGATGATGCGGGAGCAGCTGCGCGCCCGGGAGGTGGACTTCTGCATCGCCTCGCAGCCGCTGCCCGGACCCGGTCTGGGCGCGCTGCGGCTGCTGCACGAAGAGGTGCTGCTCACGGTCCCGGCCGGGCATCCGCTGGCCGGCCGGGAACGGGTCACGGTCGAGGAGGTCGCGGAGGAACCCTTCATCACCACCAGGCCGGGCCACTGGCAACGGGCGCTGCTGGAGCGGCTGTTCACCGCGATCGGACGCCGACCGGTGATCTCCTGCGAGGGGGACGAGCCGGGTGCCACCCACTTCCTGATCGCGGCCGGTCTCGGCGTCGGCCTGATGCCCGCGCTGGCCCGCGCCGACCTCGCCTCGGTGCCGCTCGCCTGGCTGCACCTCGACACCCCCGACTGCGTACGGACCCTGAGCCTGGTCCGGCGCGAGGACAGCTATCTCTCCACGGCCGCCGCGCGCTTCCGGGACCTGGCCGTCGCCCACTTCGCCGAGAGGGGGCAACGTCCCGTATCGATGGGGTAGTTGAGGCGGGCGCGGTAGCTGAACTACGGCCGGCGCCCGGCCCTACACTTCTCCCGGCCCTACGCCTCTCCCGGCGCCCGGTCCGCCAGGCCGAAGGCCGTCAGCAGGCGTTCGGCGGCCAGTGTCGCGGTGATCTCGCCGTCGCGCACCGCGCGTTCGACCTCCGGACCCAGCCGGCGCACCTCGGGGTGCTCCTGGAGGCGGTCGATCAGCCGCTCGCGCACCATCGACCAGGTCCAGTCGACCTGCTGGGTACGGCGCCGCTCGGCCAGCGCCCCCGTGGACTCCAGCAGGGTGCGGTGCTGCTCGATCCGCTCCCAGACGCCCTTCAGACCGGTGCCCTCGCGGGCGCTGCAGGTCAGCACGGGCGGGGTCCAGGCCGCGTCCGGCGGCTGCAACAGCCGTAGCGCACCGGCCAGTTCGCGGGCCGCGGAGCGGGCGTCGCGCTCGTGCGGGCCGTCGGCCTTGTTGACGGAGACCAGGTCCGCCAGCTCCAGCACGCCCTTCTTGATGCCCTGGAGCTGGTCGCCGGTGCGCGCCAGGGTCAGCAGCAGAAAGGTGTCGACCATGCCCGCGACGGTGGTCTCGGACTGGCCGACGCCGACCGTCTCCACCAGGATCACGTCATAGCCCGCCGCCTCCATCACCACGATGGACTCCCGGGTGGCCCGTGCCACCCCGCCCAGCGTGCCGGACGTCGGGGAGGGCCGGACGAACGCCGCCGGGTCGGTCGCCAGCCGCTCCATCCTGGTCTTGTCGCCCAGGATGGAGCCGCCGGTACGGCTGGAGGACGGGTCGACGGCGAGCACCGCCACCCGGTGTCCCATCCCGGTCAGCAGTGTGCCGAGCGCGTCGATGAAGGTCGACTTGCCGACACCCGGCACCCCGCTGATGCCCACTCTGCGGGCCGAGCCGGAGTACGGCAGCAGCTCGATCAGCAGCCGCTGGGCCGCCGCCCGGTGGTCCGGGCGGGTGGACTCGACCAGGGTGACGGCGCGGGCGATCCAGGCACGGGAACCCGCCCGGACGCCCTCGGCGTACCGTTCGACATCGATCGTCGCAGGCATGACCCCCCGCTCAGAGCTCGTGGCCGAGGACCGACGCCAGGTCCCGCACCAGATCGTGGGCGGCCTCGGGGATGACCGTGCCGGGCAGGAAGACCGCGGCGGCGCCCATGTCCCGCAGCGGCTGCACATCCTGCGGCGGGATCACCCCGCCCACCACGATCGTGATGTCCTCGCGGTCCTCCGCCGCCAGCGCCTCCTTCAGCGCGGGCACCAAGGTGAGGTGACCGGCGGCCAGCGAGGACACCCCGACGATATGGACGTCCGCCTCCACCGCCTGGCGGGCCACCTCGGCCGGCGTCTGGAACAGCGGGCCGACATCCACGTCGAAGCCCAGGTCGGCAAAGGCCGTGGCGATCACCTTCTGGCCACGGTCATGGCCGTCCTGGCCCATCTTGGCCACCAGGATGCGCGGCCGGCGGCCCTCGGCACGCTCGAACTCGGCCACCAGCGCCCGGGTGCGCTCCACACCGGAGGAGGGGCCCGCTTCGTCTCGGTACACACCGGAGATCGTACGGATCTGGCCGGAGTGCCGCCCGTAGACCGACTCCAGTGCGTCCGAGATCTCACCGACGGTCGCCATGGCGCGGGCCGCGTCCACCGCCAGCGCCAGCAGATTGCCCTCCAGCCCCTCACCGGCACCGGACTTGGCCGCCGCGGTCAGCGCCTCCAGCGCCGTCCGGCAGGCGTCCTCGTCACGCTCGGCGCGCAGCCGCTTGAGCTTCTCGATCTGCTGGGCGCGCACCGAGGAGTTGTCGACCTTGAGGACCTCGATCTCCTCGTCGGTCTCCACCCGGTACTTGTTGACGCCGATCAGCGCCTGCCGCCCCGAGTCGATCCGCGCCTGGGTACGGGCCGCGGCCTCCTCCACCCGCAGCTTGGGGATGCCCGCGTCGATGGCCTTGGCCATCCCGCCGGCCGCCTCGACCTCCTCGATGTGCTGCCAGGCCCGCTGCGCCAGATCGTGGGTGAGCTTCTCGACGTACGCACTGCCGCCCCACGGGTCGATGACCCGGCAGGTGCCCGACTCCTGCTGCAGGAACAGCTGGGTGTTGCGGGCGATACGGGCGGAGAAGTCGGTGGGCAGCGCGAGGGCCTCGTCGAGGGCGTTGGTGTGCAGGGACTGGGTGTGCCCCTGGGTGGCGGCCATCGCCTCCACACACGTCCGCGTGACGTTGTTGAACACGTCCTGCGCGGTCAGCGACCAGCCCGAGGTCTGCGAATGGGTGCGCAGCGAAAGGGACTTGGGGTTCTTCGGCTCGAAGCGCTGCACCAGGCGCGCCCACAGCAGCCGGGCCGCCCGCAGCTTGGCGATCTCCATGAAGAAGTTCATGCCGATCGCCCAGAAGAAGGAGAGGCGCGGGGCGAAGGAGTCCACGTCCATGCCCGCCGCGATGCCCGCGCGCAGGTACTCCACCCCGTCGGCCAGGGTGTACGCCAGCTCCAGGTCGGCCGTCGCGCCCGCTTCCTGGATGTGATAGCCGGAGATCGAGATGGAGTTGTAGCGCGGCATCTTCTGCGAGGTGTACGCGAAGATGTCGGAGATGATCCGCATCGAGGGCTGCGGCGGATAGATGTAGGTGTTGCGGACCATGAACTCCTTGAGGATGTCGTTCTGGATGGTCCCGGCCAACTTCTCGGGCGGTACGCCCTGTTCCTCCGCGGCCACGATGTAGAGCGCCAGCACCGGAAGCACCGCGCCGTTCATCGTCATCGACACGGTCATCTTGTCCAGCGGGATGCCCTCGAAGAGCTGCCGCATGTCATAGATCGAGTCGATCGCGACGCCCGCCATGCCGACATCGCCGGTCACCCGGGGGTGGTCGCTGTCGTAGCCGCGGTGCGTGGGCAGGTCGAAGGCGACCGACAGGCCCTTCTGGCCGGCGGCGAGATTGCGCCGGTAGAAGGCGTTGGACTCCTCGGCGGTGGAGAAGCCCGCGTACTGCCGGATCGTCCAGGGCTGGTTGACGTACATCGTCGGGTACGGGCCGCGCAGATACGGCGTGATGCCCGGGTAGGTCCCCAGGAAGTCCAGACCGTCGAGGTCCGCCTCGGTGTACAGCGGCTTGACGTCGATGCCTTCCGGCGTCTCCCACGTCAGATCCGCCACGCCCTTGCCGGTGGCCTGCTGTACGGCCGCGGCCCACTCCCCGGCCCCGCCGGCGGCGTCCGTGGTGGCCGGGCCCCCGAGTTCGACCGTGCTGAAGTCCGGGATGGCGCCCTCGGGCGCCGAGGAACCGTGCGGCGGCCCGCCGACGGCGCCCGTCTGCTGCGTCGTCTCCTCCATCACGCCACCTCCATGACATCCAGGGCCGAGGACAGCACCTCGACCGCGTCGCAGCCCGTGAAGACGAAGGAGTCCACGCCTGCCGCTACCAATTCGTCCCGCTGCCCGCGCGGCTTGCCGGCCAGGTGCACCCGCAGCGCCCCCGCCGACTTCAGCGCGGCCGCCACGGCCGCCCCCTGCTCGCCGTACACCGCGTCGCCCGCGCACAGACAGGCGATCCGCGCGCCACTGCGGGCGAACGCCTCGGCCACCGACTCCGCATCCACCGGCGCGGGTTCGGCGACCGTCTCGATGCCGCCCGCCTGGAACAGATTGGCGGCGAACGCCACCCGCGCGGTGTGTGTCGCGACCGGGCCCAGCGCGGCCAGGAAGACCTTGGGGCGGGCGCCGCTCGCCGCCAGATGCGCATCGGAGCGCGACCGCAGCCGCTCGAACGTATCGTCCCTGCGCACCCGCGGCAGCCCGCCGCCGATCGGCGCGGGCGCCGGCTCGCGGTTCACCGGCGGCTCGGCGAGGTGCGGGAACTCGCTGACCCCGGTGATCGGTTCGCGCCGGTGGGCGAGGTCCTCGGTACGGCGCTCCCAGGTCTCGGCCAGCCGGCCGGCGATCATCCCGGAGCGCAGTGCCGCGGCCTGGCCGCCGGCCCCCTCGATCTCCTGGAACCACGCCCAGGCCGCACGGGCCAGCTCATCGGTGAGGCTCTCCACGTACCAGGAGCCGCCCGCCGGGTCGATCACCTTCGACAGATGCGACTCCTCCAGCAGCACGGACTGGGTGTTCCGGGCGATCCGGCGGGCGAACGCGTCGGGCAGGCCCAGGGCGGCGTCGAACGGCAGCACCGTCACCGCGTCGGCGCCGCCCACTCCCGCGGACAGCCCGGCGACCGTGGTGCGCAGCATGTTCACCCACGGGTCCCGACGGGTCATCATCACCGTGGAGGTGACGGCGTGCTGGCGCTGCGCGGACGCGGCGGGGGAGGCCCCGCACACCTCGGCGACCCGCGCCCACAGCCGGCGGGCCGCGCGCAGCTTGGCGATCGTCAGGAACTGGTCGGCGGTGGCGGCATAGCGGAACTCCAGCTGCCGGCAGGCGTCGTCGATGCCGAGGCCGGAATCCGTCAGCTGCCGCAGATAGGCGACGCCGGTGGCCAGCGAGGTGCCCAGCTCCTCGGCGGCGGAACCGCCCGCCTCGTGGTAGGCCAGCGCATCGACGGCCAGTGCCCGCACACCGGGTGCCTCGGCGGAGCAGCGCGCGGCCATCCGGGCGGCCGACTCCAACTGGACGCGCAGCTTGGCGTCGTCGCCCGTACGGGCCAGCAGACCGAGCGGGTCGGCGCCCAGGCAGCCGGCGGCCTCGCGCACCGGCGCACCGGACGCGGTGTACAGCCGCAGCAACTCCTCGGCGGCCGCCGCGAAATCGGCGCCCGCGTCCAGCACCACCGCGGCCAGGTCCAGATAGACCCCCTGCAGCGCCTGCTCCAGACCGGCCACCGGCACCCCGCCGTCGCCGACGGTCAGCCAGACCGAGGTGACGCCGTTCTCCAGATCGGCCAGGACCGATTCATTGGCGCGCCGCGGATCGGTGTGGACATGGCGCTGGCGTACGTCCCACCCGGCGACGGTCGTGCCCTCGGGCCGGCCGGCCCGTACGAACGGCGGGAAGCCCGGGTGGCCCGGGGCGGCCGTACCGTCCTCGGCGGTGTAGAGCGGGCGGACGCGGATGCCGTCCTGGAGATCGGTGGCGAGCGTGTCCTCGGCGGCGGCGCCCGTTGCCTCTGCGACGCCCGATTTGCGCAGCACGCCTTCGACGAGGCGCTGCCACTGTGCGCGGTCGGCATCCGGGAAGGCTGCGGCCAGGGGGAGTTCGGGGGACTCGGCGGTCATGGCAGCAGGCTAGGCGAACGACCGTTAGCTGGAGCAGGGGCTCCAGCTGTGACGTTGCACTCGTTGACCGCGCAGAAATGTTGATATCCATGGGCCGGATGGGGCAGGTGGGGCGGGTCGCCCGTATCGCGCGGAGTCATCATGTGACCCACGGGCCGCGCCTCGGCCGGGGCGTCGGCGCAGGTTCAGTACGGTGGGCGCGGCACCCGACCGAGGAGCGCGATGCCCAAGGCGCCGCTGACCCGCACCGTGACCGCCGCCACGCTGCTGCTGGCCGTCGCCGCGCTCCTCTTGGCCCTTCCACGGGCCGGCGCCCCCGGCCGCGCCGCGGACTGCACCGGACGCCGGATCACCTCCTGGTCCGCCGATTCCCGGCATACCGCGGAATTCGCCCGTTACGGCAATGACAACACCCGGACGGACGACTGGACCGGCGGCGACGGCACCCACTCGGTGCGGCTCCCCGACGGCCGGACGCTCTGGCTCTTCTCCGACACCTTCCTCGACCGCGTCCAGGCACCGCCCAACCCACAAGGGGAGAACCGCCGTTGGCGCACCACCGACACCGGCGGCACCCCGTTCCTGCGGCACAACTCCGCCGTGGTGATGTCCCGTTCGGGCCGCCTGGAGCGCACCCTGACCGGCGGCACCGCGGCGGCCCCCGGACCGTTCTTCCCCGACCCGCCCGGCGGCGGCTGGCGCTGGCCGGTCCGCGCGAGCGTGGAGCCCCGCAGCCCGGGATCGCCCGAAAAAGTGGTCCGTGTCCTGCTGTGGAACCGCGCCCCCGGCACCGGACCGTGGATCTTCGGCCTGCCGCGCGGCACCGAGGTCGCCACGCTCTCGCTCCCCGGCCTGCGCCTGGAAGGCATCACACCGGCCGTCGGCCCGAGCTCGGCGGACCCGGGCCGGCGGGTCCTCTATGGTGCGGCGGCGGTCCGCGACGGCGGCTGGACCTATGTCTTCGGCAGCGACGACCCGCCGTCGTCACCGGCCTCCAGCGCCTATCTCGCCCGGGTCCCGGCCGGGCGGCTCGGGGACCGCGGAAGCTGGCGGTTCTGGGACGGCGCCCACTGGCAGCGGCGGGCCGGGCGGGCCGCGCCGGTGCTGCGGGACGGCGGCCGGCGCGGCGTGGGCAGCGCCTTCACCGTCGTCCGCGACGGCCCCGCCTGGGTGCTGATCACCATGGACACCGGGGGCGGCGGCGCGGCCGGGATGCGGTCCCTCACCAGCTACTGGTCCTGCTCGCCCCACGGCCCCTGGCACGGGCCGAACGGCCGGCTCACCCCGCCCCGCCCGCCGGCCGCCGACCCGCAGTACGTCGCCGCCTACAACCCGCAGGCGCATCCCGAATTCACCGCGGACGGCGCGCTCGTGCTCAGCTACGACATCAATTGGCTCGGTCCGCCCGGCGTCCCGGCCGACCCCCGGCTCAACGGCGATGTGGATCTGTACCGGCCGCGGTTCCTGCGGATCCGGATGGGCCCCGCCGGGCGGTGAGCCGGGGCGCGCGGTCCGGCGGCCGGTCCGGTCGGACGGTCGGCCTCCGGTCGTTCAACTCCCTTGCTGCTCCCGCCACTTGCGGGCCACCTCGTCGATGTCGAACGGCACGAGGTTCAGCGGCGGGCCTTCGAGGGGGGTGCGGAGCGCCGCGCTGATGCGCTCATTGACCGCCGTCAGGATGCGGCGCAGCGCCGCCTCGGTGGGAGCGGCGGCCGCGGCCTCCAGGGCGTCCTCCGCCTCCTTGCGCAGGGCGAGGGTCGGCGGCAGGTAGGAGAGGTGCTCCCGGTGCATCTTTTCCTTGATCCACCACATCTCGTCATACGGCTGGTCGAGGTGGGGGAGGGGCTTGCCGGCGCCCGCGAGACCGGCGAAGTCGCCGCGCTCCGCCGCCTCGCGGATCTGCTTGTCGATCCAGGTCTCGAAGGTGACACCGGGGGGTTTGCGCTCGGTCATCGCGTGCGTCTCCCGAGGGTTCAGGGACCTTTCGGCCGGTCCGCACCGGGCGGCGTGCCAGGAAGGTGCGTTCCTGCTTTCACGGTAACGCGGAGCCGGGGCGCGAGGGGCGGCCCGTGGCGGTTCAGCCCGTCGGGTCCGGCTCCCTGCCGGCCTCGCCCGCCCCGGACCCGCCCGCGTCGGCGGGACGGGTCGGGCTCGGCTCGACGACGGGAAAGGCGTTGTTGCCGCCGCACACCATGGGGCCGACCTTGTCGGCCTTGCTCACGAGCGTCACGGTGACCTGCCCCGGCGGCTTGTCCCCGGGCACCCGGGCGTTGGCGGCGGTGCACACCAGCTGGTTCAGCGAGGCGGAGTCCAGCAGCTCGACGCCCAGCGGCAGGGTGATCACGACGGCGCCCTCGCGGGTCTCGGCGGTCGGCGCGGCGAGGAACTTCGGCAGCACACTGGTCAGGCCGCGCATCCGCTCCGCGTGGTTCGGCCCCTTCATGAGCAGCCGGAGGGCCTCCTCCGGCTCGGCCGGTGTCTTCGCCGGCCGGGTCGCTGAGCGCAGTCCGGAAGGCCCGTAGAAGAACAGCTGGACATCGGCGTCGGGCTGGCCCGGCGACTTCACTCCGGTGGCGGGCTCGCCGGCGTCGATGACATCGGTGGGCGCGATACCGCAGCCCGCCAGCGCCCCGGAGAGGGCGCCGGCCAGCGCCCCGGTGAGCACACCGCCCAGGACGAGCCGCCGGGCCCGCACCGCACGCAGGGCGTTCAGGGCGTTCGTGGCGCTCATATGTGGTTCTCTTCTCCGGCTTCGGGACGCGTGCCGTCCCGGTTGTCGTCCGCGGTCTCCTCGCCCGCCCAGGGGGCGTCCGGCGGGTCGGCCGCCCTCTCGGCCGCCGACCCGGCCGGCTCGCCGTGGCGCAGCGGCAGATCCACCGTGAACACCGCACCGCCCTCGGGGGAGTTGGCGGCGCGCATGACGCCGCCGTGCAACCGTACGTTCTCCATCGCGATGGCCAGACCCAGGCCACTGCCCTCCGAACGGGCGCGGGCGGAGTCCGCCTTGTAGAAGCGCTCGAAGACGTGCGGCAGCACCTCGGGGTCGATACCGGGCCCGCTGTCGGAGATCTCGATCAGCAGCCGGTCCGCGCCCGGCTCCGGGGCGTGCAGCCGCACCCGGACCGGTTCGCCGCCGTGGTGCAGGGCATTGCCGACCAGGTTGGCGACCACCACATCGAGCCGCCGCGGATCGAGCCGGGCCCGTACGTCGGCCGGAAGCTCCGCCGTCACCCGCTTCTGCCAGGCCCTGGCCTGCAGGGTCTTGCGGATGGTCTCGGCGACGTCCACCTCGTCGAGATGGAGCGCCGCGGCTCCCGCGTCGAACCGCGAGACCTCCATCAGGTCCTCCACCATCCGCGCCAGCTTCCCGGTCTCCTGGCTGATCAGCCGGACCGCGGAGGCGGTGTCGGGGTCGAGGGAGTCGGCGTCCTCGTCGAGCACATCGGTGACCGCGGTCATCGCCGCGAGCGGTGTCCGCAGCTCGTGCGACACATCAGCAGCGAACCGCCGGGCGTTGGACTCCAGCCGGCGCAGCTCGGCCATGCTCTCCTCCAGCCGGGCCGCCATGTCGTTGAACGTCCGGGACAGATCGGCGAGTTCATCGGCGCCCTTGACCTCCAGCCGGGTGTCCAGCTTGCCCTCGGCGATCCGCCCGGCGGCCTGCCGCAGCCCCCGTACGGGCCGGAGCACACCGCGCGCGGCGAGCAGCGCCGGGATCACGGTCAGCACCAGCACCGGCAGCGCGCCCCGCTGGGCGGCGGCCACCAGCGCCTCGATGTTGGCCTCCTCGTCGTCCAGCGGAACCTGGGCATAGACGGAGAGCGCGGAGGCCTTGCCGTCGGTCTGCCGCACCGGCATCCCGATCAGCAGGGAGGGACTCCCGTCGCGGGTCACACGCTGGAAGACCGGTACATGGCGCTTCTCCACCGAACTCGTGAAGGCGGCCGGCATCACGAGGTTGCTCCGCGTGCTCCCCGCGCCGCTGTCCCGCATTCCGCGGTACCGCACCGAAATGTCCCAGTCCCGCGGCTGTCCGGAGCGCTCCAGCTGGACCCGGAGGGAGTCCAGGTCCGCCTGGGCCGGCGGCACCGGGAGCTCGGGCGCCAGCGAATTGACCTGCGCCCGCAGATCGTTGACGGCGGTGTCCTGGGAGCTCTGGAGGATGGCGTTACGGGCCTCCTGGTAGGTCAGCAGCGCGGTGGTCAGCGCACTGACCGCGGCCACCACCAGGAATCCCACGACGAGCCGGGCCCGTAGTCCACGCAGCAGCTGGGGGTTCCCGTGCCGGAGGCGGGGGAGGTCCGCCCAGCGGCGGGGGCGCTTCACAGGGGTCCGAAGCGGTAGCCGAAGCCGCGCACGGTCTGGACGTAACGGGGGCTGCGCGGGGTGTCCTCTATCTTCGTCCGCAGCCGCATGACACAGGCGTCGACCAGCCGCGCGTCGCCGTGGTAGCTGTGCTCCCACACCTGCTCCAGCAGCTGCTGGCGGCTGAAGACCTGCCCGGGGGTGGCGGACAGGAACAGCAGCAGTTTCATCTCCGAGGGGGCCAGGGCCAGGTCCTGGCCACCCTTGCCGACGACCAGACCGGCGCGGTCTATGGCGAGTTCGCCGTAGGTCTCGACCGGGGCCGGGCCCGGCTCGGCGGCGGCCGGCGTGCCGTCGGCCGGCAGTGCGGTACGGCGCAGCACGGCACGGATGCGGGCTTCGAGGACCTCACCGCGGGCCGGCTTGATGATGTAGTCGTCGGCCCCGGCCTCCAGCCCGAGCACCACATCGAGGTCGTCGCCACGGGCGGTCAGCATGATGATCGGCAACTGCCGGTCGGCGCGGATCAGCCGGCAGACCTCGAAGCCGTCCTTGCCGGGGAGCATCAGATCCAGCAGCACGATGTCCGGACGGAAACCCGGCAGGACATCGAGACCCTCCTCGCCGCTGGCCGCGGCGGCCACTTCGTGGCCGCGCCGCCGTAGCGCGAGGGTCACTCCGTCCCGTACGGCGGCGTCGTCCTCGATCAGAAGTACACGTGGCATGGGTCCAGTATCAATAAGTTTCATGATGGATCCGTAACAGGAGCAGCCTGCTCGATCCCTGGTGCATCTGTCGTGGTGCAAGGCGGTGCGAGTGCAGCACCCACCGCCGGTCGGAACGCACACGAGCACGGTACGAGGGACGGGAATCGGGATGGCACGGGGCTTCGGTAAAGAGAGCGGCATCATCGGAGTGGCCGCGGCGGCTGTCGTGGCACTCGCGGCCGCGGGGGCGCTCGTCTTCTCCGGGGCCGGCACGGACTCCAGTGCGGCGGACAACGCCGAGCAGCCCAAGAAGGCGCCCCGGGTCGTCCCGGTCGACCCCTCCATCGTGCACGTCTCGGACCGCCCCGGCCGCAGCCTGAACATCACCATCGACGACGGCCCGGACCCGGTCTGGACCCCGAAGGTGCTGGAGGTGCTGAAGCGGCATGACGTCAAAGCGGTCTTCTGCATGATCGGCCCGCAGGCCAAGGCGCACCCCGACCTGGTCAAGAAGGTGGTGGCCGCGGGGCACAAGCTCTGCGACCACACCATGAGCCACAACACCGGTATGGATCACGAGTCGGAGAGCTACCAGTCGCAGCAGATACTCGACGCCCAGAAGATGATCGAGGAAGCGGCGGGCGGCACCCAGGTCGAGTACTACCGCGCCCCCGGCGGCGCCTTCACGCCCTACAGCCGGAAGCTGGCCGCGGACCACGGCATGCGGCCGCTGGGCTGGAACGTCGACAGCAAGGACTTCGAGGGCGGCACCGTCGACATGATCGAGGCAACGGTGCGCGGCGAACTCCCCAACGGCCCGACGGTCCTGTTCCACGACGGCGGCGGCGACCGCTCCCGGACCGTCGACTCGCTGGAGCGGCTGCTGCCGTGGATGAAGCAGCAGGGGTACGGGTTCGGGTTCCCGAAGCGCTAGGTGTGCTGTCCCGGCACGCCCAGGGCGCCGGGCAGCATCGGTGAGGCAGGGGGAGGGGCGGCGGTAGCGGATACCGCCGCCCCTCCCCCTCTCCGTCTCACGCCGCGCCGAACAGCTCCGCGAGACCGCGCTCCATACCGAGGTGGGCCGGCTCGGCGCCCGCGGGTACGGCCTCGTAGGAGCGGGCGAGGAACCGCCGTACGTCCGCGGTCTTCAACTGGACCATGGCGATGCCTTCGTCCGCGTGGAACTCCATCACCGTGCGGTCCGGACCGGACGGCCGTACCCGCACATCGCCCCGCCCGGCCGGCACCCGCAGCCCCTCGTCGAGCAGTTCGCGGGCGAACGCCCAGTCCACCGCCGAGCCGTCCAGCGAGATCTCCGGCGGGAAGGACATCCGCACCGCCAGCGGGTCGGCGGGCTGATAGTGCAGCACCGCGGGAACCGCCTGCGGGCCGGGGGCGGTGGCGATGAGGCGGACCTGGACGGCTTGGTCGATGACGGGGTTCATCGCGCTGCTCCCTCACGGCTGTCGGGTCATGGGCAAAGACTCGTCCAGTAGGACGGTGTGCCCGGCCTCGTCGTGCACGCGACACGGGTGTGAGGTATCTCATGTTGCGGCGGTGGCTGATTCATGCCGCATCGCGGCGTGTGTGCAGGTCATGCGGCCCCCTGCCGGGCATCGGCTCTGCACCCGGCCGCCGTGCGGGAGTTGCGGAACCGCGTCGGGTACGCCATGGGGCGAAGCGGCCGTCCGGGCCCGTACGCGAAAGGCGGCCCGTCCTCGGTGGACGGGCCGCCGTTGTAGGCGTAGGCGTCAGCTGCCGTGTGGCTGCCGACGGCCGGCTGTCGGCTGCGTCGGCCGTCGTGAGCGGTGGTATCCACCCGCGTCCCAACTGCCCGGCAAACACCGTGTGTTCCCGCGCGGACCGGGGCCTGCCGCTACCGCAGTCGCTGTCCCGGAACGTGTTCCGGCCCGGGGTGTACCAGGAACTCGTCCAGGATTCCCGGGGCCGCCGTCGTGGCGAAGCCAGGGGCGTCGGCGGCCGGGAGGTCCGGGATGCGGTAGCCGTCCTCGCCCGCCGCGACCGCCGCGGTGAGCGTGACCAGACCGGCCCGGCGGGTGAACGGCGAGGTCGAGAACGTCCAGGCGGCGATGGCGTCGCGCTGGAGGGCGACGGTGTCGCGGCTGAAGGTGCCCGAGCGGGCAACCAGATACGGGCCCTGCAGGCCGTGTCCCAGATTGCGGTACGCGTCCCGGGCCAGCCACAGAGATATCGCCGTCGTGACCACCGCGTAGATCCATGCACAGTGCAGCAGGACAGGAGTGAACGCCGCGCCGAGACCGGCGAGGACGGCGGTGCCCGGCAGGACCACGAACAGCAGCCCACGTACCCGGCGCCGGCGCAGGGCGACCTTGGGGTGCGGCGTCAGCTCCGCCGGTGCCGCGCTTCCCGGGAAGGGTGAGCGCAGTGCGCCGCCCGCCACCCGCAGTGCCTCCGCGCGGGGCGCCGGCGGCAGCAGCCCGCTGCGCTTGCGGTTCTCCTCGCGGTTGCCCAGACCACCCGCCACCGCACGCACCAGCGCGCCGCCGCCGGCCCGCAGCAGCAGCGGTTCGCGCAGCACCACCCCGCGCAGCCGGGCCCGTTCGATGGTGACCGCACGGGTGGTGAGCAGCCCGCGGCGCACCCGCAGCGTGCGTGAATCGGTCCACTCCAGGCAGTAGCTCCACCAGTTCTCGACGTACAGGACGACCGCGCCGACCGAACCGAGCGCGAGGATGGCGAGCAGCGCCGCCGGGATCGTCAGCCAGAGCGCACTGGTACCGAATTCGGTGAACGCCTGCTGGACGAGGCCGATTTTCCAGGGCTCGATGCCGATGCCGTCCAGGGCCCGGTAGGCCCCTCCGGCCACCACGAACACCCCGCCGATGACCCAGAAGGTGAGCGGTGCGTAGCGCAGCCAGCGCCAGCTGATCCGGGCCACCACCGGGTCGTTCGCGACCGCCTCGGCATCGGCGTAGGCGAGCAGTTCCGTGCGCAGCCGCTCCGCTTCGGCAACCGCGAGCGCCTCCAGGGACAGTTCACTGCTGCCGTCCCCCGAGCCCGCCGTACCGGCCCGCAACACGGTGACGCCCAGCACCCGGTGGATCGGTGTCGCGGTGAGATCGACGGTACGGATCCGGTGCAGCGGCACACTGCGCAGCCGTCGGGTCAGCAGCCCGCTCCGCACATCGAAGGTGGGGGAGGCGCCGCCCGGTCCGCTGCCGGGCCGGGGCATGGTGATACGGAAGTCCGTACGGGCCCACCGGATGAGGCCGAGCGTGGTGAGGACGGCGAACGAGGCGGTGAGGGCGGCGAGCGTGATCCATGCCTCGATGCTGATCCGGCCCCCGGTGGCCAGCGCCGTCAGCGCCAGCGAACCGAACGGTGCCGCCATCCAGCCGCAGTGCACGAGAAGGGTGCGCGGATCCAGCCGCCGCCACGGTGTCTCCTCGACAGGGGCATCGGGCCCGGACCCGGCGGACGCGCCCGGGTGCATGCCGGGCGCACCGGGTTCCCGTGGCGTGCTCATGCGGCATCACCCGGCACGTCCTGTGCGGCCTCGCTGATCCGCTGGGACAGCTCCTCGGCGTCCGCGTCGGACAGTCCGGCGATCTTGATGTCGCCCGCGGTCGAGGCGGTGGTGACGGTCACCGTCGCCAGCCCGTACCGCCGCTGGAGCGGCCCGCGCACGGTGTCCACCGTCTGCACCCGGCTCAGCGGCGCGATCCGCCGCTTCTGCCAGAACCAGCCGCCCGCCGCGTAGACCGCCTGGCCGCCCAGTTCCCAGGCATGCACCGCATACCGCCACCGCGGCATCACCACGAGATAGACGAGGGCCGGCAGGACCAGCACGACCAGCAGCAACGGGCCCAGCCACGGCATCGCGCCCGGGAAGAAGAGCAGGGACAGGACCGCCATGATGAGCGCGGTGAGCAGCATCGGGCCGCTGAGGGTCAGCAGCGCCTGGAGCGTCCACCAGCGGCGGGCCCGGGGGTCGACACGGTGGCGGGGTGGTCGCAGCAGTGGGGCGGCGTGCTCGGGCATGAGGGTCACCGGTTTCCAAGTCAAGCGTATTGAGTAGCGGTACGTTATAACGGTACAAGCGACTTGTAAAAACGGGCCGGGTCTACGGAATCGACCCCGCGCGTGGACCGCGCACCGTACGAGGGAGGTCATCCGTGCCCAAGAAGGTGGACCACGAAGCCCGGCGCCAGGAGATCTCCGAGGCGCTGTGGCGGATCGCCGGCAGCCGAGGTCTGGACGGGACGAGCCTGCGCGATGTCGCCGCGGAGGCCGGCATCTCGCTCGGCCGGCTCCAGCACTACTTCCGCACCAGGGACGAGATGCTGCTCTTCGCCCTCCAGCACATCAACCGCCTCGCCGCGGACCGGATCCGGGAGCGCATCGCGTCGCTGGCCGAGGAGCCGACGCCCCGTGAGGTGCTGCGGGCCTGTCTGTCGGGCATGCTGCCGCTGGACGAGAAGAGCCGCATCGGCCTGCTGGTCGGCGCCGCCTACTACGCCCGCGCCGTCCATGACGAGGCCCTGCGCGCCGAGGCCAAGAACGGCATCCCCCCGCTCCGGACGTTCTTCGCCGACCAGCTGCGGCTGGCCGCGGACCGCGGCGAACTGCCGCCGGAGCGCGCCACCGAGGACGAGGCGATGCTGCTGATCAGCATGACCGAGGGGCTCGCCACCTATGTCCTGCTGGGTGTGCATGATCCCGAGGACGCACTACGGCTGCTGGATCTGCATCTGGAGAATCTCTTCGGGGCGGAACGGGCTGCGGGAGGTGGGGCGGATCGGGCTGTGGGAGGCGGTGCGGTGCGGGCAGCGCGAGGCGGGGCGGATCGGGCAGCCGAGGTTGGGGGAGGGCGGGGAGCGGAAGCCCCGGCGTCGTCCGGCCGGGCCGCACCGTGAACGGGGGCGGCGTCTGCCGTACCGCGGGCGCATCTGCCGTACTGCGGGCGGCATATCGAAGGCCGGCGGCTTGTCGGAAGCCGGCGGCGTGCCGCAGATGAGTGGTCGGCTCGCGTGGGGCGGCTCGACGTGGTCGTGCGCCGGGGCTTCGGGCGGGCTCCGGCGCTGACGGGGTGTGGCTTACGCCTCGCGCAGCAGGGCGGCGAGATCGGCCTCGACGTCCAGATGCCGCGCCTCGTCGCCCTTCGCGACGAGCTCGTACGACTGCGTCAGGAAGGCCCTCAGCTCCTGCGTCTCGAACTGCACCACCGCCATGCCGCCGACGGCGTGGAACTCGATCACCACGGCCTCGTCGTCGTACGGCCAGATCTGCACATCGCCCGCCCCGGCGGCCCCGTGCAGTCCCTCCTCCAGCAGTTCACGCCCGAACGTCCAGGTCACCTCCGCCCCGTCCAGCGACGCGGCCGGCGGAAAGACCAACCGCACCGCGAAGGGGTCGGCGCGGTCATAACGCAGGCTCGCCGGAATCACCTGCGACCGGGGAGCGGTCGCGATGAGACGGGCCTGAACGGCTTGGTCGATGACGCTGGACATCGCCGGCTCCCTTGCATTCGGTGCGGTTCATTGAGTCTTCGACCACTAAGACGCACGGGCCATCGGACCAGGTGCATTGGATTCCTATGTGACCTGCGTCACGGGCCTTTGAATGTACGTATATGCCCTCTTTGCTGTGTGCTCGGCGCTCGCGTGCGACCCTCGAAGGTTCAACTTGACGGCCCGTCAGGCGAGTTGGCGCCCCATGGTCACGGCCCACCGGCCACTGAGGGCGCATCGGGGAGTGCGGGCTGTAACGGGCGACGACGGGCGACGACGGTCGGCGGCGAGAGGCGGCAGCGAGGGGCGGCGGTCTGGACGGGGCGGTCGGGCTGGGCTAGCTTCCAGCCCAAAACCAGAGCGGGGTGGGGCGAAATGCGACGCACGGGACGTTTGTTGTGTCTGGGCTCGGGGCGAGGGGAGAACCGGGGGCTGCGCCCGCCCGGAGCCGGACGCCGGGCGACCCTCACCACCGGTGCGGTGGTCCTCGCCGCGCTGGCGGCCGGCCCCGCGGCCGCGGCCCGGCCGATGAACACCCCCACGGACACGGCCTCCCACACGACCCCGTATACGGCCTCCCACACGACCGCCCGCACGGTCTCCTCCGCGACGCCCCACGCCCCGGCCCGGGGGTCGCTGTCGGCGGCCTCGCTCACCACTCCGCACGCCGGCTGGCGGCTCAAGGACAGCGGCAGCACCGCCCGCTTCCGCGGCCTGGCGGCCGTCAGCCGCACGACCGCCTGGGTCGCCGGCACGGCAGGCACTGTGCTGCGCACCCACGACGGCGGCAAGCACTGGAGCAACATCTCCCCACCCGGTGCCGGGGCGCTGGAGTTCCGCGACATCGAGGCGCTGGATGCGCGCCGCGCGGTCGTCCTCGCGATCGGGGAGGGGGCGGCCTCGCGCGTCTTCCGTACGGATGACGCGGGCGCCACCTGGACCGAAAGCTTCCGCAACCCCGACCCACGGGCCTTCTACGACTGCCTGACCTTCTTCGACCGGCGGCACGGCATCGCGCTCAGCGACCCCGTAGACGGGAAGTACCGCATCCTGTCCACGGCGGACGGCGGCCGCAGTTGGCGGGTCCTGCCGTCGGACGGGATGCCGCCGGCCCAGCAGGGCGAGGCCGCATTCGCCGCCAGTGGCCAGTGCCTGGTCTCCTCCGGAAGCCGCGACGCCTGGATCGCGACCGGCGGTGCGGCCACCTCCCGCGTCCTGCACACCGCTGACCGCGGCCGCACCTGGTCGGTCACCGACACCCCGCTGCCCGCGGGCGACCCGGCGCGGGGCGTCTTCGCACTCGCCGTGCGCGACCGCGGCCACGCCCTCGCGGTCGGTGGCGACTACCGCCCCGACCAGCCCTCACCCCACGCCGCCGCGGTCAGCGACGACGCCGGCGCCACCTGGACGCCGTCCGCCGAGCCCCCGAAGGCCTACCGCTCCGGCGCCGCCTGGATCCCGCACTCCCGCCGCCTCGCCCTGGCCGTCGGCCCGTCCGGCAGCGATCTGACCCTCGACGCCGGCCGCACCTGGCACACCTTCGACAGCGGTTCGTACGACACCGTCGACTGCGCCCCCGACCTGGGCTGCTGGGCCGCGGGCGAGCGGGGGCGGATCGCACGCCTGGAGCCGTGAGGGCCGGTCAGCCGCGTGGGGGTGGGGCCTCGGGGGGGCGGGACGTTCGGGGGTGGATCGGCTGGGTCTGCCGGGTGAGCCGGGTGCGCTGTCGCTGCGCGGGGGCGGCGTCCCTGCCCGGGCGCGCCGTCCCTGCGGGGTCCCGCCGTCCTTGCGCGGTCCCGCCATCCCTGCCTGGCCGCGCCATCCCTGCCCGGGTGCGCCACGCCTGCGCGGGCCCGCCGGTCCTGCCCGGGCCCGCCGGTCCTGCCTGGGTGCGCCACGCCTGCGCGGTCCCGCTGTCCCTGCCCGGCCGCCCGTCCTCCCCGGTCGCCCGCCCTCCCCGGGCGCGCCACGCCTTCCCGGGCCCGCCGGTCCCGCCCGGGCGGCCATGCTCCTGCCAGGGCCGGAGCATGGCGGCCCTCCTCACTCCAGCAGGCTGCCGAGCCGCCCCTCCAGAACCACCAGCAACTCGCTCAGCGCCGTGGAGAGTTCCTCCTGTCGCTGATCGCCGATGCCGTCGAGCAGCGACGCCTCGTACCGCAGCTGTTCGGGCAGCAGCCGGTCGATGGTGTCGCGCCCCTCGTCGGTGAGCGAGAGATGGCTGACGCGGCGGTCCCGGTCGTCGGGGCGACGGACGATCAGACCCCGCTCCTCCAACTGCCGTACGCGTTTGGTGACCGCGGCACCGGAGGCGAAGGTCTCGCGGGCCACCCGCCCGGGGGTCAGTTCGCGGTCCATCCGGCGCAAGGTGCCGAGAATGTCGAACTCGGGACGGGTGAGTCCGGCCCTCCGCAGCGGCGCGTCCGACGCCTGCTGCAACAGTGCGGAACAGCGGTTGAGCCGCCCGATCACCGCCATCGGGCCGGTGTCCAGCCCGGGGTGCACCTGCTGCCACTGGCGCAGCACCCCCGCGACGATGTCCTCGGTCACCCGCAGTCTCCTCTCGGCCGTGCCGTACGCCGCTCATTGTGCCTGCCGTACGGTGCCGGGCAGGCGCACGGGTCAGGCGGCGAGTGCCGGCGCCGAGAGCCGCCGGACGAGCCCGGCCAGCGCCCGGTGACCTCGCTGTTCGGCGTGGGCGATCCGCTCCTCCGGAAGGGGCCGCTGCCACCACTCACCGGCCGCGACCTCCACGGCCTCACGGAGCTCGACCAGACATCCCGCCAGCCGGTCACGGGCCCAGCCGATGTCCCGGGCTTCGTCAGCGCCGGGCGTGGGCCCCGCCGCGAGCAGCCCGAACGCGACGGCCTCCGCGGCCGCCACCCGCCCCAGCGCCACCTCGATACGGTCCGCGGCACGCCGATTGGTGACCAGCACGCAGCAGGCCAGGCCCACTGCCGCGCCCACCACGGTGTCGATCCAGCGGTCGGCGATCAGCGTCGTCGCCGCGACCGGACTGCCGAATTCGGTCAGCAGCAGCGCCATCGGGGTGACGCACACCGAACCGAGCCAGTAGTTGCGGGTGATACCGGCCTCCGCGCCGAGCTGGCAGGCCAGCGCGAGCGCGATCATTGCGAGCGGGCCGAGGTGCATCAGGGGCAGCAGCGCGGTGTAGAGGAGCAGCCCGAGCAGATTGCCGAGGGTGCGCTGCAGCGCCCGCTGCCAGGAGAGCGTGGTGTTGGCCTGGTAGATGGAGGCCGCGGTGACCACGGCCCAGTACGGATGCCCGACTCCGACGGCCATCGATGCCCAGCCCGCCAGCACACACCCGGCGGCGACCCGCGCGCCGATGGGCAGCAGCGGCGACCCGGGCGCCAGCCGGGCGAGCACCGCCCGCACCCCGCGCGGGTGACCGGGCGCGGGCCGCCGTGGCCCCGGACGCGGCGACCCCGGCCGCTGTGACCCCGGCTCTTCCGCGGCGACGCCCGCCAACTCCTCGGCCTGCGCCGCCGAGAGCACAACCTCGGGCAGCGGCCGCCCACTCCGCAGTTCACGCGCCCAGCCACCCAGCCGGTCGGCCTCGGCCTTGGACGCGGCGGGCCGGGTGTCGCTCGGGTCGGGCCCGGCGGATCGGGTGTGGCGCGGTTCGGGTCCGGCGGATCGGGGGTGGCGCGGTTCGGCTTCGGCGAACTGGGTGTGGCGCGGCTCGGCCTTGGCGAATCGGGCGTCGCGCGGTTCGGGCTCGGCGGATCGGGTGTGGCGCGGTTCGGGCCCGGTGGTCCGGGTGTGGCGCGGTTCGGGCTCAGCGGATCGGGTGTCGCGCGGCTCGGCCTTGGCGAATCGGGCGTCGCGCGGCTCGGCCTCGGCGGATGCCTCGATCGCGGGCCCCGTATCCCCCAACGCCGACTCGGCGCGCACCAGCAGCCGTTCGAGCCCTGCCCGCGCCGCGGCCCTGGCCGGGGTACGCACCGGGACCAGGAACAGCGTGTGCCAGGCAGCATTCACCGCGGCCGCGGTGGCATGGCGGGCGTGCGGCACCCCGGCCGGTTGCCCGCTGTCGGCCTCCGCTTCCGTACGCAACAACCCCGCGGCCGCCTCCAGCGCGCGGGCGACAACGATCCGCTCGGGCCCCTGCGGCCGTATCAGCGCCGGAGCCATACAGACCAGCCAGGCGAGTACCCCGGCGCCGAGCGCCAGCGCGATGTGCAGGGGCACCTGCCCGGGGTGCTGCGGCACGAAGAACGCCGACGCGGCGATAAAGGTCAGGATGATGTTGCCCGGCGGGCCGATACGCGTCGCCTCACAGACCACCTTGTGGACCGAGGCCACCAGCGAGGCGCACACGACGAGCAGTGCGGTCGAGGTGATCAACGAGGCGGCGGTCAGCGCGATGCCGAGGCTCGCGACCATTCCGAGCACCACCCACGCCAGCGTGCGGGCGCGGGCGGCGTACGGCAGACCGTGCGCGTACAGGGCGCACATCGCCCCGGCCGAGGTGTAAAGGAGCAGATCCAGCCGCCCCAGCGCCCACAGCGTGAGGTCGGGGATCGCCAGTGCCGCCACCGCGCTGAGCGCCGGCTTGTGCCAGATGTCGACGGGGCGGCGCAGTCGCACGGCGCTCCTGACCGGCAGGGGCCGGGCGCGCACCATGCCCCCCGGAGCATCGAACGCACTCTTCCCGGACGGCTTGGCATGCTTCCCCATGCGGAGAAGGTTAGCAGGTGTTTTACTCGTGAAATATTCCTGCCGGTGGGGAGCGCTGGGGCGGGCGACGCGCGGGACGGGTGGACGTTGAGCGGGGGTGCGGGCGACAGGAGGTACGGGTGACCGGCAGGTGGTGCGGGCGGGCGACGGGAGGTACGGGTGACCGGCAGGTGGTGCGGGCGGGCGACGGGAGGTACGGGTGACCGGCAGGTGGTGCGGGCGGGCGGGCGACAGGTGGCGTGAGCGACCGGCAGGAGAAATGTGATCGACGAGCGGTTGACCAGTCGTGTGGTGCAGAGGGTGACAATGGCCGGGTGCCAGCCGCCAAGAAGAAGACGACGACCGCGAGTGCCTCGCCCGAGCGTCGCCGCGAACTGCTCACCATCGCGGCGGAGGTTTTCGCCGCGCACGGCTACAACGCCACCACCGTCCGCCGCATCGCGGACGAAGCCGGGATGCTAGCGGGCAGCCTCTACTACCACTTCGACTCGAAGGAATCGATGCTGGACGAGATCCTGTCCAGCTTCCTGACCGAGCTGTGGGACGGCTATGACGCCGTACTCGCCGCCGGGCTCGGCCCCAGGGAGACCATCGAAGCCCTGGTCACCGAGTCCTTCCGGGAGATCGACCGGCATCGCGCGGCCGTCGCCATCTACCAGAAGGAGTCCAAGCACCTCGCCGCGCAGCCCCGCTTCGGCTATCTCGCCGACTCCCAGCAGAAATTCAAGAAGGCCTGGCTGGGCACCCTGGAGCGCGGTGTGGCCGACGGTGCGTTCCGCGCGGACCTCGACATCCGGCTCACCTACCGCTTCGTCCGCGACACCGTCTGGGTGGCGGCGAGCTGGTACCGGCCGGGCGGGCAGCACAGCCCTGAGGAGATCGCCCGCCAGTACCTCTCGATGGTGCTGGACGGTATCGCCGTACGCACGTGACCCACAGCCACAAGGGGCGGCTCCCGCAAGGGGAGGCCCTGGCAAGGGGCGGTTCCCGCAAGGGGGGTGTTTGCCCAACCGCGCCACGCCCCGGCCCCTTGGCCGTGACCGCTCAGCAGGGAACGTTCTTCACATACAGGGCCCGCGGCGCCCCGGTCGTGCCGTAACGGATGTCCTTGGTCACACCCTTGGGGAGCCTGCCACGGGGGTCGTGGTGGTGCGGGACGACGATGGTGAAGCACGAGGTCCGCTGAGTGCACAGATTCGTCAGGCGGACGTAGCGCTGGTGGCCCTTGTTGAAGTACTTCCGCACCTTGACGCACTGCGGCGCCCGGCCCGCGGCTGCCGCTTCCGAGGCGGTGGCCAGTGTCAGCGAGGCGCTGCACGCCACGGTTGCCAGCGCTATGGCCATGATCTTCCGCACGTGATCTCCCCCGTTGAAAACCTTGGAATCCCCTCGCGAACCTCTACCGTGTTCGCACGTTCATTCCCCATTGTCCATACCCGCCCAATGGAAATCAGCCCCGGGGGCCACACAGGGACACAAGCGCTACATAAGAGCGACCCTTTCGGAACGGGGCCGGGCCACCGGGCTACAACGCGCCGAATGCGCAGACAGCGCAGTGCGCGCCGGGTCAGCTCCGCCACGTCCTCCGGTTCGTCCTGCCAGGCCCAGTGCTCCATGGCGACACCGATCGCGTCGCGCAAGGCACAGGCCGGCAGCCGTACCTCCATGCCGCTCTCCGGAGCACCCTTGCGTGCCGCGAGCGCCGGCAACAGCCGATCCTGCATCTCCCGGCCCGCCGCGAGCCACCGCATCCAAATGGCCGGAACGCTGCCCATGCCCGAACCAGCCGACGGGCCTGCTCGGTGCCCACGAGCCGCCGGGCCGAGACCGAAGAGGAGCCGCCGAGTCCTCGGCGATCTCCAGCCGGGTCTCCTGCCGCCGCCGCTCGCCCACTGGCTCCGCCGTACGCCCATCTCCGACGCTTGGGCCGCCGCCAGCATCCCCCTTAACGCCGTCGCCCCCGGCACGACCGTGCCCCCCCATGACCGAGCCCATGCTCGCCGACGCCGAAAATACGCAAGGCCGTCGACGCAAGCGTCCTCATGCCGCTGCACGGCCACGCCCGCCCCGAGCAGGTAGCCCCCGCTGCTCGCCTGGCTGACCTCCCCCGAGAACACGCATGTCACCGGCCAGGTCGTCTTCGTGGATGGTGGCGGCGCCGACGTGGTGGTCCGGGGGGAGGAGGACGGACGCCCGTCTGGTAGCCAGCAACTAGGAGTCCTGGCTACGGCCGCCCCCGGTCACAAGGCGCACCCGAGGAAGCCCCACAGGCCAAGGGATTCCTGACAGTGCCGTCGGTCGTCGGCTGTCGTCCGGGGCCGTCAGTCGTCAGCCGTCAGCCGCCGGCCGTCGTCCGGGGGCCGGCGGTTCACTCTCCGGCAGACGGGCGTGCCGTCACCACTTTCAGCCCCCGGTCCGCGAACTCGCGGCGGGTTGCCTCCTTTGCGCCGTTGTCCGTGATGAACGTGTCAAAGACATCCGCGTCGCCGACCCGGGCGAAGCAGCGTTCGCCGATCTTCGACGAGTCCGCGACGACCACGGCACGCCGGGCACGCTCGGCCATGAGGCGGTTGACCCGGGCCTCTGCCTCGTCGTGCACTGTGGCCCCCATCATCGGGTCCATGCCGTTGGCCCCGATGAACGCGATGTCGATGGAGATCTGCTGCAGCACCAACTCGCTGAACGGACCCACCAGTTCGAACGACCGTGAGTGCGCGACCCCACCGGTGAGCACGATCTTGATCTGTGGCCGCACCGCCAGCTCATTGGCGATGTTGAGGGAGTTGGTGACAATCGTCAGATGCGGTTGCGGGCCGGCCTCCGCAAAGTCCGGACGGGTGGCGAGCACCCGGGCGATCGCCGTGGTCGTCGTGCCACCGCTCAGCCCGACCACATCACCCCGCTCGACCAGCTTCGCCGCGGCCTTCGCCACCGCTTCCTTCTCCTCCGACCGGTGAGCGTGCTTGTAGCGGATCGGCAGGTCGTAGGCCACCGAACTGAGCACCGCTCCGCCCCGGGTGCGGGTCAGCAACTGCTGCTCGGCCAGGGCGTCCATGTCGCGCCGCATCGTGGCGGCCGAAACCTCCAGTGCGGTCGCCGCCTCCTCGACGTCCACCCGGCCGCGGTCCCCGAGCAGCTCAAGCAGTGCGTTCATCCGTTCATGGCGCTTCATGGCCTGAGCCTAATTCGTTTCGGCACACCACGGTGACGCGCGGTAGGCGCCCCGGCGGCCGCCGCCGAAGCCGGGGGTCGGCGGCCCCGGACGGCACGCCAGACAGGGTGCCGCCGCGGGGGCTCTGCTGCCGTGACGAGGTGTGACCAGGGCGGTCGTCCCGTCCGCTGGTTCATCCCCGAGCAGGCGCCTGGGCCGCGTACTGGCCCGGAACCGTCGCCGGAGTACCCAGCACCCCCAGCAGCCTCGCCGCTTCCTCGGCCACCGCCTCCCGGGCCGGCTTGATGTACTTACGGGAGTCGACGAGCGCGGGATCGGCGCCCAGCGTCTGCCGTATCGAGTGGGTGAAGACGGAGACCAGGTGCGTGGAGATATTGATCTTCGTCATTCCGGCGGCGATGGCGCGGCGCAGCTCATCGTCCGGCACCCCCGACGAGCCGTGCAGGACCAGCGGTACCGGCAGAGTGGTGTGCAGCGCCGTGATGAGGTCCTTGTCCAGTACGGCCGTGCGCTCATGCATCGCATGTGAGGAACCCACGGCCACGGCGAGGGCATCCACACCTGTCGCGCGGACAAAGGCCAGGGCCTCGTCCGGGTCCGTGCGCGCCCCGGGCGCATGGACCCCGTCCTTGCCGCCGACCTCGCCGAGTTCGGCCTCGACGTAGGCGCCGCGGTCATGGCACCAGGCGGCGAGCTCGGCGGTGGTGGCGACGTTCTCTTCGTACGGAAGAGCGGAGGCGTCCACCATGACGGATCCCACCCCGGCGGTGATGCCCTGATGGACGAGGTCCGCATCGGTGATGTGGTCGAGGTGGACCGCGATCCGGGCCGTGGAGTCCTCGGCGAGGGCGAGTGTGGCGCGGGTAAGGGGCAGCAGGCTGCCGTGGTAGCGGATGCAGTTCTCACTGATCTGAAGGATCAGTGGGATACCGGTGCGCTCGGCGGCGGTGACGAGCGCCTCGGCAGTTTCCAGGTGGATGACGTTGAAGGCCGCGGCACCGACCCGCGCCTCACGCGCGGCGTCGACGATCGATGAGGTCGGAACGAGTGGCATGGGATGCCGGCTCCCTTCTCCCTTGCGGGCGGGACTGGTGGAGACGGGGGAGGTGGATGTCTACGAGGCGGCCGGCGTCTCGAGCATCACCGAACGGGTCAGGCTGCGTGGGTTGTCCGGGTCCAGACCGCGGGCGCGGGCCCGCTCCAGCGCCACCCGCTGGACCAGCACCAGATCAGCCAGCGGATCGCGCGCATGGTGCACAAAGCGCGCACCGGTCCGCACGACATCGGCCTCCAGCCCGTCCGGTGCCTGACCGAACAGCCAGGTCACGCGGCCGGGTGCGGCTATCGCGATCGGACCGTGGCGGTACTCCATCGCGGGGTAGGACTCCGTCCAACTCTGCGATGCCTCCCGCATCTTGAGCGCGGCCTCATTGGCCAGGCCGAACGTCCAGCCCGAGCCGAGGAAGGAGAACTGCTCGGCGTCCACCCACTCCTTCTCCATCGGCGCGGCCAGCGCCTCCTCCGCGTCGGTCACCGCGCGGGAGATGTCCTCGCCCAGGTGCGCGCGCAGCAGTGTCAGCGCCGTCGTCGCGAACCGGGTCTGCACCACCGACTTCTCGTCGGCGAACGGCAGCGTGACCGTCTCGTCGGAGAGTGCCACCGCCGGCGTCTCGGGGTCACCGAGGATCGTCACCGTCGGGATGCGCCCCTTGACGGCGTCGAGTACGCGCAGTACTTCGGTCGTGGTGCCGGACCGGGTGATCGCCACCACCGCGTCATAGCCGCGGTCACCGCCGAGGAACGCCTCGGACGCGGCGAACGGATCCGTCACCCCCTGTCCGGCTGCCTCGCGCAGTGCCGCATACGACTGGGCCATGAACCATGAGGTTCCGCAGCCGACGACGGCCACCCGCTGTCCGGCCTTCGGCAAGGGGCCTGCCGCCGCCCCGATCCGTGCGGCCTGCCGCCAGGTCTCCGGCTGGCTGCACAGCTCCTGCTCCATGTACGAGGTCTCGCTCATGGCCCACCCTCCCGTGATGTGGCAATCGAGTGCGTGAAACTGCAAAATTTGGCTTCGTTGCAATCGACTGTACGCAGAATCCTGACCGCGATCCATCCCTCGTACGAGTGGATGCGCCAGAAGGGATGAGAGTGTGCGGGCCCTGTCAGCTGCTGGGGTGCGGCGCAAACGGGGCGCGTGAGGGGTGGGCGGCAGGCTGGAAAGTGCATGGGGAATGTGTTGACAGTTGCTTGAAAGGCGCCGAATACTCGCAAGATCAGTCATGCGAGATCGTCATGCAGCAAGGCCCGCTCCGCCGCACAGAGGACTCCTCATGTCCATTGCCACGCTCTCGGCGACGCCCCCGCCGCCGTCACCCAAGACCGCACGCCGCACCGGCCGGCTGTTCGCGCTCACCGGCGCCGTCGTCGGCGTCATCTACGGCTACGACACCGGCAGCATCTCCGGTGCCCTGGTGTTCCTGAGCAAGGACTTCCATCTCACCGAGACCGAAAAGGGCCTGGTCAACAGCATTTTGGTGTTCGGCTCCATCGTCGGCGCGCTGATGGGCGGCAAGCTCGCCGACGCCCTGGGCCGTAAGGCCGCGATGCTGATCGTCGCCGCCTCGTACGCCGTATTCGTCGCCCTCTCCGCGGTCGCGCCCAACGTCGTCGTGCTGGACACCGTCCGCTTCCTGCTCGGCATCGCCATCGGTATCTCGATCGTCGCCGCCCCGCTCTACGTCGCCGAATCGGCCCCGGCACGCATTCGGGGAGCCTCCGTCGCCGCCTACCAAGTCGCCACGGTCGCGGGCATCGTCCTCACGTACTTCGTCAACTGGGGCCTGTCCGGCGGC
Organism: Streptomyces sp. G7(2002); assembly: GCF_028870195.1. NCBI lineage: Bacteria > Bacillati > Actinomycetota > Actinomycetes > Kitasatosporales > Streptomycetaceae > Streptomyces > Streptomyces sp. G7(2002). The sequence continues at coordinate 8,001,148 of NZ_CP102609.1, forward strand.
GGGCACTGGCGCTGGATGCTCGGTCTGTCCGCGATCCCCGCCGCACTTGTCCTGATCCCGCTGCTCCGGCTGCCGGACACCCCGCGCTGGTACGTCCTCAAGGGCCGTACGGAACGAGCCGTCGAGGTCATGGCCACGACCGACCCCGACGTCGATCCGCGCGCGGAGGTCGCGGCCGTGGAGGCCGCGCTCGCCGAAGAGAGCGGCGGGTCGGCGCGCTCCTTGCTGCGCAAGCCCTACGCCCGTGCCGCGGTCTTCGTCGTCGGCCTCGGATTCTTCTGCCAGATCACCGGCATCAACGCCGTGACGTACTACAGCCCGCAGATCTTCGAGGAGATGGGGTTCACCGGAAACGGCCAGAACTTCCTGCTGCCGTCCTTCGTCCAACTCGCCTCGCTGGCCGCGACGGTGCTCGCCATCCTCATCATCGACCGGCTCGGCCGCCGGGTGGTACTGCTCTGCGGCATCGGCACGATGGTCGTCATGCTCGCCGTCCTGACGGCGGTCTTCGGCATGGGCGAGCTGCAGGGGGCGACGACCTGGGTGGGGTTCGCCGCCATCCTCCTGTTCACCGCAGCCTTCAACTTCGGCTTCGGATCGCTGATCTGGGTCTATGCGAGCGAGTCATTCCCCGCCCAACTGCGCTCGACCGGGGCCTCGGTGATGCTCACCGCCGATCTGGTCGCCAATCTTCTGATCGCCCAGTTCTTCCCCGCCCTGATGGCCTGGGCGGGCGCGGCCCGGACCTTCGCGGGCCTCGGCGTCCTCGCCCTCGCCGCCCTGGTCTTCGCCTCCGTCACCGCACCCGAGACCAAGGGCCGTCAGCTGGAGGAGATCCAGGATTACTGGCGCAATGGGGGGCGCTGGCCCGCACCGGTCGCGCCCGCCTCGGCAGGCCCCGGCCAGCTCGCCAATTCAGGGGTTCCTCCGACCACGACTTCATAGCTTCGAGGCGTAGGGAGCGATAGGCGGCAACCAAAACCGCCGTCCCCATGAGGATGGGGGACGGCGGTGAGCGGCTCCGTAGGCGGAGCGAATCCCGTTGAAGGAGCGGGGAAAGCGGTGCGAAGGCAGCAGTCCGGCGGTCCGGGCCCCAGGATGCCGGTGCTTCAGGAGGGCAGCTGCTCCCGGTACTGCTCCAGTGCCGGCGCGGTCGTCGTCGCCAGGAACTCCGTGATCCGGTACTCACACACCCCGGCGAGGGTGAACGGGTCCTCGGAAACGATCCGCTCGACGGTGGCACGGTCCATCCCGGCGGCGAGAATCACGCCTCCGTCCCGGGGGACCTTGCGGCCGGCGGCGAGGAAATGCCCGGCGGCGTACTCCTTGTGCAGCCACTCCACATGCTGCTCAAGGACGGCTTCGACGCGTTCTAGGGGCGCGGTATAGGTCAGTTCCAGTACGAACATAGCTGCAATATAGAGGACGGGGCGGGTGGGGCCGCGGCGTGCTAGCGCGCAAGGAATGCGCAGGCCAGGACGGTATGCGGGATGCCTTGGCAGCTGACGAGTCGATGTGCGGTTGGTTCTCCTGCCCCCGGGGCGGGCGCTCCCGGCCAGCCCCCGCCCCCGATAGAGCGGACCTCGGCTTCAGGTCGTCGGCAGGTCCGGTCGGCGCCGCCCGTGCCGAGTCGCGCTCTCGTAGGCATGACCGGCCTGGAGGACGGCGAGGTCGGCGCGCGGCGCACCGATGAACTGCAGCCCCACGGGCAGACCGCCCGGAGTGAATCCCGCGGGCACCGAAAGGGCGGGTACGCCGAGGACAGAGATGAGGTAGGCGGACCGCATCCAGTCCAGATAGCTGTGTGTGGGCCGGCCCGCGACCTCGCGTGGATACTCCAGCTCCGCGTCGAACGGCACGACTTGGCTGACGGGGGCGAGGAGCAGGTCGTACCCGGAGAAGAAATCCAGCATGCCGAGGTACAGCCGGCTGTGGGTCGCGGTGGCCGTGCGGAGGTCGGCCGCGGTGAGCCGGCGGCCCTGTTCGATGTTCCAGACGATGCTGGGTTTGAGGGCCTGCCGGTCGGAGTCGAGCAGGTGGCCGAGGGCAAGGTCGAAGCTGTGCGCCCGCAGGGTACGGAAGGTCTCGTCGGCGCCGGTGAGGTCCGGGCAGGTGTTTTCGACACGGCAGCCGAGCTCCTCCAGGACCCTCAACTGGGGCTCCAGAACGGCGAGCACGTCTGGGTCGGCCGGGGCGAATCCACCCAGGTCGGGTGCCCAGGCAATCCGCAGCCCGCGCAGATTGCGGTCGAGCGGCACACGGAAGGCTGCTCCCGGGGTCTCCAGGCTGATGGGGCAGCGCGGATCGGGACCGGCCATCGCCGACAGCAGCAGCGCGGTGTCGGCGACGGTCCGCCCCATGGGGCCCGGGACCGACAGGGTGTCCCAGAGGTTGCTGCCGGGGTGCGAAGGGACGCGGCCCGGCGTCGGCCGCAGCCCGACCACATTGCAGAACGAGGCGGGATTGCGGAGTGAGCCGCCCATGTCACTGCCGTCGGCGAGGGGTTGCAGCCCGGCCGCCAGCGCCGCGGCGGCGCCACCACTGCTGCCGCCCGCGGAGCGCGTGAGGTCGTACGGATTGCGGGTGGTGCCGAAGACCGGGTTGAAGGTGTGCGAACCGGCAGCGAATTCGGGGACGTTGGTCTTGCCGAGGCGGATGGCGCCCGCCCGCTGGAGCCGGTCGACCACCAGATCGTCGTCGTCCGGGATGTGGTCGGCGAAGAGCGGTGAGCCGTGTGTGGTGCGCATACCGCGGGTGAGACGGGTGTCCTTGAAGGCGATCGGCAGGCCGTGCAGGGGCGGGACGGCGGTGCCCCGGACGAGCCGTTCGTCGGCGCGCGCGGCGGCGGCGAGGGCGCCCTCGGGGTCGAGGGTGACGAGCGCATTGACGGCCGGATTGACCTGGTCGATGCGGTCCAGATGAGCCTGTACGACCTCTCGGGCGGAGAGGTCGCGGCGGCGCAGCAGGGTGGCGAGTTCGGTGGCATCGAGCTGATGGAGCGCGTCGGGCATCAAGGACCTCCGGGGGCGTCAGGGAGGCAGGCGGCGGGGGAGCGGACAGGCGGACTCTTCACGGCGGGAGACACCGAGGCACCGTGGGCCGGCAGCCCCGTGCCCGGCGCCGGTCCGCCGCCGGGCGACCGCTGTGCCGGGCCGGCGGCCGTACGCTCCCGGTGGCCGAGCGACGAGATGACCCGCCGCCGCACAGTACGCCCGTCGAGCCGCCGGGCAGCGATGTTCCGGCGGTCGAGAGCATCCAGGTCAACACCGGCTGGGTTCACGCTCATCACGGTACCGAGCACCACTGACAGTGAGCCCTGGACTGCGTGCCCTGAGCTCTGAACAGCTGAACCTTGCGCCGATCCGCCCGATCATGGGATCGATCACCGGTTCGGTAGCGTTGCGGCCATCATGGACACTCCCGGAATGATCTCCTGCGACGACGAACTGCGGCACTGGCCGACCGACGAAGCCCAGGCGCGTGCGGTCCAGGACCGGTTGCGGCCCTCTGTACGGCTCGATGAGGCGGGGCCGGAACCCGGGTTCGAGGGCACCGTGGTCGGGGTGGATGTCGCCTACGACGACGAACGAGACGTCGTCGCCGCTGCCGCCGTCGCACTGGACGCCCGCACCCGCGCCGTCGTCGACCGGGCCACCGCCGTCGGGCAGATCTACTTCCCGTACGTCCCCGGCTTGCTCGCCTTCCGCGAGATCCCTACCGTGCTCGACGCTCTCGGCCGCCTCGCCCGCACTCCTGACCTGGTGGTCTGCGACGGCTACGGGCTGGCGCACCCGCGCCGCTTCGGGCTCGCCAGCCACCTGGGGGTGCTGACCGGGCTGCCCACCATCGGTGTCGCCAAGAACCCCTTCACCTTCCGGTACGCACCTCCCGGCCCGGAGCGCGGCGCCACCTCGCCGCTTCTGGACGGGGCCGAGGAGGTGGGACGTGCGCTGCGTACCCAAAAGGGCGTCAAGCCGGTCTTCGTCTCCGTAGGGCACCGCACCGACCTCGACCGGGCCTGTGCGCACACCCTCCATCTGGCGGCCGATTACCGTCTACCGGAGACGACCCGGGCCGCCGACGCCCTGTGCCGGAGGGCGCTCGCCGACGCCTGACGGTGGTACCGGGGCGCGGGCCCGGGCTACTCCTGGACGACACCGAACTTGATGCCCGCTTCCTGGAGGCGAGCCGTCAGCGCGGCCCCCATGGCCACCGCCGTCGTCACCTGACCGGCCGTCTCCGGCAGGTCGTCGAAGGCCAGGCTGAGCGCCGACTCGGCGAGCATCTTCGCCGTCTCGTCGTAGCCGGGGTCGCCACCGGACACCTCGGTGATCAGACGTGTGTCACCGCCGGAGGCGACGAAGCGCACCTTGAACCAGCTGCGCGCACGCCGTTCGGGGCTCGGCCCGTCGCCCGGCTCCAGACGCCCCGACAACCAGCGCCGCGCCGACGGCACCTGGGCGAGCGCACACAGTGCCCCCGCCCCGAGCACCCCGCCGACGGCGATCGGCAGCCGCCGCACCCCCGCGTAGTGGCGGTAGCGGAAGTCGGGCCCGTAACGGTCCAGCGCGGCCGCCGAGCGGGCGATGATCTGCGGATCGAGGGTCGGCAACGGCACACCCCAGGTGCGCGTTTCGCTGCTCCGAATCGGCGGGCCGAAGGGCGCGTGTACCGTACGGCCGGCCGGTCGTGGTTCGACCCGCTGACGCTCGCGGGCGGCCCGCGCCATGGCGACCGGGCGCGAGGCGGCGGTCAGTGCCGAGGACAGGGTGCCGCCGGAGAACGACGCGTTGGTCCGTACGAAGCCGTCGATGCGTACGGGGACGTCTTCGGGGAGGAGCCCCACCGTGTAGCGGACCCCCAGGTCGTACGGGACGGAGTCGAACCCGCAGGCGTGCACGAGGCGTGCGCCCGAGGCGCGGGCCGTCGCATCGTGCCGCACGTACATCCGGTCGATGAACTCCGTCTCACCGCTCAGATCGACATAGTCGGTGCCCGCCGCGGCGCAGGCCGCCACCAGGGGCTCGCCGTGGAGCAGATACGGGCCGACGGTCGTCACCAGTACCCGGGTCTCGGCGGCGAGGTCGCGCAGCGAGCCCGGATCGCTGCTGTCGGCCCGCAGCAGCGGCAGGTCGGCACAGGACGGGTCGGACTTCGCCAGTCGGTCGCGCAGCTGCTCCAGTTTGGCGGTGCTGCGCCCGGCGAGTGCCCAACGGCAGCCTTTGGGGGCGTGTGCGGCCAGGTAGGCGGCGGTGAGGGCGCCGGTGAAACCGGTCGCGCCGTAGAGGACGAGGTCATAGGCCCGTCCGGAGGTGTCCTGCCGTGGCATCGCGCATCCTCTCGATCGCTCACTGGCCCTGGAGCCCGGACCCCGGGAGTCGTCGTTGCCCCGTCAATGTCCGCTCCTGGCAGCCCTCTTGGCCGCCCCGTGGGTGCTACGGAGTCTGGCATGCAGTCTTGACAGGGTGTCGAAGCGGGGCCAGATTCACGAATGGCACCGATGACGTAGGACGTCCAATGTCTGGTTCTGCCGGTCGTCGCTCTTCCCCGAAACCGGACCGAACCGTCCGCCGACTGCCGGAGGAGGCCGGGTTGCTGTGACGATGCCCCCCACGGACACCCCTGACCGGGCGCGGAGATGGTGGCAGGAGGTCACCCCGCCCCAGTGGAAGGCGATGTTCGCCGCCTGGATCGGCTACCTCCTCGACGGTTTCGACTTTGTCCTGATCACCCTGGTGCTGACCGAAATCGCCGAGGACTTCCGGCTGAGCACCGCCACCGCCGCCTCGCTGATCTCCGGCGCCTTCATCACCCGATGGCTGGGCGGCGCGGCCCTGGGCGCGCTGGGCGACCGCTACGGCCGCAAGGCCGCCATGATCAACAGCATCCTGCTCTACTCGCTCGGCACCTTCGCCTGCGGATTCGCCTGGGACTACACCAGCTTGTTCGTCGCGCGGCTGGTGATCGGCCTGGGCATGGCGGGGGAGTACAGCGCCGGCGTGACGTATGTGCTGGAGAGCTGGCCCACCCGATGGCGCAACCGTGCCTCCGGATTCCTGATCTCCGGCTACGCGGGCGGCACGGTCCTCGCGGCCGAGCTCTACAAGTGGGTGGTGCCCCACTGGGGCTGGCGCTGGATGTTCTGGATCGGTGTGCTGCCCGTTCTGGTCGCCCTCTGGATGCGCAGGGCGCTGCCGGAGGCCGGGGACTGGCAGAAGGAGATCGGCGCCGCTGCCACCGGTGCGCCAGCGGCGCGTCCGAACCCCTTCCGGCCGTTGTTCACCGGCCGGATCCGCTCCGGGGCCAACGCGGCCCTCGCGGTGGCCGCCTTGGTGGCGCTGTTCTGCGTCTTCACACCCGTCGGCGCGGGATATGTCCCCTGGCTGTCCGCCGTCGCGGCGCTGTGCCTGACCGCTTTCGCCGCCCAGCTCGGCGGCCGGCGCGGATGGCTTTTGTACGTCTCCCTGATGGTGACGGTGTTCTGCGCCTTCCTCTACAGCTGGCCGATCCAGGCCCTGCTGCCCACCTACCTCAAGACCGACCTCGGATACGCCCCCGGCCAGGTCACCGACGTGATGTTCTACGCGGGCTTCGGCACCATGGCGGGCTGCTGGCTGGCGGGCTTCGTTGGCGACCGGCTCGGTACCCGTCGCGCCTACGCCTGCACGCTGCTCGCGTCGCTCGTCTTCGTCTTCCCGGTCTTCGCGATGCAGGACAGCCTCCCGGCGCTCGGTGCGCTGGTCTTCGTGCTGCTCGCGCTCAGCCAGGGCATCTCCGGCATCCTGCCGAAGTACCTCGCCGGTCACTTCCCGACCGCCACCCGGGCCGCCTCAGTGGGCTTCGTCTACAACGTCGGGGCCCTGGGCGGAGCGGTGGCGCCCGTTCTCGGTGCCCATCTGGCCGAAGGCATGTCCCTGGGGCGGGCACTCGCCGTGCTCACCTTCGGGCTGACGCTCGTCGTCATCCTCCTGGTGGGCGGCAATGTCCCCCAGCGGCTGGGGCGTCTGGTGGACCGTCAGGCGCCCGACGATCACCTGGTGCCGGCGGCCGGGGGAGCGGGGGCCCTGCCCGCCACGTCCGGCTCCGCTTCCGGGAAGGCGGCGCCCGACTCGGCATAGCGGCGCCCCGGGCAGCCGGGAGCCGGGCCGTCGCCCGCCGAGAGACGGGCCGCTGCCCGCCGTGCGCAGTCCGCCGTCCGCTGCGGGCGGGCAGCGAGGACAGCAGCGGTGCTGTCGCCCGTCGCCTGTCGCAGACTCGGGGCAACGGCGTACCCCCTGGCCGCCGCGGAAGTCGGACAGGGCCGCGGCGAGTTGCCGTCGTAAGGGCCCGGACAGGGCCGGACAGGGCGTCAGGTGTCCCTCGGCCGGCCCGCCGTCCGGCGCTCCGCGGGCCGTTGTCAGTGGTCGCCGTTAGCGTGGAATGCGTGGGTCGGCCCGCGCGGGAGGAGTGTGCGGCCGGGCGGCATCGCAGGCGGTGCCGGAGGGGGAACGGACATGGAGGAGCGCATGGCGAAGGCGGCCGGGCCGGCGGCGGTGCGGGAGCGGGTGCGGGCGTTCGCGCTCGGCCTTCCCGGGGCCGTGGAGGAGTTTCCCTGGGGCGAGAGCGTCATCAAGGTCAACAAGAAGGTCTTCGTCTTCCTCGGCGTCGACGACGGCAGCCATCCGCTCGGGGTCACGCTGAAACTCAAGGACCCGGAGGCGCATGCCCATGCGCTGACCTCGCCCGGCGCCCGGCCTGCGGGCTACGGCCTGGGCAAGTCCGGGTGGGTGCAGGTCCCCCTGGAGGAGCCGGACGCTCCGCCGGCCGAGCTGCTCTGCGACTGGGCGGAGGAGTCCTATCGCGTCATAGCCCCCAAGAAGCTCATCGCCGAGCTTGACGGGGCATAGCGGCGCAGCGGCGGCAGGCGCGCGAAAGGCCCGTGACGGCGAGGGCGGTTGAGCCTCGTCGGCACGGGCCTTTTCCGTGGTGGCCACTTGGCACGGGGGTCTTGTGGAAAGTGGAACACGTTCTTAACATCACGAGTGTTACATCAGAAGTGTCACAGTGCGGAAAGGCATGGGGCGCGATGGCAGAGCCAGGCAACGGCCCACTGAGCGGGGTGCGGGTGGTCGAACTCGCGGGCATCGGCCCCGGCCCCTTCGCGGCCATGCTCCTGGCCGACCTCGGCGCCGATGTCGTCCGTGTCGACCGGCCCGGAGGCGCGGGGCTGGGCATCGATCCGGCCTACGACATCACCAACCGCAACAAGCGCTCCGTGCTGGTGGACCTGAAGAGCCCCGATGGGGTGGCGCAGGTGCTCGAGCTGGTCGAGCGCGCCGATGTGCTGGTGGAGGGGTACCGCCCCGGGGTGGCCGAGCGGCTGGGGGTGGGCCCCGAGGAGTGTTTGACACGCAACCCCCGGCTGGTCTACGGGCGGATGACGGGGTGGGGGCAGGAGGGCCCGCTCGCCGACACCGCCGGACACGACATCGGCTACATCGCCATCACGGGCGCGCTCGGCATGATCGGCCCGCCCGACGGCCCGCCCGCCGTCCCGGCCAATCTCGTCGGTGACTACGCCGGCGGCTCCCTCTACCTCGTCATCGGTGTCCTCGCCGCCCTCCAGCACGCCCGCACCGAGGGCGGAAAGGGCCAGGTCGTGGACGCCGCCATCGTCGACGGCACGGCTCATCTGACGGCGATGATCCACGGGATGCTGGCGGCCGGCGGCTGGCAGGACCGGCGCGGTGCCAATCTGCTCGACGGCGGGACGCCGTTCTACGGGGCCTACGAGACCGCCGACGGCGGCCATATGGCGGTCGGCGCGCTGGAGAAGCGGTTCTACGGCGAGTTCATCCGCCTGCTGGGGATCGAAGAGGAGGCGCCCAGCCGCGACGACCTCGCCGCGTGGGATGAGCTGCGTACCGTCATCGCCGCCCGCTTCAAGACCCGTACCCGCGAGGAGTGGACGGCCGTTTTCCAGGAGTCCGACGCCTGTGTGGCGCCCGTGCTCTCCCTGCGCGAGGCCCCGGCGCATCCGCATCTCGCCGCCCGCGGCACCTTCGTCGAGCACGGTGGGATCACCCAGCCCGCGCCCGCGCCGCGCTTCTCGCACACGCCCGGCGCGGTGCGCAGACCGCCGGCGCTGCCCGGCGCGGACACCGAAGAGATCGCCCGCGACTGGCAGGCCCCGGGCCTCCTCGCCCCGTTGCCGAGCGCCTCGTCGCCGGCCGCCCCCGCCCCGCCCGCCGGCCCGAGCCGCACCGAGCAGAAGGACACCGCCGGCTGATGGAACGCGTCCCGACGCTCCGGTATGCGGCCGGCCCGCGCCAAGCCGCAGACGAGGCTGCCGCCCTCGCCGTGGCCGACCTCGGCGCCCATTGGGCCCGCAGGGGCCGGGCGGGACGCATTCCGCGACCGGAAGCCGCTCTGCGGGCCCGCGGGTACGTCCGCGACCGGACCGGGGGCTTCCGGGAGGCGGGCGGGACGAGGCTTCACCACCGCCCCGTAGGGCCGGGGCCCGCCGAGTTCACCGAGACCGTCAAGCACTGGCTCCGAGGAGGGCCCGCAGACATGACCGCGCAGATGAAGCGCCAGATCTTCACCGAGGACCACGAGGCCTTCCGAGGGATCGTGCGGACCTTCCTCGCCAAGGAAGTGACACCCCATTACGAGCAGTGGGAGAAGGACGGCATCGTCAGCCGGGACGCCTGGCTGGCGGCCGGCAAACAGGGGCTGCTGGGGCTGGACGTGCCGGAGGAGTACGGCGGGGGCGGGCAGCACGACTTCCGCTACAGCGCGGTGCTCGCCGAGGAGTTCACCCGGGCCGGTGCCGCCGGGCTCGCCGTGGGACTGCACAACGACATCATCGGCCCCTATCTGACGACCCTCGGTACCGAGGAGCAGAAGCGCCGCTGGCTGCCCGGCTTCTGCAGCGGCGAGATCATCACCGCCATCGCCATGACGGAGCCCGGCGCCGGCTCCGACCTGCAGGGCATCCGCACCCACGCCGAGGACGCCGGCGACCACTGGATCCTCAACGGTTCCAAGACCTTCATCTCCAACGGCATCCTCGCCGACCTGGTCATCGTCGTGGCGAAGACGACGCCGGAGGGCGGGGCGCACGGTCTGAGCCTGCTGGTCGTCGAGCGGGGTATGGAGGGCTTCGAGCGGGGCCGCAACCTCGACAAGATCGGCCAGAAGTCCCAGGACACCGCCGAGCTGTTCTTCCACGACGTCCGCGTCCCCAAGGAGAATCTGCTCGGCGAGCTGAACGGCGCCTTCGGCCATCTGATGACCCACCTCGCCCAGGAGCGGATGGGCATCGCCGTCGCCGGTATCGCCGGCGCCGAGCACCTGCTGGAGATCACCAGCCAGTACGTCAAGGAGCGCGAGGCGTTCGGACGGCCGCTGGCCAAGCTCCAGCACATCCGCTTCGAGATAGCCGAGATGGCCACCGAATGTGCCGTCACCCGCGCGTTCCTCGACCGCTGTATCGCCGACCACTCGGCCGGCGAGCTGGACGCGGTGCATGCCTCGATGGCCAAGTGGTGGGCCACCGAGCTGCACAAGCGGGTCGCCGACCGCTGTCTGCAACTCCACGGCGGCTACGGCTATATGGCGGAATACCGCGTGGCCAGGGCCTTTACCGACGGCCGTATCCAGACGATCTACGGAGGGACCACCGAGATCATGAAGGAGATCATCGGCCGCTCCCTGCTCGGCTGACCCCGGACCGCCCCCGGTCCCCACCCGCTGCCCCTGCCTCCACCCTCATGCGAAAGGCTTGTTGACTTGAGTACCGAAGCGTACGTATACGACGCGATCCGCACCCCGCGCGGCCGCGGCAAGGCCAATGGCGCACTGCACGGCACCAAGCCGATCGACCTGGTCGTCGGCCTGATCCACGAGGTACGCCGCCGCTTCCCCGGCCTCGACCCGGCGGCCGTCGACGACATCGTGCTCGGCGTCGTCGGCCCGGTCGGCGACCAGGGCTCCGACATCGCCCGGATCGCGGCGATCGCCGCCGGGCTGCCCGACACCGTCGCCGGCGTACAGGAGAACCGCTTCTGTGCCTCGGGCCTGGAGGCCGTCAACATGGCCGCCGCCAAGGTGCGTTCGGGCTGGGAGGACCTGGTCCTGGCGGGCGGCGTGGAATCCATGTCGCGGGTCCCGATGGCTTCGGACGGCGGCGCCTGGTTCGCCGACCCGATGACCAACTTCGACACCAATTTCGTCCCGCAGGGCATCGGCGCAGACCTGATCGCCACCCTTGAGGGCTACACCCGGCGCGATGTCGACGAATTCGCCGCGCTCTCCCAGGAGCGCGCCGCCGAGGCATGGAAGGACGGCCGCTTCGAGCGCTCCGTCGTCCCGGTACGCGACCGCAACGGCCTCGTCGTCCTCGACCACGACGAGCACATGCGTCCCGGCACCACCGCCGACTCCCTGGGCGGCCTCAAGCCGTCCTTCGCCACCATCGGTGACGCGGGCGGCTTCGACGCGGTCGCCCTGCAGAAGTACCACTGGGTCGAGAAGATCGACCACGTCCATCACGCCGGCAACTCCTCCGGCATCGTGGACGGCGCGGCGCTCGTCGCCATCGGCTCCAAGGAGGTCGGTGAGCGCTACGGCCTGACCCCGCGGGCCCGCATCATCTCCGCCGCGGTCTCCGGCTCCGAGCCCACGATCATGCTCACCGGCCCCGCCCCCGCCAGCCGTAAGGCCCTCGCCAAGGCCGGGCTGACCATCGACGACATCGACCTCGTCGAGATCAACGAAGCCTTCGCCGCCGTCGTGCTGCGCTTCGTCAAGGACATGGGCCTGAGCCTGGACAAGGTCAATGTCAACGGCGGCGCCATCGCCATGGGCCACCCCCTCGGCGCCACCGGCGCGATGATCCTCGGCACCCTGATCGACGAGCTGGAGCGGCAGGACAAGCGCTACGGCCTGGCCACCCTCTGCGTCGGCGGCGGTATGGGCATCGCCACCGTCGTCGAGCGCCTCTGACCGCCCGTCCCATCCCCCCTTACGGAGAAGCCACAGTGAGCGAGTCCCCTGCGTCGTCGACCATCCGCTGGGAACAGGACGAGACCGGCATCGTCACCCTGGTCCTGGACGACCCCGACCAGTCCGCCAACACCATGAACAACGCCTTCAAGGCCTCCCTGACCGCGGTCGCCGACCGCCTGGAGGCCGAGAAGGACAGCGTCCGCGGCATCATCTTCACCTCCGCCAAGAAGACCTTCTTCGCCGGCGGCGACCTCCGTGATCTGATCGCCGTCACCCCCGACAAGGCCCAGCAGGCCTTCGAGGCGGGCAACGGCATCAAGCGCGATCTGCGGCGTATCGAGACCCTCGGCAAGCCCGTCGTCGCCGCGATCAACGGCGCCGCGCTGGGCGGCGGTTACGAGATCGCGCTGGCCTGCCACCACCGCATCGCCCTCGACACCCCCGGCACCAAGATCGGCCTGCCCGAGGTCACCCTCGGCCTGCTGCCCGCCGGCGGCGGCGTCACCCGTACGGTCCGGCTGCTCGGCATCGCCGACGCGCTGCTGAAGGTGCTGCTCCAGGGCACCCAGTACAACGCCACCCGCGCCAAGGACGCCGGGCTGATCCATGAGGTCGCGGCCACCCCCGAGGAACTGCTCACCAAGGCCCGCGCCTTCATCGAGGAGCACCCCGAGTCCCAGCAGCCCTGGGACGTCAAGGGCTACCGCATCCCGGGCGGCACCCCGGCCCAGCCGAAGTTCGCGGCCAACCTCCCGGCGTTCCCCGCCAACCTCAAGAAGCAGCTCAACGGCGCGCCCTACCCCGCACCGCGCAACATCCTCGCCGCCGCGGTGGAGGGCTCACAGGTCGACTTCGAGACCGCGCAGACCATCGAGGCGCGCTACTTCGTCGAGCTGGTGACCGGCCAGATCTCCAAGAACATGATCCAGGCGTTCTTCTTCGATCTGCAGGCCGTCAACTCAGGCGCCAACCGCCCCAAGGGCATCGAGCCCCGCCCGGTGAAGAAGGTCGCGGTCCTCGGCGCCGGCATGATGGGCGCGGGCATCGCCTACTCCTGCGCCAGGGCCGGGATGCAGGTCGTCCTCAAGGACGTCTCCCTGGAGGCGGCGCAGAAGGGCAAGGCGTATTCGGAGGGCCTGCTCGACAAGGCGCTCTCCCGGGGCCGTACGACCGAGCAGCAGCGCGATGAGCTGCTGGCGCGCATCACGCCCACGGCCGAGCCGACCGACCTCGCGGGCTGCGACGCCGTCATCGAGGCGGTCTTCGAGGACGTGGGCCTCAAGCACAAGGTCTTCAAGGAGATCCAGCACCTCGTCGCGCCCGACGCGCTGCTGTGCTCCAACACCTCCACGCTGCCCATCACCCTGCTGGCCGAGGGCGTCGAGCGCGACCAGGACTTCATCGGACTGCACTTCTTCTCACCGGTCGACAAGATGCCGCTGGTGGAGATCATCAAGGGCGAGCGGACCGGTGACGAGGCACTGGCCCGCGCCTTCGACCTGGTCCGCCAGATCAAGAAGACCCCGATCGTCGTCAATGACTCGCGCGGTTTCTTCACCTCCCGCGTCATCGGCCACTTCATCAACGAAGGTGTGGCGATGATCGGCGAGGGCCTCGACCCGGTCTCGGTCGAGCAGGCCGCCGCCCAGGCCGGCTACCCGGCCAAGGTGCTGTCCCTGATGGACGAGCTGACCCTCACCCTTCCGCGCAAGATCCGCGAGGAGACCAAGCGGGCGGTCGAGGAGGCCGGCGGCACCTGGCAGCCGCACCCGGCCGACGCGGTCATCGACCGGATGGTCGACGAGTTCGGCCGGCCCGGCCGCAGTGGTGGCGGGGGCTTCTACGAGTACGGCGAGGACGGTAAGCGCACCGGTCTGTGGCCGGGGCTGCGCGAGCACTTCACCACGAAGGACGCCGCCGTTCCGTTCATCGACATGCAGGAGCGGATGCTCTTCTCCGAGGCGCTGGACACCGTCCGCTGCTTCGAGGAGGGCGTGCTCACCTCCGTCGCGGACGCCAATATCGGCTCCATCCTGGGCATCGGCTTCCCGGGCTGGACCGGCGGCGTGATCCAGTACATCAACGGCTACCAGGGTGGGCCGGGGCGGGAGGAGCTCGTCGGGCTGCCCGGCTTCGTGGCCCGCGCCCGTGAGCTGCAGGAAGCCTACGGAGACCGGTTCGCGCCGTCCGCGCTGCTGGTCGAAAAGGCCGAGAAGGGCGAGAAGTTCAGCGACTGACCGGTCATGGGGGCGGGCCCCGGCGGCCCGCCCCCGTCACCCCTCGGGGGTGCGGCTCTCCTGGCTCCGGTCGCCCTCCATGCCGAACGACTCCCGCAGCTCCTGCTTCATCGACCGCTGGAAGGCGGTCACCAGTGCCTGCACCACCATCGGCTGCATATGGGCCGAGAGCGACTTCATCCGCGCCATCTCGTCCTCGTCCGGCCCGCCACCCCGGTTCGGCTCCCACACCTCGTCCTTGAAGAGCCGGCTCAGCTCCCGGGCCGCCGAGCGGGTGTGCTCGATGACCACGCTGCGCGCCGCGAGGATGGTCTCCAGGGAGATCGGGACGTCCAGCAGCCGGGTGCCCAGGTGCAGCAGACCCGGGTCGACGCGGAAGACCCGGGGATCATCGGTGCGTACGAGCACACTCATGGCCGCCAGCCGGTCCAGATCCTCCTCGGTCAGCGCCCTGCCGACCCGCCGCTCCAGCTGGTCCCGGGTGGCGTCCTCGGCCTTGTCCGGGATCCAACTCGCCACCAGTGCCCGGTGGATGGCCAGATCCTGGGCGCTCAGATCGGGCGGCAGCTGCTCCAGATAGCGTTCGATCGCGGACAGCGTCAGTCCCTGGTGCTGGAGCTCCTCGATAAGGGCGAGCCGCGAGAGGTGGTCCGGTCCGTAGCGGCCGACCCGGCGGGGACCGATCTCCGGCGGCGGTAGCAGACCGCGTGTGCTGTAGAAGCGGATCGTGCGGACCGTGACGCCGGCGCGGGCGGCCAGTTCGTCGACCGTCAGGTCGGTGGCGGGCTCCATCATGTTCAACAGTATTGCTGTCTCACCACTCGTGTGAAACCTCCTGGACCAGGTCCGTCACCGGGTCGCCGAGCAGTACGGCCCCGCCGCGTTCGAGGAAGCCTGGCGGCCGGTGCCGGGCCGGGCATCGTGATCATGAATGCCTGAGGGCTGACCGGGACGACCGGGGTGTGTACGACGAACGGTCCGGGCGACTTCCGGCCGGCCGTATCTGATCGCGCTGCTGGTCCTGGACGCGGAGCAGACCGGACATTCCGACGCGCGGGCAGAGGTGGAGTGGGTTGTCGCTGAGGCAAACAAAAATCTCAACCGGTCCGAACAGGTCAAGAATTTCCCCTTGCCGGGCGAGGAATAGAGTCCGGAATCGGGTGAACTGACGCCCTCCTTGAAATTGCAGTGCCGGGAAATTCACTGCAAATACGGACAAATCTTGGATGGCCTGTACACGCTGTGATCTTGCCCACAGACGGGGGAGCACTCTTCAGGGAAGGTGTGCCGTCGGCCGTCCGCGCGATCCGCGGACTTCTAGGCCATGGCTTCAGCGCCTGCCCGAAAGCGAGATGCACCACCAGTGAGCACAGAAACCGTCACCGAGACAGCCCACGGGTCACCTGACGGGGGGCGTGGCACGCAGCAAGATGCGGGCGACGCGGGCTATAGCAAGGGCCTCAAGGGCCGGCATGTGAACATGATCGCCATCGGTGGAGCGATCGGTACCGGCCTCTTCCTGGGCGCCGGTGGCCGACTGCACTCCGCCGGACCCGCGCTGGCCATCGCCTACGCGGTCTGCGGTCTCTTCGCCTTCTTCGTCGTCCGTGCCCTGGGCGAGCTGGTGCTGCACCGTCCGTCGTCCGGTTCGTTCGTCTCCTACGCCCGTGAGTTCCTGGGGGAGAAGGGCGCCTACGTCGCCGGCTGGATGTATGTCGTCAACTGGTCGACGACCGGTATCGCCGACATCACCGCGATCGCCCTCTACACCCACTACTGGAGCCTGTTCACCGATATCCCGCAGTGGGTCATGGCGCTCATCGCGCTCGCGGTCGTGCTGACCGTGAACCTGATCTCGGTGAAGATCTTCGGTGAGCTGGAGTTCTGGTTCGCGATCATCAAGGTCGCGGCGCTGGTGATCTTCATGTTCATCGGCATCTTCCTGCTGGCCACCCAGCACCCGGTCGGCGGCCACACACCAGGGCTGGATCTGCTCACCGACCACGGCGGGCTCTTCCCGACCGGTCTGCTGCCCGTCGTGATCGTCCTCCAGGGCGTGGTCTTCGCCTACTCCGCGGTCGAGCTGGTCGGTGTGACCGCCGGTGAGACCGACCAGCCGGAGAAGGTCGTGCCCAAGGCCGTCAACTCCATCATGTGGCGAGTGGGCGTCTTCTACGTCGGCTCGGTGATCCTGCTGGCGATGCTGCTGCCGTGGAACAAGTACGTCGGCGGCGAGAGCCCCTTCGTCACGGTGCTGTCCAACGTCGGTGTGCCGGCGGCGGGCGATGTGATGAACCTCGTGGTGCTGACCGCGGCGATGTCCAGCCTGAACTCCGGCCTCTACTCGACCGGCCGAATTCTGCGCTCCATGTCGATGGCGGGCTCCGCGCCCAAGTTCGCCGGCCTGATGAACCGCAACCAGGTGCCGTACGGCGGCATCATGCTCACCTCCGCGGTGTGTGTGCTGGGTGTCGGGCTCAACTACGTCATGCCGGGCGAGGCGTTCGAGATCGTGCTGAACATCGCGGCGCTGGGCATCATCAGCACCTGGTGCACGATCATGGTCTGCCACATGGTGTTCGTGCGCCGGTCGAAGGAAGGCCTGGTCGACCGCCCGCGCTTCCGGCTCCCCGGCACACCGGTCACCGATATCGCCACCATCGCCTTCCTGCTCGGTGTCATCGTCCTGATGTGGTTCGACGACGGTGTCGGCCGTCAGACCGTGATGCTGATCCCGGTCCTCGCCATCGCGCTGGTCGGCGGCTGGTTCGCGGTGCGCGGCCGGGTCAGCCGGATCGCCGCGGAACGCGAGCTGTCCAAGTAGTCACGCACCAGCGACGCCTGCGTCATCAAGGGCGGTCGCGGAGGCCGGAGGGCCTTCGCGACCGCCCTTTCGCGTCGGCGGATCCGGGCGCGGGCGGCGGGCCCCGGGCCGCCCGTGCCCGGTGCGGGATACCGGTGAAGGTCAACGACCACTGAACCCGCCGTCCGCCGTCCCCCACCCCCGCCCCGGTCCACCCACCGCTCAACCGCCGATCAGCGGGTAGCGATCGGATGGCCACCGCCGAAGCCGGCCAGGGGTGTATCTGGGTACACC
Organism: Streptomyces sp. G7(2002); assembly: GCF_028870195.1. NCBI lineage: Bacteria > Bacillati > Actinomycetota > Actinomycetes > Kitasatosporales > Streptomycetaceae > Streptomyces > Streptomyces sp. G7(2002). The sequence continues at coordinate 8,018,473 of NZ_CP102609.1, forward strand.
CCTGCACGGCATCCAGACGCAATGGCGGCGGACCCACCGGACGGCATCGTCGGTGCCATGCGAAGAGAACCTGTCGACATCAAGGCGATGGCCTTGTTCCTCACCGTTGCCTTTCTGGCGGCCGGGGTGCTGGGTGCGCTCCAGCCCGCGACCCGGATACCCGGTGAGGTCATCCAGCTGACACAGTTCGGACCCGCACTCGGGGTGGGGCTTGCCGCGCTGCTGTGGCCGGGGCGGGTACGGGAAGTGCTCGCCGGCCCGGAGCCGGACCGCAGGGGTCGGGGGGTGCTCCTGCTCGTCACGGCGCCTGTGATCATCGCGCTGAGCGTCCTTGCGTATGCGGTACTCACCGGGGACGCGCACTCTGCGCGCCCGGGTGCCCCGTTCCTGCTGATCGCCGTGGCGCAGCTGATCGGCGCGTGCGGCGAGGAGATCGGGTGGCGTTGCTTCCTGCAGCCGCTGCTGCGCACCCGCCTCGGTCCCCTTGCGGCGTCGGTCACGGTGGGGGTGGCGTGGGGTGTCTGGCACGTCCAGGTTTTCGCGAGACACCCTGTGTACGCGGGGGCGTTCATCACGGCGGCCGTGTCCATGTCGGTGGTGATGGGGTGGGCCCTTGAAGGGGTGCGGGCTTCCAGGCTCCTGCTCGCAGGGGGCTTTCACGCTCTGATCAACCTCGGCATGCTGCTGTTCATGGACGAAGAGTCCGGCGCGGTGCTCCCCATGGTGCTGTTCGGCGCCTCGTGCCTGGCAGCGGCGGGAGTGTGGACGTGGCGGAGCGTGGGCAGGCAGCGGTCGGCGGGGTCGTCGGCACCGGCTAAGATCCCCCCGGTCATGGACGATGTTCGATAATCCACGTACGGGCGCCTCCCGCGCCTGTGTCGCCGTCGGCCGGTGCCAGTTGGCGAGCCTGCACGCCCTCGCGGTGTCGGCGATGGGCTCGTTGGTGGTACTCGCCCTGTTGCTGGTGCCCGTGGGCGTGGGCTTCCGGCTGCTGCCACCCGCCGCACGGGCGCTGCGCGTACTGTCCGATCGCTCCCGTTCACGCGCCGAACGGTGGACGGGTGTCCGTATTGGCCCACCCGAGCCGTTGCCCGTGGACCGTGCCCTCAACGCCCGCAAGAGGTCGGGCGCGATCATCGCTGACGAGGGGTTCTGGCGCGACCTGGCGTGGGCCTGGCTGGAGCCGGTGATCGGCGGGCTCCTCGTCGCCGTACCCCTCGCCCTGATCGAGTACGGGGCGTTCGGCGCGCTGGTGCAGCCGTTCATCTGGCGTCTCATCAACGACGGCAACTGGTACGCGTTCATCCCCGTGCACAGCACCGCGACCATGTGTGGCGCGCTGGTGCTGGGCCTCGCCTTCGTGGCCGTCGGGCTGCTGGCCGCCCCCGCCGTGCTCCGGCTGCACACCCGGGTGAGCCGGCCGCTGCTTTCCGCGCCGCGCAGCAGCCGGCTCGCCCAACGGGTCGAGCGGCTCACCGACACCCGTGCCAGGGCCCTGGACGCTCAGGCCGCCGAACTGCGGCGCATCGAGCGGGACCTGCACGACGGGGCACAGGCGCGGCTGGTCGCCCTGGGGATGACGCTGGACCGTGCCACCCGCCTCATGGAGACGGACCCGGCGGCGGCGCGCGAGCTCCTGCTGGACGTCCGTCGCACGTCCGAAGGGGCCTTGCAGGACCTGCGCGAGCTGGTGCACGGCATCCATCCGCCGGTCCTCGCCGACCGGGGCCTGGGCGACGCCGTCCGGTCGCTGGCGCTCGACAGCTTCCTCGACGTCCACGTCGAGACCCGGCTGCCGGGCAAGCTCCCGGCACCGGTCGAGTCCGCCGCCTACTTCGCGGTGAGCGAGGCGCTGGCGAACGCGGCGAAGCACTCCGGGGCCCGCGAGGTCCGCGTCGCCCTGACCTACGAGAACGGCTCGCTGCGCGCCACCGTCACCGACGACGGTCACGGCGGCGCCGACCCCGCACGGGGCACCGGACTGGCCGGTGTGCGACAGCGATTGGATACCTTCGACGGCACCCTCGACCTGCACAGTCCGCAGGGCGGACCGACCACCGTGACAATGGAGATTCCGTGCGCGTTGTCCTCGCCGAAGACCTCTTCCTCCTGAGAGACGGGCTGATACGCACGCTCCAGGAACACGGCTGCGAGGTGGTCGCGGTCGACAACGGCCCCTCTCTGCTGCGCGCGCTCCTCGCAGAGGGGGACTCGGCGCCGGATGCCGCCGTGGTCGATGTGCGGCTGCCGCCGACCTTCACCGACGAGGGCCTGCAGGCCGCACTCGAAGCCCGTCGCCGCCGGCCCGGACTGCCCGTCCTCATCCTCTCCCAGTACGTCGAGCAGCTGTACGCGCACGAGCTGCTGGCCGGGGGCGAGGGCGCCGTCGGATATCTGCTCAAGGACCGGGTCACCCACACCGAGCAGTTCATCGACGCGGTCCGCCGGGTGGCTGCCGGCGGCACAGTGATGGACCCTCAGGTCATCTCCAAGCTGCTGTTGCGCAGCGACGCCCGGGGCAGGATCGGCACCCTGACACCGCGCGAGCGGGACGTCCTGGAGCTGATGGCCGAGGGCAGGTCCAACGCCGCCATCGCCGGCGGCCTGCACATCAGCGAGAGCGCCGTCGCCAAGCACACCGCGAGCATCTTCACCAAGCTCCGGATCGACCCGTCGGCGGACGACAACCGCAGGGTGCTGGCCGTCCTGGCCTATCTCAAGCGCTGAGGCGCTTTCGCGCGGAGCCCGGCAGGCTGCCGCCGACGGGCCCTCGCCGGTGTGCGGCAACCAAGGCCTGGCCTCCAGGGGGCACGGGTGCCGAAGGAGTAGGGGTGGTCCGCACAGCAGGGACCCGCCGCCCCTGACCGACCGGCCGCCGTGGTGTGACGAGACAGCGTCCTCAGGTGTCCGTGAGGACCGCGCCGCGGGCCGTGTGCACGGCGGCCAGGGCGGTGACGGTGCTCTGGGTCCAGGACATCAGCGTCCGTTCGCGGTGTGACGGATCGTCGTGGGCCGGGCGGCCGAACGCGCCGCAGGAGCTCTGCTGGGCGAGGAGAAAGGAGATGGCGTCGCGGGTGATGCGGTGCTGGGCCTGCCCGGCGCGGGCCGAGTCCCGGACGAATCCGGCGATGTGTCCCAGGTGATAGTCCTTCCAGGCACCGGGCAGCTCGGTGACGGCCGTCTCCGGCGCCGGGTGCGGAGCCTCGGCCCCACCGGTCAGGGCGGTCGCACGCTGCGGGGTGAGCAGCCCCAGACCGACGAGGCGCTGCACGTTGTGCGCTGCCTGCGGCGGCACCCGGTCCAGGAGTTCGACGGCGGCGGCGGTGGACTTGAGGAACAGGTCGAGCGAGGCGCAGGTGATTCCGTGGGTCCGCAGACCGTTCGCGAACTCACCGACGACCTCCATCCCGTGTCCCTGCCACACCTCCGCGTCGGCGTCCGCGAGACGTTCGGAGAAATCGAGGAGCAGGGGGCGGGCGAGCTCGGGTTCCCCCAGGGCCCCGGCCGCATGCGCGACGGCCGCCGCGGCGGGCAGCGACGCGGCCGGGGCGTGGCGCCGGCTCGTGTCCGCCAGCCACACCACTGCCCGCCGCAGCGGCTGCTCCACGGCCTGGCGGGGCTTCGGCGCGGCCGGCCGAGGCCTCCGCACCACCCTGGGACTGCGGTCCAGCAGCGCGGCCAGGGCCGCGACGATGGTGGTGTGATAGCCGGTGGCCCAGTGCCGGTACGCCTCGTCGCCGTCGGCGAGTCCGGGGTGGACCACCCCGGGCGGCCCGTTGACCCGCCCGTCGGCCTCTTGCACCGCCGTGAGGAACTCCCATGCCCGGCGGCCTTCCTCGGAGTCCCGCACCCCGAGGCACAGCAGACAGCACAGAAGTTCCCCGACCAGGTCGGCATTCTGCTGGCCGAGGGTGAGGACGAGGAGCGCTTCGAGCAGCTCCACCACCGTGTCCGGATCGAAGTCCCGTGGCCAGCGGGGCTCGCGGAGACCGAAATCCGTGGCGTAGAAGAGCGTGTGGGTGAGGGCGTAGATGTCGCGGTCGGTGAGCTTGACGACATTCGGGCGGTTGCAGAGCAGGGTGAACGGCAGGACATCGTCCACGGCGGGCAGCGTGTGCGGGACATCGCACAGCTCCAGGGTGTGCAGCAGATCGAGCTGCCGGTACGGAATCCGCTCGAAGGCCGCCGCATATCCTCCGGCCGCGGCCTGAGTGATCAGTTGCCGGAACTCCGGGTCCTCACGGCCGCAGAGCCGGAGCGCCGCATAGGTTCCCGCGTACAGCAGGAGGGCGGCTTCGTCCCGGGCGATCAGTTCCCGGTAGGAGGGGCGGGCCGCGATCTCCTCGACCTGATCGAGGAGGGCGGCGTAGTCGCCGTCCAGGGCTTCCGGGTCGAGGCGTGCCCGCAGTCCCACGAGGAATGCGGTTTCGATGAGGGCCTTGCGGGCGAACAGCACCCGGCCCGGGGCCGCTTCGGCCGGGTCGATCAGAGTGCGGCGCGCAGCGAGCCAGGCGACTGCCCGGGTCTCCACCGCGCGCCTTTGTGACGATCCGTCACCGGGCTGCGTCGTGTTCATGAAATGCCTCCCGGCGATCGGCGTGGTCAATGGCTCAGTTGCCCGCGGCGGAGTCGTCTTCCGCGACCTGGTTGGCGACTACGAGCACGTACCGCTCCCAGGCGAGTACGTAGCCGGCCACATCGTCGAGTTGGCTGACCTGGTTGACGACTCGCTCGAGCGGAACGGTGAGGTCGACGAGTCCGCTGGTCCGCAGAAAGTCGAGGGCCTTACGGGCATCGACCGGTGGCGGACAGGGCGGGGGACAGGACATGAGTTGCTCCTTTTGGGTGGTTCGGAAGGACAGTGCGAGTGTCGCGTTCCGTAACGTCCATGTCACTATCCGCGCCTGGTGGGAAAAGTGAGGATTTGATCGCCCCAGCTCAGGGGTTTATCTCGCGGCAAAACCACTCTTGAAGGTGAATGTCGGCTATGGGGTCAAGGTGGTTTTGGTGTGGTGATGTCGCACAGCCGGGTGTCGAGTGGCGACGTACACTTCGCCGCCCGCCTGGCGGGCCGGAAGACGAGAAGCCGTCACGCGGGGCGTATCGGGTGACGAGCGAGCCGCCGTCGGTGCTCGTTCGCCGCTGCCCGTCGACGGTGTCCGTCCGTGGCGCCGGACCCCTTGCACCCGCTCGCGTGCAACTCGCGTGCCCGCGCAGTCGCTTTGGGTATCCTCCGGGCTCAGTGGGGCAATGCCGCAGAGGCGTTGAGGAGTCGACTCACCCGTAGTGGTCCCCGGTGCTCACGCGTCGTGTGGGGGACCCCGGTCCGTCGATCGCGGAGAGTCACCGTATGATGATTAATACCATGAATGCGGTAAAAAATGACCCAAACCCCCCGCCGGTCGGAGGTGTGCTCTGGTCGCTGGCCGGGGACATCCGCATGCTGCTGACCCTGCCGCCCGCGCTGGCCATGCAGGTCGCCCACCCGGCGGTGGGCGCCGGTGTGGACGACCACTCCGTCTTCCGTACGGACCCCTGGGGGCGCGGCGAGCGGTCGCTGGCCTCGTTGCAGCTGTGGGTGTACGGAGGGGAGGCCGCGGCCGCGGAGGGGCGGCGGCTGCGAGCGCTGCACCGGACCATCCAGGGGACCGACGCGCACGGCCGCTCCTACCATGCGCTCACCCCCGCCTACTACGCCTGGGTGCACGCCACGGGCTACCCCGTCTTCCGGCACGCGCAGCAGTATCTCGGGCGCCCCTTCACCGAGGCGCAGGAACGAGCGCTGTACGCGGAGTGGCTCCAGGTCGGCCGGGTCCTGGGGATCCATGACCGCGATATGCCGCAGACCATCGAGGAGTTCTGGCCCTACTACCAGAAGGTCCTCGACAACGAGCTCGAAGAGACCGTCGTGGTCAAGGAGTTGCTGGCGACCGACCCGCCGCTGCCGGCTCCCGACCGCGGCCCGCGATGGCTGCGGCTGCTCCTGCGGCTGTCCTGGCCGTGGCTGCGCCCCCGGTTCGCCCGCGTCCGGCGCTTCCTCACGATCGGGCTGATGCCGCCGGACGCCCGGCAGGCCATCGGCCTGGAGTGGACGGACGCTCAGGAGCGCAGGCTGCGACGCCTCGGGCGGGTGGTCCGCGCCGTGGTGCCGGTGCTCCCGGAGCGGCTGCGGTTCATGCCGATCGCGCGCCGGGCCCGGCAGGCGGCGCGCGGGTGACGACGCGGCGCGCGTACGGAGCCGGGGGTGTCCCGGCTCCGTCCCGTTCAGCGCGCGTCCACCGGCTCAGTGCCCGTGCGTGTCGTGCGTGGCCGCGATCTGCTTCCACGACTTGGGCTCGGCGACCGGAGCCTGCCGGGCGCCGAGGGCCTTCTTGGCCGCGCCCGCCGTGGGCTTGGACGGCTGGAAGAGCCAGGTGTCGAAGAAGCCGGCCAGCTCCTTGCCGGACTTCTTCTCGGCGAACTTCACGAAGTCGGCCACCGAGGCGTTGCCGTACTTGTTCTCCGTCTGCCAGGACTTGAGGATGCCGAAGAAGGCCTTGTCGCCGACCTTGTTGCGGAGCGCCTGGAGGGTCAGCGCGCCACGGTCGTAGACGGCGCCGTCGAACTGGTTCTCCGCGCCCGGGTTGCCCGGCTTGACGGTCCAGAACGGGTCATCGGCGGGGTGCTGGGAGTAGACCCAGTCCGCCAGTTCCTGGGCGGTGCCCTCGCCCTCCTTCTCCGACCACAGCCACTGGCTGTAGGCGGCGAAGCCCTCGTTGATCCAGATGTCCTTCCAGTCCTTGAGCGAGACGTTGTCGCCGTACCACTGGTGGGCCAGCTCATGCACCACGACCGAGACGTTCGTGCCGCGGTCGAAGACCTTCTTGCCGTAGAACGGGCGGGTCTGGGTCTCCAGCGCGTACCCGGCCGGGACGTTCGGGACGTAGCCGCCGACCGCGTTGAACGGGTAGGGGCCGAAGACGCTCTCCAGCCACTCGGTGATCTCGGTGGTGCGCTCGATGCTCGCCTTCGCCGAGCCCTCGTGCGAACCGAGGTCCTTGCTCACGGCGTTGATGACCGGCAGGCCGTTCGCCGTCTTGTCGGTGGTGATGTCGAACTTGCCGACGGCCAGCGTCGTCAGATACGTCGCCTGCGGCTTGTCCGAGCGCCAGTTGTAGCGCGTCCAGCCCAGCTTGGAGGACTGTGAGGCCAGCACACCGTTGCTCAGTGCCTGGGTGCCGTCCGGGACCGCCACCGAGATGTCGTAGGTGGCCTTGTCGGTGGGGTGGTCGTTGCTCGGGAACCACCACACGGCGGCATCCGGTTCCTGCGCCACGACACCGCCGTCCGGCGTACGGGCCCAGGCGCTGTAGCCGTCTATCTTCACCTCGGAGGGCTTGCCCGCGTAGCGGACCACGACGCTGATCTGCTTGCCCTTCTCCAGCGGCGTGGCCGGAGTGACCTCCAGCTCGTGCTTGCCGGAGGTGGCGAAGGAGGCCTTCTTGCCGTTGATCCGGATCTCGCTGACCTTGAGGCCGAAGTCCAGGTTGAAGCGGGAGAGGTCCTGGGTGGTGGTGGCCAGCAGGGTGGCCGTGCCCTCCAGCAGGTCCGTCTTCGGCTGGTACTTGAGCCGCAGGTCGTAGTGGGAAACGTCGTATCCGCCGTTTCCGCTCTCGGGGTAGTAGGTGTCGCCCACACCCGGAGCGCCCGGTGTGAAGTCGGCCGCGGAGGCCGGTACCGCCAGCAGCAGGCTGAGGGCGGCCGCGCCGGGGACGAGGAGTCTGTGACGCACGAGTCCTCCAACTCGTAGGGGGGATGGCTCTGTTCAGACCCTATGTACTGCGCCGGGTCGGCGTCATGTACATGGCCCGATCTGACACATGACCGACATGAACCACCATCCGTCCCTCCGGTCCGCCGTGCTGCGCAGGACCCTTCCGCCACGGTCCGCGGCGGACGACACGGCGATCGCGGCAGGAGATCCCGGGCCGGCCGCGAGGCGAAAAGCGACCCATGGACCTGTTTTCGGCCCCCGGCGGGGCCACCGTGCCCGGACACGCTCTTACGCAGGGGAGTTGAGCCGCGCTACCGTCCGCCCGTGACGAATCCTGCGCGGATCCCCCGCATCCCCTTCACAGTGCTCGCGATGGCAGCCGTCGCCGCCCTGCTGTCCGCCCTGATCGGGCCGGCATCCGCGCACGCGGCGCCCGGCGAGAGCAGACCCGTCTACTCCTACGACCGCGCGATACGCGAATCGGTCTGGGTGGACACACGGCTGGACGGCGACGCGGACGGGAGAACCGACCGCGTCGCCGTCGACATCGTGCGGCCCGCCGAACCCGCCCAACAGGGCCGGCGGATCCCCGTGATCATGGACGCCAGTCCTTACTACTCCTGCTGCGGGCGCGGTAACGAGAGCCAGAAGAAGACCTACGACGACCGGGGCCGGCCGGTCGGCTTCCCGCTCTTCTACGACAACTACTTCGTGCCGCGCGGCTATGCGACGGTCCTGGTCGACCTCGCGGGCACCAACCGCTCGGACGGCTGCGTCGACGTCGGCGGCCGCTCCGACATCCGGTCCGCCAGGGCCGTAGTCGACTGGCTCGGCGGCAGGGGGCGCGCCTACACCGCTCGTACGGGAGGAAAGCCCGTGACGGCCGGCTGGTCCAACGGCAGCACCGGAATGATCGGCAAGAGCTGGGACGCCACCATCGCCAACGGTGTCGCGGCCACCGGCGTCAAGGGGCTGAAGACCATCGTCCCGATCGCCGGTATCTCCTCCTGGTACGACTACTACTTCGCCAAGGGCGCCCCGCTCTACGACTCGGGCCCCGACTCCCTCGCCGACGCGGTCGACAGCCCCGAGGCGCGCAAGCGCTGCGCCGCCGTGCAGAAGAAGCTCGCCGACGGCGCGCCCCGTACCGGCGACTGGACCGGTCTGTGGAGCGAGCGCGACTACGTCCGTAACGCGGGCAAGGTCCGCGCCAGCGTCCTCATGGTGCACGGCATGCAGGACCTCAACGTCCGGACCCGGCACGCCGGGCAGTGGTGGGACGCGCTCGCCCGGCACGGCGTCGAGCGCAAGATCTGGCTCTCCCAGACCGGGCATGTCGACCCCTTCGACTTCCGGCGGGGCGCGTGGGTCAAGACCCTCCACCACTGGTTCGACCACTATTTGCTGGGCTACGACAACGGCATCGAACGCACCCCGATGGCCGATATCGAGCGCGCGCCCGGCACATGGTCCACCGACCCGAAGTGGCCCGCTCCCGGCACCACGCCCACCACACTGCGGCCGCGCGGCGGCACCGCGCCCGGTGTCGGCGTCCTGGGGACCCGTAAGGCGCCGCACGGCGCGACCGAGACCTTCACCGACGACCCGAAGCTGAGCGAGGCCGACTGGGCGGCCCGGATCGATGCCCCGACCGCCGCCAAGGCCGGGTTCCGCACCGGGCCGCTGCGCGCGCCGCTGCGGCTGTCCGGCTCCGGCACGGTGACCGTGACCGTCACCCCGAGCACCTCGACCGCCCATCTCTCCGCCGTCCTGGTCGACCTCGGCCCCGACACCATCCGCAACTACGCGGCCGACGGCGAGGGCATCACCACCCTCGACAGGCGCACCTGCTGGGGCGCCGGAACCACGGGCGACACCGGCTGCTTCAAGGAGACCGCCGCCGACACGCAGAAGGTCGCCCACACCGTCTTCAGCCGCGGCTGGGCCGACCTCGGCAACTACGCCGACGCGCACAAGGGCCGCCCGCTCACCCCCGGCAAGCCCTACACCCTCACCCTGGACCTGGCCGCGAGCGATCACGTCGTGCCCGCCGGGCACCGGCTCGCGCTCATCGTGGCCGGCACCGACGCCGGTCTGATCGACCCGCCCGCGTCCACGCCGAAGCTCACCCTCGACCTGTCCCGCACCTGGGCCGAACTGCCGCTGACCGGCGGCGCCCCGGCCTTCGCACGGGCCACCGCGGGCGCACCGGGGCATCCGGACGCCGCGGCGCCGCTGGACGGCATCGCCCCGCCGCCCTCGATCAGCCGGCTGCCGGCCGTGGGATGACCGCCCGGGGCCGCCCCACCGCGGGCGGCCCCACCCGGCCGGCACCACCCCCACGCCACCTCCACCGCTCACCCAAGGGAGGCTCCTCCTCGTGATACCCCGCCCCCACCGCCTCGCCGTGGTGCCGCTGACCATCGGGCTGACGGCCACCCTCGGCGCGACCCCGCCGGCCGCTCCCACCGCCCCGACCGCAACCCCCGCTCCCCGTACGGGATTCGAGACCAGCCATGGCGCCCGCTGGACCGGCCAGGCCGAGGAACAGGATTTCCTCCGGGCCGTCGACCGGGGCTCGGTGCGCGTACGGATCGACCGGATCGGCACCACCGGCCAGGGCCGCCCGGTGCAGCTCGTCCGGATCGGCGCCCCCGCCCCCGACCGCCCGGCGGAGGTCCGCCGCGGCAACTCCGTCCTGCTGATCTGCTCCCAGCACGGGGACGAGCCCTCCGGGCGCGAGGCCTGTCTGACCACCGTCCGCGATCTCGCCTACGCCAAGGACGCGGCCACCCGGCGCTTCCTGGAACGCACCAGCGTGCTGGTCGTACCGACCGCCAACCCCGACGGCCGGGCCGCGGACACCCGGGGCAACGCCGACGGTACGGACATCAACCGTGACCACATCGCCCTCCAGACCGCCGAGGGCCGTGCGATGGCCGAGGTCATCCGCGACTACCGCCCCGACACCGTCTACGACCTGCACGAGTACGGCCCCACGGTCCCGTACTACATGAAGGACGTACTGTCGCTGTGGCCGCGCAACCTCAACACCTCGGGCGGGGTGCACCGCGAAGCGGGCGCGCTCTCCCAGGACTTCGTGCGGCCCGCCGTCCACCGGGCGGGCTTCTCCACCGGTGTCTACGGCATCTGGACCGACCCGGAGACCGGTGATCCCGTCAAGCAGGTCGCCGGCGACGGCCAGGAGCGGATCCTGCGCAACACCGCGGGTGTCAAGGGCTCGGTCGGACTGCTCGTCGAGACCCGGGTCGATGCGCTCACCGAGGCCGAGAAGGCCGACCCCGCGTTCAACAACCGACGCCGGGTGGACTCCCAGCTGGCCGCCTTGGACGGCGCCTTCACCTTCTTCGACCGGCACCGGTCACGGATCGAGGCGGCCACCACCGCCGCCCGGCTCGCGGGCTATAACGATCACGGTCCGGTCTACCTCGGCGGCGCGGATAACGAACCGGCCACCGACGCACAGATCCTGGCCCATCCGCCTTGCGCCTATCGCCTCGAAGAGAGACAGTTTGCCCAGGTCAGAGAAGAACTGGTGCGGCACGGAGTGGTGTGGCGTCGGGACCGTGACGGCGTCGTCGTGCCGCTGCGCCAGCCGCTGAGGAAGCTCATTCCGCTGCTGTTGGACCAGAGGGCCGGTTATCACCTTACGGTCGCGACGCCCCTCAACGTCTGCCGTCGTGTGGTAGGGGGTAACGGGTAAGGAAAATATGGCCCATTGAAAGGTTGACACGTGTCGGACACAGACAGAAAGTCCGGAGATGGGGGTGGCACGTCATCCGTGACGGATCTCCCCGACGGCCCTCAGGAGAACGGGCCCCCGCAGACCGACCGTGTGGTCTTCGGTGTGACCGCGCTGCTCACCCTCGCCTTCATCGGCTGGGGAGCGTCCTCCACCGAATCCCTCAAGAATGCATCGACCTCGATGCTGAACTGGGTGATCGACAATCTCGGCTGGGCGTTCGTCCTCTCCGCCTCCGCATTCGTGATCTTCGCGATCTGGCTTGCGGTGAGCAAATACGGGCGGATCACGCTGGGCAAGGAGGGCGAGGAGCCCGAATTCCGCACCGTGTCCTGGGTCGCGATGATGTTCAGCGCGGGCATGGGCATCGGCCTGATGTTCTACGGCGTCAGTGAGCCGCTGGGGCACTTCACCACCCCGCCGCCGGGCACCGATCCGCAGGATGCCGCCCAGGCGATGGACACGGCGATGGCCACGACGCTGTTCCACTGGACGCTGCACCCGTGGGCGATCTACGCGGTGGTGGGTCTGGCGATTGCTTACAGTTGCTTCCGGCGGGGGAGGCGGCAGACGATAAGCGCGGTGTTCACGCCACTGATCGGCTCCCGGCGGGCGAACGGCTGGGGCGGCCGGGTCATCGACATCCTGGCCATCTTCGCCACCCTCTTCGGCTCCGCGGCCTCGCTGGGTCTCGGTGCGCTGCAGATCGGCAGCGGCATCAAGGTGCTGGGCTGGATGGACAGCGTCAGCACCACCCTGCTGGTCGGCGTCATCACCGTGCTGACCATTGCCTTCATCCTGTCCGCGGTCTCCGGCATCGCCAAGGGCGTCCAGATGCTGTCCAACATCAATATGGTGCTGGCGCTGATTCTGGCGGTCTTCGTGTTCGTCGTCGGACCGACGATTCTCATCCTCAATCTGCTGCCGACCTCCCTCGGCTCGTTCATCGGCGAACTGCCGCAGCTGGCGGGACGTACGGAAGCCGGCAGCGGCGACGATGTGGGCGGCTGGCTGCGCAGCTGGACCGTCTTCTACTGGGCGTGGTGGATCTCCTGGACGCCCTTCGTGGGCATGTTCATCGCCCGGATCAGCCGCGGCCGGACGATCCGGCAGTTCATCGGCGGGGTCATCCTCGTGCCGAGCGTGGTCAGCCTGGTGTGGTTCGCGGTGTTCGGCGGCTCGGCCATGAAGCTGCAGGAGTCCAAGCAGCTCAGCGGGTCGAGCACCCCCGAAGGCCAGCTCTTCGATGTGCTGCACCAGTACCCGCTCGCCACGGTGACCAGCGTTCTGGTCATGATCCTGGTCGGCATCTTCTTCGTGTCCGGTGCCGATGCCGCGTCCATCGTCATGGGCACGCTCTCGCAGAAGGGCACCTTCGAGCCGACCCGGCTTGTGGTGATCTTCTGGGGAGTGGTGACCGGTGCGGTTGCCGCGATCATGCTGCTGATCGGTGGCGGATCGGGTGATGCCCTGACCGGACTGCAGAATCTGACGATTCTGGTCGCGGTGCCCTTCATGGTCGTGATGATCGCCATGTGCTGGGCGCTGATGCGCGATCTGCGCAGCGATCCGCTGATCGTGCGTGGCCAGAAGGGCGAGGAAGCCGTCGAGCTGGCCGTGATCGCGGGCCATGAGCAGTACGACGGTGACTTCGAGTTCCAGATCGGACCCGGCGGCACCGGCAACGGTGACGGTGACGGTACCGGCGAGGACAGCGGTGCCGGAGTCAAAAGCGGCGGCTAGCCCGATTCCGGTGCGTCGCCGTGCGGACCGGGTGCGTTGCCGGACCGGCGCCGCACGATGACGAAGGGGCCTGCTCGCGGCCGGAAGGTCGCGAGCAGGCCCCACGCCTGTTCCGGATCGGGTTACTTCTTGAAGCTGTAGTCCATCAGCTTCTTCGCGTCAGCGGTGCGGTTCTCCACCGAAGAGGAGGCGAGAACCGTGCCGATGACCGTCTTGCCGCCCCGGGTGGCGGCGAAGACCAGGCAGTACTTGGCCTCCGGGCCGGAGCCCGTCTTGACGCCGAGGGTGCCCGAGTAGCTGCCGAGCAGCGCGTTGGTGTTGGTCCACGACATGTAGCGGTAGCCACCGCTCTTCGTCGTGACCTTCTGCTTGGTCGACTTCGTCTTCACGACCGTACGGAACGTGGAGTACTTCATCGCGTTCGAGGCGAGCTTGGTCAGGTCGCGCGGAGTCGAGTAGTTCGCGCCCTTCCCGATGCCGTCGAACGAGTCGAAGTGCGTGTTCGTCAGGCCGAGCGACTTGGCCGTGGAGTTCATCTTGCCGATGAACGACTTGACCCGCGCGTCCCGGGTGGAGCCGCTGCCGAACTTGTCGGCCAGCGCGTACGCCGCGTCGCAGCCGGACGGGAGCATCAGCCCGTACAGCAGCTGGCGGACGGTGACCTTGTCGCCGACGATCAGCCGGGCCGACGAGGCCCAGTCGTTGTCGACGATGTAGTCGCTGTACGCCTTCTGGACCGTCACCTTGGAATCAAGGTTGAGGTTCGGCTGCGCCAGCACCACCCGTGCCGTCATGATCTTGGTGGTGGAGCCGGTGGAGCGCCGGGTGTCCGCGGCCTTGGTGAAGAGGGACTTCCCCGTGCCGTTGTTCATCACGTAGCCGCCCTTGGCGGCGATCGTGGGGGTCTTGAGCGTAGCGGCCTGCGCCGGAGCGGTGAACGCCCCGGCCGTCAGGACGGCTCCCGCGGTGACAGCGACCGCGGATACGCGATGAATGCCCTTAATGCCGTTTTTCAAAGTGGATACTCCAAATACCCCTGCAGTGCGGCCATATAGGAATGGCGCTTGCTCATGAGACGCCTGAGACGGGCGAATGGATGCGCGCTCCGGGCGGCAAATTCCGCTCGTTCGCACACCGCTGGACGATCGGGCGGGTTTCAGGCCTGGCATCGGTGCATTCCCCCGGGTGGACACACAGGTGACTACGGAGAGAACGGTCAGGAGCGGACGGAGATACGGATACGCGGCGAATTCGTGGCCGGGGAAGGCCACGCCGCGGCGGAGGCGGCACCTCCGTAGTTACCCGCGCACCGGTCCGCGCTCCTCCTGGACCGCCCGCACCATCCGCAGCACCTCGTCCGCGCACCCCCACGCCACGGTCACGCCCCCACCGCCGTGCCCGTAGTTGTGGACGCACGGCACACCGCCGGACAGCCGCTCCGCCGCCAGCCGCACCGCCGGGCGGGCCGGGCGCAGCCCCACCTTGTGCGCCAGGACCCGGGCCCGCGCAAGCTCCGGGAAGCGCCGCGCACAGCGGGCCACGATGGCCTCCGCCACCGCCGGATCGGGCTCCCGGGACCAGGCGTTCTCCTGTGCCGTACCGCCGAGCACCAGGCCGTACGGCTGCGGCAGCAGATACGTGGTGTCGCTCGCCCCGGCGTCGGCGGACACGTACCACTCCTCGATGCCGGGGTTCTCCACGATCACCAACTGCCCCTGGACCGGATGGACTTCCGGATCGGGGACGAGAGCGCGCGCACCGAGTCCCGAGCAGTTGACGACCATGTCCGCCGCCGCTCCGGCCTCCTCCAGCGAGGTGACCTCGCACCGCTCCACGGCCCCGCCCGCGGCCGTCAACCGCCGTTCCAGATAACGGAGATGGGCGGGCATGTCCACCAGGGGAGTACGGGCCCGCCACCCCGACGCATGGCCCTCCGGGAGCTCCTCCGCCCTTGCCCGCCGCAACCCGGGCACCGCGTCGTACCAGGCGGCCAGACCGTCCTCGGCGCCGTCGCCCGCCTTCCCGGAGGCGCCCCGGCCGCCGCCCGTCGTGGCCGTCATCGTGCCCGTCACCATCCGGGCGCCCGTCTCCTCCGGCCGCCCCGCGAGTGCGGCCAGCACCTGGAAGGAGCGTACGGACCACTCCACCGCCCGCTCGTACGGCTGGATGCGGTACGGCCAGCAGAGCCCGCCCGCCACCGCCGAGGTCGTGTCGCCGGCCGCGTCCCGGCTCAGTACCCGTACCCGGTGCCCGTCCTCGGCCAGTGCGATCGCCGACGTCAGCCCGATCACGCCACCGCCGACCACCCGTATGTCCAGGCTCTCCGTATTGCTCGTCATGCCGGGACGCTAACCGGTGGGGCGGGCGCGGAAAAGGGGAGGACCCCGGGGGAGCGGCGCCCTGGCCTGGTGCGGCCGCGCCCGGACCGGGGCGGCTTCGGAACAGAACCGGGCCGGGTGACGGTCCGGACGACGATGGCCCGGGCGCGCCGCCAAGCGCCCTGGATGATGCAGATGCTGCCGCAGTTCCTCACTGCCACCAAGAGTTTCCGGAGGGCCGCCTCCGCCGTGCGATGAGCGGCCGTGCGCGGCGCCGGGGTCCCGCCCCCGTGCCGCCGGCCGCGCCCGCCTTCCGTACCCGTACCCCCGGTGAACTCCGCCGCGCCCGCCGTCCGCGGGCCCACGCGTGCTGGGACCATCTCTACGCCGCACCGCTGTGGCCGTTGCACGGGGCCAACCTCGGCACCCTGCTGCGCACCTGCGATGCGGTCGGCGCCTGTCTGACCGTGCCGCGGTTCTCCTGGGTGCCCGAGGCGCTGGAGCGCGGCAATACGCTCCGCAGACCCGCCTGTGTGCACTGGACCGGTGATCCGCTGGGCCGGCTGGAGCGGCAGCGCGAACGGGGGCTGCGTGTGGTGGGGGTGGAACTCGCCGACGAGGCGGTACGGCTGGCGGACCTGCCGGCCGCGCGCGAGCCGACGGTGATGGTCCTCGGGCACGAGCGGTACGGGATTCCGCCCGAGGCGCTGGATCTGCTGGACGAGGTGGTGGAGATCCCGATGGTCGGCACCGGCGCCAGCCTGAATGTGGCGGTGGCGGGGTCACTGGTGCTGTACCGGCTTGCCGGGTTGTGGTGAGCCGGGGGCCGGTTGACGGGACGGAGTGTTGCCGGTGCCGGGCGGCGTCCACCCGACGGGCGGAGCGGGCAAGGGCGTGGGGTGCGGAGCCGGGCCGGCTGCCCGCCATTCGTTCGTGATCTTGTGGTAACCCCGCGGCAGTGGTGTGGCCCCTTCCGGACCTTAGGCTGGTAGCAGCACCGTCGGCCGATGACGCCCCTCGGATCCCGCTCGCCGCCCGTCCGTACGCCGTCGTCTGAGGAGGCCCATGCTCCGCGCGCCGCGCGCCGTGCCCGCCTGGCTCGCTCACCCCTTCCACTGGCAGCGGCTGCCCGTACCCTGGGCGGCCGTTGCCCGCGGTGCGCTGTGTGCGGGGCCGCTGCTGGGCGCGGGCATCGCGACCGGCCACCCGGCCCCCGGCGTCCTGGCCGGACTCGGCTCGATGCTGGCCGGGGTCAACGACCGCCCCGGCACCCGGCGCACCGGCATCGTCCATATCGGACTGCCCGCCCTCGCCTCGGCGCTCGGCATGCTGATCGGTGCCTCGCTGCGGGCGGCCGACGCGGGCTGGTGGATCGTCCCGGCGCTGTTCGCCGTCGGCTTCGTCTCCGGTGCGGGCAGCGTGGCCGGGCCGGTGCGCTCCAACGCCGGGATGCAGATGCTGGCCACCACCATCCTGGGCGCCGGGATGCCGCTGCCCGGCGCGCCCTGGGCGAAGGCCCTCTATGTCCTGGCGGGCTGCCTCTGGCTGCTTCTGCTGCGGCTCGTCCTGCGCTCGCCCCGTCCGGCGGGCGGGGCGCTCAGCGGCGAGCGGGCCGCGGTCGCCACGGTCTTCGACGCGCTCGCCGACGCCCTGAGCGCGGTCGGCGGGCCCGGTGCCGAGCCCGCCAGACGCCGGCTCACCGCCGCCCTGGACCGCGCCGACGAGGCCCTGAGGCTGCGCCGCCTCACGAGCCGGCTGCTGCGCGGGCCCGCCCGTACGGAAGAACGTCTGCTCACCGAGCGGTTCGCCGCCGCCACCGCGCTGTGCGAGGCCAGCGTGGCGCTGCTGTGGGAGGCCCGCCCGTTGCCGTCCCGGGTGGCGGAGAGCCCCCGTAGGTTCGCCGACGCGCTGCGCACCGGGCGGCCGCCGGGCCGGCTGTCCGCCCCGGAGACCAGCACGGCCGCGCGCGGTGCCTTCGACCAGGCCTTGCTGGACGCCGCGGTCGCGTTCGCCCGGCGGGAGCCCGAGGCGCCGCCGCGGGCGGAGCCGGCACCGTCCGGCCATCCCGTCTGGGCGGCCCGGCCCGTGGCCGTGGTCCGCGGGGCACTGGGTGCCGTCGGCGGGCGGACACGGCGCGGGCGCGGCCTGTTCGGGCCCGCCGGGCGGGACTACGGCCTGCGCGTCGCCGTCTGCATCGCCGCGAGCGCCGCCGTGGCCCTGCTGCTCCGCGCCGACCACTGGTACTGGCTCCCGGCGACCGTCACCTTCCTCGTCAAGCCGGACCTGGGGCCGCTGTTCTCCCGTACGGTCAACCGCTTCGCCGGGACCGTCGCGGGTGTGCTGGTCTTCGCCGGGGCGGGCCTGCTGCTGACCGGTTCGTGGTGGCCCGCGCTGATGGCGGGCGCGGGCGGGGCGCTGCTGCCGTTCGCCACCCGTCACTTCGCCCTGCAGACCGTCGCGATCACCCTCATGGTGCTGTCGTTCGTGCATGTCAGCGGCGATCCGCAGGCCGCCGCCGAGCGGATCGTGGACACCTCCATCGCCTGCGGCATCGTCCTTGTCGTCGGACATCTGCCGCGGCTCGCCGACCCGCGGCGCCGGGTCGGGCACCGCGTCACCTCGGCGCTGCGCTGCACCGAGCAGTTCCTGCGGTACGTACTGGAGTCGGAACCGGGCGCGGACCCCACCCGGCGGCTGGCGCTGCGCCGCACCGCCTACCGGGCGCTGGGGGAGGCCAGGGCGGCGGCGGAGACCGCCGCGGCCGAACTCCTCGCCGCCCGCGACCGCAACCCCGACTGGCTGACCGTCGTCACCGCGGCCGAACGCATCGTGGACGCCGCGACCGCCTGTGCGGTACGCCTCGACCATGGCGCGCACCGCCCGGGCAGGGCCGAGGCCGAGGCGCTGTGCCAGGCGCTGTCGGCGATGGCCGACGCCCTGGAGGACCCGGACCGGCCGCCCGGGCGCGGTCTGTCCGGCCCGGACCTCCCGCCGGTTCCGGACTGCGCCACGCTCACGGATGTGGCCGTGGAACTGGAGCGGATCCGGGGGTACGCGGGGACGGGCTGAGCCGAGGGGCGCGGGGGCGCGAGCCGCCCCATGCCGGAAGGCGGCGCGGCGCGCGGTCCGGTCCCGGAGCCTGCGGTGAGTGCCGCGCCGTCCGCCCGGTGTCAGCCGGTGGTCCGGCGCTGGTCGTCGCTGTCCCGGCGCAGTTGGTCGGCGTGGTGGGTGATGCCGTCGATGCGGGCGGCGAGGTCGGGGTGGCCGTGCTCCAGGTGCGGACGGGTGTCGGTCAGCGGGCCGACGAGCTGGGCGGCGTCGTTGTCGCCCAGGGCGTGGCTCAGGCGGCTGATCGAGGGGTGGGCGCCGACGGGCAGGTCGGTGAGCGCGGTGATCTGACCGGCGAGCCTGCGCAGATCGGCGGCGTGGAGCCGGGCCCAGGCGGTGACGGAGCGGTCGGCGGCGCGGCGGTCGCGGGTGGCCTTCACCCGCTGCTCGCCGGTGGTGCCGGCGGCGCCGGGGCGCAGCCGCAGATAGCGGCGTTCGGCGGCCTGACGGCTGGTGACGCCGAGGGGTTCGGCGAGGTCGGCCCAGCTCGCGCCCGCGTCGCGGGCCGCTTCGATCAGGCCGGGCTCCCAGCCGGCGAGTTGGAGGCGCACCTCGCGCAGCAGGAGAAGCGCGGCCAGCGCCTGCTCGGGACCGGTCGCGTCCGGGGCGGGCGGCTCGCCGGTTCCCGTGCCGTGGGCGGCACGCAGGGCTTCGTGGATCGAATCCAGCGCGGCCACGGAGGCGAGGAAGGAAGCGGGAGTGGGGTCCTGGGGCCGGTCGGCTGCGGACACGGGATCTCCCTTCGTCAGAGGTTGTCAGCGTGGGGCGGCCGGATGCCTCGAAGGCGTGTCAGCCGTTGGATGACATCTTGCTTGTCATCGTTTGGATGACATGTTACAACGGGAGACAGGTGAAGCGCATTGGCCAGGCAGTAGTGCCTGAACCAACTGGAGGTGTTTCGCGATGTTGATGCGCACTGACCCGTTCCGCGAGCTCGACCGGCTCACCCAGCAGCTCATGGGCACGTCCGGCACCTGGTCGAGGCCCTCCCCGATGCCGATGGACGCATTCCGCGAGGGCGACGAGTATGTGATCGCCCTGGACCTCCCCGGGGTCTCCACGGACGCGATCGACATCGACGTCGAGCGGAACATGCTGACCGTCAAGGCCGAGCGCCGGCCGTTCGCCAAGGCCGACAGCGCACAGATGGAGCTCTCCGAGCGGCCATTGGGTGTCTTTTCCCGCCAGCTGATGCTGGCCGACACGCTGGACACGGAGCACATCAAGGCTGACTACGACGCGGGTGTCCTGACCCTGCGGATCCCGATCGCCGAGCGTGCCAAGCCCCGCAAGATCGCCATTGGCGGGGACACTGCGAAGAAGCAGATCCGCGGCTGAGCGGGACCGCGCGGAGGGCGGGAATGTGATCTCCCCGCCGGTCCCGCCCTCCGCGCTCCGACGAGAAGGAGGCAGCTGTGGCGCCCATGCGTTGGGAGGCGTTCCTGGCACAGGTCCAGGAGCGTGGCGAGTACGACTCACCACAAGAAGCGGAACGGGCGGCCCGCGTCGTCCTGGCACTGCTGGGGGCGCATCTGGTCGGCGAGGAACGGGCCGAGCTGGCCGCCGATTTGCCGGAGACCTTCGCCCTGATCCTGCTCAACCCGCTCCAGGCCGCCGAGCCGCTGGACCCCGAACGGTTCGTCCGCGCCACGGCGGCCTGGATCGAGGGCGCCACCGAGGAGACCGCCAAGTGGGATGTCGGCGCGGTGCTCAGCGTCGTCGCCGACGCCGCCGGCGAGGACCTCATGCAGCGCGTCCTGCTCCAACTGCCCCCGGGTTTCGACCTCCTTTTCGGCCACCCCCGGTCGGCATGACCACCCGGGGCCGCCTCCCCGCCGACGGGGAGGCGGCCCTTGTTTCAGGGCACGTCCCCGCCGCTCCGCCTCACCGGGCCGTCGCGGAAGGGGACACCGGCGGCTCACCGAACCCGTCGGCCGTCCGCCGGTTCGCCCGCTGCTCCGGAGCAGGCCGCGGAGTCCGTACGGACTTTGGGCCGGGCCGTACGTCGCGGAGCGGTGACCGGCCCGGGGCGCGTCGTGCGGGCCAGGCCCGCCAAGGCGAGGGCGAGTGCCGTCAGGAGGGCGCTCACCCACAGCGGTGCGCGGTAGCCGAGGCCTGCGGTGAGCGCGGCGCCGCCGCACCATGGGCCGAGCGCCGCGCCCACGTTGAGCGCCGCCGTCGCGAATCCGCCGCCCAGGGCCGGTGCCCCGGTCGCCGCGTAGAGGACCTGCGAGACGAGGGTGGAGCCGACGGCGAACGACAGCGCCCCCTGGACGAAGAGGAGCACCAGGGTGGCCACGGGATTCCCGGCGGTGAGCGCACTCGTGATCCAGCCGGCGAGCAGGGCCGGTCCGCCGATCACCAGGAGGCGGACGGGCCGGGTGTCGGCCAGGCGGCCGCCGGTGCTGACCCCGGCGAACGCCCCCAGGCCGAAGAGCGCCAGAAGGGCGGGCACCCAGCCCTCCTCAAAACCGGTGACCTCGGTGACCAGCGGTGCGAGATAGGTGAGGGTGCAGAAGGTCGCGCCGTTCACCAGGGCGCCGAGGAGCAGCAGCACCACGAGCCGGGGGCTGCGCAGGGCGCGCAGTTCCGTGCGTGCGCGGGGACCGCCCTCGACGGACCGCGGGGCGGGGTCGGCCGGTACCGACCACAGGATCGCGAGGACGGCGGGTACCGAGACCAGGGCCACCGCCCAGAACGCCGAGCGCCAGCCCCACAGTTCACCGAGCAGCGCACCGGCGGGCACGCCCGCGACACACGCCATGGTGGTGCCCCCGAGCAGGACCGAGGTGGCGCGGCCCTTGGCGTCGGGGGCGGCCATCGAGGTCGCGGTCGCCAGCGCCACCGCCAGGAACCCGGCGTTGGCCAGCGCCGCGACGACCCGGGTGGCCAGCAGGACCCCGTAGTGGGGAGTGACCGCCCCGAGGACATGGACGAGCAGGAACGTGACCAGGAAGGTCAGCAGTGCGCGACGCCGGGACCAGCGCAGGCTCAGCAGC
The DNA here is from genome assembly GCF_028870195.1 of Streptomyces sp. G7(2002). NCBI lineage: Bacteria > Bacillati > Actinomycetota > Actinomycetes > Kitasatosporales > Streptomycetaceae > Streptomyces > Streptomyces sp. G7(2002). The sequence continues at coordinate 8,040,157 of NZ_CP102609.1, forward strand.
GCCATCAGCGGCGCGCCGATCACCATCCCCACGGCGAAGGCCGAGGTCAGCGCGCCGGCAGCGGCGATCGGGATATGGAGATCACGGGCGATGTCCGGAAGGAGGCCGGACAGCATGAACTCGGAGGTGCCTTGGGCGAAGACCGCAAGGCCGAGCAGATAGAGAACGAAGGGCACAGCAACACTCCGCAACCACAGAATGGATCGGCAAGGCGCGGTGGCAGGCACAGCGGTACCCGTGACGAGGTGAAGGAAGAGACCGTCCGGCTGGGCACGCGTGGCTACCGCGCGAGAACACCTGGGGCGTCAGAGAGGTGACGCACGATCAGGTGGGAATCAGCCCGTACTACGGCGATCCGGTGGCAGGGAAGTGTGCCGGGTGGCGACCGACAACGGGACGGCGCGACCGCGAGACAGCACAAGGAGCCACCGGACGACCGGTGGCTAGCGTCTTGACGCCTCGGGACTGGACATGCGGGCAGGCTAATCGAGGCGGCCGGCCCCGTCCACGCAATTCGGCGGCAGGCAGTCGGCGGCCGCACCGCCGACTGCCTCGCTCCCCCCTCAGCCGCGGGGTATCAGTGCGAAGACCTCGATCCAGAACCGCTGGGCCTCGCTCGATGCGCCCACCAGATAGGTGGAACGCAGCTTCGGCGGGAGCAGGGCGACCAGCCGGGCCACCTCTGCTTGATGCTGCTTCAGCTGGGACAACTCCGCGTTGGCCAGGGCCTGGTGGACCAGATCGCTGTCGTTCGAGCCCTCGCTGGACGCGCTTGCCGCCGTCCGCAGCCGCGCCTCCCAGGAGTCGACCTCCTGGGCCAGCTCCCGCAGACCGGTGACGGGGCGGTTGCTGAGCCGGTCGAGGAGGGCGGTCAGCGGCACCGGAGCGTATTCGCCGTCGCCGAGATAGACCGTGCCCATCTCCAGCGGCAGCCCGCGCTGGTGGAGCTTGATCAGCCGCTCGATGGTGCGCTTGGTGATCCAGGCCCGGCCGTCCTCGTCGATGTCGTGCTTCCACCACTCCAGAACCGTCTCGGCGACGGCACCGTACTTCGCGATCAGCCACTCGTTGGCCGGGATGTCGCTTGGTTCGAGGGTCAGCGAGGCGGTGAAGCGGGTCGCCTGCGCGATGTTGTTCCGGGCGACCAGGAGCTTGCGGCCGAGGTGGTACGGGGGGTTCTGCACCGCGATCTGCGCCCGCAGATTCTCGATCCGGCGCCCGGCCAGCGACCACTCCTGAGTGATCTCCATCAGCTTGGCGAACGCCGCCTTGTCCTTGGGGCGGTTGTACTCGTCCCAGACGATGGCCTTCGGCTCCGGACCCAGGAACGACCCGGACAGGAGATTGTCCAGTGAGCCGTCGGTGGTCGGGATCGGTGCGCAGAGGTCCTCGACATTGGTCACCGGCATCGAGAAATACAGCGGCTCGCGCCCGTCGAGGCCCGCACGGACGGTCTCGCGGACCAGCTCCGTCTTGCCGCACCCGGGCGGCCCCTGCAACAGCACCGACCAGCGGTTGCGCAGCGCCGCACGCACCACGGCGCGCACCGGATCGGGGATCGTGGCGGGATTGGCGGCGCCCACCGCCGCCGCGATCCGGTCCAGCACCTCGGTCGTACGGTCCTTGCCCGGCTTGCCGTTGTCCTTCTGCTCGGCCAGCCGCAGCCGTTCGCCATTGACCAGCGGCAGTCCCCAGCGCAGCGGGAAGCCCTCCCGGGCATTGGCGAGGATGTGGTCGAGGGTGCGCGGGGAGAGCAGCTCACGCAAGGCCGGGGCGAGGGTGGCCCAGAGGGTGAAGATCTCGCGCAGATTCCAGTCGTGGTACTTCGCCGCGAGCTGGTGCCGCCAGGACGTGTCATTGGCGGTGATCCGGATCGTCACCATGCGGTCCAGGACGGCCAGATCGCTGCGCCGGGCCGCCGTTTCCGCCAGCGATTCATTGTCCGTCAGGAAGACGCCGATGCAGCCCAGCTCCCGCAGGTCGTACTCGCCCAGCGTCCAGTTGCAGGCGATCTGCATCAGCTGCGACTGGATCGTCGCACCCGCCTGCAGCGAGTCGTCGATCAGCAGCACGAACGGCTTGCCGGGCCGCAGCTGGCTCATCACCAGCTGCCGCAGCACCAGTTCGCCGGTTCCGGCGTCGCGCACCGGCGCGTTGGCGAGCAGATCGTCCGGGGTGAGATTGGCGGCCGGCACGAAGACCAGCTCGGCATCGGGGTACGCCTTGGGCAGATGGGAGAAGAAGGTGGCCGTCTTGCCGATGCCGTGCTCGCCGAAGATCTGGCCGGTCTGGCCCATGTCGATCATCGCGTCGACGAAGGACTCCAGCCGGGACACACCCGTCCAGCCCTCCGGGGGCTCGGGGTAGGTGGCGCTGGGCCGCCATCCCGCGGGACGGGCCGGCGGGGTCTGCGCGGTCGCCGCGGCCATCATGGGCGCCGCGGTCGGCGTGGTCGTGCTCATCGGTCTCCTGTCGTCACACGGTGGCAGGCCATCGGCGGGGTGTGGTGGTCGGGCCAGTCGTCTCCGCCCGACGTGATCAGCCAGATCCATTTGTCCGGCTCGGCGGGGGTGATGTGCGGGGCATGGCCGTCGGTGAGCATCACCACGGCGTCCGGTATCTCCTCGAAGCTGCGGCCGTCGACCGCTGTGCGGCCCTCGACGTAGTCGGCCACCGCCTGGAAGCTCGTGCCCCCGCCGCCGTACACCCGCTCACCGGGGCGGAACGGCATCACCACGCCGTCGAACGACAGCCAGTGGGCGGCCACCCCGTCGATCGCGCCCACCAGCTCCGTCAACCAGCTGACCACCGAGTCGGGCATCGACCCCGAGGTGTCGTACGCGATCACGAGGTTCTTCTCCCGGACCGGGCCGCGCCGCGACAGCATCGGATCGTGGCCCAGCGCGGCCAGCAGCGCGCCGCGCTTCTTCGGATAGACCAGCCGCTCGCCCTCCCGCAGCTTGGACGCGAGGACATCGACCAGCCAGCGCTGCCACCAGTCGACCTTCCCCGTACGCGGGGTCGCGCCGCGCAGCGCCCCCGCGCCCAGCCGCCCCCACACCCGGCTCGCATGCTCCGAGGTGCCGTCCGTACGGTCCATCAGATCGAGCAGCTCCCGCTCCGCGCCCGGGTGTCCGCGCCGCGCCGCCAGCAGGGTGTTGACCAGCGCGGAGGACACCGTCTCGTCGAGGGTCTGCTGATCGCCGTCCGCCGTCTCCGGGTCCGTCAGATGCACACAGGGCACCGCGGGGACGGGAGGCTGCCGCATGCGCTTGAGCTCGGAGAACACGGTCATGTCGGTCTCGACGAAGGCGTCGTAGCCAAGCGGTTCGAGCCCCTGGGCCGTCAGATCGGCGGCATAGTCCCGATGGATCTCGCGCGGGTCGACCCCCGTGGGCCGGCCGTCGAGCTGCGGCAGCTCCTTGCGGCCGAGCCGTACCAGCGCGACATGGTTGATGGCGACCTCGGCGGCGAGGGTGAACACCGGGTCCTCGCGCAGCTCGGGGTCGGCGAACAGATGGCGGTGCACCAGATGCCGCGCCTCGTGGAAGAGGACGAACTTCACGCCCTCCAGGCCCAGTCGGACGAAGAAGTCGGGGTTGTAGAGCAGCGGACAGCTGCCGTCCCCGGAGGCCACGACGGCCGCGGTCGGCACGGCCGTCGTCGGGATCTGCTGGTGGCACTTCGCATAGATCCAGGACGCCACCACGGAATCCGTCAGCCCGAAATCCAGCAGCGCGGCTTCCTTCAGCCGCCGTGCCTCCGCGACCACTTCCGGCTCCGCCGGCCGCCAGCGCTCCAGCGCCCGCCGGTCGGTCAGGTCGACCACCGGCCGGTGCCCCGCCGTTGTCGTGTCGTACGCCATGTCCCGCCCCCGTTCTCCGCTGCCTCCTTTCGTATCAGGAGGCACTGACAACGGATCATGGCGGGAGGCGAACGAGGCGCGTGACGGCCGCGATCCGGCGGCAGCGGGAGCGGTCCCGCTGCCGCCGGATCGCCGGCACCTGACTCAGCGGCCGCCGCGGTCCTTGCCCAGGAGTCCGGCCCGCCGCAGGGCGTCCGCCATCGCGTCGTTGGCCGGCCCGGCGTCGCGGCCGCCCCGGCGGTCCCCGCCGCGCGGACCGCCGCCGCCCTGCCGCTGCCGCGGCGCGCCGCCCCGGCCGCCCTCGCGCGCTCCGCCGCCGTTGCCGCCCCGGCGCTCGCCGCCACCGCGCCGCTCACCGCCGCCCGCCGACGCGCCCTTGCCGTGCTCGTCGTCCAGCCGCAGCGTCAGCGAGATCCGCTTCCGTGGAATGTCGACATCGAGCACCTTGACCCGCACGATGTCGCCCGGCTTCACCACGTCCCGCGGGTCCTTGACGAAGCTCTTCGACATCGCCGAGACATGGACCAGACCGTCCTGATGGACGCCCACATCCACGAACGCCCCGAAGGCGGCGACATTGGTCACCACGCCTTCCAGGAGCATCCCCGGCTGCAGATCACCGATCTTCTCCACGCCCTCCTTGAAGGTCGCGGTCTTGAAGACCGGGCGCGGGTCGCGGCCCGGCTTCTCCAGCTCCTGCAGGATGTCGCTCACCGTCGGCAGACCGAAGGAGTCATCGACGAATTCCGCGGCCTTCAGGGAGCGCAGCACCGTCGTGTTGCCGATCAGCGAACCGACCTCGGTACCCGCCGACTTCACCATCCGGCGCACCACCGGATACGCCTCGGGGTGCACGCTGGAGGCGTCCAGAGGGTCGTCGCCGCCCCGGATCCGCAGGAAGCCCGCGCACTGCTCGTACGCCTTCGGGCCGAGCCGCGCCACGTCCTTGAGGGCCTTGCGGGAGCGGAACGGGCCGTTGCTGTCCCGGTGCGCCACGATGTTCTCGGCGAGGCCGGAGCCGATGCCGGAGACCCGCGAAAGCAGCGGCGCCGACGCGGTGTTGACGTCCACCCCGACACCGTTCACACAGTCCTCGACCACCGCGTCCAGCGAACGCGACAGCTTCACCTCGGACAGATCGTGCTGGTACTGGCCCACACCGATCGACTTCGGGTCGATCTTGACCAGCTCGGCCAGCGGGTCCTGCAGCCGGCGGGCGATGGACACCGCGCCACGCAGCGACACATCCATGTCGGGCAGCTCCTGCGAGGCGAACGCGGAGGCGGAGTAGACCGAGGCACCGGCCTCGGACACCATCACCTTCGTCAGCTTCAGCTCCGGCTGGGCGGCGATCAGATCGGCCGCCAGCTTGTCGGTCTCGCGGGACGCGGTGCCGTTGCCGATCGCGATCAGCTCGACGTCGTGCTCGCGGGCCAGCTTCGCCAGCGTGGCCAGCGAGGCGTCCCACTTCTGCTGCGGCACATGGGGGTAGATGGTCTCCGTGGCGGCCACCTTGCCGGTCGCCTCCACGACGGCGACCTTCACGCCCGTACGGAAACCGGGGTCCAGGCCCATCGTGGCGCGCGTACCGGCGGGCGCCGCCAGCAGCAGATCGCGCAGATTCGACGCGAAGACCCGTACCGCCTCGTCCTCGGCGGCCTGCCGCAGCCGCAGCCGCAGATCGATCCCGAGGTGCACCTGGACGCGGGTGCGCCAGGCCCAGCGGACGGTGTCCTGCAGCCACTTGTCGGCCGGGCGGCCCCGGTCGGCGATGCCGAAGCGGTGCGCGATGGACTGCTCGTAGGAGCTCGGACCCCCGGTGGCCGCCGACGGGTCCTCCGGCTCCAGGGTGAGATCGAGGATCTCCTCCTTCTCGCCGCGGAACATCGCCAGCACCCGGTGCGAGGGAAGCTCGGTGAACGGCTCGGCGAAGTCGAAGTAGTCGGCGAACTTCGCGCCGTCCTCCTCCTTGCCCTCGCGCACCTTCGCCGCCACCCGCCCGCGCGACCACATCCGTTCGCGCAGCTCACCGATCAGATCCGCGTCCTCGCCGAACCGCTCGGTCAGGATGGCCCGCGCGCCCTCCAGGGCGGCGGCCGGATCGGCGACGCCCTTGCCGTCGTCCACGAACGCCGCGGCCGCCGCGGCCGGTTCCACCGACGGATCGCTCAGCAGCCCGTCGGCGAGCGGCTCCAGGCCCGCCTCCCGCGCGATCTGTGCCTTGGTACGCCGCTTGGGCTTGAACGGGAGGTAGATGTCCTCCAGCCGCGCCTTGGATTCGGCGCCGCGGATCTGCGCCTCCAAGGCGGCGTCCAGCTTGCCCTGGGACCGTACGGACTCCAGGATCGCACCCCGCCGCTCCTCCAGCTCCCGCAGATAGCGCAGCCGTTCCTCGAGCGAGCGCAGCTGCGCATCGTCGAGCATCTCGGTGGCTTCCTTGCGGTAGCGCGCGATGAACGGGACGGTCGAGCCCCCGTCGAGCAGTTCGACCGCGGCCTTCACCTGCCGCTCCTTGACGCCGAGCTCCCCGGCGATCCTCGCTTCGATGGTCCCGAGGGCCCCGATGGGCTCAGTGGATGCCGTCACGTTGATCCAGACCCGCCTTCCAGCGCTTGCTTGAGCCTGCATTGTGCCGGGTGGCGGGCCGGGCTGTCGCGCCGCCCAGCCGCCGGGGTGTCCCTGAAGTGCCCTCGTCCGCCCGGAAGCCGGGAGGGGCGCGGCGGACACCCCTGGCGCCGGGGCGCGCGACCGTCTACGCACACCCCGGCGCCCGCGGTGCGTCACTCCCCGGGGGAGTCCCGCGCACCGGAAGGCGTCACCACGCGCCGGATCACTTGCCGAACAGCGCCGCGGGGAACGCCCCGGCGTTCATGGCGGCGGTGGTGAAGCCGGTCGCCAGCTCGGTGAGCCGGGCCACGCCCTCGGCGCCCAGGTGCTCGTACGGGGCCCGGTCCAGCCGGTCGGTCTTCCGCTCCAGCTCCTTGCGCAGCAGGATTCCGGCCTCGGTCAGCTCGCCCGCTTCGTCCAGGAGCCCGCGCGAGCGCAGCCGCTCCTGCGCGTCCTGCCAGTCCTCCTCCGACCAGCCACGGGTCGCCAGGACGCCCTTGTGGCTCATGCCCCGGCCGCTGGCGGTGTGGGTGACCAGCGCCTCCAGCCCGTCCAGTTCGGCGTCCAGCAGCGCTATCAGGTGGCCGTCGCCGCGGTGTTCGCGCAGCAGCGTCGCCGCGTGCCAGTAGGCCAGGTGCGGGGCCTCTGGCACCGGCAGATCGGCGTGCGCGGCGTACAGCGGCCGGGCCCGGCGGGTGCAGGCCTCGGCGGCGCGCAGCGCCAGCTCCGCCGCCTCCGCCATCTCCGGCGACTCGACGGCCTCGGGGCCGAGGAGCCGGCGCAGCGTGGCGTCCGTGGCACGCAGCCGGGCGTCCAGCACGTCCTGCGGCGTGGTGACCGTCCAGACGTGCGGGACGTGCTGGGCGATGAGCTCGTGCTTGAAGTTGTAGAAGGTGGCCGTGATGGTGCCGGGGCCCACGGCGCCCATGGCCGCGCCACGACAGGCGAAGTAGGCGGCGCTGCGGTTGTCGAGGCCGAGCTTCGCCATCTCCTCGGACAGCTCCGGCGCGAAGTAGTGCGTGGAGTGGAAGGGGTTGACGACGTTGTGGCAGGTGCGGCCGGCCTTCTCGGGCAGTGCACTGGAAGAGGTCATGGAGGCAGGGTACCGACCCGTCGGTATGGGCTGATTCCAGGGGCCCCGGACGTCGGCCGTCCGGACGCCACCGTCTTTCGATGGCAGGAAAGGTGGGTTTTCCGTCATTGCCGCCATCACCCCCGCTGGCCAGGATGGACGGTATGGAACAGCGCGATGTGCTCGTCGTTCTCTTCGACGGTGTGCAGGCCCTTGATGTCTGCGGACCGGTCGACGTCTTCAACGGTGCGGCCCAGGCGATGCCGGGCGCCTACCGGATCCGCACCGCCAGTCTTGACGGCGCCCCGGTCCGCACGACCAGCGGGCTGACGCTCGTTCCCGACCTCGCCCTCACCGCCGCCGCGGCGCCGCACACCCTGCTGGTCCCCGGCGGCCAGGGCACCCGTACCCCCGACCCCCGGCTGATCGACTGGCTGCGCGACCACGCCCCCCGCGCCCGCCGGAAGGTCTCGGTGTGCAGCGGAGCGCTGCTGCTGGCCGAGGCCGGGCTGCTGGACGGCCGCCGGGCGACCACACACTGGATGCTCTGCGGCACCCTCGCCGAGCGCTTCCCCGCGGTCCGGGTCGAACCCGAGCCGATCTACGTACGGGACGGCGACCTGGCCACCTCCGCGGGCGTGACGGCCGGTATCGACCTGGCGCTGGCCCTGGTGGAGGAGGACCTCGGCCGGGACCTCGCGCTGACCATCGCCCGGCACCTGGTCGTCTTTCTGCGGCGGCCGGGCAACCAGACCCAGTTCAGTGCCCAGCTCGCCGCCCAGACCGCACAGCGCCGGCCGCTGCGCGACGTCCAGCAGTGGATCACCGAGCACCCGGAGGCGGACCTCTCCGTCGACGCCCTCGCCGAGCGCGCGAGGCTCTCCCCGCGGCACTTCGCCCGGGCGTTCCGAGAGGAGACCGGCATGACACCGGGTCGCTATGTCGACCGGGTCCGGCTGGAGGCCGCCCGCCGGCGCCTGGAGGACACCGTCGACGGCATCGAGCAGGTGGCGCGCCGCTGCGGCTACGGCACCCCCGAGGCGATGCGCCGCGCCTTCCTCCGCGTCCTGGGCGCCTCCCCGGCCGAATACCGCCGCCGCTTCCAGCCCGCCGGCCCACCCGTACCCACCGCCTGAACCGCGCCGGCCGCCACGTACCCACGGCGCCGGCACCACCCACCGACGACAGGAATCCGGACATGCAGCTCGCGATCCTTCTCTACGACCGCTTCACCACGCTGGACGCCATCGGCCCCTACGACACCCTCAGCCGGCTGCCGGGAGCGGAGGCGGTGTTCGTCGGCGAGCGCACCGGCCCGTACCGCAGCGACCTCGGGTCGCTCGGGCTGGTCGCCGACGCCACGCTCGCCGAGGTCACCGCGCCGGACATCCTCGTCGTGCCCGGCGGCCCGGGGCAGCTCGCGCACATGACGGACGGCCCGCTGCAGGAGTGGATCCGCGCCGTGGACGCCCACACCACCTGGACCACCTCGGTGTGCACCGGCTCGCTGATCCTCGGCGCCGCCGGTCTCCTCAAGGGGCGCCGGGCGACGTCCCACTGGCTGGCACTGGACCAGCTGCCCGGCCTCGGCGCCGAGCCGACCGGGGAGCGGGTCGTCTTCGACGGCAAGTACGTCACGGCGGCCGGCGTCTCGGCCGGTATCGACATGGGACTGACGCTGGCCGGCCGGATCGCCGGGGACACCGCGGCGCAGACGATCCAGCTCGGCATCGAGTACGACCCCCGGCCGCCCTACGACGCGGGCTCCCCGGACAAGGCCCCGGCCGAGGTCGTCGCGGCGCTGCGGGGGCTCAGCCGCTTCGTGCTGACGGGCGAGGAGTAGGGGCGGGCCGGCCGCCGCCACCCCTGGCCCGCGGCCTCAGCCCGTGGGCCAGGTGAAGCGCGGCGCCCTGCGCTCCAGGAAGGCGGCGGCACCCTCCGCGGTGTCGCCGCTCGCGCGCGCCTGAGCGGCCCAGTACGCGCCGCGCTCCTCGGCCTCGGCAGGCGGTACGTCCCAGGTCCCGTTGGCCAGTTCCTTCGCCGCGGTCTGGGTCAGCAGCGACCGGCTCGCGAGAACGGCGGAGAACTCCGCCACCCGCTTGCCCAGCGCGCCCTCGGCCAGCACCTCGTCCACCAGGCCGGTCCGCAGCGCCCGCGCACAGTCGATCAACTCCCCGGAGAACAACAGGTACTTGGCGGCGGAGAGCCCTACCAGCCGGACCAGCCGCCGGGTCGCGGACGCCGGATAGGCCACCGCGAGCTTGGCCGGTGTCACCCCGAACAGCGCGCCCTCCTCCGCGAACCGCAGATCACAGGCGGCCGCCAACTGGGCGCCGCCCCCCACGCAGTAGCCGCGTATCGCCGCCAGCGTCGGCCCGGGGAACGCCGCCAGCGCCTCCTCGGCCGCCACCGCCAGGCCCTGCGACTCGGCGGCCCCCTCGCGCAGCGCCCCGATGTCGGCGCCCGCGCAGAAGGTCCCGCCCTCGCCGGTCAGCACCAGCGACCGGACGGCGCGATCGCCCGCCAGCCGCTCCAGCAGCGGCGGCAGATCCCGCCACATCTGCACCGTCATCGCATTCCGCTTGCCGGTATTGCTGATGGTGACGGTCGCTGTGCCGTCGCTGACATGCGTCTTCAGACCGGGTTCCATGCCCCGGATATTAGAGCGACCGCCGGGACCCGGCCGGATACGATCGGCGGTCTGATGTCAGCAACTCTCGTCGCCAAAGACCTCGCCGCCGGCCACGGCGAGCGCGTCCTGTTCTCCGGCCTCGATCTGGTCGTCGCCCCCGGGGATGTGATCGGCCTCGTCGGCGCCAACGGGGCGGGCAAGTCCACGCTGCTGCGCCTGCTGGCCGGCCTGGACACCCCGGAGGAGGGCACCCTCGCCCTCGGCCCGCCCACCGCCACCGTCGGCCATCTCCCCCAGGAGCCCGACCGCCGTCCCGGAGAGACCGTACGGGCCTTCCTCGCCCGTCGTACCGGCGTCACCGACGCCCAGCTCGCCCTGGACACCGCCACCCAGGCGCTGGTCGAGGAGCAGCCCGGCGCGGACGACGCCTACGCCACCGCGCTGGAGCGCTGGCTGTCACTGGGCGCCGCCGACCTCGACGAGCGCGCCGAGGAGACCGCGGCCCAGCTCGGCCTGACCATCGGCCTCGACCAGCCGATGACCACGCTCTCAGGCGGCCAGGCCGCCCGCGCCTCGCTCGCCTCCCTGCTGCTGTCCCGCTACGACATCTTCCTGCTGGACGAGCCGACCAACGACCTCGACCTGGACGGCCTCGGCCGGCTGGAATCCTTCGTCACCGGGCTGCGCGCGGGCACCGTCCTGGTCAGCCACGACCGCGAGTTCCTGACCCGCACGGTCACCCGCGTCGTCGAACTCGACCTGGCCCAGCAGCAGGTCAACACCTACGGCGGCGGCTACACCTCCTACCTGGAGGAGCGCGAGCGGGCCCGGCGCCATGCGCGGGAGCAGTACGAGGAATACGCCGACACCAAGGCCGCTCTGGAGACCCGCGCGCACACCCAGCGCAACTGGATGGAGAAGGGCGTCAAGAACGCCCGCCGCAAGGCCCCGGACAACGACAAGATCGGCCGCAAGGCCCGGGTGGAGGCCACCGAGAAGCAGGCCGCCAAGGCCAAGCAGACCCAGCGCCTGATCGAGCGTCTCGATGTCGTCGAGGAGCCGCGCAAGGAGTGGGAGCTGCGGATGGAGATCGCCGCCGCGCCCCGGGCCGGCGCGGTCGTGGCCACGCTGCGCGGTGCCGGCTTGCGGCGCGGCGACTTCCGCTTCGGCCCGGTGGACCTGCAGATCGACTGGGCGGACCGGGTCGCCATCACCGGCCCCAACGGCTCCGGCAAGTCCACTCTGCTCGCCGCCCTCCTCGGCCGGCTCCCGCTGGACGCCGGGCAGGCGTCGCTCGGCCCCGGGGTGGTGGTCGGCGAGGTCGACCAGGCACGCGGGCTGTTCTTCGGCGACGATCCGCTGATGGACGCCTTCCGGGCCTCCGTACCGGATCTGTCGCCCGCCGATGTGCGCACCCTGCTCGCGAAGTTCGGGCTGAAGGCGTCGCATGTGCTGCGCCCGGCGCGCACGCTTTCGCCGGGGGAGCGGACCCGGGCCGCTCTGGCCCTCCTCCAGGGCCGCGGGGTCAACCTCCTCGTCCTGGACGAGCCGACCAACCATCTCGACCTGCCCGCCATCGAACAGCTGGAGTCCGCGCTCGCCTCCTATCCGGGCACCCTGCTGCTGGTCACACACGACCGCCGGATGCTCGACGCGGTGCACACCACCCGCCGTATCGAGGTCGACGGCGGACGGATCACCGACCGGGCGGTGTGAGGACACCGGGACCGGCGGCCCGCGGCACCCGTCGTGATTATCGATTTGGCCCTGGGGCCGCCGACCCGTACTGTGGTGTTCACCGACGCGGGGTGGAGCAGCTCGGTAGCTCGCTGGGCTCATAACCCAGAGGTCGCAGGTTCAAATCCTGTCCCCGCTACTGAAGACAGAACAGCAGGTCCGGTGCTCAGGCACCGGGCCTGCTGTTCTTCGTGGCCCCGCGGACCGTACGGCGGTCCCTGCGCGGCAGCCCGCGAACGCGGCACAAAGGGAACAGGTCCGGTCTCCGGGCCGCGCCAACCACTCGGAATCGGCCATAAGTCGTCGATAGGTGCTGACTTATGTTCAGCAGGCCGGTCCGGACCAATGCATTCCCAACACTCTTCCTGTGAGGATGCCTTCCGGACCCCCTGCAGAACCCCCCGAAGAGCTGACCTCCCCGCTCGCGTACGAAGGTGTCTGGCGGTTCACCGCCCCGGCACTGGAAGCCTCGGTGCCGCAGGCACGGCACGCGGTCCGGGATCTGCTCGCCGAACAGTGTGTGCCCGTCGCCGCCGCGATCATGGACGGCCTGCTGCTCATCGTCTCCGAACTCGTCACCAACGCCGTCCGGCACGCCGCCCTGCTCTCGCCCCAGATCGCCGTACAGCTCACCCTCGGGGCGAACTGGCTACGGGTCGCGGTCGAGGACGACCACCCCTACCGCCCCAAGGCACTGGAGGCGGATCAGGGTGATCTCGGCGGCCGCGGACTGTGGCTGGTCAAAACGCTCACCGCGGAGGTGGGCGGCAAATGCGGGGTGGAGCACACGGGGAACGGCGGCAAGGCCATCTGGGCCGAGCTGCCGCTCACCCCGCCGGTTACCAGCCCGCCGCTCCTCCTGTGAGCTCGCGCACCGCCGGCCGCGCCGCATCCAGCACGGTCATGAACCATGCGGAGAACGGTGCCTCGGCATGCCGCTCGGCCAGCTCCTCCGGCGTCACGAAGGCCGTCTCGCCGATCTCCTCGGGGTCGGGCGCCGGCTCGGCCCGCACCAGCCCGACGAACAGGTGGTTGTACTCCTGCTCGACGAGGCCGGACGCCGGGTCGGGGTGGTTGTAGCGGACCGTGCCGGCCTCGGCCAGCAGCGAGGGCGCCAGGCCCAGCTCCTCCGCGGTCCGGCGGGCGGCGGCCGCGAACGGCGCCTCGCCGGGGTACGGATGTCCGCAGCAGGTGTTGGACCACACACCGGGGGAGTGGTACTTCCCCAGCGCCCGGCGCTGCAGCAGCAGCCGGCCCTTCTCGTCGAAGAGGAAGACCGAGAAGGCCCGGTGCAACTGCCCGGGGGGCTGGTGGGCCGCGAGCTTCTCCGCGGTGCCGATCGTCGTACCGTCCTCGTCGACCAGCTCCAGCATGATCGGTTCGGCGGTGCCGCCCGGTGTGCTCACCGCCGGGTCCCCGGCGGTCTGTCCGTTGGCAGGTGTGATCGGCATGCCCATCCTTGTCGTCGGTCTTCGACGCCAAGTCTGCCCTAGCCGGGTCCGCATCACCGGCACAGTGGGTGCGCGGCGCCACATGCCAGCGCGCCGGTCAGCGAGCGCGCCCGCCGTGAGATGGTCCACACCCGCCGTCGCGCGCTCCGTCCCCGACGCGGCGGGTGCCGCGCGGCGCGGTGCCGGAACCGGTGGACGGCGACCGCCCCCGGACCTGGGATGGCTCTCACCACACCGGCACCGGCACAACCCGCCCGCCCCGTGACCAGCCCTCTCATAACCGGCACCGGATCGGGTCCCGGGCTCCCCGGCCAGTTGTTCATGCACCGCCCGATCCACCATGATGATCGCGGCAGGCGCAGCCGTCGGTCACTCGATCGTGCGGTGAATGCGCGGTGAACGGCCGCATCCGGCGATCCGATAGCCTCTGCCGACGTGCCACCCGGCCCTCCCAGGGGCGAGGTGTGCCACGCCCGCTGCCCGGGTAGTTCGTATCGAATGCGGACCGACCGGCGCTGCCTTGTCAGCATCCAAGGAGTGAGTTCGTCTGTCGACCGCCATCCTCACCGGTCCGCCGGTCGCCGGGTCGCCGCTCGAAGCCGACCTGCGCACGCTGGGTTTTGACGTCCGTACGGCGAACGATCCCGCGGCCGCCGCCGAGCTGATCAACGCGGTGCCCGCCCAGGAGCGGATCGCCGTCGTCGACCCCCGCTTCGTCGGCCATCTGCACGCCCTGCGGCTGGCGCTGACCGACCCCCGCTTCCCGGCCGCGGCCGTGCCCGGCGCGCTCACCGCGCAGCCCGCGGCCCGCGCCGCGCTCGCCCGCGCGGTCGGCAGGATCCCGGTCGGCGCCGGCACCGCCCACCTCACGGACGTCCTCACCGACACCCTCACCGAGTCCCTGGACCGTGACGAGGCCGGTCTGCACCGCGTCGAGCTGGGCAGCCTGGTCGCCACCGTCGCGCTCACCCCGGCGCAGCGCGAGGACGCACGGGAGGCCGTCGCGGCCGTCGACGACGAGGCCGTACGGCTGCGCACCGCCGTGAAGTCCCGCGACGGCTTCTTCACGACCTACGCCATCAGCCCGTACTCCCGCTACCTCGCCCGCTGGTGCGCGCGGCGCGGGCTCACCCCCAACCAGGTCACCACCGCGTCGCTGCTCACCGCGCTGATCGCGGCCGGCTGCGCGGCCACCGGAACCCGTGGCGGCTTCGTCGCCGCCGGCTTCCTGCTGCTGTTCTCCTTCGTCCTGGACTGCACCGACGGGCAGCTCGCCCGCTACTCCCTGCAGTACTCGACGATGGGCGCCTGGCTCGACGCCACCTTCGACCGGGCCAAGGAGTACGCGTACTACGCGGGCCTCGCCCTGGGCGCGGCCCGTGGCGGGGACGACGTCTGGGCGCTGGCGCTCGGCGCGATGGTCCTGATGACCTGCCGCCATGTCGTCGACTTCTCCTTCAACGAGGCGAACCACGACGCCACGGCCAACACCAGCCCCACCGCCGCCCTCTCCGGCAAGCTCGACAGCGTCGGCTGGACGGTCTGGGTGCGCCGGATGATCGTGCTGCCGATCGGTGAACGCTGGGCCATGATCGCGGTGCTCACCGCGCTGACCACCCCGCGCATCGTCTTCTACGCCCTGCTCATCGGCTGTGCGCTGGCCGCCTGCTACACCACCGCCGGCCGGGTGCTGCGCTCGCTGACCCGCCGGGCCCGGCGCACCGACCGCGCCGCCCAGGCACTGGCCGACCTCGCCGACTCCGGGCCGCTCGCCGAGCTGATCGCCCGCGGCGCCCGGGGCCGCGGCCGGACCGGGTCCTTCCTGGCACCCGTCATGGCATTTCTCTCAGCCGCCGTGCTGCTGGTCTGGGTGCTCGCCGAGGACGACCCCACGTCCTGGCTCACCGTCGGCGTCGCCTTCTGCTCCGCGCTGCTGGCCGGCGCGGCCGTGTCCCGGCCGCTCAAGGGCGCCCTCGACTGGCTGGTTCCGCCCTTCTTCCGGGCCGGTGAGTACGTCACCATCCTGGTGCTGGCCGCCCGCGCGGACGTCCCCGGAGCGCTGCCCGCGGCGTACGGGCTGGTCGCGGCGGTCGCCTACCATCACTACGACACGGTCTACCGCATCCGTGGCGGCACCGGAGCCCCGCCGCGGTGGCTGGTCCGGGCGACCGGCGGACATGAGGGACGGATCCTCGTGATCACCGTCCTCGCCGCCGCGCTGTCCCCCTCAGGTTTCACAATCGCGCTGACGGCCCTTGCTGTGGCCCTGGCGCTGCTGGTGCTCATCGAGAGCATCCGCTTCTGGGTGTCCTCCCAAGCACCCGCCGTACACGATGAAGGAGAACCCGCATGATCGGCCTCGTGCTGGCTGCCGGCGCCGGACGGCGTCTGCGCCCCTACACCGACACCCTGCCCAAGGCTCTGGTGCCGGTCGACGGGGACACGACCATCCTCGACCTGACCCTCGGTAACTTCGCCGAGATCGGCCTGACCGAGGTCGCGATCATCGTCGGCTACCGCAAGGAAGCCGTCTACGAGCGCAAGGAGGCCCTGGAGCAGAAGTACGGCCTCAAGCTCACCCTCATCGACAACGACAAGGCCGAGGAGTGGAACAACGCCTACTCCCTGTGGTGCGGCCGTGACGCCATCAAGCACGATGTGATCCTCGCCAACGGCGACACCGTGCACCCGGTCTCCGTCGAGAAGACCCTGCTCGCCGCCCGCGGCAACGGCCAGAAGATCATCCTCGCGCTGGACACCGTCAAGCAGCTCGCCGACGAGGAGATGAAGGTCATCGTGGACCCCGCCAAGGGCGTCCAGAAGATCACCAAGCTGATGGACCCGGCCGAGGCGACCGGTGAGTACATCGGCGTCACCCTCATCGAGGGTTCGGCGGCCGAGGAGCTGGCCGACGCCCTGAAGACCACCTTCGAGCGGGACCCCGACCTCTACTACGAGGACGGCTACCAGGAGCTCGTCAACCGCGGCTTCAAGGTGGACGTGGCCCCGATCGGCGACGTCAAGTGGGTCGAGATCGACAACCACGACGACCTGGCGAAGGGCCGTGACATCGCATGCCAGTACTGACCCGCCTCATCCCGTCCCCGGTCGTCGTTGACATCAACGCCGGCGCCCTGGACGACCTGGCGGGCCTGCTGGCCGATCAGCGCATCTCCGCGTCCGGCAAGCTCGCCATCGCGATCAGCGGCGGCTCGGGGGCGCGGCTGCGCGAGCGGCTGGCCCCCGCGCTGCCCGGCGCCGAGTGGTACGAGGTCGGCGGCGGCACCCTGGACGACGCGATCAAGCTTGCCGACGCCATGAAGAAGGGGCACTACGACGCGGTCGTGGGCCTGGGCGGCGGCAAGATCATCGACTGTGCCAAGTTCGCCGCCGCGCGGATCGGCCTGCCGCTGGTCGCCGTCGCGACGAACCTGTCGCACGACGGTCTGTGCTCGCCGGTCGCCACTCTGGACAACGACGCGGGCCGCGGCTCCTACGGTGTGCCGAACCCGATCGCCGTGGTGATCGACCTCGACATCATCCGTGAGGCCCCGGTCCGGTTCGTCCGCTCCGGCATCGGCGATGCGATCTCCAACATCTCCGCGGTCGCGGACTGGGAGCTCGCCCACCGTGAGACCGGAGAGACGATCGACGGACTGGCCGCCGCCATGGCGCGCCAGGCCGGCGAGGCCGTGCTCCGGCACCCGGGCGGCGTCGGCGACGACTCCTTCCTCCAGGTGCTCGCCGAGGGTCTGGTCCTCACCGGCATCTCGATGTCGGTGGCCGGCGACAGCCGCCCGGCGTCCGGCGCCTGCCACGAGATCAACCATGCGCTCGACATCCTCTTCCCCAAGCGCGCGGCGAGCCACGGCGAGCAGTGCGGCCTCGGCGCCGCCTTCGCCACGCATCTGCGCGGGGACAAGGAGACCCGGGACCTGATGGTCGAGGTGCTGCGCCGGCACGGTCTGCCGGTCACGCCGGGCGAGATCGGCTTCACCGACGAGGAGTTCGTCCAGGCCGTCGAGTACGCGCCCAAGACCCGCCCGGGGCGCTACACCATCCTGGAGCACCTCGACCTGTCCACCGACCAGATCAGGGACGCTTACGCCGACTATGCACAAGCCGTCAGTAGCTGAACTCCGCCCGGTCGTGCACCCCGAGGGTGTCAAGGACCGGCGCAGCGGTGAGCACTGGGGCGGTCGCCTCTACATGCGCGAGATCTCCTTGCGCATCGACCGGCACCTGGTGAACACGAAGGTCACGCCCAACCAGCTGACCTACCTGATGACCGTCTTCGGCGTCCTCGCCGCCCCGGCACTGCTGGTGCCGGGGATCGCGGGCGCCGTGCTCGGCGTGCTGATGGTCCAGCTGTACCTGCTGCTCGACTGTGTCGACGGTGAGGTCGCCCGCTGGAAGAAGCAGTTCTCGCTCGGCGGTGTGTACCTGGACCGGGTCGGCGCCTACCTGTGCGACGCCGCGGTCCTGGTCGGCTTCGGCCTGCGCGCCGCCGACCTGTGGGGCTCCGGCAGGATCGACTGGCTGTGGGCCTTCCTCGGCACCCTCGCCGCCCTCGGCGCCATCCTGATCAAGGCCGAGACCGACCTCGTCGGCGTGGCCCGGCACCAGGGCGGGCTGCCGCCGGTCAAGGAGGCGGCGTCCGAGCCGCGGTCCTCCGGAATGGCGCTGGCCCGTAAGGCGGCCGGGGCGCTGAAGTTCCACCGGCTCATCCTCGGTATCGAGGCGTCCCTGCTGATCCTGGTTCTGGCGGTCCTGGACACCATCCGGGGCGACCTGTTCTTCTCCCGTCTCGGCGTCGCAGTGCTCGCCGGCATCGCGCTCGTCCAGACCCTGCTCCACCTCGTGTCCATCCTCGCCTCAAGCAGGCTCAAGTGACGGGGGCGTCCCGAATGCGACTCGGTGCGGTTGTCCTGACCATGGGCAACCGCCCCGAGGAGCTGCGCGCGCTGCTGGACTCGGTCGCCAAGCAGAACGGCGACCCGATCGAGATCGTCGTGGTCGGCAACGGTTCGCCGCTGCCCGAGCTCCCCGACGGCGTACGGACCGTCGAGCTGCCGGAGAACGTCGGCATCCCGGCCGGCCGCAATGTCGGCATCGAGGCCTTCGGCCCCGGTGGCAGTGACGTCGACGGTCTGCTCTTCCTCGACGACGACGGGCTCCTGGCCAGGGAGGACACCGCCGAGCTGTGCCGCGAGGCCTTCGCCGCCGACCCCGAGCTGGGCATCATCAGCTTCCGGATCGCGGACCCGGACACCGGCGAGACCCAGCGCCGGCACGTCCCGCGGCTGCGTGCCTCGGACCCGATGCGGTCGTCGCGGGTCACCACCTTCCTCGGTGGTGCGAACGCGGTCCGTACGCATGTCTTCGAGGAGGTCGGCGGGCTGCCCGACGACTTCTTCTACGCCCACGAGGAGACCGACCTGGCCTGGCGGGCACTGGACGCGGGCTGGCAGATCGACTACCGGTCGGACATGGTCCTCTTCCACCCGACGACGGCACCGGCCCGGCATGCGGTCTACCACCGGATGGTGGCCCGTAACCGTGTGTGGCTGGCCCGCCGCAACCTGCCCGCCCCGCTGGTTCCGGTCTATCTCGGTGTCTGGCTCCTGCTCACCCTCGCCCGCCGGCCGTCGCGACCGGCACTGCGGGCCTGGCTGGGCGGCTTCAAGGAGGGCTGGGTCACGCCGTGCGGCCCCAGGCGCCCCATGAAGTGGGCTACCGTTTGGCGACTGACCCGACTGGGCCGCCCTCCCGTCATCTGACAAGCTCGTATCTGAGAGCATCAGGCGCGAACCGGGGCGTTGCCCCGGCAGCGCACCTTGAGGACGAAAGTGTCAACTGTGAGCGAGACCACGCACGACAGTGCGGTCGCCATGAGTGCCCCGCCATCTTCCGACGAAGGGCTCACTCCTGCCCAGCGGGCCCAGAAGTACGGGCTCTCGCAGAGCGGGGCCCGTCCCGGTCTTCCGGCGTACGTCCGGCAGCTGTGGGACCGGCGGCACTTCATCTCCGCTTTTGCCAGCGCCAAGATGACGGCGCAGTACAGCCAGGCCAAGCTGGGCCAGGTGTGGCAGGTGGCGACGCCACTGCTGAACGCGCTCGTCTACTACTTGATCTTCGGTCTGCTGATCGGTACCCGGAACGGCGTCCCGGACTTCGTCCCGTTCCTGGTGACCGGTGTCTTCATCTTCACCTTCACCCAGAGTTCGGTGATGGCGGGTACGAAGTCGATCTCGGGCAACCTGGGCCTGGTGCGGGCGCTGCACTTCCCGCGGGCCTGCCTGCCGATCTCGTTCTGCCTGATGCAGCTGCAGCAGCTGGTGTTCTCGATGGGTGTGCTGCTGGTCATCCTGCTGGGCTTCGGGCAGCTGCCGACCTGGTCGTGGCTGCTGGTCATCCCGGCGCTGGCGCTGCAGTTCATGTTCAACACCGGTCTGGCGATGGTGATGGCCCGGCTGGGTTCCAAGACCCCGGACCTGGCGCAGCTGATGCCGTTCATCATGCGGACGTGGATGTATGCGTCCGGCGTGATGTTCAGCATCGACCTGATCCTCAAGGACAAGCATGTCCCCGCGTTTGTGGAGTGGCTGCTCAACGCCAACCCGGCGGCCGTCTACATCGACCTGATGCGCTTCGCGCTGATCGACAGCTTCACCGCGAACAAGCTGCCCCCGCATGTGTGGGCGTACGCCGGGGGCTGGGCGCTGCTGATGGGCGTCGTGGGCTTTGTGTACTTCTGGAAGGCTGAGGAGCGGTACGGACGTGGCTGAGCAGAACAACGGCGTCCAGCCGACCGAGGCGGCCGAGGCGCGGATCCCGACGGTGATCGCGGACGATCTGCACATCGTCTACCGGGTCTACGGCACGGGCGCGGGCAAGGGCAGTGCCACCGCGGCGCTGAACCGCATCGTGCGCCGCAAGCCCTCCTCCGGGGTGCGTGAGGTGCATGCGGTCAAGGGTGTCTCCTTCACCGCTTACCGGGGTGAGTCGATCGGTCTGATCGGTTCCAACGGCTCGGGCAAGTCGACGCTGCTCAAGGCGGTCGCCGGGCTGCTGCCCGCGGAGCGCGGCAAGGTCTACACGCACGGTCAGCCCTCGCTGCTGGGTGTCAACGCGGCCCTGATGAACGATCTGACCGGTGAGCGGAACGTGATCCTCGGCGGTCTGGCGATGGGGATGAGCCGCGAGCAGGTCCGTGAGCGCTACGACGGCATCGTCGACTTCTCCGGCATCAACGAGAAGGGCGACTTCATCTCGCTGCCGATGCGCACCTACTCCTCCGGTATGGCGGCCCGGCTGCGGTTCTCCATCGCCGCGGCCAAGGACCACGATGTGCTGATGATCGACGAGGCGCTGGCCACCGGTGACCGTAGCTTCCAGAAGCGCTCCGAGGCCCGCATCCGCGAACTGCGCAAGGAAGCCGGCACGGTCTTCCTCGTCAGCCACAACAACAAGTCGATCCGGGACACCTGCGACCGCGTCCTGTGGCTGGAGCGCGGTGAGCTGCTGATGGACGGCCCGACGGACGAAGTCATCAAGGCGTACGAAAAGGAGACGGGCAAGTAGTCCGCTCCGCACTCGAAGGCCTCCGCGAGTCCGCCTCGTGGAGGCCTTCGAGCGTGAAGAACGGGTCAACTCCGGCAGTCCCGGGAACAGTTCGGACTTAAAGGACGTTGAACGGAGCGTTGTCTCATGCTTCGGGACCCGCTCGGACGTGGGTGAGACGTACGACGTAAGCTGTACGGGTGCCGAACAGCACAAGTGGTATATGTCGGGCAATGCTCACCCAGGCGGGCGATGTGGGCTCGATCGGGCGCGTCGCCTGCTGCGGCGTGTCCGAAATAGGATGTTTTAGCTTGGCGGTGTAGAACGGGAGACGTGACGGCAATGGCTACTGGTTCGCTCCGGCACCGAAATGCGCCGGGCAGCCCCCGGTGAGCCGAGACAACGAGCAGGCGCGTCGCGCCTTCCTCCGAAGGGGGGCGGCGGGTGACGGGCGGGAGCAGACGCGCACCGTGCTCGATCAGGCCGCACACGAGAATTTCCCGGTCGCACCGTTCTTCCTGCCCCGCGCCTGGCGGACCGATCTGATGGCCGTCTACGGCTTCGCCCGGCTCGTCGACGACATCGGTGACGGCGATCTCGCACCCGGGGGCGGCGATGCCGTACTCCTCGGACTGGACCGTGCGCAAGGCGAAGACCGGCCGGCTTTGCTGGACGCTCTGGAGGCGGACCTCCACCGTGTCTTCAGCGACCGGGCCCCCGGCCCCCGGCATCCGCTGCTGCGCCGGCTCGGCCCGACCGTCCGCCGCTGCGCGCTGACCCCCGAGCCGTTCCTCAGGCTGATCGAGGCCAACCGGCAGGACCAGCGGGTGAGCCGCTATGGCACCTATGACGACCTCGTCGCCTACTGCGAGCTGTCCGCCAATCCCGTCGGCCGGCTCGTCCTCGGCATCACCGGCACCGCGAGCCCCGAACGCATCCGTCGCTCGGACGCGGTCTGCACCGCCCTGCAGATCGTCGAACACGTCCAGGACGTGGCCGAGGACCTCGGGCGGGACCGCATCTACCTCCCTGCCGAGGACCTGAAACGCTTTGGTGTCACCGAGGCCGATCTGGCCGCGCCGAGCGGGGGCGCATCGGTGCGCGCATTGATCGCGTACGAAGCGGAACGCGCCCGTGAGCTGCTGAATGAAGGCACCCCGCTGGTGGGTAGCGTCCACGGCAGACTCAAGCTGCTGCTGGCCGGATTCGTGGCCGGCGGACGCGCTGCACTCCAGGCGGTCGCGGCCGCCGATCACGACGTACTCCCTGGACCGCCCAAGCCGACCAAGCTCAGCCTGCTGCGCGAGGTAAGGGCGACATTGCGAAGAGAGGGGTGAGTCGGACCGTGGAGGCAACTGCACACGCGTCCGCGCCGGTGCTCGCTGCGTATCGCTACTGCGAGGCCATCACCGGGCAGCAGGCACGCAACTTCGCCTATGGCATCCGGCTGCTGCCGACCGACAAGCGGCAGGCCATGTCGGCGCTCTACGCCTTCTCCCGCCGGATCGACGACATCGGCGACGGCACCCTGGAGCCCGCCGCCAAGCAGGGGCGCCTGGAGGACACCCGGGCGCTGCTGGCCCGCGTCAAGGACGGCCGGATCGACGAGGACGACACCGACCCGGTCGCCGTCGCGCTGTCCGACGCCGCCCGCCGCTTCCCGCTGCCGCTGGAGGGTCTCGACGAGCTGATTGACGGCGTGCTCATGGACGTGCGCGGCGAGACCTATGAGACCTGGGACGAGCTGAAGGTCTACTGCCGCTGCGTCGCCGGTGCCATCGGCCGGCTCTCCCTGGGCGTGTTCGGCACGGTCCCGGGTGCGCCGGACGCCGAGCGCGCCTCCGAGTACGCCGACACCCTCGGCCTCGCGCTCCAACTGACCAACATTCTCAGGGACGTTCGCGAGGACGCAGGCAACGGGCGTACCTATCTGCCCGCCGAGGACCTCGCCAAGTTCGGCTGCGCGGCCGGCTTCGGGCGTCCCGTACCGCCGCCCGGCTCGGACTTCACCGGCCTGGTGCACTTCGAGGTGAAGCGGGCCCGCGCGCTGTTCGCCGAGGGCTTCCAGTTGCTGCCGATGCTCGACCGGCGCAGCGGCGCCTGTGTGGCCGCGATGGCCGGCATCTACCACCGGCTGCTGACGCGGATCGCCGCCGACCCCGAGGCGGTGCTGCGCGGCCGGGTCTCCCTGCCCGGCCGGGAGAAGGCCTTTGTCGCGGTGCGCGGACTGTCCGGGCTCGACGCGCGGGCGATCGGCCGCCGGCAGGCCGTCCGGAGGCGCGGATGATGTGCCGGGCGGCGAACGACAGCGGTGATCCCGCGTCAGCGCGGCGGGCAACCCTCCCCCGGGCGGCTGCGTCCGTAACAGGAGTACAGGGGGAGATCACATGACATCGGGAGTCACCCGGCCAGGCCGGCGCCGTGACCTGCCGCCCGGCCGTCCCGAAGGGGCGGCTGCGGTGGTCATCGGGGGCGGTCTCGCGGGCACGACCGCGGCGCTCGCACTGGCCGACGCGGGGCTGCGGGTCACCCTGGTCGAGGGCCGGCCCCGCCTCGGCGGACTGGTCTTCTCGTTCCGCCGCGACAGCGCCGCCGGTGAGCTGAGCGTCGACAACGGCCAGCATGTCTTCCTGCGCTGCTGCACCGCCTACAGCGGGCTGCTGGAGCGGATCGGCGCCACGGATCTGGTGCCCCTCCAGGAGCGGATGGACGTCCCGGTCCTGGACGCCGACCGGATGCGGCTCGGCCGGCTGCGCCGCACCGCGCTGCCCGTCCCGCTGCACCTCGCCCGGAGCCTCGCCGGGTACCCGCATCTCTCCCCCGCCGAGCGGGCCGGGGTCGTGCGGGCCACCCTCGCGCTCAAGGGCCTCGACCCGGCCGACCCCGCGCTGGACGGTCTGGACTTCGGCAGCTGGCTGCGCCGGTACGGCCAGTCGGCCCGCGCGATCGAGGCGCTGTGGGACCTGGTCGGCATCGCGACCCTCAACGCCCGTGCCGGTGACGCCTCGATGGGCCTGGCCGCCAAGGTCTTCAAGACCGGGCTGCTGTCCGCCCCCGGCGCCGCCGACATCGGCTGGTCCCGCGTCCCGCTCGGCGACGTCCACGACACCCTCGCCCGCACGGCCCTGGAGAAGGCCGGTGTGCGCATCGCCCTGCGCACCCGCGCCGGATCGGTCACCCGCCGGGACGACGGCTGGCAGGTGTCGGTGGAGAACGGCCCGCACGGCACCGAGCAGCTCACCGCGGACACCGTCGTCCTCGCCGTACCGCAGCGCGAGGCGCACGGCCTGCTGCCCGACGGGGCGCTGGACGGCAAGGACCGGCTGCTGGACATCGGCACCGCCCCGATCCTCAACCTCCATGTCGTCTACGACCGCAAGGTGCTGCGCCGCCCCTTCTTCGCCGCGGTCGGCTCGCCGGTCCAGTGGGTCTTCGACCGCACCGAGGCCTCCGGGCTGACCCGCGTGGCCGGGAACGAGCGCTGCCAGTATCTGGCGGTCTCGCAGTCCGCCGCGCAGGAGGAGATCGACCAGCCGGTCGCCAAGCTCCGCGCCCGCTACCTGCCCGAGCTGGAGCGGCTGCTGCCCGCCGCCCGCGGCGCCAGGATCCGCGACTTCTTCGTCACCCGCGAGCGCACCGCGACCTTTGCGCCCGCCCCGGGCGTCGGCAGGCTCCGCCCCGCCGCCCGCACCCAAGCTCCCGGCCTGTTCCTGGCCGGTGCGTGGACCGCCACCGGGTGGCCCGCGACCATGGAAAGCGCTGTTCGCAGCGGCACTGCCGCCGCTCGCGAGGCACTCAACGAACTCGGCTTCCCCCAGGGCCAGTTGCCTCAGGAGGCGGCATGACTACGAGTACGAGCGCTCGCACGAGCACGAGCGTCGGAAACAGAGGAGAAACCGTGAATCCGGCTTCCCCAGCTATCGACACCGAGGGCGTCACCGCGCTGCTGGAGCGCGGGCGGACACTCGCCACCCCCGTGCTGCGTGCCGCCGTGGACCGGCTCGCTCCTCCCATGGACACCGTCGCCGCCTACCACTTCGGCTGGATCGACGCCGAGGGCCACCCCACCACGGGGGACAGCGGCAAGGCGGTACGGCCGGCGCTCGCGCTGCTGTCGGCCGAGGCCGCCGGCGCGGCCCCCGAGGTCGGTATCCCCGGCGCGGTCGCCGTCGAGCTGGTGCACAACTTCTCGCTGCTGCACGACGACCTCATGGACGGCGACGAGCAGCGCAGGCACCGCGACACCGTCTGGAAGGTGCACGGCCCCGCGCAGGCCATCCTCGTCGGCGACGCGCTGTTCGCCCTCGCCAACGAAATACTGCTGGAGCTCGGTACGGTCGACGCCGGCCGCGCCACCCGCCGGCTCACCCTGGCCACCCGTAAGCTGATCGACGGTCAGGCCCAGGACATCTCCTACGAGCACCGCGAGCGGGTCACCGTCGAGGAGTGCCTGGAGATGGAGGGCAACAAGACCGGCGCGCTGCTGGCCTGTGCCGTCTCCATCGGCGCGGTCCTGGGCGGCGCCGACGACCGCACCGCGGACACCCTGGAGAAGTACGGCTACCACCTCGGCCTCGCCTTCCAGGCCGTGGACGACCTGCTCGGCATCTGGGGCGACCCGGAGGCCACCGGCAAGAAGACCTGGAGCGATCTGCGTCAGCGCAAGAAGTCGCTCCCGGTCGTCGCCGCGCTGGCGGCCGGTGGTCCGGCCTCCGAGCGTCTCGCCCAGATCCTGGCGGCCGACGCGAAGAAGAGCGAGACCGAGATTGCCGACTTCACCGAGGAAGAGTTCGCCTCCCGCGCGGCCCTCATCGAGGAGGCCGGCGGCCGCGAGTGGACCTCTCAGGAGGCCCGCCGCCAGCACGCCACCGCCATCGCCGCACTGGACGAGATCCACATGCCGGAGCAGGTCCGCGCACAGCTCGTCGCGCTCGCGGACTTCGTCGTCGTACGACAGAGATGAGCAGTATCGACACCGAATAGTTCGCAGTCGCCGGCCGGTGCCAGCCGGGCGCCGGCCGACGGAATCCCTGAGCACGCTTTTCACAGTTCACTGCAGAAGGGGAAGCCATGACAGCGACGACCGACGGAAGCACCGGGGCGCTGCCGCCCCGGGCCCCCTCGGCCAGCGATGCCACCGCTGAGAACACCGCACCACCCGCGGCCACGCGAACCGCCGTACGGCAGGACACGGTGGACGCCGCCCGCCGCGCGACCGCACGCGCCACCGACTATCTGCTGTCCGTCCAGGACCCCGCCGGTTGGTGGAAGGGCGACCTCGAGACCAACGTCACGATGGACGCCGAAGACCTGCTGCTCCGTCAATTCCTCGGTATCCAGGACCCGGAGCTCACCGAGGCCGCCGCCCGCCACATCCGCAAGGAGCAGTGCGCGGACGGCACCTGGGCCACCTTCTACGGCGGGCCCGGCGAACTCTCCGCCACCATCGAGGCCTATGTCGCCCTGCGGCTCGCCGGTGACGCCCCGGACGCACCGCACATGGTCCAGGCCGCCGCCTGGGTCCGCGGGCAGGGCGGGATCGCCGCGGCCCGGGTCTTCACCCGCATCTGGCTGGCGCTCTTCGGCTGGTGGAAGTGGGACGACCTGCCCGAACTGCCGCCGGAACTCCTCTACTTCCCCAAGTGGTTCCCGCTCAACATCTACGACTTCGGGTGCTGGGCGCGGCAGACCATCGTGCCGCTGACCATCGTCTCGGCCAAGCGCCCGGTCCGCCCGGCGCCGTTCGCCCTCGACGAGCTGCACACCGATCCGCGCCGCCCCAACCCGCCGCGGCCGCTCGCCCCCGCCACCAGCTGGGACGGGGTGTTCCAGCGTCTCGACAAGGCGCTGCACCTCTACCACAAGGTCGCCTTCCGCAAGCTGCGCGCCGCCGCGATGCGCTCCGCCGCCCGCTGGATCATCGAACGGCAGGAGAACGACGGCTGTTGGGGCGGTATCCAGCCCCCCGCAGTCTACTCCATCATCGCCCTGCACCTCTGCGGCTACGACCTCGACCACCCCGTGCTGCGCACCGGTCTGGCCTCCCTCGACCGGTTCGCCGTCTGGCGCGAGGACGGCCCCCCTGGGCCTGACGGCCCGGGAGGTGCCCCCACACGGATGATCGAGGCCTGCCAGTCCCCGGTCTGGGACACCTGTCTGGCGACCATCGCGCTGGCCGACGCCGGACTGCCCGCCGACCACCCGCAGCTGGTCAAGGCCGCCGAGTGGATGCTCGCCGAGCAGATCGACCGGCCCGGCGACTGGAGCGTCAAAAGGCCCCAACTCCCGTCCGGGGGCTGGGGTTTCGAGTTCGAGAACGACAACTACCCGGACATCGACGACACCGCGGAGGTGGTGCTGGCGCTGCGCCGGGTCCGGCACCCCGATCCGCTGCGGGTCGAGGCCGCGGTACGCCGCGCGGTGCGGTGGAACCTCGGGATGCAGTCCAAGAACGGGGCCTGGGGCGCCTTCGACGTCGACAACACCAGCCCGTTCCCCAACCGGCTGCCGTTCTGTGACTTCGGGGAGGTCATCGACCCGCCGTCGGCCGATGTCACCGCCCATGTCGTCGAGATGCTGGCCGACGTCGGCCGCACCCATGACCCGCGTACCCGCCGCGGTATCGCCTGGCTGTTGGCCGAGCAGGAGGCCGGCGGCGCCTGGTTCGGCCGCTGGGGCACCAACTACCTCTACGGCACGGGCTCGGTGCTCCCCGCGCTCGCCGCGGCCGGTGTCCCCGCCTCGCACCCCGCGGTCCGCAGGGCCGTGCGCTGGCTGGAGCGGGTGCAGAACGACGACGGCGGCTGGGGCGAGGACCAGCGGTCCTACCAGGACAAGGAGAAGTGGGCGGGGCGCGGCGCCTCGACCGCCTCGCAGACCGCCTGGGCACTGATGGCGCTGCTCGCGGCCGGGGAGCGGGGCAGCGAGGCGGTGCGGCGCGGTGTGCACTGGCTGACCGCGACCCAGCGCGAGGACGGGTCCTGGGATGAGCCGTACTTCACCGGCACGGGCTTCCCCTGGGACTTCTCCATCAACTATCACCTGTACCGCCAGGTCTTCCCGCTGACGGCCCTGGGCCGCTACCTCAACGGGGGACCGGCCGGGGCCCCGGTGGGGGCCTGATGCCGGGACGGCCCCCGACGGATGCGGAACCGCCGCTGCTGATCGCCTGTGCGCTCGGCATCGAGCGGTTCGCGCTGCGCGGCCGGGGACGCGGGGGAGCGGCGGCGGGCGGAACCGGCCCGCGGGTGGTCACGCTCCGCACCGGCATGGGCCCCCATGCGGCCGAACGCGCCCTCACCGAAGCGCTGAGTGAGGGGTCGGTCACCGAACGTTCCCCGGTGGTCGCCAGTGGCTTCTGTGCCGGCCTCGCCCCCGGGATGCGCCCGGGGGACGTGGTCGTCGCCGAGGCCACCCGCGGCCACCAGGCCGCCGCGCCGGAAACGCCCTGCCGTGACAACGGCCCGCTGCTCCGGGCCCTGCGGGAGCGCGGTCTGACCGTGCACAGCGGACTGCTGTGCGGCTCCGACCATGTCGTACGCGGTGCGGAGCGGGCCGAGCTGCATGCCGCCGGTGCGGTCGCGGTGGACATGGAGTCCGCCGCCACTCTCCGTGCCGCGCAGCGCGCCGGCGGCCGTCCGGTTGCGGCCGTCCGGGTGGTCGTGGACGCTCCAGAACATGAGCTCGTACGCATCGGCACCGTCCGCGGTGGAATATCGGCCTTCCGGGTGCTGCGCTCCGTGGTACCCGTTTTCCACGAATGGCACCGTTCTTTGCTGCTCCCCTGGAGGTGAGCCAGATGGCCATGCCGCTCCGTCAGTCCATCCGGGTCGGTACCTATCTCTTTGAACAGAAGGTGATCCGGCGGCGGGAGAAGTTCCCGCTCATTGTCGAGCTGGAACCGCTCTTCGCCTGCAATCTGAAATGCGAGGGCTGCGGGAAGATCCAGCATCCGGCGGGTGTGCTCAAGCAGCGCATGCCGGTGGCGCAGGCGGTCGGGGCGGTGCTGGAGTCGGGCGCTCCGATGGTCTCCATCGCCGGTGGCGAGCCCTTGATGCACCCGCAGATCGACGAGATCGTGCGGCAGTTGGTGGCGAAGCGGAAGTATGTCTTCCTGTGCACCAACGCGATGCTGTTGCGCAAGAAGCTGGAGAAGTTCACCCCCTCCCGGTATTTCGCCTTCGCGGTGCACATCGACGGCATGCGGGAACGCCATGATGAATCCGTCGCCAAGGAAGGTGTTTTCGACGAGGCGGTGGAGGCGATCAAGGAAGCCAAGCGGCGCGGATTCCGGGTCACCACCAACTCCACCTTCTTCAACACCGACACCCCGCAGACCATCATCGAGGTCCTCAATTTCCTCAATGACGATCTGCAGGTCGACGAGATGATGCTGTCGCCCGCCTACGCCTACGAGAAGGCCCCCGACCAGGAGCATTTCCTCGGCGTCGAACAGACCCGGGAACTGTTCAAGAAGGCCTTCGCCGGCGGCAACCGGCGTCGCTGGCGGCTCAACCACAGCCCGCTCTTCCTGGACTTCCTGGAGGGCAAGGCGGACTTCCCGTGCACGGCCTGGGCGATCCCCAACTACTCGCTCTTCGGCTGGCAGCGCCCCTGCTACCTGATGAGCGACGGGTACGTCCCGACGTACCGGGAGCTCATCGACGAGACCGACTGGGAGAAGTACGGCCGCGGCAAGGACCCGCGCTGCGCCAACTGCATGGCGCACTGCGGCTACGAGCCGACCGCCGTCCTCGCCACCATGGGCTCGCTGAAGGAGTCCCTCAGGGCGGCGAGGGACACCGTCGCGGGAAACCGCGGATGACCCGTTGAGCAAGGGGAGCCCGTCGCCACGGCTCCCCGGCGCCCCGGTCCGGCCCGGCTCCTGTGTCCTACGACGCAGGAGCCGGACCGGACCGGTCACCGTCCGCTGAACCAGGAGAGGGGGACCGGACATGACGATGCTGGAGCACATCCGGGAGCCACAGGACCTCAAGGCGCTCCCCGAGGAGCAGCTGGCCGAACTCGCCGCGGAGATCCGGCACTTCCTCGTACGGGCCGTGCCCCGCACCGGCGGTCACCTGGAGCCCAACCTGGGCGTGGTCGAGCTGACCATCGCCCTGCACCGCGTCTTCGACTCGCCCGCCGACCGCATCCTGTGGGACACCGGCCACCAGTCGTATGTGCACAAACTGCTGACCGGACGTCAGGACTTCTCCAAGCTCCGGGCCAGGGGCGGGCTGTCCGGCTATCCGTCGCGCGCCGAGTCCGTGCACGACGTCATCGAGAACAGCCATGCCTCGACGGTGCTGGGCTGGGCCGACGGCCTGGCCAAGGCCCATCAGCTGCGCGGCCAGGACGGCCATGTGGTGGCCGTCATCGGTGACGGCGCGCTGACCGGCGGGATGGCCTGGGAGGCGCTCAACAACATCGCCGCCGCCAAGGACCGCCCACTGATCATCGTCGTCAACGACAACGAACGCTCCGACGCCCCCGCCCTCGGCGGGCTCGCCACCCACCTCGCCACCCTGCGCACCACCGACGGCTACGAGAAGTTCCTGGCCTGGGGCAAGGACGTGCTGCAGCGCACCCCGGTCGTCGGACAGCCGCTCTACGAGTCGCTGCACGGTGCGAAGAAGGGCTTCAAGGAAACCTTCGCGCCCCAGGGCATGTTCGAGGACCTGGGGCTGAAGTACGTCGGACCGGTCGACGGCCATGACCTCGCGGCCGTCCAGTCCGCGCTGCGCAGCGCGGCGGGCTTCCACGGGCCGGTGCTGGTGCACTGCCTCACCGAGAAGGGCCGCGGCCGGCAGCCCGCCCCGGAGGGCGAGGCGGACCACCTCCACACCGTCGGTGTGATGGACCCTTCCCCGGCCGGCGCCGGGAGGAGCCCCCAGGTCTGCGCGCCGGTTCCCCCGCCCGGTGCCCCCTCCTGGACGTCGGTCTTCGGCGACGAGATGGTGCGCATCGGTGCCGAGCGGGAGGACGTCGTCGCGCTCACTGCGGCGATGCCGGAGCCGGTCGGGCTCGGAAAGTTCGCCGAGGCGTATCCCGACCGGGTGTGGGACGTGGGCAGCGCCGAACAGCATGCCGCCGTGTCGGCGGCGGGACTGGCCACCGGGGGTCTGCACCCGGTCGTCGCCGTCCGCGCCACCCTCCTCAACCGCGCCTTCGACCAGGTCCTGATGGATGTCGCGCTGCACCGGTGCGGGGTGACCTTCGTCCTGGACCGGGCCGGTATCACCGGCGCCGACGGGGCCTCGCACCACGGCATGTGGGATCTGTCGGTGCTCGGCGTCGTACCGGGCCTGCGGATCGCCGCCCCGCGCGACACCGGCCAGCTCCGCGCCCAGCTGCGCGAGGCGCTGGACATCGCCGACGCACCGACCGTCCTCCGCTTCCCGGAGGAGCCGGTGGCCGGCCCGGTCCCTGCCGTGGACCGGATCGGTGGTGTCGATGTGCTCCACCGGGCGCCGCGCCCTGACGTCCTGCTGGTCGCCGTCGGGGTGATGGCCCCGGTCTGTCTGCGGGCCGCCGGGCTGCTCACGGCGCGCGGGGTGCACACCACCGTCGTCGACCCGCGGTGGGTCAAGCCGGTCGACGCCGTCATCCCGCAACTCGCCGCCGAGCACGCCATGGTGGCCGTCGTCGAGGACAACAGCGTCAACGGGGGCATCGGCTGGGCGGTCGGCCAGGCGCTGCGGGACGCCGATGTGGACGTGCCGCTGCGCACCTTCGGCATCCCCGAGCAGTTTCCGGCACACGCCAGGCGTGGTGAGCTGCTGGCCGACCTCGGCCTCACCCCGGCCGGGATCGCCGGCCGGATCAGCGGTGCGATGGCCCGTAAGGAGAAGCAGACGTGACCGGATTTGACCTGACCGAGCTGCTCGCCGAACGCGGTGGCGAGCGCTACGCCCTGCACACCCGCCATCTCAACCACCAACTGCCGCGGATGCTGCACACCATTGGCTTCGACAAGGTCTACGAGCGGGCCGAGGGCGCCTACTTCTGGGACGCCGACGGCCAGGACTACCTGGACATGCTCGCGGGCTTCGGGGTGATGGGCCTCGGCCGGCACCACCCCGTCGTCCGGCAGGCGCTGCACGACGTCCTGGACGCCCAACTGGCCGATCTCACCCGCTTCGACTGCCAGCCGCTGCCCGGTCTGCTCGCCGAGAAGCTGCTGTCCCACACGCCCCATCTCGACCGGGTCTTCTTCGGCAACAGCGGCACCGAGGCCGTCGAGACCGCCCTGAAGTTCGCCCGCTACGCCACCGGCCGGCCCCGCATCCTCTACTGCACCCATGCTTTCCACGGCCTGACCACCGGCTCGCTCTCCGTCAACGGCGAGGACGGCTTCCGGGACGGCTTCGCCCCGCTGCTCCCGGACACGGCCATCGAACTCGGTGATCTGGCCGCATTGGAACGGGAGTTGAAGTGCGGCGATGTGGCCGGATTCGTGGTCGAGCCCATCCAGGGCAAGGGCGTACACCCGGCACCGCCCGGTTTTCTGCGCGCCGCCCAGGAGCTGCTGCACCGGCACAAGGCCCTGCTGATCGCCGATGAGGTGCAGACCGGCCTCGGCCGTACCGGCGACTTCTTCGCCTATCAGCACGAGGACGGTGTCGAACCGGATCTGGTGTGTGTGGCCAAGGCGCTGTCCGGCGGATATGTGCCGGTCGGGGCGACCCTCGGCAAGGACTGGATCTTCAAGAAGGTCTACTCGTCCATGGACCGGGTGCTGGTGCACTCCGCCAGTTTCGGCGCCAACGCCCAGGCGATGGCCGCCGGTCTGGCGGTGCTCTCGGTGCTGGAGGACGAGCAGCTCGTGGCCGGCGCCCGGCGCACCGGTGAGCTGCTGCGCTCCCGGCTGGCGGAGCTCATCCCCAGGTACGAGCTGCTGCACGACGTACGGGGCCGCGGCCTGATGATCGGCATCGAGTTCGGCCGCCCCAAGTCCCTCGGTCTGCGGAGCCGTTGGACGATGCTGCAGACGGCCCGCAAGGGGCTGTTCGCGCAGATGGTCGTGGTGCCGCTGCTGCAGCGCCACCGCATCCTGACCCAGGTTTCCGGTGACCATCTGGAGGTCATTAAGCTGATTCCGCCGCTGATCATCGGCGAGCGGGAAGTGGACCGTTTCGTCGAGGCGTTCACGGCCGTCATGGACGACGCCCACGGGGGCGGCGGCCTGATGTGGGACTTCGGGCGGACGCTGGTCAAGCAGGCGGTCGCCAACCGCTGATGACGCTGGGGGGAAGGCCATGGTGGCCGAGGCGACGGCGCGGGCCGTCAACGACATGACAGCGCGCTGGGCGCGCGAGGCGGTGGCGGAGCGGAACTCCGTCCTGACGGCGGCCGGTGTCTGGCCGCTGCTGGCCCTGCTCGCCGGTCCGGCCGACGGCCCTGCCCGCAAGGAGCTGGCCGAAGCGCTCGGCACCGACGCCGCGCACGCCGTACGCGAAGGCCGTGAGCTGCTGGCCGCGCTGGCGGCGGCGGACGGTGTCGATGCCGCGATGGGGCTGTGGGCCCGCCGCACGCTGACCCTGCACGCCGAGTGGCTGGCCGGCCTGCCGCCCGCCGCGCACGGGGAGCTCACCGGCGACGAGACCCTGGACCAGGGCGCGCTGGACGCCTGGGCGCGGCGGCACACCGACGGCCTGATCGAAGGGATGCCGGCACGGCTCACCTCCGACACGCTGCTCGTCCTGGCCAGTGCGCTGCTGGTGCGCACGACCTGGACGGAGCCGTTCGACGAGTTCCCGTGCTGGATGACGGCCGAAGGGCCTTGGGCAGGGCGGGAGTTGGGGGTGCTGAGCCGCTCCGGGCCGGATGTGGAGCAGGTACGGGTGCACGGCACACCGGCCGGTCCGCTGACCGCGGTGCGGGTCGCGGGCGACAACGGACTCGATGTCCATCTGCTGCTCGGCGAGCCGGACCTGCCCGGCGGCGAGGTGCTGCACCACGGTGTCGCGGCGCTGGGCGGCGGCTACCCGACGGTGTCCGGCGAGGCGCTGACCGAGGGCGCCGGTCCGGGTCTGCGGGTGACGACCGTGCCGAGCTACGACGACGTCCCGCAGCTCGATCTCACCGTCCCGCGGTTCACCGTCGACGCCGACCACGACCTGCTGGAGCAGGCGGACCTCTTCGGGCTCACCACCGCCTCCGACACCTCCCGCGGACACTTCCCCGGTATGAGCGATCAGCCGCTGGCGGTGTCGGCCGCCCGCCAGACGGCGACCGCGACCTTCGGCGCACTGGGCTTCCGGGCGGCCGCGGTCACGGTCATGCCGGTCGCCGCGGGCTCCGTGCCACCGCCCCCGCCGTACCGGGCGCTGCGGGTCTCGGCCCGTTACGACCGGCCCTTCGGCTTCCTCGCGGTGCACCGGGCGTCGGGCCTGGTGCTGGTCGCGGGGTGGGTGGCCACCCCGTGAGCCGGGGCCGCGGCTGTCAGTCCGTCAGCAGCTGGT
This sequence comes from Streptomyces sp. G7(2002), assembly GCF_028870195.1. Lineage (NCBI taxonomy): Bacteria > Bacillati > Actinomycetota > Actinomycetes > Kitasatosporales > Streptomycetaceae > Streptomyces > Streptomyces sp. G7(2002). The sequence continues at coordinate 8,074,550 of NZ_CP102609.1, forward strand.
CCCGCAGCCGCTCGCGGACGGCGGGCGTCAGCCCCAGGCCGTCGGTGAGGTATTTCTCCGTCGAGCCCCAGGTCCGCTCGACCGCGTCGTAGGCGGCCGTGAGGTAGTCGGTGTGCGCCCCGAACAGCGGGGAGAGCAGCTCCATGACCTCCTGCGACATCCCGACCGCGGAGTTGTCGGAGCGGCGGATCTTGTAGCGGCGGTGGGGATCGTTGGACTTGAGGTAGTCCGCCTCGATGGCGTCCCGCTCCACCCCGACCGCGAGCAGGGTCACGGCGACGGACAGGCCCGCCCGGTCCTTGCCGGCCGCACAGTGCATCAGCGCCGGGACGCTGTCCTCGGCGAGCGCATGCAGCACCCTGCTGTGGTCTTCGGTACGGGTGGTGATGATGTGGCGGTACGTCGCGGCCATACGGGCCGCGGCCTTGCCGTCGCCGAGCGCGGAGCGCAGCTGCTCCAGCTCACCGTCGCGCACCATTGTCCAGAATTCCGCGCCGTCGGCCGGGTCGGTGAGCGGAATGTTCACATTGCGCACGCCCGGCAGCGCGACATCGGGGCCTTCCAGCTTGATGTCCGAGGCATTGCGGAAATCGAAGATGGTGTGCAGCCCGAGGCCGGCCAGAAAGGCGGCGTCGGTCTCGGTCGCATGGGCGAGATGGCCACTGCGGAACAGCCTGCCCTCCCGTACGTGACGCCCGTCCACGGTCGGCAGACCGCCCACATCGCGGAAGTTCCGGACCTCCGTGAGCTCGGGCTGGGCCTGTGGGACCTGCGGCGTCTGCTGCGTCACGGGCGCGCTCCTCGGGTTCGGCCGCCGACGCTGCTCGTCGACGAGGCGGGGCACCTCCGACGATACGACATTGATGCAATAGACAATCAGGCCGCAATGGGGACGTCGTCATACGCGCCGAAGTGCCCGGCGGAGCAGGGTGCGATCGAACATTATTCCGACTTGAGCAGAATTTGACCTGGTGGCATTAATCACCCCTCGTCAACCCCTGGTTACGGTGGCGTAAGTCACTTCTTGAGGTGAAGTATGTCCTGACGTGGCAGACGATTCGAAGTACTTCAGCAACGGCGCCCCTGGCGCCATCGAGTCGTACGCAGCCGTCGGGGACAGCTTCACAGAGGGGGTCGGGGATCCCGGCCCTGACGGGGCGTACATCGGTTGGGCGGACCGGCTCGCGGTCCTGCTCTCGGACAAGCAGGCGGAGGGGGACTTCCGCTATGCGAACCTCGCGGTCAGGGGGCGGCTCCTCGACCAGATCGTGGAGGAGCAGGTGCCCCGGGCGAAAGCCCTCGCCCCTGCGCTGGTGACGTTCTGTGCCGGCGGCAATGACATCCTGCGGCCCGGCTCGGACCCGGACGCGGTTGCCGAGCGCTACGAGGCGGCGGTCGCCGATCTGCGGGAGGCGGTCGGTGCGGTCCTGCTCTGCACCGGCTTCGACACCCGCGGTGTCCCGGTTCTCAAGCATCTGCGCGGCAAGATCGCGACGTACACGGCCCATGTCCGGGCCATCGCGGACCGGCACGACTGCCCGGTCCTGGATCTGTGGTCGCTCAAGTCGGTGCAGGACCGGCGGGCGTGGAGCGATGACCGGCTGCATCTGTCCGCCGACGGGCACACCCGGGTGGCGCTGCGAGCGGCGCAGGTGCTCGGGCTGCCGGTGCCGGCCGATCCGGACCAGCCCTGGCCCCCGGAGGCGGAGCGTTCGGCCGCCGAGGCGCGGCGGGACAACATCCAGTGGGCGCGGGAGCATCTCGTGCCGTGGATCGGACGCCGGCTGCGAGGGGAGTCCTCCGGCGACCATGTCGAGCCCAAGCGGCCCGATCTGCTGCCGCTGTAGGGCAGCCCACGGGCCGGCAGGGCCCCTGGCATGACTGAGGCCCCGTTGCCGCGAATGCGGAGCGGGGCCTCAGTGCGCGAGGGAGGAGTACGGCAGGTCTGCCCAGACCACCCGGCCCTGACCGCTGTCGGCGGGCCGCGACCCCCAGCTCTCGGACAGTGCGCCGACGAGGAACAGCCCTCGTCCGCACTCCTGGTCCACGCTGCCGGGCTGGATGTGCGGCGCCGAGTCCGCCGCGCCGCCCTGGTCCGTGATCTCTATGCGTATGTGCGCGCCGAAGAGGGCGAGCTCGCAGCCGACCTTCTCGCTGTCGGTGTGCCGCACCGCGTTGGTGAACAGCTCGGAGACCACCAACTCCACGTCGTCGCGGACTTGTTGATCCGCGCCCCACTCGCACAGCAGCGCACTGACGCGTCTGCGCGCCTCGGGAACGGACGTGCGTCGCGCCGGCAAGTGGAACGCGTCCTGCGGGTACTGGGCGACAAAGCCGCCACAGCGCCCTAACGAAGGAGCGTTGTTGGAGGAAGCCACTCCGCAACTATGTGCGATGTTGGTCACCGATGGCAAGGATCAGTCTGTAATTTGCAGAATCGTAAGTGCAGTCTGTTCGTTCGTGCTGACGGCATGACACACTGCTGACAATTGAAGTCAGTTGGAGGCGATCGGACGTGGCGGACCCACGGTCGGCAGGTGCACCAACCGTTCTGCGGGTGGTGCTCGGCAAGCGACTGCAGGACCTGCGCGAGAAAGCGGGCCTCTCCTTCGAGCAGGCCGCCGCGGCCCTCGATGTGACCCACGCCACGATACGGCGCATGGAAAAGGCCGAGGTCGGCCTCAAGCTCCCCTACGTCGAGAAACTGCTGGCGACCTATGGCGTCACCGACGAGGAGGAGATCGAGGGCTTTGTCTCCCTCGCCCGCGAGGCCAACAAGCCCGGCTGGTGGCACCGGTTCCGCGATGTGCTGCCCGAGTGGTTCAGCGCATTCGTCAGCCTGGAGAGCGAAGCCAATCTCATCCGGGCCTACCAACCGCATTACGTCCCCGGGCTGTTGCAGACCGAGGACTATGCCGCCGCCGTCCTGAAGGCCGGTATGCCGCACGCCTCCGCCAAGGACATCGACCGCATCGTCGCGCTGCGCATGGAGCGGCAGTCCCTGCTGACCCGTAACCACGCACCGATGCTGTGGGTGGTCATGGACGAAACCGTCCTGCGCCGCCCGATCGGCGGGCCGAAGGTGATGCGCGACCAGGTCTCCCGGCTGATGGAGGCCACCGCGCTGCCGAACGTCCGGCTGCAGATCATGCCGTTCGCGGCGGGACCGCACCCCGCCATGTACGGCCCCTTCCACATCTTCCGCTTCCCGATCCCGGAACTCCCGGACATCGCTTACGCGGAAAGCCTCGTCGGAGCCGTGTACTTCGACCAGCGCAACGACGTCTCGCAGTTCCTGGAGGCCCTGGACCGGATGTGTGCACAGGCCGCGCCGGCACACACCACCGAGGCCATTCTGGGTGGCTTTCGCAAGGAGATCTGAACCATGGATCGCATACGCATCTACAACGGCATGCCCGCCAAAGAACTGGGCACTGAGGGCTGGCACAAGCCGTGGAGCGGCGGAAACGGCGGCGAGTGCGTCGAGGCCATGCGGCTGGGGGACGGCCGGATAGCGCTGCGGCAGTCGACCGACCCGGACGGCCCGGCCCTGATCTACACCCACCGCGAAATGGTGAGCTTCATCGAGGGAGCGAAGGCCGGCCACGCCGACTTCCTGCTCGCGGCGGCCCCGGGCCGGCGCACCGAACGGAGGACGGCATGAGCCAACACGGCGTGTCCCAGGGGGCGCCGGACGGCGAGGTCCCGGAGATCGGACCGTACGTCCAGGGGCCGGAGCACTCGGGTTTCTCCGCCGAGGAGATCGACACCGGCCGGCCGCACCCCGCCCGGATGTACGACTACTACCTCGGCGGCTGGGACAACTACGAGGTCGACCGGGTGGCCGCGGAACGCGTCATCGAGGTCCACCCCCAGGTACGGCTCAGCGCCCGCGCCAACCGCGCCTTCCTGCGGCGGGCGGTACGCGAGCTGGTCGCCGGCGGCATCCGCCAGATCATCGACATCGGCACCGGCATCCCCACCTCGCCCAACACCCATGAGGTGGCCCGGGAGACCGCTCCCGACACCCGCGTGGTCTACGTCGACAACGACCCGATCGTCGCCACCCACGCCGGGGCCCGGCTGACCAACACCGAACGCACCGGATTCGTGCTCGGCGACGTCCGCGACCCCAAGGCGCTGCTGGACCACCCCACCGTCCGGGAGCTGATCGACTTCGACCGGCCGGTGGCGCTGCTGCTGGTGGCCGTACTCCACTTCATCCGGGACGACGAGGACCCCGCCGCGCTCATCGCCACCCTCGCCGATGCGCTCCCCGCGGGCAGTCATCTCGTCCTGACACATGCGACCGGTGAGCCCTACGAGGCCTATGAGGCGGGCCGCACGGACGAGCGGGCGCGCGACGGCGTGGTGAACGTCTACAAGAGCGCCACCGCCACCCTCAATCTGCGGTCGAAGGCCGAGTTCGAGCCGCTGTTCGGCCCGTTCGCCCTGCTGGAGCCCGGCGTCGTACGGGTACCGCTGTGGCGGCCGGACGGCCGGGTGCCCGGCGCGGAGGAGCTCAACAACACCATTTTCTACGGCGGAGTGGGCCGCAAGAACTGACCGGCCGGGGCTCCCGACCGGTCCGCGCTCCATCGGCCGAACGGCACGCCCTACGCCCCCGTACGGGACACCTGAGCATCCGGCGGGCCCGGGAGCCGGGGCCCGTCACCGGCCGGTGCCGTGATGACGGTCGCCGGTGCCTTCGCGCCGAGGGCGGCGTGCAGTTCCTGCGGTCCTACGAGGGCGGTGTGGGTGCCCCGCGAGGTACAGGCGTACGCCCCCGCGACGGCGCCCAGGCGGGCACACTCCTCCAGGCTCCGGCCCGCCAGCCTGCCGTAGAGGAATCCGCTGGTGAAGGCGTCGCCCGCGCCATTGCTGTCCACGACGGGGCCGGGCGGGACCGCGGCCGGCACCGGGCGCGGGGTGCGGTCGTCGGCGCTGAGGAGGTAGGCGCCGCCCGCCCCCGCCGTGGCGATCACCGCCTCGGCGCGGCCCTCGTGCAGGATCTCCCGCATCACGGACCCGATCCGTTCCCCCGCCCCGGCCGTACTGAGGAACACCAGGTCGGAACGGAGCGCGAACTCCCGGTGATGGTCCGTCAGCCCGTCCCAGTCCTGCAGATCCGTCGAGACGGGGATGCCCAGCGCCTCGATGTCGTCGTACAGAAAACGGGCGAAGTGCATGATCGACAGATGGACGTGGCGGGCGCGGCGCAGCGGGGGCAGATAGTGCTCGGGCGGCATCCGCAGATCGGCCGGGTCGCGGGCGTCGTAGAACGACATCCGGCGGCCGTCGGGGGCGACGAGATTGACCGCGCGCCGGGTGCCGTGCGGTGAGATCAGCGGCCGGAAGTCGACGCCGGTACCGGCCAGCCGCTCGCGGACCAGCGTGCCCGGATGATCGTCGCCGAGGAAATCCACGAACCCGGTGGTGAGCCCGAGCGCCGCGCAGCCGAGCGCGACACCGGTGCCGGTGTGCCCCGCCCCTTCGTGCAGAGGTGGGACCGGGTAGGAATCGGCGAGCGGTACGGGCAGCGCGCCGACCTGCACGAGAGTATCCACGCCCGACCCGCCGACGACGAGGACGTCATAGGCGTCATACGGCTCAGAAACCTGCTGGAATGTCACAAGCGTCCCTGAATCCCTTGCTGATGAGACGAATCCCTTGCTGGTGGGACCGTTTTGCGGACGAGGTGCATCCGCTGCCGGGAGTCTAGACGCAGGCTCGTCCCATGACGGGATGTCAGGGATTCCGGTGACACGGGGGAGGAAGGGACGCGCAAGAGCCGGGCCCGTGATCAGGTGACCCGTGATCAGTGGCCGGTGGTGAGCGGGCGACGGCGGATGACGGCGGGAACGGCCGGGACACCACGGACCGTTGGCGGAAAGGGCCGTTGACACGGCTGCCGGGGGCACTGAAGTCTGTGGCCGACGGTGATCGGATTCCGCGGACGGTGCTCAGGTACCGGGCAGGGCGAGCAGGTCCGGGGACAGCAACGAGTGGGCCGTACGGCGGTCGGACCACGCCGTCGGGGGAGCGAGGCAACGGTGGCAGAGCACTCCAATGGCGGGCACACCGCGATCGTGATCGGTGGCGGACTCGCCGGGATGCTGGCCGTCACCGCCCTGACCGGACACGTCGATACGGTCACCGTGATCGAACGCGACCGCTATCCGGAGGGGCGCGCCTTCCGCAAGGGCGTCCCGCAGGCCCGCCATCTGCACATCCTCCTCCGCGGCGGCAGCCTCGCTCTGGAGGAGCTGCTGCCCGGCACGGTCGCCGCGCTCGGCGAAGCGGGGGCACGCCGCCTGTATCTGTCGCGCGATCTGCTCACCCGTACCCCCACCGGCTGGCAGCGCCGCTTCGACGAGCGCCGGCATCTGACCCTGAGCGTCACCCGGCCGGTGCTGGACTCGGTCGTACGGGAGCGGGTGCTGCGGGCGGCGGCCGGTTCGGCCACCCGGGTCGAGGTTCTCGAGGCGACCGAGGCCACCGGGCTGACCGGGGACGCCGGGCGGGTGACCGGGGTCCGGGTGCGGTCGCGGGACGGTGCGCCGGGCGGGCGGTCCGAGCGGGAGCTGCCGGCCGCGCTCGTCGTGGACGCCTCGGGCCGCGGATCCCGCGCACCGCAGTGGTTCGCCGCGCTGGGCCGGTCCGCGCCGCAGGAGGAGACCGTGGACGCGGGGATCGCCTACGCCACCCGGATGTACCGCCCCAAGGACCCGGCCACGGCACCGGACGCGGGCGTCAATGTCCCGGGCTGGCCCGAGTGCCCGCGGGGCGCGGCCTACGTCCCCGTCGAGGACGGCAAGTGGCTGCTGACGCTGTCCGGTGTGCGCGGGCACCACCCGCCCACGGACGCGGCGGAGTTCACCGCCTTCAGCGCCACCGTCGGTGACCCGTACGTCCATGAACTGCTCGACCGGGCCGAGCCGCTGTCGCCGGTGCACGGCTTCCGCGACACCTGCAACCGCCGCCGGCACTTCGAACGGCCCGGTGCCCTGCCCGAGGGATTCCTCGTCCTGGGGGACGCCGGGTGCACCTTCAACCCCGTGTACGGGCAGGGCATGTCGGTCGCCGCCCTCGGCGCGCTGGCCGTACGCACCACGCTCGCGGACGGCGGCGGTCTGCGTCCCGGCATCGCCGCCGAGGCGCAGCGGGCGGTGGCCCGTGCCGTGGAGCCCGCCTGGCTCGCCGCGGTCGGCGCGGACCGCCCGTACGCGAGCCCCGGCGACACCAAGGCGGGCGTCGGGGAGCGGCTGTCCACGTGGTACATCGCCCGGCTGTCCGCCCGCGCCTCCATCGACCCCGTCGTCGGCGCGGCCTTCCGGGACGTCTTCTCCCTCACCGCGCCCCCGACCCGTCTCGTCGCCCCGCAGATCTTCCTGCGCACCGTCTTCCTGCCCCGCCGCCCCGGTCTGCCCGGCCCGCCCGTGGCCATCGAAGCGGTCTGACCCGGATCACCTCGTGAGGGAGTGCGGACCGCACCGGCGACCCTCCGGGCGCGCGGGCGCCTGAGGCGAGCGGCCCGGCCACCGCGCGCCCCCACCGCCGGCTCGCGTTCACCGCAATGGACGCGTCCCGGTGGCCGGGCGCGGAGACACCCCCGGCAGGCCCGGGAAAGGCCACACCCCCGTCAGGAATGCGACGGGCGGTCGCGCGGTTTGCTTCTGCGGGTGATGGTGTTGAGTCCGGGTGGTCGTGGTGCGGAAACCGTACGACGGCGCCGAGTGGCGCGGTGTGCCGGAACCCACCGCTCATGCGGCCCGTTCACTTCGCGACCGCTCTGACCATGGAGGTGCCGTGACCGGTTCCCGACCCCGCCGCACTCGACTTTCCGCGCTGCGGCCCGCGAGCTTCGGTATCGAGCCCACCGGGGAGCGGCTGGCCAGGATGCGCAGGTCGCCCCAGTTCGTGGACGGCCAGTTCCGCAATCCCATGCCGACCAGGCAGCTGCTCCATGGCTCCGCGCTGCCGATGGCGCGTACCCAGCTGAGCCGGGAGGGGCGGCTGCGCCGGGCACCGGTCGGCCGGATTCCGGTGTACCGCCCGACCGCCGCGGACTGGGGCCAGCCGCCCGCTTCCGGGCTGCGGCTCACCTGGATGGGCCATTCGAGCGTGCTGGCCGAGATAGACGGGCAGCGGGTGCTCTTCGACCCGGTCTGGGGCGAGCGCTGTTCGCCGTTCACCTGGATCGGCCCCCAGCGGTTGCACCCGGTGCCCCTCGCACTGGACGAGCTGGACCCGGTCGATGCCGTGGTGATCTCGCACGACCACTACGACCATCTCGACATGTCAACGGTCCAGGGCCTGGCCGGCACCGGCGCGGTCTTCGTCGTACCGCTCGGTATCGGCGCCGACCTGGAATTCTGGGGTGTGCCCGCGGACCGGATCACCGAGCTCGACTGGCACGAGTCCACCCGGGTCGGCGGGCTGACCCTCACGGCCACCCCCGCACAGCACTTCTGCGGCCGCGGGCTGCGCGGCCCGCAGCACACCCTGTGGTCCTCCTGGGTGGTCGCGGGACCCGAGCACCGGATCTTCCACAGCGGCGACACCGGCTACTTCTCCGGCTTCGCGGAGATCGCCGCGGCGCACGGCCCGTTCGATGCGACGATGATCCAGATCGGCGCGTACAGCGACTTCTGGCCGGACATCCACATGACCCCGGAAGAGGGCGTCCGCTCCCACCTCGACCTCCAGGGCGGCGAGCCGCGCGGTGTGCTGTTGCCGATCCATTGGGGCACGTTCAACCTCGCACCGCACCCATGGGCGGAGCCCGCCGAACGGACGCTGGCCGCCGGCCGCGCATCGGGGGTCACCACGGCCCACCCCAGACCCGGCGAGCCCTTCGAGCCCGCCGAGCCGGCGGCCGTCTATCCGTGGTGGCGGGCCATTGCGGTGCCGCCCATCCATGGCTGGCCCGCCTGGCCGCCGGCGGTGTCCCCCACCGACGTGGGCCTCGCCGCGGACCGGTGAGCGCGCACCGGAGCGTGCGGGGAGCACGAGTCCCGCCCGGCGCCTGCCGGGTACGTGCCTGTGGACGTGCCGTTGACGCCGGGCCGGGCGAGAGGCTGCCGAGGGGCCGAGGGCACAACGGGCCGGGCGGCAATTGCAGTTGAGGCCCCATGGTGTGCACGGTTTTCTGTGGTGGTGTCTCTCCTCCGCATCGAACGGGTGGACGGCGACGCCGGCCTTCACGACTGGCAGTACGTCCACAACCTGATCGTTCCCTCCGCCGCCCTGTCCCTCGACGAGGTGCGTGAGCGGTCCCGGCGCTACCTCTTGGAGGTGGCATACCTCGACGACGTCCTCGTGGGCTGCACGACCGTCCGTCCGCCCACAGGCGACCCCGCGGCAGCCACGGTGATCGCCCGGGTGCTCCCCGCGCACCGGAGGCAGGGCTTCGGTGGCGAACTCTGGGCGCGTGGGCTGGCACAGGCGCGGGACCTGGACCCCGAGGCCATCGAGACCGTCGTCTGGGCGTCCAACGCGGACGGGCTGCGGTTTGCGCAACGGCATGGATTCGTCGAGGTGGAGGAGTATCTGCTGCCGGGCGACAGCGTGCCGTGGTTCACCCTGAGGCTTCCCTGACCGCCCGGTCGGGCTCCTCCACAGGTCCAATCCGCCCGCTTCCCTGAGGACTTGGCCTGCCCGGAGGTAAACGGCTTGCCGTGATCGTCACGCGGCGATGAGGATGACGCCATGCCTGCCTTCGCCGCTCCGGACGGGACCGCGCTCGCCTATCACGTCGTGGGTGAGGGGGAGCCGCTGCTCTGCCTCCCCGGTGGGCCCATGCGGGCCTCCGGCTACCTCGGTGATCTCGGCGGGCTGTCGGAGCGGCGTCGGCTGATCAAGCTCGATCTGCGCGGCACCGGCGACTCCGGCACGCCCGCCGACCCGGCCACCTACCGCTGCGACCGGCAGGTCGCCGATGTCGAAGCGCTCCGCGAGCACCTCGGGCTGGACCGTATCGATCTCCTCGCGCACTCGGCGGCCGGTGATCTCGCCCTTCTCTACGCGGCCCGGCATCCGCGGCGCATCCGCACCCTCACTCTCATCACCGCACGTGCCCGCGCCCTCGGTGTCGACTTCACCGAAGCGCACCGTCGGGAGGCGGCCGCCCTGCGCACCGCCGAGCCATGGTTCGGGGCCGCGTACGACGCTTACGAAAGGGTCTGGGCCGGTTCCGAGGCCGATGCCGACTGGGACGCCATCGCCCCCTTCTTCTACGGCCGTTGGGACGTGGCCGCGCAGGCGCACGCCGCATCCGAGGTGGTACAGACCCACGACGAGGCCGCCGGGATCTATGCGTCCTCCGGCGCCTTCGCCCCGGACGCGGCCCGCGCCGCCCTTGAGGGCATGGAGGCACGGGTCCTGCTGCTCGCCGGTGAGTTCGACAGCGGCCCGCTTCCCCGTATCGCCGCGGACATCGCGAAGCTGTTGCCCCGGGCCGAACTCGTCGTTCAGCCGGGCGCCGGTCACTATCCCTGGCTCGACGATCCCCGCCGCTTCACCCGGACCGTCGCGGCATTCCTCGGCCAGGAGCCTGCCGGGCCCGTCGGCTGACGCTCAGACAGTGCCCTTCCGTGGTGCCCGGGCAGGGCGCCGCGCGGGTGGGTGCCAGCCGCGTTCCAGGAGGTCGAACGCAGCGTCGACGGCTGCGCGGGGGTCGGCCTGGTCCCGGGCGAGGGCGGGCGCTTCGAGGGCGAAGTGCGCGAGTGCGGCGCAGGCCGGATCGTCCTCGGGGGCACCGACGTCGGCGGCGATGGCCTGTGCGAGCGCCGTTTGGTGCCGCATCCACATGCGGTGGCCGTAGTCGCGGAGGGCCGGTGTGCTCGTGATGAGTTCCCTGAACCGGGCGAACGCGGGGTCGGCGAGGGTCTCGACATGGCTGCGCAGGATGTGGTCACGCAGGGCGGCGGGGAGGGATTGGCCGTCCGGGCGCTCGCGGACGGCGGCGACCAGGGCGGCCTCGTGGTCGCTGTCCGCGTCGAAGACCAGGGCTTCCTTGCCGGGGAAGTGCTTGAAGAGGGTCGTGGTGGAGACATCGGCGGCTTCGGCGATGTCCCGGATGCTGACCTGGTCGTAGCCGCGTTCGAGGAACAGCCGCAGGGCCGCGTCGGCCAGCGCCTGGCGGGTGGCGGCCTTCTTGCGCTCACGGCGGCCCATGGGCTCTGTCGTCTCACTCACGACTTCACCCTACCCTCTTGTTGACCGATTGAAAAAGTTGACTCGTTGCACTTTTTTAATCGGTGTGCTCTTCTGAGGGGGCCGGAGCCGGAGGACGAACTCCGACCGGCTCCGGTGCCATCGCACCGGTGAACTGAGCGATGCTCCCTGCCTGTTGCCGACCGGAACCGGACCGGACCGGACCGGTCCGATGGGCCGGCGTGGGCCCGCTCGCCCCACCCGACCAGGAAGAGGAATCACCCATGCCCACCACCCCCGCACCGCGGATCGCCGTCATCGGCGCCGGCCCCGGCGGACTGGCCTGCGCCCGCGTCCTGCAGCGCCACGGCATCGGCGTCACCGTCTACGACCGGGACGCCTCCGCCGACGCCCGCGACCAGGGCGGCACCCTGGACCTGCACGCGGACTCCGGCCAGATCGCCCTGCAGGAAGCCGGACTTCTCGACGATTTCCACGCCCTGGCCCGGCCCGAGGGGCAGGCCATGCGCATGCTCACCCGCCATGGCGAGGTCCTCGTCGACTACCGCCCCACCGACGAGGAGGACGCCGCCCCCGAGATCGACCGCGGCCGGCTGCGCACCCTGCTGGCGAACTCCCTCACCCCCGGCACCGTCCGGTGGGGCCACACCCTCACCTCCGTCACCCCGCACCCGGCCGGTACGCACCGCCTCACCTTCGACAACGGCGTCACCAGAGACGTCGACCTGGTCATCGGCGCGGACGGCGCCTGGTCCCGGGTGCGGCCGCTGGTCAGTGCCGCCACGCCCGTCCCTACCGGCGTGACCTTCCTGGAGGCCCGCTTCGACAAGGTCGACACCGAACACCCCGCCGTCGCCGAACTCGTCGGCGACGGGCAGGTCTTCGCCACCGGCGACCACAAGGGCCTGATCGCGCAACGCAACAGCGAGCAGCACGTACGCGCCTACATCGCGCTCCGTGACGACGAGGACCGGTACCGCGCCGCCGGCAACGGCCTCGACGACACCGAGGCCGTACGCGCCGCGCTGCTCCGGGCGTTCGCCGGCTGGGACGAGCGGCTCCTCGTCCTGATCACCGACAACGACGGCCCGTACGTCAACCGGCCGCTGTTCGTCCTCCCGGCCCCGCACACCTGGCCCCACACCCCGGGCGTCACCCTGCTCGGGGACGCCGCCCACCTGATGACTCCCTTGGGCGGTAATGGCGCCAACTTCGCCCTGCTCGACGGCTGCGAACTCGCGCTGGCCCTCGCCCGCCACGACACCCTCGACGAGGCCGTCACCGCCTATGAGCGGACCATGCTGCCGCGCGCCGCCGCGGCCGGTGACGGCGCGGCGGCACTGAAGAGCCTCCTCGGGCCAGGCGACCGCGGCCGCGCCGACGTCCCCGACTTCGCCGAGGAGAAGGAGCGGTACCGGCAGGGCGCCGCCGCATATCGCAGCCGATGACCGTCGGCCGGCACCGCCCCGTGCGCCTCGGAGGCGCGAGTCGGGCCGGTCAGCCGTGCCGTACCTGCCGGGTCAGGCTCCCGTGGTGGAGCCGGGCCTGATGATCATCAGCACGGTGACGGTCGCCCACAGCAGGTTGAACAGGCCCGTGAGCATCGTCAGCCGGCGGGCGGCTCCTTGACCGGGTATCGAGGCGCCGGGGCGGTCCGCCGCGGCCTCGACTTCGTCCAGGGCGGCATCCTGGCCGGGCAGCACCAGCACCACCAGAAGCGCGACGGCGCCGGTGGTGAGGACGATGGAGGCGATCAGCCAGCCGCTCCCCAGGACACCGAGGCTGCCGGCGGTGGCGAAACCCAGGACGGGTACGGCGACACCGAGAGCGGCGTAGACGCGGCAGATGCGGTGCAAGGTGCGCAGCACCGAGCGGGCGGCGGGGTCCTGCGGTTCGGCCTGGGCGCGGCGCAGCGCCCTGGGAAACATGCCGGCGGCGACGGTGACCGGCCCCACGGCAAGGATGGCGGCCAGGACATGCAGGGTGAGGAAGAGCTTTGTCACGGTGGTGGAGCCTTCGCGTCGGCGGCGGTGCGGAGGGACGGGGGACGGGGACAGAGAGAAAGGGGGGCAGGGGAGTGGTTCATCGAACGGACGGTTCCGGGCCGTGGTTGCGCCAGACGACGCCGCGCCGCTCGTAGGCGAACAACTCCTCAACGGCGAGGGCGACCTTGGGCCCCACCTCCCGCTCCAGCAGATACAGGCCCAGGTCCAGGCCGGAGGTGACGCCGGCACCGGTGACCAGGTCGCCGTCGTCGACCACCCGGGCCCGCACCACGTGCGCACCCGCCGCCTCCAGCGTGTCCGGGCTTTCCGACGCGGCCCGCCGCACCGGGCACCACGACGAGACCGGCCCGTTCCGGGTCGAGCGCGGCCGTGGCCCGCAGCGCCAAGTCTCCGGTGCCGCTGATCACTTCGCGCCGCCCCTCGGCGGACACCAGCTCCACCCGCACCACCCCGTCCGAGGCGGCGCCCCCGGCGTACAGCACCTCATAGGGAGCGATGGCATCGAGCGGATCGAAGCCGTCGAACAGGACGATCTGAGCGTGCATGGGCAGTCCTTCGGGGAGACCGGCCCGGCCCCGTGCCGGGATCACCAGCGAAGTTAGCCCGCCGCGCCCGCGCGCCCCAGTGGCGCTATGGACAACCGTCAACGGAATAACGACAGCTGACCGGAAGGGCGGTTGAACAGGCATGGCCGGGCAGGGAGCGTAGGGTTCGGCCAGTTGCCGCCCGTGGCGGGATTCCGAGGGTCGGGTAATTTATTGCCATGCACACCGTCGCCGTCCTCGCTCTCGACAAGGTGATCCCCTTCGATCTCTCCACCCCGATCGAGGTCTTCACCCGTACGCGTCTTCCGGACGGCCGCCCCGGCTACCAGGTCCGCGTATGCGCCGAGCGGCCCGAGGTCGATGCCGGCGCGTTCGCGCTGCGTGCGCCGTGGGGCCTGGACGGGCTGACGGACGCGGACACCGTGATCGTCCCCGGAACCGCCGACCCGACAGGGCCCCTCCCGCCCGCCGTCCACGACGCGCTGAACGCGGCCGCCGCCAACGGCACCCGTATCGCCTCCATCTGCTCGGGCACCTTCTCGCTGGCCGCCGCCGGACTCCTCGACGGGCTGCGCGCCACCACCCACTGGATCGCGGCCGGCATGCTCGCCGCCGCCTACCCGGACATCGACGTCGACCCGGATGTCCTCTACGTCGACAACGGGCAGATCCTCACCTCCGCCGGAGCCGCCGCCGGACTCGACCTGTGTCTGCATCTGATCCGCCGCGACTACGGCTCCGCCGTCGCCGCCGACGCCGCCCGGCTGTCGGTGATGCCACTCGAACGGGAGGGCGGCCAGGCGCAGTTCATCGTCCAGCCCTACCCGTCCACACCCCGCGGTTCCGCCCTGGAACCCCTGCTCACCTGGCTGCAGGACAATCTGGCCCGCGAACTCACACTGGCCGATATCGCCGTCCGGGCGGATGTGAGCACCCGCACCCTGATACGCCGCTTCCGCGAACAGACCGGCACCACTCCGCTCCAGTGGCTGCACCGCGCCCGGGTGCGCCAGGCCCAGCACCTGCTGGAAACCACCACGCACTCCGTCGAACGCATCGGCGCTCAAGTCGGTTTCGGCTCACCGACGGCCTTCCGTGACCGCTTCAAACGCACCACCGGCGTCAGCCCCAAGACCTACCGGCGCACCTTCCGCTGAGCGCCCTCGCCGACCGCCGCCGGGCGGCCCTCGGCGCGCCCGGGCGTCATCCGTGACCGAACCGATGCCCCCGGCGCGCGTCGCGTCCACGAGCGCCGTGCGTGAGCCATCGAAAGGGCCACCCTGGGAGGTCTCAACTCTCCCTTCCGGAACGGAAGTTCGGATTGTGTCGCACTGATGTCCGTGCGGCGCCCACTCAGGGAGGTGGCGAGGGGTAGCGAAACCTCGAAGTGGCTCCGGACCCCACCCCGGCAACAACTAGCGTGCGTGCTCCGCGAACTGCCACGGCCGATCCGGAGGGCGCCGATGCCTACCGCATTCCCCCAGGGGACCCAGATGTCCCAGGAGGCTCAGAGATCCCCAGGGTCCCAGGGTTCCCCGGGGGCCGCCCCCGTACCCGCCGCCCGGCGGCGGGAGCGTGAGGGCGGACGACACGGCCGGGCCGCGTTCCCCGAGTCGGCCGCCGACTCGGCGATACGGTCCCGTCTGGTCAGGCTCGCCGCCGTCCCCTGCCTCCTCGTCGCCGTCCTCTGCACGGCCGTCGCCGCCTTCGTCGTCCAGGCCGGGGGCGCCCGGATCACCGGCCGCGAGTGGGTGGTGCTGTGCGGCGGGCTCGCCCTGGTCTGCGTCATCGTGCTCACCGCGAGCGCCGCCGCCAATGCCGAGGCCCGCGCCACCGTCGCCCGCTACGCCCGGCTGCGCCAGGTCTGCGCCCGCAGCCAGTCCGACCTGTACGACCTCCTGGACCGCGTACGGCAGGGCGAATGGATCCAGCGCCGCGAGCCCGACCCGGGGCCGGTGCCCACCGGCGACACCCTCGACCTGCTCGCCCACGAAGTGGCCGCCGCGGGCCGGGCCGCCGAGTCCGCCGTCATCGACGCGGTCGCCATCGCCCGCAGCAACGCCAGCGGCAGCGAACAGAAGGTCGAGGTCTTCGTGAACCTCGCCCGCCGGCTGCAGTCCCTGGTGCACCGTGAGATCGAGCTGCTGGACGAGCTGGAGAACCAGGTCGAGGACCCGGACCTGCTCAAGGGCCTGTTCCACGTCGACCACCTGGCCACCCGCATCCGCCGGCACGCCGAGAACCTCGCCGTCCTCGGCGGCGCCATCTCGCGCCGCCAGTGGAGCCGCCCGGTGTCCCTGACCGAGGTCCTGCGCTCCTCGATCGCCGAGGTCGAGCAGTACCCGAGGATCAAGCTGGTGCCGCCGATCGAGGGCACCCTGCGCGGACATGCCGTCGCCGACGTCATCCACCTGCTCGCCGAACTCGTCGAGAACGCCACGATCTACTCCGCCCCGCAGACCCCGGTCCTGCTGCGTGCCCAACTCGTCACCGCCGGACTCGCGGTCGAGGTCGAGGACCGCGGTCTGGGCATGTCCGCGGACGAGCAGACGCGGATGAACGGACTGCTGGCCGACCCCGAACACATCGATGTCGCCGAGCTGTTGAGCGACGGCCGGATCGGGCTCTTCGTGGTCTCCTCGCTCGCCCGGCGGCACGGCATCGTGGTCCGGCTGCAGAGCAATATCTACGGCGGCGTGCAGGCCGTGCTGATCGTGCCCCAGCAACTGCTCGGCGCGGAACCGGCCGAGGGGGACACGAACGGGGCGGGTGCGCCGCACACCGGATCACCGGACCCCGGCACGGCGCGCGAGCACGACTTGGGGTACGAGGGCGGATACCCCGGCGACCACGACGCGGACCAGGAGCGTCACGACCGCCATGACCCCGCCCCCGCGGCCACGCGGACCCTCGCCATCCCCGCCCCCGGCCCCGCCCCCGACGACGTGCTCGACAGCTCACCGCGCGGCTACGACGGCCGCACGGACCCGGGCCCGGCCCCCGTCCCCGCGGACACCGATGCCGACCTCGGCGCCACCCGGCGCCGGCTGGTCCGCGCGTCCGGCGCCCACACTCCTGAAGTCCACATGCCCGACGCGCATGCCCACGAGACCCCCGCCCCCGACATCCCGCCGACCGACCGCCCCGCCGACCCCGGCCCGGTCGTGCTGCCGCCCGCGCCGCCCGCCGTGGACAACGGCGCCCGCCCGCGACTGCCCCGGCGGCACAAGCAGACCCATCTCGTTCCCGAACTGCGCGGCGAGCCGATCCTGCCGTCCACGACGCCCCGTACGGGCCCGGAACCCGAGCACGACCCGGGCCTGATGGCGGCCTTCCGGCGCGGCTTCAGCCTCGCCGACGACACCTACGCCGGCGACACCGGCACCACCCCGGCCCAAGGCGGCGACCCCAGCAGCCCGGCCGGCAACGACCTGCTCTACGACCGTGACCACGACGCCCCGATGGCCCGCCCCCGAGGAGACGACCGTAACCATGGTGAGTGATGTGCGTGCGCAGGCGCATTTGCAGCCGCAGGGAGGCCAGCACACCGACCTGTCCTGGCTGCTGACCGGGCTCGTACAGCGGGTGCCGCACGCCCGGAGCGCGCTTCTGCTGTCCTCGGACGGTCTGGTCAAGGCCGCCCATGGTTTCGACCCGGACAGCGCCGACCACATGGCCGCCCTGTCCTCCGGCCTCTACTCCCTCGCCCGCAGCGCCGGTGTGCGCTTCGGGGAGGGCGACGACGTCCTCCAGGTCGTCGTCGAGCTGGAGTCCACCTTCCTGTTCGTCTCCACCGCCGGATCGGGCGCCTGTCTGGCCGTGCTCGCCGGCCGTGAGGCCGATGTGGCGGTGCTGGGCTACGAAATGTCGATGCTGGTCAAGAGCGTCCGGCCGTATCTGTCCACCCCCGCACGCCAGCAGGCGCCCGCGGGCGGTCGTTGACCATGACCGTGCGTCGCCGACGGCGGAAGGGCGGGGAGCCGTGGTACGACGACGCGGCCGGCCGGCTGGTCCGTCCGTACACCATCAGCAACGGCCGGACCCGTCCGACGGCGCACTTCGACCTGCTGACCATGGTGATGGCCACCGGCCGGCGGCCCGTCTCCTGCCAGGGCCCCGATTACGCCCAGGTGCTGGGGCTGTGCGGCGGGCCGGTCTCGGTCGCCGAGATCGCCGCCCACATACGGCTGCCCGCCGTGGTCACCAAAGTGCTCCTCGCCGACCTCGTCGACTGCGGGGCGATCACCGCGCGGGCCCCCGCAGCCGTTTCGGCAGGGCCCGCGTCCCGTACCGACCGTGCCCTGCTGGAGGCGGTGCTGAATGGACTTCGCAAACGACTGTGACCCCCGTGCCCAGGGGGACCCCGCGACCGACCTCTTCCCCACCGCGCTCAAGATCCTGGTGGCGGGCGGCTTCGGGGTCGGCAAGACGACCTTCGTCGGGGCGGTGAGTGAGATCGAGCCGCTCAGCACGGAGGAACTCCTCACCCAGATCAGCGTGGGGACGGACGATCTGTCCGGCGTCGAGGAGAAGAACACCACCACCGTCGCCATGGACTTCGGCCGGATCACGCTCAGCCCGGCGCACATCCTCTACCTCTTCGGGACGCCGGGGCAGCAGCGCTTCTGGTTCATGTGGGACGAGCTGTCCAACGGCGCGCTCGGCGCGGTCATCCTCGCCGACACCCGTCGCCTGGACCAGTGTTTCGCCGCCGTCGACTTCTTCGAGCGGCGCGGCATCCAGTTCATCGTCGCCGTCAACGAGTTCGAGGGTTCCTACCGCTACGACCCGGACGAGGTCCGCAGCGCCATGGACGTCTCCCCGGACATTCCCGTCGTGCTCTGTGACGCCCGCCGGGGCGGCTCGGCCACCCAAGTCCTGGTCTCGCTCGTCCAGCATCTGCTCACCCCCGCCCTCGCCGCGACCCCGGAGCTGCCATGAACCACCCCGCCTCCCGCGTCCCGTACATCTCCTACGACCCGACGCGGCATCTGCTGCTCACCCCGCAGGACGACGAGGCCCCGGCGCGTGTCGCCCGGCTGCGCGCCCTGGGGATCGGTGACTCCCCGCTGCCCGCGTTCGACGAGTTCGCGCGCAAGCTCGCCCGGACCACCCGGGCGCCCTACTCGATGGTCAACTTCATCGACGAGCGGCGGCAGTACTTCGCCGGTCTCTACACGCCCTCCCAGGACCAGGCCGTCGAGCTGGGCCCGGCGCCCGCCAGCGCCCAGCCGGGCCGGGTGATGGACCGGGACCACGGCTACTGCCCGCATGTCATCGTCCGCCGCAAGGCCCTGGTGCTGGAGGACGTCTGCGACTATCCGCGGTTCGCCGGCAACCCCGTCGTCGATGAGATCGGCATCCGCTCCTATCTGGGCGCGCCGCTGATCGACCGTACGGGGACGGCGCTGGGCACCGTCTGTGTCGTGGACCTCGAACCGCGGCCCTGGGGACGGGAGGGGCTGGAGACCATCAAGTCGATGGCCGCCGAACTCGTCGAGCAGATCCACCATATGGAGAAGCAGCAGAGCGACGTCTGATGCGGCCCGAAGGCCGGACCCGACCCGGACCGGACCTGGAATGATCGGACCATGCGTGCGGCCCGGCTCCTCTCCCTCGTCCTCCTGCTGCAGAACCGGGGCAGGCTGACGGCCGGTGAGCTCGCCGAGGAGCTGGGCGTCTCGGTCCGGACCGTCTATCGGGACATCGACGCGCTGAGCGGTGCGGGCATCCCGGTCTACGGGGATGCCGGGCACGGCGGCGGGTACCAGCTGCTCGGCGGCTACCGGACGCGGCTCACCGGACTGCACGCCGAGGAGGCCGAGTCGCTGTTCCTGGCCGGACTGCCGGGTGCGGCGGCCGACCTGGGGCTGGGCGAGGTGCTCGCGGCGGCGCAGCTGAAACTCACCGCAGCGCTGCCGCCGCCGCTGCGGGACCGGGCCGGCCGGATTCGTGAGCGGTTCCACCTCGACGCTCTCGGCTGGTACCGGGAACAGGACTCACCGTCCGCCCTCGCGGCGCTCGCCGATGCCGTGTGGAACCAGCGCCGGATCCATGTGCGCTACCGCCGCTGGGCCGAGCCGCAGGAGGTCGAGCGCGCGCTCGACCCCTACGGCCTGGTCCTCAAGGCGGGCGTCTGGTACCTCGTCGCGGCGGTGGACGGCGCGGTGCGGACCTACCGGGTGTCGTCGATCCTCCGCCTGGACGTCGGGGAGGACGGCTTCGAGCGCCCCGACGGCTTCGACCTGGCCGCCCACTGGCAGGACTACCTCACCACCTACGACGCCCGCAGGCTGCGGCTTCAGGCCTCCGTCCGGATCGCTCCGGCGCTGCTGTCCGCACTGCCGGACCGTCTGGACGCGGCACTGGTCCGCGCCGTCGAAGCCTCGGCAGGGCCGCCGGACGCCGAGGGCTGGGTGACGGCGACGGTGCCGCTGGAGTCGGTCGACCTGGCGGTGCCGACGCTGCTGTCGCTGGGCGCGGACATCGAGGTGCTCGCCCCCGAGGAGCTGCGCCGGGGGATCGCGGAGGCGGCGGGCGCCGTGTTCGACCGGTACCGATCGTCGGACGGGTCCGGGCGGGCCGAGGCCGGTGTCCTCAGCAGCAGTCCGGCGGACAGGGTCGCCAGCAGTGCGACGGCGGCGAGGGCCCCGAAGCCGTAGCGCGTGTCACTGTGGTCGGTGACCGTCGCGACCAGGAACATCACCCCGACCGTGGCCGCCAGCCCGCCACCGTTCGCCAGCCCGAAGGCCCTGCCCACCGACGCGTCGTCGGCCGAGGCCATCAGCATGGTGCGGGAGGCGATCCTGGCCTGCCCGAAGAAGAACGCACCCAGCGGCACCCCGGCGAGGTAGCCGGCGATCCCGAACTGACTCTGCAGCACCAGGCCGGCATTGCAGAGCAGAAAGCCCACGACGGCGATGCGAAGGTCCGGATGGCGTCTGCTGACGATCCGGTAGGCACCGGTGGCCGCCAGGAAGCCGAGGCAGCCGAGGGCGTCCACGACGCCGAACGCGGCCGCGCCCAGGTGGAGTTCGCCGATGACGGCGGTGGGCAGCAGCGCGTTGAAGACCGTGACGACCACGCTCCCCTGGGCGTAGAGCAGGATGAAGCGGCGCACCCGCAGCGGCCCGCGCGGCGCTGCCGGGACCGGCGTCTGCTCCCCGGCGGCGGTGGCAGCCGCCGCCGGGTCCGGGCGGCGCCCCACCGCGGCGACGCAGAGCGCCGAGACCATGAAGGTCCCGGCGTTGAGCACCAGCAGCGGCACGGCGCCGAACGCCTGGACGGACAGTCCGCCGACCGTCGCGGACAGCAGCATCCCCGCCTGGGTCCCCATCTCGTACCGGGCGTTGAACCGCCGCAGCTGCCCCGCCGGGACCCGTTCCTTGATCAGCGCGGAGCTGGCCGGAAGGAACAGGGCGCTGACGACGGCCAGCCCCAGATTGGCGCCGTAGATCCCGGGCCCCGGGGCACCACCGCAGGCCAGCCACAGTGGCAGCCCGAGGGCCAGCAACGCACTGGTGGCGTCGCAGCCGATCCACAGGGCCCGCCGGTCGAAGCGGTCGGCCAGCCGTCCGAAGAAGGGCGACAGCAGGGCCTGCGGACCGGCGACGGCGATGAAGAGCCAGCCGACGGCCATCATGGTCCGCTGCTCCCTGATCATGAGCAACGCACCGACGATAAGCTGGACGTTGTTCCCGAGGGCGGTGGCGAAGGCAGCGGACACGAGCAGCCGCTCGGCCCGGCGGGGTGGGTGGCTGAGGATCATGGCCCCAGTGTCCGGAGGCTCACTGACATCTTCTGTCAGTGAAATCCATGCCGCTCAGGCGGACTTCCGGCCGCGTTCCCGTACCGCCGCTGCCCCCTCATCTCGGCCGGGCGAACCATGAGTGCCGGTGTGCCGGTCCGGTGCGCTGGCCCGGCACCGTGGGCGTGGTGCCGTCGGTCCGTACCGTGACGGGCGGGTCCGCGGGGGCCATGCCGGGGGCCTCGTCGGGGACCTCGTCCTCCTCGGGCCACTCCGAGGGCTCCAGCCGCAGCAGATCCGCGAGTCGGCTGGACCAGTCTCCCTGCGCCCGGCCCAGGGCCAGTTCGCCCAGGCGCAGCAGCTGGATGTCGGAGGTGCCGGCCGGCGCGAAGATGTGGTGGGCGTCGCGCAGGAAACGTTCCACCGGACGGTCGGTGAACAGTCCGCACGCGGCATGGATGTCCATCGCGTCGCGCGCCGACTCCAGCGCCGATTCCACATTGACCAGCTTGGCGTTCATCAGCTCCGCGTCGCACGGCAGTCCCTGGTCCAGCAGATGCACCGCGTGGTACGCGGACAGCCGGGCCAGCAGCAGCCGCGACTGGATACGGCCGAGCTTCAGCTTGATGTTGCCCAGGTCGGCCAGTGGTTTGCCGTAGCGCTGGCGCTCCGTGCAGAACCTCGTCGTCTCGTCCAGCACCGCCTGATGGATGCCCAGCGACACGGCGGTGAGATTGGGCCGTCCGTACAGCACGCTGGAGGAGTACGCGACGGACAGCCCGTCGCCCTCGCGGCCCAGCAGATTCGCCGCCGGCACCCGGCAGTTGTCGAAGAACAGCTCACCGAAGCTGAAGCCGTGCAGACCCATCGCGGGCTGTTGCTCGCCGACCCGGAAGCCGGGGGTGTCGGACTCCACGAGGAACGCCGAGAGGCCCTTGGAGCCCTCACCGGTGCGGACCACGACGCCGTGCAGATCGCCGACATGGCTGTTGCCGACGTAGATCTTCCGGCCGTTGAGGACATAGTCGTCGCCGTCGCGGACCGCGGTGGAGGACATGCCCAGCACATGGCCGCCGGACTCGGGTTCGGTGACCGCGATGGTCGGCAGGCAGTCGCCGGAGGCTATGGCCGGCAGCCAGGTCTTCTTCTGCTCCTCGCTGCCGAAGTGGACGATCTTCGCGACGCCCAGCTGGGACGCCTGCACCATGGCGCCCATCGCGGCACTCACCCGGGAGAGCTCCTCGATGATGAGGGTCTTGGCGACATGGCCGGCGCCCATCCCGCCGTAGGCGCGGTGCACGGTCGCGCCTATCCACCCCTGCCGGGCGATCAGACGAGACAGGTCATGGCAGACGGACCGGTTCGCCTCCATCTCGGCGATCCGGGGGCGGACCTCGCTTTCGGCGAAGTCCCGCACCCGGTGCCGGAGTGCCTCATGTCTCTGGTCCGTGAAATAGCGATGCAAGACGAGCCCCTCCTTCGCGATCTTTCCCGCGCTGGTTGCACCCCGCCTTGGGACGGCACCGGCGGTGCCGTCTGGAGCGAACGTTCCGGAAAGTGATCTTTCGCTTACCCCGTGCAATACCCGTTGGCATACCTACTGCGGGGCGCATAAAACATCAACTGGTGGCATTTAAGCGAAGAGTTGAAGCGCGAAGGAGTCGCGCACCACCCCCCGCGCCGCAACGGCTGTGGCGTGGTCCCGAGAGTCCCGGAACCACGCCACCCCACGCCTCCCCGTCCCGCCGTGACGGGGGTGCGCCGCGTCAGTGCGAGTCGCCGCAGCAGGACTCGCGGCGCTGCTGCCGGCCCACCTCCAGCCAGTCGGTGCCGGCCGGCCGCAGGGTGCGGGTGGCGGGCGCGGGGAAGGACTCGGTCAGCTCCCGCTGCTCGAAAAGCCGGCCGCCGCGCAGCACCGCCGGGGTCCGCACCAGCGCGTCGAAGTCCGTGAACGGATCACCGTCCACGAACGTCATGTCGCCGAGCTTGCCGACCTCCAGCGTCCCCAGATCCCGCTCCGCGCCGAACACCCGGGCGGGCAGCGCGGTCGCGGTGCGCAGCGTCCGGCTCACGCTCAGGCCGCCGCGGTGCAACGCCCGCAGGCACAGGTGCAGCCCCAGCCCCACCGGCACCAGCGGCTGGTCGGTACCCAGCGCGACCAGTCCGCCGCCGTCCAGCACCCGCCGGTAGAAGCCGACTTCGGTCGCGATGTCGGCCAGCTGCGCCGGGGTGGGCCGGTGTCCGGCGTTGTCCTTGATGAACGCGGCGTCCCAGGGCGGCATCAGCCGACCCACCCGTACATCGTCGGCCAGCGCCGGATCCTCACCCAGCAGCACGGCCGCCGAGAACGGGGTGGCGAGGAGGTGGAAGCCGGTGCCGGTGTAGATCTCCTCGGCATCCTGGTAGGCGCGCCCGGAACCGGAGACGGCATGGCCGAACTCCAGTCGCTGGGTGGCCTGCAGATGGGTCGTCAGGTCCTGTCCGAGCTGTACTCCCGGGCTGAGCAGATGGCTCCCGGCCCGGACCCCCAGCCGCTGGTGGGCGAAGCGCGCCGCCTCCGCCATCACCCAGCCCGGCGCCCGTACGTAGGTCTTCACGAAGTCCCAGTCCAGGGCCGCGCCGCGCTCCAGGGAGCGGCGCAGTCCCGCGCGGGTGCGGTGCGCCCGTCCCATGCTGTACGCGACCCGGCCGCCGTCCAGCAGCTCCCCGCAGGTCAGCAGCCGCGGTCCGGCGAGCACACCGGCCGCCACGGCCTCCCGGATGCGGGCCTGTTCATAGGAGAAGCCGCCGCAGGAGACCGCGGTGGTGATGCCGTAGGCGAGCTGTGTCGCGGTCTGCCGGCCGCCGTAGGTCGTCTGCCACGGGTGGGTGTGCGCGTCCCACAGGCCGGGCAGCACGGTCCGGCCGGAGGCGTCGATGCGTCGGCCCGCCCCGGACCGGGCCGGGCGGTGCGGTTCCACGGCGGTGATCCGCCCCTCCCGCACCACCACATCGACGTCCTCCCGCACCTCGTCACCGGTGCCGTCCCAGAACCGGCCCGCGTGGACGACGGTGTCCCGGGCGCGCGCGGGGCGCTGTTCCAGGGACAGCGGAACGGTCCGTGCCGCGCCGCCCGACACGCTGATCAGCCGCAGCTTTCCGGCCGAGAGGTACAACAGCGTGCCGGAGTCCCCGGACCACGACGGATGGTCCGCGCTCTCGTCGGTCAGCCGCCGTGGCGCCCCGTCCGGTGTACCGTCGGGCCGCACCGGCAGCACCCACAGCGCGGACTCGGCGATCACCGCCATCCAGCGCCCGTCGGGCGACCACACGGGCCCGGAGTCGTAGCGGTCGGCGATCGAGACATGCTCGGCGACGGGATACAGGCGGTCCTTTCCGGTCTCGGTGTCGACGACCCGGATGAGGTGGTAGCCCTCGCGGAAGCGGCGGTTGAGCCGGTTGCGGTCGCAGTACGCCAGATGGCGCCCGTCCGGTGACCAGCTGGGCCGGCCGGGCAGCCCGCCGGCGCCCAGTGGCGCGGCCAGCACCTTTTCACTGCCGTCGGACAGCGTCCGCACGACGAGATTCCCCGTCATGTCCAGTGCGGCCAGCCGCCCGCCGTCCGGCGACAGCGCGGGGTGCACCCGGCCGCCGGCGGCCAGCACCGTCTCCGCGCCGGAGGCGAGCTCGTGACGGCGCACCGCGAACAGCCCGTCCCGGTCGTCCGCGTACAGCAGCGACCGTCCGTCGCGGGACCAGCTCGGTGCCAGGACGTACCGGGTGGCGTCGGCCCGGACGATTCTGCGCGGCGTACCGCCTCCCGAAGTGGGCGTGATCCAGAGCGAGTTGAGTGCGGCGAAGGCGACCCTGCGGCCGTCCGGCGACAGCGCGGGCAGATGCACCCCGCGCACCGGGGCCGCCGCCGTCCGCTCGAAGCCGTAGTCCTTGACGCGGTAGCGGGGACGGTCCAGCGGCAGCCGCGCGCTGAACGGGAGGTGCTCGGCCCGCGAGGGGGCGTCGGCCGGGACGATCCGGAACTGTCCGCCGACCGTGAGCAGCAGCTCGTCCCGCGAGACCCAGCGCGGCGGTACCGGCTCGACATCACCCTCGACCGCGACCGGCGCACCGTCCACCACCAGCGTGCAGGTGGGGCCCGGGTAGTCCGTGGTCCGCAGATAGGCGAGCCGCCCCGCGGGCGACAGGGCCGGCACCATCACCTGCGCGGCGGCCGTCTCGGTGTGCTCGGTGCGCACCGCGCCGTCCCCGTCGGCCGGCACGGACGCGACCGTACGGGAGAGCAGCGCCGCACCCGCCACCCGGCCCCGTACGAACACGATCCGTGAGCCGTCCGGTGACCAGCAGGGGTCGAAGTCCTCCCAGGCACCGTCCTGATGGGGCCCGTCCTGGCCGGGCAGCCCCGTCACCCGGGTCAGCCGCCGGGACGCCACCTCCAGTACCCAGATCCGGTACGGGCTGCCGGCCACCGCGTCGCCGCCCCGCTCCGAGGCGAAGGCGATCCGGGTTCCGTCGGGGGACCAGGCGGGGCCCCGGTCGTCCCACGGGCCGTCGGTCAGCTGCTGGAGCCCGGAGCCGTCGGCGTCGAGCATCCACAGGTGGAAGCCGCCGCCGCGGAAGGCGCAGACGGCGATCCGCCGGCCGTCGGGGGAGTGCACCGGGCGGGTGGGCTCCAGGTCGGGCGGGGTCAGCGCCACCGCGTCGCCACCCGTGCGCGGCATCGACCACAGGACGTTCTGGACCTCGGCGACCAACCGGTCACCGGCCGGTGCGAGGGAGGCCGCGCCATTGGTGGCGGCGGTGAAGGACAAGGTGGTGCCGGTCGCCCGGGCCGCTGCGGGGGCAGCGGTGACGCCGGTCAGTCCGGCCGCGGCGGCGGCCGAGGCGGTGCCCTGGAGGAACCTGCGGCGGGACAGCGGTGAGGGGCGACGGGGGGCATGTTCGGAACGGTCCGTGGTGTCCAACGATCCTCCTGCGAAAGGGGGTTGCCGCACAGGTGCCGGGCAAGAACCGCCCGATCGTGCCACGCCGCTCGGACACCCGGCCACCCCCGCCACGCGCGCCCCATGGCGCACTTCCGCCCGGCGCGGAAGAGTGGGCGGCGACGACTCGTCAGCCACCGCCCCCGGCAGTCAGGAGACGACGCCATGCAGGCTATGCAGCAGGACTTTCACCAGGCTCCGGACGGCGCCCGTATCGCCACCTATACCTGGCTCCCGGAGTCCGGCCACCCGCGTGCCCTCGTCCAGATCGCCCACGGCGCCGCGGAACACGGCCGGCGCTACGACCGCTTCGCGCGCTTTCTGACCGGCCACGGCTACGCCGTCATCGCCTCCGACCACCGTGGCCACGGCGCCACCGCCGCCTCCACCGGCGGCCGCGGAGTGGTCGGCGAGGACGCCTGGCGGTCGATCGTCAGCGACCTCAAGGGCATCGGCAACCACGCGGCCGCCGCCCACCCCGGCCTCCCGCTGGTGCTGCTGGGCCACAGCATGGGCGCCATGCTGGCCCGCGACTACGCCCAGGAGTACGGCGCCGACCTCGCCGGGCTGATCCTCACCGGCACCTTCCGCACCCTGCCCGGTCTGGACATCGACGGTGCCGTCAGCGAACTGGAGGAGGAGATCGCCGAGCGCGGCCGTGACGCGCTCTCCGCCTTCATCCCGCGCACCTTCCGCTCCTTCAACGACGCCTTCACCCACCGCACCGGCTTCGAATGGCTCTCCCGCGACGCCGCTGAGGTGGACCTCTACGTCGCCGACGAGGACTGCGGCTTCCCCTTCTGCGCCGGTCTCGCCGCCGACTGGGTACGCGCCATCCGCAAGATCAACGACCCGGGGAACCTCGCCCGTATGCCGAGCGGACTGCCCGTCCATGTCGCCGTCGGCGATCTGGACCCCTGCCACCAGCGGATGACCCTGATCCATGAACTCCTGGAGGACTTCCACTATGTGGGCACCCGCGATCTGACCTGGAAGGCCTATCCGGACGCCCGCCACGAGATCCTCAACGAGACCAACCGCGACGAGGTCCAGGACGATCTGCTGGCCTGGCTGGACAAGCGCATCTGAGCCGGCCGCACCTGCGGGGCCCGCCGCCGGCGCCCCGCACCCCGTACCCCGGGCCCCGGTCAGGATCCTGCCGTCAGGAACCCGGCGATCCGCTCGCGCAGACCGCGCGGATCGAGGCCGTGCGCCGCCAGGTGCTCGTCGAGCTGTCCGTAGCGGCGCAGCTCCTGGCGGCCGACGCCGAGCCCCAGCAGCCGGTGCGGCCGGTCCTCCAGCGCCTCGGCCGCCGGGCGCGTCGAGGTCCCCGCGAGATAGGGCTCCACGATCACCACGTCCGAGGTGCCGGCGGCCCCGGCCGCGGCGCGCAGCGTGGCGGCGTCGAAGGGCCGCACGGTCGTCGCGTAGAGCACGGTCAGCGACAGCCCCTCGGTCGCGGCGAGCACAGGGTCCAGCATCGGGCCGACGGCGATCACCACCCCGTCGCGCCCCTCCCGCACGGTCCGGAAGTGCGCCCCGTCCACCGCCCGGGGCGCGGCGTTGGTCTGTACGGACAGCCGGACGTAGACCTTGTCGTCACCGGCCGCCGCGGCGTACCGCAGCAGGGCCTCGGCCTCGTCCGGGTGCCCGGGCACATGCACGGTCCAGCCGTCGAGCGTGTCGAGCAGCGCGACATCGCCGGGTGCCATATGGGTGAAGCCGCCGCTCGGCCAGTCGTAGGAGGCCCCGGCGCTCACCAGCACCCCGCCCACGCCCTGGTGGCCGAGGTCCAGCTTTACCTGCTCGAAGGGGCGCTCCACCAGAAAACTGGCGAAGGTGTGCATGATCGGGCGGAGCCCGGTGAGCGCCAGGCCGCCGCCCACACCGATCAGCAACTGCTCCCGGATGCCGACGTTCACCACCCGGTCCGGATGCTGCTTTTCCGCTTCGGCGAAGCCGGCCGCCCCGATGTCGGCGAGTACGAGCGCCAGCCGCGGGTCCTCCGCCAGCAGCTGCGAGGTGACCGAGGCGAAGCGCTCACGCATGGTGTCCATCACTGAATCCCTCTCGAAGTCCTGGTCATATACGGGGAGACGGGCAGGCCGCTCAGGCGTCCTTGGGCTCGACACGGGCGATCACCGCATGCGGACGGCCCGGGTGCGGCGCGCTGAAGGCCGCGTACAGCGCCTCGTGGTCGCGGCCGTCCACGGTGGCCGCTGACCACCCCGCGGTCTCGAAGCGCGAGGCGATCCCGCCGCGCCACCCATGTGTGGCGGAGGAGTTGTCGATGACCAGGGTGTGCAGCCGGTCCAGGCCCGCGGCGGCCGCGTAGGCCAGGGCCTCGTGATTGCTGCCCTCGTCCAGTTCGGCGTCACCGATCAGCACCCATACGGCCGGTCCCGGCCGGCCCTGCGCCCGCAGACCGAGGGCGGTGCCGACGGCCAGCGGCAGCCCGTGGCCGAGCGACCCGCTGCCGATCTCGGCTCCGGGCACCAGCAGCCGGTCGGGGTGGTGGCCGAGCGGGGAGTCGTACGAGCCGAAGCCCGGCAGCCACTCGGTGGGGAAGAAGCCCTTGGCGGCCAGCACCGCGTAGTAGGCCATCGGGCCATGCCCCTTGGAGAGCAGAAAGCGGTCCCGGTCCGGGTCCGCGGCGGTGCCGGGGGAGACCCGCAGCACCCGGTCGTAGAGGACCCAGAGGGCGTCGAGCGTGGAGGTGGCGGCCGGGCCGTGCTTCTCATCGCCCGTCATCAGGCCCATCAGGGAGGGCAGTTGGGCGAAACCGATGGTGTCGTCGCGCGGGGTGGTCCCCGCCGGGGTTTCTGCCGTCAGGATCGTCGTGAGGTCCGTTGTCGCTTCCGTCGTCAGGTGCGTCATACGACAGAGCCTGCAACCTCAAGCGCGCTTGAGGTCAAGCGTAGGGCTGCGGGGCCGCGGACCGGAAGATCCCCGGGCCCGCGGCCGCCGGGGTCAGACCTGACCCGGATGGAAGACGTCCTGCTCGATGAGGAGCTTGTCGATCCGGGCCTTGTCCACCCGGTTCGTCACCTCCTCGACCTCCTGGCGGTCGCGAATGCACTTCGCCAGGGTGAAGGCCGAGGACACCACGAAGATCAGACCAAGGGCGAGAAACCCGCGCTCCCACGGTCCCACCGGCAGCTTGATGATCCCGATCACCAGCGCCACGAGCGACAGCCCGAAGGAGATCGCGGCCTGCACGAAGAAGGCCGTGGTCGTCGGCCGCTGAATCGATGGAGTAGTCATGCGCGTAGCGTGGCGGCGCGGTGACCCCGGCGCATGAGTACAGGTACTCATCTGACCCCTCCCGCCCCGCCGCGCGACGGGAAAGTGGCAGCACCCACCCTCTGACATGCGGTATTGTTCTCGTGCGCGGTCAGCCGGGACATCCCGGCCGGATCGGGCACCGGGACGTGGCGCAGCTTGGTAGCGCACTTGACTGGGGGTCAAGGGGTCGCAGGTTCAAATCCTGTCGTCCCGACGGTGCAAGCGCAGGTAGGGGTCATCTTCGGATGGCCCCTACTGTGCGTTCGGGAGCGCTTTGGAAGCGGAGCGGGAGCCGGGTCGAGAGCGCTGAACCACGGTCCGCCGCCCCAGTGCGCGCCGCCGGACACCACGGGGCTGCGCCCGCCGCCGAGTTCGACCGCGGAGTCGGCACAGCCGTGCCAGGACCAGACGGACGGCGCCCCGATCGGTAGCAGGAGTGGGCCTGGCTTGCGCGCTCACCGGGGCCGGTACCGCGGTGATGACAAAAGTCCTTGTTCGCCTGATGGTCGCGGGTTAAGGTCCCGGGGCACTTATCGGGGGATCATGGCAGGCGGGGGATATGACGGACGTTTTTGACGAGCCCACGACGGGTGCGCCTACGCAGGGCGGACCCGCGAAGGGCGTCCGCACGAAGGGTGCGCCCGCGGAGGGGGCGGGCGCGTGGGGGCAGGCCGTCGCGGCCGTGGCGCTGGTGGCGGGGCTCGGTATCGGTCTGTGGGCGTTGCAGGGGATGGAGTCGTCATCGGGATCGGACAGTGCCCCGCCGCCTGCAACGTGCTCGGGCGGGGAGGCCGAGAAGGAGTCCCGGCGCGTCTCCGGGGCGCAACTGTGCAAGGCGCTGAACCGTCCCGACCTCGCTGACCTGCTGGGCACGCCGGGCCAGGCCGCGAAGACCGCCGGCGGCAGCGGTGACTCCGTCAAGCTCGGCAACGGCAAGGAGATCGCCACTCCGTCCGCCCAGGTCGAGTTCGAGACCTACACCGTCACGCTGTCGGCCACCTACGACGGTCACCCGGTGGCCGGGTCCGCCGGGCTTCTGGGGGACGGCGCGCGGCAGCAAACGGTTCTGGAGCGCCCGGCGGTCGTCTACGCGGACCGCACCATCAGCATCAGATTCCGCCTCGACGGGAGCGACTCCGAAAGCGGTCCCGGTGTCCCGGCCCGCACCGTCACCGTGGCCCGGGACGCGAAGGACAGCGGCAGCTCCTTCGAGGTGTCCCTGTGGCGCGCGGACGGCATGGTGCCGGACGACGCGGTGCTGCTCCGCGTCGCCGAGAAGGTGCTGCCGACGGTGCCGGGGTGGGCTGCCGGCGGGTGACTGCCTTGGGCGGCGCCTCGGCACGCTTTCATCCCTGTACGCGTGCGGCCTCGTCCCTGATCTTCTTCTTGTGCTTGTCCGTGAGCTGGAGGTATCGCTCGCAGCGGCCGCACTCCACGCACACCAGCACCTTGCTCGGAATGTCCTCCGCCCCCCAATAGCCGAGCTCCACCATGAACTGCCTCTTGATGGCCTTCAGGCAGTAGACCTCTTGTGAACCGCAGGCAGGGCATGTTCCTTGGCGCATGTTCGTCACCGTCATGGCCCGGCAGCCTAGTAGGCGGGCGGGGAGCCGCGACCAACAGGGCGGTAAAGGGACGGCGTTGCGCGAACGGCGGGTTCTGGCGACGCCTGGTGCTCCGGGCGGTGGTCGCCCCCCGTGGGGCGTCCCCGTCGGCATGCTCCATGTGACGCTCTGTGTGACCTGCGCCCTTCGCCGCTCAACTCCCGGTTAAGTCCGGCGGTCCCTACTGTCCGTAAGTGGACTGGTGCACCGTGTTCCTGCCGTGACAGGATGATGGCCGGGTAACGGAGCCTTAACTGTTCGTTGGGCTCGATCGACGGGGGACGGAAGAGATGAACGTGGGGGGAGACAGCCGGTCCAAGGGGGCGGGCAGCGTGCTCGCGGAACGGCTCAACCACCTCTTCGCGAACATGCATCCGCCGGGGGCCCCGTATACCAACGCCTTTGTGGCCGAGGAGATCAGCGGGGGCGCGGCGGAGTACGGCGGGGTCAAGGTCACCGAGCAGTATCTGTCGATGCTGCGCAACGGCAGGCGTACGAACCCGAGTCCGGAGCTGCTGCGCGCGCTGGCCAAGTTCTTTGCCGTACCTGTCGGTTATCTGCTGGGGGACCTCTCGCAGCCGCAGGCCGCGCGGGTGGAGGAAGAGGTCCGCTTCCTGGCCGCGATGCGCGACCAGCGGGTGCGCGCGATCGCGCTGCGCTCCGTCGGGCTGCCGCCGGAGGTGCAGGACAGTCTGACGACGATCATCTCCCAGTTCCGGCAGCAGATGAATCTGCCGGCCGATCCGCCGGAGCAGGGCGGTGACCGACGCGGTGAGTGAACCGATGCGGACCGCTGAGCGCGGCCAGATCTTCTCTTCCTGGCAGCGGGTCGGAGACGAGGACGGGACGAGCATGCGAGTGGGGCAGATACGCAGGCGGTGCAAGCGGCTCATCAAGGAGCTGGCGCTGCCGGCCACAACTGATCTGCGCGGGATGTGCGACATCGTCGCCACACGGGTGGCGCTGCCCGTCCACCTGGTGCCGATGAGCCTGGGCGGCGTGGTCTCGGGGATGACGGCCGTCACCGACGACGGCTACTGGGTCTTCTACGAGCTCAAGACCTCACCGTGGCACCAGGCGCACATCGTGCTGCACGAACTGAGCCATCTTCTGCTGGGACACGGCCAGGATCCCGCGGTCACCGAGGACGCGCTGAAGCTGTGGACCCCGTCGGTCGATGTCGCCACCGCCATGCGGCGGATGGGCCTGACCATGGGCTTCGCCCGGCATCACGGCTATGACAACCTCGCCGAGCGGGAGACCGAAGTGCTCGGCACCCTGCTGATGGAGCGGGTGGCGCCGTCCGCGGCCGAGCGGGAACTCCCCCTGGAGGGACAGGCGGCCGAGCTGGCGGCGGCGCTCGGGCCCGCGCTGCAGCACATCCGGCGCCGGCAGGGGACCCCGGCCGGGGACGAGGGGACCGACGGCGTCGGAGCGGGCGCGGCGGGGGACGGGGGTCCGCGTGTTTGACGTCCTCTATCTGTCCTTCGGCGTCGCCGCCTGGGCGATCGTCGGATACAAGTCCGTCGCCTGGTTCCGGGACCGCAGCAACGCGGATCTGGGGCTGGCCTGTGTGATGACCGGCGGAGTGGCGACGGTCTTCCTCTTCTCCGCGCCCAGCCTCTACCGTGCCTTCGACCGGCTGACCGGCGTGGCCAACCTCGCCATGGTCTTCCTCTACTCCTCCGTGGTGGTGTTCGCCGCGGGTGCGCTGGTGCTGCTGCTGCGCTGGACGGCGGGCGAGGGCGCGTGCGCGCGGGCCCGTGCCCGGACCAGGGCGCGCGTCGCCGTGGGGATCGTGGCCGCGCTGTGGGCGGTGGCGGTCACCGGCTTCGCGGTCGGCCGGCCGGACGCCGTCGAGCACCCCCGCGACTTCAGCACCGCCTACACCGACTCCCCGGGAGTCATGCTGTTCCTGGTGCTGTATTTGGCCATTTTCGGATTGAGTTCGGCGGCCCTGGGGACGCTCTGCCCGCGCTACGCCGCACAACTCGGCGGCACACACCTCGCGCGCGGTCTGCGGGTGCTGGCCGCGGGCTGCTGGCTCGGCCTGGTCTACTGCGCCTGCAAGGTCATCGGCTTCGTCCTGTCCTGGTCGGGACACCCGGCGCTGTGGCTCTCCAACGGCGTGGCCCCGCTGAGCGCCTCGGTCGCGGCGCTGATGGTCCTCACCGGATTCGCGCTGCCGGCGGCCGGCCCCCGGGTCGCGGCCTGGCGCCGGCTGCGCCGCCTCTCCCCGCTCTGGCGGACCGTCACCGCGCAGACCCCCGAGGTCACGATGGGTTCCTCGGCGTGGTCCGTACGGTGGCCGTTCGCCGACCTGGAGTGGCGGGCCAACCGGCAGATGGCCGAGATCCGGGACGTACAGCGCGGCATCCGGCGCCATGTGGAGTCCGACGCCGTCGACATCGCCCGCGAGCGGGCCCGCGCGGTCGCCCTCGACGACAGGCAGCTGGCGGCCGTCGCGGAGGCCGCCGCGCTCCGCCGTGGCCTGGAGAACCGTGCGGTGGGCCATGTCCCCGACCACGGCGCCGACAGCGTGGTGGTCGCCACCGGTGCCGAACCGGCCGAACTCAGCGCGGAGTACGAACACTTGGCGCTGGTCGCGGATGTCTACCACTCGCCGCTGATCGAGACCGTGCTCACCGAACTGCGCCAGCGGAGCTCGGTGGCGCACGGCTGAGGAAGCACCACAGACGGGGTGGCCCGGCACGGGGGTCCGGGCCGCCCGTACCCCCCGGGCGGCACCGGTCGACGTGACCGGTGCCGCCCGCGCGGCTGTCACCGAACGGCGTGCGCCGGAACGGGAGTTTGCGGGACGGCCCTTAGGGTCGGGCTCATGCAGAACACCACCGAGACCGGCCCCGACGCCCCCATCGATGTGACGCCCCTCCTCGACGATCCGTACGCCGCCTGTGCCGCGCTGCGCGACGCCGGGCCGGTGCACCGGATCACCGGTGCCGACGGGCACCCCGCCTGGCTGGTGACCCGCTACGACGACGTCCGCCGCGCCCTCGCCGATCCCCGGCTCTCCCTGGACAAGCGGTATGCCGCGCCCGGCGGTTACCGCGGTTTCGCGCTGCCGCCCGCGCTGGACGCGAATCTGCTGAACATGGATCCGCCGGACCACACCCGGGTGCGCCGTCTGGTGGTCAAGGCCTTCACCCCGGGCCGGGTCGAGGCGCTGCGCGCGCCCGTACGGCGGATCGCCGACGAGCTGCTGGACGCGATGGCGGAGCGCGGCCGCGCGGATCTGATCGCCGACTACGCGGGGCCGCTGCCGATCGCCGTGATCTGCGATCTGCTGGGCATCCCGGACCGTGACCGCCGCGACTTCCTCGCCTGGTCGGACGCCCTCATCACACCGGACCCGAGCCGGCCGGAACTGATGAAGCAGGCGATCGGGGCGATGCTGGAGTTCTACACCGGTCTGATCGCGGCCAAGCGTGCGGAGCCGGGCGACGATCTGCTCTCGGATCTGATCGCGGTGCGCGATGACGCGGCCGCCGGCGAGGACGGCGACCGGCTCACCGAGGACGAACTGACCTCGCTCGCCTTCCTCATTCTCTTCGCCGGATACGAGAACACCGTCCACCTCATCGGCAACGCCGTGCTCGCCCTCCTCGACCACCCGGACCAGCTCCGGCAGTTGCAGCGCAATCCGGCCGAACTGCCGACGGCCGTGGAGGAGTTCCTCCGCTTCGACGGCCCCTCTCCGTTGTCGATCCGTCGCTTCCCCAAGGAGGACATGGAGATCGGCGGCGTACGGATCCCGGCCGGGGAGAGCGTGCTGCTGTCGATCGCGTCCGCGAACCGGGACCCCGCGCGCTTCCCCGCACCGGACACGCTGGACCGCGGCCGCGACCTCTCCGGGCATCTCGCGATGGGGCACGGCATCCATTACTGCCTCGGCGCCCCGCTGGCCCGGCTGGAGGCCGTCACCGCGCTCGACGCGCTCCTCGGCCGCTTCCCGGAGCTGCGACTGGGCGTCCCGCGTGGTGAATTGCGGCATCGTCGGGCCCTGCGGGCACGTGGCCTGATTTCGCTGCCCGTCACCTGGTAATCGGCAAACGAACAAGTTTTTGAGGCATAACCGTTCGCTCATGCGGTAAAAAGGTTCCTGAGACCCGCCCGGTGTGCATCCCCCGTCGCACCGGGCGGGTCCTTCTTTGCACCGGTTGCAGTTGCGACACGCCCGCGGACGCGGCGCGGCCCTGGTCCGTGTGGCGCAACTGCGCTGCGGACCGCGGCACCGCTCCATAGCGTGACGGCATGACAATTGACGCGCGTGTGTCCAGGAAGGCCGGTGCGGTCGCGCTGATCGCTGTCGCCGGTGTGTCGCTGACGTCCATACCGGCCGCGGCCAACGGGGCCACGGTCCGTCAGCCCGCCGTCGCCGGCGCCGGGGTACAGGCACCCACCGCCCCCGGCAGCGCGAGGCTGCCCAGCGGTCTGTCCGCCCTGTCCTGGATGGTGGCCGACGCGGACACGGGCAGCGTGCTGGCGGCGAAGAGCCCGCACCGCAAGCTCGCCCCGGCCAGCACCCTCAAGACGCTGTTCGCGGTCACCGTCCTGCCGAAGTTCTCGGCCGGTACGGTACGCCGGGTCAGCTCCGCCGACCTCGCGGGAATCGGGGCCGGCAGCAGCGTCGTCGGCGTCCAGCAGGGCCGCCGCTACACCGTCGGCGACCTGTGGCGCGGGGTCTTCCTCCGCTCCGGCAACGACGCGGTGCACGTACTGGCCGCGATGAACGGCGGCTGGCGGACCACGGCGGAGGAGATGCAGGAGAACGCCAGGAAACTCGGCGCGCGCGACACCACCGTCAAGTCCCCGGACGGCTATGACGCGCCCGGTCAGGTGTCCTCGGCCCACGACCTGACCGTCTTCGCCCGCGCCGGGCTCGCCAACGAGGACTTCGCCCGCTACTGCGCCACCCCCCGCGCCACGTTCCCCGCCGCGGGCGGCACCACGCAGATCGAGAACACCAACCGCCTGCTGGTGGGCTCGCACGGGATGTCCCGCTACCCCGGCCTCATCGGCGTCAAGAACGGCTACACCTCCAAGGCCGGCAACACGCTGATCGCCGCCGCGCGCCGGAACGGCCGCACCCTCCTGGTCACCGTGCTGAACCCCCAGTCGAAGGAGTACAACGCCGTCTACAAGGAAGCCGGCGCCCTCCTGGACTGGGGCTTCCGTACCGCCGGCACGGCCCAGCCGGTGGGCACCCTGCACGCCGTACGCGCCGCCCACGACGGCGGCGGCCCGATGAGCCCGGTGGCTGCCGATGTCACCGGCACCGGGGACCGCGACGGTTCTCCCCGGCGCGACACCCTCGCCCTGGGGGCTGGCGGCGCCGGCCTCGCGGCACTCGGGCTCGGCGCCCTGCTCGCCCGCTTGCGGCAGGCACGCGCCCGCAGCGGACGGAACGGAGGGACGGCGTAGGCCCGGGGCCCCGGCCCGTGGTGTGTACGACAGCGGCGACGGCTCCGCGCGTCCCGGCGGAGCCCGGCCCCACCGGTCGCCTGTAGGGCGGTCTCAGGCCTCGTCCCCGGTGGGGCGATTTTCGGTCTCTTCTCCCGTTGCCCGCAGCCGGGGCGCGGACTCCGCCGCCGGCACGGCCCCGGAGCCGGTCAGACGCCCGGTCAGCTCCCGGGCCCAGGCCAGGAGTCCCGCGATATCGATCCCGTAGGGGGCGGCATCGGCATACGGCGCGATGGCCGCCGCACCCCGGTCGAGCAGCGCCGTACCGCCCACGGTATTGCCACGCGCCGCATGGGTGAGTCCCACCGCGAGCTGGGCGAGCCCCCGCCACAGCTCGCGCTCCGCCTCCGGCGCCGCCTTCCAGGCGTCCTCCAGCACCTCATGGGCGTGGAACGGCATCCCGCCGTCGAGCAGCCGCTGCGCCTCGGTCAGCGATTGCGCGGGCGTCCGGGGCACCCCCTCGGGCTGCCGGGCCACGCCCGGGGAGCCGTACGGCAGCGGCCGGCCGAGGCCGTCCCGCGGGCGGGCGCTACGGGCCCGCCCCTCCTCGTCACGGTCCCGCCGGCGCGGTGCGGCGACGGGGTCGGGGGCGCGGTCGGGGACGCCACTGCCCTCGGCGTCCGCCACCTCGGCGTCCGCCACCTCGGCGTCCGCCGCCCCGGCGTCTGACGCCCCGGCGCCACAGTGCTCGCAGACCGCACTGCCGGGCCGTTCCCTGATCCGGCCGCAGGCGTCACACACCTGGTCCAGCCAGCAGGCCGGATCGCCGCCTTCGTCGCCCGCCCGGTGCGGGACGGACGGGCGGGAGGGGAGGGGCTGGTCGTGGGGGCTGTCGGCGTCGGTCACGCTTCGATTGTGCGCCGTGCGGCCGGTCGGCGTCGCCGGGGGGCGGGCACATTGCCGGTACCGTCGCGCGCCCGGAATTGTTGGGAGTATTTCCTATTCCCGTCCGAGGTGGGCTACCGGGCCGCTCCCGCTCAGGCCAACTCGGTCTTGTAGAAGCAGAAATGATCCTTGATCCGGGCGACCTCGGGGTGCGGCTCGGGGTAGGCCCACACGATGTCCTCCGGACCGCCGGCGAGCGACCAGTACGAGGCGGTGCCCTTGAAGGGGCAGACGGTGTGCGTCTCGGAGGGGGTGAGCAGCTCGGTGCGGACGTCCTCGGGAGGGAGGTAGTACCGCACCGGATAGCCGGTCTCGGTGAGGAGCAGCGGGCGCCGGCTCTCGGCGATCAGCTGTCCGTCGACCTCGACGCGGACATGGTCGGTGCCTTCTGTGACGTCGATGCGGTGGCCTCGGGTGGTGCTCATGGTCACTTCCCTTCGGTGGGCGAGGGAGGCGGCTCCCTCCCGGTCCAGGATCGCACCGGGAGGGAGCAGGGGCGGGTGAGGCGGCTCGGGCGGGTGAGGCGGGCGAGGTGGGCCTGGGGCCCACCGACAGCCCGTACGCCGTCGCCGCGCCTCCCGCCTCACACCTCTCGGATACCGCGTCCCGCCCACTCCGGCGCCGGAGCGACGAGGGCGGTGAGGTGCGCGCGGGCCGTCGCGGGCAGGGGTGCCGAGCGCCCGGCGGCCTGGTCGATGTGCAGGGTGAACAGCTCCTCGGTGGCCACCGGCTCGCCGGAGGGTTCCCCGGCGAACATCTCGTGGAGGAGGCGGAGCTTCTTGCCGTCCACGCCCAACACGGTGGTGCGGACGGTGAGTTCGCTGTGGCGGGCGACCTCGTGGAGATAGCGGACGTGGGCCTCGACCGTGTAGAGGGAGCAGCCGGTGCGCTCGCGGTAGGCGGCGTCGAGGCCGGCCGCGTCCATGAGGGCGTCGGTCGCGAAGCCGAAGACCAGGACGTAATAGGCCTCACTGAGATGGCCGTTGTAGTCGATCCACTCGTCCCGGACCGTCTGGCGGAAGAGGGGCGGGCCGCCCGGTGTGCCGTCGGTCATCGGGTGCTCCCCAGCCGCCCCGTGGCGCGGAGGACGTCGATGACGCCCTGGTCACGCGCGGCGACCAGATCCGCGTACGTACGGTCGCCCGCGGCCTCCCGGCAGCCGTCGACCATGGCGTCACGCAGCTCACGGTCCAGCTCGGGCGCCTCCAGCCGGGTCCACGGCGACTTCAGGGACGGGCCGAAGTGGTCGAGCATATGGGCCATTCCGCCCTCGCCGCCGGCCAGCGCGAAGGTCAGGCAGGGGCCCATGAACGCCCAGCGCAGGCCCGGCCCTTCGGTGATCGAGGCGTCGATGTCCTCGACCGAGGCCTCGCCGTTGGCGACCATGTGCAGCGCCTCGCGCCAGAGCGCCTCCTGGAGGCGGTTGGCGATGAAGCCGGGCAGCTCGCGGGCCATGGTGATCACGGACTTGCCGGCCACGTCGTAGAAGCGGGAGGCCCAGGCCACGGCCTCGGGGTCGGTCTGCTCGCCGCCGACGACCTCCACCAGCGGGATGAGGTACGGCGGATTGAAGGGGTGGCCGACGACGAGGCGGCCGGCGTCCTCGGCCGCGGTCTGCATATCGGTCATCGGGTAGCCCGAGGTGGAGGAGGCGATGACCACGCCCGGCCGGGTCGCGGCGGCGAGCTCGGCGAGCAGGGAGCGCTTCAACTCCAGCTTCTCCGGGGCGCTTTCCTGGACGAAGTCGGCGTCGGCGACTGCCTCGGCGAGGGTGGGGGCGATCGTCAGCCGGTCCTGCGCGGCGCCCTCGGCCAGGCCTATCTGTTCCAGCGCGGGCCAGGCGGCGGCCACCAGGCGGCGGAGCTTGTCCTCGGCGTCCGCGGCCGGGTCCCAGGCGGTGACGTCGTAGCCACGGGCGAGGAAATGGGCGACCCAGCCGCCGCCGATCACTCCGGCGCCGATACAGGCGATGCGGCGTACGTCCTCGGGGGCGCAGGGGGCAGGGGTGGTTTCAGGCATGGGGGAGCGGCTCCAGGTGGAGGGGAGGAGAGGGAGAAGAACGGGGGAGCGCAGTCGCGGGTCAGGCGCGGGGCTTCAGGCCCAGCCGGGCGCGCGCCTGGTCGGGGGTGGCGACCGTGGCGCCGAGCAACTCGGTGATCTGGACGGCGCGTTCGACGAGCTGCCCGTTGGTGGCCTTGACGCCCTTGCTGAGGTACAGGTTGTCCTCCAGGCCCACCCGCACATGCCCGCCGAGGAGGATCGACTGGGCGACCCACGGCATCTGCATCCGGCCGAGCGCAAAGCTCGCCCACTGGGCGCCCTCGGGCAGCATCCGCACCATCGACTGCAGTACCCCGGGGTCGGCCGGCGCGCCCCACGGGATGCCCATGCACAGCTGGAAGACGGTCGGGTCGTCCAGCAGTCCCTCGGCCAGCAGCTGCTTGGCGAACCACAGCTGACCGGTGTCGAAGATCTCCAACTCGGGCCGCACCCCGAGCTCCTGGATGCGCTTCGCGCCCGCCCGCAGCATGTCGGGGGTGGAGACATAGAGGTTGGAGCCGTCACCGAAGTTGAGGGAGCCGCAGTCCAGAGTGCAGATGTCGGGCAGCAGTTCCTCGACGTGCGGCAGCCGCTCCAGACCGCTCACCAGGTCCGTACCGGGCAGCTGCCGCAGCGGGGCGTCGGGGTCGATCACCAGGTCGCCGCCCATGCCGGCGGTGAGGTTGATGACGACGTCGGTGCCGGTCTCCTTGATCCGCTCGACCACCTCGGCGTACAGCCGCGGGTCGCGCGACGGATCGCCGGTCTCCGGATCGCGGACGTGGATGTGCACCACCGCGGCGCCCGCGGCCGCCGCCTCGACGGCCGATGCGGCGATCTGCTCGGGCGTCACGGGGACGTGCGGGGAGCGGCGGACGGTGTCGCCGGCGCCGGTGAGCGCGCAGGTGATGATGACCTCGTGATTCACGGGGATCCCTTCGATGGGGGTGGGTGCCTCGGGCTCGGCGGGGAACGGCGGCGTCAGACCGCGGAGGCGGGGGTGAGCTCGCTCTCCACGAAGGCCAGCAGCGCGGTGTGCATGGTGTCGGGGCCGGTGCTGTCAGGAGCGGTGGCGAGCACCTGCGTGGCCAGGCCGTCGATCAGGGCGGTCAGCCGGAGCGCGGTGAACTCCGGATCGACGGTGCGGAAGACGCCCTGGTCGACGCCGCGGCGTACGACCTCGGCGACGGTGGTGCGCCACTGCCGGTAGTAGTGCTCGTGCAGCCGCCCCACGGCGGTGGAGCGGGCGGCCTGGGCCCACAGATCGAGCCAGACCAGCCACTGGCGGCGCTGCTGATCGGTGCGCGGGGTCTGCAGCGCGATCAGATGCAGCAGCTCGCCGCGGGCGTCGGGGGCCGCGGCCAGCCCCGCGGCGCGGCGCTCGGTGTCCTCGTCCATGCACCAGCGCACGGCCGCTTCCAGCAGCTCGTCGCGGCCGGGGAAGTGGTAGTGGACGGCGGCCGGGCTGGTACCGCAGGCGGCGGCGATATCGGCGACCCGTACGCCGTGGAAGCCGTGCTCGGCGATCAGCCGGACGGTCTCCCGCACGATCTGCAGGGGCCGGCCGCCCTCGGGCACGGCGGCCGGCTCGCGGCCGGGCGGCGCCGAGGGCCGCTCCGGGGCCCCGAGCAGCCAGCCGGTGTCGACCGCGCCGATGTCGGCGATCCGCACGATCTCGGCCAGCGTGAAACGCCGGGTGCCCCCCAGTGACCTGGACAGTTTCGAGGGGTCCATCACGATGCGGCGGGCGAACTCGCGATGGCTGCAGCCGAGCCGTCCGATCACCTGCCGGACACGGTCCGTGACCTCTCCGGCGTCGTCGGTGACCCGGTCTCCGGGGGTGTCCTTCATGGTCCGGGACCGTAACAGGCGTGTTGAGAACATCGCAACGGTTGGGGGAAGGCGGGGTGCGTATTGGCCTGATATAGCCAGCATCAGGGAGCGGGAATGCGGGGAAACTGAGAGCAGAGTCAGTGTGGCGACGGCTGCCGTCGCAGCCCGATCGGGTGAAGGGACTGAAGACGCCGCAATCCGGGTGAATGTGGCAAAGTGACGACATGGCTGACCGGGGAGCGAAGCGGCCCACCGTGTCGGTGCCGGACGACTGGCCCGCCCACCCGGACCTGACCCTGGCCCTCAACGGCATGGGAGCCTTCGACTGGGACCTCGACAGCGGGCTGATGCACATGGACCCGCCCGCCCTCGAGGTGTTCGACATGCTTCCGGCGGAGTACGACGACCGTCCGGCCACGCTCAACTGCCGTGTCCCGGCCCATGAGGCGGCCCGTCTGGACGCCCTGGTCGCGCGGGCGCTCAAGGACGGCAGCGACTCCTACGGCGCCTACTTCCGGGTACGGCTGCGCAGCGGTGAGCTGCGCTGGACCCACTCCCAGGGCAGCATCCGCCGCGACGACACCGGCCGGCCCCGCCGCATCATCGGAGTGGTCCGCGACGCCAGCCACGAATACACCCACGCGGCGGAGCGGCTCGCCGGCGATGAGGAGCGCCGGCGGCACACCAGCGTCGTCGAACGCACCACCGCCGCCCTGGCACACGCCAGGACGGTCGGTGAAGTGATCGCGGTGCTCGCCGATGAGCAGGGCCTGAGCCGGCTGGGCGCGGAGAACGTGATCCTGGGCCTCGTCGAGGCCGGACGCATCCGGCTGATCTCCGAGGGCAAGGCCGGCAGCTTCGTCCCCGACCTCGAATACACGCGGGTGGGGGACGAATTCCCGATGAGTGAGGTCGTCCGCACCCTCACCCCGCGCTATGTGGGCAGCCGCGCCGAATTCCGGCACACATACCCCCGGCTGTGGCCGGCCATCGAGCCGCTGAACGTCAACTCCGCCGCATATCTGCCGCTGATCGCGCAGGGCCGCCCGATCGGGGTGATCGGCCTGTTCTTCGAGCGGGAGAGCGACTTCCGCGACCAGGAGCGCAACGTCCTGGTGGCGCTCGGCAGCAGCATCGCGCAGAGCCTGGCCCGCGCCATGCTCTACGACCAGGAGCATGACCTCGCCGCCGGTCTCCAGCAGGCCATGCTGCCCCGCCGGATCCCCGGCATCCCCGGCGCCCAGATCGCCGTCCGCTACCGCTCCGCCCGGATGGGCCGGGACATCGGCGGCGACTGGTACGACGTGATCCCGCTGCCCGACGGCCGGGTCGCCGCCGTCATCGGCGATGTCCAGGGCCATGACACCCAGGCCGCGGCGCTGATGGGCCAGCTGCGGATCGTGCTGCGCGCCTACGCCGCCGAAGGGCATGCCCCCGCCACCGTCATGGGCCGCGCCTCCGCCTTCCTCAACGAGCTGGACGCCGACCGCTTCGCCACCTGCACCTACGTCGACGCCGACCTGAGCACCGGCTCGGCCCGGATCGTCCGGGCCGGCCATATCGACCCGCTGCTGCGGCACGCCGAGGGCATCTGCCGCCGGCTGCCGGTGGCCGGCGGGCTGCCGCTCGGGATCTCCTCCGAATTCCGGCGGCTCGACTACCCGGTCACCACCGTCCAGCTCGCCCCCGGCGACACTCTGCTGCTGTGCACCGACGGCATCGTCGAACAGCCCGGCACCGACCTCGACATCGGGATGCGGGAGTTGGCCCGCGAGGTCCGCGACGGCCCCCAGGACGTCCAGCAACTCGCCGACCGGCTCTGCGAGTCGGCGGGCGACCGGACCGGCGAGGACGATATGGCGCTGCTGCTGCTGCGCCGGCTGGGCGCCCCGGAGCACGACATCGTCGGCCGGTTCCGCCAGCACATCGCGCCCGCCGACCCCGAAGGCCTCTCCGCCGCCCGGCACATGATCCGGGCCGCGGTGCGCGCCTGGGGCGCGGCGGACCGTGCCGAGGAGATCGAACTGGTCGCCGACGAGCTGATCACCAATGCGCTGCTGCACACCGACGGCGAGGCCGTGGTCAACATCCGTATGCCGCACAGCGTCGGGCGGCTGCTGCGGCTGGAGGTCGAGGACCACTCCAGCAGCCTGCCGCGACGCCGTGAGCCCGGTGAGGCCGGCGTCTCCGGCCGCGGTCTGCTCCTCGTGGACCGCCTGGCGGACGTCTGGGGTGTGGAACCGCGCGGCAGCGGAAAGTGCGTATGGTGCGAGTTCAACTGCTCCTGACCGGGCGGCGTCGAGCCGGGCCGGCAAGGGCGATCAGCGGGCACGGGTGCCGGGCACCGGCACGGTCGAGTGAGGACGGCACTATGGGAACGCGGGCTGCGGAACAGCGCGAGGAAGCCCGCCGGCTGGCGGCGCAACTGGAGGCGGAAGGTGTCCGGAATGTGGCGCTGACCTGGGTGGACAACGCCGGCGTCACCCGCGTCAAGACCATTCCGGCGCAGCGGCTCACCGCTGCCGCGGAGCGCGGCGTCGGGATGTCGCCCGTCTTCGACGTCTTCACCTCCGACGACGCCATCACCGCGTCCGACCACCTCGGCGGACCCGACGGGGACCTGCGGCTCTTCCCCGACCTGGACCGCGTCACCGTACTCGCCGCACAGCCCGGCTGGGCCTGGGCGCCGGTGGACCGCTACGACCAGCTCGGCCGTCCGCACCCCGCCTGCCAGCGGCAGTTCGCCCGGCGGATGGTGGAGCGGGCCGCCGCGGCCGGGCTGGAGCTGCGGATGGGCTTCGAAACCGAATGGGTGGTCACCCGCGCCCCGGAGGGACACCACCCGGCCGCCACCGGCCCGGACGAGGCGCTCGACTACCCCTGCGCGGGCCCCGCGTACGGCATGACCCGGGTCGTCGAACTCTCCGACTACCTCCGCGATGTCACCGAGGCGCTGGCCGTCCAGGGCATCGACGTCCTCCAGCTCCACCCCGAGTACGCCCCGGGCCAGTTCGAGGTCACCACCGCCCCGGGCGACCCCGTCCGCGCCGCCGACGATGTGGTGCTGGTCCGCGAGACCGTCCGCGCCGTCTCCGCCCGGCACGGACTGCGGGCCTCCTTCGCCCCGTCGGTCGTCGCCGGAGAGGTCGGCAACGGCTGCCACCTCCACCTGGGCCTGTACCGCGACGGCGCGAGCCTGCACCGCACCCCCGACGCCCCCTGGGGCCTGGCGCCGGACGCGGTGGCCTTCCTCGGCGGCGTCCTGAACGCCCTGCCCGCCCTGCTCGCCATCGGCTGCCCCTCACCCGCCAGCTATCT
This sequence comes from Streptomyces sp. G7(2002), assembly GCF_028870195.1. Lineage (NCBI taxonomy): Bacteria > Bacillati > Actinomycetota > Actinomycetes > Kitasatosporales > Streptomycetaceae > Streptomyces > Streptomyces sp. G7(2002). The sequence continues at coordinate 8,119,448 of NZ_CP102609.1, forward strand.
GCGGCTGCAGCCTTCCCACTGGGCCGGCATCTACCAGTGCTGGGGCGTGGAGAACCGGGAGGCGGCGCTGCGTCTGATCACCGGCGCCCCCCACGACCCGGACGGCGGCCACGCCGAGGTCAAGACCTTCGACGCCGCCGCCAACCCGTATCTCGCGGTCGGCGCGGTACTCGCCGCGGGACTGCACGGCATCGAGTCCGCGGCGCAGCTGCCGGCACCGCAGACCGGCGACCCGGGCATCCTCGGCGTCCGCGAACGCGCCCGGCGCGGCATCGTACGGCTGCCCGCCACCCTCACCGAGGCGGCCGACCGGCTGGAGAAGTCCGCCCCGCTGTACGAGGCGATGGGCGAGGTGCTGCACGGCGCGGTGCTCGCGGTCCGGCGCGCCGAGGAGGCCCACTTCGCCGACAGCGAGGCCGAGGAGATCGCCGCCGCGACCCGCTGGCGCTGGTGAGGCCGGAGGACGCCCCGGGGGCGGCGGCCCCCTCCTGGACGCCGGACTGCCCCGGAGACCTGACGGACCGGCCGGGAGCGGCGGGGACGGGCGAGCTGGTCGCCCCTCCCGCCGCACGCTCCGGGCGTAAGGGGCGAGCGGCCGGAGTGCCTCTTCCCGCCCCTTCCCGCCCCGGCACCCCCGACGCATGCTTTACTGCCGCGTGCCCTCTACAACGACCTCCGAAAAGGGCGAAATACCCCTGCGCTCCCGGATATTCGCCGATCTGACCCCGCTGCGCACCTCCCCGGACTACCGCCGTCTCTGGTGCGGCAACACCATCTCCTGGATGGGCCAGCAGATGACCGCGCTCGCGGTCTCCCTGCAGGTCTATGCCATCACCCACTCCACCTTCTCGGTCGGCCTGGTGGGGCTGTGCTCACTGGTCCCGCTGGTCGTCTTCGGGCTCTACGGCGGCGCCATCGCCGACACCGTCGACCGCCGCAAACTGGGCCTCTACAGCGCCATGGGCGCGACGGTGATGTCCCTGGTCCTCGCCACCGCCGCGCTGGCCGGATACCACCGGGTCTGGCTGCTCTACACCGTCGTCGCCTGCCAGGCCGTCTGCTTCGCGATGAACTCACCGGCCCGCAGCTCGATGATCCCGCGGCTGCTGCCCACCGAACAGCTGCCGGCCGCCAACGCCCTCAACTCCCTGACCAGCAACCTCGGTCTGATGGGCGGACCGATGCTGGGCGGGGTCATCGTGGGCCTGTGGGGCTATCAGACCGCGTATCTGATCGATGTGGTGGCCTTCAGCGGCTCGCTGTACGCGATGTGGCGGCTGCCGTCCATGCGGCCCGACCAGGGAGAGGGGCCGCGGCGCCGGGCCTCCGTCCTGGACGGCCTGCGCTTCCTCGCCACCCGGCCGAATCTGCGGATGACGTTCTTCTCCGACCTCGCGGCGATGGTGCTCGCCCAGCCGCGCGCCCTGTTCCCCGCGGTCGCGGTGCTCTGGTTCGCCGGGGACGCCAAGACCGTCGGCCTGCTGGTCGCCGCGCCCGCGGTGGGCGCCGTACTGGGCGGGCTGTTCTCCGGCTGGCTCGGCGGCATCCGCCGGCACGGCCTCGCCATCCTGATCGCGGTGGCCGCCTGGGGCGCCGCCATCGCCTGCTTCGGGCTCTCCCGGCATCTGTGGCTGGGGCTGTTCTTCCTGGCCGTGGCCGGCTGCGCGGACACCGTCTCGATGGTGTTCCGCAGCACCATGCTGCAGGCCGCGACGCCGGACGAGATGCGCGGCCGGCTCCAGGGCGTCTTCATCGTCGTGGTCGCCGGCGGCCCGCGGCTCGGGGACTTCCTCGCCGGCTCGGCGGCCGATCTGACCTCCCCGGCCACCGCGGTGATCGGCGGCGGCGTGGCCTGCGTCCTGGCCGTGACCGCACTCGGTCTCGGCCGCCGCGCCTTCGCCCGCTACGACGCCCGCGATCCACAGCCGTGAGGGTGGCGGCGGTCCCCGGCCTCCGGCTCCCTACAGCAACACCGGGGTCAGACCCGGATCCTCGAACCCCTCGTCGTCGAAGGGGTAGAGGGGCCGCAGCACCCTGTGGTGTCCGAGGCGCAGCAGGTCCTGATCCACGCCACCGGGGGTGAGTGCGAGCAGCCAGTCCGCGGCCATCTCGTACAGCTCGGGTTCCAGATAGCCGATCTTGACGACCACCAAGTCGTAGGCGAGCGGATCCAGTGAGCCGAAGTCCGCGCGGGTGTGGAACGGCTTGCGGCGCTCGGTCAGCACCACCGTCACCCCGCCGCAGGTGACGGCCGCGGACCGGCCGCCGCCGTCGTAGGCCGGATTCCCGCGCGGCGTACCGGGGCCGGGTCCGGCCGGTTCGTCCACGGCGGTGACCGTGCCGGTCAGCACATACGGTGCGGTGTGCGGGCCGGTCCCCGCGCTGAACCGGCCGCCCACGCCGAGCGTGACCTCGGCGCCCACCCCGGCGGCGCGGCAGACGGCGACGGCCTCGGGGTCGGTGATGCCCGGATGCAGCGCGGTGACCCGGCCGCTCGCCAGCTCCTCGTGGGCCAGCAGCCGGCCGAGCATGTACGCGAGGTCCCCGGCGCCGCCCGCGGTGGGGTTGTCGCCGGAGTCACTGATCAGGAACGGGCGGGCGGGGGAGGCGACGGCGCGGGCGATACAGGTGTCGGCGTCACCGGTCGGGCCGGCGAAGGCGAAGTCGCGACGGGCGTCCCAGTACGCACGGGCCAGCGATCCGGCCTGCGTCAGGGCGAGTTCGGGATCGTCCGCGGTGACCACCACGGCGGCCCGGCAGCGTGCCTCGTCGGCCCAGGCGTAGCCCACCCAGACCGCCGCGTCCACGACGCCGTCGAGCGCCTCGACCGAGGCCAGCCGCCCGTAGAGCGACCTGGCCGGTTCCAGCCGGGTGCTGGTCTTCTCGCCGGGGAGCAGGACGGGAATCTGCACCCAGGCCCGGTGCGGGCGGCCCCGCCCGTGGACCAGCCGTTCGACGAGCTTGCGGGTGGCCCGCTCCCGGGTCTCCCAGGCGTCCTCGTGCGGGGCCGTCCGGTGCGCGGTGAGCAGATCGAGATGCTCGGCGAAGCGGCGCGAGACATTGCCGTGCAGATCCATGGCGGCCGAGATCAGGGTGTCGGGACCGGTCGCGGCCCGTACCGCGGCGGTGAGATCGGCCTCCGCGTCGTCCAGTCCGACCACGCTCATGGCGCCGTGGATGTCGTACACGAGCCCGTCCAGCGGGCCCGACTCCTCGATGCGGCCGGTCAGTTCCTCCTTGATGCGGTCGTAGACGGCGCGCTCGACCGGCCCGCCGGGCACCGCGACGGCATGCACCAGCGGCACCCACTCCACGAGTCCGGACAGCTCGCCGTCCGGCCGGGTCCAGGTGTAGCGGTCCAGCAGCGCACGCTCCCGGGTGATGCGGAAGTCGTCGTATCCCGAGCGGTGCGGGCAGAACTGGCTGGACTCGATGGCCATACCGCCGATACCGATGCGGAGCCGGGAACCGGAAGGGGTGGACGACATGGGGCTCACTTTCCCTCGGGCGGGCTGGAGTTGACCAGAGCGCCTCAGCGGCACTGAGGGTGAGTGCGCTGGTGGCCATCGGCAGACGGTGCTCCAACTCGCCGACAATAGGCCGTAGTTGGCCTGCTTTCGCCAAGGTCTTGACTTCCTTTCTCGGCCCTCCGTACTTTGCTCGCACTTCGACCGGCCGACCTCCCGGAGGCAGCATGGGTCCGCGCACCACACGCATCCGCGGGCCCCTGGGGCGTATGGCGGCCGCCGTCCTGCTCGGTACCTTCGTGCTCTTCGGCTGCGGGCCGCCTGGCAACGTTGTCACCGACCTCGGTGCCACCGGCGGGACACCCGTCGAGGGCGGCACCGTCACCATGGCGCTGCCGCCCGCCGCCACTCCCAACTGGATCTTCCCCATCGGCGCCCCCGGCTATCTGGCGTCCTTCAACAGCGCCATCCAGAACCTGCTGTTCCTGCCGCTGTTCACCCCCGAGCGCAAGGGTGCGGCGCTGACCATGGAATCGCCCCGCGGCCTCGCGGAAATGCCCCGCTACCGCGACGGCAACAAAACCGTCACCATCTCCCTGAAAAAGGGCTATGAGTGGTCCGACGGAAAGCCTGTCACCACCCGCGATGTGAAGTTCTGGTTCGATCTGATCAAGCACAACAAGAAGGACTGGGCCGGTTATTCGCCCGGGCTGATGCCGGACGACGTCAAGACCTTCGAGATCGTCGACGACCGGACCTTCCGTCTCCGGCTGGACCGCGCCTACAACCCGGCCTGGTTCACGGCCAATGAACTCCAGGACTTCGGCGCCCTCCCCGTACACGCCTGGAACCCCGGTAACCAGAGCCCCGAGCGGGCCTTCGCCCGGCTGATGCGGCACGCCAGGCAATTCTCCCGGTTTGCCACAGACCCCCTGTGGCAGACCGTCAACGGGCCCTGGAAGGTGGAGAAATGGACGACCTCCGGACAGGTCTCCCTGATCCCCAACAAGCATTACCGCGGGCCTGACACACCCCATCTCGACCGGGTGGTCCTCAAGCCCTTCACCACCGCCGACTCCGCATTCAATGTGCTGCGCGCCGGCGGCGTCGACTACGGCTATATCCCGCCCTCGGTCATGGCGCAGTCGGCGAAATTCCGGGAGAGGGGCTATCGGATCGATCCGTGGGAGGGCTGGGCGATCACCTATATCGTCCTCAACTTCCAGCACCCCACGGCCGGACCGCTGCTGCGCCAGGACTATCTGCGTCAGGCGCTCCAGCATCTGATCGACCAGAAGGCGCTCTCCCGGGTGGTCTGGCACGGCAGCGCCGCACCCACCCTCGGCCCGGTCCCCGCAGGTCTCCTCGACCGCGACCCATATCCGTACGACCCCCGGCGGGCGGGGGCGCTGCTCGCCGGGCACGGCTGGGCAGAGCGGGCCGGTGTGCTGCGCTGCGTACGGCCCGGGACCGGCGCGGGGGAGTGCGGTGCGGGCATCAAGGACGGCCAGGAGCTGCGGCTCGCGCTGCTCTCCCAGTCCGGCTCGACCGAGACCTCCAACACCATGCAGGTCATCAAGTCCGAATTCGGCAAGGCAGGCGTCACTCTCGACATCCGGCAGCAGCCGCTGAACACCGTCCTGGGCACCACCGTCCCCTGCAAACGGACCGAACCCCGCTGCGCGCAGTGGCAGCTCGGCTTCTTCGGCACCCAGGGCAGCTGGTACTTCCCGCCCGACCCCAGCGGAGAGAAGATCTTCGCTAGCAACGCGCCCTCGAACATGGGCAGTTGGTCCGATCCCCGCACCGACCGGCTGATCCGGGCCACCGAGTACTCCGACGACCCGGCCGCCCTGCGTGACTACGGCCGGGAGGTGGCCCGTCAGCTCCCGGTCCTGTGGACCCCCAACCCCGCCTACCAGGTCTCCGTCATCCGCAACGATCTGCGCGGCGTCGACCAGAACCCGACCCTGTCCCTGGCGCCGCAGAACTGGTACTTCGTGAAGAAGGGCGGGGCCGGCAGATGATCCGTTTCCTGGTCAAGCGCCTCGCCCAGGCCCTCGTCGTGCTGCTGCTGGTCTCCGTGATCGTCTTCGTCCTGCTGCATCTGCTCCCCGGCGGCCCGGCCCGCGCCATCCTCGGTGTGCAGGCCACCCCGGAGGCCGTCGACCACTTCAACCACCAGCAGGGGTACGACCGTTCCCTGCCCGAGCAGTACCTCGGGTACCTGGGACGGCTGCTCACCGGCGACCTCGGCGAGTCCTACAAGCTCAACCAGGGCGTTGCCGCACTGCTCGCCGAGCGGCTGCCCAAGACCGCACTGCTCGCCGGCCTCGCCCTGGCACTCGCCGCGCTGCTCGCCGTCCCGCTGGGCATCCTCCAGGCCGTACGCCGCGGCAAGGCCGTCGACCACGTGCTGACCGGTGCGGCCTTCCTCGCCTACGCCACCCCGGTGTTCTTCCTCGGCCTGGTGCTCATCCTGGTCTTCAGCCAGGAGCTCCCCCTGCTGCCCGCCGAGGCACCACAGGCCGACACGGTGGGCGGCCTCCTCGCCGAACTGCCCGCCCTCGTCCTCCCCGTCGTGACCGCCGCGCTCGGCATCATCGCCGTCTTCAGCCGGTATATGCGCTCCGCCGTCCTCGACAACCTCGGGGAGGACTACGTACGCACCGCCCGCGCCAAGGGGCAGTCGCCCGCCCGCCTCATGACCAGACATGTGCTGCGCAACGCCCTCATCCCGTTGGCCACCCTCCTCGGCCTCTACCTCCCCACCCTCTTCAGCGGCACCCTCGTCGTCGAGTCGATGTTCAACTACCCGGGAATGGGGCTGCTGTTCTGGAACGCCGCCCAGAGCTCGGACTTCCCCGTCCTGCTCGGCGTCACCCTCGTCGTCGGCACCGCCACCGTCCTCGGTTCCCTGATCGCCGATATCGCCTATGCCGTCCTCGACCCGCGCATCAGGAGCGTGACGTGACGCCCACCGCCCTCGACGCCGCCGCCCGGACGGACACCACCCCGGCCGGCCCCGGCCCCGCCCGCCGCACCCTCGCCGTCTTCGCCCGCAACAAACTCGCCCTCAGCGGCGCGCTGGTGCTGCTCGCCCTGTGCGCCTTCTGCTTCCTCGGGCCGCTGGTCCACCCCACCGACCAGATCCACACCGACCTCGCCCAGGCCGGCCGGGCCCCCGGCGCGGGCCATCCGCTGGGCACCACCGACCTGGGTTACGACGAGCTGGGCCGGCTGATGTACGGCGGCCGGACCTCCCTCGAAGTCGGGCTGGCGGCAGGGCTGCTGGCCACCCTCTTCGGGACGGTCTACGGAGCCGTCGCGGGCTACTTCGGCGGCTGGGCGGACGCGGTGATGATGCGCGTCACCGATGCCGCACTCGCCATTCCGGCGCTCTTCCTGCTCGTCGTGGTGGCCGCGATCGTCACCCCCGGCAAGCCCCTCCTCATCCTGATCGTCGCCTCCGTCGCCTGGCTCTCCCCGGCCCGTCTCGTCCGCGGTGAGGCGCTGGCGCTGCGCAGCCGCGACTACATCCATGCGATGCGGCTGATGGGCGGCGGAGGCGGCCGTGCCGTCTTCCGGCACATCCTCCCCAACGCCCTCGGCACCGTCATCGTCAACGCCACCTTCCAGGTGGCCGACGCCATCCTCTACGTCGCCTATCTGTCCTTCCTGGGCCTTTCCCTCCCGCCGCCCGCCGCCGACTGGGGCTCCCTGCTCTCGGCCGGCCTCACCTACACCCAGGTCGGCCACTGGTGGCTGATCTTCCCGCCGGGCCTTGCGATCGTGCTGACCGTCGCCGCCTTCCACTGCGTCGGAGACGGTCTGCGGGACGCCTTCGACGTACGGCTGAAGAAGCCCTGACGCGCGTTTCCCGAAGAACCGACATGGCTTTCCCCGACGAACTGACGCGGCTTTCGCCGACGAACCGACCGCGGTTCCGGACGAACTGAAGCGAGGAACCACACCATGACCGACTCGCTCCTGAAGATCGACGCTCTGCAGGTGGAGATCGCCGGCCGCGGCCGCACCGTCCGGGCCCTCGACGGGATCGACCTCGACCTCGCACCCGGCGAGGCGCTCGGCATCGTCGGCGAATCCGGCTGCGGGAAGACCATGACCGCGCTGTCCGTCCTCGGTCTGCTGCCGCCCGGCGGGAAGATCACCGGAGGCCGGATCCTGTTCGACGGCACCGATCTCGCCGCCGCCCCGGAACCCGTGCTGCGGAAGGTCCGCGGCCACACCGTCGGCATGGTCTTCCAGGACCCGCTGACCTCCCTCAACCCCACCCTCACCATCGGCGCCCAGGTCGCCGAACCTCTGCTGCTGCACACCCGGCTGACCAGGGCCGAGGCCTGGGCCAGGGCAGAGGAGACCCTGCGGCTGGTCGGTCTGCCACGACCGGCCGAACGGCTGAAGAGCTATCCGCACCAGCTCAGCGGTGGCATGCGGCAGCGCGTCGCGATCGCCATGGCCCTGGTGTGCGAGCCCCGGCTGCTGATCGCCGACGAACCGACCACCGCCCTCGACACCACCACCCAGCACCAGATCCTGGAACTCATCGACTCCCTGCGGGCCCGCCTCGGCATGGCGATGATCCTGGTCAGTCATGACCTCGGGGCGATCGCCCGCCGGGTCGACCGGGTCGCGGTGATGTACGGCGGCCGGATCGCCGAACGGGCCCCGGTCCGCCCGCTGTTCGCCACTCCACGGCACCGCTACACCCAGGCGCTGTTCGCCGCCCTCCCCGACCGCGCCACCGCCGCCGGCCGGCCGCCGGCCACCATCCCGGGCCTGCCGCCGTCCCTCACCACCCGCCCGGCCGGCTGCCGCTTCGCCCCCCGCTGCGGCTTCGCCACCGACCTCTGCCACACCGCCGACCCGGAGCTCACCGACGGCCTCGACGGCACCACACCCGCCGCCACCGCCCATGCCTTCGCCTGCTTCCACCCCACGGGACCGGCACCGGGCGCCGCCGCGGTCTCCGGCGTTGCCCCAGCCTCTGGCGTCGCGCCAGCCTCCGGTGTTGCCCCAGCCTCTGGCGTTGCCCCTAGCTCCGGCGTCACCCCAACCACCGGCGCCGCCCCTACCTCCAGCACCGCCCCGGCCGCCGAGCCGCGTCCGCCCGTCCCCGCCGAGCCGCGTCCGCCCGTCCCCGCCGCGCCCCCGGTGCGCACGGACGAACCCCTCCTGCGGCTCGCCGATGTCAGCAAGACCTACCCGCTGCACGGCGGCCCCTTCGCCCGCCGCAAAGGAGCCGCCGAGATAAGTGCCGTGGCCGGGATCTCGCTGACCGTGCGGCGCGGTGAGACCTTCGGCATCGTGGGGGAGTCCGGCTGCGGCAAGTCCACGCTCGGCCGGTTGGCCGTCGGCCTGGAGGCGCCCAGTGGCGGCGCCATCCACATCGCCGGACGCGATATCGCCACCCTGAACAAACGGGAGCTGCGCTCCCACCGGCGGGCCGTCCAGCTGATGTTCCAGGACTCCGCCGCGGCCATGGACCCGCGGATGCGGGCGGGCGCGGTACTGCGCGAACCGCTGGTCATCCAGGGCATCGGCGACCGCGCCGAGCAGCGGCGGCGGATCGCCGGGCTGCTGGACGACGTCGGGCTGCCGCGCGGCGCGGTGGACCGCTATCCGCACGAATTCTCCGGCGGCGAGCGCCAGCGCCTCGGCCTGGCCCGGGCCCTGGCGCCGGGCCCGTCCCTCGTCGTCGCCGACGAACCGGTCTCCGCGCTCGACGTCTCGGTCCAGGCGCAGATCCTTAACCTGATGCATGCGCTGCAGCGCGAGAAGGGCATCGGCTATCTCTTCATCTCGCACGACCTGGCGGTGGTACGGCATCTCGCGGACTCCGTCGGCGTGATGTACCTCGGCAAGCTCGTCGAGACCGGCCCCGCCGAGCAGGTCTTCACCCGCCCCCTGCACCCGTACACCCGAGGGCTGCTGGACAGCGTCAACACACCCGATCCGGACGCCGCCCCGCCCGGCACCCCGCTCGGCGGCGAAGCCCCCTCCGCGGCCGACCCGCCCTCCGGCTGCCGCTTCCGCACCCGCTGCCCGCTCGCGACGGCGCTGTGCGCGACCACCGAGCCGCCGCCCGCCGAACCGGAGACGCCAGGCCATCGGGTGGCCTGCCACTTCCCGCTTACCGCGGCACCGCTCAGTAGCGGGTGAGCGCGGTCGGCCCGGACGCGGTGCCGATGGCGATGTGCGGATGCGCGGAGGGCTGCACCCAGGACAGGATCCGCGCCATCGCCCCGGCCGGTACGGACACACAGCCGGCCGTGGCGCCCTTCCCGTGGACATGGAGGAAGATCCCGGCGCCGCGGCCGCGCACCGGACGGTGGTAGTTGAAGCCGATGACCAGGGCCCGGCTGTACTGCGTCGGATAGCCGGCCAGCCGCTCGGACTCACCGGCCGCGCAGTCCGGGGGCAGCGGTTCCACCCAGCGGTTGTAGGAGGCGGAGGCGTTGTCCTCGCACCACCAGGAGGCGGCGCCGACCCTGCGGTAGGGGGTCGTGGTGCCCGGCGGCGCCGGCGCGGTCCCGAAGCCGAACGGCAGGTCGTACAGCCCGGTCGGGGTGGTCGCGGTGCCCTGCACCCGGCTGCCGCCCTCGGCCAGCCCGCCGGCGCCGAAGCGGGCCGGTGCCGAACCCACCTGCCGCCAGCGGCCGTTGTGCCGCTGCCACCACCGCACCGTCCCGATGGTGGCGCCGGTGGTGCGCGCACGGGCGGTGAGGAGCTGGGTGCCGCCGCCGGTGTCGGCCATGGCGGCGGGGAGGGGGACGCGCGGGGCGGGGGAGACGGCGCGCGGCGTGGCCGCCGAGCCGGGGGCGGCGGGCGCACCCAGCGCCACCCCGACCGCTGACAGCAGCGCGACGATCCTGGCCCCGAGCCGGGTGCGGGCCGTCGCCGGATGCGTCGTCGTCCTCGTCCGCGTCATGGGCATGACCGCACGGTAGGGCGCGACCGGTGTGCCCGGCGCCGTCCGATCGGGTCATATACGCCGGGCCCGTCCCCCGCGCAACCCGTCCGCGGCAATCCGCCGTGCGCCGGGGCCATGGACGGGCGAAACTCGGGTACGGGGGCTCATGTGCCACTAGCCGTCTCATTCTGGAGGCCCGCAGTGCAGCGGCAACCGCATACGTGCAGTGAGCGCACGCTCGACCGTGACCCGCAGCCCACGCCGGAGCCGGGGGGCCCACCGCCGAACCCCGTCCCCGACCCGCTCCCCGGCCCGCCGGTCCCACCCGCGCCACCGGAACCCATACCGCCGGAACCGTCGCCGATACCCCGTCCGCCCGGACCCGATCCCGACCCGGTCCCGGAGCCGTCCCCGGCTCCTTCGCCGCTCTCCTAGGAGCCGCCCGGACTTTCGCCCCGTATACCGCGGGTACCACGTCATACCGCGAGTACCACGTCCCCGCACCACCAAGGAGGTGCTGATCATGGCCATCGCCACGGTCAACCCGGCCACCGGCGAGACCCTGAAGACCTTCGACGCGCTCAACGCGGGCGAGATCGAAGATCATCTGGTCCGGGCGGAGCAGGCCTTCCAGGAGCACCGCACCACGAGCTTCGCCCGCCGCAGGGAACTGCTGCTCGCGGCCGCCGACCTGCTCGACGCCGACCAGGACGGCATCGCCCGCACCATGACCACCGAGATGGGCAAACCGCTGGCCCAGGCGCGCGCGGAGGCCGCGAAGTGCGCCAAGACCATGCGCTGGTACGCCACCCACGCCGAGGCGCTGCTCGCCGACGAGCACCCCGACCCCGCCGATGTCAGCGACTCCGGCGCGCGGCGCGCCGTGGTGCGCTACCGCCCCCTCGGCACCGTCCTCGCGGTGATGCCCTGGAACTTCCCGCTCTGGCAGGTCGTACGGTTCGCCGCGCCCGCCCTGATGGCGGGCAACACCGGGCTGCTCAAGCACGCCTCGAACGTCCCGCAGACCGCCCTCTACATCGAGGAACTCTTCCGCCGCGCCGGCTACCCCGAGGGCTGTTTCCAGACCCTGCTGATCGGCTCGGGTGCGGTCGAGGACATCCTGCGCGACCCGCGGGTCGCCGCCGCGACCCTGACCGGCAGTGAACCGGCCGGCCGCTCGGTGGCTTCCATCGCCGGCGACGAGGTCAAGAAGACCGTCCTCGAACTCGGCGGCAGCGACCCGTTCGTCGTGCTCCCCTCCGCCGACCTCGACAAGGCGGCCCGCGTCGGGGTCACCGCGCGCGTCCAGAACAACGGACAGTCGTGCATCGCGGCCAAGCGGTTCATCGTGCACGAGGACGTCTACGACGCCTTCGCCGAGCGGTTCACCGGCCGGATGACCGCGCTGACCGTCGGCGACCCGATGGACGAGAACACCGACATCGGGCCGCTCTCCAGCGAACAGGGCCGCTCCGACCTGGAGGAGCTCGTCGACGACGCGGTCCACAAGGGCGCCACCGCACTGTGCGGCGGACAGCGCCCACCGCAGCACCGCGCGGGCTGGTTCTACGAGCCGACGGTGCTGTCCGGCATCACCCCCGAGATGCGCATCCACTACGAGGAGGCGTTCGGACCGGTCGCCACGCTCTACCGCGTCGCCGACCTGGACGAGGCGGTGCGGGTCGCCAACGACACCCCGTTCGGGCTCAGTTCCAACGCCTGGACCCGGGACCCCGACGAACAGGACCGCCTCGCCCGCGACCTGCAGGCCGGCGGGGTCTTCTTCAACGGGATGACCGCCTCCCACCCGGGCCTCCCGTTCGGCGGCGCCAAGCGCTCCGGCTACGGACGGGAGCTCTCCGGCCACGGCATGCGGGAGTTCTGCAACATGACGACGCTGTGGTACGGGCCGGAGGACTGAGGACCGCGGCCCGGCACGGGAGTTGGCCCCGACGGGCGCGCGTGCCGGAGCGGTTTTCGCCGGGGCCGTGAGCGGGTACGTTCCGGTCAGGCCGAGTCGGCCAACGGCCAGGTTGGTCGGCTCGGCCCCTTGCGGACCGGGCGCCCGTGGACGACATCACCGGACCTGACGTCCGGCCTTCCCCAGCACCGACGTACCGCCAATTCCTCTGCCAGTACGGCAATTCAGTGCGCGAGATCCGTCGTGTCCGGTACCGCGAACTCACACCACAGCGCCTTGCCCGCGCCGCGTGGCTCGGCGCCCCACTCGTCGGCGAGGGCCTCGACCAGCATCAGCCCCCGGCCCGACGTGGCGGTCTCGCCGGGGCTGCGCCGCCGCGGCCACCGGCTGGAGCGGTCCTCGACCTCCAGCCGGATCCGCCGCGGGGTGCCGGGCAGCAGCTCCATGGAGACCAGGGCGCCGCTCTCGGTGTGCGTCAGCGCGTTGGCGATCAGCTCGGAGGCGGCGACCTCGATGTTGTGCATGACGGCGCCCGCCCGCCACTGGTCCAGGGTGCGGCGCACCGCGGAGCGGACCTCCGCGGTGCCCGACGGATCGGCCTGATGGACATGCAGCCGCAGCCGCGGTGTGGTGGCGCCCCCGGGACCGGGCAGCCGGTGCAGCAGAAGAAGGGCCATATCGTCCTCGGAACCGGGATCGGCCCACAGATGGTCCGAGAGGCGGTCGGCGAGCGCCTCCAGGTCCGTGGGCCCGGCGCGGACCGCCGCGGACAGCGCGTCGATGCCCGCGGAGATGTCCCGGCCGGGCTGTTCCACCAGGCCGTCGGTGCACAGCAGCAGCGTCGACCCCGGCTCCAGGAACAGCTGGGTCTCGGGGAAGTGGTCGTGCCCGAAGTGCGTGGCCAGGCCCAGCGGCAGCCCGCCGCGGACCTCGGGCCAGTCGACGTGCCGGGAGCTGTTGCTGATCAGCGGGCCGAGATGGCCGGCCCGTGCGAGGTGCAGCGCCCCGGATTCCAGGTCGGCCTGGATGTACGTACACGTCGCGAAGCGCTCGGTGTCCAGCTCGGCCAGAAAACGGGAGGCCCGCACCAGCACGGTCTCCGGGGAGTGGCCCTCGCTGGCGTAGGCGCGCAGGGCGATGCGCAGCTGGCCCATCACGGCGGCCGCATGGGTGTCGTGGCCCTGCACATCGCCCACCACCAGCCCCGTCCGCCCCTGGGGCAGCGCGATCACGTCGTACCAGTCGCCACCGATGTCCCGCCCGACGCTCGCCGGGTGGTAGCGCACGGTGACCGCGCCGCCCGTGAGGGGCGGAAGCCGGCGCGGCAGCATCGTCGCCTGCAGCCCCGTCGCGAACTCCCGCTCCTGATCGAAGAGGGTCGCCCGCTGCACCGACTGCGCGACGACACCGGCCAGCGCCAGCGCCAGGTTCCTCGCCTCCGGCGACTGCACCGCAGGCTCGGCGTTGAACAGCCCCAGCGCACCGATGACGGTGTCCTGCGCGACCAGCGGCAGAAAGGCCGCGCTGCCCGCCGGCAGCACGTCGGTGTACGGGCGCAGCCGCGGATAGCGGGCGATCAGCTCGCCCCGGCTGCCGAGGAAGATGGGCCGCCGCGAACGCGCCGCGTCGGCCAGCGGCAGGGTGTCGTCCAGCCGGGAGGTCATCATGTCGTCGGGCACCTCGCCCTCCAGCCCGGCGGTGGCGATGACCTCGAACTGATCGTTCTCCACCAGCCCCAGGACCAGTCCGTCCGCACCGAACCGCCGGGCGCCGCCGGTCCCGGTGAGCACCCGGGTCACGTCCTTGACGGACAGCGCACGGGCCAGTGCGGCGGTGGTCTGCTGCACCATCACGGTCTGCCGCTGCCGCTCCTGCTGGAGCGAGCGCAGCAGCGCGGAGTCCGCCAGCTCGCTGGTCGCCTCCCGGACGATGCCGATGATCCGGTACGGCTTTCCGTCCGCGTCGTGCAGAATCCGGCCCTGGGAGTGCGTCCAGCGCTGGGTCCCGTCGCGGCACTGGACCCGGAAGTACGCGCCGTAGGACGAGAGGCCGTCCTGCAGGGCCTGGGAGAGCGCCTCGTCGAGCCGCAGGCCCTCCTCCGGCGGCACCCGCGTGACCAGGGACATCGGTGCGCCGTCGTACTCCTCCGGGCGGAGGTCGAAGACCTCCATGGCACCGGGGTCCAGGTCCATGGAACCGCCGTCCAGGTCCCAGTCGAAGGTGCCCATCCGGTTGAGCGAGAGCCGCTCACGCAGCCCGATGGCCTCATGGTGCGACACCCCGGGGGCGTCCTCCGCGACGAGGCGCCACTCCTGGTCGGCCAGCGGGTCGTAGTCCTTGTCGGACGGTTCCAGGGACGGGCCGGTCATGACGTGCCGCACCTCGTGCCCCGGCCACGCGCAACGTGCGGCCCCGCTCCTCGCGGGCAGCGGCGCATCGGGACGGCGGCCGGCAACGCCACGCCGAGCACACCTCGCACCCTCGGTCGCGGGCCGTTGACCGGGGCCGATATCCACCGGAACGCGGCCATGCGAACACCCTAGGCGCGGGTCGCAGCCCCCGCATTTCCGGTGCCGCCGGACACCGAGGGGGATTACGGAGGACGGGTGAGTGGGAGGGGACTCCGGCCACGGGCTGCCGGCCCCCGGGCTCCATCGCGGCGCCCCAGGGCTTCCAGGCACCGGTCCAGCTCAATTCAGCTCAATTCAGCTGATGAAGACCCACGGGGACACGCCGAAGACGACAACGCATTCCTGTAGAAGGTGTACGTGCTCTGCGGAGGCCCCTCGCGCGGAATCGGATCTCCCATATCGGGAAGCCCTGGCGTCGTCATGTCGGGTGGCCCTTCCTGATGTGCGCGCGATACGCGGAAACCTCTTGGCGTGCCACCATGCCAGGAACGTACAAGAAGGCGTGCAGGGGCGGTTGGCAGTCTCAGAGCATGACGATCGAGCACGCCCCCGTACGATTCGACACCAAAATTGCCGTTCTGCTGCGTGAGGACCTGGAGTCCTGGCAGCGGCTGAATGTGACCGCTTTCCTGGTCAGCGGTCTCGGCTCGCAGCTCCCCGAAGTCATCGGCGAACCGTACGCCGACGCCGACGGCACCCCGTATCTGCCGATGTTCCGCCAGCCCGTCCTGGTCTTCGAAGGGACCAAGGAGACACTGACCGCCGCGCACGGCCGCGCCCTGTCCCGCTCGCTTCCCCGGTCGGTGTTCACCTCCGACCTCTTCGCCACCGGCAACGACCGCGACAACCGCGCGGCGGTGCGTGCGGTGCCGAAGGACCAGTTGGATCTGGTGGGTCTCGCCGTGTACGGACCGCGCAACGCGGTCGACAAGGTACTCAAGGGCGCCCGTATGCACCCCTGACCACATGGGGGCAACGGCACCAGCTCGGTGCGCTACCGGCGTGCGGTGCTGGTGCCGGGCAGGCGCGAAGAGTCGAGCAACCACCTCGTGGTCAGCTCGTGGACGTCGGCACGACTGCGATCGCCGTGGTCGGCGAGGCCGGCCGGATCGGGATCGGGATTGGGATCGGGATCGCCGTGGCCCTAGGCACAAGGGACGCCGAAGACCGTGGCACCAAGCACACTGAGTTGGAGGCACTGCATATGGTCCGCACGCTGGTCCCTATGGTGTTGGCGATTGTCCTCACGGCAATCGGCTTGTTGCACTTCATCTGGGCGTTCTCGTACTGGCCGATGAAGGACGCAATAACATTCACCAAGACGTTCGCCGGTACCTATGACGGCAAGATGCCGCCGGCGCCGATCACCCTTCTGGTAGGGCTGGCGCTGATCGGTGGCGCTGTGCTCACCCTCATGGTGAATGAGTCCCTCCCGGCAATCGGCCCGGAGTGGCTGCGCTTGGTGGGCATGTACGGCTTGACGGTGGTGCTGCTCGTCCGAGGCCTGGGCGGCTACTTCATGAACTCCGGAGCCGCCGTCGAATTCCAGCAGTTGAACACTGTCCTGTACTCGCCCTTGTGTGTGGTACTCGGCTCCCTGGGCGGCATTGTCGCGGTAGCCGCGAGCAGGCGTTAGCCCCAGGCTGACTGGATTACACCCCGCCGCCGGGGGCCCAGGATGAGGTGCCGTGGACCGTGTTCATGGACTGGACGACGCATCCCATGCGGTCGATGGCCGTGAGGACGGCATGGCGGGCCTGCGCGCTGTCGGCGGGCGGGAAAGCGACGCGAAGTTGGTGCCCGTAGGCCGTCTCATAAGTCAGTTCCCAGCCGGTCTCGGTAACGACGAAATGGTCTTGCCGGCTGCCGTCATGTTCATAAGAGCCGCGGTCCGCGGTGGGGGCGAGCGCATCGCGCAGGATCCGCAGCCTTTCGGTGTAGGGGAGAGTCCCTCCGTCCAGTTGGATGTATATGTGGTCGCGTTCGACGGCTGCATCGAACCAGGGGGCGAGTTCCGGTTCATGGTGCAGGAGTTCAGAAGTGATGCGGCTACTGAGCCACCCTTCCAGGAATGCGGCGACCCCGCAGTCGAACCGTTCGTACTCGTCGTCACGTGACCAGATCACCACCGGCCAGGATTCGGGCGGCCCAGCGGTCAGCCAGCACAAGTGCGTTCCGATGTCGGTCACCGCCCAGGCAAGTAGCCCGCCGGGTTCCGGGAAAAGAGGGTACGGATAGCGCTCGGGCTCGTCCTCCCGCAATGGACCGAAGTCCTCCAGGAGGTCCGCCTGCAGCCGGATGGGGTTGTCGTCACCGAATGGTGTGCACAGGCACAGGGCGCCCCAGAAGTCGCCGAGTCCGTACGCCTCCACCACCTGCTTGAAGTCGTCCGGTAGCGGCGTGCCCAGCGCCCGCTCGGCGGCACCCCAGTCGCCAGATCCGTTCACCACTTCAGCCGGCGGCGGTACCCGTTCCATGATGCGGGCGAGCGGGCCATGTGAGTCGATCATGTGCCCACCTTAGAACCGGTCTATGACGGGCTGAGGCTGCCCGGATACTTGGGCGATACCGGCAGGCGGGCAGGCGGGGCTCAGTCGTATCGCGTCCGCGATGGGCTCGACGAGCAGCACGGGATCGGGGTTCGCGGCGAGCGCGCTGCGGGCCACGGCGCGTGCAGGCAGTGGCCGTTCACGGTCCCAGGCAGTCGGCGAAGAAGACCCCTGTGACGAGGGTGAGTTCGTTCGGCGATCCTCGTGTTCGCCGCTGTGATGCCGATGCGGCCCGCCCTCAGGAAGCGTTCGGAGTTGCCGGACGCTGCTGTGCTTCGAGGGTGGTGAGCCACTGGGTGACGACGGTGTCGATGAACTCGTCGGTCGGGTGGCTGCGGTCGAGGAAGAGGCGGGCTAGGACCGGTCCGTAGAGCAGGGTGAACTCGGCGTCGTCGATCTGGACGCCCGAGGGCTCCAGCAGTTTGTTCAGGGCGGCGTGGCGGTCCTGGCCGATGCGCACCAGGGCCTGGGCGCTGTCGGCGTCGTGGTCGGCCTGGGCGGTGACGGCCAGTACTGCGGTGCGGATGACCGGTTCGCTGATGCCGTCCCGCAGGCTCTTCAGCCAATCGGTGGCGACGGTGCGTACGTCGCTGCCCGGCGTGGGGTAGTTGCCGAGGTCGGGGCCTTCCAGGATCAGGTCGAAGAGCAGCGCGGCCCGATTGGGCCAGTGGCGGTAGAGGGTCTGGCGGGTGACATCGGCGCGCTCGGCCAGCAGTGCGTACGTCAGCCCGGTCGGTCCGACCTGGGGCAGCAGTTCACGGGCGACGGTCAGAACGCGGTTGCGGGTGCGCTGGACGCGCGGATTGCCCGGCGTCGGCTGGCGGCGGTGGAGGGGCTGCTGCGGCATGCACCCATCCTATCCATGAATCATACGGATCGTGTGATTTAGGTCATGGTCGGGTCATGGTCGGGCCATGGCTGATCCCTGGGTGGACTCGAATCATACGTGGTGTGTGATACAAAGAAATCACACGCGCTGGATGATTCATGGTTAGTGCGGTTCCGACTCCCTCAGGAAGTGCTTGATGTCCACTGCAATCACCTACTCCGAGTACGGCGGCCCCGAGGTCCTCACCCTGTCCCGGGTCGCCCTCCCCGAACCGGGCCCGGGCCAGGTCCGCATCCGTGTGCGGGCGACCGCCGTCAACCCGATCGACCTGCGGATTCGTGCCGGGATGATGCGGGGTGTCTTCCCGGTCGCCTTCCCGGCGGTCCCGGGCTGGGACGTGGCCGGTGTCGTCGACAAGGCCGGCGAGGGCGCCGCCGCCGCGGTCGGCGACGAGGTCTTCGGCGTCGCCTCGGCCGGCGGCTACAGCCAGTACGCAGTGCTCGACCGGCCCTTCGCCAAGCCCGCGGAGGTGTCGTTCGAGACCGCGGCCGCGATGATCACGGTCGGTGAGGCCGCCTGCCGGGGGATCGAGCACCTCGGTGTGCGGCCGGGGCAGACACTGCTCATCCACGGCGCCGGTGGCAGCGTGGGCGGCATCGCCGTGCAGGTGGCCGCCGCCCGCGGAATCACCGTGATCGGCACCACCGCTGAGCGGGACATCGAGCGCGTCAACGGCCTCGGTGCTGTGGCCGTGCCCTATGGCGAGGGCTGGGTGGAGCGGGTCATGGCCGTCGCCCCTTGTGGTGTGGACTGCGTGTTCGACACCTCAGGTGCCGGGGTGCTTGCCGACTCCGTCGCCCTGGCCGGTGACGCGGGCAAGGTCATCACCATCGCCGACCCGTCCTTCGCCCAGCACGGTGTGCGGTTCACCGGCATGGACCCGGCCGACCGCTTCCCCGAGGCCCTGCCGCAGCTGGCCGGACTGATCGCCGCCGGCAAGCTCGACGTCCCCGTCGGGCACGTCTACCCGCTCGCCGAGGCCGCCCGGGCCCACGCCGACATCGAATCCCGCCGCAACCAGGGCAAGGTCGTCCTTCTGCCCTGACCCGGGTCCCGCCACCTCGCCCGAGCCCGTAGGCGAGGCGCATGCGGCGCCGCGGCCATCACGCCACCCCCCACGGGCGACCGCCACTCACCAGCAACTACCGATAGGAAATGACATGAAGGCCGCTCAGATCACCGGCTTCGGCGCACCAGATGTCCTGCGGGTCAACGACGTTGACCGTCCCGCCCCCGGCGCGGGTGAGGTCCTGGTGTCGATCGAGGCGTCAAGCGTCAACGGACTCGACACCATCGTTCGCGCAGGGGGCTTGCGCATCATGACCGGACGCCGGTTCCCGATAGGTGTGGGGCTGGATTTCGCCGGTGTCGTCGCCGCAACCGGCGCCGGCGTCCATCAGTACCAGGTCGGCGACCGGGTGTGGGGCACGGTGCAGCCGCTCAAGCGGCACACCGTCGGTGGCGCCGCGGAGTATGTCGTGGTCCCCGCGGACCGCATCGGGCCCGCACCGGCAGGCGTCTCGTCGGTGGAGGCGGCCTCCCTGGTTGTCGCGGGGACGACAGCGCTGATCGCACTGCGGGACACCCTGCACCTCACGAGCGGTGAACGCCTCCTGGTACGTGGCGCCGCCGGCGGAGTCGGCACGGCCGCCGTGCAACTCGCCCATGCGATGGGCGGACACGTCACCGCACTGGCCCGCGGCCGCCATGCCGAGGCGCTGCGGGAGCTGGGCGCTGACGAGGTCTTCGACTACGGCGCCACTACGGCGGATCAGATCGGGCCGTTCGATGTCATCTTGGACACGGCGGGCTCGCAACTGAACGGCTACCGGCGTCGATTGACCCGTGAGGGCAGGATGGCCACCATCGCTCTTTCGGCCTCCTCCATGGCCGCGATCGCCGCGTCGAGCGTGCACGGCGGCCGCCGGATCCGCACGTTGAGCGCCAACCCCGACACCGCACTGCTGGGTGCCCTGGCCGGCCACGTGACGTCTGGTGGACTGCGGCCCGTCATCGACAGCGTGTATCCGCTGGCGGACATCGCCTCGGCCCATCAGGCATTCGAGCGAGGCGGAGTGGTGGGCAAGCAGGTGGTGGCTGTGTCCGGAGAGTAGCCCGACAGGCGTTGCCGTCCACGTCGCCGTGGCCTGGCCGGCCGCCCGGCCCGACCGGGTGGCCGTGGCGCTCGTCGTCCCGCCGCCCTCCCACCTCGCGCAAGCGGATTCCTACGAGGCCGCGGCGGATGAAAGGACCCCATAGTAGATACAATCGAATAACTGCACGTAAAGAGGTGCAATTCGTGAGCAGAGGATTCGTCGAGGCCGATTACGAGAGCGACGAGGCCGGCCCTGAGAGCATCCGGCTCGACCGCGTGGGGCAGGCCGAGGCGTTCGACGCGATCGGCGACCGCTATGACGAGGCGTTCCCCTACAAGAAGGGGCAGCTCGCGGCCGCAGAGTGGGTGATCGGGTCGCTGCCCGCCGGATCCCGGGTGCTGGACCTGGGCTGCGGAACCGGTCTCCCGACCGCCCGGCAGCTGGTGGAGGCGGGGTGCGAGGTGGTCGGCGTCGATCTGTCCCGTGGGATGGTGGCTCTCGCCCGGGAGTATGTGCCCGGTGCCACGTTCCACCGGCTGGACATCGCCGATCTGGGGCCCGACGGCCCTCATGACCTGGGCCGTTTCGATGCGGTCGTGGCGTTCTTCTCGCTGCTGATGCTGCCGCGCGCCGAGATTCCCGGTGTGCTGCGGACGGTCCACGGCCTGCTGGTCCCCGGTGGCCTGTTCAGCCTCTCGATGGTGGAGGCCGATGTGGACTACTTCAAGATCCCGTTTCTCGGCAATGCGATCCGGGTGACCGGCTACCTGCGGGAAGACCTGCGCAAGGTCATCGAGGAGGCGGACTTCGAGGTCGTCGAGGAGTCCTCGTACACCTACGCCCCGGAGATCTCGGACGTGCCGCCCGAGGAACAGCTGTTTCTCAACTGCACGCGGCGCGGCTGAGGCCGCCCCGCGCGGTCCCCGGCCCCCACCGGACGGGCGAGACGAGTGATGAAGCCCCGCACCCCAGACCGAGGCCCCGGCAGGTTCACCGCCGGGGCCGGGGAGCGCCCTGCTTCCCAGGACCTGGCAGCGGGTGCCGTACCTGTGGACGCCAACGCCAACGCCAACGCCAAGGCCAGCGCCAACACCAGCGCCAGCGCTAAGGCCAACACCAGCGCCAACACCGACGCCACCGCGCCGCCTCCGCCGACGAGGAAGCAGCCCCCATCGCTCGACCAGGAGCGGTCCCGGACGCCCCAGCAGCCGGACGACGCACCACCACGGACACCGCCGTCCCATCCGCCGCCTCCCGGAAGCCGCCGCTCCGACGACGTGTCCGGTGGGTCAGGGGAGGGCCCGACCCTGCCGGGCCGCGGCGCCACCCGCCCCGCACCGACCGCCGAGCGTGCTGCGGAGGGGGCCCGGGACCAGGCCGCGCGTGCCCCCGAGGCGCAGACCGACCGGCTCCGGTTCCTCGAAACCGCGACGCAGCGGATCGCCCGGGGCGTCGACCTGGACGAAACGCTGCGAGAACTGCGCCAGGCAGCGATTCCCGCGTTCGCCGATGCGATGCTCGTCCATCTGCGTCATCCGCTGCCGACCGGGGAAGGGCAAGCGGCCGAGCCTCTCGTCCTGCGGCTGCACAGCGTCGCTCAGGGGGCGGAGGACACGGCCACTGCGGCGCCCCGGGGGACCGCCGAGCCCATACAGCTGACGGTCACCGGCCGGTTCGTCGAGTCTCTGCTGGCCCGGCAGCCCCTCTTCGGTGACGCCCCGGAGGCCGCGCCCGCGGTGGCCGAGCTGCTGGAGCCGGTGGGGAGCATGCCGACGCCGCCCTCACCGGGCCGACGACTGATCATCGCCCCGCTGTACGGCCGCCATCACCTCATGGGAACCGTTGCCCTGTTGCGCGGGGCCGACCGGCTCGCCTTCACGGGCGACGACCTGTTCGTCGCCTCCCAGCTCGCCACACACGCCGCTTTCGGCGTCGACGAGACCATGCCGTACGGACACGAAGCCTCGGTCGCGGACGCGCTCCAGCTCACGATGCTGCCCTCGTCGCTCCCCGAGACCACGGGGGTCCGGCTGGCGAGTCGCTACCTGTGGTCTGCCGGGACCACCCAGGTGGGCGGTGACTGGTACGACGCGATCCCGCTGCCCGGCAACCGCGTCGCACTGGTCGTCGGCGACGTCATGGGGCACTCCATCACCTCCGCCGCCATCATGGGCCAGCTGCGCACCACCGTGCAGACCCTCGCCAGGCTCGACCTGCCGCCGGAAGAGGTCCTGTATCACCTCGACGAGCAGGCCCAGCGCCTCGGCAGCGAGCACATGGCCACCTGCCTCTACGCCATCTACGACCCGATATCGCAGCGACTTCAGGTGGCCGACGCGGGCCATCCGCCCCCGGTACTGCTGCATGCGGACGGCTCGGGCGAAGTGCTTCAGGTCCCGCCCGGCTCACCGATCGGAGTGGGCGGCGTTCCCTTCGAAACCGTGGAAATGCCCGCGCCCACCGGAGCGACTCTGTTCCTGTACACCGACGGCCTTGTCGAGTCGCGCACCACGGATGTCTGGACAGGTGTGGAGTCGCTGCGTACCCGCCTGGAAGCTGCTGCCGCCAGGGCCGGCTCCCCGCCGCTGGAAATGCTCTGCGACGCGGTGCTGACCCTCCTGGCACCGGACGCCCGGGATGACGACGCGGCGCTGATAGCCGCCCGGTTCGACGGCTTCCCGCCGAGCAATGTCGCGTACTGGTTCCTCAGCCCCCAGCCGCAAACGGCCGGCCGGGCGCGGCAGCTGACCCGCCGGGCGCTGCACCGCTGGGGCCTGGGCTCGATGCTCGATGCGACCGAACTCATGGTCAGCGAAGTGGTGACGAACGCGGTGCGCTACGCCTCCCGCCCGATCGCCCTGCGGCTGCTCCGCACCGAGGTGCTCCGGTGCGAGGTGGGCGACGATTCACCGCAGCTGCCCCGGATGCGGTGCGCTCAGGCCGGAGACGAGGGCGGACGTGGCCTGTTCCTGGTCGACCAGCTCTCCCGGCGCTGGGGAGCGACAATGCTGAGCACCGGCAAGGTCGTCTGGTTCGAGCAGCAGATACCCGAGGAGTACCGCCAGAAGGGGCCGGACGCAGCGTAGTTCAGCGGAAGCCCTCATGTGAGAGACCCTGGGGTCTGGGCCGGCGCAAGTCGCCATTCCCCGGAATGGCCGGGCGGGAGTGCCAGATCGCGTCGGACGGCCGCGTAGTACCCCTCACGTGCGGCACGTTGGCGCTTGAGGATGGCTGACCATGTTTCCGGGCTATGGGTCCGGTCTCGCAGGAATCCTTCCATTTCCATCACCACGACGACCCATGCGCGGGCCTTCTCCACCACGTCCGGGGTGCCGAGCATCAACAGCGCCTCTCCGGCTGGGTCCCGGGCATCAGTGGCATCGGCCAGGTGAGGCGCCGCTTCCTCGGGTGACAAGGGATGCGGGTGAGGGTCGTTGCCGAGGTGGGCCGCGATCCGGTACGCCAGGGTGACACTCTTCTTCAGCGACCTGGCGAAGTCGGCGTAGGCCGTCAGCCGCCGCTCCTCCCAATGGGCCGCCCGCTCGCGACGGAAGCGGGCTTGATCGCCGCGCGTACTCGCCACATACGATCCAAGGGCGCCGATCACCACGCCGATGAGGGCGGGGAGCTGTTGTATGAACGCCGACATGGCCACACGGTATATCGCGGACACAGGCGCGACGTGATGTTGATTCATTGCGTGGTCGTCGGAGCTTGTTGAGAGCTGAGGCGATGCAGACGAAGGCGGGGGAGTGCTCGGCCTTGCGCTCAACGCCTCTGCGGGCGATGTGGTGTTGAATGCCTGAGGGTGGCTTGGCGCGTGCCCGTTGCATAGGCTCGTTGTGTGCAGTGGCCTCAGGTACTCGGCTTCGTAGCCGCAGTCACACCCCTCACATTGATTCCCGGCACCAGCTTCACCCTCGTCACGCAGCAGGTGATCGCGGGTTCGCGGTCCGATGGCGTGCGCGCCGCATGTGGGTCGGTGTGCGGACTCCTGGTGCACGCAACGTTTGCCGCGGTTGGCTTGTCGGCCCTGGTCATGTCGTCGGCCCGGGCGTTGACGGCGGTGAAGCTCCTGGGCGGCATCTATGTCATCTGGTTGGGCGTGACCACGTGGCGCTCCACGCGGCGAAGCGTCGAACCAACGGCAGCGAGGCCATGGCGCTTGCCGTGGGCGCGGCTCGGGGGATTTGGCCAGGGGCTGTGGTCCAACGTCCTCAATCCGAAGGCGGCTTCGGTCTATCTCACCCTGGTACCGCAGTTCCTCACTTCCAGCCGCCCCGTCGCGCCACAGATCGCGACGCTCGCGGCCGCCCATATGGCCGTTGTGCTGGTGTGGTTGCTGTTCTGGACGTCCGTGGTCGCCGCTGCGAGCACGGCAATCGACACACCTCGGTTCCGACGTGGGATGAGCCGCCTGGCGGGAGCCGTGCTGATCGCCCTGGGGACGCGAACCGCAACCGCGGCCTGAGTCCGCCTTCCACTTTTGCTGTGCCATCTCAGGAGATCGGTTCCACGCCGTACAGTCGGACGCGTGGACCGAGCGACGGAAAGAGCCCCCGCTGGGCTGGTTGCGGTGACGGGAAGTTCGGGCCGGGTCGGAGCGGCCCTGGCGGCGGCACTCGACGCGGCCGGCTGGGTGGTCCGCGGTGTGGACCGGGTTCCCGGCCGCTGGACGAGTGTCGTCGGAGACCTGCGCGACCGGCCCGTGCGGCTGGCCGCATTGCAGTCGGCCGATGTCCTGGTCCACACTGCCGCGCTGCACGCCCCGCACGTCGGGCGCCTGGCCGATGACGAGTTCCGAGCCGTGAACGTCGGTATGACAGCGGGCCTTCTCGACGATGCTGCCGGCCTCGGCGCCCGGCGGGTTCTCTACATCAGCAGTACGAGTGTGTACGGACACGCCCTGGTGCCCACCGACCGTGCGGTCTGGGTGGACGAGCAGCTCACGCCTCTTCCCAGGGACATCTACGACGAGACCAAACTGGCTGCGGAGGAGTTGGTCGCCGCCTGCCCCATTTCTTCGGTCACGCTGCGGATATCGCGATGCTTTCCGGAGCCACTGCCCGTGCGGGCCCGCCATCTGCTGCACCGGGCAGTCGACGTTGCCGACGTAGCAGCGGCGGGGGTCCTGGCCGTGACGCACTCCACCGTGACCGGCAGGTTCAATATCTCCGGGCCGCACCCATTTCACCGTGAAGACTGCCTTGCCCTTTCCCGCGATGCGGGCGCGGTGCTCGCCGAACGGGTTCCGGACGTCGTCCAGGCATTCCGCGACCAGGGGTGGCCAGTGCCCGATCGCCTGGACCGGGTGTACGACTCGACTGCCGCCACAGACGCGCTCGGTTACCGGCCTGTTCGCGGAGTCCGCCAACTACTGCGCGATGTCGGGGGCGGGCCGGCCCATGAGTGAT
Organism: Streptomyces sp. G7(2002); assembly: GCF_028870195.1. Taxonomy (NCBI): domain Bacteria; kingdom Bacillati; phylum Actinomycetota; class Actinomycetes; order Kitasatosporales; family Streptomycetaceae; genus Streptomyces; species Streptomyces sp. G7(2002). Next base: position 8,145,129 of record NZ_CP102609.1, read on the forward strand.
CGGACGGATCGGCTCGCCCTCGACGACTTCCATGGCACGAACGTCGTAAGGCCGCGCCGGCAGCAGGTCCGTGGTCCGGTGTGTGCGCGTGCCGGTGTGCGTACCCGACCGTCCTTGCCGGAGGAAGACACACCCACATGAGAGCCAGCAGCGTCCGGCGGATCCTGACCGGCGCGGCCGGGGCGGTGGTGGCCGCGCTCGTCGTGCTGTGGTCGGTCGGACCGCCGGCCAGTGGGCCGCAGCAGGTGCAGGTCTACCTCACCACCACCGCCGGTGCCGGGGGCCGGCAGGTCGTCAAGGGGCTGGAGAAGCAGGCGCCGCTCACCTTCGCGCCGGGTGGCGGGGGCGGCATCGCCGTCGACGAGGGGAAGAAATACCAGCGGTTCGAGGGTGGTGGTGCCTCCTTCACCGATACCGCCGCATGGCTGCTGAACAGCAGCGGCGCGCTGAGTGACCGTGCCCGCGCCGCCACGATGAAAAAGCTCTTCGACCCCGCCGACGGCATCGGGCTCAGCTTCGTCCGTAACCCCATGGGGGCCTCCGACCTCGCCCGCTTCGGCTACACCTACGACGACCGGCCGGCCGGACGGACCGACCCGGGCCTGCAGCACTTCTCCGTCGCGCACGATCTCGCCGATGTCCTGCCGCTGACCGCCTGGGCCCGCCGGCTCAACCCGGCCGTCACGGTGATGGCCTCGCCCTGGAGCGCACCCGCCTGGATGAAGGACAACAGGAAGCTCGACCAGGGATGGCTCCGGGCGAAGTACTACGGCGTCTACGCCCGGTACTTCGTGAAGTACCTCCAGGCGTACCGGGACCGAGGGGTGCCGGTCGACTATGTCTCCGTCCAGAACGAGCCCACCTGCTGCTCTGGGTATCCGTCCATGCGGTGGAACGGCTCCGGACTCGCCTACTTCACCAAGCATGACCTGCTCCCCGCCCTGAGCCGTGCGGGGCTGTCCACCAAGGTCCTTGCGCTGGACTGGAATTGGGACACCTATCGAGAATTCGCCGCGCCCACTGTCGACGATCCCGCCGTCCGCCGCCACCCCAACTTCGGCGGCGTCGCCTGGCACGGCTACAGCGGTGAGGTCACCCGGCAGACCAGGCTGCACCACCGGTATCCGGGTCTGGCCGCGTACGACACCGAGCACTCCGGCGGCCGGTGGGTCAGAAACCAGCAGCGGGAGGACATGCGCAACCTCATCGACTACACCCGCAATTGGGGCCGCAGCTGGGTCAAGTGGTCCCTCGCCGTGGACCAGAACGGCGGTCCGCACCACGGCGGTTGCGGCAACTGCACCGGACTGGTCACCGTGCACCGCGGCGACGGACGGCACGGCACGGTCGACTACACCGTCGAGTACTACACGATGGGCCATCTCACCAAGTTCGTGCGGCCCGGCGCCCGCCGTATCGGCTCCACCGCCTCGGCCGCCCTCCCCAATGTCGCCTGGCGCAACCCCGACGGCTCCAGGGCCCTCATCGTCTACAACGACACCGGGCGCACCCGGCGGACGGGTATCAACTGGCATGGACAGCACGTCACTTATGCTCTGCCGGCCGGTGCCTCGGCCACCTTCACCTGGTAGGCCGAGCGCCCCTCGTGCGCTGACTTCCCCTCGTGCGCCGACTGCCCCTTGCGCCCGACTGACCCGACTGGTCATGCCCCGAGGGCCCCTCAGGCCCGGCCGGAGGGCTCCCGGCCTGCCCTTCCTCTCGTGCGAGGTGAGCCGTCCCGGGGGAGTGCGGCCCCGGGACGGCTGCTGTCGTCAGGCGTGCGTCCGCGCAGGCGCCGCCACCGGCCGGGTCTGGTGGGTCCGGTGGGCCAGGGTGGCCTTCCGGGTCGCCACATCGACGGTGTACGCATCGATGGTCAGCCGCGCGCCGGACACCTTCAGCACCATGAACCCGTTGTCGGAGAAGTTCTGCCAGGCCGCAGGGTGCCCGAAGTGCGCCTTGCCGTCCTCCGTCTTGGCCGACGCACCGCACACCACCTGCCGGGTGCCGCCCGTACGGGCCGTCGGCTCAAGGACCTGCAGTGTGTGGTCATGACCGGACAGGATCAGATCGGCCCGTCCGCAGACCACGTTCTCGTACATGTCCTTGAGGTGGACACCGCTGGTGTAGTTCCCGATCTCGAAACCGTCATAGGAACCGGCGCTGCCGTGCTTGCCGTTGTTGAGGTACGGGTGGTGGCCGATCACCACCTTCCAGCGGGCGCGCGAGGCGCGCAGCGCACCGTCCAACCAGCTCCGCTGCTCGCGCATGTACGGCCCGTCCCAGCGGTAGTGCGGGTCGAGCTGGGCCACGTACGACGACCAGGGGATGGTGTCGATGGCGAAGAACTCCACCAGCGGGTCGGCGGCCGGCAGCGGCACGCTGTAGTAGCGGCTCGGCATGTACCAGCGCCGTGAGGTGGCGGCATAGGCGACCTCGCGGTCACCGCGGGACGGGTCGCCACCGCTGCCGGGAATCAGCCCCGAACAGTCGTGATTGCCCAGCACCATCAGCCAGGGCACATCGATACCGCTGTTCGGCTTCTCGAACTTGTCCTGGAACTCCGAGTCATCGTCGGATTCCGGCCCGTTCTCGTAAATGTTGTCGCCGAGGCCCACCGCAAGGCCTATCCCCTCGGTCCGGCACAGGTCCCGTGCGGCGGCCGCCACCGCGTACTGCGCCTCGTCCCCCGTCCCCGCGTCACCGGTGACCAGAACGGCGAACTCGCCCTTTCCATTGGGGTGTTCGGGGAACGGGAAGGCTCCCGGGCCCCCGAGGCGGGGCGCGGCGGAAGCGGGCGACTGGGCCGGCGAAGGCAGCACCGTGAGCGCCGCACCGGCCATCGCGCCGCCCAGCAGGGTCCGCCGGTTCACCCACTGCGGAACGCGCCCCGTCGTCCGCATCGACGGCCCCCCGGCCGTCGTCTCCGACCCGGCCCGCAGCCACTCCCGCTCGGTCATGTCCGCCTGCGGCGGGATCAGTTCGTCTTCACACATGTCTGGTTTTCTTTCACGGTCGCCAGAGGTGATGGTGACGAAATGATGAATGCGAGGTGGACGTATAGCGATCGGATGCGGTATTGCTACGCGCCAGTAACTACGTGTATTCGGGGGGCTATCAGGGGGTGAGCTACGGACGGTTCGCCAGGCGTCGGAGGGTCCGGCCCAGATGGCGGGCGTACTGGCGCTGGAAGACGGGGACCAGTGGGCCGGCGAGTCGGGTGAGCGCGCGGGCGGGCCGGCTGAAGGCGGTCACCGTGAACCAGACCGAGCCGTCCGCGCGCAGCTCGGCGACGAACGCCTCCTCACCGCACTCGGGATGCCCCTTCCGGGCCCCGTATCCGAACCCGATGCGGTTCTCGTCGTGCACCGTCCACACCACGGTGCACGGCGCCCGCAGCCGCAGCAGGCCGAACCCCAGCGCGACCTCGACGTTCACGCCCGGCGCCGCCCGTGGGGCATCGGCGCGGATTCCGGCGCCGGCCGCACGGTGCATCCGGAAGGTGGTGATCGCCTCGCCCGCAGCGGCCAGCACCGTCCGGCCGTGGCCGAGCGGCAGCTCCTCGTGGAGGTGGTGATAGCCCGACGGCAGCGGAGTGCGCCGAGTGCCGCCCTCCTCGGGGTAGTTCAGATCGCGCATGGTGTGCTCCTGGAGGGCGGGCTGCGGGCGGGCGGCGAAGGCGGGGCAGAGCGACGGTACGCGGAGGGCCGTGGGCCTTCAACGACGCCGGTCATCTGGGGGGTGGCGGGTCGCAGCGGTTGCCGTCCGCCGCCCTGGCCAGGGCCGGAGGCGGAGGAGCCCGGAGCGGCTCCGGGGCGGACCGGCGCCGTGGGCGTCACGCTCCCGGTTCCTGACTCCCGTCCGGCGCACCGTGCCGTCCCGCCCCCGCGGTGAACCGCGCCGCACCTGCCGTCGCCTCGGGCAGTACCGCCTGTCCGTAACGGAGTTCCGCGGCCATCGCCGACTCCTCGTCCCGGCCCTCCTGGTCCAATAGGGAGGCGCGGTCGCTGCGCAGACATGCCTGCGGGAAGCGGGCGATCTCCGCCGCCAGCAGTTCGGCCTCCGCGCGCGCCGTACCAGCCGGCACCACGCGGTGGACCAGACCGATGTCCAGCGCCTCCGCGGCCGGGACCGGACGCCCCGTCAGCACCAGGTCCATCGCCCGGCTCGCGCCGATCAGCCGCGGCAGCCGCACCGTACCGCCGTCGATCAGCGGCACTCCCCAGCGCCGGCAGAACACCCCGAACACCGCGTCCTCCTCCGCCACCCGGAGATCGCACCAGAGCGCCAGCTCCAGACCACCGGCCACCGCATGCCCCGCGACCGCTGCGATCACCGGCTTGCCCAGCCGCATCCGGGTCGGCCCCATCGGTCCGTCCCCGTCCGGGGCCACGCGATTGCCGCGCTCGGTGCCGATCGCCTTGAGATCGGCACCGGAGCAGAACGTCCCGCCCTCGCCCCACAACACCGCGATCCGGGCACCGTCATCGGCGTCGAACTCCCGGCAAGCGTCGGCGAGTTGCCGGGCCGCCGCCCCGTCCACGGCGTTGCGGGAAGCGGGCCGGGACAGCACCACCGTCGTCACCGGCCCGGCGCGCTCCACCCGTACGGACATCAGACCGCGTTCCCGGCCGCACCCGGCGCATCCGGCCGGGCCCGCTCCAGGACCGAGGTCAGATCGACGCCGGCCGGCAGGGTGCCGAAGGCGTTGCCCCACTCCCCGTCGAGCCGCGAGGCGCAGAACGCATCGGCGACCGCCGGGTGGCTGTGCCGCACCAGCAGGGAACCCTGCAGCACCAGCGCCATCCGCTCCGCCAGCGACCGCGCCATCAGCTGTGCCCGCTCCGGCTCGGCGAGCCCACCGAGCATCTTGCGGACCCCGGCCACCGCCGCGTCCAGCCGCCGGTCGGCGCCCGCCGCGGTCTCCACCTCGGCGAAGAACGCGTCCAGCGCGGCCGGTTCCTTGCCCAGTGCCCGCAGCACATCGAGCGCGGCGACATTTCCCGAGCCCTCCCAGATGGACAGCAGCGGCGCCTCCCGGTAGAGCCGCGGCATTCCGGAATCCTCGACATAGCCGTTGCCGCCCAGGCACTCCAGCGCCTCCGCGGCATGGGTGCTGCCCCGCTTGCACACCCAGTACTTGCCGGCCGCCAGTGCCAGCCGGCGCAGCGCCGCCTCCCCGGCGTCCCCGGCCTGCGAACGGTCCACCGCCGTCGCCAGCCGCATCCCCAGCAGGGTCGCCGCCTCCGACTCGACCGCCAGATCGGCGAGCACCGAACGCATCAGCGGCTGGCGGTCCAGCTGCCGTCCGAACGCCCGGCGGTGAGCGGTGTGGTGCAGCGCCTGCCGCAGCCCGGCCCGCATCCCGGCCGCCGACCCCAGCACACAGTCCAGCCGGGTCATGTTCACCATCTCGACGATGGTCCGCACCCCGCGGCCCGGCTCGCCGACCGGCCAGGCCACCGCCTCGTCGTACTCGATCTCGGAGGAGGCGTTGGAGCGATTGCCCAGCTTGTCCTTGAGTCGCATCAGCCGCATCCCGTTGAGCGTGCCGTCCGGCAGCACCCGCGGCACCAGGAAGCAGCCGAGCCCCTCCTCGGTCTGCGCCAGCGCCAGGAACACATCGCTCATCGGCGCCGAGGTGAACCACTTGTGGCCGGTGATGCGGTACGTGCCGTCGCCGGCCGGCACCGCGCGCGTGGTGTTGGCCCGTACGTCGGAGCCGCCCTGCTTCTCCGTCATCGACATGCCGGCGATCAGGCCCGACTTGGTCAGCGGCGCCCGCAGTCCGAAGTCGTAGCTGCGGGCGGCGAGCAGCGGTTCGTACTGCGCGGCGAGACCCGGCGCGGCACGCAGCGCGGGCACGGCGGCGTACGTCATCGAGATCGGACAGCCGTGTCCCGCCTCGGCCTGCGACCAGACGTAGAACTTCGCGGCGCGCACCAGATGCGCCCCGGAGCGGCCGTCGGCCCAGGGCGCGGCGTGCAGCCCGTGCTCCACCGCGACGGTCATCAGCTGATGCCAGGCCGGATGGAAGGCGACCTCGTCGATGCGGTGGCCGAACCGGTCGTGGGTGTGCAGCCGCGGCGGCTGCTCCTCCGCCCAGCGGGCCTGCTCCTGCACCGCCGCGGAACCGGCCAGCGCGCCGAGCTCGGTCACCTCCCGCACGCCCCACTCGGCGCCGTCCCGGCGCAGCGCCTCCAGCAGGGCCGGCTCGTCCGCCGTGCTGAACCCGGTCAGCGGCGGGGCCTGATTCACGACTTCATGGGTGACGGTCATAGCATTGACGTTACAGAAACCGGACAGCCGTGGGAAGGCTGTAAGAGGGTCTTGTGAGGGGGCGCTTGTAAGAGGGACGGCTGTAAGACTCTCGGCGCTCTCATCCCGCCCAGGCCGCCCTCGCTAGAATTCCGTGCACATATGAACGACGACCGGACCCGCACGATCGACGACACCGAGGCCGCCGCGCTCGCGCTCCGCCCGCTCACGGCCCGCTCCATCGTGCTGAGCACCCTCCTCGGGCACCACCCGCCGCGGCTGCCCGCGCGCGCCCTGGTGCGGGTCGGTGAGCTCTTCGGCATCGCCGAGGGCACCGTCCGGGTCGCGCTCTCCCGGATGGTGGCCGCCGGTGACCTGCGGCAGGCCGAGGGTGCGTACGCCCTCACGACCCGGCTGCTGGCGCGCCAGACTAGGCAGGACGAGAGCCGCTCACCGCGGACCCGCCCCTGGAGCGGGGACTGGGAGATCGCCGTCGTCACCACCCCGGAAGGCCGTCCGGCGGCCGAGCGCACCGCGCTGCGCCAGGCCATGGCGACGCTGCGGATGGCCGAGCTCCGCGAGGGCAACTGGCTGCGCCCCGCCAACCTCGACCGGTCCCGCCCCGCCGTCGTCACCGACCAGTGCACCTGGTTCACCGGCACCCCGGACGGTGACCCGGCCACGCTCGCCGGCCGGCTGTGGGACCTGACCGGCTGGGCCGGGCGGGCCCGCGCCCTGTCGGTCGCACTGGACCGCGCCGGCACCCACGCCGACCGCTTCACGGTCGCGGCGGCCGCGCTCCGCCATCTCCTCGCCGACCCGCTGCTGCCCGCCGAACTCCTGCCGGAGAACTGGCCGGGCGAGCAACTCCGCCGCACCTACGCGGAGTTCGAGACCGAACTACGGGATCTGCTGCGGCAGTATCTGGCGGGCTAGGGGTATCGCCCGGGCAGGGCAAGGAAGGGGCCGGCGGGGCAGCCGCGAAGTCACATCCGGAGGCGGATCGCCGCGACGGTGACGGTGATGGTGCGGTGGCAGACCTCGGCGCGTTCGCCGCGTCCCGTGATCACGTCAGTGCCGCGAGCGCGTCCTCGGCCAGCCCGGCCAGGTAGCGGGGGCAGCCCCACGCCCCGGCGCCACGGGCTTCCTCGGGGGCGTCGAACTCATCCGGTGCGTAGAGGTGGTTGAGGTGCGCCTCGAAGTCCGGGTACTCGGGTGGATGGGCATCGGCGTGCGCACACGCCGAGTCGGACGGGACCGTCCGGGCGCCGACGAGCAGGTCCCGGATCTCCTCGCCGACGTCAGGAGCCAGTTCGGCGGTCCCCGCGCACCACAGGACGAGGAGCAGCAGCACCAGACGCTCCCGTGGGCTGCCGTCCTCCGTGGCCGCGTAGCGCCGGGCGGCCCAGCGCACGGCGTTCTCGGCCTGCCACGACGTGTCGTACTCCGCCTCGTCGAAGCAGTGTGTGAGCGCGCCGATGTCGAGCCGCCCGTCGGGGCGGAGGTACTCGGCGTCCAGAAGGCGGTCGTCCCGGATGCCGAAGAGCGAGTCCCGCGCATAGCGCAGATTGCCCAGCGCCTCGTGGGCGAGGCCGCGCAGGAAGTCGTGGCACAGCCACCGCTCCAGGGGCGCGTCCGCGTGCCACGACCTGAGCTCGGCCCGGCCGCCGGGGCTGCGCAGGAGGTAGCCGGTCCTGGCGTTGCCGCTCGGGTCGCTGTCCAGGCCGGGGTGCTCGGCGACGGTACGTGCACAGGGCGCGTCGCCCAGTAGCGGCAGCGCCGCCTCCAGGCCCGCGATCATGTCGTCCAGCACGCGTTTCTCGGTGATCAGGCCGGACGTCGCGTACCACTGGCTCGCGTGCAGGGTGACGACATACCCGGCGAGCACCCCCTGCGTCGGATGGCGGGGGAGGCCGCCGGCCTGGAAGGACAGCTCCTCGCCGGGGTCGCCGTAGGGGTAGCCGTTGAGGACCGAGGACAGGTTGCTCAGGCTGCTCGTGTGGGCGTCGGGGATCAGCCCGGGTATGCCGCGGACCGTGAACGGGGCGAGGACGTCGGCGGTGAGCCGCGCGAAGCCGGCCACGTTGGCCGGGCACCGCCAGACGCCGTCCTCGGCTGCGGGCCCGACCAGGCTCATTAGGTCGGGCCCGGCCAGCCACACCTCGTCCGCCAGGAGCCCCTTCAGGGTGCCCTCGTAGGGGTGGGAGGGATGGGCGCAGGGCGGGCCCCCCAGCGCCCGGTCGACGGCGCGCAGCGCGTCCAGAGCGCTCCGGGCGGCTTCCTGCCCCGGCTGCCAGGCGAGGTATCCGGCCATCCGCACCAGCCCGAAGGTCCACAGATACGCCGTCCCGCCGCCGGGATCGGTGAGCAGGCGGCGGGCGCAGTCCTGGACGAGCGGGTCCGCTTCGGCGCGGTCCGAGTCGGCCGTGACGTGCCCCCACGCCTCGATGAGCCGCTGTGTCCGAGCGGCGGGAGTGTCGATCATGCTCTGTACGACGGTGCCGTGCCCACGCGGGGTTCCTGGCCGTCCGGGCGGGCAGCCGTGTCCGGTGGATCTTGGCCGGGTGCCTCGCGGTTCCGGAACCCACCTCACAAAATGGCAATTCGGCTGCATTCTGCTACATAGCGGCCATAGCGGTGCGAACCGATACGGCAGTGAGGTGCCGGGCCTGGTATGCCGGGCCCGAGCAAGATCCACCCGGGCCTGGCCGGGGCGGCCGGACGCCGGTTTGTATCCTCGGCAGGCAGTACCGAAGCCCCGGGCGCCGACCCCGCGGCGCCACCGGCCTGAGAGGAAACACCATGACCACCGAGCTGAGCGCCGACGCCCTGAACGGGCTCCTCGAGCGGGCCCGCAAGGACTATCAGGATCTCGCGGGGCGCGGACTCTCGCTGAATCTCACGCGGGGCAAGCCGGCGCCCGAGCAGCTCGACCTCTCCGAGGAACTGCTGAGCCTGCCGGCCGGGCGGCACACCGCCGCCGACGGTACGGACGTGCGCAACTACGGTGGTCTTGAAGGGCTGCTGGAGCTCCGGGAGATATTCGCCGGGGTGCTCCAGGTGCCGGTCGGGCAGCTCCTCGCGGCGGGCAACTCCAGCCTTGAGCTGATGCACGACAGCCTGGTGCACGCCCTGCTGAGCGTGCTGCCGGGGGCCGAGTCGCGGTGGGTGGAGCAGGAGCGGATCGCGTTCCTGTGCCCGATACCGGGCTACGACCGGCACTTCGCGCTCTGTGAGCGGTTCGGGATCGAGATGATCCCGGTGCCGATGACGGCCGAGGGGCCGGACATGGCGGTCGTGGAGCGTTTGGTCGCCGAGGACCCGGCCGTCAAGGGCATCTGGTGCGTCCCGAAGTACAGCAACCCGGACGGGGTCTGCTACAGCGACGCGACGGTGGCGCGACTGGCCGCGATGAACACCGCCGCGCCCGATTTCCGGATCTTCTGGGACAACGCGTACGCCGCCCACCACCTCACCGACGAGCCCGTCGAGATCGCCGATCTGCTCGCCGCCTGCGCGGACGCCGGGAACCCGGACCGCGCGTTCGTCTTCGGCTCCACCTCGAAGATCACCGCGGCGGGCGCGGGCGTCGCCTTCTTCGGCTCGTCGCCCGCGAACGTGAAGTGGCTGCTGGCCAACAACGCCAAGCGGTCGATCGGCCCGGACAAGGTCAATCAGCTGCGGCACGCGATGTTCCTGCGGGACGCCGACGGGGTGCGGACCCACATGGAGCGCCAGCGCGCCCTGCTCGGGCCGAAGTTCGAGGCGGTGGCCCGCATCCTGGAGGCCGAGCTCGGCGGCACCGGACTGGCCCGCTGGACCGACCCCAAGGGCGGCTACTTCGTCACCCTCGAAGTGCCGGACGGCTGCGCCAAGGAGGTCGTACGCCGGGCCGCCGAGGCGGGCATCGTGCTGACCCCGGCCGGCGCCACCCACCCGTACGGTGACGACCCGCGCGACGCCACCATCCGGATCGCGCCCAGCTACCCCGGCCTCGAAGAACTGGAGCAGGCCATCGAGGGCCTCGCCGTCTGCGTCCGGCTCGTGGGCTACGAGCAGCAGGCCGGCTAGGGCGTGTGCTAGGACGTGTCCGTTCGGCCGGCGCGGCTCAGCCCGCGCCGGCCGGTCCCTTCCGCCGCCGCAGCTCGTAACCGGCCAGCACCACGGCCACCGTCAGCAGACTCAGCCAGAACTGCGACCGGCTGTCCGGCAACCACGCCATGGCCCCGATCACCACTGCCATCAGCGCAATGGTCAGCCGGCTCAGCCACGGAAACAGCCACATCTTCAGCGTCAGCCGCTCCGGCTCCGTACGCTCCAGCTTCCGCCGCATCCGCACCTGGGCGACGGCGATCCCGGTGATCGCAAAATGAGGCTCACGTCGCGGACGGTGTCGTCATCCGCTGCGCATATCGCTATCCAGCCAAGCTTCTTGACCGGAACTCACCTGGTTCGATGCCGCACTGCCGTTCACTGATCAGTTATGTTCGACGGCTGGCAACGCATGGCGTCCGACGCACCGGGGGGAAGTGTCCTTGAGTACCGCGATATCGGTCAATTTTTCCGCATTGACCTACCTGACATCAGAACTGGATCAGACGCTAAGCCGGCTGACGGAGAATCTCGAATCTGTTCAGGACGCACTATTTAAGATCATGGAGAGTTGGGAAGGCGACGCCAGGGACGCCTGCATGCAACGCATGGACGAGTGGGAAGCCTCCATGAAAAGCCTGCAATCTGCTCAGCGCTGGTGCCACCACCTCGTCACGAACGGCCACAGCAATTACAGTTCGGCACACCAAGCCGTGATGCGCGGTTGGGGGGCTGCCTGATGGCCAACCCCCCTTCTTCTGGTGGTTTCGACGTCGACCCGGAAGACCTTTACGCCGTTTCCCGGAACGTCGCGGAGCAACAGGACGCCTATCACTCCCACGCCAAGCATCTACTCTCCGAGCACAGTGAATACCAGGCTTCGGGCGGCGGAGGGGTTGCGGCTGCCGCCTTCGGTGCACCCTATGACAAGACGGCGTCAAGGGTTCTCCATGTATGGGGACGCAGCATAGCGAGCATTGGCGGTGTGTCTACCGGCCTCACCGTCACCGCGAACAACTACGTCAAGGCAGAAGAGGCGACAAACCATAAGTCGAGCGGGTCGTCGGCGACCGAGCATCCGCCGAGCGTGATCGAGAAAGCACCCAACTACCCCACGCCTCCGTCGATTTACCGGGACGCGACGGCCGAAGGGATGGATGATTTCCTCGAAGATGTGCCCGCGATCGACGACGCCATACAACACGTTCTCCTCGATCGCTTCAAGGGGTTCGTGAAGGTCGCGGAGAACCTGCCTCTGGCCGACTCGGACGAACTGCGTTCCCTTGCCGACCTGTGGCGCACCGCAGCACGGAACCATACAGACGCCGGGACTGGTTTCAGCACCGAGATCGCTGGCATCACCAACACGCAGAACGACGAGTGGCAGGCCGCCATGCATACGTTCTGCCGCAGCATCTGGGGTACGACAGCCTGGGGAAGCGACCCGAACCGCCCTTCCGACGGCTACGTTTGGGGACACGGAAAGAAGCCCGGACCGCACGGCCCTGATCACAGGAACGCCACCAGCCGCCCCATCCTGGAGGTGCAGAGGGATTCGGCCAAGAGGCTGGCCGACAGCTGCGAAGAGTGGGCCGATGCCGCTGATGATGCCCGGCGCAAGCTCAAGCAAATATTCGTTCAGGCGGTAAAGGACACGATCAAGGAGATCATCGGGGATTTCGATGTCGTCGAGAAGGCCAAGCTCATGCTGATGGGCATGAATGAGATCGCGGCCATTTTTCTCCAGAAGCTTGACCAAGGTGCCATCGCGCAGGCGATGGAGAAGTACGAGAATCGTGCCCACACGATCGGCCAGTCCTTGACAAGCCTCGAAGACCCGCTGGACGAAGCTGCGCGCAGCGCGCCAACTTACGCCGCGGAGGAGGCAAGGGCGGAGGCTGTCGGCAACCGCGCCCTCCACGAGTTCAAGCCGGATCACACGTGGAACGTGCCGGACGATGACAAGTCGAAGCATGCCTATCCGATCGACTTGGCGAGTCAGGAGGAGAAGCAGGCCGGGAACCCGAACTCGCACGCGCACCCGATCGACAAGCACGTAGGGAAGACCGATGAGCAGCTCACCCAGAGATTGCGAGATGATCTCAGGCCGAACGGAAACATAGCCCCAAGTTCATCTTCGACGTTCAAGAACATGCATGATGCGCAGAAATTCACACAGGAGAACATAGACGACAACGATCGAAAGATCAGAGAATGGCTTGAGAGTGATCCTCCCCCCAGTTCGCTGTCGATTGAAAGCCCGGAGGGGAGTAATGAGATTACCGGAAGGAGCGTTTCCAAGCAGGATTACATGGCTCAAGGGGACGACGCGAAACCCGAAAACGTACGTCGCGTGCAAACGATCCTCCGCTATGAACCGAACATGACGCCAAAATTCGTGGTACTTACCAGCTACCCCAAGGAATAAAATGCCCGAATCAACCGAGAAGGCCGACCTCTATTGGTATCGCCGATACGGTGGCGCCGTTCATTTCGTCGAATTTCTGTCGGATGGGAAGCGTCAGGATCTCGACACCGCTTCGCCGACTGTCGTTGAGAGGTTCCGTCGCCTGCTTGCAGCCAATGCGGGGGGCACATCCCGTACCGTGGAAGAAGTGGTGGCGCAAACCCGGGAAGTCCTTTCTCTTCCGGACGTGCACCCGGCCTTCCAAGCAGTCGTCAAGCGGCTCTCTCGCCACCAAAGCGCTGAAACCGTACGGTCGACGCTCGAAAATTGCATTTCGGTGCTCGAAAAAGAATCGCGGCCTTCAGCCGGGTCCTTGCTCCCTCCCGCCAGTCATCAAATTCAGGACCTCTACCCTCTCCTCAGTCAATTCAATGGCCACCTGGAAGCCAGTTACTGCGACGCCATCGACTCGTCTGATGAGGCCATCGACAACTGGCTGGGTGAGGTCCACCCTCGCTGCCGCTGGACGGTGCCCCGTCTGGTCGCCGAAGTACACATGGCGCTCGCCGCCTACCCCACGGAGGAAATGCTTCACTACGTTTTCGAAGAGGTCACGCAATCGGCCATGGGCGACCATCCCACATGGACCGAATGGTTTACTCATCTTGCCTCCCGTCTCACCGAGCACATGCGCGACCATCACACGGACAAGGAGGAACTCTCGACATGTTGACGCGTGCCGCCTCCTACCCCGACCGCGAAACGGCGCAGTGGTGCACCCAGCAGGTTGTCTCCCTGAACGATCAAAAAATCCGCCGCTGGCTCGCGCAAAGCAGTCGCGACCGCCTCACGGTCGAGGCGGCCTGGCCCTCACGGGAACCGGTCGGCCGAGTCCAGATCAAGGCAATGCTGCTGGCCGGCCGGGAAGCCACGGACGTACACGCGGCTCGGGTCATCCTCAAGCGGGACCCGGACAATCCGAATGGGTTTCGCGTGCATGCAACATTCCCCATCTATCTCTGAGGGGCCGATATGCCGCTGAAACCCTTTCCGCATGACCGCGACTACGGCGAGATGGAACAGGTGCTGCACGCCTACCTCGGGCAGACCGCCGATGACACCCCCGAGGAGCGCAGCACCGCCCTCGAGGCGTATCTGCGCCATACCTGGCACACCCGCCCCTGGGTCATCTCCATCGGGGCCCGGCAAGTCGCCGAGTTCGCCAAGTTCCCACCCTCCGACGTACGGATCCGCCTCGGAGAGTATTTCCACCTGCCCGACACCGGGCTTCCGCAGGAGAAGATTCAGAGCTGGCTGGAGTGCGTGGCGGGCCATCTTCGAGCGAGCGTCGATTCCGCCGAAGCCCCCGAGTACCTGACACCACAGACACACTGGGAGTGGCACGCCCGCTTTCCGGAGCTGGGGCAGCTGCTCGGTGGCTGGTTTTCCCAGGGCATGCCGGAGGAATTCGGCGACCATGCCGGCGCCGTCGCCGACTACCGCGCCTCGACCGCCCCCGGCCTCGTCGCCAGGCTCATCGGTGAACTCCACGAGCTGCTCGGCCTGAACCTGGACGAGGCGGATTACGCCGTCGCCACGGTCGAACTCGGCATGGAGGTCGAACCCCCCGACTCCCTGAGCCACGGAGCCTGGTTCGCGGCGTTGCCGGGCCTTCTCGCAGAGCCGGCGGCGGCTGAGTAAGCATGGAGCCGCACAGCCCCACAGCTTTAGCTGCTTGCCTTTGAAGAAGTCGGACTTGCCGCTGGGTTGGGGGAGGGCTGGTGCGGGTTGCCGGTGGTCGCGTGGCCGGGGTGGTGGCGGTTCAAGGAGCCATGGGGACCGCGCCGCGGACCCCGGAGCGGCCCATGCCCCCCGCTCACAGTGGCAGGACGCACACCGGTACCGGAGCCGTGAACGGGGTGCCCGTGCGGTCCAGGGTCCCGGTCCGGGGGTCCACCGAGAACACCGTCACCGATCCGGACTTCTGGTTCGCCGCGAAGAGCCATCGCTGATCCGGTGAGAAGGCGATCTGCCGGGGGAAGTCCCCGCCCACGGGCACGGTGTCCAGCAGTCGCAGCCGGGCCCCGGCGGTCTCCACGGCGTAGCGGGTCAGGCTGTTGTGGCCGCGGTTGGCGAGATAGGCGAAGCGGCCGTCCCTGGTGACCAGGAGCTGCGCCGGGTAGCTGGTGCCCGGGCCGGTGCCCGTGGGCTGCGGCGCACCGGGCGTGAGTCGTCCGCTCCGGCGGTCGTAGCGGCAGACCACGACCGTGTTGTCGACCTCGTTCGCCAGATACGCGAAGTCGCCGGAGGGATGGAAGGTCAGATGCCGGGGGCCGGCCCCGGGCCGCAGCGTCGCGTACGACAGCTGGGTGAGCTTTCCGGCCGAGGAGTCGAGCCGGTAGGTGTAGACGGTGTCGTTGCCGAGGTCCACCGCCAGCACATGGCGGCCGTCCGGGGCGGTGATGATCTGGTGGGCATGCGGCCCGTCCTGTCCGGGGCCGGGCGGCGGGCTGGAGTGGGTGACCAGATCCGTGCGCTCGCCCAGGGCGCCGGTGGCCCGGTCGACCGGATGTACGGCGACGCTGCCGGAGAGGTAGTTGGCGCTGAGCAGCCAGCGGCCGCCGGGGTGCACCGACAGATGGCAGGGGCCCGCGCCGCCCGTGGACCGGGTGCCCAGGACGCCGGGCGGGCCGTCCGGCCGCAGCGCCATGGCGGTCACCCCGCCCTGCTCCCGCTCGTTGACCGCGTAGAGGGTGCGGCCGGACGGCGCCAGGGCGAGGTACGAGGGATCGCCGACGCCGGTCACCACCCCGCCGGCGGTGATCTGCCCGGTCCTGGTGTCGTACGTGCCGTATCCGACGCCGGTGCCGCCGCCCTCGACCGAGGTGTAGGTCCCCAGGAAGAGCGGACGGACGCGGGGCGGGCGTGGCGCCGGGCGGCGGGGGGCCTGCGCGGGCTCGGTGTCCTCCAACGAGCGCAGCCCCGTCCCGGCCGCCGCGGCCAGCCCCAGCCCCGCGACGGTGCCGAGGAACCGCCGGCGGCCCGTACCGCTCCCGGTCTGCGTTCCCGTGCCTTCTGCTCCCATGCCACACCTCGGTGCTCGCGGTCGGTGGTCCGTGACGGGTGGTTGTCAGCAGGGTGTCCCGTGCCGCCCGGCTCCGGCAAGCCGAGCGTCCGGCGGGGCGCGGGGTGCATGGGCTCGCGCGGTCCCCCATCGGAGGGGTGACCCTGACGAGCCCCTACATCCCCATGATGACCATGATCCTCCTCCGTAGCACTCGAGTCGTACGGCATAACCCACATGCGGACGGATTCGCCGGCCCCTTCACGGATCGTAGGTTGTTGATCAAGGCACGGAGATGAATCGAGAGGGCCACGGATCTATGTACGGCAAGGCATTCGCCCCGGAATACCAGGGCGAGTTGGGCTCGGCTCTGGGTGTGAACTCCTCCTACGAGGAGGTACTGGCGACGGCGAGCCGGGCGCACGCCGACGCGGGCACACCACTGGAGCGGTCACGGGCCGCGCTCGCGGTCGCCGAGGCCAACCGCCGGCTCGGCCGGGTGGCGGAGGCGGGCGACGCCTGGCGGGAGAGCTACCGCAGCGGCCGCACCGCCGGTGACCCGGGCGCCATGGCCTGGGCCCTGTGGAGCGGCGGCACCCTGGCCCGCCAGTGCGGGACCCTGCCGCTCGCCCGCCGGCTGCTCACCCATGCTGTCGCGCTGGCCGACGGCAGCGGTGACCGCCTCGCCCACGGCTACTCGCTCGCCGGCCTCGCCGAGACCGGCCGCATACAGGGCGACTACGCCGCGGTCGCCGAACTCCACGAGCAGCTGCTCGAACAGGGCCGGGCGCACGGCGAGGCCCGGCACATGGTCTGGGCGATGTCCGGCATAGCCCAGATGCACCGCAACACCGGCGGCTACGACAAGGCCCTGGAGCTGTTCGAGGAGTCCGCCCGGATCGCCGCCGAGGCCGATGACTTCCGCGGGCGCGCCTGGTCGCTGCGCGGCGTCGCCGATGTCCTGTCCGTCCAGGGCGAGACGGACCGGGCGCTGGATCTGCTGTCCGAGGCGGAGGCCATCTGCCGCGCCATGGACCTGGCGAGCGCGCTCGCCTACAACCACAAGATGCGCGCCAACGTCCTCTACCGGGCGGGACGTTACGAGTCCGCGCGGGAGACCTACACCCTCTCGCTGCAGGAGTTCAATGACATGCAGGAGCCCCGCGGCGTGGCCCTCTCCCGGCTCGGCCTGGTCAAGTCCCGCGCCCGCCTCGGCCGCGACCGGGACGAGACACTGGCCGAACTGGCCTCCTTGGAAAAGGACTTCGTGCGCATCGGACTGCGCCACGCACGCGATATGGTCATCGCCTTCCGTGCAGAGCTGACCGCGCAACCGGCGGCAGAAACTCCCGCTCCTCGGTGCGATGCCACCACGCCCCGGTATCCCGCAGTTCCCGCCAGGTCGTGAAGCGGTAGCGGAAGACCCGGGCCCTGATCCGGGCCGGCGGCAGATCCGGGAACGGATTGCCGCGCAGCAGCCGCAGCGTGTCCCGGTCGTTCTCCAGCAGCCGCGTCACGAACGGCACGAACCAGGCCCGTGCGTAGGCCGGTGACAGCGCGGCGAACCACATCAGCCAGTCCAGCCGCAGGTGGTACGGCGCGAACTGACGCGGCATCCGGCGCACCGCACCCGGCTTGCCGTGGAACTCGTAGGCGAGCCAGGTCGTGTCCGGCCCGGTCACCGCGTCCGCCGTCCCCTCCACCACGATCTCCCGGCGCACTCGCGTGATGCTGCCGAACGCGCCGTACGAGTTGACCAGATGGAGCGACTCGTAGGACGTGTTCATCATCTGCTGCCGGGCCAGCAGATTGCGGGCCGGCCGGTAGCTGAGCGCGAGGACCCCGGCGGTGGCGAGGAGGACCAGGACCTCGAACCAGACGGGTGGCGCCGGGAGCGGTGCGGAGGGCTGCGCCCACAGCGGGGCGGCGGCCGACAGGGCGAGTGCGATGGTCACCCAGTTCAGCCAGGCGAAGTTGCCGGAGACCACCAGCCACAGCTGGGTGACCACCATCGCGACCGCCGCCCATCCGGCGATCGGCTGCGGTGTGAACAGCAGGACCGGAACGGCGAGTTGGGCGACATGGTTGGCGGCCACCTCGACCCGGTGGAGGGGCTTGGGAAGATGGTGGAAGAACCAGCTCAGCGGGCCCGGCATCGGCTGGGTCTCATGGTGGTAGTAGAGGCAGGTCAGATCCCGCCAGCAGCGGTCGCCGCGCATTTTGATCAGCCCGGCCCCGAACTCCACCCGGAACAGCAGCCATCGCAGCAGCCACATGATCGTCACCGGGGGAGCGGTCTCGGCGTTTCCCAGGAACACCGCCAGCGAGCCCGCCTCCAGCAGCAGCGACTCCCAGCCGAAGCCGTACCAGGTCTGCCCGACGTTCACGATGGACAGATACAGCACCCACAACACGGCCCACATCACCATCGACGCCCACAGCGGCACGGCGTCCGCGGCCCCGGCCGCCACGGCCGCGGCGAGCAGGACCCCGCCCCATGACCACAGTGCGAAGAAGCGGTCCGAGTAGTGCCAGTGGAAGACCGAGGGCGCCGCGCGGAACGGCACCCTCGCCACGTAGTCGGGCACCGGCAGCATCCCGCGCGCACCGATCAGTGCCCGGAACTGCCGCACCGCCGCGAGGAACGCGACCACATAGAGAACGGCCAGCAGGCGCTGGAAGACCAGCCGCCCCAGCCAGTAACCGGAATCCGAGAACCATGCCACCCGCCCATGGGTAGCACCGCGGCCGCGCGCTCCGCGGCATGGCGCGCGGCCTTGGAGGCCGGATCCCTCGCTCACTCTCCAGCGTAGGGACCGGCGCGAATGCAGCAACCGCAGGGCCATTGGAGTGAGTGACGTACATCACATATTCGAGCCTGTCGCCCGTCATTCTCGGGGGGCGTTATTCGCGCTTTTCGAGGACTTGACTTTCTCAAGGGAAAACGTCGAGCGCGCCGCGTGCCGCGTCGTTACTCTGAGGGGCGACGGACGACCTTTCTGGGAGACGCCAACACCATTGGCCCGTCGCGGGAACGCCACAAACCTTGGCTGACCTCCCGGTTTGTGAACAAGGCGCCACCGCGTCGGAACCAATACCTCGATGAAGGAGTGCGTGGTGGCATTGCACAAAGCTCAACACAAGCAGCCCCGTTTGAAGCAGGGCGAGCGGCCAGGCCGGATCAAGGAAGTCCGCAACCTAGAAGTCTGGGACCGCTGTGCCCCGGTGCGCCTGGCCGGCTGCGACGACGATCCCGCCGAGCCGAATATCTTCCGCGGCATCGACTGATCGGCTGATCGCAGGTGTGTATCGGCCCTGACCCTTGGGCCTCCTCCTCCGGGGTCAGGGCCGACGCCCGAGCAGACACAACAGCCGGGTGAGATCATCGGCGTCCGCCGGCGGCTCCATCGCGGGAGCGAACAGCCCGGAGGCGGCGAGCCCGGGGGCATACGGCTCCACTTCGCGCAGCGCCGCCGTCGCCAGATGGCCGGGCAGCCGCTCCTCGGCGCCGATCGCCCGGGACAGATCCCAGGTGTGCACCACCGCGTCGGCCATCATCTGTGTGCAGTACGCCTCGGCACGCTGCGAGCCGTAGGACAGCTGGACCGGCCGGTCCAGCGCACCGCGCTCCGAGAACGCCGCCACGGCGGCCACCGCCGCGCGGTCCCAGACGGCGGCCGGGTCGTCCCCGAGCACCTCGCCGTCGAAGTCCGATCCGACGTCCGTGATCGCGGCGCCGTCCCGCACCAGGCGGGGCACCCACAGCTGCTCCGCGGTGAGGTGGTTCACCAGATCGCGCACCGACCACTCCGTGCACGGCGTCGGGGCCTCCCACTGGTCGTCGCGGACGGCATGCACCCGGGTCCCGAAGAGGGCGAGAGCCTCGCCATGGGTTCGCAGGATCTCGTCGTGGTTCATGCTCCCCGAGGATAGGAGCGGACACGGACAACGGCGCCCCGACGCACGGCCGGTCATGGGAAGGCCCGCCGGTCATGGGAAGGCCCGCGCCGAACCGAACGGCCCAACCGGGGGTGGGCGATTTCCCGCCCACCCGCGGCCGGCCCGTACGGCCGCGGTCAGTCGGCGTAGAGCTGACGCCGCGGCACGATCTGCCGGTCCTGGCTCGGGCTGGACCACAGCAGCTTCATATGGGCCTCGCCGGTCTGCTCCGTGTAGTCGATCCGGATACGGTGCCGCTGACCGGCCTTCAGGGTGACCGTCCCCTTGTCGGCCCTCGGGCCGTGCGGGGTGGCGCCGTCGATCACCAACGTGCCGTCGATCCACAGCCGCACGGTGTCGTCCGAGACGGTGGTGAAGGTGTACGTCTCGTCGTAGCGCGGCTGGATGCTGCCGGTCCAGCGGGTGCTGAAGCGGTCGGCGGGGATCTTCGGGTCCGGTGAGCCGTCGAAGCGGTAGGACTTGTTCACCGTCGGATCGACGGTGGTCACCGCGGGCGGGCCGGTGAAGGAGTCATTGGCCCAGCTCCGCGCCGTCAGTCCGGTGCCGGTGCCGGCGGAGGCCGCGGCGGGCGGCCGGATGGTGAGCCGGATGACGCTTGCGCGAGGATCGGTGGCCGCGCCGGACGGAGTGAGGTCGAAGCCGTCCCCGGACCGGACGGCCTTCACCTGCTGGGAACTGCCCAGCACCCGGGCCGCGGTGATGTCGAACGGTGCCCTCGCCGTGAGGTGGAGTGCGGCGCCGGGGGCCGGCCAGGAGGTGACGGCGGCGTACAGCTCGTTGCCCCGGCGGGAGACCGCGCCCCAGGGCGGGTCCGCCACCAGACCGGTGTGCCCGGCCCCGTACACCGCGTCGCCCTGGCCGTGCGCGGCCAGCCACCGGCCGGTCTCCCGCAGCCGGTCGACGGACGGCTGCGGGATGCGCCCGAGCCTGTCCGGGCCCACGTTGAGCAGATAGTTGCCGCCGCGGCTCGCCACGTCCAGCAGGTTGCGGACCACGGTCGCCGACGACTTCCAGTGGGTGTCGTACTTGGCGAAGCCCCAGTGGTCGTTGAGCGTCATACAGCTCTCCCAGAGCTGCCCGTCGACCGGCTCCGCGGGGATCTCCTGCTCCGGTGTGCCGAAGTCGCCGTCGACCACCTCGCGTTTGCCGACCCGGTTGTTGACGATCAGACGAGGATTCAGGGTGTGCAGATACGCCTGGAGGTCGGCACCGTCGCGGCGTGACCAGCGGTTGGTGGGGTTGTCCGTGTCCCACTCGCCGTCGAACCACAGCAGTGCCGGGTCGTAGCTGTCGATCAGCTCCTTGAGCTGGCCGTACATCCGCTTCTTGTAGCGCGGGAAGGTGGCCGGGTCGGCGAAGTCCGGATCGTGCCAGTCCCAGATCGAGTAGTAGAAGCCGAGTTTGATCCCGGCGGCGTCGGCGGCCTTCTTCAGCTCGGCGAGGATGTCGCGGTGCGGGTCGAAGGAGGAGTGGTCGCGCAGATTCCAGGTGTTCTGCCGGGTGGGCCACATTGCATAGCCGTCGTGGTGCTTGGAGGTGATGACGATGTAGCGCTGACCGGCGTCCTTGGCCGCCCGCACGATCGCTCGGGCGTCGAAGGCCGACGGGTTGAAGGTGGCGGCCTGCCGCTCGTACTCCTCGTCCGGGATCCGGCACTCGCGCTTGATCCACTCGGCGTTGCGGCAGACCGTGCCGTCGGGCCGGGTGTATTCGCCCTCCAGATTCGAGTACGCGCCGAAGTGGATGAACATCCCGAAGCGGCTCTGACGCCACCACGAGGTGCGCGGCGAGGTGAAGGGATCATCGGTCGCGTGGTTGGTGCCGGGACCGGCGGTGTGCCGGGGCGGGGGCTTCGCGGCGGCGACGGGGCCGCCGGCGGCCAGCAGCAGGGCGCCCAGCACCCCCGCCAGTACCGGCAGCCCGAACGGTCTTGTGCGGCTGTGCATCGCTCGCTCCTCGGGTCAGTTGGTCACGTACGTGCCTCCTGTGCCATCCCGCATGGTGCAGTCCCGGCAGCCGGACCGGAAGACCCCGGACATGACAAACATCGGAGCATCTAGGAGGAAGAGGCGGCGAGTTGGGGAAATTGGAGAGTGGAAGGCCAGGAGACCTCGGACCTAAGTGGGGGGGGCGGGGGAATGGCCGAGAAGGGCGCGTCGTATGGCCGGCGCGCGGCTGACGAGAGGTCAGCGCCCTGGCGAGGAACGCGTCTTGCCGGTTCAATGAGCCATCCGGTCGCACTCACTGGAGGCACCATGGAAGCCGTCGCCCGATCCGCCGCCGGCGCCCCGGTCATCCGCTGCGCGGGCCATGAACGCGACTATCCGGCCTTCCTCGAACGTGCGGCACGGATCGCAACCGGCCTGAAGGAATGGGGAGTTGAGCCCGGCGACCGGATCGCCGTCGTGCTGCGCAACGAGCCCGCCCATCTGGAGATCACCGCCGGAGCCGCTCTGCTCGGGGCCTCGGCGGTTCCCGTCAACTGGCACTTCCGGCACCACGAGCTGCGCCATGTGCTCGCCGACAGCGGCAGCAAGGTCGTCTTTGTGCACACCGACCTGCTGGCCGAGGTGTCCGCCGTGCTTCCCGACGGCGTACGGGTCGTCGAGGTGGCCGTCCCGGCCGGGGTCGCGGCCGCCTGCGGGATCGCCCTGCCGCCGGCCACCGGTGCCCACCCGCTGCTCGACGACTGGCTGGAAGGCCGCGCACCGCTGCGGGACGTCGCCGTGGAACGCCCGCCCACCGTCATCTACAGCTCCGGAACCACCGGACGCCCCAAGGGAGTGCTGCGCGAACCCGTCGCCGCGGACCGGCTGGAGGAAGCGGTACTGCGGTTCCTGGAGTACTTCGCCGTCGCCCCCGGCGGCCGTACGCTCATCCCCGCCCCGCTCTACCACGCCTCGCCCAGCCAGCACGCCGTCCTCGCCCTCGCCGCCGGTCTGGACATCACGCTGATGCCGCGCTTCGACGCCGAGGAGTTCCTCCGGCTGATCGCCCACCACCGCATCGAGCAGGTCCAGGTCGTGCCCACGATGTTCGTCCGGCTGCTGCGCCTGCCCAAGGACGTCCGCGAGGGCTACGACCTGTCCTCGCTCACCTCCGTCGTACATGCCGCGGCGCCCTGTCCGCCGCATATCAAACACGCCATGATCGACTGGCTGGGGCCGGTGCTGCGGGAGTACTACGGCGGCAGCGAGACCGGTGCCGTGACCTGGTGCGACAGCGCGGAGTGGCTGGCCCACCCCGGCACCGTCGGACGGGCCACCGGAACCTGCGGGGTCGCGGTCCTCGGCCCCGACGGGCAGCCGCTGCCGACCGGTGCCACCGGCGACATCTACCTCAAACCCGCCGACGACTGGCCCCCGTTCACCTACCTCGGCGACCCGGACAAACGCGCCGCCATGGAGGCACCGGGCCTGCCCGGGTACGTCACCATCGGGGACATCGGCCATCTCGACGCGGACGGCTACCTCTACCTCAGCGACCGCCGCAACGACATGGTCATCTCCGGCGGGGTCAACATCTACCCCGCGGAGATCGAGGGCTGTCTGCTCGCCCTCGACGGGGTCCGTGACGTGGCGGTCTTCGGCATCCCCGACGAGGAGTTCGGCGAGGTCCTCGCCGTGCACCTGGAGACCGAACCCGGTGTGCTGCTCAGCGCCGAGACGGTACGCGCCCATGTCGGTGCGCGGCTCGCCGGCTACAAGGTCCCCCGGGCCGTGGTCTTCGAGGAGCGGCTGCCGCGCGACGATTCGGGAAAGCTCTTCAAACGGCGGCTGCGGGATCCGTACTGGGCGGGTCACGACGGCGCGATCTGAACGTCGTGCCCGCCCGGCGGCCGCCTCGGCTCAGCAGGCCCCTCCGTCGAGTACCGGAATCAACACCTCCTCCTCATAGGTGAGATGGTTTTCCACCTCCTCCGTGAGGCGCTCGACTTCGGAGAGCACCAGCTGCGGATCCGCGTCCTGTGCGGAGATGACTTTCTGCAGGTCGGCGAGGAGGACCGCGAGTTTCTCGTGTTCCTGGTGCATACGCTCCAGGGCCGGGGCGAGTTCGGGATGATGCCGGCCGAGCATCGGAAACATTCCGGCGTCCTCACCGGTGTGGTGATTGTGCAGCCCCTGGCAGAGGGAGAGGCAGTTCACCCGGAGCTGGGCACCGAGACCGGGGCCCGAGGTGGCGATTTCCTCGCGGATCAGGGCGAGTTCCCGCCGGAATCCGTCGTGTACGGCCTTGAGTGCCGTGCCCACCGAGGAGGCGTTGATATTCGGTGGCCCGGCGGGAATTTCCTCCAGGGCCACCACGGGAAGGATCCGCTCCGTCTTCTCCTGGTAATCGGACCACCCGGGGTCGGCCTCGGCCGCACGGGCGAAGGCGCGGTCGCGTTCGGCGCCCTCCAGGACAACGGCCTGCGCCTCGTAGGTGAAGACGCCTGCCTCGACGGTGACACGGGGATGGGCCAGCAGATTGTGGTACCAGGCCGGGTGCTTCGGTGCGCCGGCCGCCGAGGCGATGACCAGGACGCGCCCGTCGACGTCGGGAAGGTAGCCGAGCGGGGTGGTGTGCGGGGCGCCGGACCGGGCGCCCGTGGTGGTCAGCAGAAGCAGACGGCCGCCCTCGAAGGGGCCTCCGACGCGACCGCCGTTGGCGCGGAACTCCTCGATGATCTGTCGGTTGAAATCGATCGGCATATGCGGTGTTTCTCCAGGATGAGGGAGTGCGGATGAGCCCGCGGAGGCAGGACGAAGAGGCCCTGCGGGTGAGACGGAGAACCGCTCGCGGGCAGGGCGAATCGACCACGGGGCGAAGGGCGTTCGACCGTGGTGCGAAGCCGCCGGAAAGGCGGAAACGGAAAGGGCGCGGAGGCGCGGAAAGTGCCTGGGAAAGAGGCGCGCAGGCAGGGTGAAACCCTTGCGCGGGCCAAACCCGCAGGCGGAAGTGGAGCGCGAAACGCGCGAAAACTCAAAGAGCGGAGGGGCGGGCCTCTTGTCGCCCGCCGGGCGGTCACGTGGTGACCGGGAACCTCACTCGCTCATGGCACATGGCCGACCCGGTAGTCACGGCGACAAAGGTAATGCCACAAAGGGGCGAAGGCAACGGCGAAGCGAAATCCGGCCACTCGCCTTCCTCGCCTTCCTCGCCTTCGTCGGCAAAGCCGCAGTCCTCACCTGCCACCGCCGCCTCACCAAAAGAAGCGACGTCTCAGAGCCGTACGGCCTCCAGCAGCACCAGCCGCTCCGGGAACAGCGTCGGCGCCTGCACCCCCACCTCGGCCAGCACCCGGCCCGGCAGCGTCACACCCCGCTCCCACCAGGGCAGCGCCGAGGTGGCCGGCCCCTCCGGGCGGTCACCCGGCGCCAGCGGCGCCAGCCGGTAGTCCGCGTCCGGATCCAGCCCCGGCAGCCGTACCCGCCCGGCCGGGGACTGCACACTCGTCGCCATCTGCACCAGCGCGAACACCGCCCGCCCGGCGTCCCCGGCCACCACGCCGTGCACCCACAGCGCCGGGTCGGGATGGTCGCCGTGCACCACCGTCCCGCTGTGCAGCAGCGGTCGCAGCGTCCGGTGGAGCGCCACCCACTCGGCCAGCCGCGCCCGTTCCGCCGCGCTCGCCGCCGTCAGGTCCCACTCGATCCCGAAATGGCAGAACAGCGCGGTCCCCGCCCGGAAGTCGAGGGTGTGCCGCCGCCCCGTCGTGTGCGCGACCGGCGCCCCCACATGTGCGCCGAGCAGCTCCGGCGGCAGCAGCAGCCCCGTCCAGCGCTGGATCCGCTGCCGCTCCAGCGCGTCGATGCAGTCACTGGTCCACACCCGGTCGGTGCGCTCCAGCACTCCCAGATCCACCCGGGCGCCACCGGCCGCACAGGACTCGATCTCCAACTGCGGGTGCCGCGTGCGCAGTTCGTCCATCAGCCGGTAGGCGGCCGTTGTCTGGTGGTGCGCGGCGGCGTCCACGAGATCGCGGTTGTGGTCCCACTTCAGATAGTCGATACGGTGCTCGCGCAGCAGGGTGTCGAGCCGTGCGAGGACGTACGCGTACGCCTCGGGGCGCGCCAGATCGAGGACCTGCTGATGGCGGGAGGCCGGCGGCAGCCGCGACGGGGAGGCGGCGAGCACCCACTCCGGATGCGCGCGGGCCAGATCGGAGTCCGGGTTGATCATCTCCGGTTCGACCCACAGTCCGAACTGCATCCCCAGCCCCCGCACGGTGTCGATCAGCGGCCGCAGCCCGTCCGGCCAGACCTCCGCGTCCACATACCAGTCGCCGAGCCCGGCGTGGTCGTCCCGCCGCCCCCGGAACCACCCGTCATCCAGCACGAACCGCTCCGCGCCGGCCTCGGCCGCCGTCCTCGCCAGCCGTTCCAGTGTGGCCAGGTCCTGGTCGAAGTACACCGCCTCCCAGGTGTTGAGGGTGACCGGCCGAGGGGAGGCGGGGTGCCCGTCGCGGGCCCGCAGCTCGCGGTGGAAGCGGCCGGCCAGCTCGTCCAGGCCGTTGCGTCCGTAGGAGCCGTAGAGCCAGGGGGAGCGGTAGGTGGCGCCCGGGGCCAGCCGGATCTCGCCGGGCAGCAGGAGTTCGCCGCCGGCCAGCACCGCCTGCCCGGCCGGGGTGCGCTCGGCGAGCGAGCGGTGGTTGCCGCTCCAGGCCACATGCAGCCCCCACACCTCACCGGACCGGAAACCGAAGCCCGCCTCCCCGGCGGTCAGCAGCAGCGTCGCATCGCTGCCGGTGCGCCCGCGCCGGCTCTCCCGCAGATGGGTGCCCAGCGTGAACGCATGCCGCTGCGGGGCGCGTTCCCGCAGATGCCGGCCGGTCAGATCGAGCAGCTCGGTGGCCTGGGCGGGGACCGGCAGGGCGGGAGTCAGCTCGGTGAGGTGGTACGGCCCTTCGCCGGTGTTGGTGACCGCCGCGCGCAGCCGCACCAGCCCCGCACCGGTCAGCCCGAGTTCCAGCGTCAGCGCCAGACCGCCGTCCGGGTCCACCGCCTCGACCGTCAGGGATCGGCTCTCGTCCCGTACGGACGTGCCGTGCACCGTGAACGCGGGCGCGGCGGCACGGCCCGCACGATGGCCGCTCACCCCCGGGGTGCCGAGCCAGCCCGCCGACTGCTGCGGCAGCACACTCAGCGGAACCGGCTCGTCCAGCGCATTGGGGACGGTCTGGGGGACATCGGCGGCGCGCAGCCCGGCGAGACGGCCGGGCGCGCACGCCCCGAGGTCGGCGCCCCAGTGCACGATGCGCGGCAGACCGGTGCCGGACAGGTCCAGCACCAGGCTGGTGCCGGCGGCCCGGAAGTGCAGGAGGTCGTCCATGGTGGGATCCCTTCGTGACGGACGGTGGGGGGTGTGCCGGGGGACGGACGGAACGGCGCGGGCGGTGGGACGGGCCTGGCGGCGGGCCCTGCTGCGAGAGGTACCGGACGCACGGCCCGGCACACCAGAGGGCCGCCGGCCGCCCACGATGACGCCGGAGGTAATCGACCCGTACCCCGACGGCTGGAAACGTGGGCGTCACCGCACCACCGATGCACCGGGAGGCAGTCCCATGACCGCATACGCCGTCGCCCACCTCCGCCCCGCCGCCCCGCACCCGGAGATCTTCGAGTACATCGAGAGGATCCAGGCGACCCTGGACCCCTTCGGCGGCCACTTCCTCGTCCACGGCGCCGAAGTGGAGGTCAAGGAAGGCAGCTGGCCCGGAGCCCTCGTCATCATTGAATTCCCCGACATG
Source organism: Streptomyces sp. G7(2002) (assembly GCF_028870195.1). Taxonomy (NCBI): domain Bacteria; kingdom Bacillati; phylum Actinomycetota; class Actinomycetes; order Kitasatosporales; family Streptomycetaceae; genus Streptomyces; species Streptomyces sp. G7(2002). Next base: position 8,172,639 of record NZ_CP102609.1, read on the forward strand.
GCACGGGCCCGCGGCTGGTACGACTCGCCTGCCTACGCGGAGATCCTGCCGCTGCGCACCCGCCACATCGACGGCGAGGCGGTGCTGGTGCCGGGGGTGCCCGACGGTTACGACCCGGCCGTCACGGCGGCGAAGCTGCGGGCGGCGGCGGCCGGTTGAGGCCCGGCCCGGGACCCGCAACGGCGGCCGGGTGACGTCCGCGACCGCACGGAACGACGGCCGGCCCGCACCCCGTGAAGACGCCCTCGGAGGCACCCCGCGAAGTGGGCCGAATCTTCGTACCCGACCGTGACCGGCCGCTCGCACCCCCGCTAAGGTCTCCCCAACAACGCAGGTGAAACCGCTTCCACAGGGTTCCGGGGGCAGCGCCCCGGGGGGAGGACACAGAGCGAATGAGCCGCCGTTCCCATGGGTTAATGGCCATCTGGGCCGAGGCGCAGCGGCAGCAGCAGCGCCAGCAGGAAGCCCAGCGCCGCGCGCGGGCCCAGCAGCAGCGCGACCAGGAACGGCAGGCCAGGGACGCCGAACGCGCCATGGCGCGGATGCACCGCGAGCGGCAGGCGGCCTACCGGCAGCAGCGCGAGGCCGACGCCCGCCGCCGCACCGAGGAGCTGGACGGCCGGGTCGCCACACTGACCGGGCTCCTCGCCGAAGGCTGCCGCGCCCCCGCGTTCTCCCCGGCAGCGCTGCTGCGCCCCGAGCGCATCGAGGCGTTCGCGCCCGGCGCCCTCGCCACCCCGGTCCCGATGCCCGACCCTGCGCGCTATCAGGCACCGCCGGGCGGATGGCAGGTCGGTGTCCGCCGCGACCGCGCCCAGGGGGAGGCCCGCGCCCGCTACGAGCAGGACTGGTACGCCGCGCAGGCCGCGGAGAGCCGGCGGCAGGCCCAACTCGCGGCCTACCGGCAGCAGTACGACCAGTGGGCCGCGGGCGCCCTGGCCGAGATCCGGCAGCACAACGCCGGGATGGCGGAGCTGCTGGACGGCCTGCGCGACGGCGAACCGGACGCGGCCGTCGAGTACTTCTCCGCCGCGCTGTACTCCTCCACCGCCTGGCCGGAGGGCTTCCCCCGGCAGGTCGCCGCCGCCTACGACCCGATGGCCCGCCAGCTCGTCCTGGACTGGGAGCTCCCGGGCTACGACATCGTGCCCGAGACCAAATCCGTCCGGTACATGCCCACCGCCGACCAGGAGAAGGAGACCGCCCGGCCGGCCGCGCAGCGCCGGGCGCTCTACCGCGATGTCCTGGCCCAGAGCGTGCTGCTGGTGCTGCGCGACCTCTTCGCCGCCGACACCTACGGCACGCTGGACTCGGTGGCCCTGAACGGGTTCGTGGACGATGTCGACCCGGTGACCGGCCGCCCGGCCCAGGTGTGTCTGGCGACCGTCATGGCACCCCGCAGCGCCTTCGACACCTTCCACCTCGCGCAGGTCAGCGCCGTGGAGTGCCTCACCGACGGGCTGCGCGGCCAGCTCGCCGCGCGCCCCGACCAGCGGACCGCGGTACGCCCCGCACGCCTTCCGGGCGACGTCGGGGGCGGGGTCGTCTCACACGGCACCGACAGCGAACCGGATCTGTACGAGATGGACCCGATCGCCTTCGAGAATCTGATCGCCGAGCTGTTCCGCGCCATGGGCATGCAGGCCGTGACCACTCAGCGCTCCGGCGACGGCGGGGTCGATGTGGACGCCCTGGACCCCGACCCGATCCGCGGCGGCAAGATCGTGGTGCAGGTCAAGCGCTACCGCCACACCGTCCCGCCGACCGCCGTCCGCGACCTCTACGGCACCGTCCAGTCCGAAGGCGCCAACAAGGGCGTGCTGGTGACGACCTCCCGCTTCGGCCCCGGCGCCCACACCTTCGCCAACGGCAAACCGCTCAGCCTGATCGCCGGCTCCGAACTCGTCGATCTGCTCGCCCGCTACGGGCTGCGCGGACGGCTCGGCGGAGACGCTCCCGCCGGCCCCGCCGTCCCCGATGAGGCACCGGACCACAACATCCTCGGCATGAACTGGTCCGGCGAGGTCGCCCTCGACGTCTGCGCCCTGGTGTGCAAGGGGACCAGCGTCCTGAGCGAAGAGCACTTCGTCTTCTACAACAATCCGCGCAACCCGGACGGCTCGGTGCGGATGCTGCCCGGCTTCGCCCCCGACCGGGCCGCGATGCAGGTGCGGTTCGAGGCGCTGCCGCCGGACGCCGACCGGCTGGTCCTGGTCGCGGCGATCGACCCCCAGATCAACCCCGACGCCGATCTCTCCGGCTTCACCGAGGCCCGGGTCCGGCTGCTGGACGCGTCGGGGGAGGAGCTGGGACAGCTGGAGGTCTCGGAGGGGCGGCCCGGCGAGACCGCGCTGGTGCTCGGCTCGTTCCGGCAACGGGCGGGCGGCGACTGGGACTTCGTGGCGGGCGGCAAGGGCTTCCCCGGCGGCCTGGAGGCGCTGGTGCAGGAGTACGGCATCGAGGTGGCCTGAGGCCCGGGCCGGCGGAGTGATCCGAAGGGCGGGCCCTTCGGACAGTCGCCCGGGTCAGCCCTGCCACAGCCGGGTGAGGACGGCGTTGACCTCCTCCGGCCGGTCCTGGTGCGGCGCATGGCCGGCGCCGCTCACCCGCACATGGCGGGCGCCGATCGCCGCGGCGAGGTACTCCCCGCAGGCCATCAGCGCCGTGCCGGTGAAGTCCCGGTAGTCGGGGTGGACGGTCTCCCAGGTCCCGTTGATGACGGTCTTGGGCATGGTGGCCGCGGCCAGCGGACCGAGCGGAAGCTCCGCGTCCCATACGGGGCGTTCGCGCATCGCCGACCGCACCGCGCGCAGCAGCCGTGGGGTCAGCTCCGGCAGCGGCAGCCCGTACGGCTCGGTGGACCGCCGCAGATGGTCCTCCGGGCTTAGCTCCTCGTCGATGTCTGCGAACGACGCCCTGATCCGTTCCAGCGCCGCCGCCACGGTGGGATGGGCGGCCGCGGTGCGCAGCGGGGACGGCTCGATGAGGGTCAGTGACCGCACCGCCTCCGGGCGGGCCGACGCGGCCAGCATCACGGCGGCCGCCCCGTAGGAGTGGCCGGCCAAGTGCGCTCCGCTGCCCAGGAGTTGGCCGATGTCCTCGGCGTCGACCGTGTAGTCGCTCCGCGCGATGTCCGGGCTGTCGCCGAAGCCGCGCCGGTCGACGAGTTCGAGACGGAATCTCCGGGCCAGCGGCCGCTGCTCCGCGAAGCACTCGGTGCCCCAGCTCATCGTGCCGTGCACCAGCACCGCCCGCGGCGCACCGGGCGTCGCCTCGTCCCACACCGTCACATGAAGCGGCTCACGGCCCTGGAGGGAGTCATGGGTCATACGGCCTGAGGTTAGATCCACGCCGGGCTCACGGGACAGGCCCCAGCAGGACGGGTCACCGTCCCCGGCGGTGGGGCCGGCCCGCTGAACTACCCGCATGGCGGTCGCTGAGCGTGGTGGCGCTGGTCAAGGCTGGCCGCAGGGCCGACCGGCCCCGTGGCCAGGGTGTCCGTCGTACTCCTGCCGCCGGACGGGCAGCTCGGCCGGGGCGCGGAGACCCGGCTCCGCGGCACCGGACCGTTCGGTCACCACGTGCACGCGACGGACGGAGCGCGCCCTGACGGGCCGGTTCCGGGAACGGTGAAGCAATGGTGCGGAAAGCGGGGCGCCACTCGGGCGTGATCCCGGCGAAGGTGCGGTGGGGCAGACAACTGCGGGCGGCCAGGAAGACCGTGGCCAAGGAACGCGGCTGGTTCAAGGACGACCCCCAAGGCTGGCGCAGCGCCCTCACCAGCTCCTTGACCACCCTCGGCAACCTGCTGGCGGAGAAGCTGGACCGGCCGGCTGAGGCGCTGCCGTTCCTCCAGGAAGCGGTTGCCCTCCGTCGCGACAAGGTCGAGACCGACAAGCACCCTCACTGCCGCATCGAGCTCGCCCAGTCCCTGAGTACCCTCGGCGAGCTGCAGGCACAGCTGGGCCGTCCGGCCGAGGGGCTGCGGTACGCGGAGGAAGCCGTCGACGTCTGCCGCCCCCTGGCCGAAACCGACCTCGCTCGCTACCGCTCGGACCTCGCCGAGTGCCTGAGGACTCTCGGAGACCTGCTGGCGGCGCTGGACCGCCCGGCCGCGGCGCAGGCCGCCCAGGACGAAGCCCTCGCCCTGGAGGGGGAGCCCGAGGACCTCGTCGCCCTCTACCGTGGCCTGGCCGAGGCCGACCCCGACCGCTACCGCCCCGCCCTCGCAGCCTCCCTGTACTACGGCTACGACCGGCTGAGGCGGGACGACCGGCCGGCCGAGGCGCTGCCGTTCGTGGAGGAGGCCGTTGCTCTCCGTCGTGGCCTGGCGGGGGCCGGCGCGGCCGCGTACCGCCGCATCGCCCTCGCCGAGTCCTTGCGTGCCCTCGGCGCGCTGCTGGGACAACTGGACCGGCCGGCCGAGGCACTGCCGTACGTGGAGGAAGCCGTTGCCCTCCGTCGTGGCCTGGCGGAGGCCGACGCGCCGCCTCGCCGACGCCTTGCCCTTGCCCTGTCCCTGCGTCTCCTCGGCCGGCTGCTGGCACAGCTGGACCGCCCGGCCGAGGCGTTGCCGTTCGCCCGGGAAGCCGTCGGCCTCTGGCGTGGCGTGGCGGAGTCTCAGGCCGAGGACCGTCGCTACGAGGCCGGTCTCGCCATCTCGCTGCACACCCTCGGCGAGCTGCTGGCGCAGCTGGACCGCCCGGCCGAGGCGTTGCCGTTCGCCCAGGAGGCCGTCGACCTCCACCGTGCCCGTATCACCCTCCTCGGCAACCGCAATCTCACCGGCGCCCTGCACACCCTCGCCGAGGTGCTGACGGCGCTGGACCGCCCGGCCGAGGCACAGGCGGCACGGGACGAGGCAGCGGCCCTGGAGAAGACGGAACCGGAGGCCCCGTGAGGCGTCCGGCCCGATGGCGGCAGTCGTGAGTCCGTATGGGGGAGAGCCGCGGACACCGGCGCACGGGGGGATTTCCGGTCATGTCCCTGCTGATATCTGTCGGGCATGAGCGCGTACACACGGTATGCGGCAGCAGCCCTGCTCGCCGCGCTGGCCGTGGGCTGCACCAGCCCGCACCCCGTCCCACGGCCGGCCCCGCGGCCCACCCCGGAACCCACACCGCGGGCCCATGCGGGCGCCCCCGTCACCGACGACGCCGGCCGGCAGTCCTTCACCCTGGTCGCCGCCGGGGACGTCCTCCCCTCCGACCCCGAGGTCCTCGCCACCGCCCGGCGCGACGCACCACACGACGGCTACGACTACCGGCCGATACTCAAGGGCGTGCGGCCGGTCATCTCCGCAGCCGACCTGGCGCTGTGTCATCTCGACGCGCCGCTCGGACCGCTGGGCGGGCCCTTCACCGGGCACCCGGTCCTGCAGGCACCACCACAGATCGCCACCGCGCTGAAGGCGACCGGCTACGACTCCTGCGCCACCGCCTCCCACCACGCCCTCGACCGCGGAGTGCCGGGTGTGCAGCGCACTCTGGAGGCCCTGGACACCGTCGGGCTGCGCCATACCGGCTCGGCCCGGGACGCCGCCGAGGGCGCCCGCCCTGCGCTGCTGCGGGCCCCGGGCGGCGCACGGGTCGCCCAGCTCGCGTACACCTACGGCACCGGGGGCGGGCGGCGCCCGGCGTACGCACCGTGGACGGTGAATCTGCTCGACGAGAAGCGGATCATCAAGGATGCCCGGGCGGCCCGCCGGGACGGCGCCGATGTCGTGGTCGTCAGCCCGTACTGGGGCACGGAGTACCGAACGGCCCCCGACGCACGGCAGATCCGGCTGGCCCGTGCGCTCACCGCCTCCGAGACCGCCGGCCGGCCCGACATCGATCTGATCGTCGGCACCCGTGCGCACACCCCGCAGCCGTACGAGAAGGTCAACGGCACCTGGGTCGTCTACGGCCTCGGTGACCAGCTCTCCGGCGTCACGAAGAAGCCGCGGGGCAACTGGGGCAGCATCGCCCGCTTCCGGTTCGCGCCGCCGCACCGCGCCGGTCAGCGCTGGCGGGTCACCACGGCCGAGTACCTCCCGCAGTTCGTCGAGCAGGGCAAGCGGGTCCGGGTGCGCAATCTCGCCACGAGCGGCCGGCACGACCGGATCCGCACGTCGGTCGGCACGGTGGTGCTGAGCCGGGGTGCCGCGGCCGACGGGCTGACGAGGGGCCGGTGAACCGCAGCCCCGCGCCGTCCTCGCGTAGGCCGCACCTGCCCCGGTGTGAAACCCTGGCGCAGCACCCCGTCGGCCAGGTCAGGGAAGGAACCGGAGGGCAGTGAGCGAGCAAGCGGCCGTCCGGGCCCGTAATCCGCGTGGACAGGGCGAGCGTCTGCGGGAGGAACTCCTGCGGGCCACCGAGCGGCTCCTGGAGGAGGTCGGCAGCGAGGACGCGCTGTCGCTGCGGGCGGTGGCCCGCGCGGCCGGTGTGGCCGCGCCGAGCATCTACCGGCACTTCTCCGACAAGACCGAACTGGTCTGGGCGACCCTCGAAGTCAGCTATGAGCGGCTCGCGGAGGCGATGTCCGGGGCCGCGGCGAAGGCGGCGGACGACCCGGTGGAGCGGCTGCGCGCCCAGCTGCGCGCCTACTGCCGCTATGCCGTCGCGCACCCCGCGACCTACCGCCTGCTCTACGAGACCCGGCAGACCCCGGTCGACCCCGAGCGGCTCGCCGGGCACCCCGCCGGGCTGCTGGTGCGCAGCTGGCAGCAGGCCCTGACGGCCTGTGAGGACGCCGGATGGCGGGTGCGCGGCTCGCGGTCCGAGGCGCCGTACGTGCTGTGGTCGGCGGTGCACGGCCGGGTCACGCTCTGGCAGGTCATGCCGAGCCGCAAGGACACCGGTCGGCTGGACCGGTTCGTGGACGAGATGCTGCAGCTGCTGCTGGAGCGCTGAGCCGCGCTTTCGGCGCTCCGCTCAGCCCCTGTCCCACCGGCCGCTCCGCGCAGCGCCGAAACCGTCTCCCTGAGGCACCGTCACGCACACCACCCCCCGGCATCGTGATGCGTGCACTACACATGTAAGTTTACGGGTGTTAGGCGAACGTTCGGCTCATGGCGCACGCCCCTGCCGGTGTGCGCGCACCAAGCGAGATGAGCGAGATGACACTTTCCACCGCCCCGGCGCCGCTGCCCGTGGAACCCCCGAGCGGCTGCCCCTTCGACCCGCCCGCCGAATTCGGCACCCTGCGCACCCAGCAGCCGATCTCCAAGATCGCCCTCCCGGACGGCAGTTGGGCCTGGCTGGCCACCCGCTACAGCGACATCCGGACGATCCTCGGCGACACCCGCTTCAGCTCCGACACCACCGTTCACGGCTACCCGCTCAGCGGGATGACCGGCGGCGGCAGCACCGAGAACCGCGGCTTCATTCGCCGGGACCCGCCCGAGCACACCCGGCTGCGCCGGATGGTCACCCGGGAGTTCATGGTCAAGCGGGTCGAGGCGCTGCGCCCGGAGATCCAGCGGATCACGGAGGAACTCTGCGACCTGATGGAGCGCGCCGAGCGGGGTGCGCACGGCGGAGTGGACCTCGTCGAGGCACTGGCGCTGCCGGTCCCGTCGCTGGTGATCAGCCTGCTGCTGGGCGTCCCGTACGACGACCACGACGTCTTCCAGCGGCTCACCGGCACCTTGCTCTCCCGCACCGTCCCCGACGACGAGCGGGAGACCGCCCGCCTCGAACTGCGCGACTACCTCGACCGGTTGGTCACCGCCAAGGAAGCGGACCCGGGGGACGACATCCTCGGGCGGCTGATCGTCGAGCAGCAGCGGACCGGTGAGATCGGCCACGACGAGGTGGCCGCGTTCGCCGCCCTGCTGCTGATCGCCGGGCACGAGACCACCGCCAACATGATCGGTCTGAGCGCACTGACCCTGATGCGCGACGCGGAGACCGCCGGGCAGCTGCGTCAGGAGCCCGGCCTGATCCGTGGCGCCGTCGAGGAGTTGCTGCGCTTCCACAGCATTATCCGCAACGGGCCGCGCCGGGTCGCCACCGCCGATATCGAGATCGACGGTCACCTCATCCGGGCCGGCGAGGGCGTCGTCGTCGCCGTTCCGTCCGCCAACCGCGACGAGAGTGTCTTCCCCGACGCCGACCGCCTCGATGTGCACCGCCCCAACGCCCAGCACCATGTCGCCTTCGGCTACGGCATCCACCAGTGCCTCGGCCAGGCGCTGGCCCGGGTCGAACTCCAGGTGGTGATCGGCACCTTGCTGCGCCGCTTCCCCACGATGCGGCCCGCGGTGCCCCTCGACGAGATCCCCTTCCGCACCGATATGGCGATCTACGGCTGTCACGCCCTGCCCGTCACCTGGTGACCCCGGCACCACCGCCGGGCGGCCCGCGACCGCGGCCGGATTCCCCCTTCACTCCACCGCAACTCCCATGGAGCCTTCTGCCATGAAGATCACCCTTGATGCCGACAAGTGCTGCGCCGCCGGACAGTGCGTGCTGATCGCCCCCGAGGTCTTCGACCAGCGCGACGAGGACGGAGTGGTGGTGCTGCTCGACGCCGAACCGCCCGCCGGGCAGCACGACGCGGTCCGTGAGGCGGCCGCCATCTGCCCGGCCGCCGTGATCGAGGTACACGCATGACCGCCCGGCCGATCGCCGTCGTCGGCGCCTCCGCGGCCGGCCTCGCCGCGGCCGAGGCGCTGCGCCGCGGCGGCTGGCGCGGCCCGCTCACCCTCATCGGTGACGAGCCCCATCTCCCCTACGACCGGCCGCCGTTGTCCAAGCAGCTGCTGCACGGCGCCTGGGAGCCGGACCGGCTGCTGCTGCGCACCGAGGAGCAGCTCGCCCCGCTCGGCCTCGATCTGCGGCTCGGCACCCGGGCCACCGGCCTCGATGTGGCCACCCGCACCCTCACCCTCGACGGCGACGAGCCGCTCCGCTGCGCCGGCGTGATCATCGCGACCGGTGTCGGGGCCCGAACCCTGCCCGGCGCCGACCGCATCGCCGGGGTGCACACTCTGCGCACCCTCGACGAGGCACTGGCACTGCGCGGCCGGCTGGCCCATGGGGGTACCCCGGGCCTGCGCCTGGTGATCGTCGGGAACGGCGTACTGGGCTGCGAAGCCGCCGCGGTGGCACGGGAGTTGGGACACGACGTCACCCTCGTCGGCATCGAGCCGACACCGATGGCCGCCGCCGTCGGCACCGAGGTCGGCGAGCTGCTCGCCGAGGAACACCGCGCCCGGGGTGTACGGCTGCTCACCGGCGCGGTGGACGGATTCGAGACCGCGCCCGCGGACCCGGACGGCTCCGGCCCGCAGGTCACCGCCGTACGGCTGGCCAGTGGGGGTCCCCCCGGCAGTGGGGCCGCCGGGGGAAGCAGCCGGCTGCCGGCCGACCTCGTGCTGCTGGCGATCGGCTCCCGGCCCGCCGTCGAGTGGCTGGCCGACCCGGCCCTGGACACCACCGACGGGCTGCGCTGCGATGAGTACTGCGCGGCCGCCCCCGGCATCTACGCCGCGGGCGATGTGGCCCGCTGGGACCATCCGGTCCACGGCCGCCCGCTGCGCTTCGAGCACCGGATGAACGCCACCGAGCAGGGCATGGCCGCCGCCCGCAACCTCCTGGCCGAACTGACCACGACGGCCGACGCCACCGGGGTGGCGGAAGACGCCCCCGCCCCGGAACGCCGCCCGTTCGCGCCCGTGCCGTACTTCTGGTCCGACCAGTACGACCTCAAGCTCCAGGCGTACGGGCTGACCGCGGGCGCCGACCGGGTCGAGGCCACCGTCCTGGACCGGGCCGAGCGGCGCGTCCTCGCGCTCTACGGGCGGGACGGGCACGCCGTCGGCGTCCTGGCGGCCGGCCTGCCGCCCCGCCGGATCCGGGCGCTGCGCGCGGTCATCGCCACCCCGCTGCCCTGGGAGGAGGCCCGCGAGCGGATCGGCGCCGCCACGGCCGGCGACTGAGACACCTCCTGGGACCGGCCCCGACGATGGCCCGACCACGCCGGGCTGTGCCTGATCATGGAGGGATGGCCGACTCGTACGTACGGGTGCGCGGCGCCCGTGAGCACAACCTCCGCAGCATCGATGTGGACATCCCGAGGGACGCGCTGGTCGCGTTCACCGGGGTGTCCGGATCGGGCAAGTCCTCCCTCGCCTTCGGCACCCTCTACGCCGAGGCGCAGCGCCGCTACTTCGAGTCGGTGGCCCCCTACGCCCGGCGGCTGATCCACCAGGTCGGCGCGCCCAAGGTCGAGGACATCACCGGACTGCCGCCCGCCGTCGCCCTGGAGCAGCGGCGCTCCGCCCCCACCTCCCGCTCCTCGGTCGGCACCGTCACCACCCTCTCCAACACCCTGCGGATGCTCTTCTCCCGCGCCGGCGACTACCCGGAGGACGCGGCGGAACGGCTGGACTCGGACGCCTTCTCGCCCAACACCGCGGCCGGCGCCTGCCCGGAGTGCCACGGCCTGGGCACCGTCCACCGCGTCACGGAGCAGTCCCTCGTCCCCGACCCGGCGCTCTCCATCCGGGACGGTGCCATCGCCGCCTGGCCCGGCGCCTGGCAGGGCAAGAACCTCCGCGACATCCTCGCGGCCCTCGGCCATGACACTGACCGGCCCTGGCGTGAGCTGCCGCCGGCCGAGCGCGAGTGGATCCTGTTCACCGACGAACAGCCCGTCGTCACCGTCCACCCCGTGCGCGACGTGGGCCGGATCCAACGCCCCTACAAGGGCCAGTACATGAGCGCCCGGCGCTATGTGCTGCACACCTTCGCCGACTCCAAGAGCGAGACCCTGCGCAAGCGTGTCCAGGGGTTCATGGTCGCCGAGCCCTGCCCGGTGTGCGCCGGGCGGCGGCTGCGCCCCGAGGCGCTGGCCGTGACGTTCCACGGCCAGGACATCGCCACCCTCGCCGGGATGCCGCTCGGCGCCCTCGCCGAGCTGCTGTGCCCCACCGCCGCACGGCCGGACGACGAGGTGGCCCCGACGCTGGCCCGCGACCTGGTGGCGCGGATCGAGGTGCTCACCGAACTCGGTCTTGGCTATCTGAGCATGGACCGGCCCTCGCCCACCCTGTCCGCCGGTGAACTCCAGCGGCTGCGGCTGGCCACCCAGCTGCGCTCCGGCCTCTTCGGCGTCGTCTACGTCCTGGACGAGCCCTCCGCCGGCCTGCACCCCGCCGATACCGAGTCCCTGCTCACGGTGCTCGGCCGGCTCAAGGAAGCGGGCAATTCGCTGTTCGTCGTCGAGCACGACATGGAGGTGGTGCGGCGCGCCGACTGGATCGTCGACATCGGCCCGCGCGCCGGGGAACACGGCGGACAGGTGCTGCACAGCGGGCCCGTCGCCGCGCTCGCTGACGCCACCGGCTCCGCCACCCGCCGGTTCCTCTTCGACACCGCACCGCCCGCCGCCCGCACGGTGCGCCGCCCCACGGGCACGCTCACGCTGCGCGGTGTCACCCTGCACAATCTGCGCGGTCTGGACGCCGCCTTCCCGCTCGGCGTCTTCACCGCCGTCACCGGTGTCTCGGGATCGGGCAAAACGACGCTGGTCACCCGGGTGCTCGCGGAGGCGGTGCGCGAGCACCTCGGCGACGGGACGACCGATACGGGCGAGGACGGGACCGAGGCCGGCCCGATGGCCCGCGCCCAACTCAGCGGCGCCGAGGGCCTGGAGGCGATCGACCGGCTGGTGCGCGTCGACCAGAAGCCGATCGGCCGCACCCCGCGCTCCAACCTCGCCACCTACACCGGCCTCTTCGACGCCGTGCGCAAGGTCTTCGCCGCCACCGACGAGGCCCGCGCCCGCGGCTACACCGCCGGACGGTTCTCCTTCAACGTCGCCGCCGGCCGCTGCGAGACCTGCCAGGGCGAGGGCTTCGTCGCCGTCGAACTGCTCTTCCTGCCCGGTACGTACGCGCCCTGCACCGCCTGCCACGGCGCCCGCTACCACCCCGAAACCCTGGAGATCACCTACCGGGACCGCACCATCGCCGACGTCCTCGCGATGACCGTGGACACCGCCGCGGACTTCCTCGCCGACATTCCGGCCGCCGCCCGCAGCCTGCGCACGCTCCAGGACGTGGGCCTGGGCTATCTGCGGCTCGGCCAGCCCGCGACCGAGCTGTCCGGCGGCGAGGCCCAGCGCATCAAGCTCGCCACCGAACTCCAGCGGACCCGCCGCGGCCACACCCTCTACCTCCTCGACGAGCCCACCACCGGACTGCACCCCGCCGACACCGAGGTCCTGCTGCGCCAGCTCCACGGCCTGGTCGACGCCGGCCACACCGTGGTGGTCGTCGAGCACGACATGGGGGTGGTGGCCGGCGCCGACCATGTCATCGACCTCGGCCCCGGCGGCGGAGCGGACGGCGGCCGGATCGTGGCGGCGGGCACCCCGGCCGAGGTCGCGGACGCGCCGGGGAGCCGGACCGCCCCCTATCTGGCCCGGCGGAGGGCGCGGCCGGACGCCCGTTGACGGTCCGCTAATGTACGCAGGTCAGATCACCAGGTATCACCACCGCGCAGTACTGCGCAGCACCACGAAGGGGGCACCTCACATGGCAGACATGGAGAAGGCCAGGGCGGCGTTCGACCGGTTCGACGCGGACGGCGACGGCCAGGTCACGCCGGAGGAGTTCAAGCACGCGATGGCCGAGATGGGCGACCCGTACGTCACCGGCCCGGTCGCCGAGGCGGTCATCAAGGCCAGGGACACCGACAGCGACGGCCGGATGTCGTTCGACGAGTTCTGGCAGGCCCTGCAGCACTGACGCGCCCGCTCACACCCCCTTCGCCTCCCGTTCGCCCGCGGCCGCGCGCAGCGCCGCCAGCCCGCGGGCGACCGGGGGCTGCCGCGCACTGCCGCGCCGGACGGCTGCCAGGAACCGCCGTACCGGCAGCGGCTCCCCGCGCAGCGGCACCCGTACGACCGGACACCGCTCCGGCACCGGCGCCAGCCTCGGCACCAGACAGATCCCGAAGCCGTGCGCGACCAGGGCGGCGACCGCGTACCAGTCCACCGCGTCATGGCGCACCCGCGGGGTGAAGCCCGCCGTGGCACAGGCGGTCAGCAGCAGTTGATGCTGATCGGCCGGATCTCCGGCGCGGATCCAGCTCTCCCCGCCCGCCTCCGCCAGTGCCACCCCCTGCGCCGCCCGTCCGGCGAACCGGTGCCCGGCCGGCACCAGCAGGTCCTGCGGCTCCTCCAGGAGCGGCTGCTGGGCGAAGCGCGCATCGTCCGGTGAGGGGCTGCCCGGCGCCGGAATCACCACGGCGATATCCGCCCAGCCGGCCAGCAGCAGCTCGAAGCGGTTCTCGCCCGGGTCCTCGCCGATCTCCACCGCCAGCCGCGGCAACTCCTCACGCAGCCGCGCCGCCGCCGGCGCGATCACCCCGGCGATCGCCGTCGCCACCCCGGTGATCCGCAGCCGCCCGGCCACCCCGTCCGCGTGGCCCGCGAGATCCGCGCGGGCCTCCTCCCAGCGCGCGAACAGCGCGTCGGCGTGCTCGACCAGCGCCAACGCCGCCGGTGTGAGGCGTATGGTGCGGCCCGCCGGTTCCAGGAGTTCCAGCCCGAGCCGGGCCGACAGCTGCCGCAGCTGCTGGGAGACCGTCGACGGGGTCAGATGCAGGGCCTCGGCGGTCGCGGTGACGGTGCCCCGCTCATGGAGGACACGCAGGGTCTGCAGCCGGGGATCGATCATGCGGGGGAGCGTAGTTGAGGACAACCGCATCAACCGTGCGGAGATGCCACACGGTTCCCTGCGGAAACTTTCGATGGACCCACCACATCGGCCCGCCCGAAGCTGAACGGCATGACCGAGATCCTGACCGATGCCTTTCTGCCGGGACTGTGGGCGGGCTATGCGCTCGCCGTTCCCGTCGGCGCGCTGGCCGTGCTGCTGGTGAGTGTGACCGCCCGGACCTCCTTCCGGGTCGGTGCCTCGGCGGCGCTCGGGGTGGCGACCGCCGACGGCCTCTACGCGCTGGCCGCGGTCGCCGGCGGCGCCGCCCTCTCCCGTGCGGTCGCCCCGGCCGCGGGCCCGCTGCGCTCGCTCGCCGCCGTCATCCTGCTCGGCATGGCGATCCGGACCGCCGTACGGGCCCTGCGCCACCGCGGTACGCAGGAGGGCCCGGCACGGGACGTCCTGGGACGCCCCGGCCGGGCCTATCTCGCCTTCCTGGGGCTGACGTTGGTCAACCCCTGGGCGGTCCTCTACTTCTCCGCGCTGGTGCTGGCCGGTGGTGCGGGGGCACCGGGGGCCGGTGCCGCCGGCTCCGCCGCCTTCGTGGCCGCCGTGGTCACCGCCTCCGCGAGCTGGCAGTTGTTCCTGGCCGCGGGCGGCGCCGTGCTGGGCAGGACGCTGACCGGCTCCCGGGGGCGGGTCGTCACCGCGCTGCTCTCCGCCGCGGTGATCTCAGCGCTGGCGGTCGGACTGCTGCTGCGCGGCTGAGCCGGTGCCCACCGGCGGTGGTGCGGCATGCTCGCCGGTACCCCAGCGGGACGGCTCCGTGCCCACGGTGAAGGCCAGTTCACGGCCCGAGCGCAGATCCTCGGTGGTGAGGTAGGTCCGGTCGTGGTCGGCGCCGTCGAGACGGACCGACCGCACATAGCGGTGGGCGGCGGAGGTACCGGGCGCCGTGACGGTGAAGTGCCCGGACGGGTAGTAACGCCGGTCCAGGGTCAGGTCCACCCGGTCGAAGACCGGTGTGCTCAGCCCCCAGCTGTCGGTGCCCGGCTGTACCGGGAACACCCCGATCGAGGAGAGCACCATCCACGCCGACATCGTCCCCAGATCGTCGTTCCCGGTCATCCCGGTCGGCGTGTCGGTGAACAGCGTCAGCGCCGCATGCACCACATCCGTCGTCTTCCAGGGGCGGCCGGTGGAGAGGTAGGTGTACGGCGCGATCAGATCCGGCTCGTTCTGCGGGTTGTACTTGTCCGCGTTGTAGTAGTCGTAGGGACCGTTCACCCACACCTCGCGGGCCGTCTTCTCCGGGTCCTCCAGCAGCTTCCGGTAGGCGAAGAACGCGTCCAGGCGCTCATCGGCCTTGTCCCTGCCGCCGATCAGCCGCAGCATCCCCGGCAGATCCTGCGGAACCAGCCACTGGTACTGCCAGGACGTGCCCTCGTGGAAGCCCTCGCTCTTGGCCGGGTCGGCGGGGCCGGTGAAGGCGCCCTGTGCGTCGCGGGCCCGGAAGAAGCCGGTCGAACCGTCGAAGATCTTGCGGTAGTTCTGGGCACGGGCCGCATACCGGTCGGCGTCCTTGCCGTGCCCCAGATCGCGCGCCATCTGGGCCAGCATCGCGTCCGACAGGGCGTATTCGAGGGTCGCCGAGGCACCGTGGTCGAAGTCGGAGTCGCCGGGCTTTGGGTGCGGGCGGCCCTTGATGTACGGGGCGAAGCCGTCCTTGAGGTAGGGCGCGTTGGCCTCCCGGCCGACGGCCGGCGAACCGTCCGGCGGCACTCCGTCGGCGTTCTTCTTCAGCGCCGCGTACGCCTCCTCCTCATGGCCCCGCAACAGCCCCTGCTGATAGGCGTTGGTGAGGAAGGGAGTGACCGGATCGCCGGTCATGATGTTCGTCTCGACCGTCCCGTAGCCCCACTTGGGCAGCCAGCCGCTCTCCTTGTCGATCCGCAGCACCGACAGCGCCATATCGCGGGACTCGCCCGGCGCCAGCAGCGCCAGCAGCTGCGCCTGGGTGCGATAGGTGTCCCACAACGACCAGTTCTGGTAGTAGGTGAACCCCTTGGCGCGATGCGTCTTCCGGTCCCATCCGGTGTACCGCCCGTCCACATCACTGCCGATGTTCGGCGCGAGGAAGGACCGGTAGAGCGAGGAGTAGAAGGTCCGGCGCAGCGTCCGGTCGCCGCCCTGGGCCTTCACCAGCCCCAGCCGCCGCTCCCAGGCGGCGTCGGCCGCCGCCTTCGTACGGTCGAAGGAACTGCCGCCCTCGGCACGCAGATTGCGGGCCGCGCCCGCCGCGTCCACGTAACTGAGGGCGGTGGTCGCCTCGACGGTGCGGTCCGAGCGGGTGTCGAAGCGGGCGTAGGCACCGTGCCGGCCGCCGGCGGTGGACCCCTTGGACCCGGCCGTCACCTTGTCGCCGTCCCAGGTCCCGTACGACGTGAACGGCCGGTCGAAGCGGGTGATCGTGTGGACGGTGTACGGCTGGGTGTCCTGGCAGAAACCGCGGCTGGTGATGGTGGTGCGGATGGTGCGGGAATCCAGCACCTCGACCCGTGTCGAGACCGTCTTGTGCAGCGACTGGCCCGCGTTGAGCAGCACATTGGCCTTGTCGGTGGCCGGGAAGGTGTAGCGCTGCTTCCCGGTGCGTGCGGTCGCGGTGAGCTCGGCGGTGATTCCGCCGTAGGAGGTCAGGCCGACGCGGTAATAGCCGGGCCGGGCCGACTCGTCGTCGTGGCGGTAGCCGGAAGCGTACTTCGCATAGTCGGTCTCGGTGATGTCGCCCGTGGTGGGCAGCACCGGCAGATCACCGCCGAGTCCGCAGCCCACGCCCGAGAGGTGCACCGCACTGAAGCCGCGGATGCGGTCGTCGTCGTAGCTGTAGCCGGCGAAGTGCCCGGTATCCGGGGAGAGCTGCACCATGCCGAACGGTACGGCGGCACCCGGGTAGGTGTTGCCGTCGTTCTGGCTGCCGATGAACGGGTTGACCAGGTCGGTGAGCGGGCCGCCGGGCGGCTCGGCCTGCGCGGCGGGGACCGCGAGCGCGCTCCCGATGAGCGCGGCCGCCAGCACCGCGCCCGCGGTGCGCAGCCGGGTACGACTGAGCCATGGCATGGATCCGGACCTCCGGGGGTTGGGTCGCCGGACAGCCGGCCGGGCCGTGCGGACGAGCGCGCACGCCCCGCGTGGCCGACAACGTTGTCAGAGCGCGCTCATTCTTGGTTGCGGCCAAGGGCGCGTCAAGAGGTGCCGCGGGAGTAACTCCTGTGCGCCCGGCCCCCGTCGAGGGGGCGGGCGCACGTCAGCGGGAACGAACGGGGCGAGCCGGGCAGAAGAAGCACAGCCCGGCGAAGGCCTCAGCGGGCGGCGGGCGCAGCCGGTGCGTTCCCGGCCCGCCGGTAGTAGTCGAGTTGCGTCACCCCGTTGTAGCCGTAGCTCTCCGGGTGCAGTTCGTGCAGCGCGACACCGGACCGGGGGAGCGGGCCGAGCAGGTCCGACAGCAGCTCGTCGGCCGCGGCGATGAAGGCGGCCTTCTCCGCGGCACTGTTGGTGCCCGCGGTGAGACTCGCCTCCACATGCGCCTCGCGGCCGCCGGCCAGGGGCGTGCCGCCGACGTAATAGCGGTCTGCCGGAACCAGATTGAGGTGGACGATGGTGCGCGCGCGGTCCTTGCGCAGCACCGTGACCGCCAGCCCCGTCAGCCCCTCGGCAAGGGCGCGCTGGACATCGGCGGGGAGGTCGGGGTCGGGGACGGTGACCCGGAAATACGGCATGGCTCTCCTCGGTATTGGCTCGGGGGTGTCGCCGCCGGAACCGGCGGCACGGAGCCAGCGTCACCGAACCGGGCATCATTGATCCAACGCATAGTCGTCATAGGGATATGAGACCCACGCATGACCTTGAATCTGCCCCAGCTGCGGGCCTTTCTCGCCGTCGTCGACGCGGGCGGGTTCAGCGCGGCCGCCGCCGAGCTGGGCATGAGCCAGTCGGCGGTGTCGCACGCCGTCGCCTCCCTGGAACGGGAGTTGACCGCCCCGCTGCTGATCCGCGCCAGCCCGGTGCGGACGACCGTGCTCGGTGCGAAGGTCCTGCCGCACGCCCGTATGGCGCTGTCGGCGGTCCGGTCCGTGGAGCAGCTCGCGGCCGATGCCGGCGGGACCATGACCGGAACCGTGCGGCTGGCCTCCACACCAACGGTCTGCCAGGGCCTGGTCCCCGGCCTGCTCCGGCACTGGCGCGAGGACCAGCCGCGGATCACCGTGCGGGTCTTCGAGGGCGACAGCGCCGAGGTCGCGGCCTGGCTGGAGGACGGGACGGCCGATGCCGCCGTCCTGATCGACCCTCCCCCGGCCACCGCGGGGAAGTACCCCTGGTCCGGCCCCGGTATCGAGCTCGCCACGGACGAGTACCGGGCCCTGCTGCCCCGGGACCACCCCCTCGCGGACGAGCCGCGTGTCGACATCCGCGACCTGGAGGACGACCCGTTCCTGATCTCCCCCAACGGCTGTGAGGCCCGGGTCCGTACGCTCCACAGCCTGGCCGGGCTGCGCTTCTCCCCGACGCACCGGGTACGGGACCTGGCGACCCTGATCAGCATGGTGCAGGCCGGTCTCGGTGTGACGGTCCTGTCCGAGGTCTCCCGCTCACTGATCCCCTCTGACCTGGTCCTGCTCCCGCTGCAGCCGCAGACCTCACGCCGCCTCGTCCTGACCGGACCACAAGCCCGCCCCTGGCACCCGGCGCTCCGTACTTTGGCGGAGTCGGCCGCGGGTCATCTGGTGCGAAGCGTCTCCCGGCCGGCCGCGCCGGCGGAAGGACACTCCCTGCCCAGCGGCAGCCGCTGAGCACTCCGCGGGCTCCGCGGGCTCCGCGGCCGGACCGGTTTCGGGCACCGGCCCGGCCGCGCCCCGTGGAGGTCATGGACGGGTGTCGCGGCGGAACAGGGCCGTCCAGAGGAAGGGTTCGCCGAAGGACGGGGACTCCGGCGGCTCGTCGTGCATACGGCGCAGCTCGACCTCCGTCAGGTCGGAGAAGAGCCGGCGCAGCGACTCCGGGGTGTAGGCGAGACCGCCGTGGAGACCGGACTGGCGGTAGAAGTCGCCGTCGGGAAGTTCGGAACCCATCTCGCCCGCCGCGAAGCAGGTGAGGGCGAGATGGCCGCCGGGGGCCAGCACCTGGTCGAGGAGGGCGAGATAGCTGATGCGGCGGTGCGGCGGCAGATGGTGGAAGCAGCCGGAGTCGTGGATCAGGTCGTAGGGACCGCCGAGTGCGGTGCCGGCGAGCGCGAAGGCGTCACCGCAGTGGAAGCCGATCTCGGCGCCCGCCTCCCGGGCGCGCTCCTCGGCCCAGGCGACGGCCGCCGGAGAGAGGTCGACGGCGTCCACCTCGAAGCCCAGCGAGGCCAGATGGACCGCATTGCGGCCAGGCCCGCAGCCCAGGTCGAGGGCCCGGCCCGGGGTGATCAGGCCACGTTCGAGGTATGAGACCAGGTTCTCGTCCGGCTTCGCCACGAAGAATGGCACCGCCCTGTCGCGGTCCGCGTAGAAGCCGTCCCACCACGAGGCCGCCCCGCTCGTCCAGCGGTCGGCCTCCGGTGCGAACAGGCCGTCCAGGAGCCTGAGTACGTCCTCTACGGTGCGGATATTCCGGTCCATCCGGTCCCCCTTCCCTGTCCGGCGATCGTAGGTTCGACAGGCACAGAAGCCCAGATGAGGAGGGATGTGCGGATACTGTCACCGGCGGTGTGCGGGGCCGGGGCGAGCGGGCGAAGGGTGCCACGTACGCCCCGGAGCGGAGCGCCGCTCACGCCCCCGTCGAAGGCCGTGAAGGGGGCAATTCCCGCTGCGCCGGAGCGAGTTTCCCGGGCATTTTCCGGCAGGGTTTGGTGCCGTCGCGGTCGCGGTCGCCTTCGCTGTCGCTGTCGCTGTCGCTGTCGCTGGTGCCGTCGCCGTCGCCGTCCTGTGTCGGCCGCCGTTCCGGACCCCCGGGACGGAGACCGGGCGCCAGCGCAACCGTGACCACCACCGACGCGGCCGCCATCGCCGCCATCGCGGTCGTGGGCGAGGTGCGTTCGGCGACGGCGCCCGCCAGCGCGGCGCCGACGCCCTGCAGGGTCAGCATGCCGGAGGAGTGCAACCCCAGGGCGTGTCCGCTCAGTTCGTCCGGGGTCAGTGACAGCAGGCGCTCCTGCAAGGGGAGGTTCGCCGCATAGCCGATGGTGGCGAGCAGCACGGCGGCCAGCGCGAGGGGGAGTGCCGGGCGGAGGGCGAACAGCAGATACGGCACGGCGAGCAGCAGGCACAGCGGGACACAGAGCCGTGGCCGCCACCGCCGGGGGACGTATCTGCCGATCAGGATGTCCCCTGTCAGCATGCCGAGGGCGCCACAGGCGAAGAGGGGCCCCGCGTGCCGGGGCGCGTAGGGCACATAGAGGGACTCACAGCCGACGATCAGCCCGTTGGGCACCCACAGCGCGAGGTAGACGGTGCGGCGGGGCCCGGCGGACCACAGACGGGCGTTGTTGCGCCAGGTGTCGGCCACCGACGGCCGGCCCGCGGCGCGCGGTGGCCGCCGGCCGAGACCGCACCGGGCGACGGCCGCGGCGGCGGCGTACAGCCCCGCCCCGGCGAGCAGGGTGCCACGCGCCGACAGAACGGTCACGAGGACACCACCGGCCGCGAACCCGCAGATCTGCAGCAGACCGGCGGACATGTTGAGTACCGAGCGGCCCAGCAGATACCCCTCGCGCGCCAGGATCTCGTGGAGCAGCCCGTAGCGCACTCCGCCGCCCAGCGAGGAGACCGGCCCGAGCGCCAGGAGGACGGCGAAGGCCGCCCACACGGGCAGCCCCGGGAGGGCCTGGACGGCGGTGCCCAGGCCGAGGAGGAGTGCCAGGCCGGTCAGTGCGGTGCGTGGCGGGATCCGGTCGGCCGCCGACAGCAGGGTCGCCGCGCCGATCACCTGGGCGAGGGCCGGGCCGAACATGGCCAGGGCGGAGAGCAGCGGGGAGCCGGTCGCCGCGTAGACCCGGTGGCCCAGGGCCAGTCCGCTCATCGTCTGCGCCCCCACCTGCAGGGCGGAGGTCAGGAAGAAGGGGGTGAACTCCGGTGTACGGAAGAGTTGTCGGTAGGTGCGCACGGTCCCGGAGTCTCGGGGGCCGTGCGGGCGGGGCGTTACTGTTTCGCGGGCCGGCGAAACCACGGCGAACGGCGCGGAGCGGGGAAGGGGGAGGGGAGATGGGCTGGTGGGAAGTGAGCGCGGACACCCTCGCCGGAAGCCGTTTCGCGATCTCCCCGCTGGCCGAGACCCTCGCCACGCTGAAGACCCTGCACCGGGGCACGGCCGCGCATCCGGGGGAGCGGGCCTGGCTCGAACGCCATCTGCCCGCCTACCGCAGGCGGCTGACCGACGACCCGGTCACCGCCGCGCTGGTCCGGGCCGCTCTCGGACACCGCTGGAACGCGACCTTCCTGACGCCCACGCCGGCCGGTGACCCGCTAGCGGAACTGCCCTCCCTCGCCGAGGAGTTGGTGCCCGTCCGTGCAACCTCTCCCGCCACCGTGCGCGCCGATCTCGCTGTTTCCCTGGAGGGCCGGCCGCTGCCCGGTCCGCTGTGCCGCGCCGGCGACCTGCCCGAGCGCACCGCCGGTCTGCTGGAGTGGGTGTGGCAGGAAGCGGTGCTGCCGTACTGGGCGCGCCGCCGGCGGGTCCTGGAGGCCGATGTCCTCACCCGCAGCGCGCAGCTGAGCCGGGGCGGCTGGACCGCGGCACTGGCCGGGATGCGCCCCGGTATGCGCTGGCTCGGAGCGAACCGGCTGCAGATCACGGCGGACGACCATCCGCCGAGGGAACTCGACGGGGCACGGCTGCTGTTCGTCCCCGTCACACCGCAGCAGAGCTGGGTCTCGTGGGACGTCCGCCCGGCCCCGGGCCGACAGCGGTCCGCCGTGGTGTATCCGTGCTCGGGCGTGCTGGCCGAGACCGGACGGGTGGCGGCGCCCGAGGCGCTGGGCGCGTTGCTGGGCCCCGCGCGGGCGGGCGTACTCGTCCTCCTCGGCACTCCCAAGAGCACCACCCAGCTGGTGGCGCTGACCGGCCAGGGCCTGGGGTCGGTGGGCCGCCACCTCAAGGTGCTGCTCGATGCCCGGCTCGCCGGCCGCCGCCGGGCCGGACGGTCCGTGCTCTATTTCCGGACGGAGGCCGGTGAGGCCTTGGTGGCGGCGCAGTGTGACGGATGAGGAGGGTGCGCCGGCCGCGCCGCCATGCCGGCCGGGCACCCCGAAAATCATGAGGGTTCTGCCTTGCTCTCTTCAGGGGCGCATGCCTCAATGGTCAGCGATTCAGGTCGCTGACCATCCGTCAGATCTGGGCGGTGGGTCGGCACGGGGTCCGACCGCGGCCCCCGGGTGGCTGCCTGTCGTTCCCTCCCGCACCCTTCGACGGCCGGTGCCATGGACCTGCACCCCCCTCATGAAGGCGGTAACCCCCCTATGAAGCACCTCAGACCCGGCAGATTCGGCTTCCGTACGGCACTTGTCGTCGCCGTCGCCACCGCGGGCACCCTCGCGATGGCGCCGGCCGCCCCCGCGGTGACCCCTGGCACCGCCACCCTCTCCTTCAACTGCGGCTTCTACGGTTCCGGTACGGGGACGCTCACCGCGACCCAGAACGGCACGGCCGCGACCATCAGCCTCTCCACCTCGGCGATCACCTCACCCATAGCCATCGGTGCGAACTCGGTGGCGTCCACCCTCACGCTCACCAAGAACGGCGCCGGGACCACACAGTTCAGCGGCAAGGCCAACCCGGCGATCCCGGCCGGCAGCCCGGTCTCCACCGGACCGCTCAGCGGTACGGTCGCCGCGGGCGACCGCCTGGAGGCCACCTCCCTGAAGGTCGTGGTGTTCGGCATCACGGCCACCTGCCAGGCCACGTCCAAGCAGTCGCCCGGACCGTTCGTCTTCTGAGAGACGGGCGGGGGCCGGCGGACCCACGCCCGCCGGCCCCCGCCGCACACCGCAGCCCCGTCAGCGGACGCGGCTCACGCCTGCCCCGGGCCGCCCTCCGCTCCGGCAGCCTCCCGTTCCGCCCGCGCGAGGTTCGAGCGGCGGTAGGAGTAGGCGAAGTAGATGACCAGGCCGATCAGGAACCACACCGCGAACCGGACCCAGGTCTGCCACGCCAGGAACGTGATCAGCCAGATCGAGAAGCACACTCCGATCGCCGGCACCACCGGCATTCCCGGCGTACGGAACGTCCGCGGCAGGTCGGGGCGCTTGTAGCGGAGCACGATCACCGCGACGCAGACCACCACGAACGCGAGCAGGATGCCGATGTTCGTCAGCTCGGCGGCCTCACCGATCGGCAGGAAACCCGCGATCGCCGCGGAGGCGAAGCCGACGATCCAGGTCACCCGGGTCGGCACATGGTGCTTGGGGCTGGTCTTGGCGAACCACTTCGGCAGCAGACCGTCACGGCTCATCGAGAACCACACCCGGGTCACACCGAGCATGAAGGTGAACATGACGGTCAGAATGCCGATGATGGCGCCGACCGCGATGACATCCGCGAGGCTGCCCAGACCCACCGATTTGAACGCCGACGAGAAACCGCTCTCCGGGTCGATCTCCGTGTAGTTCTGCATACCCGTCAGCACCAGGCAGGCGAGGACATACAGCACCATCGAGATCGCCAGCGAATACATGATCGCCTTCGGCATATGGCGCTGGGCGTCCTTGGATTCCTCCGCCGCGGTACTCATGGCGTCATAGCCGAAGACCGCGAAGAAGACCGTGGCCGCGCCGGTGAAGGCACCGCTCACCCCGAACGGGAAGAACGGCGTGTAGTTCGCGGTGTTGATGTGGAAGAAGCCGACCACGATCACCACGACGACCACCAGGACCTTCAGGCCCACCACGATCGTCTCGAAACGCGCCGCGTTCTTGATGCCCAGCGTCAGCAGATAGGCGATCAGCAGACAGAGCACCGCGGCGAATAGGTCCACCCGGTGCCCTGGTCCCGTGCCCGGTGCGCCCAGCATCCAGGCGGGCAGATCGACGCCCAGCTCGCCGAGCAGAAAGCCGAAATAGCCGGAGATGCCGATCGCGACCACCGCCACGATCGCGGTGTACTCCAGCAGCAGGTCCCAGCCGATGAACCAGCCCGCCACCTCACCGAGGACCGCGTAGCCATAGGTGTAGGCCGAGCCCGCCTTCGGGATCAGCCCGGCGAATTCGGCGTAGGAAAACGCGGCCGCGGCGCTCGCGATACCCGCGACGAGAAACGAGATCAGTACCGCCGGTCCGGCCTTCTCGTTCGCGACGGTGCCGGCCAGTGTGAAGATCCCCGCGCCGATGATGCCGCCGACGCCGATGGCGGTCAGCTGCCACAGGCCGAGTGCCCGGGTGAGCTGCTCGCTCGCGGTGCCTTCCGCCTCTTCAATGTGTTCGATCGGTTTACGGCGCAATACGCCTTTTCCCGCGCGCAGCCCCATCGTCATCCCTCCGTACGCTCCGTCGTGGTCCGACGGCGGATCATCATGGACCCTCGGGAGCGACTAAGGAAGGCGACTCCCTAGTACTGTCGGGACTCGCCGGGAGACGTACACGGGAGAGGTGTTCAATCGGCGTCCTCCAGCCGGAATCCGACCTTCAGGCCGACCTGGTAATGGTCGATCTCGCCGTCGACGATATGCCCGCGGACCTGGGTGATCTCGAACCAGTCGAGATTGCGCAAGGTCTCCGAGGCGCGCTTGATGCCATTCTTGACCGCGGCGTCCATGCTCTGCTGGGACGTACCGACGATCTCGGTCACGCGATACGTGCGGTCGGTCACGGTGGTCTCCCTCGTCGGGGCGGCGCTCCGCCCGTCCACTTTCCACCGTGCCTCAGGGCGGCGCGCCCCACCAGCGGAGCGGCGGGCGGTCCGGCGTCCTGGGGCCTGTCCGGCGGATCAGGGGCGGAGAGGGCCTACGGAACGACGGTGACCGGCCAGCGGCCGGCCTTGACCAGCCGCACCGCGACCGAGCCCATGATGCGGTGCCCGGCCGACTCCGAGGCGCCGACCACCACCGCGTCGGCCTTCAGGTCATCGGCCATCTGCACCATGCCGTTGTACGGATCGCCCCGCAGGGTGTGGAACTCCCAGCGCACCTGGTATATCCCCTGCAGCCGCTCGGTCGCCCGGCGGATCTCGGCCATCAGCTCCTCGGCCACCTCGTTCGTGGCATCCATGACCGGCGCCCCCATCGCCGCACCG
The DNA here is from genome assembly GCF_028870195.1 of Streptomyces sp. G7(2002). NCBI lineage: Bacteria > Bacillati > Actinomycetota > Actinomycetes > Kitasatosporales > Streptomycetaceae > Streptomyces > Streptomyces sp. G7(2002). Next base: position 8,197,552 of record NZ_CP102609.1, read on the forward strand.
GCCGGCAGCACCGGCTGGACATAGACCAGGACGAGTTTCGAGGCCTGACGCCGGGCCAGCCCCGCCGCATAGGCGGCGGCGCGCCACGACGAGTCGGAGCCGTCGATGCCGACGACGATGACCTTCGGGCCGTCCGTTCCGCGCTCGAACTGCGCGGCTGCGTTCTCCTCCACACCAGGGAGGTTATCCGCACATGCGTGCTGCCGGGCTCCCGGGCCGCGGCGCCGCCGCCGCGCGGCCAGCCGCCCGGCCCCGTCGCCCGGCCCCGTCGCCCGGCCCCGTCGCCCGGCCCGGTCAGGCGGGAGCCGGCGGCCAGCTGTCCGCCGACAGCACGCCCAGCACATACGCCCTGGCCACCAGCGCCGTACGGCCCTGCACCCGCCAGCGGCGGGCCAGCCGGGTGAGGTGGTAGTTCACCCCGTCGACCGTCAGCCCGAGCGCCGTACCGATCGACGCCGTGGTCGCGCCGCCCGCGGCCAGTGCCAGGATGCGGGCCTCCACCGGGCTCGCCGAGCCCCGCGGCGTCGGCGGCGGAGCGGTCTCGCTGACCCGCAGCAGCGCCAGCAGGGCGGGCGGACGCACCGAAGGATCGCCCACCGGATCGATCGTCAGCTCCCCTTCCCGTACGCTGCCGTCGGAGCCGGCCTGCCAGCGCACCTCGACCGGATAGCGCGACCGGCGCCCCAGCCGCAGGGCCTCGCTGAGCCTGTCGAGCTGCGCCTTCGCACGGGGCTCGAAGAGGTCCAGCAGATTGCGGCCGCGCAGCTGTCCCGGTGCCGCGCCCCACTGGGCGGCCATCGCCGGATTGGCGATCAGCACCTCGCCATGGGCCCGGCACACCGCGATCGGCGTGGGGATACGGTCCAGCAGGATCAGGAAGTAGTTGCGCCAGGGGCCGCCCGCGTACGGCCCGGCCGGGTCCTCCGCGTATCCGCTCACGCAGGGTGCATCGTCCGTGTGCGCCGAGTCCCCGTCCGACGCCCCGTCGGCTGTCCCGTTGTCCATGTTCCCTTCTCCGGTCCGCGCGCAAGAGCGAGCAGCGAAAAACCACTGCACAATCATGCAGTTGTCCGGGCGTGACCTGCGTGTGGGGGCCCTCACGCTGGAGACATGACCGACACCATCGCGCTCCACAGCGACGAACGCGCCGCCGATGACGGCATCCCGGTGGCCGACCTCACGAAGGCCGGGCTCACCCACACGCCCATCCAGCAGTCCATGGACCTCGCCCGGATCCACGGCCCGGTCTTCAAGCGCAAGTTCGGCGACCGCGAGACGCTGTTCCTCTCCTCGCTCGACCTGGTCACCGAGGTCGCCGACGAATCCCGCTTCAGCAAGGGCGTGTCGGTCGTCCTGGAAAACGTCAGAGAGTTCGCCGGTGACGGTCTGTTCACCGCCTACAACGACGAGCCGAACTGGGCCAAGGCACATGAGGTCCTGATGCCGGCCTTCGCGCTCGGCTCGATGCGCACCTACCACCCGGCGATGCTCAAGGTCGCCCGCCGGGTCATGGCCGCCTGGGACCGGCGGGTGGCCGACGGCACGCCCGTCCAGGTCGCCGAGGACATGACCCGGATGACGCTGGACACCATCGGACTGGCCGGCTTCGGCTTCGACTTCGAGTCGTTCTCCCGCGGTGACACCCCGCACCCGTTCGTCGAGGCCATGGTGCGCTGCCTCGAATGGAGCATGAAGAAGTTCTCCCGTGACCCCGACGGCGACCACTCCGCGGCGGACGCCGCCTTCCAGGCCGACGCCGACTACCTCGCGTCCGTCGTCGACGAGGTCATCGCCGCCCGCACGGCGAGCGGCGAGAGCGGCGACGACGACCTGCTGGGCCTGATGCTCGGCGCCCGGGGGCAGGAGGGCGGCGAGGGGCCCACCCTCGACCTCGCCAACATCCGCAACCAGGTCATCACCTTCCTGATCGCCGGTCACGAGACCACCTCGGGCGCGCTCTCCTTCGCCCTCTACCACCTGCTCAAGGACCCGCTCGCGCTGCGCATGGTCCAGCGCGAGGCCGACGAGCTGTGGGGCGACCAGGCCGACCCCGACCCCTCGTTCGAGGACATCGGGCACCTGCCGTTCACCCGCCAGGTCCTCAACGAGGCGCTGCGACTGTGGCCCACCGCCGCCGCCTTCACCCGGCAGGCCCATGAGGACACCCTGCTCGGCGGGCGCTACCCGGTGAAGGCGGGGGAGCTGGTCACGGTGCTCACCCCGATGCTGCACCGCGACCCCGCCTGGGGCGACAACCCCGAACTGTTCGACCCCTCCCGCTTCAGCCCCGAGGCCGAGGCGGCCCGCTCCCCGCATGCGTACAAGCCCTTCGGGACCGGTGAACGCGCCTGCATCGGGCGGCAGTTCGCGCTCCACGAGGCAACCATGCTGCTCGCCCTCCTCGCGCACCGCTACCGCCTGATCGACCACCGCGACTACCAGTTGGACATCAAGGAGACGCTGACCCTCAAGCCCGACGGGTTCACCTTCACCCTCGCCGCCCGGACGCCCGCCGACCGGGCCGCGGTCCGCGCCGCGCTGGCCGTGCTCCCCGGCAGCGCCGAGAACACCGGGGACGACGCGGCCACCGACGAGGGCCTGCCGACCCGCGTCCCGCAGGGCACCGGTCTGCTGCTGTTGCACGGCAGCAACTACGGCACCTGCCGCGAGTTCGCCGAGCGCCTCGCCGACGAGACCACCGGACTCGGCTTCACCGCCGATGTGGCGCCGCTGGACGCCTACGCCGGAACGCTGCCCGCCGACCGGCCGGTCGTCATCGTCGCCGCCTCCTACAACGGCCAGCCCACCGACGACGCGGCCGCCTTCGTCGAATGGCTGAACACCGCGCAGGACGGCGCCGCCGCGGACCTGCCGTTCGCCGTCCTCGGCGTCGGCGACCGCAACTGGGCCGCCACCTACCAGCACATACCGACCCTCATCGACGACCGGCTCGACGCACTCGGCGCCCACCGGCTGCTGCCGCGCGCCGAGGCCGACGCCTCCGGTGACCTCAGCGGCACCGTCAAGGAGTTCACCGCGGCGCTGCGCACCGAGCTGCTGACGCGGTACGGCGACCCGGCGACCATCGGCGCCGGCCAACCGGCGGCGGAGGACACCGGCTACACCGTCACCGAGATCACCGGCGGCCCGCTGGACGCGCTCGCCGCCCGCCACGACCTCGTCCCGATGACCGTCACCGAGGCCCACGACCTCACCGCGGAGGGCTGGCCGCGGCCCAAGCGCTTCCTGCGGATCGCCCTGCCCGACGGCGTCGACTACCGCACGGCCGACCACCTCGCGGTGCTGCCGGCCAACGCCCCGGACACCGTCGAGCGGGCTGCCCGCGCCCTGGGCGCCGACCCGGACACCGTCCTCGCGCTGCACTCCGGCCGCCGCGCCGGGCGCGACACCCTGCCCGTCGACCGGCCCCTGACGGTGCGCCAACTCCTCACCCACCACCTTGAACTGGGCATGCGGCCCACGCCGGAACAGGTCGCCGTGCTCGCCGCCCACAACCCCTGCCCGCCCGAGCGCCACGCACTGGAGAACCTCGCCGAGGACGACCCGCGCACCCTGATCGAGCTGATCGAGGCGCACCCGGCGCTGAGCGGGGCCCTGCCCTGGCCGGTGCTGCTGGAGCTGCTGCCGCCGCTGCGCACCCGGCACTACTCCCTGTCGTCCTCACCCGCCACCGACGCCCGGCACGCCGATCTGATGGTCTCGCTGCTGCCCGGCGGCACCGGCTCGTCCTACCTGCACGGTGTGCGGCCCGGCGACACCGTGCTGGCTCGCGTCCAGCCCTGCCGCGAGGCCTTCCGCCTGGATGCGGCCGATGACACCCCCGTCATCCTGGTCGCGGCGGGTACCGGCCTCGCGCCCTTCCGCGGCGCCGTCGCCGACCGCGTCGCCGCGGGCCGGCAGTCCCCCGCCCGGCTCTACTTCGGCTGTGACGACCCCACCGCCGACTTCCTGCACGCCGCGGAGTTCGCCGCCGCCGAAGCCGCCGGCGTCATCTCCGTACGCCCCGTCTTCAGCGAACGCCCCGAGAACGGCCACCGCTTCGTCCAGCACCGGATCGCCGCCGAGGCTGCCGAGGTGTGGGAACTGCTGCAGGCCGGCGCGCGGGTGTACGTCTGCGGGGACGGCAGCCGGATGGCGCCCGGTGTACGGGCCGCCTTCCGCGAGCTGCACGCTGCCCGCACCGGCGCCTCGCCGCAGGAATCCGAGGCCTGGCTGCGCGAACTGACCGCTTCCGGCCGCTACATCGAGGATGTGTACGCGGCGGGCTGAGGGCCGTTCCGCGCCTGCGCGGTGGCGATTCCTCTGCCGGGTGGGGGATGCGTCGTCCGTCGGGGGTGGCGCATCGCCTGTCTGCCGCGCGGCGTTTCCCCGGATGCAGCTTCATCGCCTCTCTCCCCGGAAGGAGGAGGGGGCGGGGGTGGGGGGAGGTGGGGTGGATCTTCCGGGCCGTCAGGGCCAAGGTGGGGGTGGTGCGGTCACCGGGGTCGCACCGTTCGTCGGCCGTGACCGGGCCGGCGACCCGACTGGGGGGAAAACGGCATGACCAAAGCCCTGATCATCGGAGGCGGTATCGCGGGAGCGGTGACCGCGATGGCCCTGCAGAAGGCGGGTATCGACGCCGAGATCTTCGAGGCCTATCCGACCGGCGCGGACGATGTCGGCGCCTTTCTCATCGTCTTCGCCAACGGCCTCGAAGCGCTCCGGGTGATCGACGCGCACGGCCCCGTCGTCGACAGCTCCTTCCCGGCACAGCGGGTGGAGTTCATCGGCAACGACGGCACACGACTGGGGGAGCGCCCCATCGCGGGGACCGAAGGGGGCGACGGCCTCGGCCCGCGCACACTACGGCGGGCCACCCTCTACCAGGTGCTGCACCGCGAGGCGACGCGCCGCGGGATCGCGGTACGGCACGGGAAGCGGCTGGTCGCTGCCGAGTCCGTGGACGGCGCCGGCGGCCGGAGGGTCGTCGCGCGCTTCGCCGACGGCAGCCACGCCGAGGGCGACTTGCTGATCGGCGCCGACGGTCTGCACTCCGTCACCCGCGCCCTGATCGACCCGGCCGCCCCGCAACCGCGCTACACCGGCCAGAACACGGTCTGCGGCTATGTCCCCGACGCCGCCGAGGTGCCGCTCGCCCCGGACACCTACACCATGATCTTCGGCAAGCAGGCCTTCTTCGGCTGCACCCGCGCCCCCGACGGCGAGGTCTGGTGGTTCGCCAACGTCCCCGGTACGGAACTTGACCGGGCCGATCCGCCGGCCGTCACCCCGGCCGCCTGGCGGGAGCGGGTCGCCGGGCTCTTCGACGGTGACGAGACCCCGGCCGCCGCCCTCGTCCGCGCCACCGGCGACCGCGTGATCGCCTCCAGCGCCTACGACCTCGCTACCACTCCGGTCTGGCACACCGACACCATGGTCGTCCTCGGCGACGCCGCGCACGCGGCCGCGCCCAACGCCGCCCAGGGCGCGTCCATGGCCATCGAAGACGGCATCGTCCTCGCCAAGTGCCTGCGCGACCGGCCCGATCCGCACAGCGCCTTCGCCGCCTACGAGCAGCTGCGCCGGGAGCGGGTGGAGCAGGTCGTCGCGGCCAGCGCAGGGATGGCCAAGCTCACCGCCTCGGGCACCCCCGGCCGCCCGTCCCGCCCGGAGGCCGCCGAGCGGGGCGGCGCGGGGGCGGACAACTGGCTGACGGGCTACCGGATCGAGTGGTGAGGGCCCGTTGTCAGACCCCTGTGGTCTGCTGGGTGCAGGAGATCGGCGGAGTGCCGATCGGTGTGCGGGGAAGGGCGCCATGACCACGACTGCCGAGGACATCCCACTGGCACCGGACGCGGCCTGGCTGGAGGAGCGGTTCGGGGCGGGCTCGCTCTGGCGGCCCGCCGAGGCCGAGTTGCCCGAGGAGCTGACCCACCGGCAGTCGCGGGAGTTCCTGACCACCGTCGGATTTCCCGCGGTCCGGATCGACGCCATCGGGTTCGACGCGACGCATCTGCTGGCGGACGACGGCGATGCGCTGCACCCCTTCGACGCCGACGAGCTGTACGGGGAGCGCTACCCGGACGATGACTCGGACCCGGTCAACTTCTGCTTCTCGTTCGGCAGTTGTGGCGACCAGATGCTGATGCTCGACGGTGAAGTCGGCGGCATCGACCACTACGACCCCAACGGCTGGGACCACGGCGCCGGTTATCAGGGCGCCGCGGCCTCGTCGCTGCCCGGTCTGGCCGCCCTGCTCGGACTGATAGCCGAGCGCAGCGCCGAGCTGGGCGCGGACGACCGGGAGGTGGCCCGCGCCGCCGTGGCGGCGCTGCGTGAGCGGATGTGCGGTCATGATCCGGCGGTGGAGGAATCGCCCTTCTGGAGAACGGCGTTCTGGTTCAGGGCGGAGTGAGCACGCCTCATTCCTCGTCTCATTCCTCGCCTCATTCCTCGGTCCGAAGGCTCTCTCCGGACGGCCCGGCCACGCCCGGGAGGTGGACGACCAGCAGGGCGATCCCGGCGAGGGTGACATTGCGGGTGGCCGCTTCCAGCCCGTTCCAGGCCTCCGACTGCCACATGGCGAACCACTCGCCCCCGATGGCGAGGAAGCCCGCACCGAAGAGAAGGAGGAGCATCAGCAGGCCGGCGGTGCTGACCAGCCGGGCCCTGGCGAGACCGTTCCGGCGTCGTATGCCCAGGGCCCACAGCGCGGTGGCCACGATCAGGGTCAGCGCGGTGAGCGTTTCCCAGGCGATGATGCCCAGATACGCGGCGTCCTGCAGGGTTCGGGAGGTGATGGCCCGACCCATCAGGTCCGGGTCCTTGAAGGTGGTGTCCATGGCCAGGACATGCCGGACGAACTGCTGGTTGGTGCCGAAGTCGGTGATGTTGCCGAAGGCGACGAGGGCGATGTAGAGCGCGACGATGCCCGTGAGCGTGGCCGCCGCGAGCGACAGCCCGGTGTGCGGAATCCGGCGGGTGGAGCTTTTGTCGGACATGGGTCCTCCCCGAGTTGGTTGTGTTGTCCGATCTTTGCTTATCCGCCTCCACCCCGTGGGTCCCGCGGTGCGCAACTCCCGTACGCTGCTCCCCGATCGGCCGGGTGACCACCGGTCGATCGGCCGTTCGGGCGAGTGCCCGGACGCCGGAAACCTAGGGGAAGCGGGGCACATGAACGGAAAGCGGTGTGTGGGAACGGTCGCCGTCGCGGCGGCGGCAGTGATCGCGGTGACCGGTCCGGCGGGCGCCGAGCCGGCCGGCACGACATACGGCACCAGCACGTCCGTGGGCGTCCACAACGCCTATGAGAAGGAGAAGTACCCCTACTTCGCGGATGCCCTGGACTCCGGCGCCGCACTGCTCGAACTCGACCTCTGGACCAACGGCCTGGGCCGGTCCTTCCGGGTCTCGCACAGCAACCCGCTGGGCAACAACAGCAACTGCGAGGGCGCCGCGAACGCCTCAGAGCTGCGCACCAAGGACCGCAACCAGGACTTCGCCGGGTGCCTCGCCGATGTGAAGGCCTGGCACGACGCCCACCCCGGCCACCGTCCGATCCTGTTCAAGATCGAGATGAAGGACGGTTTCAACGCCAAGGGCGGCCGCGGCCCCGCCGAGTTCGACGCGCTGGTGCGCGAGAAGCTGGGCGACGCCGTCTACGGCCCCGGCGATCTCACCGCCGGACACGCCACCCCCGACGAGGCGGTGCGGGCGGGCGGCTGGCCCTCGCGTGCCGATCTGGCCGGCAAGTTCCTGATCGAGCTGATACCCGGCACCGTCGAGGAGAAGAACCCCTTCGACAAGCTGTGGACGGACGTGGAGTACGCCGGGCACCTCAAGGACCTCGCGGCACGGGGGCAACTGGGCCGGTCGACGGCCTTCCCCGCGGTGCACGGCGCCGCTCCCGGTGACCCCCGCGAGCGCTACACGGACCCCGCGCTGCGCCCCTGGTTCGTGGTCTTCGACGGTGACGCCGCGACCTATCTGAACGGCAGTATCGACACCGCCTGGTACGACACCCGGCACTACCTGCTCATCATGACCGACGCCCACAACGTGCCGCCGGTCATCGACGGCACCCGCCCGACCGAGGCGGAGGCCCTGGCCCGGGTCAGGCAACTGGCCGCCGCGCACGCGAGCTTCGCCACCGCCGACTGGTATCCGCTGCCGTCCGTCCTCAAGACCGTGGTGGCGCGGGGGGCCTGACGCCGGACGCGTCGGCCCGGGCGCGGGGCTGCGGGGGCCACGGGCCCGGCTCCGCGGTCGCCCGCCGGTAGAGCGCGGCCACGTCCTCGCCGAACCGGCTGCTGTACGAGACGAGGTTGTCGCCGCCCTCGTTGAGACCGCCGATCACACCGATCAGCGCACCGGTCCCGGTGGCCGGGTTGACGTCGGTGAGCATCGGCCCGCCGCTGGTCCCGTTGGGGAACCCCCGGCAGGTGAAGCGGAGTTGGGCCGGGCCCTGGGCGTCCGCCGTGTGCCGGCAGCTGACCGGGGTGTCCTGGTCCTCGGGGTATCCGGTCAGCTGCGCGGGGCGCCCGGCCGGCGCGTCGAAGCGGATCCGTTCGGCGCCGGTGAGGTCCGCTATCCGGCCGCCGGCCCGTCCCGCTCTGCGCATCCGCAGGAACGCCACATCGTGGTCGGGGTCCCGGTCGCGGATCCAGCGCGGGTCGACATGGATCCGGGTCGGCACCCACAGGCCGTACGGCGCGATCCCGTCGTGCATTCCGGGCGCGAACACCAGCCGGGTCCGGAAGCCGCCGTCGTGCACACAGTGCGCCGCGGTGACGATGAGGTCGCCCGCCGGGGACTGCACCACGCTGGCCGTGCAGTGGTGGGCCGGGGTGCCGTCGGCGGCGGGGGAGAAGAGCGCGCCGATCGCCGGGGAGGGGGCCGCCGGGACCGCCAGCAGGGGCCGGGACGCCGTCGGCGGGGCGGCCATGACACCGCTGTGCCGCGCCGCCACCGGCGGGCCCGGCCGCTCCGTGTAGGGACCGGCGAGCACCGCGGCGGCGGCTTGGTCGCCGTCGGCCCGGGTCGCCGTATAGGAGCCGGTGGCGGTGTCCCCCGGGGCCAGGAACGGATCGCGCGACGGGGATCCCAGTGCCAGGACCGTGCCGCCCATGACCACGGTCAGTACTCCGAGCGCGAGGGTCACCCGCAGCGGAACGCCCTCCCGGCCGCGGCCGGTGCACGCCGGCCCGCCGGGACCCGGGCAGACCTCGGGCGCCGGTGCCCCGGCGTCCCCGGCCGCCCGGCCGGCGTTGTCCGCCGGCACGGTCCCGCGTTCGCTCGTCTCCACTCAGCCGCCGCCTCGCCGCATCAGCCGGCGACACCCCGTCGGATGCAGGGGCGACACCGGATCCAGACATTTCACCCAGTCTGATGCAGGGGTGGCCGCTGTGGTTCGGTCACCCGGGCGCCTCATTCCGCACGGGCGGCGAAAAGCAGGGAGAAAGCCGCACCGGAGCACCCCCGTTCGACCCGCGATCCGGGGCCCCGGCGGGCCGGGAGCACCGGACGAGGTGACGGGGCCGCCCGGCCGCTTTCCGCTAGGCCGGTCGGGTGACCCGTGCGCTGTTGCCGGACCTGCCGGCCGGCCTCATGCCGCCCGCCGCAGGCGCCGTCCCGCGAGGTTGTGCCCGATCAGCGTCTCGGCCAGGCCGGCCTCGTTCGGGAAGTCCATCGGCACGATGCCCAGGCCCGTCCAGCCGCTGCCTTCCGAGCCCGTGAGCAGCTTCTTGACCTGCGGGTTGAGGCGGTCCGCGTTGGAGCGGGGCGGGAGCAGGGCGGCGGTGCTGACGTAGTTGACGAACAGCTTGCCGGGCTGGGTGACGGCCTTGCGGAACTGGGCCTCGATCTTCGGGTACTTCCCGAACGGCTCCGCCATGTAGTCGTCCTGGATGTCGAACAGCTGCGGATCGGCGTAGCGGACGCTGCCCAGGCCGTCGGAGTCCGCCAGCAGGACGACCTTGCCGCGGGCCTGGCCGAGCGTCGGGAGTCCGGCGTCCAGCCGGAAGAGCGACCGGTAGCCCTTGTCGTCCAGATAGATGCCGAAGATCCGGCGGAACTCCTCGGCGGAGACCTCCGAGTACTCCTGCTTGACCCGCATCAGCACCGTCTCGGAGGGGTGTGCTTTGAGGAACGCCCGGCAGGCGTTGAGCACATCGCCGAACATCAGCTCCTGGTAGAAGGCGCCGTGATGGATGGCGAAAACGTTGTCGATGGCCCGGCAGCGGACGTCCAGGAAGCGTATTCCGGAGGTCAGTTGGGCGTCGATGGAGGTGTTCTGGCAGGCCACCCAGGGGCCGCCCAGCCGGGCGCCGGAGTCATGGGTGCCGGGGATCGTCAGCCGCTGGACCGGGGTGCCGTCGCCGAGCGCCGCCATCCAGTCCGCCACGGACACCGCGGACGCCCGGCGTTGTGCGGCGGCGGCCGTGAACTGCCCGCTGCCGGCGCCCGCCAGCACCCCGGCGGCCGACAGTCCGGCCGCGCCCCTGAGGAATCCCCGTCGATCCAGCACCGGTCCCATGCCGCTTCCCCTGCCCGTCGCGTCTGCGTACGTGCGCACCGGCCGTCCGGTGCGAACATGCGGTCGGGGCATCGAACCACATCGCGCGCGGACGCGGCACCCGGCCGGCGGACCCGGGGGTCACACCGGCCGGGAAGCGGCGGATATCAGACCCGGAAGGACAGCGACAGCGCGAAGCGGTCCGCGCTGTCGGTCCACCAGTTCTTCAACTCCAGTCCGGCCGCGGCGAGTTCGGCACGCACGCCTTCGTGGCGGAACTTCGCCGAGACCTCGGTGCGCACCTCCTCGCCCGCGGCGAAGGTCACCGCCAGGTCCACCCCGGGGATCTTGACGGTCAGATCCTTACGGGCCCGCAGCCGCATCTCGATCCACTCCTGTGCGGTGTTCCACAGGGCGACATGGTCGAAGTCCGCCGGGTCGAAGTCCCCGCCCAGCTCACGGTTGATGACCTCCAGGACGTTCTTGTTGAACGCCGCCGTCACCCCCTGCGGATCGTCGTAGGCGGCGACGAGCGTGGCCTCGTCCTTGACCAGGTCGGTGCCGAGCAGCAGGGCGTCGCCCGGGGACAGCATGTCGTGCACGGAGTGCAGGAACGCGGAGCGCTCCTCGGGGAGCAGATTGCCGATGGTGCCGCCGAGGAAGGCGAGCAGCCGCGGGCCGGGTGTCGCGGGGAGCTCCATGCCCTGCTGGAAGTCGGCGACCAGTGCGTGCACGGTCAGGCCGGGGTGCTCGCTGAGCAGCGCCTCGCCCGCCGCGGCCAGCGCGGATTCGCTGACGTCGATCGGCAGGTAGGTGTGCAGTCCGGTCAGCGCGCCGATGAGATGGCGGGTCTTGTCGGACGAGCCGGACCCCAGCTCGATCAGGGTGCGGGCCTGGGTGGCCGCGGCGATGTGGTCGGCGCGGGTGAGCAGGATCTCCCGCTCGGCCCGGGTCGGGTAGTAGTCGGGCAACTTGGTGATGTCCTCGAACAGCTCGCTGCCGCGGGCGTCGTAGAACCATTTGGGCGGCAGTTGTTTGGGGGTACGGGACAGGCCCTCGGTGACATCGGCGCGCAGCGCGGCCGCGGTGGCGTCGGCAGGGAGGGTGCGGGTGATGCTGAGGCGGCTCACGTGGCGGGCTCCTTGAGCGGGGTGAGGTGGACCTCGGTCCGGGTGGCGCGCAGCAGGGTGCGGTCGGGGACCTCGGTCCAGTGGGGGGAATCGTCGTACGGTTCGGAGGCGACCACCGTGCCGCCCTCGGGAAGGGCCAGATGGCACAGCGTGTCGCCCCAGGTGGTGGCGGCGATGGTGGTGCCGTCGGTGAGCAGCAGATTGAGCCGGGAGCCGGGCGCGGCCGCGGCGACCGCCGTGACGGTGCCGGCCAGCGCGTCGCCGAGCTCGTCGCCGCGCGCGAGCCGGTGCAGGACCAGTGCCCACAGGAACGCCGCGTCGCAGCGGGCCGGCAGCCGCAGCAGCTCCTCCGGGGGCAGCTCCGCGGCGAGCGGGGCGAGCGCGTCCGGCCAGCCGGCCACCGCGCCGTTGTGGCTGAACAGATAGCGGCCGGTGGCGTACGGCGCGGCAGCGGCCTCGGCGTCCGCACCGGCCACGGTGGCGTCCCGTACGGCGGCGAGCAGCGCGCCGGTGCGCACCACCCGCGCCAGGTCGGGCAGCAGCTCGTCGCCCCAGATCGGCCCGGCCCGCCGGTAGCGCGCGGGCACCGGGTCGCCGGGCGCGTACCAGCCGACGCCGAACCCGTCCGCGTTGACCGTGCCGTGCCGCTGACGGCGGGGCGCCCATGACTGCCGGTGGAGGCTGTGGGGCGGGGCGAGCAGAACCTGGCCGAAGGGTATCTCCGGTCCCAGATAAGCAAGATGACGGCACATCAGACAACGTCCTCCCGCGGCGCCGGGGTCGCGGGCCTCATGCGTCCGCCGCCGTCGGGCCGGCGTCCCGGGCGGTACGGAACCCGGAGAAGATCTGCCGCCTGACGGGCAGGTCCCAGTTGCGGAAGGTGCCCCGGCAGGCGACCGGGCCGACCGCGAACGAACCGCCGCGCAGGACCTTGTACTCGTCGCCGAAGAACACCTCCGAGTACTCCCGGTAGGGGAAGGCGGCAAAGCCCGGATACGGCAGGAAGTCGCTCGCCGTCCACTCCCACACATCGCCCAGCAACTGCCGGATGCCGAGCGGCGACTGTCCGTCCGGGTAGCTGCCGATGGGGGCGGGCCGCAGATGCCGCTGGCCGAGGTTGGCATGCGCCGGTGTGGGGTCCTCGTCGCCCCAGGGGTAGCGCCTGGACCGCCCGGTCGCCGGGTCGTGGCGGGCGGCCTTCTCCCACTCGGCCTCGGTCGGCAGCCGCCGGCCGGCCCAGCGGGCGTAGGCGTCCGCCTCGTACCAGCTGACATGCAGCACCGGCTCGTCCGGCGGCACCGGCTCGGTCACCCCGAACCTCCGTCGCAGCCACTGGCCGCCGTCGCGCTTCCAGAAGAGCGGTGCCCGCAGCTTGTGCTCCTGCACCTGCGCCCAGCCGGCCGGAGCCCACCAGCGTGGCTCCTCGTACCCCCCGGCCTCGATGAACCGCTGGTAGGCGCCGTTGCTGACCGGTGTGGTGTCGATCAGGAAGGCGGGCACCAGCCGGCGGTGGGCGGGCCGTTCGTTGTCCAGCGCCCAGGGCTCGGCGGAGGTGCCCATGGTGAACGGGCCGCCGGGGACCAGCACTTCGGCCGGCAGGATGTCGTCGGAGGCGGGCGGCGGCTCGGGCGCGGTGAGCACGGCCGGGCCGGTGCGCAGCTGGTGCGTGATGAGCATGGTCTCGTCGTGCTGCTGCTCATGCTGCGCGATCATGCCGAAGGCGAAACCGGAGTCGAGCAGCGGACCGCCGTGCAGCGGGGTGCTCTCCAGGATGTCCAGCACCCGGCCGCGGACCTCGGCGACATAGCCGTGCGCCTCGTCGGGTGCCAGCAGGGGCAGTGCGGGGCGCTCGGACCGGGGGTGCTCGAAGGCGTCGTAGACGGAGTCGATGTCCGGACGCAGCGCGTCCCGGCCGCCGACGGTGCGCAGCAGCCACTGCTCTTCCTGGTTGCCTATGTGTGCCAGGTCCCAGACCAGCGGGGACATCAGGGGGGAGTGCTGGGCGACGAGGTCGGGATGCTCGACGCAGGTGGTCAGCAGGCGGGTGCGGTCGCGGGCGGCGAGCAGCGCCGAGGCCGCGCGCTCACGGAGGAGCTCGGGATCGATGGTCACTGGCTGTCCTTCCCAACGATGAGATCGCCCTCCGCGGCGTACAGGGCGTCGAGATGGTCGTCCGCGGGGCAGCGGCCGCGTGCCACATAGCGTTCGGTGAACTCCGCGACCGCCGCGCGCACCTCGGGGGAGGCCCCCAGGCGCGGCAGGGCCTCCTGCGCGGCGGCGAAACAGGCCACCGCGGCGGTGTGCAGCTCCGGGTCGGTCAGCGCGCCGCGGGCCGCGTGCCGCCACAGCGGGTTGCGCGGCGCGGGGCGGGCACCGGCCGTCTCCGCCAGGGGTTTGACGATGCGGTACGCCCGCTCCGTCGCCTCCGGGTCGTCGAACAGCGCGGTCGTGACGGCCAGTGGCACGATCCACCCGGAGTCGCCCGACTGTGCGTCGATCATGCGCAGCTCCAGATGGCCGCGCGGCCGTACGGGCGGGAAGAGCGTGGTGACGTGGTAGTCCAGATCCTCCTGGGTGGGCGGTCTGGGGACGCCGGTACGGATCCACTCGCGGAAGGTGAGTCCCTCCGGGGCGTCCCAGCGTCCGTCCTCGGAGCGGACGCACATGACCGGTGCGTCCAGGACGTAGCGCACCCAGGCGGTGCGCGGATCCGGCCCCGGGGGAGGGGCGAGCGTACGGTCCGGATCGAGCTGCGACCAGATGACCTGGCGGGTGGTGCGGTAGCCGGTGGGGCAGCCCTCACTGGTGGGTGAGTTGGCGAACGCCGCGGCCAGCACCGCGCCCAGCAGATGGGCCAGCAGCCAGCGTCTGCCGTACCCGAGCGGCCCGGGTTCCTCGTATCCGGCGTCCACACACACCTGCACGGACGCGGTGGCGCACATCATGGACCGCCCGGCGGAGCCCCAGCGGTCGAAGTACGCCTCCATGGCGTTGTAGCGGGGGTCGGTCAGCACCCGCCGCGGGGGATGCCACGGATTGTGGCCGTGGCCGGCCAGGCCCAGGCCCATGGCCAGCATGGCGGGCCGGACCAGCGCGAGGTCGGCGGTGACCGCTTCGATGCAGTCGGTGAGGGAGGTGGCGGGCAGCGAGCTGAGCTCCAGCTGGCCGCCGGGTTCGAAGGTCAGTAGGGAGGTGAGGGGCAGCGCGCGCAGAGCGGTGGCCGCGCTGCGCAGCCGGTCAGGTTCGACCGGACATCGGGGGTTGCGCGCATCATGGACCAGCCACTCGATCTCGACGCCGATACGGCGCGGCGGGCCCGTCTTGAAGCATATTCCGCGCAGGTGAGCTTCCAGCTCCGCTTCCGTTACTGCAGGCCGTACGGGCATGGAATCCCTCTCCCTTGTGGGGTGGCGGCAGGATTGCCGCCCTCCACCTAATCTGCTGCGGGCGATGCGCTCAAGGGCGCGTTTCGTGCAGCGGACGGCGGGACGGGCTCCCACCGGGCGAGGGGGACGGCCGGGCCCGGAGACCCCCGGACGGTGCCGCGGCGCCTCCTCGGCGCCAGGACGGGCTTCCTGCCCGCCGCCCGGCCCCGGGACCGTACCGGCGAGCGGCGGACGGGGCCGGGGGAGGGGTACGGCCGTTCGAGTGAGTGCGGCGCGGGGCGCGGTTTGCCGCCTCGGCGGCCCGGCGCGTCGGCGCCCGGTGTCACTGCCGGTAGCCCGCCAGGAAGCGTCCGATCCGGCTGATCGCCGCGTCCAGGTCATCGGCGCGCGGGAGGGTGAGGATGCGGAAGTGGTCCGGGCGCGGCCAGTTGAAGCCGGTGCCCTGGACGACCTGGATCTTCTCCCGCAGCAGCAGATCGAGGACGAACTTCTCATCGTCGTGGATCTTGTGTACGGCGGGGTCGAGGCGGGGGAAGGCGTAGAGCGCGCCCTTGGGCTTGACGCAGGAGACGCCCGGGATCTCGTTCAGCCGTTCCCAGGCCCGGTCGCGCTGCTCGTGCAGCCGGCCGCCCGGCAGCACCAGGTCCTGGATGCTCTGCCGGCCGCCGAGCGCCGCCTGGATGGCGTACTGCGCGGGTGCGTTCGGGCACAGCCGCATGGAGGCGAGGGTGCCCAGGCCCTCCAGATAGTCGGCGGCGTGCTGCTTGGGGCCGGAGACCACCAGCCAGCCGGAGCGGAATCCGGCCACGCGGGAGGACTTCGACAGTCCGCTGAACGTCAGGCAGACCAGGTCGGGAGCGAGTACCGCGGCGTGGTGGTGGACCGCGTCGTCGTACAGGATCCGGTCGTAGATCTCGTCGGCGAAGACCATCAGCCCGTGGCGCCGGGCGAGATCGAGCATGCCGTCGAGCAGCTCGCGCGGATAGACCGCGCCGGTCGGGTTGTTGGGGTTGATGATGACCATCGCCCGGGTCCGGTCGGTGATCTTCGAGGCGAGGTCGGCCAGATCCGGCAGCCAGTCGGCGGACTCGTCGCAGAGATAGTGCACGGGCTTGCCGCCCGCGAGGGAGGTGACCGCCGTCCAGAGCGGGAAGTCGGGGGCCGGGATGAGGACCTCGTCGCCGTCGTCGAGGAGGGCCTGCACGGCCATCGAGACGAGTTCGGAGACGCCGTTGCCGAGGTAGATGTCATCGACACCGACGTCGTGCATCCCGCTTTGCTGGTAGTGCTGGGCCACCGCGCGGCGGGCCGGGAGGATGCCCCGGGACTCCGTGTAGCCGTGTGCGCGGGACAGATTGCGCATCACGTCCTGGAGGATCTCGTCGGGGCACTCGAAGCCGAACAGCGCCGGATTGCCGGTGTTCAGCCGCAGCACGCTGTGGCCCGCCTCCTCCAGCGCGTCCGCGTGCTCGATCACCGGCCCGCGGATCTCGTAGCAGACGTCGGCCATCTTGCTGGACTGCTTGAACTGCATGCGGTGGCCTCCCGGTCCCTCGCTCACCGCGCGGCGCGGCAGCACTCGTTAACACCGTACTTGGTTTTACCAAGTTGGGACTTGGAAAGTCCAACCTCTGTCTATGCTGGTGTCATGCCGCGCCGAAGCTATGACCAGTACTGCGCCGTCGCCCGAGCCCTGGACGCCGTCGGCGACCGCTGGACGCTCCTGATCGTCCGGGAACTGCTGGGCGGCCCCCGGCGCTACACCGATCTGCACGCCGATCTGCCGGGCGTCAGCACCGACATGCTCGCCTCCCGGCTCAAGGACATGGAACGGGAAGGCCTGGTCACCCGCCGCCGGCTCGCCCCGCCCGGAGCCGCCTTCGTCTATGAGCTCACCTCCCGCGGGCGCGCGCTGCTGCCCGCGCTCACCGCCCTCGCCGACTGGGGCGCCCCCGCCCTCGATGAGCGGCGCCCGACGGACGCGATACGGGCCCACTGGTTCGCGGTGCCTCTCATGGCGAGGCTGGCCGGGCACTTCACGGACGGTACCGACGTGATCGACATCGCCCTCGACGAGGGCGAGTTCCATGTCGTCCTCGGGAGCGGCGGGCCGGAATCCTGCGCCCCGGACGGCGGGGCCGGGTACGCGGACGGCCCGGCTGAGCGCCCCGATATCCGTTTGCGGATGGACACCGCGACCTGTGCCGATATCGCGTACGATCGCCTCTCCCTCGCACAGGGAATCGAATCCGGCCGGATCGCGGTCACGTTGCCCGAGGGATCCGGCGAACGGCAGCGACGGAAGAGGACGACAACGGCATGACGACGCGCCCCCTGGCGGTCTTCGACCTGGACGGCACGCTCGCTGACTCCACCCACCGGCAGCATCTGCTGCAGCGCACCCCACGTGACTGGAAGGCCTTCTTCGCGGCGGCCACCGAGGATCCTCCCCTCGCCGAGGGGGTGGCCCTGGCACTGCGCAGCACCGAGGACTGCGAGGTCGTCTATCTGACGGGCCGGCCGGAGCGCTGCCGACGGGACACTCTGGCCTGGCTCGCTCGACACGGCCTGCCCAAGGGCCGGTTGTGGATGCGCCCCAACAGCGACCGGCGCCCGGCGCGGCACACCAAGCTGGAGATCCTGCGCCGGATCGCCCGCAACCGGGAGATCCGCCATGTCGTGGACGACGACGAACTCGTCTGCGACGCCTGCGAGGAGGCCGGCTTCCGGGTCGTACGTGCCCGATGGGCCACCCCGTCCGACACCCTGCGGGACGCCCAGCAGCGGGCCGGACGGACGTAGCCGCCCGGGGGCCGTCGGTCCACCGGCCCGGCTTGCAACGGGCCCGGGGTGTGGACCGGCCGGCCCCGCCCGCCCTGATCGCGCCCGTTCGGCCGAACTGACGGTACGTCAGCAACGGAACCGGGTAGCGCTCGGGAAATGGATCATGCATCAGGAACCCGGGCGCGCACCGGACTTGCGCTCCTGCTGGCCGTGGCCCTGCTCACCGGGCCCTGGGCGCCGGCGGCCGCGGCGACGAAGGACCCGAGGAGCGGCGGACGTACCGGCTCGGCCTGGCTGCCCTACTGGGGCAATGTCGACGCCGCCTACCGCGACGCGCTGCGGCACGCCTCCCAGCTCCACACCGTCAGCCCCTTCTGGTACGAGACCTCCGACGACACCACCGTCAAGGGGCACCAGGGCGCCGGACGGCACGACATCATCGACGGACTGCACGACGCCGGTATCGATGTCGTGCCCACCGTGACCGAGACCCTCGGCGCCGAGAAGATGGCCGAGCTGATGCATGACCCGCAGCGGCGGCGGGACCATGTCGACACCCTGCTGGATCTGGTCGAGAGCCGGTCCTACGACGGGATCGACCTGGACTACGAGGCGATGGCCCTCACCGGTGACCGGGAGACCCGCGACCGGGTGCGGACCGGATACAACACGCTCGTCAAGGAGCTGTGCGCGCGGCTGCACGACCGTGACAAGCAGTGCGTGGTCACGGTGCTTGCCCGGGTGCGCGGCAGCGGTCAGGCCTTCGATTACGAGCGGCTCGGCGGAGTCGTCGACCGGTTCCGCATCATGGGCTACGACCTGCACTGGTCGGGCGGCGAGGCGGGCCCGCTCTCCGCCAAGGACTGGTACGACGAGTTTCTGCGCTACGCCACCGACAGCGTCCCCCGGCACAAGATCGAGGTGGCCTTCCCGGGCTACGGCTGGGACTGGATCAGCGGGATCACCGGCCATGCGGCCCATGTGACCTGGAAGGAGGCCGAGGCGCTGCGCGAGCGGGAGGACGCGGAGTACCTCTTCGACGAGGAGTCCGGCACCCCGCACTTCACCTATCGCAAGGACGGTGAGGAGCACGAGGTCTGGTACCAGGACGGGCGCGGGGTCCGTGAGCAGCTGCCGCTGCTGAGGAAGTACGGGGTGCGGGGCACCGGCCTATGGGCGCTCGGGTTCGAGGACCCGGACTACTGGTCCGCGCTCCGCGGCGAGTAGCCGCAGCGCCGCCTCGGACGGTGAGTCCTGCGCCGCGGTGTACATCAGCACGCCCTGCCCGGAGCCGTCCGGGGTCTGCATCATCTCGAAGTCCAGCTCCAGGTCGCCCACCAGCGGATGGTGGAACCGCTTCGTCCCGAAGGTGCAGTTGTGGACGACATGACGTGCCCACAGCCTGCTGAACTCGCTGCTCTTCATCGACAACTCGCCGATCAGCTCGGCGAGTTGCTGGTCATCGGGGCGCTGCCCCGCGGTCACCCGCAGGGCGGAGACGGCCCGCCGGGTCTCCTCGTCGCGGTCCGGGTACAGCTCGCGGGTGTGCGGGTCGAGAAAGAGCAGCCGCTGGGCGTTGGGCCGGTCCTGGGGGCGGCCGGGGCTGTCGAAGTCGAGGTGCCCGGCGGTCAGAGCGTGCCCCAGGCGGTTCCACGCCAGGATCTCGTAGCGCGGTCCGAGCGCGAGGGCCGGTACGTCCGCCACGGCGGCGAGCAACTGCCGTACGCCGGGGCGGACCTTGTCATGGCGCACCGCGGGGCGGCGGGGTGCGGCGCCGGGGCGGGCCAGCGCGCGCAGATGTGCCCGCTCGTCTGCGGTCAGTCGTAGCGCGCGGGCCAGTGCGTCCAGCACCCCTTCCGAGGCCTGGTGGCTCTGCCCCTGTTCGAGGCGCGTGTAGTACGCGACGCTGACGCCGGCCAGCTGGGCCAGCTCCTCGCGGCGCAGTCCGGGGACGCGCCGGCGGGTCCCGTAGCGGACCAGCCCGACGTCCTCCGGCTGCAGCCGGGCGCGGCGGGTGCGCAGAAAGTTTCCCAGCTCGGCGGGGAAGTCCATGGCGGGGGTGTCCATGCGGGCCAGTCTCCGCCATCGGGCGGACGGGAGCCTGACCCTGTCAGGAGCAGGGTCCGGTGGCCGTTTCCCTGACGAGGCCCGGGGTGCGCGCGGTGGTGTGGCGGAGACTGTTCCCTCGGGGATACCGACCGCTTAGTATGTCGCTGGCGAAGGGCCGGTGCGCCCTCCGCCCCACCCGCGTATCCAATTCTGTGGAGGCACCAGGTGAAGGCATGGCGCGTACACGCGAACGGTGAGCCGCGTGCAGTGATGCGGCTGGAGGAGGTGCCGGACCCGCAGCCGGGGCCGGGTCAGCTGCTGCTGCGGGTGCGGGCCGCCAACATCAACTTCCCGGACGCGCTGCTGTGCCGCGGCCAGTACCAGGTGCGGCCGCCGCTGCCGTTCACCCCGGGCGTCGAGATCTGCGGCGAGGTGCTCGCCGTGGGGGAGGGCGCGGCCGGTGAGACCGGGGCACGGGTGCTGGCGCAGCCGCCGCTGCCGGACGGCGGCTTCGCCGCACGCGTGGTCGTCGAAGCGGCGACGGTACGCCCGGCCCCCGAGGCCCTGGACGACGCCGAGGCCGCGGCCCTGCACATCGGCTACCAGACCGGCTGGTTCGGACTGCACCGCCGGGCCCGGCTCCAGGCCGGCGAGACGCTGCTCGTGCACGCCGCGGCGGGTGGTGTCGGCAGTGCCGCCGTACAGCTCGGCAAGGCCGCGGGTGCGACGGTCATCGGCGTGGTGGGCGGTGCGGACAAGGCCCGGGTCGCCCGCGAACTGGGCTGTGATGTCGTCCTCGACCGGCGCACCGACGACCTCGTCGCCTCCGTGAAGGAAGCCACCGGCGGCCGCGGCGCGGATGTGGTCTACGACCCGGTGGGCGGTGAGGCGTACGCCAAGTCCGTCAAGTGCATCGCCTTCGAGGGCCGGATCGTCGTCGTCGGTTTCGCCGGCGGAGCCATCCCCACCCCGGCCCTCAACCACGCGCTGGTGAAGAACTACGCGATCCTCGGCCTCCACTGGGGCCTGTACAACACCAAGGACCCGGCCGCCGTCGACGCCTGCCACGAGGAGCTCACCAAGCTCGCCGCCCAGGGCGTCATCAAGCCGCTGATCGGCGGACGGGTTCCGCTGGCAGAGGCCGCCGATGCCGTCCAGCGGGTCGCCGACGGCACCTCCGTCGGCCGGCTCGTGGTGGTCCCCACAGCGGAGGAGGCCCGATGACGGACGCCGACGACCTGCGCCGGCGCACCGCCGAGCTGCTCGCCGCACATCCTCCCGCCACCACCGACCGGCTGGAGTTCCTGCGGGCCCGCTTCGACGCCGGGCTCGCCTGGGTCCACTTCCCCGAGGGCCTCGGCGGGCTGGACGCGCCGCGCTCCCTGCAAGCGGTCGTGGACGCGGAACTGGAGGGCACCGGCGCCCCCGACAACGACCCCGGCCGGATCGGCATCGGCCTCGGCATGGCCGCGCCCACCATCCTGCGCTTCGGCACCGACGAGCAGAAGCAGCGCTTCCTGCGTCCCCTGTGGACCGGCGAGGAGGTGTGGTGCCAGCTGTTCAGCGAGCCCGGTGCCGGCTCCGACCTGGCGGCGCTGGCGACCCGCGCGGTACGCGAGGGCGGGGCGGAGGCCGGGGCCGGGGGAGACTGGATCGTCGACGGCCAGAAGGTCTGGACGTCCAGCGCACATCTGGCCCGCTGGGCGATCCTCATCGCCCGCACCGACCCCGACGTGCCCAAACACCGCGGCATCAGCTACTTCGTGTGCGATATGACCGACCCCGGTGTCGAGGTGCGTCCGCTGCGGCAGATCACGGGCGAGGCCGAGTTCAACGAGGTCTTCCTCACCGGCGTCCGGATCCCCGACGCCCATCGCCTCGGTGCGGTCGGCGAGGGCTGGAAGGTCGCCCAGACCACGCTGATGAACGAGCGGGTCGCCATCGGCGGCGCCCGCGCCCCCCGCGAGGGCGGCATGATCGGCATCGCCGCCGCCGACTGGCGCGCCCGCCCCGAACTGCGCACCCACGATCTGCACCAGCGGCTGCTGAAGCTGTGGGTGGAGGCCGAGGTCGCCCGGCTGACGGGCGAACGGCTGCGCCAGCAGCTCACCATGGGCCAGCCAGGCCCCGAGGGCAGCGGAATGAAGCTGGCCTTCGCCCGGCTCGCCCAGGAAATCAGCGGCTGGGAGGTGGAGTTCCTCGCCGAGGACGGACTGACCTACGACGACTGGACGATGCGCCGCCCCGACGGCGTCGACTTCACCGGCCGCGAGGCCGGCTACCGCTACCTGCGCGCCAAGGGGAACTCCATCGAAGGAGGCACCTCGGAAGTGCTGCTCAACATCGTCGCCGAACGTGTGCTGGGGCTGCCGCCCGAGCCGCGCACCGACAAGGACGTCGCGTGGAAGGACCTCCCCCGATGAACGACGGGACCACCCTGCCCGGCGCCGACCCCGACCTCCTGTACTCCGAGGACGAGGACGCACTGCGCGCCGCCGTACGGTCGCTGCTCGCCGGCCGCAGCGATCCGGCCACTGTGCTCGCCGGCCTGGAGTCGGACGTCGCCTACGACACCGGCCTGTGGCACTCCCTCGCCACGGAGATCGGCACCGCGGGCCTGCTGGTGCCCGAAAAGCTCGGAGGGGCGGGCGCAAGTGCCCGCGAGGCCGCCGTCGTGCTGGAGGAGACCGGCCGCTCCGTCGCGCCCGTCCCCTTTCTGACCAGCGCGGTCATCGCGGTGACCGCCCTGCTGGGCTGCGATCACGGCCGGGCGGAGGTCGCCGCGCCGCTCGCCGCGCTCGCCGAGGGCCGCACCGTCGGTGTGCTCGCGGTCCCGCTGCCCACCGCCCCCGGCGGGCTGCCTGAACCGGCGTCCGTACGGGCCGATGCGAACGGCGCCCTGACCGGCCGGGTGACCTCGGTCGCCGACGCCGCGGCCGCCGAGCTCCTGCTCGTCCCGGCCCAGGGCCCCGACGGTCCGGCCCTGTATGCGGTGGAGGCCTCGGCGGAGGGGGTACGCACCGACACCGTCACCCCGCTCGACCTCACCCGCCCCCTGGGCCACCTCACCTTCGACGGCGCCCCGGGACGGCTCCTGGCCACCGGGGACCGCGCCCGCGCCACCCTCGACCGGGCCCTGCTCACCGGTGCCGGACTGCTCGCCTCGGAACAACTGGGCGTCGCCGAATGGTGTCTGGCCGAAACCGTGCGGCACACCGCCGAGCGCACCCAGTTCGGCCGCCCCGTCGGCTCGTTCCAGGCGCTCAAGCACCGGATGGCCGCCCTCTGGCTGGAGGTGGCCTCGGCCCGCGCCGCCGCCCGCAACGCCGCCGACGCACTCGCCACCGGCAGCCCCGACGCCCCGGTGGCGGTGGCCGTCGCCCAGGCGTACTGCGCGCCGGTGGCGGTACGTGCCGCCCAGGAATGCGTCCAGCTGCACGGCGGCATCGGCATGACCTGGGAACACCCGGCCCATCTCTTCCTCAAGCGGGCCAAGAGCGATGAGCTCGCCCTCGGGTCGCCGGGGCGGCACCGGGACGCCCTGGCGGGGCTGGTGGGGATCGCCGCGCCGTAGGGGGTGTCTTCCCGATCATGCCGGGCTCGCGGGGTCTGGCACGCACGCTCGCGGCGTTGTCGTCACTCGCCGACGCTCCGCGTCGACTCCCTCCTCCGCCTTGCGATCGCACGCACCAGACCCCGCTCCCTGATCCGGCCTGATCGGAAAGACACCCCCTAGGAGCGGTGACCGACGGCCACCGCCCCGTGTGGCCGGTGGCTGCCGGTCAGTCGGTGATGGCGAAGGTTCGGCTGAAGCCGCGGACCGCGCCGTCGCCGGCGGTGGCCACCTCCAGGAAGTAGCGCGGGCCCGGCGGCACCCTGGGCAGCGTCACGAACGCCTCACCGGTCGGCCCGGCACCGGCCCGGGTCGCGACCAGGGCCACCCGCTGCGACCGGCCGTGGCCCGTCGACGTCCGCAGCCAGACGTCCACCTCCTCGCCCGTGCTGTTGTTCCAGGCCACCGCGAAACTGCCGTTCGGCTTGTAGTCGACGCCGGGTTCCGGCGCGGTCACCTCGATCCGCCCCGTCGTCGGCGAGGCGAACTCCTCGGGGCCGGCACTGGCGGCGGCCGCACCGAGGGCGGAGGTGGCGGCCCGCGCGGCCGAGCCCGCATGGCCGGCCGTGGCGGCCATCGCCCTGCCGGCCGCGGGACCGCTCTTCCCGGAGTCCGGGCGCGACGGTGCCAGCGAGATCACCAGCATGCAGCCGACGGCGGTGGTGGCGACGGCGACGGCCAGATTGGTGGCCATCGAGGTGGCCCTGCACATCGTCTCCTCGTTTCCTCGGGGGAGTGGCGAGCCGGAACATCCCCGGCACTCTGCGCATCAAAAACGACGCGCTGAGCGATCACCTGGATGGACAGCTCCGGCGCGACAGCCCCCTGGAGACGAGGGAGAATCCACCGCTCCGGACCACATTGGTCGCGGCTCCGGTGATGTCCCGAAAGTGCAGTTCGGGTAGCGTCGAACACATGAAGACCGCAACTCGTCGTGCGCTGATCGGACCAGTCCTCCTGCTGGTGGCCGTGCTGCTGGCGGTGGTCGCCGCGATGGCACCGGGTGCCCATGCCGCCGGCGGGCTCGACGAGGCCGCGGCGGCCCTCAAGCAGGGCCCGGTCTACGTCGATCCCCGCGCCGAGAACCAGTTCTCCCGGGCCCAGGCGGACGCGCTGGCCAAGAAGATCAAGGACTCGGACAAGCCGATCTTCGTCGCCGTGCTGCCGCGGGCCGCCGAGTACCAGCCCGGCACCCTGCTGCGGGACCTGCGCACCAAGGTCGGCATCAGCGGCGTCTACGCCGTCGAGCTCGGCAACGGCTTCAATGCCGGCGCCGACCCGCGGGTGATGTCGCGCAACTCGGTCCAGAACCTCGTCGGCTCGGTCAAGAGCTCCGACTACCCGACCGTCAACGAGCGCCTGAACAGCTTCGTCGACACGGCGGTACGGTCGGCGAACGGCCAGGCCCCCTCTGCCTGGGGCGGCGCGGGTGACAGCGGCTTCGGCACCGGCACCGCGATCGGGCTCGGAGTGCTGGTGGCCGTCGGAGGCGGCGGCGCCTACGCGATCGCCCGCCGCAACCGCAGAAGGCGGATCGAGGAGGAGCAGGCCGCACTGGAGGATCTGCGGGTCGTCGTCGACGAGGACATCACCGCCTTCGGCGAGGAGCTGGACCGGCTCGACTTCCACCCCGGTGAGCCCGGCGCCGACGACGCGATGCGCGCGGACTACAGCCATGCGCTGGACTCGTACGAGAACGCCAAATCGGCGATGGCGGCGGCCCAGCACCCCGGTGAGGTGCAGGGGGTGACCCAGGCCCTGGAGGACGGCCGGTTCTCGCTGGCCACCCTCGCCGCGCGCCGCGAGGGCGAACCGCTGCCCGAGCGGCGGCTGCCCTGCTTCTTCGATCCACGGCACGGCCCGTCGGTCGTGGATGCCCGATGGGCACCGGAGGGCGGCGCCGAGCGCACCGTCCCGGTCTGCGCCGCGGACAAGAGCCGCATGGACGACGGGCGGGAGCCGCTGGCCCGTACGGTCCGGACCGCGAGCGGCGACCGGCCCTACTGGGACGCGGGCCCGGCCTACGGCCCCTGGGCCGGCGGCTACTTCGGCGGTGGCCTGCTGCCCGGCCTCCTGGTGGGCACGCTGCTCGGCAACATGATGATGTCGTCCGCCGCCTATGGCGCCGACTACGGCGGTGCGGGCGCCGAGGGCGGCGACTACTCCGGATCCGACTTCAACTCCGGCGACTTCGGCGGCGGCGGCGGTTTTGGTGACGGTGGTGGCTTCGGCGGCGGCGGGTTCGACGGCGGAGGTTTCTGAGCGCTCAGCGCCCCCGGGGCCGCTCCGCCCGCTTGACGCCGAGGAGGCGCCCGTAGCGCGGCCGCGCCGCGAAGTCCGCATAGCGCCATACGGCGGGCCTGCCGACCTCCCGGCACAGATGCAGGACCTGGTCGGGTCCCAGGTGGACGCCCACGTGCGCGCCGTAGCCCGGTGGCCGGCCCTCGGCCGGGCCGCCGTCGAACAGCACCAGATCCAGCGGTCGCGGACGGTCCACCCGGCGGGTCGCCACCTCGTCCGCCCAGAGCTCCGCGGAGCGCAACGGTGGTATCAGCAGGCCGAAGTGGCGCAGCACGGCGTAGGCGTAGCGCTGGCAGTTCGCGCCCCCGGCCAGGTCGGCGAAGGGGCCCGGGGCGGGGTGGCCGGGGGCACCGGCCGCCCCGTCCGCCGCGTGTGACGGGCATTCAGGTGTCGTCGCTCCCGGATGGCGGGCACCCGAGTAGGTCACATTGCGCAGCTCCTCCGGGAGCTGCCGGAACGCCACCGTGCCGTGGACGGTGGGGACTTGACGGCCGGGTTCACGGAACACCCGGTCATGATGCCGGGGATCTTACTCATGCCGCACGCCCCGGTGTCGAGCACGCTCACCACATCGGTCCGACGTGCACTCGACACCGCGAGGAGATCCCCGATGGAACGCCGCTTTCGCAAGGCAGCTCTCTGGGGCGCGACCGTCGCCGCCGTCCTGGCGGCGGTCGGTCCGTTCAGCCCGGCGCACGGCGTGCCCCGGCCCGACCCGACGTCCCGTCCCTCGCCGCGCGGCATGCTCGACGCGATGCGCCGGGACCTAGGGCTGTCAGCGGTGCAGGTACGGACCCGGCTCGCGCAGGAGACCGATGCGCACCGTGCCGCGGCGACCGTGCGCCGGACGCTGAGCACCCCGCCCGCCGGGATGTGGTTCGACAGGACCACCGGCAAGCTGGTCGTCGCGGTCACCGGCGCCGCCGACGCCCAGCGGGTGCGGGCCGCCGGGGCGGTGCCCAAGACGGTGCCGCACAGCCGCGCCGCGCTCACGGCCCTGATGCAGCAGATCACCCGACGGGCCGGCGACGGGGTGGCCGGCGTCACCGGCTGGGGCGTGGACGAGCGCGCCAACGGTGTGGTGGTCCGCATCGACCGCACCCGGCACACCCCCCGGACCGCCGCCTTCGAGAAGACCGTCCGTGAGCTGGGGGCGCGGGGGAAGATCCCGGTCACCGTCGAGCGCAGCAATCAGACGCCGCGGCAGCAGGGCGGCAAAGTGGTCGGCGGTGAGCGGTGGATGCCGGGCAGCGAGGGCATCTGTTCCATCGGCTTCTCGGTGACCGGACCGGGAAGTTTCCAGGGCTTTCTGACGGCCGGCCACTGCACGCTCACCGCCGATCAGGCCGCGTTCGGCAAGGACGGCAGCCTCATGGGGACCTCCAACCACGGCGGCGGGCACAGCGTCAACGGACGTGAGGGGGACCTGGGGCTGGTCGAAGTCGACCAGCCGGGCTGGACGGTCACTGCGAACGTGGCCGGCCAGGGCGGTGCGCCGGTCACCGTCACCGGCGCGCAGGAGGGCCTGGCCGGTATGTCGCTGTGCCACTCCGGGCAGAGCAGCGGCTGGCACTGCGGGGAGATCACCCGTGTCGACCAGACCGTGGACTACGGCAACACGGTCATCGAGGGCCTGTCGTTCACCAACGCCTGCTCGGCGCCCGGCGATTCGGGCGGGTCGTATGTCACCCAGCCCAACGCCCCGAAGGCCCTGGGCGTGCACTCGGGCGGTGGTGCCGCCCACTGCGGCACGTTCGGTGGTGCCACCCTCACCATCTTCCAGCCGATCGGCGAGGCCCTGGAGAAGTGGAATCTGCGGCTGGTGACGGGCAGCCCCTGACGCGCCCGCCGCCCGCCGCCCGCCGTCACCGCGCCCGTCACCGCGCCCGTCACCGCGCGCCCGGCCACCGCCCACGGGGCCGGTGGCCGACGCCGGGAAAACCCCTCCGGCCCCTTGCCCCCACACCTACGATGTGAAGCCAGTGGTCAATGAGGCGTGGGGGGCCCGAGTGGCGCACCGGCGCCTACGGGGAGTGGGAGAAGCACGTGACAGAAGCGGCGGAGTCGGCAGTCGGTCCGGACACGGCGGTGCCGTTCGCCGTCGGGATCACGGTGCGCGGCTACGAGACCGACACCCAGGGCCATCTCAACCAGAGCGTCTATCTGCAGTACGCCGAGCACGCCCGCTGGTCGCTGCTGCAGGCGAGCGGTATCCGGCAGAGCACCATGGTGGACCGCCGCGTCGGCCCGGTGACCGTCGAGACCACCATCCGCTACCTGCGGGAGCTGCGGGCCGGTGACGAGGTCGAGGTGAGCTGCGCGTTCGTCTGGGGCGAGGGCAAGACCTTCCGGATCGAGCAGACCGTCCGGAAGACGGACGGGACGGTGGCCGCCGAGGTGAGCGCCGTCTGCGGGCTGCTCGACCTCACCGAGCGCAAACTGCTCAAGGACCCGCGGGCGGCCTTCCACGACCTGGCCGACAAGCCCTCGCTGCTGGGGCTCACCGACGGCTGACGCGCGCGCTCCGCGGCGCCGCCCCGGTCTCCGTACGGCAGGCCGGGCGCGGCCCCGCCGACACGAAGGGGTGAATCCGTTCATCCATTGCGATGCCTGGACATCACAGTGCGCGCGAGCCTGATCCACGTTTGAGCCGTCGGGGGGCACCACACCCGCCCAGCGAAAGGCTCCTCGATGGACACGCAGATCGTCCAGGTCAAGATCCACCCCGCCATCGGCATAGCCCGGGTCGGCAACAGCGACAAACCGCCCTTCATCGGTCCGGAGTCACCGGACCAGCCGCCGCTGCCGCCCGGCTCGTACAAGGACAGCTCGGGGAAGGTCATCCGGCAGGCCGCCCGGTTCCGGGTCTACGGCTACAACCAGGCCGGGGAGGCCGTCCGGGAACTCAAACTGGGCGAGGACGGCGTCACCGAGATCAAGTGGTCGGTGCACCTGGCCAACAAGAAGGCCGCCTGGTACCAGTTCCACATCCCGCTCGACATCCGCGAGGCCCAGAACCTGCCGGACACCCAGCTGCGCCGACGGAACTTCGACGTCAGGGGAGCCGACCGCAAGAAACTCGTCATCGACGCCGGCCGCAAGCAGATCCGTGCCTCCCTGCACGAGAATGCCGCCCTCTCCGGGAAGATCATGAGCCGTGCGGTCCCGCTGGGATCGATCGCCACCCAGAGCGACGGCCGTCTGCTGGTCGTCGGCGGCGTCGGCAAATCGGCCTCCTACGCCACTCCCGAGAAGCCGATCGCCGGCGTCGCCAACAATGACACCTGGTACGACGACGTCTCCGACGGCCCGGTCACGGCGGAGGTCACCATCGGGGGCGTCACCAAGGCCGCGAGCCCGGCCTGGGCCGTGGTGGCCCCGCCGCACTACGCGCCCGGTGTGAAGACCGTCCGCACCCTCTACGACCTGCTGTACGACGTGTTCGTCACCGAGCACACCCTGCCCGCCGTGCAGCAGGTCTCGTTCCCCGAACACATCGAACCGCTGCTGAGCCGGTTCTGCGATCTGCAGTGGGTCAACCATGGCTTCGCCACCCAGTTCGGCTGGGAAGGCCCGCACCACTTCCTCGCCCCGGCCATGCGCAAGCGGCTCGCCGACCCGGGCGAGGCCAGCCGGGAACTCCGCCGCCAGGTCTATGTCCAGATGCGCGACTACGAGCGGGACGGGACATCCCCCCTGCCCTGGCCGTGGCTCTACGGCGACTTCATGTCCAGCGGCAAGCCCAACTCCGTCCGCCAGCACATCAAGATCTCCTGCGAGCAGGACCGGATGCTGGCCCAATGGGCCGACGGCCACTTCACCTCCGGCCCGCCCCGTAAGGGCCACCCGGACGTGGACGCGGCGCCCGTCGCCGCCCGGCCGGGCCTGCTGGACCGGGCCGCGCTGGACAACTGCGCCGCCGACGCGTTCCACCCGGGCTGCGAGGTCACCTGGCCGATGCGGCACAAGACCATGTACTCCGAGCCCTTCCGCATCCTGCACCGCACGCCGGAGAACCCGGAACCCGACTACGGAGATGTGCTCAGCGTCCAGGACGCCCTGGGCAAGAACGGTCCGCTGCACGCGCAGGGGCCGGGCGACCTCACCCGCTGGATGGCCGCGCCCTGGCAGTGCGACACCGCTAGCTGCCGCTCCGGCTACCAGGTACGGTCCGGGCTCGGCCCCCGCTACAGCCCCTACCTGCCCACCTTCTGGCCCGCCCAGATGCCCAACCATGTGCTCAAACAGTCCGACTTCGCGACCGTCAACACCCCGCCGAGCGGCCCCGACGACAGCGCCAGGGAGAAGGCCTTCGAGAACCGGGCGGTATGGCTGCGCGGCCTGAAGGGCACCGACTTCAACAAGCAGCGGCGGCAGATGATCGACGACTGGTACAAGTTCGGCATCGTCGAGCCGCACGAATACACCGTGGGCGACGGGAAGTTCCCCAAGTACGTCCAGGTGGAGTCCGAGCCCGGCTATCCGCCGGCCCCCGACCACGCCAACCTCATCAACATCCAGGTGCCCGAGGCGGGCGCGCCCCAACTGGCGGGCGTGGCCGATGCCTGGACCGGGGAGATCCCGGCCGAGACCGTCGAGTCCATGCTCGTGCAGCAGGCGGTCCAGGAGGTCAAGGAGGCGACCGGCCGGGACGAGGAGACGATCGCCGCCGGATACCTGGAGAAGCTCGACCCCCTCCACGGCACCCAGTGAGCCCCGCACCCGCCTACGACGTCGTGGTCGCGGGCGGTGGCCCGGCCGGCTGCGCCGCCGCACTCACCCTCGTCCAGGCCGGGCGGACGGTCCTGCTGGCCGACGCCGGCACCGGCCCGCCCAAGGCAGGCGAGGCGCTGGTGTCCATGGGCCGGCTGCTGCTCGCCGACCTCGGCGTCGCCGAGCCGGTCCTGGGCAGCGGCCACCTGCCCTGCCACGGCAACCTGTCCGCCTGGGGCTCGCCTGAACTGCACGCCGTGGACTTCCTCCACGACCCGTACGGCCACGGCTGGCACCTCGACCGTCCGCTCTTCGACCGGCGGCTGCGCGCCGCCGCCCGCGCGGCGGGCGCCGAGGTCGCCGAGCACACCGCCGTACGGAGCCCCTCCCGGCAGTCGGACGGCACCTGGCGGCTCGCCCTGCGCGACCGGGCCGGCGGGGCCGGGGAGCGTACGGTGCGCTGCCGCTGGGTGGTGGACGCCACCGGACGGGGCGCCGCGATCGCCGTCCGCTCCGGCGCCCGGCGGCGCACCGCAGACCAGCTGACCGCCCTCCACCTCACCCTCGACCCGGCCCCGCAGACCCCCACCGACGGCCGTTCGCTGGTCGAGTCCGACCAGGACGGCTGGTGGTACACCGCCCTGCTGCCCTCCCGGCACCGTCTGGTCGCCTACTTCACCGACCCGGACCTGCCCGTCGCCGCCGCCCGCGGCGCCGAGCGGTTCCGCCAACGGCTGCTGGCCACCCGGCACATCTCCCGCCGGGCCCGCCCGCACGGGTTCACCACCCTGCGCCCACCCCGCCGCGCCCCCGCGCACAGCGCACATCTGGACCGGGTGCACGGCGACGGCTGGACGGCCGCCGGGGACGCGGCAGCCGCCTTCGACCCGCTCAGCTCCCAGGGCATCCTCACCGCCCTCTACACCGGGCTGAGCGCGGGCCAGGCGGTCGACGCCCGGCTGCACGGCAACCGGGCGGCCCTCACCGACTACGCGGCCAAGGTCACCACGGCCAGGACCGCCTACCAGCACGGCCACCGTGCCGTGCACGCCCAGGAAACCCGCTGGACCGACCGGCCCTTCTGGGCCCGGCGGCAGCGGAACCTCCACCACAACCCCCACTCATGAAAGGCGAGACCTCACCATGACCCCCACCCCCGCATCCGAGCCCACGGCCGGACACGAGCACATCCACCGCTTCCTGCTGCTGGGCAAGAAGAAGCTGTTCTTCTACCACCTGGCGCTGTACAACCCCCAGTCGGGCCACAACTACCAGGCCGTCTTCAGCTTCTCCATCAAGGACAACGGCGAGCTGCGGGACATGTACCTGAAGGACCTGGCGCAGCACGAGAACCAGCGGGTCTTCTACTCCCTGCGCTGTCCGCACCACTTCGAACTCCCGGAGCTGCAGCAGGGCAAGGAGTTCCGGGTGCATCTGGAGCGGGTCGTGGTGAAGCCGGACGGCAGCCGTGACTTCCAGCAGATGACGACGGCCGAGACCACGGTGGACTGCAAGAGGGAAGACGTCCTCTCCTTCCGCAAGCTCGGAGACCTGCCCTACCCCGAATACCTCACCTACCTGGTGTTCGGCGAAGGCGACGAGATCCACCTCGCCCACCAGCTCGCGGCCCGCCCGAACTGGGACGAGGCCGTCACCATCACCCCCGCGCAGCCCATCGACCCGGCGCTGCTGAAGAAGGTCCCGACCCTCGTCATCGACTCGATCAGGGACGCCCACGACAAGCTGATCGAAAGCCCGCTGAAGAAGGGGCAGCAGTACCAGGGCAAGATCGACGGGAACGGCCCGACGGCCGACTTCACCGTCGGCCGCCAGGGCTGGTGGAACCACACCAGCCTCAACAACTGATCCACCACAGCCTGATTCCGTCCTGACCCGGCCCGGTCCGCGCCACCGTCGCGGACCGGGCCGGCCGGGCGCCGGGCTCATGCCTGCCGCGTCGGCAGCACGATCGCCTGGCGCAGGTTCACGTGACGGGCCCGGCTCGTCGTGTAGGCGACCAGGTCCGCGATGTCGTCCGCGGCCAGGCCGGTCAGTGCGTCGAACATGCCGTCCAATTGGCCGGCCATTTCCGCGTTGTCGATGTGGTCGCCCAGCTCCGTGTCCGTGAGACCCGGCTCGATGTTGGTGACCCGCACATCGCGCGGGCCCAGCTCCGTGCGCAGGGACTGCGAGAGGTACGTCAGCGCGGCCTTCGTCGCGCCGTACACCGCATAGCCGGGGAACGCGATGTGCGCGCCGATCGAGGAGATGTTCACCAGGTCCGCCGTCCGGCCGGACTCCGCCACCGCGATCAGGTCCGGGGTGAACGCCCGCACGACGCGCAGCGCGCCGGCCACATTGGTGTCCAGCATGCGCTGCCACTCGTCGGCCCGGCCGTCGGTGACCGGGTTCGGCAGCATCACGCCGGCCGAGTTGACCACCAGGTCGACCTGACCGTACGCGGTGTGCACCCGCTCCGCCGCCGCGTCCACGGAGGCGTCGTCGGTCACATCGGCGGCGACCGGGAGGGCCTGTCCGCCGGCCGCCTCGATCGTGGCGGCCAGCTCCGCCAGCCGTTCGGCCCGGCGGGCGAGCAGCGCCACCCGCACGCCGTGCGAGGCGAGCAGCCGGGCGGTGGCCTCGCCCATACCGCTGGCGGCTCCGGTGACGACAGCGGTGCGGCCGGCGAGGGTGTCGTACGACATGGGGAACTCCTGGGCTGGTTGACGTCGCCGCCGGGCGTCTCCCGGCGACGGCAACCACACTGCGCCCGGCCGCCGCCGCTACCCAGGGCTGCTCTTTTCCTGGGTCCGGCAGTACCAGGATCGGATCCGGGACGCCCCCTAGGATCGGCGGCATGGACACCTCCACGGCCGGGGAACTCGGCGACTTCCTGCGCTCCCGGCGCGCCCGCATCCAGCCCGAAGAGGTCGGGCTGCCGGGACACGGCAGACGGCGGGTTCCGGGCCTGCGCCGCGAGGAGGTCGCCCAGCTGGCAGGCGTCAGTGTCGACTACTACATCCGCCTCGAACAGGGCCGCAGCCCCTCCGCCTCGGATGCCGTACTCGACGCCATCGGGCGCGTTCTGCGCCTCGACGACACCGAGCAGCAGTATCTGCGGACGGTGGCCAGGCCCGCCGCCCGCCGCACGTCCGCCGCGGGGCCCGCCGACCGGAAAGTCCGCCCGGGCCTGCGCCTCCTCCTGGACGCCATGGAGAAGGTCCCCGCGTTCGTGCTCGGCCGCCGTATGGATGTGCTCGCGTGGAACGCGCTGGGCGACGCCGTCGTCGGCTTCTCGCAGATGCCGCCCGAGGAGCGCAACATGCCGCGCCAGGTGTTCCTCAACCCGCAGGCGCGCGAGCTCTATCCGGACTGGCCCGCGGTGGCCGCCGAGACGGTCGCCTATCTGCGCCTGGACGCGGGCAGCCACCCACGGGACAAGCAGCTGGCGACGCTGGTGGGCGAGCTGTCGCTGGGCAGCGAGGACTTCCGCCGGCTGTGGGCGGACCACCAGGTCAAGGAGAAGACGTACGGGGCGAAGCGGATGAGGCACCCCGTCGCGGGTGAACTCACCATGCCGTACGAGACGTTGACGGTGTCCGGGGAGCCGGATCAGATGCTGGTGGTCTACACGCCGGAACCGGGGTCACGGACGGCTGACCGCCTGGCCCTGCTGGCCAGTTGGACGGCGAGCCCGGCGGTCTGACGGGCCGGCCCGCGCCAACGCCGGTTCCGTGCCGGGGCGACCGGCCGCACGGCACGCCGGCTCAGGCCACCGGCCCGCGCCCCGGCACCACCATCACCTCGGTGCCGCCCGCCCGTACCGCCCGCACCTGCTCGGCCGCCAGTCCGTCGTCGACGATCAGCAGATCGAAGTCGGTCAGCGGGGCGAGCGCATAGAGGCCGCCCTTGGTGAACTTGGTGTGGTCGGCGACCAGTACCCGGCGGCCGGCGCTCTCCATCATGGCCCGCTTGACCTGCACGGTCTCCGGTGAGGTGTGGTAGCAGCGGCCGTTGGTGACGGCCGTGGTGGACATGAACAGCACATCGGCGCGAAAGGCCCGTACCGCCTCCGCGGTGTGCGGGCCCATGAAGGCGTCATACGCCGGGAAGTACGCACCGCCCGGCGTGATCAGTGCGACGCCGGGCTCCTTGGCGAGGGTGGTGAGGGCCGGCAGCGAGTTGGTGATCACCGTCAGCGGGGTGTGCCCGGAGAGCTGGTGCGCCAGCAGCAGACAGGTCGTGCTGTCGTCGAGCAGCAGCGTCTGCCCGGGGACCAGCAGCGTGGCGGCGGCCCGCGCCAGCTGCTGCTTGGTCTGCGCCATGGTGGCCATCCGCTCCGCGACACTGCCGTGGAACTGCGCCGACGGCAGCCCCGTCGCACCGCCGCGCACCTTGCGCAGCCAGCCCTGCGCCTGAAGGGCGTCCAGATCGCGGTGGGCGGTCATCAGACTCACGCCGAACTCCTCGGCGAGGTCCGCGGTCCGCACGAACCCGCGGGCGATGACGGTGTCCCGCATACGGCGCCGCCGCTCCTCCTGCGCCTCGACCCGGTCCATCGCTCCGCTCCCTCCGTCCCGGTTGTCCCCGTGGCGGGCCGGTGCGGCCCCGCCGTACGGGCTCCGCCGTGTGAATGCGCCGCGTTATGTTCGCACGGATTTCACATGGCGCGCGCGGCGGCCAGGGCGCCCACATGCGGCTCCGGTACGACACAACATGGCAGGTCGCGGCCCCGATGCGAAGATTCCGGCGGCCATTGACGCCCGTTTCCGCCCGGCGGTTCCATCGCTGCGTCCACCCCTCCTGCCCCGCCGCCGCAGAAAGGGAGATTCGATGAAGAATTCTCCTCCGGGTTCGCTGATCACACGCCTGGGCATCCCGCCGACCCTCGCCTGGGGATACCTCGGCCTCCTCCTCTTCATGATCGGAGACGGGGTCGAGTCCGGCTATCTCTCGCCGTACCTCCTCGACCAGGGCCTTACCGAATCCCGGGTCGCGCTGCTGTTCACCGTCTACGGAGTCGCCGCCGGTATCGCCGCCTGGCTCTCCGGAGTGCTGTCCGACCTGTGGGGGCCGCGCCGCGTCATGTGGGCCGGCCTGGGCATCTGGGCCGTCTTCCAGCTGCTCTTCCTCACCGCCGCCATCCCCCTGACCAGCTATCCGCTGATGATGCTCGCGTACGGGCTGCGCGGCCTGGGATATCCGCTGTTCGCCTACGGGTTCCTCGTCTGGATCGCCGGAGTGGCGCCGCGCGCCCGGCTCGGCACGGCCATGGGCTGGTTCTGGTTCGCCTTCACCGGCGGCCTGCCCACGCTCGGCTCGCTGGTCGCCGGCGGCCTGATCCCGCACATCGGCTCCTACGCCACCCTGTGGGCCGCGCTGGTGCTGGTGGCCGCGGGCGGACTGATCGCCCTGTTGCTGGTCCGTGACGACCGCGGTGTACGGCGGGCCCCCGGCGAGGGGGAGGGGCCGGTGGCCACCCTGGTCGGCAGCATCACGATCCTGTGGCGCAACCCCCGGGTCGGCGTCGGCTCGGTCGTCCGGGTGATCAACACGGCCTCGCAGTTCGGCTTCTTCGTCATCCTGCCGATCCACTTCACCAGAACGGTCGGCTTCACCCTCACCGAGTGGCTGCATCTGCTCAGCGCGATGTTCGCGACCAACATCTTCGCCAACCTGCTGTTCGGCGTGGTCGGCGACCGGTTCGGCTGGCGCCGCACCATCGCCTGGTTCGGCGGCGCCGGCTGCACGCTCAGCACCCTGCTGCTCTTCTACGTCCCGGACGCGGCGGGCGCGAACTTCCCGCTCGCCCTCCTGGTCGCCGCGTTCTACGGCGCTACGCTGGCAGGTTATGTACCGCTTTCGGCGCTGGTGCCCACCCTGGAGCCGAAGCACCAGGGCCAGGCCCTGGCCGCCCTCAACCTGGGCGCGGGCGCCAGCACCTTCGTCGGCCCCGCCGTCGTCGCCGCCTTCGTCGGACCGCTCGGTGTCGAAGGGGTGGTCTGGATCTTCGCGGGGATGTATGCGGTGAGCTGCGTGCTCGCCCACTTCCTGAAGCTGCCGGCCGCGCCCGGTACGGAGGACGCCCCCGGCGCGGACGCCCGGCACGGCGACGCCCCGGACGGCCCCGCGCCCACCGCCGCCTCGGCACCGGCGTGAGAGGACCCCACTGATGTCCGTACTGACCATCGACGTCGGCACCACGGTGATCAAGTCCGTCGTCTTCGACGACCAGGGCACCGAGATCGCCGTCGCCCGCCGGGCCACCGAGGTCCTGCGCCCGCACCCCGGCTGGGCGGAACAGGACATGGACGCCGTCTGGGACGCCGTCGTCCACACCGTCCGCACGGTCCTCGACGGGCTGACCGACCCGGTCTGGCTGGTGTCCTTCACCGCCCAGGGCGACGGCGCCTGGCTCGTCGACGACCGCGGCCGGCCCACCGGGCCCGCCATCCTGTGGTCCGACGGCCGCGCCGGGGACCTGCTCACCGGATGGCAGCGCGACGGCGTCCTGGAGGCGGCCTTCCGCCGCAACGGCTCGCTGACCTGCACCGGAATGCCCAACGCCCTCTTCAGCTGGCTCGCCGCGCACGACCCGGACCGGCTGGCCCGCTCCGCCACCTCGCTCACCGCCGCCGGCTGGCTCTTCCTGCGCTTCACCGGCGTCCGGGCGAGCGACGAGTCCGACGCCTCCGCCCCGTTCCTCGACCACACCACCGGCGACTACGACCCCGCCATCATCGAACTCTTCGGCCTCGACGCCTACGCACGGCTGCTGCCCACCGTCCTCGGGGAGTCGCAGCGGATCGCCGAAATCACCACCGGGGCCGCGGAGGAACTGGGCCTCCCCGCGGGTCTGCCGGTCGTCATGTCCCCGTACGACATCGCCGCCACCGCCCGCGGCGTCGGCGTCGTCAACCCCGGCCAGGCGTGCAGCATCCTGGGCACCACGCTGTGCACCGAGATCGTCCGTACCGGGATCGACACCGGCGGCGAGCCGTCCGGCATCCACATCGCCTACCGGGGCCGCGAGCGGGTGCTGCGCGCCTTCCCCACGCTCAACGGCGCCGAGGTGCTCGGCTGGGCGGCCCGGCTGCTGCATCTGCCCGGGCCGCCGGAGCTGGCACAGCTGGCCTTCGAATCGCAGCCGGGCGCCCGCGGGCTGATGTTCCTGCCCTACCTCTCCCCGGCCGGCGAGCGCGCGCCCTTCCTCGACACCGGCGCCCGCGGCTCCTTCTGGGGCCTGTCCCTGGAACACACGCCCGCCGATCTGGCGCGTGCCGTCTTCGACGGGCTCTCGCTGGTCCTGCGGGACTCGCTGGCCGCCGCCCGCACGGACGTCAGCGAACTGCGGCTGTGCGGCGGCGGCGCCAACAGCGACGCCTGGTGCGCCCTGATCGCGGATGCCACCGGGGTGCCCACCGCCCGCTCCGGCGACACCGAACTCGGCGCCAAGGGAGCCTTCCTCACCGGCCTGGTCCGCACCGGCGCCGAGACCAGCATGCACAGCGCCGCCGCCAAGTACGTCCGGATGCAGCGCAGTTGGGGGCCCGAACCGGAACGTGCGGAGTTCTATGCCGCGCTGTACGAGGACTTCCTCGGGTGGCGGACGCGCGCCCGGGAGGCGGGCTGGCGCGGCGGCGCCGTCTGGCGGGGGAGCGCCCGCCGCCCCGCCGAGGCCCCCGGCCGGCCGACCGAAGCCGGCGGCCACCCCGCCACCACCCCTGGAGGACCCCGTGTCTGACCCGCGCCACCACGGCGCCGCCCCCGCCCTCGACGGCATCTGGCTCGGCCTCGACCTCGGCACCCAGAGCGCACGCTGTCTCGCCGTCGACGGCACCGGAGAGGTCTTGGCCACCGCCGCCCGCCCGCTGACCGGCCGGCGCGACGGCAACCGCCACGAACAGGACCCCGAGGAGTGGTGGCGCGCGCTAGGCGCCGCCTGCCGGGAGGCCCTCGACGGCCTCGACACCCGCCGTATCCGCGGGCTGGCGGTCGACGGGACCTCCGGCACGATCCTGCTCGCCGACCACCGGGGCACCCCGCGCACCCCCGGCCTGATGTACGACGACGGGCGCGCCGCCGCACCGGCCGCCGCGGTCAACGCCGTCGGGGAGCAGGTCTGGCAGGAGCTGGGCTACCGCACCATGCAGCCGTCCTGGGCGCTGCCCAAGCTCGTCGCGCTCCTGGAGGACGACCCCGGACTCCGCACCGGCTCCCGGCTGCTGCACCAGGTCGACCTGATCACCTGGCGGCTGGCCGGCCGGCAGCTCGCGAGCGATGCCGGCCACGCCCTCAAGACCGGCTACCACCTCGTCGAGGAGCGCTGGCCGCAGGAGGTGATGGACGGACTCGGCGTACCCGAGAGCCTCTTGCCCGACGTCGTACGCCCCGGCAGCCCGCTCGGCACCGTCTGCGCCGCGGCCGCCGAGGCCACCGGCATCCCTGAAGGGACCACCATCGTCGCGGGGATGACCGACGGCTGCGCGGCCCAGATCGGCGCCGGAGCGCTCGCGCCGGGCGCCTGGAACTCGGTGCTCGGCACCACCCTCGTCCTCAAGGGCAGCAGCCCGCACCTGGTCCGCGACCCGGCGGGCGTCGTCTACTGCCACCGCGGGCCCGGCGGGACCTGGCTGCCGGGCGGTGCCTCCAGCAGCGGCGCGGGCGTCCTCTCCCAGCGCTTCCCCGGCGCGGACCTGGACGCGCTCACCGCACGGGCCGCCGCCCTGGACCCGGACGCGGTCGCCTACCCCCTCGTCGCCGGCGGCGGTGAACGCTTCCCCTTCCGCGCCCCCGACGCCGCGCCCTTCCTCCTCGGTGAAGCCCCCACCCGGGCCGCCGAGTTCCATGCCTGTCTCCTGGGCGTCGCCTGCCTGGAACGGCTCTGCTTCGACTACCTCGACCACCTCGGCGCGCCCGTCGACGGGCCGCTCACCTTCACCGGCGGCGGTGCCCGCAACGCCTACTGGTGCCAGTTGCGCGCCGATGTCCTCGGCCGCCCCGTACGGCTGCCGCAGCAGGCCGAGGGCGCTCTCGGCATGGCCGTCCTCGCCGCCACCTCCTCCGGCACCGGGCTGCAGGAAGCGGCCGCCGCCATGGTGCGCACCGCCCGGGAGATCACCCCCAGGCCGGAC
This sequence comes from Streptomyces sp. G7(2002), assembly GCF_028870195.1. Classification (NCBI taxonomy): domain Bacteria; kingdom Bacillati; phylum Actinomycetota; class Actinomycetes; order Kitasatosporales; family Streptomycetaceae; genus Streptomyces; species Streptomyces sp. G7(2002). The sequence goes on from NZ_CP102609.1 coordinate 8,237,175, forward strand.
CGCACCGCCCGCTACCTCCCCGTCCATCTCCGCTTCATCGACGAACTCACCCGCCGTGGCTGGCTCGACCGGTCCGTGGCCGACCACGCCCGCAGGAGGGCAGCACCGTGACCGACTTCATCCTCGTACGCCATGGCGAGACCGTCTGGCACGCGGAGAACCGCTACGCCGGCCGCACCGACGTGGCCCTGACCGACCACGGCCGCGAGCAGGCCGCCGCCCTCGCCACCTGGGCCGCCACCGCCGGACTGACCGCCATCTGGAGCTCACCGCTCTCCCGCGCCCGGCAGACCGCGGCCCCCGCCGCCGAGGCCTGCGGTCTCACCGCGGGTGTCGACGAGCGGCTCTACGAGGTCGACTTCGGCCAGGGCGAGGGCCTGACCAGGGACGAGATGCGCCGGCGCTTCCCGGAACAGCTGGCCGCCTTCCTCGCCGACCCGGTCGAGCACCATCTGCCCGGCGGCGAACATCCGCGTCACGCCGCCGAGCGCGCCACCGACTGCCTCGCCGAACTCGCCCGCGCACAGCCGCACGGCCGGATCCTGCTCGTCGCGCACTCCACCCTCGTCCGGGTCCTGCTCTGCCATCTGCTGGGCATCCCGCTTGCCGACTACCGCCGGGTCTTCCCCCGGCTGGACAACGGCGCCCGCACCGAGCTCCGCATCGAGAACGGGCAGACCGCGCTGCTCAGCTTCAACGCGCCGGCCCCGGCCCGGACCGCCGCCCTCCACTGACCACCCGCCCCGCCCCCGCCCCTTCAGGAGCAGCCCCTCATGAGCGCCACCGTCCTCGCCGCCGGCAACCACTTCATCCGCCCGGACCTGTTCACCCGGGCCGTGCGCGAGGCCGCCGGGGACACCCCGCTGGACGTACGCGAGATCCAATTCGACTGGCCGCACACCCCGTTCGGGCCGGTCGCCGAGGTCATCGAGGCCTCCGGCAGCGAGGACGAGATGATCGAGGCCCTCCGCGGCGCCGAGATCTGTGTCACCGAGCACGGCCCGCTCACCGAGCGGATCCTCGCCCACTGCCCCGATCTGAAGCTGTTCTGCACCAGCCGCGGCGGCCCGGTCAACGCCAACGTCGAAGCCGCCACCCGGCACGGTGTCGCGGTCTGCTACGCCCCCGGCCGCAACGCCACCGCCACCGCGGAGCACACCCTCACCCTGATGCTGGCCGCCGCCCGCGGTGTCGGCGACACCCACACGGACCTCCGCCGGGGCGTCTGGCGCGGCGACTACTACGACTACGACAACTGCGGCATCGAGATCGACGGCGCCACCGTCGGGCTGATCGGCTTCGGCGCCATCGGCAGCCGGGTCGCCAAGGTCCTCGCCGCCATGGGCGCCCAGGTCCTCGTCCACGACCCCTACGTCCGCCCCGAGGCGCTGGCCGGCCTCGCCGAACAGGTCTCCCTCGACGAGCTGCTGACCCGCTCCCGCATCGTCTCCCTGCACGCCCGGGTCACCGAGGAGACCACGGGCATGATCGGGCGCCGGCAGCTCGCCGCGATGCCCCGCGGCTCGGTCCTGGTCAACTGCGCCCGCGGCGCGCTGCTCGACTACGACGCGGTCTGCGACGCGCTGGACTCCGGTCAGCTGTCCGGCGCCGGTTTCGACGTCTTCCCCGAGGAGCCGCTGCCCGCCACCTCCCGGCTGCTGACCGCCCCCGGTGTCGTCCTCACCCCGCACATCGCGGGCGGCAGCCAGGAGGTCGCGCACAAGGCCGCACGGATCGTCGCCGCGGACGTCGGCCGCTATCTGCGTGGTGAGCCGCTGGTCCACTGCGCCAACCCCGAGGCGCTGTGGGCCGGCTGAGGCACCGGGGGTCGGGTTTCGGTCGCCGCCGCGGCGGCGGAGCGGCCCGGAGGGGCCGGCACACGGGCGGCGCGGGGCAGGAAAGCGCAGGCCGGCGTGGGGGAACAGGGGGCACGGGGCGGTCCGGGGGCCGCCGTCGTGACCTTGGCGCAATCAACTACCGCCTGTTGCACCTGCGTTGACAGTGCACGGGGGTGGCCTCACGATGCAACGCGGCATCAGCGGGCTACCGCTGGTTACCGCAGGTGGCAGTGGTCAGCGTGTTCGCCCCCCCCGGCAGAAGGAGCGCCCGTGGTCCCCCGGCCCCCGTTCCCCGGCACCCCCCTTTCCAGGTCGTCCGGCCCTGACGCTCCGCCCGCCGGCCCCGGGTCCGGCCCGTCCACCGGACCTGAGCCCGCTGCTGCCGCCCCGACCGCCGGGCCCGCCCGCCCCGGCCCCGTCCCCGCCGGGCCTGCCCGCCCGGAGCTCGCCGGCCGCGATCTCGTCGTGGCCCTCTCGCCGTTCGAGGAGCCGGGCGAGCGGATCGTCCTCGCCGCCGCCCGCGCGGGCGCGCTCGGCCTGCTGGATCTCGGCCGGGACCCCGGCCCGGCACGCGCCGCGCTCGCCCGGCTCGGGGGGCCCGGGGGGCTCTCGTACGGCGTGCGGATACCGGTGGGGTGCCCGCTGACGCCCGCCGACCTGCCCGACGCGGTCGATACCGTGCTGCTCGCCGACCCAGGGGCCTGGGCCGACCCACGGGCCTGCGCCGCCCCCGAGCCGCCTGCCGCCCCCGCCCGCGGCCGGGCCCCCGGGCGGCCGGAGGGCTGGGCCGGCGGCGGGCGGCGCCGCGTCTGGGCCGAGGTCACCACCCCCGAGGAGGCCACGGCGGCGTGTGCCGCCGGGGTCAGCGCGCTCGTCGCCCGCGGCCACGAGTCGGGCGGCCGGGTGGGCGAACTCACCATCTGCGTCCTGCTGCAGCGCCTGCTGGCCGACCCGTCCGTGACCGTCCCCGTCCTCGCCGCCGGGGGCATCGGCCCGCACACCGCCGCCGCGGCCGTCGCCGGCGGGGCGGCCGGGGTGCTGCTCGACTCCCAGCTCGCGCTCACCACCGAGGGCGCGGACCGGCTGCCCCGGGCGGTCGCCGACGCGATCCGCGCCATGGACGGCAGCGAGACCACCCTCGTCGCCGGCCACCGGGTCCTCACCCGCCCGGACCTCCGCCCGCCCGTGGCCGGCGGCGGGGCCGGGGGAGCGGGCGAGGGGGGAGCGGAGGACGGAGCCACCGGCCACGATCCCGCCCGCGTCGCCGCCCTCCTCGGCGCCCGGGACCTGCGGACCCAGCTGCTGCCCATCGGCCAGGACGGTGCGTTCGCCGCCCGGCTCGCCGCGCGCCACCGCACCACCGGCGGCATCGTGCAGGCCGTACGGGCCGCCATCACCGGCCACCTCGACGCCGCGGCACGCAGTCGCCCGCTCGCCCCCCGCCCCGGCGCCAGCCATCTCCCCGTGGCCCAGGGGCCGATGACCCGCGTCAGCGACGAGGCCGCGTTCGCCGACGCCGTGGCCGCCGAGGGCGGGCTGCCCTTTCTCGCCCTCGCCGTCATGGCGGGCGAACAGGTACGCCGGCTGCTGGCCGAGACCGCCGAGCGGCTGGGCGACCGGCCCTGGGGCGTCGGCCTGCTCGGCTTCGCCCCACCCGAACTCCGGCGTGAACAGCTCGCCGCGGTGGCCGAGTTCGCCCCCGAATACGCCCTGATCGCCGGCGGCCGGCCCGCCCAGGCAGCGCCCCTCGAAGCGGCCGGGACCCGGACCTATCTCCATGTCCCGGCGCCCGGACTGCTGGAGCGCTACCTCGCCGAAGGCGCCCGGCGGTTCGTCTTCGAAGGGCAGGAGTGCGGGGGACACATCGGCCCCCGGGCCAGCTTCCCGTTATGGGAGGAGCAGATAGAGCGGCTGACCGCCCACGCCCGGAAGCATGGCGGAACGGCCGAGGGGCTGGACGTGCTCCTCGCGGGCGGCATCCATGACGCCCGCTCGGCCGCCATGGCCGCGGCCGCCGCCGCCCCGCTCGCCGAACTCGGCGCCCATATCGGCGTCCTGATGGGCACCGCCTACCTCTTCACGGAGGAGGCCGTGGCCACCGGCGCCGTCCTCCCGGGCTTCCAGGACACCGCCCTGGCCTGCGACCGGACCGTACTGCTGCGGACCGCACCGGGCCACGCCACGCGCTGCGCCGACACCGCCTACACCGAGGACTTCGCGGCGGCCGAACGCCGCCTGGCCGCCCACGGCACGGACCCCCGGGCCCGATGGGAGGAGCTGGAGCAGCGCAACCTCGGCCGGTTGCGGATCGCGAGCAAGGGACTACGGCACACCGACGGCGGGCCGCCCGCACCCGTGGCGGAGCACGCACAGCGCCGGGAGGGCCTGTACATGCTGGGCCAGGCCGCCACCGCCCGCAGCGCCACCACCACCCTCGCCGCACTGCACACCGCCGTGACCGACGGGGCCACCGCCCAACTCGAAGCGCGAGCCCAGCAGTTCCGGCCGCCCGCCGCGCCCCGGGACCGGGACGCGGCACCGCTGGACATCGCGATCGTCGGCATGGCCTGCTGCTATCCCGGCGCGGCCGACGCGGCCCGCTACTGGTCCAATGTCGTCACCGGCGTCGACTCCGTCACCGAGGTGCCCGCCGAGCGCTGGGACGCCGGGATCTACCACGACCCGGATCCCGCGCGGGCGGGCGAGCGCACCCCGTCCCGCTGGGGCGGCTTCCTGCCCGCCCTCCCCTTCGACGCCCTCGCCCACGGCATCCCCCCGGCCTCCCTCACCGGCATCGAACCGGTGCAGCTGCTCGCCCTCGACGCCGCCGCCAAGGCCCTGGCGGACGCCGGATACGCCGGCCGTGACTTCGACCGCGCCCGCACCAGCGTCGTCTTCGGCGCCGAGGCGGGCACCGAACTCGCCGGCGCCTACGGGCTGCGCGCCCTGCACCCGTCCTACCTCGGCGACCTGCCGCCCGCCCTCGACGCCGAACTGCCCCGGCTGACCGAGGACTCCTTCCCCGGCGTGCTCGCCAACGTCATCGCCGGACGCATCGCCAGCCGCCTCGACCTCGGCGGCGCCAACTGCACCGTGGACGCCGCCTGCGCCTCCTCGCTCGCCGCGCTCGACCTGGCCTGCCGCCAACTGCGCGACCACGACAGCGATATGGCGCTGTGCGGCGGCGCCGATGTGCACAACGGCATCAACGACTACCTGATGTTCGCGTCCGTGCAGGCGCTGTCCCCCACCGGCCGCTGCCGCCCCTTCGACGCGGCGGCCGACGGTATCGCGCTCGGCGAGGGGGTGGGCTGTCTGGTCCTCAAACGCCTCGCGGACGCCGAACGGGACGGCGACCGCATCTACGCCGTCGTCAAAGCGGTCGGCACCTCCAGTGACGGGCGGTCCCTCGGGCTGACCGCACCACGGCCCGAGGGCCAGCGGCGGGCCCTGGAACGCGCCTACCACCGCGCCGGGATCAGCCCCGCGCAGGTCGGACTCCTCGAAGCCCACGGCACCGGCACCGTCGTCGGCGACACCACCGAACTCGCCGTCCTCACCGAGCTGTTCGAGGCGGCGGGCGCGGCACCGGGCAGCTGCACCCTCGGCTCGGTCAAGTCGCAGATCGGGCACACCAAATGCGCCGCCGGCCTGGCCGGTCTGATCAAGGCCGCGCGTGCCGTACACGCCGGGGTGCGGCCGCCGACGCTGCATCTGACCCGGCCGGCCGAGGAGGACACCGGTCCGTTCCGCTTCGACACCGGACGCGCCCGGCCCTGGCCGGTCCCGGTGGCACAGCGCATCGCGGGAGTGAGCGCCTTCGGCTTCGGCGGCACCAACTACCACGCCGTGCTCGCCGGTTACGACGGCGCCCCCGAGCCCGCCCACGCCCTGACGGACTGGCCCGCCGAGCTCTTCTGCTTCCGCGGCGCCGACCGGCCCGCCGCCGTACGGGCCATGGAGCGCCTCGCCGCGCGCCTGGCGGAGAACGACCAGGCCGGGCGCCCCTGGCCGCTGCGCGACCTGGCCGCCGAGACCGCGGCGGCGGACGGGCCGGTCCAGGCCTGTGTGGTGGCCGAGGACCTCGACGACCTCGCCGTGAAGCTGGACGCGGCCCGCCAGTGCGCGGCCGCCGAGGGCGTGTACCTGCGCCAACGGGACGCCGACCCCGGACTGCTCGCCTTCCTCTTCCCCGGCCAGGGGAGCCAGCGCACCGGAATGCTGGGCGAGTTGTTCCTCGCCTTCCCGGCGCTGCGCGGCCTCCTGGACGACGCCGATCCGGACTGTGTCGCGGCCATGTTCCCGCCCGCAGCCTTCACCGCCGAGGGCCGGGCCGCCCAGCAGGCCGCCCTCACCGACACCCGCGTCGCCCAGCCGGCCCTCGGCCTCGCCTCCGCCGCCGCACACCGCCTGCTCACCACGCTCGGTGTCCGCCCCGACTGCACGGCCGGGCACTCCTACGGCGAGCTGACCGCCCTGTGGGCGGCGGGCGCCTACGACACCGAGGCGCTGCTCCGGCTCAGCACCCGACGCGGCGAGGCGATCCTCTCGGCCGCCGGTGACGACCCCGGCGCGATGGCCGCCGTCGTGGCCGCGCCGGACCGCGTACGGGAGCTGACCCGTGACACCGGCGTCGTCGTCGCCAACCACAACGCGCCCGAACAGAGCGTGATCTCGGGCCCCACGGACGCCGTGGAAGCGGCCGTTGCGGCGCTGCGCACGGCCGGCGCCGAGGCGCGCCGCCTGCCCGTCGCCTGTGCGTTCCACAGCCCGCAACTCGCCGCCGCCCGCGACACGCTCGCCGCGGAACTTTCCGCGACCGAGCTGACCGCGCCCGCCCTCCCGGTCTGGTCCGGCTCCACCGCGCGCCCCTACGCCCGCGAGGCCTCCGCGGTGCGGGACACCCTGGCGGGCCAGGTCGCCGCGCCGGTGCGCTTCGTGGAGCAGATCGAGGACATGTACGCCGCCGGGGTGCGCACCTTCGTGGAGGCCGGGCCCGGCCGGGTGCTCACCGGTCTGGTCGGGCAGATCCTGGGCGGACGTCCGCACACCGCGGTGGCGCTGGACGTACCGGGCGAGTCCGGACTGGCCCGGCTGCCGCACGTCCTGGCCCGGCTTGCCGCGGCCGGTGTCCCGGTTGACCCGGAGGCGCTGTTCCGCGGCCGTACGCAGCCCCTGCCCGCCGCGGCACCGCGCCGCCCCGGATGGCTGGTGAACGGCCATACGGTGCGCACCGCCGACGGCGCCTGCCTGCCGGGCGGACTGCGCCCGGCGCGGCGGGTGGACACCGGGCGGAGCGATACGGGTGCGGCGCGGGAGGAGGGCGGGGAGGGTGCGCTGCTCAACGGTGGTGCGGCTCCTGGTGCGGGTGCCCGGTCCGACGGCGGTGCGACTCCCGGTGCGGGCGCGTGGTCCGACGGCGGTGCGGCTGCCGGGGACTCCGCCCGGCACGCCGCCGTGCTGGAGTATCTGCGCACCACTCGCGAGCTCGTGGCGGCCCAACGGGACGTCGTGCTGCGGTACTTGGGGGAGGCGGCTGCACCCGCCCAGCCGGTCGGGCCCGCTCCCGCTCCGGAGTGGACCGTCCTGCCGCACACTGAACCCGCCGGGGTCGGGGGCGGGGTCGGGCCCGCTGTCGCCGACGCCGACGCCGCGGTCGCGCAGGCGCCCGCTCCCGGCCCACGCCTCCTGAGCCCCGCCGAACTCCTCGATGCCGTAAGGGAGATCATCCACCAGCGGACCGGCTATCCCCACGAGATGCTCGACGCCGGGCTCGACCTGGAGGCCGATCTTTCGGTGGACTCCATCAAGCGCGTGGAGATCATCGGCGCGCTGGCCGACCGGATCGGACTGCCGCAGGACGCGGACGGGGCCATGGAGTCGGCCGTGGAACAGCTCGCCCGTGTCAAGACCATCAGCGGCATCGTCGAATGGATCGCCGCCGCCCGCGCCGAGCCCCCGCCGGCTCCCGCCGAACCCGCGCCCGCACCGGACACACCGGCCGCGCCGACCCCACCGGCCTCATTGAGCGCACCGACTGCATTGACCGCACCGACCGCACCGACCGCACCGACCGCACCGACCGCACCGATAGCGCCGCCGCAGCCCGCGGTGTCCGCTCCCTTGCCCACCACGCAGGACCCGGCCGCCCTGGCCGAAACCGACGGCGGCCCGGCTGTGCTGGGCCCCACCCGCTCCCTGGTCCGGGTCACCCCGCTCGGCCCGCCCGCGGCCCGCCCGCCCGCCGAGGTGGTGGCGGGCAGCGACTTCGCCGTGGTGGAGGACGGCCAGGGTGTGGCGCTGGCCCTGACCGCCCTGCTGGAGAGCCATGGCGCACGGGTACGTACCGTCCCCGCCGAGCGGCTGGCGCGGTGCGTCGCCGACGGGGCCGACGGCGTGGTGGACCTCAGCGCCCTGCGGGCGGGCCGCGGCGCCGTACTGCCCGGACAGTTCGAAGGGTGGCGCACCGCCCTGACGGGCGGGGCCCGCCGGCTGCTGCTGGCCACCGCGGCCGGCGGCACGTTCGGCCAGGACGCCACCGAGGACGCCCCCGACCCGCTGCCCGGTGCCGGACTGCGCGGTTTCGCCCGTACGGCCGCCCTCGAATACCCCGACGTCCTGATCCGCGCCGTGGACATCGACCCCAAGGACCGCCCCGAACGCATCGCCGCCCACCTCCTCGCCGAACTGTGCGCCCCCGGCGAACCGGTGGTCGTCGGCCGCACCAACGGCACCCGCACCACCCTGCGTACGGTCCCCGCACCCCTGCCGGACGACCGGACCGTCCTCGGCCGGCCGTCGCTCGGCGCCGGCTCCGTGGTGCTGCTGACCGGCGGAGCGCGCGGGATCACCGCCCGTACGGCCCTCGCCCTGGCCCGCGCCCACGGCTGCCACATCGAACTCCTCGGACGGACGCCCCTGGCGGAGACCCCCGAGGACCCGGCCCTCGCCCACGCCCACGACCGCATCGCGCTGCGCGCCGCGCTCCTCGCCCAAGGGCTGCGCAGACCCGCCGAGATCGAGGCGGCGGCCGGCGCGGTCCTGGCCCGCCGCGAGATCACCGCCACCCTCGCCGCCCTGGCACCGCTCGCCGCCTCGGTGCGCTACCACGCGGCGGACGTCACCGACGAGGCCGCCGTCCACGCCGTGGTGCAGGACATCCGGTCCCGGCACGGCCGTCTCGACGGGATCGTGCACGGGGCGGGCACCCTGGCGGACAAGCTGCTGCGGGACAAGGACCCGGCCTCGTTCGCCCGGGTCTTCGCCACCAAGGTCGACGGCGCCCGCCATCTGCTGTCCGCCGCCGGTGACGACACCGGCTTCCTCGTCCTCTTCGGCAGCGTCGCCGGGGTCTTCGGCAACCGCGGCCAGGCCGACTACGCCGCCGCCAACGACGCCCTGGACACCCTCGCGACGGCCTGGTCCGCCCGTACGTCCCGGCGTGTCCTCGCCGTCGACTGGGGCCCGTGGGCGGCCGAGGGCGGCGGCATGGTCACCCCCGAACTGGCGCGCGCCTACGCACGCCGGGGCATCCCGCTCCTGGACCCCGACGCCGCGGCCGCCGCCCTCCTGGACGAACTGGCCCACGGCACGGCGGCCCAGGTCGTGCTGGCGGCGGAGGCCGGCGAAGAGGTGACGGGCGATGAGTGAGACCCGTGCCCGGCGGGCCGGACCGCGGCCCACGGACGCCGCGATCGTCGGTATGGGGGCGCTCTTCCCCGGCGCCGAGGACCTCGCCGCGTACTGGCGCAACCTGGTGGCCGGCACGGACTGCATCACCGATGTGCCGCCCGGCCGCTGGGACCCGGAGATCTACTACGACCCGCAGGGTGCCCAAGGTCCCGCCCGCAGCGACCGCTTCTACTGCCGGCGGGGCGGCTTCCTGGACGACCCGGCCGCCTTCGACCCCACCCGCTTCGGCATCATGCCCGCCGCAGTCCGGGGCGCCGAGCCCGATCAGCTGCTCGCCCTGCGCACCATCGCCGACGCCATCGCCGACGCGGGCGGCGAGGAGCGACTGCCCGCCGACCGCTCCCGTATCGGCGTCATCCTCGGCCGCGGCGGCTTCATGGGCGTCGCCACCGCCCGGCTCGACCAGCGGGTCCGTACGGCCCATCAGCTCGCCGCCACACTGCGCGAACTCGTTCCGGAATTGGGCGAGTCGAGAATCGCGGCCGTACGGGAGGCCTTCCAGGCGGGCCTCGGCCCCGAACAGCCGGAGGCCTCCATCGGCCTGGTTCCCAGCTTCACCGCCGCCCGCACCGCCAACCGGCTGGACTTCCGCGGTCCCGCCTATACCCTCGACGCGGCTTGCGCCTCCTCCCTGCTGGCCGTGGCGCAGGCCGTCGATCTGCTCGCCGCCGGCCGCTGCGACCTCGTGGTCGCCGGAGCCGTGCACCACTGCCATATCGCCACCCTGTGGAGCGTCTTCACCCAGCTGCGTGCGCTCAGCCCCACCCAGCACATCCGCCCCTTCGACCGCAGGGCCGACGGCACCCTGCTGTCCGAAGGCACCGGTGTCGTCCTCCTCAAGCGCCTGGCCGACGCCGAGCGCGACGGCGACCGGGTGTACGCGGTCGTCCGCGGGACGGGAGTGGCGGGGGACGGCCGCGCCGCCGGCCTGATGAGCCCGCGGGCGGAGGGCCAGATCGATGCGCTGGAGCAGGCCTGGGCCGCCGCCGGGCTGGACCCGGCGGACCCCACGGCGCTCGGCCTGCTGGAGGCCCACGGCACCGGCACCCCGGTCGGCGACGGCGTCGAACTCGACACTCTGGCCCGAGTGTTCGGCCCACCGGGTGCGGGTGTGCCGCCGGTCGGCCTGGGCTCGGTGAAGTCGATGCTCGGCCACACCATGCAGGCCGCCGGTATCGCCGGACTGATCAAGGCGGCGCTCGCCGTCCACCACCGGACGCTGCCGCCCACCCTGCACCTGGACGAGCCGCACGAGAGCCTGGCACGGACCCGGATGCGCCCGGTCACCGAGGCCGAGCCGTGGGACGCCGGACGGGCACCGCTGCGCGCCGGAGTCAACGCCTTCGGCTTCGGTGGCATCAACGCCCACACCGTCCTGGAGGAGGCCCCGGGACGACGGAGCCCTGCCGCACCGCCCCCGCAACGGGCGCCCTCGCACCGGACGGCCCCGCTGCGGACGGCCCCGCCCCGGACGTCCCCGCTCGCGCCGTCCCCGTTGCGGACGGCCGAGCTGGAACGCACCGTCCTGCTCGCCGCGGACACCCCCGCCCAACTGGCCGACCAATTACGGGAGATGGAGGACCTCGGCGCGGCGACCGGCACCGGCGCCCCCGCCCCCGCGTCCGCCCCCGCGCCCGACGGCCCCTGCCGGCTCGCCCTGCCCGACCCCACCCCGCAGCGCCGCGCCCTGGCCGCCAAGATCCTCGCCCGGGCCCTGCCCTGGCGGGGCCGCGGCGAGGTGTGGTTCACCCCGAGCCCGCTCTTCGGCCCGTACGCCCCGCAGGAGGGAGCACGGCTCGCCTTCCTCTTCCCGGGGCTGGAGGCGGAGCCGCCGCCCTCCGTGGACGACATCGCCGACCAGATGGCTCTGCCCCGTCCCGCGGTCTCCGGCGGCAGCGGTCTGGTCGAACGCGCCGTGGACACCCTCGCCACCGGCCGGCTGCTCGCCCGCGTACTTGACGAACTGGGCCTCGCCCCCGACCTGTTGACCGGCCACAGCCTCGGCGAATGGACCGCCATGGTGGTCGCCGGAATGTATCCGCCCCAGGCCGTGGACGCCTTCCTCGACTCGCTGCGGCCCGGCTCCCTCGCCGTACCCGACCTGGTCTACGCGGCCGTGGGCTGCGGTGCCCCACAGGCGGCCGCCGCGCTCGCGGGCCTGGAGCGGATCGCGGTCAGCCACGACAACTGCCCGCACCAGTCGGTGATCTGCGGAGCGCCACAGCCGCTCGCGGAGGCCGTCCGCAGACTCGCCGGACAGGGCGTACGGGCCCAGGAGATGCCCTTCCGCTCCGGCTTCCACACCCCGATGTGGGCGCCCTACCTGCATCAGACCGGCACCGCCTTCGACGCCCTGCCGCTACGGGACCAGCGGCTCCCCGTATGGTCGGCGACGACGGCCGCCCCCTTCCCGGACGACCCCTCCGCGATCCGCCGGCTGGTGCTGCGCCACCTCCTGGAACCGGTCCGCTTCCAGGAACTGACCAGGCGGCTGTACGAGACGGGCGTCCGCGCCTTCGTCCAGCTGGGCGCCGGCAGCCTCCCCGGGTTCGTCTCCGACACCCTCCACCGTCAGGACCATCTCGCCATCACGGCAGCCGACTCCCGCCGCGACGGTCCCGCCCAACTCCGCCGCCTGGCCGCCGCACTGTGGACCGAGGGCCTGAGCCCACGCTGGGAGCGGTTGGCCCCGGCGAGTGGCTCTGTCTTGGCGGGTGGCCCCGCTTCGGTGCGTGGCGCTGCCTCGACGCGTGGCAACGTCTCGGTGCGTGGCGCTGCCCCGGTGGGTGGATCGGTCTCGGTGCGCGGCTCTGCCCCGGCTACGGATCGTGGCACGGACTGCGCCGCGGACCGCGCCATGGACGGCGCCGCGGACTGCGGCACGGACGGTGCCGCGGACTGCGGCACGGCCCGAGCCGGGGCCCGCGCCACGGACCGCGGCGCGGTTCCGGAAGGAGCCCGTGCGGCGATACGGCTCGACCTCGGTTCGCCATTGGTCCGCCTTGGAGTGGGGACGCCCGGCCGGCCGCTTCTCGCGCCCGCCGATCCACCCCCACCCCCACCCCACCTCCCTTCGCCCCCTCCCCCGAAGGGGGAGGCGGGGGAGGGGGCGGGGGAGCGCTGCCGCATCCTCGGCCGGCCGCCGCGGAACCGGTCCAGCAGGCCCTGGACGCGGTCCTCGCCGAAACCCGGGCCGCCACCCGCACCGTCGCCGCCGCCGTCGCCGCAGCACCTGCCCCAAGCGCCCCCGCCTCCGCAGCCGTAGCGGGCCCCCGCACCTCCTCCGCCCCCCACCCCACCGCAACCACTCCCAGCACACTCACCACCTCACCCACCCCCCGCCACACCATCCGCCACCTCTCCCTGGCGACCCTCCCGTACGTGCGTGACCACTGCGTCTACCTCCAGCCCGATGACTGGCCCGAGGCCGCCGACCGGTTTCCCGTCGTTCCCATGACCACGTTGCTCGAACTCGCCGCGGAGGCGGCCCGGGAGGCGCAGCCCGGGTACCTGGTCACCGGCTACTCCGACGTACGGGCCCTGCGCTGGCTGGCGGTCGCCCCGCCCGTCGACGTGGCTGTCAGCGCCACCCCGGAGGGGGACGGCCGGGTGCGGGTGAGTCTTGGTGACTTCGCCGCTGTCACCGTCCACTTGGCGGCACGGCACCCGGCTCCGCCGCGCCCCGACCCCGCGGATCTGACGTCCGGCCGGCCGGCGCCGGTCAGCGCACAGGCCCTGTACCGGGACCGGTGGATGTTCCACGGGCCCGCGTTCGCCGGGGTCCACGAGGTCAGCACGCTCGCCGCCGACGGCATCCGCGGAACGCTGCGCGCACTGCCCGCACCCGGCGCCCTCCTGGACGCCGCGGGGCAGCTCCTCGGCCACTGGATGCAGCTGAAACTGAGCGGTGACCGACTGGTCTTCCCCGCGACCCTGGACCGCGTACGGCTCTACGGGCCGCCGCCCCGCGAGGGCGCGCTGCTGGCGGCCACCGCCCGGATCCGCGAGGTCAGGGCGGGCTCAGTGCGCGGTGAGGTGGAGCTGTGCGGTGCCGACGGCGGTGTATGGGCGCGGCTGGAGGGCTGGACGTACCGGCGTTTCGGTGCCGATGAGCGGGTGTGGCCGATGAAGTTCACCCCGGAGGTGTGCGGCATCGGTGAACCCCGGCCGGGCGGCTGGTGCCTGGCCCGGCGCCGCTGGTCGGACCCGGCCTCGCAGGAACTGGTCATGCGCCGCTATCTGGGCGCGGGCGAGCGGGCCCGCTACGAACGGTGTGCGCCCCGCGCCCGTGCGGCCTGGCTGCTGGGCCGGATCGCGGCCAAGGACGCGGTGCGGGAACTGCTGTGGGAGTCGGGAGCCGGGCCCGTCTTCCCGGCCGAGATCCAGGTCGGCACCGACCACCAGGGCCGCCCCTGTCCCGAGGGTCCGCTCGCCCACGGCCTCCATCTCTCGCTCGCGCACAAGGACCGGATCGCCGTCGCCCTCGCCCACCGGTCGGGGCCCGTGGGGATCGACATCGAGCGCGTCACCGACGATCCGCCGGCCCTCGAACGGTTCGCCCTCACCCCGGCCGAACGCCGTCTGGCGGACGACCTGCGCGCACGGCACGCACCCGGGACCACCGGCCGTGCCTACTGGCTCACCGCGCTGTGGTGCGCCAAGGAAGCCGCGGCGAAGGCGGCGGGCAGCGGCCTCGACGGGCGGCCGCTGGACTGGGCCGTGACGCCCGCACCGGGCGGCGCGCTGTGGGTGGTCTCCCCGGACCGCCGGCCCCATCTCGTCCACCTCGACTCCGTCGACGATCTGTCCGGGCGCCATGTCGTCGCCTGGACCGGGCCGCGGCCCGCGGACCGTACGGGCACCGACACCCTCACTCCCACGGAGGCCACCCATGGCAGCTGACCCGCTTCCCGAGCGCACCCGGACGATCCTGGCCGAGATCACCGACATGCTGGTGAGCGTCGTCGGCGACGAGCTCCTCGTCGTGGGTGAGATCACCTGGGCCACCACCTTCAATGACGATCTCGCCCTGGAGAGCATCGAGTTCGTGGCGCTGGCCGAACTGCTGCAGCAGCGCTACGGCACCTCGGTGGACTTCCTCGGCCTGCTCGCGGAGAAGGACATCGACCAGATCCTGGCCATGACGGTCGGCGAACTCGCCGCCCATATCGACCGGGTCACCGCCGTCGACCCGGCCTGCGCGGGCTGACCGCGCCATGGCCCTCACACCCGCGGGCGGGCTGCGCCTGCACACCCAGCGGCTGCCGGGCCACGGTGGCGGCCCCCGGCCCGACGGCCCCACCGTCGTCTTCCTCCACGGGCTGGTGATGGACAACCTGTCGAGCTTCTACTGCACCCTCGCGGGCCCCGTCTCCCGCGCCGGGCACGAGGTGCTCCTCTACGACCAGCGCGGGCACGGCCGCAGTGAACGCCCGCCCACCGGCTACGACAGGGACACCTCGGTGGCCGATCTCATCGCCCTGCTCGGTTCCCTGGGCCTCGACGGCCGCCCGGTCCATCTGGTCGGCAACAGTTACGGCGGCGCCCTGGCACTGCACACCGCCCTCGTCCGGCCCGACCTCGTCGCCTCCGTCGTCCTGATCGACGCCCATCTGACCGGCGACTGGATCGAGGACATGACCGACACCCTCTCCGTCGCGGCCCTCGGCCTCGAACACAGCGGGCTGGCCGAGCAGTTGGCCGGGCTCGGGCGGCGCAAGGAGGCCCGGCTGACCGCCGCCGCCGACGCCCTGCTCAACCACACCACCCTCATCGAGGACATCGCGGCGGGCACGCCCTTCACCTCCCGCGACTTCGCCCGGCTGCGCTGCCCGGTCCTCGCCGTCTACGGACAGCACTCCGAACTCCTGCCAGGAGCACGGCAGTTGGCGCTGGACGCGCCGGACTGTGAACTGTGCGTGCTGCCCGGCGTGGGGCACACCGTGCTCAACGAGGCCACCGCGGGGCTGTGTGACGCGCTGCTGGGCCGGCTCGGCGCACCGGCCGGGGCGGTGGTGGCCCGATGAGAGTGCTGTTCGTCGTCCCGCCGCTGGCCGGGCACGTCAACCCCACCCTCGCCGTCGCCGCCGAACTCGCCGCGCGTGGCCACCAGGTCGCCTGGACCGGCCCCGCCGCGGCCCTGGCGCCGCTGCTCCCCACCGGCTCCCTGCTGTACCCGGCGGGGGACCGGGACGCGGCCGACGGCCATGACCTGGGCGGCGCGCGATGGCGTGATCTGCGGGGCATCGCCGCCCTGCGCTTCCTGTGGGCGGAGGCCCTCATCCCGCTCGCCCGCGCGATGCTGCCCGGTGTGCACACCGCCGTCGAAACCTTCCGTCCCGACGTCATGGTGTGCGACCAACAGGCCCTCGCCGGACCGCTGGTGGCACGCCGGCACGGTCTGCCCTGGGCGACCTCGGCGACCACCTCGGCGGAGATCATCCGGCCGTTCGACGACTTCCCGAAGGTGGGGGAGTGGGTGAACCTCCGCATCGCGGCACTGCTCGCCGAGTGCGGTGCGCCCGGCGGCTGGGACCCGCGCTTCTCCCCGCACCTCGTCCTGGTCTTCTCCACCCCCGCGCTCATCGGTGACGGCGGGCCCGAGCGGACCGCGGCGCACGTACAGGACGCGGCAAACGGCTTCGCGGGGCGCTATCCGCCGCACTACGCCTTCGTCGGACCCGCCTTCGGCGCCCGCCCGCCCGCCGGCGACTTCCCGTGGCGCCGGCTCGATCCCGGGCGCGCCCGGGTGCTCGTCTCGCTGGGCACCCTCAACCGCGCGGCGGGCGCCCGCTTCTACCCCGCGGTACTGCGCGCCGCGGACGCCCTCGCGGACCGGGCGCAGCTGATCCTCGCCGCCCCGGCCGACCTCGCCGGAGACATTCCGCCGCACATGCTGCACCAGGAGTACGTCCCCCAGCTCCGGCTGCTGCCGCACCTCGACGCGGTGCTGTGCCACGGCGGCCACAACACCGTGTGCGAGGCACTCGCGTACGGGCTGCCGCTGGTGGTGGCACCCGTACGCGACGACCAGCCGATCGTCGCCCGCCAGGTGGCCGAGGCCGGGGCGGGCGTGCGGGTGCGCTTCGGCCGGGCCCGTACGGACGAACTGCACCAGGCCCTGACCGCCGTGCTGGACGACCCGGCCCACCGCCGTGCGGCCCGCCGCATCCAGGCGTCCTTCGCCGCGGCGGGCGGTGCCGCCACCGCGGCCGACCGCCTGGAGAAACTGCCGCCCGGACCGCGCTCCGGCCCGTCCGCACCCGGCACCGCCCCGACCCAGAACGAGAAGGGACCGTGAGCCAGATGACGCGAGCGCACCGTTCGGGACACCGCACGCGATGGGCGGCGGCCGTCGCCGTGACGGCCCTGGGCGCGGGCACCGTACGCGCCCGCCGCCGGCTCGCCGCGCTGCCGGTGCTCGACCCCGCCGGGCCGTACGACCCCGCGCGGCCCCCGCTCCCCGGCTGGCAGCTGATCACCGCGCCCGGTGTCGTGGCCGACGAGGCGACCCTGCGTGCCGCGGTCGCCCACGCCACGCGCGAAGGACTGCGCGTCGTGGACCTGGTCCCGGCCCACCTGGACGCCGAGAGCGTCCTCGGTCTGCTCCGGCTGCTCGACCCGGCGGCCCACCGCACGGACCGGTGCGCGCCGGGACACGGCGCGGGCCACGCCCTGCTGGTGGCCGACGACATCCACCGGCGGGCCGGGCTCGACACCGAGGCGCCGCCGCCCTCGGTGGCCGGCCTGATCCGCCTGCTCCGCACCCTCAAGGAGTACGCCCCGGACGCCACCGGCTGGGCCATCGCCCCCGGTCTGCGGTCGCCGCACCCCGACCCCGCCCGGCGCGCCGAGGAGCTCCGCGCCCGGGGCCTCCCGCCTGCCCTCCTGTCCGCCGCCCAGCTGGCAGGCCTGGCGCTGCTGGCCAAGTGCGCGCTCTCGCAGCCGCGTTGGGGCGCTGCGGCGGCCGCCCTGTACTGGCTGCAGCCCGCCGCCGTGCTGAGCCCGGCCCGTGGCCTGCGCCCCGCCGGCCTGGCCCGCGCCACCGCGTCCCGTCCGCTGCGCTCCCTGTCCGCCGCGCTGCGCACCCTGGCCACCCCGCCCGCCGAGCCGCCCCGGGCCGCCGGCACCGCGGCACGCCACGCCGCGTACACCGCCGACCTCGCGGCCGGCACCGACCGCTTCTTCGAACCCCGCCGCGCCGACTGCCCCTGGTGCTCGGCACCCGACCCCGTCGTACGGGTCCGGATGCCCGACCTCCTCCAGGGCAAGCCCGGCCGCTTCACCCTGGAGGAGTGCCGCCACTGCGGCCATGTCTTCCAGAACCCCCGGCTCACCCCGGACGGACTCGACTTCTACTACCGCGACTTCTACGAAGGCCTCGGCGGCGAGGGCGCCGCCCTGGTCCTCGGCCGGATGAGCGCCACCTACCGCGACCGCGCCGAGCTGCTCCGGCCCTTCACCACCCCCAGGAACTGGCTCGATGTCGGCACCGCCGCGGGGCACTTCTGCAACGCCGCCCGCGCCGTCTGGCCCGGCACCCGCTTCGACGGGCTGGACATGGGCGAAGGGGTCCACGAGGCCGAAAAGCGGGGCTGGATCACCACCGCCTACCAGGGCCAGTTCCCCGATCTCGCCGACCGGCTCGCCGGCCGCTACGACACCGTGAGCATGCACCACTACCTCGAACACACCCGGGACCCCCTCGCCGAACTCGACGCGGCCGTCAAGGTCCTGGCCCCCGGCGGCCATCTGCTGATCGAGCTCCCCGACCCCGAGTCCCGCATCGGCCGTCTGCTCGGCCCCTACTGGCTGCCCTGGTTCCAGCCCCAGCACCAGCACCTGATGCCGGCCGGAAACCTCAAACAGGCCCTGGCGGCCCGGGGCTTCACCGTCCTCGCCGAGCAGCACGGCGCCGCCCACCAGAACAACGCCGACTTCCTCGGCGCCGTCGCCCTCGCCGCCAACCGGCTCACCCCCGACCCGCAGGCGCCCTGGGCCACCATCCCCGCCACCCGCACCCGCCGCGCCGCCCGAAGTGCCGTACAGGCCATGGCGGTTCCCGGCTACGCCGCCGCCCTCGCCCTCGACAACCTGCGCACCGCGCTCGCGCGGGCCACCGACGGCGGCAACGCCTACCGGCTGCTCGCCCGCAAAGAGCTGGGATGAACGCGGTGGACCTGGCCCGCCGCGCGACGGCGGCCCCCCTGCTGCGGCTGCTCGCCCATGGCTTCGCGACGGCCTACCACCGCCTGCCCGAAGCGGTGTGGCGGGCACCGTACGCCTTCCGGCTCACCGCGCCCCCCGCCCCGCGCCGCACCGGTACGGCGCCCCGGACGGGCTGGGTCGCGGCGGCCAACTGGCATGTCGCCGCGGCCGTCGCCCCGCGCGACGACGGAATGCTGCGCTGCGGCTCGCTCCAGCACCCGGCCGAGACCGCCGAACTCCCGCTGACCGGACCGGCCGGCCGCGCCCCCGACTGGGCGGCCCGCCCGTACGCCGCGCTGCGCGCTCTCGCCGCCGCCGGAATCGGCAGGGGCGGCGCCGATCTGCAGGTGGACGTCACCTTGCCGGACGCCGTGGGGCTGTCCGTCGCCGAGCCGCTGGAGTGTGCGGCCGCGCTGGCGGTCGCGTCCCTGCACGCCGACGGGGGCGGCTGCCCGCCGCACCGCGCACAGCTGGCGCGTCTGCTGACCACCGCCGTGCCCGGCGACGACGCGCTGCGCCGGGCCGTGCTCTTCGCCCGGACCGGCCGGCTGCTCGCGCCCGACGGCAGCCATCAGCCGCTGCGCGCCCCGGACGGCGGCCCGGAACCGAGCCTGCTGCTGGTGACCGCCCGCCGCTCCGCCGGCGATCCCGCGGCCACGGCCACCGGTCTCGCCACCGCGGTCCACGACGCCCTGCGCGCCGGTGCCTGGTCAGCCTCGTGGCCGGGACGGCGGCCGGGCCGCAGCGTGCTGCTGCTGATGCCGCCCGACCGGCGCGCCGCGGTCCGGGCCGCGGTCGCCGACGCCTGCCGCCGCTGTGAACTGCCCGTACCGCGCTTTCTGCGGATCGCCGTCGCGGACGCGGCCCGACGCGAGGACTGACACCCGGCACCCACCTGCTCCGCACCCCCCGACCGGGCCCGCCCCCCCACCGGGCCCACACCCCCTCGGACAAGGAGCTGACACCTGATGAAACGACCAGCGATCCACCTGCGCAGAGCGCTCGTCGCGCTACTCGGCACGCTCGGCCTGCTCGCCGTCGCCTCCGCGGCGGACGCGCGGACCGTGCGGTCCGCGCTGCCGTCCTACGACCATGTCGTGATCGTGGTCTTCGAGAACAAGCAGTACGGCGAGATCATCGGCAACTCCCAGGCCCCCTACCTCAACCAGCTCGCCCAGGACGGCGCCGGACTGACCGGCATGAAGGCCCTGACCCACCCCAGCCAGCCGAACTACTTCAACCTCTTCTCCGGCGCCACCCAGGGCGTCACCGGCGACGGCTGCTACACCGCGCAGTCGTTGTCCGCTCCCAACCTCGCCCAGGAGCTGATCGCGGCCGGCAAGACCTTCGCCAGCTACAACGAGGGCCTGCCGAGCGAGGGCTCCACGACCTGCTCCAGCGGCCGGTACGCGCAGAAGCACAACCCCTGGTTCGCCTTCAAGAACGTCCCGGTGACCACCGGCAAGACCTTCGCCCAGTTCCCCAAGGACGACTTCACCAAGCTGCCGACGCTGTCCTTCGTCATCCCGGACATGTGCAACGACATGCACGACTGTTCCGTCGGCAGCGGCGACACCTGGCTCAAGAACAACCTCGACTCCTACGCCCGGTGGGCCAAGGACCACAACAGCCTGCTGATGGTGACCTGGGACGAGGACAACTACCTCGGCTCCAACCGGATCGCGACCGTCTTCCATGGAGCCCACGTCAAGCAGGGCACGGTGGGCGGCGCCTACAACCACTTCAGCCTGCTGCGGACCTTCGAGGACATGTACGGCACCGGCCACGCGGGCAATGCCGCCACCGCCACCCCCGTCACCGCGGTGTTCGACACCGGAGGCACCGAGCCGCCCGGCGACGGCATCGAGCTCACCACCCCCGGTCCGCAGACCTGCCGCTTCGGCCAGGGCTGCACCGTCCAACTGGCCGCCACCGGCGGCAAACCCCCGCTCACCTACCACGCCACCGGCCTGCCGCTGGGCCTGACCCTCGACGCCGCGAGCGGCAGGATCAGCGGCAGGCCCTGGCAGACCGGCACCTTCCCGGTCACCGTCACCGCCACCGACTCCTCGGGCGCCACCGCCACCGGCGACTTCCCGCTCACCGTCAACTGGTTCTGACCGGCGGACCGGCCCGGGGAGGCACTCGCACACGCCACAGGCCACCCCCGCAAGGGTGGCCTGTGGTCTCTCGCCCGCCGTGACGGGCGAGACGGTGCTGCTCGGGGGCGACCGCCGTCAGCGGCGCCGCACCAGCGGGAACGGCAGGGTCTCGCGGATCGACAGACCCGTCAGGAACATCACCAGCCGGTCCACGCCGATGCCCAGACCACCGGTCGGCGGCATCGCGTACTCAAGGGCCTGCAGGAAGTCCTCGTCCAGCTCCATCGCCTCCGGGTCACCGCCGGCCGCCAGCAGCGACTGCGCGGTGAGCCGCCGGCGCTGCTCGACCGGGTCGGTCAGCTCCGAGTAGGCGGTGCCCAGCTCGGTGCCGAACGCGACCAGGTCCCAGCGCTCGGCCAGCCGCGGGTCCTTGCGGTGCTGCCGGGTCAGCGGCGACACATCGGTGGGGAAGTCCTTGTAGAACGTCGGGAGCTGGGTCTTCTCCTCCACCAGGCGCTCATACATCTCCAGCACGATGTCGCCGCGGCCCATCTCCGGCTTCACCGGCACCGCCGAGGCATGGCACAGCCGGCGCAGCCGGTCCGGCGCGGTGTCCGCGTCGACCTCCTCGCCGAGTGCCTCGGAGATCGCGCCGTAGACCGTCTTGACCGGCCAGATACCCGAGATGTCGTGCTCCACCAGGCGGCCGCTCGCATCCGCCTTACGGGCGGTGGCGGTGCCGAACGCGGCGATCGCCGCGCCCTGGATCAGCTCCCGGGTCAGATCGAGCATCACGTCGTAGTCGGCGAACGCCTGGTACGCCTCCAGCATCGTGAACTCGGGGTTGTGCTTGTAGGAGATGCCCTCGTTGCGGAACGTCCGCCCCATCTCGAAGACCTTCTCCATACCGCCCACGCACAGCCGCTTGAGATACAGCTCCGGCGCGATCCGCAGATACAGATCGAGGTCGTAGGCGTTGATATGGGTGTGGAACGGGCGGGCGTTGGCGCCGCCGTGGATCTGCTGCAGCATCGGCGTCTCGACCTCCAGGTAACCCCGGTCGATCAGCCCCTGGCGCAGCGCCTGCACGGCCGTGCTGCGCGCCCGTACGTTCTCCCGCGCGTCCGTCGAGACGACCAGGTCCACATACCGCTGGCGGACCTTGGCCTCCGGGTCGGACAGACCGCGCCGCTTGTCGGGCAGCGGCCGCAGGCACTTGGCGGTCAGCCGCCACCGGGTGACGAACACGGTCAGTTCACCGCGGTCGCTGGTGCCGACCTCGCCCTCCGCCTCGACATGGTCACCGAGGTCGATGTCCGAGCCGAAGCGGTCCAGCAGCTCCTTGCCGCTGCCGTCCCGGGTCAGCGCGACCTGGAGATCGCCCGACCAGTCGCGCAGCACCGCGAAGAGCACTCCGCCGTGGTCACGGGTGAGCAGCACCCGTCCGGCGACGCTGACGGACTTGCCGCTGCGCGTGCCGGGCGTCAGGTCCGGATACTCGTCGCGGACCTGACCGAGGGTGTGCGTCCGCTGCACGCCCACCGGATACGGGTCGGTGCCGGCCTCCCGCAGCCGCTCCAGCTTGCGGTGGCGCACCCGCACCTGCTCGGGCAGCGCGGCCAGCTCCTGCTCGTGGCGCTCCTCCTCGGTGGCCGGGGCGGTCTGCACCAGGCCGAGTTCGTCCAGCGACGGCAGGCCCGCGGTGCTGGCCGGGGCCAGCACCCGCTTCTTGTGCCCCTTGCCCCACAGCTTGCCCAGGCTCGGCACGGCCACGAAGCCCTCGGCGATACCGGAGGCCAGACCGATACGGGCCAGCGCACCGGCGTCCGCGTAGCACAGGAACCGCGGATACCACTCCGGGTTGTACTTCGCGTTGGAGCGGTAGAGCGCCTCCAGCTGCCACCACTTGGAGAAGAACAGCAGCAGCCGGCGCCAGAACTTCAGCACCGGACCGGCACCGATCCGGGCGCCCTCCTCGAAGGCGGACCGGAACACCGCGAAGTTCAGCGAGATCCGCCGTACGCCCATCGAGCCCGCCTGGGCGCACAGCCGGGCCACCATGAACTCCATGACGCCGTTGGGCGCGGAGCGGTCACGGCGCATGACGTCCAGCGAGATGCCGTCCTTGCCCCACGGCACGAAGGACAGCAGCGCGATCATGTTGCCGTCGCCGTCGAACGCCTCGGCCAGCAGGCAGTCCCCGTCCTCCGGGTCGCCCAGCCGGTCCAGCGCCATCGAGAAGCCGCGTTCGGTCTCGGTGTCCCGCCAGGCGTCGGCCCGGTGGATGACTTCCTGCATCTCCTCGTCGGTCAGCGCGGAGTGGCGCCGTACGCGGAAGGTCGCACCGGTCCGCTCGACGCGGTTGACGGCCTGGCGGGTGACCCGCATCTCCCGGCCGTCCAGGTCGAAGTCCTTCACATGCAGGATCGCCTCGTCGCCGAGCTGCAGCGCCCCGAGGCCGCTGCGGGCGAACGCCTTGGCGCCGCTCTCGCTCGCGCCCATGACGGCGGGCTGCCAGCCGTACCGGCCGGCGACCTCCAGCCATGCCTCGATGGCCTGCGTCCACGCCTCACGGTCACCGACCGGGTCACCACTGGCCAGGCAGACACCGGCCTCGACGCGGTAGGTGACGGCGGCCTTGCCGCTGGGGGAGAAGACCACGGCCTTGTCGCGGCGGCTGGCGAAGTAGCCGAGCGAGTCCTGGCTGCCGTAGCGGTCGAGCAGTGCCCGGATGCGGGCCTCCTCGTCGCCGTGCAGCGCGGCCTCCATCCGCTGCGAACGGAACAGCGTGGCCGCGGCGTTGAGCAGTGCCAGCGCACCGAGCAGGCCGAGGACGGCGCTGATCCAGTGCGGCGGATGGCCCTCGACGATATGACCGCCGACCAGCCCGCCGCAGACGCGGTTGGCCGTCCACAGCAGCCGGTTGGCGGCGCCGGGCTCCAGCGTGCCGGGGGCCAGCGACACCAGTCCCCAGCCGATCAGCACCGCGGCCACGAGTCCGCCGGCCAGCACCAGGATCGCGCGCAGGAACGCGCCCCGCCGGGTGATCGCGTAGAACTCGCGGTGCGAGACGAGCAGCAGCACCAGCGCCGCCGCACACAGCACCAGCGAGAACGCGAACTCCCAGTACCCGTGGGCCAGGAAGAGCGCGTCGGCCAGGGTGACCAGCACCATGTAGGCCACCACGAACCACAGCGCCACGCGTTTCCGGGCGGTCATCGCCGCGCCCAGGAGGAAGAGGAACGCCGCATAGGCGAAGTTCGGTGCCACCGGGATGGTGAGGGTGTCCAGCCAGTAGATCACCGGGTGGAGTCCGCGCCGGAGCGGCCCGATCAGCGCCGTCAGGGCACAAAAGAGCCCCAATACGCTGAAGATGATGGCGAAGCCATTGGGGACACGGCGCCGGAAGCGCCGCCACCCCGTGAGTTGATCCTGGTCCTGCACGGTGCTCATTCCGTCACATTAGGCTCTGAAAGGGGTCAGCTGCTCGACACGGGGGCGCTGTTTCTGTGCCACGGGGATCAGCCGTCATTCCAGTCTCCGATCCCGGTGGTGTGGTCGTCTTTCCCTCGTACGGAGGATGCGGTGACCCCGGCGGGGTCACCCACGTGGACCTTGCCACAAACCCGTCCCATGTCCGAGTCGGTGCAACTCCGGCTGATGGTGAAGTTCAGGTCATAGTCGCCGGTGAAGAAGCGGCCGCCGCCGGAGTCCACCCCGTCGAGTTCCGCCCGCAACGTGACCTCGGTACCCGGTTTCCAGTGCTGGGCGGCCCGCCAGGTCACCTGGTCCATGCCGTTGCGGTCCTTCGCCCAGTCCCAGGAACCGGTCGTCCGGCTGTTGGTGGTGACGCTCAGGTGGCGCTCCACCGCGGCCCGGTCGGTCACCGGCTGGTCGAAGGTGAGCGTGAGCAGCCGGTCGACGGCGACCACGCTGTCCTGTACGCCGGGGTCGAGCACCAGGGTGTTCAGCCGGGCCGCCCTCGCGGTGGTGAGCGACTCCTTGGCCGCGCCGACACCGCCCTCGGCGCTCTTGGTCCTGGCGACGACGGAGTACTTGGTGGCCGGGGCGATCTTGGCGCTGGAGGTCCAGACGGTCCCGCCGCTCCCGAGTCCGCCGGGCAGTCGCCGCCCCCTGGGGTCGGTGACCGTCACCTCGGTCAGTACGCCGCCCTCCGCGGTCACTTTGAGCTTGTCGCCGGCCTGCACGGTCCTGGTGCCGCCGGCCGCCGCCAGCGCCACCTTCACCGGGTCACCCACGGGCGCCGGCGCCGCGAAGCCCGCGCAGGCGCTGAGCGCGCCCGCGCCGACCACCGTGACCACGGCGAGCGCGACGCGCGGGGGCCGGGTCGGCCGGCGGCGGGGGAAGGGGGAGCGGCTCATCTGGGGGCTTTCCGTCTGCGAGTGGGGGGAGGGCGGCGGTGTCGGCCGCTAAGACGCCAGATCGCCACACTCCGTTGCAGGGAGTGACGTGATCCACGCCACAGTGGCCGGGTGGGTCGTCCGGCCCGCGCCGCCGCCGTTCTCCGGCGCCCGGCCGCCGGCCCGCGCCGCCCGTCCGTGACCCGCAGTGATCACCCGATCGGAGCACCCGCACGAGAACCGGACATAGCCTGAAATACGCCAAACTGGCCACCCCTTGCCGCCCGTTCGGGCGGCGGTTGAGGAGGTGTGCGTCCCATGGCTATTTCCATCTCGGTCGTACTGCTGCTGGTGGTCCTGACCGTGATCTTCCTGCGCAGCGGCAAGCTCAAGTTCTCGCACGCCCTGGTGTGCGCGCTGCTCGGTTTCTATCTGGCGAGCAGCAGCCTCGCTCCGGACATCCACCAAGGGCTGTCCGGCGCCGCCGATGTGGTGAGCAGTCTGCGTCCGTGACGGTGGCGGCCTACCGGAACCTCATCCTCGCCACCACCGGTTGTGCGGTCACCTTCTGGGCCTGGAACCTGCTCCCCCCTCTGAGTCACACCTTCAGGACCGGCCTGAGCCTGACCGGCACCGAGACCGCGGCGCTGGTGGCGGCGCCGCTGCTGGTCGGCTCGCTGGGCGGGGTGCCGGTCGGCGCGCTCACCGACCGCTTCGGCGCCAGGGTGATGTTCCCGCTGGTCTCGGGCCTCACCATCGTGCCGGTGCTGCTGCTCATCCCCGCCAGGCAGTCCTTCGCCATGCTGCTCGCGGTGGGTTTTCTGCTCGGGCTGGGCGGCACGACGTTCGCCATCGGCGTCCCCCTCGTCAACGCCTGGTTCCCGCCCCGCAGGAGGGGCCTGGCACTGGGCGTCCTCGGGACGGGCACGGCCGGTATCGCCCTCTCCGGCTATCTGACCCCGCGCATCCACCACTACGACGAGAACCTGCCCTATCTCGTCGTCGCCACGGCGCTCGCCCTCTTCGCCTTCCTCGGCGCCCTGATGATCAGCGACCATCCGGACCAACACCTTCCGCGGACCTCGGCGGCCGCCCGGCCATCCCGGGCCGGGCGGCTGCGGGGCACCTGGGAGCCGGCCGCGCTGTACGCGATCGCCTTCGGCGGCATCGTCGCGGCGGGCGTCTATCTGCCGGTCTATCTGCGGACCTGGTACCACCTCGGTGTCACCGAAGCGGGCACCGGGGCGGCCGGCTGTGTCCTGGTCGCCGCCGTCTTCCGGCCCCTCGGCGGCTGGTGCGCTGACCGGGTCCACCCGGCCGTCGTCACCGCCTGGTCGCTGGGCGCGGCCGCCCTGTGCGCGATCATCCAGGCCTTCGACCCGGCGCTGAACCCGATGGGCGCCGTCGACCTCCTGGTCATGGCGGCCGGCCTGGGCGCGGCCGCCGGCGCGGTCGTCGCGCTGGTGGCGCGGGTGACGCCCCAGGAGCGGATCGGCGGCGCGGCCGGCATCGTCGGTGCGGCCGGCGGCCTCGGCGGCTTTCTGCCCGCGCTCGTCCTGGGCGCGGTCCACCGCGGCAAGGGCACCTACTCCCTCGGCTTTCTGCTGCTCTCCGACCTGGCGCTGGCAGGCGGTGTCTACGCCCTGGCCCGGATGCGCACCGCGGGCGCCGCGCCCGCCGGCGGGTCCTGACCGGCGGCGGGCCCTGACCGGCGGCGGCCCCGGGCCTCACCCGGCGGAGAACACCCCGAGCGCATTGGGCACCGGCCGCTCCGCGCCCCCCGACGGATGGTTGCGGACCGTGGCCCCGTACGCGTCACCGGTGACCAGGGTCGACGACCCGCCGCCGTCCAGATCCATCGCGTCCCGCGCACCCAACTGCGCCATGAGGTCCGCCAGTTCACGCACCGTCAGGCCGGTCTGGCCCGGTGCCCCGTCCAGCGCCATGAGATACAGCAACCGGCCGCCCGCCCCGATCCCCGCGGAAGTGCGCACCGCCACCGCGATCGTGTCCAGACCAGCCACCGGAGCGCCGTCCCGCACGATCGGGAAGCCGCCCACCGCGCAGCGCAGCCGGCCGTGCCCCCGGCCGACGAGGTACGAGCTGATGCTCACCGGCTCACCGATCCGCAGCGTGCGCAGCCGCCGCGCCCCTTCCTCCCGGCCCACCAGCACCACACTGCCCACGGCCACCCCGCCGGCGCCCGGCACGTCCCCGACCGCCGTCACCCGGCCGTGCCGGACCGTCACCTCCGCGGTCTCCGCACTGCACGGCGCCGCCCGGTCGGTGTCCGTACCGCAGGTGGCGCGCACCCGGGACGCCGGACCCCACTGCGGGGTGTACGCGCCGATCCCGCCGACCGGCAGCGCGTACTGGTTCAGTCCGCGCAGCGGCAGCGTCCCCTCGCCGGTCAGCACCGCACCGCGCAGCGTCAGCCGGTCCAGCCGGGCGCGGCGGTCGTAGCCGACGCCGAGGACGTCCTCGGTGGTCGCGCCGGGCGGCATGACCGGCCCGAACCGCTGCCCGTCGGGCACCGCGCCCTTCAGCTGCCACCCCGAGGCCACCGCCGGACCGACCGAGGCGCCGGTCGCCTGCACACCCGGGTGCTGGGTCTCGGTGATATTGAAGAAGTCACCGTTGACCGCCCCCACCGCCCGGCGCTCCGCGGCCAGTTGGGAGACCGGCGACCGTGCGCCGACCGCCCCCGGATACAGCAGATCCACCGAGACCCGCGGATCGGCCAGATCGACGGTCAGCAGATGCCCGTGCACGGTGCCGCGCGGCAGTGTCATCCGGAATTCGCCGTAGGCCACACCGGGTGCCACCGACGCGGCACCGGAGCGGTGGAGGCCCGCGCCCGCGGCGGTGGCCGGCGCCCCGGCCGCCACCCCGCCGCCGGCCAGCACACCCCAGGCCATGAGCACCGTCAGCACCGCGCGCACTCGACCGAATCGCCGTTTCACGATCCCCCCTGACGTCACGCCAACTGTCCCAGGTGCCGAAGACGCTCACTATGGCCTGGAGATGTCATGAATCGGTACACCCGCGGAACGGCCGCCGTGTCGCCGGCCGCCGTCCTCGTCGCGGGCCGTGTTCATCCGGCGTGCTGCCAGGAGACCTCGTTGACCAGCTGCAGATAGCGGGCCCAGTCCCAGAACTCACCGGGGTCGGTGTGGTCGGTGCCGGGGACCTCGACATGGCCGATGATGTGCTCCCGGTCCTTGGGAATCCGGTACCGGTCACAGATGGCGGCGGTGAGCAGCGCGGACTGCTCGTAGAGCGGGTCGGTGAACCACGTCGGGTCATCGATCCAGCCCTCGTGCTCGATGCCGATGCTGCGGGTGTTGTAGTTCCAGTTCCCGGCGTGCCAGGCGACGTCCCGCTCGCGTACGCACCGGGCGATATAGCCGTCGGCGGACCGTACGACATAGTGCGCGGCCGCCTTGTGCGCCGGGTCCTGGAACAGCTTGAGGGTGTCCGCGTAGGTCTCCTGGGTCACATGCACCACGACCGTCTCGATCGGATACTGCGTCGGGCGTTTGGCGGTGGTGAAGTTGCCCGGGCTCGCCGGAATCCATTCGACCGGGGGGTAGGTACCGCCGGGTGGTGTCCGCCGGTGCGCGGCGGCACCGGCGGTGGCCGAGGTGAGGGGGGTGAGTGCGGCGGACGCGGCGAGCGCGGCCGCACCGGTCAGCAGGCGACGGCGGGCCGGGCGGTGGGGGGCGGGCTCCATGTGAACTCCTGACAAGGACCGAGGGGGGTGGTCGCGTACATGTCACGCACATGCGGTGCGTTCATGATGCGCAACAGGGCACGCCCTGCCAAGGGAATGGCCGTTCTGCCAATGGCTTGACCAAAGGCGGAACGGCGCAGGTCAGGAGTGGCGAGATACCTGATCGGACGTCACTCGGGTGCCACGCCGACGGCGCTGACGGCCGCTCGTGGGCGCGGCACCCGGGGCCCGTGGACCCGCCGGTCAGTGACCGATCTCGACGTCCTCCAGAATGCCCAGCGCGTCCGGCACCAGTACCGCCGCCGAATAGTAGGCGCTGACCAGGTAATTGATGACCGCCTGGTCATTGATGCCCATGAAGCGCACCGACAGACCGGGCCGGTACTCGTCCGGGATGCCGGTCTGGTGCAGCCCGACCACGCCCTGGTTCTCCTCGCCGACCCGCAGCGCCAGGATCGAGCTGGTCTGGTCCGGGGTGATCGGGATCTTGTTGCAGGGCAGCAGCGGAATGCCCCGCCAGGCGCGGACCGCGGTGCCCTCGCACTCCGCGGTGGTCGGATAGATGCCCCGGGCGTTCCACTCCCGGCCGATGGCCGCGATCGTCCGCGGATGCGCCAGCAGGAACTGGGTCTTGCGGCGCCGGGAGATCAGCTCGTCCAGATCGTCGGGGGTGGGCGGACCGCTGCGGGTGTGGATGCGCTGCTTGAGGTCGGCGTTGTGCAGCAGCCCGAACTCGGGGTTGTTGACCATCTCGTGCTCCTGGCGCTCCCGTAGCGCCTCCACGGTCAGTCGCAGCTGCTGGTCCAGCTGGTTCATCGGGTCGTTGTAGAGATCGGCGACCCGCGAATGCACCTTCAACACCGTCTGGGCCACGCTGAGTTCATACTCCCGCGGCGCCAGTTCGTAGTCGGCGAAGGTGCCCGGCAGGGCCGGTTCGCCGACATGGCCCGCGGCCAGCTCGATGGCCGCCTCACCGTGCTTGTTCTGCGCCGGCACCAGCGCCGCACCGACCTCCGCGAGGTGGCCGCGCAGCGACTCCGACCGGCCCAGTACCTCCTCCAGGTCGCTGCGGTACAGGGTCAGCGCGGTCACCCGGGTCACCGCACGTACGGAGTGCTCCCACTCCGCGTCCGCGGTCAGCAGCGCCGCCGCACCGATCGCGTCCCCGTCGGCCAGCACCCCCAGCACGGTCTCGTCGCCGTACTTGCCGGCGCCGATACGGTCGAGCTTGCCGTGCGCGATCAGCACGATCCGGTCCGTCGGTCCGCCCGCCCGGGCCAGCACATCACCGGGCGCGAACTCCCGCTGGACGAAGCGGTCCGCCAGCGCCTCCAGCGTCGCGGTGTCGGCGTAGCCGCGCAGCGGCGCCAGCTCGCGCAACTCCGCCGGGATCACCCGGACTTCGGAGCCGGTCGAAACGAATTCCACCCGGCCGTCACCGAGGGTGTGGGTAAGCCGGCGGTTGACGCGGTACGCACCGCCGGAGACCTGGGTCCAGGGCAGGATGCGCAGCAGCCAGCGGGAGGAGATCCCCTGCATCTGCGGCACGGTCTTGGTCGTGGTCGCCAGCTTGCGCGCTGCCGCGGTGTCCAGGCTGGAGCGGATCTGCTCGCTCGCGGACTCCTGCGGGCCGGACGTCGGGTCCACCGATGTGGTCATGAGGAAGGCTCACCTGTTCTTGTCTGTGCTGTGCGTAGACCGGTGCGGTACGGAGAAATGCCCGCGCGTCAGGGCGGCGAGAACTGCCGCTCCCCGGGGCGCGCCGGTTTTCTGCCGGGAGTCGTTCAGTGGCCGATCTGTACGTCGTCGAGAACACCCAGCGCATCGGGCACCAAAATGGCCGCCGAATAATAGGCGCTGACCAGATACTTGATGACCGCCCGGTCGTCCAGACCCATATAACGCACCGAAAGGCCCGGCTCGTATTCATCGGGAATTCCGGTCTGGTGCAGGCCGACGACGCCCTGCTTTTCCTCGCCGGTGCGCAGCAGCAGAACGGAACTCGTCCGCTCCTTCGTCACCGGAATCTTGTTGCACGGGAAAATCGGCACCCCGCGCCAGGAGGGCAGCGAATGACCCATGAAATCAACCGCGGTCGGATACAGCCCGCGGGCGCTGCACTCCCGCCCGATGGCGGCGATCGTCAGGGGATGGGCGAGCAGGAAGCCCGGGTCCTTCCAGACCGTCGCGAGCAGATCGTCGAGGTCGTCGGGGGTGGGCGGGCCGGTACGGGTGTGGATGCGCTGCTTGAGGTCGGCGTGGTGCAGCAGCCCGAACTCGGGGTTGTTGATCATCTCGTGTTCCTGGCGCTCCCGCAGCGCCTGGACGGTCAGCTTGAGCTGCTCCTCGACCTGGTTCATCGGGTCGCTGTAGAGGTCGCCGACCCGGCTGTGGGTGCGCAGCACCGTCTGCGCCACGCTGAGTTCGTACTCCCGGGGCGTCAGGTCGTAGTCGACGAAGGTGCCGGGGAGGGACGGCTCGCCATGGTGCCCCGAGGCGACCGAGACCGCCGATTCCCCACTCGCGTTCATCGGCTGCGCAGAGCCCTGACGGGCCGTCGCCAGATGCTCGCGCAGCCCGGGGGAGCGGTCGATGACCTCCTGCGCGGCCTGCCGGGACAGCGTCATGACGGTCACCCGGGTCACCGCGCGATAGCTGAACCCCCAGGTCGCCTCGGGGTCGGTGAGCGGCTCGTCGCCGAGGTGATCCCCGCCGGCCAGCGCTTCGAGCACCGCGTCCTCGCCGTATTTGCCGGTGCCGATACGGTCCACCCGGCCGTGTACGAGCAACACCAGCCGGTCGCCCGGCCCGCCGGCCTCGGTGATCAGTTCACCGGGCGCGTATTCCTGCTGGGTGAAGCGGTCGCCGAGGGCCGCCAGCACCTCGGTATCGGTGAACTCCCGCAGCGCGGGCAGCTCGCGCAGCTCGTCCGGAATGATCGCCACATCGCTGCCGCTGGTGTCGAAATCGATGCGCCCGTCGCCGAGGGTGTAGCTCAGCCGGCGGTTCACGCGATAGGTGCCACCGGACACCTGCACCCAGGGCAGCAGCCGCAGCAGCCACCGGGAAGTGATGCCCTGCATCTGCGGTGCGGTTTTGGTGGTGGTCGCCAAATTCCGTGCCGCGGTGGTACTCAGGCTGGAATTCTGGGCGTCTTCCGCGCTGCCGTGCAGCGATTCGTCGGCAATCGTCACCATGCCACCTATCTCTTCGAGGGTGCTGTGCGGCCGCCCCGAAACCCCGTTTCAAGGCAGTCCCGCGGCAACCCGCCGAACCGAAGGTAGTGGTGCTGTTTTTATCGGCACAATCGCTCGATTGGGTGGCATGGAATTCCCGCTCCATGGAAAGGTTTAGCGGGCTCAATTCCGGGGAGAGTGTGCCGGGGCGCAGGAATGGAGGGGGTCGTCCAGGACGCCCTGGAGCGCGGCGTGCGCCGCCCCGAGCAGCGGTCCGTCGGCGCCCAGCCGCGACACCCTCACCCCTGGCCCGCCGGCCCGCCCGTCCTCCGCCGTGACGGCCGTCCGCAGCGCCAACTCCCGCTCCAGGGACGGCAGGACCCAGGGCGCCAGCCCGGCCAGCGCACCCCCGAGGACCACCGCCTGCGGATCGAGCAGATTCACCGCCCCGGCGAGCGCGATGCCCAGCGCCGTCCCCGCCTCGTGCAGGGCGTGGACGACGGCGGCGTCCCCGTCGGCGGCACGGCGCGCCAGCAGACCGATACGGGCACCCGGCCCCGGATGGGCCGCCGCCCGCTCGGGGGTGAGCCCGCCCGCCCGCAGCACGGCCTGTTCCCCCGCGTACTGCTCCAGACAGCCACGCCCGCCGCAGTCGCACGGCGGGCCGTCCGGATACACCGGCACATGCCCCAGCTCACCGGCGAACCCCCGGGCGCCCCGCAGTAGTTGACCGTCCACGACGACCGCGGCGCCGATCCCGATCTCCGCCGACACATGCACGAAGTCCGGCGGCGGGGCCGGCCGGCCGGCGTCCCCGCCCAGCCGGAGTTCGGCCAGCGCGCCGAGGTTGGCCTCGTTCTCGACGGTCAGCGGGATGGCGAAGGAGCCCTCCTCCGGGGCCGTTGCCCCGGCGAGCCCCGGTGCGAGATCGGCCGCCCGCCAGCCGAGGTTGGGGGCGTGCACCACGGTCGTCGCGTCACGGGCCACCAGACCGGGCACCGCGACCGTCAGCCCGGCCGGCCGCAGCCCCTCGGCGGCGATCTCCGCGGTCACCTCGGCGAGCAGGGCGGACAGGTGCCGCAGCACCGGCCCGGGAGCGCGGTGCCGGTTCGCCGCGTCGGCCGCCACCCGGGCCCGGACCCGCCCGCGCAGATCGACGGCGCACACCGCCAGATGGTCGACGCCTATCTCGGCCCCTATCCCGGCCGGGCCGCGGTCGCTGACCGCCAGTTCACTGCCCGGCCTGCCCCGGCCGCCGGTCGCCGCCCGCCCCGTCTCGACCAGCAGCCCGGCCCGCAGCAGCTCGTCGACGAGCGGGGCCACCCCCGCCCGGGTCAGCCCGATGCGTGCCGCGACCGCGGCCCGGGAGAGCGGACCGTGCCCGGCCACGGTCCGCAGCACCCGGGCCAGATTGCGCCGCCGGATGCCGTGCTGGGTGTCGCCGCCGGACGCGGTCACAGGGCCTCCTCCGGGTGCGGGCGGGAGCCGGTGTCCCTCCTGGTCCACGGCTTCGGGGGCGCGGTCACCGCCGTAGCAGCGGCGCGCCGTCGGCGAGGGTCGCCGTCAGCCGCTCCCAGGCGGCCTCGTCCCGCGGCCGCGCCTCGTACTCCGCGCCGCGCGCCGTCTCCCAACGGCGGGCCACCGCCGCCGGATCCTCCTCCAGCAGCAGCCCGGCCGCCTGCGCCGCCGCCCCGAGCGCCACCAGCTCCCGCGCCTCGGGCACCACCACCGGGCGGCCCGACAGCCGGCGCACGGTCTCCCGCCAGGCCCGGCCCCGCGCTCCGCCGCCGATCAGCAGCAGCGGCGCATCGGGCGCGGCGTCCGCGTCCAGCACCCGGTCCAGTGCCTGCAGCAGGGTGAACACCGCGCCGTCGTAGGCGGCCTGGAGCAGCTGACCGCCCGTGGTGTCGTGCCGCAACCCGTGCACCAGACCCGAGGCGCCGGGCAGATTCGGGGTGCGCTCACCGTCGAGGAACGGCAGCATCACCACCTCGCCCCCGTCCTCCACGGACTCCCGGTCGCGGCCGAGCAGCGCCGCCACCCGGTCCACGGCGAGCGTGCAGTTGAGGGTGCAGGCCAGCGGCAGCCAGTCTCCGCGGGCATCGGCGAAGCCCGCCACGGTGCCGGTCGGATCGGCGGGCCTGTGGGTGGAGACCGCATAGACCGTCCCCGAGGTGCCCAGGCTCAGCACCGGCCGGCCGGGCCGCAGGCCCAGGCCGAGCGCGGCCGCCATGTTGTCCCCCGTGCCGGCGGCCACCAACGCCCCCTTGGGCAGCGGCAGATGACCGGCGTGTACGGTCCCGGCGGCCTCGCCCGGCAGCGCCACCCGCGGGAGCAGCGCGGGGTCCAGCCCGATGTGCGCCAGGATCTCCGCGTCGTAGGACTCGGTGGACGACGCCCACCAGCCGGTCCCGGACGCATCGCCGCGATCGGTGACGGCCTCGCCGGTGAGCCGCTCGGTGAGGTAGTCGTGCGGGAGCCGTACCGCGGCGGTGGCGGCGGCCGAGGCCGGCTCGTTCGCCTTCAGCCAGGCCCACTTGGCCACCGTGAACGCCGGGCCCGGCACGCTCCCGACCCGGTCCGCCCAGGCCGCCGCGCCGCCCCGCTCCGCGATCAGGCGCTCGCTCTGGGGCGCCGGCCGGACGTCGTTCCACAGCATGGCCGGACGCACCGGCGCACCGGCCGCGTCCAGGGTGACCAGCCCGTGCTGCTGCCCGCCGACGGACACCGCCGAGGCCTGCCGCGCCGCGTCGCCGCACTGTGCCAGCGCCTCGCCCAGTGCCTGCCACCACTGCCGTGGGTCGCTCTCCTTGCCGGCGCCGCCGCTGACCGTGTGCGGCGCCTGGCCCCGGGCGATGACCGCACCGGTCACCGCGTCCACGACCAGCGCCTTGGTGGACTGTGTGGAGCTGTCCACCCCGACGACCAGCGGTCCCGCTGCCTGTGCGCCCATCGTGCACTCTCCCTCGGCGGCCCGTCGTCCATGGTCTCGGTCCAGGGGGTTCCCCGGTGTGCTGTCGCATATTAGTTTGGCCGCGGCATAATTTGTAAAGCGCCTTGACGAAATGATCGAGGGAGTCACGATGAGCCGTCAGCCCGTGCCCGGGGACAAGTTCAGCTTCGGCCTGTGGACCGTCGGCTGGCAGGGCCGTGACCCCTTCGGTGACGCCACCCGCCGCGCCCTGGACCCCGTGGAATCGGTGCACCGCCTCGCCGACCTCGGCGCGTACGGCGTCACCTTCCACGACGACGATCTGATCCCGTTCGGCGCCGGCGACATCGAGCGCGAGGCGGCCGTCAAACGCTTCCGGCAGGCGCTGGACGCCACCGGCCTGATCGTCCCGATGGCCACCACCAACCTCTTCACCCACCCCGTCTTCAAGGACGGCGCCTTCACCGCCAACGACCGCGGCGTCCGCCGCTACGCCCTGCGCAAGACGCTCCGCAACATCGACCTCGCCGCCGAGCTGGGCGCCCGCACCTATGTCGCGTGGGGCGGCCGGGAAGGCGCGGAGTCCGGCGCGGCCAAGGACGTACGGGCCGCCCTGGACCGGATGAAGGAGGCCTTCGACCTCCTCGGCCAGTACGTCCTCGAGCAGGGCTACGACCTGAGGTTCGCCCTCGAACCCAAGCCCAACGAGCCGCGCGGCGACATCCTCCTCCCCACCGTCGGCCACGCCCTCGCCTTCATCGAGCGGCTGGAGCACCCCGAGCTCTACGGCGTCAACCCCGAGGTCGGCCACGAGCAGATGGCCGGGCTGAACTTCCCGCACGGCATCGCCCAGGCGCTCTGGGCGGACAAGCTCTTCCACATCGACCTCAACGGCCAGAGCGGGATCAAGTACGACCAGGACCTCCGCTTCGGAGCGGGGGATCTGCGCTCCGCCTTCTGGCTGGTCGACCTGCTGGAAACGGCCGGCTACGACGGGCCGCGGCACTTCGACTTCAAACCGCCGCGCACCGAGGACCTGGACGGCGTCTGGGCCTCGGCGGCCGGCTGTATGCGCAACTATCTGATCCTCAAGGAGCGCGCGGCGGCCTTCCGGTCCGACCCGGCCGTCCAGGACGCGCTGCAGGCCGCGCGCCTGGATCAGCTGGGCCGCCCCACCGCCGAGGACGGCCTGGCCGGTCTGCTCGCCGACGGCACCGCCTACGAGACCTTCGACGTCGAGGCGGCGGCGGCCCGCGGGATGGCCTTCGAGCATCTGGACCAGCTGGCGCTGGAGCACCTGCTCGGGGCGGTGTGAGAGGCCGCCTCCGGGCCGGTCCGCTCACCCGAAGAGCCCGCGCAGGAACGCGATCTCGGCGGCCCGCTGCTCACCGCCGCCGCCCTCATGGGCGTTGAACCGCCACACCTTCAGTTCCTTCTCGCCCGCGTAGTGATGGAACGCGGCGAAACCGGTGGACGGCGGCACCACTTCGTCGCGCAGGGCCGTGCCGAAGAGCGCCGGGGCGGTGGCGCGGGCGGCGAAGTTCAGGCCGTCGAAGTGGTCCAGGGTGAGCAGCGCGGTGTCGATCCGGTCGCGCGCACCCGCGAAGTAGCGGGTGAGTTCGCCGTACGGGCCGACATCGGTGATCTCGACCGCGCGGCGGATGTGCGTCAGGAACGGCGCATCGATCAGCGCACCGGCCAGACCGGGGACCAGGCCCGTCATGGCCAGGGCCACGGCACCGCCCTGGCTGTGGCCGGCGACCACGATCCGGTCGGTGTGCACCGCGTGATGTCCGCGCGCCGCCTCCACGGCCCGTACCGCGTCGGTGAACAGCCGCCGGTAGTAGTAGCCGTAGGGATCGAGCAGCCCCTGGGTCAGCTTGCCGGGTACGCCCGGATTGCCGGAGGCGACCGGATCGGGGGTGTCACCGGGCCGGTTGGGGCCGCTCTGGCCCCGGGTGTCCATGACCAGGGTGGCGTACCCCGCCGACGGCCACAGCAGCCAGTCGTGCGGCAGCAGCCGCCCACCGCCGTATCCGAGGTACTGGACGATGCAGGGCAGCGGCCCGTTGGCGGCGCGCGGGAGCAGGAACCAGCCACGGATGGGGTGCCCGCCGAACCCGGCGAACGTCACGTCATAGGTGCGGAGCAGGGCGAGCCCCGCATCGATCTCGGTGAAGCGCGCGTCGAGGTCATGGGTACGGGCCTCGACGAGAGTGCGCCGCCAGAACGCCTCAAAACCGGCCGGCTCGGGACGCGGTGGGCAGTAGGTGCGCAGCGCGTCCAGGGGAAGGTCGGTGAACACGGAAAACCTCCGAGCCGTAGGCTGGCTTGTTGTCTGTCGCCAACGGTGCCCAGGGTCCGGACAATTCAGACGTGAATTGTTCCAGGTTGGTCACCGAGTCCCGTAAAACCGAGTGAAGAAGTAATCATTTCGCCATGAGCTTTCCTCCGCCTCCGCCGCCGAACCAGCCGAATCAGCCGAACCAGCCGCCCCACCCCGCCCCGGGCGGCTTCGGCCCGCCGGCCGGTGCTTACGGTCCGGGCGATCAGGGCCAGGGAGGCTACGGCCCGGGTGGCTACGGTCCGCCCCCGGGTGGCCACCAGGCCCCCGGCGGCTACGGCCCGCCCGCGGGCGGCTTCGGCCCGCCCGGCCCCGGCGGCCCCGGCGGCTGGCAGCAGCCGCCCGGCCCGCCCGGCGGTGGCGGCAACGGCAAGACCATTGCGGCGATCATCGGCGGCGGGGTGCTCGTACTGGCCGCCGTCATCACCGTCATCGTCGTGAGCAACAGCGACGACAGCGGCAACCACCGTGCCCAGCCGTCCGGTTCGAGCACCAGCGCCACCCCGTCCGAGAGCGCGTCCCCGACGCCCTTCGGCGATCCGACGCCCACCGCGACGCCCACCGACAGCGACTTCGAGAGCTCCCTGCCGACGCCCTCCAACGGCAAGATCCCCTTCTATCTGCTGAAGGTCGGCGACTGCTACGACCGCCCGGCGGGCGGCGGCGGCACCAACGACGAGGCCTCCTGCAACGGCCCGCACGACGCCGAGGTCGTCAGCACCCACCGTCTGGGGTCCGGACTCACCACCGAGTCGGACATCAAGGACAAGGCCTCGTCGCTGTGCCGCAACGAGCTGGAGCGCAAGGCGGCCCGGCAGCCCGCCGGCACCGCCGAGGGCACCTACGTCCAGTACCCCAACCTCAATGGCTACAAGCTCGGCATCAAGACCATCAGCTGCAGCCTGGCGGGCAACGGCACCATGACCAAGAAGCTCACCAAGCCGCTGTCCTGAACCGAGGCGGAGGACGGCGGACCTCTACGGGGTGAGGGCGGAACGCCACCTTTGCGGCGTTCCGCCCTCACCCCGTCGGCGCGCGTACTGCGGCAGCTCGGTGCCCGAGGCCTCAGCCGCCGCTCAGCGGTCCACCCGCTTGCCCGCCGCACCGCTGTCCGCGACCTCGCCGACCTCGGCGGCCGCCGGATCCAGCACCCGCGCCAGAAACGTCCTGGTCC
This sequence comes from Streptomyces sp. G7(2002), assembly GCF_028870195.1. Lineage (NCBI taxonomy): Bacteria > Bacillati > Actinomycetota > Actinomycetes > Kitasatosporales > Streptomycetaceae > Streptomyces > Streptomyces sp. G7(2002). The sequence continues at coordinate 8,275,734 of NZ_CP102609.1, forward strand.
GCTCGTGCTGCGGGGCACCCACCACCTGCTCCGGGGTTCCCTGCTCGACGATCACCCCGCCGTCCATGAACACCACCCGGTCGGCGACCTCCCGCGCGAAGCTCATCTCATGGGTGACGACGAGCATCGTCATCCCTTCCTGCGCCAGCGACCGCATCACCGCCAGCACATCACCGACCAGCTCCGGGTCCAGTGCCGAGGTCGGCTCGTCGAAGAGCATCAGCTGCGGCTCCATCGACAGCGCACGGGCGATGGCTACCCGCTGCTGCTGTCCGCCCGACAACTGCGCCGGATAGGCGGCCGCCTTGTCGCTCAGCCCGACCCGTTCGAGGTTGGCACGGGCGATCCGCTCCGCCTCGGTACGGTCGCGGCGCAGCACCCGCCGCTGGGCGATCGTGAGATTCTCCAGTGCGGTCAGATGCGGAAAGAGGTTGAAGGACTGGAAGACCATCCCGATCCGCCGGCGGACCCGGTCGATGTCCACGTCCGGGTCGGTGACCTCGGTGCCGGCCACCACGACCCGGCCCGCGCTCGGCTCCTCCAGCAGATTCACACAGCGCAACAGGGTCGACTTCCCGGACCCCGAGGGGCCGATGACACACACCACCTCACCGCGCGCCACCGAGAAGTCGATACCGCGCAGCACCTCCAGCTCCCCGAAGGCCTTGCGCAGGCCCAGGACATCGATGGCCTTCGCGTCCGCCGTCTCCGGTGCCGCCTGCTCGGTCGTCACGCCGCTCACCTGGCCTTCGCCGTACGGGCCTCCAGCCGACGGACCAGCTGGCCGAGGGGGAGGGTGATCACGAGATAGAGCAGCCCGGCGATCAGGATCGGGGTCAGGCTCTTGTGCTCATTGAGCGCGTCCCGGCCGAAGTTGGCCAGCTCGAACTGGGTGAGGGACAGCCCCAGCAGATACACCAGCGAGGAGTCCTTGGTCAGCAAAATCAGTTCATTGGTCAGCGGCGGCAGCACGATACGGAACGCCTGCGGAATGACGATCGAGGCCATCGCCCGCCCCTGCGACATCCCCAGTGAACGCGCCGCCTCGGTCTGCCCCTTGGGGACGGCCTGGATACCGGCCCGGATGGTCTCCGCCATATAGGCCGCGCCCACCAGCCCCAGCGACAGCATCACGGTGATGTTCATATCGAGCGCGACCTCGAAGGCCAGCGGCACACCGAAGCCGAGGGCGATGAACACCAGCAGACAGGGGATGCCGCGGAAGAACTCGATATAGGTGACCGCGATCCAGCGGTAGGGCGGCACCGACGAGAGCCGCATCAGCGCGAGCACCAGCCCCAGCGCAAGACCGAAACCGAATCCGAGCAGGGTGTAGAGGACGGTGTTCACCAGCGCCGTCGTGATGATCTCGGGGAAGAGCGCCTTCGCGACCTCGACGTCGAAGAACGCCATCCGCAGCTGGTGCCAGTCGGCGATCAGCGCGAAGACCACCACGGCGGCGACCAGGACGCCGTACTGCACGCCGCGGGTGATCCGCGCGCGCTGTCTTTTGGACACAGGCATGATGGCCGGCCTCAGCTCTGCGGGGTGGTGCCGAACCACTTCTTGTAGATCCGGTCGTAGCTCCCGTCGGATTTCGCCTTCTTGATCGCCGCGTTGATCTTCTTGCGCAGCGCGTCATTGCCGGTGCGTACGCCGATGCCGTAGTGCTCACCGGTGTTGAATTCCGCGGTGACCTTGGTGTCCGGGTTCTGCTTCACATAGTCGAAGAGCACCCCGTTGTCATTGATGCCGGCGGCGACCTGGCCGGACTTCACCGCGGTCAGCAGCAGCCCCAGATCCTCGAACTCCACCAGCTCGACGCCCTTGCCGTGCTTCTTGGCGTAGATCCCGCCGGTGGTGGCCTTCTGGTAGCCGAGCTTCTTGCCCTTGAGGTCCTCGATCTTCTTGACCGGCTTGCCCTGCTTCGTCAGCAGCGCCTGGGTGGCATTGAAATAGGGGTCGGAGAAATCCATGACCTTGTCCCGCGCCGACGTGATCGTCATGCCGGCGGCCGCCAGGTCGCATTTGCGGATGGTGAAGTCCTGGCCGGTCTCGATGCCTTCGAAGGGGGTGTTGACGATCTCCTGCTTGACGCCGAGATCCTTGGCGACCAGGTCCACCAGATCCACATCGAACCCGACGACCTTGCCGTCCTTCTTCACCTGGAACGGTGCGTACGGAAGGTGGGTGCAGGTCTTCAGGGTCCCGGAAGAGACCAGTTCCAGACCACCGGAACCCTTCTTCCCGTCGGACTTGGTGCTGCTGCACCCCGCCAGGACGACGACGGCCGTGGCAACGGCTATGACAGGCAACGCGGAGCGAGCGGACACAGGCCCTCCAGGGGCAGGATGAACATCGACCAAGCCATGCGTGCTGCGATGTGGCTGCATCCTGCCATCGGCCCGGGGCTCTGTCGCCGCTGCGTCGGTTGCGTCTGTGTAACGCCTTCGGCCCGCGTCCGGGGACGCCGGTCCCGGGGCCCGTCAGCGGCCGAGCCCGGCCGCCAGCTCGGCGATGGCGTCCGGGCCCACCCGGCAGCAGCCCCCGATGAGCCGGGCACCGTCCGCGGCCCAGGCGGCGACCCGGTCCGCGCTGAACGCCGGGCTGCCGCACCAGGCCCGCGCCGCGGCGTCCCAGCTCTCCCCGCTGTTCGGATAGACCACCACCGGCTTGCCGGTGACCTGCGCCGCCAGCCGCACCGCCCGGTCCGCATCGTCCGGTGCGCAGCAGTTCACCCCCACCGCGATCACCTCGTCGGCCTCCGCCGCCACCGCGAACGCCTCCGCCAGCGGCTGCCCGGCCCGGGTACGGTCCCCCGCGACGCTGTACGACAGATAGGCCGGGACACCCAGCCCGCGCACCGCCCGCAGCAGCGCACGGGCCTCCTCCGCGTCCGGCACCGTCTCCAGCGCCAGCACATCGGGCCGCGCCGCGGCCAGCACCTCCAGACGCGGCCGGTGGAACCGCTCCAGCTCGTCCACCGACAGCCCGTAGCGGCCGCGGTACTCGGAGCCGTCGGCCAGCATCGCGCCGTACGGGCCCGCCGAGGCGGCCACATACAGCGGCCCGGTGACTCCGCCGGCCGACGCCCGCCCGGCCGCCTCACGGGCCAGCTCCACACTCCGGGTGATCAACTCCGCGGCCTGCCCGGCACCGATGCCGCGCCGCGCGAACCCCTCGAACGTCGCCTGATAGCTGGAGGTGATCGCGACCTGCGCCCCGGCCTCGTAGTACGCCTGATGCGCCTGCACGACGGCCGCCGGCTCCTCGGCCAGCAGCCGCGCCGACCACAGGGCGTCGCTGAGGTCGTGCCCGGCGGCCTCCAGCTGGTTCGACAGCCCGCCGTCGAGGACGACCGGTCCCGCGGCGAGGGCGTCGGCGAGCGGCGGGGAGGTGCTGACCATGGTGCAAAGCCTCTCGGTGCTGCGGGACGCGCGGGTACCCACGCCTCACCCAAGATCGTATCCCCGGCCGGTGCGCACGCTCCTGGACGGCATCGCGCGCACCGTGTGCCGGCCGGGACAGCGCGGCCGGCGCACGGGCCGCGCAGGGTTCAGCCCAGCGACGAGAACACGAACGAGAAGCGTGCCGGCGCCACCTCCAGCCGGTGCTGCGGTAGCACCCCCGGCCCGCACGACTGGCTGCCGATGCCGTGCTGTGCATGGTCGAGATGGACCCACAGATCCTCGCCGGGCCGCAGATCCGTGGTGTGGCGGGCCGCGGTCAGCTCCTCGGCCGGCCACCGGCGGGCGGCGAAGAAGAAGTCCGGATCACCCTCGATCCGCAGGCCCGAGCCGTCCGTACGGGTCAGCTCCGCCCAGCGCACCCCCGGCCGCGCACCGTTCTCCTGCGGCCGGACGTACGGCGTCTGGAGCGCGTCCACCGGCATCGACCAGCGGCCGACCCGGGCGGCGGCCCGGGTGTCCGGATAGCCCTCACCGGGCCCGCCGCCGAACCAGCCGGCGAGACCCAGGCTGCCGCACACCCGCATCCGCACCCCCAGCCGCGGCAGCGGAACCGGCCAGTCGCCTTCCGGGTCGACGCTCAACTCCAGCCGCAGCAGGTCGTGTTGAGCCGTCCAGCGGTAGACCGTGCGCAGCGCCGACGACGTCCCGGCGGGGGCGACCCGGGTGCGTACCACCAAGGACTGCGGGCCGGTCTCGACGGCGTCGACGCGGTGCCGCATCCGGTGCAGACCGAGCCGTCGCCACTCGGTGGCCGGCCGTGGCTCCGGCTGCCAGGGCGCGGCCTCGTCGTTGTCGGTCGGCGCCCGCCACACATCCAGCCGGGGCCCGTCGAGGCGTACGCCGTCCAGATAGCCGAGCGTTCCCGTGGTGGCGTCGAAGGTCCCCGGACCGAGGACGATCACATTGCCCTCTCCGCGGCGCGGGGTGGCGTTGGCCGCCGGGGGAGTGGTGGCGGGGCGCGGCGCGGCCAGCTGGCCCCAGGCGACCTCGTGCCCGGCGGGTGCCCAGGCGGTGTCCTCGGCCAGGACGGCCTGGACCGTCCAGATCCGCTCCCCGTCGTCGTCCGGCCCGTCCTCCGGTGGCGCCGGCAGCTCCACTGTGGCCGATGCGCCGGGCGCCAACGGGGGCACCTCCAGCCGGCCGTGGCCGTGGGGCATGCCGTCCACCTCGTAGACATAGCGGAATGCGAGGTGGCCGAGGCCGGCGAAGTCGTACAGATTGGTGATCCGGACCGCGTGGGCCGCCCCGGTGCCGGCGCCCCCGGCCTCGATCCGCACCGGTTCGATGACCTTCTTGAACTCCAGCAGGCCGGGGGAGGGCACCCGGTCGGGCAGGACCAGCCCGTCGCAGACGAAATTCCCGTCGTGCAGCTCCTCACCGAAGTCGCCCCCGTAGGCGTGGAACACCTCACCGGTGGGGGTCCGCTGCCGCAGCCCGTGGTCGATCCACTCCCAGACGAAACCGCCCTGGCAGCGCTCGTAACGCTCGAACAACCGCTGGTACTCGCTCAGTCCGCCGGGACCGTTGCCCATGGCATGCGCGTACTCGCAGAGCAGGAACGGGAGCCCCCGCCGCCGCGCGTCCAGTTCCGGGTCGGGCAGCGGCTCCTCCGCGCGCCGCCCGATGCGCTCCACCTCGGCGTGGTCGGCGTACATCCGGGAGTAGACATCGGTGTCGGCGCAGCTGCGGTCGCCCTCGTAGTGCAGCGGGCGGGACGGGTCGCGCTCGCGCATCCAGGCGGCCATCGCGGACAGCCCGCGTCCCGTGCCGCACTCGTTGCCCAGCGACCACAGCACGATGCTCGGGTGGTTCTTGTCCCGCTCGACCATCCGCCGGGCCCGGTCGAGCAACGCCGGCTCCCAGCGCGCGTCATCGACCGGATTGTCCCGCCAGCCCTGCTGGGCGAACCCGTGCGTCTCCAGATCGCACTCGTCGATCACCCACAGGCCCAGCTCGTCGCACAGGTCGAGGAAGGCGGGGTGCGGCGGATAGTGGCTGGTGCGCACCGCGTTGATGTTGTGCCGCTTCATCAGCAGCAGATCGCGGCGCATCGTCTCGGGGCCGAGAGCCCGTCCGGTGCGCGGATGGAACTCATGGCGGTTGACGCCGCGCAGCAGGATCCGCCGGCCGTTGACCTTCAGCAGCCCGTCCTCGACGCGAACCGTACGGAAGCCGATCCGCAGCGGGATCCGCTCGCCGGGGGTGACCAGCTCCCCGTCGTAGAGGTGCGGTTCCTCGGCCGTCCAGGGACGGACCGGCACCGTGGCGCTCTCCCCGGTCGCCAGATCGAGGCCGAGCGCCGGGACGGTCACCCGGCCGGCCGGTGCGCACTCCACCCGCAGGGTGCCGTGGCCCGTGACGTGATCGAACCCGGCGTGGACGAAGTGGTCGGCGACCGAGCCTTCGGGACGGCGATGGAGCGAGACGTTCCGGAAGATGCCGGGCAGCCACCACTGGTCCTGGTCTTCCAGATAACTGCCCGACGACCACTGGTGCACCCGCACCGCCAGCACATTGCGGTGCGGCCGCAGCAGATGCCCGGCCTCGAACTCGTGCGGCAGCCGGCTGCCCTTGAAGTGGCCCAGCTCCACCCCGTTGAGCCAGACCCGGGCACAGGACTCCACCCCGCCGAAGTGCAGCACCGCGGGCCCCTCCCCCCAGCCCTCCGGCAGATCGAAGAGCCGCCGGTGATCGCCCGTCGGGTTCTCGTCCGGCACCCGCGGCGGATCGACCGGGAAGGGGTAGGCGGTGTTGGTGTAGGCGGGCGCCCCGCCGGACTGCGGCCGGTCACCGCCCCCGTAGGAGCCCTCGGCGGCGAAGCGTCCCATGAGCGGCCAGTGGCCGGGCACCCGCAGCTCCTGCCACTGTGAGTCGTCGAAGTCGGGCCGGGCGAACGCGTCGTCCTCGGCGGTGGCGCATGCCGAGAGCCGGAAACGCCAGGTGCCGTGCAGCGAGATGCGGGCGGCGTCCGAGCGCGCGTACCAGGCACGGGGCGGCAGGGCCCCGCTTCCCGGCGAGGGGTCCTCGTGGTACGGGAGCTGCCGGGGCCGGCCGGGGTGGTGCGGTGCGTGGTCCGTCCCGTCGGGGGTCCGTGCGGGCGGTGCGGACGGCATGGGGTGCGGCGTGTGCGGCGGGGTGCCGGTCACTGGTCCTCCTGCTGCGGGCGGCGTGCCTGGCGTGGGGGATCAGTTCAGCGAACCATGCGCGGCGGCACGGCGCAGCCGGATGGGGAGGATCGGGCCACAGCGGCCGGGGAGCCGCCCGGCCGGTCCCGGATCAGCGGCCGGGGAGCTGCCCGTCCGGCTCCGGATCAGCGGCCCACCCCGGCGGCGAACGGGATCCCGGCGGCAGTGGCGTCCTCGGGCCGCGCGGCCGGATGCCGCCACAGCCCGGCCTCCCGCAGCACCGGCAGCACCCCTTCCCCGAACCAGTACGCCTCCTCGACATGGGGGTGCCCGGAGAGGATGAACTCCTCGATGCCCAGCCGCTGATACTCCACGATCCGCTCCGCCACCTCCGTATGGCTGCCCACCAGCGCGGTGCCCGCCCCGCCCCGCACCAGCCCGATACCGGCCCACAGATTCGGCGCGATCTCCAGTCCGTCGGTGCGGCCGCCGTGCAGCGCCAGCATCCGGCGCTGCCCCTCCGACTCACTGCGGGCCAGCCCCGCCTGCACGGCCCGTATCGCCTCCGGTGTGAAACCGTCCAGCAGCCGCTGCGCCTCCGCCCACGCCGCCTCCGCGGTGTCCCGGGTGATCACATGCAGCCGGATTCCGAACCGCACCCGGCGCCCGGCGCGGTCCGCCAGCCCCCGGATCCAGGCGATCTTCCGCTCGACCTCGGCCGGCGGCTCGCCCCAGGTCAGATAGACATCGGCGGCACGCGCGGCGACCTCCCCGGCGGCCGGGGACGATCCGCCGAAGTACACCGGCGGCACCGGATCGGGCACCCGCGCCAGCCGGGCGCCCGCCACCCGCAGCTGCTCCCCGCTGAAATCGACCGTCTTCCCCTCCCACAACTCCCGTACGATGCCGAGGAATTCACCGGTGCGTGCATAACGGTCGTCCTTGCCCAGGAAGTCCCCGTACGCGCGCTGCTCATGGCTCTCGCCACCGGTGACGACATTCAGCAGCAGCCGCCCACCGGAGTGCCGCTGGAAGGTGGCGGCCATCTGGGCGGCCAGGGTCGGCGCGATGATCCCCGGCCGGAAGGCCACCAGGAACTTCAGCCGCTCGGTCTCACGGGCCAGCATCGCCGTGGTGAGCCAGGCGTCCTCGCACCACGCCCCGGTGGGGGTGAGCGCCCCCTCGAAGCCCAGGTCCTCGGCGGCGCGGGCGATCTGCGTCAGATAGCCGAGCGTGGCGGGCCGTTCCCCGCCGGCCGCACCGGCGGGCAGGCCATGACCTCCCCCGACGACATGACGGCTGTCGCCGTAGGTGGGCAGGAACCAGTGGAAGGTGAGGGAAGACATGGCAGCTCCGAGAGGGGGAAACGGGGGTGCGGGCGGGGTGGGGCGGCCGTCAGAGCAGACCGTGCCGGGGCGGCCGGGTGCCGTTGAGGACATAGCGGCCGATGTGCTGCACCTTCCAGCGGACCGGGTCGTGCAGGGTGTGGGTGCGTGCGTCCCGCCAGTGCCGGTGCAGGTTCAGTCCGTCCAGCGCGGCCCGGGTCCCGGCCACCTCGAACAGCGCGCTGCCGGTCTCCACCGCCGCCTCGGCGGCCACCACCTTCGCCGCGGCCACGGCGATCGACGCCCCGGCCGCGGAGTCGTCGGTGAGAGCCCGCGCCGCGGTGTCCACCGTCCGCGCCGCCGTCGCCACCAGGGCCTCGGCGGCCCGCACCCGTACCGCCAGTTCCCCGAACCGCTGGATCAGCAGGGGGTCCTCGGCGGCGCTGTCGAGGCCGCTCTCGCACCACGGCCGGCTCTTGGTGCGGACGAACCCGGCGGCCTCCGCCAGCGCGCCCGACGCGATCCCGGTATCGATCGCGGCATGCAGCAACTGGGCTACCGCACCGTGCAGTTGCGGCCCCTGAAAGGTGAGGTGATGCGGTACGACCCGGTCGGCCGGCACCGGTACCTCCGCCAGGTGCACCGTGCCACTGGCCGTGGTCCGCTGCCCCATCCCGTCCCAGTCGTCGACGATCCGCACCCCCGGCGCCTCCCGCGGCACATACGCCACATGGAGTTCCTCGTCCCGGCCGCGCGCCAGCACCGGGACCCAGTCGGCGAACAGCGCACCGGTCGCATAGTGCTTCACCCCGCTCAGCACATACGAGCCGTCGGCGGCGGGCACCAGCCGGGTACGGATGTCCTGCACATGCCGGGTGCCCGCCTCCGACTGCGCATTGCCCAGCCGCCGCCCCGCCAGCACCTCACCGAAGAAGAACGCCTGCTGCTCCGCGGTGCCCTGGCGGCGCAGCACCTCGATGTACACGAAGTGGCTCTGCGGAATCTGCGACAGACTCGCGTCCCCGGCCGCCAGCAGCCGCACCACCTCGGCGAGGGTCTCGGTCCGCACCTGCGCGCCCCCATGGGACCGCGGCACGGTGATGCCCAGCAGCCCGCTCGCCGACAGCCGCGCCAGCTCGGCATGCGGCAGCCGGCGGGCGGCGTCCCGCTCGGCGGCACCGGCCCGGAACGCCTCGGCCAGTTGGGCCGCGACCGCCAGGGCCTCGGCGTCGTCGGAGATCACATGGGCGGTGGCGGGCCGCGCGGGAGCGGTCACGGTGCTGCCTCCAGAGGAGTGTCGACGGGGGCGGGCCTCGGGAGCCCGGGGGAACGGGGCGGCGGTCAGCTCGCGACGGACAGCAGCGGGCTGCGTCCGAGCGCGCCGGAGAACTGGTCCAGGACCTGGTCGAGCCCTTCCCGTGCCCCGGGGTCGACGGCCAGCGAGCCGTCCTCCCGTATGGCCAGATGCCGGTCGAGCACGAACCAGCCCTGGACGATGTGCGCGGCGCCCATCGACGACAGCACCGGCCGCAGCGCGTAGTCGATGGCCAGGACATGGGCGGTGCTGCCGCCGGTCGCCAGCGGCAGCACCGTCTTGCCCGTCAGCGCGTACTGCGGCAGCAGATCCAGCAGCGACTTGAGCAGACCGGAGTAGGCAGCCTTGTAGACGGGCGTGCCGATGACGACGCCGTCGGCCCGGGCGAACAGCTCGGTGGCCTCGACGATCGCCGGGTGGCCGAAATCGGCTCCCAGCAGCGCCTCGGCGGGCAGCCGGCGGACATCCAGCGGAACGACCTGGTGCCCCTGTTCGGTGAGCTCGGCGTCCAGCTGACGCAACAGGCGGGCGGTACGCGAGGACGCGGAGGGACTGCCGGAGACGGACAGGACGGTGGCCATGAAGAGAATCACCTCGAAGTGCGGAGCGGGAGTGGGAACGCGGAGTGTGCGGAGCGGGGCCGGTCAGGAGTACCAAGTCGGCTCGGGCAGTGCGCCGTCGAGCACGAACCGGCCGACCTCACGGCGCTTGTAGGCCACCGGATCGTGCAGGGTGTGGGTACGGACATTGCGCCAGAAGCGGTCCAGGCCCTCGGCGGACGCGGTGGACCGGGCCCCGGTCACCTCGAAGATCCGGTTCGTGACCTCCAGGGCCACCTCCGTGGCGCGGGCCTTGACCGCCGCCACCCGGACCTCGAACTCCCCGCGGTCCTGCTCGGTCACCGCGTCCGGAGCGTCGTGCAGCCGCTGCCCCTCCCCGGCCACCCGGTCGGCCAGCGCCTCGGCGGCCCACAGCTTGGCCGTCAGATCGCCATAGGTGTCGATGACGTACGGCTCGTCGGCCGCCCGCTCATGGCCGCCGTGCAGCCAGGAACGCGCCTTGGTACGGGTGTAGACCGCGGCCGTCTCCAGGGCGCCCGCGGCGATCCCGAGGTAGAAGTGGGCGAAGACCAGCTGGATGGTCGGGACATTGAGGGTGTTGTAGACACGGGGCCGGAACTCCTTGTCGACGTACCCGGCGGCCGCCGACCACGGCACCCGCACCCCGTCCAGGGTGACGCTGCCGCTCTCGGTGAGCCGCTGCCCGATGTTGTCCCAGTCGCCGTGGAACGTCAGACCGTCGCTGTCGGACGGCACGATGGCGAAGACATGGCTGTCGGTGCTCTCCAGGACCCCCTCCAGCACGGTGACATCGGAGACCTTGCTGCCGGTGGAGAACGACTTCCGGCCGGAGAAGACCAGCGTCCCGCCCTCGTCCCGCACCACCACGTCCTTGTCGCGCGGATTGACCGCACCGCCGAAGAACCAGCGCTGCCGGGCGGCCTCGGCCTCCACCGCCTCCCACTGCTCACGGGTGCCGACCAGCCGCGCCGCCCAGTTCCACAGATAGTGGTAGCCGAGCAGCTGGCCGATGGACCCGTCGGCCTTGGACACCTCCCGGATCACGCGGTACGCGGTCGGCCAGTCCTGCCCGCCGCCCCCGTGCCCGACCGGGCCGAGCAGGGTGACCAGGCCGGAGTCCTTGAGCAGGCGCACCTCGTCGTACGGGGTGGCGCCCGCGCGGTCACGGGCGGCCGCGTCGGTGGCGAGGACCGCGGCCACCTCGGTGGCGCGCTCGATCCAGCCCTGCGGGCCCTCGGGGGCGGGACGGGTGGTCCAGTCGGACGGAGCGACGGTGCTCATCTGAAGTCTCCCTTGGAAGTGGGGTGATGATCGGTGGGACGGGGGCTCAGCGCCGGGCGCCGGAGACCGCCGGACCGGTCGGCTGCGCCGTGTCCGCTGCGGCCCGCGGGCCGTCCTCCTGCGCCTCCAGCTCACGCACCAGCGGCAGCACCCGCCGGCCGAAGTACTCGACGTCCTCCAGGTAATGGAGGAAACCCAGCAGGAAGAGGTCCACGCCCAGTCGCTTGTACGCGACGATCCGCTCGGCGATCTGCTCCGGTGTGCCGATCAGGCCCGTGCGGAAGCCGTCGTTGTACTGGACCAGGTCCTCGAACGACGAGTCCTGCCACATACCGGTGCCGTCGGCCGTGGACTGCCCGGCCTGCCGGACCGCCGCGCCGAAGCCGTGCACCGCCTCGGTGTCCGCCTTGGCGATGATCTCCCGCAGCACCTCCCGGGCCTCGGCCTCGGTGTCCCGGGCGATCAGAAAACCGTTCAGCCCGAAGCGGGGCGCGGTCCGGCCCGCGGACGCCGCCGCGGCCCGGACGTCCCTGAGCTGCTCGGTGACGCCGTCGAAGTCCTTGCCGTTGCTGAAGTACCAGTCGGACACCCGGCCGGCCATCGCCCGCGCCGCGGTGGAGTTGCCGCCCTGGAAGATCTCCGGGTGCGGACGCCCGACGGTGCCGAGCGGCTTCGGCTTCAGCGAGAAGTCCCGGATGCGGTAGAAGTCCCCGGCCAGTTCGGCGTGGTCCTCGGTCCAGATGCTGCGCAGTGCCCGGATGAACTCCTCCGCCCGCCGGTAGCGTTCGTCATGCTCCAGCCATGGCTCCCCGAGCGCACTGAACTCGCCCTTGAACCACCCGCTGACCACGTTCACCGCGAACCGCCCGCCGGAGAGGTGATCGGCCGTGGCGCCGAGCTTCGCCAGCACACCCGGGTGCCACAGCCCCGGATGCACGGCGGCGATCACCTTCAGCCGCTCGGTGGCCAGCAGCAGCGCCAGGCTGAAACTCGTGGACTCGTGCTGGAACTCCGCGCCGTAGCTGGCCATATAGCGGACCTGGCTCAGCGCATAATCGAAACCGTTGTTCTCGGCCAGCACCGCCAGCTTGCGGTTGTAGTCATAGCCCCAATCGGTGCGCTGCTCGATGGTGCTGGTCACCAGGCCGCCACTGACATTGGGCACCCAATAGGCAAAGCGTGCGGGGCCCGGGGCGGGCAGGTCGGACATCAGGAACTCCCGGTGGAAGAAAGCCAACTGCAAAAGGGCGCGACAAAGGAAGCACGCGCGGTTCGCGCGAATAGCACGAGGAATCTACGGAACGAAATGTGCGAGCAGCCGAGATGCGGAAGAAAAGGATCTCCGGGCGGACCGGCAAGGCCATCAACGGCCATCAACGGCCGGCGCCGGACGGCCTCCGATCGTCAGCGTTCGCGGGCCACGGCACCGCGACAGAGCGCGCTGGAGAGCCGTGCGAGATCGACGTGACGCCGCTGGGTGAGCTGCTTCTGTTGCTCGTTCATGAATGCGTCACCTCCTCGCAACAATTCGCCGCACCGACCTCTCGGCAACGGCCCCTGCGGCCCTTTCCCGGTCAATGCGGCCGCATCCCTGCCGAGTTTAGCGACCGTGCTGCGCAGCGTCGATACGGTATGCGCGAGGTGGTGATAGGGTCCCCCTTGAACCAAGGGAAACAAACCCACGAGAAGCCTCAACGGCACCTGACTCCACTGACCTTCACCATCGGCACCGGATCGCCGGGGAGGTGCATTCCGTGCGGATCGAGCAACTCGAATACATTGCGGCCGTCACCCGCCTCGGCTCCTTGCGCAGAGCCGCCGAGGAACTCCATCTGTCCCAGCCCGCACTGAGCGAGACCGTCCGCAATCTGGAGCGCGAACTCGGCGTCGACATCCTCGACCGCAAGCGCTCCGGAGCGAAGATCAGCGACGACGGCCGGGAGCTGCTGCCGCATATCGTCGGTGTGCTCGACGCGGTCGACAAACTGCGCCGGGCCGCGGGCGACCAGCACCACATCAGCCGGATGGTGCGACTGGGCACCGTCAACGCCGCCACCGTTCCGCTGCTGGTACCGGCCATCCGCGAGTTCCGGGCCGGCCATCCGCTGACCCAGGTCGAGGTGATCGGTGCCCAACAGGCCGAGATCCACCGCGCGCTGCTGGAAGGCAGTCTCGACCTGGGGCTCGTCAACTATTTGCGCGGCGACGACCTGCCGCCGGACTTCCACACCACCGAACTCCTGCGCGGCCGCCCCGTGGTGTGCCTCCGCCCGGACAGCCCACTGGCCGCGAGGAGCAAGGTCCCGGTGACCGAACTCCTCACCCAGCCGCTGATCGTGATGCGGTCCGGCTATGTGATGCACCGCTTCGTCCACCGGCTCCTCAGGGGCCGCACACCCTCCTTCTCGTACTCCACCGACGGCGCCGAAATGGGCAAACTGATGGTCGCCGAGGGCCTGGGCGTCACGGTCCTGCCCGACTTCAGCATCATCGGCGACCCCCTGGAGCGCAGCGGCACCATCACCTACCGCCCGCTGGCCGCCGACCGCACCGACGTCCTGATGGTCATTCAGCGCCGCCGCTCCGGCTCGGTCCCCAAGGCAGCCCGCGATCTGCACGAGCTCTTCGTACGGCGCGCAGCCGCGCACCGCGGCGCGGGCGAGGACGGGACCTGACCCCGCCCCCGCCCGTGCCTCCTCACTCCTCCGCCGACACCCCCGCCAACGCGCCCGCCGGATCGTCCGTGGCCGGGCCCGCGGGCACCCACTGCCCGCCCTCCCTGCGATACGGCCACCAGCGGCCGTCCCGCCCGTAGCGCAACTGGGCCGCGCCGCCCACCACCGTCCAGCGGTTACGGGTGACCCGCAGCCGCGGCCGGGTCTCCTCGTCCTCCCACGCGGCCGCCAGCCGGCCGGTGGCCCGTGCCAGCGCCTCCGGCTCCGGTGTCCACTCCTCCTCCAGGACCGCGAGCCCCGCCGCGCCACCCAGCTCCCAGGCCCGTACGGCCGACGCCAGACCCCGCGCATCCCGTCCCGAACCGGCCGCCAGCCGCGCCGATATGGCCGCCCCCGGACCGGCCGCCGCCAGCCGCACCGCATCCTGGCCGGGCGCCGGAACGGGCGGCGGCGGACTGTCCGGATGCCCGGTGGACAGCGCTTCCGCCAGCAGCCGCTGGGCGCGCGCCGCCGCGTCCCCGATCAGGAACTCCAGCGCGGCCACCTCCACCCCGGGCGCGGGCGGGGTGCCGCCACCGAGCACCGGCGGGGCACCCGGCGCGGCGACCGGCGGCGGCGCCGCGGGCAGCGGCGGCAGAATGTCCCGCGCCGCATACGCCTCGGCCGCCGGCACCCCCGCACCGGACGGCTCCGCCGCGGCCCCGCCCGCCGGCAGCTCCGCCCGCGACGCACTGCGCGCCTGCACCTCGTCCAGCAGTTCCCGCTCACCCCGGCCGCGCATCAGCAGCAGGACGAACGGGTCCTGGTCCAGCAGCCGCGCCAACTGGTAGCACAGCGCGGTCGAATGCGCGCAGTGGTCCCAGGCACCACAACTGCACTCCGGCTCCAGGTCCCCGATGCCCGGCAGGAGTTCGATCCCGGCCGCGGCGGCGTCCTCGACGAGGACCGGCGGCATGTCACGGTCCAGCAGCGCCGCGATGTGCCCTGCCCGGTCCGCGACCATGTCCAGGAAGCGGTCCCAGTCCGCCGCGCTCAACTGCTGCAGCAGGACATCGGACCGGTGCCGCGTATGGTCGGGGTCCTGGACGACCGCGGTGATCCGGCCGGGGCGCACCGACACCGCGCCGACCGCACCGGCCCGCGCATGCCGCCGGCCCAGCTTCACCTGCGCGCCGTCCAGCGCGGTGTCCTCCAGCGCCTTGAGCCACGCCTGCCCCCACCAGCTCTGGGCAAAGGCCCTCCCACGGGCCGCGGGCAATGCCTCGAACGTCCGCTCAGCGGCAGCGGAAGCCCCCTCGTCCAGGTACATCGGTCCCTCATCTCCAGGCGTGTTCATCGCTCGTTCCCCCGCAGTGCGACCAGATCCGCCAGCTCGGCGTCGGTGAGTTCGGTCAGCGCGGCCTCGCCGGACCCCAGCACCGCATCGGCCAACTGCTGCTTACGGGCGAGCATGTCGGCGATCCGGTCCTCGATCGTGCCCTCCGTGATGATCCGGTGGACCTGCACCGGCTGGGTCTGCCCGATGCGGTAGGCGCGGTCGGTGGCCTGCGCCTCGACGGCCGGATTCCACCAGCGGTCGAAGTGCACGACATGCGCCGCCCGGGTGAGGTTCAGACCGGTACCCGCCGCCTTCAACGACAGCAGGAACACCGGCGCCGCCCCGTCCTGGAAGCGCCGCACCATCTCCTCACGGCGGGCCACCGGCGTACCGCCGTGCAGGAACTGCGTGGGCACCCCGCGCGCCGCCAGATGCCCCTCCAACAGCCGCGCCATCTGCACATACTGCGTGAACACCAGCACGCTCGCGCCCTCGGCGAGGATGCTGTCCAGCAACTCGTCCAGCAGCTCGACCTTTCCCGAACGCCCCGCGATCCGCACCGCTCCCGCAGCGCGGCCGTCCTCCGCCGGGCCGCTCTCCTTCAAGTACTGCGCGGGGTGGTTGCAGATCTGCTTGAGCGAGGTGAGCAGCTTGACCACCAGCCCGCGGCGGGCGAACCCGTCCGTCCCGGCGATCTCGGCGAGCCCCTCGCGCACCACGGCCTCGTACAGCCCGGTCTGCTCCTTGGTCAGCGCCACCGCACGATCGGTCTCCGTCTTGGGCGGCAGCTCCGGCGCGATCCCCGGATCGGACTTACGGCGGCGCAACAGGAACGGCCGCACCAGCCGGGCCAGCCGCTCGGCTGCCGCGCCCGCCTCCGGGGACGCCGCCGCACCGCCCTCGATGGCCTGCGCATAGTGCGTACGGAACCGGCCCAGCGGCCCCAGCAGTCCCGGTGTCGTCCAGTCCAGGATCGCCCACAGCTCCGACAGATTGTTCTCCACCGGGGTACCGGTCAGCGCCACCCGGGCCTTGGCGGGCAGGGTCCGCAGCGCCCTGGCGGTCGCGGAGAACGGATTCTTGATGTGCTGGGCCTCATCGGCGACGACCAGCCCCCAGCCCACCTCCGCCAGCTTCCCGGCATCGACCCGCATCGTCCCGTACGTGGTGAGCACGAACTCGCCGTCCGCCAGCTCCGCCAGACTGCGCCGCCCGGCGTGGAAGCGGCGTACCGGTGTGCCCGGCGCGAACTTCTCGATCTCCCGCTGCCAGTTGCCCATGAGGGAGGTGGGACAGACGACAAGGGTGGGGCCGGCCGACTCGGGAGTGGTCTGCCGGTGCAGATGCAGGGAGATGAGCGTGATCGTCTTCCCCAGCCCCATGTCGTCGGCGAGACAGGCACCCAGCCCCAGCGAGGTCATCCGGTGCAGCCAGCCGAGCCCGCGCAGCTGGTAGTCGCGCAGCGTCGCGGTGAGCGCCGCCGGCTGCCGGACCGGCGTGGTGTCGCAGCCCTCCGGGTCGGCCAGCCGGTCGCGCAGCCGGGCCAGCCAGCCGGAGGCCGCCACCTCCACCCGGCCGCCGTCACCGTCCTCGACGCTGCCGGTGAGCGCGGCGCCGAGCGCATCGAGCGGCGTGACCTTGCGTTCCTGCCGGTCCCGGGCGGCCCGCACCGCCGCCGGATCGATCAGCACCCACTGCCCGTGCAGCCGCACCAGCGGCCGCCCCGCCTCGGCCAGCCGGTCCAGCTCCGCCCTGTCGACCTCCTGGTCCCCGACCGCGAACCGCCAGCTGAACGAGAGCAGGGCATCCGCCGACAACAGCGAGGGCAGCCCCGTGCCCCTCCCCTCGGAAACGTCACCGCCGCCCGCCTCCGGCGGCCCCACCACGGCCCGCGCGCTGAGCGTGCGCGTCAGCTCCTTCGGCCAGTGCACCTGCACCCCGGCGGCGGCCAGCGCACCCGCGGCCGGCCCGAGCAGCTCGGCGATCTCCTCGTCGGCAAGATCCAGCGCATCGGGCACCGCCGCGGACAACAACGGGGTGAGCGGCGCCCAGGCGTCCGCCGCCCGCCGCAACGTCAGCAGCGTGTCCATCCGCGCCCGCGCCCCGAACGCCTGCCCGGCCGTCGAAGTCCCCGCCCACACCTCCGCGGCATCCGCGACCAGCGTCGGATCAGTGAGGCTGTGCAACTGGAGAACGGCCTTGAACGTGATGGAGGACAGAGCGCCCGCGGCATCACCGCGCAGCGGGCTTCCCGCCGCATCCACCTCGCCGCGCTGCTCCCCGAAGGCCATCGGCTCCTCCGCCTCCGCGCCGTGCACCTCCACCCGCAGGGAGATCCGTACGCCCGCGTCGTGCCCCGCGGCGACATCAGCGGCCCAGGCGCGCTGTTCGGGGATGTGCTGCGGGGCGGTCACCGCGAAGGCCGGCGCTCCGGTGACCAGCGCGGCGCCGGGGGAGCGCGGCAGCCCGTCCGCCACCGCGTCGAGGAAGGCCCGCACATGCCGCTCGGGATCCGGCAGCTGCAACGGGTCGGTGTCCGGGAGCGGGGCGGCATGGGCGTACGGCGGCATCGCGGCGGCGAGATCGCGCAGCCGCGCCAGGTCCTCCGGGTCGAGCGGTCCCAGCCGCCAGGCGTCGTATCCGGCCGGGCTGACCCCGGGCAGTATCCGGCCACGGGCCGCGAGCTGCAGCGCCAGTACGGAGGCGGCCCCCCAGAAGGCGGCGGCCGGATGGGCGTCCCGGCCGGCCCGCGCACGGGTGAGCACCGGCACCGCGTCGGCCACCGTCAGCAGCAGGGCCGGAACCTCGCACAAGGAGACCCCGCCGTCGTCATCCGGGAGGGCCACGCCCAGCGACGCGTCCCCCACGGGTTCACCATCAGGCCGCCAGAAGGCGATCCGCCCGGCCCGTGGCGGATCCGACGGCAGGAAAACCGCTGCGCACTGCGCGAGTGCGGAGAGCTGAGCGGGGGTGACCGCGGGGAGGGATGTCACTGGGTCCCGAACTCCTCAAGTTTGACTACTGGTGACTGGAGCGCCCGAGAGTACATGACAATGCACCCTTGGAAGGAACCTGCGGCGCGAATACGGCGTTCAATGGAGTACACAGAGCGCGGCATGCGCCGCGGAAGGGGCGTGAAGGATGTCCACACAGGCGAAGGTCGCGGTCGGCGGGGTCGCGGTGGGAGTGATCCTGCTGTGGCTGCTGCCCTTCTGGGCGGCCCTCTTGGTCATGGTCGGAATCCCGGCCGTCGCGTATCTGACACTCGACTCCTCCCAACGCCGCCGCCTACGCCGCGTCAGCCGCAAACAGCTCGGCCGCTGAACGTACGCGGTTTGCCGTGGGCTGGGGCCGGTCCGCCTACGGGGTGTGGGTGGTGGGGTCGGAGGGGACGCCCGGTAACCCGTCCTCGGCGCGGGCGACGCGGGTCCCAGAGGTTCTTCACCCCGTTGTTCGCTCCGGGTCCTGCGGGCGGCTCACCGGACATCCCCTCCGACCGCCGTACGTGCGCGGCTCTCCCGCCGTACCAATCACCGTCACGACCAATGCGCGGCACCCCTTGGCAGGGACCTGGTCGGCCCCCCGCAGATGGGGCACGGCCAGGGTCTGTGCCGTAACGGACGGTGTCACCGGCCGGCAGCCGGCAACGCTGAACGGTTGGAGGGGATGTACCGGTGCCCGCCCGCAGGACTGGAGCGAACGCCGGGGCAATCAACTACACGTAGCCGCGTCGCCCGCGCCGAGGACGGGTACCGGTGCGTCCCCTCCGACCCCCGCGGCAACCACACAACCCGCAAAACCCCAGCCCCCACCAAGCCGCACCGCCCCAGAAGCAAGTGACGGACCGGCCGCGCCACGAAGGGGCGCGGGGAACTGCGCGACCAGCCACAGCCGCACCCGCAGACAAGCAACGCCCCCGCAAAGCCCCCACCCCAACCCGTCGAGCCCGCGACTCAGACCGGCCGCGTCGACAGCTCGTCGAGTGACGTCAGCAGGCCGGGCAGTTCGGGCCCGCGCCCCACCGGATGGACCTCGCCCGGCTCCTCGTCCAGCAGCACGAACGCGATGTCATCGGTACGGGCAACCATGCTCCATCCAGGCCCGTCAACCCGCAGCGTCCGCGCCTCACCGGCCGCGAACGACGACCGCACCCGCCCGGGCGGCGGCGGATCGTTCACATAGCCGCGCGCCTCCTCCAGCACCCGCCGCACCCCCGTGTGCGCCTGATCACCCGGCTCGGCAAAGCTGACGTCGCCCTCCACCTGCTCCCGCCACGCCGCCCATTGCATGGCGATCTCGTCCGCGCCGAGCCGCCGTTGCGCCGGCCCCCACTCCTCGGCGTCCGGAGGGGTGAGCGGTGCCGGGTCGCCTTCCTGCGGCTCAGGGTCGTGCGGCTGCGGCACACCCGGTGCCGCTACGGCGAGCGCGAGCGGCCAGCCGGGAAGGGCCCCGACGATGCTGTTCTCGCCGGGGGAGAGGTCGTACTCCATGCCGCAGTCCCAGGCCGCGATCGCGCAGGCGACCAGCGACACGTCCTCCGTCACCACGGTCCAGCGCGCCCCGTCGCCGTCCTGACCGAGGACCAGCCCGTAGCCCTCCGCGTACGGTTCGAGGCCCAGCCCCGCGCACACCTCGGGGTAGTCGTCGCCGAGCACGCTCGGGAACTGCGCGGGCGTCAGCAGCACCGCCGTCAGCACGAACAACTGGTCGTTGTCGGCGCTCTCGGTCGTGGGCACGCGGGCCTCCCCATCCGGTCCATTGCGGAGTACGTCGGCGCACCCTAATTGGCTTGGTACGGCCTTGTCACCAGCCGTACGCTGCGCGGATGTGTTTTTACAGCCGCCGGATGCACTTTGTGTGCCTGGCCTGCCGGGCCGCGTGGAAGAAGACGCCGGTCTCGCGGGGGCCCGGCCACTGCCCGCAGTGCCGTGGTGAGCTGATCGACGCGGGCGCGGATTTGGCGGTGCCCAAGCGGCGCGACGTGGCCGGCTGGCGTGCGCTGGAGGCCGTGCTGCGCGCCGGGCTGACCTTCCACGGCGGATGCTGCGGTACGGGGCCGGGCTACCGTCCGCGCACACCACGTGAGGTCCAGGAGCGGCTGGCGCTCGCCGGCCGCACCAGCATGCCGGTCAAGGCGGCGCTGGCCGTGGTGGATCCCACGCTCACCGACCGCTACGGGGCCGACGCGCGGACCCCGGGGCGCGGCACCCGAGGCGGTCGACAGTCGGTCGGTGTGCCGAGGCGCTCACGGGAAACCTCCCGGCGCGACTGATTCCGGCCACCGCGCGACGTGATCTGACACCCCGCAGCACCCTTCAACTGCCGCCCACGTCCGTAAAATTGGCGCTTCGCGAACGAAGGGACGGTTGTCAGGTGCGGCGCTACGACTGGTTGAGGGAGATCCGGCGGCTCGACCCGGAGCGCGACTTCCTGCGGATCTACCGCATCATCGCGACCCATGAATTCCCCTGGGACTTCACCCGAGCCCTGGAGCTGGCGCTCTACCGCACCTATGCCGTGCCGAGCATCGGCCGGCTTCTCGCCGAGACGGCGGAGCTGACGGACCGTACCCAAAAGCGCTATGACGACACCGCGCTCCTCCTGGACACCGTCGTCGAGCACGGCTTCGACAGCGACGACGGCCGGACGGCGATCCGCCGCATCAACCAGATGCACCGCAGCTACGACATCAGCAACGAGGACATGCGCTATGTCCTGTGCACCTTCGTGGTGGTGCCCAAACGGTGGCTCGACGAGTACGGCTGGCGGCGGCTGACCGCCCACGAGCAGCATGCCGTCGCCACCTACTACCGCACCCTCGGCCGCCATATGGGCATCACCGAACTCCCGCAGACCTACGAGGACTTCGAGCAGTGTCTCGATGCCTACGAGGAGGCGCACTTCGGCTGGGACGAGGGCGCGCGAAGGGTCTCGGACGCGACCTTGGACCTGATGGCGGGGTGGTACGGCCCGCTCGCCCCGGTGGTGCGCGGCGCCAGCATGGCCCTCCTGGACGACTCCCTGCTGGACGCCTTCCGGTACGAGCGGCCCAAGCCGGCGGTCCAGAAGGCGGTCCGCACCGCCCTGAAGCTGCGCGCCAAGGCCGTACGGCTGCTGCCGCCCCGCCGCACCCCGCACTACGCCCGCCAGAACCCCGAGATCAAGGGCTATCCGAACGGCTTCCGGGTGGCCGAGCTCGGCACCTTCCCCGCTTCCCGCCGCACCGGCAGCTGCCCGGTTCCGCACGGGGAGGGCCCGGCGGCGTCCTGAGACACCGGTGCCGTCCGCGTGACGTCATCCCCGGCGGACCGCCAGCGCCAGGTAGCGGGCGTCCTCGTCCTCGTACCGGACGAGGTCCCAGCCGCAGTCGGTGAGGAGGGGCCGCAGATTCGGCTCCGCCCGTAGATCGTCGGGCGTGATGGGGCGGCCCTTGCGCGCGGCGAGGGCGGCCCTCCCGATGGGGTGGAAGAGAGCCAGCCGGCCACCGGGGCGTACGGCCCTGGCGAGTTCGGTGAGGCCGCCCGCCGAGTCCGGCAGATGCGAGAGGAGACCCGCGGCGAAGACGGCGTCCAGCGCGGCGTCGGGCAGCGGCAGCCGGGTCACGTCCGCGAGCAGCAGCGCCGCGTCACGGTCGCGCCCGGCCCGGACGGCGGCCCGCAGCATCTCGGGCGTGAGATCGGCGCCCAGCACCGTTCCGCGCGGTCCCACGGCCGTCCGCAGCGCGGGCAGCGCGCGTCCCGTACCGCAGCCGGCGTCCAGGACACGCTCGCCTTCCTGGAGGCCCAGTGCGGCGACGCCTGCCGCATAGGCGGGGCCGTCGTCGGGGAACTTCGCGTCCCAGGTGGCGGCGCGTGACGCGAAGAACGCACGGACCTCATGCGGACGGTCGGCGTGGTGGTCGCTCATCGGGCTCCTCCGGGAGTGCGACGGTCGGCGAGGGAGGCGGTGCGGGCGCACAGGGCGCCCGCGAAGGCGGTCGCCGCCGGGCGGTGACCGGTGCCGTTCGGCCTCGCCACGGTCCAACTATCACGAATTCGGAGGTACATGGGCTTCTTGATCGGAAGACGTGACGGCTTTGGCATTTTCGAGAAAATCCCTTTCAGCGGGCGGTACGTTCCTCGCCATGGATTTCGGGCGGTCCTCTGCCGCCGAAGGCTCCCCCCGTCGAGCCATGGATCCGCATACCCCTTGACGCGCAGGACCCTGCATCCTGGAGGAGACGGCCGATGAACGCCGCACAAGGGGCCCCGGAGGGCGCAGCCCCGGGCCTCGACGCCGAGTTGACCCTGAAGATCTTAGTCGCGGGCGGCTTCGGCGTGGGCAAGACAACCCTGGTGGGCTCGGTCAGCGAGATCCACCCGCTGCGTACGGAGGAACGGCTCAGCGAGGCGGGTGAGACGGTCGACGACACCGGGGGAGTGGACCGCAAGGGCACCACCACGGTGGCGATGGACTTCGGCCGCATCACCATCCGGCAGGGCCTGTCCCTCTACCTCTTCGGCACCCCGGGTCAGGACCGCTTCTGGTTCCTGTGGGACGACCTGTCGGAGGGCGCTCTGGGCGCCGTCGTCCTGGCCGACACCCGGCGACTGCAGGACTGCTTCCCGGCGGTCGACTACTTCGAGCGCCGCGCGATCCCGTTCCTGGTCGCCGTCAACTGCTTTGCGGAGTCCCGGTCCTACGGCGCCGACGAGGTGGCCCGCGCGCTGGACCTGGACCGCGGCACCCCCGTCGTGCTCTGTGACGCGAGGGACCGCGACTCCGGCAAGGAAGTACTGGTGCGGCTCGTCGAGCACGCGGGGCGGCGGCACTCCGCCAGGGTGCTGGATTCGGTGGGATGACCGGCGGCGTGTGGCGCGGCGCCGGACGGCCCGCGCCACGTGTCCCTCAGCCCGCCACGTCCGCCAGGGCGATGACCTTGTCGATCCTGACCCGTACCACCAGCTCGCCCGGAACACCGTTGCGGGCGCCGTACTCCTCCGCCCGCTCCTCGCCCATGTAGCGGGCCGCGATCCGGGTCGCCCAGTGACGGACGTCCGCCAGCTCGTTGCTGATCTCCGCGGACCCGTGTACCACCACGAAGGAAAACGGCGGCCGGTCGTCGTCGATGCACAGTGCCACTCTGCCGTCGCGGGCGAGGTTGCGGCCCTTGACCGTCTCCTGCCCGGTGTTGAACACCAGCTCGTCACCGTCCATGAGGAACCACACCGGGGCGACGTGCGGGCCGCCGTCATCCCGTACCGTCGCCAGCTTGCCGGTACGGGTGCCCTCGGAAAGGAACCTCTGCCACTCGTCCTTCGTCATCTTGTGTGCCATGCCGACATCCTCGGCCATGCGGTACGAACCGGCGCCGCGTGGCACGCCGGACCGTGGGGCCGCTTGCCGAGACGGCGGAGGTGGGACAGGCTGGCAGGGCAGCCTTTGAACGGACCACGGGCTGCGGTCCGGCCAAGAGTGCGGGCTCAGACACGGGGAGGAAGCAGCAATGGCATTGAGCAGCGGACTCGACTGGCTGCTGGACGACCTGACCAAGCGGGTGGAGAAGGTACGGCACGCACTGGTGCTGTCCAACGACGGCCTGGTGACCGGGGCGAGCGAGAAACTCCAGCGGGACGACGCCGAGCATCTCGCGGCGGTCGCCTCGGGACTGCACAGCCTCGCGAAAGGGTCGGCGCTCCACTTCGGCATCGGGCGGGTGCGCCAGACCATGGTCGAGTTCGACGACGGGGTGTTGTTCGTGACGGCGGCGGGGGACGGCAGCTGCCTGTGCGTGCTGGCCGGCGCCGACGCCGACCTGGGCCAGGTCGCCTACGAAATGACGCTGCTGGTCAACCGTGTCGGCGAGCATCTGGGCGTCGCGGTCCGCCAGCCCGAAAGTTATCCACAGGTCTGAGGCGGGGGTTGACCCACTGTCATCGCCTGCGGCTACAGTCGTCACTGTCAGTGATCGACCGAGTTGCGGGGGAAACGACATGACAGTGATGTGCGACGGGCAGCAGACGCTCGCCATGGGGCGAGCGGCCCGTGAACTGGAGCTGAGGACCGGCGAGTTGGAGCTCGCCACCCAGCTCGGAAAGGTGCGGACGGTCCTGACCGGGACCGGTGGCCGGCCGGGAGCCGGCGGATCGCTCGGCCGACGCCGGGTCCCGGCGGAGGAGATCGCCCGCCTGCAGGCCGAGCCGTGCTTCCCCGAAGCACTCCGCGAACGGATCCGCACGGTCAGCACCAACGAGGCGGCCGAGCTGATGGGCATCGGCCCCGGACGGGTCGTGCGCCTGACCCGGGCCGGCTGCTTCGGCCCCGTCAGGTTCTATGTGAACCGCTACGGCGCGGTGGTCTGGCTCTATCTCGCGGCCGAGGTCACCGACTTCGCCGACCGCGAACCCGACCTGATGCGGGGCAACACCCCCGCGGCGATGCGGGTGATGCTCGACAGCGGACAGGACTGGCGGGCCCGCCAGTGGCGCAGCCGACGGGTCGCCCAGCTCATGGGGCAGACCGACGACCCCTGGGAAGCGGCAGCGGTGATCGCCGCCGTGCTGCCCCCGGAGGAACTGGCATCGGTGGCCGAGGACCCGCGGGAGCGGTCCCTGCTGCGCCGGCTCCGGCCCGTTCTGGCCTCCGTGATCACCGTGACCCCGGCCGCCCGGGAATCCTTCGAACGCGTGCTGACAGCGGACGAGTTCGACGAGGTGATGTGGTACCGCGTCAACCTCTCCCGCGAGCTCGAAACGGCCCGCAGGGAAGACCCGGGACGGCTGCGGACACCCGCGGCCGCGAGCTCCGCCGCCCGCCCCGGTCAGCCGCCGAGCTTCCTGAACAGCCCCTCCTGGACGACCGAGACCAGCAGCCTGCCCTCCCGGTCGTAGATCCGCCCGCGGGCCAGCCCCCGGCCGCCGGTGGCGATCGGCGACTCCTGGTCGTAGAGGAACCACTCGTCCGCGCGGAACGGACGGTGGAACCACATCGCATGGTCGAGCGAGGCCATGTCGAACCCGCGCGGCCCCCAGAGCGGTTCGATGGGGATGCGGACGGCGTCCAGCAGCGTCATATCGCTGGCGTAGGTCAGCGCGCAGGTGTGGACGAGCGGATCGTCGCCCAGCGGCCCGACCGCGCGCATCCACACCGCGCTGCGCGGCTCCGCGCCCTCGATCTCGTCCGGCGTCCAGCGCAGCCGGTCGACATACCGGATCTCGAACGGCATCCTGCGCGCCATCCGCTCCAGGCCCTCGGGCAGATCGCGCAGGCGCTCGCGGACCTCGTCCGCAACCGTCGGCAGATCCTCCGGGTCGGGCACCGCCCGACGCATCGGCAACTGATGATCGAAGCCGGGCTCCGGCTTGTGGAAGGAGGCGGTCAGATTGAAGATCGTGCGTCCCTGCTGGACGGCGACGACCCGGCGCGTGGTGAAGGACCGCCCGTCGCGGACCCGCTCGACCTGGTACACGATCGGCACCCCCGGCCGGCCGGGCCGCAGAAAGTACGCATGGAGCGAGTGGACCGGGCGGTCCCCTTCCGTGGTCCGCCCGGCCGCCACCAGCGCCTGGCCCGCGACCTGCCCGCCGAAGACCCGCTGCAGCGATTCCTGGGGACTGCGGCCCCGGAAGATGTTCACCTCGATCTGCTCGAGATCCAGCAGATCGACCAGCTTCTCGGCAGGATTGGTCATGACCGGTGGCCCTCCGTCATATCCCTCGGCGGCTTCGGCCGAAGCCACCGCCTCACAACTGACCCACGTCCGTGACCCGCACGACCGCGCGCCCCTCCTCGTCGGAGGCGGCCAGATCCACCTCCGCGGAGATGCCCCAGTCGTGATCACCGTTCGGGTCGGCGAAAGTCTGCCGCACCTTCCACAGTCCGTGCTCGGCATCCTCCTGAATCTGCAGCAGCTTCGGGCCGCGCGCATCCGGACCGGTGCCCAGCTCGTCGTATTCGTCCCAGTAGGCGTCCATCGCCTCGCCCCAGGCGTCCACGTCCCAGCCGGAATCGGCATCCATCTCGCCGAGCTCCTCGACCTTGTCCAGCGCCGCCAGCTCCACCCGCCGGAACATCGCATTGCGCACCAGCACACGGAACGCCCGCGCGTTGGACGTGACCGGCCGGACCTGATCCGCCCGCTCCGCGGCCTGCTCCGCCGTCTCCACCTCCGGATTGGCGAGCTGTTCCCACTCGTCCAGCAGACTGGAGTCGACCTGCCGCACCATCTCGCCCAGCCAGGCGATGATGTCCTGGAAGTCCTCGGACTTCAGATCGTCCGGCACGGTATGGTCCAGCGCCTTGAACGCACTCGCCAGGTAGCGCAGCACGATCCCCTCGGTGCGCGCCAGCTCGTAGAAGGACGTGAACTCCGTGAAGGTCATGGCGCGTTCGTACATATCGCGGATGACCGACTTCGGCGACAGCGGATGGTCGCCGACCCACGGGTGGCTCTTGCGGTAGAGGCCGTAGGCGTGGAAGAGCAGCTCTTCCAGCGGCTTGGGGTACTCGACGTCCATGAGCCGTTCCATGCGCTCTTCGTACTCGACGCCGTCGGCCTTCATCTGGGCGACCGCCTCGCCCCGGGCCTTGTTCTGCTGCGCGGCCAGGATCTGCCGGGGATCGTCCAGCGTGGACTCCACCACCGAGACCATGTCCAGCGCGTACGACGGCGACTCGGGGTCGAGCAGGTCGAACGCGGCCAGGGCGAACGTCGACAGCGGCTGGTTGAGAGCGAAGTCCTGCTGGAGGTCCACGGTCAGCCGGACGATCCTGCCCTCCGCGTCCGGCTCCGCCAGCCGCTCCACGATCCCGCCGTCCACCAGCGAGCGGTAGATCGCGATGGCCCGCCGGATGTGCCTGATCTGGTTCTTGCGCGGCTCATGGTTGTCCTCGAGGAGCTTGCGCATCGCCACGAAGGCATTGCCCGGCCGGGCGATCACGGACAGCAGCATCGCGTGCGTCACCCGGAAACGGGAGTTCAGCGGCTCGGGATCGGACGCGATCAGCTTCTCGAAGGTGTTCTCGCCCCAGTTGACGAAGCCCTCCGGCGCCTTCTTGCGCACCACCTTCCGGCGCTTCTTGGGGTCGTCGCCCGCCTTCGCCAGCGCCTTCTCGTTCTCCACGACATGCTCGGGTGCCTGCGCGACCACAAAGCCCGCGGTGTCGAAGCCCGCCCGGCCGGCGCGGCCGGCGATCTGATGGAACTCCCGCGCCCGCAGCGTCCGCACCCGCGAGCCGTCGTACTTGGTCAGCGCGGTGAACAACACCGTACGGATGGGGACATTGACTCCCACGCCGAGCGTGTCCGTACCGCAGATGACCTTCAGCAAACCCGCCTGTGCCAGCTTCTCGACGAGCCTGCGGTACTTCGGCAGCATGCCGGCGTGATGCACGCCGATGCCATGGCGGACATACCGCGACAGGTTGCGGCCGAACTTCGTGGTGAACCGGAAGTTGCCGATGAGCTGAGCGATCTCGTCCTTCTCGGCACGCGTGCACATATTGATGCTCATCAGGGCCTGCGCCCGCTCCACGGCGGCGGCCTGGGTGAAGTGCACGATGTAGACGGGAGACTGGCGGGTCTCCAGCAACTCGGTGAGCGTCTCCGTGAGCGCCGTCGTGCGGTACTCGTACGACAGCGGCACCGGCCGCGTGGCCGAGCGCACGACCGACGTCGGCTTCCCCGTGCGACGGGTCAGGTCCCCCTCGAAGCGCGACATGTCGCCGAGCGTCGCCGACATCAGAATGAACTGCGCCTGCGGCAGTTCGAGCAGCGGAATCTGCCAGGCCCAACCACGGTCCGGCTCGGCATAGAAGTGGAACTCGTCCATCACGACCTGGCCGATGTCGGCGTCCTTGCCGTCCCGCAGCGCTATCGAGGCGAGCACCTCGGCGGTGCAGCAGATGACCGGTGCGTCGGCGTTGACCGATGCGTCACCGGTGAGCATGCCAACGTTCTCGGTGCCGAACATCTTGCACAGATCGAAGAACTTCTCCGAGACCAGTGCCTTGATGGGCGCGGTGTAGAAGGTGACCTGATCATTGGCGAGAGCGGTGAAGTGCGCGCCGGCCGCCACCAGGCTCTTACCGGAGCCGGTGGGGGTGGACAGGATGACGTTCGCTCCGGAGACCACCTCGATCAGCGCCTCCTCCTGGGCAGGGTAGAGCGAGATGCCCTGCTGCTCGGCCCAGCCCGAAAAGGCTTCGAAGAGGGCATCGGGGTCGGCGTCGTTCGGCAGATGATCGATGAGGGTCACGCCCCCCATACTGCCTGTCTTCGGCCCAGATCAGGGAACCGGCGGCCCAGAGGAAGACCAGCCGAAGATCGACACCCCCACAAACCACTCGCCCTGCGGCCCGACCCTCCCCGCAAAGCCCCCAGCCGCAGCCCTGCCCGCCACCGCGATATCCGGCCTGACCTGCAAAAACGTAGACCGCCGGGCCCGATAGCCGGCCGCCCCTCACCGGGGCGGGTGAACCCGCGCCGCCGCCGGAAGGAAGACGGTGCCGCCCCCCTGCGGCCCCCGGTGGCCCCGACAGCCCCGGCATCCAGGGAGGCTTCCGCGCAAGGTCTTTACAACCCGTACACGACTGCGGACACACTGTCGTCATCGCTGATCCCGCTTCGTATGGCGGTGCGCTCGGCGCGTGGCGGAGATCACCCGATGCGCGGTGGCTGCTGAGCTGTGAGGGAGGCGCCCTTCGGGGTCCGGGGGCGGCGGGGTTGGAGCGCCGCGGGTGGGGGCGTCACGTGATCGAGGCGCTGTCTGATCGGGGCGCCGTCTGCTCGGGGTGCCGTCTGATCGGGGGCGACGCGGATCCGGGGCGACGCCTGATCGGGAGATCGGGCTGAGGTGGGTGGTGGCGGAGGTGGTGGAAGGAGGAGGGAGGGAGGCCCCGGAGCACGGACTCGCCTCACCCCACCCCACCAGGCCACCCACCCACCCACCCACCCCACCCACCTCACCCCGGCCCCGTCGCCAGTCCGCCTCAGTCGCCCCCATCCCAGTCCGCTTTCCCCACGCCCACCCCCATCCCCACCCATCCCCGCTGGTTCCCTTCGCCCCCGGGTCTTGCTCGCCCTTCTCGCCTCTGTTCGCTCCGCAACTCCGCCCCATCCCCGCCTGCCCCCTCGGCTCATCCTCCTCGTCTCCTTCGTCAGCCGACCCTTCTCCCTCCTCCACCCCAACCCACCCCCGGTCTCGCTCGCCTCCTTTGCTCCCGGCCTTGTTCGCGCCCTGGCGGCTCCCGCCCCATCCGGAAACTGACGTCACGTCAGGAGCGTGTGATCGGCGAACAGTGCTCGCGAGCACCACACTCCCCCGCCTTGCTGGAGTGGACTGTCCCCGTCGGGCGGGACAGGAGTTGGTTCACCCCCTCCTCGTGCGGAGATCATCTGGCGCTACGCTGAGTCGCCGACCGGGTGTCAGCGGCGCGGCTCAGCAGGGTGAGAGCCACCGCGCAGGTGGACACGTGCAAGAGAACAAGGGGTGGGAAGAACCATGATGGGACCGGCGCACTCGCTGTCCGGGGCCGCGGCCTGGCTGGGGGTCGGCGCTGCGGCGGCTGCCGCCGGACATCCGATGCCCTGGCCGGTGCTCGTCTGTGGGGCTCTGATCTGTGCCGGAGCGGCGCTTGCCCCGGACCTCGACCACAAGTCCGCGACCATCTCACGGGCTTTCGGCCCGCTGTCGCGGATGTTGTGCGAGGTGGTCGACGCCATCTCGCACGCCGTCTACAAGGCGACCAAGATGCGCGGGGACTCGAACCGCAACGGAGGGCACCGCACGCTCACCCACACTTGGGTGTGGGCCGTGCTGGTCGGTGGCGGGATGTCGCTGCTGGCGATGCAGGGCGGCCGTTGGGCGGTCCTCGGCATCCTCTTCGTCCACATGGTGCTCGCCATCGAGGGGTTGCTGTGGCGGGCGGCACGGGTGTCCAGCGATGTGCTGGTGTGGCTGCTGGGTGCGGCCTCGGCCTGGATCCTGGCCGGCATTCTCGACCAGCCGGGCAATGGTGCGAGCTGGCTGTTCACCGAGCCGGGGCAGCAGTACCTCTGGCTGGGCCTGCCGGTCGTCCTCGGCGCGCTGGTCCACGACATCGGCGATGCCCTGACCGTCTCGGGCTGCCCCGTCCTGTGGCCCATCCCGATAGGCCGTAAGCGCTGGTACCCCGTCGGCCCGCCCAAGGGCATGCGCTTCAAGGCCGGCAGCTGGGTGGAGCTGAAGGTGCTGATGCCGCTGTTCATGGTGCTGGGTGGCCTCGGCGGGCTGGGCGCGCTCGGCTACATCTGACATCTCGCGCGCGGCTACGTCGGGCATCTGGTGTGCACCTGATGCCCGATGTCGCCGCGCCTCCCCCCTGACGTGCGCCGCACAGCAGCAGAGCGCCGATGGGGTCGGCCCAGACACCCGGACACCCAGATGCCCGGACGCAGTGAGGTGGACCTGAGCTGGCAGCTATGTCCGGGCGAGGTACTCGGTGTCGGCCTGGTCGTGGGAACGCCACCGTGGAGGGCGTCGGGTGAACTGTGGGAGCTGATCGATCCCTTGCTGCCGGGCAAGGAGCGCCGGTTCCGTACCCGGGACGCAGGACGCAGGACGCAGGACGCAGGGCGCAAGCTGCTGGCCGAACAGCAGGTGGTGCTGTACGGGATTCCATACGTGCTCGACAACGGCATTCCGTGGGGGCACAACATCCGCCCGGGGAGCCGGGGTTGGGCTCGGGCCTGACCTGCCCTGCTGGAGACGGGGCAGGCTGACTGCCGGAGTCGGTAGCTGCCCAAGTCGCCCCACACCAGCACCCTGACGCCCACGCCTGCGAGGGGTGCGGAAGGATGTCCAGGCTCCTGCAACCCACGATGACGAGGGAACCGACCACCGTGACTCACCAGCCTCCGCAGATGCCGCAACCTGGGTATGGCGCCCCGCAGCCGCCATACCCCGGCGCACCGGTTCCGCCGCACAATGGCTCGACGCCGTCGACCGGACTGCCGGGCTACGAGGGGGGCGCGCCCTTCGCTCCGCAGCCTCCGCCTCCGCCTCCTCAGAAGGGCCGCACGGGACTGATCCTGACCGTCGTCCTGGTGGCCGTCGTGCTGCTCGCCGGGGGCGGCTTTCTGGCGTGGTCGATGCTCGGTGGTGGGGACGACACCGAGGCGCGGCAGGGGCAAGGGCAGAGCCAGCGGCAGAGTCAGGGGCAGGGGGAGAACACCCCGGAGGGGGCGAAGTTGGCAATCCCCGAGGTGGTGAAGTCGACGCCGGCTGAACTTCGCTATGACGCGAAGGCCACCGCGCAGATGTACCCGCCGGCAAAGCGGGACCCCTCGTCGTACCCGGAGCTGAAGGGCCTGGCGCAGGTCGACTCGGTCTACCACCCGGAGAACAACCCCTCGGTCATGCTGGGTGTCCACACCGGCGGGGGAACGGTGTCCAACGCCGCGCAGCGGGTGCAGGAAGCCTTCGCCCCCAACGAGATGGCCGTCGCGCCCAAGGACTTCGATCTCCAGGACCCCGACGCGAAGGGAGCCGTCCTGCGCTGCGGGATCTCCAAGGGCGGCGGCGCCTATATCCCCCTGTGTGTCTGGGCCGACAGCACCTCGGTCGGTGACGTGATCGGGGTGGGCGACGCCTCCTCGTCCTCCCTCAAGAAGGTCGACCTGAAGACCCTCGCTCAGCAGACGAGCGACCTGCGCAAGGCCATGCGCAGCGGCTCCGCCGGCTGACCCGCCCCGCCGGCTGACCCGCCCCGCACCCCGAAGCGGCGGCGCAGACTTCATGACGTCTGCGCCGCCGTCCGGTGCCGGCATCACCGGGGTCGACCCGGGCCCCGCCCGGCCACCACGCGCCCAGTCCCCATCCCATTCCGTCACCACGCCCAGCCCTCACCCCATTCCGTCACCGCGCCCAGTCCGCTCCCCACTGCCCCCCCGCATCAGCCATGCCACGACCGCCAGAGTGCCGCGTATGCGCCGTCGGCGGCGACCAGTTCGTCGTGGCTGCCCAGTTCGGTGATTCTGCCGTTCTCGACGACGGCGATCACGTCGGCGTCATGTGCGGTGTGGAGCCGGTGTGCGATGGCCACGACCGTGCGGCCGTTCAGCACTCTGCCCAGTGAGCGTTCCAGGTGGCGGGCCGCCCGGGGGTCGAGCAGGGAGGTGGCCTCGTCCAGCACCAGGGTGTGCGGATCGGCCAGCACCAGCCGGGCCAGCGCGATCTGTTGTGCCTGGGCGGGAGTCAGGGTGTGTCCGCCCGAGCCGACCTCGGTGTCCAGCCCCTTGTGCAGGGCCCGCGCCCAGTCGTCGGCGTCCACCGCACCGAGCGCGGCCCACAGTTCGGCGTCGGCCGCTCCGGTGCGTGCCAGCAGGAGGTTGTCGCGGAGCGAGCCGACGAAGACATGGTGTTCCTGGTTGACCAGCGCCACGTGCTCGCGGATCCGCTCGGCGGGCATCGCGGAGAGCTCGGCGCCGCCCAGGGTGACACTGCCGACGCGGGGCCCGTAGATACCGGCCAGCAGCCGGCCCAGCGTCGATTTGCCGGCGCCGGACGGCCCGACCAGTGCCAGCCGGGTCCCCGGCCGGACCCGCAGCGAGACCTCGCGCAGCACATCGACGCCCGCGCGGTAGCCGAAGCTCACCCCGTCGGCGTGGACGTCCCGGCCGTCCGGGCGCCGGTCCGTGTCGGTGGCCTCCGGTGCGACCTCCCGGACGCCGACGAGTCGCGCGATGGACACCTGGGCCACCTGCAGCTCGTCGTACCAGCGCAGGATCATGCCGAGCGGCTCGATCATCATCTGTGCCAGCAGCGCCCCCGTCGTCAGCTGACCGGGACTCATCCAGCCCTGCAGGACGAACGCGCCGCCGAGCAGCAACACCGAGCCCAGCAGCAGGACATGGGTCATTTCGACCACGGGGAAGAGCACCGAGCGCAGGAAGAGCGTAAAGCGTTCCCATTGGGTCCATTCCCGGATGCGGCGCTCCGACAGCGCGATCCGGCGGGCGCCCAGCCGGTGGGCCTCGACCGTACGCCCCGCGTCGACGGACTCGGTGAGTACGGCGGACACCGCGGCGTAACCGGCGGCCTCCGAACGGTAGGCGCTCGGCGCCCGCTTGAAGTACCAGCGGCAGCCGACGACCAGCAGTGGCAGCGCGATCACCACGCACAGGGCAAGCGGCGGCGCGGTGACCGTCAGCCCGCCGATCAGCAGCGCCACCCACACCACGCCGATGGTCAGTTGCGGTACGGCCTCGCGCATCGCGCTGGAGAGCCGGTCGATGTCCGTCGTGATCCGCGACAGCAGATCGCCGGTGCCGGCCCGCTCCAGTACGCCCGGCGGCAGCGCCACGGACCGTACGAGGAAGTCCTCCCGCAGATCCGCCAGCATCCGCTCGCCGAGCATCGCCCCGCGCAGCCGGACCATGCGCACGAAGAGCGTCTGGGCGGCCAGTGCGACGGCGAACACCGCGACGGTGCGCTCCAGTTGGAGGTCGCGGTCGCCCGCGGACAGCTGCTCGACGACGCCGCCGAGCAGGTACGGGCCGGCCATGGAGGCGATCACCGCGGCGGTGTTCGCGGCGATCAGTACCGTGAACGCCCTGCGGTGCCGGCGGATCAGGCCGCCGACGTAGCTGCGGACGGTTGCCGGTGAGCCGACGGGGAGTGTCGTGAGGGTCTGCGGGGCGTCCGGATCGTGGTCCGGCGGCGCCAGGCCGATCATGCGGTCTCCTCGGTCTGGCCGGTCGACAGCGCCGGCTCGGGGTCCGTTTCGCGGGTGACGACCGCGCGGTAGGCGGGGTGGCTGTGCAGCAGTTCGCGGTGGGTGGCCGCGGCGACGACCTTGCCCTCCTGGAGGAACACCACCTGCTCGGCCCGGTCCAGGAGGAGCGGGCTGGAGGTGAGGACGACCGTCGTCCGCCCGGTCCTGACCGTCCGCAGACCGTCGGCGATCCGGGCCTCGGTGTGTGCGTCGACGGCGCTGGTGGGCTCGTCGAGCACCAGCACCTCCGGGTTGGTGACCAGCGATCTGGCCAGCGCCAGCCGCTGTCGCTGCCCGCCGGACAACGACCGTCCGCGCTCGGTGATGTAGGTGCGCATCGGGTCTCCCGAGTCGTCGGCCGAGGCCTGCGCCAGCGCGGTCAGCACATCGCCGCACTGGGCCGCGGCCAGCGCGTCCGTCGCGTCCACCCGCCCGGAGCCCGGTACGTCGAGCAGCTCGCCGAGCGTGCCGGAGAGCAGCATCGGGTCCTTGTCCTGGACGAGGACGGCGCGGCGGGCGGTGTCCCGCGGCAGGTCGTCGAGCGGGGTGCCGCCGAGGACCACGGACAGGTCGACTGCGTCGCCGCCGTCTTCTTCCGCCTGTGCCGGGTGGCCGCCGAGGCGTTCGGCGAGCCGGCCCGCGGCGTCGGGGTCGCCGCAGACCACCGCGGTCAGCCGGCCGGCCGGGGCGGTCAGACCGCTGACCGGGTCGTGCAGCGCGCCGGCGGGCGTCGTCGCCTGGTCCCCGGTCCGTCCGCCGGCCGGCCGGTGCTGTGCCAGGACATGGGCCGTGCGCTTCGCCGAGGGCTTGGCGAAGGAGTAGGCCTGGGCGATCTCTTCGAAGCGCCGGAGCGGGGAGAGCAGGAAGGCGACCGCGCTGTAGATGGTGAC
Organism: Streptomyces sp. G7(2002); assembly: GCF_028870195.1. Lineage (NCBI taxonomy): Bacteria > Bacillati > Actinomycetota > Actinomycetes > Kitasatosporales > Streptomycetaceae > Streptomyces > Streptomyces sp. G7(2002). The sequence goes on from NZ_CP102609.1 coordinate 8,310,446, forward strand.
GAGATCGCCGACGGCGATGGTGCCGTCGAGGGCGAGCCGGGCGCCGTACCAGACCACCGCGATGAGCAGCAGGCCCGGCAGCAGTACTTGGACGGCCGAGATCAGTGACCACATCCGGGCGCTGCGGACGGCGGCCTTGCGCACCTCTTGGGAGGCGTTGCGGTAGCGCCCGAGGAAGAGTTCCTCGCCGCCGATGCCGCGCAGGACGCGGAGCCCGGCGACGGTGTCGGAGGCCAGCTCGGTGGCCTGGCCGGCCTTCTCGCGCTGGGCGTCGGCGCGCCGGGTGGCGGGCGGCAGCAGCGGCAGGACGGCCAGCGCCAGTACGGGTACGCCGAGGGCCACCAGGATGCCCAGTTCTGGCTGGTAGACGGCCAGGGCGATGGAGACTCCGACCGTGATCAGCGCCGCGGCCCCGAACCGGGAGAGGGCCTCGACGAACCAGCCGATCTTCTCCAGGTCGCCGGTGCTGACGGTGACGATCTCGCCGGCCGCCACCCGACGGGTCATGGCCGAGCCCAGTTCCGTGGTTTTGCGGGCGAGCAGCTGCTGCATCCGGGCGACGGCGGTGATCCAGTTGGTGACGGCCGCGCGGTGGAGCATGGTGTCGCCGAGCGCGATCAGTACGCCCAGGGCCAGGATCAGGCCGCCGGCCAGGAGGAGCCGGCCGCCGTCGCGGTCGACCACGGCCTGCACGGCGAGCCCCACCGGCAGTGGGGAGGCGGCGATGGCGCCGACGTTCACCAGCCCCCAGGCGAGGGCCTTGAGCTGGCCGCCGAGCTGCTGTCTGTAGAGCCACCGGAGGAAGGCGCCGCCTGTACGGACGTCCGGGACGCCCGGGTCGGGGTGCGGAAGGTCACGAAGGTGCATGCTGTTCCAGCCGGAGTCGTGGTGAGGGGGCGGCAGGAGGCCGTCCCGGCAGGCGAAATGCCCCTCTCGCGCGCTTCGTCGTCCGCGGAGGTCTTGGAAGATTGGCCCGTGGACTGGGCGGATTTCAAACGGTTTTTCCGCTGTGACCACGTGATTCGGACAATCGTGCGGCGGCCGGCAGGTGGCGGGCGGGCGCTGAACGGCCGTCAGGACCGGGGTGGGACCATGGGGGTCATGCGGACAGCGGGCAGTGCGAGGCGGACGGCGGCGGTCGCCGTGGCGGGGCTGGTTCTTCTGGCGGGCTGCGGCGGCGGTGCGGGCGACGGCCGGGACGGCGGCGGCAAGGACGACGGTGCGGCGAAGGGGGAGCGCCCCGGCGGCCCGGCCCGCGGCGGGTCGTCCACCACCCACCTCCGGCACATTCCCGAGGTCGGCCCGGCCCTGCGGTCACGGATTCCGGCCGCTTCCCGGCAGGTCGTGGCGGTCTACGGCGCGGGCGTGAACTCCGCCGACGCCACCGTCGTCCTCTATGACAAGGGCGCCAAAGGCTGGGACCGCAAGGGGAGTTGGGACGCGCACAACGGCCGGCGCGGCTGGACGGTGAATCATCACGAAGGGGACAAGCGCAGCCCCGTCGGGGTGTTCACGCTGACGGATGCGGGCGGTGTGCTCCCGGACCCCGGCGCCAAGCTGCCCTATACGCACTCCTCGGCGTTCACCCCGCCCTCGTACTGGGCCAAGAGCACCCGTCACGACTTCGACCATGTCGTCGCGATCAACTACAACCGCGTCAAGGGGACCTCCCCGCTGGACCCGACCCGGCCGCAGGGGCAGTCCAAGGGCGGCGGGGTCTGGCTGCATCTGGACCACGGGAGCGGCACGTCCGCCTGCGTCAGCGTCTCGAAGTCCGGGATGCGGGCCTTGCTGCGCGCCCTCGATCCGGCGCGGCACCCCGTCGTCGTCATGGGGGACAAGGTGCACCTCGCGGCCTGAGGGGCTCAGGCAGGGAGCATCGGGGTGTAACGGGGTGTAACGGGGCTGTCCGACGCTGGCGCGGCCGCGAGGGGATGAAAGCGGCGAGTGCGGTCATAGCTGACCGAAACCCTCCGGGGTGCATGCTCCGCCTTGGACCAAGCTCCAAGATTTCCAGGGAAGTTACCTCGGCCTCTTTCGTGGTGAACACCAAGCGGCAATAGTGACGGATCGCGGAAGTCCACTTCCGCATCCCAGAATCCGTCCATGGAGGAGTGCCCGTGCCGCACGCCACCGGAACTCTCGCCCGCCGCGCAGGCCGTCATCTGCGCACCAGCCTGTTCACCCAGGTCCTCATCGCCCTGGTCCTCGGCGTTCTCGTCGGACGCCTGTGGCCGGAGGCGGGTACGTCGCTCCAGCCGCTCGGTGACGGCTTCGTACGGCTGATCAAGGCGATGATCGCGCCCCTGGTCTTCTGCGTGGTCGTCGCCGGCATCACCAAGGCGGGCGACCTCAAGGCCTTCGGCCGGATCGGGGTCAAGGCCCTGATCTGGTTCGAGGTGGCGACCAGCATCGCGCTCGTCGTCGGCCTGCTGGCCGCCAATGTCTTCACCCCGGGTGCCGGGATGCATGTCGACCCGGCGTCCCTGGACAAGGGCGCGGTGGATGCCAAGACGGGCGGCGGACAGCTGCCCTCCACCACCCAGTTCGTCCTGGAGTCGCTGCCGAACAGCGCGGTCGGCGCCTTCGCCGAGAACTCCCTGCTGCAAGTCCTGGTACTGGCCTGCCTGGTGGGCGCCGCGCTGCTGCACCTCGGGCAGACGAAGGTGCCGCAGATCCTGCCGCTGATCGAGCAGGCCCAGGACGTGGTGTTCACCGTCGTCGGCTTCATCATGAGGCTCGCCCCGCTCGCGGTCCTCGGTGCCACCGCCCACCTGGTGGGGGAGTACGGCCTGGGCGCGATGTCGACGTACGGCAAGCTGATCGCGGTCTGTTACGGCGTCGCGCTGGCCTTCCTGGTCCTCCTCGCGGGCGCCCTCAAGGCCGTCACAGGGCTGAGCCTGTGGAGGTTCGTCCGCTACACCCGCGAGGAGCTGCTGCTGGCGCTCGGCACCGGCTCCAGCGAGACCGTGATGCCGCGGATGATGCAGAAGCTGCGGGCCGCGGGCTGCCGGGACGACGCGGTGGGTCTGGTGCTGCCGACCGGCTACTCCTTCAACCTCGACGGCGCCTCGATCTACCTCTCCATCGGCACGCTCTTCATCGCGCAGGCCATCGGCGTCGATCTGTCGCTCGGCCAGCAGATCACCGTGGTGCTGGTGCTGATGCTGACCAGCAAGGGCATGGCGGGCGTACCGGGTTCGGCGTTCCTCGCGCTGTCCGCGACGGCCTCCGCGCTGGGTGTCGTCCCGGCCTCCGCGGTCGCCCTGCTGCTCGGTGTCGACCGGATCATGGACTCGATGCGGGTGGCGACCAATCTGCTCGGCAACTGTGTCGCGGTCTTCGCGGTCTCCCGCTGGGAGGGCGCACTGGACCGGGTGACGGCGAAGAAGGTCATGAACGGTGAAGAGCCGGCTTCCGCCCCGGCCGACGGGCCGGCGGAGCAGGACCGGGTGTCCCAGCGGGCGCAACCCGGGCCGCACACGCCGCCCGGAGCGGTCACCGAACCGGGCGCCGCAGCCGCCCCGCCCCGCGACAGCTGAGGCGGCGGGCCCGGCCGGCGCGCCGCCGCCCGCCGGGCCCGGAGCGCAACCGGCTCCTACTCCTCGGGCTTCTTCGAATCCATCCCCGGCCGCGCCTTCTTCCACAGTCCGCGGGTGAAGTCGGGAATCTCCTGCGGGGCGCCCTTCGCCTTGATCGACAGATCGCTCAACGGCACCGGTGCGGTCCAGGTCGCCCCGTCATAGACGTCGAAGTCCGGTACGAGGCCAAGCCGCATGCACTGCATCAGCCGGAAGACCAGCATGTAGTCCATACCGCCGTGCCCGCCGGGCGGGTTGGCGTGCTCCTTCCAGAGCCAGTGGTCCCACTCCGCGTACTTGCTGAAGTCGCCCCACTCGTCGTTGCTCTGGTCCGGCTCCAGATAGATCCGCTCGGGGTAGTCCTCGAAGACGCCCTTGGTGCCGCCGAGGCTGTTGATCCGGCTGTAGGGGTGCGGAGTGGAGACATCGTGCTCCAGCCGGATCACCCGCCCCTTGGCGGTCTGGACGAGGCTGATGGTCCGGTCGCTCTCGATGTACGACTCCTTCCAGCTGGGGTCGTTCGCCGGCATGTGCTCCTTGCGGTAGGCGGCGAGTCCGAGCGCGGGCGTACCGAAGCTGGAGATCCGTACGGCGCGGTCGCCGCGGTTGATGTCCATGTAGTTGGCGACCGGGCCGAAGCCGTGGTTGGGGTAGAGGTCGCCGCGCAGCCGGGTGTGCCACAGCCGGCGCCAGGGACCCTCGTAGTACTTGGGGTCGAACATCAGGCCACGCAGATCGTGATTGTATGCGCCGGCGCCGTGCAGCAGATCGCCGAACAGGCCCGCGTGGGCCATCCGCAGCACCCGCATCTCGTTCTTGCCGTAACAGCAGTTCTCCAGCTGCATACAGTGTCGGCGGGTGCGCTCGGAGAGATCCACCAGCTCCCACAGCTGGTCCAGGCGCAGCGCGAGGGGGCACTCCACGCCCACATGCTTGCCGTTGAGCATCGCCGTCTTCGCCATGTCGAAGTGCCAGTCCCAGGGCGTGGCCGTGTAGACGAAGTCGATGTCGCCGCGCTTGCAGAGGTTCTCGAAGTCATGCTCGCCGTTGGTGTAGACGGCCGGCGCCGGCTGCCCCGCGGCGGTGACCTTCTTGGCGGCCTTGGCGGTCTTCTCCTTCACCGGGTCGCACAGGGCGACGACACGGACGCCCGGCACCGCGAGAAAGAGGTCGATCATGCTGCCGCCCCGGTTGCCGAGGCCGATGATGCCGACGCGTACGGTGCTGCGCCGCTCGAACGGCACCCCGATCATCGTCCGGCCCGTGGCGCGGGGGGAGGCGGCGGCCGTCGTGGTTGCGGCCGCCGCGGCCGGTCCGGCCGAGAGACCGCCGAGCCCCAGCCCGGCGCCCGCCGCACCGGCGGTCCACAGGACCGAACGGCGGCTCGGCCCCGCCTCGTTGTGGTCGTCGTGGTGCTGCGATGGTGCCTCGTTCATCGGTCCTCCAGGAGCGGTGGTCTGCCGGGGCCTACGTGAACCTCGGTCAGGACCCTGTCGGCCGGAGGCCTGAGGCACAAGAGGGCCGATTGGACTCTTGTTACGGCACGCTTGGACTCTTTGCCGTATTACCGGACCCATGGCGGCAAGACCGGACGGGCCACCGTCAGCACCTTTCGCAAGTCGCTGAAAAGCCTTGCAGAAAGCCTTGACGTGTCCACAAGGCAAACGGCAGGCTCCGGTACGGAAATCCCCCCACGGCGGCCCGGCGCGTGGCTGCTCTCGTGGGCGCGGTGCGCGCTGCCGCGCCCCATGACCAAGGAGCCGCAAGATGCAGCAACGTTCCCGTGTGCTGGGCGGGGCGCTGGCCGGAGTGCTGGCCGCGGCCGGCCTCGCCACCTTCGCGCCGTGGTCCTCCCAGGCCGCCCCTCCCGGCGAAAAGACCGTCACCGCCACGCTGTTCGAGTGGAAGTACGCGGACGTCGCCAAGGCCTGCACCGATGAGCTCGGTCCGGCCGGCTACGGCTACGTCGAGGTCTCACCGGCCTCCGAGCACATCCAGGGCGACCAGTGGTGGACCTCCTATCAGCCCGTCAGCTACAAGATTGCCGGACGGCTCGGCGACCGGACGGCGTTCGCCTCGATGGTCAGCGCCTGCCACACCGCGGGCGTCAAGGTCATCGCCGACGCCGTCATCAACCACATGGCGGCCGGCTCCGGTACGGGCACCGGCGGCACCCGGTACACCAAGTACGACTACCCCGGCACTTACCAGGACCAGGACTTCCACGGCTGCCGCAAGAGCATCTCCGACTACGGCGACCGCAATGACGTCCAGACCTGCGAACTGGTGGGCCTCGCCGACCTCGACACCGGCCGTGACTACGTCCGCACCACCATCGCCAAGTACCTCGACGACCTGCGGTCACTGGGCGTGGACGGCTTCCGGGTGGACGCCGCCAAGCACATCTCCGCCGCCGACCTCGCCGCCATCAAGGGCAAGATGCGCGACCCGGGTTACTGGGTGCAGGAGGTCATCCACGGCGCCGGTGAGGCGGTGCAGCCCGAGGAGTACACCGGCAACGGCGATGTCGACGAATTCCGTTACGGCCACCACCTCAAGAGCGCCTTCCAGGGCGGCAGCCTCGACCGGCTCAAGTCCATCGCGGACGGCAAGCTCGGCAGCGACAAGGCCCGTACCTTCGTCGACAACTGGGACACCGAGCGCAACGGCTCGACGCTCACCTACAAGGACGGCGCGGCCTACACGCTCGCCAATGTCTTCATGCTCGCCTCGCCCTACGGGTCTCCGAACGTCCACTCCGGCTACGAGTGGTCCGACAAGGACGCCGGACCGCCCAGCGGCAGCGGCGGATGGACCCGTCAGCATGCCAAGCGGGCGATCACCGGGATGGTCGGCTTCCGCAACGCGGTGGGCTCGGCGAAGCTGACCGACTGGTGGGACAACGGCGGCGGCGCGATCGCCTTCGGCCGGGACGGCAAGGGGTTCGTCGCCCTCAACAACGGTGACGCGGAACTGAAGCAGACCTTCGCGACCTCGTTGCCCGCCGGCACCTACTGCGATGTCGTGGCGGCCGCACCGTCCGCGTGCGACGGCCACACGGTCACCGTGGGAGACGACGGAAAGGCACAGCTCTCGGTCCCGGCCAAGGGAGCGGTGGCGCTGCACCGCACGCGCTGACCGGCGCACTGCCGCACCCGCCGGGCGGACCTGCCGCTCCCGGCGGGTGCGGGACACCGGCCGTTCCGCACCCGCCGCCGGGCCCGTACCGCACCGCGGCACCGCACGCCCCTCAAGCGGGCCGGGTGGCCAACTCCAGTGCCTGGAGGGCCGAGTAGTAGCCCCGGCCCGCCGTCGCATGGTCCATCCCGACCTCGCACATCCGGTTCGCCGACAGATGCGCGTCGAAGTGCCGGGCGGTCACCTCGGCCGCCTCCTTCGCGGTGGCCGACTCGGTCAGCTCCTTGTGCAGCATCCCGCGGTCACCGGCGAACGCACAGCAGCCCACGTCGTCCGGCACCACGACCTCCCGCGCACAGGCCTCGGCGACCCGGCGCAGCGGTGTCCCGTCGCCCAAGTGCTGCATGGCGCATGTGGGATGGAGCACCGCCGAGCCGACCGTACGCACGATCTCCAGACGGGGCAGCAGCTCCTCGGCGGCCCAGACGAGCGAGTCGACGACCGTCAGCCCGGCATGCAGCGTGCGATTGCCGGGCGTCAGATACGGCACGACCTCATGGGCGATGCCCAGCGTGCACGAGGACGCGTCCACCACCAGGGGCAGCCGCCCGCCGGCCGTCCAGCCCCAGGCCGCCTCGACGATCCGGTTGGCCATCAGCGCGGTGCCGCGCTCGTACCCCTTGGAGTGCCAGATCGTGGCGCAGCAGGTACCGGCCACCTCCGGCGGGATCCACACCGGCCGGCCCGCCCGCCGCGACACCGCCACCACCGCCTCGGGCAGGGGCAGACCGTGAAATCCGGCGGGCGGGCCGAAGATCCGGTTCACACATGCCGGGTAGTAGACCGCGGCCGCTCCCGCCCTCCGGGTCGCGGGCCGCGTCCGGGGCGCCGCGCCGGGAATCCGCGGCAGCCACTCGGGCACCAGGTCGGGGCGTACGGCCCTGCGGGCGGCGCCGGTCACCGACATCAGCAGCCGGTCGCCGATCCGGTCGGCGGCGGCCACCGCCAGCCGCGCCGCCTTCTCGACGGCCTTGAACTGCCGGGCGGCCTGCGCGGCGACCCACTCCTCGCGCGGAGTGTGGCGCCGGTGCCGGAAGTCCTTCATCAGCGCGCCGGTGTCGATCCCCACCGGGCAGGCCAGTTTGCAGACCGAGTCGCCGGCACAGGTGTCCACCGCGTCATAGCCGTAGGCGTCCAGCAGCTCGGTGGTGACGGGGGAGCCGGCCGGCTGGCGCAGCATCTCGCGGCGCAGCACGATCCGCTGGCGGGGTGTGGTGGTCAGGTCCCCGCTGGGGCAGGCCGGTTCGCAGAAGCCGCATTCGATGCACGGGTCGGCGCGCGCCTCGACCCGGGGGATGGTCTTCAGCCCGCGCAGATGCGCCCGCGGGTCGCGGTCGAGCAGGACGCGCGGCGCCAGGATGCCGTGCGGGTCCACGGTCTCCTTGATCCGCCACATCAACTCCGTTGCCCGGGGGCCCCATTCGAGCTCCAGGAACGGCGCGATGTTCCGGCCGGTGGCGTGCTCCGCCTTCAGCGACCCGTCGAAGCGCTGGACGGTCAGCCGGCAGAACTCGTCCATGAACGCGGCGTAGCGGTCCACCTCGGCCGGCTTCGCCGCGTCGAAGGCGAGCAGGAAGTGCAGATTGCCGTGTGCGGCGTGGCCCGCCACCGCCGCATCGAAACCGTGCCGGGACTGCAGCTCCAGCAGGGCCGTACAGGCCTCGGCGAGCCGGGCCGGCGGCACCGCGAAGTCCTCGGTGATCAGCGTCGTCCCGGGCGGCCGGGAGCCGCCCACCGCCGTCACGAACGCCTTACGGGCCTTCCAGTAGCCGCCGATCGCCCCCGGGTCCCGGGTGAAGGCATTGGTGACGGACGGGACCGGCGCGACCAGTTCCAGTTCCGTCAGCACCTGCGCCGCGGCCCGTTCGTACGCCTCCCGGCCGGCCTCGTCGGGCGCCCGGAACTCCACCAGCAGGGCGGTGGTCTCCTTGGGCAGCGCCGCCCAGTCGGCGGGCACCCCGGCCACGCGCACCGAGGCGCGCAGCGTGTTGCCGTCCATCAGCTCCACGGCCCGCGCGCCCGCCGCGTTGAACCGCGGTACGGCCGCGGCCGCGGCACCGAGCGTCGGGAAGAACAGCAGCGCGCTGGAGGTGTACCGGTCCAGCGGCAGGGTGTCGAAGACGGTCTCGGCCACGAAGCCGAGGGTGCCCTCGGAGCCGACCATCAGCCCGCGCAGGATCTCCACCGGTGTCGCGCCGTCGAGGAAGGCGTCCAGGCGGTAGCCGTTGGTGTTCTTGATCTCGTACTTGGCGCGGATCCTGGCCACCAGATCCGGATCCGCCTCGATCTCCGCCTTCAGCGCCAGCAGGCCCGCGCACAGCGCCGGTTCGGCGTGCGCCAGCTCCGCGTCGGCGTCCGGTTCCGCGGTGTCCACGATCGTGCCCGACGGCAGCACGAGGGTGACCGAGGCCAGCGTCCGGTAGGAGTTACGGGTGGTGCCGGCCGTCATCCCGGAGGCGTTGTTGGCGACCACTCCGCCCAGGGTGCAGGCGACGGCGCTGGCCGGATCGGGCCCGAGCAGCCGCCCGTAGCGGGCCAGGGTGGTGTTGGCGCGCAGCACGGTGGTGCCCGGCCGGATGCGGACGCGGGCCCCGTTGTCGAGCACCTGGAGGCCCGACCAGTGCCGGCGGACGTCGACGAGGATGTCCTCGCCCTGCGCCTGGCCGTTGAGCGAGGTCCCGGCGGCCCGGAAGACGACCTTGCGGCCCTTGCCGTGGGCGTAGGAGAAGACCGCGGAGATGTCGTCGAGGTCCTCGGCCACCACCACGACCTGCGGGACGAAGCGGTACGGGCTGGCGTCGGAGGCGTAGCGGACCAGGTCGGAGATCTTGTGGAGCACCTTGTCCGCGCCGAGCAGCGCGATCAGCTCACCGCGCAGCGGCTCGGGGGTGCCGGACGCCCACGGGCCGGCCACCCGGTCGTGGGCCGGGCCGCCGGTGGCGGTGGGCCGCAGGGTCTCGGGGTCCGGCTCCAGCAGGGGCATGGCGGCACTCCTCCGGTTGACTGGGCGTCAGGACCTGTCCGGTGGGCCGGCACGGGCCCGCGCCGGCCCACCGGACAGGCCTTGGGTCAGTGCGGGGCCCCCGGCCCGTCGACCAGGGTGGACAGCAGTCCGCCGAGCACCTCGCGCTGATCGGCGGTGAGCGGTGCCAGGATCTCCTCCGCCGCGGCCCGCCGTGCGCTGCGCAACGCCCGCAGTGTGGAACGGCCGGTGTCGGTGAGCTCGATCCGGATCACCCGCCGGTTGGCCGGATCGGGCACCCGGCGCACCGCGCCATGGGTCTCCAGCGCGTCCACCAGCGTGGTCACCGCCCGTGGGACGACCTCCAGCCGCTCGGCGAGGTCGGCCATCCGCGGCGGGGCGTCGCGGTAGTGGCCGACGATCCGCAGGAGCCGGGACTGCGCGGGGGTGAAGGCGATGTCCAGGTGTGCCAGATGGTGCTTCTGGGCGCGGTGCATCCGGCGGGTCAGCCGTACCAGCTGCTCGGCGAGGTTCGTGGTGCTGACCGTCGGCTCGGGGGAGGGCATACGGCGAGGATAGCGGACAGCAGGACTTAATTCATTGTGAGTATAGGTAACAATGAGCTAGGCTCCACGATGCTTGTTTCCCCGGCCGCCCCTGCCGCGATGCCGCACACCCTCGAAGGAGCCCATGCGCAGCGACGAACCCCAATGGACCCCACCGCCCAAGGACCCGGAAAAGCCGGTCCCGTTGCGGCGGATCCTCGCCCTCTTCCGCCCCTACCGCGCCCGGCTCGCCGTCGTCGGCCTGCTCGTCGGCGCCTCCTCGCTGGTCTCGGTCGCCTCCCCGTTCCTCCTCCGGGAGATCCTGGACGTGGCGATACCCGGCCGGCGCACCGGACTGCTGACCCTGCTCGCCCTCGGCATGATCGTCACCGCCGTCGTCACCAGCGTGTTCGGGGTGCTGCAGACCCTGCTGTCCACCACCGTCGGCCAGCGTGTGATGCACGATCTGCGCACCGCGGTCTACGCCAAGCTCCAGCGGATGCCGCTGGCCTTCTTCACCCGCACCCGTACCGGCGAGGTCCAGTCCCGGATCGCCAATGACATCGGCGGTATGCAGGCGACGGTCACCTCCACCGCCACCTCCCTGGTCTCCAACCTGACCTCCGTCCTCGCCACCGTCTGCGCCATGCTCGCCCTCGACTGGCGGCTGACCGTCGTCTCCCTGCTGCTGCTTCCGCTCTTCGTCTGGATCAGCCGCCGGGTCGGCAACGAACGCAAGAAGATCACCACCCAGCGGCAGAAGCAGATGGCCGCCATGTCCGCGATGGTCACCGAGTCCCTCTCCGTCAGCGGCATCCTGCTCGGCCGCACGATGGGCCGCGCCGACTCCCTCACCCGGACCTTCGCCGACGAATCCGAGCGCCTGGTCGACCTGGAGGTCCGCGCCAACATGGCCGGCCGCTGGCGGATGGCCACCATCGGGATCGTGATGGCCGCCATGCCCGCGCTGATCTACTGGGCGGCCGGACTGGTCCTCCAGATGGGCGGCCCGGTCTTCTCCCTCGGCACCCTGGTCGCCTTCGTCTCGCTCCAGCAGGGCCTGCTGCGCCCCACCGTCTCCCTGCTGTCCACCGGCGTCCAGATACAGACCTCGCTCGCGCTCTTCCAGCGCATCTTCGAATACCTCGATCTGCCGGTCGCCATCACCGAGCCCGCCGAGCCGGTCCGTATCGCGGCCCCGCGCGGCGAAGTCCGCTTCGAGAACGTGACGTTCCGCTACGACCCCGAGGCCGCCCCCACCCTCGACGGCATCGAACTGACCGTCCCCGCCGGCGGCAGCCTCGCCGTCGTCGGGGAGACCGGCAGCGGCAAGAGCACCCTGAGCTATCTCGTGCCGCGGCTCTACGACGTGACCGGAGGCCGGGTCACCCTTGACGGCACGGACGTCCGCGACCTCGACTTCGACACCCTCGCGCGCTCGGTCGGCGTGGTCTCCCAGGAGACCTACCTCTTCCACGCCTCGGTCGCCGACAACCTCCGCTTCGCCAAGCCGGACGCCACCGACGCGGAGATCGAACGCGCCGCCAGGGCCGCCCAGATCCACGACCACATCGCCGCCCTCCCCGACGGCTACGACACCCTCGTCGGCGAGCGCGGCTACCGCTTCTCCGGCGGCGAGAAACAGCGCCTCGCCCTCGCCCGGACCATCCTGCGCGACCCGCCCGTCCTCGTCCTGGACGAGGCGACCAGCGCCCTGGACACCCGCACGGAGCACGCCGTGCAGCAGGCCATCGACGAGCTGTCCGAGGGCCGCACCACCCTCACCATCGCGCACCGCCTCTCCACGGTCCGCGACGCCGACCAGATCGTCGTGCTGGACGCGGGCCGGATCGCCGAGTGCGGCACCCATGACGAGCTGCTCGCCGCCGAGGGGCGCTATGCGGCGCTGGTACGGCGTGACGCATACCTCACCCCGGTCGGTGATCAAGTCATGGCCCCGTAAGTGACCCGCGGGTAAGGTCGGATGCGCGGCGGCCAGTTCAATGGTCGGGGTGGCCGCCGCACCCACTCCTCGGCTGCCTGGCCCGCCGCGTCGGCCGGTCTCAAAGAGTCAGTTCGGCCTCAAGGACCAGTTCGGCTGGTCCCAAGGATCAGTTCGGTCGGTCTCAAGGACCAGTTCGGCCGGTCTCAGAGACCAGTGGTGAAGCCCTCCAGTGCCGTGGCGACCTCGGCGGGAGCCTCCAGAGGTAGCAGGTGCCCACTGTCCGGGACGATGTCGAACCGGGCCTGGGGGACGCTGGGCAGCAGGTGGCGTTGCAGGACGTGCGGCGGTTCGACCTGGTCGTGCTCGCCGGCCAGGACGAGGACGGGGACATCGACCGCCCTGACGGCGTCCGTGACATCCGCGGCAATACCCCGCATCGGCCACTCCAGACGCGCGGCCTCGTCGCTGTTCAGACTGTCCCGCACCACGGCGCTGCGGACGGCCCCCGACAGTGGCGTGGCGGTGAGGGCGTGGTCGAGCGCCTGCCCGACGGACTGCGCCGAATCGTAGGCGTGGGAGAGGGAGTACCGGTACTCGGTCGTCACCGCGGCGGGCGGCTCCGGCGGTGCGGGGGCCAGCAGCGCCAGCCCTGCCAGGCCCGCAGGACGGCGGGCGGCGGCGAGCAGACTCACCTTGCCGCCCATCGAGTGGCCGACGAGGACGAAGTTGTCCAGGCCCAGGCCCGTGACGATGTCGATGAGATCTTCAGCGAGCTGGTCCAGTCGGTGCGGTCCGGGCAGCGCCCGCGACGCACCCCAGCCGCGCTGGTCGAAACGGACCGTGTCACGATCCGCCGGGAGCCGCTCCACGACGGCGTCCCACGTACCGGCGGACCCGCCCCAGTAGTGCACGAACACCAGCGTGGGCCCGCACCGCCCGCGCCGGCGGACCTCGATCGAACCGTCTGCCACGCGCACGTGGTGTGTTGTGGATTCTGTCGCCATGGAGACCTCTGAGCTGTATGTATCGGGGAAGGGTACGAAGAGCTGCTCCAGCCTGAGTTCACGCGGCTGAGCAGGGGGTTATGGCGCAGACGCTACAGTCGCGAGGCAGCGGAATCCCGGTCGAAAGGTGCGAGCTTCTTGTGAAAAGCGGTCAGCTTCCCGGGGTCAGGCAGCTGCGCTACGCACCGGCTCCCCAGGCGGAGTTCGATGTCGAGATGCTCAGCTTCGCGCAACTGCGGCTCATGGACCGCGGCCGCCGGCGAACCCGCCCTCAACGCCCGGACTTCCATGTCATGGCCTTGGTGCAGTCGGGCGTAGGACGGCACACCGCCGATTTCATCGAGTACCCCCTGCGAGAGCGAACCGTCGTGTGGATACGCCCGGGTGTGGTGCACCGCTGGACCGATGTCGACGATCTGGAAGGCCCCCTCCTGCTCTTCGAGCAGGGCTTCCCGCCCGCTCCGGGCCCCGTGGCGCACGCGGCGGGGGACGTCTTCGGCCCGGTCTGCTGGCAACTGGAGGAGGACGTCTGGGAACTGGCCGTGCGGGCCTCGGACCACCTGCGGCACGAGCACGCGGCAGCGGTATCGCATCCACGACTGGCCTCGGTCCCGGTGCTCGCCCACCTTCTGTCGGCCCTCGTGCTGCGGGTGCTGCCCGCCGAGCCGGCCGAGCCCCCGACCGGCCAGCCCCACGAACACACCGTCTTCCACCGCTACCGGGCCGCGGTGGAGGAACAGTTCACCCGGCACCACCACGTACGTGACTACGCCTCCATCCTCGGCTACGGCCCGCGCACCCTCACCCGGGCGACCCGCGCCGCAACGGGCCTGGGCGCCAAGCAGTTCCTCGACCAACGGATCCTGCTGGAGGCCAAACGGCTGCTCGCACACACCGACCTGCCCGCCGCGCGCTGCGCAGAGCACCTCGGCTTCCACGACGCCGCGAACTTCACCACGTTCTTCCAGCGTCAGGCCGGTCTGTCCCCCAGCCGCTGGCGCACGGGGCACGACGGCCGCTGAGCCCGTGAGCCGGAAAGCAGAGGCCCCCTCCCGAAACTCAGGAGGGGGGCCGTCACATGGCGGGCCCAAGGGGCGTGTGATCAGGGCGTGGTGAGGTCGATGGCGGCGGCCATCGCGCGATAGCCCTCGTCGTTCGGGTGCTTGTGGTCGCCGCTGTCGTAGGCGGGGAGCAGCGCGTCCGGGTCGGACGGGTCGGCCAGCGCCGTGGCGAAGTCGGCGACCGCATCGAACTCGCCCGAGGTGCGTATCCAGGCGTTGACCTCCCGGCGCTTCGCCTCGGCGGTCGGCGTGTGGTACTCCGCCCCCTTGAACGGCATGATGGTCGCCCCGGTGATCCGCACCCCCGCGGCACGCGCCTGTCTGATCAACTCCCGGTAACCCGCGATGAGTTCAGCAGGCGACTGGTCCGGGTTGGGGCGGTAGGTGGGCAGCTCGATCTCACTGAAGCCGATGTCGTTGAGGCCCACCAGGACGACCACGGAGCGCACACCCGGCTGGTCGAGCACATCGCGGCGGAAGCGGTCACCGGCCCGGTCGCCGTACCATGCCGAGTCGTTGAGCAGCAGGTTCCCCCCGATGCCCTGATTGAGTACGGGGCGCGGGGTGCCTTGGTCCGCGAGCCGTTCGGCCAGCGCGTCCGAGTACCGCCGGTTGTCGTCGATGGTCGAGGCGAACCCGTCCGTGAGGGAGTCGCCGAAGACCACCACCGTGTCGTCCCGCGCCGGACCGCCGTCCGCCAGCTCGACGGCGGCGAGGTAGTACCAGGACACCGTCGTCTCGCCGAACACCGCCGGATCGGCCGCGGCGAGCTGGTCACCCTCGGCGCGATAGGTGGTGGCGTACGCCTGGGCATGGAATGAGGCGGGCCCGGTCGGCCGCGCGAAGTACAGCGACACCGTCAGTGACTCGAAGGGTGCCACATGCACCTCGGCGGCGTCGCTGTAGATCTCCTCGCCCGCCGGGACCCGCACCGAGCGGGCCCCGCCGAAGGTGAGCGGGCGCACCGAGCCGGCCCGCTCGGCAGCCCCCTTGTCCGTCAGGGCGATCGTGGCGCCCGCCAGCTCCAGCGGGGCGGTGCCGTAGCGGTGCGAGAGCTTGATCCGGGCCGAGGTGCCGGAGCCGGTGACCCGCACGATCTGGCGCACGGTCTGGTCCGCGAACCCTTCCTGTGCCCAGTTCTTGTGGAACCCCTCGCTGGGGCGCTGGATGGCCGCGGCCCAACCGGCGTTCCAGAAAAGGGAAGTGGTGTTGTCGTTCATGGTGCTGCTGCCTCTCTGCCTCACTGTCTCTCTGTCGTTCGCCGGGTGGCGAGGGCAGTGAGTCTTCCGGCGGGCGTGCGGGCTACCCAGACCTCTGCTCTTCGTACGCTTCGGATGCCTGCCAATGCCAGGGTCACCCTCATCGCCCCGTTCCCCGCGCAGTCGCAGTCGCAGTCGCAGTCGCAGGCCGGTGCCGCGCCCGTCGCAATTCCGCCCGCCTGTGTCCGCATGCAACACAACGTTGCGTTGCATACGAAGAGTTGGCGCGCTACCGTCACGCACAGCGCAACGCAACGCACCGTTGCGTTGCTGGGGAGGGGGAGGGGCACAGTGCGGAACCAACTGTTCGCCGGGGGAATCCAGGACACGGCGGACGTCCACGAAGCGGCAGAAGCTAACGACGTGGCAGACGTCAACGAAGCGGCAGAAGCCAACGACGCAGCCCGGACCGTCGGCCGCTTGCGCGAAACCTTCGCCACCGGACGGACCCGGTCCTTGGCCTGGCGGCGTCGTCAACTGAACGCACTGCGCGCCCTGTTGACCGAGCAGACCCCCGCACTCACCGAGGCGCTACGGCGTGACCTGGGGAAGAGCCCGGTCGAAACGCTGACCTCCGAGGTGCGCCTGGTCACGAACGAGATCGATCACACGCTGCGCCATCTGCACCGCTGGCTGCGCCCGCAGCGCGTGCCGGTGCCCGCGGCGCTGCTGCCGGCCCGGGCGCGGACGGTGCGCGAACCGCTCGGCGTGGTGTTGATCATCAGCCCGTGGAACTACCCCGTCCAGCTCTCGCTGGCGCCTCTGGTGGGCGCGCTGGCCGCGGGGAACTGCGCGGTGCTCAAGCCGAGCGAGCTGGCGCCGGCGACCTCGGCCGAGCTGGCCCGGCTGCTGCCTCGTTATCTGGACCAGGACGCCGTGACCGTCGTCGAAGGCGGGGTCCGGCAGACCACCCAGCTGTTGGAACAGCGCTTCGACCACCTCTTCTACACGGGGAACGGCACGGTGGGACGCATCGTGATGACGGCCGCCGCCCGCCACCTCACCCCCGTCACCCTGGAACTCGGCGGCAAGTGCCCCGTACTGATCTGTCCCGGAGACGACCTCGCCACCGCCGCCCGGCGGATCGCCTGGGGCAAGTTCCTCAACGCCGGGCAGAGTTGCACGGCTCCCGACCACGTACTGGCCATCGGCGACACGGCCGGAGCCCTGGAGCGGCACCTCGCCGAAGCGGTCAGGGCGATGTACGGCCCGGACCCCGCCCGCAGCCCCGACTACGGCCGCATCATCAACGACCGCCACTTCGACCGGCTCACCGCGCTGCTGGGCCACGGCCGGGTGGTGACCGGCGGCGGACACGACCGCGCCGCCCGCTATATCGCCCCGACGGTGCTCGCCGACGTCGAGCCGGACGCCCCCGTCATGGCCGAGGAGATCTTCGGCCCCCTCCTGCCGATCCTGCGTATGCCCGACCTGGACACCGCGCTGACCTTCATCAACGCCCACGACAAGCCGCTCGCGCTCTATGCCTTCACCACCGACCGGCGGACCAGACGGCGGCTGCTCACCGAAACCTCCTCCGGAGCGGTGGGCTTCGGGCTGCCCAACGCCCATCTCACGGTCCCCGGGCTGCCGTTCGGCGGGGTCGGCGAGAGCGGCCTCGGGCGCTATCACGGGCGTCACTCGGTCGAGACGTTCAGCAACGCCAAGGCCGTGCTCGACAAACCCCTCTTCCCCGACACCGTGCGGGCCGTGTACCCGCCCTTCACCACGGCCAAGGAGCGGCTGATCCGCCGGTTCATGTGAGTGCGCCGTGCGGGCCGCTCAGGGGGCCCGGAGGTCACCCGGCCTGCACATCCCGGTCGATGAGGGTGTGCGTCAGCTTCATCAGGCGCTCCCGGGCCCCGGTGTCGTAGGCCTGGGCGTGTGCCCGGGTGTCGGTGAACCGGTCGAAGTAGCGGCCCGTGGTGGTGGCGAGATCCGGGTCGAGCAGCAGCCGGACGGTCGGGCGGACCCCCTCCTCGATGCCGATGACCGGAGTCAGGCCGTACGCGCGCACCCCGTCGGTGTCCATCAGATGGGCCGGGTGGAGCGTGTTGACCGTGACACCGGTGCCCGCCAGCTCGTCGGCCAGATGGAAGGTTGCCATGATCAGCGCGAGCTTGCTCCGGCAGTAGGCGCGCAGCCCCTCGTAGTCCCGCTCCAGCATGACGTTGTCGAAGTCGATGGCCTCCTGCCCGATCGAGGCGACGTTGACCACGCGGGCCGGCGCCGAGGCGGTCAGCAGTGGCAGCAGCGCACGGGTGAGGGCATACGGGGCGAGGTGATTCACCGCGAACCGCAGCTCATGGCCCTGCCGGCTCACCTCGCGCCGGAGCGGCTCGGCGCCGCCGCCCGCAACGGCGTTGTTGATCACACCGTCGAGCCGGGGTTCCGCCGCCCGGATGCGGTCGGCCATCGCGTGCACCTCATCGAGATCGGCCAGATCCGCGAGGTAGGTACGGACGGTGGTCTCGGGGGCGGCGGCCCGCACTTCGGCCGCTACCTTGTCGAGACGGCTACGGTCACGGCCGTGCAGCAGAACGGTGCCACCGCGGGTGGCGAGATCGAGCGCGAGGCCGCGGCCCATTCCCTGGGTGGCGCCGGTGATCAAAGTGGTACGTCGAGTCATGACAGCCAGCCTGACGGCACGGCGCGATGACCGGGAGTGTCTGCTGAACCTGGTGTCACCACCACCACCCGTCGTGCGATCGGCCCGAGCCGCGGATCCGGGGCGTGCCCCGTCCTGGTGACAGCGCGCGCCGCGATCACCGAGGCTCCCCAACGGTCAGAGGGGGCAACGGAACTGCCCGGACAACACACCTAGATCGTGTCCCAGTACTCACGCAGCCACTCGCCGTCCGGCGCGTCCCCGAGCGCGTAGCCCGCGCTCCGGGCGTCCGGTACGACAGCGAGCTCTCCCCAGCGCACCGGCCAGGCCAGACGCTCCTCCACGGTCCAGGCGAGAACCTTGTCCAACGACTCCGCACCCCGGCCGTCCGGAGCGATCACCACCCCCTCCTCGAACAGTGCGCACCATGCCGCGTCATCCGGCGCGAAGTGCCTCCTCGCGAAGAACCAGTAGTTGTTCCCCAACGGCTTGGGGCCCCGCGGTCTGTGGAGGAAGGTGAAGTCGCCGAGGACCTCGCCGGATCCGGCCCGGAGGAACCGCAGGGTGGTCGGGCTCATCGCGACCAGGACGTCGTCGGCGCCCCACAGCAGCACACCGGTCTCGGACGGGACGTCCAAGGTGCGCAGCCGCCGCGGCTCGTCCCCGTCCAGCGACCAGACCTCCACCCGCCCGTCGGCCGTGAGCCAGGCTCCCGCGTCGCCGGACGGGGCCCATGCCCAGGAATCGGCGTAGACCATGGCCTCTTCCACCGGTGTGACGTCGAGGCGGTAGCGGAACCGGTCCTCGTCATGGATGAGGACACCTGGCTGTGTCCCAGCGGCGTTGCCCTCGCCCACCAGGGCTGCCAGCCGCGGCACATCGCCCTGCATGCCCCATTGCAGTGCCGAAACGCCTTGATGCCCGGCCCCCTTCCCGTTCGGCTTGCCGGTCACCGCGTCGAGGAAACACAGCCCCTTGTCGTAGTGCGCGAGCAGCCGGTCATCCGGGCTCCAGGCGGCGAGCTCGCCGATTCCGGCCAGCCAGCTCACCTGCCCGGACGAGACGTCGACGACGAATGCCTCCGTGTGGCCCCTGCTCCCGCCCTGCGCCTGCAACCGGGTGCCGTCCCGTGACCAGCGGGCCCAGGCGTCGGCCTGGAGCGTGACGTCGTCGTGCGCGTCCATCTCCTCGGTCCGCAGGTCCTCCCGGAGCCTGTCGGCCAGCAGGAAGGGGTGCCCGGGCGTGGCGTCACGGGACGTCCACTGCAGTTCGCCGCTCTCCATGGGGACGATGCAGCCGCCCACCTCGCACGGAGTCCCGGAATTCACGAAGACCTGCTTCCCGTCGGGCGCCAGCGCCCAGGGCACCGGCCGGGCCAAGCCGTCCGTGATCAGACACTGGGCGAGGGTGACGGAACCGAGGTACGGGCTGAACGGATCGAAGACACCGATGTGGTGGGTGTTGTACGCGAGGCCGATACGGCGGCTGTCGGCCGACCATTGGATGCTGCGCTCGTAGCCGGGCCGGCCGATGCCGCCCTCAATGCCGATGACATTGACGCAGCGTCCGGTGACCAATTCCCAGATCTGCAAGCTGCCGCCGTAGTCGTCGCCGGTCAGGGTGCCGGTGGCCAGATAGCGGCCGCAGGGGCTGAGAGCGTAGTCGTTGATCTCCGCCTTGTGGGTGTCCGGATGGCGAAGGATCGCGCCCTGACTCTCGCGGAGCTCTCGCGTGGCGGCGCGGTGCTCCTCGGTGATGCCCTGCTCGCGCTCCAGCTTCAGCAGCCGGGCCCGCAGGGTCACCAGATCCGACACCGCCCCGGCCTGAGGCTCGTCGCGGTCGGGGGCGTCCTCATCGGCGAGCAGGGCCCGTAGCGCGTCGTCGTCGAATATCGGGATGCTGCGCCTTCGTGCCTCCTGGAGCTTCTTCCCGTCGTTGAAGTGGAGGCTGTCCACGAACGCCAGATCCGTCCGGCCGGTCACCGAACCCGTCACCCGGGCACCCAGCTCCTCCAGCCGTCGCTGCGCCTCGTCCTGGCGCACGCCCTCGAAGCGGCCGATGAGCACGATCGACTTCCCTCGTACATCCATGCTCCAGACCGTAGCCGCAGCCACTGACAACGGCCTTCCCGTGGCGTTCAACAGCCATTTCGAAGCGGGAAGTTGAGGTGCGCGGGAACTGCTCCCCGGGAGGTGGCACGCGATCTCCTCGGCACTGCGCGCCTCAGCCCGTGGGGCTTGTCGCCCAGAGGGATCCCAGCGCTCCAGAAGGCGAAGACGCCGGCCCGCCGCTCCGTCGGGAGCTCATGGGCCAGGTGGCCGGCCGGGTGCTCCGGAACCGGTCCGCCGTTGATTCATCGCCGGTACGGTGGACGTCCGCCACGGGCCTGACGCCCGTCTCTTCGGATTGCGAGAAGTCCGATGCATCAGATTGCAGCCGACACTTATCTGGCCGCGGCGGTGGTGGTGCACCACGCCCGCGTGCTGATCGTGCGCCGTAGCTACCGCGAGCGATTTCTGCCCGGTGCCTGGGGGGTGCCGTGCGGGAAGCTCGATCGTGGGGAGTCCGCCGAGAGCGGCGCCCTACGGGAGTTGAAGGAAGAGACCGGGCTCCTCGGCACGATCGTCGCGCACACCGGCTCGACCAGCTTCCTGAGCGACTACCAGGGCCGCCGCGTCCACAACCATCAGGAGAACTTCGTCGTCCGCCCGCTCACACTGGATGTCGTACTGCCCAGCGCGGACCAGGCCTACCGCTGGGTCCGGCCCGCCGAGCTGGCCGAGGCCGGGGTGGACGCCTACAACCTCACGGTGATCCGCCAGGCGCTCGGCGGCCGGCTGGACACCGCCGGGCTCCACGCCGTGACGGCCCGCTTCGTGCGCCCGGGTCCGCCCCCTTTCAGTAGCCCAAAGACCCTGCCAGAGCGTCGAGTTCGGCAAGATAGACGGCCGGCGGCAGCGGAGTCTTGGGCGGTGGATCCGCGCGCTCGGCGCGGGCGGCACTGACGTCACCCACGACCCGGACGGGGCCGACGGTCCGGCCCGGGTCATCGCCGCTGTGCACGACGGAGCCGCTGCCCCCGGCACGTCCGCGGCTCCTGACATAGACATCGGTCACCGACCGCTGCGGGGCGGTCTCCAGGAACAGCGTCACCGTCGGCTCCTCGCTCACCACCCGGTGCAGAGTACGGGCGGCCAGGCCGTAGCTCCGCCCGGCGCTGTACTGCTCCGAGTGCAGCAGTCGCAGCCGTGCCTCGCCGACCCGCCGCAGGCGCCACGCCCCGCCGGGGCCGTCGATGGACTCCCGGTAGGCGACGGCGGGCACGCCGTCCGCGGCAGGCTGGTAGCACTCCATCCGTACGCTGCCGCGCACCACCGCCGAGGCGATCGCACAGCGGTGATTGTGGATGTCCTCGGAGACCGCGCCGGCCGTGCCGTGCCAGAAGTGGACCCGCAGCATGAACCGGGGCGCGCCGGGCAGCAGCAACAGCTTGTCGAAGCCCAGCACATGGCGGTACGAGAGCCGGATGCACTCCGCAAGCTCCAGATCACCCACGGATAATCGGCGCACCAGCGGACCGAGCGTGCCGGGGTGCGCCAGCTGGGCGATCACCTCGCGCGCCGACTCGGGCGAAGGCGGCTCCGGCCCCCCGCCCAGCCGTTCCACCAGCAGCCGCCGGGCCTCCTCGACCTGCATCTCCGACTCCCCTTCGCCGACCCCCTGGTCCCGCACCGCCCCCTGGCCCCGCACCGTCCCCTTGGCCCCGCACTGTCCCCTTGGCCCCGCCGCACCGGCCTCCTGAACCGCACCGGCCCGGGACATCACCTCGCCGACCGCTCCTCGGAACCGAACCCGGCGCGCCTCACGGCCGGCAGACCATCAGGGCATACCGCCGCAGCACCGACAGGCCCTGATACGCCATCCACACCGGATGGCCCATGGGTCCGTCGTCCCACCGCCACACCCCGCCCTGCTGCATCCCGTGCACCCGCGCCACGGCAGCGGTCAGCTGCGCCTCCCACACCGGCAGCCCCACCTCCTCGGCCGCCACCTGCCGGGCGCCGTCCGTCATCAGCGCACGGGCCACCCACGCGGCCGCGAAGTGCCGTACGGACAGCAGCTCCTGATGCAGCGGATCCTCCTGGACCGGCCGCCGTACCTCCTCCTGACAGTTCTGGAGATCGGCGGCGCCGCCCCCGGGCGCCTCCGGTCCGGCCAGCAGCCAGCGCAGCCCTTCCTCGCGCACCGTGCGCTGCCGTTCGTCCTCGCCCAGCACCCGTGCGGCCCGGTCCAGCGCCACCACCGCCCGCGCGGTGTGCACCGCGGACGGCGCCGGATTTCCGTGGCCGGTGGCCAGCGCCGCGCCCCAGCAGCGATGGTGGTCGCGTGCCGGATCGGCCGTGGCGCCGTTGACCAGCACCTCACGCAGTCCGCCCAGCGCGGTGGCCCCGGGCGCCGCCCGCAGCAGCCCGCGCAGCACATTCGTGACCACGTAGGTGTTCGCCAGCCCCGACGCGTCATGGTCCGGGTCCCACAGGACCTCGCAGGAGCGTATTTCGGCCTCCAGCAGCCGGGGATCGGCACCGGCCCGCGCCAGCGCACCCAGCACGATCGCGGACACCTCGGGGCGCGCCCCGCTGCCCTGGGAACGGGCGGCCCACCCGCCGCCGGGAAGCCGCAGCCGCCACAGCGTCTCGGCGACCTCACCGGCCCGTATTCGGCCGTCGTACGGCGCGATGTCGAGCAGCAGATGCAGCCCGTACGCCGTGCCGAACGCCGTCGGATGCACCGGCGGCTCGCTCTCCGCGAGGGAGTGCGGCCAGCCGGTGAGCGGCCCGCGGCCGGGCACCTCGATCACCGCGAGGCCGCGCCGCAACGCCTGGTAGGTGCCGTCCACCAGCTCGGGCAGCGACCCGGCGGGGGAGGGCACGGGGACGGGCGGGGGCACGGCGGATGCGGCCGCACCGCGCGCCCGCAGCAGGGCAGCCGCCAGCCACACCACGGCGCCGACACCGACACCGGCGGTCGCCGCCACGCAGTAGCGCGCCGCCTCACCCGCGAGATTCTGCGGCAGGATCCCCAACAGCGCCTGGAACACCGCGAACGCGGCGGCCGGAACGCCCAGCCGCCCCAGCCAGGGCAGCAGCCGGGACGGGGCCAGGGCCCGCGGAGCGTCGTCGGAGGGCGGGCCGGGGTCCGGCACGGGCGCCTGGTCGGCCGCACCGGAACGCTGTGGTGGTAAGTCCTGCCGCAGCACCATCTGCTGCTCCCTCCCCCCGGGCGCGCGCCCCCGCACGGCCTGTGCGAAGGGCATCCCGATCAGTGTAGGAATCCCCACTGACAGCGGGGTCGCACACCTGTCGCAGCCCTTCCCGGCCATCGCCCCCGGTCATCGCCCCCCAGCAGGGCGAGGCCCCGCAGTCCTCCAGGGGCTGCGGGGCCCTCGCCGCGATCCGGTCAGGCGCTCGCCATCGCGCACTGGCCGCGGTCGGCCTTCATCGGGCCCGCAGTGGAGGGGCGGACGTCGAAGTCGAACATGGCGGTGGGTACGTACAGCGAGCAGCAGGCATTGGGAATGTCGACGATGCCGCTGATGCGTCCCTCTATGGGCGAGGAGCCGAGCAGCAGGTAGGCCTGCTCTCCGCTGTAGCCGAACTTCTTGAAGTACTCGACGGCGTTGAGGCAGGCCCGGCGGTAGGCCAGCGTCGCGTCCAGGTAGTAGTTCGTGTCCGTGTCGTGGTCGACGGAGACACCAATGAAGGTGAGGAACTCCGTGTACCGCGGCTCGACGTTGCCCGGAATGAAGACGGGGTTGGTGGTGATGCCGTACGTCTCCATGCCGCCCTTGATCAGTTCGACGTGGAAGTCGATGAAGCCGCCCATCTCGATGGCGCCGCAGAAAGTGATCTCACCGTCGCCCTGGCTGAAGTGCAGATCGCCTCCCGAAAGCTTGGCGTCCTTGACGTATACGGGGTAGAAGACCCGCGAACCGCGTGTGAAGTTCTTGATGTCGTGGTTGCCTCCGTTCTCGCGGGCGGGCACCGTACGCGCGCCTTCCGCGGCGATGCGGGTGGCGAGGTCTCCGGTGGCCGTGCCGGCGAGCGCATGGGAGCTGTCCGGCGGTACGGCGAGTGGCGGGACCCGGTTCGGGTCGGTGTCGATCAGTGCCTTCTCGCGGGTGTTCCAGCGGGCGAGCATCTCGGTGGACGGAGCGGTTCCGAAGAGACCGGGGTGGGTGATCCCGGTGAAGCGGATCCCGGGAAGGTGGCGGGAGACCGCCTGCTGTCCGTGGAAGTCCCATATGGCCTTGTAGGCGTCCGGGAAGTAGTCCGTCAGGAAGCCGCCGCCGTTGGCCTTGGCGAAGATGCCGGTGTAGCCCCAGCTCTGGCCCGCCGCGTCGCCGGTCTGCTGCGGCACGGGGCCGAGGTCGAGTATGTCGACGACGAGCAGGTCACCGGGTTCGGCGCCCTCCACGCCTATCGGGCCGCTGAGCATGTGGGGGATGGTCAGGTCGATGTCACGTACGTCGTCGGCGGAGTCGTTGTTGCCGACCTGGCAGTCGGTCCAGTCGCGGCACTCCATGCGGAATTCCGCTCCCGGCTTCACCATGGCGACGGTGGGGATGTCCGGGTGCCACCTGTTGTGCCCGGGGACGTCCTGGTCACGCATCGACTTGCTCTGGTCCACTGTGAAGACAATTTCGGGCATGACAGCTCCTCATTTCTGGTCCGGTCACGCTGGTGCGCCCGCGCTTTCGGCCTCCGGGGCCGCAGGGGGCTTCTGCCGCGACTTCCGGGTGAGCGGCCACAGCGCCACGAACACCACCACGCCGAAGGCCGCGAGTGCGATGGCGGTCTCGGTGGGGTGCTTCCAGTAACCGGAGAGCAGCAGCGCCGCGGGAATCACGCCGGTGACCCAGCCCTCGATTGCCGTGACATAGCCCGTATAGGTGGTGAGTCTGTCCAACTTCAGACCGAGCAGCAGGAAGAACAGGAACCATAGGAATGCCCAGTAGAGCCAGATCACGCCGAAGGGGTAGTCCTTCAGGAGATGGAAGCTGGCGAACGAGTATCCCAGGGCCGCGACGGCCACGAACAACGAGTAATAGCCGACGCCGGTGGTGTCGAGACCGGCGAGCAGTCCGATACCTACATAGAGGTAGGTGAAGCCGAACAGGTAAATGCCGGATACCGCCAGGATCTTGGTGGGATCACCAGCGGCGGCAATGATGAGGTAGGTCGGCGTCAGCACCTGCAGTGCGCCTACGAAAAGGTTGAACACCGCTGCGGCCCGGCCATCGACCTTTCCGAGCAACAGCATTCCGTTGAGGAAGAGCACCGCACCGACAAAGAGCAGTCCCACGTTACCCACGGGGACGCACCTCCTCAGTCCGCGTGGGCGGAATCGGCGAAGCCCGCCTGCGACGTTCTGCCTGGCCGACCACCGCCCTCAGGGGCGCGGCAACCGGGAGAGCGCGGGATGCGGGCGCCTTGGCACCCTCGTGCGTGGCGGCACCTCGGAGACCACTGCCGGGGCCTCACGGGCCCGCTCCTCCCGGTCTTGGAGGGCGGCGACCGTGTGCGAGGTCAGCGTGAGGCCGGGCGAGGAGTACACGCGTCTCGCGGCGCCTGCGCAAACAGGGCAGCCATATGCTTTGGGCGCCGTACCGATCGCCAACTTCACGTCGAAGGGCCCACAGCGGCTGCATAGATATTCATAGGTTGCCATCAGCAGCCTCCGGATGCCGGTGGACGCTGGTCAACCCGAGTGCGGGTGCGGCGCGCCTCGATCAGCGTGCGCCACAATCCACTTCGTCTCTTTCAAGGAGACGTCTCGTAGATCCACATGTCAAGTCCCTGACGGCTGGGGCCCGGCCTTTGCCGGAACGCCCCGGTGGCGAGCCGGGTGATCACCGCTCCCGCTGCGCTGTATCCCTATCCACCGGCACAGTTCGTCCCTTGTCGACGGGCATTGCAGCGCCGATGCCCACTCGACTAAAATTCAAGATCACCGGCGAACCGTCCTGGTCCAAGATGACCCGCCGGTTTACAGGAGCAATGGCCCCCCACCGATGGAGGACGGCCATGGCAAAGATTCTTGCGGTGCTCTATCCGGACCCCGTGGGCGGCTATCCCCCCGATTACGCCCGCGACGAGATCCCCACCATCACCGGCTATCCGGGCGGTCAGACCGCGCCGACCCCGCAAGCCATCGATTTCACCCCGGGACAGCTGCTCGGCTGCGTCTCGGGAGAACTGGGACTGCGCCGCTTCCTGGAGGAGCGGGGCCACACCTTCGTCGTCACGTCCGACAAGGAAGGGGCCGGCTCCGCACTGGACCGTGAGCTGCCCGACTCCGACGTGGTGATCTCGCAGCCCTTCTGGCCCGCCTATCTGACCCCCGAGCGCATCGCAGCGGCCCCCCGGCTCAAACTCGCGATCACCGCCGGAATCGGGTCGGACCACGTCGACCTGCCGAGCGCCATCTCCCACGGCATGACGGTGGCGGAGGTGACCTTCAGCAACAGCATCAGCGTGTCCGAGCACGCCGTCATGCAGATGCTCACCCTGGTGCACAACTACCTGCCCGCCCATGACTGGGTGACCACCCAGAAGGGCTGGAACATCGCGGACAGTGTGTCGCGCGCCTACGACATCGAAGGCATGGACGTCGGCGTCCTCGGCTCCGGGCGTATCGGCCAGGCGGTGCTGCGCCGCCTCAAGCCGTTCGGCGTCACCCTGCACTACTGCGATGTGCACCGGCTGCCCAAGGGCGTCGAGGAGGAGCTGGGACTGATCTATCACCCCGACGTCCGTTCGCTGGCCTCCTCGATCGATGTCCTGTCGATCCACACTCCGCTGCACCCGCAGACGCAGAACCTCTTCGACGACGAGCTGATCGGAGCCATGAAGCGCGGTGCGTACATCGTCAACACCGCACGCGCGCTCATCGTCAACCGGGACGCCGTGGTGAGGGCCCTCAACAGCGGACAGCTGGCCGGTTACGCCGGTGACGTCTGGTATCCGCAGCCGCCACCGCCCGACCATCCCTGGCGCACCATGCCGTACGAGGCGATGACACCCCATGTGTCCGGTTCGACGCTGTCCGCGCAGGCCCGCTACGCCGCCGGGGCCCGGGAGATCCTGGAGTGCTGGCTCGACGGGCGCCCCGTCCGCCAGGAGTACCTGATCGTCGACGGCGGCGGGCTCGCCGGGGCGGGAGCACGCTCGTACACGGTCGCCTGAGAGCACAGGGCGGCCGCGGCGCACGAGAAATCGCCGGAAGTTATTCAGTGGTCTTTGAAAGATCCAGAATTCTTGGAGGAATTCCAGCAGAAAGATCTACCACCCTCCTGTGAGCGGACTCACGCCGAAATTCCTGGACGGGCGCGAGGTGAGACCTTTAGCGTCCGTAAATAGTTGGATTTTCCCTTATGCGAAGGCAACGGCGCCGCGCATACTGTTTCGCAAGAAAACCAAGGTCAACGCCGGGAAGGTGGATCAGTGAGCAGCACGGACGCCGTGTGGGTACGAGGCGTGAACGGCATTCAGATGCATCACGTGACCGACCTGCAGGATGCCGGCAGATTTCTGGGTAACGCGGCCATGGCGCTGCGGTCCGCACATGTGCGGACCGGCTCCGACCGGTACTCCAGCATTGCTGCCGAGCTCAGGAGCCTGGTGGAGCGGGTGCGGGAGCTGGAGGACGAGGCCCGGTCGACCATGCACGACCTGCACTCCACCGACCCCGAGCGGTTCCTCCGCTGCCGGGACGGCCACGAGCCGTGGCCCGGTGAGATCCCCGCGGGCTTCATCCCGCGCCACACCTGCAAGGACGAGTGCCTCTACCACGACCGTGAGGTGCTCGAGGCCATCATGCAGTGCACCTGCGGCCGGCCGCCGTGCCGGGCGTGCGAGATCGGCGGAAAGCTCTGACGCGCACGAGTCCGAGCGCGTACCGAGGGAGCCCCCGCACGGGGGCTCCCTCAGTGCTTTCCCGCGTCCGCACACTGCCTACGGGGCAGCCCTCAGTCCGCCGCTCGCGATGAGGCCAGCAGAATCACCTCCAGCGTCCGCGGCCCGTGCACTCCCTCCACCCGGTCGAGTTCGATGTCGCTGGTGGCGGACGGGCCGGAGATCCAGGTCAGCGGGCGCTCCGGCGCCAGCCGCGGCAGCGCCTCCGGCACCGAGCCGACCACCTGGTCAGGGACCCGGACGACACAGAGGTGATGGTCGGGCACCAGCGTGATCCGACGCCGGCCCTGGTCGGGGCCGCCGTCCAGGACGAGGGTGCCGGTCTCCGCGATGGCCACCGCACAGCCCGTCAGCACACTGTCCACGGCATCGAGTTCCCGGGGCGTGCTCGATGCGCGGTCCCCGACGAGGGTGACCCCGGCGCCGGCCGTCCACGAGGCATCCAGGCCCGGCGGCACCAGCACCGTCCGTGCCCCGCGCTCCGCCAGCAGGCGGCGGATCAGCGACGGCAGCTCCCCGGCGGTGCTGCGATGCACCAGCGCCCGGTAGTCCGCGAGATTCTCCGCGAGCAGGTCGACGTCCTGCGCGGCGGTACGGGGCCCGTGCACCCGGTGATAGTCGCGCACCACCGGCGGATCGTCCGGCCCCTCACCGCGCGGCACATCCGCCAGCGCCCGGCGCACCCGCCCCAACACCACGTCCCGGCTGCTCACTTGGCGCCTCCTTGCCGCTCGGACGAGGTACCGCGGGTGCGCTGCCACCAGTCGCGGAAGGACTCGGCCGGTACCGCGGGCAGTTCACGCGTCGCCGACCAGGCGCGCCCCGGCCCCGGCAGCCGCCGTGGATGCAGCCGCCGGGTGCGGGCCGCCAGCCGCGCCCCGGCACGCAGCACGCCCGGGTGATCGAAAGCCCAGGCCGCCGCGCGCATCGCGGCCCGCTCCGCGGCATGCCCCTTGGCCGGCTGGAGGACGGTCCGCGCCCCGCGCCGGGTGACCGGCCCGCCCTCGACGACCCGCTCGCGCAGATGCAGCAGCACCTCGGGGATGTCGATGGCGACCGGGCACACCTCGTAGCAGGCCCCGCACAGTGACGACGCATACGGCAGCGAAGCCTCCAACGCACCCTCGATTCCGCGCAGTTGCGGGGTGAGGATGGCGCCGATCGGGCCGGGGTACGGCGAGCCGTACGCATGCCCGCCGGCCCGCTCGTAGACCGGGCAGACGTTCAGACAGGCCGAGCAGCGGATACAGCGCAGCGCCTGCCGTCCGACGGTGTCGGCGAGGGTGTCGGTGCGCCCGTTGTCGAGCAGTACGAGATGGAAGGTCCGCGGCCCGTCGCCGTCCGTCGTGCCCGTCCAGGTGGAGGTGTACGGGTTCATCCGCTCCGCGGTGGAGGAGCGGGGCAGCAGCTGCAGAAAGACCTCCAGGTCCTGCCAGCGCGGCACCACCTTCTCGATGCCCACGACGGAGATCAGCGTCTCGGGAAGGGTCAGGCACATCCGGCCGTTGCCCTCGGACTCCACGACGACCAGGGTGCCGGTCTCGGCGACCATGAAGTTGGCGCCGGAGATCCCGACCTTCGCGGACAGGAACTTCTCCCGCAGATGCAGCCGCGCCGCCTCGGCCAGCTCGGCGGGGGAGTCGGACAGCCCCTCGGGTGCCGGCCGCCCCCAACTCCCCATCTCCCGGCGGAAGATGTCGCGGATCTCGGAGCGGTTGCGGTGGATCGCGGGGACCAGGAGGTGCGAGGGCAGATCGTCGCCGAGCTGCACGATCAGCTCGGCCAGATCCGTCTCGTACGCGCGGATGCCGGCCTCGGCCAGTGCCTCGTTCAGCCCGATCTCCTGCGTCGCCATCGACTTGACCTTGACGACCTCGCGCTCACCGGTCTCCCGCACCAGCCGGGTGACGATCCGGTTGGCCTCGTCCGCGTCCACCGCCCAGTGGACCTGCCCGCCCGCGGCGACGACCGCGGCCTCCAGCTGCTCCAGATAGTGGTCGAGATGGCGCAGCGTACGGTCCTTCACCGCGGCGCCCGCGGCCCGTAGCTGCGCCCAGTCGTCCAGCTCGGCAACGGCCTTGGCCCGCTTGTCACGGATGGTGTGGGTGGCGTGGGTGAGGTTGGCACGCAGCCGGGTGTCGCGGGTGGCGGCGGCCGCGGCCCGGGGGAAGTCCGGCATGCCCAGGTAGGTGCCGCTCATCGCACGCCCCCTTCCGTACTGGCCAGGATCTCGGCGATATGAACCGGGCGGACGGGCGAGCCCTGCCGGGCCAGCGTCCCGCCGATGTGCAGCAGACAGGAGTTGTCGACCGTGCAGACCGCCTCGGCGCCGGTGCCCAGGACATTGCGGACCTTGTCGGCCCCCATGGCCGCCGACACCGCCGCGTTCTTCACCGCGAACGTGCCGCCGAACCCGCAGCACTCCTCCGCGCCCGGCAGCTCCCGCAGCTCCAGCCCCTTGACCTGTTCCAGCAGCCGCCGCGGCCGGTCGCCCAGTCCCAGCATCCGCAGCCCGTGACAGGTGGGGTGGTAGGTGACGGTATGCGGGTAATAGGCGCCGACATCCGTCACCTTCAGCACATCCACCAGGAACTCGGTCAGCTCATACGTCTTGGGCACCGCGAGCGCCGCCGCGTCGGCGAGCTCCCGTCCGCGCCCCTCTGCCGCCGCCTTCGCCCCGATCCGCGGATAGTTGTCCCGCACCATCGCGGCGCAGGAACCGGACGGGGTGACCACATACTCGTAGTCGCGGAACGCGTGGTCGAAGCGGCGCACCAACGGCTCGGTCGCATGGCGGTATCCGGTGTTGAACTGCGGCTGACCGCAACAGCTCTGCCCGTGGGGGAAGTCGACCTCCACCCCCAGCCGCTCCAGCAGCGCCACCACCGCCTGCCCCGTCCGCGGATGGAGCAGATCGTTGATGCAGGTGACGAACAGTGCTACACGCACGTTGCCATCTCCTTTCGGCCGCTCCGGCCTCTGGCGGCCATCCGCTTCCGCGGTACATGATCACCTGTCGGCTCATCCTGCCCCAGCAGCAGGCCGAGGAGAAGAACCGGGAGCGGAGGACCATGTCGAACGCCGGACACATAGCCGAGGACCGGGCGCCCGGCGGCGCCCGCCCGCCCTCACAGCTGCGGCAGCTGGCCGCCGCCTCCATCGGCAACGCCGTCGAGTGGTACGACTGGTACGCCTACTCCTTCCTCGCGGTCTACTTCGCGGGGCAGGTCTTCCCGGAGGGCGCCGGCAACTCCCTGGTACCGCTGCTTTCGACCTTCGCGGTCTTCGCGGTCGGCTTCTTCATGCGGCCGGTCGGCGGACTGCTGATGGGCGCCATCGCCGACCGCCGCGGACGACGGACCGCACTGACCCTCACCATCCTGCTGATGGGCGGCGGCAGCCTGCTGGTCGCGCTCACCCCCACCTATGCGACCACCGGACTGCTGGCACCGCTCGTGCTGGTCATCGCCCGTCTGGTGCAGGGCCTGTCGGTGGGCGGTGAGTTCGCGGCCTCCACGACCTTCCTCGTCGAATCGGCGGGGCCCGGCCGGCGCGGGCTGTTCTCCAGCTTCCAGTACGTGTCCACCACCGCCGGCCAGCTGCTGGC
Organism: Streptomyces sp. G7(2002); assembly: GCF_028870195.1. Taxonomy (NCBI): domain Bacteria; kingdom Bacillati; phylum Actinomycetota; class Actinomycetes; order Kitasatosporales; family Streptomycetaceae; genus Streptomyces; species Streptomyces sp. G7(2002). Next base: position 8,342,190 of record NZ_CP102609.1, read on the forward strand.
GTCCGGGACCGCGGCCCTGCTCGCGGCGCTGCTCACCGAGCAGCAGATGGGCCAGTGGGGCTGGCGGGTGGCGTTCCTCTTCGGCGCGCTGCTGAGCCTGCTGGGACTGTGGATCCGGCGTGGCGCCCAGGAGACCCTCCACTCCGCGGAGACCCCTGACGCCAAGCAGCAGACGGCCGACCGACCAGGCCTCTTCGAGGCGCTGCGCCGCCACCCCCGCCAGTCGCTGCTCATCTGCGGCATCACCGCGGGCGGCACCATCGCCTACTACACATGGACGACCTACCTGCCCACCTACGCGCAGGTCAACGCGGGCTTCGACAAGGGTGATTCGCTCACCGTCGGTACCCTCTCGCTCGTCTTCTTCGCGCTGCTCCAGCCGCTCGGCGGCATGCTCTCGGACCGTATCGGCCGCAAACCGCTGCTGCTCGGCTTCTCCCTGGGCTTCGCCGTCCTGGCCGTTCCGCTGCTGCACCTGGTCACCGACGCGTTCGTCTCGCTCCTGCTGGTGCAGTGCGCGGGGATGGTGCTGCTCACCGGATACACCTCGGTCGCCGCGGCCGTGAACGCCGAGGTGTTCCCCGCGCGGGTGCGGGCCGCCGGCATCGGCTTCCCGTACTCGCTCACCGTCGCCCTCTTCGGCGGCACCGCCCCGTACGTCGGCACCTGGTTCAAGCAGGCCGGCCACGCCGGTCTCTTCCCCTGGTACGTGGCCGCGCTGTGCCTGGTGTCGTTCTTCGTCTATCTGACGCTGCCGGAGACGGCCCGGCAGAAACTGGACAAGTAGGGCCTGTCGTGCGGATCAGCCCGGCCCCGCGGCTGATCCCGAGGACAGGCCCCGGCCCGGCGGACACGAAGGCGCCGCCCGTCCCGGGACAGGGACGGGCGGCGCCTTGGGGATGTGGTCTGTCAGACGAGCCAACCCACGAAGTGCAGGATGTTGGCCAGCAGATGGGTGAGGATGTCCATGGGGATTCGTCTCCTTGAAGTCGGGGGACTCAACTCTCCGGCCCAGCAAGGGATATCGACCGGAGGCGCGGTAACGGTCTGCAGCACGTCGCTCGCGCCCCGTCATCATGGCTCGTCGCTGCGAGTCAATTGAAGGCCTTCCCTCTTCGATCATGCTTACCGGCGAACACTCGCTCCCGCGTTCGTTTGTTCGCATCGTGTGGAGTCCTCGCGATGTCCCCTATGGCACCCCTGCCGGCCTTTGAGGGGGCATGGCGGTGCTTGTGCGGACACAGTGGCCGCGCCGCGCGTGACCTTTCTCATTTTCGATCTCATTGCTGAAATGCAGCCGGGCGGTATTCGCCTGGAATTGACGTGCAATCAGAAGTGCCGGGCGCCCGGGCAAGGGCGGACATATACCCGAAAGTGAGATCACTGAACTCGCCGGTAGCGAAACGGTGCGTCAAGAACTCCATATTCCCGCCGGAATCCCTCGGTGCCGGTGTCCGAGTTTCACAAGACGATCACGTGTTAGCGTCCGTCGCCGCGAACCGAATACGCGAAAGGAAACTCCGTGGGCCACCTGCACCACTTCAGCGCGGGCTGGATATCTCCGGTTCTCGCCTATGCCATGGCATGCGTGGGATCCGCCCTCGGCCTGCGCTGCACCGTAAGGGCGCGAGCGGCCGAGGGGCGCTCACGCCGTAATTGGCTGCTGACCGCCTCCGTCGCCATCGGCTCCGGCATCTGGACCATGCACTTCATCGCCATGCTCGGCTTCGGGGTCACCGGCAGCCCGGTCCACTACGACGTCCCGCTCACCGTGCTCAGCCTGCTGATCGCCATGGTGGTCGTCGGCGCCGGCGTCTTCACCGTGGGCTACGGCGCCCCCGGACTGCGCTCGCTGCTGCTCGGCGGGCTGGGCACCGGTGTCGGCGTGGCGGCCATGCACTACCTGGGCATGGCCGCCATGCGGCTGCACGGGCACGTCGACTTCGACCCGGCCCTGGTCGCGCTCTCGGTCGTCATCGCCGCCGGCGCCGCCACCGCCGCCCTGTGGGCCGCGCTCAGCGTGCGGGGCACCGTCGGCGCGGCCGTGGCCTCCCTCGTCATGGGGCTCGCCGTCTGCAGCATGCATTACACCGGAATGGCTGCCGTGCGCATCGAATTGACGCCCAGCCGTGCGCCGTTGCCGGGTGTCGTCGCAATGGAATTCATCTTTCCGCTGGCCGTCGCACTCGGTTCATTTCTCTTCCTCACAGCGGCCTTTGTCGCTCTGTCCCCGACCGCCCGCGAACGTGCTGCAGCCGCCTCCGTCGATTCGCTGCACGAGCACTGAACTCCCCATCTCGCCCGACCTGTTGAGGAATTCATGCACAGACGACAGACCCCGGACCATTCCGGGCCCGCAGGGGAGGCCCAGCCGCCCGGGAGCGGCTGCCCCAGACATGCGCTGCCCGCAGCTGCCAAGTCCCCGGAATTCACCGCGGATTACCGTATTCGCCTGATGCCCCGATCGGTGCGCGCGAAGATCGTCGCGCTGCTCATGGTCCCCGTGGTGTCCCTGATCGCCCTCTGGGCGTTCGCCACCGTCACCACCGCGCGGAACGTCTCCGATCTCCAGCGGCTCAAGGACGTCAACGCCACCCTGGTCGCCCCGGTCGGGGACTTCGTCTCCGCCGTACAGGAAGAACGCAGCGCCGCGGCACGCGCCCTCGCCTCCCCTGATCCCGGACGACAGCAGACGCTGCGTGAGCGGCAGCGGGCCACCGACTCCGCCGCGGTCGACCTCCGGGACGGCATCGCCTCCGGCAGCGCCGACGTGGCGGCCGTCGACCCCCAGCTGCCCGGCCGTATCGACCGGCTGCTGCACGACGCCGACGGGCTGGCCGCGCTGCGCGGACGCGTCGACGGGGACAAGCCCGACCGGGACCGTCTGGTCGCCGGCTACACCGGCGTCGTCGAGGACGGTCTCGCCACCGTCGGTGCGCTGACCGGCCTGGAGAAGACGGCGGTCTCCTCGGAGGTGCGCGTCGTCCTGGAACTCTCCCGGGCCCGCGAGGCGCTCGCCCGCGAGGACGCGGTCCTCGGCGCCGCCCAGCTCTCCGGCCGGATGTCACCGGGGCAGTTCGACGCGTTCACCGGCGCGGTGCACACCCAGCGCGCACTGTTCACCGCCGCCGTCGACGATCTGCGGCCCCATGACGCCGCGGCCTACCACCGGATCCTGGACGGCGCGGCCTACCGCGAACTGCGCGCCGCCGAGAACGCCGTACGGGACGCCGGCGCGGGCACCCCGGCCGCCACCGCCGTCTCCGCCGTGCACTGGACCGATGTCAGCGACACCGTCCTGCACGACCTGCGGACCGCCCAGCGGGCCGCGAGCACCGGGGCGGCCCATGACGCCGACCCGCTGTCCGCCGGCACCCTCGGCGGACCCGGGATCGCCGTCGCCCTGGGCCTGGCCGGCGTCCTGCTCTCGCTCCTCATCTCGGTCAAGATCGGCCGTCGGCTGGTCGTCGAGCTGGAGGAGCTGCGCAACTCCGCGCTACGGGTCGCCCGCCGGGATCTGCCCGCCGCCATGCGTCTGCTGCACGCGGGCAAGAAGGTGGACATCGACGCCGTCGCCCCGCTCGGCGCGCGCGGCACCGGCCGCGACGAGGTGGGGCAGGTCGGCGAGGCCCTGGTGGCGGTGCACCGTGCCGCGCTCCAGGCGGCGGCCGGCCGCGCCGAGGCCCTCAGCGGTATCTCCGGTGTCTATGTGAGCCTCGCGCGGCGCAGCCAGCTGCTGCTGCACCGCCAGCTCGCCTTGCTGGACACCATGGAACGCCGTACCGAGGACCCGGTGGAACTGGAGGACCTCTTCCGGCTCGACCACCTCACCACCCGGATGCGGCGGCACGCCGAGAGCCTGATCATCCTCTCCGGCGCCGCGCCCGGACGGGGCTGGCGCCATCCCGTACCGCTGCTGGACGTGGTCCGCGCGGCCGTCGCCGAGGTGGAGGACTTCCCGCGGGTCGAGGTGCAGGCCCTCGTCGACGCCCGGCTGATCGGCGGCGCGGTCGCCGACCTCACCCATCTGCTGGCCGAACTCGTCGAGAACGCGGTGATGTTCTCGCCGCCGCAGACCACGGTGCAGGTGCGCGCCGAACGGGTCGGTGCCGGTATCGCCGTGGAGATCCACGACCGCGGCCTCGGTATGGACAAGGAGGCGCTCGACGAGGCCAACCGCCGTATACAGGACGCCGAAGAGGTCGACCTGCTGGACACCGAACAGCTCGGTCTCTTCGTCGTCAACCGGCTCGCCCACCGCAGGCACGTCAAGGTGGCCCTCCAGCCCTCACCGTACGGCGGCATCACGGCCGTGGTGCTGGTGCCCGACGCCCTGCTCGCCGCGGGAGCGGACGAGGAGACGCCGGACGCGCGGAGCCCGGAGCCGTCCGAGGAGAGTGCCTCGCTCTTCCACCGGCGGCGGCCGGCCGCACACCGGGTCCCGCCGGCCGTGGTGCCACGCCGCAACGCGCTCCCGCCCGCCGCGGCCGACACAGCGGCGGAACACCCCGCGCCCGGCACAGCGGCGGAACGCCCCGCGCCCGCGCACCGCGCACCCGCCGCCTCCACCCCCGCACCGCCGTCCGACACCGCGGCAGACACGGACGCCGTTCTGCCGCGCCGGGTGCGCCAGGCCAACCTGGCGCCCGAGCTGCGGACGAGTCCGGACCAGCAGCCCGAGTGGGTGCCGCGCACCGAGGGCACACCCGCACCGCGCCGGTCTCCGGAACAGGCCCGCGCCACCATGGCGTCGCTGCGCGCCGGCTGGGCGCGCGGCCGCGGGGCCACACCTCCCCAGCACCCGCAGCCCGCGCCTCGGGAGCCGCAGGAGCAGCCGCACCCGCAGGGCCCGCGGCACCCGAACGGGACGAACGACAATGCATCACGAGGAGAAGAAACACCATGACCGTCGACCAGCAGCTGTCCGGCGAACTCAACTGGCTCCTCGACGACCTGGTCTCCCGTGTGCTGGAGATCCGCTCCGCCGTGGTGCTCTCCGGCGACGGCCTGGCCGTCGGCACGTCCAGCGGACTGACCCGTGACGACAGCGAGCGCTTCGCGGCGATCGCCTCCGGCTTCCACAGCCTCGCCAAGGGAGCGGGCCGGCACTTCGCGGCCGGCCAGGTCATCCAGACCATGGTCGAGCTGGAGGGCGGCTTCCTCTTCGTGGTGGCGGCCGGCGACGGCTCGTGCCTGTCGGTGTTCGGCGATGCCGAGGCCGATATCGGCCTGGTCGCCTACGAGATGGCCCGGCTCGTCAAGCAGGTCGGCGCACACCTCGGTACCCCCGTGCGCGCAGGATCGGAGTGACCGGCCTGCCATGACCGACTCCACCCCGCGCTGGTACGACGACGAAGCGGGGCCGATGGTCCGGCTCTATGCGATGACCGCCGGGCGGGCCCGGCCGAGCAGTGCGGCCTTCGATCTGATGGCCGTGGTGCAGGCCGAACCCCGCCCGGACGAGGCCCCCGCGCTGTCGCCCGAGCAGCACACGATTTTCACGCTGTGCGGCGAACGCCCCCGCCCGGTCGCCGAGGTCGCCTCCGACTCCGGGCTGCCCCTGGGCGTGGTCCGGGTGCTGCTGAGCGATCTCCTGGCCGAGGGGCTGATCCGCGTCAACCGCCCCGTGCCGCCCGCCCAGTTGCCCGACGCGCACATACTCAGGGAAGTGATCGATGGACTCCGCGCGCTCTGACTCCTTCATGGCCCTCAAGATCCTGGTGGCCGGAGGGTTCGGCGTGGGCAAGACGACCCTCGTCGGTTCCGTCAGCGAGATCCGCCCGCTCAACACGGAGGAACGGCTGACCGAGGCCGGCCGCCCCGTCGACCGGCTCGACGGGGTCCAGCAGAAGACCACGACGACCGTGGCCATGGACTTCGGACGGATCACCATCCACGACGACCTGGCGCTGTATCTGTTCGGTACGCCGGGACAGGACCGGTTCTGGTTCCTGTGGGACGAGCTGGCGCAGGGCGCGCTCGGCGCGGTGGTGCTCGCGGACACCCGGCGGCTCGCCGACAGCTTCGCGGCCATCGACTACTTCGAGCACCGCAGCATCCCGTTTGTCGTCGCCGTCAACTGCTTCGACGGCGTCCGCGCCCATCAGGCGCAGGAGGTGGCCCGGGCCCTGGACCTCGATCCGGAGACCCCGGTGCTGCTGTGCGACGCCCGGGAGCGCGCGTCCTGCAAGGAGGTGCTGATCGGTCTGGTGGAGCACGCGGCCTCGTCCTACGAGGCGAGACTCCCCGCCAACTCCGTTTCTTCATAGGCTGGTTGAGAGTCCTCCGTCAGCATTCCGCGGATGCTGACGGCCGCGGCGCGGCCGGCCCGGTTGGCGCCGATGGTGCTCGCCGACGGCCCGTAACCGACGAGGTGCACCCGCGCGTCACGGAGCGTGCGGGTGCCCTCCATCCGGATTCCGCCACCCGGCTCGCGCAGCCGGAGCGGGGCGAGGTGGTCGAGGGCGGGGCGGAAGCCCGTCGCATAGAGGATCACGTCGGCCTCGACCGTGCGCCCGTCGCCCCAGACCGCCCCGGTGGGCGTCAGGCGCTCGAAGAGCGGCAGCCGCTCCAGCACGCCGCTCTCCCGCCCCCGCCGGATCGCCTCGGTCATCGGCAGCCCGGTCACGCTCACCACGCTCCGGGGCGGCAGCCCCTGCCGGACCCGCTCCTCCACCAGCGCGACCGCGGCCCGGCCCTGCTCCTCGCCGAACGGCCCCTCGCGGAACACCGGCGGCCGGCGGGTCACCCAGGTCGTGGCGGCCGCCACCGGCGCGATCTCCAGCAGCTGCTGTACGGCCGACGTCCCGCCGCCCACCACCACGACCCGCGCCGCACGGAACGCCTCCGGCCCCCGGTACTGCGCACTGTGCAGCTGACGGCCGCCGAAGACCTCCTGCCCGGGGATCCGCGGCCAGAACGGCCGGTCCCAGGTCCCGGTCGCATTGATCAGCGCCCGCGCCGCATAGTCCCCCTCCGTCGTCTCGACCAGCAGCCGTCGCCCTCCCTCAAGTGCCCCGACAGACTCCGTAAGGGCCCCGAGAGACCCCGCACGGGCTACGACAGGCTTCGTCCAGGCGGGAAGCCCACCCTCCTCACGCACCGCTGTCACGCTCACCGGCCGGTGCACCCGCAGCCCGAAGGTCCGCTCGTAGTCGTCGAAGTACCCGCCGATCACCTCGGACGACGGGCGGCGCGGATCGGCGCCGGTCAGTTCCATGCCCGGCAGCGCATGCATCCCGTGCACTTTGTCGTACGTCAGCGTGGGCCACCGGAACTGCCAGGCACCGCCCGGGCGTGGAGAGTGGTCGAGCACCACGAAGTCCCGGTCCGGCTCATAGCCGACCCGCCGCAGATGAAAGGCGGCAGCCAGGCCGGCCTGCCCGGCACCGACCACCACGACCTCGACCTCACGCACCCCGGTGTAGTTCATGCTTCTACTAACCGGGGGAGGGGGTCGGGTCTTCCCGTGGGACGCACCGGTCCTTCCGGGGCTCCGGCCGGCCGCTCCGTACGACAGGGTGGTCCATACCAGCCCCGGGAGCGCCGTGGCCGGGCCGATGAGGAGCGGTGCCGCTTCCCCTCGGCCAAGCCACAGCGACCCCCATGACGCTCAGCGACCGCCGGCGATCAGCAGCGGTGCACCACCCGGCGCGGAAGCGGGCCGGCCATTGGCCGCCGGTACACCGTCCAGAGGAGCGGGGCCCGCATCCAGCAGCCCCCGGGCGGCCAGGTCCGGCCGGACGCCCTCGCCGAACCAGTACGCCTCCTCCAGGTGCGGATAGCCGGACAGCACGAAGTGCTCGATGCCCAGGGAGTGGTACTCCTCGATCCGATCCGCCACCTCGGCATGGCTGCCGACCAGCGCGGTCCCGGCGCCACCGCGCACCAGGCCGACCCCCGCCCACAGATTGGGCGAGATCTCCAGCTTGTCGCGGGAGCCGCCGTGCAGCGCCAGCATCCGCTGCTGCCCCACCGACTCGCTCTTGCCCAGCGCCTGTTGCGCGGCCGCCACCGTCTCCGGATCGAGGTCGTCCAGCAGCCGGCCGGTGGTCGCCCAGGCCTCCTTCGACGAGTCCCGCGAGATCGTGTGCAACCGGATGCCGAACCGGACCGTACGCCCCTCCTTCTCCGCCAGCCCGCGAATCCAGTCGATCTTCTGCTTGACCTCCTCGGGCGGCTCGCCCCAGGTCAGATACACATCCACATTCCGGGCGGCGACCGGCCCGGCGGCCGCGGACGAGCCACCGAAGAAGATCTGCGGCAGCGGGTCCGGCGGCAGCGCGGTCAGACCGCCCTCGACCTGGTAGTGCTCGCCCTGGAAGTCGAACGGCCGGCCACCCCACACGCCCCGTACGATCTGCAGGAACTCATCGGTACGGGCATACCGCCGGTCATGGCCTAGATGATCGCCGAACCGCTTCTGCTCGGTCGAGTCGCCGCCGGTCACCACATTCAGCAGCAGCCGCCCGCGCGAGATCCGCTGATAGGTCGCGGCCATCTGCGCCGCCAGCACCGGCGAGATCACCCCCGGCCGGAACGCGACCAGGAACTTCAGCCGCTCGGTGACCTGGGTGAGCGCCACCGTCGTCAGCCAGGCGTCCTCGCACCACGTACCGGTCGGTGTCAGCACCGCCTCGAACCCCAACTGCTCGGCGGCCTTGGCGATTTGGGCCAGATACTCGATGTCCGGGGCCCGTACCCCGCTCACTGGGGTGATGCGGTCACGCCGGATCCCGCCGTCGGTGTAGGCATGCCGGTCGACGAGGGTCCGCCCGTCGCCGCCGGTCGGCAGAAACCAATGCAGGTGTACGGACATCTCAGTGGGCCTTTCCATAGGTACGCGGCGCCGTGCCCGAAGGCGGCAGGTCACCGTTGAAACGGGGGTCGACGAACTCCCCGAAGTCGAAGGAGCGGGGGATCAGCTTCAGCGCCGCGAACGAGTCGACGATCTGCTGCTCGGAGGCGATGGCGGCCTTGTCCACGGCCACCGCGACCGCCGTCCCCCGGGTGCGCTTGACCGCGTCCAGCGCCACCTTTTCCGGCAGCCCGGTCTCCTTCGCCCAGGCCTTCGCCCAGACGTCGGGGTGCTTGAACACCCAGTTCTGTGCCCGCCGCAGCCGGTCGGTGTAGTCCTTGAGCGCCGCCGACTTCTTCTTGTCGTCCAGCGCGGCCGGCGCGGCAACCTGGAAGCTGAGCCCGTTGACCAGGCCCTGACCGGTGGTCAGCACCCGCGCATCGGCCTGATCCAGGGCCTGCGAGGTATACGGGTCCCACACCGCCCAGGCATCCACCTTCCCCCTGGTGAACGCGGCGAGCGCATCGGCCGGCTGAAGGTAGTTGAGCGTGACGTCCTTCGCCGTCAGCCCGGCCTTCTTCAGCGAGGCGACGAGCTGGTAGTGCGCGGAGCTGCCCTGGGCCACGGCGACCGACTTGCCCTTCAGCTGCGCCGGCCGCTTGAGCGGGGAGTCCTTCTTCACCAGGATGGTCTCGCCGTCCGACCTGCTGTGCGACCCGGCGATCACCTTGATCTTCGACTTCGCCGCGGCGGCGAACACGGGCGGGGTGTTGCCGACAGCGCCGACATCCACCGCCCCGGCGTTGACCGCCTCCAGCAGCGGCGGGCCCGAGGTGAACGTCGACCACTTGATCTTGTACGGAAGGTTGTCCAGCTCGTCGGCGGCCCGCAGCAACGCCTCCGAACCGCCCTTCTGGTCACCGACGTTGAGGGTCAGCGAGCCCTTGCCGTCGGTCCCGCTCCCGGTCCCGCCGCCCCCCTCGGCCCGCGACGAACCACCGCAGGCGGCCAGCAGCAGGGTGAACGGAAGCAGCAGGGCGGCTGGGGCGAGGTGGCGTGCTCTCATGGGGTGTTGTGTCCGTTTCAATCTTGGAATGGTGGAACGGTCGGTCTTTGGGGCGGTTGGTCTTTGGAACGGTCGGTCTTCGTGTGGCCGGGGGAGTGGTGGGCCGGCCCCGACGTGGTCAGGCAGCAGCGGCGGAGCGGTCTTCCGTGGCCTCCGCCTCCGCCTCCGCGGGGTCGGTCCCTCCCGCCCCGTCGTCCGTACTGCCCTCCACACCGAGCCGGTCGAGCAAACGGGCACGCAGGGCGCCGAACCGCGGATCGGCGATGTCACGCGGCCGCGGCAGATCCACCGTGGTCTCGTACGCGATCCGGCCGCCCTCCATCACCAGCGCCCGGTCGGCGAGCAGCAGGGCCTCCTCCACGTCATGGGTGACCAGCAGGACCGCGCAGCCCCGCTCCCGCCACAGCTCGGCCACCAGGCGCTGGGCCTTGATCCGCGTCAGCGCATCGAGCGCCCCGAACGGTTCGTCGAGCAGCAGCAGATCGGGCTCACGCACCAGGGCCCGGGCGAGCGACGCGCGCTGCGCCTCACCGCCGGAGAGCGTCTTCGGCCAGGCATCCGCCCGATGACCGAGCCCGACCTCGTCCAACGCCGTTACGGCGGCCTCACGTTCGGGGCGTCCCGGCAGCCCCAGCAGCACATTGCGCCAGACCCGCTTCCAGGGCATCAGCCGCGGCGCCTGGAACGCCACGGCCTTCCGGCGCGGCACCAGCACCTCACCCTCGATCTCCCGGTCGAGCCCGGCCAGCACCCGCAGCAGGGTCGACTTACCGCAGCCGCTGCGCCCGAGCAGCGCCACGAACTCGCCCGGCTGGACGGTCAGTTGCAGATCATCGATAACGGCACGGTCGCCGAAGGCACGCACCAGCCCCGCCACCTGTACGGCGGCACCGGAAGGCGCGGAGCCCGGATCCTTCCCGGCCGCGGTGTCGGTCACTGACCCGTGAACGTCGGTCACTGACCCGTGAACGTCGGTCGCCATTGCAGCAGCAGCCTTTCGAGGGTACGGACGAGGAAGTCGGCGATGAGCCCGAGGATCGCGTAGACCACCAGGCACACCACGATCACGTCGGTGCGGAAGAATTCCCTGGCCTGGTTCATCAGGAATCCGAGGCCGTCATCGGCGTTGACCTGCTCACCGAAGACCAGCGCGAGCCAGGCGGTGGCCAGCGAGTAGCGCAGCCCCGTCATGGCGCCCGGCAGCGCACCCGGCAACACCACATGCCGGATCAGCCCCCACCGGCTCAGCCCGAGCGAGGTCCCGGCCTCCACCAACTGGGCATCCACACCACGGATACCGGCATAGACATTCAGATACAGATGGAAGGCCACACCCAGCGAGATCAACGCGATCTTGGGCGCCTCACCGATCCCCAGCCAAATGATGAACAGCGGAATCACACCCACCCACGGGATGGACCGCAGCATCTGCACGGTGGCGTCGACAAGATCCTCGCCGAGCCGCGAAAGCCCCGAGGCGAGCGCCAGCACCACGCCGGTCACCCCGCCCAACACCAGCCCCACCGCGACCCGTTGGAGAGACACCAGCATCGCCGACGGCAGCGTCCCGTCCGACAGCAGATCCCCGGCAGTGGCAGCGATGGTGCCGGGCGACGCCAGGATGTCTTCCTCCAGAGCCCCGCTCGCACTGAGCACCTGCCACAACACCAGCAGCGCTACGGGCCCCACCGCACGACGCAGCCACCGCGGCACCGACCGCCGCCGCCCCGAAACCGGAACGACACGATCGAGCACGGGCCCGCCGCCACGGGAAGCCGACTCCGCCCGCGCCTTCACGCCCTTGGAAAGCGACGGTCGCGCTGCGTCAGCGGCACTATCGGGTGGGGCATGGCCGGCCACGGCCTGGTCGAGAGACATAAAGGCTCCACGGGAGAGGAACTGAGGGGAGGGGAACGGAGACGAGGGGGAGACGAGGGGCGGTCACATGCCAGGACGCCCCACGACCCCTCACCCGGACAGCAGCAAGGAACCGGGTACGGGGAATCCGGGACAACCGGCAATAACGGAAGGGGCGAATGCGGGACGGACGCGGCAAACCTAGGAATGCCACAAGGCCACAGGGCCGCAAGACCACAAACCCACAAGGCCCACAGGCCTGAAGAGAGACCAGAACTGCCGGGTCCCAAGCCACGAAAGGCGAAACCTAAAACGTCATCAGCGACATCATCGGCATCAACGACACCATCGGCATCAGCGTCAGCACCGTCCTCAGCGCCGCCAACGCCCTCAAGAACAGCAGCGCATCAGCAACGGCCGCCGCGGCGACACGCGGCAGAGGCCACCCGCACCAGGTCGATGTGACCGCGCGTGGTGAGCAGGGCTGATGTAGACATGTCGCTGAACGTAGCGGTGCGCTCCGACAGGGGTCAAACGTCGTCTCGGCTGGTGGACCTTTGTTGCCGGAACATGGAGACAGCATTGCGGGCGACACCCGCGGGGGTGCGGACGAGAGCGGGCCGTCCATACGAAAATGAACGCATGAGCACCGCATTCACCACCCGCACCCTTGCCGTCACCACCGGCTCGACGGAAACCGTCACCGACCTCACCGCCGACTGCGCCGCATTCCTCCGAGAGGCGGCAGACGGCCGCGACGGCCTGCTGAACATCTTCGTCCCGCACGCGACTGCCGGCATTGCCGTACTGGAAACCGGCGCAGGAAGCGACGAAGACCTCCTGGCCGCATTGCACGACCTCCTGCCCGCCGACAACCGCTGGCGCCACCGCCACGGCAGCCCGGGCCACGGCCGCGACCACGTCCTGCCCGCCCTCGTCCCACCCCACGCCACCCTCCCCGTGGTAGCGGGCCGCATGGAGCTGGGCACCTGGCAGTCCGTGTGCCTGGTCGATACCAACGTCGACAACCCGAACCGCCAGGTACGACTGAGCTTCCTGGGGTGACCGAGATCGTCCTGGGGTGGCCGCGAATTCTCCGTATCCTGCGTGCCCGAAACCGAGAGACCTTGCGCGGTACGGACGTGAACGTGGTCGATCGCCCTGTGACGAATCGGAAAGCGCCTGCCCGGTGATCGGCGAGGGAATCAGCCAGGACTGCCCGAGCTTGGAGGTCGCGGCCCAGGCTGTGGGCTACGACGGCACGCTCGGTGGCGCCTGCCTGCACTCATGAGCGGAATCGCATGCAACGCAGCTTCCGCAAGCCGCATATCCCCGAGGGGTCGGCACAGAGCCGCCGGCACGGTGAAGAGGGAGGCCCGGAGGCACGTGCACGGCATCGGTGGGCATCTGCGGTGCGGACGAAGTCCATCAGGTCGTGGTCAGGCACGCTCGCACAATTTTCGTGGACGGCGGAAGAGCCTCGGATCCCACGAATACGGATTCCTCGGGGAGTCGAATGGTGCGCAGGGACCTGACCTTCTTGAGACTGCTCACATCGATACTGGCTAGCGGGCTTTCGAAGGTGATGGTGTTGAGGTTCGGGAAGTACGCCAGCCACTCCCAGGTGGCGCCCGACTCAGCCTCCACCCACAAATGAGTGAGGCGAGACGGGTCGCAGGCAGTCTGGAACTCCTCAGGTGTGATCGTGCCTGTTACCCGGATGCGAGAACGGCCACCGAACCTTCGGAGCGCATGCAGTTCCTGCGCATTCGAGACGCAGAAGTAGAGATCTTCCTCTCCGAGGTGAGCAATGACTTCCTCTGCGAATCGATCGCACTCGAAGCGACTCCAGACCCTGGCCAGTTCCGAACGGACACGGAGGTCTGAGAGGTCGCGGTATTGCGCCAGCACGGAGATCGCGGCGTCGGTGGGAAGACGGGTTGCGGACAGTACCGTGAAGTAGGCCTCGTCGTCGGAGAGTGCCTGCGGACCGGGAAGCAGGTCCAGAACGACTGGTCCCACATCAGCCAGAGCGCGCGCCTGATCCGCCGATCGGGGTGGAATAAGTGCCGCGGCCCGCTGCTCCACCTCCATCCGCACGTCCGGATTCAGTTCTGTCGCATGTTCCAAACAGGCCGCTGCCAGCAGATGGAGACGCCGGCTGTCCTTCTCCGATGTGTCACCTCGTTCTATGAGACCGGTCAACAGCCGGGTTCGCTCCATGATTCGAGCGTGGGCGACGGACATCCGGATGACGTCTTCCCATTGATCGAGATGCGCGTGCGCGATGAGGAAATCGAAGTCAAGGCCTTCCACAGCAGCCTTGGCACCTAGGTAGTCCTGAAAAGTGCGGTGAATGAAATCCATCGAACCTGTACTTGGTTCGCGCAGGAGACCACTTCGGATCAGCAGGTGGCGATAGATCTCCTCGGCCGTTCCTTGATCGGCGATTTTCGGCATCGCGGGTAGTGCGTGCTCCAGCAGCTCGATGGCGTCGGCCCGGTCCATCTCGGAACGACCGTTGCGGATCATCCAGTAGGCCAGCTTCTGGATCAACTGGATGTGGTGTTCCTCGCCGATGCGGATGGTGCCCGGCTTGTAGATTCCTCGCTCACGGTCACGCCGGGACAGCAGCATGGAAAGGGCAGCGTCGTAGATCTCCTTCCGGTCATCCGGGAGGTAGCCACGACGGTCCTGGTGAAGGGCACAGATCAGTGCGCACATCAGGGGGTTGGTGGCGAGCCGGCCCAGGTCTTGCTTGTCTCGTACGGACTGCAGGAGATCTGTGGCATAGCGATCACCAATGCCCGCGGCCTTGTGCCACCGCTTGATGAACTCGACGACGTTCTCCCGGCTCATCGGAGCAAGGTCGAGTTCTGCGAAGTCGTCACCGACCAACCAGTCCTGGCGTACGGCCGAAGGCCGAGAGGTCACCAGCCACCGGTTGTTCGGGTAGGCGCTGACCAGCTCCTGCAGCCAACGGCGAGCCTCTTGGCGTTCGCTTTCCGGAATTTCGTCGATCCCGTCGATCAGGATCAACCCACGCTTTGACCTCAGTACCCTGTCGATCCACCCTGTGGGCTGGAGGTTGGCGATGGGACAGTCAACGGAGGCCAGGAATCCGTCGGGTGTGGGGAGTTTGGCGCCGCCTCGGGTCAGCGTGCGCAGCGGCAGTACAAACGGCACCAGGCCGTAGAGATACAGCAGACGTTCGTCGAGAGCCTTCCGCGCCGTGGATACCGCCAGCCACTGCACGAGGGTAGTTTTCCCTGACCCCGCCACGCCCCGGAGCAATACTCGATCACGGCCGGCCAAGATGTGATCGGCGGGGAGGAGAGTGGGGAGGTCATGCGTTCTGCCGCCCGCCGCGTCCAAGCTCAGATATGCGGCGTCGAGCGGCCAATTCTCAGGGGCCTCGGACAGATCGAGTCCAAAAATGGTCAATTTGCCGTGCTTGGAGGCGATGTACTCGGCGTAGCGCTCCTCGAACGGCCCGTCGGCTGGCGACGGAGTGCGGGCGATCAGAGAGTCGATCTTGAGAGATAACTCTTCGATCCGGCGGCTGTGTTCGATCAGCGTACGGGCCACAAAAGTTGATCTCTGGGTGAAGAACTGCAGGATGTGCAGGCACGCGGTGTCGAGCACGCTCGCATGAAGTGTCACCGCGTCGCTGGATAAACCGAGAGTGGCCGAGGGGCTCTGCGACCGCAGATGCCGGGAGAGCGCCAGGTGCCCGAGCTGCACGGCTTGCACGTCGTCCATGTCGATGTAGCCGAGCGACCTCAGTGAGTCCGCTACGGCATGTGCCACAGCACGCTGTTCGTATGCCGGCAGACGTTCCTTGACACCGGTGGACTGCGCGGCGCGGTTCACCAGTTCCTCGGCGATCTTGTGCAGATCTTCGTCCGACAGGACTCGTTTCTCTCCCTTGAACGAAACGAGCTTCGAGACGCGCAGCGGCTTGTCGACCAAACCGGCACCCGGGCCGTCAGCTACGAAGAGTCTCTTGATCAGCGGCGCTACAACGCTTGAGGCGAGGCGAGCACCAATGGCAGCGGCTTCCATTTACTCCCCGGTCGGTGTGAGGACGGCAGCCAACCGTCGGCCCGGCAGCAGCTTAGGAGATGGAGTGATGGGCTGCCCGGAAAACAGTCCAAGTGCGGTGGCACGCCGCCAATCGCTGCCATGGCGCTTGCTTCCCAGACCTGACGACCGGTCTCCAAGACTGCGGCCGGGGCCTGGAGACCGATATGCCAGATGCAGTCGTAGTAGCGGCTTCGGGAGGAGATGAGCGCGGCGAGGAATCCGGCGACGGCTTGTGCAGGAGTGTCCGGTCCGAAGCCCTGGTGCCAGGCGGTTGCACCGTCGGCTCCCTTGACGTTGATGCGCCACAGCTCGCCACCGTGCCGCCGAGGGGCCTTGCCGCGCTCTCGATCCGGGGGCGAGGCGGACGGCGCCAACGGGTGACCGTGGCCATCGCAGGCGAGCTGGATTGTGCTGGTCAAGGTGCTTCGGGAAGGGACGAGGGAGCGAGCGTCCGGTACTCGTGTGGACGTTGATAGGGGAGCCGCGTCATGTAGCGGTTCGAGTGGTTTACCGTCCTCGTCCGTGTGAATGCACTGGCTCCGCGTCGCTCGTATGCCAAGTGTGATGCCCGATGAGTACACAAGATATGAGCACTCCAGGCCTGAGCATTCCGAGCACGAAGAACACGGACGCATCGAGCGAGGAGCGACTCGCGTCGGATGCTTCACGCGCCTCGCATCCCTCGCCTCGGTCGCACGGCGCGCAGCCCTCACGGCGCTCCGTGGTCACGGCGACCGGTGCCTCGGCGCTCGCTGCCGGGCTCACCGCCGCCTCCGTCGCGCCCGCGACCGCGTTGAGCCCCGCCACCGCACCCTCGACGGCGCCGGCCGCGGTGCCGCCCGGCCTCGATCCCAAGGCGTACACCACGGTCGCCCGCGCCATCGCCGTCTACGACGAGCACGACAAACCCCTCGTCCCGGCCTACGTGAAGGCCATCGAGAACGGCTTGCCCGCCAGCCGGGCGAAGGCAACGAAGCGGGTCCTGATCGTCGGGGCCGGACCGGCCGGCCTGCTCGCCGCCAACCTGCTCCACCGGGCAGGCCACGATGTCGTCGTGATCGAGGCCAACGGCAACCGCGTCGGCGGCCGCATCAAGACGTTCCGCAAGGGCGGCCACGAGAACGGGCAGCAGCCCTTCGCCGACCCCAAGCAGTACGCCGAAGCCGGGGCCATGCGGCTGCCCGACAGCCACCCGCTCCTGATGGCACTGATCAAGAAGCTCGACCTCGCGCTTCAGGAGTTTTACCTGGTGGATGTGGAGGTCGACAACCCGACGAAGAAGGCCAACCGCACGTGGATCCACGTCAATGGCATCCACATGCGCCGTGCCGACTACGAGAAGAACCCCGAAAAGATCAACGACACCTTCGGTGTCACGGGCCCCAACCGCACGAAGACCGCCTCTGCCATCCTCGCGCAGGCCCTCGAACCTGCACACCAGCTCATCCGGGGTAAGGAAGGGCCGGCCCTCGTCAACGGATGGGGCGAGGTTCTCAAGAAGTACGGCCACTGGTCCATGTACCGGTATCTCACCGAAGTCGCCAGACTCGACACCAGGACCATCGACCTCATTGGCACCATCCAGAACCTGACCTCCCGGCTGCACCTCTCCTTCACGCACAGCTTCCTGTCCGCCGCGCTGATCGACCCCAAGACCAAGTTCTGGGAGATCAAGGGCGGCACCGCGCTGCTCGCCGACGCGCTGTACGCGCCTGTGAAGGGAAAGGTAAGGCTCGACAGGCGCGCCTTACGCATCGAACGCAACAACGGCAAGGTCAGGGTGCACACCGTTTCCGAGGACTGCCAGACCGGCAAGGGGGGTGTCACGGAGGTCTTCGAGGGCGACGAGGCGATCATCACCGTCCCCTTCTCCGGACTGCGCCACGTGGCCTTCGACCCTCCGCTCACCTACGGCAAGCGCCGGGCCGTCACGGAACTGCACTACGACGCCGCGACCAAGGTGCTGCTGGAGTTCTCCCGCCGTTGGTGGGAGTTCACCGAGGCGCAATGGAAGGAGGCGCTGAACTCCATCGAGGACAAGCTCTACGAGAAGTACAAGGCGGGCGGGGTCAAGCACGGCAAGTACCTCGGCGCGCACAAGTCCGTGAAGGCCCTGGGGGTGACGATCCCCGACGAACTCAAGAAGTGCTTCGCCGTCTTCCGGCCTGTTGGGAGCAGCGAACCGGATGCCGCTCATGTCCGTGGCGGCGGCTCCGTGAGCGACAACGCCAACCGCTTCATGTACTTCGAGCACGCACACCCTCTGGAGGGCAGCGACGGAGGCATCATGCTCGCCTCCTACAGCTGGTCCGACGACGCCCTCAAGTGGGACGCCTTCGCCGACGAGGAGCGGTATCTGCGCGCGCTCGCTGGAGTGCAGGCTGTCTTCGGCCGCCGCTGCGAGGTCTTCTTCACCAACAAGTGCAAGACCCAGTCGTGGATGCGCGACCACTACGCCTATGGTGAGGCTTCTGTGCTCTTCCCCGGCCAGCACACGGAACTTTTCCCCGACGTTCCCGCATCCGAAGGGCCGCTGCATTTCGCGGGGGACCACACGTCCATCAAGCCCGCCTGGATCGAAGGCGCCCTCGAATCCGCCGTCCGGACGGCATTGAAGGTCCACACGGGCCGACAGGGGTGATGGGACGCCCCGGTCCGGCGCCCCACTCGCCGGGACACCGGACCGGGGCCCCGTCCGCTCAGCGCCCCCCGTTTTGTTTCTTCGCGGTCCTGCAAGAGGGCCGCTTGCCTCCGGGCCCGACCTGACTGTGTCCCCCTGCCGAGGGGATGACCTGGGGGGTGTCACCGGGCCCGAGGGGGTGCCGTTGGAGACGCCGACGAGGGGTCCGACTACCGCCCGGCCGAGCGCAACGCCCGGCCGTTTGCGGGCGGCAGGTCTGCATCGTGGATGCGTGGGTACGGTGCCGCCACCAAGGCCAGCGCACGACCAGGGACAAGCGCTGCGCCTGGCTGCTCGACTAAGCCTCATTCGGAGTGAGGCTCTCGACCGCGCCGCGCGTGGCCCGGCCCCGGGGAGGAGTGGCACTACACCCGCTGGACCGTCTCGTACCCGGGTGCCCGCACGGCCCACACGGGACGACGCGAGACATTTTGCCCTCTGGAGGTGCGGCGTGCCCCGGGGCGGGGCCAAGAGTTATCGCCGTGAGCTGGCCGAAATCTTTCGGTGTCGAGCAGAATGCGGGGCATGACGGAGGGCGCACCCGAGGAAGACATCATCGAAGCCGCATGGCAGAAGTTGCTCACTGCCCATCGCGTGGACGGCCGGTTGCTACGCGCCGCCTACGCCGAGCCCCGACTACGGCAGCTGTTCCCCTGGGTCGGCATGGGCGAGCTGCACTTCAGCCGGTGCACAGAGCTGCGTTGGACCTGGGACGTGCCGTACATCGCCCCGATGATGGGCGGAGGCTTCCTCGTCGGCGGGCCCTCGCGGTCCCAGAGCGTCGGCCCCGCCCCGACCGCGGAGGCTGCCATCGCGATGGTGGTCGAACGACTTCCGCCGGGCTGCGGTCGAGCCTTCGTCGGCACGCCAGAAGAACTGGCGGAAAAGGAACAGGCGGAGTAGTGAGAGTGGATGCTCCTGTAGACGTCAAGTCGTAGGAGCTAGTGCTGTGACCGCATAGGTTCGCCGGGTTGGTCGTCGTGGCGGTTGGATGTGCGGTGACGTCCGATCCGACCGCTGGAGGCGCGGTGGCCGAGCCTGTCCGTGTGCGCAGACTGCCCGACCAGGGGGCAGCGGCTGCAGCAGATCGTGCGCCGGGGCAGCACCAACTCGGTGCGCTATCGGCGCGCGATGATGCTGCTGGCCTCGGCCGGCGGGAATCGGGTGCCGGTGATCGCCCAGCTGGTGGCGGCCGACGAGGACACCGTGCGCGATGTGATCCACCGGTTCAACGAGATCGGACCGCGAGGCGAAGCTGGACCGGATCGAGCACGTCCTGGATCGTTTCCCCGACTGGGTCTTCGCGTTCGACGAGTTCGGCCCACTCGGGATCCGGCCCACCGCAGGCTCGGGCTGGGCCGAACAAAAACACTCCGACCGGGTGCCGGCCACCTACCACCGCACCCATGGAGTCCGGTACTTCCACGGCTGCTACTCGGTCGGCGACAACATGTCGTGGGGCGTCAACCGCCGCAAGAAGGGTGCCGCGAACACGCTGGCCGCGCTCAAGTCGATCCGCGCCCCCCGGCCCGACGGCGCCCCCATCTACGTGATCCTGGACAACCTGTCCGCCCACAAAGGCACCGACATCCGCCGCTGGGCTACAAAGCACAAGGTCGAGCTGTGCTTCACCCCGACCTACGCCTCTTGGGCCAACCCCATCGAGGCCCACTTCGGACCGCTGAGGCAGTTCACCATCGCCAACTCCAACCACCCCAACCACACCGTGCAGACACGAGCCCTGCACGCCTATCTACGCTGGCGCAACGCCAACGCCCGCCACCGCGACGTCCTGGCCGCCGAACGCAAGGAACGCGCCCGCATCCGAAGCGAGAAGGGCATCCGTTGGGGCGGACGCCCCCTCAACACCGCAGCCTGACCAACCGCGAACTTACACAGCCACAGCGCATCATCGGTCCGCTCGTGGCCAAGCGTGGACGACCGAAGCGTTGTGAAGATGATCTCGGCTGGGCAGACCCGGAGCCCCGAACGGGGCCGGTTCAGGAGAAGGACGGCGCCAGAGGAGAATGACTCAGGAGGCGGACGGCTCGATCTCCCCCGCGAAGACGATGACCTGGTCGATGAGGCTCCGCCGCAGATGGACGACGTCCGTTCCCGCCAGGCGGGGGCCTCCATCCGGCGTCGTGAAGACCCACTGGTACCGGGCCCACTCGCCCGGCATGTCCACCGCCGAACAGCGCACCATCGTGCCGGTCCCCGCGGGGTGGCGCCGGATGTCCAGCACGAACCGCTCGACCGCCTCGATCCCCTCACTGCGGCCCAACGGTCCCCAGAAGACCACGTCCGAGGTTAGGGCCTGGGAGAGCAGCGCAGTCACATAGCTGTCGTCCGAGGCGTTGAACGCGGAGATGAACGTGTCGATCGCGGACCGCGCGGTTTCTTCCTGCATGCACCAGTAATACCAGTCGCCTCGCGGACCGCGCTCGTCCCGTGAGCCGTCTCCCGACCACGGTGAACCATCCCGGTCACAGCACTAGGTGTGCTGTTTGGACAGTGGAGACGCGGCTGGCTGGGGTGTGGCCGCTGATTCCGGTGTGGGGCGGTGGTAGTTGTACCAGTCCAGCCAGTCGGGAAATGCGGCTTGGCGGTCGGCGTTTGCTCGACCATGCGGGCCTCCTCGATCTCTCCCGAGCGGTCCTTGACTCCGCCCATGTCGGCGCTGAGAAGGGGGCGAACTCACAGGTCCGAGGTCTGAGGTCCGAGGTCCGAGGATCGGGGTAGGCCAGGCATCCAAGATGCATGTCCTGTTGGACACGAACGGGCCGAGCGCCGCCCCGACCGGCCGGTGCCGCCGACGGCCGGTGCCGCCGCGATCGGGGCGGTTGTGCATCTGCTGGCCACGGCCATCGAGGAGGGCCAGAGCCCGTCCTTGGCGAGTGGCGAGTGGCGAGTGGCGTGCTGGCCGGCACCGCCTACCGTCTACCGCCTACTGGCCTGGTGGCGCCGGCCCGCGGCTAGTGCAGATGCCGGGCGAAGAACCGGGCCGCGGCGTCCCCCGCGAACTGTGGGACGCCGCTGTGCCCGCCCATGTTGGCGTGCAGCGTCTTCTCCTTGGAGCCGAAGGCGTCGAACAGGTCCAGGGCCGCCTGCCGGTCGTTCCCTTCGTCGTCCCACTGCAGCAGGACGTGCAGCGGAATGGTGACCCGGCGGGCCTCCTCGAACATGGCGGCGGGCACGAGACTCCCGGCGAACAGAACGGCGGCCGAGATGCGCGGCTCGACCACCGCGAGCCGGATGCCGATGGAGATCACTCCCCCCGAGTACCCGACCGGGCCGCCGATCTCGGGCAGTGACAGGAGGGCGTCCAGGGCGGCCTGCCATTCCGGGACCGACTTTTCGACGAGTGGGAGGACGAGGGCGTCGATGATCTCGTCGCCGACCGGCTCGCCGGCCTCCATAGCCCGGCGCAGGTCGGCGCGGGCCTGCTCGGCGGCGGCCCAACGGGGCCGGTCACCGCTCCCGGGGAGCTCGATGGTGGCCGCGGCGAAGCCGTCCGCCGCGGCGTGCCGGGCCCGCCCCGCCAGCCGGGGGTACATCGTGCGCAGCCCGAGCGGAGGGTGGCCGAGCAGGATCAGCGGCGCCGGTGCCGATGTGGATGCAGATGCGGGCGTCCAGAGGATGCCAGGGATCTCGCCGAGGGTGAATTCGCGTTCGAGGACGCCGTCGTCGAGGTGCTGTTCTGACGTGAAGTGCATGGTCGTGCCTTTCGGGAGTGCGCTTGAACGGCGCTCCCGGACGACCTATCGCCCGACCGTGACCCCGGAGGGGAGCACCCATGTCGATACTGCGTTCACGGGTACCACCTCCTCGTTCTCTCGCACGGCCTTCCGGAAGGTAGCAGCGGTCGCCGTGGTCCGCCAACGGGTTTTTTGCAGCGGCTCCGTGGCCGGATGCCGCCTCACCACATTGGATATGGACTTCATCCCGGAACTCGGTGTAATGAGCTTCTGAAGGTAAAAAGGAACCCTGATTGCGGGGGGGGGAGAGAGACTGGCCGCTCTTGGGAATTGCCTCCGAGTGTCGGTGCACCTCACGTGTGGCGTGGAGGCGATACGCCGCGCACTTCCGCCGGCCCAGTGGCCGAGCGCTTCTATGACACCAGGACTCCAGGACACCATTCCGGTGCTGGCGTGCAACACCCCTCCGTGATCCCCGAAATGCTTGCCCAGGGCAGTGCGGGGACGGGAGACCCGTCGTGGGGTAGGGAAGCGGGGACCGGGGGGAGGGAACTGGCTGATGCAAGGGCGAGTTGCGAGGCCCCTCGGAACAGACTCGATCGAGGGCAGGACTTGGGACAGGAGGCACTGTTATGCGTATCCCCGGACCCGAGCGCCAGGAGGACGGCGGGCTGAGCGCCGTTGCGGCTGCGGGCGGGCTGCACCGGTACCAGTTACGCCTGCACGAGGCGTACGGACCTGTCGTGCGCTTCCAACTGCCGGGCGCGGACACGGCAGTGTCGGTCGCCGATCCCGTGCTTCTGGAGGCCACGGCGCACATCGACACGCGGCCCGAGGAGCTGTTCGCGTTCCTGGACCCGCTGTGCGAGGCAGGCAACCTGCAAGTGCTACCCGCCGACGAGCACACCCCCTGGCGCCGACTGCTGCTCTCGGTGCTCGCCGGACGGCCGGCTCATGAGCGGCATTTCGCGCGCTTCGCCGAGCTGGCGCGGGAGCTCGCGGACCGCTGGGCGGGGCAGGCCGACGGCGAACCCGTCGAGCTGCAAAAGGAGTTGACCGCGCTGTCGCTCCGTATGATCTGCGGGTTCGCGCTCGGCGGCGCGGAAACCGACACGGACCGTGTCGTCGCCGCGTTCGAGGAGGTGCTCACCGAGCACCTCGGGCGGCTCTACCAGGTGGCGCGGGCCGACCCCCGCTCGGCGGAGCGGGCCGAGGCGGCCCTTGCATATCTGCGCGCGACGGTCGACCGCGTGGTGGCGGCGCACCGCTCGGACGGCCGCACCGACCGCAGTGACCTGATCGGGGCGCTCGTCGAGGCCGGTCAGAGCCCGGCGCGGATCCGGGACACCGTGATGATGACGCTGCTCGCTGCCCACCACACCACCGGCGTCGCCGTCTCGTGGACGCTGCACCTGCTGGGCCGCCATCCCGAAGCGGCCGATCGGGTCGCCGCCGAACTGGACCAGGTGTTGGGCGAGCGCGCCACGCCCGATTACGGTGATCTGCGGCGGCTCACGTATCTGGACATGGTGCTCAAGGAGTCGATGCGCCTGTTCCCACCCGGCCCGTACGGCGCACGCGAGACGACCGAGGACCTGGTTCTGGGCCCGTACGAGATCCCGGCCGGGACGACGGTGTTCTATCCGTTCTGGGCGGTGCACCTGAACCCTGAGCATTGGCCCGAGCCGGAGCGGTTCGACCCCGAGCGGTTCACTCCGCAGGAGGTGGCCAAGCGGCCGCGGCTCGCGTACGTCCCCTTCGGGATCGGGCCACGCAGCTGCGAGGGCGCCGCTTTGGCCACGGTAGAGGCCCAGGTTGTCCTGGCCGTCCTCCTCAAGCGACTGCGCTTTCGGCCCGCGCCGGGGCACGAAGTGACGCAGGTGGAACGGTTCGTGCTGTGGGCGCGGGACGGGATCCGGATGATGGTGCGGCCACGGGACCTCTAGGGCCTGTCCGATGGGTCCAGGTCGGACCGATGGCTCCAGTCGGAAAGGTGGTGCGGTGTCCGGTGCACTGCGTTCTCCTCTACGCCTTAGGGGCGCGGGGGTCACCCTCATCGCTCTCTCCGTCTCGGCTCTTCCTTTGTTCCACGGATGCCGAGCTACATCGCAAGGCGCCGGGAGCGGCCCGATGGCGGAGCTATCGGGAGGTGTCGGCAACGCCGCGCGGTGCCGTGACCAGCCGTCAGTTCAACGCTGTGCTGCCCGTGATCGACGTCTTGTGGACCGAAGTGAGGTACGGCCAGTATCTGGATGTGACTGCCACCGGCACCGCCACAGCTGGCCTGAGCTGACGGCCTCGCCGACCAGGCGTGCCGGCAGCGGCTGGCACGGCTGACCATGGGGCCGCCCGGGCACCCCGGCCTGGACGGGGCACAGGTCGTGACCGCCACCAAGGTGGTGCTGCGGCAGGCCCACGCCGAGACATTCGGCTCCCACGAACCGGCCTTCAGACGACCTTCAGACGGCCTTCAGACTGTGGGCCAACTCGGTGCCCGCAAGGCTCTGGAGCACACGGGAGCGCCGCGCACCGAGGTGCCCAAGTGTGTTGTCCCGGCACATTGGTGACGGGTGACACGTCCTGGTTGGCGCTTGAAAGGGTGAGGGGAGTAAGTCCGCAATCGGCTGCGGAAGTGGGCGGCCGACGGCACGTGGGGGAAGGTCTTCACCGTCCTGCTCGCCCGAGCCGATGCCGAGTGCGGCCTCGACTGGGCCAGCCATCGCGGTGGACTCCGACTCCTCTCAGATCAGAACGACTCATTTCAGCGAGTGCGGAAGACGACGTCAGGACGATGGCGGGGAGCTGTGGCACATGGGGCCCGGCAGGGACGTGTCATGAGCGCGGACGCGGAGCAGGAAGGCGACCCAGCTGCGGTAGGGCTTCCACCGGTCGGCGATCTTGGCCAATTGGGTGACGTCGTCGTCGGTGGTCGGGGCGCCGAGTCCGTATGCGGTGGCGACGGCCTTGTGGACGCGTGGTTCGTGGCGGGGAAAGACGTCGGGGTGTCCTGCTCCCCGTATGAGGATGAGTTCGGCCGAGAAGGGGCCGATGCCGGGCAGGGTGCGCAGTTCGGCGAGGGCGTGGTCGGCGGGCAGGGCACGCAGGTGGGGTGCGTCGAGTTTCCCGTCGAGGGCTGCTTCGGCCAGCGCGTGCAGCCGCTGGATCTTGATGCCGGTGAGGCCGGGCACGTGGGTGATGGTGCGCAGGGCCGCGGGGGTGGGGAATGCGTGCAGGGTCTGGCCTGCGATGTGGACGCGGTGTCCGTGCTGGTGGGCGATGCGGGCCTTGATGGCGGCTGCCTGGGTCATGCGGATGCGGTTGCCGATAATTGCCCAGGTGGCGGCTTCGTAGGGGGAGTGGAAGCACACCGGGCGCAGCCCCGGGTGGTCCGCCGTGAGCCCGGCCACCATGGGGTCCGCGGCAAGGCCGGGGAATCCGGTGGCGTCGACGTCGAGCGAGAGGATGCGGGCGAGTTGGGCCCGCACAGCCTGATTGGCCGCTGCCTCTGCGGTCACTGCCGTCGCCGGGTGCGGGGTGCCGGGATGCACGGTGAATTCGGCCCGGACCGTTCCCGTGCCGCCGTCTGCCCTCACCTCCTGCCGGACGGCGGCCGCGACGACCGAGGCGCCGTCGTCGGCGGGGAAGGCCAGGCGGAGGATTCCGTCCGGCGCGTGGGCATAGCTCGCGGGGCTGAAGCCCTCCAAGAACCGGATGCTGGAGGCGAGCGAGAAGGGCCCGGCCGGGGTGAGGGTGACGGCGGGCACGGTCAGCCTCCGTGCGCGGTGAGGGTGTAGCCCTCGGGGCCCTCGAAGGAGAACATCGGCCCGAAGGGGCTGTTCGCGATCGGGGTGAGGATCTTGACCCCGGCGGCGGTGAGCTGGTCGTGGAGCCGATGGGCGTCGGAGGTCTGGAACCAGAGCACCGCGCCGAGTCCGGGCCGTGCGGTGTCGGCGAGGTCGACGCCCGGGAGGAGCTCGCGGACGGCGAAGGGGGTCGGCTTGGTGTCGAAGACGACCGCGTGGGGTGGCGAGACCGCGGCCCGGCGCAGACCGAGGTGCTGCTCGCAGAAGTCCGCTGCCGCGTTCAGGTCGCGCACTTGCAGGGCGACGAAGTCGGGGCCGTCGATGGTGACAGTCATGGGTCTCCTCGAACTCGATGTCAGGATGCAATGTCAGGACTTTGACATGGTCGAGGCTAAGGCGACCGCGTCGCGTATGTCAAAATGCTGACATGCTGGAGAACGTGTCGGCCGAACCGTCCCACCCCACGAAAGACGTCACTCAACACGTGGGATACCTGCTCAAACGCACCCAGGCCGCCCTCCGTGGGGCCATGGACAAGGTCCTGCGCGAGCACGGCCTGACCGTGCCGCAGTACGCCACCCTCGAACTCCTGGCCCTGCATCCCGGCATGTCCAACGCCGACCTCGCCCGCGCGACCTTCGTCACCCGGCAATCCGGGAACGTCGTTCTGCGGGGTCTGCAGGAAGCGGGACTGATCGCCCGCCCCGCCACCGCCGACCACGGTCGCGCCCGGCCCGCCCACCTCACGGAGGAGGGCAACGCGCGCCTGGCCGCCGTCCAGGCAGCCGTCTACGCCATCGAGCAGCGCATGGTCGAAGCGATCCCGGCGCAGCGTCTGGCAGTGCTCCTCGCCGACCTCGACCGCATGGCGGCAGCACTGGAGGAATGACCCCACTCTCTGGGGCGGTGAACTCCGCCGGGGCCGCCCTGGAGAAGCTGCTCGCCGATCCTGCCGGTTCACGACTGATCATCGGTGTGCCGGGCGGCCGGTGGCGCGTGGGAATCGCTCTGACCGCCAAAATCCCCCTCGCCTCGGACGGCCGATGCAGGCCCCTCGCCTTCATCCTGACGCCTGGCCAGGTAGGGGGCGCACCCGCATGCGAGCTGGTCATGGCCAAGATCTGCGTCCCCGGCGGCGCGGACGGCCACGGGTCCGGCCCGGCGCCGTCCTGGCCGGCAAGGCGAATTCGTCCCGCGCGATCCGTGACCACCTGCGCAACCGCTGGATCCGGGCAGTCGTCCCGCAGTCGGCCGACCAGATCGCGACCCGGAGACGACGGGGCCGTGCCGGAGGCCGCCCGCTCGCCTTCGTCGATGCCAAGACCGCCACCATCTACCAAGCGGCACTCCGCCTCGCAGCCACCCACATCTGGACCGCACGGTGGTCCCGAAAGAAACGGCCTGGTTCCGGCATCCGGCCGAGGGACGGGCGGGCGTCCAAGGGGTGTTGTCCTTGAGGCTTGCGGGCCGCCCCCTACTGGGTGAGCCGATCTCGGATCGCCAACAGGTGGCTGAGGCCGCGCCGTCCACGTCTCGTTCGCGCTGGTCCCGCCAGGCTTCGTGGCCGGTCGTGGCGGGGCCGAGCGGAGTAGTCGGTACGGATGGGTGGGGCCGAATGCCATCCAACGAGGGGCAGGAAAGGGCAACCGGTGCCGCACGGGGCGACCGCGACCACAACCGGGTGTCCAACGTTTCTCACTGCTTGCGGGTGAACCACGAGACCACGCCGTCGTGCCGACCGAAAATGGACGATCAAGCCCATTATTGTCCTCTCTTGTGCCTTTGAGTTGTGCGTTTGTGAATCTCAAGCCCGGCGTCGGAAAGACGACGAGTGCTGTGTGGCTGGCCCACGCGCTTTATGAGTCGGGTATGTCGCCGCTGCTGGTCGACGGTGACCCGGCCGCTTCCGCGCTGCGCTGGAGCGAGCTGGCCCATGGCTTTCCGTTTCCGGTGATCGCTCTGCCGGTGGGGGACGTCCACCGTCGCGTGAACGACTTCCTCGGCGACCGGCAGGCCGTCGTGCTCGATGCGCCCCAGCTGGAGGACCATCCCCGCATCGCCCGCAGCATCATGAGGTACGCCGACGAGTGGATCGTGCCCGTGACTCCCGCCCCCATCGAACTGGACCGGATGGCACCCATCCTGGGCGAGATGGCGGACGTGCAGTCCCTGCGTGCCGAGCCGGCCCGCTCGGCGGTGCTGCTCAATCGCACCAACCGTCCCGATGCCACGCGCACCGGGCCCGATGCGGACGCTCGCGAGGCACTCACCGAACGGGGTTTCGAGGTGCTGGATACCCATATCGCGCGGCTCGACCTGTACGCCCAGTCTTTCGGGAACCCGGTCCAGGCCAAGGGCTCGGCGTACATGGACTTCGCGGAGGAACTGATCAAGCGTCAGGATGAGGCATGAGCCAGCGCAAGGAGAGCTACCGCGCGGCATTGCGGCGCGGGCCGGATGTCTCGGCACCTCGGTCCACCAAGGTCACCAGGTTGGAGAGCAGATACATCCGGGTGACCGTCGAGGTCGATCCCGACCTGCGAGGTGATCTGACGCGATGGATGGGATGGCCGGTCTCCTCGGCAGTGTTCGTCGGCGCTACCGTCCTGCGTACTCTGGCCGCCACTGTCGGCTGGGTCGCTCGGCCCGGAGATCAGGCTCCGTCCGCCCCGCGCGAGGTTCCGGATTCGGGTCGCTGACGACGTAGGACCGCGACTGCCGGCGACGACGGAAATCGGCGCGAGGAGCAACGCCCAGCACGTGGTGTGCGGGCTCCGGTGACGGCCTTCCGCTAAAGGCTGTCCCGTATGTCGACGGCCGAGGTCCCGCGGCATACTGGCGCTCGTTGTTGACCTGTTCAGCTTTGGGGGCTTCGTGGTTGAGCTGCGGTGTGAGGCGGTCCGCTGGGTGGACGATGAGCCGTGGCCCGGGGTGGTGGAGGTTCAGTTCACGGACGCGGCGGGACGGTGCTGGTCGTTGTTCGACAAGGCCCCGGTCTTCGACTCTATGGGCGAGCTCGGCCCGGACTCGACCTTTCCGGTGGAGGTCGCCGTCACCTGCGTGGTCGCCGAAGGCCACGGTCTGCCGGAGGACGAGGAGGCCGTCACGGTCTCCACCTCGCCGCACGGCGTCGCCACGCCCGATGGCCGCGAGGAGTTCACGGTGAGGCGGGACCAGCTCATCCACTGAGCGCGAGATTGTGAGCCGTGCGACGCCGAGCATCGCGTGGCGCACGCCGGCTCCACGCAGACGGCAGCCACGCAGGATCTTCCAGTTCTTCATCCATGAGAAGACGTGCTCGACTCTGGCTGCCCGGGCCCTGGGGTGGACGGCATTGTCGGCTTCCTGCTCGAATGTGAGGCGCTGTTGTCCGCGACGGCGGCGGTGCGGGATCAGGGTGCCGGTCCCCTGATAGCCGCCGTCCGCCAGGACAACGCGAAGCCGAGGCCGACATACCGGCTGCGAATAGCCCCGACAGACATGGGATCGCGTATCAGGGCAGGCCGGAGGCCGCGCCGGCGTCGGCCAGAACGAGCAGCTCGATCAGCTCGCCTGCCCCCACGCTCAGGAGGTGAGGGAGGTGCCATTCCGGGAGCCCGGGGAGCCCGGGGATCCCGGGGAGCAGCGCCGAGCGCATCGCTCAAGAGGGCACGGCGGAGAGGCCTATCCCTTCTGCTCCGGCTCGTCCCCTGACAAGTGATCGGGGACAACGCCAACAACGAAGCACAACCAGCCAACCTCACCGGGTCTGCCCATCGGGGGGTCGTCGCCACACGACACTGAACAGACCAGACAGCATCTCCGGGGGAATCGCATGGCCACACCCGCACGCCGACGCTCCGCCGCCACCCGACGACCGACCCGCCCGAAGCGCCGCCCCCGTGGCAAAGCCGCCCGACGCCGTGAACGCGAAGGCAAAGCCCTCGCCGCCGTCCTCATCGGGGCCTTCGGCATCGCGGTCGTGAGCGCTTACCCCGTCGTCAGCACCATTGTCATCGTCCTCGCAGCCGCTGCGGCCCTGACCATCTACCTCGCCCGGACCGGCCGGCTCCACCTCCCTGCGGGCATAGCCGGCGCAGCGGGAGTCGGTCCGCGCCGGGACTTCACCCACACCATCGCCGCCTACCAGGCCATGGGCTACACCGAGTTCGAGCACGCCGTGGCGGACCTCGCCCGCCGCGACCCCGCCGTCCGCAGGACCAACGTCTCCGGCGGCAAGAACGACCGCGGCCTCGACGTCCTGGTCCATCTCCACAGCGGCGACCGCTACCTCCTCCAGTGCAAGCGCTGGAAAGGCCGCGTCGGCTCCGAAGAGGTCATGAAGATCAACGGCACCTACCGGGACATCCACAACTGTTTCGGCGCGGCCATCATCACCACCAGCGCCTTCACGGCAGACGCCGAGCGCACCAACGCCATGCTGCCCAAGTCCCTGCGCCTCATTGATGGCCGCGGCCTGGCCCGCTGGGCGTCCGGCGGCAGACCCCCCTGGGCCTGAGGCCGCAATAGGGGATTCGCATCGGACACCGTGTCTTGATTCCGCTCTGGGCCCGCTGGGGGCTTCGGCGCGTCGCAACAAGCCATTTGGGACCGACTGAGCCGGTGTGGCTCGGGTCAGGGCCGGCAGGAGGGAGCTATCCCCGCGCGGGCGGGGAACAGTCTTCGGCGCGGTGCGGCTGGGGCGCTGGCTGCGACCTGGTGTCGGAGACATCAACACTGGTAGGTAGCGCGGGTCAGGAGTGCCGTAGTGAAGATTCAGCGTTTGCACTCTCGCATAGGTCGTCAAAGCGTCTCAGAACAGCAGCTGCGCCACCGCCCAACGCATCGCTTTGGGCCTAAAGCTGACTCAACTGATCACGAAGTTGCTCCCGTAGAGCCTGATGCTCGGCCAACTCGTTCGGAGCGAGTCTGCTCAGACAGCGCCGGTACCTGCCCCTGAGCGCTGTGACGAGTTCGCTTGTAGCTCTCCGCAACTGCACGGCCTGCTCCTCAGCAGTCCGAATGACGAAGGCAGACGGGTGCGAAGACGTTCAGGCTTGCCGTACAGCGTTGTGTGTCACCCCGAAGCCAGCTGGCGGGCCTGCTTCTCATTGGCGACACCGTGCCGAGGGCCACGAGGTCCGGGACGAGGCCATCGCTCGCCTGTCCCCGCTCAAGCACCGCAACCGCAACGTCCTGGCCGTTACAGCTTCACCGCCTCCACTCCATCTGGCGGCGCCCTGCGCCCGCTTCGCGACCCGGACAGAGTTGAACTCGACGAGGACGACGAGGGGTAGCGGGAGCGGACTCTGGCCAGATATGTGCGCTGGCGAGGACGCACCACTCCGGGTGTAGACGCGCTTGAATCGTTTTGCGCCCGACGATACTTTCACCGCTTGACCTTGGCGCAACGGCAGGGTTTCTCATGGCGGCATGCGAATCGGAGAGATGGCCGCGCTCGTGGGGCTCACCACCCGAGCGATGCGGCACTGCCACCATGTCGGGCTGCTTCCGGAACCGGAGCGGCGCCCTAACGGCTACCGGGCCCATAACGTCTGCGAACGCCGACCTGACCCGCCAGGAGGCCGCCATCCGGGAGCGCCGCTGTCGGCTCGGCGCCCTTCTCGCCGAGCCGCCCGGCGCGACAGAGCCCGTCTCACCCGCCCTCGCCGCACTGCTGGCACAGGCCCCCGAACTGACTCGCCGAGCGCGGCCGAGGACCGCGAGTGCCTCACGCTGGTGGACGCCACCAGCACCGGTAACCAAGAGATGCTCGCGCTGCTCGGAACCTGGTCGCCGATCCCGCGGTCGTCGAACTGTATGAGCGCCTCGACGCGCTCGCCGAAGCCCCCGCCACCGATCCGCGGATCGCACCCCTGGCAGCTGACCTGCTGGCAGCCGTCCCCGAGCAGCTGCTCGCCGCAATACCCGAGGACGGGGTCATCGTGACCGGGTTCAAGAAGGCACTGCTCGCCGAGTACGCCCCCGCGCAGGCGGAAGTCGTGGGTCGGCTCATGGACGCGTTCGTGGAGAGGGGCCGGGCATGAGCGGCCGGCCAAGGCGCGTACGGGCGGCGCGGATCGCGGTGGCTGCCGTGCTGCCGGGGGAACTGGCCCTGGCAGCCTGCCTGGTGGCCGAGGCCCGGCCGCCCGGGTGGGCGCTGGCGGGCGCCGAATCGCTGGTGCTCGCGGTGCTGCTGCTGGAGACCTGGGTGATGCGCTCGCTGTACGTCGCCGCGCGCGCCCGCGGCGCGGACCGCCGGGCGGCACGGCGGGCCGCCGTACAGGAGACGGTGCCGGTGACGGTCCGCCGCCTGGTCCTCCACGAACTGCGCGCCCTCGCCTCCCTGGGGCGGTGGGTCCGGCGCGGCACGCACGGGGTGCGCCCCGGGGACCTCGCTGCCGCGTACACCGGGCCCCAGACCGCGATGATGTACGGACTGCTCTTCGTGATGGTCATCGAGACGGTGGGCCTGGCCTTCCTCATCCCTTGGCCGACAGTCCACCGGGTGATCCTGCTACTCGACCTGTACGGAGTCGTCCTCGTGCTGGCCCTGCACGCCGCCTGCGTCACCCGGCCGCATGTCGTGCGCCCCGACGGCTCTCTGCGGATCCGCTACGGAGCCCTCTTCGACCTCGCCGTACCGCCGGACGCGATCGCCTCGGTCCGGGTCGACCGGCGCTCCCCCAAGGGCCGCCTGATCACCCTCTCCGAGGACGGGGTCCTCGACCTGATCGTGGGCAGCCAGACCTCGGTGACCCTGGAGCTGAACCGGCCACTCCCCTTCACCCGCCCGCTCGGCGCAACGGAAGAGGCCCACACCATCCGCTTCCACGCAGACGACCCGCGCGCACTGGTCAGCGCACTCCGTCAGCCCGTCTGACCACGCAGATCGGTTCCGACCGCACCGGCGGAGGCGAAATCAACTTCGCCCTTTACCCAACGACGCTCCCTGGCCACCATCACACTCACCCTGCATGAGCAGTACTACGGCGACGTGCAGGAGGTCGGACGCCCGTGGCCTTCGCCGCGACGTGGCGCCACGCTAGACCTCACGATCAATCTCAGCGCCAACGGCTGTACCGATGTTCCTACCGACGCCAATTGCAGCTGATGCGAACTCGCGACTCCGGACCTGGACCTGCGAAAACACCCTTCGGTCACATCTGATGCGAGATTCTCGCGTCGAATGCGATGGACGGAGAGTGATCGGATGGGTGGGGACACCCTGGTGCCGGGCTCGGCACGGCTGCACCTGGTCGACTGCCTGCCGCTGTTGCGCCCGGAGGAGCAGGTCTTCGAGGCGATGCTGGCCGGCTGGCGCAACCAGCAGCTGGCCAGGAACCTGTCCTTCGGTTACGTCAGCGACCAGGAGCGGACGGTGCGCGCGTTCGCCCGGCACGCGGACGGCCTCCCGTGGAAGTGGGCGCCCCAGCACGTGGAGGAGTGGTCGGTGGACCTCCGCTCGGTGCGGGGCTGCGCGCGCTCCACGGTGCGCAACTACCAAGGCGCGGTACGACAGTTCTGCGACTTCGTGACCAACCCGGCGTACGGCTGGGCGGAGGAGTGCCTGCTGCGGTTCGGCCGCACCCGGTCCAGGTGGTCCACGACTGGAACGCGGCGGTACATGCCGACGAAGGCGAGGGCGAACCCGAGCGCCGCGCCTTCACTCGACCCGAGCTGGAGGCGTTCTTCGACTACGCCGACGAGCAGGTGGTGCGCGTCCGGGGCAAGGGATGCAAGGGCTGGCTGCCGACGTTCCGGGACGCGACGCTGTTCAAGACAGCCTACGGCTATGGCCTGCGCCGCAACGAGACCCGCATGCTCAACGAGGTCGACTTCGGCCCCAACCCGCACGGTCGGGAGTTCGGCGACTACGGCACCTTGATGGTGCGACACGGGAAGGCGAAGAAGGGCTCGCCGCCCAAGCGCCGCAGCGTGCTGACCGTCTGTCAGTGGACGCCGGTCGTCATCGAGGAGTGGGTCACCGAGGTGCGTCCCGGGATGCGGCACGCCCACGGGCCCGCGCTGTGGCCCTCCGAGCGGGGGCTGCGGGTCGGGCTCCAGCGGCTGGACTCCCGCTTCGCCGCCTACCGTGACGCGCTCGGCCTGGACCCGGCGCTGGAGTTCCACTCGCTGCGCCAGGTCGTACATCACCCACCTGATCGAAGACGGCTACGATCCGCTGTTCGTCCAGCAGCAGGTCGGCCACGAGTACGCATCCACCACCGCGATCTACACGTGCGTCTGCTCCGACTTCCGAACCCGCACCCTTCGCCGGGCCCTGGACGCCACCGTTGAGGCCGCGATGCGGCCGGGAAGGACTTCGTGATGTCCCGCCAGATCACCTACCGGTGGCGCCTGCGCGAGCTGATGGCCGCCCGCGGCATGTTCACCGTCCCCGAGCTCATGCCGCACCTGGCCGAACGCGGGATCACCCTGTCCGCCTCCCAGGTCCACCGCCTCGTCTCCGGCACCCCCGAGCGGCTGTCCCTGCCGGTGCTCGCCGCGCTCTGCGACATCCTCGACTGCACCGCCAGCGACCTGATCCCGACCAGCGCCGAGAACGTCCGCCTGCGCCGCACCGCCGGACAGGACGCACCAATCAACCTCGCGGCCCGTCGGCCGACACGGGTCCGGCTCACCGACGAGGGGTGACTGACGTGACGCCCGAATAGTACGAACGCTGGCACCTGCGCGACTGCGCCCGCTGCGGCCGGCGGGCGGCGAAGTCCGCCAACTGGTCGGACGGACCGATCTGCCGCACCTGCCCTGGAGCGGGCCATGCGCGTCCGGGGCCGTTGCCCCGGGTGCTCCGCCGACCGGCTCCTGCCCGGCCGCAATGATCAGGGCCAGCCGCTCTGTCGGGACTGCGCCGGCATCACCCGCGCTGGGCCCGCCGGTCAGTCGATGCCGTCGATGATGCGGAAGTCGCGCTCGACGCCGTCGGGGAGGGCCACCAGCGCCTTCTGGTATGCCTCGCTCTCGTATGCCGCGACGGCCTGTTCAAAGCTGTCGAACTCGATCAGAACGACGCGTTGCGTGATTCCGGCCTCGTGGGCGACGACTCGACCGCCACGGGACGGGATCCGGGACAGGGTGCGCCCGCCCTCAGCCTGGACAGCCGGACCGGCCAGCTTGTCGTAGGCAGTCAGCCTCTCAGGGTCGGAAATGGCGGGGTAGACACTGACCCAGTAGCCCTTAGCCATGGAAACCTCCTGTGTTCGGCCGGACACGTCCGACTTCGAATTGACACTCAGATCGATCGATCCCGGCGACGGGTACCGCGGTCAGTTGAATCGTCATATGCGCAGGTTAGGGCTCGATATGCGGTCGAGGGAAAGACCGGTACGGGATAGACTCAGAACGGATCGTTATCAATCGGCAGGGAGGGCACGTGGCGCCGGATACGGTGAGCCTGCGGTACTTCCTGGTGCTGGCGCAGGAGTTGAACTTCACCCGCGCGGCCGCACGGATCGGTATCGCACAGCCCGCACTCAGCGCCCGGATGCGCCGATTGGAGGCGGAACTCGGTACGGCCCTGCTGGTCCGTAACACGCGTAGCGTCGTATTGACCACGGCCGGTGCGGCTTTGGCGGAGTCCGCGCCGCCCGCGCTGGCGGCGCTGGACCGGGCATGGGACACCGCCCGGAGCGCGGCGGCCGGTGAACTGGGCACGCTGCGCATCGGATACAGCCTCAGCGCCGGGGCCGAGACGGCACCGGCCCTGGTGGACAGGCTGATTCGCGGCAACAGCGGACTCGAGGTCGGCGCGGTCCCGATGGCGACACCGGAGATCTCCCCCGCGGTCGCCGACGGCCGCATCGATGCCGGAATCACCCGCGGTGAACAGCCGGGCCGTGGCGTGCGCCGGTTCCTGCTGCGGCGTGCGCGCATCGGGGTCCAGCTGGCGCAGCACCATCCGCTGGCCGAACACCCGGAGATCGAGATCGCCGACGCGGCCGCGTATCCGCTGCGACTCCCGGACCGTGCGGCCAACCCCGTGATCCACGATCAGCTGTCCGCACTGTTCCGAGACACCCGACCACACCCCCGATTCCACACGCCCGCAGTCTCTTTCGACATGTCTCAGCGTGACCTGCGCGACGGGGTCACCCTCGCCCCGGCCGGAGAAGCCGCGGTCACGGCACAACCGGCCGGTCTCACCTGGCGACCGCTGCGGGGCGCGCCCAGCCTGACGATCCACCTGGTCCTCCCACGCGAGCAGTCGCCGCTACACCGCCGCATCCGTGCCGTCGCCAAAACCCTGGCGCACGAGCTGCACTGGCTGCCGGACTGACGCGCAAGAGGTCAAGCGAGACGGACGCCTGCGGTGGCGATGCCGAAGACCTTGCGCCCGGCGGACTTCGCGGTGATGACGACGGCGGTCTTGCTGAATGTCCGACACGACCTCGCTACGCCGGCGGATCAGCATCCGATGATGGCCCCGGGTCCGGTCCGAGTCGTACACCGCGGCGACGCCTCGCCCAGCCCGAGATCTCGGCGGATACCGCGCCTTCGCCGACGCCGAACCGGACAAGCACGGGTAACCGGCGGGAACGCCCGCCGCCAACGGCGTCCATGACGTCGGTCAATGCTTGACGCCAACCACTGTTCCCTTGCTCCCCGAGGCCGAGCCACGACAACACCGCTACCCGGCTCGTCACCGAGGCTGGCGGCACCTGGAGCCGATTAGCCTCCGGCGACCACACACGGTGACACCGCCACCGCCACCCATCAGGAATACGCGACACCTCAACATGCGCGCCTACCAGTCCCGAGGCCGGACTCGGAGGGCAGTGGAATCACGGGGGACGGAAGCGCGGTGTCTGGAGCGAGGTGTCGGCCGTGGAACCGGAGAACATCCGGTTCCTGGCGGGCTACCGCCGTGGAACCGGATGTTCAGCCCCGAAGGCCCGGACGCTTCGGCTAGCGGGCCACCGCGTTCGCTCCCGCCTGCGCGAACTTCTCGTCCAGTGCCCCGGACGGAGCGCCTGCGACGCCGATGCCGGCGATCGGCGCGTTCCCGGCGGTGACGGGGACACCGCCCGCCAGGAACAGGGTGCCGGGGATGTCCTTCAGGTTCGGGGCCTGCTGCAGACGCTCGGCCAGCTGGGAGGTGGGGGCGTTCCAGGCGGCCGCGGTGAACGCCTTGCGCTCGGCGGACTCGTAGGACTGCGGGCCGGTGCCGTCGCCGCGCAGGGTGACGATCGTGTTGCCGTTGCGGTCGACGACGGCGACCGTGACCCGCTGGTTCTCCTTCTCGGCGGCGTCGAGCGCGGCCTGCGCGGCCTTGGCGGCGGCGTCGATCGTCAGATGGGTGGAGGTGGTGGTGGCCCGGGCCGGGACGGAGGCCGAGGCGGCAGTGGCGGACGTCGTGGCGGGTGCGGAGGCGTTCGCGGAGGCGTTCGCGGACACCGCACCGAAGCCCGAGACGGCGACGGCGGTGAGCACGGCACCGCCGTCTTCCTGCAGATGGAACGGCACACCGCCCGCCAGCGCGTCCTGATCGACGATCTGATCCGCACCCGCCGCGAACTCGCCGCCTCGGAACGCCGTGAGGGCACCCTCGCTGAACGCCAGCGGCTCTCCATGGAGATCCACGACTCGCTCGCCCAGGGCCTGTCCAGCCAGCGGATGCTGCTCCAGGCGGCGGACCGGGTGTGGGACACCGAACCGGACAAGGCCCGCGCACACGTACGCACCGCCGCGTCCGTCGCCGAGCACAACCTCGCCGAGGCCCGGCGCTTCGTGCACGACTTGGCCCCCACCGACCTCGCCCGCGGCAGCGGCCTCGATCAGGCGCTGCGCGCTCTGGCCGCGCGGGAGTCCGGGGCGGACCTCACCGTACGCGTCCACGTCGACGACGACGGCCGGCTTCCCCGGCTGCCCGACCGCGTCCAGTCCGCCCTGCTGCGCATCGCTCAGGGCGCCCTGGCCAACGTCCGCGAGCACGCCGCCGCCAGCAGTGCCACCCTCACCCTCACCCTCCTCGGCGACGAGGTCGTCCTGGACGTCTCGGACGACGGCCACGGCTTCGACCCCGCCGCGCTGCCCGATTCCCCCGGCAGCGGGCGCGGGCACGGGCTGCCCGCCATACGAGCCCGGCTACGCGCACTCGGTGGCACCCTGACCATCGAGTCCACGCCCGGTGAGGGCACCGTCCTGTCCGCCGCCATCCCCCTTGAGGTGCCCCGATGACCGCCCACCGCGCTCCCGTGCGCATCCTGGTCTGCGACGATCACGCCGTCGTACGGGCCGGGCTGCTCGCCCTGCTCGACAGCGCCCCGGACATCGAGGTCGTCGGGGAGGCAGGCACCGGCGAGGAGGCGCTCGCGCTGGCCGCGAAGCTCACCCCGGACGTGGTGCTGATGGATCTGCAACTGGGCGAGGGCATCGACGGCGTGGAGACCACCCGCCGCCTCACCTCCGTCCCCGGAGCCTCCCTCCACGTCCTGGTGCTCACCACCTACGACACGGACGCCGACATCACCCGCGCCATCGAGGCGGGCGCCACGGGCTATCTGCTCAAAGCTGAGCGCCCCGATGAGCTCTTCGCCGCGATCCACTCCGCCGCCGAGGGACGTACCGCCCTGTCCCCGCCGGTCGCCAGCCGCGTCATGGCCAATCTGCGCCGGCCCCGGCCCACCCTCACCGACCGCGAACGCGACATCCTGGCCCAGCTCGCCCGTGGCATCGGCAACCGGGACATCGCCCGCGCCCTCCACATCAGCGAGGCCACGGTCAAGACCCACCTGCGCCGCATCTACGACAAGCTCGGTGTGGACACCCGCGCGGGCGCCGTGGCGGTCGCGAAGGAGCGGCGACTGGTGCCGTGAGGGCGGTCTCACGTAACCGGCGGCGGCCCGCGCACAGGAATTCGCCATGGCACTGAGACCGAACATAGGCCCGCTCGCCGGCCGGCTGACAGGCCGGGCCGGAGCAGAGCGGAAGCTGAGAGAACTCGGTGTGCGGCCGCCGTCTCCTCAGGCTCATCGCACCGTGAGTCATGGTGAGTTGGGGCAGAATGAACGGCCGTGCCGCGACCGCGGCGTGGGCCCGCTTGCTCACCTCCCGAGGGATCGACGGAACGGCGATATGACGACGACAGAGCTTGACGACGTGACCGCCGACGACGACCGCGTGAGCGGTACGGGCACCATCGGCTCGGGTCGCGGCTTCGCGTTGCTCCTGGTGATCACCGGCGCGCTGGGCATCCTCGCGTCCTGGATCATCACCCTGGACAAGATCGAGCTGCTGAAGAACCCGAACCACAAGCCGGCCTGCACCTTCAACCCGATCATCTCCTGCACCAACGTCATGCAGAGCAAGCAGGCGGACGTCTTCGGCTTCCCGAACCCGATGGCCGGGCTGGTCGGCTTCGGCGCGGTCGTCGCGATCGGCATGGCCCTGCTGGCGGGCGCCCGCTTCCGCCGCTGGTACTGGGCCGGGCTGAACATCGGCACCGGGCTCGCCGCGGTCTTCTGCATGTGGCTGATGGTCCAGTCGCTGTACCACATCAACTCGCTGTGCCTGTGGTGCACGCTGACCTGGTGCGTCACCATCCTGATGTTCTGGTGCACCACCGTGCACAACCTCAAGCACGGCATCATCCCGGCCCCCGCGGGGCTGCGCCGGGTGGTGCTGGAGTTCCACTGGGTCCTCCCGGTGCTCTGGTACGGCGTGATCGCGCTGCTGATCCTCACCCGGTGGTGGACATCGTTCTGGAGCACCCTGCTCTAGGGAACCGCTGAGCTGCTTGTCCGGCCCTGACGCCCTGGACCGCGGGCCGCAGCCGGGGCCAACGCCCCTCCACCCGGACGAGCACATCCGTAAGCGAGAAGGGTGTCGTGCCGGGTATCCAGGACGTGCTTACCGCGCGTGCCCTACGAGCTGTCACCTGAGACAGCCGAAAGGCCCAGAAGCGCCTGCCGCTGGACGACGCCCCTTCTTGCTGTTGGCGATATCGGAGCGCTCAGGTTGGCGGACTACCGCGCCCGAGAAGTGATTTGGTGTCTGTTGGTGGGATCAAGTCTTGGTTAGCGGGCTATGTCATGAATTCGCAAAGGCGCCGGGCGAGGGGCAACGCGCGGGGCGGCCGGCTCATCTGGATGATCGGCGAGGCGCACCGGGCGCCTTCGCGAAGGGTGGGTCTTACCAGGTGGGGGATCCGCGGGAGGGGAAGTCCATGACCAGGACGAAGAAGACCGGGGTCAAGACGCGGGGCGGCCGTGTGGCTGTGATCGGTGCGCTGGGTCTGGCCTCAGTGGCTCTGGCCGCCGGGCCGGCGTTCGCCAAGGGGGGTGTGGACATCACGGCGCCGCGCACGGCGCATGTCGGCCAGACCATCACGGTCAAGGCGCACGGCGGCGATGACAGCGCCGGCTTCCTGCATCAGCTGTGCCTGGAGGAGAAGGGCTTCGGCCAAGGGTGGCACCAGGAGAATTGCAGCGCCGCGGTCGAGGGCGACGCACGGGTCACGGCACACGGCACGTCCGCGCGCCGCGGCGACCTGCAGTTCCGTGCGGTGCTGTACGGCCTGACCGGCCCGCACGACCAGAATCCCGTGCGCTTGCACGCCTCTGACGTGGTGACGGTGCACGTCCGCTGAGCCGGCAGCGCGGCCGTGGACAGCAGCCGGCACGACCGCTGCCCACGGCCGCGCACCGAATCGCTTCTCGGGAGAGCGCCCCGGCATCCAGTGTGCCGGGGCGCGGTGCTGAACTGGCGCTCCCGTCGCCGGTGTTCCCGACGGTGCTCGCGTCCGCACACCCGGACGGACCAGGCCCGCTGCCGGCCCGCGCCGGAGGCTAGTGCCGGGACAGGCCCCGGTCCCGTGACGGTACGCAGTACGGCCGGGGCCGCACCCGCCCAGGTGGTGATGACGGTGCCGGCTTGAGTCGCTGTCATCGCACAAGTAGGTTCGCTGTGAACCGAGTTCTACTACGCACCGGCGGCACCTTCGCCGGGAGGACGGACGCCGCATGGGTTCCCACGCCCGCCCCAACCGAATACACCGCACCGGAGTCCGGATCGCGATGGTCGCACTCGTCGGTGCTGCCTTGCCGATCACTTCCGGCGGCCTCGCCGAGGCGGCCACCTCCGGCGCCGCGC
This sequence comes from Streptomyces sp. G7(2002), assembly GCF_028870195.1. Classification (NCBI taxonomy): domain Bacteria; kingdom Bacillati; phylum Actinomycetota; class Actinomycetes; order Kitasatosporales; family Streptomycetaceae; genus Streptomyces; species Streptomyces sp. G7(2002). The sequence goes on from NZ_CP102609.1 coordinate 8,383,270, forward strand.
ACTCTGCAGACGAGAACGGCCAGCAGGGTAGCGAGGCCACCTCAACGGTCGCCCAGAAGCAGGGCACACAGCGGCAGTTCCAGTCTGTTCAGGCGGCACCGCACGCTGTCAAGGACAAGGCAGCCGATGCGCAGGATGCGAAGGACCAGGCCGCTCCCCAGATCAACGCCGACCACGCTTTCCTGCTGGACGCTCGCGACGGCAGCCAGGAGCGGGAGCTGTGGGGCGGGGCCAAGGCGGACGAGAGCGTGTCGATGGCCAGCACCACCAAGATCATGACGGCCATCGTGGCGCTCAAGCACCCGGAGTGGCTGAACCGGCAGATCACGGTGAAGCAGGAGTACCGGGACTACGTCCAGAAGGTCGGCGGCAGCACCGCCGATCTCCAGATCGGCGACACGCTGACCGTTGAGCAGCTGCTGTACGCCCTGCTGATCCCGTCCGGTGACGACGCCGCGATGGCCCTGGCTGACAACCTCGGCTCCGGGGACACCGCGGACGCGCGGATCGCCGACTTCGTGAACCAGATGAACGCCGAGGCGCAACAACTGGGCCTGACCGGAACGCACTTCGACGGCTTCGACGGCATCTCGCACGGCAACAACCACAGCACCGCCCGCGACCTGGCCAGGCTCGGCCAGCGCGCCATGCTGCAGCCGGTGTTCGCCGACATCGTGAAGAACAAGCAGTTCAAGACCGAGGCCCCGGCGGCCAACGGCCGCACCCGGTACTACACCTGGGACAACACCAACAAGCTGCTGAGCAGCTACGACGGTGCCCTGGGCATCAAGACGGGCAGCGGCCCGGAGGCCGGCTACTCCCTCGTCTTCGCCGCCAAGCGGGACAACCGCACCCTGGTCGGCGCAATCCTCAAGGACGACCAGGGCCGCTTCGACGACGCCACCAAGATGCTCGACTGGGGCTTCGCCCACTGAAGGGGAATTACGTGAAGTTCCCCTGGGGAATTGCGTGAGCGTCCACAGGGGACCACCCCGTGCGTGTGGGGAGCAGGCGTAGGCGGAGTCATCGGCAATTCCCCAGCGAAGCTCCTCGCGATCACCGGTGTCGCGGGCGATCGCGGGACACGGTCACGAGACCAGGCGCAGCCAGGCCGCCGCGAGTGCGGCGTGACCGGCCGGCGTCGGGTGCACGCCGTCCTCGGCCCAGTATTCCGGTCCGGTCGTCGTGGCGAGTTCGGCGAACATGCCGTCGGCGGGGAGCAGATGGGCACCGTACTTGTCGGCGAGCTCCCGCACGGCCTGGATCTTCGGGTTCAGGTCGGCGCGCCATTCCTTTCGCTCTGCCTCCCCGACGAGCGCGGCACCGGCCTCGACGACGCCGTGGATCGGCAGGAGGAACGGCTCGATGAGGATCAGCTCCGTACCCGCCTCGGCGAGGGGCGCGAGCAGGCGGTCGTAACCCGCTTTGAACTCCTCCACGGGGATCACGTACCCCTCCGGGTCCAGCGTGTGCCAGCCCATGTCGTTGGCCCCGACGAGGATCGACACCACGTCCGGGCGAGCGTCGAGCACGTCCGCCTGCCACCGGGGTTCGAGGTCTCTCACCTTGTGGCCCGCGATCGCGGAGTTCAGCCAGGTCACGGGCCGGCCCGGGTGCCGGAAGGCCCACTCGCCCGCAACGCGCAGCGGGTAGCCGAACCCGAGGCCGTCTTCGCTCTCCAGCCGCTGGCTGTCGGTGATCGAATCGCCGGTGAACATCACAGTGGTTCCCGGGCGGAGGGTGATCGTCATAAGTGCTCCTTGAGAGGTGGGTTGAGGGAAGAGAAGGTTCAACAGGGGACAGGGGGGAGCAGGCGGGAGCAGGATGGGCAGGAAGGGGCAGGCGGGAGCAGGAGGGAACAGTGCGGCGGTTCAGATTCCCGAAGTGCCGATTCCCGAAGTGTTGATACCTGAAGTGCCGAACCACTGGGTGGCGGCCCGCTCGAATGCTTCGAACGCTTTGCGGTCAACGTCGCGATCGCCCGCCCAGGCGACGACGCCGTCCGGCCGGATGAGCGCGGCACGCAGTCCGAGGTCGTTCTTCGCCACCCCGGCCGCGTAACGAAGGCGGCTCTGCCGGCCCGTCGCCGCATCGCGCAGGCGGCGGTCGGGGCTGAAATCGAGCACGACGCCTCGTCCGTCCTGCAACAGCTCGCCGAGGCGAGTGCCGTCTTCGAGACGGAGGTCCGGGGCGCTGCGGCCGACCAGCGGCTGCTCGCTGCCGAGGTCGTAGCGGATCGACGCCCCCGACAGCTTTTCGAACACATGGGTCGTGCCGTCACGGGTCCCGAGCAGGTCGCGCATCACTCCTTGGATCGCCCGGCCGTGTGGGTCCGGCCTCATCACCACCGCCTGGGCGCGCGTCCAGTCGAGCACCGCGGCGCCGATCGGATGCCGCTCGCGGGTGTAGGTGTCGAGAAGCCCGTCCGGCGCGTACCCGTGCACGGTCGCCGCGAGCTTCCACCCCAGGTTCATGGCGTCGCCGATGCCGAGGTTGAGTCCCTGTCCGCCGGCGGGGGAGTGGATGTGCGCGGCGTCGCCCGCGAGCAGGACGCGCCCGAGCCGGTAGGTCGTCGTCTGCATCGCCCGATCGGTGAAGCTTGAGGCGAGAGGGACGTCGCTCAGCGTCACATCGGTGCCGGACACGCGGCGCAGCACCGCCTGGAGGTGGTCGCGAGTCGGCTGCTGCGAACGATCGAACGCGCCGCCGTCGAAGTCCATCATGCCGATGTGCTCGGTGGACATCCGGAGGTAGATGCCCGTCGGCGTGAGGTGGATCCCGGGGCTCAGTTCGTCGGGATCGGCGACAGTGGCGAGCATGGAGTAGCCGGTGAACAGCGGCTCGGTGCCGACGAATTCGAAGCCCGCCAGCCTGCGCACCGCGCTGCGTCCGCCATCGCAGCCGACGAGCCATCGCGCCGCGTACTCGTGCTCGCCGGCGTGTGCGACCACGCTCTCGTCGTCGTGCGTGAGGGCCGAGACCGTGACGCCGCGCCTGATCTCCACGCCGAGCTGGGAAGCCCGCTCGGACAGCACCGTCTCGACCGCTTCGAGGTTCGTCAGCACACCGTCCATCGCCGGACTGGGAAGCCGGAACGGCAGGGCGGCGAGGTCCACCTTGGCCGGATCGAGCACGATGCCGGCGAAGTGGCCCACGCCACGAGGAGGTGACGGCTCGTCCGCGTCGGGGCCCGGGCCGGGATCGTCGTGGACGCCCGACGCCGTCAGCAGGGGGCGCAGCATCCCGCGGCGGTAGAACGCCTCGACCGACGCGGCGGACAGGCCCCGCATCCCGAGCGGGTCCGCCCGCCACGGGGAGCCGGGCTCCGGGTCCCGTTCGAGCACCAGGACAGAGCAGCCCGCGAGGCCGAGTTCGCAGGCGAGGAACAGACCGACGGGGCCGGCGCCCACGATCACTACGTCATGCATGAGAAGTCCCTTTCCGATGCCGGTTGTTAGCGGCACGCCAAGATTGCTGCGGGCCACTCACATGCTGCCCACACGGCGCTGACACGAGGGCACACGGGCACCGTCCTGATGTGAGGACCCGACCGTGCGCGTGCGAGGATCGGACAATGGACGGGGGTGCTGGGGGTGGCGGGGCCGCGCGGCTGCGTGTCGCGCTGCTCGGCGTCTTTGAGCTGGCCCGCGGTGACACCGAACTGCCCGTACCCGGCGCCCGGTTGCAGGCTCTGGTCGTACGGCTGGCCCTCGCCGGCGGGCATGCGGTCGAGACGAGCGGCCTCATCGACGCGATCTGGGCCGAGGACCCGCCGGCCGGCCCGGCCCACGCCCTGCAGGCCCTGGTCTCGCGGCTGCGCCGGGCCCTCGGCTCGGCCGGTGACGTCGAGCAGTTCGCGGGCGGCTACCGGCTGGCCGTGGACGCGGCCGGCGTGGACGCGCTGCGGTTCGAACAGCTCGCCGCCCAAGGCCGCGACCGCCTGCGCGCGGGCGACCCACATGCCGCGGCGGCCGTGCTCGGCGAGGCCGTGGCGCTGTGGGGCGACCGTCCCGGTGCCGAGCCCACGGTCGTCGCCGCGGTGGCGCCCGCTGTCGCGACCCGGCTGGCGCACGCCTCGATCGAGGCCGTCGCCGACCTCGCCGACGCCGAGCTGGCGCGGGGCCGTGCCGATGCGGCCGCGGCCCGTCTGTCCGCCCTGCTCGCCGAGCACCCCGTCCACGAGCGCGCCGCCGCCCTGCTCATGGACGCGCTCGCCGCCCAAGGGCGTCAGGCCGATGCCCTCGCCCTGTACGAGCGGATCCGCGAGCGCCTGGCCGACGTCCTCGGCACCGACCCGGGCGCCGCCCTGCGCGAACGCCACCTGCGCCTGCTGCGCGCCGAGCGGCCCGCCCCCGCCCCCGACGCCGCGCAGGTCAGACAGAGCAACCTGCCCGCACCGCTGACCAGTTTCATCGGCCGCGACGACGACCTCGCCCGGGTCGACACGCTGCTCGCCTCCGGGCGCCTGGTGACGGTGCTCGGTCCCGGCGGCGCCGGCAAGACGCGCCTGGCGGTCGAGGCCGCCCGCCGCCACCGGCACGAGTACCGCGACGGCGTCTGGATGATCGACCTCGCCTCGGTCACCGAGCCCGCCAAGGTCGGCGCGGCGCTGCTGGCCACGATCGGGCTGCGCGGCTCGGCGCTTTTCGAGGCCTCGGCCAAGCTGCGCGGCGACCGGGTCGGCGAACTGGACGTACTGGCGGACCAGTTGGACGGCCGGGAGAGCCTGCTCGTGGTGGACAACTGCGAGCACCTGATCGACGCTGTGGCGCACCTGATCGCGGCGCTGCTGGCCCGCTGCGCCGCGCTGCGGGTGCTGGCCACGAGCCGGGAGCCACTGGCGGTCGACGGCGAGGCGCTGGTCCCACTCGGCCCGCTCGCCCTGCCCGAGCCGCACGAGGAGGCGGGGCAGGCCCGCCGTACGGCGTCGGTGCGCCTGTTCACCGAGCGGGCGGCGGCCGTGCGGCCCGGGTTCGACGTCGACGAGCACAACCTCGCCGAGGTGCTGCGCGTCGTCCGCGGCCTGGACGGCATGCCGCTCGCACTCGAACTGGCCGCGGCCCGCCTGCGCACACTCTCGCTGGCCGGCCTGGCCGCCGGATTGTCCGACCGGTTCCGCCTGCTGACAACCGGCAGCCGGACCGCCTTCCCCCGGCATCGCACCCTGCGCGCGGTCATCGCATGGAGCTGGGACCTGCTCGGCGCGGACGCCCGTACGGTCGCGGAGCGCATCTCGGTCCTGCCCGGCGGCGTCACACCGGCCTCGGCCACCGCGGTCTGTGCCGGCACCGCGGTGGCCGCCGCCGAGGTCCCCGAGCTGCTCGCGGACCTGGTCGACCGGTCGTTGCTGCAGCTCGTGCCGGACACCGGCCGGTACCGGATGCTGGAGACCCTCCGCGAGTACGGCCTGGAGCGCCTGGCCGAGCAAGGCACCCTGACCGGCGTACGGGACCTGGCCGCCCGTTACTTCGGCGAGCTGGTCGCCCGCCACGACCCGCTGCTTCGTGGCCCCGAGCAGCTCGACGCACTCCACGTGCTGCACGCCGAGTACGACAACGTGCTCGCCGCCCTTCGCCACCTCTGTGACACCGACGACGCCGTCGGCGCGATCGCGCTCGCGGTGGATCTGAGCTGGTACTGGCAGATGCTCGGCCGGCATCCCGACGCGGCCTACTGGCTCGGTGAGACGGTCGCGCTGCCGGCCAAGCGGCCGAGCGTGCAACGCGACATCGCCGAGGTGCTTCTGGCGCTCAACACCGTCGCCACCCGGGGGGCGCCGGCCAAGGACTGGATCAATGAGCGGCGCGAGGAACTGCGGGCGCTCGTCGCCCGGCTGCTGAGCCATCCCGAACTGCCGGGCCTCCACGGCGTGCTGACTGCGCTCGGGCTGGCCTCCCTGACGGAGACCGAGGTGTCGCCGACGGTCCTCCATCAGCTGGTCGACGGGCCCGACGTATGGCTGGCCGGGATGGCTTGCTTCTTCCGGGCCCAGTTCGCCGAAAATGACGGCCATTTCGACCAGGTCCGCAGCGACGTGCGCACCGCGCTGGAGTGCTTCGCCCGAGCGGGCGACCGCTGGGGCCTGGCCAAGGCGCTGCCACTGCACGCGCTGGTGCGGCAGTACGACGGCGATCTCGACGGCGCACTGGCCGACCTGAACGAGGCCAAACGGCTGGCCCGCGAGTTCGGATCGCTCAGCCTCAGCGACGAGATCTTCGTCGACCTGCGCCGCATCGATCTGCACGTGCGGCTCGATGAGCCCGCGCGGGCGGCCGAGACGATCGCCGTGGCCCGGGAGCGCGTGCTGCGCTCGGCGTCGCCCGAGATGGCCATCCTGCTCGACGCGCGGGAAGCCGCTCTGCGGGTGCGCACCGGCGATCTGACCCAAGCGCGCGAGCTGGTCGAGTCGATCGAGGCCGGACTTTCCGAGCAGGCCGTGTTCGGAGGCGACCAGGGGCAGGCACTGCTCGGCGCGGTGCGGAGCGCGCTCTGTCTCGAACTCGGCGACGGGCCGGGCGCCGAAGAGGCGCTGGGCCGGGCGTACGCGGCGGCGGTCGACAGCAGGGACATGCCGATCGTGGCGACGATAGCGGTGACCGTGGCCGGCCTCGCCGCGCTGCACGGGCGGTACCGCGAAGTCGCTGTCCTGCTCGGCGCGGCGGCCCGCCTGCGCGGCGCCCACGACCGCACGGATCCGCAGATCCGCACGCTGAGCGACCGCAGCCGAGCCGCGCTCGGCAACGAGCGCTTCGCCGAGGCGTACGAGACCGGCTGGCAACTGGACGTGACAGCGGCCCTGTCCCGGACCGACCCGGCGCGGCTGCGCCGCACGTCGTCGTCCGCGTCACCTCCCGAGCCGGACGGCGCGCAGACACGGCGGGCGTGAGCCCACAGCGCGAGCGGTACGAAGACGACCAGCAGGTGGAACTCGACCGGGCTGTCCGAGCGGTCGTGTTCGGAGGCGACCAGGTGCGTGATCGGGTTGCCACGCGCGCGAATCTCTGTAGCACGACGAGACTGCGGTCGGAATGGGTAGCCGAGCGCGCGGTCAGCATCAGCATCAGCATCAGCATCAGCATCAGCATCAGCATCAGCGTCAGACGTCAGAACCAGCGTCAGACCTCCAGCGTCAGAACCAGTGCAGGCAGTGCGGGGAGCGTTCGGCGCGGAAGAGGGCGTCAGCGAGGGCGGCCGCGCCCGGGCGGTGGGCCCGGATGTGTCCGGCACGTACGAGTGTGCTCGGGGCGGTGCCGCCGAGGTAGACCGAGCCCAGGTCGCTCACGTCCAGGGACAGGTCGGGCTCCCGGTCCGTCGGGACGCAGTCGGCCTTGCTGTCCCGGACGGTCAGCAGGTAGCGGCCGTGCTCGCCGAGGAACGGGTCCTCGACGTCGAGGACGAGCTCGCCGTCCATGAACCAGCCGCGCGCGGTCAGAGCACGCGGGACGTCCAGCAGCCGCACCCAGAGCCAGTCGGTGTCGCCACTCACCTCGCCGGCGCGGAAGTCCGCGAACTGCCAGCGCAGCGGGTGCTCGGGCGGGACGTGCTTGAACACGACCTGAGAGACCAGGTCGTGTCCGAGTACGAACCGGGCCAGGGCCGTGAAGACGGCGTCGTCGGTGGCGATGGTCTCGTCGACCGTCAAGGTCTGGGACTCGCCGATCGAGTAGCTGGCGTACCCGTCGGGGACGCCGTCGGCGTCACGGTGAACGGCGACATAGCGCGGCGCCGGCGCGATAGGGGGCTGCCCCGCGCGCCGGGCCCACCAGTGGTGCGGCCGGGACAGCGCGCCGGGCTGGGTGCGGCGATACCGGTCGTAGACCTCTTCCAGAATCTCTCCGCACTCGGCACGACGCAGCACCTCGACCGAGCCGTTGTCCGAGCCGTTGTCCGAGCCGGCCGCTGGTGCGTCGGCCCCTGCGCGCGCCCGGGGAACGGCGAGGGCGGCCTTGTGGCGCGGCACCGTCAGCCGCGCCGTGTAGGTCGCCGGTCCGTAGCCGAACCTGCCGTAGATCGGGGCCTCAGAGGCCAGCAGCACGGAGAGGAACTCCCCGCGGGTCCGCAGCTCGGTGAGCTGATGTCGCATCATCGCGCTGAGCACGCCCTGGCGACGGTGCGAGGGCAGGACGCCGACGGCGGTCACGCCGGCGGCCGGGACGAGGGTCTCACCGGGCAGGGTGAGCTCGAAGGAGTGCGCGGCGGCGGTGCCGACGGGCCGCCCGTCCGCCGTCAGGGCGAGCAGGCCGCGGTCCATTTCGAGTGCCGACCACCAGAGCCCGCCGCCCTCGACCGGGGTTTCCGGGAAGCGCCCGAACGCGGCATGGACTGTGTCGACGAAGACGTCAAGGTCCTCATCGGTCGTGGAACGAATCTCCATTGCCGCCGCTGCCTCCTCGAAATACCGGCACCACGACCCGTGGTGTCCGGCCACAGTGCAGCGTTGACCCATGGCCAGGGCAAGCGAATTACGGCCGGGCCCGCAGCCGGTCACCGCACAGCTTGGTCCCAGCCTGGTTCCGGCCCGGCCCGGCCGACGCCGGCTGGATCGGCGGGCGATGCGAGACGGTGCCTCGTCTTCCAGGGAGCGGCCCGAGCCTTCTGCGATCCCGCTGACCTTGCCATGTAAACCGGCAGCACCGGCTACGTGTCAGCCAGTCGGCCCGCCCGGTCATCCGCATGCGCGGGCCGGCTGGATCACGAACTGTCCCGGCGCACGCTCGCACGGCCTCCGTCGGATGCTGCCCTCCCGGCCCGGCGGCCGGCGCGCGTCGCCTCATCCCACTACAGCCATGTCAGATCTGCGGTGCCGGGGGCGACTCGCAGGGCGTTGCTCCGCAGCGCCCGCGGAAGGAGCGGACTCAGCCCCGCGCCTCGCGGAACCGTTTCACGACCTCGCCCGCACCCACCGCCAGGACCCCCGCCACCGCCACGGTGTAGAAGGAGTCCGGGGTCTGCCAGCCGCCGTTGACGTCGGACAGGAAGGCCGGGTTGAAGCATTCCTGCCGATGCAGGACCCACGCCAGCGGCAGCGCGAAGGCCGCCTCGGCGCAGACGCTCCAGACCGCCAGTGCACGCGTCCACGCCCGTACCGCCCGGATCGCGTCGAGCGTCACGAGACCGACGAGCCCGGCCAGGATCGGCCAGATCCAGCCCGACCACAGGCCCGGGTCGAGCACATCGAGGCGGATGCCGCCGTCGGTCCGGTACGGCTGCGCGGTGTGCTGCCAGACGATCAGGGCGATCAGCAGCGCGTGCCACACCACCCCGGCGTAGGCAGGATGATGGGGCCGGTGGATCCAGGCTAAGCGGGCTGATTCCTCTGACCGTCAGGCGGCGGCTCCGGAGAGGCGCACAAGCGGACGGCGAGGGCGGCGATGTCGTCGTCGAGGCTTTCTCTGCTGTGGTGGAGGAGGTCATGGTGAAGAGCGTTGATCAGTTCGCCGGGCCGTCCCGGGGTCTGCCGGCGCAGCCAGGCCGCCAGCGGGAAGAACTCGCCGTCGAGGTCGCGAGCCTCGGCGACACCATCGGTATAGAGGAACAGCAGGTCGCCAGGGGCGAAGTCGAAGGTGTCGATGCTGTAGTGATCACCGATCAGCTCCGCGAGGTTGAGCAGCGGCGAGGGAGCGGTGGGCTCCAGGGCGCGGACTTCCCCGTGGTTCAGGAGCAGCGGCGGGGGATGTCCGCAGTTGAGGATTCCGATACTGCCGCCCCCATGCGGGATCTCGGCGAGCAGGGCGGTGGCGAAGCGCTCCATCAGGCCCTCGGGAGGAAAGGCGGCGTTGTAACGGGTGCTGCTGGCCTCCAGGCGACGGGCGACATCGACCAGGTCGGCCTCGTCGTAGGCTGCCTCCCGGAAGCAGTTGACCATCGCCGCGGCCGTGCCCACCGCCGGCAGACCCTTGCCCCGCACATCGCCGATGAGCAGCCGCACCCCGTACTCCGTGTCGACCACCTCGTAGAAGTCGCCGCCGATACTGGCCTCCGCCGCGGCCGCGAGATACAGCGCCTCGATCTCGATGCCCCCGAAGCGGCGCGGCATCGGGCTCAGGACCACCTGCTGCGCCGTGTCGGCGACGAGCCGGACCTGGAACAGGGTCTGCTCCCGCCGGAGCCGGACATGACTTCCGTACGCGGCCGCCACGGTCACGGCGACGACCCCCGCCGCCGTCCACCACGTCCCCAGGTCGGGGAACACGATGCCGAGGCCGATCATGAGGAGAAGGCAGACCGTCCCCAGCAGGACGGTGGGGAGCACGGGCCACATGGCGGCGGCGAGGGCCGGTGCCGCGGGCAGGAGCCGGCTGAAAGCCAGTTCCGGGGGAGTGGCGTACGCCAGGCCGGCGATGACCACGGTCAGGATCACCGGAGACAGCAGAGTAAGTGGCCCCCGGCCGTGGCGACGACGGAGGCGCAGCCGTCCAGTTTTGATCACACTTCGGAGGATATCTACGCAGAGCGGGACATGGCGCTCTCGTCAGTCGGAGTCGGCCGCCTGCGCCCGGACGGTGCACCCTGCTGGGCGAAGGTGCCGAGACCGCGCAGAGTGGTCGGGCTCCGCCGAGGCGATCGGGTGGCTGCTCTCGCCGCCCGCGTCCTTCGTCGATGGGGTGGTGGCGGCATCTGGCCGTGCGAGCGGCGAGGTGCTGGCGCTGCTGGACCTGCGCCACCAGGAATGGGTACTCAGGATCTGCAGGGAGCGGGCGGCAGGCGGTGACGGGGTCGTGGTGGTGCTGCACGACCTGGGCCTGGACTGGCCGCAGCCTGTGCGGACCGCACGGCGGTGCTCCACGACGGACAGATCGCCGCACAGGGCCCCCGGTCGAGGTCTTCACCGCGGAGCTGCTCTCCCGCGTCTACCGCCAACCGGTCGAGGTGGTGATCGCACACCCGCCCCTGGTTCCGGCAAGCGGCTGCGTGTTCCCCAACTAGGCGGCGCGGCCTGGTTCTTCGGGTTTTCCGTGGCGTCCTTCCACTACTCACAGCCGTGTTAGCCGGGCGTTAGCGGAGCGGCAGCTTCGCGATAGTGGCCCCGACCAGAGTGGGGGACGTACCGAGGGAACAACGACACCACTGACCCGGGGGACCCGTAATGAGCTCCAGCACCACTGTCCGCACCGCTCGTCGTCGCCGCACCCTGCGCATGGCCGCCGCGGCCCTGACCGCAGCCGCCGGCCTCACCCTGACCGCCTGCTCCGGCTCGGACGCCACCGGCGTGAGGCCCGCGGACCACACGGACACGGAGGCCGCCGCCGAGTCCAGCGGGGCGGGCTCCTCCACCGGAGCGCAGGGCTCCGATGCGCAGGCGGGCCCCGGTGCCAAGGCCGACAGCAAGGCCGACAGCAAGGCGGGCGCAGCGGCCAAGCAGTCGGGCAGCGGGGGTGCCGCCAACGGTGCCGGGGCGGGCTCGGGCGTCCAGCGCTGCCACACTTCCGGCCTGAAGGCGTCGTTCGCCACGGGCGGCGATGCGGTCCCGGACCCGAACGCGGGCGGCTCGACGACCACCAGCATCGTGCTGACCAACAAGGGCAGCAGCACCTGCAAGATCGGCGGCTTCCCGGGCGTGGATCTCAAGTCCGAGAACGGCGGCGAGCGCTGGTCGCTGGCCCGCTCGTCGAAGAAGTTCAGCTCGATCACCCTGAAGCCTGGGGACAGCACCGACTTCACGATCAACCTGGCCCTGACCAAGGAAGAGAAGGGCTTCTACCAGCCCGCCTTTGCGGTTGTCACCCCGCCGAACGAGACCACCGCGCTCACCCTGAAGTGGCCCTGGGGCACGCTCGTCGACCAGCGGAGCGCCACCCACCCGGCCACCTTCGTCAACCCCATCGGCTGACCACCTCGGCGCTCCCTGGACAGGAGCCGAGAACATCTCTGAGCAGGACCAGCTCAGAACGTGAAAGACAAGCAAGGAGATCACCATGAAGTCGTGGCGTACTCGAATCGGTGTCGGTCTCGCTGTCGGTGCCGCAGCGGTCGCCATTCCGCTGACCGCCACCACCGCCTCCGCCGCCCCTCCCCCCGGCGATGGCTGGGTCCCCGTCGGTGCCGAGAGGTACCCCTCGAAGGCGGAGTGCGAAGCGACGGAACTCCCGCAAGCCCAGGCGAACGGATACCACGAGGTGTGGTGCGACGACAGCAACCCCATCATGGCCATCTACAACCGCTGACCGCCACCACCGCCCCTGCGCCAAGAAGGTCCGCTGCCCCGGTGTGACACACCGGGGCAGCGGACCTTCCGCTCTGCAGCGAGCCATCCGCATCACCAGGCCGGCGGCCGTCTTCAACCCCTGGTGTTCCGGTGGCCGAAAAATTAAGATCGCCCAGTGATTCGGAAACCGAAACGCTTGGGGAGGGCAACGTGACGCCGTTAACCACGCCTCTGTGCCGGCAGTTGGGAATCGAGGTGCCCGTGGTGCAGGCGCCCATCGGGTCCGCGGTCACGACGGATCTGGTGGCTGCGGTGGCGGAGGCGGGTGGGCTCGGAACCCTCGCTCTGACGTGGGTCACCGCGGACGAGGCGGTGCGTCGGATCCGGGAGGTTCGGCGGTTGACGCCGAGGCCCTTCGCTGTGAACTTGGTGCTGGACTTCCCGGTCGACGAGATCCTCGATGCCTGCCTGGCGGAAGGCGTGCCGATCATCTCGACGTTCTGGGGGGATCCCTCGGCCGTCGCCGAACGGGCGCGCTCGGCCGGTGCCGTTCACCTCCACACCGTCGGTTCCGTCTCCGAGGCTGAACGCGCCGTTGCCGCAGGCGTCGATGTGATCGTGGCCCAGGGGTGTGAAGCAGGCGGTCACGTGCGCGGGGAGGCCACCACGATGGCGCTCGTTCCCGCCGTCGTGGACGCCGTACACCCGGTGCCCGTCATCGCGGCCGGCGGCATCGCCGACGGGCGCGGGCTCGCCGCCGTACTGGCCCTCGGGGCCCAGGCCGGATGGCTGGGCACCCGATTCCTGACGGCGTGCGAGGCGGCCACACACGAGGTCTACCGCCAGGCCGTGATCCGGGCGGCGCCCCAGGACGCGGTGCACACGCGGTGCTTCGACGGAGGCTGGCCCGACGCCCCGCATCGGGCACTGCGCAACTCCACCCTCAGCGCCTGGGAGGCCGCGGGCCGTCCCGCCGCGCCGAACCGTCCTGGTGAAGGCGCTGTGCTGGCCGGCAGCGCCGACGGTCGGACTTGGTCGCGCTACGAGGACATGGTCCCCGTGCCCGGCATGTCAGGCGATTTGGAAGCTCTTGCCCTCTACGCGGGCCAGAGCGCCGGACTCGTCCATGACGTCGCTCCGGCGGGCCGCATCGTGGCCGACATCGCCGCTCGTGCCGCAGCCCTCAGGGGCGTTTGATCCCGGTTCTCGGTATCGCTCGGCCCCGGAGCCGGAAGCTCCGGGGCCGACGCTGCCTGTCAGGTGGACGGTCGGGCCGGAGGCCGCTGTGACGGAGGTGTGGTGGTCGGGGCTGGCTTGGCGGCGCAGGCGCCGTTGGCGCAGGTGGTGAGCCAGGCGTCGAAGTCGGCGTCGTAGCGGGTGCCGATGTCGGTGTTGTAGACGGCGTAGCCGCCGGCGTAGTCGCCGGTGCGGAAGTGGCTGAGCATGGTGGCGATGTCCTCGGGGTGCTTTTCGAACATGTAGCGGACCGCGAGGTAGCCCCAGGGATAGGTGCGGGTCACATCGCTGTTGTCGTAGGTGCTCTGGAACAGCGTGCTCAGCTTGTAGGTGTGCTTGCCGGCCTCGGTGACCGCCTCGTTGTCGGTGATCTTGCGGTAGCTGTACGAGACGTACTCGCCGAGGCCCTCGATCCACCAGATGTCCGGGACCGACGTCTGCTGGCCGAAGTCGCCCTTCATGTCGTCACGGGCGTCGAGGTAGTGCGTGTACTCGTGGTTGAGGTTCCAGATCCGGGCCGGGAAGCCGTTGTCGTCGCTCCGCTGGTACATCAGGGACATGGGCTGGTTGTCGGGCTTGGTCGGGTCCCCGATCATCGTGATGCCGCCGTTGTTGGTGTCGACGCCGTAGATGGCCCCGGCGTAGGTCTGGTAGTCGTTGCGGCTGCCGAACACGATGAGCTGGATGGTCGACTCGTACTGGCCGGGGATCGGGCCGTTGTTCTTCACCAGGTCGCGGACGTACGAGCCCTGGCCCAGGACGCTGGCGCAGGTGGTTTCGAGCTCCTCGGGCGTCAGCGACTGCGCCTTGACGGTGTGTGTCGCGTCGCAGGTGTGGGTGATCGGCAGTGCTGCTTTGGTCAGCTGGCCGGACAGGTCGCAGACCCCGAAGTACGAGCAGTTGGCCTGGTCGTAGGCGTCGGCCTGGGAAGCGACGGTGACCCACAGGGGAGCGGTCGGACCGGTGATCTTCGAGGCGTCCAGCAGGCCCTTCATGAGCGGCCGGACCTTGTCCTTGAGGGCCGGGTGCTCGACGTACCGCGCGACGTTCATCCCGGCGTTGGAGTCGAGGTAGGAATTGTCGGTGCCCAGCATGTCCAGGTGGTCGAGCGCGAAGGTGTTGAGGGTGTCGACGATGCTGGGATCGGCGGTGACCGCCTTGACGTAGTCGGGGTTCCAGTTCCCGCGCCAGAGAGGCGTGTAGACGTCGTTGACGGCGGCCAGCATGCTGGGGATGTCGTCGTAGGAGCTGTTGTAGCCGCTGAGCACCTGCTTGTAGGTGTTCAGGTAGCGGGCCTGCTCGTTGGCGCTGTCCGTGAGGATGATGACCTCGCTCAGGACATCGCCGTTGCCCGAAGTGACGTCCTTGGAGTGCGAGTTGGAGAGGAAGGCGTCCAGCCCGCCTTGGCTGGCCGCTGCCAGGGTCGGGCCGTAGTCGCCGACATCGTCCTGATGGTTGGACTGCACGTAATAGCCGGCGCGCAGGAACAGTACGAGCTGCAGCACGTTGCCCGAGTTGTCACCGGGATACGCGGTCGCCCCGCTCTGGAAGGCGTGGGCGATGGTGACCATCTGGTCCTCGCGGAAGACGTCGTGCGCGTCTTTGCCGGTGACGCTGAACAGGGTGTTGACGCAGTCCGTGGTCGACGCCTGGACGAACGTGACCAGTTCGGATCCGGTACGGCTGCCGAAGTCGGACGGGGTGCAGGAGGCCGCGGCACCGTGCTTCGTGCCGTTCTTGTGTCGCGCCGCCGCAGTCGAAGAAGTGGGGGGATTCTTCGCGCTGAGCGGGGGGAGTTGGGCGACGCCGCGCGGCCGGCCCTGCAGTGCGGGCCTTTCGTTCGCGCCGGCTGTCGGGCCGGTGATCGGGGGGACGGGGTGGTGGGTGGTCCGGGACGCGGTGACGGCCCCGTCGGCATCCGGCGAGCGTGGCGCCGCCAGTGCCGGCGCGGCCAGCAGACCGGCCGTGGCGAGGCAGGCGGCCAGTCCGCCGGCCACACATCTGGGCAGGGGGAAGCGGTAGCGCATCCATGCTCCTTCGTGGACAGATGCGCCTCGGGATTGAGCTGAGGCGTGAGTGGCACCATCTCAGCGCCCACTGACGGGCGGCAATAAGGTGTGACATAGCACCTGAGGCGCATTCGTCATAACACCCGGGGCTGAAGGTCGGGGCGGTGGATGAGGAGGAGGGCGGCACCAACGGCGGTTTGGTGTGGGGTAGTTGACGAAGATATGGGTGTGGGCGCCCGCCCCCGCGCTACGGTCTGGTCACGCTCCAGGTCCGGGAGGCCCAGGTCCGGAAGTGCGGAGACTGGGCGATGAGAGCCCGGTAGGCCGCGGCGGCGGAGCCGAACAGCGTGTCCGCTGTCTCGTCGGTAACGCTCTCGCGTCGCCAGGCCAGCACATAACGGCACCACAGGGGGGTGCCGACCAATGGTTTGACGAGGACGTCGGGGATCGGCCGGAGGGTCGCCTGCACGATGGAGACGCCGATGCCTTCAGCGATCATGTTCTGTAACTGCTGCTGGTCGCCCAGGAATTCGTGGACCGCCGCCGGGGTGAACCCGGCCGCCCGGCAGGCCGCGTAGAACACTCCCGGCCAGCCGGCCCCGTCGTCCGGGGTCAGGAACCACGCGTCGTCGGCCAGGTCGGCGAGCGCCACCTCTGGACAGTGCCGGAGCCGGTGCCCGGCCGGCAGGGCGACGAACGACGGCTCGGTGACGATCCCGCGGTGCGCCACGGCGGCCGAATGCCGCAGTTCACGTCCGGGGTAGTCCGCGGCGATCGCGGCGTCCACCTCACCGTGCTCCAGGAGTTCGACGCTCTCCGAGGACGGATACACACTGCTCACCGTGAGTGTGAGATCGGGCAGTTGGCTCCGGAGCCGGATGAGCATGCCGGCCAGGACCGGTGAATTGGTCGTGGCCAGGCGGAGAGGGCGGCGTGTCCGTGCACGGTCCGCGGCCGGCCGGCGTCCGATCGCCGCCGCGCGGGCCAGGACGTCCCGGGCCTGAGCCAGGACCTCCGTGCCGTACCGCGTCAGCTCCACCCCGGAGGTGTTCCGCTCGAACAGCGGGTTGCCGAAGTACTGCTCGATGCGCCGGAGTTGGGTGCTCATGGCGGGCTGTGAGTACCCCAGGTCCGAGGCGGCCCGGCCCACGCTCCCGGCGTCGGCGATCGCACACAGCACTCTCAGGTGCCGAAGCTCCAACTCCATGCCCGCAGTCCTCCCGTCCGCGCTGCTCCTGTCCGAACCGTCCGGTGCCACCGCGGGGCGGCGGGCACATGGCCCTCGTTCGGCAGTTCGGCGTGGAAGCCCACCTCATCGTTCTCTGCCCGCTCGCGCCAGGGCCGGGCGCGCTTCGCGGACATCCGAGGTTCCGGAGGCGGCAGGAGAGCCCCTGTTGGGAGGAGAGCCCCAGCCGGCAGGGGAGCCCCCGCCGGGAGGGTGGTCGGTGCGGCGTCATCGGCCGCTTCGGTGTGGGCAGCGCGAAGGGGGGCGGCCCGCGTGTGCGAGCCGCCCCCCTTGGAACGAGCCGTCAGTCCGCGGTGAGCGCGCGGGTGGCCTCGACCAGGACCTTCTTGCCCTCCGGGCCGGTCATCACGAGCCGTGGCAGCCAGGGCCCCGGATGGTCGTAGGCGTGGGTGACGGCCGGCTGGTCCGTCTCCTGCTGCGTACCGTCGCCGAAGTACCAGTGGTAGCGGTACCCGGCGGCGGGCGGCTTTCCGTCCACCGTCACCGTCAGGGGCACCTTACTGCCGACGTGCGCCTTCGCCGGGACCTTCAGCTGTGCCTGCGGCCCCTGCCGGGGGAGGTGAAACCACTTCCGGACACTCGGGTTGAGGAGAAAAGAATCGGCGTACTGGCGGGCACCCGCGATGTCGGGGTGCCCGACGGCCGCGCTCAGACACTGCGCCGGAGTCGAGCTGAGCTCGGGGCAGGCCCGGGTGCGCAGCGGGAACGCCGGGTCGGTGACCGGAGTGGACCAGACCTTGGAGTCCGGGGTGAGAACGGCATTGTCCACGGTGAACAGTCCGTCCGCCGCGACCGCATAGGGACCGTCCGAGGACGCCTTGTTGGCGGCGGCCGCCGCCTGGTGGTAGGCGGCATTGGCCAGTTGTGTGTACTGCTCGTAGCGCTCGGCCACCCTGCCGAGGGCGCCCTTGCAGGAGGTCAGCCGTGCCGCGGTGACTCCCGGGGTCGAGCAGGTCTTGACCGGGATCGGAGAACTGCTGCGGCTCAGCGCGTAGTAGAAGTCGGCCACGATCACCTTCGGCCGCCCCGGCAGGGAATGTGCCTTCTCGATCGCCGCCCGCATCCCGCGTCCGCCGTATCCGACCTTCGCCCCGCTGAAATAGGGCACGTCCTTGGCCGGGTTCTCCGGGGCCGCGCCGATGCCGGAGCACTCGCGCCGCACCGCCTCGGGCAGGTTCTTCGAGCCGGGGGTGATACCGACGCCGATACCGAAGAAGGGATCGAGGTCGTTGATGCACCCGTTGATCACGACCGCATCGAGACCGTAGCCGCCCGCCCGTGCCTGTGCGCCCGCCTTTTCCAATTGGCAGAACACATCCGGCATTTGCTGGGTGACCTCGCCGAACTCCATCTCCCCGTCGCCGTCCGGGTCCTGCTTCTCGGTCCGGTGCAGACAGGCCGCGTCCTTGTTGCCCGCGGGCAGCCCGGGCGCGTCGAGCACCGCGCCGGAGATCGAGTAGTCCATGAGCTGATGGCCCCGGCCGGTCTCACGGCCCAGCGACTGCCCGGTCAGATAGGAGAACTTCTGGTCGTGGTCCAGGCCCTGTCCCCAGACCACGGAGTCACCGACGGCTGCCACCCGCACCGGGTCGCACCCCCGGCGAATCGTGTCCCGCCAGACCTTGCCGTAGCGGCCGGGCGCATGGCCCCCGGGCGAGGCGGCGATGCGGGCGTCGATCTGCAGGGCGGTCTCGGTTGCCGGCACCCGGTCGTAGGGAATGCGGAACTCCGCCGTGCCGATGCGGGAGGTCATGGCGAGGTGCCCGTCGGCCAGCTGCTTCGCACCGGCGCGCACGCGCCACTCCACGGTGGCTCCGGCCTTCGCCGCCGCGGGGTCGTAGACCTGCACCCGGCCGTGCACGGCTCCGCTGCACACCGGATTCGGCGTCATGTCCACATCGAGGACGAGGGGGAACGCCGAACCCGGCAGGGCGACGGCCTGTGCCGCGGCGGGGTTCCCGCCGAGGAGGAGCTGGCCGAGGAGCACGGCGGCCGCGCCGGCCGCCGCGAAACGCCGCGCCGCCGATGAGCGGCGGGCCACCCCCGGCCCACGCGGAACGGAACCCGCGCCGGTGCCCGCCCGCCGTCGACCGGTCCACCGCGACCACCCTGGTTTCACGCCAACACCCCTGTTTTCGCTGTCATTTAGGTCCGTGCGGAACCAGCTGAATTCCGCATCGGTAGGGATGATGGCAGCCGGGAGGGCGGTATGGACCGCGGGCGGGGTTCCGTACCGAGTGAAACTGATCACTTACCTGTAGTTACGGGCCGCGGCGCAGGGAGCCGCCCGTCGCGGTGCGGCCCCGGGAGTCAGCCCGCCGTGGTGTTCTCCGCGCGGGACAGGGCGACTTCGAGTACGACCAGCAGGGCGTCCCGGACCGAACCCGTGTTGCGCGCGTCGAAGACGACCAGCGGTACATGGTCGGAGACGTCCAGCGCCCACCGCACCTCGTCGAGGTTGTGGTGGACCTCGCCGTCGAACGCGTTGACGGCGACGGCGAACGGGATGCCCTTGTGCTCGAAGTAGTCCACTGCCGCGTAACAGTCGTCCAGACGGCGGGTGTCCACGATGACCAGACCGCCGAGGGCGCCCTCGACCACGTCGTCCCACATGAACCCGAACCGGTCCTGGCCCGGTGTGCCGAACAGATAGAGCTTCAGCGTCGGGTCGATGGTGATGCAGCCGAAGTCCATGGCGACCGTGGTGGTGGTCTTGTCGGGGGTGTGGGTGAGGTCGTCCACGCCTGCCGCGACCTCGGTGATGGCGGCCTCCGTGGTCAGCGGCCGGATCTCGGAGATCGAGCCGACGGCCGTGGTCTTGCCGACGCCGAAGCCGCCGGCGATGACCAACTTGACCGGTACCGGCGGCTGTTCAACCGCTGTCACGGAGTGTGTCCCGTGAGTCGGGGACGGCACGGAGACCATCAATAACCCTTCGCAGTACGGAAATGTCCTGGGTTGTGCCGGCGTTCGGGACGTGGACCGCCAGATGCCCGGCGGCGCGCAGGTCCTCCGCCAGCACCCGGACCACATTGAGGTGGAGGTGCAGGTGCGCGGCCAGTTCGGCCACCGACTGCGGCCGTCGGCAGGCGGCCACGATGTCGTGCCGTTCGAAGGCGAGCGAGCGCAGCACGGCGAGCCCGGACGAGGTTGCCACGATCTGGGTCTCGACCGGGAGCGGTGGGCCGGAGCCACCCGCCACCCGGCCGGCGGTCAGCAGGAAGGGCCGGATCGCGGGAGCACGGCCGACCGGCTCCGACGGATCCGGGGCGCTGCCCTCCCCCAAGCTCTCGGCTCTTCCCCCACTCTCGGCTCCGCTCGAGCGGGGGGACCCCCATGCGCAGGGGGGACCCCCACCCTCGTCCGGTCCTGGTTCACCGGCGGCCATCATGATCCTCTTCTCAGCGGCTGTTTCCCTGCCTCCGCGGTGGGGGACGGGTCAGCGGGCCGGTGCGGCACCGGCGTTTTTCTTGAGCTCCAGGACCAGTTGGGGGGTGAGCGCGCTCCCGGCCCGGTTGGCGAAGAGGGTCATCTCGTAGGCGATGTTGCCGAGCTTCGCCTCCTTCGAGGTCACCACGCCGAGGACGGCACCGCAGCCGATGGCCGACACCAGCACATGGCCGCCCTCCAGGTCGATGATGACCTTGTTGAGGCCGCCGAGGCCGTAGTTGCCGGACGCACCGGCGGCCAGACTCGTGACGCCCGACACGATCGCCGCGAGCCGCTCGGAGTCGGCCTGCTCGCGCAGTTGGGAGACCGCGATCAGCAGGCCGTCGGAGGACACCGCGATGGCGTCGACGACGCCGGCGGTCTGGGTGGCGAACCGGTCGAGCAGCCAGGTGAAGTCGGCCGCGGCGGCGGTCAGATCCATGGGTTCCGCCCGCTCGGAACTGCTCTTACCTGTCGGCGTCGTCACTGCCCGACTCCTTCCGGGGTTGCTGGTGTGACGAGGGCGCTGAGTCCCTCGGGGCGGGAGCACTTTCTTGCTCCGCCCTGCGTACGGCGGCTTCGAATTCGTCGAGCTCCGAACGGACCGCGTCGGCGTCGACAGGCCGGCGCGCGGCCTGGGCCTCTCGGTCGGCCGTCGGGGTGGTCATGTTGAGCGTCGCGCCGCGTACCCGCCGTCGCAGCGGGCGGGCGGCGTCCGCCGGCCGCGGCTCTGACGCGGAGGCGGAGGCGGTCCGCTCCGCGTCCGTGCGGTGCGGGAGGCGCCGGGGGAGTTCGCCCGGCCGCGAGGGGGCGGCGGCGGGCCGTCGCTCGGGCGTGGCGGCGGGCGTCCGCACCGGCAGGGGAGTGGCGGCGGCCTGCTCGGGGTCGGGCTCGGGCGCGGTGGGTTCCTGCTCGGGCGTGGCCTGGTGCTCCGATACGGAATCGGGCCCGGCCACCTCCGCCGCCGCGGACGGTGTGGCGGCGGGGTGCACGGCCAGCAGCAGTGCGGAGGGGAGCCAGACGGTGCCGGTGACCCCGCCGCCCGGCGTACGGCTCAGGGTGACCCGGATGCCCGAGCGCCGGGCGAGGTTTCCCACCACGAACAGGCCGAGGACCTTGGTCGGTACGAGGTCGAGCCGCTCCCGGTGGACCAGCCGGGAGTTCTCCTCGTCGAGGCGCTCCGCGCTCATCCCGAGGCCGTGGTCGATGATCTCGATCAGCGCACCACCGTCCGAGGTGATGTCGGTGCCGGGCCGCACGACCACCTCGACGGGGGTGTCGGACGGGGAGAACGAGACCGCGTTCTCCAGCAGTTCGGCGAGCATCAGCGTCAGATCGTCGACGATGTCGGGGCCGACGGTGACCTCGGTCTCGGACCGCAGGGACACCCGCTGGTAGCCCTCGATCTGGCCGAGCCCTGCCCGGATGACATTGACCAGGGTGGTCGGCCGGGCCTCCACCTCGGGGTCCCGGATTCCGGCGAGCAGCATCAGGCTGTCGGCGTTGCGCTGGAGGCGTACGGCGATGTGGTCGATGCGGTACATCCGCTCCAGGACGTCGGGGTCGGTCTCCTCGCGTTCCACGGCGTCGATCAGCATGAGCTGGCGTGAGGTGAGGTTGCTGACCCGGCGTCCGACGTTGCCGAACATCTCGGCGACGTTGCGGCGGCTGAGCACCTGTCGCTCCAGCAGCGCCGCGGCGGTGATCTGCACCTGGTTGAAGGCCTCGGCCAGGTGGCCGATCTCGTCGTGGACCGGGACGGGGATCGGCCGCGGCTGCAGCGGGGTGCGCTCCGGGGACTCATCGTCCTCGACCTTGGCGAGTTCCCCGCCGGCCACGTCGACCACCTGCTGGGCGGCGCCGGTCAGGGCCGTCAGGGGGCGGACGACCGAGCGCCGGACCAGGACGGAGAACGTCAGCCAGGAGGCGAAGCCGAGCAGGGCGAGGCCGAGCATCGCCAGCGCGTTGCGCAGGGCGTCCGTGGAGAGACTGTCGGCCCGGGCGGCGATCTGGTCGATCAGGGTCCGGGTGATGTCGAGGCGGGCCTCGGCCTGCCGGGTGCCGGCGGCGATCGCCTTGCGCAGCTGCTGCGGGGACTGGCCCTGCAGGGAGCCCGGATCGATCTGGAGCTCCGCGAACTGGGCCTCGATGCCGTTCTCCTCGGCATCCCGCTCGATCCCGCCCAGGCGCAGCACCTGGTCCGGGTCGGCGATCCTGCCGAAGCGTTCCGCCTGTTCGTCGTAGAGGTGGTGGGCGCCGGCCGCACGGGTGTACTCGGTGAGCGCGTTGGCATCCCGGGTCTGGGCCGAGAAGACCCCGCTCTCGAAGGACGCGTGGGCGGCGTCGGCGCGCAGCACGGTGTCTAGGAGATTGGTGACCGAGGACGACGAGGTGCCGATGAAGCGGTCGAGCCCGATGCCGTCGATCAGGTAGCCGACCGCGGCGGCGTACGCGGGGTCGATACCGGCGGCCGGAACCGAGCCCCGCTCGACCTTGTCGCGCAGCACCGCAAGGCTCCGGATGTAGTCGAGGGCCCGAGCCTCGTCCTTCGGCAGGCCCGGCCCGAACGCCGAACGCACGGCGGTGACCTGTTCGTCGGTGGTCTGCTGGGTCCGGCGGTAGTCGGCGGTGGAGGGCAGGGCGTCGCCCGGCCGGACCGACTCCTGCTCCACGGACAGCAGCAGGGCCTGCCGGTGTTCGGCCTGGACGTCGTTGATCAGCCTGGTGACCTGCTCGCTGTCGCGCACCAGCGCCGCGGTCCGGTCGGCGTCCCGGGCCTTGTCCATCTGGTTGTTGACGCCGATGGCCAGCAGCACGCCGACGACCGCGACCGGCGCGATCACCAGAACGTTGAGTTTCCGCCGGAACGGCCATCGGTCCAGGAGGGCGCCCGCCTGATGACGGAATGTCGGCCTCAACGGTGAACGCCGGGACCGGTCCGGTTCGTGTGGCGGGTCCACTGTGTCCACAGACACCCAGGCCTCCTTGCGACGTGCTCCTGAGCGGTGACCGAGGTGGTGTTGTTGCCGACCGCCGACGATGGGGAAACGTGACGCTTATGGATTTCGCCCCAATTGCGAGCGAAAGGATTGCGCCACATGTCCGACCGGCCGTGAACATTACCGCCTGCGCACGCGCATGCAACACATGACGATCAATGGCCAAACGGTATTCAACTCTTTGTCATGTTTGGCCCGTTCCTTGCTTGTGGAATGCCATTCGGCCGATAGGCCGGTGTCCGTAGGGGAAGCGTGCCAACCGGCTGGTTCCTCACCGGGCCCGGTGTCGGCGGCAGGCGCCGGACCTTCCCGATGGTGGCTGCACCGCCGTGCCTCGCCACCCGTACTCTGTCTCCCCCAGACCGACCCGTATCCTCATCCTGCCCTGCGAGGAAACCGTGCACCCCACCCGCAAGGCGGCCGTGACCGCCGCCGCACTCCTGGTCATGGCCACCGCATCCGGCTGCGAATCCGGTGCCGGCGGCGCCGAGTCCCACCGGAGCTCCGCCACGCCCGGATGCCCCACCGCCCTCTCCCGGGCCAAGCAAGCGGTCAAGAAGGCCGAGGCGGTCAACGCGCCCTGGAGGGGTCCCACCACCGGGCCGAAGGCCGTCCACGGCAAGAGCGTCGTCTACATCGCCCAGACCCTGACGAATCCCGGAGTCGCCGGAGTCGCCCGAGGCGTCCAGGAAGCCGCCAAGATCGTCGGGTGGCAGGCCCGCACCCTCAATGGCGAGGGCACGCCCGAGGGTCTCCGGGCCGCCTTCAAGCGGGCCCTCCGCCTCAAGCCGGACGGCATCGTCATCAGCGGTTTTGACCCCGGGGTCGCCGCTGCGGAGGTCAAGAAGGCAAACTCTGAGGGAATTCCGCTGATCGGCTGGCACGCGGCCCCGGCTCCCGGACCCAGTAAGGATCCGCAGCTCTTCAGCAACATCACCTCGCGGGTCGAGGACGTCGCGAAGATCAGCGCCGACTGGATCATCGCCCGGTCCAACGGACGCGCGGGCGTCGTCCTGTTCACCGACGCCACGGTGCCCTTCGCGAAGCGCAAGTCCGACCTGATCAAGAAGGAACTCGCCACCTGCTCCGGCACCAAGCTGCTGAGCTACACCAACATGCCCATTCCCCAGGTCAATAGGCGGTCCATCGGGGAAGTCCGCTCCCTGCTGTCCCGTTTCGGCCGCAAGTGGACCTATTCCGCCGCCATCAACGACCTGTATTTCCAGCACGCCGCCCCCGCGCTGCGCGCCGCGGGCAAGGACGGCGCCGGAGCCCCGTTCAACATAGGTGCCGGTGACGGCGACCCGTCGGCCTTCCAGCGCGTCAACGGCAAGGAGTTCCAGGCCGCCACCGTGCCCGAGCCGCTCTCCGAACAGGGCTGGCAGATCGTCGACGAGTTCAACCGCGCGTTCTCCGACGCCCCGGAGAGCGGGTACGTCGCCCCCGTCCACATCGCCACGGCCGCCAACAGTGGCGGTGCACTGTCCTGGGACTCCGAGGGCTACCGCCAGGCGTACCGCAAGATCTGGGGCGATTGAGGTCACCGGCCGGCGCGGATTCCCGGCCGCCGCTCATGTCACGTCAACGGATGGCCACTTGGGGAACTTCACCGGGAATGGCCACCGGGAATGATTACTTGGGAACGGTCGAGGCCACGTCGTCGAGGGTGGCGTCGGTGACCAGTCCGGTGTCCTCCAGTACCTCCATGTGGTCCTGGACGGTGTTGTTGGTCTGAGTGGCCAGCCGCCGGATCAAGGAGTTCTTGGTGGTGGCGCGCACCTCGCCGATGGTGATGAAGATCTTGCCGTGGGAGCGCGGAGCAGGTCCACGAAGATCTGGTCGAACTCCTTGCCCCGGGCCTTCTCCAACTGGTCCACCCAGCCCTGTTGTTCGGCGGTGGCCTCGTCGGGGATGGGCACGTTCAGCGCCTCGGAGTCCTCACGGGCCAGCTGGTCGAGCTTGCTGTGCCCTTCGAGCAGATGCATACCGGCGCGCTTGATGGCCTCGCTGGATGCGTGCGTCTGGGCGAGCCGGCCCGCCGGCATCTCCCACAGCCCCGCTTGCCGGACCTTGGTGAGGAAGGTCTTGTCCAGGGCACCGACCGCGCCGGTATTCCCTCCCCCAGGACCGGCCAGGGGCGCTCTCGCGGCAGGGGCATGGGCGGAGGCCGGCTCGTCGGCGGAGCTGTTCCGTTGGGAGAGCCACACGGATACGGTCGCGATGGCAGCGATGAGAGCGACCGTGGCGGCTATCAGACGGCCACGGCTCGATGTGGGCTGCGATTTCCGTGCGTGAGATTTCATCATGCCTCCTGGATTGCGCGCGAGGGTCGCCGGAGCGCTGTCGCCCATGGGGCTGTTGGGGCACGGTCACGCTAACCATTGCATTGAGCAAAGAAGCCGATTCAGCGCCGATGCTCAAATCCAGGGAGCGGTTGGCGACGATGAGTTACGATGCCGCGCTTCCTTCGTACGCCCAGGATTCCGGGTGCCACTGCCGGAAGGTGCAAGGGATGGCCGGCGCCCCGGGGAGCCGCAACGCCGAGCGCACCGCATGGACATGGCTGTCCCACGGCCCGGTTGCCGGTCCCTGCCCGTCGTTGCGCGGCGTACCGGTGGGCAGGCCGGGAGATCAGGGCGGTAGAAATAGGGAATGGTGGAGCACGGAGCCCCCACGAGGGCCATGGATGATGTGGATGCGGTGACCCGGGCGGTGCTCACGGCGTCGAGGCTGCTGGTTGCGGTGTCGGCGCGGTCACTCGGGGAGGCCGAGGAGCGGGTGACGCTGCCGCAGCTGCGGATGCTGGTGGTCCTCTCCACCCGAGGCGCCACCAAGCTCGTTGCCCTCGCCGAACTGCTGCAGGTCGCTCCCTCGACCGCGATGCGCATGGTGGACCGGCTCATCACGGCGGGTTTGGCACACCGTCAGGCCAACCCCGGCAACCGGCGCGAGACCTTGCTCCAGCTCACCGACGAGGGGCGGCGTACGGTCGAGGAGGTCACCGTCCGCCGCCGCGCCGAGATCAGCGCCATCGTCGAACGCCTAACCCCCGAGCAGCGCGCCTCGCTCATCGAGGCACTCACGGCGTTCAACGAGGCGGGCGGCGAACCACCCGTGGACTCACCGGAGGAGACGCACCCGCTGGGGTGAGCCGACACCGGCACCGCCGCCCGCCGCTCCTGGGAGCTCAGCGTGACACGGGGAAGGCGGCGCGCAGACCGGCCCCGTTGACGAGGAAAGCGGTTGCACCGAGGACGAGGGCGCAGCCGACCTGCATCAGGACGAACCACGGCGGGAGCGCACCGGGGATCATGTCGATGGCGACGATGGCGATCGGCACGACGACCGAGATGATGCGCACACGGAGATAGGCCCCTCGTGCTCCCCGTGAAGCGAGGACCGTCAGCCAGTAGGTCACCGCGGCACTCGCGAGCACACCGGCCGAGCGGCCCCACATGAACGCGGTCACCGTGTGTCCGGTGCTCGCGAGGACGACGACACTGATGAGGACCGCGGCGCTCAGCGCGCCGTAGGCCGCGACGAGCGCCTTCACCCTGCCGAAGGCTCGGTGGGGGTGCGGACGGTTGAGGTGGGCGGTCTCGGCCGTGGTGTGTCTGGCGGTTCCCATGTCTCTCTGCGTCTCCTTCTGCACTGATGTGGTCTGGCCCGGTGTGGCCTGACCTGGTGTCGACGCTAGGGAGCGCATCAGGGGCGCGGTATGCGCCTGGGCCTACGGAGGGGTGGGGCCAGACCCACTTCGCAGCCGATCCGGCGGTCAGCGGGTGGCGTGCGGTGCACAGTGGAACCACCAAGCCGCACCGGCCGGTTGGGCACATTCCGGGAATCACGGGTGCCACGGCCGGGGTGATGAAGCAGAAAGAGGGGGGTCATGCGACAGGTGGTGTCGTGGATGGCCGGCGCCTGCGTCGGGTTTGCGCGGGCGTGCGTGGTGGTGGCCGTCAGCATGCTGGTCCCGGCCGTGTGGGCCGCTGCCGTGGCGGTGGCGATCCGGTGGGGGGCGGCAAACCCGTGGTCATGGATGCCGGTGTTGGTGCTGGGCGGTGTGGGCACGCTCGCCCTGTCCCGCCCCGTCTGCCGGATGTTCCGCTTCCTCGTCGCGACGTGGACAGCCACCGACATTCCCGCCGGGTATCGGCGGGCCGAACCGGTGGTGCGCATGTCCACCGGCTTCTGGTGGAACGGCTTCTCCTACGAGCGCACCCGTCGGGACGCCCTCCTGGACCAGCGGTGGCGGATCCGGTGGAGTGATCCGGCCACCTGGCGGGACCTGCGCTTCACGGGGATCGCACCGATCACCGCGGGCGTGATCGCGGCCCTCCCGCCGGCCGGCGTCGCGGTGGCGGTCCTCGGGTTCGGCCAGCCGGAGCTCTCCGCACGCCTTGTCGGGGTGCTCGGTCTGGTTGCGGCCGTCGCCGGCGCCCCGTATGCCTGGCGGTCCGCCGAGCCGGTGGCCGTCCGCTTCCTGCGCGCGTCGCCGGCGATGGTGCTGGCGGACCGGGTGGCAGAGCTGACGGCCCAGCGCGCGGACACGACGGTCGCACAGGCCGCCGAGATCCGCCGGATCGAGCGGGATCTGCACGACGGGGCGCAGGCCCGCCTGGTCGGGCTCGGGCTCTCTTTGGCGACCGCGGAGAAGCTGATGGAAACCGACCCCGACCAGGCCAAGGCGCTGATGCGGGAAGCACGGGCCGGCGCCGCCACGTCCCTGACCGAGCTCCGCGAACTGGTCATGGGCATCAACCCGCCGGTGCTGAACGAGCGCGGGCTCATCGATGCCGTGCGCGCTCTGGCCCTGGACAGCCCCCTCGAAGCGGAGGTCAGCGCCGAGGTTCCGCTACGCCTGGACCCGCCGATCGAGTCCGCCCTGTACTTCGGCATCGCCGAACTGGTCACCAACGCGACCAAGCACGCCCGGGCGACCCGGGCACGGATCTCCCTCTCCCGGGACGACACCGGCACCGGCATCGTCGTCGATGTCGAGGACGACGGCCGGGGCGGCGCCGATGTGCGGGCCGGCGGCGGACTTGAGGGGCTGCGCCGCCGCCTTGCGGTCTTCGACGGCACCCTGGAGATCACCAGCCCTGCAGGCGGTCCGACCCGTGTGAGGATGATGGTCCCGTGCGCATCGTTGTAGCCGAGGACCTCTACCTCCTGCGCGAGGGGATGGTCCGCCTCATCGAGGCGTACGGACACCAGGTGGTGGCGACGGCAGCCACCGGGCCCGAGACGCTCGACGCGCTGCTGACATGGCGGCCGGATGCTGCCGTCGTCGACATCCGTATGCCGCCGACCCAGTCGGACGAAGGCCTGCGGTTGGCCCTCGCCGCCCGCAGCGAACTGCCCGGACTCCCGATCTTGATCCTTTCGCAGCACGTCGTACAGCTCTATGCCCGCGAACTCCTGGCCGACGGCGCCGGCGGCATCGGTTATTTCCTCAAGGAGAACGTGTTCGACGCCGAGCAGTTCATCGATGCCCTGGAACGGGTCGCCGGTGGTGGGACGGCCATGGACCCCGCCGTCATCGCCGCGTTGCTGTCCAGCGGCTCCTCGCACCGACGCCTCGAAGGGCTCACCGAACGCGAACACTCCGTGCTCAGCCTCATGGCCGAAGGGCTGTCCAATCAGTCCATCGGCCGGCGGCTCTTCCTCAGTGACAGCGCCATCAGCAAATACACCACCTCCCTGTTCGGCAAGCTCGGCATCACCGATGACGGCACCACCAACCGTCGCGTCCTCGCCGTCCTCACCTACCTGAACGAGCCCTGACGCGCCTCTCGGCCCCCTGCTGCGCGAGTGCGACGAACCAGCCGCTACGGCGCCTCAGTTGCTGCCCCGGAGTCAGGTCAGCAGCCGCCACAGATGCGCACAGGCCGCCTCTTCGTCCGGATGCCGCGCGATGGGCCGGCAGGTGCCGCGTTCATAGGCTCCGGTCTCCCACGCCCCGTCCGCTGTTCTGCGCAGATACAGGAAATCGGGGGGCGTGGGGACGGGTTCATGGACGCCTTCGATGCGGTAGTAGCCGTCGGCCACTCCCGCCGCGGTCAGCGCGGCGCGCAGCTCATGGCGGTCCACTGCCGCGCTACGGCTGAACCGCGGCGAGGTAGCCGTGCTCCAGCAGCCACTTCACATTCAGCCGCTGTCCTTCGCTCGGGTTGAGGAACACCGGGTCGAGCTTGATCTGCCGGCCGCCGCCGGGCTGCTCGAACCAGGGGGCGATGCTGCCTTCCCACACCCAGAACGGCTTGGTGACCTTGTAGACGTGGTAGTCGCACGGCGCCGCCGCTTCACGGGTGTTGAGGTTCTGCGGAGGCAGCGCCCGCTCGGCGTACCGGTCACCGGCCGGTGCCAGATAGGAGCCGTATACGGATCCGAAACGGTCGAGTCGCGCTCCCGGGCGAAGCTTGGTGGGTTCCTTGTCGATCTCGCCGTTGACCTCGGCGAAGCCGTCGTTGGGCGGGTACTTCCAGCTGCCGCTGTCGGCGGGCCCCTGCCAGTACTTCTTCAGGAAGGCCGAAGGCGACAGCGCCCCGGTCCGCTTCCACCCGTTCAGGAGCGGTCCCACGGGCGCATGCCACTTCTTCGGCAGCCACTTGGGGCCCAGCCGGGCCTCGCCCTGGAACTCCCCGGTGCAGGGCGCGGGCCGGGGTGCGGCGGCCGGACGCTGCCGGTCCTGTTGGTGCGGTGCGGCAGCCGCGGCCGGGGCCGTCGCCATGGCCACGGCGATACCGAGGGCGGCAAGTACCGTGCGGACGGTGCGGGTTCGCTTCACTCAGGAGTCTCCTCACGCTCTGACGGACCGGCCTGATCGGCGAGTGCCGGATCAGGCCGCCACTTACGCAAGGTAATGGATCGAGCACGATGGGTGTGCCTGAATGCTGCAACAGGTGGCATGCGCCGGCCGGTGCGTGCGTTGTTGCGGACCACGCCGACCGGTGTGCGCTGGACGCGCCGATCGGGAACGGTCCCGGTCGGCGCGTCCCGGACAGCAGACGGCGAAATCAGCCGAGGTGCCGGGTGAAGAACCGCATCATGCTGTCCAGTTCGAATGCCGGGATCTCCCCGTGCTTGCCGGGGTTGGCGTGCAGGGTCTTCTCGTCTGAAGCCAAGGCGTCGAACAACGCCAAGCCCTCGGCGGGCGGCACCCGTTCATCGTCCCACTGCAGCAGGAACTCCACCGGGACCGTGATCCGTGCGGCGGTCTCCGCCGATGCCTGTGCCCCGCCCAAGCCCAACACCGCCGCGCGGACCCGGGGTTCGGCAGCGACGAACGGAACGCCGAGTCCGCAGCCCAGCGACACACCCCAATAACCCACCGGACCGGCACCGACGTACGCGAGCCCCTGGACCGCGTCCAGGACCGCCCGCCATTCCGGGACGGTCCGGCGAGCTACCAGCGCCTGGAAGCCGGCGATCAGCGGAGCCAGTTCCTCTCCGGCAGCCACACGTGCCTGGTTCTCGGTGGCGATCCGGTCGTACTCCTCATCCTTCGGCCGGTCGCCGTGGCCGGGTACGTCCACCGCCGCCACCGCGAAATCGCACTCGGCCACGAGGCGGCGCGCACGGGCCACGATGCCCGGTGCCTTCTTGTGCTGCCCGCCGCCGTGCCCCATCAGAACGAGGGG
Source organism: Streptomyces sp. G7(2002) (assembly GCF_028870195.1). Classification (NCBI taxonomy): domain Bacteria; kingdom Bacillati; phylum Actinomycetota; class Actinomycetes; order Kitasatosporales; family Streptomycetaceae; genus Streptomyces; species Streptomyces sp. G7(2002). The sequence goes on from NZ_CP102609.1 coordinate 8,413,977, forward strand.
ACGCGTACCGGCGGCACCTTTCGGCGTCCACAGCACGCCGGGAATCTCGCCGAGGGTGAAGATCTGTTCGGAGACACCGTCGGACGACGTCTCAGAGGTGAAGCGCATAGCGTTTCAAGCCTTTCGGGATGCCTTTTGCGGGCACTCCCCAGGCCATGTAAGAGAGGGAGCCCCGACCCGTCACAGCGTTGATCGGTCTCACCTCCTCAGTGCGCAGCAGTACACGGCGGCGCCGAAGGTATCACGAAGGGTCCATCCCAGGCCGCTGCCGATGGTCGACGCCCGCACCCCGGACGCCTACTCTCCACGGGATGCGCATAACCAAGTACACGCATTCCTGTGTCCGGTTGGAACACCCAGGGGGCGGGACGCTGGTCATCGATCCCGGCATCTGGAGCGAGGCACGGGCGCTGCACGGTGCCGACGCGATCCTGGTGACGCACGAGCATGCCGACCACGTCGATGTGCTGCGGCTCAGGGGCCTCGGCGCGCCGGTCTATGCGCCCAGGGGCGCGGACTTCGGCGGTCTCCTGGACGTCATCGAGGTCGAGCCGGGCGAGGAGTTCAGCGCGGCGGGCTTCGCTGTCACGGCGCACGGCGGCCGGCACGCGCGTATCTACGGTGAGCTGCCGGACTGCGCCAACCTCGGCTATCTGATCGACGAGCGGCTCTACCACCCCGGCGATTCGCTCCATGTGCCCGACCAGCCGGTGGAGACGCTGTTCGTGCCCATGCAGGCATCGTGGCTGCGCACGTCGGAGGCCATCGACTTCGTCCGGGCGGTCAAGCCGGAGCGTGCCTACGGCATCCATGACGCGCAGATCAACGAGCGGGGCCTGCACAGCGTCAACGGCTGGCTCGACGAGGAAGCGGGCGGGTGTTACAGCTGGCTGCCGCCGGGCGCGCTGTCGCCGTGCTCGGAGCGGTGACTGCTTGTCGGGAACGGTAGCCGCCCGTTGGGAGCCCGGCGGTGACCGGTCGCCGCGTGACCCGGCCGTGCCCGGGAGCGCGGGGCGAAGCGCCCGCGCTCCTCAGCCCACCTCCACGTGGTCGAAGAGCGCGAGCATCTTCGTGAGCACCTGCACGCACGCCGTGACGTCGGCGTCGGTCAGATCCCCCTCGACCTGACGGAGCAGGGCGTGCTCACGCGCCAGTACGGCGGTGATGGCGGCCCTGCCCTCATCGGTCAGCCGGATCAGGGAAGACCGCTGATGGGCGGGGTTCGGTGTGATCTCGACCAGCTGTCGTGCCGCGGCGTCATTGACCATGCGCTGGACGAACTGCCGGCTCAGCGCCTGTGCGCGGCCCATCTGCGGAACGGTCATGGGTCCGTTGTCGCGGAGCAGGTCCAGTACGGCCCGCACGCCGACGGACAGCCCCTCGATCGGTGCGGACTGTTCGACCTTGCGCTGTACGCGGCGGTACAGGGGGCCGACGAGGTCGAACACCTCCGTGAGCCGGTGGGCGAGGTCGTCGGGCGCGAGGGGCGGTTCGGTATCGGTCATTCCACCAGGATGACACCTTGGTTGCCAATTCCCCGCCAGAGATGGCACCTTGGTTGTCATGACTGACCTGGCTGACATGACTGATGACCTTGAGATGTCTTCCTTCGAGACCGGGGACGGCCACCTCGCCTACCGCGACATCGGTGCCGGCCGGCCGGTGGTCCTGCTGCACGGCGGCTTCCTGGACAGCGGCATGTGGGACGACCAGTTACCGGCCCTCACACGGAACCACCGGGTGATCGCCCCGGACGCCCGCGGCCACGGCGCCTCCTCGAACGCGACCCGCGCATTCCGGCACACCGACGATCTCGCCGCGCTGCTGCGTCACTTGGACGTCGGCCCCGCGGTCCTCGTCGGGCTGTCGATGGGCGCGGCCACCGCGGTGGACACCGCGCTGGAGCACCCCGGGCTGGTGCGCGCGCTGGTCGTCAGCGGCGCCGGGACCAGTGAGCCGGAGTTCCATGACCCCTGGGTCAAGGACGTCATGGCCGAGCAGGCCCGCGCCCTGGCCGCCGGTGACGTCGAGGGCTGGATCGACGCCTTCATGCTGTTCGCGCCCGGCCCCCACCGCACACTCGACGACGTCGACCAGGACGTCGTACGACGACTGCGGGAGATGACCGCACGGACGCTCGCCAAGCACACCGGCACCGAACCGGACTGGCAGGTCCCCGTGGCCGACACCTGGGCGCGGGCGGCGAAGATCACCGTTCCGGTGCTGGCCCTCAGCGGCGCCATCGACGCCCCCGACCAAATCGGCATGGGGGAACGCCTGGTGCACAGCGTCACCCACGGCCGTGCCAGAACCATCGACGGCGCCGCGCACTACCCCAACATGGAACGCCCGGAAGCCTTCAACGCGTCCCTGGGGGAGTTTCTGCGCACCGTAGGCGCGTAGGGGGCGCCGAGATGCGCGGTAGTGCACCGGCGCCCCGCACGGCTGATATGCCGGGCCCCGCCGCGGGCAAGGATGCGGTCATGACCGTTCTCGTCGGAACCTCCGGCTGGCAGTACAAGGACTGGCGGGAGGTCCTCTACCCGCAGGACCGGCCGCAGCGGCTGTGGCTGGAGGAGTACGCGCGGCACTTCGCCACCGTCGAGAGCAACGCCGCCTTCTACCGGCTTCCCGAGGAGAAGACCTTCGCGGACTGGCGGGACCGGACCCCCGACGGGTTCGTGATGGCCGTGAAGGCAAGCCGCTATCTGACCCACATCAAGCGGCTGCGCGATCCCGAGGAGCCGGTCGGGCGGCTGATGTCGCGGGCCGCCGCCCTCGGCCCCCGGCTCGGGCCCGTTCTGCTCCAACTGCCGCCCACGCTCCGGGTGGACGCCGGGTTGCTGGACGACTGCCTCGGCTGCTTTCCCGCCGGCACCCGGGTGGCCGTCGAGCCCCGCCACCCGTCGTGGTGGACCGCGGAGATCCGTACGGTGCTGGAGCGTCGGGGCGCCGCGCTGTGCTGGGCGGACCGGGGTTCCCGGCCCGTGACGCCCCTGTGGCGGACCGCCGACTGGGGGTATCTGCGCTTCCACGAGGGCCGCGCGGAACCCTGGCCGCGCTACGGCGGACAGGCGCTCACCACCTGGGCGCGGAGGATCGCCGACACCTGGCCGGACCGGGCCGACGTCTACACCTACTTCAACAACGATCCGGGCGGGGCGGCCGTCCGTGACGCCACCCGATTCGCCCGGGCCGTCGCGGCCGCCGGCCGCTCCGTGAGCCGTGCGCCGTCCGGGCGTGGCGCCGCCCGGTGACCGTGGGGCCGGGATATATCTGCGCTCGTACCGGCGGGGCGAGCGAACGAGGTGACGAGGTGAGGCACGGGTGATCCGCAGACGGGTGGTGGTCTCCGGAGAGGTGCACGGTGTGTTCTTCCGCGACACCTGCCGGCGCACGGCCGACCGGCTCGGAGTGGCCGGCTGGGTGCGGAACCTTCCGGACGGGACGGTGGAGGCCGTGTGCGAGGGGGAGCCCGGGCGGGTGCAGAAGCTGGTGGACTGGGCGCACCAGGGGCCGCCCCTGGCCACCGTCGATGCCGTGTCCGTACGGGAGGAAGAGCCGGAAGGGCTGACGGGCTTCGAGATCCGGCCGACACCCGGGGGATTCTGACCTGGCCACGGGACCCGGCCCCGGCCCCGGCCCCGGCCCCGATGTGTCACGGGCTGGCACCCTGAACGACCGCGTCAGCCCATGAGGAAAGCCGCGTCCCAGCCGTTCACCTCGTCGAGGGCGACTCCCCGGCGGGCGTCGGCGTAGTCGGCCAGTACGAGGGCGATTCCGGCGGCGCCGTCCAGCAGACCGGGGTTGTGCACCCGGTGCGGTGCGGGTTCCGAGAGGGGGGAGGGCGGCAGAACCTGGCGGTAGCCAAAGGGAGTTCGGGTATCGCACTCCGCCACGAGCTCCCGGGCGAGTTCGTCCGCCGCAGCCCACCACTCGGTCCGCCCGGTGGCGACGGCCATCCGGCTGACGGTGTGCAGGATGCCCGCCCGGCCATGGCAGAAGCCCGGGTCGGCGGACACGGCCGCATCGTACGGGCGGCGCACCAGTCCGCTGAGCGCGTCCTCGGCCAGGTCCGTCAGCCGGCGGTCGCCGAGCGCCCGCCCGGCCAGATACAGGGTCCAGGCGATCCCGGAGGTCCCGTAACACCATCCCGGCCGGCTCCTCGCCCCCGCCTCCCGGGACCGCCGGCGCTGCCGGGACGGGTGGGAAGGCTCCCCGGATGCCTCCGGGTGGGCGACGCGGCCGGGCCACTGCGTGCCCAGCTCGTCGGGGTGGCCCAGGCTCACCACCCAGTCGGCCATCCGGCGGAGGGCATCCGGCATCCCCGGCACCCGGTGTCCGGAGCGGTACGCCAGCGACATCAGGGCGAGCGGGCCGCAAATCCCGTGCGCGACACCGACGTTGAAGTCGCCGTTCGGGAACTCCGCCCGGTCCCGCGGGACGAGATACCGGTCGGGGGCGCACCACCACCCCGGAATCCGGCTGCCGTCTCCTGCCGGGGACGGCAGGGGATGCGTCATCCCGACCAGAAAGCCGAGGACGTCGCGGAGCGCCCGCGCGCACCGTTCGTCGCCGTGGTCGGCCGCCAGCAGCAGGCCACGGCCCTCGCCCGCCAGGCCCGAGATCGCGTCGTAATCGCCGGCCGCCAGCCCCGGGCCGTGCTCCTGCCGCCGGGCCACCAGCCGGGCGACATGGGCCCGGACGTATCCGGCGTGCACCTCGGCGCTGCGCGTCAGCAGCCGGGTGTATCCGCCGTGCTCCTGGGCGTGCAGCCGGGCGGGCAGCAGCAGATCACCGACCGCGGCCGGGCCGGCCTCGGTGGTCGCCGCGACGGCCGCCGCGAGGTGGGCGTGCCCGACCGCCGCATACCGGGCGTCGTTCCGGGCGCACCTGGTGTGCAGCAGCGCGATGCCGGGGTGTCCCAGCAGCAGCGACGCGGGCTGCCAGGCGGGCTGCAGCAGTTCCGGCGGCAGCGCGGCGAACGCCTCGTGGGCGGTGCCGGCCACCTGCTCCGGTGAGCTCAGCAGATCGGCGACGCGGTGGGCGAGGTCCGACGCCGCGTCGCACAGCGCGAGGGGTGCGGTCATCTGTTGTTCCGCTTCCGTCCGAGCCACAGTGCCAGCGCCTCACGGGCCGTCGCATGTGCCGTCAGTTCCTGTTCGCGCAGCGGGCCGAGCAGCCGGTTGCAGTGCATATGGGTCAGGCTCAGGGCGATCCGCGCCGTCCGGTCAGGGGCCGTCGCACCGGCGGACAGCACCTCGCGCAGGCCGGCCAGCGCCGGGCCGCGGGTGCTCCACCCGACGCCCCAGCCGTCCGCCGCGGCCGGCGGGCCGGGCCGGGCGTGTGCGTCCAGCAGTGCGGCGACCTCCTGCTTCCGGGCCCGCGGGACCTCTCCCCGGCGCTCCAGCACCGACGGGCTGCTGAGCCAGTTGAGCGCCTCGTCCGGAGAGCCGAGGCGGGTGAGGATGTCGAGGATGCCCAGCGCGGCCGGCAGCGACGGCTCGTCCAACTGGTCGGGGGCCATGGCCAGCAGCGTGACGACGGACTCGCTGTCGGCGTGGAAGACGCGCTCGGCGTGCCCGAGGGCGGCCGGTCCGCCGTACCGCTCGACCTCGGGCTCGTAGGTGTCCAGGACCACGTTCCCGAGGAGCCCCGCCTCCGCACGCGCCCGCGCCCAGGAGTGGAGCTCGGGCAGCAGCACCGGCCACAGGGAGTCCGGCTTGCCGTGGAACCGCAGCCGGATGTGCGGGACGGGATCCTCGTAACGGAGGAAGAACCAGAGGTCGGCGCCCGCCCTGCGCAGCAGCTCGGGGTCGGTCAGCGCCCCGAGGTGACGGGCCAGCACCTCCGGCTGGCGGGCCCGGGGCACATAGATCTTCGCGTAGAGCCACTCGCCACCGGGCAGATGAGTACGCGCGCCGCGGCCGCTGTCGGGTCCACCCGTCAGGAGCGGGGTCGGCGCCGTCACGGGAGGGGCCTGCCGGGTGCCCTGCGCGGCGCTCCGGCCGGCGGGCCGGGCGAAGACGGGGAAGACGAACTCGGCGGCATGGGAGCCCTCGGGGCCCTGGAACCATTGCCGTTCCTCCTGGCCGCCGAACCGCTCCACCAGCGTCAGACCGGTCGCCCGCCGCACCTCGTCGCGGAGGACCAGAAGCTGCAGCGGGTCGTCGAGATCGACCGCGACGCGGTGGTCGGCCTTGGTGAGCAGCACCCGCCGGGGGACGCCCCAGCGCCGCCGCCACTGCCCGACCTGCGCACCCCACTCCTCGTCCCCCCGGCCGGCCGCGGCGCGCAGCGCCCGGTCCGGCAGCCATTGCGCCGGGGAGAGCACGGTCCGGCCGTGGCGCACCCGCGGCAGCGCCGGAGCCGAGGCCCAGCTGCCCCAGCTCCACGGTGCGCAGAAGGACCGGCCCTCCTGCCCGAGCTCCAGCAGGAACCGCGCCACGTGCGGAAGATGACCGTTGCCCGGGTGGAGCATGGAGTACGACAGCGGCCGCACCCTGCGGCCGGTCGCTCCGTCGACGAGCCGCAGACCGTCCGTATCCGCATGGACCGCCAGATGCTCCAGACGCAGATCCTGCGCGGTCTCCGCCATGGCGGGTCCCACACCCAGGGGGAGGCGATGGGAGAGCCACTGCGGAACGGCGGACACATTGCCGGAGCGCGCCACCCTGGGCCGGTAGGCGACACAGGCCGGGATCTCGCCGTCCGGCGCGCTCTGCTCCGCGTGCAGCGCCAGCTCCTGAATCCGCGCGCCCGACTGGCCGAGCACCGGCGCGAACCGGCTGAACATCGCCCCCGCCAGCGGCGACACTGCCTGAGGCGCGAGCACCAGATGGAAGTCCCCGTCACACAGGGCCTCCCAGTCCGGCGCCACCAGCTCGGCTCCTACCTCCATGCTCAGGGGGGCCGGTCCGCGCTCCGCCGGTTCCAGGGCACGTACGGTCTCCTCGTCGAGCACCACTTCCCGGGCGCCACGGCGGGCCGCGTCCATCAGCAGTTCGCCGAGGACCCGGTCGCGCTCCCCGGGCTCGGGGGAGGGCAGGGCAGCGGGCCCGCTGTGGGGGCGCGGCAGCCCCAACCCCCGCGCTTCGTCGAGCAGTTCCAGCACCGGCACCGGGCGATCGGTGCCGTACCGTTCGAGGAAGGCCAGGCGGTAGTCGCGCAGATGCGGATTGCCGCGGTGGACGGGAGAGGTCCGCCACAGCACCGTCGCGGCACGGGCCGCTTCCCGGGCCACTTCTTCCGGCAGCGTCAGCCGCACGTCCAGGGACAGGTCCGTCTGAAGGACGTCGGCCGCCGGCTGGAGCGCCCGCATCCGCGCGGATACCGCGGTCAGCCGGGCCCGCCGGCCGCCCGGCGGCGCGGCGTCCAGGGCTTGCAACTCCGCATATATGGAGCGGAGTTCATGCGCCGTCGGATGGTCGACCCCGTGCAGCCGGTCGCGTATGTGGTCGAGGGGGGCGGTGCAGTCGGGCGGCGGCGTCAGGTCGGTCAGCAGGAAGTGGCCGCGGACCAGCTGCACGATGCTGCTCTCGACCGCGCCTTCGGGCGCCTGCGGGAACTGCCGCTTCCCCTCTTCCACCAGCCGGGGAAAGGGGGTGGCGCGCGCGGCTGCGGCCAGGAGGTGCCGGACCACCCGGGTGTGGCTCACCGATCCGGCCAACTGCCGCTCTCCGGTGCGGTCATGGTGGTCGACCAGCACCAGCCGGCCGTTCCGTACGGTGTGCAGGTTGTTGGCCGTGAGCCGTGAACGCTCCAGTACGGCGGGGACCTCGCGCAGGGGCTCCAGAACGGCGTCCAGCCAGGCCGCGTCCGGCCGGGTCACGCTGCGCCCGCCGCCGACCGGTTCCCGTGCGGGCGCCGGTCCGAATCCGGCGAGACCGACCCCCGCGAACAAGCCGAACGGGGTGGGGCGGTGGGACATCCGTGAGCGGTATTTCGTCAGCGATATCGCGAGACGACGCAGCGACTTGAGTCTGAGCCGTTCCCCCGCGACAACCCGGTCCGCCTCCGCTGCCAGGCTCGCGCTGGCCAGGCTCACCGCCTCCATGAGTCGTGGGTCGGCGGCGAGTTGGGCGATGTGCCGTCGCAGCCGCTCCTCTTCGGGCAGGGCCTCGTCGGGCTGCCGGGCCGGGGCATCGTCCGGTGGCAGGAGGAGGGCCGCGGCCCGCACCAGAGCCACCGTCCCGCACTCGAAGGCCACCTCACCCGTACCGCTCATGTCCGCCCCCGCCCCGTTCCCCTGTCATCGCTTCGCCCGACGACGGTGCGGGGTGGTGCGGGACGACCTCCCGCACCACCCCGCACCCGTGTCTCAGCAGCGCCAGGAGGTGGGCGGGCAGACCTGCGTCATGAGCTTCGAGTCCTGCGCCTTCACGGCGGTGTCGGCCGACTCCATGATTTCCATGTCCAGGTCGAGGTCGAATTCGTCCACGTTGATGGTGACGTTCTCCATGATCCCCTCCAAGAAAGTTAATTCAATTCCGGAGTATTTCCGGTTGTTGCGCGGATATTTCGCAACCGCCGACGTATTCCATCCGAGGCCGCGGACCGGGGTCAAGCACGTTTGATGTTTGGCCAAGGAGCAACGCCCCTGCTCCGGGCCTGTGTTACGTTGCGCCCGGCCTCGGCCGCACGCGCCCCGCACGGCCGGTGTGCCGCCTCAGAGGAAGTCGAGTTCGGAGGTGAGCCGGACCCCCGTGCGGCGCAGCACCTCCTGGCGTACGAGCTCGATCGCCCGGGTGAAACCGGCGGCGGTCGCCCCCTCATCGGCGACCAGTGTGTAGTGCAGCGAGGAAAGGCGAACGCCCGTGACGACCGGGGTGCCCAGCTCGAAACCGGCCTGCCGGATGAGCCAGCTCGCACTCACCCGGGTCGAGCCGTCGGGGAAGCGGTTCACCGGCGCGTGGCGCGCCCGCAGGCCGTTGGCCTGCGCGGCGGAGATCTCGGGGCTGAGGAATACACTGCCCACCGATCGGTCGTCGGTGCCGCTGCAGCCCAGCACCATGCCCTTGCTCCGTCGCACAGTGAGCACCGCCTGGGCCACCTCCTCCAGCGGAACGCTGCTCCCGACCGGGACATCGAGCACACCGGCCACCGTCCGGTAGGTCACCGGCGCGCTCAGCGCGGACCGGCGCAGCGCGAAGACCAGGGTCAGCAGCGTCCACCGGCGGGAGTGCTTGAAGACACTGGTGCGGTGGCCCAGCCCGCAGGCCGCGGCGTCCAGGGTGACCATACGGTGCAACTCCCAGTCCCACGCCGTCACTTCCACCAGGCAGTCGGCGGTCTCCTGACCGTAGGCGCCGACGTTCTGGACCGGGGTGGCGCCGGTGGTCCCGGGGATGCCCACGAGCATCTCCAGCCCCGTGAGGCCCTCGGCGATGGTGGTGTCGACCAGGTCGCCGAGGGGATGACCGGCCTGGACCTCGACCAGCACCCGTCCATCGGCGGTGCTCCCGGTCATGCGCAGGCCCTTGGTGCTCATCCGCAGCACGGCGCCCTCGCATCCGGCGTCGCTGACCACCACATTGCTTCCTGCGCCGAGACAGACCGGCTCGCCGGGGGAGGCGTCGGCCAGCGTGACGAACTCGGGGAAGTCCGCGGGGTCGAACAGCTCGAAGAGGACCGCCGCCGGTCCTCCGATGCCCAGCGTGGTCATCGGGGCGAGCGGTGCCTCGTGAGTGACTCGCATATGTTCCTGTTTCTCCTGGATGCCGTTCCGTGTCGAGGGGTCGTGTCAGGGGAGCGCGCGGTGCTGCGGCCGTCCCTCAGTGTGTGACGGGCGGGACGCCCTGCCGCGCTCCCGCACGAGGGGAGGGGGCCGGTGTCCTGCCGACGGCCCGGGAACGGCACGGCGGACGACGGGACAACGCGCTCACGCCTCAGCCCGCCGCCTGCGCCTGGCCCGCCGTCAGCAGATCGTCGGCCCGTTGCACGATGTCACGCGCCACCGCACTGTCGTACCGCACAAAGCGCCGCCGGAGCGCCATCAGCCGCGCGTGGGCGCGCTGCGAGCTGACGTTCTCGGCCAGGGCCAGCGCGTCCGTGGCGGCCTCCGCCGCGCCGTCGAGCTCGCAGCGCGCCAGTCGCGCCTCGGCCAGCGAGGCGCTGTGCAGCAGCAGATTGCGCGGCTGGCTTCCCTGGAGCATGTCGATCCCGCGGGTGAGATGCTCCTCCGCCCGCTTGGGCCGCCCCAACTCCAGCCAGGCCCGGCCGGCGTCGGCGACCATGACCGCGGGGGTGAGCCAGTACGCCCAGGGCGGCTCGGCCGAGGGCCTGCCCGTCCGGCTGAGCTCGGCAGCGTCCTCCAGGGCCCGTTGACAGGCCGCCTCGTCGCCGAGACTGGCATGGGCTCTGGCCTCGCGGGTGGCCAGCAGCGCCTGCCCGATGCCCATGTCCTCCTGCGCCGACCCCTTGCGGGCGATACGGATCAGACGCAGCGCCTCCTCCGCCCGGCCGGCCCACCCGGCCCGGTAGCTCATACAGGAGATGATGTACGCGGCGAGCGGCCGGTCGCCGGCGGCCCGTGCGGCGCCCAGCGCGGACAGGAAGCGGGAGTTGCTCAGCTCGTCCATGCCCTGATCGGCCGTCAGCCAGGCGGTGAGCTGGCCGAGTTCGGCGATGATGCGGTGCAGCCGCCGCCCGGTCGAGGCGTCGTAGGAGTACTTGGCGGCCAGCCTTTCCGCCCACTGGAGGTCCTGCAGCGCCCAGTCCAGTACGAGACCGCTGCTGCCGCTGTCGTCCAGCTGCCGCAGCTGCTGGATTCTGACGGTCAGCATCTCGACCGCGACCCCGGGGACCTCGTCGCCGCGCGACCGCGAGGGCGGGGGCACCGCTTCGTCGGCCACCAGCCAGTCCACCGACGCGGTGAGCGGATCGAGGGCGGCCGGCCGCTGGACGGGCGTCGCGAGACGCTGCCGAGCGGGGGCCGGCCGGAACTGCGGGGCCGTGGACGGGAAGTGCTCGGGCCACAACGCCTCGACCGTCACCGGCTCGCCGAGATGGTCGGACAGGATCTTGGCGATGATGTACGGCAGCCGGCGCCGGGGGCAGGAGCCCTTCAGCCAGTTGTACGGGGCCTTGCTGCTGATGGTGCCGTTGCCGCAGCGCCTGTTGATCTCACGGGCCAGCCGCTCCGGTGGCCAGGACAATCGCGCCAGACAGGTCGCTAACACAGACGTATCGTTCATCGGCGGAGAACCTCGGCCGCGGCGGCGCTCGATGCGGGAAAAGTGGTGTCCGGGGCAGGACCGGTCAGCTCCGGCGACTGCCGCAGGCGCTCCGGAGCCGGGTCGGGTGGGAGCGGAATCGGACCGATGGTCTCCATAGCCGCTTTCCACGCCCCCTGCCGCCAACTGCCCAGCCATACTAGGGATTCCCGGGAGCCGGACAGCGAATCTGTGATGACTGACACAGCTCTTGCACATGATGTGCAAGTACCGGAGCCGATCATGAGGCGTCGCAACCCCGTGCCTCAGACCTTGTGCAGTTGCCGGGCCGGATCCTGCTCCCGCACGGGTACCGGGCGCAGCGCCCTCCAGTAGAGCCCGACCCCGACCGCCAGCACGGCCACCGCGAACAGGAAGGGCGCGTCGAACGACCCGGTCATCTGCGCCAGCCAGCCGGTGAGCAGCACACCGCCCGCGGTGGCCGCCGTATTGAGAAAGTTCATCAGCCCGCTGACCGCCCCCACCGCTCCCGGCGGTGCGAGCAGCCCGGGCAGCGCCCAGGCGACCGGCGCGGCGATGGCCAGCCCCGCCAGCGAGACGGACATCCAGCAGACCGCGACGGCGGGTGATCCGGCGCTCCCCGCGGCGCCGATCGTGCCGCCCAGCGCCAGCCCGCAGGTCAACACGGTCCTGCGGACCACCCACGGGTCGCGGCCCCGGCGGATCAGCCGGTCCACCAGCCAGCCCCCCACGGCGAGTTCGGCGACCGTCGCGATCGCCCAGGGGACCATCGAGTAGAAGCCGGACTGCAGCAGCCGCACATGGAACTCCCGCTGAAGGAACTCGGGCATCCAGGTCAGCACGATGTTGATGGTGTAGCCGTAACAGGCGAAACCGCAGGCCACGGTCCAGACCCTGCCGGAGCGCAGGGCCGAGCGGAACTGCCGCAGCCCGCCCCGGTCGGTGTCCCGTGCCCCGCCCCGGAGGATGAACTCCCGCTCCGCCGGCCGCAGGGAGCGGTACTCGGACGGGTCCCGGTAGCCCCACCACCACACGACGGTGAACAGCAGACTGACCGCGGCGCTGAACAGGAACCCCGCCCGCCAGCCCCACTCGCTCATCACGAACGCCAGCACCGGGAACGACACCATGTTGGCCAGCTTGGTGGCGCCGTCGAACAGCGCCGTCGCCATCCCGCGCTCACTGACGGGGAACCACGCCGCGGTCGCCTTGGAGGCCCCGACCATCGAGGGACCCTCGGCCACCCCGAGCAGCAGGCGCGCCAGGATGATGGGGCCGACCCCGCCGGCCACCGCGGTGAGCAGGCCCGCGACGGCCCACAACGCGGAGGCGATCCGGGTGAGCCGCGAGACGCCCAGGATGTCCACGAGCATGCCGGCGGGTAACTGCACCAGACAGTACGACCAGGTGAAGGCCGAGAGCACCACACCGAGTTGCTGCAGGTCCAGCCCGAACTCGTCGGCGATCGAGGAGCTCGCCACCGATATCGCCGTACGGTCAAGGAAGTTGACGACGATACCGCCGGCGAGCAGTCCGCCGATCGCCCAACGGGTGCGTCCACGGGGTTCCACGAGCGTGCGCCAGCCTTTCCTGGTGAGCCTTGCCTTGCGCCCCCGGGCACCCGTCGGCGGGCACCGCTTGAGGGGTGCCCACCGACGGGTGGCGAGGAGCGCATCGGAGCCGATGCCGGGCGGACGCTACTCCTGTTGCCGGGGCGTCAGCCGTCGAAAGTGTCGAGAAATGGCGGTGGCGCGCCAGGAACGCGCCACCGCGCCGCACCGCTCCTGTGTTCGGGCCCGACGTCCGGCGCCCGGAACAATGGCTGAAATTCAGAAAGGAGCACGCACCCGCGCCTCGCCGCGGCGAGGGTGCCGTTGCCGTTACGACACGACGTCCCGCAGCGGCTTGCCCTCCAGATGGCCGATGACGTTCTGCACGGCCGCCAGGGCGATGCGGACCAGGGTCTCGCGGGTGACGCCCGCGACGTGCGGGGAGAGAACCACGTTCGGGGCCTTGAGCAGGCGCAGCGCGGCCGTGGGCGGTTCGGGGTCGAAGACGTCGAGGCCGGCGCCGGCGAGGGCCCCCGCCTCCAGGGCGTCCGCGAGGGCGTCCTGGTCGATGAGGGCGCCGCGTGCGGTGTTGATGACGAACGCGGTGGGCTTGAGGAGGGCGAGCCGCTCCGCGTCGAGGAGGTGGCGGGTCCGGTCGTTGAGCGGGGCGTGCAGGGTGACGTAGTCGGCGGTGCGGAGCAGGTCGTCGAGGCTCAGATGGCGGGCGCCGCCGAGGCGGGCCTCGGTCTCCGGTCCGGCGGGCCTCGGCCCCGTATAGACGACGGTCATGTCGAACGCGACGGCGCGGCGCGCCACTTCCTCGCCGATATGGCCGAGGCCAATGATGCCGAGGGTCTTGCCGGACAGTTCGGTCAGCGACTGCTGGAGGCGCGGCAGCGCCCAGTCGGCCTCGACGAGGGCCGTGTGGGCCGGGACCAGCTGCTTGGCGAGGGCGAGCATGAGGGCGAAGGTCTGCTCCGCCACGTTCTGCTTCTCCGCACCGCTGGAGCCGATGTTGCAGACCGGGACGCCCCGCTCGCGGGCCGCGTCCAGGTCGACGTAGTCGAAGCCGTGGCTGGCGCACTGGATGAGCTCCAGATGCGGTGCGGCGGCGAGGTGGTCCGCGGTGACCGGGCTCAGACCGGTGATCAGGAGGTGGGCCTCGCGCAGCGCCGCCGGGTCCTCGTCGGCCGACTCGACGACGGTGACCCGGGCCTGGCCGGGGAAGAGACCGGCCAGCGCGGCACCGGCGGTACGGCCGCCGACATGCGGCGAGACGACGGCGAGCAGGTTCTTCACGGGGTGCGGCTCCGGGGTGGGGGCCGACTGCGGCGCGGTGGTCATACGGATCCCTCGATGAGGTCGTCGGCGGTCGGAGTGGTGGGGCGGGAGTGCCCGGACAGCGCGAGGGTGAGGTCGAACTCGGCGAGCAGACAGCGCAGCACATGCTCGACACCCGCCTGGCCGTCGAGGCCGAGCCCGTAGGCGTAGGGCCGCCCCACCAGCACCGACTTCGCGCCCAGGGCGAGCGCCTTGAAGATGTCGTCGCCGGTGCGGATACCGCTGTCGAAGAGGACGGTGAGCCGGCCGGCGGCCGCCTCGGCGACCCGGGGCAGCGCATCGGCGGCGGCCACGGAGCCCGCCACCTGGCGGCCGCCGTGGTTGGAGACGACCACACCGTCCACACCGGCCTCGGCGGCCCGCAGCGCGTCATCCGGGTGCAGAATGCCCTTGAGCACGATCGGGCCGTCCCAGTTCTCCCGCAGGAACGCCAGGTCCGGCCAGGTTTTGGCGGGGTCGGCGAACATCCCCACGAAGTGCCGGACCGCCGCGTTCGGGTCCTCGTGGACCGGTTTGGCGAGCCCTGCCCGGAACGCGGGGTCGCTGAAGTAGTTGGCGGTGCCCACACCGTGCAGGAACGGCAGATAGGCCTGGTCGAGATCGCGCGGCCGCCAGGCGAGGAGCGGGGTGTCGAGCGTGACGAACAGTGCGGTGTAGCCCGCCGCCTTCGCCCGGTGCAGAAAACTCCTGGTGACCTCGCGGTCCTTCGCCCAGTACAGCTGGAACCACCGCTCCCCGTCACCCATCGCCTCGGCGACCTGCTCCATGGGCGTGCTGGAAGCGGAGGACAAGATGTACGGCAGGCCCTGCGCCGCGGCGGCCCGCGCGGCGGCGGACTCCGCGTCCGGGTGCATGATCGACAGCACGCCGACCGGCGCCAGCGCGAGCGGCGCGGGCAGCGCACGGCCGCACACCTCCACGGACAGATCGCGTTCGTGCACATCGCGGAGCATCCGCGGGACGATCCGGCGGCGGTCCAGTGCGGCCCGGTTGGCGTCGGCGGTGCTGCCGGTGCCCGCGCTGCCCGCCACATAGCCGACCGGGCCGGGGCCGAGACGCTGCTCGGCGAGCCGCTCCAGCCGGGTCAGATCCGTCGGCAGCCGCGGTACGGCGCCCGTCATGCCGTGGAGATAGATCTCGTACTGGAAGTCCGCCCAGTGCTTCGCCATCCGTACTCCCGCCTCTCGTCGCTGAGACTGCGTGCTCACCCGAGATCCTGGCGACAGTGACAAGACCCGTCCACCGCGCTGCGCACAACACGCGGGTGGAATCATCACCCTGTGACAGAGGAACGGGAGCGCGTCCGGCAGCAGCTGATCGCTGACCCACGGGCCGTCGCGACGATCGTCGCCGCCGTGCGCGAGCAGGTACCGGCCTACGCCGCGCTCGACGACAGCCGGCTGCACGAGGTACGTGCCATCGCCGCCTGGGCACTGGACCGGCTGCTCCATCTCTGGGTCACCGACGGCGCACTCACCCCGGCCGATCTCCGGCGGTTCCGCGGGATCGCGGCGGCGCGGGCCGCGGACGGCCGCCCGATGCCGGCGGTCCTGCGGGCCTACCGGGTCGCGGCGACGGTCCTGACGGACGCGATCGCGGCCGCCACGCCCCCGCTGGGCGCACCGGACGCCTTCGCCCTCACACGCATGGCGCTGACCACCCTCGACACGCTCGCCGAGGAGATGGCCACGGCGTACACCGCCACCAGCGAGGACCTCGCCGGGGACCGTGACCGGGCACTGCGGCTGCTCCTCGACGACCTGATCACCGGCCGGCACGCCTCCATCGGGGCACTGACCGACCGGGCCGCACGGCTGGGAGTCCAACTCCCCGACCCTTACTGCCTGTTGGTGGCCGAGCCCACGGAGGTGGCCGGACCCGCCGTGACCCAGGAAGCCGCCCTCGGGCTCCTCGCCGCGCTCAACGGTCCCGGCGGTGCGAGCACCTTCCCGGCGACGGTCCGCGGCTCGCGCCTCGTCCTGCTGCTGCCCGCCGCGGCCGGCGGGCGGGCGCCGGAGGTCCTGCACGAGCGGGGCCTGCGCGGCTGTGCGATCTCGGGGGAGAGCCTGGACCGGATCGCCGTCGCCTACCGTCTCGCGGCCGACGCCCTGGACACGGCGCCCGCACACGCCCACCATCCCGCGCGGGTGCTGACGGACGGGGACGCCCAGGTACTGGCGCTGCTCGGCGGCCGCCCCGCCGCCACTCCCGAACACCTCAGCCGTCTGATCCTCGGCCCCCTCGTCCAGCCCGGCCGCCACCACCTCATGGAGGCGCTCACCACCTACCTCGACACGGGCTCCGCGAACGCCGCCGCCCGCAGGCTCGGCCTCCACCCCCAGTCGCTGCGCTACCGTCTGCGCCGCATCAGCGACCTCACCCAGCGCGACCCACGCGACCCCTGGCAGCGCCTCACCCTGGACATCGCCCGGACCATCGCCCACTGAACAGCCCGGCGGCTCCCCGCCCGGCCACCGGGCTGCTGAGGCTCACCCGGCCAGGGCGTAGCGAGGCACCTCCCGCTCGTCCCCGGGCACCCAACTGCCGTGCAGACCGAGCGGGACACGCACGGGCAGATGAATACGGGCGATCGGCTCACCGGTGAAGTCCAGGGCCGACAACAGCACCAGATCGGTGGCGCCGCGCTCCGGATCGAAGACGTACGCCATCACATATCCGTCGTCCTCGGCGTTGGGCGACCCGGCGGGGACGAACACGCCCTCACTGACAGCCCCGTACCGCCCGAACTCGTGCGCCTCGGACGTGCCGCGCAGCAGATCGTGTTTGAGCAGCGCGTTACTGAACCCCTCGTCCGGCCGGGTGTCGCCGGGCCCGGCGGATGGCGCGTAGAGCTCGACCGCGGCGGTGTACCCGTACCGGTAAGGACGCCCGCTGTAGCGGGAGTTGAGCCGTGGGAACTCCTGGACACGGTCGTCGAGCCGGTCCTCGCGCAGCTTTCCGGCCGTCAGATCGACCGTCCAGCGGTCCAGTGTGGGGCGGCTGGTGCCGACATCCCTGATGTCGAAGCCCTCCGGGTGCCGGACGACGTCGATGACGACCTCACTGCCGTCTTCGTAGGCGTTGAGCGTGTGCCCCACCAGGCTCGGCGCGACCTCGAACCAGCGCACCGCACCCCCGGCCCGCGGCATCACGCCCACCCGCGCCGGGCGGTTGCCGTCCCAGACGAACGGGATCCCGGTGGGCAGATGAGCGGCGCTGAACACCACGGGCGAGTCGAAGAGGAGCACATGGCGGTCGGTCAGGGCGAAGTCGTGCATATAGGGGTTGCCCGGCACCTCGATGGCCGTGGCCCGCAGGACCACGCCGGACTCGTCCATCACGATGTGCTGGACCTGGTCGGAGCCGTAGCGGAAGGCCAGCGAATGCAGCTCACGGGTGCGGGGGTCGAAGAGGGAGTGGGCGTTGGCGCTGTAGCCCTGCGGTGTCGCCCCGAGCGCGCAGGGGCCGATCGTGTCCAGGTCGTAGGTGAGTTCGTACGGGCGTATCCCGCCCTCGATGAGTGCGAAGGTACGGCCCGCGAGACCGACGACCTGCACGTTGGGGGAGATGTCCATCAACTCGTCGACGGGCGTCCCGCGCCGTGGTTCACCGAGCCGGTCGGCGACCGCGGTGGAGCGGACCCAGCGGTTGCGGTACCACTCGGCGCGGCCGTCGCGGATCCGGACGCCGTGGACCATGCCCGCACCGAGGGTCCAGAGATGGGTGGCGGCGTCCTCGATGCCCAGTGGGTTGGGCCCGTTGCGCAGGTAGCGGCCATTGAGATGGGCGGGTAACCGGCCGGTGACGGGCAGGTCGTAGGCGGTGATCTCCTCGGTGACCGGAGTGAACGCCCCCGAGAGATAGCGGTTGCCGGTCATGAAGTCTGGCCCTCTTCGGTGGGGGAGGCGGAGTCGGCGGTGGCGGTGGCGGGCCGGGCGCTGAAGGCCTGCGCCACCGCCTTCATCAGCGTTTCGTAGCGGTGCGCGGCGGTGTCCGGGGGAAAGTGTCCGGCGATCTCCAGGCTCACCGCCCCGTGTGACGCGGCCCAGAGGATCTTCGCGATCTCCTGGGCGTCGCCCGGCCGGAAGGCCCCGGAGTCGATGCAGGCGGTCACGGCAGCGGTCGAGGCCTCAAATGCGGTCTCGGCGACGGCCAGTGCCTCGGCACTCGGCCGGAAGCCGGGGACGGCCTGCTCGAACATCACGCGGTAGTAGGCGGGTTCGGCCAGGGCGTGCTCCCGGTAGGCCGTCCCGAGGTTGCTCAGTCGTGTCAACGGGTCGGCCGCGGCAGGAACGCGCTCCTGCGCCCGGCGCAGCCGGGCGAACCCTTCCCGGTACAGGGCGTCGGCGAGCCCTTCCTTGCCTCCGAACATGGTGTAGAGAACCTTGGTCGACGAGCCGACCTCGGTGGCGATCCGTCGCATCGTCAGCGCGGCGGGACCCTCCGCGACCAGCAGGCTGATGGCGCGGTCGAGGATCGCGGTGCGCACGGCTTCCTGGCCGGCGCGCTGGGCATCCTGATAGAGCGTGCTCATGGGTAACAACGTACCCTGTGGGTAACACTGTTACCCGAGCGGGATCCCACCCCGGATCCCGCCGTATCAGCCGTCCTTGTTGGCCTTGAGTTTCCGCCACACCGCGCTCAGCGCTTCGAGGTCCTCCTGGTCGAGGAGGTCGGTGAACACCGGGGCCAGGCAGGCGCGCCGGGTGGCGTCGGCCTCTTCGAAGAGCTGGTGGCCCTCCGGCGTGAGGGACACCTCGACGGAGCGGGCGTCGCGGGCGGAGGGGGTGCGGGTGACCAGTCCGCGGCTCTGGAGGGCGTCCACGACACGGGAGACCTGGCTGCGGCTGAGCATGGTGCTGTTGCCGAGCACCGAGGCCGGGACCGGTTCCGGGCTGGAGGCGAGCCAGAGCATGACCTCGAACCAGGAGACCGGCAGGTCGTGGGCCTTGCTCAGGGCGCGGTCCACACGCTCGGTGAGGACGGTTCCGGCCCAGACCAGCCCGTAGAAGGCGTGATCGGCCACGGGCATCTCGGCCTGGGTGAGCTTCCTTTTCGCCATGCGGCAAGGCTACCGGTTGCGTGCATGCACACATAATGCTTATGGTGTGTGTACACGCACTTAACTCGTCTCGTTACGTCAGCCGAAAGGTTCGCCATGTCTTCCCCCTCGTCCAAGGTTGTTCTGATCACCGGTACGTCCTCTGGTATCGGCCTGGCCGCCGCGGTGGCCGCGGCGCGCGCCGGCTGGCGGGTGGTGGCGACGCTGCGCGACACCGGCCGCTCCGGTGCGCTGCGCAAGGCGGCAGAGGAAGCGGGGGTGGAGCTCGATGTCCGGCAGCTGGACGTCACCGACGAGAGCTCCGTCGCCGCCGCGGTCGACGGGGTGATCGCCGATCACGGCCGCCTCGACGCCGTGATCAACAACGCCGGTGCCGGACACCTCGGCACCCTGGAGAACGAGAGCGTCGCCGATGTGCGCGCGGTGATGGAGGTGAACTTCTTCGGCGTCCTCCATGTCTCGAAGGTGGCACTGCCGCATCTGCGGGCCACGGGTGGCCGTCTGATCACCGTCACCAGCGTCGGCGGGATCATCGGTCAGCCCTTCAACGAGGCGTACTGCGCGGCCAAGTTCGCCGTCGAGGGATACATGGAGAGCCTGGCGCCGGTGGCGGCCGGACTCGGTGTGTCCGTGTCCGTGGTCGAGCCCGGCGCCGTCGCCACCGAGTTCGTCAACAACATCGGGGTCGATCTGGCGGCCGAGGTGGCCGCCGCGGGGCCGTACGCGGACGCGCTGCAGGCGTACCTGGACCGCACCGTCGCACAGTTCCTCGGCAGTGCACAGACTCCCGCCGAGGCCGCCGGGGCCGTGCTGGAGGCGCTCACCGCGGACCGGCCCGCGTTCCGCCTCCAGACGTCGGACTGGGCACGCGAGTTCACCGGCACCAAGCTCACCGACCTCGACGGCTCGGCGGTGCTCGGCCTCACGGGTGGCTGGGTCGGCTGAGGGGGAATCAGAGGGAATCGGCGGCAGAAGATCAAGTCGAAGGGATTCCCGAGGGAAGTCCCCGGCGTGATTCCCGGGGAATTCCCATTGGTGTCGCTGTAATTGACTGCGGTGTGCGGCCGGGAAATGTTCCGCGACAGTTCGTCATCGGGGCGGCGGCAGTCGGCGCATCGGCTGTCCTGACCAGGACGGCGCCGGGGGCTAGTCGGCCCACCGGCCACTCCGGAAAGCTGTGCGCAGCACCTATTTTCCCTCTCCCCCTCTTCGCGGTCCGGTACGCGAGAGGAAAGGTGCCCGCTGTACCGCTCGCGAGCGGTGGTCCGGCGTGGTCGGGCAACTCCGTTCAGATATGCCCTGGTTGACGGATGGGGTGACGGGGAAGGGTGGGGTGTTACCCCGCGTTACACTTCGGGATTCGAGGTCGGGTGCCGGGCCGGGAAATGGAACGTTCCGGAGTGATACGGAACGAATTGAACTTTTCGGTACTGTCCGGAACGCCCGTCGGGTGACGGCGGTTCAGAGAGTCAACTCACAACTCACTTTCATATCGTTGTGACTTTGATTCTTGACGGTAGGGCCGCAGGTGGCGTTCACTTCAGCCGTTCTGGGCCGGTCAGGCGGCCCCTTTGGAGGTACCGGAAATGAATGCAATAATGCGGCGTGCCCTCACCGGCGCGGTGGCGCTTTCGCTCGCAGCACCCTTGGCGGCCTGCGGAAGCGATCAAAAGGATGCCGGTGCCGGCAAGGACTCCATAGGTCTGCTCCTCCCGGAGAGTAAAGCGGCCCGCTATGAGAAGTTCGACCGCCGTATCATTTCGTCGCGTATTGCATCGCTGTGCCTCGAATGCAAGGTCGAATACCACAATGCCGAGCAGCAGGTCGACGCTCAGAGGAGACAGTTCGACGCCCTGGTGAAGAAGGGCGTCAAGGTCATCATTCTGGACCCGGTCGACGCCGCGGCGTCCAAGAGCTGGGTGGATTCGGCCGCGAAGAAGGGCGTCAAGGTCGTCGCGTACGACCGGCTCGCCGAAGGCGATGTCGCGGCCTATGTCTCTTACGACAACGAGAAGATCGGCCGGCTCCAGGCGCAGGGGATTCTCGCCGCCCTCGGTTCCCAGGCGGCCGCCTCCGACGTCGTCATGATGAACGGCTCGCCGACCGACCCGAATGCACCGGCCTACAAGAAGGGTGCCCATGAGGTCCTCGACGGCAAGGTGCGCAAGATCGTCTACGAGAAGGACATCCCCAACTGGTCGGCGGCGACGGCCAAGAAGGAGATGACCGACGTCATCAACGCCCAGGGCGCGGAGGGCTTCGACGCGGTCTACTCGGCCAATGACGGTATGGCGGGCGGCATCGCCGCGGCACTCAAGTCTGCCGGGATCAAGGATGTTCCGGTCGGCGGCCAGGACGCCGAACTCCCCGCGCTGCAGCGGCTGGTGGCCGGAACCCAGTACTTCACCATTTACAAGGAAGTCAGGCCGGAGGCCGAAACCGCCGCCGAAATCGCCTTCCGTCTGCTGCGCGGCAAGAGCATCAAGTCCCTGACGACGACCACTGCCGACAGCAAGAGCAAGTCCGGTATCCCCGCCGAGCTGTTCAAGGCACAGATCGTCACCAAGAAGAACATGAAGAACACCGTGGTGCGCGACGGCGCCGTCCGGACCGACCTGCTCTGCGAGGACCTCGCCGACGCATGCAAGTCCGTCGGCCTGGAGTGACAAACGCTCAGTGAGCGCAGCATGAGGCAAGACGCGCCTGTCGGCGGCCGGTGATCGTGCGCCGGCCACCGACAGGCGCGGCCGTCAGCTGCCCGCCCGGCCACCCCGGCCGGGCCTCTCCTCAACCGCGGCGGTTCCCCCTCGTCGCAGCCAGTCGTGCGCGGCCTGTGCCGTGAACTCCCCCTGGCCGCCCTTGAACAGCAGTCCGGCGCGGGCGAACGCCGGGTCGTCGACGGTGCCGGCCACATAGGGAACGGCGATGCACCGCATCCCCGCCCGGTGTGCCGCGAGCGCACCGGGCGCCGCATCCTCCAGCACCACACAGTCCGCGGGAGCGACACCCAGTCGGCGCGCGGCCTCCAGGAACACATCCGGCTCCGGCTTCCCGTGCGCCACCTCCTCGGCCGACACGACCGTGGTCAGCAGCGCATCGAGCCCGGTACCGGCCAGCACCGCCTCGATCGCGGCCCGCGACGAGCCGGACGCCACCGCCATCGGATGCCCGGCCGCCGACAGCCGCTCCACGAAGACGCGCATCTCGGGAAAGACCTCGGTGTGCGCCCGCGCCAGCTCCAGATAGGCGCGGTTCTTGCCGGCCAGCAGCTCCTCGACCGGGGCGTCGAGGCCGAACTCCCGGCGGAGCGTCTCCAGCGTCTCGCGGGTGCCGATGCCGATGAAGCGGGTGTGGTGCTCCCAGCTGAAGTCGGGCACGCCGTGGTCGGCCAGCAGCCGGCGTCCCGCCTCGTAGTAGTTCGGCTCGCTGTCCACCAGGGTGCCGTCGAGATCGAAGATCACCGGAGCGGGCGGGACGGACGTGACCGGGGAGGCGGGCGAGGTGCTCATGCCCACCAGGATGCCAAGCGGCGGCTCATCGCGGCCCGGCGCCGCCGCCCACCGCCTCGACCAGCGGCAGCATCCGGTGCGGCACCCGCTCCCGCAGCGCCATCTCGGTACGGGTGCGGACCACGCCCGGCAGGCTGATCAGCTGCTGGATCACATCCTCCAGATGGGCCGCGTCCCGTGCCACCACCCGGGTCAGCAGATCCCCGCCGCCGGTCGTCGAGAACGCCTCGATGATCTGCGGCACCTCCGCCAGTGCGTCGGCCACCTCCTCCAGATGCCCCTGTGTGACCTCGATGTGGACGAAGGCGAGGACGGGGTGGCCGAGCGCGGCGGGGGACAGCCGGGGGCTGTAGGCGGTGATCACGCCGTCCCGTTCGAGGCGGTCGAGACGCGCCTGGACGGTCCCGCGGGCGACGCCGAGGAGGCGGGCGTACTCCCGGACGCTGGTGCGCGGCTGCTCCAGCAGCAGCCGCAGGATCTTGGCGTCCAGGGCGTCCACGGCCATGCTCAACATCTCCTCACGGGGGCTGTCAGGAGCTGTCACCCTCGGTCACGCTCCCGCCCATTGGCCTCCTCTCGGCGTACATGGAGGCCATGAGACTGTACCAATGGCACAGCATCCATGGCCTGTGTTGAGCAACCTGCCGAAGTGATGCTGTGATGGCCCCGTCGATGGCGCTGCGGATCCCGCGGCGCCTTTTTCATGCGGACATGTCGAAGGGGCGGAAGCTGTGCTGAAGAGGGTGTTCGTGGCTCCGGATCCAGGGCTGCTGCGGCTGCGCAGCGCCACTCGGTCCGTCCTCGGCATCGGCCTGGCGGTCATGGTGTGCGGGCTCACCGGACACTCGCTCGTCGCGGCCATCACCGGCGGGCTCGCCGCGCTGCTCGCCCTCTTCACGGTCACCGACACCACGGTCCGCGGCCAGATGACCACCACCGCGCTGCTGCCCGCGGTCGGCTTCCCGGTGCTCGCCGCCGCGGCGGTGCTGCATGATCACCCGGTGGCGCGGGACGCGGTCTTCGTCGCCGTCGTGGGCGCGGGGGTCTACGCCCGCCGCTGGGGGCCACGCGGTCATGCCCTGGGCGTGTTCGCGTTCATGACCTTCTTCGCGACGCAGTTCCTGCACACGGTGCCGTCCCAGCTGCCCGAGCTGTGCACCGCGGTCACCCTCGCACTGCTCGCCTCCTCCACCGTCCGCTTCGCCGTGTGGTGCTACGAGCTCCGGCTGCCTCAGGTGGCCGTGCCCGTCCCGCAGGGGGCGAGGGGGCTGGCCCGGACGACCACCCGCCAGGCGATCCAGGCGACCGCCGGCAGCACCTTCGCCCTCCTCGTGGGCCAGTTGCTCTCCGAACAGCGGTGGTACTGGGCGGTGGGTGCCACATGGTGGATCTTCGTGAACACCACCTCGCGCGGCGAGACCCTGGTCCGGGGCTTCCGCCGGGCCCTCGGCACGGTGCTCGGCATCGGCATCGGGCTGGTCGTCGCCGTCCCGCTGCACGGAGCGCTCGTCCCCACGATGGCCCTCGTCGCGGTCTGCGTGTTCGGGATCTTCTACACGGCCGCGGTCTCGTACACCTGGATGATGCTCGCGGTGACGCTGATGGCCGGGCTGCTGTACGGGCTGCTGGGAGTGCTGGATCCCGCGCTGCTCGCGCTGCGGCTCGCCGAGACCGGTGTGGGGGCGCTCGGCGCGGCCCTGGCCGTGCTCCTCGTGCTGCCCGTCACCACCCACGCCACCACCGACGCCTGGATCCAGCGTGCCCTGCGCTGTGTCCACCAGTGCACCGCCGAGGCCGCCGCCCGCCTCGCGGGCTCCACGACCGCGGACCCCGCCCCGCACGTCGCCGAACTCGCGCCCTTGCTGAGCCGGGTGCGGCTCTCGCTCGCCCCGCTGGTGCACCCCCTCAGCCCGCTGCGCGCCCGTAAGGCACGGGCCCGTCAGGTGCTGTCGCTGCTCGACGACTGCGCCCGTGAGGTCCGCGGGCTGGCCTCCATCGCCGCCGACCCGGAGGCCTCCCACGACGCCCGGCTCACCGCCGCCTGCCAGCGCGTGGAGGCCGCCGTCGAGGCCCTCACCACACCACGCAGCACACGCCACACGGCGGCCGCCGCCGTCGCGGTGTCCCAGCCTCCCGCGGCGGAACCCGCGCTGGTCCATCTGCACGGCCTGGAGCGGGCGCTGGCCGAACTCTCGGCGCCCCTGCGGAGCTCCCCGCGCTCCCCGCTGGTCGACGCCTGACCCGCGGGCACCGCGCACGGACGGCCCGCCCACGCGCCCTCCGTGGCGTCCCGAGCGCCCTGTGGCGTGCGTACGTCAGGGGCCCGAGGGCGGGAACCGGCCATCGCCCCGGACGCCCCGCCCGTGACTGTTAGCGTCGCCGCAGCACCTCAACGGGCAGGCGGACGAAGGGCGGACCAGTGGGGACGAGCGTCAACGGCCGGCGGGCGTACATCGGATCGTTCACCACGGCCGGCGGCCTCGGCATCACCACCGCGTCCGTCGACCCGGACTCCGGCGCCCTCACCCCCCTGTACTCCACCGACGCCGTCCCCAACCCCTCCTACCTGGCGCCGAGCCCCGACGGCCGGCACCTCTACGCGGTCAGCGAGACCCCGGACGGCGCCGCGGCCGCCTTCGCCCTCACCGCCCGCGGGCCCGAGCTGCTCGCCCCCGCCGTCCCCGTGGACGGCGCCGACCCCACCCACCTCACCCTGGCCGACGGCCGGCTCATCACCGCCAACTACAGCTCCGGCAGCGTCAGTACGCTCCCCGTACGGGACGACGGCACACTCTCCGGCCCCGCCACCGTGCTCGCCCACCAGGGCAACGGCCCGCGGACCGACCGCCAAGAAGGCCCGCATGCCCATGCCGTGGTGCCCGACCCCAGCGGCCGCTGGCTGCTCAGCGTCGACCTGGGCACCGACTCGGTGCGCAGCTGCGCCCTCGGCACCGGCGACGGGACGCTGACCGTCCACGCGGAGGCCCGGCTGCGGCCCGGCAGCGGCCCGCGCCACCTCGCCTTCCACCCGCGCGGCGACCGTGCCTACGTCATCAATGAACTCGACCCGACGGTGACGGTCTGCCGCTGGGACGCCGGCCGTGGGGTGCTGACGCCGCTGGGGGAGACCCGCCTCCTCCCGGACGGGGCCGCCGAGGGCTCCGCTTCCGAGGACTCGGCACGGAGCGGAGGCGGAACGCAGGGGAGCAGCACCTTCCCCTCCGAACTGGTCCTCTCCCGGGACGGCCGCTTCGCCTGGGCCGCCAACCGGGGCCATGACAGCCTCGCGGTCCTCTCCCTCGGCGCGTCCGGCGACACCGCAGCTCTCGTCACCACCGTTCCCTGCGGCGGCCATTGGCCCCGCGACCTGACACTCCACCCCGACGGCCGGCACCTCTACGCCGCCAACGAGCGCTCCGGTGACGTCACCTGGTTCACCGTCGACCCGGCAACCGGCATCCCGGTCAGGACCGGATCCGTCCAGGCACCGGCCGCCTCCTGCGTGGTCTTCGGCTGACCTGCGCCGGGACCGCCTCACCCCTGCGGAAAGCGCCCGCCGAAGTACACCTGGGTCTCGGTGACCCGGCCGTCCCGCACCGTCATCACCTCGACATTGCGATGGCACTCGCCCGTCGCCAGCTCGTATGCGTACCGGACATAGACCTGCTCGTCATCGATGGCGACGGCATCGAGGATCTCCTGCCGGCGCAGCCGGTCCGCCGTGGGGAAGCAGATCTCCAGGAACGCGGCCTTGTCGAGGTGATCGTCCTGCGGGCTGGTGAAGACGGAATCCTCGGCGAGCAGCCGGTCCATGGCCCCGCGGTCCTGGGCGAGATAGGCCGCGAAGGCGGCGCGGACGACATCGACGTGCGACATGAACTTCCCTCCGTGGGCGGCCCGCTCGCCCAGGAGGACGAGCGGCCGGCGACCGGTCTCTCCAGGACGTCAGGGTGACGGGGCGAGGACGCAGAACTCGTGGCCCTCCGGGTCGGCCAGGCACGTCCACGGGACGTCACCCTGGCCGAGGTCGAGGTCGGTGGCGCCGAGGGCCCGCAGCCGGGCCACCTCCGCTGCTTTGTCGTCACCGGGGTACGGCAACAGGTCGAGATGGACGCGGTCCGGCACGGTCTGCACGCCGGGCGTGCGGAGGAACTCGAGGTACGGGCCGGCACCCTTGGCGGAGCGCAACACCGCCTGATCGTCAGTCACCTCGTGCGGGGTCCAGTCCATCGCCTCACCCCAGAACCGGGCCATGGCCCGCGGATCCGCGCAGTCGACCACCACCGCGGCGATCGGCCCGGTGTCCCGGTAGATCTCCCGAGGCTCCAGCACGCAGAACTCGTTGCCCTCCGGGTCGGCGAGGACAGTCCACGGCACGTTGCCCTGGCCCACGTCGGCGGGTGTCGCACCGAGCGTCTGGAGGCGCGCGACCAACTCCGCCTGATGGGCCGCAGAGGTGGTGGCGAGATCGAGGTGCACACGGTTCTTTGTTGCTGTCTTGGGTCCAGGGACGGGAACGACGTCGATGCCGACGGCGACCGGGGCCGGCCACACGGGGCCGCCGGCGGGGCCGACATAGGTGGTCACGCCGGGGCTGTAAGCACTCCAGCCGAGCGCCTCCGCCCAGAACCGGCCGACCGCCGACGCATCAAGGGCCTTGATGTTCACCTGAACAGGTCGCAGTGCCATGCCGGCGATCCTATGCGCCCGCTCTGCAACGTCACCGGATGCCCGGACTCATCGGTCGGCGCGCCAGGGGTACGGCAAGCGCCCTGTGGGCGTCTCTCGCGGGCGTACCGCCCTCCGCCCGCCGTCACCGTGAACTCCGCCCTTCTGGGCCGCCTGACGGGCGTCTGTGCCGCTCAGCGAGGAATCGGACGTATCGCCTCCGCCCGGACACGGCGAAGGGCCGCCCCGCGCGCTGCGCGAAGACGGCCCTTCGGAAAACGGTGTCCGGTCCCGGAGTGCCTAGCGGACCGGAACCCCCTGCGCCTGCGTCGGCAGGGTGATGCCCACCGCCGCCGCGTAGTTCGAGAGCACTAGCCGGCCCACCGTGCCGTAGGCGCCCAGCGCCTCGGCCGAGGCGCAGCCCGCCTCCGCCGCGGCTGCTTCCAGAAGGCCGTCGGTGATCTCCGGGCCGATCAGGTAGGGGGCCAGCGCCAGCTGCTGCGAACCGGAGCCCCGCAGCTGCTCGGCGGTACGGGAGATCGCGCCCTCCTCGTCCAGGGCGGCGGCCAGCACCGGCACCGCGAGCCGCGCGGAGAGCAGCATGCCGGTGATCCCGGCGGCCTGTACGGCCTCCTCGCCGCCCACGGTGGCGAGGATGATGCCGTCCGCCGCCGTGGCGACCGTGAACAGCCGGGCACGGTCCGCCCGGGCAAGACCGGCCTCGGACAGCCGGACGTGCAGTGCCTCGGCGAGCAGCGGGTGCGGGCCGAGGACATCGGTCAGCTCGGCGCCGGAGCCGCTGTTCATCATCGCCTGGCGTATCCGGCGCAGCAGGGCGCTGTCCGGTCCGGCCAGCAGCGGCACCACGACGGCGGCGGGGCCGGGGTCGGGCTGTCCGTCGGCGCCCACCCGGTCCTTGTGCTCGGCGGCGGCGCGCGCCAGTACGGCCTCCAGGGACGGGAACTCGTCGTCGCCCCCGTCGACATAGCCGATCCGGGCGTCGAGGCCCGGGAGTTCGGAGCGGGCGATGCTGGAGACCTCCTCCGCCAGGCTGCGCGAGGCGGCGGAGGGGGAGCCCGGTACGGCCAGCACCAGGGCGGGAGCGCCCTCGGGTGCGGCGAGCGGCTCCGGCTTGCGGTGGCGGCCGGACTGCCGTCGCGGCATTCGTACAGGCAGACCGGGTGCGGCTCCCGGGCTCGGGGAGGCGGCGTCAAAATCGGGCGAGCCAGGTGCGGGCCCAGTGGGGGAACTCATGGCGTCGCATGCTAACGCCTCCGACCGCCCTCGCGCGGAGGGAGGGTTCGGTGGAGCGGTATCCGTCCCGATTTATCCCGCGCGTCACCCCGGCGCAGGCCGTGTGATCTGCAACAACTTCCGATCGGTGGGCAGCGTCAGCCGGTCGCGGGCCAGTGCTGCGGCGATGGCCAGCGACCCGTCGAGCGGGCTGCCGGCGGCGGCTGCCGTACGGGCGTCCGGCAGCCGCTCGGCGAGAGCCGTACGCAGCGGAGCCAGCAGGGGCTCGCCCATGTGGAACAGCCCACCGGTACAGGCCACTGTGGTGCCGGCGCCCGGCGGGCAGACCGCGGCCGCGGCATCGGCGATATGACCCGCCGCGGCACGCAGGACGCCGAGGGCCACCGTGTCGTCCTCGGCGGCGCAGCGGGCGACCTCCGGGGCGAACGAGGCCAGTACGGCGGGCCGGTCGGGGCGTGGGTAGAGCGCGCCGGGCAGCCCGGTGACCGGCCCGAACACCGCTTCCGCGCGCGCCAGCAGGGCGGCCGAACCGCCCGGTCGTCCGTCGTACGCCCGCAGCGCGGCCTCCAGCCCGGCGCGGCCGATCCAGGCGCCGCCGCCGCAGTCACCCAGCAGATGGCCCCAGCCGTCCGCGCGGCGCCAACCGCCCGCCGGGGT
Organism: Streptomyces sp. G7(2002); assembly: GCF_028870195.1. Lineage (NCBI taxonomy): Bacteria > Bacillati > Actinomycetota > Actinomycetes > Kitasatosporales > Streptomycetaceae > Streptomyces > Streptomyces sp. G7(2002). Next base: position 8,443,213 of record NZ_CP102609.1, read on the forward strand.
CAGGTCGGTGCCCAGGGCGATCATGCCGGTGCCCGCGGCGATCACCGCACCGGGCCGCTGGCCCAGCGCCCCGGCGTACGCGGTGACCGCGTCCGCGGCGAGCGCGAGCCGCCGCACCCCGAACGCGGTCGCCAGCGCGTCCGGCAGCCGGGCGCGGAGCTCCTCGCCCAGCGTGGCCATCCCGGCCGCTCCCACGCACACCGCGGCGAACCCGTCGGCCCCGGTTTCCCGCGCCAACTCGGCTGCTGCGGGCAGTAGTTGGGACAGCAGATGCTCCGCGTCGATGCCCGCGGGGCCGGTGCGTACCGGCTCGTCCGAGGCCCGGACGGCCAGCGGCCGGGCCTCGGCGTCGTCGGCGCGTGCGACGGCGATCCGCAGCCCCGAGCCGCCCGAGTCGACGCCGAGGACATGGCCGGCCCCGAGGGTGTCCGGGCCGCGGCCGGCCGGCTCACCCAAAGCCGCGGGCGTCCTGCTTGAGGGCGGTGTCGACGGTCAGGGCCGTGGCGACGACCAGGCTCAGCAGCGGGTCGGGCAGCTGCTGGTGGATCTGCAGGACGTAGTTGTCCGCGGACGTGAACATCGTCTTGGCGAGGCCCTCCCAGGTCTTGGTGATCCGGGCGACCTCGGTGTCGGCGTGGTCCACGATGGCGAAGTTCCAGGCGCGCCAGTTCTCGGCCTTGATGGCGCCGATCTGCTGGCCGTTGACCATCATCGCGAAGTTGATCTTCCCGATGGCGTTCTGCTGCACGATCTCGCCGACCGGCGAACCGTCCGGACGCTGCACGATCACCTTGGACTTGATGAACTTCGCGGGCCGGGTCAGCACCAGCTGCGGCTGGCCGTACGCGTCCCGGATCTCCAGCTTGTGGGTCATGTACTGATCGAGGCTGGAGACGACGCGGAGCACCTTCTTGGCCGTGCTCTGACCGACCTGGACGACCGCGCCCAGGGTGTTGCCGTGCTGGTCGAAGACGCCGTACTCGTTGGTGACCTCGATGAGCTTGGCCTTCTGGTTGACCACCAGCACCGGTTCGGTGAACAGGGTGCCGCCGCCCGGACCGCCGGGCGCCACGCCGGCCTGCTGCTGCACCTGCTGCTGTACGGCGCCCGGCTGCGCTCCCGGCGGGCCCGCCATCGGCTGCTGTCCGTACGGCTGCTGCATCGGCTGGCCGGGCGCGTGCTGGCCGGGCGCCTGCTGGGGGTAGCCGTAACCCTGGCCGTGCGGTGCGCCGCCCTGCTGTGGGCCCGGATACGGGGCCTGGCCCGGTGTCTGCGCGGGCTGCTGCGGAGTGAATTGCTGCGGGGGCTGCTGCGGAGCGAACTGCTGCGGCATCTGCTGCTGCGGGGGCTGCTGGGCGGCCTGCTGCTGAGGCGCCTGCTGGGGGCCCGGCTGGGGGCCCGGCTGGGGTGCCCCGCCCTGGGCCGGCGCCGCGGCCTGTTGTCCCGGGTGGGTGTGCTCCGTCCACTGGGACCCGTCCCACCAGCGAAGTTGGTGGGGGGTGCCCTGAGGATCGGCGTACCAACCCGCAGGGATGTTCGCATTCGTCATGCGGGGCACACTATCGCCCGGTGTCAGGGCAGCCTCCAGTCGACGGGCTGTGCGCCCTGCCGCACCAGGAGGTCGTTCACCCGGCTGAAGGGCCGTGAGCCGAAGAAGCCCCGGTCGGCGGACATGGGGGAGGGGTGGGCGGACTCGACGGCCGGCAGATCGCCGAGCAGCGGCCGCAGATTGCGTGCGTCGCGCCCCCACAGCACCGACACCAGCGGGCGTCCGCGCGCCACCAGTGCCCGGATGGCCTGTTCGGTGACCTCCTCCCAGCCCTTGCCGCGGTGTGCGGCGGGCTTGCGGGGAGCCGTGGTCAGCGCCCTGTTCAGCAGCAGTACGCCCTGCCGGGTCCACGGTGTCAGATCGCCGTTCGAGGGGCGGGGGAGCCCGAGGTCGGAGTGCAGCTCGCGGAAGATGTTCTCCAGGCTGCCGGGCAATGGGCGGACGTCCGGCGCCACGGAGAAGCTGAGCCCGACCGCATGCCCGGGCGTGGGATAGGGGTCCTGCCCGACGATGAGGACCCGCACCTCGTCGAAGGGCTGCTGGAAGGCGCGCAGCACGTTGTTGCCGGCCGGGAGATAGGTGCGTCCCGCGGCGATCTCCGCCCGCAGGAAGTCACCCATCGCGGAGATCCGTCCGGCAACGGGCTCAAGTGCCTTGGCCCAGCCCGCTTCGACAATGTCTTGGAGAGGTTGTGCAGCCACGGGATCACCCTACTGGCCGCGGCCCCCTCCCCTTCAACCGATGGCCCGCGCTCCGGCCACCCGGAGCGGCGGGAGGCCCCAACTGCCCTGCCCCACCGCTCCGTTCCCCGGTGCTCCGGCCGTTTCCCCGCCCTCCACCTTCCTCCGTCTTCCTCCCCCTCAGGCAACGGCGGCCGCCCGCACGCACAGCACATCCGGCAGATGGGAGGCGAGCTGCTGCCAGCTGTCGCCGTCGTCCGCGCTGGCGTAGACCTCGCCGTTGCGATTGCCGAAATACACCCCTGCGGGGTCGCTGTCGTCGACGGACAGCGCGTCCCTGAGCACCGTGCCGTAATGGTCCTCGTCCGGCAGTCCCGCGCTCAGCGGCTCCCAGCTCCGGCCGGCGTCGCCGGTGCGGTAGACCCGGCAGCGGTGCTCGGCCGGCACCCGGTCGATATCGGCGGTGATCGGGAAGAGGTAGGCGACATCCCCCGTGCGCGGATGTGCGGCGACGGCGAAGCCGAAGTCCGAGGGGAGTCCGCTGCCGATGTCCGTCCACTGCGCGCCCGCGTCATCGCTGCGGTAGACGCCCCAGTGGTTCTGCAGATACAGCCGGTCGCGGTTGACCGGGTCCTGCGCGATCTTGTGGACGCACTGGCCGAACTCCGGATGCTGATCCGGCAGGAAGACCGCCTTCACGCCCTTGTTCGACGGGGCCCAGCTGGCGCCCCCGTCACGGCTACGGAAGACCCCGGCGGCCGAGACGGCGACGGTGACCGCGTCGGCGTCCCGCGGGTCGGTGATCACCGTGTGGACGGCCAGCCCGCCGCCGCCCGGCACCCATTGCTCCCGGCTCGGGTGGTCCCACAGCGCCCGTACGAGCTCGAAGGTCTCGCCGCCGTCCTCGGAGCGGAACAGCCCACCGGGCTCGGTGCCCGCGTAGACCACATCGGGCGCGGCGGGCCCGGCCGGATGCAGCTGCCACACCCGCTCCAGCGAAGTACCGGTGTCCGGCGGGTACTTGACCGCGGGGCGGGAGGGCTCGTGCCAGGTCTCGCCCAGGTCGTCGGAGTGGAACACCGACGGGCCCCAGTGGGCGCTGTCGGCACCGGCCAGCAGCCGGGGCGTCGCGCGGCGGGTGTCGATCCCGAGGGAGTACACCGCCTGCGCGGGGAAATGCGGACCGCTCAATTCCCAGTCACCGTGCCGCCGACGGCCGATGAAGAGCCCTTTGCGCGTGCCCACCGCGAGTAGTACGTCAGTCATGCCGGAACACCTCCGGGACGCCGTTGTCTCAGATGTGGCAAGTCTGCACCCGACCACTGACAATGGCGTCCCGGCACGTATCCGTGCAGGTCGGACGGTGCGGCACCCGCTCTCGCCCGCGGACGCCGCACGCCCTCCGGAGGCCTCAGACGGCCCGGTGGTACTGCTGCGGCAACGTGACCTCCGCACCCAGTTCCCGCGCCGCGTGCTGCGCGAAGCTGGGGGAGCGCAGAAGCTCACGGCCGAGCAGCACGGCGTCCGCCTGACCGTCCGCGATGATCTTCTCGGCCTGCCGCGCCTCGGTGATCAGACCGACCGCGCCCACCGCCAGGCCGCTCTCCTTCTTGACCCGTTCCGCGAACGGCACCTGGTAGCCGGGCCCCGTGGCGATCTTCGCATCGGGCGCGTTGCCGCCCGAGGAGGTGTCCAGCAGATCGATGCCGTGCTCCCGCAGATCACGGGCGAAGCGCACGGTGTCGTCGGCCGTCCAGCCCTCGCGCGCATCGCTCTCGTCCTCGGTGAGCCAGTCGGTCGCCGAGATCCGGAAGAAGACCGGCAGTTCGTCGGGCCAGACCGCCCGTACGGCGTCCACGACCTCCAGCGCGAACCGCGTCCGGTTCTCGTACGAGCCGCCGTACTCGTCGGTGCGCCGGTTGGTGAAGGGGGAGAGGAACTCATTGATCAGATAGCCGTGCGCACCATGGATCTCGACCACCTGGAAGCCGGCCGCCAGCGCCCGCCGCGCCGACGCGCCGAACTGCGCGACGAGCTCACGGATCTGCGCCACGGACAGCTCCGCCGGCGTCGTGAACCCGTCGTCGAACGGCACCGGGCTCGGCGCGACCGGCTCCCAGCCGTGCCGCTGACCGGGGAGGACCGGGGCGCCGCGGTTCACCCAGGGGCGTTCGGTGGAGCCCTTCCGGCCGGCGTGGGCGATCTGGATGCCGGGAACGGTTCCCTGCGCCTTGAGGAAGTCGGTGATACGTCGGAACGCCTCGGTCTGGGTGTCGTTCCACAGTCCGAGGTCGTACGGGCTGATACGGCCCTCGGGGCTCACCGCGGTCGCCTCCGCGAGGATGAGGCCGGTTCCGCCCGCTGCTCGCGCGGCCAGGTGCTGGAAGTGCCAGTCGCCGGGCGCCCCCTCTGCCGGGCCGTCGGGCGCCGCGGAGTACTGGCACATCGGCGCCATCCAGAGGCGGTTCGGGACGGTCAGCGAGCGAAGGGTGATGGGCTCGAACAGTGCGCTCACAGCAGGCTCCTGTACCTGAAGATGAACGGGTACCGACCGGAACCCGCCCTCATACGATAGGCGTCGTACTACGGTGGATGTCAAACTACGACGCTTCTCGTACAATGAGCGGGCGGGTCGGTGCGCCAGGCCCTACCGCGTCCCGCAGAAGGAATCAGGAGCCGTCATGCCGACCGATACGACCTCCCCGCGTACCTCGTCGGGCGCCCGCTCGCTGGAGCACCCGGCCCGCGAGGACATCCGGCTCGCCGACGTGCTGCATGCGCTCGCCGACCCGATGCGTCTGCGCATCGTCTGCACCTTGGCGGCCGCCGAGGGCGAACTGAACTGCGCGGACATCGAGCTCCCGGTCAGCAAGTCGACCTGTACCCACCACTTCCGGGTGCTGCGCGAGCACGGCGTCATCCAGCAGCTCTACCGGGGCACGGCCAAGCTGAACGGACTGCGCCGGGCCGACCTGGACGAACTGTTCCCCGGCCTGATCGACGGCGTCCTCCGGGGGGCGGACCTGCAGGCCCGCCGCCTCGGGGAGGAGTGACAGGCCCGGGTCCGGTACGGCGCCTCACCTGCGGACGCATGCGGTCCGCCCGTGGATCCGGGTGATCGGCTCGCCCACGCGCCTAGCTGATCGGTCCGCCCACCTGCCCAGCTGGGCGATCCGCCACGTACCGAGCCGATCGGCTCGCCCGCGACCGAGCTGAGCGATCCGCCCGCGCCCCTGGCTCCCTGCCCGCGGTTTCCGCCGCTCCGCCCGCGGTCTCAGCCGATCTGCCCCGCCGAGCGCGCCGCGTCCAACAGCCCTGTCCAGTCCGGCAGCTTGACGGTGCCACGGCCCAGTCCGCGGCCCCACTCCGCCTCGGCGGCCTCGATGGCGAGCCAGCCCGGCCACGGAACCGGCCGCTGCCCCGCCCGGGTCAGCGCCTCCACCGGCTCCCCGGCCGTTGCGCGCTCCGCCAATGCGGGGGCGTCCGCCAGCAGCGACAACGCGGTCTCCTTCGCGCAGGGCCGGTTCGTGCCGATCACCCCCGTGGGACCCCGCTTGATCCAGCCCGCCACGTACACACCCGGGAGCGGCGCCCCGTCCCGCAGTACCCGCCCCGCCAGATGCGGCACCGTCCCCGTCGTCTCGTCGAACGGCAGACCGGGCTGCGGCGTCCCCCGGTAGCCGACCGAACGCAGTACCAACTGCCCCTCGATCTCCTCGAATTCACCGGTCCCCGCGACCCCGCCGCGCCCGTCGGGCGCCGTCCGCTCGAACCGGACCGCACGCACACCGGTGGCGTCCCCCAGCATTTCGACGGGCCGCAGGAAGAACCGCAGATGAATCCGGCGCCGACGGCGCGCGGGGGACGAGGCGGGCCCCGCGTCCGGGCTCTCCGGGCCCGCCGCCTGCCGCTCCGCCCAGCCGCGCAGCACCTCGACATTCCGCCGCGCCACCGCGGGCAGCTCGCCCGGGTCCCGGTACGCGGGATCGTGTGCCAGCTCCTCGGGCCGTACCAGCACGTCCGTATCCGGGAGCGAGCCCAGCTCCCGTAGTTCCTTGGTCGTGAACTTGGCCTGGGAAGGGCCGCGCCTGCCGACCATCCAGACGTCCTCGACGCGGCTGTCCGCGAGCGCGCTGAGCGGCCCCTGCGGCATATCCGTCGCGGCGAGTTCGGCGGCCCCACGGGACAGCATCCGCGCCACGTCCACCGCCACGTTCCCCACCCCGATCACGAGGGCGGACCTGGCCGCGAGGGTGAAACGGAGCGCGGCCGCATCCGGATGCGCGCTGTACCAGGCGACGAACTCGGTCGCCGGGTGGCTGCCGGGCAGCTCCTCGCCGGGGATGCCCAGATGCCGGTCGGTGGCGGCGCCCACACAGAACACCACCGCATCGAAGATCTGCCGCAACTCCTCGACGCCCAGCCCCGGCGCCCCCACCTCGACGTTTCCCAGGAAGTGGGCCTTGGGATGTTCCAGAACCGTGCGCAGATTGTTCTGCAGCGACTTGATTTTCTCGTGGTCCGGCGCGACGCCGTAGCGCACCAGACCGTACGGGCAGGGCAGGCGGTCCAGGACGTACACCTCGATGTCCGGTACGGCCTGCTGCTCGATCAGGGACTGGGCGGTGTAGACGCCGCTGGGCCCGGAACCGATCACTGCGACACGAAGCACGAGTGGCCCCTTCCGCGGAATACCCCCAGGATCGCACCGGCGGGCGCGCGGCGGGAGATGCGCTATCGGGGTTGCTCCCCGTGGGATGAGCGTGCCGCGCTACTGGGCCGGGTGAGCTGGGGGCTAGGTTTTCAATGTGTCGGAAAGTGACTTTTATACCGTTAATCACCGATATGAAGCCCAGGGCGCGCCCTTGGAGTGGCCCACGTGGGAGCTGCAGGCGCACGGCTCCGCCGCGCCCGCCCCCGACCCCGCCGCCCCGGACGAACCGGCCGGCTCCCACGGCCCCGGGTGCCCGCTGCCCCGGCTCGACCCGCTGGGCCCCTGGTGCAGCGCCCGGCTGACCTTTGCCGACGGCGCCCGGGTCGATGTCCTCGTGACGGTCTCCGACGACCACATCACCGTCGAGGACGTACGGGCCGACCCACCGCTGACGCTCGACGGCCTCGCCGACCTCGCCCGCTGGATCGAGGGCCCCCTGGACGATGCCTTCCGGGCGGCCACCGGGCGCCCGCGCAAGACCCGGCCCACACCCCGGCAGGCCGGTCCGGCGGACGCCACACCGGAACGGGCCGGCGGACCGCAGGCCGGGCCACAGCCGGCCCCGGCGCGCGGCGCGGCACCCGAGCCGATGCGCGGCCCGCGGCCGTCGTCGCCCCACGGGCCGACGGGGCACCTCCGGCCCACCACGGCCGGACCGGCGCCGGGGCACGATCCGGAAGCGGAACCGACGGCCGCCGGAACGGGGGCAGCGGCAGCGGCGACGGAGAGCGCGACGCCTTTGACGGGTGAGGCGGCGGAGGCGGGGGCGATGGGGGCGGGACTGCCGGGAGCGGGACCGGCGGGCGCGGGGCCGATGGGCGCGGGGCCGACGGGTGCGACCGGCCTCGCCCATGGTGAGGGCGTACTGCACCGGACGGCCACGGGAACCGGCACCGGCTACCCCGCCGACCCGCCTGCCGGCGCGTCCACCGACTCTCCTGTTGAGCAGATCTCCGGGCATGCCTCCGAGGAGACCTACGAGCGAGCCTCCGGGCAGAGCTCCGAGCAGCCAGTCCCCTCCGCATCGTCCGCGCCGTCCTCGCCCGCCGCGTCGTCCACGTCCGCCGCGCCGTCGCCGCCCCCCGACGCCTCGCCGCCGTCCTCGCCATCCGCCTCCGCCACACCGGCCGAGCGCGCCCGCTCCGCCGTCCTCGCCCGGACGCGGACCGGTGAGCGCCGCAAGATCGCCGCGGACGCGTACCGCCAAGCGCAGCGGGAGGGGCGCGATCCGGTGCTGGCCGTCATGCTCGCCACCGGCCGTAACCGCCGCAGATCGCTTCGGCTGATCGCCGGCGCCCGCGACGAGGGTCTCCTGACACCACGTCACAACAAGCGTTAGGGCCTGTCTCCCCGATCTCCGTGGGCCGCCGCTTGTGGCGGCTGGTGCCGAGCCGCCGCAGGCCCACGGGGACCGGGGAGACAGGCCCTGGTGGGCCACCACCTTCGCCTGTATCCGCTGCATGCGTCGCCCGATCTCGGCGCCCTGCTGCTCGATGACCTCGTTCGCTATTTCCTACGCGACTTCCTACGCGACTTCCTCCATGGCGCGTTGTTGCCCTGCGAGAGCACATCCGCCGTCATGGAGACCGCGCCCTGATGGCGGGCGATCGCCAAATTCAGGAAGAGCAGGTCGAACCGCGCGCCGCCCGCCGTCCGTCGTCCGCCGCCCGCAGCCGGTCGAGCTGGGCGGCGGTCGCCCTCCCGGGCATGTCCCGTGGTGGTGATGCCTGCACCGTGTGCCGCCCGGCATGGCCGCACAACCAGCCCTCCATGGCGCCGATTTCGGGCCCGGATCGCAGCGACCACCCCTCCACCGCCCGGGAAGTGAGCCACGGTCACTCAACGTCCAGCCTCAGCCCGGCTACCGCTGACCGCCCCGCACCGGTCCCGGTGTCCGCGTCCCGCCGGGTGCCCCCTCGTCCGGCGGGACCCCCGACTCCCATGCGAGCCCGTAGCGCTGGAGCAGTTCGGCACGCAGCCGCGCCTGCGGCATGGCCGCTCCCGGCAGCAGCATCGCCACCACCGATCCCATCAACAGCGCCCGTAGCAGCGGATAGTCGGCATCCGGATCGGACGACCCGTACGCCACGACCGTCTCCCGCAGCAACTGGGCCAGCCGTTGCTGTTCGGGGCACTGGATGAACCCCGCGGCCGTCAGAATTCCTGCCATGTGCGTCCGCATCAGCAAGGGGTGATCATGCGCCAGCCCCAGGATCGCGTCGATGGCCCGAGCCATCAGCTCCTGCCCCGCGTCCGGTCCGTTCGGCCGCGGCGCACGCTCCAGCGCCGCCTGCAGCGTGCGGTGCATCAGCCGGTGCACGGCGGACTGGAGCAACTGCCGCTTACCGGGGAAGTAGTACGAGACGAGCCCGCGCGCGACCCCCGCCCGACGGGCGATGTCCGCGAGCGTCGTCGCCTCATAGCCGTGCTCCGCCACCAGCTCGACCGTCGCCTGCAGCAGCCGCTCGCGGGAGCGCCGCCGCAATTCTTCATTGACCGATGCGCTGCGGGGGGACATCCTGTAACTCCTGCGTTGACTGGCTGGGGGCCAACACACTCAGTATGACTCCGGATCTCCGTCCTCGGAACGGATCCGGTCAAGCAGCCCGATTCGGGCGACGCGGGGGATCGCCCGAATCGGGTGACGATGAGGCCCGGGACGGTCTCGTGACCTGTGTCTTCCCAGGTCAACGAGCCGTCCCGGGCTCACGTCGAGATACGGGCTCGATCATCTCTGGCCGCCTCTGGCCGTACTCCAGCTGAGCTTTTGCGGCGCTTTTCGTGACGTTCTTGACGGTGTATCAGGCTTGCTCAGGAGGCCCGGCAGGGCGAGCTCGCGGTGAGTGTGACGTCCTGTCGGCCGAGGTGGGCGACAAGGCGCGATCTCCGTAGAGGCAATAGCGCCGTCCGTGGCATTTCCAACTACGACTCCAAGACGCCCCATCAAGACGCAGATTCGCCGGGCGGGAATTCCAGTCCGATGCCGGCGCGCAAAATGCCATGCCCCGTCAGGTCCCCTTAACAGCCCTTGGCGCTATGCCGTTGAAAGCTGGCATCAATGAACCTGGGCGGTGGCGCTGCGGCCGCATAACGTCAAGGTTGGTTCGGGGCGCAGGCTGGACTCGACCCTACAAGCGGGTCCTTGCCCTTCAGTGACTTGCCTGCCACACCACTACACCACCCCACCACCACCCAGCCGTACTCTGTAAAGGTCACCAAGCATGGAATTCCTATTGCCCGTTCTGGTCGGCGCCCTGTACGCCCTGTGCATGGGCCTGATTCGCGAGCCGCACCGGCGCCGCTTCAATGCGATCATGGTGGTGGGAGCAGGCGCCGCTTATCTGAGCGGCGGCGGTTTCGGTGGCTGGGAGCTTCTCGGAACGGCTGTCATTACCTACGTTGGCTACCGCGGGCTGGAATCCTGGACCTTTATCGGCATCGCCTGGCTGCTGCACACCGCCTGGGACCTGCTCCACCACCTCAAGGGCAACCCCATTCTGCCCTTCGCCCACGACTCCGCCCTCGGATGCGCCCTTTGCGACCCTGTCATCGCCCTGTGGTGCTTGCGAGGGGGCCCGTCATTGGTCGGTTTCCTCCGTAACGGGCCTGCGGCACGTCGCCGCACCGCAGAACAACTGCCGCCCGCGTAGCGCGCATGTACCGGAGGCTGCCCGCCGATAACGCGGCGAAGGGCGCGCGGCGGTCAACCTCCTTAACGCTGCCGTGTCGCAGAGCGGCCCATCTTCACAGTGAAAGCCACCAAGTTGTTCCCACCAAGTTGCTCGCACCGCTCTGCTCTCACTGGGAGGCGGCGCCCGGTTGCGCCGCCGGGTAACCCGCGGGCTGCGGGGCGTGGCGTTCGGGGGAAGGGCGGGTGTCGCAGAGGGGGGCCGGGGGGCGCGGCTCGTACGTTCGGGCCGTATGACGTACGTATCGGCCGATCGCGCCTCCGGCCCCACGCGCCGCACCACGTTGACCGGGCTCGTCGGTGGGGCCGGGGCCCTCCTGGCCGCCGGGTGCAGCGCGTCGCCCGCGACGGCGCCCACTGCGCGTCGCACGGCCCGGGCCTACGCCTCGGCGAGCGATCCCACGCCCGGCGTGATGACGCTCTTCAAGGACCCCGCCTTCAACTTCAACGGGCTCCTCGCGCTCGGCGGTTCCGGTTACGGCGCCAGTGAGGTGGGCGAGGTCCTCACCGCCGTGAACACGATCAACAAGGCCGGCCTCTCCGCGCAGACGTACACCGAGACCTTCAAGAATCTCGGCGATCAGCTGAGGAAGCCGCCCAGCAGCGGTGAGCCCGGGACGGAGACCACTCGCTTCCGTGCACTGCGGGCCGCGCAGTACTACGCCCAGGCACTGTTCTTCGTCCTCGGCTCCGACACCCCCGGCACCGAGGAGGAGCTGTACAAGGCGGGACGCGGCTCCTGGGACGCGTTCTGCGAGCGGTGCGACCCGGTCCCGGTGACGGCGCGCATCCCGTACGGGAAGACCCCCCTGCCCGTGTGGTTCTTCCGGCCGGACAGCTCCGGCGAGCGGCGCCCCACCGTGATCCTCACGAACGGCAGCGACGGGCAGGACGTCGACATGTGGACCTATGGCGTCGCGGCCGCCCTGCAGCGCGGCTGGAACGCCCTGGTGTACGACGGGCCCGGCCAGGGCCAGCTGCTCTTCGTCGACCAAGTGGTCTTCACGCCGCGCTGGGAGACCGTCGTCACCCCGATCGTCGACTGGCTGACCGCCCGCCCGGACGTGGACAGCAGAAAGATCGGGCTGACCGGGCTGAGCATGGCCGGGGACCTGGCCCCACGGGCAGCGGCTTTCGAGCACCGGATCGCCGCTCTGGTGGCGATGCCCGGTGTGCTCTCGCCCTGGCTGGGCTTCCCTCCGGAGATCCGGGAGATCCTCACCCCGGACAAGGAGAAGACCAACAACATCTGGAACAAAGAGGTCGTCCCCGAGCTGCCGCCGTCCGCCGCCGCGACGATGAAGAAACGCTTCGAACCCTTCTCGGTGCCGGCGATGCTCGCGGCCCGTCAGGGCAAGATGTTCACCGACTTCTACACCCCGGCCACCCTCATCAAGTCGCTGGACATCACGGACGTCGTGGGCCGCATCAAGATGCCGACGCTGGTGCTCGACTACGACTTCGAGCAGTTCTATCCGGGGCAGCCACGCCAGCTGTTCGACAAGCTGACAGCGCCCAAGGACTACGTGAAACTCACCGCGGCCACCGGGGCGCAGCTGCACTGCTCCCCGATGGCCCCGCAGCAGCACTGCGAAGTCGTCTTCGACTGGCTGCAGGAGAAACTGTCCGGCCGCTGAGCTCCGCCGCGGCGTCCTCGTCGCGGGCCGCCGGTGTCCGGCAGGTACTTCAGTCTCCGACGACCTCGCAGGGCCGGGCGAGCGTAGGGGAGTTGGTCGCAGATCCGCACTCACCGGGCGGCGGTGGCTTCGAGTTGCCCCATCAGTGAGTGAGTGCGGAGATGCCCCATCAGCGGGTGGGGCCGCTCCAGTAGGCGTCGTCCCACCGCATGGCGTCGGGGCTGAACTCGACCTCGATCCGGTCGGCGGCATCGGGCGGCAGCGAGAAGGCGTACTTCCCGACGGCTTCCTTGCCGGGGAGGACGTAGCCGGTGATGACCTTCTGCCGCCCGCTTCCGTCGATCACCAGCTCCGTCGAGGCTCCGTTCGCGTCGCTGACTTCGGGCAGTCCGGTGTCCACCTTCACGCGCTCGGTGCCGGTGTTGACCACCTTGACCGTCACCTGGACCGCCTTGTTGCCCTTGGCGTGACCGAGGACGTAGTCGTCCGGGGTGAACGGCTCCGGCTTGGTGACCGTGACCTTCAGTCCGTCCTCGAAGGTGTAGGACTCGCCGAAGGACAGGTGCCGGGCCTTTTCCGACGCCGACGCGGAGGCCTTCACCTCTTTGACCTTGCTGCGTGCGCTGTCGGTGACCTTTTTGACCACGGTGACGGTGAAGATGCCGCCACCGGCAGCGGCCAGCAGGCCGACCCCGCCCAGGATCACGCCGGTCAGTGCCATCCCCTTGTTCGTCGCCCGGCCCGTGCGCGCGTGGCTCAGCCCGACGAAGCCGAAGATCACGGCCAGCAGGGCCGGCAGCCAGGACATCCAGAACAAGATGATGAGCAGGCCGAGGACGATGCCGACGATGCCGAGTACCAGGGCGGTGATACCCATGCCGTTGCGCGCCTGCGACGCCGGTATGGGGGCCATCGGATACGGCTCCCAGCGGGCCGGGGGCGGTCCGGGCGGCGGCGGGCTCCACGGGTTGTGGTCGTCCGGCGTCCGGTCACCGGGCTGCTTGCCGTCGGGGGGAGTGGGCACGGTCATGCACAGTCCTCGAAGTAGATGAACTGACGAGATTAGCAGTCGCTTTGCTCACTCATTACGGAATTTCGGACAGGTCCGGACAGGCCTGGCACCTGTAGTCGCTCACATGCCGTCAGTCCCGTCAGACCCTTCACCGGGCGTCATCCGACGGCCACGGTCGAGGCCGCCTGTTCCAGGAGCAGCGGACAGCTGGGCCGGCCGGCGGGCGATCAGCCGTCCGAAGCGCGACCATGGGACGGAGAGGAGCCCTCCATGACCACACCGCGGGACCTGCTGATCGTTGCCATGGACGTGGAGTCCGGCCGCCCTCTTGAGCGGGGTGACCTGTCACTCGCGCTTGCGGGAGCCGAACTGATCGATCTTCTCGGCGCCCGGGCCGTGCGGCTGGACGGCGATCAGATCGTGCCGGGTTACCGGCCGACGATTCCGGACCGCCTGTTGGACCAAGCCGCTTCGTCGCTCGTCCAGCAGACGCCGTACGAGTCGGTCGACGACTGGCTGTGGCGCAGGGGCGAGGGCCTGGCGGCGGCCTATCTGGCCGCCCTTGAGGACGACGGGCAGGTCACTCGGGAACACCGCCGCTGGCGGCCCTTCCGGACCGGTCGGACGGTGCTGGCCGATTCCCCCGCCCGCCGTCAGGCCGAGGACCGCTGGACCTCGCAGGAGGCCGTCCTCACCACCCTCGCGTCAGCCGCCGGGATCAACGGCACACGCACCGGAGACGAGCCGGGCGTGACCGACGACGCGGTGTCCACCGTGCTCGTCGCCGTCCACGACGCCGTCAGGGAGCTGGAGGCCGAACGGCAGCGCCGCTCCCTCGAGAAGGCGGCCTTCGACAACATCTGGCGAGGGAACGGCGACTGAGCGTCCCGGTGCGGTGTACCGCGCTCAGGCGCTTTCGGCGGCCTGCCGGTCGCGGCGCTGCTTGAGGTGGCCGGCGCCGGCCAGTACCGCCACCACGACGGCCGTGCCGATGAGCTGATGACGGCCGTCCGCGTTGGCGGCCATGACGGCGAAGACACCGAGGATGCCGGCGAGGGTGAGCCAGGTCAGATAGGGGAAGCCCCACATCCGCACCGAGAGCAGCTCGGGGGACTCGCGCTCCAGCCGGCGGCGCATCTTCAGCTGGGTGAGGCAGACGATGGACCAGACGACCAGCACCGAGCAGCCGGCGATGTTCAGCAGCCAGGCGAACACGGTGGTCGGCCAGACGATTCCGGCGATCACGGCCGCGAAGCCGAACACACAGGACGCCAGCACCGCCGCGGCCGGCACGCCCCTGGTGACCTTGCCCAGGAAGCGAGGGCCCTGGCCCCGGCTGACGAGGGAGTACGCCATGCGCGAGGAGCCGTAGATGTTGGCGTTCATCGCGGAGAGCAGGGCCACCAGCACCACGATCTGCATGATCGTGCCGGCTGCCGGGATTCCGAGCTGGTCGAGCACGGTGACGTACGGGCCGTCCGTGGCGACCTTGGGGTCGTTCCACGGCACCAGTGTGACGACCACGGCCATGGAGCCGATGTAGAAGACGGCGATGCGCCAGACAGCGGTGCGGACGGCGCGGGCCACGTTCCGGCTCGGATTGTCGGACTCCGCGGCCGCGATGGTGACGGTCTCCAGGCCGGCGAACCCGGAGATGGTGGTCAGCAGCCCCGCGGCGAGTCCGGCGACGCCCGTCGGGAAGAAGCCGCCGTGACCGGTCAGATGACTCGTTCCGGGCGCGCTGCCGAACACTCCGAGAATGCCGAGCAGGCCCAGCACCAGGAACGCGACGATCGCGGCGACCTTGACCGCGGAGAACCAGAACTCGAACTCGCCGAAGTTCTTGACCGCGGTCAGATTGCTGGCGCAGAAGAACACCATGAAGATCGCCACCCAGCCGTAGGCGGGGATGAACGACACCCACGAGTGCATGATCGTGCCCGCCGCGGTCGCCTCGGCGGCCACACCGGCGCAGAGCATCAGCCAGTACATCCAGCCCGAGGTGGTCCCTGCCCAGGAGCCGATCTCCTCCTCGGCGTGCACCGAGAACGAGCCGGTGGACGGCCGGGCCGCGGACATCTCGCCGAGCATCCGCATGATCAGCATGACCAGTGCGCCGGTACCCATGAAGAGGAGGACGATGGCCGGTCCGGCCGCGGCGATACCGACCCCGGAGCCTACGAAGAGCCCCGCGCCGATGACCCCGCCGAGGGCGATCATCGACAGATGGCGCTGCTTGAGGCCGTGCGACAACACGGACTCGGAGTTCTGCCCGGCGTCCGGGGAGTCCTGGGGTGACCGGGTGATTGTCCGACTCATGGTCGTGCCTGTTCATTGGGTGTGACGTTCGGTGAGCCTGACGAGTGTGAGGGGACGTGTTGCGCTACGGAGTGAACGCCCGCTATTCGGACGGTCTACTTACGCGGGGTGAATGCTTCGGCACGCGGTGAAGTGGGACCTTTCGGTGATCGGTCCCCGCAAGGGGGCGTAACGACCGCATGTGGAGCGCGAGTTGCGCGGATCGGGCGCTGTTGCCGGGCCGTCCGCAGCCACTTCCGTGCCGCTCACCGTCCGTAGCTGACCGGGCGGCCCCGAACGCGGTACTTCGGTCGGGTAGTTCGCGCGTTCGCGAGGAAACGCTGACCTCAGCCGACCGGCACCGTCGTGGCGGGCTTGCGCTCCATGGGGCCCGCCCAGGTGCGGCGCGGCGGGAGGCCGACGAACTTGCCGAAGAGCAGCGCCGCCGCGGTGGCCGCGAGGACCCCCGGTACCATCTCGTAGATGCCGGACTGCAGCGGCCCGAGGAGCGGGTCGATGTGCTTCCAGAGGACGACGGTGGCCGCCCCCGTCACGATGCCGGCCATCGCCCCGGCCCGGGTCATGCGCGGCCAGTAGAGTGACAGCAGGATCACCGGGCCGAAGGCCGCACCGAAGCCCGCCCAGGCGTACGCGACGATGTCCAGCACGGCGCCGCCGCTGAGTGCGATGACGTAGGCCACCAGGGCGACCACGACCACCGTTGCGCGCGCCGCCAGCACCATGGTCGCGTCCGAGGCCTGCCGCTTGACGAACGCCCGGTAGAAGTCCTCGGTGAGGGCCATCGCCGACACCAGCAGCTGGCTGTCCGCGGTGGACTTGATCGCGGCCAGCACGCCGACCAGCAGGATGCCGGCGACCCAGGGATTGACCAACTGGGCGCAGAGCGCGATGAAGACGGTCTCCGGGTTCTCCAGCGTCTGGTCGAGCGCGGCGATCCCCACCAGTCCCACGAGCGAGGCGCCCGCCAGGCAGACGACCACCCAGCTCACGCCGATCCGGCGGGCCCGGGGAATCTCGCGGGTGCTGCGGATGCTCATGAAGCGGGCCAGGATGTGGGGCTGGCCGAAGTAGCCAAGTCCCCAGGCGAGCAGGGAAATCACCGCCACCGCGCCGAGCGGCCCGCCGGACGTCCACCGGCTGCCGTCGAAGCCGGCCTCCGCCCTCATGTCCAGCAGGGCCGGGCTCTCGCGTGTGAGCGCACCGTGCAGCGCGCCGAACCCGCCCAGCATCGCGATGCCGATCGCCGGGAGGGCCACTGCCGCGCAGAACATCACCGTGGCCTGTATCGAGTGTGTGACACTCACCGCGCGGAAGCCGCCCAGGACGGTGTAGACGACGATCACCACGGCGAAGACGGTGAGCGCGAACTCGAAGCCGCCTCCGAAGATTCCCTCGAACAGCACGCCCCCGGCCAGGAGTCCGCTCGCCACGTAGACGGTGAAGAACACGACGGTGACGGTCGCCGAGACCAGGCGCAGCATTCTGCTGCCGTCCTCGAACCGCTCCTCCAGATACGACGAGAGCGTCTTGGCGTCGCCGGCCAGCTCGGTGTAGGTACGCAGCCGCGGTGCGACCAGAAGCCAGTTGAGATAGGTGCCGATGGCCAGGCCGACGGCGATCCATGAGGCGCCGATGCCGGCCGCGTACACGGCGCCGGGCAGCCCCAGGAACAGCCAGCCGGACATGTCACTGGCGCCCGCGGACAGCGCCGCCAGTGGTGCCCGCAGCCGGCGCCCGCCCAGTGCGAAATCGGAGAACGTCACGGTGTCCTGATACGTCCAGATGCCCACGGCCACCATGGCGAGCAGGAATATCCCGAATGTGATCATGACGGGTACGATCAGGGGTGTCACCACTGCTCCCTAGCTGCTGGCACTGCCATCGAAGGCACGGGCCCCCGGGGAGATCTCACGAGGAGATCCCGGGGCGAGAAGGCTCCGGCGCGAGCAGACGATACGGATCCGCCACCGGGAGCGGCACCCTTTTGACAGATGTCCTTGGCGACCGCAAGCCCCCCCGGCCCCCGGTCCCCGCGGGCCCGGGACGGGGCCGGGCCAGGACCATATCGCGGTGCCCGGCCCCTGATATGGGGCAACCCCCCTTCCTTGTACGGGACTTGGAGGTTCCGGGTGGGGTTGGGGGGGGCTCCGGCCATGGGGGCCGGGGGGCGCGGCGGGCGTCAGGCGGTCCGGCGGCGGAGCTTCACGGTGTTGTCGGTGCGGGGGTCCGGCTTTCCGTCGTGGCCGGTCCGGAAGCTCGGGTGTTCCTCGCAGCGCAGCAGGTCCCACTGTCCGTCGGGGAGGCCGAGTGCCCCGACGACTTCGTCCGGAGTGGGGAGCGGTACCTCGGAGTCGGGTTCCCAGGCGGGGATTCCCGCATGGCCGACGATGAGCAGCACCCCGCCGGGCGCGACGGCGCCGGCGGCCTTCCGCAGGATGTCCTCGCGGGGCATATCGCTGTGGGAATGCAGGAATTGGGCCGTGACGAGATCGAAGGTACCGGCGGGGAACGCGGTACCGAGATCGCAGTGCTGCCAGGTGATGCGGTCGGCGACGGCTGTCGCCGCCGCGTGCCCGGCCGCCCGGTCGAGGGCGACACGGGAGATGTCGACGGCGGTGACCTCCCACCCCCGCTCGGCGAGCCAGAGCGCGTCCGCTCCTTCCCCGCAGCCCAGGTCCAGTGCCCTGCCCGGGGTGAGGTCGCCGGCCTCCCGGACCAGGGCGGCATTGGGGCGGCCGCTCCAGATCCGGTCGCTCTCCGCGTAGCGGGCGTCCCAGAATTCCTGGTCCGGGACGGTGACGTCATGGGTCATGGGTGTCCTCCTCGGTCCGTGCGCAAGGGTCAGGTGCGGTACCGCCGTTTCCGTGCCGTACCGCCCTTGCCGGGATGTTCCGCCGGACCGTCGGTATTGACAACGTTCCTTGCTGTATCGGCAAAGGTGGGGAGGGTGGCGGGCCGGCCGCCCGCAGCCGCCGCGGCCCGTTTCGGGAGGCAGCGTCACCCGTACGGCCATAGCGTGAAGAGAGGGCCGAAGACTTCCCCTCGATGGAGTACTGGGGTGATGAGCAATGACCGAGTTCGCAGAGCGCGGGTCGCGGAACACCGGGGAGCTGGGGCGGACGACCATCGCCGACGGTGTGGTCGCGAAGATCGCCTTTTTGGCGGCCGGTGATGTGGAAGGAGTTCATGCCCTGGGCAGCGGACTCTCGCGGTCGGTGGGAGCCCTGCGCAAACGCGTACCCGGGGGAGGTACGTCCACCACGCACGGCGTCAAGGTCGAAGTCGGTGAGAAACAGGCGGCGGTGGACCTGGACGTCGTCGTCGAGTACGGCGAGGTCATCCCCGAGGTGGGGAAGGCGGTGCGGGAAAACGTGATTTCCGCGGTGGAGCGGATGACCGGCCTCGAAGTCGTGGAAGTCAACATCGCGGTCAGCGATGTGCGGCTCCCCGACGAGGAGGAAGAGCCGGAGCGGGTGCGGTAGCAGCCCTGCCGGTCCGCGGCGGCGGGCGCCGAGCGCGCAGAGGGTCAGTGCGCGGACGCCGTGCCGTCCGCGCCGGGGAGGGCGCAGACGGCGATACCGCGTTCCGCGACGCTGCCCATGGCCAGCAGACGCTCCGTCCGGCAGACACTGGTGACCATCCGGTACGGAGACCGCACGGCACGCAGATCGCGGACCGTTCCGCCGTCGGGACGGACCGCCAGCACCCGCGCCGTGGGATGCGGCGGCAGCGAGAGCCGCAGCCGCTTCGAGACCTCCCAGGCCGCCCGCCGGACCCCGCGCGGCATGCCGTGCAGCAACTCCACACCGGCGGCCGGTGGCCGTGCCAGGGCGACCCAGAACTCCCCCTCGGGACCGCGGGAGATGTTGTCGGGGTAGCCGGGCAGATCGGCGGCCAGGGTGTCGGCGGTCCCGGCGCGGGGGCCGGTGAGCCGGTAGCGGCTGAGGCGGCGGGCCCCGGTCTCGGCCACGACCAGGAAGGACTCGTCCGGAGCCAGGGCCACGCCATTGGCGAACTGCAGCCCCTCCAGAAGGACTTCGGGGGCCCTGTCGGGCCGCAGGCGCAGCAGCTGCCCGGTTCCGGTGTGCTCCAGGAAGTCGCCCAGCCACTCGTCGAGGCCGTAGCGACGGCTGGAGACGGTGAAGTAGACCGTGCCGTCCACCGCGGCGGTGACATTGCTGCAGAACCGCAGGGGCGCGCCGTCCACCTCGTCGGCTAGCACACGGACGGTCCCGTGCCGCGGGTCGATACGCAGCAGACCGCGCCGGGCGTCACAGACCAGCAGCCCGCCGCCCGGGAGGGGCTGCAGGCCGAGCGGTCTGCCACCGGTGTGTGCCACCGCCGTTGCGCGGCCCGCCGCGTCCGGCGCCGGCAGGCGCAGCCGCCAGATCGTGCCGTCCGCGGCGCCCGCGAACAGGTTGCCGTCCGCGTCGGCCACCACGTCCTCGGGGCCCTCGATCTCGGGCGCGACGATACGGAGCGCCGGCAACGCCTGCGGCCCGGCCCGTCCGGCGCGCTCCGTGAGCTGGCCGCTCACAGCGTCCCGCGGCGCCGGGCCGCCTTGACGCACCGGGTCATCTCCTCGGCGTACGGCAGCGCCACGCACACACTGAGACCGAGTCCGATGCCGGCCAAATAGCGGGCGGGCAACGGGTTTTCCTTGGGCAGCAGCTTCCAGTCGTCGGCGCCGCGGCCGCCCCGAAGTGTGCCGCGGACCTGGTCGGCGTGCAGACAGGCGAGGAATGCCAGCGCCGTGAGCGGCAGGACCTCCAGGAAGCTGTGGATGTGCTGCTCCATGGGACGGACTTCCCGCTCGGTCGTCGCCAGGTTCACGTCCCACAGCGCGGTCGCGCCGTGCGCCAGGGCCGCACCGCCCATGACGGTCAGCACCAGCGGATTGACCTTGGCCAGCAGTCCCATGGCGACCGGCACCCCGGCCTCCGCCATCATCAGCGCATGCACCGCCGATTCCCGGACTCCGCTGGTCTCCTCGATCCGGGTACGCCGGTGCATGATCCAGTCCGCCACCGAAGGGACGAACCAGAGCGGCATGACGCCGTACATCAGAAACCGCCGGCTGGTGTCCTCGGCGTCCAGCGGGCCGCGGGGGACGGTGCGGTCGGCGGGCCGGCGCCAATTCCGCCATGCGCGGGCGACCGGGCTACGGTGCAGGTCCATCTCGCCTCCGGAATCCTGTGGTCGACGGCTTGCGGACACTGCCCGTACACGCCGCACGGATCGTTCACCGGCAAGCCAAGCAGACCCCTCCGCATTCGGCATCCGCGGAACACCCGCCCCCGGCCCTCACGCCCGTTCCGGCCTGCCGCCCGCCACCCGGGCCACTTCGGGGGTCTCGGTGTCCAGCGGTACCGACCAGGAGCGGACCAGGCCCAGCTGGACTGCCTGGCGCGGCAGCACCGCGTCCAGGAACCAGTCGGCGGCCACCCGGATACGGTTGCCCGGCATCGCCATGAGGTGGTAACCGCGGGTGACCGCACCGGCGAGCGGGCCGGACAGCGGGATGTGCAGCGGGTTCGCCGCGGCCTGGATTCCGCCCAGGTCCACCATGAAGCCCAGGTCAAGGTGCTCGTAGGCGCGCGGGGTGCCCTGCCCGCAGGACGCCGCCACATTGCGCGCCGCGACCTTGCCCTGTCGCTGGGCGTGCTGGGCGGTCATCGGCGTCGTCTCGCCGGGGCGGGTCAGATCGGGAACGGCCGCGGCGTCACCGCAGGCGAACACCTCGGGCCGGCCGGGCACTCCCAGGAACTTGTCGACGCACAGCCGCCCCTTGTCGGTGGGCAGCCCCAGTGAGGAGACCAGCGGGTCGGGCCGTACGCCCACACACCAGATCAGGGAGCGGCTGCTGACGAACTCGCCGTCGTCGAGCAGGACCCCGTCCATGGTCGCTTCCTTGACGGAGGTGCGGGTGCGGATCTCGACGCCGCGGGCGCGCAGCACCCGGTCGGCGGTGCGCGACAGCCGCTCGTCGAGCTCGGGCAGCAGCCGGTCGGCGATGTCCAGCAGCAGCCAGCGGGGGCGTGGGCCGTCCCGCAGTGCGGTGTTCTGCCGGACCAGGGAGTCGGTGAACCGCGCGCCCTGGGCGGTGACTTCGGTACCGGTGTAGCCGGCGCCCACGACGACGAAGGTGGTCCTGGCGGCCCGTTCGGCCGGGTCCTCGGCCGCACCGGCCAGTTCCATCTGACGGGTGATGTGGTCGCGGAGGTACAGCGCTTCGGGCATCCCGCGGAAGCCGTGGGCATGCTCGGCGACGCCGGGGACGGGAAGCAGTTTGTTGACGCTGCCGACGGTCAGCACCAGCCGGTCGTAGGTCAGCGAGCCGTCCCGGTCCTCGGGGTCGGTGTAGTCCACCCGACGGGCATCGAAGTCCACGTCATGGACCTCTCCGAGGACGAGCCGGACGCCCGGCAGGGTCCCCGTGAGGGATACCGAGATCCGGCGGGGCTCCAGAATCCCGGTCGCCACTTCCGGCAGCAGCGGCACATACAGAAAGTAGTCATTGGGGTTGATGAGCACGATCTCGGCGGCCCCCTTGGCCTGCCGGGAGAGCGTGCGGGCACATTCGTAACCGGCGAAGCCGGCTCCGACGATCACGATCCGAGGACGACGGCGGTTCACGGGGACTCCTGCCTGTCGAGGATGGTGCTCGGGCGCCGGGCCTGACGGGGCACAGTGGGGTGCGGGCCGACGGCCGGCGCGGGCACACCGTGGTGCCCTGTCGGCTAACCGGTGTGCGGCCGGGTACACATGGGTCCCCTCTCATTCTGAAAGCCCGGCCCCTTGGCGGCACGCTGAGGGAGCACCGTGCATGCCGGGCCCCGCGCGGAGGCGAGGCCGCCGCGAAGACACCGAAGCGGGTGCGGGCCGAGCCGGTGAGCAGCGCCGGACCGGCGGTACCGCACGGCGGCCCGCCCGACCGGGTGGTCACGTCCGCACATGCGTCGCCGGCCGCCCCGCGTGACAGTGAGAGATGCGGCCATCGGCACGAAGGGCAGGCGGGGCACATGGGCGCCAAGGACGGACTGACGGCATACCGCGGCAAACGGCACTTCGACCGGACGCGCGAGCCACCGGGCGCCCCGGCGGGCGCCGGGGACACTTCCTCCTTCGTCGTCCAGATCCACGACGCGAGCACCCTGCACTTCGACTTCCGGCTGGAGGTCGACGGGGTGCTGAAGTCCTGGTCCGTGCCCAAGGGCCCGTCGGCCGACCCGCACGACAAGCGGCTGGCGATGCCCACCGAGGACCATCCACTGGAGTACCGGGAATTCGAGGGCGTCATCCCGGAGGGGGAGTACGGCGCGGGCACCGTGATCGTCTGGGACCAGGGCAGCTACCGCCCGCTGCCCCGGAAGAAGAAGGGCCGCGCCCTGTCGTTCCGCCAGGCGCTGGAGGACGGCCATGTCTCCTTCTGGCTCGACGGCAGCAAGCTCCACGGCGGCTATGCGCTCACCCGGTTCCGCACCGGCGAGGGCCCCGGGAAGCGGGAGTCCTGGCTGCTGGTCAAGGAGCACGACGACCGGGCCGGGCGGCGCGGTACACCGGACGCCCGGCGGGCCCGCTCCGTACGCAGCGGTCGCACCCTGAAGCGGGTGGCCGCCGAGGAGGGCACCGGGCGGGGCGGCGGCTGACCGGGGACCGTGCCATGGCGGCGAAGGCGCTCATTGTGATCGACATGCTCAATGCCTATGAGCACGAGGACGCGGAACGTCTCCTGCCCTCGGTGCGGCAGGTCCTGCCGCATATCACCGAGCTGATCGAACGGGCCCGAAAGAACGAAGTCGAGGTCATCTACGTCAATGACAATTTCGGCCTGTGGCGGTCGCACCACGACGAACTTCTGGACACGGTGCTCAGCGGCCCGCACGCCGATCTGGTGGAACCGGTCCGGCCGGACGGAAAATCGCTGTTCGTGGTGAAGGCGCGGCACTCGGCCTTCTTTGAAACGCCGCTGGAATATCTGCTGCGACAGCACGGTATCGACACGATCGTGCTCTGTGGCCAGGTCACCGAACAATGCGTGCTCTATTCGGCGCTCGATGCCCATATCCGGCATATTCAGGTCATCGTCGCCGAGGACGCCTGTGCGCATATCCACCAGGATCTCGCCGATGCCGCGCTGCGCATGATGGAGCGCAATATGCAGGCCCGGATCGTGCGCTCAGCGGATGCCGATGTGTTCTGAGGGAATGCCGTGAACCGGGGAGACCGCGGGCCCCGGGGGCCCGGAGCGAGCGGGCGGGACGGTGGCGACAGGGTCTAGACCTCCCCCTCTCCGTCCCCCGCATTGTCCCGGGCGATATGCACCGCCGCCTCCTCCGCCGACGCGGCGCCGCCGTCGATCCCGACGTCCCGGGCGGCGATGTCATTGCTGCCACCGCGCCAGAACCCCTCGTCGGAGCCCACGAGCCGGCCGGCCCGCTCGTCGCCGCATTCGAGGTCCGTCGGTTCCCCCACCCCGTCCGGAAGATCGCCGATCCCGTCGCCGTCGGGAGCGCAGACGTCCGGCACTTCCACCGACAGCCGGTGTTCGAGCGATTCGCGGTCGTGCAGCTCCCGCGCGGTGGTCCCCTCGTGGTTCACCACGAAAGGTCTCTCGGGTGGCGAATAGCCCGTGTCCAGCGTCTCGTCGAGGCCCGGCTCGTCGAGGGCGTCCTCCATGTCGAGGTCGTTGGGGTTGTCCTGGGGATCGGATCTGGGCGGCTGGTAGACCTCGTCGCCCATCGCGTCGTCGGACATGACCGCCCTCCCTCTTCCCGTCCATTCGCCCGGCCGCGGGGTGCGGCAGGTGCGTCTACGCCAATTGTCCGCCACCTGGTGGCTCCCGGCAGCGCCAGGAACGGGCGGACCGGCCCGGCCTCAGGCGCGCCGGTGTTCCGTCGCGATCCCGACGGCCTCGGCGATGCTCTGCACATTGCCGAACCGCTCGTGTGCGGGCAGCCGCTCGGCCATGGAGACCAGCCGGTCCGGTGCGTTGTTGCGCCGAAGGGTCTCGATGATCGCGTTCTTGTCGGCCGGGTACAGGCTCCGCCCGAGGTGCTGGGCGAGTTCGGAGCGCAGCCCGACGTCCTGCTCGGTCATCCCGCTCGGTGTGCCGCCCCGGAAGTCACTCTCGGGGGACCAGGCCGCCACCGGCTGGTCCTCGCCCGCCGGCTGGAGTTCATGCTCCTCATCCGTCCGCAGGGAGCGCTCCGCCGTCAATTGCCCCCGCAGTTGCTTCTTCATCACGTCGTCCCGGGCGGGGCCGGTCTTGTCCGTTCCGTGTTCCATGACCATGGGTGCCTCCGGCTCCACGAGTCATACAGACCCGTCGCGTTACTCCCAGTTTCCCTGGTCCCCCAGCCCTAACAACCCGGCGGCGCTGTTTCAACCATGCACACGGAAATCGCGCGGACGGGCACGGAACGTGACCGCAGATGCATATGCCCTTGATGCATACGCCTTTCGGGAACGGGAATTCGTAAGGCAGCCCACCACACACCGACGACAGCCCACCGCACAACAGGAGAAACCACGGAATCCGAGGAAGCCAAGGAGGCAGCGCCATGCGACTCTCGCTCCTGAAACCGGTCATCGACCGGCCGGGCCCCTGGGCATCCGTCTATGCCGATATCTCGCACCACACCGAGGACGCCGAAAAACAGCAAGAGTTGACGGCGAGTGCCACCACGGCGCAGTTGTTCGCGCTCGGCGCGGACGAGGCCACCTGCGGTGCGGTGCACGAAGCGCTGCTCACGCGGCACGAAGGCGATCCCGGGGAGCACTCCGGGCGGGTGCTGTTCGCCGCCCACGGGGTGATCGTGCTGGACACCCCGCTCCCCGGGCCCCCGGCCACCCCGTTCGCGGCCTGGGGGCCGGTGCCCCGGGTCACTCCCCTCCTGGCCGCGGTCGGCGACGACCCGGTCTGCCTCGTGGTCCGTCTGGACCGGACGGGAGCGGACTTCGCCGTACTCGGCCACCGGGGCACCGAGGACGCCGGTCAGGTCAGCGGCGCCGACTGGCCCCTCCACCGCACCGCCTCGGGCGACTGGTCCGAAGGGCACTTCCGCGCCAAGGTGGAGAACACCTGGGAACACAACGCGGGAGAGATCGCCGAGGCGGTGCACAAGGCGTTCGAGGAGTGTGGCGCCGAGGCCGTCATCCTGATCGGCGACGCCCGCGAACGCCACCTGGTGCACGACAAGCTGCCCGAACCGCTGCGCGCCCTCACGTATGAGAGCGAACACGGCGGGCGGGCGCCCGGCGCTGAGAGTACGCTGGTGGACCGGGACATCGCCCAGGTGAGGGCAGTTCAGGAGCGTGAGCACATCGCGCAGGTGACGGACCGCTTCCGCACCGGTGCGGGGCCGGGAGGCAAGAGCGCCCCGCACGCCGCGGCCGGCATCCCCGCCCTGGTCGAGGCGGCCCGGGAACACCGGATCGACACCTTGTTGGTCAGCCCGCACGGCTCGGACATCGCCCGGCAGGTCTGGGTGGGCTCCGAAGTCGATCAACTCGGGGTACGGGGAACGGAGTTGCCGTACCTCGGTGAGACACGTCCGGCAGCCGCACGGGCGGATGACGCACTGGTGCGGTCGGCGGCCGCGAGCGGCGCCGACATCGTGGTGGTCCGTGACCCCGAGCGGGCACCGTCCGGCGGGCTCGGCGCCATCCTGCGCTGGACGGACGAAGCGACACCCGAGTGACCTGCCGCCCCGGCAGGCGCTCCTGACCATGTGACCCGGACATCGACCGGCCAACGGCGACACGTGAGGTGTGCGGCCGGACGGCCATGACGGAGGCTCATTCATGTTGCGAGCGATCGCAGATGTTCTCAGGCAGATCGGCGGTGCCCTCGCCACCGTCGTCACCCTGCCGTTCCGGGCCGTGGCCCGGCTCTTCGGCGGGGCTTCGGACACCGCGCGCGGACACCACTGACGGCGGAAAGCGGACACCACTGACGGCGGAAACCAGGACGCCGCACACCGCAGACGACGCACACCGCGACGGAACCGCCCGCCGCCCGGGGAAATCCGGTCGGCGGGCGGTCCGTTGTCTCCGGCGCCGCCTCAGCTCTGTGCTTCGGCCGCCACCGGCTTCGGGATCAGGAAGGACGTCGCAATGGCCGCGGCCAGGATGACCACGCCCGCGATCATGCCGGCGGTGTAGCCGCCGGACGACGCCGGGTCCGTCGGTGACGCGGCGGTCTTGACCGCGTACAGGAGCGCAAAGCTGAGTCCCGCGCCGAGGTTGAAGGCGCCCGCGTTCAGACCGGGCAGGAAGCCCGGGTTCTCGCTGGGGGACAGGACGATGCCCAGCCCGTTGAGGACGATGTTCGCCACGCCCGCGTAGGCGATGCCCACCAGGATGGACGTCACCAGCAGCAGGAGCTGAGACTGGCTGTGCATCGTGAACAGCATCAGGGCGACCGTCGCCACCGAACCGACCAGGCCGAACCGCAGGATGCGGCCGTAGCCGAAGGTCGCGGCGAGGCGGCCGGCCAGCGGGCCCATGGCCAGTCCGGCGAGCGCGTACGGCGACAGCGTCCACAACGCGGACTGCTCGGCACTCATCCCGAGACCGGCCTGGGCGTCCTGGGCGAACGCCGGGATCAGCCCGTTCATGACGGCGAACACCCCGGTCATGGTGAGCACGGTGGTCAGCAGGGTCGCCCAGGTCGCACGCTGCTGGAGGTGCCGGGTGGCGACCAGCGGGTGCGCGCTGCGGTTCTCGGTCCGCCAGAACAGGGCGAAGGCGGCCGCGGCCAGCACGAGGAGCACGGCGATCAGCGGCCAGTCGGCGGCGGCCAGCTTGCCAGCCTCGTTGAGTGCGATCAGCAGTGAGCCGACCGAGACCACGAGCAGCGCGACTCCGGGCCAGTCCATCCGGGTCGCGGCGGGCGCCTTCGACTCGGGGGTCAGGGTGGCGACCAGGACGGTGGCCAGGGCGGCGACGACCGCCATCGCCCAGAACACCGACTGGAAGCCATGGCTGTCGGCCAGGTAACCGCCCGCGAGCGAGTCGACACCGGCGATCCCGCCGTTGACGGCGGTGATCACGCCGAGCAGGGTGCCGTACCGCTTCGGCTCCTGCACCTCCACCCGCAGCATGATCAGACACAGCGGGACGACCGGACCGCAGACCCCCTGGATGATGCGGCCGGCGAACAGCATCGGCACGCTGGTCGCCAGCGCGGCGACGACACAGCCGACGACCATCAGGGCGAGCATCCCGGCCAGCACCCGGCGGCGCCCGATGACATCGCCCAGCCGAGGGAGGAAGAGCGAGAACAGCGCCGCCGAGGTGAAGAACGCGGTCTGGGTGAGACCGATCTCCGCGGAGCTGGCCCCGAGGGTGTCCTCGATGTTCTTCAGCGCGGGGCTGAGCATGCTGGCGTTGAGCTGGAAGGCGAAACAGGCCGCGAGCAGCGCGGTGACCAGCACGCCGATGCGGACACCGGACCCGCCGCCGGTCCCCTCGGCGGGGCGCTCTCCGGTGGCGGTGCTCGTCTCGGTGGGAGTGTTCATGCCTCGATGTCGCCGATCCGCTCGAGCGCGTCCACGACGAGGTTCCAGAACCGCTCGTGGTCGAGCGTGACCGCGACCTGGGTGGTGCAGTCGTCCGGGGCGGGCGCACGGAAGTCCGTGACGGTCATGCCGACCGTCAGCGCGCCGCGCAGCTCGATGTCGACGGGGGCCTTGCGTACGGTCATGACGTCCGGGTCGATGACATACGCGACCGCGCACGGGTCGTGCACCGGCGGGTGGTCGAAGCCCTGGTTCTCGCGGTAGGCCTCGCGGAAGAAGTCCAGCAGCTCACCGACGAACTTGGCGGGGCGGGTGCCGACCGCGGCGATCTTCGCATCGACCTCGGGGGTCGCCAGCGCCTGGTGCGTCAGATCGAGGCCGACCATGGTGACCGGCCAGCGCTCGTTGAAGACGATGTGCGCGGCCTCGGGGTCGATGATGATGTTGAACTCGGCGACCGCGCTCCAGTTGCCCTCGTGGTAGCCGCCGCCCATCAGGACGACCTCACGGACCCGCTCCGCGATCCGCGGCTCCTTGCGCACGGCCAGCGCGATGTTCGTCAGACCCGCGGTCGGGACGATGGTGATCTCGCCCGGCTCGTGGGACATCACCGTGTCGATGATCAGGTCCACCGCGTGCCGGCGGTCCAGCTCGATGGCCGGCTCGGGCAGCTCCGGGCCGTCGAGGCCGGTCTCGCCGTGGATGTCCGGCGCCGTCTCGATGGCCCGGACCAGCGGACGCGGGCAGCCGGCGGCAAAGGGCACACCCGTGATCCCGGCGATCCGCGCCACGGACAGGGCGTTGCGGGTCACCTTCTCCAGCGTCTGGTTCCCGACCACGGTCGTCACGGCGACCAGCTCGACATTGGGGTTGCCATGTGCCAGGAGCATGGCGATCGCATCGTCATGCCCCGGGTCGCAGTCGAGGATGATCTTTCTGGCCAACGGAAGAGCCCCTTTGCTCTGCTGCTCGGAAATGTGGAGCGGAAGCGGTGGTGGGTGCAGGCCGGTATGGGCTCCGGCGCACCGCGCGCCCGGCGGTCACCCATGGCGAGCCCGGGCGGGGAGTCAGCGACGAGCGAGCAGCATGGGAAAACGTTCTCCGGAAACTTGACCCATGGACCTGCCGGTTGTCAACGGTTCAATCTCTCGCCTACCGGGCGTTATCGGGACGAAGGGCGACCTGTGTGACGGAGAGATCCACCTCTCACGGGACAACGTTTGCCAGGCCCGCAAGGGGGCGTATGCTCCCTCCGGTTCGGGCGGACCGAGCGAAGGGAGCCGGGAGACGGTGGCCGAAGTCACGCTGAAGGACGTCGCGCTGGCGTCGGGCTGCTCCATTGCCACGGTCTCCCGCGTACTGGCCGGCACCCGTCCGGTCGGCGTCGAGACCGCCCGCACCGTACGTGAGGCGGCCGAGCGGCTGGGCTACCGGCCCAACCAGGTGGCCCGCGCCCTGCGCAGCCGCTCCACCGGGACCGTCGGTCTCGTCCTGCCGCAGATCACCAACCCGTTCTTCCCCTCCCTCGTCCGGGAGCTGGAGCATGCGCTGCACGCCGAGGGGCGGGCCGTGCTGCTCGCCGACTGCGATGACGACCCGGCGACGGAGGCGGCCCGGATCAGCGCGTTCCTGGGGCGGCAGGTCGATGCGCTGCTGCTGATACCCGTCGATGAGCGGCACAGCCGGGAGGCGGTGGCGAGTGCGGCCGCGCAGGTGCCGCTGGTGCTGCTCGACCGCGGCTGCGGCCCCGGCGTCGCGGACTCCGTCGCCGTCGACAACGCGGCCGGTATGGCCCTCGTACTCGATCATCTGGCCGCCACCGGCCGCCGCCGCCCCTGCTTCGTGGGTGCCGCCGGGACCGCGTCGGCGGCGGTCGAGCGGCGCGCGGCGTACGAGGCGGGAGTCGCGGCGCTGGACCCCACGGCCCCCGGGCGCATCGAACTCGGCGACTTCTCGGTGGAGTGGGGACGCGCCGCCGTCGACCGCATCTGGCCGTCCCGGCCGGACGCCCTGATCTGCGCCAACGACCTCATTGCCGCCGGTGCGCTGCAACGTCTGCGGCAGCTCGGTGCGGACGTACCGGGCGAGGTCGCCGTCACCGGCTTTGACGACATCCCGCTCGCCGGTCTCGCCGACCCGGCACTGACCACCGTCCGCCAGCCGGTCGGCGAACTGGCCGCCGAGGCCGCCCGCCTGCTGACCCACCGGCCGTCCGCCGGAGCGCCCGGACCACGGCGCACGGTCCGCCTCGCACCGCAGCTGGTCGTACGGGCCTCCAGCGCGCCCGTCGTCGGCGCCCCCTCGGCTCACTGACTCACCGGGCGCCCGCGCCCGGAGCGGCGCATCGCGGCAGCTGCGAGCGGACGGCTGTTCCCGTTCCTCCGAGATCCTGATGGAGCGTCAATAATGGCGTGAATTAGGGGAGTTGAGGTCCCCAAGGCTCAGGTGCGCGCACGGCTGCCGCACTGCTCACGCCCGTCGCGGGAATGCCATGCCAATGCCTCGCACCTCTTGACCGTACGCGGTCAGCGAGTAAAGTCTAGACCAATCGGTGTGCACCCTCGCGTCATCCACCCCCCTCAACGAGGCTTCCCCCAGGCGGACGTACGGCGCCGCGGCGGCGTCGGGTCCCCCTGTTTTCGCGTGACGGCCTCGCTCTCCCCCCCTCCGCGAAAGGGTTGACATGCACAAGAAGAGAAAACTCGCCCTTGCCCTCGGTGCCGGAATCGCCCCGCTGCTCGTCGTCACCCTGCCGGTCGGCCCGGCGAGCGCACACGGCTATGTGTCCTCGCCGCCCAGCCGGCAGGCGCAGTGTGCCGCGGGCGCCATCGACTGCGGTCCGATCAAGTGGGAGCCGCAGAGCGTCGAGGGCCCCAAGGGGCTGACCAGCTGTAGCGGCGGTAACAGCCGGTTCGCCGAACTCGACGACGACAGCAAGGGCTGGAAGGTCACCCCGGTCGGCAGCTCCCAGACCTTCAACTGGCGCCTGACCGCCCGTCATTCCACCAGCACCTGGCAGTACTTCGTCGGCGGGAAGAAGGTCGCCGAGTTCAACGACGGCGGTGCGCAGCCGCCGGCGACGGTCTCGCACACCGTCAACTTCGGCGGCATCACCGGCAAGCAGAAGATCCTCGCGGTCTGGAACATCGCCGACACCGCGAATGCCTTCTACGCCTGTATCGACGTCACGATCGGCGGCTGAGGGCTGCCCCGTCCCCTCTCGACCCTCCCTCATCCCCCTTCATCCCTTCCGTCCCCGCCGCCCCGTCTCCCCGCGCCGGTCACCTCCGTGAGCGGCGGCAAACAGGGCGACGGGGCCGCCCACGCACCCGTTACGATCGGCCCATTCATGGCCGTTGTTCGTGGCCGCTGCCGGGAGGAAGAGATGGGCCTGTTCCGCCGAGGACCGAAGCGGGATTCCCGCGACCTGGCACGTGACGGGGAGTTCAGCTTCTTCTCCGAGCGCGAGGGCGGTGTCTTCAGATCACAGGTCCGGCAGGCCTTCGCGGAAAAGGGGCTCGAAGTCACTGCGTACGCGGGAGTGGTCACCGACTCCGCGGGCCGGCAGTTCGGCCTCGGCAACCTCGCCGCGGTGTGCCACCGCGACCGGCGCGGTGAGCGCAGCTGGCCCGCGCTGATCAGGGATCACGTCGGCAAGGTGCTCCGTACGATGGACGGCCCGCAGCCGCTGGAGATCCTCAGCGAGGACGAGATCCGGGCCTGTCTGTACCCCCGTGTGGTCGCCCAGGAGACGCTGCCCGCCTCGGATTCCTTCCGCTACGGCCGCGCGCCGGCGCCGGGGCTGCGGGAAGTGCTCGCCCTCGATCTGCCCGAGGCGGTGCAGATGCTCAGTGAGGACTCCCTGACCGATCTCGGGGACGTGGCCGAGCTGCGGATCCGGGCGATGAACAATCTGCGGGCGCTGCCGGTCGAAGGGCACGAAACGGTGCGGCGCGGCGACGGCTCGGCGTTCGAGGTGCTGCTCGGGGACTCGTTCTTCACCGCGAGCCGGGTGCTGGTACTGGACGAGCTGGTGCAGCGGCTCATGGGCACCGAGCTCACACCGGACGGCGCGCTGGTCGCCCTGCCGTTCCGGCACCAGCTGGCGTTCCACCGTATCCACGACGCCCAGGTCATCCCGGCGCTGCAGGCCATGGCGCAGTTCGCGGCGGCCGGCCACGAGGACGCGGCGGGCGCCATCAGCCCCAGGGTGTTCTGGTGGCGCCGGGGCGTGATGACCCCGCTGAGCGAGCCGGACGGTGACGGGCTGCGCGTGGTGGCGGACGCGGACTTCCAGGAGATGCTGGAACGGCTGGTGCAGGGCGAGGCCTGAACGGCGCGGCGGACCGGAATTGTGCCCGCCCGCACAAGATTTCTTGCGAAATTCCGCCCGCGAGGGAACCTGAACCGCCGCCCACCCGTTTTCCATAGTGAGGCCCCACGCTCTCCCCCGTGCGTGGGGCCTCACTCTGTTGTCTCCCGATGTCGTTCCGGCGTCCTTCCGCGTCCTCCCGGCAGCTCAGCCGCCTGCTCGCGCCGCTTCAGCCGCCGAGACCCGCGCGTTCCTCCTCGGTGAACAGCCGCGAGCGGATCAGGAAGCGCACCCCCTCCGGCGCCTCCAGCGAGAATCCACTGCCCCGCCCCGGTACGACGTCCACCGTCAGATGCGTGTGCTGCCAGCGCTGGAACTGGTCCGCCGACATCCAGAAGCCCACCGGCTCCCGTACGCCCTCCACGTCCAGCCGGGCCAGCAGCACATCCGACGATCCCGTACGGAAGTCCCCTGCCGGGTAGCACATGGGGGCGCTGCCGTCGCAGCAGCCGCCGGACTGGTGGAACATCAGCGGGCCGTGCTGCTCCCGCAGCAGACGCAGCAGTTCGGTCGCCGCCGCGGTGAGCGCGATACGCGCCACGCCCTCCGGGGACGCGGTCTCCGGAGCGGCCGTCTCCCACCCGTCGCCGCCGCCCATCAGAAGCGGCCCGGCTTCTTCGCGGAGCGGCTGACCGGCAGGTTCTTGGTCCCCGGTGGGTACATGTGCTCTTCCTCTCCTGGCCATTCCGCTCCTGACCGGCGGAAACGGAGGTGGTTCCGCAGGACGGGCGGGCCGCCCGGGACCCGCCCGGACCGTGCCCACCGAGCCGCCTCCGAGACGGCGATCCAGTTAACTCCCCGCAAGGTTGCGCCATGGTTGCATGCGGCAACGGGACGCGAGGGCAAGCGCCGGTCCGCGCGCCGGTCGCGCGGCGGCGGCCCGCGCGGCGCGGGCCGGGGGCGCACATCTGGGCGGGCGGCCCAGGCAACCGCGGTGGTCATCGGGACGTCTCGAAAGCCAGACGAGAACGATGAGAGTTGAGCAACTGGTGACGTTCGCACATTCCCGCGATGCGTGCGGTGACGACTGGCCGTTGGTGGGGCGCGAACGCGAACTCGCTGCCATGGACGCCGTGGCTGCCGACGTCTTGTCCGGCGGTCCTCGAGTCGTCCAGCTCGAAGGGTCGGCCGGAATCGGCAAATCAGCCTTGCTGAGCACCTGGTGGGACCGGAACGCGCAGTTCCGGGTGCTGCGGGCCCGCTGCCACCCCCTGGAGCGCGAATTCGCCTTCGGCGCCGTCCGGCAGCTGTTCAAGCCGCTGCTGGCGGCGGTCTCCGACACCGACCGGGCACGCCTTCTGGAAGGGTCCGCGGCGGCCACGCTGCGGGCACTGGACGATGCCGCGGTCCCGGATCCGCCGCCGGAGGCCGCCAATGTGACGGCAGCGACGCTGCGGGAACTGGACGCACTGGTCTCCCGGCTGTCCCGCCGGCAGCCCCTGCTGCTGGCGGTGGACGCCCTGCAGTGGATCGATCAGCCGTCGCTGCGCTGGCTGGTCCACTTCGTCGGGCGGGCGGACAGTGACAGCCTCCCGGTGCTGATCGCCGTGACCACCCGCAGTGCCGAGGGCCGGAGGCTCGATCCGCTGTGCGCCGAGCTCGTCCGGCCCGCGAACTGCCACACCCTCGTCGTGGAGCCGCTCGACGTGGACGGTGTGGGACAGCTGGTGCGGACGCTATGGGGCGCGGAGGAGCCCGACGAGGCCTTCTGCGCCGCCTGCCACGCCGCCACCGGCGGGCATCCGCTGTTCGTCCGTGCCCTGCTCCACCAGGCACAGCGCAGCGGGGTGAAGCCGACGACGGAATTCCGGGACCGGATCCCCACCGTCACCCTGTCCACGCTCGGCGGGGAGATCTCGCACCGGCTCTGCCAGGCGTCCGACGAGGTCGTGGCGCTGGCACGGGCGCTGGCCTTCCTGGGCGACCGCAAGCCACCGGAGCTGCTCGCCGCGTACTGCGGAACCGGGCGGGCCGTGGTGCAGTCCGCGGCTGAGGAACTGCGGTCGCTCGGCCTGCTGCGGGCGGACGGCAACCCCCGCTTCACCCACCCCGTCGTCCGCGACACCGTGCTGGCCACACTGTCGCCCGAGGAACTCGGCGTCGGCCACGCGCGGGCGGCCCAGGTGTCCTGTCTGAGCGGACGCCCCGACGAGGAGGTCGCGGCCCATCTGCTGGCGGCCGGCCCCGTCCACGGCTCCTGGGTCCTGCCGGCCCTGCGCCGGGCGGCCACGGAGGCCCTGCGCCGCGGCGCGCCGGAGACCGCGGTGACCTATCTGCGCTCCGCGTTGCACCAGCCGCTGGACGAGTCCGAGCGCGCCCGGGTGCTCCTGGAACTGGGCACCGCGGCCAGCCATTACGATGCCGCGCTGGCCATCTCCTGCGTCACCGGCGCGCTCGAAGGACTGACCGACGAGTCGGCCCGCAGTGACGCCCTGGGCGTGCTGGCCTACTCCCTGCTCCTCTCCCGGGGATCCCGTACGGACCTGTCGAGCGTGGACCGGAAGATCGCGGCATTAAGCGAACGGCCCACGCCGGGCCCCGGGGCCGCCGACCGCGAACTGGCGCTGCGGATGAGTGCCCTGCGCTCCTGGATGGAGTTCGAGCGGCCGTCCGTCACCGGCCCGGCCCCGGCACCGTCCCCCGGCGCCGACGACGACCTGGCCGACCGCACCGCGGGGGAGCGCCAACTGCTCGCCATCCGCGCCTTCCACGCCCTGCGGGCGGCCCTGCCCGCCCCGTACGTCGCCGCTCTGATCGAGCGTGCGTCCGTCAACCTGCCGGCGTTCTCCCACGACCTGTTCCCGCTGCACTACTTCGTCGCCCAGACGCTGCTGTACCTCGACGAACTCGATACGGCCGACCGGCTCAACCGCCATCTGACCCGGGAGATCTCGGGCCGGGGCATGGAACTGCTGGTCTCCTCCCTGACCGTCTACCGAGCCGTACTGGCGCTGCGCCGCGGGAACATCGCCGAGGCCCTCGGCGCGGCTCAGGACGCCGCGGACCATGCCTCCCCGACCGGGAGGCTGCCGTACGCCCTGACCGTGGACACCATCAGGATCGACGCGCTGCTCGCCCAGGGCCGGGTCGAGGCCGCCGAGCGTATTGCGGCCACTCATGCCGTGGCCGGGCAGACGGAAGTGGCATGGGAACGGCCCCGGTTCCTCATGAGCCTGGCCGCACTGCGGATCGCCCAGGGCGAGCTGCGGACGGGGCTGTCCCTGCTCCGCGAGTCCGGTCACCACTGCGAGGCCCTGGGGACGGTCAGTCCCGCGATGTCCCCGTGGCGCTCCCGCGCGGTCGCCGTCCATCTCGCCCTGGGGGACCCCGGGGCGGCCCGTGCGCTGGCCGAACAGGAGCTGGACCTCGCCCGGCGCTGCCGGATCCCACGGGCCCTCGGGGTGGCACTGCGGGCGACGGGAACCGTGACGGACGGCCTCCGCGGACTCGACATGCTGGCCGAGGCCGTGACCGTCCTCAGAACCACCCCCGCACGCCTCGAACTCGCCCGCGCCTGCCATGACTTCGGCGTCGCCCTGCTGCGCCGGGACGACAAGCGCGGCGCCCGCGGGGCCCTGCGCGACGGCCTGGACCTCGCCGTCGGGTGTGGCGCCACGGCGCTCGCCGCTCGGCTGGAGGAGCGGCTGCACCTCGCCGGCGGGCGCGTCGCCCGATCCGGGAGCCAGGGAATCCGCGGGCTGACCGCAGGGGAGGAGCGCGTCTGCACACTGGCGGCTCAGGGCTTCAGCAACAAGCAGATCGCCGAACTGCTCGTCGTCTCGCTGCGGACCGTGGAAACCCACCTCACCGGCGCCTACCGCAAACTCGGGATCACCGGCCGCCCGCAGCTGGCGGCGGCGATGGCCACTACGGACAGGTGCCGCGGGGGGAGCGAACCGGCGGACTCCTGAGCGCGGTCCGGGACGGCGGTCCAGACTGTGGCACACCCCGTCCTCTGCACTGAGAGCCTGCAGGGCAGCGGTGTGGACACAGACCATGCCGACGGCGCGATACACGACAACAAGGAGACAGCACATGCGCGAGATCACCACCACCATCGATATCGCGGCATCTCCCCTTGAGGTGTGGGAGGCCCTGACCGATTTCCGGCACTACCCCGAGTGGAACCCTTTCATCCGTGAGGCCTCCGGCGAGGCCCGGACCGGCCAGACCCTCACCCTGCGGATGTTCCCGGCCCAGGGCCGGCCCATGACGTTCCGGCCGCGTGTGCTGATCGCCGATCCAGGAATCGAATTACGCTGGCTCGGACGTTTCCTTCTGCCGGGTGTCTTCGACGGCGAGCACCGCTTCGTGCTGAGCCAAAAAGACGGTGTCACCCGTGTCACCCAGAGCGAACAATTCTCCGGGCTGCTCATCCCGCTGCTCGGCAAAACCATTGACGCGACGACGGACAACTTCCGGCTGCTCAACGAGGCTCTCAAGGTTCGTGTCGAGGACCGGTCCACGCCCCGGACGACCGCTCCATGACCGATACGACCACGATGAACCACCGATGATCACCGTGGCTGACGAAGAGACCCTCCCCGCGCTTTGATCCTTATCGGCGCCGCAAGAATGCGCCCCGCCCCGTCCGATTTCATCGAGCAGAAAAGACGGGCCGACCCACTGGACACGTCACCCCCTCCTCCTTAAGGTCCTCACCATGGTTTACAAGATCGAACCCGCCGCAGAGCCTCCGGTGACTCTCACCAGCCCCTATGACCTTCTGACCGGCTACCTCGACTTCTACCGGGAAACGGTGCTGCGCAAGTTGGAGGGAATGTCCGACGCGGAGCTGAGGAACAGCCGGATTCCCACCGGATGGTCGCCGCTGGGATTGTTCAAGCACCTGGCCTGTGTGGAATTGCGCTGGATGCAATGGGGGTTCAAGGGGGAACACATCGAAGAACCATGGGCCGAATTCAAGAACCGTTCAGGGCCGTGGCACGTTGAACCAGGGGAAACGTTCGCGGACGTCAAGGAGTTCTTCCAGGAGCAGTGCGCGCGGTCCCGTGCCATCGTCGCCGCGGCCCGACTGGAGGACCAGGCCGCCAGTCTCGGCGGAAAGGTCCCGGCCGACGAGGACCGCCCCACCCTGATCTGGATCCTCTTTCATCTGCTCCAGGAGTACGCCCGGCACGTGGGGCACCTCGACATCGCACGTGAGCTGGCCGATGGAGCCGTCGGGGAGTAAGGACGCGTCCCGAGGCCTCACGACGCCCCCCCCCGCCGTCCCCGCCCTGCTCCGCCCGGGTGAGCCGTGTCTCACCCCGCCGGGGCCTCTTGTCTATGCAACGAGTTGCATAGAAGGATCGGGGTATGGCGCTCGACCACGCGATCCTCGTCTCCCTGCTGGAGAAGCCGGGCTCCGGCTATGAGCTGGCCCGGCGGTTCGAGCGGTCCATCGGATACTTCTGGACCGCCACCCACCAGCAGATCTACCGCGTCCTCAAGCGCATGGAGAGCGACGGCTGGGTCGACGTCCGCGAGGTGCCGCAGCAGGCCCGGCCGGACAAGAAGGAGTACTCCGTCGCCGCTCTCGGCCGGGCCGCGCTCTCCGCGTGGCTGCACGAGCCGATCGAACCCGAGAGCGTCCGGCACGACCTCGCCGTGAAGATCCGCGGTGCGGCCTTCGACGATCCCGCCGCGCTGATTCATGAGGTCGAGCGGCACCATCAGATCCACACCGACCGCCTCGCCCACTATCTGGCGGGGGAGCGGCGTGACTTCACCGGCCCCGAGGCCCCCGCGACGCCCGACGCGGGCCAGGAACTCCAGCACGTCGTGCTGCGCGGCGGCATCGCCTATGAGCGGATGACGCTCGCCTGGCTCGACGACGTACTCGCCACCCTCCACCGACTCCGCCCCGAGCACTGAACGGGCGCCGGGTGAGCAACTCACCTGCCACGCCCCCGCGTTCGGGCGCGCGCTTCCCGTCCACCATCCCGTAAACC
The DNA here is from genome assembly GCF_028870195.1 of Streptomyces sp. G7(2002). Taxonomy (NCBI): domain Bacteria; kingdom Bacillati; phylum Actinomycetota; class Actinomycetes; order Kitasatosporales; family Streptomycetaceae; genus Streptomyces; species Streptomyces sp. G7(2002). The sequence continues at coordinate 8,481,662 of NZ_CP102609.1, forward strand.
GCAACCCTGAGCCGGAAAGGCGACCATCCATGGCCGACCCGCTGCTGTTCAACCCCCGCACCTACGACCCGGCGCACTTCGACCCCGAGACCCGCCGGCTGCTGCGCGCCACCGTCGACTGGTTCGAGGAGCGCGGCAAGCGCAAGCTGATCGAGGACTACCGCTCCCGCGCCTGGCTGTCGGACTTCCTTGAGTTCTCCACCAAGGAAGGGCTGTTCGCGACCTTCCTCACCCCGGCCTCCGCCGCCGAAGGGAACCAGGACAAGCGCTGGGACACCGCCCGGATAGCCGCTCTCAACGAGATCTTCGGCTTCTACGGGCTCGACTACTGGTACGCCTGGCAGGTCACCATTCTCGGCCTCGGCCCGGTCTGGCAGAGCGACAACGCCGCCGTCCGCAGCCGCGCGGCCGAACTCCTCTCCCAGGGCGAGGTGTTCGCCTTCGGACTCTCCGAGAAGGCCCACGGCGCCGACATCTACTCCACCGACATGCTCCTGGAGCCCGACGGTGACGGCGGCTTCCGCGCCAGCGGATCCAAGTACTACATCGGCAACGGCAACGCCGCCGGACTCGTCTCCGTCTTCGGCCGCCGCACCGACATCGAGGGCCCCGACGGCTATGTCTTCTTCGCCGCCGACAGCCGCCACCCGGCCTACCACCTGGTGAAGAACGTCGTCGACTCCTCGAAGTACGTCAGCGAGTTCCGCCTCGAGGACTACCCGGTCACCGCCGGCGACATCCTGCACACCGGCCGCGCCGCCTTCGACGCCGCCCTCAACACCGTCAACGTCGGCAAGTTCAACCTCTGCACCGGTGCGATCGGCATCTGTGAGCACGCGATGTACGAGGCCGTCACCCATGCGCAGAACCGCATCCTCTACGGCCGCCCCGTCACCGCCTTCCCGCACGTCCGCCGTGAGCTGACCGACGCCTACGTCCGCCTCGTCGGAATGAAGCTGTTCAGCGACCGCGCCGTCGACTACTTCCGCTCCGCGGGCCCCGAGGACCGCCGTTACCTCCTCTTCAACCCGATGACGAAGATGAAGGTGACCACCGAGGGCGAGAAGGTCATCGACCTGATGTGGGACGTGATCGCCGCCAAGGGCTTCGAGAAGGACACCTACTTCGCCCAGGCCGCCACGGAGATCCGCGGCCTGCCGAAGCTGGAGGGCACGGTCCACGTCAACCTCGCCCTGATCCTCAAGTTCATGGGCAACCACCTGCTGAACCCGGCCGAGTACGCGCCCGTGCCGACCCGCCTCGACGCGGCCGACGACGCGTTCCTCTTCCAGCAGGGCCCGGCGCGCGGTCTGGGCGCCGTACGCTTCCACGACTGGCGCACCGCCTACGACGCCTTCGCCGAGGTGCCGAACGTCGCCCGCTTCCGCGAACAGGCCGATGCCCTCTGCGAGTTCGTCACCACCGCCGCCCCCGACGAGGAGCAGAGCCGGGACCTCGACCTGCTGCTCGCCATCGGCCAGCTGTTCGCGCTGGTCGTCCACGGCCAGCTGATCCTGGAGCAGGCGCAGCTGACCGGCCTCGACGCGGACGTGCTCGACGAGCTGTTCGCCGTCCTGGTCCGGGACTTCTCCGCGCACGCCGTCGAACTGCACGGCAAGGACTCCGCCACCGCGGAGCAGCAGAGCTGGGCGCTGGGCGCGGTCCGCCGCCCGGTCATCGACGACGCCCGCTCGAAGCGCGTCTGGCAGCGGGTGGAGGCACTGGCCGGGGCGTACGAGATGGCCCCGTAGCCACGTCGCAACCCGGCCGCCCGCACTCCGGGCCGGCGGCAGGCTCAGCCACCTCCGCGCAGATCGGCTGAGCCTGCCGCGCCGCGGTGCCGCCGCGCGAGCGCCGGCCGTCCCTCCGCGCCGGCCGATCACCCCTGACTCCCCGGACATCCCCAGGCACAGATGGCTAGTATCGGTACTCCTGGTTCGCGCAGCGGGTGCAGGCCCGGGGGAGGGGTACGCAAGCGTGCAGGCCGAGATCGTCGTCGACGGGGAGATCAACGGGGAGCGCGACGGCCGGTCCTCGGCGTCCTTGTCCCGACGGCCGGCGCGGGGCACGGTTCCGGCACGGCACACCGCGGTTTCCTGCCCACCGCACGCGGTCCCCCGGATCGTGGCGGCCTCGCACCGGCCGCGGCCGACGGCGGACGGGGCCGGCGGAGAGCGAACGGATCGGCAGTCGCCGTGACGATCCTCCCTGACCCCGCGGCCTCGCAGGCCCTGCTCATCGGTGCCCATGATTACGAGAGCCTGGCGGCCTTACCTGCCGTCGAGCGCAATCTGGCCGGGCTCACCCGGGCGTTCACCGACCCGGAATTGTGGGGATTACCGCCGACGCACTGCGTCGCACTGCCCCAGCCGTCGAGCGCCCAGGACGTACTCGACACCCTCAACAGCGTCGCCCTGCGCGCCACCGACACCTTGGTCGTCTACTACGCCGGGCATGGGCTCATCGACCCGCACAGCGACGAGCTGTACCTGGCGCTGCCCGGCTCGGACCAGGAACGGCTGTACAGCGCGTTGCCCTTCGAGTGGGTGCGCCGGGCGATCCTGGACCCGCGGATCGGCGCCCGGCACAAGGTGGTGATTCTGGACTGCTGTTACAGCGGGCGGGCCCTGACGGGCGGTATGAGCGGCACCACCCAGGTGGTCGACCACGCACTGATCGACGGCACGTCCCTGATGGCGGCCTCCGCGAAGACCCGTAAGGCGCTGTCCCCGCCCGGCGAGGAATTCACCGCGTTCACCGGCGAATTGATCACCGCGCTGACCGAGGGGATCGTCGACGGCCCGTCCCTGCTGGACATGCAGACCCTGTACCGGCACCTCTACGTCACTCTGGCGGCCAAGTCCCGGCCGCTGCCCCAGCAGGGCAACCGCAACACCGGCGGGCTGATCGCCCTGGCCCGGAACCGTGCCCACCCCACCCACCGCCCGCAGCCGCCGTCCCGGCCGGCCCCGAAGCCTCGGCCGGCCCCGAAGCCCCCGGCCCCTTCCCCGGACCGCACCCCCGACACGCGCGGCAAGGAGCAACCGCAGGCCACCGCACCCCGACAGCACGCGACGCCGGAAGCTGCCCGCACCGACGGGCAGCGGCACGGCGGACGTTCGGCCTCCGTCCGGACCAGGACCCTCGCGGTGGTGTCGGCGGCGCTCCTGGTCGCGGGCGTGTCCACCACCCTCGCTCTGCTGAACGGGTCCCACCGGGAATCCGACGGCAAGTCCAAGGGCGGCGTCACCGAAGCCACGTACAACGCAGCTGTCGGCCATGTCCTCAAGCCAGGGGGCAAAAAGGGCGGCACGCTGAAGTTCATCAACGCCGCCGATGCCGACTCCTGGGACCCGCAGCGCGGCTACTACGGCTTCGTATGGAACTTCGCCCGCTACTACGCCCGTCAACTGGTGACCTACGACCCGGAGTCGAAGGGCGTCGAACTCACACCTGATCTGGCCACGACCAAGGCCAGGATCAGCAACCACGGCCGGACCTACACCTACACGCTGAGCAAGGGGGCCACCTGGGAGGACGGGTCGCCCGTCACCTCCAAGGACATCAAGTACGGCATCGAGCGGCTCTGGGCACCGGACGTCATCTCCGGTGGACCGTCCTACCTACAGCAGGCGCTCGACCCGGACGGAACCTACCGGGGCCCGTACAAGGACACGTCCCCCACGGGCTTGAAAGCGATCGAGACGCCCAATCCCCGGACCATCGTCTTCAAGCTGCCCCGGGCCAACGGTGACTTCGAGCAGATGCTGGCCATGGTGGCCGCCTCACCGGTGAAACGGAGCCAGGACACCAAGGCCCAATACGGTCTCAGACCGTTCTCCAGCGGGCCGTACAAGTTCCGGTCCTACAGCCCCGGCAAATCGCTGGAGCTGGTGCGCAACCCCCACTGGCAGCCGTCGTCCGACCCGATCCGTAAGGCCCTCCCGGACAAGATCAGCGTCACCATCACCAACAACCAGGGCTCCGTGGACGCCGCCCTGCTCAAGGGCAGCCACGACCTGGCGCTGTCCCCCTACAAGCTGGGCCCGCTCGGCAGAACCGCGATGCTGTCGGACAGCGACCGCAACAAGAACCTGGACACCCCGCGGTCCGGCTTCGTCCGCTACGCGGGATTTCCGCAGGCCGTCAAACCGATGGGCAACATCCACTGCCGCAGGGCGGTCATCCATGCCGCCGATCGCCGCAGTCTGCAGACCGCGCTGGGCGGCCGCGTTACAGGCGGGGACCTCGCGCCGAATCTGCTTCCGCCGGGCATCAAGGGCGCCGACCCCACGTTCGATCCGTACGGTGTGCTCAAGAACGGCGGCAAGCCGAACGTGGCCAAGGCGAGGGATGAGCTGAAGGCGTGCGGCCGGCCGGACGGCTTCTCGACCAGGATCGCGGTGCGCAACGACCGGCCGCCGGAGGTTTACGCCGCCGAAGCGCTGCAGAGCGCGCTGGCCAAGGTCGGGATCAAGGCGGAGGTCGAGCAGTTCGACGGGGCACGGTCGTCCGACATCGTCGGTGTGCCGGCCGAGGTGAAGCGGCGGGGCTACGGCATCGTCATCGCGGGCTGGGGCGCCGACTTCCCCACCGGACAGGCCTTCTGGCGCCCGCTCGTCGACAGCCGGTTGCAGCCGCCGAGCGGCAGCTACAACCTTGCCGGGGTCGACTCCCCGGCCATCGACAAGCTCCTCGCCGAGGCCATCGCCGAACCCGACCCGGACAAGGCCGGTGAGGCCTACGAGCAGATCAACCACAAGGTCGCGGACAACGCCTACTACCTGCCGTTCGTTTACGAGAAGTACGTCAGCTGGCGCAGCCCGCGGTTGACCGATGTCCACGTTTCCCCCGCCTACGGCGCTTACGACTATGCGCGGCTGGGTGTCAGCGGCACCTGACCCCGCACGCTTCGCGGATAAGCCACGTGATGCCTCTTGTCCGGGCATTGCGGATATCCCGGGCTGCGCGGTGGAGCGCGGCGAGCATTATGATCCGGACAGGCTCAGCCCGCACCACGACTGGAAGAGATGTGCTTCTTCTCCGTTCCTTGCCTTCCCCGTATCCCCCGGGGCCGGTACGGATGACGTCGTTGGCGCTTGCGGTAGCGGGCATGGTGGCACTGTTGGGCGGCTGTGCGGGGAGCGGGGAGCCGCTGAGCGCCGGCCGTACCTCGGCCGCCTCCGCCCCGGTGCGGCTGTGGCCGGATCGCAAGCCCGCGCCGCAACCCGAGCCGGGGACGGGCGAGAACCTGCCCGCCGCCGTTCCCGGGGTGCCCCGGGTGCCGTCCGGGGACATCCGCAAGGCGCCGCTGCTCACCGTCGTCAAGGCGCAGGTGGCCGCGGGGTCCGCCCTCGGCGGCGGGCCGCAGTTCGACTCCGCCACCACGAGAAAGATCGATGCCTGCGCCGACGAACCGGCGCGCTGTCCGGTACGGAAACCGCAGTACCAGGACCTGACCGGCGACGGGAAGGCCGAATTGATCGTCGGCATCGAGGCGCCGGACGCATCCCTGGCGCTGTGGGTCTTCAAGCTCCACCACGGGGTGGTGACCCGGATCATGGACGCCGGTGCGACGCCGCTGTCGGTCGAGATCGCGAACGGCGATCTGATCCTGCGGGAGCCCACCGGCACACCCGGCTACGCCACCCGCACGGTGTACGCGTGGGACGCCCGGACGCGGACCATGGCACTGCGGGCCATGGAGTTCGACCAGGCGGACCCGGCCACCCCCACCCCGAAGCGGACGCCATGAGCGCCGGCCGGACTCGTGCGCGGCTGCGCCTGCCCGCCTGGACGGCGACGCTCTACTGGAAGTTCGCCGTCTTCGTCATCGTCATGTGCTGCGTCCTCGCCACGGTGGTCGGCGTCCTGGTGCACGTCCTGGTCGGCCGGCAGACCGAGGACCAGGCCCGCGGTGCGGCTCTGGCCGAACTGGACACAGTCGCGGCGGCGTATGTCGCCGGGGAGCCCCTCGGCCGCAACGCCGCGGTGAATCCCGCCGACCTCCCCGCCTCGCTCCGCGCCATGGCACGGCGGGGTGAGCGCGGCACCCAGCTCGCCGACCACCGTGGCCGCCCGGCGATGTGGGCCGTCACCCCCGCCGACGGCAAGGCGCTCGCCGTCCATCTCGACTACACCCAGCGGGCCGCCGCGCTCCGCGGGCTGGACCGGTCCATCATCGGCTCCTCGGCGTTCGCGATCTGCCTCACCCTCCTCGTCGGGCTGTTCGCCGTCTCCCGCATCACCCGTCGGCTGCACCACACGGCCCAGGTGGCCCGCAGGATCAGCACCGGCGATCTCGACGCCCGGGTGGACGATCCCCGGGTCTCGCGTCCCGACCACGCCCAGGACGAGGCCGCCGCGGTGGCCGCCGCACTCGATGCGATGGCCGCCGCGCTCCAGGCCAAGCTGCACAGCGAGCAGCGCTTCACCGCCGATGTGGCGCATGAGCTGCGCACCCCGCTGACCGGACTGCGGGTGGCGGCCGAACTGCTGCCGTCCGGCCGTCCGACGGAGATGGTGCAGGACCGTATCCGGACCATGAGCCGGCTGACCGAGGACCTGCTGGAGATCTCCCGTCTTGACGCGGAGGTGGAGCAGGCCGACATCGACGTGCATCAGCTGGGGCCGCTGGCCGAGCGGGCGGTGCTGGCCACCGGGCTGGCGGCCGAGGTGCGTATCGAGCGGGATGCCCGGGTGGAGACCGACCAGCGCAGGCTCCAGCGGGTGCTGGGGAACCTCGTCTCCAACGCCCACAAGCACGGCCGCCCGCCGGTGGTCCTGACCGTCGACGGTCTGACCCTCACGGTCCGGGACCACGGGGACGGCTACCCCGCCCGGCTCCTCGACCACGGCCCCCAGCGCTTCAGCAGCCACTCCGGAAGCGGCAAGAAGACCGGCCACGGCCTCGGGCTGACCATCGCCGTGGGCCAGGCCCGGGTCCTCGGCGCCACCCTGCGCTTCTCGAACGCCCCGGACGGCGGAGCCGTCGCCGAACTCTCCCTCCCCGCACCGGCCCCGGAACGCCGGCCTCAGCAGCCGGCGGGGGAGGGCGACTCCTGACCCGGTGCGCCGACGACCGGAGTGGGCCCGGGCCGCCACCACGAGCTGCCTGATCCGAACGAGAGGCCCTAGTTGGCCCACGGCGGCGCCAGGCTGCTGCCGTCCGCCAGCTCGGCGGTCAGGCCGGTACGGGTGGTGACCCACATCCGTGCCGGCTCGTCGGCGGGATTGGCCACGGCGAGTGCGGCGCCGGCGGGGGCCACCGCCGCATCGCCGGGGCGAGTTCGGCGATCTCGCCGTCGATGGGGAAGCGCGTCCGGCCGACGCGGGCCGCCGACAAGGCGGCCCGCACAGCCGTCGCCCCGTGGCAGGCGACGCTCGGCGCGGAGCGCTTCGGTGCCCTCGCCGCCGACCTGGCCCGGATCGCACCGAACGGCCCGATCCGGCCCTCCTGGTGAGCCGGTGCCCCTGCCCTGCCACCTCTCCCGGTGTTTCTCCCGGGGCAGGCTGACGGCGACCCGCGGAGGGCCGCCCGCCGTGCGCAGTCGCTCGTCCCTCCCGGCGCTCGTTCAGTCGTCGTAGCGGATGGTGCCGTCCTCGTCCATCGTCGGGTGGATCTTCGTCGGGCCCTCGTCATCCAGGTCCGAGGGACGGGGCGGTTCCGGGCCGTCGGGGCCTGACCTGAGCATCCGCTCGATGCGGCAGATCCGGTACAGGGTGTCGCCGACGCGCGCTTCGTCCGCGCGGCCGGCGGCCTTGAATGTCTCGGCGGCCCGCGCGTGGCGGGTGCGTTCACGGTCGCTGAACTCGTGGAGCAGGGGCCAGAATTCGGCCATCCCGTCGAACAGCAGCCGCCGCGCGTCATGGGGCGTCGGCATGAGGGCGCCGTGCGGCCGCCACCCGCGGCCGCGGCGTTCCACCACCCCGAAGCCGACGGGAAGCAGCACGATGTCCGGATGCGAGGTGAGCGCCCGCTCGGAGTCCCGGCGTACCTCAGCGGGGAACCTGGAGCCGGAGTAGGAGAACCCCTGGAGTGCCAGCTTCATGGCACCCGCCATGACGCCGTCCTCCTTGCCGGGGGTAAGGGCGAAGCCCAGGTCCGGTGAGGGTGTCTCCTGCCGGCCGTCCCAAGAACGGTCGGCCGGTTCCGGGTCGGTCGGCCGCGGCGGCTCCAGACCGCGCTCGCCGCTGCGGGCGAACTCGTCCCCGCGCACCACCCGGTAGCGCACACCGAGGACCGTCATCTCATCGACCGGCTCGCGTTCGAGCACCGCCACGGCAGCCAGCAGTTCGCGCCGGACGGCGCGGTCGTCGGTGTCGTCCTTGGCCTTGAACCACAGCAGTGAGTTCAAGCTGTCCCTGGCCTCTTGGGGCATACCACTGGTTGCGGGCCTCAACAGCCGCCACTCCGCGCCGGTTTGCGGATCCTGCGCGGCGAGCCCGAAGACCGGGCCGCGCAGTGCGAGATGCGGATAGCGGTAGGAGGCGTCCACGGCATCGGCCTCGGTCACCCATTCCGTCGGATCGTCGCGGCGTACCAAGCCCTCGTGGAGCCGGTCGATCTGTCGCTTCCAGTCGTCAGCCATGCGCACATTGTTGGGTCTGGGCGGCGGGCCCCGGCCCGAAGGCGGTAAGTGATCAGACCGTGGTGCGTTGAGGGTTCAAAACTGACGGACGTTGCGCATCGAGAGGTCTCCGCAGGGAGCCCGCGATCATGGAACGGCGGGCTCGGCCGGCATCCAACCGCCGGCCGAGCCCGCCCCTCAGTCCCTCGGGACCGTCAGAGCCTTGCGCATGCTCAGAACAGACCCTGCGTCAGTGCGACCGAGTCGGGTACGGCGACCTCCTCCGGTGCGCTCAGGGGCATGATGCCCAGGATCTGCTGGATGACGTAGTGGGCCGACATCATCGCGCCCTCCTGCCAGCCGGGCAGCGGCGAGATCTGGTCGCCGGTGACGAAGAACGCGTCGGTGCCCTCGGGCTGGAGGAGTTGCTTGTAGGCCTTCTTGTGGCTTTCCACCTGCGGTTTCCACGCAGCCCATCCACCCAGCTGGTAGGGCACCTTGTGCCAGGCGATGGAGACGCCCTTCTCGTCGGGGACGAGCTTTCTGTCCTTGAATTCCGGATGCAGCTGGATGGCGCCTTCGCGTGCCAGCCGCAGACGCTTCTCCGGGGTGAGCTTCCCGAGGGTGTCGGCCGCGCCATCGAAGTTGTAGGCGCCGGTCAGGGTCCCCTTGTCGGAGAAGTAGTCGTTGGACGGATACCACATCTGGGTGATGTTGTGACCGGTCCAGCTGATGCCTCCGTAGATCCCCTCGGTGTCGTCCCAGGCGCCGAGGTCGCCCTCCCAGAAGCGGCGGTTCGCCTGCCAGCCGACCTTGCAGGTCTTCTCGAATTCCACGAGGCGGATCGCCTGCTCGAAGGGGTCCGAGAAGCGGGTCAGCTTGACCTTGCGGAGCACCGGGGCCGGGATGTTGCTGACGCAGTAACGGGCGTCGTCGTGGAACTCGTCATCGCCCTTGCGGTACCTGACGGTGACCCCGAGGCCGCGCGGATCGATCTCGATCTCCCGGACCTCGGCGCCCAGCACGAACGTCGCGCCGGCCCGTTTGGCCTCCCGTGCCAGTGCCTTGACGATGTGGTCCATGCCGCCGACCGGCTGGAACATCGTGGCCTGCCACAGATAGTCGACCGGCTGGTAGAAACGGGCCTTCCAGAAGCCGGAGTTCACCAGCTCCTCGAAGGACAGCGGCGGGGCCGATACCGGCCACTCCTCGATCTCGGGCCGGTCCAGATAACCCGAGCGGGTGGAGCCACGGTACTTGCCGTTCGCGTCGAGCGCGCCGAACACCCGCAGCAGATCGCGCAGTTCACCGGTGAAGGCGTCCCTGCTGACCAGTGTCTCGGCGAGCTTGGCCGCGAGGTGGCCGCGGGTGTCGTTCGCCACCCGCCGGTTGGGCCAGGTCACCTCGGCGTGCGGCGGGCGGACCCGGTTCGCCGTGGTCTCCATGATGTACGGCTCCAGGGCCACACCGAAGTCCCGGCAGTACGTGAGCACCCGGCGGTGGTGGTACGGGATACGGCCGGGCCCGAGGTTGAGGTACAGGCCGTCGTCGAAGGCGCAGGTGTGCGTCGGGGTGACGACGCCGTGCTCATCGAGCTCGTAGAGCTTGTCCCCCTTGCGCGCGGTGCGGTTGCGCCCGCCGACGCGTTCCTGCGCTTCCAGGACGGTGACCCGGTAGCCGAGCATGCTCAGTTCGTACGCGGCCGTCAGACCCGCGACACCGGCGCCCAGGATCAGCACCTTCCTGCCCTCACCCGGGCTTCCGACGGGCCGTACGGCGCCGGTCCAGCCGGTGGCCTCCGGCCCGGACAGACCGCTCATGGCGTGCCGGAGCGCCTCCGCGGAGTCGTCGAGGGTGGCGCTTGCCGCGGACCGCTGTTCGTTCGGGCTGGTCATCCCACTTTCCCTTCCGACGGTGCGCCGCCGGACGGCGGACAGTTCTCGGCGACCTTGTACTTGAGTGCCTCGGGATAGTCGTGCCGGTCCAGCTGCACCCGCACCACGACCGGGCCCTGATTGACCGCGTCACTGGGCTCGGCGATCCGCTTCAGCAGATCGGTGAGTTCGTCGTGCCGGCGGACCGCGAAGCCGTGCATCGGGTGCTTGGCGGAGCCGAAGACGTCCGCGAGCTTCTCGTACCGCCAGGGGTGCAGCTCGTTGTAGAAGTCGGCGCCGTCGGAGCGCGGTGTGCCGTCCTGGTAGTAGCAGGGGTGGACGAGCATCTGCTCGATGCCGTAGAACGCCTCGTTGTCCAGGACGAACACCACCGGGCGCAGACCGTGCCGCACATGGGTGGACATCTCCTGGCAGGTCTCCTGGAACGAGCCGTCGCCGACGAAGACCATCGGGCGCTTTCCCGCATGGCTCCGGCCGAGCGCCACCCCGGTGGCCGCGCCGACCGAGTAGCCGATGGACAGCCAGCTGTTCTGCGCCACGTACGAGGCGCGCTCGGCCATCCGCAGATTCATCGAGCCGATCAGCGCGAACGCGGCGTCGCACACCACGGTGAACGGGTTGCTGCGCGCGCCCGGCGGCTCGCTGGTCTGCTCTTCGAGGAAGGCGTTGATGTGCCGGAAGAAGCTGTCGTACGTCACGGTCTCCGGGTACGGTCCGCCGGTCTGGGAGGCCAGATGGGCGGCGGTGCTGTCGGCGACCTGGAGGCCGTCCTCGTGCGCGCGGGCGAAGTAGTCCGCGGCGAAGGCGCCGTCCCCGAACTCGGCCACCAGGCGCTCCCGCAGCGCGGGGAGGAACCGGGCGAGCTGTACATCGGGGAAGTACGAGGCGCCGACATGCACCCCGTCGTGGGCGGCGACCGCCCAGTCGTCACCGATCGACCGCTCGCCGCCCAGGTTCTTCGAGGTCGCCCACGAGCCCAGCCCGATGCGGCAGCCCGCGTTGTTGAAGACCTCGGCGACCTCCGGATGGCTGGCCTTGCCGTTGTAGACACCGGAGAAGCCCGGGGTGTACTCGGACACCACGGACTTGGCGCCGATGGTGGTGCAGAACGGGATACGGGTCTCCCGCACCAGCTTCTCGAACTCGTCGGACAGCCGGAAGCGGTCGATCTCCTCGCCGGCCCACAGGATCGGATTGCCGTAGCGCCGGACCAGTTCCACACACGCCGTGACCGCGCGGTCGAGCATGCGCTCGTTCTTCACGGTGACGGGCCGCTCGCGCCGCGTCAGCCGGCCCTGCGGTGCGGGGCACTGCGCCCCCCAGAGGTCATCCATGACCTCCAGATAGACCGGCCGGCGGTGGGAGAGGCACGCGGTGATCGCGCTGTCGATCTGGGTGGGGGCCAGACCGGGGTTGGAGAGGGCCTGGGCGTCCACGGTCACCTGGCGGTAGACCTCCAGGTTGCTCTCCGGCCGCTGCGACATGTGCGAGGTGAGCAGGCCGATCGCCTGCTGGTTGAGCCACTGCTCGTACGACGGAGCGGCGTTGATCGCGATCAGCGGTACATACTCGGCGAAGGCGCCGCCGATCGCGTTGAGCAGGTTGAACGCGCCCACGCTGTAGGTGACCGCGACCGCGCCGATGCCCTGCTCGCCGAGCGCGATCTCCGCGTCGGCGGACGTCACCCGGGCATAGCCGTCCGCGGCCTGGCCCGCGCCGCCCTCGGTGGGGGTGCCCACCCAGCGCACCTTGGTCTTCTCGTGCAGGGTCGACAGGAACGGGCCCAGGTGGTCGCCCGGAACGCCGAACAGATGGGTGATGCCGAGCTGTTCCAGCCTGCGGGCCAGATACTCGGCCACGGTGCACGTCGAGGAGGTGGTCATGACGTCAGCACCCCCTCGCGCGGCCGGTCCGACGATCCGGTGACGGACCGGCGCTCGCGGGGGGCCGCGGCCCGGCCGCCGAAGGCGCTCTCGTCCGCCGCGGGAGCCTCGTTGACGGCGATGGCGGCGCGTACGGCCGTCTCCACCGCGCCCTCGATCCAGGCGTGCTTGAGCGACACATGCTCACCGGCGAAGTGGACCGGCCCCTCGGGCCGCACCACATCGAGGTGGAAGCTGGTCATCTGATGCGGGGTGTAGACGGCGGCCTCACCGCAGGCGTACGGGTCGCGCAGCCAGCTCTGGGTCTGGCCGGCCCCGGTGTAGAAGACCTCGATCCGGCGGCCGTGCACCGACTGGAGGTTGAGCAGGGCGTAGCTGTAGCGCTCGGCCTCCTCGAAGGAGTCCCAGCGCGCGGCGTCGTCCGACCAGGAGTAGCCCGCCAGCACCACGCCGCCCTGACTGCCGGGGACGGGGTGCGAGGGGTAGTACATGAAACGGTTGGGGTTGTCGGTGGTGGAACCGCCGCCAAAGGCATGGGTGGCCGGCCGTACGCCGCCGCTCAGCGGGGAGTTGCGGTAGTACTCCACCTGCTGCGGGCTGATGCGCTTCTCGTCCACGCTCGGATGGGCGCCGAGCAGCCCCGTGGGCAGGTCCCGCAGACTCTGCGGAACGGCCAGCGCGGCCTCGGCGTCGTCCTCGCCCCGCTGCTGGTAGTAGTCGTACAGACCCGGTGCGACGGCGTCGAGCTCCCGCTTCCAGTCCTCCTCGGTGAACTCCCACCAGCGGCGCGAGAACTCCAGGAGCACCTTGGTCGCCTGGTCGTAGTGGGTCTCGATGACGGCCCGGCGCTTCTTGTACGAGAACGGCGGGGTCACCGCGGTGAACCGCAGGCTGGAGAACGGGATGGTGACGATCGCCAGGTCCCCGGTCCAGGTCTCGACCTCTCCGGACGGATCGCCCTCGGGCACGGTCTGGATGGCGACGGCGGGGCCGCCCGGTCCGGCGAGTCCGCCGTGATGGCCGTCGCGGCCCGGGTCGTAGTACTCCAGCCGGACCATCCGCTGGCCCATCACGATCTGGTCCCGCAGATCCTTGGCGAGCGCCTCCGGGAGCTTCCGGCTGCCGCCCTCGATCTCCCAGTAGGTGGCGGTGGGGTCGATGTCGCTGCGGCCCAGGAAGCTGTGGAAGAAGGCGAGGTGCAGCCGCGAGGTCATGTTCTCGATCGTGCCGACCGCCTCGATGGCCTCATCGCTGAACCCGGCGTACTCGCGCAGGAAGCGGCCCATGGAGAAGCTGTCGAAGTCGCGGACGACCCCGGCCCAGCCGTCCAGCCACTCCTTGAAGGGCTTGTTGACGCGCTTCCCGTCGCTCTGCAGCACGGAGTAGTAGTCGCGCACCGGCTCCAGTGCCTGGTTGACCATCTCGGACACGGTCAGCCGCGATTCGCAGCCGGTGAGGTGGAAGCCCTCGTTGATCTGCGACGGGTCCTTGGCGTAGTGGGCGCGGCGCACCTGGGCGCGGTTGGTGCGGATCCAGGTGTGGTTGCGCTTGTCCGGCTCCCGGAACTCGGGGCTGGGGTCGCCGTTCGTCCAGATCTTGCCGTCCTTGAACGACTTGTAGACCACCGGCGGAACGGGGGCGGTCTGGTTGCCGGTCGACGGGTCGATGTCGACGTTGAAGAACAGCCGCCGCTTCAGGCCGAGCTTGTCGATCAGCGCCAGGGTCAGCGGGTGGAAGCTGGGCAGGCGCATCGCTCCGGCCTCCGCGTACTGCGCGGGGTCGGTGAACGGCGGCGGCTCACCCTTCTTGGCGTGGAAGGTCTTGATGCGGCCGCCGACCCGGTTGGCGTTGGCCTCCAGGATCGTCACATCGTGGCCGGCACGGGTCAGCAGATCGCCGGCCACCAGTCCGGCGATGCCCGCTCCGACGATCAGGATGCGCTTGGGTGCGGCGGGGCGCTCCAGCCCCTTGTCGATCAGTACGTCGAGGTAGCGCAGCTTGAGGTCCTCGTTGGCCGGCTCGGGGCCGACCAGCAGGAGTTCGCGGGCGAGCTGCTGGTAGGTCTTCTCGCTGGCGCGCTCGGCTCCGGTGTGCTCACCGCGGTGCTCATGACGGATGTCGCTCATGGCGGCTCAGCCCTTCTCGTGCAGGGACTCGTGCGCGGCGAGCCGCCGCAGAGTGCTGATGGAGGGGGTGAAGGCGTACACCGCACCGGTGGTCTGCACGAACCGGTCCATCGAGACGGTGCCCTCCTGGCCGTCTTCCAGCACGATATGGGCGTCCGGGCTGCCGGAACCGCCCTGCCGGATGGTGCCGGTCACCTTGTCGATGCCGTTGGGCGCACCGCTCTCTCCGGGCAGGAAGTTGGGGTTGTTCGACCAGGCCCGCTGCAGGAACTCGAACTGCCGCTCCAGCGAGGTGCCGTAGCACACGAACATCAGGCCACGGTCCGCGTCCGCGTTGCGGCCCGTGTACGCGGGCCCGTACGGAATGCCGCGGCGCATGACGCGGTGCCGCTGGGTGGGCTCGAAATGACGGGGATGCGACCTGCGGATGTGCGCCGCGCACGGGGTCTGCTTCCCCTGGCCGTCGTTCTCGTAGGTGAAGTCGTTGCGCTCCGGACCGACCCCGATCACCGGGTTCTCGCCCTGCGCGAGCGGCGTGCCGTCCTTCTTGCGGCCGACCAGACACGCGCCCAGCAGTTCGGCGGAGATACCGTGCGGCCGGAACTTGGGCGCCTCGCGCTCCACGGCGTCGTTCCAGCCGGGGACGTCCTGCCGCAGACGGCGCACCACCTGCAGAGAACCGTTGTCCAGCCACGTGGGGGCCTCGGGCGGTTCTCCGCTCTCACTCTTGTAGCCGAAGACGAACTCGCCGGGCTCGACCAGGGTGGACCCCGGGCGGTTGTCCCGGACACCGGGGTTCTCCCGGTCCTCGCGGTGGAAGTCCTTGACCCCCGGCTGGGAAATGGCGTCCTTGTACCCGAAGTGCTCGTGCCCGCGCAGATCTCCGGTCAGGGTGCGGCCGTCGTCCTGATGGACCAGGTCCACCCCGTGCGCCGAATCCGCGGCCGCGATATTCCGGAGCTTTTCGTTGAGCGCCTCCTCCGTGTCCGCGGCGACGATCAGCACGGCGTGTACGCCTTTCCGGTCCGCGCCGAAATACCAGTGCTCCGGTGCGCTCGTACCGTCGTCACCGAGGTCCGCCGCCCGACCGTCCGCGCCTTTCACAAACGATTCGAAAGGCGTCAGGTCCTGCTTCACCTTTTCGGGTTCCCGGGCGACCTGGAGCAGGCCCTGGAACGTCAAGGAGACCCCGACCCAGGTCGTGACGAGGGCCGGGTCCTGGCCATAGGCCCGGCGGGAAAGGGAGAACTCCTCATTGAAGTCCTCGACCGTAGCGGTCACCGAGACGGTGTTCAGCATGACGGAAAGCCAGCCACGGCCGCTCGCACCATCGGGGAAGCGCACATAGCGGAACGCCATATAGTCTTTGTTGAAACCGGCAAGGATGTTTCCCTGGATTTCCATGGATCTGCGCAGCGGCGGTTCCGGAAGCTGTTCAATTTCCGGGGCGCCGGTCGGACGCAACGAGGTAGTGGTCACTTCTCTCCTTCAGGGCGGCTGCGGGTGCTCCGGGGGCATCGGCGATTTCGCACGCAGGCGAGGCCGGCTCCCGGCACGCAGGGGTGGAGGTCGATGGGGAAGGGGCGCAAGGGCACACCAAAGCCAGCCGGTGTACGGCTTGTGCCGCCAGCCCAGCACCGAACCTGCCACCTCGCAGAAGTACCGACGCCAACCGGAGCAGAGGGCCACCCGTATCGGTGAGATTCGCCCCGGCGCCGCCACCGCGAATCGGAGAACCTACCCGCCTGGGCGGCGTCCTCATGCCCACAGACGCTCCGCACGGAAGCGCCGGTCCGCCGAGGTTGCCGGGGGCAGCCGGACCGTGCCTGGGGTATGGGCCACACATAGCCGGGGAGACCGTAAGTGCGCCCTCTTCGCGCCCCCTGGATCACTACGTTTGCGCTGTTCACCACCCGTACCGACCGACAGTGCCGCGCCCGCTTCGGGCGTGGGTGCGGGCATTCACACCTTCTGTTGAAGGCCGTGAGGTGCGGGCTCGGAGCGACGGGAATTCAGCAGATCCTTCTCCGTGGTCGGGCGCGCCGCGCGCCCACGACGGAAGGAAACGGCTATGCGACGCACCATCGTCGGCACATGCGCTGCTCTGGGGGCTCTGGCCATCGGGCTGGCGGGTCCGGCCACCGCCGCTCCGGTTCCGGTGACGGCGCTCAACTGCGATGGCGACACCTACCAGTGCACGGCCAACCTCCGCTTCGGTGACAACAATTGGAAGGCCAGCTGGGGGGCGAACATCTTCCATCAGACACCCCGGTCCGCCTATCGCGCCCCGGTTCCGGTGACCGCTCTCAATTGCGACGGTGACACCGGAAAGTGCATTGCCAACCTGCAATTCGGCGACGGGTACTGGCGGGCGAGCTGGTCCGCGAACATCTTCCACCAGGCGTTCCGGTCCGCCGACGGCGCACGGCTTGCGGCTCCCGTTCCCGCGAACAGCCTGAACTGTGACGGCAACATCGGCAGGTGTTCCGTCAACCTCCAGTTCGGCGACGGAAATTGGAAGGCCAACTGGCCCGCGACCATCTACCACCTGTAAGCGGACCTCCCCTCAGCCAGGGGATCGAAGAGCAGCGGGCCCGGGGACGAGTGCTATCCGTCCCCGGGCCCGTCGCATCACCTCAGCCGGCCGCTATCGGTACGCACCTGCGGCAGCCGCACTCCCCGTACGCCTGCCGCCCGCCCCCACGGCGCGGAAAAAGGGACGAGGGAATACCGGCGTACGCCGGGCCATGGCACGGGAGTGACGCTCATCTACGTATTGTCATTTTGATCGCCGAACGCATCATTGCTGTCACGTACACGCCTTCTTCCGACCCGCCGGGAACCCTACCGTCGCAGGCACCCGACATTCGACGGCGGCAACTTCCGCTCCGCACGGACCCGTTCACGAATGGACTCGTGAAACGGCGGTGGAGTGGCGGCTGCCCAGGGAGAAGACATGTCCGAAGTCATACAGCAGCAAGGAAATCCGCAGACCCCGGGCGCCTGGCCCGGCGGGGACGGGGGCGGGGGAGACTGGCCCAGATATCCGAGACTCTACGACGCCATTCCGTCCTCGGGGCCGACCTCCGGAGGCAACACCGTCCTGCTCACCGGGTCGGGCCTGCTGGGCACGAACCAGGTCACCTTCGGCGGTGTCCCCGCCACCATCGTCGCCCAGGACCCCTCCGGCAACTCGGTCACCGTCATCGCACCGGCACACGCCGTGGGCACCGTCCAGGTCATCGCCACCACACCGAGGGGCCTTTCCAACGCGGTGAGCTACACCTACACCGTGACCCCGCCGACCGGTCCGACGGTCACCGTGCTCGTCCCCACCAGCGGGCCCACCACCGGCGGCACCGCGTTCGCCATCATCGGAACCAACCTCACCGGCGGGACGGTCACCTTCAACGGTGTCCCGGCCTCCGGAGTGTCCATCAACGCCACGGGCACGGTGCTCACCGGCACCACGCCGCCCGGCCCCGCGGGCAATGTCCCGGTCGTGGTCACCACCCCGGCCGGCAGCACGGTCGTCGCCGGCGGATTCACCTACACGGCACCCCCGCCCGTGGTGACGTTGCTGTCGCCGTCGTCGGGCAGTGCGGCGGGTGGTACGGCGTTCGTGGTGACGGGGAGCAATCTGAGCGGGGCGTCGGTCACGTTCAACGGGGTTGCGGCGACGGGGGTTTCGGTCAATGCGTCGGGTACGGCGCTGGTCGGCTTCACCCCGGCGGGCCCGCTCGGCAATGTCCCGGTCGTGGTCACCACGCCGGGCGGCAGCACGGTCGTCGCCGGCGGGTACACCTACACGCCGCCGCCCCTGCCGGTGGTGACGTTGCTGTCGCCGTCGTCGGGCAGTGCGGCGGGTGGTACGGCGTTCGTGGTGACGGGGAGCAATCTGAGCGGGGCGTCGGTCACGTTCAACGGGGTTGCGGCGACGGGGGTTTCGGTCAATGCGTCGGGTACGGCGCTGGTCGGCTTCACCCCGGCGGGCCCGCTCGGCAACGTCCCCGTGGTGGTCACCACGCCGGGCGGCAGCACGGTCGTCGCCGGCGGATACACCTACGTGTGAGCGGACGCCGCTCCGCCGGCGCCCGCGGAGCAGCGACGGCCGGGGACGGTCCGCTTCCGCGGTGACCCGGCGAGCAGTGCCACCGCGCCCGCGCCCCGCCCGCCAGGGATCGCCCCCTCCCGTCCCTGGCGGCCGCGACCTGGGTGTGTCGTCCCGGCGTGTGGGTGACGGGTGACCCGCCCAGGGTGGCGCTACGGCGCGGTGAGGGCCTTCTGGCTCGGTGTGGATGACGCTATCCGCGCCGATGCCAGGAGGCCCTTACGCATGTTGACGGGGCGTCAGGAGCCGTGCGCTCCGCGACTAAGCGCCCCGCACGCACCGGGCGGTGAAGCCCGCAACGAGCGACAAGCGGGCGATCGGCGGGCGACGCCCCTGCCCCTCCCACCCGCACAAGGGTGTGATCCGCGCCACTCTCCCGCCCCGCAATCCCTCAACGTCGCAGGTCAGAAGCTCAACGTGAGCAGGTGACTGCGGATGGTCATTTTTGGTCCACGGATCCGATTAACAATCCCGGCTTCGCGAGCGGTCTAGGGGCAAGAGAGCGGTCTTCGCCGGCGTCATCCGGACGCTGGCGAGTCCACCGCGAACATCGAAAGGAGAGGCAGTGGATCACCAGTGGCCCTGGGGCACGCCAGCCATGGGCGGCGCGGCCAGGACGACCCCGGCTGTGCTCCGCGCCCGTGCGCGCGAGAGCACCCACACCGCCTCGCGGACCTGCGGCCCGTCGGTCTGCAGCACGTTGTACGACCCTGACCCTGACAGCCGGCGCGGTGCCGAACGGGACCTCCCCGGGCAGATCCACCCCGGTGTCGTCCGCCCGCCCGTGGTAGGCCGAGGGATGGCTGCCCGGTGAGCGACTACGGAGACGGACAACAGCTGCGCCCCGACCCGATGGACGGACTCCGGGTCGACTTCACCGCCTTCTTCAAGGAGGTGCAGCACGGCTACCTCGGCTATGCGATGCAGCTGCTGCGCAATCGTCAGGACGCCGAGGACGTGGTCCAGATAGCCGGGATGAAGATCCATGCGAAGTGGGACGAGTTCCTGGCGCACAGCAACTACCGGGCCCTGGGCCTGCGCATCCTGAGTGACGCCATCAAGGACTACATCCGCTCGCGCAACCGCGTGACCCGCCGCGAACGGGCCGCGGCCGCCGAAGCCGGGCGCCAGCAGTCCTGCGTCGACCAGATCCTGCACCTCGGCACCTTCGACGCCCTTGACCGCGCCATGGACGAACTGGCCCGGCGGGAGCCGGTGCAGGCGGACTGCGTCCGGCTCCGCGTGGCGCAGCTGAGCTACGAGGAGATCGCCGAGACCCTCGGCATCACCCCGGGCACGGCGCGCACCTACTACTCCCGCGGCCGCCAGCTCGCCAAGGAACTCGCGGCCTCCTATCTCCGGAACGAGCAGGAAGGAGAACCGTCGTGACCATCGAAGACATTCTGCAGGCCGAAGCCGATGAGGTGGGTAGCGTACTGGCCGACCACGATCCTGACGCCTTCACCCGCCGACTGGCCGAGCGGATCGCCGAGGCCGAGCGGATCGCCGAGGCCGAGCGGCAGACACCCCCGGTACGGCCGGTTCCCGAAGGGCGGCACGACCGCGCCCCGGCCCCGGCGCGTCCCGGCCGTGCCCGGCCGCTGCCCCGGCGGCCACGGCCCAGGCCCGTTCCCAGCTCCACGGCAGGCCCCGAGGAGTTGCGGCGGCATCTGCACACGCTGTGCGAGTCGGTGCTGCGCGGGGGGCACCTGGGGCGTCTGGAGAAGTTCGCCCGGGACTACGACGCGGCCGGCGCCCGGACCTTCGCGTGCCTGCTCTACTCCATCAACCGGCACGAGGCTGCGGTCTTCTGGTGGCGGTTCGCCGCCGGCGCCGAAGACCAGCTCTCCGCGCACTGCCTGGCCATCCACCACGCGGCCGACGACAACCTCATCGACGCGCGCCTGTGGCGCACCATCGCCACCGCCCTGGGCTACTCACCCCGCCGGCATCTGCCCAACCCGGCCCCCGGAGCCCCGCTCCCGGACCCCGGTTGGCTGCTGGCGCGCTCCGGGCCCGAGCTGCAGCAGTTCGCCGAGCCGCAGGCCCCCCTGTCCGCGGGGTGTGCGGGGTGCTGAACGGGCCGCGCAGGCAGCCCGGCTCCACCCCGGAAGCCCGGCGATGAGCCACCGCCGAACGGCCGGGCCGCCACGTACCACCCACCACCCATCGAGGAGCAGCCCATGAAGGATCATGCGGAGGACCGGCAATCCCCGCCGCGTGTTCCCGAGGAGCCACGACGCCACCGGCTCAGGAAGTACGCCCGCTTCACTGCCGCCCATGCCATCGAGGGCATGACCGGGGCCGCCATCTCCGCGCTCCTGCTGTACCTGACCCAGCGGTAGCCGGGCCCGGCCCTGGGGGCTGCCTCCTGCCGCCGACTCGAAGGGGACGGCGGCAGCGGCAGTTCCGGCGCACGCGCGTCGCCGGACCTCCCGAACTCGGCCGTGGCGCCCGGCATTTCGCCCCGGGCCGCGGTTAGTGGCCCCACCGCCGGGGAGGGTTTGCCCGTACCCAGTCGTCCCGAGGCAGCGTCATGACGGACAGGAGGCCGGATGACAACCGAACCGGTGGGGACAGTGGATCTGGCGGCAATGGGGGAGGACTTCGTCCGCGACCCCTATGAGGTGTACGCGCGGCTGCGCGAGCGAGGCCCGGTGCATCGCGTACGGCTCCCCGAGGGCACGGCCGTCTGGCTGGTCGTCGGCTACGACGAGGTACGCGCGGCGCTCAGCGACCCCCGGCTGTCGAAGGAGTGGCGGCACGCCTCGTCCGCGCAGCCGATGCAGCCGGTGTCCAGCGGTGTGTCGATGCTCCGCTCCAATGCGCCGCAGCACACCCGGCTGCGCGGGCTGGTGGCCCGTGCCTTCACCGCGCGCCGGGTGGCGTCCCTCGCGCCGCGCGTCCAGGAGCTGACCGATGAGCTCCTGGAGGCGATGCTCGCCGCCCCCGACGGCCGTGCCGATCTCGTCGAGGCGCTGGCCTTCCCGCTCCCGATCACCGTCATCTGCGAGCTGTTGGGAGTGCCCTTCCTGGAGCGGGACACCTTCCGTACCTGGACCGACATCCTGATGGTCGGCGCCCCCACACCGCAGACCAGGGAAGCGCTGGCGGCCATGACCGGCTATCTCGACCGGCTGGTGGAGACCAAGCGCGCCCGCCCCGGCGACGACCTGCTGAGTGACCTGATCGCGGTGAGCGACGAGGACGGCGACCGGCTCAGCCATGAGGAACTCCTCGGCATGGCCCAGTTATTGCTGATCGCCGGCTACGAGACCACCGGCAATCTCATCGCCAACGGTGTCCTGGCGCTGCTCACCCACCCGGACCAACTCGCCGCGCTGCGCGCCGATCTGTCGCTGATCGACGGCGCGGTCGAGGAGATGCTGCGCTACGACGGGCCGCTGGAGACCTCCACCTTCCGTTTCACCATCGAGCCGACCGAGATAGCGGGCACGGTCGTCCCCGGCGGTGGCGAGGTCGTGCTCCCCGTGATCGCCGACGCGGGACGCGACCCCCTCCGCTTCGACGATCCCGACCGCTTCGACATCACCCGCGCCGCCCGCGGCCATGTGGCCTTCGGCCATGGCATCCACTTCTGCCTCGGTGCCCCGCTCGCACGCCTGGAGGCCCGGATCGCGGTGCGCACCCTCCTGGAACGCTGCCCGAAGCTGGAGTTGGACGCCCACCCGGCCGACCTGCGCTGGCGGCTGGGCGCATTGCTCCGCGGCCCGCGGCAGCTCCCGGTCCGCTGGTCGTGACGCCCTGCCCGGCCCCTCGACGGTGCCGCGCGCCGCACCGGTCCGACGCGCCGGACGAACGGAGAGCCCTGGCCTGACAGCGCGGGCTTGCCGGGCTCCGTTGCGCCACCGGGGAGTCACGGCGCCGGGGCAGCCCGCGTCTCCGCCCCGGCACGCCGTACGTAACTCTCGCCGCACGCAAACGGCCTAGTCACCCTCCGGGGCGAGTCTGATTGCCGCCGTCCCGGGGGAAACGCACAAGGTGATCGCGGAGAACGGATCCGGCGCGCTGCCTGCCGGAATCCCGACGTTTTCCCCGTTCCATATCACTGGCCTGCGTGCGAGGGAGAAATGTATGACCAAGGCTCAGCCCGCATGGGACGGGTCCATTGCGGCCGTGGCGGCCGGTGGCCCGGACCATATGCGTGAACACCGTGCCGGACCGACGGCCGACCTTCGGCGCACCGGAATCCATCCGAATTTCTGGTACCCGGTCGCGGTGTCCGGAAGCGTGCCGAAGAACAAGACCTTCGCCGCCGTATTCGCGGGGGAGCGGATTGTGCTCTATCGCGGCGCGAGCGGCACGGTCTTCGCCTTGGAGGACAGGTGCGCCCACCGCCAGGTACCGCTGAGCATGGGCGTCGTCGAGGGCGAGACGCTGCGCTGCTGCTACCACGCCTGGGCCTACCGCGGGAACGGCCGGATCTCGCAGATCCCGTATCTGCCCAAGGGGGTCGACCGGCCGCCGCGCGGTGTGCGCTCCTATCCGGTCCGCGAACGGTACGGCCTGGTGTTCGTCTTCCCGGGTGACCCGGAGAAGGCGGATACGACCCCGCTGCCCGAGCTGCCGGAATATGATTCGGCCAAGCACAAGACCATGGTGTTTTCGCGCACGGTGCACTGCCACTACTCGTTCATGCACGAGAATCTGCTGGACATGAACCACCAGTTCCTGCACCGCGGCGTCCTCGGCAAGATCCAGCCCAAGCTCCTCGGATACGAAACGGGTCCGGAATTCGTGGAGGCCCGGTATCTGTTCGTTCATGCCGGTGGAAAGAAGGACCGCGGCGCCGGTCTGCTGTCCGGCGAGGGCTTCGGCGGAGGCAATTCACCCGACGTCATCACCGTCCGCACCGAGTACCCCTATCAGACCCTCCAAGCGGTTCCCGAGAACTCCGAGCTCCCGGCATTCTCCCTCTGGGCGGCCTACGTACCGAAGGATGCCGAGCAGCGCACCCATCATGCCTATGGCCTGCTCATGATTGCGAAGCCGCCGATCCCGGGAGCCCTGAATCTCGCCTGGCCGCTCATCCGGCGCTTCACGGAGCGGGTGTTCGCCGAGGACCGGATGGCGGTCGAGGCCGAGCAGCGGGCCTGGGACGAGCAGGGCGAGGACTGGAACCATGAGGTCTTCCCGCTGATCCTCGATGTCCGTGACGTATTGCGGACCAACGGCGTCCCCATCCGCCCCGAATCCGCCCTCTGCGGCGCCGCCGCGTTCTGCGACGGCGCACCGCGGGCCGGCACACCATCGGACACCGCCTCGCACCAGCCGGGCTGACCGGCTGGTGCGACATGAGGGGAGGGTTCCGGCTCGCGCGGAAGGCGCTTGACCCGTCCTCACTCCAGGTCGGACGCCTTCCGGCGGGCGCGCCCGCGAACCGCCCGTGACCTGGTGACTTTCGGTTGCCGCGACCGTGCAGCGGGTGGCGGGTCGAGCGTGGGCCGACGGTGGGCGGGGGATCGTGGCAAGGTGGTGAGTGAGGCTGCCTCCCTCGTTCATCCCTCGATTCCGTTGTGGAGGCTCGCATGGACGTCAAGGAGTTCTTCCAGGCAGTGGCGGATCGCGCGGGGCTCTCACGACAGGAAGCGGCCGATCTCACCCGCGCCACCCTTGAGACGCTGGCGCTGCGGCTGAGCGGCGGCGAAGTCCGCGATCTGGCCCTCGAACTTCCCGAGCCGCTGCGTGTCTCGCTCCAGCAGGGGCGGGGAGAGATGGTGATCTTCGGGCCGGATGAGTCGATCCGCAGAGTGCGTCGGCGCACCGGTCTGTCCGGGCCGGAAGCCGACCGCGGTGTACGGGCGGTCCTCAGCACGCTGCAAGAGGCCATCTCCCGCAAGGAGTTCGGGCACGCCATGTCGCAGCTCGGCAAGGAGTACGCAGAGCTGGTGGAGACCACGCCCTGACGGCCCTTCCCTGACGGCCATTCCCTGACGGGCCTGCTCGTCCGGCGATCTCTACGGCCTGCTCACCGCGGCTGACGCGAAGAGGTGAGGGCGGCGGAGTGCTGGTCGCGGGGGCGACGGCCCGTCCGAACGAACCGCTCGAAGGTGTTCTGCGCGCACATCTTGTGGCCCACGTCACTGTCTGGCTAAGCTCCGGCACGATTCGGGCATATTTCCTCCGCAAGTTGACCTATTGGTGAGGCGATCTTCACGGTCTGCCCACATGTGTGAGGTGGCTTCGCATGGAACGGTCAGCGGCATCCCCGGCAGGCGGCGCACCCTACGACTTATCGCGCGTCTCCTCCCGGGACGCGACGGCGAACGGCCCGACGTACGGCCCGGCGGACGGTCTGACGTACGGCCACCCGGCCCGCCCGGCGCACGACGACGCCCGCCCCGGCACCGCGAGACCGGCCCCGGACCGTGCCTGATGACCGGGTCCGCCCCGGCGGTGGCACCGGCCGCTCCGCTGCCCCACGTCCGCCGCGACCTCCGGCTGTTCTGGTGGGCGGGCACCTGTGACGCCCTGGGCAGCCAGACGTCCGGGCTCGTCCTGCCGCTGTTGCTGCTGACCCTCGGCCGGTCCCCCGCCGAGGTCGGCGCCCTCGCCGGACTCTCCGCGGCCGCCACGCTCCTGCTCGGCCCGTTCGCCGCCGTCCCCGCCGACCGCGGGGCGCGCAAGCACCTGATGGTGGGCTCCGCACTGGTCTCCGCCGCCGCGATGGCCGGCGTCACCGTCGCCGTCGCCGCGGGCCCGGTCCCGCTGGCCGTGCTCATCGCCGCGGTGCTCGTCGAGCGCTGCGCGACCTCCTGCTACGAGGCGGCGGAGCTCGGGACCGTCGCCCTGGTGTGCCCGCCCGCGCAGCACCGGCGCGTGCTGTCCCGATTACAGGCGGGGGAGCGGGGCGCACTCGTCCTCGGTCCCGCACTGGGCGGGCTGCTCTTCCACGCCGAACGCTGGCTGCCCTTCCTGGCGGACGCCCTCTCGTACGCCGTCGCGGCCGGCTGTATCGCCGCCATGCGTTCCCCCCTCGTCCCGCCCCCTGCGCAGCGTCCGCCGGCCGGCACGGTGCACCGCGGTCTGCGGGCCCGGACCGCCGAAGCCGGAGCGGGACTGGCGCTGATCCGCCGCGACCCCTTCCTGCGGCTGGCGCTCGTGTGGATCTCGGCCGTCAACGCCCTGCTCGTCGCGCTGTATTACACGACGGTTTTCGCTCTTCAGAACGACGGCCGGGGCGCGGCGCCGCTGGGTCTGGTCCTCGCGCTCGCCGGGGCGGCCGGCCTGGCCGGTGCGCTCGCCGCACCCCGGATCGCCGGCCGGCGCCCCACGGGCCGCGTTCTGGTGACGGTCTCCTGGCTGATGGTGCCGCCGGCCGCGGCCCTGGCGACGGCCCGCGACGCCTGGCACTTCGGCCTGCTGTTCGGCCTGCTGTGTCTGCTGACGCCGGCCGCCACCGTGGCGCTGCAGGCCCGGATCATCCAGGTCATCCCGCCCGGACTCCAGGCCCGCACCGGCACCGTACTGGCCACCGTGTCGGGCGCGGCCGCGGCAGTGGCGCCCGCCCTGGCCGGGCTGTCGGCCGACCGGGCCGGGGCCGCCGCCACCCTCGTGGGCTGCGCCACGCTGCTGGCCGGGCTCGCGCTCTACACGACCTGTGCGGCACCGGCCCGCACCCGCCACGCCGCTACGGAGCCCGTATGAGCATGACTGCGGCACACCCCGCCGCCCTGCCGCCTTCCGGTACCGGCTTCCGGGTCTACCACCCGGCGCTCCCCGAGGTCTGCCCGCGCGACCCCGCGCGGATGGCGCTGGCCGCGGACGCCGACGGCCGCTGCGAGATCTTCACCTGGAACGCCGCCACCGGCACCGCACGCCAGGTCACCGACAGTCCGCACGGCACCCTGCACTGCGCACTCGACGCCGAGGCCCGGGTGTGGTGGTTCGCGGAGGACCGCAGCGGCCTCGGGCTGTGGTACTTCCAGGACTTCGAGGGCGGTGCCCGGCAGCCGGGCCTGACCGGCCTGCCGCCGGGCTTCCCGCACGGCCTCGCCGTGAGCGACGCCGGGACCGTGGCCATCGGACTCGGCGACGGCCGCGGGATGACCGTCCACCTCGGGAGGCCGGGAGGTCCGGCCCGGCAGGTGTGGACCGTCGACGGGCAGGCGCGGCTGGCGGGCATCTCACCCTCGGGAGGGCTGCTGGCCCTGTCCGGGGCGGCCGGCTCCGACCGGGCGGTCACCCTCCTGACCTGCTCCGGGGCGGTGCTCGACCAGCTCTCCGGACACCACGGCCGGCTGTGGGCGCTCGGCTTCGCGCCGTCCCCGGCAGGCACCGAGCTGCTGCTGGTCCAGGAACACCACGACCACTACCGGCTCGCGACGTGGCGGCCCGGCAGCGGGCTGCTGCCCCAGGACTGGTGCCGCTTCGACACCGAGATCACCGCGCGCTGGTACCCCGCGGGGCGCCGGGTCCTCATCCGCCAGGACCGCCACGGCCGTTCCACCCTCGCCGCGGCCGACCTCGACCGGCGCACGCTGACCCCGGTGCCCTCCCCGCCCGGCACCCTGCTCGACGCCGCCCCGCACCCGGGCGGCGAGGTGCACTACCTCTGGACCGACACCGCCACCCCGCCCCGGATGCGCTCCACCGCCGGCACCCGGCTCCCGGAGCTCGCCACCCTGCCCGCCCCCACGCCCGGGCGGCACCGCGAACTGTGGACCCCCGGCCCGGACGGCCCCGTGCACACCCTGCTCAGCACCCCGGACCCGACGACCGGCCGGCGGCCACCGCTGGTGTTCCTGGTGCACGGCGGCCCCGCCGACCACGACCGTGACGCCTACGACCCGGAGGTGCACTCCCTGGTCGCCTCCGGGTTCGCGGTGGCCCGGGTCAACTACCGCGGCTCCACCGGTTACGGCCCCCGCTGGCGCACCGCGTACGGCGCGGGAGTCGGGCTCACCCAGGTCGCCGACCTCGTCGCGGTCCGTGCCGATCTGCTCCGCCGCGGGCTGGCCCGGGCGGACGCGATCGGCCTGTGGGGCACCTCCTGGGGCGGCTACCTGGCCCTGCTGGCGCTCGGCACCCGGCCGGACCTCTGGCAGGCGGGCGTCGCCGTCAAACCGGTCGCCGACTGCGCGGCGGCGTACCGCACCGGCACCCCCGCGCTGCGGGCCCTGGACGAGCGGCTGTTCGGCGGCACGCCCGACGCGGTGCCCGAGCGCTACGCCCGGAGCTCACCCCTCCACTACGCCGCCGAGGTCCGGGCCCCCCTGCTGGTGATCGCCGCCACGCTCGACGCCAAATGCCCGCCCGGCCAGGTACGGAGCTACCTCGACGCGCTGCGGCAGGCCGGTGCGGCACACGAGTCGATGTGGCTGGAGACCGGCCACGACGGCTACACCGGTGCCCACCACGTGGCCGTGCTGCGCCGCGCCATGGGCTTTCTGGACCAGCATCTGCGCCGCGCCCCCGCGGCCCACCGAACCCCCCGTCCATCGAGGGACGGGGTCTCCGGAGGCACCGGCCCGTCCGGTACCCCCGGATCGTGAGATCCGTTCCGCAACCGGCAGAAGAGGAGCAGCAGCCATGCAGAAGGACATCATCCACAACGACCCGCTCGCGGGTGACGAGGAGAACCGCAGGCCGGGCATCGGCATCACGGTGACCGTCCCGTTCCGTAACGCCGAGGACAACGAGGAGGACTGACCCTCCCCGGCCGGCCCGGTTGCACACCGGGCCGGCCGGACCCGCGCACGTCACCGGCCGGCCGCCCGGCCACCTCCCACCCCACCCGCCGTACGAGGAGCCGCCATGCGCGTCCTGCTGGTCAATATGCCCTGGTCCCCGATCGACCTGCCGTCCCTCGCCCTCGGCATCCTGAGACGAAGCGTCGACGAGCGCACCTCCGGGCGGGCCGATGTCCTGCACGCGAACCTGGAGTTCACCGACTGGATCACCCGGCGGACCGCCTTCACCGCGGACGACTACCAGTTCTACGCGCTCTCCTCGTACTTCATGGGATGCGGCGACTGGGTGTTCTCCTCCGCCCTGTACGACGATCCCGAGTGGCGGGTACCGGAGTTCAGCGTCTCGATGCGCGGCAAGCTGCGTGACGAACGGCTGCGGATGTCCAAGGAACTGCACCGCGTGGTACCGGAGTTCGTGCAGGAGATCGCCGAGCGGATCGTCGCGGCCGGGCCCGACGTCGTCGGCTTCACCTCCACCTTCCAGCAGAACACCGCCGCGCTCGCCGCCGTCAAGTACGTCAAACGCCTCGCCCCGCACATCAAAACCGTCATGGGCGGCGCCAACTGCGACGCCGAGCAGGGCGCCGCCACCCACCGCAACTTCCCGTTCCTGGACTTCGTGGTCCGCGGCGAGGGAGAAGCCGCCTTCCCCCAGCTGCTCACCGCTCTCGACGAGGGCGGCGACCTGTCCGCCGTCCCCGGGCTGTGCCATTGGGGCGCCGACGGCAAGAGCGTCGCGAACCCGATGAGCACCCGCCCGCTGCCGCCCGCCACCATCCTGCCGCCCGACTACAGCGGGTACTTCGAGCGGCTGGCGTCCTCCGTCGCCCGCAACTGGGTGGAGCCCAAGCTCGTCGTCGAGGGGGCCCGCGGCTGCTGGTGGGGGGAGAAGCACCACTGCACCTTCTGCGGTCTCAACGGCTCCTTCATGCAGTTCCGCAGCAAGAGCCCCGACACCTTCTACGAAGAGATCATGGAGCTGGCCCGCCGGCACCGGGTGCTGGACATGTACCTCGTCGACAACATCCTCGACATGGGCTACCTCACCACCGTCCTGCCCCGCATCATCGACAGCGGCTACGACCTGCGGATGCACATCGAGATCAAGGCGAACATGCGCCGTACCCAGCTGCGCACCCTGGCCGAGGCCGGAATGATCTACGTCCAGCCGGGCATCGAGAGCCTCAACAGCCGGGTGCTCGACCTGATGGACAAGGGCGTGAGCGGCTGCCAGAACGTCCGCATGCTCCGGGACGGGGCCGAGACCGGGCTCTCCGTATCCTGGAACTACCTCCACGGCTTCCCCGGCGAGAGCGCCGCCGACTACGAGCCCGTCATCGCCCAGATACCGGCCCTGGAACACCTCGATCCGCCGGTCGACCTGTCCGCCCGCATCGCCATCGAACGCTTCAGCCCGTACTTCAACCGGCCCGAGCTCGGCTTCACCGGTCTGCGCCCCGAGGAGCACTACCGCTTCACCTACGACCTGCCCGAGTCCGAACTCCTTGACATGGCTTATGTCTTCGAGGCACCTGAGCGCGGCATCACCGAGCCCACCGTCACCGCGCTCAACGGCGCCCTCGGCGCCTGGAAGAAGCACCACGCGGACAGCAGGCTCACCCATGCGGACCTCGGCGACCGCATCGTGCTCGTCAGCCGCCGGCGCGCCTTCAACTGGGGCGCCATGGAACTGACCGCGCCCACCGAGATCGCGGCCTTCCGGCTCCTCGACCAGCCGCACGCCCCCGCCGCGCTGACCCGCAAGCTCACCGCCCGCCTGCCCGAACACCCCGTCGACGAGGTCGCCGTCCATGCCCTCCTCCAGCACTGGGTGACCCTCGGACTGGTCTTCACCGACGGCGGCCAGTACGTCCATCTGGCACCGGCCGCCGTCAACGAGGACCTGCTGCGACTCGACTTCATGCGCCACACCCACGCCGCGACCGCCCCGCAGGAAGAGCCCGACGACGCCGCCCACGCCCTCGTCGCCCACGTCTGAGACACCGACCGGCCCGCAGCAGGACAACCGTGCCCCGCAGGAGAAACCCATGACCAGCACCGCCGCCCCCGCCTCCCGGCCACTGACCCTCCACGCCTGGCGGGACTACGACGAGGACGCCTGCACTCTGCCGGGCATGAGCCTGGGCGCCGTCGACCTGACTGCCCCGCCGCACGATCAGGCCGCCGAGCTGTGGGAACTCGGGGCACGCCGGGTGGAGTTCACCGGCGAGATCGACCTGACCGCGGTCGACGACCCGGCCGAGGCCGCCCACGCCGTCCGGCGGCTGTGTCTGATCCGCGATCTGACGGCCCGTGCCGTGCTGGTGCAGTGGCAGCTGCGGCTGCCCCCGGAGCCCGACGACGGCTGGCGCGACCTCAGCCACCTCCAGCCGCCCCGGACCCTCACCGGCCCCGCCGACCCCGTGGCCGCGCTCGCCCAGTGGCGCAACGAGCACTACCTCTGCAAGTGCCTGTGGCGCCAGGGCCCCGGCTTCGTCCAGATCCGCGACCGCCGCTGGGGCGAACTGCGCCGCTTCACCGCAGAGGAGCCCGAATACCAGCAGGCGATCACCCAACTCTCCTACGGAACACCACTACGGTCCGTCCCGAAGGCCATCGCCGCCGACTTCCTGGAGGAGCGCCTGGTCTCCCGCACCGGACCCCTGCTGTGGTGGCTCCCGTACCGGGTGAACCGGTGGACCCAGGAGGCAATGGCCATCTGATGCCCGCGGGGGAGTGGTGCGCTCCACAGGTGGGCCCGCACGACCCACGACCCCGTGCGGGCCCACCTTCTGACTCAGCTGTTACACGTCGTGAAGTCCGGGCTGGTCTGCGCCAGATAGATGCTGGACCGGCCCTGGTCATCGGACCGCAGCGGAACGGTGACCGTGTCCTTCGCCTTCCACGGGAAGCCGTTCGCATCGAAGGTCCACTCACCGGTCACCTTCGTCGCCAGCTCCGACAGTGCCACCCATCCGTAGTGACGCGACGGCACGTTGATCGTCAGGCTGTTGCCGAGATCCGTCCGCAGGTCGTAGGTGACCTGGCCGGAGAGGGTGAGGCTGACGCTGGTCTGCACCGGGCTCGCCATACCCGTGCCGAGGGTCGAGGTGAAGGACACCCCGAGCTGACTCGACCAGCCGCTGGAGGTGTTCAGCGTGAACGTCCACGGCACCGGCGTCTCGGTGCCGTTGTACCAAACAGGGGAGATGCACTGCTTGGGCAGCGGCTCGGCCGGGGCCTGCGTCCCCTTCGTCCACGAGCAGGTCGCTGCGTCCTTCTGGCAGCGCTTCGACGCATAGGCCACCGCAGCCTTGAACGCGGCGCCGGTCGCCGACGAGGGGATCTTCCACTGCTGCGCCTTGCTGGCGTTGCAGCCGTAGGCCTGTGTCCACGCGTCGTCGTACTGGGCGCCCAGGACGACGTCGATGCACTTGTTGTCGCCGGCGTTACGGATCAGGTAGGTGTCGCTGGTGCCGTTCACGGGCTGGAAGTACCAGCGCAGGCCGGACGCTCCGGAACAGGACCGCTGCTTGAGCGGGTGGCCGGCTTCGATGCACTTGCCGGTGGCGTCGTTGACGAGGGTGAACGACCCGTCGGGCTGCGCGTTGGCGCTCCACTTCTGGTGGTGGCCCGGCGCGGAGTTGGTGACGATGAAGACACCGTCACCGGTGTTGCCGTTCTGTACGTCCAGGTTCCGGCCGTTGTTGACGGACGTGAAAGTCAGGCCGCTCAGGCCCGAACCGTCATCGGCACGGGCCGTGCCGGCCTGGGCGGACAGGCCGAGGGTGACGGCGAGCGCGGTGATGAGGACGGCGAATGTTCTGCGTAAGCCGCTGCGTCTGGGCGGTTTCATACCAGAACAACCCCCTTATCTGATCGGAGTGTTGGTGGGGTGTTCCACCTCGTTCCGCACGCTATCGCTCCCGGTGATCCTGCGGCAGTACTCCGCCGCACGCGCTGAGAGCCGCCCCGGCCCGCGGCCCTCGCTCGCGATCCCGGCAGTGCCGCGTCCGCCGCCTACCGCGCAGACTCCGCCGAGACGTCGGGCTGGGCCGCCGCGCGGTTCCCACGCGCGTCGTCCGGGACCTGCGCCCGCGCCTTCCCCCGCATCCGCGACACCGCTACCCCGGACAGGCACAGGAGGCCACCGAGGAGTGTCAGCCAGCCGGGCACCTCGCCGAGGAACAGCCACGACATGAGGACCACGAGCACGGGCACCGCGTAGGTCGTGGTACCCATCTTGCCGACGGTCGTACGGGACACCGCGTAGGCCCACGTGGTGAACGCCAGGGCCGTCGGGAAGACGCCCAGGTACACCATCTGCAACGTCGCCGACACCGGGGCCCGGCTCACCTGCGACACCAACTGTCCGGCGAACGGCAGACAGGCCACCGTTCCGGCGAGCGCACCGAACGTGGTCACCTGCATCGGAGTGGCGTGCTTCAGCGTCGGCTTCTGCAGCACCACACCCACCGCGTACGCCAGCGCCGCGAACAGGCACAGCAGCACGCCGAGGAGAGACGACTTCCCGCCGCCGGACATGGACAGCCCGACCACCACGGCCCCGGCGAACGACACGGCCATGCCCGCCATCAGCCGGGGCGGGAAGCCCTCCTTGAGCAGCCATCCGCCCAGGAGCGCCATCAGGATCGGCCCGACGTTGACGACCAGGGAAGCCGTTCCCGCGTCCACGAGCTTCTCGCCCCAGTTCAAGGCGACCATGTATGCGCCGAACCACAGGACTCCTGAGGCGATGATGCCGGGCCAGGCCTCGCGGGGCGGGAATCCACCGCGCCGGACCAGCAGGAGGACGCTCAACACGACGGACGCCACCGTCAGCCTGCCCAGGGCGAGTGCGCCCGGCCCGAAATCCGCGGCGGAGCTGCGGATCGCGATGAACGACGACGCCCACAGCACCACGGTGACGGAGGCCGCGGCGAGCGCCCGGCCATCCGCCCTGCTCACGGACCTGGCGTCGCCATCCCCTGCCTGTGTTCCCTGGCTCACTCCTGCACCCTCCCGAGCTCTTTGCATACGCCCTGCGCACGCACATGAGCCGCCAGCTTGTAAGAGCCGGTGCCTGGTGACAAGCGAGTAAGTGAGCCCGTGGGGTGGACCGACCAGCTGCTCCTTGCCGGTCTCATTGGCTCCGGCGGGCTGCGCACAACCAGCGGTGAGGGGCCGGCCGAGCGCCGGAACTGCTCGGCAGCATGAACCAACGCGCCCGTTCAGGTCCGTGTGGGGTGCGTGGCGTCGTAGCGGTGCCGATTGTTGCTGATCTCGTGGCGGTGTGCGGAGGCCCATTCTCCGAGAGCGACGACGGAGTCCAGCAGTGTCGCGCCGAGTGCGGTGAGGGCGTAGTCCACACGTGGGGGAACGCTCGGGTGGACGGTGCGGGTCAGCAGGCCGTCGCGTTCGAGTTGCCGCAGTGTCAAGGTGAGCATGCGCTGGGAGATGCCCTTGACGGCGCGGTGCAGTTCGCCGAAGCGCATGGTGCGGTCGCGGAGTTGCCCGACGATCAGGATGCTCCACTTGCTGCCGACCAGCCCGAGGATCTGGAGCACCTCCCGGCATGCCTCCTCGTCGGACTCGTGGTCGCCGCGGGTTGTCGGGGGCGGTGTGGAGTGGTGGTGCTGCGGGTCCGGGGAGGTGTTCCTGTGGGGCGCCAATGGTTACCTCCGTGTGCGTCACCGACATGAATGTGCCGTCTTGTTGCGGCCTTTCCCGTAACAAATCATGGGGCCACGCACAGACAGTAAGTGGTCGGCGGCGGGTCGCGGTAACACCGGTCCGATCGCTGTGATCGGAAGGAATCCGCGTGTCCAAGACGCTCGTTGTGGTCGGTGCCGGGCCGGGGCTGGGGATGGGGGTGGCCCGCGCATTCGGCCTCCAGGGCTTTCGGGTCGGGCTGATCGCCCGTACCGAGAGCAAGCTGCACACCCTGGTGGGTGAGCTGGCCGACCTGGGTATCACGGCCGCCGCGTTTCCAGCCGATATCCGCGATCGCGACGCGCTCACCACAGCCCTCGCCGCGGCGGGGGACACGCTGGGGCCGATCGACGTGCTCGAATACAGCCCCAGCCCGACCGGGCCGATCACCCACGCCGCACGGACCACGGTCGACTCCGTCACCGCGCAGTTCGAGCTGCATGTGCTGGGCGCGGTGACCGCCGTGGGCCATGTGCTGCCGCAGATGCTGGCCCGAGGCGACGGCACCCTACTGCTGACCACCGGTGTTTCCTCGACGATCCCCGCCCCCTTCCTGGCCAACGTGGGTATGGCCATGGCCGGGCTGCGGAACTGGGCACACACCCTGCACGCTGAACTCAAGCCACAGGGCATCCACGTGGGGACGGTGACCATCGCTTCCGGGATCACCCCCGGCGGCGGCGAGGCCGACCCTGACGCCATCGGTGCCCGCTACTACAGCATGTACCAGCAGCGGAACCGCATCGAAGAGGTCATCGGCGACCTGGACGCCTTCCGCTCCCTCGTCACCCGGACCGGTGGGCACGGCACTCCGGCCGGAGTCTGAGGGCGGGTCAGCGGGGGAGCACGGTGATCCCGAGCATCCGTGCTCCCGTCTCGGTGCGGGGCCGGTGGCGGCTGCCCGGTGCGAAGACCACGTACGTACCGGGCCCGTGGCGTTCCTCGCCCTCGATCACCTCACCGCTCAGCACGTAGTAGCGCTCTTCGGTGGCGTGCACGTCGACCTCCGGCCACTCGGTTCCGGGGGCGAAGTCGATCAGCCAGCCACCGGCGTATGCGGTCCTCGGCAGTCGGCGGCGCACGATCCCGGGGACGACCTCGACCGGTGCGACCTCATCGACCTGGACGGCCGTCTTCAGCGGGACCGTTTCAGTGGTTTCACTCATGGAACCACGGTGACCCGGGCCGGCCTCCCGGGCCGAGAGTCCAGATAGACATCCATGGGTATCTTCCTGCCATGAACCGACATCGGGTGGTGGCCCTTCTCAACCCGCCCCAGTCCCCCTTCGAACTCGCCTGCGCCGCCGAGGTCTTCGGCACCGCCCGGCAAGACCTGCCGGTCCACTACGACTTCCTGATCTGCGCCGAGCGCCCCGGGCCCCTGCGGACCACCTTCGGCTACGCGATGCTCGTCGACGCGGGTCTGCCGGCCCTGGAGGAAGCGGACACCGTGATCGTCCCGGGCTGGCACCCGCCCGGCAGCCCGGTGCCGCCGACCGTCCTGGAGGCGCTGCGGGCCGCCCACCGGCGCGGGGCGAGGATCGTCGCCATCTGCACGGGGGCATTCGTCCTCGCCCGGGCCGGACTGCTCGACGGCCGCCGCGCCACCACCCATTGGGGCCGCACCGCACAACTCGCCGCCGCCTTTCCCGAGGTGCAGGTGGACCTGGACGTGCTGTACGTGGACCACGGCGACGTGGCGACCAGCGCCGGAAGCGGGGCGGGCATCGACCTGTGCCTGCACCTCGTACGCTCCGACCACGGCGCGGCATACGCCGCCCAGATTGCCCGGCACATGGTGCTGCCGCCACACAGGGAGGGCAGCCAACTCCAGTACGCCACACAGCCCGCCCCCGCCAGGGCCGACGAGTCATTGGCACCACTGCTGGAGTGGGCCACCTCGCAGCTCGGCACCCGACTGACCCTGGACCGCCTCGCCGAACGCGCCGGACTGTCGAACCGAACCCTCGCCCGGCGGTTCACCGAACAGCTCGGCACCAGCCCGGGACAGTGGTTGCTCCGCCAACGCCTCGACGCGGCACGGGTCCTCCTGGAAGAGACCGACCTTCCGGTGGAAGCCATCGCCACCCGCGTAGGACTCGCCTCGGCCGTCAACCTGCGGCGCCGCTTCCGAGCGGCCCTCGGCACCACGCCCGGTGCGTATCGGCGGGCCTTCGGCGAAACGCTGTAGTGGAGCCGAGGCGGCGGAGCCGATTTCCTTAGCTCGCAGTCCTCGCTCTCCTCGCTCTCCTTGTCCGTACCGCCGCTCGCAGTCGGCTCCGGGGCACCTCATGCATGCACCGGAAACGGACCCGGACACTCCCGGACGACTTCCGGCCATTGGGCGGCGGAGCCGTCCCGAACGGACACGGGTGCGGTAGGAAAGGGGCCGGTCCGCGGAACTTCCCCAACAAAGCGTGGGAAAGTCACCGGACATTCAGGGAAGTTGGGGGAGTCCTCGGCACGTCACCAGTCCGCACGCGACCTGGACCCAGGGTGGTGGTGCGGGAAGGGCGACGCCTCCGGGCGGCAGCCGCGCCATGTGGTGATCCGCTGCCGTATCTCCCGTGAGTACACCGACCGAAGTGCTCCACTCCGGCATTGTCGGGTCCTTCCGTCCGTCCCGGCGTTCACCGGCTCATTCCAGTATTGGCGGGACCCTTCCCGCGTTTCGGAAACGGAGACCACGATGCGAAGACATATCCGTGCCGCCGTGGCGGTGGTCGCGACCGCGTTCCTCACCCCCCTGCTGACGGCGAGCCCGGCACCGGCCTCGCCGGCCCGGCCCGCCGACGGCGCCGGCAAGCCCGCGGACTGCCGTCCGGCCCTCCAGGTCCTGGCCTCCCTGCCCGGCTCAGGAGGCAGTCAGGTCAAGGGACTTGGCCCGCGAGACCTGGCGGTGGGGGCATCGCGCGGCGTGCCCGTGTACTGGACCGGCACACGGGTACACCGCGTACCGCTGCCCGCCGGATTCACCGGCGGTGAGGTCGCGGCCGTCAACGCGAAGGGGCTGATGGTCGGGTCGCTGCACAGCGCGGGCCGTACCGCCGCCTTCAGCTTCCGTATCGGGGCCCGCGCGGTGACCCTGCTGCCGGAAGGGGCACACGCGGCGGACGTCAACGACCGGGGTCTGATCGTCGGCGACGCGGTCAAGAGCGGAGCCCTCATCGGTCTCGAATGGGACGGCGCCCGGATAGTTCGTCGGCTCGTACCACCGGCCGGGTACTCGCTCACCTCGGTGACCGCCCTCAACAACGCCGGGCAGATCGCTGGTTCCGGCGAGGCCGTCAAGGACGAGGAGTCGTGGTCGGCGGGGCTGTTCTGGCCCGCCCGGAGCGGCGCCGCGGCCGTACCCCTCCAGCGGTTCTGGCCCGCGGGAGTGCCCTACGACTTCTGGTACCCGCGGGACATCGACCGCGCCGGACGGATCGTGGGCACCCACGACTACACCCGGCTGGACACCCTGACTCCCACCCAGTGGCTTCCGCCGTACAAGAACGAGAGCGAACCGGGACTGCTCGGGGAGCGCACCAGCGGCACCTTCGAGGCCATCAGCCCCACCACCAACGTGAGTGTGGGCACCGCTTCGGACAGTCACATGGTCGGGCCGTTCCCGCCGGAGACGGCGCCCCCGGAGCAGGCCCAGATCTGGCCGGGCACCGGCCCCCTGCTGGCGCTGCCCCGGCTCTCCCCGGCGGGCGCCTCCCAGGCGTACGCCGTCAGCGACGACCAGCGCGTCGGTGGCTCCGCGGCCGACGCCGCATTGACTCCCCGTGCCGTCGTCTGGGCCTGCGCCCTGCGGCAGGCGTACCGGCCCTGACGCCCCGGCGAGTGCCGGGTGCCGCCTGTTCAGCTGCGCCGCGATATCGCGTTCTCGCCCGGCTCCCGTTCCCCGCTGAGCAGCCGTCTTTGGTGTGAGCAGCGCCGGGCGGTGGTGAGCAGCGCCTGGATCTGCGGGCTGAATTGACCGGCGTCACTGAGCGTCTTGTGAAAGGGCAGGCGTACATCGCGGTGGCCGAGCGCGTACTCCAGGCGGAGGACGATTCCGTAGCGATCGATGGCCAGGGGCACCACACGTTCCATGAGTTGCAGGAATCGCGGTTCCACCAGTCGCAGCAGGAGGGGAATGTAGTGGCTGTGCTCCTCTACCAGGTGGGTGAGCACATCCGCTTCACAGGTGGCCAAGGGGTCTGCAGGAGCGGCCATCAAGTCGTCGAGGCCGATGCTGGACTTGCACGTTCCCGTTTCGAGCACCGCCGTGGCGAATTCCATGCAATCGCCGTCCGGCGAGGCCGCCTTGTCCCGTGAGGTCAGCCACCCGATCACGGTCACGCGTGCGCGTACCCGGTCCCGTACGGGGAGAGGAGCGACATCCGTGAACTCCAGCGTGGTGGGCACCCGCTCGCCTGCCCGGGCCGCGCCGGTGAGGCCGGCATCCACCGGGGACGGGTGCAAGTGGATGCGCTGCGTCGGTCCCGGCCCGTTTCCGCGGGACACCTCTGTGCTGTGGCCATCGGCCACCATCGTCATCGAGTGTGCCGAGGCCAGGATCGTCCGGACTCGTTCGGCGCTGGTCGGCTGCTGGTTCGCACCACCGAAGATACGCATACAGGCTCCTGGAGTAAGGTAAGGCTTACCTTACCAGCCTGGTGCGGGGCGTGCGGGTCGCATCCGTACGGGGGCGGGTGTGGCGTGCGGGGGCGGTCGGCCGGCAGTTGGCCGACCTGGGAAACGGATGTCCGGTTCTCGTCGGGCCGGGGTCGGGGTCGGGGCCGGGGCCGGGGTCGGGCACAACCGGCCGGCGGCCGGCCTTCGGCAGGACGGCGCGGGTCCGCTAACCGCAACGGCGAACCCGTCAACTGCCCCTCAGGCTCCGTGCCAGCCCATCACGGCCTCGACAAAGGCGATGAGTCGCTCGCCGACGTGGTCCACGCTTCCGTTCTGCGCGCTGACCTGGGCCCCCTCCAGAGCGAAGGTGATCTCCGCTGCGGCTCCCTCGGGATCGGTGAGGCCGGCTGCGGTGCACATGGCGGTCAGCCGGCGGAGTTGCTGCGCCTTGTGCGCTTCGATCACCTGGCGCGCCGGGTGGGAGCGATCGGGCAGCTCGGCAAGGGAGTTGATGAAGGGGCATCCGCGGTGCGAGATCTCCGACAGGGAGTCGGCGATGAAGGCGGCCAGGCCCTGGATCTGTGCCCGGGGATCGTCCGGCCACCGTTCCTCGATCTTGTCGAACGCGGAGGTGTAGTCGGCCGCGACGATCAGCAGCCACTGCGCCGCCAGCGCGTCCTTGGTGTCGAAATGCCGATACAGCGCGGCCTTGGTGGTCCCGGCCTTCTCCGCGATGGCCTGGACGCCGACCCCTCTGATCCCCTCGGAGTGGAACAGCTCCTCGGCCGCGTCGAGGATGCGCTCGCGGGGCGGCAGCTTGGCCACCCGGCCCGCGCGGCCCGGCCGCACCGCGTCTGTCATGTCCGATCCTCCGTGTTACTCCAGGCCATTTCGGCTGCGCCACCCCATGCTACGGTACCGATCAGTCTCATACGATACCGATCGGTATCGTATGAGACTGATCGGTACGTCGTGCCATAGGGGAGTTCTCATGAAGCTGTCGGAGTACGTGACGTATGACGCCGTCGGGCTGGCCGAGTTGGTCGCCCGTGGCGAGGTGACCGGCGCCGAGCTGGAGGCGGCCGCGCTGGAGGCGGTCGCCGCCGTCAACCCGCTGATCAACGCGGTCGTGGAGACCTGGCCCGCCGAGACTGCGGAGGGCGTGGGTGAGGCGTCCGCAGGAGGGGCGCCATTGGCCGGCGTGCCCTTCCTGCTCAAGGACCTGGGCGTGGCCATGGCCGGCAAGCGGGTGGAGCTGGGCAGCCGACTCGCCCAGGGCAATGTCGCGCCGGCGGACTCGAACCTGATGCGGCGCTTCCGCGCGGGCGGGCTGGCGACCATTGGCCGCACCACGACCCCGGAGTTCGCCTACGGCATCACCACCGAGGCCGTCCTGTACGGGCCGACCCGCAACCCCTGGGACCTCGACCGCTCGCCGGGCGGCTCCAGCGGCGGTTCAGCGGCTGCTGTCGCGGCCGGCATCGTCCCGCTCGCGCACGGCACGGACGCGGCGGGCTCGATCCGCATCCCGGCCGCCAGCACGGGCCTGTTCGGGCTGAAGCCCACCCGTGGCCGGGTGTCCATGGGCCCCGATGTCGAAGAGATCTTCAACGGCCTGGCCGTCCAGGGCGGCGTCAGCCGCACGGTGCGCGACAGCGCGGCGCTGCTCGACCAGATCCGGGGCCCGGAGAGCGGTGACCCGTACTTCGCCGCGGAGCCGGAACGTCCCTATGCCGAGGAGATCACCCGCGCCCCGGGCAGCCTTCGCATCGGCGTCATCGTCCAGGGCGGAGGCCGGCGCCGCACCGTGGGTCCGGTGGCCGACGCCGTGTCCCGCACCGCGGAACTCGTCGCCTCGCTCGGCCACCATGTGGAGGAGGCCACGCTCGACCTCGGGGTGAGCTGGGAGCAGTTCGTCCTGGCCAACGCACGGCTCTGGACGGCCAATCTGGTCCCCTGGCTCGATGCCCTGGCCGCCGCGTCGGACCGGCCCATCGATCCGTCCACCGTCCAGTCCGAGATACTCGCCGGCTACGCCTGGGGCCGCCAGGTCTCCGGCGCCGACTTCGTCAGCGCGCTCGGCGTACGCAACACCGTCGCCCGCA
Source organism: Streptomyces sp. G7(2002) (assembly GCF_028870195.1). Classification (NCBI taxonomy): domain Bacteria; kingdom Bacillati; phylum Actinomycetota; class Actinomycetes; order Kitasatosporales; family Streptomycetaceae; genus Streptomyces; species Streptomyces sp. G7(2002). The sequence goes on from NZ_CP102609.1 coordinate 8,522,385, forward strand.
GCGTCGGCCGCCACTTCCACCGGTACGACGTGCTGCTCACCCCCACCCTTCCCGAGCTGCCACCGCGCCTGGGCGTCTACGCCGAAGGCGTCGAGGACCTCGACGGCCTCGGCTGGCTCGACCGGATCTTCGACCGCTCCCCCTTCACCGCCGGCTTCAACGTCGCCGGAACCCCCGCCATGTCCGTACCGCTGGCTGCCGACCCTGCCACCGGACTGCCCATCGGTCTGCAGTTCGCCGCCGACTACGGCCGCGAAGACACCCTCTTCCGCCTTGCCGCCCAGCTCGAACAGGCCGCCCCCTGGTCCCACCGCACCCCGGCCATCTGGGCCGGTTCCCACTGATCGGGGAGCCTGACACCGGCAGCGTGGGGCCATGGGCGGCCAGGTGAGGCCACGAGAGGCCACGCGAGGCCAGGTCCCGCGCACCATCGGCGGTGGCCTACGAGGAAGACGTCACGCCCGAGAACCGTCCGAAGGGTCCTGCCACGTCTCGCCGGGATTACGCAGGTCGCCGGGAGTACGAGGGTCGGCGGGAGTACGCAGGCCGCCGGGAGCACGAGGAACGCCGGGAGCACGAGGACCGGTGGGCGTACGCGTACCGCCGGGGAGGAGTTTCCCGGAGTGCAGATCCATGATGCGTTCCACCGCGAACGTCGTCTGACGGGAGCGTGCCTCGTCGAGAGTGAGCCAGACAGGTGCCTCCCCTTCCTCATTCACGGTCACCTCCCCCTGGGCTCCCGCTTCCCGGTGCTCATCGACCTCCAGCAGATAGGCATGCCAACGATGCGCGTCGGAGCCCCTTCTGCACACGTCTCCCTTCAAATGCTCGTCCGCCACGAGCCGGAGGCCCCCGTGCGCGTCGCGGATTCCCACTTCCTCCCAAAGCTCCCGCGCGGCCGCGCACTTGGGTTCCTCCCCGCGCTCGACGTGACCCGCGGGGACGGTCAAAGAGTAAGGAAAGGCGGTTCGCTGGAAGAAGAGAAACCTCGCACGCCGGTCACGCACGAATACACCGGCACTCTCATGCCAGTACTCGCCGTCCGAATCGGTCCACCAGCAGATGCGGGGGTCGATGACAACGGCTCTTTCCGCCTCGCGGCCGCACGAACTGCAGGTGCAGCGTTTTCTTCCGTCCACGACGATCCAGGTGACCGTCTCGGCATGGCAGTACAGGCAGTACTCGCCAAAGGTGCTGTCCCGCAACAGAAGGAAGTCGAGTTTCATCCTGCCCTTTCCGAGGTGAGGGTCTGCCGTCAGCCCGTACAGCAGTCGGGAACGCCACATTTCCACGGCTCGGTCAGGGACGCCTGGAGTCGGGATTGCTGGCGTCCGCCGCCTTCCCTATGGGTTCCGGCCCTTCCCTCATACCCACACCATCCTGCGCGTCGGGCGACCGGGACACACCGGATGGTGAACCGGTCCCGGAAGTGCGCGCGGTCGTCAGCAACAGGACCGCGCCCAGTCCGCCGAAGACCAGGGTCGCGGCGGCGACGGCGCCCCACCCCGCGGCAGCGATGACCAGCCCGAAGACCGGTGGCCCCATCAGAATCCCCACACCGCCGAGCTGGTTGAGGATGCCATTGGCGACATCGAGATGCTCAGGACGGCTCACCGAGGCGGGGACGGCAGCGAAGACAGCGGAGATGAGCAGTCCGTCGACGACAAGAACAAGCGTGGCCGCTCCGCCGCTGATCACGAGGGGGAGTTCGGCCGAGAAAGCGGGGAGGCAGGCCACCGGCATCAATGCGCCCAGCGGGACCAGTGAGGCGAGGGCCGCGCCGCGCCGCAGCAGCCAACTGGCGACGAGCCCGCCGACCGCGCTCCCCAGGCAGACGACCGCCACGACGGTCCCGGTCACCGCCGGCGTGGCCTGCCGGTGCTCGGTGAGAAACGGCGGAAGCACCATCACCACGGCGACGCCGACCAGCGACAGGCTTCCGTACGCCACGCCGAGCCTCAGCGCCCCGTTCCAGGTGCCGGCTTCGCGGTGAGCGCACGGGACCGCCGTCCTCGGCAGCCGAGGCAGGACGGTCGTGAGCACTCCGGCCATGATCAGCGGACCGAGCGCGGTGAGGGCCAGCCATTGGTGCCATGTCCACCAGGAGGCCAGGGCACCGCCCGTGGCCGCGGCGATGGCGAGCCCCGTCGGGACGCAGGTGCCCCACAAAGCGAGCGCTGCCGATCGGACGGCGCCCTGCGTCATGCCGGTGAGAACGACCGGACCCGCCACGAACACCAGCAGGTAGCCGACTCCTTCAGCGATACGTGACCCCAGCAGCAGTCCCCAGGAGCCTGCGGTCGCGCTGACGGCGGCTGCCACCGCCATCACCAAGAGGCCCCAGGGCAAGGCTCGTTGGGCACCGAAGCGGCGGACCCACCACCCCGCCGGGATGCCGAGGACGGCGCTCACAGCCGTGATACTCGACGTGGCCCACGCGAGCGCACCGCCCGACAGGCCCAGTGACGAACGCAGGGCGGGACCCGCAGGTGAGACGGCACCCAGACCGATCGCCGCCAGCACACCGGCGAGCCATGTCGCCAGCGCGTACTTCCAGGGCGACGTCAAGGCGCGGCGCTGACTGCCTCTCTTCCTGTCGTGCACGGGTTCTCCTTGTAGTGGCCGGCGCGTTGTCCCGCGCAGTCGGCCGTTGAGGAACGGGACGACGGATGGCCGGGGGTCGCGGGGGGGGGGGGTGTATCAATGAGCACCTCCCGCCACGCGAGTCCGGATCAGTCGTCCAGGCCGAACTTGGCCATCAACTCCTGATTTCCTGCCACATAAGACGTGTCGGTGATCACCGTCTGGTCGGATGGACCACGGCTGCACATGCAGAGGTGGCGGCTGCGGGAGGTGACTCGCACGGCTTTTGCGCCGCCGGAGGACATGATTTCTTCAGCGATGTCCTTGACGAGGTACTCCTGGATCTGGAAGCGCCGGCTGAACGCTTGCACCAGACGAGGGAATTTCCCGAGTCCGAGGATGCGGTCCCCGGGCACATAGGAGATGTTGACCTTCCCGAAGAAAGGCAGGAAGTGGTGGGCGCAGATCGAGAAGAAGTTGTTCTCCTGGACACGCACCACGCCGGCGTGCTCGCCGTCCACCACACAAGTGGTCTTGAGGATCTTCGAGGTGTCGATCTCATAGCCACTCAGCAGCTCGCGATAGGCCCGGACGATGCGATCCTCGCACTCCGGGCCGCTATACCATCCGAGCGCTCTCGTGTCGGTGGTTACATTGGTCTTGAGCCATTCTTCAATGGTCACCTGCGGCCTCCATTCCGCTCGCACCAAGGGCTCCGAAACCCGGTGGAGGCTTTTCACTATCCACCCGTTCGCGTTAATTGAGAACGTACCTCCATTGGCCGATACCCGTTCAGACCAATGGGCAGGTGATGCGTCAATAGCCAAGTATGCAAATCCGCATGGAGAATTAACGTTTCTCCTGGTGCTTGAACTGAGTAGATGGTGGGAATGCGGCGCGCGAATGGGAAGCGAAAAGTACCTTCTGGGCACGCCGTTGCACACCTGCTCACTCGTCACCTCGTGCGATGCGCGGCGATGCGCCCCACCGTAGGCGGAGCGTGGTTCCGTGAATGGTCCGGAACTCGGCGTCGCCTACCGAACACAGAGGTAGGGGGCCACGACCCACTGCACGGCGAGCGCGGAAGTACCTAATTCCGAATTCAGGAAGGGCGTGGAGAAAAAATCCCCGGACCGGCCACGCACCCGCATGCCGAGCCCCGCCAACATGCCGCTCTGCGGCCCACGAAGTCCGGTGGCCGGCTCAACACGTGCAAGGGGTAAATCGCCGTATTCCGACGCAGATGATCCTAGGGTGGCGTGGTGAACGGTGGCCGGAGAGTACGGGACGACGAAGGCAGCGCAGTCCGGCTCCTCGCGTTGTCCGACGGGGTGTTCGCCATCGCCATGACCCTGCTGGCGCTGGACATCTCGTTGCCCGACGGTCTGGACTCCGACGGATTCGCGCAGGCACTGAGGGACGTGATGCCCAAAGTGTGGGCGTACGCCCTCAGCTTGCTGGTCATCGCGGCGTTCTGGCGGGGCCACTACCAGCTCTTCCAGTACGTGAGGGACGTGGACGGGACGGTCATCAGGCTCGTGCTGCTGAGTCTGGGACTGGTCGCCCTGATGCCCTTTCCCACCACGCTGCTGGCCGAGTACGGGGACCTGCCGCAGTCCGTGGCCATCTACTCCGGCGCCGTCGCGGTCATGGGAGCCACGCAGCTCGCGCTGACGCTTGTGCTCTGGAAGCGCCCATGGCTGGGGAGCGCGGCATTGCCCGACCCCATCGTGCGCAACGACGTTGCCGACCTTGCGTCAACGGTGCTGGTCTTCGCGGCCGCCGTACCGCTCGCCTTCGTCTCACCCACCGGCGCGAAGCTGTGGTGGGCGGTGCTGATCCCGGTCAGAACGGTAACGGGCAAGCGGGGCAAGCGTCTGCGCGCGTCCGCACAGCGGTTCAGCGCCTAGCACTCCGGTCAGGATGCCTTGCCTGAGCTGGTTGTTGTTGTCGTCGTCATGTGGATCGCCCGCATCGCGATCATGTGGGCAGTCGGCCGGCCTTCCAGGTACTGGGTGGCAGTGACCGGCCCCTCCAGGGGCGGTGCAGAGTCCGTTCGGTGACGAACCGGCCGAAGGCGGTGAGAGCCGGGGGATACCCCTACCGTGCATGGACCCGCTGCCCGGATGGATCAGTGAATCGTGAACGCACAGGCTGAACGGGTCCGATGTCCGAGGCACCCTGCAGGGTGCACAGGGAGGGAGCATCCTCCATGGCCGATGGTTCTCATCAGCCCCGTCGTGTTCGCTCAACGTCACTGTCCAAGTGGAGTGAGCGCCGGCACTCCGTGCCCGAGGTGACCGCGGCATTCCGTACACCCGAGGGAAAGGAACCCCTGTGTTCAGCGTGAAGTCCAGGCACCGCCGTGCGGCGCTTGTCACCACCGTCGCCCTGGCCGGTGCGATGTGCACCATCATGACGACCGGCAGCGCCGGAGCGATCGTCAAGGGGAAGGATTCCACGGAGCGTTACCCGTTCATGGCATCGATCCCGCAGTCGGTCCCGAAGGTGACGGACGACGGCGTCTGCGGAGCGTCACTGATCGATCCGCAGTGGGTGCTGACGGCGGCCCATTGCGTCGATACGACGCTGGTGAAACCGGACGGCATCGTCCGCATCGGCAGCGACCAGCGGAAGTACGGGGGCACCGTCCGCGCCATCGAGCGGACCGTGATCCACCCCGGCTACAAGCAGGGCGGGGGCGAGGGGCCCAACCGGAACGATGTCGCGCTGATCCGCCTGGACCGCCCGGTCGCCGAGAAACCCATCCGTATCGCCGACCGGCCCGGGCGGCCCGGTACCCCGACCCGGCTCCTTGGCTTCGGCACCGTCGTCGACACGACCGATATCACCAAGGCGGTGTTCGCGGACCGGCTCCAGGAACTCGGAGCCCGCAGGGGGGCCGACACCGAGTGCTCCCCCGGCTACGCGGGGGAGACCCGGCTGTGCACGGTCAGCCGGGTACCGGAAGCCATGGCGTGCATCGGGGACTCCGGAGGACCCCAGATCCAGCGCGGCAAGGGCGGGCGGTGGGAGCTCATGGGCACCACGTCGGGCCCTGGTGACTCGGACCAGGCCTGCGCGGGCGGGCCGGGCCTCTACAGCAATGTGCCCGCCTACGTGGGCTGGATCCGGAAGACCATCGGCAGGCACGTCTGATCCGGACGACGCGCAGGGGCCCGGGGAGAGCGAACTGACGGTGACGCTTGTCCCAGCCCGCGCCGGAAGGTAGTGCTGGGGGCCCTGATCCCGTGACGGGACGCAGTGCGGCCGGGGCGCACCGCGCACGGCTGGGCTCGGGCCCCTCGCACCCTGTTGAGTCCAACATCGCTGACTGACCAGCATGTTGGGGAGTTACCCGCGCGTAGGGTCGGCAGCGGCATGGGTGAGAATAGGGACATCCGATGAGGGGTCAGCAAGTCTTTCCGGCCTGGCCCCTCGATCCCTGAACGCAATGAGGAGTATCCGTGAACCGCACCTGCACCGCCCGCATACGACGTGTCGCGCTCACCGCGGCCGCCGGTGTAGCGCTCGCGGCGACTGTCACCGCCTGCGGCTCGGATGGCGGTAGCGGGTCGGCCTCGGGCGGCGACTCCGCGGCGTCCGCCAAGGCCACCGCGGAGTCGTCGAGCGGTGCGTCCCAGGAGAGCTCCGACAGCGGCAAGGCGGCCGGTTCGTCTTCGGACGGGGGCGCGTCGGGGAAGGACGGTTCGTCCTCGTCGGGCTCCAAGTCGGGCCCGTCCGGTGACAAGAAGGGTTACGGGCAGGCCTGTGGGGCCAACGATCTGAAGTTCTCGGCGCGTTCCGAGACTCAGGCGGGCGGCTACATCCTGTTGTCCGCCCGCGCCAAGCCCGGCATCACCTGCACGATCCCCAGCGGGCTGCCCTCGGTCTCCTTCGGCTCAAAGGGCATCGAGGCGACGAACGCAGAACAGGCGGTCGGCCCGGCCATCACGCTCAGCGGCTCCAAGACCGCCTACGCCGGGATCAACCCCAAGACCACCAACGGCGACGGCGGCGTCGAGTTCACGTTCCTCATCGCGGCCATCGGCACGTCCGACCCGAACCCGGCGAGCGTCTCCACCGGCTCCGTCACCGTCGACAAGCCCATCGTCACCAACTGGCACACCGCCCCCGCCGACGCCGTCCCCGGCGACGGAACGGACAACTGACGCCTCCCACAGTGCGGCCCCGCTGCTGAAGTAGCGGTGCCGAGCAGCTCTACGCATGCGGGGCACGTGGTATTCGGGCGATGACGGCTTCGGCCTGAGTGCAGTCGTTGCGGGTGCCCGAGGCAGGGGGTGGTCGCCTGCCGGGCAGGAGGGGCGTGTTGTCGTACCTTCCTGCCCGCGCCCGGAGGGGGGAACGGCCCCAGCGGTCTGTTCGGCGTCGTACCGCACCACTGGGGTCGTCCGGGTCAGTCCACGACGATTCCCGGATAGCAGTGCTCGTGGTGCCAGTCCGGGGCCACCGGGTAACCGCAGTGGCAGATTTCGGGCCGGGCCGACTCGCCCCTGGCACGCCGGGCCAGGGCGACGATCAGGGGCTGGCGGTCCAGCCAGGACACCGCGTCGTCGCGGTCGGTCAGGCCGAGGGCCTCCGGCGTCACGTCGAGTCCGTCGGCGAGCAACTCGATGAGCTGGTCGGCCTGTTTGCGGATGAAGCGCAGGACGTTGCCGCAGTAGGACGGGGGCATCTCGTCCAGTCGGTGGCGGCGGTCCTGAACGTCCTGCCAGACCTCGTCCTGGTTCAGGAGGTTCACCCAGTGCTCCTCCGAAGTCCAGCGTGTCTTGGGGGCGATGGCGCCGCCGCTGCCCGCTGACCGCACCAACTCCTGGGTTTCCACGGCCTCTTCGAGGGCCCGGCTGTACTCCGCGTGGTCCTCGGCCGCCAGGCGCCGGTAGATCGCTACGGACATGTCGGCGTCCCGGCGCGCGGCGGCGAGGCTGCCCCCGGCGCCGAGCCGGGCCTGGGCCGACTGGCGCAGGACCTTCGCGTGGTCGCTCTCGTACCGGACCGGGTCGGCCGCCGCGAGCCGTGCGGTGATCCCAGCTGCCTCGTCGGCCAGGGTGAGGGCCTCCCGCCACCGTTGCAGCCTCCCCAGATAGGTGGCGAGCCGCGACGCGAGGTCGGCCAGGACGGGCTCCTGCGCGGCGGGCGCCACCGCGGCCAGCCGTCGGGCGGTCGCGACCGCCTCCTCCAGCGCGGTGACTGCCTCCTCCCTGCGCCGCGACGCCCACAGCAGGAAGGACAGGTTGCCCAGGCACTGCGCCAGCTCGGACTCGTCGAGTACGAACGCGCGGGCGAGCAGCGACCCGGCGGGCGGGCCGGCCGCCAGGCCGCGCCGGGCGAACTCGATGGCTCGCGCCTGCGCGGCCACGGCGTCCGAGAGGCGGCGCAGCTGCCAGGAGAAGATGCCGAGGTTGTTCAGGGCGAGCGCGAGGCCGGTCTCGTACCGGTCCGGTTGGGTCGCCGTCAGACGCCAGAAGATCCCGACCGCTTGCTCCGTGGGGGCCATGGCCCGGTCCGGGTATCCGGCCGCAGCCAGCCCCCGGCCCACCTGTGCGAGGGCCAGGGCAAGGCCGGGCTCGTGGGCCGCTGGGTCCGCCACGGCCAGGTCCTGGAAGAGCGCGGCCGCTTCCTCGGCCGCGTGCAGGGCGCGGTCGGGGGCGTCGGCGTCGAAGGCGTGCTGGGTCAAGTGCAGCAGCGCGGTCGCCAGGGTCGCGGTCGGGGAAATGTACGGCGATGTGGACGAGACTGCGGCAAGGGAAGAGGACGGAGACGGAGACGGAGAACCAGCCGGGTGTGTACCGGCAGCCGCCGCCTTCCGGAAGCAGCGCACCGCCTCCTCGTCCGCGGCCAGCGCCTCTTGTGCCCGCCCCGCCCGGCCGAGCCGGAAGCCGAGGCCCTGGTGCAGGCGGCCGCGCTCGGCGGGGGCGGCGGTGTGGGGGAGGCGTTCGGCGACCAGCCGGGCAGTGAACGTCGCGATGCCCGCGTCCAGGTCGGGCTGCCCGAACTCCGGGAAGCAGGTCTCCACGGAGGCGAGGACGGAGGCCGGAAGGGTGGTCTCGGCGAGCGCCGTGAGGGCCGCGCTGCCCGCGGCGACGGCCACCGACGGGTCCTGCCGAAGGATCTGCTCCAGGTGCCCGGCGATGTGCGGCCAGCGCCCCGGTGCCGCTGCGGCCGCCAGGAACGTCAGGCCGCGCGTGACCGACGGCGGAACCGCACCGTCCGGGGCGCGGGCGCTGAACGTGCGCGCTGTCGGTGCGGCCCAGGGGGCGGCGGGATAGCCGGTCACGCGGTGCCCGTCGAGGCTGAGGGCGAGGAAGTCCTCGGCGAGCCGGTCCGGGTAGAGCGGTTCGAGAACGGCGCCCGGCTCCGCCGCCGGGTAGCAAGTGCCGTGGTCGGTGAGCAGCCGCAGGGGCCGCTCCAGGCCGATCCCCGCGAGCAGAGCGCTGCCGTCCCCCGGTGACACGGCCCCGGTGAGGGCGGCCGTGAACACGACGCGGTTCATGTCGCTCGGCGCGGTGCTGAAGTCCAGTCCCTCCAGGCGGTTCTCCCACAGCCGGGTCCAGTGTCGTCGCTCCCGGTTCAGGAGGTACGCGGAGAGGCCGGCCAGGTCGTCCGGGGCCTGTTCGCCGCGTACGTGGGCGTCGACGGCGACCAGGGCGGCCATGTGCACTGCGAGGACGAGCCCGAACTCCGGACGCTCCAGATCCTTCGGCTGTGCGATCACGGCCGGGTCGGGCACACCGTACCGGGCGGCGAAGCAGTCCCGGGCCGCGGCGAACATGGCCGACCGGGCCCGCGGGTCGCCGCCGGGGGTGCCCAGCGGGGCCAGCTCCTGGTCCCGCGTGTCGGCCATGACGTCTTCCAGGGCGGAGCGCACGGCGGGCCAGGCGGTGGACGAGCGGGCGAGCAGCAGCAGCCGGGTCGGCAGGGAGCTGGTGAGCAGCCGGTTGCTGAACAGCCAGGTGAGGTGCGAGACAGGCCAGCGGTCCGCGTAGTCGACGACGAGGAGCATGCCACGAGCCCCGTCGGGCCGCAGGTCCGCGCCGCTCTTCCGGCCCGGGTCCAGGACGGCGCCCGGGCCGTGCGTGGCGGTGACGACCTTCCAGCCCGCGGCGGCGCTCTCGGCGGCGAACTCGTCGGCGAGGCGGCTCTTTCCGTGCCCGCCGGGGCCGTGCAGCCATGTCGCCGAGAGCCGCGGCCCGGGGGCGTCCCGCCAGGCGGCGAGCTCGGCGCGCTCCCGCTCCCGGCCGGTGAAGTCGACCAGCCGGTAGCGGGCGTTGAGCATCCGGCTGGGCTGGTGAAGCAGCCAGGTGTCGTCCGGCGCGGGGGCCGCACTCCGGTGCTCGCCGAGCAGGTAGACGGGCCCACGATCCGGGAAGACGTGCAGGTCGGCGCCCACGACGCCGTACCCGAAGCCGCTCTCCACACGGATCGTCTGCTGGACGGCCGCCTCCGCGGCCGGGCCGGGCAGCGGTGCGCCACCGCCGCCGGTGGCGACCCGACGGCCTTGCCGGGTGCCCTCGTCAGCTCCTGTCACCGAGCGGCCCCGGCGGTACCTTCACCCTCGACCCTTCCTTCCCTCTGCGCCGGTTCGGCGGAACGAGCCGGCGCTGACTCGGGGCTGTGGTGGTGGTTGACGATGTTTCCGCCCTGCACCAGGAACGCCTTCGCGTTGTCCCGTACGACGACGTCCTGCACCCACTTCGACTCGCTGTTCCCGGCGGGCCTGACCTCCTCGATCAGGGCCCGCAGCTCCTCGGCCGCGGCCGGGTCGCGCCGCAGCAGCGAGCGCAGCTCGAGCTGCCACAGGGGAAGGAGCGTCTGCCGCACCTGGTCGCCGTCCTCGGCCTCCGCCACGAGCCGGGCGTTGCTGTCGAGTTGGCCCTCGATCGCCTGCTGCCGTTCCTCGCCGCCGCGGCGCCGGAACAGCTCCGCCACGCGGGTGCGGGCGAGCATCCAGGAGTCGGTGGCCATGGCTCCGACCACTGCCGTACCGCCGGCCGTCACGAGTTCGTCGAGCACAATTCCTCCCTCTGCGGGCACCGTTGACGTCGCGCACTCCGTGCGCCGCGCTCCGCACCGAAGACCGTAGAACATCGTGCCGGAATCCGGGGGTTGCGCTGACGTCCTCACCACGTGTGAGCGGTCACTCGCTCCATGGTGGCGCCTATGTCAGAGTTGGGTCATGCGCACGGCTGGTGGGGGAAAGCAGGATGGAGTGGCCGCGTCGGGGGAATCCGTACCGGACCTGGTCCGCACGCGATGGGGGGTCCGCCTGACCGACCCGCTGCCGGCCCGATTCGAGGAGCCGGGCTGGAGTTACGAGGAGAAGGTCCCGCGCGGCTGCCCCGCCTGCGGTGGCGAACTGCACTCTCTGCGCAGGCCGTACGAGTCCCAGGGGCGCGTCTACCGCTACGTCGCCGTCGTCTGCCCGAGTTGCCCCGCTGCCTACGCCCTCGCGGATCTCGGCGTGAAGACGTACGACAAACTCATGGGCCACAGCGGCTGGGCAAAGGCCTCTACGCCCGCTCCCGCCGCGAAGCCGAATCCCGGCCGCGATGCCGACGATGCCTGGGAGATGTTGCTCGGCCCGTGCCCCACGGGTGATGAGCCGGGCGGCCTGACCATCAGACCGATCCATGCCTCCTCGGGCGCGACACTCCGGCCTGCTCCCGGCCCCGCGCGCATCATTGCCTCCAACTTAGCTTCCCCCGGGCCCAGTTGGCCCGTCGATCTGCCGCTGCCGGCCGATCCGGAACTGCGGCTCCTGTACTGGTGCAAGGTGACCGACCCACACTGGCGGCCATCCTTCGAGGCCGTCGACGCGGCCGAGGACATCCGCGTCATCATGCCGGACGGCCCGGAATTCGACGCCCTGCGCGCGTACCTGGCCGACGAGGACATTCCGTACCGCTGTGCACGGCACTGGCAGGAGTCAGAAGTTGTCGGCACCGTCAGCGACTCGGGGTACCGAACCGACCTCGTCGCGTGGCCCGTCCGCTCCGGGCCGCTGCCGGCGGCCCCGGTCGCGGGTCCCGGCGCCCATGCCGCCCGTGACGCGTTCGCGCTGCAGTGGGACGCACTGGAGGAGCTGCCCGAGGACGCCGACGACGCCTACGTCCCGGTGGCCGACCTGGTGCCGCCGGGCTGGTCGCGGTTCCTGAAGTACCCGACGTTCAACCCGGCGCAGGCCGACGCCGTCCCGGCGATCCTCGAGAACGACGGCAACGTCCTGGTTGTCGCCCCGACCGGCGCGGGCAAGACCCCGGTCGGCATGGTCGCCGCCCTCAAGGCCAACGCACAGGGCCGCAAGGCCGCCTGGCTCGTGCCGCAGCGCTCCCTGACCGACGAACTCGACCATGAACTCGACCTGTGGCGCAGCAACGGACTGAGCGTGGTGCGCCTCACCGGCGAGTACGCCGTCGACGCCGAGCTGATCCGCAAGGCCGACATCTGGGTCGCCACCACCGAGAAGTTCGAGGCCATCTGCCGCACTGGCTCGCTGCGCGACGCCCTCGCCGACGTCGGCTGCCTCGTCGTCGACGAGGTCCACCTGCTCGGCGACCCTGGCCGCGGCCCCGTCCTGGAGGCCCTGCTCGCTCGCGTCGGCGAGGACACCGGGCAGGTGCGCGTCGTCGGCCTGTCCGCGACGGTCGCCAATGCCGACGAGGTCGCCGACTGGCTCGGCGCCCGCCTTGTGCGCAGCACGTGGCGGCCCACCCGGCTGATCTGGCAGATACCCGTCCCCGCCGCGTCCACCAACAGCGACCGGGGCGCCCGCGCCGCGGCCCGCACCCGCGCCGCCGTCCGCCAGGTCCGCACCATCGCCGACGAGGGCGGCAGCGCCCTGGTGTTCTGCGGCAGCAAGCGCGGTGTGCGGATGACCGCGCTCGCCCTCGCCGAGGAGCGCGGGGCCCGCACCAAGGGCGTCGACAAGGACGACCCGGAGGCCGTCGAGCGGCTCTGCTCGCTGGCGGGCGTACGCATCCACTACCGGGACTGGCCCTACAAGCGCGAGGCCGAACAGGCGTTCCGGAACCGCGAGGCGAACGCCCTGGTGGCGACGTCCACCGTGGCGGCCGGGGTCAACCTGCCCGCCCGCGCCGTCGTCGTACGTGACACCGAGATCGGCCTGGACCGAGTCGAAGTCTCCATGGTCCAGCAGATGTTCGGCCGCGCCGGGCGCGTCGGCGCCGGGGAGCGCGAGGGCTGGGCCTTCCTCCTCACCGACGGCACCGACCGGCCCGAGTGGCAGGCCCGTCTGGCCGCCGGCTACACCGTGCGCTCCCGCATCCGCGAACGCCTGCCCGACCACCTGCTGGCCGAGGCGGTGCAGGGCCGCGTGCGCACGCTCCGCGAGGCCGAGAACTGGTGGACCCGCACCCTCTCCTCCCACCAGGGCAACGAGAGCTTCGACCCGCTGTACGACGCCGTCGACTTCCTCACCGAGGCCCGCTACCTGCGCCGCAGCCCCGGCCTTGAGCACGACGACACGCTCGTCGCCACCGAGCTCGGCACCCTCACCAGCCGTTTCATGCTCGCCACCGACCTCGCCGACGAGTTGTCCGACGCGCTGCGCGCCGCCCCCGTGCCCCAGGACCCGGACACGGCCGAGCAGGTGCTCACCGCCCTGCTCGCCACGCATCTGCCGAACCTGGAACAGGCGCAGTTCACCGACCGGGCCCGCGCCGTGCTGCTGCGGGTGCTGCGCAACGGCGGCCACCTGGACCCCCCGGACCCGGAGGCGGGCGGCGCCCCGGCGCGGCCGGCAGACGAACCGGTGGCCGCCGGGGACCTGGCGCGGGCAGCGCTGCTCCTGGTCGCCCACAGCCCCAAGGTGTTCCGCAGCCGCTCCCCGTACGTCCTCGGCATTCCCTCCGAGAGCCTCACCGGGATCTACGAGGAGTCCCAGCGTTACCTGGCATGGCTCGGCGCGCAGGGCCCGCTCGGCACCGTGCACCCCTGGGCCGCCGTCGTCGCCGCCGACCTGGCCGCCCGGATCCGCTGGCGGGACCTCGGGCCGCGCCGCGGCGCCGGGCGCCTGTTGTGGATCTGCGAGCAGATGGCCACCGCGCCGCTCGCCGCCCGGCTCGTGCCGCAGATGTGGCGTGCCGCCCGCAAGCGAGGCATAGGCGCCCCCGACTGGCCGGGCACCACACCACCCAACGGCTGCGCCCTGCCCGCCCAGCGCTACCGGCAACTCCTCGCGGAACGCACGACGGGCGCGCTCCTGACCCCGGGCCCGGACGGTGTCCTGGTCCGGGGCTGCCCACGTGGCGCGACCGTACGGCTGTGGGACGGCACGTCGGTGGAGCTTCACCCGGTCGAGCCCGCCGCGGTCGAACTCCCTTACCCGCGCCCGGCACCGGACAACCCGGAGGGTGGCCACCGTGGCGCGGTCGTCTTCACCCGGGGCGACCACTTGGCCACGGGCTGGTTGGCCGCGTACAGCGGCTTGGTCTGAGAGCCGTCCCGGTCGGGGCAGCCGTTCGGGATGGGTTGGTGAGGTCAGGTGCTGGCCAGGTGGTCGGCGAGGTGTGATCGAGGACAGTGGCTGCGAGCCCGGGTTGCCTGGCGGGGCGAAGCTCCCTCCAGCCAACCGAGTTGAGGCTCTAGAAGAACCCCAGCTTCTTCGCCGAGTAGCTCACCAGCAGGTTCTTTGTCTGGTGGTACAGCGCAAGCAGCTCGCTGACCTGCGAATATGGCAGCCGTGGGGATCTTGCCGGGCCTGCTGGCCCGGGAATGGTCCGGATCTTGACTGATGCAGACCTTGGGGCTGCGGCTCTGTTGGATTGGCCGTAGCCACCCGCTCCGAGCTGACGGTCGCACCTGGCGCAGGTTGCAGATCGCGTCTTGTGTGGTCTAGATGGTCCAGGTCAGGAGCGTAGGCGCAGGTCAGGCCCTTGTGGCCCAGGAGCGTCAATGCTGTTGGTGAGACGCGTGTGATACCGCGTGAGAGGTGAGGAATCCCCGTCGGTTTGCCGGCGGGGATTCCTGCGTTCGAGGGCGGGCCCAGTGGGCCGTCTTTTCGCGACACCGGCCTATCTCATTCGGATCCCGGTGCCCGGCAAGACAGCCGTCACCTATGCCGAGCCTTGCAGACGGACGGGCCGGATGTCGCGTGGGGAGTCGGCGGGACGCTTGGTCGGCTACGCGGAGCGGGCGGAGCCAGGCGATGGCGGCCCGCTCCATGGCTCCCGCCTCGGCGGGAGCAGCGGGCAGGGATGGTGAGCGCGGCGAGCAGGATGTGCAGCGCGGTCTCGTTGGGGGTCCGCTGCCGGGTCGCGCCCTCGACCAGCGCGATCATCCGGTCCAGGAAGGACTGTCCGGGGCGGGAGGTGACGCGTACGACGAGGCGGTCGGACAGCACGGTGGTGCCGGCGGTGACCCCGGAGCGGTCGCCGCCGGATTCTCGGATGACGGGTGCGGATTCACCGGTGACTGCCGATTCGTCGACCGCGGCGACCTGTCGATCACATCGCCGTCCGCCGGGATCGCCTCGCCCGCCTCGACCAGTACGAAGTTCGCCTGAATCTTTTCCGGTTCGACGAACGGCCATCGACGTTCAGTGCTCTCCGACCTGCTCGCGCCGGACTGTGCTCTGCACGGCCGAGCATCCGTCTGTCTCGTCGAAAAGCACTACGTAGTCGTTGCCAAGCTGTTCTGTTTGTTGAGGAGAAGCTCCACAAGCAAGGCCGCGACATCCGCAACACAGGGCAGGCCCGGA
This sequence comes from Streptomyces sp. G7(2002), assembly GCF_028870195.1. Classification (NCBI taxonomy): domain Bacteria; kingdom Bacillati; phylum Actinomycetota; class Actinomycetes; order Kitasatosporales; family Streptomycetaceae; genus Streptomyces; species Streptomyces sp. G7(2002). Next base: position 8,537,707 of record NZ_CP102609.1, read on the forward strand.
AGATGGCCCGCAGTGTTCGGCGAAGGGCCTCGGACCTTGCGGACCCGCTCCCGCACGACGGATGCTCATGGACCCTGTCACTGACCATGCAGCCCAAGGGAGCGGTGTCGAGTTATGGATCGCAGCAACCTGAGCCCGGACAACGGAGACCATCATGTGGGGATTCCCGGGCCCCGCTGGCAGCCTGAGATGCTCGTCCTGGACATCGACGGCACACTCGTCGAGCCCGGCTGCGAGATCACGGATCGCGTTCGTGCGGCGCTCGTGCGGGCGTCCGACGCCGGTTGCCACGTCGTGCTCGCCACGGGCAGGGCGTCCTTCGAGGTCATGGAACTCTTCCGCAGCACGGGCCTTCGCGAGGGGCTGGCGGTATGCAGCAACGGAGCAGTGGTGGCGAGGATGCCCACTGGCGAGATCCTTGCGCAGGAGGCATTCAACGCCCGGCCGGCGCTGGACGCACTGCTGCAGCATGTTCCGGCTGCTCGGGTCGCCGTAGAGATCGCGGGCACCGGTTACTTGGTCACGCATCAGTTCCCCGAGGAGAAGCTTCTCGGCCCGCAGATCGTCGCTCCTCTAGACGGTCTGTGCTCGGAGCCGGTCATCCGGGCCGTCGTCCGGGACCCGAGCCAGACGAGTGAGGACTTTCGAACCCTGATGCAAAGGCTCCGCATCCGTGGAGCCAGCTACGCAGTGGGCTTTGAGGCATGGCTCGACCTGGGACCGCTGGGGGTGACCAAGGCCTCCGGCTTGGAGAAGGTGACCTCGATGCTGGGTTCGGATCGCCGAATGGCGCTGGCCATCGGTGACGGCCACAATGATGCCGAGATGCTCGCCTGGGCGGGGCGCGGCGTGGCCATGGGGCACGCTCCGGCGCACCTCAAGCAGATCGCCGACGCCACGACCCTAACCGTCAACGAGGACGGGGCGGCGGCAGAGATCGAGAAGTGGTTCGGCGTCTGATCCGTTTCGCGGGACCGACGGGCGCTGTTGTGGCTAAGAGCAGCCGCCATTTCCCCCACCCCAGGCGCGCAGGCCGCACCGCCTTGGTACGCGAAGGGCGGTGAAGGGCCAGCCCGGTTCAGGGCAGCACAAGCCTCCGGTCACGCAGTCGCGGACGTCTGAGCAGAGAGGTGCGCAGGAAAATATGTTCCGTACGTAAGAGAGTCAATCGCCCTCGCACGGCTGGCTGATTCCGTCGGACACGGACCGGGCGTCCAGCTTCGCGTTCTGCCCGGGCCCCTGCACACGGGGGTCATCGGGGCCCGGGCCTCACCGGGACTGGCTTTCATCAGGGGATATGGTCGGCGCAGCCCGCGAGAGGCGGATCATCTCGCCGCGTGCGGACCATTGCGGCGCCCTGCTCACGGCTGCGCTCGCGGTGATGAACAGGAGCCACAGACTGGGCCGCTCCCTGCGTTTTTGCAGTTACACGTGCGACGTAGCGCAACTTGGCAGAGTGACGCACACAAGGAGAGGTGAAATGGGCCCTTTGTCCTTCTCTGGGCTGGCCGTCCAAGAGAGATTCAGCCGACCTGCCATGTGGTCTTGTCCACTGCGCCGTGGGGGCCTTCCATGGAGAGCGCTGGTTGGGAATTGCCCCGCGGCTGTGCCTCAGGCACGTCGTTGCCGCACCGCCGCCAAGGTCGTTCCCGTCGGGCCCATCGATCCCGACGCCGGCTCTCACCTCCTTCACCGCCCGTGCCGTCATGGAGAGGTCGTATTTGATGTCAGATGAAATCGTGCAGGTCGGAACCCAGCTGGTCCATCAAGACGAGCGGGTCCGCGTCTGGACACTCGATCTGGCCCCGGGGGAGCAGACAGAGATCCACCAGCACCCCTGCGACTACGTCTACGTCGTCGTCGCCGGTGGACAGACCGAGACGATAGACGTCGACTCCACGGTTCATCCCAGCAACGATCAGGTAGGAGATGCCGTCTACCACCAGGTGGGCCCCGCACATCTGTTGAAGAACGTCGGCACCACGCACTACTCCAACATCATCGTCGAGCTCGTGTCGACCGGACACTGATCCGCATGTCGGCAGGCGACGCCTATGAATCACTGCTCCAGGCCGGTGTGGACTTCATCAGCGGCGTACCCGATTCGCTGCTGGCGCCCTTGCACACACTGGCCGCTCAGCGATCAGAGATCGACTACCAGCCGGCGTGCGACGAGGCCACCGCGGTCGGCCTGGCGGCGGGCGCCCGCCTCGCCGGAGCGCGCAGCCTGGTCCTCATGGAGAACTCGGGGCTGCGTCGCGCATGCGAGACGCTGGCACGCCTGACGATAAGTCATCGTCTGCACTCCGTCTGGATATTGGCCCGCCGTGGGGCCTTCGGCGAAAGGAACTGGTGGGGCCTCCCGCACGAGGAGACCATGCACACGCACCTGCGCATGCTTCCCGTGCTGTCTCAGGAGATCCACTCGCTGGAGCACTTCGGCACGCTGCTTCGTCAGGCATACGCCACAGCCGACACCGGCCAGCGGTCAGTAGCCCTGATCGCCAATCAGTCTTTCCTGCAGCAGTTGCGGAGTGCCGCATGAGAACATCCGAGTTTCTGCAGGCGCTTCTCGGCCGGCTAGATCCCGACTGCGTCGTCGTGTCCTCCCTGGGGCGCACCAGTGACGAACTCTTTCAACTCGCTCCGGAGCGAACCTTGTTCACCGACACGATGGGTGACGTGTCCGCCCTCGCGACGGGTATGGCCATCGCCATGAAACCGCGGCCGGTCCTCGCCGTGGACACAGACGGCAGCTTCCTCATGAATCTCTCCGTCCTTACAGCTCTGGGCAGCAGGCTGCCGACCCTTGACAACCACACGCTGGCTATCGTCGACAACGGGATTTACGAATCCGCCGGAGGCATGCCGAGCCGTCACTGCCCCCTGGACTGGCAGCACCTCTTTGCCGCAGTGGGCCTCGCCGCGATCACCGTGCGCAGCTCCTGCGACATCCCCGACCCGATCCCGCGTCCGGGCACCGTTGTTGTGGCCCAGGTGGTCAACGACGCCGCACCCCTCGATTCGGCCAAGACCTACGACGGCATCGAGTCGTCGTACGCCATCGAGCGGCTCATCGCCGCCCAGCGCGGCAGGCCGCCGCGTCGACCAGCACTCAAATCGTGAGGGGACAGGCGTGAAACGCATCATGAGCGTCAACGGCAGCAGCGTGTACGAATATGCGACCACCGGACCAGCACGCACCCTGATCTGCTCGACACCGTCGTCGCGGGCACTGCTCACGGACCCCACCCTCTGCGGCACCCCTTACCGGCGCCACTCCCGGAACGCCGTGGCGCAGGCGTTGCACGCGCTGACCGCCACCGACACGTCAGATCTCTCGACTACCCCCGCTGACCAGTTCGCGACACTCAATGTGCTCCGCGGAGGGCTCAGCTTCGGGATCGAAGATGCGTTGGGCAACGTCTTGCAGGCCGACCCCGCGGTTAGCTTCGTCGGCACCGAACGCCCCCCGGACGGACCGATCGAGCTGACCTACGACCGATGGGAACTCGCAGATGCCAGTGTGCTGGTGGTCGGCGACATCATCGGTACCGGCAGTACCCTCGCCCGCGTCCTGACGGAAGCAGTGGAGCGAGCGGCAAAGCGCGGCAGGCCGCTGCAATCCATCCTGGTCTTCACCATCGGCTCACGGCTCGGTGTGCAGCGCGTACTGGCAGCACTGGCCGCCACGCCCGCGATAGCCAGCACCTACGTACAAAGCCAACCATCCCTGACCGTGGTGGCGTTGGAAGCCCTCTACGACCTGCCCAGCCCCGAGGCTCCGCCGTCCTTCCCGCACTTCCCCTTTGACCTTTTGCGAGCCCCCGCAGCCGCAGCACCCGAATACGAGCACCACCGCCTCAGCACCCCAGGAAGCCTCTTCGAGCGCTGTGCCATCTACGACGGCGGCGTACGCGCCTTCACCCCCGCTGACCACACCGCGGAAAGGTCCGCCTGGTGGGCCTCGGTGACCGACCGCAAGCTCCCCCTGGCTGAAGTCGCCACCCGCACCGCCGGCCTGGAGACCTACCGAAAGCCGCTCGAACAGTGGAAGACCACGGTCCCCTGGTCCACCCAGATCTCCCACGACGAGGCTGCCGCCATTCACCGCCTGGGCCAGAAGGCCATCGCCTTCGCCGACGACCTCACGACCGACGAGTACGCCCGTGACCATCTGGTAGCGAAGGGACACACAGGCACCCGCACATGATCGACAAAATCGCGTGGATCCGAATCGAGGACGGACACATCCTGTCGACCCGCTCCAAGGGCAGGTCGCGCTACTACCTCCCTGGGGGGAAACGGGAACAGGGCGAGGGCGACCTCGACACTCTGATCCGCGAGATCAAGGAAGAACTGTCCGTCGACCTCCAGCCTGAAACCGCCCGCTACGTAGGGGAGTTCCACGCCCAGGCGGACGCGCTACCTGAAGGCGTGGAGGTCAGGATGCGCTGCTACGAATGCGACTACCTCGGGGACCTCAGCCCCGCCTCAGAGATCGCAGAAATGATCTGGTTGACCTACGCAGACCGTGACCAAACCTCCGCCGTCGACCAGATCATCTTCGCCCAGCTGCACAGTCAAGGACATCTCCGCTAACCAACATCGGCTGCGCCCAGGCGCCTGCGCCGCAACGGAGGAATAGATGACCATCGCCGAGTGGATCGAACAGAACGTCACCACAGACAAACGGGCACTGGACTGGTACCAGTCTCCCGAAAGCGAACCACGCATCGTCCGCGCCTACCGCGAACTGCTCAGCGGCTACGAGGCGGACCCTTCCAAGATCCTCAAGACGACCTGCACGGTCGAAGGCGAGTACACCGGCGCGGTCCGCATCCGAGACATCAACTACTACTCGATCTGCGCCCACCACTTCCTGCCGTTCTTCGGCGCCGTCGACATCGTCTATATCCCCGGCGACCGCATCCTAGGTCTCGGCAAGTTCCCTCGTCTGGTTCAGGCGTTCAGCCGGCGATTCCAGATCCAGGAACATCTGGTCAAAGACATCGCCACAGAGATCGTGACAAGCGGCGGCGCCCGCGCGGCCCAAGCCTCGGCATCTGGACGTCACATGTGCATGTGCAGCCGCGGCCCCTCCGACCAGACCGTCATCACCGACACCTCCTACACAGCAGGAGATGTCCAGCTCCTCCAGGCCAGCGAGACGCAAGCCCTGCGCCGGCTCTGAACCGATCCCGGTGACAGGCGCACAGGAGCCGCCAAGGCCCTGCGCGCCTGTCACCCATCGACCGGGAGGTCGTCCGCATGCCAGGCCAGATCGCCACTCTCTTCGCATCGGTGCGCACCGCTCTGACAGCCACCCGCACCGACCGCGTCAACCTCACCGGCAACGCACACCTGCTGCTCCGAGAGCGGTATCTCACAGCAGACCAGCACGGCGAGGTCACCGAAACCCCCGAAGCGTTCTTCCGGCGCATCGCCAAGGCGCTGGCCGCCGTGGAGGAGCCAGACGACACACAACCATGGGAGTCGGCCTTCTACGAGGTCATGGCACGACTGGAGTTCCACCCCGGCAGCAGGACGCTCGCCAATGCTGGCTCGGCCCGACCGCAACTGGCGAACTGTTTCGTCTTCCCGCTGGAAGACTCCCAGGCCAGCATCCTGCAGACCTTCACCGACTCGTCCGTGGTCAAAGGCCTGGGCGGTGGATGCGGCTATAACTACTCCCGCATCCGCCCCAAGGGAGACGCCGTTCGCGGCACGGCGGGACTCGCCGCCGGCCCCGTCGCCCTGCTCAAGATGTTCGACGGCGCCACGAAACTCTTCCGCCAGCGCGGCCGCTACGAGAGCGGAAACATGGCCGTCCTCAACATCGACCACCCCGATGTCCTGCAGTTCATCGAAGCCAAAAAGATCGACGGCTCCCTGAATATGACCAACATCTCGCTCGGCATCTCCGACGCCTTCATGCACGCCGTCGCAGCCCAAGCCGACTGGCCCCTGATCAACCCCCGCACGGGCGAAGCCGTCCGCAAGATACCGGCCGCCGAACTCTTCGGCACGGCATGCCGACTCGCCTGCGAGACGGGCGATCCCGGTCTTCTCTTCCTCGACCGCATGAACGATGACAACCCCCTGCGTGACGCCCTGGGAGAGATCACAGCGACCAACCCCTGCGGCGAGATCGGCCTGTACCCCTACGAGGCATGCAACCTGGGATACCTGAATCTGCCGAAGCTGCTGCTCCCTGCTCACGAACGCAAAACCCCGTACCTTTTCGACGAGGAGCGCCTGCGTCACGTCGTCGCGGCTGGTGTCCGCATGATAGACAACGCGATCTCGGTGTCCTGGTTCCCCGTAGAGAACATCCGGGAGGCCGTATCCGCGAACCGACGCGTGGGACTGGGCGTCACCGGCTGGGCGGACTGTCTGGCCGCCTCAGGCATTCCCTACGACTCTCCCGAGGCCCTTAACTGCGCTGAGCTGCTGGCCTCCGTCATCCGTGACGCAGCCCAGACAGCGTCGTACGCCCTGGGCCACGAGCGAGGCCCCTTCCCGAACATCGTTCATACGAACTGGAAGGACAGCGATCAGCAGCCCCGCAACATAGCCGTCCTTGCCCTTCCCCCCAGCGGCAACAATGCCGTCATCTTCGACACCGCATTCAGCATCGAGCCCTTCTTCGGGATGACCTACTCACAACAGGTGTTCGGGAACCGGCGAATCCACTCCGTCAACCAGACCCTGCTCGCAGAACTCGAACACCGCGGAATCCCCGCCGACGGACTTCTCGAGCAGATCGCACAGAACGACGGCAGCCTGGCCGGCCTGGCACACATCCCGGCCGACCTGCAGGCCGTGTTCAAGACGGCGCACGAAATCGCGCCCGAGTGGCACGTGCGCATGCAGGCAGCGTTCCAGCGGCACGTCGACAACGCGGTCACCAAGACCGTCAACCTCCCCGCCGACGCTACACCCCAGCACGTCGCTTCCCTGTATCAACAGGCATGGGAGCTGGGCTGCAAAGGCATCACCGTCTACCGCGACACCTCTAAGAACGAGCAGGCCATCGCCTGGACGACCGCGACCAACCAGCCTGCAGCACAACCCGCGGAAGCTGACTGCGTCGGCTTGGACGGCGCATGCCAAGTGTGCGAATGACCCGGATCAAGAGCAGAGGACAGGCATGAGCCAGCAACTGTGGGAACGCGAATACATCAACAAGGCCATATCGTCATCCACCAACACCAAGCCCTCACACGGCACACAGTTCTTCCGGCAGTGCCTGCCCCGGATCGCCGAAGTCGAAGGGCCGCCACGCCTGCTCGACCTCGGATGCGGCGGAGGCCGAAACGCCACCGTGCTGAAAGAAACCGGCCTGGACTACTACGGAATGGACTTCGCGCACCGTCCCCTGGCAAAGGCAGCCGCACGCGAGGACGGCCCAAGCCTCCGCCTCGTCCAAGGATCCATGGCAGCAAAACTTCCGTACAAGACCAACACCTTCAGCATCGTCTCGGCCTTCACCAGCGTGGAGAACGTCGTCGAGAACGCCCAACTACGCTTCCTCAGCCAGGAGATCCGCCGCGTCCTGTGCCCCCAGGGCCTGCTCTATGTGTACTTCATGACCCCCGACGACGGCTACTACCAGCCGCTGGTCAACCAGAGCGCCGATGCCCGCTCGCTCACCTACGACCCGGTGACCGAACTACGTCAACGGGTCTACCAACTCCACGAACTCTGCGACCTCTTCAGTCCGTCCTTCACCCTGCAGGCGTCGGACGACTTCGTGTTCGAGGACACCCGCTCCCACAACACCTATCTGCGCCACCTGGCAGCAGGACTGTGGCAGGCGTCCTGAAGATCTGACAGCGAAGGAAGCGAACCAATGACCGAGGTCGTGCTCGCATCCGGATCGCCCTCGCGACTGGACCTACTGCGACGAGCAGGCATTGAACCCACCGTCATCGTGAGCGGTGCCGACGAAACAGCCCTACCCGGAGAAGCGCCACATGACCTCGTGGTGCGCCTGGCAGAGGCAAAAGCGAAGACGGTCAGCCTCCAAGTGAAGCAAGGCGTCGTGATCGGATGTGACTCGCTCCTCGAACTGGACGGCATCGCTCACGGGAAACCCGGACGCCCCCAGCCCGCCATAGAACTCTGGCAGCACATGAGCGGCCGCAAAGGAACCTTCCACACGGGACATTGCCTCATCGATGCCGCCACACAACGCACGGTCACCGGCCTGTGCTCCACCATCGTTACCTTCGGTACCCCCACGCAGGCCGAGATCACCGACTACATCGCCACGGGGGAACCCCTCGCTGTAGCCGGCGCGTTCAAGATCTCCCATAAGGGTGGATGGTTCGTCGACAACGTCGAAGGCGACCCAGGCAACCTGCAAGGCATATCACTGCCGCTCGTACGGCGTCTGCTCCACCAACTCGGATGGAATGTGACCCGCCTATGGGCCTAAATGCCACCGGTACGGGCCGCAATGCCTCGCAACACCCCGCGCCGCTCCCTGCCGCTCCCTCCGTGGACCCACGCGTCCGCATCGTCGTCATCGGACACGTGACCACCGACGTCATCGTCCTTCCGCACGGTGACGTCACCCAGGGAGACGACAACGAGGCCAGGATCCGCATCTCGCCCGGAGGACAGGCAGCGAACACCGCCGCATGGCTGGCCTGGCAGAGCGCACCGGTCACTCTGGTAACCAGCGTCGGTGACGACCCCGAAGGACACGCCAGGATCACCGAACTGAGCGAATCAGGAGTGGACTGCGCCGCGCGTCGCTGCCATGGCGCCGCAACGGGCAGCGTCGTGGTGATCGCAGATGCGCACAACCGGACCATGATGTCCCAACGCGGCGCCAACGTCCGTCTCACGCCTCGCGACATTGATACGGCGCTGGCCACACGACCCGACACGGGACACATACACCTGTCAGCCTATGTCCTGCTGGACACCGAATCCCGCCCTGCCGGCCTACGCGCGCTGACTGTCGCCCGCGAACGCCGCCTCAGCATAAGCATCGACGCGGCTTCCGCCGGGCTGCTCCACCAAGCCGGTCCCGCGCGGTGTCGTGAGTGGATGCGGGGCATCGACGTACTGATCGCCAACGCTGAGGAAGCCTGTGCCCTCACTGGCAGCACCAACGACGAACTCGCCGCCCGTGGCCTCACCGCCACTGCCACCCACGTCGTCGTGAAGCGCGGCAGCCATGGCGCCCTGTGGGCCCGCCGCGACGGACCAGACATCGACGTCCCCGCCCACCCGGCCGTAGCCATCGATTCCACCGGAGCAGGCGACGCCTTCGCCGCAGGCCTATTGACCGGCTTCACTGCAGGAAGCGACCCGCGCACGACGCTGCGCCAAGCAGCGGCGCTTGGAGCCGCAGCTGTCTCCACCATTGGCGCACGACCCCGCACGCTGAGCCCGACGGCACCACATCCCGCCGCGCCGAGCTCCGCCCGCGCAATATTGCCCCACCGAGGAGGACCGCATGCGTGATACCTCTGCCAGCCCACCGCCTGGCGCCTTGCCCGCCTCCCGGCTCAAATACGGGATCTCTGTGCCCCCGCACGGCGACTACGCAGCCCCCAAGCTCCTGGCTGCGCTGGCACGCGAGGCCGAGGACGCCGGCTGGGACGGCTTCTTCCTGTGGGACCACCTGCTGTTCATGAGGGGCTTCGACCGGCCGGTGGTGGACCCCTGGATCAGCCTCGCCGCCGTGGCCACGGCGACGCAAAGGATCAGGTTCGGCACCATGGTCACTCCGCTGGCCCGCCGCCGACCCTGGAAGGTAGCCAAGGAGGCGGTCACCCTAGACCACCTGTCCGACGGACGCTTCATCCTGGGCGTGGGATTGGGCTATCCCCGCGACTCGGAGTTCGAAGACTTCGGCGAAGACGGCGATGAACGCGTCCGAGCTGACAAACTCGACGAGGCGCTGGACATCATTGTCGGTCTCTGGTCCGGTCGGCCATTCCGTTACAAAGGGCAGCACTTCCAGATCGCAGAGTGCACCTTCCTGCCGGAGCCGGTACAACGCCCCCGAATTCCCATCTGGGTGGCCGGATACTGGCCCAACCGCCGCCCCTTCCGCCGCGCGGCCCGCTGGGACGGAGTCCTGCCAGGACGTCTGTCTCTCGAACGCCGCAAGAGGTGGACACCGACCATGATCCCCCCACAGACCTACGGCGACATCGTCTCGTACGTGCAAGAACACCGCACCGCTACCACCCCCTACGACTTCGCCCTGGGGGGCTACACCAACGGAGACGGCGGAGACGCCGACCAAGAACGAGTCGCCGCCTACGCAGACCTCGGCGTGACCTGGTGGTTCGAAAACCTGCACGGTTTCCGCGGCTCCCTCGACCAGACGCGAGAACGCATCCGCCTCGGTCCACCTCGACTCAGCCCATGAAGTCAGCCTTCTTCACGCACCCCTGTCCGCCCACCGCAAAGAGGTACACATGCTGGACCCCGACCTCCTGTCAATCATGGCCTGCCCCTTCGACCACGCAGCGCTGAACTACACAGCGCACTCACAACAGCTCACCTGCGACCAATGCGCCCGTATCTTCGAGGTACGCGATCAAATCCCCGTCCTCATTCCCGAGATGGCCCGGCAGCCAAGGGAAGCCGTCCGCCTGGACCGCCGGCACAAGGACCACGCATGACGGCCGCCCCCGACGCCGCGGCACGATCTACCGATGACACGCGAGTCTGGGAAGAACTGCGAAGCGCAGCCCGGTCTGCAATGGCACATGCCTATGCCCCCTACTCCAACTACCCAGTAGGTGCCGCGGCACGGACCGACCGCGGCCACATCGTCACAGGGTGCAACGTGGAGAATGCCTCCTACGGACTAGGGCTCTGCGCAGAGTGCGGGCTGGTATCCAGCCTCAGACTGGTAGGCGGCGTCCTGACCCACTTCACCTGTGTCGACGGCGACGGGAATGTCCTGGTCCCGTGCGGACGATGCCGGCAACTGCTCTACGAATTCGGCGGCCCGGAGCTGCTCGTCCACACCCCCGAAGGCATCCGCGCGATGAGCCAACTGCTGCCCGAGGCATTTGGCCCGGCCCACCTGCAGGCCGACAACTGACGCCACCCTCTGGGGCACAGGCTGACGCAGAGGCGCGCGTTGCCCAAGTAGCGGGAGCCTTCCCCGCCCTGCGTCGGCCGCATGCGGTACGGAAGCTCCAGCGTTTCTCGAGTGAGCAGAGGGAGCGGAGCGAGTAGCACGGCGTCCGGCATCGCTGCCGAGGCGGGCACGGTCGGCACCGTGATCAACCGACATGGTTTTGCCGAGGATCCCCTAACGCCAATCAGCCGGCGCGCCAAGTTGATGACAGCGGCTCGCGACGGTGAGCTGTTTGATATCCGGACCGGCCTGCCAGGTTCCGAGCTGCGTGCTCTGAAGCAGCGTTCGACGACGTTGCGGCGCCGGTAGGCGGCCTTGTCGAAACCGCAGGGCTGTTCACGACGCCGTCTGCGGCCGGCGAGCTGGTCGGAGCGTTCGGGGATGGTTGCTCTGATCCCACGCCTGCGGAGGTAGGCGCGGAAGGTGCGGGCGGAGTAGCCCTTGTCCGCGACGACGTGTTCGGGCCGGGTCCGAGGTCTGCCCGGTCCCGGCCGTGGGATGCGGATGACGGCTTCGGACTGGGTGCGGTCGTTGCGGGTGCCGGCGGTGACCAGGAAGGCCAGGGGCCTGCCGTGTCCATCGCAGGCGAGGTGGATCTTGCTGGTCAGCCCGCCGCGGGAGCGTCCGAGTCCGCGGTCTTCGAGCCCCCTTTGGCGGCCGTGTGCTGGTGGGCCCGCACCATCGTCGAGCCGATCGCGACCAGCCAGTCCACCTCCGCTTGTGCGGAGCGGACCGGGGGCGTCAGGGCGTGAGGGCCGTGTGGAGCAGTCCACGGGCCCGGCCTTCGATGGTTCAGTGCCGGGCGTGCAGGTCCCTCGCTCAAGCGTCTTGATCGTTTTCATTTGGCTGAATGGAATCGAGGGATCCGCTTTCAGCCCCCACCTGGCTGATTAATGCCTGGTACACGTATATTCCGCGTGCGAGCGTTCATGATCCGTCCGTACGGGCGCGCTGCTGTCAGCCGTCCGCTTCGCTCTCCCTGTGCCAGGTGATGGAATGACGTTGAAGGTGCTGCTCGCGAACGCCCCCAACCCCACCGAAAACAGGAACGCCTCGAACTATGCCTGCTACCCGCACATAGGGATCATCCAGCTCGCGACGGCGACGCGAGAAGCACTGGGTGACCGTGTCGACATCCGGGTCGTCGACGGCGGTATCAGCAACACCCAGACCGTGCAGCAGGCCGTTCGGGCCTTCGCCCCCGACCTCGTCGGTATCAGCGCGCTGACACCGACCTACTCCGAGGCCCTGAACATAGCCGAGACGGCCAAGGCTTGCGGGGCCAAGGTGGTTCTCGGCGACGACCATGCAATCTTCTTTCCCGAGATGATCCTTCGCAACAGGCCCCAGATCGACTACGTGATAGCCAACGACGGCGGCGAGATCCCGTTCGTGGAGCTGGTCCGTGCTCTACTCGACGGCACAAGCATGTCGGACGTGTCCTCGCTCGCCTACCGGCACAACGGCCGACTCCACATCAATCCAGCACCGAAGTACGCACTCTCGCTACGCAACACGATTCCGGACCTGTCCTTCATCGAGGACGTGCTGGACACCTACGCAGACAATTACCGCACGCAGTTCGGGCATCTCCACGGCCACCAGGTGCGACCGGTGACGGTGAACAACGCCCGCGGCTGCGAGAACGGCTACAAGCGCTGCACCTACTGCTCCATCGCGGACCTGACCGTCAACACGGGTGACCCCCGCGGGTTCTGGAAGGCGATCGACCAGTACAACCGCGAGCATGGAATCAACCTGTTCTTCGAGGTCTACGACAGCTTCACCGCCAGTCCCCGCTATGTGGACGCCCTCATCGACGCCACCCCGCCGCACCTGAAGCGCCGTATCGACGACGGCGAATTGCAGGTCATGGTCTATGCGCGCGCCCTCGGGCTGACCAAGCGCAACAACGTCGACAAGCTCCGTCGGCTCGGCGTCACGCGTGCCAACATTGGGCTGGACGCCGCCGACCCCGAAATGCTTGAGGCGCAGCGGAAAAACAAGACCACCGGCGAAACCAATCTCGAAGCCATCCGCATGCTGAACAAGGCGGGCATATCGGTTCACGCCTCGTACATCGCCGGCGCTCCGGGAGAGCGGCCGGAGACGTTGGACCGCACCATCGCCGGGATCCGGCAGATGCTGGGCGAGGTGGAGCTCTCCTCGGTTGAATTCTCGCGGTTCATTCCGTTGCCGAACAGTCCGGCATGGGATCTGCTGGTCGACTATGAGCGGCCAAACTTCTTCAAAAGCAGCTCAGAGATCGAGAGCTACCTGGCAGCTCTAGGGATCACCGTGACACGGGACGACCGGGAGGAGATGTTCGCCAGGTTCGGTGATCAGGACTTGCTCGACATCGACGAGTTGGGCGCTTTCTGGGCGGACAACTTCACCCACATCAGTGAGCAGTGCGCCCTGGAACGCATCGGCGAGGTCGATGAGATGGTGAGCGCGCACAACGTGCGCACGGGAAACAACGTCGGATAGCCGTGTTGCCTGGGGGCCGGCGGGCCGCCGGTCCTCAACGGCATAGAGGAGGGTGTCGGAATGCTGGGAGTGGAGAATCTGCTGACCTATGCCCTGGGCGCGCTGCTGATCATTGTGCTGCCGGGGCCGAGCTCCCTGTTCACACTGTCAGTCGCCGCACGGCTGGGTGTCAGAGCCGGCTATCGCGCCGCGACGGGGGTGTTCCTGGGCGAAAGCCTGCTCATGGTGGCGACGGCTGGCGGTCTCGCCTCGCTGCTGCAGACCAACGAACTACTGTTCGCCATCGTGAAATACGCCGGCGCTGGCTACCTGACCTGGATCGCGGTGGGCATGATCCGGGCGGCGTGGACGATGTGGCGACGTCACAACGAGAAGTCCGCGGAGGAGGCCGCTGCCGCCCCTGACCCGTCGACAGGCGGAAGGTTGTTCCGGCGCTCATTGGTGATCACCGTTCTGAACCCGAAGGCGATCTTGTTCTTCATCTCGTTCTTCGTGCAGTTCGTCGATCCCCAGTACGCACACCCGGCGCTGTCCTTTGCGCTGCTCGCACTCGTCTACCAAGTCATCAGCATCGCGTACGTGACCATGTTGATATTCGGCGGTACCTACCTCGCCACGCAGTTCCGCCGCCGCCGGAAGCTGTCAGCGGGCCTCACGACGGGGGCGGGAGCGCTGTTCCTCGGATTCGCGGCGAAGCTGGCCACAACGAGCAACTGAGCGTGACGCCCTATATCCCGGTGGGGGAGGGGATCCTGGACGTCCTGGGTCAGCTCGTCAGCGGCGTGGCGCGGGCCAACTTATGAAGTGGCCCGCCTGCCCAGCTCGGGGCGCCACGGTGACAGTGGAGCCCCGGCCGGCGGGCCCCGTGCCCGTCAGCCGGGCCCGGAGTCGGATGGCCCGTTCCGCCCCCCGTCGCAGTGGTGGGGTGGGTAGCTTCCCGGCGTATGAGTGCCTACCGAACTTCTCTGCCTTCCAAAGCGCGGTTTCGAAGATCAGTATCAACCGCTTCAACGTCCGTCTCCACCACTCGGCCCCGCGCGGTGTGCACCTGCGCCAGGTGATCAGAGTCAGAAGGCGAGTAACCGCACGATAAGTGCTGTCACCGTGCCCACTGTGAACGCAGCCCCGAGCGTGGTGAGCAGCAGGTGGGGCACATTCGTGTCCCACCTTCGATTGCGAACCGGTCGGGGGCTTCCGGATCGTATTGGACCGTGACGCGCTGACAGCCCGAGCTCGAGGTAACTGGCCGCCGCAGGGTGACCCTGCACGCCCTGGCCCCGAAGACGCACCAGTCCCCGCCCGCATCTACAGCAGCGCCTCCGTCCGGCACACCACCGGCACAGAACTCACCCTCGCTCGCGCGGAGAGCATGGCCCCGGCGCCCCGCCGGGCGAGATGATCGACGGTCCACCTCCGCTTGCGTGGAGAGGACCCCCACGACCTCTTCCTGCGCGGAGGTGTCCCGCGGGTTCCGGGGGTGAGCCAGGAGCCGTCCCAGTCCGCTCCGCGTTCGCGGAGATGGTGCACATTCACCCCACATCTGATCGGAGAACTACAGTGATGCGTCCACCTGTTGATTATCGACTTGGGGTAAATGAAGTGGCTTGGAGGACACGGGCGCCCCTTATCCGGTGGTGTGTCACCTGATCGACACGGCGGTGTCGCTGGTCGCCTGTGGGACTCCTACCTCACCGCCGGTCAGCGACGCGTCATCGCCGCCGGGTGGGGCGACGAGAGGGTCTCGCACCTCACCACCCCGGCGCTCCTGGTCCAGCTCGGCTACCCCGCACATGGGCGTCCGCTCCGGTCGATCGCCCACCAGGTCGGACAGATCCTCGGCGGCCACCACGGCACCTACAGCCAGGCCCTTACCGCTCATGCCCTCACCGAGCCCGAGCGTCAGGAACCGCGAGTCGGCCACACCCCTGGGTGGGTCGAGCAACGGGCCGCGCACCTCCACACTCTGCACGCCCTGTGCGGAAACCGGCACCTCCGGCCGAGTTCGGGCCGGGTGGTGCGTGCGTCCTGGCGACCGGCCTGAACGTCCTCGCTGACTGGCTCGCCTCCCGAACAGGCTGGATCCGCGCCCGCCACTGGGAGCGAAACCACACCCCGGACGCCAACCACATGGCGATGGGCGGTCCGAGCATCGGACCCACTGATGCTCCGACCGCCCATCGCTGTACAACGCCCTATCCGGCGCCGGCGCCGAATTCAGAAAGACCTCTGACTCGTCTCAAACGATCTGGCTTCGAGAGGGGCTCGCGAGACCGTCATTCCCAAAGACTGTTGACGTCCAGCTTCAGGGCGTAGGGCCCCTCAGGGTGAGTGGTGATGAGTCTGTATCCGTGGAGGAGCGACACGGAGCGGCAGGAAGTGAGGAGGGGGAGCGACACCATGCGTCCGGTGGTGATGTGCCAGAGGTGGAGTTGCGCGTCGTTCCGGGCGATAGCCAGGGCATTGTCCGAGGGCGGTCGGCATGGCCTGCTGGTGCTGCAGTTCGGGTTGGCCGTGATGGGTCGCGAGGTGATGGAGAACCACCGCGGCCGTTCCTTCGGCTCGGCCGAGAGCTGAGCGGGACCGGCCGCGCCCGGTACAGCAGCAGAGCCCGGACCGCGCGTCGCGGTCCGGGCCCTGCCCCGTGCGGTGCCGCCCTGCTGCGGCGGTGCGTCAGCTCTGTGCGGTGTCGTCGCCCGCCTGCCCGGCGCCCTCAGCTGCGCCTGCCTTCTCGCGCATCTTGCGCACCAGCTCCGCCTTCTGGGCGGCTGCACCCTGGCGGTCGAGGTTGCGGTGCGGACCGTTGTTCTGCCGTTCGGCGCGGGACAGCTTCTTGCGCTGGCCGCCGCCCATGCCCACGGGGTTGTTGATGTTCTTGCTCACGGGTTCTCCCGGAATGGTGTGAAGTGATCTACGGATTCATCGGTGGGGGACGGGCGCGGCGACGTCGAAGGACGTCAGCAGGGGCCCATCACGCTCTCACTCGTAAATCGGCGTCTGGAAGAACATGACAAAGACATTACCCGGTTCCGCCGGCCCCGCACACCAAGTTTTTCGCCGCCCCTGGCGGCACTCCTCGCGTCCGCAGCCGGCGCCCGGATCGGATACGCCCGGGTATCCACCAAGGGCCAGCTGCTCGATCAGATGATCGCTGCCCTGGAGGCTGCCGGATGTGCGCGGACCTTCGCCGGCAAGAAGTCCGGCAAGAAGTCCGGCAAGAACGCGGAGCGCGAGGAGCTGTGGGCCGCGCTGGACCACCTGCGCCCCGGGGACACCCTCGTCGTCCCGGCCCTGGACAGGCTCGGTCGCACGATCCAGGACCTGATCTCCATCGTCGGCGGGCTTTGGAGACGAGAGATCGGCTTTCAGAGCCTGCACGAAGCCCTCGACACCACCACCCCCGGCGGGCGCCTGGTCTTCCACGTCTTCGCCGCGCTGGCGGTTATCTCAAGCTCGCCGATCAAGCAGGGCTGTGACCTGGGCGGCCAGGTCAAGGACACTGTCTTCGACCTGGCCGCTCAACGTCTTCGAGGCCCGGTCAGCACGGGCCGATCGTTATTGAAGAGCCACGCGGTGCACTGGGTTCGGGGCCTGTGGGGCAGCGGCCACGAGGATTTCCCCGGGGAGCGCGCTAGGTGTGTTGTCCGGGGAGGTTGGTGACGCGGCTGGCTGGGGTGTGGCCGCTGATTCCGGTGTGGGGTCGGTGGTAGTTGTACCAGTCCAGCCAGTCGGGAAACGCTGCCTGCCGTTCGGCGTGTGAGGTGTAGGGCCGGTGGTAGGCCCATTCGTCGAGCAGGGTGCGGTGGAAGCGCTCGACCTTGCCGTTGGTCTGGGGCCGCCAGGGACGCGTCCAGCGCGGTTGGATGCCCAGGTCGCGGCAGGTCCGGCGCCAGGTGTTCTTGGTGTAGGCCCAGGCGTTGTCGGTGAGCACGCGTTCGACGGTGACGCCGCGGGCGGCGAACCAGGCCGCCGCGCGGGTGAGGAAGCCCGCGCAGGTGGCCGCCTTCTCGTCGGGCAGGTCTTCGGTGTAGGCGAGACGGGAGTGGTCGTCCAGGGCGGTGTGCAGGTAGGCGAGCCCGGCTCCGTTGCGGTTCTTGCGTCCGGCTGCCCGGCCGAGGACTTTGTGGCCGCCGCCGTCGGGAATGCGGCCGAGTTTTTTGACGTCGACGTGGATCAATTCGCCTGGCCGGGACCGCTCGTAGCGGCGCACGGGCTGGCCGGTGGCCCGGTCCAGCGCGGCCAGGGGCGGCAGGCCGTGGCGTTTGAGAATCCGGTGGGCGGTGGAAGCGGCGACGCCTGCGCGAGCGGCCAGTCGCAGCGGGCCGATCCGGTGCTCGCGGCGCAACCTGACGACCTTCTCCTCCACCGCTGCAGACGCGCGGCGAGGCTGATGGTGAGGACTGCTGGAGCGGTCCTCCATCCCCGCGTGACCATGCAGTTGGTAGCGGCCGGCCCAGCGTGCAGCTGTCGTGTGGCTGACCTGGAACCGTTCCGCGGCACGGCGCAACGGCCAGCCGTCATCCACGACGCACCGGGCCAGACGCAGCCTGCCGGTCGGCGTCAGCGGGGCGTTACGGTGGGACATGAGGGCCTCCTGCACTCGGCGGTAGATGTCGCAATCCCCACCGAGCCAGAAGGCCCTCACCTCGTTCAAGCACCGTGAAGGAATGTCGCCCGTCACCAACGTGCCGGGACAGCACAGCTAGGGCCTGTCCGGCGGATCTCCTTCAGCGATCAGTCGCACCGGCCGGACAGGGATCCGCGCCGCGAAGCGGACCGAGACGTCGATCACCTCGCGGTCCAGGTGATCCGATCCGCCGGTGTCGAGGCGCCAGGCGTTGTCCCAGTCGGGGGCGATGCGATGACGGCGCCGCACGACCGGATCCTGGAGCAACTCGGCTGCCAGGCCAGGTGTTGTCATGCATCCGGTCCAGCAGCTCAGGTCGTACGGAGCGCACATTCATCCGCTCCAGGACCGTGAGCTTTGCCGTGTCTCCGCAAGCGGTGCAGAGCACGAGGAGCCAGGCGTCGAGGAGCTTGTGGTGTGCGTGGTTTCAGCGGGGGCGGCAGTTAGGGCGTGTCCGATGGGTCGGGTGAGAAAGCGGTCGGCAGAGTGTGCCGTGACCCTCAGGACGGGGCGGAGACGACAGGTGGGCGGTGCCGAGTATCAGGCCATACCTCGGCGCGTGGCCCTTCGGAGAAGCTCTGGGCGGTTTTCCGAGCCCGTTTTGGGACCATGGCCATGTGAACGGGAATCCGGATTTCGGCGGGGCCGAGCCGGCAGATGCGCTCGAAGTGGCACCAACGGCCCGGACGGCAGTGGCGTGGCTGCCGCCGCGGAAGCTCTGGCCGGTGATTCAGGACATCCGCTGGGAGCACGATCCGCAGGTACGGCGGTGGCCGCCGCACGTGAACCTGCTGTTCGGCTTCGTGCCGGAGGAAGCGTTTGCGCGGGCCGTGCCGCTGCTCTCCGCCGGGGTGGCGCAGAGCACGGCGTTCACGGCGCGCCTGGCCGGAGTGCGGTACTTCCGGCACCGGCACCACGCGACGTTGTGGCTCGATCCGGCTGCGGCGGACCCGGCGCCGTGGGCACGTCTCCACCGGGAGCTGGGACTGCGGTTCCCGCTCTGCCACGGGCGCGCCGGCCGCTTCACCCCGCATCTGTCCCTCGGCCGCACCCAGGACCCGATGCGCCTGGCCGCTGAGTGTGCCGTCCGGCTCGGCGCGCTGTCGGCGGTGGTCGAGGAGGTGGTCCTGCTCTCCCGACGCGGCGAGGGGCCCATGCGGCCGCGGGCCGTGATCACACTGGGCACGGGTGAGGTCCGCCGACCGCAGGAGTGCTAGTACTGCAACGGTGTTTGCCGGGGCAGCGCGCCGTCGGTCTTCCGGACCTGGCGGTCCGGGGCCGGCCTCGCCGCGGGGCTGGCGTACCGCCTCGACCAGCAGGAACAGCCCCGCATCCCCGGGTGGCAGGCGGCCGGCCCGCCGCGTTGGCGCGTGCCTGGACCGCGACCTGGGCCAACTGTTCCAGGGTGGTGCCGTATTGGTGCATATGGCGGCGGGCGGCCATGGCGTATTTGGCGATCAGGGTGTGCCCGTAGGGGACCTCGAACTGGAGTGGGCCACGGGTGCCGAAGGAGAGGTTCGAGGTGCGGCGCTTGGCCTTGATGTCGGCGCGGGCGGTGGAGCCGTAGACGAGGAGTACGGCGTTGGCATGGCCGGCGGCGATCGCGTCGGCGGCGTGCGCGGCGAGCACTTCCCAGGTGGCGCCGCCGACCGCGGTCGAGTCGACCCAGGTGGGGTGCAGGCCCAGATATTCGGCGACCTCGACGGGTGCGAGGGTGCCCAGACCGGCCGAGGCGAAGCCGTCGATCACCGACCGGTCCAGCCCGCTGTCGGCGAGTGCCCGGCGGGCGGCCTGGGCGTGCAGGGCGTACGGGGTGGCCTGGTCCACGCGTCCGCAATCGGACAGGGCGACTCCGGCGACGGCGACCTTGCGATTCCCGTAAGTGGTCCCTGAGATCATGAATCTGACGGCGCATCAGGTTTGATGCGGCGGGCAGGACGCGAAGTGCCAGGCGGCAGCCCCGTCCGCCCGATGGGTCGCGGCCGGGCCTGCCCGCCCTGCGTCTTAAAGTGATTATCCGAGATATCGTGCGACCTTTAAATACTTTCCCCGGGAGGTTATTCTCCGTTTGCGTGTGTATTTCGCTGGCCGGATTCGCGGCCGGTTGACTGCTCGCTGTTTGCCCATGCGGCGGAGCAGACATTTCCATGCGCGGGACAAAGATCGTCCCGCCTTCTTTGGGGAGTGTCATGTTCGCCTTAGCGTCACCATCTTCGCGGCATGCCCGGGCACCCTACGCCGCATTGAATGCCGCGTTTGCCGCAGGCGCTGTTATTCCCGTGGGGGACACCCCGGAGGGGATTACCCTCACCCCGGACGGGGCCCGCGTCTATGTGGCCAACCGGGGCTCGAACACGGTGAGCGTGATCGACACCGCCACGAACACTGTGATCGACACCATCGCTACGGGGGCCGGTCCCACCGACGTGGCGATCAGTCCCGACGGGACCCGCGCCTATGTGGCCGTCTTCGACGACGGTCTGGTCAGCGTGTTCGACCTCGCCTCGAATACCCTCGTCACGGACATCCCCGTAGGGGCCGGGGCGACGATGGCGGCGGTCACCCCGGACGGGACGCGCGTCTATGTGACGCGGCAGACCACCGATTCGGTGAGTGTGATCGACACCGCCACCAACACCGTCACCGGCACCGTGACCGTCGGGACCGGGCCGACCGGCGTGATTGTCACCCCTGACGGGACCCGCGCCTATGTGGCGAGTTTCTCGGGTTCCGTCAGCGCGATCGACACCGCCACCGACACCGTCGTCGCCACGATCCTCGCCGGCGACGTCCCCATCCTGCTGGCGGTCAGCTCCGACGGGGCCCGCGTCTACGTCACGAACGCCGGCAGCTCCACGGTGAGCGTGATCGACACCGCCACGAACACCACCATCGACAACATCGGCGTCAGCGCCCAGCCTCGCTTCCCGGCGCTGAGCCCCGACGGCGCGCATCTGTACGTGCCGAATTCCGGACCGGACACGGTGAGTGTGATCGACACCGCCACCCGCACCGTCGTCGAGAACATCAGCGCGGGAGACGGCCCCACCGGCATCGCCGTCTTCCCCGATGGGACACGCGCCTATGTGGGCAACGTCGATGCCGGCACCGTCGAAGTCATGGCGACGACCGTGATCCCCGACCAGGGGCTCATGGCAGGCGGAACCACTGTGACACTGACCGGTCACCACCTGGCCAACGCCACCGCCGTGCACTTCGGCACCGCCCAGGCCGTGATCACCGCCAATACGGCGACATCGGTGACCGTCACCTCCCCCGCCGGCGCCGGTGTCGTCCCCGTGACGGTCACCACCGCGGGCGGCACCGGCACCCTCGGGTCCTTCTACTACATGCCGGCGCCCGCCCTCACCGGCATCAGCCCCGACGCCGGCCCCGTCTCGGGCAGCGACCAGGAGATCGTCATCACCGGCCGCAACCTCGCCGGAGCGATCGACGTGTACTTCGGCACCACCCGAGCCGTCATCCAGAGTGTCTCCAACACCCAGGTCACCGTCAGAGCCGCCCATGCCCCGGCCCCGGGCGCCGTCGTCGTCACCGTGATCACCAGCGGCGGGAGCGCCGACGGCCCGTTCTACACCTACGTCGACCAGGCCACCATCACGGACGTCAGCCCCAGCGCGGGACCGACCACCGGCGGCACCGGGGTGACGATCACCGGCACCGGCCTGAATTACACCGAACAGGTCACCTTCAACGGCACGCCGGCGCCCTTCGCGGTCATCTCCGACACCACCGTGACCGCCGTGTCGCCGCCCAGCGCCACCGAGGGCACCTTCGACGTCACCGTCACCACCCCCGGCGGCAGTTCATCGGGATCGTTCACCTACGTCTCCCCACCCGGCGTCTGACCCACCCGCGCCCGCCGCGTCCGGGCGGGCGCCGCAGCCGGGCCGGAGCAGCGAGATCCCGGTCGGCCGGGCGCTCGGTTGCCCGGCATCGGGCCCTGAGCGCCCGAGCCGTGCCGACCTCGCGATGCCGGCCCGGACATGAGAACTCTCTGACTGACGGTCAGACAAGGGTGGGCAGTCATGGCCAGGGTGCCAGCCTGGGTAGCGGCGGACTTGGTAGTCGTCCAGGCCGCACTCCTGCTTCGCCGTCTGGAAGCATGCTTCGACGGCCAGCTGGCTGCCGGCGATATGGATCAACTCATCCAAGGTGGCACCGGCTGGGCAGTAGGCGATGTAGTAAGAGATCTCCTCGGGCCGGCTGACACTGCGACGGGCAACAACCCGGTGTCGGCGGTCCTGCGGTGCCAGGGACGGACTTCGACACGCGCCCAGTCGAAGACCCGCAGCCCATGGGCGCCGTTCCCGCA
Organism: Streptomyces sp. G7(2002); assembly: GCF_028870195.1. Taxonomy (NCBI): domain Bacteria; kingdom Bacillati; phylum Actinomycetota; class Actinomycetes; order Kitasatosporales; family Streptomycetaceae; genus Streptomyces; species Streptomyces sp. G7(2002). The sequence continues at coordinate 8,560,279 of NZ_CP102609.1, forward strand.
CGAGTGGCGTTCCCACTTCTGCCGTGGCAGGTCGCCGGAACGGGATCTTGTCCGCGATCGCACGGCGCATCTTCTTGGCGATGACGACCTTGGTCTCGAAGCCGACCGTGTCGTCGATACCGGCCTGGCGGCACCTCTCTCGGTCGTCCGTCCAGGAGGTGGGCAGATACAACGGCGGTCGATCAGTGTCCAGCCGCCGCCGGCTGCACAGGCGAGGAAGACGCCGACCTGGCAGTTCTCCGTGCGTCCCGCGGTCCCGGAGTACTGCCGCTGCATCCCTGCCGAACGGCTCCCCTTCTTCAGGAAGCCGGTGTCGTCCACGATGAGAGGGCCTCGGGGTCGCCGAGGTTCTCGACGACAAGGTCGCGCACATCGTCGCGGACCTCATCGGCTTCCCACTCGATCCGGTTCAGCAGTCGATGGATAGGGTCCGGAGCGGAGTGACCGGCCTGTTCGGCCAGTGTCCAGTCGTTGCGCTCCAGCGGAGAGATCGATCCCCGCGTGTAGGCAAGCGCCGACTCCCGCGGCTCCGTCCTGGAAGACCGATGCACGAACCGCTCGTGCACAGCGTCCAGTTCTGATCGAGGACTCCATGCAGCGGTGGGACGAGTGCGAGGATGCGCGGGCGGCTGCCTGAGGGCGCACCTGGCCCGGAAATGCCCCGGAAACAACTGGTCAGGCGTGGGGTAGCGGTGGGAGGAATCGGGAGTAAGGCCGAATTTCGTCTCGTGGCCCAGGCGTATCCCGACAAGGGCGCCTGCCGGGCATCTGCCCTGGTCAGGCGCCCCATTTTGGCGTCTAGAAGAACCCGAGCTTCTTCGGGGAGTACGACACCAGCAGGTTCTTCGTCTGCTGGTAGTGATCCAGCATCATCTTGTGGGTCTCCCTGCCGATTCCGGACTGCTTGTAGCCGCCGAAGGCCGCGTGGGCCGGGTAGGCGTGGTAGCAGTTGGTCCATACGCGTCCGGCCTGGATGGCGCGGCCTGCGCGGTAGGCGGTGGAGCCGTCCCTGGTCCAGACGCCCGCGCCCAGGCCGTAGAGCGTGTCATTGGCGATGCCGATGGCGTCGTCGAAGTCGCTGAACGGTGCCACGGCCACCACGGGGCCGAAGATCTCCTCCTGGAAGACGCGCATGTCGTTGTTGCCCTCGAAGATCGTCGGGCGGACGTAGTAGCCGCCCTCCAACTCGCCGCCCAGTTCGGCGCGTGAGCCGCCGGTCAGGATGCGGGCGCCTTCCTTCTGGCCGATGTCCAGGTAGGAGAGGATCTTCTCCAGCTGGTCGTTGGAGGCCTGGGCGCCGATCATGGTGTCGGTGTCCAGCGGGTGCCCCTGGACGATCTTCTCCGTGCGTGCCACACCGGCCTCCAGGAAGTCCTGGTAGTGCCCGCGCTGGATCAGCGCCCGGGACGGACAGGTGCACACCTCGCCCTGGTTGAGGGCGAACATGGTGAAGCCTTCCAGCGCCTTGTCGTGGAAGTCGTCCGCGGCGGACGAGACATCGTCGAAGAAGATGTTGGGGCTTTTGCCGCCCAGTTCCAGGGTCACCGGGCGCAGGTGCTCGGACGCGTACTGCATGATCAGGCGGCCGGTGGTGGTCTCGCCGGTGAAGGCGACCTTGGCGACCCGGGGGCTGGACGCCAGCGGCTTGCCGGCCTCGGCGCCGAAGCCGTTGACGATGTTGACCACGCCGGGCGGCAGCAGGTCAGCGATCAGGCTCATCCAGAAGTGCACCGAGGCGGGGGTCTGTTCGGCCGGCTTCAGGACCACCGCGTTGCCGGCGGCCAGGGCCGGGGCGAGCTTCCAGGTCGCCATCAGGATGGGGAAGTTCCAGGGGATGATCTGGGCGACCACGCCGAGCGGCTCGTGGAAGTGGTACGCGACGGTGTCCTCGTCGATCTCCGACAGCGAGCCCTCCTGGGCGCGGATGGCGCCCGCGAAGTAGCGGAAGTGGTCGATGGCGAGCGGGATGTCGGCCGCCAGCGTCTCCCGTACGGGCTTGCCGTTCTCCCAGCTCTCCGCGACCGCCAGCGCCTCCAGATTCTGCTCCATCCGGTCGGCGATCTTGTTGAGGACGCCGGCGCGTTCGGCGGCGGAGGTGCGGGCCCAGCCGGGGGCGGCAGCGTGGGCCGCGTCCAGGGCGCGCTCGACGTCCTCGGCGGTGCCGCGGGCGACCTCGGTGAACGGCGCTCCGTTGACCGGGGTCGGGTTCTCGAAGTACCGGCCCAACGCGGGCGCCACGTACTCGCCGCCGATCCAGTGGTCGTAGCGGGGCAGATAGCTCATCACGGCATCGGCGGAACCCGGGCTGGCGTAACGGGCCATGGTGCGGCCTCCCAATCGCTCTCGGCGCGGTGCCCGCCACCCCGTGTGACGGGCGTTGAGCGCAGGCTAGAGCCGGGGAGGTTGCGCGAACGTTGCGACGCGCGCGGCGGCCGGTGCGCCCACCGCACCAAGGTCACCGCTGGTCAGGCCGTACGCCGCGCGCAGCCGGTGCGCGGTGGCCATCGGTGCGCTGCGGGCCGGGGAGCGCTCCGGCAGGGCGTCCACCAGCGCCTCCCAGATCTCCAGGTCGTCCTCGCCCCAGGAGGTGCGTGACCACTCGCGCAGCAGGCCTGGATCGCGGGCGCCGAGCAGCGCGGACCGCATCGCGTCCGCCAGCGCGCCGCGCAGCCGCTGCACACCGGGCGCCTCCGACAACGGCAGCAGCGGACCCCGGTAGGCGTTCAGCGCGGAGCGCACCTCGCCGGCCGCCAGGGCCTCCTCGACCGCGTCCAGATCGGTCTCGACGGGCCTGCTCAGCCGGTACGGACGGGAATGCAGCAGCGCGCCCACCAGCTGCCGCAGCCGGGACAGCTCGGCCCGCAGCGTCACCGGGCGCATCTCGCGCTCGCCGTACAGCAGCACCGAGAGCTGATCGCCCGTCAGTCCCTCGGGGTGCCGGGCCAGCAGCATCATGATCTCGCTGTGCCGGCGCCCGAGCCGCAGCCGCTCCCCGTCCATGACCAGCAGCGCCTCGTCCCGGCCGAGCGCCGACAGGCAGACGCCCAACTCCGGTACGCCCGATGCGAGATGGGCCTGCGCGGCACGGGCGGTGGCCTGCACCAGGGCCAGGCTGTGCGGACTCGCCACATGGTCCCCGCCGGTGAGGTCCACCGCGCCCAGCAGCCGGCCGGTCCGTGGATCGTGCAGCGGGGCGGCGGCACAGCTCCAGCGCTGCACCTGCCGGTTGTAGTGCTCGGTGGCGAAGATCTGTACGGCGTGGTCGGCGGCGAGGGCGGTGCCCGGGGCATTGGTGCCGGCGTGCCGTTCGTCCCAGCGGGCACCGACGACGAAGTTCATCCGCTCGGCACTGCGCCGCACCCCGCGGTGCCCCTCCACCCACAGCAGCCTGCCCTGCGGATCGCAGACGGCCAGCAGATGCGCGCCGTCCTGCGCGAAGCTGCCCAGCAGCTCCCGGAAGACCGGCATGGCGCGGGCCAGCGGATGCCCGTCCCGGTAGGCGCTCAGCGTGGCCTCGTCCAGCTCGATGGGCGCGGCGCCGTCCGCCGCCGCGTGGGCCTCGGCGGAACGGCGCCAGGAATCGGCGACGACCTGACGCACCGGCGGCGCGACGGTCCCGTCGGCCAGGAACGCCGCATGCGCCCTGCGCACCGTGCGGGTGCGCTCCACCGGATCGGCTCCGGTCTCCATCGCCAGCCAAGGGTTGACCACGTGTCACCTCTCCGGTGCGGCTCCTGCTCCCGTACGGCCGATGGTGCTCGTACGGGGCGGGGCCGTAAACCCCGCGGGGGCGTTCGGGGGCGCGGTGGAGGAGCGCGCGCCGCCGCGCTCCGGCGCCGCCCCGGCCGCCCGTGGGGGAGGCATCACGCGGTGCCGCTGGACGGAGAGCGGGCGGGAGGCCGCTGCCTCCCGCCCGCCCGGCTCCGAGCCCGCTGCCGCTACTTGATCGCCTTGATCAGCTCACCGTTGGTGGTGTCGCCGCTCAGCTCCCAGAAGAACGTGCCGCCCAGCCCCTGTGCGTCCTTGAAGGCCATCTTCGTGCCGATGGTCTCCGGGGTGTCATAGCTCCACCACTGGTCGCCGCACTTGGCGTAGGCGGTGCCGCCCACCTTGCCGGTGGCCGGGCAACGGCTCTTGAGCACCTTGTAGTCGTCGATCCCGGCCTCGTACTTGCCCGGTGCCGCGCCGGTCGCCGTACCGCCCGGTGCGTCCTGGGTGACGCCCGACCAGCCGCGGCCGTAGAAGCCGATGCCCAGCAGCAGTTTGCTCGCCGGAACGCCGAGACCCTTGAGCTTGGCGAGGGTGTCGGTGCTGTTGAAGCCGGCCTTCGGGATGCCGCTGTACGACGTCAGCGGGGAGTGCGGGGCCGTCGGGCCCTTGGCGTCCCAGGCGCCGAAGTAGTCGTAGGTCATCGGGTTGTACCAGTCGACGTACTGGGCCGCGCCCGCGTAGTCGGCAGCGTCGATCTTGCCGCCGGCCGAGGCGTCCGCGGTGATCGCCGCGGTCACCAGATTGCTCTGGCCGAACTTCGACCGCAGCGCCTTCAGCACGTCGGTGAAGGCGTCCCTGCCGCTGGTGTCGCAGGTCAGACCGCAGGCGTTGGGGTACTCCCAGTCGATGTCGATTCCGTCGAAGACATCCGCCCAGCGCTTGTCCTCGACCAGGTCGTAGCAGGACTGCGCGAAGGCGGCCGGGTTCTTGGCGGCCTCGCCGAAGCCGCCCGACCAGGTCCAGCCGCCGAACGACCAGATCACCTTGAGGTTCGGATGCAGCTTCTTGAGCTTTCTGAGCTGGTTGAAGTTGCCGCGCAGCGCGCCGTTGTCCCAGGTGTCCGCCGTGCCGTCGACGCTCTGGTCGGCGGTGTACGCCTTGTCGTAGTCGGCGTAGGAGTCGCCGATGGCGCACTTGCCCCCCTGGACGTTGCCGAAGGCGTAGTTGATGTGCGTCAGCTTGGCCGCCGAGCCCGACGTCTCGATGTTCTTGACGTGGTAATTGCGGTCGTAGACGCCCCAGTTGGTGAAGTATCCGACGACCTTGCCGCCCGCGGCGGTGGCTGCCGGGGCCGCGGCGCGCGGTGCGGTGGGGGCGTTCGCGGGGCCGGCGGAGGCCGGTCCGGCGAGCAGGGTGCCGGCCAGCGCCGCCGTACACAGCGCGGTGACGGCGGCGAGCACTCTGCGCGGTGAGCGCATCCGGTGCGGTCTGAGCATGTCGTCTCCTCGGAGGGGGGTGGGGGTGCCCGCACACTCCCGGACGGCCCGTTCTCCGGGCGGATGACGGGGGCGCCGCGGACACCCCCTGGGGGGAGATCCTGACCTGCGTTCCGAATTGGCATGAACGCGTTGAACGTTGAAGGAGAAGGTAGAAGGACTAGACCAGTGAGTCAATGGTTCGGACCAATTTCCCGGCCGGTCGGTACGCGCGGGCCGGATCTCCGCAGCCCGTGATGATCAACCCGTGACGCGGAGCCTCCGATCGGGCATACTCCTAGCGCCACAGTCGCAGGTCATCGCCTTCCGAGACCCGGAACGCGATCATCGGCCTGGCACTACGGAAACCGGCGCCGCCGCCCACCCCGCGCGTGTCGCCGCAGCGCCCGACAGGGAGGAGAGCGCCGCCATGACCGAGTACGGCCCCCGGCCGGTGGACCGCAGGCTGCCCACCGAAGAAGCCCGTGACCTGTTGACGCTCGTACGCGAGCTCGCCGAGCGCGAGATCCGGCCAACGGCCGCCGAGGAGGAGGACGCCGGGCACTTCCCGCGCGCGACCTTCACCCTGCTGTCGGAAGCCGGACTGCTGTCGCTGCCCTATGACGAGGAATTCGGCGGTGGCGGCCAGCCGTACGAGGTGTACCTCCAGGTCCTGGAGGAGCTCGCCGCCGCCCGGCTCACCGTCGGCCTCGGCGTCAGCGTGCACACCCTCGCCTGTCATGCGCTCGCCGGATACGGCAGCAAGGAGCAGCGCGCCGAACACCTTCCGGACATGCTCGGCGGCGGACTGCTGGGTGCGTACTGCCTCTCCGAGCCCTCCTCGGGCTCCGACGCCGCCTCCCTGACCACCCGGGCCACCCGGGAGGGCGACGTCTGGACGCTGGAGGGCACCAAGGCCTGGACCACCCACGGTGGCGTGGCCGATTTCTATACCGTGCTGGCCCGCACCGGCGGCAGCGGCGCCCATGGCATCACCGCCTTCCTGGTGCCCGGTGACGCCGAGGGGCTGAGTGCCGCGGCGCCCGAGCGCAAGATGGGCATGAAGGGCTCCCCGACCGCCCAGCTGCACTTCGACGCCGTCCGTATCCCCGACTCGCGCCGCCTCGGGGACGAGGGGCAGGGCTTCGCCATCGCCCTGTCCGCGCTGGACTCCGGGCGTCTGGGCATCGCGGCCTGTGCCATCGGCGTCGCCCAGGCGGCGCTGGACGAGGCGCTCGCGTACACCGCCGAACGACAGCAATTCGGCCGCCCCATCGCCGACTTCCAGGGCCTGCGCTTCATGCTCGCCGACATGGCGACCCAGATCGAGGCGGGCCGCGCGCTCTACCTCACCGCCGCCCGGCTGCGCGACGCCGGTCTGCCGTTCTCCAAGGAAGCGGCGATGGCCAAGCTGTTCTGCACCGACACCGCGATGCGGGTGACCACCGACGCCGTCCAGCTCCTCGGCGGCTACGGCTACACCCTCGACTTCCCGGCCGAACGCTTCATGCGCGAGGCCAAGGTCCTGCAGATCGTCGAGGGCACCAACCAGATCCAGCGGATGGTCATCGCCCGCCATCTCGCGGGCCCCGAGCAGCGCTGAGCGCGTCGGGGTGGGCGGGACGCCCCCGCCCACCCCGCGGCTTCCCGCCCGGCCGGGGCCCGGTGTCAGCCCACCAGCCCCTTGAGCCCCGTCGCCGTCCCGATCGCGACCACCAGCCCGCCGGAGGTACGGGCCTGTGCCCGCACCACGGCGGACGCGACGGCGGACGACGGCTCCAGGAGCAGGCCCGCCGCCGGCCTCCGGTGTCCGGCCATGATCGCCTCGTCGTCCACCGCGACCGCCGTGCCTCTGCCGCGCCACAGCGCGTCGAGCCCCTGCCGGCACGGCCGCTCCTCGCCGAGGGAGAAGGCCACCGTCGGCCCGCCCGTCACCCGCGTACGCTCCTGGTCCGCGCGGTCCGGGTGGCGCAGCGCGGCGGTGAACGGTGCCGCGGCGGCCGTTTCCGCGGCCACCAGCCGGGGCTCCCGGCCGATCAGCCCGGCGGCCGCCAACTCCCGGAAGCCGCGGCCGATTCCGGCCAGCAGATCCGCCCGGCTGGTGGGCACCACCACCATGTCGAGCTGCCGCCTGGAAAAGTCCCGCGCCAGCTCGTAGGCGACCGGCTTGTACCCCTCGTTGGCATGGGGATCCCCCCTGCTCGAACGGGGTTGAGAGCTCGGGGGAGGATTCCCGCCCGGCGAGGGGGAGGAGTAGCTGGTCAGCGGGTACCGGCCGGGCTGCTCGACCGCCCGCGCCATCGCCGCGTTCGCCCCTGCTCGGTCCGGGCCGTTCCGCAGCCGGACGACCGGGGTGTTGCCCTCGCCCAGCGTGACCGGCGGACCGGACACCGGCAGGGCCGCCGGCAGCCCCACGGACCGCCGGGATAGCTGCTGAGGTCCACGCCGGCCAGATCCGCGAGCGGCGGCATCGCAATGGCGCCGATGCTCTCCGCGGCGCAGGTCCGGCAGCCGTCGAGACCCTCCGAGGGGCGGGCGCAGCGCAGACAGCGCAGAGATCGTGAGGTCACCGTGGCTCCAGGGATCAGTGGCGAGTCGACCAGGTGACGGTAATAGGCGAAGTGCGCTGCTGTCCCCTACTTCCCATTCCGGGTCTGGCCGTCCGTTCAGAGCTGACGTACCGTCAACTCCCGTTCGCGGGCGTCGTGTCCGAGGTGACGCCCTGCCGTCCGCGCGCCCAGGAGGAGACCGTGCCCGACCGCCCGATCGCGCTCGACGAGTACCCGATCCACCAGGTCCCGCTGTCCCTGCGGTATGTCGCCACCGGCGACCGCAACGCCTACGACCGGTGCATCTTCCACGTCATGGACCACTCCGGCCGCGCCCTGCTGATCGCCGGCCTCGGTGTCTACCCCAACACCGGCGTCATCGACGCCTATGCCACCCTCCGCCTCGGCGAACGGCTGTATGCCGTACGGGCCTCCGACGCGCTCACCGACGACCGCCTCGCGCTCACCGTCGGCCCGCTCACCATCACCGTCGAGGAGCCGCTCGCCCGGCTGCGGCTGACCTGTGCCGCGGACCCCGCCGACCCGGACGGCCTGGCCTACGACCTGACCTGGCACGCGGCGTTTCCCGCCACCTGGGAGCCGCACCACACCCAGTACCGCGGCGACCGGCTGATGCTGGAAGGCCGGCGGTTCGTCCAGGCGGGCACCTGCACCGGCAGCATCCGCGTCGCCGGCCAGGAGCTCGCCGTCACGGCGGGGGAGTGGACCGGCACCCGCGACCGCAGCTGGGGCGTCCGCCCGATACCCGGTGAGGACGGCGGACGGGCCGCGGAGGAGCTGCGGCCCGAGGGCTTCCACTGGGTCTGGTGCCCGGTGCGCTTCGACGACCGCTTTGTGATGGTCATCGTCCAGGAGGACGCCGACGGCCATCGCACCCTCAACGAGGCCCTCGTGGTCCACGACGACGCCCGCGAGGTCCAACTCGGCTGGCCGCACACGGACATCGGCTACCGCCCCGGCACCCGCCACCCCGAACGCGCCGTCATCCACCTCACCGGCCCCGGCCGCGAGCCCCTGGAACTCACCGCGGAGATCCTCACCTCCTCGCCCCTCGCCCTCGGGGCCGGCTACCCTCCCGCCGACGACTGGCAGCACGGCACCTGGCGGGGCCGAGGCTGGACCGACCGCCGCAGTTACGACCTCACCGACCCGGCGGCACATCCGCTCGCCGCATACGGGGTCACCGACCACGCCGCCCGCTTCACCCTCGAAGGCCGCACCGGCTACGGCATCTTCGAGCACGGAAGCTTCGGCCGGCACGACCCCAGCGGCTTCACCGGGTATGACTCCGTCGCGCGGGAGGCCGGCCGATGACACCGCATCCGCCGCCCGCCGCGGGCCCCGACGGAAACCACCCCGGGGGAGCGCCCGCAGGGCGGCGCCCCCGCACCACCACCCGCGACCCCGAAGCCCTCACCCGCCGGCTCACCGCCTGGCTCGGCACCCGGCTGCCCGGCGCCCGCGCCGTCGCCGCGACCGTCCCGGACTCCAACGGCATGTCCAGCGAGACGCTGCTCTTCGACATCGAACACCCCGAACCGCCGGTGCCGTCCTGCGCACTACGCCTCGCCGCCGACCCCGCCGCGTACACCGTCTTCCCGCGCTACGACATGGCCCGGCAGTACCGCACCATGCGCCTGGTCGCCGACCACACCGACCTCCCGGTGCCCCGCACCCTCTGGCTGGAGGAGGACCCGGCACACCTCGGCGCGCCGTTCTTCGTCATGGCCCGCGCCGACGGCCGCGTCCCACCGGACGTCATGCCCTATACGTACGAGGGGAATTGGCTGCACGACGCCACCGACGCCCAGCGCGACCACCTGGAAGCCGCCAGCGTCTCGGTCCTCGCCCGGCTGCACGGCCAAGTCCCGCCCGCCGCGGCCGACTTCCTGGCCACTCCCGGCACCGGTGGCGCGCTGCACCGTCATGTCGAGGCCCAACGTGCCTACTACTCCTGGGTCATTGACGGCCGTCCGCGCTCCCCGCTCATCGAGCGTGGCTTCGCCCGGCTGGCCGACCGCTGGCCGTCGGACCCCGGCGAGACCGTTCTGACCTGGGGTGACGCCCGGATCGGCAATATCGTCTACGACGGGTTCGAACCTGCCGCCGTCCTCGACTGGGAGATGGCCGCCCTCGGCCCCCGCGAACTCGACCTGGGCTGGATGGTCTTTCTCCACCGCTTCTTCCAGGACCTCACCGAGTCCGGCGGCAAACCGGGACTGCCCGACTTCCTGAGCCGCGACCGCGTCGAGAGCCGCTATGCCGCGCTCACCGGGCACCCGCCCCGCGACATGGACTTCCACACCCTCTACGCGGCCCTGCGGCACGCCATCGTGATGCTGCGAGTGGCCTACCGCCAGGTCCACTTCGGCGAGATACCGGTCCCGGCCGACGCCGATGCGCTGATCCTCCACCGGGACGCGCTGGAGGCGATGATCGAGGGCCGCTACTGGTGAGCGCGGCCCCCCGGAAGGCTCTGCGGGCCGGAAAGGCCCTACGGGCTCTCAGACGCCCGGACGCATCCTCGGCACCCGGACCGGCTGGGTGCCGGGTCCGCCGATGTGCGAGAACGGCTGACGGCGCCAGTCCAGGCTCTCCGGAAGCGTCAGCAGCACCGCGGCGTCCTGCTCCTGGGCGTCCAGTGTGTCCTCGGTCTCCGGTGCCTCGGCCGCCGCCCGGCCGGAGCCCTGGCACACCGTCAGCCCGAACGGGTTCCACGGCGAGGCGCACAGGGCGTGCTCCGGGAGCGTGTCCTCGTCCGCCAGCAGCGCGATCGGCTGCAGGCAGTCGGGGCAGGTCACTCGGTAGATCTCATAGGTGTCGAAAGAGTCGTACGCACCGTCGTCGCCGGAGAGGCCGGAACTGTCGCCCTCCTGGGCGTCGATGTTCGCGGCAGCGGAGTCCTGCTCAAGGCGTCGCATGATGTCCATCCCCCTCGGGTGGGCCAGTCGTACCGCTGACTTCCTGTGACGGGCGGTCCCGGCCACCAGCAGCAATTCCCTTCATGCCGCACGCATAATCGCCGGCACCCCACCGACACCGGATCACGCGTGTGGCATTGGTCACATGGCCCGGCGCAAGGGGGTCCACGATCCGGCGCGCGGTGCGCATACGCGCCCGCGCACAGTAGGTTGAGAGCGTGGAGGAGTTGGACCGACAAATCGTGGATCTGCTCGTCAAGGACGGGCGGATGAGCTACACCGACCTGGGCAAGGCCACCGGCCTGTCCACCTCGGCGGTGCACCAGCGGGTGCGCCGTCTGGAGCAGCGCGGTGTCATCCGGGGCTATGCCGCCATCGTGGACCCCGAAGCGGTGGGCCTGCCGCTCACCGCCTTCATCTCGGTCAAACCCTTCGACCCCAGCGCACCGGACGACATCGCCGACCGCCTGGCCGAGGTCCCCGAGCTGGAGGCCTGCCACAGCGTCGCGGGCGACGAGAACTACATCCTCAAGGTCCGGGTCGCCACCCCCTTGGAGCTGGAGCATCTGCTCACCCGCATAAGAACCCTCGCCGGTGTCTCGACCCGCACCACGGTCGTGCTCTCCACCCCCTACGAGGCCCGTCCGCCACGCATCTGACCGGTGATCGCCCCCCGCGCGCGGCCCGTCCGCGCACAGGGGTCAAACTGTCCGGTATGAGCGAGCGCACCCCCGATCCGGTCCGACAGCACCCCTCCGGCCCGGCCCGTCCCCGTACGGTCCTGCTGCGCGGCGGTGAGGTGCACAGCCCCGCGGACCCCTTCGCCACCGCCATGGTCGTCGAGGGCGACCGCATCGCCTGGGTCGGGGAGGAGGGCGCGGCCGACTCCTTCGCCGAAGGTGTGGACGAGGTCGTCCCGCTGGACGGTGCGCTCGTCACCCCGGCGTTCACGGACGCACATGTGCACACCACCGCGACGGGGCTCGCGCTCACCGGACTCGATCTGTCCGGTGCGGCCACCCTGTCCGATGCCCTCGCCCGGATCCGAGGCTATGCGGCCGCGCGGGAGGCGGACCGGATTCTGCTCGGACACGGCTGGGACGCCAGCGCCTGGCCGGAGGGCCGCCCGCCGTCCCGCGCGGAACTGGACGCGGCCACCGGCGGCCGCCCGCTCTACCTCACCCGCGTCGATGTGCACTCCGCGGTCGTGACGACGGCGCTGCTCGATCTGGTCCCCGGGGTGCGCGAGCTGGCCGGGTTCCGGGCGGACGCGCCGCTGACCGGTGACGCCCACCATGCGGTGCGCCAGGCCGCGTACGCCACCGTCACCCCCGCCCAGCGCGCCGAGGCCCAGTCCGCCGCGCTCGCCCGCGCCGCCTCGCTCGGCATCGGCAGCGTCCACGAGTGCGCGGGCCCGGACATCTCCGGTGAGGACGACTTCACGGCGCTGCTCGCGCTGGCCCGGGAGGGGAACGGCCCGCGCGTCGTCGGCTACTGGGCCGAACTGGTCGCGTCCGCAAAGGACGCGCAGCGGATCCGCGAACTCGGGGCCATCGGCGCCGCGGGCGATCTCTTCGTCGACGGCTCGCTCGGATCGCACACCGCCCATCTGCACGCCCCCTACGTGGACGCCGGCCACACCGGCACCGCGCACCTCGACGCCGAGGCCGTCGCCGCCCATGTCGCCGCCTGCACCGAGGCCGGACTCCAGGCCGGCTTCCACGCCATCGGCGACGCGGCCCTGACCGGCGTCGTCGACGGGGTACGGGCCGCCGCCGAGCGCCTCGGCCTCGCCCGTATCCGGGCCGCCCGCCACCGCGTCGAGCATGCCGAGATGCTCACCGACCACACCATCGCCGGCTTCGCCGACCTGGCCCTGACCGCCTCCGTCCAGCCCGCCTTCGACGCGGCGTGGGGCGGCGAGGACGGCATGTACGCCGCCCGTCTCGGCGTCGACCGGGCCCGCACCCTCAACCCGTACGCCGCGCTGCTCAAGGCCGGGGTCCCGCTCGCCCTCGGCTCCGACAGCCCGGTCACCCCGCTCGACCCCTGGGGCACCGTGCGGGCCGCCGTCTTCCACCGCACCCGCGCCCACGGCATCTCGGCCCGCGCCGCGTTCACCGCCCACACCCGCGGCGGCTGGCGCGCCATCGGCCGGGACGACGCGGGCGTCCTGGTGCCCGGCGCCCCCGCCGATTACGCGGTCTGGCGCACCGGCGAGCTGCTCGTCCAGGCGCCCGACGAGAGGGTGGAGCGCTGGTCCACCGACCCCCGCTCCGGCACCCCCGGCCTGCCCGATCTCACCCCCGGCAACGACCTCCCGGTATGCCTGCGTACGGTCGTCGGCGGGCGAACGGTCTTCGGGCCGCCGAACGAGTGACATCACGCGGGCACGTGCCGGCGCGGACCGTGCTTGCTGCTCCTTGGCCCACCTGCGGGCGCTCGCGGCTGACCTGGGGCGACGCGAAAACGACGCAGGCGGAGCACCTGTTGACAGCAGGCGGTCGGCGGCCGGTAGGTTCGGCCGAGTCCACCACAGGACGTCCGACCGGTAGATCTCCGCGCAGTCGTCGAACGCAGCTGGGCCATGGGGCGGTGCGCCACTGGGGCACACCGCCACTGGGAGCCAGGTCCAGGACCCGCGGCACGGGGCGACGGAAGGTTTCGGCTGGTCGGCGGGTGCGACCCGGGTGGGGCCCGGACGCTCAGTAGACAACGGCTTTCGGTCGACCCGCAGCCAGCGGGTCCCAGGTCGGCCCGAAGGGCGCCGGGCCCCTATCCGCACCGCACATGATCCCGCGCGCACGCTCCCGGCGCTGCCTCTTTACCTTTTGTGCACCCCGCATCCGCAATCCCGGCCTCCCGATGTACGGTCAGCTCACTACCGCTCGACCTGCAGGAAGGCTCGTGACCGTGCCATCGGGCTCCGACACCACCGAAGAAGCCGTCAGCGGCACCACGCCCGACGGCCCGGTGCCACCCGCCGGGACGGCCTCCGCCGCCGCGCCCGCCCGCCCCGGACGCGCCCGGCGTCTGGCCGCACTGGCCCGCCGTGAGGCGCCGCGCAGCGGCCTCGCGGTCGTCGCCGGCCTCGCGCTCGGACTCGCCTTCCCGCCGTACGACCTGTGGCCGCTGTCCCTGGTGTCCGTCGCCGCGCTGTCGCTGCTGACCCGTGGCCGGACCGCCCGCCAGGGAGCCTGGACGGGCTTCGTGTTCGGGTTGCCGTTCTTCCTGATCCTGCTGAAGTGGCTGCATGTCGTCGGCTGGGACGCGGTGGTGGGCCTCTCGATCGCCGAGGCGTTCTTCCTGGCGCTGCTGGGCGCTGCGCTCGCCGTCACCTCCCGGCTGCCGGCCTGGCCGGTGTGGACGGCCTGTCTGTGGGTCGCCGAGGAGTGGGCCCGCGACCGGCTGCCGCTCGGCGGCTTCCCGTGGGGCCGGCTGGCGTTCGCGAACACCGGATCGCCGCTCACCCCGCTCGCCGCGCTCGGCGGCGCCCCGTTGGTGACCTTCGCCGTCGCGCTGGCCGGGGCGCTGCTCGCCGCTTGCGCCGCCACCCTCTGGGGGCTGCGCAAGAACGGGTCGCTGCGCCGGGCCGTCCCGGCGCTGGAGACGTTCGGGCTCGCCGCCGCGGTCACCCTGGCCGGCGCGCTGGTGCCCGTTCCCACGAAGGCCGACGACACCGTCGACATCGCTGTCGTCCAGGGCAACGTCCAGTCACCCGGCATGGACTTCCTGGGCCGCCCCATGATGATCACCGACAACCACGCCACCGCCACCGAGAAGCTCGCCGCGGACGTCAAGGCCGGCCGGGCCAAGAAGCCGGACCTGGTGATCTGGCCGGAGAACTCCTCCGACCTCGATCCGTACAAGTACCGGGAGGCGTACGACCGGATCGACGAGGCCGTGAAGGCCATCAACGTGCCCGTCCTCGTCGGGGCCCTGGTCGACCACCCCACCAAGAAGGGCTATGTCTTCAACGAGGGCATCGTCTGGGATCCGAAGAAGGGGCCGGGAGCCTCCTACACCAAGCAGCACCCGGTGCCGTTCGGCGAGTACGTGCCGTTCCGGGAGCAGCTCAGCAAGATCATCACGCGCTTCGAGCGGGTGCCCCGCAACTTCTACCCCGGTGACCACACCGGCGTGCTCAAGGTCGGCCCCGCCCGGCTCGGCGACGTCATCTGCTTCGAGGTCGCCTACGACGAGATCGTCCACGACACCGTCGACGCCGGTGCCCGCGCCCTGGTCATCCAGACCAACAACGCCACCTACGGCCGCACCGGCCAGCCCGAGCAGCAGCTGGCGATGTCGAAGCTGCGCGCCGTCGAACACGGCCGCGCCGTGGTCACCGCCGCCACCAGCGGAATCAGCGCGGTGGTCGCCCCCGACGGCACGGTCACCCACCGGATCCCCGAGTTCACGCAGGGCGTGGTCTCCGCGCGGATTCCGCTGCGGGACGAAACGACGCTCGCCGACCGCGTCGGTGCCGCTCCTGAGTGGGCGCTCGCTATCGTGGGCCTTCTGTCCTGCGCCGCCGCGGCAGTCATCGGCCGGCGTGGGCGTACGAAGGACGAGAAGGGGCAGCAGTGACAGACGGTCAGCGGCAGTACGGTCCGCTCGGCACCACGTTGGTGATCATTCCGACGTACAACGAGGCGGAGAACATCAAGCCGATCGTCTCGCGGGTGCGGTCCGCCGTCCCGGAGGCACATGTCCTGGTCGCGGACGACAACAGTCCTGACGGCACCGGCAAGCTGGCCGACGAACTGGCCGCCGACGACGAGCAGGTCCATGTCCTGCACCGCAAGGGCAAGGAAGGCCTCGGCGCCGCCTATCTCGCCGGCTTCCGGTGGGGCATCGACAACGGCTACGGCGTGCTGGTCGAGATGGACGCCGACGGCTCGCACCAGCCCGAGGAGCTGCCCCGGCTGCTCACCGCCCTCAAGGGCGCCGATCTCGTCCTCGGATCGCGCTGGGTGCCCGGCGGCCGTACCGTCAACTGGCCCAAGTACCGCCAGCTCATCTCCCGCGGCGGCAGCACCTACTCCCGGCTGGCGCTGGATCTGCCGCTGCGCGACCTCACCGGCGGCTACCGGGCCTTTCGCGCGGAGGCACTCAAGGGGCTGGGCCTGGACGACGTCGCCTCCCAGGGCTACTGCTTCCAGGTCGACCTCGCCCGCCGCGCCGTGCAGGCCGGCTATCACGTCGTCGAGGTCCCGATCACCTTCGTCGAGCGCGAGTACGGCGACAGCAAGATGAGCCGGGACATCGTCGTGGAGGCGCTGTGGCGCGTCACGGCCTGGGGTGTCGGCTCACGGGTGGACAAGATCCGCGGCCGCTGACCCCGGCCCGGGGGCCCGGTGGCCGGGAGTTGATCAATCCGGCGACCCTTGGGAAAGGCGGCCCGACGGGCCAGGCACACTTGAGGCATGTCGTTCGGAGCCACGCCATCGCCGAGTCCCCGCCCGCCCCAGCGCTCGCGCGCCCGTAGGTTCGTGCCCTTGGGCATCGCCGCCTGGATGGTGCTGGAGATCTGGCTGCTGACCGTCGTGGCCGGTGCCACCAACGGTCTGACGGTCCTGCTTCTGCTGGTCGGCGGAGTGATCGTCGGCGGTTATGTGACCAAGCGGGCCGGCCGTCGCGCCTGGCGGAACCTCACCGAGAGCCTTCAGACCGCCGGCGGCCCGGCGGCGCCCGGCAACTCCCCGTCCGGCAACGGAAGATCCGGCAACGGGACGTCGGGCAGTGGGACGTCGGGCAGCGGCAATACGCTCCCGATGGCCGGCGGGCTGCTGCTGATGCTGCCGGGGCTGGTGTCCGACGCACTGGGGCTGCTCTGCCTCTTCCCGCCGACCGGAAAGCTGATCCGGCGCCGCGCCGAGAAGCTGCTGTCCCGGCGGTCGGGCTACGCGCCGGGCTCGTTCGGTGACGCGTTCCAGCAGGCCCGGATGCACCGGCCGGACGGCAAGGTCGTCCAGGGCCAGGTCATCCGCGACGACGAGCCCCCGTCCCCGCGCCGCCAGGATCCGCCGCTCACCGGCTGAGCGCGCCCGGCGGCCGGGCGGAGGGGCCGCGGATGCGGCAAGGGCCGGGGCCACTGCGCAATGCAGTGGCCCCGGCCCTTGCGTGCTGCTTGTCGCAGGTCCGTTGTCAGGCGGACTTGCGGTTGCTGTCGCGCGGATGCACGGCAATGTTCATGGTGCCGGAGCGCAGGACGGCCAGCCGTTCGGCCAGCACCTCCTCGAGCTCCTCGCGGGTGCGCCGCTCCATGAGCATGTCCCAGTGCGTACGCGCGGGCTTACCCTTCTTCTCCTCGGGGCCGTCGCCATCCACCAGAAGAGAGGGTGCACCGCATACCTTGCACTCCCACTCCGGCGGAATCTCGGCCTCAACCGAGAACGGCATCTCGAATCGATGTCCGTTCTGGCATGCGTACTCCACCGCCTGGCGCGGGGCCAGGTCGATGCCGCGGTCGGTCTCGTAGCTGGTCACCACGAGTCGCGTGCCGCGGAGAGCTCGCTCACTCATGAATCGTGCCTCCCGGGCTTGTCGCCCACAGGACAGGTGTCGCTGTCGTCGTCATCCGGTCAACGTCCGGTCGGCGGTGAAGATTCCCGAATTCGGGACATGAGCCCACCCGTCGCCCACCACCGCCCTTGACGGAGGCGCTGTGCGCCGCTGCCTTCCTTCGTGCCGCCCCTTGTTGTACCCACCGGCGCCCGGTTTGTCACATCTGGCAGCAGATGTCACCCAGCGCCTTCCATGCTTGAGCGCGCAGTAACGGTCCGCCTGGTGAGCCAAAGGCGTACACTACCGCCCCGCGCCCCCGGAGACTAAATCCGGTCAGGTCCAGGATTTCCGGCCGCCGCGATCGCCCGCCCCACCGGACCCTCGCCGGCAGGACGAAACCGACCGCGAAGAACGCCACCAGGGACACGATCCCCGTTCACAGCGGCGGACGGGCCACGGTCCACAGGTAGCTCAGGCCCAGCACCCCCGCTCGGTCAGCACCGCCCGCAGCGTCTCGATGTCGTCGGTCATGATGCCGTCCACGCCGAGATCCAAGAGGGCGGTCATCCGCTCCGCGTCATTGACCGTCCAGACATGGACCTGCATGCCCAGCGCATGCGCGGCGCGCAGGAACAGCGGATCGACGACCGGGAGGCCGGACTGCCGCTCGGGGACCTGGACGCAGACCGCGCTGCGCCGCACCGCCGCACCCAGCAGCCGGTCGAGCGGCAGCACTCCGCGGCCGTACGAACGCAGCCGCAGCCCGGCCACGCCACGGGTGCCGAGCGAGCTCGCCATCCGCCGGCCGGCCAGCCGCTGGGCCCGCGCCACCCGGGCCTCCGAGAACGAACCGACGCACACCCGGTCCCAGGCGCGTGTGCGGCGCAGCAGGTCCAGTAGGGGCGGCAGTGCGGCGTCGGCCTTGAGGTCGACGTTCCAGCGCGCCTCGGGGAACTCCTCCAGCAGCTCCTCGAACAGCGGCAGCGGCTCCCGGCCGCCGACCCGGGCCCGGCGCACCGCCCGCCAGGGGAGCTGCCCGATCGCGCCGCGGGTGTCGGTGACGCGGTCGAGCGTCGCGTCGTGGAAGGCGACGAGCTGCCCGTCCGATGTGGCGTGCACATCGGTCTCCAGATAGCGGTAGCCGAGGCCGACGGCTCGGCGGAAGGCGGCGGCGGTGTTCTCCAGGCCCTCCGCGTCCCCGCCCCGGTGGGCGAAGGGGAGCGGCCCGGGGTGGTCGAGATAGGCGTGGCGGATGCGTATCGCTGAGGTCACTCCGGCAGTATTGCGCGCTCAGGTGAAGCCCCTCCGCGGGCCACCACCGGGGACGGTTTCGCGGGGGCGTCCTTGATCGCGAAGCGGCGGAGGAAGAACTGCGCCAGGGGGCCGATGGCCAGCGCATAGACCACCGTGCCGACGCCGACGGACCCGCCGAGCGCAAAGCCCGCCGCGAGCACCGTCACCTCGATGCAGGTCCGCACCAGCCGCACCGGGCGCCCGGTCCGCCGGTGCAGCCCGGTCATCAGCCCGTCGCGTGGCCCCGGACCGAAATCGGCGGCTATGTACAGACCGGTCGCGGCGCCGTTCAGGAGGACGGCGCCCGCGAGCAGCGGAATACGGGCGCCCAGTGAGTCCAGCTCCGGCATCCAGGCCAGGGTCGCGTCCATCACCAGCCCGAGGACCACCACATTGGACACCGTGCCCAGGCCGGGGCGCTGGCGCAGCGGGATCCACAGCAGCAGGATCAGCGCGCCGGACACGATGGTGACCGTGCCGATCGACAGCCCCGTATGGCGGGATATGCCCTGGTTGAGCACGCTCCATGGCTCCAGCCCCAGCTCGGCCCGCAGCATCAGCCCCATACTGACGCCGTAGAGCGTCAGCCCCGTGTAGAGCTGAACCAGCCGGCGCACCGGCAGACGCCTCCGTGGGCCGGATTCACTGGTCATGGACACGACTATTCCCCCTCCTGGCAGGATTGGACCGATGCGTGACACCATGTGGCGTGTCCGGGCTCGGGAAGTAGAGCCAATTCGGGGAAGGTGGACTGATCTTCATGGCTCAGTGGACTTCAGCGGTCGGTGCGCCCCAACTCGCCCGGCTGCTCCGGTCGCAGGACCCGCGCGACGCCCAACTCGCGGTCGGCGGCCGCCGGTTGCCCGCCTATCGCAGCCTCGCCGACGGTGTGCGCCTCCTCGTGCTGGAAGGCCGGATACCCGTCGCCGCCCGCCTGCCGGCCGAGCGCGAACTGGCCGCGGCCTTCGGCGTCAGCCGCACCACCGTCGCCGCCGCCTACGAAGCGCTGCGCGCCGAAGGATTCCTGGAGTCCCGGCGCGGCTCGGGCAGTTGGACCGCCGTCCCGGCCGGCAATCCGCTTCCCACCCGCGGTCTGGAACCGCTGCCCCCGGAAGCCGCCGGCTCCATGATCGACCTCGGCTGCGCCGCCCTCCCGGCCCCCGAACCCTGGCTCACCCGCGCCGTCCAGGGTGCCATGGCCGACCTTCCGCTCTACTCCCACACCCACGGCGACTACCCGGCCGGCCTGCCCGTCCTGCGGCAGGCCCTCGCGGACCGCTACACCGCCCGCGGTATCCCCACCATGCCCGAACAGATCATGGTGACCACCGGCGCGATGGGTGCCGTCGCCGCGATCTGCCGGCTCTGTACCGGCCCCGGCGAGCGTGTGGCCGTCGATTCGCCCTCGTACGCCAACATCCTGCAGCTGATGCGGGACGCCGGTGCCCGGCTCGTCCCGGTCGCCCTCGGGGACAAGCTGGCCGGCTGGGACATTCCCGCCTGGCGCCAGGTGATGCGCGATGCCGCCCCCCGTATGGCCTATGTCGTTGCCGACTTCCACAACCCCACCGGCACCCTCGCCACCGAGGACCAGCGCCGCCGCCTCGTCGACGCGGCCCGTTCGGCCGGCACCCTGCTCGTCGTCGACGAGACCATGACCGAGCTCCGGCTGGACGAGGACGCCGAACCGCCCCGCCCGGTCTGCGCGTTCGACCCGGCCGGCAGCGCGGTGATCACCGTCGGCTCGGCGAGCAAGGCGTTCTGGGCCGGGATGCGGATCGGCTGGGTGCGTGCCGCCCCCGACATCATCCGCAGCCTGGTCGCCGCCCGCGCCTACTCCGACCTGGGCTCACCGGTCCTGGAACAGCTCGCCATCGCCTCGCTCCTGGAGAGCGGCGGCTGGGAGAAGGCCATCGGCATCCGCCGCGAGCAGGCCCGCGAGAATCGCGACGCGATCGTCGGGGCGCTGCACCGGCACCTTCCCGACTGGGAGTTCAGCGTGCCCCGCGGCGGGCTCACCCTCTGGGCACGGACGGGCGGACTCTCCGGCTCCCGGATCGCCGAGGCGGGGGAGCGGCTCGGGGTGCGGGTGCCCTCCGGTCCGCGATTCGGTGTCGACGGCGCCTTCGAGGGCTTCGTACGGCTGCCGTTCACGGTCAACGGTGCCGTCGCCGACGAGGCCGCGGTCCGGCTGGCCGGTGCCGCGCGACTGGTGGCGACGGGCGCGCCGGTGGAGGCGGAGCTGCGGCACACCTTCGTGGCCTGACCGGCCGTCAGGACGCGTTTCGCGGGCCGGGCGGAGCGGACATCGGGGACCGGTCGGCGTTCAGCGGGCGGATGCGCCTCATCCCTCCGCGCGAACGGCCTCCACCGACCCCTTGACCACCCGGGGTTCGCCGCCCTTGTCGGTCCGCACCCGCGCGCTCGCGCCCACCGGTTCGGCGGCGGACCCGGTCTCCTCGGCATTCGGTGCCGCACCGGCCGCCGCGGGCCCGTCCTCCGGCTCCGCCCCGGCGGCGCGCGCGGACGTGCCGACGTCCACCGGTTTGCCGACGTCCACCGACTTGCCCACGTCCACCGATGTGCCGCGGGGCACCGGCTTGCCGGTATCCAGCGGCTTGTCGCCGGTCACCGGCTCGGCGGGCCCCGCCCCGTCGGCCGGGACCGTACGCTCCGGCAGCAGCGCCGTGACGGCCTCCCGGTGTGCCTGTCCGGTGGCGTCGTCGAGCGGGTCGGGCGTGGCCGGCACCTGGAGCCGCAGTACGGGTGCGCTCCCCAGCCGCGCATAGCCGCGCCCCGGCGGCACCATCGCCGGCGGTGTGGTGTGCGGCGGCGCTCCGAGCACCGCCCGTACCTCTTCCGCCGTGGCGGGGCCGAGCACCACCCGCGCCTTGGTGTGCGCCCGTACCGGATCGCTCAGCAACTCGGCGGTCTCGAACTGGTCGGCCACGACGACCGTGACATGAGCGGCCCGGCCGTGCCGCAGCGGCACCTGCAGCCACCGCTGCGGATCGTCCAGGCCCTCCGCGACCGCGATATGGGACAGCGCCGTCGGACGGTCCGCGATGACCCACAGCGGCCGCCGGGTGTCGTCCGGCGCCGCCCCGCCTTCCTGCCGCGCCCGGTTCCCCTCGATCAGCCGCCGCTCGGTCTCGTGCGACGCCCACTCCAGCCTCGCCAGCGCCCCCGCCAGCCCGCTCTCCACCCCCAGCACACCGCGGCGCCCGGCCAGACATCCGTACTCACCGGTCCCACTGCCGTCGATGACCAGCACATCGCCGTGCTGCAGCGCCTGCAGCGCGATCGAGCGCAGCAGCGTCGTGGCGCCGGTCCCCGGCTGCCCCAGGACGAGCAGATGCGGTTCGGTGGAGCGCTGCCCGGTACGCCAGACCACCGGCGGGGCGTCCCGGGTCTCCTCCTCGCCGGTGACCGGCAGGGTCCGCTGCACGGAGTCCGGGTCGGTGAACCCGAGCACCGTCTCGCCGGGCGAGGTGACGAAGCGCTGGGCGGCGATATCCGTCGGCAGCGCGTCCAGCACGGTCAGGGTGAGCTGATTGGCCAGCTCGTCCCAGGCGAAGTGGTACTCCCGGCCGCGGCCCGCCTTGGCGTACAGCACCTGCTCGATGCGGACCCGGGACCGGTCCTCACCGTCGGTGAAGTACGCCGGGTACTTCAGCTGCAGTCGCTCCAGCCGCCCGCTGTCGTCGAAGGCGTACTCGACGAAGGCCCGCTCCCAGTCACCGCCGTGCGCATACAGCGGGCTGGGGTCGCCCTCGGCGGAGAGGTAGGGGACCAGCGCCTCGTAGAGCGCCCGCAGCCGCTCGGTCTCGGCCTCGCTGGGGCCGGTCACCACGGGCGTACGCTCCCGCCCCGCCCAGGCCCCCGCGCCCATGACCCCGATCAGGGCGAGCAGCGGCCCGTACGGCACCAGCCACACCACCAGCAGACACGCGCCCACGAAGAAGGCCAGCGGACCGCGCTGCTCCTTGGGCGTCCCGGCCCAGCGTCCCCGGCCGGCCGCGCCCAGCCGGCGCAGCCCCCGGCCGATGGTGATCAGCGGATGGAACACATCGGAGGCGCTGTCGGCGGCGCTGCGCGCGAATTCGCGGCTACGGGTGAGCGGGGCGCTGTGTGCCATACGGGCGAGCGGTGCGCTGTGGGTCAGGATGCGGGGCAGGGGGCGCCGGGCCACGTCTTCTCCTGTTGCTCGTGCGGTGGGCGAGGGGATCGGCCTGCGCTACGGGCCGGGGAGCGCGCCGCACACGGAGCCGCGCCCGGACGGGAGCCGGTGCGGCCCGTTCGGGCGGGACCCGTGGTGGTGCGCCGGAAGCGGACTGCGGCCGGCCCCTAGATCTTGATCCCCCCGAGGAGGCTGGCCAGGCTCGCCCCGCCGGCCTTGATGCTGGGCGCGATGGCGGAGCTGGCGAGGTAGAACCCGAAGAGCGCGGAGACCAGAGCGTGGGACAACTTCAGGCCGTCTTTCCGGAAGAAGAGGAAGACGATGACACCGAGAAGGACGACGCCGGAAATGGACAGAATCATGGGGGGTTCTCTCCTGGGTGGTGGGGACGGACACCATGAGTTCTTCCAGCCTCACAGCACGTATCAAGCCACCAAAAGCTGCAAATGGGTGATTTGTCAGTGAAATTCCCCAAATGGGTGCAGCTCCAGGGCGTGCCGGGTCCGGGTGTGCTCGGCGTGTCGCGTCCCGCTCCCGCCGACCCGGCACAATCGTGGGGTGTCGAAGCAGAAGAACAAGTCCCGCCGCCCCGCCGCTGTCACCCCCGCCTCGCCGTGCCCCTGCGGACGCGCCGAGACCTACCGCGACTGCTGTGCCGCCTTCCATGAGGGGCGCGCCACGGCCCCGACCGCGGAGCGCCTGATGCGCTCGCGCTACAGCGCCTTCGCCGTCGGTGACACCGGATATCTGCTGCGCACCTGGCACCCGACGACCCGCCCGGCCGGCCTCGACCTCGAAGCGGCACAGCGGTGGACCGGCCTGGACATCCTCGGCACGACCGGCGGCAGTGCCTTCCACACCGAAGGAACCGTGGAATTCCGCGCCCACTACAGCCTGCACGGCCATGCGGACAGCCAGTACGAGCACAGCCGCTTCGTCCGCGAAGGCGGCCAGTGGCTCTACCTCGACGCGCTGCCGTCGGCATAGGACTCATCTGTCGCGGGCCCGCCCCGGGACCGGCCCCCGTGGTGCGCGGGGCCGGTCCGGTTCACAGTCCGCGCAGCTGGTCGATCTCGCGGCGATCGCGCTTGGTGGGGCGCCCGGTGCCGCGGTCGCGATGCCCGATCACCGGGATTTCCTCGCGCGGCGGGGCCGGCGGGCTGTTGTCGATGAAGCACTCCGCGGCGACGGCCGCGCCCACCCGCTTGCGCACCAGCCGTGAGACGACCACGATCCGCTCCCGGCCCGCATGCCGCAGCCGCACCTCGTCACCGTTGCGCACGCCATGGGCCGGCTTCACCCGCTCACCGTTGACCCGTACGTGCCCCGCGCGGCAGGCCGCCGCGGCCAGCGAACGGGTCTTGGTGAGCCGTACGGACCAGATCCAGCTGTCGATGCGGGTGGTCCCCTCGTCTGAAGCCATACCAAGACTCTAGAACGGACGCCCGCCGCCGAGGGGGCCCGACGGCCCTACGCGGACGACCTCTTGCTCGTTTTCCTGGCCGCGGTCTTCTTGGCGGTGCTCTTCTTGGCAGTGCTCGTCTTGGCGGTGCTCTTCGACGCGGTCTTCTTGGAAGTGCCGGCGGCCGCGGTCTTCTTGGCCGTCGATGTGCCCTTCGCCCGACCGCCGGCGGTCTTCGGGGCGGCCGCCGTCTTCTTCGCGGGCGCCTTCTTCGCGGTGGCCGGGGCGGTCTTCTTCGCCGTTGCCTTCTTGCCGGCCGCACCGCTCTTCTTGGCGGCGCCCTGCTCCGCCTCGCCCTTCTTCGCCGCCTTCCGCCCCCGTATGGGCGTCACGGACGCCGGCTCCGCCTCCGTACCGGCCTCCCGGCCGCCCCGGGCCGCGCGCACACTCTTCTCCAGCGCCGCCGTGAGATCGATGACCTGGGCGCCGGAGGTGCCCGACGCCGCGGGGGCGACCGGCTCGCCCTCCAGCTTGGCGGCGACCAGTTCCTCGACGGCCTCGCGGTAGTCGTCGTGGAGCTCCGCGGGATCCAGCTCGCCCAGGGAGTCCATCAGGGTCTCGGCCAGCGTCAGCTCGTTCTCGCGGAGCTCGACCTCGTCGGGGGCCACACCGGTGACGGGCCGGAGCTGATCGGGCCACAGCAGCGTATGCATCACGATCGCCCCGTTGTGCGCCCGCAGCATCGCCAGTGACTCCCGCCCCCGCATCGCCACCTTGCCGAGCGCGACCTTCCGGTGGTCCTCCAGGGCCTCCCGCAGCAGCGCGTACGGCTTGGTGGCGGCCGCCCCGTTGGGCCCCAGGTAGTAGGCATTGTCCATCTGGAGCGGGTCGATCTGGTCGGGGTCGACGAACGACAGGATCGACAGCGTCTTGGCGGTCGGCATCGGCAGCCGGGACAGGTCCTCGTCGGTGATCGGCACGATGGCGTCGTCGCCCGGCGCCTGATAGCCCTTGCCGACTTCCTCGTTCGGGACTTCCTCGCCGTCCAGTTCACAGATCTTCCGGTACTGGATCTGTGCGCCGTCCTTCTCGTGGATGCGCACGAAAGACACCGACGAGGTGCGGTCGGTGGCGCTGTAGGTCTTCACGGGGATGGTGACCAGACCGAACGATATGGACCCATTCCATATAGAACGCATATTTCATCCCTTGTGTGGGATTCTCATCGTATGTCGCCGATGACCGTCGTGGAGGGGCGGCACCTCTCGCTGACCAACCTGGACAAGGTCCTCTATCCCGAGACCGGCACCACCAAGGGCGAGGTGCTGCACTACTGCACCACCACCGCAGGCCCGCTGCTGGCCCACCTCCACGACCGGCCGCTCTCCTTCCTGCGCTACCCCGACGGGCCGGACGGCCAGCGCTTCTTCACCAAGAACGTGCCGCCCGGCACGCCCTCTTGGGTGAAGACCTGCGAGGTCCCCCATTCGACGTCGGGGCCCACCCGGCAGGTCCTGCTGCAGGACCTGCCCTCGCTCGTCTGGGCCGCGAACCTGGTCGTCGAGCTGCACACCCCGCAGTGGACACGGCAGGCGCCGGGCGTCGCCGACCGGCTCGTCTTCGACCTCGATCCCGGCGCCCCGGCCACCATCGTGGAGTGCTGCGCCGCGGCACAGTGGCTGCACGGCCGGCTGGCGGCCGACGGCCTCGATGCCTATGCCAAGACCAGCGGCTCCAAGGGCCTGCACCTCATCGTGCCCGTCGAGCCCACCCCGTCCGAGCGGACCACCGCCTACGCCAGGAGCCTCGCCGTCGAGGCCGCGGCGGCCCTCCCGGACCTGGTCGTGCACAAGATGACCAAGGCGCTGCGGCCCGGCAAGGTCTTCATCGACTTCTCGCAGAACGCCGCCGCCAAGACCACCGCGGTCGCCTACACCCTGCGGGCCCGTGCCGCCCCCACCGTCTCGGCCCCGGTCACCTGGGACGAGATCGCCGACTGCACCGACCCGCAGCAACTCACCTTTCTCTTCGACGAGATCGCACCGCGCTGCGAACTCCACGGGGACCTGCTGGCCCCGCTCCTCGACCCGGAGCGGGCTCGCCCGCTGCCCGCCGCGTCGCCCTCCCGCGCATCGGCGGCACCCCCTCGGCCGGGGTCCGCCCGGGGTCCGGCTTAGGCCGGCGGGCCACTCACACCGCGTGTCATACCGCGTGTCACACCGCGTGCGGCCGCGGCCATGACGCGCGTGCGGCGGTCCCGAGCCAGTTGATGACGGCACCGACCGTGGTGTCGCCCAGGGCCGTGATCTCCGCCAGGGCGGCGAGATCCCCGTCCGTCGGGGCGACCCCGGCCGCGGTCAGCGCGGCCTGGAGATCCAGCCGCCGGCGATCGGGCATGGCCACCGGCCCCTGCCGCTGCTCCTCGGGGCGCGGGGGCATGAACGGCCGGTCCTGCGGATGCGGCGGGCCGAAGTGCAGCCGGTCCTCCGGGCGCGGCGGAGGCAGCACATGGTCCGTGCGGTACGCGGGCGTGGGCGGCGGCGCCTGAGGTTCCCTGGGCGCGCCGAGGCGTTCCTCGGGGCGCGGGGGAGCGAGCACATACTCCGGCGTCACGCCGTAGGGCGGGGGAGTGGGGCGGTAGTGCGACATGGGGGCCTCCACAACTCACGGTCCGAAGGGTCCAAGGGGTTCGGTGAATGAGGTTGTCAATTCTTCGGAAGCCGGGCGGCACCGGTTCGGTTGCGCAGGGAGCGCGGGTTCACCCGATGAGCCCAAGCCGCGCCCTCCGCCTCGTTACGGTGGCCGGATGCCTCACCCTGACGCCGCGCAGCACCCGTACTGGAACCACAATGTGCACTACCACCGACTGGTGCTCGACGCCGTGCCCGACGGCTGTGGCCGGGCGCTGGACATCGGATGCGGTGACGGGCTGCTGGTCCGCAAACTGGCGGGGCGGATCCGCGAGGTGACGGGGGTGGACCGTTCGGCCGCGATGGTCCGGCTGGCCCGCGAGCGCAGTGCGCAGGTGCCGAACGCCGCCTTCGTCGAGGCGGACTTCATGACGCCGGCCGGGGCGGCGTCCGGCGGCTTCGACTTCCTCACCGCCGTGGCCGTCGTCCACCACCTGGACTTCACCGCAGCGGTCCACCGGATGGCCGGTCTGCTCGCCCCCGGCGGCCGGCTCGTCCTCGTCGGGCTGGCCAGGAACCGGACGCCGCTTGACTGGCTCGTCAGCGGAGCGGGTGTTCCCACGGCCCGGTTCCTCGCCCGGCGTCACGGCGGCAAGTCCGGGCCGCCGGAGATGCCGGTCCAGGACCCGGCCATGGCGTGGGGTGAGGTCCGGCGCGCCGCACGGGGCTGTTTGCCGGGCAGTCGCTTCCGCCGCCATCTGCTGTGGCGCTATTCGCTGGTGTGGGACAAGCCGCGCAGCTGAACGCCACGCACGGGCCCGCCACTTCGGCCCCGGGCCCGGCGTCCAAAGTTTTGGAACGATCAGTCCAATGTGGGTAGAGTCCTCGGCGTGGGCGTGGCGCAGGCCCGGCCCGGTGGGTCATTCCTGGGTGCCCGGACCTTTGCCTGCCCAGGTATTGGAACGATCGGTTGTGAAAGGTGAGGGGCGACATGGAGTGTTGCGGAGTGAGGGGCCGGACGGGTGAGCCGGCCGGGGTCGGGGTCGGAGTGCGGGTGTCCTTGTGTGCAGGGGAGGGCTGACCGTGCCGCGCGCCGTATATGTGCTGGCCATGGGGATCTTTGCCATGGTGACCAGCGAGTTCGTGGTGGCCGGGCTGATGCCGCAGATGGCGGTGGGGCTGGGGGTGAGCATCCCGCAGATCGGCTTCCTCATCACCGCGTTCGCCGTGGCCATGGCGGCCGGCGGGCCGTTCCTGACCGTCGCCGTGCTGAAGCTCCGCCAGAAGACGGCGCTGATGGCCCTGTTCGGCATATTTCTGGCGGGCAATGTGCTGGCCGCCCTCGCGCCGGACTACGGGGTCATGCTGATGGCGCGGATCGTCACCGGCGTCGCCTCGCAGGCGTTCTTCGGTGTCGCCCTGTCGCTCTGTGTGCAACTGGCCCGGCCGGAGGTCCGTGGCCGTGCCATCGCGCTGGTCATGAACGGACTGATGCTCGGCACGCTTCTGGGGCTTCCGCTGTCCACGCTCGTCGGTGAACATTTCGGCTGGCGGATGGCGTTCTGGGTCATTTCGGGGATCACGGTTCTCGCCGCGCTGGCCACTTTCGCCGGAATTCCCCGGCTGGGCCGTGCGGAGGGCGGCGGGGGTGTCCGGCAGGAACTGGTGGTCTTCCGGAATCCCCGGTTGTGGCTGGTGCTGTCCACCAGCACTCTGATCATCGGTGCGACGTTCTCCGCATTCAGCTATTTCCACCCGATTCTCACCGAGGTTACCGGATTCGCCGCCGGCGCCGTTCCGCTGCTGCTCGTCGGATACGGCGCGGCCACCGTTATCGGCAACACCGTCGTCGGACGACTGGCGGACCGGTACACGGTGGGTGTCCAACTCGTCGGCCTGTCGCTCAATTTCCTCTTCCTCGCCGGATTCGCCGTCTTCGCCCACCTCCCTGTGCCGGCCGTGGCGCTGATGACGGGAATCGGCCTGGTCGGGGTCACCATGAATCCGGCGATGGTCACCCGTGTTCAACGGACCGGAAATGCACGGCCCTTGGTGAACACCGTGCATTCCTCCTTCATCACCCTCGGCGTCATCGTGGGTTCCTCGGGCGGCGGAATGGCCATCAACTCCTTCGGGCTGCGCGGCCCGTTGTGGCTCGGTGCCGCGCTGGCCGTCATCGGGGTCGGCACGCTGGTGCCCGACCTGCTGCGCCGCTCTCCGACGGCGCCCGAACCCTTCGCACCCGTCACGGATCACCCGGAACCCGCGATTTCCGCGGCTTCCGAACCGAAAGTGGTCTGTGCGGCGCGCTCCTGACGGAGGATCGGCGGCCGGACGGGCAATTTCGGGGGAATTCGGTGATTGCCACGGGGTGGACACATAACTCTTCCCTGATGTTCACACTGTGGTGATTACCGCGATGGAAAGCTGCCAGCGGCCGCTCCCAACGGCCGGCGCCGGTCGTGCCCCACATTTTCACTACTCGGTGCCACAATTCGGGGAGAGGACACCCTTCGTGGACAACACTCGCGTGACCCGTCGCGCCCGTATCGCGCTGGCCATCGCCGCCGGCACGGTATTGACCGCGGTGGCCGTACAGATTCCGGCGAGTGCGACGGCCACCACGGCCGCACCGCACCGTGCCGCTGTCGCCTCCGCCGCCGCGCACTCATCTCTGTCCGCCGGCGCGGCTGACGACACGTCGTATGACGACACGTACTACAAGGACGCCGAAGGCAAGACCGGCCAGGCGCTCAAGGATTCGCTGCACCGCATCATCAGCAGCACCCAGACCGGAAAGCTGACGTATTCCCAGGTCTGGGACGCCCTCAAGGAAACCGACCAGGACCCGGACAACAGCGAGAACGTCATCCTGCTGTACACCGGCCGCTCACAGAGCAAGAACTCCAACGGCGGCAACCCGGACGACTGGAACCGTGAGCACGTCTGGGCGAAGTCCCACGGTGACTTCGGCACCGACACGGGCCCCGGCACCGACATCCACCATCTGCGCCCGGAGGATGTGTCCGTCAACAGCATTCGCGGCAACAAGGACTTCGACAACGGCGGGACGAAGGTCGACGAGGCGCCCGGCAACTCCACCGACGACGACTCCTTCGAGCCCCGTGACGCGGTCAAGGGCGATGTCGCCCGCATGATCCTCTACATGGCCGTCCGCTACGACGGCGGCGACGGATTCCCCGATCTGGAACCCAACGACAACGTCGACAACGGATCCCAGCCGCATATCGGCCGGCTCTCCGTGCTGAAGCAGTGGAGCCAGGAGGACCCGCCGGACACCTTCGAAAAGCACCGCAACCAGGTGATATTCGACAAGTATCAGCACAACAGGAACCCGTTCATCGACCACCCCGAGTGGGTCGGCGAGATCTGGTAGCCCTTACCGGCCGGGCCCGGCGGTCAGTCCGCCGGGCCCGGCCCACCACGTACGGCAGTCGGGGTGCCCGCGCATCGGATGGCGTAGGCCAACCGGCGCCCGGCCGCGGTCGTTTTTAGCGTGGGCCACATGTCGAGCGTGAGTTGGGCCCCCGTCAGAGTCGTTACCGCCGCCACCGTTTGTGCCGCGAGTCTGTGGGCCGTGCCCGGTCCGGCAGCCGCCGATGGCCCGCATGGCATCGACAATCTGCGGGCCGGGGCACACGCGGCCGGACCAGCCGGACCGGCCGAACCGGCCGACTTCGAAAGCCGGCTGGACCGGCGCGGAGTGCAGTTCCTGCCCCGGCCGGACGTGCCCGAGCCGCCGGAGGTCTCCGCCCTGTCATGGATGGTGACGGACCTGACCGACGGCAAGGTCCTCGCGGCCAAGGACGCCCACCGGCCACTGCCACCCGCCAGCACGCTCAAGACGCTCTTCGCCCTGACGGTGCTGCCGAAGTTCTCCCAGGGGGCGGTGCACACCGTCTCCCTGGAGGACCTGGCCGGGATCGAGTCGGGCAGCTCCCTCGCCGGCCTCAAGGAGGACATGCCCTACCAGGTCGCCGACCTGTGGCACGGCGTCTTCCTCAGCTCGGGCAGCGATGCCGTACACACCCTGGCCAGCATGAACGGCGGCTGGCGCAAGACCATCGACGATATGCAGGAGACGGCGCGCCGCCTCGGCGCGCGCGACACCCGGGTGGAGTCCGCGGACGGTTTCGACACTCCGGGACAGGTCTCGTCCGCCTACGACCTGTCGCTCTTCGGGCAGGCCGGGCTGACCGACCCGGACTTCGCCCACTTCGCCTCGACGAAACGGGCCGAGCTCCCGCAGGACGGCGGCCCGGACGCGTTCACCCTCCAGAACACCAACCGGCTGCTGGTCGGCTCACGCGGCGTCAGGCCGTACGACGGACTGATCGGGGTGAAGAACGGCTACACGACCCACGCCGGAAACACCCTGATCGCCGCAGCCCGGCGCGACGGCCGCACCTTGCTGGTCACCCTCATGAATCCGCGGTCCGGCGGCCGGAACGCCGTCTACGAGGAGACCCGCGACCTGCTGGACTGGGGATTCGAGGCGGCTCCCCGGGCCGCGGCCGTAGGAGTGCTCCCCACCGTGGAGCCCGTTGAGCGCACCGGTGAAACGCAGCCCGTCGCCCACCGGCCGCGACCGGTGCCGCTGCACAAGGCCGGGGTCGCGGCGCAGCCGGACGGCGCGCGGCTCACCCGGAACTGGTGGTTCCTGTCCGCGGCCGGAGCCGTCGGGATCATCGCCGTCGCCGGGCTCGGCACCGTTCTGTGGCGGCGCCGGCGCACCGTGCGCGCGAGCCCGGGCGGCGGGTCCGAGTCCGCCTGAGGCCGTCCCCGCGCCGCCGGCCCTCGTACATGCATCCGATCGGTCAGGGATACGGAGGACGCCGGATGGCCTTGCCCGGTGAAGGGCGACGCGTCAGCCACGGTTGTGCGGCCTGCCGGGCGTTGCTCGGTGTAGCGTCCTGATCAGCTGTCGTGGTTCCGAAGTGCCGGACGCCCGTGTCGCCTTCACGGGCGTCCTTGCTGTGTAGCGCGTCTCCGGACCAGGGCGATCACCTCCGGGTTCCGCAGCAACGCGGAAGCCGATTCGAGCCCATTGAACGAAGGAGACGGACATGGCTTCCGGCACGGTGAAGTGGTTCAACTCGGAGAAAGGCTTCGGCTTTATCGCCCAGGACGGCGGCGGCGCCGACGTCTTCGCGCACTACTCGAACATCGACGCCACGGGCTTCCGTGAGCTGCAGGAGGGCCAGAAGGTGACCTTCGAGGTCACCCAGGGGCACAAGGGCCCCCAGGCGGAGAAGATCCGGCTGGCGTAGGCCCGGCGCACTCGCCCCTCGGTGCCCGCTCCCGACCCCCGGGGCGGGCACCGTCGTGTGGTGCGCGGCCCCGGCCTCACCCGGTCGGCCGCATTTCACGGCAGCGTGCCGCCGGCCTCACGGGCGGCGGTCGCCGCGGATCGTCCGGCATCAGGACGTCAGGGGTCGTCAGGGGTCGGCCGGGCGGACTACACAGTGATCATCCGTTCAGCGCAACGGCGCAACGGCGGGGGTGACCGCCGGGTGGGCCGCCGGTTCAGGGCCGCGGTGGCTGGTCCGGGCCCTGCCCGCCGCCGAACTCGTCCCTGAGCTTCTCCTGGCCGGTGTCGACCTGGCCCTTGTACTTGCCCTGGGTCTTCTCGTCGGCCATGTCGCCGGTCTTGTCGATGCCCTTTTCCGTCTGGCTCTCGTGGCCCTTCAGCATGCTCTTGATCTTGTCCATCATGGACATGATGCGTCCTCCTCACGAAGGTCCCCCACGACTCCAGCATCGTCCTCTCCCACGCGATCTGCATCCGCGCGCCAGAGGCGCCGCCGCACGCCCCGGCCGCAGTGGCGCCCGCTTCAGGAGCCGCTCGCGACCGGTGCCTTCATCCGGTCGCTGATGAACTTGATCGAACCGGCGGCCATGCCCTTCTGGTAGTCCCAGGCGTTGTGCCGGCCGCCGGGGATGATCTGGAGAGAGGTGTGGATCGGGCCCTTGCCGTACGCCTGCCGGAAGCGCTGTATGGGGGCGGTGACCGCGGCGGGCTCGCTGGAGCCGGCCTGGAAGGCGAGATAGACGTCCGGACCGCCCTTCTGCAGCAGGCGCTGGGCGAGCTTCTCCGGGTCGTTGGCGTTCTTCTCCGCCTGGTGGCCCGCCCACAACGGCGAATCCGGCGCCATGTCCGGGCCGCTGGCTATCGCCGCCTTGAACTTGTCCGGGTGCTTCAGCACCGACTTCAGGCCGGCGAAGCCGCCCGAGGACGACCCCATGAAGGCCCAGCCGTCACGCGACTTGAAGGTCCGGAAATTGGCCCGGGTCAGCTGGACGACGTCCTCCGTCAGCCAGGTCCCCATCTTCTGGCTGCCGGGTATGTCGCTGGCGTCGTGGTACCGGGTGTCCGGGTTCAGCATCGGCATCACCACGATGAACGGCAGGCTCTTGCCCTCCGCGGTCCACTGGGTGAGGTTCTCCTGCAGCTCGATGTCGCCGCCGACCCAGTAGTTCGTGACCCCGCCCGGTTCCTTGGGGCTGCCCAGACCGCCCGGCAGGGCTATCAGCACCGGAAATCCGCTCTTGGCGTATTTCGGGTCCCCGTATTCCTTCGGAGCCCAGACCCAGACGCTTCCGGTGACTCCGGATTTCTGGCCCCGCAGCGTCGCCCGCGCTATATGGGTGCCGTCGTCCAGTGTCCGGGTGATCCGGAAGTCGCTCTTCGGGCCGGTCGGCATCAGGGTGTCGTCATCGACGGGCCTGGCCCGCGCGGCGCCGTCGCCCTTTCCGCCGGCGTTGAAGTCGACCGGCTTTCCGGCGTCCGAGCAGCCGGCGAGCAGCGAGGAGGAGGCGGCGAGCGCGAGGGCGAGCGCGACGGCGTAGGGGCGTTTCAAGGGAGGCTCCGCGGCTGAGTGATCACGTGCAAGTGCTCATAAAGAGGGAAAAGGGGTGGCGGAGGTTCCCTTGCCGTGAGCCGCCCCGCGGGGCTCGTCCCACCCGTATGGAGCAGTGCCGGCCCGGCGTTTTCCACCGGGCGGTCCCCGGCCCGCTCGACGGGCAGGGTCCCGTGGTCCGGCCGAGAATGCAGCGGTGAGCGATGAACACCGCAGTGCCGATGATCCCGCCCCGCGCGCCGGGCCGTGTGACGAGGAACGACGGCTCGCCAGGAAGGCGCTGGCCGGCCATGCGCGGAACGCGGACGATCTGTCGTTGTTGATGGACATGCTGGGCCTGGACCCGAGCCGGGATCCGGACCACGAGGCGCCGTACGGCCATGACACGGGCCGCGGCCAGGAATGGGGCGGCGGCCCCGGGCGCGGCTCCGGACGCGAGCGGCGACCGGAACTGCGCCGGGACGCCCGGCCGAGATGGGGCGGGCCCCGGGCGTAACCCACGCCCCGGGGCTCTCCCCCCTGTCCGGCCGCTACCGGCCGTCCGCCCGGGTCAGCCGCACCGTCACGATCTGGAACGGGCGCAGCCGCATCCGCAGGGTGTTCCCCTGCCGCTCGATCGCCGGGCCGTCATCGGTGGGGCGTTCGAGCAGATCGGTGGTGACGGCACCGACCGGGTCGAAGCCGGTGGTGAGGGTGGTGACGGCCCGCCCGCCGTGTGCCTCGTGGAGGCGGACGATCACATCGCCGATCGCATCGTCGGCGAGTTTGACCGCGGTGATCACCGTGGCGTCATTGTCGGCCGTGACCAGGGGCGGCACCGCCGTGGCGCCGGTGATCCGGCGCTCGGGCAGGTTGAGCCGATGCCCCTCGCGTACCGCGTCCCCGATGGCGGCGCCCGGCACGAGCGCATGGCGGAAGCGGTGTACGCCCTGGTCGGTCTCCGGGTCGGGGAACCGCGGGGCGCGCAGCAGGGAGACCCGGACGGTCGTGGTGGTGCCACGGTCGCCGGTCTCCCGGACGGTACGGGTGACGTCATGCCCGTAAGTCGCGTCATTGACCAGCGCGACGCCCCAGCCCGGCTCCTCCAGGTGAACGAACCGGTGGGCGCATGCCTCGAACTTGGCTGCCTCCCAGCTGGTGTTGGTGTGGGTGGGCCGGTGGAAGTGGCCGAACTGGGTCTCGGCCGCATAGCGCTCGGCATGCAGATCCAGCGGGAAGGCGGCCTTGAGGAACTTCTCGGTCTCGTGCCAGTCGACCTCGGTGCCCAGGTCCAGCCGCCGCTGCCCGCGCGCCAGCGTCAGCGACTGCACCACCCGTGAGGCGCCGAACGTCCGGGTGACGCGTACCGTCGCCGCCTCCCGGGACACCTCGCCGAGCACGACCTCGTCCGCGTCCGTCAGATCGGTGACGACATTGCGGTAGAAGGCGTCCACGTCCCAGGCGTCCCACATGTTCGGGAAATCCGGATGGAGCTGCAGCAGATTCGCCGCCCCGCCGGGCGCCACCGTTTCGCGGCCGGCCACCAGGTCGTACACGGAGACCACCAGGCCGCGGCCGTCGATGCCGACCCGCAGCAGACCGTTGGTGAGGGTGAACCCGCCGCCGTCGCGGGGCACGGCGGACACCTCGGGCCCCTCGCTCACCGCGGGTCCCACGGCACCCGCCGCGACACCGCCGCGGGTGTGCGGCGCCGAGTTCACCGTCAGCTCCGTGCCGCCGCGGCCGGTCAGTGCGGCCAGCGCGGCGGCGACGATGTCCTCCAGCTCGGCGGCGACCGCCGCATAGGTCCGGGCCGCCTCGCGATGCACCCAGGCGATGGAGGAACCGGGCAGGATGTCATGGAACTGGTGGAGCAGCACCGTCTTCCAGATCCGGTCCAACTCCTCGTACGGATAGGGATGGTGCGCCAGGACGGCCGCCGTGGCCGACCAGAGCTCGGCCTCCCGCAGCAGCTGTTCGCTGCGCCGGTTGCCGCGCTTGGTCCCCGCCTGGCTGGTGAGGGTCCCGCGATGCAGCTCCAGATACAGTTCGCCCACCCACACCGGCGCCTGGGGGTACTCCGCCTCCGCCTTCGCGAAGAAATCCGCGGGCCGCTCCCACTCGACCGTCGGCGAACCGTCCAGATCGCGCAGTCGCCGCGCCTTGGCGATCATCTCGCGGGTGGTGCCCCCGCCACCGTCGCCCCAGCCGGTCGGCGCGAGCGAGTGCCTGGCCACCCCCTTGTCCTTGAAGTTCCGTGCCGCATGGGCGATTTCGCTGGCCGCCATCTGGCAGTTGTAGGTGTCCACCGGCGGGAAATGGGTGAAGATCCGGGTGCCGTCGATGCCCTCCCAGCGGAAGGTGTGATGCGGAAAGGCATTGATCTGGCTCCAGGAGATCTTCTGCGTCAGCAGCCACTTCGACCCCGCCGCCCTGATGATCTGCGGCAGCCCCGCGGCGAAACCGAAGGTGTCCGGCAGCCACGCCTCCTCGTTCTCGATGCCGAACTCCTCCAGGAAGAACCGCTTACCGTGCACGAACTGCCGGGCCATCGCCTCCGATCCGGGCATATTGGTGTCCGACTCCACCCACATACCGCCCGCCGGAACGAACCGCCCCTCCGCGACCGCCTTCTTGACCTTGGCGTAGACCTCGGGCCGGTGCTCCTTGATCCAGGCGTACTGCTGCGCCTGCGACATCGCGAAGACGAACTCCGGCTCGTCCTCCAGCAGCGCCGTCATGTTCGACGTCGTACGGGCCACCTTCCGCACCGTCTCGCGCAGCGGCCACAGCCACGCCGAATCGATATGCGCATGCCCCACCGCGCTGATCCGGTGCGCGGAGGCACCGGCGGGTGCCGAGAGCACCTCCCGCAGTGCCGAACGGGCCGCCGTCGCCGTCCCGTTGACGTCCTGCAGATCGACCGCGTCCAGCGCCCGGCCCGCCGCCCGCAGCAGCTCCCAGCGCCGGGGGCTGTCCACCGCGAGCTCCGCCATCAGCTCACCCAGCACCTCCAGATCCTGGATCAGCTCCCACACCTCGGTGTCGAACACCGCCAGATCCATCCGCGCCAGCCGGTACTGCGCTGCGCTGCCCGCCGTCTTCCGGTCGCCCAACGGCGTCGGCCGGAACGGGTGGACATCGAGGATGACGGGGTTGGACGCGGCCTCCAGATGCCACTCGACGCGTTCACCGCCGCGCACCGGGGCACCCACCCGCACCCACTGGTTCCTCGGATTGACCGCCTTGACCGGGGTGCCGTCGGGCAGATGGACCAGCGCCTCGCACTGGAAGCCCGGCATCCGCTCGTCGAAGCCCAGGTCGAGCACCGCCTCCACGGTGCGGCCGGCCCATTCGCGGGGCACCTCACCGCAGACCTTGAACCATGTCGTTCCCCAGGGCGCGCCCCAGGCGTCACCCACCGCCACCGGCGTATGCGTGGCGGCCAGACCTTCTGCCACCGGCCCCGGCTCGCCCGGCGCGACCCACGCCGCGACCTCCAGGGGAACCGCTTCCGGATACAGGGCGGGCCGGATGCGCTCCTCCAGGACGCGCTTGAGGCGGGCTTCGGTCAGTGCACGGTCGTCATGCATGGGAGAGGGCTCCGTAGCGTTGAGAGGGGGGGGAGGGCGGCGGTCACCGCCGGGACTCACCAGGGCAGCTGGACCTTCGACGGCTTCGAGACGGTGAACAGTTCGTGCACCGCGCGTACTTCGAGCCGGGCGGCCGGCTCGTCCCCCGCGCGCCGCAGGCCCGCCACGTAGTACGCCGTGCCGCAGGTGCCCCCGAGGAACTCCCAGCGTCCGTCCGGCAGTTGGCGATACAACTCGTAGTGGCGCACCGGGCCCGGGGCGCGCCGCCAGCTCAGCCGCACCGCGGTCGCCCCGTCCGAGGAGGCGGTCCCGGTGACCGTCAGCCCGCTGGGCGCGGCCGGGGACGCGGTGCCGTCGCGGACCGCGAGCGCCCCCAGCCGCCAGGCCACCGCGGCGCCACCACGGCCGGTCAGCCGCACCCCCAGGGCATGCAGGGTCCCGGTGCCGAGGGCGCCGAGCCGCAGGGAGACGGTGCGCCAGCCCTCGCCCGGCTGGAGGGTCCCGGCCGGCAGATGGACGTACGGAGCGGGCTCGCCCGGCGCGGGGGCATCGCGCAGGGCGACCGCCACCTCGACGGTCACCGGCCCCGACGACGGGTCGGTGCGATGGGTGAGGTCGAGGACCGTGGCGGCGCCGGCCGGCAGCCGGGCGGGGAACAGCTCCAGGGTGGCCGGCCGGTCGAGGGCGCCCCGCACCAGCAGACTGCTGCCGCCGCGCCAGGCGTCGGCGAAGTCGAAGGACACATCCGGGCGTGGGCCCGCCGTGCGCACCGCCCAGCGTCTCGGCGGCAGCCGGTCCTGGAGCCCGAGGTGGTTCCAGGGGGTGCCGGAGGTGGCCGCACCGTTCTCGTACCAGCGCAGTCCGTGCCCCGTGTTGAAGGTGGTGGCGAAGGGCAGTGAGGTGAGCGTCGAGCGGTCGGCGACGGCGGAGGCCGGCGCCCGCCAGCCGCCGCCCGTGCCGCCCGGCCGGGTCGGATCCAGGCCCTCGCCGGACCAGAAGCGGTCGTCCGCGGCATGGAACTGGCCGGGCGTACGCCCCGCGGGCAGATGGCTGAGGGTCCACTCGGGGCGGTAGAAGCCGTACGAGACGACGTGGTCGCGCCCGGTGGGGAGGATCGCCTCCCAGTCCGTGCCGCTGTCCCAGCCCGCCGATTCGACATCGACCCCGGCCCACAACTCATAGCGGCTGCGGCCCAGTTCCTCCGCCAGCCGCCCGGAGTCCGCCAGCCGCCCGGCGCTCCACCGGAAGTCCACGAACATCGAGTCGGCGACCGGCCCGGCGTCGTCCTGGAAGAACGGCTGATTGAGCTCGTCGAGTGCGCCCTGCCAGCCGACCTGCCCGGTCCGATTCATCGCGTCGTACCAGGTGATCCGCAGACCGTGCCCGGCGCCCGCGGCGCGAAGGGCCCGCAGGAACGCCTGCATCTCGCCGGCCAGCGCGGCATCGCCACCGCCGGTCTCCGCGTTGAGGAACCAGCCGTCGAAGCCGTACACCCGCGCGACCTGCACCAGCTTCGCGGCGAGCGGGAAGCGCCCCGCCGCGTCCCGCCGCACCAGATCGCGGGTCCAGCGCAGCTGCCCGCCGTAGGCGACCGGCGGGAGGAAGACCGTGCCGAGCACGGGGACACCATTGCGGTGGGCGGCGTCGACGACCGGGGCGTTCGGCGCCAGGATCAGGCCCTCGCCGGACGAGCCGCCCCAGAAGACCAGCTCATCGAGGTACGCCCAGTGGGTCGGCGCATAGTGGTCCGCGGTCGCCGAGCCCTGCGACGGGTTGCCCGCGGTGTGGTCGAAGGCCGCGAGCGCACTGATCCGGGCCTGCCCGGCGCGGGCCGTGCTGTTCGCCGGGACCGGTGTGAACCGCTCGGCGAGCGGCACGGTCGCGGTGTTGAACGCCAGATCCCGGTCGGCGCCGGGCGTCCAGGCGGCCAGACTCCGCCAGGTGATGCCGTCCCCGGGGGTGCCCGACGGCAGCGAGTCGGGGAACCAGTACGAGGCGTACGGCTGCAAGGAGTCCGCGGCTGCCCGGGGCCGGCCGGCGGCCGCAGCGGTGCCGCCCCCGGGGGACGCACCGAGCAGCGCGGCCGCGGTGCCTGCCCCGGCCAGCAGCACCCGGCGGCGGGAGACGGGGAACGGTTGCCGGTTCATGAGCTGCTCCTCCGGTGGGGGACGGCCGGTGACGGCCGGCGCGGGGCGCGGCCGACGTCATCGGGTGTGCAGACCTCGGTGATGCCACGCGACGTCAAATGTGCACTGTCGGCGGCGAGTTCGGACAGTACGAGGGTGGGCCGGACCCCCTGGGCGGTGAGCTCGGCCCAGGCCTCGAAGACCGGGCCGCCGGGGGCGCACACCGAGCGGCGGGGCGCGGCCTCGGCCCCGCCGGCGTCGACGGTCAGCGCGGTGCTGCGGACCGGCGGCCGGTGCGTGCGGCCCCGCCACTCCGCGACCAGCGCCGCGAGGGCCCGCCCCGCCGGCTTGACCGTACGGTCGTTGCCGAGCAGCCCCAGCCCGTACTCCAGCTCGGGGAAGTCCGCGAGCGACCGCGGCACATCGTGCGAACACCACCAGGTGACGCCCCAGAGGTCCGGGCAGTCCAGTGCGGCGGTGACGGTGGCCTCGGTGAACCGCGCCGCGCGGTCCTCGGGGATGTGCGGGGCGGGCGCGCCGACCTCCTGGAGCCAGACCGGGCGGTGCGGGTCCGTGGCCCAGGCCTTGGACAGCTCGATGAGGTAGGCGGCGTGGTGCTCGGTGGCGGTGCCCGTCGGACCGTGCCGCTGTGCGGTGCCGTTGAAGACCCAGGAGTGCACGGCCGTGACGGCGCCCAGCCGGGCGGCGTGCGCCGGGGTGAAGGGGTGCCCGTCCTGGTACCAGGCCGCGTCGTAGGCGGCGTGCAGATGCATCCGGCCCGGCGCGCCCCGCTCGCACGCCGCCAGCATCCGCTCCAGCCAGGCCGCGGCCTGCTCGTCCGTGATGCGGTCGGGGTCCGGGTGCGGCCGGTCCGAGAACTGGTTGATCTCGTTGCCGAGCGTCATTCCGAGGAAGTTGGGCCGGTCGGCGAGCGCGGCGGCCAGCGTCCGCAGATACTCCTCCTGGCCGGAGCGCACCTCGGGGTCGGTGAAGAGGTTGCGGCGGTGCCAGGTCTGCGTCCAGGCGGGCAGGAAGTCGAAGCTCGACAGATGGCCCTGCAGTCCGTCGACATTCACATCGAGGCCGCGTTCGGCCGCGGCGTCCGCGAGCTGCACCAGCTGTTCCACGGCGCGCGGCCGGATCAGGGTGCGGTTGGGCTGGAACAGCGGCCAGAGAGGGAAGACCCGGATGTGGTCCAGGCCCAGACCGGCGATGGAGTCGAGGTCGGCGCGTACGGAATCCAGGTCGAAGTCCAGCCAGTGGTGGAACCAGCCGTGGGTGGGCGTGTAGTTGACACCGAAGCGCATGGGGCTCCTGTGGGTATGGGGGCGGGGATACGGGGAGGGCGGTCAGCCCTTGACGGCGCCCTCGCCGACGCCGCGGAAGAAGGAGCGCTGCAGACACGCGAACAGCACGATCAGCGGGAGCACGGCGATGACGGTGCCCGCCGCGACCAGCCGCTGGTTGTCCGCGAAGGTGCCGTGCAGAAAGTTCAGCCCGATGGTCAGGGTGAACTTCGACTGGTCGCTCAGCACGATCAGCGGCCACAGAAAGTCGTCCCAGGCCCCCATGAACGCGAAGATCGCGACCACCGCGAGGGTGCCCCGGACCGACGGCAGCGCGATCCGTACGAACCGCTGCCAGGCGTTGGCGCCGTCGACGAACGCGGCCTCCTCGACCTCGTAGGGCAGGGCCGCGAAGGCATTGCGCATCAGCAGCACGTTCATGGCGCCGATACAGCCGGGCAGCACCACCCCGAGCAGGGTGTTGTTCAGCTGCAGCTCCCGCATCGTGACGAACTGGGCGATCATGATGCTCTCGACCGGCACCAGCATCGCCATGATGAACACGACCAGCGCGCTCTTCCGGCCGGTGAAGCGCATCCGGGCCAGCGCATAGCCCGCGAGCGCTGCCCCCGCGCAGTTGGTGAGCACATTGGTGACGGCCAC
Organism: Streptomyces sp. G7(2002); assembly: GCF_028870195.1. Classification (NCBI taxonomy): domain Bacteria; kingdom Bacillati; phylum Actinomycetota; class Actinomycetes; order Kitasatosporales; family Streptomycetaceae; genus Streptomyces; species Streptomyces sp. G7(2002). The sequence goes on from NZ_CP102609.1 coordinate 8,601,496, forward strand.
CTTGAGGGAGTTCAGCGCGAAGTCCCAGACGGGGATGGTCTCGGCGACGCCGGCGTAGTTGTCCAGCGTGAACCGGTGCGGCAGCAGGCTCGGGGGATAGCGGTAGATGTCCTCGCCGGGGCCCTTGAGGGAGGTGGACAGCTGCCACAGGAACGGCCCGATGGTCAGTGCCAGCACGGCGAGCAGCAGCAGATAGCGGAGCAGCAGCTGCCACCGCCGTATCCGGCGCCCGGCGCGCTCCCACCCGGCCCGGCGGTCCGGCTCCCCCTGCACGGCGGCGCTCATGCGTCCTCCTTCCGGTTGGCCCGCAGCACCAGCAGCATCAGCCCGAGCGTGAGGACGAAGACCACGACGGACAGCGCCGAGGCATAGCCGACCCGGCCGCTGAGTCCGGTGCCGACCTGCTGGACGAGCATCACCAAGGTGGTGTCCTCCCCGCCGGGGCCGCCGGTCGGACCGGCCATCAGATAGACCTCGGAGAACACCTTGAAGGCCGCGACCGAGGACAGCGCGGCCACCAGCACCATCGTGGAGCGCACCGCGGGGACGGTGACGGTCAGGAAGCGGCGCACCGCCCCCGCTCCGTCCACCGCGCAGGCCTCGTGCAGTTCCCGGGGGACGTTGGCCAGCGCCGCCAGATAAATGATCATGTAGTAGCCGAGGCCCTTCCAGACCGTGACCGCCATCGCGCTGAGCAGCAGCAGCCATGGATCGCTGAGAAAGCCGACCTTGCCGAAGCCCAGGCCCTCCAGCAGCGCATTGATCAGTCCCCGGTCGTCCAGCAGCCACACCCAGATCAGCCCGACCACCACGACGGAGGCGACCACCGGCGTGTAGAACGCGGCCCGGAAGAAGGTGATCCCGGGAAGGTGCCGCTGCACCAGCATCGCCAGCAGCAGCGGCAGCATCACCAGGAGCGGTACGACCCCGAGGACGTACAGCAGGCTGTTGCGCAGCCCCGTCCAGAACATGGCGTCATGGATCAGCTCCCGGTAATTGGCGCCGCCGACGAACTGCCCCGCGGTGAGGGTGCGCGCATCGGTGAACGAATGCGCCACCGTGCTCAGGAACGGATACAGGCTGAATGCGGCGACGATCAGCAGGCCGGGAGCCAGAAAGAGCCAGGGACTGGACGGCAGCTGTGTACGCGTGCCTCGGGCGGGCCGCCGCGCCGGGGCCGGCGGGGGAGCGACGGCCGGTGCCTCGGCCACTGTGAACCGCTCGCCCGGTGTCATTCCGGTCTTCACGAAATACCCCGGTCTCAGGCGGTCTTGAGCAGGCGATTGCACTCGGCGACCGCGCCGTCCAGTGCCGCCCGGGGAGACTGCTTTCCCTGTACGGCCTTGGCGACCGCATTGCGCAGCACGGTCTTCATCTGGTCACTGAGCAGTACCGGGGTGTAATTCACCGCCGTCTTCAGCGACTTGGCCGAGGCCACCCGCACCCGGGTCGCATCGGTGCCGTCCTCCTTGGTGAAGTACGGATCGTCCAGCGAGCCCTTGGTGCTGGGGAAGATCGTGACCTTCTTGGCGAAGGCCATCTGGTTCTTCTTGCCGGTGACGAAGTGCGCGAACGCCACCGCCGCCGGCTTGACCTTGCTCTGCGCATTCACCATCAGGCCCTGGACGTACATATTGGCCTTCCCGGTGTTGTTGACCGCGTCCGTGATGCCGATGTGCCGGTAGAGGCCCGGTGCCTCCTTCTTGAAGTTCTCCAGGTCGAGCGCGCTGCCCGGATTCATGGCCACCGACTGCTGCTGGAACTTGCGCCCCGCGGACTCGGCCTGTGCGGTGAGCGCCTGTGAGTCCAGCGCCCCGGCCGCATACAGCTCCTTGTAGTGCTTCAGCAGCTCGACGCCCTTGGGCTCGTTGAAGGTGAACTCCGTGCCCCGGGCGTTCATCAGCCGCACACCATAGCGTCCGAAGTCCTCGATCGACGGGGTGCCGGCGAGCATCGCGATCTTCCGGTCGCTCTTGCGCGCCATGGTCACGGCGTCCTTGAAGAGCTGGTCGTACGACGTCGGCGGCCGCTCCGGATCGAGCCCGGCCTTGGTGAAGAGCTCCTTGTTGTAGAACATCGGCCCGGTGTTCAGATACCAGGGGAAGGCATAGACGCCCGTCATTCCCGGCATCCGATGACTCTCCCAGGCCCCGTCGAGATACTCGCCACGGTATTTTCCGGCGGTCTTTTCCAGATCGAGCGCCAGCCCGGCCTTGGCCAGCGGATACGCGAGATCCGGCGAGACATTGACGACATCGGGCAGCGTGCCGCCGGCGGCGTCCGCGCTCAGCTTTTCCGGATACCCCTCGGCCGGCTGATCCACCCATCTGACCTCGGCGTCCGGGTATTTATTCTCGAAGTCCGCGATCACCCCCTCGAAGTATTTCTTGAAATTGGCCTTGAGGTTCCAGGTCTGAAAGGTGACCCGGCCCTCGACCTTCCCCGAGGCGCTGTCCGATCCGCCGGCTTCCTCCGAGGAACCGCATGCGGTCAGGGCGAGCGCCGAGGTGACCAGGGCGGCGGTGGTGGCGGCTGCTCGGCGGCGGGATATACGCATGGCTGGCGGCTCCTTTGCTCGGACCGGACACCAGGAAAATCATCGCGACCGGCCGGAATTCCGATTGCTTTACGGCAGCAGGAGATGAAGCGGCGGCCTTTCCGGTCATTGTGCTGGCCATTGTGCCGGTGATTGCGCGAGTCCTCGGGCGACGATGCGGCAGACGCTACTAATGCGTTTTAGTAGGTGTCAACACCCTGTCGGTCAACTTCCCCGGCCGAGCGGTGAATTGTCCTGGTCAAGGGCAGCCGGACAGCGTTTGACAGGCCACTTCACGCTGATCAGACTGAGGCGCACTAATGCGGTTCAGTACGAGGGAGAGCCCGCCATGACAGCGCCCGGTGAGGCGGCCCGGCGTAAGCCGGCCCGCCGGCCGACGATCAAGGACATCGCCCGCCGTGCCGGGGTGTCGGAGAGCGCCGTCTCGTTCGCGCTCAACGACCGGCCGGGCGTCTCCCAGGACACCCGCGCCCGGGTACGCCGCGTCGCGGAGGAACTCGGCTGGCAGGCCAACAGCGCCGCCCGCGCCCTGTCCGGTGAACGCGCCGGCGCCATGGGGCTGGTGCTCGCCCGGCCCGCACAGACCCTGGGCGTGGAGTCCTTCTTCCTGCAACTGGTCTCCGGCATCCAGGAAGTGCTCTCCGCGCGGCAGATCGCGCTCCTCTTCCAGGTCGTCGAGGACCTCGACACCGAGTGCGCGCTCTACCGCCGCTGGTGGGCCGAACGCCGGGTGGACGGCGTCCTCGTGGTCGACCCGCGCACCGACGACCCGCGCCCGGAGCTGCTCGCCGCACTCGGCCTGCCTGCCGTCGTCGTCGGCGGCCCGGCCGCCCCCGGGCCGGACCCCGCGGAGCCGTCCGCCGGGGAGCCGTCCGCCACCGAACCGGCCACCGCCGAACCGTCCGCCACCGAACCGGCCGCCACCCCGCCCCACCCGCTGCTCTCCACCGTCTGGGCCGACGACGCCAAGGCCATGGCACGGATCCTGGACCACCTCTACGGCCTCGGACACCGCCGGATCGTGCATATCGCCGGGCTGCCCGGCCTCGCCCACACCGCACGCCGGATCCAGTCGCTGCGCACCGAAGCGGACCGGCGGGGCCTCGACCGGCGCCAGGTCCACTCGGTGACCACCGACTACTCCGACGCCGAGGGGGCCGAGGCCACCCGCCGTCTCCTGGACGCCGCGCGGCCCCCGACGGCGATCGTCTACGACAACGATGTGATGGCCGTAGCGGGCGCTTCGGTCGCCGCCGAGCGCGGTATCCCCGTGCCGGGCGCGCTGTCGATCGTGGCCTGGGACGACTCGGCGCTGTGCCGGGTCACCCACCCCCGGCTCACCGCACTCGTCCGCGACACCCCCGGCTTCGGCAGGCTCGCCGCCCAGGAACTCCTCGCGGTCCTCGACGGCGGCCCGCTGCGGACCGTCCAGGGCGAACTGCCGCACCTGGAGGCACGGGAGAGCACCGCAATGCCCCCGCCCGGCTGACCGTGGGGCCATATGGAACGCGCGCTGGACCGGGCCCTCGACCCGTTCCCCTTCCGCCCCCGGTGGTGGGTCACCTGCAGCGAGCTGCGGCACGAGCGTGCCGGTGACCCCGAGTTCTACCGCGCCCGGATCGGCGAGCACCTCGGCCGGAAGAAGCCCACGGACAGCAAGGCCTTCTTCCGCTTCCGCACCTACCGGGGCATCGGCGCACGCGGACTGCTGGACGTCGCCGCGGAGCACGGCTGGCAGCTCGACCCGGACAAGAAGCTCCGCCCGCTCCGACAGGTCGACCTGATCCGGAAGGCCCGGCAGGACACGACCTGACCTGCGTCACCTGACCCGCGTCGTGATGCCCGGTGCGGGGAGCGGTGACAGACTTGGCGGGCAGCCTGGTCGTGCTGCTACCCGCCGGAGGAGGCCGCGCACATGGCCGGCACGGACGATGCCTCGCAGCCCACGGCACGCCCGCGTGCCCTGGTCACCGGCGCCACCGGCTACATCGGCGGCCGTCTGGTCCCCGAGCTGCTCGCGGCCGGATATGCCGTACGGGCACTGGCCAGGGCACCGGAGAAGCTGCGCGATCACCCCTGGGCCGGGCGGACGGAGGTGCTGCGCGGCGACGTCACCGACGAGGACTCGGTCCGTACCGCGATGGCCGGTGTCGAGGTCGCCTACTACCTGGTGCACGCCCTGGGCAGCGGCCGCCGGTTCGAGGACACCGACCGCCGGGCCGCGCAGATCTTCGCCCGGCAGGCCCGCGTCGCCGGAGTCCGCCGGATCGTCTACCTCGGCGGCCTCACCCCCGAAGGCATCCCCGAGCAGGAGCTCTCGCCCCACCTGCGCTCCCGGGCCGAGGTCGCGGAGATCCTGCTGGAGTCCGGTGTCCCCACCGCCGTACTGCGCGCCGCCGTCATCATCGGCTCCGGCTCGGCCTCGTTCGAGATGCTGCGCTATCTCACCGAGCGGCTGCCGGTCATGGTCACCCCCAGCTGGGTGGGCACCCGCATCCAGCCGGTCGCCGTCCGTGATGTGCTGCGCTATCTGGTGGGCTGCGCCCGCCTCCCCGACGACGTCAGCCGGGCCTTCGACATCGGCGGGCCCGACATCCTCACCTACCGCGACATGATGCAGCGCTACGCACGGGTCGCCGGGCTGCCCGAACGGCTGATCCTCCCCGTGCCGATGCTCACCCCGCGCCTGTCCAGCCTCTGGATCGGGCTGGTCACCCCCGTGCCGCCCGGCCTGGCCCGCCCGCTCGCCGAGTCTCTGCGCCACGAGGTCGTCTGCCACGAGCACGACATCGCCCGCTACGTCCCCGACCCGGACCCGCCGGGCCACCCCATCGCCTTCGACGAGGCCCTGGAACTGGCGCTGCGCCGGGTACGGGACGCTGAGGTCGCCACCCACTGGTCCAATGCCGCGGTGCCCGGAGCGCCGAGCGATCCGCTGCCGACCGACCCCGACTGGGCCGGTGGCAGCCTCTACACCGACCGGCGGGAGCGGACCGTGGACGCCCCGCCCGAGGTGTTGTGGCGGGTGGTCGAGGGCATCGGCGGCGACAACGGCTGGTACTCCCTTCCGCTCGCCTGGGCGGTGCGCGGCTGGCTGGACCGGCTGATCGGCGGGGTGGGGCTGCGCCGCGGCCGTCGGGACGCCGGCCGGCTGCGGGTCGGTGACTCGCTCGACTTCTGGCGTGTCGAGGAGGTCGAGCCGGGCCGGCTGCTGCGGCTGCGCGCCGAGATGCGGCTCCCCGGCCTGGCCTGGCTGGAACTGACGGTCGGCCGTGATGCCCACGGCCGTACGCTCTACGGCCAGCGGGCCCTGTTCCACCCGCACGGACTGACCGGCCATGCCTACTGGTGGTCCATCTCCCCTTTCCACGCCGCGGTGTTCGGCGGAATGGCACGCAACATCGCGGCCGCGGCGGCGGCCGAGCACCGGAGTCGTCCGGAGCGAGCGGCCCGCGCCGGACCCTGACGGTCGTCAAGTGGCCCGCCGGGCACGCCGGTTGACGCGCGCGATGTGTCACGCGATATGCCGACGGCGGGCTCCCGGGCGGGCGCTGCCCGGGAACCCGCCGTCGAGGACGATCAGTGGTGGGTCACCACACCGGCCGCCATCCGGCCGCAGTTGGAGCCGGAAACACTGACGCTGACCGACTCGATCGCGCCGCCCCAGTCCACACAGATGCCCTTTCCGGGCAGGTAGACGGGGCCGGCGTAGGAGGTGTACTGACCGCTGTCGTAAACCCAGTCCGAACTGCCGTCGGTGGCCGTGAGATAGGTGTACATGTACACCCGCTTACCGGGGCTGTTCCGCACCGTCACGACACAGTTCTTTCCGGTCTTTGCGCTGTACGTCAGGTACACGGTCCCCTTTCCGGTGACCGGTACGGAATTCACTACGCTGTAGCCGCTTCCGCAGGCTCCGTTGTACGCGGCGGCCTTGGGCGCGGCGGACGCGGTGGTGGCCGTCGCCATCGTGGCGATACCGGCCATGGCCAGCACTGCGGATCCTGCGATGGCACGAGAACGCTTCATGGAATACCCCCCGTTGGGTGAAGTGCGTCGCGTGGACATTTCGCAGTGTTGGACAGCGGCCGGCCGTGGATGGTTGTACCGCGGCGTGAATTCGTCGCCGTGCCGGAGGAGTTGTCCAAAAAGGCCTCCCGCCGACGCCCGCGGCCGCGGGGGCGAACGGAAAAACGGCCGGTCCCCGGCGCCGGAGCAGGCGCGCCGGGGACCGGCCGTTGCGTGTGGGGTCAGTGGCCGTTCGCGAGAACCTTGAGGCGGGTGTACGAGCCGTTGAAGCGGTTACGGTCGCCGACCCGGTGGCCCGAGGAGGTGTGCTGCCAGATGCTGTGGTACTGCCAGCCGGCCGGCAGCGAGCCCACGGACGAGCCGTAGCGCGGGATCCACAGCGGGTTCGTCCTGCCGAACTTGCCGGAGTTGCCGGTGCACCGCTTCCACCAGTTGGTGGAGGTGTAGATGACCGCGTGACGGCCGGTCTCCTCCCGGTAGGTGCGCACGAAGTCCTGGATCCACCTGACCATCGCCTTGTGGCTCTTCCCGTAGCAGGTCGCGCCGTAGGGGTTGTACTCCATGTCGAGCGCGCCGGGCAGTGTCCTGCCGTCCCTGGACCAGTCGCCGCCGTGATCGGCGAAGTACCGCGCCTGGGAACCGCCGCTGGAGTGGTCGGGCAGCGCGAAGTGGTAGGCGCCGTGGATCATGCCGGATTCGTACGAGCCCCTGTACTGCTGCGCGAAGTACGGGTTCGTGTAGCTGGTCCCCTCGGAGGCCTTGACGTACGCGAACCGCACCCCGGACTTACGCAGTGACGACCAGCCGACCTTGCCGTTGTGGCTGGAGACATCGACGCCGGCCACGGCCCGGTGACCCGACGCCCGCGGCTCGGCACCGCCGGCCCGGTCGCCGCCCTCGTGGGCGATGATGGTGGAACCCATCCAGTCCTGTTCGGGGTGGGCGGGTCTCTTCTCGGCATCCGACGCCGTGGCGGAGCCGGTCAGCGCGAGGGGCAGCGCGAGCACGGAGAAAAGAGAAACGAGAGTTCCGGCCGCAAGGGGGACTGTACGGCGGGCCGGACCGGATCTGCGCAAGGGCATCGCATGCCTCCGAAGGCCTTCGGTTGAGTCAGGTTCGGCAGCTTTTGAGCAGAATCCTGCCGATAAGAGACATATACGCAGAACCGCCTGACTCTATGGCCCAACAGACCGTCAGTCCGCCGACCGGCCCTGCATCTCACCCGTCCGGCGGGCGGAAACGGCCACTCACGCCCCCGGCCCGGCCTCCGGGTCGTACGACAGAGCGAAGCGGGCCCCGGCACTGCCGGGACCCGCTCCACCGCGCAGCGGCGAACGCGCCATTCCGCCGCTTCGCAAGCTGCTCTATGCCGAGCCTGCCGGCTCGCTCGTGTGATGCGTCATGTCCCTGGCCTCATCTGGCAGGGCCGGCCTCGGGTGCCCATGACGGCTCTTAGGCCGCATCGGCTCAGTAGGCCGAGTCGACGTTGTCGATCGAGCCGTAACGGTCGGCCGCGTAGTTGGCCGCGGCGGTGATGTTGGCGATCGGGTCGGTGAGCTTATCGGGGGTACCGGCCACGTGGTAGGCGTCGAACGTGGGCTGGATCACCTGGAGCAGGCCCTTGGAGGGCGTGCCGTTGACGGCGTTGACGTCCCAGCCGTTGACGGCGTTCGGGTCACCGGCGGACTCCCGCATGATGTTGCGGTGCAGGCCCTCGTAGGAGCCGGGGATGCCCTTGGCCTTCATGATGTCCAGCGACTCGCGGATCCAGCCGTCCAGGTTGTTCGGGTAGTCCTTGACGGCCTCGCGCTCGGCGGAGCGGTTGGCGGCCTGCTGGGCGCTGTGCTGCTTCTCCACGGCGGTGACCTTCACGTGGTCGGCGACCGAGGCGGTCACCGGGCGGCCGGTCTTGGCGTCGTCGGCCTTGGCCGGCTGGCCCTTCGCGCTGACGGGCTTGACCGCGGCGGGGGAGTGCTCAGAAGCGGCCTGAGCGGTGTCCGGAGCCGAGGTGAGGGCCAGGCCCGAGGTGGCACCCGCGGCGGCCAGAACGGCCACGGCGACCTTGTGGGTACGGGTGATGCGGGTGATACGGGCAGCGCGGGGCAGGGTGAAGCTAGGCATGCAGAGTGACCTCTTCCAGGTACTGGGGACGGGGAGGCGGCCTTTTTTGGCGGCGCGTTACGTACCGGAGGTCTTTGCTGCGATCGCCTTGGGGCGTGATTCGCAAACTCGCTCTCGGTGCGTCGGAATCCATGGTTAACGCCGGTCCCGAATCGAGGCAATGGTGCTCTGTACTACTCATCTTCGTGAGATAAACCCTGATCTTCGAATGGATAAGCGTCCCCGGCGGTGTTGGCCCGGAATGGGCGCATGGCTATCGACTAAGCAGCTTCGTAAGTGACGTACATCGCGTGCCTCGGGTCACCCGATAACGGCATCGAAGGCCGCTTGGCCCCCCTCTATAAGTTGCCTGGCTCACAGCCGAATTAGCGCTCTCCGGCACCGGTCCGGGCGCCGGCGGCAGCCGATTTATCCGGGTGCCGTCCCGATGTGACGGTGGGGGAATCGTCAAATGTGGTGAGGGGTACTGTGGCCGGGGCCAAAAGTGCGCCAATTGTGCCCTGATTCACTATCGGCCATGGCCGGCAATTACGGCGGCGCGGTGCAGGAGAAGAGCGGACCGGCTCGGCCGTTGGTGAGAGCTCCACTACGGCAATACGGCGGTGCCGCTGGTCCGTTCGCAGCAGCGCCCGGAGCTGTCGCATGACTCCGGGACCTCCGCCCGCGGAAGGTGGCACCGCACACCGTCACCACTCACCGTAGGGACATGCTGATGCTCCGTCGTATTTCCGTTGTTCTCACCGGTCTTCTGGTCACCGGCTTCCTCGCGACCGGCGCTGCCGCCGCGGCACCGGTCGATGGCCGTCACCAGGACCGGCTCACGGCCAAGGAGCGGCAGGGACTCCGCATCGCCGGCGACGTCCTCGACGTGCTCTTCGGCGAGGGCCTGCCCCGGCGCGACCGCTACTGACCGGCGGCGCCGGGCGCTTGATGCCCGGCGCCGGTGCCACACGGCAAAACGGCAGTGGCCCCGCCCGCGGAATGCGGGCAGGGCCACTGCCGTTGCTGTGCTCGGGGCCGCACGGCGGCACCCGTATCAGTCTGCTCCGACCGTGCTGACGGTCGTGTCGCTCCGGCTCAGTAGGCCGAGTCGACGTTGTCGATCGAGCCGTAACGGTCGGCCGCGTAGTTGGCCGCGGCGGTGATGTTGGCGATCGGGTCGGTCAGCTTATGGGGGGTGCCGGCGACGTGGTAGGCGTCGAAGGTCGGCTGGATCACCTGGAGCAGGCCCTTGGAGGGCACGCCGTTGATGGCGTTGATGTCCCAGTTGTTGACGGCGTTGGGGTTGCCGCTGGACTCCCGCATGATGTTGCGGTGCAGGCCCTCGTAGGAGCCCGGTATGCCCTTGGCCTTCATGATGTCGAGCGACTCACGGATCCAGCCGTCAAGGTTGTTCGCGTAGCGCTTGGGGGTGGCCTTGGGGGCCTTGGGGGCGGCCTTCGGCGCGACGAGGGCCTTGCGCTCGACGGAGCGGTTGGCGGTCTGCTCGGCCGCGTGGTTCTGCTTCTCGGCAGCGGTCCCCTTGAGGCCGGCGGCGACGGACGAGGCGACCGCACGGGCCTGCTTGCCGTCGTCGGCCCGGTCCTTCGCGGTCATCGGCAGGCCGTTGGCGCTGACCGGCTTGACCGCGGCCGGCGCGTGGGCGGCGGTGGTCTCGGCGCCGCTCGGCGCCGCGGTGGCCACCAGGGCGGCGGCGCAGCCCGCGGTGGCCACCAGGGCTGCGGAGACCTTGTGCGTGCGGGTGAGGCGGGCGGGGCGGGGCAGGGTGAAGTTGGGCATGCGGATGTGACCTCTTCCAGAGCTTTGTGGCGGGGGAAACGGCCTTCGGTTGGCGCGTGAGGACCGAGGGTCATTGCCGCGTTTCGCCGCTCCGGCTGAGATCGCGGACTCGTTCTCGGTGCTACCCGGAACATGGTTAGCGCGGGCCCAGGATGGTGGCAAAGATGCCTTGTACTACCTATCTTCGTGAGATAGGGCGAGATGTCCGTTGTAAATACCGTGAATCGCGGTGTGCGCCGGGAAGGGCATCGACTAGGAATGCTCGTACGTGACGTACGTCTCGTGCCCGGCATCACGCGGCACGGACGCCGCATTCCGTTCCGCGGCGCCGCGGAGTTGCCTGGCTCACACGGTGAAGAGGTAATTCCGCAACGGGCCGCCGGCCGGTCGGCAATGCCGGGGAGCTCCCATCGCGCGCGCCCCCCATGGGCTCCATAGGGGGCGCGAGAATGCGGCGGTAAAGGGGGAAGCGGTAATTCAGTCCGCCAGCAGCCGCGCGGCGAGCTGCTCGATACGGTCGTGCCACGCATCCAGCGCGGCGTCCGTGTCAAAGCCCTCCGGCCCGGTCTGGGTGAGGGCGAGACGGGGGCCATGGCCGGTGCCCTGGCCCAGCTCCCAGCGGACCGTGCCCTGCGGATGCCAGCGATACGCGAGCACCGACGGGGCCGTGACCTCGGTGACGGGCCCGGCCGGCGCCTGCCGGCTGGTGAAGCCCTCCGGCGCCGGCGCCCCCGCGGCAGGCTCGTCTCCCGAGGTCAGCGCCGCCCAGACGGCCTCGGCAGGCCGTACGAGCTGGCGCTCGAAGCGGACCCGAGGGCCCGCCGCGGTGTCCTCGACCACCCCGCGCCCGAGATCGAACTGCTCCAGATACGCCTCGTGCAGCTCGCCCGCGTCGCGCTCGACGTGGGTCGAGTCGCCGTCGAGCAGCTGCGACAGCGCGGTGAGGCACAGATGCCAGCCGGAGGCGAAGCTGGCGCCGCCGAACCGGTCGCCGAAGGTGTGCACCAAAACCAGCAGCGAGCCGTCGCCGTCCGGGGTGATCTCCCAGCGCAGATGATCCTCGCCCCAGGTGAAGGCGAACAGCCGGGGCTCCTCGGCGTCGGTGACCGTACCGGCCATGGCGATGCCGCTCACCCCGGGCATGGCGAAGGTCATCGCTCCGCCCGGGTGGAGCTCCACGGTGACCTCGGAGGGGAACCACTGCCCGAGGTGTGCCGGGTCGGTGATCGCCGACCAGACCTTCGCCGGCGGATGGGCGAGCCTGCGCTCCATGCGCAGCGCGGTGCGGCCGTCGGCGGTGGTGAGGGTGTCGGAGTGCGGGTTCATCGGGGGTCGTCCTCCATGGCGTCGAGGTGCCGTTCCAACGCGTCCAGGCGACCGGTCCACAGATGCCGGTAATGCGCGAGCCAGGCGTCCAGCTCGGCCAGGGGCTCGGGCCGCAGCTCGTACCAGCGGCGCTGGGCGTCCTGCCGGACCTGGACGAGACCGGCCTCGCGCAGCACCCGGAGATGCTTGGAGGTGCCGGGCTGGCTCAGCCCGAGCTGCTCCGTGAGCTCGCCGACCAGCCGCGGGCGCTCCAGCAGCAGGTCGAGGATCTTGCGCCGGCTCGGCTCCGCGAGAACGTCGAACGGTAGGGTCATGGCCTCAGAATGCCACTTGGGTTATATAGCTGCAAGGGAATGTTGCCGAGGTCCAGGGCTCACACACATGCCGGATCGGCCGGCGACGGCTCCTCGCGCACCACCGGCGCGAGGCAGGGCGCCGAGCTCAGCGGTTCATCGGTGAAGAACCGCGCCGCCAAGTCCGCCACCTCCTGCGGGCGTTCGAGCACCACCCAGTGATCGGCATCGGGAATCGTCAGAAAGCGGCTGCCCGGGATGGTGGCCGCGAAGTCCCGCTGCCGGGCCGGGGAGGTCACCGTGTCGTGCTCACCGCTGAAGACGAGCGTGGGGACATCGGTCAGGCCGCCGGAGAAGTCCGGCCGGTCCGAGATCCCGCGGCGCAGCGAGTCGACCGCGTGTCGGGAGTTCCGGGCCGCATGCAGCATCGAGCGCCGGACATAGCGGTACGCCAGCTTCCGTCGGGCGACGTGCCGACGGTCGTCGAGGCACATCAGGCCCTGGGCGACCAGGGTGGCGAAGGCCTCGGTGTCGCCCTGCGCGAGATGATCGGAGGCCCGGCGCCACAGCTCGACCTGGGCGTCGCTGATGTGCGCCGGAACCCCGCCGAGGGCGAGCCGCGCGATGCGGCCGGGGAACCGCCGGGCGCACCCGTAGGCCAGACCCGCCCCGTACGAGAAGCCGAAGAGGTTGATCCGCGGGACCTCCAGATCGTCGACGATGCGCTCGATCGCCGCGCACACGACATCGATGCTCGGCCCCGGAGGGAGCGGGTCGGCGCTGCCCATGCCCGGCAGATCGGCGGTGACCACGTCCGCCACCGGCCCCACGTGATCTTCCATCTGCGGCCAGCCGTACATCCCCTGCAGTGCGCCGCCCAGCACCAGAACGGGCTCGGTGATCCGCTCCGGCTGCCGCAGCCGCCGGTAGGAATAGGACACCCCGTGCACCGACAAAGAGCGGATCATTTCCTCGGACATGGCAGATTCCTTCTCGGGGCACCGGCGGGCGGGGCGCGCCGGCAGGGGCGCGCGGTGGGTCTAGCGAGTCAGTACGAGCGCGGCATTGTGCCCGCCGAAGCCGAGCGACGTCTTGACCGCGCAGTCGAACGCGGCCTGCCGGGCCTCCGTGCGCACGATGTCGATCGGGATCCGCGGATCCGGTACCTCGAAGTTGGCGGTCGGCGGCACCAGCTGCTGTTCCAGGGCGAGCACGGTGAGCGCGGTCTCGATCCCGCCGGCGGCGCCCAGCGCGTGCCCGGTCATCGCCTTGGTCGAGGTGACCAGCGGGTGATCGCCGAGGACCCGCCGCAGCACCGTGGCCTCGACGCGGTCGTTGACGACCGTCGAGGTGCCGTGCGCGTTGACATGGCCGACGTCCCGGCCCTGCACCTGCGCGTCCGCCAGCGCGATCCGCAGCGCCCGCTCGATGCCGTTGCCCTCGGGGTCCGGGGCCACCGCCGCGTAGGCATCGCTCGACGCGCCGTAGCCGCGGATATGGGCGCGGACGGGTGCCCGGCGGGCGCTCGCGTGCTCGGGCCGCTCCAGCACCAGGAGCCCGGCGCCCTCGCCGACCACGAAGCCGTCGCGGCCCGCGTCGAAGGGTCGGCAGGCCGCGGCCGGATCGTCCCGGCGGGTGGAGACCGCCTTCATCTGGCAGGCGCTGGCGATCAGCAGCCGGGACAGCACCGACTCCGCCCCGCCGGCGAGGGCGATATCGCAGACCCCGGCGCGCAGCAGCTGGTGTGCGGTGCCCAGGGCGACCGTGCCGGAGGAGCAGGCCGTCGCCACGCCCATGCTGGGGCCCTGCGCGCCGATGTCCATGCAGACGCTGCTGGCGGCACTGTTGACGACGGTCAGCGGGGCGAGCTTGGGGGAGACACGGCGGGCGCCACGCCCGGCCATCGCGACATGCTGCTGGTCGTAGAACGGCAGCCCGCCGTGCGCGGAGCCGATGACCACCGCGACCCGGCTGCTGTCCCAGGACTCCGGGTCGAGCCCGGCATCGGCGAGGGCCTCGCGGGCGGCGATCACCGCCAGCTGCGAGAAGCGGTCCATCAGCCGCTGGGTGGCCACGCCGAGCAGCTCGGTGGTGTCCAGATCCGGGATGGTGTACATGAAGTCGCAGGGCAGATCGGCGAGTTCTTCCTGGTGGCTCACTCCGCCGGGCACCGTTTCCTGGGTGACGGAGTGCCAGGTGGCCTTCGCCCCCACGCCCGCCGCGGTCACCAGCCCCAGTCCTGTTACGGCCGCGGAGAACGGCTCCTGGCGGGCCGTCATGCCGGAACGTTGCCGTCGACGGCCGCCACCAGCTGGCCCACGGTGTTCCGCGGGGTCAGCGACACCTCGTCGAGGTCGATGTCCAGCCGCTCCTCGATGAGGACGCGGAGCTCCTCCAGTGCCAGGGAGTCCAGGCGCAGGCTGCGCAGCGCCGTCTCGTCGGTGATGTCGGCCGGGGGAACCCCGAATCGCTGGACCAGCAAGGTGTTGACAACTTCTGCCGCATTCACGTGGCGCTCCTCCGCTTGTCGTAGGCGATGCTGCCAACCGCGTCGTGGGCGGGATATCACCGGCGGCTCCGGCTGGTTTGACCACCCTTTATACGCCTTTGTACCGATGACTCCCCAACCTTGGTAGCTCAATGGGGTGATGAGCGACCAGGGTGGAGAATGCGTCCGCACCTCGCCTTGCGGACACCGCGGAAAGCACCTACGTACGTAACGCCGCGGACCGCCGAGAGGTACGGGGCGGACGTCGGCGGACTCGGGAACCGCCCGGGGTCAGGCCTCGTCGAGGGCGCTCGTGACCCGGCCCAACAGGCCCTGGAGCGTGCGCAGTTCCTCGAGCGTGAGGCCGGTCGCGGCCAGCATCCTGCGGGGGACCGGCAGGGCCGCCTCGCGCAGCTCGTCGCCGGCGGGGGTGAGGTGGATGGTGACCGACCGCTCGTCCTCGGTGCTCCGTTCGCGGCGGACCAGGCCGGCCGACTCCAGGCGTTTGAGCAGCGGGGAGAGGGTGCCGGAGTCCAGCCGGAGCTGTTCGCCGATGGTTTTGACCGGCTGGGAGCCGTGCTCCCACAGGACCAGCATGACCAGGTATTGGGGGTAGGTCAGGCCCAGGCCCTTGAGGGCGTCGCGGTAGACGCCGCCGAAGGCGCGTGAGGCGGCGTGCAGGGAGAAGCAGACCTGGTGGTCGAGGCGGAGCAGTTCGGCGTCGGGTACCGGAGGCCTGGTCGCAGGGGTCATGGACCCAGGTTAGCTCGCCGAGTCATTTAGTTGTGCACAACTGGGTTGCGCACAATTTGGATGTGTGCGACTGTGATGGGCGTCGGGCGGCCGGGGAACGGCCGCCGCGCTATCGAAGGGGAACCGTGATGGACGCGCTGTACACCGCTGTCGCCACCGCCAATGGCCGCGAGGGCCGGGCCGTCAGCTCCGACGGCAAGATCGACCTGGCCCTGGCCATGCCCCCCGAGCTCGGCGGCAACGGCGCCGGCACCAATCCGGAGCAGCTCTTCGCCGCCGGATATGCGGCCTGCTTCGCCAGCGCGATGGGCAATGTCGGCCGGCAGATGAAGATCGACACCAAGGACGTCTCGGTCACCGCCGAGGTCTCCATCGGCAAGGACGACACCGGCTTCGGGCTGGCCGTCGTCATGCGGGTGGAGCTGCCGGAGACCCTCGCGGGCGAGACCGGACGGCAGCTGGTCGAGGCCACGCACCAGTACTGCCCGTACTCCAAGGCCACCCGCGGCAACATCGAGGTCGAGCTCGTCATCGAGTAGGGGCGCGGCGCCCGGCGGACCGCGTCTGTGGGGGCCGGTCCGCCGGACGGGTGCGGCTCAGGACGTACGCGGGGTGCCGCGGCGCGGATGGCTGCGGATCAGCTCGGCGTAGTGCCTGCCGCTGTCCTTGAGGGTGCGGGCCTGTGTCGCACGGTCGACGTGGAACAGGCCGAAGCGCTTGTCGTAGCCGTAGGCCCACTCGAAGTTGTCCATCAGCGACCAGGCGAAATATCCGGCGAGCGGGGCGCCCTTACGGGCCGCGCGGGCGCAGGCGGCGATATGCCGGTGCAGATACTCGGTGCGCTCGGGATCGGCGACGGTGCCGTCGGGGCGGAGCACGTCCGGGTAGGCGGAGCCGTTCTCGGTGACATGGAGCGTGCGCGCTCCGTACTCCCGGGTCAGCCGTAGCAGCAGGGTCTCGATGCCGTCCGCGTCGACTTCCCAGTCCATGCCCGTGCGGGGGACCCGCGGCCGGCGCACCGGGCGGGCGAACGGCGGCGGGCCGGCAGGCTCGGCGGCGACCACGACCGGGAAGTAGTAGTTCAGCCCCAGCCAGTCCAGCGGCTGCGCCATGGTCTCCGGATCACCGGCGCGCTCCGGCAGCTCTACCCCGTACACCTCGCGCATGTCCGCCGGAAAGCCGCGGCCGTGCACCGGATCGAGCCACCAGCGGTTGGTGTGCCCGTCCATCCGCCGGGCCGCTGCGGCATCGGCCTCGGACCCGGTGGCGGGCTCGACGGTGCTGAGATTGTTGACGATGCCGATCCGGGCGGCCGGCGCCGCGGCCCGGATCGCCTGGACGGCCAGACCGTGCCCGAGCAGCAGATGGTACGAGGCGCGGACCGCCGCCGTGAGATCCGTGTGGCCGGGGGCCATCAGCCCTTCGAGATGGCCGATCCAGGCCGAGCACAGCGGCTCGTTGAGCGTGGCCCAGTGGGCGACGCGGTCGCCGAGCTTCCCGGCGACGACCCCGGCGTACGCCGCGAAGTGCTCGGCCGTCTCCCGTGCGGGCCAGCCGCCGCGGTCCTGGAGGGCCTGCGGCAGATCCCAGTGGTAGAGGGTGGCGAAGGGGGCGATGCCCGCTTCGAGGAGCCCGTCGACGAGCCGGTCGTAGAAGGCCAGTCCCGCGGCGTTGACCGGGCCGTCACCGTCCGGCCGGATCCGCGGCCAGGCGATCGAGAACCGGTAGGCGCCGACGCCCAGTTGACGCATCAGACCGATGTCCTCGCGCCAGCGGTGGTAGTGGTCGCAGGCCCGGTCGCCGGTGTCGCCGTTGTCGATCCTGCCCGGGGTGTGTGCGTAGGTGTCCCAGATGGAGGGGGCGCGGCCGTCCTCGGCGACCGCTCCCTCGATCTGATAGGCCGAGGTGGCCACGCCCCAGGCGAAGTCGTCCGGCAGGGCGGCGAAGTCGATCCGGTCGCTCACGGAGTTCCTTTCGGCGGGGGTCATTTGACGGCTCCGGCGGTGAGACCGGCGACCAGATAGCGCTGGAGCAGCAGAAACCCGGCGACCACCGGGACGCTGACGACCAGGGAAGCGGCCATCACCTGGTTCCAGTAGACGTCGTTCTGGGTGGCGTAGCCCTGCAGGCCGACCGAGAGGGTGCGGGTGGTGTCGTTGGTCATGACGGAGGCGAACAGCACCTCGCCCCAGGCCGTCATGAAGGCGTACACGGCGACCGCGATGATTCCGGGGAGCGCGGCCGGAACCACGACCCGGAAGAGCGCGCCGAGCGGACCGCAGCCGTCCACGTACGCGGCCTCGTCCAGCTCGCGCGGCACCGAGGCGAAGTAACCGGTCAGCATCCAGATGGAGAAGGGGAGGGAGAACGTCAGATAGGTCAGCACCAGCCCGCCGCGGGAGCCGTAGAGGGCGACACCGGTGGTGTTCCCGATGTTGACGTAGATCAGGAAGAGCGGGAGCAGGAAGAGGATGCCCGGGAACATCTGCGTGGACAGGACCGTGACGGTGAAGATCCGCTTGCCGCGGAAGCGGTAGCGGCTCACCGCGTATGCGGCGAAGACCGCCACGACCACCGAGCAGACGGTGGCCGAGCCCGCCACGATCAGCGAGTTGAGGAAGTACCGGGCGAGCGGAACCGTGTGCCAGATGTCGAGGTACGGGCGGATGGTCAGCTCGCTCGGCAGCCAGCGGAAGGCGCCGGAGACGTCCTCCAGGGGTTTGAGCGAGCTGCTGAGCATCACGTACACCGGGAGCAGTACGAAGCCGGTCAGTGCGGTGAGGAAGATCCGCCGGGTCCAGAGGAAGGCGCGGGGCGGAGCGGTGGGGGAGCGCCTGCGGCCGGCGGTGCGGGGCGCGCGGGCAGCGGGGCTAGCCATCGGATTTCCTTCCGCGCGAGGTGGCCAGCAGATAGCCGGCCGTCACCACCAGCAGGAAGAGCAGCAGCAGGACGGACATGGCCGAGCCGGTACCGAAGTTCCAGGTGACGAAGGAGGACTGGTAGATGTGGATGGAGAGCAGATCCGCGGCCTCCGGGGCGGCCTTCCCGAACAGCACATACGGCGTGTTGAAGTCGTTGAAGCTCCACAGGAAGAGCACCAGGAGCAGCACCTGGTTGATGGGCCGTAAGGACGGCAGGGTGATCCGCCGGATCTGCCGCACGATGCCCGCGCCGTCGAGCGCCGCCGCCTCGTAGAGGTCCTTGGGGATGCTCTGCAGCGCGGCCATCACGACGAGGAACGCGAACGGCCAGGTCTTCCAGACGGAGACCACGAGCAGTGCGAGGAAGCTGTTGTCGCCGAGCAGCCAGAAGGGCCGGTCACCGGTGAGCTGCAGCTGGTCGTGCAGCACATGATTGACCAGGCCGTTGTCCCTCTGGAAGAGGAAGGCCCAGGTGATGACCGCGGCGTAGACCGGCAGCGCGTACGGGGTGAGGAAGACCGCCCGCAGCAGGCCGCGGCCCCGGAAGTTCTCCTGCAGGAAGATCGCGGCCGCGGTGCCGAGGAGCCAGCACAGGCCCACCGTCAGCAGGCTGAACGCACAGGTGACGACGAACGAGTGCAGCAGTGTGGCGCCGACCGGGGCGTCGAAGTCCACGGTGACGCGGTAGTTGCCCAGTGCCTTCCAGGGGGCCGTGCCCCAGTGGGCGATGTGGAGCTGGGTCAGTTCCTTGAAGCTCATCACGATGCCGATGACCATCGGGGCGAGGTGGACCAGCAGCTCCAGAAGCAGGGCGGGGAGCAGCAGCAGATAGGGCAGGCCGGCACGGCGCAGCCTGGTGAAGCCCCTCATTGCGCCATCTGCTGCTGGGCCTTGGCCAGCCGCGCCTTGACCGATGCCGTGGTCACCGGATGGCCGGCGGCCGCGTCGGCGAACAGGTCCTTGACGGCGGTGCCGACGGACGTCTCGAACTGTGACTCCTCGGCGATCTGGGGGAGCGGCGCGGCGCTCCTGATGAGCGTTTCGCGCAGCACCCTGGTGTCCTGGCGGTTGAACGCCGGGTCCTGCTGGGCGGCCTTGACGGGCGGGATGGAGCCGTAGGTCTTGTTGAGCAGTCGCTGTTCGGTGTCGCTCGTCATGAACTTCACGAACTTCCGCGCGCCCTGGAGATTGTGGGTGTTCTTGAAGACGGCGATGTTGATGCCGGCGAGCATGGAGTTGATCTGCCTGCCGGTGCCGGGGGTGCCGGACGGGACGGGGACCGGGGCCACGCCCCAGTCGCCGGGCTTCATCCCGTCGGCGGCGAAGGTGGTGGCCGCGGCCTGCCACAGCACCATCGCGGTCCTGCCCGTGGCGAAGTCCCTGAGCGACTGGTTCTGTCCGTACTCGGCGTTGCCCGGGGCGATGATCTTGTCCTTGGCCATGAAGTCGATGTACTGCTTGACCGCCGCGACCGCGCCGTCCGAGGTGAAGGTGGGCTTTCCGGTCCTGTCGAAGAAGTCGGCGCCGTGCTGTTTGCCGAGGGCGAAGGCCTGGTGGATGTTGTTGGTCAGCTGGCCGCCCTCGGCGCCCAGGCCCCATTTGCCGTCCTTGGAGATCCTCTTGCCGTCCGCGACCAACTCGTCCCAGGTGGCCGGGGGTTTGCTGATCCCGGCCTCCTGGAACATCCGCTTGTTGTAGTAGAGCGCGTAGGCCAGTGAGTACAGCGGTACCGCCGCCGGGTCCTTGCCCGCCGCACCCGTCGCCTCCAGGGCCGGCGCCAGGAACCGGTCGCGTCCGCCGATCGCGTCGAGGTTCTTCCGGTCCCAGGGGAGCAGCGCCCCGGTGGCCTGGAGCGAAGCGGACCAGGTGTTGCCGATGTTGAGCACATCGGGGCCCTGGCCGGACGTGGTGGCGGCCAGGATCCGGTTGAGCAACTCGGGCCAGGGGATGACCTCCAGCTTGACCTTGATCCCGGTCTGCCGCTCGAACTTCCTCAGCTCGGGGCCGAGGATCTTCTTGTCCGCCTCGACGTTCGGCCCCTGGTTGGACGCCCAATACGTCAGCGTCCTGGGGGAGTCGTCGCTGCCACCGTCGTCGAAGCTCGTCCCACCGCCGCATCCGGCCGCCACGACGGCGAGTGCGGTAACGGTGGCGGTGACGGTCGCGGCTCGGAGTATGCGCATGACGGATACGCCTCTCTCTGAGGAGTCCGAAGGCCGGCCATGTTCACTTCCTGAACAGCCTCATGGCTTAACTTAGGGTGTGAGTTAAAGCCCGAGGGAAGGGCGCGTCAAGAGAGCGAACACCGGCAGCCGGCCGGGAGGGAGGGGAACCGGATGGCCGAACGCACCCAACGGACCGTGCGTGACCTGCGCAGGGCCAATCGCACCGCGGTTCTGCAACGGCTGTATTCCGACGGTCCCATGAGCCGGCAGGAACTCGGACCCGCAACGGGCCTCAGTTCAGGCTCCGTCAGCAATGTGGTCGCCGAACTCGTCGAGGAGGGACTGCTGGAGGAGGCCGGTGTGGTCGGGTCCGACGGCGGCCGGCCGCGCACCCTGCTACGGGTGGCCCCGGGGAGTGGCTGCCTGATCGGTGTGGACGTGGGGGAAACCCGCGTCAGAGTGGAGCTCTTCGACCTCGCCATGGGCGAACTCGCCCGCGCGGAGCTCCCGTTGCGGCACCACGGCTACGACGTGGACCTGATCGTCCGCCATATCGCCGACGGCATCGCGACCGTGCTGCGGGAGAGCGAGGCGTCTCCCGGCCGGCTGCTCGGCGTCGGTGTCGGCGTCCCCGGCATCCTCGACCGCAGCCGGCCCGGCGGCGCGGTCGTCCACGGCCAGACCATCGGCTGGGACGCGGTCCCGCTGGAGGAGCTGCTGCACCACACCGTCGCCCTCCCGCCCGGTGTGGGCTTCTTCCTCAGCAACGGCGCCAAGGCCCTCGGCCAGGCCGAGATGTGGTTCGGCGGCGGCCGGGGCGCCGAGAACGCGGCCATCGTGCTCTTCGGGTCGGGCGTCGGCGCCTGCCTCGTCACCGACGGCGTCATCGACGGCGGGGCACGCGACAGCGCCGGTGAATGGGGCCATCTGACGGTCAGCGTCGGCGGCCGCCGCTGCCGCTGCGGTGCCCGGGGCTGCCTGGAGGCCTACACCGGATCCGAGGCGCTGCTGCAGCGCTGGCAGGAGGCGGGCGGCCAACCGCCCCCGGACGCCGACGAGGAAACGGCGCTCGCGGCGCTGGTCGCCGCCGCCCACCCACCGGCCGGCGGTCCGGACGCCGACCCGGTCGCGCGCTCCGTCCTCGACGAGACCGCGGAGTACCTCGGCGCGGGCATCTCCGACCTGATCAACCTCTTCAGCCCCGAACGTGTCCTCATCGGCGGCTGGGCCGGTCTCCAACTCGGCCCGCACCTCCTCCCCGCCGTCCGCGCCCATGCCACCGCCTACTCCCTGGCACACCCCGCCGGCCGGGTCACCATCGACCTCGGCAGGCTCGGCCCCGACGCCGTCACGGTCGGCGCGGCGACGCTGCCGCTGGCGGACTTCTTCGCCAACGGGGGGCGGCGGTGCGCCGCACCGGCCGACGAACCGGGGGAGCGGGTGACGGCACCGGGATGGCGGACGGCCCTGGAGGAGCGGGCACGGGCGGGGCGCGGCTGACGGGTCGGTGGTGCGGCGCCCGGCCCGCCCCTGAGCCTCCGGAAGGGGAGGCGCGGCGAGCCTCCGGAACGGGAGGCGCGGCCGCCCGGACATGCCGGCCGGCCGCGCCGACGGGTGAGACGCTATGCCGCGTTCTCAGGCGTCATCGGCCGCGTACACCCGCTGTCCCCCGACGAACGTCTGCAGCACACGGGTCGCGGCGATCTCCTCGTCGGGGCCGTCGAACGGATCGCGGTCGAGCACGACCAGGTCGGCCAGCTTGCCGGGCTGGATGGTGCCGGTCTCGTCGAGGTGGTTGGCGTAGGCGCTGCCGGCCGTGTACGCGGCGAGCGCCGCACCCAGGTCGATGCGCTGCTCGGGCAGGAAGACCGGCGCCGACGGCGGGTCCTCCGGCGCACGGCGGTTGACCGCGACATGCAGCGCGGCGATCGGGTCGGGGGAGCTGACCGGCCAGTCGCTGCCCGCCGCCAGGGTGGCGCCCGAGCGCAGCAGATCGCCGAACGGGTACTGCCAGGCGGCGCGCCGGGGCCCCAGGAAGGGGATGGTCAGCTCGTCCATCTGCGGCTCGTGGGCCGCCCACAGCGCCTGGATGTTCGCGGTCGCGCCGAGCCGGCGGAAGCGCGGTACGTCCTCGGGGTGCACGACCTGGAGGTGGGCCAGGTGCGGCCGGGTGTCGCGCATGCCGTTCGTCCGCCGCGCCGCCTCGACCGCGTCCAGCGCCTCGCGCACGGCCCGGTCGCCCAGGGCGTGGAAGTGCACCTGGAAGCCCTCCGCGTCCAGCTGGGTGACGTAGCTCCGCAGCGCCTCGGGGTCGATGAACGAGATGCCGCTGTTGTCGGAGGCACAGCCGCAGGCGGTGAGGTAGGGGGTGAGCATCGCGGCCGTGTGGTTCTCGGCGATCCCGTCCTGCATGATCTTGACGCTGGTCGCCCGCAGCCGTCCCTCGGTCAACTCGGCGCGCCGGGCGATGAGTTCGGGGATCTGTTCCTCCCCGCGCGCCCGGTCCCACCACAGCGCCCCGGTCACCCGTGCGGTGAGCTTCCCGTCGCGCCGGGCGGCCACATACGCGGGGGTGACGTCGGGCATTCCGGGGGCGTAGCCCAGCATCGCGTCCTGCCAGGCGGTCACTCCGTAGCCGTGGAGGAGGCGCTGTGCCCGGAGCAGCCCCTCGGTCTGCTCGGCGACGGTCGGGTCCGGGATCAGGCCGGCCACCAGCTGCATGGCGCCTTCCTGGAGCATGCCGGTCGGCCGGCCGTCGGCGTCCCGCTCGATCCGCCCGTCGGACGGGTCCGGCGTACTTTCGGTGAGCCCGGCCCGTTCCAGGGCGCAGGAGTTGGCCCAGCCGCCGTGGTGATCGCGGTTGACGAGGAACACCGGGCGGTCGGGGACGAGCGCGTCCAGGAACTCGCGGGTCGGCATCCCGCCGGGGAACGCCTCCATGGACCAGCCGCCGCCCGTGATCCAGAGAGTCTGCGGATGCGCGGCCGCGTATGCGCTGATCAGTTCGCGGTACGCCTCGGCGGTGACCGCAGCGCTCAGATCGCACAGCGCCAACTCCCGCCCGCCGCCGACCGGATGGACATGTGCGTCCTGGAACCCGGGGATGAGCAGCTTGCCGTGCAGATCGACGACCTCCGTGGCGGGCCCGATCAGCGCGCGGACCTCCTCCTCGTGCCCGACGGCGAGGATGCGGTCGCCGCGTACCGCCACCGCGCTCGCCCGGGTGCGCGCGGAGTCGACGGTGTGCACGGGACCGGCGAGGAAGACGAGGTCCGCGGGGCCGCCCTCGGCGGTGCCGGGGGTGCGGGCGTCCGGGGTGGTGCTGAGATCCATGTGGTGATTGCTCCAGTGGTGTGGGGAGTGGGGTGTGGTGGCCGCAAGGGCTCGGGCGAGTGAGGCGAGGGGGTCGGATCGGGCGCGGGTCAGCCCTCCACGGGGCTCGGGAGCGGGCCGCCGTCCCCGTCCATCGGCAACGTGATCGCATCGGCGTCCGTCCCCCGGCCGGTGCGGAAGTACGGTGCGCGGCGTACCCACTTGGCCCAGGCGGCGGTCGCCAGGCCGGCAAGGATGAAGAGGGCGGGGAGCAGCAGCATGAACCAGCCGTTGTCCGGGCTCGCCTCGAAGTGGTCGCTCATCGTCGCGTAGTCCCAGACGAGGTAGCTGCCGAGCCCGAACAGCGCCAGCGCGCTCGCCGCCGGAACGACCACGTCCCGGAGCGCGCGCACCACTCCGGCGCGCAGGCTGTGGCGGAAGCGCACCGCACAGGCGAGCGCGGTGAGTCCGTAGTAGAGGGCCACGGTCAGGCCGATCGAGTTGACGGCCGTGAGGATCATGTCGTTGAGCTTGGGGATGCCGACCGCGAGCACGGCGAGCAGCGCGGCGAGGGCCATGATCAGCAGGGTGCCCACGGCGGGGGAGCCGTAGCGCGGGTGCACGCGCTGCCACACCGGGCCCAGCGTCCGGTCGCGGGCCATCGCCAGCGCACCGCGGGCGGTGGGGATGACGCTCGACTGGAGGGAGGCGAAGGCGGAGCACATCAGGGCGGCCAGGGGCAGCGAGGCCCAGGGCTCCGGGGCCAGTTGGGCGCCGAGGAAGGTGAGCGCCTGCGGTCCGTTGTGCATCAGTTCCCCGGTGCTCATCACCCGCTGGAAGGCGAGCGAGCCGACGAGGAACAGACCCATCATCACCACCAGCGCGATCAGTCCGCCGCGGGCCGCGTCGGTGGAGCTGCGGGTCTCCTCGTTGACACTGAACGCGGCGTCCCAGCCCCAGTAGAAGAACACCGCCAGCACCATCCCCTGGGCCACGGCCTGCGGTGAGCCGATCTCCAAGGGGTTGAGCCAGGACAGCGAGAACGGCTGGTCACCGACGAACAGCGCGTAGCCGCAGAAGACCAGCAGGACCACGTACTCGAAGATCAGCAGCCCCATCTGCAGCCGGGTCGCGGCCCGCACCCCCGTGATGGCGGTGACGGTGACGACGACCAGCGCGACCAGGCCCACGGCGGTGCTGATACCGGTCGAGGCCGGATCCAGCCGGAGCCCCCACACGCTGTACAGACCCAGCTTGTTGAGGAACTGGAGCACGACGGAGCCGGTCACCGCCCCCGTGTACGCCATGAAGATCACGTTACCGACCAGCACCACCCAGCCGGTCAGGAATCCGGGCCAGGGGCCGATGGACCGCCCCACCCAGGTGTAGCCGCTGCCGCAGTTCGGTTCGCTGCGGTTGAGCCGGGCGTACGACAGCGCGATGCCGAGAATGGGCACAAAGGCCAGCAGCAACAGGGCGGGCGTCTGCCGGCCGGCGTACGCGGCCAGGGTGCCCATGCCGATGCCGATGCTGGTGGTCGCGGCGGTGCTCGACGCGGCGATCGCCACCCCGTCCTTCACCCCCAGCGAGCGGCGCATTCTCGCCGGGCCGGGGTCCTGCTGCACTGCGGAAGGCATGGCACTCACTCCTTGGACGGCGGGCCGGACCGGTCTCGGCCCTGGGGGAACGGGAGGTGCGGGCGGGGCGGGGCAGGGCGGCGCGGGCCGGGCCCGGGATCGGGGCACGGCCGCGTCGTACGGAGGGGGTTGGTGCGGGATGCGGCACCGCGGCGGTCCGTCTATGTCCGCCGATGAAACAGGCCGTTCATTCTTGTGTCAACGGTGTTGACGTAACCTGGTGGTTAACTGGCTCCGATAAGGCCCGGGGGCCGGGGCGGAGCGAAGCGGAGGGGTTCGGCGTGGCGGAGAGCGAGCGCGTCCCGGTCGAGCGCAAGCGGCGCCGGCCGACCAGCTCAGGCGTGGTCCTGTCGGCCGATCTCATCGTCGACGCCGCATGTGAACTCATCGACGCCCAGGGGGCGCAGGCCTTCACCGTGCGCAAACTCGGCGCGGCGCTGGGCGCCGATCCCTCCGCCGTCTACCGCTACTTCCGCAACACCGAGGATCTGCTGCTGGCGCTGGCCGACCGGCTCATCGGCGAGTCCATGGCCGGCTTCACGCCCAGCGACGACTGGGCCGCCGATCTGCGCGACCTCGCACTGCGGGCGTACCGCTCCGCGCTGCGTCACCCGCAGATCGCCGTGTTCAGCACCGTCCGGGTCACCGGCCGGCCCCATGAGCAGCACGCCGTCGACACGGGGATCGGCCTGCTGCTCCGGGCCGGCTTCGACGACGCCACCGCCGTCCGGCACTACCACACCCTCGTCGACACCGCCCTCGGTCATGCGGCCGTGGACGCGGGCGTCCTGAGGCTGGCTCCCGCCCAGCGCGCGGCGGACGAACAGGCCTGGCAGGACGAGTACGGCAACCTGCCCGCGGAGGACTACCCGAGCCTGCACCGCGTACGGGAGCATCTGCCGCTCATGGGGGGTTCGGCCGTCGAGCCGGCGCTCGATCTGCTCATCGCGGCCATCCGGCAGGAGGCGGCGGAGCGGACGGAGTGAAGGGGGTGATCCGGGCATTCCGTTCATCCCGGTGTCACCATGAGGCATGCCCCTTCCACGGCTGAGGCATCTCCGGGAACGACGGGAACTCAGTCATGTCCTGGTGCTGATCCCGATCGGGATCATCGTGGCGGTCTGCACGATCGATGTCCTCGCACCGCCCGACATCCATCTGGGCCCCCTTCTCGTTGCGGCTCCCGCGCTCACCGCGGCCTTCGCCGGACCCCGTCTGACGGCGGCGATCGGAGCGCTGGCGGTGGCCGCCCAGGTGTTCATCGGCATCGCGCGCCATGTGCTGTTCACCGAGAACCTGGAGGCCCAGATCGCCGCGCTGGTGGTGGTCTCCGCGCTGGTCGTGCTCTTCACCGTCGTGCGGGACCGCAACGAGCGCCGGCTCAGGCAGAGCCGCTCGGTGGCCGCGGTGGCCCAGCAGGTCCTGCTCCGGCCGCTGCCCGTGCACAGCGGCCCGCTGGAGATCGCCTCCCTGTACTTGGCGGCCGAGGAGGAGGCGGAGATGGGCGGTGATCTGTTCGCAGTGGCACGCACCACCAGCAGCACCCGGCTGATCATCGGCGATGTCCGGGGCAAGGGGCTGCCCGCCTACAGCCATGCCGCCCTGATCCTCGGCGCCTTCCGCGCGGCCGCCCACCGCGAGGCCACCCTCCCCAGGCTGGCCATCCACCTCGACGGCGCCGTCCGCTGGGACAGCCGCCAGTGGAACAACGCGCCGGGGCCTGGGGCCGGGACGGACGCGGCGGGCGGGGCTGGGGCGGACGCGGTGGCCGAGACCGGGACGGACGCGGTGGCCGCGACCGAGACCGGGACCGGGGCGGACGCGGTGGCCGCGACCGAGACCGAGACCGGGACGGACGCGGTGGCCGCGACCGAGACCGGGACCGGGACGGACGCGGTGGACGGCTCCGCCTCGGAGGTCGGCTCCGCCTCGGAGGTCGGCTCCGTCTCCGTCCCCGTCCCCGCCACTCCGCTCCCCGGCCCCGATCCCGTCATCGACACCGACGAGACCTTCGCGACCGTGATTCTGCTGGACCTCCCCGACCGCTGGCCCGTCGTGCAGACCATCACCTGTGGCCACCCGCCCCCGCTTCTGCTGCGTGACGGGCGGGTGCGCACCCTGTCGGCGGAGTGGCCCGCGCTGCCGGTCGGGCTCGGCGGGCTGCCCGGCGCCCCCGATTACGAGGTCGAGGGGTTCCCCTTCGAGCCCGGTGATCTGCTGCTGCTCTATACGGACGGGGTGAGCGAGGCCCGGGACGACAAGGGCACCTTCTACCCGCTGGTCGAGCGCGCCGCCGCCTGGAGCGACTGCAGTCCGCGGCAGGTACTACGGCAGCTGCGCACGGACCTGCTGGCGCACACCAACGGCCGGCTGGGCGATGACGCCGCCGCGGTCGCGGTGCGGCGCCTGGGCGGCGGGCCGGGCGGCGGAGTTCCCGGCACCCCCTAGCCGGCCAGGCAGCCGCCGCAGTTGTAGTACGTCACATCCCAGTGGTCGCCCTCCTTGTAGTAGACGTTCCCACTGCCGGACTTCCACTTGGAGCCGCCGATCGAGGTGAAGGTGCCGGTGATGTAGCTGGTCAGGCACGAGGAGAGGCTGAAGTCGACCTTGTAGCCGTTCCAGTGGCTGTAGGTGCCGCTCGCATGGCCGGTCTCGGTGCCGCCGGTCAGGTTGATCGCACAGCCGGTGGCGCCCTTCAGCGTGATCACGCCGTCCACGGTGGCCGAGTTGATCTGGTCGAACGAGGTGCAGCGGGGGTTGTTCCGGTCCGAGCAGCCGCCACTGGAAGACCAGCTGATGCCGGCCGCCCGGAACTTCGCGGTGGCCTGGGCATGGGTGAGCTTGGCGAACAGCCCGGGCCCGGGCCGCGGAGCCGCTCCGGCGGTGCCGGGAGCGGCGGCGTACGAGGTGGCGGCCGCCCCCACCAAGGCCCCCGCCGCGAGCATGACAATGCCGAGCCCGGTCGCCGTCGTACGTCGGAGCATGGATACCTCCTGGGAGAGGGGTGAGGGCCCCGAGCGTGGCCCGGCCGGCGAGGCGCGTCAACAGGGCCGGTGGCCCCGGCAGCCCGGCCGATGACCGACGCGGCAAGGATGAATTGCATCACGCCCAGAATTACTGAACATATCGGGCATAACGCAAAGAATATTCCCCGCGTGATTTCCGAATTGCCCGCTTCTCTTGCGTTTCACTGCCTCACGCTGCGCCACCACCCCTTGCGCCTGCCGGCCCGTAGCTCCGGCCCTCACCCCCTGACGCTTCCTCAGTGCCGTCCCACTTGATAGACACGTCCGAATCATCCGCAAGTGGCATGGGACGCGCACCATGAACGACCGCAACACCTCGGAACCCCGGATACCGGAACACCGGATCTTCGAATTCGACCTCACCGCGCACGAAACCCAGCGGCGGACCGAAGTGCTCGCGGCGCTGGGCGACACCTGGGACCCCATCGCGGTGATGGAGGGTGAGGCGGACGCGTACCGGCTCCTCTACTCCGGCCTGGACGCGGAGCAGCAGGCCACGTACGACGCGCTGGTCGCCGCCGGGGTGCTGCCGGCCTCCGGGCAGGCCTGAGCATGCTGCCGCTCGACCCCACCGCCGATATCGGCCGCCGGGCCTGGGTCCCCTGCCCCAGCTGCCAGGACCATCAGGGCTGCGGAACCTGCCTCGCCGGCCGCACCTGCGCCGACCACTGGCGCTACCTGCTGTCGAACAAGGGCAGTGTGCTGCATCTCCAGTGCCCCAACTGCACCCACCTGTGGGCCTGGCAGTCGGGCTTCGGGGCCGGCGGCCGCACCGACGGCTGACGGCGCAACCACCGGCGGACCGCCACGGCCCGGCCGGACGGCCAGGGCCCGGCCCCACCCCTCCGTGCCACTCCCGCCCCTGTCACGACAGACGTCGTATCGCCTCCTGATGCGCCATCTCGAGAGCCTTGCCGGCCGCCACGGCACGATCCGGCCGCACCCCGACGCCCTCCCAGTTGGTACCCGTGACCGCATTGGTGGTCCGGGCCGTCGGCACGGTGACGGTGATGTGCTCCGTCACCGGATGCCGGCCAGTGGGGTGGGCCCCGCCCCGGGTCGTCTCACCGACCAGCTCGGCGCGCCCGAGCGCCTGCAGGGTGTACGCCACGTCCTCGCCGCCCGAGAACGTGGTCGCGCTGGTGAGGACATACACCGGACGGTCGAGATAGCGCGGCGCGGGCAGGTGCGACAGGGTCCAGAACTGCCGGGTGGAGTCGGTGGAGCGCTCGTAGATGTCATTGAGGTGCACCTGGTCGTCGGGGAAGAAATAGCTGCACCACATCGCGGCACCCTCGGGGGAGCCGCCCCGGCACTCCCGCAGATCGAGAATCAGGGCGCGGGTCTGCGCGACCAGCTCCATGGCCGCGCCGATCGCACGGGCGCCTTCCCCCGCGTCGGCTATCCGCCGGATGTCGAGACAGCCGATATTGCCGTCGAGCTGTTCGACGCGCCGGATGCCCTGGTTCTGCTCCCGCAGCAGCGCGAGAAAGGCCGCCCGGCCCGCGTCATCGTCCTCCGTCTCGGTGGACCGGGCCTCCTCCTGCCACAGCAGTCTGAGGTGCTTGTCCGGGCAGACCTCCTGCAGATGCGCCGTCACCGCCGCACAGAGCGCGGTCCCGTCCAGTGCGTCGTACTCGCCGGCTGCCAGCCGGGCGCGGATCGCCCGGTCGATCTCCACGGCGCGCTGCGGAAAGACATAGCCCGCGACGATACGGCCGAGGGCGCGGTCAATGATCTGTGCGTTGTCGGTCACGGTGGGGCCTCTCGATTCGGGTCGTTGCCCGCTGCCGGGGTCGGTACGGGCGGTCTTCGCGTTCCGGTGCGCCGTTCCCGTGCGCTTTTCCCGTGCGCGGTTCCGGTGCGCTGCGCCGGACGTCGGGCGGCGGTAGCGTGCGGTGCATGGAGCTGCAAGCACGATCGCTTTGGCTGTTGACCGAGCCGCTGCATGCCGTCTGCTACTTCGACGAGCGGTGCCGCGACCTGGGCAAGGATCTCGGTCTCAAGGGTTTCTGGATGGGGTATTTCGCCTCGCGCACCGCTCCCTTGGGGGGCCGTGGAACCCGCGCCGGCCACGGCCATCCTCGGCGTCTTCGCGCCGGGGATGGTCGCCCGTGCGCTGCCGGCGGCCTGGAGCATCGTCGGCCCGGCGCATGTGCTCGACGAGCGCGGCAGCCGAGCGGCCCACGCACTGCGCCGGGTCGACCCCGAGCTGGAGCACACAGCGGCCGAGCTGCTGCCCCCGCTCCAGACGATCGTCGACGATGCGCCGGCCACCGCACGGCCCCTGTTCGCCGCCAACCGCGCGCTGTGCGATCACGCCGACCCCGTCGAGCGCTTGTGGCAACTGACCACCAGCATCCGGGAGTTCAGAGGCGATGCGCACCACGCCGTGCTCGCCGACGAGGGCTTGGACGGATGCGAGGCATTGGTCCTGGCCGTCGCGTCCGGTCGCGTACCCAAGGACACCATGCGGGAGGACCGCGGCTGGAGCGAGGAGGAGTGGGCCGCCGCGACGGACCGGCTGCGCTCCCGTGGCCTCGTGGACGCTCACGGCGACGCGACCGGCCATGGCCGGCAGGAACGGGAGCGCATCGAGAAGGCGACCGACCGGCTGGCCGGCCGGCTGCTGCGCGCGCTGCCCGAGGCGGAGACCGAGGCGCTGCTGCAGGGCCTGGAGCCCGTGGTCCGGCGCATCCTGGCCGCCGATGTCCTCCCCTTCCCCAACCCGATCGGCCTGCCCCACCTCGACGAGCCCGTACGACGCGACACCGGCTCCTAGCCGAGCCGCTTGCTCGCCTCCCTGAGCTTCTGGGCCAGATCCATCGTGTCGGAAGCGGGCGGCACCTGGACCGTGACCGGCTTGTCGGCGTCGAAGAACCGTATCGTCACGTCCAACGGCCCCTGGGCCGCCCGCGCACGCTCCCGGACCTTCACCGTGCGGTCGCCGGGGCCGACCCAGAGGTCGAGGTGCAGCTCGCTCACCCCGAGCTGCTGGTACTGCTCGACGACCTTCGTGCGGCGCCCGGCGTCCAGCGGGCTCTTTTCGGCCCGCTCTTTCGCCGGCTCCGCCACGTCGACCGCGCCGGCGTAATGCGTCGTCCGCACCCCGTCGACGGTCTCCTCACCGACCTTCTTGACGTCATCGGACTCGGAAAGCAAAGACACTTGCGCCGCCGGGTCCTGGTCGGCCTGTCGCAGCATGCCCCCGAAACCGCCGGCGTCCGTGTCCTCCAAGGCGAACTTGAGCCAGTGCCTGCCGCCCAGCAGGGCAGCCGCCCGCCCGCCCCCGCCGAGATGCCCCGCGTCCCCCACGAGCCGCACCGAGAACTCGCCCTCCTGCGCGCCCCCGGACGCCGTCATCCGCATATCGGCGGCACGCGGGCGGAGGCGGAACGACGCCGTGCCCTTGACGGTCCCCTGCCCGGGGACCTTGCCCGAGACGCGATATGACAGTGAGTTGAGCTCAGCGCCCTTCTTGACGGCCTTCTGCACCGCGGCCACCGTTGTTTTGTCGGGGCGAACCGGCGCGCCGGAGCGGCCATCGGGCGAGCCGTCCGCGGTGCAGGCCGCCGTGCCGCACAGCACGGCGCCGGTCAGCAGCGCCCCGACGACGCGGGACGAGATACGGGAGCGGTGAGCCACGGTCCCCCCATGAACACCTGGAAATCGGAAGATGGACTGATCGGGACAGTAGCTCACAGCACTGACAATCCGCGCTGCGGAGGCACGCGGGCCTGTGGCCAGGGCATATGACGTCGCATCGGGTCCGGACGCATCGGAAGCCAAGCACCCAAGACGATTTTCATCTGGTGGTTCGATGGGTGCTTTGGGGTGCTTTGCTGAGCCAGATCGGGACACCTGCGCGCAAGAGGCGTTGAATGAGTATGGATCCTAGAGAGTTGTGGGACCGCAACGCCGTGCTGGCAGAAGCGTTTTGCCTGGGTGACGAGCGTGTGCGCGAGGCGCAGGCCAGGCTTGACGAGGCCCAGGCCGACCGGTCGCGGGTTCTGGCGGCATTCGCGGTGACGGTGGGCAGTACCGGCGCGGTGGCCGGTCTGTTCGGTTTGAACGAGCGGGAAGTGCGGATCGCCCGGCGGACGGTGGGCAAGGAGGACGCCCGCGCCGTCGCCGATGAATTGCTGGCGGCCGCCACACCCGCCGCGTCCCGGGAGTCCGAGGAGGCCATCCCGGCACCGGAGCCCGCGGCCGATTATTCCCACCAGAACCCGTCCGCCGGCACGCGCCCCGCCGGCGCCACCCGCGAGGCCACCGGCGGCGTGGGGGCGTCCGAGCAGACCTGGTCCCCGGCGATGGACGCGGTGCTCATCGGCAGTTGGCAGACCGGGGTGGATCTGCGGGAACTTGCCGCTGAATTCGGGCTCGACCTCACCCGCCTGGTCACCCGGGCCCAACAGCTCTCCGCCCAGGGGCGGTTCTATCCGGGACCGGCGGAAACCCATGCGGGACGCCACCGGCGCGGCGCCGGCGATGTGCATGAATCCGAATACACCATCCCCGCACAGCAGACGGCCTCCTGGAACGCCGCGCCCTCGGGACACCCCATGGCGTCCGCCTGGCACACCGGCTCGATGCCGTCCACGGAGTCCGTCCCGGACATGGCCGCCCTGGCTTCCGAATGGGACAGCGCTCTCGCCCCGTGGGGTACCCTCGCGCCCTCGCACGAGGAGCCCGCGCCCGCCCATCAGCCCTGGGCCCAATATCACCTGAGTTCCTGATACCACCTCGGTTCCTGACGGAGCCCGATTCGATTGCGATACGTACGTACCCTGCCTCGCAGGCCGTCATCGGCCCGGCCCGGGACGGCGCGTCCCCGCCCGGATTCCCCGGCGCGGGGACGAGGAGAAGGGAGCAGGCCGCAGCCATGGCGACGAACGAAGCGGGGGCGGGCGCGCCGCACGGTCCAGGGGGAGTGCTGGAGGGGAAGGTGGCGCTGGTGGCCGGCGCCACACGAGGGGCCGGGCGGGCGATCGCGGTGGAACTCGCCCGCGCGGGCGCCGTCGTGTACGCGACCGGGCGCAGCAGCCGGACCGCCGGACGGTCGGAGATCAACCGGCCGGAGACGATCGAGGAGACCGGTGAGCTGATCACCGCGGCCGGGGGCACCGGGACGGCCCTGCGGGTGGACCACCTCGACAGCGACCAGGTCCGCGACCTCGTCCGGCGCATCGACCGGGACCACGGCCGCCTGGATGTCCTCGTCAACGACATCTTCGGCGGCGACACTTACGCCCAGTTCGGCACGACCCTGTGGGAGCACGACCTCAGCGGCGGGCTACGGATGCTGCGCATGGGCATCGACACCCATGCGATCACCAGCCATCACGCGCTGCCGCTGCTCATCCGGCGCCCCGGCGGACTGGTGATCGAGATGACCGACGGGACCGCGGAGTACAACGCCGCCTACCGCCACCACGAGGGCTTCTACTACGACCTGGTCAAGGCGGCGGTGCAGCGGATGACGCTGGCCCAGAGCCATGAACTCGCGCCGCACGGTGCCTCCGCCGTCGCCGTGACCCCCGGATGGCTGCGCTCGGAGAAGATGCTGGAGGCCTTCGGCGTCACCGAGGACAACTGGCGCGATGCGACCGTCAACGTGCCGCATTTCTGCATCGCCGAGTCCCCGGTCTATGTCGCCCGGGCGGTTGTCGCGCTCGCCGCCGACCCGGACGTCGCGCGCTGGACGGGCAAGGTCGTCTCCAGCGGGCAACTCGCCCCCCTCTACGGCTTCACCGACACCGACGGCACCCGGCCGGACTGCTGGCGCTACCTCGTCGAGGTCCAGGACCGGGACCTCCCCGCCGACGACACCGGTTATCGCTGACGGTTCCTGCGGGGCAGCGGCGGAGGAGGTCCGTGCCCGTTCTAACCCGCCGTCTCGCCCGCGTGCGGCGTCAGTGTGCCCGCCGCGACCAGGGCGAACAGGGCTATGCCCAGGAGGATGCGGTAGATGACGAAGGGCATGAAGGACTTGTTGGAGATGAACTTCATGAACCATGCGATCACTGCATAGCCGACGACGAAGGCGATGACCGTGGCGAAGACGGTGGGGCCCCAGGAGACATGTCCCTCGCCGGCGTCCTTGAGCTCGTAGACGCCGGAGGCCAGTACTGCCGGGATGGCGAGGAGGAAGGAGTAACGGGCGGCGGATTCGCGGGTGTAGCCCATCAGCAGACCGCCGCTGATCGTGGCGCCGGAGCGGGAGACGCCGGGGATGAGCGCCATGGCCTGGCAGACGCCGTACAGGAGACCGTCCTTGACGCTGAGGTCGGTGAGGGTCTTGCGCTGCTTGGCGGCGCGGTGCCGGCCGCCGGTCTCGTCGCGGGCGGCCAGCCGGTCGGCGATGCCGAGGACCACACCCATGACGATGAGGGTGGTGGCGATCAGCCGCAGATCGCGGAACGGGCCCTCGATGGCGTCCTTGAGTGTGATGCCCAGCACACCGATCGGGATCGAGCCGACGATCACCAGCCAGCCCATCTGGGCGTCATGATCGTGCCGCAGCTCCCGGTTGAAGAGGGAGCAGGACCACGTCGAGATGATCCGCCCGATGTCCTTGCGGAAGTAGATGATGACGGCCGCTTCGGTGCCTATCTGCGTGATGGCGGTGAAGGCCGCACCGGGGTCCTGCCAGCCGGCGAACGCCGCGGTCAAACGGAGATGCGCGCTGGAGGAGATGGGCAGGAACTCGGTCAGCCCTTGGACAAGTCCGAGGACGAAAGATTCAAACCAAGACATGGAAAATACGCTATCCAAGGGTGATCAAGCGCTGACCTGCGCGAGACGGGAGAAAGCGGACAGTGGCGGCGGATGCGGATCACCGCCGACCCGGGCAGCGTAACGTCCGAAGATGTCCGGGCGGCCAAAGGGGCCTGGACGTACCGTGCCCGCCCGCTGTGGCCGCTGCGGAATCCGTCGCCCGCCCCACCCGCGTTCAGCGGCCGCGCAGCGTCTTCCGTTTGCGCCAGGCCACCACCAGTGCGCCCAGAGCACTGATGGCGATGAAGCCTAGGGCGAGGAGGAAGACCGGGGAGGTGGGCGTCGAGGCACGCGCGCCGGCGACGGCATACGCCGCGGTGTTCGGGATGCTGCCGAGCGCCGTCGCGAGGAGGAAGGGGAACCAGCCCATCCGGGAGACCGCGGCGCAGTAGTTCGTGGCGCAGAACGGCAGGCCGGGGAAGAGCCGGAGGGCCAGCATCGAGCGGAAGCCGTGCTCGCTCAACTGCCGGTCGGCGGCCGTCAGCCAGCGGGCGCGCAGCAACGGTCGCAGGGCGTCCTGCCCGAGGAGCCGGCCGAGCCCGAACGCCAGCCCGGCGCCGAGAACCGTCCCGGCGAGGGCGGCGGCCAGTCCGGCCTGGCTGCCGAAGAGGGCGCCCGCCGCGAGGTTGAGGACCGGGCGCGGCACGAACGCGGTCGTGCACCCGCCGTATGCCAGCGCGAAGACCAGGAGGGCGGCCGGGCCGGACAGCCGGCCGGGCCGGCCCCCGGTGAGGAGGTGTTGCGGCTGCCACAGCAGCGTCGCGGCCGCGGCACAGGCCAGCAGGGTCAGCAGCAGCCCGAACCGGGCCCAGGGGGAGAACAGCACACGCGTGCAGCGCGCGGCGAGGCCGTCGGGCGTTGCGGCGGGCGGGAACATCCGGGGAGCGTAACCGACAGCGGCGCCAAGAAGCCGTCATCCGGCCCGCACGCCCCCGGGCCGAGCGCGTCGCCGTATCGCCCAGTCCCCGGACGGGGTGATCGGTGCATCCGATGACGTGTGTGCCGGGCGATGCCACGTCCCGGATGAGGCGGGCCGCCGTGCCGCCGCCGGGCCGCGCCGGAGGCCGGATAAATCGTTCGACGCCGGGGCGGCCGACCGGCAGCATATGACGCATGTCCCGGCACGCCTTCCTCGCGCTCCCGTCCGCAGTCGCGGACGCGCCGAAGGCTGCCGTCGACCTCCTCGCGGCCCTCGCCGCAGCGGTCTTCGCACCCGCAGATGCCGCCTCGGCCGCAGCGGCCACCGCTGTCGCCGCAGCCGGCGTCCCGACCGCCGCGGCCACCGACGGCGCACGAAGCTGACCCTCTCCGGATCGTTCCGGCGGACCCCGCAGGGGGAGGGTCGGCCGGGTTCAGGGGTCCCCACGGCGCCAAGTCGCCGTTCTCACCGCATTGTTGCGAGGAAGAACACCATGCCCAAGACGGCATATGTGCGCACCAAGCCGCACCTGAACATCGGCACCATGGGCCACGTCGACCACGGCAAGACCACCCTGACCGCGGCCATCACCAAGGTCCTCAGCGACCGGGGGAGCGGGACGTTCGTGCCGTTCGACCGGATCGACCGGGCCCCGGAGGAGGCCGCCCGCGGCATCACCATCAACATCTCGCATGTCGAGTACGAGACCGGCACCCGGCACTACGCCCATGTCGACATGCCCGGCCACGCCGACTTCATCAAGAACATGGTGACCGGCGCCGCGCAGCTCGACGGCGCGATCCTGGTCGTCTCCGCGCTCGACGGGATCATGCCGCAGACCGCCGAGCATGTGCTGCTCGCCAAGCAGGTGGGCGTCCGGCACATCGTCGTGGCCCTCAACAAGGCCGACGCCGGCGACCCGGAGCTCACCGACCTGGTGGAGCTGGAGGTGCGTGAACTGCTCAGCGCGCACGGCTATGACGGGGATCACGTCCCCGTCATCCGGGTCTCGGGGCTGCGTGCCCTGCAGGGCGACCCGCGCTGGACACAGGCGATTGAGGCGCTGCTGGACGCTGTGGACACCTATGTCCCGACGCCCGAGCGCTATGTCGACGCGCCGTTCCTGCTGCCGGTGGAGAACGTGCTGACCATCACCGGGCGCGGCACGGTCGTCACCGGAGCCGTCGAGCGCGGCACGGTGCGGGTCGGCGACCGGGTCGCGGTGATCGGCGCGGAGACCGAGACGACGGTCACCGGGCTGGAGACGTTCGGCAAGCCCATGGAGTCCGCCGAGGCGGGCGACAATGTCGCGCTGCTGCTGCGCGGTCTGCACCGTGACCAGGTGCGCCGCGGGCATGTCGTCGCCGCGCCGGGCAGCGTCACACCGCGGCGCCGCTTCACCGCCGAGGTGTATGTGCTCTCCACCGAGGAGGGCGGCCGCCGGACGCCGCTGTCCACCGGCTACCGGCCGCAGTTCTACCTCCGCACCGCGGACGTGGTCGGCGACCTCGACCTCGGCGAGCGGGGCATCGCCCGTCCCGGCGAGACGGTGACGGTGTCGGTCGAACTGGGCCGGGAGGTGCCGCTGGAGCGGGGTCTGGGCTTCGCCATCCGGGAAGGCGGCCGGACCGTCGGCGCGGGCACGGTGCGCACCGTCGAGGACTGAAACACCGCAGGTCATCAGGCTGCGCCCGGCGCCTCTTCCAGGTGCCGGGCGCAGCTGGCCGCTGTCCCGGCGACGAACGGGGTGCGAGACTGCTCGCCACGGATGACGAGGGCGATCCGGCCGCCGTACGGGGCGGCCGGTCGGCCGGGAGGCGAGAGGGAGAGCCCATGGCGGGTACGGCACTGGTCCTGGGCGGCGGCGGGCTCACCGGAATCGGCTGGGAGATCGGCATGCTCGCCGGTCTCGCCGAGGCGGGCATCGACCTCACCGACGCCGATGTCGTCATCGGCACCTCCGCCGGATCGATCGTCGGCGCCCATCTCACCTCCCGGCAGCTGCCCCTGGAGGAGATGTACGAACGCCAGCTCGCCGTACCGGAGGCCCGCTCGGCCGCCCGTATGGGCACGGCCGCCCTGGCCCGGTTCGCGGCCATCGCGCTGCGCTCGCGGGACACGGTCTCCTTCGGCGTACGGATGGGGAAGCTGGCGCTCGCGGCCCGTACCGTCACCGAGGCGGAACAGCGCACGGTGATCGCCCGGACCCTGGGGCTGACCGACTGGCCGGCGCGTCGGCTGGTGGTCACGGCGGTGGACGCGGCGACGGGCGAGCGGACCGCCTTCGACGACACGAGCGGGGTGGGGCTGCTCGACGCGGTGGGCGCGAGCTGCGCGGTCCCCGGCATCTATCCGCCGGTCACCATCGACGGCACCCGCTGGATCGACGGCGGGGTGCACTCCACCGCCAACGCCGATCTGGCTTCCGGATACGGCCGGGTGGTGGTGGTCGCGCCGATGGCGGCCTCCGGCGGGCCGATCGCCGGACCGCGGGCGCAGGGCGAACGGCTGGTGCGCGGAGGCGCCCGGGTGTGTGTGATCACCCCCGACCGCGCGGCCAGGTCGGCGTTCGGCCGTAATGTCCTAGATCCCGCCAAGCGCGCGGACGCGGCCCGTGCGGGGCGCCGGCAGGCAGCCGTGCACGCGGCGGAGATCCGGCGGGTCTGGTCGGACTGACCGGCCGGCCGGTACCCGCGGTGACCGGGGCCGGGGCGCCGCGGCCGCACCGGCACAATGGGACGGTGGACGAAGCACCCGAGCCGATACCCGTCACCCGGACCGTGGACTGCGGCACCGCCAAGCTGCTGCCCGACGTCGACCGGCCCCGCGCCTGGCTGCTGACCGTGGACGGCGCACCGCAGTCGTACGTGGATCTCGACGCGCCCGCGCATCTGGAGTTCGAGTACGTGCGCCGGCTGGCACACGTCCTGGACGAGGCGGCCGAACCGGGGCAGCCGCTGGACGTGCTGCATCTGGGCGGCGGAGCGCTGACCCTGCCGCGCTACCTCGCCGCCACCCGTCCGCGCTCCCGGCAGGACGTCGTCGAGGCCGACCGCGGGCTGCTCGCCCTGGTGACGGAGCAGCTGCCGCTGCCCGAGGACTGCGGGATCACCGTGCATGCCGAGGACGCCCGTACGGCGCTGGAGGCGGCGCCGGAGGACAGCGCCGATGTCATCGTGGCGGATGTCTTCGGCGGGTCGCGGGTGCCGGCCCAGCTCACCTCGGTCGAGTACGCACGGGCCGCCGCGCGGGTGCTGCGGCCGGACGGCTGCTATGCGGCGAACCTCGCGGACAGCGCGCCGTTCGGCTTTCTGCGCGGCCAACTCGCCAATTTCGCCACGGTCTTCGAGCATCTCGCACTGATCGCCGAGCCCTCGGTGCTGCGCGGCCGCCGCTTCGGCAACGCCGTGCTGCTCGCCTCGCGCGCGCCGCTCCCCGTCGCCGCCCTGGCCCGGCGGACGGCCGGCGACGCCTTTCCGGCCCGGGTCGAGCACGGCACGGCGCTGCGGCGGCTGATCGCGGACGCGGTACCCGTACGCGACGCCGAGGCGGTGGCGTCCCCGGTGCCGCCGGAC
Source organism: Streptomyces sp. G7(2002) (assembly GCF_028870195.1). Classification (NCBI taxonomy): domain Bacteria; kingdom Bacillati; phylum Actinomycetota; class Actinomycetes; order Kitasatosporales; family Streptomycetaceae; genus Streptomyces; species Streptomyces sp. G7(2002). Next base: position 8,641,177 of record NZ_CP102609.1, read on the forward strand.
GGCGCGTTCAGCGTGGGCTGACCCCGGCCCGCTCCGGCGTGGCGGCGCCGCGACTGGTCACTCCGCTCCCGCGGTGTCCGGTGCGGCCGTCTCGGCGGCGGGGGAGGCCGGTGCCCCGGCGGCCGGCTCCGTCTTCGGACGACGCGTCAGACGCCGCACATCGGGCACGCACAGCACCGCCGCCGTCAGCAGCACGATCACCGCCGAACAGCCCCACAGCGCGGCCGTCCGCCCGATGAGGTCCTGTACGGGGCCGGCCAGCGCGGTGGCCGGCGGGACCATGGCCAGCGACCCGAGCCAGTCGTAGGACGAGACCCGGGAGAACTTCTCCTCGGGGATCTCCTGGTGCAGCGCCGTCATCCACATCACCGCGAAGACCTCGACCGCGATGCCGGTGCCGAACATGATCGCCGTGAGTCCGGCCACGGGCAGGGGAACGGCGAGCGCGGCGGACGGGAGGGCGAGCGGGAAGATACACAGCGCACCGGTCAGCAGCATCCGGCGTGGTCTGACCCGGGCCATCAGCAGGGCGCCGCCCACGGTGCCCACACCGAAGGCGGCCAGCGCCAGCCCCCAGGGGCCGGGGCCGCCCAGATGCTGCTCGGCGACCAGGGGCCCGTACACGGCCTCGGCGGCCGACACCACCGCGTTGACGAGGGAGAACTGCACCACCACCGCCCACAGCCAGGGCCGGGAGGCGACCTCCCGCCAGCCGTCCCGCAGATCGTGCAGTATCCCGCCGCCGGGGGCCCGCTCGGGGACCCCGCTGACGTCGAGGAAGGCGCGCAGCGCCGCCGCGAGGGCGAAGGCGGCGGAGTCGACGGCCAGCACCCAGCCGGGCCCGACCGCGGCGACCAGCGCGCCGCCCAGCGCCGCGCCGCCGATGTTCGCGCCGTTCATGCCCATGCGGTACACGGCGAAGGCGCGTCCCGCCTGGTCGCCGGAGACGCTGGCGAGCACCATGCCCTCGGAGGCCGGAGCGAAGAACGCCTGCCCGGTGCCGCCGAGCGCGGCCAGCAGCGCCATCTGCCACAGCTGTGGCTCCCCGGCCAGTACGAGCAGCGCGAACAGGCCTTGGGAGACACAGCTGAGGGCGTTCGCCGCGACCATGACGCGATGCCGGGGGAGCCGGTCGGCGACCGCGCCGCCGATCAGCAGGAAGAAGATCAGCGGGATCGTCCGCGCGGCGGCGACCAGGCCGACATCGGTGGCGGAGCCGCCGGCGGCGAGCACCGCGAAGGCGGTCGCGATCAGCGCGCCGGAGCTGCCGAGGTTCGCGATCACCGTGGCGCCGGTGAGCAGCAGATAGTTGCGCCCCGCCCATGGGGGGACGGTCCTCACCACGACCGTACCGGCCGGGAAGGTGCCGTGGCGGACCGCTTCCGGCTCGGGTCGTCCGGCCGGTGCACGGGGTGTGCCGGGCACATCACCCGCCCGTCTCCGCTGTGTTGCTGTCCTGGCCACATGGGCGTCAACGATAAGGCGGGCGGGGCACGGGCGGCACCGGGATATCGCCCGGCGTCCGCCGAAGAGCCGGCCCATGAAGCGGCCGGCTCTTCCCACCTAAGCTACCGCTAGGTAACATGACCTCATGTCCTCCGAGACCCTGCCGTCGATCGGCGAAATGATGGCGGCATCCGTGCCGATGGCCCGCACCCTGAACCTCGACTTCGCCGAGACCACCGCCGAGCGCGCCGTGGTCCGCATGCCCGACCAGCCGGACTTCCACAACCACGTCGGCGGTCCGCACGCCGGTGCGATGTTCACCCTCGCCGAGTCGGCGAGCGGCGCCATCGTGATGGCGGCCTTCGGTGACCAGCTCGGCCGCGCGGTGCCCCTGGCGGTGCGCGCCGAGATCGGCTACAAGAAGCTCGCCATGGGGCCCGTCACCGCCACCGCGGAGCTGGGCCGCCCGGTGGCCGAGGTCGTCGCCGAGCTCGACGCCGGAGAGCGTCCGGAATTCCCCGTGAACATCGCCATCACCCGCGAGGACGGTGCGGTGACCGGCGAGATGAGCATCGTGTGGACCCTGCGCCCCAATAAGTGAGCCGCTCCCCTGTGGGGCTCTCATGGCCCGCCGTGCACCGCGCGGCGGGCCGTCGTCGCGTCCGGGCGCCAGATGTTGCACACCGCACGTGGATTCGGTCTCCGGGCGGCCCGATCGAGTAGGCTTCCCGGGCGCGCTGCGGTGCGCCAGGGGATCGACCGGCGCGACGTCACGGACGCCGGCCACGGCCGCCCACGGGGGCCCTACACCAGCGGAGGAATCGGCGTTGCACATCCAGGAGTGGCTCGAGTCGGTACCGGCCGTGAGCGTGTACCTCCTGGTGGGGGTGGTCATCGGACTGGAGAGCCTGGGTATTCCGCTGCCCGGCGAGATCGTCCTCGTCAGTGCGGCGATTCTCGCGGCGACCCAGGACCACATCAATCCGTACGTGCTGGGTGCCTGTGCCACCGCCGGCGCGATCATCGGTGACTCCATCGGGTATCTGATCGGACGCAAGGGGGGCCAGCCCCTGTTGCAGTGGGCCGGCCGCAAGTTCCCCAAGCACTTCGGCCCCGACCATGTCGCGATGGCCGAGGCGAAGTTCGACAAGTGGGGTATGTGGGCGGTCTTCTTCGGCCGTTTCGTCGCACTGCTGCGCATCTTCGCCGGACCGCTCGCCGGTGTCCTGAAGATGCCGTACTGGAAGTTCCTGATCGCCAACGTCCTCGGCGGCATCGTCTGGGCCGGCGGTACGACCGCGCTGATCTACAGCGTCGGCATCGTCGCCGAGTCCTGGCTCAAGCGCTTCTCCTGGCTCGGACTGGTCGCCGCCCTGCTGTTCGGCGTCGGCTCCTTCATCCTCATGAAGCACCGGGCGAAGAAGGCCGCCGCCGCGCGCGAGGTGGAGGAGAGCCCGGTCGTCGCGACGGTCGACTGACCGCGCGCCACTTCATACGGCGTGTACCCGTGAGCCCCAACTGCCCCTGAACGCGGGCGGTTGGGGCTCACGGGCTATGTAACTCGACCACAGGTCAGGGTCGTTCGGGCCGGTCGCGGCGCGATGTCCGCCTCAGGTCATCAGCCAGACGTCGGGTCCGCCGTCCCGCCATTCGAAGAGGCCGGTGTCGTCCCACACGAAGGTCGTGGTGCAGAAACCGGCCCGGCGCAGGATCGCGGCCACGTCACCAGGGCGCAGCGCTCGTCCCAGATCCTGTCCGTAGAGCGTCACACGGCGACCGCCTGTACAGGGCGGATGCACGATCACGGGGGCACGCTTCATATCCCCAGCATGCGACCGGCCCGCCGCCCCCGCATCCCGAGCGCGAGCGGTCCATCACACAGCGTGGCTATCCATTGGGGCGGCCACCGGCCGCCCCGGCCCTCAAGGCCCCGCCCGCAGGCGTGAGAAGAACGGCTGCGGCGGGACGTCCGGCCCGCCGGGCCGCCACCACGGGTCCTCCTCGTCACGGTCCGGCAGCGGCTCACCGCCGCGCACCTCATGTCGCAGACCGGCCAGCATGTGGTGGGCGCCGGCGATGAACAGCGGGTCACCGATGAGCTCTTTGGCCGCCAGTGCCGTACGGCAGGCCCGCAGTGCCGCCGCCGGCTCCCCATGGACGCGCTCGGTCGCCGCACAGGCATAGAGGACCGTCGAGTACAGCCAGAAATCGCCGTCCGAGTGCCGGGCCTCCCAGGCACGACGGGCCGCCGCCCGGGCCCGCTCCGCGTCGAGCGACGACAGGGCGACGGCGAGCAGTGCCCAGCTGTGGGCGGGCCCCGGCCCGAACCACGGATCCCTGGAGCGGTGCCGGGCCGCCTCCTCCAGACAGGCCACCGCCGCCGCGGTGTCCCCGCGGTACAGCGCCAGTACGCCGTGCGCATGCGCGATACGGGCCAGCCCGTCGGAGTCCGCATGCATCACGGCCGCCGTCCAGGCCTGGTCGAGCAGCGCCTCCGCGGCGCCGGGCGCATGCTCCTGCGCGGCGAGATAGCCGGCCAGCCACAGCGCCCGGGCCCGCAGCGCGGTGTCGTCCCGGGAGAGCAGCAGCAGCCGGTCCAGATGCGCCCGCCCCTCGCGGCGGAAGCCACAGGCCGCCCAGTGGAACCACAGCGACACCGCGATCTCCAGTGCGCCGAGCGCATCCTCCGCGTCTTGCGGGGGCCGGGTCAGCGCCGCGTCGAGGTTGGCCTGTTCGTCCTCCACCAGGCGCACGGCGACCTGCTGATTCGGTCCCTGCCAGGCGATCTGGGCCTCGGCCGCGAGCGCCGCACAGGCCTGCCGGAACCGTCGCAGCGCCGCGGACTCCTCGCCCGCCTCGCGCAGCTGTGTCCGTCCGAAGTCGCGGGCCGCGCGGGGGAGTCGGTAGCGCGGTGGCAGCGCCGCCCCGGTGTCGTCCTGCGCGCCGCCGGCGTCCCGTACGCGCTCGATGACCGAGGCGGTGAGGAGCCGTTCCAGCGCGCCCTCGACCGCTGCCGCAGGAACGTCACAGCTGGTGCAGACACAACCGGCGAGCCAGGGATCGAAATCGCCGGGCAGCACCGAGAGCCTGGCCCAGACCCGCCGGTCGGTGGGCGAGCAGAGGGCGTAGCCCGCGGCCTGCGCGGCGTAGAGCGAGGTGTGCCGTACGGTCGCCGCCGGCCCGGACCAGAACAGCGGACCGTCCGACCCCACCTGCGCCGCGAGCTGCGGCAACGACATCCGGTCCAGCTGCTGCGCGGCCAGCGCGATCGCCAGCGGCGAGCCCTCCAGCGCCTGGCACACGGCGACCAGGAGCTCCGGTGTGGCGGCTCCAGTTCGTGCGGCCAGCAGCTCGACGGCCGGCCCGGCGATCCCCTCGCCCAGCGTCACCGGAAGCGGTGCGATCTCGACGATCCGCTCCTCGGGCAGCCCGAGCGCACCGCGTGCGGTCGCCACGATGCGCAGCGTCGGATCGGCCCGCAGCAGTTGCCGCACGAGCTGTGCGCACTCGTCGCGCAGCGGGTCGCAGTCGTCCAGCAGCACGGTCGCGCGAGACTGCCGGCAGTGTGCGGCGAGCGCGGCAATCGCCGTATCGTCCGCCGGAGAAGGCCCTGTTGGGGTATCCGTCCGCCCCGTCCGGCCGCACACCGGTTCGCCGACGCAGGACGGGGCGGTCCGCCGGACGAGGGCCGTCGCGGTGTCCCGGCGGGCGCTGTCCGCCGCCTGTGCCGCCCGCAGCAGCGTCGCCGGCAGCCCGCCCTCGGCCGGACCGTCCCAGCAGCCGACCCGGAGGATCGTGCCGTCGTGCCGGGCGGTGTGCTCCTCCAAAACGGCGTGGGCCAGCATGCTCTTGCCCACTCCCGCGGGTCCGGTCAGTGTCACGAGTGGCGCGCTGCCCAGCAGCCCGGACACCAGCTCATGCTCAACGGCCCGTCCCACTACGCCGGGCAGTGGCCGGCGGTCGACCCTCGCGGTCATCGGTCATCCCCAACCACGGCACAGCGCCGCGCCCTTCGGAATTGGGAACCAACCTTGCCAGAACCGACCGTCCGGTAAACAACCCGTGGCCTCATCGAACGAGGGAAACACGGCCGGTGTACTTGACGTGCAGGGACGTCTCCGTGCGGAGCCGGGAGCACGGACCACCAGGTCAGCGTGGCCGGGGTCGGGGTAGGGGGCGCTGCGGACGATCTTAAAGTGGTGTCTTTCGACCGGTGACGCGGTGGCAGCGTGGCTGCCCGCGGCCGGTCCAAGTAACCGAGGAGAACGTCCCGATGAAGTGCCTGCGCGTCCGCGCTGCGGTGAGTGTGGTGGCTCTGGGGCTGCTGGCCGGTTGCGGCGACGGCAGGGACTTCGTGGACGCGTCGAGCGTGCCGCGGCTGCCGGCCCATGCCGCGGACGCCCTCAACGGACAGCCCCGGGTGGTGCCGCCCCGCGGACCGCGCTCGTCCTTCACCACGTTCCGTACGACCGGGGAGGACGGCACCCGGGTCGTGACGACGAAGTGGCACGGCCGCAAGTCCGGTTTCACCGGCGACATATGGGCCTGGGTGCCGCCCCAGTACCACCAGGCGCGGTACGCGGAGAGCGGCTTCCCGGTGCTGATCGCGCTGCCCGGCGCCTACGGGTATCCGTTCAACTACTGGGCCGGGGAGGCCTTTGCGCTGGAGGAGCGGATCGCGGAGTGGTCGCGGCAGGGCAAGACGCTGCCATTCATCGTCGTGATGCCGGTGCTCAATCCGGGGAGGACGTACTACGACGGCAGCGACATCCCGGGGCAGCCCAAAATGGGCACCTGGCTGACCGAGGACGTACCGGACTTCGCGCGGGCCAACTTCCGTACGTACGACAGCCGTGACGGCTGGGCCTTCATGGGGTCCTCGTCGGGAGGCTTCGCCGCGCTGAAGGCCGTCCTGAAGGAGCCGCAGAAGTTCAAGGCGGCCGTCGTCAACGGCCCTGATACCGCGCCGGATTCACCGCTGTGGCAGGGCCATCCGGCCGAGATGCGCGCCAATGACCCACGCCACCTGGCGCGGCAGCTGGCCGCCCGCAACGGCCTGCCGGTCCATCTCGCCTTCGAGCTCGGCAGCAGGGAGGCGGCGGTGCCCGATGTGAAGCGCTTCATCAGGGACTACACCGGCGGGCCGGTCCACGCCACGCTCTTCGAGATACCGGACGGCGTGCACAGCGGGCACACCTACATCCAGCGGATGGCCGACTCGCTGCACTGGATCAGCGCGCAGATGCAGGGCCCCGTACCGTCCGTGTGACACACCGTCGCCTGGCCGGACGCACCGCAGGGGGGCTCCTGTTGCCGAAACCGGGCCACCGGCAAGAATTGTCCGTGACCCGGCACGGTGGGCACGGCCGGTGTCCGATGTGTGCCCATGGGAAGGAGAACTGTGCGGAATCTGCGAGCTGTCGGCCTGGTGCTGGCCGGTACGGCTCTGCTGGCAGGGAGCCTCACGGCGGGCAGCCGGTGGCTGACGGACCGGGACACGACCAGCGAGGTGGACGGGGTGTCCGACACCGTTCCGCGCGACGAGGTCGCCCGCTCGATCTCGGGCCATCTGTCGCTGCCGGTGATCCCCAGGGGACCGCGCTCGGTCGACTGCGCGAAGGACCTGCGTGCCGTCAAGGGGGCCCGGACCCGCTGTACGGCCCACTACCTGCGGGGGACCGACCGGGACATGACCGTGCGGGTCGTCCGGGTCCGCGGCGGCGAGATCACCTATGTCCATGACGCGCCACATCGCTGATCTTTGCTGACGCTCCTGCGCGTTGCGTTCGCTATGTCGCGGGGCCGTGCATCAACGGTCCGTCAGGATGCGGTCCGTCCGGTTGCGCCGCCAGGACCGGCATCAACGCCCAATGGCCCCAAAGGGGGCCTTTGTTGAATCTGCTTCAGTTGCAGCAACTGTTCAGATCGCCGTTGGACGACGGGTGTTGCTGTGATGCTAAGATCATCGCACTTGCCAACCGGGTAGTCACCTGCTAAGGCAAGAAAGAAATTCCGCGCATTGGCCTAAGAAAACCGCCACCCCGGGGAGAACTATGCCATTAGCCGGCCCTTCGATGGCTTTCTGGCAGGCGACTGTGCGCGGCCGTATACGTATGTCTGGGACCGCGAATGATTCTCTACGCCGCAGCCAGACATACGACACCTGGTGGCTCCGTCGTCCGAAGAGAGTCTTATGACGCAATACTTCCAGGATCCAGCGTTCTGGGGATTGATCGCTGGTACCCCTGTTGCCGCAACCGCGATTATTCGCGGCAGAATGAAGATCACGGAGCTTCGAAAAGAGAAGGTCGAGCTCAAGCAGCACTACGCTAATCTTGAAGATCACTACACGGAGGCCGTCGAGGAGGCCAAGGACCGGGCCGAAGAGGCCACCAAGACCACGCTGAAGGCCGCCATGCGGACCCTTCAGGGTCTGGCGAGTGAACAGCAGCTGGCGATTTCCAAGCTGCAGGAGACATACGGCGAGCACAAGATCCTTCAGGATCTGCTCGACATCGACCACATGAATTCGCAGTTCGCGCGGCGGGCCCAGTCCATCGCCGTGCTCTGTGACGGCTGGCTCGGCCGGCGGCGGAACAACGCCTCGCTCTACGATGTGGTCCGCAGCGCGAAGGGCCGTATTCGCCATTTCACGCGCGTCGAGATCCGGTCGCAGAGTAATTTCGCCATCGTGAGCCGCGCCGTGGAACCGGTGGCGCTGGTGCTTGCCGAACTGCTGGACAACGCCACCAGCTATTCGGCACCGGAAACGATGATCGAGATCAATATCCGGCCGGTGCCCAAGGGCGTCTGCATCGTCGTCGACGACGCCGGTGTCGGTATGAACGAGGAGGAGAAGGCGCGAGCCGCCCAGCTGCTGTCGAGCGAGAATTCGGCCAGTGTCTCCAGCCTCGGTAACCCGCCGCAGTTCGGATTCACCGTCATGGGTGTGCTCGCCGCCCGCTACGGATTCAGCGTGTCGGTGGATTCCACCTCTCCCTACGGTGGCGTGCGCGCGGTCGTCCTGCTCCCCGACGATCTACTGACGTCTCTGCACGAGCCCGAGGAGAGTCCTGCCGTGGCCGCGTCCGCTCCGTTGCCGCCTGAGAACCCTCCTGGTCAACCGGCTTATGGAACCCCGGATCCGCCCGTTCCCGGATACCCGGCGGCCGGCTACCCGGCTCCCGGCCCGGCGCCCCTGGGGCAGCCGGCCGACCCCCGCCCGGTTCCCGAGACGACGGCCGGCGGTCTGCCGAAGCGGCGCCGCCGCGGTGCGATTTCCATTGTGCCGACCGATGCGCCGACCGAATCCGAGAGCACGGAAACCCCGGCCCGCGACAGCGCAAGGGCGGCGTCCGTCATGGGCGCATTCCAGCGCGGCACGCAATCCGGCCGCCGTTCCACCAATGCAAGCAATGAAGGGCCTGAGGTTCAGTGAACTACGATCTGTCGTGGATGCTTGACAGTGCTCTGGAATTGCCCGAAGCGCAGCATGCCATCCTCGTCTCCGCCGACGGTCTGCTCATGGCCCGTTCGAAGGAAGTCGGCCGGGACCACGCCGATACCGTCGCCGCCGCCATGAGCGGAATGCAGTCGCTGAGCCGTACGGTCGCCGATTTCTGCCACGGTGGTGCGGCCGCCAACCGGCCGCAATGGCGGCAGACGCTGGTCGAGTTCGACCATGGCTGGGTCTTTCTTATCTCGGCCGGTGAAGGCGCCTATCTCGCGGTATCGGCGTCGCCCGATGTCGACATGGCAGAGATTACGTTCCGTATGCAACAGCTGGTGGGCCAGCTGGGTAAGGCACTGACCAGTCCGCCGCGAGAGAGGGCTGATATCCAGCCATGACAACCGACGACGAGCCGGAGCTGGAACACGAAGCAGCGGAATTAGTACGGCCGTACGTCATCACCAACGGCCGCGATCTTCTTGACGGCGATGAATTCTCACTCATCACCCTGGTCACCGTGCAGGCGGATCCGCCTCGCACGAAACCCCTCGATCCGGAGAAGCTCAGCCTGCTGGAGCTGTGTTCGGGGGGATTTCTCTCGATCGCCGAGATAGCCGGGCACACCCAGCTGCCGGTGGGTGTCGTCAAGATTCTGGTGTCCGATCTCGCGCAGGAGGGGTTTCTCTACTCTCGTGCGCCCATACCTAGCGCTCAGCTTGTCGACCGGCAAATCCTAGAGGAGGTGCTGAATGGGCTCCAGGCTCGCTTTGGATGACGGCGTTTACCTGCGCAATTCAGTGCAGACCGCGGCAAAGATCCTCGTGGTCGGACACTTCGCCGTGGGAAAGACGACATTCATCGGGACCATGTCCGAGATTCCGCCGCTGCGGACCGAAGAGGTAATGACCCAGGCGGGTGCCGGAATTGACGACCCGAAAGGTGCGCCGAACAAGACCACGACCACGGTCGCCATGGACTTCGGCCGGCTCACACTCAGCGAGAAGCTGGTCCTCTATCTGTTCGGAACGCCCGGCCAGCAGCGCTTCGTTCAGGTGTGGGAAGACATGACGCGGGGTGCGCTCGGGGCGCTGGTCCTGGTCGACCCCGAGCGGCTCGACGAGTCCTTCCCTGTCATGGACCTGGTGGAACACTATGGAATCCCCTACGCCATCGCCGTGAACCGCTTCGACGGGACGCCCGCGCACTCGCTCGACGAGATCCGGGAGGCACTGGACCTGCTTCCTGAGACACCAGTGGTGAGCTGTGACGCACGGGACCAACGTTCCTCGGCGGATTCACTGATCGCGCTCGTCCGATATCTCCAGTCCCGCCTCAACTAGGAGTTCAGGCATGCAATCTCACTCGGAATTCCAGAGCCCACCGCCCGGCTGCCCCGCGCACGCCGGTGGCCAACGGACTCCCCTGCACGGGGCTGAATTCGCCGCCGCTCCGGAGGCCTTCTACGAGACCCTGCGGCAGCACGGACCCAGCGCGCCGGTCGAGCTCGCTCCCGGAGTGGAGGCCGAACTCGTCACGGACTACGCCGCGGCGCTCCATGTGCTGCAGAATCCGGATACCTTTGCGCGGGATTCCCGCCGTTGGCGTGCGCTGAACGAGGGGCGCGTGCCGTTGGACAGCCCCGTGCTGCCGATGATGATGTACCGGCCGAATTGCCTGTTCTCCGACGGTGCCGAACACATGAGGCTGCGTCAGTCGGTCACGGCCAGCCTCGGCCGCGTGGACACTCACCGGCTGAGTCGTCATGTCGACCGCGTCGCCGCCTACCTCATCAGCCAGTTCAGCAGCCGCGGCCGCGTGGATCTGGTTGCCGATTACGCCCAGTTGCTGCCGCTGCTGGTCTTCAACGACCTCTTCGGCTGCCCCGCCGAGATCGGTGACCGCCTGGTCTTCGGCATATCCGGCATTTTTGACGGGGTCGACGCGGAGAAGGCGAACGAGGTCCTCACCGAAGCGCTGCTGGAGCTGGTGGCACTCAAACGGCGGTCGCCGGGCGAGGACATCACCTCCTGGCTGATGGAGCACCCCTCCGGACTCTCCGACGAGGAGATGGTCCATCAGCTCGTCACCCTCATCGCGGCGGGAACGGAGCCCACGCAGAACATCATCGCCAGCGCGCTGCGGCTGCTGCTGACCGACGAGAAGTACGCGAGCGATCAGAACGCGGCCGGACTGCTGGTCGACGATGCCATCAACGATGTGCTGTGGAACAGCGCTCCGATAGCCAATTACGGTGTGCACTACCCCGTGCACGACGTGGAGCTCGGGGGAGCCAAGCTGCCGGCCGGTGACCCCGTGGTCATCAGTTTCGCGGCCGCCAACACCGACCCGCATCTTTCGACGGGCCGTCAGCTGCTGAGCAAGCGGGCACATCTCGCCTGGGGAGCGGGCCCGCACGCCTGCCCCGCCAAGGATCCCGCCCTGCTGGTATCCGTCCTGGCCATCGAGAAACTGCTCAACACCCTGCCGGACATCGAACTGGCCCTGCCCGCGGAAAGCCTGACGTGGCGGCCGGGCCCGTTCCACCGGGCGCTGGAAGTCCTGCCCGCCCGCTTCACCCCGGTACGCCCCGAGCGGCGCGCATCCCCCGTTTCGGCAACGGGCCGTCAAATGGCGGAAAATACCCCTGGACGTGACGGGAATGGGGCACAACGGGGTAAGTGGTGGAGCTCGTTCCTCTCCTGGTGGAAGGTGTGATTTTCGCGACAGGAATTCGCTTTCCACGGGGCATAAACCTTCAATCCATGGGGTAGTCAGGGTTGGTCATCCTGGCTTGATGCATTGAATGAAGGAGTCCTCGCAGTGGAATCCGCCACGGTTGCCCCGCCAATGGTTCCGTCCGTCGACCGACGCTCCGTGATAAGGCTCTTCTCCCGCCTGCGCACACCGGACGGCCAAGCGAATCCACTGCCTTACTACACGGAACTCCGAAGGATGGGAGATATTGTTCCGGCACCTTGGGGCGGCCATCTGGTGACCTCTTTCGGCCTGTGTGACCATGTGTTGCGCAACAGGTCATGGCTGGTGCCGGACAGTGGCTGGCGGGCCAGGCAGGGCGAGGCGACCCGCTGGATGGCGTCGTCTTCGCAGGAAATGGCCAGCACGCTTCCCGGGCTCAATCCGCCGCACCACACGCGGGCCAGGCGGTCGATGGGCAGTATGTTCGGCCGCAATGCCATGGAGGACATCAAGAATTCGGTCGAGCGCAATACCGAGGAGTTGCTCGACCGCCTCGCGGAAAGACTGAAGGACGGCGAGGCGGATTTCGGTGCCCTTGTCAGCGAAGAATTGCCGGTGCTGACGATAGGGGAGTGGCTCGGTTTGCCGACCGCAGATTATGCGCTGCTGCGGTCGCTCACCCATGATCAGGTATTCGCCCAGGAATTGCTGCCGTCGGCGAGTCAACTTGCGAAGTCGGACGCCGCAACCCGGAATCTGCGTGAGTATTTCATTGCCTTGGTGCGGGAACGCCGCCGTGCTCCCGGTGATGACCCGATCTCGGCGTGGATAAGGACCTGGGACGAACTCGAACCACATCAGGATGCCGCGGACGAGGCCGTCTACCGACTCGCCCTGTTCGTGGTTCTGGCGGCGTTGGAGACCACCTCGAACCTGCTGTCCACCATGGTGTGGCTGATCGCTGAACACCCCCGTCAGAGAGGGTGGTTGCGTGCGTATCCGGAATACATACCGGGGGCCGTCGAAGAGGTCCTGCGCTACGACTCCCCGACGCATGTGGTGAGCCGGATCGCCGGAGAGGACACCACTCTCGCGGGCGTCCCCGTGGAGAAGGACCAGATGGTGCACCTCATGGTCGGCGCCGCCAACCACGATCCCGCGCACCACGCCGATCCCGGGCTCTTCGACGTCCGCCGCAAGGCCACCCATCTCAGCTTCAGCGGCGGCATCCACTACTGCCTCGGTGCCGCGCTGGCCCGACTGGAAGCGACGACGCTGCTGACCGGCGTGCTGCGGCGGTTCCCCGCCCTGCGGTGCCGGACCCCCGACTGGGCGCCGCGGGTGGCCTTCCGGCGGCTCATGACGCTGCCCGTGGCCGAGTCCTGACAGCGTTGAGGTAGGAAGAGCGTCGTGATCGATAACTTCAAGACCCTTGCTGTCGCCCACCAGGGCCCCTTGCTCAACATCCAGTTGAACAGCCCGGACACCGGTAACGCGCTCTGTGAGCCGATGCTCGACGAACTCCTGACTGTACTGGGGGCGTTGCACGACCGGCCCGAGATACGGGTGGTGATCCTCTCCGGTGCGGGAGCGGATTTCTGCCTGGGCGGAGACCGCCGGGAGTTCGCCGAGTCCCTCGCCGCGGATGGCACCGGAGCGGCCCTTCGTGCCATGGGGAACAAGGCGCGGCGGGTGTGTGAAGCGCTCGCGGCCACCAGCGCGGTCACCATCGCCCGGCTGCACGGCGGAGTGATCGGCGCGGGCATCGCGCTCGCGGTGTTCTGCGATCTGCGAGCCGGTGCGCACAGCTGCCGCTTCCGGCTGCCGGAGCTCGCCCTGGGCATGCCACCCGCCTGGGGAGGCGTGCTGCCACGCCTGCTGAACGAGTGCGGAGCCGCCAGGATCCGCGAGCTGATCCTGACCGGGGAGAGCTTCGACGCGGCGAAGGCGGCCGAGCTCGACCTGCTCCACAAGGCCGTTCCGGAGGACGAACTGGACGAGGTGATCGCGCGGTGGACCAGACCGCTGGTCCGCAGATCTCCGGCGGCCCTGCGGACCGCCAAGGTCATGATGAATGCCTACGCGAGCGCCAACCGCCTGGCGGACGCCACCCTTTTCGACGCGGAGCTGCTGACCACGGTGCTGGCGGCCGCCGGGCCGAAACCGCTCGGCTGACGTGGCGCCAGGGGGAGGCGACGCAGGAATGGGTGCGGTGCCGGACCACACCGCACCCGCCGGACTCCGTCCGATCGCACCCTGTGCCGCGCAGCCGGCGTCCGGACTCAGCCCTTGGCGTCCGGTACGTCCTCCCGGTGCCGTGCCGCCAGCTCCAGATACATCACGGCATTGAGCTTGATGGTCTCGCGCTCCTCGTCGGTCAGCTGCCGCTTGACCTTCGCCGGCACCCCGGCGACCAGCGAGCCGGGCGGAACCTGCATGCCCTGGGGGACCAGCGCCTGCGCGGCGACCAGCGAGCCCTCGCCGATGTGCGCCCCGTTCAGCACCGTGGCACCCATACCGATCAGGACATCGTCCTCGACGGTGCAGCCGTGCAGCACCGCGTTGTGCCCGACCGAGACCCGCTCGCCGACGGTCACCGGGAAGCCGGGATCCACATGCACCGTGCAGTTGTCCTGGATGTTGCTGTCGGCGCCGAGCACGATCGGGCCGCAGTCCGCGCGCAGCACCGTGTGGTACCAGACGCTGGCTCCCGGACCCATCGTGACCTCGCCGAGCACGACGGACGTCGGGGCGGTGAACGCCTTCTGATCGACCCTCGGTTCCTTACCGCCCACCGGTGAAATCAATGCCCGTTCCGTCATCCTGGATCTCCTCACCGTTCTGCTGCCGCGCCAACAGCACCGTAGACGACGGGCACGGCACCGGGCGGGGCCGGCCGCCGGTGGGGCGAAGATCACAGCCCGGCGCGCAAGCCGCCGCCGGGCAGGCTGAGTACGGTGTCCGAGTGCCGATAAACCAGAACGTGTTCTCGTCTGTCGCGGCCTGGCGGCGCCGGGCCGTATCGCGCGTCGTCCACCGCGGCGCGCGCTGGGTGCGCGAGGCCGCGGCCGTGACGGCCGAGCGGCCGGGACCGTACCGCTTCCGCCGGATCGGCACCGGCACCCGGCTCGCCTTCCCGCAGGGCACGGTCTTCGGCGACCCGTGGATCGAGCTCGGGGAGCACTGCATCATCGCCCAGGACGTGACGATGACGGCGGGCATGATGCCGGACCTCGATCTCGGCCCGGAGCCGATCCTGACGCTGGGAAACGGTGTGGTGCTGGGCCGCGGAAGCCATGTGATCGCGGATGTCCGGCTGACGATCGGCGATGACTGCTTCTTCGGCCCCGGCGTCTATGTCACCACCACCAACCACAGCTATGACGACCCCGAGGTGCCGGTCGGCAAGCAGTGGCCGCGCAGCGACCCGGTCGCCATCGGCCCCGGCGGCTGGATCGGGACCGGCGCGGTGATCCTGCCCGGGGCGCGGCTGGGCCGGAACGTGGTGGTCGCGGCCGGTGCCGTGGTCCGCGGTGAGGTCCCCGACCACGCGGTGGTCGCCGGCGCGCCCGCCAGGATCGTCCGCCGCTGGGACCCCCGGCAGGGCTGGCAGCCGCCGCTGCGCACACCGGCGCCGGTGCCGATCCCCGAGGGCGTCACCCCGGAGCAGCTGGTCGCGCTGGAGGCATGGCAGGCGGAGGAGGCCGGGGAGGCGTACGAGACGTCCTGAGCCGGTGTCAGGTGCGTCGTACCTGCTGCCGGCCCGCCGCGGTCAGCCGCCGGAGGCGAGCAGGGCCGAGCCGACCAGTGCAAGGGAGGCCCCGGCCGTCTGGATCGCCCGCAGCCGCTCCTTGAGGATGCCGAGTGCGGCGAGCGAGGTGACGACGGGGTAGAGGGACGCGAGCACCGCCGCCATGGTGACCGGCCCGCTCTGGGCGGCGAGGGCGTAGGTGCCGTTCGCGGCGACATCGGCGATACCGACGAAGCCGAGTGCGGGCAGCGCGTCCCGGAGGGCCGGGAGTCCGCCCTCGGGCAGTGCCGGAGTGCCGCGCCGCACCGATGCGTACAGCGCGGCGCCGCCGACGGCGACATTGCACAGCCGCTGGACGAACAGGGCGAGAAAGAGCCCGGTCACGGTCGTCGACGCTTCCGAGATCAGCGCCATCACCGCGCCGAAGCCCAGCGCCGAGATCAGTGTCAGCACGATCGTCCGGCGGGCCACGGAGGCGCCGCTGATCCGCGGGCCGCCGGCCAGCACGACGCCGATCACGGCCACCAGCATGCCGGTGACCTGCATCAGCCCCGGCCGTTCGCCCGCCACGATCCCGACGCCGAGCGGTACGAGCACGGTGCCGAACGAGGCGAGCGGGGAGACCACGCCCATCGGGCCGAGCGCCAGGGCGCGGTAGAAGCAGAGCATGGCGGTGGGTCCCACGACGCCCGCTCCGACCGCGAACCACAGCTGCGGTCCGGCCTCCCGCCAGCCACCGGTGGCCAGCACGATGGCGCCCAGCACCACGGCGGCCAGGGTCTGCGAGACGACCACCACGGTCAGCGCCTGCAGCCGTCGGGTGAGCAGTCCCCCGCCGAAGTCGGCGAGCCCCCACAGAAGGCTGGTGGCCAGGGCGAAGACCGCTGTCATGGTGAAACCTCGCAGTACAGTGAACCGGACGCTGAAGTACACCACACCGTAGTGCAGCAGAGTGCACTGGGGAATCGAATATATTGGCCTCGACTTGGACGGACCGTGACGGACCTCGACCAGCTCACGCAGTCGCTCGCCCGCAACCTCAAGCACTGGCGCGCCGAGCGCGGCTTCACCCTCGATGCCCTGGCGGCCCGCGCCGGCGTCAGCCGCGGCATGATCATCCAGATCGAGCAGGCCCGTACGAACCCGAGCGTGGGGACCACTGTCAAGATCGCCGACGCGCTGGGCGTCAGCATCACCACGCTCCTCGACTACGAGCAGGGCCCGCAGGTACGCATCGTGGCCCCGGAGGAGGCGGTCCGGCTCTGGTCCACCGACGCCGGCAGCTTCACCACACTCCTCGTGGGCGCCGAGGCGCCCGGACCGTACGAACTGTGGGACTGGCGGCTGATGCCCGGCGACAACAGCAGCTCCGATCCGCACCCGCCCGGGACCGTCGAACTCCTGCATGTCCGGGCCGGCACGCTGACGCTGGTCGTCGACGGCGAGGAGCACGAGGTACCCGCCGGCGCCTCGGCGACCTTCGAGGCCAAGGTCGCGCACGGCTACCGCAACGACGGTGCGGAACCGGTCGAGATGACCATGTCGGTGATCATCCCGCCCGTCCGCTGAGACGGCCCGCCGCCCGGGCGGTCGCGACTGTTAGCTTGGCGGGTATGCCCGTGCCGATGGATGCTTTTGACGATGTCCGGCCCGCCGTCGAGTGCCTGGACCTGCTGCCCGAGCCCGTGGTCGCCGCGATCCGTGACTGGCGCGGATCGGTGCCCGTCGAGGAGCTGCGCCATGTCGACACGGACCCGGCGATCGCGGACACCGCACTGCTCGTCGAGCGCTACGGCCCCTGGCTCCTGGAGCAGTCGGCGAACTGCGTGGTGGTGGCCGGCAAGCGCGGCGGCGAGACCACCCTGGCCGCCTGTGTCGTCCTCTCGCACACCCGCGTCGATGTCAACGGGGTGGTACGTCGCCAACTGGGCGCTCGCAAGGCGTCGTTCGCACCGATGGACAAGGCGGTCGGCGACAGCGGGATGGAGTACGGCGGGATCACCCCGATCGGCCTGCCCGCCGACTGGCCGCTACTGGTGGACGCCGCAGTCGTCGACACCCCGTACGCCCTGATCGGCAGCGGCAGCCGCCGCGGCAAACTCATCGTCCCCGGCAAGGCCCTGGCCGAACTGCCGGGCGCGACGGTGCTGGACGGGCTGGGCATCGCCTAGCTGAATACGTCACCCGTGACGGCCGGGCCCTCATCGGAACCGTCCGGCGCATCGGAATCATCCGGGACATCGGAATCATCCAGTGCATCGGGGGGGGAATCATCCGGCGGGGGTTCTGGCGTTCGCGGACTACAGCTCTATTGGTCGGCTGCTCTCCCACAGTGCCGTCACATGGCCGGCGAACCGGTCGTACAGCCCGTCGTCCTCGAGTCGGCGGAGGTGGAGCATGGGGGACTCGTCGCCGAGCAACGAGGCGATGTGCGGAGTCACAAGCATCTGATCATCGAACTGAAAGACGGACAGCGCGATGTGCTGATCGCTGAATCGCGCTTCGACCCCACGGCACTCGCCCATCTTCTCCAGTGCATCCAGCGTGATCTTGATGCGCGTGCTGACCGTGAGGGGAACGCCCTCCACTTCTTCCCGCTTGCGTGTGACGTCCGACTCCGGGTCGCCGACGAGGAAGCGGATCCGGGCACCGGCATCGGCCTTGGCCTTCAGTCGCGCGCCCAGGCGGGGGTGCTGCTGCCACAGGAAGTAGTTCGTATAGCCGGCGAACGCCAGATTCTGGGATGCACCATCGATGAGCGACGCCCACAGCGACGTGGGGGCGGCGCTGCGGAAAGGGTAGGCCGCGATGATCTCGCGGTCGTGCCCCGTTTTGACGTGAGAACGCACCGACTTGGGCCACAGAGTCATGGGGTCCACTCCTAGCGCGCGGCCGGCGTCCTCCTGAGTGGATTCACGGGGAGCCCGGTCAGGGTTGCTCAGCCATCGTTCTACGGTCTTGTGTTCAACCCCGACCATACGTGCTAGCTGCCGGGGCCTCACACCGGCACTCGCCATAGCGTCTCGCAGCGCAGTATTCAAGATTCCTCCCCGGGACGTTTGGGCCACTCAGGACGATAGGGCCGAAGAGGCCGCTCCGTCCCGGCTATGGGCGTACCAACGTCCCCTGTGGCGGCGTTTATTGGAGACATGAACGAACCGAGAGGGATTCAGACGCCCCCGGTGCAGCTGACGGAGCCGTACGGAGACCTGCCCACGCCGGATCCGAACTGCCCCGACTGCACAGCGTGGGTGAAGGTGCGGGACGAGGCGCGCGAACGCCAGGACTACGCGGCGGCTGCGATCGCATCAACGGAGCTGCTACTCCACAACCGGAAAGAGGCGTCCCGGCGGGAGCAAGCGACGTCGCCGGGCGACCGCCCATGAACGTCCGTCCCAGGTTCGCTTTGGTCGGCATCCCCCTGGGCGGGCCGTAATGAAGAGAAGAGCCGTCTCCGGCCGAATGCCTGGACAGCGATCACGGTCGGAGACGGCAGGCGTACGACACAACTCGAAGAGAGGCCGCACGTGTTAACGGTAAGCGATCTGATCAGCCCGGCAGCGTTCCTGAGCGTCGTCGGGACCGTGCAGGACGCCAATCCCGGCATGGACGGGGGCATGGCACAGCGCATCGCAAGCGAGGGACTCAAGTTCGTCGTTGCCTGCGCCAAGATGCCTGACGTCGCCCTGGCTCCCTCCCGCGTCGTTGACGAAGGGTGGCATGCGCTCATCCTCCACACGAAGGTGTACGAGGAGCTGTGCGCGTCGCTGGGCGACTTCGTCCATCACTACCCCGGCTACGACCCGGACAACTACGACCCGCTGATCTTGGTGCGTACGCAGGACGCCATCCGTATTGCCGGGTACGACGTCGATGAGGAGCTGTGGGGTGCCCCGACGGGTGATCAGCTCATCGCGGTCTCAGTGAAGTGTCAGCACTCGGCGTCGGACACCGGCCCCATCAAGCCCATGCCGGCGCCCCGGCCGCCGTTCAGGGACAAGCCGTAACGGACGTCTGCCACACTCGGTGCGTCGATTGGAGGTCCCATGGCTGAGTTGATCAATAGCCGGTACGCCGCCCTGGTGGCTGCCTACCGCGAGGCTCAGAAAGAGGATCCGGAGGAGACGGCCCCTGTGCGGGGCTTCGTCTTTCCCGACGCTGAGTCCCGCAAGGCCGAGTAACGCAACACCCCCGAAGCCCCGTTCGCGAGCCCCGTGGACGGGGCCTTCTCATGCCTGCGCACCCCCAAGGTCCCGGCCGCTGGAGATTGCCGCCCGAGCGATCCTGGAGAGCGTCAGGGACCGTTGAGCGTCGACGACCAGCCACCCCTTGGTCACGAGGGAGGAGAGATGCGGTCGGACTTCGTCGCCCAGTTCCTCGGCCAGGTCGTCATCCGTGGGGGAATCGCCGGCCCGGAGCCGGTCAGCGATGTCGTGGACGAGGGCCTCTTCCTCGGCCGTGATGTTGAATTCCATGGAGTGACAGTAAGGAAGAAGGCCAGGTGATGCACTCAGCCCGCTGCTCAGCCCAACCGAGGTATTTCGATCGCCGGGCAGCGATCCATCACCATGTCGAGACCGGAGTCGTGCACCCGGTTCCAGGCCGCCTCGTTGACGACGCCCAGCTGGAACCAGACGGCCTTTGCGCCGACCGACACGGCCTCGTCGGCTACCGGGCCCGCCAGGTCGCTGTTGACGAAGACGTCGACCACATCGACGGGGAAGGGGATCGCGGAGAGCGAGGGGTACCCCTGCTCGCCATGGACGCTCTCGGCCTTCGGGTGCACCGGCACGATCCGCTTGCCGTAGCGCTGCAGCACCTCCGCGACGCCGTGTGCCGCGCGCTGCTCGTTGTTGGACAGGCCCACGACGGCCCAGGTGTCGCCGAGCTCGGTCAGGATCCTGCGGATCGTGCTGGGGTCGCCGTACACGCACTGCCTCCTGCGGATGGAAGGGTCCTGTGCCGCTCAACGGATGGCGTGACCGGGAGATTCCCGTCGCGGGAGACGACATTGCCGCGGGGCGCGTGGCAGCCGGTCCGGGGCGTGCGGCAGCTGTTCCGCGTCGCACGGCAGACGCCCCGCCCGAAGGGGAAGACGGGCGGGGCGGGTCTCTGCGCGGCGGCTCAGTTCGCGCCGCGGGCCATTCCGCTGCCGGCCATTCCGGCCCCGACCACGGTGCTGCCCTTCGCGGCGCGGGCCGGCTTGCCGATCGCCCGTCCGCTGCCGACGGGCTCGGCCCCGCCGGCTCCGGTCCCCGGACGCGGCGCCACGGGCGCGGCCGGTTCCCGCGCCTCCGACCCGGACACCCCGGCCAGCGCCGCGCGCAACTCCTCGGTGTCCACGAGCATGCTCACGGGTCCGGTCGGGTTGAGGTACAGGGCATGCCCCGGCGGCAGCTGCTCGACGAGTTCGGCGACCGGCCGACGGTCGTACAGCAGCCGGCCCACCGATTCGAGGTAGCTCTGCGAGGTGTAGACCGGGATCACCGGGGTGCCCTCGGGCGAGGCGGCCGCCAGCGGCGTACCGGTCGCGGTGACCAGGACGGAGACCTCCGCGCGCGCCAGCGCCTCGGAGACGTCCTGCCCCGGCCCGTAGCCGGTCGCGGCGAGCTGCAGTGCGCAGTCCACCGCATCCGTCGGCTCGGACCAGTCCAGCATCTGGGGCGAGGGCCGGTACTCCGGGTTGTCCCGCCACTCCTCGATCTCGCCCGTCGGACCCGAGCGCCACTGGCCGATCAGCGCCCAGAGCGGTGGCGGCCCCTCTCCCTGCCAGGTCAGATCCACCATGGCCAGCCAGTGGTCGGGCGCCGTGCGTGCCGCCTCGATGACCTCCGGCGGGGGCTCGGGCATCTCCTCGCCCGTCACGGGAACGCCCGCCGTCATCGCCGACTGTGTGCTCTCTTCCATGCAGCCCTCCGCAAACCCGCCGTTCCTACATGTACGAGCGGGGCCCCGGAAACACGAGGCTCTCGCACTGGCCTCACAGTGCCCACGGGCAGCGCGGACGTCTCCCCGACGCACCGTGCGGACGGGGTGGGTACGCCGCGTGGCCGTGCGCACTGCGCCCGTACGGCGGACCCCCGCGCCCTTACGGCGGACACCTCAGCGCGGCGCGGGCCAGCGGCACCGGCGGTGTCCGCGGGTCACCGGGCCGCATAGGCTGGTCCGATGCAGGAGCAGTACCGCACGCTCGCGCGCGAGGGTGTCCACGAGATCGAGATCAACAAGTCCCGCTTCCTCTGTGCGCTGGCGCCCGTCGCGACCGAGGCCGAGGCCCAGGACTTCATCGCGCGCATCCGCAAGGAGCACCCCACTGCCCGCCACCACTGCTTCGCCTACGTCCTGGGCGCCGACGGCGGTATCCAGAAGGCGAGCGACGACGGTGAGCCGGGCGGCACCGCGGGCGTCCCGATGCTGCAGATGCTGGTGCGCCGCGAGGTCCGCTACGTCGTCGCCGTCGTCACCCGCTACTTCGGCGGGGTCAAGCTTGGTGCCGGCGGCCTCATCCGCGCGTATGGAGGCGTCGTCGGTGAGGCGCTGGACGTGCTGGGCACGGTCACCCGGCAGCGCTTCCGGCTGGTGACGGTCACCGTCGACCACCAGCGGGCGGGCCGGGTGGAGAACGATCTGCGCACCACGGGGCGGGCGGTGCGTGAGGTGACGTACGGGGCGGACGTACGCATCGAGATCGGGCTGCCGGAGGCCGATCTGGACGCCTTTCGCGCCTGGCTCGCGGACACCACCGCCGGCACGGCGCGGCTGGAGCTCGGCGGCGAGGCGTACGGGGAACTCTGACCGGCCGGCCCTGGCGCGGCCCCCGCCTACGCCCGCTAGGTGCCGGGTGGGCTGACGTGGGCCCCATCGGGGCGTCCGCGACGGGCTGTGGAGGGCGCGCCGACCGCACTGGAATGTCCGGTCCGGACCGGTGCGGCGATGCCCCGGTCATGTCAGCCTGTGACGCGGTGACAACGGGCCGCTGACCGGTGTGTGTGCCGGCAAGGGAAGGGCTGCCGTATGCCTGAACTCCTCGATGAGCGGGTGGGATTCGTCCGGCGCATCGGCTTGTTCCAGGCCACCGCCATCAACATGAGCCAGATGTGTGGCATCGGTCCCTTCGTGACCATTCCGCTGATGGTCGCCGCGTTCGGCGGGCCGCAGGCCGTGACCGGCTTCCTCGCGGGCGCGGTCCTGGCGCTCGCCGACGGGCTGATCTGGGCCGAGTTGGGTGCGTCGCTGCCCGGTGCCGGCGGCAGTTATGTCTATCTGCGGCAGGCGTTCCAGTACCGCACCGGCAAGCTGATGCCGTTTCTGTTCGTCTGGACGGCCATGCTCTTCATCCCGCTCGGTATGTCCACGGGCGTGATCGGCTTTGTGCAGTACCTCGGTTATCTGTGGCCGGACATGACCTCGGGGCAGGGGGATCTGGTAGGCATCGGCGTCACCGTGGGCATCGTCGTGCTGCTGTGGCGGCGGGTGGAGAACATCGCCAAGCTCACCGTCGTCCTCTGGACGGTGATGATCACCTCGGTCCTGCTGGTCATCGTCGCCGCTTTCACCCATTTCAGCCCGGAGCGCGCCTTCACCTACCCCGCGCACGCCTTCGAGCTGACGTCCAGTCACTTCTGGACCGGCTTCGCGGCCGGACTGACGATCGGCATCTACGACTACCTGGGCTACAACACCATCGCCTACATGGGCGCCGAGATCAGACAGCCCGGCCGCACCATTCCGCGTGCCATCCTCTTCGCGATCCTCGGCATCATGACGATCTATCTGCTGCTGCAGATCGGCACCCTGGGCATCGTCAACTGGCAGGAGATGCTCGACCCGCATTCGACGGCCTCCTCGTCCGTCGCCTCCGCCGTGCTGGAGAGGGCCTGGGGCAAGGGCGCCGCCGGCACCGTCACGGTGCTCATTCTCATCACCGCCGTCGCCTCCGTCTTCACCGGCCTCCTCGGCGGATCCCGGGTCCCCTACGACGCCGCCCGTGAGCGGGTCTTCTTCCGCCCGTACGGCACGCTCCACCCGCGTCACCGGTTCCCCGTACTGGGCCTGCTCACCATGGGGACCGTGATGGCCGCGGGCTTCCTCTTCGGACGGCACACCGACCTGGCCACCATCATCCAGCTGCTGACCACCGTCATGGTGATCGTGCAGGCACTGGCCCAGGTCGCGGCGGTGACCGTGCTGCGCCGCCGGCAGCCGGGACTGCACCGGCCGTACCGGATGTGGCTCTATCCGCTGCCGAGCGTCGTCGCGCTCATCGGCTGGCTGGTGATCTACGGCTATGCGGACCGGAACGCGCCCGGCAGACATCCCATCGAATGGTCGCTGGCGTGGGTCGGGTCGGGCGTCGTGGCCTTTCTGGTGTGGGCCCGTTACGAGAAGGAGTGGCCGTTCGGGCCGAAGCGGATCACGGAGGAGTATCTGCACGGCTCCGATCCGGACACCGGAGGGCGGGCCGGGGGAGAGGGGCGGGAGAAGGGAGCCGGGGGGACGGCGGTCGGGGTCACCGACCCCGGCTGATGCCCGCATGTCGCCGGTGTGGCGCATCCTTGCGTCGTACCTGAGCTGTTGATGTCCCCACCACCAGCTTCGGGGCACGCACCCGCCTCCCCCCACTGCTTCACCCCTACGGCCGCTCGATTGCTTGCCGACCCGTCCGCCGTCGGCCCGCTCGGGTGCTACTCGCCGGCGATCGCCGCCAGCATGTCCGTACGGGCGGCCCGGCGGGCCGGCCATATCGCGGCCAGCACTGCCGCGAGGGTGATACCGGCCAGCGACAGACCGATGATTCCGGCGGGGAGCGAGAAGTCCCCCAACCGCTGCCCGAACATGGCGTGTTGCATGACGGCGCCCGCGGGGACACCGACGATCACCCCGAGCAGCGCACCGAAGAGAGAGATCACGATGCTCTCCACCCTGATGGTCCGGCGGACCAGGAGCCGGGTCGCGCCCACCGCGCGGATCACTCCGATCTCACGGGTGCGCTCCATGACCGAGAGCACCAAGGTGTTGACGACACCGGACACAGCGATCAGGATCGCGACGCCGAACATCGCGTACATCAGGGTGAAGGCCAGTGACTGCTGGTCAACGCCCTGTTCGGCCAAGGTCTCACGACTGCCGACGGAGACGTCCGGGCGGTCACGGAAGGCCGCCCGTATGCTGTCGCGCGCCGTTTCCGGGTCGGGGCCGGAGGCGTACAGCGTGGTGATCTGCTTCCGCAGCGAGCCGGGTGCCTTGCTGACGTCCAGGAAGATGCTGGCCTGCAGTTCGGTGGCGTCGTAGATCCCCACCACGGACTGGGTGACGGAGGTCCTGGCATCCAGATGCAGTGTGATCCTGTCGTTCATGCCCAGGTCCAGCATGTCCGCCTGGTTCTGTGAGATGACCACGCCGCGTCGCAAGTCGGGGCTCCCGGCGGTGAGGTGAGGGGTGAGCACGCCCTTCAGGCCCGACGGCTCGATCGCGGAGATCCGGCGCTCGGTCCTGCCGCCCTTGTAGGCCAGGCCGACCAGCACATCGCGGCTTCCGGCCACCTGGGTGACCCCGGGCAGCCTCCTGACCTTGTCCGCCTCAGCGGGGGTGAGCGAGGACTCGCCACCGGCCGCGGACTGCAGGACCGTGGTCGTGGGCGGCACATTCGCCCGGGTCGTCGAGGCGATCAGCGCGGAGAAGGAAGCGCTGAGGGTGGCGAACGCGCAGACCAGAGCCAGCCCGACGGTGAGGGCGGTCGCCGTTCCGGAGGTCCGTCGTGGGTCGCTCGCGGCGTTGCGCAGACCGAGACGGACCGCTGGTCCCGACCGCGCCCCGAGAAGGCGCATCAGCGGCCGGAGCAGCGCCTCGGCGAAGAAGGGCGCGAGCACGATCATGCCGATGACGCCGAGGACCGCTCCCATGAGCCCGACGATCCGCCCGAGGTTGGAGGTACCGGGGTCCGCCGTCATGGCGACCATCACGACGCCGGTGACGATGCAGCCGAGACCGGTGAAGTGGCGTGTCCGCTTTGTCTCGCGGGGGACGGTCTCGGCGGTGCGGAGCGCGGCGACCGGCGGGACGGCCGCGGCCCGCCGCGCGGAGCGGTACGCGGCCACGACGGTCACCAGCAGAGCGACCCCGTATCCGAGCAGGACGGCGAACGGGCTGACGGTGAGGTCGACGTCGTCCTCCGGGCGCATCACCGCGATCATCGAGGGGCCCAGCGCCACACCGGCGAGTGTGCCGAGGGTGCCGCCGGCCAGTCCGAGCACACCGGCCTCGACGACGATCCCGGCCCGGACCTGTCCCTTGCGTGCACCGACGGCCCTCAGCAGCGCGAACTGCCGGGTCCGCCGGCTCACCAGCAGGGTGAAGGTGTTGGCGATGACGAACATGCCTACCAGGAGCGCGACCGCCGCGAAGGGCAGCATCGTCATCCGGAGGTCCTGTGCCTCGGAGTCCGACTGCTGAACGGCAGCCTGGGCCAGTGCACTGCCCGTCTCGACGTGGTACTCGTCGGATACGCCCTTCTGCGCGGCGGCCTTGAGGGCGCCCGGGCTCGCACCGGAGGCGGGGATCAGCTCGATGCGGTGGAAGCGCGGGCCGAGCAACTTCGTGGCGGTCGCCGTGTCGTAGGCCACCACCGGCACCGCGTCGGACGCCTCGTTCGTGTCCGTCGTGGCCCTGGGACCCAGACGGTGGTAGGTGAACAGCGCCGTCACCCTGGCCGTGTCGGAGCGCCCGTCGGACAGCAGCACCTGTGCGGTATCGCCCACCGCGATGCCGGCGGAGTCGGCATCGGCCTTGTGGAGCGCGACCTGGCCCGGACCGGTGGGTGCCGTGCCCGCCTCCACGGTGAAGCGCTTGTCGCTGCTCCAGTTCGTGCCGGCCCGGTCCAGGACCGTGGTCGTCCTGACGAACTTGTGGCCACGGCCGATCAGCCCGGCGCGGCCGACGATCACACCCTCGGCGCGCCCGACCCCGGGCGTCCGGGCCAGCCGGTCCCGGTCCGCGGACGTGAGCAGCGATTCCTTCCCGGGGCTCTGCACCGAGACACCTACGTCGTGACGGGTTTCCTGGCCCGCGAGGGTGGTGGCGATGGAGTCGCTCACCACCCAGCTTCCGACCGTCGCCGTCACACCGAGCGCGATGGCGATGAGCGTCATCACCACCCGGCCCTTGTGCGCGAGCAGGTCGCGCAGCATTGCCTTCAGCATCAGGCGGCTGCCTTCTCGAAGGACTTCATGCACTCCAGCACGCTGCCGGCGTCCGGCGCCCGCAGTTCGCCCACGAGATGGCCGTCCTTGAGGAAAAGCACCCGGTCCGCGTAGGCGGCGGCAGTCGGCTCATGGGTCACCATCACCACCGTCCGGCCGAGAGCGTCGACGCTGCGGCGCAGAAAACCGAGCAGTTCCGCGGAGGCGGAGGAATCCAGTGCGCCGGTCGGCTCGTCGGCGAACACCACCTCCGGCCGGGTGACCAGCGCCCGGGCGCAGGCCACGCGCTGCTGCTGGCCGCCGGACAGCTGGCTGGGACGGTGGTGCAGCCGGCTCTGCAGATTCAGCGCTGCGATGACCTTCCGCACCGTGTCCTGGTCGTGCCTGCGACCGGCCAGATCGAAGGGGAGCGTGATGTTTTCGAGGGCGGTGAGCGTAGGGAGAAGGTTGAAAGCCTGGAAGACGAAACCCACACGGTCACGGCGCAGATGGGTGAGCGCGGTGTCGCGCAGACCGGTCAACTCGGTGTCCCCGATCCATACCGTGCCCTCGTCGGCCTGGTCGAGCCCCGCGACGCAGTGCATCAGCGTCGATTTGCCGGAGCCGGACGGCCCCATGATCGCGGTGAACTCACCGCGCCGGAACTCCACATCGACGCCCGCGAGCGCGACCACTCGGGAGTCGCCCGATCCGTAGCGTTTGACGAGCCCGGTGGCCCGGACGGCAGCTGTTGTCTGTGTCATGGAGGGAAGTGTGTGAGCGCGAACCACCCCCGGACGTCTCCCAAAAGGCAAGAAATATCCCTGACTTAAGTGGAGACCGCTCTCAACTTTCGTCGGAGCCACGGCAGACGAACGGCAGAAGCCGGGCCGACCGTGACCGACTAGGCTCGAATCGTGACACAACGTAGGGAAAGAGCGCTTCATCAGCGCCTGCGACGCTCAATGGACCGCTGGGGACTCGCCTTGCTGTCCGCCGCGGTCGGGGCGAGTGCCTTCCTGCCGCACGATGCCCGCCCGGTCCCCTATGTGCTCGCCGAGTTGGGCATGATGCCTCTGGCCGGCCATGTGCTGTCAGCGGTGATCGCGGTGGTGTCCGCGACCGCCGTCCTGATGCTCCCGCGCCGGCGGTGGCCGGTGATCACCGTCGGAGTGGTGGCCTGGATACTGCTGTCGGCCTGGGCACCGCTGGGCGTCGGGTCGTACGTGGCGGCCCTCACCGCGCGCAGACAGCGGAATCTCGTCGGGTACCTCGTCGGTGCCGGCGCCGTCGCCCTGCTGCCGACGGCCACGGGCGTGGCCATCGGGGTGCCGGGCCCGACCCGGGAAGAACTGCTTCCGTCGCTCGGCGGTGCGGTGCTGTTCGTCTGGCTCCCCGCGGCCCTGGGCCTGTGGAGCAGGGCCCGCCGCGAAGTGATCGACGGCATCGAGGAGCGCGCCGCACAACGTGAGAGGGAGCAAACCGCCCGCGCCGAGCAGGCGCGCGCACAGGAACGGGCCCGTATCGCCCGGGACATGCACGACGTCGTCGCGCACCGGGTGTCGCTCATGGTGCTGCACGCGGGGGCGCTGGAGGTCAACGCCAAGGACGAGGAGACCGCCGCCGCGGCGGAGCTCATCCGCACCACGGGCAGAGAAGCGCTCACGCAGCTCAGAGAAGTCATCGGGGTGCTCAAGAGCGCGAATGACGGCGACGGGCCCAGTCTCGGACCGCAGCCGACCCTGGTGGATCTCGATCGGTTGCTCGACCAGTCGCGCGCCGCGGGAGTCTCCGTGGAGCGGCACGACGAGGGCACCCCGCAACGGCTGCCGACCCTGCTGGAACATGCCGCGTACCGCGTCGTGCAGGAGGCCCTCACCAATGTCCACAAGCATGCCGGTGCGGCCCACGCCGACGTCGTCGTGCGCTACCTCGCAGCGGATCTGGAAGTCGTCGTGTCCAACACGGCCCCGAGCGCTCCCGCGGAGTCACTGCCGGGCAGCGGCACGGGACTCGTAGGCCTGCGTGAACGGGTCGAACTGCTCGACGGGGAATTCGAGGCCCAGCCGCGCCACGGCGGCGGATTCACCGTATCGGCCCGCTTTCCCCTGTCCCTGCCCGCCCTGGAGGAACGCGCGTGATCCGAGTCCTGTTGGTCGACGACGAGGCATTGGTCCGGGCCGGCCTGCGCATGATCCTGGAACCGGCCGAGGGCATCGAGGTGGTGGCCGAGGCGAGCGACGGCAGCGCGGCGATCACCGCGGCCGCCCAACACCGCCCCGACGTCGTACTGATGGACGTCAGGATGGCGGGCATGGACGGGCTGACCGCCCTCAAGGAGCTGCGGCGTGCGGGCGACGCCCCCAAGGTGATCATGCTGACGACCTTCGACCTCGATGACTATGTGCACACCGCCCTGCGCAACGGCGCGTCCGGTTTCCTCCTCAAGGACACCTCCCCGAGGGACCTGGCCGGTGCCGTCCGTACGGTCGCCGAGGGCAGCGCCATGCTGACGCCGAAGGTCACCAAACGGCTGATCGACACCTTCGCGGGACTGGCGTCGGAGGGCGCCACCGAGGCGCGTCAGCGGCTCTCGGTGCTGACCGACCGGGAGGGCGAGGTGGTCCGGGCCGTGGCCCGAGGACTGTCCAACGCCGAGATCGCACGCGAACTGGCCATGGGCGAAGGCACGGTGAAGGCCCATGTCAGCCGCGCGCTCGCCAAACTGGGCCTTTCCAACCGGGTCCAGATGGCGCTGCTGGTCCGTGACGCGGGCATGGCGTAGCCGTGGTGCCGGGGTCGCGGAAGCGTCGGAGGAGTGAGGGCACGCCCTCTCCGCGACACGGACCGGAGCTGTCGTCCACGGACATCCGCCCCGGCCACGGATGCAAGAATGAGGCCCGCAAGGGACGGGGTGCGGACAGCGCCCACCGTGGTGGGGGCCGGCCGCCGGACCGCGTCGGGTCGGTGCTGGTTCGTGGGTTCTCGGAGGGGAAATATGCAGGTCGGAGCGGCTGGGTGAGACTTCTGCACACCTCCGACTGGCATCTGGGACGGTCCTTTCACCGGGTGAATCTGCTCTCCGCCCAGCGCGCGTTCCTCGATCATCTCGTCGAGACGGTGCGTGCCCGGGAGATCGACGCGGTGCTGGTCGCGGGCGATGTCTATGACCGTGCCGTGCCGCCGCTCGCCGCCGTCGAGCTGTTCGACGACGCCCTCCACCGACTCGCCGGTCTCGGTGTCCCGACCGTGATGATCTCCGGCAACCATGACTCGGCCCGCCGGCTGGGCGTCGGCTCCGGCCTGATGGAGCGGGCCGGCATCCACCTCCGGACCGACCCCGCCGACTGCGGTACCCCCGTGCTGCTCGCCGACGCCCATGGCCCGGTGGCGCTCTACGGGCTGCCGTATCTCGAACCCGCCATGGTCCGCGAGACCCTAGGGGCCCGGCGCGCCGACCATGCGGAGGTGCTCGGCGCGGCCATGGACCGGGTACGGGCCGACCTCGCCGGACGGCCCGCGGGGACGCGCTCCGTGGTGCTGGCGCATGCCTTTGTCACCGGCGGCGCGATCAGCGACAGCGAGCGCGATATCACCGTCGGCGGGGTCGCCTCGGTGCCCGTGGCCGTGTTCGACGGGGTGGACTATGCCGCTCTCGGGCATCTGCACGGCTGCCAGACCCTCACCGAGCGGGTCCGCTACTCCGGATCTCCGCTCGCCTACTCCTTCTCCGAGGCCGATCACCGCAAGTCGTCCTGGATCATCGATCTCGACGCGGACGGCGCCGTGCACGCGGAGCGGGTGGACTGCCCGGTGCCGCGGCCGCTGGCCCGTATCCGCGGACGGCTGGAACAGCTGCTGGAAGACCCCGAACAGGCCCGGCACGAGGACTCCTGGGTCGAGGCGACCCTCACCGACACCGCCCGCCCGCACGAGCCCATGGCCCGGCTGGTCAAGCGCTTCCCGCACCTCGTCAGCCTGGTCTTCGACCCCGATGAGGGGCCCACCCGCTCGCTGGCGTCGTACGCGCAGCGGCTGCGCGGGCGCAGCGACCAGGAGATCGCCGAGGACTTCGTGGAACACGTACGGTCCGGTCGCGCGGCCGACGAGCAGGAGCGGGCCGAACTGCGCTCGGCGATCGACGAGGTCCGCGTCGACGACATGGCGGCCGAGGTGGCGCGTTGAGACTGCACCGGCTCTCCCTGACCGCCTTCGGGCCGTTCGGCGGCACCCAGACCATCGACTTCGACCGGCTGACGCGGGACGGTCTCTTTCTGCTGCACGGTCCGACGGGCGCGGGCAAGACCTCGGTGCTGGACGCGGTGTGCTTTGCGCTGTACGGGTCGGTCCCCGGGGCGCGGCAGAGCGGCCAGGCGCTGCGCAGCGATCTGGCGGACCCGCTGACCCTCACCGAGGTGGTCCTCGAACTGACCGTGGGCGAACGGCGGTTGGAGATCACCCGGCTGCCCGAGCAGCCGCGCCCCAAGAAGCGGGGCAGCGGCACCACGAAGGAGAAGGCGCAGAGCAGGCTGCGGGAGTTCGTACCGGCCGGGGCCGGGGCCGGGGGACCGGCGGACGGCGACGGGCCGGACAGCGACGGTCGCTGGAAGGCGCTGAGCCGCTCGCATCAGGAGATCGGTGAGGAGATCGGCCAACTGCTCGGGATGAGCAAGGAGCAGTTCTGCCAGGTCGTCCTGCTGCCGCAGGGCGACTTCGCCCGCTTTCTGCGGGCCGATGCCGAGGCGCGCTCCCGGCTGCTGGGGCGGCTCTTCGACACCCGGCGGTTCGCCGCGCTCGAAGAGCAGTTGACCGCACGCCGCAAGGCCGCCGCGGACACCGTCACCGCCGGCGACGAACGGCTGCTGGCGCTGGCGCACCGGATGGCGCAGGCGGCCGGTGAGAGCGCCGATCTCAGCGATCCGTCGGTCCCGGCGCCGGACCGGGCCGGGACGACGCCGCAGGGCGCACCGGCCCGCGGACGTGCCGCCGCGGCCGGCGGGCGCGGCCGGGCGACGGCGACGGTCACGAAACGGGCGACCGTGCCGGGCCAGGCCGGGGCCGTGGAGTCCGGCGGACCGGCCGTATCGGCCCGTGGCGGCGTCGCGGAGGACCCGGCCGCACCGGGCCCCGGCGAGCCGGGATTCGCGGATGCGGTGCTGGTCAGGGCCGCGGTCGCCCGGGTGAGCGCACGGGAGCGACTGGAGGTCGCCCGCTCCGCGCTGCACGCCGCCGAGGCCGCGGAGCACACGGCGGCCGGGCGAGGGGAAGCGGCCCGTGAGCGTGCCCGGCTCCAGCAGCGGTACACCGACGCCCGGCGCCGGGCCACCCTGCTAGAGACCCACGCCGAGGAGCGCGAGCGCACCCGCGACAGGCTGGAGCGGGCCCGGGCGGCCGCGGAGGTCGCGCCCGCGCTCGCCCTGCGCGACGCCGCCTGGCGTGAGCTGGACGCCGCGCAGCGCGCCGAGCGGCAGCACAGAAGCCCGCTGCCGCCGGACCTCGTCGACACGGAGAGCGAGCAACTCGCCTCGCTGGAAAGGGAGTTGCGGGAAGACCTGGGATCGCTCGGTGCGGCCCGGCGGGCCGAGCGGCGGGCCGCCGACATCGGCCGGGAGCGAACCGTCCTCGACCGCGAGGCGCGTGCCGACGAGCAGACGCTGCTGGACGCCGCCGAGTGGCTCGCCGAATGGGACGGCGCCCAGCGCGCCCACCAGCAGCGCATCGAGACGGCGCAGGAGGCCGCCACCCGGGCCGAACAGCTCGGCGCCCGGATCGAACCGGCCGCCGAACGCTGGGAAGCGGCCCGTCGCCGCGACCGGCTCAGCGGTGAGGTGCAGTCGGCGGAAACGGAGTTGCTCGCCGCCAGGGAGCGGTCAGCGGCAGCCCACGAGCACTGGCTCGACCTCAAGGACAGGCGGCTGCGCGGGATCGCCGCCGAGCTCGCGGACGGACTCCGTGACGGCCGGGCCTGCGCGGTGTGCGGCGCGACGGAGCACCCGCATCCGGCCCGGGCCGGTGCGGGCCATGTCGACCGGGCGACCGAGGAGGCCGCACTGGCGGCACACCGGCAGGCCGAGGAGGCCCGCGGGCAGGCGGAGGCCCACTGCCAGTCGGCCAAGGAGGCGCTGGCCGCCGCGGCCGCCACGGCGGGGGACACCCCGGCCGGTGAACTCGCCGCGCAGGTGGAGGAGTTGCGCGCCGAGTACGCCCGCGCCCATGCGCGGGGGGCCGACCTCCATGCCGCCCGTGAGGCGCTCGGGCGCGCCGAGCGCGAATACGAGCGGCGCCGCGCCGAGCAGCAGCAGGCCGAGCGCCGGGCCGCTGCCCGTACCTCCCACCGGGAGGCACTGGACCGCGAACGGGCCGCCCTGGAAGAGGAGCTGACCCGGGCGCGCGCCGACTGCGCCAGCGTCGCCGACCGGGCCGCGCGGCTGGAGCGGCAGGTGGCCCTGCTCGCAGCGGCGGCGGAGGCGTCCCGTACGGCCAACTCCTGTGCCCAGCGGCTCAAGGAGGCCGACGCCGGGCTGTCCGACGCCGCCTACCGCGCCGGATTCGCCACCCCGCAGGCCGCCGCGGAGGCGCTGCTACGGGACGAGGAATGGCGGGCCCTGCAGCGGCGGCTCGATGAATGGCAGGCCGAATCCGCCGCGGTGGAGGCCGAGTTGGCCGATCCCGAAACTGCGGCCGCGGCGGCGCTGCCGCCCGCCGACCCGGCCGCCGCACAGGCCGCGCACCAGGCCGCGGCAGCGCGGCTGCGCACCGCCTCGGCCACCCATGCCGCGGCCCGGGAACGCTGCGCCGAGCTCGACCGGCTCTCCGCCCGCGCCGAGGCCGACGCCCGTGCGCTGGCACCGCTGCGCGCCGCCCACGACCGCATCGCCCGCCTCGCCGCACTCGCCTCCGGTACGTCCAGCGAGAACGAGCGGCGGATGCGCCTGGAGTCATACGTGCTCGCCGCCCGGCTCGAACAGGTCGCGGCCGCCGCCAGTGCCCGGCTGCACCGGATGTCCGCCGGCCGCTACACCCTCGTGCACTCCGACGAACGGGCCGGCGGCGCCCGGCGTTCCGGCCTGGGGCTGCATGTCATCGACGCCTGGACCGGCCATGAGCGGGACACCTCCAGCCTCTCCGGCGGCGAGACCTTCTTCGCCTCGCTCGCGCTGGCGCTCGGCCTCGCCGATGTCGTCACCGACGAGGCGGGCGGCACGCGACTGGACACCCTCTTCATCGACGAGGGCTTCGGCAGCCTGGACGAACAGACCCTGGACGAGGTACTGGACGTCCTGGACTCGCTGCGCGAACGGGACCGCAGCGTCGGCATCGTCAGCCATGTCGCCGACCTCAAGGCGCGGATCCCCGCCCAGCTGGAGGTCGTCAAGGACCGCTCGGGCTCGACCGTCTGGCACCGCGTACGGAGCTGAACCCGCCGGACGGGGCCGTCACGGGCCGCCGGTCATGCGCCGCCGGTCACCGGCTGACCGGTCACCGGCTCACCGGGCGGCGGGCGAGCGGCGAGGAGTAGACGACGCCGGTGGTCACCGCGCCTAGCGCACCGATCCGCCCGCACACCTCTTCCAGGTGCTTCATGGACCGGGCGGCGTCCTTGAGGACAAAGGGGACAAGGCAGTCGTCGCCCGTGACGTGGTGGGCCTCCAGGATCTCCGGCACGGCGCGCGCCGGCTCGGCATGGCCCATGCGGCCGTGGCGCCGCAGGACGTCGAGGATGCGCCAGTCGGTGGCGTCGGGGGGGGGAAGAGCAGGTCATCTGCGCTGTTCAGCAGTGGAATCACCGGCAGATCAAGGCGGATGCCGGTGATCTTCCCTGCTGGGGCCCATGCCGCCACGTACTTCGCCGCCCGGCTCGCCGTCCTCGCCGACATCGGGCTTCGCGGCGGATGAGCCGGGTGAGCGTGCAGGGGCGCGGCCGAAGTCGGTGGTCAACCAGCGTTCGATGGACACATCAGGGAACGCGTGGGGCTGGAAGGCTCCCGCCACCGGGGAGATGTCGGTGATCCGGTCGAGACGGAAGGTGCGCCAGTCGTCCCGGTCGACATCGAACGCCACGAGGTACCAGTGGCCGGCGCGCAGGAAGTGGCGGTACGGCTCGACCAGGCGGGTTGACGGCCGGCCGTGCTGGTCGGTGTAGCGGAACCGGAGCCTGCCGTCCTCGGCCACCGCGTCGGCGATCACGCCGACGGTTGCTGCCGCGACCACGGCGCCGGGCTGCTGCAGCACCTCCGTCGCGAGGTCGGTCGCGGCTGCGCGGCGGCGCAGCGGGCGGGGCAGGACCTGGTCGAGCTTGAGCAAGGCGCTCGATGCGACCGCGTCCTCGGGGAGCCAGGCGCGGATCAGATGCAGCCCGGCCACCAGTGCGGTGATCTCGTCGGCGGTGAACAGCAACGGTGGGACCTTGACCCCGGGCCTCAGCCGATAGGCGCTGCCCGGTCCCGGACGGGCCTCGACCGTGTAACCGAGCCGGCGTAGCCGCTGGGCGTCGCGTCGTACGGTGCGGACGCTGGTGCCGAGCCGTTCGGCCAGGTCGGCGGCCGTCCACTCGCCCCCCGACTGCAGCAGGGTCAGCAAGGTCAAGGTCCTGATCGTCGGGTCGAGATCCATGCCGTCAGCCTTCCAGGAGAGGAGGACAGGTTCAGGCCGCCTTGGCTCCTAGCCTGCGGACGAGGCACCGATGAGAGGAAGAAACCGTGCAGATCGCTGTCACCACCCCGACCGGCAATGTCGGCCGGCATGTCGTCGCCACACTGGTCCGCGCCGGGGTCCGGCCGCGCGTCCTGCTGCGCGACCCCGGCCGGCTGGCCCCCGACGTCCGGGATGAGGTGGATGCCGTGCCGGTCGACCAATATGATGCCGACGCCGTGGTGGCGGCCACCGAAGATGTTGACGCACTGTTCTGGGTGGACCCGGTCACCGGCAGTGCGGATCCCCTCGCCGATTACGCCCGTGCCACCGGCAGCGTGGTCCGCGCCGTCACCGAGAACCGGATCGGCCGGGTCGTTTTCCAGAGCAGCGTCGGCGCCGAGAAACGTCACGGTGCCGGTGAGATCGACGGCCTGGCACACACCGAGACCGCTCTGGATGACCTGGGCGTCGACGTCACCCACCTCCGCTGCGGCTACTTCTTCACCAATCTCGAACTTCAAGTTGATGCCCTGCGCGCCGGCACCCTCCAGGTGATCCTTCCGCTCGACCACCCCATGGCCTGGGTGGCGCCCCGCGACATCGCTGAGGTCGCCGCCACCCGTCTGCTGTCGCCCACCTGGTCCGGACGCTGTGTGCAAGCAGTTCATGGGCCCGCCGACCTCACCTGGCGACAGGTCGGCACCATCCTGACCGCTGCCACCGGGCGGCAGATCAGCGTGGAACAGATCACCGACGACGCCATGCGCACCCAGCTCCACCAGGTGGGCATGACCGACAGCATGGTCGAGGGCCTGCTCGGAATGTCGACCGGCCTGCGCGAGAACTTCGTGCCCGAACAGCGCCGCACCGTCCGGACCACCACCCCGACCACCCTCGCCGCCTGGGCCTACGACCATCTCCGGCACCGGATCGTCGAAGCGCCGTAAGTCTTCGGCCCCATGAAAAGCATGTGACGCGTGGTCCGGCGGCCGCGATGCTGGGGTGTCATGACCTACGACAACAGCCGCTCCGCCGAAGGTCCCCGGCCCGCCCCGGGGGCCGACGTACCGGGCCGCGACCCGCTGCCGCTTCTCGGCCGTACCGCCCTGGTCACCGGAGCGAGCCGACGCCGTGGCATCGGTTACGCCGTCGCCCGGCGGCTGGCCGCCTACGGGGCCGGTGTCTACCTGCACCATCATGTGCCGCACGACGCCGGGCAGCCGTGGGGCGCGGACCCGGGCGGTCCGGACGCGGTCGCCGACGGGGTACGGGAAGTCGCCGTTCCCGGCGCGGTGGTGGCCCACGGCCCGGCCGATCTGGCCCGTCCCGACGCCCCCGCCCGCCTCCTCGACACCGCCGCCGAGGCGCTCGGCGGCCGGCTGGACATCCTCGTCGCCAACCATGCCCTCAGCGGCAGCGACGGCAGTCTGGACGCCATCGACGCGGCGATGCTCGATGCCCATTGGGCGGTCGACGCCCGCTCGGTGATCCTCCTCGCTCAGGCCTACGCCCGCCGCCGCCCCGCGGGGCTGCCGGGCGGGCGGATCGTGATGATGACTTCCGGCCAGGACCTCGGCGGCGGGATGCCGGAGGAGATCGCCTACGGTCTGGCCAAGGGAGCGCTGGCCTCGGCGACGCGCAGTCTCGCCACCACGTTCGCCGATCTCGGGGTCACCGTGAACACCGTCAACCCGGGCCCCGTGGACACCGGTTACGCGGTCGGCGAGCTCCGTGAGCGGGTGGCCGGGTGCTTCCCCGGCGGGCAGTGGGGCGCGCCCGACGACCCGGCCCGCCTGATCGCCTGGCTGGCAACCGACGAGGCGGCCTGGATCACCGGTCAAGTCATCAACTCAGAGGGAGGCTTCCGGCGTTGACTCCGGCCACGGCCGAGGACTCACCGGTCTGACCTGTCCGGGTAGTCTCCCCGGCCTCACCCGTCCAGGTAGTCTCCCCGGCCTCACCCGTCCGGGAAGTCTCCCCGGCCTCACCCGTCCGGGAAGTCTCCCAGGCCCCATCCATCCCACTGGTCTCATAGGCGCGCAGACCCTCGCGCTCTCCGACGAACCGGAAGCCGGTCCGCTCCAGAACCCGCTGTGACGGCACGTTCTCCGGCTCGGTCAGGGCGCACACCGTCCGTACCTCGGGCTGAGCCGTGGCCCAGCCGGTCAGCAGCCGCGCCGCGTCGGTCGCCCAGCCGGCGCCGCGCGCGGAGGGGGAGAGGTCGTAACCGATCTCCACGGAACCGTCGGCGTCCGGCGGGCCGTGGAAGCCGATGCTGCCCAGCGCCGTACCGGTCGTGGTGTCGGTCAGCACGAAGACGCCCCAGCCGGGCCGGTAGTGGCCGGCCGCCGCGGCCCGTACGGCGATACCGGCGCCGCCGGACGTGGTCTCGGGCGGTGTGCCGTCGATCCAGTCGAACCCCGCGGGATCTCCGTCCGCGACCCGGGCGGCGGTGGCCGGCAGCAGGGCGCGCAGCGCCACCCGGCCGGCCGTGAGCGTCAGCGGGTAGCCGGCGCCCGCGGTGACCAGCGCCTCGAACAGCGGCCGGTGGTCGGTTCCGGCGGGCAGGCCGCTGACCTGGCCGTCGCCGACCTCCACCACCCGCCAGACGCCGTCGGTGCGCAGCGCAAGATCCGTGGTGACGAAACGCAGCCCCAACTCCCGTACGGCAGGCGCCACATGGTCAAGGACGGGAGTGGGTCGCAGCTCCGGTGTGTCGGGATGCGGGCCGATCAGCACCGGCTCACCGTCCACCCACCAGACCCGCGCCTCACCCACCGCCGCGAAGTCCTCGAAGGCCCGCAGCACCACACCGCCGGTCAGGAACTCCTCCTGGAGGGCGAGGAAACGGGCGACGACCGCAGACAGCCGCTCGGTGTCCTGGGCGTCCGGCACGTAGGCCGCCTCGTCCCACTCGTGCTTACGGGACTTGACCCAGTCCTTGACGACCAGCGGCCGGCGCCTGCCCGGCTCGCCGAGCCCCGCGGCCAGCCGGGCCAGTGCCGCCCGCTCCGGGGGCCTGCCCGGGGCGCAGGGCAGCCAGGCGCTGCGCGGGGTGAGCGCGCGGAAGGTGTCGTACCAGCCGGGGAGTTCATGGGCGGTGCGATACGCCTCGGGGGAGGTCAGCAGCCGGCAGCCGCGCGCGGTGAGCGCCGCGGCCAGCGCGGCACAGCGGTCGGCGGGCAGCATCCAGCCGCGGTACCAGACCGGCCCGGCCTCGCGCGGGACCCCTGACACCGCCCCTTCGGCGTCCCCGGCGAGCAGCGCCTCGTGGTCCAGCACCGCGGTCGCCGCGCCGGCCGACCGCGCGGTGGCGGCCTCGGACGCGAAGTGCGGATCGGCCCGCAGCCTTCGGCCGGGAGGTGCCCCCAGCCGGGGGCGCAGCGGGGCAGCGGGGAACAGAAGGAGCGGCCGGTCCGCCGCGAGAGCCACCGTCATGTCAGCGGACCCTACGGACGGCGGCGGCCGGCCACAACAGCATTGCGCCGTGGCCGGCCGCCGCCCCCACAAGACCTGGTCAGAGCGCCGACAGCTCGCTCAGCAAATCGTCCAGGCCCAGCGACCCCTGCGACAGCGCCGCCATGTGCCAGCTCTTGAGGTCGAAGTCCGCGCCGTGCCGGGCGCGGGCCGCCTCCCGGCCCTGCAGCCACACCCGCTCACCGAGCTTGTAGCCGATCGCCTGGCCGGCCATGCCCTGGTAGCGGATGATCTCGCTCTCGACGAAGTCGGCCGGGCGGCTGCTGTGCCGCGCGAAGAACTCGTGCGCCAGCTGCGGCGTCCAGCGCTCACCCGGGTGGAAGGGCGAGTCCGCGGGGATCTCCAGCTCCAGATGCATCCCGATGTCGATGATGACGCGGACGGCCCGCATCATCTGCGCGTCCAGGTAGCCCAGGCGCCGTTCGGCGTTGGTCAGGAAGCCCAGTTCGTCCATGAGCCGCTCGGCGTACAGCGCCCAGCCCTCGGCGTTGGCGCTGACGATGCCCACCGTCGTCTGGTACCGGGAGAGCGAGTCGGCGACATGGGCCCACTGCGCCAGCTGGAGGTGATGGCCGGGCACCCCCTCGTGGTACCAGGTGGAGACCAGGTCGTACGCCGGGAAGCGGGTCTCGCCCATCGTCGGCAGCCAGGTCCGGCCGGGGCGGGAGAAGTCCAGCGACGGCTGGGTGTAGTACGGGGCGGCGGCGCCACCGGGCGGGGCGATCCGTGACTCGACCCGGCGCACCCGCTCCGCCAGCTCGAAGTGGGTGCCGTCCAGTGCCTCAATGGCCTCGTCCATGAGCGACTGGAGCCACTGGCGGGTCTCCTCGACGCCCTCGACCGCCTCGCCGTGCTCATCGCACCAGGCCAGCGCCTCCCATGGCGTCTTCGCCCCGGGCAGCACCTTCTCGGCCTCGGTCTCCATCTCGGCCAGCAGCCGGTGGAACTCGGACCAGCCGTACGCGTACGCCTCGTCCGCGTCGAGGTCGGCGCCGTTGAAGTAGCGGGCGAGGCGGGTGTAGCGCTCCCGGCCCACCACGTCCGGTGCGCCCTCGATGGCGGGGGCGTAGGTGTCACGGAACCAGTCGCGCAGCTCCACCAGGGCGCCGGTGGCCACCCCGGCGGCCTCGGCCAGCTCGGCGCGCAGGGCGTCCGGGCCCGGGTCGGTGAACTCGGCGAACCAGCTGCGGTCCGTGCCGATCCACTCGTCCAACTGGCCGATGACGGTGCGGACCTGGAGCGGTCCAGCGGGCAGGCCCTGCTTGCGGCCGGCGTCGAGTGCGGCGCGGTAGCCCTCCAGCGCGGCGGGTACGGCCCGCAGCCGACGGCCGATCGCCGCCCAGTCCTCGTCGGTCTCGGCGGGGGTGACCGTGAAGACCTCACGGACGTGGTGCAGCGGCGAGCTGAGGTTGCTGACCGTGCGCAGGCCCTCGCCCGCCTCGTGGACCGCCAGCTCGGCGGTCAGCCGCTCGCGCAGCAGCCGGGCACAGATCTGCTCGGCGGCGCTGTCCGCGCCCGGCCGGGCCTCGGCCTCGCTGAGCTTCTCCAGCGTCGTACGGGCGAGCTGGGCCACCGCTTCCTGGCCCGTCGGAGAGAAGTCGGGGAGCTTGCCGGAGCTCTCGGCGATGCCGAGGAAGGTGCCGGTGATCGGGTCCAGGTCGACGAGGGCGTCGACATAGGCGTCGGCGACCTCACGGGGCAGCGGGCCGCCCCCGGAAGTAGTGGTGTGGGACATACGGCCATCCTCGTACGGATCGCCCCGTCGCGTCACCATCAAAGAGCCGTACGTTCCTGTCGCTTTACGGTGCCCTTGCGTTGTGCCGTGGCCGGCCGGGCGTCAGCACGCCCGGCCGGCCGGAGGGTTCGGTGCCCGGTGGGGCTCCGGGGCGCTCAGCGGCGCGCGCTGCCGTCATGGAGGCGGATGCTCTCCTGCGGCTCCCGTGCGGCGGGCCTGCCCGACGGGCGGGCGGTGATCACCAGCGTGCCTTCCTCGATCTGGTAGTCGAGCGGCAGCCGGAGGCCGCGCATCGCTGCCACCATGCCGGTGTTCGAGGCCTGGGTGACCGCGTACACGCTCTCGCAGCCCGCCTCGGCCGCCATCGTCACCAGCCGGCGCAGCAGCTCGGCGCCGATACCGCGCTGCTGCCAGGCGTCCTCGACCAGCAGCGCGACCTCGGTCTCGTCGCCGTCCCACAGCAGATGGCCCAGCGCCACCAGCCGGCCGGAGGCGGTCTCCACGGCCAGGGTGCGGCCGAACCGCGGGCTGAGCAGATGGCCGAGATAGCGGTCCGCGTCGCCGACCGGGCCGTGGTAGCGC
Source organism: Streptomyces sp. G7(2002) (assembly GCF_028870195.1). Lineage (NCBI taxonomy): Bacteria > Bacillati > Actinomycetota > Actinomycetes > Kitasatosporales > Streptomycetaceae > Streptomyces > Streptomyces sp. G7(2002). The sequence goes on from NZ_CP102609.1 coordinate 8,682,126, forward strand.
AGCCCCAGGGTCTTCGAGGAGCAGCGGTCGTGCATCTCCCGCGCCGCGGCCAGGTCGGAGGTGTCGGCGCGGCGGACGGTGATCTCGTTGCCCTCGGGCAGCGTCAGCACATCACGGCGCGGCGGCACCCGCTGGCCGAGCCGGGCGTCCAGATCGACCAGCGCGCGCACCCGGGCGAACTCGGTGGGGGTGAACGGCAATTGCGGCCTTTCGATGGTGAGGGAGCCCCCGGAGGGGTCGCGGAACTTCATGAGGTGCTCCTCCAGCACGCCCTCCGTGGGGACCTGCTCGGCGAGCGGCTGACCGCGCAGCGAGCGCGCGGGCACCGAATGGATGGTGCAGCGCCCCAGCAACTGCCGTAGCGCCAGGGGGAGTTCGGCGGAGTCCAGGGCCGTGCGGGTGGCCAGCCCCAGCATCCGGGTGGGCGCATCGACGAGATCGTGTGCGTCGGCGCGCTCCAGCCAGCTGTGCGTGCCGCCCGCGCCGGCCACCGTACGGGTCAGCTCGGCGGGCGTCAGCGCGCCGGGCGCGCGCAGCAGGAACTCGTCGACCGTGCCGTCGGAGAGCGGATGGGTCTGCAGGCTGAGGATGTCCACCCGGTGCGCACCCAGCGCGGTGCACAGCGCGGCCAGGCTGCCGGGCTCGTCCTGGACCGTGGTCCGCATGCGCCACAGCGCCGTCTCCTGGCCGTCGGCCCCAGGGGCCCGGCCGGCGGAGGACGGTGCCGTGGCGCCGGTATCGGTCGGCGGCGGGGCGTTTTCGTGGCGTCGTGACCACCAGACGTGGAAGCCCGCCGTGGCGAGGAGTGCCACCGCGGCGGAGCACAGCAGCACCGGGCCCCGCGGGCCGTGCACGACGGTGTTGGCGACGGCGTCGGCCACCGCCACGGCCGTGAAGAGGGCGGCCAGCTCGACGATGTCCCGCCGCCAGTGGGGGCGGCGGGAGGAATGGGCAGAGGATGCTTCAGTCATGCACACAAGCCTGGCGGACAGGTGTTGCCTGATCGCCAACACATTGTGTCCGACGGGTAAAAGACGCAATCGACGCATTGGCCACTACTGTCCTACCCGTCCCGGTTGCAGCACCTTGCTGAACAACACCTGGCCGCCCTCCTGACGAAGCCGCACCGTCAGCTCCCCGCTGCCCCCGTCGATATCGACCTCGCCGAAGTACTGCGGACTCTCCGCTGGGGAGGTGTTGGCACGGTCCGGCGCCTTGATGAACGGCTGCGCGGGCCCAAAGGTTCCGTCCAGCTTCAAAGCCTGGAACCCGCCCGCGTTGAGCGGCCCCGACACGAACTCCCAGAACGGCTCGAAGTCCTTGAACGCGGCCCGCTCCGGCGCGTAGTGCTGCGCCGAGGTGTAGTGGACGTCCGTCGTGAGCCAGACGGTGCCGGTGATCCGGTCGTGCTTGATGTGCCGCAGCAGCTCGGCCATCTGCAGTTCACGTCCCAGGGGAGCGCCCGGATCGCCCTGTGCCACCGCCTCGAAGTCGGTCTTGCCGTCCGGGACGACCAGACCCAGCGGCATATCGGAGGCGATCACCTTCCACACCGCCTGCGAGCGGGAAAGCTCCCGCTTGAGCCAGCGCAGCTGCTCCGCCCCGAGGATGCCCTGCGGGTCGTCGGTCTGCCGGCCCGGCGAATTGGCGTTGCGGTAACGGCGCATGTCCAGGACGAACACATCGAGCAACGGGCCGTGACGCACCACGCGATAGACCCGGCCTCCCCGGTCGGGCCGCAGCGTACGGATCGGGAAATACTCGCTGAAGGCGCGCAGCGACCGCGCGGACAGCACGTCCGTGTCCTTCTCCGTGTACCGGTCGTCGTCGAGCAGCTGCCCCGGGTACCAGTTGTTGTGCACCTCGTGGTCGTCCCACTGCGTGATCGTCGGCACCTGCGCGTTGAAGCGGCGCAGATGGTCGTCGAGCAGGTTGTAGCGGAACGCGCCCCGGAACTCCGCGAGCGTCTCGGCGACCTTGGACTTCTCCTCGGTCGTCACATTCCGCCAGACCCGGCCGTCCGGCAGCGTCACCCGCTCGGGGATCGGGCTGTCGGCGTAGATGTTGTCGCCGCTGCACAGGAAGAAGTCCGGGTTCCGGCGCCGCATGTCCTCGTAGATGCGGTAGCCGCCGCGGTCCGGATTGATGCCCCAGCCCTGCCCGGCCAGATCCCCGGACCAGTGGAAGCGGAGGTCGGCACGACGCCCCGTGGGTGCCGTACGGAACGTTCCGGAGACCGGCTCGCCGGTGCGCCGCGGGTCGTCCGGGTCGGCGAGCAGCACCCGGTAGTGGATCTGCTCACCGGACGGCAGGCCGTGCAGCGAAGTCAGGCCGGTGAAGTCCGTGTCCGGTCCGATCACCGGGCCGCGCCAGGACCGGGCGCCGCGGAACGACTCGGTCGCCGCGGTCTGCACCACCATCCGGGCCGGCCGGTCGGACCGCACCCACACCAGGCCCGACGAGGTGGTGACATCGCCGACCTGGACACCCCAGTCGGCGCTCGGCCGCCCGCTGCGGGCCTGTGCCGGCGCGGCACAGGAGAGCGTGGGCAGTGCCAGCGCCACCGAACCCGCCGCCGCGCCCTGCAGCAGCGACCGCCGTCCGAAGCCCCCGCCGGATCCCTGCGCCATCTCCAACCTCCATGCCTCGACCGACCTCACTGCCGACCCGTTCGTATCGCTGTCCGGTGCCCCGCAGCCGAACGGACGGTGAACAGCGGCCCGTTCACGGACCACGGTGCACCGTTCGCCCGAACGGGTCCGGGGACCTGCGACCGGCGGACCCGGGCCATGGTCGCAAGACCACCGCCCGATCGCCAGGACGCTGCCGTGGCCCATACGGTCCTGATACGCCGCGCCGGCACGGTGGCCCCCAGGAAGGTGACTCCGCATACCGGCCAACGGTTCCGCTCATCTCCGCATCGCCCGCCTGTCTCGCTGCTGGTTCTGTCGCGGCGGGAGCGGTCCAACTCGTAGGACACCGCGGGCTCGTAGGACACCGCGGGCCGATACGCCCTACCCCACGGTGTCGAGGATGACCCGCGCCACCAGCGCCGGATCGTCGTTCATCGGCACATGTCCGCAGCCCGGCAGCCGCACGAGCCGGGCGGCCGGAATGGTGTGCTTGGCGCGTACGCCCTGGCGGGGGAGGAGCAGCCGGTCGCGGCTGCCCCAGGCGATCGTCACCGGGACGTCGGGCACATCGGAGGTGAACCGCACCGCGCGGCCGGCCGCCAGTGTCGGGGCGAAGCCGGGTGCCTCGCGCAGCGCCCGGGTCTCCGCCACGACGGCCTCGGCCGAACGGCGGCCGGGGTGGGCGTAGATGGTGCCGGTCAGCGAGGCGCGGCCGAGGGCGGTCCGGGCCAGCGACTCCACCACCGGCTCGGGCAGCGCCTGCGCGCCGGCGTACATGCCGCGCAGCAGACCGAAGGCGTAACGCCGCTCGGCCGGGGTCCAGAAGCCCGCGGGCGAGAGCGCGGTGACCGACCGCACGGCGCGGGCGCGGCCCAGCTCCAGTGCGAGCAGCCCGCCCAGCGAGTTGCCCACCACATGCGGGCGGTCGACGCCGAGCCCGGTGAACGCCGCGGCGAGGAGCGGGACGACCGACGCCAGGTCGTAGGACGAGCCGCCGGGCAGCGCGGGGGAGGCACCGAACCCCGGCAGATCGAGCGCGATGACCTCGTGGGAGGCGGCAAGGATGTCGCACACCGGGCGCCAGGCCTGGAGATGGTGGCCGATGCCGTGCAGCAGGACGATGGGTTCGCCCACGCCCTTGCGCTCGTAGGCGACCGTGAACGGCGGCCGGTCCGCGGGGGTGATGCGGGCGAAGGAGACCGGGGCGGCCATGGGTGAACTCCTCTGGGGGTGCGGGGCTTTCGGTGGTGCGGAGCGTGCGCTGACACGATGCCAGCTGGGGCTACTGAGTGGTATGGGGCGGCCGGGATGAGGGCGAGTGTGCCGCACACCACGCGCCCACGCGGCCGCTCTGGGTGGTTTCCGCTGGACAAGGCCGGGGCGGCCGGGTGGGATGGAGGGGTGCTGAAGGATTCCGCGACCGAGGTCACCGACGTCTTCGAGGACCACCGTTCCGTGCTGTTCGGGGTGGCCTACCGGATGCTCGGCCGGGTGGCCGATGCCGAGGACGTGGTGCAGGACGCCTGGCTGCGCTGGGCGGGCGCGGACCACACGGCGGTCCGTGAGCCGCGCGCCTTTCTTGTACGGATCACCACTCGGCTGGCCATCGACCGGCTGCGCCAGGTCCAGGCCCGGCGCGAGTCCTATGTGGGGCCCTGGCTGCCGGAGCCGCTGCGGACCGACGTCGGCGGCACCGCCCCGGACACCGCCGAGCGGGCGGTGTTCACCGAATCGGTCACCCTCGCCGTGCTCGTCGTCCTGGAGTCGCTCTCCCCTCTGGAGCGCGCGGTGTTCGTGCTGCGTGAGGCCTTCGGCTACCCATATGCGGAGATCGCCACCACCCTCGACCGCAGTGAGGCGGCGGTCCGGCAACTGGCGGGACGGGCCCGGCGGCATGTGGAGGAGGGCAAACCGCGCTTCGAGGTCGATCCGGACCGGCAGCGGGACCTGACCGAGCGGTTCCTGGCCGCGGCGGCCGGCGACGATCTGGACGGGCTGCTGAGCCTGCTGGCGGCGGACGCCCGGCTGGTCGGGGACAGCGGGGGGAAGGCCAAGGCCCCGCTGCGGATCATCGAGTCCGCGGACAAGGTCGCCCGTTTCCTCTTCGGCGTCACCAGGTCCGTGCCGCCCGGCCTGGAGTTCACCGTCCTCGAACTCAACGGCGGGATCGCGCTGTTGGCGCACGACCACGGTGTGCCGGACTCCGTCGTCCAGCTCGGGATCGCGGACGGCAAGATCCAGACCGTCTATATCGTCCGCAACCCCGAGAAGCTGGAGTCGCTGGCCGCCGGCTGAGCGGCGGCCCGCAGCCCGAGCCGCGGACTCGACAGCACCGGGACGCCCCCGTCGAGCCCCTCGGCGGCCGGCGCCATGGAGGCCTGTGCCAGGACGATCGCATCGGCGTCCCGGACCTCCCGTGCCGCGGCGGCGATGGCCGACAGATAGCCCTCGGTGTCGCCGCTCTCGAAGCGCTCCCACGCGTCCGGCACCAGCACCGTACGCACCCTGACCTCGCGGCCGGCCCGTTGGGCCTCCTGGACGATCAGGTCTTCCGTGGGGGCGAGGGTGCTCTCCAGGGCGGCGAGCACGGCGATCCGCGGGCCGGCGGCGACGGCGGCCGCGGCCATCGGACGGTCCACCCGGAGGACGGGGAGGCCGAGCGCGGCGCCGGCCGCCTCCGCCACCGAACCGATCGTCGAGCAGGTACAGAGCACTGCCCGCGCACCGTGGCCGGCCGCCTCTGAGAGGACGGCGGAGACGTCCGCAGAGACGGCGTCGGGGCCCTGCGCCCTTGCCCGGTCGAGGAGTTCGGGCCGGACGAGGTGATGCACCGCCAGACCGGGGGCCTCCGCGTCCCGCAGCGCGTCGAAGACCGGGACGTGGACGGGCGAGGTGTGCAGCAGCGCGAGCATGGCGGGAACGGTACCGAGCGGCGCCGCGGAGGGCGCGGGCGGGGCGGCCCGTCCGGGCGTGCGGGCGGTCCGAAACGGATACCGGATTGGTCTTGACCAAGGGTGGGGGCGGCCATATCGTCGGGATACTGCAACAACCTTTAATAAAGAAGCGCTCATAATCGGGCGCGCAGCGGGCCCAGATCTGCCGGCCGCGCGCGGCCCGAGTCCCATGGGGGAGCAGCCCCGGTTACGGTCAGTGCGGAGGACAGGGTGGGGACCACGCAGCTCGAAACGGTGCCGGAGCCGAAGTACTGGCACCTCAAGACCGTGCTCAGCGAGGCGCTGGACTCGGAGTTCACGGTCGGCGAGATTCTGCCCAACGAGCGTGATCTGGCGGCGCGGTTCGGCGTCGCACGGGCCACGCTGCGGCAGGCGCTCGAACAGCTGGAGCTGGAAGGCAGACTCCAGCGCCGCCGCGGGGTGGGGACCACGGTCGCACCGCCCCGCGTCGGGGTCGCCGTCGCCCCCGCCCGGCACACCTGGCCCGGCGCCGCCGGTGACGACTGGCAGCCGGTCGACTCCGTCGAGAGCGATACGGTGCCCGCCGCGGTGGCCCGCCTGCTGGAGACGGCCGACGGCGACCGGGTGCACATCGTCCGCCGCAGCCGGGTCACCCAGGGCCGGCCCCTCGCCGCCGAGTTGCTGTACGTCCCGGCGGCCGTGGTCCCGGGCTGCCAGGAGACCGGTGTACTGAACGGCCCGGCGCGCGCCCATGCGGTGCTGCAGGAGCTGCAGTCGCTGGAGCTGGAGGGCCAGGACCGTACCGTCGAGCTCGGCTCGGCCCGTGCGGAGGACGCCAAGCAGCTGGACCGGCTGCCCGGCGCGCCCGTCTTGGTCGTCACCACGCGCTATGTCTCGGGGGGCCGCACCACCGCCGTCGCGGTCTCCACCTACCGTGCGGACACCTGCCGTCTGACCTTCGGTGAGAGCGACGCGGTCGCCCTGCTCGCGGGCTGAGCCCGCCCGGCAGCCGAACGTACGGGCCCGCTCCGGATCATGCTCCGGAGCGGGCCCGTTCCGTTTGCCGGGCCGTGGGGTGGCGGGCGAGGGGGCAGCGGGAGAGGCCGTCGTCGCAGCATGGGCAGTTGGCGGGACCGTCGTCGCGCCGTGGAGCAGTGGGAGGGGTATGGGCACGCCCCGGCTCAGTAGTGGCCGTCAGCGCGCCGCGGTTCCGCGACGGCCCGTCACCGTGCCCTCCACCGCGAAGAGTTCGCCCTCCACGTGGTCGAGCGCCAGCCGCAGTGCCCCGGTGGCCACCGCCGCCTCGCCGAGCTGCGACAGGACGACCTGCGGCGGGCGCAGACAGTAGCGCGCCAACTCCCCGCGCAGCGGCTCCAGTACGCCCGCCAGGCCCGCCGCCCAGCCGCCGATCACCACCAGCTCCGGGTCCAGCGCCAGCACCAGTGCCGCGACATCGTGCACCAGCCGCCGGATGAAGCGGTCCACCGCCTCCCGCGCCTGGGTGTCACCGTCGCGCGCGGCCGCGAAGACCGCCGCCACCTGCGCCTCGTCCAGGGGATGCAGCGGTTCTCCGGTCGTCGACAGCAGCTTCTCCGGTGTCGCCTCGCGGCCGAGCAGATGCAGCGCACCGATCTCCCCGGCGGCCCCGCCGAATCCGCGGTGCAGCCGTCCGCCGATCAGCGAGCCGGCACCGGGACTGAGCCCCGCCAGTACGAAAACGATGTCATCCGAGCCGGTCGCCGCGCCCTGCCAGTGCTCGGCCACCGCGGCGGCGTTCGCGTCGTTCTCGACCAGCACCGGGCAGCGGAACGACCGGCGCAGCCGCTCACCCAGCGGCAGCCCCGTCCAGCCCGGCAGCGCGGTGCTCAGCCGGACGGTGCCGTCCGACTCCACGATGCCGGGGCCGGCCGCCCCGACGGCACGCAGCGAACTGCGGGGCACGCCCGTACGGCGCAGCAGATCGGCCACCACGGCACGGACCCGCTCCAGCCGCTCGTCGGCCGGTGCGGTCTCGTCCACGGGGCGCTGCGCGGTGTCCAGCACCCGTCCGCCCAGATCGGACAGCAGGGCCGCGACGCGGTGCGGGCCGATCTCGATGCCCAGCAGATGGCCGGCTTCCGTACGGAACCGGAACCGGCGGGCCGGCCGCCCCTGGCGACGCGCCGCACCTTCCTCGGCGGGCACCTCGACCACCAGCCCGGTCTCGATGAGCCCCTCGACCACGCCCTCGACCGTGGGCCGGGACAGCCCCGTCACCTGGACGAGGTCGGTGAGCGTGGGGGAGTCCGCGGCGCGCAGCGCGTGCAGCACCACCGCGGAGTTGATCCGTCGCAGCAGGGACGGGTCCCCGCCGGTGAGCCGCCCCAACGTCCGTCTCCCTCACTTCGCGTGTGTGGCGGATCGTAGCCGGTCACCTGAGGGGCGGCGAGACCCGGAGGAACTGCTCGCCGCGGTCAGCCGGGCGAGACGAACCCGGACTCGTACGCGGCGATCACCGCCTGGGTGCGGTCCCTGGCCCCGAGCTTCCCCAGCACCGAGCTGACATGCGTCTTCACGGTCTCGGCCCCCAGGACCAGCTCGTCGGCGATCTCCGCGTTCGACAGCCCACGGGACATCAGCCGCAGCACCTGCTGCTCCCGCGCGGTGAGCGCAGCGCGCTCGAAGTCGGCCCGGGCGCGGTCGTTGCGGCGGCCGGCCGCCATGGTGCGCAGCGCCGCGGGGAGCAGCAGCGAGCCGCCCTCGGCAACGAGCCGCACCGCGTGCACGATCTCGGCAGGCCGGGAGCGCTTGAGCAGAAAGCCGTCCGCGCCCGCGCGCAGCGCCTCGTAGACGTACTCGTCCTCCTCGAACGTGGTGACGACGAGGATCCGGGGCGGCCCGGGCACCGAGCGCAGCACCGCGCGGGTCGCCTCGATGCCGTCCAGGAGCGGCATCCGTACGTCCATGGCGATCACATCGGGCCGGAGCTTCCGCGCCAGCGGGACGACGGACGCTCCGTCGCCCGCCTCGCCCGCCACCTCGATATCGGTCTGCGCTTCCAGAATGGCACGCAGTCCCGCGCGGACCAGCGGCTCGTCGTCGACCAGGAGTACGGAAATCGGCACGGGGTCAGCGTAGTTGGCGCAGCGGGAGGCGGGCGCGCACCCGCCACTCGCCGCCGTCCGGCCCGGTCTCGGCCTCGCCGCCGAGCAGCGCGGCCCGTTCGCGGATGCCGCGCAGACCACGGCCGCGGTGGGCACTGCCGGGGGCCGGGGAGGCGACGGGCAGCGGATTGCGCACCTCCAGTTCCAGTGCGTCGGCGTCGGCGGCTATCCGTACGGACACCGGCACCGGGCCCGCGTGCCGCAGCACATTCGTCAGGGCCTCCTGCACCATGCGGTACCCCTCCCGGGAGACGGGGCCCGGCAGTCTTTCCAGGGGGCCGCTCAGCTCGGCGCGCAGGTCCGCACCCGCGGCCCGTGCCGACTCCAGCAGGCGCTCGGTGTCGGTGAGCGCCGGCCGGCCGGCGGGGCCCGGTGCGTCCTGGCGCAGCAGCCGCAGCGCCCGCTCCAGATCGGCCAGCGCCTCGCGGCCGGTGTCCTCGATGGCGGCCAGCGCCCGCTCGGTGAACTCGGGCGAACCGGCGGTCCGGGCCGCGCCCGCCTGCAGCACGGTGACGGTCAGCGCGTGGCCGATCGCATCGTGCAGCTCCTGGGCCAGCCGGTTGTGTTCCAGCATGCGCTCCGTACGGGCCTCCAGTTCGGTCAGCCGCTCGGCGGCCGAGGGGCCCAGCAGCAGCCGTGCGGCGGCGGCCGTCAGTGAGCCCGCCCCGACGGCGACGGCCGCCAGCAGGACGAGGGGAAGCGGTGCGAGCAGCCCGTACCACCAGTGGGGCGCTTCGATCGCCGGCAGGCCCTTCAGGTGCGTGGGGCGTCCTGCGGAAGCCATCGCGAACGCCCCGGCCACAAGGGGCAGTTGAGCGGTCAGGGCTGAGAGGGCGACGCCCACTTCGAGCCGCAGCAGCAGCCACAGCGCCGTACGGCCACGATCGCTCCAGGAGCCCGACGGGGTCGTGGCGATACCGGACGCGGCACGCGCTTCGAGGCCGTGCGGGCCCGGAGTCAGCAGCAGCTGGGCCTGGAGCCCCTCGACGCGGCGGACCACCGGTATCAGGGCGGCGAACAAGAGCAGTGGCAGGGGGAGCACCGCCATCCACAGCCACGTCAGCCATCCGCCCGCGAAGAAGGGTTTGTTGTACAGGAAGCCGGTCAGCATCCCGGCCACCGAGGCGATCAGCAGATGCAGCCAGCGGGTGTAGGTGACGGCTCGGAAGAGCGGGCGGAGAACGGCGGAGAGCGAGAGGGGCACCCCGTCATCGTGACAGCGGCCACCGGCCCGCGGCCTCCCCCGCCCGGGGGAGGCGTTCCCCGACGGCGGGGGAGGTCAGAGGCCGGGTACGGCAGCCAGCCTTGCGGTATGAACTTCATCGAAGTGCAGCGATTGACGAAGCTCTACGGAACCGTGCGAGCCGTGGACGACCTCACCTTCCGCGTGGAACCGGGGCGGGTCACCGGGTTCCTCGGCCCCAACGGCGCCGGTAAGTCCACCACCATGCGGATGGTCGTGGGTCTGGACCGCCCCACCTCGGGAACCGCCACCGTCGGCGGCCGTGCCTTCCGCGCGCTGGACAACCCGTTGCGGCACGTCGGGGCGCTGCTGGACGCGGGCGCCGCCCACGGGGCCCGGCGCGCCCGCGACCACCTCCTCGCCCTCGCCCACAGCAACCGCATCCCGGTACGGCGCGTGGCGGAGGTCCTGGAGGAGACCGGGCTGTCGGCGGTGGCGGGCAAGCGGGTCAGGACCTTCTCGCTCGGCATGCGGCAGCGGCTCGGCATCGCGGCCGCGCTGCTCGGCGACCCGGCCGTGCTGATGCTGGACGAGCCCGCCAACGGGCTCGACCCGGAGGGCATCATCTGGATCCGTACGCTCCTCAAGCGCCTCGCCGCCGACGGCCGTACGGTGCTGATCTCCAGCCATCTGATGACCGAGACCGCCCTGACCGCCGACCACTTGATCGTGCTGGGGCGCGGCCGGCTGCTTGCCGACACCGCCATGGACACCTTCCTGCGCCAGCACACCCACCGCAGGGTTCGGGTGCGCACGTCGGAAGGGTCCCGGCTGCACGCCGAGCTCGTCCGGGCCGGGTGGGCTGCGGCACCGGACGGATCCGGCGGCTGGCTGGTCGAGGGCGCCGAACCCGCCGATGTCGGCGCGCTCGCCGCCCGCCGGGGCATCCCGGTCCTCGAACTCGCCGACGAGGCGCCCTCGTTGGAAGACGCCTATCTGCGGCTGACCGCGGACGCCGCCGAGTTCGTCTCCGCCACTGCGAAGACCCAGGAGGTCTGAAGCCATGCCGTTCGCCGCCGTGCTCCGCTCCGAGTGGACGAAGATCCGCTCGCTGCGTTCCCTGTCGTACAGCCTCTCCGCCATCCTGGTGGTGACCCTCGCGGTCGCCTGCTTCGTCTGCGGCAGCCATGACGGATCGGATCCACACTTCGACCCGGTCTTCCATGCCTACTTCGGTCTCAACATCGGCCAGTTCGGGGCCATCATCTGCGGCGTCCTCGCGGTCGCGGGGGAGTGGTCCAGCGGCTCCGTCCGGGTCTCGCTGACCGCCGTGCCGCGCCGAGGACTGCTGTACGCGGGCAAGCTCGTCACCGTGGGCGGGCTTGCCCTGGCCGTCGGGCTGGTGGCCGGCTTCGCGTCCGTGACCGTCGGGCAGGCGCTGCTCGGAGAGGCGGGTGTGAGCGTCGGCTCGCCGGGCGTGGTGCGGTCCGCCGTCGGCTGCGGGCTCTACTTCGGGCTGCTCGCGGTGTTCTCCGCCGGTGTCGCCGCGCTGCTGCGCAGCCCGGTCGGGACCCTGAGCCTGCTCGTCCCGCTCTTCCTCTCTCTCGGCCCGCTGTTCGGTTCACTGGACGCGACCAGAAAGGTGGGCCAGTTCCTGCCGGACCGGGCGGGGCAGCAGATTCTGCACCTTGCGCCGGAGGGGGCGCTCGGGGCGTGGTCCGGGATCGCGGTGATGGCAGGCTGGGCGGCGCTGGCCGCGGCAGCGGGGCTGTGGTCACTGCTGCGCAGGGATGTGTGAGGGACCGGGCGCGAGTCAATTGTCAGACCCGGGCGGTTTACTGACGGCATGACCACTGACGCGTATCTCACCGTCATCGACCGATGGCGGCTCCGGGACTTCCCCGCCGCTCCGGGCCGCTCCGCCCTGGTCGAAAGCGGTCCGGGCTTCCACATAGTCGGCCTGCGGGTCAGCCGGGAGTTCTGGGACGCGGACCTCACCGAGGTGGCGGAGGCCGCGGAGGAGTTCGAGGCCGAGCTGACGGCGCTGGTGCGGGCACTGTCCTTACGGTGGGGTGAGCCCGAAATAGTTGATCTTGCCGATCACTTGGAACGGACCGCGCGGGGCCTGCCGGTCCGGCCGCCACTGGACACCCTGTGCGGATACGTCCCGCGGATGCACGGCTGGCGGGTGCAGGGCCGCTGGATCGGCGTCGGGGTGGGGCAGGGCGCGTACGAGCTGCCGATGCAGTTGCTGGTGGCGGTGGGGGAAGGGGCGGCGCTCTAGCGGGAGAAGACGGGCGCGAGCGCCGCGGAGAGGAGGCGGTGCGGGGTGCCGGTGCCGTCGGCGGGGACGGTCCACAGATCGGAGCCGTAGTCGCCCGGCAGGGAGTAGACCAGGGTGTGTCCGTCGCGCCAGACGGCCTGGTCGTCGATGTTGCGGTGTTCGGCGGTCGCGGTCTCGCGCAGGGTGCGCAGGTCGAGGACGTACAGCCGCCAGGGGGCGTCGGGGTCCGCGTCCGCGATCCGCTTCTTGTAGGCGATACGGGTGCCGTCGGGGGACAGGGAGGGGCATTCGACGTTGGGGTGCAGGGCCCGGAGGGTTCTGGTGCTGCGGTCGCCGCGGACGAGGTAGGTCTTTCCGGCCGTGGCGGCGGTGGCGTAGAAGTGGGTGTCGTCGGCGAAGGTGACGCCCCAGACATTGATGTCGACGGCACGGACCCGGTGTCCGTCGACGGTCAGCGCATAGGTCTCCAGGTTGGCGTCCAGGTGCCGGCCGCCGGTGTCGACGACGGAGGTGCGGGTGGAGAAGGCGGTGCCCGCGTAGGAGTCACCGCTGACGAAGACGGTCCAGGCGACGGTGCGGCCGCTGGGGGAGACCCGGGCGCGGGTGGGGGTCCCGGCCAGGTCGTAGTGGCGCCGTTCGCGCAGCCGGTTGTCCAGGACGACGGCGCGGTAGGTGTCCCGGAGTTCGCCGTGGACCGCCTGGAGGCAGATGCCGGTTCCGGAGGCCGCGTGGAACCGCAGGCAGTGGACCCCGGACGCGGTGCGCGGGCCGGTGAGCCGCCCTTCCGGTACGGCGGTGATCTCGTCGCGGTGCGGACCCCAGGCCATGTTCCGGAAGAGACCGTGCCGCGGATCGTCCAGGCGTACGGGCCCGGAGGCCACCTCGGGGCCCCCGGCCTGCGTGCGGTCCTTCCGGTCGGCGCGCCCGGCGGCGTGCAGGGTCGCGCCGACGGCGACCCCGCCGAGTACGAGAACGGCGGCGAGCAGGAGGAGCAGGCGCGCGGTGCGGTTCATCGGGGTGCGGGTCACGGTGTGTGCTCCGAGGGGGAGTTGGGGGCCGGTGCCGGTGCGGCCGGGCGCAGCAGCCGGGCGCTGAGGGCCGCGGCCAGGGCCAGTCCGACGGCCGCGGCGAGGACGGCGGTGTGGTCGCCCCAGGCGGTCCAGGCGGCACCGAAGGCGAGCGAGCAGACGAAGCGGGCGGCCGTCTGACCGGTCTGCACCACCGCCAGCCCGCTGCCGCGGGCGTCCTCGGGCACCGCGTCGGCGGTCGCGGCCGCCAGCACTCCGTCGGTCGCCGCGTAGAACGCGCCGTGCAGGAGGAGGACGCCACAGACCAGCCCCGCGCCGCCGCCGAAGGGAGCCAGCAGCAGCCCGTAGGCGCCGAGCAGCACCAGATGCCCGGCCAGGAACAGCCGCCGCCGGCCGATCCGGTCGGCCAGCGCGCCCATCGGTACCGCCAGCGACAGATACGCCGCGGCGGTGCCCAGCGGGAGCAGCGGAAACCACCCCGCCGGGAGGTCCAGCCGCCGCTGCAGGGCGAGATACAGGAAGGAGTCGCTGACGGTGGTCAGCCCGAGCAGCACGGCGCACGCGGTCAGCCGGCGTACCTGCGGCCGTCGCAGCAGGGCGCGCACCGGCGTCCGGGGCCCGGCCGGGGCCCGTCCGGTGGTGTCCTCCGCGGCGGGCAGTGCGCGCCCCGGGACGAACAGCAGGAGGACGACCACGCCCAGTACGGCGACACAGAAGCTGACCGTGAACACCGCGTCATAGCCTTCCGCCGCCGCCCGCAGCAGCACGAACGCCACCAGCGGGCCGCACAGGGCGCCCGCGGTGTCCATCGCCCGGTGCACCCCGAACGCCCTTCCCCGGGCGGCGGGTTCGGCGGCCAGGGAGATCATCGCGTCCCGCGGCGCGGTCCGCAGCCCCTTGCCGGTCCGGTCCACCGCCAGCACCGCCCCGATCAGCGGCAGCGTGTGCACCATCAGCAACAGCGGCTTGCAGAGGGCGGAGAGCCCGTACCCCACCGCGGCCACCGCCTTGTGCCCGCGCCCGCCGCCCCCGTCCGACAGCCGCCCGCCCACCAGCCGGACCAGCGCACTCACGCCGTTGTACACCCCGTCCAGGACCCCGAACCCCAGGGGGGACAGGCCGAGTTCGGCGACGAGGTACAGCGGGAGCACGGCCGTGACCATCTCCGAGGAGATGTCGGTGATGAGGCTGACGGCGCCCAGGACCAGCACCGTGGAGGGAACGGCGGCCCGGACGCGCCGGCCGCGACCGTCGCGCCGGCCGCCCGGCGATACGGAGGGGGGAGGGGCCGGGCGGCCGTCTGCGAGATACACGGGTCAGCCGGCCCAGATACCGCTGATGTCCTTGGCGTCGGCGGAATGGCCCGCGTGCGAGGTGCCGTACATGTCCTCAAGCGTGCGCAGCACGTCGTAGTGGTTGTAGGTGGTGTCCGAGGTGGAACCGGCCTGCACGGGCTGGCCGTACAGCACGGTCGGGATGCGGTTGCCGCTGAGCCGGTTGTCCTCGTCGAAGGTGAGCAGCAGCAGACTGTTGTGGGTCCTGGCCCAGTCGGCGTAGCTCTTGAGGTGGTTCTTCAGCCAGGTGTCACCCGTGGAGACCGAGCAGTCGTGCATATCGCTGCACAGGTTCGGCACGACGAACGAGACGGTGGGCAGCTTGGAGAAGTCGGAGGGGAACGCGTCGAGGGTGTGCGCCGAGCCGGTGGAGACGTTGCTGAAGCCGAACCACGGGTTGTGCTTCTGCGCGTACTTGCCGCTCTTGCAGGTGGTCGAGCCCTCGGACGGCAGCGACTCGTTGTAGCTCGCCCAGGACTTGCCGGCCGCCGTCAGCTCGGAGGCGAGGTTGGGGGCGTCGCTGAACCCCGGGTCGACGCAGCTGTCGTCGGTGACCCCCTGGGTGTCGCCGGAGAAGAGGGCGTAGTAGTTGGGCTGGCTGGGGTGGGTCTCGGCGTAGGAGGCCTTCAGGCTGGCGCCGCCGGAGGCCAGGGAGTTGATGTACGGGGCGCTGGAACTGCCCATCACCTGGTTGTAGGCGTGGTTCTCGAAGACCACCACGACCACATGGTCGGGGGTGGGCACGGCGGCCGCGGCGGGCTCGGCGCCGAAGCCGTTGCCGGCCCAGATGCCGAGACCGGCGGTGGCCAGGCCGAACGCCGCGGCGAGCGCGGTGACTTTGCGGCGGCGTGAGCGGCGGATGCGGTGGGAGGAGGGGGACACGGCGGCGGAAGGGGACGCGGACGTGGCAGGCACGGCAGTCTCCGTGGGGAGTGGGGGAGTGCACGGGCGGCGTCAGAGTAGAACCGTCCGGTAGCCATGTACATGCCTTCAAGATGACGGCCGGCCGAACGGTGGACGGCCTTATGCGCCGCCCTTATGCGCCGTCGTCCTCCGCGAACGCCGCGGCGCGCAGCCGTCCGTACTCCTCCGCCATGGCCGCCACCGTCCAATGGGCGTTCAGACCGCTGGGGTTGGGCAGGGCCCAGAGGCGGGTGTCGCCCAGCATGCGCTGCTGCGGCCCGATCGCCGCCTTCTTGTCGTCGAAGGCGACGCGGTACGCCGTGACACCGGCGACGGCGAGCCAGCGGGGGCGCAGCCGCGCCACCTTCTCGGCCAGCAGCCGGCCGCCCTCGCGGTACTCCTGCGCGGTCAGCTCGTCGGCCTTGGCCGTCGCCCGCGCCACGACATTGGTGATGCCGAGGCCGTGGGCGAGCAACTCCTCCTGCTCGGCGGGCCGGAACTGGCGCGGCGTGAAACCGGCGGCATGCAGAACCGGCCAGAAGCGGTTGCCGGGCCGGGCGAAGTGGTGGCCGGTGGCCGCCGTCATCAGCCCGGGGTTGATGCCGCAGAAGAGCACCCGCAGGCCGCTCGCGGCCACGTCCGGGACGACGCGGTCGCGAGCGGCTGCCAGCTCTTCGGGGGTGAAGCCCATGGGCCCTCGCGTCAGAGGATCGAGCCGGGGGTGTACGCCGCGGCCTCCGGGTGCTGCTTGGTGATCTCCTCGATCCGGGCGACGACGGCCGCCACCTGGTCGGCCGCCGCGCCGGTGAAGGAGAGCTTGTCCGCCATCAGGGCGTCCAGCTGCGCCTTGTCCAGCGGGATCCGCGCATCCGCGGCGAGCTTGTCCAGCAGCTCGTTGCGCTCCGCGCCCTGCTCCCGCATGGCCAGCGCCGACGCGACCGCGTTCTCCTTGATCGCCTCGTGCGCCTCCTCGCGGCCCACACCGGCGCGCACGGCACCCATCAGCACCTTCGTCGTGGCGAGGAACGGCAGATAGCGGTCCAGCTCGCGGGCGACGACGGCGGGGAAGGCGCCGAACTCGTCGAGCACGGTCAGGAACGTCTCCAGCAGGCCGTCCAGCGCGAAGAAGGAGTCCGGCAGGGCGACCCGGCGCACCACGGAGCAGGACACATCGCCCTCGTTCCACTGGTCACCGGAGAGCTCACCGGCCATCGAGGCATAGCCGCGCAGGATCACCATGAGGCCGTTGACGCGCTCGCAGGAGCGGGTGTTCATCTTGTGCGGCATCGCCGAGGAGCCGACCTGGCCGGGCTTGAAGCCCTCGGTGACCAGCTCGTGCCCGGCCATCAGCCGGATGGTCTTGGCCAGCGAGGAGGGGGCGGCGGCCAGCTGCACCAGCGAGGTCACCACGTCGTAGTCGAGCGAGCGCGGGTAGACCTGGCCGACGGAGGTGAAGGCCTGGCCGAAGCCGAGGTGCGCGGCGATCCGCTGCTCCAGCTCGGCGAGCTTGGCGGCGTCCCCGCCCAGCAGGTCGAGCATGTCCTGGGCGGTGCCGACGGGGCCCTTGATACCGCGCAGCGGGTAGCGGGTGAGCAGGTCCTCCACCCGGCCGTACGCGACCAGCAGCTCGTCCGCCGCGGTCGCGAAGCGCTTGCCCAGCGTCGTGGCCTGCGCCGCGACATTGTGCGAGCGGCCCGCGAGGACCAGCTCGGCATTCTGGGCGGCCAGCGAGCCCAGGCGCGCCAGCACGGCGACCGTACGGTCCCGCATCAGCTCCAGCGACAGCCGCACCTGCAGCTGCTCGACGTTCTCCGTCAGGTCACGGGAGGTCATGCCCTTGTGGACCTGCTCATGGCCGGCGAGGGCGTTGAACTCCTCGATACGGGCCTTGACGTCGTGCCGGGTGACCTTCTCGCGCTCGGCGATGGAGGCCAGGTCGACGGTGTCCAGGACCCGCTCGTAGTCGGCCAGCGCCTGCTCGGGGACCTCCACCCCCAGGTCCTTCTGTGCACGCAGCACGGCAAGCCACAGCTTCCGCTCCAGCTTGACCTTGTATTCGGGGGACCACAGCACGGCCAGCTCCGCGGAGGCGTAGCGGCCGGCCAGGACATTGGGGATGCGAGGCTTCGCAGACACAGCAGTCACGTGGTCAGAGTCTACTGGCGGTTTGCGCAGGCCAGCGCCCCGGTCCCGGCTGTAGGTTCCTCCAAGCCGAGGCCCGAGGCTCCGGAGCCCGGCGACGCCGGGTGTCAGTCCTCGTACGGCAGCAGTTCGGGGCGCTTGGCCGGGCGGCCGTCGCCCGAGGACCGGCCGGTGAGCCGGCGGACCGTCCACGGCACCAGATGCTCGCGCGCGAACCGCAGATCCGCGGCGCGCCGTGCACCCCAGCCCGGCGGTGCGGCGGCCGGCAGCGGCGCGTCCCAGTCCGACTCGGCGGCCAGCCCGAGTGCCTGCCAGACGGCCTCCGCGACCCGGCGGTGCCCCTCGGCGTTCAGATGCAGCCGGTCGTCGGCCCACAGCCGCGGGTCGGACAGCGCCCGCGACCCGTACAGATCCACGACCACCGCACCGTGCCGCGCGGCCACCTCGTCGATCCGCGCGAACAGCTGCTCCATGCGCGGCCGGAAGCGCTCCAGCACCGGGCCCTGCCGCCCCGGGCTGCGCATCAGCACCAGCTGCCCGCCGCCCTTGGCCAGCTGCCCGGCGGCGTCCTCGAACCGGGCGCACACCTGGGCCACTTCGCACTTGGGCCGCAGGACGTCGTTGAGCCCGCCGACCAGCGTCACCAGATCGGCGCCCATCGCGGCCGCCGGCCCGCACTGCTCGTCGGCGATCTGCCCGATGAGCTTGCCGCGCACCGCGAGATTGGCGTAGCGGAAGCCCGGTGCGGCGGCGGGTTCCCCGGACGGCGGCCGGGCCGCTGCCGCCAGCCGGGCGGCGAGCAGATCGGCCCAGCCGCGGTACGAGCCGTCCGGCAGGGCGTCCGACATTCCCTCGGTGAAGCTGTCGCCGACCGCGACGAAACTGGTGTAACGGGCATTCATCTCCATGGCGCGGTGATCCTACCGCTCGCCGTACCGCGCGGTATGCCCGGTCCCGCGGGATGCGGCAGTCGCCCGCGGTGTACGGTCTGGTGGCGTCCGGACGGCGAGGGAAGAGGCAGGTGGCCGCGCGATGACTCCCCGCCGGGGTGACGGCCCCGACGAGCCGACGTTCACCGAACGGGCCCGCCGCGAGCAGCTCATCGACGCCACCATCGACGTGATCTCCACCCGGGGGTACCCCGCGACCTCGCTGTCGGCGATCGCCGAGCGGGCCGGGCTGTCCAAGGCCGCGGTGCTCTACCACTTCTCCTCGAAGGACAAGCTCACCCGGGCGGCGCTGGAGCAGGTGATGGAGCAGTTCAGCGCCTACGTCACCGAGCGACTGGCGCGGGCGGCCGGCCCGCGGGACGCGATCGTCGCCTACGTACGGGCGATGATCGGTTACCAGCAGGCCAACCGCCGCCAGGTCCGGGTGATCACCGAGATGCTGCTCGACGACGAGGGCGGGACCCGGCTCAAGACGCCGGGCTCGCATGACACCCACGGCCGGTGGCAGGGCCTCGCCGATCTGCTGACGGAGGGTCAGAAGGCGGGCGTGCTGCGGGAGTTCGACCCGCGGACCGTCGCCCTGGCGATCGGCGGTGCGATCGACGGAGTGATCGCGCACTGGCTGGCCCACCCCGAACTCGATCTGGACGCCGCGGCCGCGGAGCTGGAGGAGTTCACCCTCAACGCGATCGAGCGGCGGAGCTGACCCGGGCGAAGGCGGGGGCACGCTCGGGGCGTATGCCGAACCCGCCCAGATAGCCCGCCACGGTCCGCAGGGGCGGCACCCGCCGCAGCAGCCGCACCGGCACCGGCAGCCGGTCGCCGTCGAGCGTGCCGGCCAGCGCGGAGCGGATCATCGTGTGCTCGGCCTGCTGGGACCTCTGCACCACGGTCATCGGCAGCTCCCGCCGCTTCTGCACCCGCGCCAGATCGGCCACTCCGACCGTGCCCCGGCGCAGTGGCTCCGCCAGGATCCGGGCCGCCGCCACCGCGTCCTGGAGCGCGAGATTGACCCCCACGCCGCCGACCGGCGACATGGTGTGCGCCGCGTCCCCGATGCACAGCAGACCGTGCCGGTGCCAGCGCCGCAGCCGGCCGAAGGTGACCTCCAGCAGCTTGACGTCGTCCCACGAGGCGATCGCGCCGGTCACCGCGTCGTCCCAGCCGAACAGCGCCCCGAGCCGGTCCCGCAGCCACTGGATGTCCCGGGCGCGCAGCTCCGCGTCCCGGCCCTTCTCGATCAGATAGGAGGTCTGGTAGTACGTGCCGCGGTCCATGGTGACCGCGACCTGGCCGCCGCCGAAGTGAGCGAAGACCCGGCCGCTCTTGAGGCTGTCGGCCGGGGCGTCCACCCGCACCTGCCAGACGTCCATCGGCACCTCGAACAGCTGCTGTCGCAGCCCGGCGGCCTGCCGCACCACCGAGTCCCGGCCGTCGCAGGCAACCGTCAGGGAGGCGGCGAGCTCGCGGGGGGTGCCGTCCTCGTCGAGGAACCGCACCCCCGTGACCCGGTCGCCCCTCGTGCGCAGCCCGGTGACCCTGGTGCGCATCCGCAGGGTGAAGTTCGGCTCCTCGGCGGCCGCGCCCGCGAGCAGATCGAGGAAGTCCCACTGCGGGACCATGGCGAAGTACTTGTGCCGGCCGGGGAGGCGCCGCATATCGCCCAGCACGACCGTGGTGCCGCCGATCTGCGCCCGCATCTCCTCCAGCTTGGCGAACGGCAGCCGTGCGAAGGCCTCGCCGAGGCCGAGTTCGTCCAGCAGTCGCAGGGTCGACGGATGGACGGTGTCCCCGCGGAAGTCCCGCAGGAAGTCTCCGTGCTTCTCCAGCACGGTCACCTCGATGCCGGCCCGGGCCAGCAGCAGTCCGAGCATCATCCCGGCGGGTCCCCCGCCCACGATGCAGCACGTTGTGCGGTCCATGTGTGTGCCCCCTCCTCGCTACGCATGCGATGGCGACCGGCGGGGAAGCAAAGCCCTGACCGATCGGTCAGCAATCTAACCGATCGGTCAGGCGTCGTGGGGCACCGCCCCCCTCGTCAGGCCACGGGGCGTTGCAGCACCAGCTCCCGGAGCACGTCCTCCATCGTCACCAGCCCGGCCAGCCGCCCGTCGTCGCCGATCACCGCGGCCAGATGCGTACTGGATCCGCGCATCGCCGTCAGCACGTCGTCCAGCGGCGTCGAGGCCTTCACACGGGCGATCGGGCGCAGCGCGGAGACCGGGAACGGCAGCGTGCGGGGGCTGGCGTCCAGGGCGTCCTTGACGTGCAGATAGCCGAGGATGCGCTGGGTGTCGTCGACCACGGGGAAGCGGGAGAAGCCGGACTCGGCGGCGAGCCGTTCCAGCCCCTCGGGGGTGATCCCCATCTGTGCGGAGACGACCTTCTCGACCGGCAGCACCACGTCCCTGACCGGGCGGCGGCCCAGCTCCAGCGCGTCGCGCAGCCGCTCCTTCGCCCGTTCGTCGAGCAGACCGGCCGCCCGGGAATCCTCGACCATCTTCGCGAGCTGGTCGTCCGAGAACGTCGCGGCCACCTCGTCCCTGGTCTCCACCCGCAGCAGCTTGAGCAGCCCGTTGGCGAGCGCATTGATCGCGAAGATCGCCGGGCGCAGCGTCCGGGTCAGGGCGACCAGGGGCGGCCCGAGTATCAGGGCGCTGCGCACCGGCTCGGCCAGGGCGACGTTCTTCGGCACCATCTCGCCGAAGAGCATGTGCAGATAGGTGGCCAGCGACAGCGCGATCACGAACGAGATCGGGTGGATCAGCGCGGTCGAGATGCCCATCGCGTGGAACGCCGGTTCCAGGAGGTGGGCGATGGCGGGCTCGGCGACCGCGCCCAGCACCAGGGTGCACAGGGTGATGCCCAGCTGGGCCGCCGCGAGAAGTGCCGAGACATGCTGCAGACCCCACATCACGCTCGCCGCCCGGCGGTCACCGCGCTCGGCGTACGGCTCGATCTGGCTGCGGCGCACCGAGATCAGCGCGAACTCGGCGCCCACGAAGAAGGCGTTGACGACCAGCGTCAGCAGACCCACGAAAAGCTGCACCGCGGTCATCGCCGGGCCTCCTTCTCCTGCTCGTCGGTGCTGCCCGGCAGCGGCGCGTGCAGCAGTACCCGCGCCGCGCGGTGGCCGGTGGCGTCCAGGACATCCATCGACCAGCCGGCCACTTCCAGGGTGTCGCCGGCTTCCGGTATCCGGCCGAGCTCGGTGGCGATCAGGCCGGCCAGGGTCTCGTACGGGCCCTCCGGGAGCCGCAGGCCGATCCGCTCCAGCTGGTCGGTGCGCGCGGCGCCGTCGGCCTGGTAGGCCTTGCGGCCCTCCGCGTCGGTGCCGGCCGGCGCCAGGTCGGGGGTCTCCAGCGGGTCGTGTTCGTCGCGGACCTCGCCGACCACCTCCTCGACGATGTCCTCCAGCGTCACCACGCCGGCCGTGCCGCCGTATTCGTCGATGACCACGGCCATCGTGCGCTTGCCGGAGAGCCGGTCGAGCAGCCGGTCCACGGTCAGTGTGGTGGGGACCAGCAGCGGTTCGCGCACCAGCTCGGAGACCGGATGGCGGGGGCGGCGCTCGGCCGGGACGGCCAGGACGTCCTTGATGTGCGCCACCCCGACGACGCTGTCCAGGCTGCCGCGGTAGACGGGGAAGCGGGACAGCCCGGTCGCCCGGGTCGCATTGGCCACGTCCTCCGCGGTGGACTGCACCTCCAGCGCGATCACCTGCACCCGCGGTGTCATGACGTTCTCCGCGGTCAGATCGGCGAGATTGAGGGTGCGGACGAAGAGCTCGGCGGTGTCGGGCTCCAGTGCGCCCTCCTTGGCGGAGTGCCGGGCCAGCGCCACCAGCTCCTGCGGGCCGCGGGCCGAGGCCAGCTCCTCGGCGGGCTCCAGGCCCATCCGGCGGACCGTGCGGTTGGCGGTGTTGTTGAGATGCCGGATCAGCGGCCGGAAGGCGGCGCTGAAACCGCGCTGGGCGGTGGCCACCTTCTTCGCGACGCCCAGCGGGTGGGAGATGGCCCAGTTCTTCGGGACCAGCTCGCCGACGACCATCAGGACGACCGTGGAGATCGCCGTACCGAGAACCACGGCCAGCGAGTCCGCCACCGAGCGCGGCAGGCCCATCGCGTCCAGCGGTCCGGCCAGCAGAGTGGCGATGGCCGGTTTGGACAGCATGCCGATGACCAGGCCGGTGACGGTGATGCCGAGCTGCGCCCCGGAGAGCTGGAAGGTGAGACCGCGGACGGCCTTCAGGGCGCTGTCCGCGCCCCGCTCGCCGCGCTCGGCGGCACGTTCGAGATCGCTGCGCTCGACGGTCGTCAGCGAGAACTCGGCCGCGACGAAGACACCACAGGCCAGGGTCAGGAGGAGCGCCACGCCCAGAAAGAGCAGGTCGGTCATCGAGTCACCTCCGTCCCATGATCGAACAGGATCGGGAGGTTCGCGCTCTGTCGGGAGGACGCTCGACAACTGGGAGGCTCGCCCATGGCTGGACGCTCACACACCTTTCACGGCAGTAGGGGAACACTATGGTAAAGGATCAGCAAAGTCGCTGGTGAACAAAGAACCCGCCCCGGGCAGGGGCGGGCTCTGCGTGTGTCGGATGCCGCGCTCAGCCGTCGAGGTGTTTGACCCAGCGGCTCCACTGCGGCTCGGGCGCGTAACCCGCCGCGCGCCACGCATGCTGCGCCGGCTCATTGCGGTCCAGCACCATCGCGTCACCGCGCCGGCCGCCCAGCGCGCGGAACCGCTCCTCGGCGGCCGCCAGCAGTGCGCCGCCGATGCCCTGCCTGCGGTGTCCGGGGTGGACGGCCAGCCGGTAGAGATGACACCGCCAGCCGTCGAAACCGGCTATCACCGTGCCCACCAGTTCACCGCCCTGCTCGGCCAGCAGCAGCGACTCGGGGTCACGGGTCACCAGCCGGGCCACGCCGTCGGTGTCATCGCTGATGCTGGTGCCCTCGGCGGCGATCTTCCAGAAGGCCAGCACGGCATCGAGATCGGCGGGCGTTCCGGCCCGCACGTGAAGATCACTCATGACCGGATCCCACCACCGGGCGGTGCGGGGTGTCGACCGGATTCCGAATCATGATCCGTTCGAACACCGGCGGGCGAGGCGGCAGTTGTGCGGTCCGCGCCATACGGCCCCGCTGCCTCAGGCCTCCGGTTCGTCCGTCGTGTCGAGCCCGCCCCAGATCTCGCCCGACAGTGCCACGGCGGCGTCCGTCTCGCCCGCCGCGCAGGCCGCGATCAGCGCGTCGTGCCGCTCGGCGGAGGCCCGCGCCGCGGTGCTGGAGAAGCGACGGCGCTCCGGTCGGCGCAGCAGCGGGGTGTAGCGGCGGACCGTCTCGGCCAGTGCCGCATTGCCGCACACCTCGATCGGTACGGCGTGCAGCGCGTCATCGGCGGCGATGGCGGCGAGTGCGTCCTCGGCGTCCAGTGCGCGGACGAAGGCGGCGTTGGCCGCCCGCATCCGGTCGAGGTGCTCACCGGTCATCCGGGGGACCGCCTCGCGTACGGCGAGCGCGTGCATCGCCTGGACGACGGCGAGCGCGTCCCGGATCTCCTCGGCCACGACGGGGGCGACCCGGGTGTAGCTCTGCGGCTTGGACACCACCAGCCGTTCCGCGGCGAGGCGGGCGAGCGCCTGCCGTACCGGGGCGCGGGAGAGCCCCAGCTGCTCGGCGAGCTCGGCGTCATTGAGTTTCTGTCCGGGCGGCAGCTCGCCGGAGACGATCGCCTCCAGCAGCGCGTCGTACGCCTCGTCGCGCAGCAGCCTTCTCGGCACCGGTTCCAGTGCGGTCACGCCCCCGATCTTAAGGGCCGCCCCCGCGCGTCGGAGCGCCCTCCAAGCCAACTAACATTTCAGATGTCAATGCGCCCCTCTCTCAAGAACCGAGAGGCCAGGACGCATGTCCAGGGCGCTGTAACGGCGATACACGACAGGGAGAAGCGGTGCCGACACGGACAGGGATACGCGCGCGGCGAGGCGCGGGGCCGCACCGGGGCACCGGCGGTGTGGCGGGCCCGATGGCCCTGGGCCTGCTCGCGGCCGCCTGCTTCGCCACCACCTTTGTGCTCAACCGCTGGATGAGCGTGCTGGGCGGCTCCTGGATGTGGAGCGCCAGTCTGCGGTTCCTGTTCATGGTCGTCCCGCTGGTGGCGCTGGTGGCCGTGCGCGGCGGGCTGCCCGGCGTCCTGCGCACCCTGCGCGCCCGCCCCCTGACGTGGCTGCTCTGGTCGACCGTCGGCTTCGGGCTCTTCTACGCGCCGCTCACCTGGGCCGGCCAGGCGGGCGCCGGCTGGCTGGTCGCCTCGACCTGGCAGCTGGTGATCGTCGCCGGCATCGGGCTCGGGGCCCTCGGCGGCGGCCGGGTTCCGCCGCGTACGTTCGGGGTCTCCGCGCTGATCGTCGTCGGCGTGGCGCTCGCCCAGCTCCAGCACGCCGGCGGCACCGGCCTGGGCACGGCCCTCCAGGTGGTGCTGCCGGTCACGGTCGCCGCCGTCGCCTACCCGCTCGGCAACCGCAGGCTCCTCGGGGTCGACGGCCTGGACGGAGTCCAGCGGACCCTGGCGATGACGATCGGCTCGCTCCCGCTGTGGCTGGTAATGGCAGCCACCGCGACGGTGACCCAAGGCCCGCCCGACGGCGGCCAGTTGACGCAGTGCCTGATCGTCGCCCTGATCTCCGGTGTCGTGGGCACCACCCTCTTCTTCCGCGCCACCGACCTGGTGCGCCATCACCCCGCCGCCCTGGGCGCCGTCGAGGCCACCCAGGCCGCCGAGGTGCCGTTCACCCTGCTCGGCGAGGCGCTGGTGGTGGGCGTCGCGGCACCGGCGCTATCGGGCTGGGCGGGCCTCGCGCTCATCGTCCTGGGACTGGGTGCGCATGCGCTGGGTCAGATACCCGGCGGTGGCGATCATCAGCAGCAGGACGACGGTGCCGAGGGTGAACGCCTCGAAGGTGACCCGGGAGACGCCCCAGACCGCCCGGAAGTCGTACGGGATGCCGAAGAGCTGCTCCAGGGTGCCGGGAAAAAGCGCCACCCATGAGCCGAGCACGATCCAGGCGTAGACGAGCAGCGTCGCCACGGTGAAACCGAGGGTGCCGAACGGGACCCGGTAGGGCCGGGGCACCTCGCGGTGGCGCAGCCGAAGCGCCAGCAGAGAGGGGACCACGGCCAGATAGGACAGCAGCAGGGTGGTGATCGCGACGGTCAGCACCACCCCGAAGACGGCCGAGGCGTCTCCTCGCGCCAGGTTCATCGCGGCGGCCATGAACACGGTGGCGGTGACACCGGAGAGCAGATTCATCCGGACCGGAGTGCCCAGCCGCGGATGGAAGGCGCCCAGGCCCCGGCTGAAGAAACCGCCGTCGGCGGCCGCCATCGCCTGCATCCGGTCGGCGACGATCATCCAGGCGCTGCCCTGGGTCAGCAGCGCCACCACGAACAGCACCGCGACAAAGGTCAGCAGCGGCCCGCGCCAGTCGCCGTAGATCCCGAAGACCAGCCGGGCGGCATCCATGAAGCCGCCGACGCCGGTGACCCGGCCGGGCGGGGCGGCCGAGAGAATGGCCAGTACCGGCAGCAGATAGCAGCAGGTGGCGATGGCCCCCGACACTCCGATCGCCACCGGCACATCGCGCTGCGGAGCGAGCATCTCGTCGCCCGCCGCATTGGGCGCCTCGAACCCGACGAACGCGAACAGCAGCACCGGCACCAGCGCCAGAAACCCCCCTCCGGTGGGGGAGAAGCCGGTGCCCTGCAGACCGCGGAAGCCGTGCTGGATCCCGTACGCCACCGCCGTACCGGTGAAGAAGGCCAGCGCCAGGACCTTGGCCCCGGCGCCGGCCGTGGTGATCCATTTGCCGCGGCGCAGCGAGACCACCGCGGTGAGAATCGCGGCCCAGATGAAGACCAGCTTGAAGGCGTAGTCCGCCACCGTCCCCGAGCCGAGCGGGAGGACGAAGCCGTCCCAGGCCCCCGCGGCCACGAAGACCAGCGAACCGCCGAGCCAGACGGGATTGGTGACCCAATAGAACATGGTGGTCAGCACGGCCGCCGGCCGCCCGAAGGCCACCTCCACCCAGACATAGGGCCCGCCTTCCTGCGGGAACGCGGCTCCGGTCTCGGCGAACACCAGGGCGTAGGGCACCAGGAACGCCACCGCGATGACGGCGATCCAGATGACGGCCTGTCCGCCGCCGGTGGCGATCTGCCCGATCACATCGAAGGAGATCACGGCGGCGACGCCCATCGCCATGATGTCGAAGCGCCGCAGACTGCGCTGCAGATGCGGGACGGGGGCGGGGACGGACACGGCGTGGTCCTCCTGATGGCCGGTGCGGTCGCGAACGGTCCGGTCCGTCGCTGATCCCTCCGGGGCCGGGCCCGCGACGGATCACATCGTGCGGCATCGGCTCCGGCAGCCACGGCAGCGGCACGCGCCGCGATGCCCGCCCGCGCCCGGCTCTCGGCCCGCCCGCGCCCGGCCGGTGGGCCGGAACGACCGACCGAGCGGGGAGCCGGAATGTCCGCCTGGGCGGGCAACCGACCGGTCGGCCGCACCCACCACCGCCCGGCCGCCGGCGTCCGTCGCCTCGTGCGCCGGCCGCCGGTTGCGGACCGCGTCCTCGCGCCGCGCGTCCCCCACCGAAATGGAGATCCGGGGGAGGACCGATCTTGGTCATTGACCTCATGGCCCGGGTGCCCGAGACTCCCGTTCAGCCCCCCTCGTCGGCCGCCCCGCCCCGCCGGTCATGCGGCAGCTCCATGCTGCCCGCCGCCGGTTGGCCGTCCCGTACCCACCAGCCCGCGACCCCGCGCGGGCCAGCCCCGAGGAGGCCGCCGTGACCCATCGGCACGGAGCCGCGCAGCCCGACGCGGTCGCACACCACACCGTCGACGAGGTGCCGGAGCCCGCACGGCACGGGTGTACCCGTGATCTGTTCACCCTCGGGTTCGGTACCCATATCGCCCCGTTGGCGCTGGTCACCGGCGCGATGGCGGTGCAGGTGTTCCATCAGCCGCTGTGGTCGGGCGTACTGGCGGTGCTCGTCGGGCAGTTGCTCGGCGGGGTCTTCATGGCGCCGCACCGGGCGCCGGGCCCGCGGTTCGGCCTGCCGCAGCTGATCCGGAGCCGGGCCCGGTCCGGCTCGCTGGGCGCACTGCCGGGCGTGGTCCTCGCGGCCGCCCTGTACGTCACGTTCTTCGCCGTCCACCTCGTGCTCGCCGGGAAGTCGCTGCACGTCCTCACGCCCGGCCTGCCGGTCGGCGCGGGCATCCTGCTCGGCGCCGCCGGCTCCGCGCTGCTCTGCCTGATCGGTCACCGTCTGATCCACGCCCTCAACAAGGTGGCGGCGGTGGTCCTCGGCCTCGGCCTCGTGGCCGGCCTCGCGCTGGCCGTGACCCATGGCCTGCCCGGGGACTTCTTCACCCGGGGCGGTTTCACCTTCGCCGGCTGGCTGGCGATCGTCTCGCTCAGCGCCCTGTGGCAGCCGGCTCTCGCCCCGTACGCCGCGGACCGCTCGCGTGCGCTGCCCGGGACGGTCCGCACCACCGCTACCTTCTGGGCGACGTACGGGGGCGCCTGTCTGGGCTCCCTGCTGCCGTTCCTGGCCGGTGCGGCCGTCGCCCCGGCCTGCCCCGGTCCGGACACCGGTGCCGGAATCGGCGGCGCGGCCGGGTCGTTCGGACCGGTGCTGCTGGTGCTCTTCCTCTTCAGCGTCCTCCACCACAACGCGCTCAACCTCTACCGCGCGGTGCAGGCGACGCTCACCATCGGGCAGACCCTGCGGACCCATTGGCAGCCCCGGCCGAGGGTCCGCGGTGCGGTGTCCGCACTCGTCCTGGCCTGCGGGCCGGCCCTCGCCCTCGGTCTCGCCGGCGACTTCGTGACGCGGTTCGCCGATCTGGTCCTGGTGCTGCTGGCCGCGCTGGTGCCCTGGGCCGCGATCAACCTCGTCGACTTCTCGCTGCTGCGCCACGGCAGCCAGGACCCCGATGAGCTCTGCGACCCGGACGACGCCCCCTACAGGCGGTTCGACCCGGTCGCGCTCGGCTCGTACGTTTTGGGCATCGCCGTCCAGATCCCGTTCCTCGCCGGCGATCTGTACACCGGGCCGCCGGCGGCGCACTTCGGCGGCGCGGATCTGTCCTGGCTCGTCGGGCCGGCCGTGACCGCGCCGCTGTACTTCCTGTGGGCGCGGTCACGGCTGCGGCGGTGCGAGGGGGGCGCGGTGCTCGGCATGCGCGAGCAGGCCGCCCGCATCCTCGATCCGCTCCGGCCCTTGTACCCGGAGGACGTACGGGGCTTTGCGGACACCCGTTAGGCGAGCCGGACAAACCCGATTCCCTGCTTCGGCCCCGCACTTCGCAGGCGCATCGCAGGCGCAGAAATTCTGCGCCTGGGCCGAAATTCCCTTTCCCTGGTCGCAGTGAAAAGGCGACGCAATACTCTACCGGAGTTCCTGGCTATTTGCTGGCGATCACCCGCTCTTCGGTGCAAGTCCCTTTGTGACGAATGGTTTTCCGAAGGCGGGCCCGCGGTGAACTTCTCTCCCTTCGCGGGAGCCGATACGCAATTACTCCCTCAACTCTCCTACATGAAGGGGCGGTTGCGGATCGGGCCGGGATGACTGAAGGGCTGACGTGGCGTCATCATGCTTTCAAAGGGGGTTTAAGGCGGGCATGTTGCGTCATTCCGGCCGCGTCCGGGGCGTGACGGTGCCTCTTCGGCCGAGAATCGACCCTGGCTTGTTTTGTTACGGTGACCCCTGTTCTCGGAAAGGCAGTTCGGGTCACCGGACTGCCTGTGGGAAGTGGCAGGCGCCTTCCGTGTGCCCGCCGCATTCCGTTCCGGCATCCCCCCATGGAGACGATTTAGTTGAACGTGAAATTCTCATCGCCGAAGCGCGAGGTCCGCGGCGCACACCGGCGCAGGGCCCGGATGATTCCGATCGGCATCCTGGCCGCCGCCGGTGTCCTCGGCGGATCGCTGGCCGTGTTCAACTCCCAGGACAACGCGACGGCCAACGAAGCCTTCCCCCAGGCCTCGCACACCGCCACCCCTGACACCACGCCGAGCGGCCGGCCCTCCGCCCCCGCGCCGAAGGCGACCACGTCGGGGAACAGCAAGATCGACCGCTACGAGGCCGAAATTCACCGCCTGGTCAACAAGGCACGGGCCGAGCACGGCTGTGCCCCCCTGCACCGTGACCCGCGCATGGACAAGGCGGCCCGGCTGCACAGCCAGGACATGGCCGCCCACAGCCACTACTCGCACACCTCCACCGACGGCAAGGGCCCCAAGGAGCGGATGGAGGCGCAGGGGTACCAGGACGCCTCGGCGGAGAACATCGACGCCTGGCCGACGACGCCCCAGGGCGCCTTCGACGCCTGGATGGACAGCCCCGGCCACCGGGCCAACATCCTTGGCTGCAAGTCCAAGGGCACCGGCATAGGTGTCGCCCTGGGCGGTAAGCACCGGGCTTACTGGACCCAGGACTTCGGCTACAAGTAAGCCGGGCCGCGGGACGGCGCCCGCCCGATGCCGCGCAGACGGGCACCCGGGCGGGCGGCGCCCCTCCGGAACACCTCTGCAGCGTTCCGCACCTCGCCGCTTGCCGCTGCTAGCAGATGCGCGCTAGCTTTGAGGGGTGGCGAAGACGCAGCTGAACGTCCGGGTGGACGAAGCCACTGCCGAAGCGGCGCGAGAGCGCGCTCTGCAGCGGGGAGTGAGCATGAACCGCTATATCGAGGAGCTCGTCCTGAAGGACGCCGGCGAGGTCGGCCAGACCTTCGTCGAGGCCGCCTCCGACTTCATGAAGCAGTACGAGCGCGTCTTCGCCGAGGAATTCGGTCGGCAACCGGACAGCCTCCCTGCCACTCCGAGCACCACCGACCGCGAAGGACTGCCGGGCACAACGTGACGCTGCGCATCGACCTCGCCTGGCTCCTCCTGATCGCCGAACAGCACACCCCCGGAGACCCCCAGGTCACCGACTGGGGCGCCCTGGTGGCCGCCGTCAGCCGCCATGAAGCCGAGATATTCGGTGTGCCCGTCTACACCGAACCCCAGGACCGCGCCGCCGCGCTGCTCCAACTCCTGCTCCAGGTACCGGCGCTGGAGGGCGCGAATGCGATGTTCGCGACCGCCGTCGCCTACGGCTACCTGGTCGCCAGTGGTCTGAAGATCGCCACTTCCCCCGAGCAGGTCCGCGACCTCGCCCGCCTCGTCAAGAGCGGGACGGCCGACGTCCGGGCCATCGCGGACGAGCTGCGCACCTGGACGGTGTGAGGGCCGCCGCCGCGCGGGCCGCTCAGTCGGCCGGCCGCCGCGCCGTGCCCAGCACCGCCGGCGAGGTCGGCAGCGTCGGACCGCGCTCGGGAACCTTCAGCCGGCGCACCCGCAGCACCTCGAACCCGGCCGCGCGGATCTCGCCCAGCGGGTCCCGGCCGGTGTGACAGCCGCCCATCAGCAGCGGCCAGACCGTCCGGTCCAGCGACCACTGCACCGCCGCAAGACCCCGCCCCGCGGCCCGCCCGTGCTCGAAGAACCGCAGCTCACCGCCCGGCCGCAGCACCCGCCGCAGCTCCAGCAGGGCCCGCTGCACCTCGTACACCGAACACAGCACCAACGACGCCACCGCGGTGTCGAACGCTTCGCTCTTGACCGGCAGCGCCTCCGCCACGCCCGGCACCAGATCCACCGGTACCTCCGCACGCGCCGCCGCCGACCTGGCGACCTCTCGCAAGGTGGGCTCCGGCTCGATCGCCACCACCTCCGAGACGGTCCCCGGATAGTGCGCGAAGTTCAGCCCGGTGCCCGCGCCGACCTCGATGACCCGGCCCGTGGTGCCCGTCAGCAGCTCCTTCCGGAGCGCGGCCACGCCCGCCCGCGCATCCGCGGCCGGACCACAGCAGCTCGCGTAGAACCGGGCGAACACCGGGTGGTGCACCGTGCCGTGCGGAACTCTTCTGCGCTGCCACATGACGGACCCCTTCGCCGACGCTGCCCGCTCCTGCATTCAGTCTCCCCACCGGGCGGGCAAGGAGTCACCGGCAGCCACCGCGTCCGCCGTCCGGAAATCCGTACGAGGCGAGGGCCTTCCCCACCGCACCGGGGACTTCATCCGGCCCCCGCCTCCCCTCCTCGCCCCACGGGCTGCGCCCTCGCGGCGTGATGCCGACGGCCGGGTACCGGCATCACGAGGGAATGCGGAACCCGCCCGATCCACCGAGCGCCGGCGCCAGCCAGTCCGGAGCCGCGGCGCGGAAGGCGTGCGGCGACAGCCCGCCGGAGCCCTCCGGGACCAGGCCGAGGAGCGGGGCGCCCGCGGCGTCCGGGAGGTCCGTCAGATTGCAGCGGGCGGCGAGGTCGGGCTCGGCCGGCCAGCTGCCGATGACGACGCCCGGGGAGTCGAGCCCGTACGAGCGCAGTGCCAGCGCGGTCAGCGCGGTGGTGTTGAGGGTGCCCAGGCCCGCCGGGGCGACCACCAGGACGGGGGCCTGGGCCAGCCGCGCGGCATCGGCGAGCGTATGGCCGTCCGCGTCGAAGCGGACCAGCAGGCCGCCCGCGCCCTCGACCAGCACCAGGTCGTGCGAGGCGGCCAGCTTGGCGGCGGCCTCGGCGATGTCTTCCGGGCGCACCGGCGGCAGACCGGCCCGCAGCGCGGCCGTCGCGGGCGCCAACGGGTCCGGGTAGCGGGCGAGTTCGACGCCGGTGACCGGTCCGGCCAGCCGCTCGACCTCCGCCGCGTCACCCGTCTCATGGGCCGTGACACCGGTCTGGGCCGGTTTGAGCACGGCCACCGAACGGCCCCGGGCGAGCGCCGCCGCGGCGATGGCCGCCGTGGTCACGGTCTTGCCGATCTCCGTGCCCGTGCCCGTCACGAACAGCACCGACATGGTCTGCCTCCGACTCTGCGCGGCCGATCCCGCGCGCAATGACTGTGAATGTTGCTGTGTGCACGGTGCTCACCGGCACCGGCATCGTTTCCGGGGCGAAGGGCGGGACGGTGGGGCGGCGGGGCGCGGAGCACCGGCCACCGCCGCCCGGGAGGTCAGCCCTCGCGCGCCGCCGCGCACACCGCGGCGCAGATGCGCGCCACATCGTCGTCGCCCGTGATGTACGGCGGCATGGTGTAGATCAGATCCCGGAACGGGCGCAGCCATACGCCCTCCCGGACCGCCGCCCGGGTGGCGGCCGCCATGTCCACCTCGTGGTCGAGCTGGACGACACCGATCGCGCCGAGTACGCGCACCTCGCGCACCCCGGCGACGCTCCGGGCCGGTGCCAGACCGTCCCTCAGCCCGGCCTCGATCCGCTTGACGTCCTGTGCCCAGTCCTGGGACAGCAGCAGTTCGATCGAGGCGTCGGCGACGGCAGCGGCCAGGGGATTGCCCATGAAGGTGGGGCCGTGCGCCAGCACCGGCAGTGCGCCGCGGGAGATCCCGTCCGCCACGGCAGCCGTGCACAGCGTTGCCGCCAGGGTGAGATATCCGCCGGTCAGCGCCTTGCCGAGGCACATCACATCGGGTGCGACACCCGCGTGTTCGGCGGCGAAGAGGGCGCCCGTACGGCCGAAGCCGGTGGCGATCTCGTCGAAGACGAGCAGGACGTCATGGGCGTCGCAGGCCTCCCGCAGCACCCGCAGATAGCCGGGGGAGTGGAACGACATCCCGCCCGCCCCCTGCACCACGGGCTCCACGATCACCGCCGCCAGCTCGTCGGCGTGCCGCGCGATCAGCTCGTGCAGCTGTGCCGCATACGCCTCGTCCGGCGCCGCGTCGAAGCCGGCCGGTGGTGCTTCCGCGAAGATCTGCCGCGGCAGCACCCCCTGCCACAGCTCATGCATCCCGCCGTCCGGATCGCACACCGACATCGGCTGCCAGGTGTCGCCGTGGTAGCCGCCCCGCCAGGTCAGCAGCCGCTGTTTGCGCGGCTTCCCCAGCGAGCGCCAGTACTGCAGGCACATCTTGACGGCGACCTCGACCGACACCGAACCGGAGTCGGCGAGGAAGACGTGCTCCAGCGGCTCCGGGGTGATGTCGACCAGCCGCTTCGCCAGTCGGACGGCCGGCTCATGGGTGAGCCCGCCGAACATCACATGGCTCATCCGTCCCAGCTGGCCGCGCGCGGCGTCATTGAGCACCGGGTGGTTGTAGCCGTGCACCGCCGACCACCAGGACGACATGCCGTCGACCAACTCGTCCTGGCCCTCGGCCGGTTCGGCCAGCCGGAGCCGGACACCGGACGCCGACTCCACCAGCAGCCGTGCGGCCTTGCCGGGCATCGGCCCGTACGGATGCCACACATGCTGCCGGTCGAGCGCGAGCAGTTCGCCGGGGGTGAGCGGCTCAGGCATTGGGCGGCAGGTCGGTACCGGCACCGCGGCGGCGTACCGACACCAGATCACGGCGGGTGTCGTCGGACGGCGCCGGGACGGTGGCGGCGGGCTCCCCGGCGGCGTCCGCGGGCTCCCCGGCGTCCTCGGACGCGCAGGCTCCCTCGCCGCAGCCCTGCCTGCGGTGCTCGGGCAGCGTCGTGGTGTCCGTGCCCTCGACCTCGAAGCCGGCGTCCGCGATCATCGCGAGGTCGTCCTTGCCGGCCTGGCCCTCACTGGTCAGATAGTCGCCGAGGAAGATGGAGTTGACCAGGTGCAGGGCGAGCGGCTGCAGACTGCGCAGATGCACCTCGCGGCCGCCGGCCAGCCGTACCTCGACGTCCGGGCAGACGAACCGCACCATCGCCAGGATGCGCAGCGCGCGCTGCGGGGTGAGGTTCCACTCCTTGGCGAGCGGGGTGCCCTCGAAGGGGATCAGGAAGTTGACGGGGACGGAGTCCGCGTCCAGGTCGCGCAGTGCAAAGACCACATCGACGAGGTCGGCGTCGCTCTCCCCCATACCGGCGATCAGCCCGGAACAGGCGGACATACCGGCGGCCTGGGCCTGCTGGACGGTCGACACCCGGTCCGAGAAGTCGTGCGTGGTGCAGATGTCGCCGTATGTGGCTTCCGAGGTGTTGAGGTTGTGGTTGTACGCATCGGCGCCCGCCGCGCGCAGCCGGCCGGCCTGGCCGTCGGAGAGCAGACCGAGGCAGGCGCAGACCTCGACACCCTCGTTCTGCTCCTTGATGGCGGAGATGGTCTCCGAGACGCGGTCCACGTCCTTGTCCGTGGGACCCCGGCCGCTGGCCACCAGACAGACGCGCTTGGCGCCGCCGGCCACCCCGGCGGCGGCCGCCTTGGAGGCGTCATCCGGCTTGAGCCAGGTGTACTTGAGGATCTCGGCCTTCGAGCCCAGCCGCTGGGAGCAGTACGAGCAGTCCTCGGGGCACAGACCCGACTTGAGGTTGACGAGATAGTTGAGTTTGACCCGCCGCCCGAACCACTGGCGGCGTACCTTTCCGGCCGCGGCCACGACATCGAGCAGTTCGTCATCGGAGGTCGCCAGTACGGCCAGCGCCTCTTCGCGGGTCGGCAACTCGCGCCGCAGTCCCTTGTCCACCAGTGTGTTCAGCAGGTCCATGGCGTTGATCCTGGCGTACGCCACCGCCCCCGGCCAAGGAGGATTCCCACAACGACCCCGGATCGAGGTGTGTGTATCACCACACTGTGGGCGTGCGGAACGACCGCTAACGTCTATCGACAGCCGACAATCGAGGCCGACAGACGAAGGACGCCGATGCCGCAGGACACCGCCCCGTCGCTGCTCCATGACACCACGCCGGCGACCCCCGACGAGACCGCCGCCGCGCCCTCCCGGCCGGTGTACGGCGCGGCCTTCGACTGGATAGACGAGGCCCGCGCCGCCCGCCATCGTGCCGGTCTGGTCCGCTCCCTGCGCCCTCGCCCCGCCGACTCCCGGTTGCTCGATCTGGCCAGTAATGACTACCTCGGACTCGCCCGGCATCCGGAGGTCACCCGCGGCGCGGCCGCCGCCGCGCACCGCTGGGGCGCCGGTGCGACCGGCTCCCGGCTCGTCACCGGCAGCACTGAACTGCACGCCCGGCTGGAGGCGGAACTCGCCGCGTTCTGCGGCTTCGAGGCCGCTTTGGTGCTGTCATCCGGTTATGCCGCAAATCTCGCCGCCGTCACCGCGCTCACCGCCCCCGGCACCCTGCTCGTCTCCGACGCGGGCAACCACGCCTCCCTCATCGACGGCTGCCGGCTCTCCCGGGCCCGTACCGAAGTGGCCCCGCACGCCGACCCCGAGGCCGTTCGCGAGGCGCTGACCGGCCACGACGGCCGGGCGCTCGCCGTGACGGACGCGGTGTTCTCGGTCGACGGTGACGCCGCGCCGCTCCCCGCGCTCGCTGAGGCCTGCCGGGCAGCGGGCGCCGCACTGCTCGTCGATGACGCCCACGGCCTGGGCGTCCTGGGCGAGGGGGGCCGCGGTGCGCTGTGGGCCGCCGGTCTCGCCGGTGACGGCGATGTGGTGACCACCGTGACGCTTTCCAAGTCGCTCGGCTCCCAGGGCGGAGCGGTGCTCGGCCCGGCCCGGGTCATCGAGCATCTGGTCAACACCGCCCGGTCGTTCATCTTCGACACCGGTCTCGCCCCGGCGGCGGTCGGCGGCGCCCTGACCGCGCTACGGCTGCTGCGCCGCGAACCGCAGCGCGCCGCCCGGGCCGTCCAGGTCGCACGGGAGCTGCACGACCGGCTCACCGCGGCGGGGCTGTCCGCGGTCCGGCCGGACGCCGCGGTGGTCTCGGTGCGTGCCCCCTCGCCGGAGGCGGCGGTCCGCTGGGCCGCCGACTGCCGTGCGGCCGGACTCGCGGTCGGCTGCTTCCGGCCGCCGTCCGTGCCCGACGGGATCTCCCGGCTGCGGCTGACGGCCCGCGCGGATCTGACGGATGCCCAGCTCGACACGGCGGTCGGCACGATCGTGGCCACGGCGCCGGCGGTCTGACGCACACGGGCCCCGGCCGGAGCGGACGGCCGTCGTCGGCTCCGGCCCCGGAGGTGTCCGGAATCCGGTGGTATGGGCATCCCAAATCCGGTCTCGCGGAGCAGAGTTCACCGCAACGAGCGATAGATCTCCGTATATGTGGGTGGATCGAGTTCCTCATCGCCAGTACGGGTGGCAGTCTGGCGCCCAGCAGAAGTCCGAGGCCGCACCGGTGTCCGGAGCGGCATCCCGGCTCCCTGGTCAGTGGACCGGGGCCGGGCCTCGGTGGGAAAGGGACGGCGCCTCGATGGCAGACCACCATGCATCCTCACTGACTCTGCCGAGCGCCCCCGCCTCGGTCCTCACCGCCCGCAGACACGCCCTCGCCGTGCTCGCCGAATGGGGCCTGCCCACCGACTCCGCACTCGCCGATTCCCTCCGTCTGATCGTCTCCGAACTCGCGACCAACGCCGTCGTGCACACCTCCGGCCGGTCGCCTGAATTCACCGTCGAACTGCGACTGGACCGCGACGAACAGCTGCGGGTCGGCATCACCGACAGCCATCCCCGCCGTCCGCGCCGGCTGCCCGCCGCCGTCCAGCAGGACAACGGCCGGGGCCTGGTCATCATCCGCTACCTCGCCGCGGAAGCCGGCGGCTGCCTCTCGGTCGTACCCACCGAGTCCGGCGGGAAGACCGTCTGGATCACCGTGCCGTGGCGGGCCGCCGCCCTCTGACGACCTCTGCCGCACCGGCTGCCGGTCGGCTACGGCGCGGGGGAATGGCGGCTGAAGGCCCCGCGCAACAGGGCACGCAAGGTGTCCGCGGCCGGGCTCCCGCCGCCGGGGCGGTAGGCCACCGAGATCCGGCGGTGCAGCTCCGGCGGGTCCAGCCTGCGGATCCCCAGCGGGGTCACCGAGCCCTCCGCCATCATCTCCGGCACCACCGCCACCCCGAGCCCCGCGCTCACCAGTGCACACACCACCGCATAGCTCGGCGACTCACAGCGCACCGCCACACTCGCCCCGGCGGCCGCCAGCGCCTCCTCCACCGCACGCCGGTTCGGGTTGGCCGGCGCCATGCTGACCAGTGGCTGACCGGCCAGCTCGGCGAGCGGCAGCCGTCCGGCACCCGCCGACAGGGCATGGCCCGGCGCGGTGACCAGCACCAGTTCCTCGGTCAGCAGCGGTTCGAGACGCACGCCCTCCGGCGGCGGCATCGCCTCGCCCGGCACATACTCGTGCGTCAGCGCCAGATCGACCTCGCCCAGCGCCACCGCCGCGGCGGCCTGCGGAGGTACGTACTCCGTGATGCTCAGCTCCACATCAGGGTGCGCACGCCGGAAGGCGCTGAGCGCGGGCGGCAGCAGATGTGTCCCGGCGGTCATGAACGTGCCGACCCGCAGCCGGCCGCCGGACAGCCCGGTCAGCCGGGACAGCTCATGCCGCGCCTGATCCAGCTCGTCTAGCACCCGCCGGGCCCGTACGACGAGCAGCTCACCCGCCGCCGTCAGCCGTGCCCCGCGGTGGTGGCGCACCAGCAGCGCCGCCCCCGCCTCCCGCTCCAGCTTGGCGAGCTGCTGGGAGAGCGCGGGAGCGGTGTAGCCCAGCCGGGCGGCGGCCCGGGTGATCGAACCGGACTCCGCCACCGCTACCAGAGCGGCCAGCCGGGTGGGGTCGTACATAAGAACCTCTTTAGGCTCCCCAAGAACATTGCCAATACCCATTAAAGGCTCTGACCAGCGAAGCTGCTCCCATGGACGGACAGCTGATCGCCTTCACCGGAATCGCCGCCGGCATGGTCACCATGCCGGGCGCGGACTTCGCCGTCGTGGTGCGCAATGCGCTCGACTCGCGCCGGGCGGGGGTGGCGACCGCCGTCGGGGTCGCGGGCGGGCTGCTGGTGCACACCGCACTGGCGGTGGCCGGGCTCGCGGCGGTGCTGGTCGCCGTGCCCGCGCTCTTCGGCGCCGTCCAACTCCTGGGCGGGGTCTACCTGTTGTACCTCGGCGTCGGCGCGCTGATCGCGGCCGTCCGGAGCGCGGGGGCGCACGCCGATTCCGCGACCGGCCCGGCCGCCGCACCGGCCGACGGCCCGGCCGCCCTCCTGGGCACCGCGCGGAGCCTGCGCCAGGGCTTCCTGACCAATGCCCTCAACCCCAAGGCGCCGGTCCTCTTCCTCAGCCTGCTCCCGCAGTTCGTCCCGGCCGGTGAGCCCGCGCTGCCCCGTACGCTGCTGCTCGCGACGATGGTCGTCGCCATGGCGCTGGTGTGGTTCCCCGCCGTTGCGCTGCTGGTCGACCGGCTGGGGAACTGGCTGCGCCGTCCTCGGGTCACCCGCGCCCTGGAAGCCACCACCGGGGCGCTGCTCACCGCCCTGGGCGGCGTCCTGCTCATCGAGCTCGTGCTCGCCTGAGGGACGGGCACACCCCGGGGCCCGAGGTCAGCCGCGGCCGCCGGACGGCATACGCCCCTTGCCGGGTTGCCCGGCCAAGTGGGTCAAGTAGGCCGAGCTTACCGGCAATTGATCACACGTAAGACGAGATACCAGAGGTCATCCCACGCGCCCGTACGAGACCGCGCGGCTCCAGATCCGCTCCAGCCGCACCACGCTCCCGGCCTTGGGCGCATGCCACATCCGGCCCCGGCCCGCGTAGATGCCGACGTGGTAAATGCCGCCGGCGGAACGGAAGAAGACCAGGTCACCGCGTCGGCGCAGGGAGGCCGGGATGTGCCGGGTGCGGCCGTACTGCGCGGCGGCGGTACGGGGGAGCGCCCGGCCGGCGCGCTTGAACGAGTACAGCGTCAGCCCCGAACAGTCGAAAGTGTGCGGCCCTTGGGCGCCGTACTGGTAGGGGGCGCCCCTCTTGGAGGCCGCGATCCGCAGCGCGTGGGCGGACACGGTCGCGGCTTCGGCGTTCCCGGCCGTTCCCGGGGCGACGGTTGTCCCGCCCAGGGTGACCAGCGTCAGAGCGGTGACGGTGCCGGCGCGTGCCAGCAGATTCGGCGTCTGCATGCGCACAGTCATGCGCAAACCCTTCGTCAGCCGCCTGCGAAGGAAGACCTGTCGGGTTCGGGCAGGCGAAGATGCCCGGCCGTGCGTACGGCTTCACCCCAAGGAGCCCTCGGCCGTAAGGCCGGGACCCCGTCCTGCTCGGGTCCTCCGCTCCCGCCGATCCACAACGTCGACCGGACATCCGGTACGGCGGCGGGATTAGGCGCCCGTCCGGACCGCCCCGTCGCTGTGGCGGGGTCTTGCCGTCGAAGGGATCGTCACGCACCCGACACCCGAATTCCGAGCTGAAAATGCCGTATGTGAGATGGGTCACATTTCGCCTGAATGGTTAGATTTGTTCCCTCAGGTGCCATGGCGCGGGGTGTCGCACCCCCCTGGACCAGCGGCGAAACATCAAGGGTCCCAGGAATCGTGTTCGCCCCGCGCAATTCGTCGCCTCCTCACATCGGGCCCAGTCGCTACGCCGTATGCGCAGGTCCCGTGCGCGTGTCGGGTCAGATGTCGTCGGCCGGCGGCACCGTCACGAGTCCGGCCCGGCGTTCGCCGTCCAGCACCCGCAGCGCCCGGGTCAAGGTCTCGCGGTGCAGCTCGCTCTCGCCGCGGTCGTGCATCAGCGCCAGCGCGTCGCGCAGTCCGGCGGCCTTGCTGACCAGCGCCTGGGCGGCCCGCAGTCCGGTGTAGGTGCCGCCGCCGCGGGCCGGGTTGATCCTGCCCAGCAGGTCGAGCACCTCCAGGTAGTGGTCGATCAGCTCACCCTCGGCACGTGTCAGGGCGGGCAGCGGCGGCAGTTCCGGCGGCAGCATCGGGGCTCACCGTGCGCCGATTTGGGGGACGGACTGCTTGCGCTGATGGGTGAGCCCGTCGATCAGGCCGTACTCCTGGGCGGCTCGGGCGTCGAAGATCTTGTCGCGCTCGATATCGGCGGCGATCCGCTCACGCGTCTGTCCGGTGTGCTCCGCCAGCATTCGCTCCAGCGTGTCGCGGGTGCGCAGCAGCTCCTCCGCCTGGATCTGCAGATCGGTGGCCTGGCCCTGGATGGGCTCGGTGATCGAGGGCTGGTGGATCAGGATCCGGGCGCCGGGCAGCGCCAGCCGCTTTCCGGGGGTGCCGGCGGCCAGCAGTACCGCGGCGGCGGAGGCGGCCTGCCCCAGGCAGATGGTCTGCACGTCGCACGACACGAAGCGCATCGTGTCGTAGATGGCGGTCATCGCCGTGAAGGAGCCGCCGGGGGAGTTGATGTAGAGCGAGATGTCCTGGTCGGGCGAGGCGTGTTCGAGGTGGATGAACTGCGCCATCACATCGTTGGCGGAGGCGTCGTCGACCGGGGTGCCCAGGAAGATGATGCGTTCGCTGAGCAGCTTCGAGTACGGGTCCATGGTGCGCGTCCCCTGGGACGTGCGCTCGGTGAACTCCGGAAGGACATAGCGGGCCATTGGTCGCAGCATGTCTGCTCCTCTCCGTAAAAAATGTACAGGATGTACGTCCAGTTAGAATGGGAGCATGGCCTACGAAATTCCGGTGACGCAAGCCCGAGCGGAGCTGGCGGATCTGATCAACCGCGTTGTCTATGGCGGTGAGCGGGTGGTCGTCACCCGTCACGGCAAGCCGCTGGTTGCCCTGGTGTCCGCCGCTGACCTGCAGCTACTTGAAGAGCTGGGGCGGCGTGAGCAGGGTGCGGAGGAGGAGCAGGTGATCAGCACGGTCTCCACCGTGCGGCAGCTCCCGTCCGCTCCGGGCGAACGGCGACGGTTCGGTATCGCCGCAGAACACCGCGACCCGGCTGCCGGGGACCGGCGGCCGGGTCGCGAGAGCTGACGATTCAGCGGGTGCTGACCGTGCGAGGGGGCGGGTGGATCAGGAGCTGATCTCCCACAGCGCGTGGGCGATGGCGTCCGTGTTGTTGTCCAGCGCCTTCTCGTCGATGTTCTTCGAGTCGTCGCAGGCCTGGTGGTAGCAGGCGTCGAACGCCTTGCCGGCCTCGCCGCCCCAGTTCTTCGCCTGCTCCTCGGTCTTCTTGTAGTCGGCGCCGGAGAAGAGGCCGCCGACGGGGACGCCCGCCTCCTTGAAGGGGGCGTGGTCCGAGCGGCCGTCGCCCTCGGTCTCCTTCTCCGTGGCGAGGTTCTTCTTGGCGAAGAAGTCCTTGAAGACCTTCTCCAGGCGGGTGTCGTCGTCGTAGACGAAGTAGCCCGGGTTCGGCGAGCCGATCATGTCGAAGTTCAGATACGAGTCGATCTTCGACTTGTCGGCGCCGAGCTTGTCGACGTAGGCCTGCGAGCCGACCATGCCGTCCTCTTCGTCGCCGAACCAGGCGAACCGAAGGTGCTTGGTGGGCTTGAGCTCCGCCTTGGCGACGGCGAGCGCCACCTCGAGGATGCCGGCCGAGCCCGAGCCGTTGTCGTTGATCCCGGGGCCGTCGGGGACCGAGTCCAGGTGGGCGCCGGCCATCACGGTCTTGCTCTCGTCGCCGCCGGGCCAGTCGGCGACGAGGTTGTAGCCCTTGGTGCCGCCGCCGTCGAACTCCTCGACCTTGGTGGTGAATCCGGCCTTGTCCAGCTTGCCCTTGATGAAGTCGACGGACGCCTTGTAGCCCGGCTGTCCGTGGGCGCGGTTGCCGCCGTTGGCATCGGCGATCGACTGGAGCTGGTCCAGGTCGGCCTTGACGGACTTGACGTCGATGTCCGGGGCGGCCGCCGGCGCGGTCCCGGCGTAGGCGCCGGCCGCGGTGAAGACGGTGGCGGCAACGGCGGCGACGGCGCCCGTGGCCAGCGCGGCCCGGCGTATTCGGGTGGAACGAGTCACGATATGGCTCCAGGTGTGGGGGGTTGGTGCGGAGCTTGTTTTGACGCGCACATGAGAATTGCGATCACTTTCGAAATCGTCAAGAGCGCATATCGGACAGTGGTGTTCGGCGAGCGGGCCGGGCCCGGTTTACGCCGATAGTGGTGATTCGTGGCGCCTGGCGGTCATCTGTTCCGTCGCCCCGAGCGGCCTTCAACGGATGGATTTCGCCACCGGATTCCCCGCCCGGCCGGGGATGTGACGGGGTGGCAGTGGTTCCGGGAGGCGGTCGCCGCGCCGTAACGGGCGGTAATGACGCCGCGTTACCCCAGGCGTAAGAGGGGGTGCCGACACGTCCCTGGTTGTAACGCAGATGAAATCCCGCCGAACTAGCCTCCTGGCGTGGGGCTCTTGATGGCCAAGTGCTGGAAGTCGGTTTGCTCCTCCTTTAATTGCTGCGTGGTACACCTATCGACGCGGGTGTGCTCACGCCTGTGACCTGGGCGAATGCGTCCGGGAGGGAAGACTGTGAGGTGGAAGGTATGCAACTGACCCCGCATGAACAGGAGCGCCTGATGATTCATGTGGCGGCAGACGTGGCTGAAAAGCGCCG
This sequence comes from Streptomyces sp. G7(2002), assembly GCF_028870195.1. Classification (NCBI taxonomy): domain Bacteria; kingdom Bacillati; phylum Actinomycetota; class Actinomycetes; order Kitasatosporales; family Streptomycetaceae; genus Streptomyces; species Streptomyces sp. G7(2002). Next base: position 8,724,937 of record NZ_CP102609.1, read on the forward strand.
CTCCCGGGGGGTGAAGCTGAACCATCCGGAATCGATTGCGCTGCTCACCGTGCACATCCTCGAAGGAGCCCGGGACGGCCGTACCGTCGCCGAGCTCATGTCCTCCGGCCGCAAGGTCCTCACCCGTGACGAGGTCATGGACGGCGTCCCCGAGATGATCCACGACGTGCAGGTCGAGGCCACCTTCCCCGACGGCACCAAGCTCGTCACCGTTCACGAACCCATCAACTGAACGGGGGCAGCAGAGAATGATCCCGGGCCAGATCCTCCACGCCGACGAGCCGGTACGCCTCAACGAAGGCCTTCCCCGCACGCGGATGACCGTCCTCAACGCCGCCGACCGCCCCGTCCAGGTCGGCTCCCACTACCACTTCGCCGAGGCCAACCCCGGCCTCGACTTCGATCGCGCGGCCGCGCACGGCAAGCGGCTGAACGTCCCGGCCGGCTCCGCCGTGCGCTTCGAGCCCGGCATCCCCACCGAGGTCGAACTCGTCCCCCTCGGGGGCAAGCGCATCGTCATGGGCCTGCGGGGCGAGACCGGAGGCACTCTCGATGGCTGAACTCACCCGCCAGGCGTACGCCGACCTCTTCGGCCCGACCACCGGCGACCGCATCCGGCTCGCCGACACCGACCTCGTCATCGAGATCACCGAGGACCGCTCGGGCGGACCCGGCCGGGCCGGCGACGAGGCCGTCTTCGGCGGTGGCAAGGTGATCCGCGAATCGATGGGCCAGTCCCGCGCCACCCGCGCCGAGGGCACCCCCGACACCGTGATCACCGGCGCGGTCGTGCTCGACCACTGGGGCATCGTCAAGGCGGACGTCGGCATCCGCGACGGCCGGATCGCCGCCCTGGGCAAGGCCGGCAACCCCGAGACCATGGACGGCGTCCACCCCGACCTGGTGATCGGCCCCGAGACCGAGGTCATCGCGGGCAACGGCAAGATCCTCACCGCCGGTGCCATCGACACCCATGTGCACTTCATCTGCCCGCAGCAGGCGGACGAGGCGCTGGCCTCCGGCGTCACCACGATGATCGGCGGCGGCACCGGACCGGCCGAGGGCAGCAAGGCCACCACCATCACCCCCGGCGCCTGGCACGTCGCCAGGATGCTGGAGTCGATGGACGCGCTCCCGGTCAACGTCGGTCTGCTCGGCAAGGGCAACACCACCTCCCTCGCGTCGATGCGTGACCAGCTGAGGGCCGGGATCCTCGGCTTCAAGATCCACGAGGACTGGGGCGCCACGCCCGCCGTCCTCGACGCCTGTCTGACCGTCTGCGAGGAGAGCGGCGCACAGCTCGCCGTCCACACCGACACCCTCAACGAGGCCGGCTTCCTCGGCGACACCCTCGCCGCCATCGCCGGCCGTTCGATCCACGCCTTCCACGTCGAAGGCGCCGGCGGCGGCCACGCCCCCGACATGATCGCGATGGTCTCCGAGCCGAACGTACTGCCTGCGTCGACCAACCCCACCCGGCCGCACACCGTCAACACCGTCGAGGAGCACCTCGACATGCTGATGGTCTGCCACCACCTCAACCCCGCCGTCCCCGAGGACCTGGCGTTCGCCGAGTCCCGGATCCGGCCCTCCACCATCGCCGCCGAGGACATCCTGCATGACCTCGGCGCCATCTCGATCATGGCCTCGGACGCCCAGGCCATGGGCCGGATCGGCGAGGTCGTGCTGCGCACCTGGCAGACCGCGCATGTGATGAAGCGGCGCCGCGGTGCCCTTCCCGGCGACGGCGGCGCGGACAACCACCGTGCCCGGCGGTATGTCGCGAAGTACACCCTCAATGCCGCTGTCGCCCAGGGCATCGACCATCTCGTCGGCTCCGTCGAGGACGGCAAGCTCGCCGATCTCGTCCTGTGGGACCCGGCGTTCTTCGGCGTCAAGCCGCAGCTGGTCATCAAGGGCGGCCAGATCGCCTATGCGCAGATGGGCGACGCCAATGCGTCCATCCCCACTCCGCAGCCGGTCCTGCCGCGCCCGATGTTCGGCGCCACCGGCAGGGCCCCGGGCAGCAACTCGGTCAACTTCGTCTCCCCGCAGGCCCTGGCCGACGGACTCCCCGAGCGCCTCCCGCTGGCCAAATCCTTCGAGGCGATCCGCAGCACCCGCGGCGTCACCAAGGCCGATATGCGGAACAACGACGCCCTGCCGCGGGTCCATGTCGACCCGGACACCTTCACGGTGACCATCGACGACGAGGTGGTCGAACCCCGGCCCGCCACCGAACTCCCCATGGCCCAGCGGTACTTCCTCTTCTGAGGCAGTGCCGGTGAGCCCCCTGACGAAGGACACGTACCACCGATGAGCCGCGCAGCGCTGCTCGTCCTCGCCGACGGCCGGTTCCCCGCCGGCGGGCACGCCCACTCGGGCGGCGCCGAACCGGCCGTCGCCGCGGGACGCATCAAGGACGCCGCCACCCTGGAGGCCTTCTGCCGGGGCCGGCTGCACACCGCGGGCCTGGTCGCCGCGGGGCTCGCCGCCGCGGCCGCGGCCGGCCACGACCCGCTCCTTCTGGACGACGCCGCCGACGCCCGTACGCCCGTACCGGCGCTGCGGCTGGTCGCCCGGCGGCTGGGCCGGCAGATGATGCGGGCCGCGCGCGCCACCTGGCCGAGCGCCGCACTCGACGCGCTCGCGGTGGCCCGTCCCCGCGGCGCCCACCAGCCCGTCGTCCTGGGCCTGGCCGCCCGCTCCGCCGGTCTGCCGCCGCTCGATGCCGCATACGCCGTGGCCTACGAGAACATCAGCGGCCCGGCGACCGCGGCGGTCCGGCTGCTGAGCCTGGACCCCTTCGACGCCACCGCCGTCCTCGCCCGCCTCACCGCCGACCTCGACCGGGTCGCGGAACAGGGCGCCGACGCCGCACGGCGGGTTGCCGCCGAAGGAGTCGACGCACTGCCCGCCGCCTCCGCGCCACTGCTGGACATCACCGCACAGCAGCACGCCGCCTGGCCGGTCCGCCTTTTCGCCTCCTGACCCGCCGGCCTCGCGCCGGACCCCCCGCACCGCCCGCCCGCGGCCCGCACCCACCACCGGAGTGACCATGCACCTCGACCACAAGGACACCTTCCCCGAGCGCTACACCTACAGCGCCCCGGCCCCCGTACGGAAGGACGGAACCCGCCGTGCCCTGCGCATCGGGCTCGGCGGCCCGGTCGGCACCGGAAAGACCGCCACCGTCGCCGCGCTCTGCCGCGCACTGCGCGACGAACTGTCCATCGCCGTCGTCACCAACGACATCTACACCCGCGAGGACGCCGAATTCCTGCTCCGCGAGGCCGTCCTGCCCGCCGAACGGATCTCCGCCGTCGAGACCGGAGCCTGCCCGCACACCGCCATCCGCGACGACATCTCCGCCAACCTCGAAGCCGTCGAAGACCTGGAGGAAGCGGTCGGCCCCCTCGACCTCGTCCTGGTCGAATCCGGCGGCGACAACCTCACCGCGACCTTCTCCAAAGGCCTGGTCGACGCCCAGATCTTCGTCATCGACGTCGCCGGCGGCGATGACATCCCCCGCAAGGGCGGCCCCGGCGTCACCACCTCCGACCTCCTCGTCATCAACAAGACCGACCTCGCCCCCCACGTCGGCGTCGACCTCGAAGGCATGGCCCGAGACGCCAAGAACCAACGCGGCGACCTCCCCGTCGCCTTCACCGCCCTGAAGTCGGAGAACGGCGTCCGGCCCGTGACGGAATGGGTCCGCGGGCGGCTCGCCGACTGGACCGCGGGCCCGGCATGACCCTCACGCTCACCACGCCGGCGGTGCCGCCGCAGACCGTCGCCGCTTCGGCCGCCGGTCTGCGCGCTACCGCCCGCATCGTCGCGCGAGCCGATCAGGGGGGAGGCACCACCCGGCTGCCCGTCCTGGACGGCGACGGCCCGTTCGCGCTGCGCCGGATCCGCGGGTGCGGCCGGCAGGCCCGGGTCTGCATCGTGGGTGCCATGAGCGCCCCCCTCGGCGGCGACCGGCTGGCCATCGAAGCCACCGCCGAGGCGGGCACCGCACTGCACCTCACGACCGCCGCCGCGACCGTCGCACTGCCCGGCCGCACGGCCGGCCACGCCACCTACGACGTGCGGTTGACGGTGGGCGACGGTGCCCGGCTCGACTGGCTGCCCGAACCGCTGATCTCCGCGGCCGGCAGCGCACTGCGGATGACCACCACCGTCGAACTGGCCCCCACCGCACACCTGGTACTCCGCGAGGAACAGGTCCTGGGACGCAGCGGCGAGGAGACCGGCGCGCTGCGCAGTCGGCTCGTCGTCCGCCGGGCCGGCCGGACCCTGCTCGACCAGGAGACGGCGTACGGGCCCGGAGCCCCCGGCTGGGACACCTCGGCCGTCCTGGACGGACACCGCGCTCTCGGCCAACTCCTCGTCGTCAAACCGGAGTTCGAGCAGAGCCCGGACGAGGTGCGGCTGCTGGGTGCCGCGGCGGGGGAGCGGTCCGACGGCGGTGCGGGACAGGGAGTGCTGGCACCGCTCGCCGGTCCCGCGGCCCTGGCCACGGCCGTCGCCCCGGACGCGCTACGGCTGCGGCGCCTCCTGGACGAGGCCGCCCGGAGCGCCGCTGCCGGGTGACGGAGGCGGCTCCGCTCAGACCTCCAGTTCGGCCTCCAGCCGGGCGAGGCGGTGGCGCGCCAGCGCGAGATTGGCGCGCTTGCGGTCCAGCACCAAATAGAGGAAGAGGCCGCTGCCGTTCTTGCCCGACACCGGGCGGATGATGTGGTACTGCGAGGTCAGGGTGATGAGCATGTCCTCAATGGCGCCCTGGAGTTCCAGCATCTCCATGGTGCGCATCTTGGCGCGTACGACATCGGTATTGCCGGCCGCCGCGATATTGAGGTCCAGTGCCTGGTTGTCGCCCAGGGTCGCCAGCGCCATTCCGCTGGTGTAGTCGACCAGGGCGACGCCGACCGCGCCCTCGATGGTCGACATCGCGTCGGAGAGAGCGGATTCCATTTGAGCCATGAGGGGTCAGACCTTTCGATTCCTTGACGGTGTTTCCGGGGGTCCCGAGTTTCTGCGTTCGGGCGGGGATGTGGGGGTGGGCTCTTGTCGGGTGTGTGTTCCTAGCGGTGGGGCGCCGCGTCCACGAGGGCGCCGATCCGTTCCGCGGCCTTCCGGGCCTGCAGATGGAGCCGGCCCACGTTGGTGTCCGTGCTGGCCACCGCCGTCAGGACGGCTCGGCGTCCGGCCGAATAGGCGGCTATGTAGCCGCCCGCACCGCGGGTCAGGGATTCCTCGAAGGCGCCCTGTCCGGTGGCCTCGGTGAGGCGTTTGGCGACGCCGATCGCGGCGGCGGTGAGTGCGGCCAGACCGTCCGGTTCGATGTCCGGCAGATCGTGGGCGATCACCATGCCGTCCACGCTCGCCACCATCCCGCCCTGGAAATGGCGTACTTGGTCGCGCAGCGTATGCAATTCATCCCGTATCCGGGGTTCGATCGTCATCAGTCTCCTTTTCCGGGCGCGCTTTCCGATGACGCGCCTCATGGGGTGCACGGTCTTCGTGCGCAAGGGCTCACAGGTTCTCCTCCAGTGCCGTACGCAGTCGGACAAGGAGGGCAATATCCGGATCGGCGGTATCGAGGAGGTCCGGAACCGGTAGTTGCCAGGTCGCGGTGGGGCGTCCTCCGGCGGCGGGGGCGGGCTGCCCGTCCAGGCAGGCGCCGGGCCGGCGCCGGGGGAGTGCCGTCGGAGCCGGGGGTAGCTGGACGAGGCCGGCGGCGGCGAGGCGGCGGATGTCGAGCAGGGTCGCGAATGCGGACTGGCCGAGCAGACGGGCCAGTTCATGCGGGGTGTGCCGGCCGTCGGCACGGTCGAGCAGCTGCCTTTGCCGGCCCGTGGTGGGGGCCGCGGTGCGCGGGCGGACGGGTATGACGGGGGAAGAGTCGACCGCGGCCCAGGGGTGGAGCCGGTCGAGCAGGGCCCGGCGGTGGGCCGTCGCCTGCTGGAGTGCACTGGCGCTGATGGTCCGTACGACACCCAGCCAGTGCGCGGTCCCCGGAGTGAAGGAGGTGGTCTCGGGCGGCAGGGGCAGGGCGAAGAACGCCGCGTCGAGAAGGGCGGCGAGATGGCATATCTCCAGTTCGCTCTGGGTCAACCAGCCTTCGCTGACCAGGAATTGGGCGCCCCGCTGCTGCGGCCCCGCCTGCTCGGCGGCGTACTGCCAGCCCTGCGGCGGTACCTTGCCGGCCGCCATGAGGCGGATGTCGAGACCGGGCGCCGCGCTGCCCTCGACGCAGTAGACCGCGCCGTCGAGAAGGTAGAAACAGCCGTGCGGGCCGTGCAGTGCGCCGGTGACCCGTTCGGCGGCGCACCGGTCGAGCAGCCCGGGGGTGGGCGGGGGAGGGGATATGGGCAGGCCCATGGCTGGTTCCTTTGGCGTTCGTGCGGTGTGGCGGAGCGCGTTCTCAGGACGCGACCAGCTCCGCCGCCAGATCGCGCAGCCGGAGCCGGGCGACGGCGAGATTGGCCTGGGTGCGGTCCAGCCAGAGGTAGAGATAGGTCTGGCTGTCGAAGGCCGTGTGCACAAAACGGATGAGGTGATAGCTGTCCTCGGCCGTGATGATCAGGTCTTCGAGGGCCGGGCCGCCGGCGCCCGAGGTGTCGAAGGTGGCGTTGCGCGCCACGGCCTGCACCACCTCGGCGGTGTCGGCGGCGGCCGCGTCATGATCGCCGTGCGGCGCCCGTCCCGCCGTGCCGAGTGTCAGACCACTGGTCCAGTCGATCAGTCCGGCGCCCAGAACGCCCGGAATCCCCATTGCCTGGGACAACACCTGATCGATACCCGGCACTTCGGATCTCCTTCGCGACGGCTCTACAGCGCGAAAACGCCGAAGCCCTCCCGTGGCAGTGAGTGGGAGAGCCTTCACGGAAGGTTACTGAAGCTGTGCGGCTGGCACATGCCTGTGGGGCAGGTCTACGGCAATTGACGTATTCTCGCCCCTGCGCGCCCTCTTGGCGGCCATCGCGCCGTGCCGCACTCCACAGGGCGCTCGTGGTCCTGCGCTCCCCACCGAGCGGCCCGGCCTGCTGGTTCGTCGCCTGTCGGCCGCCAACTGCCTTTAGTCCGGACCAAGTTGAGGATGTCACCGATGGGGTCCGGGTGACGTGGAAGCGCGTGTCATGGGCCGGAGTCCTTGGCCGGAATGGTGGGGTTCCCCTGCGAGGTCCGGCCGTTCGTCCGCAGTTCGGCGGCGCCGGTGCCCACGCCGCCGAGGGAGTGAACTCGTCCGTAAGGCGCCGCCGGGGCGGCCGTTTCCGAGCCCCGGTGGGCAACCGGCACGGCAAGAAACCTACAGGTTGGTAAAGAAGTGTGGGTCAAACCTGTTCAAGAGGGGACGGCGCACGACAGGATCCCTCCGTAAGCCTGTGATCAACGCCGCCACCAGTGGCACACCATGCAGGGGGAATTGACCACGTGAGAAAAACAGCAGCGCTCGGCGCCGCCGGAACTCTGGTGTCCGGAGCGCTTCTCGCCGGAGCGATAACTGCCACGCCCGCCCAGGCGGGTGAGCAGCACCAGCGCGGTTCGGCCGAAGCGCGCGGTGTGGCGACCGCCGCCGCACGCGCGGCCAAGAAGGGCATCGACTGGCAGGACTGCCCCGCGGACTGGGGCCTCAAGTCACCGGTCCAGTGCGGCTATGTCACCGTCCCGGTCGACTACGCCAGGCCGAACGGCCGCACCATCAAGATCGCCGTCGACCGTGCCCTCAGCACCGGCGGCAAGGAGCAGCGACAGGGCGCCCTCCTCTACAACCCCGGAGGTCCCGGCGGCTCGGGCATGAAGTTCCCGACCCGCATCACCACCAAGAACCCGCTCTGGGCCAAGACCGCCAAGGCTTATGACTTCGTGGGCTTCGACCCCCGGGGCGTGGGCCACTCCGCGGCGATCTCCTGTATGGACCCGCAGGAGTTCGTCAAGGCGCCCAAGGCCGACCCGGTGCCGGACAGCGAGGCGGACAAGCGCGCCCAGCGCAAGCTCGCCAAGCAGTACGCCGACGGCTGCGCCGAGCGCAGCGGCCGCCTGCTGCCGCACATGACGACCCCGAACACCGCCCGCGACATCGATGTGATCCGTGCCGCGCTCGGTGAGAAGAAGCTCAACTACCTGGGCGTCTCCTACGGCACCTACCTGGGCGCGGTCTATGCGACGCTCTTCCCCGGGCACGTCCGCCGGATGCTCGTCGACAGCGTCGTCGACCCCTCCCGCGAGAAGGTCTGGTACCAGGCCAACCTCGACCAGGACATCGCCTTCGAGACCCGCTGGGGCGACTGGAAGAAGTGGGTCGCCAAGAACGACGCCGCGTACCACATCGGGGACACCCCCGAGAAGGTCCAGGCGGCGTGGGAGAAGCTGCGGGCGACCGCCAAGAAGAAGCCCATCGGCGGCGTTGTCGGCCCCGCCGAGCTGACCGGTTTCTTCCAGAACGCGCCGTACTACGACTCCATGTGGGCCTCGGTCGCCGAGGTCTGGAGCGCGTACCTCGCCGGTGACAGCAAGCCGCTGGTGGAGAACGCCGGTCCGGACCTCAAGGACACCGCGGGCAACATCGCCTCGGAGAACGGCAACGCCGTCTACACGGCCGTCGAGTGCACCGACGCCAAGTGGCCCACCAGCTGGAAGAAGTGGGACCGCGACAACACCCGCATCCACCGGCAGGCACCGTTCATGACCTGGTCCAACGCCTGGATGAACCTGCCCTGCGCCACCTGGCCCGTCAAGCAGCAGCAGCCGGTCGACGTCAAGACCGGCAAGGGTCTGCCGAACGTGCTGATCGTGCAGAGCGTCCGCGACGCGGCCACCCCCTACGGCGGCGCGGTCGAACTGCACCGTCGCCTCAAGGGCTCCCGTCTGATCACCGAGCGGGACGCCGGATCGCACGGTGTCACCGGCCAGGTCAACCCCTGCATCAACGACCGGGTCGACTCGTACTTCCTGACCGGGAAGACCGACGCCAAGGACGTGACCTGCGCCCCGCACGCCACGCCCAAGCCGTCCACGACGAAGTCCGTCCTGGGTGCCTTGGACCTTCCCGCCGTGCGCTGATGACGGCATGAAGAGTGCCGGCACCGCATGACGGACGGCACGCAGGGGCGGCCGGGACCTCTCCCGGCCGCCCCTGTCGTCGTCTCAGCCGGCGACCGGTTCGACCCGTGGCTCCGCGATCGCCACATAGTCCGCCGTGGCCAACGCCAGCGAACGGTCCAGCCGGGCCGCATTGAAGAAGATCTCCGGCTGCTCCAGCAGCGCCGGATCGACGACCAGTGCCAGCTCCTCGTCGAAGGAGAACGGCAGGATCGTCCCGCTGACACTGCCCGCCAGCCGTTCCGCGACCTCGGGGGTGGCGAACCCGGCGTACGAACCGCCCAGCAGCGCCTTCACCGCCCCCAGATCCACCCGTCGGTCGCCCGGCACCACCGCCAGCACATACCGCTTGGTCTTCTTGCTCAGCTTCACCATCACCACGAGGCACTTGGCGGCCTGCTCGACGGGGTTCCCGCGCAGTGCGCTGACCGCCTCCGTCGCCCCCTCCTCGGCGTGCTCGTAGATCCGGTAACGCGCACCGCGCTCGTCCAGCAAGCCGATCAGCTTGGTGTACGTTCCGTGGTCGGTCATCGTGGTCCCACATCCCTGCTCTCGTTGGTCACACCGGAAAACACCGCGGAGAAGGCGGCCCTGGTGGGGGAGTCCTCCCGGCGGTCCAGCACGGCGAACACGATCCGGTCGAACCAGCCGGAGAACCGTCCGCCGGGCAGCAGCGCCGCCGCGAACGCCCGTGCCACCTCGGCCGGTTCATTGCGGAAGACCCCACAGCCCCAGGCGCCGAGCACCAGCTGACGGTGCCCGCCGGCCGCCGCGACCTCCAGCACCCGCTCCGCACGCACCGCCAGCGCCGCCGCCACCCGTCCCGTCTCGGCCGGCCGCTGCCGCGCGATCACCCCGGCGTTCGGTGCGGCGGCCGTCAAGAAGCCTGCCTCGTACGGCACTTCGAGCAGCGTGCCGCGGTCGTCGCGGAACACCGGCACACCGGGGGAGAGGAGCACCCGGTCGCTGTAGAACGGGCTGGGATCGGCGCGATGGGCGGCGTAGAAGTCCGGGGCCTCGCGCACACAGGTGTAGAGCGCCGACCCCCGGCACAGCGCCTCCTCCTGGGCCTGAGCGCCGTTGAGATAGCCGCCGCCGGGATTGCGCGCGGAGGCGAAATTCAGCACGGCGAGCGGCCCCGCACCCGACTCGGCCAGCCGCCGCCCGGCCGTGAGACTGCCTTCCCCCGTCACCTCGAACACCGTGCGCACGCCGGGCGACGGCCCTGCCACGGCGACCGGCTCCGGGCCGTACAGCCGGGTTCCGGCCCGCGCCCGTCCGACCGCCGCCGCGATCTCCACCAGCCGTCCGCTCGGGGCGCGGTACGCACCCGCCGCGACGATCCGCTCCGTCTCCTGTGCCATCCCACGCAGTCGGGCGCTCATCGTCGGCACCCCCGTATCCGCTGCTTCATAGCGATCAAGGTACGGGCCGGCCGCGCGCCCCGCGAACGGATATCGCCGCCCGCCGCGGGTCCTCAGCGCTTCCCGCCCCGCTCCGCCAGCCACCGGTCCTCGGCCGCGTACCCGAACAGCTTCTCGTCCGGGTAGAAGCCGGCCATCCTCGGGAACAGCTCCCACCAGTCCCGCCCCTTGACCTGGTCGGCCAGCCAGGCCACCGTCGCGGGCAGCGACTCCTCGTACGTCGTCACCGCGTGATAGCCCAGCTCGCGCTCCGCCGCGGTCATGTCGTAGACGAGGGGATGCGGGACCGACCACGGGGTGTCGCCGACGTCGGACGACGGCGGGGCACCGTCCACGCGCACGACCTCGCTCTCCGGCGCGCCCATCGCCGCATCCACCGCCGCCGAGATCTCGGCCACCGTCGGCGCCTGCGGATCGGCCGCGTTGAGCACCCGCGACCCCGGCCGGCGGGCCGCCAGCCGGACCAGCTCGGCGAGGTTGTCGACATGCACCGGATGGAAACGGCTGCTGCCGCCGTAGGCGAGCACCCGCACCCGGCGCCCGTCCAGCACCCGCTTGACGAAGTACAGCTCACGGGGCAGCGGACTGTACGGGCCGTGCACGGCGCAGGCCCGCAGCAGCGTCACCGGCAGCCGGTCGCCCTGCGCCAGCAGCGCCCGTTCCAGGGCGACCTTGCGGGTGCCGTAGTTCTCGTCACCGGGCGGCACGGTCGGCTGGGTCTCGGGGACGGGCAGCGGATAAACCGGGGAGCCGTCCGGTTCGTCCATCGTCGCGAAGCTGCGTCCGCGGTCGTCCGCGTACACCGCGCAAGTGGAGATCACCACGGCCGAACCGATCCGGTCCGCCAGGGCCGTCAGCTGCTTCGCGTGCGCGGCGCCGTACGCCACACAGTCCAGCAGTACGTCACAGCCCTCGCCGATCAGCCCGGCCAGTGCCGTGTCGTCCTCCCGGTCCACCGCCACCGAGCGGACCTCCCCGGGCCAGGAGGCGTCGCGCCCGCCGTGCCGGGACGCGGCCCGCACCTCCCAGCCGTCCCGCGCCAGGGCCCGCACCGCCGCGCGCCCGATCTGCCCGCTCGCCCCGATCACCACTGCGCTGCCTGAAGTCATGGCGGGACCCTACGGGCCGCCGGACGGCGGCCGCCTGACGGTTCGCCCACGGCGCAAGACGCTTCCCCGGAAGCCGGAAGCCGGAAGCCGGAAGCCGGAAGCCGGGCCGGCCGCTCAGCGCGCGGGCCCTTTCCCGCTCCCGTGCCCCCGCCGCCCCTGTGCCCGCGCCTGTGCCTGCGCCTCGGCCTTGGCCTCGCCCGCGTAGGTGTCGACGTACTCCTGCCCGGACAGGGTGAGGATCGCGTACATGATCTCGTCGGTGACGGCACGCACCACGGTGCGTTCGTCCTCCAGCCCCGCATAGCGCGAGAAGTCCAGCGGTGCGCCGAAGCGGATGGTGATCCGCATGGCGCGCGGCAGCCGCCGGCCCGTCGGCTGCGCTTCGAACGTGCCGATCATCGCGCACGGCACCACCGGCACGCCCGCGGTCAGGGCCATCGAGGCGACGCCGGTACGGCCCTTGTAGAGCCGCCCGTCGTGCGAGCGGGTGCCCTCCGGGTAGATGCCCAGCAACCGGCCCTTGCGCAGGACGGCGAGCCCCGAGGAGAGCGCCGCCTGCGAGGCCCGGCCGCCGGACCGGTCGACCGGAATCTGCCCGACGCCCCGGAAGAACGCCGCGGTCAGCCGTCCCTTCAGACCGGGTCCGGTGAAGTACTCGGCCTTGGCCAGGAACGTCACCCGGCGCGGCACGATCGCCGGCATCACGAAGTGATCGGCGAACGACAGATGATTGCTCGCGATGATGGCCCCGCCCTCCTCCGGCACATGACCGAGCCCCTCGATCCGCGGCCGGAACACCAGCCGCAGCAAGGGCCCGAGAAGGAGGTACTTCAGTACCTGATAGAGCACGGTGCAGCTCCCTGTTCCGTCGGCCCGCCTGGGCGGCTACCTCGCACCGGGTCACGAGCGGGCCCGGAGACGGCCAGTGAGTTTATGGGCAAGTGCCGCCGCGGGTAACCACCTTGGGCCGGATCGATGCTTACCCCTTTCCCGTACCCAGCGACCACAGGGCGAGACGGGTGAGATGAGCGCCGCCGTCCTCGGCGAAGACCTCCACCGCGGAGGCGGCCACGACGTGGCGCAGCCGCAGTCCGCCGCCGGCGCGGCCGACGGGGCGCGGGGTGCACGGCGGCTCCGGTGGACACACCGGACCACCAGACCCTGTCGGTGTCGCCCCAGGACCCGTACTTCGCGGACGCCGGCCAGGCGGTCACGGCCGCCCGGTACGCCAACGACCATTACGCCGGCCGGGTCCGGGGTCACCCCACCCGCTTCTCCGCGTTCGCCGCGCTCCCGCTGCCGCACCCGGCTGCTCGGCACCGACTTCCCCTACCAGAGCGGACACCGGCTGCGCCGTGCCGTCGAGTTCCTGGAGGAGGCCCTCCCGCCGGAGCAGGCCGAGGACGTCCTGACGGCGGGCACCCGGCTGATCCGGCGGCGCGAGGCGTAGGACTGCCGGGCGTCACACGCACCCGGCATCATCGCGGCCGCTTTGTCGCCTTTCGGTATCCGCTTTGGCATACGCGGACAACTTTCAACTCACCCTGAACCCGGTCGGGTTGACGCGCCGTACTGTCCGGCAACCGAGCCCGACCCCACAGCCGGGCCGAGGACAGGAGCCATGGATGTCCCGAAAGAGAACAGTTGGCCGACGTCAGAAGATCATCATCGGTGTCAGTGCCGCGGCACTGGTCGGCGGGATCGCCATCGCCACCACGGGCACCAGCCAGGCATCGGCGGCATGCGACGGACTGGCCACCGCGCTGAGCAACAATCAGAAGTTCATCGCCGACCAGAAGGCCAAGCCCGACGCGCAGTCGGCCGCGCGGATCGCCAACCGGGAAGCCGTGATCAAGGAGATCCAGGCGAAGCAGAAGGCCGCCGGCTGCTCCGCGGACGGGGGCGCGGCCGCGGGCGCTCCGCCGGCGGCGGACGAGCCACCCGCCGGTGGCGCGGCGTCCGCGTCGCAGGCGCCGCCCGGATCGGCACAGCCACCCGCGTCGGACGACCCGCCCGCGTCCGACGACTCGTCCGCCTCCGCCGCCCCGCCGGCCGGCGACGGCGATGTGGTGTGCCCCGGCTCGACGGTGACCCTCTCAGGCGAGGGCGGCGCACCGGCGGCGTCCAGTGGCGAGTTCCCCACCGGGACCAAGCTGAAGGTGACCAACCTGGACAACAACAAGTCGACGACGGTCTCCGTCACGTCCACGTCGGGCAGCTGTGTGCTGCTGAACAACGCGGCGTTCGAGGAGGTACGTGAAGAGGGCAAGAACCTGATCCGGCGCGCCCGCATCGAGCGCGTGGGGTAACCCCGGTCCGGTGGCCGGCAGCGGAGCCGCCTCCTCCGTTGCCGGCCACCCTGTCTCCTGGCGTGGCCCTGTCTCCTGGGCGGCATCCGCAGGCCGTACGGGCGACCTCACGGCGTGGCCGCTTGTCCGCCGGGTCGCGGCGAGGTGCCCTGGGGCCGCCGGGCGCCGCGTGACCCTGTCGGGCTCCGGCAAGTGATCCCACCGAGTGTTCCCAGGAGACCACGATGCCCGTGAGCCGTCGACGCCGATCCGCCCGTGCCACCCTGCCCGCCACCGTGCTTGCCACCCTGTCCGCGGCCCTGCTCTGCGCCGGTCCGGCCGGCGCCGACGAGCCGCCGTCCGGCGATCAGGGCCTGCAGCTCACCATGTCCGGAGCGGGCAACACCTGGACACGGGGGGTCCGGCTCAGCTGCCCGGACATCCACCGCAGACATCCGCACGCGGACGCCGCCTGTGACGCGCTGACGTGGGCCCGCGGGGACCTGGACGCGCTGCCCGGCGAGCCGCACAACTGCACCAGGGAGTTCGACCCGGTCACCGTCACCGCGACCGGCACCTGGCGCGGTGTCCCGGTCAACTGGCGCAAGGAGTACCCCAACGCCTGCACGATGGACTCCGCCACCGGGCCCGTCTTCCGCTTCTGAACGGCGCCCCGCGCCGACGGGATCAGACCGGCCGCGCGGCCACCACTCCGATCGTCACCAGCGCCAGCACCACCCAGGAGAACCAGACCCAGCCATTGGCGCCCAGTGCCACGGTGTAGGCGGTCGCCACCACCAGCCCGCCCACCGTGCACACGGCCATCGTCCTCGCAGATCCGGGCATACCCGCACCCTCCTCACGGCGGCCCGGACGCCGGCGAACGACGCGGGCCGCGGCCATGGGACCATCGTCCCCGGCCGCGGCCCGTACCGCCAGACGTCGACCGCCGTCACTGCCCCCGTGCGTTGAGCGAGGCGAGGTAGGCGTTGTAGTCGGCCAGATCCTTGTCACCGTTGCGGTCGGCGGCCCGGTCCGCGCGCTGCGACTGACGCTCCTCGGACTTGTACCACTGGAAGACCAGGGCGATCAGCACCACGACGGACGGGATCTCGCTGAAGGCCCAGGCGATGCCGCCGGCGGCCGACTGGTCGGACAGCGCGTCGATCCCGAGCGAGGCGGGCGGGTTCAGGAAGGTGTCGACCATCGGCTCCGAGGCCATCATCAGCGCGATCCCGAAGAACGCGTGGAACGGCATGCCCGCGAACAGCTCCAGCATCCGCATCACGTAACCCGGCCGGTGCGGGCCCGGGTCGACGCCCATGATCGGCCAGAAGAACACCATGCCCACCGCGAGGAAGTGCACCATCATCCCGATGTGCCCGGCCCTGGTCTCCATC
This sequence comes from Streptomyces sp. G7(2002), assembly GCF_028870195.1. Lineage (NCBI taxonomy): Bacteria > Bacillati > Actinomycetota > Actinomycetes > Kitasatosporales > Streptomycetaceae > Streptomyces > Streptomyces sp. G7(2002). The sequence continues at coordinate 8,740,266 of NZ_CP102609.1, forward strand.
AGGAAGTCGAACAGCGGCGAGAAGTAGAGCGCGTAGAGGCTCGCGATGAACAGCGGGATGGTGAACGCCGGGTGCGTGATGATCCGCATGTAGCGGCTGTGCAGCAGCGCCACCAGCAGTTCGCGCGGTCCCTTGCGGCCGCGCCCGGCGGCCGGCAAGGCGCGCAGCGCCAGCGTCACCGGCGCCCCGAGCAGCAGCAGGATCGGCGAGAGCATGCTGATGACCATGTGCTGGACCATGTGCACGCTGAACATCGCCATGCCGTAGTCATTGAGCCGGGTGCACATCACCAGTGCCACCGACACCAGGCCCAGGGCCCAGGCCACGGTCCGGCCCACCGGCCAGGCGTCCCCCCGGCGCCGCAGCCGGATCACCGCCCAGCCGTACAGCCCGAGCCCCAGCAGACAGCCGACGAGAAAGACCGGATCACCACCGAACTCCAGGCCCCTCCCCAGCGTGAACGGCGGCAGATCCATGTTCATGCCGTCCATGCCGTGCCCGCTGTGATCCATCCGCTCGCTCCTGATTCGTACCGATACTCCGGCGACAAGACTAGACGGGTGAGTCCGAAGTCCCGCCTGCGGGGAGGCGCCAGGCACGCACATCTGCGGCGTTGGCCGAATCCACCCATAGCTCCGCTATGACTGAATCCGTCCGCCTTGCAGCTGCACGCGCCTGACGCCTCCCCGCCCGCCCTTCGGTCGGACGACGGGACTTCGGACTCACCCGTCTAGAACCGCCCCCGGCCATGGAATCGGCCGGGGGCGGTTCGTGCAGTCCGGAACTATCGCGCCGGATCCACCGGGGTCACAGCACGCACTCGGCCTCGTCGTAGCGCTCCGCGGGCACCGTCTTGAGTGTCTCCACGGCCTCGGCCAGCGGCACCAGCGTGATGTCGGTGCCGCGCAGTGCCGTCATCATCCCGAAGTCGCCGCGGTGCGCGGCCTCGACGGCATGCCAGCCGAAGCGGGTGGCGAGCACCCGGTCGTACGCGGTCGGGGTGCCGCCGCGCTGGACGTGCCCGAGGATGACCGGACGCGCCTCCTTGCCGAGCCGGTTCTCCAGCTCCACGGACAGCTGCCGGGCGACGCCGGCGAACCGCTCATGGCCGTACATGTCCTTGCCGCCGATGTCGAAGGGCATGGTGCCCTCGCGCGGCTTGGCGCCCTCGGCGACCACCACGATGGCGAACTTCTTGCCGGCCTCGAAGCGCTCGGAGACCCGCGCGGTGAGCTCGTCGATGTCGAAGGGCCGCTCCGGCACCACGATCGCGTGCGCACCGGCCGCCATCCCCGAGTGCAGCGCGATCCAGCCGGTGTGCCGCCCCATCACCTCGACGATCATCACCCGCTGGTGCGACTCGGCGGTGGTCTTGAGCCGGTCCAGCGCCTCGGTGGCGACCCCCACCGCGGTGTCGAAGCCGAACGTGACATCCGTGACCGCGATGTCGTTGTCGATGGTCTTCGGGACGCCCACGATCGGCAGCCCGGCGTCCGACAGCAGCCGTGCCGCCTTCAGCGTGCCCTCGCCGCCGATCGGGATGATCGCGTCCAGGCCCAGCTCGGCGACATGGCCGCGGGCCCGCTCCACACCGTCGCGCAGATGCGCGGGCTGCACCCGGGACGACCCGAGGATGGTGCCGCCGCGCGCCAGGATGCCGCCGACGGCATCGAGGTCGAGCTTGCGGTAATCGCACTCCAGCAGGCCCTTCCAGCCATCGCGGAAGCCGATCACCTCATCGCCGTGATCAGCGGTGGCGCGGTGGACGACGGACCGGATGACGGCGTTCAGTCCGGGGCAGTCGCCGCCGGAGGTGAGGACACCAATACGCATTGCTCGAAAAACCTCTGCAGCTCAACCGGGGGCCCGGACCCCGTCGTCCGGTTGGATTCCGCTCACCCTACAAGCGCGGGGCCGCCGGGAACACGTACGCCCGCAGTGCGGACTGCGGGCGTACGGAAGGGGCGCAATCCGGGCGCGGAGCGGATATCCGCAAACCGCCCGAAAGGCGAATCAACCGGTATTAAGCGGGCTGGGTCGCCGCGGCGATCCGCTCCTGGCGCAATGCCTCGTACCAGGTGTCGTCCACCGGAGGCAGCGCATTGACATCGAGCGCCAGCTTGATCAGCAGGTCGGCGATATGCGGATTGCGCGCCATCACCGGGCCGTGCATGTACGTACCGAAGACGGTGTCGTTCCACGCGCCCTCGTAGCCGTCGCCGACACCGTTGCCCTTGCCGAAGCGCACCTTGGCGAACGGCCGGGCGGTCTTGCCCAGGTGCGTGACGCCCTGGTGGTTCTCGAAGCCGGTCAGCGGCGGCAGCCCCAACTGCGGGTCGATATCGGCGAGTACGTCGCCGACGCAGCGCTCGGCCTCGCCGCGGGCGCTCACCACGTCCAGCAGCCCCAGGCCCTGCTGCCGCTCCCCGAGGTCATTGATGAACTCATGGCCCAGGATCTGGTAGCCGGCGCACACCGAGAACACGATCGCGCCGTTGGAGACCGCCCGGCTCAGTCCGCCGTCGCGGATCAGCCGCTCGGAGGCCAGCCGCTGCGGCCGGTCCTCACCGCCGCCGATCAGGTAGATGTCGCCGGAGGTGGGGATCTGCTGGTCGGACCGTACGTCCAGACGCTGGACGTCCAGACCGCGCTGGCGCGCCCGCCGCTCCACCACCAGGGCGTTCCCCTGGTCGCCGTACGTGCTCAGCAGGTCCGGGTAGATCCACACCAGACGGAGGCTGTTGTCACTCATTCTCGATCGTCCTTGTCCGCGCATCACGTCAGTTGCCCACGCGCCGGCGCAGGTCCTGGAAGGCCGTGTAGTTGGCGATGACTTCGATCCGGCCGGGCGGTGCCAGCTGCACCGCCTCGTCGAGGCTCTCGCAGACCTGGAAGTCGAGGCCCGCGACCTCCAGCCGCACCGCCAGGTCCAGCTTGCGGTCGCCGAGCACGAAGATCGGGTGCCCGGCCAGCCGGGTGTAGTCGACGTCCCACAGCCAGGAGGTGTCGGTGCCGTCCGCGCCGCGGGCGTTCACCGACATGATCACCGGGGTGGGCGGCGGGTCGATCAGCGAGAACGTCTCCAGCCAGCCGGCCGGGTTCTTCGCCAGCAGCAGCCGCAGCTCCCGCTCCATGAAGGTGACCACGTCATAGCGTCCGGCCACCGCCTGCACCGAGAACATCCGCTCCAGGGCCACCTGCGGCGGCACCCCGAAGGCGGCGGCGACCGCGGCGGACGTGGTGGCGTTCGCCTTGTTGGCGCGCCCCGGCAGCTGCAGCTTGATCGGCCAGGCGCTGCCGTGCGGGTCGAGGACATGATCGCCGGACAGCGCCCAGCTGGGCGTGGGACGGCGGAAGCCGCACTCGGCGCAGAACCAGTCCTCGCCCGGCCGCTGCATCACACCACCGCACGAGGGGCAGGACCAGGCGTCGTCCTTCCACTCCTGCCCGGCCGCGACCCACACCACATTCGCGGACGACGAGGCCGCCCACACGATCAGCGGGTCGTCCGCGTTGGCGATGATCAGGGCCTTGGAACCGGCCAGCCCCTCGCGCCAGTGCTCGGCCAGCATCCGGGTCTCCGCGGCGCGGTCGAGCTGGTCGCGGGAGAGGTTCAGCAGCGCTATGGCCTTCGGCGTCGTATCGCGTGCGACACCGGCGAGGTACTTCTCGTCCACCTCGATGACGCCGTAGCGGGCGTCCGATCCACCGGCCAGCGCGGACGTGATGCCCGCCGGCATATTGGCGCCGAGCGCGTTGGAGACCACCGGACCGCTGGCCCGCAGCGCCTCCGCGATCAGCCGCGTCGTGGTCGTCTTGCCGTTGGTCGCCGACACCAGGATGACGTCCAAGTGCCGGGCCAGCCGCGCCAGCAGGTCGGGGTCGAGCTTGAGCGCCACCCGGCCACCGATCACCGATCCGCTGCCGCGGCCCGCCGCGCGCGATACCGCCGCCGCGGCCTTGCCCGCCGTCACGGCCAGCTTGGCCCGCGGCGACAGCGGCTCCGTGTTGCCTGCCATCGTCTTTGATCCTCCTTGCATCCGGCGCCCGCCTGCCGTGGGGCTGAGGGTGGAACGCCTCCTCCGCAGCCGATGACCGGCCGGGGCTTCGGTCGGGGATCAGCCTATCGAGATCCGGCCGCAGCCCCGAACCCCGCCACCCGTGCGGCGACATCCGAGCTGTGCAGGACCGTACGCTTGTCCCCATGCGTCCCCGCACCATTCCCGGCAGTTCCGGCCATGTCCGCCCGCTGCGATTGCTCGGCGATCCGGCCCTGACCGAGCCCTGTCAGGAGGTCACCGTCTTCGACGACGAGCTGGCCCGGCTGGTCGAGGACATGTACGCGACGATGTACGCCGCGCAGGGTGTGGGCCTCGCCGCCAACCAGATCGGTGTCCCGCTGAGGGTTTTCGTCTACGACTGCCCCGACGACGAGGACCGCCGTCATCTGGGGCATCTCGTCAACCCCCGGCTCGTCGACGTCGACGGACCGGTCATCCGCGGACCCGAGGGCTGCCTCTCGCTCCCCGGCATCGAAGCCGGCACCCCGCGCCACGACCACACCGTCGTGACCGGGGTCAGCGTCACCGGCGAGCCCCGGACGGTGACCGGCACCGGCTTCTTCGCCCGCTGTCTCCAGCACGAGTGCGACCATCTCGACGGTGGTCTCTACGTCGACCACCTCACCGGACTGCGCCGCCGCCGGGCGCTGCGCGCGGCGGCCAAGGCCCCGTGGGCCGCCACGGCGGAGGCGTCCGGCCGTTGAGCGACCGGCGCTTCCCGCCGTTTCACGGACCGGCGCTCAGAAGCCGGGGCCGTCCGTACGGTCCTCGACCGCGGCCAGCTGCCCCCAGAGCAGATCGGCCAGCTGCTTGACCAACTCCTCGCGTGAGCAAGGGCGTTCGCGCAGCCACCAGTCACCGGCGTGCTGCATCATGCCGACGATGCCATGGCCCCAGACGCGCGCCGTCAGCTCGCCGCCCGGACCCAGGTCGAGCCGGTCGGTGATCACCTTGGCCAGCTCCTCGCCGAGCCGGCGCAGCAGCGGGGCGGAGTGCCGTCCGACGTCGAAGCCGGACTCGGACGCGTTGTCCTCGTCCGACGGGTGCATCAGGAAGCGGTACACCTGCGGCCGGGCCTCGATGGCGAGGAGGTAGGCGTCGAGGGTGGCCTCGACGCGGTCCCGGCGCAGGACGGGGGCGTCCAGCGCGGTCGCCAGATTGGCGAGCAGGGCATCCGTGTGCCGTACGGCGAGCGCGCGGTACAGCCCGCCCTTGTCGCCGAAGTGCCGGTAGAGGATCGGTTTGGTGATACCCGCCTCGGCGGCGATGGCGTTCATCGAGGCGTCCGGGCCGTCGCGCAGCACAATGCGCTCGGCGGCCTCCAGCAGCTCCCGCCGTCTGCGCTCGGTCGCCGTCTGCCGGCGGCCGCTGTGCTCTGTGCTTTCCATGGTCGTGCTCCCCACCCTTGTGAATCCGTGGCGCTGGCGCAACGTAACACCCGATCTCCACGGCGATTTCGTTCCCAGGGGAGTTGACACCGCTTACTGGCGAGTAACACACTGCGGGTTACCGCTAGTAACACCGTAATGCCTGCAGCAGCTGGAGGGGACATGGCCGAGTTCACCATGGAGCTCAACGACGAGCAGAAGGAAGTCCGTGACTGGATTCACGGCTTCGCCGCGGACGTCATGCGCCCCGCCGCCGCCGAGTGGGACGAGCGCGAGGAGACCCCCTGGCCCGTCATCCAGGAGGCCGCCAAGATCGGCCTGTACTCCCTCGACTTCTACGCCCAGCAGTTCTTCGACCCCACGGGCCTCGGCATCCCCATGGCGATGGAGGAGCTGTTCTGGGGCGACGCCGGTATCGGTCTGTCGATCGTGGGCACGGGCCTGGCTGCCGTCGGTGTGCTCGCGAACGGCACGGAGGAGCAGATCGGCACCTGGGTCCCGCAGATGTACGGCGACGTCCATGACGTCAAGGTCGCCGCCTTCTGCTCGTCGGAACCGGACGCCGGCTCGGACGTCGCCGCCATGCGCACCCGCGCGGTCTACGACGAGGCCAAGGACGAGTGGGTGCTCAACGGCACCAAGACCTGGGCCACCAACGGCGGCATCGCCAACGTCCATGTCGTCGTCGCGGTCGTCGACCCGGACGCCGGCTCCAAGGGCCATGCCTCCTTCATCGTCCCCCCGAACACCCCCGGCCTCACCCAGGGGCAGAAGTTCAAGAAGCACGGCATCCGCGCCTCGCACACCGCCGAGGTCGTCCTGGAGAACGTCCGGATCCCCGGCCACTGCCTGCTCGGCGGCAAGGAGAAGCTCGACGAGCGTCTCGCCCGGGCCCGGGAGAACGCCAAGAAGGACGGCGAGAGGGTGAAGAACGCCGCCATGGCCACCTTCGAGGCCTCCCGGCCCGCCGTCGGCGCGATGGCGGTCGGCACTGCCCGCGCGGCCTACGAGGAGGCCCTGGAGTACGCCAAAACCCGCTCCCAGTTCGGCCGCCCGATCATCGACAACCAGGGTGTGGCCTTCCAGCTCGCCGATATGCGCACCCAGATCGACGCCGCCCGCCTGCTGGTCTGGCGGGCCTCCTGGATGGCGGTGACCGGCAAGCCGTTCACCTCCGCCGAGGGTTCCATGTCGAAGCTCTTCGCCAGCGAGGTCGCCAAGAAGGTCACCGCCCAGGCCGTACAGATCCTCGGCGGTAACGGCTTCACCCGCGAGTACCCGGTCGAGCGGATGCACCGCGACGCCGCCATCTACACGATCTTCGAAGGCACCAGCGAGATCCAGCGCCTGGTCATCGCCCGGACGCTCTCCGGGATGCCGATCCGCTGAGACGGCCGCCCTCGTCCGGCCAGGCCTTCGCCGTCTAGGGTGCGGGCATGATCTCGCCCAGCTACCTCTCCGAACTGTTCTCGCTGGACGGCCGGACCGCCGTGGTGACGGGCGGAAGTTCCGGCATCGGCCGGGCCGTCGCCGGGGCTCTCGCGCGAGCGGGGGCGAGCGTGGTGATCGTGGCGCGCAAGGAGCCGGAACTGGCCGCCACGGTCGACGAGCTGGCGGCGGACGGCTGCCGGGCGGCCTGGGTGAGCGCCGACCTGAGCACCCGCGACGGGGTGCGCGCGGCAGCGGAACAGGCAGCCGGGGTGTTCGGCGAGCCCGACATTCTCGTCAACAGCGCCGGGATCAACCTGCGGCCGCCGATGGGCGAGCTGGGCGAGGAGGTGTGGGACGCGACGATGGCGGTGAACCTGGAGGCGCCCTACCTGTTGGGCCAACGGTTCGGGCCGGGCATGGCCGAGCGGGGCTTCGGGAGGATCATCCACATCACCTCCCAGCAGGCGCACCGGGCATTCGTCCAGAGCGGCGCCTACGGGGTCTCCAAGGGCGCGCTGGAGTCGCTGGCCCGCTCTCAGGCCGAGGCGTGGTCGCCCCACGGTGTCACCTGCAACACACTGGTGCCCGGCTTCGTCATGACCCCGCTCAATGCGCGGTTGGCGTCCGACCCGGAGAAGGTGGCGGCGCTGGCCGAGCGCACGCTGGTCGGACGCAACGGCCTGCCCGAGGACTTCGCCGGAGCGGCGGTGTTCCTGGCCGGCCGCGCCTCCGGCTACGTCACCGGGCAGGCGCTCTTCGTCGACGGCGGGTTCTCCGTTCACTGAGCCCGACACCGCATCCGGACCACGTGGCCCCGCGGGCCGGTACGGGCGGACGGCGCACTCCGGCCGCCCGTACCGCCCGCGGTCAGAGCGTGTCGCTCACCCGCTGGTGACCGCTGGGCCGGAGCGGGCCGGGCTGCCCCGGGCAGCCCTCCGGTGTGAACCGGGAGACCCGGTGGCTGACCGGTACCGGGGAGCGCAGGACCGAACGCCGGGTGGGGTCCGGGCTGCCGATGTAGAGCCAGCCGATGAGCCCTTCGTGCGGGGCGAGGCCCAGCAGCGTACGGGTCTCGGCGGAGTCGACGGACGAGCCGGTGCGCCAGATACTGCCGAACCCCCTGTCGTGCAGGAGGAGCATCAGCGAGTTGACCATCGCGCTGCTCGCGGCGAGCTGCTCCCAGTCCGGTACGCGGTGGTTGCGCCGGGGCACGAAGACCAGCGTCGCGAGGAGCGGGGCGCGCAGTGGTTTCCGCATCTCCCGGCGGACGGTCTCCGCGTCGGTGGCGCCGGACGCGAAGGACACGCCCAGCGCCGTCCGGCTGTCCCCGCGTACGAGGATCCACCGCCAGGGGCGGAGGTGGCCGTGGTCGGGCGCGGTCGCCGCCCAGCCGAGCAGATCGACGAACTCCTCGTCGCTCGGGGCGGGTTCGATCAGACGGTGCTCACTGCGGCGGGTCCGGATGGCGGCTTCCAACTCCATCAGCAGTCGCTCCTCATCGCTCCGCGCCCGTTCACCGGCACCGCGGCGGCAGCCAGAACGACCGCACGCCCCGTACGGCCGCCAGACGGTCCCGCGCCATGCTGATCGCGGCGCCGGCGGTGCTGATGTTCAGGTTCTTCGCCCTGGTGAAGATCTCGACGAGCCGTTCCGGGATCAGCTGCGCGTCCTTCCTGACCCGGTTCATGTCATGGCCCGCGGGATGCAGCTCGTCGACCACCTGGATCAGGCCGAGCGCGTTGATCACGAAGTCCGGTGCGTACAGGATGCCGCGTGCCGCGAGCCGATCCGCGATGACGGGTGCGGAGAGCTGGTTGTTGGCCCCGCCCGCAACGATCCGGCAGCGGAGGTTGTCCACCAGGTCGGCGTCGATGACGTTGCCGACCGCGTTCGGACTGAGGACGTCCACGTCGAGCAGGTAGAGCTTCTCCCGGCTCACGACCTCCGCCCCGCATGCCTCGGCCACCCGCTCGGCCTTCTCCTGGTCGATGTCGGCCACGGTCAGCCGCGCGCCGCCGTCCGCCAGGTGGCCCGCAAGCCGGGCTCCCACCTTGCCGACGCCGTCGATGGCGATATGGCGGCCTTCCAGGCTGTCGCTGCCGTCGAGGTACTCCAAGCAGGCCCGGATACCGAGGCTCACGCCGTAGGCGGTCATGGCGCCCGATTCACCGGAGCCGCCCTCCTCGGTATCCAGACCGCGTATCCACTGGGATTCCTTGCGCATGACCCGGAGATCGGCGGTGGTGATGCCCATGTCGCAGGCAGCGATGAACCGTCCGGAGAGAGACTCGACCGCCTGCCCGAAAGCGCGGAGCAGCGCCTCCGACTTCTCGACGCCCGCGCCACCGAAAATGACGGCCTTTCCGCCCCCGATATCGAGGCCCGCACAGGCCGCCTTGTATGTCATCGCACGGGAAAGACGTAACGCGTCGCCGATCGCCTGGTCGTCATCGCGGTACGGAAGATAGCGGACGCCGCCGAGTGCGGGGCCCAGCAGTGTCGAATGAAGGGCGATGACGCACCGGAGACCGCCGGGGCCGGAGCTGAAAAGAACCTGCTCGTGGCCGTCCATTTCCTTGAACACACTCATAACTCACCCCAGAATTCTGTCCATTGACAGCCGGGCCGGCGGCCCCGCCTTGTGGCGTGAACCGCCGGCCCGTCCGGCAGAGAATTATTCGGCCGGCTGCAGTCCGGATGCGAGCAGCGCCGCGTCCAGGACGTCCCACAGTGCACACAGCGATGAGAGGAAGTCCTCCACACCCTGCTCTATCTGCTCGCTGTTCGAGGCGTCCATCACGGACGAGACAGCCTTGATCACATTTGCTTCGTGCTGCTGCTCGGCACCGTCGTCACCCCAGTGCTCCGCCATGTAATGCATTTCCGGCTCGTCGAGGTCGGCCTTGTAGTGGCCGGAATCGATGAGCGCGCGCTTCTCACCCGGGATCAGCGACTGGTTGGAGATGATCTCCAGCGCGAGCGCCGTGCCGAGGTTGCGGACGGTGGTCTCGGCGTCGGAGGAGAACCGGCGCCGGAACACCTCGATGGCGGCCGCCGCCTGAGGCGTCAGACCGGTCTCGCGGTCGTACCCCGGCAGCCCGGCGAGCAGCCGGTCCGACGAGCTCTTGAGCCATGCCTCGACCCGCGTCGTGTCGTAGACGTCGTCGAAGACCTGGGAACCGGTGCGGTTCACGATGTGGCCCGCCATCGTCGCGAGTTCGGGGCCGTGCCCGGACTCACTGTCGACGATCTCCTCGATGAGGAGGGCCTGTTCGTTCCAGCCGAGGCTGCGCAGGGCGGTGGGGAACTCGCCGCCGGGGCGGGTAGCGGCGCAGAACGACTGCACCTGGTGGAAGAGCGCGCCCGAGACCTCGGCGGACGGGGGCGTCGCGGCCCAGTGCTCGTAGAGCGGGTGGTCGAAGACGCGGTGCGTCTTGATCCGGTCGATCAGCGTGTCGGTCGTCGTCATCGATTCCTACTCCGGTGAGGTGGATGGTTCCGGTGAGGTGGATCGTGTGCGAGGAAGCCGGGCCGGCGCCGCTCAGGCGAACTGGAGCTGCGAGGGATCGACCTTGGGGACGGAGAAACCGATCTTCTCGATGTGCCCCGCGATCGCGGTCTTGTAGAGCTCGCGCAGCTCTCCGTTGTCGTTCTTACGCAGGCCCCACCGGACCGCGAGACGTCCGCGGCGGGAGTCGGGCCGCCCGAACATGTCCAGCGCCATCGGGTAGAACTTGTCCAGCGCCTTCTGGGCCCGGTCACGGGACTGCGCGCCGGCGTCGTACGACTCCTGCATCAGGCGTTTGCCGTAACCGAAGTGCCGTGCCTCCTCCTTGAGGATCGCGGCGGCTTCGGCACGCAGCGGCGCGTAGGTGCTGGTGGTCATCTCCTTGATCTGGAAATGGCCTTCGAGCTCGCAGAGGAAGCTGAATGCGGCGCGCTCCTCCCAGACGGTGAATTGCGTGGTCATGCTCTCGGCCGGGAAGTAACGCCGTTCCGCCACGGCCTGATTCACCATGTGCGAGGTGTCGACGCCGAGCGGGGTGAGCAGCTTGGCGAAGCGCCGGAAGTGGTCCACTTCTTCCATGGCGAACTTGAGGCACATATAGCGCTCGTCGGCGTTGGGAGCAAGCGGATAGAACGAGTCCACGTAGGTGTCGCCCGCGCTCAGCTCGCCTTCGCCGTTGGCGAGCATCTGATGTGTCAGCACCTCACGGTATTCCTCCGGGAGTTCACCGACGCTCTCCAGGTCCACAGTCTCCGAAAAGACGGTCCCCATACGAATTCTCCTCCGGGTAGCTGATGAAATTCAGCCTATTCGGGCAGTTCGCGGGGCCGGTAGGCCACGATGGGGCCGTATCTGCAGGGAACGAAGGGGGTAACCCGGTGGCTCTTTCGGGGTACTTCGTGGGGTACCTTCCGGGCCCGTACGCCGCGCCAGGCCCCCATAGGTCTCCGTCGGGACGCACGTGACCCCCTGCACCACACGCCGCTGTCGTGTGGTGCAGGGGGTCACGGATGACACGTGTTCACGGATGGGCGGATGGGGCGGGCGAGTTGTCGCCGAGAAGGCCGCGGGCAAGGGGTCTTGGCCGGGAACCGACGGACTTCTCAGGCCACGTTCCGCTCCGGTGGCCGGATATAGGTCAGGGTGTGGTGGGAGACGAGCTTGCCGGCGGTGTCGGTCGTGTCGGCGGTGCCGTAGACGATCAGGCGGCCGGGCCGGACGATCGTCGACTCGCAGACCAGATCGGTGCGCGCCGGGCCGAGGAAACTCGTCGTCATCTGCTGGGTGACGGACGGATCGTCCTCGCCGAACAGCGACATGATCGCGATCCAGCAGGTCACATCGGCGAGCGTCATCGCGCACCCGCCCTGGAGGACGCCGCCGGGGCGGAAGAGTTCCGGGCGCTGGCGTAACGAGACCTTGGCCTGCCCCTTCCCGACGGCTTCCACCTTGAATCCCCACCAGGGGCCGAAGGGGCTGTTATCGAGGACGGCTTGAGCCGCGTCAATATCCATCATCGACGTAACATAGCAACGAATCAGGACCGTCGTGTGCCGCTCACCGCTTCGTGCCGTGCTGGGAGACGAGCAGCGCCGCTTCCACCCGGTTGGAAGCCGATAACTTGATCATTGCGCGATGCACATGTTTCTTGACGGTATTCTCCGCGATATGAAGAGTGGAACCGATCTGTTTGTTCGTCATGCCCGCGGCCAGTAGCAGCAGAACATCGTTCTCTCGCGAGGTGAGACTCGAAATCGCTACCGAGGTCGATGACGTCGGATATTCGGTACTGATATCGGAAAGCCGGTCACGGGGGAGGAGATACACCGCACAGCCCCGGCTGACCAGGGTGATCACGCTGGCGAAGTCCTCCTGCAGGATTTCCAGGTCCATGAACCCGGCGACCTTGGCCCGTAAAGCGTCCTGGAGCGTGACGACGGAGTCGTGACAGCACAGGACGATGATCGAGGCATGCGCTCCGATCAATTGGACGAGACGGCGAAAGCTGTCACCCGTCAGTTTGCGGAGATTGAGCAGGACGATGTCGGGATCCTCGCGGTCGACGGCGGTCACGACGCCTGCCGCGTCCTGCGCCACGCCGGCCACGTCAAGTCCGGGAGCTTCCCTGGTCATCGCCATGAGACCGGACCGGGTCACGACCTGGTCATCGGCGATCAGCAGTTGTATCTGAGCCATCTGCGGCGTCCTACTCCCCGAATGGCCGTCTGCGGACCTCTGTGGAGGGCCGGGTGCAGATACGACCACAAGATCGAATAAGGTCAGAATGCCGAACCGATAATGAGCTGCGTTTCCCCTTGGTCAACGGGAAAACGCAGCAACGAGGTCAGGTCTCGGGACCGTCGGCATAGCGCAGTTCTTCAGAGAATGAAAGGGATTCAACGTGATCCGGCGCAGGTGAGGAACGGGTGCGCAGCAGGACGAAGGCTCAAGTGCGGGTTGACCGACTTGCCGCCTCCTCCGGATGCCGAACTTTGTCCGGATATCCCGTTACGTAAGCCGCTCCAGCTTCCCATGGCCGGTGGAGAGCATCAGTCATGTGCGCGAGCATCTGCTTCACGCTCAAGGCGTATCCCCCCTCGGCTCGACGCTGGACGTACGCCGTAGCGTACATCACGGTATCCATCATGGGGAGATCTGAATGACATATGCCAGATCGGGCTATTGAGAGCGGCGCAACTCCGAACCGGCCAATTTTTCCGAAAACAATCGGTACCTCGTCCACCAGGAATGGTTCCCCCGTCTCTTGTGAAGAATCCGGCCATGATGCGCTCCGGCGGTCATGACGGTGCAGGCGAGGTCACGGCCGTACGCGGTGATCGACGGCGGCCGGGCGTACCTGTACGGCACCCGCACCCCGCCCCGCGCGGCGGCTCAGGAGCAGTACGGATGGTCCCGCAGAATGCGCAGGGGCGCGCCCTTCCGTTCCCCTCCGCCGCGCCCTACCTCTGTCCGCAGACCGTCGCGGGCACCGCCGCCGGGACCGGCGCCCCGCCGTTCAGCTCTGCCAGAGATCCGTCCAACACCTCAATGAGGTAGTCCTCTTGATGGGGAGTCAGCAGCGCATGGCAGGGGAGATTGAGGTGCTGTTCGAACCAGCTGCGTTCGGCGACCGGGCACTCGCCGCGCAGATGGCCGCGGTGGCGCCACTGCGGCAGCAGATGCTGGGGGAAGTAGCGCAGCTGGATCTCCACCCCCCTGCGGTCCAGGGCCAGGACGAGCCGGTCGCGCAGCTCCTGGTGGCCGGCGAAGCAGGTGTAGAGGTGGTAGGCGTGGGTGCTGTGCGCGGGCGCCGACTGCGGGGTGAGGAAGGGGTAGCGGGCGAGGACCTCGTCCAGCCGCCCGGCGAGCGCGCGGCGCTTCGCGGCGGCGGTCTCGACCCTGGCGAGCTGGGCCTGGCCGAGGGCCGCGGCCGCCTCCGTCATCGTCGCGTCGCTGCCGGGCCGCCGTACACAGCCGCGCTGGAGAGGCACGGTGTACGTGGCCCCCGCCGGCACGCCCGGCTCCGGCGCCCGGGCCGCCCGGGGGTGCGCGGTGCGGGTGTCGGTGTCGTAGGCGCGTAGCCGGTGCAGCCGCTGGGCCCAGTCGTCCCGGTTACAGGTGATCAGACCGCCCTCGCCGAGCACGGTGCCGGCCCTGTCGTTGTGGAGGCTGAAGGCGGCGATGTCCGCCAGGGATCCGGGGCTTTGGCCGCGGTAGCGGGCGCCCAGCGCATGCACACAGTCCTCCAGCACCAGGAAGCCGTGGTGCCGGGCCAGTGCCATGACCGTGTCCATCTCGGCGGGGCAGCCGCCGTAGTGCACCAGCAGCAGGGCCCGGGTGCGCGGGGTGATCAGCGCCTCCAGCGCGGCCGGGTCCAGGTTGAGGGTGGTGGGGTCGATATCGCAGAACCGGACCCGTACGTCGTGGTCGAGCAGTGGCTGGACGGTGGCCCGGTGGGTCTGGGGGGTGGCGATCACCTCGTCGCCGGGGGCCAGGTCGAGCATCCGGATCGCCATGTGCAGGGCGACCGCTGCGCTGTTGACCGAGATCGCGTGCCGGCTGCCGACCGACTCGGCGAAGGAGCGCTCGAACCGTTCGCGCCGGGTGCCCGCCGGCAGCGGTGCGCTCTCGTGGACGAGGTCGGCCAGCACGGCGGCCTCGGCGCCGGTCGACATGCTGCCCCGCTTCCCCCAGGGCACGACGTAACTCTTGTCCAGCATCAGTTCCCCCCAGATCGTCTCTGGTGCACCAAAGAGGTGCGGTCCTATGACAGTCGAGGGGCGGCTGCCGGTGAAGAGTCAGCGGCGGTCAGCAAGGTCAGTTAGGTCAACTTGCGCAGCCCGGCGACGGGGCGGCCGCCTGGCGGTCAGGGCCCACCCCGTCTGCCCTGTATGAACGCCCGGCCGGTAACTGGCCGGGCGTTCGCGTTGCCGTTCCACGAGGCCGCCCCGCGACCCCATGCGTCCCGCATCCCCTTGACGGCTGCATCGCCGCGTTCTACTTTCCTTCCATAAAGCAAAACATTAGTTCCACGATACGGAATTAACCCTCTCCGGCGCTGCGCTGGAGCTTGCCCGTGACAGGTCGACGCAGGAGTACTCGATGCCTCGAATGACAGCCGCCCGCGCCGCGGTGGAGATCCTCAAGCGGGAGGGCGTGGCCCACGCCTTCGGAGTGCCGGGTGCCGCGATCAACCCCTTCTACGCGGCGCTCAAGGGCGCGGGCGGGATCGATCACACGCTGGCGCGTCATGTCGAGGGCGCCTCGCACATGGCCGAGGGCTACACCCGGACCCATCCGGGCAACATCGGCGTCTGCATCGGTACCTCCGGCCCGGCCGGCACGGACATGATCACCGGCCTCTACTCCGCGATCGGTGACTCGATCCCGATCCTGTGCATCACCGGCCAGGCCCCCACCGCGGTGATCCAGAAGGAGGACTTCCAGGCCGTCGACATCGCGTCGATCGCCAAGCCGGTCACCAAGGCCGCCACCACGGTGATGGAGGCCGCGCAGGTCCCCGGTGTCTTCCAGCAGGCCTTCCACCTGATGCGCTCCGGACGCCCCGGGCCGGTCCTCATCGACCTGCCGATCGACGTCCAGCTGACCGAGATCGACTTCGACCCCGAGACGTACGAGCCGCTGCCGGCCTTCAAGCCGGCCGCGACCCGCGCCCAGATCGAGAAGGCCCTCAAGCTCCTGAACGCGTCGGAGCGCCCGCTGATCGTCGCCGGCGGCGGCATCATCAACGCCGACGCCTGTGACCTGCTGGTGGAGTTCGCCGAGCTGACCGGCACACCGGTCGTTCCCACCCTGATGGGCTGGGGCATCCTCGCCGACGACCATGAGTTGAACGCCGGCATGGTCGGCCTGCAGACCTCGCACCGCTACGGCAACGCGAACTTCCTGGAGTCCGACTTCGTCCTCGGCATCGGCAACCGCTGGGCCAACCGCCACACCGGCAAGCTGGACGTCTACACCCAGGGCCGCACGTTCGTCCATGTCGACATCGAGCCGACCCAGATCGGCAAGATCTTCGCCCCGGACTACGGCATCGCCTCGGACGCCAAGGCCGCGCTGGAGCTGTTCGTCGAGGTGGCCAGGGAGCTCAAGACCGCCGGCAAGCTGCCCGACCGCGGCGACTGGGCGGCCGCCACTCAGGAGCGTAAGGCCCAGCTGCAGCGCCGTACGCACTTCGACAACATCCCGATGAAGCCGCAGCGCGTCTACGAGGAGATGAACAAGGCCTTCGGCCCGGAGACCCGCTACGTCACCACCATCGGCCTCTCCCAGATCGCCGGCGCGCAGATGCTGCACGTCTACAAGCCGCGCCACTGGATCAACTGCGGCCAGGCCGGCCCGCTCGGCTGGACCATCCCGGCCGCGCTGGGCGTCGCCACCGCCGACCCGGAGACCCCGGTCGTCGCGCTCTCCGGCGACTACGACTTCCAGTTCATGCTCGAAGAGCTGGCCGTCGGCGCCCAGCACCAGATCCCGTACATCCATGTCCTGGTGAACAACGCCTACTTGGGGCTGATCCGTCAGGCGCAGCGCAACCTCGACATCAACTTCCAGGTCAACCTGGAGTTCGAGAACATCAACTCGCCGGAGCTGGGCGTCTACGGCGTGGACCACGTCAAGGTCGCCGAGGGCCTGGGCTGCAAGGCCGTCCGGGTCACCGACCCGAGCCAGCTGGGCGCCGCCTTCGAGGAGGCCAAGAAGCTGGCCGCCGAGCACCGCGTCCCGGTCGTCGTCGAGGCAATCCTGGAGCGGATCACCAATATCTCGATGAGCGGCTCCGACATCGCCAGTGTCAACGAGTGGGAGGACATCGCGACCGAGCCCGGTCACGCGCCCACCGCGATCAAGCCGCTCAAGGTCTGACGCCGGACCGGCGCCGGACTCGATCCGGACGGTGTGCCGGGCGTGGTGTGCACGCCCGCGCCCGGTGCGCCGCCCCTCCCGTCAAGACCCGGACGGCGCTCGTCCGCCGCCGTCTTCCCCTTCTGCGATGTGAAAGAGGCACCTCATGAGCAATCTTCCCAAGATCGCGTGGATCGGTCTGGGCATCATGGGCTCGCCCATGGCCGAGAACCTGATCAAGGCCGGCTACTCGGTGACCGGCTACACCCTGGAGGCCGACAAGCTGGAGCGGCTCGCCAAGAACGGCGGCCACGCGGCCGGCTCGATCGCCGAGGCCGTCACCGACGCCGACGTCATCATCACCATGGTCCCGGCCTCCCCGCAGGTCGAGGCCATCGCCTACGGCCCCGACGGCATCCTGGCCCACGCCCGCCGCGGCGCCCTGCTGATCGACATGTCCTCGATCACCCCGCAGACCTCCATCGACCTCGCCCACGCCGCCGCCGACAAGGGCATCCGCGTCCTGGACGCCCCCGTCTCCGGCGGCGAAGCCGGCGCCATCGAAGCAGTCCTGTCCATCATGGCCGGCGGCGAACAGGCCGACTTCGACGCCGCCCGCCCCCTCCTGGAAACCCTCGGCAAGACCATCGTGCGCTGCGGCCCCCACGGCTCCGGCCAGACCGTCAAGGCCGCCAACCAGCTCATCGTCGCCGTCAACATCCAGGCCTGCGCCGAAGCCGTCGTCTTCCTGGAGAAGTCCGGCGTCGACCTGCCCGCCGCCCTCGACGTCCTGGGCGGCGGACTGGCCGGCTCCACCGTCCTGGCCCGCAAGAAGGACAACTTCACCACCCGCGACTTCACACCCGGCTTCCGCATCGACCTGCACCACAAGGACATGGGCATCGTCACCGACGCCGCCCGCGCCGTCGGCGCCGCCCTGCCCGTCGGCACCGTCGTCGCCCAACTCGTCGCCGCCCTCCGCGCCCAGGGCGACGGCGGCCTCGACCACTCCGCCCTCCTGCGCGGCGTCGAACGCCTCTCCGGACACACCACCGAAAGCTGAGCCCGACGTCCGCTGGGGCGAGCGACGAGCGACGAGCGGCGGGCGACGGGTGACGGGTGACGGCGAGAGTGGCCGCTGGCGTGACGACCGTCACGTCTGCGTGTGGAACGCCAAGCTGTTGTTCACCGTTCAAATGGGTGTGGGTGTTGCACACCCCTCCCGAGCCGCCCCGGCCAGCGTCCCCCCGTCTGGCCGGGGCTTCCTCATGCCGCTGCCGCCGACTGCACTGTCCGGCAGGCCTCGTACGGCACCGGGTAGGCCCGCTACACCCCGGGCGCATCCAGCGGATTGGCGGAGATGCGCGCGGCGATGCCCTGGCGGACCGAGGCCGCCGCGGAACTGTCCGGCTTGCGCTCGGCCTGGTTCCGGAAGCACGCCAGGAACTCCTCGCCGAGGCCGAGCCGCGGATAGCGCTCCAGCACCTCGGTGCGGAGGCCGGCCGGCAGGGCGTCGGGACGCTGCCCGGAGATGTCCAATGAGGTGGAGAACACCAGCAGATGTGCCTCCGGATCCAGTGCCACCTCCACGGCGTCCCACATATGCCGGACGATCACTTCGGACGCCCGTACCCGCCGCTCCACCGGCCACCCGGCGCCCGCCCCGAACACCCACGCCACATGGCCACCCGCCTCCTCGAAGGGCACGGTGTGGCTGTCGAACTCCTTCACCAGCCCGATGTCGTGGAACATGGCCGACACATAGAGGAGTTCCGGATCGAAGGCGATGTCGTGGGCCGAGGCATAGCCGACCGCCCAGAGGTATGCCCGCACGGAATGGTTCAGCAGCGCGGGCGAGCAGTAGGCACTCGCCACCTCCAGCGCGGCACGGCAGGCCCGGGTATCGGGAATCACAAGATCATCCATGGTCATGGCCGCGATTGTCGCGTACGGCCCGGTCGCCGGTCGAGGTCACGGGCGGGCTTGCAGGCCGCGCGTCAGGCGCAGGGGCCGCCGGAGGGCGGGCGCACCGCGACGGCGGAGGGTTGACGCTCACGGCGGCTGCCGAAATGCGCGAGCGCGGAGCCCAGCGCACGCTGGAGGCATGACCGAGCATCCGCCTGTCATCGTGCACCCGCCGACGCCGTCCGGCGGCCGACGGGTGACCGTGCGTGGGCAGATCGTCGGCCTGGCCCATGGCCGCGGCGATGTTGCTGAATTCCTCCGCCGCGCGGGCGTCGCCAGTCCGGCCGGGGACATCGAGCTGGACGACCCCCGCCTCGTCGAATGGCGTGGTGGCTCGCTGGACGACTGGCCGATGCCACCGCCTTGAACGGCGGGGCCGGTCGGCTGTTGGGGCGGCTTCCGCGTCAAGCTGGGAACGACGCGTACGCACGCCATCGTCAGCCGTAGCCGTAGCCGTAGCCGTAGCCGTAGCCGTAGCCGTAGCCGTAGCCGTAGCCGTAGCCGTAGCCGTAGCCGTAGCCGTAGCCGTAGCCGTACCGTGCCCGTAGCCGGGCCTTCTCCGCATTCGTGGCCGCCTCTCGGTGCCGCTGGGCAGGGGGATACGCTGACGAGCGACGATGGGCAGGCCGTCGGCCGGTGAGCTGACGGCAGGAGAGCGGGAGCACGACGTGAGCGACGACGGGGACAACGGGACCAGCGACGACGGCGGGTACTCGCCGCTGAGGGGCGGGTCGGGGGGTTCTTCGGACTTGAACGTCCTGCGGAGGGCGATGCGCTGGGAGACCTTCGCGCTGGTCGCGTTCCTGGTGATCCTCGCGATAGTGGCGTCGTAGGGCCGGTTCGACGCGGCGGAACTCCCCAATTCGGGTATATCCCCTGGGAGCCCACGCCGGACGATCCAGCCGGGCGCCCGCACGAGACTCTCTCCCCGGGGGCCGTAAGCCTGAACTCCCGTACTGCTAAAGGCTGTTGCCTGCCGGACCGCCGGTGTGCCGCACGTTCGTGCCGCGCTCCCGCGGCAGATCCGCAGCTACGAGCCGGGGACGCGAGCCGGGTACCCGAGCCCGCACGCCCGCTGCCTCCCCCAAGACTGTGCGGCCCCGCCGCACCGCCCCGCCGCACCGCCCGGCCCCACGGCCCCCCACGCCCCGAACGCTCCGTCCGATTTCCGCCAGCGCCGCCGCCTGACCTGCTGCACAGTGGACTCTGTGATGAACGAGGACAGCAGGTACGAGGCGGTGCGCAGCAGGGACGCCAGATTCGACGGCGCCTTCTTCTTCGCGGTGTCCACGACCGGGATCTACTGCCGGCCGAGCTGTCCCGCCACCACACCCCGACGCCGGAATGTCGCCTTCTTCCCGACCTCGGCGGCTGCCCAGGGCTCCGGCTTCCGTGCCTGCCGGCGCTGCCGCCCCGATGCGGTGCCCGGCTCGGCGGAGTGGAATGCCCGTGCCGATCTCGTCGGACGGGCGATGCGGCTGATCAGCGAGGGTGTGGTCGACCGGGAAGGCGTCTGCGGTCTGGCCGCCCGGCTCGGCTACAGCGCCCGGCAGGTCCAGCGCCAGCTGAACGCCGAGCTGGGCGCCGGGCCCGTGGCCCTGGCGCGGGCACAGCGTGCCCACACCGCCCGGGTCCTGCTGCAGACCACCGGACTGCAGGCGGCCGAGATCGCCTTCGCGGCGGGCTTCGCCAGCGTGCGGCAGTTCAACGACACCATCAAGGAGATCTACGCCCTCACCCCGAGCGGGCTGCGCACCGCCCGCCCCGGCAAGGGCACCCGATTCGGACCGGTCGCGCCGCCCACCACTCCAGGGGTGCTGCCGCTGCGGCTGGCCTTCCGCGGGCCGTATGCGGCGCGGCAGCTCTTCGACCACCTCCAGCGGCGCGCGATCACCGGTGTCGAGGAGGTCAGCGGCGAGCCCGGCGCCCGTACCTACCGGCGCACCCTGCGGCTGCCGCACGGAACCGGGATCGCCGAGGTCGACGAGGCGGCCGGCGACGGCTGGCTGGACTGCCGGCTGCGCCTGACCGAGCTGCGGGACCTCACCACCGCGAGCCAGCGGGTGCGCCGCCTCTTCGATCTGGACGCCGATCCGTACGCGGTCGCCGAGCGGCTCGGGGCGGACTCCGTACTGGCGCGGCTGGTGGACGGCTGCCCCGGACTGCGCTCCCCGGGCGCTCCCGCCCCGGACGAGCTCGCCGTCCGTGCCGTACTCGGACAGCAGGTCTCGGTCGCGGCCGGCCGCACGCTCGGCGGCGCCCTGGTCGCCGCCCACGGAGAACCGCTGCCCGAGCCGGCCGGTGCGCTCACCCACCTCTTCCCCCGCATCGAGGACCTGGCGCAGGCCACCCTCACCGAGCTCGGGATGCCCGAGTCGCGGCGGGCGACCCTGCGTACCCTGAGCGCCGCACTCGCCGACGGCACGGTCGTCCTGGACGCCGGAGCCGACCGTGACGAGGCCGAACGCGCGCTCCTCGGGCTGCGCGGCATCGGTCCGTGGACCGCCGGATACATCCGGATGCGTGCCCTCGGGGACCCCGATGTCCTGCTGACCGGCGATGCGGCCGTACTGGCAGGCATGCGCCGGGCCGGAGTCCCGACGGCAGGTCTGAAGGAGCGGGCGACCTCCTGGCGCCCCTGGCGCTCGTACGCGATGCACCACTTCTGGAACGCGCCGGCCACGGAGCCGGCGAACCCCCGCCCCACCACCACGGAAAGCACCGGACCATGACGCTCTACACCACCCTCGGCAGCCCGCTGGGCGAACTCCTGCTGGTGGGCGAGGAATCGGCCACAGCCCCGGGCGGCCTCGCGCTCGCCTCGCTGTCCGTCCCCGGACAGAAGGGCGGGGCGACCGTCCAGGACGGCTGGACGTACGCCCCCGCCGCCTTCGCCGACATCGCCCACCAGCTCCGCGCCTACTTCGACGGGAAGCTGACCCGCTTCGGCATCGCCTACGCCCCCGCCCGGGGAACGGACTTCCAGCGGCGGGTGTGGCAGGCGCTGGAGGCCATCCCGTACGGCACCACCACCACGTACGGGAAGATCGCCGCCGACATCGGTGCTGCGCGGGGTGCGGTGCGCGCCATCGGAACGGCGATCGGCGCGAACCCGCTGCTCGTCGTCCGGCCCTGCCACCGTGTGATCGCCGCGGACGGTTCCCTTTCGGGTTACGCGGGCGGGCCCGTACGCAAACGGCAGCTCCTCGGCATCGAGGGCGCCCTCCCCGATGTCACGCCGGATGCCCTCTGAGCCGCCCCGCGCCGCTCGGGATCGCCGGGCGCCGCCCCGCCCCGCTGGAGCGCTCCATGACCACCACGACCACTGCCACCACCACGACCACCAAGCGCCACGCCCGCCCCGCCACGCTCGCCCAGCGCGTCGCCGCCGCCGACTGGACGGCGCTGGCCGAGGAACTCAACGGTGTGGGCTGCGCGGTGACCCCACGTCTGCTCAGCCCGGCGGACTGCCGCGCCCTCAGCGCGCTGTACGACGAGCCGGCCCCGGACCACGGCGCGGAATCCGGCAGCCGTGCCCGCTTCCGCTCGACCATCGACATGGCACGGCACCGTTTCGGCTCGGGCCAGTACCGCTACTTCGCCGACCCGCTCCCCGAACCGGTCCAGGCACTGCGCGAGGCGTTCTACCCGCACCTGCTGAAGACCGCCCGCGACTGGGCGGACAAGCTCGGCAGACCGGCCCCCTGGCCGGACACCCTGGAGGAGTGGCTGACCCTGTGCCACGAAGCCGGGCAGACCAAGTCCGCACAGATTCTGCTGCGTTACGGGGAGGGCGACTGGAACGCGCTGCACCGGGACATCTTCGGGGAGGTGGTCTTCCCCCTCCAGGTGGTCATCGGCCTGGACGAGCAGGGCACCGACTACACCGGAGGGGAATTCCTCCTCGTCGAGCAGCGGCCGCGCGCCCAGTCCCGCGGCACCACCACCGTCCTGCCGCAGGGCCACGGCCTGATCTTCACCACCCGCGACCGCCCCGTACGCTCCGCCCGAGGCTGGTCGGCAGGCCCCGTACGCCACGGTGTGAGCACCGTCCGCTCCGGCCGGCGGCACTCCCTGGGCCTGGTATTCCACGACGCCTGACGACGCCGTCGCCCGCGCCGGCCCAGGGCGCTGCCCGGTGGCGTCAGAGCATGGAGCCGCCGGTGACGTCGAAGCGCTGGCCGGTGATCCAGCGGGAGTCGTCCGAGGCGAGGAACGCGGCGACGTCGGCGATGTCCTGGGGCTTGCCGATCCGGTTGAACACCGAATAGGCCGCCAGCGCGGCCCGCCCCTCAGGCGTCGCCCGCCGCGTCGCGGTCACATCGGTCTCGACCCAGCCGGGGGCGATGGTGTTCACCGTGATCCCGCGGGCACCGAGGTCCTTGGCGAGGGCCAGGGTGAGGGTGTCCATCCCGCCCTTGGAGATGCTGTAGGCGATCTGCGAGGGGTGCGCCGTACTCGTCACCGCCGATGAGATGTTGATGATGCGTCCGCCGTCCCGCATCCGCCGCAGACCGTGCTGGGCGAGGAAGAACGGGGCCTTGATGTTCACCGCGATGGTGCGGTCGAACTCCTCGGGGGTCACCTGGTCTATGCGCCCGGGGAAGTTGAGCGCTGCGTTGTTGACGAGAATGTCGAGCCCGGGTTCCGCACCAGAGGCGGCGAGTTCGGTGTCGAAGGCGGCGAAGAGGGCTTCGGCATCACCGAGAACTCCCAGTTCCGCGCCCACGATGAAGGCCCGTCCACCCGCTGTGGTGATGCTCTCCGCCGTTTCCTTGGCCGCGGTGTCATTGCTGCCGTAGTGGACGGCTACCAGTGCACCGTCCTTGGCGAGGCGCTGGGCGATGCTCCGGCCGATACCCCGGCTGGATCCCGTCACCAGCGCGGTCTTTCCGTTGAGGTCACCCATGAGTGTGATTGGCCTTCCGTGTAACTGCGGCGGTCCTGCTGCCGCCGTGGACCTTCAATTGCTGTGTTGTGCCGTGTTGTGCCGTGGTGCGGCTGCCGGGGGCCGGCCGCCCCTGCCTCAAGAGCCGCTACGGCTCAGACCCGCGGTGGCCGATCGCGCGGTGCGGCGGCCATGACCTGCGGATGCCTGTCGTGACGCAGGCGGCTCGTGAGCAGTGTGCTCAGTCCCGGGTTTCCAGCGCTGTCAGGGTGGAGAGGAACACCGGCCGGCCGTCCTGGGAGCCGGTGACCTGGACCGTCGTGGTGCAGGGGAGCGCGGACGGGAGGCGGTGCGCCTCGATGACGCAGGGAATGCCGTGCTCGGCGTAACGGCGGAATTCCGTACCGAAGGCGTACGGCACGAAGGCCTGGGGCGCGGTGAGCGCGCGGGCCGCCTGCTGCGCGGCGTCGAGCAGCAGCATTCCCGGAATGTGGTCGTTCGCCGGGTTCACCATCGCGGCATGGCCGGGCACGATACGCAGCTGCCAGCGGTCGGGCCGGGCGGTGGGGGAGAGCAGGACATCGCTGTCATGGGCGCTGCCGGTCAGTTGGTGCGGTACGGCTGTGGGGGGCGGGCCGAGCGGTCGGCGTGCGGCTAGCCGGTCGCCGCGGATCCGGCGGTAGACGGCGGGGGAGGTGACGGTCACGTCGGAGTGGCCGGTCGCGACGATCCGGCCCGCCTTGCGGATGGTCATGTCGAAGTGCCCGCTGGTGAGCGTGCCTGCCCGCATCCGCATCCGGCTGCAGGTGACATCGATCGACAGCCGGGTGGGGCCGCTGCCAACGACCAGGTGCTCGGGGTGGGTTGTATATACCAGGTCCCCGAGAATGAAGTGATGGCCGACCGGTACGCCGAGCTCGGTGTGACACAGCAGCAGCCCGGCCTGGCGAATGGTCTCGCCGGTGAGAATGAGATGGTGACGGCCATGGACCGGAGTGAAATACCCGTGATCGTGCGGCCACTGTGCGGTCAGCGAGAAGTGGGAGTCGTCCCGGCGATGCCATGAGGTGACCAGAATGTCGTCGATGAAGGGACGGTGCACGAATTCCCGTGGGACACCGGGGTCGCGGCGATAATCGGCGGTGCTGTGGTGGTTCCGCTTCGGCTGCGTCTGATGTGGAGCCCTGGGTTGAACAGCGCCGCTGACGTGCATCGTGTCGCTCATGACTGCCCCCAGGCGTCTCAATGGGATGAGGTCCGGCGCTGTTAAGATACGTACCATCCGGTTTTATTTTCAATGCCGGGCGGCGAAACGGAGCAAGTAGCTGGTCCAGGCGCGACTTGAGCGGTAGCTAACTGATGCGGAACGTGAAAATACATCGAGAGACAGGAGGCGTCCTGTGGCGCAACAGGACCGCGCGATCCGGACCCGGCGACTGATCTTGGAGGCGGCCGCATCGGTCTTTGACGACCTCGGCTACGACCGCGCGACCATCGCCGAAGTCCTGGAGCGCGCCGGCGTGACCAAGGGCGCCTTGTACTTCCACTTCGCCTCCAAGGAGCAGCTCGCGCTCGCGGTACTTGACGAGCATGTGCTGGACATCGCGGTGGAGCCGCAGAAGATCAAGCTGCAGGAGTTCGTCGACGCGGGGCAGGTGCTGGCATACCGGCTGCGCAGTGACCCGATCCAGCGCGGGGCGGCCCGGCTGGCGGTCGAGCAAGGCTCCAACCACCTTGACCGCAAGCAGTCGATGCTCGCCTGGACCCGGTTCGTCGTGGAGTTGCTGGATCAGGCGCGGGACCGCGGCGAGATCATGGAGAGCGTCGTCGTGCCCGAGACCGCCGAGCTCTTCGTCGGAGCCTTCGCCGGCCTGCAGTTGATGTCACATGCGCTGACCAATCAGGCCGACCTCAGCCAGCGCCTGACCATTTTCTTCCAGCACACTCTCCCCAGCATCGCGGTGCCGGCCATCCTCGCCAAGCTCAATCTGGACCCGGAGCGCGGGGCGAAACTCGATGCCGCCCTGCAGGGGAAGGCCCTGGCGGATGTCGCGGCCGATGCTGAGGCCGGCGTTCCCACGCGGTGAGCCCGGCCTGCCGGGAGCCGGGCCGGGGCGGGCTGTTCAGCACCTTGAGGGCGGGGTGAAAACATACCGCGCAGACGGTGTTGAATGGTGAAGTGTGAGCAAGTGGTGGATAACTTGTGCAGGTCAGAGGCGTCGCGGAAGGGCCGCGGCGCCTCTCGCCGTTGACGGGTAACGGGTAACGGGTACGGCAGTGCATGAGCAGTCGTGAGCGGTGGTGGCGGGGTGGTGGCCGCTGTCGCGCGGGATTGTCAGTGGCGTGCGGTTCACTGGATTCAGCGGGTTCAGTGGGCTCGGTGGGCTCGGTGGATTCCGCATCGAAGGCGGGGCGAGGGGGAGGTTCGATGGGCGGGGCGGGGGAGAGTAGCGGGCGGGGCGGCGTGAGGCAGGTCACGGCCGCCGGGGCGAGACGCGGGGCCGCGCGGCGGAATAGGACTCCCGGATAAAACGTTCGCCATGCACGTATCAGTCTTGTACGTATCGGACTGCCCTCTGTTCACGGCCTGATCGTGCCCATGCCCGCAGACGACGCCCGATGCCCGAACGCCTGCCGCTCACCCCTGCTTCGCCACCCCCTGGCGACACCCACCCACCACACTCACCTCTGCCGCCCTGGAGGCCGCGCGTATGAACCGGACGACGACGGACCAGCTTCCCGAAAGGACCGTGGGCACCCCAGCCGTGCCCCCGGTGTCCGACCCGGCAGTGGTTGGGAAGCGCAGATCCTCCGGCGGCGTCGTCCCGGTCCTCGCCTTCTCCGGCATTGTCGTCGCGGTGATGCAGACGCTGCTCGTGCCGGTCATCAAGGACCTGCCGGTGCTGCTCAACACCACGGCAGGCAACGCCACTTGGGTCATGACGGCCACCCTCCTCGCCGGTGCCGTCTCGACTCCCATCATGGGGCGCCTCGGTGACCTGTACGGGAAGCGGCGGATGCTGCTGACCAGCCTCGCGGTCATGGTCGTCGGCTCGCTGATCTGCGGCTTCACCAGTGACCTGGTCACCATGATCGTGGGCCGGGCGCTGCAGGGCTTCGCCATGGGCGCGATTCCGCTCGGCATAGGCATCATGCGCGACGAGCTGCCGCGCGAACGGCTCGGCTCGGCCATGGGTCTGATGAGCTCATCGATCGGCGTCGGCGGCGGGCTCGCACTGCCGGCCGCGGCTCTGGTCGCCCAACACGCCGACTGGCACGCCCTGTTCTTCGGCGCCGCCGGGCTCGGCGTGCTGTCGATGCTGCTCACGCTCCTCGTCGTACCGGAGACCGCGGTACGGGCCCAGGGGCGGTTCGACGTGGCGGGCGCCATCGGGCTGTCGGCCGGTCTGGTGGCTCTGCTGCTGCCCCTCACCAAGGGCAGTGACTGGGGCTGGGGTTCGCCGACGACCCTCGTACTCTTCGGTGTTGCGGTCCTGATCCTGGTCCTGTGGGGCGTGATGGAGCTGCGTCTCGCCGATCCGCTGGTCGACCTGCGGACCACCGCACGTCGTGAGGTGCTGCTGACCAACCTCGCATCGATCACGGTCGGTGTGGCGTTCTATGCGATCTCCCTGGTGCTGCCGCAGCTGCTGCAACTGCCCACGTCGACCGGCTACGGCCTGGGCCAGTCGATGGTGGTGGCCGGGCTGTGCATGGCGCCGCTGGGCCTGACGATGATGTTCGTCGCGCCGCTGTACGCGCGGATCGCCGCGCGGCGCGGCCCCAAGGTCTCGCTGCTGCTCGGCATGCTGGTCATCGCGATCGGCTACGGCGCGGGCATCGGCCTGATGAATGCCGCCTGGCAGACCGTCATCATCGCGGTGGTCGTGGGCGCCGGTATAGGCCTGGCCTACTCCTCGCTGCCCGCGCTGATCATCGGTGCCGTCGACGCCTCGGAGACCGGCGCCGCCAACGGTCTGAACACCCTGATGCGCTCCATCGGCACCTCCGTGTCCAGCGCGGTGATCGGCATGGTGCTGGCCCATATGTCCAAGAGCGTGGGACCGGTGACGGTGCCCACGATGGCCGGCTTCCGGGTCTCCTTCCTCATCGCCACGGCCGCGGTCCTCATCGGCGTCGCCCTGGCGTCCTTCCTGCCGTCACAGCGGAAGGCGCCCCGCCCGACCCTGGTCGCGCAGAGCACCGACGGAGAGGCGGCGGACGCAGCCGACACCGACGGTGCGCGGGGTGCGGCGCGGCCGGCGGCGGAGACCGCTGCGCCGCTCGCCGCTACCCTGCCCGCACCTGCTGACGCGCCCGCACCTGCTGCCCCGGCCGCAGTGGCTGTAGCAGCCGAACCGGCCGAACTGACTGCATCGGCCGGGCGGTTGGCCCCGCTGGTGAAGCCGGCACCGTCCTGGGCGCAGCCGGTCACCGAACGGCACACGGCCCCCTCCCGGCTGGCCCCCGACGCGACGACTGCCGGTGCCGGAGCCGTTGCCGATGCCGTCGCCGCCGGCTTCCGGGGCCGGGTGGTGGACACCTCCGGCAGTCCGGTCTCCGGCGCGAGCATCACCCTGATCGACCGGCAGGGCCGCCAGACCGGCGTCACCACGGCCGACGCCGACGGCCGCTACGCACTCGACGCCTCCTCGGCCGGCATCTACGTCCTCACGGGCGCCGCGCCCGGCCACACCCCGTACGCGGCCTCCGCCACGTACCACGGCAAGGGCGGTTCGACCCGGGTCGACCTGATCCTCGCACCCACCGGCGGACTGGGCGGCACCTTGCTCGGAGGCGCCGAAGGCACCCCGCTGGCCGGCGGGAGCATCGTCGTCACCGATGCCGAAGGCGCTGTGGTGACCCGTACGACATCCGGTGCCGAGGGGAGTTGGCACGTCCCCCAACTGCCGCCCGGCCACTACACCCTGGTCCTCAGCGCCGTAGGCCATCAGCCGCAGGCCCGCGCCATGGAACTGTCCGGCGGCGCACCGGAACGGCAGAACGCCCACCTCCAGCCGATGGCCACGGTCCGCGGCACCGTACGGGGCCCGGGCGGTCGACCGCTCACCGACGCCGCCGTGACCCTCGTCGAGGACGGCACGGTCGCCGGACACACTGTCACCGGGCCGGACGGCGCCTTCGCCTTCTCCGACCTGAGAGGCCGGCACTACACCCTCACCGCGGCCGGCTATCCGCCGC
This sequence comes from Streptomyces sp. G7(2002), assembly GCF_028870195.1. NCBI lineage: Bacteria > Bacillati > Actinomycetota > Actinomycetes > Kitasatosporales > Streptomycetaceae > Streptomyces > Streptomyces sp. G7(2002). The sequence goes on from NZ_CP102609.1 coordinate 8,769,072, forward strand.
ACTCCGCCCCGATATCCCTCACCGCGGGCGCCAGCGAAACCCTCGATCTGGAGCTTGCCCAACAACCGACAGCCGCCGGCTGAGCTGCTCCGGCCCACCAGGCACCGCAGTCAACTGCCCGCTGGCCCGCTGCCGGTCCGGTTCCGGTTCGCTGCGTGGTGCTTGAGGGGCCCCGACGGGCCGGAGGGGGACGTCATGGAACTTCGGTGGCCGAACCCCCGGCCTCCGGCCCCGGCGCTCGCCCCCCAGGCGCCCGACCTCGTCCCCCCCGACCCCGTCCCCGGTCCCCCTCAGCCCTGATACTCCGTGAGGTCGATGCTGTGCACCGTCAGTGCATGGCCGTACTCCGGATGGGTCGCCTCCCGTTCGAAGGCCATGCCGAGCTTGCGTACGACGTTCTGCGAGGACTCATGGCCGAGCCGGTTGATGGCGATGACGCGGTCGAGGCCGCGGTCCTGGAGGGCGAACTCCAGCACCGCCTGGGCGGCTTCGGAGGCGTAGCCCTGGCCCCAGTACTGCCGGCCGAGGCGCCAGCTGATCGCGATCTCGTGCCGGGCCTCGGGCAGGAATTCGGGTACGGACAGGCCGGCGCATCCGGCCAGTTCGCCCGAGGCGAGCAGTTCGACGGCGAAGAGGCCGAAGCCCTCGTCGTCCCACTCCTCCTCCCACCGTTCGATTTCCTCGGCGGTGCGGTCCAGGTCGAGGGTGGAGCCGTCGCCGATCCAGCGCATGACGAGCGGGTCCGCGTTGATGTCCGCCATGGGGGCGAGGTCGTCGTCGGTCCAGCGGCGGAGGATGAGGCGGGGGGTGCGGATCTCGGTCATGCCTCCCATCCTGTCGAATGCGGGGGCGCGGCGGTAATCGGCGGGTGTCCGTTCGCGGTCCGTGCGGTGCAGGTCAGCGGTTCAGCAGCTGCGCCAGCGTCTCCTCGAGTTCGGTCTGCAGGACGCGGCTCGCCGCCTCCCCGTCGCCGTCCGCCACGGCCTCGACCAGTGCCGCGTGCCGGGCGTCACCGTGCTGCGGTTCCTCGTTCCCGAGCCCCAGCAGTTCCACCAGGTCGATCAGCCCCTGGCGCAGTGCCGGTGCGAACTCCGTGAACAGATCGGTCAGGACGGGGTTGTGCGCGGCATCGACCACGGCCGCGTGCAGCGCGATATCCGCGTCCACGAAAGCCGCGTGGCCGGCTCCGGTTGCCGAACGCCGTCCCTCCAGGGCGGCCCGCATCGCCGCGATATCGGCCTCCGTGCGCCGGGTGGCGGCCAGCCGGGCGGCCTGTACCTCGACCATGGCGCGGACCTCGTAGACATCGGCGACGGCCGCGCGGCGCAGGCGGGTGGGCCAGTCCTCGGTGGGCTCGGTGGCGATCACGAAGACGCCGGCGCCCTGGCGTGGCTGCACCAACCCGGCGCCGGCCAGGGCCCGTACGGCCTCGCGGACCGTGGAGCGGCCGACGCCGAGGGTTTTGGCCAGCGTGGTTTCGCCGGGGAGTTTGGTGCCCACCGGCCAGTGCCCGCCGGTGATCTGGTCGCGCAGCCGCTGGGCGGCCTGTTCGACCAGCGGGCTGGGGCGGAGAGCTTCGAGTGCCATCCCGTCATACCTCTCAGGTTGTCTGAGGAGTTGTTCCGTGGTTAGTGTACCGGCCATGAAGCTGCGTGGTCTCCTTATCGGCCGCCGTGGCGGGGCCTGACGCGACCGGCACCCCGCCGCGGGGTTCGGTGCTGCCGGTCTCCCTCCGGCTTGTGAAGGACCGTCATGCCCCGCACCACTTCAGCCGATCGCACCGCCGTGGGCGGCTTTCCCACCCTCCGTACGCCCGCCGGCCCCGTACCCGCCGACGCGCCGGCGTGGAATCCGCAGCGCGGCAGCGCGATGCCCGCCCACCGTTACCGGCCCGCGCAGGACCGCGTCGAGGTGCCGCTGACCGGACGGGCCTGGCCCGCCGCCCGGATCGAGCGGGCCCCGCTGTGGGTGCCGGTCGATCTGCGCGACGGCAATCAGGCGCTCGCCGAGCCGATGGACACTCCCCGGAAGCGCCGGATGTTCGACCTGCTGGTCGCGATGGGCTTCAAGGAGATCGAGGTTGCCTACCCCTCCGCGAGCCGTACCGACTTCGACTTCGTCCGCCATCTGGCGGACAGCGGTGCGGTGCCGGACGACGTGACGGTGGTGGTCTTCACCCCGGCCCGCCGGGAACTGATCGAGCGGACCTTCGCGGCCATCGAGGGGCTGCCGCGCACCGTCGTGCACCTCTACACGCCGACCGCACCCACGTGGCGTCAGGTGGTCCTCGGCCGCAGCCGGGCGGAGGTGCGCGACCTGGTACACGATGCCGCGACGCATATGGCCCGGCTGGTCGCGGCACGGCCCGGGGCCGACATCCGGTTCCAGTTCTCGCCGGAGGTCTTCAACCTCACCGAGCCCGATCTCGTGCTGGAGATCTGCAACGGTCTGACGGACCTCTGGGACGCCTCGCCGGACCGTCCGGTGACCCATAATCTGCCGGCCACCGTCGAGGTCGCCACACCCAATGTGTACGCCGACCAGATCGAGTACATGCACCGGCATCTGACGCGGCGGGATGCGGTGGTCCTCTCCGTGCACCCGCACAACGACCGCGGTACCGGAGTGGCCTGTGCGGAAGTCGCCGTGCTGGCCGGGGCGCAGCGGGTGGAGGGCTGTCTGTTCGGCAACGGGGAGCGCACCGGCAACGTCGACCTGGTCACCCTCGCCCTCAATCTGCACACCCAGGGCGTCGACCCGATGATCGACTTCTCGGATCTCTCCACCGTCCGCCGCACGGTGGAGGACTGCATCCGGCTGCCCGTCCACCCACGCCACCCGTATGCCGGTGAGCTCGTCCACACCGCCTTCTCCGGCACCCACCAGGACGCCATCAGCAAGGGGCTGGCCCACCATGCCCGGCGCGCGGCCGGCCTGGGCGTACCGGAGTCCGAGGCGCCCTGGACGGTGCCGTATCTGCCCGTCGACCCGGCCGACCTCGGCTGCACCTACGAGGCGGTCATCCGGGTCAACAGCCAGTCCGGCAAGGGCGGGATCGCGCACCTCCTGCAGCTGCACCACGGCCTGGACCTGCCGCAGGACCTGCGGCCCGACTTCTCCCGCACGGTGCAGCGCGCCACGGACGACAGCGGGCAGGAGGCCACCCCGAAGGAGCTGTGGGAGCTCTTCCGGAGCACTTATCTCGCGCCGGGGGAGGAGGGCCCGCTGACGCTCGGCTCCTGGAGCGCCACCGAGCCCGCGCCGGGTGAGCACCGTGTCGTGTGCAGCTTCGGCGGGGGCAACGCCGCGGACGGCCGGCGGCGTTACGAAGGCTCCGGCAACGGTCCGCTCGCCGCCTTCACCGACGCGCTGGCCGCCGCCGGGCACCCCGTCGGCATCCTCAGCTATGCCGGACACGCCCTCGCCCCGGGCCCGGACAGTGCCGCGGTCGCCTACGTCCGGTGCCGTATCGGCGGCGCCACGTACTGGGGTGCGGGCCGGGACACCTCCGTCCTGATGGCCTCGGTGCGGGCGGTGCTGTCGGCCGTGAACCGGGCGAAGGGGGAGGTCTCGTAGGGGCCGCGGACGGCGGGCGCTCCACGGCGCCCGCCGTCCGCGGCATTGACCCAGGTCCTTCTACGCCTGCGTACCGGCTCCCCGGCCCTGGGCGCGGGCGTACGCGTCCCGGGCGGGGCGACCGCGACTCCTACGGCCCTCTCGTCCCCGGTCCGCCGAACGACGGTGCCGACCGGGGACACGGGGAGTAGCGGACCCGGCCCTCTGCGGGCCCACTGGGGCCGGTGGGCCCGCAGGGGCCCGTGGGGCCTATGGTCCGGGTCGGCGGAACGGCCGAACTCGGGGGTGCCGCATCCGCACATCGGGAATTTTCTGCGAGTCTGAGCGGCGCGCCCCGAAACCCGGCTGGTCACACCGGTTGCCGGGGTTATCGGCGTGCCGAGCACCCAAGCTCGTTAGTGGTGTGTTAGTGCCTCGTTAGCGGACCGGCAGTGCCCAGGGCCACGCTGGAACGAGCAACGGACGGACCGCACCCCACTACGAGAGCTCGCCCTACCAGACGAGGGGGACACTTATGTCGCTCACCATCAAGATGCTCGGCCGCGGTCGTCGTGTCGCCGCGGGATCGCTGATCGCTGTCGCGGCGCTTGCGCTCACTGCCTGTGAGGGCGGCCCCGACGCCGCATCCCGCCCCTCGTCGGCCGCCGCACCCGCCACGTCCCACGACAAGGCGAGTGGCGGGGACAAGACGTCCCACGGCAGTGCGCAGCCGTCCGCTGCGAAGGAGCAGTCCACCGCGGGCGCTCAGAAGCCGTCGGCGAAAGCGGTGGCCTCTCCCGGCGGTGAGCCGACGGGCAAGGCGCCGAGCGCCGCAGAGGCCCACACCTCCACCACGGCGGCCTCCGACCGCTGCACCGCCGCCAACATGTCGCTGCGCCTGGGCGCCTCCGACGCCGGTGCGGGCAACATCCGCTACCCCCTCGTCTTCACGAACAAGGGCAAGAAGGCCTGTTCGCTGCGCGGCTTCCCCGGGGTCTCGCTGATCAACCGTGACGGCTCGGCCGTCGGCAAGCCCGCCACCCGCGAGGGCGGTGCCCGCGGTGCCGTCCGGCTCCAGCCGGGCCAGAGCGCACACGCCCTGCTGCACACCCTCAACGAGGGCGTCTCGGACACCCCGTGCTGGGCCAAGTCGCAGCTCGTCTTCGTCTACCCGCCCGGCTCCAAGGAGTCGATGACCACCGGCAGCCGCGGACTGCGGGTGTGCGGCGGGCGGTTCGACGTGACCGCGGTGACGGCCGGCTCCCTGGGCTGACGGCCCGGTCCGCGGGCGCGCGGCAAGGACAGCCGCGGACGGCCTCGTCACGACAAGCACGCCCCCGGTGCACGGTGCGCCGGGGGCGTGCGCATGCCGGGAGGGGGCCGGCCGGACCGGACCGCAGGCCTTCGCGGAGGACGGTGACCCGCTGTGGTGCTGTGGCCTTTGATTCGGACGCTCGGGTGGTATGTCACCACAACGGCCCCTGGTGACCGCCCCGTGCTTCGGTATCGGTGTTACCAAGGTGGATGGAAGCCTTGAATGAGCGCTTTCGTTGCATATCTGCCTAGGAGACATCCCCATGTCTGCAGCTTCGAGCGTGGCCGACAAGGCCGCAGCGAACGGAAAGCCGTCCGCCGAGGACGAGTCCCCGATCCACATTCTCTGGATCAACGCCGGCCTGAGCTGCGATGGCGACTCCGTGTCGCTCACCGCCGCGACGCAGCCGAGCATTGAGGAGATCGCGCTCAGTGTGCTGCCGGGGCTGCCCAAGGTCGCCGTCCATTGGCCACTGATCGATTTCGAATGCGGCCCGGTCGGGGGCGCGGACACCTTCATCGAGTGGTTCTTCAAGGGCGAACGCGGCGAGATCGATCCGTTCGTGCTGGTCGTCGAGGGGTCCATCCCCAACGAGTCCATCAAGCCGGAAGGCTACTGGTGCGGCTTCGGTGACAACCCGGAGACCGGCCAGCCGATCACCACCAGCGAGTGGATCGACCGGCTCGCCCCCAAGGCGCTCGCCGTGGTGGCGATCGGTACCTGTGCCACGTACGGCGGCATCCATGCCATGGCGGGCAACCCGACGGGCGCCATGGGTGTGCCCGACTACCTGGGCTGGGACTGGACGTCCAAGGCAGGGATCCCGATCGTCTGTGTGCCGGGCTGCCCGATCCAGCCGGACAACTTCTCGGAGACGCTGACCTACCTGCTCTACCAGGCGACGGGCGCGGCTCCGATGATCCCGCTGGACGACCAGCTGCGGCCCACCTGGCTCTTCGGGGAGACCGTGCACGAGGGCTGTGACCGGGCCGGTTACTACGAGCAGGGCCAGTTCGCCACCACGTACGACTCGCCCAAGTGTCTGGTGAAGCTCGGATGCTGGGGGCCCGTGGTCAAATGCAACGTGCCCAAGCGGGGCTGGATGGACGGCATCGGCGGCTGCCCGAACGTCGGCGGCATCTGTATCGCCTGCACCATGCCCGGCTTCCCCGACAAGTTCATGCCGTTCATGGACGAGCCCCCCGGCGGAAAGCTCTCCAGCAGCGCCAGCGCCGCGTACGGCAGCGTCGTCCGCCGTCTGCGGAGCATCACGGCCAGGACCGTCGACCACGAGCCCAAGTGGCGCCACCGCGGCGACCAACTGACCACCGGCTACCGGAAACCCTGGTGAGCACACCCCGCCCGTAGCCGTCCGGCACCCCGGACCGTCCGTCCGACCTCACCCCCGCGCGCAAAAGAAGGGCACGGCACTCACGATGGCACCGAGAACGAAGGCGGCCGACGGCAGCGGTCTGACGGAGATGTCCTGGGATCCGATCACCCGGATCGTGGGCAGCCTCGGCATCCACACCAAGATCGACTTCAAGCAGAAGCGGGTGGCGGAGTGCTACAGCACCTCGTCCGTCTTCCGTGGCTACAGCGTCTTCATGCGGGGCAAGGACCCCCGTGACGCGCACTTCATCACCAGCCGCATCTGCGGCATCTGCGGTGACAACCACGCCACCTGCTCGGTGTACACGCAGAACATGGCCTACGGGGTGAAGCCCCCGCACCTGGGGGAGTGGATCATCAACCTCGGCGAGTCCGCCGAGTACATGTTCGACCACAACATCTTCCAGGAGAACCTGGTCGGGGTCGACTACTGCGAAAAGATGGTCCGCGAGACCAACCCCGGCGTGTGGGAGCTCGCCCAGCGCACCGAAGCCCCCCACGCGGGCGACCACGGCTACCGCACCATCGCCGACATCATGACCTCCCTCAACCCCATCGAGGGCGAGTTCTACCGCGAGGCGCTCCAGGTCAGCCGCTACACCCGGGAGATGTTCTGTCTCATGGAGGGCCGCCATGTGCACCCCTCCACGCTCTACCCGGGCGGTGTCGGCACCGTCGCCAGCGTCCAGCTCTTCACCGACTACCTCAGCCGGCTGATGCGCTACGTCGAGTTCATGAAGCGGGTCGTCCCGCTCCATGACGACCTGTTCGACTTCTTCTACGAGGCGCTGCCCGGGTACGAGGAGGTCGGCCGCCGGCGCGTCCTGCTGGGCTGCTGGGGCGCGCTCAACGACCCCGACCACTGCGACTTCACCTATCGCAACATGACGGACTGGGGACGGAAGATGTTCGTCACCCCGGGCATCATCGTCGACGGCAAACTGGTCACCAACGACCTCACCGAGATCAACCTGGGCATCCGGATCCTGCTGGGCAGCTCCTACTACCAGGACTGGGAAGGCCAGGAGCAGTTCGTCACCCACGACCCGCTCGGCAACCCCGTCGACCCGCGCCACCCGTGGAACCAGCACACCATCCCCGCCCCGCAGAAGCGGGACTTCGCCGACAAGTACAGCTGGGTGATGTCCCCGCGCTGGTTCGACGGCAAGGAGCATCTGGCCCTGGACACCGGCGGCGGCCCGATCGCCCGGCTGTGGTCCACCGCGCTGTCCGGACTGGTGGACACCCCGTACGTGAAGTCCACCGGCCACAGCGTCACCATCGACCTGCCCCGCTCCATGACCCGGCCCGAGGCCCGCTTCGAGTGGAAGATCCCCAAGTGGAGCAACGCCATTGAGCGCAACCGCGCCCGCACCTACTTCCAGGCGTACACCGCCGCCATGGCGCTGCACTTCGCGGAGAAGGGCCTGGAGGAGGTCCGCGCCGGACGCACCCAGACGTGGGAGAAGTTCGAGGTTCCCGACGAGTCCATCGGCTGCGGTTTCACCGAGGCGGTGCGCGGCGTCCTCTCGCACCACATGGTCATCCGGGACGGGAAGATCGCCAACTACCACCCGTACCCGCCGACCCCGTGGAACGCCAGCACCCGGGACACCTACGGCACCCCTGGCCCGTACGAGGACGCCGTCCAGAACACCCCGATCTTCGAGGAGAACACCCCGGAGAACTTCAAGGGCATCGACATCATGCGCACGGTGCGCAGCTTTGACCCGTGTCTGCCCTGCGGCGTCCACATGTACGTCGGCAACGGGCAGTCCGTACAGAAGATGCATGTGCCCACCGGTCTGAGCGGGCTCGCCGGATGAGCGCCGGGGCCACCACGGTGCAGGCCGCCGCACCGCAGGCCGGTGCACCCAGGGGCGCCGCGTCCGCCGCCGTGCCGAACGCCGAGGCCACCGGCCGGCGCGTCGAAGAGGTACTCGACCGCCTCGCGCAGCGCGACGACCGTGAGGCGAGCGCCGCCGCCGAGGAACTCGTCCGCGTCCTGATGGACTTCTACGGCGCGGGACTCGCCCGGATCATGCACCTCCTGGGCAGCGGCACGGACGACGACGGCCCGCGCTCGGCGCTGCTGGGCGACGATCTGGTGACCAGCCTGCTGGTGCTGCACGATCTGCACCCCGAGGACACCGCGGCCCGCATCGGCCGCGCCCTGGACAGCGTCCGCCGTCAACACCCCGCCGAGGTCGCGGAGTTCGACGGGGACACCGGAACGCTGCGGCTGCGCTCCGGTGACTCCGGCGGCTGCGGCTGCCCGAGCACCAGCCGGCAGGCGCAACAGGCCGTCGAGGCCGCCGTGTCCTGCTTCGCGCCCGAGGTGACCTCGATGCAGTGGGAGGCGGCGGGCGAGCGGCCCGAGCCGGCGCTGCTGCAGATCTCCCGTCGCCCGCCGACCGCCGCCACCGCCTCGTGAGCGGCCGGCCAGCGGCGCCACCGCGCCTGGGACCGCCGCCCGCCCACCGCGGCCTGCGCCGCTTCCGGGCGCCGGTGCCGGCCGCCCCCGAACGCTGCGAACTGTGCGCCATGGTGCTCGCCGAGCACAACCACCGCCACCTGGTCGACACCGAACGCCGCGCGCTCGCCTGTGCCTGCACCCCGTGCGCGCTGCTCTTCGACCGGCCCGGCGCCGGCGCTGGACAGTTCCGTACGGTCCCCGACCGCTATCTCGTCGACCCCGGCCACACCCTCGACGACGCGGCCTGGGACCAACTCCAGATCCCCGTCGGCGTCGCGTTCTTCCTGCGCAGCGCCGACCAGGACCGGCTGGCCGCCCTCTACCCCAGCCCGGCCGGCGCCACCGAGAGCGAACTCGATCCGTCGACCTGGCAGACCGTGCTCTCCGCCAGCCGTCTGGCCACCCTCCTCCGGCCCGATGTGGAGGCGCTGCTGCTGCGTCGCTCCGAGGGCCGTATCGACTGCTATCTGGTGCCCGTCGACATCTGCTACGAACTCGTCGGCCGGATGCGGCTGTTGTGGCAGGGCTTCGACGGCGGCGCCGAGGCCCGCGCCGCGCTCTCCGACTTCTTCACCAAGGTCGCCCGCCGGGCCCGCGAGCCGAAGGGGGACGACCGGCCGTGACCGAGCTGTCCTTCGTCTGCACCGGCGTACGCGCCGACCGCTACGCCGCCGCACCCACCCTCCTCTTCCGGCTGCGCATCACCGCCGCCGGAGCGGCCCGGGTGCACGCCCTCGCGCTGCGCTGCCAGCTCCGCATCGAACCGGCCCGGCGCGGCTACCGGTCCGACGAGGCCGAGGCGCTGTCCGACCTCTTCGGCGAGCGGTCCCGCTGGGGCACCACCCTGCACCCCCTGCAGTTCGCCCACGTCTCCCTCGTCGTCCCCGGCTTCACCGGCGAGACCGAGGTGGATCTCCCCGTCCCCTGCACCTACGACCTGGACGTCGCGGTCGGCCGCTACTTCCATGCGCTGCGCGAGGGCGAGGTGCCGCTGCTGCTGCTGTTCTCCGGCACGGTGTTCGCCGGCCCCGGCGGATTCCAGGTGCAGCCGGTGCCCTGGAACAAGGAAGCGTCCGTGCGGATGCCGGTGGCCGTCTGGCAGGAGATGACCGAGACGCACTTCCCCGGCTGCGGCTGGCTGCGGCTGCCCCGCGAAACCCTCGACGCACTGCTCGCCTACCGCTCCCGGCACGCCCTGCCCTCCTGGCAGGCGACCGTCGAGTCCCTGCTGGCAGCCGCCGACGGCACCGAACCGCCCGCGCCCCGCGCCCGGCTCTTCCCGGGCGCCGCCGTCCGCCCCGTCAGCGAGAGGACCGCGCCGTGACGACCAGCGTGCTGCCCGAGGAGACGGCGGACCGCTTCGCCGCCGCCCGCCAGGTGGCCGACGCCGTGCTGTTCGAGGGCTATGTGCTCTACCCGTACCGCGCGTCCGCCGCCAAGAACCAACTCCGCTGGCAGTTCGGGGTGCTCGTTCCGCCCCACTGGGGCGCCGGCAGCGCGGAGCACTCCTTCCAGCGCACCGAATGCCTCATGGAGCCCCGCTCCGGTGCCCGGCTCTCGGCCGAGCTGCGGTTCCTGCGCGCCCAGCGGCGGACGGTCCAACGCCGTTGTGCGGACGGCGGGTTCGAGACCGTGGCGGAACTCGAACTGTCCGACCGGGTGCTGGTCCCCTGGGACGAGGGCGTCGAGGAACGCGTCACGCTCGTGGCCGACATCTCCAAGCTGACCGGCGAGGGCGTCACCGTCCCCTTCAACCGGCCCGCGCGGGAGGAGACCGAGCAGGTCCACGACGCCGACGGACAGCTCGTCGGCCGGCTGGTGCGCCACAGTGCCGAGATCGACGGCCGGGTCCGGCTCACCGCGAGCGAACTCGACGGCCCGTACGCGGCGTTCCGGCTGACCGCGACCGTCGAGAACACCAGCACCTGGCAACCGGACGACACCGAGGCCGACCGCGCCGCGGCACTGCCCCGCTCACTTGTCGGTGCCCATCTCCTCCTCGGCCTGAGCGCGGGCGCTTTCGTGTCCATGACCGACCCGCCGGAGTGGGCCAGGGGCGCCGTCGCGGCCTGCCGCAACGAGCACGTCTGGCCCGTGCTGGCCGGTGAGTCCGGCCGCGCCGATGTGGTGCTCTCCGCGCCGATCATCCTGGAGGACCACCCGGCCATCGCCCCGGAAAGCCCCGGTGCGCTCTACGACGCCCTGGAGATCGACGAGATCCTGGCCCTGCGCACCGCGGCCCTCACCGATGAGGAGAAGCGCGAGGCCCGCGGCACCGACCCCCGCGCCGCCGAGGTCATCGAGCTCGCCGACACCATGCCGCCCGAGGTGCTGGAGCGACTGCACGGCGCCGTACGGGCGCTGCGCGAGGTCACCGGGCCCGGCCCGGCCGCCCCCGACGAGCTCGCCCCGGAGGTGCCGGGCGTCCGTCCGGACACTCCCTGGTGGGACCCGGAGAGCGACCGCAGCGTCGACCCCGTACGCGACCGGATCACCGTCGACGGGCGGTCGGTTGGTGCCGGCAGCAGGGTGCTGCTGCGCCCCGGCCTGCGGCGCACCGATGCCCAGGACCTCTTCCTCCAGGGCCGCACGGCGCATGTGGAGGCGGTCCTGCACGACGTCGACGGCGGGGTGCACCTCGCGGTGACCGTGGAGGGCGATCCGGGCGTCGACATCCGGCGCGAGCAGGGCCGGTTCCTGTACTTCCAACCCGACGAAGTCGCTCCCCTGGAGGACGCGTGAGTCCCGAGGCAGCCGTCGCCAAGCGGCCCGCGAAGACGCTGATCGCCGGCGTCGGCAACATCTTCCTCGGCGACGACGGCTTCGGCGTCGAGGCCGTCCGCCGGCTCGACGAGCACCAACTCCCCGACGGGGTCGAGGTCGTCGACGTCGGTGTACGGGGCGTACACCTGGCCTACCAGATGCTGGAGGGCTACCACACGGTGCTCCTGGTGGACGCCTCCGCGCGCGGCGGCGAACCCGGCACCGTCTACCTCCTCGACGCCACCACTCCCGCCGACCGCCCGCCGGCCACCGCGCTGGACGGGCACCATATGACCCCCGACGCCGTGCTCGCACTGCTCGACACCCTCAGTGCGGGCACCGGCGGCCGGCGCCCGGAACGTGTCATGGTCGTCGGCTGCGAACCGGCCGATGTCGCCGAAGGCATCGGGCTCAGCGAACCCGTCGACGCCGCGGTCGACGAGGCCGTACAGCTCATCCTGCGGCTGGTCGGCGCGGAGGAACCGACACCGTCCGCCGCCGGACCGCACACCAGTGAGAGGAACACGACACCATGCTGAAGCTCGCCCTGAGCGGGGCCCTCGCCGCCGCGCTCGCCCTCGTCGTGAAGTCCGTGCTGCCTGACATCAAGCGCTATATGCGCATTCGCTCCATGTGACGGGCGACGCTGCACCGAACGGCGTACGCCACCGCGCCGCCCCGGCGAGGCACCCCGGCCGCCCCTCGGACGCGCCGTCTAATGAAGCCGAGCGGCACCCGGTCGTCCCCGTACCAGAGAGGGACCGATGCACGAGATGTCCATCGCGCTTGCGGTCGTGGACCAGGTCGAAAGCGCGGCCCGGCCCGCCGGGGCCACCACCGTCAACAGCGTCCGGCTGCAGGTCGGCGAACTGGCCGGGGTGGTCCCCGAGGCACTGGCCTTCTCCTTCGAACTCGCCTGTGCCGGAACGGTGCTGGAGGGCGCGGAGCTGGTGACGGAACCCGTCGCGGCCCGCGCCCGCTGCGGCCCCTGCGCGGACACCTGGCCGGTGGGCATGCCGCCGCAGCTCAGCTGCCCGGGCTGCGGCGGCGCCACGGCCGAGCTGCTGTCCGGCCGGGAACTGCAGATCGTCAGTGTGTGCTGGAACGACGCCCCGGTACACGTACCGACTCATCAGGAGCGCTGAACCATGTGCCGTGTCGTCGACCTGCAACAGGCGGTCCTTGCCAAGAACGACGCCTGTGCCCACACCCTGCGCGAGGACCTCGCCGCCCGTGGCACCGCGCTGGTCAATCTGCTCTCCAGCCCCGGCAGCGGCAAGACCGCGCTCCTGGAGCGTGAGCTCACCCTCGCCCGCAGCCGGGGCATTCCGGTCGCGGCGCTCACCGCCGATCTCGCCACCGAAAACGACGCCGTCCGGCTGGCGCGCTCCGGAGTGCCCGTCAAACAGGTGCTCACCGACGGGCTGTGCCACCTGGAGGCCGAGATGCTGGGCGGGCACCTCCACGGCTGGCTCCCCGCCGACACCCGCCTGCTATTCATCGAGAACGTCGGCAACCTGGTCTGCCCGGCCTCCTACGACCTCGGTGAGGCGCTGCGCATCGTGCTGGCGTCGGTGACCGAGGGCGAGGACAAGCCGCTGAAGTACCCCACCGCCTTCGGGCTCGCCCATCTGGTCGTGGTCACCAAGATGGACATCGCCGAGGCGGTCTCCTTCGACGAGAAGGAGTTCCGCGCCAACGTCGAACGCATCAACCCGGGCGTGGAGGTCGTCCTCACCTCGGCGCGCGGCGGTGAGGGGGACGGACTGATGCTGGACCGGGCGCTGGCGGCGCGGGACGGTGCGCCGGTGCACATCCCGGTCATGACCCGTAAGTCCCACCACGTCCACGACGCCGAGGACGGCCAGCCGTGCGACGAGGGACACACCCACGAAGCAGGCCACTCGCACGCAGCGGGCCACTCGCACAACGAAGAGCACACGCGCGCCGGGGAGCACACGCACGCCCATCCGGCACCGGGCGGCCATGCGCACACCACCGACCCCGACACCGTGGCGTCGAGCCGCTCATGACCACCGGGCAGGCCGAGGGGGCCCTCGTGACGGCCCCTCCCACAGCCGCCGCACGCCGCCGGATCACCGTGCGCGGCGTCGTCCAAGGCGTCGGCTTCCGCCCGTTCGTCCACACCCTCGCCACGGAACTGGGCCTGACCGGCCATGTGACCAACACCGGCGAGGGCGTCGTCGCCGAGGTCGAGGGCGCCCCCGCGGCGCTGGCCCGCTTCGGCGAACGCATCAGCGGCGAGGCGCCCCCACTGGCCGTCGTGGAGACCGTCGACGGCCAGGACATCGCCGTGGCGGGCGACGCCGGCTTCCGCATCCTCCCCTCCCGCGCCCACGGCCCCTCCCGCACCCTGGTCGCCCCGGACGCCGCCACCTGCGAGGCCTGCCTCGCCGAGCTGACCGACCCGGCCGACCGCCGCCACCGGCACCCCTTCCTCAGCTGCACCCACTGCGGACCGCGCTTCACCATCGTCACCGCGGTCCCCTACGACCGTGCGCTGACGACCATGGACCGCTTCCCGATGTGCCCCCGCTGCGCGCGGGAGTACGCGGACCCGGGCGACCGGCGGTTCCACGCCCAGCCCATCGCCTGCCATGACTGCGGCCCCCGGCTGCGGCTGCTGACCACCGACCCCGCCGACCGCACCCGCCCACCGCGCCCGGCACCCGGCACCGACCCGGTCGCCGACACCCGGCGGCTGCTCGCCGACGGCGCGATCGTGGCCGTCAAAGGCCTCGGCGGCTACCACCTCGTCTGCGACGCCTCCGACGACACCGCCGTCGCCCTGCTGCGCCACCGCAAGGCCCGCGGCGACAAACCCTTCGCGCTGATGGCCCGTCATGTCGCCGATGTGGAGCACCTGGTGCGGGTAGGGGCGGAGGAACGCGCGCTGCTCACCGGGTCCGTACGCCCGATCGTCCTGCTGCGCCGCACCCCGCATCCGGCACCGGCCCCGGGTGCACCCACGCTGTCCGATGCCGTCGCCCCCGGCAGCCCCGACCTGGGTGTCATGCTGCCGTACACCCCGCTGCACCACCTGCTCCTCGGACTGCCCGGCGACCCTCCGGGGCCCCGGCTGCTCGTGATGACCAGCGGAAATGTCGCGGGCGAACCGATCGTCACCGACGACGACGAGGCCGTACGGCGCCTCGCGCACCTGGCGGACGCCTGGCTCACCCACGACCGGTCGATCCGGATCCCGTGCGACGACTCCGTGGTCCGCATCAGCGACGGGGAACCGCTGTTCGTACGCCGCTCCCGCGGCTATGCGCCGTTCCCCGTCCCCCTCCCGGTGCCGGTCCGGCCCGCACTCGCGACCGGCGGCGACCTCAAGAACGTGCTCTGCCTGGCCGAAGGGCACCGCGCCTGGCTGTCCGCGCACATCGGCGACATGGACGATCTGGCGACCCAGCTCGCCTTCGAGCAGGCCGAGGCGCATCTGGAGACGGTCACCGGGGTACGCCCCCAACTCCTCGCCGCCGACCGGCATCCCGGCTACCGCTCGGGCCGGTGGGCGCAGTCGCACACCGACGGCCGGCCGCTGGTGCGCGTCCAGCACCATCACGCCCATATCGCCGCGGCCATGGCCGAACACGGCCTCCGCGACGGCCGCGCCGTCATCGGGGTCGCCTTCGACGGCACCGGCTACGGCGACGACCACACCGTCTGGGGCGGCGAGATCCTGCTCGCCGACTACGACGGATACCGCCGCTTCGGACAGCTCGCCTACGTCCCGCTGCCCGGCGGCGACACCACCGTACGGCGCCCCTACCGGATGGCCCTCGCCCATCTGCGCGCCGCCGGTATCGACTGGGCCGAGGACCTGCCCCCGGTGGCGGCCTGCCCGCCGGACGAGCGGCCGCTGCTGGCCCGGCAGCTCGAACGCCACCTCAACTGCGTGCCCACGTCCAGCATGGGCCGGCTCTTCGATGCCGTCTCCTCGCTGGCCGGGGTCTGCCACCACGCCGGATACGAGGCCCAGGCCGCCATCGCCCTCGAAGCGGCGGCCCTGGCCGCGGGCGAGGACCACGGTCCCGGCTACGCGTTCGCGCTGCGTGCCGGGCCGGCCGGACCGGGGGCCGCCGACCTCGTCGCCGACCCGGCGCCGGTCCTCACCGCCGTCGTCGAGGACGTCCGCGCGGGCACCGCCGTACCGCTGATCGCGGCCCGCTTCCACACCGCGGTCGCCGATCTCGTGCGGCGCGGCTGCGCGCTGGCCCGGGAGCGCGCCGGTCTGACGACCGTGGCACTGACCGGCGGGGTCTTCGCCAACACCCTGCTGGCCGAGGCCACCGCCCGCCTCCTGCGGGAGGACGGCTTCACCGTCCTGCGCCACCGCCGCGTCCCGCCCAATGACGGGGGACTGGCGCTCGGTCAGATCGTCGTGGCGGCGCGCACGGCAGGAGCCGCCGTGCGCTGAGCGGCACCGCTGCACGGCGGACGCAACGTACCCAAGACGAGGAGAGGCCCCATGTGTCTGGCGGTACCCGGCAAGGTATTGGACATCGAGGAACGGGACGGCACCCGCATGGCGACCGTCGACTTCGGCGGAGTGGTCAAGGAGGTGTGCCTGGAGTACGTCCCCGACCTGAAGGTCGGTGAGTACGCCATCGTCCATGTCGGCTTCGCGCTGCAGCGCCTGGACGAGGAGTCCGCCCGGCACACCCTCGCCCTGTTCGAGGAACTGGGCCTGCTCCAGGAGGAGTTCGGCGATCCCTGGGAAGCGGCTGCCGCCTCCCAGGGGTGGGACGGGGCGGGCGGCACACCCCCGGCCGCCCTCAACGACGGAGAGTGGGAGACGAGCCGGTGAAGTACCTCGAGGAATTCCAGAACCCCGAGCTGGCCCGGCGGCTGCTCGACGAGATCCGGGCCACGGTGACCCGGCCCTGGGCCCTGATGGAGGTCTGCGGCGGACAGACCCACACCATCATCCGTCATGGCATCGACCAACTCCTGCCCGATGAGGTCGAGTTGATCCACGGCCCGGGATGTCCGGTCTGTGTGACGCCGCTGGAGGTCATCGACAAGGCCCTGGAGATCGCCGCCCGCCCCGACGTGATCTTCTGTTCCTTCGGCGACATGCTCCGGGTGCCCGGCAGCGACCGCGATCTGTTCCAGGTGCGCAGCCGGGGCGGCGATGTCCGGGTCGTCTACTCTCCGCTCGACGCCCTGAAGATCGCCCAGCAGAACCCGCACCGCGAGGTGGTGTTCTTCGGCATCGGCTTCGAAACCACCGCACCGCCCAATGCCATGACGGTCCATCAGGCCCGCAAGCTGGGCATCCCCAACTTCAGCCTGCTGGTCTCGCACGTCCGGGTACCGCCCGCGATCGAGGCGATCATGACGTCGCCCAGCTGCCGGGTCCAGGCGTTCCTCGCCGCCGGTCACGTCTGCAGCGTGATGGGCATGGGGGAGTACCCCGAACTGGCCGACCGCTTCCAGGTGCCGATCGTGGTCACCGGCTTCGAACCACTCGACATCCTGGAGGGCGTCCGCCGCACCGTCCGCCAGCTGGAGCGCGGCGAACACACCGTGGACAACGCCTACCCGCGCGCCGTCCGCAGCGAGGGCAACCCGGCCGCCCAGGCCATGCTCGCCGATGTCTTCGAGGTCACCGACCGTGCCTGGCGCGGCATCGGCACCATCCCCGCCAGCGGCTGGCGGCTGTCGGAGCGCTACCGCGACTACGACGCCGAGTACCGCTTCTCCGTCGACGGCATCACCACCCGCGAACCCGCCGCCTGCCGCAGCGGCGAGGTCCTCCAAGGGCTCATCAAGCCGCACGAGTGCGAAGCCTTCGGCACCACCTGCACCCCGCGCTCCCCGCTCGGCGCCACCATGGTCTCCAGCGAGGGTGCCTGCGCCGCCTACTACCTCTACCGCCGACTCGGCACCACGCCCACCCCGCAGGAGGCGAGCCCCGTTGCCTGACACCAAGCACCCCACCCCCGGCGGCCCCACCCCGGCCGACCGCGGTCTGCCCACCGTCGACATCTCCGGGTGGACCTGCCCCACCCCGCTCCGTGACCAGCCCCGCGTCGTCATGGGGCACGGCGGTGGCGGCGCGCTGTCCGCCGAACTCGTCCAGCAGATCTTCGCCCCGGCCTTCGGCGGAGAGATCCTCGCCCAGCTCGGCGACTCCGCGGCGGTGTCCCTCGGCGGTGTCCGTCTGGCGTTCTCCACCGACTCCTATGTCGTGCGGCCGCTCTTCTTCCCCGGTGGCTGCATCGGCGACCTCGCCGTCAACGGCACCGTCAACGACCTCGCCATGAGCGGCGCCAGAGCCGCCTACCTCTCCTGCGGCTTCATCCTGGAGGAGGGCGTCGAGATGCCGGTGGTCGCCGGGGTCGCCGACGCCATGGGCGCGGCGGCACGGGCCGCCGGGGTCGAGGTGGCGACCGGCGACACCAAGGTCGTCGAGGCGGGCCACGGTGACGGCGTCTACCTCAACACCGCCGGTATCGGCCTGATCCCGGCGGGCGTCGATCTGCGCCCGCAGCGTGTGGTCCCCGGCGATGTGGTGATCGTCAGCGGGGACATCGGCCTGCATGGCGTGGCCATCATGAGCGTCCGTGAGGGCCTGGAGTTCGGCGTCGAGATCGAGAGCGACTGCGCGGCCCTCGGCGGCCTCGTCGAGTCCATGCTCGCCGTCACCCCCGATCTGCATGTGCTGCGCGACCCCACCCGCGGCGGGCTGGCCGCGGCCCTGTGCGAGATCGCCTCCGCCTCCTGCACCGGCATCGTCATCCAGGAGCGTGCCATCCCCGTGCCGTCGGCCGTCGCCAATGCCTGCGCCATCCTCGGCCTGGACCCGATGTACGTCGCCAACGAGGGGAAGCTGGTGGCGTTCGTCCCCCGCGAGCACGCCGACGCCGTGCTGGACGCGATGCGTGCGCACCCCCTGGGCGCCGGCGCCCGGATCATCGGGGAGACCGTCGAGACCCACCCCGGCATGGTCGTGGCCCGCACTCCGCTGGGCGGCACCCGGGTCGTCGATCTGCCGCTGGGCGAGCAGCTGCCGCGGATCTGCTGAGCCGCGTGCCCCCGGAACTCCCGCGCCGCTGACAGTGGGCAGGTCCGGAGTACACAGAGGGCGGCGCCGGTTTCGGCGCCGCCCTCTGCCCATGGGGCCGGACCTGCTCAGGTCTTCGTCAGCAGCCGGGAACCGAACCAGTCGTCGGCGCCCCGTACCCCGGGCAGCACGAAGAAGTAGCCGCCGCCGATGGGGGTGATGAACTCGGACAGCGGCTCGTGCCTAAGGCGCCGCTGTACGGTGGCGAACTGCCGCTCCGGGTCCTGCTGATAGCCGCAGAAGACCAGTCCGAGGTCCATCCGCCCCTTGCTGTCGTAACCGGCGTCGTAGTTGTAACTCCGGCGCAGGAAGCGGGACTTGTCGGTCTTCTCGGTGCGGGGGTTGGCCAGCCGGATGTGTGAGTCGAGCGGGATCTTTTTGCCGTGCGGGTCCTCGCGGTACTTCGGCACATCCGACTCGTGACTGCCGTCCAGGGGCGCACCGCTCGCCTTGCGCCGGCCGAAGATCTTCTCCTGGCGGGACACCGGCACCTTGTCCCACTTCTCGACATGGAAGCGGATCAGGCGCAGCACCTGATAGCTGCCGCCCAGTGCCCAGTCCGGCTCCCCGCAGGGCGGGGTCACCCACAGCAGCCGGTCCATCTCCCGGGCCGAGCCGACGTCCGGATTGACGATCCCGTCCTTGAAGCCGACGAAGGTGCGCGGTGACCCCGACGGCCGTGACGGGTTGAGGAAGGTGTCCGCACGCCAACGGGGCCGCAGCAGACCGTCCGTTTCCCGCGCCAGATCGCGCAGCACATGGACGACGGCGTCCGGGTGCTGGGCGCAGACCTGCAACGAGAGATCACCGTGGCAGCGGGCCGGCTCAAGACGGTCGTCGGGGAACGCCGGCATCGCCTTGAGGTGCCGGGGCTTGTGCCCGGAGAGGCCGAAGCGGTCGTCGAACAGCGAGGCGCCCACGCCGAGGGTGATGGTGAGGGAGTCGGGGGTGGGCTCCTCCGAGGCGACCCGCTCGTCCTGCGGTTTCACACCGGCCGCCAGCACCCGCGACCGCGTGGTGAGCTTCTGGAACAGGGCGGTCAGACCGTCGCGGTCCTGGGCCAGCACATCGAAGCCGACAAAACCGGCGAAGAGCTGCTGCGGGGTCACGATGCCGGCCTGATGACGCCCGTGGAAGGGCACCTTGTCGGGCAGCAGCCCGCCGTCGCGCAACCCGCCTACCGGCCGGTCCGCCGGCGCGGCGGCCGCCTGCCCGCCGATTCCCGCGGCGGCCACCCCCGCGATCCCCGCCGCACACTTCAAGAACCCCCGGCGTCCGTCGTGCCGCGGAAGGGCACACCCGTCGTCGGCCTGATCACGTCTCATCGTCCCGCCATCCTGACTGCGTCATCCGGCAGCCGCGTGCCTGCACATCCCTGTGCGCGATGCTCGCCGCCCACCCCGTGAGGGCCGGGAGCAACACGGCCCCGGCCCCGGATATCACGCCTGGGACCCCGGCGGGTCGTCCGAATGGCGCAGCCGGCGGGCCCACCGCGCGACAGCGCCCCCGCGCGCTTCTAGCGTCGGCCCTGTGACCTGCCCGAACACCCACCGTGGACCGCCGGGCGGCACGTCACGGACCGTGTACCACCACCGAGCCCATGGACCCCCACACATGAGCACATCCACCGACGCGAGCACCGTCATCAGCGAGACCGCCCCCCTCGGTGAGGGCACCACCCTGGACGAGCGCGCAGTCAACGGCACCGCCGCACCCGTCAGCGAGGGGACATCCGCCGACGGGGCCCCCTCCGTCAACGGCGCCCCCTCCGCCAACGGGGACGCCTCCGCCGGCGTGGGTACGGCCCCCGACGAGCGCACCGCCGCCGGTGAGGGCACACCCTCCGGCGGGAGCGCGGCCGCCGGGCAGGGGACCGCCGTCGGCCACGCCACGCCCCTCGACGGGAGCGCGCCCGTCGACGGCCCGCCCGCCTCCTGGCTGCGTATCGAGAAGGGCCATGCCGAGCCGGAGGAAATCGCGGCGATCAGCGTGGTGCTGTGCGCCCAACTTGCCGGGCTGCGCGCCCTCGCCGAAGACGGCCGGCCCGAGGATCGGCCTCCGGGCCGACGGCACCCTCCGCGCCGCCACGCATGCTGGTCGGGCTGCTGGACCTGCGGCTGAGATCCTCCTGCGCCCGCCGGGAGGGCCTGGCGACGGCCTTCGGCGTCCCGGCCGACCAGGTCTCCTGACCTCGCCCGGCGAAGCACCCGCTCTCCGCATCGACGGGAGGCTGTGCAGGTCAAAGCCGTTGTCAGTGGCGCCATTTACCCTTCTGATCATGAGTGAGTGGCTGCGTACCGATCCGCACTCTCCAGCACCCCGACGCTGCGCTGCGTGCAGGAAGTGTCCGCTGGTGGAACGCGAGATTCCTCTTCGGTGATCGTCGAGTAGGGTCCGGCGAGCCGGAACAGTGAATCAAGGAGGCCGTTCTCGTGGCGGAGAGTCAGGTATCGGGTGAGGGCGACGGGACCGATGTCCCGGAAGTGCAGGCGCAGGAGCGCCGATTGCGCCGTGACCTGGGCTTCTGGGGGCTGACGGGCATCGGCTTCTCCAATATCGTCGGCTCCGGCTGGCTGTTCGCCGCCATGTACGCGGCCCAGACGGCCGGCCCCGCGGCGCTGCTCTCCTGGATCGGGGCCGGTCTGCTGTGCGGGCTGGTCGCCCTGGTCATGATCGAACTCGGCGCGTCCCGTCCGGAGGGCGGCGGCACGGTCCGCTGGCCCCTGTTCGCCAGCGGCCGGCTCGTCGGCACCCTCATCGGCTGGTCGACGCTGCTGTCGGTGGGCGGCACCGCGGCCGAGATCAGCGCGATCATGCAGTATGCCGCGCACTACCTGCCGGGCATCTACAACGGCCACACCCTCACGCTCTCCGGGCTGGCCCTGGCGGCCGGTCTGAGCACCGTGCTGACGGCGCTGAACTGGTTCGCGGTGCGGATGTTCGCCCAACTCAACAACCTGGTCTCGGTGTTCAAGATCGTGATCCCGGTCGTCACCGTGATCGCGCTGATCGCCTCCGGCTGGCACTCCGGCCGTCTGACGGACCACGGCGGCTTCGCCCCGTACGGCTATGTCGCCTGCCTGACCGCGCTGGCCGGCGGCGGCATCGTCTACTCCGTCAACGGATTCCAGGCACCGCTGGACTTCTCGGGCGAGACCCGCAACCCCCGCCGGACCATTCCCGCCGCGGTGCTCACCGGCATCGGCCTCGCCGTCCTCATGTACCTGGCCCTGCAACTGGCGTTCCTCTTCACCGTCCCCGAGCATCTGCTCGGCAACGGCTGGCAGGGCGTCTCCTTCGAGTCACCGTTCGGCCAGCTCGCCCTGATCCTCAATCTGCACTGGCTGGCCAGCCTGCTGTACGCGGACGCGGTGCTCTCGCCCGGCGGTTCGGCGTACGTCGGCGTGGCGATCAACGCGCGGCACACCTACGCGCTCGCCAAGAACGGCACCATCCCCCGCTTCTTCATGAAGGTCAACGAGCGGTTCGGCATCCCGCGCCGGGCCCTGGCGATCAACCTCGTCGTCATCATGGTCTTCCTGCTGCCGTTCGGCGGCTGGCAGGACATCGTCAGCGTCATGGGCACCATGTATCTGCTGATCTACGCCGCCTCCGCGGTCGCGGTCGCCGTGTTCCGGGCCGAACCGGGCGGCCGTACCGCCGGCTGGATCCCGGGGCTGGGCTGGATCGCGCCGCTCAGCTTCGTGGTGGCCAGCGAGTTCATCTACTGGTCGGGCTGGCACGATCTGCGCCTCGCCCTGCCCCTGGTGCTCGGCGGCCTGCTGATCTTCCTGGTCATGCGCCGCTCCGGCGCCCGTGACAAGGCCGCCCTGGAAAGCGACGGCGCCGGCCCGAGCCGCTCACTCGGCGCCGAACTCCGCACCGGCGCCTGGCTGGTGGCCTATCTGATCGCCCTGACGGCGCTCTCCTGGCTGGGCACCTTCGAGGGCTCCGGCCGGCTGCCGGCGCCGTACGACTCGGTCACCGTGGCCGCCCTCGCGCTCGCGGTCTTCTTCTGGGCCGTGCGGTCCGGCGTCCGGCATCTGGAGGTGGCCCGCCCCATAGCCGTCTGAAGGCGGCCGCGGGAGGGGCTACAGAGGGTGACGGCCCGTGGCGGGCCGGGCCGTCAAGCGGAAGTCCCACCGCGGAAATAAGATGAATCGGGAGAGGCGGGCTCCCCGAGAGCCCCATGAGGCCAGGTCAGGCGGCCACTGCGGAGACGCACGCGCGCGCCGCGGTGGCCCGGGCACCGACGCACCTGGGAGCGGCCCATGCTTCGGCGTCGTCCCCCGCGGTCGGCGAGCGCGGACGATCTGCTGACCACGCTCGGGCGGCTGACCGCCCAGGCGCGGGAAGGCGCCGAGAAACAGCGGGCCCGGGTCGAGCTCGCCGAGGCGCTGCAGCGGGAGATGCTGCCTTCCGTATTGCCGGGAACACCGGGGCTGCGCGCCGCCGCCACCTACGCCCCCGCCCGGCACGGCCTGGACATCGGGGGCGACTGGTACGACGGCTTCCCGCTGCCCGACGGATCGCTCGCCTTCTGCGTCGGCGATGTGCAGGGCCATGACGTCGAGGCGGCCGCCTTCATGGGGCAGATCCGCTTCGGGCTGCGGGCCGTCGCCGGCCACGCCGCCGATCCCGGAGAGGTGCTGAGCCGGGCCAACGACCTGCTGCTCTCGGTCGACTGCGGGCTCTTCGCGACCTGCACCTTCGTCCGCTTCGACCCGGTCGCCTGGGAGCTGACCAGCGCCCGCGCCGGCCATGTACCCGGAATCTGGGCCACCACCGACGGCCGGTCCGGCCTCGCCGATGACCCAGGGGGCCTGCCGCTGGGCATCGTGCCGGGGGAGAGGTACCCGGTCGCCCGCCGCCGGTTCGCCACCGCGGGAGCGTTCGTGCTGCTCACCGACGGGGTCGTCGAAGGGCCGTCGTTCCCGATAGAGGCGGGACTGACCCAGGTGACCCGGCTGGTCAGCGCCAACGCCGACGGCGATCCGGCCACCGTGGCGGATGTGGCGATGAGCGTCGCCGAGTTCACCGGGCACACCGACGACTCCGCGGTGCTCGTGCTGCGCTTCGACGCGGCGCCGCCCAGAGCCGGGTGAAGCGCGGCACGGGCGCGCGTGTCGCGGACGGCGCCCGGCGGTCCGCGTTGTCTGATGGCTGATGTGGTGCGCACCGAGGAACTCCGCCGTCTCGCACCGGCAGCCCTGACGATCCTCGTGCTCGCCGGTGTCTACTACGGGACCGCACAGATCGGGCTGCTGGAGCAGGTGGTGATCGCGGGTGCCCGGGTCACACCGTTATGGCCGCCCACCGGCATCTCCCTGAGCTGTCTGCTGCTCCTGGGCCTGTGGACCTGGCCCGGCATCGCCCTCGGCACACTTCTGGTCGTCGCCTCCCTCAGCCCGCTCGATGTCTCGGTCCTCGGCATCATGGCGGGCAACACCCTGGCCCCGGTGTGCGCCTACTTGATGCTCCGTCGGGTGGGCTTCCATACCGGGCTCGACCGGCTGCGCGACGGGGTGGCGCTGGTCGCCCTCGGCGCCTTCGCCGGGATGCTGATCAGCGCGACGGTGGGCAGCGGGACGCTTCTCCTCAGCGGTGCGCTGCCGGCCGGCGGCTTCTGGCGGACCTGGGCGGCGTGGTGGGTGGGCGACGCCATGGGCATCCTCGTCGTCACCCCGCTCGTCCTCGCCTGCCGCAAGGTCCGGTGGCCGCAGGGCGTCCCCGCCTATCGGTGGGCCGAGGCCACGGCCCTGCTGGTCGCGTCGGTCGCGGTCTCGCTGGTGGCGGTCACCAGCGAGCTCTCACTGCTGTTCCTGGTCTTTCCGCTGATCGTGTGGGCGGCGCTGCGCTTCCAGCTCGCGGGGGCGGCGCCCTGTGTGCTGCTGGTGTCCGTCCTGGCCATCATGGCGGCGACGCGCCGCACCGGACCGTTCGAGGGCCAGAGCCTGCTGGAGGCGATGGTCAACCTGCAGGCGCTCAACACGTCCGCGGCGCTCACCGCGCTGCTGCTGGCGGCCATCGTCACCGAGCAGAACAGCATCCGCCGCAAGATCGAGCAGGCCTGCCGCGAACTGGCCGACGTGGTGGACCGGCTCGCCCCCGGGGAGAGCCGGCGCCGGTGGCCGCCGGAGGGGGAGGACGGCTGACCCGCCGCCCGCGCCGTCCCTGCGGTCAGCCCCGCAGCAGTTCCTCCAGGTCGTAGCCCACCGGCTCCTCCAGCTGGGCATAGGTGCAGCTCTCCGGCGTACGGTCGGGACGCCAGTGGCGGAACTGGGCGGTGTGCCGGAAGCGGCTGCCCTCCATGTGGTCGTAGGCGACCTCGCACACCCACTCCGGGCGCAGCGGCACCCACGACAGATCCTTGCCGCCGCTCCAGCGGCTGGGCCCGCCCGGCATCCGCCGCGACGCATGCGCCGCCTCATCGGTCCACTCGCCCCAGGGATGGCCCGAGACATCGTCCATCCGCAGCGGCTCCAGCTCGTCGACCAGCTTGCGCCGCTTGGCCATGGGGAACGAGGCGCACACCCCGACATGCTGCAGCTGCCCGGCGCTGTCATGCAGCCCCAGCAGCAGGGACCCGACCACCGGCCCGCTCTTGTGCAGCCGGTACCCCGCGACGACGCAGTCGGCGGTGCGGGCATGCTTGATCTTGAACATGGCCCGGTCGCCCGGCCGGTACGGCAGATCCAGCGGCTTGGCGACCACCCCGTCCAGCCCCGCCCCTTC
Organism: Streptomyces sp. G7(2002); assembly: GCF_028870195.1. Taxonomy (NCBI): domain Bacteria; kingdom Bacillati; phylum Actinomycetota; class Actinomycetes; order Kitasatosporales; family Streptomycetaceae; genus Streptomyces; species Streptomyces sp. G7(2002). The sequence continues at coordinate 8,794,404 of NZ_CP102609.1, forward strand.
GAACTGTGTGAACCAGCTGCGCGCCAGCTCCTGGTCCCTTGTCGCGGGCGCGGTGTACACCGGTGCACGGGCCGGCCGCAGCGCCTCGACCAGGGCTTCCCGGCGCGCCGACTGCGGCTCGTGCACCAGCGCGGCGGAGTCGAGGGCCAGCAGATCGAAGGCGACGAGCGAGGCGGGCGTCCGCTCGGCGAGCGTACGGACCCGGGAGTCCGCCGGGTGGATGCGCTCCAGCAGCTCCTCGAAGTGCAGTCGGCCGTCATGGGCGATCACGATCTCGCCGTCGACGACGCAGCGCCGGGGCAGCTCGGCCCGGGCCGCCCGGACCACCTCGGGGAAGTAACGGGTGAGCGATTTCGTGGTACGGCTGGCGATCTCGATGTCCTCGCCGTCCCGGAAGACGATGACGCGGAAGCCGTCCCACTTGGCCTCGTACTGCATGCCGGCGGGAATGTCGGCCACCAGCTTCGCGAGCATGGGGGAGACCGGGGGCATGACGGGCAGGTCCATGTCCCGATCCTGCGGGCTGCGGACGGTTCCCGCGCGCCGGGCGGCCGGGCCCGCCGCCCTTCCGGCGCGCGGCGGCGCCGCACGGTACTTAACGTGGAGTCATGGCCGGAGCCGGAGCTGTGGAACTGGACGTCGCGGGGCGAAAGGTGCGCCTGTCGCACCCCGACAAGACGTATTACCCGGAGCGCGGCTTCACCAAGATGGACGTCGCGCAGTACTACCTCGCCGTCGCCGAGGGGGTGCTGCGGGGCCTGCGCGACCGGCCCACCACCATGCAGCGCTTCCCCGACGGCGTCGAGGGCGAGTTCTTCTACCAGAAGCGGGCGCCCAAGGGGATGCCGGACTGGCTGCCCACGGCCCGTATCGCCTTCCCGAGCGGACGGTTCGCCGACGAGATGTGCCCCACCGAACCGGCGGCCGTGCTCTGGGCCGCCAACCTGGGGTGTCTGACGTTCCATCCCTGGCCGGTCCGCCGCGGGGACACCGAGCACCCCGACGAGCTGCGGATCGACCTCGACCCGCAGCCCGGCACCGACTTCGCGGACGCCGTCAAGGTCGCCTTCGTCCTGCGCGAGCTGCTGGCGGAGCACGGGCTGCGCGGCTGGCCGAAGACCTCCGGCGGCCGCGGACTGCACGTCTATGTACCGATCCAGCCGCGCTGGACCTTCACCGAGGTCAGACGGGCCGCGATCACCGTGGCGCGGGCGCTGGAGCGCCGGATGCCGGATCTGGTGACCTCGGCGTGGTGGAAGGAGGAACGCGGCGAGAAGGTCTTCGTCGACTACAACCAGATGGCCCGGGACCGGACCATCGCCTCCGCCTACTCACTGCGCGCCCGGCCCCGCGCGACCGTCTCCACCCCGCTGCACTGGGACGAGCTGTCCGACGCCGCCCCCGAGGACTTCGATCTGCGAACGGTCCCGCCGCGGTTCGCGGAACTCGGCGATCTGCACGCGGACATGGCGGAGCAAGCCTTCGGCCTGGAGTCCGTCCTGGAGCTCGCGGACCGGCAGGCGGCGGACGAGGGGCTCGGCGATCTGCCCTATCCGCCCGACCATCCGAAGATGCCGGGGGAGCCGTCCCGGGTGCAGCCGAGCCGGGCCCGTAAGCGCTGAGGGTGCGCGGGCCGGCCCGCGGCGAGTCAGTGCTGCAGCCCGGTGACGACGTCCTGCCCGAGGCGCTCGACCGCCGCGAGATCGAGCCGGTAGAGGACGAAGCGGCCGCTGCGCTCCGTCCGCACCAGGCCCAGATCGCGCAGGGCCCGCAGATGACGGGAGACCTGGGGCGCGGTCATCGACAGCCGGGCCGCCAGATCGAGCGTGGTCATCGACTCCCGGGCGATCAGCCGGCACAGCCGCACCCGCCGCGGATCGGTCAGTGCCAGCATCCGGCTGCGGGCGAGCGTGACCCCCACTTCGGGGGCGTCGACCGGATAGTGCAGTACGGGCGGCAGACCCGGCTCGTTCTTGACCACCAGATGCGGTGAGTTGTGGCGGGAGGGGACGAGGAGGACGGGGGTGCGGGCCGGGGTGATCACCGAGTGGTGGAGCTTGTCGAACACCACCCGCGGCGGTCCGGTGAGCCGGGAGGCGTCGGGGCTGAGCGAGGCGAGCGCGGCTGACAGTTCGTCGGTGCCGGCCGGGCCCCGCCCGCCGCCGGCCGTCAGCCGCCCGCGGACGGTGTGCGCGGAGTGGAGCAGTTCCGGCTCGGTGTCGGCCCAGGCCTGGGTGAAGAACTCCGCCCGGCACCGGTCGAGAAAGGCCAGCAGACCGTCGCGGCAGCGCTCGGGGTCCCGCAGCAGCTCAGCGGCCAGCGCCCGCCGCTCGGCGGAGAGCGCGGCGACGGCATGGCCGAGGGCCGCCCGCTGCCCGGCGGAGTGCAGCAGCCGGGAGAAGTCAAAACCCCGGTAGCCGCTCACACAGGCGAAGGCCGTCAGCTCCGCGAACCGCGCGACCGGCAGCCCGGCCAGGCCCTGGAGCTGCTCGTCCAGCCCGCCGGCCACCGGCCGGGTGCCGCCCGCCGCCGTCCCGTCGAGCCCCGGATAGAAACCCCGCCAGCGCAACGCGGACCACAACGGGGAGAAGCGGTGGAGCCCGGCGCGGAGGGCACCGGACGCGCCGTCGGTGACCGCCGTGGCCCACTCCCGCAGCTGCGGATGGTGGGCGGACCCGGTCAGCGCGTGCAGACAGGCGGAGAGCTCCGCGAGCGGGGAGACCGCCACCGTGAAGGACCCGGGGCCGGCCCCCTCCAGGACGATGACGACGGACATGCCGGGAGTCTACGACCGGCCGGGCCTCTCCTCCCGGCCGGTGCGCAGCAGGTCAGACCGCCTCGGCGGCGTCGAACTCCGCCCGCACCGCCGACAGGAACCCCGGCTCGGTGAGCAGATCGAGCACCACCCGGGCCAGTCCGGTCGCCGCGATCTCCGTACGGTCGTGGGCGTACGCGGTGGCGGCCGCCTCCCGCATCGCCTCCGAGTGGCCCGGCGTCCCCCGCTCGGCGATCTGCACATACGGGTGGATCACCGGGAGGAGCTGGGAGAGGTTGCCGATGTCGGAGGAGCCGGCCGGGGTGGCCGGATCACCCGGCACGATGTCCAGGCCGAGCGCCCGCACGGTCTGCCCGAAGCGCTCCGCGAGCACCGTGTTGTTGCGGCGGTCCGCGTACATCGGACCGGTCTCGGACACCTCGGCCGTGGTCTCGGTGGCCATGGCCACTCCGTGCGCGGCCCGCTCGACCCGGGCGACCAGCGCCTCGGCGGACGCCGCGGTCCGGTCGCGGACGTACAGATCGACCGCGGCGTCGGCCGGGACGACGTTCGGGGCCTGGCCGCCATCCGTGACGATCCCGTGGATCCGGGCGGTGGGCGGCATGAACTGCCGCAGCGAATCAAGGGCGTTGAGGAAGAGCTGGGCGGCGGCCAGCGCGCTCCGGCCCTCCCAGGGGGACTTGGCCGCATGGGCGCTGACCCCGGTGAAACCGACCCGCAGATGTGCCGCCGCCAGGCCGTGCCGGGTGGTCAGCGACCGGTCCGCCGGGTGGAACATCACCGCCGCGTCCACCCCGTCGAAGACGCCCGCCCGCGCCAGCCGGATCTTGCCCGCGCCGCCCATTTCTTCCCCGGGGGTGCCGATCACCGCGACGGTCCCCGGGTGGTCGGGCAGGGCCCGGACCGCGGCGATCGCGGCGGCCGCACCGCCCGAGGCGATGAGGTTGTGCCCGCAGCCGTGCCCGATGCCGGGCAGCGCGTCGTACTCGGCGAGCACCGCGACATACGGGCCGGGCGTAGATCCCTCATGCGTGGCCACGAACGCCGTCCCGAGACCGCCGGCCGGCGCCGCCACCGCGAAGCCCGCCTCCGCCAGCCACTCGGTCAGCAGCTTCTGGGCGGCGAACTCCTCGAACTTCAGCTCCGGCTCGGCATGGATCGCCCGGCTGACCCGTTCCATACGGGGCCGCAGGGCGGCGACCTCGGCGGAGAGGGCACGGGGCGGGACGGCGGGGGAGGGGGCGGCAGCGGACAACGGGTCTCCTGGGTACGAAGGGCGGGGAGCGACGGGCTCCGGTACGCCGCTGCGCTCCGGTGCGGCGCAGGGCGCAGGCGCGTTCTCCCCCGACCCTGCCGTCCCGGCCGCTCCACCGGACCTCGATTACCGCGCCCCTGGTAACCCTGGTCAGACTGTCCCCGGCTGCTCGTAAGGTCGCCGCACCTCAGACCGCCACCGCCAGGAGGGCCGCCATGGCAGCAGTGGACACCACCGCCGTCGACCCCGTACCACCGAGATTCAGCAGGTTTCTGGGCGCGATCGAGCGCACCGGGAACCGGCTGCCGCATCCCTTCTGGCTGTTCTGGATCCTCCTGGCGGTCACCGCGCTGGCGAGCTGGGCGATGGCCGCGGGCGGACTGCGGGTCACCGAGCCGGGGACGGGCAAGAGCCTCGCCGTACGGACGGTGCTGTCGGCCGGCGGTGCCCGCGAGTTCCTCTCGATGATCGAGGAAAACTTCGTCACCTTCGGCCCTCTGGGCACCGTCACCCTGATCATGCTGGGCGTCGCGGTCGCCGAACGCGCGGGCTTCTTCGAGACCCTGGCCCGCCGGGCGCTCGCCCGGGTGCCCGCCACCTATGTGGTGCTGGCGGTGGCCCTGGCCGGTGCGCTGTCGAAATTCCTCTCCGACTCCGCCTACATCATCCTGATCCCGCTGGGCGCCATCGCGTTCCAGACCGTGGGCCGCTCACCCCTCCTCGGCATGATCGTCGCCTTTGTCTCCATCAACGCGGCCGGCGACGCCAATCCTCTGATCGCGCCGGGCGACGCGGCCTTCGCGGCGATGGCGACCGAGGCGGCGCGCACGGTGTCTCCGGACGCCGTGGTGCGCCCGACCGACAACATGTACTTCACCACCGTGTCGGCCGTCGTCCTGGCCCTGGTGATCACCTTCGTGGTGGAGCGTGTGCTGTCGCGCCGCGAGCACACCCTGGCGCCCGACGACGCCACGGCCGGGGCCGCCGGTGACGCCGTACGGCCCGCCCCCGGCCCCCGCGAGATCCGGGCACTGAAGCTCACGGGCTGGGCCGCCCTCGGCTACTGGGCGCTGATCGCGCTCGCCACGCTCCCACAGCACTCACCGCTGCGTGCCGCGGACGGCGCGGTCATCGCGTCCCCGCTCTTCGACCACATCGCGGTCTTTCTGGCACTGTTCTTCCTGGTCATCGGCCTGGTGTACGGCAGGCTCACGGGCAGTGTCTCGGCCGGCCAGGACGTACCGGCCTTCATGGCGGACGGGCTGCGCTCCATCGCACCGCTGCTGGTGATCTTCTTCGCGGTCTCGCAGTTCGTCGCGCTCTTCAAGTGGACGAACATCGGCACCTATGTCGCGGTCCGCGGTGCCGACGCCCTCCGTGACCTGGGTGCCCCCACCCTGGTCCTCTTCCTCGTCCTGATCGCCGCCGTCGCCGGTCTGAATCTGCTGATCACCAGCGGTCAGGCGCTGTGGGCCCTGGTCGCGCCGGTGCTGGTCCCGATGCTGATGCTGCTGCACATCAACCCCGCGACCACGATGGCGCTCTACCGGATCGCCGACTCCTGCACGAATTCGATCACTCCCATGAGCACCACCTTCATCCTCACGGTCGGCTTCCTCCAGACCCGTAAGAAGCAGGCCGGCATCGGCACCCTGGTGTCCTGCACCCTGCCGGTCGCGATGGCGATGCTGCTCGTCTGGACGGCGCTGTTCGTCGTCTGGTGGCTGCTCGGCATCCCCCTGGGACCGGGCGCTCCGGTGCGCTGACCCGAACGGCGGCACCCGCCACGGCCGGCACCGCACGGGACCGGCCACGCCGTTCGCGGGCCGACGGGGCGCGGGCCCGCCTGTCCCGGCATGCGGCCGGCCCGCCGGGGCGGGACCATTCCGCACGTGGCGCACGACAGGAACGCACCGGAGGGACGGGACGCCGGGGCGGGGGCGGCGCGGCGTCCCGAGAGCACCTCCGGCATCGACTACGTGGCGGTCTTCCAGGCACTGCCGGGCGCCATACTGCTGATCACCCCGGAGTTGGTGATCGCCGATGCCAACGAGGCGCTGCTGCGGCGGGCCGGCCGCGAACGCCAGCAGCTGGTCGGCCGCTTCCTCTTCGAGGTCTTCCCCGACAACCCGGACGACCCCGACGCGTCCGGTACGCGCAATCTCCGGGCGTCCCTGGAGCGGGTGGTGGCCTCAGGGGCGCCCGACACCATGGCGCTGCAGCGCTATGACGTCGAGGCGCCCGGCCGGCCGGGCGTGTTCGAGGAGCGGTACTGGAGTCCGGTCAACGCGCCGGTGCTCGACGCCGACGGGCGGGTGCAGCTGATCGTGCACCGGGTCGAGGAGGTGACCGAGACCGTCCGGGCCGGTGCCGGGGACCGCGTCGGCGACCGGGAGCGGATGGCGGCCGAGCTCTACACCCGCGCCCAGGAGCTCCAAGAGGTCAACGAGCGGCTGCGGCAGGCCAATGACTGGGAGCGGGAGGTGGTGCTGGCTCTCCAGGAGGCGATGCTGCCGGCGCCACAGCCCGTGGGGCACCATCGCGCCGCGGTGCGCTACCACCCCGCGGTCGGTGCGCTCAATGTCTGCGGCGACTGGTACGACCTGGCCGAGCTGCCGGGGGACCGGATGGCGGTGGCCGTCGGCGACGTCGTGGGCAACGGTCTGGCCGCCGCCTGCGTCATGGGCCAGCTCCGCAGCGCGCTGAGCGCCGCCGCACGGGTCGTCGCCGGGCCCGCCCGGGCGCTGGAGGTGCTGGGCATCTATGCGCGCTCGGTGGACGGCGCGGAATCCACCACCGCGGTGCAGGCCTTCATCGACTGGACCACGCACACCATCGCCTACAGCAGCGCCGGCCATCCACCGCCGGCCCTGCTGCACCCGGACGGCACCGTGGAACTGCTGGACCGGGCGACCGACCCGCCGTTGGGCGCGCGGCCCGAGCATGTGGAGCGCCCCGAGGCGCGCGTGACCTTCGCCGACGACGCCGTGCTGGCCCTGTACACGGACGGTCTGATCGAGCGCCGCCGCGAGGACATCGACGTCGGTCTGGGACGGCTGGCCGATGCGCTCACCCGGCACCGCGGCGCCGATGCCGAGGCGCTCGCCGACGCGCTGCTGGCCGAGCTGCTGCCGCCCGGCGGGGCGACCGATGACGCGGCCCTTGTCATCATCCGGCTCTGACCAGGCCTTTCAGCGGTTCGCTTTACCGATTCATTGCCGCGACTGGAGCAATTCTTGGGGCCGTTGGAGTGGCTCTCCGTCGTGTCTGCAGGGTTTTCGGTGAGGCGCGGTACTCATCGAATGTCAGATTTCCTGCCACACAGGAGAAACGCAATGCGCAAGTTCATAGGCCGCTCCGTGGCCACCGCGGCCCTTGCCGCCGCTACCGTCCTCCCGCTCGCCGGCATGGCTTCGGCCACCCCGCAGGCGCCGGCCGCATCGTCAAACGGTGACCACCACGGTCGTCACCACCACGGTCGTCACCATCACCACCACTGGCACCACTGCCACCACAACGGCGGCTACAACGGCTTCAACGGCTTCGGCGGCTTCGGCGGCTTCGGCGGTTACAACGGCTTCGGCGGCCACAACGGCTACAACGGCTGCGGCAACTACGGCTACGGCTTCGGGGGCTTCCCCTTCGGCCTGCTGGGCATCCTCTGACCGGCAGCAGCACTGACAGGCCGCCGCAGCCCTTGGCTGCGGCGGCTCGTCGCTGTCATGCCAGGGTGCCGGCCTCCTGCTCGGCCCGCCGGCGCAGCTCCTTCTTGTCCGGCTTGCCGGCATCGGTGAGCGGCAGCGCCTCGACGAAGATGACCCGGTGCGGTTCGTACATCGCGCCGCGCTCCGCGCACACCATCGCGCGCAGCTGCTGTCCGTCGACGTCGCTGCCGGGCGCCCGTACCACCGCGGCGTGCACCCGCTCCATCCGGTCGGCGTCCCGGACCCCGAACACCGCGCTCTGCAGTACCTGCGGGTGCGAGTTCAGCAGGTCCTCCAGCTCGGTGGTGTACACATGGCCGCCGACCACGACGATCATGTCCTTGATCCGGTCGACGATGGTCAAGTACCCCTCGTCGTCGAGGAATCCGATGTCCCCCGTGTGCAGCCAGCCGTCCCTCAGCACCTCGGCGGTCAGCTCGGGCTGCTTCCAGTACCCCTTCATGATCATGGCGGAGCGCACACAGACCTCCCCGTGCTCACCGGCCGGCAGATCGCGGCCCGCCTCGTCGCGGATCGCCACCTCGACGTCGGGCAGCACCTTGCCCGCCGAGCGCAGCCGGTCGGGGCGCCGCGGGTCGTGGTCCTCCTGGGTGAGCACGCTGATGCCGCCGGCCTCGTTCTGCCCGTAACCCTGCATCAGCACCGGGCCGAACGCCCGTACCGCGTCGGCTATCCGGGCCGGGGACGCCTGGCAGCCGCCGTACGTCAGCATCCGCAGGCTGGAGGTGTCGGTGTGCGGTGCGTCCGGGTGGTTCATCAGCTGATAGAGCAGCGGCGGCAGCAGGAACATCTCGGTGATGCGCTCCTGGGCGATGGCCGTGAGCACCGTGCCGGGGTCGAAGTCGTCGAGCAGGACGACGGCGCCGCCCGCGTGCAGCGTGCTGTCGGCCATCATGCCCGCGGCGTGCGCGAGGGTGGTGCAGACCAGCTGCCGGCGCTCGAACTCCGGCTGCTGCGGCAGCACTCCGTGGAACCAGCGTGCCTGCTCGAAGGTGGTGCAGATGCCCTTCGGGTGGCCGGTGGTGCCGCCGGTGTGGCGGATGGTGCACACATCGTCGGGCCGGGCCCGGCTCGCGAACGGCTCGTCGGACTGTCCGGCCGCCAGCTCCAGCAGATCCGCGCCCAGCTTCGCGGGGCCGAGGACGAGGACGTCCGGCACCGGCGCCAACTCGGTGACCTCGGCGGCCCGTTCGGCATACCGCGGGTCGACGATCAGGGCCCGGGTCTCGACATCGCGGACGATAGCGGCCTGGGACTCGGCGGACAGCTTGTTGTAGAGGTGGTTGACCCGGGCGCCGATCAGATTGGCGGCGTAGCGGGCGGCGACGGCCTCGGGGAGGTTGCCGCTGAGCAGGGTGACGGTCGCTCCCCGGTCGACGCCCCGGGCGCGCAGGGCGCGTGCCAGGCGGTGGACCAGTGAGCGGAACTCGCCTGCGGTGACGCGGCGGCCCTGGTGGACCAGGGCCTCGCGCGCCGGGTCGGCGCTAAGTGCATCGAGGTTCTCCTCCACGTAGGTACGGAATGTCCGGGCGGCGATGGGCATGATTGCGGGCTTCCTCCTGACGCCGGCGGGTGCGTGCGGGCACCTGCGCCGGATGTTCGTTTAGTTGCTAGAGGCAACTAAAGTCAGGGTAGTCGCTGGAGATCAACATCTCCAAGCCGGACTTCCGGGTCCGGAGGGCGGGCGGGGCCACGGCGGCCCGCCGGCCTTGCGGCGTACGGCCACCGCCCCGGCCGCCCACCCCGGGACCCCGGCCGGAATCATCGCCCCGAATATCGTCAACACGGTCGCCCACCTGGGAATCACGGCGGATAATGCTCCCTCGCGCACGGGACGCGGATGCCCTGCGGATCTCGCTCTCCCTGCGGGTCCGTCCCGTGTCGAGAGATGATGGGGAGCAACGGAAGCACAGCGAGAACCGGCCGATGTACGGAGAGCGCCACGGCTGTCGGTCTGTGATGACCGGCGGAAGGAGTGCCTGGATGGGTGCGACCGACGCGTTCCCCGAAGGTGCTGCCCCTGTGGGGGCCACACCGGGGCAGCCCGGCGGCCTGCTGGACGTGCTGGGCGTGGCCGCGGTGATGCTGGACGCGGACGGACGGATCACCCTGTGGAGCCCGCAGGCCGAGGCGCTGTTCGGCTGGACCGCGGAGGAGGCGCTGGGCCGCCCCGCCGCGCAGCTGCTGGTCGGACCGGAGCACTTCGATCTGGTGCTGGGGCTGTTCTCCCAGGTCATGGCGGGCGGGGAGAGCTGGGCCGGGGTCTTCCCGGTCCAGCACAAGGACGGCAGCACCCGGCTCGTCGAGTTCCGCAACATGCGGCTGCTGGACGAGCGCGGTGAGTCCTACGCCCTGGGCATCGCCACCGACCAGGCCGTCCTGCGCCGGGTGGAGCGGGATCTGGCGCTGTCCGTCCGCCTGGTGGCCCAGTCGCCGATCGGCCTGGCGGTCCTGGACACCTCGCTGCGCTTCGTGATGGTCAACCCGGCGCTGGAGCGCATCAACGATCTGCCCGCCGACCAGCACATCGGCCGCGATGTCCGGGAGGCGCTGTCCTTCCTGGACACCGACACCATAGTGAGAAGCATGCGCGCGGTCCTCGACACCGGTACGCCACTGCTCGACCAGTACACCGTCGGCCGCACCGCCGCCGACCCCAACGCCGACCGGGCCTGGTCGGTGTCGTATTACCGGCTGGAGGACCCCCACGGCCGGGTGCTGGGGCTGGCCACCTCCGTCGTGGACGTCACCGAGCAGCACCGCTCCGCCACCGAGGCCGCCCGCGCCCGCCGGCGGCTGGCCGTCATCGCCGACGCCTCCGCCACCGTCGGCACCACCCTCGACGTCGACCAGACCGCCCACGAACTGGCCGATGTGATCGTGCCCGAGCTGGCGGACATGGCCGCGGTCGACGTCCTCGACGCCGTACTGGACGGCCGGCGCCCGACCTCGCTGTCCCGTGGCGGCCCGGCCCGCTTCCGGGCGCTCGCCGTGTCCGCGGCCTACTCCACCGAAGCCGTCCGGGCCGCCGACCCCACCGGCCAGATCGCCTCCTACGAGGCCGACCGGCTGATCACCCGGTGTGTGACCGAGGCCCGTCCGGTGCTGGTCCCGCGGGTGAGCGCGGACGATCTGCCGCATATCGCCGCCGACCCGCAGGGTGCCGCGCTCCTCGGCAAGGCCGGACTGCACTCCTACCTCGCCGTGCCGCTGATCGCCCGCGGTGAGGTCCTCGGCGCGCTGTCGCTGTACCGCGTCCGCAATCCGCTGCCGTTCGACGAGGACGATGCGGTGCTCGCCGTCGAACTGGCCGCCCGGGCGGCGGTGTGCATCGACAACGCCCGGTCGTACCAGAGCGAACGCCGTACCGCGCTCACCCTCCAGCGCCATCTGATGAACCACCGGCCGCCGCAGCCCACGGCCATGGAGATCGCCTACCGCTACCAGCCCGCCCAGGCCGCCAGCGAGGTCGGCGGCGACTGGTTCGACGCCATCCCGGTGGCCGGCGACAAGACCGCGCTGGTGGTCGGTGATGTGATGGGCAGCGGTATCAACGCCGCCGCCACCATGGGCCAGCTGCGCACCACCGCCCGCGCCCTGGCCGACCTCGACCTCGACCCCGCCGAAGTGCTCCGCCACCTCGACCACATCGCCGTCGGCCTCGACCCGGCCTTCGCCACCTGCCTGTACGCCGTGTACGACCCGCACCGCATGGAGTGCCGGATCGCCGTCGCCGGGCATCTGCCCCCCATCGTCGTACGGCCGGACCGGCCGCCCGAGTTGCTCGATCTGCCCACCGGCGCGCCGCTCGGGGTCGGTGGCGTCCCCTTCGAGCAGACCACGGTGCCGCTCCGCGAAGACGACCAACTGGTGCTCTACACCGACGGGTTGATCGAAACCCGGGACCAGCCCATCGACGCCCGCCTGGACACCCTCCTGGGACTGCTGGCCGCGCCCCAGCACGATCTGGAGGGGCTGTGCGACCGCCTCCTGGGGGCCCTGCGCGATGAGCACGACCACGATGACGTCGCGCTGCTCATCGCCCGTGTGCATGCACACAAGGACTGACGGCACGGGCAGCGGCTCCGGCGGGATCGGCCATGGATCCGGCGGCTCCCCACGGGGAATCCGTACCACTCGCCCGGACGCGGATTCCGCTTAATTTCCACGATGGATCATGAATAAGCGTTTAGGGAGGCCTCTAAGGCTGCGGATTTCGTTGCCAGAGAGCCTTAACGAGACCTTGACGTGAGTCGTCGGCAGGGGTTTTATTCGGTCACCGAAGCGGGGCCTTTTGGATGCCGGGTCCGCACCGCTTTGCGGTGCTCTTCCCCCAAGCGCCACCCCTCCTGCCGCCCAGCACCGATGGGATACGGATACCGATATGCCCTACACGCCTGTTGCCTCCGCAGCACCTGAGCGGGACACCCGAAGCGCGACGGAGGGGGACGCCTCCAGCACCCCCCAACTCACCCGGTCGATCGGTGTGGTCGGCGGCACGCTGCTCACGCTGTCCTGTCTGACCCCGGCGTCCTCGCTCTTCGTGATCGTGCCGGACTCCTTCGCCGGCCTGGGCACGGGCACCGCACTGACCATCGCCGTCGCGGCCCTGCTGTGTATCGGGGTGGCCTTCACCTACTCCGAGCTCGGCACCCTGATCCCCAGCTCCGGCGGCGAGTACGCCATGGTCGGCACGCTCATGGGCCGCCTGGCGGGGTGGCTGGTTTTCATACTCTCGCTGATCGTCGTCATGATCGTTCCGCCCATCATCGCCCTGGGCACCGCCGAGTATCTGGCGCCGGTCGTGCAACTGGATCCGCAGTTCACCGCCGCCGGCGTGATGCTGCTGGCCACCGCGATGGGCCTGCTCGACCTGCGCGCCAACGCCTGGATCACCGGCATCTTCCTGGTGCTGGAGGTGGTGGCCTGCGCGGTCGTCGCCTTCCTGGGCTTCACCCACACCCAGCGCTCGGCGTCCGTGCTGGTGAACCCCGTGATCGACGCCGGAGACGGAACCAGCACCGCCGTCACCGCAGGGCTCATCGTGACCGGACTGGCCACCGCGCTCTTCATCCTGCAGGGCTTCTCCACCGCCGTGTACCTCGCCGAGGAGATGGACAACCCCCGCCGCAACGTCTCCCGCACCGTGCTGTGGACCCTCGCCATCGGCGTGGCCGTCGTCCTGATCCCCGTGGTCGCGATCACCCTCGGCGCCCCCGACCTGAAGACGCTCGGCGCCGGTGACGTCGCCGGCATGGTGCAGGACTGGAGCAACTCGGGCACCGGCACCTTCGTCAGCCTCTGTATCGCCCTGGCGATCATCAACGCGGCGATCGTGATGGTGATCCAGAACTCCCGCGTGGTCTTCTCCTCGGCGCGCGACGCGGCCTGGCCGACCGCCGTCAACCGCGTCTTCTCGCACGTCGGCCGGCGCTTCGGCTCCCCCTGGGCGGCCACCCTCGCGGTGGGTGTCCCGGGCGCGGCGCTGTGCTTCGTCAACCTCGACACCCTGAGCGAGGTCACCGGGGTGGCCGTCGCCGCGATGTATGTCTTCGTCGCCCTGGGGGCCCTGGTCTCGCGCCGCGGTGAGCACAAGCACCGGCCGGCCTGGCGGATGCCGCTGTGGCCGGCGGTCCCGGCGCTGCTGATCGTGGTGCTGGCGTGGGTGCTCTGCCAGCAGAGCACCAAGAGCCTGGTCATCACGGGCGTCATCGTGGCCGTCGCCGCCCTGTACTGGGCGTGCTACCTCCGCCCGCGCCAGGAGACGCACTGGGTGATCTCGGTTCCCGAGGACGAGCAGGCCCCCGTCGAGAAGTCCGCCGGCTCGCTGCCCGCATAGAGCCGTAGAGGCCGTAGAAGGCCGCAGAACCGCCCGCCCGGAGCTTGTGCCCGGGCGGGCCTTCTTTGTTACCGGTCGGAGAGCCGGGAGAGCGCGAGCGCGTCCAGGAGGAGGCATACGTGGTCGACGGCGTCCCGCCCGGCGGGGCCCTCGGCCACCGGTGCGTCATCGAGCAGCCCGGCGGTTCCCCGCAGCAGGTTCAGCAGTCGCTCGGTCATCGCGGCAGCCGGTTCCGTGTGCGCAAGGACGGACCGGATCTGCTCGCCCGTGAGCGGCAGACCGGTTTCGAGGAAGCGGAACAGCGCCACGGCGGCACGCCGGTCGGCGTCGTTCGGCTTCCACAGTCCGAGCGCGTGGTGGTCGATGAGCGCGGCCGCCTCGGCTCGGATCTCCTCGGGAACATGCATGCCCACGAACGTCTCATACCGTCCCGACGGCCCGGATGACGCCCAGGGCACCCCCGGGGCCGCCCGAGGCCCGGCTCCGGGGTCCCGGTGAACCGGGCTGACCAGGCACGTTGCGCTGGCGCTGGACTCACCCGACCGGCAGCGCCCGATCAGGCAAGCGGCCCGGCCTGTGGGAAGAGTTACATGAACCATGCACGGCTTGGGCGATTTGTTCCCGATGGGGTGGCGACCAGTGGCTGCCGGGTATGTCCCCTTCATTGGAGAGGTTCGCATATGCGTAGTAGTGAAACCTACCCGGGGGTCTTCCCGCCCTCTGGCGCCCGGTCGCGGATCACGGGATCATCCTCGGACAGCCCGTGAGGCCGCCCGGCCGGGCGGGACACCGCGGACATGCCCTGGTGGCTGCTGCGCTCCGCATCGCGCAGGTCGCCCACCGTATGCGGGAGGTGTAGAAAGAGGACATGGCCGGACGCTACGGCCGCCCGCGTTCGGTTCTCAGGATGCGAACTGTCGCAGGCCAGGTCTTTCTCCTGCAGGTGGCGATCGTGGTGTTGCTCGTCGCCGCCGCCATTGCGGCACTTGTGCTGCAATCCCGGTCCGACGCAGACCGCGAAGCCCGCAACAGGTCCGTCGCCGTCGCTGAAGCCTTCGCGAACGCGCCGGGCATCGAGGCAGCGCTGAAGACCGCCCATCCGACCATCGTGCTGCAGCCGCGGGCAGAGGCCGCCCGCAAGCGCTCCGAGGTGGACTTCATCGTCGTGATGAACACCCAGGGCATCCGCTACACCCACCCCATCCCCAACCGGATCGGCAAGAAGTTCGTCGGCACCCTGCAGCCGGCGCTGGCCGGCCGCGTGGTCACCGAGAAGATCACCGGAACCATCGGGCCGCTCGTCCAGGCCGTGGTGCCGGTCTTCAGCCACAGCGGCCCGGACAAGGGAAAGGTCATCGGGCTGGTCTCGGCCGGGATCACCGTCAACCGTGTGAGCGGTGTCGTCGACGACCAGTTCCCGCTGCTGTTCGGCGCCGCGGCCGGCGTCCTGCTGCTCACCACCGGCGGCACCGCACTGGTCAGCAGGCGGCTGCGGCGGCAGACCCACGGCCTCGGCCCGGCCGAGATGACCCGGATGTACGAGCACCACGACGCGGTGCTGCACGCCGTCCGCGAAGGCGTGATCATCGTGGCCGGCGACGGCTGTCTGCTGCTCGCCAACGACGAGGCGCGCCGGCTGCTCGGCCTGCCGCCGGACGTCGAGGGACGCCAGGTCGCCGACCTCGGGCTCGACCCCGCCACCGCCCATCTGCTGGCCTCCGGCCGGGTCGTCACCGACGAGGTCCACCCGGTCGGCGACCGTCTGCTGGCCGTCAACCAGCGCTCGACGGACCAGGCGGGCGGACCGCCCGGCAGCGTCACGACGCTACGGGACACCACCGAGCTCCGGGCGCTGACCGGCCGGGCCGATGTGGCCCGCGGCCGTCTGAAGCTCCTCTACGACGCCGGTACCGAGATCGGCACCACGCTCGACGTGGTGCACACCTGCGAGGAGCTCGCGCAGTTCGGCGCCACCCGCTTCGCCGATATCGTCACGGTCGATCTGGCCGAGGACGTGCTGATCGGCGAGGAGCCGACGTCCCCCGGCGGCGCGGCCCTCGGGATGCGGCGGATCGCCTCCCGGGGCGCCCCGCCGGACAGCGGCCTCTACCCCGTCGGCAAGCTGATCCGCTTCGAGCCGGCCACCGCCCTCGGCGCGGGCCTCGCCAGTGGCAAAGCGGCGCTGGACGCGGATCTGACGGCGTTCGCCGGCTGGCATCTGCAGAGTCCCGAACGGGCCAGGAGGATCGTCCAGCACGGTATCCACTCGCGGATCGCGGTGCCGCTGCGCGCCCGCGGCGTCATCCTGGGCGTGGCCATCTTCTGGCGCTCGAACGAGCCCGAGCCCTTCGAGGAGGAGGACCTCTCCGTCGCCGAGGAGCTGGTCGCCCGTGCCGCGGTGAGCATCGACAACGCCCGCCGCTACACCCGCGAACACACCATGGCGGTCACCCTGCAGCGCAGCCTGCTGCCACGCGCCCTGCCGGAGCAGAACGCCGTCGAGGCCGCCTACCGCTATCTGCCCGCCCAGGCCGGACGCGGCGGGCTCGGCGGCGTCGGCGGTGACTGGTTCGACATCATCCCGCTGCCCGGCGCCCGGGTGGCGCTCGTCGTCGGCGACGTCGTGGGGCACGGGCTGCATGCCGCCGCCACCATGGGCCGGCTGCGCACCGCCGTCCACAACTTCGCCAACCTGGACCTGCCGCCCGACGAGATCCTCTGGCACCTCGACGAGCTGGTCACCCGCATCGACCAGGACGAGGGCGCAGAGGAGGCCGAGGGATCGGTCACCGGAGCCACCTGCCTCTACGCCATCTACGACCCGGCCACCGGGCACTGCACCATGGCGCGTGCCGGGCACGTCCAGCCCATGCTGCTGCGCCCTGACGGCACCACCGAGGTCGCCGACGTGCCCGGCGGCCCGCCCCTCGGGCTCGGCGGCCTGCCCTTCGAGACCTGGCAGGGGCAACTGCCGGAGGAGAGCCGTCTGGTGCTCTTCACCGACGGCCTCGTCGAGGACCGTGACCGGGACCTCGACGAGGGCATGGCGCTGCTGAGCCGCACCCTGTCCGATCAACCCGGCCGGACACCGGACGAGACCTGCGAGGCGGTGCTCAGCGCGCTGCTCCCGGAGCGGCCCAGCGATGACATCGCGCTGCTGGTCGCCCGCACCCGGGTGCTGGACACCGCGCATGTCGCCGACTGGGATGTGCCGCCGGACCCCTCGGCGGTGGGCCAGATAAGGGCCGCGGCGGTCCGCAAGCTGGTCGAGTGGGGCCTGGCGGAGGAGGCGTTCACCGCCGAGCTGATCCTCAGCGAGCTGGTCACCAACTCCATCCGGTACGCCGCCGGTCCCATCCGCGTACGGCTGATCCGCGACACCTCCCTGATCTGCGAGGTCTCCGACCGCAGCAGCACCTCACCGCATCTGCGGCAGGCGGCCACCACCGACGAGGGCGGCCGCGGGCTCTTCCTGGTCGCCCAATTGGCCGAACGGTGGGGAACCCGGTACACGACCAGCGGCAAGGTCATCTGGACGGAACAGGCCCTCACCGACCTGGATGTGGTCGCGGGGGAGGCCGACGGCGGGGATCCTTGAGCTGACGGATGGATGAGCTCGGGGGCTCCCAGTGCCCATAGGAGGCCGTGATGGACTACCCGCTGCTCAACGCATTCTGGACCATGTGCCTGATCTTTCTGTGGGTCATGTGGCTGATCCTGCTGTTCCGCATCATCGGTGACATCTTCCGCAGCCAGGACCTCAAGGGGTGGGGCAAGACCGGATGGCTGGTCCTGGTGATCCTGCTGCCCTTCCTGGGCGTCTTCATCTACGTGGTCGCGCGTGGTCACGGGATGAGCGAGCGGGAGATCGCCCAGGCCGAGCGGCAGCAGAAACAGCTGCAGGCCTATCTGCGGGAGACCGTGGCGACCGGGGACGAGACGGGCCGGCACGCGGACTCCCTGGCGAAGCTCGCCGAGCTGAAGAACCACGGCGACATCACGGAGGAGGAGTACCAGAAGGCCAAGGCGAAGGTTCTCGCCTGACCGTGCCTCACCCGCTTGCGGCGGTGCCCGTCCCTGCCTGCCCGACTGCTAATCTCCAATTGCGTGAAACGCGCAACTTGAGAATCGTCCCACAACGGACGCAGGCAGACACCGGCAGACGACAGCAGGCAGAGGCGGGCAGTGAAGTGACCAGTGGGGAGCGCTCGGCCACCCGGCGCCGCCGCGAGCGGATGGTGGAGCTGCTCGGCGCCGGCGACATCAGCGTGCACGATCTCGCGGCGGAGTTCGATGTCTCGCTGTCCACCGTCCGCCGCGACCTGGCCACGCTGGCCGCCCTGGGCCGGATCACGCGCACCTACGGCGGCGCGGTCGACCACCGGGCGGTGGAGCGGTCCTGGCACGACAAGGAGCACGAGCAGCGCGGTGAGAAGGACGCCATCGCCCGCGCCGCGGCGGGGCTGGTCCGCAGCGGCGATGTCGTCCTCCTCGACGCGGGCACCACGGTCGCCCGGCTGGCCCACGAGCTGCGGGACCGTGCCGATCTCACCGTCGTCACCAACGGCCTGTCCACGCTGGTCGAGCTGGCGGACGCGGAGGTGGAGGTCGTGGTGCTCGGCGGCCGGCTGCGGCGCCCCAACGAGTCGCTGCTCGGCACCCGGACCGAACAGGCGCTGCGCCGGCTCACCCCGGACATCGCCTTCCTCGGCGTCGACGGTCTCGACCCCCGGCGGGGCATCAACTGCCCGGACCCGGAGCAGGCCGCGCTGAAGGAGACGATGGCCGAGTGCGCCCGGGCCTCCTGGGTGCTCGCCGACCACTCCAAACTCGGCGGGGGAGGGGGCTTCCCCTATTGGGCGGCGATGCCGGCGGGTACGGGCCTGATCTCCGGGGGCGGGGAGCGGGAGCTGGCCTCCTTCACGGACGCCGGGTGGGCGGTGCACCCGGCCGCGGAGGCCCCCGAGGGAGTCGTCGAGGGCGCCCCGTTGCACACCTCTTGACAGCCCGTTCGGCGAGTGGCCACCCTGAATTGCATGAACCGCGCAATAAAAAGTGCGCGGTTCGGTCACTTCGGGGTCGGGGACGGCACCGAAGCCGACGGGAGGAGACCGTGTGGCCCAGGTGCTCGTCATCGGAGACGACCTCACCGGCAGCAATGCGACCGGCGCCCTCTATGCGCGACTGGGCCTGCGGGCCGTCACCGTCGGCGACCTCGCCCAAGTGGCACGCTACGCGGACCGGGTGGACGTCCTCGTTGTCAACACCGCGTCGCGGCACTGGACCCCCGCCCGCGCCTACGCGGCCGTCCGGGCCGCCGCCGAGACCGCGGACGAGGTGCCCCTGGTCGTCAAGCGCGTCGACACCACCCTGCGCGGCAATCCCGGCAGTGAACTCGACGCGGTGGCGGATGTCCTCGCCGCCCGCGAGCCCGCGGCCCGGATCCGGACCCTGGCCGTCCCCGCCTTCCCCGACGCCGGCCGGAGCACGGTGGGCGGTCTGCATCTCGTCGACGGCGTACCGCTGACCCGGACGGCCGTGGCCAACGACCCGTTCGACCCCGTCCGGCATTCGCGGGTCGCGGCCGTGCTGGGCGCACAGAGCGGACGCAGCACGGGCGAACTGGCCCTGGACGTGGTGGAGCGGGGCCCCGACGCGGTGGCCGCGGCATTGCGGGAGAGCCCGGCCGACATCGTGGTCTGCGACGCCACCGAGAACGCCCATCTGGGCACGGTCGCGGCGGCCGCGGCCCGCCTCGGCGCCGAGGACCGCATCCGCTGGATCGCGCTGGACTCCGGACCGTTCGGCGCCGCCCTCGCCGCCGAACTGGGCCTGCGGCCCGAAGGCGGCGCACCCGCCACCGTCCTGGCGGTCGTCGGCAGCGTCACCGACCGCACCCGCACCCAGCTCGCCCGCACGGAAACCGCGCTCGGCGCCCGCTGGGCGGACCTCGACCCCGCCGCCCCGGACCCCGGCCGGGTGCTGGCGGCACTGCGCGCGGCCGCGGCCGAGGGGGCCACGGTGCTCGGCGTCCGGGTAGCCCCCGAGCCGACGGGAGCCGCTTCCGTCCCCGATCCCGGCACCGCGGCCCGCATCCTGCGCGCGCTCGCCGAGATCGCCCGCCGGGCGGTCGCCGAGCTGTGCCCCGGCGGGCTGTACGCCTCCGGCGGCGACGTCGCCGCGGCGGTCACCTCCGCCCTCGGCGCCGACGGCTTCGCCATCGAGACCGAGGTGCTCCCGCTCGCCATCGCCGGACACCTGGTGGGCGGCCCCCACGACGGACTGCCCTTCGCCACGAAGGGCGGCCTGATAGGCGGCCCCGACGCCGCCCGCGACTGCTTGGAACACCTGCGCGCGGCCTGCACCCGCCGCACCCTCGGCCCCACCTCGATCGCGACATGAACACCGCACCCCGAAAGGCGGTCCCCATGACCGACCCTCAGCACGCGACCGGCCCTCGGACGGACCGGCACCGGCCGGATGCCGACGGCCCGTTGCCGCTCCTGGCCGTCACCCTCGGCGATCCCGTCGGGATCGGCCCCGAGATCACCGCCCGCACCCTCGCCGACCCGGCGACCGCCTCGCTCGCCCGCGGACTCGCCGTCGGCGACGCCGCCGTACTGCGCCGCGCCGTCGCCGTCTGCGGCCTGGACGTCGAGGTCCACGCCGTCGCCGCGCCCGGCGAGGCACGGTTCGAGCCGGGCACCATCGATGTGCTCGACCTCGGGATCGCCCCCGCCGACCTGCCCTGGGGCACGGTCGATGCGGTGGCGGGCCGCTCCGCCGTGGCCGCGATCGAGGCCGCGACCCGCGCCGCGCTGGCCGGTGAGGTGGACGGCATCGTCACCTCGCCGATCAACAAGGAGGCCATCTGGGCGGCCGGTTCGCAGCACCTCGGCCACACCGAGATGCTCGGCGAACTCACCGGCGCCGCCCACTTCGACACCATGTTCGTGGTCCGCGGCCTCAAGATCTTCTTCACCACCCGCCATCTCGCCCTGCGCAAGGCGCTCGACCAGATCACCGAGGAGCGGGTCGCCTCGAGCATCCGTCACGCCGCCACCGCACTGCGCGTCTTCGGCCATGACGAGCCCCGGCTCGCCGTCGCCGCGATCAATCCGCACGGCGGCGAGGGCGGCCACTTCGGCGACGAGGAGATCACCGTCCTGCGTCCGGCGGTCGAGAAGGCGGCCGCCGAGGGCCTCGGCGTCGTGGGGCCGATCCCCGCCGATTCGGTCTTCCACCAGGGCCTCGAAGGCCGCTTCGACGGAGTGCTGTCGCACTTCCACGACCAGGGCCATATCCCCGCCAAGACCGTCGACTTCGACGGCACCGTGTCGGTCACCGTGGGCCTGCCGATCCTGCGGACCTCCGTCGACCACGGCACCGCCTTCGACATCGCGGGCAGCGGCCGCGCCTCGCACGGCACGATGGCCGCGGCCTTCCGCGCCGCCGCCGGCTTCAGCCGCTTCACCGACCGGATCCGGACCGCGTACGGAACGGCGGCCGGCCGGTGACGGAGACCGGACCGCAGCCGATCCCGCAGTCGCCCCCGTCCGCGATCCCCGCCAAGCGCTGGGCGTATGTCATTCCGGTCGCCGCGATCATGTACATGCTGGCGTATCTCGACCGGAACAATGTCTCCGTCATCCTCCCCTACATGCACGGCGACCTGGAGCTGTCCAATGCCGACAAGGGCCTGGTCGGCGGCATCTTCTTCGTCGGCTATGTCTTCCTGCAGATCCCGGCCGCGATCCTCGCCCAGCGCTGGAGCGCCCGGAAGACCGTCCTCCTCCTCATGGTGGCGTGGGGGCTGGCTGCGTCGCTGACCGGTCTCGTCCAGACCAAGTCACAGTTCTACGTGGCCCGGTTCGTGCTCGGCTTCTTCGAGGGCGGTGTCTGGCCGGCCGTGCTCATCCTGCTCGCCTCGTGGTTCCCGCTGCGCGAGCGGGCCCGTGCCAACGCGCTGTGGATGGCCTGTCTGCCGCTCTCCTCGGTGCTCATGGCCCCGCTGTCGGGATGGATGCTCGACCATGCGAGCTGGCGCTGGGTACTGGTGCTCCAGGGGGTGCCGCCCCTGCTGTGGGCGGTGGTCTGGTGGTTCGCCGTCGCCGACCGGCCCGACCGGGCCCGGTGGATCTCCCGCGCCGAGGCCGACCATGTGGAGCGCTCGATCGCCGCCGACGAGGCCGCGAAACCGTCGGCGGGCAGCGGCTCGTACCTCGACGCGGTCAAGCAGAAGTCGGTCCTCGTCCTCATCGGCGTCTACTTCTTCTGGATCACCGGCTTCTACGGCTTCAATCTGTGGCTGCCCTCGGTCATCAAGGAGCTGACCCACGACGGATCGCCGACCGAGGTCGGGCTGCTCACCGCGATCCCGTTCACGGTCGCCCTGGTCGTGATGATCGCCAACGCCGCCTGGTCCGACCGCACGGGCAAACGGCGGCAGGCGGTGGCCGTCCCGCTCGTCGTGGGCATCGCGGCACTGCTGCTGGGACAGGCCGTGGACGGCGCGCTGCCCCGGATGCTGCTGCTGTGTGTGACGGCCGCCGCGGTCTATGCGCCGTACGGGCCGTTCTGGGCGATCCCCGGTCAGTTGCTGCGCTTCGAGGTGGTGGCCGTCGCCATGGGCCTGATCAACGCCCTGGGAAATCTCGGCGGGTTCGCCGGCCCCTACCTGGTCGGCTGGCTGACCGACGTCACCGGCTCCAGCGTGACCGGTTTCGCGGTGCTCTCCGGGTTCCTCGCGGTGGCTGTGGCGCTGGTGACGCTGGGCCTGCGCCCGAGCGCCCGCCCCGTGCGCCCGCTGTCCGGGCAAGCAGCGGAAGGGGCCTGACGAAGCGGCGTGTGATGCCCCCTCAGTTCCGCACCAACCCCCGGGCATGCCAGGAAGGGCGCCCCCGCCGGCACCACCCGGCGGGGGCGCTGCCGTTTTTCCTCAACGAGCGGTATCCGTACGCCGAGAGGGAGGTCTGCGGTGTGATCAGTTACTCCAACTCGCCCAATTCATGTTGTGTCAGGTTTTGGGAGGTTACGCAGAGGTGCATCCTGAAAAGGTCGATATACCCCTTTGATCCTCCCGAGGAGCAGACATGCGCATCCGCGCCGCGATCGCAGCCAGCGCCCTGGCCACCACCATCGTCATGGGCGGTGCGAGCGCCGCCCTGGCCTGCAACAAGGACCACAAGGACCACAAGGACCGTCGTCACCACCACCACTACAAGCACCACCACGGCCACGGCCACTACGGCTCCTGCTGGCTCTCCGCGGGTGTGCTCCACCACGTCGGCCCGGTCTTCAGCGAGGGCTGCGAGAAGGGCGGCTGGGGTTGGGGCGGCGACGACAAGGGCCACCGGAGGTAATCAAAGAGCTTTGCCGGCCGGTGCCGGCCGACGCGACCCACGGGTCCGTCGGCCGGCACCGGCGTCATGTGCGGGCCGCGCCCCGCGGTCTGTCCGGCGGGTCAGGTCCGGGACGGTCCCCGGCCGGGCTTGCGCGCGGTGAGCTCCGGCAGTCCGGACAGCGTGTGCAGCGACCTCAGGAAGCCGGCGCGATCGGCGGCCGGAAGCCGGGAGAGCAGCCGTTCCTCGCCTTCCTGGATCGCGGCCTGAGCCGCATCCCGAAGCCGCCGGCCCTCCGTGGTGAGGGACAGTAGACGCACCCGGCGGTCCTCGGGATCCGGCTGACGGCGAATCAGTTCCCGTGCCTCCAGGTCGTCCAGGACGGCGATGATGCGGGTCTTGTCCGCCCGGATCGCCTCGGCCAGCGCCGCCTGCGTGCGGACCGGAGTTTCGTCGAGATACAGCAGGACCGTGTAGGCCCACATCGTCAGCCCGTGTGCGTCGAGGACCGGCTGCTCGGCCGCCATCAGCGCACGGCCCAAGGGCACGACCATCGCCGCCAGATCGGGACGGGCCGTCGGCCGCCCTCCGGATGTGGTGCCCCTGTCGGCTGCGTTCTCGGCCATGGTCAAGAAAATACCCGTTGACAATTCATGTGCTTGAGCTGATCGTAAGCACATGCATACGAATTCCGCGGACGCGTCGTCCGCCTCTCACCCGGACTTCGCCCACCTCCGGCGGCTCCATGCCCAGGCGGTCCGGGACAGCGTGGCCCTGATCCGCCGGGTGACCCCTGATGATCTGTCCCGGCCGACACCGTGCTCGGCGTGGACACTGGCCGAGCTGCTCGCCCATATGACGGCCCAGCACCACGGCTTCGCGGCGGCGGCGCTGGGAAAGGGACAGGACCTGGCGCACTGGTCGGTCCGGCCGCTCGGCACGGACCCCGTCGGGCTGTACACCGCCGCGGCCGAGCACGTCATCGCCGCCTTCGCGACCGTAGAGGGCCCGGACAGAGCCTTCGCCCTCCCCGAATTCAGCACCACCCGGACCTTCCGCGCCGTCCGCGCGATCGGCTTCCACCTCATCGACTACGTGGTGCACAGCTGGGACGTCGCCCGCGCCCTGGGCCTCGCCTACACCCCGGATACCGAACTCCTGCGGGCCGCCCTGCCGATAGCCCGTGCCGTCCCGGACGACGACTCCCGGCTCGCCCCGGGCAGCGCCTTCCGGCCGGGGCTGGCCACGGACGAGGACGCGGACACCCTGGAGCGGATCCTGGCGGCGCTCGGCCGCTCGCCGCGCTGGCGCGGCCCGGAGGACGGCACGGCCACCCGCGACACCCGCAGCTGAGCGGCGCGGACGCGGCGGTCCGAGGCGCTCAGCTCTTGAGGAAGGCCAGCAGGTCGGCGTGGAAGTCGTCCTTGTACGAGCCGATCGCCGAGAGGCCGTGCGGTGCACCCGGGTAGATCTTGAGCGTGGCGTCCGGCACCAGCTTCGCCGACTTCTGGCCGGCGGCCACGAGGGGCACGATCTGGTCGTCATCACCGTGGATGATGAGGGTGGGGACGTCGAACCGCTTGAGGTCCTCGGTGAAATCGGTCTCCGAGAACTCCTTGACGCAGTCGAACGCCCCCTTCAGCCCGACCTGCATGCTCCACATCCAGAAGGCGTCGCGGATGCCCTGGGAGACGGCGGCCCCGGACCGGTTGGCACCGTAGAAGGTCTCGCTGAGGTCCTTGTAGAACTGCGAGCGGTCGCCTGCGACACCGGCACGGATCCCGTCGAAGACCTCGCGCGGCAGCCCCTCGGGGTTCGCCTCGGTCTTGAGCATCAGCGGCGGGACCGCACCGAGCAGCACCGCCTTGGCCACCCGGCCGGTGCCGTGACGGCCGATGTAGCGGGTCACCTCACCGCCGCCGGTGGAGTGCCCGACCAGCGCCGCGTCCCGCAGGTCCAGGGCCTCCATCAGCTGCGCCAGGTCGTCCGCGTAGGTGTCCATGTCGTTGCCCTGCCAGGGCTGGCCGGAGCGGCCGTGCCCACGGCGGTCGTGGGCCACCGCACGGTATCCGTGGGCGGCGACCAGGTGCATCTGGTCGTCCCAGGCGTCGGCGTTGAGCGGCCAGCCGTGGCTGAACACGACGGGGCGGCCGGTTCCCCAGTCCTTGTAGAAGATCTCCGTGCCGTCGGTCGTGGTGAGGGTGCCCATGAGGTGGTCGGTCCTTTGCTGTCGTTCACCGGCGTACGGAATGCGGGCCGCGGGGGCGGGGCCGGGGAGGGGATGGCTGGGACGGCGTGCCGGTCTCAGCGTTTCCGTCCGCCGCCGGAAGAGCGTGCCCGGAGAAGCAGGGGAGTGAAGGCGGCCGACCATCCGGGTGGCGCCCGGCCGTGCCGTGCATCCGGGCGGTGCGGGCGCGGCCGGGGCGCTCTGGACGGGCCCGGGGCCGTGCCCTAGCGTCAACAGCCGGCTATGCACCACCGTCCGAGCCCGATCTCCGCTCAGGGAAGCCGAGGACGTGTTGTGACCACCCTCCCGCAGCCGCCCGACATCCTGTCACCGGAGTTCGCGGCGGACCCCTATCCCGCGTACCGCATCCTGCGTGAGCACTACCCGCTGTTCCACGACCCGGGCACCGACAGCTTTCTGATCTCGCGGTACGAGGACGTCGCACGGGCCTTCCGCGATCCGGTGTTCACCAGCGACAACTACGAGTGGCAGCTCGAACCGGCGCACGGCGGCCGGACCCTGCCCCAGATGAGCGGCCGCGAGCACGCCGTACGCCGGGCCCTGGTGGCCCCCGCCTTCCGGGGCCGGGAGCTGCGGGAGAAGTTCCTGCCCGTCATCGAGCGCAATGCACGGGAGCTGATCGACACCTTCCGCGACGCGGCGGAGACCGATCTCGTGGCGCGGTTCGCGACCCGCTTCCCGATCAACGTGATCGTCGACATGCTCGGGCTGGACCGGGCCGACCACGACCGCTTCCACGGCTGGTACGCATCCGTCGTCGGCTTCCTGTCCAATCTGGCCCAGGACCCCGAGATCGCGGACGCCGGTCTGCGGGCCGCCCGGGAGCTCGCCGCCTACCTGCTTCCGGTCATCCAGGAACGGCGGGCCGCCCCCGGTGACGACCTGCTCTCCACGCTCTGCACCGCCGAGGTCGAAGGCACCCGGATGAACGACCAGGACATCACGTCGTTCGTCAGCCTGCTGCTCGCTGCCGGCGGTGAAACCACGGACAAGGCCCTCGCCGCCCTCTTCCGTAATCTGCTGGCCCACCCGGACCAGTTGGCCGCCGTACGCGCCGACCGGTCGCTGATCCCCGCGGCCTTCGCCGAAACCCTGCGCTACACCCCGCCGGTCCAGATGATCATGCGTCAGCCCGCCGCCGAGGTGACCCTCAGCGGCGGCACCGTCCCCGCGGGGGCCACGGTCACCTGCCTGATCGGCTCCGCGAACCGCGATGAGCGCCACTACGCCCGGCCCGACACCTTCCATGTCCTCCGCGGCGATCTGACGCCCGCCACGGCCTTCAGCGCCGCCGCCGATCACGTCGCCTTCGGGCTCGGCCGGCACTTCTGCGTGGGTGCACTCCTCGCGAAGACCGAGGTGGAGGTCGCCGTCAATCAGCTGCTCGACGCGTTTCCCGCCATGGACTTCGCGGAGGGTACGGCGCCCGCCGACGCGGGGGTGTTCACCCGCGGGCCGGAGCGGCTGCGGGTGCGGCTGGTGCCGGGGGACGACGGAGTGCGGGCGCACGGGGCTTGACGTTCCGTCACGTTCACCGCCGCCGAGGAGCTTGCCCGGCCGACGCCTTCACCGCCCGGACACGGCGAGCTCGACGAGGTAGCCGACGAACCTGAGAGCGTCACGGTCGGGCGTCCATCCGTCGGCGGACGACAGGGCGGTGAGCGTTCCGGTACCCGGCACCGCATACCGCGTCCCGTCCGGGTCGCCGGGACGTGGTGCGTACCGGCAGTGCACCGCGCTGATGGCGGTGACGGTGGCGACCGTGGGGGCGGCCCCCTCCGCGGCCCCGCCGTGATGTTCCTCGGCGGCGTCCACCGTCTCGGCGGTCTCGGCGCCGAGGACGTCCGTCAGCCACTCCTTCTTCGCGTCGGTCAGTGTCCACGACACCTGTGACCCGATGCGGAACGGGTCGCCGCAGCACTGCATTTGCCAATCGTCCAGCCAGACCGTGAGGTTCATCCTGCGATTCTGCCCGGGGTGGCGGGCCGACGGCATGCGGTGCCCGGGACCGGTCAGTCCTCGTCGGCCGGCGGGTGCAGAAGTACATAGAGGCCGACGGCGACGGCGAGCACGATGACACAGCCGGAGAAGGCCAGGCCCGCACCGCGCAGACCGAGCACCAGCGTGAGCGCACCGACCCCGACCACCGGCAGCGAAATGCCGAGATAGGCGACGAGGAAGAAGGCCGAGATGGTGCCGCCGCGGTGCTCGGGCGGTGCCGCGCGGCCCACGGCGGTCAGCCCGGCCCGGAACGCCAGGCCCTGGCCGACGCCGCCGCACACCGCGCCGATGACCAGGAGCGGCAGGGAGGTCACGGCCAGCGAGGTGGCCACGAGCAAGAGGCCCACCACCAGCACCAGACAGCCGCCCGGCAGGGCTCTGCGGACACCGATCCGTTCCGTCAGGGACTGCCCGGCGGTGGAGCCCAGGAACACCGTGAAGACGATCAACCCGGCAACGGCCAGGTTGTGCACCCCGAGAGTCTCGCCGACGAAGCTCGGCGCCACCGCGGTGAACAGCCCCAGGAGGGAGAAACCGGCGAACGCGGCGACGGCCGAGGGGGTGAAGACGCCCCGCACTTCGGGCGGGAGCCGAAGGCCCTGCGGCCGCAGCTTCCGGGGGCGGTGCGGATGCCCGACGGTCTCCGGCAGGAACCAGGTCACCCCGGCCGCCCCGGCGACCAGGAGGAGATGCACCAGGAACGGCAGGACCAGCGGCCACGGCGCGTACTGCGCCAGCAGCCCGGACAGCAATGGGCCGCAGCCGAGGCCACCCATGTTCGCGGCGGTGGCGGCGAACCCCGCATGCGCTTCCTGGCCGGGCCCGGCGAGCTCCAGCACGGCCGCCGTGGCGGCGCCGCTGAACAACCCGGCGGCGAAGCCGGACAGCACCCGGCCCAGCAGCAGCATCGGCAGCCCGCCCTCGAACACGAAGCACAGCGCGCTCGCCGCCGACAGACCCAGCGCGCACAGCAACACCGGCCGCCGGCCCACCTCGTCGGAGACATTGCCGGCGAGGAGCAGCACCGTGATCACGCCGAGCGCGTACACGGCGAAGACCACGGTCACCATCAGCTCGGAGAACCCGAGCTGTGCGCGGTAGAGCCCGTACAGCGGGGTGGGGAGTGTCGTCCCGGCCATGCCGACGGCGAACACGCCGGCCGCTGCCGGATAGCCGAGCCGCCGGGTCCCGCCCGTGCGATCGATGATCATGGCCTCAAACGTAGGCTCCCGCCGCCACCCCGTCGAGGACCACTGGAGGGACCCCGGGCCGGGAAACGGACGAGCGTGGTGCCCCCCACCGACCGCGGGGCACCACGCTGCGCCTTTCCGTGGGGATCAGTGCTTGGCGGAGGGCGTGTTGGAGGCCTTCACATTCACGGCCGCCCAGGCCTTGTCCACCGTCTTGTACTCGGTGCTCTTGGCGCCGTACAGGTCCTTGGCCGCATGCAGGGTCGCGGTCCGGGCGTCGTGGAAGTCGGTCGTGGAGACCATGTACCGGGTGAGCGCCCGGTAGAAGATCGCCGTCGCCTTGTTCCGGCCGATGCCGGTCACCTTGGAGCCGTCATGGGTGGGGGAGTTGTAGGCAACGCCGCCGATGGTCTTCTTCCCGCTGCCCTCGGCGAGCAGGTAGTAGGCGTGCGAGGAGACACCGGAGCCGGCGTGCACCTCGGTGTCGTAGGACGCCTTCGACCAGTAGTCGACCGCGCCTTCGAGCTTGTCGAGGGACGGCTTGTCCAGACGGCGCAGGAACTTCTGGTCGAGGCCGAGCTTCTCGCCCAACAGGTAGTTCGGCGGGTTCTTCGGGTTGTTGGTCGAGAACTCGACCGCGCTGCCGAAGATGTCCGCCAGCGACTCGTTGAGCGAGCCGGGCTCGCCGAACTGGTTGCCCTCGATGTCCACCCGGGTGGGCTGGAGGTTGGCGGTCGCGTCGACGACGCCGTGGGAGAGCTCATGGCCGGTGACGTCCAGGACGACCAGCGGCTTGGTGAACGTCCTGCCGTCACCGTCGCCGTAGAGCATGCAGCCGCAGTCGGGGGACCAGAAGGCGTTGCCGACCTTCTTGCCGAAGTGCACCAGGGCGCGCGCCCCGCGGCCGTCGTTCTTGATGCCCTTGCGGCCGAAGGCCTTCTTGTAGAAGTCCAGGGTGCTGGCGATGCCGTACTGGGCGTCGACGGCGGCGGTGGCCCGGTTGCTCGTGGTGCCGTTGCCCCAGCGGTTGGTGGTGCTGGTGAACGCCTTGCCGCTGCTGAACTTCTCCAGTTCCTTGTCGCCGGCGTCCCGGGTCTCGGTGTTGCCGCGGGTGGAGTCCTTCAGGGTGAAGGACTTCTTCGCGGTCTGGGTGGTGGACAGCGGGACGCTGCCGACGAAGAAGGACGCGCCGGTGCCCTTGGCCGCGGCCGGGAAGCCGGCGGCCTTCGCCGCCTTGCCCGTGGCGGGCGCGGCGGGAGTGAACAGTCCGGTCGCGGGGTTGAGCCGCTCGCCCCGCGCGCGCAGCTTGCGCTGGAGGGCGGGCGACAGGAACGAGTCGTCGGCCTGGACATTGCTGAGCACCGTGCCGGACGCCGCGTCGAGGACGACCGTACGGACGCCACCGGACTCGGCGGTGCCGCTGTCGGCCACCTCGACCTGATAGGCCAGCGTCGTGCGGCCGTTGCGGGCGTCCACGACCAGTTCGGCGTCGCCGGCCCGGCCCTTGGCGACGGCGGCGGCCTTCGTACGGGCCTCTCCGGCCGACAGCTTCGCGTCCGTGCCGCTCACGTCGACCTGGTGACGGTAGGCCCGGGTCACCCCCTCGTACGCCGACTTGGCGGTCAGGTGGACGACGAGGTCGCCGCCGAGCACCGGCATTCCGCGGTGGGTCCGTACGAAGCGGACGTGCTGCCGGCCGTCCGGGTCGACGAGCGTGTCGGTGGCTTCGAGGGTGTCCTTCTTGCTGACTCCGGTGGCCGAGGCGTGCGCGAATGCGGCGGCACGGGCCGTGTCAACGACCTTCTGAGAGGCGGGAGTTGAGGAGGAAGCAGCGACCGGCGAGGCCGGAGGGGTCGCGGAGGCACTGCCCGCCACACCCGCCGTCAGGGTGGCGGCCGTCGTCACGGCGACCGCGATGGCCAGGCGGTGTCTGCGTATGTGGGGTCTACGCACTGATGTGGGTCCTTAGCGCTGCGGGGGCGGTCGGCTGGCCAACCGCCCGTACGCGCGGTGCTGTTGTGCACCACGGGGGCCGCGGGGCCCCGCGCAAACCCTGGTGTGTCTGGCATGGGCATGTAAAGCGAAATGATCAGTAATTGAGATTCGTGGGCGAAATTTAACAATTGGTCAGCTTTAAGTAGCCAACAGGTGACCAACTGTGGTCCACCTGAGGAGACATGGGGTGGCGCGAAATGGTTGCCCGGAAAGTGAGCGGAACTCTGGACTGCTACAGGGGCAGGCTCGACCCGCCCCGAACGGTCCTCACCGCGGGCCTGTTGGTCCGCGGTGGGGGGTGCTGCCGGTGCGGCCTGTCCCGCAATTGGTCTCCCGGAGCAGGGGCGCGGATCACCGAGTAGGCGTTTCAGTGATGGCTGTTGCCTGCCGGGGCTGGTGATGGGCTTGAGGACTGCCGCCTCGCGTCAACGAATGTTGGCGCATCCTCATCCCGTCGACCTATGTTGACGGCATGGGTAATCAAGTGCTGCTTGCCTGCGGGATGGCCGCAGGCCCTCTAGCGGTGTGTTCTTCACGGCGACGGTGGCGCTGGCCGATGCCGCGTTCAGGCAGCGTCAACGCTGGGCCGACCTCGGCGGGCTGATCCAGCGCGTCTCACTCGCTGTCGGCTGGACCTGGCAGACGCTGCTCGCCGTGCGCATCCTGCACACTTGACGGTTGCCCCGTATCTCTTCACGGGTGGGATGAGTTCGTAAGGGCCGACCGTGGCGCCTTCCGCTGCAAGCGATTCCGCAAGGGCGCCGTGCTCATCGTGGACGGCACTCGGGGCCGCGGAGGCCACGTCCCACCCGAGGCGTTGATCGTTTACGGGGCAACCCTTAACCGGAGCCGGCACCGACCGGGCCGGGTCAGGGCGATGCCCTAGTGATGGAAGAGTTCCTCAAGGGAGGCGTCGGCTCGCTCTCCGCCGCGTACGGCTTCGACGACGGCCTGGTGGAAGGTGCGGCTGGCCTCTTCGGAATCGCACGGGACGGGGCTGCCGGCCATGGTGTACCAGTCCGATGACCCGGTGTATTGCACAGCTACATGAGCCAGGTTCTCCGACCAGGTCGTGTGAATGGTCAGGTCTCCGTTGATCACGCCGATCTCCGCGGTGCGAACCGCGCCAGGTAGGGCGTGGATCCCCACAGTGGTCCAAGATGCCCAGGTCATGATCACCCCTCGGCGGCAAGGGCCCCGGCTGGCGGCCGGGCGCGGTGTCTCAAGTTTGGCACCTGAGGTGCGCCCGCGCACCGCATGCGGTGCCACGGATTCCGCATGGGGCGGCAGAGACCGGGCCGGGGCCCCGTAGCCGGGCCGGTCCCGCGGCTCCGGACCGCAGGCCGCCGGTCCGCTGCGCGGCGCTCAGCCCGCCTCCGCCGGCCCGTCCCCGGTGAGGTAGGCGTGGAGGGCGCCGGACCCTTCGAGCATCGCGGTGGCGCGCCGGGTGAGCTCGGCCTGCCGTGGTCCGAGCGCGGTGCGCAGGGCGTCGCTGCTGCCCTCGTGATGGAGATCGTCGAGTACCGGCCGAATCCGGTCCAGGGGATAGTGGCTCTGCCGGAGCAAGGCGATCAGCCGTGCGTCCCGGACGTCGGCGGCGCGGTAGCTGCGGTACCGGGTGCCCGGGTCCCGCCGTGGCGCCAGGAGGCCGGCGGACTCCCACACCCGCAGGGCAGAGGTACGCACCCCCAGGAGGGCAGCCACCTCCCCGATCCGCAGGCCCGACCGCGGCACCGCCGAGTCGTCCGGAGCCTGGCCCGCGAGCGCTTCGAGCGCCTCGCTCGCAGCCTTCAGGGAGAGCCGCTGTTCATGCAGTGCCGCATGACCGGCGTCCACCAGCGCCAGCGCCCGGCTGAGGTCCTCCGCATGCACGGCCTGCATGATCGCTTGAGCGGTGCCCGGGCCGTATCCCCGCGTGAGCACCCCGTACGTGAGCAGCGCGCGACGGTGGCGGGAGCCGAACGTGCGGTAGCCGGCCGGGGTGCGCGGGGCCGGCGGCAGGATGCCCGCGTCCGCATAGTTGCGGATCAGCTGGGTGGAGACCCCCGCCATACGCGCCAGATCGACCGGGCGGAGCCCCACTTCCGTACTGCCCATCGGTCCGTCCTCCCCCGGAAGGTTCTTCAAGAATTTGAAGGTTATCCGTTCCGGGCTGCGCGGGAGCGACTGATTTCTCAGTTCACAGCCGTATCCAGAGCCAGGAATCCTTGAAAACCCTCAACCCAGGGCAGCGAGAAACTTGAAGGTGTGAAAATTGAAGGTGTGGTGGCCGGCGCCTGGGCGACCGACGCAGTCTGCGCTCCGCGGGCGCTGTTCGCGCCGAGGTCTTCCCCTTACCTGCGGGACCGTGGGTCACTTGCGGGACCGTGGGCGCGCATCGGTCACCGTCCGCGCCCGGCCACCACCGGGCAGCCCGGCACTGTGCCCGGCTGTCCAAGTGCCTTGCCGGCGCCGGGACTTGGGTCACGCCGTGCTGACCCAACCGGCCTGGTGAGTCGGCCGCGTCGCGCACGGGAGGCGTTTCCGGCCGTACCGAAGCTCGTCGATGGCCGGCTCAGTCGATGACCGTATGGAAGAAGGTCACGGCGGCACCGAAGGCGGCGCCGCCGACGAGGGTGGAGGAAGCCGGGGTGCCGCCATTGAAGAAGGTGAGCACACCGGCGCCGATTGCGGTGAGGGCGCCAAGGAGGAAAATAACGGCGGCGCGCTGACTCAGCAGGGTTGATCTGTTGTCGGACACATCAACTCCGATCTGCGCGGGAGCGATGGATCGCTCGGTGCGGATGCTGATGCTCTGACTGATCATCTCATCTCCCACCCCGGATTTTCGGCAGCACACGACGAAATTCCCAAAGGGCCGGGGAAAAGACGCAATGTGGCGGCGGGTGCGGAGTGATGACGGAGATTTACGGCAGTCGTCGCACGCCAAGGCAGGGCTTGGTGTGTCAGTCGGTCCGGTAGGGCAGAAGGGCGAGGTCCGGGCGGAACGGCCGGGTTTCGGTGAGGCGTGCTGTCGCCGGGCTGGTTGCGTCCGCGAACAGTCTCCGGCCAGCCGCGGTCCCGCAGCCCGCAGTCCCGCAGTCCGTCCTGCGCTTCAGTGGTCGGGGCTGCTCCCGCTACGGGGGATCCGCATCCGGCCCTCCCTCTGCCGGGTGAGGGCGAGGACCGCCATATCGTCGTCGCGCGGCCCGCCGGTCCAGCGCTCGACGTCCCGCACCAACTGGTCGATCACGTCCTGTGGCCCCCGGAACGGGCCCTGGCTCGCCAGCTGTGTCGCGGGATCGTAGAACCGTCCTGTACGGTCCCGGGCCTCCGTCACCCCGTCGGTGACCAGCAGCAGCGTGCTGCCCACCGGGAACGGCCGGTCGGCGGGGCAGGTCCGTTCCACTCCCAGTGTGCCCATCCCCAGCGGAAGCCCCGGATCACCGGCCTCCAGGACGCGGACCTCGTCGTCGTGGCAGAGATAGGGCGCGGGGTGGCCGCAGTTCAGCAGTCGCAGGCCCGCGGCCCCCGGGAGGACTTCGCAGAGCAGGGCCGTGATGAAGCCCTCCAGCCGGTCTTCCTCGGAGGTGTGCTCGCTCTCCCGCAGGAGGGCCCGCTCCATCCGGTCGGCCAGTGTCGCGAGGTCCGGCTCCTCCTCGGCGGCCTCACGGAACGCCCCCAGCAGCACCGACACCGCGCCCACCGCGCCCAGTCCCTTGCCGCGCACATCGGCGATCAGCAGCCGGACGCCGAACGGGGTCCGCTGGACGGCATAGGCGTCCCCGCCGATCCGGGCCTCGCTCTGTGCGGCCTGGTAGCGGGCGGCGATCGAGAGCGGTCCGATGCGTTCCGGTGGTGCGGGCAGCACGGCACGCTGGGCGGCCTCCGCCACCGAGCGCACCACGTCCAGACGGCGTCCGTGCCGGGCGATCACCCGATTGACGCCGACCCCCATGAGTGCGGCGAAGACGGTGTTGATGAGCTCCAGATAGCCGACGATGTCGCCGGCGGTGCCGTCCTTCACGGTCAGCGCGAAGACACCGCCGACGATGGCGGCGCCGATCGCCAGGGTGTGCCGCAGGGAGAGCAGCGCACCGGCCGTCACGCTGGCCGCCGTCAGCATCGGGTCGCCCCAATAGTCGGCCGGCGAGAACGCGTCCCAGACGAGCCCTCCGGCGACCAGGACGCTCGGAGCGAACTCGACGTATCGGGGCCATCGGGGGGAGAGGGAGGGCATAGGCATTCCTGACCAGCTGTCCATGTCGGCTAGCAGGAATATGCCTGTTTTGGGCTGTTTTATACCGCAGTCGTCACGGGCGTCGCCGTGGCGCCCGGTCAGGGGGCCGCACGCGGTGCGCCGGGCTGTGGCGCACCGGGATGCCGCCCGACGGTCCGGACGCCCCGCAGCCGTGTCACCCCTCCGTCGCGAGCCGGGCGTAGGCGCGGACATCGGCGTCCGGGTCGTCGGCGACCGTGGCCAGTGCCTGGCGGGCCTCCGCGTGACCGGAGTGCGCACGCAGGGCGAGCACCGCCGCCTTGCGCACATCCGCGTGCCCGTCGGCGAGCGCGGAGCGCAGCGCGGCGACGGCGGGTTCGGGGCCGGCGGCGGCCAGGGCCGTGGCGGCACCGGACCGGACCTGCCAGGCCGGGTCGCCGAGCGCCGCGACGGCCGCCGCGTCATAGGGCGGCGGGCAGCCGGTGGTGGCCAGCGCCGCGAGCGCCGCGGCCCGTACGAGGAGGTCTTCGTCGCGGAGCGGCACCGCCAGGTCCCCGGGGCCGCCGACCGTACCGAGTCCGTGCGCGGCGGCCACCCGGACCTCACGGGAGGAGTCCTGGGCGGCACGTCGCAGAGCGTCCGCGGCGTCGACGGAGACCAGGGCGCGGACGGCCTGGAGGCGTACGTCCACGGCGGGGTCGGTGAGTGCGGTGGCGAAGAGGGCCCGGTCGCCGAGGCGGAGCGCGCGCAGCACCTCCACGGCCGCCGACCGGACGACCGCGTCGGGCCCGTGCGCCGCGGCGGCCAGCGGTGCCCGCAGACCGGGCTCCGGCGGGAGGACCTCGATCAGCTCACGCAGTGAGGCACCCGCGGCCGCCCGTACGGCGGGGTCGGAGTCGGCGAGGGCGGTGGCGAGGGCCTGGCCCGTGCC
Source organism: Streptomyces sp. G7(2002) (assembly GCF_028870195.1). Taxonomy (NCBI): domain Bacteria; kingdom Bacillati; phylum Actinomycetota; class Actinomycetes; order Kitasatosporales; family Streptomycetaceae; genus Streptomyces; species Streptomyces sp. G7(2002). Next base: position 8,829,903 of record NZ_CP102609.1, read on the forward strand.
GGGCGGGACGGTTTCGGTGAGCGTGTCGACGGCGGCGCGCCGTACGGCCGGGTCGGGGTCGGCGAGGTACGGGCGCAGCGTCGGGAGGTCCGGCGGGTCCTCGGCGAGGGCGAGGAGTTCGAGGATGCGGGGAGAGGTGCCGGCACCGGCTCCGGGCGTGGTCCCGGACGGGCCGCCGGCATCGGCCACCGCCCCGTCCGCCGCCGGAGTGCTCACGGCTGCCGCATCCGCCCCCAGGGACCCCACCGGCGGCGTATCCCTCGGTCCTGCCGTCGCGACCTGCTCCGGATGGATCTCGCCGAGGAAGCGGGGAGCGCCGCCCACGGGGTGGTACTCGTCGACCGGGACGAGGTACGGCGCCACCGGGCGGGCCGTGAACTCCATCCTTCCCGTCGCTGATTTCCGCAGGTCGAGGTGGTGCAGCCACTCGGCGTCATCGCTCTGAGGGTGGTCCGTGCGCGCGTGGTAGAGGCCCCAGCGGGACTCGGTGCGGGCCAGTGACGACCGGGCGGCCATCTCGGCGCAGTCGCGGATGAAGCTGACCTCGGCGCAGCGCATGAGCTCGTGCGGGGTGCGGGCGCCCATCCCGGCGAGGTCGGTGTGCATCCGCGCGAAGTGTTCGACGGCCAGCGACAGCCGGGCGCCGCTCTTGGGTGGCGCGACATAGTCGTTGACGAAGCGGCGGAGCTTGTACTCGACCTGAGGCTGCGGCGGGCCGTCGGGGTTCCGCAGCGGCCGGTAGATCAGTTCATGGGCGTCCCGCAGCTGGTCCGCGGGCAACTCACCCTCGTACGCCCGGTATTGGGCCGCGTCCGCGCCCGCCAGGTCACCGAAGACAAACGCGCCGATCATGTAGTTGTGCGGGACACAGGCCAGGTCCCCGGCCGCATACAGGCCCGGCACGGTGGTGCGGGCGTGGTCGTCGACGCGTACCCCGGACGCCGAATGCCCGCCGCACAGGCCGATCTCGGAGATGTGCATCTCCACGTCATGGGTGCGGTAATCGTGGCCGCGCCCGGCGTGGAAGGTGCCGCGGGTGGGGCGCTCGGTGGTGTGCAGGATCGTCTCCAGGGCGGAGACGGACTCCTCCGGGAGGTGACTGAGCTTCAGATAGACCGGGCCTCGTTCGGAGGCGACCTCGGCGGCGAACTCCGCCATCATCTGTCCCGACCAGTAGTCGGATTCCACGAACCGCTCGCCGTGCCGGTTGACCTGGTAGCCGCCGAAGGGGTTGGCGACATAGGCGCAGGCCGGGCCGTTGTAGTCCTTGATCAGCGGGTTGATCTGGAAGCACTCGATGCCGGTCAGTTCGGCGCCCGCGTGGTACGCCATGGCGTAGCCGTCACCGGCGTTGGTGGGGTTCTCGTAGGTGCCGTAGAGATAGCCGGAGGCGGGCAGGCCGAGGCGGCCGCAGGCACCGGTGGCGAGGATCACCGCGCCCGCCCGGACCGTGACGAAGTGCCCGGTGCGGGTGTGGAAGCCCGCAGCCCCGACCGCCCGGCCGCCGGAGGTCAGCACCCGCACCGGCATGATGCGGTTCTCGATACGGATCCGCTCGCGCATCTCCCGCCGGCGCAGCTGCCGGTAGAGGACCTTCTTGACATCCTTGCCCTCGGGCATCGGCAGCACATACGAGCCGGAGCGGTGCACCTGGCGGACCGCGTACTCGCCGTGTTCGTCCTTCTCGAACTTCACGCCGTACGACTCCAGCCGCTGCACCATCGCAAAGCCGCGGGTCGCGGTCTGGCGGACGGTGGACTGGTCGACGATGCCGTCGTTGGCGCGGGTGATCTCGGCGACATAGTCGTCGGGTTCCGCGCGGCCCGGGACGACGGCGTTGTTGACCCCGTCCATGCCCATGGCGAGCGCACCGGAGTGGCGGACATGCGCCTTCTCCAACAGCAGGACGGAGGCGCCGCGTTCGGCGGCGGTGAGCGCCGCCATCGTCCCGGCGGTGCCCCCGCCGATGACGAGGACGTCGCAGGACAGCTCCTCGGCGGAGTCGAGGGCGGGAATCTCCATGGTGTCCGCGGTCCCGCTGACGGTGCCTTCCGGCATGACAGTGCCTTTCGCTCGCCGGTCACGTACGAGGACGCGCCGGGCAGGTCGGTGATGTGTCGGGTCGCGCCCGGGCCGGACGCCGGTCAGGAACCGGGTCGGCCGTCCAGGGACGCGAGCACCTCGCGGCGCAGGGCGACCGTCGCCGGGTCGCTGTGCGCCCCGCGCAGACGTGGCCGCGGTACGTCCAGCACCCGGCCGGAGCCCAGCAGCGCAACCCGGTCGCCCAGGAACAGCGCCTCGTCCACGTCGTGGGTGACGAAGACGACGGTGGCGCGGGTGCCGCTCAGCGCCGTCACCAGCAACTGCTGCATACCGGCCCGGGTCTGTGCGTCGAGCGCACCGAACGGTTCGTCCATCAGGACCGCGCGCGGCCGCCCGGCCAGCGCCCGGGCCAGCTGGGTGCGCTGCCGCTGGCCGCCGGAGACCTGGTGCGGCAGCCGGGCGGCGTGCTCGGTGAGCCCGACCCTGGCCAGCCAGTCATCGGCCCGCGCCCGGCGCTGCGCGCGGGCCACTCCCCGGATGGCCAGCGGGAGTTCCACATTGGCCCGCAGACCGCGCCAGGGCAGCAGCGCGTCCTCCTGGAAGACCAGCGCCCGGTCGGCGGCGGGTCCCCCGACCGGCTCGCCGTCCTGGGTCAGCCGGCCACCGAGGAGCGGCAGCAGACCGGCCAGCGTGCGCAGCAGGGTGGATTTGCCGCAGCCGGACGGCCCGACGACGGTGAGGATCTCGCCCGCGGCGACATCGAGGTCCAGGTGGTCGAGGACGGGGGCACCGGGGCGGCCGAGCGCGGCGTCGTCCAGGGTCAGCCGGAGGCCCGGTGCGGGTGCCTGCGCCGGGGCCGCCGGAGTGGTTTCGGTACTGGTCATGACGGCTCCCCGACTGCCGTCCGGACCGTCCGCCACCGGGCCCGGCCGCCCGCCGACGCCCCCGGGCCGCGCTCAGTGCGCGGCAGCCAGCGCGTCAGCCGCCGCCCCAGCCGTTCCACCACCGTGGAGGTGAGCCGGCCGAGCAGACCGATGGTGGCCATCCCGACGAAGACCCCCGGGTAGTCGACGATGGTGTAGTCCTGCCAGGTGCGATAGCCCACGCCGTACTCGCCGGAGATCATCTCGGCGGAGATCACACAGATCCACGAGACACCGATGCCCACCGACAGTCCGCCGAGGATGCCGGGCAGCGCCCCCGGCAGCACCACCGACCGCAGTACCCGCCACCGGCCGCCGCCCATGGTGCGGACCGCCTCCTCCCAGACGGGCGTCAGCGCCTGGACCGCGTGCCGGGTGGAGACCGTGACCGGGAAGAACGCGGCGGTGAACGTGATGAAGACGATGCCCTGTTCATTGCTGGGGAACAGCAGGATCGCCACCGGCACCAGCGCGATCGCCGGTATCGGGCGCAGCACTTCGAGCAGCGGTCCGCACAGATCGGAGACGACGGGGGAGCGGGCGAGAGCGGTGCCGATTGCGACGCCGAGGACGGCCGCGAGGGCGAAGCCGCCGACGATCCGGGTCAGGCTGTCGGAGACGTCCTGCCAGTACGTGGCGGTGCCCAGCCGGCGGGCGAATTCACGGGCCGTCTCGGTGACCGTCGGGAATTGGGAGAACCGCAGCCACAGGTTCACCCGGAACTGGGCGAGCAACTGCCACCCGGCGAGCGCCGCGAGGACCGCGGCGGTGATCCGGGCGTAGCGGATCCAGTTCCCTCGGCGCGGGCCGGTCCGTCCCGTGCGGCCGGCCGTTGTGGCGGGCGCGCTCACCGGGCCTGCTCCAGAGCGGCGGCGTAGCTGAGGGTGCGGGCACTGCGGTGCTGCCGCGTCCAGGCGTCGGCGGTGGCCCGGGTGGCGAAGGGCAGCAGCCGTGCGCCGTCGCGGACCCAGACCGACTTGTCGGCGAACCAGCGGCTGCCGGTCGTCGTATCGGCCACATACGCGGCACGCACTCTGCCGCGATGCCCGGCGACGAACCGGAGCAAGGCCCGCGGGCCGGCGAAGGAACGGGTCCGGTCCGCGCCGCGCAGCCACACCTCGTCGGGCGAGGGATGAGCCGTGGTGCGCACGGCCCGGGGGTAGTCCTTGCCGTAACTCTGCTTGATGAAGCGGTCGTTGACGAAGGAGTCGACGTCGACCGGCCCGGTCAGCTTCGCCGCGCGCAGCACGGGGACGTCCTTCTTCAGCGCGGCGATCAGCTGCGGCTTGAGGGTGGGATCGAAGGTGGCGATACCGCCGGCGCCGTTGTAGAGGTAGACCACCTCGGGCGGCAGCCCGGTGGCCTCGGCGACGCGCTGCGCGGCATCGACGGGGTGGCTCTGCAGATAGCGGGTCGCGTCCCGCTGTGCGGTGAGGAACGCCCGCACCACGGCCGGGCGCCGGGTGGCGAACGCGTCCCGTACGGTCACCCCGTGGAAGGTGGGCAGGCCGAGCGCGCCCCCGTCGTAGAGCGCCCGTGCCTTGCCCTGGAAGGCGAGCAGCCCCGGCCAGGCCACGAACTGCGACAGGGCGTCCGCGCTGCCCGACTGGAGCGCCGAGGCCCCCACCGCCGGCTGCTGGTTGAGCTTGTGGATGTCCTGCTCCGGATCGAGTCCGGCCCGCTGCAGGGCCCGCACCAGAGTGCCGTCCGACGCCGAGCCGACGCTGCTGGAGACCTTCTTGCCGCGCAGGTCCCGCAGCGAGCGCAGCGTGGAACCGGGCTTGGTGACAATGGTGTTGAGCGCCCCGCGCAGGTTGTAGCCGGTCACCGAGACCAGCCGGGTGGGGGCGTGCAGCTGTGTGCCGCGGGCGGCGTTGATCAGCAGCGGGAAGTCGCCCATCGAGCCGATGTCGACCTTCCCGGCGACCATCTGCGCGGTGATCGGCGCACCGGTCGCGTAGTCCTGCCACCGCACCTTGTACACCTTGCCGTCCCGCTTGCCCTGGGCGCGCAGCGCACGCTCGAAGGAGCCGAGTGCGCGCAGCAGGGTGCCGGCGGTGACCGTGTTGATGGTCTTGGACTGGTAGCCGACGGTCACGGTGACGGTCTTGCCGTCCGAGGCGTCCGCGGGCGTACCGCAGGCGCTCAGCGAGCCCAGCAGCAGCGCGGACACCAGCGCCGCGGTGAGCGCACGGCGACGGGCCGGGTGCGGTGCGGCTGAGGGGGCGGCGGTGGACGGTGAGGGGGACGGCGGGAAGGGGGAGCCCGTGAATCGGGAGCTCATGAACGGGGGCCTCTCATCGCAGCAGATAGGGCATGTTGACCGTGACCGCGCCGGTGGGACAGCGCGCGGCGCACGGGCCGCAGTACCAGCACTCGTCGACGTGCATGTACGCCTTGTTGCTCGCCGGGTCGATGGCGAGCGAGTCCAGCGGGCACATGTCGACGCACAGCGTGCAGCCGTCGATGCACTTCGACTCGTCGATGGTCACGGGCACGTCGGCGCGTTGGGGCGTAAGAGGCATGGGGGTCTCCAGAGCATGGCGGGGAGCGGAGGAGGGCGGGGAGGGGCGCGGGCGGGGGAGTGGCTCAGAGCGTGCGGCGCAGCAGGCCCCGCATGGTGAGGCGATCGCCGCGGAAGCGGATGAACTCCAGGTCGACGGGGGCGCCGTCGGCGAGATGGGTGAGACGTTCGAGCATCAGCACCGCGGTGCCGCGCGGCGCCTCCAGCACGGCGGCGGAGTGCGCATCGGCATTGACGGCCTCCAGGGTGATCTCGGCGGTGCCCAGCGGCTGTCCGGCGGTCTCCTCGATCAGCCGGAAAACGTCGTTGTTCTCCAGATCGGCGTCGAGCAACGGCAGCCCGATGTGCATCGGGACATAGGTCAGGTCCAGCGACAGCGGCAGACCGTCCAGCCGGCGCAGCCGTTCCACGTAGAGCACCTCGGAACGCGGCGGAATGCGCAGCCGGTCCGCCACCGGGGCCGGAGCCGGGACCGGGCTGATCGTGCGCACCTCATTGGTGACCCTGCCGTGCGGGTGCAGGGTCTCGGCGAGACCCATCAGCCGGTCGAGCGCATGCGGGTACTTCTGGCAGACCACCACCGTGCCCACCCCCGGCTGACGCTCCACGAGCTGTTCGGCGCGCAGCAGATCGAGGGCCTGGCGGACGGTGTTGCGGGACACGCCGTAGTCCGCGCCGATCACCTCCTCGTGCGGCAGTACGCCGCCGGGGAAACCGCCCCCGAGGACCTGGTGGCGCAGCAGGTCGGCGAGCTGCCGGGCGCGGTCAGCGCGGAGCCGGCGACGGCGCGCGGCCGCTACCGGGGTCGTGTGCTGGCGGGTGCGTTCGGCTGGCATGCGGTGGACCATACCGACGAGATCCGGCCAGTGGTGTTGCCGCAGTGTTGCGCCACCTACCGCCGGGTGGGACGCGGCTGTGACCTGGTGGTTCGCCGCTGAGACGACAAGATCTGCCACTCCGGGGGCAGCCGCCCGGAGCCCGGGAGACGCTCGCCCGGCACCCCGGATCGGTCACCCCGGCAGACGGGAAGCATCCGTCCGGCCCAGCGAATGCGGCCCTCCGGCGCCCGTGTCGCCGGGCGGTCCGCGCCGGCCGCCGGATAGCGTCGAAGACCGGTACAGCGCCGCCCCGCCGCCGCCCGACCACGTGGCGCGGGCCCCGCCCGGGTGCCCGGGTGGCCGACGAGGAGGTGGGCCGTGGCCACGTGGCCGGCCGTGCTGTTCGCACTGCTCGCGGCGGCCAGCAATGCGCTGGCCACCGTCCTCCAGCGGCGCGCCGCCCGTACGGTGCCGCTGTCCGCCGGGCTGCGCCTCGGTCTGCTCGTCGATCTGCTGCACCGGGCCGTCTGGCTCGGCGGGATGCTCGCCGTCGTGGCCGCGGCCTGCTTCCAGGCGCTGGCCCTGTCGCAGGGCGCGCTGTCGGTGGTGCAGCCCCTCTTCGTCCTCGAACTGCCCCTCGCCCTGCTCATCGGACGGGTCCTGCTCGGCGGCCAGATCTCCCGCTCCGGCTGGATCGGTGTGGGGCTGCTCGTCGTCGGACTCGGATCCGCCCTCGCCGCCGCCGCGCCCACCATCGGCACCACCCACGCCCCCTTCGACCGCTGGGTGCCCGCCCTGGTGGTCTGCGCCGGGGTGATGGCCACGGCGGTCGGTGCCGCGCTCCGCCGCGGGGCGGGCGGCGTACGGGCCGCCTGCTTCGCCGGGGCGACAGCGGTCGGGTACGCCCTGACCGCGGCCATGCTCAAGGACGCCACCCACGCCTGGCAGACCGGCGGTCCCGCCGCGTTCTTCAGCACATGGCAGACCTACGGCTTCGCCGCCACCGGCGTACTGGCCATCTTCCTCCTGGAGAACGCCATGCAGTCGGGCCCGCTGACCGCCTCGCAGCCGGTGCTCACTCTTGGCGACGCGCTGGTGAGCCTGTCGCTGGGCGTCACCCTGTACGACGAACGGGTCAGGACCGGCTGGTGGCTGCTGCCCGAGGCGCTGGGCGTCGGGCTGGTCCTGTGGGGCGCCGTGCTGCTCTCCCGCGTCGCACTGGTCCGGGATCTGACAGATACTCAGGACCAGGCGCCGACCGCCGCCCGCGACCGCGGTACGGCGCCCGGACCGGCGGACACCTGAGCGCCGCGCGCCGCCCGAAGCTCCCGGGCACGGCCGCTCCCGGGAGCCGCCGCCTCACAGCATGACGTGCTTGACCTGGGTGTAGTCCAGCAGGCCTGCGAGGGACAGATCGCTGCCGTAGCCGGAGTGCTTGACCCCGCCGTGCGGCATCTCCGACACCGTGGTGCCATGGGTGTTCACCCAGACGATCCCGGTGTGCAGGGCGCGGGTGGCCCGCATCGCCCGGGCATGGTCGCCGGTCCACACGCTCGCCGCCAGGCCGAACCGGACCCCGTTCGCCAGCCGGAGGGCCTCGGCCTCGTCGGTGAAGGGCTGCACCGTGACGACCGGGCCGAAGATCTCCTCCTGCACGATCTCGTCGCTCTGGCGCACTCCGGCAACGACCGTGGGGGAGTGGAACCAGCCCGGCCGCTCCGGTGCCGTACCTCCCGTCACCACCTCGGCATGCGCTGGCAGACGACTCAACAAGGCCTGTACGGAGCCCAGTTGGGCCGCGCTGTTGAGCGGGCCGTAGTCGGCGGCCGGATCGTCGGGCGGCCCGGTCCGCAGCGACTGCGCGGCCGCCGCGAACGCGGCCACGAACGCGTCGTAGCGGCGGTGGTGGACCAGGAACCGGGTGGGAGCGGTGCAGTCCTGGCCGGCGTTGTAGTACGCCACGGCCGCGAGCTCGGCCGCGGTGGCCTCGGCGTCCACGTCCTCATGGACCAGGACCGGCGCGTTGCCGCCCAGTTCCAGATGCACCCGTTTCAGGTCCGCCGCGGCGGTGGCGGCGATCTCCTGCCCGGCCCGGACACTGCCGGTGACGGCGACGAGCCGGGGCACCGGATGCGCCGTCAGGGACCGCCCGGTGTCACGGTCCCCGCAGACCACATTCAGCACCCCGGGCGGCAGATGTTCCGCGGCGATCCGGGCCAGCAGCGAGGCGGAGGACGGGGTGGTGTCGGCGGGCTTCAGGACGGTGGTGTTGCCTGCCGCGAGCGCCGGGGCGACCTTCCACGCGGCCATCATCAGCGGGTAGTTCCAGGGGGTGATCTGGGCGCAGACGCCGACCGGTTCGCGGCGCAGCACCGACGTACGGCCCTCGGTGTACTCGGCGGCGGCCGCCCCCGGCAGCTGGCGCGCCGCCCCCGCGAAGTAGCGGAAAGTGTCGATGACGGCGGGCAGTTCCTCGGTGCGGAACTGCTCCGGCGGCTTGCCGGTGTCCCCGACCTCGGCGGCCACCAGGGCGTCGGCGTGCTCCTCGACCGCGTCGGCGATCCGCAGCAGTGCCCGCTGCCGCTCGGCGGGGGTGGTCAGCGACCAGCGGGCGAGGGCGGTCTCCGCGGCGGTGCAGGCCGCGTCGGTGTCGGACGGGCCGGAGCGCGGGGCACTGCGGTGCACCTCGCCGGTGGCGGGGTTGACCAGGTCCGTCGTCGCGCCGGAGGCCGCCGGGCGGTCCGTCCCCGCGAGGTGGTTGAGGACCGGGGCGGGGGTGGTGTCCTCAGCCATGGCGCAGCACCTCCCGCGCCGTGTCGCGGCCGGTGCGCACCGCGCCCTCCATGTAGCCGGCGACCCACTGGTCGGACCCGCAGACGTAGAACGGCGGTTCATGGGTGCCGTGCAGCGGGCCGACGGCCATGACATCGCCGGGGTTCCACTGTGTGACGTACCCCTGGGTCCAGGGATCGGTGCCCCACAGCCGCAGATACGACGTGAACGGGTGGAAGGCCTGGGCACCGTAGAGCCGGGCCACGTCCGAGAGCAGCTCGTGGTCCCGTACCGGGGCGGGCATGCCCAGCAGGACGCCGTACCGCTCGGGAGGGATCAGCGCGGAGAGGATGCCCTCGCTCTGCGGCCAGGTGCTGCCGAGCACCCCTTCGCATTCGGACAGGCCGTTGAGGTCCAGGCCGCGCCAGAAAGGCTTGTCGTAGGCCGCGGCGAACTTGGCCGCGACGGCCTGCCGCTGGCGGTGCAGCGAGGCGAGCCGGGCCTCGGAGACGCCGGTGAAGGCGACCGAGCGGAGCGGACCGACCGGCAGCGCGCTGACCACGGCGTCCGCCGTCAGACTCTCCCCGCCGGCCAGCCGCACCCGGCAGCCTCCCGGGCGCACCGCCACCTCCTCGACGGCCGCTTCGAGCCGGATGCGCCGGCCGAGTTCCGTGGTCATCCGCAGCGCCACCGTCGCCGAGCCCTCGGCCACCCGCAGGCCCTCCCAGTCCTCGTAGGCGTAGGGGTCGTCACCGGGGACCGCGGCGTGTTTGCGCAGCGCGGCGAGCAGGGAGGTGCGCTCGTAGGAACCGCTGGCCAGGGCGAGTTGGCCGATCTCCCAGAGCCGTACGACGGCCGGGCTCACCCCTTCGCCGCGCAGCCAGGCACCGACCGACAGCCGGTCGAGGGCCGTGGCCTGCGGATGCGACCACGGGTCCTCGGGGTCCACGGTCCGGGCCAGCGCGATGAAGGCGTCGGTGACCTTCCGGTGGCAGGCCTCGTCACCGGGCCCGAACCAGTGCGGCGGGTCGCCGGCCGAGACCCCTTCCGCGGTGGCCCGCGCCATCCGGCCGGGCTCGGCGACATAGCTGGGGATGAGGGTGAGGCCGAGCTCCGCGGCGAGGGCGAGGTAGGCGGTATGGGCCCGGCCGACCACCTCTCCGCCGAGCTGGACCAGCCGGCCGTCGGGCAGCACGGCCTGCTCGACGCGTCCGCCGACCCGGTCGCGGGCTTCGAGGACGAGGACGTCGGCACCGGCCGCGCTCAGGTCCCGCGCCGCGGCGAGCCCGGCGAGACCGGCACCGAGCACGATGACATCGTGGTTCATGAGGGAGCGTTCCTTTGCTGTCGGCGGGCGGCTGGTGCGGGCGCACCAGGCCTGGTCGAGGGGGCGGGGGCCGCAGTGGGGCCTAGGGCCTGTCCGATGGGTCAGGCGCCGCGGACCCGGCCCTGACCCATCGGACAGGCCCTAATCCAGGACCAGGCAGTGCTCGGGCTTCCAGCCGATCTCCACGCTCTCGCCGCCGCTCCAGCGGTCCTCCATGCGCGAGCGGTCGGTGTTCTGCTCCAGTACGGACACCGTGACGCCGGGGGCGAGTTCGATCAGATAGGTGGTGGTGGGGCCGGAGTAGACGGTCTCCCGGACCACGCCGTGCACCAGCGCCATGCCCGGTTCGAAATCGGAGAGCCAGATCTTCTCGGGCCGTATCGACAGGCTGACGCTGCTGCCGTCGGAGACGCCGGTGCGGTCGCCGACCGGCAGCGCGGGGCCGCAGTCGAGGACGACCTGCCCGTCGCGGTAGGTGCCGGGGACGAGATTGGACGTCCCCATGAAGGAGGCGACGAACCGGCTCGCGGGGCGTTCGTAGACGTCCTCCGGCGTCCCGCACTGCTCCACATGGCCCTCGTTCATCACCGCCACCCGGTCCGACATGGTCAGTGCCTCGTCCTGGTCATGGGTGACGAAGACGAAGGTGATGCCGACCTCGCGCTGGATCTGCTTGAGTTCGACCTGCATCCGCCGCCGGAGCTTGAGGTCGAGCGCGGCCAGCGGCTCGTCGAGCAACAGGACCTGGGGCCGGTTGACCAGGGCGCGGGCCAGGGCCACCCGCTGACGCTGCCCGCCGGAGAGCGTACGGGGCTTGCGGTCGCCGAGACCGCCGAGCTGCACCCGGTCGAGCATGGCGCCGACCCGCTCGCGGATCTCGGCCCGGCCGACGCCCTTGCGCTTGAGGCCGAAGGCCACGTTGTCGGCCACCGAGAGATGGTCGAAGAGGGCGTAGCTCTGGAACACCGTATTGACGTTGCGCTTGTCCGGCGGGAGCGCGGTCACGTCCTCACCGCTGAGCAGGATGGTGCCCGCGGTGGGGTCGGTGAAGCCGCCGATCATCCGCAGCGAGGTGGTCTTGCCGCAGCCGGACGGGCCCAGAAGGGAGAAGAACTCGCCGGGTGCGATGTCCAGCGAGAGTTCGTGGACCGCGGAGGAACCGCCGTAGCTCTTGCTGATGTTGTCGAGCCGGACGGCGGGCGGGTCGCCGGCCGGGGCCGCACCGGCGGAGGGGGCGTCGGAGGAGGTCATGGGTGTCACTTCCCGGAGAGCAGATCGAGGCCACCGCGGCGGCCGAACAGACGGGGGATGGCCAGGGCGAGCCCGATGAGGCCGATGGAACCGGCGAGCATCAGCGTGCCGACCGCATTGATGGTGGGCTGTACGCCGAACCGGATCGCCGAGTAGATGCGGACGGACAGCGGCTGCGGGTCCACGCCGGTGGTGAAGTAGGCCAGCACGAAGTCGTCGAAGACCAGGGCGAAGATGAGCACCGCCGAGGCCAGGATGCTGGGCAGCAGCGCGGGCAGGGTGACCAGCCGCAGGGCCTGCCAGCGGGTGGCGCCCAGGTCCATCGCCGCCTCCTCGACCTCCGGATTGAGGGCGGCGATCCGCGAGCGCAGGATCACCGTCACATAGGAGATGGAGAAGGTGATCTCCGCGAGCATCACCGTGCCGGAGGAGAGGGTGATGTCCATGCCCTTGAACAGCAGCATCGCGGCGACACCGGTGACGATCTCCGGGGTGATCAGCGGGACCAGCATGATCAGGCCGGCCAGCGAGCCGAGCCGGGTACGGCAGCGCACCAGCCCCAGGGCCAGTGCCACTCCCAGGACCACCGAACCCGCCATGGCCACCAGGGAGACCCGCAGGCTCATGCCGAGCGACTCGATCAGCACGTTGTCGTGGAAGAAGGCGGAGTACCAGCGGAGGCTGAAGCCCTTGAAGACGGTGAGGGACTTCTGGCCGTTGAAGGAGAAGAGGACGACGACGCCGATGGGGAGGTAGAGGAGGAGGAAGAAGAGGGTGGTGACCGTGAGGGCGAGCCGGGGCCTGCGGTCGGTGCCGCGGCGGTGCAGGCGGCGCGGGGGGCGAAGCGTCATCGGGCGGCCTCCGCCTCGTCCTTGCGGGTGCGCCGCAGATAGCCGAGCATCCCGATGAAGAGCACCGCCATCATCAGCATGGTGAGGGCGGAGCCGAGCGGCCAGTTCTGGCCCTGGAAGAACTTGTCCTGGATCAGGTTGCCGATCATGATCTGGTCCGGCCCGCCCATCAGCTGGGCGCTCACGAAGTCGCCCATGGCGGGCAGGAAGACCAGGACGGCGCCCGCGGCGGCACCCTGCCGGGTGGCTGGGAGGGTGACGAAGAAGAAGGTCCGCAACGGCCCTCCGTACAGATCGCGTCCGGCCTCGATCAGCGAGAGGTCCATCCGCTCCAGCGCCGCGTACAGCGGGATGATCATGAAGACGATGAAGCCGTAGACGAGCCCGGCGATGACGCCGACCCCGCTCTGCAGGATCTTGGTGTGCCCGTCGGCGAGTCCGACCGCCCGCAGCGCCTTCAGCACCGGGCCACCGCCGGACAGCACCACCGACCAGCCGTACATCCGCACCAGGTAGTTGGCGAAGAACGGGACGACGATCGCGGCGATCAACAGGTTCTTGAACCGCCCGCCGTGCAGGGCGATCGAGTAGGCCACGGGATAGGCCACGATCAGGCAGACGACGCAGGCGATCAGCGCGAAGCCCAGCGAGCGCAGCAGCACGATGCGGTAGGCCGGGTCGGCCATCGCCGCGATGTTGTCGAAGTTGAACCCGAACCGCGGGTTGCCGAGGGGGTCGGTGGTGCCCAGGGCCAGGGTGGCCACGAGGATCAGGGAGGCGATGAGGAACCCGGTCATCCACAGGGTGCCGGGGAGCATGAGCCAGGTCCACAGCCGGGTGCCGGACGCGGAGCGCCCGCGGCGGTCCCGGAGTGCCCCGGAGGGGGTGCGTTGTGCCATGTCAGCCGGCTTTCACGTGGGTCCAGGCGGTATCGCGGGCCTGCTCGCCCTTCGAGGACGCATTGCGGAAGAAGAGGTCGGCCTTGAGGTCGTCGGGGGCGACCAGGCACTGCGGGAACGGCTTCACGATCGCGGCGTAGACGTCCTCGCTGCCGCCGACCGGCATGGGGTAGCCGATGTACCGGATGTTCTTGCGCACGTTCTCGGGTCTGAGCATGTAGTCGATGAAGAGCATCGCCGTGCCGGGGTGGCGGGCGTTGACGGGGATCGCGTAGCAGTCCGAGTTGATCGGCGCGCCCTCCCGGGCGACCTCGAAGCCGAGCACGGACGGGTCCTTGGCCTGCCCGAGCATGGCGGCCATATCGCCGCTCCAGGCCTGGGTCATCACCGCGTTGCCGTTGAGCAGGTTGTTGTAGCTGTCGCTGGAGAAGCCGCGCAGCCGGGGGCGGAGGCTCTGCAGCGTGGCGGTGATCCGGGCGAGGTCGCGTTCATCGGAGGTGCCGATGTCCAGGCCCAGTTTGAGCGCGGCCATCCCGAGCACCTCGTCGCGGTCGTCGAGGACGAAGACCTGCCCCCTGGCCCGGGCGTTCCACAGGTCGCCCCAGGAGCCGGCCAGGTCGTCGCCCATCCGGTCCTTCCGCCAGCCGATGCCCGTCTTGTACATGGTGAACGGGACGGTGTGCGCGGAGTGGTGGTCGTACCAGGGGTCGGCGAAGTAGCGGTACCGGCTGAACACCGCGTCGGCGTGCGGCAGTTGGGAGTGGTCGATACGGCGCAGCCGCCCGCCGTCGGCCAGCCGCTGCGCCCATTTCGCGGTGGGGAAGATGATGTCGTAGCGGTTCCCGGCGTTGAGCTTGGCGGCCATGCCCTCCATCGAGTCGAAGTTCGACTGGATGACCTTGACGCCGTATTCCTTCTCGAATCCGTCGAAGACCGCCGGGGCGACGAAGTCCGCCCAGTTGAAATACACCAGGTCGCCGTCCACCTTGACGTCGATCGGCCGGTCCGGGTCGCCGAAGGCGTTGCGGCCCTCCGGCAGAAAGCCGCATCCGGCCAGACCGAGGCCGAAGGCCGCGGCGACGCCCGAGCGCAGAAACGCGCGCCGGGACGGAGGTGGGGGTTCCTCGGGGGACATGAGGTCCTCTCCGTAGGGGATGAGCGCTGCTTCAGGGAGCGGTCACGGACGCACGGAAGCCCTGTCCTCCGTGCGGGACCTGTCAGCCGTGGCGCGGGGCGTCGCGCGCCGAGGGGGACGGCTCATGGCGCTGTCTCACCGGTGGGGGTCAGCGCATCGCGCCACCGAGGTCGGTGCGTACCCGGTCGGCGAACCAGCCGACCGCGGCTTCCCGGCGGGACAGGGGGCCCGGCTCGAAGCCCGGGGTGCCGAGGCCTTTCTGCACCCGGGCCACCAATTCGGCGTCTTCGTCATTGGTGATCCAGCCGATGTGGATGTTGAGCCGGCGCGCGAGCCGGGTCCGTGCGCTCGTCCCGCGGCGCGTGTAGAAGGCGCCGGGGACGGCCACCCGGTCGACCGCCGTCGGTATGGCGGTCCAGGCAAGCACATGGTCGGGGTAGAAGTCGATGAGTGTGTTGGGGTAGATCACCGCGTACCGCCAGACCCGCCGGTCGGCCTCGGTCAGACCCGGCATGGGGGAGGCGAGGCGCTGGTAGAGCCGCTCGGCCCAGTTCGAGGACGGTTTGTCGCGCAGCGGTGAGGCGAAGAGGACATAGGACTCGTCGATCTCGCTGGTGTAGCCCTGGTAGTCGAGCAGGCGCATCAGCCCGGGATGGGCGACCGGGACGTGGTAGCCCTCCAGGTAGTTGTCGACGGCGACCTTCCAGTTGGCGTGCTGTACTTCCGCGCCGGCCAGATCGTGGATACGGCTGCGTCCGACGGGCACCAGATCGGTCCCCGCGTAGTGGCCGACGGTCTCGGCCAGTCCGGCGCACTGCTCGGCCAGCGGCACGGCATCCGGGTCGAGGTTGGCGAAGACGAACCCCAGGAACGACTCGACCCGGACGGGGAAGAGACCGAGCGCGGGCTTGTCGAGGCAGGGGATCTGCCGTGCTTCGGGCGCACCGACCAGCCGTCCGTCGAGCTTGTACGTCCAGCCGTGATACGGGCAGCGGAGGGCCTTGCCGGACGCCTCGGGGGCGGAGACCAGGCGGGTCCCGCGGTGCCGGCACACATTGAGGTGCCCGGCCAGGGTGCCGTTCTCGGTACGGACGACCAGTACCTCGCGGTCGGCGACGGTGGCGGCGAGGCGTGCGCCGGGGCCGGGGAGATCGGACTCATGGCACACGAGCTGCCAGGACTTGGCGAAGAGGTGCTGCGTCTCGGCGGTGGCCGCGGCCGGGTCGGTGTAGTAGCGGGCGGGCAGTGCCTGCCCGGGGGCATCCGGTGCCGTCGGTGTCGTGGTGGCTTCGGGGTGCATCGGGGTCACTCCTCCATGCCGCACGGGGCGCCGGGGCCGGGGCGGCAGGGCGCGGTGGAAAGTCCCTGGACCGGCGCACCGGATCCGTGCTGACTAATTGGTCAGTCAGATTGCTGGCGGGTTTCAACGAAGTCAAGACTTGTGTCCTGACTAATTGATTAGTTAGCTTAGTGGCATCGCCGCTCCGGCGCTCCGCCGCACGGATCCCGGAAGCGAACGGGCGCATCGCGCCCCGATCCGCCGGCCGAACCCCCGCAACGGCACCTCGCCCCGGCCCCGAGCCACGGCACCGCCCCCACACCCCGCTGCCCTGACCCGAGCCGGCACCCCACCCCTCTCCCCGGAGGCACGCATGAGCGGTCGTCGGAACCTGATCTGGCTCGGGCTCACTCCCGAACCCGAACGGGAACTGCCCGCCACCGTCGCGGCCCTGCGTACCGCGCGGCGGACGGCGGACACCCCCGCGGAGGCGACCGAGGCCGAACGGCGCCGCGTCGAGCGCCTGATCCTGCACGGCACCCAGCACGGCTGGCTCCGCTATCTCGCCGAGGTGACCGGCCTGGTGACCGCGGTCGCGGCCCGTACCCGCCCCGGCGACCGCCGGGCCGCACTCCGTGCGGCAGAGGTCGTGCTCGACCACCACCGCATGCTGATCGGCCTCCCCGGACCGGGGTACGACCGGACGGCCGCGGACCGCAGCGCCCTGGAACGCGCGGTGCGCACCCTGCGCACCACCCCACCGGACGGAGACCGAGGATGACCGGGACCGACTCCCTGATACCGCCGGGAACCCCCTCCGTGCTCGGCGCGGCACCGGGCGTGACCGAGGACGCCGGGGCGTATGTGGCCGCCGGAGGCTACCGCCGGGCGATCGGGGCGGCGGAGCTCCTCGACCGGATCGACGGCCTGCGCGGACGCGGCGGCGCCGGCTTCCCCACCGCCGCGAAACTCCGCGCCGTACGCGACGCCGGACCCCGCCCCGTCGTCGTGGCGAACGGAGAGGAAGGGGAGCCCGGCTCCGTCAAGGACCGCTGGCTGCTGCGGGCCCGCCCGCACCTGGTCCTGGACGGGCTGGCGCTGGCCGCGGAGATCACCGGCGCGGAACGCGGCTACGTCTACGTCTCCGACACCGCGGCGGGCGAACGGATCCGCCGTGCGCTCGCCGAACGCACACCCCAGCTGCCGTGCGATGTCGTCGACACCCCGCACACCTATGTCGCGGGGGAGGAGACCGCCGTGGTCCGCCGGATCAACGGCGGCCCCGCCCTCCCCACCGCCAAACCGCCCCGCCCCTACCAGCAGGGCGTCGGCGGCGCCCCGACCCTCGTCGCCAACGTCGAGACCCTGGCCCGTATCGCGCTCATCGCCGCACAGCCGGACCACCGGCGCCGTACGGCCCGCGCCACCCTGGTGACGCTCGCGGGCGGCGGCGACCCCCTGCTCGCCGAGGTGCCCTACGGCTGCACCCTGCGGACCCTGGCGCAGGCCCAGGGCACGCCCGAGCCGGCCGGCGCCCTCATGGGCGGCCTCTTCGGGGGGCTGATCGGTCCCGGCCGGCTCGACCTCGCGCTGGACCCCGATACCCTCGCGGCCGCGGGGACGGCACTGGGCTGCGGTGCGATCCGCTTCCTCGCCCCCGACGAATGCCCGGTCTCCCTCGTCTCCGCCGCCCTCGCCCACCTCGCCGCCGAGAGCGCCCGGCAGTGCGGCATCTGCGTCGCGGGCACCGGCTCCCTCCGCGACGCCGTCGGCGCCCTGACGAACGGCACGGCCGACTCCGGACTCCTCACCCGGCTGCAGCGCTGGTCCACTTCACTGCCCGGCCGCGGTGCCTGCGGGCTGCTCGGTGCCGCGGCGGGCACGACCGGCAGCCTCCTGCGCGCCTTCCCCGTCCTGGTCCGCGCCCACCTCGACGCCCCCTGCCCGGGCTGCGCCGCGCCCGCGGACGTCGGCCGGCTCACCGTGTCCGTCCCGTACGTCGCCCGGCGGAGCGTGCCCCGCCCGCGCTCCGTCTCCTCCTCCCGCTGAAAGGACGAACGCCGTGAAACTCCGTCTCGACGCCACCCGCTGCCAGGGCTACGGCCTGTGCCAGGAACCCGCACCGGACCTCATCGACCTCGACGACTTCGGCTATGCCGCCGTCGTCGCCGACCCCGCGCCGGGCGCCTCCGAGGACGCCGCCCGGGCCGCCGCCGAGGTCTGCCCCAACTCCGCGCTCCGGTTGGAGAGGTGACCATGGGACGTGATCTGTCGGCCCTGTTCGACCCGGAGTCGGTCGCGGTGGTCGGTGCCAGTGACGACCCGGCGAAGTACGGCCATGCGGTCGCCGCCCAGGCCCTGCGGGCACCCGACCGCCGGCCCGTCCACCTCGTGAACCGCCGCGGCGGTACGGTCCTCGGGCGCACCACGGCCACCTCGCTCGCCGGGATCGGCGAACCGGTCGAACTCGTGGTGATCTCCGTACCGGGCCCCGGTTTCGAGGCCGCCGTCGACGACGCGCTCGCCTGCGGCGCACGCGCCATCGTCGGTATCACCGCCGGGT
The DNA here is from genome assembly GCF_028870195.1 of Streptomyces sp. G7(2002). Lineage (NCBI taxonomy): Bacteria > Bacillati > Actinomycetota > Actinomycetes > Kitasatosporales > Streptomycetaceae > Streptomyces > Streptomyces sp. G7(2002). The sequence continues at coordinate 8,848,288 of NZ_CP102609.1, forward strand.
TCGCCGAGACCGGTCCCCTCGGGCTGGCCCGCCAACAGGCGATCGCCGAACGGGTGCGCGCCGCCGGCGCCGTCCTCGTCGGCCCGAACTGCCTCGGCATCGCCGACAACACCACCGAGCTCTACCTCGCCTCGGACCGCTTCGCGCCCGGCGGTATCGCCCTGCTGAGCCAGAGCGGCAACCTCGCGCTGGAACTCCACCTCCGCTGCGCCCCGCACGGTCTGGGATTCTCCCGCTTCGTCTCGCTGGGCAACCAGGCCGATGTCACCCTCGTCGACCTCATCGAGGACGCCGCCCGGCACGACCCCACCCGGGCCATCGCCGTCTACGCGGAGGACTTCGGCGACGGCCGGGCCTTCGCCGAGGCGGCCGCCGCGGCGGGCAAACCGGTGGTCCTGCTCACCGCCGGGCGGGGCACCGCCTCCGCGCGCAGCGCACAGTCGCACACCGGCGCCCTGACCACCTCCGCCGACGTCGTGGCCGCCGCCTGCCGCGACGCGGGCGTCGAACTCGTCGCCACACCCCATGAGATGACCGTCGTCCTCGCCGCGCTGAACGGGGGGCGGCGCGCCACCGGACACCGCACCGCGGTCTGCACGGACGGCGGCGGCCACGGAGCCATCGCCGCCGACGCCGCCGAGTCCGCCGGGCTGGCCGTGCCCGAACTCGGGCCCGCCGCACAGCAACGGCTCAGGACGCTGCTGTGGGAACAGTCCGCGGTGGGCAACCCCGTCGACCTGGCCGGGATGGGGGAGCAGAATCCGCACTCCTACGGCGACACCGTCGGTGCTCTGCTCGCCCTGGACGAGGTCGACTCCGTCATGCTGACCGGGTACTTCGGCGGCTACTCGGCGGCGACCGGCGGTCTGGGAGGTCCGGCCGCCGAGAGCGGTACCGCGGGCGGCGGGAGCGCGCTCGCGGCGGGTGAGCTGGAGACCGCACACCAGATGGCCGTCCATACGGCACGGACCGCCAAACCCCTGGTGGTGCAGTCGATGTTCCCGGACGCCCCCAGCTGCCGGACGCTGGTGGAGGCAGGCATACCGGTGTTCGCCTCCACCGAGGACGCGGCCCGCGCGCTGGCGGCGATGACCGTGGCAGGGGCCGCCGGCCCGCCCGGCGTCCGCCCGCTGCCACCGTCCGCGGCACCGCTGTCCGACCCCGGCTACCACGGTGTACGCACGCTGCTGAGCGCCGCCGGAGTGCCCTTCCCCGAGGCCCGTGAGATCACCGATGAGGCCGAACTGCTCGCCGCCGCCGACACGTTCGAGGGCCCCTACGTCCTCAAGGCCCTCCACCTCCTGCACAAGTCCGACGCCGGCGGTGTCGCCCTCGGACTGCCGGACCGGTCCGCGCTCGTCACCGCCTTCCGGGAGATGCACGCCCGGCTCGGCGCCGCCTCCTACTCGGTCGAGGCGATGGCCGATCCGACCGACGGCGTCGAGCTGATCGTGGGGGTGAACCGTGACCCCCGGTTCGGGCCGGTCGCCATGGTCGGCCTGGGCGGGGTGCTCACCGAGGCGCTGCACGATGTCGCCTTCGCCCTGGCACCCGTCCCCGCGGCCCGCGCCGAACAGCTGCTGACCGGGCTGCGGACCGCCGCGCTCCTCCGGGGCGTCCGCGGCCGGCCCGCGGTCGACCTGGCAGCCGCGGGGGCCGTGATCGAGCGCCTCACCACGCTCGCCGCCGCCCACCCCGAGATCACCGAGATCGAGGTCAATCCGCTGCTCGTCCGCCCGGACGGCGCCCTCGCCCTCGATGCCCGCGCCGTACTGGCCTGACGCCCGCCCACGCCCGCCCTCCCGGAGGACACCCGCCATGGACTTCCGCTACACCCCCCGACAGGCCGATCTGAAGGCCCGCGCCGCCGCCTACACCGAGTTGCTGTTCCGGTACGAGCAGCAGGCCGAGGAGGCCGGGGGACCGCTGCCCGCCGACACGGTCCGTGAGCTGACCCGGACCGCGATCGACGCCGGTGTCTACGCCATCAACATGCCCGAGAAGTGGGGCGGCCCGGGACTGTCGCTGCTCGACCAGGTCATCGTCGAGGAGGAATTCGGCAAGGTCACCAACTGCCTGTGGGACATCCCCTGGCGGCCCGCCAACGTGCTGGCGTACGGCACCGAGGCCCAGCGGGAGAAGTACCTCCTCCCCGTCATCCGGGGCGAGCGTTTCGACGCCTTCGCGGTGACCGAACCCGGCGCCGGATCGGACCCCGCCTCGGGCACCAGCACCGCCACCCGGACCGAGGGCGGATGGCTGCTGAACGGCGAGAAGTGGTTTGTGACCTGCGGGGACATCGCCGACTTCCTGCTGGTGCAGGCCGACGCGGGCCCGGAGCGGGCCGCCACCCTCTTCTTCGTCGACAAGCAGGCACCGGGCGTACGGATGACCCGGGTGCCGCGGTTCATGCACTCCGCCGTGAACGGGCACCCCGAGTTCACCTTCACCGAGGTCTTCGTGCCCGATGACGACGTCCTCGGCGGCGTCGGCAACGGGTACGAACTCACCAAGGAATGGTTCACCGACGAACGGCTGATGATCGCGGCCCGTACGACGGGCGCCGCCGAGCGGGCGCTCCGGCTGGCGCGGGACCGGTCGGTGGAGCGCAAGCAGTTCGGGTCGCCGATCGCCGACTTCCAGCTGGTGCAGGGGATGCTGGCCGACTGCGCGGTGGACATCGCCGTCAACCGGGCCTACACCCACCAGGTCGCCTGGGAGGCCGACCAGCCGGGCACCGACCGCAAGGCGCTGCACGCCAAGGCATCGACGGCCAAGCTCGCGGCGAGCGAGGCGGCGGGCCGGGTCATCGACCGCTGTGTGCAGATCTTCGGTGGTCGTGGCTATGACCGCTCGTACCCCGTCGAGCGGCTCTACCGCGAGCTGCGGGTGGACCGGATCTGGGAGGGCACCTCCGAGATCCAGCGTCTGATCATCGCCAACGAGCTCATCAAGCGCGGCACCCGCGCCCTCGACCTGCCCCTGCCCTGACCCGCGGCCACCACCCGGCCCGGCTCCCCACCGACTTCGAGGACTGACATGGACTTCCGTCTCACCCCCCGCCAGGCGGACCTCAAGCGCACCGCGCGCGAGCTCACCGAGACCCTCACCGCCTACGAAACCGACTGCGAGGAGAACAACGGCCTGACGGCGCAGGACCACGCCGCCATTCGTGACGCCGTCCTCGCCTCCGGCCTGCAGGCCGTCAACATGCCCCGGGAGTGGGGCGGCGCCGGGCTGACCATCCTGGAACAGGCCATCGTCCAGGAGGAGTTGGGACAGCTCACCGGTGCCCTGTGGGACACCGTGTGGCGCCCCGCCAACGCCCTGCGCTTCTGCACCCCCGCACAGCGCGAGCGCTACCTCGAACCGGTCATCCGTGGCGAGCGCCGCGACTGCTACGCGGTGACCGAACCCGGGGCCGGCTCCGACCCGCAGAACCTGGCGACCACCGCGACGCGGACCGCCGACGGCTGGACACTGGACGGCGAGAAGTGGTTCGTGACCGTCGGCGACCACGCCGACTTCATGATCGTCCTCGCCGCCGCGGGCCCGGACCGGGAGCCGACGCTCTTCCTCGTCGACAAGGACACCCCCGGTATCGAGATGACGCGGGTGCCGCGCTTCATGCACACCTTCGTCTACGAGCACCCCGAATTCACCTTCACCGAGGTGCAGGTCCCTGAGGACGCCGTGCTCGGGGGCGTCGGCAAGGGCTACGACATCACCCGGTCCTGGTTCACGGAGGAACGGCTGATGATCGCGGCCCGCACCACGGGCGCCGCCGAGCGGGCCCTCCGGCTGGCGCGGGACTGGGCGGTGGAGCGCAAGCAGTTCGGGTCGCCGATCGCCGACTTCCAGCTGGTGCAGGGGATGCTGGCGGACTGCGCGGTCGATATCGCGGTCAACCGGGCCTATGCGCACCAGGTCGCCTGGGAGGTGGACGAGGGCACCGTCGACCGCAAGACCCTGCACGCCAAGGCGGCGATCGCCAAGCTCGCGGCGAGCGAGGCGGCGGGCCGGGTCATCGACCGCTGTGTGCAGATCTTCGGCGGTCGCGGCTATGACCGCTCCTACCCCGTCGAGCGGCTCTACCGCGAGCTGCGGGTGGACCGGATCTGGGAGGGCACCTCCGAGATCCAGCGTCTGATCATCGCCGGCGAACTGGTCAAGCGGGGCACGGGAGTTCTGCAGATGCCCACGCCCTGAGCCCGCGGTCACCGGGCCGGGGGCGCCCGGCCCGGTGACCCGCCGTACCCCGCCCGGCACCACCGACCCACCGGCGGGACCCGCGAGACGTCCCGGAACACCGGCCGAGGAGGAGCGATGTCCGAGAGAGCAGTCGACAGCATCGGGGTCGTGGGCTGCGGCCTGATGGGCTCCGGCATCGCCGAGGTGTGTGCCCGCGCGGGCCGGGAGGTGTGCGTCGTCGAGACCGGCCCGGCCGCCGCGGACGCCGGGCTCCGCCGGATCACCGGCTCCCTGGAACGTGCCACGGCGGCCGGCAGGCTCTCCGTCCGGGACCGGGACTCCGCGCTCGCCAGGATCACGGTCACCACCGACCTGGCCGCGCTGGCCGACCGCGATCTGGTCGTCGAAGCCGTCGCCGAGGACGAGGCCGCGAAGCTGGCCGTCTTCACCCGGCTCGACGAGGTGGTCCGGCGGCCGGACGCGATCCTGGCGACCAACACCTCCTCCCTCCCCGTCATCCGCCTCGCCGCCGCCACCGCACGCCCCCAGCAGGTCATCGGCCTGCACTTCTTCAACCCCGTTCCGGTGCTGCCGCTCGTCGAGCTGGTGCCCTCCCTGCTGACCGGCGACGACACCACCCGTAGGACGCACACCTTCGCTGCCGACGTACTGGGCAAGGAGGTCGTGCACGCCGCGGACCGTGCCGGATTCATCGTCAATGCCCTGCTCGTCCCCTATCTGCTGGACGCGGTGCGGATGGTCGAGTCCGGCGCGGCCTCGGCGGGCGATGTCGACCGGGGGATGCGGCTGGGCTGCGCCCACCCGCTGGGGCCGCTCGCGCTGGCCGATCTCATCGGCCTCGACACGACCCGGGCGATCGCCGAGTCGCTGTACGAGGAGTTCCGTGAACCGCGCTACGCGCCCCCGCCGCTGCTGGCCCGGATGGTGGAGGCGGGCCTCCTCGGCCGCAAATCGGGCCAGGGCTTCCACCGCTACCGATGAGCCCGCCCGGCGGCGGACGGCCGACGGCGGTGATGCGGGAAGATGGACGGGACGGGCCCGCCGAGCCCGCCGAGCACACCGACACCGACCCGGGGAGCACTCACGTGGCCAAGGCTGAACGCACTCTCGAAACGCGGGAACGGATCCTGTCCGCCGCGTGCGAAGTGATTGCCGAGGTCGGCTTCGAGAAGATCCGTATGCGGATGGTCGCGGAGCACGCCGGTGTGTCCACCGCCCTGCTCCACTACCACTTCGAGAACCGTGAGCGGCTCTTCGCCGAGGCGATGACCCACTCCTTCGCACAGACCGGTACGGAACTCGAACGGGACGCCGACACGGTGCCCGCCTCCGTGGTCCTGGCCCGCATCCTGCACAACATGCTGCCCACGGACCCCGAGCTGCGGCAGGACTGGCGGCTGTGGCAGGAACTGTGGGTGCGGGCCCTGCGCGACGAGACCGCCCAGCATCTCGCCGTCGACCTGTACGACCAGCTGCACACCTGGATCAGCCAGGCCATCCGGCGGGGCATCGAGTCGGGCGAGTTCACCGACTGCGATGTGGCGGAGACCAGCACGCTGCTGCTCGCACTGAGCGACGGATTCGGGATCCGGCTGATGCTGGGCGACCCACGGGTCGACCTCCCCGCCGCTCAAGCGGCCATCTGGCGGGCCGTCGCGGGAACACTCGGCGTTCCCGAGGCCTTCCCCGAGATCTGACCCCGAAGAGATCTGACTTCCTCCGCGGGCAGGCCGGCGGGGCCGTCCGCCCCGCCGTGCTCACTCGTGGACCGGAAGGACCGTGAGCGCTTCCTGGCACCGGGCGACGGCGTCGCTGTGGCCGAACAGACCGGGCAGCCCGCCGGAGTGCAGCAGGACGGTGCGTTGCCCAGGAGCCACGCTCCCGTCCCGCACCGCCGCCCGCAGTCCGGCCAGCGCACGCCCGGTGTAGACCGGGTCGAGCGCGATGCCCTCCGTACGGCCCGCCAGCGTCAGGGCGTCCATCGACTCCTCGGTCAATGTGCTGTAACCGGCGCCGACTTGCTCCCGCCGCAGACGCAGGGTCTCCGGTGCGTGGACGGTGCCGGACAGCGCGGTGACCAGGCCGGTGACCGTGTCCGCCGGGTCGGGCACCGCGCCGCAGTCGACGCCCAGCACCTTCCCGGGGCCGAGGGTGTCCACCAGGCCGGCCATCGTGCCACCGGATCCCAGGGCGACGACGACGGTGTCCAGGTCAGGGGCCTGGCCGAGGAGTTCGCGCCCGCACTCGGCATAGCCGTACGCACCCAGCGGGCTGGAACCACCCAGCGGAATCAGCGCCGGGACGGCTCCCCGCTCGCGGAGCCGCTGGGCCACCTCCTCCGCCGCGGCCGCGAGTTGTGTGCCCCCTACCTCCCCGGCCCAGACGACGGTGGCCCCGAAGAGGCCGTCGAGGACGAGGTTCCCGGAGGTCGAGGAGCCGGCCGCACCGGCCAGCACCAGGACCACATCGAGCCCGAGCCGCGCGCCGGCGGCCGCGGTCAGCCGGGCGTGGTTGCTCTGCGCGGCGCCGGTCGTCACCAGGGTCGTGGCGCCCTCGGCGAGCGCCGCACCGCAGATCCACTCCAGTTTCCGGACCTTGTTCCCGCCGCCACCGAGACCGGTGAGGTCCTCGCGCTTGACCCAGAGGTCGTCCGCGCCGAGCCCCAGCGCGCGGGCCAGCCGCGGCGCCGGCTCCAGCGGGGTCGGCCAGGTCGCGAGCGCTGCCCGCCGGGGGGTGCCGCTGTCCGCACTCATCGTCATGTCCTTCCGTCTGCCTGCGGTGCCGGTCCGCCGGCAAGCGTGCCATGCCGTACCCGGCGGCGGGTCCCGCTCAGCCGCCGTCTGCTCCCTCCCGTATCCCGCCGTCACCTGAAGCGGCCCGGCGGACGGCGCCACGGCACCGCCGCCGGATGCTGTGTGATCATCTCGGGATGCGAACGAGTGGCGGGGCGGCAGTGCCCGGATGCGGGGCGGAAGCGGCCGGCAGGCCTGCTTTCGTGGGGGAGTTCGAGGTGCATCTCACCGTCCGGGACGACGGGCACCACGAGGCGGCCGGGCAACTGGCCGCCTATGCGGCGGCACATCACCTGAAGTGCGTCCACATCCTCCTGGAACAGGGGGAGGTGCCCTCACAGCCGATGCTGACGCTGCACGGGGCCGGGACGTACGAGGAGGTCCGGGCCGAGGCCGTCGCGAAGGCGGCCGGGCTGCGGGCCGCGGGGTTCGACGTGGTGCGGACGAAGATCGAGGCCACACCGTGGAGCGACGGCGTACCCGGTACGGACGAGGAGGCGGCGGACCTCGGCCCCGACTACTACTTCGAGCATCACCTCAAGCTGGTACTGGCGCGCTCCGCTCCCGTCGGCTCCCTGCTCGCCCTCGCCGTCGCGCACGGCGCGCACCTCTCGCGCAACGCACGGCGGGCACGGTCCGACGGCCGGGTGGAGCGCTTTGTGACCCAGCGGTGCCGGAGGGTGGGCCTGGCGACGGCGGGGCAGCGGCTGGACGCCCTGTCGGGGCAGCTGCGTGCCGCGGGACACCGGATAGCCTCCGTCGAGCGGGAGTTCGTGGTCCACGACGGGAATCTGGCGCTGGACGCGGGCTGGCTGGACGAGGAGTGCGCAGTGGCGGGGGAGAGGAACGGCTCATGACGGGGACCGACGAGACGGGTGCGGCGGCGCAGTGGCGGGAGTTCCGGTTCGGACCGTGGGCGGACACGGCGGTCGTGCCCCGGGCCCGGCCGGACGAGGCGACACGGGCGCGGATGGATCTGCCGGCCACGCTGCTTCCCGTACCGGACGACGGTGTGGTGCAGCGCCCGGTGTTCGACCCCGCGGCGGCCCACCATGTCTTCGGGATGCGCCTGGGCGAGCCGAGCTTCGCGGACGCGTCGGCCGGCGCGCGCTGGTACGCGGCACGGCGGCATGCGCTGCATCATGTGCTGGCCGCGATCGCGCAGTCCCCGTGGGCCGGCCACCTGGTCCTCCGCGGCAGCATGCTGCTCGCGTCGTGGTTCGGGGAAGCGGCGCGCGAGCCGGGGGATCTCGACTTCGTCGTGGTGCCGGAGACCTGGCAGCTCGCGGACGCCCGTACGGACCGGATGCTCGACGGCATCGCCGCCGCGGCGGAGGAGCTGTCCCACCGCGGCGGTCCGGTACGCCTGGACGCGCGGGCCGCGGTCGGCGACGAGATCTGGTCGTACGACCGGGTGCCGGGCCGGCGGCTCGTCATCCCGTGGACGGCCGTGGCCGACGGGGTACCGGCGGGAAGCGTGCAGCTCGACTTCGTCTTCAACGAGCACCTGCCCGCGCCCGCGGAGCCGGCCGAGATCCGCGGACCGCAGGGCACGGCACCGGTGGTGGTTCGCGCGGCGACCCGTGCGCTGTCGCTCGCCTGGAAGGTTCTCTGGCTGGTGAGCGACATGCACCCCGAGGGCAAGGACCTCTACGACGCCGTGCTGCTCGCGGAGAGCACAGAGCTGCCGTTTCCCCTGTTGCGTGAGGTGTTCCGGGGTGTGGACGGCGGCGTCTTCGACCGGAATCCGGTGCTGCCGGAGACCCTCTGCGGGATCGAACGCGACTGGTTCGAACTCCGCAAGGAGTACCCGGACCGTACCGGGTTCACGGCGCCGGGCCCGTCCGTGGAGCACGAGTACGTCCAGCGCCTCGTGACGGCTCTGGGGCCCACCTTCGCGACGGATGACGGCAGTGGCGCCACCGCCGCCTACCAGCAACGGGCGGCCTGGTTCGCGTCGCTGACCGCGGAATGCGCGGGCGTCCTTGCCGAGCGGGGCATGGACGCGGTGCAGGACCTGCTGCTGGAGTGGGGCGCGCCGTTCGGCAACGCGGTCGTCGTCACACGGGAGGTGTCCGGTCGTGACCGATGTGCTCTGCGGGATGCGGCCGCCGTGGTGGCGGCGTTCCGCACGGGCCATCCGACGGTCGCCCGGCGGCCGTGGCTGCTCGGCGATCCGGACGAGGTGGTGCGGCAGCTGGGCGGGGACGGGACCGGCACGTCGGGCTGAGCGGGGACGGGACCGCACGTCGGGCTGAGCGGGCGCCCGCCGTCGAGGGCCGTCGAACCGAAGCACCCCTGCGACACCGCGGCCCCCGGGCTGCTCCGAGCGACGCGCCCTACCCCATGCTGCTGATGCTCTCCGGCGCGATGACGAAGAGCACGCGTTCCTCGTCGCGGCCCCCGTACCAGGGGTAGGGCTCACCGAGGTACTTCTGGGCGAGCTTCTCGACGTGCTCGACCGCGCCCTCGGTCGTGGTCTCGATCACCCGGCCGCGCACCTGGAAGAAGCGCGAGGGGTTGTCCGGGTCGGAGACGGCGACGGCCACACGGGGATCGCGCCCGATGTTCCGGGTTTTGACATGGCCCCGGACGCTGTTGATCAGCACATGTGTGCCGTCGGTGTCGACCCAGGTCTGGGTCAACTGAGGGGAACCGTCGGGCATCGAGGTGGCCAGATAGCAGGTGCTCGGCAGGCGCAGCAGCGCGAGCAGTTCAGAGGGAAGGTGCACAAGGGTCTCCCGGCCGGTCGGAGGGGGCGGGGCCTGTCCGGTCTTCTCCCGCCGCTGGGTGGACATGCACCGCTCGCGCGGGGCGTGGCGGAGCATATACGGGGGCATGTCCGCTCCCCCGCGCCCCATACCCTCTCCCGCGAGCCGGTGTTGGGCGGTGCGGCGCAGCTGATTTCGGCCGCTATGCTTGCTGGATACAAGCAAGGTATCCCACGGGCCGACAACATCACCGCGAAGGATCACGACGATGAGCAAGGGCACGGTCCATGCCTGTGACGAGGCTGCTCCGCAAGTCACCGCCTCATCAGGGCTGGACGAGGCGGCCGCCGGGCTGGGAACGGAGATCGTCCGCTTCTCGCGGCTGATCGCGGCCTGGAAGCAGCGCGCCAAGAGCGACGGCGGCGCTGCCGACCGGGTGCTGCTGGCACGGCTGGTGGTCGGCGGGGACCAGCGGGCGACCGATCTGGCCGCCGATGCGTTCCTCGATCTGTCGACCGTCAGCCGTCAGGTGCGCTCGCTGGTGGAGCGGGGCCTGGTGACCCGGCGCCCCGATCCGGAGGACCGCCGCGGGTCGTTGCTGGCCGCGACCGAGGCGGGGCGCGCCGCGTTCGCGCACTACCGCAGGCAGCGCGACGCGGAACTGGCCGCGCTTCTCGGACCGTGGTCGCCCCAGGACCGGGCCGACCTGATCCGCTTGCTGGGCCGGCTCAACGAGGACATGGCAGAACGACAACACACACGGCTGGGTCCCGGGGGAGACCAGGGTGCCGCCGTGGAGCAGGGAGAGCTACGTACATGAGCACCGCCACCTCCCCGCCCGGGGCGGGAACCGAGGAGATATCCGGACCAGGAATCCTGAGCCACCGTCAGATCCTCACCATTCTCAGCGGTTTGATGCTGGGGATGTTCCTTGCCGCGCTCGACCAGACCATCGTCAGCACCTCTATCCGGACCATCTCCGACGATCTGCACGGCCTCAGCCAGCAGGCCTGGGCGACCACCGCCTATCTGATCACCTCGACGATCGCCACGCCGCTCTACGGCAAGCTGTCCGACCTGTACGGCCGCAAGCCGTACTACCTGGCCGCGATCACCATCTTCGTCGTGGGGTCGGTGCTGTGCACCTTCTCCACCTCGATGACCGGACTCGCCGCGTTCCGGGCGGTGCAGGGCCTGGGCGCCGGCGGTCTGATGTCGCTGGCACTGGCGATCATCGGTGACATCGTCCCGCCCCGGGAACGCGCCCGCTACCAGGGCTACATGCTGGGCACCTTCGCCACGTCCAGTGTGGCCGGGCCGCTGATCGGCGGGGCCCTCGCCGGACAGGACCAGCTGCTGGGCATCACCGGCTGGCGCTGGGTCTTCCTGGTCAACGTCCCGATCGGGATCATCGCGCTGTTCGTGGTCGCCAAGGTCCTCAACATTCCGCACACCCGGCGCGACCACCGCATCGACTGGTGGGGAGCGCTCACCCTCTCCGTCGGTGTGGTGCCGCTGCTGCTCGTCGCGGAGCAGGGCCGGGAGTGGGGCTGGGACTCGTCCCGGTCGATCGCCTGCTATGTGATCGGTGTCGTCGGTATCATCGCCTGGATCTTCGTCGAGCGGTGGATCGGCGACGACGCACTGATCCCGATGCGGCTGTTCCGCAACGGCACCTTCAGCAAGACCAGTGTGCTGTCCGTGCTGATCGGTATGGGGATGTTCGGCGGGATGCTGATGATCCCGCAGTACCTCCAGATCGTGAAGGGCGCCAGCCCCACCAGCTCGGGTCTGCAAATGCTGCCGCTGATGGCGGGCATGTTCATCGCCTCGATCGCGTCGGGCCAGATCACCGCCAAGACCGGCCGCTACAAGATCTTCCCGATCATCGGGACCGCGCTGATGATCGCGGCGATGCTGCTCTTCCACTTCCGGGTCCAGTGGGACACCCCGCTGTGGGAGACCATGATCTACATGCTGGTCTTCGGCCTCGGCCTGGGCGGCTGTATGCAGACGCTGGTGCTCGCGGTGCAGAACGCGGTGCCGCCGCGGGACATGGGCGTGGCGACCGCCTCGTCCACGTTCTTCCGGCAGATGGGCGCCACCGCCGGTACCGCGGTCTTCCTGTCGGTGCTGTTCAGCACGGTCGGTGACAAGATCTCCGCGGCGTTCAAGGACGCGGTGTCCACCGAGCGCTTCCAGGCCGCGCTGCACGATCCCGCGGTGCTGCACGACCCCGCCAACAAGCCCGTGCTGGACATGCTCAAGCACCCCGGCAACGCGGACTCCTCGGGCGTGCTCAGCGATTCGTCGTTCATCCAGCACCTGGACCCGCGGCTGGCCGAGCCGTTCAAGCGCGGCTTCGCGGACTCGATGCACACGGTCTTCCTCATGGGCGCGATCGTCGTCGCGCTGGCCTTCGTGCTGATGTGGTTCATCAAGGAGGTCCCGCTGCGGCAGATCTCCGGTCTGCAGGCCCGTGCGCAGGCCGACGCCGAGGCCGAGGCCGATGCCGTGGCGAAGTCCGCGAAGTCTGCTGGTGGTGCGGTGGAGGCTGTCGACGGGGCAGCGGGCGGTGCCGGTGCGGCGGCGGCCGGTGCCGACGGTGCGGCGGTCACGCCGGCGCAGTCCGAGTCGTCAGGGGCATCCGGGTCGTCCGGGTCGTCCGACCCCGCCGGTACCCCGGGCGCCGACCCCGTCCCCGCCCTTTCCGGCGCCTCCGCGCCCCCCGCGGACCGGGGATTCGGCACGACCGGGCCGGAGATCCGGGGAACCGTACGGGACGGCGACGGCCGGCCGGTGGCGCGGGCCGCGGTCACCCTGATCAGCGTCGACGGCCGGCAGCTCGGCCGTACCTCGACCGAGGCCGACGGCGGCTACGCCCTGCCCACGACGGGCGCCGGCACCTATGTACTGATCGGCTCCGCCGGGGCCCGGCAGCCGCAGGCCGTGACCGTCGTGGTGAGCGGTGAGCCGGTGTCGTTCGACCTGGCTCTCGGCGGCGCGGCCGGCCTCTCGGGCGAGGTCCGCGCGGAGAAGGGCGACGCCCCGGTGCCCGGCGCGCTCGTCGTGGCCACGGATGTCACCGGCGAGGTCGTGGCGTCCGGCGTGGCCGGCCCGGACGGGGGCTTCGCCTTCGGTGAACTGGCCCCCGGCAGCTACACCCTGGCCGTCAGCGCCGAGCGCCACCGCCCGTCCGCCCTCCCGGTGGAGGTCACCTCCGGCAACCGCAATTGGTACGAGGTCCGGCTGACGCCCGGAGCCCAGGTCCGCGGCACCGTACGCACGGCGCACGGCAGCCCGGTGGACGACGCCCGGGTGACCCTGCTGGACCCGGCAGGCAACGTGGTGGGCACCGCCACCAGTGGTCAGGACGGTGAGTATGTCTTCACCGACCTCGACAGCGGCGAGTACACCCTGATCGCCAGCGGCTATCCGCCGGCGGCCACCCCGCTGCGCCTGGAGGCCGCCGGACACGGTGAGTTCGACATCGAGCTGGGCCACGACCCGGTGCGGTGACGGCCGGCGGGATGCGGCATGACGAGGGCCCGGCGCGCGCGGAGCGCCGGGCCCTCGGCCATGACCGGGGTGGCGCCGGGTGACGCGCTGCGGCCGCTCCCGTACCCCGCTGACCGGCCCGCGCGCTCCCACCGGGTTTGGCGCAGCAGCCCCCGCCTACGTACAGTTCCGCCGAAGCTTGAATAGAACACACGATCCCAGGGAAGCGGCAGCGGCGATGACGGTGACCGAAACAGGCCGGGCCGATGGCACGGGTATCGACTCGGAGCGGATGGCGGTCTGCCTGAGCGTGCTGGAGGAGCTCGACACGCTGCCCGTCGACCACCCGGACGCGATCACCATACGGCGCGCCACCGCCGGCATCTACCGCACGGTGAAGCAGCGGCGCCGGCAGGAACGCCGGGCAGCCAAGACCGCCAACGACAGGGCGGTGACCGCGGCCACGGCGACCGGTGCGCCCGACCGGATCGATGACGAGACCCAGGGTCTGGCCCTCACCAGCTCCGTGACCACGGAGATCGCCGGAATCCTGCAGCGGCCCCGGTCCTGCTACACCTGCAAGTCCCGCTACGTCGAGGTCGACGCCTTCTACCACCAGCTCTGCCCGGTGTGCGCCAAGGAGAACCGGGCCCGCCGCGACGCCCGCACGGACCTCACCGGCCGGCGCGCCCTGCTCACCGGCGGCCGAGCCAAGATCGGCATGTATATCGCGCTCCGCCTGCTGCGCGACGGCGCCCACACCACCATCACCACCCGCTTCCCGAGCGATGCCATCCGTCGCTTCAAGGCGATGCCGGACAGCGCGGAGTGGCTGCACCGGCTGAAGATCGTCGGGATCGATCTGCGGGACCCGGCCCAGGTCATCTCTCTCGCCGACGCGGTGAGCGCCGAGGGCCCGCTCGACATTCTGATCAACAACGCCGCACAGACCGTCCGCCGGTCGCCCGAGGCGTACGGACAGCTGATCGCCGCCGAGTCCGCCCCGCTGCCCGCCGGAGAACTGCCCGCCTCCCTCGTCCTCGGGCACTTCGGCAGTGGCGCCCCCGCGGCCCTCCCCTCCGCCGCGGGCACGTCCGGCGCGCTGACCGCGGCCGACCTCACCGCCCTCGCCCTGACCACCGGCTCCGCCACACCCGCCCGTATCGAGGCGGGGACCGCGATCGACGCCGGTGGGCTCGTACCGGATCTGCACGCCACCAACAGCTGGATCCAGAAGGTCGACGAGGTCGACCCGGTCGAGCTGCTGGAGGTCCAGCTGTGCAATATGACCGCGCCCTTCCTGCTGGTGAGCAAGCTGCGCCCGGCGATGGCGGCGGCCCCGGCGCGCCGCAAGTACGTGGTGAACGTGTCGGCGATGGAAGGCCAGTTCAGCCGTGGCTACAAGGGCGCCGGCCACCCGCACACCAATATGGCCAAGGCGGCGCTGAACATGCTCACCCGCACCAGCGCGCGGGAGATGCTGGAGACCGACGGCATCCTCATGACCGCCGTGGACACCGGCTGGATCACCGATGAGCGTCCGCACCCCGACAAGATGCGCCTGGCCGACGAGGGCTTCCACGCCCCGCTCGACCTGGTCGACGGAGCGGCCCGGGTGTACGACCCGATCGTCCGCGGTGAGCTCGGCGAGGATCTGTTCGGCTGCTTCCTGAAGGACTACGCGCCCACGGCCTGGTGATCCGGCGCGGTGCCCGCCGCCTGGCGGGCGCCCCCGGCGGCCGCGGCGCCGTCCCCCGTTCCCACTACGGGGAGCGCGGCGCGCAGCCGTCCCAGGAGGGCCCTGGCGGCCGGGCCGGCGGGCCCTTCCGTCCGCCACGCCAGGGCGACCCGGCCGCGCGGCCGCGGTGCGGTGATCTCCAGCGTCCGCAGCCCGGCGGCGGCCGCCTCGTCCGCCGGCAGCGCCGGGACGACGGCCACCCCGAGGCCACGCGCCGCGAGCCGCGCCAGCACCTGCGGGGCGGCTGCCTCGAAGGCGATCCGGGGCCGGAAACCCGCCTCCGCGCAGGCGCGTTCGAGCACCCCGCGCAGGCCGGTACCGCGCGGCAGGCTGATCAAGGCGCGGTCGCGGAGCGCGGCCAGCGGGATGCCCGTCCGCTCCGCGTCCGGTGTCAGGAGGGCGTCGTCCGGCGCGACGGCGGCGACGAGCGGCTCGTCCACCACGATCTGGCAGGACGTACCCGGCGGCGGTTCCTCGTCCATGAGGCCGATCACGGCGATATCGAGCGTGCCGCGCTGCAGTGCGGTGAGCATCCGCTCCGAGGTGTCCTCCGTGAGGGAGATCTCGACCTGCGGATGAGCGTCGTGGAAATCGGCGAGGAGGGAGGCCATGTCGAACCGGTGACTGCCGGCGCCCGAGAGAAGGGCGATTCTGACCCGGCCGCGGAGCAGCCCGCTGAACTGGTCCACGGTCTGTCGTATCCCCTCGACGGCGGCGAGTGCGGCCCGCGCATAGATGAGGACGGCCCCGCCCACCTCCGTCACGGTCACCGAACGGCCGGAGCGGTCGAGCAGCGGCTGCCCCAACTCCCGTTCCAGCTGCCGGATCTGGGCGCTCACTCCCGGCTGCGCCAGATGCAGCCGGGCGGCGGCCCGGGTGAAGTTGGCCTCTTCCACCACAGCGACGAAGTACTGCAGCTGCCGAAGTTCCATAACGCGTCATTCTAGAGAGCAGAACGACCAGCTCTTGGACTTATCACGACGCGAGCAAGATCCTTGGAACCAGAGGCAGTTCGAGAGGAGAACTCCGATGGACATCAAGGCGGCGATCGCGGCCGAACGCCGGGAACTGGCGGCCCTGCTGGACGGTCTGACGGCCGGGCAGTGGGACGCGCCGACGCTGTGCGCGGGCTGGCGGGTGCGGGATGTCGTGGCACATATGTCGATGGGGTTCCGCTACTCGCTCCCCAAGATGGCCGCCGAACTCCTCCGCGCCGGAGGCAACCTCCACCGGATGACCGACCACTGTGCCCGCAGGGACGCGGCCGCCGCTTCGACGCGGGAACTCGCCGGCTTCCTCCGGGAGCATGCGCACCATCCCTGGAAGCCGCCGGTCGGCGGCATCGCGGCGGCGCTGGGGCACGACGTGGTGCACGGCCTGGACATCACGGTCGCCCTCGGCCTCGACCGGCGCGTCCCCGAGGACCGGGTGCGCCTCCTCCTGCAGAAGATCACCCCCGGGACGGCCAGGTTCTTCGGCGCCGGTCTCCGCGGTATCCAGCTCCGCGCCGATGACCTCGACTGGTCCTTCGGCAGCGGCACACCGCTGTCCGGTGCCGCCCAGGACCTGCTGCTGGTCGCCTACGGCCGCAAGCTCCCGCCCGGCCGCCTCCAAGGGGAGCGGCATCAGCACTTCGTCGCCGGCTGAGCGGCGCGGCGGCCCGACGGGCGGTCCGCCACCACGGCGCGGCTGCGGCCCCTGCCCTGCGGCGCGACGTCCCGCGGCCTCCCGTGGATCAGCCCGTCAGCCCGTGAATCGGTCCGTCAGCCCGTCAGCCCGTGGCGGGCCAGCAGCGGCCCGATCTCCGCGTCGCGTCCGACCACCGCGCGAAACGCCGCGAGCGGGTCCACGCTGCCGCCCTTGGCGAGGAGTTCCCGCCGGAAGATCTCACCGCTCTCACGGATCGACCGCCCGTTCTCCCGGAACCAGCGCACGGTGTCGGCGTCCAGCACCTCGGCCCAGCGGTAGCCGTAGTACCCCGCCGCATAGCCGTGGTTGAAGATATGGGCGAAGTAGCCGGTGCGGTAGCGCGGCGGGATCGCGGCCATCGCCAGCCCGTAGCGCTCCAGGGCGGCCGCCTCGAACGCCTCCACCTCGTCCTCCCCCGGTACGTCGCCGTCCGCGGAGAGGGTGTGCCAGGCCCAGTCCAGCACCGCGGCGGCCTGGTGCTCCACCATCCGGAATCCCGCGCCGAAATTCTCCGCCTCCCGCAGCCGGGCGGGGAGTTCGGCCGGCATCGGCTCACCCGTGAGGTGGTGCCGGGCGTAATGCGCCAGCACCTCGGGCCAGTCCGCCCACACCTCGTTCACCTGCGAGGGGAACTCGACGAAGTCGCGGGGCACTTGGGTGCCGGACAGCAGTGGATAGCGGACATCGGAGAACAGCCCGTGCAGCGCATGCCCGAACTCGTGGAACAGCGTGTTGACCTCGCTCCAGGTCAGCAGCACCGGCTCGCCCGCCGGAGGCTTGGCGACATTCAGGTTGTTGACCACCACCGGCCGCTGCCCGAGCAGATGCGACTGCACGACCAGCGAGTTCATCCAGGCACCGCCCCGCTTGGACTCGCGGGCGTGGAAGTCGCCGATGTACAGGCCGAGCGGGCTGCCGTCGGCGTCGTGCACCTCGTAGACACGGGCGTCCGGGTGGTACGACACCAGATCGGGGCGCCGGGTGAAGGTGATGCCGTAGACCAGCCCGGCGGCGTGGAAGACCCCGTCGTGCAGCACGGTCTCCAGCTCCAGGTAGGGCCGCAGCGCCGCCGCGTCGAGGTCGTACCGCTCCTTGCGCACCCGTTCCGAGTAGTACTGCCAGTCCGCCGCGCGGATCTGTGCCACCCCGGCCGCCTCGGCCAGCGCCGCGCCCTCGCGCTCGGCGTTGGCGACGGCGGGCGCGACCAGCCGGCCGAGCAGTTCCTCGACGGCATCCGTGGTACCTGCGGTACGGTCCGCGACCTCCCAGGCGGCGTGGCTGGGGTAGCCGAGCAGCGCGGCGCGCTCGGCGCGCAGCCTGGCCAGGGTGACGGCGATCGGGCCGTTGCTGTCGATGCCGCGCCCGAGGGAGGCGGCGAGCAGCCGCTCGCGCAGCGCGGGATCCTCCAGCGCGGCGAGTTCGGTCTGGCAGGAGAAGTTCTTCAGGCTGAGCACGAATTTGCCGGGGTGCCCGAGGGCTCGGGCGTTCTCGGCGGCGGCCGCGATCTGGTCCGCGGGCAGACCGGCGAGCTCCTCGGCGCGGTCCAGCACCAGCGCGGCGTCCGCGGTGGCCACCCGCAGATTCTGGTCGAACTCGGTGCACAGCGCGGCGATATGGGCATTGAGCTCGCGCAGCCGACGCTGCTGCTCGGGGGCGAGCCGCGCACCGGCCCGTACCCGGAGGGTGTGGTGGCGCTCCAGCAGCAGCAGGTCTTCATGGGCCGCCAGCCGGGGGGTGATCTCGACCTCCAGTGCCTGGATCTCCTCGTCGGTGTCGGACGCCGCTTTGTTGGAGAACACCCGGCACACCCGGCCCAGCACCGCACCGCTGCGCTCCAGCGCCTCCACGGTGTTCTCGAAGGTCGGCGGCCCGGCGCAGGCGCCGATCGCCGCCACCTCGGCCAGCTGGTCGGCCATACCGCGGGTGAACGCGGGCAGAAAGTGATCGTTCCGGATCCGCGCGAAAGGCGGCAGCTCGTACGGCAGATCACTCGGCTCGAAGAAGGGATTCGACGTCGTCACGGACCGACACTACGCCCGGAGGCGGCGCCCGGTCCGGCAGTCGTCCCAGGAGACGGTCCCGCCCGGCCACGGCGGTGCGTTCCGGGCCATCCCGGTGAGCGTCGTCGGTCCATCCGTGGTGTGATCGAAGGCGAGGCAAGCAAGCACACTCCTGAGACAGGAGGAATCATGGCCACCAAGCTGCGAGCCCGAGACATCATGTCCGGCGGAGCGCACTGTGTGGGTGCACACGAGTCGTTGTACGACGCGGCGAAGATGATGCGGGATCTGGACGTCGGCTGCCTGCCCATCTGCGGTGACAACAACCGGCTCATGGGCCTTATCACCGATCGTGACATCGTCGTCGCCTGCTGTGCCGAAGGGGTCGATCCGTCGACGGTGCAGGCCGGTTCCATGGGCGGGACACTGCACTGGATCGACGCGGACGCGGACGCCAGTGAGGTCCTGCAGACCATGGAGCAGCACCACATCAAGCGCCTGCCGGTCATCGACGTCAAGGGCGGCCACCGTCTGGTGGGGATGATCACCGAGGCCAACCTCGCCAAGAACCTCAGCGACGCGGAGATCGCGGAGTTCGCGAGCAAGGTGTACGCGACCGCATAGCGCGGGGGAAGCGGAGCCGTCCGCCCGGGCCGCTGCTGCTGCCGGCCGGGCCCGCACCGCGCCTCCCCACGCATCCCTTCACGCCCGCTCGGCGGCGGAAAGCCCACGGCGAACCCTGCACCGCGCGGTGGCCCGTCCCCTCCGGCGGGCCACCGCGTGGTACAGATGCGGACTTTCAGCGGAATTCCCGGAGGGCCGTGCCACGGCGTACCCGGGAATTCCGGAAGGCGCTCAGTGGGCGCCGGAGTGCGGCACGGTCAGTCGTGTGCCGGGGAAAATCAGATGCGGATTCGCTCCGATCACGCGCCGGTTCAGCCGGTAGAATTCCTGCCAGCCAAAGCCGTGTGCGTACGCGATACTGCTCACCGTGTCCCCGGCGTTGACGACGACCGAGCCGCCGGTACTCCTATGGCGCCCCGATTTGTAGCGCTTCTCATGGGACTGCGGATGCCGGACCCGGCCCCGGGACGAGGGCGCGGCGTGCCGCTGCGGTGCGGTGTGCCGCTGCGGTGCGGGGCGGGCCGCGGTGCTCCGCGGAGTGCGGTGTGCGGTGGCCGAGTTGAGCCCCAGCGAGGCCGAGCAGGCCGGCCACGCGCCCCAGCCCTGACGGGCCAGCACCCGTTGCGCCACCTGGATCTGCTGGGCCCGGGTCGCCCGCGCCGCCCGTGACGCATAGGCGCCACCGCCGAACGAGTGCCAGGTGGAGTGGGCGAGCTGCAGCCCGCCGGAGAACCCGTTCCCCGTGTCGATACGCCAGTTCCCGCCGCTCTCGCAGCCGGCCAGGCGGTCCCAGGACCCGCCTCCCCGGGCCTCGGCGGGCCGCTCGGCTGCCAGGTTCAGCGCACCGGCCGCCAGCAGGACGGCCGCTGCCGTGATGCCCCGTGCCCCATAGCCCCGGAATTCACTCCGGGCCGTCGATTCCGATACCTGAGAAAATTGCATGCCTTTACTCCCGTCGCTCACCGCGCAGTTGCCTGGCAGTCATTCAGGAAACCTGGTGCCTACGCGGCGTATCGCGTTCGAAAGGTGCTCGAACCGCGATTTCCGCGCGGCGCCATGAATTCGACGGGGAAGAGACAACCATGCCCCGAGTTGTTATCGGCAGAGCGCGCGGTAGCGCCGCCGCGGTCCGGCCTGCCCCCTTGCCGTCGCAGCGTGACCGTGCCTGCGGACGGCGCACCTGTTCAGACGGGCAGGGGCGCACCCCTCAGGCCGCAGGCGCATGGCCTTCATGAGCCCGGCGATCACCTGCTCGGCCGGGGGGTGTCCGCCGAGCGCAACCGGCGCACTTGGTGCACGCGCTGTGCAGGTACGCATGCACCGCGCACGGGTCCTTGGCGGTGCCAGGGCCCGTTCGTCGGTACGGGGGGCAGGAAGCCGCGAGAGTCGTGAAAGCCGTGGACGCCGTTTGGCTCGCGCCGGCTTCCGCCCCTGTGGGACGCACCCTCATGTGGCTCGCGTCGCAAGTGGGCCGGATGGTGCAGGAGTTCAAAAATGCCGCTGCCCACGCCACCGCTCACACCGCGGCGGGCCGGTCCTCCCTGATCTGAGCACCCGTTTCGGCCTGCCAGCGCTCCTGGCACCGCGTGATCCAGCCGCGGGCTTCCTCCTCGGAGTCGATGCGCCGCACGTGCCAGCGTTGAATGCCGGGGTCCGTGAATGCCGCGGCGAGGGCGGCGGCGTCCGTCTGCCGCCAAGGGCGGAGCAGTAGACCGCCCTTGACCGGCACGGTCGGCTGGTCGAGAGCGGAAAAGCTGCCAGGAGGTAAGCAGGGCGGCACCAGATACGGCATGGGCAGCATCCTTCCCGGCGACGGGCCACCAGGCCAGGCCGCGATACGGGAGGCCGCCTTCCCCCGGGGCCTCCGCCCCCCTCCTCGCGCGAAATGGACAGGCCCACCGCGCTGTGGTGCATTGGGAAGGAGCGTGATTCCGCCCGGGAGGCAGCCGTGGCCGATGTGGATGTCCTGGTCGTCGGGGCGGGTCCGGTCGGGTTGACGGCGGCCTGCGAGCTGCGGCGTCGCGGTGTGCGGTGCCGCGTCATCGACAGGCTGCCCGCCCCGCAGCCGTTCGCGAAGGCGGTGGGCATCCAGCCCAGGACGCTGGAGATCTGGGACCGCATGGGAGTGGCGCGGGAAGCCCTGGCGGCCGCGGCCCCGCTCCGGGGGCAACTGCTCTACGTCAATGGCGCGGAGCAGGCGCGGATCGAGCTGACCCTGCCGCCGGAGGTGCCCTACCGCTTCGCCGCCCTCCCGCAGTACGCCACCGAACGCATCCTTGCGGAACTGCTCGCGCGATGGGAAACCCCCGTCGAACGCGGCACGGAGCTGGTGGACTTCGAGCAGGACACCGACGAGGTCCGGGCCTGCCTCGTGCTGCCGTCCGGCGCGCAGGAGTGGATCCGCACCGGGTTCCTCCTCGGCTGCGACGGCGCCCACAGCATCGTCCGCAAGACTCTCGGGCTGCGCTTCGAGGGCGGCGCCTTCCCCGAGGAGTACATGCTGGGGGACGTCGAGGTCGACTGGGAGCTGCCGGCCGGCTACGCGGTCCGGGCCATGCACCGGAGCGACGGACGCGTCGACGATCTGCTGGTGTGCATCCCGCTGCCCGGCCGCAACCGCTACCGGATGTCCATGCTCGTCCCGCCCGAACTCTCCCTGCCCCAACAGCCGTCCGAGGAAGAGGTGTTGCACGGCCTGGAGACCGGCCCCACCCCCGGCCTCCCGCACATCCAGGCCGTCCTCGACCGGCTCTCACCGCAGCCCACCCGCGCCTCGGCGCTCCGCTGGTCCTCGGTCTTCCGCATCAGCCACCGCTTGGTGGACCGCTACGGAGCGGGCCGGGTGTTCGTCGCGGGGGACGCCGCCCATATCCATCCGCCCACCGGTGCCCAGGGCATGAACACCGGCATCCAGGACGCCTACAACCTGGCCTGGAAGGTGGCCCTGGCGGTGCGGTCGGCCGCGAGCGAGGGACTGCTGCGCAGCTACCACGCGGAACGCCACCCCGTGGGCGAGGAAGTGGTGCAACGGACCGTCCGGCACGCCGGCAGCGGCGTCCAGGCGGACCCCGACGACCCGTCGACGGTGATGCAGCGCGAGGCCCAACTGCTCGTCGGCTACCGCGGCAGCCCGATCGTCGGGCCGGACCGGCAGCCGGACCAGGGCCCCGCCGCCGGTGACCGCGCACCGGACTGCGGCGGCCTCCGCCATGACCTCACCGCCTTCCCGTTCCGGCTGTTCGACCTGCTGCGCGGCCAGGAGCACACCCTGCTGCTCTATGCGGACGACGAGGCCCAACTGGCGCCGTACGACGAGGTGGTGGCGTCGGCACGGCGCGGAGCGCAGGGGCAGCTGAGCGTCTGGGTGATCGCGGCCCCGCACCTCCGGACGGACGGCCTGGTGCTGCCCGTCGTCCACGACGGCCTCGACGCCTTCCGGCAGATGTACGGCGCACGCGGCGGCGAAGGATTCCTCATCCGCCCCGACGGCTACCTGGGGCTGCGCGACGCCCCGGTGAGCGGCCCGGGGCTGGTGGCGCACCTCGCGTTGACCTTCCGCGGGTGAGGGCCGGGGGGAAGTTCTACTCGGGGGCGGCGCCCGGCCAGGCCTCGACCAGCAGCCGCCCGTCACCGTCCCGGTCCAGCGCCGCGAAGGCCTCCTCCGCCTGCGCGGCCGAGTACCCGGCCGCGCGGTGCACCACCGCGAAGTCCTCCCGGCTGACGACACCGTCCCCGTCGGCGTCGGCGAGCGCGACGGTCGCGGCGATCGACGGTCCCACGACCCTGCCGAGGGACCCCAACTCGCCGGCGCGCGTGAAGGCTTCGACGAACTGCTCCCGGTTCAGCCGGCCCGTGGCGTCGATCTGCGCCAGAGCGGCGAGCTGCTCGAAGGTGTGGCGCATCCCCGCGCCCAGCGCCCGCGCCTTGGCGGAGTCCGCCGGTTCACCCACCGCGTCCGTCAGCACCCGTGCCCGGTCGGTGAAGTCCTGTGCGGTCAGGTAGCCGTCGCCGTCGGTGTCGTACGTGGAGAAGCGGTGCTCGTACTCCGCGCGCAGCGCATCGGTGATCATGCGTCATCCCTTCTGGGCGGGTGTGACTCCTGGTGGAGCCCGGGAAGGCGGCCGGTCGCGGGCGCCGCGACCGTCACCATGAGCACATTAAGTGGCGATGCGATAGCGGATGGTCATCGAGGAGGGTGTGTTCACCGTCTTGCCCCGTCGCGCCCGTCGTGGCCATAAACCTGCGGTTCCGCGCGGAAGGTCACGTATGATCGCCGTCAAATTGAACATCTGTCGCAGTCACCCGCACAGGCGGATATATCTCCACGCCTCTGACCTGGGTGGCAGCGCGGGGGGAAGGAAACCTCAACATGAAGTCATCCCGTTTACGCCGTCGCGTCCTCGGTTCCACGGCCGTCGCGGTCCTGGCCGGCGTCGGCGTGCTGGTCGGCGCACCGGCAGCGGTCGCCAAGGCCAATTTCCTGGCCATCGACAAGGTCACACTGCACGAGCCCGGCCTGCAGGTGAAGGTCACCTACTCCTGCGACACCGAAATCAACCACCAGCTGGTCGCCAACGCGAGCATGCCCAACGAGAACGGCCCCGGCGAGTCGACCGCCGCCGGCACCATCAAGAGGGACAAGCTCATCTGTGACTACGGCAGCCACACGGCGAAGGTGACCCTGCGCCCGGCCGCCCCTTCACGATTCGCCAAGGGCGACAAGGTGAAGGTCACCATCTTCTACTTCGACGATGACGGGTTCAGCTACGGCCACGAGGAGAAGGTCTCGGTTCTGTAGGGCTCGTCTCCCCGGCAGTCCGGATCCGTTCCGGCTGCCGGGGGCTCGGTATCGCGTATCAGATATTTCGGGTCGGTCACGCCTGCAACCGGCGGGTCGGGCAAACAGTCCTACGGGGCATGAAAAGACGACTGAACCTGCGTGTCCCGCGGTCCGCCGCCGGTCGCCGGGCGAGCGCGGCGCTCGCCCTCACGGCGCTGACCGTTCCGCTGACGGTGGCCTTCGGCTCCACCGCCCAGGCCGCCTCCGCGTCTTCGTGCACCGCGGCCCGCGGCCCCTACCAGAAGCAGGCCGAGAAGTTCCTCGGGCTGCGGGTGGACGGCCGGCAGTCGGCCGCCGACTGCCGGGCGATCCGCGCCTTCCAGACCAGCCACGGCATCACCCCGAACATCGGCTACGCCGGGCCCGTCACCTGGGGCGTGATGCGCGTCGTGGCACAGCAGAAGGCGGCCGGGCAGCACCCGAACAAGGCGGGGCGCTGCCCCACCAACAAGGGGCGGATAGCCTGCGTCGACCTGACCCGCCAGCTCAGCTGGGTCCAGGACGGCGGGAAGCTGGTGTTCGGGCCGGTCCCGGTCCGTACGGGCCGCGACGGCTACGAGACCCGCACCGGCGCCAAGAAGATCTACTGGCGCAATCTGCACCATGTGTCGACCATCTATCACGTGCCCATGCCGTACAGCCAGTTCTTCGACGGCGGGCAGGCGTTCCACTCCATCAGCGGCAGCGTCTGGTCGGCCCCCGGCTCGCACGGCTGCGTCAATATGCGCAGCAACGACGCGAAGAAGTACTGGTCCCTGCTCAAGAACGGTGATGACGTCTACGTCTACGGCCGCAAGTCCGGCACCTGAGGACGGACAAGGGGGCGAGAGGGGGATCGAGCGCCCGATGGCGTAAAGGCCACCGGGCGCGTGTCACCGGCATACCGGACCGGAGCCGGTCGGCCGGATCCCGCTACGGCTGCTTCCGGGCGGCGGAGGACGGCAGCGCACAGGCAGCTGTCCCGCCCGGCATCCGATGACGGTTGTGCGCGATCAGCCGGTACACCCCATGGGCGACCCAGCGCACGGGCGGGAGCGTGAGCAACGCGCCCACGACCGGCCACCCGCGGTCCGCGCTCAGCAGCAGCTTGGCGACCGCCTGCGCGCCACCGTGCACCGAACCGGTCGGCGTCACCCACAGCACTTCGTGCTCGGCACGCCGCCTGCTGATGCCGAGCTTCTCGAGATCGGTGAACTGCCAGGGTGTGGCCGCACAGTGCGGACGCAGCCGCCGTTCCGCGAACCGCACCGAGGACGTGCAGAAGGCACAGTCGCCGTCATAGACAAGTACGGGTTGCCGCCGCATGATCCCGCCACCTCTCACGCCGATGGAATCCATGATAGGTGCCACGCTATCGGGAGGAATTCCGGGTGCCGTGGTGGGTCCGTGCGCGGGGTCAGTGGGCCAGCTGGTTGTACAGGGCCATCGGTGTCACATAGCCCGGCCAGCGGCCGTCGGCGAACAGATGGATACCGGCGTCCTGATAGACCTGGTCGACGAGTTGGGAGCAGATCATGTGCCGGGTGCTGGCGACATAGCGGCGCAGCCCCGGGAGGGGCAGGTGGAAGCGGTGCGCGGCGATCGCCAGGTAGTCGAGGAAGCTGTAGGGCACTCCGACATAGGCGGTGGCCGCGGCGCAGAGGGCGGTGCGCTGCTGCTCGGTGAGCCCTTCCGGGCAGACGTAGAGCACGGAGCTGCCGTCGTACGCGCTGAGGGGTTGGATGCGGGCCCCGCCCGGCTGGGCTTCCAGCAGCCGGTCGTCGGGCAGGACGAGAAAGGCGTGTTGGTAGTCGGCGAAACCGTCTCCGTTGATCCATTGTCCGAGGCGGATCAACCGGCCGGTGATGCCGGATATCTGGGTGAGTCCGATGTCGCCGGGCAGGGGATGCGTGTGCTTCATGAGCAGCTCCCGGGAGCGCAAGGGGTTATCTGAGGTATTACCCGGTGTTGGGCCGTGCGCACCGCGTCCAGGGAAATGCCGCTCCGCAATTCCCGGCCCATCCGGCGTTCCCCATGGGGCAGATGGTGAGTACGGAGAGCAGAGAGCAAAGGGAATACGGAGGCTCGGTGGGGTACGGGTTTCCGGACCGGGATTGCGGATGTCGCCGGCTGAAGAATTCGAGCGGGAGGAGCGAGAGGTGAGGGGCACCGGAGAGACCGGACAGGCCGCGACGGCACGGCAGGGCGCGGTCGAGGTGGGCGCCGGCGACGGCCGGAATCCGCTGTCGGGCAGTGTGGCGCTGGTGACCGGCGCCTCCAGCGGAATCGGTGCGGCCACCGCCCTGGCACTCGCCCGGGAGGGCTGCTCCCTCGTGCTGGTGGCCCGCCGGACCGGGCGACTGGAGGAGCTGGCGGAGGCGATCGGCGCGCAGGGAGGCGCGTCCCTCGCCCTGACCGCCGATCTCGCTGCCGCGGACGAGGTCCGTCGGACGGTCGATCAGACCGTGGACCACTTCGGGCGGCTGGACGTCCTGGTGAACAACGCGGGCTTCGGCGCACGCGGCGCGGTGGCGGACAGCGACCCCGCGGACTGGGACCGGATGGTCGACCTCAACTTCAAGGCGGTGCTGCGGATGTCCCATGCCGCACTGCCGCATCTGCTGCGCGCGGCGCACGAGGGGCCGCGGGGCGTGGCCGACCTGGTGACCGTCAGCTCGGTCGCGGGCCGGGTGCCCCGCAAGGACAACAGTGTCTACTCGGCCACCAAGCACGCGGTGTGCTCCTTCAGCGAGGCGCTGCGCCAAGAGGTGACCGGGCGTCAGGTCCGGGTCGGGCTGGTCGAACCGGGGATGACCACGACGGAGATGACACGCGGCGGCAGCCAGGCGGCGTCGGCGCACGGGCTGCCGCCGGAATCCTGGCTGCGGGCCGAGGACATCGCCCGTTCCGTCGTCTTCATGGTCACCCAGCCGCCCCATGTGGCGGTCAACGAGATCACCGTTCGGCCCACCGCCCAGGAACGCTGACCGTCCGGCCCGCGTCCGTGAGCACGGCCCGAGGAGAGTTCCCCGTGCGACTCCTGCTCCTGTCCGACACCCATCTGCCCAAGCGCGCCAAGGCGCTGCCGCCCCAGCTGCTCGACGAGGTGCCGCGCGCCGATGTCGTCGTGCATGCCGGGGACTGGGTGGACACCGCCACTCTGGACCTGCTGACGGCCCGTGCCCGGCGGCTGATCGGGGTGTACGGCAACAACGACGGCCCGGAGCTGCGGGCGCGGCTGCCCGAGGTGGCGTACGCGGAACTGGCGGGAGTACGGCTCGGTGTGGTGCATGAGACCGGCCCCGCACAGGGGCGGGAGCGCCGGTGCGCCGAACGGTTCCCCGAGCTCGATGTGCTGGTGTTCGGACACAGCCACATCCCCTGGGACACCACGGCCGGCGACCGGCTGCGGCTGCTCAACCCGGGCTCGCCGACCGACCGCCGCCGGCAGCCGTACTGCACCTATATGACGGCGCGGATCACGGCGGGCCGGCTCACGGCGGTGGAGCTGCACCGCCTGCCCCGCAGACGGTGAGCGCGCGGCGGCCGGCCGCCCCGCCCGGCCGGGTGCTCAACGACCGAGCAGGCCACGCACATAGGCCGCCTGCCCGGCGTGCTGGAGATCGTCGGCGATGACGCTGATCAGCCGGACGCCCAGGGTGACGGGAGGTGTCCAGGCACGGTCGACGACCCGCTTCATGTCCTTGTCGTCGACCCCGGCCAGGTACTGCACGGTGTTGTCGTGCACCGCGCCGTGATAGTCCATCAGCAGCTCCGCCGTCAGGTCCCGCACCGCCGCCACCTCCTTGCCGGAGTGGCCGTAGCCGGTGTCGTCGGGGGAGAAGGGCAGCCCGAAGCGGTCGTACCAGCCGTCCGCGATCCAGATCTGCTCGGTGCCGGCCACACCGGCGAGGTGGTCGTCCTGGATCCGGGTGAGATGCCAGACCAGCCAGCCGATCGAGTTGGCGTCGTCGTCGGGGCGGGTACCGAGCTCATCGGGGTCGAGCCCGGTGACCGCATCCTCGACACTCTCCCGGATACGTCCGAAGGCATCGACGAGCAGATCCGTGCTGGCGTTCATTGCGGGCTCCTTTGCGGCGACGGAGGGCTTCGCGCGGAAATTCCGCGGACAACCGGTACCGGTGGACCGATATGCCGCACTCCCGCGGCCGTCAGGCACCCCGGAAGGCATCAGCCCCGGCAGCCCGCCCATGGTCGCAAGCGGAGCGCGGGAAACGGCGAGGGGCAGGCCGAAAGGCGGCATTTCGGCCTTGTTACGGTGATCCGGCTCAGGAAAGTGAGCCCGTTCGCGTGATCCGGTGTCACCCCCGGTGAAAGGGCGGTGCGTTGTCTTGCGTACGTTTTCCCGGATCTCACCAGAACACGAAGGTTCCCGTATGAGCCGTGCCACGGCCGCCCGCGCCGTCACCGACATACTCCAGCCCCGCAATGTCCTCCTCACCGGAATGCTCGGTATCGGATGGGCGGCCGCGGGGGACTGGACCGGCGTCCTGTGGGGCCTGCTCGGAGCGCTGTGCGCCGGGCTCGTCCCGGCCGGCTACATCGAATGGGAGCGCCGGCGCGGGACATGGGGCGACCGTCATGTCGTGGACCGCACGAAGCGGGCGCCGATCTTCCTCGTCATCCTGGCGTCCATCGGTGCCGGCACGCTCGTCATGGTCCTCGGGCGGGCGCCGACCGGCATCCTGGTCGCGATGCTCGCCCTGTGGGCGATGACGGTCGTCCTCCTGACGGTCAACACGGTCTGGAAGATCTCGGTGGACTCCGCGGTCGCCGCCGCCGTCGTCGCGCTCCTGGCGGTGGTGCACTCTCCGTGGTGGCTGGCGGCCGGTGCGCTGACGGCCGCGGTGTGCTGGTCGCGGGTCGCGCTGGCGTACCACACCGTCGCCCAGACCGTGGCCGGCGCCGCCCTCGGTGCCGCTACCGCGGCCGCGTTCCTGACGGTCTGATCCGCGTACGGGGCGGCGACGGCAGGAGGGCGCCCGGTGGCCGGGGAGCCACCGGGCGCGTCGGCGTCATACCGGGCGGCTCACCGCTCGGACGGGCCGGCCATCGCGGCCAGGACGGAGCGCCAGTCCTCGCCCGGCTGCAGGCGCAGGGACGGGGACAGCCGGTCGGAGTGATAGTGCCAGCGGTGGTCGAGGTCCGGATGGACGTCGTCCGTTTCGAGGATCTCGCTGTCGCTGCCGAGCAGTTCGGTCAGTGTGGTGGCGAGGTCGTGCCAGGTGACATGTCCGCTGACGGCGTTGGCGACACCGTGCACGGGGGAGTCCAGGCAGGACACCACGGACCGGGCCAGCGCCGCGGCGTGCACCCAGGCCGCTCCGTACCAGGCATGGCCACCGGCACCCGGCCGGGGCACGGCGATCGGCCGGCCCTCGCGCGCGGCCTGGTAGAGCACACCGGTCGCACCCCAGCGCAACTGGTCCCGCAGCCGCTGGTGCGGGCCCCAGACGAGGGGGGAGCGGACGGCGCTCGCCCCGCCCCGGCCCTGGGAACCGGCGGCCTGCAGCAGCAGCGCCTCACAGTCGAGCTTCGCCTGTCCGTACGGGCTCAGCGGCTGCCCCGGGGCGGACTCCTCCGCCACCCACTCGCCGGCGGGGTGTCCGTAGGCGTCCACGCTGCTGACGAAGACGAACGGACCGCGCGACCAGGCGCCGACCATCGCCGCCATCGCCGTCACATCGACCTCGGCGCGGGTGAAGGTACAGGCCGCGTGGATGACCGCATCGGCGCTGTCGACGGCCTTGCGCAGACCGTCCAGGTCGGTGAGGTCGCCCTCGATGACGTCCACCCCGTCCCCGGCGACCAGATGCGCGGATTCCGGGCGGGCCAGGGCCAGCACCGGGCGCCCCTGTGCGGCCAGTTCACGCAGGACGAAGGCGCCGACCCCGCCGGTGCCGCCGGTGACCAGGACCGTTCCCTCGCGCGAGCGCCGCGGACGGGCCGTGGTGACCGAGGGTGCGGCGGCCCGCTCCGCCGCGCGGGCGTCCAGGAGCGCGGTGACCGCACGCGGGGTGCGGGCCTGGAGGATGTCCAGACCGGTCAGCGGCAGTTTCAGGGCCAGGCGCAGCCGTTCGGCGAGCTGGACGGCGATCAGCGAGTGGCCGCCGAGGAGGAAGAAGTCGTCGTCCGGCCGGGGCGGCCGGCCCAGCAGCGCGGTGAAGCCTTCGGTCACGGCCTCGGCGCGCGCGCCTTCCGGTGCGGGCGCGGACGGCACACCGGGAAGCCGGGACGGATCGGCCGCGCCGTCGGCCGTCCGCGGCAGCGCGTCCAGCAGGGTCACCGCGGCGGGCACCTGCTCCGGAGCCAGTGCGTCCCGCAGAAGGGAGCGGAGCTCGGCAGATGTGGGGCCGCCGATCTCGCGCAGTACGGCATAGGCCAGCAGGGGGCCGCCGGCCGGTTCGAGCACCGCGGCCTCGGCCACCCCGGGGTGCGACCGCAGCAGCGCCTCGGCCGGGTGCCCGACGGTCTCCTCCCGCGGGGCCGGCACCGCACCGGGCAACTGCGACAGCCGCAGGCCCGGTTCGTCGGCGACCGCGGTGAGCAGCGCGGCGTGGTGCGCACCGAGACCGGCCGCCGCCTCCTCGTCCAGCGCGGTCCGGCCGTACTGGACGAGTGCGGCGGGGACGTCGGTGTCCACCAGGCCGAACGAGAGGTCGAACTTGGCCTCGCCGGGGCCGACCTCGACGTACTCGCCCACCATGCCCGGCAGCCGCAGGGTGGTCGGTGCGCCCAGGACATCCGCGGTCACCCGTATCAGCGGCGTCCCGTCCGTGTCGCGGGCGGCGGCGCCGAGCCGCTCCAGGATGAGATCGAAGGGCACCTCGCGGCACTGCTGGGCGTCGAGCAGCGCCTCGCGTACGCGCTCCACCAGCGCGGTGAAGGACGGATCGCCCGCCGTGTTCACCCGGACCGGGAGGGTGTTGACGCACAGACCGACCAGGCCGCGCATCTCCGCGCCCTGCCGATGGGTGCCGGCGACCCCGATCACCAGGTCGTCCTGGCCGGTGAAGCGGTGCAGGGCGGCGAAGGCCGCGGCGAGGGCCACGGTGAAGAGGGTGGCCCGGTGCTGCCGGCCCAGCTCGCGCAGGGCCGCCGGCACCCCCGGGTCGAGCGGGGTGGTGTGCGTTCCGGCGGACCGGGCGCCACCGTCGGCGGGCGGGTTCGCGGGGCGGGGCAGCCGCAGCGGGGTGACGCCTTCGAGGCGGGCTTCCCAGTGGCGCAGGCCCTCTTCGAGGCGGTCGGCGGCGGCCTGCTCACGCCGTGCGAAGTCCGCGTACTGCGGGGGAGCCGGCTGCTCGGCAGCGGCGCCCCGGGCGGCGGCCGCGTAGAGCTCGGCCAGTTCCCCGGCGACGGTCTCCAGCGAGGCACCGTCCAGCGCGATGTGATGGAACGTCAGCAGCACGGTGTGGTCCTGCGGGCCGTGCCGCAGGACCAGCGCGCGCGGTACGGGACCGGCGGCGAGGTCGAACGGGCGGTGCGCCTCCTCGGCCAGCAGGGCGCCGGCGCCGTCGGCGGCCGTCTCCACCACGCGCAGCGCCACCGCCTCGGGCGCGGGCAGCACCTCCTGGTAGGGCTCACCGTCCTGGTGCCCGTACCGGGTACGCAGGATCTCGTGGCGTCCCACCAGTGACGTCAGCGCGGCGGCCAGCGCGTCCAGGTCGAGCGGACCGCGCAGCCGGGTGGCGAACGGCACGCTGTACGAGGCGCTGTCGTGGCCCAGCCGGTCCATCAGCCACATCCGGCGCTGGGCGTGGGAGAGCGGCGCGGGTCCGTGGTGGACGGCCTCGGGGGCGGGAGCGGGGCGGGCGGCGCGGGAGCGCGCCCGGCGCAGCAGTTCCTCCTGCAGCGCCGCCGCGGCGGGGGTGTCAGTGGCCATCGGTGTCCTCCGGGGCGCCGGGGCGCAGATCGCTGTGCGTGGCGAGCAGGGCGCGCTCGACCAGCGCGGCGTGGCCCGCCACCGTGGGGGCGGCGAAGAAGTCGGCGAGGGTCAGCTCGACGCCGAGGTCCTCGCGAAGGTCGTCGGTGACGGCGAGCGCCAGCAGCGAATGGCCGCCCAGTGCGAGGAAGTCGGCATCCGCACGGGTGACTTCACGGCCCAGCGACCGGCTCCAGATCTCGGCGACCGCCTGCTCCAGCGGACCGAGCGGACCGGCCGGAGTGCCGGGCCCGTCCGCCGTGACGAGGTCCGCCAGGGCGCGGCGGTCGACCTTGCCGGAGGGCGTGAGCGGCAGTGCGTCGACGAGCTGCACCTCGTCGGGCACCAGATGGGCGGGCAGGACGGCGGCGAGCCGGTCGCGCAGGGCGTCGGGGCGGGGGACCGGCCCGGACGCGGCCACCACGAACGCGGCGAGGCGGGCGTCGTCGGGGGCGGGGCGGTGCACGGTCACCGCCGCGTCCGCCACCTCGGGCCGCTCCCGCAGGGCGTGTTCGATCTCGGCGGGTTCGATCCGGAAGCCGCGAATCTTCACCTGGTCGTCCGTGCGCCCGTGGAAGTCGAGGTGTCCGTCCGGGCGCCGGGAGACGAGGTCGCCGCTGCGGTAGAGGCGCCCCAAGCCGGGGTGGTGGACGAAGCGTTCGGCGGTGAGCTCCGGCTGCCCGGTGTATCCGTGCGCCAGCCGGCTGCCGCCGATCCACAGTTCGCCCTGCTCACCGTCCGGGACCGGCCGGCCGGTGTCGTCGAGGAGATGCACGGTGGCACCGGCGATCGGCCGGCCGATGGGCACCTGGCCGTCGCAGTCGGCGTCGGTGACGGTGTGGGCGGTGGTGAAGGTCGTCGCCTCCGTCGGCCCGTAGCCGTTGACCAACTCCAGCCAGGGGAAGGCCCGCAGGACCGCGCGGGCATGGTGCGCGGACAGCGCCTCGCCGCCCACGATGACCGTGCGCAGCAGCGAGAAGATCCGGGAGCGGCGGCCGGCCAGCTGGTGGAAGAGCGCGGTGGTGAAGAAGGCGACGGTGACGCCGTGGCGTTCCACATGCCGGGCCAGGTCCTCGAACGACGGCCGTTCGGCGGTGCACACCACCACCGCGGCGCCGTTGGCCAGGGCTCCCCACACCTCGAACGTCGAGGCGTCGAAGGTCATCGGGGAGTGGAAGAGCACCCGGTCGCGGGAGGTGAGGGTGAGATACGCCGGATCCGTGACCAGCTCGGCGATCGCGTGGTGCGGCACGGCCACGCCCTTGGGGCGGCCGGTGGAGCCCGAGGTGAACATGATGAACGCGGTGGCGTCCGGGCCCGGTTCGGCCGCCGGGAGGTGGTCGCCGTCCACCAGCGGCTCCCCGGGCAGCGCAAGGGTGGCACCGGTGAGTGCCGCGGATTCGAGGAGCTTGCTGTCGCCGACGGTCAGCGTCGCGCCCGCCTCGGCGGCCAGGGCCTCGGAACGGGCGCGCGGATGCGCCGGATCCAGCGGCACACACACGGCGCCCGCCCACCACAGCGCGAGCTGGGCGACGACCGTCCGGGCGCAGCGGGGCATCAGCAGCGCCACGGAGTCACCCGGGCCGACGCCGTGCGTCCGCAGCTGCCCGGCGAGCGCGCGGGCCGACGAGACGAGCTGGGCGTAGGTGAGCGTGGTGTCGCCGTCCGCCACGGCCAGGGCGTGCGGGGTCCGTGCGGCGTGCCGGGCCACGAGGACCGGCAGTCCGGGCGCGGGCGGTCCGGCCGCCGGGACGGACGCGGTGCGCTCGCCGGACGGGCCGGGCGCGGGTGACGGGGTGCCTTCGGTGGGCACGGGGCCTTCCTTCCGGGCGTCGGGGGAGGACGGAAACGCGGGGGTTCGGGGGATGGTCATCTCAGGCTCCCGCCGGCTGCCGGGAGGCACACCGCTGGTCGACGAGCAGGGCCACGGCGCGCAGATCCGGCTGACGGAGCAGCTCGGGGGCGCGCAGCCGTACCCCGCTCTCCTTCTCGATGACGGTCAGCAGCCGGGCGGCGAGGACAGAAGTGCCGCCGGCCTCGGTGAAGTTGTCCGCCAGCGAGGTCCCGGGCCGGTCGAGCAGATCGCGGACGGCGCTCAGGACGAGCCGCTCACCGGGGGTGGCGCCGGCGGGCGCTCCGTCGTCCGGGGCGGTGCCGCCGGGGCGGGGCGCGGCGGACTCGGCCGCCCGTCGGGTCAGCTCGGCGCGGTCGACCTTGCCGTTGGCGTCCAGGGGGAAGGAGCCCACGATCCGTACGTCCGAGGGGACGGCCTGCTCGGGCAGCCAGGTCCGCAGGGCCGGCAGCAGCGCCTCCGCCGTGAGCCCGGAATCGGCAGCCGCGCGTACGTACGCCACCAGGCGGGCCCGGCCGTCGGCGGAGCGCGGTGCGGTGACGACGGCGCTCAGGACCGCCGGGGCCTGCTCGAACGCGGCCTCCACCTCGGCCGGTTCGATCCGGACCCCGCTGATCTTGACCTGGTCGTCGAGGCGGCCGAGGAACTCCAGCTGCCCGTCGGCCGCCATCCGCACCCGGTCCCCGGTGCGGTACACCCGCTCCACTCCCGGCAGTTCGAGGCCCTCGGGCACGGCGGTGAAGCGGCGCGCGGTCAGCTCGGGGTCCAGATAGCCGAGCGCCAGCCCGCTTCCGCCGATGAGGAGTTCGCCCTCCGTACCGCGCTCGACGGGCCGGCCGTCCTGGCCGGCGACGATCACGGTCACGCCCGGTACGGGGCGGCCGATCGGGGGCGCGGAGTCCGTGCCCGCCGCACCGTCCGTGCCGTGCATGGCGTGGGTGGTGGCGATCACGGTGGCCTCGGCCGGTCCGTAGGCGTTGTGGACGGTGGCGGTCACCTCCGCGCCGGGGTGGCGGCGCATCCGGTCGCCGCCGGTCATCAGATGACGCAGCCTCAGATCCTGCGGCCAGGGCCGGTCCAGCAGCGGCTCGACCATCGGGGTCGCCGCGACCGACACCGACACCCCGGCCGTACGCCACCAGTCGGCGAGCACCACGGAGTCCCAGCGGACCTCGTCCGGCGCGGGCACCAGGGCCGCGCCGGACGTCAGCCCGCCCCACAGCTCCAGCAGATGGGGGTCGAACGCGACGCCGATCAGCAGCGACTGCCGGTCACCGGGGCCGAGCCCGGTCGTGGCGCGGTACCAGTCGAGCAGCCCGCCGAGCGCGGGCTCACCGACGGCCACCGCCTTGGGGCGGCCGGTGGATCCGGAGGTCAGCACGGCGTAGAACGTCCCGGCGGGCGCGGAGTGCGCGGCGGGACCGGGCGCGGCGAAGGCCGCCACGACCGTGGCGGTGGCATTGGCCCCCTCGCCGGGTAGCGTCAGGTCCATCCGGTCGGCCGTCCGGTACCGGGGCGGCAGGAGCCCGGGATCGCCGATCAGGCAGACGACGTCGATGTCCTCGGTGACGGCGTCGGTGCGGCGCTCACCGGGGCGGGGGCCCAGCGGCAGATAGACGGCGCCGATCCTGGCGAGCGCGACGGCGGTCACCACGAGGGCGGCCGACCGGTCGAGGCAGACGCCGACAAGGTCCCCGGGCCGCACCCGGGCGCGCAGCGCTTGTGCGACCTCGTCCGCGGCGCTGCCGATCTGGCCGTACGTCCAGCTGTGGGCCCCGTCGATCACCGCGGGAGCTTCCGGGGAGCGGCGGACCCACTCCTCGAAGCGGGCGAGGACTCCGGCCGCGCCGTCGGTGGCGGGACGGGCGCCGTGGGCGATGCTCAGCGTGCCGGGCTGCGGGGTGTGCCGTCCGGCGCCGGCGACGGTCGTCGGGGCCGCCGTCCGGGCGGTCATCGGCTGGGTCATCGGGACTCCGTCACGGTGGTCGAGGCGGCGGGAACGGGCGTGGCGGTGCCGACGGCGGCGAGCGCGGCGGCCTGGTCGGTCAGCACCGGGTTCTGGAACAGCAGGCGCAGGGGCGGCCGTTGTCCCAGCCGCGGCTCCAGCCAGGAGGCCAGCTGCGCGGCGAGCAGCGAGTGGCCACCGGACCGGAAGAAGTCCGACGACAGGTCGAAACGCCCGTGGCCCAGAGCCTCGCGCCAGCCCTCGACGAGCAGCGCCGTCATCGGATCGGCCGGCTCCGCGGGCTGCCCGTCACCGGGCTCCGCGGCGGGGGCGGCGGGCGCGGCCGGCTCCAGCGCGGCGGCGCGGCGCGTCAGCGCGGTGCGGTTCGGTTTGCCGCCGGCCAGCCTCGGCATGACATCGAGCCGGGCCCAGCGTCCCGGTACGAGGGCGCTCGGCAGCCGTCGGCTCAGCTCCGTGTGCAACGCCTGCTCGTCCCACGGCCCGTCGTCGTCCGCGCTCTCCAGGAAGCCGACCAGCCGGGGCCCGCCCGGGGCTTCGCGGTCCAGGACGACGGCGCAGGACCGGCCGCCGAGCGCGGCCGAGGCGGCCGCCTCCACCTCTTCGAGTTCGATGCGGTAACCCCGCAGCTTGACCTGGTGGTCCAGGCGCCCCAGGAAGTACAGCAGCCCGTCGCGGCCACGGTAGCCGCGGTCGCCGGTGAGGTAGACCCGCTCACCGCCGAGCGCCTCGATCCGGCGGAACCGGGCTTCGGTGACCTCGGGGTTGCCGGCATAGCCCTCGGCCAACCCCGCGCCTGCGATGGCCAGTTCACCGACCGCACCGTCCGGCAGCGGCCGGTGGTGGGCGTCCAGGACATGGACCCGTTCGCCGGGCAGCTCGGTGCCCAGCGGAATCTCCGCCCCGTCGGTCAGGCCGTCCCGGGTGATCTCGTGGACGGTGGAGCTGATCGCGGCTTCGGTGACGCCGTAGACATTGAGCACGGTGCTGTCGGTGTCGGCCAGGAACGCGCGCAGCGCATCCGCCGGGAGGCGTTCACCGCCGAGCACCAGCAGCCGCGGCGCCCAGTGACCGTCGCGGAGCGCGGGGCGCATCTCCTGACGGGTGGCCAGGAAGTAGCTGGTGGGCAGATTGGCCACGGTGACCCGGGCGGCGGCCAGCAGTTCGGCCAGCTCGGTGCCGGTCGGGACCTCGCGCTCCGGGGCGACGAGGCACGCCCCGGCGTACAGCGACGGCAGCACCTCTTCGAGGGCCACGTCGAACGACGGCTGGGCGAACAGCAGCACCCGGTCACCCGCGCCCAGGCCGAACCGCCCGGCGACTCCGGTCAGATGGTTCTCCAGCGCCGCGCGGCCGACGGCGACGGGCTTGGGGATGCCCGTCGAGCCGGAGGTGTGAATGAGGTACGCGGCGCCGGGCACGGCCTCGGCGGCCCGCGCCGGCGGCAGGACCGCGGTGTCGACGGTGGCCGACGGCAGACCGTGGGGAACGGTGACGGCGGCGTCCGCCGAGGTCAGCACCAGCGCCGGGTTCAGCCGCTCCAGCAGCAGCGTCAAGCGGGCCGGCGGATCGGACGGCGAGAGCGGGCAGTACACCGCCCGGGTCCGCAGACAGGCCAGCAGCGTCACGACCGAGTCGGCACCGCGGGGCAGCACCGCGGCCACCGGCTGACCGGCGGTCACCCCGGCCGCCTGCATCCGCTGCGCGAGCGCGGCGACCCGGTCCGCCAGGTCGCCGTAGGTGATCCGGCGGGCGCCGACGAGCAGCGCGGGCAGCGAGCGGTCGTGGGCGGTGGCGGGGTCGAGCGGGTCGTGCCGCGGAGCCTGCGGAGCGGCGGCCGGGAGAGCCGGCGGTGCCGGCGGCGGCGCCAGGTCCGCGAGGGCGGTGCCGGGCGCGTCGAGATACGCCCGCAGCAGGTCCAGGAACCGCCCGGCGAGCAGCTTCGCCACGTCCTCGCCGAACAGATCGGCGTCGTAGTCCCAGACCAGCGTCATCCCCGCTGCTCCGTGCCGGGGGCCGACGCCGCGGCGGTCGTCCGGCAGCAGCACCACGTCCAGGTCGAAGCGGGTGGTGCCGGTGTTGAAGCCCTCGAACAGGGTGATGTCCAGACCGGGGACGTCGATGTCGGGCAGTTCGGCGTCGTGCGCGCTGAACATGACGCCGAACAGCGGGTTGTCGGCACCCGAGGTGTGCAGACCGAGCGCGCGGGTCAGCTCCTGGATCGGCACCTCCTGGTGCGGCAGCGCGCGGATGAGGGTGTCCGTCACCTCGTCCATGGACTCCTCGGCCGGGGCGGCCGGGTCCAGCCGGAGCGGGAGCGGGATGGTGTTGACGAACATGCCGACGGTTTCCTCGAAACCGCGCGGACGGTTGCCCACCGCGGTGCCGATCACCATCTCCGAGCGGCCGCTGTGCCGGCGCAGCATCTCGGCGAAGAGCCCGAGGAGCGTGGCGAACGGCGTCAGACCACGGGTGCGGGCGTGGGCCCGGAGGCGTTCCGCCAGATCCGCACCGATCGACTGGCGCAACTGGCCGCCGTGGTGCCGGCGCCGGGCGCCGGGCTTGGCCAGACCGGGCAGCGGCATGTCGTAGGACATCTCCCGCAGCGCCCCGGACCAGAACTCCAGGCCCTCCTGCCGCTCCGCGGTCGCCTGGTCCCCGGACCGGGCACGGACATGGTCGGCGTACGAGGGAGCGGGCGGCAGCTCCACCGGCTCGCCCAGGACGCGGCCCCGGTAGACGGTGAATACGTCCCGCAGCAGGATCGCGAACGAGTGGCCGTCGTGGATCAGATGGTGTTCGACATGGATGAGCCGGTGCCGGTCGTCCCCGAGCCGGACCAGCGTCCAGCGCAGCAGCGGTGCCTCGTAGGTGTCGAGCGGGGTCTCCGCCTCGGTGCGCAGCAGCTCCTGGAACGCGGCCTCCGGGTCCGCCGCCCCGCTCAGGTCCACCGTGCGCAGCCGCGGTGCACAGGCCTCGGCGACCCGCTGTCCGGGCATCGCCCCGGCGACGGCGACGAGTTCCAGCCGCAGGCCGGCGTGCCGGTCGAGGGTGGCGGCGAGCCCGTGGCGCAGCGCCTCGGTGTCGAGCGTGCCCCACAGGTCGAGGGCGGCGGTGAAGTTGTAGGCGCGGCTGCCCGGTTGCACCTGTTCGTGCAGCCAGACGATCTCCTGCGAGGAGGAGAGCGGAAGCATGGGCGATCCCTGAGGTCGTCGGGGCGGGTGTGCTCCGGCCGGGGCATGGTCGGGCCCGGCCTGTGGGGTGCGCAGACCGCGCCACGGATCGCGCGGCAGGTCTGGCGGTGTCGGGTCGGTAGGTGCGGGGGCGGGCCCCCGGGGTGGGTCAGCCGGCTGTCGGTGCCGGTGTCCGCACCGTGTCGGCGAGGGCGGTGAAGGCGCTCTCGGCGGTGCGGTCGGGGAGGACCGTGCGGTCCCACACCATGCGCAGCCGCAGCTCGGGGCCCTGGGTGACGGAGACCGCGAACGGGCCGCGGACCGCTCTGCCGTCGACATGGATCTCCCGGCCGGTCACCCCGCCCAGGCACAGCGGGGGCTGGCGGCGGGAGTCGTCGACGGTCAGCATGCCGTCGAGCCGGCCGCTCCAGCCGGAGCCGGCCGCGCGGGCGGCGTGCACCACGGCGTCGAAGGGGGTGGCGGCATGGTCCAGGTCGTCCCACCAGGCAGCTGCCGTCGCGGACGGGGTGGGCGCCTCGCCCGTGGCGGTCGGGAAGACCACGGTGTTGAGGAAGCAGCCGAGCACCGGAGCGGTACCGGCCGGCCGGCCGCCCCACGGGTAGCCGAGCGGCACCACATGGCCCGCTCCGTACAGCACCGCTGCCGCCGCACGGCAGGCGTGGAGCAGCTCGGGGAAGGGCACCCCGTCGGGGGCCGCGGGCATCCGCAGGGTGGCCGAGCCGCTCGGCGGCGCACCGGGGGAGAGGGGTTCCGGCCGTGCCACCGGGGCCTGTTCGCGTACGGTGCGCAGCCGTTCGCCCCAGTACGCCATGGCGTCCGGTGCACCCGCGCGCTCCTCCGCGTCGAGCTGCCGCAGCACGGCTTCCCGGTAGTCGGCCAGCTCGGCCGCGACGTCCGCGGGCGAGGGGCCGTCGGCGCCCGGACCTTCGTCGTAGCCGGCGCCGAGTTCTGCGACGAGCCGGGCCAGCGACTGGCCGTCGCACGCGCTGTGGTCCAGTACGACGGCGAGCACCTCCTCCGCACCCTCCGGCACCAGGAACAGCCGCAGCGGTGAGCCCTCCGGCGCCCACCGGCCCAGGGCACGGCGCAGCACGGCGGCCGCGTCCTCGCCGGGCGCGCAGGTCTCCCGGGTCACGGGGACCTGCGGCCGCTCCAGGCGGAGTACGGGTGTACCGCGCAGCACGGTGGGCCGGGCACGCAGCACGGGGTGCCGGGCGGCGAGCCGGTTCGCGGCCGCCGCGAGCCGTACGGGGTCCACCGTGCCGCGCGGAAAGGCGAAGAACATCGGCACGAGATCCGGCCGCCCGGCGGGGTCCATGGCACGCACCAGCGCAAAGCGACGCTGGGCGCCCGTGACGGGCAGCAGGACCGGGGTGCCGTCACCGGCGTCGAGCCGCCGGTAGCGGGCCAGGTACTGGCTCGTGATGCTGAGCACGTGATCCTCTTCGTCGTGACTGCGGCGCATCGCCGGAGGGGATGCGGGTGGGAAGGCCGTGCGGGGGAGGGGGAGAGAGACGGGCGGGGCCGGATACGGCCGTCAGCCGTCAGCCGTCAGCCGTCAGCCGTCAGCCGACGGACGCGGGCTCGGCCGGGTCCGCGGAATCGGCCGGGGCGTCCTCGGCCGCGTCGGCGGCCGGCAGGTCCCGCATCCGGCGCAGCGGGGAGAGCAGCAGCGGCAGCGGGACGACCAGGATTCCGGCCGCGCACCACGCCAGCGCCGTGCGGGCGCCGAACGCGTCGGCCAGCGCACCGCCGGCCAGGGCTCCGAGCGGCAGGGTGCCCCACATCAGGAAGCGCAGGGTGGCGTTCATCCGGCCGAGCAGCCGGGGCGGGCACAGCGCCTGACGGAAGCTCACCTGTGCGACGTTGTAGACGACGGCACCGAAGAAGACCACACCGGAGCCGACCGCGAACAGTGCGGCGCCCGCGCCGCGCCCGGACAGCGGCCACAGCAGCGCGAACGGGCCGGTGGCCAGTAGGGACAGCCAGATGATCCTGGCCTGGCCGAGCCGGGCGGCGAGCCGGCCCGCACACAGTGCGCCGGTGAGCCCGCCGACCGCCGAGGCGGCCAGGACGAGGCCGACCACTCCCGGCGCCAGTCCGAGCACCCGTACCAGGAAGACGGACTGAGTGGCCATCAGCGTGGCGGTGAAGAAGTTCGCCAGCCCGGTCGTCACCGCGATCACGCGCAGCAGGCGGTGCCCGCACACGAACCGCAGCCCCTCGGCGATGTCCTGGCGCAGGGACGAACCCGCGACGCGCGACGGGCGGCTCTCGGGCTGTTTGATGCCCCACAGGAACAGCGCGGAGAGCACATAGCCGGCCGCGTCGGCGACGATGGCCAGGGAGGCCCCGAGCAGCTGGACGAGACCGCCGCCGAGCCCGGGACCGGCCACCTGCGCCGAGGAACGGATGGTCTCCAGCGCCCCGTTGCCCGAGACCAGATGGTCCTTGGGCAGCAGCTGGGGCAGGAAGCTCTGGTGGGCCACGTCGAAGAAGACCGTCGCCACACCGGTGACGAGGGCGACGAGATACAGCTGCGCCATCGTCAGCACATCGGCGACGGCGGCCAGGGGGATGCTCGCCATCGCCAGGGCCCGTACGACATCGGCCCGGATCATCAGCGGCAGCTTGCGCATCCGGTCGACCCAGGCCCCGGCCGGCAGCCCGACCAGCAGGAACGCGGCGGTCTCCGCGGCCGTGAGCAACCCCACCTGGAAAGCGGGGGCGTTGAGCTCCAGTACCGCGACGAGGGGCAGGGCGACCAGGGTGACCTGGGCGCCAAGCTGTCCGGCCGCGGCACCGGCGAGCAGAAGACGGAAATCGCGCAGGCGCAGGGGGCCGCTGGCCGCGGGTCGGGGTATGGCGGGCATACGAAGGACCATCGCGGAGCGGCCGATCAATGGTCAAAACCCGATGCACACTTTCGGTCGGCTTTCTTCACCATTTACCCACCATGACAAAAAATTTTCCGTCAGATCCTGGCAACTGCCGGAGGACCGCCACCTGCTGCGTTCCTGGCGAACGAGGAATGCCGTGGTGGCGACAGGGGGAGACCGG
Source organism: Streptomyces sp. G7(2002) (assembly GCF_028870195.1). Classification (NCBI taxonomy): domain Bacteria; kingdom Bacillati; phylum Actinomycetota; class Actinomycetes; order Kitasatosporales; family Streptomycetaceae; genus Streptomyces; species Streptomyces sp. G7(2002). The sequence goes on from NZ_CP102609.1 coordinate 8,890,382, forward strand.
GCGATCATGCGCAGAGCGTGACGTGACGGACTCCGACCGAAAACAGTCGTCGATGTCCGCTTATTGACCGAAGCGCTTTGTTCATCCGCTATGGCATCCGTTCCGACGCCACGGTCCCGGGGCGGCGGGGCGACTCACCTGTGCAAGCACGGGTGCCCGCCGCTCCCCGGGCGGTCGCGGCCACAACACCCGTCAGCGCGCCCGGAGTTCCGTGTCGACGGCGCCGCGGAGCAGCTCGTGGGCCCGCTGGAGCGAGGTGGTGCCGCTCAGCCAGCGTTCACTCAGGCCCTCGACCAGCGCGGTGAGCCGCTCGGCCGCCGCGTACGGGTCGGTCCCGGCCCCGTCCGGACCCGCCTCCTGGGCCCGGCGCAGCAGCCCGGCGAGATCCTCCACCCAGGAACGGGTCGCGGCGGCCAGCAGCTCCCGCAGGTCCGGGTCGAAGACGGCGGTGGCGCGCAACTCGCCCCAGGCCGCGCTGTTCTCCTTGACCTGGGGAGTGTCCTGGAGCTCCAGCAGCAGCATCTCGGTGAGCTGGACACGGGGATCGTCGGAGGCATCCAGTGCGGCGTCGGTGTAGCGGACCGCGCGCCGGCTGATGAACTCCAGTGTGCGGCGCAGCAGTCCGGCGCGGTCCTTGAAGTGGTAGTAGATCAGCGCGGTCGAGACGGCGGCCTCCGCGGAAACTTCCTCGACACGCAGCCCGCGGACGCCGCGCCGGGCGATCAGCCGGGCGGCGGCTTCGAGGATCTGGGTGGGCCTGTCCGGCATCGCATGCTCCCGCTGTCCGAAGAAATCAAGGTGTCTCGGGTCCGATCATGCCCTAGCATCGTCCTGACCAAATTTTCAGTCAGGAGCTGATCGTGGAAATATCCCGACGTCAGACACTGCAGGCGGCGGCCGTCGCCGCCCTCGGGGGAGCCTTGAGCGGCTGTGGCACACCGGACAGCGGCGGGTCGGCGCCGCGCGAGGCCGGCGCCGCCCCCGCGGCGGCGCGGTCGGCCGGCGGAAGGCGGCTGCCCGACGAGGCACATCCGCACGAGGCGACCTACATGTCCTGGCCCGGCCGGAGGATCTGGGGGCCGGACACCGCCGGAGTGCGTGCCGACATCGCCCGACTCGCCCGGACCATCGCCGAGTTCGAGCCGGTGCGGCTGCTGGCCGGGGACCGGGAGGCGAAGGCGGCGCAGCGGGCCTGCGGGTCCGGGGTGGAGGTCGTCCCGACCCCGGTGGACGACCTGTGGATGCGCGACACCGGGCCGGTCTTCGTGCTCGGCCCCGACGGGGTCGCCGGCGTCGACCTCAACTTCAACGGCTGGGGCGGCAAACAGGAGCACGGCCACGACCGCCGGGTCGCCCGCGCGACCCTGGCCGACGAGCGGCTCCCCAGGATCAAGGCCCCGCTCGTCAGCGAGGGCGGGGCGGTGGAGGGCGACGGCCAGGGCACCCTGATGGTGGCCGAGAGCTCCCTGGTCAACGACAACCGCAACCCCGGCAGGTCCCGCGAGGACCTCGAACGGGAGCTCAAGGACCTGTTCGGCGCCACGACGGTGATCTGGGTGAAGGGCGTCAAGGGCAAGGACATCACGGACTATCACATCGACGCGCTGGCACGGTTCTCCGCACCCGGCGTCGTGGTCCTCAGCACCCCCGCGAAGCACGCCCCCCGCAATGACTTCACCGGCGCCTACGAACAGGCCCGCGAGGTGCTGGAGGGGGCCGTCGATGCCCGGGGGAAGCGGCTGGAGGTCGTCGAGCTGCCCGAGCCGGCCGACATCGGGCGACGCGGGAAGGACTTCCTGGCCTGCTACGCCAACTACTACGTCGCCAACGGCGCGGTCATCATGCCCCGCTTCGGCGACCGGAAGGCCGACAGCAAGGCGGCCGCCGTCCTGCGGGAGCAGTACCCGGGGCGGGAGGTCGTCCAACTGCCCGTCGACAACATCGGCGAGGGCGGGGGCGGTATCCACTGCTCCACCCAGCAACTCCCCAAGGCCGGTTGACGCTCACCGGACCGACCGGACCGACCGGACCGACCGGACCGACCGGAACGGCTCGGCTCAGCCCCGCCCGTGGCCGCGCCCCGCCAGCTGGTTGAGCGGGCCGTCCGCCAGCGTCCCGCGCTGATCCAGCACGACCGGCAGCCGCGCCATCGTCTCCGCCGGAAGGAGTCCGGTCTGGCCGAGGACCGCTGCCTGGTCCCAGTAGATGTGCTCGGCGGAGATCAGCGGCCCGTCGAACGACACCACGGCGATGACCGGGATCTCGACGGGCCGCCCGGTCGGCGGCACCCCGGGAAGGATCCAGGGCACCTCCACGTCATGGGTGAACGAGACCAGCATTTCATCGACGATCCGCGAGCCGCCCGTGGTCCGGGTCAGCGGCGCGAGGGCGAAATCCGGTGCGTTGTGTCCCACGAACCAGCGGCGGTAGAAGTGCCGTACGGACGCCCTGCCGCGGGCGCCCATGGCCGTGGGCACATGCAGCACCTCCGGGGCGTCGGACATGGTGGCCATCGTCGTGTCGAGATCGAGGGTGCGGAACTCGCTGCTGGTGTGCAGCTCCCACACCCGCTCCCGTTCCCGGTCAGTGGTGCTGGTCACGGCCGGCCTCCTCGGTCCGCCAGCCCCAGGCGGTGAGCATCCCGGGGGAGAGGCCGGTGCACTCGTCCGACGACAGCGCCCGCCGGGCCCGTTCGATCTGTGCCTCGTCCACCTGCCCCGTCGCCAGGATGGCGCCCCGTGCCCGGTCCCACGTATCGGCCCAGAAGCGGTTGAGGGGGCTGCCCGGCACCAACGGCGGGACGTGGATCTCGGCGGCCACCCGGTGCAGGCCCTCCTCCCGCAGCAGGTACGGATAGTCGGGCACCCAGGAGATGTCCGTGCCGATGGACTCCCGGAGCCCTTGCCACATCGCCCGCATGACCGTGGTGTACGGGGTGGCCGGCGCCTCGGCGGTCGTCAGGTCCACGGCATCGCTGAGCACCAGCACACCACCGGGCGCCACCAGCGAACCCAGCTTGGCGATCATGCGGCGCCACGAGCGCAGATGCATCAGCACGAACCGTGCGTGGACCAGCTGGAACCGGCCGGGGTCGAAGTCCGGCGCGGTGATGTCGGCGGTCAGCGTCGACAGCCCCGGTGTCCGGCCGGCGTCCAGGGACCGGGTGTCACGGTCGACCGCGAGGACCCCCGTGACACCCGCCGACTCCAGCAGCCACCGCGCGACGGTGCCGGTGCCCGCGCCCACGTCCAGGCAGTGCCAGCCGGGCCCGGCGCCCAGCGCCGCCAACCGGGCGGCGCTCGCCTCGTCATAGGCGAGCGCTCCCAGATCGATACGGCCGGCCTCGCCGGTCTCCTCCGGGCGGAACAGACCTTCGCCGTAGCGCCCGGCTTCCGTAGCCCGCACGTCCCCAGTATGACGGTGCCGCTCAGGGGTTTCCTGCTGTGGTGACCAGCTCCGTGGCCGGCTCCGCCGCCGGCGGCTTCCGGCGCCGGCCCGGGGCACGCCGCAGGACCAGCTGCAGGACCAGCATCACCACAGCGGTCACCAGCGCGCTGTGCCACAGCAGCGCGTCCAGCCGGCCCGCCGAGAGATAGGCTCCCGCGGCCACGGCCGCCAGCGCACACACGCCCCGGTCCACGATGCTCTCGACGGACAGCAGGGTGGCCCGTGGCGCTCCCGCCGGGATGGCGTCGTTCACCAGCTTGCGCTGGAGCGGATAGGCGAAGCCGGTGACCGCGGCGAACAGGCACAGCAGGGCGACCACGGTCCACGGCCCGCCCAGGACGCTGCCCGCCAGCGTGCCCGCCATCGCCAGGCTGAGCAGCGACACCCAGGCCACCGGTGACAGCCGGGAGCCGAGCCACTGCGGACGGGCCGAGGCCACCGCCTCCGCGACGGTCATCGCGGCCAGCACCCCGCCGTGCGAGCTCTCGGGGATGCCGTGGTCCAGCAGCACCGGCTGGAAGAGGTTGACCTGGCAGATACGGGAGAGTGTGAACACCGCGACGCCCTGCACCATGAGCAGCGCGAGCCAGGGCGTGGCCCACACCCAGCGCAGCGCCGAGACCGCATCGCGCAGGAACACCGGCCCGCCGCGCGACGCCTTCCCGGCGCCACCGGCACCGCCGTGCCGGGCCGCGGCCTGCCGCGGCAGCACCACGGCACAGACGAGCGAGCCCGCCGCGCTCGCGGCGCTCAGCACATACGGCGTGGCGTGCGCGACGGCCATCAGCGGCCCGACCAGCGGCCAGCACACCACCTTCGTCGCCAGCCCCAGCGCCCGCGCCTGCCCCTCCGCCTTCAGGTAGTGCTCTCCCGCGCCCTCGGCCGCCAGGCCGTCGTAGAGATAGGCGCTGGCGGCACCGGAGGTCAGCGAACGGCCGGCGGCGATGGCCAGGAAGTGCACCAGGAAGCCGGTGTAGCTGGGCGCGAGGACCGGCGCCAGATTCGCCGCGGTCATCACGAAGGCACCGGCCCGCAGACAGTTGCGGGCACCGATGCGGTCGGCCACCATCCCGGTCGGGATCTCGAAGAGGCAGAACGCGACGTAGTAGATGCTCTGGATGCCGAAGATCTGCCCGTCGGAGAGCCCTGCCTCCCGCTGGTAGGCGTAGAAGACCGGCATCCACCACAACAGGTTGAACAGCAGCTGGAAGCCGTTGTTCAGCCGGATGATCCGTCGGGCCCGTGGTGTCAGGGGCGCGCCCGGGGTCCGGGTCCTGCGGGCGCGCAGCGGGCCGGTGAACCGCCGGATCACAGCGCGTAGGGGCGGATCTGGACCAGGCGGAAGTCCCCCTGATCGGTCATCAGCCATTCGATGTCGAGCGGATGGTCCACATCGGTCTCGCTGAAGTGGGACTGCAGCAGCCGCCCGGTCAGCGCCAGCCGTGCCAGCTTGTCCCGGGTGCCGACCGGCAGGTCCCGGCCGGACGAGCCGAGCGCGACGGTACGGCCGCCGCCCTCCACCGTGTTGTACAGGTACTGCAGCGGCAGCGTCGTACCGTCGACGACCGTCTCGGGCGAGCCGGGGGAGCAGTTGAGGTAGACGTTGCGGAAGTCCTCGCGCCGGGTCGGGTTGCAGGTCACCAGGACTCCGCCGAGGTCAGCGGGCACATACTCCTGGATGATCACGCCCATATAGGTGTCATCGAGGGAGATGCCCGCCTGATGGCGCAGCCGGACACTGCGTGGCGACAGCAGGGAGGCCCACACCTGGCGTACCGCGTCGAGGAGTTCGTCCGCGCCGTGGACGGTGGTGACCGAGTCGTAGACCCCGGCCGCGGAGAACCCGGGAAGGTCCTCGGCGTTGGAGGAGGAGCGCACCACCAGACGGTTGCCGGTGTCCGGACCGCCGGGCAGCGCCGAGGTGATCTGACGGGAGACGTCCTCGGGCATCGGGGTGTTCCGGATGAGCTGCTGAAGATGCAGACAGACCGCGTCCAGCGCGTCGACGGCGTCGAGTTCGAGTGCCATCTTGAGCTTGCCGAGGCCCTGTTGCACGGCCGGTGAGGACGTCAGAAAGCGGTGCTGCAGGGCGAACGGGAGGGCGATCCCGTGGGGCGCCGCGATCACCCCGGCCACGAAGTCGGCCGCCAGGGAACGCAGTTCCGCGCCCGTCGCGTCCTTGGCGCCGAGCCGGGCCGCGAGGTGGCCGTAGAGGTCGGCGCGGGGCGGGCGCGGCTGCCCGTAGAAGGCGGTGAGGTCGGCGGTGCGGCTGTCCAGGACGTGATGGAGCTCGCCGAGGTTGGCGGCCTTGGTCCCGTACCGGTCCCGGTCGGCGCGGCGCAGCCGGTGCAGCCACAGCGCGGGCACGTCCTCCAGCAGCGGCGGTTCCATCCGGATGCGCTGCTGGTGCCAGGCCGGGGCGTCCAGCGTCGGGGCATGGGTCAGCGGGACGAGGGTGATCTCGTCGTCCTGGACCCGGTAGCGGACCCAGGCTCCGTCGAGGACGTCCGCGTCGACCATGCGCTCCAGATCGCGGACGATCGCGTTGGGGATGCCCCAGCCGGAGGCCAGCACATTGGTGTGCGAGAGCGGGGTGCCCGGTGAGGTGTTGAGGAAACCGGCCACCCGCGGCACATCGTCCGGCAGACACGGCATGGCCACGATGTCGGACCAGCCGAGCCCGTCGGCCGCGGCCGTGTACTCCTCAAGGGTCCGGAAGTAGCGGAGCCGGCCGACGGCGTCACCCGGGTTGAGCGGGGTACGGGTGCGGTTGCCGAAGAGCTGATGGCCGAGGATCCGCGGCACCCGTACGTCGCTGATCGCGGCGAGCTCGTGCTCCTGCCCGTGGTTCGCCGGCTTCAGCAGCAGCGGCAGGCGGCCGTCGACCCGGTGCCGGACGAACGTGTAGAACTCCTCCAGCAGCCGCCCGTGCATGGTGTCGGCCTCGGTGGTCTCCAGGACGAGGAAGGGCCGCTCCCGTCCTTCGGCGTCCTCGTCGGTGTGCAGGGAGAGCACACCCAGCAGGAAGCGGCGCTCGGGGTCCATGTAGACCGAGGCGTTGAAGGCGTCCAGGCAGGAGTCCAGCTCCGCCAGTTCCATACCGAGGACGCGGGTGGCGATGTAGTTGACGTGGAAGGGGTGGACGGCGGTGTCGAGCAGATGCCAGGTGTCCTCGACCCGGTCCACCACGACCTTGAGGTACGGGTGACCGGCCAGGACTCCGGAGAGGGTGCGGAAGAGCGGCAGGGAGAGGTTCTCACCGATGACGGTGCGGTCGGTGAGGGGGCCCGGGGTGCCGGAGGGCAGAACGGCGGTGGTGGTCATGAGCGCACCTCCGTGGTGACGCCGGCCGTGGGGAGGGTCTGCGGCAGGGCCTCCACCAGGGTCCGGAAGTCGCGGATCACGGTCTCCGGGTCGGTGGCGGACAGCAGGCACAGCGCCGCCATGGTGTTGGCGCCCGCGGCCGGGTCGTACACCGGCACCGGAGTCCCGTCCGGCAGCGAGTTCTCGGCCACCACGGACAGATGGCTGCCGACGCTGAGCGGTACGGCGTCCCGCACCGTCGGGAAGTCCCAGACCCGCTGGTCCGGCCAGGCCTCACCGGCGCCGTCGACGGCCAGCACGACCAGGGAACCGGCCGCGCCGTGCGCCTCCTGCGGGGTGCGCACCTCGGCGGGCCAGGAGACCTGACGCCCCAGCAGATGGTCGGTGAGCATGCCGATCAGATCCAGGCCGAAGACCTCCTCGATCTGCGGGACGGTCATCGCCCCGCCGAACCGGGCGGCGGTCTCGATCACCCACATCTGCCCGCCGGCGCCGAGCTTGATCTCGGTGTGCGTACCGCAGTTCTGCAGCCCCAGCGCATCGACGGCCTCGCGCGCCAGGGCCACGACGCGCTGCTGGGCGTCGTGCGGCAGCGCCGCGGGCGTGATGCCGGCGCGTTCGGTGAACGGCTCCACCGTCGGCATCCGCCCGCTGAGACAGACCGGACGGAAGTCGCCGTTCACGACGACGCCTTCGACACTGACGTAGTCGCCCCAGCCCTCCTGGTCGAACCACTCCGTGGCGGTGCCCGGCACGATCTCCTCGACGATGAAGTCCGCCCCGGCGTCGGCCACATGGAGTTCGGCGTAGCCCAGTTGCGCGGATTCGGCCATCACCTCCCGCGCCCGTTCCCAGGCCGCCGGTACGTCATCGGCGGAGCGCAGGATCCGGTGCGCGGTGGAGCCGGCGCTCCAGGCGGCCTTCAACAGCAGGGGGAAGCGGAGCGCGGCGGCCGCGTCGTGCAGATCCCGCTCGGTGGCGACGGGGCGGAACCGGGGCTGGGATATGCCCCGCTCCTGCCAGGTGCGGCGCATCATCCGCTTGTCGCGGGCCAGGGCACAGGAGCCGCCCGCCCCGGCGAGGCCCAGCTTCTCGCAGGCCTCCGCGACCGCGACGACCGCGTACTCGGAGAAGGTGACGACGGCGTCCGCGCCCACCGCCTGGGCCCGGGAGACGATCAGGGACACCAGGTCGTGCCGCTCGGACTCGGCGGGGCGCAGGACCGAAGCGCACAGCCGGTCAGCGGACGCGGCCACGGTGGGAGGGAGCGCGCTGAGCGCCAGCAGGTGCACTGCCGACCGTGCGGCGACCCGTGACAGGGCGTACCCCAAGGGCGGACCACCCTTGGCATACACGAACAGCACCTTGCTCACTGGAATCGGACTCCTTTTCATACGATGGGAACCATCGGAAACGGCTGGACAGCGTCCGGCCCCCCGGAATCCGAACGCCGTCCCTCAAGCGAAGCAGCCGTGCGGCCCACCGTTCCCCTGATCGGGCCGCAACCGCTCAGGCAAATGCCAGAGTTGTGGGTACCCCCAGGCAATCGTGAAGGTTCCGTGATGGCGTATGGCGCGCCCGCGACGCCGCGGAGGTGCGCGGACGTCGCCAGATCGGCCGAGAACCGGGCATGCCACCGGACGCGGGGGGATACGCATGGCGGTGGCGCGCCGTCCGAACTCGTTGAACTCTTCACCGCAAAGGGGCCCGTCGTGGACGAGACCAGTCTGAAGTCGCTGCTCGAACACCTTCCGGTGTCCTGGTGGGAAGCCGACCGTGAGCTACGGGTGATCGACAGCGGCGGGGGTGCCTTCGACGACACGGTGACGGCCCAACGGTTCCTCGACACCGTGCGAAAGGAGCTTCCCGGGCCGGCCGCAGCACCTGAAATCAGCCATTGGCAGGCACAGTTCGACGGTCGTGTCTTCGATGTGAACTGGCCCCTCGGCGTGCCCCGGCAGGGCCGCTCCCGTGGGCTGGCGGTGGAGGTCGGCCCCCCTCCGGCCGGCCCCCGCCGCTATGACGCCTTCGCGGACCTCGCCCCCGCCGCTGCCTTCATCCGGGACGCGAACGGGCGCTACCTCTGGGCGAACCACGCCTACGCCCATCTGTACGGCACCACCCCGGAGCACATCATCGGCAAGGACGTCGCCGACGTCGACGGCCCCGCCGACGCCGCGCAGGTCCTCGGCCTGGACCGGGAGGTGCTCGACCGCGGCAAACCGGTCCGGCACACCCTCACCTACCACCGCTTCGACGGCACCGGCGGGCAGGCGGTCGGCCATCGCTTCCCCGTACGGGAAGGAAGCCAGACCTGCGTGGCGGGCATCTACATCGACATCAGCGACTACACCCGTGCCCTGCGCCAGCGCCGGGAGGCCGAGGAGAGCCTGCATGCGCTGCGCGATCACAGCGGACTGCCGTGCGCCCTGATCTCCGCGGGCGGACGGATCCAGCAGGCCAGCGCCGCGGCCGCCGAACTGCTGCAGACCCGGCTCTCCGACCTCGTCGGCCGCCGCGCGCACACCGTGCTCGCCCCGGCCCCCGAATTACCGGGGCTGCACCGCAGCTGGCTCGACCTGATAGCGCGCCGCAGCCGGCGCATCCAGACGACCGTCGCGCTGGTGGACTCCCGCGGTCACCAGCGGCGCGCCCGGCTGCATCTGACCACGGTGGGCCGGAGTGCGGACCGTGCCACCAGCGTCTGGGCGGTCATCACCCACCAGGGGCTCGCCCACGAGCCCCATCCACCGCTGACGGCAAGTCAGGTCCGCATCCTGTCCCTGCTGGCCGCCGGCCGCAGCAACGCGGAGATCGCCACCTCCCTGCACCTCTCCCGGCAGACCGTCGACTACCACCTCAGCCGGCTGCGCGATCTCCTGGACGCCCCGACCAGACCCGCTCTGGTCGCGCGCGCCTACGTGCTGGGCATCCTCGCCCCCCAGGCCTGGCCGCCACGCTCGGCGACGGCCTGCCATCCGCACAGCGTCACCTGACGTTCCTGCCGCCGTCGCCCCCGGGGTTTGGGCCACCCGGCTGATTGTGGCCGCCGGGGGTTTTGCTCCCCGCGGGTTGAACACCGGCGCGGGCCGACCGCGGCAGCACGATACGTCTGGCATCAGAAGGATGAAGAGGCGAGGAGCGTCGTGAGAAGAATCATGCAGGCGGGAACTGTCGTCGGGGCGTGCGGGCTGGTGCTGTTCGGCGGTGGCACGGCCCAGGCGGTGACACTTCCGGACTCTCTGCTCTCCGCGGTGGCGGACGCCGATGTGGGCACCGTGACCGGCACGGTCAACGGCGTGGTCTGCAACAACCGCCTGGGCCAGATCCACTACCGGTCGCCCGTGTTGCTGTCACCCCACGCCTGTGTCAACGGTCCGGTGAACAGCGGCAACAGCCTGCACAGCGGCAACTTCATCAACCACGGGAACCCGAACAACAGCGGGAACCTCTCCAACACCAACGGAACCACCAACGCCGCCAACTCCGTCACCGGTGCATCGACGGGCAGCAGCAACAACGTCCAGCGCATCCTCGGACTCGGATTCCTGCACCACTGATCCGGACGCCGCACCACTGATCCGGACGCCGCACCACTGATCCGGACACCGCACCGACGGATACGGCACCGCGCCGGCCGTCACACGACCGCCCGGCACAGTCGCCGGGCGGTCGTCGTCGCCCCTGAACCGCTCCGGCCCCGGAATGCCCGGGGCCGGAGCGGCTGGACGCGCACTCGCCGTCTCATTCGCGGTGGTGGTGGATGTGCTGCTCGTTGTTGCCGGACTTGGTCGCCGTGCCGGTCGTGCCGCCGGTGTCGTCGTTGGTGTTTCCGTTGGTGTTGGTCGGGCTACCGCTGTTGCTGATGGTGCCGCCGGAGACATGAACGTTCTGGGATCTTCTGGGATTTCCGCTGAGTACCGGTCCGTTGATACAGAATCTGGCCCGGTGCGCGCAGCGGAATCTGGCGTCGAAGCGGGCGACGGTGTCGCTGTTCGAGACGCCGTCGCCGCCGGACGACTCGGCCCACGCCAGGGTGGGCGAGACCGTACCGGCGGCCAGGAGCAGACCGCAGGCTCCTGCCATCACGACATTGACGCGTGCCGAATTCTTCACTGTGTGCTCCTGCACTCATGGTGGGTCCCCGGGGGTCTTGCTATCCCGGATGCCCGGCACCACCAAGCCTGAGCAGCGGCCAGTCCCGTTTATTCACCCTGTCCGATTATGGGATTCACCGCGACGGCCCTGGAATTCCGCGCCGCCGTGCCGACGGCCCGCAGGAAGCATGAGCTCCTGCGGGCCGGACTTCAGCGTCCGGCGATCGCCTCGGCGAGGGCCAGGATCCGGCGGGCGTCCTCGACATGAAGGTTCTCGATCATCCGGCCGTCGACGGTGACGACACCGCGCCCTTCACGGGTGGCTTCGTCGAAGGCGTCAATGATCTTCTGCGCACGGGCGATCTGGTCGGCCGACGGGGCGAAGGCCCGGTTGCAGGGTTCGACCTGCGACGGATGGATGAGCGTCTTCCCGTCGAACCCGAACTGCCGGCCCTGCACGCACTCGGCCTCGAACCCCTCGGCGTTCTTCACGTCGTTGTAGACGCCGTCCAGGATCGCCTTGCCGGTGTCACGGGCCGCCAGCAGCGCCAGGGACAGTCCGGTCAGCAGCGGGGCCCGGCCGGGAACATGCTCGGCGTGCAGCTCCTTCGCCAGGTCGTTGGTGCCCATCACCAGCACGGTGAGCCGTTCGCTGGCGGCGGCGACCGCACGGGCGTCCAGCATCGCGCGCGGTGTCTCGACCATGGCCCAGATCGCCGTACGGTCCGGAGCGCCGGCCGCCTCCAGCGCCCGCTCGACCTCCCGCACGGTGTCGGCGGAGTCCACCTTGGGCACCACCACCGCGTCCGGACCGGCCTCGGCGGCGGCCCGGAGATCGTCGGCGTGCCAGGCGGTGCCCGGGCCGTTGACCCGGATCGTCACCTCCCGGTAGCCGTATTCCCCCGAGGCCGCGGCGGCCGCGACCCGCTCGCGGGCGTCGGCCTTCGCGTCGGGGGCGACGGCGTCCTCCAGGTCGAGGATCAGCGCATCGGCGGGGAGGGACTTGGCCTTTTCCAGGGCGCGTTCATTGGCACCGGGCATGTAGAGCACGGAGCGGCGCGGCCGCAGGATCGCGTCGGACACGGGTCTTACTCCTTCTCGGCCGCGGCGTAGGCGTCGCGCAGCTCGGGGTCGCGGGCGGCGAGGGCGTCGGCGAGTTCGGCGACCACCTGGCACTGCTTGTACGTGGCGTCATCCTGCATCTTGCCGTCGATCATCACCGCGCCGGTGCCGTCGCCCATCGCCTCGATGACCCGGCGGGCCCAGGCGACATCGGCGGGTGCGGGCGAGAAGACCTTCTTGGCGATGGCGATCTGCACCGGGTGCAGGCTCCAGGCGCCGACACAGCCCAGCAGGAAGGCGTTGCGGAACTGGTCCTCGCAGGCGGTGGTGTCCTTGATGTCACCGAACGGCCCGTAGTACGGCAGGATGCCGTGCGCCGCACAGGCGTCGACCATGCGCGCCAGGGTGTAGTGCCACAGGTCCTGCTGGAAGGTGGCCCGCGGTGCCGTGCCGTCCGCGCCGTGCGGGTCCTCCCGGACCAGGTATCCGGGGTGACCGCCGCCCACCCGGGTGGTCTTCATCCGGCGGCTGGCCGCCAGGTCGGCGGGGCCGAGCGAGATGCCCTGCATCCGGGGGCTGGCTCCGGCGATCTCCTCGACATTGGCGACACCGGTCGCGGTCTCCAGGATGGCGTGCACCAGGATCGGCCGCCGGATCTGTGCCTTCGCCTCCAGCTGGGCGAGCAGCCGGTCGACGTAGTGGATGTCCTCGGCGCCCTCGACCTTGGGCACCATGATCACGTCCAGCTTGTCGCCGATCTCGCCGACCAGCGTCAGCAGATCGTCCAGCGCCCACGGCGAGTCCAGGCTGTTGATCCGGGTCCACAGCTGGGTGTCGCCGAAGTCGGTGGCCTGGGCGATCTTCACCAGGCCCGACCGGGCGGCTTCCTTGCGGTCGGCGGCGACCGCGTCCTCCAGATTGCCGAGCAGCACGTCCACGGTGGGCGCGATGGCCGGCACCTTGGCGGCCATCTTCTCGTTGCCCGGGTCGAAGAAGTGGATCATCCGGGACGGCCGGAACGGTACCTCGCGTACCGGTGTGGGCGCCCCGACGGCCAGCGGGCGGAAGAAGTCCTTCGGAGAACGCATGCAGTCTCCCTGGTCGGCTCGGAGGGCGGGCCGCCGCCGGTGCCCGGCGGCGCCATTGCGGCCCTCACTCTAGGCCCGACCAGGGGCAACATTACTGACCAGTACGTGTGCCGTTGGTCACCGTCGGCGAGGAAGCGGGCCGCGGACGCACAGGCCGTCAGCGGCGTTCCCGCACCGTCGGGTTCCCGCCCACCGCGGCCCGTTCAGGCCCCCAGACAGTCGACGAACTTCACCCGGCCGTCCGCGCCCTTGATGAAGTCCTGCGGGGAGTGATTGCGCAAGCGGCACATGTCGTAGCGCGCCCGGGGGCCGGCGCCGCCCCCGTCCTGCTCGTAGGAGTGCTGCCCGGACAGCTGGCAGGAGTCGTACCGCACGAGCGGGCCCCGGGAGCCGATGCGGTAGCGATGGGGGCTGCTCTCCTCGGCGAAGGACTTGAAGGCGTTCGCGGTGTCGTCACAGTCGTTGAAGTGCACCGTCCCGCTGTCCCAGGCGCAGTCGATCACGACGGTGTCCGGGTCGCGCACCTCGAAGCGGATGTCCTCGGCGTGGAAGCGCTGTACGGAGTCGTGGTGCGGACCGCGCGGGAAGCGGAAGAAGGTGCTGGTGCGCCCGTAGTCGGCGGAGTCCTCGGGGCGGCGGCCGGTGACGATGTAGGAGCCGCCGCGGCAGGTGATGGAACCGCCGTAGGGGAACTCCAGGAAGTTGCCCCAGGCGTACTCGACCTTCATGTCGTTGAACCAGTAGTTGAGGAACTGGTCCTGCTGGCGGTGGCTCAGCGACTTCTCGGACAGTCCGGAGTACAGGAACGCCTTGCGGTAGGCACCCCCCACACGGCAGGCGTCCCAGCGCATCTCCGAGTTGGTGTTGCTGCCGTCGAGCGCCAGGCCGTAGGTCCACTCGCCGGTCCACTCGCATTCGGTGAAGCGGTAGTCCTGGGCCTGGCCGGTCGAGTAGGAGTAGAAGAACGAGGCGCCGGGGGTGGCGGCGACAAAGCCCAGCTGCTCGAACATCACATTCGCCCAGCTGTCCTCGTTGCGGCACAGATAGGCGTTGTCGGCCTCGGCCGGTGCGAAGAGCAGCTGTGTCATGCGTTTGCCGGCCCCGCGGAACCGTAAGCCATTGGCCTTGAGCTTTCCTCCGGTGGCGTTGAGCAGGGCGTGGGGCTTGCGTATGAGGTAGGTGCCGGCCGGTATGTCGATCACGGTGCGGCCGATGTGGTCCCACACCCGGCCGGCCGCGTAGGAGTACGCGCGGGCGAACGCCCGGCTGTCGTCGGTGCGTCCGTCGCCCTTGGCGCCGCAGTCCGCCACCACGTCGATGACGTCCTTGCCCTTGGGCTTGTGGCCGGTGACCACCGGGACCCTGGCGTCGTCGGACGACTGCCGGGTGGCAGGGGATGCCGGCTCACACCCGGTGAGGGCGGCCGCCAGTGCCGCGGCCGTACCGGCCAGCACTGTCCGGCGATCGGCGCCACCGGTTGACGGAGAGGTCCTGCCTGCCATGATGTTGCTCCTTCGGGGGTCCATTCATCAGGTGGGGGACATGAGCCAGTTCGGATATGCGATCAGACAGCTGTCTGCGGCCCAGAAATCCGCGAAGGGAGTGTCCCTGTACTCGCGTTATGTGAACCGGCCGGCCGGCCGGGTGTTGGCCGCCGCGGGCTACACCATGAAACTGACGCCCAATCAAATCACCATGATCAGTGCGGTGTTCACCTTTGCCGGTGTGGTCATGATTGCGGTGCTCCGCCCCTCGCCCGCCGCGGCGGCCGGCATTTTCGCGGCGCTGGTCCTCGGTTTCGCCCTCGACTCCGCCGACGGGCAGCTCGCCCGGCTGACCGGAACCGGCAGCGCCGCGGGGGAGTGGCTGGACCATGTGGTCGACTGCGCGAAGATGCTCGCCCTCCACATGGCCGTACTCATCTCGTTCTACCGCTACTTCGGCTTCTCCGACCCCAGGTATCTGCTCCTCCCGGTCGTCTTCCAGTTCGCCGCGGTGGTGGTCTTCTTCGGCGGCATCCTCACCGAACAGCTCAAGCGCGCCGACCGGTTGCGGAGCGGTGCGGGCGGTGCGGCGCCCTCGGCACCCGCCTCCACGCTGCGTTCCGTCGCCCTGCTGCCCGTCGACTACGGGGTGTTCTGCGCCCTGTTCCTGCTGTTCGGCAGCCAGGATCTGTTCCTGGCGATGTACTGCGTCCTGTTCGCCGCCCATCTGCTGTTCATGGTGGCGTTCCTCGTGAAGTGGTACCGAGAGTTGTCCGTCCCCGGCCGCTGACAGGCCGGGGACGGACACCTCACCGGAGCGGGCGCCCCGGGCCGGGCACCGGATCAGTTCCTCCGGTCACGCCGAATTCGCCAGCCCGTCGAGCACCTTGCGCAGCAGGGTGCTCGACGTGTGCACGGTGTAGGGGAAATAGACCACCTCGACCCCGACCGTCGCGAAATCCCGTTCGAGCTTGTCGCCCTTGCTCGTCCCCCGCCAGTCGTCGCCCTTGAAAATGACGTCGAACCGCACCTGCTGCCATGTCTCCAATTTGTCGGGCACCGTCTCGACGAATGCCGCGTCCACGAATCGGACGCTGCGTACGATCTCCAGCCGCTCGGTCAGCGGAATGACCGGTGCCTGCCCTTTCGCCTGCATCGCCATTTCGTCCGAGACGACGCCGGCCACCAGATAGTCGCACTGACTTTTGGCGTGCCGGAGAATGTTCAGGTGTCCGACATGGAAGAGGTCATAGACCCCCGGCGCATAACCTACTCGGTGCGTCATTTACCCCCCACTCGGCGTTCGGTCAGTTTCTGGCGGTCACATAGACCGGGCCGTTGCGCCCGGACACATTCGTGCCGTCGGTGACCTCGATCGAGTACCGGTGCTGAGCCCCGGGCTGCACGGTGTCCGTGTAGCTCATGTTGGGGCGGTTCCAGTAGCGCGAATCCTGGTTGAGCGAGGTCAGGTACTCGCCGTCGCGGTAGATCTTGTAGGTCAGGACACCGTCGTCCCGGTCCCACGAGGCCTTCCAGTTCAGCGTGATCTTGCCCCGGGACCCGCTCGCACCGCTGAGCAGCGGCACCTGCGGCGCCCCGGTGTCCGGCCCCGCAGCGAACCGGGTCAGACCCTGCTGCGGCGCGTCGTTGACGGTGGTGAACTCGCCGCCCGCCCACAGGATGCCGTCCCCCACGGTCAGCGCCCGCGGGCCGATCTGCTCGCCGATCCCGTCGTTGGTGTCCGGGAACCACGGCAGGATCGTCTTGTCCGAGATCGACTGCGCCAGGAAGTGCTGACGGTTGCCGATGTCGGTGAAGCCGCCCGGGGTGTTGGAGCAGTCGTGCGCATGGGAGCCGCTGTAGAGGACGCCCTTGTACGGCAGGACCGCCTGGGTGGCGCCCAGGCAGGTGTCCTTCCAGAGCTGCGAGCCGTCCGACAGCCGTCCGGCCGCGCGGCCGTCGAAGACCCCGCCGCCGGTGCCCTCGGCGCCCAGATAGAAGTTGGTCCCGTCGTTGACGAGCGACTTGACCGCCGACCTCTGGGGAATCCAGCCGGCGAAGGAGTTGACGACCCGCCCGGTGGTCGCGTCCAGCCCGGCCAGCGCGTGCACGCTCAGCCAGCTGCCGTTCACCGAGGTGAACCGGCCGCCGATGATGACCTTGTTGAGCTGGGGGGCGACCGTGATGGCGTTGACCGCCGGTGTGGGGTCGTTGCCGACCGAGGAACCACGGATCGTCGCCTTGAACGGGAGCAGCTCGCCGTCGGGCCGCAGCGCGGCGATCCGCTCGCGGGTCTGTCCCTGGACGGTGTCGAAGCCGCCGCCGATGTAGACGGTGTCGGCCGTGACGTCCAGGGCCCGGACGGTCGAGCTGACCGTCGGCTGCCAGTCCGCCCCGATGGTGCAGTCGGCGGTGTTGAGAGCGGCCGTGTTGGACCGGCCCACCGGGCCGGCCTTCCCGAACGAGCCGCCGATGTAGATCTTCGAGCCGTCGGGCGAGGCCTTCATGGCCCGGACGGTGCCCGTGCCGCCGGTGAACGCCGGGGCGCACGGCAGCGGTTCACCGGTTTCGGCGTCGAAGGCCGCGAAGTTCTTACGGGCGAGCTCTCCGGTGGAGCCGGGCGCGGCGCCCGGCGGCCGGATGTGGCTGAAGGTGCCTCCTACGTAGACGATGCCCTTGGCATAGGCCATGGCCCACACGATGCCGTCGGTCTGCCAGGTGCTCAGCGGATCGGCGGTGAGGGTGGTTTCACCGGCGGCCTGAGCGGGTCCGGCGGAAAGGGCCGTCGATGCGGTGCCCAGCACCGCGGCGGCGAGCAAGAGATGGACAGGTCTGCTTCTTTGGCGCACAGGTCCCCCCTGGAAGCATGGCGCGATCGGAATTGTCAGGGTAGGACGTGGGAACGCGACGAGTTCTGTGCGGAAATGGGACCGGTGTTCACGGTGAGTTTCCCGAACCACGCTTGCGCAGCGCCCCGAAGAACTCCCCTACCCCCAGCGGCAAACGATAGCGCCAGACGGCCGCGCCGAAAGCCCCAATGGCTAAAACAATTCCCAAAAGCGTACCGGGAAGGCTGTCCCCGAAAAGCGTCCGCAGGGCGAACACCGGGAGCGCCACCGTCACGATGCCGATCGCCGCGGCGTACAGATAGCCCCGGTCGACGGTGCGAAAGCCCAGGCGGTAGCGGGCCAGCAGCGCCGAGGCACCGTTGTCCACCACGATCGCCAGACCCCAGGACACCGCCGCCCCCAGCACCCCGTACCGCGGCACCAGCCATACCCCGCTGCCCAGTTGAACCGCGAACGCGGTGCCCGCAACCACCAGATTCCAGACGCTCCGCCCGGCCATGAGGATGACCGTCTGCGCATTGCCGACGCCGACATTGACCAGACAGGCCGCCGCCAGCACCACCAACCCCGCCGCGCCCTCGTCGAAGCCGGGCCCGAAGAGCGACAGCACGGTCCGTGGGTAGGCCGCGAGGACCAGGAAAACGGGCCAGGAGAAGAGCGCGATCCAGCGTGTCGACAGCCGGTGCAGATGATGGGCGCCGTGGGTGTCACCGCCCGCCAGCAGCCGGCTGATCTGCGGTGCCACCGCCAGCCTGATCGCCAGCTGGAGCAGCGACCCCGCGGTGACCAGACGCCCGATCGCCGTGTAGATGCCGGCGTCGGTGCCGGTGCCCAGCACCGACAGCAGGATCACCCCGATCCACACCGCGGTGATGTCGAAGACGGAGGAGACCGCCCGCGGTCCGGCGAAGGCCCAGAACTCCCGTGCCTGCGACGGCGGTTGACCGGAGCCCGGATGCGCACGGCGGGACCGGCGCAGCGAGACGCAGGCGGCCACCGCACCCAGCACCCCGGGCGCCAGCCAGGCCGCGGAGAGCCCGGTCACGCTCGGTGCGAGCAGGGCCAGCGGCACCGCGAGCAGCACCCGCACGGCCGGTTTCCCGATCTGCTCCACGCCCACGAAGGGCACCACCGAGCCGTACCCCCGGGTGGCCCCGAGCAGCACCAGCGCCACCGTCGTCACCGGCAGAAAGACCGCGAACAGCCGTATCAGCGCGGCGGCCTGGCCCGGGTCCAGCTCGGGCAGCAGCAGGCCGGCGAGCCCGGGGGAGCACAGCAGGACGGCCGCCCCCGCGGCGCTCGCCAGCAGCGTCGGCAGGACCGAGATCCGCAGCAGTGCCGGTACGCCGGCCCCGCCGCTGAGTTCCAGGTCCCGGGAGACGAAGCGGACCAGCGCGGTATCGGCCCCCAGCTTCAGCGCATTGCTCAGGATGGTGAAGGCCGCGACGCCCGTGAAGACCGCCCCGGCCCCGCCGGCCCCGAGGCCATGGGTGATGACGGCGACCAGGACGAACCCGAACAGCGCGTTGGCGGCCGAGCCCGCCAGACCGAAGAGACTGCCGCGGGCGGTCGAGCCCACCCCGCGCCCGCCGGCCGCGGCCCCTCCCGGCGCCGCGGGCGCGGACCGGCCGTCCGCACCCGCCGGACGGATGGCCGTCACCTGCGCAGCGAGGTGGTGTCGGAGTCGAGGGGCGTTCCGTCCTGCGGTGCCGGGCCGAGGCGGGGCGGCGGCGGGCCGGGCCGGGGCGGCGGTGCCACCGCGGCGGCCCGTGGGCGGCCCCGGCCACGCTTGCGGTGCGTCGGCCCGCCGTCCGTCAGCCGGCGCAGCGACGTCGCGCGGCTGCCCTTGTCCAGGACGGCCCCCAGGATGTGCCCGCCGGCGCCGGTGATCAGCTCCCACACCCGGTCCAGATCGTCCCGGCGGACCTCGTTGAGATCACAGACCACGACGACGCCGGCCGCCTGCTTGGCGACGGCAAGCCCGTCCGCATGTGACAGCAGCGGCCCGGTGACGACCACGACATTCTCGTTCGGGCCGGACGGTGTGTTCAGCAGCCGCGCGAACCGCGGTGAGGACAGGGTACGTGCCGGGTTGGGCACCTCCCGGCCGGGCAGCAGATCGAACCGCCCGTCCACGCCCGCGTCCACGGCGAGCCGCTCGCCGTCCGCCCAGCTGCCCGGCACCGGACGCCCGTGGCCGGGGTGCAGCGGGAGCCGCTGGGCGAGCTGCGGAGTGCGCAGATCAGCCTCGACCAGCAGGATGTCGTTGCCGATCTCGGCGAACGCACCGGCCAGGTTGACCGCGACCGAGACGGCCTCCGCGTTCTCCCGGGGCGAGACGACCAGCAGACTGCCACGTCCCGCGAAGCGCTGGTCGTGCACCAGCCGGAATGCGATCGTCCGGTAGGCCTCCGCACGGTTGCCGCGGCCGGTCCGCCCGACCTCCAGCAGCTCCGTACCGCCCTGCCGGCGCGGCAGTATGCCGAGCACCGGTGCCCGCAGATTGTCCTGTACATCCGCCACCGACCGGACCCGCGGCTCCAGCACCGAGCGGATCCAGGCCGCCAGGATGCCCAGCACCAGACCGACCACGGCCCCGGCGAGCAGCAGCACGACGAGACCGGGGCTGGACGGGAAGGCCGGCGGATCGCCCTTGCGGACGATGTCACCGGGCGTGGTGTCGAGGGACTTCAGGCTGGAGATCCGCCCCTGCAGATCCGCTATCTCCGACACCAGATTGCTGCGCTCGGACTCGTCGGTGGCCCGTCCCGCCGCACCGCCCCCGCCCGCGATCCGCCGGTCCAGCACCTTGCGCTGTTCCTGCAGCGGTTTGAGTTCGGCGCTCAGCTTGCCGACGGTCTTGTCTATCCGCTGGGTCGCCGCGTCCTGCCGGTACTTCAGATACGCCTGCACGAAGGCGTTGACGAGCGCGGACGCCCGGTCCGGGGAGTCCGCGCTGTACTCGAACATCAGGGTCTGGGTCTCGGGCGGATTGCTCACCCGCAGATCGCGCTGGAGCGTGGCCGGATCGGTCGCCAGCTTGAGGGCCTTGCCCGCGCGGGCCGCGACCGAGGCGCTCTGGGCGATCTGCCGCTCGGTGCCCATGCTGATCTGCTTGTCCACCGAGACCCCGCCGGCCTCGAAGGGCGCCGTACTGATCGCATGGACCACGACCTCGCCGGTCGCCGTATAGGTCGAACCGCCGAGCAGGGACACGGCGCCACCGCCGAGCATGCCCAGCACCAGCCCCAGCACGACCAGGGCGCGATACCGGAAGAGCTGGCGCAGCTGGTCCCGGATCTGGTCCGGCTCCTCCGCGGGCTCGTCGAAGACGCTCACGTACGTGCTCCTCCTGTGGGTAGAGGCAAGGCGGCGCGGTGCGCTGGTGACGTCGAGGCGCACGCGGGGTCCTCAGCGGACGGCGGAAGGGCCCGCCGTCCCGTTTTACGGGTGATCAGTAGCGGGACGCAGACCAGCAGTGCGAGCGGGCCCACGATGGCCATCAAACTGCCGCGCAGCAGCACCAGTTGGTAGAAGCCGAAGGCCGGTACCAGCAGGGCCGCGAGGGTCCCCGGGCGCCGCCGCAGCCGGTGCCGGAGGTTGTCGATGCGCCGCCCCACCGCGCCGATCAGGCCGAAGACGGCGATGACCGACGGGAAGCCGGCCCACATGTACGACTCGATCCACAACGGCGCGGAGAGGTTCTCGAAGGTGTAGCCGGCGTGCCGGGCGAGCAGGATGCCCGCGTCATCGGGCTTGCCGGGCCAGACGGCACGCGGCACGAAGAACAGCGGGGGGCCCAGCGCGGCCGTCGGGGTGAAGCCATGGGTACGGACGTAGTCCACGCCCGTCTCGATCTGCTGGAACGCGTCATAGTCACCGTTGGACGTGAACTGCTCGGCGAGCGAGACGACACGGACGGCTTCCCGCTTGTCGTAGCGGAAGTAGTCGCTGTACGGGAAGACCACCAGCACCACGGCGGCCACCACCGCCGCGCCCATCCGGAAGGCCCGCGGTCCGCGCAGCCAGGAGGCGCTGAAGAGCAGCGCCAGCAGGACCGTTCCTGCCCAGAAACGCGGCTGGCTGATGGGGTTGTTGACCACCACGTTCACCGCGATCAGCAGCGGGAGCAGCAGCCACCGTAATCCGCGCAGGGTCCGGTCGCCGGCGGTGAACCGCGGTACGTGCACCAGCCCCACCAGCGCCCAGAAAGCCGGCACCGACAGGGCCCAGGCGGCCATCGCCCGGTCCGCGGACGCGGCCGGCGCAGCCTGCGCCGCCGCCTCGTTGGCGGCCTGCCGGCTGAGGAAGAACGCCGACAGCCCGCCCTGCCCCGGGATCAACGCGACCGCCAGCAGCAGCGCCAGACCGCACAGCAGCAGCACCCGCCCCGGCGACAGCCGCCGGGCAAGGAGCGGTTCGAGGACCGTGGAGGTGCGCGCCGACCGCCAGGACGCCACCGCCGACCCCGCGCTGTAGGCGAGAAGTCCCGTCTCCACCACGGCCGTTGTCACGAACGCGGTGTTCGCGTCCACGACAAAACCCCGCGGGTACGCGTCCGTCGCGAGCATCGCCAACGGCGCGAGTCCCAGCCACACGTAGGAAAAGAGCCAGAAACCGAAGGCGATCAGCCGTGCCCGGACGTCCGTCAGCACCCGGGCCAGCGCCGCACCCGTGTGCACCACCACCACGCACTGCACGGCCAGCGCGGCACCGAAACGGGCGTCGAGCGACTGCAGGATCAGCACCGGCAGCAGCACCACCAGCAGCAGCGCCCAGCAGCACAGTGCGGCGATGCCACGCACCGGCTCCGCGGTGCCCGGACGTTTCCCGTGCAGCATCGGCCCACCTCCCCCCAACTCCCCACCAGCGACCACAATCTAAGGGACATCGGGAAACAAGGTCGCCTTCGGGACACAATCGCAACGCAATTCACAGCCCGCGGGCCCCGACGGGCTCCTACGATGACCGCACATCCAGAGGGGGGCCTTTCGTGGAAGACTCGTTCGCGGGCCGGTGCGTGCTTGTGGTCTCGACCAACTACGCACCCGAACACACCGGCATAGGGCCGTACTCGACACAGATCGCCGAGCACCTGGCCGCATCCGGCGCCGACACCCATGTCCTCGCGGGCATGCCGCACTACCCCGCCTGGCGGGTGGCGGACGGCTATCGCGGCCGATGGCGCGTCCGGGAGCGCCGCGGCGGGGTGACGGTGCACCGCCGGCGGCACACCGTTCCGCCGCACCAGACCGCCCTGCGCCGGGCGTTGTTCGAGGCGAGCATCCTGGCCCACAGCGCCATGGCACCACCGCGCATCCGCCCCGACGTGGTGCTCACCCAGATGCCCAGCCTGGCCGGGGGAGTGCTGGGCGGGCGGCTGGCGCGGCAGGCCGGGGTACCGCATGTCGTGATCGTCCAGGACCTGATGGGGGCCGCCGCCGAGCAGAGCGGCATCCAGGGCGGGGGCCGGGCCGCAGCCCTGGCCGGGGCGGTGGAGGCGCGGGTGCTGCGCCAGGCGGCCGTCGTCGGGGTGGTGCACGAATCGTTCGTGGACCGGGTCACGGCGATGGGCGTGCCGCGCGGACGGGTGCATGTGGTGCCCAACTGGACGCATGTGCAGGGCCCGACCGGCGACCGGGACCGCACCCGGGCACGACTGGGCTGGTCCGACGGCGAGACCGTGGTGCTGCACGCAGGCAACATGGGCCTCAAGCAGGGGCTGGAGGTACTGGTCGAGGCCGCGCGGCTCGCCGATCAGGAAGCCGCGCCCGTGCGGTTCGTGCTCATGGGGGACGGCAATCAGCGCGCGCACCTGCAACGGCTCGCCGCGGGCGTCTCCGCGCTGTCCTTCCTGCCGCCCGCCGACGCCGAGGACTTCCCCGAGGTGCTCGCCGCCGCCGATGTGCTCGCGGTGACCCAGAAGGCCTCCGTGCTGGACATGAGTCTGCCGTCCAAGCTGACCTCGTACTTCATGACGGGCCGGCCGGTGATCGCCTCGGTGGCCGCCGAAGGGGGCACCGCCCAGGAGGTCCTGCGCTCGGGTGCCGGGACGGTGCTCGCACCGGAGGACCCGAAGGCGCTGCTGGCGGAGGTCCGTGCGCTCGCCGACGACCCCGGGCGGGCGGCCCGGCTGGGAGCCCGGGGCCCGGAGTACGTCGAGCAGCGGCTGAGCAGCCGCGCCGGTCTGGAGCGGATCACCGAGCTGCTGCGGATCGCCAGGGCAGCCGGCCGGTAGCCAGAGGCGGCGGGGGCCAGGGCCCCCCCCGCCCCCGGTCACCCGCCGCCGGGCCGGGCGAGCGACCCGTACCACTCCTCCAGTTGGTCGGCCACGGCCGTGAGGGAGAACTCCGCCTCGACGGCCGCATGGCCGGCGCGGGTGACGCGCTCCCGCAGCGCGGGGTCCTCCAGGAGCCGCAGCACCGCGTCCGCCAGCTGTTCCGGCGAACCGTCGGTCACCACAGCGGCCTCGCGCCGCCGGAGCGCACCGGCGATCCCGCAGCTGTCGGTGCAGACCACCGGGGTGCCCACGGCCAGGGACTCCAGCACACTCATCGGGAACGGCTCGTCGACGCTGGGCAGCACGTACACGGTGGCCTGCGCCGTCCGCCGCACCGCGGCGTCGTGGTCGAGGGCCCCGCCGTACGTCACCACGTCGCCGAGCCCCTCCTCGGCGATCAGCCGCCGGACCTCCGCGAGCCGTCCCTCGTCCGAACCGTGCAGGGTGAAGGACACCTCGGGCCGTTTGCGGTGCACCAGCGCCGCCATCCGCACGAAGGCCTCAGGGCGTTTGCGGCTCTGCAGACGCGCGAGGAACAGCACATCCGTACTGCTCCGCTCCGCGTCGGCCGGGCGGGAGCGGACCCCGTTGGGGAGTCTGACCAGCCGCGGTCCGCGCGGGCCCAGCACCTGCCGCAGCCCGGCCTCTTCCTCGTCGGTGAGGACCAGTGCCGCGGCCGCCCGGCGCAGCAGCGGGACATAGACCCGGTCGAAGAGCCGGGCCACGGCCGAGCCGCGGGGCTGGACCATGCCATGGGTCTGCACGAGGAACGGGCGGCGCCGCACCGCGGCCACCACGAGCGCGGCCAGGGACACCAGGTCCCGCCCGGCGTGCAGATGCACGGCGTCGGCCTTGCCCACCCGCCGCCAGAGCGCGGGCAGCAGCCCCGGGTGGAACAGACCGAGGAAGCCCTGCCCCGGCACCAGAGTGCGGGCGGTCCAGGCGTGCAGCGGTACCCCGTCCACGGACCGCGGGGGTGCGCTCCGGCCCCGCCACAGCGAGACCAGCCCCACCTCGTGCCCCCGCGAGGCCAGTTCGCCCAGCTGCCCGGTGGCCACGCTCACCGGACCGCCGTAGGCCCCGTCGTCGCTGACCAGCGTCACGACATGGGTGATCCTCATACGGCACCCCCGGTGGTGTGCACGGCCCCCGGCGGCACATCGCGGTGGGCGACCGCACCGGCCCCGACCACCGCATCCGCTCCGACGGTGACCCCGCGCAGCACCATGGCGCGGGCGGCCACCCAGGCCCCCGGCTCCAGACGGATCGGAGCGTTGTCGAACTCGAAGGTGGGGGAGCGGCGTTGGTGGCTCCCGGTGCACAGCAGGGCACCCTGGGACACACAGACATCATGGCCGATAGTGATCGGTTCCAGGTTGATCAGCCAGGAGTCCTCACCCACCCAGACGTCGTCGCCGATCGTCAGCTTCCACGGCCACTGCACCCGCACCCGGTGCCGGATGAGCACCCGGGCGCCGACCCGGGCACCGAAGGCCCGCAGCAGCGGGGGCCGCAGCCGCGGCGGGCACCACCACTTCATGAACAGGACGTTGAGCACGACGAACCAGGCGACCTGGGTCAGCAGCCCCCGGCCCTTGTCGTAGCCGGCTCCGGTGAAGCCGCGCAGCCGGCGGTCGGTGGCGGTGACCGTCATCGGTCCACCCGCACCCGGTGACCGGAGAGTTCGTCCTCCAGCTGCCGTATGTCCGACTCCACCATGATCCGGGCGAGTTCGTCGAACTGTACCTTCGCCGACCAGTCCAGCAGGCTCTTGGCCTTGGACGCGTCGCCGATGAGCGCGTCCACCTCGGAGGGCCGCTCGTACTTCGGGTCGAAGCGCACACTGCGCTCCCAGTCCAGCCCCACCGCGTCGAAGGCGGCCTGCAGGAAGTCCCGTACGGTCGCGGCCACCCCGGTCGCCACCACATAGTCGTCGGGCTCGTCCTGCTGGAGCATCCGCCACATGGCCTCCACGTACTCCGGGGCGTAACCCCAGTCGCGGACGGCATCGAGGTTGCCGAGGTAGAGGTGCTCCTGCAGGCCTGCCTGTATGCGGGCCACCGCACGGGTGATCTTGCGGGTGACGAAGGTTTCGCCGCGCCGCGGGCTCTCGTGGTTGAAGAGGATGCCGTTGACCCCGAACAGGCCGTACGCCTCACGGTAGTTGACCGTGGACCAGTACGCCATGACCTTGGCGCAGCCGTACGGGCTGCGCGGATGGAAGGGCGTCGCCTCGTTCTGCGGCGGCGGGGTGGCGCCGAACATCTCCGAGGACGAGGCCTGGTAGAGCCGGGTCTGCACGCCGCTGGCGCGGATGGCCTCCAGCAGGCGTACGGCGCCCAGCCCGGTCACATCGCCGGTGTACAGCGGAGCGTCGAAGGAGACCCGGACATGGGACTGGGCACCGAGGTTGTAGACCTCGTCGGGCTGCACATCGCGCAGCAGATTCACCAGGGCCACCCCGTCCGACAGATCGACGTGGTGCAGCAGCAGCTTCCGGTCGGGGGTGTGCGGGTCCTGGTAGATGTGGTCGATGCGCTCGGTGTTGAAGCTCGACGAGCGTCTCATCAGCCCGTGCACCTCATAGCCCTTGCTCAGCAGCAATTCGGCGAGATATGACCCGTCCTGACCGGTGATTCCGGTGATGACCGCGGTTTTCGGCATGGCTTCCCCCCACGAGAAGTGATGTGCATCGGGATCGAACTTGATGGATTACCCACGCGCCGGCGGACCGCGGGGCGTGGACGCTACCCGCTCCGTCGCCGCTGGTCGAGAGCGATGGGTGGCAGATATTTCCTGAAATAGCCGGTGGGCGTATCGGGTTGACTGACACAATCCGGCCCATGGATGACTTGCTGCCCACACCCGCTCGCGTGTTTGTCGCGGGCCACCGAGGCCTGGTGGGATCCGCCGTGGCCCGGCGGCTGTCCGACCGGGGCTATGACGTGCTGACCCGTACCCGCGCGGAGCTCGACCTGCGGGATGCCGGGGCCACCGCGGCCTATCTGCGCTCGGCCCGCCCCGACGCCGTCGTCCTGGCGGCCGCCAAGGTCGGCGGGATCATGGCCAACAGCACCTACCCCGTGCAGTTCCTGGAGGACAATCTGAGCATCCAGCTCAGCGTCATCGCGGGCGCGCACCAGGCCGGGGTGCGCCGACTGCTGTTCCTCGGATCGAGCTGTATCTACCCCAAGCACGCCGCCCAGCCCATCACCGAAGACGCCCTGCTGAGCGGGCCGTTGGAGCCCACCAACGAGGCCTACGCGCTCGCCAAGATCGCCGGCCTCGTCCAGATCCGCTCCTACCGCCGGCAATACGGTGCCTCCTTCATCTCCGCCATGCCGACGAACCTCTACGGGCCCGGCGACAATTTCGACCTCGAGACCTCGCATGTGCTGCCCGCCCTCATCCGCCGGTTCCACGAGGCGAAGGAGCAGGGACTGGCGGAGCTCACCCTCTGGGGCACCGGCACACCGTTGCGCGAGTTCCTGCACGTCGACGATCTGGCCGCCGCCTGCGAGGTGCTGCTGCGCCGCTATGACGGCGACGACACGGTCAACGTCGGCTGCGGAACGGACCTGACCATCGCCGACCTGGCCTCCTGTGTCGCTTCCGCGGTGGGCTACGAGGGCCGGATCGCCTTCGACCCGTCCCGCCCCGACGGCACCCCGCGCAAGCTGCTCGACATCAGCAAGATGCGTGCCCTGGGCTGGTCGCCCACCATCCCGCTCGCCGAGGGCATCGCCCGGACCTACCAGGCATGGCGCGAGGAGCCGGCCACGGTGTGATCGCCCCTGCCTCGTGCTGTGCGCCCGGCGCCCGCCTCTCGGCGAGGCGCCGGACGCACACCGGAGCCCGCTAGTACGCACCGCGCCCGTCCACGACGGCACGCACGGTCCGGACCAGCACACCGATGTCGCGGGTGTAGGACCAGTTGTCCACATAGCTCAGATCCAGGGCGACGGTCTCGTCCCAGGTGAGATCGGACCGCCCGCTGACCTGCCACAGACCGGTCAGACCCGGTTTGACGGACAGCCGACGGAGCTCGGTCCCGTTGTACCGCTCCACCTCTTCCGGCAGCGGAGGCCGCGGGCCGACCAACGACATATGGCCGGCCAGGACATTGAACAGCTGGGGCAGTTCGTCCAGCGAGAAGCGGCGCAGCACCCGGCCCACCGGCGTCACCCGCGGATCCCGCCGGATCTTGAACATCGCCCCGTCGTGCTCGTTCGACGCCTCCAGCGCGGTCCGCATCCGGTCGGCGGTGACGACCATCGTGCGGAACTTCCACATCCGGAACGGCATCAGATCCTGGCCGACCCGGATCTGCCAGTAGAACACCGGCCCACTGGAGGTGAGCCTTATCGCCGCCGCCACCAGGGCGAACACGGGGGAGAGCAGCATCAGCAGCAGCAGCGCTCCCAGCCGGTCCGTGATCTGCTTCAGCAGCACCGGCATCCCCCGCCGCGCCGCCGGGTCTATGTGCATCACCGTCAGGCCCGCCGCCTTCGCGAGCCGGACACGATGCTGCGACACATCGATCAGGCCCGGCAGTATGGCCAGATTCCGGCCTCCGTCATGCAGGGCCCAGGCGAGCCGCCGCACCCGCGCCGCGGACAGCTGACGGCCCGGCGCCACGAAGACGAGATCGGCGTCGAGTTCGGCGGCGCACCCGAGGACGGTCTC
The DNA here is from genome assembly GCF_028870195.1 of Streptomyces sp. G7(2002). Taxonomy (NCBI): domain Bacteria; kingdom Bacillati; phylum Actinomycetota; class Actinomycetes; order Kitasatosporales; family Streptomycetaceae; genus Streptomyces; species Streptomyces sp. G7(2002). Next base: position 8,918,699 of record NZ_CP102609.1, read on the forward strand.
GCCGTCCAGTGCCGCTTCGGGTGTGTTCCCGTCGGACGCGAGCCGGGCAGGGACCGGCACCGCCGAGTCGGTGGTCTCCTCGCCGACGAGACAGCTGCCGACGACGACATATTCATGATCGGTACGGTGTGCCAGCTCCGCGAGCACCACATCGACGGCGCCCGCCTCCCCGACGATCAGCACCCGGCGCAGCGCCTGCGCGCGACGCCGGATGGCCAGCAGATACCGGTGCACGAGCTTGCGCCGGGCCACGCCCAGTGCCAGGCACGGCAGCAGCGCGAGCACACAGACCTTGAGCGAGACCTCGACCCGCGCCGCGACGCAGACGACGGCCAGCACGCCCAGCATGGTCAGCCAGTCCCGCAAGACCGGCAGCACGGCATCGTCACCGGCCGGCTCCTCCCGGCTGTAACGATTCTTCGATGCGCCGACGGCCAGCCATGACGCACTGGCCAGCGCCGCGGTGAGCAGTGGCTGCGGCTGCTGTGTCACGGCACAGAGCAGCCCCACCGGCAGCAGGACACCCCCTGTGTCAACGGCTAACGCCAGCTGCCGCAGCCGCCGTTCCGTCGGCTTGTTTCTGCCTTTCCCGCCGCGTTCCGGTACGCGGTCCAACTCGGCTGCTGTCCCGGCAGGTGAATCAATCACCCTTGCTCCGGCAGCTTCGAACAACCCCATGGCCCCCCACTTGGTCGTCCCCTTCACTTCCGGCGCGGTTGGAGCCCCCCGGCCACACAACCGCCCCCGTGTCGGACGTGACGCTAGAGCACGCTGCGCCCGACTGCTGTGGTTTACCTATTTTGAGTGTTCTTGTGTCCCATTGTTTACAAGCGCGTGACCACGTGATCCGGTTTCGGCCGGGGCCCGGAGGCCGGCGCGGGGCGGGGCCGCGGCCTTCCGGCAGCCGCCGCCGGACGTTTCCGGTGTGCCCGGCAATGCCCTGGATAGCATGCCGGTCATGAACAGTGATCTCTTCGCCTCGGAGCACATGGCCCAACCGGCCACGGCGCCCGGAATGACGCAGCAGAACGCCAAATCGCTCAAGTACGCGCTGGACGGCGAGTGTTATGCCCGCCAGGGCGCGATGATCGCCTACCGCGGCGATCTGCAATTCGAGAAGCAGGGGCAGGGCATCGGCAAGTTCCTCAAGCGCGCGGTCACCGGCGAGGGGCTGGCGCTGATGGCCGTACGGGGCCGTGGCGAGGTGTGGTTCGCGCACGAGGCCGCCAATTGTTTCATCATCGACCTCGCCCCCGGCGACGGCATCACCGTCAACGGCCGGAATGTGCTGTGCTTCGACCCGTCCCTCTCCTACGAGATCAAGGTCGTCAAGGGCGCCGGCATGGCGGGCGGAGGGCTCTTCAATTCCGTCTTCAGCGGCCAGGGCAAGCTGGGCGTGATCTGCGAGGGCAACCCCATCGTGATACCCGTGTCCCCGCAGTCCCCGGTCTTTGTCGACACCGACGCCGTGGTCGGCTGGAGCAGCGGTCTGCAGACCTCGCTGCAGCGTTCGCAGAGCCTCGGCTCCATGCTGCGCGGCGGCTCCGGCGAGGCCGTCCAACTCCGCCTCGACGGTGAGGGATTCGTGATCGTACGGCCCAGCGAACTCCGCCCGGAGAAGGAATCCGGCAACTGATCTGGATCAGCCCCGCGCCCGCGGGCCAGACGTGCGTCCAGCCAGTCGAAGACCCGCTGCTCACCGTCGGCAGCGCTCCGGAACGGCCCGGCGGGCTGACGAGGTAGCCCGGCAGCGAGATCCCTTCGTAGGGGATCGCGACCCGCTCGGCGGGCGGGTCCCAGGCCGCCGCGAAGTGGTCGAAGCAGTCGTGGTGCTCCGTGAAGAGCTCGCCCAGCCGCGCCTCCGGATCGGCGCAACCGTCGACGGCCACCAAGGCCGTACCGAAGTAGCCCGCCGCCCGCAGGAACGCGTCCCTGGCACTGACCGCCCGCCCCTCAGCGGCGCACTTCCCGGCCTGGGCGCGGACCGTGCCCGCGAGCGCGGCCCAGGTCGACACCCAGGTCTCGGCATCGCCGTCCGCAGTGGCGTAGGAGCCCCCCGCTGAGGCGCACGCCGGGCCGCCCGGCGCCGGGCGGCCGCGCGCCGCGAGTCCGCGGAGGCGGCTTCGCGCGACGCGCCGCTGCCTGGCATGATCGCGCCCATGGCTGAACGCGTGATCGCCGCCTGTGACGGCGCCTCGAAAGGAAACCCCGGGCCCGCGGGCTGGGCCTGGGTCATCGCCGACGATGCGGAAACCGTCGTCCGGTGGGAGGCCGGGCCGCTGGGCACCGCGACGAACAACGTCGCGGAACTCACGGCGCTGGAACGCCTGCTGACAGCCACCGACCCGGCCGTCCCGATGGAGATCCGGATGGACTCCCAGTACGCGATGAAGGCCGTCACCACCTGGCTGCCCGGCTGGAAGCGCAAGGGGTGGAAGACGGCCGCGGGCAAGCCGGTCGCCAATCAGGAACTGGTCATGAGCATCGACGCGCTGCTCACGGGCCGCTCCGTGGAGTTCCGGTACGTCCCCGCGCACCAGGTCGACGGCGACCCGCTCAACGACTTCGCCGACCGTGCGGCGAGCCAGGCGGCGATCGTCCAGGAAGCCGCAGGCAGCGCCCTCGGCTCCCCGCAGCCGCCGCCCGCCCCCGATGCCGTACGGCCCGCCGCCACCCGCCGGCGCACCTCCGGCCCGGCGGCGAAGAAGGCCTCCGCACCGCAGCGCCGCACCTCGGGGAAGCCGACGCGCACCCTCAACGCCAAGTTCCCCGGCCGCTGCCGCTGCGGTCGCTCCTACGCGGCGGGCGAGCCCATCACCAAGAACCCGGACGGCTGGGGACATCCCGCATGCCGCTCCGGGGCGGGGGAGGACTAGGCACCCACGGCCGCGAACGGGCCGTCCGGGCCGAAGGCCAGGGCGGCGAAGCGTTCGCCGAGGCGGCGGTGGGTGGCGGCGTCCGGGTGGATCTGGTCGGGCAGTGGCAGTTCGGCGAAGTCCGCCTCGCCGTAGAGGTCGCGGCCGTCGAGATGGTGCAGGTTCGGGTCGTCGGCTGCCCGCTGCTTCACCAGGTGGGCCAGTTCGTCCCGGATGACGTTGAGCGTCAGCTTTCCGGCGGCCCGCTCCGCGGGGTCACCCGCGGCCTTGAACTGGAGCTTCCCCTCGCCGAGGTTGCTGAAGTCCGGGGCGCTGGGGCCGGGGGTGTCCTCGTGGATGGGGCACAGGATGGGTGAGACGACCAGCAGCGGAGTGGTGGGATGGCCCTCGCGGATGGTGTCGAGGAAGCCGTGCACCGCCGGAGTGAAGGCGCGCAGCCGCATCAGGTCGGAGTTGACCAGATTGATGCCGATCTTGACGCTGATCAGGTCCGCGGGGGTGTCCCGCAGGGCGCGGGCGGTGAACGGGTCGAGCAGGGCGCTGCCGCCCAGGCCCAGGTTGGTCAGTTCCACGCCGCCGAGGGCGGCGGCCAGCGCGGGCCAGGTGGTGCTGGGGCTCGCGGCGTCGGAGCCGTGGCTGATCGAACTGCCGTGGTGCAGCCACTTCTTGCGGCCACCCTCCGGCAGGGGCTCGACGGGGGCATCGGTGCGCAGGGCGATCAGCTGGGTGATCTCGTTGTGCGGCAGCCAGACCTCGACGTCCTTGACGCGGTCGGGGAGACCGGCGAACCGGGCGGTGCCGGCCGGGCCGGGCCGGGTTTCCGCCGTCCCGGTGGTCATGTCCACCGTCACGACGTTGCCGCCGGTCACACTCGCCTGCCCGGTCAGCTGCCCGTCGACGAACAGGTCGTAGACGCCATCGGGCCGGGGCGGGGCGCCCTGGTAGGCATTCTTGGTGCGCAGCGCATCCAGCTCGACGGCGGTGGCCCGGGTGCGGAACACCAGCCGTACGCCCGAGGGCTGGGCCTCCGCCATGGCCAGCAGCCCGTCGGCACACTGTGCGCGGGCCCGGGCGGGCAGCCGGTGCGGCAGCACCCCGTGCTCGGTGTGCTCCAGATCGAGCGCGCCGCTAAGGAGATCCGCGGTAACGGGCGTGGTGATCCAGCCAGTTGCCGGGGGTGTGGCGCCGGGGCGGGGGACGGACGCAGACTGAGAACTCATGGTCCCAGCCTGTCAACGGGATACCTGATCCGCACATCATTTTCCGGCCCCTCGCCTCCGCCGTGACGTCCTGGTCGCTAGCGTCGAGGACCATGCGGATTCTGGTACTGGGCGGGACGTCGTTCGTGGGCCGCGCCATCGTGGACGATGCGCTGCGCAGCGGCGCCGAAGTGACCTTGTTCGGCCGGGGGAGGACCGGAACGGAGCTGTTCCCCGGGCTGACCCGGCTCATCGGTGACCGCGACACCGGCGACTACGCGGCGCTGCGCGACGGGAGTTGGGACGCGGTCGTGGATGTCAGCGGCTACGTGCCACGGCATGTCGGGCAGGCGATGGACGCGCTGGGGGACCGGGCCGGGCGGTATCTCTTCATCTCCAGCCATGCGGTGTACCGGCGCGAGGGTGTGGGGCCGGGGTCGACCGAGGACACCCCGCGCCGACCGCCCGTGCGGGACACCGAGGAGCTCAGCGAGGAGACCTACGGTCCGCTCAAGGTGGCCTGCGAGGACGATGTGGTGGCCCGGTACGGCCCACGGGCGACGGTGGTGCGGCCGGGGAAGGTGGCCGGGCCGCACGATCCGACGGAAGCCCTCATGTACTGGGTGCGCCGGGCCGCGCGCGGCGGACGGGTGGCACTGCCCGCCGACCCCGGACAGCCGGTGCAGCTCGTCGACTCGCGTGATCTGGCCCGTCTGGTGGTGCAGTTGCTCGCCGACGCGCGGCCGGGTGCCTTCCACGCGGTGGGGCCGGACGAGCCGGTCACCCTTGGCGGGCTCATCGAGACCTGTGCGCGGGTGGCGGGCGCCGAGGTCGAGATCGTTCCGGTGTCGCCCGACGGACGGCCGCCGATGTTCCCGCTCGTCCGGCCGGACCGGACGTCACAGCAGCGCAGTCCGGCGCGCGCCCGGGCGGCGGGCCTGCCCACGACCCCGCTGGAGGTGACCCTGTCCGACGTCCTGGCCTGGGACCGCGGGCGTGGTGAGCCGCCGCTGCCGGGCGGTTACTCCTCCGAGGAGGAGCGTGCGGTGCTCGCGCGGCACGACGCCGGGGCCGTCGACGGGTGACCGGCACGGGCCCGGGGGAGTCCGAACCGCGCTCGCCGCGCCGGACGGCCACCGTCCACGCCTTCGCTCAGCCGGCCTTGCCCCCCTTGGGCCCGGCCACCGGCACATCGAGCGGGCGGGCGAGACCGACCACTCCCTCGTCGAGACGCTGGAGATGCCGCAGCACGCGGAAGGTGACCGTGCCCGACTGCAGCGCCCCCGAGCCGGCCGCTTCCAGCATCGCGGCGATGCTGAATCCGGAGTCGACCTCGCCCTCGGTGCTCTCCTCCAGCACCCGGGCGACGAGGAGATCGATGTTCTGGCCGATGCGCCGGCCGGCCCGGGCAAGGCGCGGGTCGGCCGCAATGGTCTTGCTGTACGGCACGAGCTCCGCCGTGGCCGCCAAGGAGCGGGCGTGATAGGCGCAGGTCTCCAGGAGCGCCACCAGATAACGGACGGTCCGCCGGCGGCCGCGCAGCGGGGTGATCGGGTGCGTCAACGGCTGGGTGGAGGCGCGCAGCTCGTCCAGCGCGGTGTCCAGGTCGCGCGCCTTGCCCAGCAGATCGACGGCGGGCCCGCCGCTGAGCTGCTCCACCGCGGCGGACACCACGTCCTGCAGCCGGACCAGCACCGTGCCCAGCAGCTCGTCCGTACGGCGGTCCGTGTGCACCGGCAGCACCAGTACGGCGGCGATGATCCCGCAGGCGGCGCCCAGCGCGGTCTCCTCGATGCGCAGCACCAGCACGGAGAGGCTGTAGGTGTTGAGCAGGGTGTAGAGCAGCCCGAGCATCGTGGTGACGAAGAAGGACATCAGCGCGTACGACAACGGCGCCGTGAACCACATCCCGAAGATGCAGAGCAGAACCAGGGCGAAGGCGGCCCAGGTGTGATTGCCGACCAGCCCGGCCAGCGCGACACCGGCGACCACACCGAGGACCGTACCCACCAGCCGGCGATAGCCCTTCACCAGGATCTCGCCCGTGGAGGCGGTGTTGAGGAAGACCACCCAGCAGGTCAGCACCGCCCAGTACCAGCGCTGGCTGGACAGGAACTCCCCGCCGATGATGGCCAGGGTCGAGCCCACCGCGACCTGGAACGCGGCCCGGGTGGTGGGCCGTGCGAGCCCGGTGCGGTCCTCCTCCGGCTCCTCGGTCTCCTCGGCCCCGACGATCGAGAGGTCCTCGGCGTCGAACTCCTCGCGCGAGCGCGTGGTGGCGGGGGAGTCGTCCGACTCGTCCTGCGGCCCGTCCAGTGCCAGCCGCAGACCCAGGACGGCGCGCGCGGCCTCACCGAGTCCACGGAAGACGTCCTGGACGGCGGCCGAGGCGCGCGGCAGGTCGTCCTCCTCCCGGTAGCCGAGCAGCCGGTTGCGTACCAGGGCCAGTGCGGTGCCGCGGTCGTCGGGCGCGCGCCGTGCGATCAGCAGCAGCAGCGCGTTCAGATCCCGGTGCAGGGTGACGATCGCGTCGTCCTCGGTCCCCAGCCGGGTCGCCGTGGCCGGCACCGGGGCGTGCGGCAGATGCATGGTGATGGTGTCCGCGCGCTCGGCACTGCGGGCATTGAGGATCAGCATCCCCAGCCGTTCGGCGGCGATCTCGGCGTCCGCGACACGGCGTTGCACCAGCCCCGCCGTGGCCGCGTCCCGGGTGCCCTCCTCCAGGTGCCCCTGGATCATCAGTGCCGCTTCGTGCAGCCGGGCGGTGTGCCGCCGCAAGTCGTCCAGCACCTTGTCGAGGTCGTCCGGTCCGGCGTCCAGGAGCTCCATCTGGGTCGCCAGCAGCTGGGCGAGGCGCGCCCGGAAGGCCTCGCGCAGCCGCCGCAAGGTGCGGGTGGGGGTCTCCGGGACGACGGCGAACCGTACGACCGCGCTGCACGCGAAGGCGATGCCCAGGGTCAGATACAGGTCGGGCAGGGAAGGGCCGGTGGCCTGCACGAACAGCGAGACGAAGTAGACCTGGAATCCGATCAGGCCGAGCGCGGTGCCGCGGTCACCGAACCGCCGGCAGTAGACGGCGCCGAAGATCAGCAGGACGAAGAACAGATCGCCGGCGACGACCAGGGTGTGCAGCAGCGCCCCCAGCGACATCGCGGCGAGTGCGACGGGCAGACCCAGCGCGAGCGTGACCGCCTGGCCGCGCACCTCCTTCTCCTTGATCGCGAAGGTGGACACCATGGCCGTCATGGCGCCCGCGACCATCAGCGTGACGTCGGTGTGCAGCAGCGCCAGGACGACGAGGGTGAGCACGATGGCCCCGACCGTGCGCAGCCCTGCCATCAGCCGCAGTAGCCCTGGGTCGGATGCCGCGAAGCGGTCCCAGCTGTGCGTCCCAGTCCGCCGTATCGCTGCCAGCACGCTGCCGTACACTCCCCATTTTTGCCATGATCCGGAGTGCCCCAGCATCGCACGCCTGCTCGGACCGGCTTCCGCCGCACCGTCCCGGCACCCCCGCGGCCCCCTGCCGCTCCCTCCCCAACTCCCCCTATTCCGCGCTCTCCAGGCAAAGGTCGCTTTCCGCTCATTCCCGGCATTCCCGGTGTTAGTGAGGCGTTAGTCGATCATCAGTGGCGGCGCCCAGGGTGGGTGGTGCGCAAACGAAAGAGAGCGCACCGACCGGACCCGAGGCCCGGCTCCTCCGTTCCCGGCCCCCTGCACCGGGACTGCGGACCGAGCCGGGCGGGGCCGGCGGACGTTCCACCGAGGTTCTCCGGGTGCCGGAGAAGGAGGAGTTGATGACTGATGACGAAGCGTGGTCTGCGTACCGCCACCGTCGCCGCCGCCTTGGCGCTGGTCGCGGGCGCGAGCGCCGGCGTCGCCTCCGCGGCGGGTACGGCAGGACCCGGCGCGGCAGCCGACGTGTGCCGGCCGGGAACGCTGAAGGTCACGACCACCGACGCGGGTTCGAGCCAGGTAGGAATGAACCACGAGGGCACCTATCTCAAGGTGACCAACACCGGCAACAGCACCTGCACGATAGGCGGTTACCCGGGGCTGGCGCTGGAGGGCGCCGGACACACGGCCATCAAGACGACGGCGCACCACGGTGACACCTACTTCGCCAAGGACCCGGGCATGCACGGCGTCACCCTGAAGCCGGGCAGGAGCGCCTACGCGGACCTGGTCTGGACGCACGCCGGTCCGTCGTCCGCGAAAGCCAAGTACCTGCAGGTCTCCCCGACGGGCAGCAACGCGCACAGTGTCGTGGCGTTCGACAAGGACGTCGATGGCGGCGAGCTGTCGGTGACCGCCTGGTCGGCGAAGCTCCCCAGCGCTTCCTGACCGCTACCCGCACACCGGGGGCCGACGCACCGCGCGTCGGCCCCCGGTGTCTGCGCGCCGCCCCCGGCGGCCGGTCGTGCGGCCGGGTCAGCTCCGCGGGCCGGTCAGCAGCGCGCGGTACCACTCGACGGTGGCGTCGAGGGTCGCGTCCAGCGGAGTCGGGCGGACGCCGAAGGCCCGCTCGAAGGCCGTGGAGTCCATGATCTGCGGCTCGGTGTGCTGATAGAACATCTCCGCGTACTCATCCATGAAGGCCGCGTCGAACGGCCCGAAGGGGCGGGGTTCGGTGAGGACCACCCGTTGCACCGGGCGGCCCACCAACTCCTGGATCATCGCGTGGATCTCGCGGGTGGAGACGGCGGGCGCGGTGGGCAGATGCCACACCCGGCCGTCGCCTTCCGGGTCCGCGCCGAGCGTGGCGAGTCCGGCCGCCACGTCCCGGATGTCCGTGTAGCTGTGCGGCAGGTCGATATCGCCCAGGCTGAGGACTTCACCGCCGCCCAGCGCCGCCGGGAAGACCGCTCCGCCGAGCGTCGAGTTGAGCACTCCGGGGCCGACGAAGTCGGCCGACCGGCCAAGGACGACACGGGCGCGCCCCGCGCGGTGGGCGGCGAGATACTGCTCGTCCAGCTGCGCCCGCATCCGCCCCTTGCGGGTCGTCGCCCGCCACGGGGTCTCCTCCGTCATCACCTCGCCGTGCGTCTGCCCGTACGGATACAGCGTGTCCAGGACGACCAGCCGTGCCCCCGTGGTCTCGACGGCGGCCAGCACCGCGCGCTGGACCCGGGGCATCACCTCGGTCTGAAGGTGATAGGCGACATTCACGCAGTGGTAGACGACGGCGGCGTCCGCGACGGCGGCCAGCGCCCCTTCGGGCGTGCTCACATCGGCGGCGAACCGCTGGACGCCCTCGACCGTGCTCTCCGGCATCGAGCGGCTGACCAGCCGTACGGCGTGACCGCGGCCCGCGAGTTCGCCGGCGAGCGCGGTGCCTGCCGGGCCGGCGCCCAGTACGACGTGGAGCGGGACTGATGCAGCAGACATGACGGTTCCTTCTCTCCGGGCCGGGGGGCCACCACACGGGTCAGTGGCGAGCGAACCGAGTTTTGGTCGCTCACGTCTGTTAGAGACTATAACTCTAGCGATGCTCCATCGCAATCAACGTGTTGGCTAGGATCAGCAATGACCATTCACGCTTGCTTCATGTCGTCGCGAACGCAGGAGGAGAACATGGCCGCCGAGGCGCGGAGCCCCCGGGCGCGCTACCGCGAGCAGAACCGCGCGGAGATCAAGGCGGCCGCGCTGCAGCAGCTCGCCGAGGGCGGCGTCCAGGCCGTCGCGCTCACCCGGATCGCCAAGGACATGGGGCTGTCCGGCCCCGCCCTCTACCGCTACTTCGCCGGCCGGGACGACCTGCTGAGCGAGCTGATCCGGGACGCCTACGACGAGGTGGCGCAGGTCGTCGGGCGGGTCGGTGCCGCACCCGCCGACGATGCGCGCGCCACTCTGCACGCCCTCGCTGACGCCTACCGGGGCTGGGCCGTCGCCCAGCCGCACCGCTATCTGCTGATCCAGGGGACCCCGCTGCCCGGGTACGCGGCACCGCCCGACACGCTGCTGCGGGCGCGGGCGGTCCTGGGACCGTTCCTGAAGGTGTTCGCCGCGGGCGTCCCCGCTGAGGCGCTGCGGCCGGTCGTCGGGGAAATGGCCGCCTGGGTGCGCAAGGAGGAGGGCGTCGCCGACTGGCTGGCCCAGCACACCGGCCTGGCTCCGCACGACGAGGCGGCGGGGACCGCCCTCGCCGGCACGGTGCTGGTCTGGTCGCAGCTGCACGGCACGGTCAGCCTGGAGGTGTCCGGTCAGTACGCCGGGATGGGACACCGGGCGCAGACACTGCTCGCCGCGCAGCTCGACACCTTGGCCGACTCCTTCCAGCTGTAACCGGCTCCCGCCGGCTGTCACAGCAGGCCATGCCGGGTGGGGGACGGGCACGGCGGGAACGACCACCGGGTGCCGCGCCTTTCGGCATTCGGCACCCGGTGGTCAGGCTTACGGCGGTGGATCAGTGCTTCGCGGGGGTGCGCGGCGGCATCCAGTGGTGGACCTTGAAGTCGCCCTTCGCCAGGGTCTCGAACGGGGCCGAGCCCAGGCACTTGCCGACACTGTTCTTCGGCAGGCCGTCCATCGCCCAGCTGTAGCCCAGCTGGTCCTTCTTGCCGCTGTCCAGGACGGTGAAGCCGAACCGCTTGCCCCTGAGGTCCCCGAGCTCCGGCATGCCCGGTGCGTTCTTGAAGCGCATCTCGGTCACGATGCCGGTGGCGACGGCCACCGGGCCGCCGGTCACCAGGCAGTCGATCCGGCCCTTGAAGTACCCGCCCCAGTCCTTGCCGATGTGGTGGCTGGCGTAGAACGTGCCGCGGGCCTGTTCGCCGAAGCCATGGGCGTTGAAGCGGAAGTGGACGTTGTCGCCGGGCTGCCGCGCGAGCTTGGCCGAGCCCGTCAGGGACGGTTCGTCGACGGTGTGCCGGGCGGCTTGGGTCCCGGTCCCGTTCCCGGCCGCCGCGGCCGGCCCGGCCGGGCCCAGGGTCAGCGCGGTCGCCGTGCAGACGGCGAGGGCGGTGGCGGCCACGACGAACGGGCGGCGGATTCGGGGCATTGCGTCCTCCTGCGGATGAGGTCGGCACCGGAACCGGTGCGGCAGGGCGTCGATTCCCTGCTGACCACCACGGTTCCGTCCGCCGCGCCGCCGGACATCGCTCCACAGGCGGGTGCCGCTCCGCCACGTGGCGGAGCGGGAAGGAGTACCCGAGGCCGATGCCCGGGGGGCAACCGGCAAGGTTCGCTGTCCGGCCGCGGCGCCACGCCTGCCGGTCCCCTCAATATCCGGTCGGGCGGATCAGCCCCGTCTCATACGCGAAGACGGCGGCCTGGGTCCGGTCGCGCAGACCCAACTTGCCCAGGATCCGGCCCACATGGCTCTTCACGGTCTGCTCCGCCAGCACCAGCCGTTCCGCGATCTCGCCGTTCGTCAGGCCCTGCGCTATCAGGGACAGGACCTCCGTCTCGCGTTCCGTCAGGTCACCGACACGGTCCTTGAGCGGAGCGCGGGGCGAGCTGGTGACCCGGGAGAACTCGGCGATGAGGCGCTTGGTGAGGTTCGGGGCGAGCAGCGCCTCCCCGGCCGCCACCACCCGTACCGCATGGGCGAGTTCCTCCGCCGAGGCATCCTTCAGCAGGAAGCCGGAGGCGCCCGCACGCAGCGCCTCGTACACGTACTCATCGAGGTCGAAGGTGGTCAGGACGAGGACCTTGACGGTGGCGCCGGCCGGTCCGGTGAGACGACGGGTCGCCTCGATCCCGCCGAGCCGGGGCATCCGGACATCCATCAGGACGACGTCCGGGGCGAGTTCGGCGACCTGGGTGAGGGCGTCGAGGCCGTCGACGGCCTGGCCGACGACCTCGATATCGGGTTCGGCGTTGAGCAGCACCGTGAAGCCTTGACGGACCATCATCTGGTCATCGGCGATCAGCACACGGATGGTCGTCATGGGGCAAACTCACCGGGGTCATCAGGCATCGCGGCCTGGGCGGGCAGGATCGCGGTCACTTCGTAACCGCCGTCGGGGGTGGGGCCGGTGGCGAGTTCGCCGCCGAGCATGGCGGTGCGCTCGTGCATGCCCAGCAAGCCGTGGCCGGCGCCCTGCGAGGGCGGGGCGGGCCCGTCCGGCGCGGAGTTGGCGACCCGGATGGTGAGACCGCCGGTCCGGTACCCGATGGCCACCCGCACCTCCGCTCCGGGCGCATGCCGGATCGCATTGCTGAGCGCTTCCTGGACGATACGGAACGCGGACAGCTCGACTCCCGGCGACAGCGGGCGCGGCTCGCCGGTGATCTCGGTGGTGACGTTGAGCCCGGCTCCGCGCACCGTGCCGACCAGCTCGTCCAGCCGGCCGAGGGTGGGCTGCGGGGTGTGCCGTACGCCGTCCGCCAGGGCGTCCTCCGAGCGCAGCACGCCCAGGACCCGCCGGAGTTCGGTCAGTGCCTCGACGGCGTTCCCGCGGATGCCCGCGAGGTTCTCCTTCAGCTCGTCGGTGGGGTCCTTGACCAGATGCGGTGCGACCTGCGCCTGGATCGATATCACCGACATGTGGTGGGCGACCACGTCGTGCAGCTCGCGGGCGATCCGGTTGCGCTCCTCCAGCAGGGTGCGCCGGGCCCGCTCCTCGGCGGTGAGCACCTCCTGCTCGACGAGTTGGGTACGGGCCACCCGGCGGGCGCGCAGTGAGGCGCCCACCACCACCGCCAACGTCAGCGTCACGGCGTCCTGGACGACCGTCACGTCCTGGGCGGAGGACGCGAGGACCGGACCGGCCGCACCCGGCGGGATGCTGTGGTCCGGTACCGGCGCCATGAAGGCCAGGGCGGACACCGCCGCCAGGAGCGAGAACCCCAGTGCCTCGACCGCGACACGGGGCCGGACCCGCAGCGCGAGCAGGAACAGCACCAGTGCGTGCAGGGCGATGCCCGGGATGCTCCAGGACCACAGCGGGGCGTGGCTGACCTTGAGCGGACCGGCGTCCCTGGCCAGGAAGAGCGCGAGCGTCGAGAGCCACCAGGCGGGCACCGGACGGGACAGTGCGAGGACCACGGCGCCTGACTGGAGCGCCGCGAGCACCAGGGCGGTCGTCAGCGCGGCCGGCCCGAGGTCCCCCTCGTACTGCACCGCGTTGAGCCAGCCCATCAGCACCGCCGCCAGCACCACATGGGCATGCGGCAGCCGGCCCAGCCAGCGCATCCGGGGCAGTGGATCGCGCGCCACCGTCCACAGGTCCTCGCGCAGGGTAAGCGGAAGCGTCCGCACGGCCGCCCGCAGCCGTGGCCCCCCACTTCTCCAGCCCCCCTGACTCACACGGGGCATCCTAAGCACTCCGCACCGCCCTGGCCTCGGCGGGACGTCCCTCCCGCACCACCTTGGTGCCGCCGCGCCGGCCGTGCTCGTAGGTGCGGAACGCGGCCCAGCACACCAGCAGCGCCAGGGCGAACACCGGCAGCCAGGCCAGCCGGGCGAGGACCCAGCCGGCACCGTCGGGAAGGGTGTGCAGTCCGGGCAGGAAGCCGCCCGTGAGCAGACCGACGGCGGTGACCGCCATCATGGCGGTCTGGTGCCACAGGAAGAGCGTCATCGCCGAAAGGTTCATCAGCGCCACCGCCGCCCAGACGGCGGGGCGCCGGAGTATGCGCCGCAGCGGTCCGAGCAGCAGCAGGGCCGCCCCGCACTGGGCGAGACCGAAGGTGACGGCCGCGAGGGTGGGCGGGTTGAGGTTGGAGATACCGGCGCCGGGCACCCCGACCATCGCGGCCGGGTAGCCGGCCCACAGGACGAGACCGGCGGTGGTGGCGCCGCCGCCGAGCAGCAGCACCCACCCGGTCGCCCGGCCCCGCAGCCCACCTCGGGCCCAGGCCGCGCCCAGGCAGTACGGAACCAGCCAGCCGGCCGCCACATTGGCCCAGCCGAGCCAGGCCGGCCCGCCCATGCCGAACCGGATCAGGTCGATGTGCAGGACGACGGTGAGCGGCCACAGCGGATGGAGCCGGGCGACCAGCGGAGTCGCCGCCGTCAGCACGGCGAAGACCAGCAGGAACCAGAGCGGGGACAGGGCCAGTTCGCCCAGTGTGTGGACGGTCTGCAGACCGGCCCCGGCGACGAGCAGCGCGCCCGCCACCACGCCCCAGACCACCACTACGGCCACCACCGGCCGGAACAGCCGGACCGTCCGGGCGCCGAGCCACCGGCGGTACATTCCGCCCCGGGCACGGACGGCGGCCCAGCTCTTCGCCGCCATCTGGCCGCCCACCAGAAAGAAGACCGCCAGGGTCTGGAAGAGCCAGGAGGCCGGGGTGAGTTGGGGCAGCTGGTGGAGGGGGCTGACGACACGCACCGTGCCGCTGTCGGCGACCAGGGCGGTCACCAGCCAGTGCCCGAGCATCACCCCGAGAATGGCGAGCGCGCGCAGTGCGTCGACACCGCGGTCGCGGTCGGCCGGCGTGGCGGCGGCGATCCGCCGGATGAGCTCACGCATCTCGTCTCTCCTCGGAAGGGGCCTGGCCAGAGACGATCCGGGCGAGGTTCCGCAGGGACAGGGAGCCGGGCTTGAGGTAGTCGCTGTGACCTCCGGGGCCCGCCGCGAAGATCCGGGCGCCGAACTCGGGCGTGACCGGGTCGGCTCCCAACCCAACGGTGCCGAAGGGGAGTTGAAGCTCCCCGTGCGGCACATGTGCGATCCAGTCGTCGTCGCCCCGGCCGGCCCACACGGTCGCCGGGGTGCGCAGCGCGGAGACGTTTTCGGCACCCGCGCCAGGGCTGCCGAACAGCACGAGGTGGGCGACATCGAGCCCCGGTGCGGCCCGGCCGCAGACCACGGCGGCGTAGGAATGGCAGAGCACGGAGATCCGGGCCGTGGGACGGAGCGCCGCCACGGCACCGGCGAAGGCGCGGAGTCCGGGAGCGGTCTCCGCCGCGCGGGCGGGGCTGAGCACGCCGGGGCTCACCGTGCTCGGGGTCTCGTACCCGAGCCAGGCGATGACGGCGGACCGGCCGCCCAGCTCCCGCTGGAGCGCCACGGCGCCGGACCGGAGACGTTCGTACCTGTCGAGGTTGGTGTCCGAGCCCGGCACCAGCACGGCGATCCGCTCGGCCCGGGCCAGGTCACCGAAGACCTCGGTGGTACGGCCTCCGTCGCGGCCGTCGAAGGACAGGAACTGCCGCGCCGGGCCGGCCATACCGCGCAGCGCCTCGGCCCGGGCCCGGTCGCCGTGGCCCTCGGCCATCCGCTCCGCCGCGCGGATGCCCTCGCGGTTGACGGCGTACCGCTCGGCGAGCACGTCGGGTCCGGCGTCTCGCAGCGGGGCGAGGGTCCTCGGGACAGGTGCCGGGACGGCCGCGGGCCGGGCCGCACCCGAGACGGGCACCACCACCGAGGTGACGACGAGAGCGGCGAGCAGAGTGCGCAGCGGACGACTGCCGCGCGGGCGGGACGCCATGAGGGATGGTCCTTCCGTACCGGAAGCCGGTCGTGCTTCCGGTACCGAAGTTATGGAGCGCGGTGCTTGGTCGACGTCCCGCCGGAGAGCGCACTTCCGACGTGGCTCTCAGGTATCAGGGGTAGGGGGCGGAGCGCGGCGCGGCGCACCGGTCTCGGAGTCACCCCCTTCTTCCGCTCATACCTGTCGCACGGTCACCTGCGCCGCAGCCAGCGCTTCGAGCTCCTCGGCCGGCGCCGACCCCTCCGTGACGACGGCGTCCAGCGCGGACACCTCCATGACATGGGCGAGGGCGGTCCGCGTGAACTTGGCGGCTTCGGCAACGGCGATGACGCGGCGCGCCGAGGCGATCGCGGCGCGCTTGACCGCGGCGTCGGCCAGGTCATAAGCGGTCAGCCCGTTCGCGGTGTTCAGCCCGCAGCAGCCGAGGACGGCGGTGTCGAAGCGCAGAGCCGCCAGCGAGGCCTCGGCGAGGGGGCCGGTGAGGGCCAGCTCGACGGGGCGTGGTGCGCCGCCGGGCAGCAGGAGCTGCAGTTGGGGTGCGCCCGTGAGGGCGTTGGCGGCGTGCAGCGACAACGGCATGACGGTCAGCCGGCGGTGCGCCAGTGCGCGGGCCACCTCCAGGCAGGTGGTACCGCTGTCGATCACGACGGACTCGCCGTCGGCGATCAGCTCGGCGACCTCGGCGGCGAGGCGGCGCTTGGCCTCCAGCCCCTCCTGTGCGCGCAGGGTGAACGGGGGTTCCTCCCCTCGCAGCAGCAGACTTCTGGCCCCGCCCCGGTAACGCTCCAGGACGCCCTGGCCGGAAAGGAGTTCCAGGTCGCGACGGATGGTCATCTCCGAGGCCCCGGTGAGACCGGCCAGTTCCGCGACGCTCAGCTGCCCGGCCTCGCGCACGGCATCGGTGATCTGTCCCAGTCGATCTGTGCTCGCCATACCCGCTATAGAACACCATCCATGCTCGGAAATGCACCTTACGAACATCAATCGCGTTTGCTGCGTTCGCCAGGAGGGAGAGCTTGCCCGGCTCTGTCTTCGGGCAGAGCTCCGTGAGCGCAGCCTGAACAGCCCTCGCGGCGGTGGCACCGGCCCGGCGCCCCGGGTCTTCTCAGCAGGCCAGGGCGTGAACCAAGATGTCCTCCTGCGGAAAGCGCGCGAAGGAGCCGGTCACCGGCCCTGGCGGCCCGCCGGACGGGCCTGCGGCGTCGCGTGCCGGAGGCCGCCCGGCACCGGAGTGCGCAGCCCGTACCGCCCGGCGCGAGACACCTGTCAGGAGAACAGCATGCACACCGCCCCCAGGCCCCCTTCCCCCTCCGCCGCCCCGCAGCTCGACGCCGTCATCGTCGGGGCGGGCTTCTCCGGCCTCTACCAGCTGTACCGACTGCGCGCATTAGGCCTGCGCACCCGCGTCCTCGAAGCGTGCGACAACATCGGCGGAACGTGGTACCGGAACCGGTACCCCGGTGCCCGCTGCGACGTCGAGAGCACGGCGTACTCCTTCTCCTTCTCGCCCGAATTGGACCAGGAGTGGGAGTGGAGCGAGCGGTACGCGACGCAGCCGGAGCTCCTCCGCTACCTCCATCACGTCGCCGACCGCTTCGACCTGCGCAAGGACATCACCCTGCGGACCCGTGTGACCGGGGCGGTGTACGACGAGGGCGGGCACACCTGGCAGGTCACCACCGACACCGGAGAGACGGTCATCACCCGGTTCGTCGTGCTGGCCACGGGCTGCATGTCGGCCGTCAAGGAACCGGACATACCCGGGGCCGGCACCTTCGCCGGCCGGGCCCTGCACACCGCCGACTGGCCGCACGAGGACGTCGACCTCACCGGGAGACGGGTCGCCGTGATCGGCACCGGGTGCTCCGGCATCCAGGCCATCCCGCTCCTCGCCGAGCAGGCCGCCGAACTCACGGTCTTCCAGCGCACGCCGGTCTACGCGCTGCCCGCCCGGAACCGGCCGCTGTCCGCCGCGGAGACCGCCGAACTCAAGGCCCGCTACCCGGAGTTCCGCGCCGCCCAGCGGCGCTCCAAAGGAGGCACCCTCTTCGAGCCGCCCACCCGGTCGGCCCTGGAGGTGGACGAGGCGGAGCGCAGGGCCACCTATGAGGAGGGCTGGGACTCGGGCGTACTCAGCGGCCTCCTGCGCACGTACACCGACATCCTCGTCGACCGGGCCGCCAACGAGACCGTCGCCGAGTTCGTCCGGTCCAAGATCCGGTCGATCGTCACCGACCCGGAAACGGCCGAGACGCTCTCGCCGCGCACCTTCCCGTTCGGTACCAAGCGTCCCTGCCTGGACACCGGCTACTACGCCACCTACAACAAGCCGCACGTGAGCGTTGTGGACCTCACCAAGACGCCGATCGTGGAGATCACACCGAGGGGGATCAGGACCTCGGACCGGGAACACGCCGTCGACGTCATCGCCTTCGCCACCGGCTTCGACGCCCTGACCGGGTCCCAGGTGGCCATGGACATCGTCGGCAAGGGCGGCACCACCCTGAGGGAGAAGTGGGCCGACGGCCCCCGAAACCACCTGGGCCTGCTCTCGGCAGGCTTCCCGAACCTCTTCACCGTCATCGGACCCCTCAGCCCGTCGGTGCTCAGCAACGCGGTGGTGGCCATCGAACAGCACGTGGAGTGGATCACCGACTGCATCGCCCACCTGCGGCGGAACGGCATCACCGAGATCGACGCCACCCCGCGTGCCGAGGCGGACTGGTGCACCCATGTCGCCGACCTCGCCGCCCAGACCCTCTACCCGTCCGTCGACTCCTGGTACATGGGGGCGAACGTGCCGGGCAAGCCGCGGGTGTTCCTGGCCTACACGGGCGGCCTGGAACGGTACCGGGCGGAGTGCGGCGCCGCCGCTGAGGACGGCTACCGCGCCTTCGCCCTGTCCGGCGGCGCTGACTGAGGGGCCGTCCCCAGCCGGCGAACGGATACCGCTCGCCGACTGTGCCGCACCCACCGACGTTCCCGGTGATCGGCGGGCGGGGGTGTCATTGTCGGCCGGTACGGAGGGGCAACGCGTCGGCCGGTGCGCAGGGGAGCGCGTCGGCCGGTGCGGAGGAGCAGCGCCTCGCCGGATCGCGGGCCTGCCACCATGAAGGCCCTCGCGTACGTTCTTGATGCCGCCGAGGATGTCCTTGAGGCCGAGGCGTTCACGGGCGCCGCACCTCCCGTGCGGGGCCAATTGCTGCGGTGGTAGTACCAGGGAGGCGGGCCACCCGCGCTCATTCCAGGCGTTGGCCTGTACGGACAGGCGCCCGGCCGGCCGCAGCCAGGAATGGCAGCGCTGGAAGAACTCCCGGTACCGGGCCACGCCGGTGCAGAAGGCTGCCGTACCCGCAGCCGATATCGAGCACCCGGTCCGCGCCCACGGCGTGCGCCGCCTCGGCGTGGTAATCGAGCTTTCGGGTCTGAGCCGAGTCGAGTGTGTCGCCCTCCTCCCACATGCCGTAGGAAAAGACGAGTTCGGGTCCCAGGGTCAGCCGGTAGAAGTCACCCAAGAAGTCGTATTGATGAAGGATCGCCTTCGATGAGGTGCCTTTGTAGGAGGATTTCTTCTTCGCTTCGTGTCCCACGGGGCCCACCAGTCCATTTCAGCAACGAAGGTCGGTCGGCGCAGACCATCGCTCCAGATAACTGGGTGCGGGGCAGAATTTTCGGCTACACACCGGGCCGCGGTCCACGGGCCGCTCGATCGGCGGCGGCGGTTCCTCTGCTGAAGAACCGCGCCTCTCACGCTACGGTCGTCCAAATCGCCGAACGCGTGAAAAAATCTCATGAGCACCGGGCCAAGTCCAAGATACGGGCCACGCGGAACAGCGAGGAAGCGCCCTCGAAGGAGAGCACCATTCTCCTCCTCGCACGTCGTCAACGAAGGAGCCGATTCCATGAGCGACATCTGGGGCTATCAGCCGACCAGCGGATACATCGCGGGCGCGAGCCTGATCGGGTACAAGGTCGAGGCCACCGACGGAAGCATCGGCAAGGTCGACAGGCACTCGGACGAAGTGGGTGCTTCGTATCTGGTCGTCGATACCGGAGTGTGGATTTTCGGGAAGCATGTCCTGCTGCCCGCCGGCACGGTGAGCCGCATCGATGACGCGGAAGAGAAGATCTACGTGGAGCGCACCAAGGAAGAGATCAAAGACGCGCCGGAGTTCGACATGGACAAGCACCTCGGCGATGCCGGATATCACGAGCAGGTGGGCGTCTACTACGCGGGCTGGCACCGCGCCTGACGCATCCGGTCGGTTGGCAGGAAATCCTGCCAACTGCCTCTCCTTTTCCGCAAAGCCGTCAGGAAAATCTGACGCTGGTGAGTACGGCGCGCATGCTGTGCTTGCGGCAGGGTAGGGGCCAGAGATGAGCGGGGGCTCGGCAAGGGTGGGAGCAGGACATGATCCGCACAGCACCGGCACCGGTAGTAACGCAGACATCCATTTCCGATGCACGCGTGGAATCCGCCTCGCAAGCGACTCTCCCCTTCATCGAATCACCTGAGACCGTCACTCCGGCCGACGCCCGGGAGCTGACGCGGCTGTTCTTCCAGCGACTGGAGACTCTTGAGGAGGGGACCCACGAGTACCAGTACGCGCGCAACACCCTCATCGAGATGAACCTCTCGCTGGTGCGCTATGCCGCCCGGCGCTTTCGCAGCCGCGGCGATGAAATGGATGACCTCATGCAGGTCGGCACGATCGGCCTGATCAAGGCCATCGACCGCTACGAGCTGTCCCGTGAGGTGGAGTTCACCACTCTCGCCATCCCCTACATCACCGGCGAGATGAAGCGCTTCTTCCGTGACACCACGTGGGACGTACGCGTCCCGCGCCGCCTGCAGGAGCTGCGCGTCGAGCTGGCCCGCGCGAACGAGCACCTCTCCAACGAGCTCGGCCGGGACGCCAAGGTCTGCGAGCTCGCCGCGCATCTGGAGATCACCGAAGGGGAGGTGGTGGAGGGGCAGGTTGCCGCCAACGGCTACAACGCCACCTCCATCGACACGCCCCTCCACACCGATGGCGACGAGGCCGCGCTGGCGGACCTGATCGGCGAACGCGACGAGGACATGGACCTCTTCGAAGATCTGCACGCCCTCAAGCCCCTCCTGGAGCGGCTTGCGGACCGTGACCGCCAGATCCTCGAAATGCGCTTCGGCCAGGAGATGACACAGTCCCAGATCGGCGCGGCACTCGGCCTGTCCCAGATGCATGTCTCCCGCCTCCTGACACGCTGCCTGAACCACCTGCGCACGGAGATGCTCACCACCGACTGAGGCGTCTCCACCCTCAAGGCGTGCGGGGCGATGCCACGCGATGCGGGTAGCGGCAGCGAACGTCAGGAAACCCGCAGGTCATCCCGGAGCCACAGCCGAACTCTCCTCCCCGGGCGGGGTTCCCTCAAGTCCCGGGCGAAGGCTCCCTCACCACCCGCCGGGCCGGCGGATGGTCCCTGCCTCGGGGGGTACCCGGCTCCCATAAGGAACCCTATGCATGGGAGTGACCATGATCGAGCAATTGGCAGCCGGTAGTGGGACGAGCGGAATTCTGCTCGCCATCGTGGGAGTTCTCGTCGTCGCGGTTCTCCTTGCGGCCTTCGTATGGGGACGTCGCATCAAGGCCCGTGAGCCGGGGCCGCCCCTGCCCGAGCAGCAACCGCGCCTGCCGGAGAGCGGCCCGGTGGGAGATGTCGTGGAGAGCCGCGAGCCGGACGAACTCGTCCCGGGCGAGCAACGCCTCACCCCGCACGAGGTGAAGGGGAACGGCACCGCGTCGCACCGCCGCCGGTAGCCCGGTAGCCCCGCGGCGCTTGCCTGTCTGCCGCCGCGGCCGGTCTTCCTCCCCCCCTCGGCCGTCCGGGCACGCCGCGACCGGCAATTCCCCCTCCCCGCAGCCCCCGTAGCAGCCTCCGTACACCTCACCCCGAACCAAAGCCTTCCTAGCCATGCTAGCTTTTAGCCTAGAGGTCCTAGGTTATGGGTGATGACGGATACGGAGGTGCTGCATGGTGCGCGCGGGGCTCACTGCGGTCAAAGTGGCGGAGGCCGCCGCGGAGTTGGCGGATGAGGTCGGGGCCGACAGGCTCACGGTGTCCGCGCTGGCGCGGCGCTTGGGTGTCAGGGACGCGAGCCTCTACTCACATGTGAAGAACCTGCAGGACCTGCGCGTACGCATCGCCCTGCTGGCTGCCGTCGAGATGACCGACCGCATCGGCTCCGCCGTGGCGGGGCGGGCGGGCAAGGACGCGCTGATCGCCTTCGCTGACGCCTACCGGCAGTACGCGCTCGACCACCCCGGACGCTACGCGGTGAGCCAGATGCGGTTCTCCCCCGAGGAGGTCGCCGACTCCGCAGGGCTGCGCCGCAGCGTCGAGTTGACCTACGGCATGCTGCGCGCCTACGGCCTCACCGAGCCGGACCTGACCGACGCGGCCCGGATGCTGCGCAGCACCTTCCACGGCTATATCCACCTGGAACTCAGCGGAGGCTTCGGACACCCCCGAGGCGTGCAGGAGTCCTGGAAGCGCTCTCTTGAGGCGCTCCACGTGCTCCTGGAGAACTGGCCTTCCCGACCCGATCGGAGCAAGTGATGCCCACCCCCACGACCGGCACCCTCAAGGTCCCCGGTGCCACCCTGCACTACGAGAAGCGTGGCAGCGGCCCCGTACTGCTGCTGATACCAGGCGGCGCGGCCGACGCCGGCGTGTACGAGGGCATGGCGCCCGACCTCGCCACCCGGTACACCGTGGTCTCCTACGATCCGCGCGGACTCTCCCGCAGCGCTCTCGAAGAGCCGCTCGCCGACCAGCGGGTGGAGGTGTGGAGCGACGACGCCCACCGGCTGCTCTCCGCGCTGTCACCGGACGGGGAGGCCTGCGTCTTCGGCAGCAGCTCGGGCGCGATCGTCGCCCTCGACCTGCTGGCCCGGCATCCCGGGCAGCTGCGCCGGGTGGTGGTCCACGAGCCGCCGCTGGTGGAGCTTCTGGACGATCCCGCACCGTACCGTGCGCTCTTCGCCGAGGTGCGCGAGACCTTCCGTCTGCACGGCCCGGGTCCCGCAATGGCCCGGTTCAGCGAGGGACTTGGAGACCGGCGCACGGAGGCGCCGACGGAACTGCCGCCCGGAATCCGGGAGATGGCGGCCCGCATGCATGCCAACCTCCCGGTCTTCCTGGAGCACATGCTGTGCCCGTTCACCGCGACCACCCCGGATCTCCCGGCGCTGCGCGCCGCCGCCCACAAACTGGGCGTCGCGGTGGGGCGCGATTCCCGTAACCAGGAGGCGCTGTACGGACCGGGCACCCGGCTCGCCGAACTGCTGGACGGGCAGGCCGTCGAATTCCCCGGCGGCCACGTCGGATGCACCGAACATCCGCAGGAGTTCGCCCGACGGCTGGTGACGATGTTCAACGGGGATCAGGGACTTTCGTCCGGGTCACCGTGCGGACCCGGGGACGAGGCCCGCGCATCCATGGCCTGACGCATCGCGCAGCCGGCGACACAAGGGGTTCTCGTCAGGGGTGATCTTCCGGCAATTGAATCGGCAGCCGTGGGGCACGAGATCCAAACGATCTTCGACTCACGCTGGGAGACCCTCGTTCATGGTGAAGCCGATACGCCGGGAGCATGCCACCACACGCCGCCCTCGTTTCAGCATGCGTCAGTTGACCCTCGTCTTCGGATTCGTCGCCAGCGGTGTTCTCGGTATCGGACTGGTCCTCAAGACGCTGCAGGGCTCGACATTGCGCCCCGGGGCGGTGGCCCTCCTCGGTCTGGTGCTCGTCGCAACGGCCCTGGTGGTCATCCGCGGCAGAAAGCGCAACCGGACAGTACCCCTAGGGGCCGGTACCACGGGCTCTCAAGCGCCCCACGCCGCGTCCGAACCCGGCCTCCGGAGTGAGGAAGGCGTACCGGACGAGGCCGTCTATCTGGCCGACGACGCCGAGCTGGGTCCGGACGAATTCGAGCAGGTGGTGGCGCTGCTGTGCGAACGCGACGGCTGCCGTGAGATCCGCGTCGTCGGCGGTGCCAATGACCTGGGTGCCGACGTCATCGCGGTGACGCCCGACGGTCTCCGTCTCGTCATCCAGTGCAAGCAGTACGGCGAAGACCACAAGGTCGGGTCCCAGGATCTCCAGCGCTTCGGCGGGACCTGTTTCGCCATTCACGGCGCCGATATCGCAGCAGTCGTCACCACCAGCACCTTCACCGAGCCCGCAGTTGAGTACGCGGAGCAAAGCGGCATCCGGTGCCTCGACCACGACATGCTCTGGGCCTGGGAAGCCGGCACCGGGCCGGCCCCGTGGCAATCCGGCCGCCGGTCAATGTGACGGCGTGGACCGCTGCCGTGTCCGGGGCGGGTCCGTCGCGCTCGGCCTGCTCGGTCACCTGCCGCCGGAAGTGCTGGGCCCGCTCCGCCAGTCGGCGCAGTTCACCGGCCTGGTCGGCCAAGTGGTCCTCGTCCAGGGTGCTGAGGAGCTGGGCGTTGTCGGCGATGGACGCCAGGAATGTGCCATAGCGCTCGACGAATGCCCGGTAGTTGTAGCTGGTCTCGGTGTCGCGCCACTGGTGGAGGCTGCGGGTGAGGGAGGCAACCTGGTACAGGGCCCGTTCCAGTGCCCCCAGCACGGCCCCGTAGTTCTCGAAGCCGGTGTGCCCGCTATGGCGGCGGAAAAGGCGGCGCGGGTTGTAGTAAAGGCTCGGGCGAACCGGCCTGCCTCCCACGGCTCCGCCTGACCCGTGCTGCCAGCCATCCACACCCTCCGCTTCCGCGCCCGGCCAGGCGCCAAGTGTCCTGCCCGGCTCGTGCCCGGCCACAGCAGACACACCCGTAGCGGAGGGTGGAGCCGGCCGACGCTCAGACGTGCCAGCTGATGGTGCCGCTGTGGGCGGACAGCACCACCAGCAGCACGATGTCGACGGTGCCGAACAGCAGGCCCAAGTAGGCGCGCAGGCGCCGGATGGTCCCGCGGTAGAGGGCCGCGGCGCCGAAGAACAGGGCGCACGGAGCGAAGATGATGTTGAACACCAGCATGCCCAGCAGACCGCAGACGAACGCGGCGACCGCCATACGGTCGGCCTGCGGGTGCGGCCCGGTCTTCAGGGGGATCCGTGTGGAGGTCATCGGCCGGCTCCCTTCGTCGTACTGCCTGCCTTACGGCGCTCCCTCGTGAAGAAGATCACCAGCCAGACCGCGATGGCGATT
Organism: Streptomyces sp. G7(2002); assembly: GCF_028870195.1. NCBI lineage: Bacteria > Bacillati > Actinomycetota > Actinomycetes > Kitasatosporales > Streptomycetaceae > Streptomyces > Streptomyces sp. G7(2002). The sequence goes on from NZ_CP102609.1 coordinate 8,943,374, forward strand.
CCGGCGACGACCGTGACGGACACGGGGACATGCCCCGCGGTGCCCAGCAGTGCGCCGAACAGGAACAGGGCTACGACCAGGAAGAGCATGATCCGCCTTTCCATGGGGGACGGCAGGGGCCGGCGCCGGAAACACCGGCGAGCTCAAGGCTCCTGCTTGCGACACCAACTGCGCCCTTGGAGCGGTGCCTTGTCCCGGGTACCCGGATCGTCTGCTTCTAACGGGCACCGTCCCCGGTGCCGGCTGCCTGTCCCGGTTCCGCCGGCCGGTCTCCTTGCCGCCCGAACCAGTCGACGCACAGCACCAGGGAGTCGTCCAGCGATTCCGCGTCCCGGTATGCGGCCAGATCACGAAGTACGGCCCGGGGCACATCGGCGGCCGGGAGCAGCCTGCCGGCGTGGAGGGTCCGGGCCAGGGCCCGCTCCGCGTAAGCCTCCCCCTGCGGGGAGTGCGCCGCGTACACGCCGTCGCTGACGATGAGCAGCCGGTCCCCGGGCAGAACCTCGAATTCCTGCGCCTTGTAGTGGGTCTCCTCGAACATGCCGAGCGGCATCTGCGGTTCGAGCTCTATGCGCTCGATCGTCCTTCTCCGCAGTCGCCACAGCTGCGGCGACCCGGCATCCACGGCCCGGACCCGGCCCGTCGCGAGGTCGAAGCACAGCAGCAGGGTGGATACGTAGGCGGCTCCGCGGTATTGGGCGTAGAGGGCCTGGTCGGCCAGGGCCGCCTGGTCCTCGATGCTGATACCGGCCCGGCGTGCGTTGCGCAGCGCGTTCACGGCGAGATGGGTGAGCATCGAGGCGTCGACGCCGGTGCCCATGCCGTCGGTGACGGCGAGGGTCAGCTCGTCGGCGTCCGAGGCCCAGTCGTAGTTGTCGCCGTGGGTGTCATAAGCGGGTTCGAGGTGGGCGCCGATGGCGTACTCCTCGGCCGAACAGGCCCTGGCCGGCAGGAGTTGCCACTGCATTTCGGCGGCCAGGGTGAGCCGGCTGATGCGTCGTGCCCGCTGGTAGACGTCGGTGTCGCGCTCGGCCACCATGAGTTCGTGGCCGAGCAGACCGGCTGCCTGGGCAAGGCCGTCGACGGCTTCCGGAACGGACCGCTCAACCGGCAGCCGCACGGTCAGGATGCCGGTGCGCTCCCCGCGGACGGTCACCGGAAGGTGGTGCTCGACGACACCTCCGTGCCGGCTCCGCTGACGGGGCTGCTGACTGCCGAACGCTCTGCCCTCGGCGCTGTTGGCGACGGGGACCGGTGCGGCGGCCGTCCCCACCGCACCGAAGGGAGCGAGGGCCGTCGCCCCGTAGTCCGCGAGCAGCAACTCCACGGAGAGCGCTCCATAGCCTTCGGCGAGTACCGCACGAAGCGTGTCCACCAGAGCGTGCGGGGCCGACGCTTGCAAAGCTCGTGCTACCTCAGGGCGTTGAGTCACGGTCTCTCAGGCATTCTTCGTCCGTGGACGAGGGCAAAGGCGGGCGTCAGCGGGGAACGGCGCCGAATGACGGAACGGAGTGGGCGGGGTGGCCCCCTTACGGTGGCCGCTCGACCCCCGCGAGCGCGGAAGGGCGGGCGTCCTTCCCGTAGTTGCACCGGCCGAGGCGTCGGTGCCGGGCAGGAGACGGCCCGATGGGTTCCACGCGGCGGACTCCTCCCCACTCGCATAGGAGTGACCGCCCACACGTCGTCGGCGGCCACACTCATGTTTCTGACAGCGCGTAGCGGAACTCAGGCCGCTCTTGGTCTCAAGCCACGCCAGTGCAGCCGCCTTGATCTGTGACGAGAACAGATTGTTGCCTTATAGCGAATGTTGTCAAACGGCAACTATCGCTTCTATCCTGGACCGAGCTGGTCACCTGGCGTCCGGCATCCGGACCGATGAGTTGCTCAAGCCGTTAGCCCCTACAGCCCGTTAGCCCTACAGCGAGGTTCACCGTGCTGCCCCAGCCCAGTGGAGGCCGACCGATTGAGACGGAGAGGGTCGTGTGGCACGGGCGAGAAGCTCTGCTCGTCGCCATCACGGGAGATCTTGATCTCGACAACGTCGCGCCCCTCGACGACACCCTGAGGAAGGCGGCCGAGGACGGCGTCGCACGGGTCGTCGTCGACCTGTCCGCCGTCACGTTCGCGGACTCCGCCGCGGTCAATGTCCTGCTCCAGGCGCACACCGCGCTGGGCCCGGCGCTGCGCCTCGCGACCCCCTCCGCCGTTCTGGAACGACTCTTCACCCTCACCGGGCTCGACACGGTCCTGCCGCTCCACGACTCCGTGACGAAAGCCCTCGACGCCGAGCCGTCGGCGCCCCTCGGAACCGACGGCGGCGACCGCGAGGGCTAGCTCTCTCACCGGCCCGCCCGGCCCGGTGATTTCCGGGTCACACAGCCGCCCCGCCGTCCACAACACAACGGCATGCGGACAACCCTTCAGCGCGCCAGGGCCGCCTGTACCGTCTTGCCGCCGCAGGACCCCGGGAGGATCACGATGTCGAGGGCCAGACTGTGCACCATGGGCCATCCGAAGCCGCCGTTGCTGCCGGACAGATCGGGACGGCGCTCCTGAGGATGCGCGGAGCTGGGGTCCTCGACGAGAACCTCGATGCGCTCGCGGTCCGCGCGCAGATGCAGGGCCGTGACGGCGCCGGCGTGCCGGAGCGCGTTGGCGACCAGCTCGGACACCAGGAGCAGCAAGTTCTGGATGGTCCCTGCGGGGGGCGCGGGGCGGAGCAGGGCGACGAAGGCTCTGACGAAATCGCGGGCGTCCGCTGCGGAATCCGGTTGGCAGACACGCTGGGCCGGATGTGACGGGTGGTCGTCCATCGCAAGCTGGTGTGGCACGGCTTTCTCCCCCCGCTCGGTAGGGCCCCGTTCTCGGCTGCTGTTCATGACGCGTCTACCCAGACAATCGCTCGGGAAAAGAGTGGGTGCGGCCCGCCGCGGTGTGGGCCGCGCAAAGCCGCCAGATCAGTGACTGCCCTGTGGGTTCCCCGCCCGGCGGACGGCCAGGGCGAGCGTGTCGTCCGGATGCAGAATCACCGTGTGCATGTCCTTCGCGATGGCGCCGGGGACCTCGTCCACCGGCCGTCGGGCATGGGCCCAGGCGCTCTTGACGAGTCGCGCCTCGCCTTCGATCGGATCCCGTCGGCTCTCGGTCAGTCCGTCGGTGTAGAGCACCAGAAGGTCGCCCTCGTGCAGCGTGTCCTCCAGCACGGACTCGCTCCCGGGAAGCGGAAATCCGATGCCCCGGCCGCGGACCTCCAGGTAATCGGCGGTCCCGTCGGCACGTACGACCAAGGCCGGCGGGTGGCTGCCGTTGGCCAGGCGGAGGGCTCCGGTCTCGGGGTCGATACGGGCCAGCAGGACGGTGGCCATGATCTCGGGGTCGAACGGCGCGAGGATGTCATGGGTACGGGCCACGATGGATTCCAGCGGATGGCCTTCGAGGGCCAGTGTGCGCACCGCATGCGTGACATTGAGCGCACTGCGGGTACTGCGCACCCCGTGGCCCAGCGCGTCCACGACCGTGATGTGCACCGTGCCGTCGGGAAGCAGGAGCCAGTCGTAGAAGTCGCCTCCGGTGGGGGCGTCGGTATCGGCCGGGGCGTAGTGGACGGCGAATTCCAGGCCGCTGACGGTGATCGGCGGGGGCCGTAGCGCGTCCTCCAGCTCCCGCAGGATCTGGCCGTGCGCCCGGCGCAGTCGCTCGTCCCTCTCCTCCAGTTGGATGTAGAGGGCGAGCACTCCGCTGTTGGTCTCGGCGAGTTCGTCCTTGAGCCGGTGCAGTTCGGTGGTGAGGGTGTCCACCCGCGAGAGTGCGGCGCCGAGATCACCTTCGAGCGCCGCGATCTCCGCTTCGTAGGCCACCGCGCCGTCGCTCTCCCGGGTGTGGCTCTGGGCGGGCACCGCGCCGTGCGGTGCGGCCACCGCGGCGGGACGCGCCGAGTCCTCCCCTTCGCCGAGGGGGAGGTGCCAGGCAATGGTGCCGTCGGGCGTGGCCTGCCCGCGCAGCGGAAGGTCGGTCAGGCTCAGCGATGCTGCCGTCTGCCCGGTGTACAGGGTGACCGCCAGCAGCTTCTCTCCGTCGGGCACGGATTGTTCGACGACCTCCAGGCGGACGGGGCCGCCGGCGTCGAAGGCGGCCGTGGCCGTCCGGGAAACGGAGAGCAGCAGCCGCGCTCCGTGGTGGGACGGAAGCCGGTGGGCTTCGCAGAGTTCCCGGACGGCGCGGCGCAGGCCCGGCAGGTTGTGGAAGGTGTGGGGGGTCACGGAAGTCTCTGGCTGGGTCGGGCGGCGAGCATGGTCGCATCGTCGCGGGTGAGGCGGTGGCTGTGGGCGATGGACGCGGCGAGCAGGTGCGGCGGCAGCCGACGCACGAAGGGCGAGGGTGACTGGGCCCATCGTTGGTCGATGCCATCGGAGTGCAGCACGGCGGTGGTGCCGGGCGGCAGGGGGAAAGCGCGCACCTGCGGCGGTGTCATGTTCAGGCCGGCTATACCGGGTTGACCGCTCAGGCGATGGCCCACGTCGAGCGGCGTCATCGTCAGGACACGGACGTTGCCGATACCGGTGTACTCCGCCCGGCCGGGTTGCAGACGCAGCAGGCCCACCGCCGCGCCCCGGGTGCGGCGCAGCGCTCGGTGGAGGGCGGTGACGAGTGCGGGCAGGGGGAGGTCCGGGGCCCGGTGAAAGGCCCGGATCGCCGTCTGCGCGGCTTCGGCTGCTTGCGGGCCGTGACCGAGGCCGTCGACCACGAGGGCGGTGCGGACGGTGCCCTGATCGACGACGGCGTAGGCGTCGCCGCTCAGCTGCTCGCGGTCCGCAGGCAGACAGACGGCGCCCACCTCCTGGCCGGCCGGCCGGGTGGCTTCGGGCCCGGTGAGGCGCGCGCAGACGAGGGTGCCGGTCCCGGGCTGCGTACGGATGGTGAAGTCGGTCGCTATCCGCTTCACGGCACCCAAGCCGGCACCGAGCGTGTTGCCGGTGGTGTAACCGTCGGTGAGGCACTGCTGGAGTGCGCTGATACCGGGACCGTGGTCCGCGGCGACGACCTCCATCCCGCCGCCCAGGGGCAGCGGCTGGATGAACAGCGAGCCGCCGGTCGCGTGGTTGGCCAGGTTGCCGGCCAGTTCCGAGGCGATGACGGCGGCCTGGTCGGGCAGTGCTCCCGGCAGGCCGCAGCGTCCGGCGACCGCGCGGGCGGTCTCGGCGGCAAGATGAACGGCGCTGTAGTGGTCGACCGCGATGTGTGCCGTCGGCAAGGCCTCCGGAAGAGTCAACGCCCCGCCCATCGAGTGGCGATCACGGTCGTGCCCTGCCCGGACGCGGTGTGCAGTTCGAAGTCGTTCATCAGCCGCCGGGCGCCCCCCAGGCCGTGGCCGAGTCCCGCGCCGGTGGTGAAGCCGTCGGTCAGCGCCGCGTCGATGTCCCTGATGCCGGGCCCGTTGTCATCGACGGTCAGACGCAGCCCGGCGTTCCCGCCCAGCGTCAGATACTCGATGGTCACGCTGCCGCCTCCGCCGTGGATGAAGGCGTTGCGCGCCAGCTCACTGGCAGCGGTGACCACCCGCGTCTGGTCGACGATGCTGAAGCCGGCACGCAAGGTGGCCGCGCGCACCGCGTGGCGGACGGTCAGCAGGTCTTCTTCGGTACGCACCTCGTGGACGGTCCGGTCTGCCTTTCCGTCACGGTCTGCCTTTCCGTCACGGTCAGCGGTGTCGTTCGCCGGGGTGGCGACGGGAGCCACCGCATCGTCAGTGCTCCGGGCGGAACTCACTCAGGCTCCCTCCGGACGGCTGTGGGCTCTGACGCCAGCCCAACGCAGCCATGCCTTGTTCGGCGTTGAGCGCGGTCTCCACTCCGGTGAGCTGGAGCCCCAGCTCGACCAGGGTGATGGCGACCGGCGGCCGCATCCCGGCAACGATCACCCGGGCGCCCAACAGCCTTGCCATGGTGGTCAGTTCCATCAACGTACGGGCCACGAAGGAGTCGACGATCTCCAGCCGGGAGATGTCGATGAGGACACCGCGGGCCCCATCGCTGGTGATGCGGTCGGTGAGCTCCTGGGTGAACGCCACGGCGGTCTTGTCGTCGAGTTCATTGAGGAGGCCCGTGACCAGGACATCCCCCAGGCGCAGAATCGGGACGCCACCCGAGGCGGGGGCGTTCATCGCCTGTCCAGCGGGGAGGTATCCGATGCTGCGTCGGTGAGTTTCACGGCTTCTCCGAGGGCGTCGGCGAGGGTGGCGCGGGTCAGGATCGTCGACAGGTCGATCCCGAGCTGCGCGATGGTCTGCGCGATGGGGGGCCGGATGCCGCTGATGACGCAGTCCGCGCCCATCAGACGCACCGCGTTGACGGTGTGCATCAGATGCTGGGCGACCGCCGTGTCGACCGTGGGCACGCCGGTGATGTCGATGATGGCGACCAGCGCCTCGTGCTCCTGGATGGCCTGGAGGAGGTTTTCCATCACCACCTGGGTACGTGCGGTGTCGAGCGTGCCGATCAGCGGTACGGCCAGGACCTGGCGCCACAGCCTGACGACCGGCGTGGACACCTCCAGCAACTGCTGGCTCTGCCGGCGGATGATCTCCTCGCGGCCCTCGACGAAGATCTCGAACGAGAGCGCACCGGCGGTGTCCAGCAGGCGGTTGATCAGCACCGCACTGCCGAAGAGGTCCTCGCCCTCACGGGTCCGCCGCTGCACGGCCTCCAGCAGGGCTTCCTTGAGCGACAGGACCGCCAGGGAGGTCGCGGTGGGGGAGACACCCCGGCGCGCGCGGCGCAGCGAGATCTCGGACACCGCCCGGTGCATCTCCTCGTGCGAGGTGACCACCTGCTCGACCGGAAGGCCGCAGTCCAGACCGGAGAGCAGGGCACCGACCAGCGCATCGGCCTCCTCACCCAGCTCGGCCTCGCTCACATCCCCGTCCAGCGACGGCTGCGCCAGCTGCAACTGCACCCATCGGTCCGAGATGTCATCGGCCTCTTCGCGCAGCACGCTCGTGACGCGCTCGCGTGCGGCAGCCTCAGCGGAAACCAACTCAGTGTCCTTCCGGGGTCCGGCCCGCCTGACCGCCTCGGGACTTCTCGCCCGACGGTGCGGCCGGGCCCACCCGCGCTCGACGATAATTGCCTTCCGGCAAATGTTAGCGAGCGCGATCAAGCGTGGGTAGGCGCGGGCCCCCTCTTCACCCGCCGAGGCGGAGAACGGCCGGACGGCTGAATCGGTGCGGTGATTTTGCGGCCGGGGAGGAGATATGAGATCCCGGACCCGGACAACGCCGGAGGCAGCCTCCTCCTGAAGGGGACAGGGTACGGGCCGCGCAGAGGCGGAATCGGTTCAAGGACGCCGGCGCCGGACTCACACCGGTCCGGGCCTAACGGAGATCGTTTCCGAACCAGTCAAAACACAGCACCAGGGCGTCATCCAGCGTCTCCGCAGCACGGTATTCGGCCACATCGCGCAGGACGGCCCCCGGCGCCATGGCGGCGGGCAGCAGACGCGTGGCGTGCAGCGCCCGCGCGAGCGCGCCCTCGGCATACTTTCTGCCCCGCGGCGAGGGGGCGTCGTACACCCCGTCGCTCACGAACAGCAGCCGGTCACCCGGCTCGACCGTGAAGCTCTCCGCCGCGTAGTGGGACTCCTCGAACATGCCCAGCGGCAGCTGCTTGTCCAGCTCGATGCGCTCGACGGACTTGCCCCGCAGCCGCCACATCTGCGGCGAGCCCGCGTCGACGATCTCCATGCGCCCCGTCGCGAGGTCGACGCGCAGCAGCAGCGTCGATACGTGGGACCTGCCCCGGTAGTGGCCGTAGACCGCTTGGTCGGCCAGTGCCGCCTGATCGGCGAGGCCGACGCCGGCCCGGCGGGCGTTGCGCAATGCGCTGACGGCGAGGTGGGTGAGGAGCGATGCGTCGACGCCCTGCCCCATGCCGTTGGTGACGGTGAGGATCAGCTCGTCGCCGTCCGAAGCCCAGTCGAAGTTGTCGCCGTGCACCGCGTAGGCGGGTTCCAGCTGGGCACCGACGGCGTACTGCGCGGCGCTGCACGCCCGGGCCGGGAGCAGCTGCCACTGCATCTCCGCCGCCACGGTGAGGCGGCTGACGCGGCGTACCCGCTGGTAGACATCGGTGTCCCGCTCGGCGACAAGGATCTCGTGGCCCAGCTGGCCGGCCACCTGCCGCAGCTCGTCGAGGACCGCCGGCGTGGACCGTCCGGCGGGAAGCCGGACGGTCAGGATGCCGATCCGGTCGCCGCGCACCGTCACCGGGAGATGGTGGTCGACGGCCTCACCATGGGGCGCCTGCTGCTCGCGCGGCTCCTGGCTTCCCAGTGCCCGCCCCTCCGGGCTGCCGGCAATGGGCAGTGAGCCCTCGCCGCCTTCCGGGGAGTCGCACGGGCTGAGGACCGTGCCGCCGTAGTCCGTCAGGAACAGGTGCACCGAGGTGGCCCCATAGGCGGAGGCGAGATGGTCACGCACGGTGTCCAGCAGGGCGTGCGGGAGCGCGCCACGCAGCGCCGCTCCCATGTCGATGCGGTCAGTCATGGTTCCCGAGCACCCTTCGTCCGGCGCCAAGAGCAGGGTCGGTCTGACAACGGGAGGCGCAGGGTGACAGAGTGTTCGTGTGTCCCGTTTCACCAGTCGGTCCCCTTCCCGCGAACAGGCGAGCGCGGCGGCCCTTGCCGCCTCCGAGTTGCTCGAGGTCCTGTGGGGGCACGGCCAGGAGGCGGCGCGCTCGGCGGAGGTCTCCCTCTCCCAGCTCCGCGCCCTGCTGGTGATCGAGAAACGGGAAGGTACGAATCTGCGCACGCTCGCCGAAGCGCTCGCCTCGCGTCCCTCGGCGGTCAGCAGGCTCTGCGACCGTCTGGAAGCGATGGGTCTCGCCGAACGGGGCCCCAGTGCGACGAGCCGCCGTGAGGTCGAGTTGCGGCTGACCCTGCGCGGCAAAGTGCTGCTCGAGGAGTACCGAGCGGCGCGGAGCCGGGAGGTCACGGCCACCCTGGAGCGGATGGAACCCTCCGATGTGGTCAAGCTCGCGGCCGGCCTCGAGGCCTTTCACGCGGCGTCCGCCCGGCTCGCGGCCGACGAGGAGGGCGCGGCCACCCGGGACGACGGCGTCGCGGACAGTGCGTAGCGTCACCTGAGCTCCGTCTCTCGATCCGACATTCCCCACCGGAAACGCTCTGCGCTGACGGGACAAACGGATCGCCGCCGCACCGGCGACGTTATCAAAGCGCAATATCGCGACCTCGCCGGGCGATCGGCTGGCCGGCGCTGTGCGGTGGGGCCGGTCGGACCCCTCCGCGGGGGACTCTTCCGCGTCACCGGTACGGTCAGGGCCGGGCGGTGAGCCGCGATGCCGAGGCCACCCCCGACGGTCCCCTGGAGTGGGCGGAGGTGGCCTCCCCGGCGAGTAGCGCCGGACAGGTTTCCGGTCCACGCTCTGAGAGGTGTGGCGACACGCGAAGCCGGACGCCTGGGGGCCGTAAGTTACCGGAAGTGATCACGCAGTGGTGGCATCGGCGCGACAGCAGCGCGTGCGCAGTCCGCTGCGGGTTCACGGGGCCGTGAGTGCCTCGCCCCGCGATCGGGCCGACGCTCCGTATGGTGGGCGCTTGGCCGAAAGCTCGCCGGCCGCTGTCGGTTGAAGGAGTCAGTTCATGGCGGAGACGACCGTGACCATTGCGTCGCCGGGCGGCTTGCGGGTGCGTCCCGCGTCGCGCATCGTTCAGGAAGCGCAGGGCTACGTCTCGGACATCATGTTCCTCGTCGACGGCAAGGAAGCCAGCGCGAAGAGCCTGTTCAGCTTGCAGACGCTGGAGATGAGCCACGGCAAGGAAGTCGTCATCGTCGCCAAGGGGCACGATGAGCAGACGGCCGTCGAGGCCATCGCGAAGCTCATCGAGTCCGTCGTTCTCTAGAGGCCGGTTCAGGGGTCCGGCCCTCTGATGTGGCGCGCCGCCCCCTTTGGGCGTGAACTGGTAGATGGCCGGGCGCGGCCGTGGATCCGCCGGGCCGTGGAAGGACATCCAGAAGATCGCGACCGAGGAGCGGCATCATGCCTGCGGGTTCGAGCAAGAAGCGTGAGCGGCAGTACGAGCACATCAAGGAACAGGCCGAGGAACGGGGCACCTCCGAAAAGCGGGCGAAGGAGATCGCCGCGCGCACCGTCAATAAGGAACGCGCCCGCTCCGGTGAGGCCAAGTCCGCGAGCAGAACCTCCCTCCGGGACCCGAAATCCGCCCCGCAGCGCGGCGGCGAGCGCTCCCACAAGGGGCCGCAGAGCCCCACCAGGGACCAGCTGTATGAAGAGGCCAAGAAGAAGAACATCGACGGCCGCTCCCAGATGAACAAGGAACAGCTCCGCAAGGCCGTCGGCCGCTGAAGCGACGCCCTCTTCCCGACGCGGAGAGCAGGCGCCGCGGGAACGGACCGGCCGACGGCCGCGGCCTGGACGGAGTGGCTCAATCGAGCCACTGGGAAGCGAGCCCGGCGAGGTAGGAAAGGGACAGGGCTGTTGTGGCGATCTGCAGCCCTGTCGTTCCTCCGGTCCAGTGAGTGAGGACGGCCATGGCGGAAGCCACCCACACGCTCGTACACCAGCTGCAGCTGACCAGGTAGGACGGTTTGGAGTCATCGCCGAACCGGTCGGCGACCCATGAGCGGAAGCCCGCCGCGAGAGTGTCCTTGGTGATGAACCTGGTGAGGCGGCACGTGGCGCCGAGGGAAAGCAGAAACTCCAGAAGGCTCATGAAATCCACCCTGTAACCGCGAATGCCCCGGGCGATCCGTTACTGGTTGATGATGAGGATGGTGCCGATGCCGCCCGCGCGTTTGTTGGCCGCATCAGCCTCTTGCCACGTGTAGTAGTGGCGCACCGTGCCGTCGGGCAGCGTCAGTTGGTAGATGGTGACGGCCTGGCGGGCACCGCCGCCGCAATTGCAGCCCATGTTCCGCTCCTTCGGTGACTTTTCGCGATGAGGATCAATCGGTCCGACGGGCAACGCCATGTCTTCCGGGCCTATCCTTGTGGCCCAGCAGCCGTCCCCCGTATATGCGTTACGGGGGACGGCTGTCTGGGTCATTCATCGGCCCGAGGCCGTTCTCGCCGGTTCGGATCAGCGGCCGCACGCTTCCTGCCGCGCAGCGCGCCGGCCGGGACGGGACGGGACGGGACGTCAGGTGAGGCAGATGCCCAGGGTGCTGGACGAGCTGAGCGTCCCACCGGCGGAGGGTGTGGTGGCGGTGTAGCTGGAGTACAGCACCTGGCCGATGTTGAGGGTGGCCGTGCAGCTGGCGTTGCCGCTCGCGTTGGCCACGGCGGTGCACACCACGGGGCCGGAGGGGCCGTCCAGGTGGAAGGTGACCACCGCGCCCGGAGTCGCGCCACTCGCACTGAACGTGGCGGTCGCGAAAGCCCACGGCAGCGGCGGGAAGTTCAGCGTGTAGCAGGCCGGGTTCGCCGTGAGCCCCCCTGTCGATGCGCCGACGTTGACGGTCGCCGTCCCGGAAACCCCGACGCAGGTGCAGGTGGTGTTGGCGGCGATCACGGTGGCGGTGACCACGTTGGCTCCGGCCGGCAGCGTGCTGGTGGTGACGCTGGCCTGACCGGCGGCGCTGGTGACGCCGATGCCCAGGGGCCCGTTGACGGTGGCGAAGAGTACGGTCGCGCCTTGTACGGGGGCGCCGTTGCAGGTGACGGTGGCGGTGACGGTCACCGGCTGGCCGGCCGTCGGCTTGGCGGGCGTGGTCGACAGCGTGATCGCGCAGTTCTGTGCCGCGGCGACCGTGATGTTCACCGTCGCGGAGGTGCCGACGCAGATGCAGGTGGTCTCGGCGGAGATCACGGTGGCGGTGACCACATTGAGCCCGCTCGGCAGCGTGCTGGTGGTGACGCTGGCCTGACCGGCGGCGCTGGTGACGCCGATGCCCAGGGGCCCGTTGACGGTGGCGAAGAGCACGGTCGCGCCCTGTACGGGGGTGCCGTTACAGGTGACGGTCGCCGTGACGGTCACCGGCTGGCCGGCCGTCGGGTTGGCCGGTGTGGACGTCACCGTGATCACACAGTTCTGTGCCGCGCTGATGGTCAGGGTCGCGGTGGCCGCGCCACTGGTGGGCCCGGCGGCAACTACTGCGCCCGTTGTGGTCCCTGTGAAGGTGGCGCTCGCGTTGCCCATGGCGTCGGCGGTGATGGACTGCGGGGGTGCCGCGTCATAGGTGAAGGTGATCACCTCTCCCGGTGCGGCACCGGTGACAGCGGCTTGGAACGTCTGGCCCGCCGCGACGGTTGACGGGGTGAGAGTAAGAACGAGTGCCATGCTGGACAGCCCCTTTCGAAGGCTCCGTGAAGGAGGTGGGGGGCTGATGCACGCCGGAAGGCAGGAGACTGTCCGAGCGCGCTCACCTGCCGGGGGTGCCCTGAAGAACAACGACGAAACCGCATCACGCCAGCAGCCGTCCATGGTCCCCCGCCAGGGGATGGGCACCCCACCGTCGGTAGCACCGATTCAACGGACCGGCCGGACGCCGCGCCACAGTCTGCGAGCAACGTAACCCGGATGGCGCAGCGCGCACGGGCGAGGAGTACCGACGCCTGGCCGTCCGTGCCACACGCCGTCGAACCCTTCCCGGGCCGGCGGGGAGCCGTCGGACGTGGCGTTCCGTGCATCTGCCGGGGCCCGCGAGCCCTCTTGGCGATGCAGGGCTTCTCAGCTCTGGTCGTAGGTGTGGCATCCCCGCCCGGATTCCGGCCGAGCAGGGCGACACGAGGTGGGCCATCGGGGGAGGGGCTACGGGCGGCGCCCAGGCGGAGATCATCGGGGCAGTGGCCAGATCGAGCCGTCCGGTGGCGATGTTCGCCAGGCGACGGGCGATCTCCTCGTCGGGGGCCCGTAGGCGAGGTCCGCGCCGCGCGCCGCCATCAGGGTGCGGAAGCCGGACCGCAGCCGGTTGGCGAGCTGCTGTTCGGGGCCTGACACCGATTGCCGGTCGTCCAGCAGATAGCCGCGATCTGTGTCGTGCCCAGCCACGTGGTGATCCTGGCAGAGGGGCAGCCGGGCCCCGGTCGACGGCCTCTGGGCCGCCACTGTCCACCCGGAGCCGCGGACCTGACCTCGAACTGCGAAATGCCCCGAGTTGTGCGGTGAATGGTGAAGGGTGACTGGTGACTGCGAACTCACGATGTCACACGAACAGGACACACCGTGCCCCATATCTCCAGCTCTGCCCGTGCAACCCCCGGGCAGAGCGATATGTCGCGGGAGGGCTGGGCAGCGCTTCTGCTGGCGACGGCAGCCGTGCTGTACAACAGCTGGGTTCTTGAGTTCGTCCTGCCTACTGGGCTGGACCCCAGGCACTCCTACGTAAGTGAGCTCTACGCAGCCGACCAGCCGTTCCGTCTGCTGTTCGGAGGCATCGAGGCCGCCTGCGCCGTCATCGTGATGGCGGGAGCACTCCTGGCAGGCCGCTCCGCGGAAGGGCCATGGGCACGCGCCGGCTGGGCCTCGGTGCTCGCCCTCGGTATGTCGTCGTTGGGCGATGTCATCCTGCCCATGCGCTGCGCGCCTTCCGTGGAGTGGAGTTGTGATGCCGTACACCCGTGGCACACGGCCACCAGCGCACTGGCGCATTTCTTCCTCTTCGCCTCCATGGTCTTCTTCTGCGCGGCGGGCGCGGGCGAACGCCCCCGTCTTCCGATGATCCGCCGCTGGGGCGTACGAGTGCTGGCTGCCGCGCTGACGACCGCGGTGAGCACCGTCGGCCCGCTCTTCGGCCACCCCGGCTGGCACGGCATCCCACAGCGGGCCCACTTGCTGCTGGTGGGGGTGTGGTTCGCGTTGCTCGCCGCGGAACTGACGGGACTCGGTGCGACGGTCGGCCCGACCTTCCGCACCGCCGGGCCGCATCCGGAGCGGCCAAGGGCATGACCCCGCCGATCGTGTGATGGTCTCCTCCGCGCGGTGGTGCGCTCCCGGCGCACTTGGTTCCTCTGCCACCGTGGCGGTCATCAACCGACGCGCCGACCCGGAGGGGCCGCCCCGTGGCAGCCGTGCTGTCCGCACTGTTCGCCCTGCTGGCGGCCGTGGGCAATGCCACAGGAACGGTGCTGCAACGCGTCGGCGCGCGGTCCGTTCCCCCGGGCGACGCCTTCAGCATCCGGCTGGTCCGTCACCTGCTGCACCACCCGGCGTGGCTCGCCGGGATCGCCGTGGTGGTCGGCGCCGCCGCATGCCAGGCACTGGCCCTGGCGTTCGGTCCGCTGTCGCTGGTGCAGCCCATTCTGGTGACCGAACTGCCCTTCACCCTCCTGATCGCCTGTGCGTTCTCCCGGCGGCGGCTGCCCGCGGCCGGTTGGACCGCCTCCGTCATGGTCGCCGGCGGCCTCGCTCTCACACTGGCCGCGGCCGCGCCGTCGGGCGGCAACTCCGTGGTGTCGACAGGCACGTGGGTACTGACCCTGCTCACCACCGCGCTCGTCATCTCGCTCTGCGTACTGGCCGCCCTGCGCCAACCCCGGGGAAAAGCACGCGCGGCCCTGTTCAGCTCCGCCTCGGCGATCGGCTACGCCCTGACCGCCACCCTCATGAAGTCCGCAACCGAGACCTTCGAACAGCGTGGCACGGGCGCCTTCTTCGCCGCCTGGCAGACCTACGCCTTCGTCGCGGCCGGCGCCTGCTCCCTCTTCCTCCTGGCCAACGCCATGGAATCCGGCCCACTGGTGGCCTCCCAGCCCGCCCTCACCTTGGGCGAGGGGCTGGTCAGCGTGACTCTCGGCATCCTGGTGTACGAGGACCGGGTCCGCACGGGATGGTGGCTGATCCCGGAGGGCGTCGGCGCGGTGCTCATCACCTGGGGAGTGCTCACCTTGGTCAGAGTCGATACGGAGAGCGGGGAGTCATCCGCCCCTTGAGTCCTTGACTCCCTTACCCCCTCGCTCCCTCACTCCCTCACTCTCTGACTCCCTGAGTGGGCGGAGCGCATGCATGGTGCGCGCGGCGAGCGGCCGGCAGTCGGCATGGAACCACTCCACCCACCACCCCACCCGGCATGGCGCACCCTGCTGTCCTCCTTCGGTCGCACCGCTCCCTCGGCTGGACGGCGGAGCCGGTTCAGCCCGCGGAGCGACTCTCGGCGCCCGCCCGAGTGCGACCTTCATGGGTGTACGGGCCGGTCGAGCCCACCGAGAAGAGCCGCGCCCACCGAGAGCCCACCGAGAAGAAGGGACCGTACATGCAGCAGCCGCCCCCGCACACCGAGGACCTCGCCGCCCGCCCCGGACGGCTCAGGGCCGCATGGCAGGTGGCCCACGAGCCCGTCGCCGGAGTGTCCCGGCGGATGCAATGCGTCGCCCTCGCCGTGGTGTTGGCCGTCCTGCCGTCCAGCCTGTGGAGGCTTCCGATCGCGTTCGACCACGGGATCGGGGTCGGAGAGCGGGCGTACGTCGTCTTCCTGTCGGTCCTGTCCGAGGCGCTCGCGTTCACCGCGTTCGGCTTGGTCGCGCAATGGGGCGAGGTGTTTCCGCGCTGGCTCCCGTTACTGGGCGGCCGCCGGGTCCCGACGATGGCGGCAGTCATCCCGGCCACGATCGGTGCCGTTCTCCTCACGTTCCTGTGGACCCTCCTGGCCCCCATTACCCAATTCATGGGGAGGACGATCCGAGGTGACGTCCTGCCCCGCGAGTTTCCGGGCGAGGCGGGCGGCTGGGAGGAGGCCTGGTTTCACCTCTGCTATGCGCCCCTGGTCCTGTGGGGGCCGCTTCTGGCCGTGCTGACGGTCGCCTACTGGAAACGCCGGCGTACGGCCGAGAACGCGCCCGCGCCGGCCTGACACCCGCACACGACCGGTCGCGCCGGCCTGACCCAGCACACGCCCGGCAGCACCGCATACGCGGACCCCGCACGGTCCGGTCCCTCGACCAGACACCTGGCCACCACCCACACTTCACCAGCACCAGCACCAGCACCAGCACCAGCGCGAGTCAACGGCCGACGTCGTGCACATCCCGGGTGAGCGGCGAGCCGGGTCGTACGCCCGGGCCACCGTCGACCGCCTCGTAGCAGGCCTCGATCAGAGCACGCAGCGCGGCCCGGGGCGGGCCGTTCCGCACCGCAAGGTAGGTCCGCATGACCGGCGCCGGGTCGCTCAGGGGACGGAACACCACGCCGGGAACGGGGAGCTGCTCGGCGTGCGGGGCGTAGAAGACCGTCCAGGACGGTTTGCCGTGGCCGATGGCGGCGAGCGTGTCCTGGTCGTTGGTGAACTCCGGGCCCAGGACGGGCGCGTAACCGGCCGCCCGGCAGGAGCGCATCACCAGGTCGTGGAGCGCGGGGTTGCGGGAGCGCGGGGAGAGCCGCAGCGGCAGTTCCGCGAGCCGGGCCAGTTCGACGGTCTCCCGCGCCGCGAGCTCGTGGCCCGCGGGCAGTGCCGCCATCAGCGCGTCCTGCCACAGCGGCAGGAACTCCAGCCCGGGGTCGGTCCCTTCACCACGCAGCAGGGCGGCGTCCAGCTCACCGGCCCGCACCTGCGCCAGGCGCTCCTCGGTGCCGCCGGTGACGAGTTCCAGCTGGGCGTGGCCGGTGTGCCGGGCGTACGCCGTGAGTACGACATCCAGCCAGGCACCCAGCCCTGAGCTGGTGCCGAGGCGCACCGTCGCGGCCTGTTCGGCGCGCAGTTCGTCGACGGCCTCCCGGGCGCGTGCCTGCAGGGCGAGCATCTCCCTGGCGTACGGGAGGAGCCGGTTGCCGGCCTCGGTGAGCCGGACGACGCGGGTGGAACGGGTGAACAGCTCGGTACCCAGCTCGCGTTCGAGCCGGCGGAGCTGCTGGCTCACCGCGGACTGCACGATGTGCAGCCGCTCGGCGGCCCGGCCGAAGTGCAGTTCCTCCGCCACGGTGAGGAAGTAGCGCAGCTGACGCAGCTCCATGGCCCCCGGTCCTCTTGTTCGCCGTGACCGGCACTGATCATTGATCACCGTTCGTGAAAAGTGTAGGCGCGGACCGCCCATTGGTCGGCGACGGTGATCGCGGTTGGCTGGGGACATCACGCACCGCGCGGCCCGTAAGGGTCACGGGACAGAGGGGAACCACCATGCCCAGCCTGGACATCAACGACACCACACTCCACTACGAGGACGAGGGGACCGGCCCGGCGCTGCTGTTCCTGCACGGCTGGGGCACCAGCGGCCGAACCTGGTGCGCCCAGCTGCCCGATTTCACCCGGGACCACCGGGTCGTCACCGTCGACTGGCGGGGCTGTGGGCGGTCGGCCCACCCGGCCCGCGGCAACACCACCGCCATGGTGGTCACCGACATCGTGGCGCTGATCGACGCGCTGCGGCTGGACCGGCCGGTGGTCATCGGCTCGTCGATCGGCGGGGTCTTCGCCACTGAACTGGCGCTGCGACGGCCCGAGTTGACCGGAGGTGTGGTGTCGGTGGGCGCGCCGGGGTACTGGCCGTCGACGGAGACTCAGGCGGAGCTCGTGGCCGCACTGCGCCGCGACCGGGCCGGTACGGTCGCCGACTGGGTGCCGGGGTGGTACGCGCCGGGCACCGCGCCCGCGCTCATCGACTGGACGGTCCGTCAGATCCTGAACTCGGGCGTCTACATCGACGAGCACCAAGCCACCGCCGCCGGCTACGACCCGCGCCCGGCATTGCCCGGGCTGCAGGTGCCGATCCACTACCTCCACGGTGAGCTGGACACCGCCATCCCCCTGGAGGTGCCCCGGACCTGCGCCGCCCTTACACCCGGCGCCGAGGTCAGCGTGATCACCGGCGCCGGCCATATGCCGCACCAGGAGCTCCCCGACCGGTTCAACGCCGCGCTGCGCACCGTACTCGCCCGGATGGCCCCGGCCGCCCGCACCGCCGGGTAGCCCGCCCGGACGAGCACGCTCGGGAAGGAGAACGCTCGGGAAGGAGAACGCGCGGGACGGAGAAGGCGCGGGGCGGAGAACGCCCGGGCCCGTCACGGGGAGACCCATCTGCGCCAGCCGCCCACCCCGCCTCGGCGGGCGGGTCCCGACTGATCGCTGCGTCCATACTGCTGTCGGCCGGCCCCCACACCGCAGCAGCCTTTGGAGAGCAGCACGTTGCCCCGTACGACACCACCACGCCCCATCGACGTCACCGCCGTACTGCCCGAACTGGCAGCCCACACCAGGGAGACGACCCGGCTGCACCCGAGGCCCGGCGCTCCGGACATCGCCGAAAGCTCGATCGGCGGTCCGCTGTTCTGGCCCGCCAGTGAGCCGTGGCCCACGTGCACCGCGCCCCGTATGGTCCAGCGCAGTGAGCCGATAGCCCCCGCGCTCGTCCTCGCGTTGCAGCAGGCTCAGGCCGAGCGGGAGGCGCGGCAGGGGTCGGGGCGCGGCCGGCGCAGCCCGGAGGAGCTCGCTCTGCTCGACGAGGCATCCGGCCGTCGCGGCGCGTCCATCGACCTCATCCGCTACACCACCCACTGGTACGAGTCCGAGGCGCATGAGGAGCCGAACCCCCTGGTGGCCGTCGCCCAGCTGCACGCCCGCGATATCCCGACCGTTGGCTTCCCCTCAGGGACCGACCTCCTCCAGGTGCTGTGGTGCCCCACCGATCACCAGGACCTGCCCGGTCAGCCCCGCTTTTACGGGGGTCCGTACGTACACCTCGTCTGGCGGCGCGCGTCCGATCTCTCCTCCGCGCCCGGCAGCGTGCCTCCGCAACCCCGGGACACCCACGACCCCTACATGCCCACCCCGTGCGTACTGCACCCTGAGCAGGTCACCGAGTATCAGTACGCGGATCTGCTGCCCGAGGCACTCTGCGCGCGCCTCGACGCACAGGACGAGCAATGGCTGGAAGAGACTGATTACGCCTACCAGTACGACCTGTCCATCGCCCCCGGCTGCAAGGCCGGCGGCTGGGCATCCTGGCATCTGACCGATCCGGCACCCGTCAACTGCCGGTGCGGAGCGTCGATGGACCTACTGCTCAGCTTCGACAGCAGCGAATGGGACGGTGGCTCCAAGAGCTGGCGCCCCATCGAAGATGCCGAGGCAGACCACGTGGGCGCCTGCACGCCCACCGGATTGTCTCCTGGCCGATGGGGCGCACTACGGATCTTCATCTGTCCCACCGACCCGACACACCCCCACCTGCTGAACATCCAGTAGGGGGAGCCGGCCACCGCGCCCTCCCGGCGGTCGACGCCCTAACTCTTGAAGCTCTTCCCCCAGGTGCGCACCTGGGAGACACCCATCGCCAGGATCACCAGCCCCATGCAGAACCACATCACGGATCCCAAGGTCGCCCCGACACCGACCTCCCGGAAGCGCCACTCGCTGCCCAGCCAGGACTCGACCACGTCACGCTTCTCCCCGGCCGAATAGTCGTCCGCGTTCTCGAGCGTTCCACTCCACCCGTCGTCGGAATTCCCGCCGCGGGGGATGAAATCGCCACCGCACTCGTAGTCCGAATTCTTCCCGCTGGGATTGGTGTCGTTGCAGTAATCGACCGTGAAAATGCCACGCGTGCCCACCAGACCGGTGGCTTGCACACCCTGGACACTGTTGACAAAGACAGCTCCGACGCCGACAAGGGAGAGCACGAGACCAAGCAGCAGCCCGGCGACCCGCCAGCCCAACGCCGGCTTCGGCTCCTTCTGCCGCTTCGTGCTCGGCTTACGCGATATCTGACTGTTCACCCCAGCACCCTAAGGGCTGCCCCGTAGTGACCTCCGGTGTGATGGTGGCCGGCGCGGCTCCTCCTATCCAGCCAGCGTGAGGTTGTGCAGACGGGCGATGCCGAGCATGGCGTAGTGGACACCGACGCCTGGAAGCGGCAGTCGCGCAGGATCTTCCACGCCTTCATGCGGGCGAAGGCGTGCTCGACGCGAGCACGGACTTTCCGGTGGGAGGTGTCGTGGTCCTCTTTCCAGGCTGGGAGTTCGGTCTGGCCGGGTTCGCGTCGGTGCGGGATGACCAGTCCAGTGCCCCGGTAACCACCGTCGGCGATCACGGTGGTGTGACCGACAGCGGCCTTTGCGCCGGAGATTTCCCACGCCTTGCAGTCGTTGCGGTTGCCCGGGACAGGCCGGCCGACGGCGACGACGAACCGGGTGTCGGCGTCGATGACGACCTGGTGGTTGGTCGAGTAGCGGTAGTTTTTCGACTGCTCGGCGACGGTGTGATCGCGGGTGGGGACCAAGGGCCGGCCCCTGTGTGCCTGGTCGGTTCTTCACGCCGCAAGGCTGTGATCAGCTTGCCGAACTACTGTGGGCTCAGCCCGGTGAACGGGGCTGTCCAGGATGACTTCGACGCCGTGATCGCACCAGACACGTGGGAATGATCCCGGAGGTGAACAGCCACCTTGCGCTGATCAGTCCGTCTCCGCCGGCAGGACCCACCGATGCGTCCATCAGCCACCGCGACTCGGCATCCTGGTAATGATCCGCGACGCCAGACCATGCCAGGCCACGACCTGCCGGATGCGGACGGTGACGGCCGGAGTGACTTCGCGGGACGGCACCGCAACTCACCAGCCAGTGCGCACAGCGGCCTGCGCCGGCGGGCCCCGGTCTCGGTGCGGCCGGATCTCCCCCGGCCAGGCGTGATGCCGTTGAGTAACCCAGAACCAACGTGGCGAAGATAAAAATATGCACTGTGTAGACTTTCTGGGCGGGGAGCAGTCCTGATCCCCGCGAGACCTTCCTGGAGGAGCAATGCAGAGGCAGAACTGGCTCATCACCGGCGTCAGCACGGGCCTGGGACGTGCCTTCGCCCAGGCCGCCCTGACTGCCGGTCACACCGTTGTCGGCACGGTCCGCTCCGAGGAGGACCTGCGGGCCTTCGAGGGGCTTAAGCCCGGTTACGCTCGCGGCCGCATCCTGGACGTGACGGAAGACCACGCCGTCTCGGATGTGATCACGGAGGTGGAGCGAGGCGTCGGCCCCTTGGATGTCGTCATCGCCAACGCCGGCTACGGCCTGGAGGGCACCTTCGAGGAAACCCCGCTGGCCGAGGTGCGGCGGCAATTCGAGATCAACGTATTCGGGGCAGTGGCCACCCTGCAGGCAGCACTGCCCCACATGCGCCGACGCCGCCGCGGACACCTGATGGCCGTCACCTCCATGGGCGGGCTCATGGCCGTGCCCGGCATGTCCGCCTACTGCGGCAGCAAGTTCGCCCTGGAAGGCATCCTCGAAGCACTGGGCAAGGAGGTCGCACAGTTCGGGATCCACGTGACGGCGATCGAGCCCGGCTCCTTCCGGACCGACTGGGCCGGACGGTCCATGACACGCGCCGCGCGGACCATCGACGACTACGACGAGCTGTTCGATCCCATCCGTGAAGCGCGGCAGAAGGCAAGCGGGAACCAGCTCGGCAACCCGGCCAAGGCCGGAGAAGCCGTCGTGCGCATCGCCTCGGTCGACCAGCCGCCGGCCCACCTCGTCCTGGGCTCGGACGCGCTGCGGCTGGTCACCACTGCGCGCACTGCCGTGGACGAGGACATCCGCGCATGGGAGACGCTCTCCCGCACGACCGACTTCGACGAGGGTGCTCAGCTCTGATGCCCAGCCACCACCCCGCGCGGAGCCGACGCAGCACCGAACGCAAGGGCGATCTGCGGGAGCGGGCCATCCTGGACACCTGCGAAGCCCTGCTCGCGCACAAGGGCTACAACGCCATGACCGTCGGCGACATCGCCCAGGGCGCCGGCATCACACGCGGCGCCCTGTACTTCTACTTCGGCTCCAAGCAAGAAGTAGTTGTGGCACTCGTGGCGCGTACCGTCGAGCATCTGTGGGAGCGGTCCCGGACCACCGCGCAGACCGACGAGCCCCGCCAGGCCATCGCAGAAGCCATGCAGCGCACGGTAGAGCTGTGGAACGAGCACGGCCTGGTCATGCGCACGGCGATCGACCTGTCGTTGACCGTGCCGGAGATCGGCGAGCTGTGGAGCCATACAGCGGACTTGTTCATCACGGCCATCACCGCCGTCCTGGAACGGGCCGGCATCCAGGCCGGCACCGAACCAGAACAAGCCTCAGCGATGGCACGCGCCCTGTGCTGGATGATCGAGCGGACCTTCTACCACGCCTCACAAGAGTCCCGCGAGACGTTGCAAGGGGCATCCGCGACCTGCGAACACATCTGGCTGACCAGTGCCGGTCTGACCACCTGACGGACGTGGCGTGACGGTCAGGCGCGAAACCGAACCCCGTGGCTTCCAGCCCTACCGTCCATTGTGCTTCCCCGGTGGCCACCCCACGAGGCACAAACGTCCTCTCCCCGCTCGATCACCAGCAGCTGACGTTCAAAGCTCTCGTGCATGACCCTTCCGAACTAGGTGGCGAGATCTGGAAGATCACTTACGGGGCAGCCCTTAGGCGAACCAGCCCCCCTGCCCTTGGCGGAGGGGCGCCCCTGGCCCGGGAGCGGCCGCGGCGGCACCGGGAACCATGGCAGCCAAGGCTTCAACCCGGGCCGGAGCGAGCGTCAAAGTTCATTCCGGCCGCGTCCCGAGCCGCTCGGCCAGGAAGGCGATGATCTCGTTCCGGGCCTGCATGGTGGGGTGGCCTTCCTGGTCGACGAGGTGTGCCGTGACGACGCTGTGGGCGCAGCCGACGACGTCACGGAAGAAGGGCGGCGGGTTCGTATTCGCCGTCTCGGCTTTGAGTACGCGGCCGTCGAATGCGTCCCCGAGCAGCGCTCGGTAAGCGGCGAACCGCTGGCGGGTGCACCACCTGTCGTTGTCGAAGCGGTAGGCGAGAACCTTCAATCCGTCTCGCGCCACGCGTTCCGCCACGGCAGAGGCGTCTTCGTCGCTGATCTCCAGACCACCGGGGTCGTCGAGCGGAAGCGACGGATGGTTGACCACTGGCGCGATGACAGCGGGCTCGAGCGCCATGGTCAGGGCGAAGTTGCCGGTGAAACAGAGCCCGACGGCGCCGACGCCAGGCCCGCCACGCTCGGCGTGCGCCAGGCGAGCGAGGCCGCGCAGCCAGGTGACAACCGGGCTGGTGCCGCCACCGGCAAACGCGCGGAACTCGGCGCTGACGCACGCGCGTCGAACGATGGTCTCGCGGGCCTCGGCGAGTGGATAGGCGCCGTCGACGCCGAAAAGAGAGGGCAGGTACACGGAGAAGCCGGCATCACGCACCCAACGCGCGAACCGCGCGACGTCCGGGCTGATACCTGGCATCTCGGGCATAAGGATGACCGCTGGTCCCGTCCCGGCAACGTGCACGGTCTTGTCGACGTCATCGACGCTGACGGTTCTCCGGAAGAAGTCGTCCAACGGGTCGCGCTGTCCTCGCAACATGGTCATGACCGAGATGATGACGAGTCGGCCGCACTCCTGAAAAGTGGCGGCATCGCCATGAATCCCGGTAATATCGCCACCTGTTGGAGGGCGCTGGAGCCGCTGGAGCCGCTGGAGCAGTTGGAGGCGCAGGAAGTGCCGGAGGCGCCGGAGGTGCCGTATGAGTCCGCTGCGACTCGGTGTGCTGGCCTACCCCGGCTGCTTCGCGTCGGAGGTATTCGGAGTCCCCGACCTCCTGGCAATGGCAACTCATGTCGCTGCGGCGCAAGGGGTGCCTCAGCCGGCCTACGAGACGTCGGTCATCTCGCCCCGGCGGCGCGTGGTCGCGTCCGGCGGCTCGGTCCTCGACGTTTCGGCGATGCGCCCGGTCGACGTCCTGGTCGTGCCGGGCTTCGAACTCTCGCCCACGCTCGACCTCGACGCGGCACTCGCCAACCTGGGACCGGAAGTAGCGTCCATTCGTTCGCAGGCGGCTTCAGGCAACGCTGTCGTATCGATCTGCGTCGGCGCCTTCCTGGTCGCTGAAGCCGGGCTGCTCGACGGGCGCGAAGCGACCACGTCCTGGTTGTTCGCGGATCGGTTCGCCCGCCGGTACGCCGATGTGCGCCTGCGCCAGGAGAGCTTGGTCGTGACCGACCGGGGGGTGACGACCACAGCGGCCTTCAGTGCCATGTATGACTTCGCGCTGCAGCTCATCCGCGAGCACGACGGCCCCCGCGTCGCCCGTAGCACCGCGCGTATCGCGCTTGTCGACGATGCACGTTCTACGCAGGCTCCCTATGTCGACCCCGAGCTCATACCCACTGTGGGCAGGGAGTTCTCGCTCGGCGTCAAGCGGTGGCTCGACCAGAACCTCAGCACCCGCTATGACCTGCCCACCCTCGCCCAGGAGTTCCACGTGAGCACGAGAACCATGCTCCGTCGCTTCGGCGACGAAGCCGGCGAGACGCCACTCGCCTACCTGCAGACGGTCCGGGTACGTCGAGCCAGACACCTGCTGGAGACGACCGACAGGACCGTCGCAAGCATCGCCACCGATGTCGGGTACCGCGACCCTGGCGCGTTCAGCGACATCTTCGCCAGACACACGGGCCAACGACCGAGGGAGTACCGCGCGCTGTTCCATCGCCGCTGATTGCTCGGACGCCCAGCGCTCAGCGTCTGGTCTGCGCCTGCGCCTGCGTCTGCGTCTGCGTCTGCGCTGCATTCGGTACCAGCAGTTCCGGTATTCAGTTTAACTCCGTTCACCTGAATTACCGTCAAAATAACGTTAAAAGTAGGCGTGTTGGCCATGCCTTTCCAGTTCGAGCCAAGTCCCGTCTCTCACTCGACGGAACCTTGCAGGGCTGCTACAAATGGTCACGTAACATCCACACGAGAAACGGGGAAAAGTGAAAGGTAAGTTAGTCAACGGGGGAATCGCGCGTCCCAGCGTGTCGCATACCGTCA
This sequence comes from Streptomyces sp. G7(2002), assembly GCF_028870195.1. Classification (NCBI taxonomy): domain Bacteria; kingdom Bacillati; phylum Actinomycetota; class Actinomycetes; order Kitasatosporales; family Streptomycetaceae; genus Streptomyces; species Streptomyces sp. G7(2002). The sequence continues at coordinate 8,968,117 of NZ_CP102609.1, forward strand.
AGGTAGCCATCGCCACCGCTGTCGCTACGTCGACACTGGCATTTCCGGCAGCCAGTTCCGCAAGCGCCCAGAGCGCCCAGAGTGCCAAGACCGCTGGCATCACCTTCGGTGCCGATAGCAGCATTCCCCACTACACCACGGCAGCCGAACACAACGGTCCTCATGGCGGGAGCGGAACCTTCGTTGCCAAGGTCGCCAAGATCGACACCAAGACCGGCGCACCGCTCAAGGCCAGAACCGTCCTGTGCGAGTGGAACGCCAACTGGAAGTGGGGTGCCGGGACCGTCTCCGAAGTTACCGGCAGCACCAGGTTCTACTGCGCAGCTGTAGGGCCCGGGGGACCGGAGTTCACCGGAGAGTCCCGCGCACGGCTCATGGATGACCACAACAAGTCCATCGCCGACGGCGAGCGCACCGTTATCCAGCCACTCGACCCGACACCCACCATCTCAGAGGTGACGGCGAAGGTGAAGCGCCCCAAGACCCTGCACGTACAGCACGACATGTGGGCCAACTTCCTCACACCGGGCTGGGTGTGGCAGTCACACCCCCAGGGCTGCGGCGGCGCCGGCACAACGGCAATCAAGTGCACCATCGACTACAAGAACTTCAAAATCTGACGAATGGCCAGGTTGGGGAAGCCGGGTCCGGGATATCCTGGACCCGGCTTCCGGTATTTCCATCGATAGTGAGAGGTGGAGAAATGTGGTCAGGTAGGCATGACAGTTACTTCGAAGAAACCGGAAGGGCGATCGCTGAGCAGTTACAGCGAAGCCGTTCCAGGCAGCGCGCCAAGGCCGTCAAGTACAGCAGAGAGCAAGTCGAACAGAGCCGCAAGATCTCCCATGAAGCCGAGGCAGCCGAACTGGAACGTCTCGCGGTTCTCGGGCAAATCCCACAGGCCGAATACAAGGCCCGCATGGCTGCTTTGGAAGACGACGCCGACGAAGGAACCGAAAAGTAGTAACGGCGACGCACCCCGGGCTCACATCGACGACGCAAGACCATGCTCTTCTACTGACATACCGCGATCTTGCCCGTGGTTCCTGTTTCGGGGTCCGGGCGGGCCCAGAGGCTGAGATCGCTGCTGGTGGCGACCGCGAGGGTGCGTCCGGACGGCGAGAAGCCGGCGGTCCGCAGTTCGGAGTAGTTGGAGTCGAAGATGTGCCACCAGCGTTCGCCGTGCGGCATGCCTCCGTCTCTGGAGAGCAGAACCCGGTGATGGGGCCACTCGGGGCTGACGACTTCCAGGCTCCAGCCGTCATGGGGGGTGGTGTGGAGGCCGCCGCCGAAGAGTCCGGCGATCTGAACCCGGGTCCCGGCGATCGGTCCGAGTCCGGGACAGGAGAGGTCCGGCACCGCGTCCGGGGTGCTGTGGTCGGGGTCCGGATCGCGGTCCCTGGCGATCTTCTCCCCGGTGAGGGCGTCGAAAAGGCCGTGCCCGTCGCCGGAGACCGCCATAACGAGGTCGTGACCAGTGTCGGGAGCGACGGCGAAGCCGATTCCGAGCAGGCCGCCGATGGGGTTTTGGTGGCTCAGGACCGGGCGCCAGGGGGCCGGCGGAGGATACTCGGGGACGGAAAGGAACCGTTCACGCAGTCGCTGCTGGTAGTCCGAGATCACCGTGCTCCCTCACGTTCCGCCGGGCCGACGGCCGACCCCGGCCGAATCCCGGGCCTCACCGAGCCAGCGCCGCTCGACGATATCCTGCGTGATCTCGAAGGCGGTACCAGTGCCAGGAACGCTCCAGACGAAGGCCGCTTTCAGTCCGCTGACTGCGGACAAGCTGATCGGGTTCGATTCGCATTTCGGGCTGGAAGATCACGTGCGACCGGCCCCCGCTTCCGCAGCCCAGGTACAGCACCGCCCCACCAGCCAAGAACCGCTGACCGAGTTCACTGAGCAACGGCTGCTACCTGGCCTCGGCGTCGTCCGCCACGGTGAATCAGTTGCTTAGCAGCAAGCCCAACGGCCCACGAAGGTCGGCGGGTTCGCGGTAGTGCACGCCGGTCATGCCGAGCCCGACTGCGGCCTGGATGTTCTCAAGCCGGTCATCCACAAAAAGGCACCGGTCCATGGCGACACCCGCTTGCTCGGCCGCGATCTCGTAGATCTTCCGGTCCGGCTTGGCCACCCCCACCCGGGCACTGCTGACGACATGGTCTGCGAAATCCGCCAGACCCAACGACGCCAGATCGTCCTCCAGTTCCACGGTCGCGTTGGTCACCAGCACCAAGGGCACATGCGCCCGCACCTGAAGAAGCATGGCCACCACAACGTCGTCGGCCCGGAATGGCGCCTCGGCGAGGGCCGTACCCAGTTCGCGCGCTTGGACCTCCGGCACCTGCCCTGCGAGGCCGATCACGATGGACTCCACCCACTGCCGCTTGGTGATCGCGCCGAGGAGCAGCGGCCGATCTATCTCCGGCGCAAATGCCACCTTCTCGGTTGTGCCCTCCATCAGCCCTGCCCCACGCTCCAAGCGTGCCAGCTCCGTCGTGTCGTAGAAGCGGATCACATTGTCGAGGTCGCACAGCACTGCGTCGAAGGGCCTACTGGAGAGCTTCGAAGTCGTCACTGCCCTTGGATAACACGGCGACAAGCAGGCAGTCATGGTGCCTTGTGATCTCGTCCCTGAACCGCGCGTCACATCTCTCGGCCGCCGCGGTGAGCGTGTCGAACCGCGCGGCGACCAGCTCGGGAGCGAGCCGGAACGCGTCTTCCGCCGTCGGTGGCTTCGTTCCGGCGACCACCGAGCGCGCCATCGCGCCGAGCGGTACCAGTGGCACGCCGACCCGCGCCAGAAACGCCGCGAACTGGGCGGTCAGTCGTGAGTGGCTTCTCCGCCGAGGCCCCCACCTGCGGTGACCGTGACCAGCAGCCGAAGACCCGGGTGGGCTTGATCCGCTTTGACGGACATCTGGGATCAGGGGTTGGCGCCCCGGACGTTGTCCACCATGGAGACGAGAGCATGGGGGGAGAAGAGGCCGCGTTCCAGTCGCTCGTTCACGCCCCACGGCGGCACAGCTCGACGACCTCGGCCTTGAGGCAGCTCGATCCGCTAGGTGGCCACGGACTGACCTGACGGAATTTCCTTGGGGCGGCGGCCCCATGCGGAGATGGTGATTTGCGGGATGTCGATGAAGGCTGGGTCCTTCAACAGGGTGGCGAACTCGGTTAGGTCGGCTTCAGTGATGAGACCGTCGGCGAGAAGTGCGGGAGCCGCCTGGGTGATGAGGGGGAGCCAGCGGTCCTTGTCCAGCCCGCCCATGCAGCCGAGGTTTCCGGTGTAGGCCACTTCGGTCAGTGCGTTGCGCGCGAGGAGGGAGGGCAGGGCGCGGGCCCAGGTCATGTCGGCGCCGTGTTTGCGATATGTGCGCTGATAGGCGTCGAGGATGCGCCGGACCAGTGGGGATGGCGAGGTGTCGGCCGGCAGATGATAGGGCTCTTCGATGACGAGCCAGCCACCGGGGGAGAGCCAGCGGGCGGCGCGCGCGATCATCTCGTCGCGGTCCGGAAGATGGCAGAACAGGTAACGGGCATGGATGAGGTCGAAGGTGCCGGGCGCGTAGTCCCGGCGCGTTATGTCGGCTTCCTGGATCTCCAGATTCGCGGCCCGGCCCGCATCCAGGTAGCGGGTGTCGAGATCGACAGCGACCACGCGCCCGTCCTGGCAGCGTTCGGCGAGCCAGTAGGCGATGGAGCCGGTGCCCGCGCCCAGTTCCAGACAGTTCCATGACGCTTCGATGGGAAGGCCATCGAGGACTCCGGTGGTGAACGCGTCGACGCTGCGCTGGATGGACTCCAAGCGGTCACGTTCACGCTGGGCGTCATTGCTCAACAAGCCGCTGTTGTATGGGGTGGTGGCAGGCTGCTGTGTCATGGGTGCCTTTCTCGTGCGAGTAGCGGGCGTGTGGGGAGTGCGCTGGGGAGCAGGCTCAGCGCTTCGAGCGTCGCAGGCCGGTGCCGCTGGGGCTCCCCATCGTTTCTCTCCGAGGAAGCAGGTCAAAGGGACGTGATCAGTAGTGGTAAGGGACGGTAGTGGAACGGTGCTCTGTTCGGCGGCGGGGACGGCGTCTGGAACAGCGACACCATCGCCAACTTCCACACCGGGTTCAACTGCTCGCACCGGGCCAGGATCTGCATCAACGGGCCGCTGAACAGCGGAAACGTCCGGAACTCGCAGAACGTTTACCTGTCCGGCGACAACAGCAACAGCGGTAGCCCGACCAACGTCAACGGCAACACCAACGACGACGCCGGCGGCACGACCGGAGCCGAGAACAAGTCCAGCAACGACCAGCAGCACATCGGTGGCGGCGGGAAGCAGAAGTTGTGACCCGACACTGAATCCGCCCTCTCCGCCTTCTCCGCCTTCTCCGCCTTCTCCGCCCCCTCCGGCCCCGGCGCGATCCGGGGCCGGAGGGCTGTGCGGCCGTGGCCGCGCCGGGGGTTGGGCGGAAAACGGCGATCGCCCGGCGTAGTCCGCCGGGCGATCGTGCGACTGCCGCGGCCTCGCGGCCCGGCAGCCTGGGGAGGTCATGGCCTCAGTGCAGAAAGCCTCCCAGGATGCGCTGCACGCTGTTGCCGCTGCCCGACGAGGCGCCCGTCACGGCGTTGCCGCTGTTGGTCGACCCGTTGGTGTTGGCGAGGTTGCCGCTGTTGTTCGGGTTCCCATGGTTGAGGAAGTTGCCGCTGTGGAAACTGTTTCCGCTGCGCACCGGCCCGTTGATACAGGGGTGCGGCGAACGGAACACAGGTGCCTTGTAGTTGAAGTCGGCGAGGCGGTTGTTGCACACCACTCCGGAGACCAAGCCGGTGACGGTGACGAGGTCGGCGCCCACGGCGGCGGAGAGCAGGGATTCGCCCGGAAGGCTCTGAGCGCGGGCAATGCCGCTGCCGAGCAGCACCAGCCCGCACGCACCGGCGATACTGCCCGCCTGCACAATTCTTCTCACACGTCGCTCCTCGCGGCTTCGTCCAACGGCTACCATGCGTATCGTGCTGCCGCTATCGGGCCGTAGGAGCGTTCAACCCGCAGGCAACGGAACCCCGGCGGCCACAATCAGCCGGGTGGCGCAACAATCCGCGTCACGTACGAGCCCCCCCCGGCATCGGCCTTTCCACACGCCGCTGAGACAGCAGACGAGGGGCGCCCGGCAGTCGGGCGCCCCTCGTCATGCCGGGCTTCTTCGTCCGAAGCTGTGGCCCAGCTTGTCGAGCCTTACGGCTGACAGTTGTTGATGGCGAAGACCTGCTGATTGGAGCCCCATGTCCTGAACTTGTACTGACGTCCGGGCGAGATGGTGACGCACCCGCTGTCCGTACCGTTCGAAACAACCATGTCGACGGCGACGTTGAAGTCGCATTTGTTACTGACATACGCCATCTTGGCCGCCGGCCCCGACGCTCCGTCGACCATGCCAATGACACACGGCGGGGCGGTCCCGGCTGCGGCGGCCGGGCTGGCGAGGCCCACGGTCGTGGCGGTCAGCGCGAGGCCGGCAACGGCCCCTGAAATCAAGCGAGTACGGAACGTCGACATGCTTTCCCTCCTGTGACACCTGCGTGACTCACCAATTGGTGCCGATGCAGTTATTCGGCTATTCGACGTCATTTACACGGTCCGGGGTGCAGAGCTGTATGACACCAGGGAAGGTGACCTGCGCCACTGTGGTGCAGTCGGCGACTCGACGCGGAGAGGGGGTCGAAGGGTGTGCCCTGGCCCGAGGGGCGGAACGAGAACTGCCGCCGGGGTTCCGTTAGTTACGTACGCCCCATGCGTACCCGTACCCGCACGGTTATTGGTGTGCGGTGCACGAGGTCCTGCTCACCGAACTGCGTAGAGCCGGCTTCCTCGGCATGGACGAGATCCGCTGGGTCGTAGACCTGTTGAGGGCTTATCGGGGTGGGGTGGCGGGGTGCCTGTGCTCCCCCCCGCCACGCAACGCTATCGAACACTACTCATGCTCGAAAGACTAGCTTTCGAACATGAATCATGTTTGCTACGTTCGCTGGCATGGAGAGATCACTGCGAGCCGGCCGACTGGCCACCTTCACGTTCTTCGGGCTCAACGGCTTTGTCATGGGGATGTGGATCGTGCACATCCCCTCCGTGGAGCACCGCGCCGGTATCGGGCACGCGGTGCTCGGCTGGTTGCTGCTGCTTCTCGGGGGCGGTGCGTTCGTCGGGATGCAGCTGGTGGGGCGGCTCACCGACCGCTTCGGCGCCCGGCGAGTCGTGCCGGTGAGCGGGGCGCTGTGCAGCCTGGCCGTGACGCTGCCGGGGCTGGCCACCGATGGCTGGACCCTGGGCGCTGCCCTGTTGGTGCTCGGTTTCGGGAACGGCTGTCTGGACGTCAGCATGAACACCCATGCCGTGCAGGTCGAGCGCGGTTACGGCCGCCCCGTGATGTCCGCCTTCCACGCCGTCTTCTCGATAGGCGGCGTCTTCGCGGCGCTGGTCGGCGCAAGAACCCTCAGCCTCGGCTGGAGCGCGGCGGCGACGCTCGCCGCGACAAGCCTCTTCGGGCTGGTCATCAGCGCATTCGCCGCACCCGCACTGCTGCCGCCCGCATCCGCCCGCGCCGCGAACCCGTCGGCAGCACGTGGCGCGGCCCCACGCACGCCCCCGCGCATCTGGGCGCTGGCGGCGCTCGCGATGATGCTCATGCTCTGCGAAGGGGTCGCCAACGACTGGAGCGTGCTGGATCTGCGCGAGGTGCTCGACGCGCCCCCCGCTACCGCGGCCTTCGCCTACGGTGCCTTTTCCACGGCCATGACCGTCGGACGTCTGCTCACCGACCGGGTGGCCGCGCGCATCGGCCCGGTCGCCGTCCTGCGTTACGGCGCCTCGCTGGCCGCTCTGGGGCTGACAGCGGTGGTGCTCTCCCCGTGGATTCCGCTCGCCCTGTGCGGCTGGGCGGTCTTCGGGGCCGGGCTCTCCGGCTGCATTCCGCAGTTGTTCAGCGCTGCGGGCCACGCGGACCAGGACGCCGCCGGGGCCAATGTCTCCCGGGTGGCCGGCCTCGGCTACCTCGGGATGCTCGCCGGACCCACCGTGATCGGACCACTGACCCATCTGGTCCCGCTCAACCTCACGTTCCTCCTGCCCGTGGCCTTCTGCGCCGTCGCCGCCGGTACGGCCCGCCTGCTCGAACCCCGGGACGCGACGGCCGCGGGGAGTGCATACGTCCACCCGCGTCCCGAGGCCGGTGCCGTGCCCCGCCGCGGGTTGGAGGGCGACGCCGACGGCCGCTGATGCGGATGACTCGTCAGGCGCGGTGCGATACGGCGTCGTGCCTTGGACGTCGCGTACGGAGGCGCCCTGGGTGAGTGGCGGACGGGGCCGGGCCCTGCCTTATCCCGTGCCCCGCCCCGCGCTGATCGCCCCTCACGGCTGCTCGATATCGCCCCTCACGGCCGCTCGATTGCCGTAGCTGCCGCCGTTGGTGTCAGAGGGGGGCGGTGCCTTGCGTGGTGTGTGGAGTGAGAGGGCGGGGGAGGGCAGGGTCGGCGTGGGCACCGGTCCTGTGGCCGGCCGGAGGTTTCCGTACCCCGTCGGCCGGCCGGAGGTTTCGTACCCCGTCGGCCGGCCGGCCGCTCGGCCGGACGCCCCGGGCGCGAACGGCTGCACGCGGCCCGTCCGGGGCGGCCGGCTGTGCCGGGGCGGGGCCTGAACCAGTGGAGCGCGAGGCGAAGGGCGTGTGTCGTGGGTGTCGGTTTCACAGAACAGTCGACGTCGGTGACGGTTGCGGCGTCGGCGGTGCCGGAGCGTGTCGTGCTGGCTGCCCGCCCGCAGGCGGCGCTGCGCTTGTATTGTGTGCCGCCCGCCGGGGCCGGCCCGGACTGCTATCTGCGCTGGGCGCCATTGCTGCCGCCCTGGATCGAGCCGTGTTCCGTGGCACTGCCCGGCCGTGGCACACGCGCCGCGGAACCCTCGCTGACCGACCCCGCGTATCTGAGCGCCCGGCTCGCCGCGGTACTCGACGACTGGACCGACCCCCGTCCGTTCGCGGTCTTCGGACACAGTGCGGGCGCACTGCTGGCCTACGAGGCGACCCGCCATCTGCGGCGCACCCACGGCCGGCTGCCCTCGCTGCTGGCGGTGTCCTCGCTGTCGGCGCCGCATATCGACGCCTACAGCGCGGGTCTGCCACCGCGGCTGACCGCCGGCCTGGAAGGCATCCGCGAACTCGTCGGCCCGATCCCCGACCAACTGCTCGCCGACGCCCGCCTGATGGCCGCGGCCTGCACGCCGCTGCTGGCCGACTGTCTGCTGCTCCTGCACTACCGGCACCGCCCCGAGCCGCCCCTCGATGTGCCGTTGGCCCTCTACGGCGGTGAACACGACCCCGTCACCAGCGTGCAGGACCTCCAGGCATGGAACGACCTGGTCGCCACGCCGGCCCCGACCCAGCTCTTCCCCGGCGGGCACACCTACCTGCAGACGGAGACGAAAGCACTGGTCGGCCATCTCGCCGGCACCCTCGACGCCGCCGTCAACCGCCCCGTGGCGACGGCATGACGGCCACTGCGCCGGTTCGCACGCCGGCCGTACCCGTGCGCCGCGCGGGAGCGGCCGCCGTGGTGTGCCTGGGCCTGTTCATGCTCGGCCTGGATCTGACGGTTCTGAATGTCGCGGTGCCCGACCTGCAGGGCGGTCTCAACACCTCCACCGCGCAGGTCCAGTGGATCGTCGACGGCTACGCCCTGGTCCTGGGCGGAACGGTGCTGGCCGTGGGAGCCTTCACCGACGCCTGGGGCCGACGGCGTTCCTTCGTCTGCGGTGTGGCGGTCTGCGCGGGGGCCTCGCTGGGCGGCGCGGTGGCCGCGCAGCCCTGGCAGGTGATCGCCGCGCGCTGCACCATGGGGGCCGGGGCCGCGTTGCTGATGCCCGCGACGCTGGCGGTCATCCACCATCTGTTCCCCGAGGCCCGGTTGCGCAGCCGGGCGATCGCCGCGTGGGCAGCGGTCGGCGGCATGGGCGGCCTGTGCGGTCCGGTCATCGGTGGCTGGCTGGTGGAGCACTTCTCCTGGCGCGCCGCCTTCTGGATCAATCTGCCGCCGGCCGCCGTCATCATCGTCCTGGCCCTGCTCCTGGTGCCCGAGTCCCATGCGCGACGGCGGGCCGGCTTCGATGTGCCCGGTGCCCTCCTGTCCGCGGCGGGGCTGCTGGTCCTGGTGTGGTCGATCACCGAGAGCCCGCACCGCGGCTGGACGAGTCCGGCCGCCCTGACCGGATTCGCCGCCGCCGCGCTGCTGCTCGCCGCCTTCGTCCGCCGCCAGTTGCACGCGCCCGCCCCCATGCTCCCGTTGTACCTGCTGCGGGTGCCGGCCATCGGGGTGGCCGCGGCGGCCCTGGCGCTGATGTCCTTCGCCATGTTCGGGGCGCTGTTCGTGCTCACCCTCTACCTCCAGGGGGTGCTGGGCTTCAGCCCCTGGCAGGCCGGAGTGCGGACGCTGCCCCTGCCGGCCGGACTGGCCCTCGGCGCGGTGTGCGCCGTACCCGTACGGGCACGGCTGGGGGGCCGGGTCCCCGTCGTGGGCGGTCTGGCCCTGGTGTCGGCCGGCTTCGCGATCCTGGCGACCACCACCCCGGACTCCGACTACCCGCACTGCGCGGCCTTCCAGCTGGTGGCGGGCGTCGGCGCCGGACTGGTGGCGGCAGCGGCCACCGAATCGGTGATGGGCTCGGTCGCCACCGAAAGAGCCGGACTCGGCTCGGCCATCAACGACGCCACCCGCCAGGTCGGCTCCGCCCTCGGGGTGGCGGTCCAGGGCTCCCTGCTGGCGGCCGTCTTCACCTCCCGGCTCTCCGCCTCCCTCACCGATCTGCACGCCCCCGCTCCGGTGGCCGCGGCGGCCCGGCACAGCATGCTGTCCGTACCCGCACAGGCCATGCGCCTGCCCGGCCCGTTGCGCAGCGGTGTGCTGTCCGCCGCACGAAGAGCCTTCACGGACGCCATGACGCTGACCGCCATCGTCGCCGGAGTCGTCACCCTGCTCACCGCCGCGGCCGCCGCCCGCTGGCTCGGCCGGCCGGACCGCCCCCACGGTGCGTCACCCGACGGCCGTGCCCGGCTCCGTGGACCGCAGCCGGCACCCAGGGAAGAAGAGCGTCCGGCGCTATAGAGCGATAAGTCACTCGTTCGGAGGTGCCTTCATGACCAGGGCCCGGGGACACGGTCGGCGACAGTAGAGCGCGAGACCGACCCCTGCGCACCGGCCCCCGGTGCCGGCCGCCCCTGCCCGCCTGGAGCCACGATGAACGCCCCGTCCGCACCTGCACAGCCCACGGTGCCCCGGGCTCCTGCGGCGCGGACCCGCGGTTCCTGTCCGCAGCGACGCCTAGGGCGTGTCCGCACAGTCCCGTCCGGCTCTCCGGGCGGACGACGGGGCTTTGCGGACACCCCCTGGCCCCCGGACAGCGCCCCGCCCACGGCGGCCGGCACGACCACCCCAACCGAAGGAGTCACCCGTGCCCACCAGTGCAGAGCTGATCACCAGCACCCTCACCGAGACCTTCGACCTCGACCCCGCCGAGGTCACCCCCGAGCGCACCTTCGAGGACCTGGGCCTGGACTCCCTCGCGCTCGTCGAGATGGGCCTGATGCTGCAGGAGCGCACCGGGATCTCCCTGGACGACGTTCCGCTGCGGACGACCATCGGCGAACTCGCCGCGCTGATGGACAGCAGTACGGCCGACAAGGCCCTGACCACCGCGCCGAACAGCAGCAGCTGATGCCCGGTCAGTGCCGTGAGGTCGCCGTCACCGGGCTGGGTGTCATCAGCCCGGCCGGGATCGGCGCACGGGCCACCTGGGACACCCTGCTCACCGGCCGGTCCACCGCCACCCGGGACGCGGGGCTCGTGGGACTGCCGGTGGACATCTCCTGCCAGGTGCCCGACTTCGACACCGCACGCCTGGTCGGCCGGAAAGCCGCCTGGCGGCTGGACCGGTTCGTCGCCATGGCCCTCCTCGCCGCCCGGCACGCCGTCGCCGACGCCGGCCTCAGCCCCGCCGAGTGGGACGCCTCGCGCGTCGGAGTGGTCATGGGCACGGGCACGGGAAGCATGGAACGCTATGTCACCGAGTTCGCCAAGCTCGCGGCCGGCCGCCCGCTGGACATCTCGCCCCTCGCGATCACCCGCAGCGTGCCCAACATGGCAGCCGCCGAGATCGCCCTCGACCTGACGGCCACCGGGCCCAACTTCGCGGTCTCCACCGCCTGCGCCTCCGGCAGCAGCGCCCTCGGCATCGCCCGTGACCTGCTGCGCGCCGGAACCTGCGACCTCGTGCTCGCCGGCGGCGCGGAATCCGCCCGCCACCCCATCCCCGCGGCCTGCTTCCACCGCATGGGCGCGCTGTCCCGGCGTACGGAGGACCCCGCGGGCGCCAGCCGGCCCTTCGACGCCGCACGCGACGGTTTCGTCCTCTCGGAAGGCGCCGCCGTCCTGGTGCTGGAACGCCCCGAGCACGCCCGTGCCCGTGGTGCGAGCCCGCGCGCGCAGCTGGTCGGTTACGGGGCGAGCTGCGATGCCTTCCACTACGCCGCTCCCGACCCCGAGGGCCGGGGCGCCGCGGCCGCCCTCACCGCCGCCCTGGCCGACGCCGGCCTGGCGCCCGGGGACATCGATCACATCAACGCGCACGGCACCGGAACCCGCCTGAACGACCTGGCGGAGGCCAGGGCCCTGCACACCGTCTTCGCCGAGCCCCCCGCCGTCACCTCCCTCAAAGGCGCGCTCGGCCACGCCATCGGCGCGGCGGGCGCCATCGAGGCGGCCGTCACGGTCATGAGCCTCCAACAGGACACCATCCCGCCCACCGCCAACCACGAGGACCCCGACCTCGATATCGACCTGGACATCGTGGCCAAGGCCCCTCGCCAGACGCCCCTGTCCGCCGCCGCCAGCACGTCCTTCGGCTTCGGCGGCCAGAACGCCGCCCTCGTCTTCCGGTCCGCCTGACCCGCGGGCCGGGCCGCGCACGGCCGCCGTGACCGGCACCGCGAGCCCGCCGCGGCGTCGCCGACGGACTCCGCGGCCCGTTCCGACCTCCGCCGACCGACGCGCCGAGAGGAATCACGATGCGCCGTCGTACCGGGGCAACCGCCCCCCTCGCGCTGCGCGATGCCGGCCCGCCGCCGTCCGGCTGCCCGTCCGGGAACGCACTTCCGGGCCGTGGTGACACCTGCTCAGCCGGCCTCGGGCCGGACACCGTCGATGCGGATGTGCCGGCCGCCGTCGGCCGGATGCTCGTCGGCGTCCTCGGGGAGCAGGTCGCGCGGGCGGCCGAGATCGAGGGCACCTTCGCCCGGGATGTGGCCGCGCGGGTCGCGCGCTTCACCCTGGAAGGGGGCAAGCGCACCCGCTCGCAATTCCTGTGGTGGGGGCTACGGTCCTGCGAGGACCGGCCGGGCGCCTGTGCCGTGGAGCCGGCGCTCCGGGTGTCCGCCGCCGTCGAACTCATCCAGACCTGTGCGCTCATCCACGACGACGCCATGGACCGGTCACCGCTGCGCCGCGGCAGGCCCGCGGTCCACGCCGAATTCGCCGGCCAGTACGCGACGCCGGGCACCGCGGAAGCGGCCGGGCGGTTCGGCACCTCCGCCGCGGTACTCGCCGGTGATCTCGCCCTCGCCTGGGCGGATGACACGGTCGCCGGTGCGGAACTCGGTGCGGAGACCGCTCCGCGGGTGCGGCACATCTGGCGGGCGATGCGGATGGAAATGGTGGCCGGTCAGTATCTCGACCTGTACGGCCAGGTCGCCGGCTCCCGTTCGGCGGCACTGGCCGTCCGTACCGCGTACCTCAAGAGCGCGCGCTACTCGGTGGAGCGGCCGCTCGCGCTCGGTGCGGCCCTGGCCGGCGCCGATGAGGACACCACCCGGGCACTGTGTGCCGCCGGCCGCTGCGCCGGGGTCGCCTTCCAGTTCCAGGACGATCTGATGGGGGTGTTCGGGGACCAGGACCGGACCGGCAAACCGTCCGGCGGCGACATCCGGGAGGGGAAGCTCACCTATCTGCTGGCGGTCGGCCGGGCCCGGGCCATGGAGCGCGGTGACCGGGCGGCCCTCGCGCTCCTCGACCGCTGTGTCGGCGACAGCGAACTGGACGCCGCGGATCTGGAGCGGGTACGTGCCGTCCTCGTCGCCACCGGAGCGCTCGGCCTCGTCGAACTGCGCATTCACCGGCTGGTCGCGCGCAGCATCCGCCATCTGGCCGCGGCCGCCCTGGAACCCTCCGCGGCCGCCCGGCTGCGCGGCCTCTTCGCTTCCGTCGCCGGCCTGCGCACCGCCACCGTCCGGGGCCCGGCACCCGACGTAATCACCTCGCCCGTACCCGCCGGGGTGGCCGAAGGGGGCGCCGTATGAGAACCGTCAAGGGCCCCACCGACCACGTGGTGGTGGTCGGCGCCGGTCTCTCCGGGCTGTCCGCCGCGCTGCATCTGCTCGGCGCCGGCCGGCGGGTGACGGTCGTCGAGAGTGCGGCGCTGCCCGGCGGCCGGGCAGGCCGGATCGAGAGCCACGGCTACCGCATCGACACCGGCCCGACCGTGCTGACCATGCCGGACCTCATCGACGAGGCGTTCGCCGCGGTCGGTGAACGGCTCACCGACCGGATGGAGCTGCGGGCCCTGCACCCGGCGTACCGCGCCCAGTTCGCCGACGGCAGCGAGCTGGACGTCCACACCGACGCGGAGGCCATGGAGGCCGAGGTCGAACGGTTCGCCGGACCCGGGGCCGCCGACGGTTACCGCCGGCTGCGCCGCTGGCTCCAGCAGCTGTACGCGGTCCAGCGCCACCGCTTCATCGACACCAACTTCGACTCACCGCTGCAGCTGATGCACCCGGACCTGGTCCGCCTCGCCGCACTCGGCGGATTCGGCCGGCTCGACGACCGGATCGGCCGCTTCCTGCCCGACGCCCGGCTGCGCAGGGTCTTCTCCTTCCAGGCGCTGTACGCCGGGGTCCCGCCCGCGCGTGCCCTGGCCGCCTACGCCGTCATCGCCTACATGGACACGGTCGCCGGGGTGTACTTCCCCCGCGGCGGGATGTACGCCCTGCCCCGGGCGATGGCGGACGCGGCCGCCGACGCCGGTGCCGCTTTCCGCTACGGCCACCACGTCACCCGGCTGGAACGCACCGGCGACCGGATCACGGCGGTGGTCACCCCGCACGAGCGCATTCCCTGTGACGCGGTGGTGCTCACCCCCGACCTGCCGGTCGTCCACCGGCTGCTCGGCCGGCGGCCCCGCCGCCCGGTCCGGCTCCGCCACGCGCCGTCCGCGGTGATCCTGCACGCCGGCACCGACCGGACCTGGCCCCGTCTGGCGCACCACACGATCTCCTTCGGCGCCGCCTGGGAGCGGACCTTCGAGGAACTCACCCGCACCGGTCAGCTGATGAGCGACCCCTCCCTGCTGCTCACCCGCCCCACCGCCTCCGACCCGCAACTCGCCCCGCCCGGACGCCACTTGCACTACATCCTGGCGCCCTGCCCCAACACCGACACCGGCCCCGGGGCGGGGGAGTGGCGCGACCTCGCCCCCCGGTACCGCGACAGCCTGCTCGCCGTCCTCGAACGCCGGGGGCTCACCGGCATCGGCGCCGCCATCGAGGAGTACCGCATGGTCACCCCGGCCGACTGGACCGCACAGGGGCTCGCCGCCGGAACGCCGTTCTCCGCCGCACACACCTTTGCGCAGACCGGCCCCTTCCGCCCCCGCAACCTCGTACGCGGCACGGAGAACGCCGTACTGGCGGGCTGCGGCACCACCCCGGGCGTCGGCGTCCCCACCGTCCTGATCTCCGGCAAACTCGCCGCGGCCCGGATCACCGGCCTGCGGCCGCCCCGCTCCACCGCCGGTTCGTCCCGCCCCGCCACGAGAGGCATCCCGGCATGACCGCACGCGAACTGGACGCCGCAGGCGTCACCGATCCCCGGCTCCGCGAGGCCTACGCCCACTGCCGCCGGCTCAACGCCCGGCACGGCAAGACCTATTTCCTCGCCACCCGGCTGCTGCCCGCGGGACGCCGGCCGGCCGTACACGCCCTGTACGGCTTCGCCCGCTGGGCCGACGACATCGTCGACGACCCCGCCACCGGTCACACCACCGCGGACCGCGCACACGCGCTCGACGCCCTCCAGCGTTGCCTCGACGACGGCTTGCGTGGCGGCGCGAGCACCGAGCCGGTGGTGCGCGCGGTGGCACACACCGCCGCCGTGTACGGCATCGACCACCGTCACTTCGCGGACTTCATGACGTCCATGCGCAGCGATCTGACGGTGACGGACTATCCGACCTACGCCGATCTGCGGCGCTATATGCACGGCTCCGCCGCGGTGATGGGACTGCAGATGCTGCCGGTGCTCGGCACCGTCGTACCGCAGGAGGAAGCCGTGCCGCACGCCGCGGCCCTCGGTATCGCCTTCCAGCTCACCAACTTCCTGCGCGATGTCGGCGAAGACCTCGACCGTGGCCGCGTCTACCTCCCTGCCGACCTGCTCGCGGCGCACGGCGTCGACCGCGCACTGCTCCGGTGGAGCCGCGACACCGGCCTCCCCGACCCGCGGATCACCGCGGCCCTGGCGGCGGCCGCCGAGCTCACCCGCGGTGTCTACCGCGAGGCGGCACCCGGCCTCGCCATGCTCGACCCGGTCTCCCGCCCGTGCATCCGCACCGCGTTCGTCCTCTACGGCGCCATCCTCGACGCCGTGCGTGACGACGGGTACGCCGTGCTGCACCGCCGCGCCGTCGTCTCCCGCCGACGCCGCGCGGCCACCGCCCTCGGCGGTCTGGCCCGTCTCGTCGCCGCTCGCGCCACCGTCCGGCCGCCCGGTGTGCGGCGTGGCGGAGTGCCGCACTACGCGCAGGAGGAGACCCCATGACCCAGGAGGCCCGCCGTCCCCCGCGCCTTCCGCTCCGGCTGCGCCGCAGACCCGAGCCGTGGGATCGCCAGCGCCCCACCTGGCGCGACGCCAAACCCGCGCGCATCGCCGAGGCCGTCAAGGCCGCACTCGCGCGACCGTCCGGCAATTGGTTCGTCCTCGGCGCGGCCCGCGACATCGGTGCGGACCGTGCCGTCGGCCGTACTGTCGCCGGGATCGAGGTGGTCGCCTGGCGGGACGCCGCAGGCCGCCTGCTCGCGGGCCCCGGGGCGTGCCCGCACCTCGGCGCGCCCCTCGCTCAGGGGCCCGTGCGCTGTGGCATCCTCCGCTGCCGGTGGCACGGACTCCCCCTGGACGGTGCTCCGTTCGCCGGCTGGGAGCCGTTCCCTGCCTACGACGACGGACTGCTGGCCTGGGTACGGCTCGACGAGGCGGGCGGTGAACGCCCGCTGCCACAGCCCGTGCTCCCCGCCCGGCCGAAGGCGGCGGGCGCCGTCGCCACCGTCTACACCGCCACCGGCTGCTGTGAACCCGAGGACGTGGTGGCCAACCGCCTCGATCCCTGGCACGGTGCCTGGTTCCACCCCTACTCCTTCGTCGACCTCACCGTGCTCGACGCCCCGGCGGAGCACGGCGGGAAACCGTCCGACGGCCTCACCGTCGAGGTCTCCTTCAAGGTCGCCGGACGTGCGGTGGTGCCGGTCACGGCGCTGTTCACCGCCCCCGGGCCCCGTACGGTGGTGATGCGGATCCTGGCAGGCGAAGGACAGGGGTCCGTGGTGGAAACCCATGCCACGCCCCTGGGCCCGGACGACCGGGGACGCCCGCGCACCGCGGTCGTCGAAGCGATCGTCGCCACCTCCGGGCGCCCCGGATTCGCCCTGGCGCGTGCGGCCGCGCCCGCCCTGCGTCCGCTGATGCGCGCCGCCGCGCGACGGCTGTGGCGGGACGATCTGGCCTACGCCGAGCGCCGCTGGGAACTGCGCAGCAGCGGACGCCATCCGGGCTGACACCAGCCGATGCCCGTGCCGGTGTGGGTCCGGATGGCGCGCCCCGGTCACCACCCGGCCCGCCGGGCCGCCCACCGCAGGGCCGCCGACCGCCCCCGGTCCGGCACGGTCCACAGGGTCTGGCCGCGTACGCCCCAGCGCGCCAGCAGCGCATTGGCCGCGAGGAACCCGGTCGTCGCGGCCCGCTCCATCAGCGCCACCGGGAACGAGGTCCGCACCGTGTCGCCCGCGACCACCACCCGGGGGTCGGGGGTGTGCACGGTGGGCCGGTCGTCGAAGCCGCCCACCGGGAACAGCGGACAGTCCGCGCGCCACTCATCACGCCGGTCGATGATCCTGACCCCATAGGTCTCCGGGTAGACGGCGCTCAACTGCCGTACCAGACGCCGCTGTTCGCGCTCCCGGTCGGCTCCCGGGGCGACGGCGTAGGCGTGCAGTTCGAGCACCGAGCCGCCGGTGCGGGCGGACCAGCGGGCCGCCTCGCCTTCCCAGCGCTCCAGCACGCTGACATTGTCCAACGAGCCGAAACCGCTGGTGCCCAGGAAGCCGGGCCGGTCGGCGCAGACCCGCCGCTCCAGCCACAGCCGGGACACCAGAAAGGGCGGAGCGGTCCGCAGCCGCCCGATCCGCGCCCGCCAGGCGGCGTCCCCCAACTCGGGTGAGGCGGCGACGAGGCGGCGCAGTCCGCCCGGGTCCAGCGCCAGCACCACCGCGTCGAACCGGCGGTCCGCGCCCTCCCCGGCGACGCGCACCCCACCGCCCGCCACCGGCTCGACCCGCGTCACCTCCGTGTCCGTGCACAGGTGGACGCCGTGCCCCGCGAGATACCGGCCGAGGGGGTGCCACAGCGCCTGCGGGAACGGCTCGTCGGGCACATCGAACAGCAGCCCTTCACTGGAGCCGAGGAAATAGATGTGGAACATCAGCACCAGCTCCGCGGCCGACAGTTCCCGCGGGTCAGCGAAGAAGCTCCGGGAGAACACCTCGAACGCGAGATGACGCGCGGCCTCGGGAAAGCGGATACGGGAGAGGAAGTCCCAGGCACTGATGCGGTCCAGCCGCTGATAGACCTGCGGCACCCGTACGTCCAGCAGGGGCAGGGCGGCGACGGGGCGCATCCGTACCAGGTCCCGCCAGGTGAAGGTGGGGCTGTGCGCCACAAAGCCCAGTGCGCTCCAGGGCGGTGTCCGGGGCACCCGCGCGAAGCTGTCCCGCATGCCCGACCGGTGGTGCAGCGGGTAGTCGGGCAGCCGTCTGAGCATCCCCAGGCCCGGGTCGACCCGGCGCAGCAGCCCCCGCAG
Organism: Streptomyces sp. G7(2002); assembly: GCF_028870195.1. Taxonomy (NCBI): domain Bacteria; kingdom Bacillati; phylum Actinomycetota; class Actinomycetes; order Kitasatosporales; family Streptomycetaceae; genus Streptomyces; species Streptomyces sp. G7(2002). The sequence continues at coordinate 8,986,325 of NZ_CP102609.1, forward strand.
GTTGTAGTACTGGGGAAAGAACGCATGGAATCCGCGGCTCATGGTCGCCGTCGAGCCGTCGGCGAGCCGCACGGGCCAGCCCGCCAGCCGTCCGCCGAGGACCCCGGCACGTTCGTACAGGGTCACCCGCACCCCGCGCTCGGCCAGCGCGGTCGCGGCGGAGAGGCCCGCGATACCGCCGCCGATCACCGCCACCTCCGGACCGCCGTCCGCCGCCCGCTCCCGCCCCGGTGGCCCTGGCACCGTCCGGGCCCGCCGGTCGCGTCCGCGTCGCGCGGCCCCGCCGTTGTCGCGTCGAGGTGTCATGCCCCCTCCTCGTGGGCGCCGGCCGTGGCCGCGACGAAGGTGTGGGTGATGCCGGTCTGCCAGCCGGGCAGCGGCAGGGCCCGCACCTGCCGGAAGCCCGCCCGGCGCAGCCGCCCGGTGAACTCCGCGGCGGTGTCGAACGCGAGGACGCTGCGCCACAGATGTCGGTACAGCCCGGCGTCGCCCGCGAGCCGCCCGGCCGGCCGCAGGATTCCGGTGCACACCGCCGTCCACACGGCGCGCGGCACCGCACCGCCGGTCAGGGTGTACTCATGAACGGCCAGCCGCCCGCCCGGAGTCAGCGCCTCCCGTACCGCCCCGAGGACCGCATCCGGGTCCGTGACATTGCGGAAGAGGTACGCGGCGAAGACGGCGTCGAAGCCACCGGTCACCCCGGCGTCGGCCAGTCGTTCCACCGGCGCGTGCACGAAGGAGACCCCGCGCGGCCAGGGCTTGGCGGCGGCGCGCGCCAGCATGCCGGCCGAGGCGTCGACGGCGACGATCTCGGCGTGCGGGGCGAGGGCGAGCAGCGCCGCCGTCGAGGCGCCGGTGCCGCACCCCAGATCCAGCACGCGCAGTCCACGGCCTTCGTCGGGCAGGCCCAACCGCCTTACGGAGCGGCGCAGTTGACCGTGATAGCCGGGGTTCACCGCGACCAGCCGGTCATAAGTGCGGGACGCGTGGTCGAAGGCGGCGGACAGCTCGCCGTCGTGCAGCAGTGCCATGGATGTCTCTCCTCCGGTCCGGGGCGCATGAGCGGGCGGGGTCACCGCACGGCGGTGCGGCGTGGCAGCAGCGGGAGTTCGGCGACGGTGCGGAGCATGGGCAGCACCGGGGTGCGCAGACCGATGGTGACGTCCTCCCACAGACGGGAGCGGCCGTCGAGGAACCGCAGCAGCCGCTCCATCGGCACCGTGCGGAACAGCCCGGTGAAGAACTCGGCGCCGTCCACCCGGCCGCTGTCCAGCGCACGCAGCAGCACGGCGTCCATGGCCCGGTGCCAGGCGGTGTGCGGGGGAGGGGTGACCGGTGGCCGGCCGGCCAGCAGCGCGGCCGCGATGAGCGCCGTCTGCCGTTGTACGGAAGCGAAGGTGTACCCGGTCGACGGACGGGTGGCGCCCCCCGCGGTCCCGATGCGGAACACCGCGCGACCCGCCCGGCGCGGAAAGCGGCCGTCGGTCATCGGGATCGCGCCCTGCTCGGCAGCCGTGACACGGAACGCGCCCAGCCGCAGCACCTGCCCGGTGTAGTGGCGCAAGGCCCGTTCGTAGACAGCGGTGTCCACGGTGCGGCGGGAGAACTCCGTGTACTCCACCAGCGCGGCACAGTCGCTGAGCGGCAGGACGTACCCGAAGGACAGACCATGGCTGGGCTGCGGGGTGCGGAAGTCCATCAGATCCGCGGTCGTGGGATCGAACTCCGGGCGCCGGGTGCGGACGAACCAGCCGCGGAAGTGCTGCTGGAGGGTGGTCCGCGCCGGAGGGAGCCGCCCGGCCGGCCGGGAGTCGAAGACCCAGCGGGCCCGCAGGGTCACCGGCCGCCCCGCCGCGTCGCGCCCGCGCACCTCTGCCCCGCCGGACACGTCCCGTACGGACTCCACCGTCGCCTCGGCCCGGACCACGGCATCCTGTTCGGCGAGCCGGTCGTCCACCAGGGCCTCGAAGTCACGCGACCGCAGCATCTTGTACCGGAAGGGCTCGGGCCGCCCCGCCGTCGCCTCCCCGCCGGGCCCGTGCACCCGCAGCCGTTCCCACGACGCGGTCAGGGCGTCGTCGAACGCGCCGCCCGGTGCCTCCCAGTAACACCAGGTCCGCTCCTGGGGGGTGAGCGGTCCGGGCGGTGCGTCGACGAGCACCACCCGCAGCGGCCGGCCGCCGGCCGCCGGCGCACACAGCCGGTAGGCGAGCGACAGCCCGGCCGCACCCGCGCCCACGATGACGGCATCCGCGTCCCGCACGCCCAGTCCTCTCGCCGCCTCGGTGCCCCCGCGGTGATCCTTGCGCAGTCCCGGCCCGTCAGGCGGTATCCGACGCGCGGGAATCCGGGGGGCCGTGGCGTACGAACCGTGGTGACCGCCCCGGGTGCGCTGCCCGACGGGGTGTCCGCGAGAATCCTCTCCCGACCAATCCAGGTGTCGCACGGCGCCGAATCACTCGTGACCACGTCACAGTCCGGAGGTGTCCATGCCCGTCGCAGCCCGCGGCGACCGGTCCCCAGCGCCCCATACCGGTGCGCTGGAATCACTGCTCGACCGCGTCTCCCGCGGCGATCAGTACGCGTTCGAGAATCTCTACACGGCGGTGGCCGGCTCCGTACTGGGCCTGGTGCGCCGGGTGGTACGGGATCCGGCGCAGTCCGAGGAGGTCGCGCAGGAGGTGCTGATCGAGGTGTGGCGGTCCGCGGCCCGCTTCGACGCGCGGCAGGGCAGCGCCATGGCCTGGATCATGACGCTGGCTCATCGTCGGGCGGTGGACCGGGTGCGCTCCGTCCAGGCGGCGGCCGACCGTGACCAGCGGGCCGGGGTGGGTGCCTACACCGCCCCCTTCGACGAGGTCAGCGAGCAGGTCGAGCGGCGGCTGGAGCGTGAGCAGGTGCGCCGCTGCCTGGCGCAACTGACCGACCTGCAAAGGGAGTCGGTGACACTCGCCTACTACCGCGGCTACACCTACCGGGAGACCGCCGATCTGCTGGGCGCGGCGCTGGGCACGGTCAAGACACGACTGCGGGACGGCCTCATCCGGCTCCGCGACTGCCTGGGGGTGTCGGCATGAGCACCGTCGATCTGCACACACTGACCGGCGCCTACGCACTGGGCGCGCTGTCCGAGCAGGAGTCCGCCGAGTTCACCCGCCACCTGGCGCAGTGTCAGGCCTGCACCCGGGAGGTGCGGGAACTGCAGGAAACCGCGGCCCGGCTGGCCCTGGCCGTGGCCGAGGTGCCCCCGGCAGATCTGCGCACCCGGGTGATGGCCGCCCTGCCCGAGGTCCGGCAACTGCCGCCGAGGGGGCGCCACGCGACCGCGCCCGTGGTCCCGCTGCGCCGGGGACTGCGGCACCGGCTGCCGTATCTCGCGGCCGCCGCCTGCCTGGTCGTCGCCGCGATCGCCGGCGGGCTGGCCGTCACCGCCCGGAACGACGCCGACCAGCAGCGGGACCGTACGGCCCGCGCCGAGCAGCAGGCGGCCGCGGTCAGCGCTCTGATGGCCGCCCCGGACGCCACCTTCCACACCACGGCGCTCAAGGGCGGCGGCAGCGGAACGGTCGTCGCCTCCAAGAGGAGGGGACAGACCGCGTTCCTCTACCACGGCCTGCCGAAGCTGTCCGGTCAGCGGGTGTACGAGCTCTGGTACAGCCGCAACGGCGCCATGGAGCCCGCCGGGCTCGTCGAGACCGGCAGCTCCTCCGGCGCGATGCTGCTGACCGGCGGGCCCGAGGGCGCGGACGGGGTAGGCGTCACGGCGGAACCCGCGGGCGGCTCCAGCCGGCCCACCACCCCGCCGCTGGCCGTCCTCCGGGTGTGAGCCCCGGCACCCACCGCAGCTGACACCGCCGGCCGCCGCCCCCCCCCGGGCCGGCGGCCGGCTCGGCATACCCGGACACCGGAGCCCACCAGCCCGCATTGCGGTTCGGAACATCACGACCAATCCGCGCCGCCCCGGGCACCGAATCCCTCCTGAGCGGGCCGCCGCAACCGCAACGCGGCCCGCCCCGAGGCGAGGAGGCACATGACCGTGGAGCGTCGACGGATCGCCGTGGTCGGCGGCGGGGTGGCGGGACTCACCGCCGCCTACGTACTGCAGCAGGGCGGCTGTGCGGTGTCGCTGTACGAGGCGGAGGACCGCCTCGGCGGCCACGCCCACACCCACGACAGGGCTTCGGAAGACGGCCGGGTGATACGGGTCGACACCGGGTTCATCGTCCACAACGAGCGCACCTATCCGCTGCTGCTGCGGCTGTTCCGCGAACTCGGGGTGACCACCCAGGACTCCGAGATGAGCATGTCCGTACGGTGCGAGGGCTGCGGTCTGGAGTACGCCGGTGCCCGCGGGCCGGCCGGACTGTTCGCCCAGCCGCGCAGCGCCCTGCGGGGCCGCTATCTGCGGATGCTGACCGAGATCCGCGCCTTCCACCGCGCCGCGCGCACCACGCTCGCCACCGACCGCGGCGACACCCTCACCCTCGGCAGGTTCCTGACCCGGTGCGGCTTCTCCCGGTACTTCGTCACCCACTTCGTCACCCCGCTGGTCTCCGCGGTGTGGTCCTGCGCCCCCACGACCGCCATGCAGTACCCGGCCGTCTATCTGTTCCGCTTCCTTGAGCACCACGGTCTGCTGTCGGTCGGCGGCTCACCCCGGTGGAAGACGGTCACCGGCGGCTCGGTGGAGTACGTCAGCCGGGTCGGCAAGCAGCTCACGACCGTCCACACCGGCACCCCGGTCCGTACGGTGCACCGCGCACCCGACCGGGCCCGGATCGTCACCGGGGACGGCACGGAGCGCACCTACGACGCGGTGGTGGTGGCCGTCCACCCCGACCAGGCACTGCGGATGCTCGCCGACCCCACCGGCGACGAACGGCAGATCCTGAGCGCGTTCCCCTACTCGCGCAACACCACCGTGCTCCACAGCGACACCGCCCTGCTGCCGCGGGCCCGCGGGGCGCGCGCCTCGTGGAACTACCTGATGGCCTCCTGCACCACTCCTGCGGACGAGGTGCAGGTCAGCTACCACATGAACCGGCTGCAACGGCTGGACACCCCGGAGGACTTCATCGTCACCCTCAACGCCGCCGACCGCATCGACGGTGACCGGGTCCTGGCGCGGATGGTGTACGAACACCCCCTCTACACACCGGAGTCGGTCGCCGCCCAACAGCGGCTGCCGCAGCTGAACACGGCGGTCACCGCCTTCGCGGGTGCCTACCACGGCTGGGGCTTCCACGAGGACGGCTGCCGCTCCGGCGTCCAGGCGGCCGCGGCCCTGGGGGTGCGCTGGTGACCCCCGGTACGGCCGCCCCGGCCACCGTCCCCGCCACCCCCGCCCTCTACGAGTGCCTGGTCTCCCACGCCCGTACGGCGCCGGTGCGGCACTCCCTGCGTCACCGGACCTATATGTGGCTGGTCGACCTCGATCACCCGCCACGGCTCCCCGCCGCGCTGCGCCCGCTGGCCCGGTTCGACCCCCGGGACCACTTCGCCGGCACCGCGCCGACCCTCCGGGCCGGACTGGAACGGTTCCTGACGAGTCACGGCATAGAGCTGGACGGCGGGCGGGTGCTGATGCTCGCGCACGCCCGGGTCCTGGGCCATGTCTTCAACCCGCTGACCCTCTACTGGTGCCATGACCGGCACGACGAGCCCGTCTGCGTCGTCGCCGAGGTGCACAACACCTACGGCGAGCGCCACTGCTACCTGCTGCGCACCGACGCACAGGGCCGCGCGGAGGTCGCCAAGGACTTCTACGTGTCGCCGTTCTTCCCGGTCGACGGCGACTACCGGATGCGCCTGCCCGAACCGGCCGGCCGGCTCGACCTGACGGTAGCGCTGCGCCGCGGCGCCACCCGGCCGTTCACCGCGACCGTGCGCGGCACCCGCCGGCCCGCGACCGCCGGGCGGCTGCTGGCCGCGGCGCTGCGCCATCCCTGGTCCACGGCCGCCGTCTCCGCCGGCATCCGCCGGCACGGCATCGCCCTGTTCCTGCGCGGGCTGCCCGTCCAGCCCCGTCCCCACCACCGCATCCAGGAAGGCATGAAGTGAAGACTTCCGTCTCGGACCGCACCGCATCCTCTGCCGCCGCCGGGCCCGCTGCTGCCGCCCCGGCCGCCGCGCTCGCGACGGACCGCCCCCGGGCGGACGCGGCCAGGTGGCCCGATGTGGCGCACGGTCCGCGCGGTTCGGCGACACGCACCGCCGTGACCCGGCTGCTCGTTCAACGGGCACTGGCCGCCCTGCCGTTGCGGACCGCACTCGGGGACGCTCCCGTCACGGGCGACGAGGGGCCCCTGGTGCGGGTGCACGACCCGGAGGCGTTCTTCCGGCGGATCGGAACCGACGGGCTGATCGGCTTCGGCGAGTCCTACATGGCGGGGGAGTGGGAGGCGGACGACCTGGTCGGCGCGCTGACCGTCCTCGCCTCCCACCTCACCTCGCTGGTACCCCGTCCGCTGCAGCGGCTCCGGGGCACCTGGGCGCGCCGTCGGCCCAGCGGACAGCGCAACACCCTGGAGGGCGCCCGGCAGAACATCCACCGGCACTACGACCTGTCGAACGACCTGTTCGCGCTCTTCCTGGACCCGACCATGACGTACTCCTCGGCCGTCTTCCGGAAGCGTCCGGTCGTATGGAGCGACCTGGCCGACGCCCAGCACCGCAAGATCGACCGGCTGCTGGACCTGGCCGGCGTCGGCGACGGCACCCGTCTGCTGGAGATCGGCACCGGCTGGGGAGAACTGGCCCTGCGCGCCGCCGCCCGTGGCGCCCGTGTCGTCTCGGTGACCCTGTCACAGGAGCAGCGCGACCTCGCCACATCGCGTATCGCGCAGGCCGGTCACGCGGACCGGGTCTCGGTCGAGCTGTGTGACTACCGGCAGGTGACCGGCCGCTACGACGCCGTGGTGAGCGTGGAGATGATCGAGGCCGTCGGCGCGGACTACTGGCCCGTCTACTTCGACACCCTCGAACGCCTGCTGCTGCCGGGCGGCCGGATCGCACTCCAGGCCATCACCATGCCGCACGCGCGGATGCTCACCACCCGCACCACCTACACCTGGATCCACAAGTACATCTTCCCCGGCGGCCTCATCCCGTCCGTCGAGGCCATCGCGCAGCACACGGCGGCCGCCGGCCTGCGGATGCGGGAGAACGACGGATACGGCGGCCACTATGCCGAGACGCTGCGGCTGTGGCGCGAACGCTTCACCCAACGGTCCGCCGAGGTGGACGCGTTGGGCTTCGACCCGGTCTTCCGCCGTATGTGGGAGTTCTACCTGGCCTACTCCGAGGCCGGATTCCGCGCCGGCTACCTGGACGTCCGCCAGCTGCTCCTCACCCGGGCCACCACGACGGCGCGGGACGGAGGCCTCCGGTGACACGGGCCGCGGACCGCCTCGCCGCACTGCTCGCCGGCCACTTCGCGGGGAACCTGCCGGTGCGGCTGCGGGCCTGGGACGGCAGCGAGGCCGGGCCGCCGGACGCGCCGGTCGTGGTCCTGCGTTCGCGGCGGGCGCTGCGCCGCCTGGTGTGGCAGCCCGGTGAACTCGGACTGGCACAGGCCTACATCGCGGGCGATCTCGACATCGACGGCGATCTGGCCGACGGGCTGAGCAGAGTGTGGCGGTCGCTGCGCGCGGGTGGCCCGGCCGCCGCCGCTCCGCCCGGCCCGCGCCGGCTGACCGGAATGGCCGTCACCGCACTGCGGCTCGGTGCGCTGGGCCCGCGCCCGCCCGCGCCCGGAGCCCCGCGGGCACGGCTGCGGGGCACCCTCCACAGCAGCGCCCGCGACCGGGCGGCCATCAGTCATCACTACGACCTCTCCAACGACTGGTATGCGCTGCTGCTGGACGAGTCCATGGCCTACTCCTGCGGCTACTGGGCTCGCCCCGACGACCCGTCCTACGGACTCGCCGACGCCCAGCGGGACAAGCTGGACCTGATCTGCCGCAAGCTGGGCCTCGGCCCCGGCGCCCGACTGCTGGACATCGGCTGCGGCTGGGGGAGCCTGTCGCTGTACGCGGCACGGGAGTTCGGGGCTCGGGTCACCGCGGTCACCCTCTCCCGCGAACAGCATGCCCATGTCACCGCCCGTATCGAGGCGGAGGGCCTGGGCGATCTGGTCGAGGCCGAACTCCGGCACTACCGGCAGATCAGGGGAGGCGGCTATGACGCGGTGTGCGCGATCGAGATGGGTGAGCATGTGGGCGACGCCCAGTACCCGGCGTTCGCCGCCCGGCTGCATGCGCTGCTGCGCCCCCAGGGACGGGCGTTGATCCAGCAGATGTCCCGGGGCTCCGCCGCGCCCGGAGGCGGTGCGTTCATCGAGTCCTACATCGCCCCCGACATGCATATGCGCCCGCTGGGCGAGACCATCGGCCTGCTGGAGGCCGGCGGGCTGGAGGTGCGGTCCGTCGAAGCGCTGCGGGAACACTACGCACGGACCATCGCCGCCTGGTACCGCACCCAGGAGACCCGCTGGGAGGAGTTCGTGGCGCTCGCGGGCGAACCGACCGCCCGGGTGTGGCGGTTGTATCTGGCCGGCAGCGGACTCGCGTTCACCGAGCGCCGGATGGGCGTCGACCAGATCCTCGCCGTACGCCCCACACCGGAAGGCGAGGCAGCGATGCCGCCGACGCCGGACGGCTGGTCCGTGGGGGGAGCCCGGCGGTGACCGGATTCCCCTGGGCGGCATTCGCCGCCAACCTCGCGGTGGCGGCCGGGGCGGCGGGCACCGTCATGCTTCTCACGTTCGCCGTGGCCCGGGTCAAGGGCGTGCACCGGCTGGTGGACACCGCCTGGGGAGCGGCGTTCGCCGCGGTGGCCCTGGTCACGTATGGGATGTCGGCCGGCCACGGTGACGACGGCCGGCGGCTCCTGGTCACCCTGGCCACGGTGCTGTGGGGGCTGCGGCTGTCCGTCCATATCGCCTGGCGGGGACGAGGGCACGGCGAGGACCCCCGCTATGAACGCCTGCTCGCCAGGGCCCCCGGCAGCCGAGACGCCTACGCCCTGCGCATGGTGTACCTGCTGCAGGGCGCCCTGGTGTGGCTGGTCTCCCTCCCGGTGCAGGTGGCTCAGTACGTGCCGGTGCCGCTGGGCGCGGGCGCCGTCGCCGGCGCTCTCCTGTGGGCGGCCGGCTTCGCTTTCGAGAGCATCGGGGACTTCCAGCTCGCCCGCTTCAAGGCCGATCCGGCGCACCGCGGCCGGGTCATGGACCGCGGACTGTGGGGCTGGAGCCGGCACCCCAACTATTTCGGTGACTTCCTCGTGTGGTGGGGACTGTTCCTGCTGGCCTGCGGCACCGGGCAGAGCGCCGCGCTTGCCGTGGTCTCACCGCTGGTGATGTCCTTGCTGCTGACGTACGGCAGCGGTAAGCGGCTGCTGGAGAACCAACTGGCCGACCGCCCCGGCTACGCCGCCTACCGGGCCCGCACCAGCGGTTTCGTGCCGCTGCCACCCCGTCGACACCCCCACACGGAGGACCCCCGCCCATGACCACAGGACCGGCCCGCACCACCGGCCCCGGCAGCGACGGACAGCGGGTCCCGCACCGGCCGCTGGTGGTCCACCGCGGCCCGGACACTCCGCGGGCGGCGGTGCTCCTGCTGCACGGAGGGCGGGCCGACGGTCCCGGCCCGCCGCCGCGGCTCAACCTCCCCGCGCTGCGGATGCGGCCCTTCGGATCCGCGATGTCCCGGGCCCTGCGCGGACGGGAGGTGCTGCTCGCGTCGGTGCGCTACCGCTGCCGGGGGTGGAACGGGCCGCGGGCGGACGCCGCCTCGGACGCCCGTCAGGCCCTGGACGAGCTGGCCGCGCGGGCCGCGGACATCCCGGTCGTGCTCGTCGGCCACTCCATGGGCGGCCGGGCCGCTCTGCTCACCGGCGGCCATCCGGCGGTCCGCGGCATCGTCGCCCTCGCCCCGTGGTGTCCGCCCGACGAACCCGTCGCCCATCTGCGTGACCGGACCCTGGTGCTGCTGCACGACGCGGACGACCGGGTCACCGACGCCGAGGGCTCCTGGCTCCTCGCCGACCGGGCCCGGCAGGCGGGTGCCCGGGCCCACACCGTCGCCATGCCGCGCGGCGGACACACCATGCTGCGTGGCGCTCGTCACTGGCACCGGCTGACCGTGGACCTCGTCGCCGCCCTCCTGGACGGCACGCCCTTGCCCGAAGCGGCCGACGGGGTGCGCCCGGCGTAGTCGCCCAGGAGGCACATCCGCCCCATGACGTGCAGTCAGCCCCGCCCGTTCGGGCGGGGCATGAGGCGTTTCCGGGCCCGTTTGCCTACTCGGTGGCACATCACGGAGACAGTGCGTACGCGCTCGCCGCTTTTCAGTCAAGAGGAACACTGGAAACGAGCAAAAGAGGCAACTAACTGACCAGATTGTCGCGTCTTCCGTGCAGAGTCATAAGTAGGGGCTTTCCACCCCTGCCCCGTGCCAAGGGCTCGGAAACCGGTCTTTGAAGGAGATGGAATGCGACCGTTTGCGTTGAGCTACGCCCGTCCGGCGGCGAAGTCATCGACCAGTACGCCGTACAGCTACGACGCCACGCGGCAACTCAACGTCCTGCCGGACGGGCGACCGGCGACCTGCAGCCGGGCGGTACTGCTGGCCACCGGCACCACCGCCTCCACCGCCGGCTCCAAGACCCACTTCGACGACTGAGCGCCATGACCGTCCTGGTCCTGACCTGCGAAGAAGATTTGACGGCGGACATCGTGGTGTCGACGCTGCAGGACCTCGGTGTCCCGCTCGTCCGCCTCGACCCCGCCGACCTGCCCGGGAGGGTCTCCCTGTCGGCGGAGTACACGGGGGGCGACTTCCACGGATATCTGAAGTCCGGCGAACGCATGGTGAGCCTGAGCAGTCTGCGCTCGGTATGGGTCCGCCGGCCCGGTACCCCTGGGGCACGCACCGCGGAACAGTCCGCCTGGATCACGGCCGAGGCCGAGCAGGCGCTTTACGGCATGCTGACCTCCACTCAGGCGCGCTGGATGAACCATCCCGTGGCGTCCGCGCAGGCGCGCTACAAGCCCTGGCAGCTGCATCTCGCCCACCGGAGCGGCTTTCTCGTGCCCGCCACCCTGCTCACCACGTTCCCCTCGATGGCCCGGCAGTTCGCCGCCGCCCACCAGGACCTGGTGGTGAAATCGGTGAGCGGAAAGCACCCCGGCGATCCGCCGATGGTGCTGCCCACCACGCGTATCAGCCCGGACACGGACTTCTCGGGGGTGGCGGGCGGGCCGACCCTGCTCCAGCAGCACATCCCCAAGGAGGCCGATATCCGGCTCACCTGTGTCGGTGACCATCTCTTCGCCGCCCGTAAGAAAGCCGATCCGGAAGAAGTGGACAGCCGCTTCACCCACCACGGCACCTGGGAGCCCGTCGAGGTGCCCGACGCCGTCCAGCGAGGCGTGAATGCCTATATGACTGCCGCTCAACTTGCCTACGGTGCTTTTGATTTCGCCGAGGACCCGGACGGCGCCTGGTGGTTCCTGGAATGCAACCAGGGCGGCCAGTTCGGCTTCATCCAGCTGGAGACCGACCAGCCCATCGCCCAGGCCATCGCCACCTGGCTCGCCGTGGAACCCTGATCCCGGAGCGGCGGTCGACCGGCACCCCCGTACTTCTGCCGCCTTCCGGCTATTTGCTCAACACGTTCGCGATCACGATGAGCAGACCGATCATCACGTCCACGCAACCGACCCGAAAGGACGCCCCCCAGCGCCGCTCCGCCACCCGGGCCGCCCATACCCCCCAACCGAACAGCGCGACCAGATTGAGGCCCAGTGCGACCTCGATCGCGCTCTCCTCGCCCCACCACCCCAGGTGTGCGCCGAACAGCGCGGCCATGGTGGGCAGCATCGCGGCCACCAGCGGCCACTCCGACAGCATCGAACGCACCGCGCTCGCGGTGACCTGCCTGTCGTCGCTCGTCCGGTGCGCGATGGAGTGCGCGTAGCCATGTGCCGCGGCCGATGCCACGGCCGTCAGGGCCACCCACAGCGCGTCGTAGCCGGGGTCCGGCGGCCTGCCTTCATGGCCCAGCGCCGCCGCCAGAGCGCTGGCGAGCACCGAGCCGTACACCCCGCCGAACAGCAGTCGCTGCAACGGCTCCCCGCGTCGGGCAGGCGGCTGCACGGGTACGCTGCGGCTTTCTGACAAGGCGCCACCTCACAGGACCGACGGGCTTCCCCGCTTCGGGATGAACATCCGAGATGTAGCAGCCCCTGGTACCGATCCGTCCGAAGCGACGCCGACAGGCCCGGCGATTTACCTCCGCGCGATGCGCCGCACCGCCGTACCTCCGTACCTCCGCACCTCCGCGCCGTACGAGCCGCGGTCAGGCGTGCAGCGTCAGAGCCGGGTGCGTCCCGTTCAGGTAGTGGTCACCGATGTCACGGAGCCCATGGGTGGGGGAGGCCTGCGCCGTCAGCACGCGTGTGTTGCGCCAGAACCTGTCGAACCCCAAGGGGTCGGCCGCGGAGTCGGCGCCCTGGGTGAGTTCCAGGATGCGGGTGGTGAGGTGCATCGCGGAGCGGCTGGTGACGGCCTCGGCCGCGGCGACCAGCACCGCGATCTCGGCGCGCTGGTCGACCCCGAGCTCCGGCCCCGCGAGCAGCCCCCTCGCCAGGGCCTCCGACGCCGACTCGACCACGGCCGCGGCGGTGTGGGCATCGGTCACCAATTCCCCGTACGCGAGGAGGAGATAGGGGTCCGCGTCCGGGCGGTCCGGGTAGGTGCCGTCGTCCCGCCCGGTGACCGGCCGGCTGCGGGGTGCGGATCGGGTGATGTCCCGCGCCTCGGCCAGCGCTCCTTCGGCGATCCCCAGGCTGACGTGGACGAGGGCGAGCCGGAGCGCCAAGGGGGCGAGCGTGGTGAACGGGGCGAGCGCGTGCTCGTCGTGCGGGACCGCGCCGAGCACCTGGTCCGTGGGGACCGGGACACCGTCGAAGCTGATCCGGCCGGCCGCGGAGAGCCGCTGGCCGAGGCGGTCGTGCTCGGGGTCGGCCGTCACACCCGGGTGGGCCGGGTCGGCACAGACCACCAGGGACTCGCCGGTAGCGGTGCAGACCGCGCCGAGCACCAGCCGGTCGGCGACGGTCACACCCGCGGCGAACGACTGGCATCCGTTGAGGAGGTACCCGCCTTCGGCCGGGGTGAGGGTGAGATCGGGGCCGGTCGCCGGCTCCGTGTCCGGGAGGTCGATACCGCCGCCCCAGAGCCACTGCTCCGCGCTCGCCCGGCGTTCGAGTCCGTCGGCCCGTTCCGGCGTGCCGAAGAACCGTGCGCTCCACGACAACACATAGTGGCGGCCCAGCAGTTCGCCGATGGAACCGTCCGCTGCTGAGATCTCCCGGATGACCGCGCAGGCGGTGCGCCAGTCGGTGCCCCGCCGGGCGGGGCCGGGGGGTGTCAGCAGCGCGGGCAGCCCTGCCTCGCGCAGCCGGGCGAGCTCGTCGAACGGGGGCTTGCCCGCCCGGTCGCGGACGAGGGCGTCGACCGCGAGATCATCGGCGACCTCACGGGTGACGCGCCGCCAGATCTCGTCGTCGGTACCGTGCTTGACCTGCGGGGAAGCGGGCTGCGCGGGGGACTTCTCGGGCGTGGTGGCCTGGCCCGTCCGGTCGGCCGCGTCCGGTGCGGGGGTGGACAACGGACCACCGGCCGACGGGACGGAACGCGTCGGTGTGCGCACGCCGACCTCCTGGCTTCCCTAGTTTTCCCACTGGATTGATAGGGAAAGAATCGCTTCCGGACTGCGGGCGGATCAAGGGGCGTTCAAGGGGTGGACAGCCTCGTCTTGGCATCCGGACCGTCGTCATCCGGGGAGGGCGGCCCGGCATGCCCCGATCCCTGGGAATCTACGGATTCGTCCAGGAATCGGGGTTCTCGGTCAGCTCCGCCACCTGCGGCGGCAGCTCGGCGGAGGCGACATCGGCCAGTGACACGCCGTCGAGGATCTCGCGGACGTTCGCCCGCAGCGCGATCCACAGCGGCAGCAGTGACCGGGCGGCACCGGTGTAGGACAGCTCCGGCGGCCGGACTCCGCGTACCGACACCAGCGGCCCGTCCACGACCCGGATCACATCCGCGATGCTGATCGCCTCCGCGGGCTTGGCCAGCCGGTATCCGCCGTTGCCGCCCCGCCGGCTCTGCACCAGTCCGCCCCGGCGCATGTCGTTGAGGATGCCTTCGAGGAACTTGTGCGGAATGTCCTGGGCCTGGGCGATGGCCTCTGCCTTGAGCGGCCCCGCATCCCGGGCATCAGCGAGTTGCAGCGCGGCACGCACGGCATAGTCCGCTCTGGCTGAGATCCGCATGCCCCGCATTATCCCGCAAGGAACTCGGCGCGGATCCGCCGGGTGCACCGGCGTCCGCCGTCCGGCACTCCTCAGTCGTCCGGTTGCGAGCCCGGACGACCGGACGGACGCTCGACATACGGCATCGACTCCGAGGTGAGTGTCGTGGCAGACAAAGGCGCGCCGATATCCGTCACCCAGCCATCCACCCTGGAGACGCGCGGGCCGGGCAGCGTGAAGGTGGCCCTCGACATCAATGGCGTCTCCCGGGTCCTGAACCTGGAGCCACGGGTGAGCCTGCTGGACGCGCTGCGTGAGCAGATGGCCCTCACCGGTTCCAAAAAGGGCTGTGACCAGGGAACCTGCGGGGCGTGCACGGTCTGGGTCGACGGGCGCAGAGTGCTGTCCTGTCTGACCCTGGCCATCAGCTGCGAAGGCCGGGAAGTGACCACCATCGAGGGCCTCGCCGAGGGCGATGAGCTGCACCCGATGCAACGCGCCTTTCTCGAACACGACGCCTTCCAGTGCGGGTACTGCACGCCCGGACAGATCATGTCGGCCGTGGCGCTGCTGAACGAGGGGCATGCCGGGACCGACGGCGAGATCGCCGAGTGGATGAGCGGCAACATCTGCCGATGCGCGGCTTATCCCCATATCCGCTCCGCGATTCGCGAGATGCGGGACCGGAAGACAGGACAGTGATGTGCGTGCCATCAGCTACACCCGCGCGACGGACGTGCACAGCGCCGTCGCGGCGGTGACGAGTGACCCCGGGAGTTCCTTCCTCGCGGGCGGCACCACGGAAGTCGATCTGCTGCGGCTGGATGTGCTGCGACCGCATCGTCTGGTGGACATCAACCGGCTGCCGCTGACCGGCGTCGAGGACCGTTCCGACGGGGGGCTGCTCATCGGTGCGCTGGCCCGGATGAGCGAGGTCGCGGAGGACCGCGCGGTCGTGGAGCGTTTCCCGATGCTGTCCCAGGCACTGCTGCTCGGGGCCTCCGCCCAGTTGCGGCACATGGCCTCGATGGGCGGGAACCTGATGCAGCGGGTGCGGTGCGCCTACTACCGCGACCCCGAATCCGCGTGCAACAAGCGCGTTCCGGGGAGCGGCTGTTCCGCTCTGGACGGCGTCAACCGCGGTCATGCCGTCCTCGGCACCAGCGAGCACTGTATTGCCACCCACCCCTCGGACCTGGCGGTCGCCCTCGTCGCCCTGGACGCCGTGGTGCACGTGGAAGGCATGGACGGCAGCCGCACCATCCCGGTCGATGACTTCTTCCTGCTCCCCGGCGATACGCCCGAGCGGGAGCATCCGCTCACACCCGGCGAACTCATCACCGCGATCGAGGTGCCCGCACTCCCCATGGCGCGCGGCTCGCTGTACCTCAAGGTGCGGGACCGCGAGTCCTACGAGTTCGCCCTCGCCTCGGTTGCGGCGGCGCTGTCGCTGGAGGACGGAGTGATCCGCGAGGTCCGGCTCGCCTTCGGCGGGGTGGCGACCAAACCGTGGCGCGCCCGCCGGGCCGAGGACCTCTTGGTGGGACAGCGCGCCGACGAGGGCACGTTCACACGGGCCGCGGCCGCCGAACTGACCCCCGCCGTCACCCGGCCGATGAACGCGTTCAAGACGGAACTCGCCCGGCGGACCCTGGTCCGTGCCCTGCGGACCGCTGCCACGACGGGAGGCGGGACGGCATGACCACGGGCGCCACACTCGAAGCCGTCGGCCGGCCCGTCGACCGCGTCGACGGTCCCGCCAAAGTCACCGGACGCGGCCGCTACTCCGCGGAGATCACCCTGCCCAACACTGCGTACGCCGCCCTGGTCGGCGCCCGCACGGCCAACGGGCGGATCACCGGAATCCGTACGGACGCCGCGGAGCGGGCCGACGGTGTGCTCGCCGTGCTGACCCACCAGAACCTGCCGAAGATCCCCGGCCGGCCGTCCCTGCTGCCGTCCCTGGCCGGTCACGCCGCCCCGGGGGAGAGCTTCTTCCCGCTGCAGGACGACATCGTCCACTACTTCGGCCAGCCCGTGGCGATGGTGATCGCAGACTCGCTCGAACGCGCCCAGTTCGCGGCCCGGCAGCTCCACGTCGACTACGACCGGAGTGCCTCCGTCACCACCCTGGACGAGGGCAGGGACCAGGCCTACGAACCCGAGGCGATCTTCGCCGGGTTCCTTCCCGCACGTACCGTCCGAGGTGATGTCGAGGCCGGTTTCAAGGCCGCGACCCAACGCCTCGACGCCACCTACCATTTCGCGGCAAACCATCACAACCCCATCGAGCCCTCGGCCACCACAGCCGTCTGGGACGGCGATCGGCTCACCCTCTACGACGCCACCCAGGGCATCGTGGCGACCCAGAGCACCGTGGCGGCGCTGCTGGGCATCCCGCCGTCGAAGGTGCGGGTCCGGGCGTCCTTCGTCGGCGGGGGATTCGGCTGCAAAGCCATGATCTGGCCGCATGTGACCCTGGCTGCCCTGGCCGCGCGGCAGGTGGGCCGGCCGGTCAAGCTGACGCTCACCCGGGAGCAGATGTTCACCTCCTGCGGCCACCGCGAGGAGCAGGAACAACGCATCGAACTCGGGGCGACCGACGACGGCCGGCTCACCGCACTGCGCCACCACAAGCTCTCGCTGACCTCGCCCTTCGACGAGTGGGCCGAACCCTCGCTCGGCATGGCCTCGCAGGCCTACGCCTGCCCCCACTACGAGGGCGTCTACCGGCTGATCCGCAGCAACACCATGACGCCCACCTTCACCCGCGGCCCCGGCGAGACCACCGGTATGTGCGCCCTGGAATGCCTGATGGACGAACTCGCCCACCAAATCGGCGTCGACCCGGTGCAGTTGCGGCTGCGCAACCACGCGGAGGCCGACCCGAACACCGGCCACCCCTGGTCGAGTGACGGCGCGGAGGAGTGCTACCGCCGCGGCGCGGCCCGCTTCGACTGGCAGTCGCGCAACCCCGAACCCCGCTCCGAGCGGGACGGCAACTGGCTCATCGGCAAAGGCATGGCCACCGCCGGCTACCCCGTGCTCTTCCCCATGCAGCCGCAGCGGGCCCGTGCCCGGCTCTACGCCGACGGCACCGCGGTGGTGCAGGCCGGCACCCAGGAGTTCGGCACCGGAGTGGGTACCGCCATGACCCAGGTCGCCGCCGACGGGCTGGGCGTCGCCCTGCGGAACATGCGGTTCGAGTACGGCGACACCGACCTCCCGAACGTCGCGGCCGCGGTCGGCTCGGCCGGCGCCGGAATGATCAGCGCCGCGGTGTACACGGCCGCCACCACACTCCGCGACCAGATGATCGAGCAGGCGATCGCCGACCCCGGCTCCCCGCTGCACCACGCGGACCCCGCCACCGTCATCGTCCGCGAGGGACGGATGCAGCTCCGGGACCGGCCCGAGACCGGCGAGACCTACAGCGCCCTGATGCAGCGTCACTTCATGACCGACCTGGACGCGCTCGGCAGCTGGAGCCCGCCACCACAGAACCTGCCGTACGGGCTCGCCACCTTCGGCGCCCAGTTCGCCGAGGTCGCCGTCGACCCGGACCTCGGCATGGTCCGGGTGCGCCGCATGGTCGGCACCTTCGCCCCGGGCCGGGTCCTCAACGCCAAGACCGCCCGCAGCCAGGCCGTGGGCGGCATGCTCTGGGGCCTCGGCCAGGCACTGCTCGAAGGCAGTCTGGTCGACACCCGCGACGGCCGCTGGGCGAACGCGAGCCTCGGCGAGTACCTGGTGCCGGTCAACGCCGACGCACCCGACGTCGCTGTCGAGTTCGTGGAAGTGCCGGACACGGTCGTCAACCCGCTCGGCGTCAAGGGACTCGGCGAGGTCGGCATGGTCGGCGCCGCGGCGGCCATCGCCAACGCCGTTTTCCACGCGACCGGATACCGCGCACGGGAACTGCCGATCAGGATCGAGCACCTGCTGTAGGCGAGACCTGTCCCGCCCGGCGACGGAAGGACATCACCATGCCCACGGATGCACACCCCGGCCCGCTGCGCGTACTCGTTCTCGGGGCTTCGCTGCGGGCCGGATCGACCAATGCCCGTCTGGCCTCCCTCGTGGGCCGCATGCTGTCCGCTGCCGACGCGTCCGTGGATGTCGCCAGGATGCGGGAATTCAGCATGCCGATGTACGACGGTGATGTGGAGGAGACGGAGGGGCTGCCGGACGGCGCGCTGGCACTGCGCGACCGGCTCGAATGGTGCGACGCCTTCGTGCTCTCCTCACCCGAGTACAACGCCTCCGTGCCAGGAGTGGTGAAGAACGCGATCGACTGGGTCTCACGGGTCCGGCCGCAGCCGTTCAAGACCAAGCATGCGCTGCTGGTCTCCGCCTCCCCGTCCATGGTCGGCGGCAACCGAGGGCTGTGGGCGCTGAGGGTTCCGCTGGAGCATCTCGGCACCCGCGTCTACCCGGACATGTTCAGTCTTGCCGCGGCCCACCAGGGCTTCACCGAGGACGGGCAGCTGACCGACTCCGGGCTGCAGCAGCGCCTGGAGGAGACCGTCACCGCGTTCCTCCGCCTCGTCGAGGCCGATGCGCACTACGTCTGTCTGCAGCGCCGTTGGTACGAGTTCCCGGGGGACCGCACCGGGGCCCCGGTCACCCAGCGGGCGGAGGACTGAGCGGGCGTCCGGCGGCGGCCCTGCCGCCCGGTGCCGGAACCGTCAGGGGCGGTAGCGGGCCTCGTTCCGCTACCGCCCCTGTCATGAACGGGGATGCTGTACCGGTGCGGCACCCGTGGGAACGAGCGCCGGAACGGCTGCCCCTAGGCGGAGGCAAGGCGAGCCCGGTGCCGAGCGGCCCGACGCCGCATGGCACGCCGCTCGTCCTCACTCATACCGCCCCAGACACCCGAGTCCTGACGGGATTCGAGCGCCCACTGGAGACACTGCCCCATCACCGGGCAGCGGCGGCAGACGGCCTTGGCCTCCTCGATCTGCAGAAGCGCGGGGCCGGTGTTGCCGACGGGAAAGAAAAGTTCCGGGTCCGCTTCGCGGCACACCGCGTCGTGACGCCAGTCCATGAATGCCTCCGTTCTCCGCGGCGGGGCGCGGTAGATGTCCAGTGCGGCGCGGCGTCGGGGCGGCCGGCTGCTCCTGCAGCCTCCTGGCCCGGACGCCTGCTGTCCTCGCGTGCCCGATCCTGCGCCCACAATGCGCAGCCGTCCCCAACGAACACATTCCTCCCCGAACCGATCACATTTCGGTCCGGCACGGCCACGACGGCGGACCGTGCCCGGGCACGCACCCGAACGGACCGAGGCCGGGGGGACCACGGCCAACGCGGCCTGCGACCAGGCACTTTGCACCTTGACTCCCGTGAACAGCCGTGAACTGATGGGGAACGCATACGACGGGGAGGGGCGCGACATGCTGGACGGGCTGAGCGAATACTGCACCGGGAAGCTGGCGGAACACGGGTGTCCGTCGGTCTCCGTCGCGGTGGCCGAGCGCGGCGAGGTGGTCCTCGCCGCGGCCCACGGTTCGGCCGATACCGCCACCGGCCGTCCGGCCACGCCGGACACGGTGTACGGGCTGGCTTCCGTCACCAAGTCGATGACCGCGACCGCCGTCTGCCATGCGGCCGACGAAGGACTCCTGGACCTGGACGCCCCCGTCCCGCTGCCGGGCGCCGACCGGTGGCCGGCCCCGAGTGTGCGCCAACTGCTCCAGCACCGGGGCGGCTTGGGGCCGTACTACGACTGGGACTACGGCGACGGCGAGCGGGTGCGCGACCCGGACCGCTACGCCGTGCCTTACCGCGCACCGGGTACCGGCTTCGGCTACGCCAACCTCGGCTACCGCCTCCTCGGCCGCCTCCTGGAGCAGGCCACCGGCCAGGACCTGGGCGCCTGCGTCCGCACACGCGTCTTCGAGCCGCTCGGGCTCACCGGCTGCCACCTCGGGCCGGTACCCCCGGGCCCGGCACCGTCGGCGCTCCGCTACACCTCCGACGGCCGTGCCTACCCCGATTACGACTGCGGCCACCCGGGCGCGACCCTCGGCTGGGCCCCGGCCGGTGAGCTGGCGCTGTTCGCCCAGTCGTACGACCGTCTGCTGAAGCCGGAGACCGCGGCGGCCGTACGGCACGCACTGCCGGTCAACGAGCATCTGGGATACGGACTCGGCTGGTGCCTGTCCTCGGGCGACGGTCCGCTGGTGCAGAGCCACGGCGGTGGCGGGCCCGGAGTGGCCGCGATGGCCGTCGCGGTACCCGAGCGGCGGCTCTCCGTCGCGGTGCTCACCAACTGCACGAACAAGGCGGCCCGCGACGCGATCCTCCAGTATGTGCTGGGCGAACTGGTCCCGGGCCACAGCGCCGAGTCGATCACACCCACCTTCACCGGCCCGCCGCGCCCGATGACGCTGCCGGAGGGCGAATGGACGGGCCGGATCAGCGCGCCCGAGCGGGACGTGCCGCTCACCCTCCGGGTGCTGCCGGGCCGGCAGATTGAACTCCGGCTGGCCGGCGCGAGCGCCACCGTCCCGGCGAGCGCCTCGGCGTCCTGGGACCTGCACGCCTCCTTCCCGTTGCAGCTCCCGACCGCGGACGCCCGGATCAACAGCCCGGAGCTGGGACTCGGCCTCCGGCTCGAAGCGGGCGCGCTGACCGGTGAGGCGCACGCCTACAAGAACGGCGATACCGAGGGCCGGCTCGGCAACTTCCTGAGCCACCCCTGCACCCTGGCCCCGGCCTGAGCGGCCGCCCCCGCAGGCGTCAACCACCGGCGGTGGCCGGGCAACCGGGCACGGTGCGCCCCGGAAGCCGCACCGGCCGCCCGTCAGGAAACAGGGGGAGGCGGGAACGCGCCGAGGGGACTACGGTCGACTCCTCGGCCGGCGCAAGTCGGCCGGGCAGCTCTGAGCAGGAGGTTGAGGCGGATGCTGGTTCTCGGTCGTTCGCAGGTCGAGGCGCTGCTCGACCTGGATGCGCTGATCGACGCCCTGGCGTCGGCGATGACGGATCTCAGCGCGGGCCGGGCGTCCGCCCCGGACCGCGTCGCCGCGCTGGTGCCGGAACGGGACGGCTTCCTGGCGGCCATGCCGGGCTTCGTTCCGTCGGCCGGGGTACTCATGAGCAAGCTGGTCTCCGTCTTCCCGCACAACGGCGGCACCCCCGTGCCGACCCACCAGGCACTGATCGTCGCCTTCGATCCGCACACCGGTGAGCCCACGGCGCTGTTGGACGGTACGGCGATCACCGCGGCGCGGACCGCCGCCGGCTCGGCGCTCTCGGCACGTCTGCTGGCCCGTGAGGACGCCTCGGTGCTGGCCGTTCTGGGCACCGGGGCGCAGGCCCGGTCGCATGCCGAAGCGATGTGCCGGGTGCGGCCGATCCGGCAGATCCGGGTGGCCGGCCGCGACCGGGCGAAGGCTACCGCCCTGGCCGACGAACTGTCCGCCGCACTCCAGGTACCCGTCGAGGCGGCAGCCACCTACGCCGAGGCGCTCGACGGCGCCGACATCGCCGCCGCGGCCACCCACGCCGTCGACCCCGTGATCCGCCGCTCCTGGCTGACACCGGGAGTGCATGTGACCTCGGTGGGCTTCAACCCGGACGGCCGGGAGGTCGACGATGCCACGGTCGCCGAAGCGCTGGTGTGCGTCGAGTCGCGGCAGGCCGCGCTGGCCCCGTTCCCCGCGGGCAGCAACGATCTGCTGGGCCCTCTCCGCGACGGCATCATCACGGAGGAACATGTGCACGCCGAGCTGGGCGAACTCCTCGCCGGCAGCGCACCGGGCCGCTCCTCGGACCAGCAGATCACCCTCTACAAGTCCGTCGGCGTGGCGGTGCAGGACGCCGCGGCCGCGGCCCTGGTCGTCGCGGCCGCCCGGGAGCGGTCGGTCGGGGCGGAGATCCGGCTGGACTGACGTGGTAAGAATCGCCGGCGGGCGGGCGGACTGCCCGCCGGCCGTGGCGAGTCGGGCCGGGGCAGGTGGGGCCGTAGCAGGTCGGGTGGGGACCGGTTCGGGCCGTGGCAAGTGCCGGGCACGGGTGCCCGGTTCAGCGCAGCAGCCAGGACAGATACCAGTCCCGGAAGTCGGGTCCGGGCCTGATGTGGTCCCAGGTCATGTCGTCGAACCAGATCTGCCCGGTGGACGGCCCGGTGACGACGAGCCGGACGAACTCCCCGCACCCCGACTCGGCGATGACCAGGGACCCCGCCACCCTCGCGCGCTCCGCCTCCTCGTCGAACCGCTCGGCAGGACTGCCCCGCCACTCCCCACGGAGCGGGAAGGGCGCCGCCAGAAAGCCCGGCCGCCGGTCCTGTTCCCGCAGATCGTCGACGGCGTCCTCGCTCTCGACGGGAAGGGGCTCGTCGAGCGGCAGCAGTCCGTACTGGGGACCGGCCCCGGAGCCGCCGACCCGGGCGAGGAACGCGCGGTAGGAATCGGGCAGCCGGACGGCGTACCGCTCCTCGAAGGCGCGGAGGGCCGCCTCCGGCAGGGGCGGGGTGAGCCGGTAGCGGTGTTCATCGGAGCCGAACCGGGTGAATTCCGGGTCCCGCAGCGCCAGTTCGCCGATCCGGGCCCGTACGGCCTCCGCATCCCAGCCCCCGGCCTGTCCCGCCGGAGGACCCGCGTCGCTCTTCATCTCTCGTCTCCTCCCGCGCGCCGGCTACGGGCGGGCGTCGAGACGGTGCTGCAGCGCACCCTTCGGACCGAACACATCCATCAAGTAGCCCTGCTTCAGCGAAAGGCCCTCCTTGCGCGTCAGGAAGCCGATGATCGAATCCTTCAGCTCGTCGAACCTGGCGCCGTCCTCATCAGGGTTGTGCGTCCACACGATCAGCAGGGGGACGCCGCCCGGGCCGGACTTCTGCTGAATCCCGTACACCTCGTGCGCCCCGCCGGACCGCCGGTAGCGGTCGGCCAGTTGGGCCGCGGCACCGGGCGCGAGGGTGGTGGTGGCCGTGGGCCCAGGGGTTTCGGAGGGGCGGCCGGACGGTGTGTCACGGTCCGCGGTGCAGGCGGACAGCAGAGTGAGGGCTCCGATACAGACCAGCGCCGCCGAGCGGGTTCTTCGCTTCATCGCAGCATTCTCCCCTGCCCGCCGAAGCGCGGCCGGGCCGGGGCCGACCCCGTCGCGCCGCTTCAGCGTCCGTACGTCCGGTGGCACAGCCGCAGCAGATCCGCCCGGACACGGCCGGCGGCCATCCGGCACACCACACCGGCATCGACCGTCGAGCGGGGCCGCGGCGGCCGCCGGTGCGCGCGCGGCGGCGCCTCCGCGTGGTGCCGCTGCCTCGGTGCCGTGCGTACCGGCACCGGACGTGGCCTCGACGCCACGGAGCGAGCGGGCTGCGGCACCGGCCGTCCCACGGGCCGCCGTTCCGCCCGGTTCCCCGGCGCGGCGTGCCGGGGAGCGGCATGCCTCTTCCGTGACGCCGCGGGCCGCTTCGTCTTCTTCCGTGCGGACACCACATCCACCAGCTGCTCACGCGGTGCCCCCTTGGTGGGCAGCAGCAGGGGCGAGGGGCGGGCCGGGGCGACGGTGCGGCCGCCCGGTGCCAGACCGGGGGCCTGCGGGGAGCCGCCGGCGGGAAGGGACACACAGCCGCCGGCGGCCAGGAGAACGGCCGCGGCGGCGACGAGGCGAAGGAGGAGAGGGCGCACGCCTTCACGGTGTCGGAGGCCCGTGAGCTGTCCAAACGACGCGCCGGACCTCCACGCGGACGAAGGACACATACGAACTCCCGTGGCACTCCGGAGCCGACGAGGGCGGGGTCCGGACGCGAGGGGCGGGCGGCTCCCCGGTGGCGGCTGCCGCCCCCCGGTCTCCCGCCCCGGTCTCCCGTCATCAGGGTCTCCCGCCCTGGTCTCCCGTCATGCCTCCCCGCTCATGCCTCCGCTCAGGCCTCCGCGGCGGCGAAGGTCCGCGTCATCTCCTCGGCCACGATCCGCGCGCCCGGCGCGAACCACCGTCTCCGGTGCCGGACGAGCTGCACAGGCACGGGCGGGGCCTCGGGGCCCTCCACCATGGTCAACCGGCCCTCACGAAGGTGGCGTTCGACCGTCACACGCGGGAGCAGCGTCAGCCCGAGACCGGCCGCGACGCACGACCGGGCGGCGTCGATACTGCCGAACCGGGTGATCCGCGGCCGGGCACCGGGCAGACCCAGCAGCGTCCGCACGAGCCGGTCACTGTACGAGCACCCCTCCTCGTGCACGAAGAAGCACTCCTGCGCCAGCTCGTCCCAGCCGGCCGCCCGCCCGGCGAGCGGATGACCGGGGGCCGCCACATACGCCAGCGGCTCGCTCGCGATCCTGCGGGCGAGCAGATCGTTCTCGGCGACCTCCGGCTCCAGCATCAGCGCGAGGTCGAGCCGGCCGGTGCGCAGGCCGTCCACCGCCTCGGCCGTGCTGACGGCGTGCAGCTGGACCTCCAGCTGAGGGTGCGCGCGCCGCAGGGCGGCGATCACGCCCGGCAGCCGTGCGGAGCACAGCGAATCACCCGCGCCGACGACCACCTGCCCCTCGGCCGTCCCGCCCTCGATGTCACACTGCCCGGCCGCGACCGCGGCCGTCGTACGGAGCCGGGCCACCGCGTCGAGTACGTCCTCGGCCTCCTCCAGCAGCCGCTGCCCGGCCCGGGTCGGCACCGTCCCCGACGGCATCCGGTCGAACAGCGGGGTCCCCAACTCCTTCTCCAGCGTGCGGATCTGGACGGTGACCGTGGACTGGGCGAGATGGAGGTCGCGGGCCGCGGCGGTGAAACTTCCCGCGCGGGCGAGGGTCACGAACGTACGCAGAAGTCTGGTGTCCACCCGTGGCACGCTATCGCAAGATCCGATGGGCAGGAACGAAATTCATCGTTGGACGCGATCAGACCCCGGTGTCATCGTGGGACCCATGACCTCACAGACGACGTCCCCCACCAGCTCGAACCCGCTCCCGCACACCGCCGAGAGCCCGGACATCCTCCAGAGCCCGGACACCCTCCCGAGCCCGGACAGCATCGAGGTGCTGCGCTACTCCGCCTTCACCGCCGACCCCGCAGGCGGCAACCCGGCCGGTGTGGTGCTCGACGCCGAGGGCCTCGACGAGGCGCGGATGCTCGCCGTGGCGGCGGAGGTCGGGTACTCGGAGACCGCGTTCGTCACGGCACATGACACGGCCGCACGCCGTTACCGGCTGCGGTACTTCAGCCCCCGCGCCGAAGTGGCGTTCTGCGGACACGCCACCATCGCCACGGCCGTCGCCCTCGCCTCCCGCAACGGAACCGGCGAGCTGCTGTTCGAGACGCCCGCCGGCGAGATCCGGGTGGGGACCAGCCTCGACGACGGGCTGGTCCGCGCGACGCTCACCAGCGTGCCGGCGCACTCCCACCCGGCCGGAGACACCCAGGTCGAGCCGGTGCTGCGCGCGCTCCGCTGGAGCCGCGACGATCTGGACACCGGCCTGCCGCCCCACGTCGCCTTCGCGGGCAACGACCACCTTGTCCTCGCGGTCCGCAGCCGGGAGCAACTGGCCGCTCTCGACTACGACTTCGACGCGCTGCACGCCCTCATGCGCCGGCACGGCTGGACCACCGTGCACCTCGTCCACCGCGAGGCCGCTGACCGCTTCGATTTCCACGCCCGTGATCCGTTCCCGGTCGGCGGCGTCGTGGAAGACCCGGCCACCGGCGCAGCGGCCGCGGCCTTCGGCGGCTATCTGCGTGCCCTGGGCCTGGTCACCGAGCCCCTGCGGGTGCACATCCGGCAGGGCGAGGACATGGGCCGCCCCAGCGACCTCTATGTCGACGTCCACCCCGATGACCCGCGGGTGCGGGTGACGGGACAGGCGGTGCCCCTCCCGGCGCCGTGACGGTGTGCCAGGGGCCAGGGGCCAGGGGCCAGGGGCCGGGGGCAGCTACAGGTGAGGCCGACCGCCGACCTCGGAGACCGGCGGTCGCCCATCGCCTCGCCCCCGACGAGACCTCAACGACCACCGCTCACATGGGAAGTGACCGCAGCTGCACCCCACCGGTCGGCCACTGAGCCCCGTCGCGCAGTGGTGTCCACATGATCTCCAACGGCATGACCGTGGTGGTGTCCGCGGGCTGCTCAACCACTACGTCCTCGCGAAGCTGCCGCCAGCCGAGCCTCTCGTACAGGGGGAGGAGATGCGGCAGGCAGAAGAGGAGGCCGTACTGCGGTCCGATCGTGCGGGCGTGCTCCAGGGCGGCGGTCATGACGATCCGGGCCAGTCCCTGTCCTCGCAGGTCGGGGGCGACGGCCACGCCGCCGAAGCCGACCGCCCGGGTCTCCAGGGAGCCGATCGACAGCGGAACAGTCACCAGACCGGTGTGCGCCACGAGTCGGCCGTCCAGCTTGACTCCGAAGTGTTCGTCCTTGTCCAGCCAGGTCAGCCCGGCCCAGGAGACTCCGAAGGGGTCCGGGCCGTCCCCGAGGATCTCGCTCAGTTCCGTCCTCGTGTACCGCGTCAGCCGGATCACGGCCGGTGTTGTGGAAGGCAGGTGTGCTGTCATTCCTCGCATCATGCTGCCCCCACCGGCCGTTGGCAATGATCTCCTTGCTCCACCGACTACTTCACCGACTACTGCACCGATTACTCACCGACCTGGGGTAATCGCCCAGGTCACCGGGCCGTGGGGGGCGACTTTCGGCCTGGTCCGGCACGGCCCGTTCGCGCCTAGAGTCCGAGGTCCGGGCCGAAGACCTCATAGTGGATCGCCGCGGAAGGCACGCCGGCTTCCAGTAGTTGGGCCCGTACGGCCTTCATGAACGGCACCGGTCCGCACAGATACGCGGTGGTGCCGGACGGGATGGTGAGCTGCGTCAGATCCATCAGTCCGGTGCGCACGGTCACCGCGTCCTCCGCACCGCCCGGTGCCCGCTCCGCGCCCTCCTCCTCGTCCCGGGCTCCCTCCTCGTACCAGAGTTCCGCCGTGGCGTCGGCGAGCTTGCCGGTGAGCCGGCGGAGATCCGTACGGAACGGGTGCGTGGCGGGCGAGCGGTCGGCGTGCGCGGTGATGATCCGGCGCCGGGAGCCGGTGGCGGCGAGGTGAGCGAGCATGCCGGCCATCGGGGTACAGCCGATGCCCGCCGACGCGAAGAGCAGGGGCCCGTCGCCGTCGGACAGCACCACCTCACCGAACGGCGGGCTCACGTACAGGATTTCGCCGCCGTGCACCTGTGTGTGCAGATACTGGGACACCTCGCCCGCGGGCGCGTCGCCCGGGCCGCCGGGCCGACGGCCGGCCGCCACCCGCTTCACGGAGATCTGCAGCCCGCCGTCCGGCTGCCCCGACAGGCTGTACTGACGTATCTGCCGTGCGCCGTCGGGGAGTTGGACCTGTACGGAGACGTACTGGCCGGGCCGGGACGCCGGGACGGGAGCGCCGTCGGCGGGCCGCAGGAGGAAGGTCGCCACCTCGTCGGTCTCCTCGATCCGGCCGGCCACCCGATAGGGACGCCATCCCGCGCCGTCCCGCACGCCCGCTTCCCTCAAGAGCCGCTTCTCGACGGCGATCAGGGCGTGCGCCATCAGCCAGTACACCTCGTCCCAGGCCCGCACCACCTCGTCGGTCACCGCATCGCCGAGTACGTCGGCGATGGCCGCGAAGAGGTGCTCCCGCACGATCGGGTACTGGTCCTCACGGACCCCGAGAGAGGCGTGCTTGTGCGCGATCCGCGCGAGCATGCCGTCCGGCCGGTCGTCCGGGTGGTCGAGGAGATGCCGCGCGAAGGCGGCGATGGACCCGGCGAGGGCCTGCCGCTGACTGCCGTTGGCCTGGTTGCCACGGTTGAAGAGGTCGCGCAGCAGCTCGGGGTGGGCGGCGAAGAGCTTCTCGTAGAAGAGCGTCGTGATCTCGCCGATGGCTCCGCTGACGGCGGGGAGGGTGGCACGTACGGTCTCGGCGGACTTCGGCGACAGCATCGACAACTCCGGACTCTCGAAGGGTGGGGGAGGTTAACTTGCATCTAGGATGCGTATTTTCAACCGCGAAAAAGCTGAGGGGTGCGGTGAGGTCTGAGGGGGGTGCGGGAAGGACTGAGGGGCCTTGGTGTGGCGGTCCCTTCGCGCCCAGGCGTGACAGGGTCGGCCGGGCGCGCTCAGCCCGTGGGTGGTGCGGGGGTCAGGCTGAGCAGCAGCGGCCCGGTCGGTGGGTCGACCAGGTCGGCAACGGAGAGCGGATCGAGCGAGGCGTAGAACGCTTCCTGTGCCGCCCGTAGCGCGCCGCGCAGCCGGCAGCCGCCACGCAGTGGACACGGTGGATCGTCCTCGCACCCCACGACGTCATCGACCCCCTCCAGCTCACGCACCAGCCGCCCGAGCGACCCCGTGCGCCCCGCGGCCGTCAGCGTCAGCCCGCCGCCACGTCCGCGCCGCGCTTCGACGGCGCCGAGGTGTTGGAGCTTGCTGACCACCTTGGCCGCATGGGTGTACGGCACCTCGACGGCGCTCGCCACCTCCCGGGTGGTGGGCGCGTCACCCGCATCGCCGAGCACCGCGAGGCGCATGGCGATACGGAGGGCGATGTCGGTGCTTTTGGTCAGTCGCACAGCAGCACTCTATAGAAGTGGCATTCAAGATGCCAATTTAAGTCCCGAAGGCGGCTGCCTTGTCGTCCCTGGGCGCTGTTGGGGGCGGGCAGGGGGCCAGTGGGCAGTGGCCAGTGGCCAGTGGGCGTAGGGCGGTGGATGCGGGACAGGGGCAGGCTGCGAGGCGGTGGGTAAGTGCGAGCAGCTGTGGCAGTTTCAGCACGCGGTCGCCGAAGCCCGGCAGCGGAACGTGCAAGGGGGCGGTCCAGCGGGCGGGTATCGCGTCCAGGCCGTAGTAGGCGCCCGCGAGGCCACCGGTGACCGCGGCGACCGTGTCTGTGTCACCGCCGAGGTCGATCGCCGCGCGGACCGCTTCCTCATAGCCGGCGGTGGTGCGCAGGGCCCATACGGCGGAGCCCAGGCATGGCCAGACGGCCCCGTTGAATTCGGTGGCCTGGCCGGGGTGCCAGTCGGGTGCGAGGACCGTGGCATAGCGCGGGCGGTGGTCGGGGTGGACGAGCGTCAGGACATCGGGGAGAACGGTGAGCGGATCGCCGCCTTCCAGTGTGGCCCGGAGGAGTTCGTGGAAGAGGGCGGTGCCTTCCCAGGCCGCCCGGTCGCCATGGGTGAGGGCGGCGATACGGCGGGCGGCGTCCATGGTGGCGCGCTGTCCGTCGCGGGCGAAGTAGACGGCGGACGTGGCTGCCCGCATCAAGGAGCCGTTGCCCGCGGCCCGTTGACTGACCTGGAAGTGGTGGGCGGCAGCCGTGTCCCAGGGCGCGCCGTTGGTCAGGACGTCTTCGGTCTGCAGGCCGATGTCCTTGGGTCCGGAGGCCGCCCACTGCTGGAACCGGCGGAAGATGTCCGGCAGGTCCAGTCCGTCCCGCTCCAGCAGCGACTCGGCGACCATGACGGCCATCTGTGTGTCGTCCGTGGCCTCGCCGGGGTCCCAGCCGCCGCCACCGCACATCTCCTCGGCCGCACCAGGAGCAGGGAACCGCGCGGAGAAGGCGCCTGCCGGACCGAACTCGAAGGGCGCTCCCAGGGCGTCGCCCACCGCCGAGCCGATGACCGCGCCCGCCGTCCGCTCCGCCCACTGCATCTGCCGCATTCCCTCAGGCTATCGGGGGGACGGAACGGCCCTCCGCTCGGGCCGCTCGGGCAGTCACGCTCACCCACCCCGCTGCTCAGTGCTGCCCGGCCGCCTGTTGTTGGAGGTAGGCCGCGACGTCGGACACATCGTTGGCGATGGTCAGCACGCCGTTGATGTCGGCGGTGGGGGTGGCGGCGCCGTTCACTCCGGCGAAGAAGACGTCGTAGTGACCCTTGCGGGTCTCCAGATAGCCGGCCGTGGTTTCGGCGCCCACGGCCAGCCGGTCGTTGAGGAGGTCGCCGCCCGCCGCGGTGCCCGTCTTGGCGAAGACCTTGCCGCGTGAGGGGCAGCTGCGGCAGGAGTCCGCCAGGGTCCCGTCGACGCCCAGGATCGGCAGCGAGGTACGGAAGCGCTGTGCCTCGGGGGTGCGCTGCCAGTACGTCAGGATCTGCGCCAGGGCCTGCGGGGTGGTCCGGTCGGCCGGGTTGCCGCCGCGGCCGTCGGCGAGTTGTACGGCCTTGCGGTCCACTTTGGCACGCTCCAGGAACGTGGCGAGTACGGGGAATCCGGCCTCGCAGTCGGTGCTTCCCTTGCTGGTGGCCATCAGACACATCCCCAGGTTCGCCCCGAGGTTGTGGCTCACCTTGAGGATGAGCTTGGCGTACTGGGCGTACGAGGGGGAGGTGTAGCGGGCCACGATGGGGGCGCCCTGGTAGGAGCGCGGCAACTGGCGGGCGCGGTTGGGGCCGACGGCCTTCGCGCGGACCTCGACCCCGGCCCGCTTCAGTGCCTCGATCAGGGCGGTGCGGCCGAAGGCGTTCGGGTCCTTGATGGCGGCCACCCGCAGGACGGGGGCCGAGCCGGCGGCGATGGTGCCGGACAGCTGGATGCGGGTGCCGTCGGCGGAGCTGCTCACGTTGATGTCGGACGCTGTGCCCGCCGCGACCGTGCGGACGGAGGATGTGACGTGGTAGGGCGCGACCTTCGGGCGCCAGTCCAGCCCGGCGGGGGCACCCGGTCCGGCGCCGGGGGTGCTGAGCAGATCGATCACGTTGTCATTGATGATCAGCGGTGTGGGGACCGGATTGAGGGCGGGGTCCAGTTGGAACAGGCGCGCGTCGATGACCACATCGCCGTCGACCCGGCGGATCCCCGACTGACGTACCTGCCGTGCCAGCTGGTCGATGCCGGCCAGCGGGTCCTGCGGGGTGAGGGTGGCCCCCGGGACGTCATTGGCGTAGGTGTGGTCGATGGCGGTGAACGCGACGGTGCCGTCCTTGCGCGTTCTGCCGCCGAGGGTCAGATCACCCTGCGCGACCAGGTCCAGATCGCCCTTGAGCGTCGCGTTCCGGCGCTGTCCGACGGCGTGGACCGGCGTGACGAAGTGATGGTCGCCGCCCAGGGTGTGCCAGGTCCCGCTGACGCTGAACAGTTTGGCCGCCGAACCGGGGATGAAGAACTGGCCGGCGTAGCGGGACTGGGTCACCTTGCCGGTCTGTGGATCCTGCTGGAAAAGCCCCCACTGGGCATGCCGGTAGTCCGGCTTCCGCATGATCGAAGCGATCCGCGGATCGAGCTCACGGCGCGGGGCGGACGGCGCCGCCTGGATGAGGCCGATGAGGACGACGCCGACGGCCAGCAGCACGCCCAGGCTGCCGGCGATACGCCGTCGGGCCGGCCGCGGTGTGACGGAGAGGGGCATACAGACTCCACCAATGGTGTTGTTCTGCCGCATATCTGCCGATATGCAACGCACTGACGGTACTGCGCACCACCACCGCGGGGACGCAGCACGTCGGCCCGGGTCCCCCGGACGCCCCAGCGCTCCGGTCCGGACGGCAGACGCGGGACGCCGCCGACGCTCCGCCACCACCCACCTGTCACGTCCCACCTGTCACGTCCCACCCGGGGCACGACCCACCCGTCACGACCCACCCGTCACGTCCTCACTCAAGGACGACCGTGACTCGGGAGCGCTCCAGGGTCTGTACGACCTCCTCGAAGTAGGAGAGCCCTTCCTCCGGGTCGTACACGACATCCGCCAGTGCCCGGCGGGCGGTGCCGGCGTCGTGCCAGATCAGGGTGAAGGGCGGCGCCACACCGAACCCGCCGCACAGGCAGTCCCGGAACGCGTCCCACCCCCACCCGAAGTACCCTCCGGGACCGGTGAGCGCCTCGCCCAACGCGCAGTGCAGGCCGGGCACGTCCGTGATGTACCGGCCGTCGAGGTGGTGGACACCGCCCGAGCGGTCGGGGTACCGGGCCCTCGTGGCCTGGAGAGTGAGCCTGAGCCACTCAGCCCTGCCCTGCGAGGCATAGGGCGCCCACTGGTTGGGGGCCGTCGGGAAACCCTGGTACCAGGATTCCCAGACCGTACGGGTGGCCGGCGAGGGGCGGTTGTCGCCCCCGTCGGTGAGGGTGATGTCGATCAGCGCGCCCCCGAGCACGGACGGCCGCGCCCCGTCGATGCCCAGGCCGACAAAATGGCGCGCCATGGTCCGGCCGGTGCGGTCCAGGGTCCACAGCTCGGCCCCGGCCCGCTCCCACCGGCTCGGCCTGCGCAGCACGGAGAGCAGCGGTTCCGTGGGTTCGCAGCCGATGAGCTCCATGGGGGTCTTGGCCGGATCCTGACGTGGTGTGAACAGGCCGTCCACCGCGAGGCAGTGGCCCGCGGTGGCGTTCATGCCGGTGAACAGCTCGAACCGCGGCGACGCGGGCGGTGTGCGGACACCGCCCTCCAGCTTCTTGACGCCGGCCCCCATCACGACGTCCACCAGGGAAGGGTCGGTCCGGCAGGGGTGCTGGGCAAGGACGACGGCGTCGACGAGCTCCCACCACCCCACCGGCTGGGTGCCGTCCGAGACCTCTATCAGCATGTCGCCGAGGAGACCTGTCGCCGCTTCCGGCCGGATCATGGCGTCGCGCGACGAGCCCGCGGGGGCGTAGCCGCGCAGGGTCAGGACCTCCCGCGGTAGCGGCACCGGGTCCACGAACAGCCCCTCCACCGCCGCGCACCGGGCCCACAGCTCCTCCTCGCCGTCCTCGGCCTCCTCGTCCTCCCGCACCAGCAGGTACTTCACCGGAAAACTCCGGTCCCATACGGCATGGTCCTTGCTCTGCACTCCGCCCCCGGTTTCTTCAGATGTCCCCGCCAACAGCCCCACATTAGGGAGCCGTTGGCGTGGCACGGCGACCGGGACGGCGGTGGTGTGCGAAGGGGGAGCGGTGCTGCGTGGGGAGAGGCGTGGTGGTGCTGGTGCCACCTCGGGAACGGGCACCAGAGTGATCGACCGTGGGTCGCGGGACGCCGAGGATTCTTGCCGTGGCAGCGCACTCCGCGCGCCGACAGGAGGATCGATGTCCGCGTTCAGAACACCACGGTGGCCGAGGGCCGCGCTGTCGGGAATGGCAGCGGCCGCGTTGCTGTCGGCCGTGCTGCCCACCGCGTCGCCGGCCCGGGCGGCGGACCGCTCCGGGCCGCCGGTACCGGCCCGCTACGCCCACCAGCGGCTCAACTGGCAGCCCTGCGCGGCGAAACCGTCCCTGGAGTGCGCGCGCATGACCGTGCCGCGCGACTGGCATCACCCGGGTGCCGGGGCGGACCTCAGCGTCGCGGTCTCCCGACACCGCGCGGCCGACCCCGCCCGGCGGCGCGGGGTACTGATGATGGCGGCGGGCGGCCCGGGGGCCTCAGGTCTGACCCGGCCCGCGGACTTCGCCGCCCGCTCGCCCGCCGTGGGAGCCGCGTACGACGTGGTCGGCTTTGACCAGCGCGGCGTCGGCAGCAGCACGCCCGTACGGTGCCAGACCGACGCCGAGTTCCAGGACTTCTACGCCCATGACTTCCGCGACCGTTCGCCCGCGGCGCTGCGCGGCGTCCTCGACCGATCCCGGCAGCTCGTCGCCGGCTGTCTGCGGCGCAGCGGCGATCTGATTCCCTGGCTGACCACCGAGCAGGCGGTGCGTGACATGGATCTGTTCCGTGCCCTGCTCGGCGTGCGCAAGATCTCCTATTACGGGCCCTCCTACGCCACCTGGCTCGGTGCGTACTACGCGACCGAGTT
Source organism: Streptomyces sp. G7(2002) (assembly GCF_028870195.1). Lineage (NCBI taxonomy): Bacteria > Bacillati > Actinomycetota > Actinomycetes > Kitasatosporales > Streptomycetaceae > Streptomyces > Streptomyces sp. G7(2002). The sequence goes on from NZ_CP102609.1 coordinate 9,020,320, forward strand.
CCCGCAGCGCGTCGAGCGCGCCGTACTGGACAGCAACCTGGACTTCAGCGGCACCTGGCAGGACGTCGAAGGAGGCCAGCCGAGAAGCTTCCAGCGCCGCTTCGAGCAGGACTTCCTGCCCTGGATCGCCCGTTACGACGCCACGTACCACTACGGGCGCACCGCGACCGAGGCGAAGGCGCGGTGGGAGGCGCGCCGCCGTGCCCTGCGCGACCATCCGCTGACCGTCGGCTCCCTGACGATCGGGCCCAACCAGCTCGACAACGCCACGCTCCAGAACATCTACAACGCAGGGCAGCAGTTCCCGCAACTGGCGTCCGCGCTCAGCGCCCTGGACCACTGGCCGTCCGCCACACCGGCCGAGCGCACCCTGGCCGGGAAGGTCTTCGGGAACTATCTGTCCCCAGGGTTCGCCGCCGCCTTCTTCTCGGTGACCTGCAACGACACCCCGTGGCGTCGTGACCTCGGGCACTGGATCCGGCGCAGCGCCGAGGACACCGCGGCCCATCCGCTCGCCGGGGCGCGTGAACTCGCCTACGCGGCGACCTGCGCGTCCTGGCCGGTGCCCGCCGCTCCCCGCGTACGGGTCACCGGCAAGGGGCTGCCGACCACGCTGATGCTCAACTCGGTGCACGATCCCGCCACGTACTACGAAGGTGCGCTCGCGGCACACCGTGCGCTGCGCGGTTCGCGGCTGGTCACCGTGACGGGGGGCGGCGATCACGGCCAGTATCAGAACGGCAATGCGTGTGTGGACGGCATCGTGAACGCCTATCTCCTCGACGGGGCCGCTCCGGAGCACGATGTGGCCTGCGCGGCCGGCCCGCTGCCGGTGCCGCCGGGGCGCGGGTAGCCGACGGCCCCGTCCGTGGGTGGCCGACGGCCGGGGCCGTGGACGGGGCGTGGACGGTTGTCGAGGGGGGCCGTGGACGGACCGTCGAGGGGCCGTCGAGGGGCGGGCCCCGGATCAGGCCCCGGATCAGGCCCGTCGGACGAGGAGTTCGGTGTTGCGGTCCGCCGGGGTGCCCGCCATGACTTCGTGGACCGCGCCCGTCATACCGGCGAGGCCGGGGGCGTTGTAGGACAGCTCGCGGTAGAGGGACGCGAGGCCGACGGCCGACAGGTCGTCGAAGTCCGTGCGGTGGGGCGCCGCGGACTCGATGAGGGTGGTGAACAGGGACAGCGTCCCGTCGTGGTTGTCGACGAGTTCGATGACCCGGGCATGCTGCGGATAGTCCACATGCGAGGCGGTGTTGACCTCCCAGAAGGAGCGGGCGGCCGTCGGGTGGGCGTGCGGCGTGATGCGATTGACGTGGCTGTGGCCGTTGATCCACGCGACCACGTTCGGGAACCGGCTCAGCAGGGCGATGACCTCCTCGCCGTCGTGCCGCTTCTCCTCCGCGCGCGCCGCGTCGGGCCGCCGGGTCATGCTCGGGCTGTGGTGGTGGCTGAACACCAGGATGTGTGCGTCATCGGCGCCGGCATTGCGCACCAGCCGGCCGTCCTCGTCGTAATGGCGGGAGCTGTGGGCCGCCAACGTCCGCTCCAGCCACTGGAGTTGCTCGGTTCCCAGCGATCCCTCGTAGTGGCCGCTGCGGTAGGTGGTGTCGATGCTGATGCCGATGACACCCTCCGCGACGGGGAAGGAGTAGTACATCCGGTCGCCGTCGAGGTGGTTGTCGGTGTAGCCGTGGCCGACGGGTCCCGCTCCCGCGAAGGCCGGGTTCAGGTGGGCCCGCAGATACTCGTGCGGTGTGGCCATGCGCCGCCGCTCGTCGGGGGTCACGGTCCGTGCCCGGCCGGCGTTGCGGGCGAGGATGTCCTTGAGCACCGTGCTCTTGGGGTCGTCGCCGGAATCCAGCACCTTCTTGAACGCGGCCACATCGGCGTCCGGTACGGAGAACAGCTTGCGCGCCCCGGTGATGTACTCCGTCAGCACCGGGTCCTGCGGGGCCAGACAGCCGCCCGGCAGGTCGTCGTGGTTGCCGGGCGTCGAGTACCAGGGCATGCGCAGACCGGGGCTGACGACCGGGCGCATCGCGGCTTCGAGGTAGCCGGGTATCGACGGCAGCCCGCGCTTCTTGTCCTGGTCGCGCAGCCCGTCGTCCGGATGCCAGTACAGCGCGAGACCGGAGTTCTGTACGCCTTCGAAGGACGTCGGGTCTCCGGTGTTGGGGGTGATGCGGCCGCCGCTCATGAGGGTGAGGAACCACTCCAGCTCCACCATGGAGTGGTTGTCGATGTTGTCGCCCGTGGACATGACGAACGCTGGCGGACGGCCCGTGTGCGGACCGCCGCCGAGCGCGTTGGCCTGCTCCACCAGCGAGACCGAACCGGCCACCGACAGCGCCTCCTGGGCCCGCCACGATCCCGGCGAACCGGCGCGCAGGAACTCGGTGCGCAACGGGCTCTGGACGTCGACCACATGGAGGTCGGTGAACTGGACGAAGCACGCCAGGGCGGTCCGCCGGTCCTGGCGTCCGGCCGACGCGGCGGCGAGTTCACCCCGGACGACCAGGGGCCAGCCCGGGCCGGAGGTGAGGCGGCGGTAGCCCCCGCTGCCGACGAGGCGCGCCGTGGTGTCCAGCGTGGTGGCGCCGTGCGGTGCCGCGCGGCGTACGGCCGGGCGGGCCGGCGTGGTGCGGTTCAGGGTCTGCGTGTGTCCGGCGCCCGGCGCCGCGCTGCTGCTGTGCCGGCCCGGCAGTGCCCATGCGGCACCGGCTCCGGCGACGGCGGCACCGGAAGTGAAGAGGAAACTACGACGGTTGGTGGGGATCTGGGTCATACCGGCCATCAGGCCCTCCGTGCCGAGGCCGAGAGGCCGGCCACAGCGGTGTCACCAAGCGGAATGTCTCATTCCGGAGCTTGGGCGGCGTGCGTGGCCGGTAGCTGAACGAACCCGTAACGCGGTACACCCATTGCCTGTCGGTTACCGTCCGCCGCTCGGCCGACCGTGACGACCAGCACACCCCGGTCCCAAGTCGCCCCCATGGCCGTGCCATGTCCGGTACATCTGTCGGAGGAAAACCGGCGGGAAACCTGCCGCCCGCCGACGGTGACGGCGACGCGGGGCAGGTCTCCCGGCCCGTACGGTCCACCCGTCTCCACCCGGCAGGAGAGCCCATGCCCCGCAGCGCCGCCCCGATCCGGATCACGTCCTACGGCGCCCGCTGGGGTGCCCCGCCCCGGCACGACACCGGCGCCCTCGTACTGGACGTCCGCGACCGGATGTGGGACCCGGCCGACACCGCGGTCACCGCGCCGCTGGTCGCGCTGACGGGGCTGCACCCCGAGGTCCGCGACTATGTCCTGTCCGCCCCGGACGCCCGCGAGACCGTCGAGCGCACCGGCCGTCAGCTGCTCGCCCTGCACCGGGCCGCCACCGACGAGGAAATTCACCTCTACGTCGCCTGCTGGTACGGCCGCCACCGAGCCCCGGCCATCGCCCGCGCCGTCGCCGACTGGCTCGCCGAGCGCGGGACCGCCGCCGACGTCGAACACCGCGATATGGCCCGCCCCCTGATCCACCGCGAGCCCGCCAGACAACTGGAGGCCTGCGCCTTCTGCCGTATCGCCGCCGGCACGGAGCCCGTCCCGCTCGTCCGTGACTGGCCGGATGCCTTCGCGATCGTTCCCCGCCGCCCGGTCACCCCCGGACACCTGCTGGTCATTCCGCGCCGCCATGTCCGGGACGCGACGACCGACCCGGCCGTCACCGCCGCGGTGATGCAGCGCACGGCCGAACTGGGCGCGGAACTCACGGGGGATCTGAACATCATCACCGCGGCCGGCCCGGCGGCGACACAGACGGTCTTCCACGCCCATGTCCATCTGGTCCCCCGGCGCACCGACGACGGACTGCCGCTGCCCTGGACCCCTCAGCGGCAGTGACCTCCGTCCCGCCGGCCTGACCCGGCTGCCGGAGCACGACGCGGCCGGGCCGGCCGGCGCCGACGGGGTGTGCGCCCTGCTTGACGGGCGCCGACGGGGGGTGCGCCCTGCTCGACGGGCGTCGGCCCGCGGCCCGGTGCCAGCCTCCGTATTCCGCTCTGCGAGCCGCAGCGGTTCGGCGGCCCCGGGCCTGTGCATTGCGCTCTACGAGCCGCAGGTCCTACGGCCCGGCGCCGGTCTCCGTATCCCGCCCTATGGGCCGCATAGGTCCCGCGGCTCGGCGCCGGCCTCGGCATTCCGCCCTATGAGCCGGAGGGGTCCCGCGGCTCGGTGCCGGTCTCCGCCTTCCGCTCTACGAGCCGGAGGGGTCCCGCGGTCTGCGCCGGCCCCGGCATTCCGCCCTATGAGTCGCGCAGATCTCGCGGCTTGCAGACGGGCTCGACGGGAAGATCCGATCGGGGCCGGGGCCGCGGCCGGGACCGGATCACCACTCCGACGGCTCTCCTCCGCCCGCGGAACCGGCCGAGCGGCGTCCCGCGTCGGACGGGGCCGGGCGATGGCCCAGGTTGAGGGCGGTGCCGAGATCGACGGACGGGTCGAGAGCGGCGTCGACGCGGACGTGGAGCAGCGGACCGCCGCCGGTGAAGCCGGTGGTGCCGAGTGCCGCGTTGAGCTTGGCGGCGGCGGCCTCGGTGACCGTGATTCCGGTGTCCATCCGCAACCTCGCGGCATCGGTGTCGACGGAGGCGGCGATTCCGGGCCGGGTGAAGGTGCCCACGGTCATTTTCGGGCCGCGGTCCAGCCGGGCGCGGAGCGCGCCCTGGCCGAGGTCGACGCTGAAGCCGGTGACCTTGACGACCTTGTTGGTCCTGCGGTTGATCAGCGCGATCCCGGAGTCGGCGAACCGCAGCTCGCCCCCGACCTTGCCGCCGCTGTTGGTGACCGCGCCGCCCTTGATGCCCAGGCTGATGCCACCGGAGTCGTGGTGCGGAGTGACCGTGCCCTGGGCGTCGACGTTCGCGATCACCACCCCGTGCGCCTTGAGCGCGGCGAGAAGGGCGGGGGGAGTGGCGAAGCGGGCCGAGCCGCCCTCGACGGGAACCTCGGTGTGTCCGGCCGGGCGGGCCGGGGCGAACCGGCCGTCCGCGGGTGGGTCGGTGGCGGAGGGCTGTGCCGGAGCCGGGGCGGCGGCGAGAAGAGCGGTGGTGAGCGCCAGAACGGCAGCTGTGGCGAGATGGCGAGCGCGCATGCGTTGTCCCTTTCTCCGGTGCGACCGAGGGCCGGAAACGGGTGCCGGGAGACCGGCTACCGGCCGACGGGAACCGGCTGACGGCACACCCGAATCGTGATCATCTCGTCACTCTACGTGCTCGACGCCCGATGTCGCGGCTGCTGCTGGTGCCACTGGGCCAGGAGCCTGAAATCGAGGTCACCATCGACGGCTCGGGCCTCGCCCAGGGGGGCGGCCGTACGGTTCAAGGACACCGCCGTCGCGGGGCCGGTCACCGTCAAGAGCCCGACCCAGATCGTCGCCGCGGTACCGTCCCGGCTCCCCGCCCCGAAGGCGGTGGACGTCACCGTGACGGTCGGTGTGGCCACGTCGCTCACCGGCCTGGCCGACGAATGCACGTACGCGGGCGGAGCCTTTCTGCCGTGCGCAGCAACGGGGATCGTCTCCCCGCGCCCATCCGGCAGAGGCACTAACCATCAAGGGAGTTGACCGTCCGGGAAAACGGCTGCAGGGCTATGGCCTCCTCGGTCACCCGTCGGTAACTTGTCCCTGGCCCGTCGGTGGTGCCCCTGCCGGGCGGCCGCTCGCCGGACGAAGCCGGCGAGCACACCCGACGAAGCAGGCAGATGACGTGCAGCCGCTCTTACGTTCCCTGTGCCGCGCCCTGGCGATGTGCCTCGTACTGACAGGGGTCGCCGTCCCCGGCGCGACCGCGGCCCCCGCCCAGCCGGAAGCTTCCGCGCAGGGACCGTCGGCCGCTGGGAAAGCCGCCGAGGCTTGGACCGCTCCGCTCTCCACCAGAGGCCGCTACATCGTCGACGCCGACGGCAGGCGATTCCGGCTGAAGTCCGCCAACTGGGACGGGGCGCAGGGCTCCTGGAACGGCTCGGGCGACATCAACGACCCGGCGGCTCACCACAGCGGTCAGAATTCCCACGGCATACCCCTCGGCCTCGACCGCGTGGGCATCGCCGCACTGCTGGAGGACTTCCGCGCGCTGGGCCTCAACAGCATCCGGCTGCCGTTCTCCAACGAGATGATCCATTCCACGGCCCGCGTGCCCGATGCCGCGGTCGCCGCCAACCCACAGCTCCGCGGCAGGACGCCACTGCAGGTCTTCGACGCCGTGGTGGCGGCCCTGACCGCGGGCGGCTTCGCGGTGATCCTCAACAACCACACCAACACCACCCGATGGTGCTGCGGCCTCGACGGCAACGAGCGGTGGAACAGCCGCCAGTCCACGCGGCAATGGGCCGATGACTGGGTCTTCATGGCCCGCCGCTACCAGCACAACAGCCGTGTCGTGGGGGCAGACCTCTACAACGAGGTGCGCCGTGACGTCCTGGACGACCCCAACTGGGGCCTGGGCGACCGCCATGACTGGCAGGCCGCCGCACAGGAGGCGGCCGACCGGATCCTGACCGAGGCCAACCCCCGTCTCCTCATCGTCATCGAGGGCATCAACTGGACCGGCCTGCCGGTGGACGGCCTGCCGCACGGCCGCCCCACCCTCGCCCCGGTCCGTACGCTCTCGCACACCCTCGTCACCTCCGGGAAACTCGTCTACTCGGCCCACTTCTACGGCTATACCGGCCCGCACCACAGCGGCGCCACAGGGGTGGGGGAGACCAGCGACCCCCGCTACCAGGACCTGACCCGCGACCAGCTCCGCGCCGTACTGCGCGACCAGGCGTTCTACGTCTCCGCGGAGACCGGCCGGCACTTCACCGCACCCCTGTGGATCAGCGAATTCGGTACCGGCTCCGAGGAGTCGGGCCAGGCCGCCCGCGCCTGGTTCGGCAACCTCACCGACTACCTTGCCGACACCGACACGGACTTCGCCTACTGGCCGCTCGTCGGCTGGAGCACCGATGGCCAGGGCCGGCCGGCCGGGGACAACTGGGCCCTGCTGCGTTACGACAACGCCGGGCGCCGCACCGGAGTCCTCGACGGCGACGACTGGCGGGCCCCCGCCTGGCACCGGCTCATGAGCGCCCCGCAAAAGACGGGACCGGTGCCCATGACCCCCGCCTGGCATCTGCTCACCACCGACCACCGCGACTTCGTCCAGTCCCTGAGCGCCCGGTCCCTCGGCGACTGGGACAGCGGAGCGCGCAAAGCGGCCTGCCCTGACGGTGAACGGCTCATCGGCATCAGCCACACCCGAGGACGCGGGCTGTGCACCGACGCCCCCACGGCCCGCGATCTGCGCGCACCCGGCAGCGTCCCGACCGTGGTGCGGGACGAGCGGTATGTCCCCGCCGGCGGTGACTGGGCTCCCGGCTACAGCAAACTCCAGTGTCCCGACGGGCAGTTCCTCACCGGCTACAGCCTGCGCGGCGAGAAGGTCTCCGCCGCATTGTGCACACCGGCCCGCACCGCTCTCGGCACGAGCGGGAGCCCCCTCTGGTTCGACCGCGGAGACAACCGCCCGCCCGGCGACCCCGGCGGCGACTTCGCCCACGGCCACTTCAAAGGACAGTGCCCCTCCCACTCCTATGCGGCAGGCCTCGCCTACACCAGCCGCCTCGGACACCAGGGCCGCCCCGACGCCCTGCTCTGCCGGTCCCTGACCTGAGGAGGATCGGAGTCGACGACCTGAGAAAGAACGGAGTCGACGACCCGAGGAAGAAACGGAGTTGACGACCTGAGGAGGAAACGGAGTCGACTCGGAGGGCAGGCCGGGGTATCAAGGGACGCCGCCCAAGAAGCCGACCTGATGCGGAGGCGCCCATGTGCGCGCGCAAGATGCACGCCGACGAGGCGGACATCGACGTCCCTCTCGTGCGCCGCCTGCTCGCTGCGCAGTTTGCCCGGTGGGCGGACCTGCCCGTCACGGCGGTCGACTCCGCCGGCACGTCCAACGCCATGTTCCGGCTCGGCGACGACATGGTCGTACGGCTCCCGCGCATCGAGGGGGCCGCCCAGGACGTGGCGAAGGAGCACCGCTGGCTGCCACGGCTCGCCCCCTCGCTCCCGGTTGCCGTACCCGGACCGTTGGGCAAGGGCACGCCCGCCGAGGACTACCCCTGGCCCTGGTCGGTCTACGGCTGGCTCGACGGGGAGACACCGGCCGTCGGCCGTCTCGCGGCACCCCGCTCGCTCGCAGCGGATCTGGCAGAGTTCGTCACCGCGCTCCACCGGATCGACCCCGCGGACGGGCCTCCGTCCTACCGCGGCCGGCCCCTGGAGACACGGGACGGAACGACGCGCGCCACGGTGGCGGCGCTGGACGGCATCATCGACGCCGACGCGGCGATCGCCGGCTGGGAGGCGGCCCTGCAGGCGCCCGCATGGCCCGGCCCGGCCGTGTGGATCCACGCGGACCTGCAGCCCGGGAATCTGCTGACCGTCCGCGGACGGCTCGCCGCCGTCATCGACTTCGGATGCCTCGGCCTCGGCGATCCCGCCGTCGACATGATCGTGGCCTGGTACCTGCTGCCCGCCGACGCGCGCGGCGTCTTCCGTACGGCCGTGGGGGCCGATGACGCGACATGGGCCCGCGGCCGCGGCTGGGCGCTGTCGATCGCCCTCGACGAGCTCCGCTACTACCGCGAGACCAACCCGGTGATGGCGGCCATCGCCCGGCATGTCATCGAGGAAGTCCGCACCGAGCAGGCGCATACCGCCGCCTGACCCGGATCATCGGCGGGCGGACGGACGGACGGACGGGCGGACGGGCGGACGGGCGGGCGGACGGACGGGCGGCGCAGCCCGTAGCTGCCGCGGGCACGTGCCGGTCCGGTGGGCCGGCGGCCCGGCAGCACCAGGACACGGGGGCGGACCCGCCCATGCGAGGGTGACGGCTTCGGCCGCAGGTGACCCTTGCCCGCACTGATCGTTCTCAGGTGGTGAAACGCATCGTCACCACCTCGCTCCTTGCCCTGACCTGCCTGGTCCCGGCCGCTCCGGCGCAGGCCGACGGCCCCGAACGGATGCCACAGGTGGCAGGCCAGGGCCTGGTGTCCGCCTACCAGGCCCTGAACTATGACACCTCCGTCCGGCTCAGGGACGGGCGCGGCGCGGGCCGCCATGTGCTGTGGCCGGCGCGCTGGAAGGTCTGCGCGCAGAGCCCGGCGGCAGGCACACCTCTGCAGGGCAGGCCTGCCACGCTCACCGTGGTCAAGACCCATGAGGATTGCCCGGCCTGACCATGCGGGACCCGCAGCGCCGCCTGGTCAGCCGCGCGGGATACGGCCCTTGCTCTGCATGGCGGTGCGGACGCGCTCCTCGGCGAGGCGGCGGCCGGCGGCGTGCGGGGTGATGTCCTGTTGCCGGGCCTCGTCCAGGACCGTCACCGTGTTGGCCCGCAGCCTCGCCGAGACCGACTCGAAGATGCCCGACGTGCCGGGCCGGAACCCGGAGTAGCGGGCATCCATCGCGAAGGCGGCCGCGACCACGCCGCCGGCGTTGGCCACGAAGTCGGGGAGCACGGTGATCCCGCGCTCGGCGAGAATGCTCCGGGCGTCCGCCGAGGTCGGCAGATTCGCGCCTTCCACGATGAGCTTCGCCTTGATCTCGTGCGCGGTGCCACGAGTGATGACGTCCTGCAGCGCGGCAGGCACCAAGATGTCGCAGTCCACGGTGAGTTCGGCGCCTGAGGGGAGCGCGGTACCGGCGGAGTGGCGGGTGACGAAGTGGTCGCCGTGCTCGTCCCGCGCCGCCAGCAGAGCGCCGACGTCGAGACCGCTGGGGTCGTACCGCACGCCGTGGGCGGTGGACACCGCCACGATGGTGGCACCGAGCTCAGCGAACCGCTGGGCGGCGGCGCTGCCGACCGCACCGAAGCCCTGCAGGGCGACCCGGGATCCGGCCAGCGGCAGCCCCTGGTGCCGTGCCGCGGCGTCGGCCGCCTCCGCCACGCCGTAGCCGGTGACCCCGAGCTTGTCGTAGGCCACCCCGCCGAGATGCTCGGGAGTGCCGACGGCGGCGCCGCGGTCGCCCAGCTCGTCCTGGATGATGGCGGCATCACTTTCGGTCAGGCCCATGTCGAGCCCCATCACATACTCGCGGGGCACCTCGTTGGACAGTGCGCGGGCGAAGGCGCGCAGCACCGCTTCCTTGTCGCGGGCGGCCGGATCGGCGACGATGCCGGCCTTGGCGCCGCCGTAGAAGAGGTCGACAGCGGCCCACTTCCACGTCATGACACGGGCCAGCCGGGAGACCTCCTCCACGGTCACACCGGGGCTCATCCGGGTTCCGCCCTTGCCGATGCCGCGGGCGGTGTTGTCGATCACCAGGACGCCCTTCATGCCGGTGCGCCGGTGGGAGACGACGACGGTCTTCTCGGGGCCCCACTCGTCGACGAGAGAGAGTGCATCAGTCACGGGTGTGTTCCTTCTCGGTAGGAAGCGGAGGAAAGCCGGAACGGGCAGAGGGGTCGGCCGGGGGAAGTGCCCGGGCGATCAGCTGGGCGAGATGGGTGCCGCTGCGCGGGGTCTGCTGAGCGATCTGGGTGCGGCAGCTGAAGCCGTCCGCCAGGATCTGGGTCTCCGCGGGGGCCGAGCGCACCGCGGGGAGCAGAACCTGTTCGCCCGCGGCGACGGAGACGTCGTAGTGGCCGCGCTCGAAGCCGAAGTTGCCGGCGAGACCGCAGCAGCCGGAATCGAGCGCGGTGTTGTCGATGCCCATGCGGTCCAGCAGGGCGCTGTCGGCACTGAAGCCGGAGGTGGCGTGCTGGTGGCAGTGGGTCTGGCTGAGCGAGCGGGCCTCGATCCGCGGGGGCTGCCAGCCGGGGGCGTGGTGGACGAGGAGTTCGGCGAGGGTGAGTGTGGCGCGGGAGAGGGCACGGGCGTCCTCGTCGCCGTCGAGGAGTTCGGGGAGATCGGTCTTGAGGGCCGCCGTGCAGCTCGGCTCCAGTCCCACGACGGGGAGGCCGGCGCCGACGGCGGGGGCCAGGGCGGCCGCGGTGCGCCGGGCGATCCGGCGGGCCGTGCCGAGCTGTCCGGTGGTGATCCAGGTGAGCCCGCAGCACTGGGTGCCGTCCGGGACCTGCACCCGGAAACCGGCGTCCTCCAGCACGGCCACACCGGCCTGGAGGACCTCGGGGCTGAAGTGGTTGTTGAAGGAGTCGACCCACAGCATGACCGGGCCGAGCCGGCCGTCGCCCCGGGGCGTACGGCGGCGGAACCAGGCCAGGAAGGTCTGCTCGGCGAAGCGGGGAAGTTCCCGCTGCGCGGCGATCCCGCCGAGGCGTTTGACGGCCGGGGCCAGCCGGGAGGAGGTGAGCGCGTTGACCAGCCCGGGGGCCCGGGCGGCCAGTCGTGACAGCAGCGGCAGCCAGCCCATGGTGTAGTGCGAGGCGGGCCGGAGCCGTCCCTTGTAGTGGTGGTGCAGGAACTCCGACTTGTAGGTGGCCACGTCCACCCCGACGGGGCAGTCGGCGCTGCACCCCTTGCAGGACAGGCACAGATCGAGGGCGTCGCGGACTTCGGTGGAACGCCAGCCGTCGGTGATCACTTCGCCCTGCGTCATCTCGTAGAGCAGTCGTGCGCGGCCGCGGGTGGAGTCCTTCTCGTCCCGGGTGACGCGGTAGCTGGGGCACATGACATCGCCGCGGGGGCCGGTGGAGCGGCATTTGCCGACGCCGACACAACGGCGGGTGGCCTTGGCGAAGTCCCCGTCGTCGGCATGGAAGGGGAAGACGGTGGCCAGGGGCAGCGGGGCACGGTGCGGGCTGACACGCAGATTTCCGTCGACCGGCAGCGGCTGGACGATCATTCCGGGGTTGAGGCCGTTGTCGGGGTCCCAGATGCTCTTGAACTCCTCGAACAGGGCGATGACGTCCGGGCCGTACATCAGCGGCAGCAGCGCGGAGCGGGCCTGTCCGTCGCCGTGTTCACCGGACAGTGAGCCACCGTGGGCGGCGACCAGCCGGGCGGCGTCGGTGAGGAAGGCGCGGAAGACGGCGGTGCCCTGTTCGGTGCTGAAGTCGAAGTTGATACGGACGTGCAGACAGCCTTCGCCGAAGTGTCCGTAGACGGCGCCCTGCAGCCGGTGGTGGTCCAGCAGTTCGGTGAACTTGCGGAGGTAGGAGCCCAGTTGGTCGGGCGGGACGGCCGCGTCCTCCCATCCGGGCCAGGCCTCGGCCCCGTCGGGCATACGGGTGGCCAGCCCCGCTCCGTCCTCGCGGATCCGCCACAGCGTGCGGGCGCGCGCGGGATCGGTGATGACTTCACTGCCGGTGCATCCCGCGGTCTGGCGCGCGGTCTCGGCCAGCGCCTCGGCCTGCTCGGGCAGCTCTTCCGCGGTGCCCCCGAGTTCGGCGAACAGCCAGGCCCGTGCGGCCGGCAGGGTGTCGATGGCGGCCCTGGTCGCGGGCCGGGTGACGATATCGGTCAGCGCGTGGTCGAGCCCTTCCAGCGCCAGCGGCTGATGTTTCAGCAGCGCGGGTACCGCGTCGGCCGCGGCACAGGCGTCCGAGAACCCGAGGACGACCAGGGCGCGTGCGGGGGGAGGGGTCAGGAGACGGACGGTCGCCGAGAGGACGACGGCCAGTGTGCCCTCGCTGCCGACCAGGGCTCTGGCGAGGTTGAAGCGCCGCTCGGGCAGCAGCTGTTCCAGTGCGTAGCCCGAGACCTGCCGTGGGAACCGCCCCAGCTTGGTGCGCAGCGCCGCCAGATTGCGCTGGGCGAGACGGTGCAGGGACGCGATCAGCTCTGCGCGGTCGTCTCCCGCGGCAATGGCCTCGTCGATCTCCTCCGCGGTCATCTCGCCGAGCCGGACCACCGTGCCGCGGTAGGTGACCACTTCGAGTTCCAGGATGTTGTCCGCGGTGCGTCCCCAGGCGAGGGAGTGTGATCCGCACGCATTGTTGCCGATCATGCCGCCCAGGGTGCAGCGGCTGTGGGTGGAGGGATCGGCGCCGAACAGCAGGCCGTGGGGGGCGGCGGCCTGCTGCAGATCGTCCAGCACGATGCCGGGCTCGACGGTCGCGGTCCGGGCCTGCGGGTCCAGCGCCAGCAGCCGGTTGAAGTACCGGGAGAAGTCGAGCACCACGCCCGGTCCGACGGCCTGCCCGGAGGTGCTGGTGCCCGCTCCGCGGGCGGTGACCGGCACGCCCAGACGGCGGCAGACGTCGAGTGTGTTGCGGATGTGCCGCCGCTCGCCGGGGAAGACGACGGCCAGCGGGACCTGGCGGTAGTTGGAGGCATCGGATGCGTACTGTGCCCGGCGGCCGGCGTCGGCGGCGACCTCGCCGCAGTCCCCCGCGCCGAGGGCTTCGGCCACCGCTGCCGCGTCGAGGCTGCCGAGACCCTGCGCTGTTGTGGTCACCGTGCTTGCTCCTTTGTGCTCACCGGTCACGTTCGGCCTGGTGAGACCACGATGTGGGCCGGCTGGGGCACGGGACAAGGCCCAGCAGGACGAAAGAATTGACGCTTGAGGGCAATGGATGCTTATGCTCGGCCTCCCGCCTCTCTGGGAGCCCGCGTTGCTGAAACCACTGCATCTGCTCACGCTGAAGGCCGTCGTCCGCAGCGAATCGTTCGCCCTCGCGGCCCGCGACCTCGGCTACACCGCGTCCGCCATCTCGCAGCAGATCTCCGCCCTGGAGAAGGAGACCGGGCTGGTGCTGTTCGAGCGGGAGGCGCACGGCATCCGTCCCACCGCCGCCGCCCACCGTCTGGTCGACCTCAGCACCCATGTGCTGGCCGCCATGGACGATCTGGACCACCAGGTGCAGGAGCTCGCCACCGGCGCCACCGGCCGGCTGCGGCTGGGCAGCTTTCCCACGGCCGATGTCCGGCTGGTGCCCGCGGCGCTGTCCGCCCTCGTCGAGACCCATCCGCGTGCGCAGATCCAGCTGGAGGAAGCCGAGCCGGAAGAGCTCATCACCGCGCTCAGCCACGGTGATCTGGACGTCGCGCTGGTCTACGAGTACGGGCTCAGCCCCCGGCAGTGGCCGGCGGGACTGACCCGCCATCACCTGCTGCGGGAGGACCTCGTCCTGCTCAGGGCCCGGGGCAGCGGCCTGGGCGCGCAGCTGCCCCAGCTGTCCTCGGCCCGCTGGATCACCAGCCGGGAGGACACCGCCGGGGCGCGGTCGTTCGTCCGGCTGTGCGCGGCCGCGGGCTTCGAGGCCGCCGTTGCCTTCCGCAGCAACAACTACGCCGTGGTGCGGGAGCTGGTGTCCGCCGGCCTCGGCGTGGCCGTGGTCCCGGCGCTCGGGCACCTGCCCAGCGAGGGCGTCGAAGCCACCCGGCTCACCCAGCGCTCCGCCCACCGTCAGGTGATGGCGCTGCACCGCAGTGAGAACAGCAACCCGCTGCTCCCGGCTGTGCTCAGCTGTCTGCGCCGGGCGGTGCCGTCCGGTGAGCCGTATCTGCATCCGGCGCGGTCCGACTGACGGTCCGGACGGAGGCGGGCTCCGCCCCTCCCGGGGAGGAGGGAGGGACGGAGCGCCGGCAGGGGCGGCCGACCGCCCGTCACGGGACGGGCGCGGGATCGGCCTCGTCGGAATCGGACATGTCGTCCAGGGTGTCGAGATCCACCGAGCCTCCGGGCATGACCTGGCGGGTGCGCCGGTAGCCGTACGCGGCGTAGATGACCAGGCCGACGAGCAGCCAGCAGCCGAGCCGCACCCAGGTCTCCCACTGGAGGAACGACATCAGCCAGAGGGAGAAGACGATGCCGAGGACGGGCACCACCGGCATGCCCGGACACCGGAAGCCGCGCTTGAGATGCGGCTTCTTGTAGCGCAGCACCAATACGGAGGCGGAGACCACTACGAACGCCAGCAGCACGCCGATATTGGTGAGTTCGGCGACGGCGTTGATGGGCAGCACACCCGCCAGCACGGCGGACACCGCACCGATCAGCCAGGTGGCGCGGTGCGGAACCTTGCGCTTGGGGTGGATGGCACCGAACCAGGCGGGCATCAGGCCGTCGCGGCTGAGGGCGTACCAGAGACGGGAGGCGCCCATCATGAAGGAGAAGGTCACGGTGACGATGCCGATGACCGCGCCGACGGCGATCACATTGGCCAGCCCGCTGAGCCCCACGCTCTGGAACGCGCTGGAGATACCGCTCTTCGGATTGATCTCGCTGTAGTGCTGCATACCGGTGAGCACCACGCAGACCAGCACATACAGCACCATGGAGACCGCCAGCGACAGCATCATCGCCTTCGGCAGCTTGCGCCGTGCCTCCAGTGACTCCTCCGCGGCGGTGCTCAGCGCGTCATAGCCGAAGACGGCGAAGAAGACGGTCGCCGCCCCGGTGAACGCCCCGCCGAGACCGAACGGCGCGAAGGGCTGCAGATTGTTGCTGTCGACCTTGGTGAAGCCGACCACGATCACCAGCAGCACGATCGCGATCTTGACGATGGTCAGCACCGTCTCCACCCGGGCCGAGGTACGGGTGCCACGGGTCAGCAGCCAGGCCACACCGAGGCAGATCGCCACCGCGAGCAGGTCGATCTTGTGGCCGGCGCCGGTGCCGGGAGCGCCCAGGGCCCAGGTCGGCAGATGGATGCCGACGGCTTCCAGGAGGAATCCCAGGTAGCCCGACATCCCGATCGCCACGACGGCGACGATGGCGGTGTACTCCAGGAGCAGGTCCCAGCCGACGATCCAGCCCACGACCTCCCCGAGCACCGCGGCACAGTAGGTGTAGGACGAGCCGGCCTTCGGCACCATGCCGGCGAACTCGGCGTAGGCGAAGGCCGCGCAGAGCGACGCGGCGCCGGCCACGAGGAACGAGATGAGGACGGCGGGGCCGGCGACGTCCCGGGCGACGGCCGCGGCCAGACTGAAGATGCCGGCCCCGATGATGGCGCCGATGCCGATCATCGTCAGCTGGGTCAGGCCCAGGGTGCGCACCATGCGCGCACCGGTGGGCTGTTCATGGGGGAGTGTGCGCCGGAAGACCCCCTTGGGGCCTCTTCCCAGCAAGGCGGGGAGTGCGGACTTCGAGGTGTGATGGGGGGACATCGATCGCTCCCTGTCAGGCAGCGGCGGCACGACGGGCCACCGTCGTGGCGTGGGTCACCACTGGCCTGAAACCATCACTCAGGTTCCTCCCCGGCAAAAGAGACCGCAGCGCGACAACTTGCGGTGCTGAGGGTAAGGAACACTGGCGCAGCTGCGTCGCAGCACGAGGAGATCGGGCTCTGGTGTAGACGGCATCTTGTTCCCCGGGGCAGGGCAACCCGCCCCGGGGGAAAGGCTGTTGCGCGCGGGGCGGCGGCTAGTCGGACGGATCGTGGCGGGCCCCGGACACCGCCCGCAGGACGTCGACCAGAGCCGTCACCGTGGGCCGGTGCTCGACGGAGGAACGGAACATCACCACGATGTGCCGCTCGATCCGCTCCCGCAGCCGCACCACGTCCAGGCGTGACGCCCGCAGGCCGAGCATCAGATCCGTCACCGTGCTCACCCCGATCCCCGCCTCGACGAGCGCCAGTGTGGCCGCGGTATCGGTCACCTCGTGCTGGACCCGCGGTTCGACCCCCGCCCGCCGGCAGGCGGTGCGCACCGCGCGCCCGTAGTAACTGTCCGCCGACGGCAGGATCCAGCCCAGCTCCTGGGTCTCCGCCAGGCCGATCACCTCGCGACCCGCCATCGATCCGGCCGGTACCGCCAGCGAGAACCGCTCGCGGTAGAGCCGCCGCACCCGCAGGGTGGGCTCGCGCGGAATCGGCACATCCGGGTAGTCCAGCCCGAGCGCCAGATCCACCGCGCCGGACGCGACGGCGTCATGTACCTCGTCCACATCCATATCGCGGCTCTGTACCGTCAGCCCGGGATGGGCCCGCCGGGCCTCCTGCAGGGCCGGCGGCAGCAGCTCGGCGGCCGCGGTGGCGAACAGCCCCACCTGCAGGACGCCGGAGATCTCGTGCCGGGTGCGCTCCAGGGCCTCGACGGCTTCCGCCTCCGTGGACAGGATCCGCTCCGCGTGACGTGACAGCGTCCGCCCGGCGTCGGTCAGCTCCACCCGCCGCCCGACCCGCCGCAGCAGCTCCATGCCCGCGGCCTTCTCCAGCGCGGCGATCTGCTGAGAGACCCCGCCGGGCGTGTATCCAAGGGCCTGTGCCGCCGCGGTGATCGTGCCGCGCCTGGTCAGCTCCACCAAGGACCGCAGCTGGGCACTCGTCCAGTCCATATAGAGATCGTAATAGATCAGACGCACTAACTGTTCGTAGACGTCAACGGTTGGGTTGCTGCACGATGACGGGCAGCTAGCTGATCAGCTCTTCTCGCCATGCACTGACAGCCCAGCCGATGTGCCGGACGGACGCCCACCGGCACCGGCCCGGGCCTCTGGAAGGGATCGGCCTCTTGTCCATGTCATCCACCTCCCGCACCGTCCCGCCCACGGCCGACGTGGTGATCGTCGGCGGCGGTGTGATGGGCACCAGCATCGCGTTCCACCTGGCCGAGGCCGGGGTGCACAACATCGTCGTCGTCGAGCGCGGCGAACTGGGCAGCGGCAGTTCGGGCAAGCCGATCGGCGGCGTGCGGGCGCAGTTCTCCGACCCGCTCAACATCGCGCTGGGCAGCCGGAGTCTGCGCGCCTGGCAGGACTTCCCGCGGCGGCCCGGCGCCGACATCCGGCTGGACAGCGTCGGTTATCTCTTCCTGCTCACCAGCGACCAGCAGGCCACGGATTTCGAGACCGGCGTCCACATCCAGAACAGCTTCGGCGTCCCCAGCCGCATGATCGGCCCCCGCGAGGCACGGCAGCTGTGCCCCTATGTCAGCACCGAGGGGCTGGTGGCCGCCGCCTACTCGCCGACCGACGGCCATGCCCGGCCCGGACTGGCGGTCCAGGGCTATGCGCGTGCCGCCGCGCGGGCGGGGGTCGTCTTCGCTCCGCACACCGCCGTCACCGGTATCGACACCACCGGCGACCGGGTCACGGCCGTCCACACCGACCATGGCCGGATCTCCTGCTCCACGGTCATCTGCGCCGCGGGCGCCTGGTCCGCACGGATCGGCGAGATGGCGGGCGTCCACCTCCCGGTCCGCCCGGTGCGCCGCCAGCTCGCCTTCACGGCGCCGCTCGCACCGCCCGCCCCGCGCATCCCCTTCACCATCGACTTCGCCTCCACGGCCTACTTCCACAACAGCGACGACGGACTGCTCTTCGGCCTCGCCGATCCCGCCCAGGCCGACGGCTTCGACACCACCTGGACCCCGGACTGGCTCGAACTCTTCCGTGCCGCCGCCCGGCGCAGGGCCCCCGCCCTCGCCGACATGGAGACCCACGACGGCTGGGCCGGACTGTACGAGGTCACCCCGGACCACAACGCACTGATCGGACGCTCCGGCACGCTGTCCAACTTCCTGTACGCCACCGGGTTTTCCGGCCATGGCTTCCTCCAGGCCCCCGCGGTCGGCGAGATCATGCGCGACCTCCACCTCGACCGGACCCCGTTCGTGGACGTCACCCCGCTCAGCGCCGACCGGTTCACGACCGGTGCCGAGACCCGCCCCGAAGCACACGTGGTGTGAGTTCCCCCGACCGAAAGGCAGACCCGTCGATGTTCAGCCAGTGGCAACTGCGCGCCGCCTTCGCGCGGCGGCTCTCCGACATGTACGGGCGGGAGGTCCCCGCCTACACCACGCTCGTGGACGTCTCACACGAGGTCAATGAGGAGGTGCTGCGCGAGCAGGGCGCCGACGCCGAACGCCTGGGCTCCATCGGCCGGGTGACCGCGGAACGGCACGGCGCCATCCGGGTCGGCACCCCCGAGGAACTCCAGCAGGTCGCCCGCGTCTTCGGCGCCCTGGGCATGCACCCGGTCGGCTTCTACGACCTGCGGGAGGCCGCCGCCAGCGCGATCCCCGTCGTGTCGACCGCCTTCCGCCCCGTCGACGGCGAGGAGCTGGCACGGAACCCGTTCCGTGTCTTCACCTCCATGCTCACCCCGGCGGACCCCCGGTTCTTCGACCCCGACCTGCGCGCCCGCCTGGAAAACTTCCTCGCCGGGCGGCAGCTGTTCCCCCCGGAGCTGCTGGCCCTCGCCGACCGCGCGGAAGCCGCCGGGGAGCTGTCCGACACGGACGCCGAACGGTTCCTCCACCTCGCCGTGCAGGTCTTCGAACTGTCCCCGGAGCCGGTCGACAAGGCGTGGTACGAAACCCTGGAACAGGTCTCCGCCGTCGCCGCGGACATCGGCGGCGTACGCAGCACCCACATCAACCACCTCACGCCCCGCGTCCTCGACATCGACGCGCTCTACCGGCGGATGACCGAGCGCGGCATCGAGATGATCGACACCATTCAGGGCCCGCCCCGGTGGAAGGGCCCCGATGTCCTGCTGCGCCAGACCTCGTTCCGTGCCCTCGCCGAGCCCCGCGCCCTGCGCACCCCGGACGGCAGTGTGATCAGCGGAGCCCTGCGGGTGCGCTTCGGTGAGGTCGAAGCCCGCGGGATCGCCCTCACCCGCCAGGGCCGGGCCCGTTACGACGCACTGCTCGCCCGCGTAGACGAACTGGCCGCCCGCGACCCGCAGGCCGACCGGGCAGATGTCGCCCGCGCCCTGTGGGCGGCGGAACTCCCCGACACCGAGCAGGCCCTCGCCGCCCAGGGCCTGGCGCACTTCACCTATCACGTCGTGCCCGACCGGCCGGCCGACGGCAGCCGCCCGCCCGCCGGCCTCGACGAGCTGCTGTCACAGGGCTGGGTCCGTGCCGAACCCCTCGTCTACGAGGACTTCCTGCCGCGCTCCGCGGCCGGCATCTTCCAGTCCAACCTCAGCGACGAAGGCTCCAGGCACCACGACCGCACCGGCATCGCCTACGACAGCGCATGGCTCTCCGGCGCCATCGGCCGTGAGGTCCTGGACCCCTTCGACCTCTACGAGGAGCAGCAGAACCGCTCCCTCGGGCGGGTCGCCCGCGAACTCGCCCTGGACGGCCTGCCCGGCTGACCCGGCCGATCCGTCACCCCACCCCTCCCCACCCAAGGAGCATCATGACCGGCACCGCCCTCCCCACCACCGAGGACCTGCGCACCCGCGCCCGCACCAGCCTCGCCCGCGTCGGCGTCACCGTCGTGGAAGGCGGCGATTTCCACGCCCGCAGCCCCATCACCGGCGAAGACCTCTTCGGTCTGCGGGCCGCCACCGCCGCCGACACCGAGGACGCCCTCGTCGCCTCCCGCGAGGCGTTCCTCACCTGGCGCACCACCCCGGCACCCCGCCGCGGCGAACTCGTCCGCCGCCTGGGGGAGTTGCTGCGTGAGCACAAGAGCGATCTGGCCGACCTCATCACCATCGAAGCGGGCAAGATCCGCTCCGAGGCGCTCGGTGAGGTCCAGGAAATGATCGACATCTGCGACTTCGCCGTCGGTCTGTCCCGCCAGCTCTACGGCCGGACGATCGCCTCCGAGCGCCCCGGCCACCGCCTCGCCGAAACCTGGCACCCCCTCGGCGTGGTCGGGGTGATCTCGGCGTTCAACTTCCCCGCCGCCGTCTGGTCGTGGAACACCGCCGTCGCCCTGGCCTGCGGCGACACCGTGATCTGGAAGCCCTCCGAGCTCACCTCGCTGATCTCGCTCGCCTGCGACCGGCTGCTGGACCGGGCCGCCGAAGAGGTCGGTGCCCCGCGGGATGTGCACCGCCTGCTGCTGGGCGACCGCACCGTCGGCGAAAAGCTCGTGGACGACCCCCGGGTCGCGCTGGTCAGCGCCACCGGTTCGACCCGCATGGGACGCGAGGTCGGCCCCCGCGTCGCGGCCCGCTTCGGCCGCACTCTGCTGGAACTCGGCGGCAACAACGCCGCCGTCGTCGCCCCCTCCGCCGACCTCGACCTCGCCGTCCAGGGCATCGTCTTCGCGGCGGCCGGCACCGCGGGGCAGCGCTGCACCACCCTGCGCCGTCTCATCGTCCACCAGGACATCGCCGACACCCTCATCACCCGTCTGACCGCCGCCTACCAGAAGCTCCCCATCGGCGACCCCTTCGACGAGACCACCCTGGTCGGGCCCCTCATCACTCCGCAGGCCCTGGACACCATGCAGGACGCCCTCACCCGCGCACAGGCGGAGGGCGGCAAGATTCTGGCCGGCGGCAACCGGCGCCTCACCGACGCCGCGCCGCGGGCCAGTTACGTCGAACCGGTCATCGTCCGCGTCGACGAACAGACCGATGTCGTCCGCGAGGAGACCTTCGCCCCCATCCTGTACGTGCAGACCTACGAGACTCTGAACCAGGCCATCGCCCTGCACAACGACGTCCCGCAGGGCCTGTCGTCCAGCATCTTCACCCGGGACCAGCAGGAGGCCGAGCTCTTCCTGTCGGCGGAGGGCTCCGACTGCGGTATCGCCAACGTCAACATCGGTACCTCCGGCGCCGAGATCGGCGGCGCCTTCGGCGGTGAGAAGGAGACCGGTGGCGGCCGCGAGTCCGGCTCCGACGCCTGGCGCGCCTACATGCGCTCCGCCACCAACACCATCAACTACTCCAGCCGCCTCGCCCTCGCCCAGAACGTCAGCTTCCTTTAAACACCGACCGCTTGACGGCCCGTCATCCGCGTGAGCGGAACCCGCGCCCCCGCCCTGCTTCCGAGCCGGGGCGGGGGTTCGCCATGTCACCGGGGCCTCGCCGTCCGGGTCCGGCAGCGGTCACGAGCGCCGGAGAGTGCCCGGATACCGGGCACCAACTGCCGTTTTTCGACAAACACCGCTCCGCGCGGGGACATCCGTTGACGCCGTGGGTGCCACGGTGTGATGGTACGGCGGCCTGGGTCATGGACATGTCGTCTCCAGCCGTGCGCGAGCCCCACCTCGTCGGCGCCGGCCGGATGACACGACGCTGCCACGGCCCGGTGCTCCACCAGAACCTCCGCCGGTAGTACTCCCTACCCCCTCAAGGAGCCATGGTGCTACGAAGACTCGCGGTGGCCGGGGTATCCCTCGCCGCCACCATCGGAGCGGCCGCGCTGGCCGTTGCCCCCACCGCCACGGCGGCCCCCCGGACCCACCCGCCCGCCTACGCGATATCGGCCGGACAGACCGTGAGCAGCGCTCCCGGCACACCGGCCAACGCTCCCACCGCCGGCAGCACTTCTGCCGCCGACGCCCCGGACATCGATGTGGCCAAGGTCCAGGCCCATCTCACCGAGCTGAACAACATCGCCACCCGCAACGGCGGCAACCGCAAGTCCAGCGGACAGGGCTACCGGGACTCCGTCGCCTACGTCAAGAACAAGCTCCAGGCGGCCGGCTACACCGTCACCGAACAGCCCTGCACCTCCGGCTGCGCGAGCGGGGCCGGTCCGAACGTGATCGCCGAATGGCCGCAGGGCGACGCCACCAAGGTCTATATGTTCGGCTCCCACCTCGACGGCGTCGGCGCGGGCCCGGGCATCAACGACAACGGCTCCGGCTCGGCCGCGCTGCTGGAGACCGCACTCACCCTCGCGGAACAGCACCCCGCCATGGCCGCCCGGGTCCGCTTCGGCTGGTGGACGGACGAGGAACAGGGCCTCAACGGCTCCGACTTCTACGTCGGTTCGCTCTCCTCCGCCGAGCGGTCGAAGATCAAGGCGTACTACAACTTCGACATGATCGCCTCGACCAACGGCGGCTACTTCATCAACCACGTCACCTCCACCGCCGCCCAGCCGATGAAGGCGTACTGGGACTCCCTCGGCCTCCAGCCCGAGGAGAACACCGAGGGCGCCGGCCGCTCCGACGACTACTCCTTCGAGCAGGCCGGCATCCCGACCTCCGGATACGCCATGGGCGCCGGCGCCAGGAAGACATCGGCGCAGGCCGCAAAGTGGGGCGGCACCGCCAACCGCTCCTACGACCCCTGCTACCACCAGTCCTGCGACACCACCGGCAACATCAACGCCACCGGACTGAACCGCAGCGTCGACGGCATCGCCTACACCCTGTGGAACCTCGCCGTCACCAACTCCACCCCGGCGAACGACTTCTCCCTGGCCGCCAGCCCGGCCAACGGCAGCGTCGACCCGGGGGCTTCGGCCACCGCCACCGTCTCCACCGCGACCACCAGCGGATCCGCCCAGACGGTGAAGCTGACGGCCGCGGGCGCGCCGGCCGGGGTGACCGTCTCCTTCAACCCCGCCTCGGTGACCTCCGGCAACAGCTCCACCATGACCGTCGCCACGGCCGCGAGCACCGCACCGGGCACCTACCCCCTCACGATCACCGGCACCGGGTCCGTCACCCACACCACGACCTACACCCTGACCGTCAGGGGAACCGGCGGCTGCACCGGCCAACAGCTCCTCACCAACGGCGGATTCGAGAGCGGCACCACACCCTGGACGGGTGACACCGGGGCGATCGGCGCCCACGCCGGCCAGTCCGCCCACAGCGGCAGCAGATTCGCCTGGCTCGGCGGCTACGGCTCCTCCGCCACCGATTCCCTCAGCCAGTCGGTGACCGTCCCCGCCGGCTGCGGCAAGGCCACCCTGAGCTACTGGCTGCACATCGACACCAATGAGACCGAGCGCGTCGTGTACGACACCTTCAAGGTCAAGGTGGGCAGCACCACCCTGACGACCCTCTCCAACACCGACGCGTCGAGCGGCTACACCCAGCGCACCGTGGACCTGAGTCCCTACATCGGACAACGGATCACCCTGACGTTCACCGCCACCGAGGACGCCAGCCTCCAGACCAGCTTCGTCGTCGACGACGCGACACTGCAGACCGGCTGACCTGGCGGCACCGGAGGGACGAGTCCTGGCCTGACCCCTCTCGCCCCTCCGGTGCCCCTTACGGCAGATCACCGTCCGGTACCGCGGTGGGGAACGGAGCGGCCGGGCGTGCGAAAGGGGTCAGGCCGTCGGGTAGCACGGAGTGGTGTAGTGACCCCGGTCGCCGGTGGGCGTCCAGCCGCCGGTGCCGTGGTCCGGATCGGCGAGGGTGAAGCCGTTCTCGCGCAGTTGCTCGCGGAGTGCGACGGCGGGGAAGCCGGTGCCGTCGGGGGTGTCCTCGACGGGCCACAGGGTGACGAGCAGAGCCTCCGTGTCGCCCGTATCGGGCTCATGGTCGAGGCTGGCGACTTCAAGGTGCCAGCGACCGTTCCGCACGAAGGCTTCCGCGCGGAACATCGCTCGTACCGTCCGGGGGGTCTGATGGGTCTCGGTCATACGAGGTGAGCTCCTGTCGTGGGGCAGGGGAGTGTGAGGCGTGCTGTGATGATGCCGGTGGGCCCTGGAGCGCCGCGGGACCTGCACCGTCCGCGCGGCGTGATGCCCTCAGAAGTTGCGCCACCGGGCCATGGTGAACGAGAAGAGGCCGAACAGGGCGAGGCCCGCCGCGATCGCGGCGAGCAGCCAGGGACCGGCCGGGGTGTCCGCGAAGGAGCGGAGCGTGTCGTCCATGCCTTTGGCCCTGCCGGGGTCGTAGGTCACCGCGGCCTTGACGACGAATACCCCGGCGACCGCGAACACCCCACCGCGCGCGAGACCACCGGATATGCCGAGCACCTCCACACCGCGCCGCAGCCGGGGCGACATTCCGCCCCCGTTGAGATGCTTGCGGAACTTACGGAGGACGGCGCGCACCGCGATCCAGGCCCCGGCGACGGCAATGCCCGCTCCCGCGGCCGCCACCAGCCAGGGGCCGCCGGGCAGGCCCAGCGCCTGGGCCGTGGCATCCCGGGACTGCTGGTCACTCGCCCCGCTACCGCTGCCCTGCTTCCCCGCGGCGAAGGAGACCACGGAGAACGACACCACGGCGTAGAACACGAAACGGGCCAACGACAGCAGCCGTGTACCGGCCTTGTGCCCGTCGGGCCCGGCCGCGCCGAACCCCGCCTCGGACAGGCGCCACAGCGCCATCCCCGCCAGGCCCAGACCGAGTGCCCAGATCAGCAGGCTGCCGAACGGCCTGGCCGCGAGCTCTGCCAGCGCCCCGCCCCGGTCGGCCTGCTCACCGGAGTCACCGAACGCGATCCGCAGCGCCAGCACACCCACGAGGAGGTAGATCACGCCCCGAGCCACGAAACCACCACGTGCCGCGGCCCGGACCGCGGAGCTGCGGGCCGCACGGTGGGCGGTGCCTCGTCCGATATGGGGTACCGCGGTCGTCGTGTGCATGCGTTGCCTCCAGAGGCTATTCCCGCCGTCGAGGGTGCACTCCGTTTGCCCCTGGCCGCAGAGCGGAAACCACCGGGCCCGTCGCCGCCCGTCGCCCTCAGCCGGTGTGCGTACGGCACCGTCATCCACTCGTCCCCGAGGGTGCCGCTCTGCCCCAGGGTGTGCCTCTGCCCGAGGGTGTGCCTCTGCGCCGACGCGTCACCCGGCCGCTGTGCCGGGAGTCGTCCAGGGGGTGGGCAGGGCGGTGGCGGGGGTGGTGTGTTCGGGGAGACCGGCGAGGGCTTCGACGCGGGCGGGGCGGTAGGGGGTGGGACCGCTCCACTCCAGCAGCAGAACGGTGGCGTCGTCCTCGAGCCGCCCGTCGTGGTAGGCAAGATGACGCCGGATCAGCCGGCGCAGGGTCTCCGGCACGGGCAGTCCGTCCGCATGGTGCTGGATGAGAAAGTCGGTGAAGCTCTCCAGGCCGAATTCCTGACCTTTGTGATCACGGGCTTCGGTGATGCCGTCGGTGTAGAGCAGCAGACGGTCGCCGGGCTCCAGCTGGTCCCGGCAGAGCGTGGGCGGCACGCCCAGGTCGGTACCCATGGGAGGGCTGGGGGAGCAGGACAGGGGCAGGGCGGTGCGCCCCTTGCGGATGACGACCGGCAGCGGGTGTCCGAGGCTGGTCCAGGTCAGTACCCCGGTGGCGGCGTTCAGCTCGGCCAGGATGCCGGTCGCGAAGCGGTTGGCGTCGAACTGCTTCACGAGGGCCTCTTCCACGGCCTCAGCGATCTGCAGGATTCCGCAGTTCCGCCGGCGGTGGTTACGGCTGGCCGCGAGCGCGAGGTTCGCGGTCAGCCCGGCGGCCGTGTCGTGGCCCATGGCGTCGAAGAGCGCCAGGTGCACGGTCTCTTCGGCGATGGCGTAGTCGAACACATCGCCGCTGACCTCATAGGCCGGCTCCATCACGGCACTGATCAGCACCCGGTCGGTGGCGAAGGTTCTGGGCGGCATGACGCGCCACTCCATCTCCGCGGCGATATTCATCCTCCGGCGCCGCACCAGCCGGGCGTAGGTATCGCTCACCCCTCGCTTACTGACCACCATCAAGGCGACCAGCCCGCCGAGATTGCGCAGGTCCTGGGCCGCCTGGGCGTCCATCTCCGTGCCCGGGGCGGCGGTGGCCCGCAGCGCTCCCAGCCGTTCGGTGCCGTCGAGCATCGGAACCCACCACTGGCCGCTCTCGGAGGTGCTACCCGCGACGATGCCCCCTGTCTGGAACGCGCGGCCGGCGAGCGTGCCTTCCACCCGCACCACATCCGACGCCGGCTCCACCCCTGCTCCGTAACCGGAGGCGTAGCCGGCGAGCCGGCACAGAATGACCTGCTGCAGATCGGCGAGGTAGATCTGCACATCCAGCCAGCCGACCTTGGCCGCGTGCTTGGCGACCAGGTCCGGGATCTGCTCCAGCGTGACCACATGGCTCGCGGCAATAAGATCACCCAGCATCCGCCCCCGGGCGGCTGGACTGCTCATGGAGGCACCTTTCCTCGGGCGTCGGCCCGCCGAGCGCTCCGCCCTGTGGGCGGTCCCGTCCACGGCATCGTCGGCTGCCCGTGCGGTCAGGGCGATGCCTGTGCTGTCGATGGTGACACCCTGAGGGAGCTCACCGACAGCGACACCGCGGTGTGGCACAAGAGCGACACCTCCGGGTTGCGGAGCGTGGGCCCTGAGTGACGGGACGCGACACGTCGCTCCACCACGACCGGCTCCGGGTTCTGGGTCCGCTACGGGGTTCGGCTCTGGTTCCGGGTCCGGGTGCGGTTCCGGGGCGGGGCGCGGTTCCGGCTCCGGTTCCGGCTCCAATTCTGGTTGCGCGATGCCGTCGCCCGCTCGTCAGTGGCGGCCCCCTCGCTCCCCCTGGGGCGCCAGTCGGACAACCGCTCCGATTTCCAGCGCGACATAGAGGGCACCGTCCGGCCCGAAGGCCAATCCGTGTGGTTCGGACGCGGCAATCGGCAGGTCGTACTCCTCGATGCGGCCGTCAGGGGTGATGGACCCGATGCGGTTGGCTCCCCATTCGGTGAACCAGCAGTCACCGGCCGGGCCGGCGACGATCGCGTGGGGCCGGGACGCAGGGTCCGGGAGGGGGAACTCGTCGATCTCGCCGTCCGTCGTGATCCGGCCTATCCGGCCGGCGCCTATCTCCACGAACCAGAGAGCGCCGTCCCCGCCGCAGGTGATGCCGACCGGTGCGGCGTTCTCGGTGGGAAGGGGGTGGAGCGTGATCTCGCCGTCGAAGCTGATGCGGCCGATCGCATGCGCTTGATTGAGGGTGAACCACAGGGCGTCATCGGGGCCGGCGGCGATGGCTGAGGGGAACGCGCCGCTGAGGGGCAGCGGAAATTCCGTCACCCGGCCGTCCGTGGTGATCCGGCCGATCCGGTCGCCATGCAGCTGTGTGAACCACAGCGCTCCATCGGGAGCGGACACCATGCCGTAGGGCCCACTGCCCGGAGTGGGAAGGGGGAAGGAGGTCACCTCGCCGGTCACGGTGATCCGCCCGATCCGATGGTCCTGGCTTCGGGTGAACCACAACGCGCCGTCGGGTCCCGAGGTGATGACGGACGGTCCGCAGGACGCGGAGTCGAGTGCATAGCGGTCGAGTTGACCCTCCGGTGTCAGCCGGGCGATCTGCCCCGCGTGGACCAAGGTGCACCACAGTGCGCCATCGGGGCCGGCGGTGAGGGCGTACGGGCCCGCGGCGGCGTCGGAGACGGGGATCTGCTGGAACGAGGCGGCACGACGGGGCATCGGTGGGGCTGGTCCTTTCGGGCGGGCGGGGCAGCACATGAGGCGGTGGTCAGGGATGGGGGAGCGGGCGTGTGCTTGGGAGCGGCAGCGTCGGAGCAGGGTTGACCGACAGACGCTAGTGCAACATTAGTTGCATTAAGAATGCTGACACGTTGCCGCCGCAGAAGCAACAAATTTCTTGGCGCACCCTCCGCGGATCTCCAACAGCACGTAAAACGTGGACAGTTGGCTCTCCCGGTCTCGCCGCTGCCATACGCCGCCGATTCACCAAGTCCCGAGCTCCTGCGCGCGCCGGCAGCGCTCAGCGGCACCGCCCGCCACGGGTCAACGCACAGGAACGACGGGACATGCATGTGGCAGCGACGGGTAGGGGAGCGTGCGACGGGGGCTCAGCAACAGGCGGGAGCCAGAAGCATGAGGACCAACAGCACCATGAAGGCAGGAATGGAGCCGGAGACCACGTCGAAGGTGTGTGCCGTTCCGGCTCCGACGGTGCTGCCGCACATCCCCGCTCCGCAGCGCGTCGCTCCGGCAGACGCACGGGAGTTGTCCAAGCTCTTCCTCCAGCGGCTGGAGACGGTGGAGGAGGGTACGCCCGAGTACCAGTACGTGCGGAACACCCTCATCGAGATGAACCTCTCCCTGGTGCGCTATGTCGCCCGCCGGTTCTCCAGCCGCAGGGAGTCGATGGAAGACGTTCTGCAGGTCGGCACGATCGGCCTGATCAAGGCGATCGACCGCTACGACCCTTCCCGTGACGTCGAGTTCACCACGCTGGCCGTCCCGTACATCCAGGGCGAGATCAAGCGGTTCTTCCGTGACACCACCTGGTCGGTGCGGGTGCCGCGGCGCCTGCAGGAGCTGCGGATCGACCTTGCCCGGGCCCGGGAGGAACTGGAGGGGCAGGGCAGCCACGAGCCGTCCGTCGCGGAGCTCGCCGACCACCTCGACATGCCGGAGGACGAGGTGTCCGAGGGCTTGGTGGCCTGCAACGGCTATGACAGCGATTCCATCGACCGGCCCATCCAGGCCGGCGGTGGCGGCAAGCAGCAGACCGGTCTCGTCGCCGACCTCATCGGCACCGAGGACCCCGCCCTCGCCCTGGCCGAAGACATCCAGGCCCTCAAGCCGCACCTGGCCAAGCTCGACGACCGCGAACGCACCCTCCTCCAGCTGCGCTTCGGGGCGGAGATGACGCAGGCCGAGATCGGCGAGGAGCTCGGCCTCTCGCAGATGCATGTCTCGCGCCTGCTGACCCGCGCCTGCACCACCTTGCGCAAGGGACTGCTCGCCGAGGGGTGACGGGGCCGCCATGACGGTGGCCCCGGCCTCCATGAAGGTGGCTCAGAGCGATGGCTCAGAGTGGTGGCGAGGAAGACGGCAGGGAAGACGGCGAGAAAATGGCACGGCGGCCAGGGGCCGGTGGCCGAGCGGACGCGAGTGCCCCGCCCCGCCCCGCCGGGTCCGGCCGTCCTCAGCCGGCCTGGCTGCTGTCCTTCAAGCTGCCCCAGCCGTGCCAGCGGTCGATCTCGATCCAGGCGCTGACCCGGCGGCGGTCCCGCTGTGGGTACGGCTTGCCGAGGTACTGCCGCGCCAGGCGGTCGATATCCGCGAGTTCGTCGTCGTCACGGATTTCGGCGACGTGGCCGATGAGGCTGATGTGTGTGTACCAGTTGCCCTCGTCCAGCACGGTGAGGGTGACCCGGGGGTCGTTGCGGAGGTGCGCCAGCCGCTTTCGGCCTTCATCCATGTTGACCAGCACCCGGCCGTTGTCCCAGAGGTACCAGGTGGCCGTGGAGACCGGCTGCCCGTCCGAGCGCAGCGTGGTGATGACCGCGGGGTTCGCTTTGCCCAGCATGGTGACTGCCGCGTCGGGAAGCGGTGGTTTCGACATCTGAGGCGCCCTCCACTACGTAGCCGTCCGCCGGCCGGGACGTGCGACATGATCGACATAACGACTGTACTCAGTTCACCCACCGGGTTCCTGCTGACCGGGGCGACCGTGGCGGGAGCCGCTTCCCGCCTTCACGGCCGTCCTGCCGGGCGCTGATCCGGAGGACGAGCCGGCCTCAAGGTCCGTCCTCCGGATCAGCGCCCGCGTCCTCTTCGGCTATTCGGCAGCCACCGGCCGGGAGGGGTACCGGACGGCCGGCTCGTCGACGCCGCTCGGTGCCGCCGGGGCGACGGCCGGCTTCCGGAGCAGGAGCATCGCGGCGTCATCGTGGAGTTCTCCGCCCACATGCGTGAGCAGATCTTCATGGAGCGCGGCGAGGGTGCGGGACGGGTCCTCCGAGAGGTGCAGGGCCAGCCGTTCCCGGAGCGGGTAGAACTCCCGCTCGTGGTCGCGGGCCTCGGTCACGCCATCGGTGTAGAAGAGCAGCTGGTTCCCGTCGGCCAGGGCTACTTCCTGGAGGCTCGGGGTCTCGTCGGCGAGCGCCCGCAGGCCGAGCGGCGGGGTCGGCCGGGCAGGCTCCACGGGCAGCACGCCCGCGTCCTGGACCAGCAGTGGAGCGGCATGCCCGCAGTTGACCAGCTCCATCCGGTCGGCGTCCGGGTATCCCGCGATCACCGCGGTGACGAAGTCGTCCGGCCCGAGGTTGCGCGCCAGGCTCCGTTCGATCCGGTGGACGACATCGAGGAGATCCGGCTCGTCGTAGGCCGCCTCCCGGAAGACGCCCAGGACCAGGGCGGCGACCCCGACCGCCGGCAGGCCCTTGCCGCGTACGTCGCCGACGATGAGCCGGATGCCGAAGGGCGTGGGCACCAGCGCATACAGGTCCCCGCCGATCCGGGCCTCGGCAGCGGCGGCGCTGTACCGGACCGCCGCCTGGAAATGCCCCACGGTCGAGGGCACCGGTTTGAGGAAGGCGTGTTGTGCGGCCTCGGCGACCGAGCGGACGGCGGCCAGTACCCGTTCACGGCGCCTGCGCAGGGCACTGGCCAGAGTGCTGGCCAAGGTCACGGCGGACAGTGCGGACAGCACGATCGCCAGCTCACGATCCGAGGTACCGGCATGCACACCGATGGCGGCGCCCAGCCCCACGGCCAGCGCACCGATGCGGAGCACTCCCCACGGCCCGCTGGTGGCGGCGGCCAGCGCGGGGCCGACGGCGAGCAGCGGCAGCCAGCTCATCCCGGTCCCGCCCGTCAGGGCGAGGAGCGCGACGGCCGCGATGATCAGAACCGGCACTCCGGCGGCGAAGTGCCGGCGGACGCCCGCGCCGCCGGACGGAGCATCACCCCGGGCCGGGGCAGGACGACGGGCAGCCCTCCACAGAGCGGAGAACGGACGGGCAAGCTGTCGCTGCGGCCGGTGGGTGGGGTGGTGGGTTCGGGCTGGGCGCATGTCCTCGTCCGCGGCTCGCTTCCCTGCTCATGGCACTTACGTACCTAAATGTCCGTTTCATCTAGGAAACGGGTGTGAGGGTGGCGGCCGCAAGGACCGGGATTTCAGATAGTGAGCGAAAGCCCCCTGGTCACGCGGCCCGCTGCCGGAATCAGCCGGTTCCGGACCTCGTCGATGCGGGAGATCCGATCCGCCCGGAGTGACACACCGAGGGAGCCGAGCGTCTCACCGCTGTACACCGGTACCGCGACACAGAACGTCCCGAGGGCGTACTCCTCCATGTCCGTCATCGCCGGCTGCAGGGGTGTGGTGTCGAGCTGCCGGAGGAGTTCGGCGCGGCCGGTGATGGTGCGCGGTGTGAGATCGGCGAGAGGGTGTCGCGAGAGGTAGTCGTCACGGGCTTCGTCGTCCAGCTCGCGCAGCACGCACTTGCCCAGCGCCGTGGCGTGCCCGGCGTCCTCGAAGCCCACCCAGAGGTCCACCCGCGGTGCCCGGGGGCCGTCGATGATCTCGACGACCCGGATTTCGCCGTCCTCGTAGAAGGTCAGGTAGGCGGCGGCCGAAAGGGCGTCCCGCAGCGCCGCGAGCGCGGGCCGGACCCGGGTCAGCAGCGCCTGTCCCTGTCCGCCGGCGTGCAGCGTGGTCAGCTTCTCGCCCAGGACGAAACCGCCGTCGTCCAGCTTCCGGATGTACCCGTCGTGAGCCAGTGTGCGCAGGAGGTGATACGTGGTCGCCAGGGGCAGCCCCGTCTCCCGTGCCAGCTGCTTCGCGGGCGCGCCGCCCTCGTGCGCGCCGACAGCCTCCATCAGCCGGAAGGCTCGCTGGACGGAGGTGATGAGCGTGGGGCCCTCGCCGTTGCCCATACGTTCAGCCTGCCTCTGGCGCCGCACCCGGGCAAGGCCCTCTCCCTGTACGCGGCCTTCTCTTGCGGACGGTATGCGGCGGAGCACACACGGCGAGCAAGGCGTCCGAATCGGAGGTGCGCATGAGCGGATGCACTCAGGCGCAGGTGCCAAGTGCCGTGGAAGCTCGCACGCCGGGCGGCAGCGGTCAGATCTCGTCCCAGGGGGCGGCCTGGTACAGGCTCCGCAGCGTGCGCACCAGCTCCGTATCCGCCGGATAGCGTGTGTCGTCGATCGCCGAGACGGCGGCAACGCCTTGGGAGTTGGAGACGAAGGCCCCCTCGAAGGAGGCCAAGTCGTCGGTGTGCACCGGCCGTTGCGTCCAGGGCACCCCGGCCCGGTCCAGTTCCCGCCGGAGCACCAGCATGGTGGTTCCCAGGAGGGCGGGTGCGTCGGGCCAGATGACCTTTCCGTCCTTGACGAAGCCGATGTTGGTGGTCGCGCCCTCGGCCACCGCACCGTCCGGTGCCACCAGAAGAGCCTCGTCGAACCCCTCCTGCTGCACCCGGCTCAGGTGGTACCGCTGCCCGAATCCCCCGAGATGCTTGAGGTGGGCCGCGGGCCGCTGGTACGCCACACTGCGCAGACGCTGTGCGGTCCCGGGCTCGGGGACCGGGGGACGGACGGTCACCACCGTGACCGGCCCGTCGCCGGGCTCGGGGTGGTAGACGTAGACACGGACCGCGGCGTCCTGGCTCCGTTCCCGCAGGGCATGGCGGATTCTGCCGCGGACCAGCTCGCCGTCCAGCCCCACCCCGAAGAGCTCACGGGTGGCCACGTCCAGCCGGTGCAGATGGAGATCCAGTCCGCGCACACGGCCCGTCCTGACCTGCATGGCCGTGAAATGTCCCTGGCCGCTCAGCATGTCGAACAGCAGCGGATCGGCCTCGGTGGCACGGCCGTTGATCTCGATACGGGGCGCGGTCGAATCGGTCATGATCAGCATCCTAGGGGCCGTTCATATGGGGTGGGCGCCCGGCTTCAAGCGGTGGGGAGGAGGGTGCTCGCGACCGCGCCGAGGTCTGCGCCCTCATCCCGCCGCATCCCACCGTGCCAGAACAAACATTCGATTATGGGCGTACCCTGACGGCATGGCCACGCATCTCCAGGGCTCGCTCTTCGACCAGACCGATGAGGTCCGGCTCGGTCCGCTGCGCGCGATGCGCCGGTCCGAGCTCGGCGACGGTGCCTGGATCGATCTGCTGCCCGGCTGGCTGAGCGGGGCGGACGCCCTGTTCGAGCAGCTTGCCGCCGAGGTTCCCTGGCAGGCCGAGCGCCGGCGGATGTACGAGCAGGTGGTGGACGTACCGCGACTGCTCGCCTTCTATCAGGCCGACGACGCCCTGCCGCACCCCGTCCTCGACGAGGTGAGGAAGGCGCTCTCCGCCCACTACGCCACCGAGCTCGGCGAACCGTTCACGACGGCCGGCCTCTGCTACTACCGGGACGGTCACGACA
Organism: Streptomyces sp. G7(2002); assembly: GCF_028870195.1. Taxonomy (NCBI): domain Bacteria; kingdom Bacillati; phylum Actinomycetota; class Actinomycetes; order Kitasatosporales; family Streptomycetaceae; genus Streptomyces; species Streptomyces sp. G7(2002). The sequence goes on from NZ_CP102609.1 coordinate 9,053,965, forward strand.
GCGTGGCCTGGCACGGTGACCGGATCGGCCGCGGCAGACGGGAGGACACGATGGTCGCCATCCTGTCCGTGGGTGCGCCGCGCGATCTGCTGCTGCGCCCGAGGCGCGGCGGCGGCACGGTACGGCGCCCGCTCGGGCACGGCGATCTGCTCGTGATGGGCGGCTCCTGCCAACGGACCTGGGAGCATGCGATCCCCAAGAGCACCCGCGCGACAGGACCGCGGATCAGTATCCAATTCCGGCCCCACGGTGTGCACTGAGGGCGGCCGCGACTTCCGGTCATGACAGAGGGCCCCCGAGTCGCAAGCGGCTCGGGGGCCCGGTAACTACCGGGGGCGGTCCGGTCAGTGTCTGTGGCACACCAGGTGGGCCCGGTGCCAGGTCCGGGTCCAGTGGCCCGGGTGGCGGTGGCCGTGCCGGTCCCGCCAGGCCGGGTGCCAGACACGGATCCAGTGTCCATGGACCATGTGACAGCGGCCCCTGTCGACGTGCCTGGTGGGGGAGTGGCCGCCGGGGTGCGACGGCGTGGCCGAGGCGACTCCCACCGAGGAGAAGACCGCACCTCCGGCGAGAGCCACGGTGGCGGCGCCGAGAGCGATGGCGCGCTTGAACCCGTCAATCATTGAGGATCATGCCTTTCTGCGTTGCGGTGATGTTGGCTGCCCCGCCTGTGGCCGGGCAGGAATGACCATGCACCTGTGGCGCACTCTTCATCCCGCCAAATCCCATGGTTTTACGCAATGCAGACAGAAGGCCGAGAAAAGCAGAAATCCTATGAATGTGGCCGATATACGGGAAGCCGCAGGACGCGGGCCGGTCCCGAACACCTGGGCCGGGGCGCGACCTGAGGCCTTGTGCGCCCCCGTGCCGGCCGGCCTCAATCCGGCGTGTTCTCCTCCAGCAGGGCCACGATCGCGGCGTGCCCCGTCTCCTGGTGGTACTCGGCCCCACCGGTGCCGTCCGGTGCGTGGACGGTGAGTTCGACCAGTTCGGTGCCTTCGGGGCGAGGGCTGCGCCGGACCTCGCACCGGGCGTCAGGGGCCGCGCCCGCCTTCCGGCGCAGCTCGCTCTCGATGTCCTTGCCGCTCTCCTCGCGGGCCAGATGACAGGCCGTCCGGCCCTGTGCATCGGTGAGCCGCGGGCTGGCGCCGTGATGCAGCAGGGCCCGCACGACCGCGATCGATCCTCGCTCGGCCGCCACCATCAGCGGGGTGCGGTCGCGGTGACCTGCGTCCGGATCGGCCTGTCCCTCCAGTAGGAGCTGGGCGGTCCGGTGGTGGCCGTTGGTGGCCGCCCACATCAAGGGGGTGTACGACGTGCCGTCATCCTCCCTGAGATCGGGGTCGGCGCCGTGTGCGAGCAGTGCGCGCACCACCTCGTCATGGCCCCAGCAGGCCGCCGCACACAGCGGTAGCCCCTCACTTCCCGGTTGCCCCCTGCTCTCCGTATCGGGTGAGGCTCCTGCTTCGAGGAGCAGTCGCACCATGTCCGACTGGCCTGACACCGCAGCCAGGTACAACGGCGTCTCCCCGTCGGCATCCGGGGCGGCGGGGGAAGCACCCTGCCGCAGGAGCTCTTCCGCCGTGTCCACCTCGTTCGCGTAGACGGCGGAGATGAGTCGTGGGGTCAACGCCTCGGTCATGCAGAGTCCTTCCGCGGGAGAGCCGGCATCGGCGAAGCGTACGACGGTGCCGCCCGAGGCCGCCGTGGCCGTAGCGCACCTGGCGACGGCGGGCGGAACTCGGCATGACGGACGCGTCCGTCGGCGTCAGCGCGCGGCGTCATCGTCCGCCGCCCCGCTCGTCCTCTGCCCCGCCCGTCCGCGGTTCCCGCCGACGGCAGCCCCAACGCCCCATAGAGAAGCACCGGTTCAGCCGCTGTTCGGGAAGAGCCGGTCCAGGTGATGGCGGAGGACCGGCGCGGCGGCCTCCGGGGTGCGCTGGCCGACCAGGACGCTGGTGCCCAGGCCGGCCGACAGAGCGAGCAGGCTGATCGCCTCGGTGCGGCCCCGACAAGCGCCCTCGCGACAAGCGCCCTCGCGCCGCCACCTCATCAAGCCCTCGGCGATCGGCGGTCTCGCCTCCCGTGTCACCGCCCCGCCAGATGCTCCACGGCCGTCAGGACCCGGCCGGCACCGTCCTCGGCGCCGATCAACGACGAGACCTGCCGGGCGCGATGACGGTACCGGGGGTCGTGCACGGCCTTCCGTAGCGCCTCCGCCAGGTTCTCTGCGGAGAGTCGCCGGAACGGGACCTTTCCCGGGCTGACCCTGAGTGCGGTGAGACGCGCTGCCCAGAAGGGCTGGTCCAGCATCATCGGCACCGGGACCGCCGGCACCCCCGCGCGCAGACCGGCCGCGGTGGTTCCGGCCCCCGCGTGATGGACGACGGCCGCCATCCGCGGGAACAGCCAGGCGTGCGGCACCTCGCCCACCGTCAGCACCTCGTCGCCGTCCACCGACAGACCGGCCCAGCTCGCCTGGACGACACCGCGTACGCCGGCGAGCTTCAGGGCTCGTGCGACGAGCCGCCCGAGCCGCTCCGGATCGCTCGGCTGCATACTGCCGAATCCCACATACACCGGTGGCGGACCGGACTGCAGGAAGTCCGCGAGCCGGGGCTCCGGCGTCCAGTCAGGGTCCTCCGACGGCCACCAGTAGCCGGCCACCTCCATCCCCGGCCGCCAGTCGACGGGCCGGGGGACCACCACCGGGCTGAAGCCGTGCTGGACGGGCCAGGTGGCCCGCCGGCGTTCCAGGGCGGCCGGCGGCACACCCAGCCGTCGCTGCAGATGGCGCACGCCCGGGGCAAAGGCCCGGGTCAGCAAGGACTCGGCGCACCGTGCCGCGGCCCGGTTGGTGAACGGCCCCATCGACGGCATGTCGAAGATGACCGGCGGGAACTCCCGTGTGGGCGCGAGGGGTTGCAGGAAGACGCCGAGGCTGGGCAGCCCCAGACCCTCCGCCGCCACCAGCCCCAACGGCGCCAAACTGCTGGACAGCAGCACGACTTCCGCGCCCGACGCACAGGCCTCCGCCACCGCGTCGGCCATCTCCGGCGCCAATTCCCTGGCCAGCTTTATCTGTTCGACTTTGGAGAGACCGGCCCCGGAGCCCCCTTTCCCCGGCCCGTCTCCCTGCTGGGAGCCCGTTCCGGAGGTGGCGTACCGATCGAGCGGAAGCGGGCGGAAGCCGAGGCCGCTGCGGCGGACCGTCTCGGCCGAGCGGGCATGGGTGGCCATCACCACCCGGTGTCCGGCTTGCCGCAGCCGGGCACCGAGGCCGGTGTAGGGAGCCACGTCCCCGTGCGAACCTGCGGTAGCGATCAGGATGTGCATGGTCGGCAGTGTTCCGTTCCCTGAGTTCCGGCGATTCCGACCACGGAGTGCTTCACCCGGGTGGGGTATCCACCGGAGTCCCGTGGAGCCGAAAACGCTTGTTTTCCTGCACGGTTGTGCAGGGCGGCCGCTGTCAGTCCCGCTGTGCGATCACCCGGTAGGCGTTGGAGAGACGGGTGCGCCGGGTGAGGGGCGCCAGCAGGATGTCGAGTCCGAAGAGGACGAGGAGGGCGGGCGCGGCGGCCAGCAGGGACAGCCTGCGGACCCAGCGGCTGACCGGGCCGGGCCTCCTGGGCAGCCAGGGCAGATCTTCGCCCGGGAGTACGGAGTTGAGCACATTCACGGCCGCGGAGGTCAGATCGGTGGGGATGTGCGGCTCCCGCCGGTTGGTGGCCACAACGGTGAAACCCTGCTCGGTCAGCGCGGCGCAGAGGTTGTCCAGGGGGATCAGGTGCAGGTGCTGTGGCTGGAGCCATGGGCCCCACCAGCGGCCGAGTAACCGGGCGGCGGCGGACTGGGGGTCGGGGACCTCGATCAGGAGGTGCCCACCGCGCCGGAGCGCCGTATGCGCGGCGGCCAGTTCTTGCCGCGGCGCCAGAGTGTGTTCCAGGTAGTGATACATGCTCACCACGTCGTACTGACAGGTGAGTTGGCCCGCCAGACCGGCGAAGGAGCCCCGGTAGGCACGGGCGAGACGGCCGTTGCGCACGCCGATCTCGACACCTTCGCCCCAGTCGAGCCCGTGGAATTCGGTACGCGGATGGATGCGCCGGGCCTCGGCGCAGAAGTGGCCGTGGCCGGTCCCCACGTCCAGCCAGCGTCCGGGGCGGCTGAACGGGAGCAGGGCCCGCGCGCGGGCCCGGTAGAGCTTGACCGCGAGGGGCGAGGCGGCCATCCGCGCCATCGTTGCTTCGCCCAGGCCGTCGTAGCAGTCGCGGTAGTAGAAATCCAGCCCGTCCGCGCTCAGCCGGGGATTCTGGAAGACGTGCCCGCAGTTACGGCACTGGTCGAGGACGAACTTCCCCGGTTTGCGCTGGGGGTGGTTGGTGGTGCACAGACGCCGGCGCAGGCGGGCGGAGGTGCACCACGGGCAGGTGGTGCGCTCCGGATCGAAGAACCGCTCCAGCCCATGCGCCAGCTCGTCCTGGTAGCGGGGTCTGTGGGCGGCGATCTGCTCGCTTCGCTTGTTCGTCACGGGGAGCCCCTTTCAGCTGTAGTCCTGGTGGCGTGGGCACGGCCGTCGGTGTTGAGGGTGGGTGCGATACGCGAGGTTGGCCTTCCTGGGCCGCACCGCCAGCAGGCCGAGCCGGACCGGCCGGCCGAGGCGAGCGGCAACCCGCTGCTGCGTCGCCCCGATCGCGCACCGCGGCAGGAAGGCCCGGCCGGGCAGCTGTGCCCGCGGTCGGCCAGGGCACCGTCCGGCGCTCACGAGGCCGCCGCCGCACGGGTACGGGCACGGGCACGGGGCGTGGAGAAGCGGCGCACACAGGGCCGCTCCACCCCTGCGTACAGCAGCCACGAAGTCAGCAGTACGAAGGGAATCCCGAGCAGCACCACGCTGAGATTGCTCCAGCCGTGGTCCTTCAGCCCCAGGTACAGCAGCCCCAGCACCAGGAAGTGGACGAGGTACATGGCGTAGGACATCTCACCGAGGAGCACCAGGGGCCGGGTACGCAGCAGCGAGGTCCGGTCGCGCAGATCGAGCTCCGCGGTCGCATGGACCAGCACGACGAGCGGGGCGACGGTCGAGGCCGCGTACAGGAAGCCCTGCGGCAGGAACGCGGAGTTCATGATGACCGCGCTGATGACACCCAGCGCGGACGGGATGACGCCGATCCGCGGAATCCGGAGTCCCGACGAGGCGATACGCGCCGCCAGCATGCCGAGGACGAACTCGGGCAGCCGGGTGACCGGCAGCATGTACAGGAACCAGTACTCGGGAAAGGACGAGCCGTCAGGGTTGACGACGAGTGCGCAGAACACCGGCCACAACCAGACGACCGCGATCGCCGTTGCCGCGCCGATGAGCAGCCCACGAGGCGACAGCCGCTTGATCCGGGGCAGCATGAAGGGGAAGAGGAAATAGAAGAACACTTCGGCCGCGAGGGACCAGGAAACAGGGTTGCCCGCGGAGACGAAGAGGTGGCTGGGTACCCAGGTGTGCACCAGGAAGAGGCTGGAGAGACTGGCCGCTATCCCGGAACCCTCAGAGAAGGTCGTCGCACCGGCACAGGCGAGCGCGCCGACGACGATGCACCAGGTGAGCGCGTGATTGGGAAAGATTTTGGCGGCCCGCCGCCGCCAAAAGGCGCGTGCGGTGTCGTCCGGTCGGGCGGAGTGTGTGAGCACATAGCCGCTCAGAATGAAGAAAAGCGATACCGCACTCCCGCCCACCCATACTTCGGGCCCGAGGGTCTTGGCGAGATGCGGGTTGATCATCAGCATGCTGTGCGTATAGAGCACGGCGACCGCGGCGGCGAAGCGCAGACCGGTCAGCGAGGACAACCGCTTGGGAGCCGGGGGTGTGCTGTCCGTGCCCGGTGGTTTCGCGTCCCTGTGACCCGCAACGGGGCCTCCCGCCATGGCGGTTGACTCGGACGACGGACCGGAAGGATGGTGCACGAGAGGCCTCCTGCGGGGGATCACCCAGGCCCGTGCCACCACTCATTTACGTATGGCTGCGCCGGTGGGTCGCCCGGGATCGGATGGAAGGACTGGTCCTTGCCCCGTGCGGAGGAATGGGCGGCCCGTCGCGCGGATAGCACGATTGACCCACCGCGCTACGCCCCGTGCATAGGGTGGGTGACCCGATTTCACTCGTACGGTCCAGCGTTTGGTGATCGCGCCGGGCGTTATGTGACCCGGCGCGAAGAGCGCCTGTGCCGCCGCCCCGGACCGGCAGAAGGCTCTCCGGCGACCACACCTGCCGGAATTCGTCACCGCGGCGAACGCTGTGCCGGCCACCGGCCGTACAGGTGATTCCCGCGGACCTGTGGCCGGGCGGGTGTGGTGCGCGGCGCGGCCAGGAAGAGATACGTCCGCGCCGCGATGTCACGCCCCCGGGCCGCAGGCGGTGCGCCGCCCCTTGAGGGGTGGGGCAGGCGACGAAGCAACCGTCCGCCCCGGCACCCCTTGTCCGGTCCCATCCCCACCAGAGGTCCCGAGTTGAAGCACACCCGCGTACCGACGCCCCGCACCGTCCTCACCGGTGCCGCTCTGGTGGTGGCCCTGACCGTCGCCACACTCACCCTGCAGACCGCCGATGCCGCCCCCGCCAAGAACCCCGACCCCCCGTCGGCCAGCGCCGCCGGCCAGCGCGCCAAGGGCCTCAGCTCCACCCTCGGCGCCGACGGGGCAGGCGCCTACTACGACGCCGAGCACCACAAGCTCATCGTCAACGTCACCACCGAGGCCGCCGCGGCCAAGGCGCGGGCGGCCGGCGCCGAACCCAGGATCGTCAAGCACTCGCTCGCCTCGCTGGACGCCGCCCGCGCGACCCTCAAGAAGCAGGCCACGATCCCCGGCACCTCCTGGGGGATGGACCCGAGGACCAACAAGGTGGTCATCAACGCCGACCGCACGGTCCAGGGCGACAAGCTGGAGCAGCTCAAGAGGGTCGCCGCGTCACTCGGTGACCGGGTCGCCCTCAGGCAGTCGGCGGACGCGCTGCGGCCACTGATCGCCGGCGGCGACGCCATCTGGGGGACCGGAGCACGCTGCTCGCTCGGCTTCAACGTCACCAAGGGCGGCCAGCCGTACTTCCTGACCGCGGGGCACTGCACCAACGCCGTACGGAGCTGGTCCGCGACGCAGGGGGGCACCGAGATCGCGATGACCGAGGCCGGGACCTTCCCCGGCGACGACTTCGGGCTCGTGAAGTACACCGCCGCCGACATCCTGCACCCCAGCGCGGTGGATCTCTACAACGGCAGCATGCAGACCATCGCCAAGGCGGGCGATCCGATCGTGGGCCAGAAGGTGCAGCGCAGCGGCGGCTCCACGCATGTGCATGAAGGTGACGTCATCGCCCTTGAGGTGACGGCCAACTACCAGCAGGGTTCGGTCGACGGTCTCATCCAGGCCACCGTCTGCGCGGAGGCGGGGGACAGCGGCGGCTCGCTCTACGAGGGTGACACCGCGCTCGGCCTGACCTCAGGCGGCAGGGGCGACTGTTCCCTGGGCGGCGTGACCTACTACCAGCCGGTGCGCGAGGCCCTTGAGAAGACCGGAGCACAGATCGGCTGATCCGGCCGGAGCACGCACACGACGACAGCCCGGCACACCCACCCTCCGCCTCCCCGAGCCCCGGAATAGCCCTTGACCATGCCACATGTCGGGGCGTCAGCCGGCAGATGAAAGAGTGTCCCGCTGAGTGAGGACGGGCCTTTGACGGGCCGGGGGCGGACAGGGTGGGGACGGTATGAACGTGCGGGCGCGGGAGAACGACGGTCGGGAGCCGGGGGGCCACGTCCTGCCGGATGACACGGTGCCCCTGCGGCCACGCCTGGGGAACCGGAATCCGGCGGGGGAGCAGAGCGCTCCGTTGCCGTCGCAGGCCGGTGCGCCGATACCCGAGCCGAAGGGTGCGGGTGGTGGCGCAGCCGGTCTGCTGAAGTCCAGCGCCGTCATGGCGGCGGGCACCATCGTCTCCCGCATCACCGGCTTTCTCCGCACGCTCGTCATGGCCGCGGCGATCGGCGTAGGCCCCCTCAACGACTCCTACCAGGTCGCCAATGTCCTGCCCGCGATGATCTATTTCCTGGTCGGCGGCGGTGCGCTGAACGCCGTCTTCGTCCCGCAACTCGTGCGCGCCATGAAGAAGGACGACGACGGTGGTGAGGCCTACGCCAACCGTCTGATCACCCTGGTCATGGTGGTGCTGGCGGGTGTCACGGTCGTCTGTGTGCTGGCGGCTCCGCTGCTGGTGCACATGATGTCGCCGGACATCGCCGCCGACCCACGGCGGATGGCCGTCACCGTGACCTTCGCCCGCTACTGCCTGCCCACCATGTTCTTCATGGGCGCCCACCTGGTGCTCGGACAGATCCTCAACGCCCGGGGCCGCTTCGGCGCGATGATGTGGACCCCGGTACTCAACAACCTCGTGACCATTGCGGCCTTCGGCGGTTTCATCTGGGCCTTCGGCGGCTTCACCGATTCCGGCGTCGACCCCTCCACCATCACCCCCGAAGGGGTACGGCTCCTGGGCCTCGGCACCCTCCTGGGCCTCGCCGTCCAAGCGCTGGCGATGCTGCCCTATCTGCGCGACGCCCGGTTCACACTCCGCCCGCGTTTCGACTTCCGTGGCCATGGCCTCGGCAAGGCCATGGGCCTGGCCAAATGGACGCTCCTCTTCGTCCTCGCCAACCAGCTCGGCCAGACCGTCGTGATTCAACTGGCCACCAAGGCGGGCTCACTCGCCGATCGAGCCGGGTACACCGGCTCCGGCTTCACCGCCTACAACTACGCCCAGCTGCTGTGGCAGATGCCGCAGGCCATCATCACCGTGTCGGTCATGACCGCGGTGCTGCCCCGGATGTCCCGCGCGGTCCAGGACGACGACGTGACGGCGATCCGCGACGACCTCTCCTACGGCCTGCGGACCTCCGCCGTCGCCATCGTGCCCTGCGCGTTCGCCTTCCTGGCGCTGGGTGTACCGATGGCCACCCTGCTCTACGCCGGCTCCGGCGCCGAGGGCGCCCGGGGCATCGGCTACGTCCTCATGGCCTTCGGCCCGGGACTCATCCCCTTCTCGGTGCAATACGTCGTGCTGCGCGGCTTCTACGCCTACGAGGACACCCGGACCCCCTTCTACAACACCGTCATCGTCGCCGTGGTGAACGCCGCCGCGTCCGGGGCGTGCTTCGCCCTCCTCCCGCCGCGCTGGGCCGTCGCCGGAATGGCCGCCTCGTACGGCCTGGGCTACGCGGTCGGCGTCGGAACCGCCTGGCGCCGTCTGCGCAGGCGGCTGGGCGGCGATCTGGACGGCTCCCGCGTCCTGCGTACCTATGCCCGGCTGACCGGCGCGGCGATCCCCGCCGCGCTGGCCGGCGGCGGTGTGGCGTACGCGGTCACCCAGGCCCTCGGCAGCGACGCCCTGGGCTCACTCGTGACGCTGCTGGCCGGCGGGAGCGTCCTGCTCGGTGTCTTCGTGCTGCTCGCGCACTGGATGCGGGTGTCGGAACTCAGCGCCATGGTCGGCATGGTCCGGGGACGCCTCGGCCGCTGAGCCCGGCATGGGGCGAGGCGGTTGGCGGGCTGTCGACGTCAGTCGGCGAAGCGGCGGACATAGCGCTTCTGCCAGGGGGTTTCGACGGCCCGGGGATCGTAGTTCCGGCGTACAAAGTCCACTGCCTCGCCGGCCGGTACACCGTCCAGGACAGCGAGACAGGCCAGGGCGGTGCCGGTCCGGCCACGGCCACCGGCGCAGGCGAGCTCGACGCGTTCGGCGTCGGCACGCTCCCATGCCGTACGGAGCATGGCCTGGGCATGTGTGTGACTGCTGGGCAGCCGGAAGTCGGGCCAGCGAAGCCACTGGAATTCCCAGGGGACCTCGGGCGGCTGCTTGCCGAGGAGATAGACGGCGAAGGCCGGTGTCGGGCCGGCCGGCAGCGGTCGGCGAAGCCCCCGGCCTCGGATCAGCCGGCCGGAAGGAAGCCTCAGGATCCCGGCGTCGGTAGCGTTCCAGGTATCGGTCACCCGTTCACCGTAGCCGTGGGCGTGATCAAGCACGGGTCATTCAGCGGTAGTTGACGGCGTTCACCATCGAGGTCCGGACGGTGGCGCGGTGTGCGTCCGCGCCCGGCGTATCAGGGGCGGAGCCCAGCAGCGACGCCGGAGTTTTGAACCCCTGCCGATGCGCGCTCTGCCATTTGGGTGAGGGGTCGTCAAGGACCTTGCAGGCGTCCTCACCCCAATGGATAACTGGTCACATTCCAATCCGGTGGGCTGCCCATTCCTCTCGGGGGAGAGGCAACTGGTCTGCCCTTGTGTCCGATTGAGAGTGCAGGCAGCGGTGCGGCCCTGGCATCGAGGCAGCGCTCCCACGTTGAGGAAGTGCATTCACCACCCGGTGCCTGTTCGTGCGTACCGGCTGGTGTGGTAGCTCACGTCACCTCTTCCTGGGGGCGTCATGCGAACTGTCCGCACGTTGCGATCCATCCTCGGGGTCTGCGCGCTGACCATGGGACTGACCGTGGCCATGGCCGCGGCTCCGACCACGGCGCACGCCCAGATCCCGGTGCTGTGCAGCGAGACCTCGCTGGTGAACGCGATCAACACGGCGAACGCCGCCGGCGGGGACACCTTGGCGCTGGTTCCGTTCTGCACCTACCAGCTCACCAGTGCTCACGGCAGCTCGCCCCACGGGCCGGTGGGGCTGCCGCCGATCACCACCCCGATCACCCTGCTGGGTCTGGGAGTCACCATCACCCGCGCACCGAGCGCGCCGGCCTTCCGGATTCTGCAGGTGGAGGGCGCCGCGAACGTGCCGGGCACCAACGGCCAGTTGAGCGCGGTGGGAATCACCCTCCGCGGTGGCAGCGCGGTGTCTCCGTACCCAGGAGGCGGGCTGTCGAACCTGGGCGGCACGGTCTCGCTGCTCTCCAGTTCCGTCACCGGCAACACCGCCGTCGCCGGCGGCGGCATCTACAACGACAACGGCAGCATCACGCTGACCACCAGCTCCGTCACCGGCAACCAGGCAACCTCCAGTGGGGGCGGCATCTACGTCAACTCCGGTGGGGTGACGTTGCTGGCCACGACCGTGCGAGACAACTCCCCGGACAACTGTGCTCCGTCAGGCAGCGTCATGGGCTGCACCTGACGGTCCGGCCGAGCTCTCGGCCGAATGCTCCACCAGGCACCACCCCAACCGTCGACGGCGAACGCGGCCATCCGGTTCCGGCTCAGCTCTCCCTCACACACACCTCACCGAAGGAGCATCATCATGCCCATCTCCCCCAACCAGGGATCGACCGGCGGCGGTACCACGGTCGTCATCACCGGTACCAACCTCGGCGGCGCCACCGCTGTGCGCTTCGGCACCAAGACAGCCACCATCACCGCCAACACCCCCACCTCGGTCACCGTGACATCCCCGTCCGGCACCGGCACCGTACCGGTGACGGTGACCACCCCCGGCGGGACCAGCAACCCGCTGCAGTTCTTCTACGTAGGTGCGCCGTTCAAGTCCTCCCTGTCCCCGGTGACCGGCGTCACCGCGGGCGGCAACACCGTCACCATCACCGGCACCGGTCTGAGCACCGCCACCGCGGTCAACTTCGGTGCCACCGCCGCGACCCCGACCGTGGTGAACGACGGTCAGCTGACCGTCACCGTTCCGGCGGGCGCGGCGGCCGGCCCGGTGGGCGTCTCGGTCACCACCGCGGGCGGCACCAACAACGGCCTGTCGTACACCTACGTCGACGCGCCCACGATCGTCAGCCTGAACCCCACCTCGGGCCCGGCGACCGGCGGCACGGTCGTGACCATCACCGGCACCAACCTCGCCACCACGCAGTCGGTCGACTTCGAGGGCACGCTCGCACCGTTCTCCGTCCTCAGCGACACCAGCCTCTCGGTCGTCACCCCGCCCGGAGCTGCCGGTGCCGTCGATGTCACCGTGACCACCAGCGGTGGTACCGCCACCTCCACCGACGCCTTCACCTACCTCGCCGGTCCCGGCATCTGACCGGACCTTGAGCCGCCGATGGCCTGGTCGTGCGATCAGGTGGGCGGACAACCCGCCCGGACAGGGGGCGAACCTCCCTGCCCGGGCCCTACTTCCCTCCCTTGACGAGCCTCGGCCCGGTGCTGCTCCACAGGCCGGCCGGGGCTCACGCCCACAAAGGACCATGGCCGTGAATCGCTCCGTACCCCCGCCCACCATTACCGCCGTGCTGCCGCTGGCGGCAGCCACGCCCGCCGTCACGTCCGTCTCCCCCACTTCGGGTTCCACCGCGGGTGGCACCCAGGTGACGGTGACCGGCACCGGCTTCACCGGCGCCACCGGCGTCCGCTTCGGCGCCACGCAGGCCTCCTTCACCGTCAACTCCGACACCCAGATCACCGCCACCGCCCCCGCTGGTTCCGGAACGGTGCAGGTCACCGTGACCACCCCCGCCGGCACCAGCAACCAGTTCGTCACCTTCGCCTACGTCACCGCGCCTGTGCCGGTGTTGAGTTCGGTGAGTCCGAGCTCGGGTCCGGCGTCTGGTGGGACGGTGGTGACGTTGTCGGGTTCGGGGTTTTCGGGTGCGACGGCGGTGCGGTTCGGTGGTGTGTCGGCTGCGTTCACTGTGGTGTCGGGTTCGCAGATTACGGCGACGGCGCCGGCGGGGTCGGGGACTGTGCAGGTGACGGTCACGACGCCTGGTGGTACCAGCAATGGTGTGTCGTTCACGTATGTCTCGGTGCCTGTGCCGGTGTTGAGTTCGGTGAGTCCGAGCTCGGGTCCGGCGTCTGGTGGGACGGTGGTGACGTTGTCGGGTTCGGGGTTTTCGGGTGCGACGGCGGTGCGGTTCGGTGGTGTGTCGGCTGCGTTCACTGTGGTGTCGGGTTCGCAGATTACGGCGACGGCGCCGGCGGGGTCGGGGACTGTGCAGGTGACGGTCACGACGCCTGGTGGTACCAGCAATGGTGTGTCGTTCACGTATGTCTCGGTGCCTGTGCCGGTGTTGAGTTCGGTGAGTCCGACTTCGGGTCCGGCGTCTGGTGGGACGGTGGTGACGTTGTCGGGTTCGGGGTTTTCGGGTGCGACGGCGGTGCGGTTCGGTGGTGTGTCGGCTGCGTTCACTGTGGTGTCGGCTACGCAGATTACGGCGACGGCGCCCCCGGGATCCGGGACTGTGCAGGTCACCGTCACGACGCCCGGTGGCACCAGCAACGGTGTGTCATTCACCTACGTCTCCGCGCCTGTGCCGGCCCTGACCTCGGCGACTCCCAACTCCGGCCCGGCCGCCGGTGGGACGACGGTCACGCTCACCGGCACGGGCCTGGCCGCCACCACCGCGGTGCGGTTCGGTGCCACACCGGCAACCTCCTTCACCGTCGTCTCCGACACCCACGTCACCGCCGTCGCCCCGGCCGGAACCGGCACCGTGCAGATCACCGTCACGACCCCGGGCGGCACCAGCAACGGCCTCTCCTACACCTACTCCGGCGCCCCCACCCTGAGCGGCATCAGCCCCAACCAGGGGAGCACGTCAGGCGGGAACACGGTCACCCTCACCGGCACCAATCTCACCGGAGCCACCTCGGTCCTCTTCGGCGCCACCCCTGCGACCTCCTTCACGGTGGTCTCCCCGACCCAGATCACCGCCGTGGCCCCCGCGGCCACCGCCGGGCCGGTCGACGTCACCGTCATCACCCCCGGCGGCACCAGCACCCTCCCGAATGCCTACTTCTACGTCAGCCCCCCGGTGCTCCTCGGCGTCGCCCCGCTCTCGGGCCCGCTCGCGGGCGGGAACACCGTCACGCTCACCGGCACGCACCTCATCGAGGCCACCGCGGTGCGCTTCGGAGCCACCGCCGCCACCTCGTTCACGGTGGTATCGGACACCCAGATCACCGCCGTGGTCCCGGCGGGAGCCGCCGGACCGGTGCAGGTCACCGTCACCACTGTCGGCGGCACGAGCAACCCGGTCTCCTACACCTACCTGGCGGCGCCCATCGTCACGACTCTGGTGCCGAACCAGGGGCCCGCCTCCGGTGGCAGCACCGTCACCCTCACCGGCAGCAACTTCGCCCAGACGACCATGGTGCTCTTCGGCGCCGTGCCGACCGGGTTCACCGTCGTCTCCGACACCCACCTCGTCGCCGACGTCCTGGCCGGAGTCGCCGGGCCGGTCGCCATCACCGTCACCTCTCCTGGCGGCACCAGCGCCCCGACGACCTACACCCGAGTTGCGCCCCCCGGTATCTGATACGGCTGCGGACCCAGGCACCCCAAGCCCTTCTCCCGCCGGCGGCACGTGCGGAGGCGCGGCGGTGCGTCCCCTCCTCGCTCGCAGGCTCCGGGGACGCACCGCAAAGGAGATGCTCGGAGCCACGCGGTGACGTAATGTGCACTCCCAGAAGGTGACACTTACTTGGGGAGGGCTTGATGGTTCCGGAACTGGTCAGGACTTGGGTGTCCGGCTGGGCCGTCTCACGGCACACGCCGAGGCCGGCCGAAAGGCCCTGGGGGCTCTACGTCGAAGTGGGCCGGCCGGACCAAGTGGGGCGTCATGTGCTGCCGGACGCCCATGAGTTGGCGGTTCGCGAGGCGGCTGCCTCGGTCACCGTGCCGCACACCTGGCTCAAGGTACCCATGGATCCGGAGGGGGTCGGGCGCTGGCTCCCTGCGGGCTGGGTGGTGGACAAGGGTGAGACGGGCCATCTGATGGCCACGGACCTCCGGGCCACGGCACCGAGGGCACCCGAGGGCTACACCGCCTCGGTGGAGACCCGCGACGGCGTCACCTACGTCCAAGTGCACGACGCAGCAGGCGAATTGGCCGCGAAGGGGCAGATGGCCCTCCTCGGGAAGGCTACGGTCATCGACAGCGTCACGACCGAGCGGGCCCATCGCCGCCGCGGCCTGGGCGCCTTCGTCATGCGTGCCCTCGCCGATCACGCGGTGACCGAAGGCGCCGCCCTTGGCGTACTGGGCGCGACCGACGAAGGGCGTGCGCTGTACGAGACGCTGGACTGGAAGGTGTACGCGCCGCTGGCGGCATGCATTTACCGGCCTTAGGGCGTGTCTCTTCCGCAGCGTGCCGAGCTGATCTGCGAGTGGTGTCTCCGGATCGATCGGTGCAGCTGGAGCAGCTGGAGCAGCTGGAGCAGTTCGATCCACTCGACGCGCAGCCGGCGCGGGGCCTGCTCGACCTGGGCGCGCAGCACGGCCGGCCGCCCGTCAAGTCTCCACTCGTCGGAGGGCCCCGATCGCGCAACGCCGACCTTGGTCGTGACGAGCGGCCCCTCCGGCCGTGCCCGTCAGGGCGTCACGCCGGCCCTCACCTTCTCCTCCCACTCGATCCGATGGAAGTGGAACGGGCGGAACATCTCCTCCGGTGCGGGGAACGCCGGCGCGTGCTCGCCCTTGCCGGCCTTGACCTTGTTGACGGCCGCCGCATGGAGGCCGATCGCTTCCACCCGCGGGCGGCGCAGGGCCTCATAGGTGGCGAACGCCTCGTCGGGCGTGGGCAGATCGCGGAGGCAGCGGGCCAGTTCGACCGCGCTCTCGATGGCCAGCGAGGCGCCCTGACCGGAGCTGGAGGAGGGGGCGTGCACCGCGTCGCCCACCAGTACCATCCGGCCGCGGTGCCAGTGCGGTACGGACGGCATACGCTCCATCCGGCCGACCACCATCAGCTCGTCGGGGCCGGTGTGCCGCAGCAGCTGCTCGCCCGGGACGTGGCCGGCGTACAGCTCGCGCAGCCTGGTGAGCCACTCGGCGGCAGGCACCTGCGCCAGTTCGGCCGGGCCCGGCGGGGTGTCCGTCGGCAGACCGGCAAACCAGATCAGCCGCTTGTCCGGACCCCGCCAGTAGCCCATGAAGGCGCGGCCGAACGCGAAATGCATGGCGCCGGGCTCGGTCTCGACCCCGCTGTCCGCCGCCGCGTAACCACCGAAGCTCAGGACGCCGCCGTACTCGGGGGTGGGTGCCTGCGGGTCGATCACGGTGCGGACGGTGGAGCGGATGCCGTCGGCGCCGATCAGGATGTCGCCGGTCGCGGAGGTCCCGTCGGCGAAGTGGGCGGTGACGCCGTCGGGCGTCTCCTCGGCGGCGACCAGCCGTTTGCCGTACGCGAACCGAACACCTTCGGCGACCGCATGGTCGGTCAGTGCCCGGAACAGCCGGTCGCGCGGCATCGTCAGCGTGGCGGGCAGCTCGGGGAAACCACCGAAAGCGGCGAGGCGGTTCCCGGCACCGTCCGCCATCACCACACCGGGCACCGGCTGCCCGATGGCCCTCACCGCCGCATCGGCACCGACCACTGCCAGACCCGCCAGGCCGTTCGGTGCCAGACCCAGCCAGGCCCCCACTCCGTCCGCCGCGCTGGGGTACGCCTCATGGACCGTCGCCGTGATGCCCGCCCTGCGCAGCGCGAGCGCCGTTACCGGGCCCGCCACACCGCCCCCTATGACCAACGCCGTCCGCACACCGGCACCGTGACCGCCGTTGTTGCTCATGTCCCCTCCCGTGGCCGCTTGGATACTGCTGAAGACATAGTTGCAATGCAACTAGTAGAAATGCAACTAGTTTCTTCGCTGACTACGATGCCGGGTATGACCGCCACCGTGAAGAGCTCGCCGCTCGGCCTGACCGTGCTGGTGCTGCTGCACCACCGGCCGCTGCACCCGTACGGCATCCAGCAGCTGCTCAAGCGGTGGGGCAAGGTGCACGTCGTCAACGTCGGCCAGCGGGCCGGGCTTTACCGCACCATCGAGCGGCTGCAGGCCGGCGGACTGATCGCCGTCCGGCAGACCGAGCGCGACCAGCTGTACCCCGAGCGGACCGTCTACGAGGTGACCGATGAGGGCCGGGCGGTCACCCGTGACTGGCTGGAGCAGATGCTGGCAGTCCCCAAGGCGGAGTTCCCGGTGTTCCCGGCGGCGCTGTCCAACATGCTCATGCTCAGCCCGGCCGAGGTGCTGCCGATCCTGGAGCGGCGTGCGGCCCGGCTCGCGGACCGACGCGCCGAGTTGGAGCGCCAGACCGCCGACGCCGAGGTCGGACTGCCGCGGATCACTCTGATCGAGAACGAATATCTGCTGGCCGTCCTCGGTGCCGAGGAGCGATGGCTCCAGGGGGTGATGAGCGACCTTCGGGACGGCAGTCTGACGTGGTCCGCGGAGATGCTCGCCGCGTTCCAGGAGGCGTCCGAGCCGACTTCGGACGAGTAGGGGCGGGCGACCGCGTTCACCGTGCCGGGCGGTGTTTCATCGCCCGCTTCCGCATGCCCCCGTTTCTGAATGCATTCCGTCCGCACAGTCGTTGAGCGGTCTCTTCGACGCTGATCCTGCGGGCAATTCATCGTTGCTGATATTGCGGAAAGCGCGGAGAACGGCCGGTCTTCTACTCGGCTGTCCAGGGAACTTCCCCACATACTCAGGCAACGACGGGCTGGGGCCAGCACGGAGAGGCGGGGGAGCGATGCTGGTGAGCAACTTCAGCACAGAGATGGTAGCTGCGCAGGACCGGTTCGCGCTGTGGGAGGAATTCGCTTCCCAATCACACATGCGCAACTGGATGCGCAGCGAACACGAAGACAACTTCCGTGCGACGATGCGTGTGCTGGACATGGGTGACGCGCAGATATCGACGATGACCTTCCCGAGTCTGGAGGTCGTGCGCACACCCAAGCTCATACGGCAGCAAAGTGATCGGGAATTCTATCAAGTCAATTGCGTGCTCGCCGGTGCCGGCGGCGCTTCCCAGGGCGATCGGAATACGTCCATCCGGCAGGGGCAACTGGTGCTCGTGGACAGCAGCCTTCCGTTCCGTGGGCAGCTCCATGGCGAGGTGGAGAACTATGCCGCCATGATCATCCAGCTGCCCCGGGAACTGCTGCCACTGCCCTGGAAAACCGTTCAGCGGGTGAGCGCTCGCCCGATAAGCGGCTGCCAAGGGCTGGGCGGGGTGCTCTGGCGCTGGCTCACCGAGGTCAATGCCCGCGCCGAGGAGTTCACCCCCGCCGATATCCCCACGCTGCGGTCGGTCACCGCGGATCTCCTCGCCGCGGTGCTCGGCCGCTGCCTGGACGCCGAGGACACCATGACCCCGGAATCCCGAAGACGTGCCCTGCAGGTGCAGATCCGCGACTTCATCCGCCGGCATCTCGGCGACCCCTCGCTCTCCCCGGCCACCATTGCCGCGGCCCACCGCATATCGGTCCGCTACGTACACCAGCTGTTCGCCGAGGAAGGCACCACGGCCGCCGCCTGGATACGCGGCCGCCGCCTGGAACGCTGCCGCCGCGATCTCGCCAACCCCCACCTCCAGCTCCGCCCCATCCATGCCATCGCCGCCCAGTGGGGCTTCATCGATCCCGCGCACTTCAGCCGCGCCTTCCGCGCGGCCTACGGCATGCCGCCCCGGGACTACCGGCAGCACGCCCTCCGCGGCGCCGTGCGCGAATCGGCAAGCGCTCTGCACGGATAGTCAACGCGATCCGCCGCCGTCCCCGGCATCGTCGTGTCCGGGCACCGGCGCAGACCGTCCGAGCCCGTCAGCTGTGCGTACGGATGCGATTCCAGCACCGCACTCATGTCCCACGACGCGGAGTCGTGGGCCGATCAGGACTTGGAGCAACCATGTTCGCAAGGATGGAAACACTGGGGAGCAGACTCCTCGAACGGATCGTGCCGAAGGTGGCAGCCGACGCTTCGAGCACCTCGTGCGACTACCAGTACCTGTGCGTACGAGGCACCAGCGGATGTAACTCGACCCGCCACACGTGGTGGAAGTACCGGCTGGCGTGCTCGGACGGCTCCACGGGCGACTGGATCTTCGGCTACTGCGACAACTGCACGCCCGGTGACTGGAACTGACTGAACCAGGTGCCGTGTTGCTGGGGCGGGTCTCCGGGCCCGCCCCAGGAACGCTTCCCGGAGGATGCCATGGTCTACCTGATGACCGGTCTGAAATGCCTGATCGGCGTGGTCTTCCTGCTCGCGCTGTGCGGCAAGACGCTGGTCCGCGGCGGGTTCGGTGGGTTCGAACGGTCGCTGCGCAGTCTGGTGGTCGTGCCCCGGGCCCACGTGCGGCCGCTGGCGGTGCTCATCGTCGCCGGTGAAGCGGGCGTGGTGCTGGCCCTGGCGGTGCCCGGCCGGGCGACGGCGGTGGCGGGCTTCGCGCTGGCCATCGCTCTGCTGCTGGTCTTCACCGCCGGCCTCGCTCGCGCGCTGCGGAGCGGCGCACAGACACCCTGCCACTGCTTCGGCGCCTCCACGACCCCGCTGGGGCCGCACCATCTCCTCCGTAACCTGCTCCTCGCCGTGCTCGCTCTCCTTGGCGCGACCATCACGGCCGTCGCCGCGCCGGACGGGCACCCGGCAGGGGCACTGGTGGCGGCAGCGGCCGGTCTCGTCCTCGGCGGGCTCGTCGCCGCCCTCGACGAACTGCTGGCCCTGTTCTCGCCGATGACGCCGGAACGACGATGAACCTGGAGCCGATATGCCTTACCTGACCGCCGCGGTCGTGTTCGTCGGAGCGCTGAGCGCGCTCAACCTGGTCCTCGCCCTGGCGATGGTCAAACGACTGCGGGAACACAGCGGGTTGCTGACCGGCCGACGGGGCGCCCCCTCCGCAGAACTCGAAGTCGGCACGCGGATCGCCGAGTTCGAGACCGTGACCGAGGCAGGTGAGCCCCTGACCCGGGCGTCACTGGCCGATGACCTGCTGGTGGCGTTCCTCTCGCCCGGCTGCGCCCCGTGCGTCGAGAAGCTGCCGGCGTTCGTGGCCCACACACGGTCCCTGCCCGGCGGGCGCCGCGGTGTCCTGGCCGTCGTGGTCGGAGAGCCCCGGGAGGCCGCCGCGTTCGCCGCGCCGCTCGGCCCGGTCGCCCAGGTGGTGATCGAGGAGCCCAACGGTGCGCTGAGCAGGGCTTTCGGGGTGCATTCCTACCCCACTCTGCTGCGGATCGGCCCCGACGCCGAAGGGCGGCCGGTGGTCACCTCCAACGCGGTGGACCTGAAGCGCCCGACGGCGATGGCCGCATGAAGCCCGTGCCGAAGCCCGCGGCGCCCGGTCCGGTACCGCACACACCTCCGCAGTCCGCAACGGACGGGGCGGCTCCGCTCCGTCTGGCCCGGGCGGCCTGCACCCTGGTCGCGGCAGCGGCGCCCGTCCTGCTCACCGGATACGCCGTACTCACCCTGGCCGCCGGCGTGCTGCCCGTGGCGACCGCGTGGCTGACCAAGCTCGTCCTGGACGCACTGGCCGATGGCGCGCCTCTCGCGCAGGTCGCCCGGCCCGCGATGGGACTGGCGGCGGCCGGGGTCGCCCTGGTGCTGACGGGGGAGGTCGCCCAGTATCTGCGGGCGCAGCTGGGCCGGGAAGTCGCCGTCACGGCGCAGGAACGCCTCTACCGGGCGGTGGACGGCTTCGTAGGTCTGCGCCGACTCGAAGACCCCGCGTTCCTGGACCGGCTGCGGCTCGCCCAGCAGTCCGGCGGGGCCTCACCGGGCCAGGTGCTCGACGCGGTGCTCACCGTCGCCGGCTCCGTTTTCACCGTCACCGGCTTCCTCGGCTCGCTGTTCGTCCTCAGCCCCCTGATGACCCTCCTGGTCACGGCCGCCTCGGTACCGGTGCTGGCCGCCGAGCTGTGGCTGTCGCGGCTGCGCGCACGCATGGCGTGGGACCTGGGCCCCGTGGAGCGCCGCGAGTTCTTCTACAGCACGCTGCTCTCGCGGATGGAAGCGGCGAAAGAGGTGCGGCTGTTCGGCACCGGCGCCTTTCTGCGCGGGCGTATGGTCGCCGACCGGCGGGCCGTGAACGAGGCACGACGCGGCCTCGATCTGCGGGAGGCACGGGTGCAGACCGCACTGGGACTGCTCGCGGCACTGGTCTCCGGGGGCGGGCTGCTGTGGGCGGTGGCGGCGGCCAGGGACGGCCGGCTCTCCGTCGGCGACGTCACGATCTTCGTCGCCGCCATCGGCGGGGTGCAGGGCGCGCTCGCCTCGCTCGCCACCGCCTTCGCCAGGACCCATCAGGCACTGTTGCTGTTCGGCCACTACACCGCCGTGGTCGATGCCGGACCGGACCTGCCCGTTCCCCCGGAGCCGCGCACGCTCCCCGCGCTACGGCACGGCATCGAGCTCAAAGACGTGTGGTTCCGCTACGCGGACGACCACCCATGGGTGCTGCGCGGCATCGATCTGTTCCTCCCGCACGGCACCTCCCTCGCACTCGTCGGCCTCAACGGCGCCGGAAAGTCGACCCTCATCAAGCTCATCTGCCGCTTCTACGACCCGACTCGGGGAGCCGTGCTGTGGGACGGCGTCGACCTCCGCGACACCGACCCGGCCGAACTCCGCAGCCGCCTCGGCGCGGTTTTCCAGGACTACATGAACTACGACATGACCGCGACCGAGAACATCGCCCTCGGCGACATCTCCGCGAGCCCCGACCACGCCCGGGTCGCCGCGGCGGCGACCCGGGCGGGAATCGCCCCCCAACTGGCCGCTCTGCCACACGGATACGACACCCTGCTGTCCCGGATCTTCTTCGCCGGAACGGACCGGGACGACCCCGAAACGGGCGTCGTCCTCTCCGGAGGCCAGTGGCAACGGCTCGCCCTGGCCCGCGCCTTCCTGCGGGACCGCCGTGACCTCATGATCCTGGACGAACCGTCGTCGGGCCTCGACGCCGAGGCCGAGGCCGAGATCCACTCCTCGTTGAAGCGCCACCGCAGCGGACGCACCAGCCTGTTGATCTCGCACCGGCTGGGAGCGGTGCGGGAAGCGGACACGATCGCCGTGCTGCGCGACGGCCGCATCGCGGAACTCGGCAGCCATGACGCGCTGATGGCCGCAGAGGGTGCGTACGCCCGGCTGTTCGCGCTCCAAGCCGCCGGCTACCGGGACACCACCGCGGCACCTAACGGACGGCAGCCATGAGCGCCGCGACGGCCGCCGCCCTCCTCGGCCTCGCAGGACTGCTGCCCGCGGCCGCCGTCCTGCTGGGCCACCGCCTCGTTGTCGTGACCGTACGAGGAGTGAGCATGGCCCCTGCCTACCGGGACGGCGACCGGGTGCTCGTCCGCCGCACCGCCCGCCCCACCCGAGGTCAGGTACTCGTCGTGGAACGGCCCGCCGTCCACACACGGTGGCCGAGCGGCCCCCTGCCCGCCGGCGCCGGAGCCCGGGCGGTGGGACAGCGCCAGTGGCTGATCAAGCGACTGGCGGCACTCCCCGGTGACCCGGTACCGGAGCCCATGCTGTCCGCGTCGCCCTTTGCCCGCCCCCGGCCGCCCCGAGTGCCGGAGCCCATGCTCTCCGCGCCGCCCCTTGCCCGCCCCGGCCCGCCCCGGGTGCCGGCCGGCAGTCTGGTCCTGCTCGGTGACAACCTGCAACACAGCGTGGACTCCCGGCACTTCGGGTTCTACCCGGCCGACCGCGTCCTGGGCACGGTCGTCCGACCGCTGAGGCCGGCTCGCGCACGCCGGCAGTTCAGGTCGGCTTCACCCCGCCGACCAGGTCCGCCGGCGGGGTGAGGCCGACGTCCTGCGATCAGGTGCAGCACTCAGCTGCACCGCCCAGCTCCCTCCGCGAGCGGTCCGGCCCGCTCTGCCCACGCCGTCCCGCACGCGTACAAGGAGGTGGGGGAGAGGCGGGCACCACGGCGGGCCCCATCTGCGAGCCGGTGTTCATCGGGTGGACTGCCAGGCCTCGGCGAACAGTATGTGGAGGGGGCGCGGAGGCAACAGGCGGGTGAACGGGCCCTGTATTTCCCTCCGTTCGGTGGATATGGCGCCGTACGCCGCGAGCTTGGCGGTCTCCAGTGGCAGGTGTGGAGCCTTGAGGTCCGTCCAGCCGCCGGGGATGAAGACCGAGCGGCCGGCGCGGGAGCGCTTGTCCGCCAGCACGGCCTGGCACGCGACGAGCTCCGCCTGCGCGGTGCGGTGCCGCGTCTGCGTCCAGCCGTTCCACCGGCGGATGTTGCGGTCGGTGGGGCGGGCCAGGGTGAGCAACTGGAGGTAGAGCGCGGCGGCGTCGCGGCCGACGGCGAGCGCAGCGGCCGCCTCGTCGACCAGTTCGGGCACGCTCAGCAGCGGATTCGCCTCATAGCCGCCGGCCGGAACGGGAGTGTGCGCGGCGCGCTCCGCCAGCGCTTCGACGCCGTCGCGCAGCATCCGTATCCGGTCGATCGCGGCGACCAGCGCGCCGTGGCCGAGGTCTGCGCAGATCCGGGTCGCGTACTCGTAGCGGCCGCGCTCGGAGAAGCCCGCAGGGCGCAGGAAGACCTGCGACAGGGACGTCTCCGCCTGGACGATGAGCAGGCCCTGGTCGTAGAGCACCGGCGGGCGCCGGCTGTCGGGGAGTGGTCCGGTGACCGCCACGGGATGGAGTGCGGGCCCGAAGACGCCGGCGACATCGGTGTCGAGGGCATGGCTGTGCAGATCGACGAGGAGTTCCGGTGCGTCGAGGCGCTCGCGCAGCCGGGCGCAGAGCGCCGGTACGCCCACTGTGACGGGATCGCCTACGGGCCGCTCGGTCAGCGCCCAGACCAGCAGGGACGCGATCCCGGCGTAGGGCATGGTGCGCGACGGCCATTTGCCGGGGGAGCCGTCGGCGGCGGCAGGGTAGACATGCGGGTAGCCGTATTCATCGGTGGCGATCAGATGCCGCAGGTCTTCGGTCAGCAGGCTGCCGCCGTCGGGCGCGCTCAGCTCCGACGAGAAGGAATCGTCGAGCCCCAGCTCGCGTTCCACCTCCGCGCTGAGCTCCTCGTCGACCTGGCGTTGCCGGCCGAGGAGCGCCGTCCATGCCGCCGCCATCCGCTCCGCAGCCGCGACCGGGCCACCGGGTGTCCACAGCTCCGCCGGGTCGTCGGGCGGACCGGCCGCCAGCACGCGCCGCCGACCGTCCGTCCCGAGGCGCGCGACCAGATGCTCCGCCTCCCGGACGACCTGGACCGTCGCCTGATACGGCTTGGCCCGCAGCATGCGCTGGGTGCCGGTGCGTCCATCGTTCTTGGTGGGCAGTCCGGCGAGGGCCCAGACGGCGACGGCCCGGCGTACGCCCGTGCCCGCGACGAACGCAGCGACCGCCTCGGGGGTGATACGGACGGGGCCGTGAGCGGCGCGCAGGTCCAGCAGAGCGCGCAGGCGGGCCGCGTCCTCGCGGGTGACCGTGACGGTGCGGACCTCGGTGGCAGCCTCGGGCACGGGGGCGGATGCGGGCTGGACGAAGCGGTATTCGGCGGCCGGGTCGAGAGGGGCCTTGGGATCCGGGGCGATCTGCTGGCGGCCGTCTCCCATACCGGTGGCCACGGCCCGCCCGTCCGCGCAGAGCGGGCGCAGGGCCTCGCCGGTGGCGCGGCCCAGCCGCCAGGCCCCGGGCTCGGCGAACGGTGTAGCGGCCCAGGTACGCAGCAGGGCGTCGAGCGCGGTGACGTCCTCCGCTGCCGTGGTCTCGACGGCGAAGCGCCAGGCCGCGGCGTCGATGTGGCCCAGCAGCACTGCCCAGTCCCGGGGCCGGGCCGGAGGGCTGACCCTTCGGGCACCGTCGTCGATCCGGCCGCGCAGAAACTCCCCGTCGGCGGCGAGCGCCGTGACGGTCGCGGGCCGCGTGCCGGGCCGGGAGGACATGACGTAAGGCCTGACCAGCTCGCGCAGGGCGGCGAACAGCGCGACATCGGCGACCTCACCCGCCGGGCGGACCTGGGCGCCCGCCCCGATCAGCGCGACACGGCCGGAGATCACCTCGCGGCGCTCGGCCACCGTGGCCGCGGCGCGCGCCGCACGAACCACGCCGTCGAGGATCCGCGGATGGGTCACTCCGGGCAGCACACGGGCGGATGCGGCGCGGACGGCGTCCTCATCGCCCGTACGGGCCGTCTCCAGCAGGGCCCGCGCGGCATCCTCCCCGACGGTGCGCAGAGCGCCGGAGGACGCGGTGTCGCGCGGGGTCAGGAAGTGCCAGAAGGCGGGCGGCGGGAACATCGGCGCGTCCTGCCCGGAGCCCGCCCACCGGCCCCGGCGTTTCGGCTGGGGGAATCCCCGTACCTGCCACAGCAGGGAGTTGTCGTCGGCGGAGTAGCAGCGCATGGCGTCGTGCTCGGTCACCACGGCTTCTGCGCCGCCTTCGGGAAGCCGGATGATGCCCCAGGGGTCCTCTCCCTGGCGGGTGACCTGGAATTCGGCGCGCCGCCCGTCGACGCCCTCCAGCAGATAGCGCCGGGGCGCGCTGCGCTTCCAGTGCAGCACCCGGCAGCCGGACACCCCGTCCGCCTGCCCCAGCGGAGAGGCGGGGGCACCGGGCGGCAGCGGGGCGAGGGTTTGCAGGTCATGGGTGCGGACCAGGCCCTGGGGCGGCTCGGCGGCGAGGAACGGCGGCAGACCGGCCCGGTCGGTGCGCGCTCCGGTCACCGGGTCGATCTCCCGCCAGGCGCCGTTGTCGCGCTCGCCGCCGAAGAGACGTGAACTCCACAGCCGGGTACCGTCATTGAGCTGCTGCTCGAAGTAGCCGATGCCCTCGTGTCCCCCTGGCCGCAGGACCCGTTCGCCGTCGTACCGGCCGGTGCCGTCGGCGGTGGCGAACTGATAGCCGAGCGCGCCGTCCGTACTGCCACCGAACGGGACCATGCCGAGCGCCGCCGCGGGCTCGAAGACCTCCTCGGGCCGGTCGGCCCAGAAGGCCTTGCGCGCATAAGTCGAGTGACCGTCAGGGGAGCAGCCGACCAGAAAGCTGCCGCCGACGTAGAAGACGGAGTGCACCGCGCCGTCCTCCGGGAGGGAGAAAGTGCACTCGCCGCGCCGCCCGGCGAAGTCCACGGCGATGGCCCGTTCCCGGGTGAAGACGGTCAGCACCGGCCAGGTGCAGGTGACACCGGCCACCGCCGTACCCACCTCGGCCCGCGCTACCCCGGATGTCCCGGGCTCTTCCGACCGCCCTGCCGCCGACCGCCAAGTCCCGTCCCCCGCAGCGCCATTGAGCTCTGCGAGGGCATCGTCCAGCGCAGGCCAGCCCAGCTCTTCCGGCAGACCGGAGCGCAAGGTGCGCAGCAGTGGGCCGATGCCGTCGAGGTCCTTGAGCGCGGCGTCGATGCCGTCGAGTGCCGTGATCGCAGGCGGGCTCAGAACGGTGTCCAGCTCCGCCACCGCCTCCTGCGCCGCGCCCAGCCCGCCCTCCGCCAGGGCGTCCAGCAGTCGGGTCACCCGTGCGTGCAGCTCCGGATCCGCCCCCTCGCGCAGGGGCAGACGCGCGCCCGTGGGCGGGGGCTTCGGCGCATAGCGGGTACCGGCCAGCCGCACTCCCAGCACCGGATCGGCGGCGAGCGCCCGCATGTCGCGCCGGGACTCCTTCCCCCAGAACTCCAACTCGACCCGAGGGCCCGGATCCACCACGGCCAGCCCGCTCGCCAGGCACAGGTCGACGAGATCGGCGTCGAAGCGGGGACGCCGGAACCGTGTCTGATGGAGGCACAGCGGAGTGTCATCCGCCTTGATCCGAGAAGCCATGCGGGGCACCAGGGCGAACAGCTCCGGTGGCATGGCCTGCCGCCGGACGGCACGGCCCGTCTTCAGGAAGGAGTAGTGGCGGGCGAAGTCGCTCAGCCATGCCGCCGCTCCGCCGGCCGGGACGATCCGCCCTTCGGCCATGGCCTCGTCGATACCGGTCGCCGCCAGCAGCCGCAGCCATGCGCCGCCGTCGGTGGCCGAGGTCGGGAACAGCTCGGCCAGCGCCTGGCGCACCGTCGGCTCCGGGGGCACCGTTGCGAAGACCCGGGCGGCGCCCTCCAACAGACCGTCCGGAAGAGGCGTCCCCTTCGCGGCGGCGAGGAGGTCGCCGAGTGCCCGCGCGCCGTCTTCCGCGCTCAGCCCGGCAGCCTTGCCCGATGCCTGGATCCTTCGGTGCGCATCCTTCGGCAGCGCGGCGCCCCCGGCGGCGATGGCCTGCAGAAGCCGCAGGAACTCCTGGTGGGCGGTGCGGGGTTCGAGTGTGGCGTGCAGCCGGCGCTGGTGGACGGCGGGCACCGTCGCGGGCAGGGCGCCGAAGCGTGCGAAGAGCAGAGTGTTCTCGCGGTGGTAGACCTCGTCGACCGGCAGGCCGTGCTCCTCCTCCGCCGCGCGGGCCAGACCGTAGGCCTTCGCCGCATGACGCGGCTGCCGTCGGGCGATGCGATGCCCGGTCATGTCCCAGAACCACGGCAACTGCTCCACCGGGAGGTCCCGCGCCCGGTACTTGACCCGGTCCAGGAAGCGGCCCGGCTTCTCGTAAATCTCGAAGCCGTTCTCCTGGATCAGCGCGAGCAGGGCGCGCGCCTCGTCCTCCGCCGCGGGCGCATGGAGTGTCGCCCAGTCCAGGTAGACGGTGGAGTTGTGGGGATCGGCGGGCGGCATGACCGACGGAGCAGCAGACATGTGAGGATCGTGCCATGCGCCACTGACATTCGGCTCTGCCTGTGGATAACGGCGACGGCCCAGGGAACGGCCCATTGGCGGCCCATGGACACGGCCCCCAACGCCGGTGCTTTCACTGCCGACGGGCATGGCGGAACGCCCCGCCGATTCCTCCGCCGCACGCTCATGGCCGTACCTGTATGGGACTATTCCGGCGCAGTGCACGAGCGGCCGGAGCCGGCGCCGCTCGTGCCGGGTTCGTGCAGCAAAGGGCCGGCGAGTACGCGTTGTGTCGTGCAGGGGGAACCGGGTGTTTGCGATATCGCTGGGTGACGACGGTGCCGAGCTGCGGCCGCTGGAGCCGTGGCATGCCGGGGAGTTCCTCGCGCACATGGACCGGGGCCGCGAGTACATCGGCCAATACGTCGCGCTGCCGGACCGCGCCACCGACCTCGCGTCCGCCACGGCATTTCTGCAGATGTACGCGGACAAGGCAGCGGCCGACAGCGGCCGTCTCTACGGCATCTGGAGTGATGGAGTGCTCGTCGGCGGTGTCTTGTTCGTGACGTTCGACGTCACGTTCGGCAGCTGCGAGGCCGGCTGCTGGCTGGAGGAGTCGGCGGTCGGGCGCGGGCTGATCACGCGCGCGACCCGGGTAATCATCGATTGGGCCGTCGA
Organism: Streptomyces sp. G7(2002); assembly: GCF_028870195.1. Classification (NCBI taxonomy): domain Bacteria; kingdom Bacillati; phylum Actinomycetota; class Actinomycetes; order Kitasatosporales; family Streptomycetaceae; genus Streptomyces; species Streptomyces sp. G7(2002). The sequence continues at coordinate 9,082,035 of NZ_CP102609.1, forward strand.
GGAGCGCGGGATGCACCGCGTGGAGTGGATCGCGGCCTCGGCCAATACCCCGAGCATCAATGTCGCCAAGCGGCTCGGCATGGTGCGCGAAGGAGTGCAGCGGGAAAGCTACCCGCACCGGGGCGTACGCCACGACATGGAGGTCTGGTCGGTCCTGGCCCCCGAATGGCGCCGACAGCGCGAAACCGCCTGCTGACCACGGTCGGGTCCGGTCCCGCACCGGCCCCGGTGCCGCCCCCGCAGCCGTTCTGGGCATCCATGGCTCCCTTCCGGACTACCGCGGCTTCAACCCGCGGTTTGAGGGTTATCCGCCCATCGGCCCTGCCCCGACGGCCAGATACGGCACAAAGTCTCCGGTCCCACTTCAATGGAACGCTTGAAGTCATGACTGCCGACAACAGCGAACTGCCTGGTCCGAGGCCTGCGGTGGAGCCGGAGCCCGTCGAAAGCGCCGGTCAGACCGACCACATCCGAAACCCAACGCACGACGACCTCCCTAACTCAACGCAAGACGACCTCCCTCGCGCTGGTGGAGTTGGTGGAGATGATCGGGGGACTCCCGACCTCGCCGCCCCGCCCCGCTGGCGGGAGCTTTTGGGCCCGGAGTATCGCGGAGCCGCGGTGGTACTGGCCGCCGGCGTACTCGTCGGCGCGGTCAATATCTACCTGGCATCGAGCATGTTGCCCACCGCGGTGGCCGATATCGGGGGCGAGAGTTTCTACGCGTGGAACATGACGCTCTACCTGGTCGCCATGGTGATCGCGACGATGCTCGTCAGCCGGTTCCTCGCACGATGGGGGAGTGCCGGTGCCTACCTCGTCGGGTTCGCCCTGTTCCTGGTGGGCTCACTGGCTTGTGCGGTGAGTCCGACGATGCCGGTGTTGCTGGTGGGCCGCTGTCTCCAAGGGCTCGGTGCCGGGCTGCTGTCCGGACTGGGGTTCGCCGTCATCCGGTCGGCGCTGCCACGTCGGCTCTGGACCCGCGGCAATGCGCTGATGTCGGCGATGTACGGCGTCGGAAACTTCGTCGGTCCGGCGCTCGGTGGTCTCTTCGCCCAATTCGGCTCGTGGCGCCTGGCGTTCGTCCTGATGGCGGGGGTCGCGGCGGTGTGCGGCGCGGCCGTGCCCCGTGTGCTGCCCCGAGGTGAATGCAACGGCGCGGCGGCTCCGGTGCCGGTCGTGTCGCTGGTGCTGGTCATGGCCGCCACCGCGGCCGTCAGTGTGGCGGGCGTCCTGCACGACATCGTGGCGAGGGCAGCCGGCCTTGCGGTGGCGCTGCTGTTGGTCGTCGGATTCGTCGCCCATGAGCGGCGCAGCGAGCGACGGGTCTTCCCCGGCGCGGCATACCGTGCGGGTTCCGCGCTGAAGTGGGTCTACCTGACGCTCGGTCTGCTCGCCTTCGGCGTCGCGGTCGAGTCGTTCGTTCCGCTGTTCGGCCAACGACTGGCCGGGCTGCCCCCACTCGTGGCCGGTTTCTTCGGGGCGGCCGTCTCCCTCGGGTGGTCTCTGACCCAGATCGGCAGCTCATCGGCGGTCCGGGAGCGCACCGTGCGCCGACTGCGCACCCTTGGCCCGGTGTTGCTTGCGCTCGGCTTCCTCGTCCAGGGGCTGCTGCTGCGTGAGAACGTGCCCATCTGGTGGGTGGTCATCTGGGTGCCGGTGTTGTGCGTCGCCGGATCGGGCATCGGGATCGCCTACCCGCACCTGTCCGTGGCCGCGATGGCGGCCGCCGCGGACCCGGCGGAAGGCCGGCAGGCGGCCGCGGCGATCGCCACCGTGACGACGATGTCCACCGCGTTCGGCACGGCGGTCGCCGGTGTCCTGGTCGGTCTGGGCGGGCCGTCGACGCTCGGCTCGGCGCGATGGCTGCTGTTCGGCTTCGCCGTCCTCTGCGCGATCGGCATCTTCACCGCACGCGCCGCGGACCGTACGAGCCGCCCCGAGCGGTCAGCGGCGGCCGACCGCAGCTCGGTCACCCAGGGCTCGTGAGGGGGTGCTCGATATGAGCAGGTCCCGGATGACGCGTCCGAGCGTGCGGCCGGGGCGCAAAGGGATCGGGCCGGCGGCAATCGCCCGCGGTCCTCAGCGGGCGATCCGTGCGGCGATCCCGTCAAGAAGGTAGTCGAGGCCGGCGTCGAAGGTGGTCTCCGCGTCGGGATGGGCCGCGTCCTGGACGACCTTGGACAGCGTCGGATAACGGCCGGTGGCCAGCACCCGGCTGAGATAGGGAGCGGCCGCCCGCTGCCACTGCTCCTCGTCCATGCCGGTGACGCGTTCGGCGCGCAATACGGAGATCTCCTTCCTGATCGCCCCGACCAGGTAGGCGTTCACCGCGTCGACGACGGGCAAGACCGTGTCGATGTCGTCGAATCCGGGAGCCCCGTGCAGCGCGGCAAATGAGGCTTCGGTGTGGGCCAGCGCGTGCGGGCCGAGGTGCGGCCGCCCGGCGAGCAGGTCGGCGAACCACTCGTGCCGGAGAGCGGCCCGCCTGGTGTGGTGGGCGAGGGAGCGCAGCGTGCCGCGCCAGTCCCCGTCGGCCGGCTCGGGCGCGGGGATCTCGCCGTACACCGCGTCCACCATGAGGTCCAGCAACTCCTCCTTGGTGGACAGGTAGCGGTACAGCCTCATCGGGCCCGCGTCGAGGGCGGCGGCGACCTTGCGCAGCGACACCGACTCCAGCCCGTCCGTGTCGGCGAGTCCGATGGCGGCCTGCACGATCCGCTCCCTGCTCAGCGGGCTCGGCGTCGGCCGGCTCGGCGGCTCGGGCCGTTCCCAGATGAGTGCGGGCTCGCCGCTGCCGGCCTCTCGTCGTTCTGCCATCACGCCTCGTCTTCCGCAGGTCTCCGCAGTGCGCAGATAACGATACGCCGCCCCGATCGATACAGTGTATCGTCGCGATGCGCTGTATCGATCGTTCTCCGGGCCGGGCAGGGGTGCCCCATGCCCTCCCGGCTCCGGGCGCTCACCACTGCACACACGGAGAAAGCAGAGACCATGAACATCACGACGCGCACTCCGCGCATCGCCATCATCGGAGCGGGCCTCGGTGGCCTGATCCTCGCCCGCACCCTGCGCGTACACGGCATCGACGCCGTCGTCCACGAAGGCGAGGCCTCCCGTGCCGCGCGCACCCAGGGCGGCATGCTCGACCTGCACCGGGAGAGTGGGCAACGGGCCATGCGCGAGGCCGGTTTGGAGGACCGCTTCCACGCCATCGCCCGCCGCGAAGGCCAGGACCTGCGCCTGCTCGACCACACCGGCACCGTGCTGCTCCAGCAGGACACCCCCGACGACGCCCCACTGGACCGGCCCGAGGTCGACCGCGCCGACCTGCGCGACGTCCTGCTCGACTCCCTCCCCGAGGGGACCGTCATATGGGGACACGCATTCCGGTACGCCACCGCCCTGCCCGAGGGCGGACACCGGATCCACTTCGCCGACGGCACCAGCACCGACTGTGACCTGCTCATCGGCGCGGACGGTGCCCACTCCCGGGTCCGCCCGCTGCTGACCGACGCCGTGCCCCGCCACATCGGTGTCAACTCGATCGAATGCGGGATCCCCGACATCGACCGGACCCACCCCGATCTCGCCGCCATGGTCGGACGCGGCAACTACTGGGCCATCGGCGCCAACCAGTGCCTGGCGGCCCAGCGCAACGGCGACGGCCGCGTCCGCGTATACCTCAGCTTCCGCACCCCCGAGGACTGGCTCACCACCTGCGGCATCCCGTACGCGGAACCCGCCCGGGCCCGCGCGGCCCTGACGGATCTCTACGCCGGCTGGGCCCCGCAGTTCACCGCCCTGATCCAGGCGTGCGACGACACCGTCGTGCCCCGCCCGGTCACCATGCTGCCCGTCGGGCTGACCTGGCCCGGCACCCCCGGCGTCACGCTCCTTGGCGACGCCGCCCATCTGATGCCCCCCGTAGGGCTGGGCGCCAACATGGCCATGCTCGGCGCCACCGATCTCGCCCTCGCGCTCGCCGCCGCGCCCGACGACATGACCGCCGCCCTCAGCAGCTACGAGACCGCGATGTTCGAACGTGGCGCCGCCGCCGCACAGGAATCCGCCGGCATCATGGAGATCATGATCTCCCCCGCCGGTGCGCAGGGCGTGCTGGAGCTCTTTCAGCAGTGAGGATGCCGGTTCCCATGAAACGGGCGATCCGTGCCGAGCAGCGCGCCCGCGGCGGTATATGGGCAATATGCCTGCGCTCGTCGCCCTGATGCGGAATTATGTGGCCAGCGCGCCGGACCTCGGAACGGCCACTGCGAGGTGACGGTGCATCAGCATTGCGCCCCAACGGGCGCTACACAGGGGGAGATTCATGAGGACTGTACAGCGAACGCTGCTTTCCGGTGCGCTGACCGGTGTGCTCGCACTGACCATGGGAGTGGGGACCGCCGGCGCTTCGACGGCCGATGGGGGGCCTGACACCGCGACCGGTGCCACCACCGTACGCACGGTGGACGCCCGCAGCGGTGACGTGATCACCTGCAAGATCACCACGCACCTCCCGCACTACTCCCACCACGCCCACGCCGACAACCGGCACAGGGTGAACGTCACCGCCGACATCAAGTGCTCCAAGTCGGTCGCGCAGTTGGCCCTCCGCGTCGGCCTGTACAAGAACGGAACGCTGTACAAGCAGAGCGGTGCCAAGGTCAACGCCGGACGCAACAAGGTGAGCCAGAACGCCGCGCGCCGCTGCATCAAGCGGCAGAACTACACCGGCTACTCCGTCGGCGTGGTGACCTTCCCGCCCGGGTACACCCCGCACACCAAGCAGGTGAAGCACACCAGCGCGACGGTCCGCATCAACGCCTGCAGGAGGCGCTGACCGCCCGGACCGGAAACGTCATGAGAGGTGCTCGACGCGCGGCTCAGCCGAGCCGGTCGTCGAGCGCCGCCGGAAGTACCTCGATGTCCGGTGCGCCCGCCAGCTGCTGCGCCAGGCGGGCGGACCCACCGATGTACGTGGAGTCGAGATCCACGTCCGTGGCGACGCACCAGGCCCGGTCCTGTGGCCACCACAGGTTCGGCGACTGCGGAAAGAAGACCCCCGCACTCCGGTCTCCCGTGGCCATCGCCGCCTCGATCGGCCCCTCGTACAGCGAGTAGGCGCGTCCGCTCAACTGCACCATCGGCCCGTTGTCATCGGACCAGCCCCAGCCTTCCCAGAGCCCGAAGAGGCACTGCCGCGGCGTGGCGGTTTCCGCTGCCAGCACCGGGCACAGAGCGGCCAGCACATGCTCGGGCAGCGAACCCTGCCACGGCGGCTCATCACCCGGGCCGGCCACCTCCTCGAAGCGCGCCAGAGGGCGCAGCGCGCGGCCCGACCGCTGGGCGACCTCCGCCCACCGCTCGAACCGGCCGTCCGACGGCTCGCTGGGATGCAGCAACCGTACGTAGGCCTCGAACCCGGCCGGCAGCAGGGCATGGACACCACTGTCGAACCCGCCGACGTTCTCCTCGATCCAGCGGGCGGACGACACATCAGCGACCCGCTGCGGCGGCTGGACCCCGTCTCCCGACCATGTCATGGCTTCGGTTCCCCCTCATGTGCGGCCTGGTGCCCAGTATGAACCGTGCACGAGGCCACCGGCCGTCAGGAACGGAAAACACCCCGCGCCGACGTCGCCGACCGGTAGCCGGTCGGCGACGCCGGACGGAGCGGAGCGTCAGGCGGCCTGCTGCATCTGCTGCAGCGAGGCCACCAGCTTGTCCACCTCCTCGGATGTGTTGTAGAGCGCGAGCGAGGCACGGGCCGCGCTCTCCAGGCCGTAGTGGGCCAGGGCCGGCTGGGCGCAGTGGTGCCCGGCCCGGATGGCGATGCCGTCACGGTCCAGCCAGGCGGCGATCTCCGACGGGTCGTGACCGGCGAGGGTGAAGGTCAGTACGGCGATACGGTCGGGCGCGGAGCCCAGCAGCTCAAGTCCTGGGACCGTGGCCAGGGCCTGCTGTGCGTACGCCATCAGTGAGGTCTCGTAGGCAGCGATGGCATCGCGGTCGAAGGCGGTCAGCCAGTTCAGTGCGGCCAGCAGACCGACCACGCCGGAGATGTGTCCGGTACCGGCCTCCAGGAGGTGAGGGACGGGGGCATAGGTGGTACGGGTGAAGTCGACCGACTCGATCATGTTGCCGCCGCCTTGCCACGGCGCCATGTCCCGCAGGATCTCCGGCTTCGCATACAGCGCGCCGATGCCCGTGGGGGCGAACAGCTTATGACCGGAGAACACATAGAAGTCGGCGTCCAGGTCCTGCACATCGACGGGGAAGTGCGCCACCGCCTGCGCCCCGTCCACCAGCACCTTGGCCCCGTAGCGATGGGCGAGTGCGGTCATCTCGCGCACCGGCGGGACGGTGCCCAGCACATTCGACGCCTGGCTGAGCGCGACGAGCTGGGTGCGCATGGAGAGCAGATCGTCGTACGCGGTGAGGTCGATCTGCCCGTCCGGTTGCAGGGGTACGGGTACCACCCGGGCCCGGGTCTGCTGGGCGATCAACTGCCAGGGCACGATGTTCGAATGGTGCTCCAGCACCGGCACCAGGATGTCGTCCCCGGGGCCGAGGTTGGCCCGCCCCCAGCTCTGGGCGACGAGGTTGATGGCCTCGGTGGTGCCGCGTACGAAGACGATGTCGTCCGGTGAGGGTGCCCCCAGGAACTGGGCGACCGCCGAGCGGCCCGCCTCGTACGCCTCGGTGGCCTCCCGGGCCATGGTGTGCGCACCACGGTGGATATTGGAGTTGGCGGAACCGTAGAAGCCGGCCAGTGCCTCGATCACCTGGCGTGGCTTCTGTGTGGTGGCTCCGTTGTCCAGCCAGACCAGCGGATGCCCGTTCACGGTCCGGTGCAGGATCGGGACGTCACGGCGCGCCAACTCGGGTGAGAAGGCGGCCGTTTGACCGGGGAGTCCGGTGAACTGCGCGGGGTGGCCGGCCGGGACGGTCGGATCCGTGGGCGGGGCCGTGGCCGGATCGGGCGACAGCAGGCCGTCGCCGAGGAGGTTCGGAGTCGGCGCCCCGGGCCACAGACCCCGGACAACGTCAGGAGTAGTCATGGTAGTTGGAGACCTCGACGTTCTGGAGCACGGCGAGCGCGTCCTCCACCAGCACCGCGGTATTGAAGTACGCCGTCATCAGGTAGGACGTGATGCCCTTCTGGTCGACGCCCATGTTCCGCATCGACAGACCGGGTTCCACCTCGTCCTCGACCTTCGCGGGACGCAGACCCACCACGCCCTGCTCGGCCTCGCCCACCCGCATCAGCAGGATCTCGGTGGTGCCGATGCCCGCACCGCCGGAGAACCGCACCTTGTCGGAGGGGAGCAGCGGGACTCCACGCCAGCTCAGCAGGGGGCTGCCGAACCGGTTGTCGATGACCGGGGGCACGCCCCGGCGCGTACACTCCCGGCCGAACGCGGCGATGGCCCTGGGGTGCGCGAGGAAGAAGCCGGGCTGCTTCCAGACCCGGGTCAGCAGCTCGTCCAGATCGTCGGGGGTCGGGGAACCGGTGCGTGCCTGGACCCGCTGCCCGGGGGCCACATTGTTGAAGAGACCGAACTGCGGGTGGTTGAGCAGCGAGGCCTCCTGCCGCTCGCGCAGTGCGTGCGCGGTGAGGTTGGACTGGGCCCGGATCTGGTCGATGGGCCCGTTGTAGAGGTCGGAGACCCTGGTGTGGACGCGCAACACGGTCTGGGCGAGGCTCATGTGGTACTCGCGGGGCGTGTCTTCATAGTCGACAAACGTCGCGGGAAGGTCGGGTTCGCCTACATGCCCGGAGCTGAGATCGACTGGCACCTCGGCGCCCGGCAGCACTCCGTCCGCCGAGAGGTAGGCGTCCATCGCTCCCCGCACTGCCGTGTTGCGTTCACACAGCCCCTCGAGCACACTGCGCTCGACGCACAGTGCCACGCCGGGGGTGAGCGCCCGGACGCGGTACGGCAGGGGCTCGGAGCGGGTCCAGGCGTCGAGATCGAAGAACTGGCCGTCGCCGATCACTTCGAGTACGGCGTCCTCGCCGTAACGGCCGCTCACCCGCTTCTCGGCGCGGCCCTGGGCGATCACCCACAGCTTGTCGTGCGCATCGCCGTCCTGCGCGAGCATCTGTCCGGCCTCGAAGCTGACTTCCGTGAAGGAGCCGGCCAGTTCGGAGAGCAGTGCGTCATCGGCCTCCCGGAGGTACGGCAACTCCCGCAGGTCTCCCGGGATGATGCGGGGCGAGCCGCCGTCGGCGTGGATGCTGATGCGATCGTCGCCGAGGACGTAGGTGCGGCGGCGGTTGACGCGGAAGACACCGGCTTCCACATCCACCCAGGGCAGAGCCCGAAGGAGATAGCGCGGGGTGATGCCGCGCATCTGCGGGCTGGTCTTGGTGGTGGTGGCAAGCTGCCGTGCCGCATCCGGGCTGAGACTCGTCTGGTCGTTCACAGGACCTCCTCGCCTACGGGCGTGCCGGTCGGCCGGTGCACAGCCGGCCGACACGCGGGAGCCTGATCGTCCGGTCGGAGCTCCTCCACCCGCAACCAGCTGTGTGACGGCGTGCGGCCGGAAATGCTCGCTGCACTGACTGTGCAATCCCGAATGTGTGCGCGACTACCTGGCGTTTCAGCACCACTACCACACGTAGTAATGTCGAGGTGGCCCGTCAAAGCGTGTCCGGACCCATCGTGTGACATCGCCTGACGCCCGATTTACGACGGGATTTACCCTCATAACGGTGCTTTGCATTTCCTAAAGGAAGCCTTATGGCGCCGCCTCGTGGCGCTCCGTCGGCGTTGCCGGAGCGCAACTCCCGTGTGCGTCAGGGGCGTTGCGTACGGCGGGGGAGGGGTGGGCCGGCCGTGCGGCGCACGGCCGTCATGTCGGCCCGGTCCCTCACATCAGCCCGGACTGAGACTTGCTGAACATCTCACCCTCCGAGTAGAAGAACACGGCGTTGCTGCTGCCGTCGGCGCCGTAGCAGGTCCAGGTGGTCGGGTAGTCGTGGGCGCGCTCGGACTCGCTGTTCTGGCGGCAGGTATTGGTGTAGGCGAACAGGGTCTTCTCGCTGCTGCCGGCCTTGATCTTCCGGTACTCGGCGAGGGTCAGCGGGTCGTTGGTGACGGTGCCGCCTTTGTAGGCGCAGGCGATCACGACGAGGCCGAGGATGCAGCCGCCGGCTATCGCACTCTTCTTCACGGGTCAGGTCGTCCTTTTGCGGGTGGGGAGGGGCGGACCGGCAGGGCGCGGGTCCAGGTGTCAGCCGGCGCTGCTCCGGTGCTCAGATGGCTCGCCGCGCAGGAAGCGCTGCACGATGAGGAGCAGGGTGGGCAGTTGTCCGGCCGGGTCGAAGGATGGCTCAGTGGCCGCGCTGGTGTACATCGAAGCGATGAGGGCCATGACCCACGAGGCGGTGTGGTCCGGATCGAGGCCGGGGTCGATCTGACCGGCCGCGGCGGCCTTGGTGAGCAGTTCCGTGATCACGGAGTGCTCGTCGGTGCTGTCCTGGCTCAGGAGTCCCGCGAGCTCGGGGTCGCGGTGTGCCTGGAGCATGGCCTCCATCACCAGCGGCGGCGTCAGGGGTTCCGCGGCGGGTGCGGCCAGGAACTCCACGACGTCCAGGAGAGCGGCCCATGGGTCGGCGCCGGCCGTCGCCCGGGCCAGCCGCTCGGTCTTGTCGTCCTTGTCGTCCTGGAGGAGGGCGAGGAAGATCGCGCGCTTGTTGGGGAAGTAATGGAACACGTTTCCCGAGCTCATACCGGCGGCCTTGCAGATCTGGGCCGTCGTGGTGCGCTCGAACCCCTGCGTGGCGAAGAGCTCGCACGCGGCCTGCACGATGTGCTGACGCCGCGCTGCGTGTTTCGCCGGATCGATCGTCCTCATGGCTTCACCCTATGACTGACCTTCCACATGACTGAACTGCTCCTTCGCATCAGCCAATAATAGACCGCGCGCTCGGTTTATGATTGGCTTCCGCTCTTGCGCCGCACCGCGCCGGCTTCTCCCGGCCGCGGCGACGCAGACTCCTGGGCGACACAGACTCCTGAAGGGGGACACACCCATGGATGACCGGCTCGCACCCCACGTCCGGTTGGACAAAACCACGGTCCTGGCGCAACCCGCCTGGTCGGCAGCGCTTGTTCACCTCGCCCTCGCACTGCTGGGAGCCGGAGCGGGCTGGCTGGTCAAGGTCCTGGCGGAGTGGCTGGTGACACTGCCCTGGGCGCCGATGCAAGGGCCGGCCAGGCTCCTGACCTCGGTTCCGGAGCCCTGGCTCACTGTGGGCCTGGTGTGTGCCGGAGCGGCCCTGGGGCTGACCGTGGGGCTCATGGCCCAGCACGAGGAGCTCTCCGTCGCCGTGTCGAACGAGCGGACAACCCTTACCCGGAAAGCCAAGGACCGGGAGTTCGCGCGCGACCGCGTCGTCCAGGTATTCCTGGACGGCAAACAACTCGTTCTGCTGGACGCCGACAAGGACGAACTCGCCCGGGAGACTTGCGAACTGAATGCCCGGCGCGTCGCCGACGCCTTCAGGGCGCATGGCTACAGCTGGGCGGACGAGGACCCCTACAAGGACGACTTCCGGCGCTGGGTGTCGGACATGCCGGGACTGCCGCAGGGGGCCAACGCACTGCTGAAGGCCCGCGCGCAGCTGCTGGACAAGAAGAGCTCCTCCGGGGATCTCCGAGAGCTGCGCGAAGAGCTGGCCAGGATGGGGGTCGTCGTACGCGACGAGAAGAGGCGCCAGTACTGGCGGTTGAGCCGGCGACGGGCCTGAGGCGGCGCAGCGGCCGGCCGAGCGGCCGCGCACCGCTGACACGAAGCTGTCACATGGGAACGGAATGGCGGCCAACTGCCCGTGGTTTGAACGGACATGACTGTAGGAGTAGCACTCAACGCCACCGGCGCCGACAACCAGGTCGACGCCACCGTACGACTCGCCGAGGAGGCGGCGGCCGCCGGGCTGCGATCTGCCTGGTTCGGCCAGACCTTCGGCGCCGACTCGCCGCAGCTCGCGGCGATCGTCGGGCGCGCAGTACCGGGTCTGCACGTGGGCACCTCCGCGATCCCCGTCTTCGGCCGCCACCCGTTGCTCATCTCCAGTCAGGCCCAGACCGCACAGGCGGCCACACACGGGCGCTACCACCTCGGACTCGCCCTCGGCACCAAGCTGCTGACCGAGGCGGGCTTCGGTATCCCGCACGAACGGCCCATCGCCCGACTGCGGGAATTCCTCACCGCTCTACGGCAGTTGACGGAGACCGGCACCGCCGACTTCCATGGCGAGCTGCTCACCGCGACCACGCCTATCCCCGCGCGCGTGCCGGGCGCGGAATCCGGCGTGCCCTTGCTCGTCGCGGCGATGGGCCCACAGGCACTGCGCGTCAGCGGTCAGCTGGCGGACGGGATCCTGCCCTATCTCGCCGGACCGCGCGCCCTGGCGGAACACATCGTCCCGGCCGTCACCGCAGCGGCGGAGTCTGCCGGCCGTCCGGCGCCCCGCATCGTGGCACTCGTACACGGCGTGGTGACCGACGATGTCGACGCCGTGCGCGAGAAGGCCACCGAACAGCTCGCGTTCTACGAGCAGTTCCCGTCCTACGCACGGGTCATCGGACTCTCCGGCGGCAAACGGGCCGCCGATGTGGCCGTGATCGGGGACGAGCGGACGGTCGCCGCCGAGGTACGGCGCTACCGGGACGCCGGGGCGACGGAAGTCGTGTTCTCAGGAACGGAAATTGCCGGGGACGCCGACCGACGGCGCACGTGGGCGCTGTTGGGGGAGTTGGCGGGGTGAGCGCAGCGGTCCGGCTCCCGTGCCCGGGACCGGCTCGGCCTGTGACGCCGCGGCATCCGCGCGGTCTTCCCTGAGCGGTCCGACCAGGTCGCTGCTCCGGCTCCGCGAACACCGAACGTGACCGTTGTCCGGAGTTGTCCGGAGCGAGTCTAGAGTGGTCCGATGCCGCTCGTGGAAGTTACCTGTGCGCCGGGTGTCGCTGAATCGAAGCTCCGCGAACTGGGGGCGTTACTGCCGCACCTGGTGTCCAAGGCCGTGGAGTGTCCCGAGGAACCGTACGACGGGGCCTTGCGGCCGGGCGATGTGGAGATTCGCTTCCGGAGGCTGGGCCCGCTGGACCGTAGCGCCTTGGACGTGGTCATCGAGGTGAGGTCAAAGTGGTTCGAGAGCAGGGCCGCCAACCGCCAGGAACGCGTAGATGGGCTTCACGCGGCCATCAGCACCGCCACTGGACTCCGCGACTTCGGCGTCTACCTGTCACTCCCCACAGCGGCGTGGTCGCAGGGAGACTGAAGTAGCTCAAGCCCAGCTCACCGCGACTCACCACAAGCTCAATGATCAGACACCCCCTAGTGGTCGCCCACCCCTCCCACCAGCGGTTCTCCGGCCGGCGTCCGTGGTCCGTCGCGGAGCCCCGCGGCAGTGACCCTGACGGTGGATCAGGGGATGCTCACTCCGGAGGATGACCGCTGACGCGACCGTGGTCTGACTACTCCCGCCGCCCTCGTCGCTAACTTCGACTCATGTCATCCGAGACGGGATGCGAGAGACGGGGGAACGAAGTGCGTGGGGAAGCGCAGTGGCGACCGGTGTGGCGTGGTCGTGGTAGGCGTGCGGGGGCGGTGTTGGGTGCGGTCCTGGTCGGTGTGGCGCTGAGCGTGAGCACGGCCGGCTCGGTGCACGCCATGTCCGGGGGTACGCAGTTGCCTCAGAGGGGCGCTGCTCCTTGGCTGGCGACCCTGGCAGTGAAGGGCGATGCCCCGCTGCTGCAACGCGCCTCGTGCGGCGGTGCGCTCATAGCTCCCGACCGGGTCCTGACGGCGGCCCACTGCCTCGACGGCCAGGACACCCGGCGGGCGGAGGTCCACATCGGGTCCTCGGTCCTGTCGCAGGACCCCGGCACCGTACGCGACATCCGCAGCGTCACCACCCACCCCCGATACGAGCTGTTGCCCTCCCCAGTGGACCCCGACAACGTCGCACTCTCCTCGGCTGCCTACGACATGGCAGAGATCCGCCTCAGCGCCCCTGTCCGAGGCGTCAAACCGCTCCCCGTCGCGCACCACCGGCCGCTTCCCGGCACTCCCGTATCCCTCTTCAGTCACGGCACCACGGCCGCACCGGACCGCTCCCAGCCGGGGAAGGAGATCCGTGGTGACGTACTCCGGCGCGGCGACCTCACCGTCCGCACCCATGCGCAGTGCGCCGCCCAGACACCCGCCGTCGTGGACAAGGCGTCGGTCCTGTGCGCCCGTGACATATCCGACGGCGGCACGACCATGTGCTTCGGAGACAGCGGCAGCCCTCTCGTTATATGGGGACGCCGCGGCCCTGAGCTGGCCGGCGTCTTCAGCTTCGCCGGCGAAACGGCCGGCAAGGTCTGCGGCCAGGCCGCCGACGCCGCGTTCGCCGATGTTCCGGCGCTCCTGGCAGGGGTGAAGTGACGTGCGCTGCAGTCGGTGCGGTGGTGCGGTAGCTCTCGGGGGATGGGAGGGATCAAAGCGTGGCGCAGGAAACGGCATAGGTGTGTTGTTCGGAAATAGGGTGTTCAGCCAAGACTGCTGCCCAGTAGGGGGATTCGGCTGATCTGCTCCCCGCGAGGTCCACAGGTCGCTACGGTGACGGGCATGGATTCCAGTGACGTGCCCGGCGCCGACGAGTGGCCACTGCCTCCTCCATGGATGTGGAGCTGCCACGAGTGCACCGAGCTGTACAAGGCGATGAAGCGCGCCCCTGAGGTGGTGGATGCCGCACGCGAGGCGGGTGAGCCGGGGGTGGACTACGACCCCCTCGACACGGTGGTGTCCACCCAGATCCGACTCGCCCGGCACATCGCCACCCACCATGCGTCGGACGTCCCCGCGATCGACCCGTCATGCGACAGGTGCACATTCGACGAGAAGCGGCAGATGCCTGCCGTGCTCGTCCTGGAACACCGAGCCCGTCACGTATTCGCACCGCCGAGCATCGCCGGTCTGTTGTAACGCTCGCGGCACCTGAGCAGGACGTGGGACATCGGCGGCGCCCGGGGCGGGCTGCGTGAAGGCTGCGTGAAGGTGCGCCCCACCACTCGCTCGGCCACGCCCGGCCTCGTGGAGAACACGCCCGCGTCCTTTGCGTCTGCATGCTCCAGGTCGCAGTGAGCCGAAGCGCGGGCGGTTCACCGGCATCGGCGACACGGTTCATCGGCACGGCGGCGGCTGCCGCCCGCCGGGTCGCCGCCGATGTCGTCCGTCCGGTTACAGCGCCACGATCACGGCATAAGCGATGAAGAAGGCCGCGCAGAGCACGACGATGATGCCGAGGACGATGACCGGGCCCGTGGACCAGCCGCGCGTCTGTTTGTCGCGGGGACCGGTCTCTGCCCCGGTACTGCCCTCGCCCGCGGGTGTTTCCTCGGGTGGCACCCCGCCGCCGGGCCCGAGGCCTGGCGCATCACGTGGATCCGGTTCCGGATATTGAGTACCCATACTGGAATCTTGCCCGATATCGACCGAATTCATCGGGGGAGGGGGCAGGGCTTCGGCCAGGCGGACCCGGAGGGGTTCCTTCTCCTGCGGACGCGTCGCCCATGTGTTACGGGGCGGGCATCCGCGCAGGTGAACCGCCTAGCGTGGCGGAGCCGGCGCGGAACCGGGCTCAGCGGAGGGGGACGGTGGCGGTGATCCGGAAGCCGCCGTTCTCCAGTGCCCCCGCCTCGAAGGTGCCGCCGAGCACGGTCACCCGCTCGCCCAGCCCCACCAGACCGTGTCCTCCGCTCGGCAGCAGGGTGGGCACCGGCCCGGCCGGGGCCTCGTTCTCCACGATCACCCGCACCGTGTCCTTGCGGTACCGCACCTCCACCCGGGCCGGTACGTTGCCCGCGTGCTTGTGGGCATTGGTCAGCCCTTCCTGGATCACCCGGTACAGGGTGGGCTGGACCGTGGAGTCCGTGGCCGACGGTTCGCCGATGACGTCGAAGGCGATCTGCATTCCGGCGGCCCGTGACTCCTCCACGAGGGTCGCGAGGTCCTCCGGCGTCGGCTGCGGGGAGAGCGGAACCTGCTGCTCCCCGTCGTCCAGGCGCAGCACCCCGAGCACCTGGCGCAGCTCGTTCAACGCCTGCCGGCCCATGTCCCCGATCAGCCGGCCGGTGTCCGTGGCGACCCCGGGGCCGCCGGCTCCGGCCTCCAGCGCCCCGGCGTGGACCACCATCAGGCTCACCCGGTGGGAGACCACATCGTGCATCTCCCGGGCAATACGGGTGCGCTCCTCCATCCGGGCCTGCGAAGCCAGGAGATGCTGCTCCCGTTCCAGCCGGTCCGCCCGGTCCTGGAGGGTCACCATCAGGCTCCGCTTGGCACCCCGGTACATGCCGAACAGCACCGGCACCACTACGGAGGGCACCACGAGGAAGATCGAGTAGGGAATGAACTGCTCGGCCTCGAACTCCGTGGCGACCACGGTCCACGCGACGAGGACCACCGCCGCCGCGCCGGAGCCGAGGAGGAGATTGCGCCGCGACGCCCCGTACTTCGCCAGCGCGTAGAGGCTGACGGGGAGGATGCTGAAGGACGGCAGCACGAGAGGGATGAGGATCACCGCGACCGCGGCGAGCGCGTCCGGATAGCGCCGTCGCCAGATCAGCGCCACCCCTTGCACCATCACGAGCAGGACGAGCACCGGAGCCGGCACCAGCAGTGGATCGTCGTCCGGGCCGTTCAGACCGCTCACCAGCGCGACCGGATTCGCGAGCGGGAAAAGCAGCACGAGCAGGACGTCGAACAGCATCGCGCTCCGGTGCTCCCACCACCAGGGCTGCCGCGGAGCCCTCGGGTAGAGGCCGGCCAGTACGGGCACCACAACGCCCGTCAGAGCGACGAGCGCGATGAGAACCGGCTCCCGGGTGACCTCCGTCCCGTGGTGCGGGGCGTACTGCCGCAGATGCAATACGGCGACGCCCAGAACGAGCAACAGTCCGACGGGCGCGGCGACGAACACCGTACGCACCCGCGGTGTGTGCCGGGCCAGTGAGTAGAACGCCACCACCGTGGCCAGGACGGATCCGGTGCCCAGGAGGAGACCGCAGGTGATGGCCGCGGTGACCACCGCGGGGAATCGGCGCCGCAGCACCAGCAGCAGAGCGCCCACGACCGTGAGTCCTACGGCCCAGCCTTGGGGGAGCGGGCTGTGGAGCTGCTCCTCAACGAAGGAGGTGCGGAACTGTGCGTCGAACCACGCACAGCCCATGGCTATCAGCACGTCCAGAGCGGTGGCGCCCCACGGCCGCCACCACGAGGGAAGCCCAGGAAGCCGGAACAGGGGGCCCGGGCCGGGCGGCGCCCGGTCCGGCAGGGGAGCGGGCGCGGTGGCGGGGCCGGCAACCTCAGGCGACATAGCGGCGACCAAACGGACGTGCGGACAATTCCCGGTATGTTACGTCGCCCCCCGCCGGGGCCGGACCCTTCGGAGCGCGCCTGGGTCCGGGCGGGTTTTGGAAGGGAAGGCCGAGGCACTCGGGCGCGGGCTCGCCGGGCCGCGGAGTGGCCGTCATCGGCCGGCTGGAAGGGACGCGTCGCTGACACTCGCCACTGCCCCGGTGCGGGCCGCGATGTTGCTGCGGTGCCGTGCAGCAACGGCACCCTCGGCCGCATGGTGACGGTCCGCCCCGTCTACAGTCCCAGGATGTTGCGTGCGAACCTCACCGATCCCGACGGCGCCTGGGCCGGGCTGACGCTGGATGTCCGGGCGCGCCCCAGGCCGGATCTGTGTCTGCGGACCGCGCCGCTCCGGTTGCTGCTGACCCAGGAAGGGGATCCGGTACTGCTCGGCGCGGTGCACCCGCCCGCCTCCGGAGTGGACTTCTTCCGCACGGACCGCTACCGGTCCCCCGTGCCACCGCTGCGCGCGCAGACGACTCGCGCGTACGGCGGGTCCGCCGAGCGCTGGGCCCATCGCTTCGCGGAACTACTGGCCACGTCGCCCGGGACGCCCCTGCACGACGGCCGCTGGGTACTGTCTCCCGATCCCCGGTTGCGCCACTGGAACCACGGACGCCGCGCACCCGCCGAGTACTGGAGCTCGATGCTCATCGACGGCCACCCGGACGGGTACGTCGACTGGTACCTCCACAACGGATCATGGGAGATTTTTCCGCTGCGACCCATGCCGGACGCCGACGACAGCCGGGTCAAGGCCTACCGGAAGCAGGCCCTGGACGGGACTCTGCCGCCCGTTCTGCTCTGGTGGGTCAGCGGTCTGGACTGCCACCTCGTCCTGGACGGCCATGCCCGCCTCGCCGCGGCGATCGCCGAGTCCGTGGACCCGGGACTGCTGGAACTCCACCGGACCGTCCCCGAGGACGAGGCAGACACCGAAACCCGCCACGCGGTAGCGGCCTACGAGGCCGAACTGACACGTTTCGCCGAGCTGCGCGTCCTCCATGGTTCCGGCGTCCCCGATGGCGCCGAATTCGCCGGGCCGGCACTCATCCGCCGGCTCGACGCAGCGCGCACCGGCCTCCGTCCCACCTGGGCCTGGCCATTGCCCGGCGGCACCAAGGAATGGGAACGCATCGCCCACGAGCAGACCGCCGGGCGCTGGGAACCTGGCGGGCTGTCGTGACCCCTTGACTCACTGCCACCGGGTGGTGCGGCGGTGTCGCACGGGGGCGGACCATCCTCCCGCGCGGGTGCGGGGAGGATTTCTGGTCGGTGCTTCGTCGTGTGCTCCTTACGGCCCCCGCAACGGGAGCGCGGAGTACAGGCGTTGGGCCTATGTCCGCGACCGGACCCTCCTACTGGGGCTTGAAGGAGCGGATTTGGTAGCTGCCCTGCAAGTTGCCGCCGGCGTGGGCGGGCGTGGAGCCGACGCGTGCGTGGTAGTTGGTCTGCGTGTAGTACTGCACACGGTGCCCGGTGTTGTTCCATACGGAGCGCACATTCTGTCCCCGCTGAATGAAGGAACAGTCGTCGGCGGTGTTCGCCTTGCTGGCCTGCGACCACTGGCAGCGGGTTCCGCCGCCGTTCCAGTCGCTGTAGATGCAGAAGTATCCGGAGCTGCAGTTGTAGGCGGCCAGGCCGGCGGATGCCGTGGGAGTCGCCTGGGCAGTGGGTGCGGCACTGAAGGCGGCAGCAGCCAGGGCGGTTGCGGCGAGGGCGAGCGAGTGAAGACGACGCATGGCACATGTCCTTTTCCGTGTGAGGGTGGGAACAGTCATGCCGCTGTGGACCGGCTGAGAAGGATCCCGTCGGAGCGGGAGAGCCACGGCTGGTGGGTGGCATGGGCGGGTCGGCCTGTGAAGTGCGGTCAGCCTGTGAAGTACGGTCCGTCGGCCTGATGAAACGTCACCAGTATGGGCCGGGCCCGCGGCCGTCCTCAGGGCATTTCTCGCCGGACCACCAGCTGTTGGAGCGCGGCAGCGTATGCACCGGGCGTACGCGGCGTGCTGCGCTCTGACCCATCGCGGCGCATCTTCCGCAACCGCGTCCGCAACCGGATCGGCAAACGCCACCCGCACCGGTCCCGGCGCCGGCCCCGGCACGGCGCTCCCAGCCCGGACCTGCGGGGATGTGCCGCAAGGTGGCTTTCGGTGCGGCGAGCGCCGCCGGCCGGGCGGCGTTCGTTGCCAAGGGCGTCGTGTGGTTTGCGAGCCGGGTGTGGCGCGGGGCACCCTTGCGTCATGTCATACGTAAGGCTTGAGGCCTGGATCGGTGGAGAGTGGCTGGAGGTGGACTCCGTGAGCGTCACCGTCATGGACTCCGCGCTGACCCTCTCCTTTGAGCATCAGCGGACCGAGTCCGGGTACCGGAGCCTCATCTGGGAGCCCCTGGAGAAATTCCTCAAGGAGTACCGTGACGAGCCGCTCGTCGTCGTACCTCTGGGGCGCAATTTGCCGGTGATGTACGGCCCTGGCGCGGCGGGGCCCTTCCGGCTGGCGGAGATGCGCGACGCGTGACCGCGCCGTGGGTCATCGCCCGCAGACCACCGCAATCGAGCGCCACCGCCACGACCAGGACGTAAGGGCCGTCAGTCCCCGGCGGTGGTGGATACGCGGCGACGGCGTGCGAGCGCGCCGAGGGCGATGTCCACGGCCAGGAACGCGACCAGCGAAATGCCGAGCAGTGGTACCAGCCAGCCCACCGCCCCTACGGCGAGCACGAGCGGAATGAGGACGGGCAGCGGCACCTGCCGCCATGCGCCGCGCGGCATCGGACGCCCGAAGGACAGGGCGCGGTCGCGGGTGGGGCGCCGCTGCCACCACATCCGGTAGCCCCAGAGGATCAGGAAGATCAGGGCGAGGGCGAGCGCGGCCAGGGCGATCTGGTTGGCGATGCCGAAAAGAGTGCCGGTGTGCAGGTCGATGCCGTAGCGGGTGAGCTTGGCCAGGACGGGGTGGTCGACGAAGCGCGAGACGTCGGTCACCTTTCCCGTGGCCGGGTCCACGGCGATGGCGTCCTGCTTCTCGGGCCAGCTGCGCTGGACCTGCTTGACGACATAGGCGGTGCCCTCGTCCGTCGGCAGGCCGACCTCGACGGGATCGGAGAGCCCCTGGGCGCGGGCCGCTCGGAGCACCTTGTCGATGCCCACGTCCGACGGCGCGGATCCGCTCGACGGGTTCTCCTTCGTCCCGCCCATCCCCGGCATGTCAGGCATTCCGGCCATCCCCGATGAGCCGCCATGTCCGTCATGTCCGGCATCACTCTTGGTCACGGCCGTCGAGACGGTCGGGGTGGCCTGGCCCAGGGCCTCCCGGAGGTCGCCGATGTTCGCCCCGGCGTACGCGGACCAGGTCAGACCGGTCGCGGAGAGGAAGATCAGGCCGACCGCGGCCCACAGGCCGACCGCGCCGTGCCAGGACAGGGTCCGGCGGCGGCCGGTGGCGGTGCGGTCCGGCAGCGCGAGGGCCCGCAGTCCGCGGTTCTTGCGCCTACGGCCGATCCACAGCGCAAGTCCGCCCCCGGCGACCACCCACAGCCAGCTGGCGGCCAGTTCGCTGTAGAGCCGGCCACCCTCGCCCAGGTGCAGATCGCGATGGAGCGCATCGAGCCAGGTGCGCAGGGGCAGTGCGCCCGTGGAACCGTAGGTCTCCAGAGCCCCCCTGACGTTGCCGGTGTAGGGGTCGACGAAGACCGCGAGCTGGTGGTCGTCGGAGACCCCAGGTACGTCGGAGAGCAGGACACGGGTGGTGTCCCCGGGCTGAGGCGCCGGGCGTACCGCGGCGATCTTGCCCTCGGGGTGGGCCTTGCGGGCGTCGGCGACCTGCTGCGACAGCGGCAGCTTCTCCGTGCCGGCCGGCGCCGTCAGCTCATGCGCGTAGGCGACCTTCTCCGCCTGGAAGGAACAGGCGTACAGCAGTCCGGTGACCGCGGCGACGAGCAGGAAGGGCGCGATCAGCACCCCGGCGTAGAAGTGCAGGCGCAACACCAGCGGACGCAGCGCGGCCCACCCGGTACGCCGTACTGTCCGCTCCTCCCCGGAGCGGGTGGGGTCCGGGGAGCCCGGTGAGTCGCTCGATGCGAGACGTTGTTCAGTGGACACGCGGGGCTCCCGGCTCGAAGGTGAGGTGGCCCGGCCCGCTGCCGGTACCGTTCCAGGTAGTCGGAGGAACGGAAGTATGAGTTCCAGCCATGCGGTGTGAGTTGTCCCATACCTCAGATGCCGGGCCGCGCCCCGAACCCACCCTCCGGTGCGTCCGCTCCGGATGGCACGATGGCGGTCATGACAAACGGGCCGGCCTTATACGCTGACGGGCTGACGTCGCGCGTGCTGCGTGGACTGCTGCACCAGGACCTTCCCTCCCGCACATGCCGCCCGAAGTCCCCGGACCCGGGCCGCGGCAGACGGAATCTCCCGTCGCCCCCGTGCCGTAGGTCCGAACAGCACTGCCCACCCCCACCGTTGGAGGCCGCCCGATGATGACGCACCACGCAGACGCGCACGTTTCTCGGCGGAGCCGCAAGCGGAGGCCGACCGCCGTCGCGGCGACGGCGGCGGTGATAGCGGCGTCGCTGCTCGCCGGGTGCTCGTCCGAGGAGCCGGAGAAGCCCAAGCGGCCGGACCCGGTGCCTCCCTCCCCGCAGCAGAGCAGCCACGCTCCCACGCCGAAGACCGGCGCTTTCTCGCCCTACGTGGACACCTCGCTCAAGCCCTCCTTCGACCTCGTCAAGGCGGCCGAGGAGACCGGCGTGAAGGAGTACAACCTGGCCTTCGTCTCCCCGGGAGGCGGCTGCGTGCCCAAGTGGGGCGGCCGGCAGGCGCTCGGCGCCAACCCCGTGGCGCGGCAGGCGGACGAGCTGCGCGCCCAGGGCGGCGATGTACGGATCTCCTTCGGCGGGCAGAGCGGCAATGAACTGGCCCGGGTCTGCGGCTCGGTGGACAAGCTGGTGAACGCGTACACCAAGGTCATCGACGCATACGGCCTGACCAAGGCCGACTTCGACATCGAGGGCCCCGCGCTGACGGACACCAAGGCCAACGACCTCCGCGCCAAGGCGATCGCCCGGCTTCAGCAGCGCAGGAAACTGGACGTCTCCTACACCCTCCCGGTGATGCCCTCCGGCCTCAACCGGCACGCCGTCGATGTGCTGAAGAGCGCCAAGAAGAACGGTGCCCGGATCTCCACCGTGAACATCATGGCCATGGACTACGGCACCTACTACGACGGCGACATGGGCAAATACGCCGTCGCGGCCGCCACCGCCACCCAGAAGCAGGTCAAGGGCGTGCTGGGCATCCGGGACGAGGCCAAGGCCTGGAAGAGCGTCGCGGTCACGCCGATGATCGGTGTGAACGACGTCAAGGGCGAGGTCTTCCGGCCCGACGACGCGGCCGAGCTCAAGAAGTTCGCCGAGGAGAAGGGGCTCGGCCGGCTGTCGATGTGGTCGGTCACCCGGGACAAGCCCTGTCCGGGAGGCGCCAACATCAAGGCGATGGCGACCTGTTCGAGCATCGGCAAGAAGACGAACGAGTTCGTGCGGGCTTTCGCGGGCTGAGCTGGGCGGCCGGCCCGGGGCGGACCGGGCACCGCCGGCACCGAGTTGACATGCCGTGGGACAGGTCACCGCGGTGCGCCGGTGCCCGGGTTCCGCTCGCCCGTTCGGGTGAGCTCGATCTCGGTGTGTTGCCTTCACTTCACCAGGATGGGTTACTGAGTCCGTCCGATTCCGGTGGGCCGCCCATCCTTTCCGGGGGAGTGGAAGGCGTCTTGCCTGGTTCGGCGCATCGGTGTGTGATGACGATGCCGTTCGGGCGCTCCTCCGTGGGGATGTGCAGGACCGGCCATGTCGGCGCGCGGTTTGCGGGCGCCTCATGGTGCGGCGGGCCCGCATGTTGGTCTGGAGCCCGTCATGCCTGCTGCCCGCGCTGTGTGCCCCGTCCGCGCCATCGGTCTTCGATGGATGGTCACGACGGGCCGGCACGCCCCCCTCCTGCAACTGCCCGGCGAAGAACGCCCCGTTGACCCGAGCACCGGGGCCGCGGTGTGGGCGGTGACACCGGCATGCTGACTCCGGAACGCCCCAGCGGGCTCGTCATCCTCACCGACCGCCACGGGAACTGCATCGCCGTCCTCGACCCGTGGTCCCACCGGATCGTCCCCACCCTCACCGCGCCCGTCCCGCTGGTGGCGCGGGGCGAAGCCCACAGCCCGGTCCTGTGCACCGTGGTCGACCACGCTGATGTGCCGGCGTCGAACGACAGCGGCACCCTGCTGCGCGCCCTTGCCGAGCTGCGCAACCGGTCGGCCCTCGCACCGATGCCGGGACGGTTCGATGCCGCCGCCCGTTCCGGCACGCCGGCACCGCGCAACCAGTTCTCCGGTGTCTTCCCCGACCAGGGCTCCTACAGCGGCGGAACCCTGGTGACCATCATCGGGCGCAACTTCAGCCGCGCCACGGCCGTCAGCTTCGGTCCGCGCCCGGCAGCGAGTTTCACCGTCCTCGACGACACGACCATCGTCGCGGTGACTCCCTCGGGCCAGGGGGCGGTCCCGGTCACGGTCACCACCCCCGGCGGATCCGCCCGGGTCGGCTACTTCTTCTACATCTTCTGGCCCAGCCTGACAGGCATCGCTCCCGCCACCGGTCCGATCGGCGGCGGCAACACCGTCATCCTCACCGGCGCCAATCTGCGCACCGCGCTGCTCGTCCGCTTCGGCGACGCCGTCGCCTTCCCCACGGCGCTCTCCGACCGGCAGGTCAGTGTCACCGTTCCTCCTGCCGCGGGGCCCGGCACCGTCCCCGTCCGTATCACCACCCGCGGCGGGGTGAGCAACAGACTGCTCTACACCTACGCGGCGGTGGCAGATGTCACCGGCGTCAGCCCGGACACCGGGCCGATCGCGGGCGGCACCACCCTCGTCCTGACCGGCAGCGGCCTCGCCCGCGTCAGCGGCGTCACGATCGACGGCGTCCCCGTGAGGTCCTTTCGCGCGTACTCCGACAACCTGCTCGTCGTGGTGACGCCCGAGGGCGTTCCCGGCCCCGCCGACTTCGTCGTCACCACACCCGCGGGCAGTGTCACGCTTCCCAACGCCTTCACTTACAAGGCGCCGACGGCGATGACCGTCACCTCTACACCGGACCCCTCCCTTGCCGGTCAGGAAGTGGCCTTCACCGCGACCCTGGTGGGGGTCCCGCCCACGACGGGTACACCGACCGGCACCGTCACCTTCGACTTCGGCGACGGAACAGCGCCGGTAACGGCCCCCCTCACGGACGCCACGGCCACGGTCAACCACGCCTACACCGGCGCGTCGGACACCCCCTACGCCGTCACCGTCAACTACAGCGGCGACCTCTACTTCATGGCCACCACCGGAACGGACACCCAGGCCGTCGAAGCAGCGCCGACCACCACCACGGTGACCCACGGCCCCGATCCGTCCCTGGCCGGGCAGCCGGTCACCTTCGTCGCGCGGGTCGCTCCCACCCCACCGGGAGCCGGTGCGCCGACGGGCACCGTGACGTTCGACTTCGGCGACAACACCCCGCCCGCCACCGTGCCGGTGGCGGGCGGCTCCGCGACCGTGACCCACACCTTTGAGAGCGCCGCCGCACTGCCGTACACGGTCACCGCCACCTACAGCGGCGACGACAACTTCACCCCTTCCACGGGGACGGAAAGCCAGACCGTGCAGCAGGCGGCGACGGCCACCACGGTGGACCTTGCGCCCAACCCCTCCGTGGCCGGACAGCCGGTGACCGCGACCGCGACGGTCGCCGTCGTCCCGCCCGGAGCCGCCGCACCGACCGGGACGGTCACCTTCGATTTCGGCGACGGCACCCCGCCGGTCGACGCACCGCTCACCGACGGCACCGCCGCCACCAGCCATGTCTACGCCGGTACGACGGGCAGCCCGTACACGGTCACCGCCACCTATCAGGGCGACGGGAACCTGGAGCCCTCCACGGGGACCGGCAGCCAGTCGGTGGGACCGAGCGCGTCGTCGACGACGGTGGTTTCCGCGCCGGATCCTTCGATGGTGGGGCAGTTGGTCACGTTCAGCGCGACGGTCACCGCGCTCGCGCCCGGAGCGGGTACCCCGACCGGGACGGTCACCTTCGATTTCGGCGACGGTACGGCGCCCGTCGACGCACCGCTCACGGACGGCACCGCCGCCACCGGCCACGTCTACGCCGCCGCGGCGGACAGCCCCTACGCGGTCACCGCCACGTACGACGGTGACGCGGACTTCACGACGTCCTTCGGTACCGACACCCAGAGCGTCCAGCCGGCCGGCACCACGATCGCCGTGGTCTCCGCGCCGGATCCTTCGACGGTGGGTCAGCCGGTCACATTCAGCGCGACGGTCACCGCGCTCGCACCCGGTGCCGGTACCCCGACCGGGACGGTCACCTTCGACTTCGGCGACAGCACACCACCCGTCACCGCATTCCTCACCGACGGCGCCACCGACCTCACCCACACCTACAACGACGCGGCCGAACTGCCGTACACGGTCACCGCCATCTACAACGGTGACGACGACTTCACCACCTCGCTCGGTACCGACACCCAGACCGTGCAGCCGGCCGACACCACCACCGCCGTGGCCTCCGCACCCGACCCCTCCACGGTGGGGCAGGAGACGACCTTCGTCGCGCAGATCCTCCCCGAGGCCCCGGCGGCCGGAGCGCCGACGGGAACCGTGACCTTCGAGTTCGGCGACGGCACCCCGCCCGTCACGGCACCCGTCGAGGGCGGCACGGCCACGGTCACCCATGTCAATCCGGACGTGGCGGAGAGCCCGTACACGGTCGCCGCGACCTACAGCGGCGACGACAACTTCAACCCCTCCGCGGGAACGGACATTCAGTCGGTCGCCAAGGCGGTGCCCACGACGACGGTGAGCTCCTCCCCGGAGCCTTCGGTCACCGGCGAGACGGTCACCCTCACCGCGACCGTCGCGGCTCCCACACCGGCCGCGGGTACTCCGACCGGGACGGTCACCTTCGACTTCGGTGACGGCACCGCACCTGTCACCGCCCCCCTCACCGACGGCACCGCCGACCTCACCCACGCCTACACCAGCGCGCCCATCAGCCCGTACACGGTCACCGTCACCTACAGCGGGGACGACAACTTCACCGAGTCCGCCGGCACCACAACGCACAGTGTCGAGCAGGCCGCGACCACCACCACGGTCACCGCCGCTCCCGACCCGTCCGTGACGGGGGAGTCGGTGACCGTCACCGTGACCCCCACCGCGCCCGCGTCGGGCATCCCGACCGGGCCGGTCACCTTTGACTTCGGTGACGGCACCCCGGTCATCACCGCCGAGCTCGTGGGCGGCACGGTGACGGTCACCCACCCCTACACCAGCGTCTCCGGCAGCCCCTACACGATCAACGCGGTCTACCTCGGTGACGCCAACTACGCCGCGTCCGAGGACACCCTCGTCCACGCCGTCGCCCCGGCCGCGACCACCACCACGGTGACCTCCTCGCGGGTTCCCTCGGCGGTGGGCGAGAGCGTCATGCTGATCGCGCGGGTAACTCCGGTGCCGCCAGGGGCCGGTGCGCCGACCGGCACGGTCACCTTCGACTTCGGTGACGGCACCACTCCCGCCACGGCACCGGTCTCCCACAACGTGGCCTCGGTGACGCACACCTACGTCAGCACCGCGGGCAGCCCCTACCCCGTCACCGCGACCTACAGCGGTGACGCCGACTTCGCCGCCTCCACCGGGACGTTCGCCCAGGGCGTGGAGACCAGCGTTTCGGGCACCTCCACGACGGTGAGCTCCGCTCCCGACCCGTCCGTAGTGGGACAGGCGGTCACCGTCACCGCGACCGTCGTGGCCGTTCCGCCCGCCTCGGGCACCCCGGCCGGGACGGTGACCTTCGAATTCGGCGACGGCACCCCGACCGTGACGGCCCCGCTCACGGGCGGCACGGCGACGGCCACCCACACCTACACCGCGGCCGCCGATCCCGCCACGATCACCGCGGTCTACAACGGTGACGGGAACTTCGCGGGTTCGGCCGGTCTCGACACCCAGACGGTCTCGCAGGCGGCCACGTCGACGACGGTGGCCTCCGCGCCGGACCCGTCCGTGACCGGCCAGTACGTCACCTTCACCGCGACCGTCACCTCGGCGGACGCGGGTGCCGGTACACCGACCGGCACGGTCACCTTCGACTTCGGCGACGGCACCCCGGGCCTCACGGCGCCCCTCACCGACGGGGTGGCGACCGCCGTGCACGCCTACCCCCACACCTCCGGCAGCCCGTACCCGGTCACCGCCACCTACAACGGCGGGGCGAGCTTCACGCCTTCCACGGACACCGACACCCAGACCGTGAACCCGGCGACCGCGTCCCTCACCGTCTTCTCGTCGGCGGACCCTTCCACGGTCGGCCAGCCGGTGACCGTCACCGCGAACCTCACGGCGGATTCCCCGGCGGCGGGCACCCCGACCGGGACGATCACCTTCGACTTCGGCGACGGCACCCCGACCGTCACCGCCACCGCCGTGGCCGGCACGGTGACGGTCACTCATGCGTACACCACCACGGCCGGCAGCCCGTTCACCCTCTCGGCCACCTACAGCGGGGACGAAGACTTCAGCCCCGCCACGGCCACCGCCTCCCAGACCCTGTACCCGGCCTCGACCACCACCGAGGTGACCTCCGGTCCGAACCCCTCGGTCGTGGGGGAGCCGGTGACCGTCACCGCGACGGTCGCACCGGTCCCGCCGGGTGCCGGCACACCGACCGGTACGGTCACCGTCGACTTCGGCGATGCCACCACTCCGGCCACGGCCCCCCTGGCCGGTGGAGCCGTCACGCTCACCCACACCTACACCGGCAGCGTCAGCAGCCCGTACACGATCACCGCCACCTACGGCGGCAGCGACGACTTCACCGACTCGGTGGCCACGGCCACCCAGTCGGTCCTGCAGGCCGCGACGACCACCACGCTGACCTCCGAGCCGGACCCGTCCGTGGTCGGCCAGCCGGTCGCCTTCACGGCGATCGTCGCTCCGGTGGAACCGGGAAACGGGTCGCCGACAGGAACGGTCATCTTCGACTTCGGCGACGGGACGGACCCGGCCGCGCTGCCGGTCATCGCCGGGGTGGCGACGGCCCTGCACGCCTACACCGGTCCCGCCGGCAGCCCGTACACCGCCACCGCCACCTACAGCGGCGACACCGGTTTCACCGCTTCCAGCGACACCACCACGCAGTCCGTCGGCCAGGCCGGGTCCACGACGGTGGTCACCACGTCGCCCGAACCGGCGGTGACCGGCCAGCCGGTGACCGTCACCGCGACCCTCTCGGCCGCCGCGCCGGGGGACGGGACACCGACCGGCACGGTCACCTTCGACTTCGGTGACGGTACGTCACCCCTCACGGTGCCGGCCACGGCCGGGGTGGCCACGACGACGCACACCTGGGCCGGTACGTCCGGCAGCCCGTACACCGTCACGGCCGACTACAGCGGGGACGCCGGCTTCACCCCGTCCACCGGCACCGGCACCCAGACCGTGGCCCCGGCCGCGACCTTCATCTCCGTCAGCGGAGTTCCCGAGCCTTCGGTGACGGGCCAGCCGGTGGACATCACCGCGACGGTCTCTGTCGTCGCCCCGGGGGCCGGTACCCCCACCGGTTCGGTCACCTTCGACTTCGGTGACGGCACCCCGTCCGTCACCGAACCCGTGACGGACGGCACCGCCACCCTCACCCACACCTGGGCGGGCACCTCCGCAGGCCCGTACACCGTCTCGGCCACCTACAGCGGGGACGCCGACTTCAGCCCCTCCACCGGCACCGACACCCAGACCGTGGCCCCGGCCGCGACCACCACCACCGTCAGCGGACTGCCGGAGCCCTCGGTGACCGGCCAGCCGGTGACGTTCCTCGCCAGGGTGACGTCCGAAGCCCCGGGCGATGGCGCGCCGACGGGGACGGTGACCTTCGACTTCGGGGACGGGACCGCGCCGGTCACCGTCACCGCAGCGGGTGGGGTGGCGACCGCGGTGCACGCGTACACGAGCGCCACGGGCGGCCCCTACACGGTCCACGCCGCCTACAGCGGCGACGACCAGTTCACCCCCTCCGTGGGGACCAAAACCCACATCGTGCAGCCGGCGATGTCGACGACGGTGCTCAGCTCGTTGCCGGATCCCGCGGTGACGGGCCAGCCGGTGGACATCACCGCGACGGTCTCCGCGGCCGCCCCGGGGGCGGGTGCCCCCACCGGTACGGTCACCTTCGACTTCGGCGACGGCACCCCGCCCGTCACCGCATCCGTGACGGACGGCACCGCCACCCTGACCCATGCATGGACGAGTACGTCCGGCAGCCCGTACGCCCTCACCGCCGAGTACAGCGGGGACACGGACTTCACGCCCTCCACGGGGACCGACACCCAGACCGTCACCCCGGCCGCGACCACCACCGCCGTGGCCTCCTCGCCCGATCCCGCGGTGACGGGCCAGCCGGTGGACATCACCGCGACGGTCTCCGCGGCCGCTCCGGGGGCCGGCACCCCCACCGGTACGGTCACCTTCGACTTCGGCGACGGCACCCCCTCCGTCACCGCCACGGTCACCGCCGGGGTGGCAACCGCGACGCACACCTGGGCCGGTACGTCCGGCAGCCCGTTCACCGTCACGGCCGACTACAGCGGGGACACCGACTTCGCCTCCTCCACCGGCACCGACAGCCAGACCGTCGGTCAGACCTCTTCCTCCATGACCCTGTTCACCTCCCCGGATCCGTCCGTGGCCGGGCAGCAGGTCACCTTCACCGCCCGGGTCACCGCCGTTCCTCCGGGCGCGGGCACCCCCACCGGGACCGTCACCTTCGATTTCGGCGACGGCACCGTGCCCGTCACCGCACCGGTCTCCTCCGACGTGGCGACCGTGACGCACGCCTACGCGAGCACGGCGGGCAGCCCCTACACGGTCACCGCCACCTACAGCGGTGACGCCGACTTCGCCCCCGCCACCATCACCGGAGACCACACGGTGGCGGTCAGCGCCGCCACCACGTCGACGACCGTGAGCTCCTCCCCGGACCCCTCGGTGACGGGCCAGCCGGTGACCTTCACCGCGACCGTGGCACCGACCCCGCCCGGCGCCGGGGTGCCCACCGGAACGGTTTCCTTCACCTTCGGCGACGGAACGGCGGCCCTCACGGCACCGGTCACCGGCGGGGTGGCGACCGTCACGCACGCCTACACCACCGCGACGGGCAGCCCCCACACCGTGACCGCGAACTACAGCGGGGACGCCAACTTCAGCTCCTCCTCGGGCACGGACAGCCAGACGGTCGATCCGGCGTCGACGCTGACGACGGTGACCGCCACGCCGGGCCCGTCCGTGGTCGGCCAGCCGGTGACCTTCACCGCGACCGTCACACCGGTCGAGCCGGGAGCCGGGGTGCCGGCCGGCGCGGTCACCTTCGACTTCGGGGACGGCACACCGCCCACTCTGACATCGGTTTCCGACGGCGTCGCCAGGATCACGCACACGTACACGAGCGCGGGCGGCCCCTACACGGTGACCGCGCAATATGAGGGGGACGACAGCTTCACGTCGTCGAGTGGGAGTGACACCCAGACGGTCGGCAGGGCGGCGACGACGACTGCGGTGGTGTCGTCGCCGGATCCCACGGTGGTGGGTCAGTCGACCACTGTTACGGCTTCGGTGGCTTCTGTTGCGCCGGGTGCGGGTGCGCCGTCGGGTACGGTCACGTTTGATTTCGGTGATGGGAGTCCGACTTTTACGGCGCCGGTGAGTAATGGTCTGGCGATGGTGACGCATGCCTATGGCAGTACGTCGGGGAGTCCGTTCGCCATTACGGGTACGTATGACGGGGATGCCAACTTCACGTCGTCGAGTGGGAGTGACACTCAGGCCGTCGGCAGGGCGGCGACGACGACTGGGGTGGTGTCGTCGCCGGATCCCACGGTGGTGGGTCAGTCGACCACTGTTACGGCTTCGGTGGCTTCTGTTGCGCCGGGGGCGGGTGCGCCGTCGGGTACGGTCACGTTTGATTTCGGTGATGGGAGTCCGACTCTTACGGCGCCGGTGAGTAATGGTCTGGCAACGGTGACGCATGCCTATGGCAGTACGTCGGGGAGTCCGTTCGCCATTACGGGTACGTATGACGGGGATGCCAACTTCACGTCGTCGAGCGGGAATGACACCCAGATCGTCGGCAAGGCGGGCACCACCACGGCGGTGGCCTCCTCGCCCGATCCCACGGTCGTCGGTCAGCCCACCACCCTCACGGCCTCCGTCGCCTCCGTCACGCCCGGCGCCGCCGCCCCCACCGGCACGGTCACCTTCAGCTTCGGCGACGGCACCGGCTCCACCACCACCACGCTCTCCGACGGCATCGCGACCGTCACCCACACCTACACCACCCGGACCGGCAGCCCCTTCCCCGTCACGGCGACCTACAACGGGGATGCCGGCTTCACGTCGTCGAGTGGGAGCGATACGCAGACGGTCGGCAGGGCGGCGACGACGACGGCGGTGGTGTCTTCGCCGGATCCTTCGGTGGCGGGGCAGGCGGTGACGCTGACGGCGACGGTCTCCGCGGTGGCGCCGGGTGCCGGTACTCCCACGGGTACGGTCATCTTCAGTTTCGGTGACGGCACCGGCGCCGGCACCGCGACGCTCTCCGGCGGCATCGCGACCGTGACGCACACGTTCAACGGGACCTCCGGCAGCCCGTATCCGCTCACGGCGACCTACAACGGCGACGGCAGCTTCACGCCGTCGAGTGGGAGCGATACGCAGACGGTCGGTAAGGCGGCGACGACGACGGCGGTGGTGTCTTCGCCGGATCCGTCGGTGGCGGGGCAGGCGGCGACGCTGACGGCGACGGTCTCCGCGGTGGCGCCGGGTGCGGGCACTCCCACGGGGACGGTCACCTTCGGTTTCGGGGACGGCACCAGTGCCGCCACGGCAACGCTCTCCGGCGGCACCGCTACCGTCACCCACACCTATGCCACCAGGAACGGAAGTCCCTTCCCCGTCACGGCCACTTACAACGGGGACACCAACTTCTCGGCCTCCACCGGCAACGACACCCAGACGCTCACCAAGAGCGCGACCACCAGCACGGTGACCTCCACTCCCGACCCCTCGGCGTCCGGTGGGACGGTGACCGTCCGGGCTACCGTCTCGTCCCCGGCCGGTGCGCCGACCGGGACGGTCACCTTCAGTTTCGGTGACGGCACCGGCGCCGCCACCGCGACGCTCTCCGGCGGTGTCGCGACCGTCACCCACACCTACACGACCACCACCGGAAGCCCCTTCACCCTCACGGCCACCTACGGCGGGGACGCGAGCTTCACGGGCTCCACCGGCAGTGATACCCAGACCGTCAACCGGGCCGCGACCTCCACCACCGTGGTCTCCACCCCCAACCCCTCGACGACGGGTGACCGGGTCACGGTCACCGCGACCGTGGTTCCGGTCGCCCCCGGAACGGGTACGCCCACCGGAACCGTCACCCTCGCCATCACGGGACGCACCCCCCAGGCCGTGCCCCTCGTCGGCGGCACGGCCAGCGTGTCCTTCAACCCGCTGCAGAAGGGGACCCACCTCGTCACCGGCAACTACAACGGCGACGTCGGTTTCGCGCCCTCCGCCGGAACCACGGTCCAGACGGTGCCATGACGGAGCGGTGCCCCGGATCCCGTGCCGGATCCGGGGCATCACCGTGTTCAGACCGCCTCGGGGAAGTGGCAGGCGCCGGAGAGGTGTTGGCGCGTCCGTTACTTACCCGGATCCGAGGGGTCCTGGAGAATCGGGACGCCTCGACGGCCGTCCGTCCCGGGGGAGTTGCGGTCGTATGACGCGCCACCCTTGGCATCGTCAGTGCAATGTGAAATATTACTGACGTGCCCACGAGAAGAACCTCGGATGTCATCGTCGTCGGCGCGGGCGTGGTCGGCGCGGCCTGCGCCTACTACGCGGCCCGCGCCGGCCTCTCCGTCACCGTGCTCGACCGCGGCCCCGTCGCGGGCGGCACCACGGGTGCCGGCGAGGGCAACCTCCTGGTCTCCGACAAGGAACCCGGGCCCGAACTCGATCTCGCCCTGCTGTCCACCGGGTTGTGGCGGGAACTGGCGGAACTGCTCCCGCCGCAGATCGAGTACGAGGCCAAGGGCGGCCTCGTGGTCGCCGCCGGTGAGGCCGGGATGCAGGCCCTGCGTGACTTCGCGGCCGGACAGGGCAAGGCCGGTGTGCGGGCGGAGGAGGTCCCGGGGGACCGGTTGCAGGAACTGGAGCCGCATCTGACTCCCGGTCTGGCAGGGGGCTTTCACTACCCGCAGGACGCGCAGGTGATGCCGGCCCTGGCCGCCGCGCATCTGCTGCGCGCGGCGGGTGACCGGGTGTGTCTGCGGCTCGGTGAGGAGGTCACCGGCCTGCTGACCGCGGCGGACGGCTCGGTGCGGGGGGTTCGTACGGCGGCGGGTGAGGTGCATGCTCCGCATGTGGTCAATGCGGCCGGTACCTGGGGTGGCGAGTTCGCCCGGCTCGCGGGCGTCGGGCTACCGGTGCTGCCGCGCCGCGGCTTCGTGCTCGTCACGGAACCGCTGCCGCGGGTGGTGCGGCGCAAGGTCTACGCGGCCGACTATGTGGCCGATGTCGCCAGCGGTTCGGCGGCGCTGCAGACCTCGGCGGTGGTCGAGGGCACCGCGGCGGGCCCCGTCCTGATCGGTGCCAGCCGCGAACGGGTCGGTTTCGACCGCACGTTGTCGACCGAGGTGCTGCGCCGCCTGGCGGCCCAGGCCACCGCCCTGTTCCCGGTCCTGGCCGGGGTCCGCGCGATGCGGACGTACGTGGGGTTCCGCCCCTACCTCCCCGACCATCTGCCGGCCATCGGCCCCGATCCGCGGGTGCCCGGCCTGCTGCACGCCTGCGGACACGAAGGCGCGGGGATCGGTCTCGCCCCGGCCACCGGGCTGCTCATCGCGCGGTCCCTGGGCGGCGGCGAACTGCCCCTGGACCCGGGCCCGTTCGACCCCGCCCGCTTCGAAGCCACCGCCTGACCCGTCCACTAGGAGAGGAGGCCCGCAGTGGCCCGTACCCCCGCCGAACTGGCAGGGGCGCACCCCGGCGCGTCGTTCGAGATCACGATGGACGGCCGTCCGGTCCCCGCTCTTCCCGGCCAGTCCGTCGCCGCCGCCCTGTGGTCCGCCGGCATCCTCGCCTGGCGCACCACCCGCACCACCGGCCGCCCGAGGGGCGCCTTCTGCGGCATCGGACAGTGCTACGACTGCCTCGCCACCATCAACGGGGAGCCCAACCGCAGGGCCTGTCTGGTGCCCGCCCGCCCCGGCGACGTGATCACCACCCAGGAGGGACACGGCCATGCCCGCATCGGCGTCTGACCCGTACGACCTCGCGGTGATCGGAGCGGGCTGCGCCGGTCTCGCCGGCGCCGTCGCGGCCGCCGGACACGGCCTGTCCGTAGCCCTGCTGGACGCCTCGCCGCAGACCGGCGGGCAGTTCTACCGGCATCCGGCGCCGGCCCTCGGCGCGGCCCGGCCCGAGGCGCTGCACCATGACTGGCCGGCCTTCGCCGCACTGCGCCGCCGGCTGGAGCGGAGCGACGTCCGCCAGCTGTCCGGGCACCACGTCTGGGCCGTCACGAAGGAGGACGGTGACCTGTGGGCGGTGCACGCCGCCACCGGGGCCGACGGCGCCGACGAGCGGCCGGTGCGGGTGCGGGCCCGTGCGGTTCTGCTCGCGACCGGCGCGTATGAACGTCAACTCCCCTTCCCCGGCTGGACCTTGCCCGGGGTCGTGGGTGCCGGGGGAGCGCAGGCCATGCTCAAGTCCGGCCTGGTGCTGCCCGGCCGGCGCATCGTCGTGGCGGGCAGCGGCCCCCTGCTCCTCGCGGTCGCCTCCTCGCTGGCCGCCGCCGGTGCGCAGGTCCCCGCCGTGATCGAGGCATCCGGCTATCAGGGATACGCACGCCATCCCCGTGCGCTCGCGGCCAACCCGCGGAAACTCGCCGAGGCGGCGGTGCACGGTGCCGCTCTGCTGCGGCACCGGGTACGGCTGCGCACCCGCAGCGCGGTCACCGAGGTGCACGGCACCGACCGGGTCTCGGCCGTCACCGTCACCCGGCTCGACCGCGACTGGCGGCCCGTACGGGGGACGGGCCGGCGGATCACATGCGACGCGCTCGCGGTGGGACACGGCCTCGTCCCGCAGATCGAACTGGCCACCGCACTCGGCTGCGCCACCCGCACCACCGCGGACGGGACCTTGGCCCTGGCCCTGGACGGCCTTCAGGAGACCTCGGTACGCGGTCTGTGGGCGGCGGGGGAGACCGGGGGGGTGGGCGGCGCAGAACTCGCCCGCGCGGAAGGGGAGCTGGCCGGGCTGGCGGCAGCCGTCAGACTCCACGGGCACCCCGTCCACGG
The DNA here is from genome assembly GCF_028870195.1 of Streptomyces sp. G7(2002). Lineage (NCBI taxonomy): Bacteria > Bacillati > Actinomycetota > Actinomycetes > Kitasatosporales > Streptomycetaceae > Streptomyces > Streptomyces sp. G7(2002). Next base: position 9,116,920 of record NZ_CP102609.1, read on the forward strand.
AGGGCGTGTGCGGGAGCTGCGGCGCCGGCGGGACCGGATGCGTGCCTTCGCCGAGGCGATGGCCGTCAGTCACGCACCGGCGGCGGGCTGGACGGGCTGGCTGACCGACGACACGGATGTCTGCCGCTGCGAGGAGGTGACCGCCGGAAGGATCCGCGAGGCAGTCACCGACCTCGGCGCCCGTGACGCACACACCGTCAAACTCCTCACCAGGGCCGGTATGGGCTGGTGTCAGGGGCGGATGTGCGGGACGGCCGCAGCGTGCCTGGCGGCAGGCGGAGGAGCTGCGGAACCACCCGCCGAACGCCGCCCGTTCGCGGTGCCCGTGCCGCTCTCGGCGCTCGCCTCGCCCGACGAACCCACCGGGAGCCGGCCGGACGCCGCCCCGCCCGTCGACGACTGACCCGCGGGCCGCCCTTGTGGGTGCCGCGGACGGCCCAATGAAATGTCACACACCATAGAAGGGTTCACTGGTATGACCACCCTCACCTGGAACAGCATCCGCCCCTGGCGCGGGATCATGGTCGCCACGGCGCTGCCCCTGCGCGACGATCTCTCCGTCGACCACGACGCCTACGCCCGGCACGTCCGGTGGCTGATCGAGCAGGGCTGCGACGGTGTCGTACCGAACGGCTCGCTCGGCGAGTACCAGACCCTCACCGACGAGGAGCGGGCCCGCGTGGTGCGGACCGCGGTCGAAGCGGCGGGCGACGGTGCGCGGGTCATGCCCGGCGTCGCCGCCTACGGCAGCGCCGAGGCCCGGCGCTGGGCGGAGCAGGCGGCCGAAGCGGGCTGCGGCTCGGTCCTCCTGCTGCCCCCCAACGCCTACCGCGCCGACGAACGGGCCGTCCGCGCCCACTACACCGAGGTCGCAAAGGCGGGAGTGCCGGTCGTCGCGTACAACAACCCCCTCGACACCAAGGTGGATCTGACACCCGGACTGCTGGCCCGGCTGCACCAGGACGGCAGCGTCGTCGCGGTCAAGGAATTCTCCGGCGATGTACGGCGCGCCTACGAGATCGCCGAACTCGCCCCGGAACTCGACCTGTTGATCGGCGCGGACGATGTCCTGCTCGAACTCGCCGTGGCCGGTGCGGTCGGCTGGATCGCCGGATACCCCAACGCCTTCCCCGCCACCTGCGCCGAGCTGTACCACGCCGCCGTCGCCGGTGACCTGGAGACCGCCCTGCCGCTCTACAAGTCCCTGCACGCGCTGCTGCGCTGGGATTCGAAGACGGAGTTCGTCCAGTGCATCAAGCTGTCCATGGACCTCGTCGGCCGCCGCGGTGGCCCCGCCCGCCCGCCGCGCTCCCCGCTCACGGGCGAGATCGAGGCCGAGGTCCGGGCCGCCACCGAGAAGGCCCGGGCCGCCGGACACCACTGACCGCATCCGTGCCGCTTCGAAAGGACTCATGGTGCGTACGCGTCATGTCTTCCACGCCGTCGACTCGCACACCGAGGGCATGCCCACGCGCGTGATCACGGGGGGCGTCGGTGTGATCCCCGGCGCCACCATGGCCGAGCGCAGGCTCCACTTCATCGAGCACCTCGACCATCTCAGGACCCTCCTGATGTACGAGCCGCGCGGGCACTCCGCCATGAGCGGCGCCATCCTCCAGCCGCCCACCCGCGCCGACGCCGACTTCGGCGTCCTCTACATCGAGGTCTCCGGCCTGCTGCCGATGTGCGGGCACGGCACCATCGGGGTCGCCACCGTCCTCGTCGAGTCCGGCATGGTGCCGGTGACCGAGCCGGTCACCCCCGTCCGGCTCGACACCCCGGCCGGCCTGGTCTCCGTCGACGTACACGTGGCGGACGGGGTGGCGAAATCGGTCACCCTCACCAATGTGCCCGCCTTCTGCGCCGCCCTGGACCGCACGGTGGAGGTCCCGGGGTACGGGAGGGTCACCTACGACCTCGCCTTCGGCGGCAATTTCTACGCCTTCGTCGAACTCGACGCGCTGGGGCTGCCGTTCGACCGGGCCCGCAAGGACGACCTGCTGGCCGCCGGACTGGCCGTCATGGCGGCGATCAACGCGTCGCCGGACCGCCCCGTCCACCCCGAGCAACCGGAGATCGCCGGGGTCAAGCATGTCTATCTGACCGCTCCCGGCTCGGACGCCCGCCACTCGCGGCATGCGATGGCGATCCACCCGGGCTGGTTCGACCGCTCGCCCTGCGGCACCGGCACCTCGGCACGGATGGCACAGCTGCACGCCCGCGGTGAACTGCCCCTGGACCGCGACTTCGTCAACGAGTCCTTCATCGGCACCCGCTTCACCGGCCGGCTCGTCGCCGAGACGGAGGTCGGCGGGCTGCCCGCCGTGGTACCGACCGTCACCGGCCGCGCCTGGATCACCGGCACCGCCCAGTACTTCCTCGACCCGGACGACCCCTTCCCCGGAGGCTTCCTCCTGTGACCACCGCCGTCTCCTCCGTCACCTCCCGCAACCCGGCCGACCCTTCCGATGTGCTGGTGTCGTTCCCGGCGCCCGGGGCCTTCGCCGCGGTGGCTGCCGTCGAGCGGGCCCGTGCGGCCCAGCCCAACTGGTCGACCGGCGGTGCCGCCGCCCGTTCGTCCGCCCTGGGCGCGGTCGCCGCCGCCCTCGAAGCCGCCGCGGACGAACTGACCGCGCTCGCCGTACGCGAAGTGGGCAAGCCGCTCACCGAGGCGCGCGCCGAGGTCGCCAGAACCGTCGCGATCTGGCGCTACTATGCCCAGGCCCCCTACGAACCCCTCGGCGCCGTGCACGAAACCGCCGCCGGCCCGGGGCTGCTGCTGACCCGCCGCCGTCCCTACGGAGTCGCCGGCCTCCTCACCCCGTGGAACTTCCCGTTCGCCATTCCGAGCTGGAAGGCCGCCCCGGCGCTCGCCGCGGGCAACACGGTAGTCCTCAAACCCGCCCCCGAGGCGACGGCCTGCGCCCGGCGCCTCGCCGCCCTCGTCGAGCAGGCCCTGCCGGCCGGGGTGTTCACCGTGCTGCCCGGCGGAGCGACCGAGGGCAACGCACTCGTCTCCGCCGCCGATGTCGTCTCCTTCACCGGGTCGACGGCCGTCGGCCGGGCGGTCGTGCATACGGCCACGGCCCGGGGCATCCCCGTCCAGGCCGAGATGGGGGGCCTGAACGCGGCCCTGGTCCTCCCGGACGCGGACATCGAACAGGCCGCGCTCCACATCGCGGCCGCGATCGCCGGATACGCGGGCCAGAAGTGCACCGCCACCAGTCGCGTGATCGCGGTCGGCGCGGCCCTCGACCCCCTGCGGGAGGCGCTCCCGGAAGCCCTGCGCGCAGTGGCCGTCGGTGACCCGGCCGACGCCTCCACCGTGTGCGGGCCGCTCATCAACGAGCCCGCACGCGACCGGGTCAGCAGAGCCTGGGACGGGCTCTCGGTCCTCGCGGGCGGCACCGTGCCCGGCCTTCCCGGCTGGTATGCGGCCCCGACCCTGGTCGAGAAGGTGCCACCGGACCACCCACTGCTGCGCGAGGAGGTCTTCGGACCGGTCGCGGCGCTACTGCCCGCCGACGACCTGGCCCACGCGGTCCGGATCACCAACTCGGTCCCGTACGGCCTGGTCACCTCGGTCCACTCGGCCGGCCTGGACCCGGTCCTGCACGGGCTCGACCGGCTCGACACCGGAATGATCAGGGTCAACGCCCCCTCCACCGGAGTCGACTTCCATCTGCCGTTCGGCGGCGCCAAGGAATCCGGCCACGGACCGCGGGAACAGGGCCGCGCCGCCCTGGAGTTCTACACCTCCAGCCGGACATACACCCTGTCACCTGCGGAAACAATGTGAAATTGTATGCTGGTGATCCGCTCCGGCATGAAGGGATCACCACCGTTATGGGGCACCTGAAGCACCGCGATCTCAACGCCACCCGGGAGCGGCTGCGCGACCAGGTCGCCCACGCCCTGCGAGCCGCCCTGATCTCCGGGGAACTGCGGCCGGGGGAGGTGTACTCGGCGCCGGTCCTGGCCGAGGACTTCGGGATCTCGGCCACGCCCGTGCGCGAGGCGATGCTCGACCTGGCGCGCGAGGGCCTGGTCGAGCCCGTCCGCAACAAGGGCTTCCGGGTCACCGAAGTCAACGAGCACGACCTCGACCAGTACACCGAGATCCGCGCGCTCATCGAGATCCCCATGATCGGCCGGATCACCCGCACCGCCGCCCGTGAGGAGCTGGAGGCGCTGCGGCCGGTCGCCGAGGAGATCGTGCGCGCCGCGCGCGACCACGACCTCATCGGCTACCTGGAGGCCGACCGGCAGTTCCACCTCGAACTGCTCGGCCTCAGTGGCAACGACCGCCTCGTCGAGACCGTCGGTGAGCTGCGCAAGCGCTCGCGCCTGTACGGGCTCACCGGCCTGGACGAGCGGGGCGAGCTGATCCCGTCGGCCGAGGAACACCTCGAACTCCTCGACCTCATGCTGGCGGGCAACGCGAAGGGCGCCGAGAAGTGCATGGCCAAGCACCTGGGCCATGTCCGCTCGCTCTGGGCCAGGAGCGGAACCGCGGCGAAATCCGGTAGGTAGCGGCGGCCCGGCCGGAGCGCGGCCCACTGAGGCGAGCCCCCTTCGCTGACGTGACGTGGGGAGGGGGCTCCCCGCCGACGACGGGCCGCACCCTGCCTGTGTCATGCAATGTCACACTTCATCCTGCCCTCGGGCTGTGAAAGGGACCGACCCATGAACCCCGCCTACACCACCGTCGATCACGTCTTCACCGTTCCCCTGGACCACTCCGCCCCCGACGGGGAGGACATACAGGTTTTCGCCCGCGAGGTCGTCGACCCGGCCCGCGCGGGCGAGCGGCTGCCCTGGCTGCTGTATCTGCAAGGCGGTCCGGGCGGCAAATCCCCCCGCCCGTCGCACGGTTCACCCGGCTGGCTGGACCAGGCGCTCACGACCCACCGGGTGCTCCTGCTCGACCAGCGCGGCACCGGCCGTTCCACCCCGGTCACCGCCCGAGCCGCCGCCCGCTTCGCTTCCCCCGCCCAACTCGCCGCGTACCTGGGCCACTTCCGCGCCGACTCGATAGTGGCCGACGCCGAACTGATCCGCCGGCAACTCTGCCAGGACGAACCCTGGGAGACGCTCGGCCAGAGCTACGGCGGCTTCCTCACCCTCACCTACCTCTCCCGCGCCCCCGAGGGCCTGCGGGCCTGCTACGTGACCGGTGGTCTGCCCGGTCTCACCGCCACCGCCGACGACGTCTACGCCCGTACCTACCCCCGGGTGCAAGACCGCGTCCTCGACTTCTACGCCCGCTACCCGGACGACGCCGCCCGCCTCCGCAGGATTGCCGATCTCCTAGCGACCACCGAAGTCCGACTGCCCGACGGGGACCGGCTCACCGTCCGCCGGCTGCGCACCCTCGGCCTCGCCCTCGGCATGGGCGACGGCTTCGAACGGCTCCACTGGCTGCTCGATGAATCCCTGGACACCGACGGCGAGTTGACCGACACCTTCCTCCACCAGGTGCGGAACCTGACCGGCTTCACCGACAATCCCCTCTACGCCGTGCTGCAGGAGACGCTCTACGGGCAGGGCGCCGGCCCGACCGACTGGGCAGCCTCCCGGGCACTCGAAGGCTTCACCGCCTTCACCGAGGAGGCGGACCCCCTCCTCCTCACCGGAGAAATGATCTACCCCTGGATGTTCCGGGAGATCACCGGCCTGCGGCCCTTCGCGGACGCCGCCGACCTGCTGGCCGCACGCGCCGACTGGCCGCCGCTGTACGACCCCCACCGCCTCGCCGCCAACCAGGTCCCGCTCGCCGCGATCGTCTACCACGACGACATGTACGTCGATGCCGGGCTCTCCCTGCGCACCGCGCGCGAGGTCGGCGCCACCCGCGTCTGGGTCACCAATGAGTGGGAGCACGACGGGGTCTCCGCCTCCGGCGGCCGGGTCCTGTCCCGCCTGATGGACCTGGCCGCAGGCCGCGCGTAACACCTCCCGCCCGCTGCTCCCTCCCCCCACTGCCTCCGATGGGAGAGCCATGTCCGCCCTGCCGACCCGCCTGCGGCCCCTCGCCGCGGCCTTCGCCCTCGTCACCTGTCTCGCCACCCCGGCCATCTCGACCGCCACTGCCCGGCCCAACTCACCGGCCCCTGCCGCTGATTGCGCCCTCCCCGGCAAGACCGGCTGGACGGACGAGGGCCACGACACCGACGGAACCCGCTTCCAGCGCCCCGGCGGCACCCACCGCGTCCTGACCCTGTTCGTGGACTTCCCCGACGCCCGGGCCACCGACTCCACGGACGCGTACGCCACCCACCTCGCCCCGGCCGCCGACTGGATGCGCCGAGCCAGCTACGGCCGCTCCCGGCTCGCCCTCACCTCGTTGCACCGCTGGATCAGGATGCCCGCGGACTCCACCTCATACGGCTTCGAGCGGGACCTCACCTTCGAGGCCCACGAGAAGTACCTGCGCGATGCGATCACCGCCGCCGACCCCCACGCGGACCTTTCCCGGTACGACATGGTCTACGTCGTCCCCACGAAGGCGGCGGCCGCGATCACCTTCTCCCCGACCTACCTCTACGACCCGGCCACACCCGGCGTCACCGCCGACGGCCGCCGCATCAAGTGGGCCGTCACCTTCGGGCAGGACATGTGGCGCTGGGGACACAAGGTCGCCGCCCACGAGACCGGTCACACCTTCGGCCTCCCCGACCTGTATTCCTTCACCGGCTCCACCCACCGGTACGCCGGCGGCTGGGACGTCATGGGCAACATCGCGGGAGCCGCCCCGCAGTACCTCGGCTGGCACTCGTGGAAGCTCGGCTGGACCCGCGACCACCAGGTCGCCTGCCTGCCGGGGACCGGGCGCCGTACGGTACGGCTGTCCCCGGTGGAGCGCCCCGGCGGCACCAAGCTCGCCGTCCTGCGCACCGGCGAGACCACGGCGTATGTCGCCGAATCCCGCCGCCCCGAGGGCAACGATCAGCATGCCTGCTCCACCGGCGTCCTCCTCTACAAGGTCGATTCCGCCACCCCGACCGGCGAGGGCCCCGTCAGGATCCTCAACGCCCACCCGGCCACCACCCCGCCCACCGGCTGCACCCAGCTGGACATGGCCGCCTACACGCCCGGCCAGACCTTCACCGACCCGGACACCGGAGTCCGGATCGATGTCCTCACGGGCGACACGGGAGGGGACACGGTGCGTCTGAGCAAGGGGTGACCGTCAGGGGCCGTTCCTCGCCGCGGACTGATCACTGGCCGGCGGGGCCAAGTAGTCTGCAACCGGTGCTCGACCGGCCCGTTCAGCTCGGTGCACTCACAGAACAGGCTCGGTGCACCCGCAGAAGGTGGTGACGGCGACGTGGTGAGAGGGCGGGAGTCTGCTACATGACCAGCACAGTGATCACGCTGCCGCAAGGGGGCGCTCGGTGAACACATCCGTGATGCTCCACGCGGCCGCAACGCCCACCGCGCCCGCGCTCGTTCTTCGCCCCTGGTGCCTGGAGGACGTCGACGCGGTCGTCGAGGCGTACCGGGACCCCACTCTGGGGCGCTGGACCAGCTCGCGTCCGGAAAACGAGGCCGGAGGAGTGGAGTGGATACAGGCCCAGCAGCGAGGCTGGGCAGTGGGAGACCAGCTCGGCTTCGCCGTCCTGGAAGCCCAATCCGATACCACCGCCCCACAGTTGGTGGGCAACGTCGTGCTCAAGGACATCGCTCCCGGCAAACCGTCTGCCGAAGCCGGCTACTGGACACTGGCACACGCACGCGGCCGAGGCATCGCCTCCCGTGCGCTGGAGACGCTCACCACCTGGGCCTTCGAGACCTTCCGCGCCGAGGGGCTGGAAGTCATGGAACTCCTGCACCAGGCGGACAACGTCGCATCGTGCCGCGTCGCACAAAAGAGCCGCTTCGAGTTCGCACGGACCCTGCCCGCGGCACCGCCGTTGTACCCCCTTGACAGCCATCTGCACCTACGGCACGCGAGTCCATGACGACCGCGGCCCGGGCATGACGGCTAGTTCACTTCGGCTGCCTCCGCCGCTTCGGCCCCTCAACTGCCAAGCAGCACACTCGCCCACTGTTCTTCACGCTGCTCGATGTATGCGGCGTCACTTCGCCACACATCGCCGTGACCCTCCGCCCACAGGGTCGCCCAGGGCTGCTTGCCCAGAGCGGTCTGATCCCGCAGGAAGTCATGCATGGCGCGCGTGCGACGCCCCAGCAGGGGGACCAGCTGACGCCGCTCGGCCTCGTCGAGTCCATAGGCATCGGCGAAGATCCGCAGCCGCTCTCCGGCATCGGTGCGCTGCCGGCCGGGATGCGCCGACAGCGGGATGAAGCCGTGCACGGCATACGCGACATCCCACAGCCGGGATCCCGGGGCGGCCGTGTCCCAGTCGATGAAGGCCCACTCGTCGTCCTCGCCGACCACGAGATTCCATGGGGCCAGGTCCTGATGGGCGATGATCTCGCTTCCCTCGGCGGGGAGGAGCACCTGCCACTGCGGGTCGGGTGGTGGGGTGAAGTCCTGCACCGCATCGTGGAATTCCCTGATGAGACGTGCCACGCGGGCCAGCCGCTCAGCGGGCTCCAGCAGGGAGAACCGGTCGGGCCAGACCACGCTGCCCGGCACGAAGGTCAGCACCTCACGGCCCTGATCGTCGATGCCGAGGGGGCGAGGAGCAGCACGGAAACCCCCCTCATACAGATGCGTGAGCAGCGCGTGCACCGCAGGGGTCCACGGCCCCGCGGGACGGCGGACGGTATCCCCGACACGGACGACGCCATCGCTGACGTTCCCACCGGTCAACGGTTGCTCTTCCTCGTGCGTCACAGCCCCGGCCTGACCGACCGCCCCAGCCGCGATCACCTCAATTACGGCGACCGGGGCAGGAGTTCCAAGGAAAGGGAAGAGGCGGGGACAAGGACAGGGCCAGGGACAGGGTCAGGGACCTACACACTGTCCGCCTCGAAGTGAATCAGAGGCTTGATGATGCCCCCCTCTTTCAACGCCATCATCCGGAAGGCCTGTTCGATCTCGTCGAAGCTGAATTCGTGCGTGGTCATCGGTGTGGGGTCGACCTTCCCCGTCTCCATCAACCGGAAGATCCGCCGAAGCCACCCGCGCCCTCCGCGGTTGAACCCGCCGTACACCTGCTTGTCCGACATGCCGTATCCGAACGGCTCCAGGGGGATCTTCAGCGGCTCTCGCACCTCACCGTGGTACCCGACGTTGGAAATCCGCCCTCCCGGCTTCGTGACCCGGAAGGCCGCCTCCCAGGTCTGGGGAGCGCCGAGCGCCTCGATCGCCGCGTCGACTCCCTGACCGTCCGTCAGCTCCAGGATCCGCTCGACCGGATCGCACCGGGTATGGTCGACGATCAGATCGGCGCCGAAGCGGCGGGCGAGTTCCTGACGGGCGGGAACCGACTCGACGGCAATGATCAGGCCGGCGCCGAGCAGCCGGCACCCGATCGTCGCCGACAGTCCCACCGCGCCCTGCGCGAAGATCGCGACGGTCTCGCCCAGTTCGAGTTCCGCGTGTTCGGCCGCGACGAACCCGGTGGAGAGCATGTCGGTGGCGTACAGCGCCTGGTGGTCGGAGAGCTCTTCAGGAATCGGTGCGAGATTGGCCTCGGCGTTGTTGACGAGAAAGTACTGGGCCAGGGTCCCGTCACGCTGATTGGTGAACCGGGCGCCGCCCAGCATCTGTCCGCGGCATTGCGAGGAGAACCCGCGCTGGCAGGACTCGCACTGGAAGCAGGGCGTGATCCCGGCAGCCGCGACGCGCTGGCCTTCGGTCAGTCCCTCGACGGCCGAGCCGAGCGCATGGACGACACCGACCGCCTCGTGCCCCAGCGTCACATCCGGAGCAACCGGAATCACGCCCCTCATGACGTGCACATCGGTGGTGCACACCAAGGCCGCGGTGGTACGCACGACCACGTCATTGGGACCGGGTTCGGGGACCGGCTTCTCGATGACGCCGACCTCGCCGACCTTCCGGAGAACAAAAGCTCTCACCTGCGATTACCTGCCGTTCGATGCGGGAGTGCGAGGAGACCGTCAGCCGGCAAGGTCGGTCCATTCGGAGGTCTCGGAGGTCTCGGGGGCCTCGGCGGGATCGATGCCGTGTGCGTGGATCCGTCGGCGGATGCGCAGCCGGCAGAGCCTCACCGGGCCTTGTACGAGTGGGTGCCCAGTGTGATCGCGGTGAGTTGGACGCTCAGGATGACCTGCTCGGCAGGACCTGCCAGGTCACGGTGGCGAGGAGGCCGAGGATTCCGGTGTGCGCGGCGGCGGAGTGGTGCGAGTGGCTCATGCCATCGCCATTCCCACAGACGAGGTCTGGCGAGGGTCGTCGCGTCATCTTCCGCCCGTTCGGCCGACACTGCGCGCCCATGTGTTGGGGCCTGGCACCCCGAGTCGAGCCGTCCGCAGGCAGGGAGGGGCGCCCAGGCTCGATCGCGACCGGGCCAGCCTCCTCCGCGACCGGGCTAGCCTCCTCGCATGGGCATGGACATCACGGTCCTGGTCGTCGACTGGGCGCACCTCATGGAGATCGCACCGGACGACCGGCTCGAAGTGCTGCAGGAGTCGGCGTACGCGGATGACGAAAGCGATGAGGCCGACGCGGGTTGGGTGTGGCCGGCCGAGCCGGACAGGGCCTGGCTGGGCCGGTACGAGTTCGGCGGCACCCTCGGCTCGTACAAGCCGCACTTCTGGCTCGTCCAGGCGTGGGAGGACGTCCGGGGCGCCGCCGGGACCACGCTGCGTACGGCGCTGGACGACTTCCTGACGGCTCTGCTGTGGTCGGGCCCTGAGGTCGAGAGCGACGCCGAGCACGTGGACGCCGGCGTCTTCCCTTCCGAGGACGGCCTGTGGCGACCGGGTCCGCTCATCGCCCGCGGCCCCCGGACCGTGGCCGGTCTGCACCGTTGTTGGCAGAAGGCTGCCCCCGCCCTGCCGCAACTGCGCGAACCGTACGCACACCACGCGGCATGCCCAGGGCGGTGGATCGCGGACTTCGAGGAGTTCACCGAGCTGCTGTCCGGCTGGGCCGAAGTGGTCGGCGAAGCCCAACAACGCCGGTGGGGACTGGTCGGGCTTCCCCTCTGAAACACACCGGCGGACCGCTTCCCATCGCGGTGGAGGAGCTTGGGGAGACGCGGGCAGTCGCCCACCACAGCCAGGCTGTCGGCACCTTCACGCAGACGCGCTGAGTACGGAGTGCCCGGCGGCAGCCAGGGGGTGGAGGATCACAGCACGGCGACATGCGTCACCTGACGGGGTGCCCGCGCCAGGCACGTGCGAGCCAGGTCCTCCACGGTGACGGGTCGGGCCTGCCCGCCGACTGGGATTGACCGGATTGACCAGATCCGAGGTAGGCGGGGCCTCCGTCCGGGAGACCCGCCTACCTCGGATCGGGGTGATCAGAAGCGCACGGTGCGGTCCCGGGTGACCGTCGGAACGGCGAGCAAGGCATCGAACGCCTCAGGGACCGGGGTGCTCAGGGCGGAGCTCTGGCTCCGGATGCTGTTGAGCAGCGGTGCCCCCTGGGTGTCGCGCGGTGCGTCGCGCAGGTCGGTCAACGTGATCCGGTCGGCGAGGCCCGCGTCGGTGAGGGCCGCCTCGACACTGCCGGGCTCGGCCGGCTGAAGGTGGGCTTCGGCGAGGGTGAAGCCGACCGCGGCGCTCTGGTCGGGGTACATCTCCGGCACATGGTCGGCGGTATGGACGAAGGCCACTGTGCGGTAGTCCTCGCCCAGCATCCGGTGCAGGTGCTGGCCCATGGTCAGTGCGGTGAGGCCGCCGTCGAACTCAAGCGTCGTCTTGTGGATGTGACTGTTGTGCGCGGCGAGGACGATCCGGGCCCCCGGTTCGGCGTGATCCAGATGCCAGCGCACCGATTCGGCCATGTAGATCTCCCGGACCGACAGGTCCGCCGCCAGGCCCCGGCCGGACAGCAGGGCGTTCATGGCCTGGAACATGTAGTCGGTGTGACAGGCCGCTTCCACTCTGCGCCGGGCGATATCGAAGTGGCGCTGGCTGCTACGGGAGACGTAAAGCGGTTCGGCGGCGCGCAGCCGTAACAACAGCCGCGCCAGTACGGCGGTCAGCTCGTTCTGCTCGGCGGCCTCCAGACCGGCCCATCTGGGCGCGGCCGCAGCGCCGGAGCCGCTGCCCTTGAGGAACCGGTCGCTTACCTCCAGGGCCGTATCGACGAGGCGGAGCGCGTCGGGGTCGACCTCATGCAGGTAGTCGGCCACCGGCTCCAGGGCAGGCCGCAGTGTGCCGCCGGCTTCCGGAACGTCGATGCCGGCGAAGCGCAACGGATACCCGCTGGTGCGGTTGTGGCGGCGTAGCCAGTGCATGAGGTCCGAAGCGCCCCACTCGGCGGCGGCCCGGCTCACCTTCGCGAGGTCGCCGTCCTCTCCGTCGCCCTGCAGCCACCTGTCGAGCGGGAAGGCTTCGCTGAAGCCGAACTCGAAGGCGAATACGGTGAATCCGCAGCGTTCGGCGAGATAGCGCAGCACCCGCTGGCGAGCACACGAGAACTCTTCGACGAAGTGGGCGCCCTCACCGATCGCGACCACACGGGCATCGCCGACGATCTCCCTGAGCGCTTCGAGGTCGTCGAGGGGCTGCTGCGGATCAAGGGTGGTCAGGGTGGTGGAGTGCTCGCGGAACCAATCGGCAAGCACGGTTCGGGAAGAAGACTGAACAGGCATAGATGGAGCTCATTTCTCGGCTCGGAGGTTCAGGGCACAGCGCTCGTCCGCACATGGCGGACGCAGTGAAGTGACGATGCGCAGACGCAGACGCAGACGCAGACACAACCGGCGCCGGGCCGTTGGGTCAACGGCGCGCCGCGTCTGCCGACGAACCCCCGTCAGAGGAAATTGCTGACTATTGCCATGGTGGAAAGCTAGCTGCGGGTGCCGTACACGCGCACGCGAATATTCCGGCGCAGCCCAACTCCCGGCCGACTGTGCGCGTACGGGCGCTTCCCCTGGCCTGCGCCTCAACTCGCCCGAGCTGGGCGCGGCCTTCCTCGGCGGAACGACGCTGGCCTCACTCGCAGCCGCCGGCCGTGTGCAGGAACTCCGGCCCGATGCTCTGACGCACGGAGCGTCCTCACCCCTGCTCGTCGAGCATGAAGGATCCGTACTCGGGTTTCCCGGCGCGTTCGTAGGTGCAGTACTGCACACCCACGCCGGTGGGGCGGGATTCCGTGAGCGTCCAGGCAGAGGGCGCGGCACCCTCGCTGAAGAGTCGCTTGCCGGTGCCGAGGATGAGGGGATTGACGAGCAGCCGGTACTCGTCGACGAGGTCGTGCTGCTGCAGGGTGCGGATGAGGTCGCTGCTGCCCTGTGTCATGATCACGCCGTCGAGCTGCTCCTTGAGCTGTGCGACGGAGTCTGCGGCCTCGCCCTTCAGGAGATGGGAGTTGTGCCACTCCAGGCTGTTCCGGGTGCGCGAGGCGACGTACTTGGGCATGGCATTGAGCTTCACCGCGATCGGGTCGTTCTGGTCGGTGACGCGGGGCCAATGGGCGGCGAAGATGTCATAGGTCTTCCGGCCGAGCAGGAGATGGTCGGTCCGCTCGAAGACCCCCTGGATGAGTTCCAGGAAGTCGTCGTCGACATACGGGACCTGCCAGCCGCCGTGCTCGAAGCCCGCATCGACGTCCTCGCTCGGGCCGCCGGGGGCCTGCATGACGCCGTCCAGGGTGACGAACGCGGTGACGATCAGCTTGCTCATGACGCTGCCTTTCGGGTGCGGAGACTGCCTGCACCCGTATTGACTCCCGGACCGGCGAGAACTCATCGCCCGACGCGCGAGCGGCCGGTCTTGGGCTCATTCCGTGACCGGAGTCCCGCCGTGCGGGCCCTGACCCGCGGCTGAGCGGAGTCGGACCGCTTCGGCCCGGCAGGCGGCGCGCTGACCAGCAGCGGAATCAGTCAGGTGGCTCGCGTAGGTGAGCTCGCAGCAGACCCCGAGCGGGCCCCTGCGCCCTGACCTGTGGCGAGGATGGCCGCGCTGGCACCGGCACCGGCGCTGGCACCGGCACCGGACCGGCGCCGTGCGGCGGGTGGCACCCGCACTCCGACCTGCGCGATTGAAGTGCGTTCAATCGCGCGATCCAATGCGTGATTGGGGTAGGGTTCTTATTGGAGGTGGACTCTGTGTCCAAGGAGAACGAGCTGTTCAGTGCTGTCGATGCACTGCTGGAGCAGGTTGCACAGGATGACCTGCCGGGTCCTGCTGAGCGCAAGAGGCTGCGTGAGGCGGCGGGGCTGAGTCAGGCTCAGATCGCCACCGCGCTCAACGCCCGGCGTGAGGCGGTGGGCAACTGGGAGGCCGGCCGGACCGAGCCGCGGCCCCCGAAGCGCGCCGCCTACGCCCGGCTTCTGGAGGGCCTCGCCGCCCGCTTCCCCGCTCCCGACACCGCCGCCCTGGCGCCGACCGAGGCCTCGGCCACGCCCACCGGCGCGCCCACCGCCCCGGAGCCGGTGGCCGTGCCCGACGCCCCGGAAGCGGGGAACGCGTCCACGGGCCGGGGCGATGAGCCTGATGCCATGACTGCTCCGGCGAGCACGAACCGCTCCGTTCCGACCATGGCGAAGGCGCCGGCCGCCCGTTCGGCGAGCCCCAAGCCGTCGACGTCGTCGCCGCGCCCGGCGGTGAAGAAGGCCACCCACAAGCTCGCCGCGGCGCCGGTCGCTGTCGACGAGCGGTTCGCGAACGGCCCGCTGGGCGTATTGGACGGCGACGGCTCGCTGTACTGCGTCGGCGGTCTGGTGCTGGACTGCCCTGCCAAGACGGTCCCGGTCCTGGTCGACTGGACCTTGTCGGAGGGGCAGTTGGGCGCGCCCCGGCTGCACCCGTCGGGCAAGGACGCCGACCCGCTGATCGTGCTCACCGCTGCGGCCGCCGAGCGCCTCGGGCTGCCGGAGCGCTTGGAGGACAGGCGAGGGCTGCGGCTGCCGGAGGACCACCAGGTCGTCAAGCAGCTCGCCCGCGCGAAGTGGCAGCTGACCAAGCGCGGGTTCGGGCCGTGGGCCCGCATCTACCGGCCCGCCGAGGGCGGCAGGCGCCAGTGCGTACAGCTCGCGGTGCTGCCCTGGGGGGCGCTCGATTCCCGTTCGTGGGGGAGTACTGACGAGCTGGAGCCTGCCGACATCGCCCGCGTGCTCGGCACCTACGCCTCGCGCGTCATCACCCCGCGCGGCTCGACCGCCGTCTCCGGCCTGGAGGCGATGACCGCGCTGCGCCCGCCGACCCGCGCGGTCAAGGACGAGAAGACCGGCAGCTGGGTGTCCGGCCCGATGCCCGGTTCGCTGACCGAGCCGGTCGACCCGGCTCCGGCAGAGGCCCCGGACGAGCACCCGGTCGTCGCCGCCCTCTACCCCCGCGCCCACCAGCGCACCCCGTCCGAGGTCCTGGACGAGGAGGCGTACGAGTGGATCCGTGACCCGCAGCTGCTCACCGACGCCGAGTGCACCCGCAGCTACGCGGTCGGCATCGACGTCAACACCGCCTTCCTCGCCGCCGCCAACCGCCTGGTTGTCGGCCTCTCAGCGCCGGTCCACGTCAGGGCGCCGGCCTTCGACAAGAAGACGCCGGGCGCGTGGCTGGTGGACCTGTCCGGCATCGAGCTCGACCCGCGTCTGCCGTCGCCGTTCACCCCGCACGGCGCCCGGCCCGAGGGCCCGGCCTGGTATGCCACGCCCACCGTCGCCTACGCCCAGGAGCTCATTGACACCTACCGCCTGCCGGCCCGGATCCGGCCGCTGGAGGCGTGGATCCGCACCGAGTCCGGCCCGTACCTGGACCCCTGGTACAAGCGCATCGGCGAGGCGTACAAGGCGACCATGGCCGATCTCGGGGTCACCTCCGATCTGCCGGAGCCCGAGTTCCTGGAAGCCATGGCCCGCCACAAGCAGGAGGACCCGGCGCTCGCCGCAGTGCTCTCCGCCGTCAAGTCGACGGTCAAGGGCGGTATCGGCAAGCTCCGCGAGCGGCCCAAGAGCATCAAGCACCAGTACGGCGAGCGGTGGCCGGCACTGGAGCGCCCGACCTGGCGCCCCGACATCCGCGCCGCCGTCATCTCCGCCGCCCGGGTCAACATGCACCGCAAGATCCTCAAGACGGCGCTGGCCACCCAGCAGGCTCCGGCACCGTCAGGGAACCTGATGCTCAGCCAGGACGCCCTGCTCCCCATCGCGCTGCTGTCCGACTGCGCCGTGTACCTCTCCGACGGCCCCGGCCCGCTGGATTTCCTGCCGCACACCGCGGACGGCAAGCCGGCCCCCGGCAGCTTCCGGCTCGGCGTCTCGCCCGGCATGGTCAAGCACGAGGGCACCCAGGAGCTGCTGTGGGCCGTGCAGATGCTCGATGAAGGCCACAACCCCGCCCGCCACATCAAGGGCACCGACGCCGCACTCGACGGAGAGTAGGAACACCTCGTGGGCATCCTCGGCGACAGCCTGGAGAAGGCAGCGGCCGCCACCGCCACCCGGCCGATCCCGAAGTCGGCCGGTGCGCAGATGCGGTTCCTGGTCAAGCAGCACAAGGGCTCCACCAAGGCCGTCGCGCAGCTCCTGGGCGTCAGCCAACGCACGGTGGAGCGCTATGTCAAAGACCAGATCAAGCGGCCCCGCCGCGAGCTCGCGGCCCGCATGGAGCGCGAGGTCCGCCGGCGCTGGCAGCCGAAGGTGCGTCAAAAGGCCCAGCAGCGCGCCGCGTCCACCGATGGAATCACCATCGAGACACGCGCACGGTTCGGATTCACCGCAGCTCCCGGCTCGACGGACGACGGACGGATCCGGCTGATCACCCAGCACCTCCCGCCCGCCTACGCCGCCCGGCTCTTCACCGCCCAGGCCTCCGGCGCCACCGAGCAACAGCTCCAGAACATCGCCGCCGAGGGCCTGCAGGAGATCTACTTCAAGGACCGCGGCCGCCGCGCCGACGGCCTCCTGGTCGAGTTCAGCGACATCGACTATGTGGAGCTCGACTTCTGAAGTCGGCGCAGGCGGGGTGAGAGCCTGGAGCCGATGAGCCGAAGCACGATAGCTGTCACCAAGGCAGGCTGTTGCCGTCATCAGGGCGGAATTCCGGACAGGGCGCGGACAAGGCGCGCGGGCCGGAAGCTGTGCCAGAACCCGTGATTCGTGACGTCTGCGACAGTGGGCCGGACGGTAGAGCAAGTGCGGCTCCCGGCAGTCACCTGAAACGCATCAGATTCCCGCTTCCGCAACCCACTTCGATGCCCCGGCGTCCAACTCCATGACGGACGGCTGCCGATCACCCAGGAGGGCACATGGCGAAGAAGGACCGGACGACGGACGCGGCGAGGGAGAAGGACCGCGAAAAGTGGATGGCGCGTTTCCAGGTACGGCTGGTCATGCAGCCGGGCGTGGACCGGGCAGTCGTGCTCCAGGCGGTCAAGGATGTCACGGCGCACTGCGCGGATACGGGAGAGCACCCGCGGGATGCCTTCGGCGACCCGGACGCCCATGCCGTGCAGGCCGCCGCGCGGCTGGTGCCGGCGGACCGGGCGGCGCGCGCGAGGCGCCACGACGCCGTGGTGGACACGCTCGGCTCCGTGTTGAAGAGGGCCGGAGACGTCGCCGGTCTGTGACCGGTTCAAGCGACTTCCGTCATGGCCCGGCGCACGGGTTCTGACACAGCTTCTCCCCGCCGGGGCTGCCGGGCAGCTCAGGCGATCGGCGAAGCGCCGGAGCCAGTGAGACCGATCCTGCTTCGCGCGCTGCTGGTGACAGACAGCGCGCCGCCCCGGGTGACAACCATCGTGCTTCGCCCGGTCGAAGCCGCAGGTGCAGGTGCAGGTCAGCCGGCGCCGCAGACGGCACCTACCGTGCTTCGGCTCATCCGACGATGGAGCCGAAGCGCGACAGCTGACACCGCATCAGGCGTGCTGCCGCCAGGCGGCGTCCCGCGCTTCGGCGACTCACACCTCACGGCTGATGCCGGCGACTCGGCCCGCCGGATGCTGCTCGCACACTGCCCCCAGCACCGTCCAGTGCGCGGTGCGCTCGGCACCGGAGTGGCCGCCCGGGAGGACGGTCGGCGCGCCGGCTCATCGCCGCCCAAGGGGTGAGGCGTTCGACGACCACTAGAACTGCAGGCCAACCGGGCGGGGCTTCCGGGACGGCCCGGCATGGCGCCGTGCCTGGGCGCGATGTCCCCGGATGCTGAGGGCCTCGGAACCATGCAGGAGGGACCATGGGCGACGACCACCCCAGCCTTCAAGAAGCCCGGCAGTCGACATCCACCGGCGCGGGCCAGGACACTCCCGGTCAGTCGGGCGTCATCGGCATCGCGCTCGCCGCCGTGCTGACGGCCGCACTCGCGCAGGGTTCCTGGCAATGGTTCTCCACATACGTCGGGGTGACCCTCCTTGCGGTGATCTTCTCCTTTTACCGACTGCCGACATGGAGGCCCGGCCTCGGTTCTGCGTACGCACGGAATCTGGCTGCGTATGCGCTGGTCGTCGGTCTGTGCGTAGCGATCACCCTGGCCCCCATGCTGCAGCGCTGGGCGTGGCTGTTTCCGATGCCGGGAACTCGTAACACATGTCCTGAGCTGGGCAGATACGAAGCCATCCGGACGGCGGCCGAGCTCGCGAACCTGGCTGGCCGTGGCAGCGCCGCCTTGGCTCAGGCACAGACATCTCAGAGCCGTATGGCTGTTGCCGACTGCCTGGCGCACACCACGACCCTCTGGCTGCCGGTGTACGGGGCCGGGGCGGCGGTACTGGTGGGTCTGGGCGCATGGTCCCTTGACCGGGGCCGGGCAAGAAAAGAGTCGGCCGTGGCCACCCCCGAACCTCATCCTCCTCGCCAGGAATGAGCAGGCGTGCAAACGGGACCGGGCCGCAAGGAGTGGCGGCCGTGGCAGCCGCCGGCGCATGACACGGCAGCCGACCATGGCCCGCCCCGCCGCCCCTACTCACACCTTTCCAGCTCGTCCCGAGCCCGTCGCTGCTCAAGTCCGTCTCTGCTCGAGTCCGTCTCTGCTCACTGGCGCTTGCTCAAGTCCCGTTCTGCGCACGCTCTTTGAGCGCGGTGACATACTCACGTGCCACTCGCTGTACCTCGGTATGCAGGGCCTCGCCCGCGGCCAGGACCTCGGGCAGCAGCTGCCTTTCCAAGGTGACCGCCCGGAAGGCCATGGCCACTGTCACCCGGTGATCCGGCCGGTGCACGATCTCGATGGGATCGCCGGCGCGGATCTCGCCGGGGACGATCACCCGCAGATAGGCCCCGGTGGCGGCATGCCGGGTGAAGCGCCTGACCCAGCCCTCCTCGCCCATCCGGCGCTGGAAGGTGAGGCAGGAAATCCGTCCACTGGTGGCCTCCAGCACCACATCGGGACCGATCCGCCAGCGCTCGCCGATCCTGGCGCCGTTGACGTCCAGGCCGGACGTGGTGAGGTTCTCCCCGAACGCGCCATTGGGCAGCGGCCGTCCCAGCTCGCGCTCCCAGAAGTCCAGGTCCTCCCGGGCGAAGGCGTACACCGCTTGGTCGTTGCCGCCATGACGACTCAGGTCGCAGACCGCGTCACCGGCCACGCCACTCGCTCCCCGTCCCGGTGGGCCCGGATCCGCCACCCGGACCGGACCGTCGGCGGGCTCCTTGAAGATCCCGGTGGTGCCGCTCGGGCCGGTGGCGTACTCCACGGCCTTGGGCCTGCCCAGGTTCACGGTCAGCAGCTTCATTGGCCTGAGGCTAATCAGTCACCCTTCGCCCCCTCCACCGATTTCGGGCCCGAAGCCGACTGACGAACTGCCCTGCCCGCCGCCCCTGATCGCATCGCTGGGACCTCCCTCCCCTTGTTGGCCGCCAGCCGCCAGCCGCCAGCCGCCAGTCGCCAGTCGCCAGTCGCCACCCGCTATCCGCCACCCGCTATCCGCGGCCCCAATCGCCAGCCCTCAGCCCTCAGCCCCCAGCCGCCGGCCGTCACGACATCGCCCGCCCGGTCACTGCCGCCGCTATGTATAAACCACGCGCCCTAGGCCACCGCACCTGGCCGGCGCACTCACCGCCCTCCAGCTTCCGGCTGTGGGCCCGGCGTCGGTCTGCCCGCCGGCCCAGACGAGGTCGTCGACGGGAACCTGGAGCCGCAGGCCCGGGAGGCGGCGCGCGAGGGCGCTGAAGGCGGCGCCGAGTTCGATGCGGGCGAGGGCGGCGCCGAGGCGCTACGGGCGCGCCGGCGCGCAGCTCCGCGTACTCCAGGGGCGGTTCCAGCGGACCGGGCCGCTCGAACGGCAGGGTCCGTACGGCGCTCGGCTCGGCGGCCTCGTTCATCTGCGGCATCTCCTGGGGTGGGTGTCGGCGTGGGCTCGTATGTCCCCCGGTACGCCGCCAGCGGACACGTTGACGTCGCGACAAGGTCAACCCGGCGCCCGCACCTTGGCCCAGAGGAAGGTTGCTGCGGTGTACAGGGCCGGCCGGTCGATGTACAGGGCCGGTCGATGTGTGGGGGGCGGCTTGGTAGATGCGGATGGTCTTGTCGAAGCCCCGTGGTCGTCGGCGCTGGCATCCGCTTCGCCTGAATCATCCCGCGCGGACCGGCTGCGGCTGTAGCCTCGGCCCTTATGAGCTGGCTGCCTGACGACTTCGTCCACCCCGTCCACGTGCCCGTCCCCGACACCGCGCTTCACCTGCGGCCTATCCGCGAGGCGGACACCGCGCTCGACTACCCCGCCGTGATGGGCTCCCGAGAGCGCTTGTGGGAGATCTTCGGCCCGGCCTGGGCTTGGCCCAAGGAGACGATGACCTACGAAGAGGACCGCATCGACTTGCTGCGGCACGAGAAGGAGATAGCCGCGCACCAGTCGTTCAACTACGCGCTGCTGGACGAAGAGGAGACGGCGATCCTCGGCTGCGTCTACATCGACCCGCCCGAGCGCACCGGTTCCGACGGAGAGGTCTCCTGGTGGGTGGTGGACGACCTCGCCGGCGGCGAGATGGAGCGCGCGCTCGATGCGCTGGTGCCGCAGTGGATCGCCGCCGACTGGCCCTTCCAGCAGCCCCGTTATCTGGGCCGCGACATTACGTGGCAGGATTGGCTCGCGCTGCCGCGCGCCTCGTGACACGTTCGAGGCGGTACCCGGATCGGGTCTTTGAAGCACGGTCTGATCGTTGTGTGGATGTGAACGTGCCGTTGACGGGACGCCTTCCCAGTGGGCGCGGATCGAGTCCTGTTCCCTGACCGGTCGCAAGGGGCGGGAGGAGACAGCGAGCCGATCGACCATGCTTTCGGCCGCTCCCGCGGCTGGTTGACCACGAGCATCCACCTCGCGGCTGATCCCGGCCGGCTGTTGGCCCTTGGCCCTGCTCATCTCCCCGGGTCAATCAGGCATGCGCCCAAGAGCTCCTAACGAAATGATCTCCAAGCTAGTTGGATCACGTGGAAGGTAAATCCGCTCGACAGCGCCCCTCGGCACCCGGCAAAGTGGCCGCCCGTGACGAGCAGTGAGCTGTGGACCCGTGCGACCGCCGACCGCTACGACGCCGAGGAGACTGAGTTGTCCTCGGCCGCCGTCCTCGGACCAACATTCGCCTTCCTCGCCGACCTTGCCGGAGACGGCCGGGCGCTGGAGTTCGCCATCGGGACCGGACGAGTGGGCGTCCCGCTCCGGGAACGCGGCGTGCCGGTAGCGGGTATCGAACTGTCCGAGCACATGGCAGCGGTGCTGCGGCGCAAGATCGACGAGGACACGCTCCCGGTAGCCATCGGGGACATGGCTACCACCGTCATCCCCGGCGAGTTCACCCTGGTCTATCTCGTCTACAACACCATCACGAACCTGCTCACACAGGACGAGCAGGTCGAGTGCTTCCGCAACGCCGCACGCCATCTGGAGCCCGGCGGCCGATTCGTCATCGAGCTGGGCGTGCCGCCGCTGCGGTTCCTGCCGCCCGGCCAGGTCGCGGTGCCGTTCGACGTATCGGAGCAACATCTCGGCTTCGACACCTTCGACCTCGTCGAGCAGATTCTCGTCTCGCACCACTTCACCCGCGACGGCGACGACGGCCGCTACCGCCGCGGAAACTCCCGGCACCGGTACGCCTGGCCGGCAGAGCTCGACCTGATGGCACGCATCGCTGGGCTCGAGCTGGAACGTCGAGTCGCGGACTGGGACGGGGCCCCGTTCACCCAGGACTCCGCGAAGCACATCTCCGTGTGGCGCAAGCCGACCTGAGGCCGGCCGCCGGGCCGTCAACGTAGGCCGTGCCTGTCCTGCAGCTGCTATCGGGAATTCAGGCGTCGCCAGCAGATCAGTGCGCATCCGGGAGAAGTCCAGGGCGTTCGCGCCGCGAAGCTTGGCCAGGAGAACCTGGTGCAGCCGGGACCGGACTCCAGCCGCGGTCCACTCGGCCACTCGGCCACGCGGCCGATCGGCGCCAGCAGGTCATACACAACCTTCCACGGTGCGTACGCGTGCGCTGCACCTCCCCCCACTCGTCGTAGGCGCGCCGGGCGACTCGTTACCGGGGCGGAGGGCCGGCCAGGGTGTCCAGGATGGTGTTGTACCGGTCCCCGAAGTCGATTCGGGTGATGTCGTCGTAGTGGAAGGACGTCGGGGCGCTGGCCCAGCGGGCTTTCGGATTGACTTCAAGCAGCTTGAGCCGCTTCTTTCCGAAGCGCACCGGTGCCCCGATGTACACCACACCGGGGTCCAGATCCTCTTCGAAGACTGCTATCAGGTGGTAATTCCTGCTGACCGACTCCACCAGCGACCGGAAGTCCGTCTGCGCGAGGGGACCATGCGGCCCCGGAGGAGGCCAGGGGCCCTCCCGCTGGAGCCAGCGCACCATCAGATCGCGGGATCCT
This sequence comes from Streptomyces sp. G7(2002), assembly GCF_028870195.1. Taxonomy (NCBI): domain Bacteria; kingdom Bacillati; phylum Actinomycetota; class Actinomycetes; order Kitasatosporales; family Streptomycetaceae; genus Streptomyces; species Streptomyces sp. G7(2002). The sequence goes on from NZ_CP102609.1 coordinate 9,139,765, forward strand.
TGGCGTCTGACCTTCACGATGTCGCGCGTTCTGAGCGCCACGAAACCGTCCAGCGCGAGACGGTTGCACTCCGCGATGACCGTCCATGAGGGCGTCACCTCGACCACGAACCCCTCGAGCTCGTCACTGCCCGGAAGCGCGCGATCGAGGTGCGTCAACTGGTGTTTCTCGGCGGCCTCTTGCAGCTGCCGTCGGACTTCTTTGCTCATGGTTTCCATGCTCCACGCCGTTCGCGCCGCGCACCATTCGTTTTGCTCGCCGCGGTGTTGACGCGGCAGATCAGGACCGCTGTACGTCGTTGATCGGCCCAGGGGGATGTGACGGGTGCTCAGGCGGTGAACCCCAGTGCCAGGGCGCCGACCACCGGCGCCGCGTACAGCAGCGGGAACGGGATGTGGGAGTACCAGCGTGCCCGGACGACGGTGACGACGGCTCCGGCGAAGTACAGCACCAGGCCGACCCCGGCCAGGACGCCGATGACCGGCAGGACCAGGCCGGCCAGCAGGCCCGCCGCACCCGCGGCCTTGGCCGCGCCGAGCCAGGGCCACCAGGAACGGGAGATGCCGTAGTCGGCAAGTGGCTGGACGACCCACTGGGCCCCGAGAAAGACGGAGGCGGCCGAGAAGCCGGCCATGGCGGCGGCGAGGAGGGTGACGACGATGTAGGCGGTGGACATCAGAAATGCTCCCATCAGGCGGATGCCGGTGCGTACTTGTGCGGCCGGCTCTCTTGCGTTCCTCACCGCGGTGACGTGCCACGGCGAAGGAATGTGACCGATGAGGGCGAGCAATTTTGCGTCGGACGTACGGCCAGGGCGACCGCGCCGGATTCGACGGCTGGCCGCGGTTGGCCGCGGCTGGTGATGGCGGGGGCGGAGACGCCGGGGTCAGCCGAAGGACGCCGTGGGTGGTTCGGCGCGGATGAGGAGGGAGAGCGCTGGGGGTTGTCCTCGAGCCGGTGGTGGCATCTCGCCGGTGGTGGACACCTCACCGGTGGGGCGGTAGGACGACCACCTGGCCGGCCTCGGCGAGCAGGGCGCGCACGTCCCCGTTGATGCTGACGGCGAAGTCCCGGCACCAGAAGCCGGAGAGTGTCCGCCGCTACTTCACACCGTTGCCGGAAGCGATTGCTGAGCTCGCGGGCCTGCTCGGGCCCGGCGACAGCGTCGGCTGGGCCGTTCCTTGATCCTGCTCGGCGGTTCCATGATCCTTTTCGATGGCAATGGCGGAGGCGGAGACGAGCGTCGCAGCGGCGAGGCTGCCCCAGAGGGCCGTCGGGCCGTGGGGTGCGAGAGCGGTGATGACCGTCGGGGAGACGGCGAGGCCGAAGCCTGTGGAGAGCTCGAAGCGGGCGAGGGTGCGTCCCAGTACCTGGGCCGGGGCGAGGGCTGTGACGAGTGCGGTGGCGCTGCCGGCATAGATGATCTCGCCGAGAGTGCAGACCACGGACACCGTGGCGACGGCCGGGGCACCCCAGCCGTGTCCCAGTGAGGTGGCCACGAGGAAGCCGAGGTAGGACGCGGCGAGTACCACGCCGGCGAGAGCCAGCACGCTCCGCCGGGAGAAGCGGGACATCAGGACGGTGACCGGAACCTGCAGGGTGACCACCAGCACCGTGTTGGCCACGAAGATGGCCGCCGACCACACCGGCGATGCGTGCAACTGTGTCACCAGGACCAGAGGCAGCGCGATTTCGGGGACGTTGAGGCAGAAGACGTAGATCACGTTGGCGGCCAGTAGCGCGCGCATCCGAGGTGCGGGCCCGTCGGTGCCGTCCTCGGCCGGGGTGGCGGCCGGACGCGCGTGCAGGCGGACCGACCACGCCAAGGCCGCCGCGGCGAGATAGGCGAGCCCGGTGACGGCCGCCAGCGCCTGCAACGCGGTGGTGCCGCCCGCCAGGCATACGGTGGCGAGGAGTGCGCCAACGCCCAGGCCGGCGTTGCGCAGGGCGCGGCCTCCCGCGAGAGCGGCGTCGCGCTCCCGGCCGTGGGCGACCGTGGCCACGAGAGCCGCGTGGGCGGCCGGCCATGCCTGGTTGCCGATGCCGAGGAAGAGCGCCGCCGTCCCGAACAGCCAGACGTGTCCCGCCGGGGTGGCCAGCAGCAGCGCCACGCCCACCACCCGCACCAGCATCGACGCCGCCACGACCGTGCTGCGTGCGCCCCGGTCCAGCCATCGGCCCACCGCGGGCATGCACACCAGACCCGCGACGATGCCGACCGTCATGGCGATGCCGGTGGCCGGCGCGGACAGCCTCAGCACCGTCACCCCGTAGAGCAGCAGAAAGGGCCGCAGCAGGCCGGTGCCGAGCGCGTCCACGGCCAGGGCGACGGCATAGCGGGGGCCTCCGGAGGCACGGACGAGGGCGCGAGGCTGGATCTTGGTGGTGGTTGACATGGCGGTTACGGTGCGTTGGGAGGCCGGGCTGGGCACGTCGGTTGACGGACACCGTCAACCGACGCCGTCGCCGGCCAACCGGTCAGTGATGCTGAGGGGATGACGTTGAGGATCGACATCAGCGGCCTGCCGTCCGAGCGGCTGCGGTTCGCCGCCTCCCCGCTGGCCGAGCTGACCGCGATGCTGCACGTTCTGGCCGAACCCGGGCATCATCCGCAGTTCACCGGCTGGGCGGCGGAGGTCCGGTCCGGGCTGCGGCCGGAGCTGTCCGAGCGGTTGCGGGAGGCGGAGTTCCTCTGGCGTTCGTCACAAGCCGACTTCCTGATCCCCGCACGGCCCCGGGCGACCCTCGCCGAGGAGTTGGACGATGTGGACCGGATCGACGACGAGACGTATGTGACCGCCGCGCTCGTCACCACGTGCGGCAGCAACCGGGTCCACTTCGCCGCGCCGTCGCCGCTCACCGACGCGACTGCGCGCGAGCGTGCCCTGGACCTGGCCCAGGCTCGCGGCGCGCGGCAAGAAGCCTTCACGGAACGGCTGCTCGCGGACCCTGCCGCTGTGCGGGCGCGGGTGCGCCACACTCTCGAACAGTGCGCCGAGGCCTTCTTCGACGCCGCCTGGGCGGGCGTCGCCGTGCAGCTCGCCAACGACCTGCGCCTGAAGAACGACCTGCTCAAGCGCCAGGGCATCGGGGCGGCGCTCGCATCGGTCTCCGGCGCGGTCACCCTGGCACCGGACGGCGACTGCATCATCGTGGACAAGCTGCAGGACAAGGCGACCGCCGCCCACGGCACCGGGGTCACCTTCATACCCAGCGTCTTCGGCAGCCCGCACCTGGTGGTGGTCCACGCGCCCGGGTGGCAGCCGGTGGTGCAGTACCCCGTGGCCGAGCAGAGTCCATCGGAACCCGTAGCGCTGGAAACGGTCACCCTACGGCTGGAGGCACTCGCACATCCGGTACGGCTGCGGCTCCTGCGCACCCTTGCCCGCGGCCCGCACACCACCGGTGAGCTGGCCCACGCCTGGGAACTTTCACCCCCGGAGGTCTCCCGCCACCTCGCTGTCCTGCGCCGCGCGGGCCTGCTCACGGCCCGGCGGCACGGTCGGTACGTCCGTCACACCCTCAATCTGCCCGATCTGACGGCGCTGGGGACCGACCTGCTGGCGGCCGTACTGCGCTGAGTGGCTTCGGTCTGCGCCGCACCTGATGAGGGGGTTCCTTGGTCTCCCGCAGCGAGACGGCCGGGGCAGATGGGGCAGCCGGGGCAGCCCGGGGCAGTGAACCGGCTCTGCGGCTGTCGCCTCATGAGCACCCCGGTCGACTGAGAGCCGGCCAATACGCCCCTCAGTCGACCGCGGGGAGAGCCGAATCGCGTACGCAATCCCTTACGCTCTGCAACAACGGGTGATGCCGGCAGTCAGCGGTGTCGCAAACGGCAGAGAGGAACGCAACGATGCACGCCTCCAAAGGGGATCGCCTTGTGATGCACGGTCGGGTCGTGGGCAAACACGATCGGGTCGTCGAGATCGTCGAGGTTCTCGGCCCCAACGGCACGCCGCCCTTCCGCGTAAGGGCCGAAAATGGCCACGAAACCATCATGTCCCCCGGACCGGACTGCATGGTTGACCATCGCAAAGCATCCGACCCTGCCTGAGTGAGGAACGCCGTCTCCCTTGGTCACACCGCGGGAAGACGAGCACGGCGGAGATGACTGTGGAGGCGTCGGCCTTTCCCCTCTTGGACTCTGACTCTTCAGAGCGGAAAAGGGCGACGCCGTCCGCGTGCACGCGGAGCTCCGCCCAGGTGCCGTCCCGGCGGGGCTGGAGATCATGGGACTGGGCTTGAAGTTGTCGCTGCGGCAGCTTCTACCGTCTTGAACAGGGCCGGAGAGGTCGGCCCGGTGAAGCACTTGTGAGGAGGCGGCGATGGCCTGGCCGATTGCGGAGGTCGCCCGGATGTCGGGTGTGACGGCCCGGACGCTGCGGCATTACGACGAGATCGGTCTGCTGCCGCCGGCCCGGATCGGCTCCAACGGTCACCGCTACTACGAGGAGCGCGAGTTGCTGCGATTGCAGCAGATTCTCGTACTGCGGGCGCTGGGCCTGGGGCTGTCCGAGATCGGCCGGGTCCTGGCCGCGCAGGTCGACGAACTGGAGGCCCTGCGCGGCCACCACCGTCGGCTGCTCGCCGAGCGCGACCGGCTCGACGCCCTGGCCGGCACCGTCTCCCGCACGATCACCGAACTGGAGCAGTCCAGGAAGGACGGTAGACCCATGACGAGCATCAACCGGCCGGAGAACCTCTTCGAGGGGGTGGAGCCAGCTCAGTACGGGGAGAGCCTGCGTGCTTTCCCGGAGCTGGCGGGGGATACCGAGCGGCGTACCTCGGCGATGAGTGAGGCGGAGATCGAGGCCGGGCACCGCAAGCGCACGGCTCAGATGATCCGGCTGGCGGAGCTGCTGGCCGCGGGCACGCCTGCCGACGCCGTACCGGCGCAGGCCGAGATCGATGCCCAGTACCGTGCGCTGGCCGAACTCCGGGCAGTTTCGGCCCAGGAGTATCGCGCGATCGGGCGTGCCTGCGTGGACAACGAGCAGTGGCGCGCGGCGTACGAGACGATCGCGCCGGGCCTGGCCGAGTATCAGCGCGATGCCATCGAGGCGTACGCCGCTACCCGGCTGAGCTGAGCTGAGCGGACCGGGGCCGTCGCTATAGCTATGGCTCATGGCGGCGGCCCGCATCCGTGGCCCCCCGCCCGGCGATCCGCAGGGCGTGGAAGCCCTGACGGTCCGGGGCTGGAGGCAGCCAGGTTGTCGGCGAAGGTCACGGTCCGGCGGGTGCGGGTGCGGGTGCGGGATTGGACGCAGGCGTGTGGGCGTGGGCGTATGCGGGTTCGGAACCGGGTTGTGTCTCGGCTCGGTGCTGGACCGCGGCCAGCACGGGATAGTCGGTGTACCCGGTCTCTCCGCCGACGTACATCATGTGCTGGTCGCGGACCGGATTGAGCGGTGCGCCGATGCGCAGCCGTTCGACCAGGTCGGGGTTGGCGAGGAACGCGCGGCCCAGGGCGATCAGATCGGCTCCCGCGGCCAGCAGCCGCTCGCCCGCCTGCATGCCGCCGTCGGCGGGCAGTGGTGTTCCCCAGCCCAGGGCCGGGTTGGCGATCAGCGTGCCGGGCCAGGACTTGCGGAGGTCATGGAAGAGGGGCTGGTCCGGGTCGGCGAACACGAGGTGCAGGTAGGCCAGGCCGGAGTCGGCCAGGGTCTCGATGAGCGCCGGGTAGATGTTCCCGGTGTCGCCCTCGTCGATGCCGTTGATGGTGTTTCCAGGGGAGATGCGCAGGCCCACCCGGTCGGGGCCGATGGCTTCGGCGACGGCCTGGGTCACCTCGACGGCGAACCTGATGCGGCCGGTGACCGAGCCGCCGTAGGCGTCGGTGCGGCGGTTGGTGCCCTGCGACATGAACTGGTGCAGGAGGTGGCCGTTGGCGGCATGCACTTCCACTCCGGCGAAGCCGGCGTCGAGGGCGTTGCGGGCGGCGGTGGCAAAGTCGGCCACGGTGGACCGGATGCCGTCGAGGGTCATCTCCCGCGGCACGACGGCGTCCTGGCGCCCGTCGGGGGTGTGGATCGTCTCCGGCAGCGGGACCGGCGAGGGCGCGACCGGTACCAGCCCACTGTTGTCGGGATGGCCGACCCGGCCGCCGTGCTGCAGTTGCAGGAACATCCGGCCACCCGCGGCCCGCACCGCTTCGGTGACGTGCCGCCATCCGGCGACGTGCCGCTCGTTGTAGATCGCGGGGATGTGGGGGTACGTCTGCCCCACGGCGTTCGGTGTGGCGGCCTCGGCGATGATCAGTCCCGCGGAGGCGCGTTGTGCGTAGTACGTGGTCATGATCGGCTGCGGGACACCGTCGACGCCGGCGCGGTTGCGGGTCAACGGTGCCATGACCAGGCGGTTGGGCAGGTGCAGAGCGCCGAGGCGGGCAGGTTCGAACAGGCGGGATATGGCTGGCGTGTGCGTCATGTCGGTACGGTAGAAGTTGACATCAGTGTCAGATTCAAGTCCGTCGGCGGGCACACGGGATGGGGCGGGGTGGGGACATGCGGATCGGTGAACTGGCCCGGCGCAGTGGGGTGAGCGAGCGTTCGCTGCGCTATTACGAGACGCAGGGGCTGCTGAGGGCCGAGCGCACTCCGGGTGGCCAGCGGCACTACGGCGAGTGGGCCGTCGACCGGGTCATCCGCATCCAGGCGCTCTACGCCGCGGGGCTGAACAGCAAGAAGATCGCGCAGCTGCTTCCCTGCATGAGGGATGCGGACGGCGGCCCGTCCGAGATCGCCACCCCGCGGCTGGTCACCGAGCTCACGGCGGAACGGGAGCGCATCGACCGAATGATCACCGACCTGATCCGCTCCCGCGACGTCCTGGACGAAGCCATCACCACGGCCTCGGCCGACCCGCCGGCCTCCGCCATGTCCCGCGCCGATACCACCCGGCTACACCGCGGACCTGCCTGATCAACCGAGGCCACGCCCAGTCTTCGAGCCCGCCACCACCGTTGGATCCTTCGGGGAAGTTCGCCCTACACGGCGGCACTCGCGAAGGCGGCCACATTGCGTGGGCAGCGCATGAGTTCGCTGAAGTCCGGGCCGTACGGCGCCTCGTCTTCCGGGTACTCCGGATCGGGTTCCCAGTCGTCCGCCTCTTGGAGCCGGTACATGAAGCCAGTGAGATCGTCCGGGATGCTGAAAGGCCCCTCATCCCACGGGTGAGTGTCATGCGTACAGCTGTCCTCCCGCTGACGGAAGGCGGCGAGCGCTGCCTCCAGCGCCTTCTCCGCTCGGCGGACGAGATCCGGGCGCTCGTCGCACCACTCCATCCACGGGCCGACGGCAGCGACCCCGAGGACCCAGTAGACAGTGGCGTCACTGTCCAAGTCGGTCTCCAGCTCGCTGATACAGATGTCAATCGTCGCCCACGGATCACCGGTGGGGTAGCCACCGATGACGTTCTCGATGCGGCTGGTGAACTCGTCAATGTCATCCCAAGGTCCAAACACGTGATGACTGACGAGACGAAGCCGGAGATGGTTCCCCGGACCGGCGAGGCAGCGCCGTTCCTGCCTGCGACAGGGCGCCCGCCTGGTCTTCGGCCGGAGCACCGGACGTGTCCTCGTACTCGCCGCGGCCGATGCTGACGGCCGGGACGGCCTCAGCTCCAACAGACCCGCGGTGCCTGCGACATGAGCCGCTGAGCGACCAGGAAGCGCATCAAGGCAGGATGGGCTTCCATGACGGGTGGGAGTGACAAGTACGTGGAACTGCTGCGGCGCGCCGGGCTGGACATCGTGGGGGACCGGCGCACCGAAGAGGTACTGCCGCCCCGGGCCGCATGGCGTCCAGTGATTGCCTTCGAAGCTGAGCCGGCCGTGGCTGTGCAGATCGACCGGCCGGACGTGGTCGCCGAGCTCAACACTCAGTGGCACCGGCTCGCGGTCAAGGAAGGGATCATCGGTGAGGACGGTGTGTTCCTCATCGATGTCGCCGGCAACGGGACCGGATGCGTGCCCAGGGGCTGGACGCGGGTGCGGCTCACCGCCCGATGGAACCTTGCCGGCGTGCTGGGGGAGCGGCCGGGCCAACCGGAATTCCTGACGCTCTCGACGGACGGCAACACCCTGCTCGGGGCGACCACCGAGGAAGGCGAGGTCTGGCTCGTCACCGTGGACCGGATCAAGGAGCGGCAGGAGGCTGCCGCGCGGACCAAGGCTCAGGAGTCCCCGGAGGAGCGGGCCGCCGCCTGGGCATCGCTGCTTCAGGGGCCGTGTCCTCCGGGCAGGCTGCGCGAGTTGTGGGCGCATGGACTGGCACTCAACCCGTCCACGCCCGAGGACGTACGCGCGAGGCTGCTGGGTCTGTCGCACTTCCTTCTGTGGCGCCGCTTGCCCACCGCCGTAGTGGAGGCGGCGATGGTCCACCCGGAGTGGAAGGTGCGGGAGCTGCTGGCCGAGGCCCAGCCGAACATCACTGCTGAGCAGTGGGCCCGTCTGATCCTCGGCGAGGAGCACCCCCGGCGCCGATGGGTCCTCACGTCGCTCGCGGCGGACCGGCGCGCAGAGCTCACCGAGGCCGTCCATGAACAGCTGTCCGCAGACTCTTACGCACCGGTCCGCGAAGAGACCGTCCGTCTGCCCGGACTTCCTCCGCGCACCGTGACCGCGCTGGCTGCCGACCCCGACCCGGCCGTGCGCGCCATGGTCTGCGCGAGGGCCTGGGCTCGCCTGGAGATCCCGGTCAGGCGCAATCTCCTGGGTGACCTCCACGGCACGGTCCGCGCAGAGGCAATCCTCCAGCACCACAAGGACCATCCGATGCCCCCATCGGTCTTCGACTCCGAGGACCTCAAGGACCGTGCCGTGGAGACCTGTCGCCTGGAGCGCGAACTCGCCGAAAACCGTGCACACCACGGCACTCCGGCCCAGCGCTGCGCCCTCGCCGGCAACCCGCACCTGGAGCGGGACCTCGTCGCGCTCCTCGCCCGGGACCCCGACGAGAACGTCCGCTCCGTGGTGGCCACCCGCCCCGATCTCACCGAGGAGCAGCGGTCCGGCATCCAGATCGACTTCGACCCGCGCGGACACCACTCCGCACTCCGCTGGGTCACCGCGCTGCACGACGACACCGACGCCATGCGCCGCCTGGCCGCCTCGTCCCACCCCCTCGTGCGCAGAAGCGTCGCCCGTGCCCAGCATCTCCCACCGGACGTCATCGAACGTCTAGCCCAGGACGAGGACCGTGTCGTCCAGCTCTTTCTCGCGGAGTCCTGCGACGACGCACCCGCCGAGATGCTGCTCAGGGTGTGGCAATGGTGGACCGGCAGCCTCAGCACCCCGGACCGCCCCCGCGGCCATCCGAACTTCCCCCGCCACGGCCTCCTGCGCTACGCCGGGGACCCGAACCCGCGTATGCGTCAACTGGCCCTTGATGACCCGGAATCGACGCCCGAACTGGTGGAGCGATTCAGCCGCGACACCGAGGCGGAGGTACGGCTGCGGGCAGCGAACGACCCCCGGCTGACGCCCGCATCGGCCGTGCGGATGCTCGACGACCCGCACGAGCACATACGCCACGCGGCGGCCCGGCACCCACGATTGCCCGCCCGAGTGCTGGTCCAACTGCTCCGTGACACCGACACCGCACAGACTGCAGCGCGGCACCCGTCGCTACCCGTCGCCGTCATGGAGCAGATGATCCAGCGGCTCCAGCCCCCGACCAGCGGCATTCCGAGCCCTTGAGCCGGTCAACCGGGTCAACCGGGGCAACCGGGACCTGTTCCTGACCCGTCCCTGTGTGTGAGTGCCTGGGCGACGGCGGGGGCGGCGAGTGCGGAGTCTCGTGTGGTCCCTCTCCTAGGGGTAGCGGAAAAGCCCCCGGAGATTAGGGGGAGGTTACGGGTGTGGTGGCGCTCGTGGGCCGGATAGCTTTCCGGTGCGAGGGGATCGACCTCAACTCCCCGGGGAAATAGTCGTGACGCCCCTCTGCGTGATGCCTCCGCGGGCACTGACCGTTTGCCGAACTCGTTTGTGAGGAATGCCATGTCACCTCCTCCTTCCCGTCGGGCTCTGCTGGGTACCGGTCTTGCCGGCGCTGCCGTCGCGCTGACCGGAACCCTGCCGGCCGGTACGGCATCTGCCCAGCCGTTGCGTACGCAGTGGAAGGAGGACGAGGGGCAAAGGTATTCCGTGCCCGGGCTGAAGAAGCCGGTCCGTGTGACGGTCGATGTGTGGGGCGTGCCGCACATTTTCGCCGACAATGTCGGTGACCTTTTCCAGGCGCAGGGATTCAACGCTGCCCGGGAGCGGCTTTTCCAGATCGACACCTGGCGGCGGCGGGGTCTGGGCCGTTTCAGCGAGGTGCTGGGCGCGTCATACGTCGAACAGGACCGGGCCGCGCGGTTGTTCCTCTACCGCGGTGACATGGCGGCCGAGTGGGCGAGTTACGGTCCCGAGGCCCGCGAGGCGGCGACCCGTTTCGTCGCCGGGATCAACGGTTACATCGACTGGCTCGGTGACCATCCCGACGCTCTGCCGGCCGAATTCCAGAAGCTGGGTTACCGGCCCGCGCGCTGGAGTCCGGAGGACGTGGTGCGGATCCGCACCCACGGAATCGGGGGCAACCTCAGTTCGCAGGTCGCCCGTGCCCGGCTCATGAGCGTCGGAGGGAACAAGGCGAGTACGTACTTCCACAAGCTGGAACCCGACCACACGGTTCAGGTGCCGGAGGGGCTCGATCTGAGCCTCATACCCGCCGATGTCCTGGGGGTCTACAGCCTTGCTACCTCTCCCATGGTGTTTGCGGACGGCAAGCTGCGCAGAATGCCGGACGGGCGGAATGTGCTGCGGGAGAGCGCGACCGGAAGCAATGCGTGGGCGGTCGCGGCGACGCGTACGGCGACCGGTCGGCCGATCCTCGCGGGTGACCCGCACCGGGAGGATTACACGCTCCCCGCCAACCGCTACATCGCCCATCTCAGCGCTCCGGGACTGAATATCATCGGAGCCGGTGAGCCGTGGAATCCCGGCATCAGCATGGGGCACAACGGCATGGTCGCGTTCGGCCTGACCAATCTCCCCGCGGGCCAGGCGGATCTCTATGTCTACGAGCTCGATCCGGAAGACCACAGCAGATACCGCTACCGCGATCGCTGGGAAAAGCTGACCACCGTCACGGAAAAGATCGCGGTGGCCGGCGGTGAACCCCGCCAGGCTCAGCTGTCGTTCACCCGACACGGACCCGTCGTAAAAATCGACGAAAAGAACCACAAGGCGTATGCGGTGCGCACCGTCTGGACGGAACCGGGCACGTCGCCGTATCTCGGCAGCCTCAACTTCCAGCGTGTCAAGGACTCGCGCGAATTCGTCGAGGCGATCAGCAGGTGGAAGACTCCCGGGTCGAATCTGGTCTACGCCGACACCAAGGGTGACATCGGCTGGGCCCCCGGAGCGTTGATCCCGAAGCGCAGCGGCAGAGGGTATGACGGTCTGCTTCCGGTGCCCGGTGACGGGCGTTTCGAATGGGACGGGTTCTACGACAACGCGCAGCTGCCCACCTCGCGTAATCCCCGGTCGGGATTCTTTGTGTCGGCCAACGAATTCAATTTCCCTCCCGGCTACCCGATACCCACCTACGACTGGCAGCCGGCCTATCGGAAGGACCGTATTCACGAGGTCCTTTCCCAGCAGCGAGGTACATCCATCGCTGACACCCTGGCGCTGCAGAACGACGTGAAGTCAGGAGTCGCCGGCCAGTTCCTGCCGTATGTGAAGAAGTTGCGTTCGACCGACCCGACGACGGCCAAGGCACTGCGACTGCTGTCCAGTTATGACGGCGTAGCCAGTAAGGACTCGGCGGCAGCGGCGCTGTTCGAAACGTGGATGATGCGGTTCCTGTACCCCGCCTGGGCACAGCTCCTGCTGCCGAAGCCGGCGGCGGATTACCTGGTGGGCATCAGTATCGAATTCGACCTGCGCGTCATGAATGACTCATTCGTCCGCCCCGATGACTGGTTCGGCGCCGACGGCGCGCGGAAGCGGGACGAACTGCTGCTCAGCACGCTCCCGAAGGCCTACACCGAGGTCGCGTCGAAACTCGGCGCCGACGAGCGCGCGTGGCGGTGGGGCGCCATGCACATCCATGTGTTCCTGCACCCGCTCGGCGGCCCGAACGTGGGCCCCACCGAGAGAGGCGGAAGCTTCGACACCGTCTCTGTCTCGTACTTCCACCACCTCGACCATCCGTATGCGGAAGTGGTCGGCGCGACGTTCAAGATGGCACTAGACGTCGGCGCGTGGGACAACTCGCGCGTCATCAACGCCCCTGGCCAGTCGGGCGATCAGCGCAGTAAGCACTACAAGGACCTCCAGGACAAGTGGAGCGCGGGGGAGTACTTCCCGCTGCTGTACAGCGAGCAGGCGATCGAGCGCAACGGCGGGATGAGGATTCTCCTTCAGCCGTAGCCGTAGCCGTAGCCGTAGCCGTAGCCGTAGCCGTAGCCGTAGCCGTAGCCGTGCTGTGGCTGTAGTCGTAGGCCGGTGTCGTGGCTGTAGCCGGTGTCGGTGTTGTTGCCGTAGTCAGTGAGCAGGTGAAGGTGCCCGGACCCGGGGCGAAGTCGGGTTCGGGCACCTTTCGTGGGACTGCGCCGCCGGCGAGGACCGAGCCACCGGCCGCACCCCGGAGGGCCTCCCCGGAGGCGACGGAGTGGCCGGTGCCAGCTCACCCGTCCGTGAGGCCCGGCTCGGTCCCGTCCCGTGCTGCCTTGAGATTGGCCTTCTTCACCTTGTTCCCGCAGGTGGCCATGGAGCACCACCGCCGCCGTCGGCCGCGGCTGGTGTCCACGAAGAGTCCCCCGCAGGTGTGCTGTTCGCAGCGCTTGATCACACCGTCACCGTGGCCGCCGAGAGTCGCGACGGCGTCCAGGGCGACGACGGCGAGTGCGGCGCGCGCGGAGTCGGTCTCCGGGAGATGCCACCTGGCCCGCCCACCGGTGAGGACGAGCCGCGCCCGGTGCCGTGCGGTCCAGCGGTTGAGCAGCTCCTCGTCAGCCGGATCCGGAACACCGCCCGAGGCGATGGCGGTGCCGGCCCGGTGAATGGCCTCGCGCAGTGCGCGCGCGTCCCGCAAGAGGGACTCGGAGGCAGGCATGTCCGCACTGCCCAGTTCGTTGGCAATGAGCCAGGCTCGCAGCTGCTCGGGGGTGCCGATCCGTTCCACGGGATCGGCGCGCCGTTCCCCGAGCGTGGCGACGAAGCGGAACGCGAGGATCTCGTTTCCGAGCCGGAAACCCTCCGAGCTGCGCCGCCCGGAGGCCGGGGTGGGAGCGCTTCCAACAGCGGATGAACCGGTCATGGTGGTTCAGCGTAGTCGCTCCCCCTCCGGACGCCAACACTTGACGTCTATGGAGCGAACCGTCTTAATAGGTTCAGGTGAACCAGTTGAAGCGGTTCCAATGGCAACTGGCCAGGACCTCAGACCCACCGACGTCACCGTGCCAACGCCTTCGACGCACACCCCCCCACCCCACCCCATCTCACTCCACCCCACCTCCACGCAAGGAGAACGCGGATGACCGCGACGACCCTCCGGCCGCTCACCGGCTTCGGCACCGTGAGCGGCGTCCCCTGGCTCCCGGACGGCTTCACGGACGTCTTCGACAGCACCCTCGTCCGTATCGGCGAGGTGGAGCTGCACACCGTGCAGGGCGGCGCCGGGCAGCCCGTCCTCCTCGTCGGCGGCTGGCCGCAGAACTGGTACGTGTGGCGCCTGGTCATGCCACGCCTGGCGGAGCACTTCCGAGTCATAGCGGTCGACCCCCGCGGAGTCGGACCGTCCGACAAGCCCCACGGGGGATACGACACCGGCACCGTGGCGGCGGAACTCGTCGCCCTCATGCGGGCGCTCGGCCACGAACGCTTCGCCATGGCCGGGCACGACGTCGGGATGTGGATCGGCTACGCCCTAGCCGCCGATCATCGCGATGTGCTCGAACGCCTCGCCCTGCTCGACGCCACCATCCCCGGACTCGCGCCCGACGTCCCCCTCTTCGGCTCCGAGGCACACAACGACCTGCTGTGGCACTTCGCCTTCAACCGCAAGCGGTCCGTCAATGAGCAGCTCGTCCGCGGCCGCGAGCACATCTACTACGGCGACCAGTTCCGCCAGAAAGCCGCCCGCCCGCTGCCGGACTCAGCGGTCGCCTTCTACGTCGAAAGCCTCGCCCGCGACCCCGAGGCACTGCGCGCCAGCTTCGACTACTACCGGGCCACCGACGACAACATCGCCCAGAACCACCGGCGCAAGCGCCATCCGCTCACCCTGCCCGTCCTCAGCGTCGCCGGAGCCCACGGACAAGGCCAACGCCTCGCTGACCTCCTCGGACCCGTGACCGAGCAGCTCGACAGCGCCGTCCTGCCCGACTGCGGCCACTACGTTCCCGAAGAGCACCCCGACGCCCTCCTCGAGCACCTCCTCCCGTTCCTCCACCACTGACCGCGCCCCCAGCCGGCCCACACACAACAACAGCGCCTCACTCCGCCATCACAGGCCCTCACCCACCTGGCGACACGGGGCACCCCTGCGCGCCCCGGATCGCCAGGCGCCGCGCCCGACCGACCGCACCGAACACCGAGGCCGGATCCCGATCAGGCACGTCACCCGACTGGACGCCCGCGCCCGCCCGGCCGACTCACCCACCGGGCGCCGCGGGCCCCGGCGCGCGAGGCTGCACTGTGGAGGTGGGTCATGGAACAGGTGACGGCGGACGTATGCGTCGTGGGTGCCGGATTCGCGGGACTGGCGGCCGCGCGGCAGCTGGCTGCGGCCGGGCGTGAGGTCGTGGTACTCGAGGCCAGGGACCGGGTGGGCGGGCGTGTCTGGAACCGGGAGCTGCCCGACGGCACCGTGGTCTCCGCGGGCGGCACCTGGCTGGGAAAGGGCCAGGACCGGATGTTCCAGCTCTGCCGCGAGCTGGGGCTCGAGGTCTACCCGCAGTACGACAAGGGCGATCACCTCGTACGCCTCGACGGCCGCAACCACCGCTACCGCGGCATCCCCAAGACCGGCCCGGCCGCACTCGCCACGCTCGGGCTGGCCTTCCTGCGCCTGAACCTGATGGCACGGCGGCTGCCGGCGGATGCCCCGTGGGAGGCACGGCGCGCACGGACCTGGGATGCCCGCACACTCGGCCAGTGGCTCTCCCATCCACTCAACGTGCCCTCGGCCGCCGCCCACACCCTCCTCAGGTCGACGATGAATCTGCTGTTCTGTGCCGACCCGGCGGAGGTTTCCCTGCTGGGCGCGCTCGTTCTGGCACGCGGTGGCGGGGGCGCCGGCTTCGGCTACTACACCGACAACCGGAAGACGGAATCCCACCTCGTGGACGGTGGAGCCCCCGAACTGGCCCGGCGGATGGCCGCGCGCCTGGGCACGGCGGTGCACCTGTCCAGCCCGGTCCGGCGGATCGTCCAGAACACGACCGACGTCGAGGTCATCACCGACGCGCTCACCGTACGGGCCCGCCGGGTCATCGTGGCCACTCCGCCGGTCCTAGCCGGCCGGATCTCCTTCGACCCGCCGCTGCCCGCTGCCCATAGCCACCTGCGACAACGCGTGGTGCCCGGGGCGATCATCCGGGTGCACACGCAGTACTCCGAGCCGTTCTGGCGGGGCCAGCAGCTGTCCGGCCAGACGCTCTCGCCCCAGTCGCCCGTCCCGATCACCATCGACCAGACGCCGCGTTCGGGAGTGCCGGGCGTGCTGAGCAGCTATGCGTTCGGAGCTGGTGCCGTACGGCTGGGCCGCCTGGAACCCAAGGAGCGAAAGGAGGTCTGGCTGGACGCGCTCGCCGAGCGTTTCGGCCCGGAGGCGCGCCGTCCCACCGCATACCTGGAGACCGACTGGTCCGAGCAACCGTGGTCGCTGGGCGGAATGGTCGCCCATTTCCCGCCGGGCGCGCTGACCAATTACGGCAGCGCGCTGCGCGAGCCCGTGGGCCGGATCCATTGGGCGAGCACGGAGTCGGCGACCCTCATGCACGGACTGATGGAGGGCGCGGTGCGCTCCGGCGAACGAGCCGCCCGCGAAGTCCTGACCGCGAACTGACGCCCCCGAGCATCCAAGGCGCCCCTTGCACGCACTGGCCCCACCGGGCCCCCACCGGCAAACTCAACACCCACATCGACAGCTGGCGGGCACCCGTCTCAGCTGCTGGGCGCGTCCCCTGTCCCTGGCCGGCTGCTACCGGCCGCTACCAGCCGTTTGCCGGACCACCGTGGTGTCAGGCGACCGAGGTGACCATCACCGGGTCTGAGCGGCGATGGTCCGCGCACACTCCAGGGACTCGCTGTGCGTGGTGTCCACCTCCAGGTCATAGAGCACGCCCTGGTGGACCACCTCCGCCTGCGATACGGCCATTCCCTTGACCCGATTCCCGCGGGCGATCTCGCGGCCTGCGGCCACCGTGCTCTCGCATCTGACGCCGACCCACAGCACGTCCAGTCCGCCAAGAGCCTTCTGCCACCGCTGCTGGGACGCCGCTCCACCAAGGAAGACCTCATCGACGATGATCCGGGCGCCTGCATTGGCCATCGCGGTGACCCCCGCCATCCATGCTGCTTCCAGCGTCCGGAATTCCGGCCCGACACTCACCCCGCCATCTTCGGCAAACTCGATCCCTGCATCCGATGTCTGCATGGATACGGGCATCGCCTCGATCAGAGTGTCGACCCCGACGGCAAGCCATGGGTCCGGCAGAACCGCCTGCAGACACCGGGCAATTCCGGACTTGCCCGAGCTGGACCCGCCGTTCAGCACGATCACCTGAGTCGTCATCGGGTCACAGTAGAGGCACTCCCCACGACGCCGTAAACGTATTTCAGCAAGCCCCCATTGGCGGCCATCAGCCGCGGCCCCGGCTGAACGCGCGCTGTGGCGTAGGCATCACTGAGCCGGCTTGTACTCCTCGGCGTAGCGGGCCAGCCCATCCGCCATGCCCTGCATGAACTTCTGGAGGTAGCGCGGCATGACCCAGCCCAACAGCCAGCTCGTCTCGTACTCGCCGTACCAGTGGATGACCGTGCCTGAGCTCGCTGTCGGCTTCAGCTCGATGCGCGCGTGATAGTTGTGCAGCGACGAATTGAACGCGTCTTCATAGGCCAAGAGGCGTCGCTCGACCTTCTCGGTCAGCCGCTCCCCGGTCACGGTGCGTCCCGTTCGGAAAGCCCGGACGGCACCGACGCCGTCGTCGCCGCCGGGGTCGAGGTCGACCGACCGTGTCGTGTCCAGACTGTCCACCTTGGACCACAGCGGCCAGCTCGCGGCGTGGACCAGCAGCTTCCAGACCACTTCCGGCGAGGCGCTGGTGGTCACTGTGACGTCGTATGTGTGCATGGCAGAGGGCTCCTGTGAGTGGATGTTGATGTGGACGGTGTTCCCGGCCAGGAAGACGCGGTCGACGTGGTGGCGGTCGGTCGGCCGCATGTTGATCTGGTGGGGCGAGAGCCAGTCGGCGAACTGGATGGTGACGACCGGAAGTGGCGCCCGTGCCGAGCGGCGTCTCGCGCCGCATCGGTGGCGTGGTCATCCGTCGAGGAAGCGCAAGAGCTCGGCGGTGACGAACGGGGGGTTCTCCTCGACGAGCCACTGCCCGGCCTTCGGCACGTCCACCGCCCGCACGATGTTGGTCATGCGCGGGGCCACTGTGCCCCGGATCGCGTTGAGTTGTCCTTGGGCGGTCATGAGCAGGGCCGGGACACGTATCGGTGGTGCTGCCACGGTGTCGCGGACGTCTTTGTCGAGGGCGCGGTAGAGCTCGAAGCCGCCCGACAGGACCTTGGGCCGGCTGTAGGTTCGTGCGTACTCGTCGATCTCGGTGCTGGTGAACGGGGACCGGTCAGAGGTGCCGCCGAACGCCGTGCCGCCGAACGAGACCTGAAGGCGGATCAGCGGCCGGTCGTGCCGTCGATGAGTTCGCGGAGGATGTCCGCGTGGCCCGCGTGCCGGCCGGTCTCCTCGATCATGTGGGTGAGTGCCCAGCGGATGCTGGGAGCGGGGCGGTCCGGCCGCAGTCGGGGGACGGGTGCGCCGAGATCGGTGCACCCGTCGAGAACGTCGTTCGCGCGCTTGACCGCGTCGCGGTAGCGGGCGACAACATCGGCCACGCTGTCCGACGGTGCGGCTTGGAACGTCGCCTGCCAGTCGGTGACGTCGTCCCCGAGGAACAGCGAACGCTCAACGAACGTCAGGTGGTTGAGCAGGCCGAGCAGGTTCGTGCCCGACGGCACTGCGGCTGTGCGCACCTGCGGTTCGGGGGCGCCGTCGACCTTCGCGGCGATCGAGGTCCGGAGGTAGTTGAGGAATCCGTGCAGGATCTCGGTCTCGTTGCTTCCGGTACGGGGCGGCGGGGTGTCGCGGCGGCCGTTGCGGCGCGTGGTGCTGGGCATCGTGGTCTCCCTTCCTTTGTCGGGGCGGGCATCGGCCCCCGTGTCAGGCGGTGCGGCGGATGAGGAGGACGTGGTCGGTGACCTCGGCGGTGCGCCCGTCCGGTCCGGTCGCGATCCGGCGGGGTGCGTCGGCCCGCTCGACCGTCCATGTCTGCGGCGCCAGGTCGATACCCGCGGCGACTTCCCGCGGGCTCGGGTAGCGGATGCCGGGCTCCTGGTTCCACGACCACGGCGCGGCCGAGCCGTGGTCGACGACCAGCAGCCGCCCGCCCGGGCGCAGTGCGTGCGCGGCCGAGCGCAGAACGGTTGCCCGGTCCAGGTCGAAGGGGGTGTGGAGGTAGTGGGCGCAGACCAGGTCGAATCCGCCGGGCGGGAAAGACGTGTGCAAGTCGGCCCGCACGGTGGTGACGCGGTCGTCCAGGCCGTGTGAGCGGACGAGGGCGGCGAGCCGCTCGACCGCCACGGCCGAGATGTCGACGGCGGTGACCTGCCACCCCAGGCGGGCGAGCCACAGCGCGTCGCCGCCGTCGCCGCATCCGAGGTCCAACGCGTCACCGGGCGGCAGGCCCGTCCCCGTCTCGGTGAGGCGGGCATTCGGCTGCGGGCCGCCGGCTGCCGGTCGGGCCGCGTAGACGCCGTCCCAGAACGCGACCGCATCGGTGGTGTTCATCAAGACTCCTTGTGTCGGGATACGCTCAGTTTTGCCAGGCATCCCATGACCTGGCACGGAATCTTGCGGTTACGGCAAGATGACCTGATGGATCACAGGACGGACGATGAAGTGCTCGACGCGGTGGGGCCGCGCCTTCGTGCGCTGCGTCGTGCCCGCGGCATCACCCTCGCCGGCCTCGCGGCGACGACCGGCGTATCGGAGAGCACTCTGTCCCGGCTGGAGAGCGGGCAGCGCCGGCCGAGCCTGGAGTTGCTGCTGCCGCTAGCCCGTACCTATGACGTTCCGTTGGACGACCTCGTCGGCGCCCCGCACACCGGCGACCCCCGGATACACCTCAAGCCGATCAGACGGTTCGGGATGACCTTCGTGCCCCTGTCCCGGCGACCGGGCGGGGTGCACGCGTTCAAGATGATCATCCCCGCCCAGCCGGAACCACTCGAACCGGCCCCGCAGACTCACGAAGGCTTCGAATGGCTCTACGTGCTCAGCGGACGCCTGCGGCTCGTGACCGGCGAGCGCGACCTGACGCTGCCGCCCGGTGAGGCAGCCGAGTTCGACACGTCCTTGCCCCACTGGCTGGGCAGTGCCGACGGCGGCGTGGTTGAGCTTCTCATCCTGTTCGGCCTGCAAGGGGTGCGTGCGCACGTACGCACCGACCCTCATCGGGCCGACCAGGCCGGGGGACGGCGGTGAACGCAGAGGTCCTGCTCCCGGCGATTTGGCCAAAGCCTGAATTGGCCGGAGCGGACTTCGACCTGGTCCCTAAAGTCGCACCCATGGATGAGGGAAACAGTGCGGAGTCTCAAGGCCGTCGTACCGTGCGTGTCGCCACGTCTGTGGGCTGCACAGTGGTGGCTTTAGGGCTGTTATGGGTCCTGGCGTGGAAGGTTGGGTGGTGGACTCCCGGCCTCGGACTCCTGTCGGTGAAGGTGGCCGTCGTGGTGTCAACGGGGACCGTGGCTTCGGTCGCCTGGTTCGCCAGGCGGCGGTGAAGCGCGCCGCAGCACCCGCCGGTTGACGGGGCCCGTCCGGGCATTCCTTCTTGCCCGGCCACGGCCACGGCCACGGCCACGGTCTTTTCGGCGGCGTGCGTGCCGTGCGTGCCGTGCGTGTGGGGCGGATCCTGCCGCGACTTATCGGCAGTGGGTGTCCAGGCCGGCCGGCGCGGGGCCGACCGGCCTGGACGTCATGGTCAGCTGAGGTCGAACCGGTCCAGGTTCATCACCTTGTCCCATGCCGCGACGAAGTCGTTGACGAACTTCTCCTTCGCGTCATCGCTTGCGTAGACCTCTGCGAGTGCGCGCAGTTCGGAGTTCGAGCCGAAGACGAGGTCGGCGCGGGAGCCGGTCCACTTGACTGCGCCCGTGGCGTCGCGGCCCTCGAAGGTGCTCTGGTCCTGGGACGTCGCCTTCCATGTGGTGTTCAGGTCGAGGAGGTTGACGAAGAAGTCGTTGGTCAGGGTGCCGGGGGTGGTGGTGAACACGCCGAGCGAGGACTGCTGGTGGTTGGCGCCCAGGGCGCGGAGGCCGCCGAGGAGGACGGTCATCTCGGGGGCGCTGAGGGTGAGCAGATTGGCCTTGTCGAGCAGGAGGTGCTCGGCCGGCAGGCGATTGCCCTTGCCGTGGTAGTTACGGAACGGGTCGGCGGTCGGTTCGAGGGCGGCGAACGACTCCACGTCGGTCTGTTCCTGGGAGGCGTCGGTGCGGCCGGGGGTGAAGGGGACCTGGATGTCGAAGCCGGCGTCCTTGGCGGCCTGCTCGATGGCTGCGCCGCCGGCGAGGACGATCAGGTCGGCGAGTGAGATCTGCTTGCCGCCGGTGTGGGAGCCGTTGAAGGACTGCTGGATCCCTTCGAGGGCGCGCAGGACCGTTGCCAGCTCGTCGGGGTCGTTGGCCTCCCATCCGTTCTGCGGCTGGAGGCGGATACGTGCGCCGTTGGCGCCGCCGCGCTTGTCGCTGCCGCGGAAGGTCGAGGCCGAGGCCCAGGCGGTGGACACCAGCTGGGAGACCGGCAGGTCCTGGCTGAGGATCTGGCTCTTGAGGGTGGCGATGTCCTGGGCGTCGACGAGTTCGTGCGTCACCGCGGGCAGGGGGTCCTGCCACAGCAGCGTCTGGGCCGGGACCTCCGGCCCCAGGTACAGCGACTTCGGGCCCATGTCGCGGTGGGTCAGCTTGTACCAGGCGCGGGCGAAGGCGTCCGCGAGTTCGTCGGGGTTTTCCAGGAAGCGACGCGAGATCTGCTCGTAGGCGGGGTCGAAGCGCAGCGCGAGGTCGGTCGTCAGCATCGTGGGGGCGTGGCTCTTGGACGCGTCGTGGGCGTCGGGGACGGTGCCGGCCCCGGCGCCGCCCTTCGGCCGCCACTGGTGCGCACCGGCGGGGCTCTTGAACAGCTCCCACTCGTAGCCGAAGAGGATCTCGAAGAAGCTGTTGTCCCAGGCCGTCGGGGTGTTCGTCCACGTACCCTCGAGACCGCTGGTGATCGTGTCGCCGCCCTTGCCGGTGCCGTAGGTGTTCCTCCAGCCCAGGCCCTGCTCCTCGAACGTGGCCGCCTCGGGGTCGGGGCCGACGTTGTCCGCCGGACCTGCGCCGTGGGTCTTGCCGAAGGTGTGGCCGCCGGCGACCAGGGCGACGGTCTCCTCGTCGTTCATCGCCATCCGGCGGAACGTCTCACGGATGTCGCGGGCCGCGGCGAGCGGGTCCGGGGTGCCGTTCGGGCCCTCCGGGTTGACGTAGATCAGGCCCATCTGGACCGCGCCGAGGGGGTTTTCCAGCTCCCGGTCACCGGTGTAGCGCTCGTCGTCGAGCCAGGTGGTCTCCGGACCCCAGTAGACGTCCTCCTCCGGCTCCCAGACGTCCGCACGGCCGCCGCCGAAACCGAAGGTCGTAAAGCCCATCGTCTCCAGCGCGACATTGCCGGACAGGACCATCAGGTCGGCCCAGGACAGGCTCTGGCCGTACTTCTTCTTGACCGGCCACAGCAGGCGGCGGGCCTTGTCGAGGTTGGCGTTGTCCGGCCAGCTGTTGAGCGGGGCGAAGCGCTGCTGGCCGGCACCGGCGCCGCCGCGGCCGTCGCTGATCCGGTAGGTGCCCGCGCTGTGCCACGCCATCCGGATGATGAACGGGCCGTAGTGCCCGAAGTCGGCCGGCCACCAGTCCTGCGAGGTGGTCAGTACCTCCGCGATGTCCCGTTTCACGGCTGGAAGGTCGAGGCTCTTGAACGCCTCGGCGTAGTCGAACTCCTCGCCCAGCGGGTTCGCCACGGCAGGGTTCTTGGCAAGGATCTTGAGGTTGAGCCGCTCCGGCCACCACTGGCGGTTTCCACCACCCTGGGTCGGGTGGAGGGCGCGGCCGTGCGCGACCGGGCAGCCACCTGCCTCCTCGGGCTTCGGGTCCGTGACGATTGCATCGTGGTTCTCAGACATGGAAATCCTTCCGAACGGGGCGGATCACGGGTCTCAGGAACTGGGGATGGTCAACAATCGGGGCACAGGCCCCGCTGGGTGCCTAAGTCTTGTCGAACGGGCCGTGGTGGTCGGACGTGGTCAGGCAGAGCTCCACGCCGGCGGCCGCGCGGCCGACGTCAGCGACGAGACCGCACGAACGGCACACACGCGGTGGGGGCGCTCGCGGCCGGGGCGGGCGGGCGTCTCCAGCGGGACCCGGCCCCGGACCGGTGCCGGGCCGCCGACGCCCACCTGCTCGCTGCACTGGCTGTCCGCGACCGGAGCACCGGATTCGGTGGTGAGCGGACCCGTCTCCTGAACCGTCACGGGCTTGTCCCTGCTGTTGTCCTGTCTCTTGGCTGTCGCCGGAACTGATCCTACGATCGACTATGTCCAAGTCAATACAACAACCAGGTCCGTACGAATTCATTTGTCAGACCATGCACAGTTAGGCTGGTGGTCATGAGTGACCTGCTGGACCGGCTTCGCGGACGCGGCTGGCGGATGACCGCCCAGCGCCGGGTGGTCGCCGAGGTACTCGACGGCGAGCACATCCACCTCACCGCGGACGAGGTACTCGCACGCGCCACCGCACGGCTGCCGGAGATCTCCCGCGCGACCGTCTACAACACCCTCGGCGAACTGGTCTCGCTCGGCGAGGTCATCGAGGTCGCCACCGACGGCCGCGCCAAACGCTACGACCCCAACGCCCACCGCCCCCACCAGCACCTGGTGTGCTCGGGCTGCGGCGCCATCCGCGACGTCCACCCCGGCGGCGACCCCCTGGCCGACCTGCCCGCCTCCGAACGCTTCGGCTTCACCGTCTCCGGGGCCGAGGTGACCTACCGGGGCCTGTGCCCCGCCTGCGCCCGCGCCTGAACCAGCTCATGGACAACAGCGGTTTGCCTGCCGCGGTAGCCCGGCCGGCGGGCCGGCGCCGACTGCCCTTCCACGCCTTCTGGGCAAGTCGGTATTCGTCGGCCTGACGGAGGAGTTCCTGATAGCGGAACGGGGGCATCTGAGAGTGCATGCCACGAGGCTGCGACTTTCCCCAAGGTGAAGGTCAATCACCGAAGTTGCTCGCTCCCGCAAGCTCAGACAGCGATGCTTTCCGTCGTTCTGCATGGTCGCCGTGTGAGTCAGAACCGCGTAAGAAGTCCTCCTATCCGAGGCGCTGAAGAAGCCGCGCCAGGCCAGAGCTGCAAGCTGACCGTTGGCAGCTGTTCAGCTGGTGTGAGCAGGGCGCGAGTCAGGGAGAGGGGCGGCCGGCCAGAGGCTGTCGGGGAAGGCGGCGTCGTCGGAGTCGGTGTCAGGCATGAGGCCGGCGAGCATCTGCTGGGCGGTCTTCGCGTTCTCGGCGGCGCGGGGCAGCATGACGCTTTCGTAGGCGTCGAGAGCCTCGGCGATGGTGGAGTGACCAATGACGGACTGGGCGAGTTCGGCGCCGTCGAGCAGGGCGAGGTTGGCGCCGACGCCGGCGGGCGGCATCAGATGGGCGGCGTCGCCGAGGAGGGTGATGCCGGGGACGCGCCGCCACGTATGGGGAACGGGAAGGACGAACATGGGCCGGTTGATGAACCCGCCCTCGTTGTCGCGCAGGATGTCCAGCAGGCTCTCGTCCCAGCCCTGGTACTGGGCGAGGAGGCGGGCGCGTACGGCTTCGGTGTCGGCGAGGTCGACACCGGCGTGCCAGTCCTGGGGGCCGCGGAAGTTGATGTAGGCGCGGACGTGTCCGTTGCTGTTGCGCTGCAGCACCAGGCTGCGGCGGCCCGCCTTGGCCGACATGGTGCCGCGACCTACCAGGCGGGCGATGCCGGAGTGACGGTGGTCGACGTCGTCGAAGTGGGCCTCCACCAACGTGACACCGGCGTAGGAGGGTTGGGCGTCGGAGAGCGCGGGGCGTACCCGGGACCAGGCGCCGTCGGCGCCGATGACCAGGTCGAAGTCCTCGGTGGTGTGGTTGTGGTGGTGTAGGCGGGCGGTGCCATGGGGGAGTGGGGTGACGGCCCTTACGGAGTGGCCCCAGCGGACCGTGCCCGGGGCGAGGGAGTCCAGCAGGAGCGCGCGCAGATGGCCGCGGTCGATCTCGGGCCTGCTCAGATCGTCCTCGCCGGCCTGGTCGTGGCGTATCAGGGTCGCGTGGCGGTCGTACAGGCGCCACTCCTGGCTTTCGGGCCGGGACAGGGCGAGGAACTCGTCGAACAGTCCGGCTGTGCGCAGGGCCGCTTGGCCGGTGTCCTCGTGGATGTCGAGAGTGCCGCCCTGCGAGCGTGCGTCGGGGGCGGTCTCACGCTCGAAGACCGTGGCCGGCAGGCCGTGCTGCTGCAGGACGCGCGCGCAGACGAGGCCGCCGAGGCCGGCGCCTGCGATCGCGATGCGAGGGGTGGTGGACATGAGGATCACGCTCCGTTCGACGGTTGAAGACAGTGCCGGTGACTTGTGGCGAAGCCGAAGCCGAAGCCGACGCCTCGTTTCGGGCAGGGCAGATGCGTCCTTCCGGTGTGGGGATGTACCCCGGGCTCCGGCGGCTGGGTGCCGGTCAGGCGTTCCAGCTCATAGAAGCGCAGCAGCTCCAAAAGTACAACTGCTCTGATTTTTTATCCGATTGCCTTTGCGATCAAATCTCTTCAAGGGGGTAAGGTGGGCGCATGGCCGAGACAACGACCGGACGCCGCGAACGCAAGAAGGCCCAGACGAGGCAGGCCCTGACGGATGCCGCAGTGCGGCTGTTCACCGAGCGCGGCTTCGACGACGTCGGTGTGCGCGAGGTGGCGGAGGCGGCCGATGTCTCGTTGAGTACGCTCTTCAAGCACTTCCCCAGCAAGGAAGCCCTCGTCTTCGACCTGGACGCGGACATCGAGAGCGCCCTGATCGCCGCCATTCGCGACCGAGCCCCCGGTCAGCCCGTGCTGCACGCCCTGCGCGACCACATGGTGCGCACCCGTACCGCCGTGCGGACCGACGACCCCACTTTCCTCCTCGTCGAATCCACCCCCGCGTTGCGGGATTACGCCCGGCGCATGTGGTCACGCCACGAGAAGGCACTGGCCGCCACTCTCGCCGATGCCACTGGGCTGGCCGCGGACGACCTTGCCGTCACCGGCCTGGCACGCTTCGCTCTGGAGGTCCCCAGTCTGGCCCGCGCAAGCGACGAGCCGGCCCGGGCCGTACGCGACCTGTTCGCCCTGCTGGAAAACGGCTGGGCCACCACGCCTCTGGCGCGCCAGGAAGACGGCCCCGGTCAGGACGGGTAAGCGCGAACCGGATGCGGCATCACGGCGCCATCGGCACGGCGTCATCGGCACGGCGCCATCGACGGCCACTTGAAGGCTTGCTCGCTTCGCCCCAGGGCGGGAAGTGCGGTCAGAGGGCGTGTGACGCGAGGCGTGGTGGAAAGTCCCGGTGCGGCTCGATGTCGGTGTAACGACCCGGCCCTCCGCAGCCCGGGCGGTCACGCGTGCCTCGGATGCCATGATGATCGTCATCGGCGGGCTCCTGCTGGTGGAACGCCAGGCCGGCTGACGAACCCGCCTCACCCCGTTCACAGACCATGATGTCCGTCGAAGGAGGCGCACGTGGAAGACCAGTCGCAGCCGGACCAGGCGAGCCCCGAGGTGCAGAAGCGCATCCAGGACAGCTTCGACCGCCAGGGGCTGATGGCTCATCTCGGAGCAACGCTCACCCGCATCGCGCCGGGCCGCGTGCACATCGAGCTCCCCGGCAGGCCCGAAGTCACCCAGCAGCACGGCTACTTCCATGCCGGCGCCACCAGCGCCATCGCGGACAGCGCCGGCGGCTATGCCGCCTACACGCTGTTCCCCGAGGACACAACGTGCTCACCGTCGAGTACAAGATCAACCTTCTCGCGCCTGCTGCCGGTGACCGCATCGAGGCGGTCGGGACGGTCCTGAAGTCCGGGCGGACGCTGACCGTGTGTCAGCTGGAGGTGTTCGGAGTTCAGGACGACGGCGAGCGGAAGCTCGTCGCCAATGGGCAGCAGACGCTCATTCGCGTGAAACGGCCCGAGCAGTGAGCGGGCAGCCGTCGCTGCCGCCCTGGGTGACGTGGCGGCTGAGGCCGTTCCCCGACGCCAACCTGCTCCTGCTGCACGGGCGGCAACCGGCCCTGGTCGACAGCGGGTTCGTCGGGCACGCGGAGGACACGGCTGCATGGGCCCGTGCGCACGCCGGGGAGATCGGGCTGGTCGTGAACACGCACTGGCACTCCGACCACGTCGGCGGCAACGCCCTCCTCCAGGCGAGGGGCGCTGCCATCGCGGCCGGGGCCCCGGAGGCGGAGGCGATCTCCCGCCGGGACCCGGGCTGTTGTGCAGCGGAGTACCTGGACCAGCCGGTCGCCCCGTACACGGTAGACATGTCGCTCGACGACGGGCAGGTGCTCCGCCTCGGCGACACCGACTGGGAAGTGGTCCGGACCCCCGGGCACACCCCCGGCCACCTGGCGCTGTGGCAACCGGACGAGCGGCTCCTCGTGGCCGGGGACGCGCTGTCGGACTATGACGTCGGGTGGGTCAACCTCGCGCTCGACGGGCTCGACGCGGCCACGACGGCGCTCGCCTCCCTCAAGCGGATGGCCGACCTGGCCCCTCGCGTGATCCTTCCCTCGCACGGCCCGATCCCCGCCGACCCCACGGCCGCCTTCGGTACCGCGCTGCGCCGCGCCCAGCGCCTCGTCGACGATCCGGACGGGGCGGTCTGGTACGGCGCCCGGCGCATCTTCGCCTTCGCCCTGATGATCCGCGGAGGCATCGCGTCGGACGAGGTCGAGCCCTACCTTCATGCCCGCGCCTGGCTGACCGACGCGGCACGGCTCCTGGACCTCACGCCCGAGGCGCTCGCCACCGAGCTGGTCGCCGCGATGCTCCGCAACCGTGCCCTCGTCCTGCGCGACGGACGCCTCCACGCCGCCGCCGACCACACCCCGGTGGCGGCCGAGTCGCTGCGTGTACCGTACCCGCGCGCCTGGCCGGCAACCGAGCTGCGCTGACACGCGGCGAACGAGCGGGCGAGCGGCCTCAGCGCCGCTTGCCGTCCTCACTGCCGCTCGTCATCCTGGAGTGGCACCGCGTAGGAGTGCTCCAGCGCTCCAGCGCTCCAGCGCTCCAGCGCCCCATCGGTCCGTCAGGAGTCGAAGTGGTGGCGGGAGGCCTCGATGTGGCCGAGGTACCGGTGGGTCCAGTCGCACATGCCGTCGATGGTCACCCGCAGGGCCTGGCCCGGTTCGGTGAGGGTGTACTCGACCCGTGGCGGCACGGTGGGGTGCACGGTGCGTTGGACCAGGCCGTTGCGCTCCAGCATGCGCAGGTTCTGGGTGAGCATCTTGTGGCTGATGCCCTCGATCTCGTTACGCAACTCGCTGAAGCGCAGGGTGCGTTCACCCAGGGCTTCGATGATCAGGAGCGCCCATTTGTTGGCGATGTCCGAGAAGATCTCCCGTGCCAGAGAGTCCGCGCGTGTCAGGTCCGCCTCGTCGGGCGAGCCGCTGAACTGCTTGGTCACCATGAGGTTCCCCAGTCACTGAAAAGTGCGTTCTTCCATGTCAGCGGCCACTCTCCTACGGTTCCTGAGTAACCACAAGAGACCGGGAAGGTCCTGGTCCCGATTCGGTGGAAGCGAGCCCACGGGCTCTTATGGCAAGGAGGCGGGCAGCATGGCCATCACCCTGGTGAACCCGAGCGGATTGCCGGAGATCGATGCCTACCGGCAGGTGTCGATCGCCTCCGGGACGCGGCTGGTCTTCATCGCCGGGCAGGTCGCCTGGGACGCCGAAGGGGTCACGGTCGGCGGAAACGACCTCGCAGCTCAGGTCGAGCAGTGTTACCTCAACATCGGCACCGCCCTGGCCGAGGTCGGTGGCAGCTTCGACGACGTGGCGAAACTGACCGTCCATGTCGTCGACTGGACCCCGACAAGATGCCCCTGCTCATGGAGGGGATCACCCGGGCCGCCGCCAAGCTGGGAGTCACCCCCGTACCGCCGGCCACACTGCTGGGCGTTGCGGCCCTGGACGTGCCCGAGCATCTGGTCGAGGTCGAAGCCACCGCCATGCTCGACTGAACAGGTGCTTGTGCCGTGAGCTTGCGCCGTGAGGTTGTGGGGCGCCACGTACGGCAGCAGCCACTCAAGGCGACCGGTACTTGCTGATGTGTTGGTGGAATACCACGACTCGCGAGCCGGGGGCTTCGGTGAAGGGTGCGGTGTATGAGCCGCCCCTTCACTCCCTCTGGAGCCATGCAACGATCGGGGTGTGACTGATTTAGACCGTGTCCTACGTGGTGAGGCGGTCGTTGGCTTCGGTATGGGGCGGGGTACGTGGAGTTGGATTGTTCCGGACGGACTGTGGGAGATCGCGAAGCCGCTGATCCCTCCGTCGAGAGTGCGGCCGCAGGGCGGCGGAACGCAGGACACGCCTGATGAGACACTGTTCGCGGCCATCGTCTACGTCCTGGTCAGCGGCTGCGCCTGGCGCCAACTGCCGCCCTGCTTCGGCATATCGAAGTCGACCGCCCACCGCCGGTTCCTGATCTGGTCGAGAGCCGGCGTCTGGGGCCGCCTGCACGCAGCCGTGCTGCACCGCCTCGACGACACCGGCCTGATCGACGTCACCCGCGTTGTCCTCGACACCGCCCATGTCAGGGCTAAAAAGGGGGCGAACACACAGGTCCGAGCCCCGTGGACCGGGGCAAGCCGGGCTCCGAGATGCACATCCTGTCGGACGCGAACGGGCTGCCCCTTCTCGTCGGCATCTCGGCCGGCAACACCCACGACAGCGAAGGGCTGAAGCCCATGGTGGCGGGTCACCAAACGAGACACGACCCCCACCGAGGCCGGTACCTCAAGCCCCAGCGCCTTCACGCCGACAAGGCGTATGACCGCGCCGATCTGCGGAAATGGCTGCGCGGCAAGCGGATCGGAGTGCGCATCGCCCGCAAAGGCATCGAATCCAGCGAACGCTTAGGGCGCCGGAGGTGGGTGATCGAGCGCACGATGTCTTGGCTGTCCGGCTACCGCAGACTCAGCCCCCGCTACGAGCGCCATTCCCGCAACTACCTGGCCTTTCTCGGACTCGCCGCCGCCCTTTGCTGCTACAAGCGCCTCGTCCGCCTCACCACGTAGGACACGGTCTAAACGGGAATGACGAGATGAAGTGCGCCCGGCATCTCCTTCGGCCCGATGGCTGTCGTGTGTTGGTGTCCCCGGCCTAGCTCGGCGGTGTGGCGCCCTGAGCCCAGTCCGGTGTCCAGGTCCCGTTGTCGGGCCGGCCGGGGTAGGCAGAGGTGAGGTGGTTTCGCAGTGCGGTGAGGGCGGGGTGCGGGTTGTCGGTGCGCCAGATCAGTGAGTGCGGGTAGACCGGGGTCGGGTCGTGCAGGGGGATGCGTCGCAGGTCGTGGCCGGCAGGCCAGACCAGCGGAGTTTGCTCGCTGACGAAGGTCGCCAGTGTTGAGGAGGCCGCGATCGTGTCGAGGAGGGGCTCGATACCGAAGTTGGGGCCGACCGCGTCGATGGTGAGACCGAACGTGGCGGCGAGTTCGTCATAGTAGGCGGCCCACTCGGTGCCGGGCAGGTTGCCGGGCATCCAGATCCGGCGCCCGGCGAGCTGGGCGGGCGTGATCGCGCGGGCGGTGGCGAACTCGTGGGCCGGTCCGGTGAACAGGTGGAGCGGTTCGTCGTAGACCGGGGTGGCCTCGATGCCGTCGGGGAGCTGCCGGCCCGGCATGGTCACCGCGCGGAAGGTCGCGTCGATCGTCCCGGACCGGACGGCGGCGATGGCCGTGTCCGAGTCGAACAGGGTCACGACATCGAGATCGGTCTCGGGATGCGCGCGGTGGAAGTCACGCAGCAGACCCGCCACCGAAACCCGGCGGCCGATCACATCGACGCGCAACGCTCGGCGCCCCGGCCGCACGGAGGCGGCTGCCCGTTCCTCGGCTTGCAGGAGAGCCCGGGCGTAAGGCAGGAACGCCTGTCCGTCGATGGTCAGCCGGGCTCCGCGGGCCGTACGGCTGAACAGCTGCACACCGAGGTCCTTCTCCAGCACGGCGATGCGCTTGGATACGGCCTGTGGGGTGATCGACAAGTTGGCGGCGGCTTCTTGGAACTGTCCCGCGTCGACGGCGGTGACGAAGGTGCGCACGGCGATGAGGTCCACGCTGACCATCCTAGGTGGACAACCAATCGTTGACTGCGGGCGGCGAAATGGTTGTTTGATTCCCGTAGGCCGCGCTGGCTTTGATGTCTCTGGTCAACCTGTGGTTTCGCAAGCAGTGCGGCAGGAGGCGTGCTGCCCGGCTGCCGGGTGGCTGCCGGGCCTGCGCGGCCAAGGGCTCGGACTGACCACGTGCACGGGCGGTGCGACCCCTTGGCCGCTCCGTCGGCGCGACCGCATCGCGACGAGCCGAGCCGAGCCGCTCAGCCATCTGCCGATGCCGATGCTGATGCCTGTGCGGTCGGCCACCACAAGGCACCATCGCGTCCCTGGCCGGGATGGATGGGGCTCCCTACTCACCCCGGAGGCGACCCACACGTGCCGGATTCCTTCGTTCACCTGCACAATCACACCGAATACTCGATGCTGGACGGCGCACAGAAGATGAAGCCGATGTTCGCCGAGGTGGCCCGGCAGGAGATGCCCGCGATCGCCATGAGCGATCACGGCAACATGTTCGGTGCCTACGAGTTCGCGCAGGTCGCGAAGGGCTTCGAAGGGATCAGGCCGATCATCGGCATCGAGGCGTACATGGCGCCTTCCTCTCGGTTCGTCCGCAAGCAGGAGTTCTGGGGGCCGGGAGGCCGTCGCGCCACGAACGCGGACGGTGAGGGGTCGAAGGATGTCTCCGGTGGCGGCCGCTTCACTCACATGACCATGTGGGCGCGCAACAGCCAGGGCCTGCGGAACCTGTTCTGGCTCAGCACGCAGGCCAGCTATGAGGGTCAGTTCCCTGCCGGAAAGCCGCGCATGGACCGGGAGTTGATCGCCGAGCGGCCGGGCGGCGTCATCGCCACCACCGGCTGCCCCTCGGGCGAGATCCAGACCCGCCTGCGGCTGAACCAGTATGACGAGGCGAAGACTGCTGCCGCGGCCTACCAGGAGATCTTCGGCCGCGAGAACTACTTCCTGGAGCTGATGGACCACGGCCTGGACATCGAGCGTGAGGTCCGTGAGGGCCTGCTGCGCCTGGCCAAGGAACTGAACATCCCCCTCCTGGCCACCAATGACGCGCACTACGTCACCGAGGACCAGGCCGACGCCCACGACAGCCTGCTGTGCATCGGCGTCGGCAAGAACAAGGACGACCCGGGCCGCTTCCGGTTCAACGGCTCCGGCTACTACCTCAAGAGCGCCGCCGAGATGCGCAGCCTGTTCTCGGAGCTTCCGGAAGCCTGCGACAACACCCTGCTGATCGCCGAGCGCATCGAGTCCTACGACGAGGTCTTCGACTACGTCGACGAGATGCCGCGGTTCCCGGACGTGCCCGAAGGCGAAACGCAGGAGTCGTGGCTGCGCAAGGAAGTCCTCAAGGGGCTGGCCATGCGCTACGGGGACCCGGTTCCCCCGCACATCGTGGACCGCTTCGAGACCGAGATGTCGGTCATCGGCCCCATGGGCTTCAGCTCCTACTTCCTCGTCGTGGCGGACATCTGCCGCCACGCCCGGGACAACAAGATCCCGCTCGGCCCGGGCCGGGGCTCGGCCACCGGCTCGATCGTCGCCTACGCCACCCGCATCACCGAGCTGTGCCCCCTGGAGCACGGCCTGCTGTTCGAGCGGTTCCTGAACCCCGAGCGCATCAACCCGCCGGATGTGGACCTCGACTTCGACGACCGTCAGCGCGACCGGATGGTCCGCTACGTCACCGAGAAGTACGGCGAGGAGTACACCGCCATGGTGAATACGTTCGGCAAGATCAAGGCCAAGAACGCGATCAAGGACTCCTCACGCATCCTCGGCTACCCGTACGCCCACGGCGAGCGGATCACCAAAGCTCTCCCGCCGGACCACAACGGCAAGTCCGCCCCACTGGCCGCCGTCTTCGACTCCTCCCATGAGCGGTATGGCGAGGCCGGCGAGATCCGGCAGATGTATGGCAACGAGCAGGATGTGAAGCGGGTCATCGACACCGCCCGCGGGGTGGAGGGCCTCACCCGCGGCACCGGCGTGCACGCCGCGGCGGTGATCCTGTCCAAGACGAAGCTCACCGACCGCATCCCGCTGCACATGCGTGCCTCGGACGGGGTGAAGATCACCGGCTTCGACTACCCGTCCTGCGAAGACATGGGTCTGATCAAGATGGACTTCCTGGGGCTGCGGAACCTGGGCGTCATCGACCAGGCCATCGAGAACATCCGCGAGAACCGGGGAATCAGCCTCGCCACCGTAGACCCCCTGGACGGCGACCCGTCCACCGTCGTCATCCCCCTGGACGACACCAAGACCTACCGGCTGCTGGCCGAGGGCAACACCTTCGGCGTCTTCCAGCTCGACGGCGGCGGGATGCGCGTACTGCTGAAGCAGATGGAACCCACCCGGTTCGAGGACATCGCCGCGGTCAACGCCCTCTACCGGCCCGGCCCCATGGCGGCCAACGCCCACACCAACTACGCCCACCGCAAGACCGGCCGCCAGGACATCACCCCCATCCACCCCGAACTGCGCGACGCCCTGGATCCCATCCTCGGCAACACCTTCCACCTGCTCGTCTACCAGGAGCAGATCATGGCCATCGCCCGGGAACTGGCCGGGTACACCCTCGGCGGCGCCGACCTGCTGCGCCGTGCGATGGGCAAGAAGAAACCGGAGGTGCTGGCCGCGGAGTGGGACAAGTTCCACGACGGCATGCGGGGCAACGGGTACAGCGAGGAAGCCGTCAAAGCCCTGTGGGACGTCATGCTCCCGTTCTCCGGCTACGCCTTCAACAAGTCCCACACCGCCGGCTATGGCCTCGTCTCGTACTGGACCGCCTACCTCAAGGCCAACTACCCGGCCGAGTACATGGCCGCCCTGCTCACCTCGGTCGGCGACGACAAGGACAAGGCCGCGGTCTACCTCGCCGACGCCCGTAAGAACGGCGTCCGCGTCCTCCAGCCCGACGTGAACGAGTCCGTCGCCGAGTTCACCGCCATCGGCGACGACGTACGGTTCGGACTGCGGTCCGTACGCAACGTCGGCGACAACGTCATCGAGGCCATCGTCGAGGCCCGCCGCCGGGAAGGGAAATTCACCTCCTTCTCCGACTTCCTCGACAAGGCCGGCCTGCCCGCACTGAACAAACGAGCTGTGGAGTCCCTGATCAAGGCCGGCACCTTCGACTCCCTGCAGCACTCCCGCAAGGGCCTCACCGCCATCCACGAGGACGCCATCGACGCGGTCATCCCCGTGAAGAAGGCGGCAAGCTTCGGACAGGACGACCTCTTCGCCGACCTGGGCGGCGAGGGAAGCAGCGTTGCGCCCTTCGGTCTCAACTTTGCCATCGACGACACCGAGTGGCCCCGCAGACAGCTCCTGGCGACCGAACGCGACATGCTCGGCCTCTACGTCTCCGCCCACCCGCTGGACGGAGCCGAGCACATCCTCTCCGGCGCACGGGACTGCTCCATCGCCGAACTGCTCGCCTCCGGCCGCACCTCCGGGGACGTACAGCTCTCCGGACTGATCACCGGCATCCAGCTCAAGATGACCAAACAGGGCAACGCCTGGGCCATCGTGAACCTGGCGGACCGTGATGCCGGCATCGAGGTCCTCTTCTTCCCCGCCGCCTACCAGCTCGTGCAGCACGCGCTGGCCGAAGACAACGTCATCTCCGTCAAGGGCAAGATCGAGGACCGGGACGGAACCGTGAACGTCTTCGGCAGAGAACTCGCGGTACTGGACGTCTCCTCCGCCGAACACGGCGGCAGACCCCCCGTGCGGCTTGCCCTCCCCGCCCACCGGATCACCGAACAGTCCGTCAGAGAACTCAAGCGCATCCTCGCGGACCACCCGGGCGACAGCCCCGTCCACCTCAGCGTCCGCGGCGCACGCAAGACGACCGTGTACGCCCTGCAGGCCAAGGTGGACGCCATCACCATCGCATCCGACGTGAAGGGCACGTTCGGAGCTGACGCGTGGACGGGGCTGGCGTGATCCGGGGGCCGGTGAGAGTGAAGCGTTCGGCAAGCCCGTTCGTGACTGGCCGAACGCCGCGCGCGACCGCGACGCCGTACGCGACCGTGACGCCGCGGGGGGGCGCGTCGCGGGGGTCGCGGGGGAGGAGAGCGCAGCAGCGCGGGTAGCAAGGGAGTGGGTACCCGGCGTCAGTTCGCACTGTCACGGGTTCCGTCGGAGCAGCAGCCGCTCTTCGCGCCGGCGGCGGTGTCGAGGCGGCAGAAGCACGACGCCTCGACGGGGACGTCCGCGAGTGCGGTGGCCACGGTGAGTTGCTGGGCGACGATGCGGGCTTCTCCCGTCCTGCCGAGCTGCACGAGGCATTCGTGGAAGCCGTGGAGGGCCCAGACGTTTCCGGGATGCTGCAACGGCCTGGGCAGGGTGTTGTCGAGCCCGAGGTCGGCCCGGTAGACGGCCTCGGCCTCTTCGACCCTGCCCTGTTCCAGCAGGAGCGCCCCGTAGGCGTGGCGGGTCGGCTGCATCCAGCCCCACGGTTCGTCGTAGGGCAGGTTGTCGTCGAGCTCGATGGAGCGCTCCAGGGCGGCAAACGCTGCGTCGTACTCGCCCTTGCGGTACGCGAGTTCGCCGTCGAGCATGGCGGAGGCGAGCGCCAGGATGTCCCGGCACGTGTTGTTGAACAGCATCCGCGTCTCGGGAACCCGCTCGGCCGCGCGGCGGAACAGCTCTCGCTCGGCCTCGGCCTCGACGGTCGCCCCCGTGGCGGAATACGCCACTCCGCGCGCGTAGTGCAGCATCGCCGTGGTGACGCAGTACAGCTCCCGGTCGGCGGGCATCGGCAGCGCGAGGATGTCTGTCCACCGGCCGAAGCGGATCAGCACATGCACCCGCATGGCGAGAAAGCCCTCCAGCCAGTCGGCCATCGGCGGGCTCTCCACGCGCAGCAGCTCCTCGGGGATGGACGCCTCGAGTTGCGCGACCGTCTCCAGCGCCGTCCTGGACTGGCCGAGGAACATCGCACCGTAGATCTTGAAGTGGTAGTTGTGCGAGCGGTACAGCGTGTAGAAGTTCATCGCGCCGGCCCGCCGCAGGTACTTCTCATCGGCCCTGATCGCGTCGCTGTTGCCCGACACGACCCGTCGGTAGTCCCCGCACAGCACATCGAGATGTGAGGGCATGTGCTGCAGGTGCCCCGCGTCCGGGACCAGCCCTCGCAGCCGGTCGGCGACCGACAGAGCCTTCTCCGGCGTCGGCGACATCTCCATCAGGTGGATGTACATGTGGAGTGTGCCCGGGTGATCGCTGCCGGCCGCGGTGAGCAACGCGCGTTCGAGGACGGCCTTCGCCTCCAGTGTGCGCGCGTCGCCGGCGGGTTCGCCCGTGCGCAGGTCCCACAGCTGCCACGGGGTGAGGTTCATCAACGCGTCGGCGTAGAGGGTGGCGACGTCCAGGTCGTCGGGTGCGAGTTCGTATACGGCGCGCATGGCCACGGCATAGGGCTCGTTCCAGACGGAACAGTCCTCCACGGCGCACGAGGCGGGGTAGCGCTCGCGCAATGCCGCGATGAGCGCGCGCTCGGTTGGCGTGGCCCCGTCACACAGCTCATGGGCCCGTTCGACGGCGGCATGCGCCCGTTCCACCGTGCGCTGCAGATCGGTCTCGTCGAAGAAGTCCCAGGGCTTGTTGTAATTGGGGCCCAGGGCGTACGCGATGCCCCAATACGCCATGGCGCAGCCGGGATCCGCTGCCGCCGCCGATTCGAAGCAGGTGACGGCCTCTTCGTGGTTGAACCCGTAGCTCCAGGCGAGGCCACGGTTGAACCAGAGCTGTGCTTCCGGCGAACGTGTCGATACGGGCCGGGTGAAGGTCCCGAGGTCGAAGTAGTCCATGAGGATCTCCTGCAGAGGGATGTGAACTCGACGATAGTCGGCGCTCAGTGCATAGGTGCCGATTGGCTTTGTTCACTTCTGGCGCCTCTCGCCGCCCCCACATTCACTCGAATGGGCTTTATCTCTGAGGGGTGATTTTAGCGATGGCGAGGCAAGCGTTCCTCTTTTGAGGATGGGGATGGCGTTATACGCCTCAGTCATCGACGCCGCCAGACCCTCACACCCTCACCGAGACGCTCGACCGCATCATGCTCGACACCGGCCTGGCTTGCCTTCCCGAGTTCGAGCCCTGACAGCACGAGACCCCGGGTTCTTGACGGCCCGGGGTCTGCGCGTACTGGTGTATTCGGCCGGCTCAACCACCATCCGCGGCTACTGCAGCCCAGGGATCCGATTCGAGATCAGAGCCGTTGTAGCGCCGCCGGCCCATATTGGGCACGGCGGACATCAGGACGGTCCGTACGCTGCTCATCCCGTGCACATTCCAGTCGTTCTCCTGGCACTTGCATTCCTTCTCAAGCCGGAGCTCTTGCGGGAATACGGGCATGGCCTCGCTTTGCGTCGTCCACGATCCACGCGATGACGGGAAAGTGCCACACCGCCTGCGGCATTCACACGCCGGGCGCGGGATTTTCAGCGATTCATGGCCGCCCAGAACTCCTCGAACGACATCTGGCGATCGTTGTCGGTGTCGAGCGAGTCGATCAGTGCCTGGGCCTCCGACTCGGTGATCTCCGAGCCCTCCAACTCCGCCACGACCTTCCGGTATTCGTCCGCGGTGACCAGGCCGTCCCCGTCGATGTCATAGCGCTCGAAGACCTTCCGCGCCGCCGTCTCCATGATGTCTGCCATGTGCTCCGCCCTTCTGCGATCTTCGCTGACGGGCCCAGATTATCCGTCCGCCCAGAGCGACGAGGGCGCGGCCCAACCTGCCTGGCTGTTGCGGGCCGAACTCGTTCCAGGGCTCATGCCTGCACCGCGACCGCGACGCAGGAGCTCGCTGATGAGAACCCACCAGCGGAGATGCCGTCTCTCCGCCGGTGGAAGCACCGCGGAAGACCCGTGTCAGGACATCAACTCGCCCCACCGGTACGGGCATGGCCCGTTGTCATGCCCATACGCCGACGCGCCTGTCCCGGCGCGTGGCGCCAGGTCGATCACCGGGTTGATCGGACACACCTGCGCCACGGCGTCGGTCACCGTTCCACGCCACTATGTCGAAGAAACTAGCGTTGGTGTGTGCACGGCGGACCGGTCACCCCGGCGTCGCTGACGGGCAGCCGACCGCGCCGGCATCGCTCTCGGCGCGGCCGTCGGCCCGGCTTCTGGGCCAGCGCCGAACAGCCCGCGGGCGAGAACCTGACATGGCTTCCTGGCGTACGCGGAGCAGTGCTGGCGCTGCGGCGAGCTGTGCGGTGGCGGGGCTGTCTGAATGGTTGCTCGGCCCGGCGGGCGGTAGAGCGTCCGGGTTCTGGTTGCATGGATCCGAAGTTCGCAAGTTCGCAAGTCGCAAGTGCGCAAGTTCGGGTGAGGAAGGGTGAGGCGGCGTGGGGGTGCAAGGCCAGGATCGCTGGACGCGGTCGGGGGTCAGGCTGCGCCGCGTCTCGCAGCGCGAGGGGCGGTGGAACTGGCTGTTTGTGCCCGGCGGCCCTGGTCTGGGATCCGAGTCCGTGCTCGGGTTGGCCCGTGCGGCCGAGGTACCGGGCACGGTATGGCTGGTCGACCTGCCGGGAGACGGTTCCAACCGTGGCATGCCGGAAGTGCCTGACCACCCCTACGAGCGGTGGCCAGACGTGCTCGCCGAAGCGGCCCAGGCACTGCACGAGGTGGTCATGGTGGGCCACTCCACCGGTGGGATGTTCATCCTCT
Organism: Streptomyces sp. G7(2002); assembly: GCF_028870195.1. Taxonomy (NCBI): domain Bacteria; kingdom Bacillati; phylum Actinomycetota; class Actinomycetes; order Kitasatosporales; family Streptomycetaceae; genus Streptomyces; species Streptomyces sp. G7(2002). The sequence goes on from NZ_CP102609.1 coordinate 9,178,155, forward strand.
CCGTCCCCGAGCTGGAAGAGCAGCTTGTCGGAATGGTCCTGGTCAGCAGCGCTCCGCACGCCGGCTGGCGCCCGTCCTTCGCCCGGTGGGCCGAAGCCCATCCGATCCGCGGCCTGGACACGGCAGCCGGGGACTACGCCCGGGACCCGAACGACGAGACCCTGCGCACGCTCACCCTCGCCGCCGCGCCATGGAACTTCACACCCGAGGGACTGGCCGCGGGTCGCGCCGCACTGGAAGACCTCGCCTACTGTCATGACGCGGTGGCCTGGGCCGACGCCCACTTCGACGACACCTACCAAGCCCGTTGGAAGCCGCACAACAGGCTTCCGGCGCTGATCGTCAGCGGCGCCGAAGATCACGTGGTCGACCAGCGTCTCTGGCAGGACGACGACGCCTTCGACCAGCCCCGCGTCCTGCAACGCACGATCGACGGTGCCGGCCACTTTCCCTGGATCGAGAACCCGCAGGCGGTCCGTAAGGCCTTCGCCGACCTGACCGATCTCCTGGACGGCGACACTCGATAGCCGTCCGTTGCCACCTGCTCGGTCACCGGCGGCTTCATAGCCTGACCCTTTGCAATCGGCGAGTTCGACGGAGAGGAAGCGTCCGGTCTTTGGGGCGTATTCGCGGGCACCGAGGCGCGTGAGGCCAGCGTCGTCGGTGCCGCCGACGTAGCCCTTGGAGCCGGGCCAGGTAGTCGGCTTGGTGCCGTAGTGGTCGGCGAGGGCGACGGCGTAGCTGCCGTCGTCGGCCAGGACGACTTGGTGGCCGCTGCCGAGGGGATCTAGCGGGTGGCTTTGGGGTTGTCTTCGGGGCCTTTGCGGAGGGCGAGTTCGGTGTGGTCGCCGAGGGTGAGTGTGGTGGGGTTGCCGGCGGAAAGGGACGACGTCGGACTTCTGGGAATTGCCCGTGGGCGCCGTCGGAGTCCAATTCGTCGCCGCCGCGCTAGTGCCGCATCAGCCGTCGTTCGCCCTGGTGCGATATCGCTCCCCAGCCCGTCGGTCGGTAGGCCTCAGCTGCCACAGTTGGGGGATGAACGGAAACTTCTTGGCCCGACACCATGACCAGTTGACTGCGTGGCTGAGGGACGGAGAGGCCGAAAGCCTCAACGCATTCCTGGGCGCACACCACGAGTCCTTCGTGCTCGTGACGACAGATGGAGCGATCCTCGACCTTGAGACGCTACGAGAATCCCTGCGTAGTGCGGGCGGCAGCCAGCCTGGCTTGTCGATCCAGGTCGAGGAAGTCACCAGTATCACCCCCGAGGTGTACCGGTTCCTGGAGCGCCACATCGTGGACGGCTCCGTCGTCGGCGTGCGGGTGGTGACTGCCGTAATGGAGGACGGGTTGCTGCTCAGCGTGCAGGAGACCGCCCGTCGTTAGTGGAACCAGCGGACGTCGCGCTTCAGCGTTATCAATCTCGCGTGGCGCGTACTCGTTCTATCACCCGCATTGCCTTCAACACCTCGCCGCCCGAGCCGGCATCCGAACGGCACGTCACGTCGCAACAGGGCAAACATTGCCTGATACGGCACTAGCTCTCGACATCCTTGAGCGGGCCCCATGCGTGATTTGTCGGTAATCCCTTGGGGCGCCTGGATGCGTGTAGAGGGCGTCGCATTGGGGCTGATGGGCGCGGGGGAGTGTGCGCCTGGCTTGATGGGGTTGTGTATATGTCCGTGTTTTGTAACACCAAACCGGATTTCTTCCGTCAAGGCATGACGGGCGGTCACTGTGTGGGGGCCCGGTCAAACCGGCCGGGTATCCGGTTTCCGGCGCCCCGCTGTGGCGTCGTATCCAGGGGGTTTTCGTGTCCCGTAACGCTTCACGTATCGCCGCCGCGGTCCTCGGCTCTGCGGCTCTCGCGGCCACTGCTGTCCTCCCGGCCGCCGCGGCCGGCCACGGCCACCACGCTCCGGCCCCGCACCACCACCGCTCGGCGGTGAGTCTCGGAGCGATCCAGTACGACAGCCCCGGGCGCGACGACCACTCCAACCGGAGTCTGAACGCGGAATATGTGACGGTGAAGAACACCGGTCACCGCGCGGTCAACCTCCGTGGATGGACCCTGTCCGACCGCTCCGGGCAGACCTACCGCTTCGGCAATGTGCGCCTGAAGGGCCACAGTCAGGTCCGTGTCCACACCGGCATCGGACGCGACAACCGCTGGGACCTCTACCAGGACCGCCGCACCTACGTGTGGGACAACAACGACACCGCCATCCTGCGCAACGACCACCGCCGCATCGTCGACTTCGAAAGCTGGGGCCGCCACGGCGGGCACCACGGTCACTGGGGTCACAGCCACTGACCTCCCCAACCGGCCGGTGAGGCTTGATGCCGTCTCACCAGCCACCCACGGTGCGCCGCAGGTTCCTGCCCTGCGGCGCACTGCCATGTCCCTGTGCCGCGCTTGCAGCGGGAATCCGCTGTACCCAACTCCACGTGCTGCGCCCGCTCGTACTCCACGTCGCTGCTCTAGCCCGCCCCTCATGCGACGAGCTGACGCGGAGTGCCGGGCGCACGTAGACGACAGCCTGCAGCCGACGTGGCGAGGTGCTCACCAGGTCGGAGAGGCACCCGCACTGCGCGATGGCCTGGCGGCGCTATTCCGTACCTCCGGGCCTGAGTTGTCAGAAGTGCACGCAGACGGCTGAGTTGTCCTGGCACCAGCCGCTGGGTGGGTGGTCCAACTCGTAGCAGCCATGCGCCAGCCTGATGAGGACGGCGATGGACAACGCGAGGCAGGCGCCCAGTCCATCTAGAGGGCGATCTTCCTGACCCGGCGACGGTCGGCGGTCCTTGGAGCGGGCCTCGGCGGCTTGTGCGGTGACGCCTTCGAGGTATTCGGGGTATTCGGGACGTGAGGACGCCCGCCGGTATGGCGGCCGGCGTAGCGAAGACTCATGCCGTGGTCCGCATCTGTCCCGAGCTGCCTTGCACATCGAAGTCGCAGTCCAGGACTGCGTAGTTGAGTCGAATTCTCTGCCTGGTAGGGGCTGGGCGACCGCGACTCCCATGCGGCTGTCGGCGTCGATGACGACCTGGTGGACGGTGGCGTAGCGATAGTTCTTCGACTGCTCGGCCACCCCGAGCGGTCGCGGATGGGCACCAGGGGGCCGTCCACGATGAGCACGGTGTCCCTGCGGAACCGGGAACCGTTTGCGTGGCTGGAGCGCGAGAAGCGGCCCGAGGTGGTCGATGACTCGGTCGATCGTGGACTTCGAGATACCGAACAGCGGAGCTAGCTGGCACAACGTCAAGTTCGTGCGTTAGTACGCCGCGACCAGCAATATGCGATCTTCGATCGGAAGCTCCCACGGTCGCCCTCGTCGAGCCTTGCTCGTCGGTGGAAGCGGGTAGCCCTGCCTGCTCTGCTGGTCAGCCGACCTCCTAGACTGCCGTCGTCTCAAAGTTTGATCGGAGCACGACATGCGTCGCCTTATCCTCGCCCCCGTCCTCGTGGCAGTTGCCGCCCTCGCACTCGCCGGGTGCGCGCAGGACTTTGGTCAAGGCCCTGAGGGCCGGGTCACTGACAAGTCCAAGGACGGGAAGAAGTTCTACCTGGTCGTCGATCCCAAGAAGGAGGGGAAGGCGAAGAAGTTCCGGGTCAGCAAGTACGACTACCACGACTGCTACCGGGGCTCGAAGTACCCCAAGTGCATCGACGATTAGCCCGCATAGCCCTCCCTAACTCAGCCACGTCCTCCAGAAGTTCGAGGGGGGCAGCAGCCACCGGTGCGCTCACCACCTCGTCCGCCTGTCCGTGGGGCAAGCCTGAGGAAGCCACGGCGGCGTATACCCGGCCGGCCGTCTGTAGCGGCCGGTCCGGGGCCGTACCCCCTGTCGTAAAGGAGCGCACTGGCGGCGTCTCCCGTGCATTCAGAACCTCACTTGTGGATCTGTGTAATGCCCACGCCTACGTGCAAGTGGGGCGGCGCTGAGCCCACTCCGCGTACTACACCCGCTTGACTCCACGTTGGTGCTCTCGCAGTCGATGGCGAGTTGGCGCAGAGGCCATTGACGTAAGCCGGACGGCGGACGGCGGGCAGCGGGCAGCGGACGGCGGGCAGCGGTCCGCTGGGAAGCACCGGAGCAGCAGGCCTCAACGAGCAGCACCATGCGGTCGATAAGGACGCCTTCACAAAGGCGGTCGACTCCGGCTCGGATCACTGGGCGGAGACCTTGTGGACGGTGGTGTCGTCGGGGTTCAGTCGTCGTCCGTCCGCAGAGAGCACTTCCAGTGCGCGGAGGCGATGTCCCTGTCGGCGGTCTACCAACTGTGAGTGTGGTTCGCCGGGGGCGAAGAAGTTCTGTTCGCCCCACTGTCGCAGTGCCACGATGACGGGGAAGAGCGCCTTGCCCTTCGGCGTCAGTACGTACTCGCGGTAGGCGCTGCCGTCCGAGGCGGGGACGGATTCGAGGACGCCGCCGGCGACCAGGGTGCGCAGTCGCGCGGTGAGGATGTTCTTCGCCACGCCGAGGCTGCGCTGGAACTCCCCGAAGCGCCGGCTTCCGTCGAAGGCGTCCCGCACGATCAGCAGGGACCACCAGTCGCCGATCGCGTCCACCGACCGGGCGACGGGACATTCGCTGTCGTCGAAGCGCGTCCTGGTCACCATGGCGTCCCTCACGTCCCTCAGTCTCACGATGGTTGCAACATGCTACCTAAAAGGCTACCGTCACCGTCGCCATTGTTGGTAGCAAGATGAAACCAGATGTGCGGAGGGGTGGCTGTGCTGATGCCCGGCAAAAGTGAGGCTGTGACGCGACGGACCGAGGCGCGAAGCGGGGAAAGCGGGGAAGGTTCCATGTTCGTCCTGTCCCGTGGCGTCGTCATGCTGTTCGCCGTCGCGTGCGGGGCCGCGGTGGCCAACGTCTACTTCTCTCAGCCGCTCTTGGTGACCATGGGCCACGACCTCGGCATGAGTCCGGCAGTTGTCGGCAGCGTGGTCACCCTCACGCATGTCGGATACGGGCTGGGACTCTTCTTCCTCGTACCGCTGGGCGACGTGGCCGACCGCAGGCGGCTCATCGTGGCCCAGTTACTGTTCCTGGTGGTGGCGCTGGCCGTGGTGGCCGCAGCCCACACGGCGGCGATCCTGCTCGTGGGCATGGCCGCGACGGGGCTTCTCGCGGTCGTCACGCAGACGCTGGTGGCCTTCGCGGCATCACTGGCCCCTCCCGCCGGGCGCGGACGGGTCGTCGGTCTGGTCACCAGCGGCGTGGTCATCGGAATCCTGCTCGCCCGCACCGCATCCGGCCTCATGGCCGATCTCGCGGGCTGGCGCTCCGTCTACCTCGCCTCGGCCTCGCTCACCGCTCTGCTCGCCCTGGTCCTGTACCGAGTGCTGCCGCGCCACAGTGACGCTCCCCCGACAACTCTGCGCTACGGACAGCTCCTGCGCTCCACGATCACCCTGTTCGCACGGGAACAACTGCTGCGGCTCCGGGCCCTGTTCGGTCTGCTGGTCTTCGCCGCCTTCAGCACCCTGTGGAGCAGCGTCGCGCTGCCGCTCAGCGAGGCCCCGCACTTCCTGCCCCACAGCGCGATCGGGGCGCTGGGGCTGATCGGTGTCGCCGGCGCCCTGGCCGCGACCGCGGCGGGCCGTCTGAACGACCGCGGACTCTCCCGGCGGACCACCGGCATCGCCCTGACACTGCTCGCCGTCTCGTGGTTGCCCTTGGCTTTCACCCGCAGCTCGCTCTGGGCGCTGGTCGTCGGGGTGATCCTTCTCGACCTCGCCGTGCAGGCGGTCCATGTCACCAACCAGACCCTGATCTACGCGCTGCACCCGGAAGCGGGCAGCCGGCTGATCGGCGGATACATGGTCTTCTACTCGATCGGCAGCGCCACCGGCGCCATCGCCGCGACCTCCCTCTACACGGTGGCCGGTTGGGGCGCCGTATGCGCACTGGGTGCCACGTTCAGCTGCCTCGGGCTCGTGCTGTGGGCGTTCACTCGGCACGGCACTCCGGACCCCGCCGCCGAGGTGACCTCTCGCAGCGGAACCTGAGCGTTCTCGCCGAACAAAGTCAGGGGTACGGGGCGGGACTTGGCTGCCCGGCGGTGCACTCAGGTCGCAAAACATCCACCCGTGTGTGCCTCGCCCGTCGAGCACCCGAAAGGTCGGCACGAACCTGGTGGTCGGACGGGGAGGTTCGGCGGCTCGCTTCCACTCGCGCGCAGGGCACCGGGTTGCGGGTGCGTGGCGCTCGGCAATCCGGCTCACTTCCTTCGCAGGTTTCAGATGTGCCGCGGGGAGACGGCGTTGATCGCTTCGCTTCCGCTGCTCCCTCGCCGGGCGGGAAGCCAGTGGGCGTGGGCGCAAGCACGCGAGCACGAGCGGGTGTTGCAGGGGCCTGAAGGGGGCGCGAAGGGCGAGTGATAGATTCTCAACAAGCGTTTATTTTTTGGGAAATCGGCCGTGAAGTCCGGGGCGGGGCCCACACCGTGGCGCCTGCACCGCATCGTGGAGAGCGAGCATCATGCGCATTCTCATCACTGCACAGGCAATCTATTCGCACCTCGCCCCCCTGGTGCTCCCAGTGGCGGAGAGAGCTAAAGAGGCAGGTCATGAGGTAGCCGTCGCCACGGGAGCCGGAGTTGTCCAGCACATCGAGAAGCGCGGACTTACCGCGTTGACGTTGCCCAACGTCCAGTCGATGGGGGAAGCGCTCCAGGGGGGTAGGCTCCGGCCCCCGCCGGGCATGGAGAAGGCCGGTTCCGTGACCGTCGAGCTGTCGCCGGAATTCTTCGCTTCGGCCTTTGTCGGGCACCTTGCCGAGGCCGGCGCCCAAGACCTCCTCGAGGTGGCGCGGAGCTGGCAACCGGACCTGATCCTCCACGAGTCGACGGAGTACGGCGGCTATCTGGCGGCGGAATGCCTCGGCATCCCACACGGCGCTCTGGACATCGCGCCGATGGCGCCCTATGCCCATCCCGTCGTGACGGAGGAACTCAACCGGCAACGCGGGAAGCTCGGCCTGGCACCGGTCAGCGACGCCTGGCACACGTTCCGCGCGTTCCGCGCCGGAGTGGTTCCGGAGGACTTCTACCCCACGGACAGCCGACTGCCCAGCGCCCGCTACTACCAGGTCCCCGCCCAGTCGGCACAGGGTGCCCTCGACCCGGATATCGCCCAACTCTCCACGGACCGGCCGCTCGTCCTCGCCACCCTCGGCTCGAACGCCACCCGGCTTCCTGGCGGCGCTCAGACTCTGCTGGAGACCATCGTCGAGACTCTCGGAGAGCTGCCCGTCACCGGTGTCGTGGCCCTGGGGGCGGACCGCGACCCGCGGCAGTGGGACGGAGCACGCCCCGACAACGTCCATCTGACGTCGTTCGTCCAGCAGGAACTGCTGCTCCGGTCCAGCGATCTGTTCATTACGCATGCTGGATTCAACGGGACCCGGGAGGCGCTGGCAGCCGGAGTCCCCATGGTGGCTGTGCCGTTGTTCGCCGAGCAGTCCCACAATGCGGGCCGACTGCAGCAGTTGGGCGTCGGGACGCGGATAGACGTCCAGGACGTCACCCGCAATTCGCTGGCCGAGGCGGCGCGCAACGTACTGGAGGACCGCTCCTACCGGTCCCGCGCCCAAGGACTCCAGCGCCGGTCCCATGCTCTGCCGGACCTCAACCGGCTGGTGGAGGACGCAGCGGCGCTGGTCGCCTGAGCCGGCGGCTCTCCTCCGCACACCACTACGGTGACGGATTCGCCGAACCGCTGCCTCTCACTCCGGCCGTTGGGACTCCACCGGCCGGAGTGCAGTAGCGGTGGGAGCCGGCCCTCACCCTGCAACAGCATCGGCTCCTCCCTCTGCGGAGCCTTCCGATCTGCCGTCTCCAAGTACTCGGCGCCGCCCGGAGGTGCTTGTAGCATCAGGACCGGCACCGGAAAGGAGGCCGACTTGACCTGCGCCGATGCAGTGACGAATGCGCCCGGACAGGCCGTGCATGCGCCCGGACAGGCCGCGCAGCGGAAAGTGGGCCCAGGGGGCCCGGCCGAGGACGCAGCCCTTCCGGAGCGCAAAGGCGAGCGCACACGTCGGCGCATCCTGACGGCCGCACGGCGGAAGTTCGCGGAGGTCGGCTACGAGCGCGCCACCATCCGCGCCATCGCGACCGAAGCTGAGGTGGACAAGTCCTCCGTAATCCAGTATTTCGGCAGCAAGCAGGACCTGTTCCGCGAGGCCGTCCACTGGCAGATCCCCCACGACGAACTCACCACCAGCGACCCCGGCCAGACGGTGGAGAACCGCCTGCGCAGCATGCTGGACACCTGGGCGGCGGATCCGGACAGCCCCATGGCAGTGCTCCTGCGGACCAGCATGACGAGCGACGAAGCGGCAGAGCTGCTGCGTCGGCATCTCACCGTGCAAGTCACCGATCACATCGCCGCCACCATCGATGCCCCCGACGCGCGACTGCGTGCCGCATTGTTCAGCGCGATCATGATGGGCCTCGCCGCCCAGCGCCATCTGCTGCACCTTCCCGACCTGGCCGAGGCAGACGTGGAGGACATCGTGCGGATCGCCACTCCGCTGCTCCGTAGCCTCATTGCTCCGGAGATGTGAGCCACCTTCGCGTTCAACGAACCGGGCCCGCGGCGTCGTTCAGTCCCTCACCGGCTGACGAGCTCGATGAGGGACTGAACGCTGACCAGCCCGACAAGGACGTGGAAGAGAGCCCTCGCGGTGAGTCGGCCTGCCTGCCTGGGGAGCCCGCCAGTCGGACCGGCGGGGCTTTTCAGACGTCAGCTCATCAGCAGTAGCCGTGTGTGCGGTACCAGCTTCCGGTTCACGCTGGTGCTCTGCACAAAGATCGTGAAGTCGTCGTTGTGATCCGGCTTGACGCGAGTTTCCATGTCCGGCAGGCCGAGCAGGGCCCGGGCCTCCGGACCCGTGTACACCCGGTCCGACTTCTTCTCCAGCACCGCAATCTGCTTTCGTGCCTGGATCTTCTCCGACTTACTCAGCTGATAGAACGCACAGCCGGTACGGAAAGTGTGCCCGCATTCGACGACCCAGTCCCGGATCGTCGCTTCGCGAGCCACCGGAATCAGCTGGTATTCGGACGGATTCACCGGGGTGAGACCGGCTGCCTCTATGGTGTCCTTGTTGACAGCCTCGGCGCCTGTAGAGAACACCGCCCGCGATCCCCGGATGCCCTGGGTGCGGCCCACCATGAATTTCTCGGTGGCCTCCTGGATGACCTGGCCGGCCTCTTCCAGACCCTGTGTGCTCGTGGCGTCCCAGATGGCGATGTTGTCCTTCGGGAAACCGCACTGCATGGCCTCGCGCTTGCCCATCTGGTCCGGCACAAGGACGGCCAGCGTCCAGTTGTCCGCCTGTGTCTCGGTCATCTTGGCCACGGCCTGTACCAGTTCACGCGGATCCCTGGCAGGGGCATCCAAACAGCGATGACTTGCGTTCTCCTGTCCGTCAGTCAGTACGAACGTCAGGAAGCTGTGGTCGCCGTAAAGTTGAGCTGTCTGCGCCAGCTCCTTCTGCGACTTCAGCGTGGCGGCCAGCAGAGCCGTCATTCCACCAACTCGGTACAGCTGCTTCAGGGACGGCATCCGCAGCACGTCCTTGTCGTAGATGACGCACTCCACCTTGTCTGCGAAGACGTACACCGTAACGCGGGTTTCCTGGTCCAGTTCCTGCGATCGGCGGGCCAGATATGCAATCTGCTGGTCGGCGACTTCGACGACCTTGCGGCTCAGGTGTGACATGGACGAACTGGCATCCAACACAAGAGCAACGTGATTGATGTAGTTCTGGCTTCCGGACATAACCGCTCCCCCTTTTCCGAGTCGATGCACCCATCGTCGCACCCACCACTGACAATCGACCTTGGAGTCCAGGTGGAGGCAGCCCCGAAGCGCCCGGACGCTCCACGAGACAAGATCCGGGCCCAGGGCCGTCACACCTGCCGCATGAGCGGGCGGTCCGAGGAGAGAGCCGACCAGCCTGAACCGGGGCGTCCGCGCGTCATGCGGGAACCAGTCCGCAAGCCGAACCACGTTTCACCAAGGCGCGCCACGCCTGCCACGGGTCCAGCACACTGCCACCGCGCGAATCAGCTGGCGCCCCCATCTTCAGCACACCTCCGCATCGCGCTGTAACACTCTTGAACCCGCACTGGCCTGACCTGACGCGGACTCCGCCAGCAACCACCGCGGCCGGGAAGGTCAGCAGTACGGTGGCTGGTTGGTCAGGGATGCTGCCACCCGCATCCACACGCCGAACAGCCGATAAAGGGTGGGCAGAGTGCCCTGAGCCTGGACGGTTCGGCTATCTGTCGAGGTGACTCCCGGGATTCCCAGGAGCGTCGAGGCCACTGAAGCCGACTGCCAGCGGACCGCGAGAGTGGAACGGGCCGCAGCAGCAGTGAATACGCTCGGTGTTGCGGAGAGACTGGCGGTGACCGTTCTTTCGATGGCCGCACGCGCTTCGTCCGCCGGGCGCAGATCTGCAGCGAACCGGTCCCGCGCACACTTCACGGCCACGGTCCTCACCGAGGCGTCCCATTCCGTCATCTCTGCGCAGGCGAAGTCGTCACCGGTGAGGGCCGCCACCGGAACGCTGATGGCGGCCGCGGTGGCGTGGGCCAGGCCGATTTCACCGACCGGTCGGCCGTCCAGCCACATGTCTTCGATCTCGTGGCCCATGAAGCTGTGGCTCAGCACGCCGAGCGCACCCGCCCGGGAGTGGTAGCCGACGCAGATCATGGCGTCCTGCTCGGCGGTGAGACCTTCGAGCATGCCCATGTGTTTGGGCTTGCCGCGGATGAGGCGGGCTGCCGGGTGCAGGGACTCGGGCAAGATGTTGCGCATCGGGCCGTGCGCGTCGTTGACGGTGATCTCGGTGGCGCCGGCCGCGACGGCGCCACGGACGGCCGCGTTGACATCCTCCGCCATCATCAGTCGTCCACGCTCGTAGTCCCGGCCGCTGGGCTGGACATCGTCGGCGTCGACGAGCCCCGTGACGCCTTCCATGTCCGCACTGATATAGATTCGCACCGCGCCCTCTCCTCAAGCTCTTGATCACTTGGAGACGCCTGGCGCTCCTCCTCTGGTTCCTTGACCAGCTCGCGACCACCCTGATTTCGGCCTGGGTGGGCACGAATGCTTCGAGCTCATGACCTGCACTGCAGGCAGCCAGGTGCCACAGCTACTGACGTGGTGCGACGGTGGGAGGCAAATCAGCCACGGGCCGCCGTGATGAGGTGTCGCAGGGCGCTATGTACGGGTGGGCCCCAGGTGGGCTTGCCTCCGGGGCGGCCGTGGACGCCGGCGTGTCCGATGTGGATGCCGCTAAGGGCGCCACCCCGTGCACTTCGTGCGGGTGCGGGTGCGGGTGCGGGTGCGGGCGGCCGGGGGCGGGGCCCTGCGTCGCGCACTGCCGCACCGCCATGAGGGCGCGGACGGAGTTTCGCGTCAGCCCCGGCCGAGGACGCAGAACTCGTTCCCCGCCGGGTCGGCCATCACCGTCCACGGCGCATCGCCCTGGCCCACATCGGCGGGCGTCGCCCCGAGCTCCTTCAGACGTGCGACCAACTCCGCCTGATGGGCGTCGGAGGTGGTGGTGAGCTCGATGTGCACGCGGCACTTCACCGTCTCCGGGTCCGGGACGCGGACGAGATCGATGCAGACGGCGGACGGGTCCGGCCAGTCGAAGCCCACGGGTTCCCGGCTGGGGCTGCAGCGTCATGCCGCATACCTTCGGTGATCCCCCATTGGGCAGGCGTGCGAGTTCAGGCTCTCCTGCTGTATGTATGGCTCTGGCGGTGGGTTTGTCTCCGGCGAGGGTGAGCATGACGAGGGCGATGATGTGTGCCAGGGGGCCGGAGGGGCCCGTTGGCGAGCCATGGCCCGCCGGGCGCGGCCACTGCACGTGTGGCTGACTGGAACCAGGTCCTGGGAGGGTTGATGCTGACTCGATGGCGACTTTTCCTGATGGTTCATCAGAGAGTGGTGCTGGGGACGCAAGGGCCAGCAGGTTGGCGCCAGGGTCGCCGTGTCAGACGGATCTCAGCAACCCACATCACGGATGCGCACGGCACTCGCCGCGTCCCTCCGTGCCGTTCGGGCGGGTTCCTCGGTGCGGTGGAATCGCCCTGACGCGTCGCGGCGCTGACGCCAACTCTGCTCGCTGGCTTGCTATTTGCCGTCGCTGGATGGCTGGGGCAGTGACGCGGGTACGCGGGTGAGGTGGAAGAAGAAATCCGTGGGGGATTCCTTCTTGTCCATGACGCACAGCAGGACGTTGTCGGTGAGCCGGCGGAAATGGTCGATGATGGGCAGCTGGTCATAGACCATCGCCGTGGACTGCTTGCCGCGGTAGATGACCTCATGCAATGTTGCGAGGCCCATCTCCTCGTACGAGAAGACCGTCCCGTCCTCGTCGCGGCACAGCAGCGGCTCCACGTGGTCGGCGTCGACGAACCGCTTGCCGTACCACCGCATCTTCGTCAGCAGCGCGGCGTTCTCGCTGGTGTGCTCGAACCCGCCACCCTGCCAGGTGCCGAGGAGGAGAGCGGTGTCGACCGGTTCGAGCCGGTCGAAGAGCTCTGCCAGCTTCGCGTTGTCGCACTGCCCTCCGGACGCGATGACGTCCAGAACTTCCTGCTCGATGCTCATGGCCGGGGCCTCCCTCGGTTGGGGAACGAACGGGGTGTGCCGGGCGTGCGCGGCGCTTCCCGGTCCGCCCGGCAGGGAAGAGGTGGCGGCCCGGCCGGGTCGTACGGGGTCGAAGCGGTGGTACATCCGGGCGTGCCAGAGCGCCACCCGCTCCAGTGCCACCGCGGAACCGTACCCGGCGGCTGTGAGCGGAGCCAGTGCCCGCCGGCAGCTTTCGAGCGCTGCCTCGGCGCGCTGGTACGCCTCCTGCTCGGTCAGGCCGATGGCGAGTGCGTCGGTTTTCCCCTCGGACTGTTCCCGTTGGTGGCCGCGCAGGTCGTTGAGCAGACGGATGGCGGTCGCGGCCTCGCGCAGCGCGCCGAGCAGCACGGGAAGGCGTCGGGGCAGACCTGGCTCGTCCATGAGGGCCCACAGGGCGGTGACCTGTTGTTCGACGCCAATGGTCCAGGCGCCGTGCCGGAGATAGTCCGTCAGCCGGGGCACGCCGCCACCGGCGGCCGCAGTCCGGGCCGTCTCGCGTTCGCATTGCATGCCGATGAGCGTCTGATGCATGCTTTTCCGCCAGACGGCGGTGAGTTCGGGCCGGCCGTCGCGGTGCAGGTCCCGGGCGATCTCCGCCAGAGCGCGCGTCATGGGATCGCTGCTGTCGCTGCCGCGCCTCGCGAGGACCTGGTGCCAGGCCCGGACGTGGGTTGGGGTCCTGTCCGGGCCCACGGTGTCCGCTGCACCCGGTGCGTCCGCCGCATCCGCCGCATCCGCCGCGTCCGGTGCGTCCAGGACATTGTCGACCGCCATCAGCCAGACCGTGAGCCGGGACATCTGGTAGCAGGTCTCCGGCGGCAGCCAAGGGGTGAAGAACGCAGTCTGAAGGCACATCAGGGGAACCAGTGCGGTGTCCACGGGCAGCCCGAGCTCTTTGAGCCAGATCTCCAGTCGCGGCATGCTCTGCAATGCGGCTGAGCATGTGTCCGCTATGGAGACGATCTCCCGGGGAGGGTGGCTGTGCGGTCGCGAAGTGTCCACGCCGTCAGGCTACGTCCCGCGCTCGTGCGTGTTCCTGAGCTCCGTGCTTTTCGGCATGCACCCGGACCGGTGCACGCGCCGCAGCCGCATCGCCTCGCTTGCCCCCGGCGGGCCAGCAGCGCGTCGGGCCGTCGTCCACGCCAATGAGTCACGCCGGTGAAGCACGACGATGAGTCACGCCAGTGAAGCACGCCCACGAAGCGGAAGCGGAACTCGGGAAGACAGGGGTCAGATGTCAACAGGACCTGCGTTACCGTCCATACCGGACGCCCATCTCTCGCCCACGCTCGCAACACGGGTGAGCCGTGCGCTGGCCCTCGCCACCCGGCACACACTCTCCACCCAGCGGGACAACGGCTCATGGCTGGCCACCCCCGACCCTCGCATCACTGAGACCGCACTGTGCACGCTGGCCCTGGCGCGCTCTCCCCACCCCGGCGCCGACCGAGCCGCCGAGCGGGGCAGGGCGTGGCTCGCCAACGGTGCCGCCCCGCAGAACCACCATCCGGTGGCCCACGCCGTAGAGACCGCCCTGCTGTCCCTGGCCCTGGACACCGGCGGCCCCATCGACGTGAGCCACCCCTCCTTCGCGGACCCGACGCTGTCGGCCCGTGCCCGGCTCCTCCAGGCCATTGCCCTGTACACCGGCCGAGCGATCAGTGGCGGCACCGGTCCCGCCGCACTGCGCACCCTGCTGGCCACCGCGGTCGCAGCCCAGGGGCGGCTCAAGCGCTGGACCCGGGTGGAAGTCTGGTCTGCGCACGCACTGGTGGAGACCCACTTCGGCGACCGGACGTCCGCCCGGCACGCCGCCAAAATGGTCGCCGACCAGCAGTCCCCAGCGGGCGACTTCTTCGCCAATCCGGTCACCACCGCTCTCGCGGCGCTCGCGCTCCAGGCCGCCGCCCCCGGCACGGCTGCCGCCCGCCGCTGTGCGGAGTACCTTCTCACCAGCCAACTCGCTGACGGGACCTGGCGCTTTTCCCACAGCGATGTCTGGGACACCGCGCTGACCGTCCGCGCCTTCCACGGCGCAGCGGAATTCGACCGCCACGGGCTTCCGGCCGCCGTCGCGTTCCTGGTCGCGGCACAGAACCCGGACGGCGGCTGGCCGTACCGGCTGGGCGTCGAGTCCGACAATGACACCACCGCGGCCGTCCTGATCGCTCTGGGCGGCGCAAGCGGCGCGCCCGGCACCACGATCCGGTCCGGGCTACGTCACCTGGTCCGGCAGCAGACGGCCGACGGTCTCTGGCGGACCTGGCAGTCCGCCGGGGACCCTCCGGTGGACGACGTGGTGGCGCATGTCGTCACCGCACTGGACCGCCACTCCGGCCGCCACCGCGTGCAACTGGCCGCGGCGCGTGGCTGGCTTGCCGAACGCCTCGGCGAACAGGGACGCTGGCACGCCGGGTGGTACCGGGGGCTGCCATACGCCACCGCCGAGGTCCTTCCCGCCCTCGACGCGGCAGTACCTGCGGGAGGCCACCCCGCCGCCCGGACTCTGGCCGAAACCCGTAATTCCGATGGTGGCTGGCCCGTCGAAGAGGCCGGCCCCAGCACTCCTGCCGCAACCGGACTGGCGCTCGCGGCCCTGGAACGCGGCGGCCTGCTCAACGAGGAACACTGGGCACCGGCGCTCGGCTACCTTGTGGAAACTCAGCGCGACGACGGCACCTGGCCGGGCGTACCGCTCATGTACGGCCCGCGACCGCTCCTCACGCACTACCCCACCCACACCCATGCGTTGGCCGTCGGCGGCCTCTTTGCCGGGCAGCGCCGTCTGCGAACCGCTGCGGTGGCCACCGACTCCGCTCACGAGGAGGGCTGACATGCGGCCGGGTACGAGAAGGACCGGCATGAGCAGAATCGGTGCACGGCTGACCGGTGGACCGGGACGTCGTACCGCCGCCGATGCCCCCACTGATGCCCCCACCGATGCCGCCACCGAAGCCCCCGTTGCCCCCGGCCGCGTGCCGCTGGCCGGGCACGCCCCGAGGATCCACCGTGATGCTCCGGGCTTCTTCCGCGAGCTGCGGCACCACGGACCGGTGACGAAGATCTACATCGGCCCCCGGCAGGTACACGCCGTCAACTCACACGAGATCGTCCGGGAGTTGCTGACCGTGCAGGCCCGCGCCTTCGACAAGGGCGCGATGTTCGACGCCCTGCGCGTGCCTCTCGGCGACGGGCTGATCACTGCCGCCGGCGACCGCCATCTCCGCCACCGCCGGCTGATGCAACCCGCCTTCCACCACGACCGGATCGCCGGCTACGCCCGCATCATGTCCGAACGGTCCCTGGCACGGGCCGCCGTCTGGGAACCCGGTACCACTCTCGACCTGGTGCCGGAGATCCACCGCCTGACGCTCGACATCCTGCTGCGTACCCTCTTCGCGGATCCCCAGGACCCCGAACTGCACACCGCTGTCAAGGACTGGCTGTCCGTCAAGTACCACTCGATGCGCCTTGCCCTCTCCCCGCTGCAAGCCTGGGCGGAACGCCTCCCGCTGTCGGCGGGATGGCGGCCGCCGCAGGCCGGCCCGCTGCGCCGGCTGGTGGCCGTCCAGCACCGCATCATCGAGACATACCGTGCCGACGGCCGGGATCGTGGCGATCTGCTCTCGATGCTCCTGGCCACGGGCGGCCCGGACGGTGGCCTGACCGACGCCGAAGTGACCGACGAACTGATCACCCTGTTCCTGGCCGGTACCGGCACCGTCAGCGCGTCGTTGGCCTGGGCGCTGCACGAGATCTCCCGCCGTCCCGACGTCCAACGACGGATCCACGACGAACTCGACGCCGTTCTCGCCGGACGGCCCCCCGGGTTCGAGGATCTTCCCGCACTGGTCTACACACGACAGGTGCTGACCGAAGTGCTGCGGCTGCATCCACCGTCGTGGTTGCTGATGCGCCGCGCGGTGCGGCCGGTCACCCTCGGCGGCGTACGGCTCTCCCCGGGCGCCGAGGTGTTCTTCAGTCCGTACGCCCTGCATCGCGATCCGCAACTGTACGAGAACCCGGACGACTTCGACCCTGAGCGCTGGTCGCACGACGCCGCCGCGAAGGCGCCGCGCCACACCTATCTGCCCTTCGGAGCAGGCAGCCGGCTGTGCATCGGGGAAGACTTCGCCTGGACCGAACTGACCCTGGCGCTGGCCGCGTTCACCGCTCACCGGCGCCTGACACCGGCCGGCTCCACCCCCGTGCGGACCCTGGTCGGCACCGTCCTGCGCCCGGACCGGCTGCCGCTCACGGCGCATGCCCGCCCGTCCTGATCCGCACGGCCTCTCACACTTCCCTCCACAGACTTTGTCAGGAGCCGCACATGCCAGCACACGCACAGACGTCAGGTGACGGCCCGCAGCCCGGTCGACTACGGGACCGGGTCGCCCTGGTGACCGGCGGCGCCTCCGGGATCGGTGCCTCGTGTGCGCGGCGACTGGCCGCGGAAGGCGCTGTGGTGGTGATCGCGGACCTCGACGAGGACGGCGCGACCCGTGTGGCCCGGCAGATCACCGCAGCCGGTGGCACGGCCCTGCCCCGCCGCATCGACGTCACCGACCCGGACAGCGTCACCCGCGTCGTCACGGAAACCGCCACCTTGCGCGACGGCCTGCAGATCGCCGTCAACAGCGCCGGAATCAACGGCCCCCTCAGCCCACTGGCCGAACTCCCGCCCGCCGACTTCGACACCGTGATGAGGGTGAACCTGTACGGCGTCTTCCACGCGATGCGCTGCCAGCTCCCCGCGATGACCGCCACGGGTGGTGTCATCGTCAACCTCGCCTCGATAGCGGCACATTCGGGCTTCCGAGGGCACGCGGCCTACGCAGCCGCTAAGCAGGGTGTCCTCGCCCTTACCCGGACCGCGGCGCGCGAATACGCCGGCCACGGCATCCGGGTCGTGTCGGTATCACCAGGCATCGTCGACACCCCTATGGTCACCTCGCTGCCGCCCGGAGCCACCGACGGTCTCCTCAACGCCGTCCCCCTGCGGCGGACCGCCCAGCCGGCCGAAGTCGCCGCACTCATCGCGTTCCTGGTGTCCGACGACGCCTCGTACGTGACGGGCAGCGACCATGTCGTCGACGGCGGCTACCTGGCCAAGTAGCCGACCGGAACACTTGCGGGAAGATCCGCGGCAGCAGACCGCTACCTCATCCAGGCAACCGAGTACAGCAACACCAATGTCCCCTACGGACAGCTTCTTGTCCTCGACCCCGGCCCCACACCGAACAGCGAGACACAGGAAACCTCCGTGACCACATCGTCTGTCATGTTCGTCAACGAAGGCGTCTTCGGCGTCTCGGACGACGCCCCAGCGCCCATGGAAACGGTGCGGTGGTCGAACGGCCTCGCCGCTCCGATGGCCCACGGAGCGTGGATCCTCACCGGCATCAACACCGGTCAAGTGCGTGTATCGGCCCAGCGCTTCGATGCCGCACCGCCCATTGAGGCGACCGGCTGGGAAGAGATCGTAGAGGTCAGCGTGCGGTCGGTCGAAGGTGAGCTGCGCATCAACTCCGGTTACGACATCACGCCCGATGACCTTCCCTTGCTCAACCCCCAAGGGCCGGGCTGGTACCGAATGCGCGTCCACGCATCGGGACGTTCGATCAACTCGGACGGTGTCAGCGACGAGCCGGTCGAGGACTACCTCATTGCCGTCTGGCCGCAGGAACCGGCGGAGTCCGTCGTCATCCGCTCCAGCAAGATGATCGATGAGGCACTGCTGGCCAACCCTGCCGGCCCCGGCGCCTGATCCGGTTTTCGGCCTTATTTCCCTGGGTGTCTTTGCCGAGTCGTGGGGCAACGACGAGCGGTGGCTGGCGGTCAACCCGGGCACTCCGTGTGAGGCGTACTTCCCGCCCAATCCGGGGTTGTGGAAGGCGCATGCGGACCGGGGGAAGGGGTCGGACGTGCAGCGTGGCACTCTGCGAACCCTGTGGGTGGGTGCCCCGCTCCAGGGGCCCGTCGCCCACGGGCTTGGGTGCGGGGCGCTGATGAACGTCTCCAACGGAGCCTTGTGGAACGCCATGGGTACTCACGGCAACGGCTACTTCCTGGAGCGCAAAAGCCTGGAACAGTGGTGGGGAGTAACCGACCAAAGCAGCTGGCAAGGTGCACTGGACGGCCTCCTCAAAGGCAAGGGTGTCAGGGGCCCTTGGGAGTTCGTACTGGAGATTCGCAGCTCCCTGTCCCAGCAGTTCGGTGGGCAGGTCGATCCGGGACTGTGGAGGGAGACGGCTGAAAGAGTGTTGCTCCACAGCGCCACCGAAAGGGGCGGTATGGTCTCCGAAGCCGAAGTTGCCGGAGTGAAGCAACTGATCGGCCGCATTACGCGTTACGAAGGCCGTTTTCGCGCGGACGGAATCCTTGCCGCCAACAGTCGCGTGCGGTCCGCGCTGGCGTGGGACTACGGACGGGCTTCCTGTATGGCCCGCTGGGGAGTCGGCGCCCGCTTCACGGATATCCCGGAGGCTGAACAGGCGGTAGTGCACGTCTCACGTCTGAGCAAGATGACCTACAACTCCTGGGAGGAATTCGCGGCCGGCTACATCCTCGGGCGCTGCCTGCACTTCGACGACGAGCAGTTCGGGCACTGGTACACGCAAATGCTCCACGCCCATCAAGTGCTGGCCACCCACGCCGAGAGCCCCTGGCGGACCATCCCCTGGGCATGACCCGTGTACGAGCGGAATGGACTCTGATCAGTCAGCCGCCACTCGCAGCCGGTGACGTGCTCGCGGCCGGCCCTGGCTGATTTCTCTCGGCGCGCTGATGCGCAAGCGCGGCGTGCGACGGCGAACTCACCAGGGCCGATACCCTCGGGCGCCGTCTTCGCGATCTGTCCCTGGCGAGGCCCGCGCTACAGACTTCGTGTGCTCCACCAGTACGCCCGAACCCCTTACCACCTGGGTGTCGCCGACTTTCAGGACCACAGCGGGCAGGACGTACACGGTCTCCTACGCCCTGGCCGGCAACCCGGCGGGCAATCAGGGCGTGAAGACAGGTCAGGTGCTCATTGACGGACAGAACTTCCAGGACTTCTCGTTCGACACTACTGGCAAGACATTCGCCCGGATGGGTGTGGGACGTGGGACGTCAGGTGACGTTCGTGGCCACCGGTGCCTCCACGACCTTGTCGTTCGCCAGCACCACTGCCAGCGGCGCCTAGGGTCCGCTGATCGACAACGTGAGGGTCGGGTCCTGCTGCTCCTGCTCTGCCTGCGCTTCCTGCTCCGGGGGACCGAAGCCACGACTCGTCCGCGGGCCAGCCGCCGATCAGGCCGAAAGGCTGACAGTTGCCGAAGGTCGACGGGCTGCGGCCGAGTTCAGCGGCGATGGCCGGCCCGGATGGTGGCCTGAGCCCGGAGCAGCCGGTCGGCTATATGGTTCCTTGTTCGAGAACCCCAGCTGCATGAGGCGGAAGCATTTCATCACCGTCGATGCAACAGGGCGGACGGCGTAGCCGGGCACGCCCGGGCAGCCCCTCCATGGGCCACAGGTCGTCGTACATCCCCGGATCCGCTTGCTCGTTCACAGATCTGGATGCTTCGTCGCCACGTGGTAGTACCCCGAGTGGAACACCAGAGGGGTACCGCCGTCGGCCTCGTACTGTTCGACCTCGCCGAGGAAGATGATGTGGTCGCCTGCGTCGAGGCGCTGGACGGTGCGGCATTGGAAGCGGGCGACCGCGCCGTCCAGGAGGGGGGTGCCGGCGATGCCGGGAGTGGTGGGGGTACCGCGGAATTTGTCGTCGGCCGGGGTGGCGAACTGGCGGGAGAGGTGGTGCTGGTCGGCGGCCAGTACGTGGACGGCGAAGTGCGAGGCGTCGGTGAAGTCCGGGAGGCTCGGGCTGTTTTTGCCGGGGCACCACAGGACGAGGGGCGGGTCCAACGAGACGGAGGTGAAGGAGTTCGCGGTCATGCCGACGTTGCGGCCGTCGGGGGCGCGGGCCGTCACCACGCTCACGCCGGTGGCGTACTGGCCCAGCGCGCGGCGCAGTTCGCGGCCGTCGAAGCGGGCGGCGTGCTGGGCGCGCTTCTCGGCCAGGAAGCGGTGTGCCTCGGCCTCTTCGAACCACCAGCGGTAGAGGGTGCGCGGGTCGTCGAATCCGGCGGCGAGGGCGCCGGCGACGGAGGGGATTTCGGCCGACGCTGTCAGCAGGTCGTGGTGGTGGGGACTCAGGTCGGTCAGGAGGGAGTTGGTCCAGCCGACGGCCCATTGAGCCCAGCCACGCCAGAAGTTGTCAAAGGTGCGCTGCATCCACTGCGGGGTGAATTCGGCGGTGCCGTGGCGGAGGATGCTGTCGAGGTAGTGGGTCGCGGCCTGGGCCGCGTTGTTCGAACCCTGGCCGGTGATCGGATCGTTGAGGACGACGGCGTCGGCCATGCCGAGGACGTGCCGGCCGGAGGCCAGGCGGGCGACGGGGTGCCGGACGGTCGGAGTGAGCCTGCCGCGCAACACGCCGTTGTTGTCGGTGAGCCGGGCGTGCCGGTAGCGCTCGTATTCGTCGGGGAAGAACCGGTGGAGGATTTCCAGTGAGCGGGTGAGGTGGCCTTCAGGTGTGCGGATGTCGTCCCAGCAGTCCATCGGGCCACCGGGGACGCCTTCGAAGACCATGATGTCGCAGGGTCCGGTGGTGGTGAGGGCCGGGAAGGAGAAGTATTCGCCGACGCCGGGTACGAGGCGGTAGTGGACGGCGTCCTCTCCCTCCCGCGGCGCCATTCCCGTGACGTACGTCAGGGCCAGCGCACGGCGCGGCCGGTCGTACGGGGAGAGTTCGGAGTTTCGCGGGAAGAGTTGGCTCAGCTCGCCCTTGCCCGTGGAGACCACGACGAGATCGTGCGTACGGGCGTACCATTCGAGGTCGTTGACGCCCGCCTCATGCAGCACGATCTCGCCGCGGTCGCCGTCCGCGAACTGCTCGATCCAGGCAGCACACTTGACCCGCTGGTCGACGGAGTGGGCAGGGCCCTCCAGCGGCGCGCGCCAGGAGACGTTCGGAGTACCGTGCGGACCGATGAGAGAGAACGCGATGCCGGAGATGTCCGGGGTCTGGTCCTCCCAGTGGTGCAGGCCGAGTTCGCGCTCGCTCTGCAGCGCGGTGTCGAACATGCACTGGCTGGACATGACCGGGCCGCGACGTATCTCGTCGGGGCCGCGGTCGGTGACCAAGGTGACGTCATAACCGTGTGCCTGGAGTCCCAGGGCGAGTTGTGCACCCGCCTGCCCGGCTCCAACCACCGCGATCCTTCTCATGTCCTGCTGTCCCGATCTGCTTACGTTTGTATCGCTGACGTAGCGTCAGTTTGCTCTGTCCAGCTCCTGACGGGGTCCCTCAGGCGCCGGTCTCCGTCAGGTAGTTCTTCGCGGCGACCGGGTCCATGAACCAGTGGAAGAGGTCGCGCGGGTCGTCGAAGCCGTTGACGAAGCGGGCGGCGATACGGGGGTTGGCGCTCGCCGCGCCGAAGATCTCCAGGACGTGCTGCGGCGGGGCGCCGAGCATCGCGTTGGTCCAGGCCGTGGCGGACTGCGCGTTGTCCCAGAAGCGGCCGAAGGCCAGCTCCATGAACGCCGCGTCGTACGGGCGCTCGCCGTGGTCCAGGATGGTGGCGAGGTAGGAGGCCGCGCACTTCGAGGCGTTGTTGGACCCCTGGCCGGTGATCGGGTCGTTGAGGACGACGACGTCGGCGAGGCCCAGCACCTGCGCACCGGAGGGCAGCGTGGCGACGGGCTTGCGGACGGTCGGCGCGAAGCGGCCCGCGAGGGTGCCGTTCTGGTCGGTGAGCGTGACATCGGTGCAGCGCTCGGCCTCCCACGGAACGTACGTCCGCAGCAGCTCCTGGAACTTCGCCAGCTGCTGGTGGGGGGTGAGCCCGTCGAAGCAGTCGAGCGGGCCACCCGGGATGCCCTCGAAGAACATGATGTCGCAGGGGCCGCTGGTGGTGAGGCTGGGCATGGTGAAGTACTCACCCACACCGGGGATGACGTTGAAGCTGACGCCGGGGCGGTCGGGGAGCGCTGCCATGCCGGTGACGTACGCCAGAGCCAGCGCGCGCTGCGGAGCGTCGTACGGCGAACGCATGGCGTCCCGCTCGAACAGCCCGGCGATCTCGCCCTTGCCGGCCGCGACGATGACCAGGTCGGACTCGGCGGCGTAGCGCTCCAGGTCCTCGATGCCTGCCTCGCAGAGGTCCAGACGGCCGCCGCGGCGCGCGAACTCGCCCATCCAGAGTGGCATCTTGACGCGCTGGTCGATGGAGCGGGCGGTGGCCTCAAGACGGGCGTCGAAGGAGAGCGCCCGGCCGCCCTGGCCGTCGGCGATGTTCACGCCGAGCCCGGCGATCGGCGGGCAGGCGTCGCCCCAGAAATCGAGGCCGAGGTTGCGCTCGTGGGCCAGCGCGGTGCCGAACATGGCCTGGCTGGACATGACCCGGCCCTCGCGGATCTGGTCTCCGGTCCGGTTGGACACGAGGGTGACGTCGAAACCGTGGCTGAGCAGACCGATACCGAGCTGGAGGCCCGCCTGGCCGGCTCCGACGATGGTGATCTTGCGCATGAGGGGGATCTCCGGGGGTTGGGGTGTGCGGTTTTTTGAGCGGTGTCGTGCAGTGCCGTGCAGTGCCGTGCCGTGCGCTGTGCAGCGTTTCGGCACGTGGCGGCGTGAATGAGTGGGTGGCGGTTGTGTGGAAGGCGGCTGCCTGCCGGAGGGGGGCCGGCGGGCAGCCGCGGGAGGCCGGGTCACCCGTAGGACCGGGGGAGGGGCCCCGGGTGACCCGGCCGGCTAGAGGGGCCCGGCCGAATCGGCGGGCCGGGGCAGCAGAGGCAAGGGTGCCGCGACGTGCGGGGGTACGGCCTTGGCGGCCCTCGCCGCGCCGGTCGCGCGTAATAAGCGCAGCGCGTATGCGACGGGCTGTCCGCTGGGCGTGACTCCGCCTCTGACGAGCGCAGTCCGGCCCGGCAGTCCCTGCATTGTTGATTCCCAGGATTCTCTCGGGTCCGCGGTGGTCAGGGGGCAATCTTGGTATGGCAAGATCACCCTCGCTATCCGGATCACGCGGATTGCTGTCCCGATCGCGCATCTCGGCGGTGGAGGTTTATATGCCCGCTGAAGAGTCCCCCCTCGCAAATCACCAGCGGTTCCATACAACGGACATTTGGGAGGCGCGGGCCGAGGTCGGCCGCGCCTTCTGTCCGCATGACCTGCGCATCATGCGGCGTTCGGCGACGCTCGATGCCAGGCTGCACGGCGCACCTTTCGATCGGACGGGTCTCTATTACCTCGATTACGGAACGGAAGTCCGGATCACACCGGGCGATCTGGAGAGCTTTTACCTTGTCCAGATCCCGCTCGCCGGTTACGCCGAAATCACCTGCGGCCGCGAGGAGATTATTTCCTCCCCGGAACTCGCTTCTGTCCCCTCTCCGACCGGAAAGTTGGACATGCGCTGGGGTGACGGCAATCCGCAGCTGATCGTGTGGTTCGACCGATCGTCGCTGGAATCGCACCTGGGCAGTTTGCTCGGCCGCACCGTGCGCCGCCCGCTCCTCTTCTCGCTCGGCATGAACCTCACCACTCCGGGCTCCCGGTCCTGGCTCAACATCGTCGACCTCATGCGCCGGGAGGCGGAGGGGCCTGGTGGCATGACAAGCCAGCCCGTCGTGACAAAGCAGCTTGAGTCACTCCTCATGACCCAGCTGTTGATGGCTCAGCCCAACAACTACACGTCGGCGCTGCTCGGCGAGCAGCCGCGCGTCGCACCGCCGGCGGTCCGCCACGCCATGGAGGTCATCGAGGGACACGCCGCCGAGCCGCTCACGGTCGCGGAGATCGCGGAATGCGTCGGCGTCGGCGTACGGGCCCTTCAGGAAGGCTTCCGCCGGCACCTCGACACGACACCGCTCGCGTACCTGCGCGAGGTCCGCCTGGACCGCGTACGCAAGGAACTCCTGGCCTCCGACCCAGGTGCCGCGACCGTCACCGCCGTCGCCTCCCGCTGGGGCTTCCTGCACCCGGGTCGTTTCTCACTCGCGTACCGCCAACAGTTCGGGGAGTCGCCTTCGGAGACGTTGCGGGCATAGGAGAAATCCGGTCTTTCGACCGGACCGCCCTGTCGATCAGCGGGCGGCGGGCGGCGGACAGGACGATGCAGGCCGTTGTGTCCGTCCTCGGTCCTGACAGTGCCGCTCGGCCTCGACCAGGCAGGGGCGCCAGGCTGGGGCCGGGGGGCGGCGGAGGACCAGGTTTGACGCCGCTGCCAAGCGGTGGCGTCGCAAGCAGGCACCATGAAATCGGGGAGCCGGCGAAATCCGGCACGAAGGGGAGCCGGTATTCGCCCGGCTGCCCTTTCGTGCCGGTGCGAACTCGCCGGCCTCGTGGTCATGACGTCAAGTCGAGAAATTCCCAGTGCGCTTGGGGTTGCGCGCCGCTGAGCCATTTCCCGCAGTTCTGCAGGACCGTGGGGCTTGAGGTGATGTGCTGGGTACCAGTGCCGAGATCACGCAGAAACCGGTCGATCGGCCCGCGCCGGATCGCCGCCGTCCCCGCCCATCGGTGCACCGTCTGACCCACGTCCTGCACGGTCCACGTCGCGTGGTTGAGCGCCAGCCTGAGCAGAGTGTCCTGCTCGGTACTCGGCAACTCGCCCGCATCCAGGGTGTCTTCGATACCTCGCCATACCTCCATCGCCCACGCCCGTGCCGAACGAAGCTTGGCTTCCGCGGTCGCGTACTCCGCGTGGAACTGCGCGGTGTCGACGGCGGCGTTACGAGTGCCGGATTTGGCCGCGGCGACCGACTTCAGTTCATCGAGCAGGCGCCGCCCCACACCGAACGCCCAACCGGTGTGTCCGATTGCGGACATGTTGACCAATCCGACGCGGTAGATCGCGCCGCCGTTGGCCGGGTTCGTCGTCGTGGCGAGATACGTGTGCGTCGCCGGGACAAACTCATCGGCGCAGTGGTAATCAATGCTGTGCGTCGCACGCAGCCCGAGCACATCCCAGTTGTCGACGAGTTCCACCTGCGACTTCGGCATCGCCAGCACCCGCAGCTCCCCGGTGCCCTCGACCTGGATCGCACTGTGGATATGGGTGGCGTGCGCCATTCCGGAGGCGAACTGCCAACTGCCGCTCACCAGATAGCCATTCTCCACCGGGACGGCCCGGCCGGGCCGGGTGCCGTGACCGGCCAACAACGCGTGGTCCCCACCCGCGACATCCGGGAACAAGTCGGCCGCCGCGACGGCGTCGAGATAGGCCGCAGTGGTGCCGGTCATCAACTGCAGCGCCATCATCGTCCAACCGGCCGCGGAATCGTGGTAACTGACCCGCTCGACTGTCTCTATCAATTGGCGTGGGGAGAACTCGTAGCCGCCAAGGCTCTGCGGCAGTGCGGCCCTCACGACCCCAGCACCCAGCAACGCCCGCGCGATGCCCTCGGTGAGTCTGCCGAGTTCCTCGGCCGCGTCCGCGTCCGCGTCAAGGGCCTCGCCGAGTGCGTCAATCCGCTCAAGCATCACGGGAAATTCCGGGCTGACATGCAATCCGATCGAGACCGCCATGGATAGTTGCTCCTCGCTGTCAGTATTGAGTCAGCGTCACCATAGGGGAGGAACCGCCGCTGTTACTGGGCCTGCCCAAGGAATTCCCCTGCTGAGACGGGGTGTTACGGCGCGATCTGCGCCTTCCAGGAGGAAGCCGAGGAAGCCGGCTTTGGTGGCGATCCGGCGGGATGCCGGACCGGCGACGGAGTGGGTGATGCGCAAGCGATGGAGTCCACGGTCTTGGAAGGCCCAGTGGCTTACCTCGGATGCAGCGCAACACTGTCGAGCGGTGTATCGACCGCCTCAAGCAATGGCATGGCCTGGCGACCCGCTACGAGAAGACCGCGACCATCTACCTGGCCGGACTCCACATCGCGGGCATTTCCCTCTGGTCCGCCCGATGACAAGTGAACTGCCTAGTCGGCACGGAGGACCAGGTCGAGGAGGCCGGGGAAGTGGGCGTCGAACTCTTCGCGGCGCAGGCGGTTGAGCCGTTTGGTGCCCTGGTCGCGCTGTTCGACGAGGCCGGCGTCGCGCAGGACGGAGAAGTGGTGGCTCTTGGCGGCTCTGCCGACGGATACGTCGAAGTTGCTGCAGCTGAGCGTCCAGTCGGGGTGCTCCGCCAGAGTGCGGATCAGATGCATGCGCACAGGGTCCGCGAGCGCGGACAGGGCGGTGAGCACGGGGACGTCGTCGGGGTGGGTGTGCACGGGGGCCGGTCGGCGCCCTGTGGCTTCAGCCTGTTTCGACATCCCTCTGCCTCCTCCACGGCCCTCGCACTCTTGCGAGATGTTCGATACCCATCGTACATTGCTATTGTTCGCTTCCGGTTGAACATTTCCCGGCAGGCAGTTGACGTCGCCGGCCGCCTACAAGAACCACGGACCGGGCGCCCCCATGCCCGGGCCCAGAACCGCGGACGGAGAAATGCAGCAAAGAAGTGTGGACCAAGGATTCTCCGCCGTCGCGGGCAAGGTGCCCGCGCCCTGTCTCGTGCTGGCCGGAGTGAGCGGGATCCAGTTCGGAGCAGCCCTCGCCCCCAGCGCCTATCCCCAGGCAGGAGCCGCGGGCGTGGTGTTCCTGCGACTTCTCATCGCCGGCCTGATCCTCTGCGTGCTGTGGCGCCCGAGGCGCCAAGCACTCAAATCGGCCAAGGGAGCCTGGAAGACCGTGCTCGCCGCCGGAACCCTGCTCGCCGGACACCACATCGCCTTCTTCGAAGCCGTCGACCACATCCCGCTCGGGATCGTCGCCACGATCGAATTCCTCGGCCCCTTCGCCATCGCCCTCGCCGGCTCCCGCCGCGCGCTCGACCTGCTCCCCGGTTGCCTGGCCGCAGGAGGCGTGCTCCTGCTCAGCGGCGGGGGCAGTACCTCTCTGCCCGCGGTCGGCCTCGCCCTGGCCGCAGGGGCGGCCTGCTGCTGGGCCGGGTACATTCTGGTCTCCGCCCGCATGGCCACCCGCCTCAGCGGCGGCCAGGGCCTGGCCGTGGCCATCGCCTGGGCGGCGCTGCTCAGTGCCCCCTATGGCATCGCGCGCGCCGGCTCCGGCCTGCTTGACCCGCACGTCCTGTGGGTGGCGGCCGTCGTGGCAGTGGTATCCAGCGTGCTGCCGTACTCGCTCAACCTGGAAGCCCTGCGCCGGATTCCGCCGCGCGTCTTCGGCGTACTGACGAGCCTGGAGCCGGCCGCGGGCGCCCTGTTCGGCCTGCTCGTCCTCGGCCAGCGCCTCGACCGGTACCAGTGGCTCGGCATCGCCGCAGTCGCCTGCGCCTCCATCGCCGCCACCTACCTGGGGCCCGGAAAGCGCAGGATTTCACGTGTCCGGGCAACGAGCGGCTCTCTCACCTCCCACCGATCCGCCGATGGCGGCTGCGGCCGCGCCCGAGTACCCCAGCCAGGAGCCATCAGCCGGCTGGCAGCAGGCCCTCGCCGCACACCGGGCGAGCCGGATAACCATGGTGGTTGATCCCGGGATTCGGGCGGCCGCCGAGCGGCAAGCACGCGACCGAGCCCGCGAAACCGAGCAACTCTTCGGTGACGGCCGCGCGGGCGACGCCTGTGAGCGGTTTATGAGCCGAACATGAGCCATGTGGCCGAATATCGGTGGTGTGCCGGTCGCAGTGGCAGTCCCTTAGGGCCGCCTGGCCGGCGGGGCTCCGTTCCTGGCCGGTTCGGAGCTGACGCACACCTCACTCACCCCGGGTGTCGCTTTCCCGGGACGGCAGCACCTGGAGTCGTGAACGGAACCGCAGGACGTAATCGCGCTTCAGGTGGAAAGTAGGGACGCAAAAAATGAACATACGAGTACGCAATGTTCTCCCGTCCGGCAGAGGCCGGCGGGCAAAGGCGGTCGCGGTGGGATCGATGGCCCTCGCGGCGACGCTGTGCCTGTCCATCACCCCGGCGCAGGCGGACGGTGGCGGCGGCGGTTGGGTGACCGACCCGCCGGACGTGCCCGTTTCCCAGGGCGAAGGCATCTGGAGCACCCCCGAGAAGGTCGCGGAGTTCCTCGCCGACTGTGGCCAGGACTGCACCTTCACCCCCACCGCATGGGTCAGTGAGCCGACCGAGGGCACGCCGACGAAGGTGGGGGACTATCGCGACAACTGCACCACCGAGAACGCGGACTTCAAGCAGGGCGAGGCGGAGACCACCGGCGAAACGACGGTCGTCGGTATGTCGGTCGGCGCGAACCCCGTCTCGGTGCTGCCGAAGATCGAGCACACCTGGTTCAAGCAGAGCACGGAGAGCAGCGATACGACGGGCACTCTGAAGCCCGGCGAGATCGGTTGGGTCGACGAGGTGTCGGTCACCCGGAAGGCAAAGGGCAACTGGCACCTCAACGGCGTCGACCAGTCGAACCCCTTCGCTCCCGTGAACGAGCACAACTTCCATGGTCCCCACGACTTCACCGATGTCGAGGGGGACATCACCTACAAGATCATCAGGATCCAGTCCCGCCCCATGACCGACGAAGAGCGCACCAACCGCTGCGGCAACACAAGCCCCAGCTAACCGAGTTGGCGCGTAATCCGGCGGCCACCGACATTCGGTAAACGGCCCCCACTCGGGACGAGGGGCCTGCCACCCGGTGCAGATCGCGAGCCCCGCACCGGTGAGCAGGAGCCCTCACCACCCCCGGCCACCTCCTCGGCCGAGAACACACCAGCCCCAGGTCACTGACCTGGGGCTGGTGCCGTGGAGCGGGCGACGAGCACGGCCCCCGGCAGGAGACGGCCGATGCCGCTTGAGCCGTCCTGGCGGGTGCCCGCAGTGCTGTAGCAGCACGAGAACCGGTCGAACTGATCGAGGCACTCAGCGGCCGTCGTAAGGGCACCTGGATCCCGACCACCCGCCACCCGTAGAGCCGACCGCAGGCGGTTGCGCACAAACGCGCAATTCGGAGACGTTCGTCGTCATCCCGCGCGAACTGCTGACCCGGTTCGCCCCCCTGCGGAGTGAACGCCTGCCGGACCTACGTGACACGGCATTTCGCCGGGTGCCGTGGAACGCCTCGGGTCAGGGGTGGTGACCTCCCGATTCGGGGTGCTGCGCGGCGTAGCGAATCAGGTGTTCTCGCCCGTCCGGTACGAACTGCCAGAGGGGGTCGGACAGTTGGGCGTTCAGTTCGCGCCAGGGCAGCCACCAGCCGTCGGCGACCTCTGTCGGCTGGTGGATGATCGGCCCGTGCCGGCCCGGGGTGTAGAGCGTTTCGTAGGCGTACGTCAGGTAGTTGGTGTATGCGTCGGTGTACCAGTGGCGCATTGTGGGGCGTAACGCGCAGCCCCGTAGCCCCAGTTCCTCGGCGAGTTCGCGCTCGGCAGCGGAGAGCGGCTCCTCGCCGGCGGCGATCACCCCGCCGACCCAGACATCGTGGAGGCCGGGATAGAGGTCCTTGGTCCTGGTGCGTCGGTGCACGTAGATACGCCCGTCGGCGTCGCGCACGAGGATCTTCACCGCCGCGTGCGGCAGGTTCTCGGCCCTCACCCGGCTCCTGCGCGCGGTGCCGACGACCCGGCCGGGCACCTCGTCCTGGGCGTAGAGGGCGACGATCTCTTCCATGTTCAACTCCCCATCCCGTTGGGATCCCTTGGGCAACCGCGACATCAGGTCATCGTCGTCGCCTCACCGAAACTTCCCCGGACGCACGGCGGGGCACGCCGGATCAGGTGGGTTCCACCAGCACCGTGCCGAGGTGACGGCCCGCCATCAGGTCGATCAGCGCGCCGGGGGCCCGGTCGAGACCGGTCAGCCGTACGTGCGGGAAACGGACCGTACCGTTACGCAGCGCGCCGCTGAACTCCGCCTCCCAGCAGTCGACCGACGCGTGGTGGTCGACGGCCGACAGCCCGCTGAGGGTGATCCCTCGGGAGACGAGCCACAGGTTGTCGACGGTCGCCTCGGCCCGGGTTCCGCCGGCGGCCTGGTCGCCGAGGGCACCCACCACCATGAACCTGGCCCTGCGGCGGGCCGCCGCCAGGGCGGCCTCGAACTGCTCGCCGCCCACCGTGTCGACCAGCACGTCGATGCCGTCCGGCGCCGCCGCGCGCAGCTGCTCCCCGATCGAGCCTTCGCCTCGCACCAGCACGGCGTCGAAGCCCAGCTCGCGCTCCAGATAGTCGGCCTTCCAGCGGGATCCGACCGTTCCGATCAGCCGCCCGGCACCATGCAGCCGGGCGAACTGGCCCGCGACACACCCGACCCCGCCGGCCGCCCCGGTGACCAGGACCGTGTCGCCGGAGCGCACGCTGCCGCCCCGGGTCACCGCCAGCCAGCCGACGAACCCCTGGGAGAGGCATGCCGCGGGATCGGGCCATCGGGCCGAGTCGACCCGTCGTACGGCGTCGGCGGGCAGCAGCGCGTATTGCTGCCAGCCGAAGTCGTGCCGGACCAGCTCGCCGGGGCGCAGTCCGGTCCCCGGTGCCTCGACCACCTCGCCGAGAGCGGCGCCGCGCAGGGCCCGGCCCGGCCGGCAGGAGGGCATCGGCAGCACCTCGGCATCCGCCATCAGGGTGCGGGTGGCAGCACCGATCCGCAGCACCAGATTCCGCACCAGCACCTGGCCGGCGGACGGTCGGCGCAGTGGGACCTCCACCGTCTCGAAATGCTCCGGCCGCAGCTCCCGGCCCGGGTGGGCGGCCAGCCGGACCTCACGGTGGACGGCGGGCGGCGCGAGGGAGCCCGTGCCGCCCTCTGCCGCCCCGAACCCGCTGCTGCCCGGGCGGCCCTCGGGACCCGGGCGGCCCGCGGCATCCGCTCCGGGTGTGCGCCGCGCCATCGGCGTCATCCCCCGAACCCCGGCCGGGCCACCACCAGTGCGGTGATGAACACGCCGAGGTAGCACCAAGCCAGGAAGCCCATGGCCGGACCGGGCGGCCAGGTCGGCGTGCGCAGGGAGGCGAACCGTTCGCCTCCGCCCCAGACGAAGCCCAGCGCGGACAGCGGAAGCCAGCCCGCCAGCGCCACCGCGCCGTGCAGTTCCCAGGGA
Source organism: Streptomyces sp. G7(2002) (assembly GCF_028870195.1). Classification (NCBI taxonomy): domain Bacteria; kingdom Bacillati; phylum Actinomycetota; class Actinomycetes; order Kitasatosporales; family Streptomycetaceae; genus Streptomyces; species Streptomyces sp. G7(2002). The sequence goes on from NZ_CP102609.1 coordinate 9,209,871, forward strand.
CGCACCAGGGCGAGCGCCAGCCCCACGGCGCCCAGCGCGAAGCCCGAGGTCAGCGCCACCGAGCCGCGCAGGCCGACGACGTTCGAATAGAGCGACGCACCGGGCACCACGCGGGCACCGGTCTTGCGGGCGAACTCGTAGTGCAGGAAGACGCAGGCACACAGCAAGGCGCCGAACACCGCGTCCGGCACCGGACCGGTGCCAGTCGCCTGCCGGAAGGACAGCCAGATGTGCACGCTGAGCAACGCCTGCACCGGATAGCTCACCAGCAGGTTGACGAAGATCCGGTCCCGTACCCTCGCCGACCAACGCTCCAGCTGGACCAGGAAGCAGATGTACCCGAGGTCCAGCAGCAGCCATCCGGCCAGCAGCGGTGAGCGCCAGCCGGTGAGCGCCAGTTCCGCGACGACGATCAGTACCATGGCGGCCCGCAGTTCCACCACGTCGATCGCGCCGCGCGGCAGCGGCCGGTCCGGGTTGTACTGCCGGTCGTACTCCAGGTCCTTCTGCTCGTCGACGACCCGGATGAACAGCAGCGCCAGATAGACGGTGGCGATCTCGGTGAGGAGGGAACCCCCGAGTCTCCAGTCCGACTCCGGCGCGAGCACCGCCAGTGTGCCCTGGAGGGCCAGGACCCACAGCACCGCATAGGTCAAGTAGATCCGGGTGGGGGCCCGTTCGGCGAAGAAGGCGCGCAGACGGAGGGCGCTGCGTGCCACGGAGCGGGGTTCGTCCGCCGGGCGAGGGCGGGACGCGGGGCCGGTCACGGAAGAGGGTGTCATGCCTCGTCCTCCTCAAGGATCGTCACCGTGCCGGCCGCGCCGTCCATCTCGACGCGGGTGCCGTCCGGGATGCGGGTTGTCGCGTGCTGGAGCGCCACGATGGTGGGGATGCCGAACTTGCGTCCGGAGATGGCGGTGTGCGACAGCAGGGTGCCGCGCTCGACGACGATGCCGCGGGCGGACAGCATCAGGAACAGCCAGCCGGGGTCGGTCTCCCTGGCCACCAGGATCATGTCGTCCGTGGGTTCGCCGAGCTGATGCGGGTCGACAACCACCCGGGCGGTGCCTCGCACGACGCCCCCGCTGGAGCCCAGGCCGTGCAGAGTGCCCTCGGCGGCCGTGCCCCGGTTCGGGTCCGGTAGCCCGTCACGGACGGGTCCCATGGTCACGAAGTCCATCGGCAGTTCGGCGCCCCGGGCGTGGTACTCGGCCCGGCGCAGGGCCGCCAGGCCACGCAGGTCGTCGGTGACCGCGGTACCGTCGTAGGTGCCGAGGATCTCCTCCTCGGTCAGGTGAACCACGTCCTGCGCCGATTCCAGCAGACCGCGCGCGGCCAGGTCAGCGCCGAGCCGGTGGTACACGTGGCGGGCGAAGCCGAACAACTCGCTGCGGTTGTAGCGGGTGTTCTCCCGGATGTTGATGTGCCGGCGCTGCGCGGCCACCACCGCGCGCAGCACCCGGCGGCGCAGCGGGTGTCCGGTGAGCAGGCCGGCCAGTCGGTGTTCGCCGGCCCGCCGGGCTTCGGCCTCGCGGGTGCGCAGCAGTTGCCGCGTGAGGTCGCCCCGGGCGTACTCCGCGGCCGTGCGCAGGAGCTGGGACGGTTGGTCGCGCGGTAGCAGCACCTCCAGCTTCAGTTCTTGCAGGCCCCGGTCGCCGTGGAGTTCCACATGCGTCCGCAGCCGGTCGGCGAGATCGGCTCCGTAGGCGCCGTCGTCGACCTCCTCCCACACCTCCTCGGCGGTCTTGACGGCGAGCGCGTCGAGCACCGCCGGTATGCCGCGAACCCGTTCGGCGATGTCGATGACCGACATCAGGATGACGACGCTGCGGTTCTCCTCCCCGCCGCACAGCAGGTCGCTGTGGAGCCCGGGGTCGGCCTGCGGCAGCCACCGCTCGAACAGCCGCATGGCCAGCGTCTCGTGCATCTGGAGCAGGATGTCGTTGACCAACGTGATGCCCCAGCGGCTGCCGGCTTCCCGCCACAACGACCGCATCAGCTGGACCAGTTGCAGCGGATCGGCCGTCGTGGCCGCGGTCCGGTGCTCGGCGAGGGTCCGCTGCCACCACGCCTCGAAGTTCCGGGCCGCCGCGCCATGCGTCAGCAGGCTCACGGCCAGCCGCACCAAGGCCGCCGAGGTGGCGGGCAGTTGGCCGGGACAGGTGAGGGGCGGGGTGGGCCGGACGTGGGTGACCGACGGCGACATCCCCATCATCCGTTCGAAGCTGCCGCGCCACAGCGGGAAGGTCCTGCTGAGTCCGTGCAGGGTGTACCAGACGCTCAGCGAGTAGTAGACCCTGCCGCGCAACAGCCCGATCATTCCTCGTAATTCGCCCTCGTGCCGGTCGAGCACCGTGCGGCGGACGCCGAGCCTGCGGTAGAAGTCGTGAAAGTCCTCGCGGTAGAAGCGCTGGGCGAAGGAGTAGGTCAGCGCGGTGGTGACGTCCGGGTAGCTCTCGGTGATGTTGGCGTTGCTCCACAAGCGCTGGCGGTCGAGCTCCAGCACCACCGGCCGGGCCTGCAGGATATGCAGGGTTCCGTCGGCGGTGAAGGTCCCCTCGATGTCCTGCGGGCAGCCGAAGAGTCTCTCGATCCGGTCCCCGGTCGCCACTACCTTCCGGATCTGCTCCTCCGTCAGTACGGCCGTGTCGCACAGTTCTTCAGGCACCGGTGCCGTCCGCGGTCCATCGGCGAGCCGCTCGGGGTTCTCCTCCATCAGCTGCGTCTTGTGCGCGAGCACCGACCGCACAGCGTCGTCGCGCCGGCTGATGAAGTAGTGGTCGACCGGCACCTTCTCCTGGACCACGCCCTCACCGATGCCGAGACCGGCGGCGAGAACCCGGTCGCGGGCACCGGTCAGCGGATCGCAGGTGAACAGGACGAAGGAGCGGCGGCCGAACTCCATGCGCTGGACGCCGACGGCAACCTCGAACCCGTGCTGCGTGCCCCCGCGGGCGGCGCGGTACAGCAGCGCCTGCGGGCCGAATGCGGAGGCCCAGCACTGGCGTACCTTGTCCAGCAGTTGGTCCCGCGTCACGTAGAGGAAGCTGTCGCTGATTCCGGCGAACGCGTCGTGCGCCGAGTCCTCGCCGGCCTGGGCACCGGACCCGACGACCGACGAGCGCACCGAGACCACCGCGCCGGGCCCGAACTCCTGGTCGAACGCCTCATATAGCTGCCGTTCGGCCGCCGCCGGCACCGGTGCCCTCAGCACCATCTCCCGCAGGATCGAAGCCTTTTTCTCCAGGGCCTCGGAATCCCCGGCGTCGACGTCGACGAGCACGGCGTCCACGTCGGCGCGCACGGGGCTCAACACCTGGGTGAACACGGCGGCCGACAGGCAGAAGAACCGGGGCACCGGCAGACCGGCCGCCGCCATCCGCGCCTGCCGGGCGAATTTCGGCCCGACCTCCGCCTCATTCAGCAGTGCGCGTCCGCGCAGCACCGGCCGCCGACCGGCACTCGGTGAAGGCTTCGATATGCGCAGCGAAAGGAGTATATTCATAGAGCATTTCACCATATCCAGGGAATGACGCGGCGGTGGGTCGCCGCATATTCGGAGTAGCCGGGAAGGGTGAGCAGTGTTCTCTCCTCCACGAGAATGCGCACGACGAGCGTCGGCAGCAGAATCATCAAGGCCGCCGCGCTGTAGGTGTTGAGGAAGAAGACCACGAAGGCGATATGAGCCAGCGCCATGCCGAAGTACGCCGGATGTCGAATCCACCGGTACGGTCCGGTCCGGACGATCTGGTGGTCGCTGAGCACACGCACCCGGTGCGAGTAGAAACGCCCGAGAGTGCGGATCGCTGACAGCCGCACGCCGACCGCCGCCGCGAAGACCACTGGGACCGCAAGCATCCACGGGTGATACGTCTGCTGGTCGGCCGATGGCAGACAGGCCGCGGCGACGGTGGCCGCGCGTGCGGCGGCGTACACGTAGATCGTGCCGCGGTCGGTGGCCGTCTCGGTCGACGTCGAACTGCGGACGGTCGTCCAGGTCTCCAGCAGCAGCCACAGCAGGTGGAGCCCGGCGAGCAGCGTTGCCACCCGCTGCCACGGGTCGGAGAAGTCGAGCGCCCCACGGACCAGCGCCGTTGCGGTCGCCGCCACGCAGACGGCGAGCACGAACAGCGGAAACTTGCGCAGAACCCACACCATAAGCACCTCCACAAAACAGCCCGCAGGCAACGAGGGGCCCGCGCCGAGCTGGTGTCGCCCGTCGCTGACAACCCGTGATCAGGACGCGGCCGGCCGGCTGAGGACCATGCGCGCCGCGCCCTCCTCCTAGAGTTCGGCCAGGGCGCGTGTCGTCTCGCGGATGCGCTCCGCCTCGATCCGGTCGGCCCGCTCTTCCTCCATCACCACCATGTCCATGGAGCCCGACGCGGCGACGACGCCCGCCTGCACCAGGTCGCAGCGGCCCCGGAACCGCAGCCGGTTCGGCCCCTTCTGGCTGACCTCCTGCACGGAGTACTCCAGCTGGGCCGGCAGCGGGAGCAGGAACTTGTGGAACGTCGTCTGGAGAGAATTGAGGATGAACCGGCGAGCCCTCCCGGACGGGGTCAGCAGATACCGCTCCCCAACGGCGAGCGAGATCTGCCGCACCGCCTCGGTTATCACCATCGCGGTCACATGGGAACCAGTGGTGTGGTCGAGGACCATCTCCTGCCGGTCCGAAATGCGCAGAGTCGCCTTGAAGAGGTCGTCCTCGACTTTCCGCAACCCGGCGATGAGGACGTTCTCCGGCTTACGCTTGTGCACCTCGGAATGGTAGAGAAGTTCCGGTAGGGGAATGTCCTTGAGTATCGACTCCGGTAAGCCATGCTGGCGCAGCTCGCTACGGACGATTTCCCTTTCGTAATCCTCGATGCCCTGTCCCGGGATGATGACCGGGAAAGGCTCGGAAATCAGTTCCCCCTTGAGGGACGCCGTAAACTCGGACAAGGAAACCAGGTCGACCGAGTTCGACCTGGTGGCCAAATTGTCGCCGACGACGAACACGACCTTTTCGGGCATGACTCCACTTCCTTCATTGAACCCAGGAGACACTTAACGTCCGATTCTTCCTGCCCACCTTGTCGTCCGCTGGACGTTAGGGTTGCGATTTACATGAGGCGTGGCGAGCTGGGCATCGATCGCAGAGAACGCGTCGAGGCCGGTGACGTCACAGACGTGCTCGATCTGGATTTTCCCGCTGTCCAGGTCACGTCGGCGGCGGGTGACTTTGATTGCCCAATCCTTGCTGTAGGGCGGGGCAGGGACTGCGCACTCTCCGACTCGAATCACCTGATCGTGTACACGATCCGTGACGTGGACTTCTCGATGACTTCTCCCGCTGATGATCGAAGCGCGACTGGGCCGTCCGAAGACGTCTTCTGTGTCTGTGTCCTTCGGCATGCCCGGCCGCATGCACTGTCCGCTCAAGAGAAACGGCTCATCGTGCATTTGACTCCGCACGAGCAGGAGCGCCTGCTGATCCATGTGGCGGCTGACGTGGCGCAGCGGCGCCGTGGCAGTGGCCTGCTCCTCAATTACCCCGAGGTGATGGCCCTGTTGACCGTGCACGTCTTTGAGCAGGCGCGTGCCGGCAAGACGGTCAGCGACATCATGGACTCGGGCCGGCAGTTGTTGAGCCGGGGCGAGGTGATGGACGGCGTTCCAGAGATGATCAAGAACGTTCAGGTGGAGGCCACGTTCCCGGACGGCACCAAGCTGGTCACCATCCACGATCCCTTCCCGGAAGCCGCGGAGGAACCCGAGGTCTACCCGGGCAAGGTCGAGCACCCCCGGCCGCCCCGCAAGCCGGGCTGCCCGGTCGACTGCGACGGCGGCAGCGGCGACGACTCGTCCCCGTGCTGCGACAAGTGCCGAGAGGCGGAGGCGGTGTCTTGGTACAAGGCGATCGAGTTCAACGCAGACCTGCAGGAAGACGCCACCACGCTGCCGGGTGAGGGCAGGACGAGGATCAGGGTGAAGAACATGTCGGACCGACCCATCCAGGTCGGTTCCCACTATCACTTCGCCGAGGTCAACCCGGGGCTGAAGGTCCTCAAGGTCGAGGTCCCTTCCGGTCCGGAGCTGGAGCCGCCCGAGGAGCTCAAAAACTGCGAGGCGGCGCGGATGCGGCGGCTGAACATTGCCGCGGGTACGTCCGTGCGCTTCGAGCCGGGTGACGAGTGCTGCGTCGAGTTGGTGGAGATCCGGGGAGACCGACAGGTCAAGGGACTGCGCGAGGAGACGTACCAGTGAGCAACAACCGGACCACCCCGTCGAACAGCAGGTCGGCGAGCTCACCGGGGAACCCGGCGTCGAGCAACCTGCTGAAGCGGGCCGAGTACGCCACTCTGTACGGGCCCACCACCAAGGACCGCGTCCGCCTGGCCGACACCGCTCTGACCGTCGAGGTCGAGGCCGACTGGAGCGGCGGTCCGAAGCACAGCGGCAACGAGATGATCTTCGGCGGCGGCAAGGTGATCCGCGAGTCGATGGGAATGTCCCACATCCCCAGAGACGGGGATGCCGAAGGCCGCAAGCCCGTGGACACGGTCATCACAGGTGCGCTGATCCTCGACTGGTGGGGGGTCGTCAAGGCAGACGTGGGTATCCGCGGCGGTGAGATCGCCGCCATCGGCAAGGCGTACAACCCCGAGACGATGGACCCGATCCCGGACGACGAGTTCGAGATGCCGGACCGTACATCCCCGAGCGACAAGCTGCCGGTGCAGCCGACGAACTTCGTGGTGGGTCCGAGCACCGAGGTCATTTCCGGCAACGGGCGGATCCTCACCGCGGGCGGCGTGGACACCCACGTGCACTTCATCTGCCCGGAACAGATCCACGAGGCCCTGGCTTCGGGGGTGACCACGCTCATCGGCGGCGGCACCGGCCCCGCTGAGGGCAGCACGGCCACCACGGTGACCCCGGGCGAATGGCACATCACCCGGGTCTTCGAGAGCCTGGACGCGTACCCGGTCAACATCGGCCTGCTCGGCAAGGGCAGCACGGTGAACACCGACGCCCTCAACGAACAGGTCGACGCAGGAGTCATCGGCTTCAAGGTCCACGAGGACTGGGGAGCCACGCCCGCCGTGATCAACGCGGCACTGGACGTCTGCGAGAGCCGTCAGGTCCAACTTGCCCTGCACGCCGACTCGCTGAACGAATCCGGTTTCCTGGACAGCACCCGCGACGCCTTCACAAAGGACGGTAAGAAGCGCCCGGTCCACATCTTCCACGTCGAGGGCGCCGGCGGTGGCCACGCCCCGGACATGATCGAGCTGGTCAAAGAGGAGAACGTGCTGCCCGCTTCGACCAACCCGACCCGCCCCCTGACGGTGAACACCGTCAAGGAGCATGTCGACATGATGGTGGTCTGCCACCACCTCAACCCGGATATTCCAGCGGACATGGCCTTCGCCGACTCCCGCATCCGGCCGTCCACCATGGCCGCTGAGGACCTCCTCCACGACATGGGCGCCATTTCGATGATGTCCTCCGACGCCCAGGCGATGGGACGCATCGGCGAGATGATCATGCGCACCTGGCAGACCGCGCACGTCATGAAATCCCGCTACGGCCCACTGAAGGAGGACCTCGAGAGCGCGAAGGTCCGCCCGATCGCTGACGACACCGACCACTCGCACAACGCGGACAGGCTGACCCCGAACGACAACTACCGGGCGCGCCGCTATGTCGCCAAGTACACGATCAACCCGGCCATCACGCACGGCATCGACGGTCACGTCGGTTCCGTGGAGACCGGGAAGCTCGCCGACCTGGTGCTCTGGGAGCCGAAGTTCTTCGGCGTCAAGATGCACATGGTCCTCAAGGGCGGGCAGCTCGCGTATGCGCAGGTGGGCGACGCCAACGCGTCGATCACGACACCGCAGCCCTTCCTGCCGCGGGCGGTCTGGGGCTCCACCGGCCGATCCTCCCTGAGCAATTCGTACAACTTCGTGGCACCGGGCGTGGCCGACGCGTTGAACTCGCGAGTCGTCACCGTCCAGGACAGCAGCGGGAACGTCACCGAGATGAAGATCGGTGGGCTCGGCCTCGCCAAGAAGTTCGTGGACATCTCGACGAGTATCCGGGATGTCACCAAGGCCGATATGAAGCTGAACGACACGGTGCCGGAGAGTCTCAAGGTCGACCACAACAGCTTCGAGGTCACCATCGGCGGTGCGACCACAGGGGACGCCCGCACGGAACTCAACGGAGTGACCGTACCGCGCACCTATGTCAGTGAAGTTCCCATGGCCCAGAGGTACTTCCTCTTCTGACCGGCCCTTGCCCGGCCGACGACGCCGTCACCGCGGTCGTGGTCCTGGCAGGCACCTGTGCCCGCCAGGACCACGGCACACCTTCCGACCCTGCGAAAGGCAGCCGCTCGCCCATGAGCCGTGCCGCACTGCTCCTGCTGGCCGACGGCCGCTTCCCCGCCGGCGGGCACGCCCACTCCGGCGGCGTCGAAGCCGCGGTCGCCCACAAAGCCGTACACGACATCGACAGCCTCGAAGCCTTCTGCCGCGGGCGCCTGCACACCACCGGTCTGACCACGGCCGGCCTGGCTGCCGCGGCCGCCGCCGGATGCGATCCGCTGCTGCTGGACGATGCCGCCGACGCACGCACCCCCGTCCCCGCACTGCGCGCGGTGGCCCGCAGGCTCGGCCGGCAGATGATGCGCGCGGCACGCGCCACCTTCCCGTCCGCCGAACTCGACCGCCTGGCCGCCGAGCGACCCCAGGGTGCCCATCAGCCCATCGTCCAGGGTCTCGCCGCCCGGGCCGCCGGGCTCACCCCGCAGGACGCCGCCTGTGCCGCAGCCTACGAGAGCACCGGCGGCCCGGCCACCGCGGCGGTGCGCCTGCTCAGCCTCGATCCGCTCGACGCCTCGCGGCTGCTGGCACGCCTCAGCGCGGAGATCGACACCGTCGCCGCATCCGCCGCCGACGCGGCGGCCCGCGTGGCGACCGAGGGCCTTGACGCCCTGCCGTCGGCGTCCTCCCCGCTGCTGGACATCACGGGAGAGCAGCACGCCGCCTGGACCGTGCGGCTCTTCGCCTCCTGAACCCACCCCTGCCTCCTGGAGTTCCCATGCACCTCGATCACCCCGTGACCATGCCCCACCGCCACACCTACAGCGCCGAGCCGCAGCGCACGGACGGCAGCCTCCGCGCCTTCCGCGTCGGCCTGGGCGGCCCCGTCGGTTCCGGCAAGACCGCCAGTGTCGCCGCACTCTGCCGCACCCTGCGCGACGAACTCTCCCTCGCCGTCGTCACCAACGACATCTACACCCGCGAGGACGCCGAGTTCCTGCTGCGCGAGGCCGTGCTGCCGCCCGAGCGGATCACCGCGGTGGAGACCGGAGCTTGCCCGCACACCGCGATCCGGGACGACATCTCCGCCAACCTGGAGGCCGTCGAGCACTTCGACGAGACCCTTGACCCCCTCGATCTCGTGCTCATCGAGTCCGGTGGCGACAACCTCACCGCCACCTTCTCCAAGGGCCTCGTCGATGCGCAGATCTTCGTCATCGACGTCTCCAGCGGCGACGACATCCCTCGCAAGGGAGGCCCCGGCATCACCACCGCCGACCTCCTCGTCGTCAACAAGACCGACCTTGCTCCGCACGTCGGTGCCGACCTCGGGACCATGGCCGCCGACGCCAAACGGCAACGTGGCGACCGTCCCGTCGTCTTCACCAGCCTGACCTCCGACGACGGCATCCGCGAGATCGCCGACTGGGTCACCGGGCACCTCACCCGGTGGCGCGCGAAGGCGTCGGCATGAACTCCGGCGCCCAACTCTCCGAACTCAGGTCCCGGTTCGATGCCGCCGGTCCCGCCGCCGGCACCGAGGAAACCTGCGGCCACCCGGACGGCGTGCGTGCCACCGCCCGCATCCGCGCCACGTACAACGGCCGCGTCACCACGCTTCCGCAACTGCGCAGCGACGGCCCGTTCCATCTACGACGCATGCGCACCAGCGGGAAGGCCGCCAGGGTGGGAATCATCGGCGCGATGAGCGCCCCGCTCGGCGGCGACCGACTCGCCCTCGACATCACCGCAGAAGACCGGGCCGAACTGGACGTCACCACGGCCGCCGCCACACTCGCCCTCCGCGGTCCCACCACCGCGCCGGCCACCTACGACGTACGGCTGACCGCCGGGGAGCACGCCCGTCTGCGCTGGCTGCCACAGCCGCTGATCAGCGCCGCCGACAGCAACCTGCAACAGACCTACACCGTCAGCCTCGCCGCCACCTCACGACTGCTGCTGCGCGAGGAGCAAATCCTGGGCAGAGCCAACGAGAAACCGGGCCACCTCGTCAGCCGCATCCGGGTCCACCAAGCCGGCCGCCCGCTGCTCGACCAACACACCGCCTACGGAGACCCAGCGCCCGGCTGGGACGGCCCCGCGGTCCTGGACGGACACCGCGCCGTCGGCCAACTCCTCGTCGTGGACCCAGAGCTGGACGTCACACGTGCCCCCACCCTGCTCCGCGAAGCGACCAAGGACGGCCGTGCGGTCCTCGCGCCGCTGGCCGGCGGCCCGGCCCTGCTCGCCACCGCCATCGCACCGACCTCCTCGGCCCTGCGGGAGCTACTCGACGAAGCACTCAGACACGCCCTCGGCGAGTAGTGCAGACGGTCCGCAGCCACTCGGTGGGCTGCGGACCACATCGCCGGCGGCGAGGGGGAGCGGCCTGGTCTCGGGCACGGCACCGACTCCGGCTTCGGCGCCCTCCGCGTAGGTATCTCGAAGACTGTGCACAACTTGGCTCCAGTGCCTGGGCTGTGGTCGCATGGTGGCGATGCCCTCCAACGAACCTTCCGCAGATTCCAAGGCGCGGGTACCGGCGAGCCGTGCTGCCCAGGACGACCCGGCTGGAGACACAACCGCAGCCAACGCAGGCACTGACAACACGAGCACCGTCGACGAGAAGGAGCACCCGCGGACCGAGCGCAAGCCGCGGCGGATCGTGCGGAGGACCGCGAAGGTGGTCGTCGCGCTGGCCGTCGTTCTTGCGTTTCTCGCGCTTGGGGACCGGTGGGCCGTGCTCTACGCGGAGAACCTGGCGGCGCAGCAGGTGCAGAAGGCGCTGAAGCTGCGTGCCGAGCCCGAGGTGCACATCGACAGCTTCCCGTTGATCGGGGAGGTGCTCGCGGGCAACATCGACCATGTCGAGGTCAACGTCCCCGATGTCGAAGCCGGGCCGGTCTCCGTCGCTCAGGTGAAGGGGACGGTGGACGACATCCGGATCGTCGGCAGCCTGCCGTCCTCGGTGAAGGGTGCGGTGCTGAGCCGGGTGCGCGGTGACGTCCTGCTGGACTTCAAGGACCTGAACCGCGAAGTCGGCGCGTCGCAGATCCACTTGATGCCCGGCCCCGAGAAGAACACCGTGCTGGCCGGCGGCGACGTGCCGGTGGGCGACAAGCAGGCCCAGATCCGGGGGCGTGCGCAGTTGCAGCGCACCGGGGACCGCGGCCTGCGCATGACCGTGCAGGACACGCGCGTGGTGGTGCCCGGCCTGCTCACGTACGTACCGGGAAAGGGCGGTGGCTTGCAGCTGACTGCACCCGTCGCCGACAAGATGGACAAGGGCGAGCTGCAACAGACGACCGGGAAGCACGTCCTTCCGCAGCAGATGATGAAGGGCCACGTGCTGGACACCCTCGTGGACCATCCGTCGCTGCTCAAGCCCACCGGCATCGATCCCTCGCTCATCCAGGGCCTGCAAAAGCTCCGGGAGCCGAAGGTCGCACAGAAGATGGAGTTCTCCGCTCAGCTGCCGGACAACCTGCCGGGCGACATTCGGCTGCGCGACATCTCCGTGACGAAGAACGGTATTCGGGCGCAGCTGACCGGCAAGGACGTACCGGTGGGCTAGCGAGTTCGTAAGGACGTACCGGTGGGCTAGCGAGTGCGCGCATGGCTGGCGGTAAGGCGTCGAGCTCCTGATCGTCGATCACGTGGTGTGGTGGGGGAACGCGTCTCGTGCAGCGACCATCAGCGACCGGAGGATCACGGGTCTGCCGGCCAGCGTGATCGCATCCAGCATGGTGCGGACCGTGCGGACCGTGCGGTCGGACGGCGAGGGCAGGGTGACGATCCGTTCGGCGAGCGGTGCAGCGGATGGGGGCAGGGCTATTTCCGGGTCGATCGACCAGCCCTCGCCTCGCCCGGCAGCCCCGCGGCGCCGCCGGGCTGCCATTACAGGTCGAGTTCGGCGACGATGGCAGCGTGGTCGGAAGCCTGGTCGCCGGGTCCGGTCACGGTGTCGAACGGGGTGCCGAACTCGAAGATCCCACGCCGCTCCACCTCGACCTTGTCCACCTTGGCGAACAGCTCCGGCGAGAACATCAGGTAGTCGATCTTGTCGCTGGGGTTCGTGCACTTCCCGTGGGTGCCGGGCGGTCCCTCGTAACTGTCGTGGGTCATCGCGTCCTTCAGGCCGGTGGCCTCGAGGAACATGAGCGGCGGGCTGCCCGGGGTGTCGTTGAGGTCCCCGGCGACTACGACATGGGCCGAGCGCTCGAGCGCGGCCTGGTAGAGCTGGGCGACGCGCTCGCCCTGGAGCTTGCGTTTGTCGCCGCCTCCGCCGCCGCGCTTGCTCTTGAAGTGGTTCCCGAGGAGCCAGAGCGGTTCGCCATCGATGTCGATCTCGAATTCCGGGCAGTCCCGGCTGAAGATGTCCCGGGAATTCTTCTTGTCGAAGATGTGCGAGCGTACGGAGGTGATCGGGTGCCGGCTGAACAGCCCCACGTCGATGCCGCGAATGTCGTTGCCGTCGATCAGCATGTTGAACGGATACGGTTCCGCTTCGAACTGGCCCGCCATCACCTGTTTGTTGAAGCGGTGCAGGGTGAGCCGGTCCTCGACTTCGACCGTCAGCAGTATGTCGGCGTTCACCTCGGCGATCACCCTGGCGGTGTTTTTGACGGCGTCCCAGCTGAGGTCGTCCTTGACCAGTTCGGCCCAGCCGACCCAGGCGGACCGTCCCGTGGCCTCGGCCCTGACCTCGATGTTCCTGCCCTCGCCCTGGAGCAGCCGGGCCCGTCCGCGCGGCTCGTTCATCAGGATCGTCTGGGTGGAGATTTCCTGGGAGACATCGACGCTGTGCTTCTTGAGAAGCTCGATGATCTTTGTTCTGTCGTTGGCCGTATACGTGTCGTGATCGAGGATTCCGACAAGTTTCCTGAAGTCCTCGAGCACGGCGTCGCGTATAGGGTCGTTTCCGCTACCGAAGACGATGGGCCTCCGGAAGAGGTTTTCGCAGTTGAAAGTGGCTATGCGGATGCTCATGGCCCCTCCTTGCACACTTCCGATTCTCCGGCGGCGGGCCATGGCTGTCGAACGGAGCAGGGCCGCTCCCGGGGCGGGGGAGCAGCCCTGGGGCGTCAGCAGCGGAGCGGGCCCTCACGACGGTAGTCCGCCGTCCCGTCGGGCGATGATCGCCGAAGGCGACATCCACCGATCCTTCTGACCCGGACATACGCGCTGCGGATGACGGCCGGACACAAGGCCCCGGGGGCGGCCCTCAGACCGCAGGCACAGGAGACTGCGCGGGTGAGCAACCCGTCGAACGGACACTGGGTTGGATCACGAAGGCCCGGCGCAACGTCCGCGACCACGAACGCCTCCCGCAGCACTCCGAAGCGCATCTGACCTGGGCACTCATCACCCTCATGACCCTCACTACCCTCATGACCCGCAGGCTCACCCGCCGCGGTCCACGCTAGGACTGGTCGAAGAAGCACTGACCCGCTTCGGCAGCCCCGCCTCAAAGACGGACCGGATCCCACGCTGAGCTCAACCACGGTGCGGGGAGCCGTCCCACCCGTTCACTCCTGTCTGCGGCGGAGACTGTTGATTCGGGCCAGCACGTACTCGACATGCGGTCGGACCTGGGACTTCAGCTCATCGCTCCACGTCTCGTCCTGGTAATGGCACGTGAGATACAGGTTCCTCGCGTGCTCCAGGACAGGGCGGTGCTGCGGGGGCAGAAGGGCGAGAGCCCAGTCGGCAGCGGCATCCTTCGGTTTGAGCTCGCCGGTGGCGAGAGTGGTCCACATGCGTGCGAGGGTCAGCAGGACATTGCGGGTGTCCGTATCCAGCTCGGCCAGGAGTTCGGGGACGCCCGCGACGCTCGCCTGGACGAGGTCGGAATGCGGCACCAGGTCGAGCACCTCGGCGGGCCGCGGGCCCGTCAGGGGGCGGTCACCCGCCAGGACCATTGTGATCACCAGGGCCAGGTCCGGCATCGGACCAGGCTGCGGAATCCCGCCCGCCACGAACTCCTCACGCAGCCACTCGCCAAAGAGGAAGTCCCCCGTCGGCGGGAACCTCCAGGGCCGGACCTCGGACTGGACAGCGACGAGGAGTTCGACCGGCCGGACTCCGGAGGTCAAGCCGGAGATCTGCAGGAGCCCCTCCAGCAGTGAATGCCGCTGACGGTCTCCCAGACTCCTGCGTGTCACGGCCAGGACGTCCAAGTCGCTGGCCGGGGCAAGGCCCCCGAGCACGGCAGACCCGTGCAGGTACATGCCGACAAGGTCGGGCCCCACCGTGTCGCGGACGAGTTCGACGGTCCGCCCAAGCTGATCCATCACGTCAGTGTCATACACGCCCATTCCGGCGGGGCGCGGGCGGGCCGGCAGCGACCACCCCAGCCCCTGAGCGGGACACACCGACCCACACGACCCACAGAGAGCCCCCTTACAGACCGCACGAGCAGCCTTTGCGCGGAATCCCGGCCGTGCACCGTCCCGAGAGCGGGGCGGGGCGGGGCGGGGCCGGAGGGACGGCCGTCCGCTGCCCCGACGACCGGGCCGTGGGGGAGAATAGTGTCGGACAACTGCTGGCACGGGTGGGGGTATTGGTGCGACCGCTGGCGAAGAACGATCCGCAGCAGATCGGTCCGTTCCGGATCATCGGGCTGCTCGGTGGCGGCGGTATGGGACGGGTCTATCTCGGCCGCGCGGCGGACGGGCGGCCGGTGGCGGTGAAGACCGCGCGCTCCGAACTCGCCGACGACCGGGGCTTCCGCGCTCGTTTCGCCCGTGAGGTATCCGCGGCCCAGCAGGTGGGCGGACCGTTCGTGGCGCCGGTGGTCGATGCCGCGCCACACGACGACGTGCCCTGGATGGCGACCGAGTACGTGCCGGGTGTCTCGCTCACCGATGCCGTGCACGACTGCGGGCCGCTGCCCGAGCACGCGGTGCGGCTGCTGACGGCCGGCCTGCTGCACGCCCTGACGGCGGTACACGCGCACGGGCTGGTGCACCGCGACCTCAAGCCGTCGAACATCCTGCTCACCGCCGAGGGCCCGCGCGTGATCGACTTCGGCATCGCGCACTCCGCCGCGGACACCGCCCTGACGACGACCGGCACCGCCCTCGGCACCCCGGGGTTCATGGCGCCCGAGCAACTCGTCATGACCGGCCCCAAGGTCACGGGCGCGGCGGACGTGTTCGCGCTGGGCGGGGTGATCGTGTACGCGGCGACGGGCGGCGGCCCCTACGGGAACGCCGATCCGCAGGTCCTCATGTACCGCACCGTGCACGAGGAGCCTCGGCTCGACGAACTCGCGGACTTCCTACGCGAGTTGGCAGCGACATGCCTGGCGAAGGATCCGGAGCGACGGCCCGCTCTGCCCGCTCTCATGGCAGGGGTGGGCGCACCGGGCCCCTACGGCGACTGGCTGCCGGAGCCCGTCGCCGTACAGCTGCGCAGTCTGTCCGCGCAGCTCAGCGACCCCAGGTCCCCGGACATGTTCGCGCCGCGGACCCCGGCCGAGGGGCCCGCCGACGTCCCCTACGACCGGCTGCCGACCCGTACGACGGCGGACGGCGCACCGCCCCCGCCGTCGTACGACGTGCCGCCGCCCGCAGGCACCCCCACGCCTCCGCAGCCCGCCACTGCGCCCCCGGGCCAGTACGGCCCAGCCCTCGCCACTCCGCCGCAGGAGCGCCACGGCCCCGCTTCGTCACCGGGGCCGCACGCCGTCCCGTCGGATTGGCCTCCTGGGCAGACCGGGTCCCCTGGCCGGCCCGAGTCCCCGGGGCCGAGCCGGCGCCGTGTGCTCGCCGCGCTGTCCGTCGTCGGGGTCGGAGTAGGTGGCGGGGCACTGGCCTGGGTGCTTCAGGCGGACGGCGGGGACGGCGGCAGCACGGGCGCCGGGGGCAAGCCCGGCGGCAGCGGGAAGCCGTCCGGCGACTCCAAGCCGGGCGGGAACCCTTCGGCCATCGGGACCCCGTCCAACCGGTTGCCGAAGGAGATACGCGATAAGGGCATCGTCACCATCGGCTCGGACATCGCCTACGAGCCCATGGAGTTCGTCAGGGACGGCAAGCCCGCCGGTCTCGATGTCGACCTCGCGAACGCCCTCTGCCGTGAGCTGGGCCTGCGCGTCAAGTTCGTGAACGCCGTCTTCGACACCCTCCTCACCGGCCTGCATGCGAACCGCTTCGACCTGGTCATGTCGGCGATGACCGACACCAAGGACCGTCAGGAAGGGCGCACGGACGGCACGAAGACCGGCAGCGGCGGCGTCGACCTGGTCGACTATTTCCAGTCCGGGCTGGTGCTCGTCGTCCGTAAGGGCAACCCGGAGGACATCAAGGCCCCCCGAGACCTGTCCGGCAGGAAGGTCGCCGTCCAGCGCGGCACGGTCGCCCGTGACCTCCTGGACCAGCTGAACCGGCAGGTCCCCCAGAAGTTGAAGATCCGGGAGTTCGACTCACCGGAGGACGTCTACGACGATGTCGCCAAGGGCCGGTCCACGGCCTGCCTCGACGACTTCCCTGTCGCGGCCCACAACGCCGCGACCCGCGCAGGCGGCACCGCCCTCGAACTCAGTGGTGAGCGGCTAGAACCCCTTCTCTACGGTGTAGCGGTCGCCAAGACGAACACGGCTCTGCGCGACGCCGTACGGGAAGCTCTCGACCGCCTCATCAGGAACGGCGAATACGCGAAGATCCTCAAGAAGTGGCACGTCGAGGACGGCGCGGTGGAGCGGGCGGTCGTCAACGAGGGCTCGTAGGGCAGCCGGGCGCCGCTCGGGGGGGGAGGAGGAGCGTAGTGGAGATGCGGCCGCCTGGAAGTGTTCAGCCGGCCCCTGACCTGGCAGCTAGTGCAGAGCGGTCGACACCTACGGTGTAACTGGCCTGCCCGGCCCGCCCCGGACAAAGGAGACACCCGTGCCCGACGTCGCCGTCCCCGCCGAGCGCCCTGCCGTTCTGCACTACACCGAGCACGGCCAGGGAAGCCCCGTGGTTCTGGTCCATGGTGCAGGAGGGAGCGGCGCCACCAGTTGGGGCAGCCTCCCCGAACACCTGGCCTCGCACCACCGGGTCCTCCTGGTCGACAATCCGGGTTCGGGCGGCAGCGCCCTGCCCGAGGGCCCCCTCCAGCTGGACACCCTCGCCGACAGCATTGCCCTGACAGCCGCACAGGCCGGACTCGAACGCTATGCGGTCGTCGGATACTCCATGGGCAGCGCCATCGCCGTACGTCATGCCGTCCGCCATCCTGGCGAGGTCACCGCGCTGGCCCTGCTGACCGGCTTCGCCCGCCCCGACACCCGGCTGCGTCTGGCCCTGCACAACTGGCAACAACTGATGGACGCCGAGCCCGCCTTGCTGGGCCGGTACCTCCTTCAGCTCTCCTGCGGCCCGGCCGCGCTCGACCAGTTGGACACCGCGGACCTCGACCGTCTGGCGAGGGAGACAGCTGCCGCTCTGCCGCCCGGCACGCGGCAGCACATCGACCTCGCCCTGCGCATCGACGTCCGGGCCGAACTACGAGAGCTCAGCGTCCCCACCCTCGTGATCGCCGCGGCCAACGACATCCTCGTCACCCCGGACCACTCCGCCGCTCTCGCACAGGGCATCACAGGAGCCCGTCTGACACAGGTGAGCTCCGGGCACGATGCGCCGACGGAGCAGCCGATGGCCGTCTCCAACCACCTCCGCAGCCTGCTGAACGGATAGGGAGGCGGGTCGGGCGCCTCACGGTTGCCGGACCGGACAGGTGACGAACGAGTGCCACTCCGACAAGGAGACGAGCCAGTACCTCGCCCAACACCCCTGGTGTCGAGGCGGGTTGACGCCAGGGAGCCACTCGGTCAGCCGGCCCCCTTGCTCCCTCGCCCCGGGAGCGCGTACGGAGGATGCGGCGGCACCGGCTCCACCGTGCCCGTAGGGCAGTAACCGGGCGGCGCGCCCTCCACTGCCCGGCGTCGGTGGATCGACGCCCTAGGCTGCCACCCGGCACCCGCCTCAACCCAGGAGCGCACATCATGTCCGACCACGCCCCGAAGCACCCGTATCCCGACGCCTTGCGACCCGACGAAGCACCTGCACCGCACGCACTGCTCACGCCGGTGATCGGGCTCCTGGGCACCTGGTTCGGCCGGGGCCGTGGCGGGTACCCCACGCTGGCCGAGGAGTTCACGTACGCGCAGGAGGTCACCTTCAGCCACGACGGGCGCCCCTTCCTCCACTACGAGGCGCGCGCCTGGCTGCTCGATGCGGACGACACCCCGCTGCGGCCGTCGGCCCGGGAGAGCGGCTGGTGGCGGCTACAGCCCGATGGGCGGGTGGAGGCATTGATCACCCAGCCCACCGGCATCGCGGAGATCTCGGTCGGCCGTGCCGGCGAGGGAGTGGTCGACCTCACCACCCATGAGGTGGCTCTCGCCCCCACCGCCAAGGAGGTCAACGCCACCCACCGCCGCTACACCCTGACCGACGAGGACACGCTCACCTTCGTCCACGATCTCGCGGCGGTCGGTCAGCCGTTGCAACACCACCTTTCGGCCCAACTGCGACGCGGGGCCGGCAGCTAGGTGGCGCCAGGGGGCACATGCGCTGTGAGGGCCTGCCGGTGTGGGTCTGTCGGTGTGGGGTTTCCGGGCCAGGTCTGTCGGTGCGGGTCTGCCTGCCGCGCTGGCATCGGCTGCGGGACGGGAATGATGCAGAGACCGCAGCCCCCTTCCCGTCAGCCGAGCCGCAATCGCATCGGCATCCGCATCCGTACGAGCCTTCCTGCGCGCCGGAGCTCTGTCGCCCCGCCCGCCGCCCCGCCCCCTGCCCCGCCGTGCAAGAAGACAGCAACGGTCGGCCCGGACAGGCTCCCGACGGCGGGGTTTCAGCTTCCAGAGGCCACGGCGGACGTCAACGTGCTTAGTAGCCGACGCCGTTCAGCTGCTCAGTCAGCATCGGCGGCTCCAAGCCAGCCGCAAGGGGGAGAAGGCGGGAATGGTCGCGAAGTACTTGGTCTCGCCGGGCGGTGGTCGTCGTGCTTACTCGGGCACGCTGCCCGCGATGGAGAATCTCGCCCCCAAGCTGCGTGGAGCCGGAGCCGGAGCCGATGCGGTAGCTGCTAGCTGCCCGCCCCTGAGGACCGTTTGCGACGGGTGTTCAGTAGGTGCCGGTGGCAAAGCTGTCGCCGGTCAGGGGTGGGCGGTGCAGGTCGGCCGATGCGGGCGCTGCATACCCTGTCCAGCTAGACGCGGTGGCCGGCGCCCGCGTGGCCGTAGGCGCCAGCGTTGCATTTCCTGACAGTCGGCCGGCACCGTCTCCTTTGCAATCAGGCTGGCCAGGTTATCCAGTCCGCCGCCAAAGACTCCAGCGACGACGCCTTCCGCGTCCGCGGCAGGGATTCCCGACGGCTGGAACTCGGCCTGCCACACGATCTCGCTCGTGGTCCAGCCGCTGGTGGTGCGTGCAGCTGCAGGTGTAGCGATAGTCGGGGCTGCCGGTGACGGTGAACCGGATCCTCCGGCGCAGGCAGCCGCCCGACCGCAGGGAACCGTCAGGGCTCGCACTCAATGCGTCCTTCTCTCGTGGTGGTGTGCTCGTGGCGTTGCCTGCGTGGCGGTATCGCGGGGCGCAGGGAGTCGCCAGGCCAGTGCGCTCTCCCCGTGGCCGGCGCTCACTCGCTGCGTGCCGTCGGGCTCAAGATCGAGCCGGTAGGCCTCCGGCTCGCCGGCGTCCCTCAGCGCAGGGCTGTCTGGTGGATCTCGGTCCAGATGTTTCGCGGGCCAGCGGGCATGACCGCCCATGCGCCGGAGCCGTCCGGGCTGGCAGCCATCCAGGAAGCGCAGTTTGGCGCGCCGATCACCAGCTTGTCGACGCCCCTGTGCTGCACCAAGCCCGAGTGCAACGCGTCCAGCGCGCGCCAGAAACCGCGGGCCTCCTCCGGTGGCGGCACTTCAGAAGACCGGAACCGTCGGACCTCCGCGCCGCCGTCGGTGCGCCGGGCCGCGATGCGCTCGCGGAACGCGGGGGAGAGGAAGATCTGCTTGCGGCCGTGCGCCGTCCGGTGGGCGAACTCCACCGCCCGCAGGTGCGAGGAGATCCGCCCGTCCGGGCCCCTGGAGACCACTGCCAGCGCGGGCCACGAAGGCGAGTCCGTCGTGATGTGCATCAACAGCACGCCCCCAGGCGCGAGTTGATCGACCAGCGCCTCTGGCACGGACGGGAGGACGAAGGAGACAAAGATCCGGTCGTACGGTGCGGCTTCCAGCCAGCCGGACTCTCCGTTGCCGCTCACCACAGCGGGCCGGAACCCGAGAGCGTCGATCCGCGCCTGGGCGGCGACCGCGACGTTCGGGTCCCGGTCCAGGGTGACTACCGTCGTGTCTCCGCAGACGTGACAGGCCACCGCCGCGGTCACCCCCGCACCGGTGCCGACATCGAGCACCCTCCGCCCGGACCGCAGGTCCAGCTCTTCCAGTACGGATGCGGTCAGGTCCATCTTGGTGGACATGGATGTGATCGCCCCGCCGGAACGGGCCCCGGCCGGCCCACCAAGGATTCCCCGTCGTGCTGAATCAGCACGCTCTCGCCGCCGTGCAGCACCGCGGGCAGCTCCTCACGGTGCAGCTCCTCACGGTGCAGTTCCTGGTTCCAGGTCTTGATCGCGTCGGGGGCAGGAGCGGGGCGACGGGGGGTGGAGGTATTCGTGCTCGACGAGGTAGAGCGCGGCGGTTCCGGCGTGGCCGGGGACGAGGCGGGTGAGGCGTTCGTGGATGTCATCGGGGGCGGCGTCCTCGGCGTCGAGGAGCCGTCGGGCGAGGATCTCGCGGTCCCACACGTCGACCCCGAAGACGGCAGGGTCACGTGCGGCGTGGAGGCCATGGCGGCTGCTGTGTAGGGGCCGACGCCCTTGATCTGTTGGAAGAGTTCGACGAGGTTGACAGCGGCTGCCAGGTCCTCGGGGTGGTGGTCGCGGAAGAATCAGCGTCGGCACCATGATCCGCGACGGCTAAGGTGGCCCGGACTCCTGCCATGCCCTGTACTGCGCACTGCCACGTCCGGAGTGCACCGAACCGGGATATCGACCCTGCCGACCGGCAACGAAGACGCCTACCCGCCCGCGCCCGGCGTGGCCACCGTCGATATCGGCCCACCCGGCATGCTGGGCTTCCACTGACGGGGCGCGAGCCGGACCGGCCTACTGCGGGAGCGGCGCGCGGTCCGGACGCTCCGCTCAGGGGCGGCCATGAGGTCGACGGCAGGCTGCGGCGTCGGCAGCTCCGGCACTTCGCTTCCCACAATCTTGGCAGCCACCAGTTGCTCCAGCGTGTGCCGGTATACGCCCTCCATCTGCTGCATCTCGACGCCGGTGAGTTCGGACAGGAGCAGCTGCGAGCTGCAGCTCCCTATCGGTGAAGGGTGCCGACGGGCCCAGGTCTCCGGGCTCGCGCACCTCGTCGCGCCACATCAGGGTCTGCAGCACGATCACTCCGTGTCGGGGGCGCAGCACCGCGAGTCTTTCGCGCTGGCGGAGGGCGATTTTGCAGAGGCCCACGTAGCCGGTGCGCGAGGGCCTCGGTCAGCAACACGTACGGGCGGTCCGCGGCCGCCCCGTCGGGCGCCGCGTAGTAGGCGCGGTCGTAAACAGGCGAACGGGAGCGTCCAGAGCACGCGCGATCATGCGTGACCTGCCACGATGCGGCACCTCTGGAGGCGGGTAGCGATCCCGGACGTCGTAGCAGAACTCGCTGTGCCGCCCCTGCCACCGAACGTGCCGACTGCCAGGGGCGGCGCCCGGCGGTGCCTCTGCTGGCATGAGGGATGCCCGGGACAGGGAATCCCGGGCACCGGCGCGCTTGGACGGACAGGAGGCGACGGTCGTCAGTAGCCGCCAAGGCCAATGATGATCACGTAACCACCAAGGCCGTAACCGTAGTCGTAGTAGTCGCCGTAACCACGACCATCGTCGTGGTAGTAGCCCCAGTCATGCCCGTCGTCGTGGCTGGAGTAGCTGACCGGTGCGTGTGTCGGGGTGGCGGACGCCGTCCCGGCTGTGGCAACCGCGGCGCCACCTGCCAGCAGGAGGCCTCCTGCGGTCAGAGCGATGGCTCGCGTCAAACGATTGGTGGACATAGGTCCACACCTTCTTCAGGCTAGGAATCTTGCGTCCCGCCACCTGACGATGAGTCTCCGCAGGGGACGGGAAGTTCGGGAGCTGCCCCTGGGTAAACCGACTCCTGACGGTCATGCCATGGACAGGGTCGGATATGTCGCCTAGGTACCTTTTACGTAGACCTTACACCTGCACCGGAGCGCGCCCAAAGGTGCGGTAGGGGGAATTGGGTGCATGGGGCAAGGAAATGCATGAAGGGTCGCGTCGAGCTGCCTCCAGCCGTTGCTCGCCCCGGCAGTGATGTACAGCGGGAGGCCGATCCGCAGCCCCGCGAGGTCGCGCACCACTGCCCGGTTATCCGCCGGCAAGGCGTATTCCTGCCTCCCGGCGTCTAGAGGGAGAAGAGCCCTGTCGTTTCGAGCAGCACGGTCGATGCGCGGAATACCTCGCGGGCGAGGGGAGGGCCCGGCGCTCGGCTGAGATGACGACATCGGGGCCGGGTTCGTCCTCCAAGTCGAATGCGTGATGGGCCTTCCAGCAACTGCTCGTTCTGCCCGGCCCATTCGCCGATCACAGAGTTGTATGACGGGAGTTCGCACCCATGACGATCGGATTGAGGTGGTAGCCGGCGCTCATCTCGGCCAGCCCGGGCCAGAAGCCCTAGTCGCCATCCAGCAGCCACAGTTTGTCGTCAGGGGTGAGCAGGCTCAGCAGGATCTCAGGCGTATCCGGCCGCGTTTGGGCAGGCCGAGGACATGCCTGCCCCTCTGCCCCCAATCGTGGTGCACCGGCCCAGCCCCTTCGGCGCCATTGGGTACGCGTCGCTGATGTGGACCTCGGTGTCGCCTACGGCGTAGTGGATCTGCTGGAAAACCTACCCCGCGCAGGAGTGGACGACCCTGAAGAAGTACGGCTGAACGACCCAGCGATCAAATGGCACGGGGGCGGACCCCACGTTTGGGGCACTGAAGCCGTCTGACCACGCCGCAAGCACGTATTGCCCCCTGGCTCCGCCGGGCGAACTGCAGTCCGTCGGTGCATCGCAGTCGTGACCGGTTCTGTCACACCGGGGAACATCCTCCTCTCCGTATCTGTCCGCCTGTCAGCAGGGGAGGGCGTCCGGTGGTCCTCGGCGGCGTTACGGCGACTGTGGCAGGGGCCCCTATCTCTTTGGTCAAGGGAAAAGGGGGGCGATGGGGGCGCGATCTGGGCAGCATGGCGGGGTGAGTGACCTGCTGTGGGATGACGTGAAGTGCTTCTTCGATCTGGACTTGATGGGGGCGTTGCCGGACGTGCGGGTCCCGAATGCCTCGGTGGAGGACTGGCAGGCGGTGCTGGATCTTGTCGTGGAGAAGGGCTGGAAGTTCCAGTACTCCGAGGGAGAGAGGGTGCTTCCGGTGCCCCCGGCGGGGGTTGTGCTGTCCCGCCCGGCGGATGCCGAGTGCCCGGACCTGCGGGTCTGGCTGACGGCCGATGTGTTGGCGATCTTCCGTTTCCTTGCCGACGATGAAGTCGACTTCGACGTCGACCTGCGGGAGTTGCAGGGCCAGGATCGACTTGATGTGTTCTGCGGCTTCCTTCGGGAGGTCGGGCGGCGGTTGGGCAAGCCGGTGCTGATGGACCCGGAGGGCGAGTACGGCCATCCGGTGCTCGGTTTCGACGTCGAGGCTGATCGAGTCGTTCTCCTTGCAGAACCGCAGGTCAGGTGACTGAGGCTGACGGCTGGGGCTCGTAGAAGGTGCCGTCGCGGAGCATCGCGAAGATGTCGTCGGACCTGCGTCTCGTGAGGCAGAGCAGGGCTCGGGTGTGGTGCTTGCCCTGGGCGATTTTCTTGTCGTAGTAGACCCAGGAGAACGGGTCACCGAGCGCCGCGAACGCCGATAGGAAGAAGGCCCGCTTGAGCTGCTTGTTTCCTCTCTGGGAAGGCTGTTCGCCGCGGATCGATGAGCCCGAACTCCGGGTCGCCGGGGCGAGACCCGCGTAGGCGGCCAGGTGGCCGGCGGTCGGGAAGGTGCTGCCGTCGCCGACCTCGATGCGACTGCGGGGTGGGGCGATGACGCCCAGAGCGCCGGCTACGAGGGCGGTCTCGGTCACGTAGGCCTCGCAGCCTGCGGCGTCCAGAGGGTGGGCGCCGTGGCGTTGGTGGGCGCGCAAGAAGCTCGCGGCACCGTGCGGATGGGACGCACGGGCGCGAACCACCGGGGCCCGGGACGGCCGTGGATATGTGCGCGGTTCGTCGGCGCTTCCGCTCGCGTGACCTGCTGAAACAGCGCTCCGCCCAGCCGCTTGTGAACTTTGGTCAGCGCGGTTGCCGCCCACTGCGCTCACCTCATTATCCCAAGGAGGGAGGTGAGGATCGACTCGGCATGTGTCCACAGCAGCGCGCCGCCGATCCCGGGTACGACACGGCGATGAGCACTGGGCATACGGGTAGCGAGCAGTGCTCCGTGATCGGGAGAGTGGCTGGTGTCCCGCTCGCCGTACCAGATGTCGACGGGGACATCGATCTTGTCCAGGACGAACGGCCACCGCCCCATGGCCAGGACCGTGTCGCGGGCGTAACCAGCCGCACCTTGAACAAAGCCCTCGTCCAAGGCCCTGCGGTAGGCAACCGCGAAATCGGGATCCTGATACACAGCAAGGTCGCACTCCGGACTCCCGGAGATGACCATGTCCCACATCGCATCCGCGCTGAAGCCCGCGAAGATCTCTTCGGCGCCGACCGGGTCGTCCTGAGTCCGCTCGACGAAGCCACGCAGATCCGCCGCCAGAGCGGAAGCGAACTCCGGCGCGGCAACCTCATCCGCGCCAGAGACGACAGCCAGTGCGGAAGCGACGCCCTCCTCAGCACAGGCGAGAGCGAACGGCGCACCTTGCGAGTTCCCGATGACAGCAGGGCGCTCCAGCCCTCGCAGCACACGGAGTTGACGAATATCACCAGCGAAGTCGGAGAAGGTCCGGCCGGGTGCAGGTGTTGAGGCACCGAGCCCCGGGCGGTCCACCGAGACCAGACGCACTCCAAGCGCCTCAAGGACGCCTGCACCGAAACCGAGCCACCGGCTCGTAGCCGCACCCGGACACAGCAAAACGGGCACCCCGTCCAGCGGCCCCCACTCGGCCCACCCAAGCAACCGTCCATCAGAAAGACGACTCTCACCGAGCCGGACAGGATCGTCGACGTACACAGTCATGATCCACATCATGGCCATGGAGCAGGACGTATCGCACTCGACTTTCACCGTAGCCCCGTACAAGGCGAACGTTGCCTGATGCAGCAGTCCAGCCTGCACCCGGCAGCTGCTCGGCCGTGCTGCGCAGCTCCGTGGCCTGCTCACCGCCGGGCGAACGGTCCTGCGGCGATCCCTCGCCCGGGCACGGTTCGACCGGTCGGCGGCGAGGGCCCGGGGCTGCTCGAAGGCCACCCCGGGAACGGGTTGTGCGGACGCTAGCGTCCGGTGTAGGTGAACTCGTCGGCCGGGCTGGTGGGAGAGGTGGCCTTGCCGACCGTCACGGTGATGTTCACCGTCTGGTGGACGTCGAGCTGATCGGGCGCGGTTGCGGTGATCTGGTTGGTGGAAATGAACCTGACCGAACCGGATGCCTTGTCCTTGAAGTGCACGGTGGCGCCATTGGCGAAGCCCGAGCCGCCGATGGTGACCGGGGTGCCGACCTTTCCGCTGGTCGGGCTGACCGCACTGACCACCACAGGTGCGGGTCCGCCATAGGCGAACTGCGCCATCGCGACGGCCGGGGAGGTGCCGAGGGTGTTGGTGACGCGGACGTGGACGACGCCGGTTCCGTTGGGGACCTTGGCGGTGATCTTGAGGCCGGAGGAGTCGATGGTGGGCCGCTCGGTGCAGGCGAAGTGGCCGAAGTCGACCATGCTGTCCTGACTGAAACCGTTGCCGTTGATGGTCACCGTGGCGCCTGCCGCACCGAAGGTGGGGGTCACGTCGGTCACCACCGGCGGGGAAGGGACGGGAGGTGCCCCCACCAGGTCCAGGTAGGTGGAGTTGGCGTGTTGGAAGGCGACCTGGCCGAGGAAGTCCTGGGTGGTCTTGTTGACCAGGTTCTTGGCGAGGCTCGTGTATCCGGTGTTCATCGGGCGGAGCGTGCCGGGCTGGACGTAGACGTTGCCCTTGGTGCGCTTGGAGATCGTCCCGATGAGCAGCTTCACTTCGTCGGTCGCCTGCGGTCCCGGGCTCGGGTACCAGCCGGCGGTGGTGTCGAGATCGGCCCACGCGTGCGGTACCAGGTCGTAGGCGTTGTTCTGGCGCTCGTCGATGACCCACGGCACGGAGTTGAAGTAGTCGACGAAGCTCTGCACGCCGGCGGTGGGAGCGGCATAGGTGATCACCGCGAACTTCGGCTGTTTCGGCCACGTCTGTGCCTGCAGGTACGGCGCGAGCATGGTGGCGATGCAACCGCCCAGGCTGTGACCGGTCAGATAGACGGTCGGCTGCGGCGAGGAGGGCGCCGCCTTGAGCGCGACGGAGAGCGCCTGAGCGAGCGTGGCGTTCGGGGAGGGAGAGGCGATCGAGCGGGCGTTGACCACTCGTGTGAACGCGTCCTTTGCCCCCTTGGATACGGCGATGGGCTTCGGCGATCCGCTTTCGGGGAACGGGACGACCGTGCCGACGTCGAGGTCCTCAAGGATGTCGGTCAGATCGGCGTCCGTTCCGCGAGCGACCACGGCGAACTCGTTCGAGCCGTTGGTGCTCTGTGCGATATAGGCCATATTGGCGTTGGCCGGGCTCAGGGCGAGCCACACCAGCTTCCACGCGCCCTGCGTCGCAAGACGGGGATCGCTCAGTTGCGCGTTGATGCCGGTGATGATTCGTTTGGTCTGCTGTTCCAGGGTTTCCCCGGACGGACGCGGGGTGGCCCCGGTGGCTGCAAAGGCAGCCAGGGTCATGGTCACCTGGGCGATTGTCGGATCGGGTGCCATCGTCGTTCCTGCTCCTCGGATGTTTTGCCGGTGCGGAGGCGGGACGGCCTTTCGGCAGCATCAGGGCAGCTCTGTGCCGAACCGACCGCCAAGTGGATCGCACACCATCAGACCTCCCCTCTGCGTTGGCCGGTGCTATTCCTGCCTTCAGCTTGACCAGGTTCACCTTGTTGGCCGTTCGCCATACGTGTGTGCGGTTCGCCGAGCCAGGTGCGCAGTGCGGTCGCCAGAGCTGCGGTGTCCGTGGGCAGGCCCGGGGCGGAGGCCCGGGTGACGATGCCGTCGGGGCGGAGGCGCGTTGGCCGCCGCTCGACGCCAGGAGTGGCGGACTGGGGTGAGGTCCTGGGTCAGTCCCACCAGAGCACGATGAGAAGGTGTCTTTGGGATGCGCCGAGGTAGAACTCACGCAGGGCATTGAAGTGCTTCAGGAGGTACTTCCTCGGGTCTCCGACGATCTTGTCAGCTCCGTAACCGATTAAGGAAGCGGCTTGTGTGTCGTCGGCCGGCAGGGCGGCCAGCATGGCCGGCATGTTCATTTGCACCAGCAGTTCGGAGACGCGGGCGGTTTGAGCTGCGGAAAGGGCCGTGGGAGCAGGCCCGAAGGGGCCGATGGCATGCGGGTGCGTGTTGAGGAAGCCCAGGTCGATCGCCGAGTCACCGTCGATGGCCTGCCGTAGGGCGTCCAGGCGGACGTCGTCAAGACCCGCCAGTTCGCAGACCCGTTCCAGCAAGATTGGCGCCCAGTCCAGGTCCAAGACGTCCGCCGGCTGTGGATCCCAGCGAGGATTTCCATCCGGCGATTCGCCGGCTGACCTGCGGCAGTCGGCGAGATACTTCACCGAGATGCGGGCAAGTTGCTGAGTGACGGCCATGACGGCAGTATCCCGACGACGTCCAGCGGTTTTACATACCTCGTCGCCCAGACCGGTGCACAGTTGCTGCAGCGCCGTCGCCGCGGAGCGCTGCGCGGCCGTCCCCAACATCTCTGGCCGTGCAGTACCCCAGCACCCGCATGCCCGCCGGTGCGATGGTCATCCTGAGCATCTACACCCCGCGGGCCCTGCCCTCGCTGCCCTCGACCGAGGGGCGGGCGGTCGCGCCGGGCCTGGCGGTCACCATCGGACTGCATCTATGGCGCCGCGAGGCCCTGCTGAGCATCTTCGTCGGCTCCGCCGTCTGCATCGAGGTGCCGCCACCGGCGAGGGTGGCCCCCATGTGCCGGCCCAGCGGATCGAGCAGCTGAGTGGGCAGATCCATGATCTGGAACGCCGTCTGGCCCGGCTCGTGAAGTGCCACTTCTCGCAGCTGCTCACCTCGGTGGTAACAGTCAGGAGAGTTCCGTCACCCTGCTGATCATCATGGGTGACAGCCCTGAACGCCTGGGCAACGAGGCGTCTTTTGTCACACTGTGCGGGGTCAGCCCCGTCGAGCACTTCTCGCGTCGCCATCATTGCCGTCGGCTCAACCCGGGGGGGGGGGGCGACCGGCAGGCCAATGCCGCCTGCACCGGATCGTGCAGACCCGCCTGCGCCAAGACCTGCGCACCCAGGACTACTACGCGCGCCGCATCAAGGAGGGCAAGGCCCGACGCGAGATCATCTGCTGACTCAAACGCTGACTCAAACGCTCTGCCGCCCGGGAGGTCTTCAACCTGGTCCGGCCCGTATCCGCGGAACCCCCGGTATAGGGGCGACGAAACGGCGTGTCGATTGGCGGCCGGCGCGTCGCTCCCACGGACAACGCCCGCCATAGTGATCAACGTTGGTAAGTGCCCACGAGCGTGCCGCCGGCCAATTCATGGCCTCTCACAGCACGATGCACAGCGTCGACCGTCGGTTTGCCGTGTAGGGAAAACGACTCCGAAACGGCCCACAGGCGGAAGAAGTAGCGGTGCACCCCGTGCCCTGGCGGAGGCATCGGACCGCCCCAGCCCACCCGGCCGAATCCGTTGGGCCATTCCTGGCCGCCGTGAGGTGATTCTCCCTCTGCTACACCGGAACTCCCCGGATCGATACCCGTGACCAGCCAGTGCAGGAATGACCCGCCCGGTGCGTCAGGGTCCTCGCAGAGCAGAACCAACTCCGACGTACCGTCCGGCACCGCCGACCAGGTCAGCGGTGGTGAGACGTCGTCGCCCTCACCGCTGTGGCGTCGAGGGATCGCCGCATGGTCGTTGAACGCCACACTTCTGAGCTCAATTTCCGTCATGCGCGCGGCCCTACCCTGATCGGCCCGGTCGGCACCGGTCCAGGCGGGCAGAACACCCGATTGGCCGCGTACGCCGACCAGCGCGCCGGGAATCCTGTACGACGCACCCGATACGGAGCACACGATGCCGACGAGAATCCTGCTTGAAGGACGCCCCGGCGTGGGCAAAACGACCGTAGTCCGCCGACTGGCCGCGCTGCTGCTGAACCGGAGGGCCGTCGGCTTCACCACGGAGGAGATCCGGCAAGGCGGCACCCGGACCGGCTTCGCGCTGGAAACACTGGACAGCGGTCTACGGGGCGTCCTCGCCGGCGTCGACCTCCCAGGTCCACCGCGGGTGGGCCGGTACGGCGTCGACCTGGACGTCATGGAACGGCTCGCCCTGCCACCGCTCAGGTCAGCGGATCCGGCTCGCGGCGAGCTCGTGCTGATCGACGAGCTCGGGCGTATGGAGTTGGCATGCACCGCGTTTCAGGACGTGGTCCGGTGCCTGTTCACGTCCGAGATCGACATCGTCGCCACCGTCCACGCGAAGAGCGACCCGTTCACCGATGCCCTCAAGCGGCGCGCCGACATCGAACTCGTCCAGGTGAACCGGGCGAACCGGGACGCCCTCCCCGAGGATCTGGCAGCCCGGTTCGACAGTCCATGACGACCGTCAACTGGCCGAGGCCCGACCTCCAGCGGCTCCCGCTACCCCGATTGGCTACGCCGATCAGCCGCCGTACGCTGCTCTGCGCGTTCCCCAAGGTCAGGGTGGCCGAAGGCGAGCAGGTCAACGCCCAGTACAACCCGATTCAGGCACTTCTTGTCGTGGCAGCGTGGGCACGTGAAGTGGTGAGGTAGCGACCTGTCTCACCGACGCCCTTGCACGGGCGCATGGAGACGCAAGGCGTACGGCGCGGGCTGTGGTACTGGCACCTACTGCGCGCCACAGCTACCGCTTCGGCAGCCTCCGCCTCAACGGCCACAGTCAGATCCGTGTCCACACCGGCATCGGCCACGACAGAGCGCAGAGCCGACGAGCTGGGTACATCACGCTCGCATCTGAAGCCGCTGGGCGGCCGGCGCCGCAGGGGCGGAGGCCTGCCTCCGGCGGGTCCTCTCTCGGAGGGGGGAGGGGGCAGGCGGCCAGGACGTGGTCCGCTCGAACCTCCATCCGCGCGGCCTAAATCGTTCGCTGGGCTCGGCTCCCGTGGTTCTCAGCGGCATCGCGTAGGAGGTGCGGACAGGACAGGCGGGCGCGGCCGTGGGGCAGGCGCATGCGATGGGCCAGGTCACGCGTCATGCGCTGGGTGAGGCAGCTGTGCCAGGCGACGTCGGGGTAGCACGCGCGGAGATGGGAAACGGCGCGCGTGCCCAGGCCGCTGTCCTGCAAAGGCGTAGTGACGTGGACCTGGGTGATCACGCCGCTCCCGCAGTGTTCGCACACTTCGTAGGTGACTTCGCCGACGACGCGGCGGATGTAAACCAGCAGCAGACTTTGTGCGCGCTCACTCGCCGGTGCGGGGGAGTGGTAGATCACCACATCCCGGTAGGCGAGCAGCCTCCGGTGGAGCTTGCCCCGTCGGCGGTCCGGGCGCGTGTGCCGTGGACGTCGGCGGCGAGGAAGGCCCTGCAGTAAGGCTCTCGGCACGAAGTTATGTGTGGCAACCATGCATGGCGCCTACCCCAGTCGAAAATGGACAATCGGCTCACTTGGGCTCGTTGCCGACTACGTCCGTGCCTTCACCGGCCTTGGGCCGGCCCCGTCCAATAGGGAACACCGGGCGTGGCTGAGGCCTGGCGAGCGCCCAGTCAGCCTGACGCCCGCTTCGCAGACCGGCAGCTGTGCGCGGTCCGGCCTGCGAGTCTTCGCCATGGCGACAGCCTCGGCGTCGCTGGGGGCCGGGTGACTCGATGAAGAGGTCATCTCATTTCGAAGGGCGGCTTCTGGCGTCTTGGTGCTGGAGCATTTCCTCGATGGTCTGCTCAATGAGGTAGGTCTTGTGCGCCCGGGAGCTCCTCTTGAGCGCGGCGCTCACTCGCTGGGCCTCTTCGGTGGTCGGCAGGAGTCCCACCAGGAGCGCTGGTAGCAGAAGGCGCCGGACAAGGACTTCGTTCTCGGAGATGCCCTGCGGCCGACGCACGACCGACACGTTGACGCGGATGGCGTGTTCATTGCCCGGCGGGACACTCGGCCGGTCCGTCTCGATCGCGGCATAGCGGAAGCCATGAGCCAGGTCGCAGGCGGAGCAGCCGGCGGGGCCGCGGCTGAGCCGGTCACTGCATTCGGAGCAGACCAGTCTGTCGAACGCGGCGTCGACCACCCGCCAGTCGTGCCGGTCGGGTTCGGCCGCCACCAGCTCGGCAAGCGCGAGTTCCTGGTCGCCGCCTACGTCCCAGTGGTGCAGAAAGGCAGACCATTCCTCTTCCACGATGCCGTCCACCAGTTCGCGGCAAGCGGCACAGGCAGGCGCACCGCTGTATTGGTATCCGCTGCATTCCGCACAGCGGCGTAAAGCCGCCCCGACCACAGGTCTCGCCATGACCATCCTTCCGCCTTCGCCGGTGCGGCATGTGCGACGACCGGCGATGTCGTTACCCCTTGGTGAGTTTCTCCCACCGCGACTGGTGAGAGAAATGGTTTACGGCTTCGCCACCACTAGGCAGCGGTAGCAGACGAGGGTGCAGGTGAGGACGGTGAAGGCCGGCTAGGCCGGGAAATGTTCGGCCTTGCGCTCGGAGCGGCGGTGCCGTCTGCGAAAGCAGCCGAGCCAGGCATGGTGCGCTCGGTGAACGAATGGATCTTTGAGCCGTTCTTGCCACGAACAGCGGAACGGTGGTCGATACAGCCCCTGCTTCGGCTGCGTGTTCAGTTCGCGTCTCTGTCCAACCACTTCTTTGCCGCGTAGTAGGCATGCAGGGCGGCTTCGTTGCCCGATCCAAGGGTGGTCATGATGCGCTGGTAGCGGGCGGAGCGCAGGTCGCCGGTGACGAGGACGCGTGGGTGCTGGGCGGAGGGAAGGCAGTAGCCAGTTGTATTGCGTGTATCGCGGACGATGTCGCCGGACGGGGCAGTAGGTGCGTTACCGATGCTGAGGAAGACGGCATCCGACGCTAAGCCCCGCCGTTTGCCAGGGTGACGGTGACGTGGTCGTCGTCGGTGCTCAGTTGGGTGGCCCGGCGGCCGAGTTCGAGGTGGCACAGCTTTGTGCTCTTCAGCTCCGTGGCGATGGTGTCGGCGAGTTCGGGGCCGTTGGTGTAGCCGCCGAGGACGTTTTTCAGCGTAGGGATGCGGTACAGGTTGTGGCACAGGCGGTCCGGCTCGATCAGGATCGATCCCATACCGACGTTGGCCGCCATACGGACGGCCGAGCAGCCGGCGGGGCTCGGCCGACGGGGCCGCCGCCGATGACGATCAGGTCGGTGTCGGGGCTCGCGGGCGAACCGGCGCGGGACGGTGTGTCGGCCATGGAGCTATTCCAGCACCGTGGTCCGTACGCATGCAGCGAGTTGACCCATCATGTGGTCGCTGGCGACGAGTCGTCGGCGCCGGTACCGGTTGCCTGGTTCGGGCCCTGCCAGCAGTGCGTTTTGGCTACGGTGCCAACCACGGCCTCGGGAAGGGACCGCAGCCGAAACAGGGGAGGCTCATGCTCAGCGAGAGGGACATCCTGCAAGCGGTGCGACAGCACATCGCCGAGCGCGGGGAAGCACCAAAGATGGGCCAGCCAACTTCCGGTGAGATCACCTGGCACTCGCTCCTCGAGGGAACGATCGTGCGCTGCATAGAGACCCGCACCGAGAACAAGCAGCTTCACCGCGGCCGAATCGACCTGTCCGACCGTCCGCGGTACGACAGGCTGGAGCAGTATCCCCTCGCCCCACCAAAGAACCCTGCCGCCGCGTTGACGTTGGAGCTGGTGCAACGAGGCTCGGTCAACGAGGACCCTTGCCCGTGCGGCAACGGGAAAGTGGCCTGCTCGCGCTGCCAGGGGCGAGGAGACCTGTCCTGCGCGTCGACCACTACCTGCAGCGACTGCCGTGGCATCGACGCCTGCTTACGCTGCGACGGCACAGGCCACCGAACCCACAAGGCTCCCGAAGAAGCCCGGCAGGTAGCGGAAGAGCGCGTCACCTGCAAGAAGTGTGGGGCGTTCGAGGCCGCATGTTCCACATGCCGAGGTCGTGGACACGTCACCTGTTCGACCTGCCGGGGGAGGGGAGTACGAGAGTGTCCCGATTGTGATGGCGAGGGAACCGAACCACACAAGCGATGTGGTGGCACCGGCCTCACTGTGGCGTGGACCGAGGGCATCATCAGCCGGCAGCCACGAACCGAGGAGATCAAGTGGCCCGAGTCGGGCCTGCCATACGTGGCGCGGCAGCATGCACGCCAGGACGGCGACTGGCGCAAGACCTCCCTCACCCACAAGGATTCTGTCCCTGACGGCCTCGAGGCCGAGTTCAAGGCTCTGCTAAAGCCTCGCCTCAAGCCGCGTGACGGTGAGATCGCGCGAAAGGCCGACCTGCAGTACCTGCCGCTGGCCCGAGTGGTCGTGCCCGAGCACCGGCACCGGGTCTACTACGTCTATCCCGGCCAGTCCAAGCTGCGGGTCTTCATCCTGCCCTCGTCGCAGCGGACTTGGCAGATTGCCGGAGCAGTTTTGGCGGTCTTGGCGGTGCTCTACCTGCTGTCGAGACTTCTGTCGTAGGGCCGCGCTCACGAACCAACACACCGGGCTTGGACCTGCGGAGAACCACAATTTCGCCCAGGCCTGCTCGCGTGTGTACTGCTGGCCTGAGCAGATCCGAACACGGTTCTCTTTTCGCCATTTGACTCCGCCTGCTCCAGGACGGATAGGCCCCGTTCTGCAGCGGGACCGACGCACGGTGGCTCGCGGAATCCCGTCCTGATTCATCGCGGCACCGCAGACGACGGCGAGGCCTTGCACTGCAGGACCGAGAAGGCGGAACTCGAACAGAGGGACCGCCCCCGGCGTTTGGTGGCTGGATTGGGTTTGGGCCCACACCCGCATCCCGTAATCATCCGGCGGTCTCTGTCAGTGCCCGCTGCTACACCAATTCATAGGGACATGGCCGCAGTTGGCGGCCGGGCCTAATGGGACGGGAAACGTATGCCGCCGGAGGGATCGTGACTGCGATTGAAGGGGAGTTGCTTCCGCGGCGGACCACGAGC
Organism: Streptomyces sp. G7(2002); assembly: GCF_028870195.1. Lineage (NCBI taxonomy): Bacteria > Bacillati > Actinomycetota > Actinomycetes > Kitasatosporales > Streptomycetaceae > Streptomyces > Streptomyces sp. G7(2002). The sequence goes on from NZ_CP102609.1 coordinate 9,244,585, forward strand.
GGTGAGGCGCTGGTATCGGAGTTGGAGAGCACCGGAGTGGAGCCTTGCCCGGCTGGCCCCACGGCTCGGCGACCGTCCCGTACTCCTGGTCGGCACAGGTCGGGATGAGGTGGCCCCGGTCCAGATCCATCATGAACCCGTGGTCGCCGCATACCGGATGTACGCAGTTCCCCGTCTCGAACATCGGGTCTCCATGACGGATCACTCTCTGTCCGACCACCGCGTGGCGCTGGCCAGGGCCGTGATCGACCTTCTTGACCCAAGCGTGGGGGTAGCAAGGTGGCCTCGGAGCACGATGGCAGGTGATGTGGCAGGGGCGCCGGTTCCGGCCCGGCGGGGAGTGCTCGGTCCATCTGTGCGTGCGCCTAGGTCAGCAGGTCGACCGCCGGCCGTGTGCGCCCCTTTCACGCCCTCCCGCCCCGGCCTGCGCCCCGCGAAGATGCTGCCATGCCTGATCCGCACTGCAACAACTGCTGCCCCGTCGAACCGCCCAAGCCTGAGACGCCCGTGCCATGGCCGCTCGGGGCGCTGCTGTGGCTCGGCATCATCCTCGGCGTGGGCGGCGGCGCGTACGTGTGCGTGATGTGGCTGGTGGCCAGCGCCTTCTGACGCACCAAATTCCCGCCGCCGTCGGCAGGCCGGGGGCGTTCTCGTGCCACAGTGCCTGATGGTGGCGTTGAATAGCCCGTGAGTACCCCGGCCGCCCCGCGGCCAGCAGAAGGACGGACAGCAAGAGCATCGAGTCCGCCGACTACAACCACGGCGTCGACCCTGAACGCGCCCTCAAGTACGCCATCCAACACATCAGTGGCGATCGCGCCGAGATCGTCGAGGGAGTCATCGAGCCGGTGTCCCCCCTGGGACTACGAAACGACCGCGGGGACAATCCGCGACCACATTCGAGCCCGCCCCCGCGAACTCGACTGCGTCACCGGCTCCGGCAACCTCGACCTGCCCGGGTCCAGCAACTGGTATGTATCAGATATCGCGTTGGTACCCGCTCCGGCCGCAAAGGGCGCTGGCGCACTGCTGCCCTCGGACACACTTCTCGTCGTCGAGGCCACAAGCGAGTCGAATGCGGAAACCGACCGCGTGGTGAAACGCCGCCGGTACGCGGACTACGGGGCGCAGTTATGTCTGCTGGTCGACCGTCAAGAGCGTGGGCTTGTCCGATGGGTCGTGTGACGGGAACACGCCTGATCGGTCACCCCGCTGCGGGCTCCGTCGCCATCACCCGCACCGGGCGCGTCTCCGGCAGCAGCGCGAAGCAGCCAAGACTGAACAGAGCGATCCCCGTCAGATACGCGGCCACGCCCCAGGGCACCGGGCCGCCCCGCTGGGCGAGTGCCGTCGCCACGATCGGCGTCAGCGCCCCGCCGAGGACCCCGCCGAGGTTGTAGCCGACCGCGGCCCCCGTGCAACGCACGCGCGGCTCGTACAGCTCCGGCAGATACGCGGCGATCACAGCAAACATCGTGATGAACGACAGCATCGCCCCCAGGAAGCCGAGGAACATCAACAGCGGCGCCCCCGTGGCGAGCAGCGCGACCATCGGAAACATCCACAGGGCCGAGGCCGCGCAGCCCGCCAGGCACAGGGGCCGCCGGCCGAAGCGGTCGCTCAGCAGCGCCGCCAGCGGTGTGCATGCGCCCTTCACCACCACCGCGGCCATGATGCAGGTCAGTATGACAGTACGGCTCACGCCCAGTCGTTCCGTCGCGTAGGCGAGAGACCAGGTCGTCACGGCGTAGAAGATCGCGTATCCCACCGCGAGCGCGCCGGCGGTCAGCAGAACGAGCCGCCAGTGGTCGCGCACCACGTTGGCGATCGGCACGCGCGCGTGATCCTCGATTTCACGGAAACGCGGACTCTCGGCGAGTGATGACCGTAGCCACAGCCCCGCCACGGCCAGCAGCCCGGCCGCCCAGAAGGGCACGCGCCACCCCCAGGACGCGAACTGCGCGTCGGACAGCGTCGCCGAAAGCGCCAGCATCACGCCGTTGGCGAGCAGGAACCCAAGTGACGGTCCGACCTGCGGAACGCTTGTCCACAGTGCGCGCCGTTCGGCGGGCGCGTGCTCCGCGGTCAGCAGCACGGCCCCGCCCCACTCCCCGCCGAGCCCGAGTCCCTGCAGAAACCGCAGGACGAGCAGCAGCACGGGAGCGGTCACCCCGATCGTGTCGTACGTCGGCACGCAGCCGACCGCGACCGTGGAGGCACCGGTAAGGAGCAATGACGCGACGAGAACCGGGCGTCTGCCACGTCGGTCCCCGATGTGTCCGAACAGCACCGAGCCGAGTGGCCGGGCGACGAAGCCCACGCCGAAGGTTCCGAAGGCGGCCAGCGTCCCGGCGACCGATGAGAACGTGGGGAAGAACAACGGTCCCAGGACCAGCGCCGCAGCGGTCCCGTAGACGAAGAAGTCGTAGAACTCGACGGTCGTCCCGGCGAGTGAGGCGGCCGCGAGCCGCAGCATAGAGGGCGTCCTTACTGTGCGTACGTCGTGCATGCCACGTCAACTACCCACGGTGACAACTGTTTACGCGAGTGCGGGGGCGCGGACGCGTCAGTACGTCACGGCGATGCGTCCAGCGAGACTATGGACGCGGATCGTGCCCCACAGGGGGACGACAAGCCGGCGGTCGGTGTGACCGCCGCGCAGGTCGTGATTACCCTGCGGCTGTCTGCGCTCGGCCAGCTAAGTGCCCATCACGTGACCCACCGGACACCCCCTAGGCCACCGCTCTCCTTGTGGTGTCCAATCAGCCAGGCACCCGGCTGGTCGTCAACGCCGCGTCATGTAGTGCACAGTCCCGTCGTGCGTCGCGCGACGGGGTTGCTGCCGTCGCGACCCGGTACGACAAGCTTGCCGTCCGCTATGAGGCAACGGTGCTGGTCGCCGCTATCAACGAGTGGCGGTAACCGTCATCACGGGGGCCGGGCCGACCGCTAAATCACGAGACCCCCCAACTCCCGCGTGATGGAATCAACCACCATGAGTGAGGTAGAACAACCCGTTCTCGTGGTGGGTCGGCCCCGCCTCGACCCCGCAAGCATCAGCGGACGGCCAACCCGTCTACCAACGCCTGGGCTTCCGTGACTGCGGCCAGTTCATCGAACGCACCATCAGCCCCTGAAAACACCACTACCGCTGAGCCACTTTCGCAACTGGCCACATGCGAGCTCACCAGCTCCGAATGCCTTGCATTCCGGGCATCAGGTCGATTCGAACATCGTTGCCTTCCTGGATGACGTACGTGGTTCCGACCGAATGGCTCCAGCCGAGGGGCAACAGGTAGTAACGCCCGTTGCGTTCGATGAGCCGGCGGAGCCCGGTGTAGCGGTACCGATAGTGCGCTTTCGCGCCCAGGTCCTCTACGTTCACCCCCGGTCCGGCCAGGCTGAGGCGGTCGGTGCTCAGGACCACCACGGCGGTGCGTCGCACGAGGTTGTCGGCGACTTGTCCTGCCTCTTGTTCGCCCATTTGGTCGGTAGCGAGGCTGAACGCCCACATCACCAGCAGACCAGCTGAGAAAACGGGAACCGCTTTGCTCCACAATGTGGCAGACGCGGGAGCTGCACCGGACCAAGGGGTCTGGCCCAGGAATATGCCGAACCCCATCAGTAGGGGAGCGGTCCAGCCGTAGGGCTGGATGAGTGACCACCAAGGCAGGAGAAGCAAGCCGGCCAAGACGAACCACAGGTGGGCTCGGGCCGCACGTCGGGCCCACCTCTCCATCACGAGCGCGGCGCGCCCTTGAACAGGTGCCGTTCCCCTGGTGGCGAGGTGACGTGCGACCAGCACAGCCACAGTCAAGAAGATCGCTACAGGCACTGTCACTACGCTCAGGCTCTGGATTGACAGCTCAGCGAAGCTGAATCCCAGGCTGAATGCATCCAGGCGGAAGTAGCGGTAGTAGGACGTCATATAGACCGCCCCCAGGTAGTACATGACCGCTACCAGGAAGGATGTCTGCGCTGTCACCACGCCGAGCAGCCCGGTTGCCGTATGGGTCCCGGTGGCCTGTTGTGCCGAAGCTGCGGAAGCCGGCGGCGCTGGCCTCACTCGGACGCGGCTTCGTGGCCGTGGGACGGTGCGGGCTGTGCGACGGCCTCCGGTCTGCGCCACGCGGGTTGGCGATGGCCGCCGTGGAGGGGCGTTGGCTGGCGGTTGGGGGCCCACCCGCCCTGTCCTGGGCACTCTCTGGTCCCTTCTACCGGTCAAGGCCGTGCGTCCTTCGTCCGTTCATTGCTCAGGTTCCGGAGGGGTGAGGGCAGGTTTCGTGCGGTGAAGGACTTGTGTCAGGCGGGGATGATGGTGTTGCCGATCCTGCCGGGCGAGGCGAGGGGGACGGGGACCCTTCGGGCCGAGGGCATGTTTCGCCGGTCGGGGGCTCTTCATCGTTGCCGGGCGCCGGGCCGTCGTCCGGATCGCCGGGCTCGTGGCCGTTACCGCCGTCGGTACCGCCCGAGGGATCCAGACCGCCGCCGTCCGCCGGGGGCGCGCCGTGATCGACGGGTGGAGGAGTGACCGGATCGATGGGATCGCCGCCGTAAGAGGGACCGCCTCCTGCGGGATCTCCCTGTTCGCCCGGAGCGGTGCTACCGGGGGCCGGTGGTTCTGCTGTTCCATGGCCCGACGGGGCAGGTTCTGCCGATCCACGGCCTGATGGGGCGGGCTTCGCCAACCCTGGCTTGGTGGGGGTGGGGGGCGGGGCGCTGGAAGAGGTATCCCGTTGTCTGTGGGCGGGTGCCTCGCCAGTCCCGCTGGGCGCGGCGCGAGTGCACCCCATCGCCGCGATCATCACGGCGACGATCGCCGTATCACGAGCCAAATGCCGGCTTCGGTGCCCCATTCGGATCCCCCTTGAACTGCTCGACCGGTCCAGGCCGCTCCTTGCACCTGAACCATTCGTTGAGAGCGCTGTAGCCCTCGGTCGACATTACACATGGTGCAAAGTGAGTAACGCTCAGCAGTCCACTTCGGTTCCATGCAGCGGGCTGACAATGCTCCCGCCGCCGAAGGGATGTCTGGCGGCGGCAACGGCGTCGGACACCTCGGGCTGCTGATGGCCTTTCGGCTGTCTGTTGCTGCCGCGGCAGTTCTGCAGGGTCGCTTCGGGGCCGTTTTTCGGTAGTGAGACCTCGCATGCCGCGGTGAGGAGCTTGTGATGGGCAGTCTTCCAGGCGCGAAGTAGGCGGCATGCCGGTGTGCCGCGGCTTGTTGCAGTCGGCCTTGCGTGGCGGACCTCGCCGTTGAGGGCCTGCCAGGGCGCGCTCGGCACGTTCGGCGCGTTCGAGTGCGTCTCGGACGGCGAGGTCGGCGTCGGCGCACGGGTAGAAGGCCGCCTTGACCCGCCGCCCCGCCGGGAGTGGGACGATGCGTCAAGGTGGTCGCGGGCGGCGGTTAATTCCACGGTGACCTCCCCGGTGGCGTGGCAGGCGGCCGGCCAGGAACGCGGACAGCAGCCAGGCGGAAGGCGAACGGCCTTGCGCAGGGCCAGGGTCAGCGTTCTGCGGGGCAGGTCGCCGGCGGCCTGCCTTTCCATGGCGCGCAGGGACGACATCCCGGCGTCTGCGATGCGCCGGGTCCCAGCGCCGCGGCGGCAGTGCACGGACCTCGTGCGCGAAGGCGGTCCGTGGAGCCTGGCGTTGGGCGACAGGGTGCTGATGGCGGCGTACTGGCGCACAAGGCTTACCTTGTGCCAACTTGCCCCGTTTTTTGGGGTGTTGACGTCGGCGGGATGTCCGCGTCGTCAACCATCCGGGCCGGCGCTGGCGCTGCATCCTCGCAAGCGGTCCTGCAATGCACTGTGCTGGGAGTCGCTGTGGTGAGCTTTGCGGATTCGGAATCCCACCCTGATGAGGTTTCGGTGGTCAAATCGCCCCGCATTCGATCGGTTGTGTCGTTGATCGGTTGTGTGGGGTGGGGAGTGGCCCGGTCCGGTGTGATCTGGAGGACTTCGCGGCGGAGATGTTCGAGCCCTTCGCGCGGGCGGATCAGCGCCGGTGGGGCGGGATCCATCTGCGGGGGCCAGCGCGACGAAGCGGCTGTCGCCGATCAGTCTGACCTGCAGCGACGGATGGAAATGCCCGATACGAAGCCCGGTTGGTCCGCACCTGGCCCGGATTTTTGGTATGTGGTGCCAGCGGCGGAGCGTCTCGCGGTACTCCCTGGCAATGTTGCAGCCGCCGTCCAGCCACCCGTGTCAGCCCGACTTCGGCGGCTTCTGCGTGTCGAAAGCGAAGAGAGTGTTCTTGGCCGCGGCCACGATCACCGCACGCCCTGCAAGAGTCACCCGTGGGCTTGCGCCCTGCTGGCCCGTCAAACCATCGACCTGCGGATCTGTTGTCCATAGGGGTTTGCCATCGTCCGGCGACAGCGCGACCACCCGGCCGGTGGCCGAGCTGAAATACAGTGCGCCGGCTCCCGCAACAGGACCCGCCGCGCCCTCCACGCCAGTCTGCCGCGACCACTTCTTCCGGCCGGTCGCCGGGTCGAGTGCTGTGACGAGACCGGTCTGCCCGCTCACGTAGACGGTGCCGTCCGCCATGCCGGGCGTCCCCGCGTATGTCTTGGCCCATCGGGAGTACGTGACCTTCCGGGAAGCCGGGTCGACCCGCGTCCCCCCGTTGTAGCCGGCCGGATCCGTTCCCTCCATGTGCACTTGGAGGAGTACGAGCCTGCCATTGGCGACGCCCACCGGCACGGCGGGGCCGTTGACCTCGATGGGCCTGCCCAGTGCCCCCGAGGCGCGGTCGACCGGGTACAGGGTGGGGTGGCGCACTGCAAAGGCATTCACCTCCGCATCCGTCGCGCACATCGCGACGAGCTGCGGCCCCACCGGGATGGGAGCACACTGCGTACCCGCAGGGAATGACGATGTCCAGGTGACCTGACCGCTGTGCGCGTTGCGGGCCTCGAAGCGGGAGTTGGAAGCGTCGACCGTCACGACGACGGAGCCGGTCACGATGGCGTCCTGAGTCCGCCCCGTGACGGCCGTCGATTGGGCGCCGGACGGCACGGACCACAGCTCCCGTCCGGTCTTCGCGTCGAGGGCCACCACCTCGGTGGGAGGGTCCTGCGGGGCGTTCTGGGCGGCGAAACGGTAACCGAGCACCGTGTCGTCGGTGGCGCCCACCAGGTGCATGCCGTTGACGGGGACGCCGGGGCTCTTCGCCGTCCACACCCGCGAGCCGTCCCTGGCCCTGATACGGGTCGCGACGACACTGCCGCCCCCGCAGAACAGCGCGTCGCCGTGCGCGAGGCAACGCAGCTCGTCGGGGATGTCCTCGCGACCGCCCGGCACGGTCTCGTGCCACGGCTTGAAGCCGTCCGGAAGTGCGGCACGCTGCACCGCAAGGCTGTTGCCCTTGTCGCCGCCGCTGTTCCCCCCAAAGCCGCCCGCCGTCAGTGCGGCGACTCCTCCACCGATCGCTGCCACCGTGACCGCGACCGCGGCCGTGAACACGGGACGCCATCGGCGGCGCAGTCGCCGGCCGATGGGGGTGTCGGCGCTCCCCGTATCGGGAGCGGCCGGGGTGATGGTCGGGGTCGCCGGCGCCGGGGTGGCCGGCGTGGCGAAGTGATGCTCGGTGACCATGTCGCGGGTGCGGCCCGCGCCAACTCCCCTCGCATCGATCTGGCCGAGGTCGGCCGGCAGGTCCCGTAGCAGCACGAGGAGTTCGTCCGCCGAGGGCCGCCCGTTGGGCTCCTTGGCCAGGCACGACTCGACGACCGTGCGCAAGGCCGCCGGCACATCCTCCAGCGACGGCTCGCTGTGCACCACCTGATACGCCGCTAGGTATGGGCTCTCCGCGTCGAAGGGCCCGTGGCCCGTCGCTGAGTAGGCCAGCAGAGTCCCCAGCGAGAAGACATCGGACCGCGGCCCCACATCGCGCGGCGCCTGCAACTGCTCCGGCGACATGAAGGGCGGCGTACCGATGACCCGCCCTGTAATCGTCAGCGTCTGCTGGTCCACGGCGCGCGAAATACCGAAGTCGATGACGCGTGGGCCCTCGGGCGAGAGTACGACGTTCGAGGGCTTCAGGTCACGGTGGACGACCCCCACCCGGTGGATGTCCCGCAGTGCCTCCGCCAGCCCGATGGCGAGCCTCCTCAGCTCCGCTCCGCTCAGCGGGCCCTTCGTGGCGATGTGCCGCGCGAGCGTGTGCCCCTGGATATAGGTCGTCGCCATCCACGGCTGCTCGGCCTCAGGGGCAGCGTCGACCACGGCGGCGGTGAACGCGCCACTCACCTGCCTCGCCGCCGCCACCTCCTGCCGAAAGCGGATGCGGAACTCGTCGTCCGCCGCGAACTGAGGGTGGATCAGTTTGATCGCGACACGACGCCCCGAACTCGTACGGGCCAGAAAGACCGTGCCCATGCCGCCCGAGCCGAGTCGCGCCTCAAGCGGATAACCGCCGATCTCGGCTGGATCACCTGCGCGCAGCGACACTCTTCCCGACCTCCTGTCCCTCGTGCACCTTTGCCACCACGGGCCTGCGTACCTCTCCTGCACACAAATTAGCCGCAGGGCAGTACAGCAGAGCAGAGTGGGTGACGAACAGGACCTCGGGGCTGCTGCTCCCATGCCGCACGCGACGAGGCCTCGCCAAGAGGAGGGCGGATTCCAGAGGTTGTTGCAACACCGTGGTCGGTTGGCCGTCACGTTCTTGGTGGGCCTGTCCCGGAAGCGGGGTGGTCCCATGCGCTTCGCCGTCTCCCGGACGAGGTCTCTGCTTCCCGCGCCCGCGGGGGTGATCCGGAGCCCACCCCATGGACGAACGCGACGTCGCTGTCCTCCCCACCGATGTGGGGGTGACCGCTGTTCCAGTGTCTGAGCTCCGCGGCCATGCTGTGCCCTCGCCGACAGTGCCCTGCTGGAGCACCCCACCACCTACACCGTCAGGCCACTGCGCATCATGCGTGTCATCCCCTACGAGACCCGACCTGTCATCCGGTTCGCGGCCGACGCCGATCCCGATCGCCTCGCTGACCTGATCGCGTGGGGGCTCTTCTCGACCGACGGCAAGGACGATCTACGGGGCATTCGCGGTCTGCGCGTCATCGGCGCCGGCCACGGCAGGATCGACGTCGGCCTCCTGCTCCGCGATGATCTCCACGGCGCCTTCGGTGACCCCGGGCAGACCGGAAGCCTCCACTTCTGGAACGGCGTTTGTCGACGGGTTCCGGTTCTGGATCAATTCCTGTGAAGCGCCCACTCTGCGTGACGGTTGATCTTGGCCATGGCTCTGAGGAGGTCGCCTGAAAACAGCTGTCCTAGAGCATGTCGTGGTTGACAGTTCTGGACCGTGAACGAGGTCATGCTCCGGCTGGAGGAGCTGTTGTTCCTGTCGACTCCAGAAGCCGCGGTGGAGTCTGCGGAAGTCCATGGCGATGCGGATCCGTATTGGGATCAGATGCCGGTCAGCTGGCGCCCTGTGCCCGGGCTGTGGAGCCTGGTCGAGCCGCGCGCATGGCTCTTATCTGCGGTTTCCCGCCGATCTTCCTAGTGCGGGGCGGCGGGTGGTGTTGTGTCTGCACGTCCGGCGGTTCGCCTGCGCGGATGCCTCGTGCGGACGGCGGACGTTCGCCGAGCAGGTCCCGGGGCTGACTCGCCGCTACGGTCGGTGGACCGAACGGCTGCGGTCGGCACTGGCCGAGGTCGGTCTCGCGCTCGCCGGCCGTGCCGGTGCCCGTATCGCGGACGTTTTCGGGATCCGTGTCAGCCGCAGCACCGTGCTGCGGCTGGTCGATGCCCTCCCGGAGCCACGTCCACGGACTCCGCGGGTAGTTGGTCGGCGAATACGCGATGCGCAAGGGCCGGGTCTACGGGACCGTGCTGGTCGACGTCGAGACCGGCCGACCCGTGGACCTGCTGCCTGACCGCGAAGCAGAAACGCTCGCAGCCAGGCTCGGCGAACGTCCGGGGATCGAGGTGATCTGTCGCGACGGTGCCCCGTTCTTCGCCGAAGGCGCCCGAGCCGGGGCACCTACGGCTCTGTAGGTCGCCGACCGTTTTCACCTTTGGCGCAACCTCGGCGAGGCTGCTGAGCGGTGCGTATCGAGGCATCGAGCCTGCCTACGGGCGCCGTTCACCCTGCCGCGTCAGGAGCCGGTCAAGGCCCCTGACGCGGCCGATGGATCGACCACATCACCGTGGCCAACAGGACACCGGTTCGCCGACCGCACCCGTGAGAAACACGCAATCGTCCACGCGCTACTGGCCAAAGACCACAGCAGACGAGCCATCGGCCGCCAACTCCGCATGACCCACCGGACCGTCAAACGCCTCGCCGACGCCGCATCCCCGGAAGACCTCTTTCAAGGTCAATGGCAGAACCGCCCCACGAAGCTCGACGACTTCAAGCCCTATCTGCACGAACGTTGGGCCGAGGGCTGCACGAACGCCTGGACCCTCTGGGAGGAGATCAAAGCTCACGGATACGCCGGCGGATACGGAGCCGTGCGCGCCTACCTCCGCCCGTTCCGCGGATCCACACCCACAGACGCTCGCCCACCAACCCCTCGGACGGTCACCAAATGGATCCTGACCCACCCCGATACTCTCCAGGAAAATGACCGGCTCAAACTCAAGTCCGTCCTGGTGCACTGCTCTGAACTGGAAGCCCTGACCAGGCACGTCCGTGACTTCGCACAGATTCTCACCCAGCTCCAGGGTGACCGGCTCCTCGAATGGATCGCCGCGGTCCGCGCCGACAACTTGCCCAGCATGCACACCTTCGTCAACGGACTTGAACGTGACATCGACGCTGTCATCGCGGGCCTCACCCTCCCCTGGAACTCGGGAATCGTGGAAGGCCATGCCAGTCGGATCAAAATGATCAAGCGTCAGATGTACGGCCGAGCCGGCTTCCAACTTCTTCGCAAGCGCGTTCTCCTGGGTTGACAGTCATCACCGCGTCGCGGATGTCTGATGCGGAGCCATCGCTGTTCGTGGCGAAGAGGCAATTACGCCGACCCATGCAGGCAACTCGGTTAGCTTGCAAGAACACAGAACCGTGCATCACAGTGAGTGCGTCGTACATGGTCATGGCGAACCTATCGATACGCCCAGCAGAACTGAGCGACCTGGGCAAGATCGTTGACGTGCACACACAAGCCCGTACCGCCTACTACCGAGCCGGCGGGCTGCCCGAAGCGAACATAGATACCGCCGACGGAGCGGCGCATCGACAAAGGGGATGGGCACGTTCCATTGAATCGGGTGACAAGAGGGTCCTCTATGCCCTTCACGCCGGCGAGGTGGCGGGCGTCGTAGCTATGGGGCCGCCTCTGTCCTCGAACACGGAGGCGGACACAGCAACTGTCGGCGAGCTCTATCAGATCCACGTCCTGCCAACCCACTGGGGACAAGGAATCGGCAGCCGACTACACGCGATCTTCATCCAGTATCTAGACGAAGCAGCTCTGCTCATAGGGCAGGTGGAGGCGTGGGATCGGAATCACCGCGCGCAAGCCTTCTACCTCCGGCATGGGTGGCGCCCAACTGGACATCGGCGCCAGGGACCAGACCACTCCAGCTACATACGCATGCACCTCAACGCAGTGACAGCTTGACCTTCAGCTCCCAGGCTCAGCTGTCACTCAGCGTAGACCGACCACAAAAGTTGAGCCAGAACCCAAACTACTTCGACAAGTGACGTAACTACTGCTCGATAAAGCCAATGGCCCGCGCAACGCGCCGCGGCCAACGGCGACGAGGCATCCCTTGCTGTGCTGGAAGGTTGGGTGGGTGCCCGCGAACTGACGCCCGCAGACCTCGCAGCGGTACGGCACGTACTAGTCTTCACTGGTGCCCGAAGTGCGGTCGAGACGAAGATCGTCCGGCTCGTCAGACGAAGCGTGAATCACCTGACCTCAGCCATTTTGGAACCCAGCGCCCGCCGCAGACTTCGCGGCCTGGTGTGTGCAGCGACCGGCGCACCCGCCACCACCGGATCATTCACCTCGCGGCCGACGGAGGCGGGCCCGCCGTCGCCACCGTCAGGCGCTACCGCCGAAGCCGACCGCTGATCAATTGGCTGCTGAAGTCATGCAGGCGCTCGCCATGATCTTTTCGGATCACAAGCAGGGTCGCCAAAGTAAGTGGCAGCAGGGAGAGCAACTGGCGACAGAGGAACTGCGCGTCTCAAATTCAACGGTACCGATCGTGCTTCAACCGCTTGCTGATGAAAGGACTGCCTTTCCCTGATTCTGAGTTTCCTTCGTCACGGGCGCCGTGATGGGTGTGGAGTGACAGTCATGAGCAGGGCGATCCGTACCTGGGCTGTCGCATCGCGCGCAACGTGCTGAACAAGAAGGCGTCTGGTGGTGCCTGCGAGCGGATGGGTGCAGCCTGAGAATAGCGATTTCGGGTAAATGTCAGGAGCTCGTCATGATTGTGATTCTCGGAGTCATCCTCTTGATCGCTGCGGTAGTCGTTGGCGTCGCCGCCGTTGTTACCAACATGGGTAGCGCACACGAGCTGACGGCAGCGTTCAAGGTTTTCGGGTACCACATGACCGGATCCACCGGCATGTTGTTCCTCTTCGGCGCCATCGTCGGCGCGGTGGCAGTGCTCGGGCTGAGTCTGCTCCTCGGCGGCATGCGCCGAACCGCCCGGAGGAAGCACGCAATGCGTCGAGCGCTCAAGGGAGAGCGCCACGATGCGGCCGCTGCACGCGGCACGGACCACAACGACCGCGTCGACCGTCCTGACGCGAGGAGCGACCTGGGAACAGCGGCACGGCAGGACAGCACCTCTCCTCGGGATGGCCGACCCGACGGTGATGGACGCCGTCATAGGCGACACCTATTCGGACATCGGCCTGCCCAGCGGTAGGTGAACCAGCCCGGCATCATCGCGCACGAGCCGTGAGCCACTCGCCGAGATGGCCGAGTCGGCCTCCAAGCTCGCTGTCAGCACGGCATGCGCAGAGAGTGCCCCTGTGTCCCCCGCGACAAGCGTCGAGCGGCACGCCGCCGGCGCTTGTCGGGCAGCCACGGGGAGGATCACCATCCTCAAGACCATTGCAGACGTATTGAGGGCTATCGGCGGCGCCGTCGCTAACTGTTGTCACCCCTTCTCCGTGCCGTCGCCTGGCTTGTCGGTGGAGCCTCGGATAGCGCAGGTGGCGGTCACGGCCCCGGGCGGCCGCGGGCTTCAGGCTTGCGAATCGCCCTCTACGTGTCGGCTGGGGGCAGGCGGGTCACGCGCGCCGAACGCAGCACAGAGCCTGCTGCGGATTTCGTGGGGCCATATGGCATGGGCATAACATCGGCCCCTTTCCCTGTCGACTCGAACTGTTCGAATGCGCTGTGTGCGATTATTGCTTCTAGTAGCTGGGTGCGAGAAAGAGGCGAATCGTGAGTGCGAGTGAAAAGGCGAAGGCGAAGGCCGAGCAGGTCAAAGGCACAGTGAAGAAAGAAGCCGGTCGATCCGTCGGTAACGAGGGTATGACCGTCAAAGGTCAAGCGCAGCAGAGCAAGGGTGCCGCTCGTGAGGCCAAGGAGAAAGCAAAGGACACTTTCAAGAACAGAGGCTAATTGCATGGAACGGTAGGTCACGTTCCGAAACTCTGTGTTGCCGCCCATCTGTCGCACATATCGGTATCACCCCACCGGGTGCCGGGTGGGGGGCACGCACGCTCGAGGGGAACTGGCCGCGCAGCTCGCGGTCGCCCGGATCGGCCCCACCACTCGGTGGCGGGGCCGATCCCGGCGACGCATCCGTTTACACGCCCGGGCGAGGATGCCCTGGGTGATCTGAGCCGTGCCTTGCCAGTGCGAGCGCAGGCCGAGCATTTTTCGCGGGCAGGTCGAGGCCGCCGAGCAGCACCTGGCCGCCCGCGCCGAACAGCAGCACACCGGTCAGGCCGAGCAGCACCCGGTTGACTGTCCCGGCGGACCCTGCGCATCGCTCGCTCACCTCTTCTTCGGGCGCCGGATGTCCACGGTCAGGCGGAGCTCGTGTGCCAGTCCCAGCTGCCGCAGGCCCTCGCCGAGCGAGGTGTCGAGGTCGGCGCGGACCTCGTCCAGTTCGCGGAAGTGCGAGACGCAGTGCGCTTTCGCCTTGCGGCGGCTGACGGCCATCCGTACGGACTGGACGCCGGCGACCTCCATGGCACGGTCGCGCAGCACCAGCGCGGCGGCCGCCCGGTCCAGCCCGGCCCGCAGGTCCGGCGCCGCCGGCCGCATCGGCAGCACCTGGCGCAGTCCGGGGGTGACGGCCAGCACGAACAGCCAGATGCCGAGCACCAGGACGACCGCGGCGGCGCCCAGCACCCAGGGGTTGTCGAGGTGACGGGTGGCCAGTTCACGGGCGAGCCGACGGCGCCAGGCCATCGCGGGGCGGTCGGCGCGCACCGCGGCCACGTCGTAGAGCAGCAATCCCGCGGCGGCCAGCAGCACCAGCGCGACCAGGGCGGCCGGCACCCGGCGGGCCGACCAGAAGCGCCGGACCCGGTCGTGGCCGGCGGTGTCCGGGGACGGGGTGTCCGCGGCGGACGGGATCGAGCAGTCCGCCGCACCCAGCGTCGATCCGTCCTCCTCGCCCGGCGTCTGAGAGCCTGGTGTCCCGCGCATCGTTCGTGCGCGGGACACCAGGCTACTCAACTGTCCCGGTTCATCTGTCAATCCCCTGAAAACGTGGAGGCTCCTCCGGGACCTGGCCGAGGCCACCTCCTTCTGGGAAGCCGGCGACGGGCCGTGGGGGCAGGGTGCAGCCCGGCTCGGTGACGAGCGGGGCGAGGGCCACGCCGCCCTGCGACTGGAGCTCCTGATCGGGGTTGTCGCCGAGGACAGCGGCTTCCAGGCGGCCCCCGTCCGGTCGTCCAGGAGCGGTACGGGGGAGTGCAGGGAGCGGGATGTCACTTCGGTGCGGGGCATGAACTCCCGTACAGCAGGATGAGATGAACTCCGCAAGGGAGCGTCGGCGGACCCAGGCGGACGCGTTCCGGGGGCGCCACGCGGCGGGCGGCGCGGGCGGTGTCGGCGAGCGGGCCGTCGACGCCCGGAGGATGGGCCGGGCCCGGGCAAGGACCAGTTCCCCGAAGCCGGTGGGGGCCGCACCCGCCTGGCGGCACCCGGATCCGCACCCGCCGCCGCACCGGGATGGACAACCGCAAGAACTTCTCCGGGAAGGCAACCCCCATGGCCTGCCTTTTCTCACCCTGAACGACGAGACGGGCAACCTGATCTGGATCGCCGCGGCCCGCCCGGACGCTCCAGTGAGATCATCACCGGGGCGACAACAAGCTCACCGGCTATCTGCGTGAGGCCGGGCTCGGCGCCCTGGCCGACCTCGGGGTCGTGGGCCTGGACGACGACCCCGAAGACAACCTTGTGGTCATCCCCGGCGCAGAGCCACCCGCGACCACCAACTGACCGACGCCGAGCGAGAGGTGTCCCCGACGTTGGCGTGGTGCCGTGCCCCCAGATCTGCCGTGCCCGAGGCCTGCTTCTCGCCATGAACCCCTCCAGCAGCCCGCAAACCGCCTGACCTGGGCAGCGCGGTCCGAGTGAGCATGGCCCGGGGCCCCACAGCCATCAATCCGTTTCGAGGCAGCGAGTTCTGCCGGAAGTGCATGGCCGGGCGGTGGCGCACGGCTGCGGCCGAGAACCGTGAAGACATGGCCGACGGTCTCGCGGCCGTGACCCTTGCCATGGTTGCGCGTGGGGGCGACGCTCCCGACTGGCCTTCCGGTGGGGGATCGTGCCCGCGAACGAGGGGGAGGACCCGCCGGGCGGAACGCAAGGCCGCGCACGAGTGGGTCACGACGACCGACCGTTGGGCGACATGGCTGACGCCGCGGTGTTCGAGGAGGTGCTGTAGCGCGTCAGCTACAAGCTCGACGGCGCCCCATCGGCGGGTGATTCGTCCAAGCGACGGCGCCGTGTCCTGAACACCGCCCTTGAACACGCCGTGGTCGCGGGGAGAGGGGTCCCGGAGAACCCGCTACAGCGCGCCTGCCGCAAGCGCGTCGGCTCCAACGATTGGTCGACCGGCGCGTCCTTATGAACGCCGTACGGTCCGACAGTTGCTCACCGCCGTCCCCTATATCGGATCGCTGTCGTGGGCGGCGCCTGGTGGCCTTGTACGCCGTCCTGTACTACGCGGGGCTCCGGCCGGCTGAGGCGGTCGGGCCGCGGGTGTCGGACTGCCATCTGCCGGTGGGGTGGTTGCCGAGGGCGGCGGCGAGAAGAGTGCGGAGGTGGTCGGCTTCCGGAATCAGCGTGGCCTCGATCTGGTCGTCGGTGTGGCCGGCCAGAGTGAGTTCCTGGATGCGCCGGAACAGCAGACGGTCCGCCGCGGCGATCAGGGCGGCGCCGGCCCGAGGCGCGATGGCCGGGTCGGGGTCAGGGGCGGCGGCGGTCAGTGCTGCGGCAAGTGCCTCCTCTCGCTGGTCGTGCAGTTCGCGCAGCCGGGCGGTGAGGGTGGGGCTGTCGGCGACCATGCGGGCGAACGCAGGGCCGGTGAAGCCGACGACGGGGCTGTGTTCCTGCAGGGCGGTGCGGAAGGTCCGCCCCAGGGCGGTGAGCGGCTCTTCGCCGGACCCGCGCTCGGCGACGGTCCGGGCCAGGCCCTCGGTGAACGCCTCGTGGTGGTCGAGGGCCAGGTCTTCCTTGCGGGGGAAGTAGTTGGTCACCGTCTTCTTGGACACGCGGGCCGCGGCGGCGATCTCGGCGATGGTGGTCTGCTCGAAGCCCTGCTCGATGAAGAGCCTGGTGGCGCAGTCGGAGATCAGCTGCCTGGTCTCCTGCTTCTTGGACTCACGGAGCCCCATCTCGGTAGTCATGGAGCAATCTTACATCGGTCGTAAAAATACTCTTGACGGAGTAGGCGCCTCTGCCTAAAGTTACGTCCGTTGCAAAATTATCCCGAGTGAACGGATGTGGATGCGCAAGCTCACTTACTTCATCGGCACCACCATCGACGGCTACATCGCCGCCCCCGGCGGCGACTTCGACTTCTTCACCCCGCACATCACGGAGGACTACCTGCCCTTCCTGACCACCGAGTTCGCGGACGCCCTCCCCACCCCGGGCCGCGCGGCGCTCGGCATCGCGGACACGCCGAACACGCGCTTCGACACAGTCGTGATGGGGCGCGGCACGTACGACCCGGGCTTGGCCATGGGCCTCACCAGTCCGTACGCCCAGCTGCGACAGATCGTCTTCTCCGGCTCGCTCGCCACCGGCCCGGACCCGGCCGTCGAGGTCACCGACGAGGATCCGCTCACCCCTGGTTCGCAAGCTCAAGCAGGAGGACGGGCTCGGCATCTGGCTCTGCGGCGGCGCCGATCTGGCGGGTCAACTGCTGCCCGAGATCGACGAGCTGATCGTCAAGCAGTACCCGATCGTGGCCGGCACCGGCATCCCGCTCTTCCGTGCCGACTTCTCGCCGTACACCTTCCGGCTCGCGGACAGCCGCGTGTTCGAGGGCGGCAACGTCGTCCTCACCTACGCCAAGGCGTCCGACTAGAACCGCACCCGCCCAGGACCCCGCACGCGATTCACCGCCCGAACCTGCCACGCCCGTACCTGCCAGGAGTTGCCTTGAACGTCACCACCTCCACCCTGTCCCTCACCGTCGCCGACGTAGACGCCTCGCGTGAGTTCTTCTGCACGCACCTCGGCTACCAGGTCGCCATGGCCGCCGACGGTTTCGCTTCCCTGACCCGCGGCGATGCCGCCGCCGACATCGTGCTGCTCCGTAGCGGCAGCGAGGTGCTCCCGCCCGAGCAGCGCGACCAGCGGGCCACGGGTCTGATCTTTGCGCTCACCGTCACCGGTATCGAGGCCGAGGAGCGCCGCCTGCGCGAGGCCGGTGCCCCGATCACCATGCCGCTGCGCGAAGAGCCCTGGGGCGAGCGGCTGTTCCAGCTGACCGACCCGAACGGCATCATCGTCCAGTTCGTCGAATGGGCCGCGCCGGACGAGCCCACGCAGACCGAGGAGCCGGAGGAGTCCGCCATGCTCGTGATCACCCCGACCGCCGAGAACGTCACCGAGTCTCCGAACGCCCGCATGACAGGTCTGGCCGCCCCCAGCCGGGGCAGCATGGAACTCAGTACCTGGACCGTCGCGATGGAGGCCGGACAGACCGGCCCCGAGCACGTCATCAGCCGCGAACAGGTCTGGATGGTGACCGCCGGCGTCCTCGACGTCACCTGCGACGGCCGCACCGAGAAGATCTCGGCCGGGCAGACTTTTGTTCTCCCGCCGGACGTGCTCCGCCAGGTCCACGCCCCGCGGGCGGCCGAGGCCCATGTCGCCATGCGTGCGGACGGTGTGGCCTCCGTGCCCGGCACCGAGGGCACCCGCATCCTGCCCTGGGCCCAGTGACAGCCCCGGCCCAGGGCCGGATCCAAACCCTCCCACTCCTTCCCCTGACGGAGACAGCTTGTCCGTACGCATCACCGCCCTGACCGACCCCGAGGAGACCTCCGCGGGCCGCCGCCTGGCCTGGCTGGCCTCCGGCCCCGACGGCAGCCCCGCCGGGTACGCCTTCCTGCGCCTGTTCACCAGGGAGGGCCAGCGCCACCTCGCCGAAGTGGACGTTCAGGTCCACCCTGCCGAACGGCGCCGGCGGGCAGGCACCCTGCTGCTCGACGCGGCCGTCGCCGCTGCCCGCCGGGACGGCCGGAGCACCGTCATCGCCCAGGCCGCGGCCGGATCCCCCGGCGCCGCCTTCCTCACCGCCAGAGGCTTTCGCGCCGCACTGGCCCTCACCTACGCCCGGCTGCCGCTGGCCGAGGCGGACCTCCCCGCACTCACCGCCATCTCCGAGACGCCGCACGCCGGCTACCGGCTGACGGCATGGGAGGGGACGGTGCCCAACGAACTCGCCGACACCTTCGTGGCGTCGCGCCGGGCCATGGACGACATGCCGATGGGCGCCGTCGACTACGGCACGGTGGTCTGGGACCTCGATCGGGTACGGGCGGCGGCGACTGCCGTCTCCGCACGCGGCGATATCCTCCACACCGTGGCGGCCATCGACCGTTCGGACGGGGCCGTCGCCGGCTTCACCGAACTGGTTGTCCCCGGCAGCGGGACGGGCGACGCCCAGCACTACGGCACGGCGGTGCTGCCCGAGCACCGCGGCCGCGGCCTCGCCCGCTGGATGAAGGCCACCTCGATCGTCCAGGCCCGCGAATGCCACCCCCGCCTCGGCGGCCTGCTGACCGACACCGCCGACAACAACCCGCACATGCGGCGCGTCAACGACGAGCTCGGCTACCTGCCGACGCACACGGCCCACGAGTACCAGCTCGACCTGTAGGCCAACCCTCCTGGCGATGCCACATGTTCGTCCGGGGAGGCTGTCACCCGTTGGGGACTGCGGCCAACACGGTTGCCTCGTAGCGGACGGCAAGCTTGTCGTACGTCGTGGTCACGGCCCGGTGGCGCTGAGGCGGTTGCTCCCGCACTGACGGCATGGCGGTCGCGGTAGTCGACCGGGTCGAAACGTGGTGGCCGACCGCCTTGGGAGCCGAGTTGCGGGCGGTTGCGGGCCCGGTCCGCCGGGACGGGAACGGCCGCCTTTGATCCCGCGTCTTCGCAGGTAGGCCCGTTGCGGCGGGAGTGGCCCATGACCCATGGCAACGACCCGAGGCCACGACGGTCACAAGATCCGCCGGACAGGCCGTAGAGGACGCCGAAGTCGGCGCGGCTCGACGGCGACCCGAAAGAGGAGGTGTGGCGGCCGAAGCCGCGCGTGTTTGCGGGTTCGCCAGCCCCGCCACCGTCTTGCACTACGGCGAGACCCTGGGGGGCGTTGAGCCGGCGCCCTTCATGGTGGACATCGGCTGCGTCCACCGCACCGTGCGCCTGTGGAACAGAAGGGCTCGCAGCCCACCCTGACGGCTGCCCCAGTCGCGGGTGGCACCCTCAGCCACTGCAGGAACGGAAACGTGGCCGGGCTCGGCTGCAGTTCTCGACGTCCTCGTCTCTGTCCAGTGCCGTCCGCAGACCTGCGGGCCTGCACAATGCTGCCGACGGGGTGTTCGCCAAGGGCGACGATCGGCACCGCCGGCAGGCCGTGTCGATAGCCGCCCTGGCTGCACCCGGGTCGAGCGAGGTCAAGGCCCCTCCCGCAAGGTCAAGAAGGCTCGGGAGCAGAGACCAAGAACACCCCGGGCAGCTGACGGAGTGGGGCACGCATGGCCCCCGCGGCCATGCGCGGCACTGCCGGTACGGGGGCTGGGGTGCTGATCGAGCAGGTCCTGCTCCGCGAGGCTGTCGGGGTTTGTCTCGTGGAGGCGGCTCCACACAGTGGCTCTGGACCAGATGAGGGGCTGGAGCTGTTGGCAGCTGGGCGAGGAAGCGCAAGCTCAGTTGAGGCGGCCTCATCGTCAAAGCTGCGTGGCGAGACCCTCTTTCTTGGCAACGTAGAAGCAAGCCTGTGCGGCCATTGTCATACCCATGCGGTCCAGCACCTCAACGGACTCCAGAAGGAGCTTCGCGTCCATCTTCGCCATGGCTTCGCCGAAACGATTGCGCTCGGCCAAGTCCTCTGGGGACACCGCGGTACGAAGCCCCGCTACCCGCTCGGCCAGCTTCTCGCGCTCGGCTTGCATCGCCGCGAACCCGCGTACGGCGCGGACGATCTCCTCATCAGTCATGTCGCTCATCGGGCACTCCTTCGGTCTCCTGCTTCATTTTCTCCTGGTCAGATGAGACAACTGCCCTCCGAGGTCGCTCCATCACGTCGAAATGTGACATGCGCAATTTGGTCGGTGTCGCAGTGTGCCTCCAGCATGGACTGGGTTTCAGCCGTTCGTCAGCGTTCTGCACGATCTGCAGCCACACAACAGCCCCAGGACTTCGTGGTTCTGGCTTCGGCTCTGTTTGCGCCGCGCGCTCCCGGTCCCGCGCGTCACTCTTCGTTCTGGGCGGCGCGACACCGTCGCACAACAGCAGATACACCCGAAGCGTGCAGGACAAGGGTCGCCGGTAGATGAGTCTCCGTACCTAGTGCCCTGACCGCGAACCTTTGCCGGGTTGCAAGGACGACGCTTCCAACCAGCGTGGGGAGGTGGGATGGCGCAACCGGTCAGGGTCCGCGGACTGTGGACAGATACGTCCTACGTGACAGATTGGCCGATTGTAAGACGGCGACGTTGCCGGGGAGTTGGCGCCCGGGGCATGATCACTGCTCGTATCCACCTGATCACTCACTCAGGAGTCGAACGTGATACGCACCATGGCTTTGCGTGCTCTCCCTGCCGTCGCCGTGACCGGCGCCCCCGTCCTGCCCCTCGCCCAGGGAGCCCAGGCGGTCGCCCGGCCCCCGTCGCCCAGGCGGCCGCCGCTGTCGGCCATCCCGGCCAGGTCCGCCGGGGCGACACCGACTTCATGCACTCCCACCCGCGCGTCGAGGTCCGCTACGGCAACCTCGGCCCCCCGGACCGGGCCCGCGTCGTCGCCTCGGCGGCGACGCTGATGTAGCGAGGCGCCGGTGCCGCCCGACCCGGGGGGCCCGCCGGCCACCAGGTCATGACCGGCGACGGCCACGCCGCCACCGCCGTCTCCCGCCTTTGCCGCATCTCCTTCCGCCTCGTGGCGGCGTTCCTTCCTGTCGCCGGCGCAGCGACCCAGGGCAGCGCGGCTGAGGTCACGGAGCGGCTGCTTACCGCAACCCCTCATTGCGTCGTTCGCTCGCATGCCCCGTTTCGCGAGAATCCACAACAAGGGAGTCACTGATTTTCATGTACAAGCGTCGGAGCTTACTCGCCTTCGCCACTGTGAGTGCGGCGATATTCACCGCTGGAGTCATGCCGTCGGTCAGCCATGCCGCCAGCGGCGGCGACGGGGAAAGGGAGGGGTCCTACGCCGAAACGCACGGCCTGACGGCGGAGGACGTCAAGAACATCAACGCACTGAACAAAAGGGCCCTGACTGCGGGTCAACCTGGCAATTCTCTGGCGGAATTGCCGCCGAGCGTCAGTGCGCTCTTCCGGGCCCCCGACGCTG
Organism: Streptomyces sp. G7(2002); assembly: GCF_028870195.1. Lineage (NCBI taxonomy): Bacteria > Bacillati > Actinomycetota > Actinomycetes > Kitasatosporales > Streptomycetaceae > Streptomyces > Streptomyces sp. G7(2002). The sequence goes on from NZ_CP102609.1 coordinate 9,266,570, forward strand.
CCGACGAGAGGGTGACCCCTCCTGCCGAGCCGCTCAACCGGATGCCTGACGCGTACCGGGCCTACGGAGGTAGGGCCACTACGGTCGTCAACAACTACATACGCAAGTGGCAGCAGGTCTACAGTCACCGCGACGGCATCCAACAGCAAATGACCGAAGAGCAGCGAGAAAAGCTGTCCTACGGCTGCGTCGGCATCACCTGGGTCAATTCGGGCCCCTACCCGACGAATAAATTGGCGTTCGCGTTCTTCGACGAGAACAAGTACAAGAGTGACCTGGAAAACAGCAGGCCACGCCCCAATGAGACGCAAGCCGAGTTTGAGGGGCGCATCGTCAAGGACAGTTTCGACGAGGGGAAGGGTTTCAAGCGGGCGCGTGATGTGGCGTCCGTCATGAACAAGGCCCTGGATAGTGCGCACGACGAGGGGACTTACATCGACAACCTCAAGACGGAGCTCGCGAACAAAAATGACGCTCTGCGCTACGAGGACGGTCGCTCGAACTTTTACTCGGCGCTGAGGAATACGCCGTCCTTCAAGGAAAGGGATGGAGGTAACTACGACCCATCCAAGATGAAGGCGGTGGTCTACTCGAAACACTTCTGGAGCGGGCAGGACCAGCGGGGCTCCTCTGACAAGAGGAAGTACGGCGACCCGGATGCCTTCCGCCCCGACCAGGGCACAGGCCTGGTAGACATGTCGAAGGACAGGAATATTCCGCGCAGTCCCGCCCAACCTGGCGAAAGTTGGGTCAATTTCGACTACGGCTGGTTTGGGGCTCAGACGGAATCGGACGCCGACAAAACCATATGGACCCACGCCAACCACTATCACGCGCCCAACGGCGGCCTGGGCCCCATGAACGTATATGAGAGCAAGTTCCGGAACTGGTCTGCCGGGTACGCGGATTTCGACCGCGGAACCTACGTCATCACGTTCATACCCAAGAGCTGGAACACCGCCCCCGCCGAGGTGAAGCAGGGCTGGTCGTAACAGCCGGGTAGGAGGGCCGGGTCACCCGGCCCTCTCCCTCAGCCCGCCACACGCCGGCGTCGATGCGGTCCCGGTCTTCTTCGGTCACACCCCAGCGGTTCAGGTGAGCCAGGACGAAGCGGCGTACGGTGCGCACGTGGTTCTTCTCGGCGGGCAGGGCGATCACGGCGCGCCGGCATCCCGGTTCAGGAAGCAGAAGCGGAAGCGGCGCCGGTGTCGATGTGCCGGCGGGGGCGCGTCCTTGGGGCCCCGGGGGGGGGGACAGTCGCGGAGGGACGGGCGTGCGCGTGGTGCATGGGGAGGCCCTTCTCCCGTCGCGACGGCGTTGTTTTCCTGACGCCGTCTTCCTTCCTTACTCTGAGGCCGGCCGCACTGTTCGTCGCACTCGCTATCAGGGAGAGGACACATACGGCGCCTTACGACGGCGTACGGGCCGCGATGGCCAGCAGTCGTTCGGTGTCCTCGTGGCTGAGGAGCAGGGCCCGGCCGACCGCGGCCAGGGTTTGGCGCTCGCTGGGGGTGTACGGTCCGCCGGCCAGGGCGATGCGGGCGCCCTGCAGCAGGATGTCCTCGCTCCCGGCGGGGGCCAGGTGGGGGGCGAGCGGGTCGAGGACCTCGTGGAGTTCGATGGTGAGCGCGGTGCCGCTGCCATCGATGCCCTCGTTTCCGGCGGCGAGGACGGCGAGGGCGACGGTGTGCACGGCGTCGCGGAGCATCGCTGAGAAGCGGGTGGTGGTGGGGTGGCCGAGGACGTCGGTCCGGAAGCAGGTCCGGCAGGCGGCGCATTCGACCACGGTTTCCGCGGTGCCGCGGGGGAGGAGGGGGATGCCGAGGAGAGCGAACCGATGGCGGCCGATGCGGCGCAGGTAGCTACGGTCGCCGCCGCAGCTGGGGCAGAAGAACTCGCCGTCGCCGACCGTGCGCACTCCCCATATGTGTGGCATCTGTCCCTCCAGCGGCTGCGTCCGATGCTCCCGGCACGGACTGCCGTCGGCCGGTGACACTTCGGCAACGGCGCCGTGTGATCGTGACGTTGAAGATGGATTCCCACTCGGGTGTCGGTTCCGGTCCGGTGCCTTCACCGCATCAGTCCTTCTGCACAAGCAGGTCCCGGGCGCCGGCGCGGACCTCGTCCGTGCCGAGACCGCGGACCGTCAGCGTCGTACGGCGGCGCAACACGTCGTCGACGGTCTCCGCCCACTCGTGGTCTGGCGCATAGACGACCTGTGCCCGGATCTCCGGGCCATCGGGGTGGATCCGATCGCCCAGGGCCGGATCCTCGCTGTCCAGGCGGGCGATGTCGAAGGACAGCGACCCGTAGTGGGTGGCCAGGTGGCGCGCGGTCAGCGGGTCCATCCGGGCGCCCCGCCTCCCGGCGGACCAGCAGCCGGTGCGCGACCTCGTTGGGGTCGGCGAGGCCGGACAGCGGTACCCGTCGTGGCGGGTGGGATACCGGCTTCATATCGCCGGAGAGGGAGTGGTGCAGCTGCGCCACGGCGCGGAGTGCCAGGCCACCGAGGTGCCCAGGGTCCCGCCACCGATCACCAGGAGGTCGTACGCCGCCTTGGACAGTCGTTCACGGGTCTCGGCTCGGCCGGGACCCGGATGCGCGCCCAGGGGATGATCGCTCTGCAGGGTGCTCATACCTTTCTCAGTGCTCCTCTTCGATCCAGCCCGTGGTCCGCTTGACCGCCTTGAGCCAGAGTTTGTATGTGTGGTCGCGTTCGGCCGCGTCCATCCGGGGCGTCCACTCGGCGGCGCGGCGCCAGTTGGCGCGCAGTTCGTCGGTGTCCGGCCAGAAGCCGACGGCCAGTCCGGCCGCGTAGGCAGCGCCGAGGCAGGTGGTCTCGGCGACCATCGGGCGCACCACAGGGGCGTCCAGGACGTCCGAGATGGTCTGCATCAGCAGGTTGTTGGAGGTCATGCCGCCGTCGACGTTCAGTGAGGTCAGGGCAACGCCGGAGTCCTTGTGCATCGCGTTGACGATCTCGCGGGTCTGCCATGCGGTGGCCTCGAGCACGGCGCGGGCGATGTGCTGCTTGGTGACATAGCGGGTCAGGCCCGTGATCACGCCGCGGGCGTCGGAGCGCCAGTACGGGGCGAACAGGCCGGAGAAAGCAGGGACGATGTAGCAGCCGCCGTTGTCCGCCACCGAGCTCGCCAGGGTCTCGATCTCCGCGGCGGTGCCGATCAGGCCCAGCTGGTCGCGCATCCACTGGACCAGCGAGCCGGTGACCGCGATGGAGCCCTCCAGCGCGTAGACCGGCGCTCGCCGGCCGATCCGGTGGCCGACCGTGGTCAGCAGCCCGCTGTGGGAGTGGACGGGCCGGCGGCCGGTGTTCATCAGCAGGAAGGTGCCGGTGCCGTATGTGGCCTTGGCCTCGCTTTCGGAGAAGCAGGTCTGGCCGAACAGCGCCGCCTGCTGGTCGCCGAGTGCGGAGGCGACCGGCACGCCGTAGAGGGCTCCGCCGGCCATGCCGTACACCTCGGCGGAGGAGCGGATCCGCGGCAGGATGGCGGCCGGGATATCCATGGCGGCGAGGAGGCGCTCGTCCCACTCCAGGGTGTGCAGGTTCATGAGCATGGTGCGCGAGGCGTTGGTGACGTCGGTGACGTGGACGCCGCAGGAAGGTCCGCCGGTGAGGTTCCAGATGACCCAGGAGTCCATGGTCCCGAAGAGGATCTCGCCGCGCTCGGCGCGCTCGCGCAGGCCGGCGACGTTGTCCAGCAGCCAGCGGATCTTGGGGCCGGAGAAGTAGGAAGTCAGCGGCAGGCCGGTCTCGCGGCGGAACCGGTCCTGGCCGACGTTGCCGCCGATCTCCTTGCACAGCGCGTCGGTGCGGGTGTCCTGCCAGACGATGGCGTTGTGCACCGGCTCGCCGGTCTTCTTGTCCCAAAGGACAGTGGTCTCACGCTGGTTGGTGACGCCGATCGCTCTGAGGCCGCGGGTGATCCCGGCCTTGCCGAGGGCGCCGGCGACGACCTCCTCGACGTTGGTCCAGATCTCACTGGCGTCGTGCTCCACCCAGCCCGGCCTGGGGAAGATCTGCTCGTGCTCCTTCTGGTCGATGGAGACGATCCGGCTGTCCCGGTCGAAGATGATGCATCGACTTGACGTGGTGCCCTGGTCGATCGCGGCGATGAACGGGCCGGCGGTTCGCGCGTGGGTCACGGTGTGCTCCTGGAGCGGCTCAATACGGTCCGGGGGTGGGGCGGCTGGGCTCGATCGACGTGGGAGCCAGCTGGTACCGGGCGGCGCCGATTCGGCTCGTCGACGCACTCCGGCGGAGACCAATCGGAGCGGCTCTGCCCCGATGCCATCCACTGTTCGACAATGTCGACCGCCGGACGGCAGTTTTGCCCGCCCTGAGGATGACGTCAAGGGGTTGCCGCCCGGTAACTTAAAGTTTCGAAGATCCTTGAGGCGGTGATCCAGAGCCTGCCGTGGCCGAGATCGCGCGGCACGGCGAGGGCGCAGTCCCGTATGGCAGCCGCGCCCTCACAGGTCGCCCTCCCGGAATCCCCGGGGCGATCGAGCAGAGCTCTTCCACGTAGCCGAGCGCACTGTCGGCATAGGTCAGTAGGGGCCAGCGAGAGGGGATTTCCGACTTCCGCAGAAACTGTCCGGATTGGATCGCCGGAGCGTCCGGGCGCGACTCAACGGCGGCCCGGGCTCCGCGATTCGACGATGCCTCTCACGTGTGAATGAGCTGCCGCGTCTGCCCACAGCCGGCCGTGACCGTATCGCCGAAGCTCTGCATCAAGGATATTGGGATGGCGCCCCGCCTGGAGCTTTTTAAGCCGCCGCACTCATCTGCTGCCGGCGACTCACCAAATGAAACATCGTCTAAGACCGTGTCCTATGTGGTGAGGCGGACGTTGGCCTGTGTATGGGGCGGGGTACGTGGAGTTGGATTGTTCCGGACGGTCTGTGGGAGATCGCGAAGCCGTTGATCCCGCCGTCGAAGGTGCGGTCGCAGGGTGGTGGGACCCAGGACACGCCTGATGAAACGGTGTTCGCGGCCATCATCTACGTGCTGGTCAGTGGCTGTTCCTGGCGTGCGTTGCCGCCATGCTTCGGGATATCGAAGTCGACCGCCCACCGCCGGTTTCTGATCTGGTCGCGGGCCGGCGTGTGGGGCCGGCTGCACGAGGCGATCCTGCACCAGCTCGACGATGCCAGCTTGATCGACGTCTCCCGCGTGGTCCTGGACTCCGCCCACGTCAGGGCCAAAAAGGGGGCGAACTCACAGGTCCGAGCCCCGTGGACCGGGGCAAGCCGGGTTCCAAGATGCACATCCTGTCGGACGCGAACGGACTGCCCTTGGTCGTCGGCGTCTCGGCGGGGAACACCCACGACAGCCAAGGGCTGAAGCCGATGGTCGAGGGTCACCAAACGAGACACGACCCTCACCGCGGCCGCTACTTCAAACCCGAGCGCCTGCACGCCGACAAGGCGTATGACAGACCCGACCTGCGGAAATGGCTGCGTGGTAAGCGGATTGGAGTGCGGATCGCCCGCAAGGGCATCGAGTCCAGCGAACGGTTAGGGCGGCGTAGATGGGTGATCGAGCGCACCATGTCGTGGCTGGCGGGCTACCGCAGACTCAGCCCCCGCTACGAACGCGACCACCGCAACTACCTGGCCTTTCTCGGACTCGCCGCCGCCATCTGCTGCTACAAGCGATACATCCGCCTCACCACATAGGACACGGTCTAAGTGAGCGTTTGGTTCGCTTATCGGATGGTCCATGACGATTTTGAGCGGCCAAGCGCGGGTGCCGGCCCGGCTATCCGTCGGAAAACGGCTTATGCGGCAATCAGTAGACCAGTGATGCGCCGGTTTCCTTGCACGAGCTCCCGTCTCATTCACAAACCCACCGGTTCACACAAGATTGCGAACCCGCGCCCCGAGTGCCCCGGACACCCCCGCACACGCCCTGCCCAGGCCGACCGTAGCCGCATACCCAGACACCATGCAGCCACCACGGCCCTACCCCAGCGACCTGTCCGACGCGCGGTGGGAGTCATCCGCCCCACCCTTGAATGTGCGGGGGGTGTCAGCGGGTTGGGTGGCGGGTCGTGCTGCTGCCGGCCCCAGGGCCCGCCCGGCTCGCTGCGTTATGTCCAGCGCATGCCGATCGCGGACAGTTGCTCCGCCCGCTCCGGGGACAGCGTCGCGGCCCTGCTGCCCTGGTTCCCGATCCATGCCCCGAGCCGGAGCTCCCGTTCCTCCTGGTCCTCGCCGACGATCCGTTCGATGTGCTTGCGGGTACCCGAAGGTGCCCCTCGCGCTCGTAGAACTGCCGGGCGGCCGCGAGGTTGGCGGCCCACTTGTCGGCCTGGCTGGTCCGCGGCTTCGGCTTCTCGTCCTCGGCCGCGGGCTCGAGCCGAGGACCTGCTCGCACATCCACTGCTGCACGGTAGTGAGCTTGTCCCAGCCGAGCCGGACCGATTTCACCCACCGTCCCAGGTCCTCGCCCCGGTGCACGACGACGCCAGGCTCGGTCGGCAGCTCGCTGCCGACCTCCTCCAGGCGCAGCCGCGTGAGGTGAAAGGCCCGCTGCCACTCCACCGGCCAGACTGGGCACCAGGACGGATCGATCTCCTCCAGCTGCTCACGCCGTTCCTCCGACAGGGCGCCGGCCCACGACTCCACCGGCAGCCCTTCGGCCTGGCGCTGTTCGAGCTCCAGGGCGGCGCCGGGCGGCGGCGCGGGCGTTGCGACTTATCGCTTCGATGTCAATAAGTGTTCTCACTGGGATGTCTTCAAGTGTCCCTCGTCGCAGCGCAGATCTTGTGACGCCCTATGAGATCCAAATTTGACACCAAATGAGAAATGCCAGCACATCGAGGTGAGAAGCCCTAATGAGCTCCCGAGGATGCGTCGGGACCCAGGGACTCCACGTGCATGGGTAGGACCGCCGAAGCAAGGATCGGCGACTCCGCCCAGGCCATCTACCAATGGCGCGGTGCCAAAGACGTCATGACCGGCTTCGACGGCACCGCCCTGGCTCTGTCGAAGTCCTTCCGCTTCGGCCCCCTCCTCGCCCACGAAGCCAACCGCTGGCTCGCCATCGCCGGCGCGCCCATCCGCCTGCAGGGCAGCGAAGCGATCCCCACCGAACTCGGCTTGGTCCCCTGCCCGGACGCCGTCTTGTGCCGCACGAACGTCGGCGCCATCACTGAAGTCGTCCAACTGCTGGATGCTGGGCACCGCGTCGCCCTCGTCGGCGGAGGCGAGAGCATGCGCGCCCTGGCCCTGGCTGCCCGCGACCTGAAGGAAGGCCGTCGAACCGGTCACCCCGAACTCGTGCTGTTCACCTCCTGGGGCGATTTGCAGGACTACGCCTCCTACGACCCGGCAGGTCGCGACCTGCAGCCGCTGGTCGACCTCGTGGACAAGCACGGCACGGACGCCATCCTCGCCGCAGTCAACCAGCTCACCGATGAAGACCAGGCGCACGTGACTGTCTCGACCGCGCACAAAGCCAAAGGCCGCGGATGGCCCAGCGTGCGGATCGCTGGCGATTTCCCGCCACCTCGCGACAGCGGCGAGCAGGACGATTCTGGCCGTCCCATCCCCGGCCCGATCGATGACGGCGAAGCCCGTCTCGCCTATGTCGCCGTGACCCGAACCCGGACCCGACTCGACATCGGGGGCCTTGCTTGGGTCGAACAGCACCCTGACGGCACCTCTCCGGCCAACCCACCTTCCCTCGATCCCTGAAGGACCTCACCCGCTGTATTTCCGCTTTCACGACCTCCGGTACTCGACCCCGAACTTGCTCCTGAAGCAGGGCGTGGACCTCGTCGTCATCAAGGAACCTCTCGGTCCCACATCGGCGTGACCGCTGGCGTCTACGCCCACGTACGCCTCCGCCTCCAACGCCAGGTCATCGATTCCCTCGGCACCGACAACGGCCCGACAGGCGATGAACCTGACGGCCCCCCGCCGCAGCCACCATCCGCTGACGTTCCCGTCAGTGTTGCCGTCAAACGCCCGTGAGCCCCCGCCGATTACCGACTCGGCGGGGGCTCCCAGTTGCGCCCGAGTGAACTCAGAAACTCTCGGGAATTTCCTCTTCGGTACGCCGGGGACGCTGGCGGCTAAGACAGGTTGTGCCAGGCGTGGCTACAAGTTCCCCGGCACTCCGTTTCCCTTCTTCGCGTGTCAGCCACCGCGAACGTAGACAATAGAACACGGAAAGCCTTGAGATGTTCATTTGGCGGCAAGCTTGCAATCTTTCCTACTTGTTCGAGGATTGGCTCCCGAACAATGAGGACTGCAGGGGTCATGGTTGCCTTGACGCCTGAACTCGTGAGGCCATCCCGCCCGTCTTGTGCATTGACGTGCACCTGGATCAGGTAGAGAACGATCTCGCGCAGAACCGAATCCTGGCCCCCTTCGTCTAGGGATGAGAACCAGTCGACGGCCTCGTCCAGGCTGCGCATCCCTTGAGCTACCTCATTGATGATTCGCTCCGAGGTCCGCAATTCATTCACCTATCCCTGGGTTCGAACACGACGTAGGGTTTGTCCCTTTCCAGCACCGTGTAATCTTTTCTGGGACTGTTCGGACTATAGCTCTGATAGAAGTCCCGACCACGGCCGCTCCCCTCGCCATCCCCCGTCCCCCGAGGTAGAGAATTCTTGACGCTGTGACGGGTTCTGGACGGACCGGTCAAGATGTAATCCCAGTCCGAGGTTGGGTTTAGATTCCCATTCCCCGCGCGGCTTCCGACCACAACGATTGGCTGCCCTGCCTTGTCAGCGGCATTCTGGATTCGCTTGGCATCATTCGGACTGATGCCAGCCTCCGATGCCGTTCTAAAGCCGGGGCCACACCAGCCATTGGAGTTATGAACCAGGACGGGCGTCTGGCCTGCCAGCACATAGTACGTGTGCTACGCGAAGCCTTCGACCTGCTTTTTCGCAGGTCAAGTGCGGTTTGCTGGTCCGGTGACGTGCGCGGGCGTCCGTGGTTGTGCGGGGTTGTTGCCGTCGCTACTGCCGTCAGACGGTTCAGCCCAGATACGGCTTCTCGCGCTGTTCCAGGAAGTGCTGGAGCCTGAGTCGTTGGGTGTGGTGCATCGGCAACTGCTCGATCTCGTCCGGCGGCACGAACCGGAGTTCGGTGGACTCGTCGGAGATTGTCAGTTGGCCGCCGGTGATGCGGGCGGTGAAGCAGACGTTGAACTGTCGCCGGACCTCGCCGTCGGTGTAGGCGATGATGTGTTTCGGGTCGGTGTAGGTGCCGACCAGGCCGGTGATCTCCACGTCGAGGCCTGTCTCCTCTTTGACCTCGCGGACCGCCGTGCCGGGCAGGGAGTCGGTGAGGTCCATGCCGCCGCCGGGCAGGGCCCATAGGTCGTTGTCGCGGCGGCGCTGGAGGAGGATGCGCCCGTGGTCGTCGGTGACGACGGCGGATGCGGCGACGACCATGCTGTTCGGCTCGGGCGCGTTCGGGTCGTCGTAGTACTCGGTGCGAGCCACGGTCAGTCTTCCTCTCGTACGGGGGTCGCGGTCGCCCACACGGCGTCGAAGCTGTCGGCGTAGGTGTCGAACATGCCGCTCTCCTGGTGTCGGCGAAGATGCCATACGGGGGCGGCGTACGCGTTGACGCCCCAGACGTGTGCGTTAACGAGTTGCTGGTCGTCGGCGCGGTAGAGGGAGTTGTAGAGCGTGGTGCTGTGGGTGCGGACTTCGATGCCGGGGGTGTCGGCGAGCGGCTTGTAGTGCATGAGTGCGAGGCGGCAGCGGGATTCGATGCCGTGCCCGAACCGCTCCTCCTGGCCGCGGGCTTGGACGTTGCCGCTGTCGGCGTCCCCGATCGCGATGCGGACGGTGCAGCCTTCGGCGGCGCGTTCGGTGAGGAGTTCGTTCAGCCGCGGGTACGCCTCGTGGAGGAAGACGGCCGCGTAGACGAGGATGTCGATCCGCTCCCGGGCCTGGGCCATCAGGTCGGTGAACGTCGAGACGGGGAGGTCGGCCCGCTGCTCGTAGAGCGCGACCAGTTCAGGGCTGATGGCGCGAGCGGGGCGGGCCTGACGGAGCGCCGGCCAGAGTGCGTGCACGTCTTCTCCCAGGGCCTTGGCCGCCTGGAGGGCTGTGGCACGACGTGGGGTACGCCCGAGGTTCACCCAGCGCTCGACCGACTTGGGGTCAACCTCGACCTGCTGAGCGAGTGCGGCGTACGTCCAGCCTCCCGCCGCCATGACGGCTCGTAGTCTCTCGTTCGGCACGAGTCTCCCCCTTCGTCCCAGGACGGCACTAGGGACGTTCTACACGGTGCGGGACGTCCCGAAGTGGGGTTTGGTGGAGGTTCCTTCGTCCCGGTGACCGGCGTGAGGATCGGTGCCAACCCTGCGGCACCAACAGGCCCAAGGGGCACGCATCAACGCCGCCGAGGAGCGTCACCGTGCGAATGAGCGCCACCCCACGTGTTCCCGCCCTGCGACTGGACGCCCGGCCCCGCGCCGCCTCGCCGGGGTGGTCACGATGACGGCCCCCACCCCTGATGCCGACGGGCACACCGTCTCGCCCGATGCCGGCGCCCTGGTGGTCGACCGGCGAAGCGGCAAGGTGGGCGTGGTGATAGGGCATGTGGGGCCGTACGTGCAGCTTCGGCCACCGCGCGGTGGCCAGGAGTGGGACGTGCCACCCGAAGACGTACGTACGCCGACTCCGACGGAGGAGTTGAGCGCGAAGGTGGCCGTGGCCAACCGGAGGTGGGGACGGTGACCCCGCGCTCGGTCCTGCGCTACGAGACCTGGACGCTCCAGCCCGACCGCGAGCCGGACGCGGAACCGGTCCTGTAGGCGATGCAGTGCGCCGTGGACGGAGAGACCTCACCGACGAGCGAGGACTTCGCCGAACCGCAGGAGTGGGTGCTGCGGCACTGCGGTCAGAACCCGTCCCACCACACTTACCGGGAGATCATCACCCGCCCCTGGCGGACCTGGCGCCAGACGTGATCCGCCTCGCTCGCCCAGGCGCCGCACCGCGCTGACCACCCGACTCCCGTCCCTGCCGGGCGCAGCCGATCGAGGCGCCCCCGCACTCGTCAGCCCCGGCAGGGACGGGCCCTCCGTGCGTGCCGTGCCCATGGCCGTGGGGGTTCTGGCCTCTGCCACAGAAAGTCAGCCACGACGGCGGGCGCGCCGACCGACCACCCGCCACGTGTGTCTCGCTCAACCCCGCACCGGCATCAGCCCCGTTATCTCCATCGTCACGGCCCCCAGCCAGGCAGCAAGCATGGGCGTCCGGGACGGCGCGAGCCCGCCGGGCGGCCTCTCAGGTGCCCGGCCAGCCTGCTGCTGAGGGGTCGGACCGGGGCTTCCGATTGGTGGTCCGGCTACGCTCCCGGGCTCTGCGCGCCGAGTGGTCGGCGGCCGTCGCCAGCGGGGCGGCAGACAGGAGCGGGCGGCGGTCGCCGACCGCCGGCGCGCGGCGGCCCGCGTCAGCGGGGCGCCCTTGACGCTTCGAACCGCTCACCGCAGACGAAGCCCGCCAGTTCCTCAATGCCGCAAACGGCCACCGGTTGCACGCCCTGTTCGAACTCGCTCTCCACACCGGACTCCGCAAGGGCGAACTCCTCGGCCTGCACTGGGAAGACCTCAACCTCGACGCCGGCACCGCCGCCATCCGCCGAACCTTGCAGCGCACCGCCGCAGGTGGGCTCACCACGCTGCCGACCAAGACGCGGGCTTCCGAGCGCCGCATCGCCCTACCCACCCGCTGTGTCCACTTGTTGAAGCTCCACCGCGAGCAGCAGCAGTGCGAACGGGAGTCCGCAGGCACCACGTGGCAGGACAGCGGGCACGTGTTCACCACCCCGCAGGGCAAAGCGATCGACCCGACCAACCTCAGCCGCGCCTTCACCACGCTCCTCCGCAAGGCCGGCCTCCGCCGCATCCGCTTCCACGACCTCCGCCACTCGACCGCCACCCTGCTCCTGGAACAGGGCGTCGAACTCGTCGTGATCAAGGAACTCCTCGGCCACGCCCACATCGGCGTCACCGCCACCGTCTACGCCCACGTCCGACTCCGCCTCCAGCGCGAGGCCATCGACACCCTCGGCACCGCGCTCGGCAGCCGGGAAACCACCGAGACGGCCCGCTCCGGCGGCGACGAACCACCACCACCCCGCGCCACTGGCGTCCGCTGACGTTGCCGTCAACTACTGCCGTCAAACGCCAGATCAGCCCCGCCAAGCACAGCTCGGCGGGGCTGATCTTTGCCACTGCATGGTCCTTCTCATGGCGCGGATGGGTCGAATCGGGTAACGAACCCCATGCGGTCCATGAGAACCAACGTTACGGAACCCGATACTTGAGACCCATCAGAAAGAACCGAAGAACCGGTCCCACCAACTCGGCTCCCCAGAACCGTGGAAACGCAAGAGAGTGGGCCCGCCATAGCTTCTTTCAAGAAGTTCTTCCGGAATCGTGATGTACCCCGATTCAGCGAGAACTTGCTCTACCTTCTCAAGGTCATTCGCGTCGAGCTCGCCTTCAGCCTGCGCTTCATCCGTACCCAAGAAGGCGCCAGGATTATCGGCCGCCACCATTGCCAATGGCTTGAACTTGCTCACCAGGGCAACAATCCTCGTCCCACAGACTGTGGCTTCCCCCGGCACTTCGATTCGTCCGTACTGCGCGGAGTCCTGGATGTCTCGATCGATTCCACAAGGCGTCGAGAAGCGAGAACCAACCTGCACAGCCAGACGGCTGAACGAAGCTGCAGCATCGGCCGCATTGTAGTCAGCTGGCGTTTCTGGACATTCGGGATCGTCCAAACGATGCAACAGCTCCATCAGATTCGCATCTCTCTCCATTAATCCTCCAATCATCGAATTCGCTACACCCGGATCGGGTGAACCATTTCCTCAGTGCGGGAAAGCTGTGAGAACCTTCCCAGTGAGAGGTTCGTAACGCACCAGCATTCTCACCCCTCCCACTGACCCGATCACATTCTGAACCGCAGGTTCGCCCTTCCTGGTCTTCAGGGTTCTCTCGGCGTGCACAGCAGATCCCTTGTACCAGGTCCTTTGACTATTTGGACTCGTCACCACGTCAGCAACAGCATCCAAAATCTGGTCATCAGACCACCCCTGCGGGAAAGCGTCCTTACCCGGCGCCCCCGGGTACCTGTGACCATCAAGGATGTGATCCGCCCTCTCGTCACCGATCAGCTCCCGACCAATTCCGCAGTTGCTGTTGTGAACGAGTACCGGCGTTTCCCCTGCCAGCACATAGTACGTGTGCGTGCCTGCGATGGTCAGGTCGTGTGTCTGCTGCTGCTTGCCGAAGTGACGGACCGCGGCGATCTTGACCGTTGCGCCCTGAGGGGTACGGAGTTGAGTGCCGGGGCGGAGGTCGCCGGCGTTGATCCATTTCTTCTTGTCGGCGGACCAGAAGGGATGGGTGTCGGTGGTGATGATGCTGGAGTCACCGGATGGGGTTTTGACGGTGAGGTCGGTGAAGTGTTTGTCGTCCTTGGTGACGATGGTGGCGACGACGGGGCGGGTGGTGGTCTCGCCGGATTCCGGGTCGGTAGCTATGACTTTGTCGCCTGTTTTTACGTCCTCGATGCGCTTTCGCGTGCCGTCTGCAAGGGCGACTTCGGTGTCCGGGACGAAGCTGTGTAAGCAGTCGCTAGCCTTGCCGGCGAGACGCCCCGCGATCCTTCTGGGGAGTTCCCCTTCGGTTACAGCAGCTACCCCTGCCATGGCAACGTGCTTGGTGAAGCTGTAAACCTCCTCGGGGCAGCCGCCCTCGAGCCGGTAGCAGGCTTCGCTGAGGGCGTGCATGATGCGTACACCGGCCATCGGGCCGTCTTCGAAGCGCGGGTTGCCCCACGGCTTGAATAGGCTGGTGACCTCCTTGAACTCCCGCTCCAATTCGGGAGCTTTGTCCCAGCTGAGCGGTGCTGATACTCCCGGGTAGATCTCGTAGCGAGTTGGTCCGTTGTAGGGGATGTGGCAATAGGGCTGGATGCAGGCGCCGGGGCCGGGGATGTAGTTCTTGGAGCCGGAGAGGCGCATGCCGCCGTGGCGGTTGTGGACGACGCCGGTTCCGCGTCCGGAGCCATCGGGGTCGGCGAAGAGCTGGCCGGTGGGGTCGCTGAAGGTCAGTGGGTTGTTGTTGCCGTAGGTGTAGCCGTTGATCTGTTGGGGGTCTGCCGGGTCCAGGACGGGGTCGACGGAGAGGAATCGTCCGGTTTCCGGGTCGTACTCGCGCGCCCCGAGGTGTGTCAGTCCGGTGTCTGCCGTGTCATCCGTGCCGCCGACGTAGCCCTTGGTGCCGGGCCAGTTGGCGGGTTTGGTGCCGCGGGGGCCGCCGAAGGGGAGTTGGCGGCGTTGGGTGAGGGTCTGGTCGGCGGCGTTGATGGCGAGCTGCCCGGTGCCGAGGCGGTCGGCGAGGGTGATGGTGTAGGTGCCGTCGTCGGCCAGGACGGCCTGGTTACCGCCGCCGAGGGGGATGTAGCGGGTGGCTTTGGGTTTGTCGGCGCCCTTGTCGAGGGTGAGTTCGGTGTGGCCGCCGAGGGTGAGGGTGGTCCGGTCGCCGGTGCGGGTGATCAGGCGGTTGCCGTCCGCGTCGTAGACGTAGCTGGTGGTTTTTGTGCCCTTGTCGTCGGCTGGTTCGGTGACCTTGGTGAGGTGGCCTTCGACGTCCCAGGTGAGGGTCTGCTTGTCGCCGGTCAGGGTGCGGGTGGTGGTGTTGCCGGTGTTGTCGTAGCTGTAGGCGGAGGTGCTGGTGCCGGCCGGGCCGGTGGTGTCGACGGTCGTCAGGGTGTGGGGCTGAGGCGTGCCGGGCTTGGGGTATCCGTAGGTGCTCTTGGCCTCCTTGGCGCTGTCGCCGGTGGGGTCGTGCTGGGTGAGGGTGGTGCGGTTTCCCGCGGCGTCGTATCCGTAGGACTGCCAGTACGGGGCCGGCCCCGCGATCAGGTTGCCAGCCGGGACCGGGGCGCAGGTCTTCTCGTCCTGGGTCCAGGCCTCGGTCAGGCGGCGCAGGTAGTCATAGGTGAAGCACTGGGTGTCGGTGCCGGTGCGGGAAACGTCGGAGAGTGAGGTGACGTTGCCGGCCGCGTCGTAGCCGTAGGTGGCGGACTGGTCGACGCCAGCGACGTCCTGGCGGTCGACACGGGAATTCGCCAGGCGTTGGGTGCCCCACTCGTAGGTGTTGGTGACCTGGGTGGGTTTGCCGCCACCGACGATCTTGTAGGTGAGGGGCTTGCCGGTGAGTGTGTAGGTGGCGTCGGAACGGATGCCGGTGCCGCGGACCCATGCCACCCGCATCGTGCGGTCGTCGTAGGCGTAGGTCCAGCCCTTCCCGAATATGTTGCCTACCTGAGAGACGCTGCGTCCTTTGGGCAGGCCGTTTGCAAACAGACTGGTACTGGCCGTGTAGGTGCCGGCCAGTGCCCCTTCGGATTCGGGGATGACGGTGGCGGTGTGCTCTGGGCGGTAGACGGGGTCGTACTCGGTGATCTTGTGGGTGTAGGCCTTGCCGTCGACGTAGCGGGTGGACTCGGCGAGCTGCCCCTTGGCCTTGGTGACGGTGTCGTAGACCCACTTGGCGCGCAGTGGACCGCTCGCGGCCTTGTCGTGCAGTTCCGTCTTGCGGCCGAGGCCGTCGTAGACGGTGGCCAGCACGGCGCCGTTGGCGTCCTCGCTGGAGATCTGCTGGCCGCGGTCGTCGAAGACGGCCTTCGTGATGCCCTTGTCGGGGTCCTTGGACCAGGTCTGGTTGCCGAGCTGGTCGTACTGGTAGGCCCAGCTGTTGCCTGCCGGGTCGGTGACGCCTGCGAGCTTGCCGGCCGGGCTGTAGGCGTAGCGGGTGGTCTCAGCCGGAGCGTCGGCGGATCGGGTGTGGTGCTGCAGGAGTTGGGTGGTCTGGCCGCGGGCGTCGGCCACCGTGGTGGTGGCGGTGCCGCCGGTGGGCGGGATGACGGTGGTGCGGTCACCGCGGTAGAGCGTGCTGGTCACGGCGAGGGCCTTGCCGCCCTCGCCGTTGCCGGCGACGTCCCGGCTCTCGGTCTCGCGGCCCAGCCCGTCGTACGTCTTCCAGGTCTGGGTCTCCACGCTCAGGGCATCGGCGGGCTTGAACAGCTCGCGTTCCGGCTTCCTTGCGACGTAGTACGGGGCGAACGTCTTGGCTGCCAGGCCGCGTTCGTCGTAGAAGGTGTCGCTGATCAGCCAGCCGGCGTCAGGCCCCGGCGCCTGGGTCTGGCGGGGGCGGAGGTAGCCGTCGTAGAGCGTGTACGAGACGGCCTGACTTGCGCCTGCCGGTTTGAGGGTGCGGGTGGCGACCGTGGCCGGCTTGCCGTCTTCGACGTAGTAGTCGAACTCGTAGTTGGGCAGCTGCACCGTGGTGCGTGCCCGGTCCGGCAGCCACACCTTGAGCGTGCGCCCCAGGGCGTCGTACTTCAGTGTGGTGCGCTTGCCGTTGGTATCGACGGTGGCGGCGGGCTGGCCGCGCAGCGGGTCGAGTTCGGTGGTGGTGGTCTGGGCTGTGGTGGTGTCCTTGGGGTCGGCGGGGGGTGTGGTGGTGACGGTCTTGGTGGGGATGCCGGTGGCGGGGGTGTAGGCGGTGGTGGTGGTGCGGCCGTCGGTGCGGGCGGTGCGGGTGGGTGCGCTGTCGCCGATGGCGGTGACGTTGCCTGTCAGGTCCGTGACCTTCTCCGGGCGCCCGTAGCCGTCGTAGGTGGTGCCGGTCTCCAGGTAGGTTGCCGTGGTGCCGTCGTGCTTCTTCAGTGTGGCGACGGCGGTGGCGTCACCCTTGGTGGGCACGGCGCCGTAACCGCCCCCGTCGTAGGCCGTGCGGACGTCGGAGATGACGTCCTTCGCACGGTCGGGGTTGCTGCCGCATTCGGTGGCGACGGTCTCGACTCGCGTGGGCAGGGTGAGGATGTTCTTGTCGGTGTTGGTGGCGTAGGTGGTGCGGGTGCACTGGTCGTCGTTGGTGGTGGAGTCGTCGCCGCGGTCGCTGACCTCTTTGACGCGTCCGGCGACGGTGTCGAAGGCGGAGGCGGTGGTGGTCGTGCGCCACTTCGCGCCGGCACCGTCGTCGAGCGAGGTCCAGGCACGCGTGCTGGCCGTGCCGCTGAAGTTCGCCGTGACGGTTCCCCAGTCGCGGGTCTTCTTGGCTGTCTGGTGGTGCCAGGGCCGGCTGACGGTCTTGGCCAGGACCTTCCCGCCGGGTGCCGAGAAGGTAGCCGTCTTGTAGGCGAATCCGGCCGCCGAGGCGTCGTCGGTGAGAGGCTCGCCCTCCCCAGCGCTCAGCGAGACGCTGACGTCCTTGGTGCCGCCACTCGTGTTCTTGCGGTCGCCGTCCATGCCGCGCAGGAAGTAGCTGTCCTCCTGCGTCTTCATGGCGTCCGCACCCGTGCCCTGGCCGCCGGTCTGGACGCGGACGTGGCCGTAGCCGCGCCACTGGGACCAGGTCTTGAACTTCTCCTTAGTCAGTCCGTCATCGTCGTCGTAGTGCCAGGCCGCGTCATCGCGGTAGTCGTAGCGGGTGACCTGGTCGGGTGCGCCACCGGTGCGGTCGGTGGTCGTCACGGACTCGACGACGTACTTGTTGAACCACTCCTTGTCCATGTCGTCGCTGGAGCTGCCGCCGATGAACTGGGGGAAGCAGCGGGTGGTGTTGGACTCCGGGGTGGGCAGG
The DNA here is from genome assembly GCF_028870195.1 of Streptomyces sp. G7(2002). NCBI lineage: Bacteria > Bacillati > Actinomycetota > Actinomycetes > Kitasatosporales > Streptomycetaceae > Streptomyces > Streptomyces sp. G7(2002). Next base: position 9,284,238 of record NZ_CP102609.1, read on the forward strand.
TTGTTGAACGTGCAGGCGGGCTTGGAGTAGTTGACGTCGGTCTGGCCGCCGTATTCGTCGGCGATGGTCGACAGGCGGTCTTTGATGTAGGGGGCGTAGCCGTCGCCGGTTTTGTCGAGGCGGTTGGCGAGCTGGGTGTAGGCGAAGGTGGTCTTCGGCAGGGTGAGGGGTTCGGTGTCGGTGTGGCCGGTGTGCTGGATGGACTCGAGTTCCAGCTGGTAGTCGACGTCGGCTTTGCCCCAGCGGTGGGTCAGCGACCAGGAGTCGACAGGGGTGAGCTTGCCGTCCTTGAGGACCTCGGTGGTCACCCCCGTCAGACGCTTGCGGGTCCAGAAGGTGGGGGAGAGCCGTCCCTGGTCACAGGTGGTGCCAGCCTTGCAGTTCAGGTCCCAGGGGGTGTCGTACCAGTAGAAGCTCTTGGCGTCGATGGTGTCGACGGCGCAGGTGACCCCGGTCTGGGGCAGGCAGCGCTCGGAGTTGGCGAAGGACGCCTGCGCCAGCGGCTTGCCCGCGTACAGGTCGTCGGAGGACCGGCCGTATTCGATGCGCTTGAGGTAGCCGCCCCGTGTGTAGGGGGTGTCGTCGTCCTTGTTCAGGTCGCGGCCGTAGGAGTTGGTTTCCTTGTCGTAGTAGTACGAGATGGCGTTGCCGTGCGGGTCGACGACGTAGTCGAGGTTCCAGCGCCACGCCTGCTGGCACCAGGAGTCCTTGAAGGTGTCCTTGTGGCAGTCCTCGCCGCTGTCGTTGCCGAAGACCGGGACCGTCCACGTCGAGTCCGTGGTGTCCTTGCCGGCGGCCCAGCCGGGCAGCTTGTGGTAGCCGAAGTAGAAGCGGGTACCCGAGGGCTCGGTCAGTTCCCAGTACTCGTTGTCGTTGTCGTCGTTGTCCCGTGCCGCCGAGGTCAGCCGCTTGATCTTCGTTCCGTCGTCGCTTTGCAGCTTCCACGTGTCCTTGCCGGCGGGGACGAGCTCACCGGCTTTGCCGTTGAAGGAGATGAAGGCGTTGTCGTACCCCGAGCACAGGTCGCCGGGTTTGTTGCCGTCGGCGTGCTTCTCGCCGTCGTCGGAGCAGGGCTTGTAGCGGCGCTCGATGTAGCCGGGCCACAGTTCGAAGCCGTCACCGGCCCAGGAGCCCTGGTTGTTGCTGTTGCCGGTGCGGCCGTCGATGGAGCCGGAGGAGTACGACAGGCCCACGCTCGGCTTGAGACCGCCGGGGACCTCAGGGACGGGCATGTCGTAGGACCAGGTGAAGTCACCGGTGTTGAGGTTGGTGTTCCACGTGGCGGAGGGGGACAGGCTGGTGGCCTTGTAGTCGCCCTTGACGCTCTTGTCGTCACCGACCGCCGCCAGCACGGTGGGCCCTTTCGCGCGCAGGGGCACCGAGGAAGCGGTCAGGGTGTGCTTCTCGGTGTCGTTGCGAGTGGCCAGCGGATTCGCGATGCGGCACTCGGCCTTGTCCGGGGCGGTCGCCGCGCACGCGGGGAGTTCGACCAGACGCAGCCGGGAGGCGTAGCCGCCACCGTAGGCCCCGGCGAAGTCGCCGTAGTCGACGCCCACCCGCAGCGGGCCTGGCTGCTGCCGGGCGGCCCCCTTGGGGCTCCCGGCCGGCTGAAGGGTGAACAGCAGCCCGTCGACGCCGGCCCGGCGGGTGTGCTGCCGGCTCAGGATGCGTGCGGTCACCGCTGCCGGCGCCGTTGCCGCCTGCGCACTGAGCCTCGCCCCCGCGGACTTGGCCGACTTGCGCGATCGGGACGCGGTGGGAACCAGAGTCAGGGGAAGCCGCTTGCCCTTCCCGACCGCCGTGGTGGACGGTGGCGAGGAGCCGGGCCCGGTCAGACGGATGGTGGCCGTGGCAGCCTCGGGCCAGTCGCGCCGGGGGCGCTCCGCGGGGGTTCGCGGCCCCGAAGGGAGCTTCCGGGGCCTGACACGTGCGCCGGAGGAGCCGGGCACGGCCTTGCCGACATCCGCACGTTCTGTCGCACCCGCACCCGCACCCTCAGCTGCGGCGGGTTGTGCCACCGCCGGCAGGACCGGTAACAGGGAGCCGACGAGCACCGTGGAGATGCCCACGGCGAGTCTGCGCTGCAGCCCGGTGCGTCCGACCAGGCCAAGCATGCCGTTCATGTCCGTCCACCCTTTGCCGCTCACCGCAGGTGCGCCCATGGCGCCGCGGTGTTGCCTACGTCAGGAAATGTCTGCTCGGTGTGTGGTGGCGTGCGGCCCATGGCCGCACGCCACACGGTCAGCCCTCGCCGGGCACGTCGGGCACTTCGGTCGGCATGCCGTCCATCTCGCTTGCGATCCGGCTGACCTGCGTGTCACTGAGCGCACCCTGGATCGTCCACACGTCGTCGATCGCGCCGGGCCAGTAGTCCCCGAAGGAACCATGGCCCTTGTCCCGTCCGAGCTGCAGGGACTTCAGTGCCCTGAAAGAGATGACGTTCTCCGCCCAGGGGACCGCTTCGATGCAGGCCGCGTCGTCGGCCTGTCCGTCGTCGTTGCCGTCGATACAGGCAGCTTCGCCAAGCTGCCCGTTGACGTAGATTCGTGCCTGTTTGGCGAAGCCGTCGTAGACGATCGCGATGTGATTCCAGTCCGTGACGCTGTTGAAGGACTGCGCGTTACCGGCCCAGTCAAGCTCTGCGTCCACCGTGTCCGCCCGCGGCATTGCCAGAGTCCAAAAGCCCTCCGCTGTGGGGTCCTTGGGATTGGGGATGAAGCCGCTGACGAAGCTGCTGGTATTGGTTCCTTCGGCACTGACCAGCGCCGAAGGACGGGACGGTACCGACGCCGCCTGGACCCACGCCGTCACCGTGAAGCTCTCACTCGTGTCGAACGGCAGGGCGCTGGAGGCATAGTCCTGCTGCTTTCCGTCCAGGACCAGACCGCCCTCACCCAGGAAGCCCGCACCAGGTACCTGCTTCGCGCTGCCTCCCAGCAACATGGCCGGCCCCCGCGCAACGGAGTTGGCCCCCGGATCAGCCGCCTGGTCGAACTGCCAGCGGCCGGTCAGGACCGGTCGACGCTGCACGAGCTGGTGGATTTCCCCCTCGGACACCGGGCGGTCGAAGGCACGCACGTCATCGATCTGACCGGTGAGGTAGTCCGTGTACGCGCCCCGGTAGAGAGCCCGACCGATCTGCAGGGCACCGTCGCCGTACCAGGACTGCGACGCCGCGGTGCTGCCCTGCAGGATGCCGTTGACGTACAGGCTCACGGTGTTATCGATCGTGTCGTGCACGGCGGCCAGGTGCGCCCACTTGCCGATGGTCACCTTCTGCTTCGAGGCGATGCGCTGTTGGGTGACGTTGCCGTCGGTGGCGTCCTTGCTGGCCAACCGGGCACTCCACACCCCACCGGAGGCCTCGTACGACAGGTAGAAGGCGCTGAGGAAGCTGCCGTCCTGCGCGACGACGGTCTGGTTGCGGGTGGCGTCGGTGACCCGGGCCCAGGCGGTGACCGCATAGGACCGCTCGGTGTTGAAGTGCGCCGCGTCCACCGAGGCGTGGTCGTCCTTGCCGTCCAGGGCCAGGGCGTTGCCCGCCACTCCTGCTGTGCCGGGTTCGGCACCGCCGTGCAGGACGGCTTCCAGGACCTCGCCGTGCGCGGTCACCTGCTGCGCCGCGGCCGGCTCGTCGAGCGGGAAGACCGCGCGGGCCGGCCGCCCGGGGCCATGGATGCGCTCCTTGTTGTACAGCCGGGTGACCTCACCGGCGGAGACGGACTTGTCGAAGATCTGCACCTCGTCGATGGACCCGGGGAAGAAGGAGCCGGACGTACCCCCGTAGGAACCGGCACCCAGCTGCAGGCCGCGGCGGGCGTTCCACGCGGTGGTGTACGGCGTCTGGCCGGCCAGCTTGCCGTCGACGTAGAGCTGAAGCACCTTGGCGGTGCTGTCGTAGGCACCCACCAGATGGGTCCATGCGTTGGCGGTGACACCGCCGGGCTGGGCGGCCATCGCGCGGGCGATGCCGGCGTCGGGGCTGTCGGCGGTGTACTGGTTGAACACCCACCGCTTGAGGTCGGAGGAGTAGTACAGCTCGAAGCCCGGCCGGTTGTTGCCCGGCTGGGTGGCAACGATCGCCGGATGGTCGGGGATCTCCCGTGGGCGGACCCAGGCGGAGACGGAGAAGCCGCGGGAGGTGTCGACGACGGGGATGTCGGTGGCCGCGTAGCCATCGGTGCCGTTGAGGGACAGGGCAGTGCCTGCCACCCCGTCCGCACCGGGTGTGGCGCCGCCGTGGAGGTCGGCGGTCCGTGCCGGGGTGGAACCCTTCGCCTCGGTGGCGCCGGCCGGCTCGTCGAACTGCCAGGTGGCGCGCTCGGGCTGGCCGGCCTTGACACGGAACCGGTAGGTGCGGATCTCACTGTTGTTGCCGGCCGCGTCGAAGGCCTGGACGGTGACGAAGTTCAGCCCGGGCTTCTCCGGTTGGACCGAGATGTTCCGCGCCGCGCCGGCACTGGTCGTGACCGTGTTCCTGCTGGACGGGTCGCCGTTGATGCCGTACACGTAGCGGTTCACGTCACGATGACTGTCCGCGACGGTGAAGGTGCCGTACTGGCCGACCCCGTCGTACCAGGGATCGTCCGGGTTCTCGGGGTCGGAGGTGGGATACTCCCCTGAGCTGATCGTGGGGGCCGCGGGCACTTTGGTGTCGAGGACGAAGTAGCACGCCTCGGCTGACCCGGTGAACGACCATGGGGAGTACTGCGCGCCGTCGTAGGTCCGCACGGCCCAGCTCACCGTTTTGTTTGTCGGAATCGAGGCGGGCAGGCTGACGATGAAGTCCCGGCCGGACTGCTTCGCTGTGGTCAGTCCCGGCTTCCACCGTGCGGTGGTGCCCTTGCCGTCTCCGGAGTCCCAGCTGGCCTGGAACTGGACCTGAATCCTGTCGTGATCCGGGTCGGTGATGTGGGTGGCGTGGATCTTGCCCCGGGTGCGGATCCGAGCGGGAGCCCCGGACTTCTTGCAGGTGCCGCCGTACTCCATCGTCAGCTGCGAGGGCCTCACCTGCGGCGGCGGCCGGTTGTACGTCACCCGCAGATACGCCTTGTCCGAGAACCTCTTCCACGCGTATCCGTCGCTCTCGCTGCCGGCCTTCAGCCCGAACGTCAGCGTCGGCCATTTGCTGTCCGCCGCCTGCTGCACCGCCGACCTGACGTTGAACTCGCCGTCCTTGGCCGCACACCCCTCATAGCCGTACGAGAAGCTGTCCGAGGACAGGTGCTTTTGCCAGAATCCGGACTCGTTCTGCGAATTCCAGGTCGTCGAGGAGGAGATGGCCTTGGTCCGCCACAGCTCGACCTCTCGCTTGCTGCAGGAGGCAGACCAGGTGTTGCGGACCACGAACTCCGCCGACAGGATCGACTTGCCGGCGAAGGAGGAAGTCGGCACCTGGTAGAAGAGCCGCTTCGTGTCGTTGGGCTGGCAGTAGTTCCAGTTGCAGTAGCCCATGCCTGCGTCATGATCGCCGTTGAACTTCCACTGCGGGGACGACGCCCAGTATTTCGACGCCATCGTCCACGACGTTGCCCGCGGAGTGGACCACTGAGGGTCGATGAAGACGGGGTAGACAGTGTCCTTGCCCTTGAGGACCTCGGCGTCGGGTTTGAGGACGACCTGGTCTTGGCCCGCAGGGACGTCCACCCCCACAGGTGCGAGCTTGCCCGACTCACCGGCCGAGGGCTCATCACCCTCGGCACCGTCCGCGCCGGAACGGCTCGCCTTCCCAGCGGCCTTCCGGGACTTGAGCGTCTTGTGGGAAGCGCTGGCACCGGTGCCCGTGCTGGAGTCCCACATCAGCGGCGTCGGCGCCTCGAATACCGACGAGCCGGCGCCTTGGTCAACCGCGTTCAGACCACCGGCAGCGGTCTCCATGACGTCCACGCCGTCCGCCGCCAGCTTCAGCCGAAGCTGCCCGAGTTCGGGACTGCCGGCGGCCTGAGCCGATTTGACGATCAGCAGCTGGGTGAATCCGTCCGCCTGCGCACCCATCCGCAGGTCCACACCGGGCAGTACGTCGCGATACGTGGCCAATGCGCCGTCGAGCACCGGAGCGGGCAGCGGCCCCGGCCAGGACAGTGCCAGCTCGCGTCCCGCCTTGCGCATCGTCACCAGTGGTTTGTCGCCGCCGCCGGAGAACGCCAGGCCTACGGCCGTAGCTTTCGGCGCTACCGTCCCATTGCTCTGCCTGGCCAGGTCGGTGTCGATGTCCTTCCACTGTCCCGACACCCTGGTGCGGACAGGACGCAGGTACTGCCGGGCCTGGAGCTTGCCCTCCGCCGTGGCCACGACATCGGCCGACTCGCCGCGCAGCGAAGCGACTTCGACTTCCCGCCCTGTGCGCTTGGCCTGCTCCAGGGCGGCATCCTCGGTAGGGGCCTGGCCGTCCGACTCGTGTGCCGCGGCGGTGGTCGTTGCGCCTTCCGACGGGCGAGTCGCGGCCCAGGCGGAGTGGCCGAGGATCGCGGGCAGCAGGCTTGCTGTCAGCAGCCCGCCCATCCCCGCCGATAACACCCGATGAAAGCGTCTTCGACGCACCGAGACAGGCATCCCCGTCATCCCCCGCCCACAAAAATGAAGATTCCATGAAGAAGTTGTGGGCGGGAACGTATACGCAAGTGCGTTCGCCTGGATACCTCCATAAAGCGGCATTTATGGAGTGGAACCGGCATTCCGGCTCAGAAAGCCACGTGACAGCCATCACTACGCTACGGGGTTGTATGACTTCAAGCCGTATTCGGAGCGAGAATGCGCCAGCATGACGGCGCCCCAGGGCCGGGCGGTAGGCAATGCACTTCTGCGGCAAGTTGAGCGCCTGACACAGCTTGTCCGGCAGGGCCGCACGTGCAGTCATTGTCGGACGGCAGTAACAGGGGCGGCGTCATCGGCTGGGTTCGACTCAGCAGCTCAGAGAAGAGCCACTCGGGGGAGTGGCAAGTCATACCGCAGCACCAATACCCCTCTGCCGCGGAGGTTTGCTGACCACATAGCCTCATGGTGGTTGAGGGGTGGGTGTGGAAGAGCCGGTCTTCGAATCCGTCAGGTACAGCGCTCCATGCGTGGACTGTGGTGCATGGCTGGAGTGCTGGGGCGTCCACTGCCTGGTCGGTGGCTCGTTGCGGTGGGACGTGGAGTCCGTGTGTTCGGCATGCGGGCAGGCGACGGCTGACTGCGGCCAGGGCCTCCCTGCCCGGCTGCGGGATCGGCTGCTCGCCGACCATGGGCCGGCTACGTTGCGCCTGCCGAATGCGTCGGCGGTGCGTGTCACTGTCATGCGGGTCCTGCGCGCTGAACTCGGCCTTGGCCTGACGGAGGTCAAGTCTGTCGCGGGCCAGGTGTTGGAAGGGGCCTACTCAGGAACGCTGCCCGAGGTGGAGTACCTCGCCCGCAAGCTGCGTGGAGCCGGAGTCGACGCAGTAGCTGCCCGCCCGGATGCCGGCTGAGGCGGTCGACCAGCCCGTGTGCCTGGACGGCGTAGCCGCCGGTGATGACCAGGGGGTAGGGGGTGCCGATGGTGAGAACGTCGGCCAGGAGCCAGCGGTGGAGTGCGCTGAGGTTCACGCGGCTGCGGACATTCCGCCGGCCAGAGCGGGGAAGGCCGCTTCCCGCACCTCGCGGATGCGCCGGCTGGGTGCGCGCCACGGGCCACTGCGAGACGAGCAAGCCCCCGTCGAGCAGCGAGGTCAGGCGTCGGGCTGCCCCTCCGCCAGGACGGTCCGGTAGCACTATGCGCTGACCTGCACGGTCCAGGCTGTAGGTCCGCAGGCCCGACCACGCGATGTGCAGCGGCAGCACGCCGCCCTCATCTAGCGTTGACAAGCAAATTCCCTGGTGAGGGGCATACGTACAGTTAAGGCACGTTAGGTAAGTCATCCACCTCTGATCAGCCCTTGCCGAGCACTCGAGGCGGCAGGCCTACCCCGAAGCCATCGAACAGGCGGTGCGCGGTCACAGGGCTGCCCACGTGCGGACTCCGCCCGGTGCGGCCGCCGCTCGGACGCGGACAGTGAATACGGGTGCGGTGCGCGGCCATTGCGGTGGAATGAGCACTACCGCAATTCCCCGGCCACTTCCAAGCGCAATCCGGCCAGCGCGGAATCTGGCCTGATCGCCGTCGAACAAATCTACCGAAATTGACGGGGACTCAGGCCGCGGGCAGCCTTTGCGATGAAAAACTCAGCACTGAGAGAGCGAGGTCGAGAGTGGTAGACGGGAACGGAAAAGCCGCCGACGAGCCGTACGTAATCCGCGGCCGGGGCAAGGACAAGGCCCCCGCAGGCGCCTTCGCGTTATTCGCCGACGTCAACTACAACGTGGGCGGACCGCGGGACAAGATTCTCGTCATTCCGGCCAAGGGCACGGCGAACAACTTCAGCGATTACGGATTCGACCAGAGCGACGACGGCGTGAGCGCCGTCGTCAACAACACCGACAACGACAACATCCTCTTCACGCGCACCAATCAGGGCGGCAGCCAGCTGCCCGTCAAGGCCGGCACGTCGATCGACGACATGACGAAGATCCCTCTGGCGGGCAGCCCGACCGGCACGTGGAACGACCAGGCCCAGTCCGCCCTCGCCTTCGCTCAGCCGGTGCCGCTCCCGGTCTTCACCGCCCCTACGGCCGGCGCGCCGACCGAGAACCGCCGCCAGCCAGTCCAGGGCACAGCCGCCCCCGACGTGCAGCAGGTGCTGCTCTACGAGGGTGCCAAGCAGCTGGGCACTTGCCCGGTCAAGGGCAACAAGTGGGAGTACACCCCGGACGCTGACTGGCCGCTCGGGCAGCACGATCTCGCCGCCGTGGCCGTGCGCGACGACGTGACCTCGGGCAAGGTGTATCTGCGCTTCTACGCCACGCTCCCGAACCCCGTCGTGGACGTCAGGTCGCCCCAGAACGGCGCGGAAGTCGACCCCGGAGCCTCGATCGACGGCGTCGCCTTCAACGCCGATTCGGTGACCCTCACCGAGGGCGGCACCAAGCTCGGCAGCGCCAAGGTGAACGGTCAGAACTGGTCCTTCTCCCACGAAGGCGGATGGAGCCTGGGCAGTCACACGGTGACAGCGAAGGCCGTGCGCGGCAGCCAAGAATCGGAACCGGACACGGTCACTTTCACTGCGGCGAAGAAGAACCTCACCGTCGATTACAAATTCAACTCCAGCTGGCAGGACTGGGAAACACAGAAGTACATCTACTCCTATGACATCACCATGCACGCCGGCGAATCCAATGTGAAGCATTGGAACGTCGGGTTCGGCCAGCTTCCGGTCGGATCGGTGCTGTACAAGGAGTTCACCAGCACGTTCTGGGGAATGATCATCGACGACGGATCCAACGGGGACGTCCTCCTCGGCTCGCCCCCCGAGGGCATCCACGTAGTCCCCAAGGGCGGCAAGCTGGTCATCCGCGTCCTCGTGCTCTACCCGACGCAGGACGACGCGCACAAGCAGCTCTACGGCCTCTTCGCCAAGTCGCTGTCCGAGTAGGGGCGACCGCCGCCGGGTCTGGCGGCGCCCCCTGGGCGCTGCCAGACCCTTTCGCAGGGGCAGTCGATCCGCTGCGCCGCCCGCCCGTCGGCCGTACGTCCTCGGTCCGCGCCGACCGGCCGTCCTCGCGACCCACGACGTCGTTCGCCCCGTGCCGAAGCAGCTCGAAGCCCGGACACGCCCGCGTCCAGGAGGGGGACTGCGCGGGCCAGCCGACAAGGCATCTGAGGCTGTTGAGCTGGCGAACGCGCCCTTGTTCACGTGATTCTTCCGGGCACAAGAGACTCAGGCCGCCGCCCTGCGGATACCTGAGCGCCAGCCGGGCAGCGTTCGGCCCCGGCGGCCGGCTCCCCGCAGCAGCATTCGGGTAAATCGAAAGCAAGGTGCTCCAGGCGTGCGGGAAGCTCGACCCGCACAGGCCGTCCGACCTGCTGAACCTGGTGCACCGGATGGAAGCCATCGGCGGCTTCTACGACTTCCTCCCCGACTCCGCGGCTGCCGACGACGACCCCACCCAACTCAGCCTCCGGTGCTGCTCCTCTCCGACCAGGCCACACCCGCGATCCGGGACTGACCAGCTCCCGCACCAACCAGGTCTCGCCAACGAGCACCACGCAAGACACAGCGCCGTACCGTCGTACAGAGAAAGCCGAACCAGCTCGGGGTGACGATGAAGGACCAGCACAGCCAAGCGGGCCGCCTGCGAGTACACACCGGTGCTGAACCTCCCGACGAGGCGGAGATGGGGCAGACCGGGGCGCGGTCAGCTGAGCTGCGATCCGCGCTTGACGGCATCCGCAACATCCGCAACCTCACCAACCTCGGATCCGACCCGGGTGCGCGCCCTGCCGAGTGGGAGCAGCGTCGGCTGCTGCGCACGGTGAGCCTGCTGTTGGAAGCTGAAGGCCTTCCCCCGTCGGCCGTCGATCGGGCCGGCGAGGCGGCGCGGACCGGGTACCGCACCAGCGAAGGCGGCCAGGCCGGGCAGGTCCAGGTGCGCTGGGTGGGACCGCGGGGGAGTGGCGCTCGCTACCAGGAACAGGAGCAGCTCCAGCGCTGCCAGGCGGTGCTGCGCAGCTGGGGCTTCGAGACTGTGGAGGTCCGTGGCCCTGGCGGCCGCCGCTACCTGGAGGTCGAGGCCGGGCTTGGTTGAAGGCGGTCCACGAGAATGCGTCCGGTGCGCGCTACCGCCTCCGACAGGCCGGTCTCACCGTTCCCGGGGACGCGGCTGCGTTGATGTCCTTCGACGAGCACCGCCACATCGCGACGCGCCCGCCACGCTCATAACATCGTTGGCGGAGCCCGACTCCGATGGGCGGGAAGAGGCCGGGTGCACTGTCCTTCGCACGTCGGTGCGCTCCGGCCGCCCAACACCGCCCAGCCCCGGCACCGAGCCGGGCTGGGCTCTTTGCGGCCGCGCCGGAGTGGAGTGCCGGGATAGGCCCCGGTCCCGTGATGGGACGCATACGGCCGGGGCCACACCGCTATGTTCACCAAATCGCATCTCTTCGGCACGGTGGGTGCTCCCCGGGGCCGAGAAGACGTTGGTCAGCCAACCGTGTGGAACCGAAGACGGCTGCTGAGCGTGCTTGCAAGGCGAACGCGTCTGGGTCCCGGGCGTCCGGCTACCGGCGGGATGCCGTCGACCAGGGCGAGGGGCTTTCCTGACCGCTCTCGCCCTGGCCGCGGCCGCGGTCTACTTCCTCGCCAGCGCCTAACGGGCGCACCTGGCAGGGCTGCTGGGTGAGGAGGCTCCCGAGAATGTCGGGGAGCGGGGGTTGGCGCGCACGCGCTATCGGCGGGGACATACACGGCCGAGAACACGCCGCAGGTGGAGGACGACCTGCAGTGTGTGCGCTGTCGGCGGTGTCGATCCAGAACGTGCCGGGGGTGGCCCCCAAGAAGGTCTCAGGCTCATTTGTCAGGTCGTCGTCCCAGCTGCCGTCCTTGGGCGGCTCGTAGTCCCCCAGCCGCACGACGCGCTGCCATCCGTCGCCGATCCACGCTTCGATGTGTAAGAGGTGCATGGCGAACAGGCCCCCCAGTGCAGGCTGACGGGAAACATGGCCGTGCAGTTTGAGGTTGAGCCAGCCTACTTCGAGTCGGCGACGAACGTACCCATGCCCAGCGCGATGCTGACTCCCCCCGCTGACGCTCTCGTAGGTTTGCGGAGCCTCTCTCACGGCTCGATGCACGCCAAGCCGCAACGAGAAGACGACGGCAGGGCACCACCCGCTCCAACAGGCCGACGCTTGTCGGCCTGCCCGAGAAAATTTGCGCGTTCGTGCGTCAGCGCGGGCCGTTCTGCGTCACCCCTTGCGCTTCCAACCAGCGCCGAGCGTGTTCCGCGTCCTCGATGTTCGCCAACCGAGTATGCGCCCACGTTCCTCGGCGCGGAGCGCCGGGCGCCGCGCCCCCTCGGGTCCACGACTGGCGCAGACACACCCCCGGCACGGCCTGTGCGGTGCCCGGCGCGGCTGCCAGGCTGGGCGGACAACGGTTCCCTAGACCTCTGGAGCGGAAACGTGCAATCCCCTTTGACCGCGGGGCAGCTGGAGATCTGGATATCGCAGGTGCTCGAACCGAGCAGTCCGGTCTACAACGTGGGTGACTACTACGAAATCACCGGCGCCGTCGACGCGAAGCTCCTCGAAGCGGCCGCCCGCACCGCCGTGGACGAAGCAGGATCGCTCGGCGCACGGTTCCTCGTCGCCACCGACGGGACGCCCTACCAGGAACTGGGGCCCGCGGAATGGTCCTTCGAGGTCCTCGACATGAGTGAGCGGCCCGACCCCGACGCGGCGGCGGTGGCCTGGATGCGTGCCGAGATGGGCCGCCCGGTCGACCTGACCTGCGGTTCTCTGCTGGCCGGTGCGCTGATCAAGGTATCGAGGGACCGCCACTTCTGGTATCGCCGTTTCCACCACATCATCACGGACGGCCATGGAACTGCCGCCGTTGCCCGCAGGACCGCGGCCCTCTACCACTCGATGCACACCGGTTCCCCTTGCGAACCCAACCCCTTCGCGCCGGTCACGGCCGCCGTCGAGCACGACCGCGCCTACCGGGCCGGCCGGATCTATGCGGCCGACCGGGAGTTCTGGGAGAAGGTCGCGCTCGACTGGCCGGCCACCGGCCGGCTCCGGGCGGACGCTCCGCCCGCACCTGTCACCTTGCAGTACAGCCACCATCTGCCACGGCAGGTGGTCGACGCCGTCCGAGCCCGGAGCGAGCGGCTGGAGGTGTCCACCGCGCGCTTCCTGATCACCGCCGCCGCCCTCTATCTGTGGCAGCTCACCGACGCCGACGAGGTGACCTTCGGCTGCTCCGCGACGAGCCGGCCCACCCGCCTGCTGCGCAATGTCGTCGCCCCGATGGCGAACCTCCTGCCGTTCCGGGTGCCCGTGGAGCCGGAGCGGTCGGTGACCGACACTTTCCAGCGGACGGACCGCCAGATCGGGCAGGCGCTGCGCCACCACCGTTACCGCTACGAGGAGTTCCGGCGCACGCTCGCCGCGGGCCCGGAACAGCACAGCGTCGGACCGGTGGTGAACATTGTCAACTTCGACCGCGATCTGCGCTTCGGATCGGCCACCGGCGTGGTGCGCACACTGGTCACCGGGCCCATCCCGGACCTCGGCCTGTACTTCGACGTGCACTCCGAGGACGCCGGCACCAGCGTGTGCGTGGAAGCGAACCCCGCCAACTACACGGCGGAGGAAGCAGCCCGGCACGCCGAGGGCCTCGGCGGGCTCGTACGCGAACTGGCCGGTGTGGATCCGGGCGTCCCCGTACGAGCCCTGCGCCGGCTCCGGTGACGTGCGGGCGATCCCCGGCTCACTCCCGGTCCCGCGCCGCGGCATGCAGCCGCCCGAGCACATACCCCGCCTGGAACCGGCTCTTCGCGTTGACCGCCTTCATGATTTCCGAGGCGTGGCGCTGACAGCTGCGTACGGACATCCCCAGACGCCGCGCGATCGACTTGTCCTCCAGTCCCTCCGACAGCATGGCGACGATCGACTCCTGGATCTCGCCGGAGATCCGGACGGCAGCGGCCGAGTCGAAACTGACCGGGAAGAGCGAGGCATCGCGCCACAGACAGTCGAAGAACACCCGTATGTAGTGGACGATATGCGGCTCGCGCACCAGCAGGGCCGCCTCGGGGTCGTCCCGCAGCCCCAGCAGGGCCACGCGGTGGTCGAAGACGAGCAGCCGGCACAGGCCGTCGGTCCGCGTCCGCACCTCCGCTCCGAGGTTCATCACACGCCGGACGTGGTCGATCGTCGGCTGGTCGTAGCGGGCGGGATGCTGGTAGAGGGTGCGCATCTGGACGCCGCGCGTGAGCATCCGCCGGTCCCGCTCATCCGCCTCCTGGAGCGCGCGGGCGGAACGGGCACCGCCCGGCTGGGCGGTGAGCACCTCCTGCCGGGCGCCGATCGTCAACTCCTCGATGGTCTCCTGGACGGTCCTCAGGTCGGTGAGCAGCTCGATCGGCTCGGCGTCCGAACGACGCGCCCGCCCCGACTCGTAGGCAGGGAGCAGCGATGCGAACGTCTCCCGGAGCCGCTCGATCTCCTCATAGCGCTCCCGCACATGGCGCTCCAAGGGACGCAGCAACCGGTCCGCGGCGGTCCGGGGCGGCACCACGGTCAACCGGTCGGCCGCTCCTTCGGCGCGGCAGAGTAATCGCATTTCCACGAGTTCCTTTACCGCTCGTTCCGCGTCCGCACTGTCGAGTCCCACGGCGGTGAGTTCCTCGATGCCGCATACGGCGCGCTGCGCGGCGTAGCCGAATACGCGCGACGCTTCCTCGCTGAGCTCAATTCGCCCCAGTGGTTCTGACGTATTCATCATCCCTCAGCCCCATCAGAGATATCCCCCGATCGGAAGGCACGCTAGACATGCTTGATCAACAGCCAGTCAACATGCAGCAGACGGGCACCTCCCCGTGCCGGTGAAGACCGGGCACCGGGAGGCAGGCAGCGCGGGCGGCGGACTGTTACGCCGGCACCGGGACTTCCGGCAGCTGTGGTACGGGGAGACCGCGGGCAAGTTCGGCGTGTCCGTCACGGGTGTGCTGCTGCCGCTGGCCGCAGTCTCCGTGCTGCATGCCGGAACCTTCGCGGTGAGCCTGCTCAACGCCGCGACCTGGCTGCCCTGGCTCGTCATCGGGCTGCCCGCCGGAGTCTGGGTGGACCGGCTGCGCCGCCGCACGGTCATGCTGGTCTGCGACGCCGTCTCGTGCGCCCTGTTCCTGAGCGTCCCGGTTGCCGCATGGTGCGGTGTGCTCGGCATCGGCCAACTGCTGTTGGTCGCCCTGCTGGTGGGCTCGGCGGCCGTCTTCTTCCAGACTGCGTACACCGCCTATCTCCCCACCCTGCTCAGCGCCCCGGACCAGGCCGAGGGGAACGCGAAGCTGCACGGGAGCGCCGCCGCGGCGCAGATCGCCGGTGTGGGATCCGGAGGCCTGATCGCACAGGCCGCCGGTGCGGTCGACGGCATGCTGACGAACGCGGCGACCTTCCTCATCTCCTTCCTGTGCATAGGCCGCATCCGGCACCGCGAGCCGCCGGCAGCGGCCTCCCGGCCAGGACGTCGCGCGCCGCTGCTCGGGGACGTACGGGAGGGGGTGCGGCTGGTCGCCCACGATCCCTATCTGCGCAGCCTCACTCTCTTCGGAGCTGCCTCGAACCTCGCTCTGGGGGGCTGTCAGGCCCTGCTCGTCGTCTTCCTGGTGCGGGACATCGGTCTGTCCTCCGGTGCGGTGGGGGCGCTGGTGGGTCTCGGCGGCGCAGGGGGCGTCCTGGGCGCGCTGCTGGTGCGCCGGGGCGCGGCCCGGCTCGGCACTGCTCGGGCCCTGCTCCTGTTCGAGCTGGGTGTGCCCGCCCTCGCCCCGCTGATGGCGCTCACCCGTGACGGCGCCGGACTGGCGTTCTTCGTCGTCGGCTACGGCGCTGCCGCGCTCGGCGTGGTGGCGGGAAACATCATCAAGGCAGGCTTCATCCAGGGGTATTGCCCCTCCGGTGTCCTCGGCCGGGTGACTGCCTGCTCGGCGTTCCTCAACTACGGAACCCTGCCGCTGGGCGCGCTCCTCGCAGGTGGCCTCGGCACGCTGGTGGGGGTGAGGGCGACGATGTGGCTGCTGACCGCAGGCATGCCGCTGGCGGCGTTGATCCTGGTGTGGTCCCCGATCCGCTCCCGCCGCGACCTGCCCGCGCGCGAGGCCGAACCGAGCTGAACCGGACGACGGCCGTGCCCCTCTTGCGTGCTCGCCAGGGCTCGTCTGGGTTCGTTCCCACCCGTCCACGCCGTGCCGACGGGGCGCCGGCCGCTCCGGACCCGCATCCACGGATGCCCCTTTTGTCCCCTCTCCTTTATGCGACAGGCATGAACACCCTCCCCGAACGCTCTTGGTGCACGCCTTTCCCGATGACAACGTGAAGCGGGTCGGCACGGCCCGAAAATGCGTCCGGCACCCGGGGCCCGGGGCCCGAGCAATTCCGCAGCGCATTTCGGCAGAACGTCGCGTGCTCAGTACGCGGGACGGACCGAGCCGGGTGCGGTGCACCGAGCCGAGTCCGGTGCCGATTCGACGTATCGCACCGATTCCACTTGCCGCGCCGATTCCCCCGGCGGAACCGTCCACCCCTTCCGAATGACGTGAAAGGAATTCCATGCTTTCGCTCTCCGACCCCGCGCAGCACATGCCCCAGCCGTCCGGGACCCGGAACGACACCGGATGGGGGTGACCTCCCCCGGTCAGCGTCCGAGGACAACCGTCAGCAACCACACGAGAGGCAGCGCACAACCATGAGCTCTTCCCGGTCCGCAACCGCGGGACCCCCCGTCTGGACCCTCGAACCCGGTAAGCCGGCGATGGCACACGTCCCCCGCTTCGCCGACGCCGCCGAAGCAGCCGAGTGGCTCGGTTCGGTCCACGCGGAGCTGCGCACGGCACTGCACCGGCACGGTGCGGTCTACCTGCGGGGCCTCCCGGTCCGTGACGTCGAGGACTTCGCGACGGTACGCGACGTCCTGGTGCCCCGCCGCACTCCCTACCGCGAGAAGGCCACCCCCCGCAGCAGCTACGGAAACGACGTCTACTCCTCCACCGACCTCCCGCCCAACCAGCCGATCCGTATGCACAACGAGAACAGCTACACCCTGACCTTCCCCGGTCTGCTGCTGTTCTCCTGCCTGACGGCGCCGGAGGAGGGCGGAGCGACACCGGTCGCCGACTGCCGCGAAGTGCTCCGCCGGATACCCACCCCGCTCGTCGAGCGGATGCGCTCGGCCGGCTGGTTGCTGACCCGCAACTACTCCGATCACATCTCCCTGGACTGGCGCACCGCGTTCGCCGCCGACACCCGGGAGGGGGCCGAGAAGTACTGCGCGGACAACCTCATCTCCTGCGAATGGGACGCCTCGGGCGGACTGCGTACCCGGCAACTGCGGCCCGGGATCATCCGGCATCCGCAGACGGGGGAGGAGGTCTGGTTCAACCACATGGCGTTCTGGAACTCCTGGTCGCTGGACGAGGAGATCCGAGAGGCGCTGCTCGACGAATTCGGGCCGGACGGCCTGCCCTTCGAGACCGGCCTCGGCGACGGCGTGCCGCTGAGCCGCGACGAACTCGACGCCATCAACGCCGCCTACGAGGGCGCGACGGTGCGCGAGACCTGGCAGCCGGGCGATGTGCTGCTCGTCGACAACGTGCTGGCCACCCATGGCCGCGACCCCTTCCGCGGCGACCGTCGCATCGTCGTCGCGATGGGCGAACCCGTCGACCTCGCGGGCTGTCGGCCCACCGTGCCGCCCGCCCCGGGAGAGGAGCGGGCGGCATGACCGAGATCCTCGAAGACCCCCGCCACACCGCACCGGACCACACCGTCGATCTGCTGACCCGCTTCCAGCAGGCCGTCGCGGCGGCCCCGGACCGGATCGCGGTCAGCCATCACGGTGCGCTCACCTTCGCCGAACTCGACCGGCACACCGCCCGGTTGGCGGGAGTGCTGGCCGGCCACGGCGCCGCGCCCGGCCGGCGGATCGGGATCAGCCTGCCCCGGGGCACCGACCTCGTCGTCGCGCTGCTCGCCGTCTGGCGGACCGGCGCCGCTTACGTACCGCTCGACCCCGCATATCCGCAGGAACGCCTGCACGCGATAGTGCGCGACGCGGGCATCGACGTGGTGCTGACCGGCGGAAGCGACGGCCCGGTGTGGCCGGAAGGTGTCCGCACCCTTCCGGTCGCACCCCCTCCGGAGGCCCCGGAGCACACTCCGGCACCGCCCGTACCGGTCTCCGCTGAGACTCCGGCGTACGTCATCTACACCTCCGGCTCCACGGGCGTACCGAAGGGCGTCGAATCCACCCGGGGCGCGGTGGCGGCACTGGTCGCCGGGCTGGAAGAGGCGGGTCTCTACGACCAGCGGCACCGGGTCGTCGCCTGGAACGCCAGCGTCTCCTTCGACGCCTCGGTCCAGCAGTGGGCACGGGTGTGCCGGGGCGACACCGTGGTCGTCCTGGGGGAGGCGGAGCGCACCGACCCGGCCCTGCTACGGGCAGTACTGGACGAGAACGGGGTGCACGACCTCGACCTGACCCCGTCGCACTGGCCCCTGCTCCGCGACGACCTGCTCGTACGCTCCACCGAGGGGCGACCGCTCCGGCTGTTCATGGGCGGCGAGCCGGTACCGGAGGGCACCTGGCGGGAGCTGGCGGCCGCACACGACGCCCGGCGTCTCGAAGCGGTCAATCTCTACGGCCCCACCGAGTGCACGGTGGACGTCACCGCTGCCTGGATCGAGGACTCCGCTCCGCACATCGGACGTCCCCTGCCGCGAGTAAGGTGCCACGTCCTCGACACCGCGCTGCGGCCGGTGCCGTTCGGCGAGGAGGGCGAGCTCTACCTCGCCGGACGGCAGCTGGCCGTCGGCTATGTGAACCGGTCCGCGCTCACCGCCACGCGGTTCGTCGCCGACCCGTTCGCCGCCGACGGCACGCGGATGTACCGCACCGGAGACCTGGTGCGCCGGCGCCCCGACAACTCACTGGAATACCGCGGACGCAGCGACCGTCAGGTCAAACTCCGCGGATACCGCGTGGAGTTGGGCGACATCGAGGCCGCACTGACCACCCATCCGGGCGTGGCGGCCGCCGTGGTCACCCTGCACAGCGGCACGGCCGCGGGCGAACAGCTCGCCGCGTACTACGTCGCGGCGACTGGTGCCGTGGGCGACACGCCTGCCACTGGCACACCCACCCCCGGGACGCTCCGCGCGCATCTGGCCGCCGTCCTGCCGCAGTTCATGCTCCCGACCACCTACCTCGCACTCGACGCGATACCGCTGACCGTGAACGGCAAGGTCGACCTCGCCGCCCTGCCCGCGCCCGAACCGGCCTCGGCGGCCCCGGAGAGCGCTCCGGAGGGCGAGGCCGAGACGCTGATCGCGGCCGTATGGTCCGAGGTCCTCGGCCGTGAGCACATCAGGGCCGACGACGACTTCTTCGCCATGGGCGGCCATTCGCTGATCGCCCTGCGTGTCGTGGCCCGGCTGAAGAAGCAGCTGGGGGTCGCCATGTCGGCCCGCGAGGTCTACCGCCATCCGCGGCTCAGGGACCTGGCGCGGCACGTCGAAAGCCTGCGCACCGGCCGCTGACGGTCCGGCATCCCCCTCCCGCGGCCACCGCGCACCTCCTGCGCCACCGTCACCGAGTCGCCTCCGCGGATACCGCGATCCGCCACCACAGAGACGGCACAGAGACACCAAAGAAGCACCACAGAGCCCCCACACAGACAGGGAGATGGCCACGATGGCCGGACCTCAGGACACCACCGTCATCCCGATCAAACCACCGGACCGCCACACCGTCCGCACGCTCCTCTGCCTGGGCTTCTGCGGCGGCGGCACCGGGCCCTACCATTCCTGGAGCGACAGCCTGCCCGCCGAGGTGGCCCTCTCCGCCATCTGCTACCCCGGCCGGGAGGGGCGCTTCCTGGAGCCGTACGCGGCCGACTGGGAGGAACTCGCCGCGGATGCCACCACCGCCGTGCTCTCCGCGGCCGACGGGCCGTACGTCCTGTTCGGCCACAGCATGGGCGGATGGATGGCCTTCGACGTCGCAGCCCGGATCGAGGATGCGGCCGGCCCGGCACCGGAGGCGCTGGTCGTCTCCTCGTGCAACGCACCCGACCGCGGACTGACTCCACGGGACATGTTCCCCGCGCGCCAGGACACCGACGCCGAGCTGCTGGACTGGATGCGCACCAACGGCCTGATGCCCGAACACGTCTTGGCGGACCCGGGACTCCAGGAGATGGCCGTGGAGCTCATGCGTGCGGACATCCGGGTCCGTGACACCTTCCGCTGCCGGCCGGGGGCCACGGTAGGCGTCCCGGTCCAGATGCTCTCCGCGACGGACGACGACGTCATCGAGCCGGACGCCGGAAACCAGTGGCGCCGGCTCGCGCGCGGTGCGTACCGCCACGATGTGCTGCCCGGCGGGCACTTCTACACCCTGGAGATCTGGCGGCAGCTGCCGGCCTACATCGCACCGCTCACCGCACCGGCATCACCCGCCGCAGTCTGAGCCCGCCGGACGGGGCCCGTCCGCTCCGCCCCACACGGCCATTCCGCACTGCCCCATCGCGCGCACCGCTCCGTCCCACACCGCTCCGTGCCACCTGAAAGGACATTCCCCGTGACGCACACGCACCCCTTCGAAGACGTCGACGGCACCTATCTCGTCCTGGTCAACCAGTACCACCAGCACTCCCTCTGGCCGTCGCACCTTGCACCTCCCCAGGGCTGGACGGTCACCCGGGGCGCCGACGGATATCAGGCCTGCCTCGACCACATCGAGGAGCACTGGCGCGACCTGTCGCCGCAGCCCGCCACCGGCAACTGACCCATCTCCGTCTCCAAGGGAGGAGCACCATGACGCAAGCGCAAAGCCCCGCGGCCGCGGAGCAGACCGACGCCACAGTCCCGTCCGGGGACGGCCCCGGCGGTGCCGGGAGGGGTGAGCGGGGTCCGCGGTCGGTGCGGGAGGAGGTGTTGTGCCGGCTGTTCGCCCAGGTGCTGGGTGTGCCGACGGTGGGGGTGACGGACAACTTCTTCGCCCTGGGCGGCCATTCGCTCAGGGCCGCCCAGCTCCTGAGCCGGATCCGTTCGGTGCTGGGCGTCGAGCTGGGCGTCCGCGAACTGTTCGGTTCGCCGACCGTGGCGGAGCTGGCGGATCTGCTGGCCGATGGTGCCGCGGCCCGGCCGGCGGTGACGGCGCGGGCGCGGCCTGCGGTGGTGCCGCTGTCGTTCGCGCAGCAGCGGCTGTGGTTCCTGGACCGTCTCGAGCGAAGCCCGACCTACCACGCACCGTTCGCCTTCCGGGTGCGGGGCCCGGTGGATGTGGACGCCCTCCAGTCCGCCGTCAACGATGTGGTCGGGCGCCATGAGGCGCTGCGCACGGTCTTCCCCGTCCGCGACGACGAGCCTTTCCAGGAGATCCTGGCACCCGAGCATGCGACGGTGAAGGTGGCGGTGGTGCCGTGTGCCGCCGAGGAGCTGGCCTCCCTCTTCCATGACGCGGCGTTCGCCCCCTTCGACCTGGCGGTCGAACTGCCCTTGCGCGCCTCGCTGTTCACGACCGCTCCCGACGAGCACGTACTGCTCTTGACGTTGCATCACATCGCCAGCGACGGCTGGTCGGAAGCTCCGTTGCTGCGCGATCTGTCGGCCGCTTATCGCGCCCGCCGCAACGGAAGCACGCCGACGTGGCAGGCACTGCCGGTCCAGTACGCGGATTACACGCTGTGGCAGCGTGAGCTTCTGGCGGAGGTGGGTGGGCAGCAGGCGGAATTCTGGGCCGAGGCGCTCCAGGATCTTCCGCAGGAGCTGGCGCTCCCCACCGACCGGCCGCGTCCCCCGCAGCCCACCCACTCCGGCGGCCTCATACGCTTCGAACTGCCCGCCGACCTGCATGGGCGTCTTGAGTCGCTGGCGCGTGAGCAGGGTGCGACGCTGTTCATGGTGCTTCAGGCGGGGTTGGCGGCGCTGTTGACGCGGCTGGGGGCCGGTACGGACATCCCGTTGGGTACCGCGACGGCGGGCCGAACCGATCAGGCGTTGGACGACATCGTCGGGTTCTTCGTCAATACGCTGGTGCTGCGGACGGACACCTCGGGCAATCCGTCGTTCGGTGAGCTGCTCGCCCGGACACGGGAAGGCGATCTGGCGGCGTTCGCGCACCAGGATCTGCCCTTCGAGCAGCTGGTGGAGAGGCTGAATCCGGACCGGAGCACGGCCCGCCACCCCCTCTTCCAGACCATGCTCGTCCTCCAGAACAACGCCGAAGGCACCCTTGACCTCCCCGGCACCACCATCACCCCCCAACCCCTCGACACCGCCCCCTCCAAATTCGACCTCGGCTGGAGCTTCACGGAGGAGCGGGACGCCGACGAACGCCCCCTGGGCATGTCCGGCATCCTCCAGTTCGCCACCGATCTGTTCGACCGCAGCACCGCGGACACGCTGATCCGCCTCCTCATCCGCGTTCTCGACGCCGCAGCGGACGCACCGGACACTGCCATCGGTTCGCTGGAGATCTTCGCGTCGCGGGCAGAGCAGCGGGCATTGCTG
This sequence comes from Streptomyces sp. G7(2002), assembly GCF_028870195.1. Lineage (NCBI taxonomy): Bacteria > Bacillati > Actinomycetota > Actinomycetes > Kitasatosporales > Streptomycetaceae > Streptomyces > Streptomyces sp. G7(2002). Next base: position 9,306,358 of record NZ_CP102609.1, read on the forward strand.
GACCGGACGGCCGAACATCGTCTCCCCGCCCGCCGCGCGTCCGAGCCTGACGGTGCCGCGGGTGCCGCAGCTGCCGGTGCGACGTCCGGGAACGGCCCCGACGGTGCCGAGAGGGGGGAGCGGGGGCCGCGGTCGGCGCGGGAGGAGGTGCTGTGTCAGCTGTTCGCCCAGGTGCTGGGTGTGCCGACGGTGGGCGTGACGGACAACTTCTTCGCCCTGGGCGGCCACTCGCTGCTGGCCACTCGACTGCTGAGCCGGATCCGTTCGGTGCTGGGTGTGGAGCTGGGCGTCAGGGAGTTCTTCGGGTCCCCGACGGCCGCAGGGCTGGCGGAACTGCTGGCCGATGGTGCCGCGGCCCGGCCGGCGGTGACGGCGCGGGCGCGGCCTGCGGTGGTGCCGCTGTCGTTCGCGCAGCAGCGGCTGTGGTTCCTGGACCGTCTGGAGCAGAGTCCGACCTATAACGCGCCGTTCGCCTTCCGGGTGCGGGGCCCGGTGGATGTGGACGCCCTCCAGTCCGCCGTCAACGATGTGGTCGGGCGCCATGAGGCGCTGCGCACAGTCTTCCCCGCCCACGACGGCGAACCGCGCCAGCAGCTGCTCGCCCCCGAAGAGGCCGCCGTCGAGGTCACCGTGGTGCCGTGCTCCGCCGACGAGATCTCCGCCCGCTTCCACGCCGCGGCCTTCACGCCCTTCGACCTCGCCGAGGAACTGCCCCTACGGGTCACGCTGTTCACCTTCGCCCCCGACGACCACCTACTCCTGCTGACCCTGCATCACATCGCCAGCGACGGCTGGTCGTTGGTGCCCCTGCTGCGCGATCTGTCCATGGCCTATCGCGCCCGCCTCACCGACAGTGCTCCTGTGTGGGAGGCGCTGGCGGTCCAGTACGCGGATTACACGCTGTGGCAGCGTGAGCTTCTGGCGGACGTGGGCAAGGAGCAGGCCGCATTCTGGGCCGGGACGCTGAGGGACCTTCCGCAGGAACTCGCTCTCCCCACCGACCGGCCGCGTCCGCCCCGGCCCACCCACTCCGGCGGCCTCATACGCTTCGAACTGCCCGCCGACCTGCATGGGCGTCTTGAGTCGCTGGCGCGTGAGCAGGGTGCGACGCTGTTCATGGTGCTTCAGGCGGGGTTGGCGGCGCTGTTGACGCGGCTGGGGGCCGGTACGGACATCCCGTTGGGTACCGCGACGGCGGGCCGAACCGATCAGGCGTTGGACGACATCGTCGGGTTCTTCGTCAATACGCTGGTGCTGCGGACGGACACCTCGGGCAATCCGTCGTTCGGTGAGCTGCTCGCCCGGACACGGGAAGGCGATCTGGCGGCGTTCGCGCACCAGGATCTGCCCTTCGAGCAGCTGGTGGAGAGGCTGAATCCGGACCGGAGCACGGCCCGCCACCCCCTCTTCCAGACCATGCTCGTCCTCCAGAACAACGCCGAAGGCACCCTTGACCTCCCCGGCACCACCATCACCCCCCAACCCCTCGACACCGCCCCCACCAAAGTCGACCTCGACTTCACCTTCACCGAACGGCACGGGGCCGCCGGCAGCCCCGACGGCGTCGACGGCCTGCTGCACTACTCGGCCGACCTGTTCGAACATGCCACCGCCGAGGCCCTGACCCAGCGGCTGCTGCGCCTCCTCACCACCGCCGGCGCCGCCCCGGACACTCCCATCGGAGCGATGGAGCTGCTCTCCCCACAGGAGCGCGTCCGGATCCTCTCCGGGTGGAACGACACCGCCCTTCCGCTGCCGGACGACCGGCCGGTGCACGAGATCTTCGAGGAGCAGGTACGGAACAACCCCGATGCCACGGCGGTGGTCGACGCCAACGGCACCCTGACCTTCCGCGAGCTGAACGCCCGCGCGAACCGACTGGCGTGGCTGTTGATCAGCCAGGGCATCCGGCCGGAACAGCGTGTGGCCACCTTGCTCCCACGGGCCGGCGAGCACATCGTCGCGCTGCTGGCCGCACTCAAAGCGGGCTGCTGCTACGTGCCCATGGACCCGGAGTACCCCGAGGACCGGATCGCCCTGATGCTGGCGGACGCCGCGCCGTCCTTCCTGCTGACCGACACGGAGAACGTGGCCCGGCTCCGGCCGGGGGCCGATCCCTCGCTTGAGGTGCTGGTTCTCGACGACCCTGTCGTACTTCAGTCCCTCAGCCGGTACGCGCCGGTCGACCCGCACCCTGCGGACCGGCCCGTACCGCTGCGCCCGGACCACCTCGCCTACGTCATCTACACCTCGGGTTCGACGGGCCGGCCGAAGGGGGTGGCCGTGGAGCACCGCAATCTCAGCAACCTGTTCCACGCCCACTTCGCGGTGTTCGCGTCACAGGTGGCGGCCGCCGGGGACCACCGGATCCGTGCCCTGGTGACCGGACCGCTGACCTTCGACTCCTCCTGGGAACCGGTCCTGTGGCTGCTGGGCGGCCATGAACTGCACCTCGTGCACGACGAGGTCCGCCGCGACCCGGAGGCGATGGTCGAGTACATCGGCGCCGCGGGCATCGACTACATGGAGATCTCGCCGACGTACTGCCGGCAGCTGATGACGGCGGGCATGCTGTCCGCAGGGCAGCCCTCGCAACCACGCATCGTCGAGCTCGGCGGCGAGGCCGTCGACCAGGCGCTGTGGAGCGAACTCCGCGCCACTTCCGGGACCGAGGGCTTCAACACCTACGGCCCGACGGAGTGCACCGTGTACGTCTCGCACGGCGCGGCGGCGGAACACGAGCGGCCGGTGATCGGCCGGCCGATCGGCAACAACCGCATGTACGTGCTCGACGTGGGCCTGCGGCCTCTGCCCGCCGGGGTGGTCGGCGAGCTGTATCTGGCCGGAGCGGGGACGGCCCGCGGCTACCTGGGCCGGCCGGGGCTGACGGCACAGCGGTTCGTGGCCTGCCCGTTCGGAGAGCCGGGGGAGCGCATGTACCGGACCGGGGACCTGGCGCGCTGGAGCGCCGACGGTGTCCTGGAATACATCGGCCGCACCGACGACCAGGTGAAGGTCCGCGGCTTCCGGATCGAACCCGGCGAGGTGGAGTCGGTGCTCGCCGGACACGACGCGGTCCGCCAGGTGACCGTGATCGTCCGCGAGGACCAGCCGGGGGAGCGCAAGCTGGTCGCCTATGTGGTTCCCACGGAGCAGGGCCGGGCGGACGCCAGGGAGCTGCGCCGCCTCGCCACGGCGTCGCTGCCCCGCCACATGGTGCCGTCGTCCTTCGTGTTCCTGGACGCCCTGCCGCTGACCTCACGCGGAAAGCTCGACCGGCGGATGCTGCCGGCACCGGGGGAGAGGACGGCGGAGCACCGCCGAGGCCCGCGAACGGTACGCGAGGAGCTGTTGTGCGGCCTGTTCGCCGAGGTCCTCGGGGTGCCCGAAGTGGGCATCGACGACGACTTCTTCGCCCTGGGCGGCCACTCGATGCTTGCCACCCGCCTGATCGCCAGGGCGCGTTCGGTGCTCGGCGCCGAGCTGGGCATCAGGACCCTGTTCGATACCCCCACCGTCGCCGGACTCGCCGACCGGCTCTCGCAGGACACGCCCGACGACTCCCTCGCGGTCCTGCTCCCGCTGCGCTCCGTACGCCGGGCGGCCACGCCGTCCCGCACACGGGGCGCCACACCCCCCGAGCCGCTCTTCTGCGTCCACCCGGCGGCCGGAACCAGCTGGGTGTACTCCGGGCTGCTCCGCCACCTGGCACCCGACCAGCCCGTGTACGGCCTCCAGGCACACGGGCTCACCGAGCCCGATGCGGCTCCGGAAAGCATGACGGAGATGGTGGACGCCTACCTCGCGCAGATCAGGTCGGTACAGCCGGACGGCCCCTTCTCGCTCCTCGGCTGGTCCTTCGGCGGGGTGGTAGCCCACGAGATGGCGGTACGGCTCCAGGAGGCCGGGCAGAAGGTCAACTCGCTCGTATTGATGGACAGTTACCCGTCGAGCGCGACCGTCGACGGCCACGACAAGGGAAGGGCGAAGAAGAGCGGATCAGGGACGGACGGGGACGACGCACAGGACGCGGAAGATTTGCGGCAGGCCCTGTTCGACTCCCTCGGGCACCAGGCGGACTCCACGGCCGGCCCGCTCGCCCTGCTCGGGGAACAGGGCCTGGCGGCCATGGTCCGGGTGTTCGCGCGCAACAGCCGCCTCCAGGACGGATTCGTTCCGCGCTCGTTCCGGGGTGATGTGCTGTTCTTCGAGGCCACCGAGGGCTGGCTTCCGGGCATGCAGCGCCCGCAGGCCTGGCGGCCCCACGTGGCGGGCCGGCTCGCCGTCACACCCGTACGTGGCGCGCACGGCGAGCTGACCCGCCCCGAGCAGCTCGCGCAGATCGGCCCGGTGCTGGCCAACTGGTGTGCCGGGCGCAGGAAGTGAGGCCACAGTACGACTGATCGCGTCCCGCCCGGATTCCCAGCGGAGTCCGGGCGGGACGCGGTCAGTGACCGGCCGCGACCCCGGAACCCGTATGGAGTCCGAGAACCCGGTACAGTTCCGCGGCCTTCTCCAGATGCCCCGCCGCTTCCTCGTCCACCTGCTCGGCCCGGACGGCCTGAAGGGACCTGCCGAGAGCCTGGTGACTGCGCGCCATCAGCAGGTGTTCCTGGGCGAGTTGAGCGCCTTGAAGAGCCTGCTGCGCATGGTCGACGGCGGCATCGTTGTCCCCGGTCAGCAGCAGCGCCTCGGCGAGCCGGTACAGGCACTCGGTCTCGTTCCTGGCATGGCCGCTGGTCCGGGTACGTTGCAACACCTGGCGGTAGAGCGCGGCCGCCTCCGCGGGGCGCCCGCCGTACAACAGGGTGTCCGCCTCCGTCGTCATCACCCGGATCAGCCACTTCACGTCATTGCCGCAGGTCAGCAGGGCGGCCAGCTCCCGGCACTGCTCGCGGATCCGGGCCAGGTCCCTCCTGCTGCCGGGGTCCTGGGCCCGGATCTGGAGCAGAAGGGTGCGCCGCCGTGTGACCAGCCCCTGATCGCCGGTGACCAACGCCATCTCCACCGACCGCTCCGCATGGGCGCGGGCCGAGGCGAAGTCGGCGCACATGGCGTCGAGGTGGGCCAGCATCGCATGGGTGAAGAGAACCGTCAGGAAAGGGCGGAGGCCATCGGCTGGTGCGGGAGACTCACCGAAGATCTCCAGCGCCTTCAGCAGATGCGCCCGTGAGCGGTCGAGGCAGTCGAGCGAGGAGTGCTTCTTGAGGATCACCCCGGCCGCGTAATGAGCTGTGCCCACCACGTCCTCGTCGCAGTACGCGACCGCGGACCGCACCAGAGCGGTGGCCGCCGGCGCCAACATCCCGAGGGGCACGGTCTCCTCGAAGCAAGGGGTCAGCATCAGCCCGTCGACGGCGAGCGCCACCGCCTCCGGGTCTCCGCTGCCGGCCGCCTGCTCCGCCACGGCGGCCACGGTGGGCAGCGCTCTCTGTATCCACCGCATCGCCTCCTTGCCGGTCCCCACGTCCTCGCCCGCCGACCGCCGCGGTCGCAGCTCAGCGGTCAGCCGACCGCCCAGCGGCTGGGTCGCCAGGACCGCTCCGGCGACACTGGCACACATGAAGTCGGCGGCGCGGCACACGACTTGGCGGAGTTCCTCGTCGGTCAGCTCCACTCGGGCCGTCGCCCGCGCATACGCCCCGACCAGATCGTGGTAGCGGTAGCGGCCAGGTGCGCGAGTCTCCAGGAGTACCGCGTCGACCAGGGCTTCCAGTACGTCCTCCGCCTCCCGCTCCGGAAGTTCGAGAACCGCGGCGGCGCCCTTCACACCGAACTCGACGCAGTGCGGAAGGGACAATTCCAGAAACGCCCGGGCCCGCTGCGGGGAGAGCTGCGCGTACGACTGCTCGAACACCGCCTCGACCGTCAGCTCACCGACCCGCAGTTCCCCGAGCAGCCTGGCATCGTCGGACATCCGGGACAGCAGCGTGGCGACCGGCCAGGCCGGCCGGAGCGCGAGGCGAGCGCCGATCGCCCGCAGCGCCAACGGCAGATGGCCGCTGGCGGCGGCGAGTGCCGCGACGGCGTCCGGCTCCTCCTCGACCCGCTGGATACCGGCGACCTTGCCGATCAGTTCCACGGAATCGTGGGGTTCGAGGCCCTCCAGCGACACCTTGACGGCGGCCGGCAGCGCCGCCAGCGCACGGGCGGTGACCAGGACCGCGCACTGGTCGGCGCCGGGCAGCAACGGCTCGACCTGGGCGACGCTGGCGGCATTGTCCAGCACCACCAGCACGGCGCGGTCCGACAGCAGGGTGCGGAACAGTGCCGCGCGGTCGCTCACCGAAGCCGGCAGGCGCTCGTGCGGCACGCCCAGTGAGGTCAGGAAACCGGCCAGAACGTCGGCCGGGTCACCAGGAGCGCCGCACGGTGTGCGCAGTTCGGCGTACAACTGGCCGTCGGGGAAGGACCCCATGACCGCGTGCCCGGTGCGCAGGGCCAACGCGGTCTTGCCTACGCCGCCCATCCCTGTGATGACCGCGACGGGGTGCGCGGCGTGCCCGCTGAGCGCGGCGACCAGGGTGCAGACCTCGTCGTGCCGCCCGGTGAAGTCGCACGGTACAGCCGGCAACTGGGCGGGTACCCCCAGTGCGGGGACGGCCGACCGCACCTGCACCTCGGCCGGGACGGCAGCGGTCCTCGCCGTATCAGGAACCGCCAACAGAGTCCGGTCACCCGCCAGCACCGCGGCGTGCAACTCGTCGAGGGCGGGGCCCGTATCGATGCCCATCTCGTCCGCGAGTACCTGGCGGGCGTGATCGTAGGCCAGCAGCGCATCGGCGCTCCGCCCCGACCGGTACAGGGCCAGCATCAGCGCACCGTGCAGCCGCTCCCGGTACGGATAGGCCTCCAGAGCGCACAGGATCTCCGGCACCACCTCCTCATGCCGCCCGCACGCCAGCGACAGCTCCAGGTGGTGCTCCGTCGCCGACGCCCGCTGTTCGGCCAGCGCCCGGCGTTGCTCCTGCGCGTAGGGCCCGGGAAGCCCGGCCAGCGCCGGGCCCTGCCACATACCGAGCGCCCCCTTCAGGACGGACGCGGCGTACGCGGGATCGCCCTGCGCGGCCGCGCGCCGGGCCCGCAGCGTGAGTTGGCCGAACAGCAGAGCGTCGACACGCTCGGCCGGCAGTCGTAGGACATAGCCGTCCGCCATGGTCCCGATGACCGTGGCCCCACCGTCTCCACCTGCCGCGGCGCCACCTTTCCCGCCCGCCGCGTGCGCGCGGTCGAGGTATGTTCGCAGCCGATGGACATAGTTCACGATCACTCGGCGGGCGGAGGCGGGCGGATCGTCGTCGTACAGACCGTCCACCAGCTGATCGATCGTCACCAGGGTCCTCGCACGGAGTGCCAGCGCCGCCATGACGGCCTGTGGCCCCGGCGCTCCGGGCCGTCCGGCCGTTCCGTCAGCCGAAACATATTCGACGGGACCGAGCAGCCGGAGGTGGGCCACTCCGTGTAGTGCGGATAAGTGTGACATTGCTCCTGTATACCAACTAACCGACAGGAAACCGGTGTTGACGCGTCGGGACGCATGAGTAGGGCCAAATACCCACGGAAGTACCGATGCCGCGGCGACTGAGTGAGGGGTGGTGGCGGCGAGCAGGGGACCCGCACGGCATCCGAGCGAAACTTGTTTCAGAAGTCGTAGGGCTTGGTGGTGTTCCAGTTGGTGACGTCGGCGCTGGTCCAGCTGAACTTCGAGGGCACGCCCTTGCCGTCGAAGGTGTCTTGTTCGGTGGCCGGTCCGGTGTCGCCGGTCTGGTCGCGCAGGGCGAGGGAGAAGGTCCCCGATGCGTGGGTGGCCGCGCTGTCGGTGAAGAGGTTCACGGCGGAGTAGACCTTGCCGCCGGGCTTGAGGGTGATGCGGGTGTTACCGCCCGGGGCGTCCTTGGGGGAGAGGCGCAGGACGTTCGAGGTGTCCCCGAGAATGACGGACGGGTACGAAGTGACCCAGCAGGGCTTGGAGTCGGCGTTCCGCGCGGTGATCAGGAGGTGCTCGCCCTGCTGTTTCGGGAAGCGGTGCAGTACGGAGTAGGAGATCTCGTCGCCGTGACACTGGCGAGTGTCCGTGGAGCCGACGGTGATCACCTTGCCGGAGCCGGCCTGCGAGCCGGAAGCGGAAGCGCCGTGTCCGGTGGCAGTGATCGCCTGCGCCCCCGTCCCCTTGCCGCCGCCCGTTTCCGAGGTCTTGTCCGAGGCCTTCGAGTCGTCGGCCGTGCTGCCGCTCCGGCTCGTGCCGGCCTTCGCGCCGGCGGCGCTGTCCGAGCCGCCGCAGGCGGTCAGGGTCAGGGCCAGTGCGGCGGCGGTGGCGGCCAGGACGGTGGTGCTGATTCGCGATGTGCGCATGCTGAGGTTCCCCCGTGTGATCGTGCGGGACTCGCGGATTCGCTTTCCCGCCGCGAGACCAGCCTGGCCGGATCCGCTGGCGTTTGGCTCACGCCCGGCTGATGTCCCGCTAACGCCCCGGCGCCCGGTTCGGCCTCGTCGGTACCGAGCGGGGTGTGGGCCCGCCTGCCTCGAACGGGGCCGATCTGCGGCATGCCGCTAGGGGGAGACACGCCCTAGCCGTCGGATGACGACTCTGCGGGTGCCGCGACCTCGGCATCGGCACGGTTGTAGTCCAGCGCCGCGTCGAGGTACTCGCCGATCGCGTCAGCTGCACGGCCACGAGTTCTACACCGCCGACCTCGCGTCCCCGTTTCTCCTGGACCTGCCGAGGATCGGCACCTTCACGCTGCCGGGTGCCAATGGCGTTGGACGTCCGAACTACCTGACCAGCGAGCAGGCCCTGCAGGTCGCTGAAGCGGCGGCCTCCGGTGCCACCGCTACGACGTTCCGGGATCAGCACGCCGTGCGGCTGCCGATCGAGGAGCGCAAGCGACGGGCCGCGCTGCTTCTGGAGTCGCTGGCCCACCTCAGCGGCGGAGCCAAGCAGGCGCTGCACTACGGCGACCGAGTCCCGTCGTTGATCGTGCTGGTCCCCTTCAAGGGGGGCGTCAACCCGCTCGCCCATGTGATCGACGGCGATGAGGAGACGGGCTTGCGGGTGCGCGGCGACGTGCTGCGCAAGGAACTGGCCGCGTGGGAGGGGGAGTGGGAGGCCCCGGTGCGTATCGGCTGGCGTCCCGGGTTCCGCGATGACTTGCGCGAGGACTTCGAGAAGGAGTGCGCGGAGGAACTCGCCGAGCAGACCGTCGTGATCGACCATTCGCGGGCGGTCCTGCGCGGGCTGGCGGCCGAGATGCGGTCCACGGCGCTGGACGCCTGGTTCGAGGATCCCGCCCGGTGACCGAGGTGTCGTGCGGCGAGCCGCTGCCCGCTTGGCGGCTTGAGTTCTACGCCCCCGTGGCGTCCTTCCGTGATCCGTTCTTCCCTGGCCTCACCCGGGGCCTTCCGGTGCCGCCGCCCTCGACGGTGCGGGGACTGCTCGCCGCTGCCACTGGCGCGCCCTGCGAGTCCCTGGCCTTCGGGATGACGGCCTGCTCCGAGGGCGAGGGCGTGGACGCCGAGACGTATCGCCCCATCGACGCCACCGGCCTGAACCCGGCTGTGTCCGGGCGGGTGCGTGCCGGGAAGGGCGGTATGACGCTCCGCAGCCGCCCCTTCCTGACGGGCGTGCACCTGACGGTGTGGCTGCCGGGTAGGGAGGGCGACCGTGTCGCGCGGGCGTTCCGGCGACCGCGCTGGGCACTGCGCCTGGGCCGGTCGCAGGATCTCGTCCATGTCGAAGCGCGTGCTCAGGTGGTGCTGGAGCCTGTCGAGGAGGCGATCGTGGGGCATGCGCTGGCGCCGGTCTCCGGTCACGACGTGCCGTCCGCGGTCGCCCACCGCATGGCGGCGTCCATCTCGACCGACCGGATGAGCACCCGCTGGAGCGACTACCTGTGGTGAGACCTGCCGGCCGGCCGCCATCGCGTGCGCGGCGCCTACCAGGACACCGGGTACGACGACGGAACGCGTCCGGACGGCGCACGGGGGAGGGCGCTGTGGCTGCTGGCTCCGTGACCGGTCCGGTCCCACGGCGAGGTTCTCTGGACGACATCCGGGCGAAATCCACGCCGGCCGAGGACCGGGAGCGGTTGACCACACACTCCCGCACCATTCATGCCGCGGTCGCCCAGATCGAGGACCGCATCCAAAACGCGGGAATCCTGGCCACCGAGCCCGCGTTCTGGTCCCGCGTCCGCAGGGCGGCCCTCCTCCACGACGCGGGCAAGATTGCCGAGGGATTTCAGCGTCAGGTCGAGCCGGGCGGCACTCCGTGGGGCGAACGGCACGAAGTGCTGTCCCTCGCGTACGTGGACCTGCTCGCGGGAGCGGGCGCCTGGAGTGACGAGGACCGGGTGATGGTGGCGACTCTGGTGGCCACCCACCATCGCCCCCTGCACGCCGCCTCCACCGGCGGCGGCAAGCCGGCCCTGGCCCTGCAGTACAACCAGAAGACCGCATGGGAGGAGGCGTTCGGCACCACCGCCGGGGCCACACCGGACCAGGCAGTGGTCCAGGTCCCGCGGTTCCTGCACCGGGACCTGCTGGAAGTGCTCCTGGACATCTGGAGGCACCCTGCCAAGCCGCACCAGGGGCTGCTCGCCGTCCTTGCGCAGGGCGCGCTCACCCTCGCCGACCACTCCGGTTCGGCGCACGAGAGCCTCCAGGCGCACATGCCGCTGCTGCCCGGCTACCTCGCCCGACTGCCGTATGAGCCCTACCCACATCAAAAGCAGGCAGCAGGCACCGGCGGCCATCTGGTGCTCGCGGCACCGACCGGCAGCGGTAAGACCGAAGCCGGGCTCGCCTGGGCCGCCGGGCAGCTGCGCACCATGCCCGGTCTGCCGCGGGTGGTGTGGACCCTGCCCTACCGCGCCTCGCTGAACGCGATCCGACGCCGCCTCGCCGACGACCTCGTCCCCGCCCCCGGCGAGAAGAAAGCCGACATCGGTCTGCTGCACGGCACGGTCGCCCAGACCCTGCTCACCGAAGCACTCGACGACGACTGCGCCGCCGGCACCTCGCACGCCGAGCCGACGGCCTCCCAGGCCCGCAAGGCCCGAGCGCAGGCCGGCGCGATGCGCCTGTTCACCCAGCGGCTGCGGGTGGCCACGCCCCACCAGCTCCTGAGCGGCGCCATCGCCGGACCGTCGTACTCCTCCGTCCTGCTCGAACAGGCCAACTCACTGTTCATCCTGGACGAGCTGCATGCCTACGAGCCCGAGACCTTCGGCCGGCTGTTGGCGGCAATGCGCCTGTGGGAACAGCTCGGTAGCCGGTTCGCCGTACTTTCCGCGACCCTCGCCGGTGTGATGACCCGCCTCATCCAAGAGAGCGTCGAACATCCGGTCACCGTGCATCGAGCGCCCCACGGCACCAGCCCCGTACGGCACCGACTGGTCCTCGACGAGACCCCCGTCACCGCGGCGGCGAGCATCGAGCGGCTGAGGTCCTGGCTGCGCGAGGGGCACAGCGTGCTCGTCGTGGTCAACACGGTGGCCGGTGCCCAGAGCCTGTTCGAGCAACTCGCCGACGACGCCCGCGCGGTGCTGCCCGGCGACCCGTATGCGGCCCTGCTCCTCCACTCGCGCTTCAAGAACGGCGACCGGGACGCCATCGAGAAGGTACTCCTCAAGCGTCACCCCGAGCGGCGGCCCGGCGAGAACCCACGGCGCGGCGGTCTCGTCGTCGCCACCCAGGCGGTGGAGGTCTCGCTCCAACTCGACTTCGACCGCGGCGCCGTCGAGAGCGCCCCCATCGAGGCCGTCGCACAGCGCGCCGGCCGCGTCAACCGGCGCGGACTCCACCCCGACGGGCCCGTCGGGTTCCGCGTCCACCGCACCGAGGGACACCTGCCGTACGAGGCCGGGGCGGTGGACGCCGCCTGGTCGGCCCTCACCACCCTTACCGACCAAGGCGCCACTGACCTCAGCGAGCAGGACATCGACCAACTACTCGACCACGCCTACGCGACAGAGTGGGGCAAAAGGTGGGAGGAAGAAGCCCGCCGCCACCGTGACGAGTTCACCACGCACTTCCTCACCTTCACCGACCCCTTCCACGACCGCAGCGAATTCGCGAGGGAACTGAGCGAGAAGTTCGACAGCGTGGAAGTCCTGCACCGCGACGACACCGACGAATACCGCAAGCTGACTCGCGGAAAGAACGGCGACTCCCTGCTCGCGGCCCGCCTCCTCATCCCCCTCCGATACCGCCAGCTCACCATGTACCAAACCGAATTCGACCGGAACCTGCAGATGCGCCTGATCGACGGCGAGTACGACAGCACACTCGGCCTGCGACCGCGGGCCGAGCGGGAGACCATCCTGTGAGCAGCCTCGACGACTTCTCGGCCGACGACGGCGCCGCGGTCGGCGGCGTCCACATCAAGTACCTCGTCCACTGCCCGAGACAGCTCTGGCTGTACGCACGCGGCTACCGGCCCGAGCACCGCAGTGACCGGGTGGCCTTCGGCGAAGTGGTAGCCGACACCACCTTCACCCGCCGACGCGACATCGACCTGGGCGAAGCGAAGATCGACTGGGTCACCACCGGTGCCGTTGTCCACGAGACGAAATCCTCACGCGCCCCCTCACCCGCACACGCAGCCCAGGTCCGCCACTACTGCCTGCTACTGGAGCGCCGGGGCATCACCGTACGAGGCGGCACCGTCCACTACCCACTGATCCGCCGCACCACCGATCGTCCCCTGGGACGACGACGCCCGCATGGCAGCCGAAGACGCCGAAACCCAAGCCCACAGCGTCGTCGCCGCGACCGAGTCGCTGCTTCGAGGTGACCTCGCGGATCGCATGAGGGTTGGTGAAGGTGTGTTACAAGGATCCGGCCGAGTCGATGCCGCCCTCCGAATTTGCGGCCTGCACCTACGTTACGGATTGGGTGGCCGCGAAACTGCGCTGGAGCCTGACCGCGGACGGGGCCGAGAAGACCAAGCTGAAGCAGGTTGCCGCCAGCTGCCCGAACGCCAAGGTGACCTGGAAGGGGGCGCGATGAGGCGTCAGCAGAGGCCACGCCCGTAGCCGAGTACCTCCGGTCCGCCCCGGACACCCGCAACTGCTCGCCCAACTCCGCGACAAACGCTGGGTCGTGGGCCCGCCCGGCAACCCGTACGCGGCCCTGACCGCCGCCCACCGCCCGCTAACATCCCGTCCGACCGGCTGCCGCCGCCCCGGACACGTCGAGCCGTGGACACGGCCGGGATGGCATGCGTGAGCCATGTCACTTGTCGGGGGTGCATAGCGGGGCAGGGGCCAGTGTCTTTATTGAGGGTGTAGGGGCGTGTTGAGGTGAGGGAGTGACGCTGATGGGGCAGTTGCGGGCCGATGAGTTCGACCGGTTCGTGGCGGCTCGGTGGTCGGCGTTGCTTCACCTGGCGCGGCTGTTCACCGGCGGAGACCGGCACCGGGCCGAGGATCTGCTGCAGGAAGCGCTTGTCAAACTGTGGTTTGCCTGGCCGAAGGTGGCCGATCAGGCGCCCGAGGCGTATGTCCGCAGGGTTCTGGCCCGTGCTGCGGCTCGCTCGGCACGGCGTCGCTGGTGGGGCGAGCACCCTGTGGACCAGCTGCCCGACCCGCCCGAGGTGGCAGATGAGACCGCTGCCGTGGACGAGCAGACCCGGTTGGAGGCCGTGTTGGCGTTGCTGCCGACGCGGCAGCGGGCTGCGGTGGTGCTGCGCTACTACCAGGACCTGCCCGAGCGGGATGTCGCGGAGGTGCTGGGCTGTCCGGTGGGTACCGCCCGTTCACTGACGACCCGCGGCGTTGCACGGCTGCGTCAGCTTCTGGCTGAGGCAGAGCCGGTGGAGTGAAGAGGGAGCTATGGATCACTTCGAACAGGAGCTGGCGCGGATGATGCGCGACAGCCACGAGGAAACGCTCTATGAGGACCGGCACCGAGACCGACTGCACGCCGGCGTTCGCGCACGCCGGAGGGCTCGAGCGGCCTGGACGGCCACCGGTTCCGTGCTGACCGTTGCCGGACTCGGAGTCGGACTGATGGTCCTGCCGAGCTCCTTCGCTCACGACGGCCCCACCGGCCCTCAGCACCGCCGCGGCACTCCTGCGGAGTCGGGCCCGACGCCGTCGAGGCCCCGCCCCGTGCCCACTGCCACGGCGCCGATGCCGACCTGCACGTCAACCGCCCGGCCGGTGCCGATGCCCTATCACCTCTCGACCGCCGCGCCTTCGATGCCCAGCCGTACATCACCCCTCAAGCCAGTTCCGATGCCGACCTGCACCTCAACTACCGGTCCGGTTCCGACGCCGACACAAACCTCGACCGCCAGGTAGCGCCCTGGCCGCGTTCAAGCGGTCCCGATGGGTGTGTACAGAAGCCCAGTTTCCGTAGACCTCGGTGAGAGGGAGACGGCGACTTCGTTTGCGCGCGTACCGCGCCCTGGGCAACCAAGTCGGCCACACGCCCCTGCCTCGGCTCCCGCCGAGCGGACGAGCTCCGCGCCGTACATCCGCTATGTATTCGTCGATCCTCAAGACCGTCGCCTCCCGGCCTTAACAGTGGCGGGAGGCGCAGGAGGTACCGTGCTCACCGCGTTCGCCCGCGCGTTCAAGACGCCCGATCTGCGCAAGAAGCTGCTGTTCACATTGGGCATCATCGTGCTCTACCGGATCGGAGTGCACATCCCGGTCCCAGGGGTGAAGTACGCGAACGTCGAGTTCTGCATGGAGCGGCCCCACGCCGACAGCGGGTTGTTCGGCCTGGTGAACATGTTCAGCGGTGGTGCGCTGCTGCAGGTCACGATCTTCGCGCTGGGGATCATGCCGTACATCACGGCGAGCATCATTCTCCAGCTGCTGACCGTGGTGATCCCGCGGCTGGAGGCCCTCAAGAAGGAGGGCCAGACCGGCCAGGCGAAGATCACCCAGTACACCCGCTATCTGACCGTGGCGCTCGCCGCCCTGGAGGGCACCGGTCTGGTGGCCGCCGCCCGCGGCGGTACGCTCTTCCCGGGCTGCACGCGCCAGATAGTGCCCAGCGGCTCGGTCTTCATCGCCATCACGATGGTGATCACGATGACCGCCGGTACCTGCCTGACCATGTGGCTCGGTGAGCTGGTCACCGGCCGAGGTATCGGCAACGGCATGTCGATCCTGATGTTCATTTCGATCGCCGCCCGCTTCCCGGGCGCGCTGTGGCAGGTCAAGCTCGAGGGCGAGCTCGCCGGCGGCTGGATCGAGTTCTTCGCCGTGATCCTGGTGGGCCTGGCGATGGTCGCCCTGGTGATCTTCGTCGAGCAGGCCCAGCGGCGCATTCCGGTGCAGTACGCGAAGCGCATGATCGGGCGCCGGTCCTACGGCGGTACGTCCACCTACATCCCGCTCAAGGTGAACCAGGCAGGCGTGATTCCCGTCATCTTCGCGTCCTCGCTGCTCTCCATCCCGGCGCTCATCGCACAGTTCAGCGGGTCGAAGGCGGCATGGGCGACTTGGCTCGCCACCACCTTCACCAAGGGAGACCACCCCGTTTACCTCGCCGCGTACGTCTTGTTGATCGTGTTCTTCGCCTTCTTCTACGTGGCCATCAGCTTCAACCCCGAAGAAGTCGCCGACAACATGAAGAAGCACGGTGGCTTCGTCCCGGGCATCCGGGCCGGTCGTCCGACGGCCGAGTACCTCAGCTACGTGCTCAACCGGATCACGTGGCCGGGCTCGCTGTACCTGGGGCTGATCGCGCTCGTACCAACAATGGAGTTGGTGCTTTTCAACGCGAACCAGAACTTCCCCTTCGGCGGGACAAGCATCCTCATCATCGTGAGTGTGGGCCTGGAGACCGTGAAGCAGATCGAGAGCCAGCTTCAGCAGCGCAACTACGAAGGGTTCCTCCGCTGATGCGAATCGTCCTCGTCGGACCCTGGGGGCCGGCAAGGGTACCCGGGCCGCGTACCTCGCCAAGAACCTCGCGCGATCCCAGAGGTTCATCCCCGCCCTGAAGAAGGTGCGCATCCGCCTGCCCGTCGGCAGTCCGCACACCCAGCCCGCTGCTGTGGCCGGAGCAATCCACATCCAGCCGACAGTGGTGTGCGCGGGAGGCAGACCGACCTCGGCCCGCATCAACGCAGCGCTGCTCGGGCGCCGCTGCCGGTTTCGATGCTCTGTCGCGGCTCCTACATACGGCGTCGCAGCTGTCCGGGCGGACGAGCGGGACGGCGTCGGCGTACAGCAGGAGGATCGGCAAGTGAGCTCAGGGAGCCAGGCGAGCCGTGTGAGCGTCCCAGCCTCCGATGAGACAAGGAGGGCGTGTGACCAACGAACCACAGCGTCAGGTCCGGCTACGGCTCGTGCGACGGAGGCCGGCCCCGGGCCGCGTCCGTGCGCGAATGCGCGACGAGATGCCCGGGCCGGAACCCGGGCCACAGCCGGAGCCGGAACCCGGGCCACAGCCGGAGCCGGAACCCAGTCCACAGCCGCAGCCGGAACCCGATTCGCAACCCGAGCCTGAGGCAACACGGGCTTCGAGGATCTGGCAGCGCCTAAGAAGCGCCCGGTGGTCGCACATCATCACGGTGGTTGGTACGGCGATCGCAGCAATCGCGGCGATCGGAGGTCTCTGGGCCCAGGCCGTAACCACGTACTGGAGTCAGCAGACTGCGAAGGACCAGCTCGAACAGTCCAAGGAAGAGGCCGCTCAAATAAGGAGCAGCCAGGCCAGCCGCATTACGTTTTGGCTCGCGCCGACCAAGGACGGCCTCCGACCACACATCGCTAACAGGTCCCCGGACGTCGTAACTTCGGTGTACCTCGTGCGCACCTACAACACGGGCAGGGTCGCCATCTATCTGGGGAGCCTGGCGCCGTGCAGTGAAACCGTCTTCATGCCCAAGAAGGGCGGCTTCGTCGGGGCCACCAGCGATACCACACTGTGGACCCGCGGCGGCAAGCCTGCCGCGCTGTTCTTCGTTGATCGTGTCGGAATCAGTTGGCGGAGGGACCCGACCGACCTCAACCAGCTGCCGACGCCAGGACCCCCGCAACGCTACGAGCTCATTGTTGGGCCAGACTCCTGGACCGAGACGAAGACCGCAACCCTGTGCAGCGACGCGTAGCCCTGGCTGACCGTCTGATCCGAAGGTCAATCAGGGCGCCATCGTTCTCGCCCCGCTCCCACAGGCCGCGAAGGCGCGGACAGTCGTCTTGATCATGATCTGTTGATAGCGCCGTAGCGTCGGTCGTCGCCGAACAGGGATGGTGGTCACTCGCGGGAGTACTAGGACTTGTCCGCCCGATCATGTTCGGGGCGGGTGACCGGACGTAGCCCGCGGACGGCGAGGACGATCAGCAGGCCAAAGGCTGCGAGGGCGGTGAGCATGCGCATGTTGTTGAACAACTCCCAGCGCCCCAGGATCTCTGCGTGCTCGGCCGGGGCTGAGGTAACCGCCCATCGCTTGATCTGTCCGTTGATCGGCACGTTGCCGAACCGGGTTATCAGGAAGGAAGCGAGGGTCAGCAGACTTGCCGCACCCGCGATCAGACGGGCGCGGCCGCCTGTCAGGACGGCGAGGGTCAGGGAACTGAGGAACGCCGTGCCCATCGCTGCCTGCATGGTGATGCCGTTCATCTTCATCAGTTCGGCATGGAACGACAGTCGCATGCCGAGCGGTACGGCATTGAAGGTGGGGACGAGATTGGCCGCGCCGTAGCCAAACGCGCCGGCGAGGAGGCCGGTGGAGAGCAGGGCGAGTCCGTGGACGATTTTGATGCGCATGTTCGTCGGCTCCAGTACGTTGGCTCTTGGGGCGTGTGGTCGGCTCTGGTAGGTGGCAGGGTGCCGGGGCTGCCACCAGCGCGGGGTTCGGCGGCATCTCCATGAATGCAAGGGTTGCGGGGTATCCGCCATAAGTCCAAGATCTTGATCTTCTGGCATCCAGAACCGTCTGTTATGGCCCTCGGTACCTGCGGTACTTGGGACTTGAACAGTCGTTCAGGTGACTGCTCCGTGGCGAGGTCGTTGATGTGGACGTGTGGCGGGGTGATCTGAGTGATACCGAGGGGGACCGGCTGCGGCCGTTTCTGCCGGTCAGTGACAGGCGTTGCGGCCGGTGGCGGGACCATCGACAGGTGATCGACGGAATTCTGCACCGGGTTGGGACCGGCGTGCAGTGGTGGGACCTGCCGGAACGGTTTGGGCCATGGAAGACGGTCTATGAACGCCATCGGCTGTGGTCGGCCGACAGGACCTGGGAGCGTCTACTTCAGCAGGTCCAGGCGGCAGAGGATGCGGCGGGCGAAATCGACTGGGACATCTCGGTTGACTCCACCATCGTGCGCGCACATCAGCACGCGGCGGGCGCTCGTACCGATCCGCCGCCGGCGCCCGCCTCAAAAGGAGCCGAAACGCCAGAACACCAGAACGAGGCGCCGTGGTCGGCCCTGCACGCCCGCCTGGCGGAGGTGGTGCGGGAAGTGAGGGCCTGGGTCGCTCGCGCGGCGGGTTCACCACCAAGCTCCATCTGAGCGCGGACGGCCGCTGCCGCCCGCTGTCCCTGGTGGTTACGCCAGGTCAGCGAGCGGACTGTACCCAGTTCACGCCGGTGTTGGAGAGGATCCGCGTTCCACGACTCCGGCCGGGCAGGCCCCGCGAGAAGCCTGACAGCGTTGCGGCGGACAAGGCCTACAGCAACGGACCCTGCCGCGACTATCTGAGGCGCCGGGGCATCCGACACGCCATCCCTGAGAAGACCAACAGCCAGGCCGCCCGCCTGCGCAAAGGTTCACGCGGCGGACGGCCACCCGGCTTCGAAGAAGAGCGGTACAAAAAACGCAACACCGTTGAACGAGCCATCAACCGGCTGAAGCAGAACGGGCCGTGGCCACTCGCTACGACAAGCGCTGCTATGTCTACCTCGGCACCGCTACCGTTGCCGCCCTCACCATCTGGCTCCGGACGTGATCGGCCGGACAACGCCTAGTCGTCAGCTCCCACGTTCCCCTCCCCGCCTACTACTCGGACCATCGCGTTGTCCGCTCTGTTGCCTCGCGACGACAGCGGAGTCACCGGCTGCGCATGCCTTACTCTCAACTGATTTCGAAGTTCAACGCTGTTGCGGCGACAACAGAACAAGCGTGACATCAGAATCACCTTGGCAGAGCGACCGTACGGATTCGGTAGCATGCCGGACCAGCTTTGTCGGTCCTTTACCGTCCGGGCATTCGTAAATCGTGACAGATGCGGCCTCGGGTGCCCAAAGGGGAGCGCCTTGCGGAGGAACGGAGGAAACACCAACACCCTTGACAGTTCCGCGCGTTGACCTTCAGGATCATGATCGCCCGGCCACCGGTGTGTGGCCGATCCGTTTCCTTTCTTCGGCATCCAGGGAGAAAGCGCGAACGGATCCCTCCGACTTCACCGCGAGAGTCGTTCATGGAGTTGAATTGCATCGCTTGCGGCCTTACGGGCCTTGATTGCCGCTGCGGGAAGCTGGGGTGTGGCTACCGCCGTAGCGAAATACGCCGTGGACGGGATCGGCCCATTCACTACCCTCTTCATCGAGGTCGGCACTGCTGCGGCCGCGCTGTGGATCACCATGCTGCGCGTACGTCCCCGCAGGACCGTACTGCTACGACACTACCTTTTTCTCGGATTGCTGGAGCCGGTGGTGGCTTACGGCGCGCTCGATCTCGGACTGCAGCGCACCGGTGCACCGGACTCGACGGCGTCCGCTGTGACATCGCGATGGTCCGGACCCTGGACGGTCACAGCCGGCTCGAGCTGGCTAAGTACCGCAGCCCCGCGGTGATCAGCGCTGGGCCGCGCAACCGGCCGCACAACATTCTGGGCACGCACCGTGTCATGTTCGCCGTCGACGACATCGAGGACACCGTTGCCCGCCTGAGCCCTCACGGCGCCGAACTCGTCGGTGAGATCGCCCGGTTCGAGGACAGCCATCTGCTCTGCTACGTCCGCGGCCCGGAGGGCATCATCGTCGGACTGACCGAGCAACTGCGCTGACGTTCTGGCCAGAAAAAGCGCTTCACTCCACGTCGGTGGAATCCGGATTGCGCGCGGATGCCGCACGTCGGCTCAGTCGATCTGGACTGCTGGTCAGCCCCTCAACTAGGTGACCTTCCCAGGGCGTCAGCAGTGGTGGGCAATTGCTACGGACATTTCCTTTTGTAGGACGGGGGCGGGCTTTGGGTGGCGGGTAGACGATCCTGCCCTTCTTGTTGGTCTCCACGACGGTGATGTCCTTGATCTTTTGCTCGGGGATCGTGAGCGGGTTGTGGCTGAGGATCACGAAGTCGGCGAGCTTGCCCACCTCGATGCTGCCCTTGGTGTCCTCTTCGAAGTACTGGCGGGCGGCGTTGATGGTGACGGACTTCACCGCGTCCAGGATCGACACGCACTGGTCCGGGCCCAGGACGCTTCCTGAGGTGCGGGTGACGCGGGTGACCTGGCTGGACAGGATGTCGATCGAGTTGGGCAGGGCGACGGGGGCGTCGTGGTGTGAGGTGTAGGCCATGCCGCGGTCCACCGCCCACCGGGCCGGCGAGATGTTGACAGCGCGTTCGGGGCCGAGCACGGTCTTGCGGTACCAGTCACCCCAGTAGTAGGTGTGCATGGAGAAGAACGACGGGATGATGCCGAGTTCCCGAAACGCCTCGACCTGGTCCTCGCGGGCGGTCTGGCAGTGGATGGCCGTCGTACGCCGGTCCTGTCCGGCTTCCTTGGTGGCCGCGCGCACGCACTGGAGGAGTTGGTCGATGGCGGCGTCGCCGTCACGTGCGCGATGACGTGCCAGTTGTTGGCGAAACCCGCCCGGACCTGGGCCAGGACGTCCTTATCCGGCAGGGTCGCATAGCCGCGGTAGTCCTCGTCCTGACCGTCGGGCGGGGTGAGGTAGGGCTCGGTGAGCCAGGCGGTGCGCCCCTGGGGTGAGCCATCCACCGAACGCCCCGCCGTCGTGCGCCCCGCACCACCTCACGCCTGGTCAGGCCAGACCTGCACAAGCCACCGCTCCACCCCGTGGACGACGCCGACATCCTCGGTCATCCGCTCCACCGCAGCTCGCCCGGCCGACCCCACTCGCACCCGCCAAAGCCCCCCGGCATCTCCCAGAAGCACGATGTCGTCCGCGCGTTCCATGCCCCACACAGCCAGCTGGCCTCCAGCCGTCTCGAGCACCGCCTCCTCCTGCTCCTCCCAGTCCGCCTCCGACCACGCAGCAGGGGGCTCATCCCACACCTCCACCGTGACCGCAGCGGTGTGCGTATGCCCGGCACTGTAGAAGTCGAGACGGCCCGGAAAAACGTTCAGATACTTCCCGAACTCGCTGCCGTCCGGGTAGGGCACGGAGAGCAATGCATCATCCGACTCCTGCAGCGCGAAGCTGTGGTACTCCACACCTACCTGCAACTCCTGCCTTCGCACTAACTGCACCACGTTGCCTCCCAGTTCGAACGGGTTTAGTGCGACCCTATTCAGGCCACCGGGGCGTCTCAGAAGGCATCCGCCCCGCGGCAGATGAACAACGACACGGAGGGGCAGTCGCGACTACACGAGGATGCCGATAACCGCGTCGGGCTCTACCGGAGCGTAATGCCGAGCAGACCAGCGAGACGAACACCGGGACCGCGCCTACCACCGTCTCGCCGTCGCGGTAGATCTCGTTGTCGTCGGGCAGTTGCCCGACCAGGTCGGGGCGGTTCGGGGCCATGTCTTCATGGCAGGGCCCCAGGACCTACCGCAGGTTTCGGTCGCCGCTCGGTCGCTCACGGGTCGCCGAGACCCGCCAGCTGGTCAGTCGGCCTGGTCGGGTGAGCCGGTGAGGTGGACCATCTTCTTGAGCTGGTGGCCGGTGGCGAGCCTGGGGGAGCGTTGGATCGCAACTGCGGCCGCGTCATCGTTGAGCTGCCCTCCGATGTGGGCTATGAGGTCGGCGCGGATGTGATGCAGCAGTGCTTCGGGGCCGCTGTCGGTCCATTGGGCGACGCGCTCGGCGAGCGGGTAGAACGAACCATCGGAGGAGCGGGCCTCGATGATCCCGTCGGTGTAGAGCAGGAGCGTGTCATCGCCCTCGAAGGTGAACGGGTCAACGGTCAGGCCGGTTCTGGGCAGATCGCACATGCCCAGCGGGGGCTCTGCGCGGCGGGGGTAGAGGGCGGTGACGTGATGATTGCGCAGCAACAGGGGCGGCGGGTGCCCGCAATTGATCATCTGAGCCAGAGGATCTTCGTCGGGGATGTCGAGCATCAGGACGGTGACGAACTGCTCGTACAGCTCGTCCGCCTCGGGGTGCGGGGCGTGCTCGGCCAGGTGCCGGCAGATGCTCTCCTCGAGAGCGGCAGCCAGGTCCGCGAGGGTGGCGGCCCGGTGGGCGGCGTCGCGGAAGGACCCCATGATCACCGAGGCGTCGCTGATGGCGGTCATTCCTTTGCCGCGGACGTCACCGATGAGCAGACGTGCGCCGTTGCCCGTCCGGGTCGCCGCGTACAGGTCCCCGCCGATCAGCGACTCGTCATCGGCTGCTCGGTAGGCCGAGGCGATCCGCAGCGGACCCATGCGATGGGGCAGCGGCGGCAGGACCACCCGTTGTGTGGCTTCGGACACCGACCGTACTTATTCCAGCTGGCGTCTGCGGCGCTCGCGCTGGCGGCTGAAGACCACGATGACGAGGGAGAGCAACGCGAGGGAGGCTATCTGTACCTGGTGGTTGGTCGAGAACAGCTCGTTCGGGTCGCGTAGGACCCCGATGAGCGCCTGGGCCACCACGGCGAGCGCGCCGACCAGTCCGGTCAGCCAGGGGCCGGCGAACCAGGGAGTGATGGCGGGGGCGACGATTAGGAGCGGCCCCAGATGGATGTCACCAGGGATCAGAACGTCCACGACCGTGATCACAACGATCAGCCCGAGCGGTATCGCCAAGAGCGCGTGACCCGTCTGCCACGGCTGCCACAGATCCGCAACGCGGCGCCGGAAGCCCATACCCCCACTCTGCACTGCCCACGGACAGGCCGCAGGCCGTATCCCGGCCCTCACATACAGACGTGCCGAGCCCGACGAGGCGGAGAAGCCGGACGCGCCTACCCCTGCTGACACCCGCAAGGTGGCGGAGATGAGGCCGGTGACGAGGAGGGCCAGCTTGGCAGGGTCGGACGCGATCCCGGCCACGGTCGACGCGGCCGATCAACGTCATAGCTCTGGGTCGAAGTACCTGCAGGCCACTGGTCGGATGCATGGTTGGTCATTGGTATCAGTCGACGGCCTTCAAGTCGCCCAGTGCGTCACCGAGGTTGAGTTCGGTGCGGCCACGGGTCTGGAAGCCCCGCTCGAACAGCTCCGTCGTGCGTTGCTGCGTGGCCTCACCCCGTACGAGCTGCTGGAACATGGCAGCATCCGCGCGTACGTCGGCCGGAGTTGGCAGGCTGATGGCGTTGATGGCTGCTTTGGCCACGATCAGCGCATCGCGGGGGAAGTCCCCGATGCGCGCGGCAATGCCGGCGACGAACTCGTCCAGCTCGGCGTCGGGCACCGCGCGGTTGATCCATCCGTAGCGTTCGGCGAGTTCGGCATCGAAGTCGGCCGACGTCAGTACGGCTTCGAGCGCTCGGCCCCGGCCCATCAGACGGGTGAGGTGCTGGATCGCTCCCGCGCCGGGCGGGGTGCCGATGCCGACTTCGGGCTGGCCCAGGACAGCGTTCTCCCGGGAGGCGAAGCGCATGTCGCAGGCGAGGGCGAACTCGCTGCCCGCCCCTCGTGCACGGCCGCGCAGCTTGGCGACAGTCACGGCCGGGATCTCGCTGAGCTTGCGGAACAGCATCCCCAGGGAGGCGTCGCCCGGACCCCCGGCTTTCGCGGCTTCAGCGGTGTATTCGGACACTTTTGTCAGGTCGACGTGCGGAAAGAAGAAGTCGAGATCCGCGCTGTCGAAGACCACCACCCGTGCACTCGCCGGCCGGGAAACCTCCTCCAGCAGCCCGACCAGGTCCCGCACGACCTCGGGACCGATGAGGTTGATCGGCGGGGCGTTGAAGGTGGCGAACAGGACGTTGCCGTCCAACCGGGTGCTGACGCTGATGGTCTCGTATGGGGCGGTCATGTTCTCCTCCTCGCCGCGCTCAACACGGCCCGGTGCCAATCCCGGCTGTCAGAGCTGGTGCCCCTCCAGCCACAGCACGACCGCACGGCGATCTCCTTCCAGCTCTGTGCACGGTCAGGGAGTGGCTCGACACGACCCGGCGCCGACACCCCTTCCAGTCTCTCCTCGATCACCCACGAACGCCCACGCAGCCTTTCCCGGGCCTGGTGCGCGGGGCACCTCGCGCACCAGGCGATGGAGGCAGCAGGGGTGGTGTCAGCCGGGAACGATCAGGTCGATCCCGTAGGCCGCGACCGCGAGGCAGGCGGCGAAGCATCGACCTGGTCCGCTATCGCCTCTTCGGCGACGACCACATCGGCCTTGAGACCGTGGCTTCGTACACCGGACAGAAGACTGCCCCCGCGGCGGCACGCCGTCGCGCGGGCGGCGTTACGAGCACGCGCAGGCGGGACGGCGCGCTGACGGACCTGCTGCGGCGGTCGACGAGGCATTGCTCGGCCTTGGGGATGGCATCACCCGGGTGCAGCGCAAGCAGTTCCGTGCCTACCAGCGGCTGCGGAACTTCGCGTGCGTCTGCCCGCCACAGCAGGCCAAGGTCCTCGTTTACCTCAAGGCCGACCCAAAGGAGGTCGGCCTCATTCCCGGCTTCACCCGGGACGTGACAGGGCTCGGCCACCACGGCACGGGCGACCTGGAGCTGCAGCTGCGCACGAACCGAGACCTGGAACGTGCCCAAGACCTGTTCCGCCTCAGCTACGCCGCGGCGTAGGAGCTTCTCCTCTGGGCCGACTGGGCGGAGCATGTTGCGCTGTGGGTCGGTTGTGGTGCTGCCTTTCGGCGTGGCGGTCAGGGAGTGGCGGTGGATTACCAATGGTGCGCAGGGTCCCCGGTTTCGCCAACTGGGGATTCACTGCTCGAGCAAGGGTGACTAGGACGCCGTCGAATGGATGCCGCACGCCAAGGACGCCACCTGCGCTAGTGCTCTGACCGGGAAGGTTCGCCGGGGCGGTAGCTTCGCCTCGATAGTCTGCACGGTGTGATCAACTCATACGCGAGCTCCGACGATGCTGCAGTCGCGATAGCCGGGGCGCGGGCTGGCGCGGATGTGGTCCGCAACATGTACGGCCAGCGGCTCAACCGTATCGACAAGGGTGCCGGGGACTTTGCCACCGCCGCCGATGTGGAGGCCGAGAAGGCGATCCTCGGCGTCATCCGTGCCGTACGGCCCGATGACGCGGTACTCGGCGAGGAAGGCGGGCAGCAGGGCGCCGCCGAGGCTGTGCGCCAGTGGTTGGTGGATCCCCTGTGCGGCACGCTGAACTACGCCGTCGGCAACATGCTGGTAGCCGTGAACGTGGCGCTGCGCGATGGGGCTGCGGCCGTGGCCGACCCGTTCAGCGGCGAGGTTTTCTTCACCGACGGGGAGAGCGCCTGGGTGCGTCATGACGGGGCCGACGACGCACTGCTGACGCCCACACCCGCTACCCGGCTGGTGGACGTCAACCTGGATCCGCCGTTCCCGAGCGCACCCGGATTCCGAGCCGTGGATCTGCTGGCCCACCCTGAGTTCGTCGAACGTTTCCGGCCGCGCGTCGTATCCACGACGCTGGCGCTGGCCTGGGTTGCTGCCGGCAAGCGCGCCGCGTATGTCACTGATGGTGGCGACTTCTCCAGGAGTGTGCATTTCGCGGCCGGCATTGCTTTGTGCCGGGCTGCTGGCTGCGTTGTCACCGGGATCGACGGTGCCCCGATTGGTGCGGCAGGTTGTGGGCTTGTGGTCGCCGCCGACGACGAAACCCACGGGCTGCTGATGTCGATGATGCGCAGCCGAAGCTAGTGTCGTGACCGTGTGGGCTTCGCCGGGCTGGGTCAGGCTGTGACTTGGAGAGGCTTGCAGCCCCAGCGGATGCCCTTCTGGCCCAGGACGCATAGGTCGGGGTGAAGCACAGGTTGACCTTGTTCTTCTTCGCCCAGCGACGGATGTCGGCGCCCTTGTGGGCGGACAGGTTGTCCAGGATGACGTAGATCGAGGCGTCGTCAGGGCGGCCAGGGTGTTCGCGGCTCCCTTCTTGCGGCGGTTGACGCCCCAGAGGGTGTGGTCGCCGACCGAGTAGCAGTCGTGGAAGTAGCGCACCGGTACGGAGCCTGAGTGAGAGCTTGTCGCATCGTACGTTCCTCGACGGTGCCTTGCGGCGGACCGTGACCATCAGCGTCGCGGTGACGGGGTCGCTCGGTGTGCTGGCGTTGAGCTGCGGCGGATAGGTCTCGATGGCGTACTCGAGCAATGAGGAAGCGGATCGGATGAGTTGGGGCATGGCGCTGGTGTCTCCTTTGCCTACTCGGGCCGGGTCGGGTCGAGCTGGAGGTATCCGGCGCGGGCCTCAGGGGCGGGGTCGTCGGGGTGGAAGCGGGTGTCGGCCGGGGCGATGGCGGTCTCCGACCACTCCGGGACGTCATCTTCGCCGCCGGGGCGGAACGGCTCGGCAGCGAAGATGACGTCCCGTGCCAGGAGGCGGGCTGCGGCATGACGAGGCCGGGCGGGATCGGTTCGTCCTTCTCCTGGGCTGCCGCCTGTCGTACCGGTGCCAGCAGCGGGTTCAGCCGGAACGACGCCCGGATCCGGAGCAGGGACTGGTGAATCAGGTCGGCCGGCAGGGCGAGGGAGGCGATCGTCAGGATCCCCGTCGTGGCGTGCACGGGGACGTGCGGGTCGGCGAGCAGGAGGAGGTGGTGGGTCAGCGGCTCTTGGCAGGTGGTCCTGGCGGGCATGGCCAGTCCTTCGTCCTTCCCGATCGGGATGGTGTAGCCGCTGTCGTCGAGCGGGTCGACCGCGTGCAGACGGTCATAGCTGATCTCGTCACCCGGCTCCCCTGCCGTTGCGTAGTACCCGATCAGACCGTCCGAGAGGCGGTCCGCGTCGCCGAGGCGGATCGGCCAGTCATAGGTGGGGTAGTCCTCCTCGGGCGGGAACAGGACGTGTTCCCAACTGCTGTCGGTGAGCGGTGGCCCTTTGAGGTCGAAGCCCAGACCGGCCCGGATGAGCGCCACCGGGCGGCCGACGAACCGCGCGACCGTGCGGTCGTCCTCGGCATGCGGGGGCGGCGCTGACCACGGCCTGCCCCTTGAGGGTGATCCAGCGGATGCCGTCCGCCTGGCCGAGCGCGGCCCGGGCCCGGGTGTCACCCGGGCCAGGCCCGAGGCCGGGTCGAAGCTGAAGCGGACGGGGGTGACGTGCGGGGTGCCGTCGGGGCGGAGGGTGGTGAGTGTGGCTGTGTGGGGGCGGGGGAATGCCCGTGCGTCGGCCGTGGGTTCGGCGCGCGCCCGGCTCACTTCTTCTTCACGCCCTCGTTCCAGATCAGCTTGGCGATGTTCGGCTGCACGGCCGTGGTGATGATGCCCATGGCCGTACGGACATATCGCCGCTCCTCCATCTCGTGCAGCATGCCGGCGGCGAGGTCGGCACGGGCGGTGAAGACGCCGTCGGCGCTGTTCTCGGCGGTGTGGTAGGCCGTGACGACGGGGTGCTCGAAGAGGCCCGAGGGCCGGACGAGGGTCCAGTCGAGGTCTGTCTGACGGATCACTTCCTCCATGCGGCGCATGTCCTCGTGGAGGGTACGGCCGAGGCGTCGGTTCACCAGCGGGTCGAGTACATGATTGAAGAAGTGGGCGCCGGTGGGGCGCCAGTTCGGGTCAGCGATGCTGGAGCTGACGGCGAGCAGTCGCTTGATGCCGTGGCGGGCCATGGCCCCGGTGATCGCCGTGGCGCTCGCCGAGTAGGTGGTGATGGTCTGCTTGCTGAAGCGGGCGCCCAGCGCGGACAGGACGGCGTCGGTGCCGTCGATCGCGGCGTCGACGGCCGCCGGGGCGGTGGCGTCGGCGACGGCGACGGTCAGGCCGGGCCGTGCGGGGATGGAGCCGGATCGGCGGGTCACGGCGACGACCTCGTGGCCGGCTGCGAGGGCCTGGTCGGTGAGCCGGCGGCCGGTCGGTCCGTTGGCGCCGAAGATGGCGATACGCATGGTGTCGGGGCATCCCTTCGTGTGGTTCCCGGAATGCCCTTGACTGTGCCGATCACGAAACGCAGTCTCATCACTGATGAATAACGCTGCCCCCGCACCCATCCGGCCCAGAGGCCGTCCCCGCGGCAACCCACCGACCCGCGAGTCGATCGTCTCCGCGGCCCGTGCGCTGTTCCTGGAGCACGGCTACCGGCGCACCACCCTGCGTGCGGTGGCCGGGGCCGCGGGGGTCGACCCGGCGCTGATCGCGTACCACTTCGGCTCGAAGAAGGGTCTGTTCGCGGACGTGATGCAGGTCCAGTGCGCCAATGCGCTGACGGTGGACGCCGTCCTGAGCGGAGACCCGGCCACCCTCCCCGACCGCCTGATCGACGCGGTGACGGACCTGTGGGAGGACGCGGACTTCCGACAGCTGACCGCCCGCGGCGAGGAGGCCGCCGAGGTGATCCGCGAATACTTGGAACGCGAGCTGCTGACCCGGCTTGTTGAATTTCTCGGCGGCCGGGACGCGACCGCCCGCGCCACGGCTGTGGTGACGATCCTCGGCGGCCTCATCTACACCCGCTACCTCAACCCCCTGCCCACCCCCGCCGCCCTCCTCCCGTCCGAGACCCGCCGCGTGCTCACACCGGCGCTGCGCGCGGCACTAGCTCCGAGGCGGCGCACCGTGGCAACCACCAGAGCAAGCCGTCGTGGCTCACGGACTCCGGTGGAGGCACCGTCCGGCCTTGCCCCCTCAATGCCTCCGGCTCGACAACCCCTGTAGCTACTGGCCTTGATTGGTGATGTCGGGCCGTTCGCCTGATGGTGTGCGGAGCGTGTCGGTAGTCGTGGGCTGTGCGCAGGGCAGTGAGATCACCGACGCCCTAGTCGACGAGCCGCTGCTCGACGGCGAGCCGGTGCATCTGATCAAGCTCCAGCCGCGTACCTGCCCCTCACGCTGCGGCGGTCCTGCGGTCAGCCGCCCAACAGGGACCGGACGAGGCCGTTTGTGCTCGTGGACGACGAGGGCGACGAGCACACTGCAGGCGCGCAGTTCGCCGGCGAGCTTGACGGCCCTATCCAGCTCGGGCCGGGCCGGGCCCATGAAACCCGCAGCGTGACCGGCGACCTTCGGCGTGTTTCACGAGCGCACACCTATGAATCGTCGGTTAAGGCTCGTCCCGTAACGATCTCGGAGCCGGGAGAGGCAAGGTCTGCTGTGGTGCCTTCCGTTCGCCTATCCGACGAGGGCCAGGTTGTGCAGGCGGGCGATGCCAAGCATGGCGTGATGGACGCCGTCGCCCTTGAGGCGACAGTCACGCAGGATCTTCCAGCCCTTCATGCGGGCGAGGGCGTGCTCGACGCGGGCCCTGAACTGCTTGTGCGACCGGTTGTGTTCCTCTTTCCAGGCCGGGAGTTCTTCGCCCTTGCGTCGACGGTGTGGAATGACCAGTCCGGTCCCTTGGTAGCCGCCGTCGGCGATGGTCATGGTGTTGCCGACGGTGGCCTTGGCTCCGGACTCCTCCCAGCCACGGGAGTCGTGCCGATTGCCCGGCAAGGGCCGGCCGACCACGACGACCAGGTGACTGTCAGCGTCGGTGACCACCTGATGGGCTGTGGAGTAGCGATAGTTCTTGGACTGCTCGGCCACCGTGTGGTCGCGAGTGGGCACCAGGGTGCCGTTCACGATCAGCACAGTGCCCTTGCGGAACCGCTCACGCGGCTGCATGGCAAGCAGCGGTCCGAGATGGTCGATGATCCGGTCCGCAGCGGATTTCGAGATGCCGAACAGTGGAGCAATCCGGCGCATAGTCAAATTTGTCCGCCAGTAGGCCGCTATCAGCAGAGTGCGGTCCTCGAGCGGGAGCCCCCAGGGTCGCCCACGCTTCAACTTTGCAGCCATCTTGCGCCGCACGGCGGTCACCAACTTGCCGAAGCAGCGCGGGCTCAGCCCGGTGAAGGGGCCTATCCAGGACGGCTCCGACGCCGTGATCACTGCAGTCACATCAAGATCGTTCCATCGTGACCTGACTGCGGCGTGCGCGGGTCAACTACGGAGCCCAAGGCGCCGATCAAGATGGCTGCGCAGCCGAGCAGAAGCTCCACGAAGCGCCCCGAGCGGTCGCACTTCTGCCGCCGCAAGTTCCGTCTGTCCCGCCAGCGCGAGCACCGCAGCGTAGGGGCGTTCGCCCTCGGCAAGCTTTGCCGCCACGGCGTCACGGACGGCTCGCAGCACCGTGTGGTCCGCACTCGGATGCTCCGCCAGCAGGCAAAGAAGCCTGTTGTCGTTCCAGGTGCTGTCTTGGGCCGTGCTCAGCTCCAGCAGAGTGCCAGGCGCCGTGGAGGGATTGGCGGCCAGCGCCTGCCAGACGAAGGGGTACGGACAACGCGCGAGTCGATGCAGAACGGCGCTGTCGTTCTCGGCACGCGCCAGTTCGAGGTAGTCGGCAGGCGTATGCACGGACATGGCCCCTCAGGATCGTCGGGTCGATCATCCTGCCATCAGATCAGGCTTGGCCACCCGCGTCCTGAGGCTCTGATCCCACCGGTTCGAAGATCACTTACGGGACAGTCCTTAGTAGCTGAGCTCGGGTATCTGCTAGGTCGTGTATCAGAAGTGGATCATGCGCATAGGGTGTCGGTATGTCGCTGAGCCACATAGTCCTCTCGTCTGGTCGTTCGATTGAGCTCACCGAGCTGCGGATGTCTTCGACCTATGGAGGGATTCTGGAGGGCTACCCGTGCAAGTCCATCAACGACATGAAGGCCAATGGCCTCCAGCGGGAGGCCGAACGCGAGTTTTCCTTCGCGCCGGTCCACCTCGTTCCGCCCTTCCGTGAGCACCCAGACAAGACGGCCGGCCCCTTCGGCCCTGTTGAAGTGCTGCCTTCCGTGGCTTGCATCGGCGTCTTCCACTCGACAGCTGTCGCTCCCGAGCTCGACCCCGTGCTGCACCATTCCGTGCTCACCGTGGCCTGGTTCCAGCCCGTCCCGGTTGTCCCGTCAGGCGAGGACGCTGATTTCGCGCTTCGCAGCATTCACTGGGAGGAACTGGCCCAGGACTTCGAGCTCTAGAGTTGCGTGCTGATCACAGCCACTCGTTGATGGCCGCTACGAGGACAGTGGCCTCAAAGTGGACCGCGAGCTTTTCGTAGCGGGTGGCCACAGCCCGAACGAAGGCAAGATCAACACGCCACGCCGTCAGACGCCTGACCAGTTACGGCAGATCAGTCCGTCGCCTCGCGGACGTCCTTTCCCTGCTCGTCGAACGCCTTGAAGTCCTGCATGTGCTGTTGCGATTGCTTGCGGAAGGCGCTGGGCATCAGAAGTCCCACCAGCTTCATCAGAAAGCCGCTGAACCGGTATTCGTTCTCGCTCTCCCAGAGCGTCGTTTCCGGGCTGGCTTCGGTCAGCCGGTCGCGCACGGCGCTCCACATGCCCTCGCCGACGATCTCGCGGTCGAAGTGAACGACGCTCGTTTTCGGGATCTCGCGCAGGTCTGCCGGTTCCCGGCGTGTGATGGTCTCGGTGCACTCGATCTTCCGCTGGCCCATCTGCATCACGACCCGCGAGCGGTTTACTTCCCGATACAGCGTCACAACGTCTGGCCTGCGGGCCGTTGCGTCAACGGCACGGTTCCGACGTACTCCGGCCAGCCCCCATCTACGTGTCCCCCTTGCACCGGTGGTCCGACCCGCGCGCCTGCCTACTGGAAGGACCTGATCGAACCC
This sequence comes from Streptomyces sp. G7(2002), assembly GCF_028870195.1. Classification (NCBI taxonomy): domain Bacteria; kingdom Bacillati; phylum Actinomycetota; class Actinomycetes; order Kitasatosporales; family Streptomycetaceae; genus Streptomyces; species Streptomyces sp. G7(2002). Next base: position 9,338,154 of record NZ_CP102609.1, read on the forward strand.
CGTCGTGCACGTCTCAGGTGGGTGGGAGGTGTGTCAGGGCTCAAGGGTGACCTGGACGGTGATGGTCTGGCCGCCGCGTTGGACGGTGAAGGGGACGGTGGCACCGACGCGGTAGTTGTTCATGACCTGGTAGTAGGTGCCGATGTTCGGGGTGGGCAGGCCGTCGATGGCGGTGATGACGTCATTGGGTTGGAGGCCGGCGCTAGCGCCGCTGGAGGTGGGCGGGACGGACTGGATCCTGACGCCGCCGTTGCTGGGGGCGTTGCTCGTGGCGATCTGGAGGTTGCCGGGGGCGCCAGGGGTGATGTTCACCGTCAGGGGCGTGGTGTCGGAGTCGTAGGTGAAGGAGCCGCTGTACTGGCCGCCGGCGAGAGGTGCGTTGGCGTCTGCTGCGACGGAGACGTTGAAGGGGCGACTGGAGGTCATCGGTGTGTTGGCGGTGATCGTGACGGTCGCGGACTTGCCGTCGGCGGCGATCGAGATCGAGCAATTGGCACCGGAGCAGTCGATGGGGATGTCGGTGATGTGCGTGTATTGCGGGGCCTGGATTTGGACGATGATCGGGTAGTTCCGGGTTTTGTTGTCCCCGGGGTAGACGACGGTATGGGCCGGGCCGGGCGCGTCCAGGTCGGGGACGTTCTGCTGTGGAGGGTGAGCCATGAGGAATGCCCTTTTCGTCGGCCTGAGCACTACGGGCAATGGTTCAGCAAAATGTGATGAGGCGGTCCGGCTCTGCCGTTGATCTGGGGCCAGTCAGCTTTTCAACCGATGAGGTTTTCACTTAGCAGGAGAAAGAGGAATCAAGTCCCGCAGCTCTTTGCAATCAGGCTTGCCCTTAACAGGCCCAGGGTCCAGCATGCCCATCCCCGCCTGCAAGGGCACCCAGAAGAGCACCTTGAGACCTGCAGCGGCTTTCGGCCGCCGCCGACGACTTCACCGTGGCAGCTGAACTGGCCTGCCTGGCCAGGAGAGAGGGACTCAGTACGTTTCTGCAAGATCCCGTGACTTCGGCCCAAAATCGCCGCTCCAGGAATTCGAACTGCCCTTCTCGTGGCTGCACGACGCCCGTCAGTCCACTGGCAGACACTCGCCCGCGAAGACGGCCTCGGGGAACATCGGTACAGCGGTTATCGGTGAGAACGATCACGGCCGTCTAGCACAGTGATCCACTTCACCGCTGGGGTTCGGTGAAACGCCTCCGGCCCTGGTCCGGGGCTGGCTACGGTCCGGCTCGTGCCGGTGGAATTTCTGAGTGATGAGCAGGCCGAGGTGTACGGGACGTTCGCCGAGGAGCCGACGAGGCCCGAGCTGGAGCGGTTCTTCTTCCTGGATTACGTGGACCGGGACCTGATCGCCCTGCGGCGGACGGAGCATCACCGGCTCGGGTTCGCGCTCCAGATGTGCACGGTGCGGTACGTCGGCCTGTTCCTGGAGGACCCGCTCGCGGTGCCGTGGCCGGTGATCGAGCACCTGGCCGTGCAGCTCGGCATTGAGGACCCGTCGGTGGTCAAGCGGTACACGGAGCGCCGTCAGACGCTGTACAACGCCGTCAACGACCAGGTCGCCGGCATCGGGCAGATGGTCGTACCCGGCACCCCGCGCGACTCCCTGCACATCCTGGACGCCCTGCTGAACCTGGACGGCGGCGTGAAGCCGGAGATGGTGGCGACCGACAACGCCTCGTACTCCGACATGGTGTTTGGCCTGTTCAAGATCCTCGGCTACAACTTCAGCCCCCGGTTCCGCGATCTGGACGACCAGCGGTTCTGGCGGGCCACGATGCCCGGCGTCGAGACCGCCAGCTACGGCGTGGTGGAGGACCTGGGCCGCAACCGCGTGAACTTGAACAAGGTGATCACGCACTGGCCGGACATGCTGAAGGTCGCCGGTTCCCTGGTCACCAACCAGGTCCGCGCCTACGACCTGCTGCGCATGTTCGGACGCGACGGCCGCCCGACCCCGCTCGGGGCGGCATTCGCGGAGTACGGGCGGATCGCCAAGACCGAACACCTGCTGCGGGTCATCGACCCGGTGGACGAAACCTACCGCCGACAGATGAACCGGCAGCTCACCGTGCAGGAGTCCCGCCACAAGCTGGCCCGGGACGTGTGCCACGGCAAGCGCGGCACCATCCACCAGGCGTACCGCGACGGCATGGAGGACCAGCTCGGCGCGCTCGGCCTGGTCCTCAACGCCATCGTGCTCTGGACAACCCGCTACATCGACGTTGCCGTCGCCCAGCTGAAAGCCGAGGGCCACGAGATCCGGGACGAGGACATCGCCCGGCTCTCCCCGCTCAAGCATCGCAACCTGAACCTGCTCGGCCGCTACAGCTTCACCGCCTCGACCCCGGCCGCCGGCGCCCTGCGCCCGCTGCGCGACCCGGATGCCCCAGAGCTGGACGAAGACGACGACGGCGGGCAGGAGTGAGTATCGGGAGCCGATCGGATCAATCCGTGACGGGCAGGCACTCGGCGAGCAGGGCGACGATGTCACGCCAGGCTCGCTGTGCGTGCCGTGGGTGGTAGCCGACGCCGGGACGCACGGTGTGGTCGACCGGTGGATGGTGGAAGGCGTGCAGGGCTCCTCCGTAGACCACGAGGCGCCAGTCGACGCCTGCGGCCTGCATCTCTGCGGTGAACGCGTCCCGTTGGGCGGGCACCATGATGGGGTCTTCCGACCCGACCCCGGCCCACACCGGGCAGCAGATGCGTGCCGCCTCGCCCGGTCGGCCTGTGATCAGGCCGTTGACTGTCGCGATCGCGCGCAGGTTGACGCCGTCGCGCCCGAGTTCCAGCGCGATGGCGCCTCCGGTGCCGTAGCCGACGGCGGCTATCCGGTCGGGGTCGGTCCGCGGTTCGGCGCGCAGTACGTCGAGCGCCGCGTGGCCGATGCCTCGCATCCGGTCGGGGTCGGCGAGCAGCGGCATGCAGCGGGCCAGCATCTCCTCGGGGTCCCCCAAATAGTGCCCACCGTGAAGGTCGAAGGCCAGCGCTACATATCCCAGCTCCGCGAGAGCATCGGCCCGGCGGCGCTCGACGTCGCTGAGCCCCGTGCCCTCTGGTCCGAGCAGCACCGCGGGCCGACGGTCGACACCGGCCGGGAGCGCGAGGTGCCCGATCATCGTCAAACCGTCGGCCGGATACTCGACCGTGCGCGTCGTAATCGTTGTCATGAGTCTGGACGGTAATGACCGTTGCGCCCGCTCGGGGTGGCGTTCACCGATGGCAGACAGCAGTCTGTCCCGACTACAACACCCGGACGCGCCTGCTGCCTGTCGGCAAACGATCCTTTGAAGACAGGGCGGCAGCGTGCCCAATGAACCCGTGTGATCCGGGGGTTCGCGGCGGCTCGAATCAAATCAGATCCGACGGTGATTGATGACAGGGTTTGACGACGGATGGGGTCCATTCCTCCGTACGGAAGGGGCCCTCGGTGGCAAACCTTGTCTACAAGCGGGTCTCGACCGACCAGCAGTCGACCGCCCGGCAGAACCTCGTCCTGGACGAGGCCGGGATCGAGGACCCGGTCGTCTTCGAGGAGGACGACGGCGCCTCCAGCCGCCTCCACCCCCTCCAGCGCCCGAAGTTCCGCGCGCTCCTCGACTACGCGCGGCCCGGGGACACCGTGGACATCTCCGAGATGTTCCGCCTCGTACGCGGTACCGGGCACATCCTCGACGTGCTCGACGTCCTCCACCGCGAACGCCTCGCCCTGCGCATCCACGACGGCGCGTTCTCCGCGATGGACCTCACCGCCCGCCACCCACGCACCGGAGAGCTGCTGTCCACGGTGAAGTTCATGGTGCAGACCCTCGCCGCCGCCGGCGAACTCCAACGCGACCTCCAGCGCGAACTGACCTACGACGGACTGCGCGCCGCCGAGGCCAAGGGCAGCAAGGGCGGACGCCGCCCCGCCGTGGCGGCCGCGAAGACCGATGACGTGCGCACCGCGTACCTGGAAGGCCGCTCGATCGCCGCCCTCGCCCGCGACCACGGCGTCAGCCGCGGGGCGATCCGCACCGCCGTCGCCGACCTCCTGCCCGACCACACCGCCAACGAGGACGACGCCCCCGCCCCGGAGTTGCCGGTCACCCTCGACATGCCGGGCAAGATCGCCGGCTTCCTCCGCACCACCGAGCTGGAGCCCGCCCAGCAGGCTGCGCTCGACCAGGGGGTGGCCGTACGGCGCGGCCAGGGCTACATCCTGCGCGTGACCGCCGTCCCCGCCGTGCACCGTCAGCTCCTCGCCCGCTGCCAGCCGCTCGACGGTGGCCACGGCGTTCCGGCTGTTCCGGCCCAGCGCAAGGCCCGCCGCGAGTACGAGCACCGGGTCAGCACGCTCACGCCCTAACCATGATCGTTCTCGCCGATAACCGCTGTACCGATGTTCCCCGAGGCCGAACAAGCCGCCGCTGCAGACCACTTCCACGCCGGCGACCACCTCGCCCTCCAAGCCGGAGCCGGCACCGGCAAAACCACCACTCTCGCCCTACTCGCCCACAACACCAAACGCCTCGGCCGCTACATCGCCTACAACAAAGCCATCGCCCGCGACGCCGCCACCCGCTTCCCCACCACCGTCACCTGCAAGACCGCCCACGCCCTGGCCTTCGCAGCCATCGGCCACCGCTACGCCCGCCGCCTGAACGCCCCACGCCGCCCCGCCTGGCACACCGGACACGACCTAGGCATCACCAAGCCCGTCCGCATCGGCGAACGCGACCTCTCACCCAAAACCCTTTCCCACGCCACCCTGCGCACCGTCACCCGCTTCTGCCACTCCGCCGACCCCGCCATCACCCACCACCACGTCCCCCGCCTCCGAGGACTCGAAGAACCACCGCTGCACCAACAACTCGCCCAATTGATCACGCCCTTCGCCCACAAAGCCTGGGCCGACCTCCAACACCCGGACGACGGCAAGGTCCGCTTCGACCACGACCACTACCTCAAGATCTGGTCACTCACGAACCCGAAGATCGCCGCCGACTTCCTACTCCTGGACGAAGCACAGGACACCAACCCCGTCGTCGAGCAGATCTTCAACAACCAGCGCAGCCACGCCCAACTGGTCATGGTCGGTGACTCCGCACAGGCCATCTACCAATGGCGCGGCGCCAAAGACGTCATGACCGGCTTCGACGGCACCGCCCTAACCCTGTCGAAGTCCTTCCGGTTCGGCCCTCTCCTCGCCCACGAAGCCAACCGCTGGCTCGCCATCGCCGACGCGCCCATCCGCCTGCAAGGCAGCGAAGCGATCCCGACCGAACTCGGCCTGGTCCCCTGCCCGGACGCCGTCTTGTGCCGCACGAACGTCGGCGCCATCACCGAAAGTCATCCAACTTCTCGCTACCGGACGCCGCGTAGCCCTCGTCGGGGGAGGGGGCAGCCTGCGCGCCCTGGCCCTGGCTGCCCGCGATCTGAAGGAAGGCCGTCGAACCAGTCACCCCGAACTCGTGCTGTTCACCTCCTGGGGCGACTTGCAGGACTACGCCTCCTACGACCCAGCAGGTCGCGACCTGCAGCCGCTGGTCGATCTCGTCGACAAGCACGGCACGGAGGCCATCCTCGCCGCCGTCAACCAGCTCACTGGTGAAGACCAGGCGCACGTGACTGTCTCGACCGCGCACAAAGCCAAAGGCCGCGAATGGCCCAGCGTGCGGATCGCCGGCGACTTCCCACCACCTCGCGACAGCGACGAGCAGGACGATTCCGGCCGTCCCATTCCCGGCCCGATCGATGACGGCGAAGCCCGTCTCGCCTACGTCGCCGTGACCCGAACGCGGACCCGACTCGATATCGGGGGCCTTGCTTGGGTCGATCAGCACCCTGACGGAAGCCGCCCGGCCACTGAAGCACGTCGGCCGCACCAGCGGTAATCCCTTGGGGCGTCTGGATGGGTGTAAGGGGTGTTGCGTTTGTGCTGGTAGGCGCGGGGGAGTGTGCACCTAGGGTGGTGAGCTGCTGGCCGCTGCTGGACCAAGTGCGCTTCGCGCAAGGCTGTTACAGCCGACTGCCGCACCAGAACAGGTACCGCCTGCGTCAGGCGGTACCTGGCACGGTTGAACCCTTGCCCAAGACCTGCGTGGTGCGCTGGCAACGGCTCCGCGCAGGACGCTGGGGTGCGCCTTTAACAAGAAATGAACAGACCAACTGCGCGGTTTACGAATGGAAACCGATCGGGCTGGCCCTCACCGACGAGGCGGACTGCTGGCCCCAGAGTGGGAGGGGTCTGAGCAGCCGCCTCCGCTCGATGTGCGCACTTGTAAACAATTCAACGCATCAACGTTTTGGCGAAGGTGCTTGCCCTGCAACGGAGTTGAGTGCAGCACCTGCCAGTGAAACCCTTCCTGTCGCAGTCGGCGGCCGGGTTGTCAGTGCCTGCTTGTACGTTGGTTGCAGTTCGGAATCGGGAACATACTCCGGGGGGAAGCATGGCCGGGTCTGGCTTTGACGTAGACACAGACCAACTCAAGTCCGCTGCACCGACGTTCCACAGGGAGTCGGCCGCACTCGAACGGGCGTCGACCAAGCTCAAGCACAGCCTGGCGGGGCTCGGTAAGCCGTGGGGTGACGATGAGCAGGGGCAGAAGTTCGAGCACGCCTACACCCCGCACCTTCAGAGCATCGAGAAGGCGGCTCACGCCCTGACCAAGGGCCTTCAGAGCATCCACGACACCTTGAAGGACATGGCGGACAACCACGAGGAGGCAGACCGCTCCGCGGCTTCCGGCTTCGACGGCCACCGGGGGGCGAAGTGAGCGCGGCCGACAAAGCCAAGGAGATCGTCCAAGACCTCACAGGCATGTGGTGGCCCGAGGGCGACGAAGACCAGCTACGCGAAGCCGCCCGGGCCTGGCGTACCTACGCCGACGACGTCGAAGACTGCACGGCCGCCTGCCACAAGAAGGCGCAGGACGTCATCGACAACAACAAGGGTCAAGGAATTGAGGCATTCAGCAAGTTCTGGCGCCAGTATCACGGGGGCGGCAAAGGCTACTTAGACGATGTCGCGACTGCCGCTCGCGACATGGCCAAGGCTCTCGACAAGTACGCGGACCAGATAGCTGAAGCCAAGAAGAAGATCGAACACGAACTGGAGATCGCGGGAGCGGTCCTTGTCGCCGGCACCGTTCTGGCCCTGTTCACCGGCGGCATCAGCGAAGTTGCGGCGGGGGCCGCGACCGAAGCGATTGTCGCTGCGGCGAGCACGGCGGGAGTGGCTGTATCCACGACCATCGCTGAGATCGCCGGCACTGTACTGGCGACCGCAGCCATCGGCGGCGTCGAGGCGATCACAGTGGACGTCGTCGTTGCTCAAGGTGGCAGGAATCTGCTCGGCGACCAGCAGGGCATCAACCTGAGCGAGGCTGGCTCAGCGGCGACGTACGGCATGTTGATGGGTGGTGCGTTCGGTGGCGCGGGGGCCGCAGCTCGTACCGTCGCGGAAGCTGGTGCCTTCAAAGGCCTTCATATCCCTCGCCTCGGATCTATGGGCAGCCGGGGGTCAGGCGGCCACCTGCCACCTTTCGATGAGGTGAAGAAAGCAGTAGCTGAAAGCCGGCCCCAGATCGTTTCGCGGAAGTGGCCAGACGACGACGGCCGTTACTACGCAACACGAGTCCTCGCGGGCGGTCGGGCAGATGGGGAGAAGGTGTTCGCCGGACACGGATACCTGGAGCGAGGTGCCGGCGAGGTGACGGTGCCGCCGGGAACCAAGATCTCGTTCTACGTGGAAGACGGCGAGCTCATACCCGGGTTGAACGGTGTGGCGGTGGAGGGCGGCACCTACCCCGGGGCAGCGGTAGAGACGTTTCATCCGGGACAGCGGATCCCCAACTACACCCTTGCTCCTCCAGAAGCCAGCGGGGGTGGAGGATTCACCGTTTACGAAAACTCGGCCACCGTCGCTCAGAGGACCTCGTTGGGTGACTTGCTCAAGCCGGGCATGGGAAATGTCCACTGGGCAGCTTGCCGTGAATACAAGGGGTAGAATTCGTGTCAGCTGAATCTATTGAAGGAGCGATTGTGGAAACGGAACGCCACACGCGAGTGCCTCAGGAATGGGCATTGACCGATGTCGCACTGGTCATCAAGTCCCGCAGCCTCGACTCGGCGATGCTCACCCAGCGGCTGGGACTCACGCCCACGCTCGTCGTGGAGCCAGGATCCGACCCACGAGACCCCAGTGGTGAATGGCGCATTCAGTGTGACGAGCGGACAACACGGGATTTCTCTGAGCAGTTGGATACTGTCCTCTCCGGTGCCGTACCGGTGAAGGAAGAAATCCTGAGCCTCGCATCCGAAGGCTATGAGGTGTACCTCAGGGTCTACGGATTCACTCACCATGAGGCAACCATTGCGTTCTCGCAACGCGAGTGGAACCGTATTTCTCAGCTCGGCATTTCCCTCGAACTGGCGCCAAACACAAACGCTCGCTAACCGGATGTTGAAATACTTTACTCTGAGAACGAAGGGTCAGCGATGAACTGGGAAGACTTCCGAACCTCCTTGATTGTTACCAAAGACGTCATTTCTGCCCAGCTCATCACCGAAACCCTCGTGCCGAACCTCGCCGCCGAAGACACTACACAACAGGGAATCGAACTGCGTAGCGATGGCGCGCAGTGGTCGCTCTCGTGCGACGAACGCCACTCTCGAAACATTGAAGATCAAGTGAAGGCCTTGTCGGGAATCCTCTCCTCCCGCGCGGAGGGAATGCGCGAACTTCGAAATTCTGGGCACGCGCTTCACATCGAGATTTCCGGAACAGTCGAGACAGGCGCAAAACTTCGCCTGTCGCCAAGCACCCTGGCAGAACTCAACACTCTATTGCTTCCCGTCTTCTTCAAGACGTCCGTTCCCACGGACCTTCAGGAAGAGGACCCCCTCGCCTGGCTCGACTGAGCCCCCTTCGCACGGCTATCACCGCGCTCGGCCACGAGGTGGCCGTCGCCAACTCGCGCGGCCCGCACACCCTGACCTCGCTCGCAGAGGAAACCGGCGCCACCCCCACCACCGTGGCCGAGGTGATATGCGGTGCCGAGGTCGTGGTGGTCACCATGCCGCTGAAGGCCGCCCCGCACCTGCTCACTCAGCTTGCACGTCAGCGGCCGGCGGAGCGCGTTCGCCGGTCAGCTCCGCCCGCAGGGCGTGAACCGGGGATGCGGCGGGCCCCAGGCGCATCTGCTGGATCAAGGATGACGGTGCCGACTTCGCGCGCCAAAAGCCGGTGGGTGCCTTCCCAGGTCCGTGTCCTGCCGCGATCGCGTCGTTCTTCCCACCGTTCTTGGAGGCGCATCGCACCGAAGATCGCCATGGCACACAGCAAGATGGCGGTGATCAGTGCGTAAATCGGTGTGTAGTGGTCGTCGAACATCGACCGCTGCTGGTCGACCTGTCGTGCATTGATGCCGAAGAAGCCGAACAGCAGGCTGAGTGTTCCGGTGATGGTGGTGACAAAGGTGACGGACACGACGGTGCGGACCCGCCGGCGGTCAGCGGCACGCCGTTCCATGCTTTCCACGGAAGTCAACTCCGCAGCGGTGGCGTTCCCGAGACGCTGGAGCATCTGGCCGATGGTGGCGGCCCGTTCGGTCAGGCCCATGGCGCCGAACAGTTCCTGGTGGAAGCTCTCGACACGCAGGGCCGGTACGAGCGTCCCGATATCGCTGCCGACCTCAACGCTGTAACTGAGCTCGAGTTCGAGCTGGCTCAGCCCGTCAGTGATGTCCTCCAGCGCCGCGCGGCGGTCGTGAGCGCTGCCCTGGCCGGCGCTGCGGTGCCGGAACCTGTGAACGTAGGCATAAGCGACTTCGCGGATCTCGCGGAGCCGGGCAGCGGACCCCACAGCCTGCACGGCAGAGAGCAGCACACAGTTCTCGATGTAGTCCTGATGCCCGCACACAAGACTCACATACGGGCCCAGAGCCCCCACAGTGGTCGGGCGGCGATTGAGCTCCATCGGGTAGCAGATCGAACTGTGCTGCGCACGGTAGGGCAGGTCGGTGCGGTAGATGACGCGCTGGACCGTGTCCTCATCAGGAACTCGTTCCGGTGCATCGATGCTGCTGAAGACCAGTTGGTGGCGTTCAGGAAGGAACCCGGGGACCTGCCCGTCCCCGTTCGGGGCACAGCCGATCCGCTCCGCTGCGATCTGCTCCAAAGGCAGCCCCGCGCACTCCACGCTCGCGTAGTAAAGGTCCTCCAGCAGGGGGATCGTTTCGATGAGCGTTGCGCTCACATCCAGAGTGAGGGCTACAACCACCTGCCCGGAAGGCAGAAGGAAGTGCCACAGCTGCGCAGCCGCCGGCTCCCCGCCCGACCAACGCTGAAACGTCAGGCTGGAGCAGTCGAACGCCTCACGTTTGAGGACCCGCGGCAGCTGCTGGCCGGACCTGCCGTAGTGCCTCGCCAGCCGCCCTAGGTTCAGGACGTCACCGGGCCGCTCGGCGGCCCCGTCGACCTGAGCCGGGTCATAAGTCCAGGGGGTCGAGTAGACGGTGGTCAGGCGGGTCTTTTCCCTGGAGACGTAGGGATCGAAAGGTAAGGGCACCGGCCCGTCAGAGTGCGTGCCAGCGGCGCTCACGGTCTTCCTTTCGCAACGACTCCATACGAAGAGTGAACTCCTGGGCAGCTGAACCTGATTGGGCGTTCTGCATAAGCCAGGTGGTCATCCCCAACTCCCGCACCGTGCGCAGCTCCTCGTAGCCCGCCGAGGCGGTGACATCCTGCCCGTAGCTGCGGCAGAAAGCTTCATAGTCGCGGCGGGGGAGTGCGAACCTGTCGACTGCAATGGCGGTGGGAAGAAGGTCCCAGGCTTGAGGACCCACAGCAACCGCTTCATAGTCAATGAGCAGAACCTGCTCACCGCGCGCGAGAAGATTTCCGCGGTGGGCATCTCCGTGAACCAGGCCCGTGGGGTGCTGGCCTACGACCTCGCGGAAGGCGGCCTCGCTGCCGGCGCACGCTTCGCTGAGAAAGTCCACGTCCTGCTGCTTAACTCCGTGAGCCTGTTCAAGACGCCGCCACATGATCGGAAACGGGTCCAAAGCGCGAACGGGAAAGTCCGGTCCGGGCAGCGTGTGTAGGTTGCGCAGCAGCATGGCGAGATCCGTCAAACCCGGTTCAGTCCGACTCGGAGGGATGTACTCCCAGAAGGTAACGAGTCGCCCCTCAGCCCGCACAGGCTGCGGGAGGTCTTCGCGAGGCCCAACCGCGGGGAAGCCCGTAGACATCAGCCACCGAGCGACAGCAAGCTCCTTGGTGACCTTCTCTTCGATCTCTCCCGTATCCGAGCGAGCCACCCTCACAACCACGCCCTCGCGTGGCAGTGCATAGATGGCGTTCTCTCCCAGACGCAACAAGTCCGCCTGGTCAGAGCCAAGTCCCGCAACGCTGCAGGCAGCCACCAATGCCCGGGTTGCACTGGCTCGGGTTAATCCTTCGTGGCTCGCGGCAGCGTTCATCCCTCTCAGCGTTGCGGGCCGTGACATGCACTGTCAAGCGCTCTCGAACACAGGGACATTGTCAACAGGAGTGGGCTCTCGCCATGGACGTCCGTCATCGAGGTGCCGCCTGTTGCCGCGCCCACATGCGAACAAAAGTGCGGAAGTGTTCGGTGGTTCGAGTCTCGGAGTGCGTGATCGATAGATCCACGTCGGCCGGAGGGGACCGCAATGGACGCTTGGCGATGGTGTTCAAGCCAGGATCGAACCCAGCGCGATGCCCTTTCGGCCGCTGTGAGGCGCACCGTTAACAGCCGGTAAGTAGCGTCCTGTTGCTCAATGGCCTCTAGTATGACTGCCTGCGCTGACGACCCAGCTGACTCTGCAGCGCACGCGTTACCCGCAGGTCATACCTCTGTCTGGTCTGAGCAGGGGAGATACGGAGCAGCTCACGGTGCACCTCGACAGCCTTTCCGCGTGCGGCTTCCGCTCCCTGACACACGTGACGGACATTCCGATCAGTAGTCCCACGATCCTCGCGGGCCGTAATGACGGCGGTAAGAGCGCTGTGCTTACCGCTCTCGCCTTCCTGGTGGGCGCATACCGATTGACCGAAGAGGACCGGACCTATGAGCAAGGCGAAGGGGCCAAGGGGCGCCGCTGTTCGGAGACTTGGGTGGAGGGTAGGTTCACTCTCGACTCCGGTGAACGGGACAGCAGCGGTCTTCCCGCCCAGGTAAGCATCCGCCGCCGAGCCAGGTCGGGTGACGCAACCTGCTGGGAGTACTTCGGGAGCCAACCCACCGATAGCCGCCTCCACGGACTGGACAGGCTGCTCAAGCCGGCCCTCGCCACCCTCGTTGCTGAGTTCGGGCTTACCCCGGCCGGCACCCTCAAGGAGGACTTGCTCGCCGCGGTCATCGACCACGCGGCTACCCTGCCTCAGACCGAAGAGTGGCAGCCGCTTCCCAAAAGTTTGGAAGCCCGCTTGCCCAGACTTCTCGCCTTCAGCGGCAAGGACGAGAGCCCCGATGATGCTGTACGGACCGCCCTCAGCAACTGCTACGAGGCGCATCTGGAGGACGAGACCCTGCAAGGACAGGTGCGGGAGATCGAAACAGCGATCACCCAGCGCTTAGAGAAGGAGGCCGACTCCCTGTGCAGCCACATCCGCCAGCACTGCAGCGAATTCGTCGGAGTGGACGTCAAACCTGAAGTCTCCTTCAAAGGAGGCTTCAAGCGGGCTCCCCTGCACGTCTCCCGGGCCGATGGCGAACCCGTCGACCTGACACGCTCAGGGCAGGGCAGCACCCGACGGATTGCCCTCGCGGTATGGGAGTGGACCAGCGACCTCCTGGAGAGCACCGAACTGGCTGCGACGGAGGAGACGGACGGCGAGCCAACCCAGACAATCGTCGTCTACGACGAGCCCGACACCCACCTCGACTACCGCCACCAGCGCACCGTGATGGACATCATCCGCAAGCAGTGCGCTTTACCGCATGTCAGCGTCATGGTGGCGACCCACTCGATGAACCTCATCGACGGCGTCGATATCGCCGACGTCGTCCACCTCAAGCTCAACGACAGCGGCCGCACCGTCGTGCTGGGGCAGATCGCTGCTGCTCTGGGGCTGCGCAACTCGGTCCTGCTCCACGAGCGCTGCTTCCTCGCTGTGGAAGGGGAGACCGAGCAGCAGGCCATGCCTTTGCTGTTCCGCCTCTCTCAGAAGCTGTCCCTGCAGGCGGCCGGTATCGCTCTGTGGGGCTGCGAGAATAACGAGGGGGCCCTGCACCTGGCCCGATACCTCGTCAAACACCAGCGCACAGTCATGCTCATGATCGATGCTGACAGTCGCAGCAACAAGCTACTCAAGGACGAGAGGCTGCGCCGCGCCGGACTCGACCTCGACACGCAAGTCACCTACGTGGGAGAAGGCGAGGGCTTCAACGAACTGGAAGAACTCTTCACCGACGCGCAATGGGCCACCGCCGCCAACGCCCGCTGGCCCCGCCCTGCACCGCAGACCTGGACGGCAGACGACTTCACCGCCCACCGCGGAGGCAGAAAATTCAGTGGGGACATTCTGCGCATGATCAAAGAACAGGCGGCCGATGACAGCCCCAGCGGTAAGCCCGCCATGGTCTACGGCCTGGCCACCACCCTCACGGCGGCCCAGGATGTCCCACAGCAACTGCGTGACGTCTTCGCTCAGCTGCAGAAGCTGGCTCACTGACTAGGAATGCGGACGGCCCTTACGCCGCTTGAGCATGCGTTCCTTGCGTTGCTGGACCGTCGGCGCTGTCCACGCGTGCCAGCCCACGTCCGCAACCCATTGCCGAGCATGTCCACGTGCCTCGATCCCGCACCACCGACAGCCGCTGGGCGCCGGCACGCACTCGGACCGAGCAGAACGCGGTAAGGACATGTCATTCTCCCTTCCCCCACTGCTCATCTTCCCCCCTGCCACTGACAAATCACCCGGCGTGCCCGTTGCCTGTCAGAGCCCTCAGACGATGAGGGAAAACGATTCCTCATCTACCTTCATACCCCTACAAGCCAGCATGTTTATCGGGAAAACCGCCCGGTAGGGTTCCGCTCATGGTTACGGTCTGTGCCCATGCGGTTCTTGCACACCTCGGACTGGCACCTGGGCCGCCGGTTCCACGAGGCAGACTTGATCGACGCCCAGAATGCCTTCCTTACACACGTGCACGACACGGCACGAGATCAGCAGGTTGAGGCGATCCTGGTAGCAGGGGACATCTATGACCGTGCCATCCCCAGCCTGGACGCTGTGCGCCTGTTCAACGATGCCCTGAATCAGTTGGCCGGCCTCAACCTGCCGATCATCATGATCAGCGGCAACCACGACTCCGCCCACCGTCTCGGAGTCGGCTCACGCCTCCTGGCCCGCGCCGGCGTCCACCTGCGGACCGATCCGGTCACCGCCTGCACCACCCCCGTCCTGCTGGACGACACACATGGCACCGTCGCCGTCTACGGCCTGCCCTACCTAGAACCTTCCCTGGCCCGCACGGACCTCGGCGCCGACAAAACCTCTCACCAGGCAGTGGCCACCGCGGCCATGGATCTCGTCCGGGCCGACCTCGCCACCTACCCGCCCGGAACCCGCTCCGTGGTCCTCGCCCACGCGTTCGTCACCGGCGCTGCCCCCTGCGACAGCGAACGCGACATCAACGTCGGCGGCGTCGCCCATGTCACGGCGAGCGTCTTTGACGGCATCGACTACGTCGCCCTCGGCCACCTCCACGGCGCGCAGAACATCAACGACCGCATCCACTACAGCGGCTCCCCCCTGGCGTACTCCTTCTCCGAAGCCGGCCACACCAAGACCCTCACCGTGGTCGACCTGGCCGGCGACGGCACGGTCACCCTCACCCGCATGCCCACCCCTGTGCCGCGCGCCCTCGCCTGCCTGAAAGGCACCTTCCAGGACCTACTGACCAACCCCGCCCACGAGCACCTAACAGGCAGCTGGCTACAGGTCACCCTCACCGACCCGGCCCTTCCGTACGAGCCCATGGCCCGACTACGGCGCCGCTTCCCACACACCATGCACCTCCTGCACAAACCCCCAGAGAACCCCCAGACGGACGGCCCCACCTACACTGACCGCCTCGACGGCCGCACCGACCTGGAGATTGCCAGCGACTTCATCAAGAAGGTCCGCGGCACCGACCCCACCCCCACCGAGCAAGACCTGCTGCGCCAGGCCGTCGAAGCCTCCCGCATCCGTTCCATGCAAGAGGAGACCGTCTAGATGCGCCTGCATAGCCTGACCCTGCAGGCCTTCGGACCCTTCGCAGGAATCCACACCATCGACTTCGAATCCCTCTCCGCCGACGGCCTCTTCCTCCTCCACGGCGACACCGGCGCCGGCAAGAGCACAGTCTTCGCCGCCATCTGCTTTGCCCTGTACGGCAAGCCGCCCGGGGACCGGGACCTGCTGCTGCGCAGCGACCACGCCGCCCCACATCTGCTCACACAGGTGACGCTGGAGGCCACCCTCTCCGGCCGCCGCCTGGAGATCACCCGCATCCCGCAGCAGACCAGGCCCAAGACCCGAGGGACAGGGGACACCACACAAAGCGCGAAAACCACTCTGCGCGAGTGGACGCACGACGACACCTTGGGGCAGGGCCGATGGGAGGCATCCAGCAAGTCCCATCAAGAGGTCGGCGACGAAATCCTTGCGCTGCTGGGCATGAGCCGTGACCAGTTCTGCCAGGTCGTTCTCCTGCCACAGAACCAGTTCACCCAGTTCCTGCGCGCCAAGGCACCCGAACGCAGGGACCTCCTCGGCAAACTCTTCCGCACCGGCAGGTTCACCAACATCGACCGATGGCTCCTCGACCGCAGCCGCGAAGCGGAGAAGGCCCTCAAGGCCGCCCGCGGAGACGTGACCAGCCTGATCGAACGCATCCACCAGGCAGCCGGGGACCTCGACCACGAGCACGACGCTCCGACCAGCGACGATCCACACACTCTCACCGGCCCTGCCCACAGCTGGGCCACAGCGCTGGCGGAGGCTACGGCAACGCACCTGGAGCGCACCACCGCTGAAGCAGCGACGGCAGCCGCTGACCTGAGCACCCAGCAGACATTCGAGCTCACCGTCCGCGAACTTCATCAACAGCAGACCCAACACCGCAGCGCCCGAGACCAGCTTGACCTGCTCCAGAAACAGGCGCCCCGACAGCAGGAACTCAACGACCAGCTCGAGAAGGCCCGTCGCGCCGGGAAGCTGGCAGCCGTCGTCCATGCGGCCAACACTGCGAGCGCCGAGCACGACCGCGCCGCCCGCCACGAGGCCGACGCCCGCAGCAGTCTCGCCTCCGACCATGACACGACCACGGCCGAGCAACTCACCGCTGCCGAACAACAGCTGCGTGCCCAGGCCGCCCTCGCCGCAGCGCTGCTGCCGCAAGAAGCAACTGTTCAACAGCTGACCAGCGACCTCGAACGCCTCGATGCCGAGCGCGTGGAATTAGCGGCCGAGCAACGCGAGGCCCGCACCTGGCTTGAGCAGGCGCCCACCCGCCGCACGGCCCTCACCGCCCGCATGGCCACTGCCCGCAGCGCCGAGGCAGACATCCGCCACCACGAGACCGCCCTGGATGACGTACACCGACGCGTCAAAGCCGCCGAACTGCGCGACGCCCGCCGAGCCGAGGTGGCCGAAGCCGAGGAGCACCTGGCCAACGCCCGCGCCGTCACCGCCCAGGTCGCCGCGGCCTACATCGACATCCGGCGTCAGCGCACGGAAGGCATGGCGGCCGAGCTGGCCGCCGGCCTTGAGGACGGTAGTCCCTGTCCTGTCTGCGGATCCTGTACTCATCCTGCGCCAGCTGCCCCCCACCCCGGACAGCCGACACGCGCCGACGAGCAGGCCGCAGAAACCCGCCACACCAAGGCCCAGCAGGACGAGCAGGCCATCAGCGCCACACTGCAACAGGCCCGTGAACGCGCAGCATCGGCAGGCGGAGAGGCAGGCGATGCATCTCTGGCAGAGCTCCAAGCCCAATGCCACACCGTCGAAAAGAAGCTGGCCCAAGCCCTCGAGCAAGCCGCAGGCTTCGGCACAGCGTCCGAGGAACTCGCCACCCTGGAGCACGAACAGGCCGACATGGTCCACAAGGGCACTACGGCCGGCGAACAGCTCTCGGCGCGCAATGCGGAATACGACCACGCTGCTGCACGGCTGCAGGACCTCCACGCCAAGCTGGATGCGGCACGTGAAGGCGCGTCCTCGGTTGCTGCACGCGTCGCCGACCTCACCCACAGTGCCGACCATCTCAAGGCTGCAAGCGAAGCCGCCACCACCGCCACCCGCACCGCCTCGGAACGGGACGAGCGCACCATACAGGCCGCTGCCGCCGCACAGGCCCGTGGCTTCGAGACTCTTCAGGCCGCCGAGCAGGCACTCCTCGACGACGATGCACTGAACACCATCGAGGAAGAGATCAGGCAATGGAGCCACCAGTGCGCCGCGCACACCGCCGTCCTGGACAAACCCGAGCTCGTGCAGGCCGCAGCCCAGCCACCCGCCGACCTTGAGGCCGCCGTCGCCCTGCGTGACACCGCCGCAGAACGTCACACCCAGGCCGTCGCCGCCACCACAGCCTCACGCACCCGCCACGACAACCTCACCAGCCTCACCACAGAACTAGGCACCCGCATCCAGCGCCTGGAACCTCTCCAGGACGCGTACGACACCGTCCACCACCTCCAGGACCTCATCCACGGCACCTCACCCAGCAACAGAGACCGCATGGAACTCGAGGCCTACGTCCTGACCGCACGTCTCGAACAAGTCGTCACGGCCGCCAACACCCGCCTGCTACGCATGTCCGACCACCGCTACACCCTCTCCCACAGCGACCACCGAGCATCCCGCGGTGCCCGCTCAGGCCTCGGCCTGAAGATCACCGACGCCTGGACCGGCCGGGACCGCGACACCGACACCCTCTCCGGAGGAGAATCCTTCTTCGCCTCCCTCTCACTCGCTCTCGGCCTCGCCGACGTCGTCACCCACGAAGCAGGCGGACGCGCACTGGACACCCTCTTCATCGACGAAGGATTCGGCACCCTAGATGAAGACACCCTCCACCACGTCCTCGACGTTCTCGACTCCCTACGCGCCCACGACCGCACCGTCGGACTAATCAGCCACGTTCCCGAACTACGCCGACGCATCACCAACCGGCTCCACGTCCGCAAGAGCGCCAGCGGCTCCACCCTGGCCCTCGTAACCGAAGCAGCCGATTAGCCCTCGATGCAACAATGCCCCGCCCCCACCAGCCCAGCACCGGAGCGGCACACACCATGGCCCCCACCGACCTCGAACTGAGGCCACACCAGAAGGAAGCGGTCACAGCAGCAGTCAAGACGCTGCGCACCCACGATCGCGCGAGCGTGGTGGCCGCTTGCGGCACCGGGAAAACCCTCATTGCCGCGCGAACCGCTTCCCGGTTGGCTGCCCACGGCCGCGTCCTTGTCCTCGTCCCCACGCTGGACCTGCTGTCTCAGACTGTGCGTTCCTGGCACGCAGCTGGCCGCAAAGGCCGTGCCGTGGCCGTCTGTTCAGCACGCCAGGCAGTCGAGCACCCCTCGGCCGGCGACATCCCAATGACCACCGACCCCGCCGAACTCGCAGCCCTCACCCCGGCCGAGGACGGGCCAGTCACGGTCTACGCCACCTACGCCTCTCTGCCCACCCTGCTCACCGCCCACCACACCCTTCACCTACCCGCCTGGGACCTCGCCGTCGTCGACGAAGCGCACCGCACCGCCGGCCGCCTCGGCAAAGCCTGGGCTGCCATCCACCACGACGACCAGGTCCCCGCGACCCGCCGCCTCTACCTCACGGCCACCCCTCGGATCTGGGACCCCGACAGCGACCGCGCCGACGACCCCGTCGCCTCCATGGACGACGAAACCCTCTACGGGCCCGTCGCCTACCGCCTGACCCTCTCCGACGCCATCGACCTCGGCCTACTCGCCGACTACCAGATCCTCGTCCCCGTCGTCGACAACACCGACCTTCGCGACTGGCTCGCCACCGGACCCGACGCCGGCGCCGACGGCCTGCGCCTAGCCGGCCGGCAAGTCGCCGTCCTCAGGGCCATCCACGACCACAAACTGCGCCGCGTGCTCACCTTCCACCATCGCGTCGCCGACGCCCGAGCCTTCGCCACCACCCTCCCCGACACCGCCGCAGCCCTCCCCACCGACCTGCAACCCGACGGCCTCTGGGCGAACTGGATCAGCGGCACCCACCCACCCCGCATCCGCCGCCGCCTCCTGCTCGAATTTGCTGCCCACACCAACCCCCACACCCCCGCCGTTCTCGCCAACGCCCGCGTCCTGGGCGAAGGCATCGACGTCCCCTCCATCGACGCCGTCGTCTTCGCCGACCCCAAAAACAGCCCCGTCGACACCGTCCAGGCTGTCGGCCGCGCCCTGCGCCAACCACCCGGCGCCGGCAAAAAAGCCACCCTGATCGTCCCCGTCTACCTCACCCCCGATGAAGACCCCGACGATCTCCTCGGCGCCGATGCCTACACCCCCCTATGGCGCACCGTCCAAGCTCTGCGCGCCCACGACGAACGCCTCACCGCCCGCCTCGCAGACCCCCGCACCCACCGCCCCACCCTCCCCAGCGATGACCCCGGCGCCTGGCTCCGCTTCGACCGACCCACCCAGGAAGAAGAAGTCGCCCTCGCCCTCACCCTGCGCGTCCTGAACCCCAAGAGCGCCGAATGGCGCCGCGGCCTGGCCGCGGCCCGCCGCTACCACCGAACCCACCACCACCTCGACATCCCCCAGGCATACGAGGACGACACCAACTACCCGCTGGGACGATGGCTGACCTGGCAGCGCCACCTGCACAGCACCGACGCCCTGGACACCGCTCGCACCGCAGCCCTGGAACGCTTGAACATTGTCTGGAACCCCCGCCAGCAGGCATTCGACCGTGGACTCGCCCACGCGGCCGCCTACGCCGCAACCCACGGACATCTGTCCGTGCCCGTCGATCAACGCCAGGACGGCTTCGCCCTCGGCCGTTGGCTCGCCACCCAACGCAAACGCGCCGACCAGCTCACCCCCGCTCGCACGCAGGCACTGCTAGACCTGGATCCCCACTGGAACCCAGCCTGGCCACTGACCTGGCAGCGCGCCTACCACGCCGCCCACCGACACAGCGACGCCGGCCATTCACTGACCGACCTGCGCCGGGACTACGTCACCGACGACGGCCTGCGTCTGGGGGAGTGGCTCCATACCCAACGCAACCGACCCCCAGCAAACCCCCAACAACAGCAACTCCTCACCCACCTGGGCCTGAACAGCGGCAGCCTGCCAAAACGGCAGTCGGCTCTCGACAGGCGCTCAGCCCGCGATCGCGCCTTCCACCGCGGACTTGCGGCGGCGCGTGCATTCCGCGCACGTGAGGGCCACCTCGACGTTCCGCAGCGCCATGTCGAAGATCTGGGTGCAGAGCCGATGCGCCTGGGCCAATGGATCAGCAACATCCGACGTCGTTGGCACAGCCTCACCCCCGACCGCCGACAGGCCCTCCAGGCCGTTGGCCTGAGGCCCCCTGCTCACGACCCGACAGACGTCACGACCAAGAGCTGATGGGTCCCACTGCTCCATTTCCGTTGTTGCGGTCCACGTCTGGTGCCACGAACGAGCACCTCCAGGCATGCCTCAAGCGGTGCAAGACCGATCCGAGCCTCTCCTGCAGTTACCGAGCCCGGTCGAGTAGATGCCGACCGGGCTCGCTGCTTGCGTGGCCCAAGTCGTGTCCGACGGGTTCGGTGTGGGGTATCAGCCCCACAGGGCGTTGATGACTGTCACCAGTAAGCGCGCCGCACCCAGGACGGTTTGGACCTTCTCACTGCCAGTCCACTTCCTGCCGCGACGCTTGCGCCGGTTGCCGCTCATCAGCACCCCCCTTCTCCTCCAAAACGGCACCTGCTGATCGCAGGCGCTGGGCGTCCGGGAACGAGTCCCTCGCGCCCAGTCCAAAGGGAGGATCCGGGTAAGCAGGCACCACTCTAGCGAGTCCGCCGACACCCATTCCCCCGCCTACAACTAGCCGCCGTTCAGAGGGCTTTCGCCCTGTGGATCAGATGCGAGAGACGAGCCACAGAACGCGATTTCAGAGGGCCCCTCGACGGGACAGGGAGCAGGCTGTGTCCGACGGGCACCGTCAGCGGCCGGCCTGCTGCCGCAGGAAGCGCCGCTCCTTGTATCGGCGCAGCAGTTGCCACCGCTTCGTGGCGTACGACAGGTCCTCCCGGCAGACGTCGAGGAATGCGCCCTGGGCTGCGACGACCGCCTCAGCCTGCTGCTGGAAGCGGTCGCCGTCCTTCTCGTTCAGCTCCAGGTCGCTGGTCGCGGCGACCAGGTCCTCCGCCGCGGCAATGACCGGCACGGTGCCGCACAGCCGTACGCCGTGCAGCGCGCCGATGAGTTCGCCGCTGACCTCCCACGCCTGGGGGAGCTGGCCCAGCAGCAGCTTGTGCGCCGCCCGGCCCGCCTCGCGCTGTAGGTGGGAGAACTGAAACGCCCAGTTGAACGAGCGGGTGGAGGCGTCCAGCAGCCGCCGGTACGCCTCCGCCCGGTCTTCCTTGCTGCCCAGCCGGGGCACGCCTGAGGGCCGGTAGCGCCCGATCAGCGCGGAGGTGACGCTGCCCGTCGCTTTGATGCCGGCAGCGGCGACGCCCGCCGTTACGAAGGTCATGCCCGGTTCTACCACCCGGCGGACGCGGCGCCGGCCGGAACGGCGCAGCAGCTGCACCAGGCCGGTCACCGCGGAGATGGCACGGGCCAGTTCTCCCAGCAGCGCCGGGGCGCCGCCGTCGGGGACGGCGCGGGCCGCCTGGTCGAGCAGGGCGTGGAGCAGGTCGAGGAACACAGGAACCTCCGGGCATCGGCGAAGCGTCTTTCGCCCCTTGCCGATCCCGGGGGCCGCGAGGACAGCAGCGGCACCCGACGTGTTCCGAGTGATTCGGGGCGTCTCGTCTTCCAGCGTGCGCCGCGACCCGCCCGTGGTGTTGATCCCGCCCCTGCCCGGCCCCGCCTTCCGTCCCCGAGAACCTCAGCACCGCCCCGGGTGCGCCGAAGGGGCCGGACGAATCGTCCGGCCCCTGGGGTACGCCGCGATGTCGCGGCAGGCAGCTCTACAGCTCCCCAGCGTGCTGCAGGCTGACGCCCCGCCCCAGCGAGCAGGCGCTCAGCAGGGCGATGCCGGCCCCTTCGTGCCCGGTCAGGGAGAGGACCACGCCGGTCGCGCCGAACGCGGCGCTCCGTGAGGCCGGTTTCCATAAACGGCCAACACGGCTGCTCCACAAGAACCATGATGCTTGTTTATGCCTAAGAAAAAGGATCCGGAGGAGGCCGCCGCCGAGATGCGCGCCCGCGGCTTCACCCCGTCCGTCACCTATCCCGGCGCCACCGCCCCATGGCCCGGCACCTGCGACAAGTGCGGACACCCTTGCTCTCCTCGCTACGCCAACGTCGTCACGAGCGGGCAGGGGCCGTGCCGCCGCTGCTCTGGCTGTGAGAAGCGCACTGAGGGCGAAGCTCGCGCGATCATGGCCGAGCGCGGACTCACCCCCCAAGGCCCCTACCCCGGCAACGGCACCCCCTGGATGTCTGTGTGCGGCACGTGCAACGGCATCACCGCGCCCACGCTCACCAGCGTCCGTAAGGCCCTCCGCCAGGAACAAGGCAGGGGCTGCGACCTCTGCCGTCGCAACGGCGCCATTGCACCCGAAGAGGCCGTCGACCTCATGCGCGTTGCCGGCGCCGAACCCCTGGTGCGGTTCCCCGGCGTCAAGAAACCGTGGCAAGCCCGATGCCTTAACGAGGAGTGCGGGCGCGAGGTCGCTCCGGTCTTCGACAGCATCAAACATGCCAAGACTGGCGCATGCAGGTACTGCGGTGGCTACGGCATCCGCGCTGACGACCCGGCGTTTGTGTACCTCGCGACGCACGACGGCCTCGCCGCGGTAAAGGTCGGGATCGGCAAGCACGGCAGCGACCGGCTAGAGGAACACAAGCGGGAGGGCTGGCATGAGCTGATCAGCGCCTCCATGCTCGGCCACCAGGCACGTGCCGTGGAGGCCGCCGTCCTCGGCCTCTGGCGGAACGTCTTCCACCTCCCCTACGGCGTCCAGCGGGGCGACATGCGCCAGGCCGGTTACACCGAGACGATTGGGATGGCGGACCGCTCGGCGGAAAAGGCGAAGGCCGACCTGGCAGCGGCCGTATCCCGCGAACTCGACCCCGAGCTGGCCCGGTGACCGGCCCCTTGGATCTGCGCGCTCTTGTCCTGTTGCTGCTAGGCACCGTCGCGGCATACATCGCGTACATGCACCCCGCTGTCGGCATCGCGGTACTCGTCGGGGTCGGGGTGGTGACTCTCGCCTACCTCCTGATGAACACGGGCGGAAGCGGCGGGCCACCAGCACAGTGACGCTCCGAGCGGTGTTGCCCCGCGGGGCGATACCGCTGACCTGCGCGAATTCCAGCGCTCGGGCCCGCGATGACGTTCAGTGCGAGTTCGGTCACGGGTAAACGCTGGCACCAGCCGGGTGCCGAATGGACGGAAGTGGACAGCCGGCGGTTTCTGAGTGGCGGTCGGTGTCACAGTTATGCCGATTTCTGCGACACCGAGACGGCCGCGCTGGCCGACATGGCATCCTTGAAGCAGCTCTCGACCGGGACCGCTCGGCAGGTGGCTCACGACCACCGGAGGGTACGCAACGGCACTTCCCCCCAGCCAAGTCAAGGGAGGGTGGACCCGGCCGACGATTCAAGATCGTCGGATCGGGCGCTGGCCGTTGCGGTAAGCCGCCCCGTCAGTGCGGAGATTGCTCTGACACTTTGATGGGGGTCGCCGTGACGGCGTTTCTGCCGTTCATCGCCCGGGTTCCACTGCTGGTGTGGGCCTTGCTCGCGGTCGTGCTGCTCTACCTGCTGCTGATCATCCTGCTGTCACTTACCGCGGTGTACGCGAAGAAGCCTGCGCGGCGCCGCGCGGCGGCCGACATGGTTCGCACTCTCTGGTTCAGCAGTAGCCGGAGCGACGACCAATCCCCGGCTTCCGAGCCGCAGACGTGACGTACACGCGGCCGAAGCCGGACACACGGCCCAGCTTCGGCCGCCTGGGAGCCTCAGAACGGCGGTTCGTCAGCGTAGGGCCTACTCGACGCTGCCCAGGGATCGTTCTGACCTCCCCAGGCGGAAGACCGAGCAGGAGGAGTGGGCGGAGCGTCTATCGCCTCGTTCCACAAGTTTCGCAGGCTCTGCCGGTGTGAGGTTGGTTCGCCATTGAAGCCGTCCGCCCATCGCTCCGCGTCGGGGTCGACACCGGCTCGCGCGCACAGCACCGTCAGGACTGCGTCGACCACTGCCCAGCTCAACGGAACGGTCTTGCCCCGCAGCATCTTGCGGATGGTTTCACGGCTAGCCGTGAAAGCGTCGAACTCCGGGTTCTCGTCTATCTCCTCAGCGATGACCCGCAGCGTGGGGCGCCCGGCATCCCGGTAGTGCGAGAACAACTCCTCGACGAACTGCCGTCGCGGACCTGTCGGCAGCTCCATTGTGCTCGGCATCCGCAAGACCTGTGCCATCGAGCCCTCCCCTGGCCTTTGACCAGCAAAGTCTACCGATGACAACCCATGGCATACGAAGACTTCCTCATGGCCAGCTTTGGCAACCGAAAAACCAGCGGTGACCAGCGCAAACACAAGTGACCAACTGGTCGGAGCAGCCCTGAGACTAGGTACGAGAACGTCGAACTCGCCCAGCAGTTGGTGAGGTTCGGCTGCGGCGACGGCCGCCGCCCGAAAAGGGGCGGCGGCCCCCTGTTGGCCCAGGGAGCCGCCTCGTTAAGCGACCGACAGCTCCGCACCAGGAGGAACCATCAGCACTGCATCCGACCCTACGGGGCAACCGAAGAAGCCGGCACGCCGAGTCCCCTTGCGCTCCCTTGCCCGCACCGCTAGTCACGGCCTCGTGCATGGCATCGCGGCGGCTGCGGGTGGTGCACTCGTCACCGGCATCCTCTGGTGGATCAATCACCTGTGACATGACGGTGTCCTGTCTTTTAGGACAGGACACCGTCATGAGAGCGATGAGACGGGATCAGCGCGGAGCGGGCAGCACGGCGGGCGCGGCGCTCGGCACCAGGGAGTCGCGACCGGCGGCCGACAGCTCCGGCACGTACTTGTACAGCGTGGTCCGCGAGACCCCGAGCAGCTTCGTGGAGTCCCGCCAGCGCTCCTACCAGGGCGTCAAGACCGCCATGTCGGGCGGGGACCCCGACAGCCTCTCGCCCGGTGCGGTCGAGGTCCGCGACCGGTTCGCCGTCGACTTCCAGCACACGCTGTACGACCGGCCCGACGTGCGCAAGCGGTGGGTGCTGCGCCACCGCAACAAGGAGTCCGTCTCCGAGGTCGCCGGCACGTTGGCCTGGTCGGTGGCCGTCAGTCTTGACGAGATCGTCCCCACCGAGCACCTGGGCCGGGCCGTGCGGGCCGCGGTGCCGGTGCTGTTCGACTTCGCCGAGTCCGTCGGGATGTTCAAGGACGACGAGAACGGCGAGGGCCTCGAGGCGTGGTGGCACCTCAACCTGACGCCGTCGGTGGCCAAGACGCTGGGCTGGTACATCCGGTGCTTCCCCGCCGAGGCGTACGCCACCATCGGTGAGATCCAGCGCCAGGCCCGCAACACGTGGAAGGCGCCGGCGGCGGACACCCTGAGCGCATTGCGCTCGGCGCTCTCGCTCGACGGTGAGCTGACCGATGAGCAGCGTGCGACGTACTTCGCCCTGCTCGAACCGCACGAGGACACCGACTGACCCGCGTCCTCACCGCCGGATGACGGGGGCGGGAGCCAATGCCAGTGGCTCCGGCCCCCGTCGCGTGGACTGTAGCCGCAGCAACGCCCCGGGGCTCGCCCTCGTCCGGGCGGCCCACAGGAGCGTCCCGGCTCCTGTTCAGCACAGGATGTGCCGTCCGTAGCGCACCAGGGGTTCGGCCAGCGGGCGGTTGCAGACCTCGCAGAATGGCCCCCCCGGCCCGCGGGCCGGGGCACTGGCCGCACGGGCGGGAGTAGGGCGGGCTTCCAGGGCCGGGCCGGTCGGGTAGCGGCTTCGCGCCGCCACCGCTGGGCCTGTTCCTGCTGGCGCCGGGCCTGGTCGGCCTCCCGCCGTACACGGGCGGCCTGTTCGGCCAGGCGCTCGGTCATGGCCCGGTACTCCCGAAGCTG